>CAVYCU010000009.1:0-22601 GCA_963767155.1 uncultured Acidimicrobiaceae bacterium | reverse complement strand
GGACTGTCGCCGTAAGGCGCTGAATAAGGCGCTGACACGTGTTCCCCCTTCTTGGTTGATCTGAGGTGACGGCACAGATGGTGCCCACTTGACCCGGTCGGATTGTTCGAAACCAAATAGTACCAGATTTGGTATCATGTGGAGGTGGACGCCGCCGTGATGCTCAAGGAAGCCCGTCGGAGGAGTGGCCTCTCCCGGAGGCAACTCGCCGAACGGGGGGGTACATCCGCCTCCACCTTGTCCGCCTATGAGTCAGGAACGTCCGTCCCCTCGGTCGTCACTTTGGGTCGACTCCTCCGGGCCGCAGGGTTCGAGGCCGACGCGAACTTGCGGCCAGTACCTCGGTCAACGACGCGAGCTGGCCGAAAAGATCGAGGCCCTGTTCTCATTCGTCGACGCCCTGCCGCGAGGCCCGCGGGGGCCCCTCAGGTATCCGGAATTTGGCGGGGCAGCAGCGGTCCGCCGATGAGACCGATCCTCGATGCCATCGTCGAGTTGCATGACCCGTTGGACACGGCGGGCATCAACCACGCCTTCGGGGGAGCTTTTGCCTTGCTGTGGTGCACGGGCGAACCGAGGACGACAGTCGACATCGATCTGAACATCTTCGTCAGGCCGGCCGAGGCACAGCAGGTCCTCAATGCGTTGCCCGAAGAGATTGTGGCCTCTGATGACGACGTGACCCAGCTGACGACCGCGGGCCAGTGCCGGTTGATGTTCGATGGCATCCCCGTCGACGTCTTCTTGAACACGACTCCCTTCCATGACGACCTCCGGCTCCACGTCAGCGAGCATCAGCTGGTCGACAGGAAGCTCCCTTTCCTCGGCTGCAATGACCTGGCCGTCTTCAAGGCTTTCTACAACCGCCGAAAGGACTGGGCGGACGTGGAGGAGATGCTGCGAGCGGGCTGGCTCGACGTCCCGTACGTAACTGGAATTCTGGGCGACTACCTGGGACCCGACGATGCACGCATTCGTGAGCTGCATGCCATCCACGACGAGGTGCTTCGTTCATCAGATCCTTGAGGGCTGCGAGGAATCTGCTGCGTTCAGCGGCTGATCGCGCTAGGAGCCCGAATCTGCTGGGGTCAGGGCAGACAGCCCCTGGAGCGACGGCTTGGTGTTTCCCTTTCCGTAGAGCCGGTTGCAGATGGTGCCCAGCACGCTTGCGATGATGGCGTTGGCGCTTTCGGGGATGTCACTCGTCCCGTTGGTTTCGAGGGCGGCCACGCCGGGGACGCTGTCGTCCGAACCGACCGATACGGAGCAGAACTCACTGCCCTTGATCGAATCGATTTGAAAGTCGCCCTTCTCGCGGTAGGCCTTGTCGCCTACTCCCTTGACCGCGACCTTGGGACTCATGCCCTTCACGTCCTCTTGGAAGCCAGGCTTTGCTTCGCTCCCGCCAATAACCAACACGTCGATGTCGTCGCCGCCGTCGGATCCTGAGTACACGCACTGCTGTCCGGTTGCCAAGGCGGACGTCACTTTGACCTTTGCGATCGGCACGGACAGCAGCGCTTGGATCTGAGACTTGGGCAGTTGCTTGCACGTGGCTTTCGAGCTTCCACTTGCGACGACCGCCGCTGACGCGCGGAGGCCCAATGCTGGGATCCAGCTGAGTGTCGCAACCATGGGAACAGCGATGATGAGGCAACTACGCCTTGCGCGAAGCAACGTTCTACCCTCCAGACCGGGTCGACCGCCACGCGGTGGGGTCGCGATCCATGGTGACAGTAGGCAATCGACGTGACATCAGGGGAATCCCTATTTATCTCTCAGGCCGTGTCATTAGTGTCTGAGTGTGTTGCTAGGACGAGATACGGAGCTGCAAGCTCTCCATGAGCTCGTTCTACGGGCTCATGCGGGGAATGGCGGCGTGGTCGTGATCAAGGGTGAACCCGGCAGCGGCAAGACGAGTCTCCTGGAGCACTTCGTCTCGTCGCTCGCCGAAGATGTCTCCGTGCTGCGTTGCATCGGAGTCGAGAGCGAAGCGCATCTTGCCTATGCCGGATTGGCCGGTCTCTTTCGACCCATCCTCGAGTACGTGCCGTTGCTACCTCCGATGCAGCGCGCCACGTTGGCCTCAGCCTTGGCCCTGGAAGGGGTCGAGCAGGGCGGCGACCAGCTGGCGGTGGCGGCCGGCGGACTCGCGCTTTTGGCAGCGGCGGCCGTCGAGGTTCCGCTGGTGGTGCTGATCGATGATGCGCAATGGTTGGACCCGAGCTCTCGCTTCGCCGTCCTCTTTGCTGCCCGCCGGATCGCCAATGATCGACTGTGCATGGTTTTCGCAACGCGACCACAGCCGGGCATCGAGTCCCTACCGGGGGATTGGCCTTCGGTGTCGCTTCAAGGCCTTGACCTCGACGACGCGAAACAGCTGATGTCGAGCTTGGAGGCCGACATCTCAGTAGTTGCGGTCGAGGCGCTGCTCGAAGCCACCGGCGGGAATCCTTTGGCCCTTATGGAAGCGGCGAGGGGGCTCGATCAGTGGCAGTTAGCGGGAGTCCGCCCTCTGGGCACGTCGATTACGGTGGGAGACCGTCTAGAAAGAGCCTTCGCCGTCCAGCTGGAGAATCTCAGCCCTGAGGGGCGCATGGCCGTGGCACTCGCCGCCGCGGAGCCGTCGGGGGAGCGGTCCCTACTGTTGTCTGCTGCAGCCGACCTCGGCGTCGGCCTCTCGGCATTTCGTGAAGCGGCCGATGCCGGGCTGCTCGAAGAGACTTTTTCGTCGATCACCGTGCGGCATCCCTTGCTGCGATCGGTCGCGCTGCGACGCACCGAACAACGCGCGCTGAGGCGCATGCATGAGGCGTTGGCGACCCATCTCGATGCGGGACAGACCGAACGGCGGGCCTGGCATCTTGCGGCAGCGGCCGCCGCCCCTGATGAATCTGTCGCCGCGTTGGTCGAAGCGGTGGCCCACGCAGCACTTTCTCGATCCGACGTCGCCGCGGCAGTGGCCGGCTTCGAGCAAGCGGCCAGGTTGAGTCCCCGCAGGTCTGATCGGGGCAGGAGGCTGTTCAACGCGGGGGCGGCGGCAAGCCAACTCGGGCAGGGGGACGAGCTATTGCGTGAAGCGCTTGCCCACACCGATGACCACGCCAGTCGCGGCGAGATCGTCGTGCTCCGGGCGCGGGGTGCCATCGAGAGAGGCGATCCCGGCCTGGTGGCGCAACTCGTCAGAGACGAGGGTCCGGCGGTGCTGAAACAGGACCGCATGGCGGGCGCCGTGCTCCTTTCTCTCGGCGCAGCTGCGGCGTGGTCTGCGGCAAACTTCGAACAGTTGAGCGAGTTGGCTGGTCGGTCAATGGCCCTCATTGAAGAAGATGACGTGTTGTCTGGTCCGGGGATCCTCCCGATCGCGATGGCGATTCTCGCGAACCTGGTCGAAGGCCGACCGGACATGGCGTTGGTCCGTCGATTCGCCGTGGCGGCGAAGAAGGGGATCCCCACCGCCCTGGCGGCGCCAGTCCTCAACACCTTGATCATTGCCGACCAGCTGGCCGACGCCGAGATCGTCCGGGCCTCGGCGCGCAAACAGGGCCGGGACGAAGGATCGCTCATGGCGTTGGCGTGGGTGGACGGAGTCGGTGTGATCCTGCGCGTGCGGCGAGGTGAGTTCGCCCAGGCGTATGCCCTGGGTACGGCGGTGTTGGACCTCGTGGCCTCCACCCCCAGTCCCTTCGGAGAAGCGGAGGTGCAAGCCACGCTGGCGCAGATCGATGCCGTCACCGGCATGGAAAGCTCTTGCCTAGCCCGCGTCGAACTCGTGCGGCGTGCGGCAGCCCGATTTGGAATCGACGTTGTGGTGCTGCAGGCAGAGTACGCCCTCGGACTTCTCGAGCTCGGGCACGGTCGTTGGTTCGCTGCCACCCGACAACTCGAGCGCACCCACCAGGAATTCGAACGGAAGGGTCTGCTCGGTATAGGACACTGGCCCGTGCTCCCAGATCTGATTGAGGCAAGCGCGCTGGCCGGCGAGGTCGAGGAGGCGCACCGGTTGCTCGCGCTCCTTCAGGTACGCACCGAGGGCGATCCCCTTCCCTTCACGGCGCTGGTGGTAAGCCGTTCTGTGGCGATTCTCGCAGCCGACGACGACGTGCCCCGACAGTTCACCTCGGCCCTCTCCCTCGCACGCGGGTACGGCAACGTGTTCGAAGAGGGGAGGACGCACCTCGCGTACGGCCGTCGCCTGGCGTCTCTCGGTCGTGAAGAAGCTGTGGCGCAGCTCCAGCTCGCGCACGAATGTTTCCAGTTGGTGGGAGCGACGCCGTGGGCGGAACGCGCCGCAGACGAGCTCGAGGCCATTGGACGTTCTCGGCCCCGGTGGAGCCCCTCCCTCACCCAGCTCCTGACCCCGCACGAGCAGGAGGTCGTCGAGCTGGCCATCACCGGAGCGACCACCCGCGAGATGGCGACAGATCTGTTCATGAGCCCCAAGACGGTCGAGAGTCATCTCACGAGCTCCTACCGGAAATTGGGCGTTCGATCGAAGACACAGCTGGCCCACGTCCTTAACCGCTCGCCAGCACGGAACGTGTGAATGGAGGGGTTCAGCACATTCTGTCCTCGCGGTAGCGTGCAGCCGTGACGGCAAACCGATGAAAATCGGATTCTTCGCTCCCCACATCGGTCCGGACGCATCCAGGTCGGAGTTAGCGCGGGCTTGCGACGTCGCCGAGGAGTGTGGAGCCGACTCGCTCTGGGCCGTTGACCACGTCGTCATACCGTATGGAATCGAGACGGTCTATCCCTACGGGACCCATCAGTTCGGCACTGGTCCGGAAGGGCCCGTCGCCTGGTGGGATTGCCTGTCGGTGCTGAGCTTCCTGGCCGCCCGGACGGAACGGATCCAGATAGGGACAGGCGTGTTGATTCTGCCGTATCGCCATCCGCTCGCCACGGCGAAGGCCATTGCGACCATCGACGCCTTGTCGGAAGGGCGCGTGGTGTTGGGGGTGGGGGTGGGCTGGTTGCGCGACGAATTCGACGCTCTGCAATTGACGACGTTCGAGGATCGGGGTCGGGTGATGGATGAGCAGATCCAGATCATCCGGACCGCGTGGGCCGAAGAACGACCCAGCTTCGAGGGCGACTTCTACAGTTTCCCGGAGGTCAGTGTGACGCCCAAGCCGGTCCAGCCTGGGGGTCCGCCCATCCTGGTGGGAGGCAACAGCCCGGCGGCCCTGCGCCGAGCGGCGCGTCTGGGAGACGGATGGCACGCTCTGATGCTGCTGCCCGACGAGATCGTGGCGCATCGTGACCGATTGAATAGCCTGGCTGCGGCGACTGGCCGGCCCGGCGAACTACCGGTCACGATGTGCACGACCCTTCGCTTATCCCGGGATGCGACCGTCTACCCATCGCTCACCCACGAGCAGCGACAGTTTGGAATATCTGGCACGCCCGAACAGGTCGTGGCACAGCTCGAGGCCTATGGAGAGGTCGGAGTCGACCACATCCAGCTTTTGGTCAGCGCCGATTCGACCTTCGGGGCGTGGACTCAAGTTGACGCCATGGAGTTCATCCTGCGGGAAGTGTGGCCAGCCGTCTCCGCTGGATGAGCACCGGCGCGGCCGCACGCACCGGTTGTCGTCTCCGTGGACCTCATAGAAGTCGTGACCTCCCCCAAGGTCCTCTCGCACATCTGGACGAACATCAGTGAGGCCAGAGCGCCGACAAATAGGGATTCCCCTGATGTGGCGGTGGTCGGATCACTGTCACCATGACGTGGGACGCGGCAACGCGGAAGTGCCGCTCCGTGCAGCACCGGTCTGGAGGACGGACCGATTGCTCCGATCACGAGGAAGATATCTGTGCCACCCAGTTTGATTCCAGCCGTAAGCGGTCGTCCGACGGCCGCAGGCGCCACGCTGATCAACCGATCAGTAAGGAGTGTGGCGGTTGCGTGCCTGACCGTCATGCTCGTTGCCTCCACTCAATTGCATCCCCGGCCAGCTCAAGGGGCGACTTTTGGGGGCGGATCGATCTTCAAGGGCAGTCCAAAGGTCGTGGAGCGTCGGTTGTGCCTGGCCATTCCTAATTCGGCGGTGGCCCCTCTTTATTCAGTCAAAGTAGGACCTCCGAAGTCCGGATATTTGGGGTCGACCTGCGATTTCGTTCCCGTCGGGATGTCGGTCAACGATGACCAGGCCTCACCGCTCTTCGTGGAGATCGGCGTGAACGACTACGGCTCGATTTATGGGGAGCTCAACAAGGACGATCACAAACTCTCCGGCATCGGTGACAAGTCCTACTGGGACTCTCAAGCACCGGGAATGGACGCGCCGCAGTTCGTCGCCGAGAAAGGAAAAATCGACTGCTTGGTCACCACGAACGGAGAAGTTGACCACACCACCCTGCCTTACACGATTTCGGGCGGTAATCCAGTTGTGACCAATGCCGCCGCCGCAGCGTTCGCAGAGAAAATGGGAGCGGTCTGTGCCGACGTCTTCAAGGGCAAGTAGCGGAATGAAACGACTCATCGGTGTCAGCGTTGCCGCGCTGTCTGCGGTAGCGATGTCCATATGCCCGCTGCTCGCCGGCTCGGAAGCAGAGGCTGCGGTGGTCCCACTTCATGCCAACACCATAAATTACAGCGGCCCGGCGACCGCAACGCTGGTGATCGCCGGAAAGACCTACAAGTTCAAGAACGGCAGCTGTCAGTCGATCAAGGTGAGTGGTATTACCGTCGACGTCGATCTGGGAAGCGTGGTCCAGGGGAAGGACGGCGGCCCGGTGAAAGGCAACGGCAAGAAGCCATGGTTTTCGATGGACCTGTCCTCTCCCGGCCTCGATCTCCTCAATGCGGTCTACTACGGAGGTAAAGAACTCACGGTGGGTGGCCCCGTCACGGCGACGGGCAGCGTGGTCAAGAGCGGCTCGTCCAAGGGAACGTTCCAGACTTCATCGGGTGCGTCCGACCTCTCGGGCAAGCCGTTTGCGCTGTCAGGATCATGGAACTGTCACGGCAAGTTCAGCAAGGACTGACTCGTGGGATCCGGTTCAGAGCTGTACGCACCCAGCAACGTGTCTGCGCCTCGACCGATCAGCCTTTAGAAGGAGCGCCGCCGCAGTTCCACGAAACCGTGTAGGGGCTCCCGCCGCTGGTTCCCATGATCGTTCCGGAGGAGCCGAACTTGGGGGTTGCGGTTGCGGCGCCGTCATTTACATAGACCTTGCCCTGGTTCGCCGTCACCGTGACGCTACCCATGGGGTTGCCCGTGAAAGCGATTGACATGCCGACCAAGCCGAGGTTTCGCTTTGCATCGACGTTCTTGCCGAGCGTGAGAGTCCCGCCCTTTTGGCCACCGCTGTCACTGCTGAAGCAGGTGCCAGACTTGAAGGAGTACGTCTTCCCCTTGAAATGAAGCTTGGCGGAGGCCGGCCCGCAGGAAATCTCGACGGGCTGCCCTTTGACCAGCTTCAGCTTGGTTTGGCATCCCCCGGCGGCACTCGCTGCGGGAACGGCAACGGTTGTCGCTACTGGTACGGTCAAGGCGACTCCAAGGCCGGCCGCAACCAGTACTCGTTGATTCGCAAAGCGCACCGGGCCATCTCCCTCGGGTAGTAACGACAACTCGAGGGTATTCCTGCAGGTCGGGTCTGGGCATCAGGGATTTCCCTATTCTTAATTGCTCCGGTAGGCGGGGCGCCGGTGCGAATAAGGAAGTGGAACTCCATAGGCCTGGGCACGTCCGTTCAGGCGGTGATGACTGTGTTGCCCGACGGCGGCGCCTTCATCTTGGCTGTGACCGCTTTCGCCAATGACTCGGTAAGCGAGGCAGAGGGAGTCGTATACCCCTGGTCGATCAAAAGCTCCGCGGTCGATCGACCTTGGCGGATCACGAGAGTAACGAAGAAGTCGTTTGTGGCGCCTTCTCCTCCCGGGAGGTTCACCGGTACTTGGAAATCAATAAGTCCCGACTGATTCCCGTACCTCGGCTGATGGGAAATGGAGACCGTCGGCGTTCCAAATGTGGCGCCGGATGGCCATGCAGACTGCTCTAAATTCATAATCGATGAACCTTGTACCCGGAGGAAGCAGTTCGCGAATTTGGGATTACTCAACGGAGGAAAATCGGTTTTCGCATCGTTCGAGCTGCTGTACACATCTGCGACGTCAAGAACGCTCGTATTCTCGTCCTTGCTGTCGAATTCAGGACTGGAGGCCTCTGTGGCGACCACACTGAGCGCGGGAGCTTCGCCCAGGCAGGTCGAAAATTCAGGATACTGAGTCATCGTCAGCATGCTTGACGCGTCGTTGTCTCCGCTGCTGCCGACCCATGTACCGCCCGACTTTGTCCAGCCGGCCGGTAGATTCGAAAGCTTCAATAGCTGGGCCTGAGCATACGCCTTGCTTGACTTGATAGTGCCCGCTGCACCAGCGTTTGCAGCAGGAATAAATGAAAGACCGGCCGCGAGGCCGCCGATCACCAGTCCAAGTGAAACCCTCGAAAAATGGTGCACCGTCCGTCGGCGGGCAAGAACTCGACTGCGACCTGTCGTAGAGGGCAGCCGTAACACGGCACCCTGTCGTGGTGTCTCCATTCCTCCATCCCCTTCATCCGTAGTAGGTACTAAGAGCAGTCTCGGATCCTCCGGTAACGCCGCAGTAAAGGGGCGGGTCGGCTGTCTTCCTTCGGGACCTGCCCCGGGGAGTGACGCGCACTGGCGAACCACTTGATGGCTTCGTCACGACCTCTGTCGCCCCCGTGACGATCCACTCGTCAGGGAGTGACTACTTGTCTTTCCCCCGATTGGTCCTCGTGGAGCGGGCATCGAGCGCCATCTCATCGGCGTCTTCTACGTGCGCCTTGAGTCTTATCTTGCCCGTCATGGCATCGTCGACGTCCACGACGTCAGCCAGGAGCTGGCTGGTGGCGTGCTGTCCACTCTGGGCGGCCAGCTTCACGGCACGGCCGAGCATGTCGGTGGCCCTCTGCTCATGGCCGGCGCGCCGCGCTTCGAGGCCCATTTGGATTGACCGAGCCAGTTCCGCCTGGTCGGTGTAGTGGGCCACTTCACCGCTCATCGGGGCATAGAGCAACTCCTCGCCGGTCCAGTGGGCCGTCACCGGGGAATGTGCGAGCTTCCGGTCGCCGACCACGATGCTGACTCGGCACCCCAACATCTCGGCGCCGATCGGGCCCGGTGGTACGTCGACGCTCACGTGGTACTCCCGCCTCTCGGTCGTCCACGCACCCGTCGGGATCTCGAAGGTGTGCGCGTCGATCGCCTTGGCTCGGTCCGTCAGGTCTTCAATGGTGGGCGCCACCTGCCTGACGAACCTCACTTTGGCGTGTTGGGGTATCCAGATCCGGAGTGAGGCTTCAAGGTGTCGCGAGAGCGCCGTGCCGATGACATTGCGGAAGTCGTCCTCCATGTCGACCGGTTGGCGGATTATGTCCACCGTTCCGAGGAGAGCCGACGAGATCTTCCGCAGCTCGCTCACCGCCCAGTCGCTGCCGATGCCCCGACAGTCGCACTGCAACCGTCCTACGCAGGCCGCCACGGCGAGGTCCAGTTCGCGCTCCGCTTCGTCTTCGTCCTTGCCATCGGTGAGGAGTAGCGCGTGGTGGATGGCTCCAGGGCGAAGCGTGCTCAGCCGAGCGGCGAGATCCAGCCACCGTCCGATCGCCGTGCCACCGACCGGCTGCAGGGCCGCCACCGCCTCGGCCGCTTCCTTGCGGGTGGTTGGCGACGACTGCACCAGCCCGTTCGTCCGCGGGAAGATCACTTCGGCCGACTCGGCTCCCCGCACGACCGCAAACCAGACGCCGTCGGGCAGTATCTCCAGAGCGGCGCGGGTCGCCTTGCGCAGCGCTCGGACCTTGTCCCACGGGTGGCCCATCGATGCCGAGCAGTCAAGGAGGAAGATCTCGACCGCCTCGCGGGGCCCGCACTCCAGCGTCCCCATGTTGGCCGCGACCGAAACGACGGCTTCGACTCGGGATTCACCGGGCCCGAGGTACGGGTTCTGGTGAGTGGTCATAGTAAAGACGGACTCAAGCGGTGGCTCGTCCAAGTAGGGCATCGGACCAACTGCGCTCGATACTTCGAGCGCAGTGACGGCACCGGAGCGCGGGGCGACTCGAGCGTGATGACGCGCGGTGCCGAAGGCAACCAGCGAGCTCTGCATGACGCGGCCCGAGGAGGAGCTCAAAGAGCGGGCGATCCAGGAGAACACTCGGGCGACCGGACAGATCGTTGACCGTGCTGCAGTTCCGACGGTACGCCCGAGCCACTTCATGATGGCCGTGGCCCCCGAGAGCGGTGGGCGAAGAACAAGCGCCACCGTTCGGCCAATTGCGCGCGCCGCCAGCGCCACCGCCTGGCAGAGCACCTCGATCACGGCGGTCAGCCCGCGCGCCACGAGCCGGAGCGTTCCGACGATCAGCCAGGCCACCGCCTTCGCCAAGAGGGCGATCAGCCGCCCGATGGGGGTGCAGGCGCGCCAGACAAGTACCGCCGCCAGCGCCACCGCCTGGCAGAGCACCTCGATCACGGCGGTCAGCCCGCGCGCCACGAGCCGGAGCGTTCCAAGGACGAGCCGGGCCACCACCTTCGCCAAGAGGGCGATGAGCCGCCCGATGGGGGTGCAGGCGCGCCAGACCAGCACCGCCACCGCCTGGCAGAGCACCTCGATCACGGCGGTCAGCCCGCGCGCCATGAGCCGGAGCATTCCGACGATCAGCCAGGCCACGCCCCTCATCCCGTAAGCGACCAACCGGGTTACGGCGACAACCGCCGCCCAGAGAGGTTTGAAGACCCGGGCCGTCACGAAGAAGGCCGCCATGGCCGCCAACGCCCACAGCGGGCGGGCCCCCCGGAAGGCGGCGTCCGCGGCACGAGCGCAGGTGCGGCCTATCACCGTGAAGACCGTCTCCAGCACTCGTGCGGTGGAGCGTGTGACCCGTCGAACAGATCGAGCGATCGGCGTGAGCAGCCCACCAAGGAACCGTCCGAGGTGGCGGGCCACTCCAGAGATCCCGCTGGCCGACCCCTGCACCGCCCGGAGGGCGCCGCCCACCAGCCGGCGCACCACGGCCTTACCGATCTCCCAGACCGAGACGAACGGAAGGAGGACCGCGGTGAGTACTCGAGTGGCCGCCCCTGCCGAAGAGTCGACGCCGGTCGGAGCCGGTGCTGGGGCTACCCGTTCCCGCTCTATAGGGTCTGCCGCAGCGGGCTCCGAGGGTCCCGCCGTCGGGGGCGCCTCCGCGTCAACGACCGAATGCCTGGGACCCACGCTGATGCTCATGGTCCCGATGGTGATTCCTTGCGGTAAGGACCCGGTAAACCCGGTCCCGTGTTACCCGAGCGGTATTGGCGCGCCCCGCTCCTCGGGCGGCGTCCAGCGAAGTTCGGGCTTTTCGAGCACGATCCTCTGTTCGAGGGTGACGATCTCCGTTGACGGTTCGACCCCGTGCTCCTCCGCCAGGACGGCGCGGTACCGCTGGAAGGCCCGCAGGGCGTCGACCTGGCGGCCCGAGCGGTACAGCGCCAGCATGAGCTGCGCCCACCTCCGCTCTCGGAGCGGTTCCTCCTCGACGGCTGCGCTCAGGTCGGGCAGCACGCCCTGATGGTCGCCCAGTTGTAGCCGGCCCTCGAAGAGATCCTCCTCGACACTGGCGCGGCGTTCGCGGAGCCGGGCGATCTCCCCGGCGCCGACCGGTCCGTCGACCAGATCGGGCAATGGCTCCCCGCGCCACAGCTCCAGGGCGCGCCCGAACTCGGCCACGGCGGAGCCCGGGTGCCCGGCGGCCAACAGCGCGCGTCCACGTTCGGTTCGCCGCTCGAATCGGAAGGTGTCGATCAGGTCCTTCGGGCCGACCAGTCGGTACCCTTGCGCGGTGGTCTCTATTGCGGCGGCTCCAAGGTGGCCGCGGAGCGTCGAGATGTAGCCCTGGAGGGCCTTGCCTACCGTCTGGGGCTCTCGGTCGCCCCACACGGCCCATTCAATGTCGCCGATGGAGACGGCCGATCCGATGCGCAGCGCCAGCACGGCCAGCACGGCCCGGAGCTTCGGCGCGCCGAGCGGCACCGGGGTTCCTCCCACCTCCGCCTGGAGAGGGCCGAGCAGGCGGATCTCCATCTGTTGGCGGCCTCGGCCGACACCGCGTGTGTCCTTGGATGGGACGGAGATCTCGTGCGACCGTGACCCACTGACGTCGACCCGCTCCATGGTCAACGTCGTCCAGGCGCCGACGTGGATCTGGTCGCCGGCCCGGAGGGGGACCCGCTGGTTGGCAGGGATCGGATCGCTCTCGGTGTTGAGAAACGTGCCGTTGGTCGATCCTTGGTCGACCAAGGCCCAGCTCCCGTCCGGCTGGCGCATCAACACGGCGTGCCGGTGCGACACCCCCACGTCCTCCAGCGTTCCGGACACGTCGATCTCGGGCTTGATGCCTCTCGTCGTGCTCCGCCGGCCGATGCGGACGTGATCTCCGACCAGCGCGATGCGACGGGTGTACGTCGCTTTAGGGAACTCCATGCCCTCGTGGTCGGTCGTCTCGTAGTACTGGAGATCCGGCCGGGCGACCACCTCCCAGAGCTCCTCTTCCCACACGGCAACGCTGTCGGGTGCGCTCAGGGAGTAGCCGCAGTCGCCACAGGTGGGACCTCCCTCGGTGGGTGACCCGCAGTTGGGACAGAGGCGGGGCGGGGAAGACCCGTTTGTGGTGCGCGGTCGGTCGTCGGGTGGGCGCGGGGCGCCTCCCTTCGCCTTCCCGTCCCGGCCACCGGTCGGCGGACCCGGGAGTGCGATGGCGATCCCGCACGTGCTGCAGTAGTCCGCCGTCTCGGAGGCGTGGCCGGCCGAGCAGGTGAGGGTCACCGGCCCGTACGTTCTGTGCGTACCGATCTCGACTCTGCGATCATCACGTCGACCTCCTCCACCTTGGCCTTGGGCTTCACCCGTCCTGTGGCCGGGTCCTCAACGTCGACCAGCTTCGACAGGCGATCGAGGACCTCTGAGTTGTCCGATTCGTGAGCCAGTTGCACGGCCAGGCCCAGCTCGGCGGTGGCCGTGCCCGTGTCGTCGGCCCGCAACGCATCGACACCCCTTTGGATCGCATCGGCCATATCTGTCTCGTTCATGACCTCGGCCACGCGACGGTTGATTCTCGTGGAGAGGGCCACGTCGTCGGTCCAGGTGGCGAGCACCGGGGTCTGGCCGGCCGTCTCACCGTCGACCACGAGCGTCACCCGTGCGGCCGCCATCTTCTCGTCGACCATCTCTCCGGGGGGAACTCGCACGCTCAGGTGATAGTCCCGCGACTCGTCGCCCCACGAGCCGGTGGGATACTCGCCGACCAACTCACTTACTTCGACCCTCGCCCCGATGAGGTCGACAACCGGCTCCATCTGTTTCAAGACGACGACGTGGCCCCCTCGAGGGGTCCAGACCCTGAGCGTCACGGCGCCGACCTTTCGGCCCAAAGAGGTTTGCATCATGGAGGCGAAGTCGGCTTTCAGGTCGGCCGGGTCCGGGACGATGTCCTGTGTACCGAGGAGGGCGTTGGCGATTTTGATGAGCTCGGCCACCACGAAGTCTGCCCCGACCCCACGGCAGTCGCACTGGAACACCCCCTCGGCTTGGGCGAGAGCCCGATCGAGGTCGTCGCGCGTCTCGCTTTCGTTTTTGCCGTCGGTGAGCAGGATGACGTGCCGTATGCCGGGCTCGTCGCGCAGCAGCTGGGTGGCCAGCCCGATCCACGAGCCGATGGCCGTTCCCCCGCGGGCGTCGAGACGCCGCAATGCCTCCTTGGCTTCGTCGCGGGAGGTGGTCGTGGCGACGGCCAGCGGCCCCGAGGCCGGGTAGGCCATCTCGGCCTCGTTGTTTCCGCTGACGACGGCAAATCGGACGCCATCGGGCAGGCAGTCGATCGCCGCGGCGGCGGCCACCTTGGCCGCCGCCAGCTTGGGACCCTTCATGGAGCCCGAGGTGTCCAGGAGGAGTACCTCGGCGCGCTCGCCGGAACCTGGACCAGAAGCCTCCTTTCCGGTGGAGGACGTCCCACGCGCCGTCACGGTGATGACGGCATTCATCAGCGTTCCGCCCGCCGGGAGGAACTCGTTCTGGAAGCATTCGATGTCGAACTCCGCCATGCTCTCGTCACTCCTTGCTTGGGGCGGCCGGCGACGACGCCGGTCCGACGGGGACTACCGCGACGGTGATGTTGTCCTGGCCTCCGGCGTCGAGGGCGGCGTCGGCCAGCCAGCGGGCGATCCCAGACGGCGAGCGGTCGCCGGCAGCGGCGACCAGCTCAGCGAGTTTCGCGGGCTCCTCGAAGTAGTTCCAGAGCCCGTCGGTGCAGACGATCAGGAGTCCGGGCTCGGTCACCTCGAAATCGGTGATCCGGGGTTCGGTCGACTCGGCGTCGACGCCGATCCAACGGGTGATGGCATGCGCCTCGGGATGGGCGAGGGCCTCCTGCGGCTCTACGCCTTCGGCGATTCGATCTTGGGCCCATGAGTCATCCACGGTGAGAAGCCGGCGATCGAGCGCCGACTGGCTCAGCCAGTAAGCCCGGCTGTCGCCGACATTGCCGACGAGGACCTGGCCGGGCGCGGTAAGGGCGACAACCAGGGTGGTGGACGGCGACAGATCACCGGCGCGATCCCGGTCGTCGGTCGCGGCCTCCACCGCCCGCTGTGCCGCCTCGAAACTCTCGGCGAACAGGTCGTGCAGCTCGCGGCGGGCCGGCCATCTGGGTGCGTGCAGTGCGTAATCAAGGCCGCGGATCGCCGCCGCTGCCGCCGCTTGGGCCGCCCGGTGCGCATTCGAGGTCGATGCCACCCCGTCGCACACCGCCACGGCCGCGCGATCGCCCACAGCTGCCAGGGCCACCGCATCTTCGTTGCGCTGCCTGCGCCAGCCCCGATCCGTGACCGCCGCCGCGGAGCCCTCTTCGAGGTGGATGCGCTGTCTGTTCTCGGGCAAGACAGCCGGCGTCTCCCTGCCCGCCGCCCTGGGGTCCTCTGGCTCGGGCACGTCGGCGGCCAGCTTGAAGCCGCATGCCTCACAGAATCGCTCGCCCTCGAAGACGGCCGAGCGGCACTGTGGGCAGGCGTCGATCGTGAGTTCGTGGCCCTCGCTCATGTGAGGGTCCTCGGTCGGTAGGCGTTGGCCAGGTCCACCAGCGCGAAGCGCTCCTCGTCGGTGTGGGCCAGCTTGGCCAACGAACGGTAAGTCCCCTCCAGCGCGGCTCTCGTGTCGTCTTCGGTCAACGGTGCCCCGGACATCGATGCGCCGGGGTCGGCCATGACCACCCCTTGGGTGAGCAGCCGCAGCGTCTGGAGCTGCAGATCGCGGCGCAGGGCGAGCCGCACCGCCGGCTCGGCCGCGAGGTGATCGAGGAGCTGAGATGCGGCGTGCAGATCGCTGAACTCGGGTGGGTGGCCGGCGATGTCGGAACACCAGATAGCGCACAGGGCGATCTGGGCTGCGGCGTGCGAGCTGGAGGTGGACGGAATGCGCTGGAGGGCGGCGACCGCGCCGGCCCGGTCGCCGAGCGCCGCCCGAACCCGACACAGGCCGAAGCTGGCACAGGCGAAGCTCGGGTCGGTGGCGGCCACGATCTCGAAATGATGGGCGGCCTGGCGGAGGTCGTCAGTGGACGTGGCGTCCGTTGGTCCCGACAACCTTCCGTTGGTCCAACCCGTGGTCGCCGGAGTGCCAGCCGACATTTCAAGTGAGACGGCCAGTGCCAGTCGCGGGGCCAGTTCGCCGGGCAGTTCGGAGATCACGGCGGCGAAGTACGGTCGTGCGTCGGCTGGTCGCCCGGCGGCCAGATGCAGCACCCCTCGCCACCAGGCGGTCCGCCATCCGCCCACCCGGGCTTCCGGAGAGTCGAGTTCACCCTCGGCTTCAGCGAAGGCCCCGGCGTCGATGAAGGAGCGAGCCAATCGGAACGCCACCTCGGGAGTGCGCGGCGTCGACTCCAACACGGCCCGGATTTGCTCGGGGTCGGAGATGATCACCGTGGCCAGCACGCCGGCCGCCTGGTCGAAGGGGTCGATCGCCGGCACCGGCAGGTTCCGCCAGGTACTGGCCAGTGCTCCGTTCCCGAGCTCTCCGCTGAAGAGCAGGCTGGGCGCCGGACGGGGGTCGTTCCCATCGATCGCCCGTACCTGGCGCAGGACGCCGATGAGCTGATCGGCCATCTCGTCGGCCGACTGGAAGCGGGATGCCGGATCGGCCTGCGTCGCCTTGAGCAAGAACTGGTGGAACGCTTCGTAGCGCCCAAAGAGCGGCACCTCGCTGGCCGGGGGGAGGCTGGTGGCGTAACGCTTCTCATCCTGGGAACCGGCGAAGTCGAAGCTGAGCACGGCGAGGGTGCGGCCCACCGTGTACAGGTCGGAGCTGATGGAGGCCCCGACCTCGGGGACCTCGGGCGCCTGGTAGCCGACCGTCCCGTACAGGTCGCTGTCGTCGTCGTCGATGGCCCGCACGCCCCCCAGGTCGATCAGTGTCAGATGATCGTCGGTCTGGATGGCGTTGTCCGGCTTGAAGTCGCAGTAGAGCAGGCCCTGGTCGTGCAGGTACCCGAAGGCGGGCAGAATGGCGAGCATGTAGGCGATGGCCTGTTCGAGCGGCAACGGTGCTCGGGTCTCCTCCCTGGTGCGGTTGCGGAGCTCCCGGAGCGACTCGCCTCCTACGTACTCCATGACGATGTAGCCGGCGTCGCCGTGCTGGACGAAGTTGTAGATCTGGACGATGTTCGGGTGTTTGACTTCGGCCAGGAACTGGCGTTCGGCCACCGCCGCCGCGGCCGCCGCCTTGTCCTCGGAGTCGAGCAGGCCCTTCAGCACGACCCACACGTAGCCGCCGCGGTTGGAGAGGTTCAGGTTCTGGGCCAGATAGATCCATCCGAGACCGCCGTGCGCGATACAGCCGGCCACCTTGTACTGACCGGCCACCAGGTCACCTGGCCACAGCTTCGGAGTGAACGAGAACCGTGCCCCGCAGTCAGTGCAGAACCCCTCGGTCCGACCCGTGCGCCCCTCGCGGGTCTGACCGACCCGACCACCACAGTGGGCACAGAAACGCTTGCGCTCGGGGACCTCGGGCTCGCTGAGCACCACCGAGCGCGGATCACGCCGGGGCACCGAGGGCATCTCGACCAATCCGGCCCCCAGGTTGCCCCGGCTGCGCGCGCCGCCGGTGCCACCAGACCGGCTCACTGCCGAGCCGTTACCGGAGGTCGATTTGAGCGTGTTCGTGTCGGGCGACGACGTCGATCCGCTGATGGAGGCAACAGTTCCCAGGCCGACCGGCCGGGCCTCGGCCGACGCCGTCGAGCCGTTTGAAGGCGACGACGCGGCCTGGGGGGCGAACCCGCACCGGTTGCAGTAACCGTCCTCTATCAGACCGGAACCCTCGCAGCCGGGGCGAACACAGGGCTGTCCGTCAGTGACTCCCGCCGGGGCGCCCGCTGGCTGGGCCGCGGCAGCCACAGGCTGGGCGACAAGTGCGAGCGGTGGGCGGCCGCAGACGTCGCAGAAATCGCCATCTATCTCGCCCGTACACCCGGCTCTCAGGCATGTGGCCATGTGGGCACCCCTTTCTGCGGGGAGGAGATCGATCGCTGATACGCAGTGACCCGCGCCTCAGCCTCGACGAGATCGCATGGAGCCGAGTAAAGGATGTCGCGGGCGTCCACGTACAGACGGTCCAACTCGAGGTCCTCGCCACGCCCCAGGGCCTGCGCCTTGGCCCGGTAGGCGTCGAGCCGGCCCCGTAGTTCCTCACGCGTGGCCAATGCGGCGAGCTCCGATGTTTCGAGCTCATCGATCTGGTCGCGCAGGCCGGCCACTCGTGGTGCCAGGGCCCGCACGACCCTGGCGGCATCGGCCGGGCTCGCGTTGGCCAGTCGGCTCGCCGCGGCCAACTCGTGCTGCAGCTCATCGATGACCGTCCCGAGCCGGCCGAGGGCGCTCGGTTCGGTTTCGGGCAGGACGATCTTGGCCGCCGCTTCGGTGCCCGTGACTCGCGCCCGTTCGAGTGCGCCGGCGCACTCCTCCAGGGAAGCTCCGGCCGCCGCCAGGTCACCCTGGATCTCGCGGCGCGCGGCCAATGTTGCGCGCAGGGACGTTGATGCTCGTTCGACCATGGTGGCGATGGTGGTGAGCACGTCGTCGGATACGGCCAGTGGATCGGAGCGGGCGAGATCCTCGGCGTCCGCAATGGCTCGACGGGCTGCCGCCAGGTCGTTCGGGCGGCGGGCGGTGTCGGCGTCGGCCGCCGCCTCGAGCTCTGTGACGGTCGCTTCCAGTGCCCCGAGTCGGGGCACGGTCACCGTCCACACGGCGGCCACTTCGCTGACCAGCGCCGTGACCGAGTCGTAGTCGCTCGACATCCGGGCCATCACCTCGTCAACCGTGAACGTGTCGGTTGGCGCCGTGCCCTCGGTCAGTGCCCGGGGGACGTCGGGGCGCGCCACGGACACTGATGGGCCGTCGAGCAGGGCGGTGAGGCGGCCGAGTGCGGCCCGGGGAAGCGAGGACTTCGAGCCGCGCTCGTCGACCACCCGCTCGAGCACGTCGGCCAGGGCGAGCTGTCCCTGCCACAGCGAGGAGAGTCGCCCCTGCGCGTCGTGCCATCGGTCGGCCGTCTGGCCGGCCAGGGAGGAGGAGGCTTCGAGCACCTGTCGGGTCACGTCGTTGTCGAGCTCCACCAGATTCTGGGCGATGCGCTCCGCGGTTGCCCGCAGCTCGGCGATGCGGCGGTCAACGGCGTCGAGGGTGGCGCCGGTCACGTGGCCGCCTTGTAGGTCGGCGCGGGCGGGGCCTGCGGCTGCCCCGTATAGGGAAGGAGAACGCTGTTGTAGAGCGCCTCCCAGGTGCCGTCCGCTCGCTCCTGGGCCAGCACGCCGTTCACGAAGGCGGTGAAGTCGGTGTGGTCCTGGCTGATCGCCATGCCGTACGGCTCGGCGCTGAACGGCGCGCCCACAATC
This sequence comes from uncultured Acidimicrobiaceae bacterium, assembly GCA_963767155.1. Classification (GTDB taxonomy): domain Bacteria; phylum Actinomycetota; class Acidimicrobiia; order Acidimicrobiales; family RAAP-2; genus Bog-473. The sequence goes on along the minus strand of CAVYCU010000009.1, from coordinate 3,636 downwards.
ACCGTATTGGCGTCCTGGGCGTGGAGGCCCAGCAGGATGGCGTTGTCGGTGCTGATGGCATCGACCTGGTCCTGCTGGAGCATGACCAGGCAGTCGGCCCAGTTGTTCACGTTCCAGGCCACGACGTGCTCAGCTCCGGGCTGGGCCACCAGGTTGCTCAGGGAGTCCGCCCCGCCCGCCGCACAGACCCGACTGTGGCCCAGGTTGGCTGGACCGGTGATGGTGGATCCGAGCGGTACCAGCAACTGCTCGGCGGCGTTGTAGTAGACGGTGGAGAAGTCGACCGGATACGGATCGGCGCTGCTCCGGGTCTGGCGTGTGCAGTTGATGGTCATGGTCTCGGCCACGATGTCCACCTTCCCCGTCGCCACGGCCTCGCTCCTGTCCTCATTGGGCACGAGCTGGAAGTGGATCGCCGGGGGGTTGGCGCCGAAGATGGCCTGATTGACCTGGTCGAGCATGTCGATGTCGAATCCCTCCAGCTGACCGGTCACCGGGTCGCGATAGGCCCACAGGTACGTGTTCTGGTCGACGCCGGCGATGAGGTAGCCCCGTGCGTAGATGTGGGCCATCCACGAGCCCGCCGGCATGTGGCCGGGAGTGGGCATCGGGCTCGGGGGCGGGTAGCTGGCGGTGCAGTTGGAGGAAGGAGGCGGGGTGGCCGTCGGGTGGACGACGGACGCGTCGGCGGGTACGACGGGAGGGGCGTTGACCGACGCAGAGGGCACCGAGGTCGGCGTCGTGCTGCAGGCGGCCGCGGCCAGGGCGGTGGCGACCAGCGCCGCGGCCGTGATCAGTCGCGTCAGCCGTCGGGTGGTGGGAGTCGGGATCACGTGCATCACCCCTATCGGTACTCGGCGATGCGCGGCCGGAAGCCCATGAGGACACAGGCGGCGATGGCGATCGACAGCACGGCGCCGGCCCAGATGAGCGCGGCGGTGTCTCGGGAGGCGCCTGACATCCCCTGGTCGAAGGTGTGCTGTGCGCTGTTGATGGCTCCGGCGAGGACGCCGTTGAGATTCGACGAGAGCACCGGCAGCTGGTTGGGGCCGCTACCCGACGCCAGGTTGACGGCCTCCTTGAAGTGCAGGGCTTCGTCATCTTTCCTGATCTGGCTGTGTACCCGTTCGTACGCCGCGAATGCGTTCTGCGCGCTCGTGATCTGACCCTGCTCCACCGACCCGTTGCCGTTGCTGGCGGACGCCAGAAGGCGGCTGATCCGGCCCGCGGTCTTGTCGAAATCGGGCTGGTAGGAGGTCACCGAGTCACGGGTGAGGAGAGTGAGCTCGTCGTCGGCCCGCATCTGCAGGGCCCCGATCCGGGCCTGGGTGAAGAGGACCACCGGTCCCGAGCCGTTGGCCGTGGCGGTATCGGCGTCGGAACTCTGGGTGGCCACGCCCACCGTGAACCAGATGCCGAGAACGAGCACGATGAGCGTCGCTGCCGCCAGGAACACGTTGAGGGTTCGGCGGAAGTGCCGGCTCATCCAGACCTGCACAACAATGAGGAGCACCAAGAGCAGCACGATGAACAGGGCGGCGACCACCACCAATGGCGCGCTCACTGCGTTGTCCTGGTCGCTCGCCAAACTCCGGCTCTCGACGTCATACAACGTGGTGGCCGCCGGCAGGATCTTGGCCCGCATCAGATTGTTGGCTTCGCCGATGTAGGCCGCGGCGAGCGGGTAGTTGGCCTGGCGCTCGTTGAAGGTCGCCGTCTCCACGAGCCCGGAGTAGATGGGCAGGTTGACGGCCACGGACCGGATGGTCGACGCGACCGATGGATCGTCTCCCGCCGCCTGCGCTGCGCCGGCCAGGCTGGCCGACGCCCGAGCCAGGTCGGTCATGTAGCGGGCCCGGAGCGCGGCCGGTTGAATCTGGCCCTGGAGAAAGGAGCCGGCGGCGGTTGTGTCGGCGTCAGACAGGTAGGTGTCGATCGCCTGGGCTTCCACGACCAGGGGCTCGGCCGTCTCCGCGGCGGCCGAGGTCGCCGCGTGCCGGTTGTCGGCGGCGAGAGCGGTGACCAGCCCGACGATGAGCGCGAGGACAGCCAGCCCGAGGGCCATGATCCGCAGCCGGGCCGGCGTGACCCTCGTGCGCGTGGGGGTGCGGGAGTGAGAGCCCTTGGGAGGGCGGCCGGGCAGGGCGCCACCAGTCGGTGGGTCGCGAAGCGCCTCAATAGGCTCCGCCACGATCATCGCCGGCCCCCTGTCTTCCCCACCGAGAGCGTGAGATTCCCTTCCAGCGGAAAATCCCAGACTGCGGTGCCCGATCGTCGACATTCTCTCATCTCGACGAACTGTGGCCCAGGGCGGTAAGCGTTCGGTAAGGGCGCCCCACTGCGCTCCTTTTCAAGGTGAGGCATGTCACGGTTCAACCGAAGGCGAGCGCCTACTGACCACCATGACCCATCGAACCATACGGGGGTTGCCTAGACGAGGATTGTCCGCTAGCTCCTGACCAGGAAGTATTTTGGAGGGGCGGGCGACGAGAATTCGGGGGCTTCTTCTTGTCGCGATCCGTCAAATGTGTACGGTACGGTTAATCTACTCTATCCGCGACACTTTCCCAATGTGTACGGTAACGTTCATCTAGCTCAACCGCGACACTTGAGGGAGCCTCATGCCTCGTCCCAGCCGGGAACAGGTCTATCAACGCCTGGAAGGGGTCATCACCGAGGTGCGGGACCGCCTCGGAGGTCTCCCTGAACCCGTTGAAGCCCAGGGCATCTGGACCACCATCTGGTACGAGGAAGCCCATCACTCAACCGCCATTGAGGGAAACACCCTTGTGCTCAAGCAGGTCGAGACGCTCTTGGCCGAGGGACGGGCGGTCGGGGACAAAGAGCTGTCGGAGTACATGGAAGTCCGCAGGTATGCCGATGCCGCCCAGTGGGTCTATGGCCAAGGCCTGGCGAGCGACGGGTGGTCGAGCGGAGACGTCCTCACCTTGACCGAGGTACGCCACGTGCACCGCATGGCGATGCAGCCGGTGTGGGATGTCGCGCCTCATCCGGTCTCAACGGAACGTGAGGCGCCCGGAAGTTTCCGAGAGCACGAAATAGCCCGGTTTCCAAGCGGAATGACGCCACCTTCCTGGGTTGATGTCCCTGGTGCGATAGGCGAATGGATCGCCGATGTCTGCCGCATTCCGGACGCCCCCCGACCAATCGAAGCGCTGGCCTTGGCGCACTGTCATTTCGAGCGAATCCACCCATTTCTCGACGGCAATGGTCGGACCGGACGCCTGCTCCTCAATCTGGTCCTTGTGCGGCTCGGCTATCCACCGGCCATCGTCTACAAGCGGGATCGGTCCCGCTACCTGGCCGTGTTACGTCGAGCCGACGCGGGAGATGCCGGGGCATTGGGGGAGTTGATAGCCCGCTCGGTGTTGGACAACCTCTACCGCTTCGTGGTGCCGGCCATCGCTGGACCCTCGCGCCTGGTTCCTCTGGCAGCTCTTGCCACCCCGGAACTCACCACCGGAGCCTTGCGAGTGGCAGCCAACCGTGGTCGTCTCCGGGCACAGCATGGATCGGACGGACAGTGGCGCAGCACGCAGCAGTGGGTGGACGAGTACCTCGGGGCTCGCTATCGCCGATGAGCGCAGGAAACGCTGACCTGGTCCTCTGTGAGAG
>CAVYCU010000008.1:0-8984 GCA_963767155.1 uncultured Acidimicrobiaceae bacterium | reverse complement strand
TTGTCACTGTCCACAGAGACCAGCACCTTGATCGTGTAAGGGGCCTTGGACAGGACGGTGATCGGAATCGGCGCGGTGCGCGACGTGAAGGTGATCGTGCCCAGGTCCGCCAGCGAGATCAGATCCAGCTCGTCAGTGAAGTGCTGGTTGTAGACGCCGAGGGCGACGCTGCGTTGCGCCGGATCGAATTCCCGGTTCTGGGTGGCGAGCAATTGGTCGGAGAGCTCGGCGAAGACCTCGGGGCGACCGGCCACGGCCGCGCTCAGCGAGGTGAGGTGTGTACGTGCGGTGACGAGCCTCGTGGCCTGACCGGCAGTGATCTCCCGGGGCGCGGCCCCTGATTGGAGGTGCCGTGCGGTCGGTTCGTCATTGCCACCCTTGTGGACCTCGGAGAAGAACTGGCTGAGGGTCACCGGCTGGAGGGCCGGGTTGCCCGAAATCCCTTCGAGAAGCGCCGCCAGGAAGGCAGGGGAGGAGGCCTGCCACGGACCTTGTGGCTCCAGCACGATGCCGCGGGCGTCCACTTTGAACGGGTTCTCGAAATGGATGAACTCGAGAGCAGCCAGAAGTTGGTTGGCGGCCAGGACGGGATCTCCCGGGTCGGCGTGGAAGAACGAGGAGAGCTGGGTGTCGGCGGCCGCCGCGGTGACGTGGGTCCCATGACCGAGGGGGAGGGAGAACGTCTGGGCGAAGGTGAGGTTGGTCGCACTCGTGACCGAGCTCGACCCGACAGGCGCAAGGTTGGTGTCGGCGAGGACGAGATGGTCGGTCTGCGCTGTCTGCAGTCCCAACCCGAGGTCGGCGGCGCTGGCATTCGTGAAGGTCGAGGACGTGTCGACCCACGGCCCCGGGGTCGGATGGAGCCCGAACTGTCGGAGGAGGGCGTCCCCGCGGGAGAGCTGCGCGGGGATTTCGCCCAGCAGCCCGCCGCCAGCCAGGGCGGCCACGTCGATGGGCACGTAGGGCTGATCGATCAGCTCGTCGCCGCCGGGCGCTGCGGTCAGGGTCTGCAGCTGTTCCCTGGTCCGCCGCCCCTGTTTGGCGCCGGCCAGCAGCCCCTCCATGGTGACGGGATTGGCCGCCAGCGTCAGGGGAACGCCGCGATTTGAGAAGAGCACGTCGGTCACTTCCTCCTGCAGCGCGAGGGAAGCTTTCGACGGTGGAGTGAGGTCGGCCGAGAAGGAAGCCGAGAGCGGGATGATCAGGCCGACCCGGAGCGCCCCGCCGGCCCCGACCGAACTGCTCAAACCCGGCTCTTGATAGGTGAGAAAGGTGGTGTGGCGGGCTACGGCCGTCGTGGAACCTTGGCGGTAAAGGGCGACGGAGACCGGATAGACGCCACCGCAGGTCCCGTCGTCGGGTGTGCAGCCGAGGATCACGGTGGGGGACCCGTCCGGGCAGATGACGCTGTTGGCAGGCACGGTGGTCGGGGCCTGGGCTGTGCCGTCGGGAAGGACGGTTGTGCAGGTCGCTGCCCCGGGCCCCGCAGCGGTGTCGGTCACGGCGGCGTTGAAGTGGGTGAGGACACTCTTGTCGGGTACGCCATTCGTGGCCTGGGCCAGTTCGGTCGCATTGTTGATGCGGCTGTAGAAGGTCACCTCGACGTGGAGGTCGCTGACGGCACCGGCAGAGGTCCCCACCCCCACGGTGAGGGAGAACCAGGGGGAAGCTGGCGTGACCCAGGGGCTTTGTGCGGCCAGTGACAGGGCGGTGGTGGACGAGCCGGCTCCCGACGTTGCGGTGGCGACACCGGAGCCGGTGCCGGCGGCGCCGGCCGTTGCCGGCGTTCCGGCGGCCAGGAGCCCCGTGGCCAGCGCGAGAGCGCAGAGGCAGAGCGTGGCCCAGCGCGTCGACACAGGGCCACGCTAGATGCCGCACTACCGTGGTCGGGTGCCATCCACGTCCGTGCCCGAGCGATTCCGCCCTCTGCAAGACGCGACGGCTGAACTGGCTGAGCGTTTCCGCCAGGCCGGCCGCAGTCTGTATCTCGTCGGGGGATCCGTGCGTGACGCGCTCTTCCCGGCGGCTGCTGCGGCGGACCCCGACTTCGACCTCACCACCGATGCGCGTCCCGACGAGATAGAGCGCCTGGTCCGGGGGTGGGCCGACGACGTGTGGACGCAGGGGGCGCGTTTCGGGACCATCGGGTGCCGGCGTGGCGGTCAACTCTTCGAGATCACGACGCATCGCGCCGAGGTCTACGTGCCCGATTCGCGCAAACCCGACGTCACGTTCGGCGACGACATCGAGCTGGACCTGTCGCGGCGGGACTTCACCATCAACGCACTGGCGTTGCGACTGCCCGACATGGAACTGGTCGACCCTTTCGCGGGTCTGGCCGATCTCGCGTCGGGCCGCTTGCGCACGCCGCTCGATCCGGAGATCTCGTTCGGCGACGACCCCTTGCGCATGTTGCGCGCTGCGCGCTTCATGGCGCGCTTCTCCCTCAAACCCGACCCCGCGCTCGAAGTCGGCGGTCGAAGCGATGCACGAACGCCTCTCCATCGTCTCGCGTGAGCGCATCCGCGATGAGCTCGACAAAATTATGGTGCTCGACACACCTTCCGAGGCACTGTGGTTCGTCGTGCGCACCGGATTGGCGGGCGACTTCCTGCCCGAGCTCCCCGGTCTTGCACTCGAGCAGGATCCCATTCACCGGCATAAGGACGTGCTGGCGCACACGCTGGCCGTGGTGGACAAGACGTCGGCCGATCGCGTGCTCCGCCTCGCGGCGCTTTTCCACGATGTCGGCAAGCCCCGGACGCGCGCCATCACCGATGGCGGTGTGAGCTTTCACCATCACGAAGTGGTCGGCGCGCGCATGACGCGCACGCGCATGGAGGCCTTGCGCTACTCGGCCGATGACATCAACACCGTGGTGCGGTTGGTCGAACTTCACCTGCGCTTCCACACGTACCGCCTCGGGTGGACCGACAGGGCGGTACGTCGCTACGTGCGCGACGCCGGGGATCACCTCGACCGGCTCAACGAGCTGACGCGGTGCGACTGCACGACGCGCAACGCCAGCAAGGCGCGGGCGCTGGCCCGTCGCATGGACGAGCTCGAGGCGCGTATCACCGAGCTCGGCGAGGAAGAGGAGCTACGGGCTCTGCGCCCCGACCTCACCGGCAATCAGGTCATGGCGCTGCTCGAGGTCGGGCCGGGACCCGTCGTTGGACGCGCCTTGGCGTTCCTCATGGAACTGCGGCTCGACGAAGGCCCCCTCGGCGAAGAGGAAGCGGGGCGCCGCCTGCTCGAGTGGTGGCGCGCCCAGGACTGACCAGAACTGAGCTGGACTGAGCTGGACTGAGCTGGACTGAGCTGGACTGAGCTTGCGAGTCCCGCCCACATGCCTCGTGTGAAAGTAGAACGCTAGGGTTCTAGTCTTTGACTTTCAGAGGCCAAGCGAAGGGCCGGTCCGGTCAGTCGGCAGGCCAGACGTCGCCGCGGTCGCCGGCGGCGAACGACTCGACCAGTTCCTGGGCCACGTCGTCGTGGTACTGCACGGGGGGCGACTTCATGAAGTACGCAGATGGTCCGAGGAGCGGGCCGCCGATGCCGCGGTCGAGGGCCAGCTTGGCGCAGCGGACGGCATCGATGATGACGCCGGCCGAGTTCGGGGAGTCCCATACTTCGAGCTTGAGCTCGAGGTTCAACGGCACGTCGCCGAAGTTGCGGCCTTCCATCCGGATGTAGGCCCACTTGCGGTCCTTCAACCACGGCACGTGGTCCGAAGGCCCGATGTGGACGTCGTCGGCGTCGAGCAGGCTGTCCTCTATCTGGCTGGTCACGGCCTGGGTCTTGGAGATCTTCTTGGACTCGAGGCGTTCGCGCTCGAGCATGTTCTTGAAGTCCATGTTGCCGCCGACGTTCAGCTGATATGTGTGGTCGAGGGCGAGGCCGCGGTCTTCGAAAAGACGGGTGAGGATGCGGTGCACGATGGTCGAACCGACCTGGCTCTTGATGTCGTCACCCACGATCGGCACGCCGGCGTCGCGGAACTTGCGGGCCCACTCGGGGTCGGAGGCGATGAAGACCGGGATGGCGTTGACGAAGGCCACCCCGGCGTCGAGGCACGCCTGGGCGTAGTGGCGCTGCGCCTGCTCGGACCCGACGGGGAGATACGACACAAGGACGTCGGCCTTGGCGTCGCGGAGGGCCTGGGCCACGTCGACCGGTGCGGCCGGGGACTCCTCGACGACCTCGCGGTAGTACTTGCCCAATCCGTCGAACGTCGGTCCGCGCTGGACGGTGACGCCGACCTCGCCGACATCAGCGAAGCGGATGGTGTTGTTCAGCCCGGCGTGGATGGCCTTGCCGAGGTCGGTACCGACCTTGGTCTGGTCGACGTCGAACGCCGCCACGGGGACGATGTCGCGGACGTGATAGCCACCGAGCTCGACGTGCATCAGACCGGGCACTGTGTCCTCGGGCCGGGCGTCGCGGTAGTAGGTGATCCCTTGGATCAGCGAACTGGCGCAGTTGCCGACGCCGGCGATAGCGAGGCGGATGGGGGTGCTCATCGGATGTCTCCTTCATAGGTGAGCTCGGTGGGAACCGAGTGTTCATACGTGCGTTCGGTGGGAAGCGAAATAGGCATCGCAGCGGGAATCGGCTGGGTGGTGGCGCGTTCGCTGGCGATCAACCGGTCGAGCCAGATGATGTCCTGGGCCACACTGTCGGCGGTGTGCTGCACGACCGAGCGGGCGTAGACGTCGAGCTCGACGTTGGTCTCCTGAGCCTCGGCGAGGCGCTGGACCAGTTGGGCCCGCCGCCGCTCGAGGAGCGAGAGCCGGGCCTGGGGTGCGAGATGCCGGGCGAACGCGAGACGGAGCCCGAAGCTCCGTGCGTCGTCGAGTGAGCTGCCATCGGCCAGGAGTTGGACGAAGAGTTGCCGTCCCTTGGGGGTGATCCTGTAGACCTTCTTGCCCCGCCGCGAGTGGGCGGGTGAGTGCCTGCGGGCCCGGAGCACGGCCAACTCCCCACTCAAGGAGCCAGTGGGCGGAGCCTTGGGGGCCGTTTCCTCCGTCGCACCCCGGCCGGCGGACCCTTCGGTCGCCACGACGGCGCCGCTCTTCTCCAACCGGGTCAGGGCCGGGTAGATGGATCCGAAGGACACGTTGGCGAGAATGCCCAGGTTGTCACGCAATTGACGCCTGATCTCGTAGCCGTGCAGGTCCCGCTCTTCGAGGAGCCCCAGTATCGCCATGTCCAACATTACGCTTCAGTATATCGAATCGATATAGCGAAGTACACCATCCTGTCACCGGGTGCACACGGAGGACCCCCGCGAGTTCGAGATGAAGGGTTGCGAACAGGGAGCGGAAGATGTTGCAACGGGGAGATGTGGTGTGATCGCGGTGCGCGGCGGGTAGCCTTGCCGCCGTGTCCGTGACCTCGGAACCGGGGGCGTCTGGGAGAGCAGTCAGCGCCGATATCTCGGCGGGGGTCGAGTACCGCCTCGTACGGAACCGGGTCATCAACGACGTCGAGCGGGGCCGCACCCTGAAGGTCGACGTGTGCGATGCACACCCCGAGTTGCTCCGGGCCGCCCGCAACGTAGGGCGTCCGACCAAGGAGCCCTGCCCCATCTGTGCTGAGAGCCGCCTGGTCAAAGTGACATTCGTCTTCGGGGCGAAGCTGCCGGCGGGCGGCCGCTGCCCCGGTACGGCGGCGGAGCTCACTGCGTTGTGCCGGCGGCCCGAGCCGGTGCTCTGTTACGAGGTCGAGGTGTGCCCGGAGTGTGCATGGCACCATCTGATGAGGAAGTATCCAGGCGGCGGCCCCAAGGCCCGCGGCCGCCGCAAGGTGGCCCAATGAGCGAGCCGCCGCAAGGTGGCGCGGTCGGCGAAAAGGCCCAGGCGACCGAGAAGGCCCCGAGCCCGGTGACCGTGCCCTCGCTGCGCAGCCGCAAGCGGCGGACCGGCGCGGTCCCGATCGTCATGGTGACCGCCTACGACGAGCCGGGGGCGCGGATCGTGTCCAACGCCGGCGTCGACATCGTTTTGGTGGGCGATTCGGTCTCCAACAACGTGCTCGGTCACAAGGACGCCCTCCACATCGACACCGACGTGATGGTCCATCACGTCGCCGCCGTGGCCCAGGCCCACCCGCGCTGCCTGATCGTCGGGGACATGCCATGGATGAGCTACCACCTCTCGACGGACGACGCCGTCCGCAATGCAGCCAAGCTGATCCGGGCTGGCGCCCAGGCGGTGAAGCTCGAAGGTGGACGGGCCCGGCTACCGGTGATCGAGGCCATCATCCGCGCCGAAATCCCGGTCATGGGCCATCTGGGCCTCACCCCCCAGTCGGTCCTGGCCATGGGCGGCTTCAAGGTCCAGGCCCGCAACATCGCCGCAGCGGACGCGCTGCTGGATGCGGCCAAGTCACTCGAGGCGGTGGGCTGCTTCGCCTTTGTCATCGAAGGGGTACCCGACGTCGTCGGCGCTGCGGTGACCGACGCCACCAGCGTCCCGACCATCGGTATCGGGGCCGGTCCCGCGTGCGACGGCCAGGTCATGGTCTTTCACGACCTGCTCGGCCTCGGTGCGCACACGCCGCCCAAGTTCGTGCGCCAGTACGCAGAGGTCGGGCGCATCGCCACCGAAGCCATCGCCGCCTTCGCCGCCGACGTACGCGGGGGAGCTTCCCCAGCGACGCCGAGAGCTACCACGGCTCGCCCGAACTCGGAGAGGCGCTGAGCTGAGCGTCACGGTCTGAAGGCGGGGAAAAGAAGAACCCCCGCCTCGACTAGTATGAATGCCCGCAACAGACCCTGCCCCTGACCGTCAGGGGCCCGGAGCGATTTCGCCCGGTCCAGAGGGAGGTATCGACCGCACATGCGGCCTTACGAAGTCATGGCCATCTTTGAGGCCACCACCGACCCCACCGTCATTCAGGGGGTTCTCGACCGCGTGCTCGAGGTCATCCGCAGCACGGGGGGCAACCCCGGCGCCATCGACCGCTGGGGCAAGCGGACATTCGCCTACGAGGTGAACCACAAGCGCGAGGGCTACTACGTCGTGGTCGAGTTCACCTCGGGGGTCCAGACCGTGGCCGACCTCGACCGCATGCTCGGTCTGGCCGACGAGGTCGTCCGGCACAAGATCGTCCGGCTGCCCGAATCTGTCGGCGGGCGCAAAGTGGCGGCCCAGCCGGCCGCCGGCTGAATCCCGATGCGGGTCGGGACGAGAGGAGTACACAATGGCGACAGATAACAGCGTGGTCCTGGTGGGGAACATCACCCGGGACCCTGAATTGCGCTTCACCAACACGGGCCAGCCGACGGCTTCCTTCGGCTTGGCGGTCAACCGCCGTTGGCAGAACCGCCAGACCCAGGAATGGGAAGAGGCCACGTCCTTCTTCGACGTGGTGTGTTGGCGCGAGATGGCCGAGAACGTCAGCGAGACGCTGACCCGGGGCTCCCGCGTCATGGTGGCCGGCCGCCTGGAGCAGCGCAGCTGGGAAACCCAGGAAGGCGACAAGCGCTCGAAGGTCGAAGTGGTGGCCGACGAGATCGGTCCCTCCCTCCGATGGGCCACCGCGCAGATAACCAAGAACGAGCGCCGCGGCCCGAGCGACGGACCGCCGCGTGGCGGAAATCGCCCCCCGCAAGCGTCACCCCCCCCAGCAGCCCCCAACAACGGCGGCGGCTACGGATTCGATGAGGAGCCTTTCTGATGGCACGCAACAACCAACGTGGTGGCACGACGACGCGTCGCGCCCCCAAGGACCTGGGTCGCCGGGTCAAGAAGAAGCCGTGCGCGCTGTGCCGCGACCAGACGGCATGGGTCGACTACAAGGACGTCCCCATGCTGCGCAAGTACATGAGCGACCGGGGCAAGATCCGGTCGCGCCGGGTGACCGGGAACTGCGCACAGCACCAGCGGGCACTGGCCCAGGCCATTAAGACCGCCCGTGAGCTGATCCTCTTGCCGTACACCCAACGCACCGTGACCGAGCGTCCCGGTGGGCGCGGCGGCGGACGTGACCGCGGCGAGCGGGGGGAGCGCGGCGAGCGGGCCGAGCGGACATTGAGCGACACCATCGGTGCCGACGCGCCGCGGGACCGCGACGCCAGCGTGGAGATCCTCGGTGATGTCGCAGAGTTCGACCGCCAGAACGCCGAGGACGTGGAGGCACCCGGTGCCGACGCCGCCGTCGATGTGGCTGTCAGCTCCACCCAGGATGCGGAGGACGACCGATGAAGGTGCTCCTGCGCGACGACGTCGACGGGGTCGGCCGCCGGGGGGACATCGTCAAGGTGGCCGGCGGCTTCGCCCGGAACTTCCTCCTGCCCGAAGGCAGGGCCATCCTCGCCAGCCCCGGCGTCGAGGGGCAAGCGGCCCAAATGCGCAAAGGCCGTGATCTCCGCGAGGCCAAGGACCGGGGTGCCGCGGAAGGCCAGGCGACCATCCTGGCCGGGGCGGTCATTCCGCTCTCGGCCCGGGCCGGCGGCGGCGGGCGGCTCTTCGGTTCCATCGGTCCGGCCGACGTGGTCAAAGCGATCCGCGCCACCAAGGGTGTGGAAATCGACAGCAAGCACATTCTGCTGGCCGAGCACATCAAGGAAGTGGGCTCCTACGACATCACCGTGGAGCTGTTTCCGGGGGTGGCCACAGTCGTGACAGTCGAGGTCACAGCCGCTTCCTGAGCTTTTTCGGGGGGTCGGCGGAGGGGGAGGACAGAGCGGGTATCCGCGCTGTCACACCCCGCGAGGAGCATTGTGGGATGCAGATGAAATCCCACGGTCCTCCACAGCTCCGGTGCGGTTGTCCACAGCCGCACCCTCTATTTGGGCGATCCAATCCCCAGCTTGTTGCTCTCGTTACCCACAGCTCATCGCGTGCAGAGTTGGGGGACCGTGGTCCAAGCCTTTGATGACACCCGTCCCCGCCAACTTCGGGCGGCTCCCGCCCCTTCGAGTACGAGCCGGGTCCCGCCCCACAACCTCGAAGCGGAGGAGTCGCTCCTCGGGGCGA
>CAVYCU010000007.1:0-8410 GCA_963767155.1 uncultured Acidimicrobiaceae bacterium | reverse complement strand
ACGGCGCAGCTAGTCCGCGTCGTCCGCCGGAGGGTGTCCGTTGCGCTCGGTCATACGGGCGATGACATGCACATCGATGAACTCGTCCGACGCCATGCGCAGGATCTGTTGAATCACCGAGCCGCGGGTGAGCGACTGCCAGCGCGAGAGCTTCGACGTGCCCAACACGATCTGCGTGATCTGACGTTCGATCGCCGTCCGCATGATGGTGGCCGCCACGTCGTCGCCCTGGACCACTTCCCAGGTCGCCCCCACGTCGTGCACGAGTGCCTCCAGCCTGTCGGTCGTCCCCGATGTGGCCTGGCCGTCGCCCGTGACGACGTGCAGCACCAGGAGATCTCCCTTCATGCGGGCGGCCATACGCGCCGCCCGCCGGATCACGGTGTCATTTCCGGGAGCGCCGGTCACGGCGACCAGAATCCGCTCCGCCGTGTCCCACACGTCGGTGGAGGCGGACGGCCCCCGCGAGCGCAGGAACTCCAGAAGCTCTTCCTCTGTCTCGTCGGCCACGAAGCGCAAGGAGAGCTCTCGTAGCGCCACGAGGTTCTCCATCCGGAAGAACCCGGAGAGCGCGGCATGCACCTTGGGCGCAGGGTAGATGTTGCCGTGCACCATACGGCGCCGCAACTGGTCCGCTGACGAATCGATCAACTCGAGTTGATCAGCGCGGCGCACGACCCAGTCCGGGACCCGCTCACGGATGCTGACGCCGGTGATCCGCTCCACGGCGTCGGAGAGGGACTCGATATGTTGGATGTTGACGGTCGTGATCACGGCGATTCCGGCGTCGAGGATCTCCAGGACGTCCTCCCAACGCTTCTCGTGAGGCCCCGAACCGGGCACGTTGGTATGGGCGAGCTCATCGATCAACACGACCTCGGGATGGCGCGCCAGGACAGCGGCCAGATCCATCTCTTCCCAGACCGAATCCCGATACCGGATGCTCTTTCTCGGCACGACGGGAAGATCGCGCAGCTGTTCGATGGTGTAAGGGCGCTTGTGCGTTTCGACGTAGCCCACGACGACGTCCGCGCCACGCTGAAAGCGGCGCCACCCCTCGTCGAGCATGGCGCATGTCTTGCCCACGCCTGCGGCCGCGCCGAGGTACACCCGGAAGCGGCCGGTCGGGCGCACCTCGTCGAGGTCTTGGGGTTCAGTGGCGTTGGTCATCGGTCGCTCGTCCTGCCTCGGCCCACGGGCTCGTCACTACACTCGTTCCCAGGTGAACCTATCTCCAGGACGTTATGACTGACGCAACGCGAGCGATGCACATCCGGAGCGCGACGCACCGGAGGGCCGGCGTCGGCATCATCCTCGCCCTCGCCACCCAGGGCGCCCTCTTGGCCATATTGGTGCCCTTCCGCTCCCACCTCAGTATCGCGACGGCCGCCCTGGCGTTCGTCATTCCTGTCGTCGTCGGCGTCGTCGCCGGGGGCTTCGCCCCGGGCGCACTGGCCTCGGTCGTCGGATTCGTCCTTTACGACGTCTTCTTCCTGCCTCCGTACGGCACCTTGACGGTCCACGACGCGGCGAACTGGTGGGCGCTCGTCGTGTACCTCGTCGTGACGCTGTTGGTGGCACAGGTGGTCACCAACCTCAACGCCGCACGCGACGAGGCCCGGCGTCGCGAACAGGATGCAGGCCGGCTGTTCGAGCTCTCCCAGGCCCTCATCGGTGATTTCACGCTTTCGGAGCTGCTCGATCACATCGCCACGACGGTGCAGACGGTCTTCTCCCCGCGCTGGACCGCGCTGCTCCTGCCGGTAGAGCCTTCGGCGCTTGCGCCCGACGGACCCGAGCTGTTCGTGGCGGCACGCGACGGGCAGGCGATAAGTGCTGAGGAAATGACATCGCTCACCTCCAATGTCGGACAGACCCGCTCGCTGGGCCTGGCCGGTGGAGAGGCAGCCAGTCGCATCGCGGTGGCCCTGGTGGCGAGCAACCGGCCGGTGGGTCTGCTCGTGCTGCAAGAGGTCCGGTTCGCCCGGCAGGACCGGGCGCTGCTCGGTACCTTCGCCAACCAGGCCGCGCTGGCGGTCGAACGTGCACGGCTCTTGGATCAGGTCATGCGCACGCGGCTTCTGGAGGAGATCGACCGCTGGCGCGGCGCCATGATGGGCGCGGTGTCGCACGACCTGCGCACGCCACTGGCGTCGATCAAGACCGCCGTCTCCAGCCTGCGCCAGAACGGCGAGGGCTTGAGCGAGATGGATCAGGCCGATCTGCTCGAGCTCATCGAACAACAATCCGATCGCTTGGCCCGACTGGTCACCAATCTCCTCGACATGACGCGGATCGAGTCGGGTGCCCTGGCCGTGCGGCCTGCGCTCATCCCGCTCGACGAGGTGGTGGCCGAGGCGATGGCCGCAGTCGACAGCCTTGTCCCCCGCAGCAGCGTGCACCTGGAGCCGGCCACCGGCCTGCCCCTGTTGGCTATCGACCACGTGCTGATCGGCCAGGTATTGGCCAACCTGCTCGAGAATGCGGCGCGGCAGTCGTCGCCGGATCGATCGATCTGCATCGGCGCCCGGGTCGTGGGCGACCCGGCGATACCGTTTGTGGAGATTTCCGTCACCGACGAGGGTCCGGGCATCGCGTCCGAGGAGAGAGAACGGGTCTTCGAAATGTTCAGCCAGAACAGCGGCGGGGGCAGGGCCGGCCTTGGATTGGCGATCGCCAAGGCATTCGTCGAGGCACACGGCGGCACCATCTGGATCGATCCCGCAACGACACACGGCGCGCGGTTCCTCTTCACTGTGCCCGCGGCCGCACCGGTGGCCCCGCATGCGTGACCGGCGCGTCGGCATATGACGAAGGTTCTGGTCGTCGACGACGATCTCGCACTGCTCAAGGCGCTGCGCATCGGGCTCACCGCACGTGGTGACGAGGTCGCCACGGCGCACTCGGGCGCCGACGGGATCACGCAGGTTGCGCTGTTCCACCCTGACCTGGTGATCCTGGACCTGGGTCTGCCGGACATGGACGGTCTGGAGGTGTGTCGACGCATCAGGGCATTCTCCGACATCCCGATCCTGGTCCTGTCGGCCTACGGCGACGAGCACCGCAAGGTCGAGGCACTCGATGGCGGCGCCGATGACTTCATCACCAAGCCGTTCGGCATGGCCGAGCTGGAAGCTCGCTTGCGCGTCGCAACTCGTCATGCTGCGGCGCGCCAGGTCAACGGGCCGGATCCGGCGGAGATCCTGCAGGTCGGCGAGCTGGAGATCGACATGGTGCATCACATGGCGACCATGGGCGCGACCGCCCTCACCTTGACGAGCCGCGAGTTCGATCTGCTGGCGTATCTCGCCCGCTATGCCGGGAAGGTGTGCACCCACCACATGATCCTCAAGGACGTCTGGGGGCCCGGCTACGGGGCCGAGTCCAACTACGTGCGTGTCTACATACACCGGCTGCGCAAGAAGATGAACGACGACGACGGTCGGATCCTGCGCACGGTGCCGGGCATCGGGTATCAACTCGTCACTTCTTCAACGTGGCCAGAGCCTCGTTGAGCTGCAGGACATTGACATAGGGCGAGCCCAGGAAACCGAGCTGCGCGCCCTGCGTCTGCTGGTTGATCAGCTGCGTGAGCGTGGCGCGGGACAGCCCCGTCGACCGTGCCACCATCGGGATCTCGGCCTTGGCGTCGGTGGGCGTGATGTCGGGATCGATGCCGCTCCCCGAGGTCGTGACCAGATTCGACGTCGGGTCGACACCCCGGCTGTGCCAGTAGGCGATGAGGATCTTCGTGTAATTCTTGAGCTCGGCCGAACGCGGCCCGAGGTTGGTCGCACCCGATTCTCCCGGCACGCCGTTGGCCACCAGAGGATCGTCTCCGGGGTGGCCCGCAGGGTTGGGCGTCTTGGAATTGGCATTGGAATAGGGACCGAGGTCGTCGGGACGGCCCTGGAACACACAGCTTCCCGGCAGATGTCCGGGACACTTGGTGGCGGCCCAGTTCTGGCCGATCAGGGTCGAGCCGTTGGCGGTGATCGAACCGTCGGCCTGGTGCTTGAAGAACAATTGGGACAGGCCGACACCGAGGAGAGGGAAGACCAGGCCGAACAGAACCAGGCAGACCAGGCACAGGACGGCGGAACGTCGGAGTTGGGTGAGCATGGTCACTTTCCTTAGTAGGCGTGCAGCGCCACGAGAACGAGGTCGATCAACTTGATGAAGACGAAGGGGGCGATGATGCCGCCCACCCCGTAAATGAAGACGTTGCGACGCAGGATGGCGGCCGAGCCCGAGGGGCGCCATTTGACGCCGCGCAAGGCCAAGGGGATCAGCGCCACGATGACCAGCGCGTTGAAGATCACGGCCGAGAGCACCGCACTCTGCGCGTTGTGCAAGTGCATGATGTTGAGCGACCTGAGTCTGCGGATAGGTCACCAGGAAGAGCGCCGGGATGATGGCGAAGTACTTGGCCACGTCGTTGGCGATGGAGAACGTGGTCAGCGACCCACGCGTGATGAGGAGCTGCTTGCCGATCTCGACCACGTCGATCAGCTTGGTCGGATTGGAGTCCAGGTCGACCATGTTCCCGGCCTCTTTGGCTGCGGTGGTGCCGGTGTTCATGGCCACGCCGACGTCGGCCTGTGCCAAGGCAGGGGCGTCGTTCGTCCCGTCGCCGGTCATGGCGACGAGCTTGCCGCCCTGCTGCTCCGCTTTGATCAGTTCCATTTTCGCCTCAGGCGTGGCCTCCGCCAGGAAATCGTCGACCCCGGCCTCCTGGGCGATCGCGGCCGCGGTGAGCGGGTTGTCACCGGTGATCATCACCGTGCGGATCCCCGAGGCGCGCAGCTCGGCGAAGCGCTCCTTGATCCCTTCCTTGACGACATCCTTCAGTTCGATGACGCCCAGAATCGTGGGGCCGTCGGCCACCACCAGTGGCGTCGATCCGGCCCGGGCGATGCGATCGACAATGTCCCCGAAGCCGTCGGGAACCGAGCCACCCTGATCGAGCACCCATTGGCGCACCGAATCCGCCGCGCCCTTGCGGATCTCCCGACCGTCGACGTTGAGTCCCGACATCCGCGTCGTGGCGGTGAAGGGGACGAACTCGTGGGCTCCCGAGAGCTCACGCTCGCGGATGTTGAAGCGCTCCTTCGCCAGCACGACGATGGAACGTCCCTCGGGGGTCTCGTCGGCCAGCGAGGCGAGCTGGGCCGCGTCGGCCACCTCCTCTTCGGTGTGCCCGGCCGCCGGGAAGAAGTCCGACGCCATGCGGTTGCCGAGGGTGATGGTGCCCGTCTTATCCAACAGCAGCGTCTGCACGTCGCCGGCCGCCTCCACCGCCCGCCCGCTCATGGCGAGCACGTTCTTCTGCACGAGACGGTCCATCCCGGCGATGCCGATGGCGGAGAGGAGCGCGCCGATCGTGGTCGGGATGAGGCACACCAGGAGCGAGACCAGGACGACGACCGACACCGTTGCGCCGGCGTAGTGCCCGAAGGGCTGGAGGGTGACCACTACCGGAAGGAACACGATGGTGAGTGCCGCCAGCAGGATCGTCAGGGCGATCTCGTTCGGCGTCTTCTGCCGGTTCGCCCCTTCGACGAGTGAGATCATGCGATCCAAGAAGGTCTTGCCCGCCTCGGCGGTGATCTCCACCACGATGCGGTCCGACAGGACCGTGGTCCCGCCGGTGACGGCCGAGCGGTCGCCGCCAGACTCGCGGATCACCGGGGCCGACTCGCCGGTGATGGCCGACTCGTCGACCGAGGCCACGCCTTCGATGATCTCGCCGTCCGAGGGGATGTGGTCCCCCGCCTCGCAGACCACCCGGTCACCCTTGTGCAGCGACGCTGCCGCGACCAGTTCCTCACTGCCGTCGGGCAGAAGGCGCCGCGCCATGGTCTCCGAGCGCATCTTGCGCAACGTGGAGGCCTGCGCCTTGCCCCGCCCTTCGGCCATGGCTTCGGCGAAGTTGGCGAAGATCACGGTCAGGAACAACCAGATGGTGATCGACCAGTTGAACTTGCCCGGGTGCGCGATCGACTCGATGAGGGTGATCACCGAACCGATGAGCACCACGAACATGACCGGGTTCTTGACCTGCACCCGCGGGTCCAACTTTGTGATCGAGCCGACGAGAGCTTCTTTCAGGATTTCCGGGTCGAAAAGGCCGCGGGACTCGGCCACGCCGTGGGGCGCCTCACGGGGGGCATTCGGAGTGACGCTGACAGTGGTCATTAGAAGAACTTTCCGTGGCTGAACTGCTCGACGATCGGACCGAGTGAAACTGCGGGGAAGAAGGTAAGGCCACCGACGATGAGGATGACCCCGATGAGGAGCCCCACGAACATCGGGTTGTCGGTGCGGAAGGTTCCCGCGCCCGCCGGCACCGTGTTCTTGGCGGCGAGCACGCCGCCCAGGGCCAGGGCCGGGATCATGATCCCGAAGCGGCCGATCAGCATGTCGATCCCACCGAGGACGTTGTAGAAGGTGGTGTCACCGGTCAACCCGCCGAACGCCGACCCGTTGTTGTTGCCCTGTGAGGTGAGGGCATAGAGGATCTCGGTGAACCCGTGTGGACCGGCATTCTCGGGAGCCACCCTTCCGGCATGGAGCGATACGGCTATCGCGGTGACCGCCAACACGGCGATCGGCATGACAAGGGTGCCCAGGCCGGCCAGCTTCACCTCCGTGGCCTGAATCTTCTTGCCGAGATACTCCGGTGTGCGGCCCACCATGAGGCCGCCGAGGAAGACGGCGATGATGGCGTAGATCAAGATCGTGTACATCCCACTGCCGACGCCGCCGGGGGTGACTTCACCGATCATCATGCCGGTGAGTAGGGCGCCCCCGCCGACGGGCGTGAACGAGTCGTAGGCGCTGTCCGCCGACCCCGTGGAAGTCCCCGTGGAGGCGACGCCGAAGAGGGCCGAGCTCGGCACGCCGAAGCGGGTCTCCTTCCCCACGGTGTTCCCGGTCGGCTGGTGGACGAGGCCGGCCGCCTGCACGGCCGGGTTCGGCTGATGCTCGGCCGCCACTGCGAACCCCACCCAACACCCGAAGATGATCGTCATGGCGGCCAGGACGGCGACGCCCTGACGGACGGCGCCGACCATCTTGCCGAAGACGTAGGTCAACGCCACCGGAATGGAGAGGAGCAGGATGACGGAGAGCAGGTTGGTGAGCCCGGTCGGGTTCTCGAAGGGATGGGCCGAATTGGTGTTGAAGAACCCACCGCCGTTGGTGCCCAGCTGTTTGATCGCCTCCATGAAGCCGACCGGCCCCAGGCGCGATGGTCTGGCTCACCCCGTTGAGGACGTTGTGGATGTGGACCGGGCCGTTCAGGGTGTCGATGGCGCCCTGACCCACGAAGATCAGACCGGCGACGATGGCGATGGGGGTCAACACGTAGAGCATGCCGCGCACCGTGTCAACCCAGAAGTTGCCGATCGTCGGTGAGCCCTTGCGGGAGAACCCTCGTATGACGCCGAGCGCCACACAGATACCCACCGCCGGGGTGACGAACTGCTGCACGGTCAGTGCCAGCATCTGGGAGAGGTACGACATCGTCTCCTCGCCGCCGTAGTTCTGCCAGTTGGTGTTGGTGACGAAGGATGTGGCGGTGTTCCACGACAACGCAGGGGGGACGGCGCCGAGGTGTTGGGGGTTCAGGGGGAGCGAGCCCTGCAGCCGCAAGAGGGCATAGGTCACGGCGATGGAAAGCCCCGAGAAGACGACGAGTGAACCGGCGTAGCGCTTCCAGGTCTGCTCCTTCTCGGGGCTGGTCCCGAGCAACCGGTAGATCGGGCGTTCGATGAAGCCCAGGTAGTGCACCCGACCCTCGTAGACGGCGACCATGTAGCTCCCGAGGTACCTCCAGCACAG
This sequence comes from uncultured Acidimicrobiaceae bacterium, assembly GCA_963767155.1. Lineage (GTDB taxonomy): Bacteria > Actinomycetota > Acidimicrobiia > Acidimicrobiales > RAAP-2 > Bog-473. The sequence continues at coordinate 565 of CAVYCU010000007.1, read as the reverse complement.
CGCCAGGGCGACGAGGAGGACGACGATGGTCCAGAAGAAACCCACCTAGAACCACTCCGGCTTGAACATGGCGACGCCGAGGTAGATGAGGACGAGACCTGAGAGCGCCAGCAGGACGGCCTGGACGGCGCTCATACCCGGTCCAGTGCCCAGATGAGAGCCGAGAAGACCGCGATGAACGCGACCACACTGAGAACAGCGAGGAAATCTGCCATACAGCCATCGTGCTGGTCGGGGCATCAATGCGATGTGAACGGCGAAGACGCCAGCGTCAACAAAGTGTCAACGGGCCTCGGCTGCCATGCCTGCGTAGAGTGAACGCCGTCGATACGGTACGGTGCCGCGTGGGCGAGCCGGCCCACGAGATGCTGGGGGTGGCGAGATGCTGGGGGTGGAGAGATGGGATTGGAACTGAAGGGTTGTCGCGCCCTGGTCACGGGTGCCTCTTCGGGCATCGGGGCCGGCCTGGCCGAGGCGTTGGCCGCACAAGGAGCCATCGTCGGCATCTGCGCCCGGCGCGGCGAGCTCCTGGCTGATGTGGTCGATCGTTGCATGGAACATTCGC
>CAVYCU010000006.1:0-475004 GCA_963767155.1 uncultured Acidimicrobiaceae bacterium | reverse complement strand
AAGCTTTCTCTGTTGGCGCAGCAGTCTGCATCGTGTTTCGTGCTTAGCTTTTTCCATAGTTTGTATGGGCATCCCCTAGGCTGGTGGCTGAGCCGGTTTTTGCTAAGTGTAGGGTTTTTCATACTTGGGATTCGCTTAGATGGATTGGCTCAAGGTTGTTGTGTTGAGGTCGCTTAGCTTCTGGGCGATCGGGATCTTTAGGATGATGTTGGTTCTTATCTTGGTTTCTTCTGGGTCCTCTTTGTTTTGGTCTTGCTTTTGGAGGTCATTGTGGTAGTTTCTGCTAGGTTGGCCATTCTTTTGGAGTCTTGCTCAAATTTGGGGGGAAAGCTATTTGGGGCTTTGAGGCGTTGTATCAGGAGTTTTGGTTTTTTGTCTTTTTTCATGGGTCTAGATCCCTTCTAGTTTCTCCATGGGATGCTAGTTTCGCTTGTAGTGCATCTTTCTTGTGTTTCCCTTGTTTTTGTTCTAGGTAGTCTAGTTCGCTTGCTAGGAAGGCTTCGTGTCTTTGGAGGGGGGGGCTCAGCCGAAAGTCTGGGTGCTGCTTGGTCTCATTTCTGTCTTTCTCTATTGCTTTGATTCTTGAGTTTGTTTTGAGGAACGATTGCTTCATCATCGCCTTGGTTATGACCTGAATGAAGCCTTTGAGATCTCTCCAGAGTCTTTGTGGGTTGGATGATTCCCTGTCGGTGTCGTTGGCTTTTAGGTTTTCTAGGTCTTTTTGTAGTCTTATTCCGCGCATTGAGATTGCTGCAATCAGCTTTTTATCATTTTCATTTGGATTGGAGGTTCGATTGGCTGTCCCTATTTTAGGGGCTTCTTTCAGGGCGTATTTGCAGATCGCTAGCCAGTGGTCTGTTGGTACGGGTGATCACTTTATATCCCAGTTGTAAGTTAGTTGCATGCGGTCTCTTTTGATATATATATTCTATCTAGCCATGATTTGAATTGGCTGTCGTCGGTGTGGGCTCTGTATGTGTAGTCTTGTTCATCTGGGTGTGCTTTCTCCACCCGTCTATTACATTTCAGTTTTGGCGATGTTTCTTAGGGCTTCGATTGCGTTTTCGTCGTCTAGGTGCTGGGGGAATCTGTCTATCGGATCCTCTGTTACGTTGAAGTCTTCTAGCATGAAGTCCGGTATCGTGAGGTTGTTGTTGGCCCTTTCGTCTTCTATTTGCGTCCAAAACATTGGTTGGGAAGCTCTGTTATTGGGGGTGTATATATTTAGTAGGGATGTTTTTTCGTTTTCCATCTATTCTATCTCTATTATTAATGCTCTGCCCAGTTTGATTACCCTCGTCGAGATGCTCTTGGGGTTTATTAGTGCATTATTAATTATGAAGGCGACTCCTGCTGTCGCTCGGGGTCTCACGGGGTCTCCGGAGTTTATTAATGTCATTTTCTTACTGTAGCAGCTTTTTATTCTGTCTGTTGTTTCTTCATATAGGTGGGTTTCTTGGAGTGCTAGAATAGTGATTTTATTTTTGTTGAGTGTCTGGTTAATCATCGACCACTTTCTGATGAAGGACATGTTGCTTGTTGGGGCAGTTAGTCTGTTCATGTTTAGGGAAGCTATGTTGATGTTTGCTCTTTTATTTTGTTTTCTGGGTACCGGGTTATCGGCAGGGTCCCCTGGTGTTGGGGTGCGCTGGTGGGCGCGTGTATTGATACCGGCCTCGCGGTCGAGCCTTGGTGCTAGGGGGACGCCTCGAGTGTCAGGGGACGCGCATGTAAGTAGTGGGAAACCGGGCCCACCTAGACCCTATCTTTCAGGGGAGTAATTGTTGTAGTTGTTTGAATGATGTCATTATGACATCATTCGGGTCTAGGGCTTGTATGACTCATGATGACATTGTTTCTCTATTGTTTCAGTTCTGACTCATACAGATGTGGCTGGACTTATGACTCGTCTTTGTTGTTACGCGTTTGTGTTTGTACGGTCGTGTTTGGTAGTACCAACCTGTATATAAGGACGACGATACTTAGATTGGGACTCTAAGTTGAGTCTCCTTCGTCTATAGGGACAATCTACTTGTGTTATCGCTTTCACTGCAATCTCAACTTCGGGGATACAAGTGGGACTTGTATCTGCCATATTCCTTTCATCTCTTATCGACTCAACGCTCGTGAAAGTGTGTCTTAGAGTCTGTGTCCCCCTCCGGTGACATTAGACTTAACTTCTTTCTAGCACCACATTTCCATCACAGCGATACAACTTCAGTATCGACGACGATCTCCCAGACAACCCATACCTAGCTGTACTACGAGCAGGAACACTTAAGCAACTGCCACGCACCCCTATCCTCATCTACCACCCAGACGGTGCAGAGAAGGCCAAGAGAGATGGCCGACAGATCATTATCCATAACGATAAAGGCATTCTCCACGAGGAATCAGTAAACGACAAAGGTTGCATCTTTCTAGAGAAGCGATTTCGAGCTGCGGACCCCGGGCGAAGTGTCGATGTACATCTGTGGGCCGACCGTCTACGACCTTCCCCACATCGGCCACGGCCGCTTCACCCTGACGTTCGACGTCCTTCGCCGCTACGAGCTCTTCAACGGCCTGGCCGTGCGGTATGTGTCCAACATCACCGACGTCGACGACAACATCATCAAACGGGCGAATGCGGAGGGCCGGACCGAGACCGAGGTGGCCCAGGAGTACGAAGCACGGTGGTGGGAGGCCATGGACCTGCTCGGCGTCCTGCGCCCCAACGACACCCCGCACGCCACGGCGTATATCGACCGCATGGTGGCGCTGGTGTCGGACCTGGTCGGGCGCGGCGTGGCGTACGAGATTTCCGACGGCGTCTACCTCAACGTGGCGCAGGTGCCCGGGTACGGGCTCCTCGCCCGGCAGCCGCTCGAAGCCTGCAGGCCGGGGCCAGGGTGGAGGCGGTCGAAGAGAAACGCTCGCCACTCGACTTCGCCCTGTGGAAGAAGGCCAAAAAGGGTGAGCCGGCGTGGGAGTCGCCCTGGGGCCCGGGCCGGCCCGGTTGGCACACCGAGTGCGTCGTCATGTCGCTCGACCTCCTCGGCGACGGCTTCGACCTGCACGGCGGCGGCCGCGACCTCGCTTTTCCCCACCATGAGAACGAGCGCGCCCAGGCGGTGGCCGAGGGCCGGCCGTTCGCCCGCCACTGGGTCCACAACGGGTGGGTCGAGGTCGACGGCACGAAGATGTCCAAGTCGCTGGGGAACTTCACGTCCCTGACGGATCTGCTGGCGCGTAGCGATGCGCGGGCGTACCGGCTGCTCGTCCTGCGGGCCCACTACCGGTCGCCTATCGAGGTGACGGCCGGCACCGTGGCCGATGCCGAAAAGGCGTTGGCCCGTCTCGACACGTTGGCCCGCCGGTTCTCGGTGTCGGACCTGCTCGCCGCGACGGAGTCGGGCTACGTCGTCGACGGCACGCCGCCGGCCACCGAGGTGGAGCCGGGAGCCCTGGCCCAGTTCCGCACCCGGATGGACGACGACCTCGATACGCCCGGAGCCCTCGCCGCCATCTTCGACCTCGTCACGGCCGCCCACACCAGCGCCGACGGGGGCGACGAGGATCGGGGACGGCATCTCGCCCACTCGGCTGCGGTGTTGGCCGCCGCTCTCGGCCTCTCCCTCAAGGGCGAAACGGACGAGATCGACGACGACACCGCCCGCCTGGTCGCAGAGCGCGATGCTGCGCGGGCGGCGCGGGACTTCACACGGGCCGACGCATTGCGCGACGAGCTGACCGCCAAGGGATGGACGGTCGAGGACACGCCCGCGGGGACAGCCGTCCGCCGCTAACCCCCGCTCCCGCTGCCGCTCCCGCTGCCGCTCCCGCTGCCGCTGCCGCTGCCGCTCCCGCTGCCGCCCCTGCTGGCCCCCGCTCGCTCCCGCCCCCCTGGTCGGCTTACCCCCGAGCCCTCGCCCGGGCGTGACTTTGTAAATCTGATCGCTAGATATCTAGCGTTGAGTTTTGCGAGGTCGGATCCCGCCCATGCAAGGTCCACCGCGCACCCCCGACCCGGTGTCCGCCCTTGGTTACTATCGGGTAACCTAGAGGTGGACCCGACGGACGGTCGGGCGGCGCCCAAGGAGGGCTTGCGATGTCTGACTTCTCCCTCGCACTGAACGAGGACCAACTCCAGATCCAGAAGTGGGTCCACGACTTCGCAGAGAATGTTGTCCGGCCGGCCGGTCCCGAGTGGGACGAGCGCGAGGAGACGCCCTGGCCGATCATCCAGGAGGCCGCCAAGAACGGCCTTTACTCCGCCGAATTCATCGGCCAGTGCTACTCGGACCCCACCGGGCTCTTGATGTGCCTGGTGAATGAGGAGCTGAGCTGGGGTGATGCCGGGATCGCCCTCGCCATTTTCGGTTCCACTCTGGCGGTGGCCGGCATTTTCGCCAACGGGACGTCCGAGCAGATCACAGAGTGGATCCCCCAGTGTTTCGGAACCCCCGACGACGTGAAACTGGCTGCGTTCGGCGTCTCGGAGCCCGACGCCGGTTCTGATGTCTCCTCGCTCAAGTCACGTGCGGTCTACGACGAGGCCAAGGACGAGTGGGTGCTCAACGGCACCAAGACCTGGATCACCAACGGCGGCATCGCCAACACACACGTCCTGGTCCTCTCGGTCGACCACACCTTGGGCAGCCGGGGCCAGGCGAGCTTCATCGTGCCTGAGGGGACTCCCGGGATCTCACAGGGTCAGAAGTTCAAGAAGATGGGAATCCGTGCCTCCCACACGGCTGAGGTCGTCCTCCAGGACTGCCGCATCCCGGGGCGCCTGCTCCTCGGGGGCAAGGAGAAGCTCGACGCACGCCTGGCCCGGGCCAAGGAGGGAAAGCGGACATCGACGCAGGCAGCCATGGCCACCTTCGAAGCGTCCCGCCCGATTGTGGGGGCGCAGGCAGTGGGCATCGCCCGTGCGGCGTACGAGTTCGCCCTCGACTACGCCAAGGACCGCAAGCAGTTCGGCCGGGCCATCATCGAGAACCAGTCCATCGCCTTCAAGCTGGCCGATATGAAGATGCGGACCGACGCCGCCCGTCTGCTGGTGCACCGTGCCGCATGGATGGCGGGTACGGGCCAGAAGTTCGAGCACGGCGAAGGCTCGATGTCGAAGCTCTACGCAGGTGAGAACGCGGTCTGGGTCACCGAGCAGGCCATACAGATCCTCGGTGGCTACGGCTACGTGCGCGACTACCCGGTCGAGCAGTGGCACCGCGACTCGAAGATTTACACCATCTTCGAAGGCACCTCCGAGATTCAGCGCCTGGTCATCAGCCGGGCCATTTCGGGCATCCACATCAACTAGCCAACCGTGACCGAACTGTTGGTGCTCTGTACGGGCAATGCTGCCCGCTCGGTCATGGCCGGGTTCATGCTGGACCACCTGAAGAGGGAGCGCCCGGACGCGAACCTCCAGGTCGTTACGGCCGGGACGCATACCATCGACGGGCAACCGATGGGCCAGCGCACCAGGACAGCGCTCTTGACGATTCCCGAACTGGCCGGGTCCGACTTCAAAAGCCATCGCAGCCGCCAGGTCTACGGGGCCGATCTTGTCCGCGCCGAGCTCGTCGTCGCCATGGAGGCCGATCACGTCCGCTTCGTGCGGCGCGAGTTCCCCGATGCGGCGGATCGCACGGCCACAATCCGCCGCCTCTGCGCGGATCTCCCTCCCGCGCCGCCGGCTCTGGGAGAAAGGGTGGCGGCTCTCAAACTGGCCGACCTCTCCCTGTCCGACCAGGAGGATGTCATCGATCCCGCCGGTGGTGAAGAAGCGGTCTATGCGGCCTGTGTCGCCGAGCTATGGATGCTCTGCCAACGGCTCGTCACCCTCTTATAGCCCCGTATAGCCACTTATAGGTGAGTCTGACCTGAAGCAGGATCGCGAGTCGCGGTGCCGACTCGTTCGTGACTATTTCTTAGTCTTCGCCTTCGACTGGTTCAGCGCCACCGCGGCACGAATCAGGGTCTTGAGGGCCTTCTCGTTGATCTTCTCGCCCTCGTGGAAGTCGATGGCGCGCCGTGTGTTCCCCTCCAGGCTGGAATTGAAAAGCCCTGATGGGTCCGGCAAAGAGGCCCCTTTGGCGAAGGTCAGCTTCACAACGACCTTGTAGGTCTCACCGGTGCAGATGATGCCGTCGTGTTCCCACACCGGTACCCCGCGCCACTTCCACTCCTCGACCACCTCGGGATCGGCTTCCTTGACCAAGGCACGGAGGCGGCTGAGCATCGTGCCCCGCCAATCGCCGAGTTCCTCGATCCTTCCGTCGATCAACTGCGACGGGGATGCGCTCTTCTCGACGGCCATACCGCCCGACTGTATCGGGAGGTGCCGGTGGCGGGAGGTGCCGGTAGCGGGAGGTGAGTTGGCGGGAGGTGCGGTGGCGCGAGCTTGGGTCAGTCAGCGTGGACCGAGCGCAGCCCGGCCCACGCCAGGTTGGCCACTCGTCGCGCCAGCCGGTGCGCCTCTTCTTCGACCGGGCCGTGGTCCGACGTCCGCTGCTCCATGAACTCCCGGCTGGCCCCCTCGGCCATGCCCACCACGGCGTAGGCCAGAAGGCGACGGTGTGCGTCGTCCAATCCGGCGTCGATGAGCGGTTCGATGGCCTCCGCAATGGCATCTTCGACGGTGCGCAAGGCTCGTCCGAGCTCCTTGTCGTCGGCGTGGTCGCGCCCGTAGAGCAGTCGGAACTCGTCCTCTCTGCTCACCACCAGGCGAAAGTAGGCGGCGAACCCCATCTCCACCTGCTGGCGGGGTCCATCGGCGGCGACAACGGCACTGCGGACCGCCAGCAGGAGCTCCTGCGCGATGGAGTCGACCAATTCCAGGTATAGGGCTCGTTTCGAGGAAAAGTGCTGGTAGACGAGGGGCTTCGTCACGCCCGCAGCTTCGGCGATGTCGTCCATGGTGGTCGACCGGTATCCACGATGCGCAAAGAGCTCCAGCGCGGTGGCAACCAGCTGTTGGCGCCGCTGCTCCGCCGTAAGGCGTCGCGTCGCGACCTGAAGGTTCGTTGCCATTACACCTCAGGCTACTGGCACGCCCTGGGCATGCTTCAGCGCCGGCGATCATCCACCGATGGGTCTTCTGCGGTTGTTAGCTTGCGCAAAGATGAAGTGAACGGACACCTGGCGGTGCCGGAAGGTCGTGAGCGCTGTGATTGGACGTCCGAGACCGTTGAGCGCAGACAGGTATCGGAAGTTAGTCCTGGCTGGTGGGTTCATCCTGGCGACCGGCTGCGGCATCGGCCTTTCTTCGGGCGCGGCGTCAGCGGCTACGCCGACGCTGACGATCTTCGCCGGCACGGTTCCCCCCGGGAGCGGGACCCCTGCACCGGGCCCCGCAACCGATTCCCCGCTTTCCATCCCGTTTGGTGCTGTTCCCGACGGTGCAGGAAACGTCTACATCGGGAACCTCGGCAGTGGCGACGTGGTCAAGGTCGACTCGGCAGGGACACTCTCGCTGGTCGGATCGGCTCCGTGCGAACCCCTCCAGATGGCAATGGCTCCGAACGGCGACGTGCTCATGGCCGACGATTGCACGACCGGTCTCCCCGAGATGACGCCGAGCGGCATTGTCTCGACGGTCCCGGGTACCTCGGGTTACACCCACTCAACGGGCGTCACCGTCGACCCTTCAGGCAACATCTATTTCTCGAACGGCTTCGGTAACGACGGGGTCATCAAGGTAACCCCTGCGGGTGTGGCCTCGGTGTTCGCACCGGCGAGTGACTTCGGAGCACCGTTTTCACTGGCTTCAGATGGAGCGGGAAACATCTATGTCGCCGACTCAACGAGGGATTCCGTCGACAAAATCACGCCCGCGGGCACACTCAGCGTCATCGCAGGCAACGTCGGTGGGTCAACCCCTGCGACGAACTACACGCTCGCAACCCCCGAAGGGGTCGTTGTCGATTCGCTGGGGGATGTTCTCGTCAGTGACACAACGGCATTCAAGGTCCTGAAGGTGACACCGGCGGGAGCGATTACGACCGTCGTGGGTACGGGAAACCAGGGCGCCGCAGCGAACGGCAACCCACTTCTCTCGGATCTCGAGGGACCCAACAACTTGGCGCTCGACCCCGCCGGGAATCTCTACATAGCCGACACGAGTCCGGCCTTCGACAACGCACAGGCACTTGTCGAGAAGGTGGGCAACCTCGCGCCCCCGTCAGCGCCGACGACCGGTCCCCCTTCGCTTTCAGGGAGTGGTGTCGTGTTTCCCTGGTCACCGATCCCGGGGGTGACGAGTTATGTCGTCACTCTCTACGTAGACGGGGCCGCGGAGCCCCCGATCAGTGATCTGGCTGGTCCCAGCTACACGTTAACGAATCCCGTGCCCGGGGCGACCTATTCGTTCACCGTGGCCGCCGTGGGAGGTGGTGGTAGCGGGGGGCCGTCAGCCATTTCGGCCAGTGTGACGGTGCCAACTCCGGCGCAACCGTCCGGCTACTGGACCGTCGCCGGTGACGGTGGCGTCTTCTCCTTCGGCTCGAACTTCTATGGCTCGGCCGCCAGTCTGAGGCTCAACCAGCCCGTGTCAGCCATCACCTCGACGTCGGACGCAAAGGGCTACTGGTCTGTGGCCAAAGACGGTGGCGTCTTCACTTACGGAGACGCCCTCTTTCACGGCTCTGTGCCCGCGCTCGGGATTCACGTGAGCGATATCGTGGGTATCGCCCCCGACACGGCCACCGGTGGGTATTGGCTGGTGGGAGCCGATGGCGGTGTCTACGCCTTTGGAGCCCCCTTCGATGGGTCGGTGCCTGGCCTCGGCCAGCACATCTCTGACATCGTGGGCATCGCCCCCACTCCCGATGGTGGTGGGTACTACCTGGTCGGCGCCGACGGGGCGGTCTACGCCTTCGGTGACGCCAGGTACCAGGGCGGAGCCAACACCCTTCCTCACATCAACGCCCCGATCGTCGGGATCAGCGTGGACTCCGCGACTGGTGGCTACTGGTTGGCCGGATCCGACGGCGGTGTGTACGCCTACGGCGCTCCATTCCACGGTTCCGCAGCGGGCGTTATTCTCAACACGGGGCCGGTCGTCGGGATCAGTGCCACCACCGATGGGTCGGGCTACTACCTGGTTGGCTCCGACGGTGGGGTGTTCTCGTACGACGCGCCGTTCCTCGGTTCCACAGGCGGGTTGCATCTGAATGCGCCGATGGTGGGTATCGCGGTTGCGGGGTAGGTTTCTGCCGCTCGCCCCCTTTGACCCGTGGGCTAGGGGAGGCCGGCCAGCACGGCGGTCAACCTCGAAGGGAAGATCGGCCACGTTGAAGGAGGTGGCGGCAACCTGGTGATTATGTGCCAGGAGCGTGTCGTCGGGGTGGGCCAACCACTCCTCGAGGGGGCCGGGCACGGCACTGTCGAACCAGCGGAATCCGAAGGCGGCTAGCTCACGGGCGACCGGATACGGCCCGATGGCCAGAGGCCGGCGATGAGTGGCCGATTCGAGGGAGGGGTTGCCGAACCCCTCCCAGGTAGAGGGCAGGACGACGACGTCGCAGGCGGCGTAGGCCTCGGCGATGTTGAGACCCTCGCGGCCCGGCCCGAGGAGCACGGGACACGGGGCATCGGCGACCAGCCGATCGAGCTCGGGGCCGTAGCCGTCCTCTGCCGGACCGAGCAGCCAGTACGTTCCGCCGACGGCAGCGGCCAGAGCGATGCCACCAGCAATGTTCTTGCGCAGCAACGCACGTGTCGGCTGAAGGAGGAGCCGGGTCTCGGTGGCCACGCCGAGCATCCGACGGGCGCGACCCCGGTCGGCCATCACAGGGTTCGGGTCGAACGAGTTGTAGATCGTGGTGGCGGTGATGTCGTGCGCGGCCAACTCACGGCGACTCAGTTCGTTGATGGTGACATGCGCCCACGACGGGTCGTCCGGCGGTGGGGGCATGTGCGCCAGGTGAGGCCGTTGCCACGGGAGGTCGTGATGGTGCAGGAGGGCCGGCCGGCCGGCACACACGGCCGCGGCCAGGGCGGCGGCGGGTGGGTTGAGCGGGAGCGAGCACAGATTCTCAATGACGACCACATCGGCCGGCGCCAGCGCATCGGCCAGCTCCCGGTACGTGGGCGGCGCCGGAGCGTCGATTGCGAGACCGTCGAGGAGGATGTCGACCGGGCCGGCTCCAGCCACCGTGACAACCTCCCACCCCAGTTGCACGAGGGCGTCGCTCCATTTCGCGGCCTCGATCGAGACCCCGTCGCTGCCCCCCAGCCGGAACGAGAGCAGCGCGGCGGTCGGCACGGCGCCGCACTGTAGGCCGTCGCGGTTGGCCGTGTGCCCTCGGAGGTCGGCTAGCGTTGCCGACCAATGGCGAAACGGGCACTGATCACGGGGGTGACCGGGCAGGACGGTTCATATCTGGCCGAATTCCTCCTCGAGCAGGGCTACGAGGTCATCGGGATGGTCCGCCGTTCGAGCACGCTCAACTTCGAGCGCATCGCGCACATCCAGGACAAGCTGGAGTTGGTGGCGGGTGACCTGCTCGATGAGGTCTCCCTGATCAACATCCTGCGTGACCACCGCCCGTCCGAGGTCTACAACCTGGCGGCCCAGTCATTCGTGCAGACGAGTTTCAGCCAACCCGTGTTGACCGGGGAGACCACCGCCCTCGGCGTCACGCGCATGCTCGACGCCATTCGCCTGGTCGACCCCGACATCCGCTTCTATCAAGCGAGTTCTTCGGAGATGTTCGGCAAGGTGCAGGAAGTCCCCCAGCGCGAGTCGACGCCGCTGTATCCACGCAGTCCCTACGGCGTGGCCAAGGTCTACGGCCATTGGATCACCGTCAACTACAGGGAGAGCTACAACCTGCACGCCTCGTCGGGGATCCTGTTCAATCACGAATCGCCGCGGCGCGGGCTCGAGTTCGTCACCCGGAAGATCACCAATGGTGTGGCGCGCATCGCGCACGGCCTCGATGACAAATTGTCGCTCGGCAATCTCGATGCGCAACGCGACTGGGGTTTCGCAGCCGACTACGTGCGTGCCATGTGGATGATGCTGCAGCAGGACAGTCCCGATGACTATGTCGTGTCCACCGGGGAGACACACGAGGTGCGCGAGCTCTGCCGGCTGGCCTTTTCCGCGGTGGACCTCGACTGGGAACGCCATGTCGTGATCGACGAGAAGTACCTGCGTCCGGCCGAGGTCGACCTTCTCGTCGGCGATCCGGAGAAGGCCCACCGGGTCCTGGGTTGGCAGCGTGAGGTGGATTTCCCCGGATTGGTGGCCATGATGGTCAACGCCGATATGGACCTGGTCCGCAACACCCTCAGGTAGCAACGAGCCACCGGTGGATTCCCTCGTGGCCACGATCGCTCCCGATCCACTCGGTGTCCTCGTCGCATTCGGGGCCGGAATACTGAGCTTCCTCTCGCCGTGCGTGCTCCCGTTGGTGCCCGGCTACGTATCCATGGTCTCGGGCCTTTCGGCCGCCGAGCTCGCTGCGACGCGGGGCACCGTGGGCGCAGTCGGGACGGCGGCCGCCGGAGCCGGGACGGCAGCGGCCGGAGCCGGGATGGCGACTGCAACAGGCGGGACCATGACGGCCGGCAGGACCATGACGGCCGGCGGCACGATGACGGCCACTGCGACAACGACGGCCACTGCGACAACGACGGCAACCGCGGCGTCGACGGTAACCGCGGCGTCGCCGGCAACGACCACCCCGGCCCCCACCACCATGCGCCCCATGCTGCGGGGGATCGGACTGTTCATCGCCGGCTTCACCGTGGTGTTCGTCGCCTTGGGCGCCGCCGCCTCGGGGATCGGCCATCTCCTCGCCTCGCACAAAGAGACGCTGACCCACGTGAGCGGGTTCGTCGTGATCCTGCTCGGGCTCGTTCTCCTGTTGGGGACGGTCCCGGCCCGGTTCTGGGCCCGCATCGGGGCCGGACCGTTGGGCGTCCTGACCCGGGTCACCGGCGAGAAGCGTTTCGACGTGCGCCCGTCGACGCTCGGCACGTGGGCGGCGCCGATCATGGGTATGGCCTTCGCCTTCGCCTGGACGCCGTGCATCGGGCCCGTTCTGGCCGTGGTGCTCGGCTTGGCGGAGCACAACGGGTCGCTGGCGGGCGGCGTGCTCCTCCTGTTCGCCTATTCGCTCGGCCTCGCCGTGCCCTTCGTGCTCGCCGGGCTGGCCTTCGGCCGGCTCACCGCGGTCATTGGCCGAGCCCGCCGCGGCCTGTGGATCGTCGAAGTGGTCGGCGGGTCGATCCTGGTCATTTTCGGCGTCCTGTTGGTGACGGACCACCTCGGGTGGATCTCGTCGCAGTTCTCGAGTCTGCTCGACCACATCGGGCTCGGCCGGCTCAGCACCAGCTGAACCCTCCCGCCCCCGACGTGGGGGATAGCAAGCAAGGCGGGCAGTGGAAGGAGGACGGTGGCCATGGAGGCTCGCAGGCGACCCCGCATGTGTCTCCGCTGGCGACCCCGCCTGAGGGCGCAGGACCTTTCCGGGGATTGCCGCTTGGAACCCCTGCACCGTGCCCCCCTACCATGGGGGCGAAGGCCATGGCCCCTGTCGTCCAATTCCGCGCTGCCGTCGCACTCGCCGGCCGCTTCCCCGCCCTTGCCGGTGTCGATCTCTCTGTCGAGACCGGCGAGGTCGTCCTGGTCCTCGGCGCCAACGGTGCGGGGAAGACCAGCCTGCTCCGGGCCTGCGCCGGTCTTTTGCCGGTCACCTCGGGCGAAGCCCACGTCCTCGGGATCGATCTCACCGCCGACCACACCGCCGTGCGGCGCCATGTCGGTCTCCTCGGCCATGCCGCCCCCCTTTACGACGAGCTCAATGCGGCGGAGAACGTCCGCTTCGCCGTGCGTGCGCTCGGCCTACCGGTGGCGGCCGGCGAGGCGGCGCTGGATCGCCTCGGGACTGGTGGGTCGCCTCCGCAGCACCCCGACCGGCCGGCTCTCCGCCGGGCAGCGACGACGGGTGGCGCTGGCCGCATTGATCGCACGCCGCCCTGCCCTCTGGTTGCTCGATGAGCCGCACGCCGGCCTCGACGCGCCCGCCCGCTCCCTCCTCGGTGATCTGATCGGCGAGGCAGTGGCGGACGGGGCGGCGGTGCTGCTCTCCTCCCACGAGCCCGAGCTGGCGATACCGCTCTCGGACAGGGTGGTCGTCATGAGCGGAGGACGTGTCAGTTCGACCGAAGGCGGGGGACGGCGTGCTCCACTGAGTTCTGCTGCCCGCGGCGGAATTGCCCCCGGCACAGGACACGATGGGGACGTGGCATGTGGCGTGACGCACTCCTCGTGGCGGGAAAAGACCTCCGGATCGAAGCGCGCTCGCGTGTGGGCCTCTGGCAGGTGGTCCCCTTCGCCGTCCTGGTGCTCATTCTCGTGGCCTTCGCCATCGGGCCCGACTCGGCCTCGCTCCGGCACGCCGCGCCGGGCATCTTCTGGATCGCCGTGCTCTTCTCCACCGTGCTGACCATTCAGCGGAGCGTGGCCATCGAGTCGGGGGAGGGGACACGCGACGGGCTCCGGCTTTCGGGAATCGATCCGGCCGGCATCTTCCTCGGCAAGGCCGCAGCGGTCGGGCTGCAGCTCCTGGTGCTCCAGATCATCCTGTGGGCCGGCGTGACCTTTCTCTTCAACGTCCGGGTGCACGTCGTCTGGCTCGCTCTCGTCGCCTCCTTGTTGGCCACCGTCGGCCTGGCGTGCGCCGGAGTGCTCTACGGCGCGCTCTCGGCCGGCCTCCGGGTGAGGGACACCCTCCTGCCGCTTCTGGTCCTGCCCGTCCTGGCCCCGGTTTTGCTGGCCGGCTCGAAGGCATGGCAGGCTGCTCTGGACGGCAACGCGAGCTCGGGCACCGAGTGGTTGCGCATCCTCATCCCGTTCTCGGTGATCTACCTCGTGATTGGCATCGTCCTTTACGGTCCGCTCCAGGAGGCTGCATGAACACCATCGCTACAGTCTCCCGCCCGCGCTGGCTCGCTGTTGTCGGAATTCTCGGCGTCGTCTGCATGGCCTTCACCGTCTGGCTGGGCCTGTGGGTGACCCCACCCGATCAGGTACAGGGGAACCTGGCCCGCCTCCTCTATATCCACCCGCCGATCGCCACCGTGGCCCTGTACTGGGCCGGCGGGGTGGCCCTGGCCGGAAGCCTCCTGTACCTGTGGCCCCGCACCCGCTCGTTCTTCTGGGACAGGCTGGCGGCATCCGCCGTCGAGGTCGGCGCCGTCTTCTCCGCCCTGACGTGCGTCACCGGCTCCATCTGGGGCCGGCCCGCCTGGGGGGTGTGGTGGGCCTGGGATGCCCGGCTCACCTCGACGGCACTGCTGCTCCTTCTCGAGTTGGGCTATCTGGCGCTTCGTCGCGTGCCCGCCGACCCGGCTGTCCGGGCCCGGCGCTGTGCCGTGGCCGCGCTCCTGATCGCCGTCGATGTGCCCATCGTGCACTTCTCGGTCCAGTGGTGGCAGACCCTGCACCAGACCGGGACCGTGCTCGACCCCGGGTTCCATCTCCACGTCCATGGCTCCATGGCCTGGACATTCCTCCTCGGCTTCATCTCCTTCTCCCTGATCTTCGTCTGGCTCCTCGGCGTGCGGTACCGGGTCGAGGTGTTGCAGGACACGGTGGGCCACCAGGAGATGGAGGTGTCCCTGGCCGAACGGTGGAGCGAGGGCGGTGAGCTCGTCGGCGCCGGCTCGGCCGCCCAGGGGCCCGCGGACGGAGGCACCCCATGAGTTACGTCGTCGCCGGCTACTCGATCGCGCTGGCCACTCTCTTCATTTATGGCGTCAGCCTGGTGCTCCGCCGCCGCCGCTGGGAGCGAGCCCTCAAGGTGGCCGAGGACTCGCAAGAGACCAACGGCGCTGGCGAGCGGTCGTGACCAGCACCATCAACGACCCGGGTACCCCGTCCCCCTCATCGGGCAGCGCCTCCACCGGCTCCGCGTCCACCGGCTCCGCGTCCACCGGCTCTGCCTCAGCGGGCCCTCCTCCACCGGTCACACCCGGACCGGCTGACGGTGGTCCCGCGCTGCCCCGGCCCCGACGCCGGACCAGCCGGAGGTTGTGGCTGGTGTTCGCCGTACTGCTCGCCGCTTTCGTCTTCCTTCTCGTTGAAGGGCTGGGGAGTGCGCTCAATTACTTCGACACGGTCAATCAGGCCTTCGCGCACCGCAGCACGTTGGGCACGAGAACGTTCAATCTCGAAGGTGATGTCGTCCCGGGCTCAATCCATCCGACGGCGGTCGGTACCAACTTCGAGATCGCACAGGGCGCGCACACCGTTGCCGTCACGAACACGGGCAGCCCGCCGCAGCTCTTCCAGGCCAATATCGCGGTGGTCGTGGTCGGGCACTTCACCTCCGACGTGTCCCACAACTTCGTGTCGCATCAGATTCTGGTGAAGCATTCCGGAGAATTATTGTGCCGCCCATCCCGGTCGAGTGAAGGTGACCGAGGGCGCCCGCTCTTTATGCTGAACGCGTCGCTCGGATCGATCGGCGTCTGGCTCGCCTTCGTCACGAGCATTGTCGGCGCCGTGAGCATCGCAGTTGGGCTGGTGCGCCAAAGAGGTGCCGGCTCGTCCGCGTCCGGCTCCGCGGTCTCTTCGTCGGCGTGGTACGCCCGGGTATTCGAGGGCCGGCTGTTCGCGCCGATCATGCTGATCGGGGCGGTACTGGCCGTCCTGGCCATGGAGCGCGCGCTGGTCACGCATGACTTCAGCATCGTCTTCGTGGCCGAGAACAACAGCACCGTCACCCCGTTGCTGTACTCCATCACCGGACTGTGGTCCGCACTGGCCGGGTCCATCCTCCTCTGGGGCTTCGTCCTGACGGTCTTCTGCAGCATCTTCGTCTGGCGCTACCGCGCGGTCGCGTCCGACGCCGTCATCCGCTGGGCCACCCTGGTGCTCTTCGTCGTCACCGCTTTCTTCTTCGGCCTCATGATCGGGCCTGCGAACCCGTTCGTCACGACGCGCAATGTCCTCTCGGGCCTCGGGCCGAACTCCTTGCTGCAGGACAACCCGCTGGTCGCCATCCATCCTCCGCTGCTCTACACGGGCTTCGTCGGATTCACCGTTCCCTTCGCCTTCGCCATAGGCATGCTGGCGACCGGGCGCATCGGGGACCGCTGGCAGATCGAGTGCCGCCGGTGGACCTTGGTTTCGTTCACCTTCCTCTCCGTCGGCATCGTGCTCGGCGCGTGGTGGTCGTACCAGGTTCTCGGCTGGGGCGGCTTCTGGGGCTGGGATCCGGTGGAGAACGCGGCGTTGCTTCCGTGGTTGTGCGGGACGGCCTACCTCCATTCGGTGTTGGTACAGGAACGCCGCGGTCTGATGCGGGTGTGGAATCTCTCGCTTTCGGTGGCCACCTTCGCCCTCACCATTCTCGGGACCTTCCTCACCCGTTCGGGGGTGATCCAGTCGGTGCACGCGTTCTCGGAGTCCTCCATCGGCCCCCTTCTCATCGGCTTCTTCTTCGTCGTGGTCATCGTGGGCTTCGGGCTCATCGCCTGGCGCGGCGATCGCCTGCGCTCGCCGGGTGGGATCGACGCACCGCTGGGCCGAGAGGGAGCGTTCCTTCTCAACAACCTGCTCTTCGTCGGCTTCGCCTTCGTGGTGCTGCTCGGGACGCTCTACCCGATTCTCTACGAGGCGATCACCCAGCAGCAGGTGAACGTGGCGGCGCCGTTCTTCAACACCGTCGCCGTTCCCGTGGGTTTGGCACTCCTCTTTCTGATGGCGGTTGCTCCGGCGTTGAGTTGGCGCAAGATCAACGCCCCCGTCCTGTGGCAACGCCTGGCCATTCCGGCCTGGGTCGGCGTGCTGACGGTCGTCATCTGTGTCGCGTTCGGTCTGCGGGGCTTCGCCCCCCTGATCGGATTCGGCCTCGGCGCGTTCGCCGCCGCCACCGCGGCGCGGGCGCTGGTGCTGTCGGTGCGCGCCACACGCGTGCGCCACGTGGGGTGGTGGCGCGGGCTCATCGGCCGGACGAACGGCGGCATGGTGGTGCACCTCGGGGTCATCGTCATGGCGGTGGGGATCATCGCGGCCACGACCTACCGCCATCAGACGGAGTTGGCGCTCGCCCGCGGTCAGGTCGTCACCTACAACGGGCACCGGTTCGAGTTCGTGGGCCTGCGCAACGTCCATACGCCGTCGAAGGAGTCGGACGAGGCTCTGGTCAAGGTGGACGGCGCGGTCTTCACGCCGGCCACCACCAACTTCGGGGGAGCGCTTGCCACCGTCGGGACGCCGGCCATCGATTCGGGAGCCTTGGGCGACGTCTACCTGACCTTCGACCAGGTCGGAGGGTTGGGGACAACCTCGGGGAATTCACCCGTGCCGAACCTGCCCGCCGGGTCGGTGGCCATCGGCGTAGTCATCGAACCGTTGCTCGCCTGGCTCTGGGCCGGTGGGCTCCTCGTCGGGTTGGGGGGGCTGCTCGCCCTCGTCCCCGGCTCGCGTCGGCGCGCCACCGATCCCGTCTCGGCCGCTTCGGACATGGTGACCGGTTCCGCACCACCGGCGGCGTCCTCCAACGGGTCCACCGCACTCCACGACCGTCCCCGGATCGATCGTGAAATCGGGCAGCACGCTTTCGGATGATGACGCAGTGCCGGTCGAGAGCGGCGCTCCCTCCCCATGACGAAGCCCGGCCGGCGGCGTCATACGACGCGCTGGGTGGCGGGCGTCGTGCTCGTCTGCCTGGCCACGGTCGGGGTGGTCCTGGCCACGCGCACGCCCCAGGAGGCGACGCAGGTGGAGAGCCCCCTGGTCGGCCACATGGCGCCGCTCTTCTCGGGTGCCGACATTCAGCATCCCGACGGCACGCACGTGTCGCTGCGCGCGCTGCGCGGCCACTACGTCTTCGTCAACTTCTTCGCCAGTTGGTGCGGACCGTGCCAGCAGGAGGCACCCGACCTCATCACGTTCTTCTATCAAAAGGCCCCCGAGGACCACGCCGACGTCATCAGTGTCGTCTTCCACGACGAAGTGGGATCCGCCGAGGGGTTTCTCGAAGACCCAGGGCGCGCCGTGGCCGGCGTTGAACGACCCTGGCGGCACCATCGCCCAGGACTACGGCGTGACGGCGCCGCCCACCACCTATCTCATCGACCCCTCCGGGCGCATCTCGGTGGAACCCGAGACCGGTCCGGCCACCGGGGCCGAACTGCAGAAGATGCTCGAGCAGGCGCGCAAGAAGTCCGGCGTGCAGGAGCAACAGGCCGATGCCTGAACAAGCCCGGCGGCGGCCCCTCTGGCTGCGGATTGCGCTCCCCCTGGTGGTGCTGGCGGTCGCTCTGGTCATCGGGAGCGGCGTGCTGTCGGGGAAGGCGCAGACCCAAGCCGAGCGCGCGGCCTCCATCGAGGCCGTCGTCCGCTGCCCTTCGTGCATCGACGTCTCCGTGGCGCAGTCGGAGGAATCAACCGCGTTGGCCGTGCGCCATGAGATCCAACGGCAGGTGGCCCAGGGCCGTTCGACCGCCCAGATCGAACAGACATTGGTCAATCAGTACGGCCGCACGATTCTTCTGGAGCCGCCCGTCGGATTCCCCATCATCTGGATCGTGCCGATCGTGCTGGGTGCGGGTGCCCTCGGCGTCATCGGCGTTCTCTTCTGGCGCCGATCTCGCCAGTTCTCCGCCACCCGGGACGCGCAGACACTGGTGGAAGCGCCGTGACGACCGACGCTGTCGTGGGCGGAGAAGGTGGCCGGGCCGATGTGGAGCAGGAGCGCTGGTCGCTGAACGACCAACGCGACTTCCTCCTGCGTTCGATCGACGATGCCGAGCGTGAGCTCCTCGCCGGCGACCTGTCCAAGGACGATTACGACGTTCTTCTCCTGCGTGACCAGACACGGCTGGCCGAGGTCGAGGCGGCATTGGCTGCACTGGGGCCCGTGCCACAGGAGGCAACGATCGGACCGGTCTCCGACCGGGAGACCTCCGGGACCGAGCCCGAGAAGGAGGCGTCCGCCCCACCACGGCGGCGCCGCCTCAGCCCATGGCGCCGGGTCGGCGTCGCGGTGGCGTGCCTTCTCATCATCACCGGTTTGGTGATACTGGTCGATCATGCCGTGAGCCCGAGCCTTCCGGGGCAGCCCGTCTCGGGCAGTATCACGGAGTCCAAGGTGCAATTGATCGAGCAGCAACTGAGCGCCGCCGACGAACTGAACAACAACGGCCAAGCGGTGCAGGCGTTGCAGCTCTACGACAAAGTGCTGTCAGAGGACCCCACGGACCCGAATGCCCTTGCCGCGTCGGGCTGGTTGGAATGGAACTACGGCAGCGCAGCCAAGATCGACGCCATCGAGAAGGTCGGACGGCAACAAGAGAAGAAGGCCATACGGCTCGCGCCCGACTATTACGCCGGGCATCTGTTTCTCGGGCTGATCATTCTCAACTCAGGACCACAATCCGACCGGCGCCATTGCCGAATTCACCAAGTTCCTGGCGGACAGTCCACCCCAGGCGCAACTGGTGAGTGTGGCCTCGCTCGTCGCCGCGGGGTATACCCAGGCGAAGGTGCCGCTCCCGTCGGCGCTGGCGAAAGCGCTGGCTACGGAAGAGGCATCGGCCTCGACCACGACGACCACGACAAAGTCGTCAACTCCGTAGCGCCCGCAGGCCGGCGACCACCTGACTGAAGGCGGAGCCGAACGCCGCGATGTCGTCGTCGGTCGTCGACCATCCGACCGACACGCGTAGCGAGTGGTTCGCGTCGACACCCATGGCTTCGAGAACGGGTGACGGCTCGATGCTCTCCGACGAGCACGCGGACCCCGAGTGCACTGCCACACCCGCCCGGTCAAGCCCGATCAACACCGGCTCGGCTTCGACGCCCCGCACGCCGAGGCAGACGAGGTAGGGGCAGGCGTCCGCTCCCTTGAGGGGGACCGACGATCTCCACGTCCTCCACCGACGTGGCGACGTCCGTCAGTGCTCGCGATCTGCGCCCGGGCCCGTTCTGCCTCGTGCATGCAGCAGCCTCTGACCGTCGGCGCCCAGGGCGGCCGCCGCGGCCCCGAACGCCAGGAGGGCCGGGAGTGCCTCGAGGCCGGCCCGCCTGCCCCGTTCCTGTTCGCCTCCGACGAGCAGTGGGTCGAACCGACCTCCACGGCGGATCACCAGCGCGCCGGCGCCGGGGGGACCCCCCATTTTGTGGGCGCTCAGGCTGACCAGGTCCGCCCCCAGCGTCGTCGAGGTCCAGCGGAACATGGCCGCACGCTGATGCGGCGTCGATGTGGACCGGAACATCGGCGGCGCGGCACAACGCCACGATGTCGCGCTACCGGCTGCAACGTTCCCACTTCGTGATTGGCCCACTGGCAGTGCACGAGTGCGGGCCGCGGCAGCGTGGTGGAGTCCAGGCGCGTCGCCAACGCACCTGTCTGGATTCGCGCCGTGGCATCGACGGGCATGATTTCTGTGGGCGCCAACCGGGCCGATGTCTCGCGTACAGCGGAGTGCTCGACGTCGGCGTAGAGCACCGGTGCGCCGGGGGCCCGCCGGGTGGCACCCCACACGGCGGCATTGATCGCCTCGGTGCCGCCCGAGGTGAACACCACCTGGCGTGGCGTGGTACCGACCAGGTCTGCCACCTGCTGGCGCGCTTCTTCGAGCGCGTCGCGCACCGTGCGCCCCTCCTCATGGAGCCGGCCCGGGTCGGCTGCCGGCAGCGCCATCCACCGGGTCAGGGCGGCCAGGGCCTCGGGGCGCGCGGGCGTCGTGCTGGCGTGATCGAGATAGGCCCGTGTCACCGCCGGAGCTCAGGCAGAAGCGGTGCAGGCGTCATCGCCCCGGGCACGGGACGAGAGCATGACCGGCAGGGCCTGTCGCGAGGCGCTCCCGCAGAGCCCGGCCAGCAATCCAGTGACCATCCCCCGGTCAACGGCGCAGAGCACGGGATTGGTCGTGCTGGCGTTGCCGAACGGGCACTGCTCGGCCACGACAGCGGTGGTCTCGCCGCGGTCCTCGGCGTGAGCGGCGAAGCCGTGGGCGGTGAGGGTGTCGGCCACGACGTGCATGGCCGCCCGCACCGTGCGCTGTCCCTCCGTCGGCGTCATCCGGGCCGCCAACGACCGTCCGTACTCCTCGCCGACGTGCGCCGCCATCTGCTCGGCCACATCTGGACCCAGGCGTTGCATGGCTTCGGCCAGCAGGCGCATGAGGAGATCGTCCCGTCGCTGCATCAGCCCGACGGTCAGTTCCTCCTCCACGCAGAAGTACTGCTTGGAGGGCCGCCCGGCTCCCGGGGCCTTGCGGCCCGTCTCCACCCGGAGGTAGCCCGCCGTCGACCAGGCGCTGCAGATGGTGGCGGGCCACGTTGGGGTGGAGCGAGAAGGTGAGGGCCACTTCGGTGGCCGTCATGCCGGGCGTGGCCCGCACACGCAGGAAGATGTCGCGCCGGGTCGGGTCGCCGAAGGCGGCCGAGACGGCGGCCACGGCGGCCGAGAAGCGGCCGTCGTCGTTGCCCGGTCCGGGCTTCCGCCGCCGTCGGCTCTGGCACCACTGCGATCGGGCCGGGGCTCACGATAGGTAGTCTACCGAAGGATCGGCCCCGTCAGCTGGGGTGATGCGCCCACCCGGCGGAGCCGGCGGCGCGTGCTCCGGTCCAGGCACCAACTGAAGACGAGGGAGTGCATGGCAATCGATCAATCACAGCTCACAGCGGCACTCAACGCGATCGTGGAGCCCGAGCTCGGGCTGCCCCTGGGCAGCCTCGGCCTGCTGCGAGAGGTGAAGGCACGCCGGCGCCGGGCCAGGATTGAGCTGGCCCTGCCCGTGGCGGCCTGGCCCGGGTCCGACGAGCTGGCCGACGAGGTGCACCGGGTGGCCCGCGCCGTGCCCGGGGTCGAAGAGATCGAGTTCGATCTGACCGTCATGCGAGACGACGAGCGGGCCGCACTGCGGGTGAGCTTGCGCCAGCACATGTTCGGGGTGACGACCGAGCAGCTGCACGACGATCCGGCGGCTGAGGCCGACGACGGCCACGGCCAGGGGCACGGGCACGGCCACGGCGGCGAGCCCGAGGCCACGCCCGTCTTCCTGCAGCCGGACTCGACCACCCGGGTCATCGGCGTGTCCTCGGGCAAGGGCGGCGTCGGCAAGTCGACCGTGACGGTGAACCTCGCCGTGGCGCTGGCCCGGGCCGGACACAGTGTGGGCTTGCTCGATGCCGACGTCTACGGGTTCTCCGTACCGAAAATGCTCGGCACCGACCACGACCCGATCATCCTGGGCGACGTCGTGATCCCCACCTCGGCGCACGGGGTCAAGTGCCTTTCGATGGGGTACTTCGTGCCCGACGACCAACCGGTCATCTGGCGTGGCCCGATGTTGCACAAGGCCATCCAGCAGTTCCTGACCGATGCCTTCTGGGGGCAACCTGACTTCCTGCTCGTCGACATGCCGCCGGGCACGGGCGATGTCGCGCTCACTCTGGCCGACGTCATGCCACGGGCGGAGATCATTGTGGTGACGACGCCGCAGCCGGCGGCGCAACGGGTGGCCCAGCGTTCGGCCTTCGCCGCCCGCCGGCTCAAGCTCTCCGTGCGCGGCGTGGTGGAGAACATGAGCTGGTTCACCGGCGACGACGGCAAGCGGTACGAGCTCTTCGGCGCTGGAGGTGGATCCACTCTGGCGGCCGACCTCGGCATCCCCTTGCTCGGCCAGGTACCCCTGGTGGCCGCGGTCCGCCAGGGAGCCGACGAGGGCCGCCCCATCGTGGCGGTCGACCCGCAGAGCGAGACTGCGCAGGCATTCATCGCCATCGCAGACCGGCTGGCGTCTCTCGGGCCGGCCCGCGTCTACCGCAAGGAGCTCAGCCTGCGCTAGGGCATTCCCGGTGCAGCCCGCTACCGTGACGACACCCGCAGGCGCACAGGGTGGGCGCAGGCGCACAGGGTGAGCGCAGGCGCGCCGGGTGAGCGCAGGCGCTCAGGGTGGGCGAAAGCGTGCGGAGGGTGAGCGTAGGGAGGAGGCCGGATGGCTGAGGACCGGATGCCCGAGGATTGGGCCCGACCCGTCGTGCACTGGGAGATAGAGGCCAAGAACGCGGAGCTTCTGCGGGCGTTCTACGGCGCCCTCTTCAACTGGAAGATCGGCGATGGGTTCATCATGGACATCGCGCCGGGCATCGGCGGCCCCGAGCCGGGTCCCGGCGGTCACATCAGGCCGAGCGAGCGTTCCGGGGTGACGTTGTACGTGCAGGTGGCCGACCTCCGCGGTTCGCTCGAGCGTTCAGTGAGCCTGGGGGCGACGGTCGTGGCCGAGCCGTTCGACGTCCCGGGGGGTCCGACGCTGGCCGGGATCACCGACCCGGAGGGCAATCCCGTCATGCTCGTCCAGGCGTGAGGCAATGTCCGTCGTCGAAGTGACCATGTTCGCCCTCCGGCCGGGTGTCGAGGAGTCGACCTTCCTGGCCCTCGACCGTCGGGTCCAGACCGAGCTCGTGCCGAACCAGCCCGGGTTCATGCGCCGGACGACCGCGCGCCGTGAAGGTTCCTGGATGGTCGTGACGTTGTGGTCCAGTGAGGCGGACGCGGCTGCATTTGCCGACGCCGTGAAGGACCACCCCGTCTGGGTCTCGTTCACGGACCACATAGAGCCGGGGAGCCAGGTGACGCGGCGGGTGGACACGCTCGACTGATCGGCGAAACCCCTTGCGCGGCGAAACCCCTTGAAGACGCCCTTGTGAAAACTAATCGCTAGAACTCTAGCATTCAGTTTTCACAAGGCTCTTTGACGGGCCCCAAGGCCTCACTCAGTGTTCTCAGTGTTCGGAAGGCCTCAAAATGGAGGGGTGCAGCAACCCGAAGGAGAGACTATGACCCCACCCCGGCGGGGAGCTTCTCGGGATCCCATCCCAGGAGGGCGACCGCCTGCCGGAAGGCGAAGCGGTCCGTCATGCCGGCCACATAGGTGACAGCTGCCCTGATCGCCTGCGCGCTCCCGGCCACGACGTCGGGCTGCCCGTCGGCCACGGTCTCTGTGATCAGGTGGGGCCGGTCGGCGAAGTGCTCGACTAGGGCCCGCAGGACGCGCACGACGGCCTCGCCCTGGCGCATGGAGGCATCGCGCAGGTAGATGCGCTCGTAATTGCAGGTACGGAAGGCGGCCAGTGCCTCGGCCGCGTCCTCGTCCATGCCCACCTGGCCGCTGCGGAGCGTGGCTCCGACGAGTGCGTGGATGAACGCCCCCAATTGTGCGCTGCGCCGTTCGCCACAGACGTCGCGCACGATCAGCGGGAGCTGGTGGGGGGACACGATGCCGGTCAGCACGGCATCTTCCCAGTCATGGCAGACATAGGCCACACGGTCGGCCCAGCTGACGACCTCCCCTTCGGGCGTGGTCGGGGCGGGACGGGACCACGAGTGATTGGCGATGCCGTCGACGGTCTGAGCGCAGAGATTGAGTGGGGCCAGCGAGACGTGGGCCCCCCAGGGTGCGTGGTCGAAGCCCTCGGGCAGGAACGGGTCTAACGCGTCCTCACTGGCATGCCCCCCAGGGCCGTGCCCGCAGTCGTGGCCGAGGGCGATCGCCTCGGTGAGGGCGACGTTGAGCCGGCAGGCGCGGGCCATGGCCGTTGCGACCTGCGCCACTTCCAGGGCGTGGGTGAGACGGGTGCGTTGGTGGTCCTGGGGGAAGACGAAGACCTGGGTCTTACCGGCCAGCCGGCGGAACGAGGTGGTGTGCAGTATCCGGTCGCGGTCGCGCTCGAAACAGGTGCGCCACTCGTCGGGCTCCTCCTCGCGCAGCCTCGATCCGGCCCCGCTCGCACGGGTCGCCCCCGGAGCCAGAAAACCGTCCTCCCGCTCTTCCCGGGCTGTGCGGATGAGGGGTTCGGCCGGGCCGGCAAGGTCCCCCCGGCCAGCGCCGCCGGCAAGGTCCCCCCGGCCAGCGCCACCCGCGGTGCCGTCACCTTCGTCGATCGTGCCGAAGCCCGGGCCGGGCCGGTCGATACGGGCCGAGGAGTCGGCGTGGGCCAGGCGGACCGGCCCCGAATAACCGGCCATGGTCGAGGCCCAACGCGCGTTGCGCTCGGAGGGGTCGCCCCGCTGGACCTGGCTCATGTCATGCAGTCTGCCGCGTCGCAGTAACGTCCAAGTGCCCGCAGGCCCCGCCAGGGACCATCGAGAGGAGCCAGATCAGGTGGACGTGCGCATCGGAATCATCCAGACACCCAAGGAGCTGGAAGTCGAGCTGAAGGATGACGCCGACCGGGACAAAGTTGTGGCGGACATCGAGAAGCTCCTCAAGGCGGGCGACGGCGTGCTCTGGTTGACGGACAAGAAGGGCCGCAAGGTCGGCGTTCCCGTGGCCAAGGTGGCGTACATCGAGGTGGGGGCTCCGACCGCGGAGCGTCGTGTCGGGTTCGGCGCACCCTGACCCCGCCGCACTGACGGAGGGACAGTGAGCGCGGCCGCTCCTGACCTCCTCCAGCTCAAGCTGGTATTCGTCACCGGCAAGGGTGGCGTCGGCAAGACCACGGTCGCCGCCGCCCTGGCGCAATTGGGAGCCGACCACGGCAAGCACGTCCTCGCCTGTGAGGTCGACGCCAAGGGGGACCTGGCGGCACTCTTCGAGGCGGCGCCCACCGATTTCGTACCCCGCGAGATCGCCCCGCGGGTGGCGTCCATGTCCATGGATACCGAGGCCTCGCTGCGGGAGTACCTCAAACTCCACCTCCGCATCCCGGTGGTCGGGCGCATCGGGCCCCTGGCCAAGGCGTTCGACTTCGTGGCCACCGCCGCTCCGGGCGTGCGGGAGATCCTCACCGTGGGCAAGCTCTGCTACGAGGTGCGCGAGCACCACTACGACATGGTCGTCGTGGATGCGCCGGCCAGCGGTCACATCATCGGCCAGCTGGCGGCGCCGCAGGCCATCAACGACCTCGTCAAGGTCGGTTTGATCCGGAGCCAGACCGACTGGATGCTCGAGATCCTCTCCGACGCGCAGAAGACGGGACTGGTGGCGGTGACCACGCCTGAGGAGATGCCCGTGAACGAGACCCTCGAGCTGACCACGAGGGTCAGGGAGGAGACCACCGTGCAGCTCTCCGCCGTGGTCGTCAACCGGGTACTGCCCGAGCTGTTCGGCCAGCGCGAGGAGGAGGTGTTCGAGCAACTGCGCCTGCCGGCGCACGAAGCCGTGCTGTCGGAGCGGGCCGGCGGACCGGTGGCGCCGGTGCTCGAGGCGGCGCGACTGGCCGTCACCATGCGCCGGACCGGCGCCGGGCACCTGCAGCGCCTCCAGGCCGGGTTGCCGCCCGAGGTCCCGGTCCTTCTATTGCCCGAGTTGTTCACGCGGACCCACGGGCTGCGCACGACCCACCAGATGGCCCAGTCCCTGGGCGAGGAGCTCGGCTACTGATGGCCGCCCGGCGGGTGATCGAGGCGGCCCCGACGATCGGGCGACTCCTTTCGGCCAAGGAGATCGTCATCGCCTGCGGGCCCGGCGGTGTCGGCAAGACGACCACCGCGGCGGCCGTGGCGGCCATGGCCGCCGCCGAGCAGGGCGGTCGGGTGCTGGTGCTGACCGTCGACCCGGCGCGCCGCCTCGCTGACGCGTTGGGGCTCCGGGGGATCGGCAACGACGAGGTCCGCATCGCGGACGACATGTTCAAGCAGGCCGGCCTCACCCCCCGGGGTGAGCTGTGGGCAGCCATGCTCGATACCAAGCAGAGTTGGGACGATCTCATCCGGCGCCATGCACCCGACGACGTCACGCGTGAGAAAATTCTGGCGAATCCGCTCTACCAGAACATTTCGGGGCGCTTCGTCCAGTCGCACGACTACATCGCGATGGAGCGGCTCTACGAGATCCACTCCGAGGGGAAGTACGACCTCATCGTCGTCGACACGCCGCCGACCCGCAACGCCCTGGACTTCCTCGATGCGCCGCAGCGCCTCGCCGACTTCTTCTCGTCGCGCCTGTTGCGCTGGCTCATCGCCCCGTACCGGTCGCGCCTCGTCAATGCGGCGACGAAGCCTTTCTACAGCGTCGCCGACCGCATTCTCGGCACGCAGTTCCTGGCCGATATCTCGGAGTTCTTCATCCTGTTCCAATCGATGTACGAGGGCTTCGTGACCCGCTCCGAGGCGGTCACCCGCCTCCTCTCGGACCGGCGCACCACCTTCCTGGTGATCTCCACCCTCGAGGCAACGCCGTTGCGTGAGGCCGAGTTCTTCTCGACGGAGCTGACGGCGCGCAAGCTGCATCTCGGTGCGATCATTTTGAACAAGGTGCTCCCGGACTACCTCCGGGATTCAGGGACGGCGCGGTTGGCCCAGCACATGGCAGACGAGGTCGACACCCTCGGCGAGGGATTGACCGACGACCCGGTGCTGACCGCCCGCGTGCTGCGCGAGGTGGCCGAGAGCTTCCTCAACTTCGGGATCGTGGCCCGGCGCGAGGCGGAGCAGCAGGACGAGTTGCGGGGAACTCCCGACATCCTCGTCACCGTGCCCTTCTTCGATGCCGACATCTTCGACATGGAGGGATTGATCCGCCTGGGTCGACAGGTCTGGGACTGAGCCGTGCCAGTCTTCGGCTGAGTCCGGCCAGTCTTCGACCGGCCCCGGCCGGGCGTACCATGCAAAGCCATGGAGCCACTGATCCTTCCCGAAGCGTTGGCCTACGCCGAGTCGCACTCGACGGCCCCGCCGCCCCACCTGGCCGCCGTTGACGAATCCACCCGGAAGGACTTCCCGGCGTGGGGGATGATGGTGGGCCGCCAGGAGGGTCGCTTCCTCGAGATGCTGGTCTTCGTGGCCCAGGCCACCCGGGTGCTCGAGATCGGCACCTTCACCGGGTACTCGTCGATCGCCATGGCGGCGGGATTGCCCGAAGGCGGCTCGATCGTTTCCCTGGAGGTCAACCCCCACCACGCCACCATCGCCCGCGGGAACATCGCCGCCGCCGGGCTGGAGAGCCGGATCACGGTGATCGAGGGGCCTGCCCTCGAGTCCCTGGCTGGGCTGAGTGGTCCCTACGACCTGGTCTTCATCGACGCCGACAAGGTGGGCTACGACGCCTACTTCGAGGCGGTGCTTCCCCTGCTGGCGCCGCACGGACTGATCGTGGCGGACAACACCCTGCAGGGCGGCGGCGTGCTCGACAGTGCGGGGCCGCGCAACGAATCTTCGGCGGCCATCGCCGCCCTGAACGACAAGCTGGTCGACGATCCCCGCGTGGTCTGCGTGCTGACCACCATTCGAGATGGCGTGACGCTGATCCGTCGCGCCGGCTGAAGAGCGGCCGCCGGTCCCCGCGGTGCTCGACTACCACCTCCACCTCTGGCCGCACGATCGGCGCGAGCACACCGCTCCACGTCGAGCAGCTCGCCCTCTACTGCGAGAAGGCGCAGTCGGCGGGCGTGCAGGAGTTGGCGGTGACCGAGCACCTGTTTCGCTTCCGCCAGGCGGAGAGTCTTCTCGGCGGCTTCTGGGCCGATGACGCGATCCCGCCGGCGTTGCAGGCCTCGATGGCGGAGTACTGGGACTTCCATGCCACATCCGATCTCGACGACTACGTCCGATGCGCGCAGGAAGCGAAGGACGCCGGGCTGCCGATCGTGATCGGGCTGGAGGTCGACTACTACCCGGGGCGGATGGACGAGGTCGCGGCAATGCTCGCTCCGTATCCCTTCGATGTCCTTTTGGGCTCGGTGCACTGGCTGGGCGCGTGGCGGTTCGACGACATCGACGTCCCCCTCCAGATGGACGAGTGGTCGACGCGCGAGGTGGACACCTGCTGGGAGGACTACACCCGGGCCCTCGAGGAGCTGGCGGCGTCGGGTGCCTGCGACGTGCTTGCCCATCCCGACCTGATCAAGGTGGCGGGGCACATCCCCGGCGCTCCCGCCGAGTGGTGGGATCGGATAGCCGAAGCTGCGGCCTCGTCGGGGATGGCGGCCGAGGTGTCCTCGGCGGGCTGGCGTAAGCCCGTGGGCGAGCAGTATCCGGCCCTTCCCCTTCTCGAGCGCTTCGTGGCCCGCGGCGTGCCGCTCACGACGGCCTCGGATGCGCACCGCCAGGAGCACGTCGCCGACCGGGCCGACGGTCTGCGGGACCTCCTCGATGCGGTCGGGGTCGGTTCCCTGCAGGGTTACCGGAGGCGCGCGCCGCACCCGGTGCCGGTGGGGAGGCCCCTGCCCCCGACCGAGCACGTGGCCCCGACCGAGCACGTGGCCCCGACCGAGCACGTGCCCCTGCACCCGGCCCACGAAGGGGCCTGACCGATGCCCACCCCGGCCGAGCTCGCACAGTCGCTCACCGACCTGGCGCCCGAAGAACTCGGTCACCTGCAACGTCTGCTCGGAAGCTGGAGTGTCCTCGCCGACCTCTCCTTCTCGGACCTCCTCCTGGTCGTTCCCCTCCGGTCCGAAGAGGGCAAGCCGGCGGCGGGCGAGGACCCCGAAATGGTGGTGTTGGGCCAGATACGCCCGACCAACCGTCCGACCCTGGTCGATCAGGATCTGGTCGGGCAGACCATCAACGAGACGCAGTGGGCGCTGGCCGCCAACTGTCTGCACAGCGGCGAGATCACCCGGGGCAGCATCCACCACCCGCTCCAGGGGGAGCAGGTCCCGGTCGAGACCATTCCGGTCCGCTTCGGGGACGTGGTGATCGCCGTGGTGCTCCGGGTGTCGCTGGCGCCCCTCAAAGGGCCGACGAGCATGTACGAGCGCACGTACCTCGATGTGTTCGAGCGCCTGGCCGACATGGTGGCCCAGTCGGCGTTCCCGTATCCGGACGAGGACGTCGGGACCGAGGAGGCACCCCGGGTCGGCGACGGCGTGGTGGTCGTCGACGCGGACGGCCGGGTGGAGTTCGCCTCGCCCAACGCCATGAACGCCTTCCACCGCATGGGTATCTACGCCCCCCCCGAAGGCCGGCGCTTCGGTGACCTCGATATCGAGGAGACGGCGATCGACTGGGCCCTGACGAACGGCCGGCCGGTCGTCGAAGAGGTGGAGCGGCGACCCGATGTGATCGTGCTCCTGCACTGCATCCCCCTGCTCTCGCACGGCGTGGTCACCGGGGCGATGATCCTCTTGCGCGACGTCACCGACGTGCGCCGGCTCGACCGCCTGCTGCTCTCCAAGGACGCGGCCATCCGCGAGGTGCACCATCGGGTCAAGAACAACCTGCAGACGATCTCGTCACTCCTGAGCCTGCAGGCCCGCCGGGTGGACGAACGGGCGGCCCGCGTCGCCCTGCAGGAGGCCGAGCGACGGGTGCGGTCGATCTCCCTCGTCCACGAGATCCTCTCGCGGGACCCGAGCGACCAGGTTCCGTTCGCCGAAATCGTCGTCTCGCTCGTCCAGATGGCGGAGGACTCCGTGGTGTCCTCGCAGCCGATCGTGATCACGACCACACGGCGACCTGGGCGATGTGACCGCGGACGTGGCCACCCCCCTCGCCGTGACGCTGGCCGAGCTGCTGCAGAACGCCGTGGAGCACGCGTTCGACGAGTCAGGGGCCGACGCCGGAGCACCCGTCGACGGCAGGCCCGGGGGCCGACGGTGGCGCCGGCGCCGTGGGTCACGTCGACGTCACCCTCTCCAATCTGGGCAACGAGCTGATCGTGGCCGTGCGCGACGACGGGCGGGGACTGCCGGAGGGTTTCGATATCGAGAAGACGACCAGCCTCGGGCTCTCCATCGTGCGGGACCTGGTCGCCAGCCAGCTGGAGGGGCGGATCGCCATGGAAGCGATGCCGGCGGCCGAGGGCGGCGGTACCAGGGTCGTGATCTCGGTCCCGGTGCGGGCGCCCCGCTAGCCGGGGCGATGCCCGTGGCCGTTCAGGAGGTGTCTCAGAAGCTCCGCTGGGAGCGACGGGCGGCCAACCAGGCCTTGCGGAGCTTGCGGCGCTCCTCTTCCGAGGTGCCGCCCCAGACGCCGGACTCCTGGTTGGTGGCCAGCGCAAAGTCCAGGCAGGGCTCGAGTGCCTCGCACGACCGGCAGACACCTTTGGCGGCATCGATCTGGTCGATGGCCGGGCCGGTGGTTCCGACAGGAAAAAACAAATCAGGTTCGGTGTTCCGGCATGCCGCGGCACGACGCCAGTCGTCTGCGTCCCAGTCGACCGTCCTGTTCCACATGAGAGCCATTGGGAGAGCCTCCACCCACGCGGTTGTGATCCTTTTCACATGATCGAACCCAGATTGGTGTCCGTCACTGAGAAGGGATTGACGAGAAGAGGGTAATGGCTTGTCACGGTGCTGGCAAGCAGTTTTGTGAAATTTATGAAGAAAAGGTGAAAATAGGTCTCTTGCAGGGGAAAGGGTCGTCATGACGGCAGTTTTCGCGCACCGGGGCTGCACGGACGGGATTGTCGAGAACACGCTCGAAGCGTTTGCCGAAGCCAAGCGGATGGGGGCCGACGGGGTCGAGCTCGACGTGCGTCTCACCGCCGACGGGGCCCTCGCGATCCACCACGATCCGGAGATCGACGGCCTGGGACCGCTCTCCCGCCTGACCGTGCCCGAGCTGCCCCCCTTCGTCCCCCTGTTGGCGGATGCGCTGGGTGTCTGTGAGGGCATGGTGGTCAACGTCGAGATCAAGAACGAACCCGACCAGCCCGGCCACGATCCTCTCGAGACGGTGGCGGCGCTCACGGCGGTTGCAATCGCCGACGCGGGGTGGGTCGACCGGGTGATTGTGTCGTCGTTCCAGGTCAGCACCCTGAGGGCCGTGCAGGTGGCCGACAACCGGCTCGCCCTGGGTGCGCTGTGGTCGTTCTTCACTGATCCCGAAGAGGGACTCGCGCTGGCGGTCGAGGAGGGATGGCGGGCGGTGCATCCCTTCGTCTCGTCGGTCACCCCCGAACTCGTGGAACGGGCACAGGCGGCCGGGTTGGCGGTCAACGTCTGGACGGTCAACTCCCGGGAGGACCTCGCCGCCTTCGTCGCACTCGGGGTCGACGGCATCATCACCGACGCGCTCCGCGAGGCCCTGGCCATCGTCGCGACGGACGGTGCCGGGTGAAACGGGCATTGAAAGGGGCCGGTGGGGGGGCCGAATGGCGGCAGGGTGCCCGCTTCGTCAAAGATGAACGGCCATGAACGTCGTTGTCTGTGTGAAACAGATCCCCGATCCGGCTGCCCCGGGCACCCTCGATCCCGTGAGCAAGACCCTCGTCCGTAGCGGCAAGCTCATTATGGATGACTCCGACAACTACGGGGTCGAGATGGCCCTGCAGCTGGCCGGCGGTGAGGGAGACGAGGTCACGCTGGTCTCCATGGCGCCCGGCGGGGAGACCTCGGGTCTGCGGACCGGGCTCGCCATGGGTGCGGCCAAAGCCATTCTGATCAGCGATGATGCCCTGGCGGGCAGCGATGCGCTGGGCACGGCCAAGGTCCTCTCGGCCGCCATCAAGCGGGCCAATCCCGATCTGGTCGTCATGGCCACCGAGTCGACCGACGGCTACACCGGCACGCTGCCGGTGCAGGTGGCGGAGCTCTTGGGTTTCCCCTCGGTGACATTCGCCAAGTCCATCGCCGTCGACGGCAACTCGGTCAAGGTGGAGCGTCAGACCGAGGCCGGGTACGACGAGGTGGTCTGCCCCCTGCCCGCTGTCGTCACGGTGACCGCCGGTGTGGTGGAGCCCCGCTACCCGTCCTTCAAGGGGATCATGGCGGCCAAGTCGAAGCCGGTCGACAACGTCACGGTGGCCGACCTCGGCCTCGACGCGTCGCAAGTCGGCGCGGCCGGTGCCCGGCAGGAGATCACCGACGTCTCCGAAGCGGAGTCGCGCGGTTCGGGTGAGATCGTGGTGGACGAAGGGGACGGCGCCCAGCGCGTCGTCGCCTTCCTCGAGCAGTTAAAGGTGATCTGAGATGGCGATCGACAAGGTTTGGGTATTGGCGGAAGCCGGGGACGCCGGCCCGACGCCGATCACTCTCGAATTGCTGACCGAAGCACGGTCCGTGGCGACCACGGTCGAGGCTGTGGCCTGGGGCTCCGAGACCGCTTCGCTGGCCGCGACCCTGGGCGAGTACGGCGCCACCACGGTGTACGACGTGGGAGACCTAGGGGGCATCGTTGCCCGGTGTCCCGGTGGCGGGCGCACTGGCCGCGCTCATCGAAGGCGGGAACGCCCCCGATGCCATTCTGATCCCGGCCACCTACGACGGGCGTGACGTCGCCGGTCGCCTTTCGGCCAAGCTGGATCGGCCGGTGCTGACCAACGTGACCGGCCTGGTCGCCGGCGACGGAGGCTTGTCGAGCCAGCACCCGGTATTCGGTGGGAGCCACATCGTGACGGCCCGGTTCACCGGGCCGGGGCCGGCCATCTTCGTGATCCGGGCCAAGTCCTTCGTGGCCGGAGCCGGCCGGAGGGGCTGCCGCCAGCGGTGGTGCCGATCGCGGTGCCCGAGACGGGCGCAGCCAATGGCGCCAAACTGGTCGAGCGCCACGTCGAAGAGCGCAGCGGTCCGAAGCTGGACGAAGCGTCCGTGGTGGTCTCGGGTGGACGGGGCCTCGGCGACGCCGCCAACTACGCGCTCATTGAGGAGCTGGCCAAGCTGCTGCACGGTGCGGCCGGTGCCAGCCGCGCCATCGTCGATGCCGGATGGGTGCCCTACTCGCACCAGGTCGGCCAGACCGGCAAGACGGTGAAGCCCACGGTCTACGTGGCCTGTGGCATCTCCGGCGCGACGCAGCATCTGGTCGGCATGAAGGGCTCGAAGAACATCATCGCCATCAACAAGGACCAGGAGGCGCCGATCTTCTCGGTGGCCGATCTGGGCATCGTCGGTGATGTGCACAAGGTCCTCCCGGCATTGATCGAGGCCCTCAAAGCGAAGGGCTGACACCTTCCGTCGCCGGCCCGGCGTGACGACGCCGGGCGCCGGCGCTGCGGCACATCGGTGACACAAAAGGCGACGGGGCGGCGGTACATTCGGCGCAGACAACCGATCGGCTCGCATGCTCTTCCCCACATTCGATTTCGCCATCTTCTTTGCCATCGCCTTTACGGTGAATTGGCTTCTCAACCCCTACTCGGTGGCCTGGAAGTTGTCGATGCTCGGCCTCAGCTACGTCTTCTACGGCTGGGTGGGGTGGAGCTACTGCCTGTTGCTCGTCGGCACGACCACCATCGCCTTCCTCGGTGGCGTCGCGGTCGTCACGCACGACAACCGAAAAGAGCCGGCGCGTCGCCATGGCCTTGGCCTGTGGCGGCGCTCTTGGCGCTGCTGGGATGGTTCAAGTACTACGGCTTCGTCTCGGTCAACATCGACAACCTCACCCATGTGTTGGGACTGGGCCGCGCCGTGCCGCTGCTGCAGGTGGCGCTGCCCATCGCCATTTCCTTCTACACGTTCATGGCGCTCAGCTACGTCATCGACATCTACCGGCGCCAGCTCCAGCCGGCCCGCCCCTTGGACCTGGCGCTCTACCTTTCGTTCTTCCCCCATCTGCTGGCCGGCCCGATCGTGCGGGGCGAGCGAGCTCCTGCCCGCAGCTGCGCACGCGCCGGGATCCGACGGCGGTCGACTACTCGCGTGCGTTGTGGCTGATCATGGCCGGGCTCTTCAAGAAGGTGGTGATCTCCTCGTACGTCTCGAGCGCCATCGTGGTGCCGGTCTTCACCGCGCCGGCGCAGCACTCCGCACCCGAGGCGATCTTCGCCGCCTGGGGCTACGCCGTGCAGATCTACTGCGACTTCAGCGGCTACACCGACATCGCCATCGGCCTGGCGCTCCTGCTCGGCATCCGGTTCCCGATCAACTTCGACGCGCCCTACACGGCCCGCAATCTGCAGGACTTCTGGCGCCGCTGGCACATCACTCTCGTCGCGCTGGTTGCGCGACTATCTCTACATCCCGCTCGGCGGGAGCAGCGGGTCCGAGGCCAAGACGGTGCGCAACATCATGATCACCATGGTGCTGGGCGGCTTGTGGCACGGCGCCGCCTGGACCTTCGTGTTCTGGGGCGCGCTGCACGGCGTCGGGCAGGGCGTCGGACACCGTGCGCCGCCGGCGGCGGGTGCAGCAGGGGATTGCCGCCCGTGGCCGACGGGCCGGTGCGTATCTGGGTGCAGCGCTTCTGGACGTTCCAGTTCGTCTGTCTGGGCTGGGTGTTCTTCAACGCCACCGGACTCTCCCAAGCCTTCGCCGTGCTCGGGCGGGTCTTTTCGGGTTGGGGGGAGGCGTCGCCGTTGGTCACCCCGTTGCTGGTGCTCGTCGTGATCGGCACGCTGGCCTCACAGTTCGTGCCTGACGACGCTGTGGGCCGCCTGCAGGCTACGTTCTCCCGGCAGCGCTCCGTCGTGCAGGTCGGCGTGCTGGCTCTGATTCTGCTCGGAATCACCACGTTCGGGCCCGCCGGCGTGGCCCCGTTCATCTACTACCGGTTCTAACGATGTCCGAGAGCGCACCACCCACAGAGACAGTTCGCCAGGACAAGCCCGACGGACGCGTGCGCGCGCCGTGGCAGCGCGTGCTGCGTATCTGCGTGGCGGCGTTCCTGCTCTGGCTGCTCCTCGATGCGCCGACGCTTGCAGCACAATGCGCAGGTCTCCCCGATCGGGACGCGCCGCACCGTGGCGCTGGACCTGCTGGGCCCGATCGCCGCCACGAGCCGCGTCCTGCAGGTCTCGCACATCGTCTCGTGGACCGACGAGGCGACCGGGCGCACGGGCAACCGCCCGGGCAACGGGGCGGTGACCACCCTCGGCCCCGTCCACCATGGTGGCCAAGCGGTGAAGCCGCCGTCCGGCGGCCACACGACCAGTACCACCACCACACCCGGCTCGAGCACGCAGCACACCACGGGCACGACGGTCCCCGACATCACCCACCCGACGGCGGCCAATCCACTGCGCGTGCTCATCCTCGGGGATTCGCTCGGCATCGACCTGGGGGGACCGCTGCAGAACGATCTGGCCAACACGGGCGTGGTCAAGGCCACACTCGACGCCCGCGAGAGCACCGGGCTCACCCGGCCGGACTACTTCAACTGGCCGGCGGAACTGCAGACCGACCTCAGCGAGACGCACCCCCAGGTCGTCGTGATCATGATGGGGGCCAACGACCCGCAGGACTTCCCCGGACCCCCCGACGTCCCGTACACCTCACCGCAGTGGAACGTCATGTACGCGCAGCGTGTCGCCGACTTCATGAAGCTCGCCCAGAGCGGGGGGGCGACAGTGATCTGGGTCGGCATGCCACCCATGCAGAACACGACGCTCTCCGCCAAAATGTCCGACATCGACGCTGTCGACCAGCAGCAGGCGGCGGCACGCAAGCCGCCGGTGGACTTCCTCAGCAGCTGGACCCTGCTCGGCACGGCGCAGGGGACGTATGCCCCCTTCATCACCAACGGGTCCGGTCAGGTGGTCAATGTACGCACGCCCGACGGCATCCACCTCACCCCGGCCGGTGGGGAGGTCCTCTCGCAGACCGTGTTGAACTACCTCCGGGGGACGCTGCACATAAATCTGCCCTAACGAGGCATGCCCGGTCTTGGGGCTGAGGCCCGTCTCAGACCAGTGGCCCTGTCTCAGACCAGTGGCCACGGATAGGGCGGCCAGCCCCCGTCGTCGACCAGCTCGGGGAGTGCCCGCAGGTTGACGAGCCAGGCCGCCCGCTCAAGGAGGGCCTCGATTTCGGGCGGCGTGAGGAGCTGGCGCAACCGGTCCGACGGGCCCTCTCGCTGCAGGCGTTCGAGAGCCGCAACGTCATCGGGTGGGAGTGGTTCTCCGCCGAAGTCCCAGATGACGGTGCGCAGTTTGTCGTCCTCGTTGAAGCAGAGCCCGTTGTCGATGGCCCACAGCCGGTCCTCGGCCAACAGCACGTGCCCGCTCTTGCGGTCCGCGTTGTTGGCCACGACGTCGAAGGCGCACATCCGCAGGAGTGTCGGACGCCATTGCGGATCTTCACGCAAGGTGAAGTAGTGCGAGGCGCCGTCCTCGGGGACATACCGCTGCACCGAACCTTCGCCGAACGGGCCCTCCGTCCGCTCCACCGTCTCGGGGACGAGTCCCCAGCCGAGTGACTCGGACAGCACGTAGGCGGCCACCTCCCGGCGGAAGAGACCACCAGGGAAGTCCCAGAGCGGGCGCTCGCCCTTACACGGCTTGTAGACCGCCATGAGCTCGTGCTCCCCGAGCCGGCAGGTGACGAGCAGGGTGGCGTTCGAGCTCCCCGCGATCCTCCCGTGCACCTCCATGTCGCCCTCGGTGAGGATGTGCGCAACGGTCTCGTCGGCCACAGGGGATCAGGTCACCGGCGGGCGATGTCCGTTCGTGCGCGGACAGTCATGGCCGGAGGGGTCGAGGGGAAGCCCGCAGAGTGGACAGGGTGGCCGGCCCGATTCCACCAACCGGGTGGCGTGGATGGCGAACGCCGCTGCCTGCTCGCGGGTGAGGGCGATACGCAGGACGTGGCCGCTCTCGTCGTCGTCCTCGTCCTCATCCTCGTCGTGGACCTCTTCGAGCACCACGACGACCCGATCGAGCTCCTCGTCGTAGGACACGCCGATCGTCCCGACGACCCACTCGGGGTCCTCCGTGCCGTCGAAGCTCAAGTCGTCCGGCAGGTGGCCCGGCCGACCGAGCTCTTTGACGATGCGGCCCAGATAGCTGGCGAGGACGGCAACCTGTTGCTTCTCCACCTTGACGGTCGTCTCTGTCAGGCCCTGGCGGCAATAGAACAGGAACAGCCGGTTGCCGACCTCACCGATCACGCCGACGGTGCAGTGGTCTGGGGCGTCGTAGTCGGTTTCGTCGCTCATGAAAGAACCAGATCGCCGAGGGAGCCGGTCGAATTCACGCAGAGGATAGCGGGCCCGCCGGCGGTGAAGAGCAGGGCCGAGACCGAGCACGGCGAGATCACCAGTCGCTGCATGAGATCGAGCGGGACGCCCGCCGCAGCGGCCACGACTGCTTTGATCGGGTCGGCATGCGAGACAGCCACGATGGTCTCCCCCGGGTGGTCCCGCGACCAGCCCGAGGACCGCCGTCATGCTGCGGGTCGACATTTCGCTGAAGGACTCGCCACCGGGAAACGTGAACCCGCTCGGCCAACGCTGCACCGTTGCCCATTCCTTGGTCTTGTAGAGCCTGGCCAGGGATTTCTCCGTCCACTCGCCGACATCCACCTCGATCAGGCCCCGCACGGTCCTGCACCCGCAGTCCGAGTGCGGCCGCGATGGGCGCGGCAGTCTCGCGGGTCCGCTCGAGGGGCGACGCGTAAATGGCGGTGGGTGGCCTCTCCATGGCGGCGATTCGCCCTGCCACCACGTCGGCCTGGGCCCGTCCCTTGTCGGAAAGGTGTAGCCCACCCGCCCTTCCCGGCAACATTTTCCCGGTGGTGGGGGTCGTCCCGTGGCGCACCAGCAGGATCCGCGTCGGGGCGGGGGATTTGGGCGCCGGGCACGCGGGGTCGACGGACGGGCGGAGGCAGGCACGACACCCCATCGTAGGCTTTGCATCGTGATCCCGAATCGAGCCGACGATCGACGGGCTGCGTGCCGTCCAGCAGGAGGTGGCCGCATGCCGTCGCTGTCCACGCCTGGTGCAGTGGCGGGAGGAGATCGCCGCCGCGCCGCGGGCGTCCTTTGCAGGCCAGACCGTATTGGGGTCGTGGCGTCCCGGGGTTCGGCGACGCCGGCGCACAGGTGGGATTGTCGGGTTGGCCCCGGCCGCACACGGAGCCAACCGGACGGGTCGCATGTTTACCGGCGACCGCTCCGGCGACTGGCTCTTTGCCGCGCTCGTACCGGGCCGGCTACGCGTCCCAACCGACGAGTACCGCCCGCGACGACGGACTGCGTCCTGCGGGACCTCTACATCACCGCGTCCGTTCACTGTGCGCCGCCGGCGAACAAGCCGAATCCGAGCGAGCGTGCGGCCTGCGCCCCCTACCTGACCCGGGAGTTGCAGCTTTTGGAGGACTTGTAGCGTCATCGTGGTGCTCGGCCAGTTCGCCCTCCAGAGCGTCGCCGATGTGCTCGGCCTGCGGCCCCGTCCGAAGTTCGGCCACCTGGCGGAGCACGCTCTTCCCGATGGGAGGGCGCTGCTGTGCTCGTACCACCCGAGCCAGCAGAACACGTTCACCGGCGTGCTCACCGAGCCGATGTTCGATGCCGTCTTCGCCCGGGCGTCGGAGATCGTGGGCCAGGTTGCGGCTGCGGGCCCCGGCCGGGCGGCGTCTTCAGGGGGTGAGCGGAGCGACGGCGGCACACCGACACCGACCTTGTAAAACTGAGCGCTAGAACTCTAGTGTTCAGCTTCCAGAGGTGCCCGGGGGTCTCCTGCCAATCAGCCGCGGATGTCTTGACCGGCGACCAGCGAGCTATGCCACAAGCATCTGGCGCTGGTTTTTTGCCTTTCTCGCTCGCCCCGCATGGGAGGGGTTGTCAAGGGCGCCGAAGGCGAGGCGGGCCACGAGTGGCCGGCCGGCCCTTTACGAGCCCGGTGGTTCACTATCCGCCAGCCACTCTTCAAGCCGGTCAGCCGCCTCGCGGCTGGCCTACTCGCGGCCTTTTGGCCTCTTCCGTGAGCCGGGCGCGAGAGGTGGACATGACCGACTGATGCGTGGGGGGAGGGAGCGCCTTCAATGGGCCTACGGCGTGTGAAAACTGAACGTTAGACTTCTAGCAGACGGTTTTCACAAGTGTCCGAGTGTCTTGCGGTGCGCTCACCGCTGGAAGCCGCCCAAGGTGACGGTGAACGGAGGGCCAGTCGTGCAGGAGCGACCGCACGTTTCACTTGCTTCAGCGGAGATTCCGCATGTGGGCTACCCACGGGCGTGACCACGTCCGGACGGAAGACCGACTATCTAGTGGCGGACCTTGGCGTACTCCGCCACCCGGCTGCGTGTCGCCTGGTCGACTTGGCCACTGCACCCGCGTCGAACGGGGGTTGGGGGTCGTACTCGATCATCAGTTGCGCTGCTTCGGCCCCCGTGCGATCCACGAGGAGTTCGACCAGACGCAAGGCCATGTCGATCCCGCTCGAGACACCGGCCGCAGTGATGATCCGGTGGTCGAGATGCTCGACCACCCGTTGTGCCGTGGGAAGCGCCCCGTGGACCGCCAACTCCGGGTAACACGCCCAATGCGTTGTGGCGGTGAGACCGTGTGAGAAGCCCGGCCGCGCCGAGCACCAGCGAGCCGGTGCACACCGACGTGGTGAACCGGGTCGTGGCGTGCGCGTGACGGACCCACGCGAGGACCTCTTCGTCGTTCTGTAATCGGCCGGGTGCCGACCCCGCCGGGGAACACGATCACGTCGGGTTCGGGTATCTCGGCATAGGTGGCGTCCGCCATCAGGCCGAGCATGCCGTTCTCGCTGCGGAACTCTCCACGCCGGTGTCCGATGAAAGTGACGTCGATGGAGGGGATGCGCTGGAGGACCTCGTACGGCCCCACGCCGTCGAGGGCGGTGAACTCGGCAAACAGGGGATGGCGACGCTGTAGCCGGTCGGTCATGCGGATGTCCTTTCTTCGGTAATCTCTCTTCGTGTCGTCGAAGACGGCGGCGGTAGGCGTCGGGTGCGACACCCAGGCGCCGCTGCGTGACGCGCCGGAGCGATTCGGCGGTGCCGAACCCGCACCGGGCGGCGATGAGATCGAGCGTGTCGTTCGTCGTCTCGAGTTCGACCCGCGCCGCTTCGACCCGCACGCGTTCGACGAATTTCCCCGGCGTCTCGCCGACTTCGGCCGTGAAGACGCGGGTGAAGTGGCGGACGCTCATGGCCGCCGCCGCTAGCCATGGCGGGTACACGGTGATCGCCACCCGGCGCCGACTCCACCAGCGTCTGCACCGCACGCACGGTCGAGCGCTCGGCGCGCCGCACCCACACCGGTGATGCGAACTGCGTCTGCCCGCCCGGCCGATGCAGGAACATCACGAGCCAGCGGGCCACAGTCTGCGCAACGTCGACGCCCAGGTCGTCCTGCACCAGTGCCGAGCGCGAGGTCGATGCCCGCGGTGACGCCCGCGCTCGTCCAGTACTTGCCGTCGTGAATGTAGATCGGGTCCGCATCGACGGACAACGTCGGGAATTCCTTGGCCAGCCGTTCGGCATGGGCCCAGTGAGTGGTGACGCAACGACCGTCAAGCAGATCCGGCCTCAGCCCCGAGGAAGGTGCCGGTGCAGACGGTGGCGACTCTGCGGCAGCGTGGTGCGGCCTCCCTGATCCACTGCAACCAGCGCCGCATCCTCTCTCGCAGCGCTGATCCCGTTGCCACCGGCGAGGACCAGTGTGTCGATCCCTTCGGGATCCGGGAGCGACACGGTCGAGAGGCCGACACCGCTGCCGGACCAGACGGTGCCCCCTCCGGTGGAGGCCAGGCATACCCGGTACTCCTCGGTGCGCCCGAGGGCTGCGGTCACCCTGGAGGCCCCCGCGAAGACCTCTATGGGCCCCACTGCATCGAGCGGTTGCACCCCGGGGAAGGCGATGACGACCACGTTGCGCGTGTGCATGCCTTCAGACTGCCTGCGTCCGTCCGTGGCGTCAATGACATAGATCCCACAGATTCGGCCCTCGCCGACCACGCCCAACCCGACAGTCTGCGAGATGGCGGCGAATTCGGGCGCCTCGACCGGGCGTCTCGACCGGGCTTCTAGTTCGCGCGGGACCGGCGGGTGCCCCGGGCGCGCACCCAGGCCAGGACTTCGCCCGGGTCGGCCATGCCGCCCTCAGCGCCCGGGGCACCTTCAGCGCCCCGGTGCACGGTCCCTATGAAGATGTCCTCCCGCTCGGTGGAGACCTCGCGGGAGACCTCGGCCCGCAGCACGTCCCCGATGGCAGCGGGTCGGAGATATTCGACCAGGACCGAGGTGACGATGCCTGAATGCTCCGCGTCGTTGGCCGCGGCGGCGACCGCCGCCCCGGCGACGGCATAGAAGACGGCGCCGTGGACGGTCCCGTGCGGATTGGCGTGATGGTCGGTGGTGGTCAGGGTCGCCACGGTGCGGCCCTGACCACGACGGTCGACGGCGATCCCGAGGAGGGCGGCGAATGCGTCTTCTTTGGGTCCTGCCGCCGATGGTCCTGCCGCCGATGGTCCCCCCGCTGATGGTCCTGCCGCCGTCACGGCCTCACGCAGTTGTCGCAGGGAGCCGGCCCGGCATGGGCACGGCGGTGGCCGGCCAGCGCTTGCGGCTCACCTTGCTCAAGCGGTTGAGGAGGGTGACCGCACCCGGGTCTTCCTCGATTTGCCGCGTCTCGATGACGCCGCCCGCCGCCATGGCGTCGAACAGCTCCTCGCCGCGTTCGGTCCGGATGAGCGTCAACGTCCAGTCCCCGAAGGCCCCGATGCCGCCCGTCGAGATGTCGGCGTGTTCGGCCGCGAAGTCGGGACAGCTGGTGCATCCCTCCCGGGTCCAGGCGTGTGCCTCTTTGAGCGGAATTTCGTGGTACGCCCCGTCGCGCATCCACACCTGGAACACGCCCTTGATGTTCATTTTGACGATGTCGGCCCGGTGCAGCCCGTACTTGGCTTCGAAGAGCTCGGGGAAAATGGCATCGTCAAACGTCTTCGAGCACAACAGCCCGATGGACAGGGTGAACCGGCGGGCGATCTTGCCGGCTTTGCGCGCCGCCATCACGGGTGGCGCCGAGGCCTGGCATCCCATCCCGACCAGCGCGATGCGCTCGGCCCCGCCGGCGATGGCATCGGGGTAGGCCAACGGGTTGGCCGAGTACGTATAGCGGGACCCCGATGTCGCGAGGACGTCCTCCTTGTTCCAGGCGACCTGTGGGATGGCCTTCCAGGTC
Source organism: uncultured Acidimicrobiaceae bacterium (assembly GCA_963767155.1). GTDB lineage: Bacteria > Actinomycetota > Acidimicrobiia > Acidimicrobiales > RAAP-2 > Bog-473. Next base: position 432,288 of record CAVYCU010000006.1, on the reverse strand, counting down.
GACCCGTCGCCCTCGAGGCCCGAGACGAGCGCGGCGTCGATGAGGTCGTGCTCAAAAGCCCAGATCAGGAGGGCCGAGACCAGGCCACCATCCTGCCCGTACCCCTGCACCTCGGGATCGGTGGCCCGCGCCAGCACGGTCCGCCGGGCGATACCCGCCACCTCTTCATCGGTCCGGGGCCGCCCGAACAGGTGGTTCTCGATGTCAGGCTCCCATGTGCGGAACCGGGGGCAGGCGCGGGTGCACAGGGTGCATCCCTTCTCGCCGTGGGTGCAGTTGTCGGGCCCGCCGTCGGTCAGGACGTGGAAGGGCTTGTAATTCCCGTCGGCGTCGTCGTAGCCGAGGACGTCGTAGGGACAGGCAATGACGCAGGCGGAGCAACCGGTGCACAGGCCGGAGGTGACGACCTCCGTGAAGAGCTCGGCCCATTGTGGTTTTTCGGGTGGCATTTACCCACCATATTCGGCCGAACGTCCATCGTCCGGTACCGTCACTGTGATGCCCGAGATCCTGGAAGTCGAGCTGTATCGCGGTCTGGCCGAGAAGGCACTGGGGCGCCCGATCGACAAGGTCTGGATGGTCGACTCCCGCTACGGACGGGGAGGGACCACGCCGCGTGGGTTGCAGCGTGCGCTGGGCGGGCACATGTTCACCGAGGCGCGGCGGCGCGGAAAGCTCATGCTCCTCGATTCCGACGGCGGCCCGACGCTGGGCGTCCGTTTCGGCATGACCGGCGGACTCGTGGTCGACGGGGACGAGGCGCTGGACCGGTTGCTCTACGGACCGGGCGTCTTCAACGACAAGTGGGTCCGGGCACGTGTGACCTTCGCTGACGGCGGGCATCTCCTGCTGCACGATCCCCGGCGCTTCGGCTCGCTCCGAATTGATGCCCGACGAAGCCCGGCTGGGACCCGACGCGCTGTCGGTGACGGCCGCTGAGCTCCGCGCTGCTCTTGCGAGTAATCCGGCCCGGGCGAGCGGCGCGGCCCCCCTCAAAGCGCGCCTCATGGATCAGGAACGACTGGCCGGCATCGGGAACCTCCTCGCCGACGAGATCCTGTGGCGGGCCGGTCTCGACCCGCAACGACGGGATCCCCTCAGCGACACCGAATCACGGGCCTTGTACAAGGCCCTGCGCGCCACCTTGCGCCAGCTCGGTCGCCGCGGCGGTTCGCATATGGGCGAGCTCATGGAAGAACGCCACGCCGGCGGGCGGTGCCCCAGAGACGGCACGGAATTGCGCACCGCCACGGTGGGCGGGCGGACGACGTGGTGGTGTCCGCTGCACCAGCAGTAGCAGCGGCAGTAGCTGCATCCTCGGGTGCAAAGGACGTGGTCAGGCCTCGGAGATCGCCTCGAGCACTTTCGCCGCGTGCCCGTCGGCGCGGACATGTGACCAGACCCGTTGGATCTTGCCGTTCGGACCGACCAGAAAGGTGGAGCGGATGGTGCCGACGGTCTTCTTGCCGTACAGGGTCTTCTCACCCCACGCGCCGTACTTCTCCATCACCTTCTTGTCCGCATCGGTCAGGAGGGGGAACTTCAGCTTGTACTTGGTCCGGAATTTCGTGTGCTTCTCCGCCCCGTCGGGAGAGATGCCGAGGACGGCGACGCCGGCCTTCTCGAAGGTCTTGAGGTTGTCGTTGAACTGGCAGGCTTCCTTGGTACACCCGGGTGTGTCGTCGGCCGGATAGAAGTAGACGATCACCTGCTGTCCCTTGAAATCGGACAATTTGACCGGCTTGCCGTCCTGGTCCGGAAGCGTGAATGCGGGCGCCACCGCACCTGCTTCGAGTTTCGCCATCGACCTTCCTCCTTTGACTCGGTAGGGAGAGCACACCATTGCACAGCTAAAACGCCAGGAGATGCCTTCCGTACTGGTACAATAGAAACGCGACCGCTGGCAAGGGGCTAGTGAGTCGGGGCCGTTTCCTCCCCCTCTGGTTGGCGCAGGGTCCCGCCGCTCAACAGAGAGAGCGAGTTATGACAATTCAGGCTTTGACCGGCGCGGGCGCCGATTTACCCGATGAGGGCACGGCATCCTCAGCGGATGACACGTATGAAACGGCTCGGACATTCGAGTCACTGGGAGTTTCAGAAGAACTGACCAAAGCGCTGGCTGATCAAGGGATCGTCAGCGCTTTTCCAATTCAGGCGCTGACCATCGCCGATGCCCTGGCCGGCCGCGATGTCTGCGGCAAGGCCAAGACCGGGTCGGGCAAGACGCTGGCCTTCGGTGTCCCGCTCTTGCAGCGCACCAAGGCGACAAGGGAGGCACAGGGCTCGGGTCACACCGCGGCGCGCCCGGCCAAGCCCCTGGCCCTGGTACTCCTGCCGACGCGCGAACTGGCGGTGCAGGTGCACGACGTACTGGCTCCGTTGGCCAAGACGCTGGGCTTGCGGGCAGTCGCCGTGTACGGCGGCGCCGACATCGACCGCCAGGTGGCGAAGCTCCAGAAAGGCGTCGATGTGATCATCGCCACCCCCGGCCGGCTCATCGACCTGGGCGATCGCGGAGAGATATCCGTGGCCCAGCTCGAGACGCTGGTCCTCGACGAGGCGGACCGCATGGCGGACATGGGGTTCATGCCCCAGGTGGAGTGGGTGCTCCGGCGTCTCGAGACGCCGCATCAGACGCTCCTCTTCTCGGCCACGTTGGATGGTGCGGTCGATCGCCTCGTGCAGCGTTACCTCACCGAACCGGTCTTCCACGAGGTGTCGTCGTCGACCCAGACGGTGACGCTCATGGAGCACCGGTTCATTCAGGTGCACCAGATGGACAAGGTCAAGGTGGCCGCCGCCATCGCCCGTTCGCAGGAAAAGACGCTGTTCTTCGTGCGCACCAAGCGCGGGGCGGACCGACTCGTCGAGAATCTTGAAAAAGAGGGACTGCACGCCGCCGCCATTCACGGTGACCTCCGGCAGGCGAACCGCGAACGTGCGTTGGCCGATTTCTCCGGTGACAAGCTGCCGGTTCTGGTGGCCACCGACGTCGCCGCACGCGGTCTGCACATCGAGGCCGTCGACGCGGTCATCCACTGGGACCCGCCCGAGGATCACAAGGCATATCTGCACCGGTCGGGGCGGACGGCACGCGGCGGGAAAAGCCGGCATCGTGGTGAGCCTGACGTTGTGGAACCAGCTGGTCGAAGTGGAGGTCATCCAGCGCCGTCTCGGATTGCGCATTCCCATCGTCGAAATGTTCTCCAACGACCCGCGCCTGGCCAACCTGGCCGAATGGACGCCACTACCCGAAGAGGGCGTGCTCTGAGCAAGAGCGTCGCGCTCGACACGTGGACGCCCGATGACGGGGTCCGACGCGTGCTCATCGTCACGGCGCATCCCGACGACGTCGACTTCGGCATGGCGGGCACGGTTGCGACCTTCACCAAGGCCGGTCTCGAGGTCACGTACTGCATCGCCACCAACGGGGACGCCGGCGGATCGGACCGTTCAGTGTCCCGTGCCGACATGGCGGTCATTCGCCAACGTGAGCAACGGGCCGCGGCGGCCGAGGTGGGGGTGAGCGACGTCCGCTTCTTGGGGCACCCGGACGGTCGCCTGCAGCCAACCATGGAGTTGCGACGTGACATCAGTCGCGTCATCCGCCAGGTCAAGCCCGAGCGGGTGCTGACCCAGTCCCCCGAACGGCGGTGGGACTTCATTTTCGCCAGCCATCCCGACCATCTGGCGGCGGGCGAAGCAGCGGTGTGCGCCGTCTATCCCGATGCGCGCAATCCCTTCGCCCATCCTGAGCTCCTCGAAGAGGAAGGCCTCGAGCCTTGGACGGTCAACGAACTGTGGATCGGTGGCGTGCCCGAGCCCAACATGGCGGTGGAGACGACGTCGGCGATCGAGCGCAAGGTGGCGGCGCTGCTCCGCCATGAAAGCCAGATCGACGACCCGGCCGGCGTGACGCAACGGGTGACGGACAACGGTCGTGCCAGCGGGAAAGAGGCCGGGTTGCCTGACGGTGCGGCGGCCGAGCTGTTCCGGGTCACGCGTATCACCTGAGTCAGCCGGCCAGCTGAGTCAGCCGGCCAGCTGAGTCAGCCGGCCAACTGGCGCAGGACGTAGCGCAGGATCCCGCCGTGGCGGAAGTACTCGGCCTCCATCGGGGTGTCGATGCGGACCACGACCCGGAACTCGGTCGTCGAGCCGTCGTCGGCGGTGGCGACCACCGTGAGCTCCTTGGGGAGCTCACCCGCGTTGAGGGCCTCGATCCCGGCCATGGAGAATGTCTCGGTGCCCCTGAGCGCGAGTCCCTCGGCCGAATCTCCCTTGTAGAACTGCAGCGGGATCACGCCCATGCCGACGAGATTGGAGCGGTGGATGCGCTCGTAGCTCTGGGCGATGACCGCCCGCACGCCCAACAGCGCCGTGCCCTTGGCGGCCCAGTCCCGGCTTGACCCGGTGCCGTACTCACGGCCGGCGAGCACGATCAGCGGCACGCCCTCGGCGGCGTACTGCATGGCGGCCTCGTAAATCGACGTCTCGGTGCCCTCGGGAAGGTGCAGCGTGTACCCGCCCTCGGTCCCGGGGGCGAGGCGATTGCGGAGGCGGACGTTGGCGAAAGTGCCGCGCATCATCACCTCGTGGTTGCCGCGCCGGGCGCCGTAGGAGTTGAAGTCGTGCCGCGGCACCCCGTGCTCGGCCAGGTAGCGACCGGCCGGCGTGTCGGGCCCGATGGAGCCGGCCGGTGAGATGTGGTCGGTGGTGACGCTGTCACCCACCATGGCCAGCACACGCGCCCCCTCAATGTCGGTGACCGGCAGCGGCGTCATCGTCATGCCCTCGAAGAACGGCGGGTTCTTCACGTAGGTCGAGTCGTCCTGCCAGGAGAACGTCTCTCCCTCGGCCACCGGCACCTGCTGCCAGTACTCGTCACCCTCGAACACGGCGCCGTAGCGGGTGCGGAACATTTCCGAGGTGAGCGAGGCCCTGATGGTGTCGCTCACCTGCTGCTCGCTCGGCCAGATGTCGGAGAGGAAGACCGGGCTTGCCGTCGGCATCCTCCCCGAGGGGGTCGGTCGTCAGGTCGATGTCCATGGTGCCGGCCAAGGCATAGGCCACCACGAGTGGCGGCGAGGCCAGGTAGTTCATGCGCACGTCGGGATGGATGCGGCCCTCGAAGTTCCGGTTGCCCGAGAGCACGGACACCACCGAGAGGTCGTCGCTGTGGACGAGGTCGCTGACCCCGTTCGAGCAGCGGGCCCGAGTTGCCGATGCACGTGGTGCACCCGAACCCGACGAGATAGAAGCCGAGCTGTTCGAGGGGCTCCACGAGCTCGGCCCGCTCGAGGTAGTCCATGACCACCCGGGAGCCGGGAGCGAGCGAGGTCTTCACCCAGGGCTTGGCCCGGAGCCCCCGCTCGACCGCCCTCTGGGCCAGGAGCCCGGCGCCGACCATCACCTGGGGGTTCGAGGTGTTCGTGCAGCTGGTGATGGCGGCCACGACGACGTCCCCGTCCGTCAGGGCATGATGTGGCGCCGCCTCCGGCGCTTCGGCGGACGCGCGCGGTGACCGGTCCAGGGCGACTCTGAACGCGTCGCCGGCGCCGGCCAGGGCCACCCGGTCCTGGGGCCGGGACGGCCCGGCCAACGAGGGCTCCACGTCGGCCAGGTCGAGCGTGGCGTATTCGGAGAACACAGGCTCGACCCCGTCGGCCGTGTGCCAGAGGCCCTGCTCCTTGGCGTAGGCCTCGACGAGGGCCAGCTGCTCCTCGTCCCGGCCCGAGAAGCGCATGTAGTCGATGGTGACCTGGTCGATGGGGAACATGGTGCATGTCGCCCCGTACTCGGGGCTCATGTTGCCGATGGTGGCCCGCGTCTCGAGCGGGAGTGCGGCCACGCCGGGCCCGTAGCACTCGACGAAGGCGCCGACGACGCCGTGCTGGCGGAGGAGCTCGGTCACTGTCAGCACGACATCGGTGGCCGTCGTCCCGGGCCGGAGCTCGCCGGAGATGCGCAAGCCGACCACCGGGGGCAGCAGCATGGAGAGCGGCTGTCCCAGCATCGCCGCCTCGGCCTCGATGCCGCCGACGCCCCAGCCGAGGACACCCAGGCCGTTGACCATGGTGGTGTGCGAATCGGTGCCGACGAGCGTGTCGCAGAAGGCCCGGCCGTCGGGCGTGCCGAAGACGACGCGGGAGAGATATTCGAGGTTCACCTGGTGGCAGATGCCGGTGCCCGGCGGCACGGCGCGGAACCCGTCGAATGCGCCCTGGGCCCAGCGGAGCAGCTTGTAGCGCTCGATGTTGCGCTCGTATTCGACGGACACGTTGCGGTCATAGGCCGACGCATCCCCCGAGCTCTCCACGATCACCGAGTGGTCGATGACCAACTCGACGGGCACCAGGGGGTTGACCTGCGCCGCGTTACCCCCGAGGCGGGCCAGGGCATCGCGCATGGCCGCCAGGTCGACGACACCCGGCACACCGGTGAAGTCCTGCATGAGGACACGCTCGGGGGTCAGGGCGATCTCGTGTGCGGCGTCCCCGGCTCCCTGCCCGTGCGCCTCGGGATTGGCGCCCCAGGCGGCGACGGCCACGATGTCGTCGGCCGAGACGTGCGGGGAATCCTCGTGACGCAGCAGGTTCTCGAGGATCACCTTGATCGAATAGGGGAGCCGGCTCACGTCGTACTCCTGTGTGAGGGCCGGTGCCGTAAGGGAGAAGATCTCGTAGTCGCGGCCGTTGACCGCGAGCGTGGTGCGGGCGCCGAAGCTGTCGGGGTGGGTTGCGGCAGGGGGTCGTGAGGCCATGCCCCCATTCTGTCGTGCATCAGCGGCGCGCACCCCATCGGAAATCCGTGTCGGGAGGTGTTGTTTCCCCGCGGCGCTCTGTGGGCAGAATGGGGGGATGGGTCAGCGGGTCGGTGCCGCCCTCCGTCGCGCCTGTTTCTGGCTCTTCGCTCTCGTTCCCCTGGCGTCCGTGCTCACGGTGGCCTCGAGCGCGGCGTCAGGACCGGCGAGTGCCGTACCCCTGACGGCGCACGCCTATGCCGGCGGCGGGATGATCGGGTTCGGCGCCGTGGCCCCAGGCGCCCCGGAGCTGCCCCAGCCGCTCGATTCGCCCGTCGACGTGGGCGCGGCCACCCCCGACGGCAAGGGCTACTGGCTCGCCAGTGCCGATGGTGGGGTCTTCACCGAGGGCGATGCCCCCTTTGAGGGCTCACTCGGTGGCACGCCGCTGCAGGGTCCCATCGTGGCCATGGCGGCCACCCCCGACGGCAAGGGCTACTGGCTGGCCGCGCTCGACGGCGGGGTCTTCAGCTTCGGCGACGCGGCCTTCTACGGCAGCATGGGTGCGACACGACTCAACCAGCCCATCGTGGGGATGGCGGCCACCCCCGACGGCAAGGGGTATTGGCTGGTGGCGGCGGACGGCGGCATCTTCAGCTTCGGCGACGCCCGCTTCTTCGGGAGCACGGGGGGCATCGTGCTGAACGAGCCGATCACCGCCATGGCGGCCACCCCCGACGGACTGGGCTACTGGCTGGTGGCAGCCGACGGCGGCATCTTCACGTTCGGCGACGCCCGCTTCTTCGGGTCGTGGGCCAACCAGAATCTCCCGGATGCAGTGATCGGGATCCTGCCCACGCCCGACGGCGGCGGGTATTCGATCGCTACGACGGACGGCGTGGTGCTGGGCCTGGGGGACGCCCAGATCTTCGGGAGCTTGACGCTGAACCCGGACGCCACGCCGGTCTCGGCCATCATCGGCAACGGAGCGGGCACCGGGTACTGGCTCCTCGACCCCGACGCGTGGAGCTATTCGTTCACGACGCCCACGCCCGAGGGGAGCTTCCCCGGCTCCGCCGCGATAGTGGCGACAGCCGCTTCCCAGGTGGCGCCTGATCCCGACACCGGGTACCTGTGCAACCCCTACGGCCCGTGTGAGGAGTGGTGCGCACTCTTCGCCACCTGGGTCTGGCGCCATGTCGGCATCCCCATTCCCTCCTATGCCTTCACCGGCGACATCTTCGATTGGGCCGCCTTCCACGGCGCCCTCCTCCCGCCGACCGCGAGACCCGATCCGGGTGATGCCGTCCTCTACGGCACCGGGCCGCAAACGGTGGCGACATCGGTCCATGTCGGCATCGTGGCGCAGGTCTGGCCCGATGGCGCCATCGACACCGTGGAGGGAAACGCAGGGCCGGGACGTACCGGCTGGCTCTCGGTCATCGTCAACGGCCCCTTCCTGCCGGCGGACTCGCTCGCGTACAACGGCATGGGGATCTACGCCTTTGCCCAGCCCTGAGCCCAGCGCTGCGTCCAGCCCTGCGCCGCTCTCCTGAGAGAGGGGCACCGCCATGGATGCGGCTCCGTAGGTGCGACAATGGGGGATGCCCGACGCGTTCAGCGTGCTCCTCCAACGCCTTCAAGGCGCATTTGACACCATCAGTCCTGGAGCCGACCCTGTGCTGCGCGCGTCCGACCGGGCGGACTTCCAGTCCAACGGGGCGCTACCGCTGGCCAAATTGGTCGGGCGGTCCCCCCAGCAGATCGCAGCCGACGTCGTCGCGGCGGCGGCGCTCGACGATCTCTGCGCCGCAGTCGAGGTCAGCGGACCCGGCTTTATCAACCTGACCCTCTCGGATGCTTTCGTCGCCGACCAGGTTGCCGCCATCAGTGCGGATGCCCGGCTGGGAGTGCCGAGCAGCGCCGCCCCGCAGACGATGGTGATCGACTACTCGAGCCCCAACGTGGCCAAGGAAATGCATGTGGGTCACTTGCGCAGCACGGTGATCGGCGACGCGTTGGCACGGGTCTTGAGCTTCTTGGGGCACCAGGTACTCCGGGAGAACCACATCGGGGACTGGGGAACCCCGTTCGGCATGCTGATCGAGCACCTCATCGATGTGGGCGGCGCTGCCTCCGCCGAGTCCTTCAGCGTGCGCGATCTCAACGAGTTCTATGCCCAGGCGCGTCTCCACTTCGACCGCGACCCGGCGTTCGGCGAGCGCTGTCGCCAGCGGGTGGTGCTGCTGCAGGGGGGCGACCCCGAGACGCTGCGGCTCTGGGAGATCTTCGTGGCCGAGAGCCTGCGGCACATCGACGAGGTCTACGGGATGTTGGGAGTCCTCCTCACAGATGAGGACGTGGCCGGAGAGAGCTCGTACAACCCCCTTCTCGACGTGGTCATCGACGAGTTGGGCGCCGAAGGCCTGCTCGTCGAGGACCACGGGGCACTCTGTGTCTTCCCCGAAGGCTTCACCAACCGGCAGGGCGATCCGCTCCCGTTGATCGTGCGCAAATCCGACGGGGGCTACGGCTACCCCGCCACGGACCTGGCCTGCATCCGCGACCGCACGCAACGACGGGGCGCCACGACCCTGGTCTACGTCGTCGGAGCCGAACAGGCGCTCCACCTGCGTCTCGTCTTCGACGTCGCCCGACTCGCCGGCTATCTGCCTGAGGGGTCTGCGGCAGTGCACGTGGGCTTCGGGCTCATTCTCGGCGCAGACGGGAAGAAGTTGGCCAGCCGGAGCGGGGACTCCGAGCGCCTGATCGACCTGCTGGCCGAAGGGGTGACCCGTGCCAACACCTCCATGGCCGAGCGCCCCAGTGATCTCAGTGCCGCGCAGCGGGCCCGGGTAGCACGCTCCCTCGGCATCGGGGCGGTCAAATACGCCGACCTGTCGACCGAACGGATGCGCGACTACGTCTTCGACTGGGACCGCATGTTGGCGTTCGAAGGGAACACCGGCCCCTATTTGCAGTACGCGCATGCCCGGATACGTTCGATCTTCCGGCGGGCGGAGATGCCGCCGCCTCCACCCGGTACCAGGTCAAGTGTGGACGAACCCCCAGAGCGCGCCCTGGCGCTGCAGCTGCTCGGCTTCGCTGCTGCCGTCGAGGCCACGGCGGAGGCGTACAGCCCCGCCAAGCTCTGCACGTACCTTTTCGACCTGGCGTCGTCGTTCACCACCTTCTACGAGGCATGCCGCGTCCTGGTGGACGACGAGGCGGTACGCACATCACGCCTGGCGCTGTGTGACCTGACGGCGCGGGTACTGGCCCAGGGGCTTTCGCTGCTCGGGATGGAGGCGCCGGACCAGATGTGAGTTGTCGCCCGCCCGGGTCGTGAGTTGGACTCCCCGGAGGCACGCCCTATCCTCTGCCCGGCACAAGTAGCTACAGCACAGGCCCAGGTGGCCGATGCGATCGGCCCCAGGGTGGGGTTGATGCGACCAGCCCCGGCGTGGGGCTCACGAAGGAGTCGAAGAACTGATGGATCTGAATGGCACGTCTGCGATCGTGACCGGTGGCGCGTCCGGGCTGGGGGCGGCAACCGCCCGGGCCCTGGCGGCGCGGGGCGTCCACGTCGTGGTGGCCGACCTCCAAGAGGAGGCGGGTACCGAACTGGCAAAGGAGATCGGGGGTATTTTCGCCCTGACCAACGTGACCGACACGGAGCACGTGATTGCCGCCGTCGAGGCAGCCCGAGAGATGGCTCCGTTGAAGTCCCTGGTGAACTGTGCCGGTATCGGGTGGGCGACCCGCACCATCGGCCGCGACGGTGAGTACGCGTCGGCGCATGACCTCGACCAGTACCGACGGGTCATCGAGATCAACCTCATCGGGACGTACAACTGCATCAGGTTGGCCGCGACCAAAATGAGCCTCAACGAACCCGATGAGGACGGCGCCCGTGGTGCGATCGTGAACACGGCTTCCGCCGCGGCGGAGGACGGGCAGATCGGGCAGGCCGCGTACTCGTCGTCCAAGGGCGGCGTCGTGGGTATGACGCTTCCCGTTGCGCGCGATTTGGCGGTGGTCGGTATCCGGATCAACACGATCCTCCCGGGGCTGATCGACACGCCGATCTACGGCGCGTTCGAGGACGCCGAGGCATTCAAGGCGAAGTTGGCCAAGGACGTCCTGTTTCCCAACCGCCTCGGGCATCCGGAGGAGTTCGCCTCTCTCGCCGTCGAATTGCTGGCAAATTCGTACATGAACGCCGAAACGGTCCGCATCGACGCCGGCATCCGGATGCCGCCGAAGTAGATAGGTAGAGCCGAAGTAGATAGGTGGGTCAGACAGCACGGACGGGGGACATTCGATGATCGATCCTGAGTTGGCGGCGGTTCTCGATGCACTGCCCGTCCTCGACTTGTCGGACCCTGTCGCCGCCCGGACAGCGTTCGATTCGATGATCGCGGGGATGCAGCGCGAGATCCCCGGGATCGAGTCCCTGGTGATCGAGGATCACCAGGTCCCGGGTTGGCAGGGAGATCCCGACGTCACCGTGCGGGTGTACCGGCCCGCAGCGCCGAGCGCTCCGGTGCCGGGCATCTTGTACATCCACGGCGGCGGGTTCATCCTCGGCAGCGTCGACGGCGAACATGCCGGGGCCGCGGTCGTCGCCCTGGAGACGGGAGCGGTGGTGGTCTCGGTCGAGTACCGCCTCGCCCCGGAGCATCCGTTTCCCGCGCCGTTGCACGACTGCTACAGCGCCCTGGTGTTCCTGGCGTCCCAAGCCGCTGCGCTGGGGGTGGATCCCGCTCGGGTGGCGCTGTACGGCGCGAGCGCAGGAGGAGGACTCGCGGCAGGCACCGCGCTCTTTGCCCGTGATCAGGGGGGCCCGGCACTCTGCTTCCAGATGCTGCAGATCCCCGAGCTCGACGACCGCCTGGAGACCCCCTCCATGCGGTCCTTCACCGAGACGCCGATGTGGAACCGGCCTCTGGGCTGAGCAGAGCTGGAGGGCGTATCTCGGTGCGTGGCCGGCCAAAGGGGAGGTGTCGCCCTATGCGGCCCCCGCCCGGGCCGGGGACCTTTCAGGCCTCCCGCCGGCGTATATCTCGACGGGGGAGATGGATCCCCTCCGTGACGAAGGGATTCACTACGCGCTCGGCCTGCTCCAGGCGGGCGTGTCGGTCGAGCTCCACCAGTTTCCGGGAACGTTCCACGGATCCTCGCTCGTCTCCACCGCGGCGGTGTCGGTGCGCGCCCGGACCGAGGCAACCGTGGTGCTCCGGCGGGCGCTCGGCGTCGGGTAACGCGCACCGCCGGGCACTTGTGAAAGTTAAAGGCTAGATCTCTAGCGTTTTGTTTTGCGACCGGCTGTTTGGCGGCGGCTTTCGGCCGTTCAGGCGCCCGGCGTGGGAACCGGCGCCGGTTGGTCGGCGCTTGCGAGCGCCTTCCAGAGCGACCGGTAGTTGGGGTAGGTCAGGGCATCGCTCACGTAGCCGGCTCGTTCCAGTTCGGCGTGGAACGCCGGGAGGTTGCGCCACGGCACGCCCATGTCCACGTGGTGGGCCAGGTGCCACCCGGTGTTGTAGGGCACGAACCAGAAGCGGGCCGCCAGCGACTGGCGGACGTTGTGGGTCGTGGCCCTGCGATCCTTGTTGCGCTCCATACCTCCGTGCTCGGCGATGGAACGGAGGCGGTTGATGACGCGCCACTGGGTCATCCAGGGGAGCCACCACAGCAACGGGTAGATCCACCAGCGTCCCGTGGCCACCCAGGACACGGCCCACAGCACCGCCTGTACGCCGAAAATGGAGAGACCGGTGCGCCGGAACCGCGGCGTCATGGTGTTCTTCACGAGAGGGCTGAAGTTCTTCCATCCCGAGATCCCGATGGCGTCGCGCCACAACCGGCGGCGCAGGGCGGCACGGGTGCACGGATAGGGCCGGTAGAAGGCGAGGTCGGGCTCACCCGGGCCGAATTCGTCCTTGTGGTGGGCGAAGTGGACTCTCCGGTAGAGCTGAATCGGGGTGAACACCGGGTAAGCGATGACCCAGGTGCCGATCCAATCGTTCCACTTCTTGTCGGTGAACAGGAGCTTGTGGGCGGCCTCGTGCATCAGGATGGCGAAGCGGGCGAACATCGGGCCCATGAGCACGAAGGCGAGCAGGTAGGCCCACCACGTGTTGAGCCAGGTGGCCGCGCCGACCAGGAGCACGACGTAGAGCCACACCGACACGACGGTCCAGGCGTTGTGCGCGTTGTCGATGTGGCGCAAGGCCGGGCGAAGCTCGGGAATCGCCATGCCGTTGGCCAGCAGCCGCTCGCTCGGCAGCACGTCGGGTCGTGCCGTCGTCCCCGGCACCATGGTGGTGACCATGCCCTGATATTACTATATTTTGTCAAGTGACACAACAGAGTAATAAGCCGTTCACGGCCCGTTCGGTGTTGGCCAGTGCCCTCTTGGGCATGGAGCCGCCCGCATTGCCTGTGGCCCAGCTCGTCCGCCTGAGCGGCCTCTTCGGCATCAGTGCCAACCGGGCCAGGGTCGCGCTGAGCCGCATGGTGGCCGCCGGGGAGGCCACGACCGACGGTGCGGGGACGTACTGCCTCACTGGGCACCTTCGCGAGCGCCAGGCGCGCCAGGCAGCGAGCCGCTCCGGGGTCACGACCCCCTATGCGGGGCAGTGGTGGTTGGCGGTCGTCACGACAGCGGGCAGTACGGCGGAGGTCCGGGCAGCTCGCCGCGCGGGCCTGTCGTTCGCCCGCCTGGCCGAGTTGCGGGAAGGCGTGTGGATGCGGCCGGACAACGTCGCCGTCCAACTGCCCGAGGAGCTCGACGTTGACGTGGAGTTGATGGCGGCCCGTCCCCCCGCACCGGCGCGCCTGGTGGAGCGCTTGTGGGATCTCCCCGCATGGGCGGCCCGGGCGGACGACCTGCTGGACGGACTGGCCACGCTGACACCGGACCGCCCCGACGCGTTGGCGCCGGGATTCGAGCTTTCGGCTTCGGTCCTGCGCCACCTGCAGGCGGACCCACTTCTTCCCGAAGAGTTCCTTCCGGCACATTGGCCCGGCCGCAAACTCCGGGACGACTATGCGCACTGGGATGCCCGCTACCGGGCCACCCTGCAGGAGTGGAGCCGGGCCTGAGTCAGGCGGCGTGGGACTGGGAGATCCAGGTGGCGTACATCTCGGCGTAGTGCCCACCGAGGGCCAGCAACTCGTCGTGCGAGCCGACCTCGAGCAGACGGCCATCGCCGACGACCACAATGCGGTCGGCGCGCATGGCGGTCGACAGGCGGTGGGCGATGAGCACGGCCGTGCGCTGCTGCAGCAGGACATCGAGCGCGGCCTCGATCATCGTCTCGGATTGCAGATCGAGATTGGAGGTGGCTTCGTCCAGGACCAGGACCCGCGGTTGGGCCATGAACGCCCGGGCCAACGCGACGAGTTGACGCTCCCCCGACGAGAGGGACTGGCCACGCTCGTGCACGGGGGTGTCGAGGCCATAGGGGAGTCGTGCGATCAGATCGGTGAGACCGACCTGGTGCACGGCCTCCCACACCGCGTCGTCGGGCGCATCGGGACGGGCGAAGGAAATGTTGTCGCGGATCGAACCGGCGAAGAGGAACGGCTCTTGGGGCACGACGCCGAGTTGGCTGCGCAGTGAACGCAGCGTGACGGTGCGGAGGTCGTAGCCGTCGATGAGCACGCGACCCGACGTCGGATCGTAGAAACGGGTCACAAGCTTGGCCATGGTCGACTTGCCGGCTCCGGTGGCGCCGACGAAGGCCACCGTCTCGCCCGGAGCGATCGTCAGGGTGACGTCCTCCAGCACCGGGACGGCGGGGTCGTACCCGAAGGAGACATGGTCGAAGCGGATCTCGCCGCTGATGGACGGCAGCTCGATCGCATCGGCGGGCTCGCTGACCGTGGGCTCGGTCTCGAGGAGGACGCGCAGCTTGAGGATCGAGGCCTGGCCCTGCTGGTAGGAGTTGTACTGCTGCACCAGCAGCTGGATCGGCTGGAAGAACCGGTTCACGAAGAGGAAGAAGGCCGTCAACTGGCCGATCTGCAGTTGGTGGTGCAGGACCATGTACCCACCCACCGCCAGGACGACCGCTTGACCGATGACGCCGAGCAGCTGCGAGCCGGGGCCGTACACCCCGTTGATGCGCCCGGTGTAGTAGTTCGCGTCGCGGTATTTACCGACGACGTTGCGATGGTGGATCACGTTGTAGCGCTGCCGGTTGTGGGCCGTGACGATGCGCACGCCCTGCAGGCTCTCCGACAGGTCGGCCAGCACGAAGCGCGATGCCGTCGCGCACTTTGTCGTAGCCGCGCTCGGAGGCCCGCTTGAACCAGATTGACATGGCGAAGAGCACGGGCATCACCACGACGATGGTGATGAAGGCGAGTTTCACATTGGTGGTGAAGAGGAAGACGGCGATGACGATCATCGTCAACCCCTGAATGGCGAATTGCGCCAGGCCGTCCTGGAGCAACTGCTGCAGGTTCTCGATGTCGCTCGTCATCCGGCTCATGACGACGCCGGCCTTCTCCTCGGTGAAGAAGTCGAGCGAAAGTCGTTGCAGGTGCCGGAAGATAGTGACGCGCAGGTCGTTCATGACCCAGGAAGCGAGACGTCCGGTCACCCGTACCTGACCCCACTGCGCCGCGGCCGAAACGATTACCGAGGCGAGATAGACGCCGGCGATCAGCACCACCACCGCGAAGTCCTCGTGGCCGGGGGTCATCCCGTCGTCAATGGCGAGCCCGGTCAACCACGGACCGAGTTGGGTCGCCACCCCGATGACGGCCACCAGCGCCAGGGCCAGCGCCAACATGCCGGGGTACACCATGAGGAGACCGCGCAGGCTCAGTTGTCGCTTCTCATCGGGCGAGGGCTGTTGGGAGAACGTGAGCGTCGACTCGCCGTGGTCCGGCTCCTGGGCCAATAACAGGTCGACCCCGGCTTGGAGCTCCTGGGGAATGCCCCCGAAGGGAAGACCCGGCTGGGCCGCCCCGGGAGGGCCGCCGCCGCCGATGGGAGGTCCGCCGCCGAACATCAGAGGCCTCCCGTCACGTGGACGTCAGGTTCGAGGTCGATTTCGTCCCCGACAGCGTCCTCCTCTTCGACTGCGGCGGCCTGGGCAAGGATTTCCGAGTACAGCGGCGTCGAGGCCAGCAGCTCGACGTGGGTGCCGTCGGCCACGATCCGGCCGTTGTCGAGCAGCACGACCCGGTCCGCCAGGCTGATGGTGGAAAGGCGGTGGGCCACGATCAACGTGGTCCGGCCTTCCATGAGGACACGCAGTCCCGAGTGGATCCTCTGCTCCACCTTGACGTCGATGGCGCTCGTGGCGTCGTCGAGGATCAGGATGGGAGG
This sequence comes from uncultured Acidimicrobiaceae bacterium, assembly GCA_963767155.1. Classification (GTDB taxonomy): domain Bacteria; phylum Actinomycetota; class Acidimicrobiia; order Acidimicrobiales; family RAAP-2; genus Bog-473. The sequence goes on along the minus strand of CAVYCU010000006.1, from coordinate 416,200 downwards.
GTTGATCAGCAGGGCACGTGCAATGGCGATCCGCTGGCGCTGTCCGCCCGAGAGTGTGTAGCCGCGCTCGCCGACCACGGTGTCGTACCCTTCGGCCAGGCGTCCGATGAATCCGTCCGCCCCTGCCGCGGTGGCGGCGGCGACCACCTCGTCGTGGGTGGCGTCGGGGCGCCCGTAGGCGATGTTGTCGCGGATGGACACGGAGAACAAGAAGGGCTCGTCGAGCACCACCCCGATGTTCGCCCGCAGGCTCGTCAAGGTGAGGTCGCGCACATCGTGCCCGTCGACGAGGACCGCACCCTCGGTGACGTCGTAGAAACGCGCCATGAGGCGCGCCACGGTGGATTTGCCGCTGCCCGTGCGCCCGACGAGTGCGACAGTCTCGCCCGAACGCAGGTGGAGGTTGAAGTCGGAGAGCACGTCGGGGTTCCCGCCGTCTTCGACCGAGAGGGCGATCCGGCTCGCGGTGCCATAGGCGAACGATGCGTGTTCGAAGCGGACGTCACCGGCGCTGTCCACGAGGTCGATGGCCCCGGGGCGATCGACGATGGTGGCCTTCTCGTCGAGAATCTCGTAGATGCGTCCGGCGGAAGCGGCGGCGCGCTGGCCCATCATGATCAACATGCCGAGCATCATGAACGGTGCCTGCATCATCAACAGGTAGATATTGAATTTGAGGATCGCTCCCAATTCGAGTTGGCCGTGGATGACCAGGTATCCCCCGAGGAGGAGGACGAAGACGAGCCCTACCTGGGACAGGTTCTGGATCAGGGGCGAGAAACGGGCCCGCAGGTCGGCATCTTTGACGTAGGCCCACTGCACCTTCTCGGCTGCGGTCGCCATTTTCCTGAGCTGCTGCTCCTCGGCCGCGAACGACTTGACGACGCGCACGCCGTTGGTGTTCTCGTCAACCACGGTGGCCACGTCGGCCAAGCGGGCCTGGATCGTCCAAGAGACGGGAAACAGCTTCTTGCGCATGCGCACGCCGCTCCAGTAGATGAGCGGCATGGTGGCCATCGCCAGGAACGCCAGCGGCACGCTCGTGGCGAGCATGTAGCCGAAGGCCACGACCGCGATGGAGCATTGGACGAGGATCAACGGGGCGAAGGTGAGGTACATCTGTACGGAGCGGATGTCCGAATTGGCGCGCGAGATGAGCTGTCCCGACTGCACCCGGTCGTAGAAGGGGAACGACATGCGGGTGAGGTGTTCGTAGATGCTGTTGCGTAGGTCGTACTCGATGTCGTACGCCACTTTGAAGAGTGACGTCCGCGAGAAATACCCAGCGATGGCCCCGATCACACCGAGGACAAGAATCCAGTAGACGTAGAAATGCAGGGGAACCGTGGGGTGTGCGCCGAGCGAGTTGTCGATGGCGTCGCTGAGGAACTGGGGGATCTGCAACTGCAGCACCAGACCCACGAAGGACAAGATGAGGGCAAGCAGAAAATGGCCCTTGTGCGACTTGACGATGGGGTAGGCGCGCTTGATCCACGTCTTCGTGGTGTCGGGGTCGACGCCGGCCTTCGGTGGCTTGTAGGAGCTCGTAACCCCCATCGGCACGTAGGCGGCGAGCGGCTGGAGCCGCACCGTGGGCTCCGACGTCTCCGCTTGCGCCGTCTGCGCCGTCGCAGGCACCGACACCTCGCTGCGCTCGTCGTCGGACTCGGCCCCGGCGACCTGGTGCTCGGTCGTACTCATTGGGACGTCCGGGCCTGGTGGAAATTGGCCAGTGCCTGTCCCCACAACTCGAGGGAACGCAGGGCCATCGCGCCGTCCTCGTCGGGGAGGTGGGCGGCGATCGAGGACAGGTAGGCGTCGACGGCGCGGTCGGCCGCTGCCACCGTCTGCGCCCCCTCGGCAGTGAGACGAAGCGCGATACGACGGCGATCGCCCTCTTCATGACGGCGGTCGACCAGGCCCTTGGCCAGGAGGCCGTCAATGATGGCGGTGACCGACGAGGGACGGACGGCGAGGCGGCCGGCCAGCCCCGAGGCGGCGGCAGAGCCCTCGGCCAGAATGCCCAGGACCCGATATTGCGGCAAGGTCAGGTCCACCTCGGCCAAGGCGAATTCGACGCGTTTGGACAGCCAGGCGGTGACCCGTCCATAGGTGCCCACGCTCGGTTGGTCACCGATCGGTCGCGTGGTCGTCACGATGGAATGCGAAAAAGTCATTTAGACCATCATACAGTTAGAGTCTCTAACTACAACTCCCGGGAGTGCCATTCGGGGTCGAGCTGACGGAGGAAAAGGGCGCAGCGCTGCTCCTCTTCGACTTCTCCGATAGCGCCTGCGGCGGTCTCGAGGGCATGGAGGGAACGCAGGAAGCCCCGATTCGAAAGATGACGCCAGCGGACGTAACCCGATCCCCGCCATCCAGCAGCCCGGAGCGAGTCCAGCCCGCGGTGGTAGCCGACCCGGGCGAAGGCGTACTGATCGATGGGAGCCTCGGCCAGCTCGGCCAGGGTGGCCCACGCCTGCAGGCAACGGGGGTCTGCCGCGGCCACGGCCGAGACCGCGGCCCGACGATCTGCCGGGGGGAGGGCGAGCGCAGCGCGCAGCGCCTCCTCCACATCGGCGCTGATCGGGTCCAGCACCGTCTCGGGGCTCCCGCTGGTGAATTGGACGGAGTGTTCGGTGGCCATGACCTCATGTTAGGGAGGAGACTCGGCGGGGGCGGTCAGGGACAGCCCTGGGGAGACGGCCCCGAGACCGCACGGAGGAGATGTTCATGTTGCGCGACGCAAGCCTGGTGGCGTTCGTTCCGGTGACCGATCTGACCCGGGCCCAGGAGTTCTACGTCGGCATAGTGGGGCTCGAGTTGCAGCACGCTGACGACTACGGATGCATGCTGCGCTCGAACGGGACGACGGTGCGCCTGGCTTTGGTCGAGGAGTATGCGCCTCCGCCGTTCACCGCACTCGGTTGGGAGGTCGCCTCCATCGACGCCGCGGTCCGCGCCCTCGCCGGGGCGGGAGTCGTCTTCACCCGATACGACGGGATGGAACAGGACGCGTTAGGTATCTGGCAGGCCCCGTCGGGAGATCGCGTCGCGTGGTTCGGCGATAGCGAGGGCAACACCCTGTCGCTCACACAAGCGGGCTGATGTCGCCCGCTCGGGGCTTCCTCCCGGCTGGCGTGGCTGGGTGTGTGTGTGCGTTCACCCTTGAAGGCGCCGTGTGAAAACTGAATGCTCGAAGGCTAGCGGTTTGTTTTCACAAGTGTCCGGCGGTGCGCCCACGCCATGAGGCCGGCCTCTAAGCCGGCCACGGTACTGTTCGCGCACCGTGGAAACTGAACCGTCGCTGTCTGTCGAACGTCATCCGGGCTTGCAGGGAAGGGCGGAGGAGGCGGAGGCGCTCGCCGATGTATTGCGGCGACTCATCCTCTTTGCGGTAAGCACGGCGCCACCCCCGCGTGTAACGGCAGAGCTGACGGCGCAACTGGCGGCGGTAGCGGCTCAGTTCGAAGCTCACATCCCCGACGTGCCCCTGCCTCGCTACGCGCCATCCGAGGACGGTCCCCCGGGCGGCATCGTCGGGGACCCGATGCCGTTCGACATCGTTGTCGGTCGCTTCAACCCGTTGGCCCTCCCCGTGCGGCTCAGCGCCGCGCCGCCCAAAGCGCTCGGCCGTGCCACCTTCACGGTGGCCTACGAAGGAGCACCGGGATGCGTGCACGGCGGAGCTTTGGCGGCCGCGTTCGACATCGTGTTTTCGGCGGCGAATTCCCTCGCGGGCGTGAACGGACCGACGGTGCAGTTGAGCCTCCGGTATAAACGGCCCACCCTGATCGGCGAGGACATGCTGTTCGAAGGTTGGGTCACCGAAGTAACGGAACGGCGGGTCTTTAGTAAGGGGCACATCATCCAGGGGGGAATCATCACCGTGGAGGCCGAGGCCGAATTCGCCATCCTCGACCGGACGCAGGTCGACCGGATGGCGGCGGGGCGACGAGCCGCGTTCGACCACGCAGCGCGGCCGGCGACGGACTGACGCATGGGAGCACGCCAGTCACTCGAGCCGTCCCGCAAGCCCGGCGACTACGTCTTCACGCACCGGCTGCGGACGCGTTTTGCCGAGACAGACGCCATGGGGATCGTGCACCACGCGGCATACCTTCCGTACCTCGAAGAGGCTCGGGTCGAGTACCTGCGTCACCTCGGTCACCCTTACACCGAGGTGCGACGGGACGGGTACAACTTTGCCGTGCTCGAAGTGTCCGTGCAGTATCGGCGCCCGCTGGTGTTCGACGACGACGTCGACGTCCATCTCAGGGCCGGTGCGGTGAGCCGAGCCACGTTCCAACTTGCCTATCTGCTCATGGTGGACGAAGAAGTGCGGGCGACCGCGGTGACCGTGCACGGGTGCGTCGACGGCACGGGGAAGGCGATGCGGCTCCCGGCGTGGATCGGCCAGGCCTTCTAGGCGGGCCTCAGTCCACCAGGTTGCCGCGCAGCTCCCATCGATTTCCTGCCGGGTCCTGGCAGAAGAGCGTCGTGCCCGCACCAGTGTCGAACGTCTTGTACTCATAGTCCGACTTGTCGAATTTCGCCCGGAGTTCGCTGAGTGAGTCACCGAGGTCGACGGCGACGTGCGCCCGCGACGAGGGGTGGTGCTCAGGGTCCTCGCTGAGGTGGATCTGCGTCCCATCCTCACCTTCGAACCACTTGGCCTGTGGCGGTGTGCCCGGCGTCAGCTCCATGCGCTCGTAGTGCAGGAAGTCAATGAGGAATGCGGCCTCGTCGTCAGCTCCATCGACGGGAATCGAGAGGTTCACATGGTGGAGTCGGAGCATGACGCGCATCGTACCAACAGGCGGGGCGCCGAACCACCGTGATCCGGGCAGGGCCGGCCCGAGCCCGGCCGGCCCGAGCCCGGCCGGCCCTTAGGCGTCCTTGTAGATTCTGCCGTCCTTCATCACGAAGCGGACGTCCTTCGTGACCTTGATGTCCTCGGACGGGTCTCCGGGGACAGCCACGATGTCCGCCAGATAGCCGGGGGCGAGACGGCCGAGGTCGTGGTCGCGTTCGATGAGCTCCGCACTCGTCATCGTCGCCGCCCGTAGGGCCTGCAGGGGGGTCATGCCCCGATCAACCATGGCGATCAGTTCGTCAGCTTGGGACCCGTGCGGGATTGCCGGAGCATCGGAGCCACAGGCGATCTTGACGCCGGCGGCGATCGCCTTGGCGAGCATCTGCCGGGCCTGGGGGAAGATTTCCGCCGCCTTCTTCTGCAGGATCGGGTGGATCCGGTCGAGGGCCATGTGATCAGCGAGCGCGCAGGTGCCGACCAGGAAGGTCCCCTTTTCGGCCATCAGGAGGACTGTCTCGTCGCTGGCCATCGACCCGTGCTCGATGCAATCCACCCCGGCCCGGATACAGGCCCGGATGCCGGCATCGCCGTGGGCGTGGGCGGCGACGCGTAGCCCAGCCCGATGGGCCTCGTCGACGATGGCGTCCAGCTCCTCGTCGGAGTACTGCTGGGCTCCTGCCGCCGTGCTGAACGACATGACGCCACCCGACGCCGAAATCTTGATGACCTTGACGCCGTACTTGATCTGGTAACGCACCGCTTTGCGGACCTCGGGTACGCCGTTTGCGATTCCCTGCTCCACGCTCTGGGGCATGATTCCCGGGGCCAACCCTTGGAACATCGTCGGGTCCAGGTGGCCACCGGTCGGCGTGATTGCGTGGCCGGCGGCGATGATCCGCGGTCCGGGGAACCATCCCTGGTCGACGGCGCGGGCCAGATCGACGTCAAGAAGGAAGCCAGCGGTGTACACCATGAGCCCCAGGTTCCGGACGGTGGTGAAACCGGCCATCAATGTGGTGCGGCAGTTCACCGCCCCACGGAGGGTCCGGTAGACGGGTGAGTCCTTTACCCCGTGCATCGGGTCGGGCAACCCGTCGGGTCCGCCCGGTCCGCCGATAAGCATGTTGAGCTCCATATCCATGAGGCCCGGCAAGAGCGTGACGTCACCAAGGTCGACTTCGGTGGCGGGGCTCGGGAGCTCGGTCGGGTTCACCCCCACGATCTGGTTGCCATCGATCACGATCACGGCCGGGGAACGGACTACGCCTGCCTCGATGTCGAGCCATCGGTCGGCCCGCAGGATGGTCACGTCGCTCATGGAGTCCTCCTCGTGGTTGCGCTCGGGGCCCTCATGGTCGCACGATCCGTCGGACGAAGGGGGAGGGACCGGGATCCGTGGCCCCACCGACTGATCGACCCGCCGGGTACATTGAGTGCTCACGCATGTACATGGACATAGAGGGGGCAAGAGATGCGGGCTGTGCGGAACGCCCCACCTGACGTCGAGATCGTCGATGTCGATGAGCCGGATGGTGACGGAGAGCTGGTACAGGTGGCAGGTGCAGGGATCTGTGCCTCCGATTTGCTCTACCTCACGTACGGCAGCCGGGAGATCGCCGGTCACGAGTTTGCCGGTGTGCTCGACGATGGGACCGCAGTGGCCGTGGAGCCGATGTTCGGTTGTGCGGGGTGTCCGGAATGCGAGCGGGGCAACTTCAACCTGTGCACGGCCGGGCCCACGGCGCTCGGCATGCTGTCGGCGGGGGGAATGAGTGAATATTTCCGTGCGCCGCGACGCTGTCTGACCCCCCTTCCGGATGGTCTCGACGTCAAGGATGCTTCGTTGGTCGAACCCGCCTCGGTGGCCTGGCACGCATGCCACATCGGGTCCGTCGGTCCCGGGTTGAGGGTGGCCATCGTCGGTGGCGGGGCCATCGGCATTCTGGCGGCGACCTCGGCACAGGCGATGGGCGTTGAGGATGTGGCGATCGAGGCGCGGCATCCGCACCAGTTCGATGCCCGCGACCTCGTCGGCGCGGTGGCCCCTTCAGGTCAGTACGACGTCGTGCTCGAGACAGGGGGAAGTGAAAGTTCGCTCCACCGGGCGGTGGAGTTGGCGCGGCCCGGCGGCACCGTTGTCTACATCGGTGTGTTCGGCGATATTGCATGGCCCCACGCAGCGTCTTTCACGAAGGAAGTGGCCATCCGGCCCTCGCTCGGGCTACTGCGGGCACCAAGGACGCCGAGAGTTCGCTGAGGCCGCGGACATGCTTGCCGCTCGACCGGAGCTGGCACGTACGCTCATCACCCACCGCTTCCCGCTGGAAGACGCTCAGGAAGCATTCCGCGTCGCACGCGACAAGTCCCAGGGAGTCTTTCGCGTCGTTGTCCAACCGTGAGCGCCAGGGTGGCGGTCTCCTTCGAGTAGCGCGGGGAAGTACATGGCGTAATCGGCGGCTATCTTACGCTTCGTCCGACACTTAACTCACGAAACCAGGGGGAATAACCATGCCAGGTCGCTTGGAAGGGAAAGTTGCGTTCATCACCGGGGCGGCACGCGGGCAGGGCCGGAGTCACGCCATTCGCCTCGCTGAAGAGGGCGCCGACATCATCGCCATCGACATCTGCAAGCAGATCGAGTCCAATCTCTACCCGCTCTCCACGCCGGAGGATCTGGCGGAGACGGCGAAAGCTGTCGAGAACCTCGACCGCCGGATCATTGCCCGACAGGCGGACGTGCGCGACCGCAACGCGCTGCAGGCTGTCGTGGACGAGGGCGTGGCCGAGTTCGGCCACCTCGACGTGGTGGTGGCGAACGCAGGGATCATGCCGATGGGCGTCGAGAACCCGATGGACTTCGTCGACGCCACCGACGTGGACCTCATCGGCGTCATGAATACGGTGGCCGTGTCGATTCCCCACCTTCCCGACGGCGCCGCGATCGTGGTCACCGGTTCCAACGCCGGGTCTGATGCCCGGCACCACCGAAACGGGGTCCATGGGCGCCGGTGGCTCCGGCTACTCCTGGTCCAAGCGGACACTCGTCGGCTACGTGGAGCAGATGGCCTTGATTCTCGCTGGCGCGCATGATCCGGGTGAACGCGATCCATCCCACGAACGTCAACACCCACCTGATCCACAACAAGGAGCTCTACCAGGTGTTCCGGCCGGACCTGGAGAATCCGACGCGCGAAGACGTCATTCCCGCGTTCACGTACTTCCAAGCCATGCCGATTCCCTACGTGGAGCCGGTCGATATCTCCAACGCCGTGCTCTTCCTCAGTTGCGACGAGTCCCGCTACGTCACGGGCCAGCAGCTGCGCGTCGATGCCGGCTCGCTGCTCCGGTGGCCGAACGGGCCGAGGTAGACGCCGTAGGCGCCGGGCTCGGACGCCGGTGGGTGTTTTGAGCACCGGACATATTGGTGTCATAATCCTTTGACACCAAATAACGCCGATCAACTGGGGTGCGAACAACCATGTCCGTGATCAACTCGAGCGACGTCTACTACGACCCGTACGACATTGCGATCGACGCTGACCCGTACCCGGTCTTTCGCCGGCTCCGGGAGGAAGCTCCTCTCTATTACAACGAGAAACACGACTTCTATGCCGTGAGTTGGTTCGAAGATGTCGAGCGCGGCCTCGTGGATCGGCATACGTTCATTTCGGGTCGGGGCGGCATCCTCGAGCTCATCAAGGCGAACATCGAGATGCCGCTGGGCACCCTCATCTTCGAAGACCCGCCCGTGCACACGGTGCACCGGCAACTCTTGTCCCGCGTGTTCACGCCCAAGAAGATGAATGCCCTCGAGCCCCAGATCCGGGAGTTCTGCGCACGTGCACTCGATCCGCACGTGGGAGCGAAGGGGTTCGACTTCGTCGGCGATCTGGGAGCCCAGATGCCGATGCGAGTGATCGGCATGCTCCTCGGTATCCCCGAGGAAGATCAGGAGGCCGTCCGGGACCAGGTCGATGCGAGTCTGCGCACCGAACCTGGCCAGCCGCAGGACTACTCCCACGGCTTCAACCCCGGGGCCGGGCTCGAAGAGTACGTCGCGTGGAGGGCGGACCATCCGTCCGACGACCTGATGACGCAGTTGCTGAACGCCGAGTTCGAAGACGAGACCGGCACGGTGCGGTGCCTGAGCCGCGACGAGGTGCTCATTTACGTCAACGTGCTCGCTGGGGCCGGCAACGAGACCACCAACCGGCTCATCGGATGGACCGGAAAGGTACTCGCCGAGCACCCCGAGCAGCGACGGCAGCTGGTCGATGATCCGTCGCTCATCCCCAACGCGATCGAGGAGCTCCTCCGCTACGAGCCTCCGGCTCCTCACGTAGGTCGTTACGTCGCACGCGACGTCGAAATCCACGGCCAGATCGTGCCGGCGGGAAGCGCCATCCTCTTTCTCGTCGGCTCGGCGAACCGCGACGAGCGGCGCTATCCGGACGCGGACACGTTCGACATTCACCGCCAAGCCGGCCAGCCCATGACATTCGGTTACGGCATCCACTACTGCCTCGGCGCGGCGCTGGCGCGTCTGGAGGGCCGCATCGCTCTTGAGGAGGTCCTCACGCGCTTCCCCGAATGGGACATCGACTGGGACAACGCCAGGCTCGCCCCGACGTCGACGGTACGGGGTTGGGAGACGCTTCGCGTCTTCGTGCCATAAGGGCAGAGGGTTCTATCCACCGCGGCAAGGAGGAAATATGGGAAAGCTTGACGGCAAGGTAGCGTTCATCACCGGAGCGGCGCGAGGGCAAGGCCGTAGTCACGCGGTCCGCCTGGCCCAAGAGGGTGCCGACATCATCGCCGTGGACATCTGCGCGCAAATCGACACGGTGGGGTATCCGATGGCTGAGCCCGCCGACCTCGATCAGACCGTCAAGGAGGTCGAAGCGCAGGACCGGCGCATCATTGCCACCCAGACCGACGTTCGGGATGTGTCTGCGCTGCGCAGCGCATTCGAAGCGGGCATGGCAGAGCTCGGACCAGTCGAGATCGTGTTGGCAAACGCCGGCATCGGCCCCGGCAGCCCGGTGCCCGGCGATCAGGATTGGGAAGACGCGATCGCCGTCAACCTCACCGGGGTGTGGAACACCGGACGTGTCGCCATCCCGTCGATGATCGAGGCGGGCCGGGGCGGGGCGATCGTGCTTACCAGCTCAACCGGTGGCCTCATGGGCCCTGGAAGCGATTCGCCGGGACTTCTGGGCTACACAGTCGCTAAGCATGGCGTTATCGGGCTCATGCGGTGCTGGGCGAACTTGCTCGCCCCGCACATGATCAGAGTCAACAGCGTCGCTCCTACGGCAGTCAGGACGCCGATGGCCGCAAACATCAATTTTGACGACCTCATGAAGTACAACCCCGCACTCGCGAGCGCCCTCACAAACGCGATGCCGGTGGACCTGATTGAGCCGATCGATGTCTCCAATGCGATTCTGTGGCTGGTATCCGAGGACGCCCGTTATGTGACGGGCTCGGTGATTCCCGTGGATGCTGGATCACTGAACAAGCGGTAGGGACCGGTCCCGGGTCGGCGTCTAGCGACCCGAGTTGAGCCGCATCTACTACAGCTGGTAGTAATACCCCTCGGAGAGCGAGGTTCCGAGGGAGTACATGCGCACGGCCGAGTTGAACGCTGTCGGGTCCTCACGCGTCATCGCGCCTGCTGTCGCGACAGGCGACCTCCAACGGACATCACTGCTCGTGTTGGCGACGTTGTGGCTCCTCGATGCGGTTCTTCAGCTTCAACCGGTCATGTTCACCCGTGGACCTGACGGCTTCAGCACCATGTTGCGCGCAACGGCTGAGGGAAACCCGGCCTGGATCGCACACACCATCACCTGGAACGCGTCGCTCATCGCGCGGCAGCCGGTTCTGGCAAACACGGTCTTCGCCTGCACTGAGTTTTTGATCGGCTTCGGGATCGTCTGGCGACGAACATGCCGGGCTGCGCTCGCCCTTTCTGTCGTCTGGGCTCTCGCCGTCTGGTGGTTCGGCGAGGGCCTCGGTGCCATTTTCAGCGGGGGAGGGACGACCTTCGGTGGCGGGCCCGGTGGCGTCCTTCTCTACGCCCTTCTGGCGGTTCTGCTCTGGCCGACGGAAGGTGCCAACGCACCCTTTGTCGCTGCTCGGACGGTGGGGGTACGGGCCGCCAAAGCCATCTGGGCCATCGTCTGGACGGTCCTGGCACTCTTCTCGGTTGTGGGCTCGGGGCGGTCACCCCAAACGCTGTACGACCTGGTTGCCGACCTGGTCGCCGGTGAACCGGGATGGCTCGCCCGACTCGACCGATCGACCGAATCAGCGCTGCTCCATGACGGAACAACACTTGCCGTCCTGCTCGCCGTTGTCTGCGTCGTTATTGCGACGGGTGTGTATCTGCCGCCTCGTGCGACCAAAGCGATCTTGCTGATGGCAGTTCTCGCATTTTCGGTCATATGGGTGACCGTACAGAACTTCGGCGGGATTCTCGCGGGTGCAGCGACCGATCCCAACTCTGCCCCGTTACTCATCTTGCTGGCGTTTATCTACTGGCCTCTGGCGACCACTCACGCCGTGACGGATGATTTCGTAGGGACCGGAGCGTAGCGGGTCGTGGCGAATCCCGTCTGGCTCTACTACCTGTTCGCCACCCTGATGCTGGTCGTTTCCGCGTATTCCCTTGTGCTCCTCGTCGTGACCGTGACGGCGCACCGACCCGCTGGTTGGGATGTCGATGTTGCGCATGTTCTCATGGGCGTTTCGATGTCCGGCATGTTCGTCGTCGATTGGGCCTTTGGCGCACGCCAGGTATGGGAAGTCATCTTTGCGGTGTTGTTGGTTTGGTTCTTAGGGTGCGGAGCTTTGTCCATGCAGCGGTACGGCGTGCACCTGTCCCACTATCTGATTCATGCCGTCATGAGCTTGGCCATGCTCTTGATGTACGCGTTTCCCGTGTCGCGAACCAGTCGATGGCGGCGATGTCGATGTCCACGGCGTCACGGTTGGATCCGGGGCTGTCTTTTCTACTGGCTCTCGTGGTTCTGGCGTCGGCCATCTTCACGCTGGCTTCGGCCAACAAAGGTGCTTCGCATCATGGCAGCCACCCGCCGGCGCTCGCCGTCAGTGGCGCTCATCGAGCAGGAGACGCCGCGGGACTCATCACGACACCATGGTTGGAAGACGCCAGCCACGTGGTGATGTGCGTCGGCATGGGATTCCTGCTCATTCTCATGACCTAGTCACCCGCGGGCGTCACGATCGCCTTCGCGCAGCGAGCGACGCAGGACTGCGACCTCTTCGGGCGACAGATTCTGGGCAAAACGGACAAGCGCGGAATTCCGGTCGCCACCAGCTGCCAGAGCCTCGTGCATCAGAACCGCCGTATGTGCGCCTGGGGACCCTATTGCCGTGAATTGAATGAAGCGACCGTCCATCTCCCGACGGACCAAGCCCTTGTGCACCAAGCGATCGAGAACGGTGGCCACCGTCGTATAGGCGTTCGCCGGAAGTTGCCGGGCCACGTCCCGTCCAGTCAGCGCACGATCGGGCTCCTCCCAGAGGATGTCCATGACGCGCCGTTCGAGTTCTCCGAGTTTTGCCGCACCGCAATGACAGTCGTCGCAGATACACGGATCACACGAACACAACGGGTTGTCGCAGGTGGTGGTTGACGTGAGTTTCTCAATCTTTTCCATAGACGAACGCGGGCAAGTCTAGGCGAGAGGAAGGTCCGGCCCGGCGGGTCGGCCGCTCGGGGTACCGCATCCCCGGCAGCCGCCTCGGTATGCTCACGCTGGTGCATCGTTCATGACAGAAGAGGTTGCCGATACGCCGGACAAGGAACCGGATGTGAGGTTCACCTACGCCAACGAACGAACGTTCCTTGCGTGGAACCGGACGGCACTCGCGCTCATTGCGACAGGCGTCGCCGCCACCCAACTCCTGCCCGAATTCCACGTGAGCGGCGGCCGTCGCATTCTCGGCTTGCCCATGATCGCGCTCGGTGCACTTGTCGCATACACCAGTTACCGCCATTGGAGGGCCAACGAGCGGGCGATGCGGCAGGGTCTGCCGCTGCCCCGATCCCCGATGCCCCTGGTGCTGTCCATCGGCATCGCTGTCGTGGCGGTCATCGCGGTCGTCTTGGCCCTTATCGGGTCCAAATAGGCCGGGCGCCTTGCCGAACGAAGACGCTGGGACAGGACTGGAGACAGGGGATTCGGGACTCGCCCGGGAACGCACAGAACTGGCATGGAGCCGGTCGGGGCTTGCGGTTGCGGTCACCGTGGCTGTCACACTTCGGAACCTTTGGCCCCTGACGGGCGACAAGGCTGTGGTGGCTCTGGGCCTGATCGCGGCAGGTTCCGCCTTCTGGGTCGTCGGCATGCAAGTTGGTCGGCGCACGAGGCTGTTCTCTGACGGGACGGAGGCACTCGCCACATCGACCTTTCGCATGCTGACCATCGGGACCATGATTCTGGCGGTCGCCGGATTCGTCGTCAGTCTGGTGCTCCCGTTGTAACCGGGGGGTTTCCCGACCCTGGTGGTAGCCACACCTCGGACATGCCAGTCACCACCCTGGCCAAGGGGGAGGCTCACGATGAGAATCGTTCCCGTAGGCGAGGTGGACCGGCGTCCATCTCGGTGGCGTTCAAAAGGGGATTGTCATGTCGCGAGTCTTTCGTCCGTTGCGCGTTGTTCTTTTTGTCGGGAGTGTTGCCCTGATGCTCGCCGTAGCCTCCACTACGGCGGGAGCCGCGGCAGGGTCTGCTGAAGCGGGTGGACTGTTCCCCGTCCAACATTGGACCGGAGGGTCGGCCACTACCCCGTCGGGCCGTGCCCTGCCGGTCTCCAATCTCCAGGTCGTCGCTTCGGGACTTGACGCGCCACATGGGTTGACCATCGGCCCGGACGGAAATCTCTATGTGGCCGAGGCGGGGGACGGCCTCGTCGGCGCAGCCTGTGTCACCGGCACCGAAGCGGCGTGCGTCGACAACAGCGGCTCCATTGCTCGTATCACCCCTCGCGGAGCGGTCTCGACGGTGACGTCAGGGTTGCCGTCGGTCGGCAATCCGGGCAACGCCCCCGGCGGAGCCGGAGTGGCCGATGTCGCGGTCCTGAACGGACAGGTGTACGGGGTGATCCAGAACCAGAACATCGATCCGACAACGGGCGAGCAGACCTATGGCAGCGCCGGCGCGCTGCTCGGCGATCTCGTCCGGGCCCCGCTGAGCGGGGGCCCGGCCACGTCGGTGGCAAGTTTCGGATCGTACGAGGCGGTCAACAACCCCGATGAAGGTGCCGGGGCCGGCCCGGGCGATCCGCCGATCGACAGCGATCCCTACGGCATCGTGAACTACGACGGAGGCCTGGCCATCGCCGACGCGGCAGGCAACGACGTTCTCTTCGTGAACGCGGCCGGGCAAATCTCCACACTGGCCGTCTTGCCCCTCATCTCCGAGCCTGACGGCAGCGGCGGCACCGTCCTGTCGCAGCCCGTACCCACATCACTCGCCGTTGGTCCCGACGGTGCGCTCTACGTGGGCGAGCTGGGAGGCGCGGCAGCCAACGACGTCGGTGACGTCAACGTCTACCGGATCGTGCCGGGCCACGCACCGACCGTGTACGCCAGCGGCCTCACCATGATCGGGAGCATCGGGTTCGACCAAGCTGGTCGGCTTCTCGTTCTCGAGATCGACACCGCCGGCATCGCCGACCCCCAGACCGGCGGCCTTCCCGCCCCTGGGGCCCTTATCCGGATCAACAAGGACGGTACGCAGACCACTCTGGCCAGCACCGGTCTGCTCTACCCGTTGGGTCTGGCCGTCGCCAAGGACGGCGCGGTGTATACGACCAACTACGGCATCTTGTCGCCGGGGAACACCCCGATCCCGGGGGCCAGTGGAGAGGTGGTGCGGATCGCTGATCCGGCGCCATCTAGTCAGCTCGGGGCCAACCTCGGTGGCTATCGGTTGGCGGCCTCCGACGGCGGCGTCTTCAACTTCGGCAACTTCACCTTCTCCGGATCTCTCGGCGGCACCGTCATCAACAAGCCGGTGGTCGGCGTGGCGTCAGATCCGATCGGTCCCGGCTACTGGCTGGTCGCTTCCGACGGCGGGGTGTTCAGCTATGGCGCAGCGAGCTTCTACGGGTCGCTGGGCGCGACCCACCTCAACGCACCGATCGTGGGGATTGCGCCAACTCCGGATGGCCGTGGCTATTGGCTGGTCGCTTCTGACGGCGGTGTGTTTTCGTTCGGCGACGCCGGGTTCTTCGGCTCAGCCGCAGGGGGTCATCTCAATGCACCGATCGTGGGCATCGCGGCGGCTCCCGACGGGGGCGGCTATGACCTCTTTGCTTCCGACGGAGGCGTCTTCACCTTCGGCGATGCACCGTTCGAGGGCTCCATGGGCGCCAAGCATCTCAATGCACCCATCGTCGGCGGCGCCCTGACACCGAGCGGCAGTGGTTATGACCTGGTCGCCTCGGATGGTGGTGTGTTCACGTTCGGTGACGCCGGGTTCTTCGGCTCGACCGGTGGTAGCCATCTCAACGCACCGATTGTCGGGATCTCGATCTCGCCGGACGGAGCCGGTTATCTTCTGGCCGCGGCAGACGGCGGCGTGTTCGCCTTCGGTGATGCGACCTTCTCGGGTTCGCTCGGAGGCATGAGCTTGCACAGGCCCATTGTCGGCATCGGCTGATCGCTCATGGCCGCCAGGTGTGGCCATAAGAGTTAATCAGCTCGAAATCATCAGCGGAAGGTGAGTCGCTACGCTCACGGCGGTGGGAAAGAACGCAACCAGTGTCAGTGCCACAGCCGACGGCACGGGGGACGCATCGCCAGCGGCCGCCCCGGTGCCTTCCAACGGATCAAGCCCGAAAGTCGTCAGCAAGTCCGCGTACGAAAAGGAGCTCGCACGCCTGCAGACCGAGTTGGTCCGGATGCAGGAATGGATCGTGCATCGCGGCCTCCGGGTGATGGTGATCTTCGAGGGTCGCGACACCGCCGGCAAGGGTGGGACCATCAAACGGATCATGGAGCGCCTGAATGCCCGCTACTGCCGCGTCGTGGCTCTCGGCACGCCAACCGATCGGGAGCGGAGCCAATGGTATTTCCAGCGGTACATCGCGCATCTTCCGGCCGCCGGCGAAATGGTCCTTTTCGACCGCAGTTGGTACAACCGGGCCGGCGTCGAGCGCGTCATGGAGTTCTGCACGCCGGAGGAGCATGCCGAGTTTTTCCGGACGTGCCCGCAGTTGGAGCGGGCGTTGGTGCGTTCGGGGATCATTCTGGTCAAGTACTGGCTCTCGCTCAGTGACGAGGAACAGGAGCGCCGGTTCACCGAGCGCATCAACAACCCGGGCAAGCGATGGAAGCTGAGTCCTATGGATCTGGAGGCTCGGGCACGATGGGTCGACTACGCCGAGGCTAAGGACGAGATGTTCTCTTACACGGACATCAAGGAGGCCCCGTGGTACGTGGTCGACGCCAACGACAAGAAGTCGGCCCGGCTCAACATCATCAGTCACCTTCTCGAGATCGTGCCGTATGAAGACGTGCCTCACGAAGCCGTCGAACTTCCACACCGGCAGCAGCGATCGTACGAACGCCCACCGATCGACAGCCAGACGTGGGTACCGGCGCGCTACGTGGTGCGGTGAATTTCAGCGCGTCGAACGCCACGCTCGAGGAATTAGCCGACCGTGCGTAAGTTCATCATTATGGGGATCCAGGGGAGCGGCAAGGGGACCCAGGCGAAGCTTCTGGCCGATGACCTGGACCTCGAACACATCAGTGTCGGCGACATTTTCCGGTGGAATGTGCAGCATCACACCAAGCTCGGCGCACAGGTGAAGCGCATTATGGCAAGTGGCAATCTTGTTGACGACGATCTGGTCGAGTCGGTGGTTCGCTCCGCTCTGGCCGCGCACGATTGGAACTTCGGATTCATCGTCGATGGTTTCCCCCGCAACGCGCGCCAGGCCGAGTTCTTCCTCGAGAGTTACGACATCGACGGGGTGATCAACCTGTACCTTCCGGATGAGGAGGTCATGCGCCGCGTCCTGGCCCGTCGCCTCTGCTCACGGTGCGGGTTGGACTACAACCTCATCGCTCATCGTCCGCAGGTGGATGAGACGTGTGATATCTGTCAGGGGGAGCTCGTCGCGCGGGCCGACGATAATCCCGAGGCACTTGCCGTGCGTCTCGCCGACTACCACGAGGAGACAAAACCCCTTATTGCGATCTTCGAGCGCAAAGAGTTCGTCGCGACGATCGATGCCACCCAGCCGGTCGAAGCGGTGCAGGCAAACATCCGCGAGCGGTTTGCCCTTCCGGCTCTGAGCTGAGAACCTTCTCACTAGGTGGTGCCTCGGCGTATCCACCACAGGCTGAAGCCGCCGAGCACCAGTGCGGCACCGATAAAGATCGCGGACTCGTACAGCTGGAAGGGCCAGTAGTGACTCATCGGCTGGTAGGTCACGATCTGGCGCAGGTCGTAATGCCGCGCGCAGGCCGAGACGATCTTGTTCAAGCTTCCGGGCAGAGCTCCCGCGTGCACGTGCTCCGCTCCAACGCTGGTGCCCCCAGATGATTGCAGAGGAGGTCCGGTCGCCTTGCCGGAGCACGTTCCGACGCCCGACAGGGAGACCGTGCCATTTGAGGCCACGCTCACTTCCCCCGAATTGCGTCCGATGTCACCGTTCGCCGAAAGGATGTGACCGGCGCCGTTGATCGTTTCTTGCGAGACGATTTGGTTGGACTGGCTCAGGACATTGGTGCTCACGCCGGGATTCGCCGGGTCGAACGGAAGGGTCGACTTCAAGGGAGCCATGTAGTGGGGCCGCAGATAATCCTCGACGACATAGCGCAGTCCGATGAAGCCGAACAGCGTCACCGCCATGGCCGGCAGCGTGCGGCGCAGGAGAAGCCCGGCCGTGGCGCCGAAGACGAAGGCGAAGAGCGCGTAGGCCACCGGCACCAGGTCGCGCCGGTCAAAGGTGGACGGGGTCAGTGAGTTGTTGCTGAAGGCGTCGAGGGGGCTGAACCACCACGTCGTCATCAGGCTCAACAGACCGATCGTCACGACGGTGACGAGGCAACCGACGCCGAGCTTGGTGGCCAGCCAGCGCAACCGCGAGACGCTCTGCGACCAGACGAGGCGGAACGTGTTGTTTTCAAACTCCCGCGCCACAAGTGGTGCGCCCCAGAACATCCCGACCAAGGCAGGCGCAATCAGGAGCAGAAGGCTGACGGCCTGCAAGAAGTGGTCCTTGGTCGAAAAGGACACCCCGCAATCGCTCCGCGCTTCACAGGGTTTGATCACAGCGTCGTAACGTGTGCACCAGGTTCGGACCGGTGAGAGCCAGCGCAATGCCGATGGCCGCCAGAACCAAGGCCACCACGACCGTCTGGCTCCGCAGTTGACGCCACGCCAGCCAGATCATTTGACCAGTCCGATCGTCGGGCGGAATTGGCGAGCTGCTGACGCGGCCTGCCCCATGTATGCCAGGACAAGATCCTCCAAACCGACCTCCTCGACGATCCACGAGGGATCAAGGATCGGATCGTCGGTCTGCACCATCAGGGTGGTCTGTCGATCGGTGTGACTGGACTCGACGACGACCTGGTTGCTGGGCATCGTCGCCGGATCCCGCCTCGGCCCGATCAGGCGCCGATGAGTGGCCAGGAGTTCATCGACCGGCCCCGCGAGCTGAACCCGCGAGGCGACCAGCACCACCAGGTAGTCGCATACCCGCTCGAGATCGGCCATCAGATGGGAGGAGAGCACGACGCTGACCTCGTCCTCGGCCACCGTCTCCATCAAGACCTGGAGAAATTCACGGCGGGCAAGCGGGTCGAGGCTGGCCACCGGCTCATCGAGCAGAAGGAGTTCCGGGCGTTTGGCAACGGCCATCGTCAGCGCCAACTGCGCCCGTTGGCCACCCGAAAGCTTGCCGGACTTCTGTGCCGGATCCAGTCCCAATTGGGCGATGCGGGCCTCGGCTGCCTGGCGATCCCAGTGAGGATTGGTTCGTGCGCCCATCTCCAGGTGATCGGCCACGCTCAGCGCCGAGTACGTCGGGGTGTCCTGGGCGACGAAGCCCAGCACGCGCCAGCTGGCCCGACGCATCGGAGGGGTGACCCCCCAAGACTTCGAGCTCTCCCGACGTGGGCTTCAAGAGACCGACCGCCAAGTTGAGGAGAGTCGATTTGCCGGCACCGTTCGGACCGACCAGTCCCACGACGTGCCCCGAGGGGATGCTCACCGTGCAGTCGGAGAGCGCCCATGTGCGGCCGTAGCGTTTGCCCAGCCCACGGGCATCGAGGACGGCGCTCACGCTATGCCCCTCTCACGGGCCGACCGAAAACAATCTCTGAACAACGCCTCGATGCTCTCGTCGTCCAGTCCGGCGGTGCGGGCCTTCGTCAGCCAGCGCAGCAGGTCCTGCCGGAGAGGGCCATGTGCCGCCAGCGACGAATCGCTCAAGGTCCGCGTCACGAAGGTGCCGACACCAGGCCGCGCCGACACCAGACCGTCGTGCTCGAGCTCGCGGTAGGCCTTGAGGACGGTATTGGGGTTGATGGCCACGAGTGCGACAACCTCCTTCACCGTCGGCAACTGGTCTCCCTCGTGCAACAGGCCGAGCCGGAGGGCTCTGCGCACCTGCTGCACGATCTGCAGATACGGCGCCACCCCCGAATGCGTATCCAGATGGAACTCGATCATCAATCCCCTATTCAACTAGGAAGGTAGTTAAATATGCCATACCTGGCGGATTTATCAAGAGCCTGCGATCGGGAGATATGTACTTTACTTGCCGGATAAGTAACTTATAGGTAAAATACGTGCCGTGAGGGAACTCCAATGCCTTTGAACGAGGAGCGGCTCAACGCGGCCTTTGCCGCCCTGGCTGATCCGACCCGCCGGGCGATCGTCGCTCGCCTGGCCCGGGGCGACGCCACGGTGACCGAGCTTGCGGCCCCGTTTCACATGACCTTGCCCGGGTTCTCCAAGCACCTGAAGGTGCTGGAACGGTGCGGATTGATCACCCGGTCCCGCCGGGCCCAGTTCCGGCCCTGTCACCTCGAGCGGGCCGCGTTGGACGGGACACTCGAATGGATCGACGAGCAGCGGCGGATCTGGACGGATCGGTTCGAAATGCTCGACGCAC
Source organism: uncultured Acidimicrobiaceae bacterium (assembly GCA_963767155.1). Lineage (GTDB taxonomy): Bacteria > Actinomycetota > Acidimicrobiia > Acidimicrobiales > RAAP-2 > Bog-473. The sequence continues at coordinate 396,213 of CAVYCU010000006.1, read as the reverse complement.
ACTTGCGCAATCTGCAATCGGGGCCCGGCGAGTCGATGCACACATGAGCGCAGCACGAGCCACGTCCGGCGACCTGGAGTTCGTGCGCATCTTCGACGCCCCGCGCGAACTCGTCTTCGCCTGTATGACCAGGGCCGAACACCTGACCCACTTCTGGGGTCCACGGGGAACGAGTGCTCCATGCGACCGCATCCATATCGACCTCCGACCTGGAGGCGCGTTCGAGACGGTGATGGTCGGTGAATCCGACGGCAGCGAATACGTCACGCGGGCCACCTATCTCGAAGTCGTAGAGCCCGAGCTGCTCGTGTGGAAGGTGGTGGACAGCGGCATGACAGTCCGCATCACTTTCACGGTGGCGGATGAGAACCGGACCGAGGTTCGTGTTTGTCAGTCAGATGCGCCCGAGGCGTTTCGTAGTGCAGAAGCGCGAGCCGGATTTCTGACATCGCTCGATCGCCTCGATGCCCACCTTCGCCGATCCGGCAAGAGCGCACATGTGGCCGAACATGTGATTGATAACGCACCAAGGAGCCAAGATGACGAATGATGCAGCACTGCAACCAGAAGTAGCCGCCCTTTTCCTGGCTCTGGCCGATCTCCTCTCCGCTGCCTCCGAGGCTGCCTGGGACACTCGGTCCCTTTGTGAGGGCTGGCGCGTGCGCGAAGTGGTTGCGCACGTGACGACACCGGCGCGGTACTCGGACGACGAGTTCATGAAGGAGCTGGAGCGCTACGGATATGACTTCACCGCTCTGTCGAACGACATCGCCCGCAAGGACGCAGGGTTGCCACCCGCGCAGCTTGTGGCTGATCTGCGGTCTGATCGCCTGCATCGCTGGGCACCACCGGGAGGTGGGTACCACGGAGCTCTGAACCATGTGGTTATCCACGGCCTCGACATCACCGTCCCACTCGGCGAGCTCTGTTTGGCTTCCGACAACGTGCTTCGTGTGATTCTCGATGACCTCACCTCAGGGGGCGTTCACGAGCATTTCGGTGTCGACATCGACGGTCGATCTTTCGAGGCGAGCAATCTCGACTGGACCTACGGGTCCGGAGTACCCCTCGAAGCGTCCGCCGAAGACCTGGCCCTGGTGATGTGCGGCCGGGAGGTCCCGAGTGACCGACTCCATGGCGCTCCCCTCCAGCGGATATCCCCCTAAGCGCTCATTGAGGGATCCATCCCGGAGGGGGCTGATCGCTTCGGGTTCGCCAATCCGGCCGAGCGAGAATGAGGCAACCATCAGCTCGCGGCAGAACCCACGAGGTCAACGGAACTTGGCAATTGGGTTGTCTGTCGAACTTCGCACCCCGTCGCTCTGGGTTGACGTTGACAAAACCCCTTATAGTTGGTGCCCGTGGAGAGCGGGTGGCGGCACCGCCCTTTTGGCGCTGAGGCGAATGTGGTCGGTAGGTCGGTAACCCCTGTCGATCCACCCGTGGCGATCGTCGCTGGTCGGCCGAAAGGCGTAAGCCGTCGCTCCCTGTTCGGTCTGGCTCTGGCCATAGTCGTCGCTGGATGTAGTTCGAAGTCCTCGACGGACAGCTCAGGCGGAGGGGTGCAAAGGACTTCGACGACGGTCCACGGCGGGGCAAGTGGGTCCGCCGTCCAGGTCGGGGGTGCGCAGGTCCCGGCCTCCCAACAGGTATCGACCTCCGATGCGCAACGCTTGGCCGCGCAGTCCGACGGCAAGTGGCGGGGTGGTTGGCACGACAGCACCGGCGCAGCCGGGAGCACTGATGTCGTTGTCAGCTTCGATACGAATCGCCGGACGGTCCGGGCGAGCGTGGCCTTCGGAGGCGATCTGCTCGGCTCACCGGTGCCGCCCGAGACGTATGAGATCGATCTCCTGTCGTTCATGATCGGCGCCGACAGCTACGACGTCCACAGTCCCCAGCTCGGCCAGCTCAACATCGTGCCGGGCGGCGCGACCTCGGCCAGCGCCACGGCGCAGTCGGTACCAGGACACGGAGACATCTCCAAAGTTGACATCAGCGGCAGCCGTATTGCCCAGCGCGTCGATGTGAACTACACGATCACGTACGTCGATGGACATACCGTCAAGGGCACGATGGCCTGGACCCGGAGCGGAGCACCGGCGACGCCCGCCGCGCTACCCACCGCGGGTGCGCCACCGAATCCGGTCGACATCCAATCCGGCACCTATGCCGCAGCCCTCCTCACAGGCTCCGATCTCACCGCCATCTTCGGGAGCACGTTCCCGGCGCCGCACCCCAATGGCGGCCGCCTGTTGTACGCCAACGGCATTGACACCAGCAACGCCGCCGCCGCCGCCAAAGGCTACGACGTGTCCTACACGGTCTATGTCGGTGACACGGCCGCGGCGACCAGCGCGTTCTGGGCCCAGCAAGGGCTTGGCATGGCCGATATCCCCGGTAGCTGGAAAGACGCTTTCTGGCTCAGCGAGAACACCACCCTCTACGTCTACGCAACCGATACCCGAGTCCTGACGGTCGACGTCAGTGCAACGAACAGCACAGCCGCCCCGACAGCGGCGGAACTGAGCACGTGGCAACAGTTCGCGGAAGCGATCGCCACCAAAATCGTCTCGAAGCTGGGCCCTGCTTAGGTACCTCGCCCGAATCATTGGGTGCCACTAGGGGCGAGACAATCGTTGGTACGTGGTCCTGCCTCCCCGCTCGGGGGGCCATCGGGGTCGTCCAAGTCGTCCTTCGGGTCCAACGCAGGTTCTCCTGAGCTGGCGAGGTGAACAATCTCGCGAGGGCCCCGCCCACCCCCTTGGTGCTGATTTGATTGCCAAATCTGATTGCCGAGATCGTCAGGTACTTCGAGCGGCGCTGACGGGACCTTCTCCTCTAGTGATTCGGGACGCCAACACATACGGTTGGACAGCCAGACTCCAAAATCGATCAGCAGTCGATGTGAATGCCACAAGGCCGACTGCAGCAACGGATACTTTCACGGTCGTTCTTCGTGGAAGTTCGAAACCACACTGAAGGAGAGATCTTTGACGGGAAAGCTTCGACTGATCTTTGCGACCGTCTCCACACTTGCGGGGCTCCTGTTCCTCTGCAGTCCGGGGGCTGCGGCCGCGACGAATCACGCGAAGCCAAACACGACTACGTCCTGCAGTGGCGGTGCCGTCCTTCTCGATCACAGCGACGGTGCGGTCTCCGTTGAGGCGCCTTCGGGGTGTGCAGCCCCGGCGTTCTTGGGCTCAATGGGGGGCAAGTCGCTGAACGCGCCGATTGTCGGCATGGCCACCACTCCCGATGGCGGCGGGTACTGGCTCGTCGCGTCCGATGGTGGAGTGTTCACATTCGGCGACGCGAGGTACTACGGGTCAACCGGTAATTTGAAGCTCAATGATCCGGTGGTGGGGATGGCCACCACTCCCGATGGCGGCGGGTACTGGCTCGTCGCGTCCGACGGTGGAGTGTTCACATTCGGCGACGCGGGGTACTACGGGTCGACCGGCGCTCTCCGTCTGAACAAGCCCGTTGTCGGCATAGCGACCGACGGGGCGACCGGCGGGTACTGGTTGGTGGCCTCGGACGGAGGGGTCTTTGCCTTCAACGCACCGTTCCTCGGATCTATGGGGGCAACGCGACTCAACGCACCGGTCAAGTTCATTACCGGGACACCGGACTTTGGCGGATACCGCATGGTGGGCGCCGACGGCGGAGTGTTCAATTTCGGAGACGCGCAGTACTACGGGTCGGCGGCGAACCTGCCTGGAAAGACCTGGCAAGCTTTGGCACCCTCACCGGATGGCGGCGGCTATTGGCTGTTCTCCAACTCGTCCGGCGGTGAAACGGTGTCTATCGTGTCCTACGGCGACGCCTCGAGCTCCCTGGTCTCAAGTGGTGGCGACGCCGACGATTCACCAATTGTCGGGGCGGCCGCTTCTTCGATCGCCGCGCCGACGGTCACGGCGAATCCCTCCAGCCAGACCGTGGCGTCCGGCGCTTCGGTGAGTTTCACTGCGGCGGCATCGGGATCTACGGGAGTCCAGTGGCAGGAGTCCACCGACGGTGGCGCAACCTTCTCCTCCATTTCCGGGGCCACGTCGACGACACTCACATTCACGGCCGCCACGGCGGACGACGGCAATGAGTACCAAGCTGTCTTCACCAACCCAGGCGGCTCGACTGCGAGTGCTGTCGCAACGCTCACCGTCACCACCCCGATCGCCGCGCCGACGGTCACGGCGAATCCCTCCAGCCAGACCGTGGCGTCCGGCGCTTCGGTGAGTTTCACTGCGGCGGCATCGGGATCTACGGGAGTCCAGTGGCAGGAGTCCACCGACGGTGGCGCAACCTTCTCCTCCATTTCCGGGGCCACGTCGACGACACTCACATTCACGGCCGCCACGGCGGACGACGGCAATGAGTACCAAGCCGTCTTCACCAACGCAGGCGGCTCGACTGCGACTGCTGTCGCAACGCTCATCGTTATCCCGCCGGGCGATATCGTGCCGTCATCGGCCGGAGGTTATTTCGCCGACATCTCCTGTCCAACGACGAGTGAGTGCGTGACCGTCGGGGAAACATCCGGTCATCTGGCGCTTATTGAGACGTCGGAGAACGGCGGCAACACATTCAACGTCGTCCCGGTTCCTCCGGCGGCACCGCCCCTCGTATCGGTCGACTGCAACGACCCAACACACTGCGTGGCCGTCGGAAAGTCGAGCGCCATGGTGTCGAACGATGGTGGGCAGACTTGGGCACTCGACGCAACTCCACTCGCCGGAGATTCCGATGTTTCCCTCCTGGGCGTTGCCTGCGGGAGCGACACCTTGTGCACGGCTGTCGGTACTCCCGCACAGTATCTGTACTCCCACGATGGCGGCGCGACCTGGAACAACAGCACCCCTTTTGCCGGAGGTTCGCTGACCATGGGAGCGGTCACGTGTGACGCCACGCGTTGTATCGCGGTCGGTGAGTCTGGGGCCCTCAGTACAGATGGGGGTGAGACCTGGACGGAGACCACAGGTGTCGATCTCCCGCTTTCCGTCTCGTGTGGCGACGGCGGTACGACGTGCCTCGCCGTTGGGCCGAATTCGGGGGGCTTATTCGATCCCACCGACATGGGAAATGTGAGCGTCTCCAGCGACGGGGGCACCAGCTGGACGCTGCAAGGATCGGACCTACCGGCGTCGACAGCGACCATTCAAGACGTTTCCTGTGGCGATTCCACTGATTGCATGGTTGTTGGTCCTTCGCCGACACTCGGAGCCTCTCTTGTGATCGCGACGACCTCTGACTCCGGCTCATCATGGAGTTCCTTTACCGGTCCGACCGGATTTAGGTACCCTCCGTCAAACCTCGGTTCGGTGGCGTACCCCACGGTCTCCTGCACGAGCAGCACCGCCTGCATCATCGTTGGCGGGACTTCGTCCGGCCCACTGGTCTCGGTGACGGCCAACGGGGGGCAGAGCTGGTCCACCGCGACGGTGCAGTAGGAGGTGAACCGATTGGCGCGGGTCGGCCCTGTCGTCACGGTCCAAGCGCCCGGTCGTGTCCCGTAAGCCTGTGCCGGGCGCAGCCACCCTCTCTCCAACTGAGGGTGCGCCACGCTCGTCGACGGGCCCAACAATCGCCATGGTGGGGACCCGCCGAGCTACGCCGTCCTCGGCAGGCCCTCGACGCCGGTCTCCCATGCCTCGAGACTTCAAAAAAAAGCGCCCCCGGCAGGACTCGAACCTGCGCCACCGGCTCCGGAGGCCGGTGCTCTATCCGCTGAGCTACGGGGGCACGAGCAGGGGAAGAGCGTACTCTGCCTGCCGGCGATGGCGTCCCGCCCCGGGCGACGGCTGCCGTATCCTGCGATGCCATGCCCACGGACGAGGAATTGGCCAGTGCTCCGGTGGAGCGGCAGCTGCTGCCGCGGACGGCCACCGTCGACCCTGAGGGGCACCTCCGGGTGGGGGATATCGACCTGCTCGATCTTGCGGCCGAGTTCGGCACGCCGCTGTTCGTCTACGACGAGTTCCACCTCCGTCAAGCCTGCCGGGCTGCCGTCGCGGCCTGGGGGGAGGGCGTGGCCTACGCCGCCAAGGCATTCCTCTGCCGGGCCATGGCCCGCCTGGCCTGGGAAGAGGGTATGCACCTCGATGTGGCCTCCGGCGGCGAGCTCCACGTGGCGCTGTCCGCCGGTGTGCCCCCCGAGAAGCTGATCCTGCACGGGAACAACAAGTCCGAAGAGGAGCTGGAGGCCGCGTTGGCAAGGGGCGTCGGTCGCATCGTCGTCGACTCGTTCGACGAGATCGCCCGCCTCGGCCGCCTCCTCGATGCGCCGACCGGGCGACCGGACCGTCCCCAGGTCCTCGTGCGGGTCACGCCCGGCGTCGAGGCCCATACCCATGAGTTCATCCGCACGGGGGGGAGGACTCCAAGTTCGGTTTCTCCGTGGCGTCGGGTGCCGCGGCGCAAGCGGTGGCCGCGCTGGAGCTGCTGCCTGGGTTAGAGCTCGTCGGCGTGCATGCCCACATCGGCAGCCAGGTCTTCGATGTGTCGTCCTTCGAGCAGGCGGCCGAGGTGTTGGGCCGGTTCTTCGCTCCGCTCGGTCTGCCCGAGCTCGTCGTGGGAGGCGGCCTCGGCGTCCCCTACGTCAACGGAGAGTCGGCACCGACGCAGGCCGAGTGGGCGACCGCGACGCGTGCCGCGTGCACCCGGTCCGGCGTGGATCCCGCCGTGCGGATTTCGGCCGAACCGGGCCGTTCGATCGTCGCCGCTGCCGGGCTCACGCTGTACACCGTCGGGACGGTGAAGACGCTTCCCGGGCATCCGCACGTATGTCAGCGTCGACGGCGGCATGAGTGACAATCCCCGTCCGGTGCTCTACGGGAGCGGCTACGAAGCGTTCCTGCCCCGTGCCGTCGCGGCGCCGCGGCCCGAACCGATCCGCCTGGTGGGCAAGCATTGCGAGAGCGGCGATCTGGTGGTCCCCGATGCATTCGTGCCCGAGGGCCTCCGCGTCGGGTGACATCGTTGCCACACCTGTGACGGGTGCCTACGGCTATGCCATGGCCTCGAACTACAACAAGGTGCCACGTCCCGCGGTGGTCTTCGTGGCCGACGGCAGTGCGCGGGTGGTCGTGCGAAGAGAGAGTCTCGACGACATGATCCGCCTGGACTCGTGAGTCCCTGTCACCATTTTGCAGTCCGAGCACCCTGTAGCTTTGAGCAATGGCCCCTCAGGCAGCGGATCCGCAGGCCTCGCCCCCGGTGAGGGTGGCTCTCTTGGGCTGCGGGAACGTGGGGGGCGCGCTGGCGGAGTTGTTGTTGGCACGCCAGGACGACATCGCGGCCCGCTCGGGGATCCGCCTGGAGCTGGTCGGTATCGCGGTGGCCGACATCGACCGGCCCCGGCCGTCGACCATTCCGGCCGCGCTCTTCGAGACTGACAGCGCTGCGTTGGCGGTGCGCAGCGACGTGGACATCGTGGTCGAGCTGATCGGGGGGCTCCATCCGGCCCAGGAGTTGATCGAGTCCGCCTTGCGGGCCGGCAAGCCGGTCGTGACGGCGAACAAGGCCGTTCTTGCCCTTTCGGGAGCCGAGCTGGCCGACCTCGCCGCCACGCACGGCGTGGACCTTCTCTACGAGGCGGCCGTGGCTGGCGCGATCCCCGTCATACGGCCATTGCGCGAGTCGCTGGCCGGCGAGCAGATCGTGCGGGTGATGGGCATCGTCAACGGCACGACCAATTTCATCTTGACCCGCATGGAGGAGGACGGCGTCGACTTCGACGACGCGTTGGCCGAAGCGCAGCGCCTCGGCATGGCCGAGCGCGATCCCACCGCCGACATCGAAGGACATGACGCGGCGGCGAAGGCGGCGATCCTGGCCGCGCTGGCCTTCGGGAGCGATGTCGTCGACGTCGACGTGCACCGCGAAGGGATCTCGGGCATTGCGGCGGCGGACGTGGCCTACGCGAATCGCCTGGGCTACTCGGTCAAACTCCTGGCGATCGCCGAGTTGGTGGACGGCGGTCCGGAGCTCTCCGTCAGGGTGCACCCGGCCATGGTGCCGAAGTCGCATCCGTTGGCGTCGGTGCGCGGTGCGTTCAATGCGGTCTTCATCGAAGGCGCTGTCAGCGGCGAGCTGATGCTCTATGGGCGGGGAGCGGGCGGGGGCCCGACCGCCAGCGCCGTGCTGGGTGATCTGGTGGATGCCGCGCGCAACTTGCGCGCCGGTGCTCCGGGACCGGCACCGAAGCGGACGAGTATCACCGTGCGTGCCCAAGCCGAGCTGCGATCAGCGTTCTACCTCAGCATGGATGTGGCTGATCGGCCGGGTGTGCTTGCGGCGGTGACCAAGGTCTTCGGCGACCATCAGGTGTCGATTCGCGCCATGGAGCAGGTGGGCCTGGCCGACGAGGCCCGCCTCATCTTTCTCACCCACCTCGCCCGGGAGGGTGATCTTCTGGCCACGATCGACGCGCTCCGCCTGCTGCGGGCCGTCGACCGGGTCAGCGGAGTCCTGCGGGTCATCGGCGAAGGGGAGGAGTAGAGCGTGGGCGTCGGTTGGAAGGGCGTCATGGAGGAGTACCGCTCGTTCCTGCCGATTCGCAGCGACACGCCCGTCGTCACCTTGCTCGAGGGTGGGACGCCCTTGGTCCCGCGCACCGCGTCTGTCCGAGCGCGTCGGCGCGCACGTCTGGCTGAAGGTCGAAGGAGCGAACCCGACGGGATCCTTCAAGGACCGCGGTATGACCATGGCCATCTCCATGGCGGTCGAGGAGGGCGCGAAAGCAGTGGTGTGCGCGTCCACCGGGAATACATCCGCGTCCGCCGCCGCGTACGCGGCACGCGCCGGTCTCGTGTGCGTGGTGCTCATCCCCGAAGGTCACATCGCGTTGGGCAAGTTGGCGCAAGCATTGATACATGGCGCACGCGTCCTGCAGGTGCGCGGAAACTTCGATCAATTGCTGACGATCGTCCGCGAGCTGCCCGATCACGCGCCGATCACGGTCGTCAACTCCGTCAATCCGCATCGCATCGAGGGGCAGAAGACGGGGGCGTTCGAGATCGTCGATGTGCTGGGTGACGCGCCGGACGTGCACTGCATACCTGTCGGCAACGCCGGCAACATCACTGCGTACTGGCGGGGCTATCTGCAGTACAAGGAGAGCGGACGCGCCACGAAGTTGCCCCGGATGCTCGGTTTCCAGGCGGCGGGCGCGGCGCCAATCGTCTTGGGCCACCCGGTGGAGAATCCCGAGACCATCGCCACGGCCATCCGGATCGGCAACCCGGCCAGTTGGTACTCGGCCACGGCGGCGGCGAGCGAGTCGGGCGGCTCGATCACTGCGGTGACCGATCAGGAGATCCTCGGTGCCTACACCTTTCTGGCCCAGCAGGAATCGGTCTTCTGCGAGGCGGCTTCGGCGGCGTCCGTGGCGGGATTGCTGAAAACGGGGGTGCCGGAGGGCTCCACCGTGGTGTGCGTTCTCACAGGCCACGGGCTGAAAGACCCTGACCTGGCCATCGGCCAGATTTCGGTGCCCTCGGTCGTCGACCTGGATCTCAATGTCATTCTCGCCGAACTTTCCCTGTAGAATGGTGGAGGTTCACCCGAGGCGGCTCCCGATCGGAATTCGGAGGGTGTTGGCATAGTCGGTGTGGTGCCGCTAATGTACGTACATCCCCACTGCGCTTTGGAAGCGCTCCCGCGGGTACCAGAAGGTCCCGGGTGCTTCTTGCAGAGGTGATCGGGGGAAGGTGCCGTATGCATCCTTTCTCCTCCCTATTTTCACTCGCCGCGCGCGGACATCCCGTGCCGGTGATAACCCTCTATGGAAGAGGAGCCCGATGACTGCGGAACAGCAGCTCGAAAGGTCGGTACTCGAAGGCAAGGAGCGCGACGAGCTCAGTGCCATCGCCCAGGCCATGTCGCTCAAGACGACGACCCGGACCAAGAAGGCCGACATCATTGATCGAATCCTCGACGCCACTGGTGTGACCAGTAACGGCGAGGCTCACGGCACCAACGGCTCGTCCAACGGCGATGCGCCCAACGGCACCGCCAATGGGACCGCCAACGGCACCAAGCCGGCCCGACGGCCCCGGGCGGCAGCGACCGCCGCCGCGGAGCCCGAGGCGTCGATCGCAACGGCCACCGTCACGGAGTCGCCGAAGGCCGACGAGTCCGCGGCAGGCACACCCAGCGACAGCGGACCCGCCGTCTTCGTCGAGCCGCCCGAGCTCTCGGACGGGAACGACTCCGGCCCGACCCACCAGAACGGCCAGAACGCGCCGACCCACCAGCAGAACCGGAATCGGCCCAATCAGGGTCAGCAGAACCAGAACAATCGCAACAACCAGAACAACAACCAGAACAACAACCAGAACGACGGGGGCGACCTCGGCAACCGGCGTGGGCGCCGGCGGCGCGGGCGTGAGCGTGGCGTCGGCGGCGAGTTGCAGGGCGGCGGCGGCCAGGAGCAGCCGTATTCGGGCGAAATGGTCGAGGTCAAGGGCATGCTCGACCTGCGCGACGAAGGCTATGGATTCCTGCGGTGCGGCGGGTACCTGCCCTCGCCCAAGGACGTCTACATCTCCATCAGCCAGGCTCGTCGGTTTGCCCTCCGCAAGGGTGACTACGTCGAAGGCGCATGCCGTCCCGGCGTCGAACAACGAGAAGTACCCGGCCTTGCTCCGCATCGACACCGTGTCCGGGCTCGACCCCGAAGTGGCACGCAACCGGCCCCGCTTCGAGGATCTCACTCCTTTGTTCCCGGACTCCCGACTGCATCTCGAGATGGCCGAGGCCGGCGACAAGGACAACCTGACCGCACGGATCGTCGACCTGCTCTCGCCCATAGGCAAGGGACAGCGTGGGTTGATCGTCTCCCCTCCCAAGGCCGGGAAGACGACGGTCATGAAGCAGATCGCCCACTCGATCGAGGCCAACAATCCCGATGTCCACCTGATGGTGCTCCTCGTCGACGAACGGCCCGAAGAAGTGACCGACATGCGACGATCGGTACGCGGTGAGGTCATCGCCTCGACGTTCGATCGCCCGGCCGACGAGCACACACAGGTGGCCGAGCTGACCATCGAGCGCGCCAAGCGTCTGGTCGAGGTCGGTCGTGACGTCGTGATCATTCTCGACGGCATCACGCGTCTCGCCCGGGCGTACAACCTGGCCGCTCCGGCCACCGGCCGGATCATGTCCGGTGGTGTGGACTCGGGCGCGCTGTACCCGCCGAAGAAGTTCTTCGGCGCCGCCCGCAACATCGAGGAAGGCGGCTCCCTCACCATCCTCGCCTCCGCCCTGGTGGAGACCGGCTCAAAAATGGACGAGGTCATCTTCGAGGAGTTCAAGGGGACCGGCAACATGGAGCTCCGGCTCGATCGCCGCCTCTCCGAACGCCGCCTGTACCCGGCCATCGACGTGAACGCCAGTTCGACCCGGCACGAGGAGTTGCTCTTCGAGCGGGGCCAGCTCCAGCAGGTCTGGAAGCTGCGGCGGGTGCTCAACGCACTGGCCAATGACGGGAAGGAAGCGGCCGGACTCGAACTCCTCATGGACAAGATCCGGACCACCAACAGCAATGACGAATTCCTGGCTGAAATAGCCAAAGGACCTGCCACTTAGGAACACCGCCGGTCCGAAGTAGCCGGCGAACCCCTACACTGGCCCGACCGAGACGACGCAGGAGACACCATGAAGCCCGATATCCACCCCGACTACATCGAAGCCACTGTCAAGTGCTCGTGCGGCAACACGTACGTGACCCACTCCACCAAGTCCGATCTTCATGTCGAACTGTGCAACGAGTGTCACCCCTTCTTCACCGGCAAGCAGAAGCTGGTCGACTCCGGTGGACGCGTCGAGCGCTTCCAACGCCGTTACGGCGCCCGCAAGGGCAAGGCGAAGGCCGCACCCGCAGCAGCGACACAGGACTAGGACACCCGCGACGTCGCCGGGCGGCTCCCGCCCGGCGACCTTGCTTCTCTCAGGACCCTCTCCATGTTCGACGACCGGATTGCCGCGCTCGAGGCTGAGTTCGACGCGGTCGAGGCCGACCTCGCGGACCCGGCCATCCTCTCCGATTCCGATCGCGTACGCGATCTCTCCCGACGTCACAAGGAGCTCGGAGAGATCGTCCGTGTCTGGCACGAGCTGACCGCTTCCCGCGCCGACGTGGCCACAGCCCGCGAAATGATGACCGAGGCTTCGGGCGATGAGCGCGAGATGATGCGCCAGGAGGTCGAAGAAGCCGAAGCGGCCGTGGCCGAACACGAAACACGAGATCCAATCGCTGCTACTGCCCAAGGATCCCAACGTCGGTCGTAACGTGATCATGGAGATCCGCGGCGCGGTCGGTGGCGACGAGGCGAATCTCTTCGCCCGGGTTCTCTATGACATGTACCAGCGCTTCGCCGCGCTGGAGAAGTGGAAGGTCGAGATCCTTTCGGAGGACGCGTCCGATCGGGACGGGATCAATGAAGCGGTCTTCTTGGTCAAGGGCCCCGATGCCTACCTCCGCCTCGAGCACGAAGCGGGTACCCACCGCGTGCAACGGGTCCCCGTGACCGAGGCCAAAGGACGGATCCACACATCGACGGCCACCGTCACCGTGCTGCCCGAGGCAGCCGAAGTCGAGGTGGACATCGATCCGAACGACCTCAAGATCGATGTGTACCGCTCGACCGGTCCTGGCGGCCAGTCGGTGAACACGACGGACTCGGCCGTGCGCATCACCCACATTCCGACCGGCACGGTGGTGGCCATGCAGGACGAGAAGAGCCAGATCCAGAACCGGGCCAAGGCCATGGTCGTGCTGCGGGCCCGCCTGCTCAAGGCCGAGCAGGACCGGCAGGCCGCGGCCATGTCGTTGCAGCGCAAGGGCCAGGTGGGAGCCGGAGGGCGGACCGACAAGATCCGCACCTACAACTTCAAGGAGAACCGGGTCACCGACCACCGGATCAATCTGACCCTGTACAAGCTCGACCAGGTGCTGGCGGGAGACCTGACCGAGCTCACCGATGCCCTGATGGCGGACAAGCGGGCACGTCAACTGGCCGGCGAGGACGAAGAAGTTTCGTGACCCGGGGCGAGCTGACCGCAGAGCTCGCCGCCTCGCTGGGCCTGCGTCACGAGGCACGCTTCATCGTCGAAGAGGTGCTCGGCTCTTCGGGATCGGGTGCCGGTCAGGTCGTTGCCCCGGCTGACCTCGCCGCCATCCGCACGCTCGCAGCACGTCGTCGGGCGGGTGAGCCCTTGCAGTACATCCTCGGCCATTGGGCCTTTCGCGCACTCGATCTCCTGGTCGACCCCCGGGTGCTCATCCCGCGCCCCGAGACCGAACAGGTGGTCGAGGTCGCCCTGCGCGAGCTCGACCACCTCGGGCTCGACGCGCCCGTGGTCGTCGATGCCGGCACAGGTTCGGGTGCCATCGCCCTTTCCCTGGCGGCGGAATTGGCCGAGCGGGTTCCCGCTGGCCGTGTGTGGGCCACGGACGCCAGCGCCGAGGCGCTGGACGTGGCGACGACGAATTTGGCCCGGGTGCGTGCCGAGCGGCGGGGCCCCGTGCTCCCGGTCACCTTGATGCAGGGGTCGTGGCTCGACGCATTGCCCCCCGACATGAGGGGGGCACTCGATCTGATCGTCGCCAATCCGCCCTACGTCGCAACGGAGGAGTGGAGCGATCTTCCCGGTGATGTGCAACGTGAGCCCTACGGCGCTCTGGTGGCAGGGGCCGGTTCCGACGGGACCCCCGGGCTGGCGGATGTGGAGCAGGTCCTGGCGCAGGCCTGGACCTGGTTGGCGCGGCCCGGTGTGGTGGTCATCGAAATGGCGCCGGCCCAGACGGGCGCGGCGTCCCGTATGGCCCGTTCACTGGGGTATGTCGACGTGCGCGTGGAGCAGGACCTGGCGCAGCGCCCGCGGGCCCTGGTCGGTCGGACCCGATGAGCGCGCCACGCGTGGTGGGGCCGCGCCAACTCGACGAGGTGCTCGACGCCCTGGCCGAGGGCCGTGCCGTCGTCGTATCGGGCGATGGTGGCTATCAATTGGCGGTCAGCCACGCGCATCTCGGATCCCTCGAGATCTTGCGCGCCCATGGCGCTCCTGTGGCCGATGTGGGCGGGCAGATCGTGGTGGGTCGCAGGGCCGAAGCAGCGGCACTGACCGCGCCATGGAGCACACAGACATCGCAGCTGGCGGATCGGATGTGGCCCGGTCCGCTCACGCTCATCCTGCCGGCCCCCGTGGATGCGCCCGTGGCCCGTGGATCGGGGGACGCGCCCGTGTGGGTCACGATGCCGGCGGTGCGGCCACTGCGGACCCTGGTCCGACGGAGTGGGCCGCTCGCGGTGCTGGACCTCGTGGGTCCCGACGGAGCATCACTCGTGCGCGCCGAGGAGGTGCTGTCCCGCCTGATCGACGGCGAGGACGTCGCGTTCGTCGTCGACGACGGCCCATGTGGCGGCCCGCCCCCGACCGTGGTCGACTGCAGGCAGTCGTCCCCCAGGGTGCGCTCCGTCGGTGCGTTGCCCGAGAGCTACGTCGAAGCCGCTCTCCTGATGGCCGGCCGCAAGCGCACCTGGTTCAGGCGCAGGAAGGCCGACGACACGCTGAGCTGAACCGGGCCACTGGGTCGCCGGGTCGCCGGGTCGCCGGGTCGCCGGGTCGCCGGGTCGCCGGGTCGCCGGGACTCTGGCGAGCCGCTCGGTACACTGAACCCTCATGCGCGTCGCCTTCGGATCGGACCATGCCGGGTTCGCTCTCAAGGAGGTCCTGAAGGCCGAGCTGGCGCAGCAGGGACACGTGGTCACGGACCTGGGGACCACCGACGCCGAGCGGCGGGTGGACTACCCCGACTTCGGCGCCGCGGTGGGGCGAGCCGTGGCGGGGGGCCAGGCTGACCTGGGCATCTGCACGTGCGGGTCGGGGATCGGCATCGCCATGGCGGCCAACAAGATTCCCGGTATCCGTGCGGCGGTGGTGCACGATGTGACCACGGCCACCCTCGCCCGCCAGCACAACCATGCGAACGTCATCTGCCTCGGGAGCCGCGTGGTGGGCATCGCCGTGGCCATCGATGCCCTCGCGGCCTTTCTCGACGCCACGGAAGAGCCCCGCCATGATGGGCGCATCGCCAAGCTGGCCGACCTTGACCGTTACCCCGATCGGGATCCCGACCGGAACCGGGAGCTCATCCCCGACCACGAAGGAGCTCTATGAGCACGTACGAAACCGCCCTCTCCTCCGATCCGGAGGTAGCGGCCCTCATCGGCAAGGAGCTCGAGCGCCAGCAGACCACGCTGCAGCTGATCGCCTCGGAGAACTTCACGTCGCCGGCCGTGCTGGCCGCGACGGGCTCCGTGCTGACCAACAAGTACTCGGAGGGTTACCCGGGCAAGCGGTACTACGGCGGCAACCAGGTGATCGACGAGGTGGAGGACCTGGCCCGCAACCGGGCCACGGCGCTGTTCGGGGCCGACCACGCCAACGTGCAGCCCCACGCCGGGGCGAACGCCAACCTCGCCGTCTACCAGGCCCTACTGGAGCCGGGCGCCACCATTCTCGCCATGCGGCTCGATCACGGGGGGCACCTGACGCACGGCTCTCCGGCGTCGATCACCTCGAAGATCTGGCGTTTCGTCGCCTACGGGGTTACCCCGGCCACGAAGGACGCCGACGCCCCGGGCGAGGTCATCGACTTCGATCAGGTGGCTGATCTGGCCAAGCGCGAGCAGCCGGCCCTCATTGTGGCGGGCTCCACCGCGTACGCCCGCACCATCGACCCGCTGCCGTTCCGCGAGATCGCCGACGCGGTCGGGGCGCTCTTCATGTTCGATGCCGCCCACCCGGCCGGCCTCATCGCAGGCGGGGCCCATCCCAGCCCGGTCGGGGTGGCGGACGTGGTCACGTTCACGACGCACAAGACGTTGCGCGGCCCGAGGGGAGGCGCCATCCTCTGCGGCGCCGACCTGGCGAAGAAGATCGACAGTGCGGTGTTCCCGGGCCTGCAGGGTGGCCCGCTGGAACATGTCATCGCCGCCAAAGCGGTGGCGTTCGCAGAGGCGGCCCGCCCCGAATTCCGTCGCTATGCGGCCGACATCGTGACCAACGCCGGCGCCCTGGGCGCGGCGATGATCGACGAAGGTTTCCGCCTGGTCTCGGGCGGGACCGACAACCACATGATCCTGGTCGACCTGCGGACGTTCGACGCAGAGCTGACGGGACGCGAGGCCCAGGAGGTGCTGGACCGGGCCGGCATCACCCTCAACCGCAACACCATCCCCGACGACCCCCGCTCGCCGTTCGTCACGTCGGGGCTCCGCCTGGGCACGGCGGCCGAGACTACGGCGGGCATGGGCCCGGGCGAAATGCAGACGATCGCCGCTCTCATCGGGCGCACGCTGCGGGACCGCAACGACGAGGCCCAGGTCGCGTCCGTCCGCGGTCGAGGTCGCCGCCCTCTGTGCCGCCTTCCCGCCCTACCCGGACCTGTTGACCTAAACGGGCATGCCGGACCTCGGGTGGTACGGGCTGGTGCTGGTGGTGGCGGCGGGAGCGACCGCCGCCTTCACCGTTCCCGCCCGTCGCCTTTCGCTCCGGGTGGGGTATGTGGCCGCGCCCAACGAGCGCACCATGCACAAGCTGCCCATCCCTTACGGGGGCGGGGCGGCCATGTTCCTGGGCTTCCTGGTGGCAGTGCTGGCGGCGGCGGCGATCCCGGCCCTGCGCCCGGTGTTCACCGATTCCCCCGAGATGCTGGGTGTCGTCCTTGCCGCAGGCGCCATCTTCGCGGTGGGCCTGATCGACGACGTCCGCGACATGTCGGCCCCGGCCAAGTTGGCGGGCCAGATACTGGCGGCCAGCATCCTGTACTTCCTCGGCGTCACCATGTACCAGTTCAAGGTGCCGCTGGCCGGCTTCATCGTCCTGACCCCCGGGATCATCCCCCTCATCACTGCGGCCTGGGTGATCGCCCTGGCCAACGCCATCAACCTGATCGACGGCCTGGACGGGCTGGCCGCGGGGATCGTGGCCATCGGCGGGGGGGCGCTGGCTATATACGGCATCCGTCTCATGGCCCTGGGCATCCTGCCGATGGACAACGTGGGCCCCTTGGTGGCGGTGATCGCCTGTGGCATCTGCCTGGGCTTTCTTCCCTTCAACTTCAACCCGGCCCGGCTTTTCATGGGTGACGCCGGCGCGCTCCTGCTGGGCGTGCTCATGGCGGCCTCGACCATGGTCATCGGAGGGCGGACCCCGCCCACCAGCGGCGTGACCTATTTCTTCTTCGCTCCGCTGTTCATCCCCTTCTTCATCCTGGGAGTACCGATCGTCGACCTGGCCTTCGCCTTCATCCGGCGCACGGCGCACGGGCAGAGCTTCCATACCCCCGACAAGCAGCACATTCACCACCGGCTGCTCCGCCTGGGCCACGGGCCCCGCCGGAGCGTGCTCATCCTGTGGGCCTGGACCGCCATCCTCTCGGGGTTCTTGCTGTTTCCCCTGTTCATGCACCGGGCCAATGCCTTCATCCCGCTGGGGGCGGCGGCGCTCGGCGCCGGCCTCTATACGTTGTTCCACCCCGGGTTGCGCAAGGGCAACGGCGAAGCGGCGGACGAGGCCGCCGATGATGTCGTCCCCGTCACCCCCGGTGTGGCAGCCGCCGGGAAGAGCGAAAACGGGCATGTTCCCGACCCGGCAGCCAACGGCCGGTCGGCCGAGGTCATCCGGTTCCCCTGATCGTGCATCGAGGAATCGTTTGGACGCCATCACGGCCAAAGTGCGATGATGACAGCTGTGTACTTCGTCCACCTCGCCTCGTACGACGCCTCCATTCCGGGCAGTCGGCCGACGGACTCTGGTTCGCCACGTCCCGCGTAGAGGATCGGTTTTCGTATGCGTGGTCAAGTAAGCACAGTTGTGCGCGCCCGGTCCGGTGACGGATCCGGAGACGCGAGGCGGGGAATCGCCCGAGGTCGACGGGGTCAAACCGTTGCCCGGTGCGGTGGCATTCCTGAACATGGGGCTCTCGGCCGCGGTGTGTGTGGGAGCCGGCCTCGTCCTGGGAATATGGGCGGACGATTCGTGGCATACCGCGCCGGCACTGCTGGTCGTGGGATTGTTGCTGGGGTTGGGGGCGGCCACCTTGTTGGTGGTCGGGCAGATTCGCAAGTATTTGTAACGGGGGCGGCGTGAGCATGATGTCGGGTCTATCGGACCTCGAGGGGACGGCACTGGTAAAGGTGCTGCGCCGCACGACGGTGTCCGCGCTGATCGTGGGTGGGGGCGCCGTGATCGTCGCGCTCTTCGTCTCCTCGCCCCTGGCCGCGGTGGGCATCGTCGTGGGTTTGGCCATGGCCATCGTCAACCTGCGCTTCCTCGATGCGGGAGTGGCCAAGGTGCAGACCAAGGGCGAGACGAACAAGAAGGTCCTGCGGCGCGCCATGGGGACGAAGAGTGTGACGCGGCTCGGCGTGATCACGGTCATCGCCATCGGACTCTTGTTCCTGAACGGCGCGCTCGGTATCGGCACGGTGATCGGCCTTGTGATCTTCCAACTGCTCTTCGTGGCCAACGTGGGCCGGGTGCTCGTGAGCCAGGGGATCCAATGAGAAGCGGCTCCCGATGAGACACAGTTTCCTGCTGGCCAGCGGCAACATCACCATCGGTGATCACCGCGGCGTCGTGCACGTCGGTGGTCTCACGATCGACCTCGATGTCGTGTGGACCACCCTCATCGCCGCCGCCATCGTGCTCGCCCTGGGTTTTCTCATGGTGCGCAAGATCACTTCCGGCGTACCCGGGAAACTGCAACTCTTCTGGGAGACGGTCACCGAACAGGTCTCGGACCTGGCCGACTCGGCCATCGGACCCCAGGGCCGGCGTTTCGTCGGCCTGGGCGTCAGCGTCGGCATCTTCATCCTCGTGTGCAACTGGCTCGCCTTCGTCCCCAGCGGGTCTCCGGGCTTTCTGGCTCCGCCCACCGGCGACGTCAATCTTCCATTGGCCATGGCCCTCACCGTCATCGTGCTGGTCCACTACAACTCGATCAGGACCCGCGGCTTCAAGGGCTACCTGAAGCACTACGCCACGCCCTATGCCGCACTCGTCCCGATCAACATCATCGAAGAGATCACCAAGCCGATCACCATGACCTTCCGACTCTTCGGGAACATCTTCTCCGGTGTCCTGATGATCACCGTGATCGTGACCCTGATCCCGCCGTATTTGTCCTGGATCGGCCTGGCCGTGTGGAAGCCATTCGACGAATTGTTCATTGGCGCGATCCAGGCGTTCATCTTCGCTCTGCTCACGATCATGTACCTCGGTATGGGCATGAGCACCGACGAGCATTAGGCGTGTGACACGCCGCATCCCGGTTCAATCGTTCAATCGATCTAAGTAGTTCTCGACAAAGGAGAGAAAGATGGCAGCAGACACAGTAGAAAGCTCGATACGCATCGCCGGCGCCCTTGTCGGCGGCGGTCTTGCGCTCGGGGGAGGCGCCATCGGCGCCGCCGTGGGTGACGGCCTGGCCGGCTCGCAGACCATCGCCGCCATCGCCCGGCAGCCCGAGATCGAAGCCAAGGCCCGTCAGTACTTCTTCCTGACCGTGGGTCTGGTGGAGGCCATGTACTTCATCAACCTGCTGTTCATGGTGGTGTTCGTCTACGTCTTCGCCGCCAAGAGCGTCAAGTAGGAACCGTTGTCCAGGCCGGATAGTCACCGGAGACCGAGAGCGACATGACGACAGCAGGCATCTTCCTTCTCCCGAATGGGACATTCTTCGTTGAGCTGATTGTCTTCATCGCCCTGATCGTGATCATCGGGAAGAAGATCATCCCGCCCATCACCAAGGCGATGGCGGAACGACAGGAGAGGATCCGCGGCGCACTCGACGCGGCCGACCAGGCGCGCGCCGACGCCTCGGCCGCCGACGACGAGCGCCGTGCCGTGCTCGAGGAAGCACGCCAGACGGCACGGGAGATTGTGGCGCAGGCGAACCGGACCGCCGAGGCGGTACGCGTCGACGCGCAGACGCGGGGCCAGGCGGAGTTCGAGCGCATCGTCGGGGGGGCCGAGGCCGAAGTGGCGCTGGCGCGCCAGCACGCCGTCGAGGAGGCGTCGAACCGCCTCGGCGAGATCGCCATGGACGTGGTCGGGCGTGTCATCGGGCGCCCGGTGAGTGCCGACGCGCACCGCGACCTCATTGAGGAAGCAGCCGGTGCGTTGCGTGCCGATGCGGCCGCGAGTTCGGGAGCCCGCCAGTGACCAGCTTCATCATTGAGCTGATCGTCTCGCTCGTCCTGCTCTACATCATCTGGAAGAAGGTGTGGCCGCCGCTCAACGCGGCCATGGCCAAGAAGCAGGAGCAGATCCGCGTTTCGCTAGAGGCGGCCGACCAGGCGCGCGCCGACGCTCTGGCCGCCGATGACGAGCGCCATGCTGTGCTCGAAGAGACACGGAAGACGGCCCAGGAGATTGTGGCGCAGGCCAACCGGACCGCCGAGGCGGTACGCGTCGACGCGCAGGCCCGGGGCGAAGCGGAGTTCGAGCGCATCGTCGGCAGTGCGCAGGCCGAGGTGGCGCTGGCGCGCCAGCGCGCCGTCGAGGAAGCGGCGAGCCGCCTGGGTGAGGTTGTCATGGACGTGGTCGAACGGGTCATCGCACGCGAGGTCAACGCCGAGGCCCACCACGAGCTCATTGCCGAAGCGGTCAGTGCGCTGAACGCCGACGCCACCGGGAGCGCGGCCGCCAGTTCCGGGGCCCGGCAGTGAACCCCACCCTGCAGGGCTACACCGCGGCCGTTCTGGAGGCCGCCGGTTCGGCCGGTGGCGATGTGCTCGGCACCCTGGCGAGCGACCTCGGATCGATCGAGCAGCTGGTCCTGGCCAACGCGCCCCTGAACGCCGCCCTGACCGACACCACCATGCGCCCGGCGGTCCGTCGGGCCGTGATGCTCGATCTCCTCGACGGCAAGGTATCCGCCCCGGCCCGCCGCCTCGCCGCGTTCGCCTCCTCCGCCGTGCGCGCCCCCGAGGTTCCCGCCGCCTTGGGCTGGGTGGCCACCCGGGCCCGGCACGTGGCTGAAGGCCAGGAATTCGAAGAGCCGCCGTTGAGCCTGACCGAGTCCCGCCAGCGTGTCGGTGGCTTCGCCATCGCCGTGCACGAGGACCTGCCCACGACCGGGCTCGAATCGCTCGAAGACGACCTGTTCCGCTTCGGTCGCATCGTCGGCGCCACGCCGGCGTTGCGTGCCGCCCTGGTCGATCGTGACCTGGCCCCGCAGGCCCGCCAGGCACTGGTCAGCCAGCTTTTGGAAGGGAAAGTCCCTCCGAGCACGATCTCGCTGATCCGCTACGTGGTCGCAGGCGGCCGGGCGCGCGACATCGTCGGTACGCTGAACTGGTTGGTCGAACTGACGGCGAAAGCCCGCGGCTGGCGCATCGCGCTGGTGCGGGCGGCCGCGCCGATCGAGGACGCGCAACAGGCATCGCTGTCGGACTCGCTGAGCAATTTGGCCGGGGCGCCGGTCGAGCTCCAGGTCATCATCGACGAGGCACTGCTCAGCGGGGCCGTCATTCAGATCGGTGACCTGCAGGTCGACGCGAGCGCCCGCGGTCGGATCGACGCCCTCCGGGAGCACCTGCTCCCGGCCGGGTGGGAGGACAGCGGCTTCCACAGCGTGGGGGCGCGAGTGAGCGGAACGACGAGACAGACAGAGGGAGCAGGTTGATGGCAGAACTGACGATTGATGCCAGCGAGATCACGGCGGCGTTGCAGAAGAACGTGGACGAGTACACGCCGGTGGTCGGGACCGAGCAGATCGGCCGGATCGTCGAGGTCGGTGACGGCATCGCCCGCGTGTCGGGCCTCCCGGGCGCTGCGGTCAACGAATTGCTCGAGTTCGAGGACGGGACACTGGGCCTGGCCCTCAACCTAGATGAGGACACCATCGGTGCGGTCGTCCTGGGCGAGGTGGACAGCCTCGAAGAAGAGCAGACCGTCAAGGCCACCGGCCGGATCCAGACCGTGCCCGTCGGCGACGCCCTCCTCGGCCGCGTGGTGAACGCGCTGGGGGAGCCCATCGACGGCAAAGGCCCGATCAACAGCACCGAGTCCCGCCGCATGGAGGTCCAGGCGCCGGGCATCGTCGGCCGCCAGCCGGTGACCGAGCCCATGCAGACCGGCATCAAGGCCATCGATGCCATGACGCCGATCGGCCGCGGGCAGCGTGAGCTGATCATCGGGGACCGCAAGACCGGCAAGACGACGGTTGCCGTCGACACCATCCTCAACCAGGCCGGCCAGGGTGTGAAGTGCATCTACGTCGCCATCGGACAGAAGAACTCGTCCGTGGCCCAGACAGTCGCCACGCTCGAGGCCCACCAGGCCCTGGAGTACACCGTCGTGGTCGTGGCCTCCGCCGGCGATCCGGCCCCGTTCAAGTACCTCGCCCCCTACGCCGGGTGCGCCATGGGCCAGCACTGGATGGAGAACGGCCAGCACGCGCTCATCATCTACGACGACCTCTCCAAGCAGGCTGAGGCCTACCGCTCGGTCTCGCTGCTCCTGCGCCGCCCACCGGGCCGCGAGGCCTACCCGGGCGACGTCTTCTACCTGCACTCCCGCCTGCTCGAGCGCGCCGCCAAGCTCTCCGATGCCCTCGGCGGGGGTTCGCTGACCGCACTGCCGATCATCGAGACCAAGGCCGGCGACATCTCGGCGTACATTCCGACCAACGTGATCTCCATCACCGACGGTCAGGTCTTCCTGGAGTCCGACCTCTTCAACTCGGGTATCCGCCCCGCCATCAACGTCGGCAACTCCGTCAGCCGCGTGGGCAGCGCGGCACAGGTCAAGGCCATGAAGCAGGTGTCGGGAACGCTCAAGCTCGACCTGGCCCAGTTCCGTGAGCTCGAGGCGTTCGCCACCTTCGGTTCCGAGCTCGACCGGGTCTCCCAGGCCCAGCTCGACCGGGGCTATCGCCTGACCGAATTGCTCAAGCAGCCTCAGAACGCGCCCGTTCCCGTCGAAGAGCAGGTGCTGGTCGTCTACGCCGGGACCAAGGGCTGGGCCGACACCGTGCCGGTGCCCGAGGTGCAGCGCTTCGCCACCGAGCTGGTCGAGTACTTCAAGGGCAACCACGCCGCCGTACTCGACGCCATCCGGACCAAGGGTGCCCTGCCCGACGGCGACGAGTTGGACCGGGGGCTCACCTCCTTCCTCGAGGGCTTCGACACCGGGAAGGTCGACTGATCCATGGCCGGAGGCCAAGAGCGCGTCCTGCGGCGTCGTATCCGCAGCGTGCAGTCCACCAGGAAGATCACCAAGGCGATGGAGCTGATCGCCGCCTCGCGCATCGTGCGCGCCCAGGCGCGCATCGCCGCCAACCGGCCGTACCGGATCGGCATGGAGAAGATCCTGCGCGTGACGGCCGCCGCTGACCCGACGGCGGCCAAGAAGCTGTTGGGGACACCTGAGTCCCCGACCCGGGTCGGCATCCTCGCCGTCGTGGGCGACCGGGGACTGGCCGGCTCGTACAACTCGGGCGTCCTGCGGGCCACCGAGCGACTGGTGGCCGAGCACACGCGCAACGGGGCCGAGGTGACCCTGTGGACTGTCGGCAAGAAGGCGCCGGGGTACTTCCGCTATCGCGGGATCGAGATCGAGCGCTCGTTCCCCGGCATCGCCGACCGTCCGGAGTTCGACGATGCGCGCGCCGTGGCCTCCGCGGTGACCGCCCCCTTCGTGGCCGGGGAGATGGACCTCGTGCAGATGGTGTCGACCCGCTTCTTCTCCGCCGGGAGCCAACGGGTCGAGACCCTGCAGATGCTCCCACTCCCCTTGCCCGACGAGGACGACGCCGAAGACGGCGGAGGACCTCCGCATGAGCCCGGCACCGTCGGGCTACACCGAGTTCGAGCCCGAACCGGAGAAATTGCTGGCCGAATTGGCCCCCCGGGCGGCCGAGTCCGAAATCTTCGCCGCACTGCTCGAAGGTTCGGCATCGTTCTTCACCGCGCAACAGCGCGCGATGGCGGCGGCGACCGACAACGCCGACGAGCTCGTGCGCACCCTGACCCGCGTCATGAACCGCGCCCGTCAGGACTCCATCACCACCGAGATCATGGAAATCGTTGGCGGCGCCGAAGCGCTCCGCCAATCGAAGGGAGCTTGACCACAATGACCACCACCGCAGCGCAGGACACCGTCCCGGCCGGCACACTCGAAGACGGCCGGGTCGTCTCCATCGCCGGCCCCGTCATCGACGTGGA
Source organism: uncultured Acidimicrobiaceae bacterium (assembly GCA_963767155.1). Lineage (GTDB taxonomy): Bacteria > Actinomycetota > Acidimicrobiia > Acidimicrobiales > RAAP-2 > Bog-473. Next base: position 371,971 of record CAVYCU010000006.1, on the reverse strand, counting down.
GTTCCCACCGCACGCCCTGCCCGAGATCAACCACGCCGTCGAGTTCACCATCGATCTGGAAGGCACCTCTTCGCAGGTGACCGCCGAAGTGGCGCAGCAGATCGGCGACGGGCGCGTGCGGTGCATCTGCATGCAACAGACGGACGGCCTCGTCCGGGGCACCGCGGTGCGCAACCTGGGCCGGGGGATCACGGTGCCGGTGGGGAATGCGGTGCTCGGTCACGTGTTCAACGTGCTCGGCCAACCCCTGGACACCGATGCCGTCGAGGGTGTCGACGACTACTGGGAGATCCACCGCAGCGCGCCGGCCTTCGACCAGCTCGAGCCCCGGGCCCAGATGTTCGAGACCGGAATTAAGGTCGTCGACCTCCTCGAGCCGTACGTGCAGGGTGGAAAGATCGGCCTCTTCGGTGGGGCCGGCGTGGGCAAGACCGTCATCATCCAGGAGATGATCCACCGGGTGGCCCAGCAGCACGGTGGTGTCTCGGTCTTCGCCGGCGTGGGGGAGCGCACCCGCGAGGGCACGGACATGTGGCTGGAAATGCAGGAATCGGGTGTGATCGACAAGGCCGCTCTCGTCTACGGCCAGATGGACGAGCCGCCCGGCGTCCGGTTGCGCGTCGCCCTGGCCGCCCTCACCATGGCCGAGTACTTCCGCGACGTCCAGAATCAGGACGTGCTGCTCTTCGTCGACAACATCTTCCGTTTCGTCCAGGCGGGCTCCGAGGTCTCGACCCTCCTGGGCCGCATGCCCTCGGCGGTGGGCTACCAGCCGACGCTGGCCGACGAGATGGGCGAGCTGCAAGAGCGCATCACCTCCACCAAGGGAAAGTCGATCACCTCGCTGCAAGCCGTGTACGTTCCCGCCGACGACTACACCGACCCGGCACCGTTCACGACGTTCACCCACCTCGATGCCACGACCGAGCTGTCACGTCAGATCGCGGCGCTCGGGATCTACCCCGCCGTCGACCCGCTGGCGTCCACGTCGAACATCCTGGCCCCCGAAATCGTGGGCGAGCGTCACTACGCCGTGGCCCGACGCGTGCAGGAGGTCCTCCAGCGCTACAAGGAGCTGCAGGACATCATCGCCATTCTGGGCATGGACGAGCTCTCCGAGGAGGACCGGGTGACCGTGACCCGAGCCCGCAAGATCCAGCGTTTCCTCTCGCAGCCCTTCTTCGTGGCCGAGGTCTTCACCGGCGTGCCGGGAATCTTCGTGCCGATCGACGAGACGGTGGAATCCTTCGAAGCGCTGGTGAACGGGGAGCTGGACAACATCCCCGAGCAGGCATTCCTCAACGTCGGTGGTGTGGAATCGGTGCTGGCCAAGGCGAAGACGCTGCAGGACGAGGCCGGCTAGTGGCCGACGGCGTCTTCGGCGTGGAAGTTGTGACCCCCGAGCAGTCGCTCGTGGCCGGGGGCGCCACCTCGGTGGTGCTGGCGACGTCGGAAGGCGCGCTGACCGTGCTCGACGGGCACACGCCGCTGGTCGGCGATGTCGTGCCCGGCCTGATCAAGGTGGAACTGGCCGACGGGACGCATGTGCACCTGGCGGTGCACGGCGGCTTCGTCCAGGTGGACACGAGCCCGGGTGCAGCCGAAGGTCTGGCCGACGGCGATGGTCCGCTCCCCGGGCTCTCGACCCGGGTGACGGTGCTGGCCGGTATCGCCGAAATTTCGACCGAGATCGACGTGCCGCGGGCCGAACAGGCCCGTGAGGTGGCGGCGCAACGGGTGTCCGAGCTCGGCTCGGGACGCGGTGCGTCATCCGAGCAGGCAGCGGGCGAGGCGACCGATCCCGCCCTGCGCGAGGCCGAAGAAGCGTTGGGCCGGGCCGAGCTCCGGCTGAGCGTGGCTGGCGGAGCCGAGTAGCGGGCGTCCCATCGTGAAAAGCCCGGGGCTCTTCTGAGGTATTCGTAGGCTTCTTCGCTCCCATGCGAGAAGGGGTCGTCCAGGGACGCCGCAGGCGAGGCCGGACACGAGTGGCCGGCCGACCCTTGACGAGCCCGGTGGTTCACGGTGCGCCAGCCACTCTTGGAGTAGGTCAGCCGCCCCTGCGGCTGGCTTACTCGCGGCCTTTCGCCTCTGCCGTGGGCCAGGCAGGAGAGGTGGACGTGACCGACGAATGCGTCAGGGGGAGGGGGTTCTTTCGAGGGCCGGCGGCGTGTGAAAACTGAAGGCTAGAGTTCTAGCAGTCATTTTTCGCAAGTGTCCGGCGGTGCGCTCACTCCTGAATCCACCGGCGCAGGTGTCGAAGACACTTAGACGAAGGACACGGAGCTGAACTCCGACAGCTTCGCCAGCGCGTGATTGGCGTGGATGGTGCGCAGCGTCCCTGACTTGGAGCGCATGACCAGCGACTGCGTCGTGGCGCCGAACTCGTGGAAGCGCACGCCTTGGAGGAGCTCGCCGTCGGTCACACCCGTGGCGGCGAAGAAGCAGTTGTCGCCCTGCACCAGGTCGTCCGTACTCAGCACCGCCTCGAGGTCGTAGCCCGCCTCCAGTGCCGCCGTCCGCTCCTCCTCGTCACGCGCGAAGAGTCGTCCCTGAATCTCCCCACCCATACATTTGAGGGCGGCGGCTGCCAACACGCCTTCAGGTGTGCCGCCGATGCCGAACAGGATGTCGGTGCCGGCGCCCGGCCATCCGGTGGCGATGGCCCCGGCCACGTCCCCGTCCGTGATCAGCCTGATGCGGGCGCCCGCCGTACGCACCTCGGCGATGAGGTCCTGGTGGCGGGGGCGATCGAGAATGACCGCGGTCAGATCGCGGACCGGGCGGCCGAGCGCCTCCGAAAGGGCGTGGAGGTTCTCAGTGGGGGTCCGCCGGATGTCGCAGGCGCCCTTGGCCCGCGGGCCGACAGCCAGCTTCTCCATGTAGACGCACGGACCGGGATCGAACATCGTGCCCCGTTCGGAGACGGCGATGACGGCCAGGGCACCACCTCGGCCCAATGCAGTGGGTGTCGTCCCGTCGATGGGGTCGACGGCGATATCGGTGAGCGGGGGCGACCCGTCGCCGATCCGCTCGCCGTTGAAGAGCATGGGGGCGTTGTCCTTCTCGCCTTCCCCGATGACGACGATGCCGTCCATCTGCACCGAGGAGAGCACGACCCGCATGGCCTCCACGGCTGCGCCGTCGGCGCCCAACTTGTCGCCCCGACCCATCCACCGGCTCGCCGCCATGGCGGCTGCTTCGGTGGTCCGGACCAATTCCATGGCCAGGTTGCGGTCAGGGGCTTGCGGTTGGGTAGCCACGGCCCTGACCCTAGTTGGTCGGCCATCGCGAATGGGCCGTTCCGAGCCCGTCCCGCGAGCGATACTTGAGGTCGTGCAAGAGATCGTGGTCCGAGCCAATGGCCCACTGAGCGGGACCGTGCGAGCGGGAGGGGCCAAGAACTCGGCCCTCAAGCTGATGGTGGCCAGCCTGCTCGCCGAGGGGCGCACGGTGCTGCGCAACGTGCCGCTCATCGACGATGTGGACTCCATGGCCGACGTCCTGCGTGCCGTCGGGGCCCACGTGGAGCGCCGGCCCGATGGTGATCTCGCCATCACGACCCCGGCGGCAGAGCATCTGCATCCGGTGGCGCCCTACGAGCTCGTCGAGCGTATGCGCGCCTCGGTCGTCGTCCTCGGGCTCCTCCTGGCCCGGTGCGGCGAGGCCCATATGCCACTCCCGGGCGGCGACGACTTCGGCGATCGACCCATCGACTTCCATGTGAGCGCATTGACGGCCATGGGGGCCCGGTTCGAGATCTCCCATGGCGAGGTGCGGGGCTACGTCGACGGCGGCCGCCTGGTCGGCACCAAGGTGGTGCTCGAGTACCCCAGCCACACCGCCACCGACAACCTCCTCATGGCGGCCGCCCTGGCCAAGGGCACCACGATCATCGAGAACGCGGCGAAGGAGCCCGAGGTGATCGACCTGGCGGCCATGTTGGGTTCGATGGGCGTCGTCGTCAGGGGGGCGGGCACCTCGCGCATAGAGATCGAGGGCGTCGACGAGTTGCGTCCCACCACCCATGCCGTGGTGCCGGACCGGGTGGTGGCCGCCACATTCGTGGCGGTGGCCGGCATGACCGGCGGCGACGTCACCATCTCCGATGCCCGGCCGGACCACATGGAGATGCTGCTGCGCAAGGTCAACCAGATGGGCGTGGTGACGACCATGGGGCCCGAGGGTCTGCGCGCCACCGCGGACCGCCGGCTGCTGGCGGCCGACGTGGCCACCCTGCCGTATCCGGGCGTGGCCACCGACTTCAGCCCACTGCTGGTGGCCATGCTCACCGGGGCCGACGGGGTGGGCATCCTCACCGAGAACCTCTTTTCAGGGCGCTTCCGCTACGTCGAGGAACTGCGCCGCATGGGGGCCGACATCAAGACCGAGGGGCATCACGCCGTGGTGCGCGGCGTCGAGCGCCTGTCCGGGGCCCGTGTCCGCGCCCCGGACATCCGGGCCGGGGTGGCGCTGGTGCTGGCCGGGCTGGTGGCCGAGGGCGAGACCACGGTGACCAACGCCCATCACATCAGCCGGGGCTATGAGGACCTGGTTGGTGCTCTGCGCTCGCTCGGTGCCAAGGTAACCGGGACATGAATCGACGACTCCCGACTGAACCGGCGGCACTGCTCGCCCTGGCGCAGGAGAACGACCGGGTGGCCCTGGCCCGCCTGGTCTCCATGGTCGAGCGCGGGGGCGGGCCCGGGCTGGAGGTGGCCCGGCTGGCGTATCGAGGTGACGTGCCCTACACGGTCGGGCTGACCGGGGCGCCGGGCGCCGGCAAGTCGACCCTGACCGATCGGCTCATCACGCTGGTCCGGTCGGGTTGGCCCGCGGCGTCCTCGGCGCCAACCCGCGAGGCGATCGATCAGGTGGGCGTGCTTGCCATCGACCCCACTTCTCCCTTCAGCGGCGGGGCGATCCTGGGGGACCGGGTCCGCATGCAGCAGCACGCCCTCGATCCGACGGTCTTCATTCGCTCCATGGCCACCCGGGGGCACCTCGGCGGTCTGGCCCTGGCCGTCCCCGATGCCGTGCGCGTCCTCGGAGCAGCCGGCCTCCCCTTCGTCATCGTCGAAACCGTGGGCGTGGGCCAGATGGAGGTCGAGGTGGCGTCGGCCGCCGACACCACCATGGTCGTCGTCACACCCGGTTGGGGCGACTCGATGCAGGCGAACAAGGCAGGTCTGTTGGAGATCGCCGACCTGTTCGTGATCAACAAGGCCGATCGCCCGGGCGCGAGAGAGGCGCGGCGTGATCTCGAGCAGATGCTCGACCTCTCATCGCTCGGCGAGTGGCGGCCGCCGATCATCGACACCATCGCCTCGACCGGTGACGGGCTGGACGACCTGTGGAACGAGATTGCACGCCATCGCGCCTACCTGGTGTCGTCGGGGATACTCGAACAGCGGCGGGCCGATCGGATGGCGCACGAGCTCCGGCGGGTGCTCATGGCCCGGAGCGCACTCGTGATCGACGAGCTGGCCGCCGGTGAGGAGTTCGCCAGCGCGGTCAAGGCTCTGGCGGCGGGGGAGCTCGACCCGTACCAGGCCGCCGACCGCCTCATGGGTCCGAATGCCTGATCCCTCGACGACCGTATGAGCCTTCCCCCGATTCCCGTGAGCGCCGGCGAGGGCCCGTTCGACCCCTCGGCGCGGTGGTTCCAGCACGCCGTGTTCTACGAGGTGCTCATCCGCGGCTTCTTCGACTCCAACGACGACGGCACCGGTGATCTCAAGGGACTGCGCGAGAAGCTCGACTACATCGAGTGGCTGGGCATCGACTGCATCTGGATGCTCCCGTTCTATCCGTCGCCGTTCCGCGACAGCGGCTACGACATCAGTGACTTCTTCAACGTGCATCCCGATTACGGGAGCATCGGCGACCTGGTCGCTTTCCTCGAGGACGCGCACGGCCGGGGCATCCGCGTCATCGCCGATCTGGTCATGAACCACACCAGCGACCAGCATCCGTGGTTCATCGAGTCGCGCTCGAGCCGGGACAACGCCAAGGCTGACTGGTACGTCTGGAACGACGACGACCAACGCTGGCCTGACGCCCGGGTGGTCTTCACCGACACCGAACGCTCCAACTGGACGTGGGACGACACGCGGCAGCAGTACTACTGGCACCGCTTCTTCCACCATCAGCCCGACCTCAACTACGACAACCCAGAGGTCGCGGACACCATGATCGACCTCGTCCGCTTCTGGCTCGACCTCGGGTTCGACGGATTCCGCCTCGATGCGGTGCCCTACCTCTACCAACGTGACGGCACCGCCGGGGAGCACCTGCCCGAGACGCACGCGTTCATCAAGCGCATCCGCAAGCAACTCGAAGTCGACTACCCCGGTCGCATCCTCCTGGCCGAAGCCAACGGCTGGCCGAGCGACGTGGCGGACTACTTCGGCGACGGCGACGAGTGCCATCTGTGCTTCCACTTCCCACTCATGCCCCGCCTCTTCATGGCGGTGCGGCGCGAGCAGCGCTATCCCATCACCGAGATCCTGGCCCAGACGCCCGTCATCAATGACTCGTGCCAGTGGGCCATTTTCTTGCGCAACCACGACGAGCTGACGTTGGAGATGGTCACCGACGAGGACCGCGACTACCTCATTGCCGAGTACGCCAAGGACCCGCGGATGAAGCGCCACATGGGGATCGGTCGCCGCCTGGCCCCCCTCCTCGACAACGACCGGCGCACGACCGAGCTGCTCTATGCCCTGCTGCTGTCGCTGCCGGGGAGCCCGGTCATCTACTACGGCGACGAGCTCATGATGGGCGACAACATCTATCTCGGTGACCGCGACTCGGTGCGCACGCCGATGCAGTGGTCACCGGACCGCAACGGCGGCTTCTCCAAGGCCGATTTCGCCCAGCTCTACCTGCCACCCCTGATGGACCCGGTCTACGGGTTCAGCGCGGTCAACGTGGAGGCGCAGTTGCGCAACCAGGGCTCGTTCCTGCACTGGTTGCGCCGCATGCTGACCGAGCGCCGCGCCCTCCCGGTCATGGGCGTCGGCGAGATGGAAGTCCTGCCGTGCGCCAATCCCTCGGTCCTGGCGTACATGCGCTCGGGTGAGGTGGCCGACATTCTGGCGCCCGCCCCAGGGTTACACGCCCCCGTGCACTCGACGCTCGACGCCGGCCTGGAGGGGCGCGACTGGGATCGGCCCATGGTGATGGCGCGTACCGTGCCCGCAGGGAACGAGGGCGAGGGGGACGAGGTGGTGCGCCGGTTCCAGGCCGTGCTCTGCGTCCACAACCTGAGCCGGTTCGCCCAACCGGCCGAGTTGTCGCTGGCCAAATGGGCCGGCTCCATTCCCCACGAGGTGCTCGGGCGTGTGCCGTTCCCCGCGGTCACGGAGGAGCCCTACACGATCACGCTTCCGCCGTACGGCTTTCTGTGGTTCGATCTGGTGGACGAGGATCGGCGGTCGATGGAATGACACCTGAGCGAGAGCAAGCCTTGCGCACCTTGGTTGCGGTCTGGCTCTCGCACCGCCCGGACGGGGAGTGGGGCCGTACGGGCCCTACCGGGTCGACGGGGCCGTCGGGGCCGACGGGGCCGGCGACCCGGAGATCGCCATCCGCCGGGCCGAGGTGATCCTGCCCGGCCGGCCGGGCCTGCTCGACCTGGTGGCGGAGGTGAACGGACGGCTGGCCCATCTGGTCGTCGGGCTCCGGCGTGTCGGTGATGAACCGCATTTTCTGCGGGCGGGTGACGAAATGGCCCTCGGTCTGCTCGAGGACGACGACGGTCTCGCCGTGTGCACGGACGCGTTGCGCGACGCGCAACTGGCGCCGCTGACGTTGGCCACCGTCCGTGGCGTTGCGGCACGTCCGGGGCCGGTTGCCTTGGTGCGCGACGACGCGCAGGCCACCGTGCTCGACTGCGGTGATCGTGGCGATCTGTGGGTCTTCCCGTGGGTGGCGCAGCACCCCGCAGCCGGCGGTCGACCTTTTGCAGGCGCTCGACGGCGCGGGCTTCAACCACGTTGCCGCCCCGTTGGTGCGCTGGACCTGGGAGGGGCGGGATCTGGGGTTCGTCCAGGAGCCTCTGGCGGACCGCTCGGGGGGTTGGGCACTGGCGATGACCTCGCTGCGCGATCTCTACGCACTCGGCGGCCGCCCGGAGGCGGCGGGCGGCGACTTCGGCTCCGAGGCGCATGCGCTGGGAACGATGACCGCCCGCATGCACCTGGCGCTCGACGGGCCTTCGACCGCGCAGCACGAACCGGTGTCGGACTGGGTCGATGCGGCCGAGTCGGTGATCGCCGAGGCCGATCCCGAGTTGCTCGAGGCGCCCGGGATGGCCGATCTGACCAAGTCCCTGCGGGGCGCCGATGTCCGGCTTCCCGTCATCCGGACCCATGGGGACTTTCAGCTCAACCGGACGTCGCGCACCGACCAGGGCTGGGTGGTGAGTGACTGTCTCCCGGGTGGGGTCCTCCATGGCACGGCGGTGCCGACGCGCCGATCGCCCCTGGCTGACGTGGCCGACCTGTTGTGGTCACTGCATCAGGCGAGCGTGGAGGCCGCGCGCGAGCGGGACCCGTCCGGGCGCCTGGATCTGGCCCCGCTCGGGCAGGCGTGGGAGACGCGTAATCGCCGTGCCGTGCTCAACGGCTACCTGAACACCCCGGGGATCACCGGGCTCACCGGACCCGATCGCGAGGTGATCCGCAACCTGGTGGCCGTCTTCGAGTTGGTGCGTTCGCTCCGACCCGGCCCGGCCTAGCGGGCCATGGCCGACACCTTGAGGGTGTCGGCCGCCTCCTCGGGTGAGACCACGTTGATGGCCACGCCGGTGCCGAGCTCGAAGCCGGCCGTCGTCGTGGCCTTGGGCCAGATGTGCGCGTGCCAGTGGTACGGCTCCCCGGCCCGGTAGGGCGCCGAGTGGAACACGATGTTGTAGGCCACGTCGCCGACGGTGTCGGCCAGCTGTCCCAGGCAGCGACGGATGGCCTCGCCCACCGCGAGGAGATCCTGCGTCGGGCTCTTGTGGAGGTGCGGGTAGTGCTCGCGGGGGATGACGAGCATTTCGTAGGGCACCGCGCTCCAGAACGGGCAGATGACCACCACCCGATCGTCGGCGTAGATCACCCGTTCGCCCTGAGTCCTCCTCCGCCTCGATGGTGGTGCACAAGAGGCACGACCCGACGAAGCGCGCGAACCGAGCCTGCTCCTCCGCCAGCTCGCGTGGGATGAACGACATGCCCAGCAGTTGGCCGTGCGGATGCTCGAGCGAGGCCCCCGCTTCGCGGCCCGAGTTGACGATGGCCTGCGTGTAGCGGAGGTTGGGGCGCTGGGAGTGCTCTTCGAGCCGGTCGCGGAGCGCGGCCATGACCAGGCTGGTCTGCTCCTCGCTCAGCATGCCCCAGGTGGCGTCGTGCTCGGGAGAGAAGATGAGGATCTCGTGGATGCCGCCGGCGCTGGCTTGCGTGAAGACGGGGCCCCGGTTGGCCACGACGAAGGGCTCGTCGCCCTCGAAGGCCGGGTAGAGATTGGGGACGACGCGCACCAGCCAGCGCCCGGAGGGGCCGTAGGTTTCGAGCGCCGGCGGGGTGGTCTCCTCGTTGCCCGGGCAGAACGGGCAGGGCCGGGGTTCCTCGACCCAGGGCGAGCGGGTGACGAAGGAGTAGGGACGCTCGGATCGTCCGGGGCTGACGACGACCCAGCGGCCGGACAGGGGGTCCAGTCGTAGCTGGTTCATCGATCCTCGTGCAGCCGTGCTACTGCCCATTCCCCACTCATCGGCGATCGCCTTCTTTGTTCGTATTCGGTCCTTCACTACGGTACAGGGTCGGGTACGCCTTGAGACTGCATGATCACGTGCCGGACACCAACTCCCCGTAAACTGTGAAGATGTCGGCGTGCATCATCAGCCCAACAGCCCCGCCTTCGACATCGTGTTGATCGCCCATGTGGCCTGCGTGGTCGCCGGTCTTGCCACCCTGGTGGCCAGCGCCGTCACAGCCTCACGGTTACGCACGGTGCTGGGTTCCGGGGGCGTCGTCGGCGAGGCGTTGAGGCGGTATTTCCACCCGGGGGTGAACTGGGCCGGGCGGAGCATCTACGGGATCCCGGTGTTCGGGTTCGTCCTCCTGTCCCTCAGTCATGGCGCCTACTCGTTGCACGACGGATGGGTCATGAGCGGCCTGTTCATCTTCGTGGTGATGATCCTCGTCGCTGAAGGCGTGCTCTGGCCGGCCGAGCGCAGGCTCCAGGTCTCTCTGGTCCCCCTGCAGCAGGCAGGTGCTCCGGTGCCCGAGGAGGTCGGGCGCGACGCGCGGGCGATGGTGCTCTCCGCTGCGGCGGCGCTTGTGCTGCTGGTGCTCGGCTCGGTGCTCATGGTGGCGCAGCCCTGAGCGAGCGCGGACGGGTGGGGGGCCCGGGTGCGGTCGCCCCGTGCGGGTGCGGGTTCGGGTGCGCGTTCGGGTGCGCGTGCAGATGTGGGTGCTGCCAACATGGCCTGCTTAAAACTGAGCGCTAGATGTCTAGCTTTTAGTTTTCGCGACGTATCCCCGGCGTCCCGACTCCCCGGCGCTGCCCGACGTATCCCCGGCGCTGCCCGACGTATCCCCGGCGCCGCCCGACGTATCCCCAGCGTACCCCCCGGCGTACCGCCGCTACTTACGGCCCAAGCGGTGCGCCGATGGCCGCCTCCACCAGAGCCTGCGCCTCATCCAACCGACCGTCGCGCACGAGTTCGGGCAGTGGGCCGTCCAGCAGTGCAGCCCAGTCAACCAGCTCGGTGCTGCGCCCAGCCTCATGCACGCTTCGGCGCGCCCGACCGAGAAGGTCAGCCAGCTCTCCCACGCCTGCGCTCGTGCTCTGCGCGGCCAGGCGGCGACGGAGCCACGACGCGAGCGCGGGGCTCTGGCCACCGGTGGACACCGCGAGTGACACTGCACCGTCACGGTGCACTGACGGCAGGATGAACGAGCAGTGTGCGCTGTCGTCGGCGCTGTTGACCCACACGCCGGCCGCCTCGGCATCGGCGTAGACCGCACCATCGACCGCCGGTATGCCCGTCGCCGTCACGACCAGACGGTAGGTCCCGGCATCGCCCGTGGCGTAGGGGCGCCGCGCGATGGTGAGGGGGTTGAGCGCGGCCATGTCGGGGCAGATGTCGGGGGCGATCACCGTCACCACGGCGCCGCAGCGCAGGAGCCCCTCGGCCTTGCGGGCCGCCACGGGTCCGCCACCGACAACGAGGCAGGCGCGCCCTTCCACGTCGAGCGAGACGGGGTAGTAGGCCTTCACCGGCCTGGCTCCCGACGCACCGACCGGGCTCAGCTCTGCAGGAGCGGTGGGCCGACCATGCCGGCGGCCACGGTGGCAATGGTGATGTCGTCAATGAGCACGAAGCTCCCCGTGATCCGATCGACCTTGTAGGTGTCGAGGGCGAGTGGGGATGCGGTGCGGAGGCGGACGACGCCGATGTCGTTCTCGCGCAGTTCGGTGGCCTCCTGCACGGCGAGCGCGTTGACGTCGAAGATGCCCTCCACGCTCTCGACCACGACCGGTGTCACCCGTGTCGTGTGCTTGAGCTTGAGCCGATCGCCGGCGACGAGCGGGCGGTCGTGGAACCAGCACACGGTGGCTTCGAAATTGTCGGTCACCGTGGGTGGCTCTTCCAACGACGAGATGAGATCGCCCCGGGAGATGTCGATGTCGTCGGTCAGGTTCAACGAGATCGAGAGCCCGACTTCGGCCCGCGGGATCGGGCCGTCCGCGGTCTCGATGGAACGCACCGTGGTGAACTGACCCTGGGGGAGGACGATGACCGGGTCGCCGGTGCGGAACGGGCCGCCGTTGACCATACCGGCGTAGCTGCGCCCGCCACCGGGCTGCCGGAGGACCCACTGCACGGGAAGCCGTCCGCCGTTGCCCTGCCGCAGCCCGTGCTGGGAGGCCCACCCGCCGGCCTGCGCCGACTCCAGGGCGTCGAGCACGGTCGGGCCGTCGTACCAGGGTGCGGCATCGGAACGTTCGACGACGTTGTCGCCGTTGAGCGCGGAGATCGGGATCACCGTGGTCGAGGCGAGGCCGAGCGTGTGCGCGAGCTCGCCGATTTCGTCGACGATCCTCTGGTAGGCCGACTTGTCCCACTCGAGCAGGTCCATCTTGTTGGCGCAGACGACCAGCTGATCGACACCGAGCAGTGCGGCGATGCAGATGTGGCGTCGGGATTGCTCCCGCAGCCCGGCGGTGGCATCGACGAGAGCCAGGGCCAGGTCGGCGGTCGAGGCGCCCGTCGCCATGTTGCGCGTGTACTGGAGGTGGCCCGGGCAGTCGGCGATGACGAACTTGCGGTGCGGGGTGGCGGCGTAGCGATAGGCCACGTCGATGGTGATGCCCTGTTCGCGTTCGGCCCGCAGTCCGTCGGTGACGAAGGACAGATCGACCTCGCCCAAGCCCCGCCGTTCGGAGGCCACGGAGATGGCGTCGACCTGGTCGTCGAAGAGCTGACGGGTGTCGAAGAGCAGCCGACCGATCAGGGTGCTCTTCCCGTCGTCGACCGACCCGATGGTCGCAAAGCGCAACAGGTCCATGGTGTCGGCGCCGAGCTCCTGACCGCCCGCCGGCGGTGGGCTGGGCATCTGGCTCATGGTGTTAGAAGTACCCCTCGCGCTTTCTGTCTTCCATCGCGGTCTCGGAGAACCGGTCGTCGCCTCGGGTCGCACCGCGCTCGGAGATGCGGGAGGCCGCAACCTCACGGATGATGTCGTCGACCGTGCGTCGCATCCGAGCGCACCGCACCGGTCAGGGTGGCGTCGCCCACGGTGCGGTAGCGCACCGTGGCGTGCTCGACCACCTCGGCGCCCTGGGGCGAGACCCACTCGCTCACGGCGAGCAGCATGCCGTCGCGCTCGATGACCGCCCGCTCGTGGGCGTAGTAGATCGACGGCAGCTGCAATCTGCTCGCGACGGATGTACTGCCACACGTCGAGCTCGGTGAAGTCCGACAGGGGGAAGGCGCGCAGGTGCTCGCCCGGCCGCACACTGCCTTGGTAGAGCTGCCAGAGCTCAGGCCGCTGCCGCTTGGGGTCCCACTGACCGAAGGAGTCGCGGAACGACAGCACGCGCTCTTTGGCCCGGGCCTTGTCCTCGTCGCGGCGGGCGCCACCGAAGGCGGCGTCGAAGCGGTGCTCGTTGATGGCGTCGAGCAGCGTGGTCGTCTGCAGGCGGTTGCGCGAGGCCACCGGGCCGGGATCGGCGACGCGGCCCTGGTCGATGGAGTCCTGCACCTTGGCCACGAGGAGCCGGGCGCCGAGCGCCTCCACCTGCGCGTCCGCGGTAGTCGAGCACCTCGGGGAAGTTGTGACCGGTGTCGACGTGGAGCACCGGGAACGGGATCTTCCCCGGCTTGAAGGCCTTGGCCGCCAGGTGCAGCAGGACGGCGGAGTCCTTGCCGCCGCTGAAGAGCAGGACGGGGCGCTCCGACTCGGCGGCGACTTCGCGGATGATGAAGATGGCCAGCGACTCGAGCAGGTCGAGGTGGCCCAGGGGATGGCCGAAGGGTCGGACCAGTGCGGTCACCGACGCGTCGGTCTGACCCGGCCGGCCCGAGGCGGGGCCGCCGGGGGTCGGCAGGCCGGATGCGAGTGTCGCAGCGGTGTCCATGGGACCCCTTCAAATGTTGACCAATTTAGTCATGTATACTTTGGTCTGGATTCCGCCGTGCGTCAAGGCGGCGAGAGCCACGCTAGAACGCATCCCTCGGGGCTGACTGAGGGCGGCCTGTCCCCCAGCTTAGGAAGAAGGAGGAAGCTCCGTGACCGAGTCGACAATGGCGGACCAGAGGCCCAGTCTCGAGGAGCTGGCCGCGCTGAACAGGGAATTCGAGACGGCGCCGGCCGGCAAGGTGATCGCATGGGCGGTGGATACGTTCGGCGGGTCCCTGGTCCTGGCCGCCTCCTTCGAGGACGTGGTGCTGATCGACCTGGCCACCAAGGCCGCCCCCGGCATCGAGGTCATCTTTCTCGACACCGAGGCCCACTTCCCCGAGACCCTCGCCTTCGTCGAGGAGATCCGGGCCCGCTACGGCCTCAACCTGACCGTGACCAAGCCCGGGCCCGAGGCGGCGGCCTACCCCTGTGGGAGCGACCAGTGCTGCCAGTTCCGCAAGGTCGCCCCCCTGCGACAGGCCGTCCAGGGGAGCCGGGCCTGGCTGACGTCCCTCAAGCGGGTCGACGCCCCCTCCCGGGCCAACGCGCCCATCGTCAGTTGGGACGACGCATTCGGCCTGGTCAAGATCAACCCGTGGCCACGTGGACCAACGACGACATTGCGTCGTATCTCGCCGATCACGACCTCCCGGCGCACCCTCTTGTCAGCCAGGGCTACCTCTCCATCGGCTGTGCTCCCGACCACCCGCCCGGTCGCTCCGGGTGAGGATCCCCGGGCCGGCCGCTGGGCCGGTCTCGACAAGACCGAGTGCGGGCTGCACGCTTAGTCCTCGTGCCACGCGACCTGGACAACCCCTATGGGATGGAATTTCGTGGTCGCGACCGCGGGCTGCGCTTCATCCGCCCCTACCGCAACATCGGTGAGCTGAACCCGACGAGCAGCTCAAGCTGGCCCGGCATCCCTTCGAGGTGGCGCAGGCCGTCATCGACACCTACTCCAAGCAGGGACCGCGATTCCATCAACGCCGTGCCGGGGGAGGTGGAGCGGCTCAAGTGGGTGGGCATGTACCCGCAGCGCCAGGGCGGCGACGCCTTCATGATGCGGATCAAGGTGCCCGGGGGCGTCATGACCGCGGCCCAGGTCCGCGAGGTCGGCGTGGCGGCCGACGCCTATGCGGAAGGACCCGACGACAGCCCGGTCTTCGGCAACCGTTACGCCGACCTCACCACGCGCCAGGACATCCAGCTCCACTGGATCCGCATCGCCGACGTGCCCCGGATCTGGCAGCGCTTCTGGGACGTGGGCCTGACCACCGTCCAGGCGTGCGGCGACTCGGCGCGCAACGTGTGCTCGTGTCCCGTGTCGGGCATCGATGCCCACGAAGTGGTCGACGCCCTCCCGGTGGCCCAGGCCATCTCGGCCTACTTCACCGGGAATCGCGAATACGCCAACCTGCCGCGCAAGTTCAAGATCGCCGTGACCGGGTGTCTCGAGGACTGCGCCCGGGTGGAGATCAACGACATCGGCCTGTGGCCGGCCGAGCAGAGCGACGGCACCATCGGTTTCAACGTGCTCATCGGCGGGCGGCCTCTCCGACGGCGAGCGCATGGCCTCGGACATCGATGTCTTCATCCGTCCCGACCAGGCGGTCGAGCTGTGCCGGGGCGTGGCCCAGCTCTTCGGCGAACTGGGCAACCGGGAGAACCGCGGGCTGGCCCGCATGCGGTACCTGGCCCAGGAGCTCGGGCCCGAAGGGTTCCGGGCCGCTCTGGACGAGCGGACCAAGTTCACCTTGGACCCGGCCGGCGAAGAACTGACCGACCGCTTCCGGGGCGACCATGTCGGCGTGCACCCCCAGAAGCAGCCGGGCCTGGTCTATGTCGGCTGTTCGGTGCCCGTGGGCCGGATGCACGGGATCGACCTGATTGAGACGGCGCGCCTGGCCGAGACCTACGGCGACGGAGCCGTGCGGATCGGCACCGACCAGAATTTCATCCTCTCCGGCGTCCCCGAAGAACGACTCGACGACCTTTTGGCCGAGCCGCTGCTGGCGAAGTACTCGCCCTTCCCCGGCCCCTTCGAGCGGGGCGTGGTGGCCTGCACCGGCTCGGAGTTCTGCCGCTTCGCCGTGGTGGAGACCAAGGAGCGCGCGGTGAAGTGGGCCCGGCGTCTCGACGCCGAGCTTGCCGAGCAAGGGGTGGACGGCGGGGGCACGGCGATGCCGGGGTGATCCGCATGCACTTCTCGGGCTGCTCGGCCTCCTGCGCGCAACCGCAAATCGCCGACATCGGGTTCCGGGGGGACATCGCCCATGTGGACCAGCACATCGAAGAGGCGGTCGACATCGGGCTGGGCGGCTCGCTCGGTCCCGATGCCGCCTTCATCGACTGGGTCACCGGCGCCATGCCGGTGAGCGAGGTTCCCGATGCGCTCGTGCGCGTCGTCGGCCGCTACCAGGCCGAGCGGCGGGCCAAGGAGCCGTTCCACCTGTGGGCGCGGCGGATACCCATGGCCGAATTGACGGCGACCGTCAACGGAGCTCCTGGCGGCGGTCAGCTCGTGAAGCGCTACCGCGTGCGCGAAGAGATGAACGGCATCGCCGAGCCGTCCGGGCAAGGTGTGGTTCTGGGAGCTCGAGGCGGGCGTGATCCATGCGGACCGCTGCATCGAGTGCGGGACCTGCGTCGCCGTGTGCCCGTCGAACTCCATCGGCGTCGACCCCGACACCAACCTGCCCGAGTTGGTCAAGATGTGCACCGGGTGCTCGCTGTGCTGGGATTTCTGCCCTCGTGGCGGCCTGCGTTACGAGGCGCTCTGGCCACCGTCGACCCCGCCCCGGGCGAGGAGGCAGACGTACTGCCAGCCCAGGTCCGTTCGGACTCCTCGGACACGTACTGGAAGATCACCGGTGGCCCTCCGGCGGACGGGCTCGGCGCGGTGGTGGAGAGCTTCGCCGTACGGGCCTCGGCGAGGATGGAGGACGTCCAGGACGGGGGTGCGGTCAGCGCCCTGTTGATCGGGTCTGCTGGCCGCCGGGGAGATCGACGGTGCGCTGGTGTCCAAACCGAGCGGCGATCCCGACGAGCAGTGGAAAGGGCATCGCCACCATCGCCACGACGGCCGAGCAGATCCGCGCCGCGTCGGGCAGCTTCTACAACCAGACCATGGCCCTGGCCGAGCTCGACCTCTCCCGTTACAAGCTCCCGGCCAAGCCGCGCATCGCCGTCGTCGGCACACCGTGCGAGGTGCAGGGGCTCCGCGCCATGCAGGCGCGGCGCTGGCCTACCGGTGCCCATCGGGTCGATGCGGTCGTCCTGAGCATTGCGCTCATGTGCACCAAGAACTTCGACTACGAGGCGCTCACCCTGCGCGAGCTGCGCGACAAGCGGGGGGTCGACCTGGACCGGGTGTCGAAAATGGACGTCATCCGCGGCCGCATGATCGTCGAGTACCGCGACGGCGAGTTGGCGGTCGACGAACCGGTGAAGGACTTTCACGGGGCCGCCCTCAAAGGCTGCGACGAGTGCGCTGACTTCCTCGGTCGCTCGGCGGACATCGCCGTCGGCAGCGTCGGATCCATGGACGGATGGACGAGTGTGCTGGTGCGGACCGAGCGGGGCCGACGTGGCCTTCCAGGCGGCCCGGTCGAAGCTCGACGTCCGCGGCCTCGACGACCCGGCGGCGCTGCTCCGCCTCGATGCGCTCGACAAGAAGATCGCCAATCGGTCCCTGCAGCGCAAGCTCGACCCCGATGCGCCGCTGTTCATCGACTTCGAGGAGCACGTGCGCTCCTACGAGGGCACCGACCGCCAGCCCGTCTTCATCCGCCATTGAGCGTGCTCGCTCCCCCGCTCTGCACATGCCCGACGAGCCCACG
The DNA here is from genome assembly GCA_963767155.1 of uncultured Acidimicrobiaceae bacterium. GTDB lineage: Bacteria > Actinomycetota > Acidimicrobiia > Acidimicrobiales > RAAP-2 > Bog-473. The sequence goes on along the minus strand of CAVYCU010000006.1, from coordinate 354,456 downwards.
GCTCGCGCCGCAGGCCTGGCTGACCGAGGTGCTCGAAGGTCAGTGACCTGGTCGGCCGTGCTGCGCGGCCGAGGACGGCATTCGTCGCATGGCTGTGGTCGCGGTGGAGCGCTCTGCGCCAGGCGGGCGTCACCCGCGACCGAGTTCGAGGGCATCGTGCTCGGGCTACCGCCGCGAAGATCTGGCTCTGGCTGGCCGGCGAACGGATCTGGACCCAGTGCTGCTCGGGCCTGATCGGCCGGGTCGAGCCGGCGCATCGGGCAGGTCGACGCCGCAGGCAATTGACGTCGTCGGTGGGCGACTCCGAGCCCGGTCATCGCGCTGCGCGGTGTCGGGCGTGCGGCGCGAGGGCACGGTGGTCCTCGACGATGTGGACTGGTGGTGCACCGGGCGAGCGCTGGGTCATCCTGGGGCCCAACGGATCGGGGAAGACCACGTTGCTGACCTTGGCCGCCGCCCGTCTGTGGCCCTCGGCTCGGGATCGGTGGAGATTCTCGGGGCCCGGCTCGGAAGGGTCGATGTGCGCACGCTGCGACCCCGGATCTCTCTGGTCAGCGGGTCGGTGACCCGGCAACTGCGGGCGGACCTCCCTGCGCGCGACGTCGTCGTGAGTGGGCGTCCACGGCGCACTGGAGACCTGGTGGAACACGTATACGGACGGAGGACTGGGCCGAGGCGGACCGCCTTCTGGGCGAGGCCGGCTTCGCCTCCATCGCGAGCCGGCCCTTCGGGGTGATCTCGGAGGGTGAGCGCCAACATGTGCTGTTGGCGCGCGCGCTCATCAGCCGACCTGAGTTGCTTGCTGCTCGACGAACCGGCGGCCGGTCTCGACCTCGGTGCCCGTGAACGACTGGTGTCCCGGCTGGGCGTATTGGCAGCGGATCCCGGAGAGCCCGCCGATGGTGCTGGTCACCCACCACTGCGAGGAGATCCCGCGTGGGTTCACCCATGCCGGCCTGGTGCGACAGGGAGAGCTGGTGGCGGCCGGTCCGCTGGAGGAGGTCATCACCTCCCGTTGGTGTCGGCCACTCTTCGACGATCGACGTCACGTCGGCGAGCGCGACGGGCGGTGGTGGAGTCGCGCCGATTAGTTCGCGCGCACGGCTGTGAGCAGGGGCAGAGGAACGCGCTTGCCAAGCCGTGCGCGCTGGGGACTACAAAAGCTGTGCAAGTGCGGAGAGCGCTGACGAGGTCGGCGCTGCGCGTATCCCCACCATCCACCATATGGAAACGGCCTCTTATTAGGGTCTTCCACCGGAGCGAAGGTAGGTCGTCGGGGAGTGTCGCTTGTGATCCTGTTGGGTCTGGTAGCCGTACTGTGGATCGTCGTGCTGGCACCGAGTGCCCTGCGGCGCTTCGGCGAACGACAGAGGCGGCGGATCCATCGACCATTTCCACCATGAACTCCAGTTGCTCAAGCATGCCGGCCCGAAGATGGTGAAGCCGGCCTCCCGGCTCGGTGGCAGCGGCCCGGTCCCCGCGACGGATGCGTCGCTTTCACGCCCAAGACTCGTCTTGCTGCGCCCTGTCGAGGACGGCCAGTCAGCGGACATCGACGACGGCGACGGTACGCACTATGCACGAGTGGGCGTCATCGAGAGTCCCCAGCCACCGGTCAACCCGGCCCAGACCGAGGCCGGACTGGCGGCGTACCGCCGTCACCAGGCTCGCCAACGCTGCACGCTCGTCCTGCGCATCCTTACGGCGGTGGCCATCTGTACCGGCATTCTGGGCGTCTTCTCGTCCTTCCGCCCCGCCTGGATCGTCACCGCCATCACCGGGCATCGCCGCCCTCGCCCTGATCGCCCTGATCGCCTACGCCCGGGAGTTCGAAGGGCAGCGCCACGCCCGTCCCCGCCGCAGATACGCGCCCTACGCCGACAGTCGTGACACCCCGATAGGGCCCGCCCAAGCGGGTCACCCCGGTGCATGGGACGACGAGCACGTCCGCCCCTCTCCGCCAGGCGGCCGGCGGCCGCTGACGTATTGGCTAACCTTGTCCCTCGTCGGGGGTGTAGCTCAGCTGGCAGAGCGCTACGTTCGCAATGTAGAGGCCGTGGGTTCGAATCCCATCACCTCCACCGATTCATTTCAGAACGCCTGATAGTACGGATCGGCTCGATTCGTCAACGGATTTCTCAACGCCCAGTTTTTGGTTGTCAACCCGATCGGAATTTGTCAACGCGGAGACCCCCAGAAGCGATTCGAGCCAGCGAACTGGACCGTCGTCCGCCGACATCGCAGACCAAGACCGGCGTCTGGGTGTCGCGTCAGTTTTTCTGATGCCCATCTAGAGGACGGCGGTAAGCGCTTTCTGCAACTCGTAGGTGAACGCGGTCGCGACTGCCTGGTCGGTGTCGGCGTGCCAGATGGCGGCGAAGTGAACCGAATGACGTGAAGTCACAGCGAGCGGCTTTGCGACCGTGCCGGGGGCGCTGTGTCGAAGGTGGAGATGAGTGCTCACCATCCAACCGCTCCCTGCCGCGATGTGCTGAATGACATTGGCGATTTGCCCGGAGGTCGGTGCACGACGGGGGGCCGGGACTCCTGCATCTGCAAGCATTTCGAGCACGAGGTCGTAGACGTCTGGGATAGCTGATCTGTTCGGAAGGTGAAGGGGCATATCGGCCAGGTCCAGCGGATGAAGCCGCTCCGCCTCGGCCAGCGGGTGGCGATCAGATATCAGTGCCGCCGCCAGAGGCTCTTCCCACAGCACCTGGGCTCGGAGGCGGTCGGCGTCTGGTAGCTGGTTATCAACGATCAGCGTAAAGCCAATATCCACGGTTCGGTCCAGCACCGCGTCCGAGTGGGCGAGCCATGGAAGGCCGACGACTTCGGTGGCCACAGGCTGGTCATTCGTCGCAAGTGCTTGGCACGCCATGGCGAAGGCGGTGGTCACAGGAAAGACGTCGACCGAGCCGATCTTCAGCATGTGGCGAACTCGCCGGGCCTCCGCTGCGGCGTGCCCCTCCAGCGCAGCGGCGTGATCGACAAGTTCGCGCACGGGTCGCAAGAGTTGGGTCCCCAGGCCGGTGAGAGCAAGGCCCTTGCTGCTTCGAAGGAAGAGTGCGCCGCCAACCTGCTGTTCAAGGCGGCGGAGGGATCGACTCAGAGCGGGCTGATCGGTGTGGAGGGTCTCGGCTGCCTTCAGCAGGCTTCCGTGATCTGCGGCCGTGAGAAACAGTCGCCACTGGGCCAGCTCAACAGCCATGTCGTAAAACCATAGCGGAGCTGGTAAATCGGCAGTTCCTTCTTCCGTTGCGTTGGCAGACGATGGTGTCTGACCTAGTAACGCAAACAGGAGGACACCATGAGCTACGAGTTTCCCGACGACCCGAAGGCCACCTTCGCCGAGCGCACGCCCCAGTTCGTGGGGTTGGGATTTCCCAAGGAAGAGGTCGACCGTCTCGCTGCCGCCATCACCGACATGTGGGCCGATGCCCCCGGCGGTTGGTGCTACGAGTGGAGTCAGCTCGCTGAGCGCTACATCGACTCCGGTGAGACGTGGATGGCGGCGCTCGCGTACGGAAACGCCCGCTTCCCCGTCTTGGCCGACGATGCCAAGAAGGCCGCCATGGGACATCAGCTGGAGCAATACATAGCGTCCTCGAAGGACTTTCCCGGTCGACTTCGAGCGTCGGGTGGTCACCACCCGTTTCCAGGGCAAGGTGGTCGAGTCACCGGTTCATGTGCTGAGCGAGAAGGACGCGACCGAACGACACGCCGGTCCTTCTGCTCAGTGGAGGCGTGGACACCTGGAAGATGGACCTCCACAAGATGTGGGTCCACTACGTACAGAGCGCACATGTCCGCGTAGTCGCCTTTGATCATCCCGGCACCGGCGAGCTGACCCACATTCCGATGGTCCCGGAGTCGACGGAGATCGTCGACGGACTGATCACGTTCGCCCGCACGCTGACTACCGGCAAGGTCGGACACCTGGGGTCAGCTTCGGCGGATACTTCTCCGCGCACTCCTCGCTGACCTCGGCTGTCGACGCCGCCGTGGTCATCGGCGGCCCGGTCTCCACGGCCACCTTCAATCAAGAGCACCTCAAGCAATTGCTCTACGGCATGGAAGGCATCGTCGGCAACGCGTTCGGCTTCGACAGCATTCCGACCCACGACCAGATCCTGGCGGGGGTCCAGGCGCTCGCCATGGACGACCTCCTGACCCAAGGGCACCAACTGCCCGACCCTGGCCATCAACGGCGACGCCGACGTCCACGTTCCCGTCGCTGACCTGAACATCTGGCAAGGCCGACCCGATACCGAAGTCGTTTCGATCCCCGGCGGCTCCCACTGCGCAATGAACAAGCTCGATCAACTGATGCCCCCCGTCATCAACTGGCTCACCACCGCAATGCACTGAGGCTTGAGGTCGACTGCCAGCCGGCACAACGGCAGCGATGGTGCCGGCTGGCGGCGGCTGCGTCAAGGCGGTTGGAAGAGACGATCGACGATGATCGTGACGTTGATCATTACACGATGGTGTCGGTCACCAGTTGCAGTTGCTTGGCCCGTCCGCCGCTGCAACAAACATAGAAGAGTGAATCGCCGCTCTGATCGTCTCGGAAGACCTTCCTGGCCACTGCCATGGCCACGATTTCCCTCGGCCATCCAGCGTCGAAGGCCAGGTGGCTGATGGCCTCGATCAGTTCGGTCTGGCTCGCTCCGAGCGCGAGCTGACGTGGCTACGTTGTCATGACCCAACGATACGGCGGGACGGTTCACTGCGAAGGTCGTTGCGAATAGGGCGAACAAGGGCATGTGAATGCCCAAGGTGGCGGCTCAAGCGACGGGACAAGGTACGAACGAGGTCGCTGCCGGATTGGCAAACGGATGGCCTGAAAAGCGTGACCTTACGTGACCTTATCGAGAGGGAACGGGAGGGCCGCTGAGGGAACCTGAGGGGCTCTAGGCCTACTGCCAGGGAGTCTGCTCTGAAGGCCCAGGTCCAAAGACCGGGACCTCCACATTCGCAATGTAGAGGCCGTGGGTTCGAATCCCATCACCTCCACTTAAAGCCCATGTCACGGGCTTGAAAGTGGAAATCCACCCCGTGAGGCAATGAGGGTAGAGCAGAGGCGGCGTGTCTCTACGGTCTTTACGGTTGGAGCAGGAAGGGCTCACAACGCGGCTCCCAAGGTAGAAGGATCTCGGCACCCGTACCGCTTCATCGCCATCTCGTAAGAAGCAAGCACCCGCCGGCTGGCCCGCCATTTGCAGCGATGGCCACCTCTGGTCCCCCAGGAACTTGTCGTTGACCCCCTTCGTGACGAAGCTGCACGCAGGCTTCGTGAACCAGCCCCAAGCCGTGAAGGCGACCCGCCGAGAGTTGACCACCGCTCGTATTCAAAGGCAGTTCGCCGGTCAGCGAGATCCTCTGGCCGCCCCCAATGAACCGTCCACCCTCTCCGTGCTCACAGAATCCGAGTGCCTCGAGCCAGTTTAGAGCAATGATGCTGAAGCCATCGTAGAGCTCTGCAACGTCAACGTCGTCCGGACGAAGGTCGGTACGCCCCCAAAGCATCGCAGCTGAATCGGATAGTCCCATCGTCGTGTAGTCACTCCACTGATCGCGATAGGGACGTCCTCGTAGGGCTGTACCGACTGCCTCAATCTTGACAGGAAGGTGTCGTAGGTCTGGTGCGGAATCCACGTGGGAAATAATTAGAGCAGTGCTTCCGTCTACTGGTACGTCGCAATCGAACAGGCCCAGTGGCTCAGAGATCATCCGCGCCGACAAGTACTCATCGACCGTCAGGGGAGTCCGGTAGATGGCGGCTGGATTGAGCGACGCGTGGGAGCGACACGTCATGGGGATCCAGGCGAGTTGTTCGCGGGTGGTACCAAACTCGGCAAAATGTCGATTTGCCGCCAATGCCGCCCAGCAGACTGCCGAGGGGGCTCCAAAGGGGGACATCCATTGCATAAAACCATGAACGCGAGGTTGCCCGAGTGAACCTGGCGAATTCCCGCCAACCATGACGGCACTTCGATTGCCGGCACCTTGGGCGGTGGCCTCCCAGACGGTCCGAAAGACAATCACATGCCGCGCCAGTCCTGTGCTCACCGCCATTGCGGCGAGAACCACGGCCCCTAACTGCGCAGGTAGCTCCGACCCTCCGGCAAACCAACGGAGTTGAAGGCGAAGTGCATCTTGGAGTTCGGCGACGCCGACTCCGGAAAACCCAGGCGGTTGCGCCTGATAGCCGGGGTAGGTGGCGATTCCGTCTATATCACTTCGGTCCAGCCCAGCGTCGGCGATTGCCGCGAGCACTGCTTCGATTGTCAGATCCAAAGGATCTCGTCCGAGTCGGCGGCCGACCGCCGATTGGCCTATGCCACTGATTACCGCGTTCCGCTCGCCGCTATTGAATGAACCGTCGGTGTTCTTCGATGAGCCTGGCGCCATCTCAATCCTCCTCCAGTTCGAAGAGTGGTAACCAGATGTCTTCGCATCTCTCGAAGACCACTCGTACCCGGTCGCCGATCGCAATGCTTCCTGGGTCGCTACCTACGATGTTCGTCATCAATCTGAGATCGGACTGCTCATCGAGCTGGACGAGTGCCACGCTGTAGGGAACGTCCCAGCCAGAAAGCCAGGGATAATGATTCACGGTGTGGCTGTACACCAAGCCCTTGCCTGAAACTGCGTCGAACTGAACCTCCCTACTGAGGCAGAAGGCGCAAACCGGTCCGGGCGGGTGGGTGTAATAGCCGCATGTTCGACAGTGCTGAAACCTGAGTACACCATCCGCCCCGGAAGTCCAAAATGGACTGGAAATGGGCGTGAGGGCAGGGAGCGGGCGCACCCGCTCAGCGTCACGCATCCATTGTGATGTGGACGCCGCCGTCAGTGTCAGACAGATTCGGTGGGTAAAGAGACCTTCCTGTCGGTACCTCTGTGAACGGCCCGCAAATCAATGCGCGGTTCGCTATCAACCTTGCTCTGCAATTCCCGAGGCCAGTAGTTGCTCTATGTCCTCTAGCGACAATCCGACCTCGTTAAGAAAAGCCGTCGTGTGTTCTCCTACTCGCGGCGCACCTCTCCTGATGGAGATCGGCTCCTGTCCGAACTGAACGGGACTCGCCACCACTTTGGCCGATGCGTGTACCGGATGTTGCGGCATGAATCCGTTGGCCTCCACCTGCACATCACCGAGAAGATCCTCGAGTGTGGCGACCTTGCCGAAGACGCACTCATTGGCGAGGAGGGATTCGCATACTTCCGAAAGGGGCGCGAGCTGATCGCTTCCTCGAACAAGACGCGAAGCTGCTGGGCGTGGTCTCGGATACCTTCGACACTCAAGTAACGATCGTCGGTGAGCAACGCGTCCAATCCAAGGGCGCGACATGCGGGTTTCCACCACCGAAAATCTGGCATCGTGAGGTTGAGCCACCTTTGATCCTTTGTCAGGTACGCACCCAGCAGCGGGCCCACGCTTGATGGCGTTGCCATTGATGGCTCCCGACCCAGCAAGGACGTCGTGGTCAGGTCAGGAGCCAGTGTCCACATTGCTCCTTGCAGCAATGACGACTCAACAACGGTTCCATACCCCGTCTTCTCCCGCTGGTAGAGGGCGGCGGCAACACCACCCGCCAGCATCATGCCGGTTGGGCCATCACCCAAGGCGGGGCGCATGCGGGCAAATGTTCCAGGAGGGCTGAGCGAATAAGCTATTGCTCCTCGAGCCCACCAGGTCACGCCGTCGAACCCTGGCAACTCTCGGTCCGGACCTTTGGAGCCCTGACCAGTGCCATGCACGTACACCACCTTGGGATTTACCGCATGGATCGCTTCTGGTGTCAGATTGAGCTTCTCGATCGTACGAGGCAGAAAGTTTGTCACCAGTACATCGGCCCAACTGAGAAGCCGATCGAACACCGTCCTACCTTCGAGGCGACCGATGTCCAGAACAATCCCTCGCTTGTTGCGGTTGAAATGTTCAATCAGCACGTTGAACTCCGCCGTGCCATCAACCATCGTATGACTCCGCAATGGATCGCCACCGGGACGTTCCACCTTGACCACGTCGGCTCCCCAGTCCCCCAGAACCGCCGCCACGGTTGGAACAAAACCAAACTCGGACACGTCCAAGACGTGAACTCCGTCGAGTGGTCCGGGCATCGGTGCTACTACAATCCAACTTTGGCTGCACGTCAACGTGAATCTTTTCAAGTCCCCATGAAGAGGTTCGATAGCAAGGCGCCTCGCAGCGAGATGTTCGTTATAGACCGTCTTCGGTTTGTGACGACGCTTGGGAGGGTCGACCAAGACGGATTGGGTCCGGCATACTCTCTCTGCAGGAGGTTGCAGAATGAACGAAGCCGAAGAACATGAGGCACATAAACGTATCGAACGCACGTCGAGCAACGACGTCCTTGATGGCCATCCACACCTCAAGGCCTACGTACAATGCTTTTTGGAAACGTTTCTCGTGCACGGACGGCTTGATCCAATGCTCCGGGAATTGACCATTCTGCGCATTGCATGGCGGTGCCGACAACCCTACGAATGGGCCAGCCATTACAAGATTGCAAAAAGGCTCGGCGTTTCGGATGATGAGATCATGTCAATCCGAACCAGTCAGGTCGACAGCATCGGGTCAATGCACCTTCGGTTGTCGATAACCGCCGCCGATGAAGTCGTTGACCTCGGCGCAATTCAGCCTTCAACGTTCCAAAGCCTTTCAGAGTACTTTGATGATCCCGGATTGACTCATGAGTTCCTGCACCTGGTGGCCGGGTATCGAATGATGGCAACAGTCTTGAGTACTACTCGTCCCTCACTTACCTCGGCCGGACTGAGCGAATGGCCTCCCGACGGGCGTGGGCCCAGCGACTGAGCAGAAGGTCGGAGTATGGCCCGAGGCATGTGATGGAACCTTGAAGTGGCAATGTACCGGGCTCGTCGAGGACGCCCCCGATCTAAACCGCCGACTTCCTAGGACGATGGGTACACGCGGAATTCGAGAGGAAGCGTCGGCAGCGAACGGATTCCGGGCTTCCAATCAAAAGCTGTACCCTCGACGATCCGATAGTCGGGAATGCGTCGATGAAATTCCTCAATGGCGATTCGCAGCTCGAGGCGAGCCAAATGAGACCCGAGGCATCTGTGGATACCTTTTCCGAAAGAGAAATGTCTATTCGACTGCCGGTCAAAATCGACCTCGTCAGGTCGATCAAATGCATCCTCGTCGTTGTTGGCTGCACCGAGGTGGGCGTAGACCATTGACTCGACCTGCATGGATTGCCCATGGACGTCGGTGGCGACATTGACAACCCTCGGTACCGCTTCGACGGGTGTCTCGAAACGCAGGAGTTCTTCTATGGCCGCAGGAATAATCTGAGGCTCTTCAACGATTCGGCGACGTTGTTCGGGGTGTTGTGCAAGGTACACGAAGAAACACTCCAAAGATGCCGTGACGGTGTCGAGGCCGGCCAGCACAAAGAGATAGAGGATGTCGACGAGCTCATCGCGCGATAGTCGGCTCCCACCGACTTCTGACGTGATGATCCGACCGATGACATCGTCCTGGGGGTGCTCGCTCCGGTCGGCCAAGAATGCATCAAAGTAGCCGTATATCTCCGAACCCACTTGACGCTTGTCCTTCTCGTCATCAGGAGTAAGTGCGGGACGCATCGCGACATCCTTCATGCGAAGCAATTCGGGAAGGTCTTGCGTCGGGAGTCCCAGGAGATTGAGGAACATCAGGCAGGGCCAGGGCACTGCGAAATCGGAAGCAAAGTCACAATGACCAGTGCCGGCAAAGCCGTCGAGGAGGTGACCGGCCAGAGCACGTCCAGACGCGTCCAGTGCCTCCATCGAACGCCTGCTGAAGAGCGGATCCAGAATGCGCCGGTATTTCGCATGCTCGGGGGGATCGATATCGACGGGAATCCGAGGTCGAACATTGCCGACGTCAACTCGGCCTCTTGAGCGAAAGATCTCCGGCCGGCTTAGGGCGTCCTCGACATCGTGATGACGGGTGAGAAGGAAGGAGGACTGGTCCATCGATATTACCGGTCCGAGCTCACGCAGCTCACGCCGTCTGGCAATCAGCATCTCCGATTGCAGCGGGCAGCCATCCATCACGACGCGATCGGCCGCTGGCCCGACGCGACCTGTCCCACCACCACGCCGAAAGTGGGACCTCTTACGCCCTTCGTTGATATTGGCGACACAAAAAGTACCTTCTCCTTTGGACGGACGATCTCTACGATCGGCATAACAGAAGCAGCTTTGCTTTCCGAAAACAAGCGAACAACTTCGCTTGTGCAATCGATGTTCTCGATACCTCGGCTCAGCGTCCTCATCGGGATGGCGTACCCAGAATGTCCAAACGGCGCCGTCACGCGGACCCTGGGTGCGCTCATCCCATTTCTCCCTCTGCCGTCACCGGGAGGGCTCTATACGGATCGAATATCTCAATGGGCGATTGAAAACTCTTCATTGGATCCGTTGAGGAATTTGCTATCTCATGTGTAAGGAGGTCGCGTTGCTGAACCCCACCGTCCGGGCGTCCGAACGCCCCCCCGGTCCACAATCATGTCGCACATTGCGGGTGATGGCCTCGTACCTTGTGGGTCGCGGTGGATCTGCGGATATTCCGCGCCAGAAGCACGGTGGCGTTGCCAGAAGGGGAGAATGAGTGCATACCGACGACATGATTCTGATAAGTGTGGACGATCACGTCGTAGAACCACCTGATCTTTTCGACGGACACATCCCCGAGCGTTGGCGAGACGCTGCGCCCCGAGTGGAGCGCGACGAACGCGGTCGCGATGCATGGGTGTTCGAGGGCAAGAAGACGTACAACATCGGCCTCAATGCGGTAGCGGGTAAGCCACGCCATCGGTACGGTGTCGACCCGACCTCATTCGATGAAGTGCGTCCGGGTTGTTATGACGTCCATACGCGGGTACGCGATATGAATGCCAACGGGGTCATGAGTTCAATGTGCTTTCCGTCGTTCCCTCAGTTTTGCGGCCAGCTCTTCTCCCGTGCGAATGACAAAGAGGCGGCACTCGCTATCGTCCAGGCATACAACGACTGGCACATCGACAGCTGGTGTGGAGCGTATCCAGGCCGGTTCATTCCGCTTGCCATTCCGCCTCTTTGGAGCCCGGACTTGATGGCACAAGAGGTTCGAAGAGTGGCTCGAAAGGGTTGCCACGCGGTCACGTTTTCAGAGAATCCTTTCAAGTTGGGCTATCCGAGCTGGCACAGCGAACATTGGGATCCATTCTTCCAAGCATGCTCTGACGAGGGTACGGTGCTGTGTCTTCACATAGGGTCTTCTTCGGAGTTGGTCATGACCTCCATGGACGCCCCTGTGCCGGTACAGATCTCGCTGCAGGGACTGAATATCATGCAGGCCGCAGCCGACATCGTGTTCTCGAGAGCCGTGCGAACATTCCCCACCATAAAAATTGCGCTGAGCGAGGGCGGCATCGGTTGGGTCCCGTACTACCTGGAACGAGCCGACTCGACCTACAAGAAACACGGCCAATGGACTGGGCTCGACCTCGGTGGCGAACTCCCAAGCGCGCTATTCCGGGACCACGTACTCACGTGCTTCATTTCCGACGAGGCTGGAATTGAGATGCGGCACCATATCGGGGTCGAGAACATCACGTGGGAATGTGATTATCCACATTCCGACTCCACCTGGCCAAACTCACCGGAACTACTCGCGGGAGAACTGAAGAATGTACCGGACGACGAGGTGAACCTCATTACGCACCGGAATGCCATGCGAGCGTTTCAGTTCGACCCCTTCGCGACGAGAGATCCGGTTGATTGTTCCGTCGGACGACTACGCAACGAGGCGGATGGCTGGAACGTAGAGATACGCGACGTCGATTTGCCTTGGCTGGCTCCCACTGCGCCGCTTACCCATGAGCGGAAGCTTGCGGCAATGGCTTCGCTCAGGGACATGACCTAGACATTGGGCCGTTCGACGGAGCCGATCAGTAGGGCAATCCTCCCGGTGCGGTTACGTCATGACGGGAGAGGTGGCGACTGCTCGGGCGCTCATTGATTGCCGAGCGTGGCGAACTGCGAATTCAGCAAAGTCAGTCTCGATCGGTGTCCTCTGGCCTCGCCGATAAACCAGGCCGGTCTTATACAGCATCGCTGGCTCCATGGGTACGATCACCGCTCCTCGTTCAGCTGCCCCTGCGGCTCCGTGCGCCGACATTACGGCAACGCCCACACCGGCGATCACAAATTCGAGGAGCGCATCGATATTGTCGGCCTCTGCGATGATTCTCGCATCACGCGAAATCAGGAGGGGATGCGTTTTCAGTTGCAGCATCTGTGAATATCGGGAGATGACCAGCGGATACCGACAGAGGACGTCAGGCGTGACGCTCTCGTGAATCTCGGTATGCGGAGGGAAGACGGCGACGATTTCCTCGTCGAAAAGCTCGATGCCTGTGAGTTCGTCCGGAAGATCAGACAGTCCGACGAAAGCTAGGGGAGCTATTGACGCTCGAACCATTTCGAGTGCCTCGGTCGGAAATCGTACATCCACACTGACCCGCACGTCAGGGTGCTGATCAATGAAATCCGCGACTATTTCAGCGACGAACTGTTTCAACGTCGGGGTGATCACCAGACTGAGACGCCCCGACATGAGCCCACCAATGGCTGCTACAGCTTCGCGCGCCGCCTCAGCGGCTACAAGGGAGGCGCGGGCCGAAGGTAGGAAGGCCTCGCCAGCAGGCGTGAGGGACACGCCACGTCCCCGTCTGATAAATAGCTTCGCACCCAGCTCCTTCTCAAGACGACCAATGGAGTAAGAGAGAGTTGATTGCGTCAGGTACATGCTCTCGGCAGCGCGCGTAAAACTGCCGTGTTCGTGGATCGCCAACGCACACTCGATCTGATGGAGGTCCATCCTGGCAAGCGTACAGCGGTGACGATTCGAAGGTGGATGCTCATAGCAGTGGGGCTTCACGCACAGTGCAGCACTGCGACCGAAGTAACCCGATACCGGCCAAACGACGTCCCCTGGATATGCGGTCCGTTGGTTATGCCTCTAGTGACGAACGCTCTGGCTGAAGAGTCGGGACTTGCTCGACAACCATGAAGCCGTCATTGGGCACTCCGGGTTCAATGACACCGATCTCGGTAGGAGAATTGTTCTAGCTGCCGGTGTCGAGATCCACCGTTATGGCCGCAAGGAGAGTCGCGTACAAGTCATCCATCTCGACGACCATTGACTCGGCCTCCTTGAGAGCCGATTGCTTTTCTGAAGGTAAGTCCGCCGGTACGGTACCTTCGGGCCAAAGCTCCAAAACCCGCGCTCGGGCGTCGCGACAACTCCGTCCCACCCTGACGAGTTCCGGATATTGGGCATGCGCCCGGAGGTCCTTCACCTCCTCAGTGTTGCACGTTCCGGTGAGGCCGTGTCTCGGCGGAGGCAGTGAGGAGACTGCCTATCTGATTCGCTCGATCCGAGCGCCCGCATTTCCGCCAGATGGCCTATGGGTGGTCGCCTGGACAAGGCGAAGTAGATGTTCGAGCACTTCCCCGTCCTTTAGTCCGGTTGTTTCTTCAAGCTCTCCTGTCACAATTTCGTCAAACAGAACCCGCACCACTTCGGACACAAAGCGACTCGTCGCCAAGCTATCTCCGCCCTCTCCCAATGTCCGCGTGAGGACATCAAGAAGCTGTTGGGCGCATGAGCGAGTGAAGGCTTCGTAAAGCTCCCGTGTCGTCGAGTACCCGACAATGTCATTGAAGCAGTCCGGCGTGATCTGCCGCAGTTCGCCGATCGTTGCCTCGAGAACCGCGCGAAACGCGTCGCGTCGAGGATCGATAGCGGTCGAGATGAACAGTGATCCGTCCCCTGGCCTGCTCGAAGAATCGGCGTAGAACGGCCAAGATCAGCTGTTCCCGGCTAGGCGCCAGCGTGTAGAGCGTCATTTTCGAACAACGGAGCTCAGCGACTATGTCGTCGAGAGTCAATTGAGCAAATCCTTCTCGAAGGAACAATTCTTCGAGTTGATCGAGCAACTCGGTCTGTCGCGGTGTCCGCTGTTGGACGCGACTGGGAGTGCGTGGGGGTTGGCGCGGAGCCCGCATTTATGGTCAGGAACTAGAAACCCGTGAAGGCCTGGCTCCTGATCCTCCTTTCAGTCTTGGCCTGAGGGACGCTTCCGTACGGTTCATCGACGACGTCCTGAACACTGGCATTGTACAAGCTCGTCAAGAAGTTGCAGTTGACGAGTCATACAATTATCTGTACGCTCGGATGGGTAAAAGTACTATGCACGGCCGGTAGGGGGCACGGAGCGAACCTCCCCACTGCCCAACACCATGATCGACGGTGCTCGATGGATTCAGCCACACGCACCAAGGGGGAGCATCCAGATGTCCACGAATGAGACTTTGCCGCCACTCAGCGTGCCAGCCCGACTGATACCGGTTCCTGCGTCGATTAGCCCAGAAGCCCAGACAATGCTCGCTATGGGAACCATTACGAGCCCTGAGTTCCCCCCGTTGGAAGATCACGAAGCATGGCGGAAGTTTCGTGCCGAATCGGATGAGCTCGTGGAGTCCTATTTGACGAGCCGAATACCCGCAGGTGTCGTAGTAACGCAGATGGAGGTCGAAGGAGTCGGGGTCTTCTCGATAACCCCACCAGACGTCGATCCTGCTGATCCTCGCATCTACCTTGACATCCATGGCGGAGGCTTAACAATGGGCGGCGGGGACTGCGGCCGGGCCATGAGCACCTTGACTGCATTGAGTGTCGGAATGCACGTGTGGGCGGTGGATTACCGAATGCCCCCCGACGATCCGTATCCCGCCTCCCTCGACGATTGTCTGGCTGTTTACCGAGAGCTCCTCCGTGAACACCGTCCTGACGAAATCGTCGTTGGGGGTGGTTCAGCTGGGGGAAATCTGGCGGCGGCACTTATTCTTCGCGCCCGAGATGAGGGTCTTCCGCTTCCGGCAGCCGCGGTATTGCTCTCCCCGGAAGTCGATCTCACAGAGTCGGGAGACTCCTTCCAGGCGAACTTGGGCGTGGACACCGTCCTGACTCGCAGTCTCATGCCTGCAAACCTTCTGTACGCCGGTGGTCACGACCTGAGCGATCCCTATGTCTCGCCTCTCTTCGGAGACTTCAGCCGCGGTTTTCCACCCACACTCATAGGCAGCGGAACGAGAGATCTCTTTTTGTCGAATGCCGTGCGTCTGCACCGAGCGCTTCGGGCGGCAGGAATTTCGGCTGACCTTCACGTGCTCGAAGCTGCGCCTCATGGTGGCTTCATGGCAGAGACAGAAGAGGATCTGGCTCTTGACGCGGAGGTCCGTTATTTCATCGAAGCACATTGTCCACGTAAGTGAATTTGTCGATATAAACAGGCTCACTCCTGGTCACGACCAGCGGTGATATTCGCACTCATAGCAGGCCGTAAACGAGGGGGATCGATGGGGAAGTTTTACAAAAGACAATTTTCGAGATGGAGGCTGAGCTTCCGCATCCCATTGATCTTCACGGTAACTGCCATAACCCTGTTGAGCGGAATTGCGATAAGCAATCCAGCAAGCGCGACGGACAATGCGCCGATCGTTGTCGGAGACATTTGTAGCTGTACGGGACCTCTCGGGGCCGGCGCACTCCCCACGACTGCCGTTCTGCAGTCTTGGGCGAAATGGGTGAATGCCCATGGAGGAATTGATGGTCACGACGTGTCTTTGATCGTGAAAGACGATGGGTCGAACCAGGGTGTTGCTATTTCGGACACGAAAGAACTCATCGCTGCGCACGCAGTTGCGATCGCAGACAATTCAATTACCGGCAAAGCGTGGGGAAGTTATGCACGGACGGCCCATATCCCCGTTGTCGGTCTCGGAGGGACCTGGGACTACCCGGATTACTTTGTAACGGGCACGACGGTCAACAATTACTACGGCGCTCTTGCGGTGGCTGCCAAGAAGTCAGGCGCGAAGAAATTCGGTCTGGTCGTCTGTGCTGAAGTAGCCGCTTGCACAGGAGCGCAGGCTCCCACAGCAGCTGCACTAAAGAAAGTCGGCATCAAACTCACGTACTTCACTACCATCAGCTTCGCAGCCCCGAACTACACGGCGCAGTGCTTGGCTACCAAGGAGAGTGGAGCGCAAATTGTAGAGGTAGGCGACGCCGCATCAGTGATCCAACACTTCATGGAGGACTGCGCGAAACAGGATTATCAGCCCAAGCTCGTTGAAGCCTTGACCGTCTTTAACAATTGGCCGGAAACTGCAGCATTCAACAATACGATCGCGATGATGCCAACGTACCCGTGGCCATTCCACACCGCAGTCACCAAGGAGATGTATTCGGCGCTTGACAAGTATTCGCCTGGTACCGCCACCAACCCCGACTTCAGCGGTACTGGGTCGGCGGCGTGGGTCGACGGCATCATGATCCAGACGGCTCTTCAGTTGAGTACGCCTGGGAAGACCGTTACGGCCGCAGACGTCCTTGATGGGCTCTACAAAATTTCACGGCGAGACACTGGGAGGGCTCGTGCCACCCACCACGTTCCATAAGGGAGAGGTATCCACCAGCAGTTGTGCCTTCTTTCTGGGTATTAAGAATGGCAAATTCGTTGCGCCCTTCGGCCTAAAGCCGACCTGCTACTAGGTAATAATCTTTTCGAGCTGAAACGAAGGACACCGTTGTAGGCGGTAGAACGGTAATCTCACAAGTCACCTAGTCAGGCGTCGGCCCGTGCAGCATCACCTTGTGGGTGCCGAAATCCCCGTCTATCCAGCTCAGACGGCGATCTGATACTCGTGGATGAGGCCGCCCAGGCGATCGGTTCTTCGTAGCCGGGCGAGGTCGACGTCGTCGACCAGCGGAGGAGTCGGACCGAGCGCGGATGGCGAACGCTGGTTCAGAGAGCGATGTGGGCGCTGGGTGTTGTAGTGCTCGACGTATTCCGCGAGCACCGCTTCCAAGTGGCGGCGGCCGAGGATGAGCATTCGGTCGAGGCACTCGCGCCGGATGGTGCCGATCACGCGCTCGCAGATCGCGTTGGCCCGAGGCGCCCGCACCGGAGTTCTGATGACAGCGACGGTGCCGGCGGCGAAGACGGCGTCGAAGGAAGCCGTGAACTTGGTGTCGCGGTCGCGGATGAGGAACTTGACCGCTGTCGCCTCGTCGGCCAGGTCCATCGAGAGGTTGCGCGCCTGCTGGGTCACCCATTCTGCGACCGGCTTGGCGGTTACGCCGGCGATCCGGACGAGCCGCGTGTCGTGGTGGATGAACACGAGCACGTAGAGCCTGCGGAGAAGGACCGTGTCCACGTGGAAGAAATCGCACGCCATGAGTCCCTTCGCTTGGCCGGCGAGGAACTCCGCCCAGGTCGGTCCCGATCGCCGTGGTGACGGTTCGACGCCATGGCGCTTCAGGATCGTCCAGACACTCGATGGAGCGATGACGATGGCCATGGTGGCGAGCTCACCGTGGATGCGGCGGTAGCCCCAAGTCGGGTTCTCCTTCACCAAGCGCAGGATGAGCGCGGTGGTGCCCTTTGGGATGCCTGGACGACCGGGTCGACCGTGCGGGGTAGGTCCAGCGCTTGGTGAGGAGGTCCCGGTGCCAGCGCAACAAGGTTGCCGGCTGAACGAAGAAGCGCCCGACACGGTGGCGGGGCAGTAGTCGTGAGAGTCCGACCAGCACGGCCCGGTCCGCCGGCTCCAGCGCCGGTCTATGGACCTGGCGCCGCAGGACCGTCACCTCGTGGCGCAGCATGACGACCTCGATGGCGAGATCGATGTCACGGCGGAAGATGAGTCTGATCAGTTGAAGGACGGCGCAGAGCGCCCGATAGAGGAACGAGAGGATCACTGCCGGGTGCTCGCCGCGCCTGAGCCCGGGCGTCAAAGTGCTGCTTGCAGGCCACAGATGGCATTCTCGGCACCTACGGGCTGACGGTGGAAGCCCCCCGTAAGGTCACGAGGACAAAAAGCAGCCAGGTTTTTGGCGCAGCGGTCTCTGGCGACCAGGTTTCCTTCGTCGTTAGGACACGGCGCGGCGTGGGTCGCTCGCTATCCGCTCCCGGGCCCAGCCGGCGGAGTACTCAACGAAGGCCGGAACATCCTTGGATCGGTTGACGTAGATGTCACGGAACTCCTCGGGGAAGTAAGCCTCGAAGGCAGCGGTCTCGAGCTGGCGGCGCACAGCAACAGCTACGTCCTCGGGTCGTTCCCCTTCCATGTCTCGGTGGAGGGAGTCCGGTGGCTCGTCACTCGTACGAATCCAGCCGGGATAGAAGTTGTGGATCGTCACGCCGCGTCCGGCGAGGTCGGCGGCTGCCGCTTCGAAGTAGGCCGTGAGGGCCGCCTTCGAGCCGGCGTAGGCGGATTCCGTCGGCGGGTTGAGCTTCGCCGCCACTGACGAGATGTTCAAGATCTGCCCGCTACCCCGCTCGAGCATCCCAGGAAGGAGAGCCAGGGTGAGGCGAACCGGGCTCAGGTAGTTGACCCGGACGAAGCGCTCAGCGTCGGCCCAGTTGTTCTCCGGTAGTCGCAGTGCGCCCATTTGCCCGGCATTGTTGACGAGGATGTCGACGCCTCCGAGAGCCGTCTCGACCTGGCGGGAGAAGGTTTCGATCTCGTCCAGATCCGAGAGGTCGACTGTCAGTGCCACGGAATCCGCGGCATGACGACGGAGATCCTCGAGAACCGAGGCAAGAAGCTGACTCCGGCGAGCGCAGATCCCGACGGTGCAGCCGGCAGCGGCCAGCTCCCTGGCGATACAGGCGCCGATACCCGACGAGCCCCCCGTTACGAGGACCCGCTTTCCCTCCAGCTTCGTCGTCTCGGCAACCATCGATTCCCCTTTGCTCGGTACCGGCGAGTTGTTCGTGCGGGAACGGCAACACCGTAGCCGTGACGAGGCAGATCTGGCGTGGCGAAATCGGAACGGGGGCGCACTGCAACGACCGTCGAAGTCCCGTCGAGCCACGTCGCGATGGTGTCTCATCCCGACGATGTAGTTGCACTCATCGAATCAGCCGTCAAAGGTGTTGCGCAGCAACCTTTACCGTCCCCGTCGGGGTGATCACGACCGGGAGGTTTGTCACATCAAGCCCGAGGGACTCGAGGAGCCACTGCCCATCGTCGGTTTCGACGTCGAGCCAGCTATGCACCACGTTGAGACGCGTGGCCCAGTTGCGGAGTTCCAGCGTCTCGGCCGACGCCGCGCCGCCGACGATCTGGAAACTGCGCGCCGCTTCGCTTGTGCGCAGGAACTCGCGCCGTGCCATGAACGCCCTGAGAATGATGTCGGACAGTTCCGGGCGTCGGACATGAACTGGCGGAAGACCGGACGTGGCATCCGTTGGATGAAGCCACCGTCGGGCATACGTGCCGAAAACATGGCGGCCTGCCCGGTGAGCATGTCCAGCTCGCCCAGGAACGAGCCTGGGCCGAAGTCCGCGATGACCTGTTCGGGCAGCCCGAAGGCCGCGAACCTCACGACTTCCACATGGCCGGATTCGACCAGAATGAAGTCATAGTCAACATCCCCGGCCTTGCCCAAGAATGCGCCCGGTGCGACGACGGTCTCGGTGGAACGCTCGCGGATGAGGTCCAGCTGCGACGCGTTGAGCTCCGGAAAGCCGCCCGGGATTTCCGGCGTCGCCCCCTCTTCCGTCTTGGGGTTCGCTCGCTCCAGACTCACGGGGGTTCTCTCCCGTTTGTTCATGCCACTACCTCTCCTCTTTCGGTCCCTTCAGGTCCCAGCCGATGTTCGGGTGCGGATTACTCGGAGAAGGGCTCCTCGGCAAGGTGGCGCAGGACCCGTTCGTTGAGGGCAGCGAGGGTGTCGAGTTCGGCGGGTGTGAACAGCTCGATCATGTGTTGGCGGACATGCTTCACGTGCTGGGGGGCGGCCTCCTCGATGGCGCGACGCCCGGCGGGCAAAAGGCAGACCATGACGCTACGGGCATCGGCGGGGTTCGGTTCACGGACGATCAGCCCTTGCTCCTCCAGACGTCGGACCTGGTGGGACAATCGGCTCTTCTCCCATTGGAGTAGTGAGCACAGCTCCTGCGCTGGCATGCGACCGGCGGGGTGCTCCGAGAGCCCTGCGAGGATCTTGTAGTCGGTCGCGGTCAATCCGGAGTCCAGGAGCAGGTGGCGGTGCAGGCGAATGTTGAGCTGATCACTCGCGTGCACAAAAGCCCGCCAGGCGCGGTCTTCTTGGGGATTGAGCCAGTTCGGTTCGGTCGTAATGAGTACATGCTACTTAAGGTTGATGCCCTCAACCAATTGGACTATGGTTGAAGGCATCAACCTCTCGCCCGGACCAATCGTGTGTATGACAACGGAGATCATCGCCGTCGTCGGTTGCCGAGCGCGCAACTCCGTATACCGCCATTTTGCCATCGCCGGTCGCGTTACTGGCCTCCGAGGAAGACGGCTTCACCGGCAGCGAACTGTTCGTCGTCGATGGCGGCATGGCGCAGGTCTGAAATGCCTGACTTTGGCCACCGGCTCGACTTCGCTAGTTTTCCCGAACCGAAGAGCACACCACCGACCTACGCCCTCGATCTGGCCATGCAAAGCGAACGATGGGGCTACGACGTGGTCGCCATCCAGGACCACCCCTATCAGGGCGGCTACCTCGACACGATCACGCTCATGAGCTGGGTGGCGGCCAAGACCGACCGGATCCGGGTCGTGTCCAATGTGCTCAACATGGCACTGCGGTCCCCAGTCATTGTCGCCAAGACCGCGGCCACCCTTGATCTGCTCAGCGACGGGCGCTTCGAACTCGGACTGGGCGCCGGGTTCTTCTGGGATGCCATCGAGTCCGTCGGGGGACGGCGTCTCAAGCCAGTGCAAGCCACCATCGCACTGGAGGAGGCCATCGACATCATTCGCGGTGCCTGGGCCGCTCATGACTCCAGTCCACTGAACTACAGCGGCGCGACGCACTCGGTGGCCGGAATGCAACGAGGTCCTCGTCCGGGTCATCCGCTGCCAATCTGGGTCGGCGCGTTGAAGCCTCGTATGCTTGGACTAGTCGGTCGAAAGGCCGATGGATGGACGGCCTCGCTTGGGCAGAATCCATCCAGTAGCGCCCTGTCCCGCAGCGAATGGCAGGCGGCCAGCACGTTGATCGACGAGGCTGCAAGCGAGGTCGGTCGCGCTCCCGCCGAGATCCGTCGGATGGCCGCCATCGTCGGCACCTTCGGGTCCTCCACTTCGTTTCTCGAGGGGTCCCCTGCACAGTGGGTTGACCAACTGCTTCCTAGTGTCATCGAGGACGGGGTGGGTGCCTTTCTGCTCGCTGCCGACGACCGACCGACTCTCGAACGATTCGCTGCAGAGGTCATTCCGGGGCTCCGCTTCGCAGTTGACCACGAACGTCGTCGGAGAGGCTCGAAATAGCGTCGCGCTCGTACTCGACACAGGCACTCGACGCGCTCGACGTGGACCGGGCCAGGAGAAACTCTAAAGGAAGGAAGCGCACACATCATGACCATCATCAGCATCATCGGCCTTGGGACCTATGCCCGTGCCATCGGCACCCGGGGGATCGAAGCTGGCCACGCCGTCGAGGTCATCGGCCGTGACGCGGCCAAGACCAAGGATCTGGCCGCTGCTCTCGGCGGCGGGACCACGGCCGGCGCATTCGGCACCGCCCCGGCCGGCGACATCGTCATCCTCGCCGTGCCATACGCCAGCGCCTTGGCGGTCGTCACTCAGTACGGGGATGCGCTGGCCGGCAAGGTCATCATCGACATCTCCAACACCTTCACGGGTGGTGACGACACCAAGCTGGTCACGCCCAACGGGTCTTCGGGCGCGAAGGAGATCGCCAAGGCCGTCCCAGCGAGCGCGCACGTTGTGAAGGCGTTCAACACCGTCTTCGCCCACGTCCTGGCCCTGGGCAAACCGCTAGACGTGCTGTTCGCCGGGGACGACGCGCGGGCAAAGGCGAGCGTGTCGGCGTTCATAGAGACCCTCGGGCTGCGCCCACTGGATGTCGGCAGCCTGGATATGGCGCACTGGCTGGAAGGGGCGGGCCTGCTGATGATGGGGCTGGCCGGTCACGGCGCGGGGTTCAACATCGCCCTCGGCGTCGACCTGCTCGGCTGAGCGCGCCAGCGCCATTTTTCCGCCACATCACTCACGAGGAGCAGCTGCATGCGCGTTTTTGTCACTGGCGGGACCGGCCATACCGGTTCGTACATCATCCCCGAGCTCATTTCAGCCGGGCACGAGGTCACCGGCCTGGCCCGGTCGGACGCGGCGGCGGCCGCGGTGTCCTCGCTCGGCGCGAAGGTGCGTCGCGGGGACCTCGAGGACCTTGAAGGGCTCATGGAAGCAGCCGCGGACTCTGACGGTGTCATCCACGTCGCGCACAGACAAGACCTGCTGCCGTTTGGCGGGATGGACGCCGTGTCCGCCGCGGAGCTCCCGGTCATGTTCGCGTACGGCGAGGCTCTGGCGGGAACCGGAAAGCCGCTGGTCGCGGCGGGGAGCATTGGCTCGTCCGGAAATATGGGCCGCCCGGCCACTGAGGAGGACCCGGCCCTTCCCGTCGGCGATGAGCACAAGGGCACTCTGCGGGTTCGCAATGTCGTGGAAACCGCCGTCATCGACCTCGCTGAGCGGGGAGTGCGCTCTTCGGTCGTGCGGATTGCCCTCATCGCGCACAGCACGACCGATCGTGCCGGCTTCCTTCCCATCCTTATCGCGCTGGCGAAGGAGAAGGGATTCGCCGGCTACCCCGGCGACGGCGCGAATCTCTGGAACGCCGTGCACGCCCGCGATGTCGCTTCCTTGTTCCGCCTCGCGCTCGAGCAGGGACCAGCCGGCAGATACTGGCACGCGGTACAGGACGAGGGCATCGCGCTCCGCGAGATCGCCGAGGCCATCGGCAGCCACCTGGACCTGCCCACATTGAGCATTCCCGTGGACGAATTAATGGTGCCGGGATATTTCGGGGTCCTGGCGAACATCGTCACGCAGAGCTACCCGGCGTCCAACCTCATCACCCGCCAGACCCTCGGCTGGGAACCCGCCCAGCCCGGCCTGCTCGCCGATTTGGACAACGGCCACTACTTCCCCGCCAATAGTTCCGTGCGCGACACAAAAGACGTGCCGGAACTGAGCACAGAGAAGATCGCCCAGGTTGTCCGGTCGTATATCGAGTTGGCAACACACGGGAGCGCTGACGGACACCGGAGCGCCGACGAAGTAGCGGCTCTCTTTGCCGACAACGCAATCTTCGGTCCAGCCGGCGGCGACGTCCAACGCGGGATTGAAGCGATTCGGACTGCCTACCACTCAATGTGGGACGGCCGAGAGCAGAAAGTCGACATAATGTCGCTGCACGTGGCCGACGGAGAAGCAGCCGTTCACGTGCAGGTCGTCTTTTCCGGCCAGCGTGTCGACGTCATCGACGTGATGACCTTCGACGAAGACGCCAAGATTTCGTCCTTGCGGACTTACATGGGACCATCCAACGTTGTCGCGCTGTAGTGAAGCCCCTGTGTCGCCGGCGTGGTCATGTCGGCCGCGCCCTGCAAAGTCCCCGCAAGTTTCGGCATTGTGACGATGGTGAGGAGGGGTGAACAACTATGACAGGAAGCGGCGAACATGAGCTCCCCGGCGAACCAGAGAAGATCAAAGGGAGCGACATGGAAGTCACGATGCAATCGGTGATCCTGGTAGTGGGCGAGCTAGGCCGCTCGATCGACTTTTACACGGCAGTCTTCTCATTCCCGTTGATCGCACGGCGAGAGCAGCTCGCCGTGCTTCAAATCCACCAGGCGTATCGGTCGCAGGCCCTTGTGCTTCGAGAGAATGAGCGTGCGATACATCCTGGGGGTGGCAACGTCGGAATCAAGATTCTTGGACTCGAGGTGGCCTCACCCGAAGAGCTCGAAATAGTCGAAAAGAGACTGGTCGAGCGCGGCGCTTATGTCAGGGACCTCCGGAGAGATTCGGCGAGGACTGTCTTCGGCGTCGATCCGGACCGCAATGCCATAGGAATCACCGCTGGTTTGGCGGGTCATCCGCCGCGAATGGCCGAATGGTCCGACCCTGACGAGATTATTGAGGCAATCGCTCACTGACGGTGTCTCTGCGTGATTCGAGTAGCGGAAGCGTTGCGACGGACGGCCCGGATAACGACCGCTCGTACGATGCAAACCAATAGGAGCAATCTATGAAGTTTGGAATGATAGGTGCGGGAACGCTTTCACAAGCCATCGCTGGCCACGTCGTTAAGGCCGGCCACGATGTGATCTTCAGCAACAGCCGAGGCCCGCGGTCACTCGGCAACCTTGTGGACCGATTCGGTCCGCACGCCTCCGCAGGAACCGTGGCCGAGGCGGGTGCCGCGGACTTCGTCGTGCTGGCGGTGCACTGGACACAGGTCCGCGACGCGACGGGCGAACTGCCGGCCCGGGAAGGTCGGATCGTCATCGACGCCACGAACCAATGGGTGAGCCTGTCCCCCGTCTTCGTCGCTGAGCATCTCGATATCGGCGGCAGCGAGCTGGTTGCTTCTCTGCTTCCTGGAGCCCACGTGATCAAGGCTTTCGACAACATGTATGGGCGCTACGTCGCGGCCGATCCCGTCACCGAGGCCGGCCGCCGGGTCTTGTTCTACGCGGGCGACGACAAGTCTTCCAAGGAACTCTTCCGGTCAGTCGTCGCGGGTTTCGGATACGCACCGGTCGACCTCGGCCCGCTTCGGATGGGGCGTTTGATGCAGGTGGACGGCGGACCTCTGACCGGACTCCACGCTATCCGGGACGAGAGCCTTGGCTAGCAGGACTCCAACCGGTGAGGCTCGGAACGACGTGTGGTGAAGCGGTGGATGGCCTCGTTGGCGTGGTCCTGAAACGACGGGTTGGCCAGGTCGGGAAGGAAGTCCGCTTGGTTGACCATGGGACCTTTAAGCGTGTTGGCCGCGCTGGCGTAGAACACGCCGCTCGACAGGGTCGGGTCGGTGACGCCGTCGACCAGTCGCTTCGCGCCCACGTCAAGTTTGTGGGAGAGACCCAGGGTGGGCATGATGTATTTGGCCCCTATACGCATCGGCAATGGGAGGTCACTGGCTGCTTGGGTGCCCGTGGTGTTGCCGGGGCTCACGGTGATGAAGCGGCGGTCGGGGTATTGGCGGGCCAGGTAGGCCATCCATAGGGCGCCAATGTACTTGGCCTGCCCGAAAGCGAGGTTGAAGTCAGCCTTTTTGCCGGCGAAATAGCTGCCGTCGATGATAGTGGCGAACTCGTCGGCGGAGTGTGAGACGAACGTTGGCCCCTTCATCCGCAACTTCGGGACCCCCCTGACTGCTTCACTTCCGGCGAAGACCGCAACCTCGCCAAGCCGATCCTCGGCCAGGAGCCCTTCGAGGAGGACGACGTGGCCAAGGACGTTCGTCGCGAACACGGTGGTGACCCCGTCAGCGGTCAAGTCCAACGTCTGCGGGCCAATGACACCAGCGTTCATGACCAGCGCGTCGACGGATCCGTTGATGGCCGCAAGGCCGGCACGGACCGAACCCAGATCGGCGACGTCCATGAGAATGATGTCAAAGATGTGCCGGCCGGTCACTGCTTCGAGTTCGGCCTTTGCCGCTGTCGCCCGATCTTGGTTCCGGCACGCCAAGTAGATGCGGGCGATCTCGGGACGTAAGGCCAGTTGCCGGGCCACCTCCTTGCCGATCCCGACGTTGGCGCCCGTGATGAGCACCGTCTTTCCTGAGGGTGTGCTCACGCTGATTCCCTCTCACCTTCTGTGGACGTAGGGAGGCCGTCGAGCAAGCTGAAACGGGCATCCATCGCGACACTTCGGACATCGATCAGCTGCTGATATTCAGGCGAGTTGTACCACTTGAGGGCCGTCTCATGGTCGGGAAACCGCACGAGTCGCCCCTGAAGTGAGCGAGCCATCGCCATGCAGGATCTCCCAGTTACCGGCGGCGAGAACCTCGCCTCCGTGCTCTCTTGGCGGTCTTCCCAGCGTTGGCGGCGTATTTCTCACGATAGACATCCGGGTCCTTGACTGTGAATTCGACAATTACGTATGCGCTCATGTGGATACTCCTCAGTTGTAGTTGTGATCTGTGTTCTGGGTCTTCACTCTTAACGTCACTGCCGACAGGCGTTACGTCGCTACTCGGCCCCCGTCGACCGCAAGAGTGACGCCGTGGACGAAGCTGGCATCATCGCTGGCGAGAAAGACGATCGCCGCAGCAAGTTCCTCGGGCTCAGCGACGCGACCTGCTGGTGCGAGTGCTGCGAGCTGGTTCACCATCTCTTCGGGGACTGCTTCCATCATCCGGGTGCGCGTCGGGCCGGGGGAAACGGCGTTGACCCGAACACCACTCGGGCCGTATTCGGCCGCCCAAGCCTTGGTCAACAGTTCGAGGGCTGCCCGGCTGGCGCCATACAGAGCCATGCCGGCCTGTCCGAAGCTTGCGACCATCGTGGAGATGTTGACGATCGAACCCCATCCGCGTTCGGCCATAGCTGGCGCCAGTGCCGCGACCAGGAAGAACGGAACCTTGACGTTCAGTGCAAAGGTCTCGTCGAACTCTGCTTCGGTAGCTGCGTTGCTTGGTCCGAGCAAGGCGACGCCAGCGTTGTTGATGAGGATGTCGACGTGACCGTCGCCTGCCTCAGTGGCCCACTCGACCAGCTCCTGGGCCGATTGCAGATCGCTCAACGTCGTGAGCTTGAACGATGCGCTGCCGCCGCTGCCTTCGATCTCGGCGACCACGTCCTTGGCTCGTTGTTCGTTGCGTCCGACTACCAGTACGTGAGCGCCGCGGGCGGCCAAGGCGATGGCCGTAGCCTTGCCGATCCCGCTCGTCGAGCCCGTTACCAGAGCTGTCTTGCCCTTTAGATCAGTCATGCGATGTGTCGTCCTCTCGCTCCAAAATGGGTTATGTGACTCACTCTGACAGCTTCGGAACTGGGTTGTCAAACTCAGAATCCTGCTAGCATTGGTGCATGGTCAACGAGACGAGTGACCGGCCGAGGCTCACCCCCAAGGGAGCACGCACCCGGGCACGAATAGTGGAGGAGGCCGCCGCCCTGATCCATGAGCGCGGGGTGGCGGGCACCACCTTGGAAGACGTCAAGGTGGCGGCGGAAGTCAGCGGCTCTCAGATGTACCACTACTTCCCCGACAAGAACGAACTCGTGCAGGCGGTCATCGACTACCAAGCCGAGAGCCATCGTCAATCGCCAGCGGCACGCGCTCAGCAGCGCGAACGGAGTCGAAGCCTGGCGGAACATGGTGATCACCGCAGCGAAGCGCACCAAAGCAAAGGGGGGCTGCCAACTTGGCTCGCTCGTTGGTCAACTCGCCGAGAGTGACCCCGAGGCCCGAGCGCTCATCGCGGCAGGGTTCGATCAGTGGGCCGCCGCCATCA
Source organism: uncultured Acidimicrobiaceae bacterium (assembly GCA_963767155.1). Lineage (GTDB taxonomy): Bacteria > Actinomycetota > Acidimicrobiia > Acidimicrobiales > RAAP-2 > Bog-473. The sequence goes on along the minus strand of CAVYCU010000006.1, from coordinate 327,035 downwards.
GCGATGGACTCAGATCCCTTCATGCCGACGGGAAACTCCCGTCCGACATCGACCCGGACGACCTCGCCACTACTCTGCTCGCCACGCTCCAAGGAGGACTTCTACTCGCCCAGGTGCAACGGAGTACCCGCCCGTTCGAGACTGCGGTCAATACCCTCCTCGCCCTTGCCATCGGCAGATGAGCCCAAGCCGGGTTCGTTCACAGCCATCGCCGAGTTCCACTCCGTGGGGTTTACCCCATTCAGTGGACCACGACTTAGGACAATTTGGCTGACAGTTTTGGCAAGGATAGGTCCTCGAAATCGATCGGGGTGAGGATGCCCAACTCGAGCTTGGTCCGCCACGTTTGGCGGTTCAGGACCTCGATCTGCCTGGAGGCTCAGAGCGACTCCATCGGGGCATCGCGGCCGTAGCAGTCGCCGACCGCGGCCTTGACTTGGAGTGCACTCCAGGTTTTAGGCTTCCTTATCATGGAGATGCGGGAGTATCTGGCGGCCGGCCAGGGCAACGAACCAACCAGCAGGTCGTTCAGCATATCGGAGGTCGCGAGCGAGGCTGGGCTGAACATCGACACGCTTCGGTACTACGAGCGAACCGGTCTGATGCTCGAGGCGATCGAGCGGGCGGTATCAGGCCATCGTCGTTACAGCGAGCGCGACGTCAGCTGGGTCTTGTTCCTGACGAAGGTGCGTCAGACGGGTATGCCGATCCGCCAGATCCGTGACTACGCCGGGCTCGTCCGCGCAGGCCATGGCAACGAAGATGAACGCCTCGCGCTGCTCGAGGCGCACCGCGACGCGGTCGTCGAGCGGGTTGCCGAGATCCAGCGCAACCTCGAATCGATTGAGAACAAGATCGAGAACTACCGCGTGCGGATGGCGCTGATTGAGAACAAACTGAGCGGCGCGTCATGACCCGGTCGCTCGACACGTACCGTCTGCTCGGCCGCTCGGGGCTGCGTGTATCTCCGCTGGCATTGGGGGCGATGACATTCGGGACGGAGTCGGGCTGGGGCGCCGACGCCGACGAATCGCGTCAGCTCTTCGACATGTACGTCGATCGCGGCGGGAACTTCATCGACACCGCGAACAGCTACTCGGACGGCTCCTCGGAGCGGCTGGTGGGCGAGTTTGCTCGTGGCCGCCGTGACCAGTTGGTGCTGGCGACGAAGTACAGCTGCTGGACCCGTCGGGGTGATCCGAACTCGGCTGGCAACCATCGCAAGAGTATGGTCGCCTCTGTTGAGCAGAGTCTTGAGCGGCTGCAGACGGACTACATCGATTTGCTATATCTCCACTTGTGGGATGCCATGACGCCCGTCGAGGAAATCCTGCGTGCATTCGATGACCTTGTCCGCTCAGGGAAAGTCCTCTACGTCGGGATCTCCGATACGCCCGCCTGGCAGGTCTCGCGGATGCAGGTCATCGCAGAGCTGCGAGGCTGGTCTCCGTTGGTCGCTCTACAGATTGAGTACAGCTTGATCGAACGAACGGGCGAGCGAGACCTAATCCCAATGGCCCGCGAAATGGGACTCGGCGTGCTGCCATGGTCACCGTTGGCCAAGGGCGTGCTCACCGGAAAATACAGCCCGGCGGATATCGGCAACAGGGATGAGGGGCAGAGCAAGAACCCGCGATCGACTCCGAGCTGCTGACCGAACGTGGATTGGCCGTCGCCGCCGCGGTCCGTGCGATCGCTGAGCAACTCGGCCATACGCCTGCGCAGGTGGCGTTGGCGTGGACGCTGATGAATCCTGGCGTGACCGCTCCGATCATTGGGGCCCGGACGGTCGCGCAGCTCGACGACAACCTCGATGCGCTGGGCGTGGGGTTCACCGAGGAGCAACTAGCGGCGCTCGATGTCGCTAGTGCGATCGAGCCTGGGTTCCCGCACGTGCTCCTGAGCCGTCCACGGTCGCGAGACTTCGTCACGGCCGGCACCGCGATCGAGCAGCCGCACACAAATTTCACGTCTGGCGGTAGATGACTCCGGTCGGATCCTTCCCATCCTTCTCCGCTAGCGTCGTCGGGTCACGAACCCGAAGGCCCGGAGATCGATGCACAACCCGTAGCCGTTTGCGACATTGAACTGCCTCGCGACACGCGAGCCAACGCGTCCGACTCTTTGTCACGCACGGCACGCTGCAGCTCACGGGCCTGGGTCCGCAGTTGGCCGAGGTCGGGGTCTTGCGGGAGCGCGGCGGTCGCCATCGCAGCCTCCTTTCGCCACTCCTAATGATAGCTGGCGATTCCTCGTCGATGCGCGTACCGCCCGACCCATGTGGATCAATTCGCACACGCTGAGATCTTGCTGCGTCGCTATTGCTCAATGGTTGCCGTAGCGCTTTGTGATTGTGAATCGGTAGAGGACGGCGTTCTCCTGTGTCATCACTTGCTGAAAGGCGTCGTCGTCGAGGCCCGTGTAGTGGCTGCGGTCGCTCTAATAGTCGAGCGGCTCGCTCGGCTTGCCGTCACAAACACGGAAGTAACGCAGCAGCAGGGCGGGTGCTGAGGACCCGGAGACGATTTCCACGTCGGCTTCCAGGCTGAGCCAACGATGTTCGGTATCCGAAAAGTAAAGGGTGCAACGGGGGTCGTGCTGCAGGCGGCGGCTTCGGACCTTGTCGGCATGACCGGCGCTCTCCAAGCGCCCGTCGACAACAGCCGCCTCCATTTTGACCGCTTTGGGTCGACAATCCGCGCCAACAGTGATCATCGCCGCGTGCGGGTAGGCGGCAATGAAGCGACGGTCGGCCTCGGGCAGATCTGGCAGCGTCATTCTTCGTTCTCCATTGGTCCGTGGGTTTCTTCGGGATGAGTAATGAGTAAGGCGATAACCACAAGGAGGCCCCGGAGGAGGAACCACGGGTCCCAGAGGTAGGCATGCCACGCGAGAGCACGACAGTCGGCAGTCCTGCCGGATCCCGGCCTGGAGCGCCAACTCGACCAAAGTGAGCACGGCCCCATAGGCGGTCAATGCCGCACCTTCCGTCCAAACCGCCATGCGAAAGCGACGGTCCGCCTCGGCATCCACGCTCTCGCAGGATTAGCGCGGGCGGACGAGCTTTACGGGGACGCACCAGGCAATTAGCGATGGGAGACCGGCGTCCTGAGCCCCATGAGGCGGTGTGCGACGACAGGTAGCGAACGGCAGATCTTGGCTATAGATGCAGACTATAGATGTGGTCTATTGTTGTCGCCATGAGCGTTCCCCTTGCCTTACTTGGCCTACTTGAGCGTGAACCGAGCTATGGCTACGACCTCAAACGCGACTACGACGCCTACTTCGGCCGAGGCAAACCGCTGCAATTCAGTCAGGTGTACGCCACCCTCTCCCGATTGACCCGCGACGGGATGGTCGCGCCAGGGGAGATAGAGCAGGGAGGGGGACCTGACCGAAAGCTCTACGCCATCACGGACGGGGGGAGACACGAATTTGACACGTGGTTGAGCGAGGCGATCGAACCTGCACCCCACCTCCAGACCGATCTATTCGTCAAGGTCGTCTTTGCACTCATGTTGGGACGCTCAGCAGAGCGCTACCTCGATATCCAGCGGGCGGCACACCTCCGCAGGATGCGTGAGTTGACCTCCCTCAAGCGAACGGGCGACCTCGTCGACGCACTCTTGGCTGATCATGGCCTCTTCCACCTTGAGGCCGACCTTCGGTGGATTGACATGACAGCGGCCCGCCTTCCTGCATTAGCCGAGGTGGTGTCGTGAGGTCGGCGGGGAGCAGTTCCGATGTGATGCTCAGGCAAGGCACAGTCCTCGAGGCCAGGGAAATCGCGCTCTCGTTCGGCGAAACACCAGCGCTCCGTGGAGCGAGCGTCGCGGTCAAAAGAGGGGAGGTCCTTGCGGTGATGGGGCCGAGTGGCTCAGGTAAATCGACGCTGCTTCACTGTTTGGCGGGCATCCTCGTGCCTGACTCGGGTGACATTCTCCTCGACGGTAAGCGCCTTGACAAAATGAGCGAGAAGGGACGTAGTGCGCTTCGACGTGACCGCTTCGGCTTTGTCTTTCAGTTTGGCCAACTCGTACCGGAGCTGACTGCGGAAGAGAACGTGGCGCTACCACTCCTCCTCGGGGGAACGCGGCGCGCCGAGGCCTTGCAAGCCGCCCGGAATTGGTTCGAACGATTGCAACTCGACGGGTTGCAGCGTCATCGCAGCGGCGAGATGTCGGGTGGACAAGCGCAGCGCGTCGCGCTGGCGCGTGGACTGGTCGCAAATCCTGAGGTGCTCTTTGCCGATGAACCGACGGGATCTCTGGATTCGCTCACCGGAGAGCTCGTCATGGACCTGTTGACCGCCGTCGCCCGCGAGGACGGAACGACTGTAGTCCTCGTCACCCATGAAGCACGCGTCGCCGCTTACGCGGACCGCGAAGTGATAGTGCGTGACGGTCTCGTGATTTCGACCGGAGCGATGCCCGGATGATCCGACTCGGGCTTCGCCTCAGCTTGTACGGAGGCAAGGAGGCCGCCCTTCGCGTCCTCGTCGCCGCTGCATCGGTCGCCCTCGGCGTCGGCCTCCTCCTGGCCTGTCTTGCTGGATTCAATGGACTCCACACCCAGACTGCCCGTGGTGCGTGGCTCGACACTTCAGCACAGGACTCACCACCGAACGCGACATCCGACGGGCTGTGGTGGCTGCCGATCACCGACCAGTTCCGCAGCCAGGAAATCGACGAGATTGAGGTTGCCGCGGCCGGCCCCAACGCTCCCGTGCCGCCGGGGATTCCGCACCTACCCGGAGCTGGCGAGTACTACGCCTCGCCTGCTCTGACGATCCTCCTTAAGTCAGAACCGGCCAATGAGCTGCGCGACCGGTACCCGGGCCGACAGATCGGGACCATTGGAGGAGCGGCCCTGCCGTCGCCTGACTCTCTGATCATTGTCACCGGCCGCACGGCCCACCAACTCTCACAAGCTCCCGGTGCGGTCGAGGTCGGCGCTATCCAACGCACGCCGGCCAATTGCGGCGCCTGCCAGAACACCATCGGGAGCGGATCCGTTCTGCAATTCATTCTGGTCGGCGGAGCCGTCGCGCTCTTGCTTCCGGTGTTGATCTTGATCGCGACCTCCAGCCGATTGTCGGCAGCGCGCGCGCGAGGAGCGTTTCGCTGCGATGCGCCTGGTCGGCGCCACGCCGCACCAGGTCTCCGTAGTCGCCGCGGTGGAGGCAGTGGTCTCGGCGATTGCTGGCGTCGCAGTCGGCTTCGCCCTCTTCTTCGGCTTTCGACCGCTGCTCTATCACGTGTCGTTCACTGGAGCACCCCTGGCAGGAGGTGACCTCTCGCTCCACATGATCGACATCGTGCTCACCGTCATCGGCGTCCCGGTCGCTGCCGTCGTGTCCGCACTCCTCGCGCTGCGCCGGGTTCAGACTTCTCCGCTCGGCGTGCATCGCCGCGCGGCGTCCCGTCCGCCGCGGATGGCGCGCGTCATCCCGCTACTCACTGGCATCGCGCTACTGGCGTACTTCGACTCGGCCGGCAAACCGGATGCCGTCGGCGGCCAACTTCTCGAGCTGCTCGTGGGCTTCGTGCTGCTTGTCGTGGGGCTTGTTCTCGCGGGCCCGTGGTTCACGACCGCGGGTTCTCGACTCATGGTCGGGTGGGCCGATCGCCCGGCCACACTCATCGCCGGTCGTCGGCTCCTCGACAACCCCAAGGCGGCCTTCCGGTTCATCAGCGGGCTCGTGATCGCTCTTTTCGTGACAAGCGCGCTGGTCGGGGCGCTCAGCTCGATCGCCGCTGACGCGACCACCTCTGGCGGTGGGAGCACTGGGCAAGCCACCCTCGCCGAGCTGTTCTGTAACTTCTCGACGTCGAACTGCCCCGCTTCCGCGCAAGTTTCTTCCGTCTCGACCCGAATGATTACTGAGCTAGGTGCAGTCTCCGGGGTTCGAGCTGTGACGGTGGTCCACGAGATCTCGCCCCAAGGCCCGTCGGGGAACTCGTTCGGGCTCGTCGCGTGCGATCAGTTGGCCAAGACCTCCGCAATTGGCAAGTGCGCCCCGGGGGCGAAGGTAGCGAGTGTCGGCTACTTCCTCTCGAACCTCCTTGGGCATCACTCGCATGCGTCGTCGACCGTCTGGCCGTCGGCCCACTTGTCAGTGGCGGACGTGGCGAGGATCCCCGTCGACGCGGTTGTCGTCGCCACCGACGGGTCCGCGAGTGCCATCGAACGGGCAAGGACCGCGCTCGAACGGATCTTTCCCTTTCAAGGAGCGCCCGTCGCAGTCGACGCCTTCGATCCGTCGACTGCACGTCTGCTCGCGACGATCCAGGACATGACCGACGTGGTGATCGTGGCCAGCCTCATCATCGCTGCCTGCAGTCTCGCCGTGAGCATCGTTGCTGGATTGGGTGAGCGGAAGCGGCCGTTTCGTTTGCTCAGACTCACCGGTGTCTCCACCGCCCTCCTACATCGCGTTGTCGCGCTCGAAAGTGCGCTGCCTCTGCTCCTTGTGGCTGCAGTCTCGATCGTGATCGGTCTGGTGTCGGCGGCCCTGTATCTCCACTCCCAGGTTGGCATCGCGTTTCGCCTCCCCGGGATCGCGTACTGGGCGACCGTTATAGGTGGGCTTGCGGCATCGCTCGCCATCATCGCCTCGACATTCCCGCTCCTCAACCGGATGACAGGACCAGAGGTGGCCAGAAACGATTGAAAATGTTAGTCGGAGAGCGATCGCGGGAGCCCGAACCAAGGAAGCACGGTGTTCTCAAACCGAGTCATCGAGCAGATCGCGTCACCAATGACAGTAAGGACGAAGAGGCCGACCCCATGTCTGATGCCATCTGCACTTTTTACGTAGGCCCCTAGCGCCGGCTGACCATTTGCCCGCGTTGGCACCAGGTCAAACTTGCGGCCTGAGCCAAAGATGCTGGCAAAGAACCGGGTCGCTGGTTCACGGCCTTCGTACTCGAAGGGCAGCGGTGGCATCGAAATAAAGACGTCGTCGGTGAGGAGGGCCACGAGCGAGTCGAGATCGGAGGCCTCGTACGCCGCGACGAATTTCGCAACGATGGAGTCCTGCTGTGATCGGTCAGCCGGAGCCACTCGGACGTTGCTCAACGTCGGCAGGCGTTGCTCCAGGCTGGCGCGAGCCCGCTTGAGAGCACTATTCACCGAGTCCACGGTCGAATTCAACATCTCGGCAACTTCGCTGGCGTGGAACCCGAGCACGTCTCGCAGCACCAGCACTGCCAACTGTCGAGAAGGAAGAAGTTGAAGCGCCGTCACAAACGCCAAGGAGATGGAGTCAGCCCGCTCGTAACGTGCTTCGGGCCCTGGAAGTTCGGCGATCGCTCCCTCGAGAAGGGTGTCGGGATAAGGCTGGAGCCACGGGACCTCGGCGAGGCGCGTCGGCTCGGGTGGCTCAACCCCGGGCACGTTCCACTCCTTGGCCTGGCGTCGGCTGGCCGATCGACGGACGTTGAGACACCGGTTGGTGGCGATCCGGTAGAGCCAAGTCCGAACCGAAGCGCGCTCTTCGAAGCTCCCCAGGCCCCGCCAAGCGGCGATCAACGTTTCCTGCAGCACATCCTCGGCGTCTTGGAACGAGCCGAGCATCCGGTAACAGTGCACCTGAAGCTCTCGGAGGTGGGGCCGGGTGAGCTCCTCGAACGCGTCGCCGTCCCCGGCCCGTGATCTCCTGATCAGGTCGCTTGTGCCCACAGTCGTGTCTCCCTCCCAATTCCTGTCGTGGTCCCATCCTTCCTATAGACACCGGTCGAGGGACGAACTGGGCGGTCAGTCGGCGCCCAGTTTCTCGCTGCCGCGGTGTCTATTTCCCTGACGGTGAGAACACCGACGGAAAAAGGAGACCCGAAATGGGGAAGATAGTCATCACCACCAACATCTCGCTTGACGGGATCGTCCAAGACCCAGACGGCCAGGAGGGTTTCGCACTCGGGGGTTGGTTTGGCCAGTTCGGGGGCAAGGACCTCGAAGGGTGGGCCAAAGTCGAGACGGAAGAGGCGTTGGGCGCCGACGCTCTGCTCCTGGGCCGGCGAAGCGACGAATGGTTCGCCACGCGGTGGCAGTCTCGTAGTGGCGAGTGGGCGGACAAGCTGAACAGCATGCCCAAGTACGTGGTGTCCTCCAGCCTGAAGGTCCCCAAGTGGTCGAATGCGACGGTGATCTGCGGCGACGTGGTCAGCGAGATTTCGGAGCTCAAGCGACAGATCAGCGGTGAGATCCTCGTCTACGCCAGCTACAGGCTTGTCCACACGTTGATTGAGCATGACCTGGTAGACGAGTTGCGACTCGTCATCTTCCCTGTCGTGCTCGGAGCCGGAGAGCGCCTATTCGGCGAAATCACCGACAAGAAGCCCATGCGTCTTGTCAATGCGACCACCATCGGTGACGGGCTGACCTTCGTCACCTACGAAGCCGTGAGAGAGGTCGCTGGAGCGCTACATGGCGCTGCGAGATGAGCGATTGATCGACTGTGGTCTCAGCCAACATCGGCGACGGACACCGGGTTCATCTCAGGGTCGAGTTCTGGCTCGACGCCCGGGATCGGTTCCCCCCGAGTATTCGTTGCCCGCAGCGCGATTACGGCGGCAGCCACCAAGAAGACGCTCGAGACCAGGAGGGCAAGGTGGAACCCTGAGGTGAGAGCCTCGAGCGGGGCGAAGTGGGCGGCAAGTAGGTGCGTCGTGCGAGAGGTAGCGACCGCCGAGAAGATGGCGAGTCCGAGTGCAGCGCCGAGTTGAAAGGACGCATTGATCAGGGCAGCGGCCAGGCCAGCCTTGTCCGCCGGGACGCCGGCGTTGGCGGCAGTCTGGACGCCAACGAACACTGCGCCCAGTCCGATCGACATAAGCATGAGTCCAGGGAGGAGGTCGGTGAGGTACGAACCGTTGACTGGGATGCGTGAGAGCCAGTAGACGCCACCAGCGGCGAGCAACGCCCCTGCGACCATGATCGGTCGAGTGCCGGTGCGGACGAAGAGCTTGGAGCAGACACCTGCAGAGATCGCGACCCCGACAGTGACGGGGATATATGCAACGCCTGCTCGAGTTGCCGAAAAGTGGAGCACGTTCTGCATGTAGAGGGTTACGAAGAAGAACATTGAGTAAAAGCCAGCCATGGCAATGATCTGCGTGACGTCGGCGGCAGCCAAACCCTTGATGCGAAAGATTGACAGCGGAACCAGCGGGTTTGGGTGGCGCCACTCATTGGCGAGGAACAAAAGCATCAGTATGACGACACCGCCGAGTTCGACGATCGTCCGGGTGGTGTTCCAGCCGACCTCTGGTGCCCTCACGAGGGCATAAATCGCGAGCAACATGGCGCCTGTCACCAGAATGGCTCCTCCCGTGTCGAAATGAGCCAATTTGGCCCGGCGTCGGTCATTGCCAATCAGCCGGAAAGTTGCCAAGAGAATAAGCACCGCGATTGGCGGGTTTACGAAAAAGACCCATCGCCAACCAGGTCCACCCGACAGCACCCCGCCGAGGAAGACTCCGACACCCGATGAGAGTCCGGCAAGGGCCCCCCATGCCCCGAGCGCCTTGAGGCGATCGCTACCTTCGTTGAAGCTGGTCGTCAGGATGGAGAGGGCGGCCGGAGTCATCATGGCGGCGCCCAATCCCTGAACGAGGCGCGCCCCGACCAGAGCCCCTGAGGATTGAGCCAGACCGCAGGCCATCGAGGAGAGAGCAAACAGGGCGGTGCCGGCGACCATAACGCGACGGCGGCCGAGTAGATCGGCGGCACGTCCACCAAGGAGTAGGAACCCTCCGTAGGTGAGGAGGTACCCACTCAGCACCCACTGCAAGTTCTGCAATGAGAAGTGCAGATCGTGGCGAATCGAAGGTAGGGCGACGTTGACGATCGACGTATCGACGAAGTCGAGGAATCCGACGGCGCACAACACCAAAAGCGTGAACTTGCCTCGGCGAGTGGCCAGGAACGTCGATCGAGGGGGAGCTGTCGTCATGCGTAGGGCCTCCGGAGTAGTAAGTTAGTTGTCTAACTTAATGAATCCGGCTCCGGTTGTCTATACTGGTAGTGAGATGACTGACTTAGAACTTGGTGGACCTGTTACATCGAGGCCGGGCAAACGAGAACGACTCGTCGTCGCGGCGTGTCAGCTCATGCATCAGCAGGGCGTTGAGAAGACATCGCTCGCAGACATTGCCCACGCTGCGGACGTCCCCTTGGGCAACGTCTACTACTACTTCAAAACCAAGGACGAACTCGTCGGGGCCGTGATCGACGCCTACACCTTGGAACTTCGGACCAGACTCGCAGTGCTCGCTCGCCATCGCACTCCGAAGGCGCGATTGAAGGCACTTGTGCGGGAGCTGACTGACCAGCGGGAGCTGGCGGCGCAATATGGCTGTCCCATGGGAACGCTCTGTTCTGAGCTTGATAAACGCCATGACGATCTTGAACGCGCCGCAGCTGAACTTCTCACGCTCTGCGTTGATTGGGCGGAACAACAATTTCGCTTGATGGGACGAAGTGATGCGCGCGATCTCGCCGTTGCCCTCATCGCCGCTTATCAGGGGATCTCATTGCTCACCAACACGCTCCGAGATCCCGAGCTCATGGCTCGTGAAGGCCGCCGTCTCGATCGGTGGATTGACTCGCTTACCTGAATGGCCCGGCCGACGAGCGGTCTCCCGCTGGGGTCAAAGGCAGAGTGCCCGGGGTTTGTGGATGGTGGTCAGGAGCCGACATTCGCGGCACGGGTATCGGTCGGTTGCCCGCCAGTCCCAGGCAAACGGCGACGGCAGCGATGCCCACCACGACGACGCCGACGATCATGGCGAGATCGAAACCCGAGGTGTAAGCGTCGCGGGCGGCGATGTCGGCTGCGCTATGCGCACCACCGAGGTTGGCGAGCGCTTGGGCCAGACCGCTTTTGGCTTCAGCGGAGGCATGGACCGGCCGGTGGGCTACGACGGGACTGAGGCGCGAGCGATAGCGAGACAGCGTAAGGCTGCCCAGCACGCCGATGCCGAATGCGCCGCCCAACTCGCGGGTGAGGTCGTTGATGGCTGAGCCGACACCGACCTTGTGTGGAGGCAGTGAGGCCATAATGGCACCAGTGGCCGGTGGCATGGTCAGTCCGATACCCACACCGAGCAAGCTGAGACCGATCTCCGTTACCGACATCGGCGAAGTCGTGCCGCAGGTCGCCAAGACAAGAAGCCCGGCGGCGGAGGCCGCCAAGCCGCCGACGAGCACGGGACGGAAGCCATTGCGAGCAACGAGTGGCCTGGACAGGTTTGCCACCGCGAGTTGGGCAAGCCCTGCGGGCAACGTGTAGACGCCGGCCATGAAAGGTGAGTAGCCGCGTACCAACTGGAGATACTGAGTTAGGACGAAGTACATGCCGAACAGCGCGAAGTAGGCGGCGACGATGGATAGGCTGCCGAAGCTGAAGCGGCGCTGGGAAAAAAACGCAATGTCGAGCATCGGATTCGAGCTGCTTCGCTCCCACACCACGAAGCTGGCCACGCCTACGATCCCGACCACAAACGCTGCCAGGATCTGACCGGCCGTCCACCCGTTGTCGGGCGCTTCGATGAGACCGTAGAGCAGCCCAGTCACTGCGATCACCGACAAGGCTGCCCCGACCGGGTCCAACCTGGCCTTCTCGGAGTGACGAGACGTGGGGAGCAAGAAGAACCCGACTGCCAGTGCGGCGGCCGCCACGAAAGCCATGCCCAAGAAGATCGCTCCCCACCAGAAGTGCTCGAGCATGGCGCCTGACCAGATAATGGAGATCGCCACCGACCCACCGGCAACGGCCGCCCAGATGGCGATCGCCTTCTGGCGTTCCGCAGGAGGGAATACCGTCGCCAGGATGGACAGGGTGCCGGGCAGAATCGAGGGCGGCGCCAATTCCCATGACCGCTCGGGCCACGATCAGCTCCCAGGTGGCGCCAGAGAATGCGCCGAGGCTGGCAGCCACGGCGAAAATCGCCAGCCCGCATTGCAAGGTGCCCTTCCGGCCGAAACGGTCGCCGACCGCCCCGGCTGGCAAGAGGAGTCCAGCGAAGCAGAGCACGTAGATGGCGACCATCCAAGCCAGCGACGACACGCCAGCATGGAGCTGCCGCCCGAGAGTAGGCAGCGCCACGTTGAGCGCCATGTTGGACACGACTGTCAGCAGGACCGACAGACACAAAACCGCTAACACCAGCCAGCGGCGGCGGTATGAGGCTTCGAGCGTCGGAGTGGGCACGGGCCCATTCTGCGAGCCCCATCACTTGTCGTCTACTGACTTGTTTGCAATAAAATATTGCATATGACGCAAGATTTGGATTGGAACCTGCTCAATGCCCTGGACGTGCTTTTGGCCGAAGGAAGCGTGACAGCGGCAGCCGAACGTCTCCACCTCTCAATACCCGCCACCAGCCGCACGCTGGGCCGAATCCGCCAAGCCTTTGGCGACCCGATCCTGGTCCGAGCCGGACGCGGCCTGGTGCCCACGCCCCGGGCCCTTGCCATTCGGCAACGACTCCATCAACTCGTCGAGGAAGCACACGCCCTGGTTCTATCCGGCCACGATGTCGATCTCACGTCTCTGCAACAGACGTTTACCATCCGAGCCAACGATGCCTTGATCAGCGCGCTCACCGCTCGGCTTGTCACCCTGGTCCATGCCGCCGCCCCGGGAGTAACGCTTCGGTTCGTAGCGGAAGGAGCAGAAGATCTCGCGCCGTTGCGCGAAGGTCTCGTCGATCTCGACGTCGGCGTCATCGCCGATCTCGGTCCCGAAGTTCGCATCCAGCCACTCAGCGAGGAACGACTCGTCGGCCTGGTCGCCGCTGGCCACCGGTTGGCCTCCGGGCGCATCACGATTCGTCGCATCGCAGCGGTCGCACACATCAGTGTGTCGCGAAGAGGCCGGACCCATGGTGCCCTTGATGCGGTACTTGACCAACACGGCTTGGAACGTGAGGTCGTCGCGGTGGTCCCCACCTTCACGGCGGCCGCCCACATCATCAACAGTTCCCAACTGACGGGGCTCATCCCCGCCAGCTATGCAGCCCAAGTCGCCACCATCACCGGAGCGCACGTCTACGACATCCCGGCGGAACTGCCTGTACTGCCGATATCTCAAGCCTGGCACGTCCGCCACGACCTCGATCCTGCCCACCAATGGCTTCGAAGCCAGATCGCTACCGTCGTACAAGGGCTCGCGGGTACGAGTGCGGGGATCTCGAGGGACGAGGTGTCTCGACTTCGAGGCTGACGACATGCCGGAAGAGGCTATTCGTCGCTATGGTTCGTCATATTGATCACATTGCCGTCGGGGGCGCGAACGAAGAATCGTCGGAGCCCCCAAGGTTCCGTCGTCAGCGGGTAGACAATCTCGAATCCTCGTCGTTTGGCCTCTTCGTATGCCTCTTCAATGTCGGAACCGACGAAAACCGACACAACTGAGTCTTCGGGTGCAGTGGCATCGCGGGTGACGAGCTGAACTTTGGTCGCGCCGTCCAGGGATTGATAGCGGGCGACCCAACCGAGATTGAATCCCTCGAGGCTCAATCCGAGGTAGTCCGTGTAGAACTCGCGGGCAGCTTCGATGTCGTCCACCGAGAGATTCGCTACTAGACCCGAGACCTGCATCCATCCTCCTCAATGCACCGCGTGTCTTGACCCATTATGTCCATCGACGACTTTCTCAAACGCCCGGATGTGCCGGTAGGTCAACGGCGGTCAGTCTGACCATCCGCAAGCTTGGGTCAAAGACGGGGGCGCGGAGCCGGGCTCACCGGCCCAGAACGCCCAATCGACGGACGATAGAAGATCCCGGCAAGGGGCTCAGATTTCAAGCTAACTTCACACAGCAGAGCTGCTGTGTAAAGGAGACAAGCATGAAGACCGTTCTTGTGACCGGTGCCACGGGACTCGTCGGAGCGAATGTGTGCGAGCGCTTGCTGAGGCAGGGCGATCGCGTCCGTGCCATCGCGCGCAAGCCGGAAGGTGCCGACGCCCTGACACTGCGTGAGCTGGGGGTGGACGTTCGCCCCGGCGACCTCGCGGAGGCGGACTGCGTGAACAAGGCCACCGACGGCGTCGATGGTGTGATCCACACGGCCGCGTTGCGCGGCATGGCAGGGGTGACGATTGCCGACAGCGTCTCCGCCAATGTGACGGGCACGATCAACGTGCTGACGGCGGCACTCCTGGCTGGTGGTGTGCCGGTGGTGCAGTTGCTGACCGGCACATTTTTCAACGTATGGGATGCGCCGCAGAGCGAGCATTCTCCGCTCGACTTGTTGTTCATCAACAAGGACCCTTATTCGCTGACCAAGCGGCTCGCTTTCCTCGAAGGCGTGGCTCGCGTCGAGGCCGGGCAGGACATCCGGTTCATGCAGCCTGGTGCGGCGTATGGCCCTTCTCCGTGCCTGGAGAACGCGATGTTTCAAAACTTCAACACCGGGTTGGCCTTGGCCATCCGTGGTGACGTTGATCCCAAAATGCCCATGCCCCTGGCCTATGTGCTGGCCGACGACTGCGCCTATGTCTCCGTCGCTGCACTCGAGAAGGGGGTAAAAGGCGAACGATTCCTGGCCAAGGGGCGCCAACAAGATGTCGCCACCATCGCAGGCATTACAAATCGAGCTTGCGAGATCGCCGGCGTTTCGCATCGCGTCGCCGAGGTGTCAAAGGACCAACTCGACGATCCCGACGTCGTTGCCAAGTTTGGCGCCACCATGATCTCTTTGGCCAAACGCACATATCCCGAACCACTCTTTGACAGCAGCATTACTGAAGACCGGCTGGGCTATATCCCGACATCTCTGACTGACGGCCTTACCACCACGATCGACTGGATGCGGGGCAACGCCTTCATTTAAGGGACATGAACGATTCCGGGTGAGGCGGCGAAGCTCTCGATGTAGGACACGGCGGCACTGGTTGCCCACTTGAATGGCGCAACGCTGCGCTGAATCTGGGCGAGCAAATGACCACCCTGAATGGCCGAAAGCATCACCGTGGCGAGCTCGTGGACGTCAGCCTCCGCCCGGAGTTCACCCCGCTCCTTCATCCGGGTCAGGCCATTTCGAAGAGGGCGTTCCCAACGCTCGAAGGCGTTCACAAGGTCCGATCTCACGATCGGATCAGACTCCGCAAGCTCCGCTGCGAGTGAGCCGATCTCGCAACCGCCTTCGTAGCCTCGCTCCTGCTGTCGGGCGATTGCCCCATCGCGCCAGGCCCGCAGAGCTTCGAAGCTATCGAAATGGTCGAGGATCGGCCGTTGGCTGCTCAGCGCCGCATCGATCTGGTGGTCGATGACGGCGCGTACGAGCCCCCGCTTGTCGCCGAAGTAGTGGTAAATCTGCGATGCGCTGACGTTCGCCTCCTTTTGGAGGTCAGGAATGCTCGTCCCTGCCACACCCTTGGCGAACATGAGTTCCGCAGCCGCCACAATGATGCGTTCGCGGGTCTGACGTCCGGGTTTGGTAAGCCTGCGCCCAGTGAGCGCTCCTTTCACTTCGCTCGCGCTCACTCCGAATGCATATCGCGGATTGGAATGAACATTCCAATTTTGTCGGCTGAAACGACAGAGTTCATCCGGGACGAACGTCAACGGCGGCTTGCGGGGAGTCAGCCGCACCGTTATATTGCTGTACCGTCTGGTCAGTACAGCAACTGGTGAGGATGTGCAGGCGGCCTGGTGATATTCCGTCCGTTTCGTGAAGTGCTCACTCAGCAGCTTTTGACTCAGGGTCGTTCCGTTCGACGGTCACATTGAGTTTCGGGGAGGAAATGAATAATGCGCACCAGAGTCTTCCGGGGTCTGTTCGCGAGCGCTGTGTTGCTCGGTCTCACGACGGCGCTGTCGGGAGCGACGGCAGGACAGGCTTCGGCGGCTCAGGCGCCCATCACCATCGCCTACATCACGTCATTGACCGGTCCGGGAGCTTCCGAGGACGCGGGGACGCAATCGGGGTTCCTGGCTCGCATCGACCTGCAAAACGCCGAGGGTGGCGTGAACGGGCACAAGCTCGTGCCGCTTGTTATCGACGACCAGACCAGCCCCTCCGAAATCTCGACGGCTGTGCAAGATGCGATCTCGAAGGGAGCGTTTGGCATCGTCTCGCAGAGTCCGGTGTTCTTCATTGCCGCTAAGTATCCGCAGCAGGCCGGAATCCCGGTTACGGGTTCCTATTCCGATGGCCCCGAGTGGGGGGAGCAGCCCTACACGAACATGTTCTCCTCCGACCACGGCAGCGTCGACCCCAAGTATCCAGTCAACACACTGGTCGGAGGGTTTCTCAAGTCCCACGGTGGCACGGTCATCGCTACCTACGGCTACGGCATTTCGCCGCAATCAGCAGCCTCGGCCAGGGGAGCGGCGGAGGCCTTCAAGAGCGCTGGAGGCAAGATCGGTGTTGAGGATCTTTCGGTTCCGATCGGGGGCACGAACTTCACCACCGCAGCGCTCACGGCCAAGCAAGCTGGCGTCAACGCCATGACACCGAGCATGGACAACAACTCCAACTTCGCCCTCGCGACGTCCTTGGAGCAGGCCGGAGTGAAGCTCAAGGCCACACTGTTCGCCACCGGCTACGAACCTGACGTGATCAAGTCGCCAGCCTGGTCCAGTCTGCAGGGGGACTACTTCCTCAGCGCGTTCCGCCCATGGTCGCTGCCCAATGCCGGCACGAAACAGATGCAGGCGGCCATGGAAAAGTACGCTCACTTCTCAAAGACCCAGTTTGCGACGTATGGACAGGTCAACTCGTGGGCGGGTGCGGATCTGATGATCCAGGGAATAAAAATGGCTGGTACTAATCCGACCCACGCTGCTGTGATCAAGGACCTGCGCAGCATCAAGGCCTACAACGCGAACGGACTTTTGCCGATCACCGTCAACTATTCAACGGTCTTCGGTCATGATCCGCCGACCTGCTCATGGATTGTGAAGGCAGAAAAGACGGGCTTTGTCCCTGTCTCGTCCAAGCCGTTCTGCGGTCACGATATTGCCGGTACCAGCACACTCGCCGGGTCGTAGGAGAACGGCCTTCCGCCCGAAGGGTGAGGTTCACACGAGCGTGACTTCGTCGCTCTCCTGATCGCTACGCCTCGACTGAGTGGCCGTGCGCCACTCAGTCGACCAGGGCTTCACGCGGGTCCGATCGGTTGCCGACCCGACGTAGGCTTCGCTCCGTTGCTCGACCTCGGAGCATTGGCATGACGACCGCCGAACTGACATTCGTATTCGACCCCATCGCTGCAGCCGAGGTCGCCGAGGCCCACCGGGATGCCCCGAGAGTGGGTGGCGGGCTGACCAGAACCGCCTACAGCGTGCTCGTCAGAGAGACCGACGGCCTCTTCGAGCTGATGACCCAGGCGCACAAGCCAATCAGTGTCTTCTTCACGATGTGCACGGAGCCGTATGCCGACGCAGACGAGCTCATCCGCTCGATCCGATGTGATCGGAGGCTGGAGATCACCACGGCGGCACGCGAGCGCGATCGCCGCCATCCAATGATGGGTAACGGTCTCGGCGGTGCGTATGACCGCTTTCGTGCTGTTCACGACGTCCTCGGCCATGGGCACCTCGGGGTCGGGTTCGACCGAGAGGGCGAATACTCAGCTTGGCGCTTCCAAGAGCGCCTGCACAGCCCATTGGCACGTCAGGTTCTGGCCACAGAGCTCCACGCCGAACACAGTGTCCGGTGGACAACCGGTGACCTGTCGGAGCACAAGGCAGCCATCCTCGATCAGCGGGTAGTGGCGCGGTCGCGAGCCGGACTGAGGCCCGGACCCGCTAAAACGGCGTCATGGCCACCGTGCACACAGTGGGGCACGGCACACTCAGCGCCGAGGCGTTCGCCACGTTGATCGACGCCGCGCAGGTCGATCGCGTCGTCGACGTGCGGTCATTCCCGGGGAGCCGGCACAACCCGCAGTTCGGGCGCGAGGAGATGGAGCGGTGGGTGCCAAAAGCAGGGATCGGCTACGTCTGGATGCGCGAGCTGGGGGGCCGCCGCCAGCCCATCGCTGGATCAAAGCATGTGGCACTACGAAATGACGCGTTCCGGGCCTATGCCGACCACATGGAGACGCATGGCTTTTTGGACGGCATCGATCGGTTGGTGGAACTCGCCGAGTTCTCTTCACCCACTGTGATGTGTAGCGAGTCTCTGTGGTGGCGTTGTCATCGTCGCTTGATCGCCGATTATCTCGTACTGGTGCGAGGTATCGACGTCGTCCACCTGATGCACGACGGCCGTTCTACTTCTCATGTCCTGACCGAAGGCGTGCGTCTCGCCGACGGCGCGCTCGTCTACGACGTGGGGGTCACACCACCGCTGTCGGTTACCTAGTCGAGCGAAGAAGTACCCGATTTCAGGATAAAAGGCTGGTTTGCCAGTGTCCAGAACGGGTAGCACCCGGGAAGCCCTATCGCAGGCGGACGCCGGCGGCAGGGTTCTTCCCTTCCCTCGACCCGTCCCCGAAAGGTGCTCTTGATGGCCACCACCCGTAAACGAGCCACTCCTGCCCCTCGGAGAGCGGTGGTTTCCTCTGGTGCACCGAGTGAGGCCGTCGCTCCTGCCTGGGCCCAAGGCGGTGATGGCCTCACCACATCCACGGGCGTGCCCGTTGATGACACCGACAACAGCCTTCGCGTGGGGGAACGCGGTCCGACGCTCCTTGACGACTTCCATTTGCGCGAGAAGATCATGCACTTCGATCACGAGCGCATTCCCGAAAGGGTGGTGCATGCGCGCGGCGCAGCCGCCCATGGGACATTCCGCCTCACTGAGTCCCTCGAGAACCTGACCTGCGCGCCCGTCCTCTGCAACACGGGTGTGACTACACCGACCTTCGTTCGTTTCTCCACCGTTGCCGGCTCTCGGGGCTCAGCCGACACGGCCCGGGACGTGCGGGGGTTCGCGGTGCGCTTCTACACGGGTGAAGGCAATTGGGACCTGGTCGGCAACAACATGCCGGTCTTCTTCATTCAGGACGGCATCAAATTCCCGGACCTCATCCATGCCGCGAAGCCCGAGCCCGACCGTGAGATCCCACAGGCGCAGACGGCGCACGATACCTTCTGGGACTTCGCCTCCCTCACCCCCGAATCGACCCACATGCTGATGTGGGTGATGTCCGACCGTGGAATCCCCCGCTCATACCGCACGATGGAAGGATTCGGGGTCCACACCTTCCGCCTCGTGAACGCGCGGGGCAAGACGACATTGGTGAAGTTCCACTGGAAGCCTGTGGCCGGGTTGGCCTCCCTGGTGTGGGAGGAGGCCCAGAAGCTCGGCGGCATCGATCCGGACTTCCACCGAAGGGACCTGTGGCAGTCGATAGAGTCCGGCTCCTTTCCTGAGTGGGACTTCGGTGTGCAGGTCTTCCCGGACACCGAAGACCAGGAATTCGAAGGGATCGATCTTCTCGATCCGACGAAACTCGTCCCGGAGGAGCTCGCACCGGTCCGGATCATCGGGCGCCTGACCCTGAACCGCAATCCGACCAACTATTTCTCGGAGACCGAGCAGGTTGCGTTCTGCACCGCGCACGTGCCGCGAGGGATCGACTTCACTGATGACCCCCTTCTCCAAGCCCGCAACTTCTCCTATCTCGACACCCAGTTGACCCGGTTGGGCGGTCCGAACTTCGATCAGTTGCCGATCAACCGCCCGCAGTCGCCGGTCAACACCACGCAGCGAGACGGGTTCGGCCAACAGGCGGTCCATGAGGGCATCACTCCCTACAACCCGAACTCATTGGGGGGTGGTTGCCCGTACCCGGCTGGCGGCGCCGGATACGTTGCCGTTCCACGCGAGGTGACGGGTGCGAGATTGCGGGTCCGCGCCCAATCGTTCTTCGATCACTACTCGCAGGCCACGCTGTTCTGGGAGAGCATGAGCGCACCTGAACGCGAGCACATCGTGTCTGCCTTCTCCTTCGAGCTCGGCAAATGCCTGAGCACGGAGATCCAGGATCGGATGCTGGCCAATCTGGCCAATGTCGACGCCAAGCTGGTCGCCGGGGTCGCCGCCAGCCTGGGGAGCCCGGCGCCGAAGGGGAAGCCGGCCAGGAACCTCGATCCGTCCCCGGCGCTCTCACTACTACCGGAGGCCCCGGCCGCGATCGAAGGTCGGGTCGTGGGGATCTTCGTCGGCGATGGCGTTGACGGGGCCGGAGTTGCCGCGGTACGCAAGGCACTGGAACGTGCGGGGGCCCAGGTCGTCGCCATTGCGTCCCACGGCGGTACCGTCGACGGCACTGCGGGACCTCTTGCAGTGACCAAAACCATGCTGACCACTCAGTCGGTGGAATACGACGCGCTCGTGGTGGCCGGAGGCGCAAGCGCGGAGGTACTGGCTCGGGATCCCTATATGGCCGTCAACCTCGGAGAGGCCTACCGCCATTACAAGACCATCGCCGCGTGGGGCGAGGGCGCGGAGGTCCTCGACGGCGTGGGTCTGCCCGCAGGTGCTCCCGGCCTGGTGACGTCCGCAAAACCCAGCCGGTTGTTCATCCAGGATCTCATCGAGGCCATCGGTTGGCACCGCCACTGGGAGCGCACACCCGACAGCGCCGTCTGATGGAGGAAAACGGTTGCGACACGCGCCGCGATGTGGGTGATCGGCGTGTCCGGGCGGCGCTCGCCGAATTCGTGCGTGCGGCGGCGCCACAACTGCCGTTGCCCGGAGAAGGGCATACCCGCAGGCGATTCGAGGCCCTCGCCGAGTGGTCGGCGCGCGACCTCTCCCTCGGCCGTCTCGCAGAGGGCCATGCCGATGCACTCAGCATCTTGTGCGAGGCGGGTCAGGCGTTCCCTGCGACGCCCAGTTCTTACGGCGTGTGGGCCGCGGCGCAGGGCGCGGTGAGACGGGAACCGTGGCGACACCAGTGGGGGGCGGGTGGCGCCTTTCGGGCACCAAGCCCTACTGCTCAGGCAGTCAGCAGCTCGATCGTGCCCTGGTGACCGCGGACGCACCCGACGGATACCGCCTCTTCGATGTCTCCGTGGCAGCACAGGTTGTCTCGGTGGCGCCCGCGTCGTGGCTCGCCGTCGGCATGGCCGACTCGGAGAGTGAGACCCTCACCTTCGGCGGCCCGGTGCTTCCGGAGTCAGCAGCCGTCGGACCGCCCGACTTCTATCTGCGGCGACCCGGGTTCTGGTCCGGCTCGGTCGGCGTGGCGGCATGCTGGTACGGCGGCGCCAAGGGGCTGGTCGACGCGCTGTTGGACACCCTCGGTCCTGAACCCGGGGAACATGCCTTGGCCGACACCGGGCGTGCGGTGGCCATCCTCGCTGGATTGGCGGCGTTCATCGAACATGCAGCGGACGCCATTGACGCCGACCCTTCCGACCGGCAGGGCCAGGGCCGTCGGCGTGCCCTCTCAGTGCGCGAAGTGGTCCACGACGGATGCCTCCGGGTGCTCGGCTTGGTGGCGTCGGCCGGGGGTGCCGGACCCCTGTGTCACGACCGCGCCCAATCGCGACGGGCGGCCGATCTCTTCGTCTACCTGGCCCAGCATCATGGTGGCCGGGACGCCGCAGCGCTCGGGCAGGTCGCCCTGAACGCACGCGGATGAGCCTGCTCGTCGATGCGGAAAACCTCGGCACCACCGAAGAGGCGTGGGTGGCCTCGGGCCGCCTCCAGGAACTTCCGCTCGTCACCGTCCCTGAGGCGCGCCGGGCACTGATCGTCGCCCCCCATCCCGATGACGAGGTGCTTGGAGCCGGTGGGTTGATGCACCGGCTCCTCGCCGCATCAGTGGAGATGGAGGTGCTCGCCGTCACCGACGGAGAGGCATCGCACCCGCGCTCGTCTGCGGCGCGAACCATCGACCTCGCAGCTGTCCGCAGCGCCGAGGTCGTGACCTCGCTTGGGCACTTGGGCTGGGACCAGCCCGACGTGACCCGACTCAGCATCCCGGACGGTCACGTCGGCAGGTTCGAGGACGACGTCGCCGAGGCGATCCGTCTTCGCGTCCGCCCGGGCGACCTCTGCGTCGCGCCCTGGGCCCGTGACGGTCACCCCGATCACGACGCAGTGGGAAGAGCCAGTGAGACCGTCTGTCTCGAGACGGGCGCCACGTTGCTTCGCTATTTGGTTTGGGCATGGCACTGGGCCGATCCAATGGGAGCGGACCTTCCGTGGGATCGCATGGCCCGACTGAACCTCGGGACGGCCGAGCGGAACGCCAAGCATCGTGCGGTGCGCGCCTTCCCTTCACAGATTCATCCGCTCGGACCCGATCCCGAGGACGCTCCGATCCTCCCTCCTCCTGTCCTCCGTCGATTCGCCCGCGACTACGAGGTCTACGTCCTCGCTCATGAGGTACTGCGATGACCTCGACCGACCGGTCGTATTTCGACGAGATCTACGCCGACGACCCTGACCCATGGGGATTCGAGTCCAGATGGTATGAACAACGGAAATACGCACTGACCGTCGCCGCACTTCCGGAGCCGTTCTACCACTCCGGCTTCGAGCCGGGTTGCTCGGTCGGCGTGCTCACGTCCTTGCTCGCGCCTCGGTGCGAACGCCTCCTGGCTACCGAGGTCGTGCCGTCTGCCTTGGCGCGCGTGGTGGACCGGATGTCGGGAGTCGAGCACGTCGTCTTCGAACATCGGGCCATACCCGAGTCCTGGCCGACGGGGTCCTTCGACCTGATCGTCCTGAGCGAGATTGCCTACTACTTCGATGCGGCGACGCTCACCGACATCGTCGGAAACGTCGTGAGGTCGACCGTGGCGGGAGCGTCGGTGGTGGCCGTGCACTGGCGCGGGGAGACGGACTACCCCTTGACCGGTGATGAGGCGCACAAAATCCTCGATGGCAGTGGAGACCTCGATCTCCTCGTGCACCATCTCGAGGAAGACTTCGTGCTCGACGTGTGGCGTCGACGGCCGTGATACGACTGCAGGCGACACCCCGTACCCGTTACGTCGGCATCGTGGTACCAGTGCATGATGAGGAGGAATTGCTTGGTGGCTCGTTGGTGGCGCTCGAGGCTGCCGTGGGTCAGGTGGCCTGGCAGACCCGATGCCACATCGTCGTGGTGTTCGACGAATGCCGGGATCGCAGCAAGCAGATAGCGACGGCATGGAGGCGAAATGCCCGGACCCATGGCGACGTCCACCGGGTGAGCGAGCTCGAGATTTATGCCGGCAGCGTCGGCAGCGCCCGGCGAGCCGGGTGCGCGCTCGTGCTCAGTGCCGCGGCGGCGGCCGGCGTCCCGCCGGGGTCGACCTGGTTGGCCACGACCGATGCCGACTTGAGGGTCCCCAAGGACTGGCTCTCCGTACAGATTGCAAGCCACGAGGCGGGCGCCGACGTCTGGGCCGGAACGGTCGATGTGCGCGATTGGACGCACCGAACGGAGGGTACGGCGACCCAATGGCTTCGGCTGTACGAGGAAGAACGAAAGCCGGTGCACGGAGCCAGTTTGGCCATCAACGGACAGATTTACGTGGACGCGGGTCAGTTCGCCGAGCTGACTTCGGGCGAGGACCGCGCGCTTCTCACTGCAGCGTCCACGCTTGGCGCCAGCTGCCACTACGACCGGACCGCCCCCGTGATGACCAGCGCCCGCCGCCAGGCTCGGGCCCCTCACGGCTTTGCCTCGGCGCTGCAGAGGATCGAGGAGCAGATGCGGATCGAACACGGCTCTTCGGTGACCGAGGAGATCTCCGTGTGAATGTGTGCGCTGAGCGTTCGGCGATGGCACAAGACGGGTAGATCGAAGAACCCGACTATCGAGAGGCGACATGCTTATCTTTTCTTGCGACAACTGCGGTCAGCTTGTCTTTTTCGAAAACGACCAGTGTTTGAGATGTCGCGCCCCGCTCGGCTATTCGGCTGCGAATCGGTCCGTTGTCGCACTGTCGGAGCTGGGACCAGATCGATTGGTAGAGCTGTCCGAGCCTCCGATGACCTGGCAGCGGTGCGCCACGGCGACGGTCACGGGATGCAACTGGCTGGTCCCAGCCGGCACCGAGGCCATGTGTCGGTCCTGCGCCCTCACCCGGACCCGGCCAGCCGATCAAGACGAAGCGGGGATGGATGAGTTCGTTCGAGCTGAATCAGCCAAACGGCGTCTCATCTTCCAGCTTGACGAACTAGGTCTTCCGATCACACCTCGAGATGAGAACGCGGGCACGGGCCTCGCTTTTGACCTGCTCTCCTCCTCGGAACAAAAAGTGATTACCGGACACGACGACGGTCTGATCACGTTGGATCTGGCCGAAGCCGATGACGAGCACCGTGAGCACCTCCGACTCCAGCTCAATGAGCCATACCGCACGCTGCTGGGTCACTTCCGCCACGAAATCGGTCACTACTATTGGCCCGTTCTGGTGGACGATCCGACAGTGCTCGAGGCCTGCCGAGACCTCTTCGGTGACGATACCGCGGATTACGCCGAGGCTGTCGACCGGCATTATGGAGACGATTCCGACACGGCTTCTTGGTCTGACTCGTACATCAGTCGTTACGCCACGATGCATCCCTATGAGGACTGGGCCGAGACATTCGCCCACTACCTGCATATCCTCGACACGCTGCAAACGGCTCGCAGTTTCGGCCTCCGGAGCCCGAGCACGATGGGAACGACAGAGCCGAATCGCTTCACCGATCCCACGCGACCTGACGCCAGCCGAACATTCGGCGAACTCATCGACCACTGGCTCGAGATGTCGTATGCCCTCAACCAGGTGAACCGCTCCATGGGTCGGGACGACCTCTATCCCTTTGTGCTCCCACCGATGGTCATCCGGAAGCTCGCCTTCGTGGACAAAATGGTGCGGCGGGTCGGGCACGCCATTCAGCCTTGATGTCCGGGGAGCGGAGCGGCGGAACGCGCATGTGCTCGACGGCCAGTGCCGTGGGATGTGGCTGCCGATTGATGTTCAGCGCAAGCCAACGTCCCGAAGAGCGTTACGTAGAAGGCGGTTCTCGTTTCCGGCAGCCATGATCACTTCTGCGTCGAGCAGGCTGGCCACGGCCAGAGCTTCTCGTGAAAGCAGGTTCAGACCTTGACCCGGACCATCGAGTTGATGCGCCATCATCGGTGCAACTTGCCGCCAATTGAGCATGAGAGTCCGTTCGGGGAGTTCCAGGACAGCCAGCAAGGCCCGCTCTCGTTGACCCGGTGGCAACGAGAGAAGCGGCCCCGACAGCGCGCCACGTGCGCCACGAACAACTGCTTGGCACAAGCGCAAATACCAGCAGCCTGTTGTGAATACCTGGTCGTCGGGCCAATGGATTTCGTCGCGGAGAAGAGCGGAAAGAGTCTGGTCGTCAACCAGGACGGTCAGGGGTCGACCTACTGGTTCGCGAGTTCTGGGTCTCCGAAACCGGACCGGGCAGCGGCCCAGTCGGCTTCTGCGAGCAGGGCATGACGAAGCTCGTCCGCACCTCCGGGAACGAGCAACACCGCGTCGCCCAGGTCAACCCACCCGATAGTCCCGCCTGCGTCGAGTCCCCAGCGATGCCGCGTTTGCGCGGGTAGCGCCATTTGTCCTCGCTCACTTACTTTTGCCTCACCCGTCTGGGCCATTTGACCTCACAATGCAACGACCTAGATTGCATTGTACTTTTCATTTGTCCTCCCCGTTCCAAAGGCAATGGCGGCTGACGGCCGCGCCGACGACGGGGGCACCACATCCCCCCGCCGTCGGCGGGCGTCTCTCAGAGGGGACGGCTATGCCGTGGAGGCCAGCTTCTGGGGTGGCGTGGAGACTTTCCCCTTGTAGACCACAATCGGACCCGATCCCACATTGGTGGTCTCAATCGGACCGACCGCGGTGCCGCCGATCCAGCTACCCGATGGGGTGACAGCCGGCGGCGCAGTCGTGCTGAGCTTCACGACCTCGGCCCCTTGGTAGCCGTAGTGCACGCTGCTCGTATAGGAGAGCGGCACGTATCCGGGCGTCACGAAGTTCTTCCCGGACTTCGCAATAGCTGCGAGCAACCCGGCTCGGGTGGGGTTCTTCCCGGCTGCTTGTAGGGCCTGGATGAAGGTGTAACCAAGTGCGATGCCGTATTGCGTGTTGCCGTCGAGTCCCGACTTTGCATACAGGCTCGGCGCGTACTTTTTCAGTATTTTCGTCTCAACCTGCACCCAGGGATTTGAGACGTCGTTTTCCGGAGCGAAGTAAGAATCGGTTATCACTCCGTTCAACAGCCCAGCTGCGGCTGCCGCTTGTGCGGCGCTCCCTCCTCCCTTTGAGGTGAACGACGACAACAGCGGTCCGACGGTCGGGGCATCCGCCCCGACATTCGAGATCACGTATTGCGGTGCGTACCCGATTGCTGCGGCGGGGAGCATGGCCAGTGCGGTGGCGGCGGGGATCGTGGCCATGGCAACCACCTGGGCCCCGGCCGCCTTCAACGCTGCAATTTGATTTGACAGCGGACCGGCCAAGGTGGAGGCGTCATAGGTTTGGCGTGACACCACCGACGCCGAGGGGATCTCCATGTTGAGCCCCTTGATGAAGTCTTGCCCGAACTCGTCACCTTGGGTCAGGTAGCCGACCTTCTCTCCGGCGAAGTGAGCCTTGATGTAGGCACCGAGGATTTTCCCCTCAACGGTGTACGGCGGCTGCCAACCACTGCTCTCCGGGTATTTCGAGCTGCTCCAGCAGTTGCAGCCCGACTCGATGAAGAGTTGGGGAACTTTTTGCGAGTTCAAGAAGCTCTGCACCGCCGCCTGGGTGGGCGTCCCGAGCGAGCCGACATCGGCGAAAATGTTGTCTTGAAGGACAAGTTTCCTCGTCAGCGTCGCGGTGTTCGCTGGGTTATATCCGTCATCCAGATAGGTGTAATTGATCTTGCGTCCGTTCACGCCACCGTGAGCGTTGGCCCAGGCGAAAATCGCGTTCATTGCTGGGGCGATCTCGTCGTACCCTGGAGCCGCCGGACCGGTAAGCGGAACGGTAGCGCCGATGGTCACGCTCGAAGATGTCACCCCTGGTGTCGAAGCGGCGCCCGCCGAGGTCAACAGTACGGTCGTCCCCAGCGTGAACCCCATGATGCCGGCCGCCAGTGCGCGTACCCGACGGCCAATCTTTTCGTGGTGTTTGATATTCACTACTTCTCCTTTACTCATCGTGGACTCATCGGCCATCGCGATCGTCTAAATGAAGGGAACTCGGCCGCGACCAGCGCCTTGCGACGCGGCATCCACAGCCAGCGAAGTCCTCCTTGGATCCCCGTGGGAGCGACGATGATCGCCACGATCAATACGGCGCCAAAGATGATGATGGCGAGGTACGCGCTGACCCCACTGCCGAGCTTGAAGTGCCCCGAAAGCGACGTGGACCATTGAGGCAGATACACCAACAAGATGGCTCCCCACCACATCCCCATGAGCGTGCCGGTCCCCCCGACGACCATGGCGGCTAGCAATTGAATGGAAAGGGTGAGGGGGAATTCCCCGGTGTTCACTACTCCGGTGGATAGCCCCAGGAAGGCACCGGCCAACCCAGCACAGCCGGCGCTGATCACGAATGCCGTGACCTTCGTGCGTGCGACGTGCACGCCGGCCAGCGATGCCGCTATTTCGTCGTCGCGGACCGCACGAAAGGAACGGCCGAAGCGACTCCGGAGAAGGTTGGCCAAAAGGACAAGAGTCAAAAGCGCCCCGGCGATTTCGATCCAAGCCAACCACTGTTCGGGATTGATGGTCCCCGGTGCGGTGGGCACCGTGGTGGTGAGTCCCTGATCGCCACCGAAAGTACCGTTCCATTTATCCGCTATCGGAGGAAGGGCCAGAGCGAGGAGGAGCGTCATTCCGGCCAGATAGGGCCCTTTGATCCGGGCCGCCGGGATCCCGATCACCAACCCCAGAACGGCGGCGGCCCCGACAGCTGCCACGAGCTCAACCACAAAATTGAGCTGCGTGTGGTTCATGAGAAGGGCCATCGTGTAGGCGCCGACCGCCATGAAGGCACCTTGCCCGAGCGAGATCTGCCCGTTGACCCCGGTGAGGAGGCTCAAACCTGCCAGGGCGATCAGGTACAGCGCAATTTCTCCGACGAGGAAATCGTTGTACGGGCTTAGGGCGGACGTGAGGAAATAGAGAATGACGCCACCGCACAATGCCAGCGTCAAGTGGCGCAACATGGGTTGTCGTGGCAAACGGAGTCTGCGGAACCACGCCCCGTCTGGTCGATCACTCGACGACGTCGGAACGCCTGAAGTACGACGGGACTGGGTAACTTGCGTCATTTTCACACCCGCCGGGCCGGCGGTCGGGCGAAGATCCCCTCGGGCCGTGCCATGAGCGCGACCATCAGCAAGGCCAAGGCGCCGAGCGGCTGGAGACCCGACCCCAGATAGCCCCCCACGTAGGAGGTGCACAGCCCGGTGATCAATCCGCCGAGCAGGGCGCCGACCGGACTTTCGAGACCCCCGATCACGGCGGCGGTAAATCCATAGATCAATATGAGGTCCATGAAGTAGGGACCGAATGAACTGGTCGGCGCCACCAGCATGCCGGCCAAGGCCCCCGCCACTCCGGCGAGGGCCCAGCCCAATGTGAGAAGGATGCCCACGCGCACCCCGAGCAAGCGAGCGATCTCCCCGGCAAAGGCGGACGCTCGCATGCGAAGCCCCAGTGAGGTGGCCCGGAAAAGCACAAGGTTGGCTCCCATGAGCACGAGAACAGCAACGACGATGAACACGTCGAAATGCGAAAAGGCGATTTTGGTGTGCCCAACGACAAGCCCGCTCTGTGAGAACGCGGCAGGAAAACCACGGCTGGCATTGCCATAGATGGCGCCCGCAATACCTTCCAGAACCACTAACAGCCCGATGGTCACGATGACCGGATTGAGTTCCGATTTGCCTTGGAGTGGGCGGATCAGGACGCGCTCGACGAGTGCCCCGAACACGAATCCAATGACCAGCACCAGCACGAAGGTCCACCAGTAGCCGAAACCGTGGTTGAGAAAACTGAAAGCAATGAACGTCGTCATCATCGCCATTGCGCCTTGGGCGAAGTTGATGATCTTGGTGGCTCGAAAGATCAGGACGAGCGCCAGGGCGAGGGACGCGAAGATCATTCCCTCGGTGATTCCGTTGAGCGTGTAGTTAATGAAGAGACTCATGTCTACGCCTCAAAAGCCCAAGTAGAGGTGTCGTAAATCACTATTGCCTGCCACCGCCGACGCTGAATCGCTGATCACAATTTCGCCAAGATTGAGCACGACAGCTCGCTGCGAGACCGACAGGGCACTTTGCGCGTTCTGCTCCACCAATACCACCGTCATGTCTGTCCCGAGCGTTTGGTCTCGGAGCAATGCCATCAACTGTGCGGTGACGAGTGGCGCCAAACCTAAGGACGGTTCGTCAAGTAACAGCAATCGGGGCCGCGTGATCAGCGCTCGGCCTATAACCAGCATCTGGCGCTCTCCGCCGGAGAGGGTTGACGCGTGACGGCGGCGAAACTCCCTCAGGCGGGGAAACAATTCAAATGTGGCCTCGATCGCTCCTTGGCGCTCATTCCGACCCATGCTCCAGAGGGTGGCCAGACGGAGGTTCTCCTCCACGGTGAGTTCTTCGATGACGCCTCGTCCTTCTGGAACATGGGCGATGCCGCGGCGCGCAATGTTCTCGACGGCTCGTCCCAGCAGTTCCTCCCCTTCAAACTTCACCGAACCGGAACGAGACTTGGCCAGTCCACTGATGGTGCGCAGCAAGGTGGTCTTTCCCGCTCCATTGGCGCCGAGAATTGCCGTGATGGCTCCGGGTTGTGCGTCAAAAGTTACCGACCTGAGAGCGTTCACCGCCCCATAGGAGACGCTGAGGTCTTGGACTTCAAGCATCGTCAACCGCCGTGGACACGGTTGAGGTCTTCGTAACCTCGGCTCCGAGGTACGCCGCCGTCACAGCTGCGTTCGACCGGATCTCCGCCGGTGAGCCGTCGGCGATCACCTGGCCGAAGTTGAGCACGACGATTCGGTCGCAAAGAGACATGACCAGATCCATGTGGTGCTCGACCAGAAGAATCCCCATTCGAGGGGCCAGGCTCCGTATCAACGTGGCCAGTTCATCCGTACCATCTTCCGAAAGTCCACTGGCCGGTTCGTCCAAAAGGAGCAGACTGGGTTCTGCGATGAGGGCACGTGCCAGCGCGGTGCGCTTCTGAATGGCGTAGGGCAACGTGGAGGGAAGCTGTCGCTCGTAGCCGCCAATATCGAACTGATGGAGCAGTTCGCGCGCGTCGGCAGCCAGGCGGCGCTCTTCCCGACTCGAACGCCAACTCCCAAGGAAGGCGGATCCAATATCGCATCGAAGCCGGGCTTGAGCGCCCAACATGACGTTTTCGAGGACGGTCAGTCCGCCACAGAGTCCGATCCCCTGGAGCGTGCGGGCGATGCCCAGCTTGTTGAGGTCGTGAGGCTGGCGATGAACCAGTGACACGCCGTTGTACGTGATCGACCCCGAATCTGCCCGGACGAAACCGCAAATGAGATTGAACAGGGTTGTCTTTCCGGCACCATTCGGTCCGATGACCCCGACTATCTGGCCGTGATCGGCAGACATCGAGACGCGGTCCAACGCACGAAGGCCTCCGAATCCGACGCTCAGTTCTTCGATACTGAGCGTCGGTCCTTCCATCTTTCCTGATGGACGATCCTCGACCACGACCTGGGTCACCTCAGAATCGACGACCGAAATTGACCGACAGCCCACAAGGCACACTCGTCCGGCGACATCGCCAACCACCCCCCCAACTCGTCCCACAAGACTCTACAGACAGGATCAAACGAGTGCGCTGGCGTTGCTGATGCCACACCCTACGGTCTCGCGCTCGAGGCCCTCACGTGCATCCATTGACGATCCGTGCGGGGGGCCGATAGGGGCGGTTCCACCGGGGCTCATCGGAGAAACCCAGGTCAGGGTGCTCTACCTGGATCGGGCCGAGCTGCGGTCGCTGTCGACAAACGCGGCATACGAGCAGCATTGGAGCGAGCCGACCCCCACTGCAGCGTCCGACGCGCTCGGCCTCCCTCTTTAATCGCGTGCTTGGCGGAGGCTTCCAGCGAGCTCGAAGAATTCGGTAGCCAGGCGATCGAACTCTGCGAACGTCGGGGTGGCGCCACCGTGGCGGGCGGCCTCATCTTTCACGCCCAATTCGTAGTCGAAGAAGGAGCATGCTGCTTGCACGCAGCCGACCTCACCGAGTCTATGCAGGAGATCGATCTTCTCTTGAAAATTCCCGTTGCAGTTCATGCGGATTGAGCGGGGGATCTCTCGACCGGCCAGCTCGTCGATGCGCTCACCGGTCTCCCGGTACCTCTCGGGCGTCAGGGAAACACCGTCAGTGTCGCCGTAGCTGGGGTGCCAGTAGTCCGCATATTTGGCGACCCGGGTGAGTGGCGCGCCCGAGGTCCGGAGGCTGCCGACCCAGAGGGGCACCCTCCCGTCCTGCTGAAGCGGCACGGGATCGAAAATCACCGGGGGGATGTCGAACCACTTGCCCTTGAACTCCACGGTGCCGCCCTTCCAACAGGTCAAGATCACGTCGAGAATCTCATTGGAGTAGGGGCCGCGTTCGTCGTAGGCGTCGCCGACGCCGAGCGCCTGCGACTCTCGAATGAGCCAGCCCACGCCGACGCCGAGGTCGATCCGACCGCCAGAGAGGTGGTCCATTGAGGTCAGCATCTTGGCGGTGAGGACCGGATTTCGGTACGGCAGAATCAAGACGCCTGAGCCGATGCGGATGCGACTCGTCTGGGCGGCGAGGTGTGTCATCGCTATCAGAATGTCGAGCCATCTGTCTTTGTGGATGTGATCTTCGGGTATTCCCAACAGGTGATCCGAGAGCCACAGGCCATCCCAGCCCATCGCCTCGAAATGAGGGCCTGCGTTCATTGCCTCCACCATGTAGTTGCCCTCGTTGGGCAGGACCAGATCGAGCCGCATCTTTGGTCTTCCTTGCTATTATTTGTTAGCTTAGTTAACCTTATTTCACGTTCAGATTGCGGGCAATCCGACGTCGGCGAGATCGACTCTGAGGGGGACGGGGCAACGGAACGTGCCCTGCTGACGTAGGACCGTGGGGTTGCTCGGCGCATTTTCGAGAAAGGATCGCAATGAACCGTCTCGTTCTTACCAACGTCAACTTGCTGGACGGCGACAATCCCGCTGCCCGCAACCGTACGGTTGTTGTTGATGGCGATCGCATCACCGCTGTCGGGTCCGACCTGCTGACATCGAATGACGGCGACCGGGTCGTCGACCTGCAAGGTCGTACCGTCATGCCGGGCATGGCGACATGCCACTACCACTCGACACTTCCCTCCGGAGCGAATGGCGGGCTTGCGCCCTACGGTTACGAGTTCCCAGCCCCGTACCAGGCACTCCTCGCCCATCGCAATCTGATGACCGCGCTCGAGCAGGGGTACACGATCGTCGTCGGCGCCGGCTCGTCTCGAGAGATCGATCCCGGCGTGAAGCAAGCGATCGAGGACGGACTCGTCCTCGGCCCCCGCTTCATAGCGAGCGGGCGCGAGTTGAGCACGACCGGCCACGCCAACGATTTGTCCATACCGTGGCACTGGGGAGTTCCCGCGCTTAGGCGCGGCTCGCAACTGCGACGGCGCGGATGCGTTCAGGTACGCCGTGCGCGACGAGGTCAAGAAGGGTGTCGAAGTGATCAAGCTCTTCGTCACCCGCGGGCACCTCGTGAAGGGCTCCAACGACACCATGGAGATGACGCGGGACGAACTTGCGGCGGCGGTCGAGACGGCCCACGAGCGGGGAGTTCTGGTCCGTGGTCACTTGACGGGCAAAAGAGCCATCATGATGTCGATCGAGCTCGGTATCGACATCGTCGACCATTGCGACGAAATGGACGACGAAGTCATTGCCGCTTTGGTGGAGACCGGTACGTTTGTCGTGCCGAGCATCCACTACATAAAGGCCTTCCTTTCTGCACAGGACGACTCCAAGTTCACGAAAGCGAGCGAAGAAGTGCGTGCGGAGTCCAAGAGGAGCCTCGAGTTCATGTACGACGCCCTTCCGAAGGCGGAGGCGGCCGGGGTCCGGTTGCTTCTCGGGGACGACTACGGCGGTCTCTTGCGTCATGGCCAGTACGGCGAGGAGTTCCACACCTATATCGAAGACGCGGGGATTGCGCCGTTGGCGGTGATCCGGTGGGCGACGCGCAACGGCGCTGACGTCATCCGCCGCGGAGCCGACCTGGGAACAATCGAGGTGGGCAAGCTGGCCGATCTCCTCGTGATTGACGGCGATCCCTCCGTCGATATTCGTGTTCTCGCGGACCAAAAGCCGATGGCCGTTCTGAAGGGCGGCGAAATTGTTTCTGGAGCGCTTCCCCAGTAGCACGCCGGGACCCGCCCCCGCTGACAGATCCCGACCGAGCGGCACCCGTACGGCATGGGTATCCTGCCATGACGCGAAGACCCGACGGGCCATCAAGAGACGAGGACCAATGAGCCAGACCTATGACCTCGTGATCCGCAACGGCAAGGTTGTCGATGGAAGTGGCCAGCCGCCGTTTCTCGCGGATGTGGCCGTGCACGGGAATCTCATCGCCGCAGTTGGTGATGTGGATGGATCAGGGGCGAGGGAGATCGATGCCACCGGTCGCCTCGTGACGCCAGGGTTCGTCGATATCCATACGCATTACGACGGGCATGCCACCTGGACCGACCGGCTCGGGCCCTCGTCGGCGCACGGGGTCACCACGGTGGTCATGGGCAACTGTGGCGTCGGCTTTGCTCCGTGCAAGCCCGAGGATCGCGAACGCCTGGTCCGGCTGATGGAAGGGGTCGAGGACATCCCCGAAGTCGTCATGACCGAAGGCCTGCCGTGGGACTGGACGACCTTTCCGGAGTATCTCGACCGCCTGGCCGACCGTCGTTTCGACATGGACGTCGCCACGCAGATTCCCCATGCTCCACTCCGGGTCTTCGTCATGGGCGAGCGTGCTGCATCACGAGACGCCGCCACCGGACACGACATCGAGAAGATGCGCGCGCTGGTGCGACAGGCGATCGACGCCGGCGCGCTGGGATTCTCTACGTCGCGCAGCCTCAATCACAAGGCCTCCGATGGGACGCTCACGCCGAGCTATGGCGCAGCTTCCGACGAGTTGGCGGCGATCGCCACGGGTGTCGGTGACGCTGGCACGGGAGTGTTGCAGTTCATCTCCGATTTCGACGATGTCGAGGCAGAGTTCGCAATCGCGCCGGCGTATGGTGGCGGAGTCCGGTCGGCCTCTCTCCCTCTCGCTCATTCAGTTCTCGCACGTACCGGACCGTTGGCGTGAGGTCCTGCACCGGATCGACCAGGCGAACGCCGACGGCCTAAAGATCAAGGGTCAGGTCTGTGGTCGCCCGATTGGGATCATGCTGGGATTCGAACTCAGCCGTAATCCGTTCATGCATACGGCCGGATGGCGCGAGGTGGCCCATCTCCCGTCGCCACAACGATTGACGGCTCTCCGTACGCTTGAACGACGAAAGGCCATCCTCGACGAGTTGGTCGCAGCGCCCCCGACCCGATCTACGGGCGCATTCTCGAACTTCGACCAGATGTACGAGTTCGACGCGTCGACCGGATACGAACCGATGCCGAACCAGAGCGTCGGCGCACGGGCGAGTTCCGCAGGACAGGCCAAGGCGGAGTATGCCTACGACCTGTTGGCCGCCGGACAGGGTGACACCGTGTTTTATGTTCCTGTGGCCAACTACGCCGGGAACAGCACGGCGGCGATCGAGACGATGCTGGCCAGCGAGCACACCATTCTGGGGCTGGGAGACGGCGGTGCCCACTGCGGGATCATCTGCGACGCCAGCCTTCCCACCTACATGATCCAACGTTGGTCCGATGACGGGGCCGGGTACACGCCGATCGAGCAGGTGGTCCGGGCCCTGACCTCGGAAACCGCCGAGGCGGTCGGGCTCGCTGACCGAGGCCGGATTTCGACCGGTTTTCGGGCGGACCTCAATGTCATACACGCAAAAGAGCTCGCCCTGCAGCGGCCACGCCTCGTGGACGATCTTCCAGGAGGAGCGAGTCGACTCGACCAGCCGGCCCTCGGCTATGACGCCACGATCGTCGCCGGTGAAGTCACGTACCTGCACGGCGAACCCACCGGCGCACTCCCGGGCCGGCTCGTACGTGGCGCCAGATCCGCGCGAGGCTGACCCGTCTCCCACTCTTACTGGGCGTCGAAGCGGAAGCAGAGGATGCCGACGCTGGTGAGCGCGGCGACGTAGCCGCCACACGCAAGGAGCGATAGCCAGTCCTGGGAGTCGAAGGTCCCACCGCTCACCACACCGGCGAAGACGCTCATAAGTGCTCCGACGGGCGTCCACTTGGAAACTGCATCCCAGAAGCCACCGAGTCCGTCCGAGGCCCCGAAAATGCCGAGCATGACGAGCCCGATGTAGAGGAGCCGTCCGAATGCCTGCACGGTGTCCGCCGACTTCACCAGGCCCACAAGGGCCTGGGCCACGGCCAGAAAGACGGCCGAGGCGAGGATCGAGACCAGGAGGACCAGCACGTAGTCCCCGATCGAGAGCGACAGATGATGGATGTTGGATCCGAGGACGAGCACGACAAGAGCGATGAAGAAGTTGGACACCATCTGCACGGAAAGCCGACTCACCATCACGGCCCATGTCGGCGCGGGAGAGACGCGCAGGCGCTGGAAAACACCGCCCTCGCGGTCACGAGCGACCATCGGGGCGTAGCCCATGATGGAGGTACCGGCGATGCCCGCGGTGATGGCCAGTCCGAGGATGAATTCAGCGCCGCCAAAACTTCGGGTCGCTTTGGATGAACTGGTCGTCGTCAGGATGATGAGCGGTAGCAACAGGCTCAAGAGCATGCGCATCTTGTTCTTGGTGAGCACGACCAGATCCGCCCGCAACAGCGCCCTCAACATCCCTTCGAGGCTCGGGGCCTCCGCAGTTGCCGGCACGGTGGCGCTAGTCACGGATCTCACTCCCGGTCAGTCCGATGAACACGTCTTCGAGGGTTACGTCGCCCCGGGCGGCGGCTCGCACGAGGGGATCGTCCCTGTGCGAGTTGATGAGGTTGAGGGGGGTATCGATCGCCAACACCCGACCATGGTCGATGATGGCCACCCGGTCGCAGACCGCCTGGGCCTCCTCCATGGAGTGGGTCGTAAGCAGGATGCTTCCTCCCTCCGCGCGGACTCGTTCGATCCGGACCCACAGGTGTCGACGCGACTGGGGATCCAAACCGGTCGTGGGCTCATCGAGCAGCAGGATGGTGGGATGGTGGAGGAGCGCGACGAAGAGCGATAGCCGCTGCTGCTGGCCGCCAGAAATTTGCTTCGTGGTGTGGTCCAACTCTCCGCCGAGACCGATGTCGGCCAGTTGGGTGTCCAGATCCTCGTCACTCGAGGTCACGCCGTACAGGCCGGCATAGAGACGGGCGACCTGGCGCACGGTCAGCTCGGACTGGAATCCCGTCGACTGCAGCTGCACGCCCATCTGGGCTTTGGCCAGTGCGGGTTGGCGGACGATGTCGACCCCATTGAGGAGCACGGTGCCCGAGCGCGGACGTCGCAACCCTTCGATCGCGCTGAGCGTCGTGGTCTTACCCGCCCCGTTGGGGCCGAGGAGTCCGAAGATCTCGCCGCGGCGGATCTCGAAGCTGACGCCGTCAACAGCCACCTTCGGTCCATAGGAGACTGTGAGCTCGTGAACCTCGAGGAGGGTAGTGCTGTCCCTCGAGATCGGTGGCGTTACCGACCGGACGGCGTTGACGGAAGCCGCCGCTGCTGGGCCTCCGGCCTCTTTACCTTGACGACGATTCCGGCGAGCCAACCCGATTGCAAGTCGAATCACGAGGAGCAGGCCGATAACGATCCAGAAGATCGACAGGCCGTGTCCCGCGGTCGCCAGCATCATGATGCCTGCTCCGTGGTTGTGGGTCCGGCCTTCGCACCGAGCCGCGCCGCGACCATTTCGAGGGCCTCGACCACCTCGGCTGCCTCGGCTGCCGGAGGGTTGCCCATGGCCCGCCGAATCGCAGCGTCCGCTGTTGAGATGATGCGGCTTTGGGCCCGGTTTACGGCCTTGGGTACCACCCACGCGAGGGTGCGTCGCCCGTCGCTGGGGTCGGTCTCGGTGCGCACGAACCCCAGCTCACGCAGCTTGATCACCGACGTCGACACATGGCTCTGGGGGTACCCGGTGCGACTGGTGATCTCGCTGATGGAACTGCCGGGGTTGGCGGCGATGTCGAGGAGTACGAAGCGGACACTGTTGTTGACACCTTGTCCGGGCAGCCCCTCTTCGGCCAGCTTCATCAGGCGGCGAGCCAGCAACAGCAAGTCAGTTGATTTCACATCAGAACCATATGTATCTATTTCTGATGGAATCAAGTCCCGGCGAGAAGGCCCGACGACTATCAACTGGACCCGCCCGGTAACCTCCAGCGATGGTTTCCGACCACTCGACGCTCGGTGGCACCCGGAATGTCCGGAAACCGACCCGGATCGAGACCATGGCCGAGCTCGTCATCGGGGTGGCCTTGTTGGCAATTGCGGCAATCGCCGGGTTGGCGTTCATCCATCGACCGTGGCCCAATCGACTGGATGCATGGGGCGACCGTCTGCTTCCTGCCGATCTGAGTTCGCGCTGGGCCCATGATTTCGCCAGCCTCGGGTCGATGAAAGCCCTCCTCGTCGGTGTGGTTCTGGTGTTCCTCATCGGCATGCTGCGTGACCGTGTGCGGGCCATCGCGTGTGCCCTGGCACCGTTGCTGGCGGTGCTCGTCGTCCAGGAGATTGCGAAACCACTCGTCGACCGCCATAACGTTCTCAGTACGGGTCTTTCGTACCCGTCAGGGACGGTCACGGCGGTGGCCGCATTGGCGACCGCCCTCACGTTGGTGACGCCAGGGAAGACCCGCGTTCCCGTGGCGCTCTTGAGCCTGCTGGCCGTCATCGGGACCAGCATTGCGGTCGTCGTGTTGCGCTGGCACTATCCGACGGACGCACTTGGGGGCGTCGCAGTGGGGGTCGGATCAGTTCTGTTGGTGGATGCGTTGCTGCACATTCCTGGGCTCATCGCCGATATGGCCCGGTCTACCTCTCCGGGTGCATCGTCGCGGAATCGCCAGAGCAGTGCTTCGTGGCGAAGTGCACTCAACTAACGAGCGCCGCCTTTCAATAGTGCAGCTCCACTCCGGCAAAGTCCCCTGACTCCCGCCACTCCTTGAGCAGCGCGACCCATCCCTGCAGATCTCCCATGCCGCCGCCCCACGAGCCGCTACGGGGGTTGGCGGCCCGGGGATTCCCCTCGAAATTCTGTCGGGACGGCGTACAGGACTCCATTACTTCATATGCAGCCACGTAGGTGCTCAGTACGTGGGCGACGTACTCGTCCTGTGCTTTCTGAGAGACGTCGAACGTCCGGACACCGCGCTCCTCGAGGAGCCTGATCGTCTCTCCGACGTGTGCGGCCGCCTCCACGTTGATCAGGGTGAAGTTGACGGTCACCACTGATTGTTGACCGGGCGAAGGCATGATGAACATATTCGGGAAGCCCCGGGTCAAGAAACCGTGAAGGGTCGCGGGGCCTTCGGCCCAGGCGTCGGCCAGGGAGCTGCCGTTCCGGCCGATGATGTCATGGGCGGCCCGGCGGGGAAACGGCGTCACTTCTGCTTCGAAACCGGTGGCGAAGACCAGGAGGTCGAGTTCGTACTCCCGATCGTTGCAAATGAGGCCCGTCTCGGTGATCCGCTCGATCCCGGCCGGGCAGTCGACGAGGGTGACATTGGGGCGGTTGAAGGCGGGAAGGAACTCGTCGTGGAAGCATGGCCGCTTGCACACGTAGCGGTAGTAGGGCTTTAAGATCCCGGCCTTCTCGGGGTCAGTGACAACCTCGTCGATCCGGGCTCGGTGCTCTTCCATGACGGCGAAATCCTCGACCTCGGATTGGTACGCGAACTCTTCCATCGTCATATCTGGTTGCGGCCGCCGGCTCCTGGTCCGTGGCCAGTGTTTCGTCCAGCCGTCATCGACCAGATCAGTTTCGCTGGCACCCCGCAGGACGTCGTGGAAGTTGTACATCCGTGCGCGTTGCCAGCCCGGCTGTGTGCGCAGCTCCTCGGCCAATTCGGGGGAAGTTGGGCGATTATCCCGTACCCCGACCGGAGCCGGCGTACGCTGGAAGACATAAAGATGCTTCGCCGACTCGGCGAGGTGCGGCACGCATTGCACAGCGCTCGCGCCGGTCCCCAGCAGGCCGACGTTTTTGTCGCCGAGTCTGTCCAAGTTCCCGTCGGGACCTCCGCCCGTGTATGCGTAGTCCCAGCGGGCCGTGTGGAAGGACTTCCCCTTGAAGAGCTCCATGCCCGGAATATCCGGCAGCTTCATCAGGTTCAGGATGCCGACCGCCATGACAACGTAACGAGCCCGGATCTCGTCGCCGCGGTCGGTGTGGAGGACCCAGCGCGCGACCTCCTCGTTCCATGTGGTCGACGTCACCGTGGTGTGAAAGAGGCTCTCGTCGACGAGATCGAACTTCTCGGCGAGCGCCTCCAACTGCTCGCGGATCTCGTCACCGAAGGCGTAGCGGGTCTTCGGTATGTAGTCGAGCTCCTCGAGCATCGGGATGTAGATGTAGGACTCGACATCGCACATGATCCCCGGGTAACGGTTCCAATACCAGGTCCCGCCGACACCACCTGCTTCGTCGATGAGGCGGATCTTCTCGATGCCGGCCTTGCGCAGCTCCGCCCCTACAGAGAGACCGGCGATGCCCGCCCCGATGACCGCCACGTCCACGTCGTCGGTGATCGGCTCCCGGTGGACGAGGGGAGTGAAGGGGTCTTCTCGGTATTTCGCAAAGAAACTGTCGCTTTTCAGGTCCCTGATAGCGGAACGGTGTGCCACCAGACGCTTGTCGCGCTCCTCCAGGTACTTCTCGTGCACGGCGTCCCGATCGAAGCCCGCTCTGCCTTCGTCATCTTTCGTGGTAGT
Organism: uncultured Acidimicrobiaceae bacterium; assembly: GCA_963767155.1. Classification (GTDB taxonomy): domain Bacteria; phylum Actinomycetota; class Acidimicrobiia; order Acidimicrobiales; family RAAP-2; genus Bog-473. Next base: position 287,069 of record CAVYCU010000006.1, on the reverse strand, counting down.
CACAGAGAGATCCTCTCGCCGACCTCAGCGCGCGAAATAGCCGCCGTCGACAGGGTAGTAGGCACCGGTCGAGAATGTTGATGCGTCCGAAGCCAGGAAGGCGGACATTTCCGCCACCTCCCACGCATGACCGAGGCGGGGAATGGACTGGAAGGAGAGCATCCGGTCCCGAATCTCAGGAATGGCAGCTCCACGTTGGCTCATGGGCGTATCCATGTAGCCCGGTCCGACGCAGGTGACACGAATGCCACGAGGGCTGTACTCGAGAGCAGCGGCGCGCGTGAGGCCGAGCACGCCGTGCTTCGCTGCTGTGTACGCTGCCGATGCTTCCAGCCCGGCGCCCGACATGATGGATCCGATGTTGACGATCGATCCTTGGCCGGCCTCGAGCATCGGCCGTAATTCTGCGCGCATGCAGTAAAAGACGCTCTCGAGGTTGGTCTCGATGACGCGACGCCAGTCCTCGACCGTCGTATCGGCAATGTAGGTTCCTTCCGGGGTGATCCCGGCATTGTTCACTGCGGCGTCCAGTCTCCCGAAGTGCTCCAGTGCAGACTCAACCATGGCGAAGCAGGCGTCGGGATCGGTGACATCGACGGCAAAGGAGATTGCGTGGTCGCCGATCGCCTCGGCAACCTGTGCCGCACCGTCTGCGTTGCGGTCGGCGACGAGGACGTTCGCACCCCTCTCGGCCAGAAGCCGCGCGGTCGCTTCGCCCATGCCCTGTGCCGCCCCGGTGACGATCGTCCCTCGTCCCGTGAGGTCCAACCGTCCCAATGATGCTCGTGACATGCTGACCATCCCTCCCCTGGGTTGTTGCTGCTCTCGAGGCAGTGAACCGGTCCGTGTGCGCGAGACCTTACGTGCGAACGCACCCGGGAGGAAGGACTGAACGGGTGCGCCGGGGGAGTCTCTATGCTCGGGCGGGATGAGCTCACCGACCGTGACACCACTCTCAGGCCAGCTCCAGACTTCAGATCGCGATGCGAATCATGCCCGCCGATGGTGGATTCTCGCGGTGTTGGGCGTCGCCCAGCTGATGGTGATTCTCGACAATACGATCGTCAACATTGCGCTCCCCACGGCGCAGCACGACCTCAACTTCTCCAACGCCGACCGCCAGTGGGTGGTGACGGGCTACTCCCTTGCGTTCGGCAGCCTCCTGCTCCTGGGTGGACGCATCGGCGACATCATCGGGAGGAAGCGTGCGCTCCTCATCGGATTGATCGGTTTTGCCCTGGCATCGGCGCTCGGTGGTGCTTCGCTCAACTTCCCGATGCTGGTCGCGGCACGGAGTATTCAGGGCGCGTTCGGTGCGCTGCTCGCCCCGTCGGTCCTGGCTCTGCTGACGACCACGTTCACCGATCCGACGGAGCGGGGGAAGGCATTTGGCATCTACGGCGGCATTGCCGGAGCGGGCGGGGCGATCGGTCTCCTCCTCGGAGGCCTGTTGACGTCCTACGCCTCGTGGCGCTGGACCCTGTTCGTCAACCTCTTCTTCGCTGCGATCGCGGCGACCGGGGCCCTGCTGTGGCTGAAGAACGACAAGGCAGCCGATCGCGACCCCATTGACATCCCCGGCCTGCTTCTGGTCACCGGCGGTCTGTTCTCTCTCGTCTACGGGTTTTCCCACGCCGAGACCACGGCATGGACGAACCCATACACCATCGCCTTCCTCGTGCTCAGTGTCGTGCTCCTGGCGATCTTCACCTACGTCGAATCGCGCCGGACCTACCCGTTGCTCCCTCTGCACATCGTGCGGAACCGAACCCGGGGTGGCTCCCTCCTGGCCATGCTCTTCGCCAGCATCGGCGTCTTCGGGGTCTTCCTCTTCCTGACCTATTACCTACAGGGGACGCTCGGCTTCAGCCCCGTCAAGACGGGGGTGGCGTTTCTCCCCCTGGTCGTCGGACTGGCCGGCATGGCCCAGGTGTCGAACCGGGTGCTCCTGCCGACCGTTGGACCAAGGGTCATCGTGCCGATCGGCCTGCTGACATCGGCCGTTGCGATGTACATGCTCCATATGATCGGTGTGCACAGCTCCTACGCCACCCAGGTGTTGCCGTACGTCACGCTCCTCGGTGTCGGCTTCGGGCTTAGCCTCGCCCCCGCGTTCAGCACGGGCACGCTCGGGTTGCTGCCCCACGATGCCGGCGTCGGTTCAGCCACGCTCAACACCAGCCAACAGGTCGGAGGGTCTATCGGCACCGCACTCTTGAACACGTTGGCTGCCGGCGCAGCCACGGCGTATCTCGTCGGAAAGGTGGCCAGCCCCGCCAACGTGAGGGCGGCGGCGGTGCATAGCTATGCGACGGCGTTCCTCTGGTCGGCCCTCATCTTCCTGGTCGGAGCCGTGGTCGCGGCACTTGTCTTCCCGAGCGGCAATCTCGCCGCATTGGCGAACCCCGCTGCGCCGGCGGTCGAAGACTGACAGACCGGTCGGCCTCCGGTAGGGCGGATCTCAGGAACTTGTGGCCGTCGATGTGCCCGGTATGTCGCTTCCGCAGGTCGGCGTCGTGCTGGTGAGCGCGAATCCGGACTTCTTGGCCTGAAGGATCCACTCACAGGTGTGCTTCGCGTCATGGCCGAAGTCGGTCGCGTAGTCAAATGACGTCGGCAAAAGGCCATTGGCGTTGTAGGAGGTCACGCCCCGCAACGCCTTGATGACGCCGGCACTGGTGGGATTCTTCCCGGCGAGCGCGAGGCCCTTGAGCATCAGGTCGGCGCCGATCCACGACTCGTAGATGTTGTACGTCGGAAAATCGGAGGCCGACGTGTGTTCGTACTTCTCGAGAGCCGATGCCATCTGCTTCGTTGCCGCATCCGGAGCACCGTACGGTCGAAATTCGGAGAAGAAATAGGCACCCTGCAGATCACTCCAGGCAGGGGAGTTCACTACCGATGGCTCGTAGCCCGTCGGGAGGAGCACCGTCTTGAGCTTCACGCCTGCCTGCTTCATTGCTGTGACGAGGGCGAAATCCGAGTTGTCGTCCATACTCGCCCAGATCGTATTGACGCCCGCCTGCTTGGCGGCGAGGGCTTCCGTACTGAAGTCGACGCTGCCGTAAGGAACCGACGTGTCGAGCACGCCCACCTTCAAACCTGCATGCTTCGAAGAGTCTGCAAAGCCGGTCGCCGAGCGGACGGCGCTCGGCGAGATGCCGTATCCATAGGAACCCACCACGCTGCCGCCGAACTTCTTGACGAGAATTCCATAGAGCCCACTCACCGGATACGTCGGGTCGAGACTTCCCGCGTCCGAAGCGAACATGTTCGTGTAGGGCTTCTCACCCCATTCGGGACCATCGAAGTATCCGCCCGTCACCGGAATTCCGGCTTGCTCGGCATACTTTGCACCGTCGAAGAAGAGCGGGCTGACTGCGACGATTCCGGCCACACCCTTCGAAATTGCGTCCTGCACTGCCGTGGCATCGGACGAAGGACTCGTCTGATCGTCAATGACAATTCCCTCGATCTTGTGGCCGTTGATGCCCCCCATGGCGTTCTGCAGGGCGATCCGGGCATTGAAACCCTGGGCTGTCGTCGAGAATTCGCTGGCTGCCGGACCCGTAAGCGATGAAATGAGGGCGATCTTGATCGGTGCGGGCGCAGCTGATGCCGTCCCCTCGGACGCAACCACAGGGGTGAACGCCGCAGCCAACAGCACGGCAGCCGTCACGAGCTTTCCTCGACATGAACGCATGTTCCCCCCTGGTGATCGAAGGGAGAGGCTAGTCAACGAGGGCGACGATGTCCGCGCGAAGCGCGATCGGTGTTCAGCTTTCGGGAAACTCCTGTCGCCCGTCGGGGTGGCGGGCGAACCGGGGATTCGCCCGCTCGTGCACCGGGTCGGCGGCCTCCCAGGGCCATCCACCGAATCCGGTGCGGTGGTAGTCGTTGTAGGCGTCTTGTATCTCCTGTTGGGTGTTCATGACGAACGGTCCGCCCATCGCCACGGGTTCACCGATTGGCCGACCCTGGAGGATGAGGGCTTGTGCGCCCTCTCGCACGGCGACGACAACGACGGGGATGTCGGATCGCAGCACGGCTCCGATCGGTGCCTCCAGACGGACCCCGTCGATCTCGACGGCGCCTTCGAACACGTACATAGTCCGGACGGTTCCGCTCTGCACGGTGGGAGGAAGGGACCATTGCGCCGAGGGCTCGGCCAGGAATTGCCAGATGGCCACCTCTGCCTCGTCCTTCGAGGCCCAGGACTCCGGGGGCGCCGGTAAGGGCCGGATGTCCCCGAATGCTCCAGCGACGACTGTCACCTCCGTGGCATGACCAGCGTCGTCTTTGCAGACCGTGGTCGGCACGTCCTCCCGCCAGAGCATGGTGAAGTACGGCTCGACCATTTTGTCGCTCGCCGGCAGATTCAGCCAGATCTGAAAGAGCTCCGAGGTGTTGGGTCCACTCTGATCCCGCAGAGGGAACATTTCGGCGTGCTGGATTCCGCGGCCCGCGGTGAGCCACTGCACGTCGCCCGCTCCGTACCGTGCCGTTGCCCCGAGTGAGTCGGAGTGGTCGATGATGCCCTTGCGCACGAAGGTCACGGTCTCGAAGCCACGGTGCGGGTGCTGGGGGAACCCGGGCACGACGCGTCCGTAGTACATGCCCCATCCGGGCGAGGCAGGATCGGTTTCGGGTTCTCGTTGCCCTTGCGTTGTCGCGGGTCCCATGTCTGCGTTGCCGGCGGGAAAGTGATCGACATGGTGCACGGTCACTATGAAAGGGTCAGTGGTGGGCCAGGGAAAGCCCAACTCGAGGGTCTTGAGGACCACGTGTTCCATGATGCGCTCCTTTGATTAACAGCTGTTCACCTGCGCGGGTCGCGCGGCGTTCCACTCTTCGATTCGTTGCCCGATCTTCGCTGCCGCAGCACCCAACTGGCGTAGTTGGGCCGGCGTGATCGGATCGACCACGAGTGCACGGACGGCCCGTACGTGGTGCGGCGCGGCCTCGACGACCTTCCTGAGGCCCGAATCCGTCAGCACCGCCTCCGTCGCCCGGCCATCGGTGGGGCAGACCTGGCGGGTGATCCAGCCCCTGTTCTCCATGCGGGAGACCACGTGGGAGAGCCGCGACAGCGAAGAGTTGGTTCCGGCGGCCAGCTCGGACATCTGCAACGTCCGGTGAGCAGCCTCCGACAGAAGAGCCAGCACCACATACTCGTACAGCGTGAGGCCGGCGTTGCGCTGGAGATCACTCTCCATCGCCCCGGGCAGCTTCATGAACAGCTGGACCACGCCGCGCCAGGCACACTGCTGCTCGTCGTCCAGCCACAGCGACTCCGTTGCAGGCTCCTGCTGATCGATCCGGTCCACGTCTCTCATCCTAGACCCATTTACTTGACGAATCAAGTAAATGGGTCTACCATTTGATTGTTGCTTCAACTAATTGAGGAGTGCCGCCATGACCACCCTGACCGAAGTCCCCCCACGGACGCTGGGCAAGCTCGATCCCGCTGGACGAGCCACCCTCTTCACCGACGCCCGCACTGCGAACACGTTCTCGGACACTCCCGTCAGCGACGCCGAGCTCGCCGAAATCTGGAACCTGGCCAAATGGGCGCCCACGGCGGCCAACACCCAGCCACTGCGGATCCTCTATGTACACCCCGGCCAGGGAAGGGATCGGCTGGTCACGCACATGAACGACGGCAACAAGGCCAAGACGGCGTCAGCTCCCGCCGTAGCAGTCCTCGCGGTCGACAACCGATTCCACGACTACATCCCCACCCTGCTGCCGTTCCGGCCTGAAATGCGAGACGTCTTCGAGGCCAATGACGAGATGAGAGCCGGTACGGGGACGTTCAATGCCACCCTCCAGGCGGGGTACTTCATCCTTTCGGTCCGGGCGCACGGCCTCGCCGCCGGCCCGATGGCAGGGTTCGACGCTGCCGGTCTCGATGCCGACTTCTTCCCCGACGGCCGTTGGCGTTCCATCCTGGTCGTCAATATCGGTCACCCCGGCGTCGATCCGTGGTTCGAACGGCTGCCGCGCCTCGACGATGAGGACACGGTGCGCTGGGCCTGAGAGGTCCGCGGTTCAGCTCGACGTTCGTCCCCGCATGAATCCGGCGCTCCCCGTGCCCCAGACGAGCACGATGACGCCGTAAAGGCCGAGCGGGGCCGCGGCCTTGGGGCCGAATGCCGCCGCGGCCAACCCGGCTGCAATGGCAAAGTCCCGCATCGACATGGTGAGGAGGAGCGCCTTCTTGGCGGGGACCGTGGCCGACCGCCTGACAAGCAGGCCCACCCCGGCCGACGCGGCCAGAAAGACGACAACGGCCGCCAGCACGCCAAGGTACGCAAGAGTGAAATGCACCTCGGCGGCCACCAGCGCGACCAGGACAGCCACCGACCACGTGCTCGTGGTGGCTGCGACGCGCGCCGTGTTCCCCGGTAGCTCGAAGCGGGAGCGGATCGCGATGCCGACTGCCAGCGGTAGCGCCACCACCCACAGGAGGTTGAGGAGAATGTGCCAGGGGTCGAGCGCCGTCCCCGACGCCTCGAGAGCCAGAATCGGCCCGGCCAGGAGCACCGTGAGCACGGTCGAACCGATGAGCACACCACCAGCGAGCGCGATATCGCCCCCGGCCATGGCCGTCGTGGCGATCGACGCGATTTCACAGGGGGCCAGGCCGATCGTCGTGACGCCGTCGCGCAAGTGGCCCGGTCCTATGGGCTGGGCCACCAGCCAGGAAAGCGCCGGGAGGACCGTGATACCGCCTACCAGCGCAAGGCTGAGCGGTCGCCAGGCGGCGGGAAGCCGGCCGAGGCTCCGCGCCTCGATCGAGAGGGCGGTGGAGAAGACCAGAATCACCAAGAAGACGTCGATGCCCTGGTGGCGGTCCACCCAATCGAGCGGTGCCTGGAGCGTGAGACCGACGGCGGCAGCGGCGGACACGATGACCAGCTCGCGGTAGGCGTTGAGCATCTGGTAGCCGCGGCGGGGCATGGTCCATCCTTGTCGCCTGGTCGGATTGGCGAAACTACCGGGCCACGGTCGGCTCCGGCCGACCGTGTTGATGGTTTATTGACAGGAAACCCGTATTCCTGTCATGAACTGGGTGTTAACCTGTAGGAAACAATTCAATGCCGCCCGCCGAACAGGCGACGTGGAGGTCAGATCCACCATGTTCAATCGAATTCTCCTTGCTGTCGACGCGTCGAGCTCGAGTGAGGCCGCCGTGAGCTTTGCCATGGCGATGGCCGCACAGTCCTCGGGAACCATCCGGGTCGTCCATGTGAACGAGTACCTCGTCGGGGGCCGGGGGTTTACAGCGGAGACGCAGACCGAGGCGATCAACCATCTCGAGAATGCGGTGGGCGCCCTGCGCGCGGCCGGCATCCCGACGGAGGGGTCGCTCTATCTCACGAGCTGCTTCGGGGTGGAGAGCCGGATCGTGACGGCGGCCCACGACTGGTCGGCCGACGTCATCGTGCTGGGCTCCCGACGCCGTCGTCGTTTCGCCCGGTTCGGGGGAAAGGGAATGCGCGAGCGGGTGACGAGTCTCACCTCCCTTCCGGTGCTTACTGCTCCCGCACCGCTGGAGGTGACGGACGGGAGGCTCCCCGGCGTGGACGAACTTCCGGCGGCACAGCTGGTGGACTTTCCTTCCATCTCCATCTGAGCCATCGGTCATTCGACCGGGCTTCCGGCCCACCCCACGCTCTTGGCGAGGTACGGATCGATGAAGGGCGAACGGTAGCCGTCCTCACGCCAGGTGACGGGAAAGAACGATTCATCCATCTCGTCGTCGCCGAACCGCTTGTAGCGGCTGTAGAGATAGCCCGTCGTCGCAGGGTGAAAGCGCGCCTCGGATGACATGCAGTGGGCGACCAGCGAACGGCGTGGCAGGAGGGACCGATTGACATCCGAACCATGCCAGGTCCAGCCGGCGTGGAACGCGCCACCACCGGCCGCCACCTCCACCGGAACGAACTCCGGGCTCTCGCCGTGTGCGTGCGCTGCCATCCGGAGTTCCCGATGGGGATCATCGGGACCGTGAAACTCCTCGATCATTCCCCAGTGGGCCCATTTGTGGGACCCCCGGACGTATTCGACCGTTCCCTGCGCGGCTGATGTGTCCTCGAGGGCGATCCAGCAACTGACCCACTCCGACGGTAACGCCCACTGTTCGTAACTCGAATCCTGGTGGAAACCAAGGGCCTTGCCGTGGGGAGGCTTCCACAAGACGTTGTCCTGGCTGAGCCGCACGCCGGGCCACCCACCCAGGCGGGCGCAGGCGCGCCCGATGTCCGCACGCAGGACGACACTCGCCACATCACGATCGGATTTCCAGGCGTTGCAGATCTGGCGGGTCAGGTGCTCGGGATCTCGCCCGGCCCGCCAGTTCCACTCATCGGGATACAGGCCGGTCTCGAACCGGCCCGCGAAGAGATCGTCATAGCGCGCCAGGGCCCGGGCCGCGAGGGCGGGATCGACGATCTGGTCGACGATCACGAAGCCGTCCCGGGCGAACGACGCGATCTGCACTTCGGTCAGCTCGAAAGGCGCGTCTTCGACGGTCACCGGATCACCCGCTCCTCACACGTTCCCGAGGTAGCGGCGACGTTCCTGATCCGACACGAATCGCCCGCAGGCCTGCGCCTCGACCATACGGGAGGCGGCATAGTGCGACACGAACTCCGACCCGAACAGGGCGTGGGCGGCCGTGCTCTGGGCGAAGCGTTCAGAGGCTTCAATGAGATCCCGGGGCAGCGCCCGCCCGGTCACCTGCTGGCGGCCGTCGTCAGGGGCCGCGACCGGAGCCGGAGCCTCCAGGCCCTGTTCAATTCCCCAGAGGGCGGCACCGAGCAACATCGCTGCGCAGAGGTGTGGGTTGGTGTCGGCCCCCGGTATCCGTAGCTCGAGACGGGCCGACTGGGGCTCGTCCGCCACGACCCGCAGGGCGCAGCTGTAGTTCCCGATGCCCCAGGTGGCGGTGCTGGGCGCCCAATTGCCCGGTCCGAAACGCCTATACGAGTTCGGGTTCGGTGCCCCCATGACCAGAAACTCCGGGAGTAGCCGTGTGATGCCTGCGATCGCAGCCAAGGCCGTCTTCGACAGTCCCCCGCCGCTCTCCATGAGCGCGGAACCCCCCGATGTCGTCGAGCGCAGGGACAGGCTCGGGTGTCCACCCAGCCCCGGAAAGTCATCGCCCAGCTGCGCCATGAAGGAGGCAACCAGCCCACGCTGGGCGAAATACGCCTTGGTGAAGACTTTGGCCCACGCGGCGTTGTCGGCCGAACGGTTGGCTGCTCGGTGGGCCAGCGCGAGCTCGAGGCAGCCAGGGCCCAGTTCGGCGCACACGTGATCGACCGGGATGTCGCCTCCAGCCAGTCCCGCGGTCAGACCCCCGATCATCTCCGCCTCACTCGCCATCGTCTGGGACGACCAGCAGCGATTGGCGGACATGGCGGGCCGCAGCTGCGCGGTCTGCCATGGAATACCGTCTCGTGACGATTCGAGGACGATGCATTCGAACTCCCATCCGATGTCGGCCTCCAGGTCCGCCTCGAGGAGACGTTCGATCATCCGTTGGAGTTGACGGCGCGGCGAGAGCTCGGCCAGCGAACCGTTGAACTCGGCCATGAACACGGCTGCATTGGCCTCAAAGGGGAACGGTCGTCCACTGGTGAGGTCAACGGTTGCGTTCTGGTGCTCCGATCCACCGTGTCGCCACACGTCGTCGTCGGGATCCCACCATTGGATGGCATCGATGAAGCTCCAGCCGTTCTCGAAAGCTCGAGAGGCGGCCGTCCGGCCCAGGCGTTTCTCGCGGAGCGTCCCGGACGCATCGAGCAGCGCGAGGTGCACGGTCTCGATCGCGGCGCCGGCCAACCACTCGTCCATTCGGCGCTGCGTGACGGCAACACGGATCTGCTCGGGGTCGAGGATCATCGAGGTCGGGTGGGCGACATCGCGCGGAGGAGCATCCCTACGGCAGGATGTCGAGATACTCCTTCACGTCCCAGTCGGTGACGGTCCCGATGAAGCGTTCCCATTCGTCCCGCTTGTAATGCATGAACACGGTGAACATCTCGTCAGGCAGCGCTTGGCGAACGACGCTGTCCGCTTCGAGTGCATCGAGGGCCTCTCCGAGAGTGCTCGGGATGCGCGTCACCTTCTTGCCGGCTTCGATGGCGTCGTAAATGTTGCCGTCCTCTGGTGGACCGGGGTCGATGCTCTGGTCCAACCCGTCGCGCATGGCGACCAGGAGTGATGCCATCGACAGATACGGGTTCACGGCGGAGTCCACGGACCGGTATTCGAATCGACCCGGGGCACTGACCCGCAGCGCGGTCGTCCGATTCTGGAAGCCCCAGTCGGCGAACACGGGGGCCCAAAACCCGGCATCGGCGAATCGCCGGTAGGAGTTGACGGTGGGAGCCGTAATGGCCGTCAGCGCACGCAGGTGGGTCAGGACCCCGCCGATGGCGTGCAGACCCACCTTGCTCGGCATGCGAGGATCGTCGCCTTCGGGCAGGAACATGTTCACGTCGCCCTGCCACAGTGAGATGTTGTGGTGACACCCGTTGGCCGACACGCCCATGAACGGCTTGGGCATGAAACAGGGGAACACCCCGAACTCGCGCCCCACCTGGCGACAGACCTGGCGGTACGTGGTCAGCCGGTCCGCCGTTTCCTCGGCGCGCCCGAAGGTGAAGTTCAGTTCCAGCTGACCGGGAGCATCCTCGTGATCCCCTTGAATCATGTCGAGGCCCATTTTGGTGCTGTACTCGATGACCTTGTGGATCACGGGTTGTAGTTCGGAGAACTGGTCGATGTGATAGCAGTAGGGCTTGGTCATGCCTTCGACCGACGGGGTCCCGTCCGGGTTCGTCTTGAGCCACATCATCTCCGGTTCGCATCCCGCCTGCAGTGTGAGCCCGGTGTCGGCGGTGAACTGCTTGTGCAGGCGGTGCAAATTCCCGCGGCAGTCCGAAGTGAGGAAGCCCCCGGGTTGGTCGACTTCTTCGCGGCCCCGGAAAAGCGTGCAGAAGACGCGGGCGACCTTGGGATCCCACGGCAGGACGCAGAATGTCTCGACATCGGGCAGACCGACCAACTCGGCTGCCTCAGGCCCGTAGCCGATGTAACGCCCGTGACGGTCCGTAAAGAGATTGGCGGTGGCCCCGTACACCAGCTGGAACCCCTTGTTGGCCACGGATCTCCAGTGCGCAGCGGGGATGCCCTTGCCCATCACTCGTCCCGTCACCGAGACAAATTGAAAGTAGATGTAGGTGATGCCGTCGGCTTCGATTTGTCGGGCTACCTGCTCGATGAGTTCGGCGCGCCCGTCCCCCGCAACGAAGCGGTCGAGTTCGGTGGTGGTCATGGTGGGGCCTGCCATCTCTAGAGAAACTCTGTTCACTTAGAGTAAACAGATCAGAGATTTGACGGCAAGAGGACCCGCGTGTCCATCGTGTTAATTGAGGGTGGCGACCCCCGCAACGTCAGGTCCGGTCGCTCCCGTACACGGTGACCGAGAGGAACCGGATGGGGAGCTTCACCAGTTTGGTGGGCCCGTGCGGAATGTCGCCCTCGAACTGCAGTGTGTCGCCCTTCTCCATCCGGTAGTGCTCCCGCCCGTAGCTGTACTCCAGAATTCCCTCGAGCATGTAGAGCATCTCGATCCCGGGGTGTTGGAAGAGCGGGAAGACCTCGGTGCTCTCCACCAACGAGACGAGGAGCGGCTCGATCCGCTTGTACGGGCCCGCGTAACGTGCCCAGCAACTGGTAGGTGTGTCCGGCCCGGGTTCCCTTTCCTGACGATCTCGGGGCCACTTCCCGCTTTGACGAAGACGGCGTCCCGTTCCTCGGCGAGGCCTCGGAACAGGGACGTCACCGGCATGTCGAGGGACGACGAGAGGCGCTCGAGCGTCGAAAGGCTCGGCGACGTCTGCGCGTTCTCGATCTTCGACAACATGCCCTTCGAGATTCCGGTGCGCTCGGCCAATTGCCCCACGGTGAGCCCGATCTCCAGTCGCCGGCTGCGCACATGGTTGGCGATCACTCGGCCCAGCTGACCGCTCGGACCGTCGGCTGCCGTCGGGCTCCCTCGTCGACGACCTCCACGTTCGACGCCGCCTTCGTGGCCCGGCTGGCCGGCGTCGGAGCGGCGGGCTTCTTGGTCGCTCCCCGGGCCGTGTCTTCGCCGGCGTGGCCACGCGTCCGCTTGCGGCGGTGTTTCCTTCTTCGCGCTGACGGCACGGAGGCTCGGCGCGCGCATGCTCTGACGACTGGCCACGACGGATCAATATATGCCTCCCCGCCTCGGATCACCGGGGAGGCCGTGCCCGCTTCAGCGCATTTGCCCAGCGCCAGCGTAGGGATGGGGGCTGACCAGATGGTCGCCGGCGGCGAAGCGGTCCCAGCGGAAGTCCTCGGCCTCAACGTCGGGGTGGCGGCTGGCCCCCTTGGTCATGATGTCGGCCATGAGCTCGCCGACCGAGGGGGAGATCTTGTAGCCGTGACCCGAGAAGCCGGCGCAGATCCACAGCCCCTCGATCGGAGAGGCGGAGATCATCGGGTTGTAGTCCGGGGTGACGTCGTAGCAGCCGGCGTAGGAGGACGAGAGGCGAGCGCCGCTCAAACCCGGAAAGCGGTGTTCGAACTTCGGGATCATGTGGATCAGCTCGTCATCGGTGGCCCGCTCCCGATAGTCGTCGGGATCGGCCCACTCCGGAGTGGAGTGGTCGCTGTCGCCCACCAGGATCGAGTCGGTCCCCTCCATGCGCACGTACTGCAGCGAGGCCAGGTCGGAGAAGACCGGGACGTTGCTCGATCGGTCTTCCAGGGTCGACCAACAGGATCTGCGCCCGTTGCGCACGGATGGGGAGCTCGAGCCCCGACCGGTTCGGCCAGAGCGACCGACCATGGTCCGGCGGCCAGCACGACGTGTCCGGCCGCGATGCTGTCACCGTTGCGCAAGCCGGACGCCGGTGATCCGCTCCCTCGGCGTTCCTCGAGGGCGGCCACGGCGCAGTTCTGGCGCAGGCGTGCGCCACCCCGGCGAGCGGCGACGGAGAATGCCTGCGCCGTCTGATGTCCGTCGCCGTAACCGCCGCGGGGTTCGAAGGCGAACTCGGCAAAGTCGCTCAGATCGGCCGCCGGCCACAGCTCCTGCGCCGTCTCCGGTCCGACGAGCTCCACCTCGATCACCGATGCTCTGGTGCATGGCGACGTTGGCCCGCAGGGCACCGAGATTCTGCGCTCCCACCCCGACGAGATACCCGGTCTTGCGATAGCCCGATTCCGCCCCCAGGATCTCGACGGCATTGCTCGAGGACGGGTAGGGCGCGCCACGCCATGGCGGCCAAGTGAACGGATGCCGTAGTGACAGCGGACGATGCCGCTCGACTTGCCGCTTCCACCGGAACCGACGGTCGCCCGGTCGAGGACCAGCACGTCGCTGACGCCCAGCTCGACCAGGGCGCGGGCGGTGCTCAGCCCGGTGACGCCGGCGCCCACGATGAGAACCTCGGCCGATGTCGTGAGCTGACACGTTCCCTCCTAGGCGGGCCAGCCGGGGATCCAATTCGTGCCGGCGAGAGGCACCTTCGCCATGGCCGCCGCCTCGACGGTCAGGGCGACCAGATCCTCCGGTTCGAGATGATGGACGTCGGACTTGCCGCAGGCGCGGGCCAGTGCCGTGACCTCCATCGTCGTGGCCCGCAGGTAGTTCGCGACCGATGCGGCGGCGTGTTCGGCGTCTCAGCCGGGACTCGAGCACCGGGTCTTGCGTGGTGATGCCGACCGGGCACCGCCCGGTGTGACAGTGCGCGCAGTGGCCGGCAGAGGTTCCGAGGCGCGGCATAGTCCGCTTCGACATCGACCACTTCGCCGCCGGCGCGTGCGGTAGGCATTCCGATTGCATCCGAGGGCGAGCAAGGCGGCCACGCCGATCGAAACGGCGTCGGCGCCCAGCGCAAGCGCCTTGGCCACGTCGGCGCCGGACCGGATGCCCCCGGAGACGACGAGCTGCACCTCACCCTTCACGCCGATCTCTTCGAGTGCAGCGGCGGCCATGCGGACGGCCGGCAACGTCGGAATCCCCGCATGTTCGATGAAGACATCCTGTGTGGCGGCCGTCCCTCCCTGCATTCCGTCGACGACGATCACGTCGGCGCCCGCCGCAACGGCGAGCTTGACGTCGTGGTCGACGCGGGTGGCCCCCACCTTCACGTAGATGGGGATCGCCCACTCGGTGGCCTCGCGCAGCTCCTCGATCTTGATCCGCAGGTCGTCGGGGCCCACCCAGTCAGGATGGCGGCTCGCCGATCGCTGGTCGATGCCGGGAGGCAGCGTGCGCATGGCGGCCACCCGGGCATTGACCTTTTGCCCGAGCAGCATGCCGCCGCCGCCGGGCTTGGCTCCCTGGCCGACGACGATCTCCACCGCGTCGGCCTGGCGAAGGTCCGCCGGGTCGAAGCCGTAGCGGGAGGGGAGCACCTGATAGACGAGGAGGGAAGACGCCTTGCGCTCTTCGGGGGTCATGCCGCCGTCACCGGTCGTGGTCGACGTCCCCACGGCGGTGGCGGCCCGACCGAGGGCCTCCTTGGCCGTGGCGGAGAGGGCGCCGAAGCTCATGCCGGCGATCGTGATCGGGATCTCGAGCTCGAGCGGCCGTGCGCCATGGCGAGACCCCAGGACGGTCCGGGTCTCGCAGCGCTCCCGGTAGCCCTCCAGCGGGTAGCGCGAGACCGAGGCCGTCAGGAAGACCAGGTCGTCGAAGGTCGGCAGCTTGCGGCGGGCGCCGAGCCCGCGGATCGGATACTGGCCGCTGTCGGCCATCTGGTGGATGCGGGCGATGACCTCGGGTGGGAAGCTCTGATTCGTCTGGGCCGTCGAACGATCGGCCGCCATCAGTAGGCGCCGTGGTTGTGCGTGGAGAAGTGGTAGAGCTGCCGGGCCGGACGCCACCTTGGTGACGCGGGACGGGTCGATATGGTCGAAGCCGGTCTCCTGGACGAGCTCTTTGACGGTCAGGAGGTCGTCGTCGGTCATCTCCTGCGATCACCGCATCGGATCCGAGTGAGGCAATGCTCCCCGCCACGTAGATGATCGCCTCGTACAGTGAGTCGCCTAGGCCGTGCCCGGCATTCCCGCCGATCAGAATGCGACCGGACTGCGCCATGAATCCCGACATCGCGCCCGCATCACCGCCGATGGCCAAGGTGGCGCCCTTGAGGGATATCCCGGCGCGTAATGACGCGTCCCCCTCGATCACGATGGTGCCGCCTCGGGCGCTCGAACCGGCACTCTGCGAGGCGCTCCCGCGCACCCGTATCGATCCGCCCATGAGGTTCTCGCCGACCGACCACCCGACGAAGCCGTTGACGACGATGTCGGGTCCGGTGCCGTCGCTGATGTCCCCCGAGCCCGCCCACGAAGTAGCCGGCATTCCCCTCGATGTCGATCGATATCGGCGAGGACAGGCCGACGGCGAGGTTGTGCCGCCCCCGAGGGTGCAGCGAGCTGCGCCCGCGCCCCGTTCGGGAGGGAGCGCAGCCGCTGGTTGACTGCTCGCGTCCCCAGGGCCTCGCAGTTCAGCGACTCCATGTATAGACCTCCTCGGGTTGGGGCTCGAAGACCGTGGCCTGTGGCGATGCCCGGGAGCTCGGCCAGGGCCCGGTACTCCGAGGCCACCGCGACATAGCCGTTCGGTCTCCGCCACCACGGCCGGCTTGCAGGCGAAGGGGTCCCGGACCACCGACATCTCCTCGGCGGTCGAGATGACGAGCGTGAAGAAGCCGTCCATCTCCTTCATGACCCAGCGGGTGGCCTCTTCGAGGTCGTCGCCCAGTCGCCAGCCGGCGGGCCAGGTACCGTGCCGCCACTTCGGAGTCGTTGTCCGAGTCGAACCGGACGCCGTCGGCCATCAGGTAGCGCCGCACGGTGGCGTAGTTCGAGAAGGATCCGTTGTGCACCACGCAGAGGTCCCTCGTGGGGACGAACGGGTGAGAGTGCAGGACGGTCACGGCCGATTCCGTCGCCATGCGGGTATGGGCCACCGCCAGGTAGCCCTACCACCGGCCACGCCGTAACGGGCACAGGTCTCGGTGGGACGGCCGGTGTCCTTCAGGACACGCAGGTCGCATCCAGTGCCGAGGACCCGCACCTGAGGCCACGACGTCAGTGATGGTCATCGTGAGCTCTTCCTCGACCGCTTCGGACGCCTCCACCACCACGCCGGCACCGAAGGTTCGGGGTCGATGGCGGTGCCGAATCGTTGCGAGAGCGTGTCGCCGATGTGGAGCCAGTCGACGGGCTCGTCGCTACCCAGTGAGATCTTGACGGGTGCGGGCATCGACGCTGGCGGCCGGACTGCCGGCGCAGGATCGTCCGCGTACACGGCGATCCCGGAGGAGTCGGGGCCGCGCTCGTCGAGCGCTTCGATCATGGAGACCAGCATCGACCCCAGTTGCGGCTGGAGGCTAGGTCCCGGATCAGCAGGCCGACTACACCGCACATGTCCTACCTCCCTCCGTTCCGTGGCTCACGCGCCTGTCCATCCTACTCCCGAATGATGGGAGACAATGTTTCCTAGTAGGAAACAGGCAGTCCTCACCGGCTCGTAGCTGGGTGACATAGTCGGGTGCGGCCAGCTCGAATCGGAGCGCAGGGTCGTCCAGCGGAGCCTGAACCTGCTGGACGAAGGGAATGACGCCGGCCCAGATGGAGAGGTCGTAGTCCTCCGCCTCGTCGGAAGGCCATCCCGTGCGGATTTTTGCCGACGACTCGGCGAGCGGGAGCTTGAGCAGCATCGTGCTCCGCAGCTCCTTTTCGGTGGGCGCCCGGGCGTCGAGGGTGCGGCCGGGAATGATGTGCTCCACCAGGCACTCCAAACCGATGCGCTTTTCTTCCAGATCGCTGACCTCGGAGGCTTCTCCGATGATCACCACTGAGCGGTAGTTGATGTCGGTGTTGTAGGTGGAGCGGGCCACGACGATCCCATCGACGAACGTCACCGTCATACAGATCTCCACCGACGGCGACCGGGCGCCACGAAAGAGCCGGCTGGCCGCGGATCCGTGCAGATACACGACATCGTCGACCCGCCCGTAGGCCAGGGGAATCACCACCGGGAACCCCTTGTCGGTCTGGAGGCCCACGTGGCACACGATGCCCTCGTCCAAAATGGCGTCGATCGTCGGGCGGTCGTACGCGGCGCGGTGGGCATAGCGGTGCAGGGTGGTGCGTTCCGAGACCGCTTCGCTCACGGCTGGGCCTTCCTTTCTCGCCGTCAGTGCGGGGCATCGCTACCTTCGATTATGACGCGTCCCCGGTCCGTGTCAAGAAACGGTGTTTACTAAGAGTAAACGCCTGACGGGACCCGACGGGCGGACCGACTTGTTAACAGACGAGCAACATTTCGCAACAGAGTGGAAACCATGCCCTGTTTCCCATGAGGCAACATCGTTGACATAGGGCGGAGCCGTGAAGGAACGGCGAGGAGGCGATGTGCACCGATGAGTACTTCCGAGTTCGGACCGATCACGAACAAGGAGGAACTCGCGGCCGCGACCGAAGCGCGACGGGGTCGAGTTCCTCTTTGCGATGTTCGTGGATATGCACGGAAAGCCCTGCGCCAAGATGGTTCCGGTCTCGGCCATCGACGGGCTCATGGCCGATGGTGCCGGCTTTGCCGGGTTTGCCGCCGGTCCGATGGGCCAATCGCCCTTCGTCCCCCGACCTTCTGGCGATGCCGGATCTCAGTAGCTACATGCCCGCACCGTGGCGTCCGGGCCTGGGCATCATCCAATGCGACCCGTACGTGCTCGGCGAGCCCTGGCCCTTCGCGCCGCGGGTGATTTTGCGTCGGCAGCTGGATCGACTGGCCGCATCCGGACGACCTTGAAGGTCGGCGCCGAAGGTGAGTACTTCCTCGTCCGAAGGTCGCCTTCGGGTGGGATCGAGGTGGCCGACCCGTTGGATCAGGCCAAAGCTCCCTGCTACGACGCCCGGGCCCTGACCCGGATGTACGACCACCTCACCACGGTCTCGCGCCACATGAACACCCTGGGCTGGTCCAACTACGCCAACGACCATGAAGACGCCAACGGACAGTTCGAGCAGAACTTCAAGTACGCCGACGCCATGACGACGGCCGACCGGATCATCGTCTTCCGCTACATGATCCACTCGCTGGCCGCCGAAGCGGGCATGTTGGCCACGTTCATGCCGAAGCCGTTCTCCAATCTCACGGGCAACGGCCTCCATATGCATCTCAGCTTGTGGGGGGAGGACGACACCGAGCTCTTCGCGGATCCGGCTGACAGCCGTGGTCTCGGTATGTCGAGCGATGGGCTATTCGTTCATCGGGGGCCTGCTGGAGCACGCCCAAGCCCTTGCCGCGGTTGCCTGCCCCACCGTCAACTCCTACAAGAGGCTGGCCAGTGGCGCACCGGATTCGGGCGCGGCGTGGTCGCCGGTCTACGCCACCTACGGGGGCAACGACGAACCCACATGCTCCGGGTTCCCGATCCGGGCCGGGTCGAGGACCGCTGCATCGACGGATCGGCCAATCCGTACTTGCGCTGAGCGCCATTGTGGCGGCCGGCCTCGACGGGATCGAACGGGAGCTGAACCCGGGCGACCCGTGCGAGCTCAACCTTCTCAAGCTGACGCGAGCAGGAGGCCGCGGAGCGGGGACTCGTGTCCATGCCGATGACGCTCTGGCACGCCTCTGGAGCACCTCGAGGCCGACGACGTCCTCAGGGAGGGTCTCGGCAAGACCCCCGAAGGGGACTACGTCGACTACTTCGTTGCGACCAAGCGCGCCGAAGCCCGGTCGTCCCATGCCGAAGTCACCCCATGGGAACTCGAGCGCTACCTGAGCGCGATCGTAGACCGTCCCGAGACATACGATTCGAAGCCAACACACTCACCGTCCCCCGAGGAGAGGACACATGAGCGAATCAGGAACCGCGGTAGGTGGCGCACCAGCCGAAGTCGCCACGTCACTGAGTAGAGGCACCAACTGGTGGGGCGCCTTCGTCATCGGGCTTGGCCGGCACCATTCTGGTCACCGGCATCGTCCCGGCCGCCGTGGCGGCCATGGGAGCGGCGGCCATTCCGGCCATCGCCCTCGTGGTGATCATCGGCCTGATCGTCTGCTTGTGCATGGGCGAGCTGGCCGCCCTGCTCCCGCACCGCACCGGAGGCATGCCGTCCTACGCCTATGAGAGCTTCCAGCCGCTGGGGAAGACGACGGCCAAGCACATCGGCGGCGTCTCGGGGTGGGGCTACTGGCTGGGCTGGTTCCCGGTGGCACCGATCAACATGCTGTTGGCCGCCGGCTACATCGCCGTGCTCTTCCACGTGCCCCTGGGACGGACGGTCGCTCCCGCTGGGAGCCATCGGTGCGCCGGTGTCCATCGGCGTGCTGCTCATCACCTTCTTCGGGCTGATCGGGCTCTTCATCCCTTGCTACCTGGGCATCCGCCTGGGTGCCACCTTCGCCACCATTCTCGGCGTGGTCTCCATGATCCCGTCTGACCCTGTTGGTCTTCCTGCCGATCTTCAAGCCGAGCAGCTTCCATTGGCACAACATCTCGGGCTTCCACTATGCCGATCCCAAGACGGCCGGATTCGTGTTCTTCATGGGCTGGATCTTCGTCATCTCATGGAACGCCATCGCCATGGAGGCGGCCGCCTGCTACATCGGTGAATGCCGTGACCCGGCCCGGGACGCCAAGATCGCCCTCACGGCCGAGGGCCTCTACGGGGTGTTCATCTACATCGCCACCGCCATGGTCTTCGTGGGCGTGCTCGGGTCGTCGCTCAAGACGGCCGACCCGCTGACCCTCTACACCACCTTCACCGACCACATCTTCGGCAACGAGGGCTGGGTGAAGTACATCATCGGCATCCCGCTGATCTTCGCCCTCCTGCTCTCGGTGCTCAACGCCATCATGGGCGTGGCCCGGTCGCTGTTCCAGGCCTCGGAGGATCGCTTGCTTCCCCGTTTCTTCATGCACCAGAACAAGCACCACGTGCCCGACCGGGCCATGATCTTCAACGTCATCTGCGCCATGTTGGTGGGGCTCTTCGGTTCCCCGCTGCGCATCTACATCTTCTCGAACGTGGGCTACATCATCGCCGTGGCTGCCTCGCTCTACGGCTACTTCCTCATGCGGCAGTTCCAGCCCCAGCGGATCAGCCCGTTCCGCATGCCGGAGTTCTTCAAGTGGATCGCCCTGGCCTGCGCCCTCTTCCTCACCTTCGACTACATCGTCGGTGGCTTCAACTCACCGGACATCGTGGTCGGTCCGGGCCAGGGCCACTTCCTCTTCTTCCTGGGCCTGATCATCGTGGCGGCCTACGTGCCCCTCTACTGGTGGCGCAAGATGAGCGACAAGCGGACTGGGTATCACCGACGAGGACGAGATGCCCGTGGTGGTTGGCTCACCGGGCGGGATCGACCTGGACCCTTCGGCGCCGCAGCTCGAGATTGCAGGTGATGCGCGAGTCGACGCGCGCTGCCGACCATCTCGGCCATGACACCGACACCGAGTTGTGACATCCGTCTTGGAAGGTCCACCGTCCCGTGGCCGGCCCGATCCGACGGTTCGGCCGCCGGAAGTTCGACAAGCAGCCGACACAGTCGGCCGCCGTCCTGATCGCCGCGCCCTTCGGTGATCCGATCCCGCCGTCGGCCGTGAGGGCGGCGCTCGCGGCTCAGCGGCGGCGAGCCGGTGGCGGTGGTCACCATCGCCCGGATCTACGGCTCGTCGCTGGGGCTGCCCAATCCGGGCCTCATGCCGACCCGCAAGGAGATGGACGGCCAGAAGACCCAGGTCGAGAAGACCGTCCGCCAGATCGAGAAGTGCGGGGGCCGAGGCCTGGGGACAGATTGCCGCTTCCCGCAAGCCCGTCAAGACGATTGCGGAGGCGGCCAAGGCGCGTGGCGTGCGGCACGTCATCGTGGTCCGCACGGAGCAGACGAAGAAATGGCGGGCGGTCGTCGAAGGCAACATCGTCCAGGACATCGCCAAGCAAGCTCGGGCCCGACATTGAGGTCGAGGGCGTCACCCCGTAGTCGAACAGAAACGAGGAGGAGTAATGGGCGTCTATCTCAGCATGCAGCGGGTGCGATTCTCGAGCCCCGATGCGTACGACAAGTTCAGGACCGTCTTCAGCAATGTGCGGCACCACCTGATGAGCAAGCCGGGGTTCATCCATCTGACGTGGTGGGAGCACCCCGACGAGCCGGGTTGGTACAACGAGATCAGCATGTGGGCCAGCAAGGAAGCGGTCAATGACTGGCACATGGACGCGTACCACAAGCACGCCAAGGAATGGGCGGCCAATGGCGCCATCATGGAGGACATCATCTCCAACTTCGAGTTGGTCGGGACCCGGCTCTTGCGGATCTGCCCGACCTGCGGCACGCTGCAGGACAAGCCCTATGACATCCTGGCGGAGCTCAAGACTCTGGGTGAGCCGTGCCCCAAGTGCGGCTTCATCTTCCCGGTGGCCGAAACCACGGCCAACAGCACGACGGTGGCCAAGGACGTGATTTAGTTCGCCGGGATGTTGCGCCCGACCAGCCAACTTATGGAGGACAGACGCGTCGCTGATCGTCCAATTGGGTGAGCGCTGGTCCTTCAGTTCCTGAACCCCCCCGTTGTCGAGCAGGCCCTCCAGCGATTTCTTGAGATGTCCGTGGAGATTGGGTGCGTTGGCATCGATAAAACGCTCACGTCCCTGGGGGTTGATGAGGATGTATCCGTCGGTGTGGTCGACGTCATAGGTCAACGGTTTTCCGGTATACCAATCGAGCTTCGGTGGTTGCTCCTCGGGCACGATCTGGACGGAGATTCCGAAGAACTTCCAGAGCGCGTGAAGATTCGCCGGCGTGCCCGTCAGCAGCGGCCAGTCGGCGCCGAACTCCTTGGAGTAGGCCCGGAGCCTGGCCGGCGTGTCGCGCATGGGATCGACCGTGATTTCCATGAAGACCACCTTCTTGCCCAGCCCCGCCGCCCGGACCTCGCTCTGCAACGTGATGAACGCGCCGGTGACGAGCGGGCACTCGTCCTGGCAGAGCGTGAGGAAGTTGGCGAGCACGATGTACTTCCCCCGGTAGGCGGCGAGCGATGTTGCAGTCCCGTTGGAGCTGATCAGTGGAATGGCGGGAACCGGACGGTCGACGACGACACCCTGGCTGGCCGGTGGGGCTGCGGGAACTCCACCTCCACACGCCGCAAGCGTGAGACCTGCGCAGAGCAAGATTCCCGCACCAGCCAACATCCTCCGGCCACCGAGCACAGCGGGCACCGTACTACTACGACCCGTAGAGGAACAAAGCGGCTGCCCGGGGGCACCCACGCGGTACGCAGCCTGACCCCGGACGGTCTTCCTACGATGCAACGGCCGACGTCTTCGACGCGACGGGGAATGCCAACGTCGCGTTGGCACAACCGGTCGAGGTCGAGCCGGACGGCGTCGTGATAACGACGTAGTCGTACTGCGCGTTCCCGGGCCATTGCCACACCACCAGTTCCGGTTTCGTCGTCACGGCTGACGTTGCACCGAGCTCGGTCGATTGGTTGGCACCGGCGAGGCAGCTGAGCGAGGCATCGTTCTGCACCACCACCCCACTGAGCAGGCCGACCACGGTGGCTCCGGGGAATGGCGGCGTCACGCCCGCCGACGCAGTCGTCGAGGTGGTGCCGCCGGCCGCAGGGGGCAGGGGCGCGGCGCAGCCCGCGTTCGGCGCCGAGGGAGTGGCCACGACGCAGAGGGTGACGCTCTGCGACGCCGGTGTCGTCGTCGACGGGGCAGCGCCTTGGATGATGGCCAGGGACTCGGCCTCGAACGTCCCGACGATGGACGCCACGGGGACCGTCGTACTCGTGGTCGTCGTGGTGGCCGCTGGCGCGGCCGCGGCGACGGGCGGAGCAGCAGTGGTCGTGGTGGTCGATGGGGCCACAGGGGAGGCGGCGTAGCTGACGGCGGGGGCCACGCCGTCCAGGGCGCTGACCATCGCCGGGTCGGTTCCCTCCATGCCGAGGGCCCACACCCCCACACCGCGCAGACCGTCCTGATCGGCGAGATGGGCGATCTGGTAGAGCGACGTCGGATCGTCGAAGAACGACTCGTGCCACTGGGCGCCCACTTGATACGCCGTCCACGCTGTCTCGGTCACCGGGTCCCAGTACAGGGGGTGTCCACTCGTCGTGATGGCGCTGTCGTCGAGCGTCGTCGCCGCACCGGTCGCGGTGGCATTGAGGGTGTTGCCAGTGGTCGGCCAGTCGATGCCGAAGAAGGGTGCGCCCAGAATCACCTTGCCGGCCGGCACCGCGGCGGCGTACTGGGCGGCAGTGCTGAGATCGCTGAAGAGCGCAGAGGTGAGCGGAGAGTCGGCCTGGGCGGGGGCGGCCACGTTTGGGGAGTACTCCATGACGAAGAAGGCGTCGACGACGCCTGCCAGGGCCGAGATGTCGTAGAAGCCACTGGTATCAGCCGCCGCCGAGGCATAGGTGTCCATCGTCACCTGCCAATGCGGGTTGACGAAGTGCAACGTGTCGGCGACCGTCGTCACCAGGGCTGTCAGACCCGCCCGGTCGGCGCTGCCCGTTCCTTCGAGGTCGAGATTCACCCCGTCGAAGTTCTTCGCATCGATGGCGCCGATGAGCGCTTTGGCCAAGGTGGTGGCGGCGGCCGGGTTGGAGGTCAGCGCATTGAGCGAGGACTGGTCGAAGTCGTTCACCGTGAGGACGACCCGCTTTCCCGCGGCGTGGGCCCGGGTGATCAGGGTGGAGAGCGCCTGGCTCTCATAGCCGTTCCAGCCCGCCCCCGACTCGTTCAAAGTCCCGTTGGCGTTGATGCCGATGGAGAAATAGGCGAGCGTGGTCAACCCGGCCACGTTGAACCCCGCGCTCTGGCCCAAGCTCCAGTAGGGGGC
Organism: uncultured Acidimicrobiaceae bacterium; assembly: GCA_963767155.1. Taxonomy (GTDB): domain Bacteria; phylum Actinomycetota; class Acidimicrobiia; order Acidimicrobiales; family RAAP-2; genus Bog-473. The sequence continues at coordinate 263,143 of CAVYCU010000006.1, read as the reverse complement.
GAAACCGAAGACTTCCCGTGGGGCCAGGGGGGGTGCCGTGGCCACCGAGGCCGGCGCGGCTGCGGGAGGCACAGTGGCGGGGGGAAGGACGGGGGCCTTCGGCGTCACGGGGATCTCGAGGTGCGGCGACTGGATGTTGGCGACCGGTGCCGAGCGGGGAGTGGCCGCTTTGGGGCTTGCGTGTCCGGGCACGAGGAACCCGAGCGCGAGGCCCAGGGCGAGCACGCAGACCACCGCGATGGCAATGCGCCCGGTCGCGCTCGAGATCATCAAGCGAAGGTTCCCAGCCTTCACGTGCCGCCCCCGGCTACCCAAACGCATGGTCGACTCCGCGGACAGGCCGGCGAGCCTCGACGCCGGTTGACTGCAGGCGAGCACCTCGTTGCGGGGGGCTCAACCGTCCGATCATTTTCGTGTGGGCCCGGTTTTCGGGGTGCAGAAGAATTGTGAGCTCTCTCGCGTGGGATGGGGGTTGCGCTCGGGGGGCCAGCGGGGCGCCCTCACTCGGGCACAGGTCTATTACAAGGAGCAGTTTGCTGGCAAAGGCGACGTGCCCCAGGGTGTCGAACAGGTGTCCTCTGTGACGTCCGGGCCCGACCAACGGGCATTGCACGATCGCTGCGGGGAAGCCCGGGGCTCGTCCCGGTCAGTGCAGCTCGAGGCCGGCGAGGTCGCCCGAGGAACGCCATTTCCGCAGAATCCTGAAGAAGGCCTGCGACCCGCCGCCATAGGTGCCTCCGAACCAGCCTGGTCCTTCGCCCGGCTGCCCTTCGTTGTTGTAGTACCCGGGAGTGCACTGCTCCTGGAACGTGGTCGGTCCCTGGCTCGCCTCGAGCACGCGTAGCCACTCCTCTTCGGCGGCCTCGGTCGGCTCGACGGTACGGGCGCCCAAGCGTAGGGCGGACTCGACCACGTAGGCGACATGAATACTCTGCTCGTTGTAGAGCTCCGTGAAGTTGGGGCTGATGCCCGACTGGATGCCCCCCATGAAGAAGCAGTTGGGGAACCCCCGGCTCATGTAGCCGTGGAAGGTGGCCGTCCTCCGGCCCCACTTTTCGCTCAGGCGCAGACCATCGCGACCCGTGAGGTCGCAGCCGGCACGCCGGGTGTACTCGGTGCCCACCTCGAATCCCGTCGCGAAGATCAGGCAGTCGAGCGGATACTCGGTGTCATCGACGACCACTCCGTGCTCCGTGATGCGTTCGACGCCTCGTCCGTGCGTATCGACCAATCTGACATTGGGGCGGTTGAACGTCGTGAGGTAGTCGTCGTGGAAACACGGCCGCTTGCAGAACTGGCGATACCACGGTTTGAGCGCCTCGGCCGTCGCCGGGTCGTGCACGAGAGCGTCGACGCGTGCGCGGATCTGCTCCATTTTGGCGAAGTCGGCGAGCTCCATCCGTGCGCCGAGCTCCTTGGGGGACAGGGGTTCCCCGTTGAGGGCGGCAAGTCCCGACAGCGTGCCGAGGATTTCCGTCCACCCGTCCTTGACCAGGTCCTCGTCCTGGCGGCCACCCGTGACGATCACGCCGAAGTTGTCGATCCGGCGTTGTTGCCAGCCGGGCGTGAGCGAAGCCACCCACGTGGGATCGGTCGGCTGGTTCCCGCGCACATCGATCGACGACGGAGTGCGCTGGAACACGCACAGTGATTGCGCCCACTCGCCGAGGTGTGGAACGCACTGCACTCCGGTCGCCCCGGTGCCGATGACGCCGACGCGCTTGTCACGTAGCTTGGTGAGACCGCCCGTGGTGTCGCCTCCCGTGTAGTCATAGTCCCAGCGACTGGTGTGGAAGCTGCGACCGGAGAACACTTCGAGTCCGGGAATGCCCGGCAGTTTCGGGCGGCTCAGCGGGCCGATCGCCATAATCACGTACCGTGCGGTCATGCGGTCACCGCGGTCGGTGCACACGACCCACTCGTCGGCACTGTCGTCCCAGTGCATTGAGGTGACCCTGGTCTGGAAGCAAGCGTCCTCGATCAGGCCGAAGTGCTCGGCGATCGCACGGGCGTGGGCCTGAATTTCTGGTCCATGGGCGTACTTCTCGGTGGGCATGTAGCCGAGTTCTTCGAGGAGGGGCATATAGATGTACGACTCAATGTCACATTGCGCACCGGGGTAGCGGTTCCAATACCAGGTCCCGCCGACATCGCTGCCGTCGTCCACCAGGCGGATCGACGCGACTCCTTCCTGGCGGAGTCGTGCTCCGGCGAGAAGTCCGCTGAATCCGGCTCCGACGATGAGCACGTCGACATGATCGGTGCGGGGAGCGCACGCCGGACGCGTCGGCGCGTGCGGGTCGGCATCGAAGCGGGCGAGGGCACCTGTGACTTCGGTGTACTGCAGATTGCCGTTGGGCCGTAGGCGCTTGTCGCGCTCCTCCCGGTAGCGGCGGCGCAGCACGTCCGGATCGAATGCGGGTGGCCCGGTCGTGATCATGTGCTCTCCGCGAGTCGGGACCCGTCACCGAGGTCATCGATGAACGTCTTCGCCGGCGCCAGCAGCGTTGCCCCCTCCTCCCACCCCTCGAGCAGGCTGACCAGGAGCTCGACGTCCTTGGTGAGAGCCGGTCGCAGAGGGGAGTGCGCCATGGGGGCGAGCGAGCCGGCATTGACGAAGAGCTCGAGCCCATAGCTGCGGCCTGATCCGTTCCGGAGGATCGTGCCGAGCGCCGCAGCGTCGAGGCCGAGCCTCCTGCCTACATCGAACACGTCGTGGGCGATGCCTATATGGGCGGCGAACACGGCGTTATTCAGAAGCTTCGCCTGCTGTCCGGCGCCCACTGGGCCCAGGTGGACAGCGAGATTCGAGTAGGTCGCGATCACCGGGGCCGCTTCCTGGAAGGTGGATTCGTCTCCGCCGACCATCACCACCAGCTCGCCGATCGCCGCCTTGGGCGCGCCGCCCGACACTGGCGCATCGAGGAATCGGAGCCCGAATCGGTCGGCAGCCTCCGTGCTGATTTCCGTGATCTCCTGCGGCGACACCGTGCTGTGACACATGACGATCGCCCCCCTGGGCATGGAGTGCGCTGCACCGCCCGGGCCGAACAACACCTCACGTGTGCCGTCCGCGTCGAAGACGCACGTGGCGAGGAGGTCGAGGCCGATGCCGAGCTCCGTGACAGAATCGGCGATCGTCGCGGATCCCTGGCGGAAAGGTGCGAGCGCCTCCTCACGACGCGCCCACACCACTGTCTCGTGCTCGCCGCTGTGGGCAATCCTTTCGGCGATAGGTGTCCCTTGGCTGCCGAGCCCTATAAAACCGACCCGCATCCGCTCAGGTCATCTGGTAGGTGGCCATGACTTGCGCCGGCATCAACTCAGCGTAGTCATGCTCGCTCAGTTCGACCCGCCGCAACGTGCGGCGGATGCCCGGCGGGGGGTCGGGCCGCCCGTGTTGCAGCGCGATGTTGTCCCAGACAATGAAGTCCCCGTTCCGCCAGCTGTGCTCGTAGCTGTAGACGCCGGAGTAGAGATGGGCGAACAGCTGTTGGATGAGCGCCTCGCCTTCACTCTCGTCGAGTTCGACGATGCGGTCGGTGTGGTTCTCGTTGAGACTGAGGACGATTTGACCGGTGCGGGGATGAGGACGAAGGAGTGGGTGTGCGGTCCCGGGCCAGGAATCCGGAGCAGCGCTGCTGCGTTGCCGGTCCGAGAAACTGAGTGGCCAGAGCAGCAGGACGTGCAAACCTTCGATTTCCCCCCGAAGCTGTGCGGGCAGTGCGGCGGCGGCCGCCACGACGTCGACGAAGACGGTCGACGTGGCGTTGTCCGTCACATCGACTGCGTACAGCGACAGGCCGAGGAGGGGATAGGGCGAGCAGGCGAGATCGGAGTGGTAGGCGAGTCGGCCCAACCCGGCCCCCCCGAGTTTCGGATCGACGGAAATGAATGCTTCCTTGTGGTCGTCGAGTACGGGGCCGAACCAGCCCGAAACGCGAATCTGATCTGCGGTCGTCAACTGCTGGTCGGCGAAGAACAACAGATGATGCGCATCCCAGAGCGATCGAAGTTCGTCGATCTGGGAGTCCGGGATCTCACCCGACAGGTCAACGTCGACTCGAGCACCGAACGGGACCAGCGGCTTCCACGCCAACGACTCTGACATCCCTGCCATGACCTCCCCTTGCGCCCGCTCCTGGAGGGGCGACTCTTCAGACTAGTACCTCAACTTCAGCCTGTCATCTTGAACTAGCGTTCCAACATGGCTGCCAGTTTTGACGTAGTAGATCTCGAAGTGCGGCGGGGCAGCGGTGAGCGAGGGGCGGCCATTTCGGCTAAAGAAGGCCGGGCCGAGTCAGGACATTGAGCACGAGGAGAGATTCGCAGTGACGGACGTGATGGAGGGAATCCGCATTCTCGAGGTGGCCGAACATACCTTCGTCCCACTCGCCGCAGGAATTCTGGCCGACTGGGGTGCTGATGTCATCAAGATCGAGCATCCCGAGCGGGGCGACGCCATGCGCGGACTCGCCGCCAGCGGGGGAATCAACGTCGGGGGTGGGGGCGTCCACGTTCTGATGGAGCACGCCAACCGGGGCAAGCGCAGCCTGGGTCTCGACCTCACGAGCCCTGAGGGTCTCGAGATTCTCTACCGCCTGGCTGAATCGGCTGACGTCTTCCTGACGAACAAGCTCCCGAGGGTAGTGCGCAAGTTGAAGATCGACGTCGACGACATCAGAGCAAGGAACCCGAACATCGTGTACGTCCGTGGAAGCGGCTACGGACACTACGGGCCGGACGCTGATGCGGGTGGGTACGACTCCCTCGGGTACTGGGCACGATCGGGTAATGCCGCGGCGGCGCAGATGCCCGAGGTCGATCGCATGCCGGGGCAGACAGCGCCCGCCGTCGGTGACTCCATCGGTGCCATGTTCATCGCGGGGGGAATCTCCACCGCACTGTTACACCGCGAGCGGACGGGCGAGGGAACGGTCGTGGACGTCTCGCTTCTCGCTACCGGCATGTGGGCCTTGAGCGCCGGCATTGCTATTTCGCAACAGAGCGGGTCGGCCTATGTCGGAAACCCACCCGAGATGAGTGGCCGGAAGAACCCACTCGTTGGTCTCTACCACGCGGCGGACAACCGCTGGATCTCACTGTGCATGTTGCAGGGATTCCACTTCTGGCCGGAGGCGTCCAACGTGCTCGGCCATCCCGAATGGGTGGACGATCCCCGCTTTGCCACCAGCGATCTCCTCTTCTCGAACGGTGCCGAGGCGGCGGCCCTGATAGCCGAGGCCTTCTTGACCGCTGATCAAGCGACATGGAAGGAGCGCCTGCAGGGCATCAAGGGCCAGTGGGCACCGGTGCAGGACACGCTCGACATCGCCGACGACCCCATGGTGGAGGCGAACGGATATCTGGGCGAAGCAACGACGGCCGACGGCATTCCCTTCACGCTCGTCTCCACGCCGGTGCAGTTCAACGGGCAACCGGCGCCACCGAAGGGAGCCCCGGCGTTCAACGAGCAGGGCGACGACATTTTGCGATCTGAGCTGGGGCTCGACGAAGAGTCGCTCATCGATCTGAAGGTCAAGGGGGTCGTCGCCTAGCACCGCCTTCGCCGAAGTTCCGGGGGAAACCGGGCGGTGTAGCGTGAGTCCGAGCGAATATCGTCACCGTCCGGAATTCGCTCCGCAGAACTCCGTCGGAAGAGAGAGCACACCATGGACCACAACGACATGATCCTCGTCAGCATCGACGATCACATGATCGAGCCCCCTGACATGTTCGAGAACCACGTGCCCAAGAAGTGGATCGACGATGCGCCGAAGGTGGTGCACGAGGGTGGCATAGACGGGTGGGTCTTCCAGGGCGAGCGGACGAGCACGTCCTTCGGGATGTCGGCGACGGTGGGTTGGCCCTCCGAGGAGTGGGGGTTCAATCCCGGCACCTACACGGAACTGCGGCCCGGATGTTTCGACGTGCACGAGCGCGGTACGCGACATGAACGCCAATGGTGTGCTCGGTTCCATGTGCTTCCCGACCATGGCCGGATGGAATGCACGCACGTTCGCGGAATCGCGTGACAAGGAGATCGCCCTCGTCATGCTCCAGGCGTACAACGACTGGGCCATCGACGAGTGGTGTGGGTCCTATCCGGGCCGCTTCATCCCTCTGGGCATCGTCCCCATGTGGGACGTCGAGGCGGCGGTCGCCGAGGTCCGTCGCATCGCCAAAAAGGGCTGTCGCTCCATCAGCTTCCTGGAGACCCCCCATGTCCAGGGCTTCCCCAGTTTTCTCTCCGGGTACTGGGACCCGATGTTCGCCGCACTGAGCGAGGAGAACATGGTGCTCTCCCTCCATATCGGGGCCGGATTCGCCGTCATCCAGAGGCCGGAGGAGGCCCCGGTCGACCACCTCATGGTCCTCGCCTGCCAGATCAGTGCGATCACCGCCCAAGACCTTCTCTTCGGCCCAACCTTGCGCCGGTTCCCGGACCTCAAGGTTGCGTTGTCCGAAGGCGGGATCGGCTGGATCCCGTTCTACTTCGATCGGATCGACCGCCATTTCTCGAACCAGGAGTGGCTCCACAGCGATTTCGGCGGAAGACTGCCATCGGAAGTCTTCCGGGACCACATTCTGGCCTGCTACATCACCGATCCCTCCGGGCTCCTCCTGCGCGACCGGATCGGGATTGACGGCATCGCATGGGAGTGCGACTACCCGCATACCGACACCACATGGCCGAAGTCGCCCGAGTTCGCCTGGAACGAACTGCAGCAAGCCGGTTGCAGCGAAGAAGAGATCCACAAGATCACCTGGCAGAATGCCTGTCGGTTCTACGGCTGGGATCCCTTCGCGCACACCCCGAAGGAGCAGGCAACGGTCGGCGCCCTGCGGGAGCTCGCTCGTGACGTGGATACGACGAGGATGTCGCGTGATGAATGGCGCAAGCGCAACGAGGCGCTCGGCGTCGGAACCCTGTGAGGCGTACTCCCCGCTAGGCCTTTTGGCTCTGTAGGCGGGCCCATTCCTCGGCGGCAACCTGGTTGAGCACCTCGGCCTTGGCAAAACCGGAGTAGGCCGCGAACTGCAATATCAGCTCGTTCATTTCGGGCAGAGAGATGTCACCCGAACCCAGGGCTGCCCCGACGTGGGAATGGATCGGCGTGAGGGCGTCGGAGACGCCGACACAGGGGACCGTGACGAAACGACGGTCGACACGACTGAGGCCTGGTCGCTGCCACAGGTGCCCGAAGACGAAACTGAGGATCCCGGCTTGGTAGTACGGCGAACCTCTCCCGGGCGAGGGCACGAGATTGATGTCCTCGAAACACTGCTCCCCGCCAGCCAGTCGGATTTCGTGATCGGCCGGACCGAGTGAGGACGTGGGGTACTCGGGCCAGGGCTCGAATGAGGTGCCCCGCTCGTTCTGCAGACGCGCATGCTGTTTGCGCAGGCTCGTCTCCGCTTGTGAGGCCTTGGGCCATCCGCAGTACACCGCGAAGTGCAACGTGAATTCGAGCAGCTCTTCGATCTTCAGATCGCCGGTGGCCAGCGCGGCGTACATGTGATCGTCGATCGGCCCAGTGGCGTCGGCGGCGCACACGCAGGTGAGGGTCACCAGTCGACGCTGCTTGCGGGTAAGGCCGGGACGGGCCCAGATCTGACCGAAGACGAAGTCCAGGGTGGTTTCTTCAAATGGTGTCGTCGGCGTGACGGCTTCGGTCGCCATCACTTCACGGTACGAATGCGGTTCGGTTGCCACGTGCAACTCCTCTCGGCGAAGTGGGCGAAACTTACGCCAATTGACTTAACCGAGCAAACTCTGCTTTCCTTAGACCTGTGCCCACCGTTTCTGCTGCACCCGTCCGCCCGTTCGGGCCGTCCACGAAGGAGACGGTGGTCCTCACGGCCGAGCGTTTGTTCGCGGTCCACGGCGTCAACGGGGTCTCGCTCCGCCAGATCAGTGCCGAAGCAGGGATGGCCAATCACTCCGTGGTGCAGTACCACTTCGGCGACAAGGACGGTCTGATCGACGCCATCCTCGTGAATCGGCTGACGTACCTCGCACAACGGAGGTCACTGCTTTTCTCGCGTCTCACGACTGACCACATTCGATCGGTGGCCGCAGCACATCTGCTGCCGGTCATGGAGTTGGCGGAGCAGTCGGACTGCTACTACCTGATCTTTCTCCAACAATTGCTGCAAGTGGGTCGCCTCCAGCGTCCGTTCGAGCGCCTTCCCGCGCGTCATAAGGCGTGGCGTCGCTCCTATGAGAGGAGAATGACGCCACTCCTGCGTCACGTCCCGTCCACGCTTCGCCCGCTGCGCATCGATCAGACCTCGGCCCTCTGTCTGCACAGTTGTGCAGACAGGCAACGCTCCCTCCACGCAGGCGAAGCGGTCGCCTCTTTTGACCTTCACGTCAGCCATGTTCTTGACGGCATAGAGGCGTTCTTGTCCGCACCACCCTCCGAGGACACACTCGAGGCGTTGAAGGCTTCTCCGGGCCGCTTCGTGTCGACGAGCGCGCTCCCATGAAGAGCTTCGTGAATGTCGCCGAATCGGTCGCCGTCGTCAGCGGGGCGGGGAGCGGCATCGGGAGAGCGGCAGCCCTATCCCTCGCGGCCCGAGGGGCGCGGGTCATGGTGTCCGACCTCCTTCCTGATCGGGCCGAATCGGTGGCGGCCGAAATCGTCGCAGCCGGGGGTTCTGCGATCGCGCAGGAGTGCAACGTCGCCGACATCGTTGCGCTCGAGCAGGTGCGCGAGCGCACACTCGAAGAGTTCGGGCAGATCGACATCGTCATGAACAATGTGGGGGTCATCGCGTTAGGCCCCCCCGAGACGCTCCCGCTCCAGGAGTGGGAACGCGTGATCGATGTGAACCTGCTCAGCATCGTGCGCAGCAATCTCACGTTTCTTCCCTTGCTGCTGGCCCAAGGCCGCGGGCACATTGTCAACACCGCGTCCGCGTCCGGACTGCTGGCCTACGGGTATGACCGGCTTCCTTACGTCGCCACGAAGCACGCCGTGGTGGGACTCACCGAATCGCTCGCTTTCTACCTTCGGCCGCGCGGGATCGGCGTCACCTGCCTCTGCCCCTCAGGTGTCATCACCAACATCGTCGAGCAGATGAGAAGCTTCGGCGAACCCATCACCCCCCGCGCCCCCAGCTACCCGATCGTTTCCGCTGAAGTCGTGGGCGAGCTCGTGGCGGACGCGATCACCGATGGCCGCTTCATGGTCCTGACCGCGACGGAGGTTCAGGACGAGCTCGAGGAACGCACGACGGACATTGAGGCGTACATCGACAGACTGAGTGCACCGGAGCCGTCATGACCGACGCTCCCCCCGCGCGTCCCCGCATACGCCTCACCCCCGACGAGGCGTGGGACTTCGTCGAAGGGGCCCATACCGGGATCTTCGGCACCCTGCGATCCGACGGCGTACCGATCATGTTGCCCATCTGGTTCGTGGTGATCGAGCGGAAGATCTACGTGCGCACGAGCGCCGACTCGAAAAAGGCGAAGCGGGCGCGGCGAGATACCCGGGCCTCGTTCCTGGTGGAGCGGGGCGAGCGCTGGGCCGAGCTCCAAGCGGTCCACATGGTCGGAGAGATCACCGAGGTGGACGTGGAGTCTGCCCGCGGCGTGGAGGCAGAGGAGAAGTTCACGGCGAAGTACGCGGCCTTCCGCACGGACAACACGCAGATGAGCCCGACCACTCGATCCCACTATGCGGCCAGTTCGCATCCGATCGCGCGCATCCTGAGTTGGGACAATCGGAGGTTGGGACTGTGAGCGAGTACCCGGGCTTCCTCGTGGTGCGACACGAGTCGACCTGCCTGGTGACCATCGACAGGCCGGAGGCGAGGAATGCCCTCACTTCAGCGATGCGGCGAGACTTCGGCAATTGTCCGCGGGTCTCGACGCGGACGACGAAGTGGCGGTTGTCGTCCTGACCGGGAGCGATCCCACGTTCACGGCGGGAGTCGACCTGAAAGAACGGCTGGCCGGAGGCGTGCCGCTCCCGAGGGTTCGGCCCAATCCCGGCGAGGTGCTGCGTACTTTCTCGAAGCCGGTCATCTGCGCAGTGAACGGGCCGTGCGTGACCGGAGGGTTGGAGATCGCCCTCAGCTGCACGTTCGTGGTGGCATCGGAGCGGGCGGCGTTCAAGGACACCCACGCCCGCCTGGGCCTGATGCCCGGCTGGGGCCTCTCCGCGCTGCTACCCCGGGCGATCGGCCAGCGCCTGGCCGCCGACATGACCGTCACCGGTCGCGTCGTCGACTCCGCAGAAGCTCTGAGGATCGGCCTCGTCAACACGGTGGTGCCCCATGAGGAACTCGTTCCGACGGTCTTGGGGCTGGCCTCGGACATCGCATCGGGCGACACCGCCGCCATCCGTGCCGCCATCGCCCTCTACCGTCGCGGCGATGGCGCCACCTTGCAAGAAGCGTTGCGCTACGAGGCGGAGGCGGCCGATGCGTGGCGGACCGATTCCACACGCTCGGCTCGAGCGTATGAGCGATATCACCGGCAAAGGTCGGCCCGCGAAAACATGATCTCCCGACGCGACACAGATCATTGGTTGATGGTGTAGCCACCGTTCACCGGATACGTCTGGCCGGTGATCCACGAGGCGTGCGAGCTCGCGAGGAAGGCGACCATCCCCGCGACGTCCTCCGGGCGCCCGAGTCGCCGGACGACGTACCTCTTGAGCTGCTTCTGTAGCCGTTCAGCCACTTCGGGAGATTCCTTCGCACGTTCCTCGAGTCCAGTGGTGTCGACCGTGCCGAGCGATACGCAGTTCACCGTGATCCCGTCGTTACCGACTTCGCGTGCCAGTGCGCGCGTGAAACCCGCTGCACCAGCCTTCGCTGCGGCGTAGGGCGCCATGAGGGCCTCTCCGACGCGCCCCGCATCCGAAATGATGGTAATGACCCGTCCTCCGGCGTTCGCCACCATGTGGGGGAGGACGATCCGGGTGCAATGCAGCACGCCGTAGAGGTTGACGGCGAAGTAGCGGTCCCACTCGTCCGGCTCGGTCTGCGCGAACTTGCCGAGGACGGCCGAGTTGCCATCTTTCCCGGCGCCGCCGTTGCCGGCATTGTTGACGAGGATGTCGACGCCCTCGGTGGCTGCGATCGCGGCCTTGGTGGACGCGTAATCGGAGACGTCGAACGGACATGCCCCCGCCTCGCCGCCCAATGCTGCAATCTCTTTCGTTACCGCCTCTGCCCTCTCGGCGACATAGTCGTTCACGAGAACCCTGGCCCCTGCGGACGCGAGAGTTGTCGCGATCGCGCGCCCCACTCCTTGCCCGCCCCCGGTGACGAGTGCAACCCGACCGCTGAGGTCGATGGCGAATGTCACGGGATGTCGATGAGCTCCACGGCGACGCCGTTCGGATCGTGGACGACAGCCATCTGTGTACCGACCGAAAGCGTGATCCTGGAAGGTGTCCCACCGAGGCCCAGGGAGACCAGGCGGTGCAGAGTCGGTTCAATCTGGGTATAGACGGATACCAGTAAGAACCCGACTGCCGGTTCCGGCGGCTGCGGTGGAGCATCCGCCATGCCACCGGCGAACTCCACGAGCTCGATGATTCCGGCATCCTCCGTGCTCGGGTCACCGAGGAAGATCGAACGCAACTGCGGCTCGCGCGCCGAAAAAAGAGTCGGCCAATCGCCGGCAAAGGTCTCGTCCATCTGTTGGACGAAGCCGAGGCCGTCTCGCCAGAAGTGCAGGCTTGTCTCGATGTCGCGCGTGCAGACCGCCGTGTGATGGATTTTCATCCCCCCCTACTTTCAGCCCCGGCTTCGTTGGCCGATGCGATAGTTCTGTTAGATTGGACGCAAAGTTCAAACTAGCAGAAGAGGTGCCATGCGACCAGTGCCCGCCAAGATGGCCACCAAATTGATGTTGGCTGCCGATCTCTTTGCTGAACGCGGCCTCGACGGCACGAAAACCGAGGACATCGCGGCGGCGACCGGCATCCCGAAAGCGACACTTTACTACTACTTCGAAGGCAAGGAGCAGGTACTTTCGTACATCTTCGGTGTCGTGCTCGACGCTCTGGGGCGTGCCGTCGCCGCTGCGGTCGAGAGTCCGGGTGAGGCGCCCGAGCGGATGCGGCGACTGATAAAAGCCCACATCCGGGTCTTCGCCGACTATCCGCGAGCGAGCCAGGCATTGCAATTCGATCTGGGCCGAGCCGCCCGTCTTCCCGATCTGGTGGAACGTTCGAACAGAGCCTTCATCGAGCCGGTGACGGCGCTCATCCAGGAGGGGGTCGACGAGGGAGCCTTTCGCGAGGACCTCCAGCCTCGACTTACCGCGGTGGGGATCCTCGGATTGATCAACACCAGTTCCATGTACGTCATCACCCGCGACGTCGACGTGACCTTCGAAGAGATCATCGACGGTATTTCGGCCTTCGCGCTGGGTGGATTGCTCCGGGCGGACGCCGCATGAGCGCGGGCGGTCAACCGGCCACGGCCGTCGTCGTAGGAGGTGCATCAGGCATCGGCGCGGCCGTCGTGGAGGCCTATCGGACTCGCAAGGTGCCCGTCATCGTCTGGGACGTCGCTGACGGCGCCGACATCTTCTGCGATGTGCGCGATCCGGGCTCCGTCGACGAAGCGATGCGAACGACAATCGAAACCGTCGGAGTTCCGCTCTGGGCCACTATCACCGCGGGCGTGGGGCACGGTGGGCTCCTGGTGGACGAAGACGTCGAGGCATGGGATCGGGTCATGGAGATCAACACCCGCGGACCTTGGCTGGTGATGCGGGCGATGGCCCGGGCCATGATCGATGCCCACGTGCCCGGGTCTCTGGTCGCGACCTCGAGCGTCAGTGCCCACCTCGTCGATAGGGCGATGGGCGTCTATTGCGCATCGAAAGCCGCTCTGAGCATGATCATCCGTATCGCCGCGTTCGAATGGGCCGCCCAGGGTATACGGGTGAACGGCATCGGTCCCGGGGTGACGGCGACGCCCATGCTCGGTGGGGCACCAACCGACTCGGGTTGGGTGGCGGCGGTCCAAGGCCGGACGCCGCTCGGTGGGCTGGGCACGAGCGCAGACGTCGCGGAAACCGCCCTTTCTCTCCACGACCTGAAGTGGGTCACCGGGCAGATCGTCGACTGTGACGGCGGCCTCTCGCTCTACAGCCCCATCGATTCCTTCGGCGAGGCGTTGAAAGGCCGCAATGGGTAGTGCGTCTCCGTCCGTCACCATTGTCGGTGGCGGCTTCGGCGGGATAGCCGTCGCGGTCAAGCTGAAGCGGGCCGGCATCGGGAACTTCACCATCTTCGAGAAGTCGGCCGGCCTCGGCGGAACCTGGTGGGACAACGTCTACCCGGGGGCGGAGGTCGACGTCGGGTCCCACCTTTATTCGTACTCTTTTCACCGTCACGACTGGACGCGGACGCACGCAGGGCAGGCCGAGCTCCAGCAGTACCTCGAAGAAGTCGTCGACGTGTTCGGCCTCCGTCCTCACCTGCGCCTCGGGACGGCCGTGACGCGGGTCGAGTGGGACGAGACGACGCACTCCTACACCGTCACCCTGGCCGACGGGGAGACGTTTGCCAGCCAGGTGGTGATCAGCGCAGTGGGGCTCCTCAACGTGCCGCGCTATCCCGACTGGCCCGGTCTCGAGGATTTCAAGGGCCCCGAAATTCCACACGTCGCGCTGGGAGAACCAACACGCCCTGGAAGGAAAGCGCGTCGCTCTTGTCGGAACCGGATCCACGGCTGCGCAGGTGTTGCCCGCCATCGCTCCCATTGCGAACCAGGTCACGCTCTTCCAGCGCGAGCCGGGTTGGGTCATCCCGAAAGGAGACCGCGACTTCACGGACGAAGAACGGGCGAAGTTCTCGCGCCCACTGGCGTATCGCCGAGAGCGCCTCCGCCTGCTCTGGCAGATCGAGAAGGGGCAGATCCGAGGGAGCATCCATCGTCCCGGAACGAAGGTGAATGCGCTGCGCGAAAGCCAATGCCGGCTCTACATGGAGGCGGTTTTCAAGGATCGACCCGATCTTCTGAAGATGGTGACGCCCCAGTATCCATATCCGGGTAAGCGACCGGTCCTGACCGGCACCTTCTATCCGGCATTGCTGAGGGATAACGTCGAGCTCGTTCCCCATGCAGTTGCGTCGGTCACCGACACGGGAATCGTCGATGACGTCGGTGTCGAGCATCCCGCCGACGTGCTCGTGATGGCGACCGGGTTCCAGCCGACGAACTACCTCTCCACCTTCGACGTTGTCGGCCGCAACGGCGAGTCGCTCCAGCAGAAGTGGAACGGGGAACCCAGCGCGTTCCTCGGCATCACCGTGCCGGGATTCCCGAACTTCTACATCCTCTACGGGCCCAATACCAACGGTGGTGAGATCGTCTCGCACCTCGAGCGTCAATCAGAGTTCGTGGTACGCGCGTTGCGACGTATGACGTCGGGCAAGGTCACTGCGATCGAAGTGCGTCAGCGCCCCTTTGCGCTCTACAACCGGTGGCTGGAACGGAGCATGGCGAAGACGGCCTGGGTAGTCTCCAACAACTACTACAAGTCCCCTTCGGGACGGGTCGTCACCCAGTGGCCGTACGGGACGTTCCTCTACGGCGTGCTCACCAAACTGTTGGGGCGCGTCTCGGAGACCTCCCGGACCAGGTGAGCTCGTTTCAGGGGCGCATGTAATCGCCGCCGCATACGTCGAGAACTTCGCCGGTGATCATCCGCGCCCGTTCCGAGACGAAGAAGGCGATTGTCTCGGCGACATCCTCGGGCCATATCCAGTCCGGCAGCGGTCCTGACGGCTGCCACGAGTCGTCCCAGCGGTCCTCTATGAACTTCGTCCCCCGCACGACTCCCGTTGAGACCGTGTTGCAGCGGATGCGGGCCGGACCGCCCTCGTGCGCGATGTCCCGGGTGAGTGCCTGCAGCCCCGCCTTCGCCGCGCTGTACGGCATGTGGAGGGCACCGCCCCGGTCTGCCCCGAAGCTGCTCACGTTGACGATGGCGCCACCACCGGCGTCGCGGATGTGCGGCATCACCCTTTTGGCGAGCAACCACGGAGCAGTGAGATCCACCTCGAGAATACGATCCCAGTCGTCAACCTCGTAGTCCCAGATCGATGCCAGTTTATTGACGGCGGCATTGTTGACGAGGATCTGAATGGGCCCGACACGTTCGGCGACGTCATCGACCACCCGGGCAATGTCGTCCCGAGCGGACATGTCGAGGACGTAGCCCACGATCGGGGTCCCGAAGGTCGCAGCCATTTCGTGGGCGACCTTCTCCGTTCGCGGCTGGTGTTTGTCGGTGACGACGACGGTCGCGCCGCCTGCCGCCAACCGGCGAGCTGTCGTTTCTCCGATTCCGCCGCCCGCAGCCCCGGTGACGAGGGCAATCTTTCCCAGGAACTCCTGAGGATCCGGCTCGGGTATGGGAAGGCCCCGCTCAGACCACATCTGTCCTCCGTCGTTCGCCCCGCATGTTCTAGACCCCCGCGCGGTGGACGGGGGCGCCGTCAACGTCGACGTCGACGCGGTAGATACAGGCGCCGCGCTCGGCGTCGTCATGTTCATCGTCTGTCACGACGTAGAGCGTTCTGCTGGACGGAAGCCCGAAGCACAGGCTGGTGGGCGAGGCGGTAGGGATCTCGAGCTGGTCGAGAACGTCCCCTTCCGGTGAGATGCAGGCGACGCCACCGCCTCCGTAGAAGGCGATCCATATCATTCCGTTTTCGTCGACCGCTATGCCGTCCGGTGAACCCGGAAGGGACGCCGTCGATATGGTCCTCGACATTCCCGGGCGTTCACTTCCGTCGAGTGTGAACACGAGAAGTCGACGACCGGCGCTGTCGGTCTGGTAGAGCGCGGAGCCGTCGGGTGCCACGGCATTCCCATTGGGCACTGCACCATGGAAAAGCGATACGCCGGCGTGCTCGCCCGTGACGAGAATGACGTCTCCCTGCCCGTACTCCCCGCTCTCGGTCATTCGCTGCGCGCCAGCGAAGAGACGACCTGCGGGGTCGGCCCCGATGTCGTTGAAGCCGCCTACGGTCAATCCGTCGATTGGTTCCACGTCCTCCCGGGTGAAGATGACCCGCGATGCACCGTCGTTGACATGCGACAGGTCGCGGCCCGATACGACAATGCCGCCCTGCGAGTGCAGGCATATGCCGCCAACGCCTTTGCGCTTGGGCACGATGACATCGACGTGGCCTTCCGTAGTGAGCCGATAGACGCCACCTCCACGTACATCGCTGAAATACAGGTCGCCGGCGGCATCGATCGTCGGTCCTTCGATCGTGCGGAAGCCTGAGGCCATGAGGATGATCCTGGGCGAATCCATCAAGAGGCGACGCTAGTGCAACATTGGATAGAGTTGCACTAGGATTCCAAACTCCACGGAGAATGTTTGCTCGCGACGCTCTGAGAGGCAAGTCAGAGGAGGAAAGAGAACAGCGGGGACCCTGGTGGGATCTGCTCTATCTGCAGCGGGCTCGCCGTCATCCGGCCGAGCAGCCCCTCGAGTCGATCGGAAGAATCGAGATCGATGCCGACGAGCGCAGGTCCGGTCTCCCGGTTGTTCTTCTTCACGTATTCGAAGACCACGATGTCTTCGCCATCGCTCAATACTTCGTCGAGGAACCGGCGGAGCGCACCGGGCTCTTGCGGGAACGTGACCAGAAAATAGTGCCGTAGCTGCTCGTGCAGGAGCGAACGCTCGACGACTTCCTCGTAGCGGCTGACGTCGTTGTTGCCGCCCGAGAGGATACAGACGACCACTCCCTTCGAAATGGAGGCGACGGGCCCGCGAAGGGCGGCGCTGGCGAGCGCGCCAGCGGGCTCTGCGATGATGCCCTCCACCTGGTAGAGATCGAGCATCTCGGTGCAGACCGCGCCCTCGGGTACTTCGACGAGTTCGTCAACGAGGTCGCGGACTATGGGGTAAGTCAGGCTTCCGACGCGTCCGACCGCCGCCCCGTCGACGAAAGTGTCGATCTCCGGAAGGACCACTGGTCCACCTTGGGCGAGCGCAGCGGTCATGCTGGCGGCGCCCGAGGGTTCAGCCCCGATGATACGGACGGCCGGAAACCGTTCTTTGAGCCACAACGCGATCCCCGCGATGAGCCCGCCGCCCCCAACCGGAACGAGGACTGCGGCGACGTCCGGGCAATCCTCGGAGACTTCGATCGCCACGGTGCCCTGGCCGGCGATGGTTCGTTCGTCGTCGAAGGGATGCACGTAGATGGCACCCGATTGGACGGACTCCGTAATTGCCGCGGCACTGCTTTCGTCGTAGGTGCTTCCGACGATCATCAGCTCCACCCACCGACCTCCGATGGCGCGGATCCGTTCGCTCTTTTGGCGAGGTGTCGTGGTGGGCACGAAGATCCGGCCCTTGATCTGTAGCCGATGGCACGCATACGCCACTCCCTGCGCGTGGTTACCGGCACTGGCGCAGATCACGCCCCGGCTCCGTTCCGCGCCGGGCAACGAGGAGATGAGGTTGTAGGCGCCACGCACCTTGTAGGAGCGCCCGATCTGAAGATCTTCACGCTTCAGCAGAACCGGGAAGCCTCGCTCGGCACTCAGACGCTCGCTGAACTCGAGCGGCGTGCGGCGCGGGACACCGCGGATCCGTTCGGCGGCCCGTTCGATATCGGTGGCGTCCATCGACGCAGTCTCCCACTGCGGGCTATGCCGAGAAATCGGGTACAGCCTTACGGAAGCTCTCGAGCAGCTCGATATGGTTGTCGACGCCCCGCAGTTTGCCGCTCATCGTGTTGATCGTCAGATGCGTTGCCCCGAGGGCGCGCCACCCCGCGACTTCGGTCGCCCAATCTCCTTCGTGACCAGGTCGCAGCTGCATCCTCACCTCGAGACCGATTGCGTCGGTATCCCGTCCGTACTCGCGGCAGAACCTCCGGAATCGTTCCGAGCAATTCCACGGTGCGTTCGCTGGTGGGGCTGTCGAACTGGGGAATCCACCCGTCCGCCAACCGCGCGATCCGGCGCAGGACCTTCTCGCGGAGCGGGCTGGTTTCCGAACGCGGGCCGATCGCTGCCACCGCCGAACCAGATGGGACCGGTCGCTGCATCGGGCATGGGGCACAACCCGACGTCGGGGATCGAGTGGTCGTCACCCGAGAAGGTGAAGGCCTCCTCGCTCAAGAGCCCACGAAGCACGGCGACCTGCTCCTCAATCATCTGACCGCGTGCCTCGAAGGGAACGCCGAGCGCCTCGTATTCGAGCTCGTTCCAACCGGTGCCGATCCCGAGGCGGAAGCGTCCCCCGCACAGGACATCGAGACAGGCGGCCTGCTTGGCGACCAGCGACCGTCTGGCGCTGCGGCAGGATCAAGATCCCTGTGACGAAGCCGAGCTTCGTCGTCACGGCAGAAAGGAACGAGAACAACACGAAGGGGTCGTGGAACTGGGACGAGAGGTCATACGGTTTGTCCCATTCCGGACGCGAGGCCGATGTTTGCGCCGACAACGTGGTCAAAGGCCAGAATGTGGCCGAAGCCCAACTCTTCGACGGCGCTCCCGTAGGCGCGCACTGCTCCAGGATCCGCCTCAATGTGGGTCTGCGGATAAATGGTCCCCAGTTGCATGTCGATCCCGAGGTTAGACGACTGCCTCCTTGCGGGGTGCCGTCTCTGTCAGTCTCCCGACGATGAGGTGCGGTAGTCGCCGAAGGGCGAGTCCCGATTGCTGAGGGCGTCGGTCAGCCCGTGCGCCTTGATGTCGGCCAGGAACGCCTCCATCGTTTTTTGGTGAATCCCGAGAGCGCATATTTCGGTGCCGACCCGAATAGCGGTCCGGAGCCCCATGACCTCCATGGTCCGGTGCACCAGCCTCTTGTTGAGCTGGATTAGGTCGGCCGGCATCTTCGCGATGCGCTGCGCATAGGCGAGGACGCTGTCGTCGAGCTCGGATACCGGGAAAGCGGCATTGGCCCACCCGAGCCGGACCGCTTCGGTCCCCGAGATCGAATCGCCTGTCAGCATCATGGCCATCGCCGTCCGCATACCCATGAACCAGGCGTGGAAGTGCATGTCGGGAACGCCGAAGCGGACGGCGGGATAGCCGATTTCGGCATCCTCGGCCACGAAGACGAGGTCACATCCCGTCGCCAGCTCGCTTCCGCCGGCGAGGCAATAGCCGTGCACCTGGGCGATGACCGGCTTCGCCAGATCCCAGATGCTCATCCATCCCTCGGTGACGTGACGCGGCCACTGCCCTTCGCCCGCCGCCGTATAGAAAGGCAGTGGCACCCCCTCGTTGGCGCCGCCCAGTTCGTAGCCGGCGGAGAAACACTTGCCCGCCCCCCTGATGAACGTGACGCGCACGCCCTGGTCGTCGTCGGCGGCGTGGAGTGCTTCGAATAATTCGCCTCGTAACGCGTTGCTCAGGGCGTTGCGTTTCTCGGGCCGATTCAGCGTTATCCGCCTGACGCCTTCGGCGGGATCATCGAGGAGTACCAGACTCTCTGTCACGGGTCACCTTCCCTTTCACTGCACGCCCGCGGGCGTGGCCATTTCATTGCACGCCCGCGGGCGTGGCCGTCATTCGGGGACGAATCGACTGGATTGCTCAGGTTGTTGCAGGAGGTGTTTCATGACCTTGCCTGCTGCGTTGTGCGGCAGGGACGGCACGAACGCAACCTTGCTCGGCACTTTGAACGCCGCCAGTTCTTCCGCCACGAACCTCCGGACGTCGTCTTCTCCGACGGCGCTCCCCGGCCGGCGCACGACGAAGGCGTGGGGCTCTTCTCCCAGGGTGGCGTGGGGCGCCCCGACGACTGCGGCCTCAAGGATGTCTGGGTGCTCGATGAGCCGGTTCTCTATTTCGACTGGATAGATGTTCTCACCGCCCCGGATGATCAGGTCGCTCCTCCGGCCTCCCAGGTACACGAACCCGTCCCGTATGAAGCCGTGATCCCCCGTGTGGTACCAGCCGTCCGCTTCGAGTACCGCCCGCGTTGCTTCGGGATCCTGCCAATACCCGAGAAACGTCCCGGCCGAGCGAAGGCAGATTTCCCCGACCTCCCCCTCGGCCAGGACCACGTTGTCCGAGGGGTCGCGGATCTGTATCTCCACCGTCGGACCGGGTTGGCCGATCGAGTCGGGGTGATCGAACGTGGCGGCGCTCTTCAAGGACGTGCCGCAGGACGTCGTCTCCGTCATGCCGTAGCCCACGGTGCGCTGGACCTCGGGCAACCGCTGCTCCAACGCGCGCAGCAGCTCGGGTGGCCAGACGGACCCGCCCCCGGCGACCCGCTGGAGGGACGACAGGTCATAGCGGTCGAGCTCCGGCCATTCGAGGAGTCTCCACAGTTGGGTCGGCACGACGGACCACATGGTCGCTCTGTGCTTTTGGGTCAGTTCGAGGTGGATGTCCTCACGCCATCTCCCCGGTTCAGCGAAGACCGTTGTGATACCCGTGAACATCCCGGCGATCAGCTGCCCGCTCAACCCCGATGTATGGAACAGGGGCATGGAGGAGATCACGCAACCCGGTGGCGCGGGTGGCGCCGGTGCCGCTCCCTCACTGAGCGCCCGCATGTACATCTCCGCCCCTCCGAGGAGAAGGGCCTGGCCGAAGTGGATGTTGTTGCGGTGGGAAAGAACCGCCGCCTTCGACCGCCCGGTCGTCCCGCTGGTGAACAGCATGAGGGCGGGCTCATCCTCGTCGACGGGGACCTCGGGCAACAGCACGCCGGGTCGGTCGTCGAGGTCGATCGCGCCATCCTCGAAGACCCCGACGGGGGGTGATCCCGGGGGGTGACCCTCCAGGCGATCAAGCCGCCGCCGATCGCCCAGAATGACGTGGGGCGAGGTCAGTGCCAGGGCGTGCGCCATCTCCGCCCCGGTCCACCAGCCGTTCAGTGCGACGACAACGGCGCCGAGAGAGAACGCCGCCCACATGGTGATCACGTATTCGGCACAGCTGGCTGACGCCAGGGCGACCCGGTCGCCCTTCTCCACGCCGTAGCGGTCCTGGAGTTGCCGGGCCACGCCGGCCACCGTCGGCACCATCGATCCGTAGCTGAGCGTGC
Source organism: uncultured Acidimicrobiaceae bacterium (assembly GCA_963767155.1). Taxonomy (GTDB): domain Bacteria; phylum Actinomycetota; class Acidimicrobiia; order Acidimicrobiales; family RAAP-2; genus Bog-473. Next base: position 242,115 of record CAVYCU010000006.1, on the reverse strand, counting down.
GACCGGGGAAGACGAGGTAGGGCTGCTCGCCGAATTGGGCAGCTGCCGCAATGAGAAGCTCCCGGAGGTTGTGGTGGCGACGGGCGAAGACCCACAACGGCGAGCCTGCCACTGTCTCTTCGACGAGTTCGAAGGGGGCACCGACCCCGGTGATTGCCTGCAGTTGGCTCTCGCTCAGGGAACCGTCCGGCCACCGCAGGGTCAGCCCAGACTGCTCGATCATGCTCGCTGCCCCCCTCCTCTCGCGGCCCCGTACTGCGTCCGTCGAACCCGACGGGAGCGTACTGCCCCGCTCCGTGGCTGACCAGTGGCCGCCGGACCCACTCCGCCGGCCTCGAAAGCGGCACCCATCGAGATTGACCGCAGCGAGCGTGCACATCTAGCGTGGCCCGCCCAAGCCGACCTGCCAGGGGGAGAGACGACATGGGCATGCCAAAGGACATCGGAGCAGTGGATCTGATGATCGCGTTCCCACACGCAGATGCCAGCGTCGAGGACTACACGTTCCGGTCGTTGCTCCACGACGAGGGGAGTGCCGACATGGTGTTCCCGGTGGAGTACATCTTCAAGGACGTCCCTAATCATCTGGAAGAGGGCAGCGACCCCATTGCGGTCACCCTGGCCGAAATGGACAAGGCCGGCGTTGCCATCGGACTACTCGGTGGACTGGACGGGCTCTCGAGAAGAGCCCTCAGGGAGCACCCCGATCGATTCCGGCCCAGTATCCATGTGGATCCGAACGACATCACCGGGTCGGTACGCGAAATTCGCGCGGCGCACGAGGAATTCGGGATCAAAGCCGTCCAGTCGTTTCCGGCGGGCTGTGTGCCGCAGGTGCCGGTCAGTGACCGGCGCTATTACCCGGTGTACCAGACGTGTATCGACCTCGACATCCCGATGATCACCAACGCCGGGGTCCCCGGACCTCGGGTGCCGATGGACTGTCAGGACGTCCGGCATTTCGACCAAGTGTGCTACGACTTCCCAGAGTTGCAGATCGTCATGCGGCACGGGGCGGAACCGTGGGAAGAGCTGGCCGTGAAACTGATGTTGAAATGGCCGGGCCTCTACTACATGACCAGTGCGTTCGCCCCCAAGTACTACCCCAAGGCGATCATCGACTACGCCAACACCCGGGGCGCCGACAAGGTCATGTACGCCGGGTACTACCCGATGGGGATCAGTCTCGAGCGCACGTTCAACGAGATGCCGAACGTTCCGTTCCGGGACCACGTGTGGCCGAAGTTCCTCAGAGAGAACGCCATGCGTGTCTTCAAGCTGGACGAATAGCGCCTGCTCGCACCGACGACGGGGCGGAGGATGCCGTCGCGGGTTGCCCTAGAATGGATCTGTCACGAAGAATCGGTCGGCGCGTCACCGTCGGCACCACGAAAGGGGATCATCCCTGATGTCTGCGACCACAGGTGTCGCCTCAAATGGCTCGGATGCCGCGGAGAGGCTGACGATCATTTCGGCCGATTGCCACGCCGGGGGCAGTCACCGGCAGTACCGGGAGTACCTCGACCCGGCGTATCTCGACGATTTCGACGCATGGAGGGAGAAGTACAAGAACCCCTTCCGGGACCTCGGCGACCAGCGCCGCCTGCGCAACTGGGACAACGAGATGCGGAACACCCAGCAGGAAGAGGATGGCATCGTCGCCGAAGTGATCTTCCCCAACACCGTTCCGCCGTTCTTCCCGAGCTTCGTGTTGTTCGCGCCGCCGCCGCCCCCCGAGGACTACCAGCATCGCCTGGCCGGAATCCGCGCCCACAACAGGTGGTTGGTCGACTGGTGTAACGAGTACCCGACCCAACGGGCCGGGATCGGGCAGATCTTCCTCAACGATCTCGACGACGCGATGGCCGACGCCCGGTGGATCAAGGAGCACGGACTCCGAGGCGGGCTCCTCCTCCCGAACATCCCGCCGGACGTGCATTGGGTGAAGCCCGTGTACGACCCGTACTACGAACCTCTGTGGTCACTGTGCGAGGAGCTCGAGATTCCGGTGCACAGCCACGGTGGCATCGGATGCCCGGACTACGGCCCCAACCCCGTGTCCCAACTCCTCTACATGTCGGAGGTGGGTTTCTACTCGCAGCGGCCCTTCGTCCACTTGTTGCTCTCGGGCGTTTTCGAACGGCACCCGGGGCTCAAGTTCGTCATGACGGAGATGGGTGCTGCGTGGCTGCCCCCGGTGCTCGACCGCATGGACGCGCTGCTCGAGACCATCCGGAGTGTCGGCGCAACAGGAGAGATGCGATTCAATCAGGATCATGTCCTTCCCCGGTCGGCCACCGAGTATTTCAAGCAGAATTGCTGGGTCGGACTCTCCATACCCAGCAAGCCCGATCGGAATGCGATCGCCCGCCTCGGCGTCGACCGGATCATGTGGGGCTCGGACTACCCGCACGACGAAGGCACCCATCCCTTCAGTCGGGAGAACTTACGGGCGATCTTTGCGGGCACCGAGCCCGCGCCACTGCGGCGGATGCTCTCCGAGAACGCTGCTGCGCTCTTCGACTTCGACCTCCAGGCACTCAAGCCATTGGCGGCTCAGTTCGGGCCGACACTGGAAGAGATCACCACACCCCTCGACGGTTTGCCCGATGCGCCGAACGAGGCATTGCGCAGGGCGGTCGGCGAGAACTTCTGATCAGCTCGCCCCGGAACGGGGTGTGAACTCAAGGTAGAGCTCTTTGAGCCCGCGGAGCATGTAGGTGGGGTCGTACTCGTAGCGACGCTCTTCTATGGGTCCGTGGTGCTTCTCGGAGATGCGGATGTCCGCCATGCGGTCGAGGAACCGGACGATCGTGGCGTGGGTCTCGGCTCGGGCGAGAGGCGCTCCCGCGCACGTGTGGATCCCGTGCCCGAAGGCGAGGTGCTGGCGTCCGTTGGTCCGGTCGAGGCGGAACTCGTTCGGGCACTCGAACTGGCGAGGATCGCGGCTTGCCGCATCGGTCATCACGAAGACGGTGGTTCCGGCCGGCATCTCGATCCCACCCAGCGTGACCGGAATCCGGCTGAGTTTGAAAGAGCCCTTCAACGGCGCCTCGGTGCGGAGCATCTCTTCGATGAACGGCATGATGAGATTGGTGTCTTCTCGCAGTTGCTGCTGGAACTCCGGATGGTCTCCGAGCGTCCGGAGACACATGCCGATGAGGCGCGCCGTTGTCTCGCTACCCGCAGAAAAGAGATTGGCGGCAATCCGCATGACGTCATTCACCGGCGGCAGCGAGCCATCGGGAAACCTCGCCTGAGCCATTTCCGTCATGACGTCGTTCTGGGGATCGGCACGGCGTGCCTCGATATAGCGTGTGAACTGCTCGTAGAGATACTCGAGTGGTTTGTGCTCCATCCTCGCCGCACGAACCTTCGTCGTGAGGTGCTGGAGGAAGGCGTTCCTGTCCTCATCGGGTACGCCGAGGAGATCGGCGATCACCATCAGTGTGTACGGGATGGCATAGTCGTGCAGGAGCTCGCACCCGCCCGTGTCGATGAAGGTGTCGATCGTTTCGTCGGCGAACGACCAGAGGAACGCTTCGTTCTCCTTCAGCCGTTTGGGTGTGATGAGACGCATGAGCAGACCACGCTGAGCCGTGTGTTCCGGGGGGTCGAACGACGGCAATTGGTCGCTGAACGGCAGCTCGTCGCGGTGCTCCTTGATGATGTCGGTGATGTCGTCGCCTTCGAGCGGGACCGACATCTTCACGAACGGCCCGCTCACGGTATTGCAGTTCGACCATGATTTCTGGTCGTGGTAGACGGAGATCACCTCTTCGTGACCGGTCACGAGCCATACGTCCCAAAGCGGGTAGTACCACACGGGTCCGTGGGACCTGATCCAGTCGTAGAACGGGTACGGATTCGCCGGCAGTTCCTTGTCCCGGAACAGGTCAATCTGCGAGAAATCGGCGGTCGTCGTCACGAGATCCTCCCAATCGTGCTGGCCGTTGTGGGGTCCTTATTGAAAACAAGTGTGCCACTAAACCGCCGGCGGGGCCTACCTCTCGGCCGAGAAGGAGTGTTCACCGACATGCCCGCGTCGCAAAGAGCAGCGACTCTCACCGTGCAACTGCGTGACCATGATCCAGCCGCAGCGACATTCCGTGACCGTCCCGGTCAGCAGCTCGATCACGCATCCGCTCACCGTCGTCGAGGGGAGGCCTTCCATCGCTCCCTAGCTCTCCCGGACGATGAGATCGTGCGCCATGGCCCGGTCCGCGTGGAGGGCGAGACGCCCGGCTGCCGGCTCGGTCCTGAAGGACGGCGCCGAGCCCCACCCGATCGCGTCGTAGGCCCGCTCGACCGTCTCCAGTGCTGCGGACAGATTGAGATAGGGAAGGTAACTGCAGAGACGGTGCTCGAGCCAATACCCCATATTGCGATAGCCGAGGCAAAAGTCGCTCTGGCGGAGTGTGCTGTCGAAGTGACCGCCGAAGTGGTTGAAAAAAGTGCCGACGAGCTGCTGCGAAGGGGGGTCCGCGACGGAGGGGTCGATCGACGGCGAGATCACCTCCACCGGTACCGGACGACGACCAGTGGCCCGGCTGGACGACTGGACCACGGTTGCGAGCAGGGACGCGTAGTCGTCGCTGTGGTCCGCCTCGCGCTCGGCCAGAATTCTCCTGGCGGCGGATTCGATGGTGGCCCGGCGACGGCGCACCGCTTCGAGCGCCTCGTCGAGCGCAGACCCGATCCGCGCCGAATGTGCACCGACCTCTTCGAGTCGCCCCAACGCTTCGTAGATCGATGGAGCGTCGTTCTCCCACGTGTCGGACAGCGATCGGGTGGGGAAGGCGGGATCCGGATTGATCGCGAGATACAGCCGCTCGTCGTCACTTCCCACGCTCTCGGCGAGATCGATCGCACGGTTCAATGGCTCGTTGTCCACCGTGCCTCCGTGCGTGTACCAGAACAACCCGTCTTCGGGGAGACCGAGGTGCCCGGTGCCCTCGCACGGCCGATCGTCGCCGGGCTGGCCGTGTGGCACGTCTGGAGAGCCGCCCGCGTCGGATCCGGCGGCGATCACGGCGTCGGCGTACGCGACATACTCGTCGGGCGTCACCGAGTCGGTGAGTGTCACGATGTACCAGTCGGCGCGCGTGAAGCCGTGACGCGTGCGGCCGGCCCGGTCGGGAGTGCTGAGGGCCAAGGAGAGCCAGATCGGCTCCTCCTGGCTTCGAGCCGAAGGTACGCCCCCTGAGGTCTTGTGGGAGATGGGCTCCTCCCAGGCCGAGGCGAGAAGGGCCATCGGATCGGTCCCTTCGAGAAGTGCCCGTGCGGCGAGCAGGCCGGTGGTCGATCCCGCTGCAGCGGAAGCGATCGAGTCGATGACGAGGACGTCTTCGCCCAACTCCTGCGCGGCCACGATCAATGCGGCCAGGGCACCGGCCTCGTACGCAGCGAGCGCCACGTCACCGGGAATGGTCAGGGAAAGACGAAGTCGTGGCAACGTTGCTCCATTCGTTTTCTCGATGCATGCTCCAGGGTGCGCGTGGCGTGGCCGTAGTCGTCGATGCGGCAGGGGTAGAGGACTGCGAGCGTGAGATTCTCTCCTCCGTCGTGGCGACCCGCCTCGGACCACCCGTCGAAGCTGAAGTGGTCCAAACACGTGGCGTTCACGACGAGGGCACCGAGCCACTTGGTCGCGATCCATCTCGACGCAGGCTCGGAGATTCCCTCGAAGATCGCTCCGCTCTCTATACGGCCGGTCCGGAACGCTTGGGCAAGATCCGGAGAAAGGTCGACGAAGGCCGCGCCGGATCGCCAGACCGTGATCTCCCCCGCTTTCCAGAGCGGGCCGATGAGGAGGAGGTTGCTCACGAGGAGGTCGTCGGGGACGGCACGGACGCCCACGTGGACCGAAGGTGGCTTCATCTCTCCACTATGGAGACGCCCACTCGCACGGCGCTCGCGCGGTACTCACAGGCGGGTGACCGAACCCTTTTCCGGGTGGTCCGCGGCAAGTGTGCCTTCAAGGAGGGCGGCCTGTTGCGCAGGTGTCCAGGGAGGCCGGAAGAGGGACCGGTCCCTTTGGCGTGAGCGGAAGAGATTCGTGATGTAGTTCATGCGGTCGGCAAAGCTGGCCCAGTTCCGGGATCGGGTGCGGCTGAACGCTCGATCGGAGAGGTCGTAGCACGTCAGGACTGCTTGCAACTCGGGTTGGACGATGTGGCGGAGCACCTCGGGGAAGTCGAGCGTGCGGGTGGAACCATCCAACGAGGGAACCGGCTTCCCGACCATGAGCTCGGTCATCGCACCGGGGGTCGGGAGCTCGAGAGCCAGAAAGAACCTGGTGGCAAAGCGCGCATAGAGGGTCGAAAAAGGGACGGCGAGCGCACGGCCGATCGCGGCGAAGACCCCGGGCGTCGGTCCACGCATGAGCCGATGAAGCCATGAGGTGGTGAAGAGGGAGAGCGTGGCCGTCAGATAGCCCTCCACCCGCGTTTGTTCGTATGCGCCGAGAAGAAGATTGCCGAGCAGGACGAGCTCGGCCTTCGCCTTGTGGTCTGGTTCGTTGCCGGCGTCGAAATAGGCCCGCATGCCCGCCCGGAGTGTCTCGGGGTCCGGGGGCGCCGTGGCCAACCAGCTGGGGTCCAGATGCCGGAGTCCCGTGAGGAATGCTCGCACATCGGACCAGTAGGCCTCGAAATCCGGTTGGATGGATCCGTCATGCCCCGCAGCGAAACACCCGAGAAAATGACTGACGGCGGTGCCTATCTCGAGGAAGACCAGACGGTTTCCGACGGCCAGTGTCCGGTAGACCGCTCCGTGCCCCCGGCAAAGGAGCGCTTCGGAGAGTCCGGAGAGGAGCCGGCGCAACGGACCAGGAAAGTGCCGGAGGAGCTGGTGAATGAGTCCATGCTCGGGTCGTCGGTCGATACACGTGCCGATGGTTCTCGAGGACCAGGTGGCAAAGGTGCACCAGTTGGCGTCCCACTCCGCTTCGTTGTCGTTGCCTGCCGTCAGTCGGGCGAGTTGGAGTGAGAGGTCTCCGTAGGCCAAGGTGATCCTGTGGTTGCGTAGCTGCAGCGTCTCGAGGGGTTCCCAGAGGGGAAAGCCGGCACTGGCGATGATGTGCACTTCGGTCTGGGTGATCGGCAGGGAAATGGGGGCGGCGTGGGCCTCGGCCGATTCCGTGGTCAAGTCCACCGCGTGACGGTCACGCAACCGGACATCGGCACGACGCACTGCTCGCCCGATGCGCAACCTCGGCGCGGCCATGGTCATCGTGTGCGCGGCCGGTTGCGTCGCGCCCGTTGGCGGAGTCGCAGCGCGCGGCGCCGCCCTCTGAGTCGCCCCCGCAGCCCGACGCCCGGCCGGCCCACCGTGGTGTGGAGGCCCAGGCGAGCGCTCGTGGCAGGGCCGATGTGGACCTTCGTGGGACCTTCGCCGAGGATGCTCCGGTCGATCCACATGCGGATCATGGATCGTCCGAGCAGACGAGAGGGCGCCTGCAGGAGCGCCCTGCCGGGCGGGAACCGCGCGGTGGCCCGATTCAACGCCGCCGCCACCGGGAGCGAGCTTCCCCACCAGGCGCTCCGCGGCACGGCGAGCAAGTCCGCCACCTGATCGCCGGCCAGGTGGCGGACGAGGGTGCGTGGGAGTTTCCGAAATCCCCAGGGCATGGACAGTTCCATTTCGTCCATGAGCACATCCATCAGGTGGCAACCGGCCGCGGACGGTGCGTGCAATTCTGTAGTGAGCACATTGGTCAGAGCCTCGGCCTCGCCTGGGGACAGCACACGCTCGGCGAGGGCGATACCGAGGAGGTTCCCGATAGCCGCCCATAGCTGGAGGTAGCTTTCTTGGTCCCGGGGATCGAGGGGGATTCCCATGTGATCGAGAGCCCGGAAGACGACGGAAGTGAAGCTGAGGAGGGTGCCCAGGAGGTCCTCCTGGTTGACCGGGATCCCCAGGACATCGGTATCCCAGGGCTCGCTCGACCGGTCGGTTGTCATGGTGAGCCGGGCCCGGATGACGGCGTGCAGGAGCCGGACTTCTCTGACCGAACGGTACCCGAGCCCTCCAGGTGCCAGCGCCTCGGGCTCGCTGACACTGAGAAGCATCTGTCCGGTCTCGGCGATCCGCCGGGCCACTGTTTCGGGGTCCGCCAGTTGCGAAATTCGCTCGAGCACCTCCACCCCCCGGGCGGCGGCATAGGCGAACGGGAGGGATGCGCAGAACAGGGACGTCACGATGTCGAGGCTCCACTCCCTGAACACCTCCTGCCCCCGCCCCACCATGGGGCCGTCGATCCACGCCGGGGAGGCCTCGACGTCGTCGACCCACGCTGCCACCATGTCGCTCTCGTCGAGGCGACGAAGGGTGCGGGTCAGCGCGGCCAGGACGTTGGCTGCGTCGGGGGGCGAAATCCCATGGACTTGGGCCTGCACGACCTCATCGGCGACGGGGTCACCGACTCGGCGTAATGAGCGAAGGTCCTCGACGTCGAACATGTGCCCCGGTGTCCTCCTCGTTACAGTGCAGGCTCATCACAGTGCGGGCTCATCACAGTGCGGGCATGGTGCATCGTGTCGCAGCGGACTGACACGGCGCTCACATGGGACGAAGTCTCCCAGACTCCCGTGCAACGAGACATCTCCACTGGGCACCCGCGTTGGCGGTCACCTACAATCGGACCCTCAGAGACAGGAGGAGCGGCGGGTGATCGAAGTCGGCCTCCTCGGTTCGATCGTGGTCCAGGTCGATGACAACCGGGTCGATCTCACCGGGGTGCTGGAAAAGGCACTTCTGGCCCGCCTCTCGATCAGCCCGGGGAGCACCGTCTCGCAGTCCCGTTTGATCGACGACCTCTGGGGCGAGACCCCTCCGTCCAACGCGGTGGGCAGTCTGCAGACCCTCGTGTACCGGCTCCGGAAGGCTCTCGGACCCGCCGGTTCGGCCATCACGCGGGCGGACAATGGCTACAGACTCGATACGCCGGCGGAACGTGTCGACGCGGCGAAGTTCGATCTGCTCGTCGAGCGAGCACGCCGGGATTCCCAGACGATGCCGTCCATCGGTCGAGGCTTGTTGACCGAGGCCCTCGGCCTCTGGCGTGGGCCCGCATTCGAAGGACTGGACAGCGTTCCCTTCGTGACAGCGCGTCGCGCGGGCCTGGAGGCCGCCCGCATGGCCGCTCTGGAAGGACGGATCGCCGCTGATCTCAATGCCGGTGCCGGTGGCGAACTCGTGGCCGAACTCGAAGGCCTGGTGACGGAGCACCCCTTCAATGAGAGCTTGTGGGGTCACCTCATCGTCGCCCTCTACCGCAGCGGGTCCCAAGCCGCCGCTCTGCGTTGCTACGAGCGCGTGCGTGTGCTCCTCGACGAGGAGCTGGGCCTCACGCCGTCGCCCGCGTTGGCCGCGCTCGAGAGCGCCGTCCTGATGCAGGACCCTTCATTGCTCGCCCTCACTCGCCACGCCGCGCCGCCCGTCGCACCGGAGAGTCCCCGAAACCCCGGGGGGGTCTTCGAGGTCGTGACGATCGTCGCGACCAATGTGGAGGGTCGGGCCCAGCTCTGGGGAGATGCCCCGACAACGATGGCGGAGGTGATCCGCTGCCATGACTCCCTTTTGGCCGCCGCCGTGTCCGGCCGGGGAGGACGGGTCTTGAGTAGGACCGACGGGACCTCGTATTCGGTCTTTCACCAACCCTCCGATGCAATTGCCGCGGCGCTGGAATTCCAGCTGGCGGTCGGGAGAGAGCCGTGGAGCGGCATCGAGAGCTTGCCCGTTGCGGTGGCCGTGCACACCGGGGAGGTGGAGGTCGACAACGGAAACGTCTTCGGGTCCGTTCTCCACGTCGCCTCCCGGATGACACACGCCGCCTACGGGGGTCAAGTGGTCGTGACCGCCACCACCGCTGAACTGACCCGTGATGGTTTGCCTGCTGATTGTGAACTTCTCGACCTCGGCCACTGGTCGTTACGCGACGTCTCGCGTCCGCTGCATGCCTACGAATTGCGTCACCGTGACCTGGGCCATCCGTTCCGTGCGTTACGGGGCGCCCGTCCCGGTACCGGCACGCTGCCAGTGCATTCCACCAGTTTCATCGGTCGCGAGGCCGAAATGACGAGGCTGACCGAACGTGTGGACGTGTCGCAGATCGTCACACTCACCGGTGAGGGTGGGGTCGGAAAGACGAGGCTTGCCGCGCAGTTCGGTCGTGCCCACGCATCCCGCTTTCCAGGGGGAGCGTGGTTCTGCAACGTCTCGTCAGCTACGACCGACGATGAGATCATCGAGCGTGTGGCCGCAGCCATCGGATTGCGGGCGGCGTCGACCCAGGAGCTACGGCGCGACGTGGCGGACTGGCTCAAGTTCTCGCAGGCGTTGTTGATAGTGGACAACTGTGAGCACGTCGCCGGTCGGATTCCGACCGTGCTGGGGCTCGCGCTCGAAGACATCGGTTCGACGAAGTTGCTCTTCACCAGCCGACGCGCCCTGAACGTCTACGGCGAGCACGTCATGCGCGTCCACCCGCTCCGCCGAGCGACGGATGACCCGGTCGCACCGACCCAGGATCCTCGGGTCACGCTTCTTGTCGAGCGAGCGCGGGCGGCCGGGGCTCAGGTGGACGCAGGAGACCCGTCCCTCATGCAGATAGCGGATCGCGTCGACGGTCTTCCCCTGGCCATCGAGCTTGCGGCTCGCCGCCTCACTGCCATGACTCCGCCGGAATTGTTGTTCCGATTGAACCGCTCGTTCGATCTGCTCACGGCGCCCGAGGAGCAGCCGCATCACCGCCAGGCACTCCGGGCCACTCTCGATTGGTCGTTCGGGCTCCTCGACCCGACCTCCCGACGGATGCTGGCGGCACTTTCTGTCTGCGAGGGAGGGTTCGGCCTCGAGTTGGCGGAAGCTGTCGGTGCCGCGATCGGGCTCTCCGACAGCGAGGTGGCCCGTGCGGTCGCCGACCTGTGGGATCAATCGCTCCTTTCGACGGAGGGCTCGGTACCGGGAAGAGCCCGGTACCGGATGCTCGCCCTCATCAGGGACTATTCGGCAAAGCAGCTCGATCAGGATGGAAATCGCCCTCTGGCGGCCCGCGCCCACGCCGAGTACTTCGTCACGGTGACCGCCAGATTGGGCACGCGCCCCTACGGGCCCCAGGAGCTCGAAGCGGTTGTCGCCATCGAAACGGAGTTCGACAACATCCGCCAGGCCTTCGGGTGGTGTGTCGCAGAGGCACGTTGGGATCACGCGAGGGAAATGCTCGACTCGTTGGTCCCCGAGCTCGTCCTGCGCGATCGCATCGAGATAGGGCGATGGGCGGCGGAGACTTTGGCTGCGCTGGGCGGGACGCAACACCCCGTCCGGAGCGTCGCCGCAGCGCTGGCCGCGAACATGGCGCTGGTCGAGGGTCGGTTTACGGACGCGGAGTCACTCGGGCTGCAGAGCCTCGAGAGTGAGAATCGGCTGGACGGGCCCCCCACGTGGATGTCCCGCAATGTCGTCGCGCTCCTCCGCGCCGCAAGCGCGCATTTCGAGGAGGCCGAGGTCCTTCTCCATGAGCTGAACGGTCTGACCGCCACCAGTGGCGATCCCATGCCCCAGGCCGTCGCGTTGTTCGACCGGGTGCTGTTGGCTTCCTTCTCGCCCCACCCGATCGACGGTCTCGGTTGGGCGGAGGAGCTGGTCTCGCTCGGAGACGCATGGGGGAGCGCCTGCCTGCAGGCGATGGGACTGGTTTCGGTCGGCCGCGCCCTGGCGACCGAGGACGGAGAGCGGGCGCGTCGCGCCCTGACCCGGGCGGTCACGCTGGCAGAGGCCAGCAGGTGTGGACTGCTGGCGGATCAAGCAAAGAGGGTGCTCAGCGAGATCGATGCCCTGGCCGGGGTCCACGAGGTTGGATTCCGCGGTCTGGCCGACCTTCTCCGTTTCGGACACTCGGGCGACCTGTCGCAGCAGCTGCAGACGGTAGTCAGCGCACTCGATCCTCTCGTGAGCGTCGACGCCATTGAGGTCGCGACGGTCTTGTGCGGGGGACTGAGCCATACTGCGCTCGGCTCCGTCGCCCAGTGCGAGAGAGTATTGGCCGTCTCGCGGACGCGGCTCTCGAGCCATGCGTACCGGACGGCGTTCAGCCGGGGGTCTTCCCTTTCGGCAACCCAGCTGGTGGCCATGGCCGCCGGCGAATTGGAGAGGCTGGCGGGCAGCGGGAACGACCGGCCCCCCACATCCGGGGTTGAGCGTTCGTAACCGGGTAGGTTCCCCGGGCCCTCTGGTGGGCACCCGAGGAGGACCGTGCTCAGGAGGACCGTGCTCGGCTCCGACGGGATGAGGATGCTGTGAGCCAGCTTGACGAGGCCTGTGCCAGCGACGAATCATTGAGGGCGTGAACTGCTCCTTGCTTTCCCCTTCGGTCCGGCGCGCCCCCAGGCGCCTCGCCCTACCCGCCCCCACATCCTCGGTGACGCCTGAGACAACGGCGAACGCGTGACCCCTCCGCGCATACCGGCAGCTCGGATCGTGTTCTCGGAGCAGGATCGCCAGGAGATCCTGCGCATGATCGACCAGTCGCTGCAGGACGGCTCCCTGACCCTGGGACCGCGCACCCGCGAGTTCGAGGAAGCGTTCGCCCTCCGCCACGGCGTGTCCCACGCCATAGCCGTGAGCAGCGGGACGAGTGCTCTCGAGATCATCTTCCGGACCCTGGACGTCAAGGATCGCGAAGTGGTCATTCCGACCAATACGTTCTTCGCAACCGCCGCCGCCGTCCTGCACGCGGGCGGTATTCCCCGCCTGGCCGACGTCTCCCCCGACACCCTGGCCCTCTCGCCGGGGACCCTCGAAGAGGCGCTCACCCCGCAGACGGCCGTGGTGGTCCTCGTCCACATCGGTGGGTTCATCACGCCCGAGATCGACGCCATCCGGGACATCTGCGACGCGCAGGGGAGTCGTCCTCGTCGAAGACGCAGCCCATGCCCACGGCGCCAGCTTCGAGGGCCGTCCCGCCGGGTCGTTCGGCCAGGCGGCGGCCTTCTCCTTTTACCCCACCAAGGTGATGACCAGCGGTGAAGGGGGGATGATCACGACCGGGGATGACCGGGTGCGGGACGAAGCCATTATCTACCGGGACCAGGGAAAGGCCGGATTCCTCGGCGGCGATCATGTCCGTCTGGGATATGCCTGGAGAATGAGCGAGCTGCACGCGGCGGTCGGGGCGGTCCATCTGTCCCACCTCGATGAGGCCATCGCCACCCGGCGCCGGGTCGCGGCCCGCTACGACGAGGCTCTGGCGGGCATACCGGGGTGCCGCCCGCTCTCCATCCCGGCGGCGTCCATCTCCAACTTCTACAAGTACATCGTCCTTCTCGACCCCGGGATTGACCGGGCGGGCGTCAAACGCGAGGTCTCTGAGCAGGGGGTATCGCTCTCGGGTGAGGTCTATGCCTCGCCGCTGCACCGTCAGCCGATTTTTGCCGACCTTGACCGCAATGCGTTTCCGGTGGCGGATGACGTCTGCGCTCGCCACATCTGCCTGCCGGTGCACTCCGACATGACCGATGACGAGGCCGACTACGTTGTCGGAAGCTTGACGTCCGTGCTGGCGGCGCGGACCATGGAGGAGGCGGCTAAATCGTGAAGGTCTCAGTGACCGGCGGGTCCGGCTTTATCGGGTCGCATGTGGTCGACTACCTGGTGGCGGACGGTCACGAGGTCGTCGTCATCGACACCCGGGAGCCCCATCGACCCGACGTCGGGTACTACGACGCCGACGTGACCGATCTGACCGGTCTGGTCAAGGCCACGGCCGGGAGCGATGCGGTGTTCCATCTGGCGGCGGTCGCCAATGTCAACGACGCACACGCCGACCCGGTCGGGACCATGGAGATCAACGTGGTGGGTACCGCACGGGTGTGCGAGGCGGCCCGGCGCAACGGGCTCGGGCGGGTGATCCTGGCCAGCACGGTCTGGGTGTACTCCGCCGCCCTGGGGGACGGACCCCTGCGAGAAGAGACGCCGTTGGCCACGACCGGCAGCGCCCACGTCTACACCGCCTCGAAGATCGCCGCCGAACTGGTCGTCTCGAGTTACGGGGAGCTCTACGGGCTGCCCTACACGATCCTGCGCTACGGCATCCCCTTCGGGCCCCGGATGCGCAAAGAGCTGGCCATTCCCCAGTTCCTCCACCGGGCCCGCGCCGGCGAGAAGATCACCATTCACGGCGACGGCCTGCAGTTCCGTAACTACATCTACGTCGAGGACCTGGCCGAAGCTCATGTCCTGGCGCTCGGCGAGGAGGGCGCAGACCAGATTTTCAACCTCGAAGGCCCGGCACCGGTGAGCATCCGGCATGCCGCCGAATTGGCCTGTGAGCTGGTCGACCCTCTGACCGAAATCGAATTCACCCCGGCTCGACCGGGCGATTACGCCGGGCGTGTCATTTCGGTCGACAAGGCGGATCGCGTCCTCGGCTGGGTGCCCCAGACGTCCTTCGACGACGGCATGCGGCGCTATGTCGAGTGGCTGGCCGATGAAGACCCCATAGAGGAGCCCAGCACAGCGTGAGCCCTGCCGTCCGACCCTCGTCACGGTACGGGTGGACGGCGCGGGCACTCGTACCGATCGGCGTCGCGGCCGGCGCACACATGATCCCCAGCGTGGTGAGCTTGGGGCAGTGGACGCCACTCCGTGTCCTCCCCGGCGATCTCTGTCGGTGGCGGGGGCCTCGCGCCGACGGGGTGGCGCTGACCTTCGACGACGGTCCCGACCCCCGCACCACACCTGACGTCCTCGACCGCCTCGATCAGCTGTCCCTCGCTGCGACCTTCTTCTGTCTGGGCGAACAGGTGGCACGCCATCCCGAACTGGTGGCCGAGATCCGCCGCCGGGGACACCAGGTGGAGACCCACGGATTCAGCCATGCCCATCATTTCGTGCGAACCCCGCGTTGGGTGAGGGCGGATCTCGATGCGGCGCTCGGCGCCTTGGGACAGGTCGGCGTTCGCCCACGCTGGTTCCGCCCACCCTTCGGCCAGACGGCGGGAGCGACCATGATGGAAGCCCGGCGCCATGGCCTCCGTCTGGTGTTGTGGTCGGCCTGGGGCAGGGAATGGGACGAGCCGGATGGGCGCGCCGTCGCCCGTCGCGTGCGGGCAGGGGTCGGCCCCGGCGGAATCGTCCTCCTCCACGATGCCGATGTGCAGTCGCCACCGGGCTCGTCGCGGCGGGCGACCGAAGCCCTCGGGCCCATCGCCGAAGATCTCCACCGCAAAGGTATGCAGGCACGCACGCTCGATTCCCTGGTCGGTTTGTCCGCGTGACCGTCACGCGGGCTTTGTTCCTGTCGGGCAAGTTCGGGTCCGGGCACGACACCCTGGCCGAGGCGTGTGCCGCGGCGCTTTCGCCCTACGGCGTGGAGAGCAGGATCGTCGACTGTATGCCCATGCTGGGCGGAGGAGCTTCGTCCGTCGGCAACTGGGTCTTCCGCACCCTGTTGTCCATGACACCCGTGTACGACGGCTTCCACTTCTCGCAGCTCCGGGGCAACGGGCTGGTTGGCCGGCTGATGGATCGGGCCGCCGTCAAGGCCATGTTGCCCAAGCTCCGCAGGGAAGTCGCATCGCTACGCACCGGACATGGTCATCTCGGTCTTTGCCACCGGGGCATCCGCCGCGGTCCACCTCAAGGACGAGCGGCCCGACCTGGCCACCGTGGTCTTCATGACGGATTCGTTCGCCTACGGGATGTGGGCCCACGAGGGGACGGACCTCTTCCTCGTCACCTCGGATTTGGCGGCCGCATCGGTACGCCGCTACAACCCTGACGCACGGGTCGTCGTGGTGGAGGCTCCGGTGCGTCCAGATTTCTACGCCGCCCCCGATCAGGCCGAGGCCCGGAGCTCGCTCGGGATTCCCCATGACGTCCCCTGTGTCCTGCTGATGTCAGGGGCGTGGGGTCTGGGTCCACTCGACGAGGTCGCCCGGGCGTTGGCCGTCGAAGGGTGGTGGGTGCTTGCCGTGAGCGGGACCAACGAAAGCCTCGCCGCCCGGTTGGCCGCTGTCGCCCGCCACCACCCGACGGTGATCCCGTTCGGCTATACCGATCAGGTCCCCGCATTGATGGCGGCGAGCGACGTTGTCGTCACCAGCTCGGGCGACACCTGCCGTGAAGCCAGGGTGATCGGCCGGCGCATGGTGCTCCTCGATGTCGTGCCGGGCCACGGCCGGGAGAATCTGATGCACGAGTTGGAGCTGGGCGATGCCGCGGTCTGCCTCCCGACGCCGGCTTCAGTCGTGGGCAACGTCCGCCGACTCCTCGACGACAGGGATTGGGAGCCGCAGCGCACGAGGACCGACTGGGGCAACGATTTCATCAATGCGTTGGCGACGGCGGGCATCGAGCTCGGGCCCGACTGACCGTCGCCGGGCTGGACTCGCTCCTCACTCCGGCGGAACGTCCTGTTGGACGGCCTCGATGAGGCGCTTGGAATGGGAGCGGGGTGACAGCATTTCTGCGGACAGATCATCATCCCCCTTCATCCCCGAAACCAGCGGCGAATTCGCCAGTGAGGCGGCGCCGACGAACATGATCAACAGCGAGAGTGCCTCCAACGGACCGAAGGCACCAGACGTGCGCAGGCTGTCGCCGTAGAGGCCGATACCGAGGGCGATGCTGACCAACGGGTCGACCAGCACGAGGGCCGTCTGCGAGGCTGCGATAGGTCCGGCGTGGTATGCGTTTTGCGTGAGGAACAACGACAATGCCCCACAGACTGCGACGCCGTAGGTCTGCCAGTGGAAGAACATATTGACCCAATCGGCCGCGATGTAGTCGCTCATCACCTTGATGAGCGAGGCGGTGAGGGCGAACCCGACTGCACCGGCCACACCGAACGCCGCCGCCCGCCACCAGCGCGGGCCACGTAACGCCGCCAGGGTGGCCAGGAGCGCAGTTCCTCCGCAGAGGGATCCGGCCACGACCCACTCGAACGTGGTGGGCACGTCGTTGCCTCCACCAGGCTGCGCGAAGATCAGGAACCCGGCCAAGCCACCTGCTGCGCCCGCACAGCCGAACCATTCACGCCAGCCGACCCGGAACCGGAACCAGGTGGCTAAGAGGATGACCAGGAACACGAGCTCAGACGTCAAAATGGGTTGCACCTGGCTCAGAGTTCCCAGGTGCAACGCCACGATCTGCAGAGGAACCGTGGCGACAATGCAGGCAAGACCGAGGAGCCACACGCCACGCTTGAGCGCGTGCGTCAGAAGGCTGAGTTTCAGCGTGTCCGATGCCGGGGCGTTTTCGATGCCCATGCGCTGGAGGACACTCGCCAGTGCATTGGCGAGCGCGCACGCTGTGGCGAGGAGGTAGACCACTACGAGTCCGACGCCATCGGAATTGTCTATCAGGGCACTCCTCCCTGCCGTCATTTGCCTCCCGTGGGGCAAGGTAGCTTCGGGTATGGCAACCGGAATCTTGCTTGACATCGACGGGGTGTTGGCGGTGTCGTGGAAGTCGCTCCCGGGCGCAGCGGAGACGCTGGGTTGGTTGGCCGAGCAGGAAATCCCGTTCCGGCTCGTGACGAACACGTCGTCGCGATCACGCCGTCAGATCGCCGAGCTCCTCGCTGATGTCGGTGTGGAAGTCGACGCTTCGGCAATCCTCACCGCCGTGAGTAGCGCAGCGCGCTACCTGGGCGAACACTTCAGAGGGCTCGGCTGCCTGGTTGTCAACGAGGGCCCGTTGGGCGAGGACCTCGAAGGTGTCGAGATCGTCGAAGCGGCGAGTGCCGGTGTCGTCCTTTTGGGTGGAGCCGGTCCGAGTATCGGTTACCGGGCGCTCGATTCCGTCTTCAAATTGGCCGTTGAAGGGGTGCCGGTCGTGGCGTTGCACCGCAATGCGCGCTACCAGACGGCGGAAGGCCCGGCGCTCGACATGGGAGCGTTCATCGTCGGGCTGGAGGCCGCGGCCGGCGTCGAGATCCCGATCGTCGGCAAGCCGGCCCCGGCCTTCTTCCAGAGTGCGCTCGATGACCTGGCCGTCCGTCCGGCTGACGTGCTGATGGTCGGCGACGACATCGGCTCTGACGTGCGCGGCGCGCAAGCGATCGGTATCACCGGCGTACTGGTCCGGACGGGCAAGTTCCGTCCGGGCGACCTCGACGGTCCTGGCGAGGCACCGGATCACCTCATCGACGACATCGGTCACCTGCCCGACCTCCTCGGCAGCCTGGACCGGACGTAAGCGTCGCGTCGTCAGGTCTGCAGCTCAGGATCGCCCAGCTTCGCATTGACGAGAGCCCCATGGTCGGCCTCGTTGCTGATCGCGTAGGCCCGCGAGAACCCGGCGATGGCCCGGTCGAACTTCGTGCTCTTTCCGAGGTACGCCGAGATCATCACGGCATCGCCGGTGCGGGCGTGTGAGCGGGCGAGGACCCATGCGCACAGTCCCCCGTAGCGGGTGAGGGTCCCGATGTCCATGTCCATCGGGTTTCCCTGACCCTTGGAGTCCCAGAGTTGACGCACGTAGTAGTGGTGCCCCGTCGTCGGTCCCTCGGCCCAGCCCAGGAAGACGTCACTGGCAGCTTGGACGAGGCGCTGCCCGACGACCACGCGCTTGGCGTGCTGCCCGTGTGCCGATGGGCCCACGTAAGGCTCCAGGACCGACGGCTGGGCCTCTTTTGCCTGAAGGACGATGAAGTCGGATCCGGGATTCTCCCGCCCCGCCATGAGGGCGATCCAGCACCGGGTACCCACGCTCCCCACGCCGACCACCTTGCGAGCGACATCGAGGAGTTCGAACCGGTCAAACATGAAGCGCCGGTCATCGGAGAGCGTGCCCCGGTAATCCTCGATCAGCCCTTTCACCTCCTCCATTCCGTGGCCCGTTTCCTCGAGGTGCACGAGGAGCGGTGGGTCATCGAGGAATCGCCGGCGACCATCGACGACGTGGGTCAGTTTGGCCACTGCCCGGAGGTGGTCCTTGCGGCGCGCCCGCTGAATCTCCCGTATGACGCCCGAGCGCCTCCGGATCGGGAAGTGCTCGACCACGCGTCGTATCTCGGTCCGCTCGTAGAACAGGTCCAACGTGTCCCAGGTCGCGTAATCGGCGAGGCGGGTGCGGTACGTGCGCGCCGCGGCCATGACGATGTCGTCGGCGTCGGACAACCGCAGGCCTCGCTGTCGTGCGACAACGTGCAGGCTTGCGCAGAGGCGCTTGACGTCCCACTCCCAGGGGCCGGGGATCGTCTCGTCGAAATCGTTGATGTCGAACACCAGGTTGCGCTCCGGGCTGGCGAAGAAGCCGAAGTTGTTGACGTGTGCGTCACCGCAGGCCTGGACGTACATCCCGGTGGCCGGTGTGGTGGCGAGGTCCATGGCCATGACCGCCGCGGCGCCCCGGTAGAACGAGAACGGCGACTCGGCCATGCGTTCGTACCGCAGGCGCCCGAGCTCGGGCAGGCGCGTGGCCGCTTGGAGCTGGAGCACTTCGAGAGGGTCATGGCGTGCCGCCGAAGGGCTCCACTCCGCATGCGCCCTGCGCGGCACGGCCGAACGCAGCGCCCGTCCCGCCGCGCGGCGCTTCTCGACCGACAGCCGCTCGACGCCGGGGGGACCCACGGCCGCACCCTACCGTAGGTGTCTGACCGTTGACCGTTGACCTCTCTCGTGGCCTCGGTTCATAGCGGGGTGGCGGCAGTCTTGGGCAGTCGTTCCGTCGACTCCGGCACCGTCCGGGTCATCAGGAGAACCCCAAGGCACATCGTGACGAAGGTGATGGCTCCCAGGGTCAGGTCCGTCGGACTGCCGGTGAACCGCTCGCCGTACAAGTGGATGCCGAGCGCGATGCTGATCAACGGATCGACGATCACGAGGAGGGGCTGGGACACCCTGAGTGGTCCGACATGCAGGGCAGATTGCGTGATCACCGTCCCGATCGCTCCGGTCACAGCGACCGCGTAGACAGGCCAGCGGAGGAACGTGCCGCCGATGCCATAGTGCGTGAGGACGTCGGTTGTGGTCTTGATGAATGTCGCCTCCAGCCCCCACACGATGCCGGCGGCGGTTGCGAAGAGGGCAGCTCGTCTCGTCGGAGAACCGCGCAACGCGAAAAGGACGAGCACGGCCGCGGCAGCACCACAGGAGAGGATCGAAGAGGTCCACGCCTGTGAAGTCGGCGTACTCGATCCGCCACGAGGTTCCGCGACAACAATGAACACGGAGATCGAAATGCAGGTCAGGGCGGCCGAAAACCACGCGGCCGATCGGATGTGCTGGCCCAGCCAGACACGCCGCAACACGAGCGCGAAGACGAGCTCGGTCATGAGGAGGGTCTGGACGGCAGAAAGAAGGCCATTGTGCAGTGCGAGCGCCTGGAAGACGAAGGCACCGAGGAGCGCCACCCACCCGAAGAGCCACAACGGGTTCCCCAGTAGGTAGCGAACCAGGCGCCAACCTTTGACGCCTTCGGTGTCGCTGGTGCTGGCAACGTGCTGCGTGACGACATTGAGAGCGTTCGACAAGGCGGCGAGCAGCGCGAACAGGCCGCTCATCGACGCAACCGGCCCATGCGTCCCTCTGCGCCGCAGTATCCGCACGCCAAACGTGGCACCGTGCAAGTCTCGCACCGTTGCGCCCTCTCGAAAGATGTTTCACCACCGGGACGAGCGGGAAGATCGCTCAGAGGCCGACAGGAGGATGGATCGATGGCCAACCACCGCACCGGAACCCGCCACGAGTGGCTCGAAGCGCGGCTTCGGCTTCTCGAGGCCGAAAAAGAGCTGACCCGGCTGAACGACGACCTTGCCCGCCAAAGGAGGGAACTGCCCTGGGTCCCCATCGACAAGCACTATCGCTTCCATACGGAGGACGGCGAAGCATCTCTCGCCGACTTGTTCCACGGTCGCTCGCAATTGATCGTGTACCACTTCATGTTCGGTCCTGACTGGGACGAAGGGTGCGAGAGTTGCTCGGGTATCGCCGACGGCTTCGATGTGACGCATCTCCATCTCCAGAACCACGACGTCGCGTTCACGGCTGTCTCCCGTGCGCCGCTCGAGAAGCTGCTCGCTTATCGGTCACGGATGGGCTGGACCTTTCCGTGGGCGTCGTCGCTGTCGAGCGAATTCAACTACGACTTCCATGTCACGATCGACGCCGCGGTTGCACCGGTCGAATACAACTTCCGGGACATGGAGGAACTCGAGCGACGCGACGTTGCGTGGCGGGAATGGTCGGGCGAGCAGCCCGGTATGAGCGCATTCGCGCTCGAGGACGGCGTCGTCTTCCACACGTATTCGGCGTACGCGCGTGGCTGTGACGCACTCTGGACCATGTGGCAATGGCTCGACCGTGCGCCGCTCGGCCGCAACGAGGGCGATCTCTCATGGTTCGATCGCCACGACCGTTATCGAGCGAGCTACTGAGGACCGTCGCTCCCACCGCCGGGCTTACAACGATGTGAAGGAGATGTCGCTCTGCGACCCAGTCGGTTGCGCCGTCGGGTGCACCAACTCAGGTGAAGGTCGTAGGCGGCGCGAGTGTGCTGACGCTCGACGGCGTCAGTCACACCGGCGTGGCAGGTGGCTCGGTCTTCACGGATCCGGCGTGGGTCCATGCCCGCAATCGCTACGCCATCAACCTCCTGGCGGGCGTATCGCAGTTCCAGCTGCGTCGGAGGTAGTCGCCCTCACCCTGCCCGTTGGTATTCTCCGGGAGACCCTACGAAGGGAAAGGAGGCGGCCGATGGCGGGGGGAGGCAAACCGGGCGGAGCGGCGATCGTCGGTCTCGGCATCACCGACGTCGGCAAGGTCTACGGCCGCAGCGTCACCGACTTCGCTCTCGACGCGGTCCAGCGGGCCCTGGCCGACTGTGGGTTGGACCCGTCCGAGGTGGACGGCATCATCACGAGCTACGGCATGTCGGGTGCCTTCGGGAACGTGCCGGCATCGTTGGGCCTGCGCAATTTGGGGCTCAACGTCAACATGTTCGCCGCGGGAGCGACGGCGAGTGCGGCGATTCAGTACGCCGCGACGGCAGTGACGACCGGTATGGCCAGGAACGTCGTCTATGTACACGCCGATGCCCCCCTGCAGGACCCGTCGTTGCCTTCGGGTTCTTCGTACGCGACCGGCCAGAGCATGACGGGTGTACGAACAGTCGCACGAGCGGTCGGATTGACCAGCCCCAACTCGTGGTACGCACTGGCAGCCAGACGGCACATGAACACGTTCGGGACCACCAGTGAGCAGCTTGGCGCAATTGCCGTGGCGCAGAGGGCTTGGGCGGCGGGCAACCCGATCGCACGATTCCGTGAACCCATGACCATCGACGACCATCAGGCTTCGCGCATGATCGCCGATCCGCTGCACCTTCTCGACTGTTGCATGGTCTCGAACGGGGCGATCGCCTTCGTCCTGACATCGGAGGACCGGGCGCGGGACATGCCCCAGCCACCGGTCCACGTGCTCGGCTGGGGGCAAGGGCATCCGACCTATTCCATGACCCGTGGTTGTGCGTTCGGCCTGGTGTCCGGAGCAGGACAGTCCGGGGAAACCGCCTTGCGCATGGCCGGTGTGGAACTCGGTGATATCGATCAGGCCCAGATTTACGATTGCTACACGTTCACGGTCCTCATCACGTTGGAGGACTACGGCTTCTGCGCCAAGGGCGAAGGTGGGTCCTTCGTGTCGAGCGGGGCCCTGCACCCGGGAGGATCCTTTCCCGTGAATACGGGCGGGGGACAACTCAGTGCGTACTACCTCTGGGGCGCAACCCCGCTCTCGGAGGCCGTCATTCAAGGTAGGGGGCAGGGTGGTGAACGGCAAGCTGCGCGCAACGACCTGATTCTCGTGAGCGGGAACGGGGGAATTCTCGATTACCACGGGACACTGATCCTTGCCCCTCATAGGAAGGGGTAAGAGGTGCCCATCGCCAAGAGGGATCCTGCATCGTCCACGTACTTCGACAACCTCGGGGCGGGGCGACTCTCGGTACAACGTTGCGAAGACTGTGCCGCATGGATCCCCCCGGGAGGGGCCTACGTGGATCCATCGTTGCGCTGTCCAGTCTGTGGCGGCGCGACCCTCGTGTGGACTCCTACGCAGGGAACCGGGCGACTGGTCACGTGGACGACCGACCCCCTGTTCCCGGGTATCTTCGACGGGTCGCCGGGACAGACAGCCGGCCTTGTCGAGCTGACCGAGGGCCCTTGGGTCATCGCGGCGGTGGACGTGCTTCCTGATGAGCTGGCCGAGGGGCTCGAAGTCGTCTTCGACAACATCGTTCCGGCCGCCGGTGGTGAGGCGGTTCCCGTGTTCCGGCGCCGCGCGCGCCATTAGGGCTCCAAGGCTTCCTTCGCTAGTGTCCACGCAATGACCACACTCGGACGTGCCCTCATCGGAGATACCTCGTGTCACGGGGAGATCGAGCACGACCGGTTCCACGTCATTGTCGGCGATGTCCTTGGAACCTACCGACGTAACGGGCAGTCGTTCCCCTTGGGGGAGGTCACGCTCGGAACGCCGCTCGACGGTGTCAGGTTCTTCAATGTGATGGCCGGTTTCGTCGAACCCGACACGGCGCGCGACCCCGGTCGCCTCCCGATGTGGTTACCCAAGGCAACGGCATTTCCCACCGGCGATCACGGGGAGGTCCAGGTGCCGAATGTACTGACCGGGCCGCTGCAGATGGAATCCGAATTGGCCCTCGTCGTCGCACGACCCCTGCGGAACGCTTCGGTGGCTGAAGCTCATGATGCCATCTTCGGTTGGACGGTCTTCAATGACTTCACGGCGACCGAGTTCGGCTTCGGGCAGATGACACCACTCTGGGCGACGGCGAAGTCGGTGGACGGGTTCACGTCCTGGGGACCTTGGATCCGTCGTGACCTCAGCGAGGAGCGGGTGATGGAGGGTCTGGGAATTTACGGCTCCGTGAACGGCGAGAAGCGCCAGGAGGGGAACACGAAGTGGTTCGCCTTCACCCCCAGCGAGATGCTCAGCCACGTCAGCCACCTCATCGGCCTCCGGGCCGGTGACGTCCTGGCGTTGGGTACCCCGTACCCCGCGCCGGACGTGATCGTCGGCGATCGTGTCGTGTGCGAGGTCGAGGAAGTGGGGACGCTGCACAACTACGTCGTCGCCGACGATGGCAAGGACCCGCACATCTGGCCGCGGTCGGCACCGGCTTGAGCCCTGCCGTCTTCGGCACGACAAAGCGTGCCCCAAGCGTCGGGGTTATCATCGATTTTTAGGGAGGGAATGCAATGGGGACGAGTTGGGACACATCTGTTGATCTCGCCATAGTGGGGAGTGGTGGGGGAGGCCTCATCGCCGCGATGGCGGCGGTGGAAGCGGGTTTGGAGCCGCTCGTCCTGGAGAAGCAGTCGGTTGTCGGCGGTTCGACTGGCATGTCCGGTGGCATGGTCTGGATGCCGAACAATCCGCTGATGCGGGCGGAGCGGATCGCAGACTCGCATGAGGACGGACTGGCATATCTCGCGGATGTCGTAGGCGACGCAGGGCCGTGCTCCTCGCCGGCCCGGCGCGAGATGTTCCTCCGCGCCGGCTACGAAATGATCACGTTCATGCAGCGCAAGGGCATCCGGTTGGTTCGCAGCAAGGGCTATTCCGACTATTACCCGAACCACAATGGCGGCAATGCATCCGGGCGTTCTGTCGAGGGAGTTCCCTTCAATGCAGCGGAGCTCGGTGAGTGGAGCGACAGACTCCAACCAGGGTTCTCCAAGAACTTCGGTCTTGTCTTCTTGACCAATGAGCTCCGCAATGTCCAGTACTTCAACCGTTCACCCCTGTCGTTGGCCGTGGCCGCCCGGGTGTTCGCCCGTACCGTCCTCGCCCGGGCCCGCCGCCAAACACTTCTGACGAACGGCGCCTCTCTCGTCGGGCAGATCATGAAGGTCCTCTTGGCCGATGGCGCCTCGGTGTGGACGGACGCGGCCGTCGACGACCTGGTGGTCCAAGACGGCCGCGTGGTGGGCGTCCGGGTCACCCGACAGGGGTCCACCACCATGATCGAGGCGAAGAAGGGCGTACTGCTCGCCGCCGGTGGCTTCGCCCACAACGAGGCCATGCGACGAAAGTACGGTGGGGACCAACCGAATGAAGCACAGTGGTCCATTGCCAACGCCGGTGACACCGGTGAAGTTCTGGAGACGGCGATGGGCTTGGGGGCGAAAACCGATCTTCTCGACGAGGCGTGGTGGCTCCCGTCTCCGACAATGGCCCTCGGAGCGTCGTCCTTGGGCGCCGCCCGCCAGCGTCCGGGCACGATATTCGTGGACGCCGCAGGGCGCCGGTTCTGCAACGAGTCCAACTCGTACGTAGAAGTCGGCAAGGCGATGTACGCAGACCAAGCCGTACCGTGCTGGCTGATCTTTGACGACGGGTACCGGCGACGCTATTCCCTGACCGCAGCCTCGTTGCCCGGGCGTCTGCCGCAGGAGTGGATCGACAAGGGCTTCGTACGACGAGCCGATACGCTCGAAGGTCTGGCCGCACAGATCGGTGTCGATCCGGCCGGACTGGCGGACACTGTTCAGCGTTTTAATGCCAACGCGGTGAAGGGCATCGACCCTGACTTCGGGCGCGGAGAGTCGGCCTATAACGATTGTCTGGGCGATCCCGGGTATCGGCCGAATGCCTGTCTGGGCCCGCTCGACCAGGGGCCCTTCTACGCCACCGAGATCTTCCCCTCCGATGTCGGCACCTGCGGTGGGTTGCTCACCAACGAGTATGCGCAGGTGCTCGACCAGTCCGACGATCCGATACCGGGGCTCTACGCCACTGGCAATATCACCGCCACGGTCATGGGCCGCACCTACCCGGGTGCCGGCGCCAGCATCGCCAGCACAATGGTGTTCGGTTTTGTCGCAGCTCGTCACGCTGTGGGAAGACTCACTCCCGAGCGACGCTTCAGAGGACCGACCTCGTTGTAGGGGGGCCGGTCCTGCCGGCCTTCGCCTCGGTCGTGCCGGTGCAGGGAATGTTGTCGTCTCACCGAATCGGTGCGTTCACCCCTTGAAGACGCCGTGTGAAAACTGAAGGCTAGACTTCTAGCTTTTAACTTTTACAAGTGTCCGGAGCGTTGGCACGGCCCCTCGTCGCCCTCGTCGCCTTCGTCGCCCCCCGCCCGCCCCGTCCGGAAGAGATCTACGCGGCGACGACGAACAGGCGCTGACTGAGGTCGCTGCCCAAGGCGAGCATGTGGCCGTCAACGTCGAGCATGAGGGTCCCGTCAGGACTGCGCGTGGTCACCGTCGCCGTTGCCCCCGGAATGAACCCGGCGTCGTCGAGGTAGCGCAATGACGCTCCGTCCTGTTCGACCGCTTCGGTGAGCCGTTCGAATCGAACTGTCTGACCCGGCATTGCTTCGGCGAGGCGCACCTGTGGCGAGGGAGTCGATGATCGGTTGGCACTACCCGGTATCGGGTTGCCGTGTGGACACGTGCTGGGATCTCCGAGAAGTTCCACCAAACGCGCCTCGACCTCGTTGGACATCACGTGCTCCCAGCGACCGGCCTCTTCGTGCACCAGATGCCACGGCAAGCCGATGATGTCGACCAACAGCCTCTCGGCGAGCCGATGCTTGCGGATAACGCTCTGCGCGACGGCCCGGCCTTCCTTCGTCAACGTGATGTTCCGTCCGCTCCGACTGACATATCCGTCGGAGCGGAGGCGGTCGAGCATTTCGGAGACCGAAGGAGCTGACTTGCCCAGGCGCTCGGCGATTCTCGCCTGTAGGACAGGGGTGCCCTCCTCAATCAACGACTCGATGGTCTGGAGGTACTCCTCCACGGGTGGATGGTGCTCGACCGGCTGTGAGGTCTCGGGGTGCGACGCTGGGTTAGCCACGGATTTGCTGGGCCAGATAGTGGGCCTCACCGAGCTGATCGATCAAGGTCAGTTGGGTCTCGAGCCAGTCGGCGTGCCCTTCTTCGCCTTCCAGGATGTCTTCGAGCAACTCGCGGCTCCCGTTGTCGAGTCGTTCCACACTGAGGATGATGCCCCGGTTCAGTCGGTCAATGGCCGCGCGTTCAAGTTCCAGGGCGAGTGCGAGCTTCTCTCCGGCGGTCTCTCCGATACCGATGGTGCCGAGGCGTTGCACATTGGGATGTCCGTCGAGGTAGAGAATGCGCTCGATGAGCCGATCCGCATCCTTCATTTCGCCGATCGACTCGGACCGAAATTTCTCGCCCAAGTGGGCGTAGCCCCAGTTGTCGAGCATTTTGGCGTCCAGGAAGTACTGGTTGATGGCGGTGAGCTCCGCGGTGAGCACCTGATTGAGAACCTCAATGACCTGCTCGTCGCCCTGCACTCGGCTCCTCACCACTTATCGCTGATCCATCGATCGTAGGCGGTCGGGGCCGGTCTCCGGCGCGGAAAATCGCTCAGGCGGCAGAAGTCGCCGACACCGGGTCGGCAAACGGCGCACTCGCCTGGAGGAGCGCCTCGAGGAGCCCGTGACATCCTCCGCATCCACCGCCGGCCCGGCACCGGTCGGTGACCTCGGCCACGCTGCGTGCGCCCGAGGCGATAGCTGCGTCGACCGTTCGATCCGTCACCGCTTTGCAGTGGCAGACGTACATGGGGTTCTAGACCCCTACCTGGGCGCATGTGGTCGCCTGCGTGACATGGGGAACCCCCGATGCGATGAGGTCGGCCGCCATGGACAGCGGAATCGGCCGTGTGACGGGAAGGCGGAAGCCCACGCCGACGACTTCGGCCCGGTATGTCGTCCCGTCGTGGATGAGGCGCACCCAGTCGACCCTGCTCAAGCCGGTACGGCCGGCAACGCTGCCTGACTGCTCGGCTGCGCTCTTGGCTCGGGGGGCGATCGACACCGCTCAGAACATTAGGTCAGCCGAACACCACTGTCAAGGGTAGCCTGGCTTCTGTTCGGGGGTGGACCTGCCCGCCGCGAGTACCCCGGGACGGGGCGCCTCGCTGGTCAGTTCAGCTGTGGATCGCTGACGACCTTCTTGATCGACGGCAATGGAGGCCCGGACGGATCGTCGATGGACCCGGAGGCGTCGTCACCCACAGGAGAAGGAACGTCGCGCGTCTCATTCGATGGAGTCGGTGTATCCCCGCCATCTCCGCTCAGCGTGGAGAGGTGATCAAGGAGCGCAGTAGGGGATCGTACCAACCGCGAGATGTCCCCACTGGAAGGGAGGTCGGGAATCGACTTCCTCACTTCGGTCTCAACGCGGTGGCGGTATTCGCCGATCGTCCGCCACGTCGCACCGACCTGTCGTGCGAAGTGCGGCAGCTTGTCCGGCCCGAGGAGGAGGACGGCCACTACCGCGATAATCAAGAGTTTCGCGGGGTCGAGGTTCAGCACTGTTGTCACTTTATGTTTCGATTGTCACGTGCTCAATGCCTCCGACGCGCGGCGAGCGTCGGAGGTGGTCTGTCATTGCGTGATCAACGCGAGTATCAGACGTGATCCGTACGCGTCGGAGCGTGACCTTCCGGTGAATGGTCGCGTCTCGTTCGAAAGGGGTCACCGTCACATCGCAGAAGGTTCATCGCGCACACACTGATGTGACACGCACAAATTACCGCGGATTTCTTATGTTTCGTTCCCATGGAGACCCCTTTCGGAGAAATACCAGACAAGTTCGCCCGCGACATGCGTCCGCAAGAGATGCACGACTACCTCAAGAAGCGCTACGGGCGACGTACCGTCCTCAAGGGAGCAGCGCTCGGCGGAGCAATCGCCGCCGCCGGTCCGCTCTTTTGGAAACAGGCCGATGTCTTCGCCGCAGGCAGCACCACCACCACTACCCCCCAGTGGATTGGCTACGGCGCCAACGCCGCAACCGACATGTGGGTCTCATGGTCGGCGGGCAGTTCGAGTAGCAATCCCAGCCCGGTACCCACCACCAACTCGGGCCAAGTGAACAGCGCGGTGCTGATGTACGCCACCTCGCTCAGCGCCCTGCAGGCCAATGAGGGGCAGATCGTCAGCGCCTCGCTGATAGGGCAGGTACCGATCCCGAGCGGACAGCCCTCAGGCAACACTGACGACACGTACTACATCTCTGCTCTTCTGACGGGCCTCACTCCAGGAACGACCTACTACTACCAGGTCAGCAACAACAACGGGACCTCCTGGGCCTCCTCGGCCTACTTCACCACCGCCCCGGCCGACGTGGGTAACTTCACGTTTTGCGCCACCGGCGACGAGTACGAGGCAGCCAGCACCGCCGAAGTCGT
The DNA here is from genome assembly GCA_963767155.1 of uncultured Acidimicrobiaceae bacterium. GTDB lineage: Bacteria > Actinomycetota > Acidimicrobiia > Acidimicrobiales > RAAP-2 > Bog-473. Next base: position 212,917 of record CAVYCU010000006.1, on the reverse strand, counting down.
CGCCAGCATCCTCGCTTACAAGCCGGCCTTCACCATTGTGGCCGGCGACCTGAGCTACGCCAGCGGCGGCACGGCCACCCTCGGCAAGACCGCCGGGCCCAACGACGCCAACACCACCCAACAGACTTACACCCCTTCGGAATGGGACACGTACTTCAGCTACATGGGCGAGTCAGCGCAGTACATCCCCTGGCTGGTCGGCGTCGGCAACCACGAGATGGAGCCCCTCACCGTCGATGGGTACGCTGGCGTCCTCACGCGCTTTCCCGATCTCGCGCAGCAAGGCAATGGCGGGAGCAACACCGCAGAAAGCGGGTCGAGCTTCACGTACACGGGCCCGACGTTCACCTGGAACGGATACACCATCACCAGCGGGACCACGTACAACACCGGCTCCCCCGTGGTGCGTACCTTCACCTACGGCAACGTGGCGTTCATCCAGTTGGACGGCAACGACCTCTCAGCCGAAATTTCGGAGAACAACGGCTACACCGGCGGCCAGCAGACCAACTGGCTGATCGCACAGCTCGCCACCTACCGGGCCGGGACGACGGTCGATTTCGTCGTGGTGTACTTCCACAACTGTATGTACTGCACCAACGCCACCCATGGCTCTGACGGTGGTGTGCGCAACGTCTGGCAGCCCATTTTCGACAACTGGAATGTCGACCTGGTGGTCAACGGGCACGTGCACGCCTACGAGCGCTCGCAGCCTCTCTTCAACAACGTACCGGTCAAGCAAGTGGCGGGCGGTGGGAGTTACACCAACTTTTACACCCAGCAGGGCGCCCTCACCCCACCGTCAGGTGCGATCAGCGGCACCACCTACTTTTGCGCCGGCGGCGGTGGGCAGAGTCTGTACACGACCTGGTACGGCTACTCCGGAGGGAGCGACAGCACCTCCGGGGACGGCTCCGTGGCCGGCGACACCAACGTCAACACGTTCACCACCGGTACTTCTCCGTTCCTCGATGTGTGGAAGGTGGGCACCACGGTGGAGTCCGGGACCGCGACTGGAGCTCCTGCGGGGGCGACCGGCGTGGCCACTGGTGGGTCGACGGAGAACGACCCCGCCTACGTCGCGACAGCTCCGTTCTCGGCGTGGCGATACTCCACCTGGTCCCATCTCACCGTGAACGTGACGGCGCCGACCACTGCAGGCGGGCAGACCACCATGCAGATCCTCGGGGTCGATGCGAATGTCTCCCCGACCGTGGTCATGGACAGCGTGACCATTATTCGCAACTCCGTAGTGCCGCCGGCGGTGACTCCCGAGGTGGGTGCCACCGACCTCCTTGTCGTGGCCGGGGCCGCGGTCATGGGTGCGGGAGCGTACGCCGCACACCGCAAAGCTCAGCGTCGCGAGCACATTTACGTCTCGAATCAACCGCTGAACTGACAGGGAGGTCGGACATGCTTGCAGAGATATTCGGTATGGACGGAGTCATCGTCCTCATCATTGTCGTGGTCCTCCTTTTCGGCGGTGCGGCGATCCCCAAGCTGGCCCGCAATTTGGGCTCCGCCAAGACGGAGTTCGAAAAGGGACAGCAGGACGGAAAGGTCGGCTCGGCCACGCACGCCGAAACCCTGGAGTCTTAGCGATACGGCCCTCCCTGTTCTTCGGCATCGGGACTACACTTCGCCGTTGACATCGATGTCGAGGTAGTGGGGAGGCCTGATGGGGAACGAGGCTGAGCAGCATCCGGTCAAAGGCAATGGTGCGGCGACTGGCAACACGCTGCGTCGTGGCATCAAGCTCTTCCGGGGCCGCGACGCCGTGCCCATGGCCGAGTCGGGTGCCATGTCGGCGCCTCACTTCGACGCCGACGACATGCAGGCCTTGGCCGCCGATGGACCACGCCCCAAGACGGTTGCGATGGGGATAGAAGACAAGCTTGTGTTCCAGGGCGAAGGTCCCGACGGAAGCAGCCTGGTGCGCGCCTGGTTGGGCCCGCACTACGTACTGCCCCGGCACTCGCACAGCGGTGACTGCCTGTACTACATCGTCGAAGGCTCAATCGCTATGGGGTCTCAGACGCTCACGGCGGGCGACGGGTTCTTCGTGCCGTCCGATGCTCCCTATGCCTACGAGGCGGGGCCCGATGGTGCCGTCGTGCTCGAGTTCAGGACGCAGACCTCGTTCGATATGCAGATTTCCGGGGGTCAGCTCGAGCGGTGGCGGAGGATGGCGACCGTCGCGGAGGAGCACGGCGAGCACTGGGTCGAACTGCGCGCCAAGACCGCAGTCTGAAGAGCTGATGCGCGTGTCCGCACGCACCGGAGCAGGCGGGTTCGAGGTCGTTCAGGTCGACGATCCGACGCCGCAGCGCGGCGAACTGGTGCTGCGCGTGCAAGCGTGTGGGATCTGCGGCACGGACCTCAAGTCCTACAAGCGTTTTGCCGCAGGTTCGGTGCTCGGCCACGAGTTCTGCGGCGAGGTCGTCGCGGTCGGAGACGGCGTGGAAGGCTGGCGTGTCGGGCAATTCGCCGCTTCTCTCCCCCTCCGTTCTTGCGGTGTCTGCAGGTGGTGCCTCAGCGGAGAGCCCGGACACTGCGAGAAGATCGATCCATTTGGGCTCGGCGGGTCCCCGGGGGGGTTCGCCGAGTACGTCAGGGTGGCCGCTGTCATGTCGGTCGCCCTGCAAATGGAGCTCGGTGCCTATGGGGCGCTCGTGGAGCCGCTGGCCGTGGGCCTCCACGCAGTCGCCGCGGCCGACCTGCGCCCCGAGCAGCGTGTGCTGGTCATCGGCGCGGGAAACGTCGGCGCCGCAGTGACCACGTGGGCGCGGTCGTCTGGGCGCGGGCGAAATAGTCGTAAGCGATCCCTCCCCGTCCCGTCGGGCGAGTGCATCTGCCTTCGGCGCCACCTCCGTCGCCGACCCGGCGGTGGGGGCACCTGAAGGTCCTTTCGACGTCGTGTTCGAGTGTGCCGGCATGCCCGGTCTCGTCCAGAGCGCGATCGACGCCGCCACCGTCCACGGACGGGTAGTGGTAGCAGGAGTCTGCCTCGGTCCGGATCAGATCAGCCACGTCCCCGCCGTCATGAAGGAAGTTCAGGTCAGCTACGCGGTCTACTACCGCACGGACGAGTTCGCGGCCGCCGCCCGTCTCCTCAATGACGGAATGTTGGACCCGAAGAGCTTCGTCAGCCGCACTGTTCCTCTCGACGCGGTCGCCCAGGCGTTCGACGACCTCCAATCCGGGTCGAACGACCGGAAGATACTGATTGATCCTGGCGTCTGAACAGCGGCGGCTCACACCGGGTACGAGACCACCCCGCGGATGTTTTGGCCCGAACGCATATCCTCGAAGCCCTCGTTGATGGTCTCCAGGGTGTAACGGCGGGTGATGAGCTCATCGAGTTGCAGCCGCCCCATTCGGTACAGCTCGAGCAGGGCGGGAATCTCCTTCGATGGGCTCGAGGCGCCGAAGAGAGACCCCTGAAGGCGCTTTTGATAGAGCACGATGTGGCGGAGAGAGATAGGGAGGGCGATATCGTCCGCGGCGCGGGGAAGACCCGTGAGCACACATGTCCCGGCCTTGCGGATGGAGTCCACCGCCTGGGCGACGTGTTCCCCCGTCGTCACTCCGACGCACACGATGCACGAGTCGGCACCTTGACCGTTCGTGAAGCTGCGCGCGATTTCGGTTGCCTCTTCCATGGTCGCCACAGCGTGGGTCGCGCCGAAGCCGATGGATGCGGAGCGCTTCATCTCGACGGGGTCCACCGCGATGACGACCGACGCCCCCGCGTGCGCAGCTCCTTGGACGGCGTTCATTCCGATGCCCCCGACGCCGAGCACGATCACGACGTCGCCGACCCGGACGTCTGCGGACCGTACGGCGGAGCCCCACCCGGTTGCGACGCCGCAACTGGTCAGGCATGCCACGTCGAGTGGGACGTCGTCCGGGCATTTCACCGTGGATTCGACCGCCACCGTCGACCATTCGCTGAATGTCGAAATTCCGGCCCCCTGGCCCACGGGCTTCCCGTCGAGCGTCATCCGACGACTGCCGTCCTCACGAACACCCGCAAGGATGCGCGCTCCGTTGTCACACAGGTTCTGCATTCCCGAGGCACACCAACGGCAAAGCCCGCACATCGGAAGGAAGGTCAGCACGACGCGATCGCCCGCCTTCCAGCCAGGCGTGTTGGGCCCCACCTCGGCCACGACGCCAGCCCCTTCGTGACCCCCCGCTAACGGAAGCGCTTCGGGAGGGACCGGAAGATCACCCGTCGCGATGTGGTCGTCCGAATGGCAAAGGCCGGCCGCCGCCATTTTGATCAGGAGTTCCCCCTGGCGCGGCGGTTCGAGCTCGAGCTCCACCACCTCCCATTTGCCGGGTGCGTTGAAGAGGACTGCCGCTTTTGTCAACATGCCTACGAAAGGCCGAATTGGTCGTGGTAGAAGCCGAAGTCCTTCCGGATTTCGTCCAAATCGAGGCCGAAGACAGCAGGGTCGGGCCGGTTGCCCTGCCGCCTCTCCTTGGCGCTCTCTTCCCACCACTCCGCCATTCGATTGCGGGTGTCGGGGGTCAGTTCGTCGCCGAGTTGGCTGTAGAGGTTCTCCATGCAGCCGATCGGGTCCTCCTGCATGTCGCTGAAGGATGCGTCGACGAAGCGGTCCTCACGACCCTCGTTGCGAAACTCGAGAAGTCGGCGGATCGATTCCAGCCAGACCATGTGTTCGTGGCGACCGACCGCGAGGCAGTCGAAGGAATCGGTGAGTGGCGTAGAAAGTGCCTGCTTGACTGCGCACACGGAGGGGATGACGCTGGTGATGTCGCGGTGCGTCATCACGAAGCGGGCGTCGGGATACACGGCATCGAGCCCGCGGATGGTGGCCATGTGCGACGGCGTCTTCAGGGACCACCGCACGGGCGGGCACCGCCACTGCAACAACTTGAGCACGCGCTTGTGGTAGCGATAGGTCGGTTCCATCTCGCACGCGAGGAGCCATTCGGTGTAGCTCGGCAGGATGGCCATGCCCTGGAACAGTTGCGAGTGGAAGTCGAGTCCCATAAGGAGCAGGCACTCTGACGGGCCCGTGGGCGAGCTGGGCAACATACCCACGAAATCGGGGAACATCTGGTGTGACATCTCGATTGCCGCCCGACTCACCGCGATGCGGGGATCGGTGTGCTCGGTCGCAGTTTCCGGGGGTGGGCACGGCGACGAGGCTTCCCACGTCCGAAGTGAGCGTCGGGACTGGTCGCAGGCGAGGAGGAAGCTCAGCGCCGTTGATCCCGTTCGGGGAAGGCCAATACCGAAGAGGGGCGCGACAATCTCCTGCTGCTCGATCTCGGGGTACTTGGCGTACCACTTCTCGACCTCGAGGCGACTGGACAAGAGGCCGATGATCTGGTCCGCGTAGACGGCGTCGCCCAACTCGTTGAGGTTACCTTCTGCATTCAGAGCTCCGACCAGAGCCGCGAGCCCTTCGCTCCAGCCCTCAGGCCCGAAATCGTCCGACTCTGCACGCGTACACGCCTGCCCGATCAACTGCTTCTCATCGATCATCGACATCCCCCCAATCCCAACGTTACGAAGTATTCAGCCCTCGAGTAGCTCCACCGGGATGGAGCGCTCCATCATTCCGTATGTCTCCTCACCGTCCCACCGGTAGCGAACCCCCGCCTGTTGCAAGGCAGGAGGGAACTCGGGCAAGCCGCCCGGCATGCAAGCGGACAGAACCGTTTCGCCCTCGATCCGGACGTCGCCTTCTTTCGTTCGCAAGGTGAGAGAAACGTCCTCGCCATTCGGTTGGAGCCGGCGCAGCCAAGGTGCGTCAACGAGAATCGCGGGAATCATGTGTTCGCCGTCGAAGACGAAAGCCTCGTTGTAGGTTGGCTGGTCGGGTCGTTCCGGGAACGCGAGAGCCCCGAAGCCCTTGCCACTCGGGAACAGCGCGCTCGGCCAACAGTGACCCCAGAAGCCCCCGACATCGCGGGTCCCCTGCCGGTGGATGCGCAAACCGGTTCCCGAGAACGCCCATTCGTCTCCCCCGAAGCGCACGCTGCCCTGCGCCGTGCACAACTGCTCGTAACGGGGACTGATGAATGCTCCGGCGAATCCGGAGTCGAAAAGCTCCTTGGACTCTTCGCTGAGCGTGCCCGATACCCACGGAGGGACGGCGCAGGTTAATTCCACCTCGACATGGAGGGGTACCTGCCGGCCCGCGTAATCGCCCTTGGCCAACGCTGCCGCCGTGGTGTCAAGTGCGTCACCGTCGTACGTGAGCGTCAGTGTCCGAAAGGGTTCCACGCAGCCGAACTCCAAGCCGCCAGCGGCAAGTGTGCGGCACACCCCGTCTGTGTCCACGGGCGAGCGTCCCTTGCCGTTGCCCCGGACGATCGCTGTTCGCCCGTCGGGAAAGCCGAGGTTTACCTGAAGACCCCGATTGTCCCAAGATTCGGAAACGGCTTCGATACCCACCCGCGGGAGCCCGATGAGCCCCTTGTCGTCGGAGACCCAGAACGAGGCACTTTCACGGAACTGCGGATCATCTGGCTGCTCCGACAGGAAATAGTCCTTCGATGGGCTCATACCGCCCGCCAGATCGATCGCCATGACCATCCTCCCCCTGAGACGCACCTGTCTCAGCCAGTAGCTTCGTGCCCCTCTGGCCCACCCCAGTAGGACCGACCGTATCAGGAAGGCTGGCGCTGCTCGGCTAGGGCATTTCGTCGGGGCCCGGATCACCACCGGACGAAGCGATGGCCAAACGATTCAGGTAGTGATCCCATCCACCGGTGTGATCGGAGACGGCGTCAGCGGGTAGGCCGCTGTGCACGAGTTGGACCCTGGTCTTCTCACCTTCGGGGGTGAGGCTGATCGTCACGGTCGTCGAACCGGGCGGGATCGGATGTCCCGGTTCCGCCCAGCCGAAGGTGAACACGACGCGCTCATTGGGCACCACCTCGACGAATCTGCCTTCCGAGGGATGCCGACCACCGACTTCCACCCGGTACAGGCCGCCGGGCTGCGGATCGAGATCGACCGCCGGTCCCAACCAGGCCCGATGCTTTTCGGGGTCGACCAGGAAGGGAAAGATCGTTTCAGGTCGGGCATCGATGACGACCTCCCGGATCAATTCAGCCATGTGCAGTGCTCCCTTTCTTTGTTGTCGTTTGTGGTTCAGCAGCGACCTCGGCGGCTTCGGCAGCATCTCGAAGTCGCAGAAGGCCGTCGGTCCAGTACTCATCGAGGAAGGTCCGGAGGCGTGCCATCTCGTCACGATTGGCCTGATAGAAGCGACGGGTCCCCTCACGACGTTCGGTCACCAGCCCTGCCTCACGGAGAACCCCGAGGTGCTGAGAGACCGCTGATCGGGTGACCTCTCCGAAATACGACGCGATATCTGTCGCCGGGAGTTCATTGCCCCAAACCAGTCGCAGGATCTCCCGGCGACGTGGTTCAGCGAGTGCTTTGAGCGCGGCGTCCACCCTCGTAAGTGTAAGCAAACACTAACGTAAGTGTCAACTAACGCAACGGATCCCAGCGCATGAACCAGATATGGGGGCCACCCTCCGGGGCATCGGTGTCTTCGACGACCCGGAACCCGCATCGTTCGTAGATGGACACGTTGCGAGGTGTACCGGTCGAAAGGAACGCGCCGACGCCATCCGACTGCGCCCGCGCCAAACCGGATCGGATCAAGGCCGCTCCATAACCGAGCCCCTGGACGTCCGGTTCCACGGCGATCGAGTCGAGTTGCCAAAGTGGCTCGTTGGGAGTGTGCGTGTCGATCCAGCTCCAGAACGCGTCGTACCGCCGTCCGCCATCGTCGGTCAGCAAGCTGATGCGCGGTTGGTTCCAAGGGTGGCCGTCCCAAGTCTCGAAGAGAAGCGGGGGAACCCAGACGGCTGCACCGCGTGCCTCTCCAGCTTCGAGGACGAGTCCGAGTCCGAGGGCGACCTCCAGGAAATAGGCGAAGCAGCGCGTGAACCGATCAACGATGCCTTCTCCCTCGACCTCGCCCATGGGCCAGCGCATCATCGGCTCATTGACGAATGCTCTGCCGAATACCGCCGCCAGCGCACCGAGTCGCTCGAGCCCCGCTGGTTCGACTGCGCGACGCGCACGGTCGGCGTTCACGGGGTCATCCTCTCAATCGGAAAGAGGAGGGTCGGCACGGATCAAGGAACGACGGCGAGAAAGAGAGAGTTGTCAAGAAGGTCAAACGCCTCGTCCAGCAGAGACAGGACATCGCCATTGGCTGCATCCGCGGCCCAACACGCCATGACCTCCTCCACGGCGAGGAGGGCCGCGCCCGCGACCAGTTGGCGAAGGAGAGGCCGGTCGTCGTGCACGAACCAGGGGAGGATTGCCCGAGCCAGACGATCACGGTTCCGGCGCTGCTCCTCCAGCCACCGACCGCGCAGCGTGGGCGTCTCACGCAGCATCACCTGAAAGGCCCGCGCAGACGCAGTGTCTTCGTACACCCGTGAGAGTGAGGCGGTCATCGTTGCCCGCAAGACCCGCCCGATCGGCTCGGACGTCTCGTGCTCCGACAGATGGTCGATGGAGTCATCCATGCTCAGGCTGGCGATAGCGGTGACGACGTCCTCTTTGCAAGGAAAATAGCGGAAGAAGGTGCGCGGGGAGACCTCTACCGCGTCGACGATGTCCTGGACTGTGGTCGACGAGTACCCGCGTGCGAGGAACAAGCGTGACGCCGCTTCGGCCAACTCGCGCCGGGTGCGGCTCTTGTTGCGCTCCGTGAGGCCTGAAGCCATCGTCTCGCTCCCCCTTTCCCGCCCCTCCGGCCCTGAGGATAGCTGGTTTGCCCCACTATGGCAGTATCTGCCATAGTGGCAGCGACCGACACCTCCATGAGTGGGAACGACCCGTTGATCGACATCATTCCGGAGAGATCCGCGCCGTCACGGTTGCGCGACCGACCTTGGATGACCCTGGTGGTCGTGGCCATGGGCGTGATCATGGTCGGCATCGACGGGTCGGTGGTCGCCGTGGCCAACCCTTATATCGGGCGCGATCTGCACGCCTCCCTGGCCGACCTGCAATGGGTCACCAACGCCTACCTCCTCGTGATCGCCGTGACGCTGATCCTCGGCGGCAAGCTCGGGGATCATTTCGGCCGTCGGCGCGTCTTCCTCATTGGCGTGATCGGCTTCTCCCTCGCCTCGCTGGCTATCGGGCTCGTCGGGACCATCGACGGCGTCATCCTCCTACGGGGTGTGCAGGGTGCCTTCGGCGCGCTGCTCCTCCCCAACACGCTGGCCCTCCTGCGCGCGGCGTATCCTCCCGAAGAGCTCAACCGGGCCGTGGGGATCTGGGTGAGTGCGTCAGCGACGGCAACAGCGGCGGGGCCGATCGTCGGTGGGCTCTTCGTCGAGCACATCTCATGGCAGAGCGTCTTCTACATCAACGTCCCGGTCGGTGTGGCGACAGTCGTGCTGGGCATGTTCGTGCTGCTCGAGTCGCGTGAGTCAGAACGCCACCGTTTCGATATTCGCGGCGTCGTGACCCTGGCGCTCGGTTTGCTGGCCGTTGTCTACGCGCTGGTCAAGGCGCAGAGCTGGGGGTGGGGGAGTACGCGCACGATCGGGCTGATCGCCATCGGCCTCGTCCTCATTGTGCTGTTCGTCGCCATCGAGAAGAGAACGCCTCATCCCCTCATCCCACTCGGTATTTTCAAGGATCGTTCGGTCTCGCTGAGCACCATCATTGTGTTGCTGAACTTCTTCGCCCTCTTCGGCGTCCTCTTTTTCGTCGGTCTCTACCTGCAGAGCGTGCACGGGTACACCCCGGTGGCGGCGGGCGTCAGGCTCCTGCCGCTCACGATCACATTTGCACTTTCGAGCAACCTCGGCGCCCGCTTGACCACCCGCTTCGGGCCGTGGCTGCCGATCACCGTCGGGCTCCTCGCGACAGCTGTGGCGCTGTTTTCCCTGGCGACGCTGCAGGTCGATTCACCCTATGTGCACCTCTGGCCGCCGTTCGTCCTGATCGGATTGGGGATCGGACTGGTGGTCACCGCGGCCACCGATGCCATTGTGGGGAATACGCCTATCGACGAGGCCGGCGTGGCCGGGGGAATTCAAGGAACCGCTATTCAGCTGGGCGGCGTGCTCGGGACAGCCGTGTGCGGCTCGATCCTCGGTGCGAAGGTGGGTGCGGTCCTCCTCGGCAACCTGCTCACTTCGGGGGTTCCTCCGGCGTTGGCCCATCGGCTGACACATGCCACCGCCGTCGTGTCCCAAGGCCTGGCGCCGATCTCAGCCGGCGACTCCGGTCGGCTGGCACAGGCCATCACCCAGGGCAGCCATGCCGCCTTCATGGAAGGGCTTCATCTGACCATGCTCGTCGCCGGCGTGGTGGCACTCGTCGGGGCCGCGATGGGACCTTTCATTCGACGTGGTAGCGGCGACGCGGGGCCGGGGCACCACATTCTCTGAGCGCGTCGTGCGGCGCTGCAATGGCAGTTCGAACACGACGATCGTCCCTGCAGGTCCTTTTCGGTAGAGCGGAAGGTCCCTGCAAGAGATGACCATGGTCCCTATGGGGAGGTCCCGCAATTGCCGCAAGGTGGAGACACCGAGATTCTCTACCCAAGGAGCAGACATGCAGCGTAAAGTTTTCGACTATTTGGCGAGCGCGATAGGCGTAGTGATGGTGCTGGTCCTGCTTGTCGCGGGAGGACTTCTGATGTGGGGCCACAGCTTTACGACCAGCAGTGTGCACAATCAGCTGGCCCAACAGGACATTGTGTTTCCGACTGCCGCTGCCTTCGCCGCTGCCAAGCCGGGCACCGAAATCACGCCGGGGATGAAGCCCTACCTCCTCAAGTACGCCGGGCAGCCACTGACGACCGGCGCACAGGCTGAGGCCTATGCCGACCACTTCATCGCCGTGCACCTCAGCGAAATGCCGTACGGCGGCGTCTACGCCACTGTCAGCAACGCGTCGAGGGCCAACCCGACCAACAAGGTTCTGGCGGCAGAGGTCCAGACGTCATTCCAGGGTACGACGCTACGGGGCCTGCTCCTTGAGGCATACGCCTTCTCCGAGTTCGGCCTGATCGCCCTGTGGGCCGCCATTGCAGCGTTCGCCTTGGCTGCGGTCATGGCAGTGCTGGTCGCCTTCGGGTTCTGGCACGCACGGCGCACCCCCTTGGAGGAAGAGCTCGCGGTCCACGCCGAAGCACAACGCGTGCTCGTCACGACCTAGGTCAGCCGCAACGACAAAGGGAGCACCGCATACGCTCCACCCGGCCCGGCAGTCCTGCGGGCCGGGTGGAGCCGCGTCAGGCTCTACGCCGGCTCTAAGTTCTAGTTGAAATGCTGGAGTGTGTGAGGAGGGGACCGACACGAGCGTGCCTTCGCCTGCCGGCACTTCTGCTGGGGATCGGGCTCGCGGGGTTGGCCGCCGCCGCGAACCTCGAACTCACGAGGAGATCACCGCTCCTGACGACCGACAGCGCCAGCTATCTGAGCGCGGCGGAAAATCTTTCATCAGGCAAAGGTCTGACGACTTCGTTCAACGACAGCTTGAGTGTGTATCACCCACGACAAGTTGTTGCCTTCAACGGGCGAGTGCCATTCGTCCACTTCGAGCCGCTGTACCCGCTTCTCCTTGCTGCGCTCCATGGCGCGGGTCTGGGCGAACTCGGTGCGGCGCGCCTGATCGGGGTCACGTCACTCGTGGTCATCGTCCTTCTCCTCTGTGCGCTGGCCTCTCGTGCCTTCCAGGGGTGCCTGCCTCTTGTGCTGGTTTTTGTCCTGATCACGGTGATCGGGCCTTCGGGGAAGGGCTTCGTCGCCGGGAACCTGGTGGAGTTGAGCGGCGAGGTCCTCAGCGAGCCTGTCTTCTATGCCTTCTCGTTGGGTGCCCTCCTCACGTGCGCCCTTTTTTTGGACAAGGGGAGTCGTCGGTATCTGGTGAGCACAGCGCTCCTCGTCGCCGGCGCAACGCTCACCCGCTACGTCGGGGCAAGTGTGGCGCTCGCCGCAGGTATCGCCATTGTCACCATGACGACGTTTCCGCTCCGAAGCCGTGTGAAGAGTGCGATAGCGGTGCTGGGGGTCGGACTTGTCGCCGTGGTGGGGTGGCCGCTCGTTGAGCGATGGCTTTCGGGCGGGAGCTCTCCCAGACAGATCGTGTTCCACCTGCATCCGCACCTGCTGACCGACTTTCTCGCCACAGCCGCGTCGTGGTTCTTTCCCGCGGGATGGCCTTCCTGGTTGACGGACTCCGGTGCAGTCTTGCTCCTCGCCGTCGCGGCGATCGCACCGCTGTCCCGCAGTTGCTTCGGGCTCATCAGGGGCTCTTCGGGTTCCCCCCCTCAGACACAAGACCTCTTGCGGCTGTTGGCTATCTTCCTCCTGTCGTACGCGTTCGTGGTCTTTGTCTCGAGCACGTGGCTCGACGCATCACTTTCGCTGGACCAGCGGGTCCTCGGACCGATGCAGGTCGCCTCGTATCTGATCCTGCTGTCTCTCGTCTATTGGGCGGTGCGATCGCGGTGGGCCGTCGACTTCCGATTCGCCCCCCTTGCGGTGACACTGGGGGTCTCACTTCTGCTCATCGGCCCGAGCGTCTGGCCGGCCGTCCGACAGCTCGGCCATCCGTTCCCGACGTCCGACCCGACTCCGGCCATGGTGGTTCTGCGCGAGCTTCCTTCCCGTGACGTCGTCGTGACGAATGAGCCATCGGGGGTTTTCATCTACGCCGACCGCGGATCGGTCCTGGCGCCGGTTGATAGCTACGCGATTACGACAAAACCCAACACAGTGTTCAAGAGCGACGTGCGGTATGTCGGACAATTAGTGAAGCGTCGCCACGGGGTCGTCGCCCTCGTCCCTGATCTTCAGCCGACGCTTGTCACCGTGCGTCAATTTCAGCGATGGGCGGGTCTGGTCGTGACGAGGCGCTTCGCGGACGGGACTGTCTTCCTCGCCGCCCCCCGTTGACCTGCCTCACGCAGAACGAAGCTCGGGGGCGAGTGCGGTGCCGACCTGATCGGTCAGGGCGACAGCGACGAGGCGACGCTGGTAAGGGACCGGAAGTCCCGGGGTCGGGGTGAGGACGAAGCGACCGACCGCTCTGCCGCGCTGATGGACGAGGAGCTCAATTTCGGGGCCGGGTAGCCCCACGTCTTCGACGGCCCAGAGAGTTCCACCCAGGAAGACACGGGCGTCATGCTCCATGACGAGGCGGGGACGTCGGCTGTCTCCATGTTCGAACCGGCAGTCCCGCAGCCCCAGAAGTGCGATGAGTTCTTCTCGAGCCCGCGCGATCACTGCGGAGTCAGGAGGACCCGCCGCCACAAGCTCGGAGAATTGGTAGAGCATGCCGATGAGGTCCGCTTCCTCGGCCGCGACGCAGTGGTGATGGCGACTCCGGGCTGCCAACTCGGTCACGACAACGCCGACAATGAAAAGGGTCACGGCCGTCTCGACGTCAGCCCGGTCGGCGATGGCCAATCGCTCGTACGGACGGGTGAGGAAGAAGTCGAACCAGAGCGTCGAAGAGACCGTGGCGAGAATGCCCGCCGTTCGATTTCCCACAACGGCCACGGCGACGATCATGGCCACGAAGACGAGGGCCGAAGCGGTGGGGGCGAATGTCGAGCGGAACGGCACCAGAATGCCGCTGAGCGCCAAGGGGAGCAGCACCGCAGCGCAGAGGGTGAGCGGGTCCCTGTAACGGAGGAGTCTCTTCATGGCAATCTCCCTTCCGCGCCCACGAGGCGAAGAATTGGTCAGAAGTGGGACATCAGCCCTCCGGCACGACGTCGATATCGAACTCGTTTCCCTCGGGGTCCGCCATACAGCGCCACCGGAAACCCTCGAGCTCGTGGGTGGTGCCCGGTTGGAGCCATCGCCCACCGAGTGCTTCGATTTCGGACGTCGACCGTTCCAGGTCCTCGACGATGAGATCGAGGTGGAGGCGATTCTTGCCTGACTTTTCTTCGGGCACGCATTGAAACCCGATCGTGAGGCCGCTCTTCGTCGGTGTCAATACGACGAACTGGCCATCGCCGATCGTCGACTCGACCTCGACGTCGAGGAGGTGCCCCCAGAACACGGTGAGACGCTCGGGGTCCAAGGCATCGAAAACGAGATATCCCACTGAAGCTGGCATTCGCGTTCTTCCTGGGTCATAACGACATCCGGGCTACTCCTGCAAAGTGTAGCCACGGACGACGGCCCGATCACTGCCTTGATCGGAACCGGAAGTTCCGCTTAGGATGGCTAATCGGAACAGGTGATTCCGCAACGGAACGGGACCGGGCTGGCTTTGGTCGAAAAGCGCATTCACCACGGAGCCACGTTCGCCGTGCTTGCCACGGCCGCTCTCTCGTTCAGCCTCCTGCAATCACTGATCATCCCCGCCATTCCTCTGCTCGAGCACACGCTCCACACGGGACAGAGTGGGGCGAGTTGGCTGTTGACCAGCTATCTCTTGAGCGCTGCGATTGCGACGCCGATCCTCGGGCGCACCGGGGACATCATCGGCAAGGACAAAATGATCGTCATCGTCCTCCTTGCGGTTTCCGCCGGTACCGCGGTGAGCGCCCTCGCCACGACTCTCCCGGTCATGTTGACCGGTCGGGTGATCCAAGGCGTCGGGGGAGCCGTCTTTCCCTTGGCCTTCGGCATCATCCGCGATGAGTTCCCGCGGGACAGGGTTGCCGGGGCGATCGGCGCCATGTCCGCCATCCTGGGGCTCGGAGTGGGTGCCGGCATCGTCCTCGCCGGACCCATTATCCAGCACCTCTCCTATCACTGGCTGTTTTGGATCCCGCTCGTTCTCTCCCTCGGAGCGGCAGTGACCACGTTCGCGTTCATCCCTGCATCGCCGGTACGGGCTCCCGGCGGCATCAACTGGCTGGGGGCTGCGCTCATGTCGGGCTGGCTCACGGTGGGTCTCTTGGGTGTTTCGTACGGTCCGACGTGGGGCTGGAAGGATCCGACCGTGCTCACCATGTTCGGGGCTGCCGCCGTCTTGATCGTGCTCTGGGTGTGGTCCGAAATGCGCTCTCGTACGCCGCTGGTGGACATGACGATGATGCGGATCCCCACCGTCTGGACGACGAATCTGGCTGCCGTACTCTTCGGGTTCGGGCTGTACGCCATGTTCGTGACGGTTCCCCAGTTCGCGCAGACCCCGTCTCGTGTCGGCTACGGGTTCGGGGCGTCGGTGACGAAGTCGGGGGTGCTTCTTGTGCCCTTCGCTCTCGCGATGCTGGTTATTGCTCCCTTTACCGGTCGGCTGGCGCGCCTTGTCGGATCAAAGAATCTTCTGGTGGCCGGATCGTTGTCCTGCGCCGCCTGTTACGGCGTCTTGTCCATCGCCCACAGCCAGCCCTGGAACATCCTCGTCGCCTCGGGGTTGCTCGGCATCGGCATGGCCTTCGGGTATTCCGCGATGTCCAATTTGATCGTGGAGGCCGTCCCGCAGGATCAAACGGGAGTGGCCACCGGGATGAACACCAATATCCGCAACATCGGGTCGGCCCTCGGAAGCGGTATCGCCACGAGCCTGGTGGTGAGCAAGATCCTCCCCGATGGGTTCCCGGCACAGCATGGCTACGAACTCGCCTTCATCGTCTGCGCCGGCTCGCTGATTGTGGCGGCCGTGGTGGCAATGAAGATCCCCACCGCGACGGCCCGTCCATCGTCGAGTCCGAGTCACACCCCGCGCTCACCGCGGAAGCAGAAGTGTTCGTCGGTGCCATCGGCTATACGCCGGAGCCGTAAGAATGACACCGCCGGCCACGGAGGCGCACCGGAGGGCAGCGACAGGCTTGAGCTCGCCGCACCAGGTCAGGCCCTTGCGCCGTGACGCCGAGCTCAATCTGGCAAGGATCATGGAGGCCGCCCGCGATGTCTTCGCCGAATCAGGCTACGAGGGGTCCATGGAGCAGATCGCGGTCAAAGCCGATGTCGGCATCGGAACGCTCTATCGGAGGTTCCCCCACAAGGAGGATCTCTTCAACGCCGTGACGGATCTGGCCAAAGAACGCACGATCAAGATCGGGGAGGAGGTGCTCGCCGACGTCGCACCGGCGAACGCCCTGCCGGAGTTTCTTCGTCGCTGCATCGCCGTCCCTGCGTGTTGGCGGGTGACGACGACACGACCGCCGTGGAGCGAGAGTGCCGGCGTCAACTCCGTCTTGAAGCAGATCGCACCGACCGTCGAAAAGGTTCTGTGCCGGAGTCAGGAAGCCGGGACCGTCCGGGATGACATCGTGTTCGCTGATGTCATCCTTGCATTGATGTCAGTGCGCGCCGTCGCCGATCTCTGCGGAACCGAGGCACCGACCGCTTCCGACCGCTTTTTGGAATTGGTCCTGGACGGGCTCCGCCCAAGCGGTGCGAGTTCCCTTACACCCCCGATGAGTCGCCAACAGCTGAGCCGGGTCCTCACGAATCAGCCGAAGTAGACGATCGCACCACAAGCAACCCCCGTACAGGGTGCCACTGAGGGTCGGGTCGGGGAGATCCCTGATTGTCTCGTGGGCTGCTATCGCCGAAGATGGTCCTCATGAGTGCCGAGAGACCTTCCGTGGATGCCGCCGTCAATCAGCCGATCTCACCGAAGCCTCCGGCTGCCCGGGCCATCGAGCTCTCCAAAATTTACGGCAAGGGTGACGCCGTCGTCCATGCTCTCGATGACATAAGCGTCGAATTCGAAAGTGGCCGCTTCACCGCGGTCATGGGGCCGTCGGGTTCGGGCAAGTCCACGCTCATGCATTGCATGGCCGGACTCGATACACCGACCTCGGGCCGCACCTTCGTAGGTGAGCGAGAGATCGGGCACCTCGATGACGCCGGGCTCACGCAGATGCGGCGCGACCAGATCGGATTCGTCTTCCAGTCCTTCAACCTGATTCCGACGTTGACAGCCCGGGAGAACATCACGCTTCCCTGTGACCTGGCGAAGACCACCGTCGATCAGGGTTGGTTCGACTACCTTGTCGAACAACTCGGGATTTCCAACCGGCTCGCACACCGCCCGAGCGAGATGTCCGGAGGCCAACAACAGCGCGTGGCGTGTGCGCGGGCACTCATCGCGCGACCTGACCTGATCTTCGCCGACGAGCCGACGGGCAATCTCGATTCGAATGCGTCGGCGGAAATGCTTCGAGTTCCTCCGCCGGTCGGTGACCGACATGAACCAGTCCATCGTCATGGTCACCCACGACGCACGGGGAGCGGCCTACGCCGACCGTGTGGTGTTCCTCGCCGATGGTTCCGTCGTCGACGAGATCATGTCGCCCACCGCCGATTCGGTGCTCGAACACATGAAGCAACTGGGCGGTTGAGGTGAAGAGAGTCGTTTTCAGGGGCTTGTTGGCCCACAAGTTGCGCCTGGCGTTGACCGCCCTGGCCATTGTGCTCGGGGTGACGTTCATCTCGGGGACACTCGTCCTTACCGACACGCTGCACAATACGTTCAACACGCTCTTCGGCCACATTTATCAGAACGTGGATTTCGAAATCCGCGGCAAGGCGGCATTCTCGGACACCAGCGCGGGGTCGAGCGCGGTCCGCAAGCCCGTCCCGCAGTCGATCGCCGCCACGGTGCGCCGGATCCCCGGCGTGGAGTTCGCCGATGGGACAGTGGGCGGCTACGCGCAATTCGTGGCACCGGACGGGAAGGCCATCAGCAACGGTGGCGCGCCGACGTTGGGGTTGTCCTACGACGTCGACCGTCAGCTGTCGGCCCTCCAGCTCGACTCCGGGAAGCCCCCGACCTCTCCGCATGACGTGGTGATGGATGCCGGCACGGCTCAGAAGTACAACTTTGTTGTCGGTGACCATGTCCGTGTGCTCCTGGCCGGACCTCCCCAGACCTTCACCATAAGTGGCATTGTGAAGTTCGGCACGGCGAACAATCTGGCCGGAGCGACCATCGCTGCCTTCGAGTTGCCCACGGCACAGCGGCTCTTCGGGCAGGTCGGCCACTACCAGGCGATCGACGTCCGGACCTCGCCGGGGGCGGACAAGGCAACCGTGCAACACGCAATCGCGGCGTCGCTCCCCAAAGGGGTGGAAGTGGTGACCGGGCAGACCGTGGCGAACGAGCAGTCCAACGACATCAATCAAGCGCTGGGGTTCTTCTCCACCGCCCTCCTGGTGTTCGCCTTCATTTCGCTCTTCGTCGGGGGATTCACGATCTTCAACACGTTCTCCATCACCGTGGGCCAGCGCACACGAGAGCTCGCCCTGTTACGCATCGTGGGCGCCAGTCGCCGGCAGGTCTTCCGGTCGGTACTGGCCGAGGCCCTGATTTTGGGCACCGTGGCCTCGCTCATCGGGATCGGTCTCGGCGTCCTGGCCGCAGTCGGCCTCGAGGCGCTCTTCAAGGGACTCGGCATCACGCTGCCCTCGGGATCCCTGATCTTCGAAGGCCGTACCGTCGTCGTGGCGTTGGTCGTCGGTGTCGGGGTGACCCTGGTCTCCGCCATCAGTCCGGCCCGGCGTGCGGTGCGGATCCCGCCGGTCGCCGCCCTGGCCGATCACCGCACGGATGAGCAGGAATCGTCGCGGCGAAGAATCACCATCGGGACGGTGTTCGCGGTGGCCGGCGTCGCCCTCTTGGTCTTCGGGCTGACCAAGCCCGCCATACAACTGGTCGGGGTCGGGGCCGTCGCCCTGTTCATCGGCATCGGCATGTTGGCTCCTGTCGTGGCGCGGCCGATGGCGAGCGTGATCGGGCGGCCTCTCGCCCGACTCCTGGGGATTTCGGGAAAGCTCGGTCGGCAGAACTCCATGCGCAGCCCGCGGCGCACGGCGCAGACGGCCTCGGCCCTCATGGTCGGGTTGGCCCTGGTCTCGACCATCGCCGTGTTCGGCGCCTCCCTCTCGAAGTCGGTGACGAGCAGCGTCGACAACGCGATCAGCGCCAACTACATCATCACGAGTTCCGCCCAGGGCGGTGCCGGAGAGTTCAGCGGGTCAGTGGCGAACGTGGCAGCCGCGCTCCCCGGCGTGACTTCGGTTTCCACGGTGTATCAGGGAACCTTCGCCATCCGCGGCTCGCTCACCAATCTGACTGCGGTCTCGACCGAAGATCTCTCTTCGACGGTGATCCTCCGCATGCAGCATGGCGCGGGCGCACCGGCCCTCGCGGCCGGACAGTTGCTGATCGACACGAACACGGCGACCGCCAAGCATCTTTCGGTCGGTTCCGTCGTGCCCGTCAAGTTCGCCCAGACGGGCACGACCACCTTGCGTGTCGGCGGTATTTTCCAACCCAACGCGCTCATCGGGAGCTACCTCGTGGGGGATAGGTACTTCCTGCATCACTTCAATAATCCGTTGCCCGTGGCCGTGCTCGTGCAGACGAAGAACGACGGGCAGATCACGACCAATCTGGTGAAGCACGGTCTGCGGGCCTATCCGAATCTCAAGATCCAGACACGGGCCGGCTTCGAGAAATCGCAGCGGGCCCAGGTCAATCAACTGCTGGCGTTGGTCTACGCCCTTTTGGCGCTGGCCGTTGTGATCGCCCTGATCGGCATTGTGAACACGCTCATGCTCTCGGTCTTCGAGCGCACCCATGAGATAGGGCTCCTGCGGGCGGTGGGCATGAAGCGACGACAGGTGCGCGCCATGATCCGCGTCGGAGTCGGTCATTCTTGCCGTATTCGGCGCCATCATCGGCATCCTCGTCGGCACGGCCCTCGGCACCGCGTTTTCGGCCTCCCTCAAGCAGCAGGGCATCACCGACATCGTGATACCGGGCGGCAGTCTGGTGATCTTCCTGATCCTGGCTGCGCTGCTGGGCCTCGGTGCAGCAAGCTGGCCCGCCCGACGTGCGGGCAAACTCGATGTGCTGACCGCCATCGCGACCGACTGAATTGGGCGAGCCCGGAGGGCCGCGCAACGCGATCCCTCCGGGCTCGATCCAACAGATGTTGGGCCGGCGGCCCGGCGATGGTCAGCTGACCGAGTTCACCCAGGTCTGCGCCACGGCGGCGGGCTGTTCCTGCTGGGCGGTCACGTCGAGGTTGAGCTTCGAGATCGCGGTGGTGGTCAACTTGGCATCGATGCTGTTGAGGATCTTTGCCACGCCGGGGGTGTCCACCGACTTGCGGATGACCGGCACGATGTAGTCCGCTCCCTCGAGATGCTTGTTGTCGGTGAGGGCGACGAAGTTGTTGGAGACCACGGCGCCGTTACTCGAGTAGAGCTCGACCACTTGGACCTCGCCATTCTTGAGCGCAGCGACGCTGAGGGGTCCGGCCTCGTCGAGGCTCTTGAAGCCGGCGAACTTGAGGCCGTAGAGCTTCTCCAGTCCGAGCTCACATCCCGCGTTGCTCGGGCATTCGGGGGGCCCGCCGAGAGTCAACTTCGAGGCGTAGGGCTTCAGGCTCGAAATGGTCGTGAGGTGATCCTTCGTGGCGGTGGCCTTGGTGACGGCGAAGATGTTGGTGTCGAGCGCCTTGGTCGCGGGCAGCACGGTCACTCCGAACGATGCAAGTGCCTTCTGGTCAGCCGGGATCGCGGTCGTGATGTTGTCTGCGGCGGGCAGGACGGCACCGTTGTGCAGGTACGCGAGCAGCGACGCAGCGTAATCAGGCTCCAGATTGATCTGGCCCTTTTCAATTGCGGGCACCACAATCGCCCTGGCTCCCAAGGTAGGTTCGACCGTGACCTGGTAGCCACCCTTTTTGAGGACATCGGCCCAGATGTTGGAGACGATGGCCTGCTCCTCGAAGTTTGCAGGACCGATGATGATGGTCGGCTTGCTTGCCGCGCGGACGGAGGCGAGAGCGGCCGTTGGCGCGACCACGACAGCGGCGACCATGGCCAGGGCTCCGATGAGCAGGGACTGCTTGAAACGCATGGGGATACCTTTCCCGATTCGGGAGGGGCGGAACACGCCCCCTCGGCGCGAGCGCGATGGTACCGTCATGGGACCGACGCGTGATCGAAATAGTTACTTACTTGATCGGCTTTGTCAACTAACCTGCACCCGGGCCCCTGGGCGGGCTGACAAGAGGCCGCGCCTACTTTGGCGCCGCAGGGGAAGGGGGGTCAGCGCCCGTGCCAGAAGGCTGAGGCCGACGGCCACCAGGCCGGCCATGACGGCAACGAGTATGGCGCCGCTGAACGCGACAACGGCGTCGTTGGTATTGAGACCGGTGATGACGTACGTACCGAGATCCGTGAAACTGACGTACGCCGCCAGCGTCGAGGTCGCCACCACTTCGATGGCGGCGGTGCGCACGCCGGCCATGACGAAGGGCACCGCAAGGGGCGCTTCGACCCGGCGCAACACCTGACCTCCGGTGAGCCCCATCGCCTTGGCTGCGTCACGGACGTCGGCATCGACCTCCCGCATCCCGACATAGGTATTGGTCAGAATGGGAGGAATCGCCAATGCGGTGAGCGCGATCCACGCCGCCAGGAACCCATTCCACTTGAGCGAGATCGCCGGCTGAATGGCGAGCAGGGTGAGGAGGGCCAGGGTGGGTACGGCCCGGAAGGCGTTGGCCGCATTGACCGCGACAAGCCCGCCCCGCCCGGTGTGGCCGAGAACGACCCCGAGGCCGCCCCCGAGTAGGAGCGCGGCGAGCACCACCGCCAGAGAGAGTTCGAGTTGGTGCCAGAAAAGCAGAGGAATGCCCTGCGGACCGCTCCAGTTCGAAGAGGTCGTGAACCAGTCGGCCACCTGGTCGAGGAAGTGCACGTCAGCGGTCGCCTTTCCCGGGCCTCTTGGTGCGGGCCCACGGAACGGCCAGTCGCTGGGCGCCGACGAGCAACAGGTCGGCGATTCCCGCCAGGGCTACGGAAAGCACGAGGCCGACGATGATGGGCGTGTTGTAGCCGATGGTGAAGCCGTAAGTGATCTGCTGACCCAGCCCTCCGAGGCCGATGAGCGCGGTCACTGTCACCAACCCGATGACGGTCGCAGTCGCCACCCGTATGCCGGCGAAAATGTACGGCAGCGCCAGGGGGAGGTCGACGCGCACGAGGGCGGCCGTGGGCGAATAGCCAAGTGCGACGGCCGCCTCCCGGGCATCGGCCGGCACGGCATCGAGGCCGGCCACCGTGTTCCAGATGAGGATGAGCAAGGTGTACCCGACCAGTGCGATCTCGGCGGTCTCGTAGGAGGCCACGAAGCCGGTCACCGGGCCCAGAATGGCGAACAGGGCCAGCGAGGGGATGATGTAGAGGGCGCTGGCGACCCCGAACACCGGGGCCCGGATTATCCGGAAGCGCCAGGCGAGCACCGCAAGTGGGATCGAAATGACGATGCCGATCGCCACCGCGAGCAGGCTGAGTTTTATGTGCTGCACCAGGTCCCCCTGAATCTGGCTCCACTGACCGGTGACGTAGCTCCACCGGAAGAACGGGTTCGTCCCGAGCAGCACGCCGCTCACGTTATCGGGCGGCCTACGCGTGGGCCTACGCCGTGACCGCCATTTCCTACCGAAGCGATGGGTAATGTCTCCCGCCATGATCACGCTCGACGGGGTGACGAAGCGTTACGGCGCTGATTCCGTTGCAGTCGCTGCGTTGAGCCTCACCGTGCCCGACGGCGAGCTTTGTGTCTTTGTCGGTCCCTCGGGGTGCGGGAAGACGACGACACTGCGGATGATAAATCGTCTGATCGAGCCCTCGGGCGGCCGCATCCTGATCGACGGGGTCGATGTCCTGAAGATGGATCCGGTGGAGCTGCGCCGGGGGATCGGCTACGTGATCCAACAGGGTGGATTGTTTCCGCACCGCCGGGTTGCCGACAATGTCGCCACCGTCCCCCGCCTCCTCGGGTGGGAAAGGGAGCGGGTCGATGCGAGGGTGCAGGAGTTGCTCGAGCTGGTCGGCCTGGACCCCCGGCAATACGCCCGGCGTTTTCCTCACGAGCTCTCAGGGGGTGAGCGCCAGCGGGTGGGCGTGGCCCGGGCCCTCGGTGGTGATCCACCTGTGCTTCTCATGGACGAGCCGTTCGGCGCCGTCGACCCGGTCACGCGGCAGCGACTCCAGCAGCAGTTCCTCGATCTCCAACGCGATCTAAAGAAGACGATCGTCTTCGTCACCCACGACATCGAAGAGGCGGCCAAGCTCGGGGATCGCATCGCCGTGTTGTCCAAGGGTGGCGTCCTCGAGCAGTACGACACGCCGGCGCAGATTCTGGGCACCCCGGCCACTGCTTTCGTGGCCGACTTCGTCGGCGCCGACCGTGGGGTGCGACGGTTGGCCGTCACGAGCATCGCCGCCGATGACCTGGTGCAGCCGCCCACTGTCGGGCTGGAAGTGACCATGGCCGATGCCGCCGCGGCGGCCGAGGGTTCCGACAGCCGATGGGCGGTGGTGCTCGATGAAAGCGATCACCTCAAGGGGTGGGTCGACCTCGACGCGGCGCAGGCGGGATCGGTGGCCGAGCACACGGTTCCCTTCGAGGTGCAGCTACCGCTCGGCACCTCCCTCCGCGCCGCCCTGGCGGAAATTCTGCAGCATGACGTCGGCTGGATTCCGGTGGTCGACGGTGAGCGCTACCTCGGCGTCATGACGCCCAACGGGATCCACGCGGCCATGCGCCGCTCGGTGGGCGGGCACGCCGTCGAGGGCTGAGGCTCCAGCCGTCGCGCGCGTTCATTCCGGATCGACCGCCCGTGCCCTGCCCCAGGGAAGGACCTCGCGCCGGTGCGGGGCCGGCGGGATGATCACCTCAGGCCGCGTCGTCAAGCCGGGTGAGCGCTGCGGAGGCCGCTTCGGTGCGACGACGCCCGATCGCAGGTGGCGGCGGTTGCCCGACCACGGGGCGGGCGGAGCGGTCAGATGGTCGCACAAGTGGTAGGCAACCGACTCGTAGTTGACCCGCCAGCCGCGGAAATCGGGCCACGCTTCTGCTGCTGTCCGTTCCATCGGGAACCCGACGCGGTCCAACATTGCGACCGCTTCTTCGAACTCCTCGAACGTCAGGTCGATCGGTCCCTCCGGATTCGGATCGGGGTCGACCGTCCACCGCAGGACCTTTGCGATCCGATTGAGCGCCGTGAAACCCATCCGGAGGCACAATCTCGATTGCGACGAAGCCGTCCCCGGTGCGAGTGCGAGGTGCATGGCCGCCCCGTCCAGAACGGCCAGCAGACCGACCAACCATGAAAACCAGGGATCCGGGGAGCGGAACAGGAGCATGACCGGGTACGTCGTATGGCTCTCGGCGAGCTCGGCCGACCACTGTTCCCAGTCCGAGTAGAACTGCGGGAGCGTGTCGATGATGCCCACCAGTTGGTGGCGCGCCAACAGCTCGGGGCCCCAGGCCGGGACACCGGCGCGGCTCTCGAGCATCGCCACCAGACTCTCCCTCCGGTTGAACGCCTGGTAGAGGGCGGGGAGATAGGCGATCTGCAGGGCGACGATCACGACCCACGTGGCCCCGGCCGCGATGTCCAACGCATAGTTGGCGCGCCCGCTGAGGTCGATGGTCCCGACCGTGAGCAGGGCACCTGAGGCTTGCGCGAGCGCAACCACGAAGTTGTGGGTGGTGCCCACGAGCATGAGCGCGTACCCGACGATGAAGCATGCGGCCCAGACCGCCAGCTGGCCGACGAGGGCCACCGGCGCGACCGGCGCCAGGAACGCGTCCTTTCGTTCATAGGTGCGCGCCGGGCGGGCCACGGCGATGAAGGCCGCGAGCACGACGCGGTTGACCATCGACGACAGGCGCTCGAACCCTCTGGGTTCGCGGGGGAGCACGATGGTGAAGAGCACGCTGGCCGACGTGAAGACGACCACGACCAGACCGAGCACGAAAAGAACAGTGTCCATGTGGCCGGCTCAGTCTGGCGATCGCTCGGTCACATTTGTCAGTATCGCCGCTCGGTCCCACCCATCGCACGGTGGGTGATGGGTGGCCTTATGAAGTCCCCGAGGTGACGCTGGTGACCGTGGCTCCCGGCGGCAGGCCGAACAGCGAGGCCGAGGGGGAGGCGGAATAGCTCTGGATTTCGAAGCTCGTCGCGTCGGAAGCCACCTTCACGTAGCCGAGGATGCCCTGGGAGGTGGTGCAGATCGTGCTCGTTCCCGCTATTCCGGAGGCCTGGAGATCGACGCAGCTCATGGAAAAGCCGTTGACCGTCATCGACGTGGGGGTGACCTTGTCACCTGCGAGGCCGGCGACGAGGGAGACGCCTTTGAGAAAGCTGACCCAGTGCGCCGGCGTGTAGAGGTCGAAGATCTTGTTCTGCGTGGCCGCACTTGCGGTCCCCAGTTTCTGACACGTCCATTGCGCGCCCGGGGAGGATGCCTGCGTGCAGGCGAACTCTCCCGAGGAGTTGACGACGAGGTGCACCGGTGTCGTCCCACTCCCTTCCGACGGGGTCTCGCTGAAGGCGACTCCGGTGGGAGGTCGGACGGCGTAGACGATCGTCGCCGGCGCACTCCCTGTCGTGACATACGTTGCCTCGAACGGGGTGGCCGCGCCGGATTGCAATTTGGAGCTGAAGGCGTCGACCGTCGCCTGGTTGCCTCTGATGTCGTCCACCGCGCCCTTCACCCTGCCGATGGCCGCACACGACGTCAGACCCGTGAAGCCGAGCAGGAGGACCACCGTGACCATGCTTGCTTTGCGGAGGATTGCGAGGCGCACCGGCTGCCGGTCTGCGGGCGTTGCCATTGCGCAGCCTCCTGTCGGCGTCTCGCTGGTCGCCGTTCAGGATACGACGCCGGGCGTAGTCGGGGACAACGTCGGCGAACCCAGCAAACGTTTGTGCGAGAGCTCGAACGTACCGCGCCGCGGTTTGCCAACGTCGACGACGTTTCGGACGCGTAAAAATTTCTCGCCCGGTGTGTCACATCCGACTACGGTCTGAGCAGGCGAAAGTGGAAGAGCGAGCAATCAATCGTTCGCTTGAACGCGGTGTTTCATGGTCCGAAATCGGCGGTTAGTTTCACAACGCAAGAAGCGCAATCACGCAGCACGGCTCACGTACACTCAATGAACGAACAATTACTGGCGCCAGAGCGCATGCCGATGTTGACCCCAGATTCGTTACCCGGCACCGAGACGGTGCTGGGGCAGGCGGGCGCTGAGAATTTTCCGGTGGCTTCGCGGTTCTTGCCGCGTGCCGTCAGGGACCATCTGCTCGCCGTGTACGGCTTCGCACGGTTGGCGGACGACATCGGCGACGAGGCCGGGGGCGACCGCCTCGTTCTTCTCGACTGGCTCAGCCGTGAGCTCGCGCTCGCCGCGGCAGGCCGGGCCACGCATCCTCTCCTGCAACGTCTGACCCCGACGATCCGGCGGTTCGATCTTCCTCTCGACCCTTTCCATCGTCTGATCGAGGCGAATCGGCGCGATCAGTCGGTGGTCCGCTACGACACCTTCGAGGATCTCGTCGCCTACTGCAGATTGTCCGCCACGCCGGTCGGAGAGCTCGTGCTGCGGATCTTCGAAGTGAGCTCGCCCTCCCGCATCGCACTGTCCGACGACGTGTGCATCGCCCTGCAAGTCATCGAGCACCTGCAGGACGTCGGCGAGGACGCCGCCCGTGATCGGATCTACCTTCCGCAGAGGGATCTGCGCGCCTATGGATGCGCCGAAGGTGATCTGCACGCGCCGCGGACCAGCACGGTCCTGCGCACCGTCCTGCGCTACGAAGCGGGTCGGGCCCGCCGGCTCCTCGGCTCCGCCGCCCCGCTGACGCGGCAACTTCCCCTCCAACCCCGCCTTGCGGTCTGCGGTTTCGCCGCTGGGGGAATGGCGGCGCTCGATGCGATCGATGCCGCCGGCTACGAGGTGTTGGCGGTGCGGTGTCGACCACGCCCGCTGCGCTTGGGCGTACGGCTCGTCGGTGGCCTCGTGGCGGCATCGGTGCGGAGATCGGTGTGAACACCGAAACCGCCTACCGTGCCTGCGAGGAGATCACCCGGCGCGAAGCCAAAAACTTCGGCTACGGCATCCGGCTGCTGCGGGTCCCCGAGCGTCACGCGCTGTCCTCGGTCTATGCCTTGGCACGGAAGATCGATGACATCGGTGACGGCAGTGCGCCTCCGCCCCAGAAGCTCGTCGAGCTGGAGCGGGTGCGGGCGAGCCTCCATCCGATCGACGAAGGGGGCGACGATCCGGTGCTGGTCGGTGTGGCCGCGGCGACGCGGCGGTACCAGTTGCCCTTGGGGGCCTTCGACGAATTGATCCAGGGTTGCGAGAACGACGTCCGAGGGACCAGCTATGCCACGTTCGACGAGCTGGTGGTCTACTGCCGGCTCGTCGCCGGATCGATCGGACGTCTCTCGCTGGCCGTGTTCGGAGCCACCACTCCCCGCGCGATGGAGCTGGCGGATGATCTGGGGGTGGCGCTGCAGCTCACCAACATCCTGCGCGACGTCGTCGAGGACCGCGGCAACGGCCGGGTCTACCTCCCGGCCGAGGACGCCATCGCCGTCGGCTGCCCTCCTGACCTTTCGGGCAGCGAAGCGGCGCTCGCCGAGCTGGTCGCATTCGAGTGTGCACGGGCACATGCATGGTTCGAACGGGGGCTGCAGCTCCTCCCACTCCTCAATCGCCGGAGCCGGGCCTGTGTGGGCGCGATGGCCGGCATCTACTACCGCCTGCTCGTGCACATCGAGCGTGATCCCCATGCCGTGACCCAGGGTCGGCTCTCCCTGCCCGCGGCCGAAAAGGTGTGGATCGCGGGCAAGAGCCTCGTCGGGGCGCAGCCATGACCGCCCAGCGTGTGGTGGTCGTGGGTGGGGGGCTGGCCGGGGTCAGCGCCGCATTGTCACTGGCCGACTCGGGGGCAGAGGTCACGCTGCTCGAGCGCCGGCTCCGGCTCGGGCGGTCTGACGTGGTCGTTCCAACGCAACGGCCTCTCCTTCGACAACGGCCAACACGTGTTCTTGCGGTGCTGTGCGGCCTACCTGCGCTTCCTCGACCGCATCGGCGCGCGTGACGCCGTCTACCTGCAGCCACGCCTCGACATCCCCGTCCTCTCGCCTGACGGGAAGCGGGCGTCCATCACCCGCGGCGCGTTGCGGGCCCCTTTTCACCTCACCTCTTCGCTCGCCCGCTACCGGCATCTCACGCTGCAGGACCGTCTGCGACTGGCCTGGCCCGCCCTGGCGTTGAGCCGCCTCAACCCCGAAGATCCCTGGCTCGACACGGTCACCTTCGGGAATTGGCTCTCCCGGCACGGGCAGAGCGACGTTGCGATCGACCGGCTCTGGGATCTCATCGCGCTGCCCACGCTGAATGTCCACGCCGGGGAAGCATCACTGGCGTTGGCGGTCAAGGTGTTCCGCACCGGCCTCCTTGATCAGGCCGATGCCGGGGATGTCGGGTGGTCGACCGTGCCGCTGACGGAGTTGCACGGTGACTACGCAGCCCGCGCTCTCGATGGTGCGGGGGTGGCGACCGTCCTCGGCGCCCGGGTGCAGCACGTCGCCGCGTCGGGCGACGGTGGGCTCGAAGTCGTGACCGACGAGCGCAGCTTCAGCGCCGAAGCGGTTGTCGTGACGACGCCGCCGGAGGTCACCCAACGGACTCGTGCCCGAGGGCGTGCTCCCCGACGAGTTGGGTCTCGGCCAATCTCCCATTGTCAACGTGCATCTGGTCCTGGACCGGCCGGTGACGGACCTGTCGTTGGCGGCCGTGGTGAACTCACCGATCCAGTTCTTCTTCGATCGGACCGCGTCGAGTGGATTGCGGTCCGGGCAGTGCATCTCGATCTCGCTGTCGGCGGCCGACGACTACATCGCCGAGTCGTCCTCGCAACTCGTCCGTACCTTCTTCGCCGCGCTCCAGGCACTCCTTCCCGTGGCGCGCACGGCGCGTCTCGTCGATGGGGTCGTGACCCGTGAGCGTGCGGCGACCTTCCGGGCCACGCCCGGCACGGCGGCACGTCGGCCTGCGGCCCGGACCTCGGTGCCGGGGCTGTTCCTCGCCGGTGCGTGGTGCGCCACGGGATGGCCGGCGACCATGGAGGGCGCCGTGCTCAGTGGCGAGAGCGCCGCCCGCGCCATCATGGACGATCGCCGCCACTCGGCTCTCCGCCTCCAGACGGTGGCGCCGTGACCGCCTCAGCGCTCTCGCCCAACGCCAACGACATCGCCGCGACCACCCTGGCCCGCGCCACCCTGCTGGTGACGCCGGCGCTCGACGAGGCCGTGACAGCGCCTCAGCCCTTCCCTGCAGGGCCCGGTGCAGCACCACCTGGCCGGCGGCGGGAAGCGGGTGCGCGGCGGCGCTCGCGGTGGTCGCGGCCGCTGCGGCCGGCGCGTCCGAGGCCGACGGCGTGCCCGGGGCGGTGGCAATCGAGCTGGTCCACAACTTCTCTCTCATCCACGACGACATCATCGATGAGGACACCGAGCGTCGGCACCGGCCCACGGTGTGGAGCGCGTACGGCATCGGGTCCGCCATCATCGTCGGCGACGCGCTGGCCACGCTGGCTCTCCAGGTCCTGCTCGACGACGCCGACACCCGAGCGGGTGCTCGCCGCCCGCTGCCTGGTCGAGGCCACCCAGCTCATGATCGCCGGGCAGGCCGACGACATGGCGCTCGAGTCCCGCGCGTCGGTCACCGTGGAGGAGTGCCTCTCGATGGAGAGAGGAAAGACGTCCGCCCTCCTCTCGTGCGCCGTCTCCCTCGGGGCGATCCTCGCCGGCGCCCCCGACGCGACAGTCGACGCGCTCGCGGAATTCGGATCGCATCTCGGAACATCGTTTCAAGCGGTCGACGATCTGCTCGGCGTCTGGGGGGAGCCGGCCCGCACCGGCAAACCGGTCGGGAGTGACCTGCTGCAGCACAAGAAGACGCTCCCGGTCTCCATCGCCCTGGCCCGCCTCGACGAGCCGGGCTGAAGAGTTGCTCCACCTGCTCGAGCGCGACCTTTCAGCCGCCGACGTGGAACGGGCACGGGTCCTGCTCGAGGAGTGCGGGGGCCAAAGACGAGACCACCGCCCTGGCCGACGCGCATCTCACCGCAGCGCTGGCCGCGCTTGACCGGGTCGCGCTGGCTCCCGGGCCGAAGAGCGAGCTCGTCGCCATCGCCAAGTTCGTGACCGAGCGTGACAGCTGATGACGCTCTCCTCTCTCTTCCGATCCGACGCCCCCGAGGGTGACGACGGGAATTCCGTTCGGGTCACCCTTCGCCGCCGGCGGACGATCGCGCGGGACAGTGCCGCCACCGACAGCCTCCAGCGCTCCGTCGCCGCCCTCAAGGAGCGTCAGCACGAAGACGGCTGGTGGAAGGGCGAGCTCGAGACCAACGTGACGATGGATGCGGAGGATCTCCTCCTGCGAGAGTTCCTCGGGATCCGCACCGAGCGCCAGACGCTGGCGGCCGCGCGCTGGATCCGCTCCCGCCAACGTGACGACGGAACGTGGGCGACCTACTACGGGGGTCCTCCGGACCTTTCGACGACGATCGAGGCGTACGTGGCGCTCAAGTTGGCCGGCGACACTGCGGCGGACCCCCACATGCAGCTGGCCCTGGACTACATCCGTGGAGAAGGCGGGATCGGCGCGAGCCGGGTCTTCACCCGCATGTGGTTGGCGCTCTTCGGCAAGTGGCCGTGGGAGAAACTGCCCATCCTCCTGCCCGAGCTCATGCTGCTGCCGCCCTGGGTTCCTCTCAACATCTACGACTTCGGGTGTTGGGCCCGCCAGACGGTGGTTGCCCTCACCGTCGTGAACGCCCACCGACCGGTACGCGAGCTCTCGATCGACATCGACGAGCTCGACCTCGGCCCGGCTCCTGCGCCCCGCCACTCGCTCGCGACGTGGGCCGGTTGCTTCGACCTCCTCGACCGCGCGCTGCACTACTACGAGCTCAGGCCGATCAAGTTCCTTCGCCGCTATTCCCTCGGCAAGGCGGAGCGTTGGATCATCAAGCGTCAGGAGGCCGACGGTTCGTGGGGCGGTATTCAGCCGCCCTGGGTCTACTCGCTGATCGCCCTGCATCTCCAGGGCTACCCGCTCGATCACCCGGTCATGCAGGCCGCACTCGAGGGGCTCGACGCCTTCACCATCGAAGACGAGGCCGGCCGCCGGATCGAGGCGTGCCAGTCCCCGGTGTGGGACACCGCGCTGGCTGTGGTGGCCTTGGCCGACGCCGGCGTGCCAGCGGACGATCCCTCGCTCCGCAAGGCGGGTCGCTGGCTGGTCGACGAAGAGATCACGGTGCCGGGCGACTGGTCCGTGCGGCGGCCCGATCTGGCCCCCGGGGGGTGGGCTTTCGAGTTCGCGAACGACAACTATCCCGACATCGACGACACGGCCGAAGTGGTGCTCGCCCTGCGACGCACCGGGGAGGTCGAGAGCGATGCCGTGGCACGCGGGCGATCGCCTGGACCGAGGGCATGCAGTGCAAGGACGGCGGCTGGGCCGCCTTCGATGTCGACAACACGCGCGGGCTGTGCCGTGACCTCCCGTTCTGCGACTTCGGCGAGCTCATCGATCCGCCAAGTGCAGACGTCACGGCGCACGTCATCGAGATGCTCTCCATCCTCGGGCAGAGTGGCCGGGCGACCGAACGGGGGATCCTCTGGCTGTTCGATGCGCAGGAAGCCGATGGCTCGTGGTTCGGCCGTTGGGGGTCGAACCATCTCTACGGTACCGGCGCCGTCGTTCCTGCCTTGGTGGCGGCCGGCGTGTCACCGCGCCATCCGGCCATTCGCCGCGCGGTGGTCTGGCTCGAAGAGCATCAGAACGGGGATGGCGGGTGGGGCGAGGACCTCCGGTCGTACCGGGACCCCGAATTTCGTGGTCGTGGCGTGTCGAACGCCAGCCAGACCGCTTGGGCCCTCCTCGCCCTCCTCGCGGCGGGCGAGCGCGGCCCGGCCTGCGACAGGGGGATCTCCTATCTCGTCGACAACCAGCTGCCCGACGGCACATGGGACGAGACCTGGTTCACCGGAACGGGTTTCCCCGGTGACTTCTACATCAACTACCACCTCTATCACCTCGTCTTTCCGGTGATGGCCCTCGGTCGTTACGTCCACGGGTGGGACCATGGTTGACCTCGCGGTGCTCACGGCGGACCGGGTGGAGGCCGAAGCCATCGGCGGCGGCGTGATGGTCAGTGGCACCGGCATGGAGCAGGCGCTCCTGACCGGTGCCCGTATGCGGGACGCGCTGGCTCCCGGCACACCCGTGGCGCTGTCCGGCGTGGCCTACGGCCTCGATCCTGCGCTCCCGCCCGGGGCACTGGTGGTCGGCACCGAACTGTGGGCGACCGACGGGACGCCACCGCGCCCGCTGCCGGCGGCGGCGCTCGTGGCGAAGGATCTGCGCCGTCTGGGCCTGCATGTGTGGACCGGTCCGCTGGTGTCGTCGCCACGCGCGCTCTCCGACGAGGAGGCCGCGCGCCTCGCGGCGGACGGGGCCATCGCGTGGGACACCGAGTCGGCGTGGATCGCACGTCAATTGCCCGATCACCCGGTGGCCGCGGTGAGGGTGATCGCCGATCGCGGTGAGGGCCGGGCCATGGGCGCGCTCGGATCCCTTTTCGGCATCCGCACCACACTCGAGCGCTGGGCCCGCGCCAGCCGCCCGCACGATGTGCTGCTCGCGAGCCCGCGGTCGTTCTGCGCCGGCGTCGAACGGGCGATCGAAATTGTCGAGCGTGCGTTGGAGCGCTTCGGCCGGCCTGTGTTCGTCCGCCGTCAGATCGTTCACAATGCGCATGTCGTGGCCGACCTCGAGGCCAAAGGCGCGGTCTTCGTGGCCGAGCTCGAGGACGTCCCCGACGGTGCAACCGTGGTTCTGGCCGCGCACGGTGTGTCGCCCGCCGTCCGCACGGCAGCAGCCGAGCGCACCGACCTCACCGTGATCGATGCGACCTGCCCTCTGGTGGCCAAGGTGCACCACGAAGCAAGGCGGTACTTGGCGCAGGATTACCAGATCGTTCTGGTCGGGCATGCCGAGCACGAAGAAGTCGTGGGGACCATCGGTGAGGCGCCTGATCGCATGCAGCTCGTCCAGCGCAAGGAGGACGTGAGGGACCTGGTCTTCGGCGACCATGACCGGGTGGCGTACCTGACCCAGACCACCCTTTCGATCGACGAGACGGCCGACGTGATCGAGGCCCTGCGCGAGCGCGTGCCCCACCTTGTGGGTCCCGACCTCCAACGACATTTGCTACGCCACCCAGAATCGCCAGGACGCGGTGCGCGCCCTGGCCGGTCGGTGCGACCTGATGCTGGTGGTCGGTTCGACGAACTCCTCCAACACCGCCCGGCTCGTCGAGGTCGCGCGCCGGGAGGGTTGCCGGGCCGAACTCATCGAAGACGCCTCGGAGCTTCACCTCGGTTGGCTCGACGACACCCGTACGGTGGGGCTGACGGCCGGCGCTTCCGCACCGGAGGCACTGGTGACAGAGGTCATCGACATTCTCAAGACCCTCGGGCCGACAACCGTGACCGAACACAGAACAACCGAAGAATCCGTGCAATTCTCTCTACCAAGGCAGGTGCGCTGATGCCCATTCCATTGCGACAGAACATCCGAGTCGGGACCTACTTCCTCAAGAAGAAGCTGCAAAGGGACCCTCGTTTTCCCTTCATTACGGAGATCGAGCCACTTTTTGCGTGCAATCTTTCCTGCCCGGGGTGCGGGAAGATCCAGCATCCCACCGACATCCTGCGCAAGCGTCTGTCGGTGGAGGACGTGGTGAACGCGGTCGAAGAGTGCGGTTCGCCCATGGTCTCCATCGCCGGTGGCGAGCCACTGCTGCACCCCGACATCGCGGCCATGGTCGAAGAGCTGATACGCCGCAAGGTCTACGTCTACCTCTGCACGAATGCGGTTCTCCTCAAGACGGCGTATCGACAAATTCACCCCCTCCCACTTCTTCTCGTGGGTCGTGCACGTCGACGGCCTGCGCGAACGGCACGATGCCGCCGTCGACCGTGAGGGGGTCTTCGACGAGGCGGTCGAGGCCATCCGCCTGGCCAAGCAGAAGGGGTTCCGTGTCACGACCAACTCGACGTTCTTCAACACGGACTCACCGAAGACGGTGCGTGACGTGCTGAACTTCCTCAACGACGACCTGGGCGTCGATGCCATGATGATCTCACCCGCGTTCGCCTACGAGAAGGCACCCGATCAGGAGCACTTCCTCGGCGTCGAGCAGACGCAGAAGCTCTTTGCGGACGCCTTCGGGCAGAAGCACCGGAAGAAGTGGCGGCTGAATCATTCGCCCCTGTTCCTCGACTTCCTCGAGGGCAAGTCGGACTTCCAGTGCACCGCCTGGGGCATTCCGAGCTACTCCGTGCTCGGTTGGCAGCGGCCCTGCTATCTCATGGCCGACGGGTACGCCAGCAGCTATCGGGAGTTGATCGACACCACCGATTGGGATGCCTACGGGCGGGGCAAGGACGAACGTTGCGCCAACTGCATGGCCCATTGCGGGTACGAGCCCAGTGCGGTGATCGCCACCATGGGCTCGCTGCGCCAGTCCCTGCGCGCCCTCGTCTCCACCCACTGAGCCCCTGTGGCCGCCCTTGACATCGGCACCTCCGCCCCGTCAGTCCTCTCGACCGAGGCGTCTGGCGTGGGCGGATGGCCGGTCGAGGCTGGCCGGGTGCACCGATGCCGACGGCCCTTCTCGGGCTGAGCCCGGCCAGGGTGCGGGCACTCGGCGCGCCCGCCCTCGAGGCGCTGGCCGCGGACATCCGGTCGTTCCTCGTCTCGGCCGTGGCGGAGAACGGTGGCCACCTCGGTTCGAATCTGGGCGTGGTGGAGCTGACGCTGGCGCTGCACCGGTGTTTCGAGTCGCCGCGGGATCGCATCGTGTGGGACACCGGGCATCAGACGTACGTCCACAAGATCCTCACCGGACGAGCGGGTGAGTTTCCCACGCTGCGCCGTGCCGAAGGGCTTTCCGGGCTACGCCAACCGGGGCGAGTCCGTCCACGACCTGGTGGAGAACAGCCATGCGCTCGACCGCGCTGTCCTACGCCTACGGGCTGGCCCGGGCCCGCGATCTGGCGCAGGCGACGCACCATGTGGTGGCGGTCGTCGGGGACGGTGCTCTCACCGGCGGCCTGGCGTACGAGGCACTTTCCAACATCGGTGCGCACGGCACCCGGGTGATCATCGTCCTCAACGACAACGGCCGGTCCTATGCCCCGACCGTCTCGAGCCTGACCACCGCGGGCCGGCCCGACGAGGGATGCCGGTGCGCCTGCCGCCTTTTTCGGCGCGTTGGGGATCGGGTACGAGGGGCCGGTGGACGGGCACGACCTCACGGAGCTGGACGAGGCGCTCGGCGCGGGTGGCGCGACGGCCGGGACCGGTGGTCCTCCATGTGCACACCGAGAAGGGGCGCGGCTACCCGCCGGCCGAGAGCGACGACGAGAAACGGCTCCACGACATCGGGCCGTTCGACCCGGCTGACCGGCGTGGCGCGTGCGGACGTGCGGCCACTGCGAGCTTCACCGAGGCCTTCGGTACCGCACTGGTGCGGGAGGCGGCGGTGCACCCCGAGCTGATGGCCATCACCGCGGCCATGCCGGGTTCGTGCGGGCTGATCGAGTTCTCCCGCCGCTATCCCGAGCGGTTCATCGACGTCGGGCATCGCCGAGCAACACGCGGTGGCGACGGCGGCCGGTCTCGCCATGGGCGGCTTCCGCCCGGTCGTGGCCATCTATTCGACCTTTCTCAACCGGGCCTGGGACCAGCTCTACTACGACGTCGGTCTCCACGGCCTGCCGGTGATCTTCTGCATCGACCGGGCCGGCATCACCGGCGACGACGGTCCGAGTCACAACGGCGTGATGGACCTGGCCCTCTTGACCAAGGTGCCCGGCATGACCGTGTTGGCTCCTTCTTGCTACGAGGAGATCCCAGTGATGCTGGCGCAGGCCATCGCCATCACGAGCGGGCCGGTCGCGCTTCGTTGGCCCAAGACCGAAGCCCGGCATTGCGCGGTCACCGGGACCGGGCTCTCGGCCCGCCAGGTGCGCGCCGGGCGGACGCGTGTGCTTCCTGGGGCTGGGCAAAATGGTGGAGGCGTGCGAGCAGCGCGGCGCAGGAGCTCTCCCGTTGCGGCGTCGAGGCCACGGTGTGGGACGTGCGGGCCGCCGCACCCCTTGGATCCGCTCATGTTGTGCGACGCGCTCCGCCATCAGGTGGTCATCACCGTCGAGGACGGGGTGGTGGCCGGCGGCGTGGGCGCTCGATCGCCACCGCCCTGCGGGCGACGGCCGAACGCGGGTCCGCTCCCGACCATCGTGTCGTGCGGACTGCCGTTGGCCTATTTCCCCCAGGGAAAAGCGGACGACATCCTCGCGGGTCTCGGTCTCGACGGACCGGCCTGGCCCAGCGGGCGCTCGCGCTGTGCGCACCGGGCGGGGATATCTGACTGCGCTTCCGCCACCGGAGGTCCCGCGCAGCTCAGGGCAGGTAGTGCCGTCTGAAGCGGTGGGCGCGACACAGCGGCCGGTACCGCGAGGACCGGATGACGCGGGTCAGCGGAGGCCGTGGTTCGTCGTCGAGATCCTCGTCGAGCTCGTCCTCGTCCTCCACCTCGAAGCAGCCGCATCCCAACGCCTGGCCCGACACCTCGGGCACCGCTCGACGCAACAACCCGGATGGTGGCAACCGCCGGGCGGCGTGCCACAGTCCGGGCAGCAAAAGTCGATGCGCCGGCCCTTGCTCTCCTTTTCGGCGCCCCATGCGGATGGGGTGGAACACGACGCCCACGAGCATCAACGTGTCGGGTCGACAGCTGATCTTGTCCTTCATTTCGCCTTCGCAGTATCGCGCACACCGCCATGGTGGGTCCTCCTCGATCGTTACCCCGCCGATGGTTGCATCCGGGTGTGACAGGCCGGCCCGGCACTTCCGTGTGCGCCTTCGCCGGCCCTGCGTTCTGGCCTGCCGACGCTGCACTCTGCTAACATGTTCCGCCGTTGAGCCATCGTTCAGCGGGGCCCGTTCGAAACTTCATTCGAGTAGGCCGTTCATCACTCGACTGGAGTTTCGTCATCACTTCCTTTACTGACCTTGGCGTTTCCGCGGACATCAACGCGCGCTTGCAGAAGTTGGGCATCACCAGCCCTCTTCCCATTCAAACCGCCACCATTCCCGCCGCCCTGGCCGGCCGGGACATCTGCGGCAAGGCCCCCACGGGCTCGGGCAAGACGCTCGCCTTCGGCATGCCGATCGTGGCCAACATGACGCAATCGCGGCCACGCCGTCCCCGGGCCCTCATTCTCGTACCGACCCGCGAGCTGGCATCGCAGGTGCATGCCGTGCTGGGCTCGCTGCTCGGACGCGACAGCCAGCGGGTGGTCTCCATTTTCGGTGGCACCGGCTACCGCGACCAGTGCCGCGCCCTCCACAAGGGCGTCAACGTCGTCGTGGCCTGTCCCGGTCGGCTCGAGGACCTCATCGAGCGGGGCGACGTCATGCTCGACGACGTCACGACGGTCGTCCTCGACGAGGCGGACCGCATGTCCGATATGGGCTTCCTCCCCGCCGTGCGCCGGCTGTTGGACCAGACGTCGGCCAAGCGCCAGGTCATGCTCTTCTCGGCCACGATCGGCCGTGAGGTCGAGGCGATCATCCGCAGCTATCAGCACGATCCGGTCCGGGTCAACATCGAAACGGCCGAAGAAGAGAAGAGCGACGTCACCCATCACTTCTGGAAAGTGGATCGGGCCGAGCGGGTGGCCATCACGGCCAAGCTCGTCTCCCAGCACGGGCAGGCCTTCGTGTTCTGCCGCACCAAGCGGGGTGCCGACCGGGTCGTGCGACAGCTGCAGGCGCAAGGGCGTGCGTGCCGTGCCGATGCACGGCGATCGGACCCAAGGACAGCGTGAGCGGGCTCTCGACTCCTTCGCCAAGGGCAAGGCCGACGCGCTCGTGGCCACCGATGTCGTGGCCCGGGGCATCCATGTCGACGACCTCCCGTGCGTCGTGCACTTCGATCCGCCGGCGGACCACACCGACTATGTCCACCGCTCGGGCCGAACGGGCCGTGCCGGTCGCACGGGCACCGTGGTGTCGCTTGGTGACCGACGAGCAGCGCAAGGAGATCCAGGGCGTGCAGCGGGCGCTCGGCATGGAGCAGGGCCTCCTCGCCCCGTTCTCCTCGCCCGTGGCGACCCATAGCCTCCCCGCGACCCAAGAAGGACGATGCCGTGTCCACCATGACGGGCACGGTGAAGTTCTTCAACGGCGCCCGGGGCTACGGGTTCTTGGCCCGCGAGGGCGGCGAGGACCTCTTCGTGCACCATTCGCAGATCGAAGGGGATGAGCGCCAGGGCCTGGCCGAGGGGCTCACGGTGGAGTTCACCGTCGCCCCGGGGCGCAAGGGTGAAGAAGCCCGCAACGTCAGGGTCGTCGCCGCCTGAACCGCAGGCCACGGGACCGACGGGCAGCGTGTGCGCTCCGAGGGAGCGGAAGCTATCGTTCCCGGTGAACCGTTCGATCCGTCGGCCTCATTCGTACTACGGGAGCACCATGTCAGACCTCCGATCCGTCCTGCCACGCTGTGCCGCCACAGTGATGGCGGGCCTGCTGGTGTCCGGAGTCATTCTCCTGGCCGGCAATCTCGCCCCGGCGGGCGCAGCGGCGCCGGCCGCGCACGCAGAACTTCGTCCTCGGGTACGGCGCCGCCGCGACGGCGGTGCCCGACGCGGCGATTGACCGGCCCCTTGGCGGGAATCGCGTCGACGCCCGACGGAAACGGTTACTGGGTCACGACGGCCGGTGGCCAGGTGAGTGCCGAGGGAGATGCGCCGAACCTCGGCTCCGTCACCATCTCCCTGCGGGCGCCGATCGTCGGTATCGCGGCCACGCCGTCCGGCGAGGGTTACTGGCTGGTGGCCTCCGACGGCGGCATCTTCAGTTTCGGCGACGCCCAGTTCTACGGCTCCACCGGCGCCTTGGTCCTCAACAAGCCCGTGGTCGGCATGGCCTCGACCAGCGACGGCCGCGGCTACTGGCTGGTGGCCTCCGACGGCGGCATCTTCAGTTTCGGTGACGCCCAGTTCTACGGGTCCACCGGCGCCATGGTCCTGAACAAGCCGGTGGTCGGCATGGCGCCGACCAGCGATGGCCGCGGCTACTGGTTGGTCGCGGCCGACGGGGGCGTGTTCACCTTCGGCGACGCCCAGTTCTACGGCTCCACGGGCAACATCGTGCTGAACAAGCCGGTCGTCGGCATCACGGCGACAGCCGACAACGGCGGCTACCGCATGGTCGCCTCGGACGGCGGCATCTTCGACTTCGGTGACGCCCAGTTCTACGGATCAGGGACGGGCGCCCCTCTGACGGCGCCCGTCGTGGGCATGGCCGCGTGCCCGGGTGGCTATTGGATCGCCTACGGGGCGACCGACCCGCTCGACCACGGTGCTCGGTCAAGAAGAGGTGCTGGCGGGCTCGGGTACCTGCCCGCTGAGCTGGTCGCCGACCGGGTTCCAGTGGCTGTGGGCCCCGCCGGCGCCCTTGCAGGCGCTCTGGGCTCCCGGCCAGGACGGCGCGATCGCCAAGGGCGCGATCATGGCATTCGAAGTCTGTGGTCGGGCTCACGACGAACGGCGCAATCTCCACCAGTGAGATCGCCGCCCTGCAAGCGGCCGCCGACGATCCCACCGGCCCCGCCGCGAATCCGAACGGCTACTCGTATGCGGTGGCCAGCGAATCCTCTCCCGAGTCCCTCACCGTGTGGCACAACGGCGTCGTCGTGGTGACCTCCCCCGCCAATACGGGGGCGCAGGGACGCCGACCGCCCTCGGGTCGTTCCCGGTCTACGAGCGGTTGCGCAATCAGGTCATGCGGGGCACCAACCCGAACGGCTCGACCTACGCCGATCCGGTGCAATTCGTGGCGTACTTCAACGGCGGTGATGCCTTGCACTACATGCCCCGACCTCCTACGGCGATCCGCAGAGCCTCGGGTGTGTCGAGCTCCCACTTGCCGGCGCCGCGGCAGCGTGGGCGTACATGAGCCTCGGCTCGATCGTCACCGTCGACTAGACAGCCATCCACCGGTTCCCGGCCCCGCCGGCCACGAATGTGGCGCGTCAAGTTGAGCGACAGCTGCGATTCCATTGCAATGCGGTAGCGGGAAGGTTGCATCTCGTGTCGCGGGTTTTTTCCGTGGAGGCGGCGGGTAAAGTCAGGACGAAGCTCGTTGTCATCGAGTGCGGGGGGTGTGCGCAGCGGTTGCCGCAGTGAGACGGGGTACGGGATGTCGGACTCCTCGGAGCCGACTGCTGCGGCACCGGGCTCC
The DNA here is from genome assembly GCA_963767155.1 of uncultured Acidimicrobiaceae bacterium. Taxonomy (GTDB): domain Bacteria; phylum Actinomycetota; class Acidimicrobiia; order Acidimicrobiales; family RAAP-2; genus Bog-473. The sequence goes on along the minus strand of CAVYCU010000006.1, from coordinate 172,743 downwards.
AGCGGAACCGGTACACACTTCCTCCGGGAAACGAGGTAGTCAAGTTCGAACTCATGGTCAGTAAGGGCGAAAGGAGGAGGGGTGACGGAGCGAGTCCTGCGCGGATTCTTCATGGCACAGGGCGCGTGCGACACAGTGCGTCGGCGGGCACGCTCCGAAGTCGGGGCATCGACGGTGCAGTACGCCTTCCTCGTGGCCTTGGGAGCGTTGGTCGTGGCCCTGTTGGTCGGTGCCTTCGGGTCCGGCCTGAAGGGGCTTCTCGGCACTCCCTGAGCGAACTGACCTGAAAGCTTCATTAGGGAAACCCCCCTTTCCCGAATGAAATGACAGGCGGGCCGGATCGGCACAACCGATCCGGCCCCTGTCAATTCCGGACGCCTGTCAATTCCCGGACGACGTCACCGTCGGGATGCTGGTCCACTCCCTCCCGGCGGAGCTCGGCGTCGGCGTGCACGGGCTGCCGGGCGGACCGGGGGCGGGGGGCGACCTTGCGCATGAACGAAGGGGCCCACCAGTTGGCGTTGCCCGCCAGCTTCATGATGGCCGGCACCAACATCCCCCGGATGACGAAGGCGTCCATCAAGACCGCCAGAGCCAGACCGACGGCGAAGAGCTTGATGAACGAGATGCCGCTGCTCAAGAGGCTCAGGAAGATGATGCTCATCAGCAGAGCCGCCGCGGTGATGATCCGGCCCGTCTGTTGCATGCCGCCTGCTATCGCAGCATCGTTGTCCGCCCCGTCGTCGTGGAGTTCCTTCATGCGCGAGACCAGGAAGACCTCGTAGTCCATCGAGAGGCCGAAGGCGACGCAGAACATGAGGATGGGCATGGTGTCGATGAGTGTGCCCGTCGGCGTGAAGTCCAACAGCCCCGACAGGTGCCCTTCCTGAAAGATCCACACCATGACGCCGAAGGTGGCCGACAGGCTGATCACGCTGAGCACCAATGCTTTGGCAGGAATGAAGAGCGAGCGGAAGAGGAAGAGGAGGATGAGGAACGTAGCCCCGACCACAATCAGTATCGCCAGCGGCAGGTAGTGGTCGATGACCGCGGTGGAGTCGACCAAGCTGGCGGGGGTTCCTCCTACGAGAACGGCGAACGGAGCCGGCCCGTCCCGGATGGCGTGGACGAGCGCTTCTCCCTGGGGTGACAGGCCGTCACCCGTCGGGACGACCGAATACCAGATCCCGTCGCCCTGGCGGAATTGGGCCAGGTAGCCGGGCGGTGCGGCGTCGTGGGTGCCCCTGATGTAGATGCCGCTGGAGGAATCGACACCCGCCACATCGGGAAGAAGCGACAGGTGCGTGGCGTATGCCGCCTGCTGGGCCGCCGTGGTCGCGCCGGCGTCGGGCACGACGATCTGGAGCGCGTCGGTCGCCCCTTGCCCGAAATCGGCGCGCAACGTGTCATCGACCTGTCGGATGTGGTCCGAAGGGGCGAGCACCCGATCGTCGAGGTAGCCCAATCGGAGATGCACGAAGGGCGCGGCCATGACGGCCAGCACGACCGCCACCGCAATGATCACGACGACCGGGCGCCGCATGATGGCGCGTGCCGACTTCGACCAGAACCCGCTTTGGCGGCGGGCGGACGGAGCGTCGCCACACGGTGAGGGCGTTGATCCGGGGGCCGAGGAGTGCGAGCACGGCGGGGAGCACGATCAAGGCCGCCGCGCCGGCGAGGAGCACGACGGCGATGCCCGAGTAGGCGAAGGACCGGAGGAAGACGAGCGGGAAGACGAACAGGGCGCCGGCCGCCGCCGCCATGGTGAGCGCACTCCCGGCCACGGTGCGCCCGGCGTGCGCCAGGGTCTCCTCCAGCGCGGCGGTGGTGTCGTGTCCCGCCAACAGCTCCTCGCGGAACCTGCTGACGATGAAGAGGCTGTAGTCGATGGCGAGGCCCAACCCCAGGACCGTGGCCAGGTTCACCGCATAGATGGAGACGGGTGTGACCGCGTTGAGGATCCGGAGCACCAGCAGCGTGCCGACGACGGCCACGGCGCCGATCGTGACGGGCATGGCGGCGGCGACGAGTGAACCGAACACGAAGAGCAGGAGCAGGAGGGTCAGCGGGACGGCGAACGCCTCGGCATGGAGCAGATCACGCTCCACCACCGAGTCGACTTCGTGGAACGCAGCACCGAACCCCCCGACGGCGAAGGTGATGGAGTGGTCCTGTGCCTTCAATGCGGCGGCGATGATCGGTTCCCGGTTGATGATCTGGTCCTGGTCGCCGGTGATGCGTCCGACGATCAGCGCTTCGTGGCGGTCGGGGGTACCGAAAAAGCCGCGGGAGGCCGCACTCCAATAGGACATGACGTTGGCCATGTGCGGCTGCGCGGCAAGTTGTCTGGTGAGGGCGGCGCCGGCGGACGCCACCGACGCGGCTGTCGATGGTGCCCGACGTGGGGTGCACCAGAATCAGGATGTTGTCCGCCCCGTTGTGGAATTCCGAGGCGAGGACAGTTGCCGCATGCACCGACTGCTCCGACGAGACGTCGAACCCACCCCGGGAGAGCTTCGACGTGACGTTTCCCCCGAGGAGACCGGCCACCACGACGAACAGTCCGGTGACCACCACGATGGCCTTCCGATGCCGGATCGTGGCCCGCGCCACGTGCCGGAGGACACGCTCGGTCGGGGGCGGAGTCGGCTTCGCATGCCGCGGGAACCTACTCACGGTATGTAGTATCCTGAGGGTGTCTGAAGAAGTCAAGCCGATCGGCCGTGGGGTCGATAGCGGGTGGCCTGGACTTATGCACACTGGGGAGACCGTTCGCTCCCGCCGGGAGGAGTACGCCGAGGCCACCTACGAGGCCTTGCTCGACAGCGCGTCGGCCTGTTTCTTCGAGAATGGTTTCGTCGCGACGTCTCTCGATCACGTGGCCCAGCGGGCCAGGGTCACCAAGGGGGCGATCTACCACCATTTCACCTCGAAGCGCGAGTTGTTCCTGGCGGTTCTGGAACGCCAACAGGAGCACAGTGTCGGCTCGGTCACGCACGCCGGCGAGACCGCGCCGGATGCGTGGGGCGGGATCGTGGCTGCCGTCGATGCCTTCTTGGAGACGATCTCGGATCCGATCTACCGGCGCTTGTGCTGGGTCGAAGGCCCGTCGGCGCTGGGCTTCGAGGACTGGTGGGCATGTGGGGAACGCTACGAGATAGAGGTGATCCGCCGCCTTCTCGATCGGGCCGCGGCGGCCGGGGTCCTCGTGGTCGAGGATCTCGACATGCTGGCCCATGTCCTCTTCGGGGCCGTGACTGCGGGCGTCCTGGGCATGGCCCGCTCGTCCGATCCGTCCGTCGAGCGTCAACGGTTCCGCACGGTGATGCTGGCCGTGATGGCGGGACTGGTGCGGCCCCACGTGGTGCGTTAGGCATTCCAGGGATTTCATCAAGACTTCACATGTCCGATATAGCTGGGAAACAGGTGAGAATCAGACTCGATCTGCGCGGGGGAACCCCCGTGTTCTACGTTGGATGGGCCGATGGCCCCTCGCCACATACGTCACTACTCAGAATTGGAGAGCAGGAGATTCATGAGTTACCAGGCCGAATACATATGGATCGACGGAACGGAGCCATCACCGCTTCTCCGGAGCAAGACCAAAATCGTCGAGGACGGCAAAGAGCCTCCGATCTGGGGATTCGACGGGTCCAGCACGAACCAGGCGGTGGGGCACGACTCGGACTGCGTGCTGCAGCCGGTCTTCGTCTGCCCGGACCCCCTGCGGGCCGAGGGCGACAAATTGGTGATGTGCGAGGTGCTGCTCACCGACATGACCCCCCATGTGACCAACACGCGGCGCGCCTGTGCCGAGGCGGCGGAGAAGTACGCCGACCAGGAGCCGGTGTTCGGGATCGAGCAGGAGTACACGTTCTTCCAGTACGGGCGGCCGATGGGCTGGCCCGAGTTGGGCTTCCCCGCTCCGCAGGGCCCGTACTACTGCGGCGTGGGCGGCGACAAAATGCCCGGCCGCGACATCGTCGAACGCCACACGGCGGCCTGCATGAAGGCCGGGCTGGGCATCGAGGGCACCAACGCCGAGGTGATGATGGGGCAGTGGGAGTTCCAGATCGGCGTGCTCGCCGCCACCGTTGATCGGCGACCACCTCTGGGTGGCCCGCTGGCTGCTCTTCCGTATCGCCGAGGATTTCGACGTCTATGCCACGCTGGAGCCCAAGCCGGTCCTCGGCGACTGGAACGGTGCCGGCGCGCACACCAACTTCTCGACCAAGGCCATGCGGGAAGACGGTGGCTGGGACGCCATCATCGCGGGCTGCGAGGCCATTGGCCGGCGGGTCGACGAGCACGTCTCCAACTACGGCGTGGGGATCGAATCCCGGCTCACCGGCGCGCACGAGACGGCGCACTACAGCAAGTTCAGCTACGGGACATCCGACCGTGGCGCCTCGATCCGGATCCCCTGGGCCGTGGCCAAGGCCAAGAAGGGGTGGCTGGAAGACCGGCGCCCCAACGCCAACATGGATCCCTACGTGGTGAGCCGGCTCCTGGTCGAGACCGTCTGCGGCGACGCGGCGGGATAGTCCCCGGGGAGGCTGACCCCCGCAGAAGCACCGAGCGCGCCGTCCGGCCCGGGCCATCCCGGGCCGGGCGGCGTTCTTCTTGTGGGCCATACGGTCCGGCGACGGTGAGGCCGGGTCGCCGCACCTACACTTGGCCCGGGCTGCGTGCGGGTCTGTGGTTGCAAGTCGAGGCCAGTCGCAGGCAAAACGACCCACGTAAGGCAACTTGTGGTTGCTGAGCATGGTGCGGCTTAGAAGTAAGCCCTGCCCAGCGAGTCCCCGATCCCTCGGGGGCCGGTGGCGACGAGGCGATGCGTGCCACACAGGTGCCGTTGGGTCCGCGGGCGGCGACGCCGACGGGCCGCCGGCGCCGGCATGTCAACCTTGCAGCAGGCGAGTGTGGGGTCAAAGACCAGGTCAGCCGCACGCAGCCCCAACAATATTCGGGCAGCAACGACGCCCGGTGATGCCCAAGGGACCGGTAGGATCGTACCTCATGAGTGTGTTCACCAAGGTTCTGAAGGCAGGCGAGGGCAAGAAGGTCCGGCGGCTGGTCGAGCTCGTCGAGCCGATCTCCGCGCTGGAGCCCGAAATGCAGGCCCTCAGCGACGCCGAGCTGGCGCACAAGACGATCGAGTTCCGGGAGCGCCTGGACCAGGGTGAGACGCTCGACGACCTGTTGATCGAGGCCTACGCCGTGGTCCGCGAAGGCGCCTGGAGGGTGCTCGGGCAGCGTCACTTCGATGTGCAGCTGATGGGTGGCATGGCCCTGCATTTCGGATGGATCGCCGAAATGAAGACCGGGGAGGGCAAGACGCTGGTGTCCACGCTCCCCGTCTACCTCAACGCGCTCGAAGCAGCGCGGTGTGCACGTGGTGACCGTCAACGACTACCTGGCCACCCGTGACTCCGAGTGGATGGGGCGGCTGCACAAGTGGTTGGGGCTGACGGTCGGGCGGATCGGCGCCGACATCGACGATCCGGCGCTGAAGCGCGCCGCCTATGCGGCCGATCGTCACCTACGGGACCAACAACGAGTTCGGTTTCGACTACCTGCGCGACAACATGGCCCGTTCCCGCGAGGCCATGGCCCAGCGAGGGCACGTCTTCGCCATCGTCGACGAGGTCGACTCCATCCTGATCGACGAGGCGCGGACGCCGCTCATCATCTCGGGGCCGGCCGACGAGGCGGCCCAGCTGTACTACCAGTTCGCATCCATCGCCCGCACGCTCACGCCGTGACGTCGACTACGAGGTCGACGAGGAGAAGAAGACGGTCGTCCCGCTCGAGTCGGGCATCGAGAAGGTGGAGAAGGCGGTCGGCGTCGAGAACATCTACGACGCGGTCTCCACCAACTACGTGCACCAGCTGACCAAGGCGCTCACGGCCAAGGACCTCTACAAGCGGGACAAGGACTATCTGGTCGCCGGCGGCGAGGTGAAGATCATCGACGAGTTCACCGGGCGCACCCTCGACGGCCGGCGGTGGTCGGACGGTCTCCACCAGGCGGTCGAGGCCAAGGAGCGGGTGGCCATCAAAGAGGAGAACCACACCTGGGCCACCGTGACGCTGCAGAACTACTTCCGCATGTACGAGAAGTTGTCCGGCATGACCGGTACGGCCGAGACGGAAGCGGGCGAGTTCGCCGGCACCTACGGCCTCTCGGTCGTCCCCATCCCGACCAACAAGGACATGGTCCGGGCCGATCAGGCCGATCTCGTGTTCAAGACCGAGGAAGCGAAGTTCAACGCCGTGGTCGAGGATCTCATCGGACCGCCACGAGAAGGGGCAGCCCGTCCTCGTCGGCACCGCCTCGGTGGCCAAGTCCGAGCTGCTCTCCCGGCTCCTCGAGAAGGAGGGCGTCCCGCACAACGTCCTCAACGCCAAGCAGCACTTCCGGGAGGCCGAGGTGGTGGCCCAGGCCGGTCGCAAAGGCGGGGTCACCGTCGCCACCAACATGGCCGGACGAGGCGTCGACATCATTCTGGGCGGCAACGCCGAGCTGTTGGCCCAGCACGAACTACAGGCCGAAGGGGTCGACCTCGCGAGCGACGAGGGGGCCATCGAACTGAAGCGGCGTCAAGGCGTCGCTCGAGGCACGTTGCCGTGCCGAGGGCGAGGAGGTGCGCAAGCTCGGCGGCCTCTACGTCCTCGGGCAGCGAGCGCCACGAAAGCCGCCGCATCGACAACCAGTTGCGTGGCCGCTCCGGCCGTCAGGGCGATCCGGGCGAGAGCCGTTTCTACCTGAGTCTCGACGACGAGCTTCTGCGCCTCTTTCGCCACCGGCGCCATGAGCTGGGTCATGGGCCGGACCCTGCCCGACGACGTCCCGATCGAGAGCAAGACGGTGGCCAAGGCGATCGAGCGGGCACAGAACACCGTCGAGGCCCGCAATGCGGAAATGCGCAAGGACAACCTCAAGTACGACGAGGTGATGGACCAGCAGCGCAAGGTCATCTACGAGCGTCGCCTGCAGATCATCGACGGCGACGACCTCGAGGAGCACACCGAGGACCTGTTGGCCGGCGCCGTGGAGAAGCAGGTCGCCGAGTTCTGTCCGAGCGAGTTCCCCGAGGAGTGGGACCTCAAGGGCCTGATCGACGGGGTGACGCAGTACTACCCGACCAAGTTCACGCGTGGAGGACCTCAGCCAGGCGGCCACCACGGACGATCTGGTCGAGAGCATCGTCGAGGAGGCGCTCGAGTACTACGAGCAGCATTCCGAGTCCATGCCCGGTGGGCCCGAGACCATGCGCCAGATCGAGCGCGACGTGATGTTGCAGATCATCGACCAGCGCTGGCGTGACCACCTGGCCGAGATGGACAACCTGAAGGACGGCATCCACCTGCGATGGACGGTCCAGGCCGATCCCCTCAACGCGTGGCAGTCCGAGGGATTCAACATGTTCGGTCAGCTCGTCGAGGTCATCGACAACGACTACCTGCGCTACATCCTCCACGTCGAGGCGGTACAGGAGCAGGCGGCCGAGCCCAACCTCGACCGCGCCGTCTATGTGGCGGCCGAAGACCCGGTGGCCGACACCAGCGCACTCGTCGGCATGATGGCGGCCGACATGGGCGCCAACGTGGCACCGGTGGAACAGGCCTTGCCCCAAGGGCGCGACCAACGGCGCCAAGGCCCTGGTCAAGCGGCCGAACGCCCCCGACCCCGACGCCCTGGTGCCCATCGTCAAAGCCCCCGAAGAGAAGGTGGGGCGCAACGATCCCTGCTGGTGCGGGAGCGGGAAGAAATTCAAGTTCTGTCATGGCGCCGCCTGAGCCCGGCTCGGCCGAGGCACCCCGGGACTTCGCGGCCGAACTAGACGACGCCGAAAGCCGGCTGGTCGAAGCCGAACGGTACCTGGGCCTCGACCGTCTGCTGGCGCCGGCGCGAAGAGTTGGAGACCGAGGCGGCCCGTCCGGACCTCTGGGACGACGCCGATCAGGCGCGTGCCATCACCACCGAGTTGGGCGGGGTGACAGCCGACCTCGAGCAGTTGACCGGTCTGCGGGCCGAGCTCAACGACGCCCGCGCCTTGTCGGAATTGATCGACGAGTCGCACGCGGAGGGCGCGTCCGATGCCGCGCTCGAAAAAGAGTTGGTCGAGACGGTCGACGCATTGCGCAAGCGACTCGGCGCGCTCGAACTGCAGTCGCTGTTCTCGGGTGAGTACGACGAACGCGATGCCGTGGTGGAGTTGCACGCGGGAGCCGGCGGTACCGACGCGCAGGACTGGACCGAAATGATGTTGCGCATGTACCAACGCTGGGCGGAACGTCGCGGCTTCAAGGTCGAGTTGGACGAAGAGACCGAAGGGCAGGAGGCCGGACTTCTCTCGGCGACGTTCATCGTGCGCGGACGATTCGCCTACGGGTTGCTGGCCACCGAGCGCGGCGTGCACCGCCTCGTGCGCATGTCGCCGTTCGACTCGCAGAAGCGACGGCAGACGAGCTTCGCCTCCCTCGACGTCACCCCTTTCCTCGAGGACGTCTCGAGCGAGGTGGAGATCGACGAGAAGGACCTGCGCATCGACACCTATCGCTCGTCGGGCGCCGGAGGGCAGCACGTCAACAAGACCGACTCCGCGGTACGGCTCACCCACCTTCCGACCGGGTTGGTGGTGTCGTGCCAGAACGAACGCAGCCAACATCAGAACAAGGCCAAGGCGATGCAGATCCTCGGGGCCAAGTTGGCCGACCGCGCCCGGCACGAGCGCAAGGCCGAGATGAACGCGTTGAGCGGTGACCGCGGCGACAACGCGTGGGGCAATCAGATCCGGTCCTACGTCATGGCTCCCTATCAACAGGTCAAGGATCTGCGGACGGGCTACGAGACGGGAAACGTGGCCGCGGTGCTCGACGGCGACCTCGATGCGTTCATGGAGGCCGAGCTGCGGCGCCAGCGCGGAAGTGTCGCGGGCTGAGCCTTTGACCAGCGGCGCAGAGTATGACCCCCAACCGCAATGTGAGGCCGGTAGTATCCCGCACAGTGAATTGATGCTCTGTGCAGCATCTCCGCGCACTCAGGATTTCACCCCACTCACACCATGATCCGATTCGACAACGTCACGAAGACCTATAAGGGATCGACAGTCGCACTGCGCGACATATCGGTCGAGATCGACAAGGGCGAATTCGTCTTCCTTGTCGGATCCTCGGGCTCGGGCAAGACGACGTTCATCCGGCTGCTCCTGCGTGAGGAGCTCCCCGACAAGGGTCAGATCTGGGAGGCCGGACGCAACATCGTCGACCTCCCCAAGTGGAGGGTGCCGTACCTCCGCCGCAACATCGGTTGTGTGTTCCAGGACTTCCGCCTGCTCCCGAACAAGACCGTGTTCGAGAACGTGGCCTTCGCGCTCGAGGTGATCGGCCGCCCCCGTCACGTGGTGGCCAACCAGGTACCCCAGGTGCTCGAGTTGGTGGGACTGGCCAAGAAAACGGGCAACCTGCCGGGCGAGCTCTCCGGCGGCGAGCAGCAACGCGTGGCCGTCGCGCGCGCCTTCGTCAACCGTCCGCTGATCCTGTTGGCGGACGAGCCGACCGGGAACCTCGACCCACAGACGAGCCAGGGCATCATGCAGCTCCTCGACCGCATCAACCGCACCGGTACGACGGTCGTGATCGCCACGCACGACGAAGTGCTCGTCGACAAAATGCGTCGGCGCGTCATCGAGTTGAGCAACGGCATCATGGTGCGCGACCAGGCACGCGGCGTGTACGGCATCGACGGCACCACGAACAGGCCGATGGAAGGGCCGATGGAAGGCGTGGGCTGATGCCCGTCTCGGTCGACTATGTCGCGCGCGAGACAGCATCGAACCTGTGGCGCAACCGTTTGATGACGATCGCCGCCATCCTCACGGTGGCGGTCTCGCTCACGTTGGTGGGTGCAGCCCTCCTCCTGCGACAGGGCGCGGCGAATGCGTCAGGCCAGTGGGAGCGCGGGACGCAGGTCACCGTGTGGATGGAGCCGGCCGCCAACCAGCAGGAGATCAGGGCGGTAGCCACCCAGTTGACCCAGCTCAACTACGTGCGCCAGCCCTGCGTGTACTGGAACAAGGCACGCAACTTCACCGAAGCACGCAAGCTCCTGCCGTCCGATGTGCTCCAGGCCACGACGGAATCGGAAATGCCGACCTCGTACTGGTGCACGCCCGTCGTGCTGGGCGATGCCAATCAGCTCATCACCGCGCTCAAAGGAACTCCCGGCGTGCTGACCGTGACGGCACCGCTCCAACAGATCCACACAGAGGAGAAGGTGATCAACGTTCTCAAGTGGGTGCTGCTCGGTGTCGCGGTCGTGCTTATCGTCTCGGCGGCGGTCCTGATCCTCAATTCCATCCGCATGGCGATCTTCGCCCGGCGGCGAGAGGTCTCGGTCATGAAGCTGGTGGGAGCGACGAACTGGTTCATCCGGGTGCCGTACATGTCCGAGGGGTTGATCCAGGGTCTCCTCGGCTCCGGTCTGTCCGCGGTAGCGGTCTATATCCTCTATCTCTTCATCAACCACGCCGGCGGTGGGAACAACTCCAGCAACGTGTTCAGTGCCATGCATATGACGGGCTGGGAGGTCTTCTCGACGGACATCGTCGTGGTGTTCGTCGGCGTGTTGATCGGCTCGCTCGGCTCGGGCATCGCCATCCGGCGCTTCTTGGACGTCTGACCTTTTGCGCTGTGTGTCCGGCCTCGCCTGCGGCGTCCCTTGACGCCCCCGCCTCGCGAGGGAGCGACAGAGGCAAGACAGCCCAGTATCCGGCCACGTTGCGGCATACCCACCAGGGCATACGCCCTCTAATTTCTAACCGCTCGACCTCTAGCAATTGCGAAATTCAGAGGCGCACAGAAGGCATCGTTGCCAACGCGAGAAGGCCGGCACGGCTACTCCGTCGCACAAATGAGACCGTGCAAGGTGTCGTGCAAGCCCCCGTGCAAGCCCTCCTCCCCATGCTCGTCGTCACCCTCCCGCCATCGCCGGAGGGACTGACGAGAGCGAGGAGCACCCCATGGCCAACACCACGACGATCACCGGCAATCTGACCCGGGAACCCGAGATCCGCTACACCAAGGAGGGTCAGGCCACTACACAGTTGGGGGTCGCGGTCAATCGGCGCTGGCAGGACCGGACCACGCAGGAATGGCAAGAGGCGACGTCGTTCTTCGACGTGGTGTGCTGGCGGGACCTGGCAGAGAATGTTGCGTTGAGCCTTACCAAGGGCATGCGGGTCGTGGTGACCGGTCGTCTCGAGCAACGCAGTTGGGAGACCGAAGAGGGCGAGCACCGTTCGAAGGTCGAGATCACGGCGGACGAGGTCGGGCCCAGCCTGCGGTTCGCCACGGCGGACGTGCAACGCACCGAGCGGCACGCGCCGGTCGACCTGTCGGTGATCGACGGGGTCGTCGAGTCGGGCGGCGCACCGTTGGGAACCATCCCGGCCGAGGCGTGAGTGCCGATCTGGCTGATCACCTCGGTCAGCCTGCCCGTGGCGAGGACCACGGGCAGGCTGTTGGCCCTCGTCGTGACGGACCTGTGGCGCAGTCCGTTCGGCATGGCGACCCTGGCGGCCGCTTCGTCGATCGCCCTCCTGGGTTCGGCCGTGCTTCTCGTGCGCCGAGTGCGTCGCACTTCTCGGCGCGTGTCGATTTCCTGAAGGACGAGGTCTTTGCGATCTGCGGTGCGCTCGCCCTCGGCGAGTCGCTCCTCCTCCGTCTGGGCCTGCACAATGAGGCAGCGCACCTGAGCTCCGTCTTCACGGTTGTCGAAGGGCGGTTGGGTGAGCCGCTGCCTCTCTACGACGGGGTGGCGCCGGGGTCCTGCTCGTAGGTCATCGACAATGAGTTGACGCAGTAGCGCAGCCCGGTGTCGGTGGGCCCGTCGGGGAACACGTGGCCGAGGTGCCCACCGCAGCGGGCGCACAGTATCTCGGTGCGCAGCATGCCGAAGGTGCGGTCGCGGTGTTCGATGATGGTGCCGGCGGCCGTGGCCCGATCGAAACTGGGCCATCCGGTGCCGGACTCGAACTTCGCAGTGGCGTCGAACAGCGCCGCGTCGCATCCGGCGCAGCGGAACACGCCGTCGCCCTCGACGTGGAGCAGGTCGCCCGACCAGGCCGGCTCAGTGCCCGCCCGCCGGAGGACCCGGTAGCGCGCCGGGGAGAGCTCGGCCTTCCACTCTTCCTCGGTCTTGGTGATCTCGTACTCCACGGGGTGTTGCTTTTCCTTCTTGCGCGTGAACATGGCGGCATTCTCCTTTGTCGGTGCAACGACGAACGCCCCGGCGGTATTTCGGGCACTCCGGGGCCCCGGGCCCCCGGGTGGCGCGGGACGCCCTCGCCGTCGGCTAAGCACTCGGGATGCAAAGGATCGCCGACCAAGGACGGATGCGATGAAAGGTGTGCTGTTGGCGGGCGGAACGGGCTCGCGCCTGTATCCGCTGACCCGCATCACGAACAAGCACCTCCTCCCGATTTGGGACCGGCCGATGATCGCCTGGTCCATTGAGGCGCTCGTCAATGCCGGTATCGACGAGATCATGCTCGTGACCGGGGGGCCGCATGCCGGCTCCTTTCTCCCACTGCTCGGCAATGGGCACGAGTTCGGGATCGACCGGCTGTCCTACGGCTATCAGGAGCAGGCGGGAGGCATCGCCGAGGCACTCGGTCTGGCCGAGCGTTTCGTCGACGGCGATCCTGTCCTCGTCATGCTGGCCGACAACGTCATGGAGCGCTCCATCAAACCCATGGTCGATGCGTTCCGGGCCGACCCCTCCGGCGCCCGCATCCTTCTGACGCCGGTTTCTGAGCCCGAGCACCTCCGTCACCTGGGCGTTCCCGTGCTCTCGGCCGACGGACGGGTCGAGCGGATAGAGGAGAAGCCCGAGGTGCCGGGAAGCAACTTCGGCGTGACGGGGATCTACTGCTTCGATGCCGACGTCTTCAGCATCATCCCGACATTGTCACCGTCGGGGCGCGGCGAATTGGAGATCACCGACGTGAACAATCACTACATCGAGGAAGGCCGGATGGCCTACGACGTCCTCGAGGGGTTCTGGGGCGACGCCGGCGAATCGATCGAGGCGTATTACACCGTCAATGATTTCGTGCGGGCAAACGGGGCCAATCGGTCCTGATCGAACGGAGGAACGAAACGGAGGAACGAAACGGAGGAAGGCGTCAGCCCTGGCGTTGGCTGGCGGGTACGGCTCGCCGGGCCAGCCGCACGCTTTGCGCAATGCCGCTCCCGTTCAGGCCGAGGCTGTCCAAAATGTCGTCCGCCTTGCCCTGCGCCAGGTACTCGCGGGGCACACCGAGGATCCGGGTGGCCGGCCGGGGCCGACCGAGGGCCTCGAGGGCGACTTCCATGGCGTCGATCACGAACGCCCCTGCGCCACCGTGGCGGACGCCATCCTCGGCGGTCACCACAAGGCCGTGCCGGCCGGCGTCGGTGAGCATTTCGGCGTCGGGTGGTGCGATCACGCGCACGTCCCAGACGGTCGCTTCCACGCCCTCGGCCGCCAGCAGGTCGGCCGCCTCGATGCACGCCGCCACGAGCTTCCCCACACCGAGCAGGCAGACCGAGCCGTCGCCGCTGCGCACCTTGCGGGCCGCCAGCCCGGCGCCGACCTCGCTCTGGTCCACGTGGCGGGGCGCCGTCTTCGGGAAGCGAATGGTCGATGGCCCGGGGAGCGTGAGCGCGGCGCGCAGCATGGGCGCGACCTCCTCGGCCGCGGAAGGGGCGAACACGGTCATGCCAGGGATCGAAAGCGCCAGAGCCATGTCCAGGATCCCGTGATGGCTCGGGCCGTCGTCGCCGGTGATGCCGGCCCGGTCGAGGACGAAGACGACCGGACTCCCGTGCAGGCCGACGTCGAGATTGGCCTGATCGAAGGCACGGCTGAAGAAGGTCGAGTAAACGGCGACCACGGGCCGGATGCCCGCCATGGCCATGCCGGCAGCCGCGGTGACCTCGTGCTGCTCCGCGATGCCCACGTCGAAGAAGCGCGTGGGAAAGCGCGCCTGGAAGGGGAGCAGGCCGGTCGGCCCGGGCATGGCCGCGGTCAGGGCGACGACACGGGCGTCGTTCTCGGCCGCCTGCAGCAGCGCGCGGGAGAAGGCGTCGGTGTAGGTCGTGGCGCGCCCGGGTGACTGGTGCACCTCGGCATCGGGGGTCGAACCGGGCGAGGCCACGCCACCGAGGTCGGCACCGGCCGAGCTGCCGACAGCGGAGCCGGCCGAGCTGCCGATGGTGTTCTCCAGCGTGATGACCTTCGTCGCCCGTACGTCGTGCAGGCGCTGGATATCGTCCTGTTCCGCCGGACCGTACCCACGGCCCTTCTGCGTCAGCACGTGGACCACGATCGGACCGTCCCACGCGGCGGCGTGCGAGAAGGCTTGTTCCATCAGGTCGACGTCGTGTCCGTCGATCGGCCCGGCGTAGCGTACGCCGAGTGCTTCGAAGAACGTGTGTGGGGATACCATTTCGCGCAACGCGCTGGCCACCGAATGCACGCCGCTGTAGGCCAGCGGTCCGAAAGCGGGGAGTCCGCGGAGGCGGTTCCGCAGACGTTCGCGGGTCTGGGTATAGGTCGGGTTCAGCCGTAGGCTGGTCAAGCTCTGCGAGAGTTGGGACACCGTCGGGGCGTAGGAGCGGCCGTTGTCGTTCAGGACGATCACGACCCGGCAGCAGGAGTGGCCCAGGTTGTTCAGGGCTTCATAGGCCATGCCGCCGGTGAGGGCACCGTCGCCGACGACCGAGATGACTTTGCGGTCCCCACCCTCCCCCCGGAGGGTGAACGCCTTGGCGATGCCGTGTGCATAGGACAGCGACGTCGACGCGTGGCTGTTCTCGATCCAGTCGTGCTCGGACTCGGCCCGGTTCGGGTAGCCCGACATGCCGCCGGCTTGCTTCAGCGACTTGAACCCGAACCGCCGCCCCGTGAGCAGCTTGTGCACGTACGCCTGATGCCCGGTGTCCCACAAGATGACATCACGGGGTGAGTCGAACACCCGGTGCAGCGCCAAGGTCAACTCGACAGCGCCGAGATTGGAACCCAGGTGGCCACCGGTCGTGGTGACCGACTCGATGATGAAGGACCGGATCTCTTCGGCCAGGACCACCAGTTCTTCCTGGCTGAGATCCTTTATGTCTGAGGGCGTCTCGATGCTTTGAAGGATCATGGCTGTCGCACCAGGCTAGCCCGTCATGTCAGTTCGTGGGCATCTTTACCTTGTGAGCAAGGACACCGCGGCGACGGACAGGGCTGCCACGGCCAGGACCTGCAGCCCGTGCTGGGGGCCGAACGCCTGCGACACCCACCCGACGATCGGCGCGCCGGCGACCCACCCGATGTAGCCCGCCGCGGTGAAGGTCCCCACCGCGCTGACCACCTGGCTGGCCAGGCGACTCACCGTGCTCATGACCAACGGCCAGAACAACGACGCCCCTCCGGCCCCGAGCGCGAGCCCCAGTGCAGCGAGGCCCGAGAGGGGAGAGAGCGACTCGAGGAGGATCCCGCCACCGGCGATGCAGCCACCCACGAAGAGGGCGTGGCGGACCGACAGGCGTCCGACCACCGTGCTTCCGGCCGAACGTGTCGTAGCTGCGACCACCTGACCCACGATGTAGGCGCCCGCGCCCAGCAGGACGCCCGTCGCCAGGTGGTTCCGCAGATAGAGGACGCCCCACGTGTCGACCCCTCCTTCGGTGACCTCGGCCAGGGCGAAGATGGCCAGTAGGAGGAGGAGCCCGTCACGCCGGATGCGACGGACCGGGTGGACGTGGGCGCTCACATGGGCGGACGCCGACGACCCCTCCGGTGCCGGCTCGGGCCCGAGGGACAGCGTCCACAGACCGACGCCGAGCGCCACAACGGCCACTCCGGGCCAGATCCAACGCCATGACACACCGGCGTGGAGGACGATTCCCGCCGCGGCGGCACCCGCGATCGCTCCACAGTTGAACAGGGCGTGGAATCGGAGCAGGGCGGAGGGCCGGCCGTCGAAGCGGTGCGTCGCCTCGGCGTTCATGGCGGTGTCGATGCTGCCCCCGGCGATCTCGACGAGCACCAGGGAACCGGCGAAGGCCCACTTCTGATGGACGGCGCTCATGAGGACGAGGAGGCCCGACCAGGCCAGCAGGGCGATCCAGAGCAGGCGGCGGGCGCCGACACGGTTGGCCAGGTGGGCCATGACTGCGCTGGAGATGCCCGCGAGCGCGATGGCCAGGGCCAGGAGGACACCGAGCCCGGCATCGGAAAGGGCGAACGTGCGCTGGATGTTGAACACCATGACCGCCCAGCTGCCCCAGAAGAGGCCGAAAGTGACGAAGGCGGCGACCACGGGCCCCATCCCCGCCGGCACTCCGGTCGGGACGGTTTGCGAGGCGGTGGGGCCACAGGCTGGCCCTTCGGCTGGCCGGTCAGTGGGCCTGTCGGTTGGCCCGTCGGTGGGCCGGTCAGTTGGCCCGTCGGTGGGCCGGTGCGCTCCGGTCAGGACTCGCCGGTGGCGCCGGCCTTGGCCAGGAACGTGGCCTCGTTGACCAGCACTCGCGTCACCCGACCGGCACCCACGAGGCCGCCACCATCACGTTCGAGGCGGGCGGCGGAGACGGTAAAGGTGAGACGACGGCCCTCGACCTTGACCAGCGTGGCCTCCGCCAGCACGACCTTGCCGACACCGACGGGTGCCAGGTGGTCGAACTGGACGCGCGTGGCCACGCTCGACTGCTCCGCGGTGAGATGTCCATCCGTGGCGCGCAGCGCCGCCTCCTCGCACATGGCGATGAGCCGCGGCGTGGCGAGCACGGGGACATCCCCCGAACGGAAGTACTGCGCCGTGTCCTCCTCGCCCACCGTCAGCTCGACTTGGGCCGTCAGGCCCGAGTGCGGCCCATGTCCTGCGGGTGGGGTGCTGCCGCTGCCGGAGGGGGAACTGAGCACGACGATTACGATACCGCCCGTGACCGACACTTCTTTGATTGAGCCCGATGTTCTCCAAAACGTCCTCGGGGCGGCCCTTTCGCACGGCGGAGACATGGCCGAAGTGTTCGCGGAAGACAGCCTGACCGCCAGTGCCATGCTCGACGATCGTCGGGTCGAGGAGCTTTCCTCGGGACGATCACGCGGCGCGGGGATCCGGGTGGTGGCGGGGGAGACGACAGGGTTCGCCCACACGTCGGATCTGAGCGAGGCCGGCCTTCTGGCCGCAGCCGCCGCGGCAGCGTCGGTGGCCCGGGAGGGCGGCGGCACCGTCCGCACCGTGGCCATGCCATCCGGGCCCACCTTCAGCCACGATCGCGGCGAGCGCACCCTCCCCGGCTCGGTCCCCAAGGCCACCAAGCTCGACCTGCTGGTCCGCGCCGACGAGGCGGCACGGGCCGCGGGCGGTTCCATCAGCCAGGTGCAGGTCGGCTGCGGGGACAGCCACCGGCGCATCCTGATTGCCAACTCGGACGGGCTGTGGGCCGAAGATGACCAGGTCCGGACCCGGTTCAACGTCATGTGCGTGGCCAACGGCGACACCGGCATGCAGACCGGATACGAATCCTTGGCCCGCACGGAGGGCTTCGAGATCTTCGAGCGCTACAAGGTTGAGGACATCGCCCGCACGGCGGCGAACCGTGCGTTGGCCAAACTCTCCGCCCGCCCCGCGCCTTCGGGCGAGGTGCCGATCGTGCTGGCCGGCGGGAGCGGCGGGATCCTCTTCCACGAGGCTTGCGGGCACGGCCTCGAGGCCGACCACATCGTCAAGGATGCCTCGGTCTACACCGGCCAGATGGGCAAGCTCGTGGCCAGCCCGCTCGTCACCTTGGTCGACGACGGCACCGTGCTCGGGGAGTGGGGCAACTTCGCGGTCGACGACGAAGGCAATGCGCCGGCGCGCAACGTGCTCATCGAGAACGGCATCCTCACCGACTACATGTGGGACTGGTTGCGCGCACGGAAAGAAGGAAGGAAATCATCAGGCAATGGTCGTCGACAGTCCTACCAGCATCTCCCGATGGTGCGGATGACGAACACCTACCTTCTGGCCGGCACCGAGAAAGCGGACGAGATCGTGGCGCAGACGGCCTCCGGTGTCTACGTCTCCAAGCTCGGGGGCGGGCAGGTCAACACGACGACCGGCGACTTCGTGTTCGGCACGACCGAGGCCTATCTCATCGAGGACGGGCATCTCACCGAACCGTTGCGTGACGCCAACCTCATCGGGAACGGGCCCGAAGTCCTGCGCCGGATCGACGCGGTGGCCGACGACTTCGACATGACGCCCGGGACGTGCGGCAAGGACGGCCAGAGTGTGCCGGTCGGGTGTGGGCAGGCCACCTTGCGCATCACCGGCGTCACGCTGGGCGGGACAGCGTAGTGGGGAGCGTCCGCGAAGTGAGCCTCGGGAGCGATCTGATGGAGCTGGCCACCTCCGTGGTGGAGCAGGCTCAAACCGGCGAGGGTATGGAGGTCTACGTCACCCGGGGCACGGAGAACGAGGTCCGGGCCTACGACGGAGCGGTGGAGTCCCTGACGTCGGCGGACTCATCGGGCGTGGGCATCCGCGTCCTCCTCGAAGGGCCACCCGGTGAAGGGAGCCGACTCGGGTTCGCTTGGGCCGGCTCTCTCGATCCGACGGTGGTGAAGGCCGCGCTGCACGACGCCCGCGACAACGCCCGCTATGCCACCCCGGATCCTGACGTCGTGCTGGCCGAGCCGGACGGCGTTGTCGCCATCGATCAGGATCTGTGGGACGACGCGGTCATTACGACCCCCATGGACGACAAGATCGCCCTGGCACTCGAGCTCGAGCGGGCGACGCGTGGTGCAGACCGCCGCGTCCGCCAGGTCTCCTCGGCCGATTACTCCGACGCCCGGGTCGAGGTGGCACTGGCCTCGACCACGGGCATCCGTTCGTCCACCCGCCGCACGACGGCATTTGTCTCGGTGGACGCCATTGCCGGCGAGGGTGCGGACTCGCAGACCGGGACGGGTTTCAGCGTGGGCCGGTCCCCGGCTGCGCTCGACCCGGCCGAGGCCATGGCCGATGCCGTGCTCCGCTCCACCCGGTTGCTCGGGGCACAGAAGGCGAAATCGGGCCGGTGCACCGTCGTGTTCGACCCGCGCGTCGTCTCGACACTCCTTTCGGTCGTGGCGTCCGCCCTTTCGGGAGAGGCCGTGGTCAAGGGTCGCTCGTTCTTCGCCGGAAGGATCGGCGAGTCGGTGGCCGGGGCCGGAGTCACGCTCGTCGACGACCCGACCGACGGTCGTGCCTTCAGCGCCGCCTCCTATGACGGTGAAGGACTGGCGTGCCGGCGCAACCTCCTGATCTCCGACGGCATCCTGCAGATGTTCGTCTATGACACGGTGTCGGCCCGGCGAGCCCAGACCCGATCCACCGGGTCGGCGGTGCGCGGCGGCTTCGCGGGGACCCCTTCGGCCGGTTGCCGGGCCGTGGTGTTGTCGCCCGGGACCAAAGGTGCGGACGAGATCCTGGCCGCAGTCGGGGAGGGGCTCTACGTGCAGTCGGTCACCGGCATCCATTCCGGGGTCAACACGGTGTCCGGCGACTTCTCGGTCGGTGCCGAAGGCCTCCTCATCCGTGGTGGCGTCCTGGCCGAACCGGTTCGCGAGGTCACCGTGGCCTCGACCTTGCAACGGATGCTGCAGTCAGTGGTGGAGATCGGCGGCGACCTGCGCTGGCTCCCGGGCGTGGCTGCCGGCCAGACGTTGGCCATCGCCGACATGCAACTCAGCGGGGACTGACCCGACCCGACGGCGCTTGCGGGAGGACCCGGGTTCAAGGGACTGGGGGCGCACCCGACGGGGTTGAGACCTGCCGCCCCCGGCCGGGGCGAGGACCCTATCTCCCGCCCAACAGGACCCTGGCGCCCCTGTAAATCTGACCGCTAGATTTCTAGCGTTTGACTTTCAGAGGTCCTCCGGCCGCTCTGACTGCTCCTCCAGCATCTTCCAGAGATTCTCCTGCAATCGCCGTGGGCACCCTGACCAGCAGGTATGTCGTGCGGTGGTCGGCCGCCGGGCTTTTGCCTGTCGCGCTCCCCACGAGGAGGGCTGTCCATCTCGCGGCCTTTTTCGCCTCTCGCGTAATCCGGGCAGGCGAGGGCGGAGTGACCCACGGATCTGTCGGGGGGAGTCAGCGATTCTCGCTGCTAATGGCTAGATATCTAGCGGTCAGTTCTCACAAGTGTCCGGCGGTGCGCGCCCCTAGGAACTGGTGGAAGCGGCCGGCTTGGAGTCCTTGGCCGGCTTGTCCTTGCTCGTGCTCGAGGCCGATGACGACGAGTCGGAGCCCGAGCCCGAGCCCGAGCCCGAGCCCGAGCCGGAGTCCTTGTCCTTCGTCGAGCTCGTGTCGGACTTGATGTCCGACTTCGACGATGTGTCGGACCCGTTCGAGGACGACTTGTCGGAGCCGGAGCGCTTGTCCGCGGCGCGGGTGTCCGTCTTGTAGAAACCACTGCCCTTGAGGACGATGCCGGGCGCGCCGAAGACCTTGCGCAGGGCCCCGCCACAGTCCGGGCACACCGTCAGGGCGTCGTCGGTGAACTTCTGGACGGCCTCCAGCCGGTGCCCACACGCCTTGCAGGCGTACTCATAGGTCGGCAATTGCACTCCTTGGATTGGCACTCGCTGCTTGTGACTGCCAACTCTACCCGAACGGCGCTCCCATCAGGCCACATCGCCCACCGTTGGCGTAGGTCGCCACGCCCTGCCGGCGGAGGCCGTACACTAGGGATTCGTGTCCGATCGCAGCCTGGCCCATCTCGATCCGCTAGGCGGTGCTCGCATGACCGACGTCACCCCCCGGGAGCCCACCCACCGCCGGGCGCTGGCCCGCTGCCGGGTTTCGATGCTGCCCGAGACGACCACCTTGGTGGCCAACAACGCCATCACCAAGGGAGACGTGCTCGCAGCGGCCCGGATCGCCGGCATTCAGGCGGCCAAGCGGACGGCGGAGCTCATCCCCATGTGCCACCCCGTTCTGGTGGGGTCCATCGCGGTCAACTTCTCCATCGGGGACGACTTCGTGGAGGTAGAGGCGCAGGTCGAGACGGTGGACCGCACCGGTGTCGAAATGGAAGCGATGATGGCCTGCACCACGGCCGCCCTCACGGTGTACGACATGTGCAAGTCCTCCGACCGGACCATGACCATCGATCACGTGGCGCTCTGGGAGAAGTCAGGCGGTCGCTCAGGCCCCTGGCGCCGGGCCGAGGCTCGTCCCTAAATCTGCACACCGGCGGTGCCTGCGCACCGTTCTGTCTATATTCACCTGCAGTGACTCTCGCCGTAAATGGACGCGTGGCCGATCGGATCGGTATCGGCAAGGGCATCACCGGCACCGTCAATTCGGGCATCGGCCGCATGGGGGGCCGCGATGTGGTGGTCGCCCGGTCGTACTCGTTGGAACGGCGGGGCGCCCTCACCTACGCCGACGGCGTGCGATTGGCGGAGTCGGCCGATCTGGCCCGTCGCCTCCGCATACCGCTCGTCTTCATCGTGGCGTCGAGTGGGGCCGACGTGCTCGACGGCGTCGCGGCGCTTCACGGCTGGGGTCAGGCCGCCGCCGCGATCGCGGCCTGCAGCGGCGTTGTGCCGGTGCTGATGGCGGCGACCGGTCCGGTCGTCTCGGGCCCGGCCCTGCTCCTGGGGTTGGCCGACCTCGTCGTCATGAACTCCGAAGCCGTGGCGTTCGTGTCGGGTCCGCAGATGGTGGCCGAATTCACCGGCGTCGAGGTCGAGCTGCACGAGTTGGGCGGGGTGAGCACGCACGCACGATCGAGCGGCGTCTGCGCGGTGGAGACCGACGACGTGGAGGGAGCTCTGGCCGCACTGCTTGAGCACCTCCCGTCGCACGCCGACGAGATCCCACCTCCGTGGACCGTAACCGACCCGGTGCTTCGTTCCACCCCCGAGTTGCGGGAACTGATCCCAGAGCGCAAGGCGGCCACCTACGACGTGCGCGATGTCGTACGGCACGTGGTCGACGACGGCGAGTTCCTCGAGCTGTGGGCCCGCTGGGCCGGCCAGATCGTGACGGGGTTCTGCCACATCGGGGGACTCGCGGTCGGCATCGTGGCCAACCAGCCCCGGATCCTCGCCGGCACCCTGGACATCGCCGCCTCTCAGAAGGCGGCCCGCTTCGTCCGCTTCTGCGATTCGTTCAACCTGCCCATCGTGAGCCTCGTGGACACACCCGGGTTCCTCCCCGGCAAAGACCTGGAATGGCGGGGGATGATCCGCCACGGGGCCGAGCTGGCCTTCGCCTACGCCCAGGCCACCGTGCCCCGGGTCTGCCTGATTCTTCGCAAAGCCTTCGGGGGTGCTTACATCGTCATGGACTCGCGCGGGATCGGCAACGACATCTGCCTGGCTTGGCCTGCCGCGGAGATCGCCGTCATGGGCGCGTCCGGCGCGGTGCAGATCCTGCACAGGGGGATCGAACCCGCGGAGAGAGCTGACCGTGAGACGGGGTACGAAGACGCGTTCCTGAACCCCTGGCCTGCTGCGGAGCGTGGGCTGGTGGACGAGGTCATCGATCCCGCGGACACCCGCATCGTCCTGTGCTCAGTGCTGCGCCAGCTCGAGACCAAACGCGAGTTCCTCGTGGGACGCAAGCACGATGCGGGCCCGCAATAGATGTGTGAGCTGGGTGTAAAAGTATTGTCATCTGTTCGCAACGAATATGTGATTATTCCGCGCACTGTTTTGGGAACGAATCCGGCATGATCAAGAGAGTGGATCATTCAGGGGAAGACACGCTGTTCGTGTTGGAGTCGTGTCACAGCACATGGATCTTCGACACCGAGAAGCTTCGCTTCAGACGAGTCCTCAAGGGCTTGGCGCTGGACGCCCACGCGGCGACGACGGCGTGGCGCCCCTACTTCGGATTGGAGATCGACCCGATCTCCGAGTCGTTCGTGGTGTTGCTCAACCCAGAGGGCTCACGGCTGCTCCGTTCGTGGCGTCATGTCGAGCAGTGCCCGCAGTGCGGGGGCAATCAGACCGCTGAGCTCTCACTGGATGAGCTCCGGGGTGCGTCGCTGGCCTGACCGGCCACGTCAGCCCGACCGGCCACGGCGGCCCGACCGGTCACGGCGGCGGCTCCTGGGGAGGTGGCTGATCCCCGGGCACATCAGTGCCTTCCGGCAGTGAGGGCCGCACGGGCAGCCATGGCGACCGCGTGCGCAGCGCACGACGGTCGGCCCGTTGGATCTCCCTCTCGACATCGGACCACAGCAAGGGCTCCGGATCTTCCTCGACGCCCGCTGCACTGTGGGATTGCATCATCAACGAGAACGCAACAGTCCAGAGCACGGCGATCGTGCAGAGCTTGGCGAGGAAGCCCGCCAGCTGCTGGTCGAGCACCGATGACATCCCCAGGACCGTTTCGTGGTGATCGTAGGAGGCGTAGAGAGGTCGGCGGGCGAAGATCCACACCACGGAGAGAAAGCTCGGCACGATCGACTGCACGATCAGGTACGCCCCGCGGCCGACGGCGGAGAGAGGTTTCACCCCCGGCAGTTCGGTGAGCACCGGCGCCCAGAGGACGAAGCCCGAGAGCAGGACCAAGAGTTGGATCACCACGCGTGCGACCTCGGAGCGCGCAGCCAGGCTCACCACGCCCGTGGTCAATGTCCCCACGGCGACCACGGTGACGAACGCGACAGCGGGGATGGGTCTTACGGCTTGGCGCAGGACGGCATCGACGAGGGGTGGCCTGGTGAGCCGCACGAGGATCGGCCGAGGCGTGCCGACCACGAGCAACGGGGGCACGGCCAGCAGCAGGAGGAGCCGCTGCGCCACGAGCGCGAGGAGCGACCAACGCGCCGCGAGGTCAGCGAGCGGCCACATGAAGGCCACGACGAGAGCCGCAACGCCGAGGACGAAGCACAGGTGTTGACGGCGGGTGGCCCGGTACTCCTCCTTACGGGTGGCGACGAGATACGCGACGAGGAGGGCCGGGATGGCCACCGTCCAGAAGAGGTTGAGATGCCAGTCGAAGGGGTGGGCCTGTGCCGTCACGGGACCGCAGCGCCCGTAGGCTCTCCCCGATGGTTGCCCCGGCACGACTCGACCGCCTCGAACGCGTGACGGACCTCGTCCTCGTCCTGCTCAACACCGAGCAGCCCCTGACGCTGGACGCCATTGCCATCCACGTTCCCGGCTACCCCGAGGAACATTCGGCACGACGCCAGGCCTTCGAGCGGGACAAGCGGCTCCTGCGCGACGAGGGGATCCCCGTGCTGACCCAACGGTTGGACGGGCTTGAACAGTACGGCTACCAGATCGACCGCGACGCGTTCTACCTGCCTGATCTGGCGCTCGAGCCCGACGAGCAAGTTGCCCTCCACCTGGCCGTTGCCGGCGTGCACCTCGACGATCCTAGCGGTCGGGATGCGCTCTTGAAGTTGGGCGCCACCGGTCTGGGGGAGGTCCGTCCCATCGCCACTCTGGTGACACCGCGTGCGCTGATCGATCTGTTCGAGGCGGTGCGCACCCAGACGGTCGCGTCGTTCTCCTACCGCGCCGTGAGGCGCCGCGTCGCTCCCGCCGGGCTCTGGTTCCGCTTCGGGCACTGGTACCTGGTGGCGTGGGATCTCGACCGGGCGGCGGTGCGTACGTTCCGCGTCGACCGGATCGAAGAGACGGTGCGCCTCGAGGCGCCGGGCGGCGCGGTGCTTCCCGCCGGCATCGACATCAAGGCATCTCTGCCCGACGAGCCATGGCGCGCCGAGGGCGACGACCACGTCGTCACGCGCATCAAGGTGGATCCCATCGAAGGGCCGCGCGTGGCCGAAGAGGTGGGGGCCGACCGGGTCGAGAGCAGGTCCGACGATGGCTCGGTCGTCGTCTCCTTGCGCGTCGCGGGGTTTCCCGAGCTCCGCTCTTGGATCCTCGGTCTGCTCGACCACGCCGAGATTCTCGATCCACCGCAATTCCGTTCCCAGTTGACCGCATGGCTCGCTGCGATAGCGGACGGTACCGACGGGTCCAGAACGACCCGGAAGGTGCGCGCCGTTGCGCCCCCGACCCTTGCGCGCGAAGGAGCGGACGACGCCCGACCCGTACCCGGGCGGGAGACCAGCCAGCGTTTGCGGCGTCTGCTGGCCGTGGTCGGATGGTTGGCCCGGGAAGGGGAGGCACCGATAGCGGAGGTGGCGCGCCGCTTCTCCATGGACGAGGAGGAGCTGATCCGCGAGCTCGAGCTGGCCGCGTGTTGCGGCGTGCCGCCGTACACCCCGGACACGTTGATGGAGATCGAGGTGTCGGAGACCTCGGTCCGTGCCTTCCTGCCGGCTGAATTCGCCCGGCCGCGACGACTCACGCCGGCCGAGGGATTCGCCGTGGCGGCCTCGGCCCGTCTGATCATGGCCGTGCCCGGGCCCGATGACGAGGCCCTGCGCCGAGCCTTGTCGAAACTCGACGCCGCGCTGGGATCGCGCGAAGCCATCGGCATGGATGTCGACGCGCCCTCGTCCCTTGCCGCCGTGCGCCGGGCGACCGACGCCGGTGAACTGGTCGAGATCGACTATCACTCGGCGTCGCGCGACGAGTGGACGACGCGTGTCGTCGACCCGGTCCAAGTGATCACCACCGAAGGGCACTGGTACCTCGACGCCTTCTGCCGAGCGCGCCGGCGACATGCGACGGTTCCGGGTCGACCGCATCGGCGCCGTGCGCCCCACGGGGGAATCGGGTGCCACCGCCGGTCGTTCCCGACGCGCCGGGGAGGACGCGTTCGTTCCCGGGCCGGGCGCGGTCGAGGTGCACCTCCACCTGGGACAGGGGGCCCAATGGGTGCCCGAGTCCGTGCCGGTGCGCGGCATCAGTCGTGCGGCGGACGGAACGGTGACCGATGTCCTCCTCGACGTGGCCGGCATGGCCTGGTTCGAACGACTCCTCCTCCAGCTCGGTCCCGACGCATCCGTCGTGCGCCCACCCGAGCTCACCGACCTCGCGGCGAGAGCCGCCCGCAAGGTGTTGCAGGTCTACGGGGAAGGCGCAGCAGAGCACTCCTGACCGCATCCCCGCCGCGACCGTTCTCCCCTGAACGCAGAAGCGATCGGGCGAGGTGGGAAGACCTCCTTTCCCCGAGAACGGAGGCCGGGTGCTCGGAATCCACCGCCTGACGTCGGCGGGCGCCGACTATTACCTCGCGGACCTCGCAGGGGAGCTTCCGTTGCCGGGGCGGTTGGACGACGGGCCGGCACACTGGGTCGGCCACGCCGCCGCCGGGCTCGGGTTGCACGGCACGCCTGATCCGGCGGCGCTGGACGCGGTGCTCGACGGTCGTCACCCCGCCTCGGGGCGCCGGCTGCGATCTGATCGTGCCACCGTGCGCGGATTCGACCTGACCTTCAGCGCCCCCAAGTCCGTGAGCGTGGTCTTCGCCCTGGCGGGAGAGGACGTCGCCCGCCATGTCGTGGCGGCGCATCGTGAAAGCGTGCGTGGCGCGCTGGCCTATGTCGAGGCCCACGGACTCAGCGCGCGGAGGGGTTCGGGCGAGGAGCGCCACGTCGTGCCGACGTCGGGCCTTGTCGCGGCGTCGTTCACCCATGGCGTCAACCGCAACCTCGACCCGCATCTCCACACCCACGTCGTGATGGCCAATATGGTGCACGGCGCGGACAGCCGATGGAGTGCGTGTGATCATCGGGGGCTCTCGGCGCATCGTGGCGCGACCTCCGCCATCTATGAGGCGCATCTTCGGGGAGAACTCACGACGCGACTTGGGGTGCGGTGGGTCGAAGAGCCGCGTCTCGGCGTAGAAGTAGCGGGAGTCTCCCTCCTCGTGCGGGGCGAGTTCTCGTCGCGCTCCGCTGACATTCGCCGGCACATGGCGGAGCGGGGAGCGCATTCGGCTCGCAGCGCCCGGGTCGCGTGGGCGGCCACCCGGCCGCAGAAGGAGCTGGGGTTCGACTTCGCCGCGTTATCGGCGCAATGGGAGCGACGCGCCCAATTCGTCGGAAGTGATGCCGATGAGCTGCGCTCCCTCCTCGGGCGAGCCGACCGCAACGCGGGTGTCCCGCGTCTCGACGAACACCGATTCGGTGCCACCTTGTCGCTGACCCCGGACGGCGCGGCACGCCGGAGAGATGTCGCGACCGCCTTCGGCGCAGCGGCGCTCGCCGGTGCACCGGCACAGAGCGTGGAGAGACTGACGGACCTCTGGACGCCGAAACTCTCGGCGCGGGCACAAATCGGCGTCGCCGAGGACGTCCACACGTTGCGCAGCGTCGTCCCGGGCCCTCATCTGCTCGGAGCACTCGGTCCGCGCCCGGTGGATCCCACCGAGCACGCCGTCTGGCGCGATGCCGCCACGGTCATCGACGAGTACCGGGCCCGGTGGGGGGTGCCCAGAGGGAGCGATGCGCTCGGCACCGGTGATCGGGCCTCAGGGATCTCGTCGCTTCCCACGGCACGCCTGATCGACCACCTGGAGACGACACGTCATATTGAGGTGGCGCGCCGGCGGCTGGGTTGGCGGGCCCCGCGTCAGCACGAGATGGAACGAGGACGGTGAGGCTCAGCGACCCCGGGCCGGCGGCTCTCGTTCTTTCGTCGGAGGCTGCCGGCCGGACAACTCACGCCAGGGGCTGGTGGCGTAGGCCGGTGTGAGGCGCACCGAATCGAATGTCCTCTCGGGCCGCAGGACGAGCGCGTGTCCGTTCGATCCGCGTGCGATGACGTCGACCGGGAAGCGTGGCACCCGGACGGTGCTCACCGAGCTCGATGGACGAAGTCGCCCCCATTCGCCGACCGTATGCCCCACTGTGGTCGATGGCAGCTCGACCTCACCACCGAGGGCGCTGAGGTCGCGCAGCGTCGCGACATCGGCGATGCCGGGGAACACCACCGTGGTGCCGAACAATGTCAGGAAGCCATCCGCATCGGATCCCCAACGACCGCGGGCCTGCGAGAGGTCCTGCAGGCATGCCATCACCAGAAGTCCCTGCCCTGCCCCCTCACTCAGCATGGTCGGCAGATCGGGAATGGGTGCGATGTTGGCAACCTCGTCGAGAGCGAGCAACGTCGGGGGCGATCGCTCTCCGCTCCTTTCCCGGTCGTAGGTGGCATCACGCACGTCGCCGATGGCCGCGACGACGAGTGGGGCGAACTGGTTCTGCCTGCGGCCGGCCGAGCAGATGTACATCGTGTTGGCCCCGCGCACGAATTCTGCCGCGTTGAGCGGAGGGAGCTCAGTGGATGCCAACGCGGCCTCCGACCTGTACGCCGCCAGGACACCCGATGCAGTGGACCAGATACCTGACTGCTCACGGGAATCGGTGCCGACGATGCCGGCCAGCAGGTCGGTGGCGGTGGAGTCCTCACCCACCGTGCGTGAGAGAATTTCGAGCGCAGTCGCGCCATTGTGGCGATCGATCCACCGTAAGACCGTGCGCATCGGGAGCGATTCGAGTGCCGCAGCATGGAGCAATGGCGACAGTAATGCGCTGGCTCGCTCAGTCCAGTGTTGGTCCCCTCCGGCGTGCGCATTTAGACCTCCCGAGAGGCGCGAAGCATTGACCATCGCGTCAGATGTCTGTACTGCGGCGTCCCAGTTCGCTGCAGTGGTGATCGGCGACCAACCCACGCGTTCGACCGACGCCGGACACTCGATTTCTCCGCTCGGATCGAACAGGAATGACCACCCGTTGCGACTCCGCACCGGCGCGGTCGCCATCATCACATCGGGTTTGGTCGACGTGGACACAACTGGTCCTTCGGCAACAAAAAGATTGGGTATGACCAGGGACGACGTCTTTCCCGAGCGCGAAGGACCGAGCACGAGCGTGGATCGTTGCGGACCCGCCCACGACCATGTCCGGTCGCTGATTCCGAGGTAGATGGCATGCGCGTCGTGGCGCGGCAGCTCGATGACGGATTCGGTCATGTGCGCGTGTCATGGTGATGAAAATCTGAGCGCGGCGCGACTGATTCCTCGAGTCTGCATCGTTGCATCGCGTGAAAATCACTCCCTTCGTCCACCGCGTGACAGAACGCGACTCTCTGCGCAGCGACACATCGTTCTCGCGACGCGATGCGGTCCGAAATCGACACGTGTGCGAGCGCAGAATTGGGTTGCACAAAGAGCAAGAAAACATGTCGCGAAAAGATGGTGCTTGACCTGGGAAGGTACATAACGAAGAATGTGTGTACCCGAAGTGTTATGGAGGGTTGATATGTGCTGCGATGCAACAGCGTGCAGCGCGCCAGGCAAAGACATCGGAATGCCAACTACGCGCCTCATGCAGTGCCTCACCACTTCAATCAATCGTTGCAATTCGGGTAATCGGAACGGACTGCTCGTAGGAAGAAAAGGTCGATGAACCACCTTCAGACGTGCCATATGTTCCATGCGACAAAGAAATCGGTGCGGCAGTGCGCACGACGATGTGTTCGTAGCATCGGCGTGGCGCAGGCTTCACCTCTATTCAGTGACCATGCTCCTAGGGAGGTGCACCTGTGGCAGTAGCCGCGAAAAAACGGGCCCCGGCCAAGAAGGCCGTCAAACGGGCCCCAGCAAAGAAAGCAGTGAAGCGAGCCCCAGCAAAGAAAGCAGTCAAGCGCGCGCCGGCGAAGAAGGCCGTCAAGCGGACTGCAGTGAAGAAGGCAGTCAAGCGGACCCCGGCCAAGAAGGCCGTCAAACGGGCACCGGCGAAGAAGGCTGTCAAGAGGGCCCCAGCAAAGAAGGCAGTCAAGCGCGCACCGGCCAAAAAGGCCGTCAAGCGGACTGCAGTGAAGAAGGCGGTCAAGCGGACCCCGGCCAAAAAGGCCGTCAAAAGGGCACCGGCTAAGAAGGCCGTCAAGCGGACGACTGCGAAGAAGGCCGTCAAGCGAGCACCGGCAAAGAAGGCAGTGCGTCGGGCACCGGCGAAGAAGGCCGTCAAGCGGACGACTGCGAAGAAGGCCGTCAAGCGGGCACCGGCTCGCAAGGCGGCTCGTTGAGCAGTTGAGTCGTTGAGCAGTTCGTTCTTTTGAGAGCGAGTGAAGTCGGGGGCCTGCGGGCCCCCGACTTTGCAATTGAGGGCCCTAGATGTCGGTGACGAGGTGAAAGCTCTCGCCTTCAGCCAGCCCCACGAGGGCTCCATGCTGTTCCAGTTGCGTCCGCACCCGGCGCGCGAACGCATCGACCTCCGTCGAGGCACCGCCGGCGATCCCCATGGTGCTCTCGAACTGGCTCTCGTGCGCCAGCAGTGCGGCGATCTTGGTCGAGGCGAAGCCCGAGACGTCTTCGACGTGGTTCGGCTCGTCAGCTTCCCACAGCAACAGCGCCGATGGGCGGTGAGGCTCGAGGCCCTGATCCGGGAAGAAGTGAGGGTCGCGGGCGGCGACGATGGCATCGGTGGTGATGAAACCCGCGTGCCGGTGATCGGGATGGAGACGGTAACGCCGCCATGGGTCATGCCCGAGGATGACGTCGGGACGGAGGCGGCGGATCCAAAGTGAGACATCGCGTTGCTCGGCGACGCCGTTACGGAGCTCCCCGTCGGTCCGTCCGAGAAAGACGACGTCGCCTCCGCCCAGCAGCGCGGCGGCGCGGGACTGCTCGTGTTGGCGTTGTGTCGCGAGGGCCACCGCGTCGCGTTGTGGGTCCCACGTTCCCTTCGCACCGTCGGTCAGGACGAGATGGTGGATGGCCGCCCCGCCGCCCGCCCATTTCGCCAGTGTGGCGCCGCACCCGAACTCGATGTCGTCGGGGTGCGCCCCGATGGCCATCACAACGGCCGGTGTCGTCAGATCGACCGAGAGACGTCCGCGTTCGGGCAGTTCGTTCACGGTGACGATGCGGGCGGAGGGTGCCTGCCCGGTCACCTCGTGAGCTCGACCACGTCGGCCGGCCAATCGACGTCGTAGGCCAGAGCCGGTATCCGGAGAACGCGGACGGGGAGCCCGAGCCGCGTCGCCTCGGCGCGATGTGCGCGAAAGGAGCCCGGACCATAGGCAAAGCGGAAGGCGCAGGTCACGGGCAGGCGCAGCACGTTCGTCCCGTCGTCCTTGCGATCCGGCACGAGCGTGATCCCGTCAAAAGGTGCCAGGTGCCCAAGATCGCGGGCGCGCGGAAGGTCGCCATGCGCGACGATCACCCACTGCACGCCGGCTGCGGCGAGCTGTTCCACGCCGGCCCTGACCGCGCCGTTGAGCCCTTGTCCGGGCTCCCACATGACGGTGGCTCCGAGGGCCTCCGCCCACGACGCCACCGCAGGGTCGTCGCAGACGACCGCAACGGGGAGTGGGGCACACGCCGCAACCACGCTCTCGGCCATGGATCGCACAAGGTGTTCGCGCGTCTCGTCGCTCATCGATCCGCCCAAACGACGCTTCGCTTGTCGGAAGCCCTTGACCGGGATGAGCACGACTTCTTGCCCGAGGGTGTCTCGGGAAGGCGCGGACGGAGCCTGCGGGTGGGCGCTGACACTGGCGGGCACGAGCCACAGTGTAAGGGCGCGGGCAGTGCCTCCTCATGGCGATCGCCGTAGGCTGACGTCCATGCGCGACCGTGTGGCAGTCGTGGGCGCCGGTTCGTGGGGAACGGCCGTGGCGGCCCTGGTGGGCGCCGCACATCCGGTCTCACTGTGGGCGCGATCCCCGGAACTGGCGTCGTCCATCGGACGCACGCGGGAGAACGCGACCTATCTCCCCGGAATCGCGCTGCCCGACGGGCTTTCGGCGACTGCCTCCCTCGAGGAGGCCTTGGAAGGGGCGGGCGTCGTCTTCATGGCGGTGCCTTCGCACGGGTTCCGCACCGTGCTCGCGGAATTGCAGCCGTTCGCCGCAGAGGTCGAGGCGATCGTCAGCCTGTCCAAAGGGATTGAGAACGGCACCAATCTCCGCATGTCCGAGGTGGTGGCGCAGGTCCTGCCGGGCTACCCGGCCGGCGTTCTGACCGGACCCAATCTGGCCCGGGAGGTGGCCGAAGGGCAACCTGCGGCGAGCGTGGTGGCGCTGCCCGACGAGACCCTGGCGCGTCAGGTGCAGGATCTCCTCCACACCCGCACCTTCCGGGTGTACATGGGCACCGACGTCGTGGGCTGTGAAATCGCCGGGGCGACGAAGAACGTGATGGCGATCGCCGCCGGCATTTGTGACGGGTTGGGATTCGGGGAAAACACGCGAGCCGTACTGATCACCCGTGGGTTGGCCGAATTGGGCCGCCTCGGCATTGCGTTGGGTGGCCGGGTCCTGACCTTCGGCGGCCTGGCCGGGGTCGGCGACATGGTGGCCACCTGCGCCAGCCCGAAGAGCCGCAACCGTACCGTTGGCTTCCAACTCGGGCAGGGTCGGACACTCGATGAGATCGTCAACGGGATGCAGATGGTGGCCGAAGGCGTCAAGAGCGCCGGGCCCCTGGTCGCGTTGGCCCGCGCGCACGGCGTCGAAATGCCGATCGCCGAGCAGGTCGAAGCCATCGTCGAGGGGCGTTGCTCGCCCCGGGATGCTCTGCTGTCGCTCATGGACCGGCCGTCACGCCCGGAATGGGACGAGGTGCCGCGCCACGACGCTCCCCACTGAGCGAGCGCTGTCGGCTTCGTTCGGATCAGTCAGTGCGAAGACGGGCCGTGGCGATCCCGAAGGGACGGAGCTCGAATGATCCCTCGAACGCCAGGACGGGATAGCCCCGCAGGTCGACGAGCCACCCGGCGTGCCCGGGGATGACCACCGTCGTCGTGCCCGGAGTCGGATTGAAGACCCGCACCTCGAGCACGCCATGCTCGCGCCGCAACGCGCTGACTTCTGCCCCTTCGATGCTGAGCGCGCTCCCTGATGCGGGGCGCCCGCCTCCCCCCAGCGCGGTGACCACGTCGAGAGGAAGGAGGACATCGTCGGCCAGCGCGTAGGGGTCGTCGTGTCCCAGCGCCAATGCATAGGTGAGCGACACGTGACGCCCGGTCATCTGCAGGCCCTCGACCGGGGTGAGCGGACCGGCAGGGAAGGGCCTGTAGGACATGCCGAGGCGGGAGAGCATGCCTGTGGCGCGCAGCACGGTCAGTGCGATGGTGCCGGCCGTATCGCCGTCCGGTGTCGATGTGATGTCGACGAGCTCGTACTCGCAGACACCGTCGTGCACGACGGTCAGGCCGCCGGCGGCGACGAAGCGGCGGGCCGGCGCGGTCGGCAACCCGAATTCGTCGGCGCGGCCTTCGGCGGTCAGGCCCCGCTCGACTACCGCGAACGCGCTTTCGGCCTGCGATGTCCGTGCCGGCGCGGGCAGCGGGAGATGCACACGCAGCCTGTGGTCCTTGCTCGGGTTCACGAACGACGTCGTGACCCTGACAACCGCTTCGTCGGCTCTCAGCTCGAGCCGGGTTTCGACAGCGACGCGGTGCTCGCCGACGCGCCGCTGTGACGACCCGTCCACGTGATCCGGCCACACGTAGGTTGCCGTGATCTCCACGGTGGCGCGCACGGGCCCGGGTTCGACGACGCGCACGGCGACGTCGACCGGCTCATCGACCAGCGTGTCCTGCCGCGGGGGCGAATAGTTGTAGGAATCCCCCAGGTCCCCCCCGTCGACGAGGCGGCCGTACCCTTCCTTCCCGTTGACCGAGAAGGTGCCGCGCCCGGCGTCGACCGCCACCGTGACGAGCCCGTTGGTCAGCGTCACCGGCGCACCGGGCCCGCTCGCCACCACCGGATGGGCCAACCGAGCCGGGGCGAAGGCCTGCCAGCCGTAGCCGGGAACCTCCGCGGCACGCGCCACGATGCGCCGGATGGGGGGCTGGTTGAGGTTGACGCGGATGACGGCGTCGGGCCGGGCTCCCAGGCGTGCGTATATATCCTGCTTCGCTTCGGAGATGGGCACGTTGGGCCGTTCTTCTGCGCCGATCGTGACCGTGATGTCGAGCCCTTCGTCGTCCTCTTCCACGCTGACGTCGTGGACCCATGCGTCGTTGTCGATCTTGGGGCCCTGGAGCATGCTGAGCACGGTACGGACCGTATTGGCATCGAGCACCATGGTCCCGGGCAGGCCGGCGCGCTCGGACACGACCTGCACATCGTTCGAGGCCGGCAGCTCGGCCCCGACGACGAGTTCGACCAGGCCCGCCCGTGACCGCTGGACGGTGTTGAGGACGTAGTTGCCGGGCTCGGCCAACGAGCGGGCGAACGAGGTGACGGCGCGATCGGCGAGACCGCTGGCAATGGTGCGCGCCTCGGCATAGCGGTGCAACACGGCATCGACCACGTCATCGACGGAGCACGCGCAAATGGAGTCGTGCGCCGAGTTGCGGACCATCTCCTTCCATGCCAGGGCAAGTAGCTCCTGTGGCCACTGCGCGGGGCTCTGGAAGAGGGCGGCCAGCGGTTCGGCCCGCCGTTCCAGTGCACGTTCCGCCAACGCCCCCAGACGCTTCACATCCACGCGGTTGGACGTCACGCCCATCAGCATGTTGGAGCGGAACCCCGACCGGAGCTCTCCCTGCCACTGCTCCAGACCCTCCGTCGGTGCTGCGGCCAGATACGTGGGGAGGGAGGTGAGCTCGAAGACGAGGTCGTCCTGGAGCTCGTTCGCTTCCGCCACCACCGCGCCCAACCTGCTCTGGGGAAAGAGATGATCACCGCCGTTCATGCAGAGGAGGTCGTTGAACAGAAAGGTCGCCACTTCTTGCACGAGGTCCTCCGTGCGCCGCACGAGCGCCTTGGCGTCGTCGGGGAGCGCCGCACCGTTGCCGTAGCCGACCGGCATGTATTCGGCCCGCACGCGTGAACCGTCCGGAGCCTCCCACCAGAATGCGTTCTTGGTGACGGCCGAGGGCACCCCACGCCACACCACCGTGTGTGCGAATCCGGCCTCCCGGAGGATCTGCGGCATCTGGGCGATGTGCCCGAACATGTCGGGCAGATAGCCGACGTCCATGGCACCGCCGAACGCGGCGCTGCGCTCGATGCCCATCTGGAGGTTCCGGATGATCGTTTCGCCCGAGGAGAGGAACTCGTCCATCAGGATGTACCACGGGCCCATGCTCAGACGGCCGGCTGCCGCCAGCGCACGGAAGCGCGGTTCGGCCTCGGGCCGGACCTCGAGGTAATCGTCGACCACGGCCATCTGACCGTCCAGCATGAAGTACGGATAGCCGGCGTCGGACTCGAGCAGCGGGAGGAGGACATCGATCATGTCGACCAGATTGAGACGAAAGGCCTGGTATGACTCGTACCATTCCCGATCCCAGTGCGAATGCGGGACGATGGCGATGCGGCGGGGTGTCATGTCCGCCAGACTATGGCGTGCGGTGGTTCACTGACAGGGTGCGGGCATGGTGATGGACGCGGAGCGCGCCATGGTCCCGGCACCGACCACGGGGCGGTCCCCCCTTGCTGCCCGCCGATCTGGCCACCGGCCGCACGCTGCCCGGGGTGTGGTCACAGCAGTGGCGTGACGAACCGGACCGTCCGGTCCTCCTGGAG
Organism: uncultured Acidimicrobiaceae bacterium; assembly: GCA_963767155.1. Classification (GTDB taxonomy): domain Bacteria; phylum Actinomycetota; class Acidimicrobiia; order Acidimicrobiales; family RAAP-2; genus Bog-473. Next base: position 137,306 of record CAVYCU010000006.1, on the reverse strand, counting down.
GGGCGAGGCTCCGGCGCCGCGCTGCACGGCGAGGCTCTGGCGCAAAGGACTGCGCTCACTGCGGCCTCCCTGGCCCGAGGCGGGGTTGTGCCGGGGGAGCGGGTGCTCTGGAGTTGCTCTGCGTCGATGGACGCGATCATCGTCCTCCTCGGCGCGTTGCGCCTCGGCGCCATCGTCGTCCCGGTGAATCCCTCCGCCAGCAGGAGCGAGTTGCGCTACGTGGCGGCTGACGTGGAGCCGGCGGTGTGTGTGGTCGATGGGGCAGAGCGCAGGGAATGGCTGTCGAGCGAGGCAACCGGTGCACTGGTGTCGGCACCCGGCGAACTCCTCGGTGGTGCCGGCCCGTCGGACGTCACGTTGGATGCCGCAGAACCCGGGGACGACGCACTGATCGTGTACACCTCGGGCACGACCGGAGAGCCGAAGGGTGCGGTCCACACCCACGGTTCGCTGCTCGCGGGAGCGCGGGCCCTCCAGATAGCGTGGGGTTGGCGACCCGAGGACCGTTTGATCCTTGCCCTCCCCCTTTTCCACGTCCACGGGCTGTGTGCGGGGCTGTTCGGCACGTTGGCCGCAGGCGGTTCCGCCGTCGTGTTCGAACGGTTCGTGCCCGACCACGTCCTCGACGCCGTGCCCGGGAGCACCATGTTCTTCGGGGTCCCCACCATGTACCACCGGTTGGCCGAGTCCGGCCGGGCGGAGGAGCTTTCGGCCCTTCGCCTCTGTGTCGCCGGATCGGCCCCCCTCTCGGCCGATCTGTGGCGGCGGTTCGACCGCGACTTCGGGGTGTCGGTCCTCGAGCGCTACGGGATGTCCGAGACCCTGCTGACGCTGTCCAACCCGCTGGACGGAGAACGGCGACCCGGGTCGGTCGGGTTTCCCCTGCCCGGCGTGGAGGCGGCGATCGCAGACCCCGACGCAGCCGGAATCGGCGAGCTCGTCGTGCGCGGTCCGTCCCTCTGCCGGGGGTACTGGCGCCGCGCCGACGCCTCCGAGGCGATGTGGCGCGACGGCTGGTTCGCCACCGGTGATCTGGCATCGGCCGAAGACGACGGCTACATCTCCATCCGCGGCCGGCGCACCGAGCTCATCATCACCGGGGGGCACAACGTGTACCCGGCCGAGGTCGAGGCCGTCCTGTCCCGTCACCAATCAGTCAGGGAGATCGCCGTCGTCGGGGTGCCGTCGGCCGAGTGGGGGGAGTCGGTGACCGCCTACGTCGTCGGGGTCGACGGTGTCCCGGACATCGACGGGTTGGCGCGGCTGGCGACACAAGAGTTGACGTCCTACAAGCGACCGAGAGAGTTCCGCGTGGTCGAAGCCCTGCCCCGCAACGCCATGGGCAAGGTCGTCCGGCGGGATCTCCGTTAGGGCCGGCGGGATCTCCACAGCGACGAGAACAGATGCTTCCCGGCGCAATTGTTGCGATAGCGTGAAGTCATGTCGACATTTCTGATGCTCTCGACCGTGGGACCCGATGGGGCCGCCACCCTGTCCGAGAATCCCGATCGGCTCAAGGCGGTCAACGCGGAAGTCGAATCGATGGGCGTGCGCGTGCTGGCGCAATGGGCCCTTCTCGGGCCCTATGACTTCTGCACCGTGCTCGACGCACCGGATGAAAAGACCATGGCCCGTGTTGCGCTCGTACTCGGCTCTCGCGGCACGCTCAAGACCCTCACCCTCTCGGCGATACCGATCGACGACTACATAGAAGCGGTCCGTCGGGTTCCGGCTGACTGACGCCCGTCAGCGCTTCCCGAAAATCAGTGCCACCAGAAGCCCTGACGGCTCCGTTGGCGGCGGACGTCGTCGCGGGAAAAGAGCTCGCCCAGAATGCTGCCGTCGGACAGGCGACGGATGCGATAGCCCTCCGGGGTGACCTCGGCTACTTCGAATCCCCGCGTCCACGTGCCTTGATACCGATTGCGGACGTCCACCTGCGTGCCGGGGGCAAGCGGGGATCGCGCGTTCGGCTCGAGTGCCCTCCCCCCAGTGCTCACGCCCCCATCGTATTGAAGCCGACCACTCGCCCGTGACCGGTACGGCGGGAACCCGCGTCAGCACGCCGGATCTGAGGGAGGAACGTGCGCTGCGCCGCCAGGGCCATGCCTGTGTCGCGGGCATGGACGAGGTCGGTCGGGGCGCATGGGCCGGCCCGGTGACGGTCGGTGTGGCCGTCGTCCCCCCCAAAGCGACCAAGCGGACGCAACCACGCTGGCTGCGGGACTCCAAACAACTCAGTGAAGCCCGGCGCGAGTCCATTTTCGAGACGGTCGGCGCCTGGTGCGTCGATTGGTCGGTGGGTCACGCCTCTCCCGAGGAGTGTGACCGGTGGGGCATGCGGGTGGCGCTCCACCTCGCCTCCCAGCGGGCGCTCGACGGGTTGTCCAGTCCACCCGACGCCCTCCTTATCGACGGCCCGCTGGACCTCGTTTCGGGTCCCGCGCCCGCGGCGGGGGCGTTCCGGGGATCGGTGCACCCGATCATCGACGGCGACGCCCGGTGCGCGTCGGTCGCAGCCGCCTCCGTGCTGGCCAAGGTGGTGCGGGACCGCCTCATGCGCGAGGAGTCAGAGCACTTTCCGCCCTTTGCCTTCGAACAGAACAAGGGCTATCCCTCGCCGGCGCACCAGATGGCCCTGCGGGGGTATGGCCTCTCCTCCATCCACCGGCGCACGTGGTCGTTCGTGACCTCGCTCCCCTGGTGTGACGCGTGTCCGGTGAGTCGAGAAAACTACCGCTGACCTGGGTCGGCGATGTGTCGGCCGTGGTCCTGGCGGGTAGTGTGCAGCAATGAGCAACGTGCTCGAGGTGGAGAACCTCCGAACGGAATTCCGCATGCGGCATTCTTCGGTCGTTGCGGTCGACGGCATCTCGTTCACGGTGGGCCAGGGCGAGTGCGTGGGGATCGTCGGCGAGTCGGGCTGCGGCAAGAGCACGACGGGGCTCTCGATCATGCGGCTGCTCCCCAACAACGGGCATGTGACCGGGGGAAGTATCACCTTGCTCGGTCGAGACCTGGCCTCCCTGGCCGAGAAAGAGATGCGCCAGGTCCGTGGCGACGAGGTGGCCCTCATCCCCCAAGACCCCTTGACGGCCCTCAACCCGACCACGACGATCGGCAAGCAGATCGCCGAAGGCGTCCGGCTCCACCGCAGTGTCACCAAGGCGCAGGCCCGGGAGCGGGCCCTCGAAGTACTCACACTGGTGGAGATGCCCCGCCCAGCGGAGCGGCTCGACCAGTACCCCCATGAGCTTTCGGGGGGTTTGCGGCAGCGGGTGATGATCGCCATGGCGCTGGCGTGTGAGCCGAAGTTGCTCATCGCGGACGAGCCCACAACGGCGCTCGACGTGACGATCCAGGCCCAGATCCTCGACCTCATCGATGACCTGCGCCAGCGGCTGCATATGGCCGTGGTGCTCATCACCCACGACATGGGTGTGATCGCGGGCCGTACGGACCGGGTCATCGTGATGTACGCCGGAAAGATCGCCGAGGAGGCGGGGACCCCCGTCCTCTTTGCGGCCAAGCGCCACCCCTACGCCGAAGCACTTCTGGCCTCGGTGCCGAAGATCGACCAGGCTCCCGAGGAGGCACTGCTGACCATTCCCGGTCTGCCGCCGGACCTCTCGACGATCATCACCAATTGCCGCTTCGCCCCTCGTTGCCAATACGCCACCGAGAAGTGCCGGACCGAAGATCCGCCGCTGGAGCCGGCCAATGACGGCGATCCCTCCCATCGTTTCGCCTGCTTCCATCCCGTCGAGCATGCGCCCGCTCCCGGAGGTGTCGAGGCGCCACCGGCCACGTCGGTCGCTCCACCCGCTCCCGGAACCGACGCCCGCCTCTCGTCGCTGGAAGGGGCTCCAACCATCCTTTCGGTCACCAATCTTGTCAAGGAGTTCCCAGTCCTCGCCGGCGGCGTCTTCCGCCGCCAGGTCGGGTCGGTGCACGCGGTCAGCGATGTCACGCTCTCGATCCGTCAGGGCGAGACGTTCGGGCTCGTGGGCGAGTCGGGGTGTGGGAAGACCACCATCGGGCGCATGATGGTGGCGCTCGAGTCGCCGACCTCGGGATCCGTTCGCTTCGAGGACTCGGTATTGACCGAGCTCAATGGGGCCGAGTTACGGCAGAAGCGTCGTGACGTGCAGCTCATGTTCCAGGATCCCTACGCGTCACTCGACCCGCGTATGCGCGTGGGGACCATCATCGGGGAGCCGCTACGGGTGCAAAAGGTGGGGACGCGCGACGAGCAGCGGGACCGTGTGGCCTCCTTGTTGCGCGAGGTTGGATTGAGTCCTCAGTCGGTGCAGCGCTATCCCCACGAGTTCTCGGGCGGACAGCGTCAACGGATCGGGCTGGCCCGGGCGTTGGCGCTGGAACCCAAACTGGTGGTGGCGGACGAGCCGGTTTCGGCGCTCGACGTGTCGATACAGGCGCAGATACTCAACCTCATGAAGGATCTGCAACGACGTCGCGGCCTGACCTACGTGATGATCTCGCATGACCTGGCGGTCATCCGCTACATGGCCGACACCATCGGCGTCATGTACCTGGGCAAGCTCGTCGAGGTCGGTCCGTCGGCCGAGGTCTATGCCCGACCGGCCCACCCGTACACGCAAGGTCTGCTCGACGCGGTACCGACGGCGGCCCATGCGGCGACCCGTGAGGAGCGCAAGCTGATCGTGCGGGGAGAGCTGCCCTCGGCGGTCGACCCCCCGTCGGGATGCCGCTTCCGTACGCGTTGCCCCCGGGCCCAGAACTTGTGCGCCGAGGTGGAACCGCTCTTGGTCGACTTCGGTGCCGGGCACACTGCGGCCTGTCATTTCCCGCTGCAGACACCCGTCGTCGCGGAGTCTGCGACCACTCTGCCCGCCAGCTCCTGAATCAGTTCCGCTGCAGCCGTACCTCGAGGGCGTCACGCAGGGCGTCGCCGATGAAGTTGAAAGCGATCACGACCAGGATGATGCACAGACCGGCTGGGTAGATCTCCCACCAGTAGCCGAGTGCGGCGCTGTTCACACCGTCGGAGAGCATGGTTCCCCAGTCCGTGCCGGGTGCGGGGATTCCGAGTCCGATGAAACCGAGCGCGGCGAGCAGGAGGATGGAGTCAGCCACCTGAAACGTGGCGAAGACGACGATGGTGCCGACCGAGTTGGGGACGATGTGCCGCCCCACGATGCGCGTGCGGGAACCCCCCATGACCCGTACCGCCTGGACGTATTCGCGCACGCGCAGCGTCAGGGTCTCGCCGCGGACGAGACGGGCCGGCACGAGCCAACTGACGAACGCGATGACGATGATGATGAGGACCTCGGACTGCTTGAAGATGGTGACCAGGGCTATCAGGAGGAAGAGGACGGGGATGGAGAGCAGCATGTCGACGAATCGCATCATCACCGAATCGACCCATCCTCCGGCGAAACCGGCCAATGCCCCAAAGATGACACCGATCACGGTGGCAGCGAAGGCCGAGGCGAAGCCCACGATCAACGAGGCCTGCCCGCCGAACATGAGGCGGCCGAGAATATCGAATCCGGTGTTGTCGGTTCCGAGAGGATTGCCGTGTCCTGGCGAGGCGTTCTGGTTGGCGTTCAGCGCGAGCTCGGAGTTGGTCTGATTGGTGTGGTACAGCAGCGGCCCCACGAAGCAGAAAAGAATGAAGAAGACGATGACGAAGAGGCCGACGACGGCCAGTTTGTTCTCCACGAAGACCCTGAGGATCTGGCGGCCCATGCCACCCACGGACGAGACCTCTCCTCCCTCGGGGAGAGGGGATGTATCGAGCGGGGCCTCGATCTCGCCCGCTTCGGTGGGAACGACCGGCCCGAAGGCAACGTCGTCGCGCCGGAGCGACTCCGGTAGCTCGTGCGGCATGGTCATGCGGCACTTCCGAACCGGATGCGGGGATCGGCAACGGCGTAGAGCACATCGGCTAGGAGCGAGCCGGCCACGGTGAAGATGGTGACGACGAGCGTCGTGCCCAGAACCGTGGGGATGTCGTTGTTGCTGGCTGCCTCCACGGTCAGGAGTCCCATGCCCGGGTAGTTGAACACCGTTTCGGTGATCAACGCGCCGCTGGCGATGGCAGGAAGCGATAGTCCGATGAGCGTGATGACGGGGATGAGAGCGTTACGCAGAGCGTGCCCGTACAAGACACGGTTCGGTCCTGCTCCCTTGGCGCTGCGCCGTGCGCACATAGTCCTGTGTCAGGGCGTCCATCATGGACGAGCGCATATAGCGGCTGAAGGACGCGATGGTGATGGCGGAGAGGGTGATGACGGGCAGGACGAAGGCCCGGGGATCCGTGAAGATCGTGAACGCGGTGCTGTTCGTCGGCGGCGACACCGGAAAGAGATGGAGATCGAAGCAGAAATAAAGGATGAGGAGGAAACCCAGAAAGAACGGGGGCATTGCATAAAAGAGGAATGAGCCCGCCGTCAAGGTGTAGTCGATGGCCGTGTAGCGCTTGACGACCTGAAGTATGCCCAGCGGGATTGCGATGACGATCGCCACGACGGTCGAAACGCCGACGAGGGTCAGGGTCTTGGGCAAGCGCTGCGAGATCAACTCCTTCACACCTTCGTTGTTCTTGAAGGAGTACCCGAGGTTGAGGTGGAAGAGGCCCCAGATGTAGTTCCAGAACTGCTCGTACAGGGGAAGGTCCAGTCCGTTGACCAGGTTGAAGTGCGCCACCTGCGCCGGCGAGCGTCGGGGCCCGAGCGCCGCCGCCGCCTCCCCGCCCGGTATCAGCTTGCCCAACAGAAAGACGATGAGGACGACCCCCAGGATCACCACGATCGCCTGGAGGATGCGCCGGATCAAGAAGCCCGTCATGCCCGAACCCGGCGTGGGGAAAGGGAGCCCTCCTGGCTGGGAGCGTCATCGTTCCAACCAGGAGGACTCATCGTGCAATTACCTCCAGGCCACTCGCGCCGTGTCCAGGACGGGCGGCCCTACTTCCACCGCCAGTCCTCGGGCTCAATGGCCGTGAACGGGTTCTGCGGGGTGACGCCGGTCAGGTCCTTGTTGTACTCGGTGAGGGCGTAGGCCTCATCGGGCTGGAAGATGACGGGCAGCTGCGTGGCCAGGTAGTTCTCCCACTTCGTCAATGACTCGTTGGTGTCGATGGTCTGGGTGATCAGCGTGTTGTTCTCGGCATCGTTGTAGTCGCCGTAGTTGGCTTCCGAGCCCAGCTGGAAGAGATCCTCGCCGGTCGGGTAGTAGTCGGGGGCGAACGTCCATCCACCGTTCCACTCCTGCATCTGCCACGAGCAGCCGTTGGGGCAGGAGATGGCGTTGCCGATGACGGTGTTGAACGACGCCCCGCTGAGCGTCACGTTGATGCCCTCGGTGGCCCAGGAGGCCTTCATCGCCGTGTCCTCTTCGGTTTCGGTTGAAATGCCTGTCGAGTATTGCTCGTTGAACTTCAGCGGGGTGCCGGCCGGGATGCCGGCGCCACAGTCACCCTTGGCCGTTCCGGCCTTGATGCAGGTATCCGTGCCGTTGGGCACCACCTTCCACCCGTTGTCCACGAGCAGCGCCTTCGCCTTGGCCGGGTCGTACGGGTAGGGGTTGGTCTTCTCCAACTTCGACTCGTAGGGGTTCGGCGGCACGACAGGGACGGGTCCGTAGGTCGGCAGGGCGTAGCCCTTCCAGATCTTTTTGATGTAGAGCGGCTGGTCGACCAGGTCCTGGATGGCCTGGCGGATGTACAGCTGACTGAACAGCTTCCCGGTCACGCCGCCGTTGGCATTGGAATCGAAGTTCTCCGGGAAGTAGTTGATGGAGAAGGTGTACAGCGGATTGAGGTCGTACGTGCCGGACAGCCGTGGGTTGTTCGCGCCGGACTTGTACGGATTCGTCGTCCCCGAAGACAGGTCGCTCTCGTCGACATAGCCCACGCTCAGGTTGCCGCCGACCAGTGCGTTGAACTCGGCCGAGGTGGCGGTGTAGGGCAACTCGGTGAACGACTTCAACGTAGGCTTGATCGGCCCCGAGTAGGTCGGGTTCGGCACGAAGGTGGCTTCGCCGTCCGGGTTGAACGCACTCAGCTTCCAGGGCCCGTCGACGACCTGCCACAACGGGTTGGTGGCGTAGGTGGAGAGCGAGTTGTTGGCTGCGCTGGGATCGTTGGCGTTGAACCCGGCCGAGTTGGACAGGAAGGTGTACACCTTGGCGCAGGCGGCATCAGCCGTGCCGTAGGCCGCTTTGGAGCAGCCACCGGAACCGGCGGCGGCCCCGGCGGCGGTGATGTCCCATGCCACCGGCATCGGCGTGATCTGGGACAGCTCGTTGTAGGTGATCCAGTGCTGGCTGTATGCCTTGTTGAACGTGAACGTCACGGTGCTGCCGGTGCCCGTGACGTTGGTCACGTTGTCGGGGAAGTCACCCTTGACATAGCCGCAGAAGTTGGCCGGCTCGGCGTGGTACATGTTCATGAAGAAAATGACGTCTTGCGCCGTGAGGGACTCACCGTTGGCCCACTTGTAGTTCTTGAGGTTGACGGTGACCGTGGTTCCCCCGCTGGAGAACGTGGGCGTCTCGCCGAGGGAGAGCGACTCGTTGAGGCCCGGATTCGTGCCCACGCCGAACCAGTAGAGAGGCCGGAACATGAGGTACTGGAACTGCTCGGTGTTGTTCACCGAGCAGAGTTGGGCGGGGTAGTAGGGCAGGATGAAGTCCGGGGTCGACTGCGGGAGCTCCGCCCATGTGGCGGTGGTCGGCTTCGATGCCGCGCCGCTCGTCCCCGGGGCCAGGACGACGAGTCCCGCCAAGAGCGCGGCGGCCGCCATGGCGAGCGTCACATACCGCTTCAGATGATCCTTGATTGCCATTGCTCTCCCTCGCTACGGGCCGCCCGGTGTGGCGGCCGCTCGGTGATCTTTTGTCACTCCCGGGACACAAGATCCTGCAAATGTAACGCAATTGCCACATTCTGCAAGGCCCTGTCACGATTTTTTTCGGCGGAAACAAGCAAGAAACCGCTCCGTAACGTTCATGCAAGGGCCGTTTACACATTTTTTCTGCGTAGGATGGCCTATTGGCGCCGCATTCCAATTCTTAACGCAACCGTAGTGTTAGCTGGTGAAACGCTGGGTTCCGTCCGTCGAATCACCCCGAGCAGTCCACGCACCCCGCGGTTGCTCAGGTAACGGGTGCCCGAGCCAGAACGGCACGGATGAAACCGGCGAAGTTGTCCGGGTGCGAGAGGTGGGCCCCATGGTGTGCACCATCGATCTCGTAGACCGCCGCTCCCGGCACGTGGGTCCCCAGCCAGGCCACGGTGGCACGGTGGTGCGGGGCGCTGGCCGGGCCACCCACGCCGAACAGCGCCGGGACGGCGAGCGCCAGGACGTCGAAGGGTGGGTCCCCTCGGAGGCTTCTGAAGTCAGCCAGCAGTGCAGGTCCGTCGGCTCGCCGGCTCTGGCGTCCGGCTTCGTTGAGCCGCTCCCAGGCTGATGGGCTCACCATCCGCCGGAAGAACCGCTCGGCTTCTCCGCCAGGGTCGTCGCGCACGGGAACCTGGGCGACCTGGCCGGCAGTACCCTCCGGCTGCGGACGCCGGAATCCCAGCCACGGCATCGGAGGCTCGAAAGCCCCGACGGCGTCGCAGGCCCGGGGATCGGCCAGAGCGGCCCCCAGAACCACGTCGCCGCCCACGCTGTGTCCGACGGCGACGACCGGCGAGGCGCCCCCGGAGCGGACTTCGGCGAGGATCGCCGACAGGTCGGCGATGTGGCCGTCGAGGCCCACCACGCCGGCGGCGCGGGACTCCTGGTACCCCCGGCGGTCGTAGGTCACCACCGTAAGATCGGGAAGCCGCCGCATGACCCGGCGGAAGCTCTCGCCGCGGTCGAGCGCACCGTGGACCATCACCACCGCCGGCGCCTCCGGAGTCTCGCCCGCTCGCTCGAGGATGTGGAGTCCGACCGGATAGCCCATGGGTAGGGGTGACAGTACCGCCCTGCCCCAATACGCCCAGCGCCCCCGGTAGGGTGGGTCTATGGCACAGTCAGAGGTCGCAGCGGGCTCATTCGGCCCGAATGCATGGCTGGTCGACGATATGTACGACCGGTTCCTGGTCGATCCCTCCTCTGTCAGCGAAAGCTGGCGCGAGTTCTTTGCCGACTACCGGGCCGCCCCGGTTCCTCCGCCCCAGAGCGTCGTCGCCACGGCCCCGGTCGTGGAGGCGCCGCACCCGGCCGCGGCCCCCGTGGTTGCGACACCCCGCCCCGAACCCACCGTCGGGTCCGAGGATCCGGTGATCCTGCGGGGGGCGGCCTCGCGGATTGTGGCCAACATGGAAGCCAGCCTCGGGGTCCCGACGGCGACCAGCGTGCGTACCGTTCCGGCCCGCCTGCTGGAGGTCAACCGTCAGATCCTCAACAACCAACTGGCCCGGACCACCGGGGCGAAGGTCAGTTTCACCCATCTCATCGGCTTCGCCATCGTCCGTGCCCTGTGCGACGTTCCTGCGCTGAACGCCTCTTTCGTCGAGGACGCCGGTGGCAGCGGCAAGCCGGGTGTCATCCACCACAAGCATGTCGGCCTGGGGCTCGCGGTCGACCAGCAGAAGAAGGACGGATCGCGCACGCTCCTGGTGCCGTGCATCCGCGATGCCGACACCCTCGACTTCCGCGCCTTCGTCGTGGCCTACGAGGACCTGATCCGCAAGATCCACACCGGCAAGATCTCGCCGGACGACTTCAGCGGCACGACGGTGTCGCTCACCAACCCCGGCACGCTCGGGACGGCACAATCGGTTCCCCGCCTGATGCCCGGGCAGGGCGCCATCATCGGCGTGGGCGCACTGGGGTACCCCGCCGGGTACGAGGCGGCGGACCCCAGGGTCTTGGCACAACTCGGGCTGGGCAAGGTGGTCACGTTGACCTCGACCTACGACCACCGCATCATCCAAGGGGCCGAGTCCGGCATCTTCCTCGGGCGCGTCGCGGCGCTCCTCGCCGGGGAGGACGGGTTCTACGACGCGCTCTTCGAGGCGATGGGCGTTCCCTACGAGCCGGCGCGTTGGCACGTGGATAGCAACGCCGGCCAGGGGACCGACGAGAGCGAGCACCAGCGGCTGATCAAGCAGGTCCACGTGCAGACCCTCATCAACATGTACCGGGTGCGGGGACATCTCATCGCGCATCTCGATCCGCTCGACGCCGAGCCGCCCCACATCCATCCCGAACTCGATCCGCTGACCTACGGGCTGACCATCTGGGACCTCCCCCGGACCTTCGTGGCCGACGGCCTGGCCGGGCGCGACGTGGCCACCCTCGACGAGATCCTCCATGTGTTGCGTGACGCGTACTGCCGTACCCTCGCCATCGAATACATGCACATTCAGGATCCCGAGCAGAAGCGGTGGATCCAGCAACACGTCGAAGGGCAGCCGAGCACGCTCAACGAGGAGGAGCAGCGCCACATCCTCGACCGGCTGAACGCGGCCGAGGTGTTCGAGCGCTTCCTGCACACCCGCTACGTCGGCCAGAAACGCTTCGGTCTCGAAGGTGCGGAGTCGACCATCGTCCTGCTCGACACCTTGCTCGACTCCGCCGCGGGCGCCGGCGTGGCAGAGGTCGTGATGGGCATGTCGCACCGGGGCCGGCTCAACGTGTTGGCCAACATCGTCGGCAAGTCCTACAAGGAGATTTTCGAGGAGTTCGAGGGCAACCTCGATCCCGACTCCGTGCAGGGCTCGGGCGACGTGAAGTACCACAAGGGCGCGCGCGGCATCTTCAAGGGGAGCGCGGGCGAGGACCTTCCCGTCACCTTGGCCTCCAACCCCTCCCACCTGGAGGCCGTGGACCCCGTCGTCGAAGGCATGACCAGGGCCAAGCAGGACCGGCTCTCGCCCCCCACCGACGGCACCCCCAAGGCCCAGGCCGAAGGAACCTTCGGGTTTCCGTGCATGTCGGTCCTGGTCCACGGCGACGCCGCCTTCGCCGGCCAGGGCGTGGTGGCGGAGACTCTGAACCTGTCCGGGCTCTCGGGCTATCGCACCGGCGGCGCGGTGCACGTCGTCATCAACAACCAGCTCGGCTTCACGACGGCGCCGGCCTCGGCCCGGACCTCGGTCTACCCGACCGACGTGGCCAAAATGGTGCAAGCGCCCATCTTCCATGTCAACGGCGACGACCCCGAGGCCTGTGTGCGTGCGGCGCGGCTGGCGTTCTCGTTCCGCCAGACCTTTCACAAAGACGTGGTCATCGACATCGTGTGCTACCGCAAGCACGGGCACAACGAGGGTGACGACCCCAGCTACACCCAGCCCCTCATGTACCAGCGCATCGATGCCAAGCGCTCTGTGCGCAAGCTCTACACCGAAACGCTGGTGCGCCGCGGCGACATCACCCTCGAAGGTGCCGAAGCGGCTCTCGACGACTTCAACAACCGGCTGCAGTCCGTGCTCGACGAGGTCAGGGGCGAGCCTTCCTTGGCGCCGACGCATCTCCCCGCGCACGAGCCGGCTGATGCCGATGTCCCCTCCGCCGAGACGGGTGTGTCCGGCGACGTCCTGCACGCGATCGCCACCATGGTGCGGACGGTGCCAGAGGGCTTCACCATCCACCCCAAGCTCGAACGGCAGTTCGCGCAACGCGATGACATGGTGGCCAAGGGGCACGTGGACTGGTCCCTGGCCGAGGCATTGGCCATCGGCTCGCTGCTACACGAGGGCGTGAACGTCCGGCTCACGGGTCAGGACACGCGACGCGGGACCTTCAGCCAGCGCCATGCCGTCCTGGTCGATTACAACACGGCCGAGGAGTACATCCCGTTGGCCCATCTGGGGAATACCCCGGGTGGGACCGCAACGACCGGGGAGGGGGGCCTGGGCCTGTTCACCGTGCGCGATTCGCTGCTCTCCGAATATGCCGCGGTGGGGTTCGAGTACGGCTATTCCGTCGAGGCACCCGAGGCCCTGGTGGCATGGGAAGCGCAGTTCGGCGACTTCGCCAACGGGGCGCAGATCATCATCGACAACTTCCTGGCCGCGGCGGAGATCAAATGGGGTCAGCACGCCGGACTCGTCATGCTGCTTCCCCACGGGTACGAGGGACAGGGGCCGGAGCACTCGTCGTCCCGGTTCGAACGGTTCCTCGCGCTCTGCGCCCGCGGGAACATGCGGGTCACGGTGCCATCGACGGCCGCCCAGTACTTCCACTTGCTGCGCTCGCAGGCCCTGCTCACCGTGAAGCGGCCACTGATAGTGGTCACACCCAAATCCATGTTGCGGGCCCAGGCGTCGCGGTCGCCGATCGAGGACCTCGAAACCGGCTCCTTCGCGCACGTTCTGGACGACTCCGAGGTCGTCGACCCGGCTACGGTGCGTCGCATCGTCCTGTGCAGCGGGAAGATCGCCCACGAAGCGGTCCAGCGGCGCCACGAGATCGCGGCCGACGACGAGGCGGCAGCCGCCGAGGTTGCCATCGTCCGGGTGGAGCAGCTCTATCCCTGGCCGCTCGCGCAGCTGACGGCACTGTTCGATCGATACGGAAATGCCGAAGAAGTGGTGTGGTTGCAAGAGGAACCCGAGAACATGGGTGCCTGGTCGTTCGTGCATGCCCGTCTCCATGCGGCGTTGCCCGAACGGCTGCGCCTTCGCCACGTCAGTCGGAGTGAATCGGCCAGTCCCGCCATCGGAAGTGCCGCGCTGCATCAGTTGGAGCAGGCCGATCTGTTGCAGCGTGCCATTGGCTGAACCCCACCATGTCGTGGTGGACGGGTCCAACCTGGCCACCGAAGGACGAACGCTTCCGAGCTTGCAGCAACTCGACGAGGCCGTGACCGCGTACGCGCACGAAGATCCCGACAGCCGCATCACCGTTGTGGTCGACGCGTCGTTCGAGCACCGTATCGACGAGTCCGAACGAGAGACGTTGCGCGAGGCCATGCTCAACGGCGAGGTCGTGTCCCCTCCCGCCGGTGCCATCGGGCGGGGTGACGCCTTCGTGCTGCGCATCGCCGAGCGGACCGGAGCGATCGTCCTCTCCAACGATTCGTTTCAGGAGTTCCACGGCGAGCATCCGTGGCTGTTCGACGACGGAAGGCTGATCGGCGGCAAGCCGGTGCCCGGAGTGGGATGGATCTTCACCCCCCGCCTCCCCATCCGCGGGCCCAAGAGCAGGGCCGCCACGGCCGAGAAGCGGGCCAAGCGAGACCCCGAGTCAGCGCCGGCCAAGGCGGCGGAGCTGGCTCGGGCGGCCAAGAAGGCAGCCAAACGCACGACCAAGAAGGCTGCTCCGGTGGTTGCCACCACGTGGCCGCTCATCCCCACGGAGCCCCCGCCGGCGCCCCGGCGCGGCCGGGTCCAGGTCGATCCCGACTTGTCGAGTGCGATCAACGAAGCGGTGGCGGAAGCCCTGGACCCGCCCCAACCGTCCAAGCCGGCCAAGGTGGGCAAAGCGGCCAAGGCCACGAAGACCCCGGCCAAGAAAAAGAAGGCCGCCCCGGTGGCGAAGAAGGACGTGGCCCCGAAGAAATCGTCAGCTTCCAAGACGGCCGCCGCCGCCACCAAGACAACGGCCAAGAAGGCCGTGACGAAAAAGGCCGCGGCGGCCAAGAAGGCCGCGCCGGCGAAGAAGAGCGCACCGGAGATGAAAGCCGAACCGGTGAAAAAGTCAACGGCGAAGAGGGCACCGGCGGCGCCCGAGCAGGACCAACCCGTCCCGAAGAGGCGGACCTCCACGCCGCCCCCGGCGGTCAACGAACCGCTTGCGTTCATCACATTCGTCGCCACCTATCCCGTGGGGACCACCCTCGAGGGGGAGGTCGTCTCCTTCACCTCCCACGGGGCGATGGTCGACGTCGCCCTGCCGGATGGCGGAAGCCTGCACTGCTACATCCCGTTGTCGGCCATGGGCGACCCTCCCCCGACGAAAGCCCGCCAGATGTTGGCCAAAGGCGAGGTGCGGCCGTTCGTCCTGTCGAGTTTGGACCCTCCCCGGCGTGTGGCCGAGTTGTCGTTGCCCGCGCCAGCCAAGAAACGGCGCGGCTCGACCAAAAAGGCGGCCAAGGCATCGCGTTGAGCACGACCGTCGATAACCTCAGCGTCATGGGAATACCCGAACCGATCGACGTTCTGCCGCACCGGCCACCGTTTCTCTTCCTGACGTCGGTGGACGCGGTCGAGCCCGGCCACTCCGCCCAGGGGACCTGGCAGCTGACCGGCTCCGAGCCCTTCTTCGCCGGACACTTTCCCGGACGGCCCACGCTGCCCGGCGTGCTGATGATCGAGGCGTTGGCCCAACTCGGCGCCTTCGCTGTGCTGCTCGATCCGCGCTACGCCGGGAAGCTGCCGCTCTTCGGCGGGATCGAACGAGCGCGCTTTCGGCGCCAGGTGGTTCCCGGCGATACCCTCGAGCTGGAGGTGACGCTCGAACGGATGTCCGCCCGGGCCGGCAAAGGGCACGGCACGGCCCACGTCGGGGGGCAGAAGGCGTGTGAGAGCGATCTGCTCTTCGTCATCGTCGGAGGTGAGGCGAGCTAGTGCGCATTGCTACCTGGAACGTCAACTCGTTGGGCGCACGGCTGCCCCGCGTCACCGAGTGGATCGCCGCGCAGAAACCCGATGTGCTGTGCATGCAGGAGACGAAGCTGGCTGACGACAAGTTCCCGGCGGAGGCTTTCTCCGCGCTGGGCTACGAGACGGTGCACCACGGCGATGGGCGATGGAACGGCGTGGCGATCGCCAGCCGCCTCGGTGTGGACGATCCGGTGCGAGGGTTCGACAGCGCCGAGGACGAGCACGGATGCCGCATCGTCGCCGCAACCTGCGGGGGCGTGCGGGTGCACTCGGTATATGTCCCCAATGGCCGTAGCCTCGACAACGAGTTCTATGCGATCAAGTTGCAATGGCTGGCGCGGTTGCGCGCCGTGCTCGACGAGTCTTACAAACCCGGGGACTCGGTGGCAATCTGCGGCGACTTCAACGTCGCACCGGACGACGGCGACGTGTGGGATCCCGCCCACTTCGTCGGCCAGACGCACGTGAGCGAGCCCGAGCGCGCCGCTCTCCGCGAGGTCGAGGCCTGGGGGCTCACCGATGTGTTCCCACGCTTCAACGAGCCGGGCGTCTTCACCTGGTGGGACTATCGTGCCGGCGATTTCCACCAGGGACGTGGCATGCGCATCGACCTCGTGCTGGTCAGCGACGATCTCGCCGCACGGGCTTCGGGCGCCTTCAGGGACCGCGATGCCCGCAAAGGGCAGAAGCCTTCGGACCATGCTCCGGTCGTGGTCGACTTCAGTGACTCTTGAGGCTTGAAACCCGCGCTCGTAGGGGTGGAGGCACCGCTGGAGACGTGCAAATCGCGGGAGGACCACTTGACGGCGACCTCTGAAAGTAGAACGCTAGAGTTCTAGCAATCAGTTTTACAAGGTCGTTGTCGGTGCGCCCCTCAGGGCAACGGCACCTCGATGAGGTTGGGGCCAGGCTCGGCAAAGCTTGCTTCCAACGCGCTGGTCAGCTCTTCGGCCGACTCCACGCGGCGCGCGGGCACCCCCATGCCGTGGGAGAGTGCCACGAAGTCGAGCGCGGGATCCGTGAGGTCCAGCAACCGGTGGGCCTGTGCACCGCTGCCGTCGGCGCCGACGCGTTGCAATTCCATGTTCAATATCGCGTAGCTCCGGTTGGCCAGCACCACGGTCGTTACATTGAGACGCTCGCGGGCTTGGGTCCAGAGGGCCTGCAGTGTGTACATGGCACTCCCGTCCGCCTGCAGGCACAGGACGGGCCGATCCGGTGCGGCTACTGCGGCGCCTGTGGCCGCCGGAGGGCCGATCCCGATGGCGCCTCCGGTGAGCGTCAGCCAATCGTGGGGCGGCGCGCCGGCGGTGGCCCCGGCCACGAACAGGCCGGCGGTGATCCCCTCGTCGATCACGACGGCGCGCTCGGGGAGCACGGCCCCGATGGCCGCCGCCAAGGTCTCCGCGCGCAACGCGCCGCTCGGCCGGTCGGGCCGCATTGCCGCTGGACCGGCACCCGGCGCGCCTGCGCCGACCGCCTCAGCCAGCGCTTCAAGCGCCGCCGGAGCGTCTTCACCGGGACGGACCAACGTGTGCACCGTGCATCCCGGGGGCACCAGGTCGCTCGGCTGCCCCGGGTAGGCGAAGAACGAGACCGGCGCCTTGGCGTCGACCAGGATCAGATGCTCTACGCCTGCCAGCTGGGCTTGGGCGAATTCAGCCAGGTAGCCGAGCCTGTCCACGGCGGGAATTCCGACGCCTCGTTCGAGCCTGGCCGGGAAGGTCTCGCCGAGGAGTGGCGCCCCGGTGGCCCCGTTGATGCGGCCGGCGGCGTGCAGCGCCCGGGCACGCACGGCGGTCCCACCGAGGAAAAGAGCCGCCCGTTGGCCAGAACGCAGCACCCGCGCTGCTTCCTCGATCGTTTCTGCCGGCACGACGGCCGGCAACGCCCGAGGCAGGGGAGGAGAAGGGCCGACGGCCGATTCTGACCACGACGCGTCCGCCGGCAGGACCAGCGTGGCCACGCAACCCGGAGGTCCGTAGGCGGCTGCGACGGCCTCGGCGGCATCCACCCCGACGTCGTCGGCTTGCGCCGTCACCCGGTACCAGCTCGAGACCGGGCGGGCCAACGAGGCGATGTCCGAGTGGAGCGGGGGGTCGAACCGCGAGTGGTACGTCGCATGGTCGCCCACGATGTTGACGAGGGGCGTGCGGGCGCGCCGGGCGTTGTGCAGGTTGGCCAGGCCGTTTCCGAGGCCGGGCCCCAGGTGGAGCAAGGTCGCGGCGGGTTTCTCCGCCATGCGGGCGTAGCCGTCGGCTGCACCGGTGGCGACACCTTCGAAGAGCGTGAGGACCGCGCGCATGTCTGGAACCGCATCGAGCGCGGCGACGAAGTGCATCTCGGAGGTCCCCGGATTGCTGAAGCACGTGTCGACACCGGCATCCACCAAGGTGGTCAACAGCGAGCGGGCCCCGTTCAACGCGCTCCCGTCGCGCGGTCTTCGAGGACCCCACCCTCGTCGGCCACGCCGTCACCCCGGACCACGCCGTCACCCCGGGTCACGCCGAGGAGCCGATCGGGCCCGAGGAGGCCCAGGGGGTCGAAGACGCGTTTGATGGCGCGCATGAGGTCCAGGCTCACAGGGTCCTGCGTCTCTAGGAAGTACTCGAGTTTCGCCGTCCCGATGCCGTGCTCGCCGGCGATGGCGCCCCCGGCGGCGATGGCAGTGTCGAAGATCGCATGCAACAGCGCATGGCGGCGGACCTGGTCGGGCTGGAAGATCGACAGATGGACATTGCCGTCGCCGACGTGACCGCACCCCGTAATGAGGGCGTCCTGCTCCGCCGCGAGCTCGGCTACCCGGGCGAGGTATTCGGGAATCGCCGCGCGCGGGGATCACCGCGTCGACGATGTCGTCCGCGCCGGATGCCTTGGCCACGAAGAATGCCTTCTCCCGGGCCGAGATGAGCTGTGCCCCCGCTGTTGCGGGGAGGACGAAGACGTCGAGAGCGCCGGCGCGAGAGAGGAGCGTGGCGAGCCGTTCGACGTCCTCCTCCACTCTGTCCGCCTGCATACCTTCGAGCACGACGACCAGGTAGGCCATCGTCGCCGCCTTGGTCTCTTCGGGGATACCCAAGTCGAGTCCGGCACTGGCGGTGATGCCGGCCATGGCGAGCACATCGATGTATTCGAGGATGCTCGGGTCGACCCCACTGCTCACGATGTGCGGCACGGCCTGCGCCACTTCGGCCAGGGTGGCGAAGGGCGCGAGGATGGTCGCCGCGTCGGCCAGGCGCGGCGCGACTTTCAAGGTGATTTCGGTGGTGACGGCCAGCGTTCCCTCCGAGCCGATGAGCAACTGTGTGAGGTCGTAGCCCGAGGAGACCTTCACGAACTTGCCGCCTGTTCGCATGACGGTGCCGTCGGCCAGCACGACTTCGAGTCCCAGGACGTGCTGTCGGGTCACGCCGTAGCGCACGGCGCGCATACCGCCGGCGTTCGTGGCGACGTTGCCCCCCAGGGACGCACCCGGCTCGCCCGGAGAGACCGGGTAAATGAGGCCCAGGGGCGCCAACGCGCGATCGAGCTGCTCCAGCGTGACACCCGGCTCGACCACGGCGACCTGGTTCTCGGTGTCGATCTCCTTGATGGCCTTCATGCGGTCGAAGGCGAGGAGGATGCCGTCGGCCACCGGTTGGCATCCTCCCGAGAGTCCGGTCCCACTTCCCCGGGCCACAACCGGGAGGTTCGCCCGGGTGGCGTGGCGCAGGATGTCGCTCACGTCCTGCGTCGACCCGGGGAGGACGACCGCGAGCGGAATCACCGGCTCCACCGTCATCGCCTCGTCGTGTGTGTAGTCCTCGTGCACGGTCGCGCCGGACAGCACGTGCCGGTCGCCGACCACCTGGCGGAACGGGGCAAGGTCGACGCTCATCGAAGTCTCACCGTCGCACCGCACCGCACCGTCGCACCTACCCGTCACCCGTCACCCGTCACCGTCGCCGACAAGACGCTGTCGCAGCTCGGCCACGCGTGCGGCCACGTCGGAGGCTGCCGTCGGTGCGGCCGCCTTGGTCAACTGCACGATCGTCCGCTCGATCGGTGCCAACCACGGGCTCGGGCCCCGGAGCCGCCCCGCACCCGATCCGGTGCGGACATCGTCACCTTCGGACCAGCTGCACCACAGCTCCTCCTCGGCCCGGGTGAGGGCCACGTAGAGAAGGCGGCGTTCCTCGTCGACGGCTTCGGTGGTCTGCGCCGACGCGAGCGGCATCAGCCCGGTGCTCAGGCCGATGATCAACACGGTGTGCCACTGCAACCCCTTGGCGCGGTGAAACGTGGTGAGTACGACCCGATCGTGGTCGACGGGTTCGGGGGTGGGCTCGTCGTCATGGTCGACGTGGCGCCGCGTCGACCATCCACTGCGCAGGTCGCTGGCCGGACCGAGATCGGAGCCGGCCACCTGGCACGGGACGTTCGCCGCCTCCATGGCCGCCTGCACGAGGGCCAGTTGGGCGTTCGTGCGCGCCAACACGGCGATGCTGGACCAGCGCATCCCGGGGAGTCGCGACTGCTTCGGCGGCTGCGCTGTCCACGCGGCCTCATCGGCGTCGCTGGCGTGGGCGATCACCGTCGGCACCGGGCCGTCCACCCTGCTGCTGGTGGCGGCGTCGATTTCACCGAGCACCGTCTCGTCGGTCTCGCTGTCTCGCAGCACCGCCGTGGCCACGGCCACCACCTGGGGAGTACAGCGGTGGTTCTCGTCGAGGCGGATGACTCTCGTCCCGCGCAGGATCTCGGGCAGTCGATACAGCAACGATGGGTCCGCGCCGTTGAATCCGTACACCGACTGATTGGGATCGCCGACGACGAAGAGGTCGGGCTCATCGGAGAGGAGGGCGGTGAGCAACCGGAATTGGGCGGGGTTCACATCCTGCATTTCGTCGACGAACAGATGGCGTGTCCGCCAGCGCACCCCGTCGGCGAAGGCCGCATCGCCCGCCAACGCGTCAGCGCAGGCCGTGATCAGGTCGTCGAAGTCGAGCACGCGCCGTCGGGTGCGCTCTTCCTCATAGCGGACGTAGGCGTCGGCCACCTGGTCGGCGCGGATGCCGGTACGGCGCTTGGCCCGGCGGGCCTCCACCTCGTAGCGGTCGGGGGTGACGAGGCGTGCTTTGGCCCATCCGATCTCACCGTCGAGCGCACGCACCCGGCGAGGGTCGCCCGTGACCAGGTCGGCCAGCAGCCGACGGCGGTCGGGGAGTAGTTGCGGTTCCGGCCGGCCACGTTGGGCCCGATGCTCCCGGAGCAGCCCGAGTGCGGTGTGGTGAAAGGTTCCCGCCTTGATCCCCGAGACCCCCAGGGACCACAGTCGCGTCCTGAGCTCCTCGGCTGCTTTGCGGCTGAAGGTGGTGACCAGGGCGCGGTCCGCCTCGATGGAGCCGTCGCGCACCCGGCGGGCTACCCGCAGGGTCAGCACCCTGGTCTTTCCGGCCCCGGCCCCGGCCATGACGCAGAGGAGCGGGTCCTCGGCTTCGATGGCGGCGCGTTGGGCCAGGGTGAGACGGCTCGCCCCCGGGAGGGTCTCCCAGGCCTCGCCTTCGAACGTCATCACCACATCCTCACCGTACCGAACGGTTGCTCCCTGGGCTCGAGGGGCTGGTCCCTTCGGTAGGGTGACCCGGCAGTTCGGTTGGCTGTGCGCACCGGCCACGGCCCCGCAGGGGGACGATGGGGCCGGCGAAAGGGAGAAAGGAACGGCAGATGGCAGTGGATTCGGCGACGTCGGTACCAGAGGACGTCGAGCTCGAAATTCTCCGTCTGCCAGGGGCGATGGGCTCGGCGATCCGCTTCCCCCGCGTCGCATGCGGGACCCGGTCCGGCGGGGTGCACTGACCTTCATGCTCCGGACCCTCGCCGGCGGGCGCCTCTTCGGCTCCGTCACCGGCCCCGACAGGCCCCGTGTCCTCGCGCTCCACGGCTGGGCCCGGACCCATCGGGACTTTGACGCCGTGGTGGCACCGATCGACGAGGCCCCGTTACCCGCGCTGGCCCTCGACCTTCCCGGATTCGGCGCGTCCCCGCCTCCACCCGACGCGTGGGGGGCCGCGGCGTATGCACAAGCCGTCGGTGAGGTCCTCGCCGACATGGAGACCCCGGTCGTCATCCTCGGCCATTCCTTCGGCGGTCGGGTGGCCCTCCATCTGGCTACCCGGTATCCGGCGTCCGTCAGAGCCTTGATACTCACCGGCGTGCCGCATCTTGTCCCTTCGGAAGGGGGACGGGTGAGGGTGGCGCCCGCATACAGGGCTATCCGGGGCCTGCACCGGCTGCAGATCGTCTCTGACGATGCCATGGAACGGGCACGCCAGCGCTACGGATCGGCCGACTACAAGGCGGCCCAGGGCATCATGCGCCAGGTGCTCGGGCGCGCCGTCAACGAGACGTACGAGGAACAACTCGACACTGTGCAGTGTCCCGTGCACATGATCTGGGGCGCCGACGACACGGCCGCGCCGCCCGACATGGCCGCCCGCGCCGTGGCGCATCTGGCCCATGGCGACCTCGAAGTGTTCCCCGACGTCGGCCATCTGACCCCGCTCCTCATCCCCGCCGTTCTGCGCGCCGCCGTGGTGTCGTGCCTGAACTGATCGGCGCCATCGTCTGCGGGGTGGCGTTGCTTCCGGCCGGGGCCCGCTGGCTCCGCGTCGCCGAGCGCGAGCACTACCTGCCCGGATCGACCTCGCGCTTCGCCTGGCGTTGGTGGAGCAGCCGGCCCTTGGCGCTGCCCATGGCCGTGGTGGCGTTGGCGGCGGCTGGCGTCGCGTTCGCTTCCCCGCTCGTGTCGTTGGCGACGGCCGCGGTCGTCATCGTCGGTCCGCCGTACCTCGGCGTCCGTGGCCGCACGTCCCCGCTGGCCCTGACCCGCCGGCTCCGGTTGTTGGCCGGTGTGTGGCTGGTCCTGCAGGCCGTCGTCCTGGTGATCGGGATCCTGGTGCACCGTGCCGCGCCGGTCGCCGCCCTCGGGGCATGCGCGGTGCCCCTCCTCGTCGATGGAGCCTGTGCCGTGCTGAGCCCGGTCGAACGCCGGCTCATGCGACCCTTCGTGACGACCGCAAGCGCCCGCTTGGCCCAGGTGGCGCCGGTCGTGGTGGCGATCACGGGCTCGTTCGGCAAGACCTCGACGAAGCAGCATGTCGCGGATCTCGTGGCAGGCTCGCGCACGGTGGTGGCCAGCCCCGCCTCCTACAACAACCGGGCCGGCCTGGCGCGGGCGGTCAACGAGCAACTGGCGCCCGGTACCGACATCTTCGTGGCCGAAATGGGCACGTACGGCAAGGGCGAGATCGCCGACCTCTGCCGGTGGTGCCCGCCGGCGATCGCGGTGATCACGGCCATCGGGCCTGTGCATCTGGAACGCTTCAAGACCGAGGACGCCATCGTCGCCGCCAAGTCCGAGATCACCGTGTCCGCGGACACGGTCGTCCTCAACGTGGATGATCCCCGCTTGGCGGTACTCGCCGATCAGCTGGCAGAGGCTGGATCGACGTCGGTGCTCCGTTGTTCGGCCACCGGGACAACCGCGGATGTGGCGGTGATGGCGGGGAACGAGGGCGCCTCGGTGTACGTGGGCGGGGTTGCCGTCGGCACCGGCCTCGCCCTGCCCTCCTCGGTACAACCGACCAACCTCGCGTGCGCGTTGGCCGTGGCGTTCGCGCTCGGTGTGCCGCATGACGTGGCGTTGGCACGCATCGCCGGCCTCCCGCCCGTGGCCAACCGGCTCGCCTCGGCGCCGGCGCCCTCGGGGGTCTGGGTGATCGATGACACGTTCAACTCCAATCCCAGCGGCGCCCGGGCCGCCCTGGCCGAGTTGGCCCGCCGGGCGGTCAGCGGCCGCCGCGTGATCGTCACCCCGGGCATGGTCGAGCTCGGCCCCCGTCAGTTCGACGAGAACCGGTCCTTCGCCCAAGCTGGGAAGGACGTCGCATCCGACCTGGTGATCGTGGGCGCGACCAATCGGCGCGCCCTCGAAGCCGGATGGTCGCCCCTACCCTCCCGTCGGGTCCGGACCAGGGACGAAGCGGTGGCCTGGGTGCGGACCACCCTGGGCCCGGGGGATGCCGTGTTGTACGAGAATGACCTGCCGGACCACTACCGTTGAGGCCGCCCGAGCCCGCCACCGGCACCGCTACCCCAATGAAGCGAGGAATCCACCGTGTCTGAAATCGCCGTGATCTTTGGGGGTCCCTCCCCTGAGCACGACGTCAGCGTTCTGACCGGGCTCCAGGCCGCACATGAACTGCAACGTGCCGGCCATGGCGTGCAGGCCCTCTATTGGTCCAAGACGGCCGAGTGGTTCGCCGTCGACGCATCCCTGGAGGCGACGGCCTTCCTCGACGGCCTGCCGAAGGGATCGCAGCCCCTGCGCCTCGTGCTCGAGGCGGGCGGGGGATTCGAGTCAACCGGGGGGCGTTTCTCGAAGAAGCCGACGGTTTTCGAGGTTGCCGTTGTGTGTTGTCACGGTGGTCCCGGCGAGGACGGAACGCTGCAGGCTGCGCTCGACGGGGCGGGGATCGCCTACACGGGCCCCGGCGTCGCGGCAGCCGCACTCGGTATGGACAAGCTGGCCTTCGGTGGCGTGATGGTGGCGGCCGGCCTCCCGACCCTGCCCCGGGTGGCGCTGACGCCGGCCGCGGATGACCGGGACGCCGACGTCGGAGTGGACGTGATCGGCGAGGGCCCCTACATCGTCAAACCGCGTTTTGGCGGTTCTTCCATCGGCATCGAGGTCGTCGAGGACCTGGCGACCGCCAAGGCACTCCTCGGCACCAGCGTGGTGGACGCGCGCGTGCATCTGCGGGCGGGTGCGGTACTCGAGCCGTTTCGCCCGGACCTCTTCGACGTCCAGGTGGCGTTGCGCTGCTGGCCCCAGGTGGAGGTGTCGGCGATCGAACGGCCCCTGCGATCGCCCGGCCGGGCCGGCAGCGCCGGCAACGAGATTCTCGGCTACACCGACAAGTACGTCGGCGGCGAAGGCATGGCCAGCGCGCCGCGGGAGCTCCCGGCCGACCTGCCGCCTGCGGTGGCCGACGACCTGCGCCGCGCCGCCCGCCGGATCGGTGAGCTCGCCCTCGTCCGCGGCGTGGCGCGCATCGACTTCCTGACCGACGGGAACGAGTGGGTCGTCAACGAGATCAATACCATTCCCGGCTCGTTGGCCCGCTACCTGTGGATCGACCCCGTCGTGCCTTTCGCGCGCTTGTTGGAGGACATGATCGCCGAAGCGCGCGCCCGTCCGATGGCCCGTTACAGCGCGGCCGGTGCCGACGGCCTGGTGCTACGGGGAGCATCGTCGATCGCGGCGAAGCTGGCCTGAAGCCGTTAGTCGATCCGTGGGGTGCAGGTGACGCCGACAAGGACGCGTTGCGCCAGTTCGCCATAGAGCCGTTCCGTGCGGGGTGAGGGCGAGCTGCCGGGGTCGAGTTCGTCGATCCGGCGCCGGCACTCCCGCCATTCCCGGCGCAAGCGATCGGCATCGCCGGCGGCCGCCGCAACCTGCATGGCCACGCGCGAGAGTGATTCGCTGTAGGGATCGACCAGCCTGGCCTGTCCCAGGCCCCACTGGGCCAGGTCGAAATTTTGCGCGTCCGCGGCGAGCGCGGCGAGGTCACTGGCCGCATGGACGAGAACGGCGGCGGTGCGTGCGCCATGGCCTTCGGCCTCCCACCACCCGTAGCCCGAGAGGACGTTCGCCAACGGTTCGCCCTCCACCAGGCTGAGCGCCGCGTGCAACAGCGCCATGGCCTCCTGCGGATCCTCGGTCGCGCTCCCCTCCGATGCAATGGACGCCGCCAGATGCACATCGACCGTGACGCCGTCGCTGACCCGGTAGATACCGCCCCTCGTGCCGGAGGGGAACAGGAGGGCCCCGTCCTCATCGGCGCCCATCGCACGCCGCGCCGCTGCGGCGATGTTGAAGAGCGTCTTGGACGCGGCATCCGCATCGGAGGACCCGAGCACGCGCGTGCGCAGTCGATCACTGGTCACTTCGCTGTCGGCGTGAAGGGCGAGGTAGGCCACAAGCTCGATGGCCCGCCGGGCCCGGTTGGGCGCGATCTCCTCGTTCAGCCCTTCCAGTCGAGGCGTCTGTGTGAGCAACCGCACCATGACCGTCCCGGGGTCGGGCAGGGAGACAGGTCCGGCGTGGGCCGGGATCGGCCGGCGTTCGACGACTGGCGACAACGCGGTCTCTTCCTCCCGTGCCGGTTGGGGAGGGGAGGTCACGAGCTGGTCGACCAGGGCCGACGTCTCGGGCCGCATGAGATGGGGGCGTACGGTCCGACCGAGGGGGTGGATCGACGCTGCATTGCGGTCGACGAGCACCGTCACGTCGCTCGGGGCCGCCACTGCCGTGCTGACGATCGCCACCCGCGTTCGGTGTGTGTCGGAGATCGACGCAGGATCACCGAAGAAGAGAACCTTCAGGTCGTCGGCAGTCGCGTTGTCGTCGAGCAAGGCAACTTCACGTGCCACGACCATCGGATCCTCGGTGACCACCACCAGGTCCGCCCAGGCCCACGCCTCCTGGACACGCCGGGCGGCGCGCCACAGGTCGTCGCCCCCTTCGCCCACCAGCGGGAGACAGGCTCCGGCGGTCAGCGGGATGATCCAGGTGCCGTCCTGATCCTCGCCGATCGGGAGAACGATCGGTAGGAACGGGCGCGCGCCACCTCCCTGCGGCGCAGACGTGTCGTGCGCGGCATGCCAGGCCTTGCCGTCGACGGAGAGACTGAACCCGTCCGGCGCCGGTCGCCCCGCTTGGCCCAGCCAGAAGTCGACGCCTGCCGCCCCCACGCACACCGCCCGGATCGTCGTGCCGATCGACACATCGTCGGCATCCATTGCCTCCATCACCAGGCCGAGGCGGTAGTTCGCCGCTTCGAACGCGAGAAGGCTGGGAACACCGGAGAACCGAGCGAGTTGGATGTCAGTCTCGATGGCTGCGTCCGTATGTTCCGGGGCTGCGGCGGGTTCGTCGCCACTCATCTGCCGCAACATCCGGATGCGCCGGGACCGGCGCGCCAAGGCACAACACGCGAGAGCGCCGATGCCCAGTGCGGAGAGCTCCGGCAGGCTCGACCCTCTCGGGGCTCGCCCATGGAGCGGCACAGAGGTGGGAGTAACCGCAGCGGATGTGGCGGGAAGGGTGAGAGCCGTGGCGCGTATGTCGTCACCCAATTGATGCGTCGGAATCGGGGAGACCAACGGGACACCAGCGCCGGGCAGCTGCAAGGTCCAACCAGGGTCAATCAGGCCGGGGTCGACGAAGTGGGCGCCGTCGGGCATGGTGCGGCCCAGGTTCAGTGCTGCGATGGCGGGCCAGTCGCCGCCGTCACCCAGCTGTGCCTCGGCGATCGACCAGAGTGAGTCGCCCTGGTGCACGACGTAGGTGGCCGCCACCGCGGCGAACGGCACCGGAGCCAAGGGCACCGCGGCAGCAGGGGTCGTCACGGCGCGCGCTGCGTCCACGCCGATGGTCGAGGCTGTGGTCGCGCTGCTCGCGCCGGCCGTCGACGCCACGAACAGAGGCGCCGCCACAGCGATCAGCGACAGCACGCCGGCCGCGATCCGTGCGGCAACGCGCTCCGTGAGCACCGCACCGACCGGAGTGGTGACGTGACCCCGGCGGACCTGCGTCACGACAGAGCGGGTGAGTTGTGTGCAGCAGGCGAGCCAGGCCACCCACGCCACGAGCGTCAACCCGGTGAGGACGGCTCGGGCCGGCACTCCCCACTGATGCCCGAGTCCGTCCCCTAAGGGGTAGCCGACGACGGTGACCAGTACCGCCGGGATCGCCGCAAAGATGAGAAGCGTTGTCAGCAGCGAGCCCAACGCGTCGACGGCTTTCTTGCCCAGGTCCTTGCGCTGCTGGCTACCCACCTGCCGGCGCGATCGTCAACGTATAGGAAATCGCGTCGTATTGGACCAGCAGTATTTTCAGGGTGAGATTGCAGGGGCCGTCGGCGTCGAGGATCACGACGGCAGCGCTCGTCGTGCCCTCGGCGGTTTGCGACCCGTCTGGGCACGACACCGAGAGCGACATCGAGTCGGTGGGGGACCAGCTCGCCGAAATTCGCATCGCACCGGCACCGGTGAATGCTTCGTTGGCCGTTGCGTCGTAGGGCTGCTGGAGATTCCCGGAACGGGTCTGCGGTGCAGGTTGCGCGGGTGCCGAGCCGGTCGTCGAGGTCGTCGTCGAGCCGGTCGTCGATGTCGTCGTCGAGGTCGTCGCGCCCGTCGTCGTCGGCGCCGTCATTGCCGTTGTCGCGGGCGTGGTGACGAGGTGGCCGCCGCTGCCCGAGGTGCCCGGGCTCACGGTTGGTGCAGTGGCGGCTGACGACATGTTGCGCGCAGGCAGGGTGGGGTCTGCGGTCGCCGTGCTGGTCGTCGTGGACGGGGCAGTCGTCGGGATTCCGGTTGCCTTACGATTTCTCGACGCCGCCGTGTCACGGCCCTTGCCGTGGCCGGAGTGCTCCGATGTGGCGGCCGCCACCAAGGCGAGGAGGGAAAGTGACACTGCGAGCACGGCCCACCAGTGCGGGCGCATGCGCTGGGGCCGGGCGCGGCCGGGCTGAGCACTTGGAAGTTCTCCCGACACAGGTTGACCTTAGGGGCCGTGCGGACGGCGGATGACCGGGCCGTCATGCGCACACACGCCGCAAGCCCCGATCGCGTCCTGCATAGAGCGACCGGCGGTCCCGACCGGTGACCTTGGCCAGTTCCGCGATGGAGAATCCGAGTACGTGATGTGCATAGAGGACCTCGACATCGTCGGCTCTCATGCCCTCCTTCCGGAGGTCAATCAGTGTTCTCGCCAGGAATTCGAGGTCTGTCTCAGAATTGGTGGCTCGGGGTTCCGACACCCCCGGCGTCATGTGCACCTGCAGTTGCTTCTGGTCTTTAGCCTGGAAGAGCTGACGCCGCATCCGGCACCGGATCGCGGACAGCAGGTCGAGGACGGCGTAGGGGCGGTCTTGTCCGGACCAGTCGAAGAGCACCATCCATGTCATCGAAAGTGCCTCGCTGAAGAATTCGCTGCCATCGTCCCAATCCCCCCCTTGGCCCCAGCGCAGCCGTTTGGCCACGGTGAGGAGGCCGGGGAGGAGGGCCTGAATGAGAAACCGGACGATGAGGGCATCGCCCGGGGCTTCACGCAACATCGTCCTGATCAGCGCCGCTGCTTCCTCCCGGGCTCGGCTGCCCGTGGCCCGGCGCATGTAGTCGATCAGGTCGCAGGGGGTCGCACAGAGCGGAGCACCCGGGTGGGACTCTCCGTCCTCGGTCCCCCGGACCAGGACCGAGACGGTCTGATCTTTCTCAGCCAGATAGTGCAGGGCACGGACAGCGCCCGGGGAGCGGCCGAGCGTGCGCCACTCGCTGTTCAGTTGTTCGATGGGCAGGATCCGTTGTCGGGTGTGAGGGGGCATGGAAGCACCCTCGTCGGACCACCTCCCCCGATACCTCCCCCACGGCACGTCACCCCCCGACGTTGCGCCTCAGGTCGGCGACCTCCCTGGTCGGGATAACCTCCCCCCGATGGATATCGAAGAGTTCTACGACGGTGACCCCCGACGCCGGCCCTCGGCGGAGATCGAACTCGGCACTGAATGGCGCGACGCGCACGGCGTCCGCTACGAGCTCACGTGGGTCGAGGACACCGGCGAGCTCTACGTGATGCGCGAGCCGTCGCCCCACATCGTGGAGGACCCCTTCGGCGGCACCCACTCCTCCATCCGCCACAGCGAAGAGGTCAAAATGACGGTCAACGTGGTGGGGCAGATCGCCACCCATGACCAGCTCGAGGAGATTCTGGCCGGCTGGCCGGAGGCCATGGCGGGCAATGACGGGGCAGAGTGGCTCGCCGAACGGTTGCGATCCGCCGGCGTTGCGGTCGGACCGGGAGAGGCTGTTCCAGATACCGACGTCGATCAGCCCACCTAAGAGCGGAGAGCGGCGGGCCGGCCTCCGGCTCTAGGAGCCCGGGGTGGGATTGACGTTTGCATTCGTGCCGCCGGGGGTGGGATTGACGTTCACATTCGTGTCCACCTCCGCGCACTGCCCTTTGAGGGCCGGGATCAGATGCGCTTCATCCACCGTCGCGCTTTCGGAGATCGTCGTCATAAGGGAGTTCATGGATCCGTCGGCCGAATTGGCCTGCGCCGCCAGAGGCAGGGCGGCACGGAGCTCTGCATTCGCCTGGGTCCGGAGTCGATCGGAGACCTTCGGGGGGACATTGGGCTTGAGCGAAGCCTCGAAGTAGCGCACGGAGCGATTGACATGGACGCAAGCCTGTCGGGCGAGATCCTCCCCGCCGTCCCCGCATGCGCTGAGGAGGAGGGTGGCGCTCACGGCCATGGCGCCGAGCCCGATGATCGAACGGCGACCCGACAGAAGCGGTCGCCGCATTTCAGCCGAGCCAGCTGTCGGCCGAGTCGAGGAGAAAGCGACTGACCGCCAAGGCGCGATCGAAGACATCGCAGAGGAGTTCCTCACCCCCGAGGACGCGGGCCAGGGAGACGGGGTGGCGCGCCACGATGCTGAGCCTGCGCTCCGAGCCATCCGTCGCATTGGCGAATGAGTCGATGGCCGACACTTCGAGTGGGAGCTCGATGCCGCCGACGCCGGCCAGATCGATGGCCAATCGCAGCAGGTCGGGGCCGCTGGGCAGCGGCGGCAGCGCCCAGGTGAAGGTGAGGGGAAAGTGGAACTCGTCGGGAGGTTCCTCCTCCTCGGTCAGGAGCACTACTGCATCTTCGAACGAGAGGAGGACACGCGGATCGACGTCCAGGGCCAGGTGGAGATCCAATGGACCGCCGCAGCCCTCCTCGGGATGGAGGTCGACTTCCCATACCTGGCGCAGGGAGTACGTCTCGACGAAATGCCGTTCGTCGTGCACGTGAAATCCGTGATCGACCGAGTGATCCTTTAGGTCCGCCACGTATCCGGCGACGTCGATAGCTGCCACAGTGCGATGAGCCTAATGGCCAACGTGAGGCCGGTAGCCAGTAGGGTTCCAGACCCGTGGATGAGGTTCGGTTGCTCCAAGTTCTCGACGACGCGGTCCGCGCGGTGCGGGGCGCACTCGATGACCTGGACGAATGGGGGCCGTCGGGGACAAAGCCGGGTCAGTACCGCCTCGACCTGGCCGCGGACGCCGCCGCCCTGCCGATATTGCACGGCGCCGGCCTGGCCGTGCTCTCCGAAGAATCGGGGGTGACCGGCCCCTCGGCGCCACTCCTGGCCGTGATCGACCCGGTGGATGGGTCGACCAACGCTCACAGGGGTATTCCGTTCTATGCGACGAGCATTTGTGTGCTCGATGCGGAAGGGCCCCTCGTCGGGGTCGTCGTCAACCAGGCGACCGGCGTGCACTTCGAGGCGGTGCGCGGCGGCGGCGCACGGCGCGACGGTGAGCGGGTGACGCCCTCGGGCTGCGCCGAGTTGTCGTCGGCCATCGTCGGGATCTCCGGCTTTCCGGGGGTGCATCCGGGTTGGGCCCAGTTCCGTGCGTTCGGTGCGGCGGCGTTGGAGTTCTGTGCGGTGGCCGAAGGCACGCTCGACGCATATTCGGTAGTCGGCACGAGCACGCTTTTCGGGTGGGACTACCTGGCCGGCATGCTCATCTGCGCCGAAGCGGGCGCAGTGACCAAAGAACGCGCCGGCCTCGATGTCGTCGTGCGCGACGACGCGACGCGACGACCGGTCGTGGCAGCCACGCCGGCGTTGTGTGACCAGTTGCTGGCGAGGACGGACATGTGAGCGGGGAGAATGCGGGTCCGCCAGGGGCACTGGTGGCCCGCAAGACGTGGCGCACCCTGGAGCCTCTTCACGCGATGATCTACTTCGTCCCCGAGGCGCCGGAGGCTTACGCACGCGTGGGGATCACCGGACACAGTGGGTATTTCGCTTCGAGGTCCGCAGCCATGGGTGCCGTCGCACCCGAGGTGGTCGTGGCGACCTTCTTCAACTTCAACCCGGAGCTGGTGTACTCGAGCCTTCCTCGAGCCTGGCAGATCGCCTCGCCCGACGTCATCCTGGCCGCTCGTCTCGACGCCGTCGACGCAGCCTTCCGGCGCGTGCTGGGCGACGCCGTCGGATCGCCGGAAATGCGCCGTGCCGCGCAGTTGGCACGCGGCATGGCCGAGATCGCCGGGACGCATGGCGAGGGTCGGCCGCTCAGTGCCGGCCACGCCGACCTGTCCTGGCCCGACGAGCCGCATCTGGTGCTCTGGCACGCGCAGTCCATTCTCCGGGAGTTCCGGGGCGACGGCCACATTGCCCTGCTGGTTACCCATGGGCTGTCCGGGATCGAGGCGCTGATCACCCACGGGGCGACGGGCGAGGCGCCCCTCGGTGTCCTGCGTGCCTCCCGGGGCTGGTCCGACGACGCATGGAACGCCGCGGTGGTCGCCCTTCAGGAGCGTGGCTGGCTACGCGAGGGAAACGAGCCGTCTCTGACCGAGTGGGGAGCGAGGACGCGCCTACAGATTGAAGAACAGACCGATGTGTTGGCCTCGGCTCCGTACATCTGGCTGGGAGAGGAGGATTGCGCAGAGCTTCGCGCCCTGGCCCGGCCCTGGAGCAGGCTCTTCGCTGAGGCGCTCCCTCTTTGAGGGGAGTTTGTGTGCTTCACCTACGATGTGGCCCCGACGTTTATTTCGCCGGCCCGGGCGCTTAGCTCAGTTGGTTAGAGCAGCTGGTTTACAACCAGCAGGCCGGGGGTTCGAGTCCCTCAGCGCCCACCGATTCGAGGTGCAGTAATTGACTGGCTGCCGTCGGCGCTTCAGACCGCTACGACATCGACGAGCCCATGGAGATTTAGGAAGTCGTGCGGATTGCGGGTATAGAGGGAGTCCGGCGGCACAGGCTGTTGCCGCGATGAGGAGATCCACCGCTCGAGCGCCTCGCGCCTTGCGCCCGCTCGCGACTTCGGCGGCGTAGATCCGCCCATAGGCGCGGGCCGCTTCTCCGTCGAAGGGGAGGGGATCGAACGCTGCTTCTGCCCGTTGTAACCGGTCCTGCCGGCGCCCCCGCTCGTTGGCGTCATCGGTCGCGTGTGGAGCGGCGGCGAGTTCTGCCATGGTGATCGCGCTGATGGCGAGCTCCAAGGGAAGCCGGTCGACCTCGAGCTGTTCGAGGTCGATGACCACCGAGGTGTCGATGACACCCCGGTGAGCCCGTTGCGAATCAGGCACGTGGGGTGGGGTCCTGCGATGCGACGCTGTCGAGGTCGTTGCGGAGCCGTTCCAAGTCCACACTCGGCGCGCCCCGGAACACGGCGACGGCGGTGTCGGCACTCCACGAACCGGTGGCGACGAAGGGGCGTCAACTCCCCGACGGGCACGCCGTGCCGGGTGACGACGAAGGTCTCACCGCGGTCCAGCCCCCTCATGATCTCGCCGCTGTCGTTCCTGACTTGACGTTGGGTGATGTCCCGAGCCATGCGCCATTGCAGCACCAGGTGCTACACGATGGTCTCCCGGGCCGATCGGTTGGCCCGCCGATTCCGGGCGAGCGGCGTCAGCGGCCACCGGTGTCGAGGCTCGCGACCGCGAGCCAACCGGAATGGGCCAACCAATAGCCGACCTTGCACGTCTCGCAGACTTTCGACGGTTCCATGGTCGGTATATCGATGGGAATGAAATTCTGTCCTTCTCGCGGCTCGGTCAATGGGCCCCCGCAATTGGGGCAGAAGTCGCCCGGCCGGCCCGGAATCTGCGGCGAATCGTCCATGGACTTGCTCACTCCGGGGCGTCGGCCGCTGGCTCCAGCCAGTACGCACGAACTTGCTCGCCCACTTCGTTCTGCATGAAGACGACCGCTCCGACGAGCGTTCCGACCGAACCGTCCCCCATATGGAGCACCTGGTCGGTGCGCTCGGCAAACGTGCCGCCGTCGGCAGTGACGAAGGTGCGTCCGTCGACGCTGATGGCAACGACATGTCCGGTGGGTCCTCGCGCCCTGATCCGGTCCATGAGCGAGAGTAGATGCTGGGACAGCGCTGGGAAATAGGTATTTACAGATTCGTCACGGCAGATGCCCCATCCGGGAGTGGATGGTCAAGGGCGGGCGCGCGTTCAGGCTCTTTCGGGCGTGTCCTCGACCCCCGGCTCGGGCACTTCTACGGGAGCCAGCCGTTCTGGGACTTCAGGTGCTTCAGGGTCGTTGGCCGGAGGTGCATCGGCAAAAGTCATGGACTGGACCTACCCGCACGATGTGGCCCGAAACCGTCACGGGTGGCACGCGGCGTGCGGGTGCCCTTCAGCGCCGTGAGCGGACTCTCGCGAAGAGGTAGACAACCGCCAACACGACCACGAAGAACAGGATGGGGTGCACGACGACACCCAGCACTATCGCAATGACCGTAATCACCAGTGCGATCAGAATGTCTCCAAGCATCAGCGTTCCTCTCGATCGCCCGATTCTCGGGCTCGCTGGTGTGTACCCCGCCACGGGGCGACCAAACAACCCCGATCGCGTCACAGTCCGGACGCGCAAGAACTGAGCCCGAAGGGTGGAGAAGAGCAACGGACTCAGTTCCTGCTTCCAAGCCCGACTGCCAGGTGCGCCAATATCTATCGCGGTTCAGCGACCGATGCAAAAGGTTTCTCAGGCGGAGCCGATCGGCGATAGCGCCTGCACAGCGTCGATAATGGCCCGGGACTCGGTCGGATCGTCCAGTCGGGGTGGGCATCAGCGAAGCGCACGCCCCGGTCCTGCCCGACTACGACCGCCGTCGGGTAAGGGAGACCCCAGTTGCCTGTGCCGAGGACCGCGCGAAGGTCCTTTCCTTCCTCGCGCAGTCGAGGGCGCTCGCTTGCGGGCGGAGCGAAGGCGATACCGAACCGAAGGAGCAAGGTGCCCTCCGGATCGGAGGCAACGAGGCAGTCCAAGGCGTGGGCCAGTGATTCCCGGTCGACCCTCTTTGACGATACGGGTCCGGTCCGCCCCTTCTTAGAACCTCCGCCGTACTGCTTGTGCCCTTCGATCTCCGCCGTGCTCCATTGGGCGTCACGTTCAGCCTGCAGCTGATCCGGTTTCTCATGGACGGACCCAGGGGACCAAGGGGGTGCAGACGAAGCGGAAGCGGGCTCGGTGGAGGGCACCGATCAATACCGGGTCCATGATGTGCTTCCCGGCTTCACGTGTGTCGTCGCCACGGGACCGATCCAGCGAAGATCGGGCAGGTTGACGACGATCGCCTCTTGTGTCGTGCGCGCGATGACGACGATCGCCTCCTCGTCAGGGTCGGGATTCTCCTCACGGTGCGGTACCCAGGGCGGGACGTAGATGTAATCACCCGGGGTCGTGCACAGTCGCCGTTCGAACGCTTCGCCGTCGACCTCCTCGAGGAACACGAACTCGGGGTGGCCGGCCACCACGTAAATCCCCGTTTCGGAAACGCCGTGGTGGTGGTTCTCGGATCCCGTGGAGGGAGCGACGTGTGTCTGTCCCATCCAGAGGTTCTCTGATCCGACCGTCTGACCCGAGATCGCCTCCAGTCGTGTCATGCCACCGGATTGTGCGGTGTACCCCGACAGCGACGTTGCCTGGACTTGGTAGAGGTGCCTGTGGAAGCCGTTTTCTGTCGTTGTCATTGTGTCGCCTGCGCAGTTCGCCGCTTGCGATAGGAGGCGGAGGCCACCATTTCGCCGCAACCCTTCATGGAGCACCACCGGCGGCGCCCCGAGGGCGAACGGTCGAAGAAGAGGGTCGAGCATCCGATGCGGGCACACTCGCGGAGCCGGTGCGCATCAGAGCCCGTGAAAAGGTGGACGGCATCGCGGGCGATGACCGAAAGCGTGGCATCGAGGCCCGGCTCCCCGACGGCGATGCGATCACGGGCGCCCGATTGCAACAAGAAGACCGGCGTGGGTCGTCGGGCAAAGGAATTGATACAGCGCACGTCGACCGTCGCTGCATCCCTTCCAGCGACCCGGGCCCGTGCGACATTGTCGATGGCGTCGCGCAATGTACGTGCGTCAGCCAGATCGTGATCGGTCAGTCCGCCGATCGGCAACGGAAGCTCGGGGCCGAGGAGCCACTCCTCGAGCCGGTCAGCTCCTGACAAGAGGTCGACCCCCTCGTCACCCCTGCCCTCGAAGGTCCCCGCGAAGTCGAGGCACAGGCTTCCCGCCCCGTATTGGAATTCGGCGGCACGACCGGGCGAGCCACGGCGTCTGACCGATCGCGCCCCGCTCATCTGCACGACGATCGGGGCAGCTATTGGATTGGGATCCCTTGCCATTACCTCTCCGTTTCTTGCGACGAGCTGTCGTCATTATATGGATGCATGACGAATTTTCGCGGAGATATCCGTCCCTGGACCCGGTGTCTCCCAGAAGTTGGTTATTAATTGGCACTCTATCCCTCATTATCGATAAATCCGACTGAGTAACTAGACAATCAACGTCAGTAGTTGTTAGCATGACGTTTCTCACCGAGACGGGCGGCCGTCGGCGGGTGAGTAGGTGGCGATCACGGCGTTGCCACGGTGGTCCGTCGGCCTGCGAAATGGACGGCCTCGGATGAGCCGAAAGGAGGAAGAGAGGTCGATGAGCATCGAATTTGTTGGGTTTGTGAGCACGAGGGCTCAGTCGGAGATCCACCCGCCGGTGGGTCCGGTGGTCGACGTCGGGTATACGCGCGCACTGGCGCGAGCCCACGAGCAGGCTGGATTCGACCGGGTTCTCATCGGCTACCAATCGTCAATGCCTGATGGGTTCATTGTGGCGGCGGACGTGCTTGCACACGCGCAGCAACTCGGGGTCCTGTTGGCGCACCGACCCGGATTTGTGGCGCCAACGGTCGCAGCCCGCAAGCTGGCCACGCTCGACCAGTTCTCCGGGGGGCGGCTTGCCATTCACACGATCTCCGGAGGCGATGACCAGGAGCAGCGGCGCGACGGTGACTATCTGGACCATGACGCCCGTTATCGGCGGACCGACGAATACCTTCAGGTACTCAGGGATATCTGGACCGCCGAAGGTCCCCTCGACCACCGCGGCGAGTACTACTCGTTCGAGGGGGCGTACGCCGAGGTGCGTCCCGTGACGCAGCCACACATCCCCATCTACTTCGGCGGCTCCTCTGACATCGCGATAGAGATCGCAGCCAAACACGCCGACATTTACGCGCTGTGGGGCGAGCCCCTCGCCGATGCTGCTGCACACATCCGACGCGTCAAGGAGGCGGCGGCGCGTTACGGCCGGAATCCGGGCATCAGTGTGTCGCTGCGCCCGATACTTGCCCCGACGGAGGAGGAGGCGTGGGCTCGGGCGTACGGCATTCTCGCCACCATCAAAGAGAATGGCTCTTCCTCGGCCTTCGCCTCCCGTAATCCGACGAACGTCGGTTCTCTGCGCTTGTTGGACGCAGCGGACCGAGGCGAGGTGCACGATAAACGGCTCTTCACGGCTCTGGCCGCGGCGACGGGCGCAGCGGGAAATTCGACAGCTCTTGTCGGGACTCCCGAACAGGTTGTCGATTCGCTGCTCGACTACATCGACATCGGCGTCACGACGATCTTGATTCGTGGGTATGACCCGTTGCCGGACGCCGAGGCGTACGGCGAGGTGGTCCGCCTCACCCGCGATGCGGTGGCTGCGCGGGATCGCGTCCTGGTCACCGCGCGCGGCTGAGCTTCACCACAGTTACGGCTCGGTGACAAAAAAGGTTCGTCAAATGTTGACAAATCACATCATATATATAGAGAATATAGGAAATACCCGGATCTCAGTGACCCAGGGCAGGGCGTTACGGCGCATCAGCCCCACGGGAGCCATGCAGCGA
Source organism: uncultured Acidimicrobiaceae bacterium (assembly GCA_963767155.1). GTDB lineage: Bacteria > Actinomycetota > Acidimicrobiia > Acidimicrobiales > RAAP-2 > Bog-473. The sequence continues at coordinate 99,976 of CAVYCU010000006.1, read as the reverse complement.
TGCACAACCCAATCGACGCGCCGGCAGGGCGCGCCCTAACCAAGAGGAGCAGATGCAATGCAAGACGGGCACCCGAAGCACGGCGCGCATGCGGCCCGCCGACGCCTGGGTCGGGCCGCGCTCGCCGTGGCGGCCACGCTGGCGAGCACGGGCGCACTCGCGTTGAGCAGCGGTGGGGTCGCTTCGGCCGCGTCATCGGGGCCCGTTCGTGGCGGCACGTTCACCTATGACATGGAGATCGCACCGATCTGTGCCGATCCCGAGGTCAGCCCGCAGTTCGCCGCATACCAGCTGGCCCGACCGGTGGTGGACTCGCTGGTCGCGAGCTCGGACGGCAAGACCTTCAAGCCGTGGTTGGCCACCTCTTGGACCATTTCGCCCAACGCGGAGCACTACACCTTCACCCTCCGCAAGGGCGTCACCTTCTCCGACGGTACCGCGCTCGACGCCGCTGCGGTGAAGTACAACTTCGACCGGATCTACAACCCCGCGACGAAGTCTGAGTATGCCCGAACTCTCCTCGGGCCGTATGCGGGAACGACGGTCCTCAGTCCCTACTCGGTCGAGGTCAACTTCTCTTCGGGGTTCAACTCGTTCCTCGACGCGGCGAGCACGGCCAACCTCGGCATCCAATCGCCCACCGCGTTGGCCAAGAACCCTCCCTGCTCCCCACCGGTGGGGAGTGGGCCTTTTGTGATCACGTCCTTCAACGAACAGGTGGGGGCGACGCTCGTCAACCGGCCCAGCTATGCCTGGGATCCGGCCACGGCGAAGAACAAGGGCGCGGCCTACATCTCGAAGTTGGTCTACAACTTTGTGTCCAACGACACCACACGTGAAGGGAGCCTCACGAGCGGCCAGGTGGACAGCATCGAGGCGCCCCCGGCGACCGACGTCGCCAGCCTGAAGAGCCAGGGCTTCCAGATCATCGACCATCCGCAACCGGGCGGGGTCTACGACCTGTACATCAGTGAGAAAACGGCCCCATGGAACAACGAGAAGGCGCGCCTGGCCCTGCGCGACGCACTCAACGTTCCGGGCCTGATCGAGGCCCTCTACGACGGCGTCTACCAGCCGGCCTGGAGTCCGATTGCGCAGACCACTCCGGGCTTCGACCCCGCAGTGGTGAATTCCTGGCACCAGAACATCAAGGAGTCCGAGAAGCTCCTCGCCGAGCTCGGTTATACCAAGCGCGACGCCGCTGGCTACCTGGTCAACAGCAGCGGGCAGGAGCTCGACGGTGTCCTGGACGGCGCGGACACCCGTGAACAACGCATCGAGCTGGGGCTTCTCATCAAGCAGGAGGAAGCCAAGGTCGGGATCAACCTCACCATCGACAGCTCGGCGGATACGACGACCAACATTGAGGACGGGGACTTCGCGGCGACTGCATCCGCCCACGTGGAGGCCAGTCCCGACATTCTCCGGTTGTTGTTCGGGTCCGCCGACTTCCCGGACGCGGGAGGGTTGAACTACGGACTGTTCTCGAACCCCCAGGTCGACGCCTGGCTGAACCAGGCCACCGGGTCCCTGAATACGGCGGAGCAGGACAAGCTCTACGGCGAGGTCCAGAAGTACGTCGTGCAGAATGCGGTGTCCGTCCCGCTGTACCAGGAGGAGACGCTGAACGCGGCGACCTCCAAGCTCAAGGGCGTCACGTTCGACGCCACCGGGTACGTCCTGTACTACGACGCCTGGTTGGCGAAGTGACCCGTGACACGAGGGCCTGACCGCATGCTCCGTTACGCCGCGACGAAGGTGCTCTGGGGCATCGTGGTCATCCTGGGGACCGCGACCGTGGCCTTCATTGTGCTGCGGATCGTCCCCGGGGACCCGATCACGCTGCTTCTCAACGGCACGCCGGTGTCGCCGGCGGTGGCCCACGCCATTAAGTCGCAGTTCCATTTGAACGACCCTCTGATCGTTCAGTACTTCCTCTATCTGGGCGGATTGTTCAAGGGGAATCTCGGGATCTCGATGGAGAACGGCCAAAGCGTGTCGACACAGATCTTCGCGGTGCTGCCGACGACGCTTCGAGCTGGTCGGCGCGGCCACATTGCTCGGCGTGGTCCTCGGGACTGCGAGCGGCCTGGTCGCCTCGTGGACGCGTTGGCGTTGGCTGGATCGACTTTTGAGCGCGGGCTCGGTCCTCTTGGCGTCGATCCCCGCGTTCTATGCCGGTCTTCTGCTTCTCACGCTCTTCTCGTTCACGCTGGGCTGGTTCCCGGCGGCAGGCGAGAACGGATTCAAGAGCCTGGTGTTGCCGGCGATCACCCTGGCGCTTCCGGTCATAGCGATCGTCGCACAAATGGTGCGCGACGGCATGCGTGAAGTCATGCTGGAGCCGTACATCTTCGCGGCGAGAGCGAAGGGCCTGAGCGAATCGGCGGTACGGTTCCGGCACGCGCTGCGCAACGCCGTGGGGCCGGCCCTCACCGCGGTGGGGGTCACCCTGGGCTCCCTCGTCACGGGCGCCGTGGTGATCGAGCAGGTCTTCGCCCGGCAGGGGGTGGGCCAGCTGGCCATCAACGCCATCACCCACCGTGACTTCCCACTCGTGCAGGGTGTCGTCCTGGTCGTGGCTTTTGCGTACGTCATCGTCAACATCGTCGTCGAGATCGCCCACGCCTACCTCGACCCGAGGATTCGCTGAAATGGTCCAGACCGCATTGCAACTCCGTGCGCCGGCGCCGCCAACGTCCTCCGTCGCATCGACGGCGCCCAGCCCGCGCCTCGGAAAGGTGCGCGCTGTTTTCGCCTTCGTCCGCCATCACCCCTTGCTGACGCTCAGTCTCTTGTTCCTCTTGCTCTTGGTGGTCGCATCTCTCGCACCGAGCTGGCTGGCGACATCGCCCCCGGACACGGCCAACCTGGACACGCTGCGACTCCATCCTTCCGCTGCGCATCTGTTCGGCACGGATCAGCTCGGGCGCGACATCTTGAGCCGTGTGGTCTACGGGACCCGGATCACCCTTGTCGTCGGACTGCTCTCGACGGTGCTCGCCGCGGTGATCGGCGGTCTCATCGGGCTGGTCGCCGGGTCGGCCGGGGGCTGGCTCGACAGTGTGCTCATGCGGTTCTCCGAGGTCCTGCTGGCATTTCCGGGCATCCTCCTGGCGATGGCCATCGTTGCCGCGGCGGGTCCGAACGAGGAGGACCTGATCGTCGCCGTGGGCGTCGCCGCCCTCCCGACCTACGCAAAGCTCATGCGAAACCAGGTGCGCACGGTGCGCGAGCGGCCGTTCATTGAGGCGGCGACCGCGAACGGCAGCCGTCGGCGGACCGTCCTTTTCGGACACCTGCTCCCGAACGCCTACTCCTCCTTGCTGGCGCTCGCGACGTTGGGCATCGGCATCAACATCCTCGCCGGGTCCTCTCTGAGCTTCCTGGGCCTCGGGCCGCCACCACCGTCGCCCGAGTGGGGGGCGATGGTCTCCGACGGGGCCGGCCAGATCGCCACTTCGTGGTGGATGACGCTGTTCCCGGGACTGGCCATCGTGCTGACCGTGCTGGCCCTGAGCGTGGTCGGTCAGTTCCTGCGGGCCCGCTATGACATTCGCAGCGGCGAGGACGGCCGGTGACCGTCGCGATTTCCCTTTATCCGATGACCGATGCCCGATGGGCGCGAAGGAGACGACATGAGCAACGACCTGGTCCACAACTACCGGCGACCCGCATCACTCGGGGGCGCCGACAATCAGAACCCCGATGACGTGTCGATCCGGTGGTTCGGGACGGCCTGCTTCGAAGTGGCGTTCGGTGACAAGGTCCTCCTTCTCGACAATTTCTACGAACGCGCGGCTCACAACCGGTCCCTGGGGTTCAGCACCGAGGACGTGATGCGCGCCGACCTGCTCCTCATCGGGCATCCGCATCACGACCACGTGGCCGACACCGTGCGGGTTTCCCGCCAGACCGGGGCGCGTGCGGTCATCGCCCCCATCGGGGCGGACTACCTCGTGGAACAGGGGCTGCCGGCGGAGAAGGTGATCACGGTGGCCGGGTTGGGGGACGGTGATGTGCTCGAGGAGGACGGGTTCTCGGTCCGCGCACTCCACGGCTTCCACCTCGACGTGGGGATCACCCCCGAGCAGGCCGTCAAATGGCAGGCATTCCGCGACGCCAGGAGCGACCTGGAGGCGGACCTCCTCGGGATCGAGGTGACGGCGGAAGAGAGCGAAAAGGCCTTCGAAATCGCGCATCGCGGCGTGCACACCCCCGAGGTGAACACCGAGGCCACGTTGACCTACGTGATCGACATCGACGGATTCCGGATCGCCTATCGCGACAGCGGTGGTGCGATCAGCGACGAGGAGCGGGCTTATTTCACCGCCAACCCGGGAGTCGACCTGGCCATCCTTTCGATCAACGGCCTGCCCCACGCAGCGCAGCATCTCGAAAACGTCTTCCTGCCGCTCGCCCGGCTCTACCAGCCCAAGGTGCTCGCGCCCGCCCACCACGACGAGCTCTGGACCAACTTCGACGGGAGCGGGTTGAACAAGATCTTCGTGGATGTGGCGACAGAGCCGATTAAGGCGGGGTCCACGGCGAATTGCCCGACACGGTGACGGCCCAGCCGACCCTCATTGAGCCGCTGACCGTCAACCGTGGCAAGGGCGACGTCACTTTGGGCGAACTCCACCTGCGATGAGCCTGCTCGAGGTCCGCGATCTGAGCGTGGAGTTCCCCGGCCCCGGCGGTCCGGCGAGGATCCTGCGCGAGGTCAGCTTCGACGTCGAGGCCGGGCGGACCGTTGCCCTCGTCGGTGAGTCGGGATCGGGCAAGAGCGTGACCGCGCGGGCAATCCTGGGACTGCTCGACCCCGCGGCCCGGGTGACCGGTGGTGAGATCCTCTGGGAGGGCGACGACCTTTTCGCCCGCACTGAGCGGGAGCTGCGTGCGCTGCGGGGCAACGCCATATCGTTGATCCTTCAGGACGCGATGACGTCGCTGAACCCGACACACACCGTGGGCGCGGAGGTGGCCGAGGTGCTGCGGCTGCATCGTCACATGGAAAAGCGCGAGGCCTGGGCGCACGCGGTCGAGCTCCTCGACCACGTGGGGCTCAGGGAACCGGCGCTCTTGGCGCGCCAGTACCCGCACCAGTTGTCGGGAGGAATGCGCCAACGGGTTGTGATCGCCGGCGCACTGGCATGCCGTCCGAAGCTGCTCATCGCCGACGAGCCGACGACAGCCTTGGACGTCACGATGCAGGCCCAGGTGCTCGATCTGCTTGCGACGCTGACCCGTGAGCAGGGCACGGCGCTCCTCCTCATCACCCATGACCTCGGCGTCGTGTCAGACGTGGCTGATGACGTCGTGGTGTTGTACGCCGGCGAGGTCCTCGAGACCGGCCCGGTGGGGGATGTGCTCGACTACCCGGCCCATCCCTATACCCGCGGCCTCTTGGCGTCGCTGCCGAGCCGGGTGACGGCGGGGCGCCCCCGGGTGGCCATCGCCGGGCAGATCCCCAGCCTCGATGCTGTGCCATCGGGCTGCGTCTTCCATCCACGCTGCCCCTTCGCCCTCGACGAGTGCGTCACCGTCCATCCTGCGCTTGCCCATGTCCCCGACGATGTGGCGCTGACCGGGCGGGAGCACCTGACGGCGTGCCCGGTGCCGTTGCCTCCGCTCGAAGCAGTGGGTGTCGCGGTGCCTGTCCCGGCGGGGATGGTCATCCGGCATGCTGATCCTGCTGCGGCTGCCGACGCGCCAGGCCCGCCGTTGCTCGAGGTCGAGTCGCTCCGTAAGGTCTTCGTCTCCCGAGACGCCTTCGGGGGGCGTGGCAGGCATCCGGTGGTCGCGGTGGACGGCGTGTCGTTGTCCGTGCCGGCCGGGCGGACACTGGGCATCGTGGGCGAATCCGGGAGCGGGAAGTCGACGACCGCCCGGCTCATCGCTCGCCTGGTGGACCCCACATCAGGCACGGTGCGGCTGGCCGGCGAGGATCTGACCCGCCTCCGGGGTGAGGATCTCCGTCTGCGACGCCGGGACTTGCAGGTGGTGTTCCAAGACCCCCTTGCTTCGTTCAACCCGCGACGCCGGATCCGGTCGGCGTTGCGCGAACCGTTAACGGCCTTCGGTCTGCCGGCCGGGAACGACCGGGTCGAAGAACTCCTGGCCCTGGTCGGCCTCCCGGCGTCGTATGCGAACCGGGCGCCTCATCAGCTTTCGGGCGGCCAGCGCCAGCGGGTGGCCATCGCCAGGGCGCTCGCGCTGTCGCCCAAGGTCCTCATCTGTGACGAACCGGTCGCCTCGCTCGACGTGTCGATCCAAGCCCAGGTGGTCAACCTGCTCGAAGAGCTGCAGGAGCGACTCTCGCTCACCTATGTCTTCATTTCCCACGACCTGTCGCTGGTCCGCCACATCAGCGACGAGATCGCCGTGATGTACAACGGCAAAGTGGTCGAGCAGGGTCCGGCGGAAGCCATCGCCGGGGATCCGCAGCACCCCTACACCCGCTCTCTCATCGCAGCCATCCCCGGGGTCGCGGCGGAGCGAGGGGGACGGCCCGACGCAGGCAGGGTCAGGGCCCGGCGCAGGCGCGGGGACGGCGTGGCAATCGCTGGAGATCACCGAGCGTGAAGGAGTGATGTTATGACGAGTCGAGTGCTCGGGTACGAGCGACCGGTGTCGTTGGGCGGTGCGCTGCATGCCGATCCTGACGTCGTCACCATCAGGTGGTTCGGGACGGCGTGCTTCGAGGTGGTGGTCGGCGACCGGGTGGTGCTTCTCGACCAGCATTACGCCCGTTCGGTGAGGAACCGGTCTCTCGGTTTTGACGTGACGGAAGTGACACGCGCCGATGTCCTCCTCGTCGGTCATCCGCATCCGGACCACGTGTCCGACACGGTACAGGTGGCACTGCAGACCGGTGCGCCGGCAGTGACCGCACCTCGCGGTGCGGAGTACCTCCTCGGCGCCGGCCTCGCGAGCGGCGGCGTGGTGCCGGTCACCGGCCGGGGCGACGGAGACCTCTTGTCCTTCCGCGATCTGCGCGTCCGGGCCTTGCACGGCTTTCACGGCGAGGCGCACCTTGACGAGCCTCTGCGCAAGGCCGTGGCCGACGTGCAGGCCGCCCAAGCGACGCTCGACGCGCTCCTGCTGGATCCGGTCTCGCCCGAGGAGCTGGCCGAGGCCGAAGCGGTCTTCGCTCGGGGTCTTCTCATCCCCGAGGTCATCACCGAGGAGACCCTCACCTATGTAATCGACATCGACGGCTTCCGGATCGTCTACCGCGATAGCGGCGGAAAGCTGAGCGACGAGGAGATTGCCCATTTCGGTGCGCACCCCGGCTGTGACGTCGCACTGGTCTCGATCAATGGCCGACCGTACTGGCAGCAGGACATCGACGACGTCTTCCTGCCGATCGTGGAGCTCTATCGGCCCAAGGTCCTCATCCCCGCCCACCACGATGCGCTCTTCGGCGCGCTTCCGGGCCAGGGGGGCCTGCGGCGTCTCTTCGTCGACGTCGCGACGGAACTCCTCAAAGAGCGTGTCCACGCGGCCCTTCCGGGCACGATCACCGTGCAGCCCGGCCTAGTGGAGCCGATCAGAGTGCACCGGCGCACCGGAGAGGTCGTGCTCGGGGAGGGCGTGGAAGTCCTCGTCACGTCGTAACCCCCTCTCTACCCGAAGAGACGAATCCTGAAGAGACGAATCCTGAGAAGAACAAGGAGAAAACGATGAGTCTGAGCCTGAAGATCGACGACGAGCGACCCCACGAGCTGGCCGGAATCCTCGAAGATTTCCGCGCGACCCTCGCGTCATGAGCATCGTGGAGGAACGCGTCGACCTGGCACCGGTCGTCCGGGCACTGCGAGAGGGAGGCGACGAGGTCATCATCGCCCGGGCACAGGAGGTCGCGGTGCGGATAGCGTCCCGGGCGGCGCGTTATGACCGCGAGGGCGTCTATCCGGCCGAGAGCATCGAGGACATCTGGTCGGCTGGGTTGGCCGCGCTCACCATTCCCGCCGAGTTCGGCGGCGTCGACGCGTCCGTCTCGACGACAGCGAGAGCCATCGAGATCCTCTCGGTGGCGGATTCCGCGACGGCGCTCGTGCTCGTCTGGGGCTTCGGTCAACACCGCTACATCAACGCTCCCGGTTCCAAGTGGCCGGAGCACTGGCGCCGCCGCATCGCCCAGGACGCGCTGGAAGGTCCCGCACTGATCAACGCGCTACGGGTCGAACCGCTGCTCGGCACGCCGGCCCGCGGCGGCGTGCCGGCGACCACCGCGGTCCGGACCACGGCGCCGGATGGTTCGCCGGCCTGGCGTGTGAACGGGCACAAGATCTATTGCACCGGAAGTTACGGGTTGCGGTGGCTGCCGGTCTGGGTGGCCACCGAACCCGACGACCCCGAAGGACTCCGGGTGGGCACGATAGTGGTCCCGGCGGACACGCCGGGCGTCGAGATCGTCGAGACCTGGGACCACCTCGGCATGCGCGCCTCGGTCGGCCACGACATGATCTTCACCGACGTCGTCGTGCCGCTCGAGAATGCGATCGATCTCCAACCGTTCACCGGGACTGACCCCGCGCTCGCGCTGCGCGAGGACCCATTGGGCGTGCTCTCCACGGCGAACCTGCTGTCGCTGGCCGTCTACACGGGGGTCGCCAAAGCTGCCCGCAACTGGCTGGTCGAGTTCCTCAACGACCGAGTGCCGAGCAACCTCGGCAAGCCACTGTCCTCACTTCCCCGGTCGCAACTCGCCGTGGGCGAGATTGAGGCGCTGCTCTACGAAAACGAACGACTGCTCTTCGGGCTGGCGGCCGAGGTCGACCGCAGGATCCTGGGTCACGCTGGCTCAAGCGACAGCTTGCAGCGCTCGCTCGTCCGGTCCGAGTCGTCGGTCATAAAGCACGTGGTGTCGCGCAACGTGACGCAGGTGACTGAAATCGCCCTTTCGCTGACCGGCAATCACGGCCTCTCCGTGCACAATCCGCTCCAGCGTCACTATCGGGACGCGCTCTGCAGCCGCGTGCACACGCCTCAGTCCGACCTCATTCTGACCGGGCTCGGAAAGGCCGCCCTCGGCGTCGGGTAGTTGCCGAACGGTGGGGACGTCGTACGGACAATCGCCCGCAGAGGGGAGGTACATCGTGGAGAGCTCGCCTGCTACCGCGCCGGTCGGCGACCACGCCCCGGCCCGTATGCCACGTGCCGACGTCGACCCGACGGAGTTTGCGCGGGCGTTTCGTCACCACCCGGCCGGGGTGACCATCGTCACTCTCGACGGTGGGCGGGGCCCGGTCGGGTTCACCGCCACGTCCGTGACTTCGGTGTCGGTCCGACCGCCGCTCCTTTCGTTCTCCGTGGCCACGGCGTCGTCCTGTTGGCCGGCAGTGCGTGACGGCGAGATCTGTGTCGTCAATGTCCTCGCAGCCCACCAGCACGGCGTCGCCCGCCGGTTTGCCGCGCGTGGAGTGGACCGGTTCGGGCCGCCGACCAGTTGGCAACGGTTGTCCACCGGCGAACCGGTGCTGCGCGGCGCCCGGCTGTGGGTGTGTGCCCGGATCGTGGAGCGCGTCCTCGCCGGCGATCACCGCGTCGTGATCGCCCGGGTGACCGACGTCCATCCGGTGGCAGTCGAGGGCGAGCCCCTCGTGTACCACGACGGCGACTATATGGGTCTCGCCCCCGTTCACGTGACCGGGCTCGGACCGCTCATGAACTCCTGACAAACGGTAGGGGATACTGGTCCGGTGCGCACACTTCTCAACGTGATCTGGCTCGTCCTGTCCGGGTTCTGGCTGGCGCTCGGCTATGCCCTGGCCGGTGTCCTCATGTTCGTCCTCATCATCACCATTCCGTTCGGCATCGCATCGTTCCGTCTCGCCGCCTACGTCCTGTGGCCCTTCGGCAGGACGGTGGTCCGGCGCCCGGATGCGGGCGGTGCCTCCACCATCGGGAACATCGTGTGGTTCATTCTCGTGGGCGTGTGGATGGCCATCGCCCATGTGGTTCTGGGTGTCGCGCTCTGCCTGACGTTGATCGGCATCCCGCTCGGTCTGGGGAACTTCAAGCTGGCCGCCGTCGCCTTGGCCCCGCTCGGCAAGGAGATCGTTCCCTCGAGCGATCCGAGAGCGGCTCTCGGGACCGTATCGTTCTAGTCGTCCCTTCCTCTCCTTCGTAGCCCTTGCGCTGGGGTTTGGCACCCTGTTGTCCCGGTAGTCACGCGCCGGCACGTTGAATCCCCGGAATTGACAGGCGCCGGAGATAGCTTTGGTGAAATGGTAAATGACTCGATCCAAGCGCCGCTGAACTCCGTCGAGCTCTTCGATCAGGATCTATTCGATCAAGACTCGATCAATCGGGACTCTGTCCAGGGATCCGCCGAAGACGCTGTTGTGACTGCAGTCGAAGTGGTGCGGGACGGGAATTGCCAAGCGTGCCATGTCGGCGATTGCGCAAATTGTGTCGACACCGATTGCCAGTGTCCACATGCCTTCGTCGTGATCGGCCGGGCGATCGTCGAGTTGGACGCGTCGCTGCAGAGGACGAACGAGCTCTTGGAAAGAATCGGGAGGTCGTCGGGAACGACCGAGCACGCGGTCCCCATCGAATCCGAAGATCCCCGCCCGGTCCCGCAGACGACGCACGCGCCCTCGAAGGCCCGACGGGGTCTCGGGCGCAAAAAAAGCAATAGATAAAAGGTAGAGAGACGGATCCCGGCGCCACGTCACCGGGTGCGGGCCTAGTCCTCAGCGTGGACGCGTCGCCTTCGTCGGAGATGTCTGGCCCGCACCACCATGCGTCGTTGTGCGTCTCGTGAAATTTGGAAGTCACCGTAAATGCTGGCTTCCATCGGCGATACCAGCTGGCGCCACGCCCGCGACCCGTTCCCCCGCGTGTCATCGAGGACGGTGGCGTATTCGGTAAGGGTCTGCGCCGGCAGTCGGGGATGTCCGGCGCGTCGACCTGCCCGTTCGGCGCTCATGGCGATTCTCTCGGTCCACGTCCGGGGGCGGACGCGGCGCCAACGCAGCAGAACGGCGACAGATCCCACCCCGAGGGCCACGGCGAAGAGGGGTCCGAAGGGGAGACGTCCCGAGCGCGGCGCCGAGGTCGTGCAGGGCGGTCGTGCCAGGGGAAGGGTTGGCCAGCGGGACGACCGCCGTCGGATCGAAGCTCTGCCAGCCGAAGCCCGGAAACCAAACCTGCACCCATGCGTGGGCATCATCGGCGCGCACCTGGTACAAGTCGGTCACGGGGTTGTACGAGCCGGGCACGTAGCCGACGACTTCGCGGGCGGGGATGCCGATGGACCGCAACATGACGGCCAAGGAGGTCGAGATCTGCTCGCAGAACCCGACCCGGTTCCCGAAGAGAAACTCGTTGACGGTGTCGGCGCCGGGCGGTAGGGGCGGGATATCGAGGGAGTAGCGGGTATGCGTGCCCATCCAGGCGATGAGCGACTCGACCCGGGCGTAGGTCGTGCGGTCGCCGGCGGTGATCGATTTGGCCAGTGCCTCTCCGCGTGGATACGCGTGCGGCAACTGGAGATACGAGTCCTCCATGGGCGCCGGTAGCGTCGCATTGCTGGAGTCGCTCTGCAATTGTGCGGGGGTGGCCGCCACGACCTGTGACTCGACCGAATAGATGGCGCCTTTGCCAAGCCCGATGGGCGACACGATGGTCCCGTCATCGGCGACATAGATTTTGGAGGTCGGAAACCACAACTCGCTTGCCGCTTCCGCGTGGAACACGAGGTTCGCCGTCGAACCGACGACATAGAAGGTCTGCAGGTCCGATTGCGAGGGGGCGTCGCTTCCCGTGGCGGGCGGCAGGATAAATGGTGAGGTTTCACTGACCGTGTGGGAGGGGTTGTTCGTCGATGCCCAACTCGTGCCGTTCCAGGAATTAAACGTTTCGCCCACCCAGTACGAGGGGCGCTCGGCGCGGACCAGCATGAGGAGGGTGTTGTCGAGTTTTCCCCGCAACGCGGTATCCAGACTGTTGGCAAATCCGAGGTAGCCACCGACACGGGTCGGGCCCGTGGGGCTTCCGGGTCGCGCCAGCTGGGAAGGGGAGCCCGAGTCTCCCGCCAGTGCACCGGGGACTCCCACGGCGCCCCCGATGCCGGCTTTGTCGAAAAGGTTGAGCTTGGCGGCGACCGTCGGCGCAGGAAGGACGAGGAAGATGGCAACCGCTGCCACTGCCACTGCGGACAGTACCGAGGTGAGGAGCGCCACGGACACCCTGCCGCCGTGGCTCGCCGATCGCCACATCAAGGTGAGGCCGACGAGGCTGAAGCCCGCCCAGGCGAGCGCGTAGAAACCGAAACGAAGATCGATTGCCTGCGCGCCGCCGACAGCCATGAGCCCTGCCGCTGCGGCCAGGGAGAAGGTGAGGTCGCGCCGGGCGGGCACGTGGAAGGAATGGAGCACGAGGATGGAGACGAGGAGCACGATCAGCGGCTCCTCGACGTTCGCAATGCCGTTTACCGGGCCTGTCACTGATTGGAAGAACCACACCGAGACCCCGATGGCTCCCACCGCGACGAGGATCTTCGTCCAGGCCGGGGGGTGCGACCGGGTCGCATAGGAGAAACCCATCCCGAGCGCCGCCAGCCCACTCCCGCAGAGTGCCGTCACCTCGGAGATCTCGCCCATCGATGCCGCGGCGGCGATCGCCACAATGACCGCACCGAGACACGCGACCCGCAGCGCGATCGAGTGTTCCGGCGGACCCGGCCGGTTGGCGGTGCGGATCGTTTCGATAATCTTCATTTGGATCGAGCGGGGGGGATCTGCGCTCGGGGCACCGCGCGGGCCAGACGCCGACCCGCGATGCGGCGATCCGCCACCAGGGCGACGACAGGGCCGGCCGCCTCGAGCGTGGCCAGGTGGACAGGTGCACCACGTTCGAGGAATTGCACGACCGTGCCCAGAGCGCGCTCAGCGACACGCTCGGCTTCTTCGGGGTCGGGAGGAAGCGTGACCGTGAGGGTGACCGGCTCCGATGAAGGGCCTTCTACCTCGCTGACCATGAGCTCGCCGGCATGTGCCGTCGCGCGCCAGTGCACCCGACGCCGAGTGTCGCCGGGCCGATACGGGCGCGATCCCCTGGGCTCACCGACGTCGGCCTGCAGCCAATCGAGAACTGCGCCAGCTTCTTCTTCGTGATCCCGAAGCGGGAGCGACCAGGGCCGACCCCGGCGGGGGGCGACGTGGAGCACCGCAGGCAACGGGAGCACGACCCGGCGGGTCCACCACTGCAGGGCGAACGGTGCCGCTGTGGCGATGTCCAGGGTCACGGTCTCATGGATCCCCCGACAGGTCGGGAGAAGGGAGATCTCCTCCTCTGGCGCCCGGTGGCCTCCGACAGGCCCCACGAAGACCTCGTCGCCGGGGGGACTGACAGGTCGGACGCGCAGGCGTGTCGAGGCTGCGATCCGCAGCGTGCGCCGGCAGACCCGCCGTGCCCTGGAGGGGGGCGTCGACCACCGTACCCTGGCGCGGGTCAGAACCACCCCCGGTCCGAGAATGCCGATGACGAGCGTTCCGAAGACGATGTCACCGAGGGCCTGGACCCAGCCCGAACCTCCATTGTGCGCGACCAGCCACCAGATGCCGAGGATGGCCGCGGCGACGGCGATCGGGCGCCGACGGGGCGGGCGGGTCGCGCCCAGCCCGCTCATGGCCTCGGCGCGGCCGTCGCTTCGAGAATTCCCCGGACCACCCCGACGGCCTGCCCGATGCTTTCTTCCCCTTCATCCAACAGGATGCGATGGGCCAGACACCCTACGGCGACGGCCTTCACGTCATCGGGGACCACATAGGTCCTGGCCTGAAGGAGTGCGTGCGCCTGGGCCGATCTGATGAGCCAGATCACGGCGCGGGGGCTGGCTCCCGAGACGCACGCCCGGGGCCACGCGGCTCGCCCGGCAGATCTCTACGGCGTACTCGGCGACGACTGGCGTGACGGCCACCTGGTTCGTCGCCAGCTGGGCCTCCAACCACTCCGCCGGTGTGCAGACCGCACGCAGATCGGCCAAGGCATAGGTCCCTCCTTGGTGGAGGGCCATCTGGGCTTCGTGCGCCGCATCGGGATAGCCGATCGACGTCGCGACGGCGAAGCGGTCCAGTTGGCTTTCCACGAGCGGAAAGGTGCCCCGCTGCGATCGTGGATTCTGGGTCGCGATCACCATGTGCGGACGGGGGAGGAGCCATGATTCACCGTCCACACTGACCTGGTGCTCCTCCATGGTCTCCAACAGGGCCGATTGCGTGCGGGGCGGGGTGCGGTTCAGCTCGTCGAAGAGAACGACGTGCGCGAACACGGGTCCCCGGTGGAACTCCCACGTTGCCTTGTCCGGCGAGTAGATGGAAACGCCCGTGACGTCGGACGGCAGGAGGTCCGGATGGCCCTGGACGCGCGACAGCTCAGCTCCCAGCGACGTGGCGATGGCCCGGGCCAGGACCGTCTTGCCGACGCCGGGTACGTCTTCGATCAGCAGGTGGCCGCCCGAGAGGGCAGCAACCGCCGCGGCGGTGACGGCCGGTCCCGCGTCGAGAAGGACCAGCCCGAGGTTTCCCATGAAGGCCTGTCCGAGGGCAATCGCCGCGTCGAGAGCGGGATCCCCCGTGGCAGCGATGTCGGACCCGCCGTCGAGCTCAACCCGGGCGAGCTTCATGGCAAGGTTCACGATTTCTCACTTCTCGTCTTCGTCGTCGCGGCGCGCTCCTGGTCGGGGCGCGCCTGTCGGTTGTCTTCTGCGGGTTCGCCCATTTCTGCACCACAACAGTGGGCGACGCAGATCATCAACGGGACTATGCATTCTCAACGCTTGCCCAACTCCGCACGCCACGTCTTTTTTCGTCGCCCTCCTTACTGCCCGTGCTTGTTACTGCCCGTGCTTGTTCACGCAGTTCATCGTCCGTTCGCGTGCGCCGCCGCAGAGTGGGAAGCGGTACGTGCGTCCTATACTTCGACCGGAGAAGCGGCGGCGTTGGATCGTGCGGAGCTGCTCAGCACCGAACCAACTCAAGGTGACGAGGTGATGGGCATGACCCGGGAGATGGACGATACCGCCGAGGGCCAGCGACTGCGCGACGCCGACGTGGACGGAGTGCCGTGGCGTCGTTTCGGACCGTACTTGAGCGAGCGTCAGTGGGGAACCGTCCGGGAGGATTACAGCCAAGACGGCGATGCCTGGAATTACTTCACCCACGATCAGGCGCGGCTCGCGCGCCTACCGGTGGGGCGAGGACGGTATCGCCGGTATCAGCGACGACCGCCAGCAACTGTGCGTGGCGCTCGCGCTGTGGAACGGCAAGGACCCGATCATCAAGGAGCGGATGTTCGGTCTCACCAACTCCGAGGGGAACCATGGTGAAGACGTCAAGGAGTACTACTTCTACGTCGACAACACGCCGACCCACTCCTACATGCGGTACCTCTACAAATACCCCCACGCCGCCTACCCCTACGACGATCTCGTGTCGACGAATCGCGCGCGGTCGAAGACCGAACAGGAATACGAACTCCTCGACACGGGGATCTTCAGCGAGGACCGGTACTTCGACATCGAGGTCGAATACGCCAAGGCCGGCCCAGAAGACGTCCTCATGGCGGTGACGGTGCACAACCGGGGACCCGACGCCGCCGAGCTCCACGTGCTTCCGACCGTCTGGTATCGCAACACCTGGTTCGACGGCCTCACAGAGCGGCCCTCCCTGCAGTCGGACGAACCGGGCCGGATCCTCGCCCGCCACCATGTCCTGGGCGACTGGGTGATCACCGCAGCGGAGCATGCCACCTGGCTTTTCACCGAAAACGAGACCAACGCCGTGAGACTGTTCGGCGGAGAGAATATGACGCCGTTCGTCAAGGACGGCATCAACGACTTCGTCGTCGACGGCAAGAGCAACGCCGTGAACCCGGAGGGACGCGGGACCAAGGCCGCCGCCCATCACACCCTGATCGTCCCGGCCGGTGCATCCCAAGTAGTGATGCTCCGCCTTCAGCGAGCTGGTTCCACAGTTGGAGCGAGTGAGTGCCTCGGTCCCGATTTCGACCGGGTCCTCCAACTCCGTCGTCACGAAGCTGACGAGTTCTACGGTGCACTGACGCCGTCGGGCGTCAGTGCCGACTCGGCCGCGGTCATGCGCCAGGCGTTGGCCGGCATGCTCTGGAGCAAGCAGTTCTACTTCTTCGATGTCGACCTCTGGTTGCAGGAACATCACGCGCACCCGCTGCGCTCACCGACCCGTGACCTGCGGAACATGCAATGGTTCCACATGCTGAACGGGGACATCATCTCCATGCCCGACAAGTGGGAGTATCCCTGGTACGCAGCATGGGACCTCGCTTTCCACTGCGTGGCGCTCAGCATGGTCGACCCGGCTTTCACGCGTAATCAGATAGAGCTCATGCTCTCGGATGTCTACCTGCATCCGAACGGCCAGCTCCCTGCGTACGAGTGGAATTTCGGCGACGTCAACCCACCGGTCCATGCGTGGGCCACGCTCTTCGCGCACCGTGCGGCGCCTCACGAACATGGGGGAGTCGACATCGACTTTCTCCGCAACGCGTTCAAGAAGCTGCTCGTCAACTTCACCTGGTGGGTGAACCGCAAGGACCCGTCCGGCCGCAACCTGTTCGAAGGTGGGTTTCTCGGCCTCGACAACATCGGGGTCTTCGATCGCAGTGCGCCCCTGCCCACCGGCGGCCAGTTGGAGCAGGCGGACGGGACGGCATGGATGGCGCTGTTCAGTCAGAACATGTTGGAGCTCGCCATCGAGCTCGCCACGGCCGATCCCAGCTACGAGGACCTGGCCCTCAAGTTCGTCCAGCACTTCTTCCAGATCGCCGGGGCCATGGACCGCGTGGGGCAGACCTCCGACGAGATGTGGGACGAAGAGGACGGGTTCTTCTACGACGTACTCCGGTTACCCGACGGCACGGCGACCCGGCTCCGCATCCGCTCCATGGTGGGACTGATCCCGCTCTGTGCCGTGGCGATCATTCAACCCGAGACGCTCGAACAGTTTCCGAGCCTGGTCCATCGGGTTCAGGGCTATCTGGAGCGCAACGGCGACCTGTTGGTCAATGTGGCCGACCCCCGCAAGCCCGGGGTCAACGGTCACGTGATGCTCTCGGTGCTGAACGAGGAGAAGCTCCGCCTCGTCCTCACCCGGATGTTGGACGAAGAACGGTTCCTGAGCCCCCATGGAGTGCGGTCGTTGTCGCGCTCCCACCTGGCTGAACCGTATGTGTTCGTGGTCGAAGACCACGAGTACGTCGTCGGCTACCTGCCCGCGGAGTCCGACACGGGCATGTTCGGTGGCAACTCGAACTGGCGCGGACCGGTGTGGTTCCCGATCAACCTGCTGATCGTGCGCGCCCTGCTGCAGTACTACCGCTACTACGGGGACTCCTTCACCATCGAGTGTCCTACCGGTTCTGGTCATGAGATGACGCTCTTCGAGGTGGCGAAGGATCTGGCTGATCGTCTCATCTCCATCTTCTTGCGGGACGAGGAGGGCAGCCGGCCCGTCTATGGAGGGACGGAGAAATTCCAGAACGACCCTCACTGGTGCGACGTGTTGTCGTTCCACGAGTACTTCCACGGCGACAACGGTGCCGGTATCGGTGCCAGTCACCAGACGGGGTGGACCGGCACCGTGGCGCGTCTGATCCAACTCTTCGGAGAGGCCACGGCGCATGACGCCCTGCACGCGACGGGTGGCCTCCTGGCTTACGGCACGCAGGGGCCTCCGACGGCGTCCTCGTCGTGAGGGTTGCGCGCCCGAAAGCGTCGAAGGCGAAGAAGTCGGGCGCAATGTCGGGTCCATGGCCCGCGCACCCCGTCATCTACGAGTTGAGCACGTTACCGTGGCTCAACGAGGTGGCTGCTCGAAGCGGGCACCCCTGCACCCTCGCCGATGTGCCCGCTTCGGAGTGGGACGCCGTCGCCCTCCCCGGGGTGGACGCCGTCTGGCTCATGGGCGTCTGGGAGCGCAGCCCTGTGGGCCGGGAGATCGCCTTGGGCGACGAGGCAATTCGTGCCGAGGTGGCCCGCCTCCTGCCCGACGCGACCGAGGCGGACGTCGTCGGCTCCCCGTACTGCATTCGTCGCTACCGCGTGGATGCCCGGTTCGGTGGTCCCGACGGGCTCGCGGCGGCCCGGGCGGAGCTGGCCACGCGGGGGGTCCGCCTTCTCCTCGACTTCGTTCCCAATCACGTCGCGCCTGACCACGAGTGGGTGGAGACGCACCCCGAGTACTTCGTGCGCGGGACCGCGGCGGACTTGGGGACCGAGCCCCCGGCCTTCCTCGAGACGGCGGGTGGGGTCCTGGCCATGGGCCGCGACCCGTACTTCTCCCCATGGCCCGACGTCGTCCAACTCGACCCGACACAGGCCGCCCTGCGCTCGGCAGTCATCGCGACCCTTTCGGATATCGCCGACCAGTGCGACGGGGTGCGTTGTGACATGGCGATGCTGCTGCTCGACGACGTCGTTGCACAGACGTGGGGCGACCGGGTGGGCCCGCCGGGTCCCGCGCCGTACTGGAGCGAGGTCACGGGGGCGGTGAAGATGCAGCACCCGGATTTCCTCTTCGTCGCCGAGGCCTATTGGGACCGCGAGCCGGATCTGCTCGCGCAGGGCCTCGACCACTGCTACGACAAGCGTCTGTACGATCGCCTCGCGTCCGCCGACGCCGGCTCGGTGCGGGACCACCTGGCCGCCGATCCCGACTACCAGCAACATCTGGTGCGGTTCTTGGAGAATCACGACGAGCCCCGGGCAGCCGCTGTCTTCCCGGCGGACCGGGGGGAGGCGGCCAGCGTGGTGGTCGCCACGGCACCGGGAGCACTGCTCCTCTTCCAAGGTCAATTCAGTGGCCGCAGGCTCCACATGCCGGTGCAGCTCGGCCGGTGGCCGGTCGAGCAACGCGACGACGCGGCGGCGGCCCGCTGGGTCCGCCTCCTCGGCCTGTTGGCGGCCGAGGGACTGCGGTCGGGGCGCTGGAGCACGCTCGAGGTCAGCGGCTGGCCGGACAACGACAGCTACCGCAACCTTTTGGCGTGGCAGTGGCAGGGGGACGTCCACCGTCACGTCGTCGTTGTGAACTTCTCCGGTGCGGCCGCGGACGGCCTTGTGGCACTGGGCGGGACGGCCGGCGCCCAGTGGGATCTCACCGACGTGCTCGATCTTCAGTCCTACCGGAGAGCCGGTGACGACATGGACCCCGCCAGAGGCGGTGGCCTGTACGTGGCGCGCGGACCTTTCGAAGCCCACCTCTTCAGGCTGGCCCGGGTCAGCCCCGACAGCGGGTCGGCCGGATCAGTCTAGCTGGCGGTTGACTCGATCGGCACCACGACGGCGGACTTGGTTTCGGAAGAAGCCAGGAAGCGGTCATAGGCGCCGACCCGGCGCTGGTACTCGTCGACTCTCCGGCGCTCGAACGCCTGCGCCCGTTCGACTGCAGCCTGTAGCTCCTCGGGATCTTTCAGCAACCGTACCGTTCGTACCTTTGGAGAAACAATGGGCGAGTCCGAGGGCTGCTTGCTGTGGTGGTGGAACACCGCATTCCTCCTTCCTTCTCGTGCAGTACCGACGTTTCCTGCACTCTCCGCATTATGCGCCCACGGAGGTCGGCGCGTACCGCGGGCCCTTCCGGGCGCGCCCTGAGGGCACGCCCGGCGTCACCCGTCCTACGAAGCGACCTTGTCCTTCCGGTGGGGGAGTACCCAACCGGGGCGGGGGAAGTGGCACGTGTAGCCCTGCGGGTAGCGCTCGAGGTAGTCCTGATGTTCGGGCTCGGCCTCCCAGAACGGTCCCGCCGGCACCACTTCGGTGACGACCTTGCCCGGCCAGAGGCCTGAGGCCTCGACATCGGCGATGGTGTCCTCCGCGATCTCGCGCTGGGTGTCGTTCTCGTAGAAGATGGCGGACCTGTAGCTCTTGCCGAGGTCGTTCCCCTGGCGATCCTTGGTCGTCGGATCGTGGATCTGGAAGAAGAACTCGAGAAGATCCCGGTAGGAGATCACACTGGGGTCGAACGTGATTTCGATCGCCTCGGCGTGGGTCCCGTGGTTGCGGTAGGTGGCATTCGCCACCTCACCTCCGGTGTAGCCGACCCGGGTCGAGAGAACCCCGGGGCGCTTCCGAATCAGGTCCTGCATTCCCCAGAAGCAACCGCCGGCGAGAATCGCCTTTTCCGTCGTCATCCGTCCACCTCCTGCGTGGTCGTCGGGTTGTCGAACAACTTCTTGTACTCTCCGTAGCCCTCGGCCTCGAGGTCCTCGTACGGGACAAAGCGTAGGGCGGCCGAGTTGATGCAGTAACGAAGCCCCCCTTCCTCCCTGGGCCCGTCATTGAAGACGTGGCCGAGGTGGCTGTCGGCGTGCGCTGGATCGGACTTCGGTCCGGATCATCCCGTGGCTCTTGTCGACGATGTCCACGACGTTCTCGGCCTTGATCGGGGCGGTGAAGCTGGGCCACCCGCACCCGCTGTCGAACTTCTTCGTCGACGTGAAGAGTGGCTCGCCCGAGACGATGTCCACGTAGAGCCCGGCTTCCTTGTGGTCCCAGAACTCGTTGTTGAACGCCGGCTCGGTGGCGGCCTCCTGGGTCACCTGGTACTGCCGGGGGCTCAGCTTGGCGATGGCTGCCGGATCCTTGCTGTATGTGCTCGTCACACCAACTCCTTCTTTCTCAATGGTGGGTATCCGTGCCCTTGCTACAACGTCAGACGGGCAAGGAAACTTCCCCTAACTCCTGGTCATAGCCCAACCGGGCGTCCATGTCACGCGGCGTCGAGCACAGGTGGGCGCGTCACACGCGTAACCGTTATGTTACGGTACCCCTATCGTTACCAAAGGGGGGAAGCGCGTTGGTAGGAGGAAGGTCGAAAGGGGCGCCGGGGCCGTCATCGGGCGACCCCTTCGGTGCTCTCGGCGACGCCAATCGGCGCGAAATCCTGCGCCAGTTGAGCACCGGTGACAAGCCTGTGCAGGAGATCGCCGCTGCCATGCCGATCAGCCGCCCCGCCGTCTCGCGTCACCTTCGTCTCCTGAAGGATGCCGGCATGGTGGCCGAAGAGCAGCACGGCACCCGGCATATCTACCACCTCCGCCAGGAAGGATTGCACGCGGTACAGGCCTATCTCGAAGGGATCTGGGGCGAGGCCGCGGCACGATTCCGCCTTCTGGCCGAAAACGTCGACAGCAAACCGAAGCGGTGATCGCGCCACTCCGGATCTCCTTCGACGTCGAATGCCTGCCTGCGCATGCATTCACGGTATGGACGACCCGCATCGACACGTGGTGGCCGCGCGACCACACCGTCACCGGGAACGCGGATCTCCTCGTCCTCGAACCGGGCGTCGGTGGCCGAATCTTCGAACGGGCGATCGACGGCGAGGAGCACGAGTGGGGCGAGGTGACCCGGTGGGACCCTCCGCGGGAACTGGGGTACCGGTGGCACCTCGGCGCGGATCCGGCGACGGCGACCGAGGTGTCGATCCGATTCGTCCCCGAGGGTGATGCCCGTACGCACGTCGAGATCGAGCATCGAGGGTGGGAGCGTCTCGGTGATGCGGCAGCCGACTGGCGCGCCCGCAATCAGTTGGGCTGGGACACGTTGCTCCCGCATTTCGTGTCCGCAGCAGCGAAAGGAGAAGGGTGATGTCCGCTGGAACCAAGGAGGACCCGTGGGAATTGACGACGCCGCCGGGCAGTTCTGCCTACACGATGTACCGGGACGACGCGGCCGATCCTCCGGCGTTGATCTGCCAGGTCGGTTCGACGACGCTCAGGTACGACGCGCGGGCCATCGAGGACCTGCACGCTTGGCTGACCGCGCAAGGGGACTGGGTGCCGTTGGGGGCAACCGACGAGAAGAAGCCCGCCGCCGCCGGCACGGTGGAGGCATGGGGGCGGTCGGCCGACAACCCGGTCGGGGGTTGGTACGGGTTGCGGAACGGGTACCGGGGACGGTTCGGCATGTATCTCCCGCCGTTGCTCGAGGCCCTCGGTCTGGCCGAGGTCACCCACGACTCCCGGAACAATTCGATGCGGGCGCTTTGAGGCGGCACGCCTCGCTGCTAGCGCAGGTGCTCGACGAAGAAGGTGAGCGTGCGGGCCCAGGCGTCTGCGGCGGCTTCGGGGTCGAAACTCTCTGAGCCGTCCCGCATGAAGCCGTGCGTGGCGTGCGGGTACACGATGGTGTCGCGATGGTGGGACACGACCCGTTCGATGTCTTCCGTCGGAATGTAGGGATCCTGTCCGCCGAAGAACAGGAGTGTCGGGCAGGTCGGATCGCCGAGGTCGTCGGCGATGCCTCCCCCGTAGAATCCGACGGCAGCCTCGAACCCTTGACCATGGAGCGCCGTGTACCACGAGAAGCGACCCCCCATGCAGAACCCGGTGACACCGATCCGCCCGGCCCCGAGGCTCCGCAGGGTCCCGGCCGCAGCCGTCACATCGGCCAGGACCTGTTCGGGTGACAGCGCACCCATCAACGACGCGAAGTCAGCCGACTCGGTGCCGCCGCTGCGGAAGAAAAGATCAGGGGCGATGGCCCCGTAGCCTTCTGCCGCCAGGCGCTGGCACACGCGCAACAGCTGCGGGCTGATGCCCCCACCCTCGTGGATGACGACGATGCCCGGCCAGGGCCCGGGAACGTCGGGAAGGGCGACGAAGTAAGGGAGCGAGATCGCAGGCATGACCTCGATCTTGCCAGATTCCCGGGACGGTCCCCGGGGACGGCGCCGGACGTCGCGCGGCCGGTCGAGCAGCGGCAGACAGCGCCGAGGGTGAAGAATCGGGGCGGTGGTGTCGATTTCGCCCGACATCGTTCGTCGTACTAAGTGGGCGACGCCACCAACGGGGTCGACGAAGAGAGGAGCAGACGATGGCCGAATACCTCATCCTCATTTATGGGGACGAAGCGGAGATTGCCAAGAGCGATGTCGAGGGGTTCAACCAGACGATGAAGGGTCACCAGGAGTTCGGCGAGCGCAATGTCGCCGCGCTGCGGGGCGGAAACGCCCTCCAGGGGACGGGCACGGCGACCTCGGTACGAGAGGATGCGTCGGGTGGTTTCGTCGTCACCGATGGTCCGTTCGCGGAGACGAAGGAAGCGCTGGGCGGCTACTACCTCGTCGAAGCCGCCGACTTGGACGAGGCACTGTCCTTGGCCAAGCAGATCCCCATGCCGGCGGGCGGGGTCGAGGTGCGGCCGATCAGGACGTTCGACTGAACCCGGTCCACGCTCCCGAGAGTGCCTCGGTCGAGGCCGCGGTCGCCGATGCGCACCGTCGCGAGTGGGCGTTCGTGCTCGCCGCGACGGTGCGCGTCACCGGCGACATCGACCTCGCGGAGGAGTGTGTCCAGGACGCGTATGCCCGCGCGTTGGCCACTTGGTCGGCGAAGGGCATCCCCGCCAATCCGGGCGCGTGGTTGACGACGGTGTCCCGCCGCCGCGCCGTCGATATCGCACGCGTCGCGCTGCGACATACGGCCGGGCCCTCCCGCGTCTCGTGGAGCGGGGGGAGGGTCCGGGCCCGGAGGACGCGGAGACCCCCGAGATCGTCGACGACCGCTTGCGGTTGATTTTCACGTGCTGCCACCCCGCCCTCAGCCCCGAGGCCCAGGTCGCGCTCACGCTCCGTCTCGTATGCGGGCTGACGACGGCTGAGGTGGCGCGCGCGTTCTTGGTCAGTGAGGGCACCATGGCGGCCCGCATCACGCGGGCCAAGAAGAAGATCGTGATTGCGCGCATCCCCTATCGGGTCCCCCCGGTGGAGGAGCTTCCTTCCCGCGTCGACGCCGCGCTGACGGTCGTCCATCTCCTCTACTCGACCGGGCACACCGCGCCGGCCGGCGCCGACCTGTTGCGGCGCGACCTCGTGGAGCGCTCGCTCGACCTGGCCCGTCTCCTGCGCACGTTGCTCCCCGACGACGCCGATGTCGCCGGCCTCCTGGCCCTGATCCTCCTGACCGATGCCCGGCGCGCCACGCGCCTCGGCGACGTCGGTGAGTTGGTCCTTCTGGCTGATCAGGACCGCGCCCGTTGGGATCAGGCTGCCATCGGCGAGGGCATCGCGCTCGTGCGCGAGGCGCTCCTGCGCCGGCCCCCCGGCCGCTTCGCGCTGATGGCCGCCATCGCCGCGGTGCATGCCCAAGCTCGCTCATGGGACGCCACCGACTGGCAGGAAATCGTCGGTCTCTATGTCGTCCTCATGCAGATCTGGCCCTCGCCCGTCGTGGCACTGAATCATGCCGTGGCGTTGGGATTGGCGGAGGGTCCTCAGGCAGGACTGGACGCACTCGAGGCAATCGGGACCGACCCGCTGCTGGCGACCTACAGCTACCTGGCCTCGGCGCGCGCCGACTTCTTGCGCAAGCTCGGCCGGACGGGCGAAGCACGCGCGGCGTACGGAGAGGCGTTGCTCCTGAGCGAGAACGCAGTCGAACGGGCGTTCCTCGAAGAGCGCATCGACGAAATGAGGGCCTGAGAACCGGGCTCTCCGCCCGGTGGCACCGCGAAGGCCGCCTCGGCAGCCGGTGTGTCGTCACCGTCAATCGAGGTCGCGTCCCAGGTGACTGGCTCGCTTCGTGACGGGTATGCGACCGCACCTCTTCGGGTAGAGGTACCAGGTGACGTCACATTTGTCGAAAATCCCCAGGTCTTTCCCAGCAGAACGCAATTCCCTTCTGACCGGGTTCACAGTCACACCACAGAGGAACTGGACAGACTGAAGGGGTAATGAATGCGGCAGGCGACGATGACACCAGGACACTGTGGTTGGTGCGGCACGGAGAGAGTACGTGGAACGATCTGGGCCTCATCCAGGGACACGCGGAAGGGCCCGTGCTCACGGCACACGGCCGCATGCAGTCGCGTGATGTCGCGCGGGGCCTGCGGACCGCGGCGGTCGACGCGATCTATGCAAGTGATCTGGAGCGTGCACGACAGACGGCGGCGTTCGTCGGGACGGCACTTGGCCTTGCGGTCCACACGGATCCCGCCCTGCGCGAGCGCTGCTTCGGGGTGTGCGAAGGTCGCCCGCTGCACACGCTCGACGCGGGGCAGTCGGGCATCCGAGACGAGCGCGTCGTCGACACGACGCTGCGTCCCGACGGCGGGGAGTCACTCGATGATCTCTACGAGCGGGCCAAAATGTTCGTCGACGGCCTGGAAGACCGCCCCCATGCCGGCGGCGTGGTGATCGTCACGCACGGCGGGACCATACGCGCCCTGCGCGCCTATTGCGCGGGCGTGCCCATGCTGGGCACGCGTTGGGACGTGGTGCCCAACGGCAGCGTGTGGAAGATCGAATTGCCCGCCATCGTCCAGGCCACGAAGCGATAACGAAGAGCACGGAGGCTCCTATGCGTCCCACAACCCTGCAGCTCCCCCAGAGGTCGGCGAAGCCGAGGTCGACCGGCATCACGATGGTCGTCGACGGCGGCCTTCCAACCCGTTATTTCCGCGACGTGGTGGAAAGTGGTGCCGAGTTCCTCGATTTCATCAAGTTCGGTTGGGGGACGGCGCTGGTCACCAACGACCTGCGCGAGAAGATCGATGTCCTGCGTGAGGTCGGTGTGAATTACTACTTCGGCGGCACGCTCTTCGAGAAGTTCGTCCTTCAGGGCCGGCTGGACGACTATCGCGACTTCTGCCAGTCGTTCTCCTGTGAATACGTGGAGGTTTCGAACGGAACGATCGACCTCACGAACCCCGAGAAAGCCGGCTACATCAGGAAGCTGGCCGATGACTTCCAGGTCATTTCCGAAGTGGGGTTCAAGGACGCCGAACGGTCGGAGAACCTGCCGCCGAGCCGTTGGATCGAGTGCATCCACGAAGATCTCGATGCCGGAGCCGTGCTCGTCACGCTCGAAGCCCGGGAGAGCGGCAAGTCCGGGATCTGCCGGCCGAACGGAGAGCTTCGCTTCGGGTTGATCGAGGAACTTCTCACCTGCGAGCTCAATCACGAGACGTTGCTGTTCGAAGCACCCTCGTCGGAGCTCCAGAACTACTTCGTGAAGAGGCTCGGCGCCAACGTGAACCTCGGAAATGTGGCGGCGACCGCCGTACTGGGCCTCGAGACCATCCGGCTCGGGCTGCGCGCCGAGACCTTGTGCACCTTCGAGGGTGGTCGCACGTGAGAGAAAGTAGGGACGCCTTTCATCTGGCGATACCTGCGTACCACCTCGAAGAGACCGAGGACTTCTACGTCCGCCAATTGGGGTGCAAGCTCGCACGGCGGTACCCCGATCGGATCACCCTCGACTTCTTCGGTGATCAGTTGGTCTGCCATCTGACCGAACCGCCGGCTCGGCGCGAGGAGGAACTCGCCCTCTACCCGCGTCACTTCGGCGTGACCTTTCGCGAGGCGGAGGATTTCGATGCACTGCACCGACTCTGTGTCGCAGCGCAAGATCGAGATGTTTCGCGACCTCAGCGTTCGCTTCGAGGGATTGGTCGAGGTGCACCGTACCTTCGTCCTTCGCGACCCGTCAGACAACCTGATCGAGTTCAAGCACTACGCCGACCCGAGGATGATGTACTGATGTCGGCGCTCGTCTCCGAAGTCGCCTCGTTGCCGGCCCCCGGGCTCCTGGCCGGTCCGGTGTCCGAACTGGTGGTCGCCCGGGCCCTTTCCGAGGGGGAGCGGCCGTTCATCGAGGACGCCCGCGGGGAGCGGAGCCTGACCTTCGAGGACCTCGGCCAAGCCGTCGAGCACTGGGCGGGGGTGCTCCGCACATCCGGCGCCGACGAGGGCTCCACGGTCGCTCTCCTGGTCAACGATCCCATCGATTTCTCCGTGGCGTTCCTGGGAACGATGGCGGCCGGTCGCTGGGGGGCGCCGCTCGACCCCAACACGCCGGCGCATGGGCCGGGCGGCCTGCTCCAGGCCCTGGGGCGGGTCGGCGCGGAGATCGTCTTCGCCGATCGCAGCGCTCCCGACGGTGTCGGCGTCGGCTGGGTGGACATCGGCACTCCTGTCCCGACAGCACGCATCGGCGTCCGCGGGGTGCAGGTGTCAGGGCAGCGGGGCCTGCCGGGCGGGGCGGTGCTGGCCTCGTCGGGCACGACCGGCGTGCCCAAGGTGATCCCCCTGCCCCAGGGGCAACTCCTGCAGACGGCCCGCAACGTAGTGGCCCACCATCGGCTCACGTCGAATGACCGGGGATTCAACTCGTTGCCGCTCTTCCACATCAACGCCGAGGTCGTCGGTCTTCTGTCCACCCTCGTCGCCGGTTCGACGCTGGTGCTCGATGACCGGTTCCACCGCACCAACTTCTGGAACCTGATGGGTGAGCGGAAGATCACGTGGATCAACGCGGTGCCCGCCATCATCTCGCGCCTGGCCGAGCCGCGGACCGACGAGACGATCCCGTCACGCATCCGGTTCATCCGCTCCGCCTCCGCTCCTTTGCCGGTTCCCACCTCGGCCCGCTTCGAAGCGAACACCGGGATTCCCATCCTCGAGACGTACGGGATGACCGAAGCGGCGAGCCAGATCACGGCCAACCCGCTTTCGGGCCCGCGCAAGCCGGGATCGGTGGGCCTGCCCGTCGGCGTCGAACTCCGGATAGTGGTTGACGACACGGCCCCGGCCGAGGACGCGGCGCAGGTAGAGGGCGACAATGTGGGGCACGTGGAGATCCGCGGACCTTCGGTGATCGTCGCCTACGAGGGCGG
This sequence comes from uncultured Acidimicrobiaceae bacterium, assembly GCA_963767155.1. Classification (GTDB taxonomy): domain Bacteria; phylum Actinomycetota; class Acidimicrobiia; order Acidimicrobiales; family RAAP-2; genus Bog-473. The sequence continues at coordinate 72,306 of CAVYCU010000006.1, read as the reverse complement.
CCATCATGCGGACCGGATCGACGGCGACGGCTGGCTCCGGACGGGGGACCTCGGGCACTTCGACGAGGACGGCTACCTCTACCTCGATGCGCGTACGGACGACGTGATCAACCGGGGTGGCGAGAAAGTCTTCCCGCGTGAGATCGAGGAGATGGTCCTCGTCGACCCTGCGGTGGCGGCAGTGGCCGTCGTGGCAGCTCCCGACCCCGAAATGGGACAGGTGCCGGTGGCCTACCTCGTGCTGCACGGAGTCGACGGCGCGTCACAGGGCGCTGCAGCGGGGGAGGCGCTCGAGCGCATCCGCGGGCGGCTGGTGACGGCCCTGGTGAAGAGCAAGCGGCCGATCTCCCTCAACGTCGTCGATGCATTGCCGGCGGGGGCAACGGGCAAAGTGCAACGGCGCGCGCTTGCGCGAAAGCGATGTCGCGGTGATCGCCCACCTCAATTGTCGATGAGCGTCGACTCCTCACCCCTCGCCCCGTCCACACCGGTGAGCGGCACGCGCAAGCGGCTCGATCACATCGACGCCATGCGGCCGGTGAAGCAGTTCGGCGTCGTCTCCACCCACACGCTCATCTTCTTCGCCGCGGTGGGAACCGGTGTCACCGTCGGGGCCTCGCTCCAACTTCTCCACGTCACCCGCGAGGCGTTCCTCTTCATCTCCGCCTGCATGATCGCCTACAGCTTCCGGGGCGTGCAGGAGATGCATCTGCGTACCTTCTGGCGCAAGCGCTTCAGCGCGGTCGGCGTGCCGTACCTGTGCTGGACGCTCATCTACTTCTTCGTGACGTTGCACGGGACCACCGGATCGCTGCCGTCGAGGCTCGATCATCTGGCCTACCTGGTGGGGACCGGGTACTACCAGCTCTACTTCCTGGTCGTCCTGCTCGAGTTCTATGTCGTGTTCCCGCTCCTCCTCATCCTTCTGCGCCGGACGGTGGGGCACCACGGCCTTCTGCTGGCGGTCAGCGCCGCGCTGCAGGTCCTGATCGTGTCCCTCATGCACTGGGGCGTCCTCCCGCACTGGATGCGCGGGTTCTGGGCGACACGCGAGGTCACGTCGTACCAGTTCTATCTGATTGCCGGCATGGTGGTCGCCTTCCATCTCGAAGAGGTGCATCGCTGGCTGTGCTCCCATGTCTGGCTCGTCCTCGGCGCGACCCTGGCCAGTGCCGCCCTCGCCGAGGCCTGGTACTACCTCGCCGTGTATCACGTGGTGTCCTGGTTCGGTTCGAGCTCCGACCCCTTCCAACCCATCGTGATCCCGTGGAACATCGGTGCGATCGCCAGTATCTATCTCCTCGGTGTGTGGTTGGTCAGCCGCCGCCGATCGACGCGGACCAGGGCCCTGACCAAGACCGGGTCTGACGATTCCTACGGCGTCTATCTGGCCCAGCTGGTGTTCATCACGGCACTCGGGTGGGCCGGATGGCGCCACCTCAATTCCTACGTGCCGTGGCCGATCGTCTGCCTGTTCACGGTCGTGATCGTCTTCTTCGCCTGCGTGGTCCTGACCGAGGTGCTCGCCCGGACGCCGCTGGCCAAGCCGCTCACCGGCCGCTCGCGGGTGCCACGTCGTGCGAGGCCCGAGAGCCCGGCGCACGCGGCGCAAGGTGACGTCGTTCCGTCACAGGAGAGCGCCATGGGCGCACACGAGCTCGTCGGCTCGGGCCGTGCCCACACGAGCCCGTCAGGGGTTTGACACCGCGTCGCTGATGGCATCGCTGATGAGCCGGTAGCCCTCCGCGTCGGGATGCTTGTTCGGCCCCAGGGGACCGGGGACGCAGGCCCAGGTCGAGCGCGCAGGTCCGTGCCACGTTCAGCGGCACCGCCTCGCCGTCGGGGAGGACGGCGGGCGTCGGCGTTGTCCATGTCGAAGGCGTCCGCCACGTCGGGCCATTGCGATACCCGCAGCGGCATAGGCCGACCGGAGCGCCTCGTTCAGCCGGGTGATGACGTCCAGACTCTGCGCGGCAAACGATCTCGCCGACCGCCCCGTCGAGGAACGCCACCAGATAGGGGTCGTAGTGGCCCACCCCGACGATGTGCAGCTGCGGGCCGCCCGCCGCGCGCAGCGCCGCCAGAATCTGGGGGATCTGGGTCCGGACATTGGCCAGGGCGACGTCCACGCATGCTTCGTCGACCTCGTGGTGCCCGAGGCAATGGACCATGTCGTTGAAACCGACATCCACCGTCGCCAGAACCGTCGAGGGGTGCTGGTGCAGGAACGACACGGCGAGACTGAGTTGCGATGTCGGACCCATGACAGGGGTCCCCACCCTCGATCATGGTCAGGGTGGTCTCACCCGGGCAGCCCAATTGCACGAGTTGGAGGTCACCCCAGCGGGCGCGCTCGGCCGCCAGGAGGTCGTCCGCGTACCCCTCGTCGGTGGGTGCGCCCTGGGGGGCGGATGCCGTGGGCTGAAAGCCGACCGAATCCGAACCACCGAGAGCGAGGTAGTAATGCGGTCCCGTGTCCGCGGCCTGGGCCGGGGCCGGGGCGGTGAGGCCGATGATGCCGAGGGACAACGCCACGCTGACACCCGTGACCACAGCGATCCGCCGCAGAAATCGATGTGCCGTCAACGCCGCCCCCGCCCGCCTTCCGTGCCATTCCCAGCGTTAATCCAAGGTTAGCCGGACCCAGAATAGAGGCCGCGGGGCGGCGAGTGGGGGCGCCCCCGCGAGTCGCCCTGTCGCGGTCAGGGCCGGGGCTGGGTCACACTGGTCGGCATGGCAGCCCAGTTCATCTACACCATGCGCGACCTCAAGCGCTTCTATCCGCCCGACCGGGAAGTGCTGCGGGGCATCAACCTCTCCTTCTATCCGGGAGCCAAAATCGGGGTCATCGGCTCCAACGGCTCGGGAAAGTCGTCGCTCCTGCAGATCATGGCGGGACAGGACGACGGGTTCACGGGCGAGGCCCGGCTGACGCCGGGTTTCACGGTCGGCTTTCTGGCCCAGGAGCCGCAGCTCGACCCCGCCAAGGACGTGGCCGGCAACGTGGCCGACGGGGTGGGGGAGGTCAAAGGCCTGCTGGACCGCTTCAACGAGGTCTGCGCGGCCTTTGCCGAGCCCGACGCCGACTTCGACGCGCTGCTGGCCGAGCAGTCCGACCTGCAGACCAAGATCGACGCCGCCGGCGCCTGGGATCTGGACCGGACGTTCGAGATCGCCATGGATGCCCTCCGGCTGCCCCCGGGCGACGCCGACGTGACCACGCTTTCGGGCGGTGAGCGGCGCCGGGTGGCCCTGTGCCGGCTGCTGCTGTCCAAGCCCGACCTGCTCCTGCTGGACGAGCCCACCAACCACCTCGACGCCGAGTCGGTGGCCTGGTTGGAGCGCACCCTGCAGGACTACCCGGGCACCGTGGTGGCGGTGACCCACGATCGCTACTTCCTCGACAACGTGGCCGGTTGGATCCTCGAGCTGGACCGCGGTGCCGGCATTCCCTGGGAGGGCAACTACTCGTCGTGGCTGGAGCAGAAGCAGGCCCGGCTGGCCGGCGAGGAGAAGGCCGACCGGTCGCGCCAGGAGGCGCTGCAGCGCGAGCTCGAGTGGATCCGGATGTCCCCCCGGGCCCGGCAGAGCAAGGGCAAGGCCCGCATCACCGCCTACAACGAACTGGTGGCCGAGGCCGAAGCGGCCGAGCGGCGAGCCGACAAGGTCGAGATCACCATCCCACCCGGCCCTCGGCTGGGCGATCGCGTGGTGGACGCGGCGGGGCTGGTCAAGGGATTCGGCGACCGACTGCTCATCGACGGGCTGTCGTTCCTCCTGCCACCCGGCGGCATCGTCGGCGTCATCGGGCCGAACGGGGCGGGAAAGACCACGCTGTTCAAGATGATCGTCGGCGAGGACAAGCCCGACGCCGGCTCGCTCGAGGTCGGGTCCACGGTGGCGCTGGCCTACGTCGATCAGTCCCGGGACAACCTGCGATGCCGAGGCCACGGTCTTCGACGAGATCACCGGCGGGGTGGACCGGATCGTGGTCGGCAACCGCGAGCTCCACAGCCGGGCCTATGTGGCCAGCTTCGGGTTCAAGGGCAGTGATCAGCAGAAGATGGTGGGGCAGCTCTCCGGTGGTGAGCGCAACCGGGTGCAGTTGGCCAAGGTGCTGAAGAGCGGCGGCAACGTGCTGCTGCTCGACGAACCGACCAACGACCTCGATGTCGACACCCTGCGCGCGCTCGAAGATGCGCTGCTGGGCTTTCCCGGGTGCGTCGTGGTCATCAGCCACGATCGCTGGTTCCTCGACCGGATCGCCACCCATGTCCTCGCCTTCGAGGGTGACTCAGAGGTCCGGTGGTGGGAGGGCAACTTCACCGACTACGAGGCCGATCGCAAGAAGCGTCTCGGGCTCGACGCCGACCAGCCGCACCGCCTCCGCTACAAGCCTCTGGTGCGCGGCTGACCCGATGCGACGAGGGCGCGTCGACGGTCCATGGCGGCGCGGCGTGGCCAGTGCACCTCGGTGGCCCACCCGAACCGCTCGAACATCCGGATCGTGTCGGCGGCGATATCGAGCTGACCGGCGTCCACGCCGTGGCGGGCCGAGCGCGGGAACGCGTGGTGGGCGTTGTGCCAGGAGTCGCCGAAGCTGAGGAGCGCCAACGGGGCGAAATTGGTGCTGCGGTCCTTGTCGCCGAACGGCTGCTTGCCGAATGTGTGGCACAGCGAGTTGGTGCCCCACGTGACGTGGTGCAGCAGCGCGACCCGGACCACCCCGGCCCAGAGGCCGGCCAGGAGCGCGCCCCACAGCGTCCCGATGACGATCCATCCGATCAGGGTCGGGATGAGGAACGAGAGCACGGTCCACAGCACCACGGTGCGGGACACGAACGCGAGGTCGGGATCCCTCTGCAGATCGGGGCTCCAGCGCTCGGCGTTGACCTCGTTGTGCACGAAGAGCCATCCGGCGTGGGCATGCCACAGGCCCCGGAGCTGATGGCCCAGCCCCGGGCCTTCAGGCATCGGCGAATGGGGGTCGCCGGCCCGGTCCGTAAAGGCGTGGTGCCGCCGGTGCTGGGAGACCCAGCTGGTCACCGAACCCTCGATGCCCATCGTCCCGGCGATGGCCAGGGACACCTTCAGCCAGCGGGCGGGCACGAACGACCGGTGGCTGAACAGCCGGTGGAAGCCGACGCTGAGCCCGATCCCTGTCACCAGGTACATGCCGACACCCAGGCCGAGGTCGAGCCAACCGATCCCGTGATTCCAGAAGATGACGATGGCCACCACGACGGCGACCAACGGGAGGACCACCAGGAGGGCAGCGCTCACGAGCTGGACCCTGGTCGCGGGCGGCGTGGCGTCGGAGGGGGCAGGCGCGTAGGGCGGCAGTTCCTCTGGTGGGGCAACAACCGTCACTCGAGCTCCGATCGATGAGTTACATCAATTGGGGAGTACGGAAGTGTCATCCGGCCCAACTGCCACCAACCATAGCCGTCACATTCGGTCCCGAGAGATCAGGGTCAGGGGCTGTGACCGCCACGTGACGCGTCCCTGACGCCTGCGTCATGTGGCCGGCACCCGACTGTGCAAAGCTTCGGCGGCTGCCGGCGCTTTGGTGGGCGGCCCGATCGTTGCGAGGGAGGGTGGCACGGCGGTGGGACGGAGTCTGCTGAGGGTGGCCGGCGCCATGACCGTCATCGCCGGCGCGGCCGGGCTCGCCCTTCCGGCCACCTCGGGAGCGTCCACCGACCCCACTCCCGTCACGCAGGCCAGCACGAGCGCAAGAGGTGTGACGAGCACGACCATCAATGTGGTGTTCCCCGTCGTGAACCTGCAGGCGCTCTCCAGTGAGATCGGCTTTGCCGGCGACGTCGAGTACACGGAGCAGGCCAAGGCCATCAAACTCTTCGTAGGGCAGATCAACCAGGAGGGCGGCATCAACGGGAGGAAGATCAACCCGATCATCAGCTACTTCGACCCCACCAACGAGTCGGACATGCGGGCGCTGTGCAAGGACTGGACCGAGGGCAGCCCCGCCGCCTTCGCCGTGCTGGACGGCGTCGGCGACTGGTCGGGGGACAACGAGCTCTGCATCGCCCAGGAGGGGCACACACCGTTTCTCGGGCAGTGGACCACCGTGTCCAACTGGACCCAGCAGGGGTCGCCCTACCTGTGGTGGACCGGCCCTGACGACGCGTCGATTCTGCAGGCCGTCGTCCAGTGGGGTCACAGCTCGGGACTGCTGGGCGGCTCGCGCAAGGTCGGGATCATCGCGGGGGACCGGGCCAGCGACCAGTTGGCCCTCAACCAGTACCTGCTGCCCGACCTCAAGCGCATCGGCGTCCAGCCGGTCGTCGAAACGATCGCGGCCCAGCCCTCCGAGACGGCCGCGACCAACAGCGACGCGTCGCTGGACGTGGAGAAGCTCAGGGCGGCGGGGGTCGATGCGCTCATCCCCCTGATGCCCTTCAACGCTTTCCTTCCCGTGTTGGGGGCACAGACGCAACAGCAGTACTTCCCCAAGTTGCTGCTGTCCGACTACGAGGACTCGATCGAGACATCGTTGGGGTTGATCCCTGTCCCGTTCCAGAAGGCGCTGAACGGGCAGGAGGGGGTCACGACCGAGACGCTGGGCGGTATCGACGATGCGCGGCCGGAGGCGCAGGGCGGGTACGACCCCGGCGTCCGGGCCTGTTGGGTGACCTGGCACAAGGCCTATCCCCAGACCCCGAAGGGGAACATGAACGACTTCATCGAGGAGCAGGGTCCGGTGCAGGGGTGGTGCCAGGAGATCCGGCTCTTCGCCGAGGCGGCCACCAAGGCGGGCAAGGATCTCAACCGCCGGACCTTCGTCGAGGCGATGTCGACCATCAAGAACTATCCGGGTGGCTACTCGCCGCTCCTCACCTTCGGCCCCGACAAGTTCTCCGGTCCTTCCGAGTATCAGGTCGTGAGCCTGCACGTAACAAACCACCCTCTGCGCAGTGCCGGCTCCCCCAGGGGACGCTGCCGCCGCAGGTCGTCTGCTGGCACCAGGTGCAGAACTGGAAGCCTCTCCCCAAGAGCGCATGAGCGACGCCCATGCCCGCGAGAAGGCCCAATGGGAAGAGGACGGATGGAGCCTTCTCCCCTCCCTCTTCACCGATGAGGAACTGCGGGCGGCGCAGGCTGCCCTGCCCGAACTCTTCCCCACCGCCGAGGAGTTCGCGCAAGATGTCGATCCGGATCGCAACCGGCCCTTCCGGGTCGATTCGCACTCCGTCATGCCCACGTTCCCGTTCGAGAGCAGTGCCCTGAACGGCCTGGTGCTGCACGAGAACGTCATCAGCCTGGCGGAGGAGTTCCTCGAGCTCGAGGACATCCGCCTCTACCAGGGCATGCTGAGCGCCAAATATTCCGGGGGAGCGCTGGAGGACGAACAGCTGCTGCATGTCGACTACGGGAACCACACGTTGGTGGTGCCGCGCCCGAGGTCGGCTACCAGCATCTCGAGCTTTTCATCTACCTGAGCGACGTGACGCCGGAGAAGGCGGCGACGCGCATGGTGTCGCGTCGGCTGACCACCGGCATCCCGGTCGAGCGCACCTACCTCAGCCCGTCGACTACGAGGACCTCTACCGGGCCGAGGTGCCGGCCTCGGGCCCGGCCGGGTCGATCCTGGCCTACCGGCCCGACGTCTACCACCGCGGCGTGCGCATGACCGCCCCCGGTGCCGCACGCTTCATGCTGCACGTCTCGTTCAAGCCGGCTGCCACCGACTGGCTGGGTTCGCAGGCCTGGCCGGGCGCGGCCGAGGGCATGGCCTGGCACCGCTTCATGCAGACCCCGTCCGTGCGCCAGCTCGCCGTCCTCGGCTTTCCGCCAGCCCGGACATCCCTACTGGACCGAGGAGACGCTGCGCGGCGTGGCGGCGCGCTACCCGCTGCTCGACATGACGCCCTGGCGTCAGGCGTTCGGCGCCGCTGGTGCGGGTGCCGATGTGGACGCTGTCACCGCATCAGGCGCAGAAGCGCGCTGAACTCCGTGTCGCACGTGCAGGCCGAATCCGACCGCCCTTGGTGGATGTCCGCCGTCCTGTACCAGATCTACCCGCGTTCGTTCGCCGACTCCAACGGCGACGGCATGGGGGATCTGCCGGGGATCATCGGCCACCTGGACCATCTGGCGTGGCTCGGCGTCGACGGGATCTGGCTGTCACCGGTCACGCCCTCCCCCAATCGCGACTGGGGCTACGACGTGTCGGACTTCTGCGCCATCGCAGCCCGACTTCGGCACCATGGAGGACGTCGATCGCCTTATCGCCGAGGCCGGCGCCCGTGGGATCAGCGTCCTCATGGACCTGGTGCCCAACCACACCAGCGATCAGCACCCCTGGTTCGTCGACGCCCGGTCGTCGCGCGGCGCGGCAAAGCGCGACTGGTACGTGTGGGCCGACCCGAAGGCGGACGGCTCGCCGCCGAACAACTGGGTGAGCAGCTTCGGCGGCCCGGCGTGGACCCCCGACCCCGCCACCGGCCAGTCCTACCTGCACAATCACCTGGCCGAGCAGCCGGACCTCAACTGGTGGAACGAGGACGTGCGCCGCGCCTTCGACGACATCATGCGGTTCTGGTTCGATCGGGGCGTGGCGGGCTTCCGCATCGATGTGTGCAACGTCATCATGAAGGACGCGGCGCTGCGCGACAACCCGGCGGCCACCGAGGAGGACGACTTCGAGGCGCAGCTGTTCGGCCAGCGATCCGTCTACAACGCGCAACCGTCCGGAGGTACACGAGGTCATCCGGCGCTGGCGGACGACTGGTCGACGCCTATGCCGAGCCGCGGATCCTGATGGGGGAGACGCCCGGTGCCGGTCGCCGAGCTGGCCGCCTACTACGGCGACGGTCGGCGACGAGCTGCATCTCGCCTTCAACTTCCCCTTCATTTCCGCGGCGTTCGAGTGCGGTGCGCTGCGCGACATCGTCGAGCGCACCGAAGCCGTGCTGCCGGCCGGCGCCTGGCCGGCGTGGACAGGTTCGAATCACGACATGTTCCGGTTTCCCACCCGCTGGGCCGGCGACGACCCGCGCAAGGCCCGGCTGGCCCTGCTCATGCTGTTGGCCTGCGCGGCACGCCGGTGCTCTACCAGGGCGACGAGATCGGCCTCGGCAACGTGAAGGTGGCCCAGGAGGACCTGCGGGATCCGCTCGGCGTTCGCTACTGGCCCTACTACGAGGGTCGCGATGCCGCGCGCACGCCGATGCCCTGGACGCGACGCCCGGCGGTGGCTTCACCGACCCCGGGGTCACGCCGTGGCTGCCGCTCGGCGATGTGCGCGCGTGCAATGTGGAGAGGCAGCGGGACGACCCGACCTCGGTGCTCTCCCTGACCCGCGACCTGATTGCCCTGCGCCGTGAGGCCGAAGACCTGCGCACGGGCTCCTATCGCATCGCTCGATGCACCGGACGGGGTCTGGGCCTGGCGCCGTGGGACGGGGCACTTCGTGGTGCTCAACATGACCGACGAGCAGGCGGTGGCCGCAGGACTCGACGGGACGTTGCGCCTCTCCACCGAGCGGCACGCGACGGCGAGCGTGATCGCAGGTGAAGTGGATCTGGCGCCGTGGGAGGGTGTTATCGGAGGCTGCGGCTCCGTAGACCCCAGGCCGGTAGTCCACAGCCGCTGACTCGACGAAGGGGGTGGTGCAGGGCGGCCCGTCGGCCACCCAGATCCGTGGCGGTCGCCGTCCGTCGCCCCGTAGCGGATGAGGCACGAGGAACGTGTGCCGTAGTCGTCGAGGTGCACGCAGTTGGCCGAGGAACGCGGCGTGGCGGGCACGTCCGCTGCCGCTGGATCTGCGTTCCCGGCCGCTGCGGCAGCAGTGTGATCCCCGAGCACCCCGCGTAAGGCGGTGAGCGCACCCGCCGCATCGGACGCGTCGGCCGAGCGCGGCGGCGACGCGTTCGGCCTTGGGGGAGGGGGCGCCGAGGGCCCGGTTCTCGAGGACGTGCAGTCCGGGGGAGAGGGCGACGGCCACCGGCTCGACCAGGCCGGTGAAGTCGATGAAGAAGAGCGAATCACGGTCGCCGGCGAGGAGCCAGGACCCGTTGTAGTCCGCCGGCCGGTGCCGTGAGAGGAACTCCTCGACGCCCCGCTGCGCCTCCGGCTGCGTGGTAAGGGCCAAGGGGAGCTCACCCCGGGTCCGGCGAGAGTCGTCGCGCCCGGCTTGGCTGGGCTGGTTCGTCAGCCCGGCGAAGACGCCCCATTCGTTGACGGAGAGCCATGTGCCACCTGACCGCACGTCACGTCCCCCGAGCATCGCGTGGTCCCTCCTCGTTCAACACGGTCATGGGGACCGCCGGCCGGTGCAGGAACTCGTCGCGATTGGCGCCGATGAGGAGGGGCGCATCAGGAAACAGGTGGAACGCCACCACCAACAGGCACACCGGATCAGACTACCGTGATGCTGCCGGTGGCAGTTTTCAGGCCGCCATCAGCTCGGCTGCGGTCTTCTCCGGCGCACGAGGTGGTACCGGCTGCGTGTGCCGGGAACGGCCGGGGAAGGCGTAGCGGAAGATCTTCCAGATGACCGAGCCGAACTGCCGGGAGAGGCGGCCCGTGTTGTAGGGGATGCCGTAGCGCTGGCAGATCTCACGCACCTGGGGGGCGATCTGCTGGTAGCGCCGGGCCGGGATGTCGGGGAAGAGGTGGTGCTCGATCTGGAAGCTCAGGTTGCCGCTCATGATGTGGAACAGGCTTCCGCCGGTGATGTTGGCCGAGCCGAGCATCTGGCGGAAGTACCAGTGGCCCTTGGACTCGCCTTCGCACTCCTCCTCGGTGAACTCCACCGCGCCCTTGGGGAAGTGCCCGCAGAAGATGATGATGAAGGCCCAGATGTTGCGGACGACATTGGCCAGGGCGTTCGCCGCCAACGTGAAGAAGAAGAGCGGACCGGTGAAGGCGGGCCACATGATGTAGTCACGAAAGGCGAGCTTGCCCGACTTGCGCAACCCGTTCTTGAGCGAGAGCTTCGCCTCGGCCCAGGTCTTCTTCCCCTCCCGGACGTGGCCGAAGTCGACGTCGTGCAGCATGATGCCGTGGTCGAAGATCAGGGCGAGTCCGAGGGCGTAGAGCGGATTGCCCAGGTTGGCGGGCGTCCATGGTGTCTCGGCGCTGATCCGGATCACGCCGTACCCGAGGTCGCGGTCCTTGTCGGTGATGTTGGTGAAGGTGTGGTGCAGATAGTTGTGGTAGTGCTGCCAGCCCTTGGCCGGGCACGACGAGTCCCATTCGAAGTCCGTGGAGGACAGGGCGGGATCCTTCGTCCAGTCGTACTGGCCGTGCAGGACGTTGTGGCCGATCTCCATGTTGTCGAGGATCTTCGAGAGCGAGAGGGCGCCCGCGCCGAGCAGCCAGAACGGGGGGAGGAAGCCCAGGAACAACGAGGCCCGTCCGCTGATTTCGGACCAGCGCTGTATCCGGATCAGCCGGCGGATGTAGGCCACGTCCTCGGCGCCCAGTTGCCCGACGACCTCGGCCCGCAGGCTCTCGAGCTCGAGCTCGAGCGCATCGAGCTGCGCCGGGGTGAGGCCGTAGTGCTCGGCAACGGTGGGCATCGAGAGATCGATCTCGACGTCGCCGACCGGCACGCTGACGCAGATCCGGATGTTGGCATCGGGCCCGTTGGTGAGGTCACCCGTCACCGCATCGCGGACGACGCCCGGGCACAGCCGGCGGGTGCAGGTGTGGCAGATGCCCATGCGGCATCCGTGAGCGGTGTGAGGCCGGCGGCCTCGGCCTGGAGGAGCAGGGTCGTCCCGTCGCTGGCCACGCCGATTTCGCTGGCGCCGAAGCGCACCGTGCCGTCGACCGTGCCGGCCTCGGCCGTGAACTGGGCCAGCGTGAATGCCTCGGTGTGGAGGTGTTCGCTGCGCCGGCCTGCTGCGAAGAGGTCACGCGCCGACTCCATGAGGGGAGCGGGCCCGCAGACGAACGCTTCGGCGCTGCGTCCAATCGGGAGTGGCGGCGTCGAGGTGGGCCGCGGTGAGGAACCCGTCGAGGTCGCCCGTGCCGGGCCGATCGGTGAAGACCCGGACCAGGCGCACGTTGGGGGCCGTGCGGGCGATCTCCGCCAGCTCGTCGCGGTAGAGCATGTCGGGTTCGGTCAGCGCGTAGTGGAGGAAGGTGACCGGCTTGGTCCAGCCCAGGGCGCACCGGGTGCGCAGCATGGACATCACCGGCGTGATGCCGCTGCCTCCGCTGATGAGGAGGAGATGCTCCGGTTCGGCCGACGGGAGGGTGAACGAGCCCTGCGCCGTGGTGAGGGCGACGGTCTGGCCTCTCTCGCGCCGCCTCGTGGATGTGCCGGCTGACCCGGCCCTCGGGGTGCGCCGTGATCGACAGCTCGATCAGTCCGTCGCGGGACGTGGCGGCGTTGGTCATGGAGTAGCACCGGGTGTGGCGCACGCCGTCGATCTCGACGCTGAGCTGTGTGTACTGGCCGGCCCGGAAGCCGGTCCAGTTCCCGTTCGGGCGCAGCGTCAGGGTCACGCTGCGTGGGGTGGTGCGGGCCACCTGGACCACCTTGGCCCGGACCTCGGTGGAGGACCACGAAGGGCGCACGAGTTCGACGTAGCGGTCGACCCCGTAGGGGGTGGCGGCGGCGTTGAACACACGTATTGCCCGGCGCAGCACCCGCCGGGACAGCGGCGGCCGTGGGGGGAGGACGCCGATTGCCATGCCATACCGTACTCTGAGCTGGTCCGTCGCGAGGAGTCGTCCCCTGTGGGGGCATGTGATCGGACCCAGTCGGCGCGGGATGTCACGGAGCCGCCGGCAGGCCAGAATCTGTGGATGGCCACCAACCGATGGATGCACCGGTGACGTCCCCCGTGGCGCGGCAGTACGACCGCAGGTTCGAAGCAGCTGGCGGCCAGTGGCGCCGACATGCACGGTGAGGCGTCCTTTGTCGAGTCTTTCGGGCGCAGGTTCCGTGCTCGACGCCGGATGCGGCACCGGGAGGGTCGCCATCGAGCTGAGCCGCCGCGGGCTCTGACGTGGTGGGGGTCGACATGGACCCGGGCATGCTCGAGGCGGCCCGCCAGAAGGCGCCCGGACTCGCGTGGATCGAAGGCGATCTTGGCCGACGCCGAGGCTGGCGCATCGGACCGCCTGTTCGACGTCGTCGTGATGGCGGGGAACGTCCTCATCTTCGTGGCGCCCGGGCACCGAGGGGAGGGTGGTGTCCAACATGGCCGCGCACCTTGCGCCCGGAGGTCGGCTCGTCGCCGGCTACTCGCTCGCCCCGGGCGGCTTCTCAGTGGAGCGACACGACGAGCTGGCGGCCGCAGTCCGGCCTGACCCTCGAGGAGCGATGGTCGACCTGGGACCGCCGGCCGTTCGACCCAGACCAGCACCTACGCCGTGTCGGTCCACCGGTACGGTGGTTGAAGTCAACCGGCCAACGGAAGGGGCCGCCGCTGCCGGTCGGGTGTGTCGTCGGTCCGCGACGTTGAGGCTGGCGGACCGCAGTGTCGCGCACGGCGCCGCAATGCTCGACTGGCGCACGTGTGCGTAGCCGTGCACGTCATTGGCGGCATCGACGATGGCGCGCACCGCGTCGACGTTGACCGGGGTGAGGTGCTCTAGCGCCACTGCGACCCATGAGAGGTACTCGGCGACGAATCGCCGTTCGGCCCTGCGCTCGGCCGTCCAGCCGAAAGGATCGAACGGGTCCCCCGGACGTGACGGGCGCGCGCGGAGGACATAGAAGGCCGGCCGGGCACTCCGGACGAGCTTGATCTTGCGCTGCAGGCCGAGCCGGGCGAGCAGCGGCGGCTTGAGCATGTAGACCGGGCGTGCGCCGGGAAAGGCCAGTGCGAAAGCCTGTCGTTCTTCGTCGAGGAGGTGCAGGCGGGCCACCTCGTACTCGTCCTTGACGGCCGTCAGGGCATAGAGGCCGCGGGCAAAGGCCTCGGTGACCCCTCCCGACAGCTCTCCGGTGGCCTGCGCTCCCGCGCCGCCACGTGGCGCACCCGTTCGAGATACCGCCCCGCCACCCGGCTCGCTCTGGAAGTCGATGAGCTCGGCCACCCGCAGGCGGGTCACGCTGCGCGAGGCTCTCGGGCCAGCTCGGGTCGGGCTCGAGCCGAGCTGGCACGGCGATCGGCGGGGCCGCCGGGGCCAGGGCCACCGGGGTCGGGGCCGCCGGGCCGAGCGGCCACCGGCGGCCAGGGCGCACCGGGGCCAGGGCGGCGGCGACGGCCTCGGGCGAAGCCACTGCGGCGCGTGCCCCAGGCGATGGCGGCCAGGCTGGCCGCGACGTCCACCCCGTTGAGGCGGACCGCTTCGGCCAGCTCCTCGGCCCCGAACGGCAGGAGCCCGGACTGGAAGGCGGCGCCGACGAGGACGAGGTTGGCCGCCAGGTGGTCGCCGGTCAGCTGCTCGGCGATCGTCTGGGCATCGACGCAGACCATGTCGCCGGCCCGGGTGGCCCGGGCGATCCGCGCCCGCAGCCCTGATGCCAGCGGGATAGGACGAGTGTTGGTGGCGGAGCATGGTGGCCGTCGGCGCCTCGGCCATGTTGAGGACGGCGACGGTGCGCTCCGGAGCGGCGACCGACAGCGCTTCGTCCCCGGCCGCACCGAGCAGGTCGAAACCGAGAAGGACGTCGGCACCCCCGGGGCTGGCATGGACATCTCCTTCGATCGGGGACGACGAGATCCGCACGTCGGAGGTGACCGGCCCGTTCTTCTGCGCCAGCCCGGTCTGGTCGATGCCGGCCGCGTGCAGTCCGGCCAGGTGCGCCGCCATCTGCATGATGCGCGAAACCGTGACCACGCCGGTCCCACCGATGCCCGGCATACGGAGCACTGTCGTGCCGGACCAGGCTCGGGCCGGGCGGATCGGGCAACGAGGTGGGTGGGGCGGGATAGGCCTTCGGTCGTGCCGGCGCCGCCACGGCGGCGCTCGTGACGGGCCACGACGAAGGAGGGGCACTCGCCCTTGACGCAGGACTTGTCGAGGTTGCAACTGCCTTGGTGCACCGACATCTTGGTGCCGAACTCGGTCTCGACGTGCACGAGCGACATGCACGTGGCCTGGTCGGCGCAGTCGCCGCAACCTTCGCAGACCCGGCTGTTGATCCACACCGACTCGGTCAGCGCGGGACGTTGCCCGCGGGTGCGCAGCCGGCGTTCCTCCGCCGCACAGGGATCGAAATGGATGAGGGCGGTGACGCCGTCGATGGCGGCCAGCTCCCGTTGCGCCAGCGCCGTGTCGTCGCGGTGTACCACCGTGGCGATGGGGTGCAGCTGCGCGTGGGCGAGGTCGGCAGGATCGGGCGTGGTGATGATGACCTTCTTCACGCCTTCCATCGCCAGCCAGTGTGTGAGCTCGGGGACGCCCACCTGCCCGACGGGGGTCTGGCCACCCGTCATGGCCACGGCGTCGTTGTAGAGGATCTTGTAGGTCATGGTGACGCCGGCCGCCACCGCGGCTACGCACCGCCAGTGAACCGGAGTGGAAGAAGGTCCCGTCGCCGAGATTCTGGGCATAGTGGCGGTCTGCGGTGAAGGGCGACATCCCGATCCATTGCGCCCCTTCGCCGCCCATCTGCGTCATGCCGACCTTGTGGCCCCGCCCCTCGTCGTCGAGCGCCGCCATGATGTGGCACCCGATGCCCAGCCCGACCAGCTGGTCCTCGTCGGCCCGGGTGGAGATGTTGTGGGGGCAGCCGGAGCAGAAGTACGGGGTGCGTGGGGCGGGAGCGCAGCCGCCGAGGTCGCTGCCGCTGAGGTCGCTGCCGCCGAGAGCGCTGCTGCCGAGGTCGATGCGAATCGGCGCTCCGGCGTTGTGCCGGTCCACCGCCAGGCGGGCCGGTGCCGGGAAGGTCCTCGTCGTGCCACAGGCGGGCCAGGGCCTCGGCCACGAGAGGGCTGGTCACCGCCCCATGGCGCGGGAGGAGGGACCGGCCGTCGCCGTCCTCCTTGCCGAGATGCGGGGCTGGTTCGGTTGCCGGTACAGGGCGGCCTTGAGTTGCTCCTCCACGATCGGCGCCTTGTCCTCGACCACCAGCACCTCGTGCACCCGCTGCACCATTGCCCGCAAGGCGAAGGGGCTGAGGGGCCACGGCAGGTCGATCTTGACCAGGCGGAGGCCGAGGTCGCTCTGGTCGTGCGTCGCCGAGGCCGAGGTCGTCCAGCGCGCGCAGGGTGGCCGCGTAGGCCATGCCGGAGGCCACGTATGGCCAGGCGGGGTCGTCCGGTTCCCGGGCGATGCGGTTCAGCCCGGCCAGCTCGGTGTACTCGTGCACGCGGGGGATGCGCACGCTGATAGAGGTCTTCCTCCGCCTCGAGGGCTCCCGGTCCCAGCAGCGTGCGGGGGTGCCACAGGCGGGACCGGTCCGGGGCCGGGATGCCGAGCGTGTCCGAGGGCCGGGAGGGCGACGGTGGCGCTGGCGTCGGCCAGGTCGGCGACGATCTTCAGCGCGCTCCACAGGCCGGCATAGCGCGACAGCGCCACGGCATGGAGGCCCAGCGGGATGATGTCGCCCACCGAGGAGGGGGCGAGGACCGGCAGGCCCAGGGCGCGGGCCATCTGCTCACACGAGCTGGGCAGGGTCGAGGACTTCGACATCGGGTCGTCCCCGACGAGTCGCCACCGCACCGCCGAGGGGGGCCGTCCCGAGACATGCTGGCGTGACGGATGGCGTCGGCCGCCCGGTCCAGACCGGGGTTCTTCCCGTACCAAAAGCCCACGACGCCGTCGACCCGGCGACCCGGCAGCTCACCGGTCAGCTGGGTCCCGCCGACCGCGGTGGCCGCCAGCTCCTCGTTCAGCCCGGGGGTAAAGACGATGTCCGCCTCCGACAGAAGTGTCGTGCGCCCGTTGGAGCTGTTGGTCGAGACCTCCCAGCGGCGAGCCCTTCGTAGCCGCTGATGAAGAGCGCCGTCGACAGCTGCCGGATCGCGTCGAGGCGTCGTTGCGGTCAAAAGCAGCCGCACCAGTGCTTCGATGCCCGAGAGCAACACCGTGCCCTCGGTGGCCTCGTAGCGGTCGCTGATGCTCACCGTGCGCATCGGCTCTCCGTCTCTCGTCTCTCTCAATCGGGAATGGTAACGGTGCGCCCCACCCGGGCCGACGCCCACTGCTCGGCCACCTGAAGGGGGAGAGCCTGGGCCGCCGCCGCTTCTTCCAAGAGTTCGCCCGTGCGGGTCCCGACGTCATGCAGGGCGAGCTCGAGCCGTCCACCGTCCCATCCGGCGCGTTCGGCATGGATCTGCAGGACACCGCCGGCATTCGCCACGAAATCCGGCACATAGGTGACCCCGCGCTGAGCCAGGAGAGCCGCACAACCCCGGTCGGCCAGGACATCGTTGGCGGCGCCGACCACCAGCGCGCACCCGAGCTCGTCGATCGACCCCCGGTGGAGCACACGGGCGGAGGCGCAGGGAGCGAAGACATCGCAGGGGATCGCATGTGCCGATCGTCGCGGGCGCAACGGTGCCGCCGATGCCGCGGGCCACCGCCTCGGCCCTGACACGGTCGACGTCGGCCACGGCCACGACCGCTCCCCGAGCAGCCAGAAGGCCGGCCAACACAGATCCGACATGCCCGGCTCCCTGGACCGTCACCCGGAGTCCCGCCAGGTCACGGTGCAGCGTATGGCGCACCGCCGCCTCGATCGAGTGGAACACGCCGAGAGCGGTGGCTGGAGACGGGTCATTGTGGTTGCAACTCACCCAGGGTGCGACGGTCGCCATCACGGCCAGATCGGCCACGGTCGTCCCCATGTCCACTCCGGGCACGTAGGCGCCGCCGAGACGGCTGACAGAGGAGGCGAAGGCCAACAGCTGCTCGTTGCGTTGCGCCGGCTCGTCGTCGCCGGTCGCCCGGCGCACGATGACTGATTTCGCCCCGCCGTAGGGGATAGCGGCCACGGCGTTCTTCAAGTGTCATCACCTGGGAGAGCCGGCACGCTTCTTCGACCGCGTCGTCGAAGGTGGGGTAGGGCATCCAGCGGACGCCGCCAAGCCCCGGTCCGAGGGTCGTGTCGTCCACCGCGATGGCCGCGACTGAGCCCGCTGGCCCGATCGTGGCAGAGAAGCAGCTCCTCTCCCAGGGGACGCCCTGTGCCCGGGACCTTCACGGCTGTGTCAACCTGCTCGTCCTCGACCGCCCCGTTACGCAGATCCAGAACGCTCGAAACAGTCACGTTTTTATTCAACACGGCCCTGGGCGCGACGGAGAAAGTTGCAGGCGTTTTCGCAGCGATGACGCAACGGAAAACGGGAGGAATCTCGTTCGGGCGCACGGAATCTGCGGAGTGCAGGCATCTCTCTATACTTGCGGCCATGAGCGCCGTCGACCTCGATCAGACCGACCACCGGATCATCGAACTTCTCTCGCAGAATGCCCGCCGCACCATGGCCGACATCGGGGAGAAGGTCTCACTCTCGGCCTCGGCGGTCACCCGGCGCATCGAGCGGCTGGAGAGGTCGGGGGTGATCGCGGGCTATACCGTCGTGGTCGATCATCGGCAAGGCCGGGCGCCCCATTCAGGCCTTCACCGAGGTGCGCTTTGCCGGGACGGCCGATCTCAAGGAGATCAAGGAGACGGCGATCCAACTTCCCGAGGTGCAGGCCGTCTTCACCACGGCCGGTGACCCCGATGCCCTGGTGTGGCTCCAGGTACCCGACGTGGAGCGCCTGGGTCAGGTGATCGAACAGCTGCGCCGGCGGGGCAGGGTCACCGGCACCAAGACGCTGATCGTGCTCGATACGTGGTCACGCCACCGCTCCTTCGATGCCGACCGCGCCACGGTCCGCCGCTCCTAAGGGCTCCGGGTGGCCCCCGGTAGCACGGTTCACCGCTCCTGAGGGCTCCTGGATCGCCCCCGGTAGGACGGTTCACCGCTCCTGAGGGCTCCTGGATCGCCCCCGGTAGGACGTGTGAAAGTAGAAGGCTAGAGGTCTAGCGGACAGTTTTCAGAGACTACGCCGGCGCTCTCCCGAATTCTGTGGCCGGCGGTGGCTTCAAGGGGTGCAGGCCCCTCAGGCGGGTGGGATGACCGACTGCGCATCGAGCATGTCCGCCATGACGGCACGGATGAACTCGTCGGCGGCATCCGTCATGCCGCCGGCGACCCCGCCGTAGATCGCACCGGATTGGGCAGGCTCCCCGGCGTGCTCGTTGGCGTAGGCGACGGCGTCGGCCAGATCGGCGGCGAACGCGGCGGCCACGCCGGGTTGCGTCTGGGGGCGGGTGACCGCCATGTGCAAGGCATTGGGATACTGCTGCCCGTTGAATCGCCACCCTCGCTGCCGCATGAAATCGTTGACGTGATAGATGTCGAAGTCGTCGGATGTGAACGAGAAGAGGAACGTCGGATGGCCGACGATCCTCAACTGAGGATGACGCCGCACGGCATCCTGCATAGCGAAGGACGTCTCGAAGATCTGCGTGGCGTAGCCCAGGTAGCCCTGGTAGCCGAACTGGACCATGGCGGCCCACGTGGCGGCGATCAAACCGCCCGAGCGCGACCCCTCCATGCCGGGCGACGTGTACTTCCCGCCGCTCCAGTCGGTCAGGTAGAAGTACTGCGCGTTGCGCAGTTCCTTCGAGCGGAAGCTCAGCACGGAGGAGCCCTTGAAGGCATAGCCGTACTTGTGCGTATCGGCCGAGATCGATGTCACGCCGGGCAGGCGGTAGTCGAAGACGGGAATGTCGTAGCCCAACTTCTCGCCGAAGGGGAGGATGAATCCGCCCAGGCACCCGTCGACGTGCAGCCCGACACCATGGTCGAGCGCCACCTCGGACAGTGCGCCGATCGGGTCGACGGTGCCGTACCCGTAGTTGCAGGCGGACCCGATGAGCGCCACGGTCTGCTCGTCGATGTGGTCCCGCACCCAGTCGACGTCGACCTGGGTGGTCACCGGGTCGACGGGCGCACGCCGGAGTTCCACCCCGAAGAGATGGCATGCCTTGTCGAAGGCGGGGTGGGCCGTCTCGGGCTTGATCACATTGGGGTGCGTGATCCCGCGCGTCTGGCCACGTGGTCGCGGTAGGCCAGGACCGCATGCAAGATGCTGCCGGTCCCCCCGGTCGTGACCAGACCGCAGGGGTCGTCCCCGGCCGCCACGGCGGCCTCGCCGTGATGCAGGCCCAGTGTCATGGAGATGATCTCGGCCTCGAATTTGGTGGCGCTCGGGCACATGTCGCGTTGCAGGACGTTCACGTGGGCGAAGAGGCCGAAGGCATCGTTCATGAAGTGGTAGTGGTCATGATCACCGCAGTACATGGTGCCCGAGCACTTGCCGGTCTCCCAGAACGCGTCCTCCTCGGTGGCCATCGTGCGGAGCTCGGCCAGGATCTGCTCACGTGGGAGGCCGATGTCGGGGAGATCCCGATGGATCTCGAAACGGTCGGCGTAGGGATATGTGCTCATCGGGTTCGGGTGATTATCGCAGGGTCAGCATCGCCCGCACCGGCCGATGGTCCGAGCCGACTGCAGGCAGAACCTCGCCCGAGGCGACCTCTATGTTGCCGCGCACGAGTATGTGGTCGATCTGGCTGTGCGGTTGCCAGGCCGGCCAGGTCCTCCCCCTGACGGCCCGGCGCCAATCGGGTAGGAAGGCGCGCACTGGAGGACCCCAGAGGTTCATGTCGCCCAGCAGCACGGCTTCGGGGCGCGCCTCGGTCTGGAGCAGCCGTTTCAGGTCGGCGTAGTTGCGATGGGATCCGTATTGCAGGTGGGACATGTGCGTGCCGATGATCGAGAGGGGCACGCCGCCGACGCGCAGGTCCACCACGATGGCGGCACGGTGCACCCGGTCCCGCACGAGGGGCGGCAGGCGCAACGTGTGTGTGCCGTCCACCGTCATGCCATGCCGCGTCAGGACGGCGATACCCCACGTCCCGCTGTCACCCTGCTGATAACGGGTCGAGGCCAGTTCGGTCCGGTGCAGCTCGCCGGACGTACTGACGTACAGCGAGCGCACGCTGGCCCGGAATCCCAGGCGCGGCATCCAACGCTCCGTCGCGTCAGCATGCGGACGGGACCGCCGTCCCTTCGCCAGCGTGCACGTCACGACCTCGTAGTCGAGTGCCTCGGCAATCTGCTCGGCCTGGCCGGACCCCGGCCCCTCCGCGTCGTTCGTCCACGCTTCTTGGAGGACGAGCACATCGGCATCGAAGGTGGCGCAGGCGGCGATCGCATCGAACGGTCGACCCCATCCGTCGATTCCCGCGTGCATGTTGAAGTTGACGACAGTGAGCACGGTGTTGCACGAGGATAGGCGACCGGTGGCGGGCGACCGGTACCATCTTGGGAGTGCCACCCCGAGCCACGGACGTGCTCGCCGAACGCCTCCGGCCGTTCACGACGACGATCTTCTCGGAAATGTCCGAGCTCGCTCTCGCCACGGGCTCCCTCAATCTGGGCCAGGGCTTTCCCGACACCGACGGCCCGGCGGAGATGATCCGTGTGGCAACCGACGCGATGATGGCCGGGCGCAACCAGTATCCGCCGAGCCAGGGCATTCCCGAGCTCCGCGAAGCGATCGCCGCCCACCAAGCGGCGTGGTACGGGCTCGATGTCGCACCGGCCGACGAGGTCCTGGTGACGACAGGCGCGACCGAAGCGATCGCCGCGTCGTTCCTCGGCTTGTGCGAACCGGGAGACGAGGTCGTGATGTTCGAGCCGTCGTACGACTCCTACGCCGCATGTGCCTCCATGGCCGGGGCCATGCCGCGTCTCGTGCGTCTCCATGCTCCCGACTGGTCCTTCAATGTGGACGAGCTCGCTGCCGCGTTCGGCCCCCGCACCCGTCTCGTCCTGCTCAACACGCCGCACAATCCCACGGGCAAGGTCTTCACCCCCGCCGAGCTGGCGGTGATCGCCGAGCTCTGTCGTGCCCGGGACGTCCTTGCGGTGACCGACGAGGTCTATGAGCATCTCGTCTTCGAGGGGACGCACGTGCCGCTGGCCACCCTGCCCGGTATGGCCGAGCGCACGCTGTCGATCTCCTCGGGTGGCAAGACGTTCTCGTTCACCGGATGGAAAGTGGGGTGGGTGACCGGCCCGGCGCGCCTGGTCGCCGCCGTCCGCGCCGCCAAGCAGTTCCTCACCTACACCTCGGGTGCGCCCTTTCAGTTGGCCATCGCCCATGGCTTGTCGATGGCGCCCGAGCGCATCGGTACTTTCGGAGCGGCCCTCGAGGCCAAGCGCGACCGCCTCTGTGACGGGCTGTCCAAGCTCGGATTCACCGTCTACAGACCGGCAGGGACGTACTTCGCGACAACGGATATCGCACCGGTCGCACCGGGCCTGCAGGCGTACGATTTCTGCCGGGCCCTGCCCGGGCGCTGCGGTGTCGTGGCCATCCCCAGCTCGGTGTTCTACGGCGTTCCCGGATCCGGCCTGGCAGCCGGGGGCGAGACCCTCGTCCGTTGGGCCTTCTGCAAACGCGACGAGGTCCTTGAAGAGGCGCTCGCCCGTCTGGCTTCGTGGAGCTGAGTCGTGACCGCCGTCACGGTGCGCGCGGGAAACCTGTGATAGAGAGCGAGATGGTGGCAGCGACCGTGCAGCTTCGAGCAGACGTGGTCGCCCATGTGCCCCTTTCTCCCCGTGAGGCCGCGTCCAAAGAGCGTTTCTTGGCCGAGCTCGATCGCCTCGACGACCCGTTCGACGAGCTGGCCGACCCCGTGCACGTCACCGCGTCGGCCATCGTCGTAGGCCGGCGCGGCACGGTCCTCCACCTGCATAAACGTCTCGCCCGCTGGATGCAGCCGGGCGGGCATATCGACCCCGGGGAGTCACCGCCGGTGGCCGCCCGGCGAGAGGCCATCGAAGAGCTCGGCCTGGACGTGGAGCACCCGGAGGGGGGGCCGCGCCTGATCCACCTCGACGTCCACGAGGCAGCGCTCGGTCACACGCACCTCGACCTGCGCTACCTCCTGTTGGGGTCGGATGACGACCCGCATCCGCCACCCGGCGAGAGCCCCGAGGCGCGCTGGTACGACTGGGACGAGGCGGCCGCTATCGCTGACGAGGCCCTCGCACCTGCACTGGTGGTGGCCCGCGCCGAATGGGACGCTGGTCACCATGACTGACGAATCGTTTGCGCGGTTGCTCGTGGTGCAGGACCTCGACACGTTGATCTCGCAGCTCGCCCACCGGCGGGAGATGTTGGCCGAACGGTCCGGTCTGACTGCGCTCGAAGCCGAGTTGAAGGTGCTCGCCGGTCAGAAGGCGGTGCTCTCGGCGCAGCGCGCTGCACTCACGTCGACGCAGAAGGATCTCGAAGCACAGATCGCCACGATCAACGAGCGCAGCAGCGCGATAGAGACGCGGATGTACGCCGCGCGTGGTTCCTCCACCCGTGACCTCCAGGCCATGGACGAGGAGGTGCGTCACCTCAACCAGCGGCGCAGCGAACTCGAAGACGAGGAGCTCGTGGCCATGGTGGACCAGGAACCCGTCGATGCCGCGCTGGCCGCGCTGGCCGCCCGGACGACCCCGGTGGAACAGAAGGTGAACGTGTTGCGCGGTGAGGTCGCGCAGGGGACGTCGGAGATCGATGCCGAGTTGGCGACGGCGACGGCGGCCCGGGCCACCGAAGCGGCGCACCTTCCGGCAGCGCTGGCCGATCGCTACGAGGCCCTGAGAACGCGCCTCAAGGGCACCGGGGCGGCGCGGCTCATCGACCACCGTTGTGATGGATGCCACCTCGAGCTCTCGTCGGGCGAGGTCGAACGGATCCGGAACACCACGCCCGACAACGTGGTCACGTGTGACCAGTGCGGTCGCATTCTGGTCCCGACCTGAGGACGCCGGGATCCACATGTTGATCCTCGTCAGGCACGGAGAATCGGTGGCGAACGCGGAGCGACTCCTGGTCGGGCGTACCGATGCGGAGCTCACGCAGAAGGGAATGGCGCAAGCGTCATCGATCGGAACGCTGCTGCGGGACCCCATCCTTACCCTGCGGTCCAGCCCGCTCAGCCGGGCGCGTGACACGGCGGCACTGTTTGCGCCCGGTGTTCCCGTCGAGGTGGATGACCGTTGGGTCGAGGTCAACTACGGCGAGTACGAGTGCCAGCCCCTCCAAGACATCCCCGCGGACGTCTGGCGTGAGTGGCAACGCGATCCTTCATTCCGTCCCGCCGGGGGCGAGTCCCTGGCCGAAGTCGACGTGCGCGTCGCCGCAGCGTGTGACGAGCTCTTCGCCGCCGACGGCTTCGGAGCCCGCACCCCGGGGGCCGACGTGGTGGTGGTCAGCCATGTCACCCCGATTAAGGCGGCGGTGGCATGGGCCCTCGGCATGACCGCTGAGCTGTCCTGGCGACTCCATCTGCAGACGGCTTCGGTGAGCCGCATCGGTTGGGGCAATGGTCACCCCGTCCTCCATGGTTTCAACGAGGTGGTGCCCAACCGGGAGGACGCCGGGCCGCCGGGTCAGGAGTAGATCGCCGGCACGTACGTCTGCTCATCTCTGGGGGGACGTACATACCCGGTGTCGGGTGGCCGCGGCGGAAGTTCGAACGGCGTCGGCGGATCGTGATCGGTGTAGGGGATCAGACTCAGCAGGTGATGGATGCAGTTGAGGCGTGCCGCTCGCTTGTCGTCGGACGGCACGACGAACCACGGGGACTGTTTGGTGTCGGTGTAGGTGAACATCTCGTCTTTGGCCTTGGAGTACTCCACCCACCGAAGCCGCGCCTCGAGGTCCATCGGCGAAAGCTTCCAACGTCGGGTGGGATCGGCGAGACGCGACTGGAGCCGGCGCTCCTGTTCTTCGTCGCTGACCGAGAACCAGTACTTGATGAGCTGGATGCCCGACCGGATCAGCATTCTCTCGAACTCGGGACAGGAGCGAAGGAACTCCTGGAGCTCGTCATCGGTGCAGAACCCCATGACACGCTCGACACCGGCGCGGTTGTACCAGGATCGGTCGAAGAGCACCATCTGCCCGGCGGAGGGGAGATTGGCCACATAACGTTGGAAATACCACTGCGTGCGTTCTTGCTCGTTGGGCGCAGCAAGGGCGACGACCCTGGAAATCCTGGGATTCATGCGCTCGGTGATCCGTTTGATCGCCCCACCTTTGCCCGCGGCGTCCCGGCCTTCGAACAGGACGACGATGCGCGCGCCCGACGATTGCACCCAGTGTTGGAGCTTGGCCAGTTCCACCTGGAGGTGCTCCAGTTCGGCCTCGTATTCCTTTGCGTTCATCGTTGCCGAGCCTCCACCCCCGACGTGCGTCCGCACAAGCTATTCGGCTTTGCCGGGGCTCGACGAGCACCACCCGGCCGTCTTCGAGCGTCACGGTGGCATCGCACGCGGACGGCTTCGCTCGGCCCGGTGGGTGATGAGCATCACGCTGCGTGGCCCGGCCGCGGCCATGCACATCGGTGATCAGGCGCTCGGCCAGCGCGCTGTCGAGCCCTCCGGTGGGCTCGTCCAGCAGCAGGACCGGTCCGCCGGCGAGGAGGGCCCGGGCCACGGCCAGCCGGCGGCGTTCCCCTCCCGAGATCGCCACGCCGTCTTCTCCGACCTGTGTCTCGAGGCCCGAGGGGAGGGAATCGAGCCAGGGGACCAATTGTGCGGCCTGCAGGGCGGAGGCGACCTCCTCCTCGGTCGCATCGGGGCGCCCCAGCATCACATTGGAGCGTACGGTGCCGGCGAAGAGCTGGGCCCGCTGGTCCACCAGGGCGCAGGTGGCCCGTACCTCTTTCTGGCTCAACCGGTCGACGGCGATCCCTCCCACCGTGAGCACACCACTTTCGAGGGGCCAAAAGCGCAGGAGGGCGCTGACGAGGCTGGACTTGCCCGCCCCGCTTGATCCCGTGATCGCCACGCGTGCGCCGGGCGCCACCTCCAGGGCCACGCCGTCCAGGGCCCGGGGCAGGTCGGCCCCATAGCGCAGGGACGCGTGCACGAACGAGATTTCCGGAGTGCCCGCGTCGAGATGCGACGGCACGCGCCGGATCGTGCACGGGAACGGGGACCGTCTCGAGCGCCAGGAGCCGTTGCGCCGCGGCGGCGACAGCCCGGGATCGAGATGCTGCGACGGCGACACCGGGAATGGCCTCGAACGTCCCTAACGCCGCCAGAGGCAGGACAGCGACCATGACGGGGTTGAGATCCCCGGCGTGCACCGCGGCTGACCGTCACCGCCAACACGGCGAGCACCGCCGCTCCGGCGCAGAGCTGGGTCACCAGAGACGCCAGCGAATGAGCGCCCGCCTGCCGGCGCTCGATGGTCGTGGCCTGATTGCTCATCGTCTCGAGGCGGTCGAGCATGGCACCGTCGGCGCCAAAGGCCAGAAGATCGGGAGCGCCGTGAATGGCGTCCACGACCTGTGCCGAAAGCGCACCGCCGAGTGCGGCTGCCGCCTCGTTGTCCCCGCCGTGCCAGGCCAGGAAAGGGGGGACGGTGCACGCCACAGCGAGGGGAATCCCGAGGGCGACCGCGGCGACGGGAAGTTCGAGCCCGACCACGACGAGGCCCAAGGTGGCCGCTCCGGCGGCGATACCCACCGGAAGGAGTGTGCGCAGATAGAGGTCCTGCAGCGTGTCCACGTCGTCGATTGCGCTGGCCAGGAGATCGCCGCTGCGCCACCCTGCGAGCGCGGCCGGGACCCGCGGGGTCAGGCAGTCGTAGAGCCAGACGCGCCAACTTCCCAGGGCCCGCAGGGCGGCATCGTGCCCGACCAGACGCTCGGCGTAACGCAGCGGTCCCCGCAAGAACGCAAGAACCTCGACGGCGGCCAGTATCCCGACCAGGGCGCCCAGTCCAGGGCGCGCGGCGGCGCGGCCGAGGATATAGCCCGATCCGGCCAGAAGCCCGATGGTCGCAGCTGCGGCGGCCAGACCGAGCAGTCCGGCCAGCGCCAGTCGTCCGTAGGGAGTGCCCGGTTCGGCCAGGATGCGACGGATGGCCTTCACGGCGTGACCGCGGACAGCGGCGCGGTACGCACGTCGATGACGGCGTCGAAGGCGGCAAGCAGCGTCGGCTCATGCGCGGCCACGATCACGGTCCGTCCGGCCAGCCATGGCCCGATGGCTTCCGCCAACCGTTGCGTCGTCGGCGGATCGAGGGACGCCGTCGGCTCGTCGAGCAGAAGGATGGGGGCCGGTCGTAGGAGTGCGCGGGCCAGGGCGACCCTCTGTCGTTCCCCGGCGCTGAGGGTCAGGCCGTCCTGCCCCAGGGGCGTGGCCAGGCCCAGCGGAAGGTGCGCCACCAATCGGTCCAGACCCACGGCGGCGGTCACGGCTGCCAGCGACTCGTCGGCGGCCTCGGGCGCCCCCAGCCGGAGGTTCTCGGCCAACGTGGCGGTGAAGAGATATGGACGCTGCGGCAGCCATGAGAAGTGGGTCCGCCATTGCGTCACGGGAACATCGCACGACCTCGTTCCGTCCGCCGAGATCGACCCTCCGGACGGCTCGACGAATCCGAGCAGGACGGCAATGAGGGATGATTTGCCGGATCCTGAGGGCCCGACCAGAGCGAGCCGGCTGCCGGGCGGCGCATGGAGAGAGAAGCCCTCGAGCGCGTCGGAGGTGCGATCGTCGTACGTGACGCGCAGCTGGTCCACGCGGAGGTCGACGGCAAGCGGCCTGGGCGCTGCCGCGGGAGTGCCAGGTGCGGCGCGGTCGGCCTCGGCGCGGTCGGCGTCGGTGCCTGAGTCGGTCTCGCGGTCGGGAGCGAGCGCCAGTATTTCGACGATCCGTGCCGCGGCGGCTTGCCCCTCGGTGCTGGCGTGGAACTCGGCGCCGGCGCGCCGCAGCGGGATGAAGATCTCGGGAGTGACGAGAAGTACGGCCATGGCGGTCTGCAGGTCGAGTTCCCCCCACAACAGGCGTAGGCCCAAAGCCATGGCGACCAACCCGACGCCGAATCCTGCGATCAGATCCATGGCGAGTGCAGACAGGAAGGCGACGCGCAACGTGCGCATGGTGGCGACACGGACGCCTTCGGTGGACTCGACCACTTCGCGTCGCCCGTGCGCATCGCGTCCGAAAGCGCGGAGCGTCGGGAGACCCTCGATGAGTTGGAGGAACCGCCCGGCCAGCGAGCCGAGACGTCGCCACTGCCGCGCCGTACGACGGTTGGCCTCACGGCCGAAGTGGATCATGGTGATCGGCACTGCGATCACCAATGCCACGACAATGACGAGTGACAGCCAGTCCTGCGAGGCGATCCAGGCCAGCAGCACGACGGGAATCACCACCCCTGCGGCCGCCTGAGGGAGGTAGCGGGCGAAGTACGTGTGGAGAGACCGCAGACCCCTGGTCGCGGTGAGTGAGAGCTCACCCGGGCGCTCTCCGGCCAGCCAACGAGGGCCGAGCGCAAGAACCTGGCGGAGAAGCTGCCCGCGCATAGTGGAGACGACCGCCTCGGCGGTGCGTTCGGCCCAGCGTTCACCGACGAAGATCACGGTCGCCCGCGCCAAAACAGCAAGAGCGATCGTGATCAGCTCGGGCCGCAGCGTCCCGAGCGGTGCGTGGTGCAACAACGACCGGTCGATGGCTGTCGCCAGCGCCACGGCCTGCACGACAGTGCACGCCGCCGTCAGGGCGCCGATCACCAGCGCGGCGATGGCCGCCAACCGGAGGGCCGGGACACGGGCGGCCAGGGCAGGGTCGACGAGGCGCGTGCGGGATGGGTGAACAGAGCTCATGGGGGGAACGCCGCGCTCTCCCCGTAGGCGGTCGGACCGGGGAGCGGCTCGGGTGGGCCGGAGGCAGCGTGGGGAGCGATGCGTGCATCATCGCAGGTCGTGGGCGGGAGGTTCACATCGGGCACGTCGAGAAGGGTCCCGCATCGGGCCGGAGGCGACATTTCGCCGGTGCAACGGCGGGGAATGCGCACGTCGGGCGATGCTACGGTCCCCCGATGGCGAGGAGCGAGACGGGCCGGTGGCGGGCCGCCCTGGAGGGCTTCGCCGAAGAGACATTCGAGGCGGATGGGAAACGGCGGACCATCTTTCGGCGTGGGGACGGGCCGGCTGTCATCGTCATCCCCGAAATGCCGGGTATCACACCCGGCGTGGCCGACTATGCCCGAAAGGTCGTGGCAGCCGGCTGTACCGCTGTCATGCCGAACCTGTTCGGCGATCCCGGACGACCCGCCTCCGGCGCCTACATGTTCCAGTCATTCGGTCCGGCGTGTGTCTCACGTGCGTTCGGCGCCTTCGCATTGAAGCGAACGAGTCCCGTCACGGTGTGGCTGCGCAAACTCGCGGCAGCGGAACACGAACGATGCGGCGGACCCGGAGTGGGCGTCGTGGGCATGTGCTTCACCGGCGGCTTCGCGTTGGCCATGATGGTCGATGACATCGTGCTGGCACCTGTACTGAGCCAGCCGTCGCTCCCCTTCCCGTTGTCGAAGAAGTTCAAGGCGGACATCGGCATTTCCAATGCGGATCTGGCCCGGGTCAAGGAGCGGACATCCGAAGGGACGTGCGTGCTGGGTCTGCGGTTCAGCAATGATCCTTTTTGCTTCGAGGAACGTTTCGACACCTTGCGACGCGAACTCGGCGACGCGTTCATCGCTGTGGAGATCGACTCTTCGCCGGGAAATCCCCACGGCCACCCGAGGACGGCACATTCGGTGTTGACCGAGCACCTGCAGGATCAGGAGGGAACACCGACGCGCGCCGCACTCGATCAGACCTTGACCTTCTTCCGGGAGAAACTCGGAGTGGGTCCGGGACCCGGTCCGCAGTCGGAGTCGTAGCGCTCACTCGCTCCGCAGGAGTTGGGCCGTGGGGGTACGCGCCGCAAGACGGCCGGGGACAGCGGCGACCACGTTGGCCAGCACCAGCGCGGCTACACCGATGAGCACGATCGACGCGGCGGGGACGGTGGGGTCGGGCACCGCGCTGATCTGGCCGACGAACAGGTCCCAGAGGAACCGGCCGAGAGCGATGCCGAGCGGAATCCCGATCACGCAGCCGATCCCGACCGCCACACTGGCCTGCCACGCGATCGCGCCGGCCAACTGTCGTTTGGTGAATCCCAGCGCTTTCAACAACGCGAGGTCGGTACGCCGTCGCCGGACCGAGGAGACGAGTGTCAGGCCGAGCGCGACGACAGCGCCGCATGCCAGCGCGATACCGAGGAGGATCGGCGTCGTTCCGAGCGTGCGGTAGTTGAGGATTTCGGCTGGCCTCTCGACGGGCAGCACCGCGCCGCCGTCGTCCGCGAACTGTGGAGATTTGCGGCCGATGGCCTGCAACGATGCCAACCCTGCCCTCGGGTTCGACCCCTTGCGCATTTGGACGAGAATGGCGTTCGGACCCGGAACCCGCACGTCGAAGATGTTGCGCGCCCCGGGGGAGATGAGTTTGTAGGACAGGAATGCCCCGCTGCCCATCTCGAGGTGGGAGGAACCAGCCACGCCGATGGCCGGCATGGTGGCCGTCCCGACGATTGTGAGCTTCGTGCGCGTCGAACCCGGGCCACTGACTTCGACGGTGTCGCCGAGCTGTTTGTGGAGCTGAGCCATCGTGGTCGGTCCGAGTACCACTTGACCTGGCCCATCGAATCCGTGTCCTGACAGGAGGGCGGGTCCGACCCCGGCATCGGGGCTTCCACCCATGACGGGGACGTTCAACTGGTTGATGCGGAGCGTCGAGAAGTACACGCCGGTCCAATGCGCCACGAAGTGATCGGCATTGAGCAGGGTGGCGACCGGACGGCCGGGAATATCGCCGAGGCCGCCACCGCCGTCCATGTCGTAGGTCCAGTTCCAGCCATAGAGGGCTGGGCGGGAGACGAGGGTGTTCAAGCTGGAGCCGAAGGTGACGGTGGTGACCACGACGGTCATGGCCAGGATCGCACCGAGAATGGCGGAGCGCACCGGTACGGTGCTGCGACCAACCCCCGGCTCGAGCGCAAAGCGTATTCCTGTGACCGCGGCCGGAGGCAGACCGGTAGCCGTCGCCGCCCGCGCCACGCTCGAACCTCGCTCTCGTTGGAGACGGGCTGCCACCCGATGGGGTGCGGCCCGGTAGGCCACGACCACCGCCAAGGTGCTGAGGCTCACCAGCAACACTGCAACTCCGATGCCGACGACCGCCCAGTCGACATGGAGCTCCGTTGGAAGCAACGGTCGGACAGGGCCAAGGGGTGCGAACGGAGACAGCCCGATGGCCACGAGTCCGGCGAAAAGG
Organism: uncultured Acidimicrobiaceae bacterium; assembly: GCA_963767155.1. Lineage (GTDB taxonomy): Bacteria > Actinomycetota > Acidimicrobiia > Acidimicrobiales > RAAP-2 > Bog-473. The sequence continues at coordinate 41,189 of CAVYCU010000006.1, read as the reverse complement.
CCGCCCACGAAGATCGCCGCCAACGTGCCGACCAGGCCGTCACTCAATGTCATGGCGGGGTCGGCGCCGAGGGCCCGCAGGACGTTGAGATCATCCGCATTGAGGCGGATCCGTCTTCCGATGACCTGACCGGCAATCAGGAGTCCGGCGAGTCCGGCTATCCCGCCGAACACACCCAAGGCAATCGATTCGGGTTTGAGTGTGCGCTCTGCTCTCGCCTCGACGTCCGGTGCTTGGACATAGGTGAAGGGCAAGCCCTTGGGAAGAATGCTGCGAATTTCGGATTCCACCGTGGAGAGGTAGCGGGTACCGCCGTCGAGGGCGATGCCACTCTCCATGTCGTTGCTGCAGCAGTCGAGGAGCTTGTCGGTGAAGGCCGGGGTGAACAGTTCTATCTGATCGGAGTTCGCGTTGTCCTGATCCTGGAAGAGGGAGTCCACGCTTGTTGCGCCGATGCCCACGAGTTTCATCCGAATCTGGTGGTCGCGAGGTACCGTGAAGTTGGGCGAGCTGCCCTGCGAGACACCGGCGGCATTGGAGACCCAACCGATCGTCACCGTTTCGCCGAGATGGAATCCGTACAGGTGCGCCGTCGCGGAGTCCAAGACGAATTCGTCGGCTCGTTTGGGGTTGGCCACCCTGCCCTGGGTGACCACGACGCGATCCTCGTTGAAGTACAAGCCGTTCACACTGCCTGTCGCGCCGATTCCGTTGGAGATGGCGACCGGTTGGTCGTTTTTGGTAAGCGGGCCGGCATTGATACCGACTTGCGACTCCACACTGTGTACGTGGGGGAGGTGGGCGATCTTTCGGAGAAGCGTCGGGTTGTAACCCGCGTGCAGACCAATGGCCGGGTTGAAGACGCCGTCGAGGACGAAGAGATCTGGCGTGTTGGTGCTGATGGCAAAGTCCACAAAGGACGACTCTGTCGTCCGGGCCGCGGCGATCGCCCCCATGGAGAGCCCTCCGAGGAGCCCTGTGAGAAGCATGACCGCCAGCAGTCCAGGCCACCGACGAGAAAAGGTGGCCCGGAACCGGTACCACGCGAAGCCGCCGACCTGTCTGTTCATTGTGCCGCAGGCTTCAGGGGACCGTGCCGATTGTTGGACGGGGCGCCGACATGTGTGGAGCCCCGTGCCATGTCACACGACCGCCGGCTCGATTCCAGCCGGCGTGAGCTCTCCCAGATCGTGCAGCGCGGTGCGGGCCGCACCGTGACCGCACATGCCGTGCACCCCTCCGCCGGGCGGGGTCGAAGCCGAGCAGAGGTAGACGCCCTTCAGCCCCGTGCGGTAGGGTTCCAGCGCACGGTGGGCCGAAAGACGGTCTGGCGCAACGTCGCCGCCCCGGCGCCGATATCCCCGCCCACGTAGCTCGGGTTGTGGGCTTCGGTTTCGGTGGCGGTCGTGGTGACCTGGCCCACGATGCGGTCGCGGAAACCCGGGTGCGAACCGCTCGATCTGCGCCTCGATCCGCTCCCTCATGTCGACGTTCGATCCGTTCGGCACGTGGCAGTAGGCCCACAACGTGTGCTTCCCTGCCGGGGCCCGGCGTCGGGTCGAGGACACATGGTTGTGTGACCAGGCAGAACGGGCGTTCCGGGTGACGCCCCGCTGCGACGTCTCGCCTCGCTCCGGGCCACCTCGGCGAAGCTTCCGCCCACGTGCAGGGTCACGGCCTCCCGGCAGACGTGCTGCCTGCCAGGGGACCGGCCCGTCGAGCGCCCAGTCGACCTTGCAGATCCCGGGCCCGTAGCGGAAGTGCTCGAGGGCGCGGCGGTACCGGCCCGGAAGCCGATCACCGGCCAGATCGATGAACTGGCGGCGGCGTCACGTCGAGGAACGTCGACGCGGGCCGGCGGAAGGTCATGCGAGCCTCCGGACCCATTGGCCGGTGATGACCCGACCATCGAGCGACTCGAGCTCCGCGGCGAGGGCGTCGACGATGCGCGCAGCTGCCGCCCTCGACCACGGGCCAGCCCAGGGAGTGCGCCAACGTGGTGAACAGCAGGCCGAACGCGCCTGACAGGGGCGCGTCGAACGGGCAGCATGGAGTGGGCCGCGGCCCCGGCGATGATGGCCCGGGCCTCGACGGTGCGGAACCGGCGTGGCCAGTCGCTCGGCCGACGCCAGGCCTTTCAGGCCGAACAGCGCAGTGGCGACCGGGCTGCTCGGGATCGAGCGCAGGGGGGCGAGGAAGTTCGGCAGGATGCCGTCGGCGTTGCGCACCAGCGAGGAGAACATCCGCGCGTAGGCGGCGCGATCCACACCGAGGTGCGCCGCGGTCTCGTTGACCGTGCCGGTGACCGCCGCCGCGTGACCTCCGTCCAGCGGGTGCACGAAGGCGATGCCGTGGCGTGAGGAGGCTGCACCCCTCGAGCCGGAGAGATCGGTCTCCCGGAAGAACGGGGAGGCGCTGAGGAGCGGGTGGACCGCCGAGCAGACGTCGTGATGGAATCCGGGCAGCGTCAGCTCCTCGGTCCGGCACCCTCCGCCGAGCTTCTCCGCCCCTTCGATGACGTCGACCGCCAGTCCGGCGCGGGCCATCGTCAACGCGGCGGCCAGTCCGTTCGGTCCCGGAGCCCACGACGATGGCATCGGCTCGTCTCATCGGGACATCACAGCGCAAGCTCCAGCATGTCGGAGGCCCCGATGACCGAGACGGTCGATGTCGAGAAGCGGTCGACGAGGGCGTCGACGGCCGCGTCGCAGCGTTCGGGTCGATGGTGGAAGAGCGCGACCGTCTGCGCCCCGGCCCGGCGCCCGAGCTCGACGGCGTAGTCGGCGGCGGCATGGCCGAACGAGGCCTCTGCCGGCAGCTCTTCGGGCACGAGGTGGGCGTCGTGGATCAGGACGTCGACGTCGCGGGCCAGGTCGAGCACGGCGGGGTGATATTCGCCCCACCCGTCCGGTCCGGCGCCCAGCTCGGTCGGGCAGTGGTCGGGGATGTAGGCGATCGGTCGAGTGGCCGTCGGTCACCCGGTACCCCACGGTGCGACCGCCCTTGTGAGGGACGTCCTTGGCCACCACACGAAACCCACCGACTCCGAATCCGTCCTCGGAGAACGCGTCCGGAGGCAGGACGTCGAACGTCCAGTTGCCGCGCAGGTTCCGCGGGCCGGATCGGAAAGAGGGGTGGCGACATCATCCGGGCCAGCACGCTTTCGGCATCCGCACCGTCCTCTTGCGGGGGAAGCCGCAACGTGACCTGCGAGTCGGGGTTGTCACCACTCCGGAAGAACGGCAGCCCCTGAATGTGGTCCCAGTGCAGGTGGGTCAGGAGGATGCTGCCTTCGAACGGCTGCCGTTCCAGCAGGGTCGTGACCTGTCGGAGCCCGGTGCCGGCGTCGAGCAGCAGCGTGGGCTTGGCCGCGCCCGAGGGCGCGGCGTCCTCGTCGAGCGAGAGTGCGACGCACGATGTGTGGCCGCCGTAGTGGACGAACTCGGGCCCGGGAGCCGGAGTCGATCCGCGAGTACCGCAGAAATGGACCCGCACCCGCTCAGTATCGCGCCTGATCTTCGCGGCGGTGCCCCTCCGAGAGCTCGAGAAGATCCGAGCGCTCCAACTGGTCGGCCTCGACCATGGCCACCCGGCAGGGTGTCACGGCGGCGAGCGTCGACGTGCGGGCACCGTCTTCGAGATGGGCGCGCTCGCCGAGGAGGGCGCCCGGTCCGTACTCGGCCAGCCGCTCGCCGTCGTGCTCGACCCGGATGACCCCGTCGAGGACCAGGAAGACCTCGGTGCCGGGCTCCCCTGCTCCGCCAGGATGGCGCCCGCCGGGAAGCGCTTGATCTTGACCTTGCCGCTCCCGCCCATGACCCGGGCGGAGAGCGAGCGTTCGAGCGCGGTCTCGACCGCCGTCACGAGCGCTTCGGAGTCCTGGTCGCCCCACGGGGTGTGCCGACCGAACGATTGGCGGTACCAGTCCTTGAAGTCGGTCAGGCCCGACTTGTGGGAGAGCGTCCCGGTCGTCGTCGTACACCCAGTGACGGGGGAACCGGCTGGCTCCCGATCAGTGCCCGTTCGACCCGGCCGTCGGCGTGCAGGGTGAGCGAGAGCGTCGTCCAGACGAGAGGCGCCTGCCACTGGATGAAGGGCCGGCGGCGCACGCGCCGCGGCGCCGGCAACCCGGTCCGGCCTCCGGTGGTCTGGACGAACCGCACCCACCCGTCTCCCAGCTCGGGCTCGCGCTGGAGGTCGGGCAGCTGCACGGCCTCGAACTTGTGCCGGAGCCCGGCCACGCTGACGGTCGTCGACCCCATGAGGCCGCCTCCGGCGTAGCCGCAGTCGGTGACCCGTCCTGTGGCATCGACCTCGATCCAGGCCCGCAACGCATTGGCGAAGCGGAAGCGGTCGGCGGCGCGCAGCTCCTCGAGGTCGAGGTTCTCCGAGGGGGGTGGCGGGTCGTAGTGGGTGATGCCCGAGTCGAAGGCCAATCGTTGGGCACCCTCGATGGCTTCTGAGGGGATCCAGGACAGCGAGGTCACCGTCCCCTCGTAACGGGTTCGTGTGTCGGTGGTGGTCATACCGCAAGCTTCACCGCAACGGGCAGCCTTGACGAGTGTGCTGACAGGCATGCTCGGGTGTGCCTAGCACCACCCTGACACGGGGATGGTCGCCCCCTTTCGTGGTGCGGTGCGATATGCGAAAACTGGGAGTGATGGATCTCCCCGACAGCGGCTCCGCCTCACCAGCCTCGCCGGCGACGATTGACGTCCTGCTGGCCGACGACAACCTGATCGTCCGCGAGGGCGTCCGTGCGCTGATCGCCCGCCACGCCGATCTTCGCGTCGTCGGCGTGGCGGCCGACTACGACGAGGTCATCGACGGCGCCCAAACCTGCTCCCCCCATGTCCTCGTCACCGACATCCGGATGCCGCCGTCGTTCAACCGCGAAGGCATCGACGCCGCCAAGGAGGTGCGCCATCGCCACCCAGGGACCGGCGTCGTCATCCTCTCGCAGTACGACGACCCCGAATACGCCGTCTCCCTTCTGGCCGAGGGCTCGGCCGGCTACGGCTACCTCCTGAAGGACCACATCGCCGAAGGTGACCAGCTGGTCGATGCGATCCGGGCGGTGGCCACGGGAGGGACCGCTCTCGACCCGTCCATCGTCGAGGCCCTGCTGCGGCCGGTGACGACGAATGGCGGCCTCACGCCCGCCGAGGAGGCGCTCCTGAGCATGGTGGCCGAGGGCAAGCCGATCAAGGCCATCGCCGCCAGCCCGCCACCTTCCGGCCGAGGCCATCGACGCCGAAGTCGAAGCTGTCTTCGTCAAGCTGGCCGAAGGCGTCTCGGCCGGCACCCAAGGGGCGCTCCAGCGGCTGCGCCTGCTCCACAAGGCGATCGTCGACCGCGAGGAGCAGGGGGAGACCCTCTCCCGCCTGCTTCCCGGAGGCCTGGCCGAGAAGCTTCGGCGTGATGGCCGGCACATCGGGGAGACCGAGCGGGTCGTGGTGACCGTGCTGATGAGCGACATCCGCTCGTACTCCACCATCGCCGAGCATGCCGACCCGAGCCAGCTGGCCGGGCAGCTCAACGTGCACCGGGCCGCCATGAACGACGCCATCCTGGGGGAGAACGGCACGGTGATGCAGTTCGTCGGCGATGCGGTGATGGCGGTGTTCGGGGCGCCGTTCGCCCAGGACGACCACGCCGATCGGGCGGTGGCGGCCGCGCTGGCGATGCACGCGAAGCAGCACGCCATCAACGCGCGGTGGGACGAGGAGGGCCTGCCTGCGTTCGGCCTGGGCCTGGGGCTCTCCACCGGCGAGGCGGCGGCGGCCCTCCTCGGGTCCGAGGAGCGCCTGGAGTACACCTTGGTGGGTGACACCGTCAACATGTCCCAGCGGCTGCAACAGTTGGCGGCGGCGGGCGAGACCGTGCTGTCGGAGGGAACTCTGAAAGCATTGCGGGAGGCGGTGACCACGGTCGCGCTCGATCCACAGTTGGTGAAAGGGCGCGATACCCCGGTGGTGGCGTTCAGATTGATCGAAGAGCCAGATCCGAGCCCGGTCATGGCGCCGAGCGAAAGGCTTTGACATGGATGCCCTGGTGGTCGAGAAGGTTCGCAAGACATTCGAGGCCGAGAACGCTCCCGTGCGGGCGCTGCGGGGCGCCGACCTCGACCGTCCCGTCGGGAGACTTCGTCGCCCTCATGGGCCCCTCGGGGTGCGGAAAGTCGACGCTGCTGAACCTGGTCGCCGGGCTCGACGTGGCCGACGAAGGGACGATCACCGTCGCCGGCGAGCTGGTGACGGGGCGCACCGAGGACGAGTTGTCCCAGTTGCGCCGCAAGCACATCGGCATCGTCTTCCAGTTCTTCAACCTCCTCGAGGGCATGACCGTGCTGGAGAACGTGGCGCTGCCGGCCGTCATCGCCGGCCGCAAGCGCAGGATGGCCGAGACGAGGGCACGCGACCTGCTCGACCTCCTCGGCATCGGCGACAAGGCGTCGACGGTTCCGGGCATGCTCTCGGGTGGGCAGCGCCAGCGACTGGCCATCGCCCGGGCCCTGGCCAACGAGCCGACGCTCCTGTTGGCCGACGAGCCCACCGGCGCCCTCGATTCCGAGGGCGGCCAGGAGGTCATCGAGCTCTTGAGCCGGCTGCACAACGGCGGTCAGACCATCGTGCTGGTGACGCATGACCCGGGGTGGCGGCGGCGGCCGAGCGGGTGGTCCGCATGCGCGACGGCCGCATCGTCGAGGCAGAATGCGGATGTCCTCGCCGGAGTGCTCTAGCCGTGGATCGGGCTGCCCTCCGGGTAGCCACGTTCCGCTTCCGGGCGACGTTCGGCCGGACGTGGGTAGCTACCTTGCCCTCGTCCGGCTGATCCCCCTCGAATCGTGGTCCCCGAGCGCATGGCGGCCCGAACATCAACTGCCCTCTTGCTGCGGGCCGAATGAGGAGTGCGGAGAAGATGGACGTCGTCATGAATGAAGCCGTCGTCGAGCTGAGGGCGCCGCCACGGCGAAGCGGTCGTCGTCGCAGGTCCTGCTCCACGGCGTGCTGTTCGTGGTCACGGTGGCCATCGTCGTCATCGGTCTTCGCACCCATGTGGCGAACGGCATCACGGCCGTGAACGCGGTGGCTTTCGGACTGACCCTCGTGTGGGCCGTCGCAGCACTGGTCGCCAATCGATTCTCCGATCGCACCGCGGGCGGGTCCGGATCCCTATGCATTGCTCATCGCGCCGATTCGCTCCTCGCCGCCGTGGCGCTCACGGCCGGCCGACTGGGTCAGCACGAGACCCTGCATTCCTTCGGCGCCTGCGAAGTCGGTCGCGACGATCGCCGCACTGTTGGTCACGGCCGTCTCGTTCCACTTCTTGCTGGCTCTGCCCGACGGGCAACTGCCGGGGTCGGGACGGCGCACTGCGGTTGTCGTCGGCTACGTGGCCGCGCTGGCGACCGGCGTGTCCCTTGTGATCGACAAGCACGCACTCTCCATCCTCGGGGGTGGTATCAGCTGGTCCATTGCCGCCGTCGTGGCGGTCGATCCCCTTGACGGCTCCGCTACGCAAGTGCCGTCGGGCACGATCGGGAGCGTCTGCAGTGGTTCGCCATCGGAGTGGTTCTCGTCGAGTGCCATCGCGTTGGTCATGGCGGTGCTGCACGTGCTCATCAACTGGCCCGGCCCGTTGGGTGCCGTGGCGGCGGGAAGCACTGCGCTGGTGCCGCTTTCCCTCATGGCGAGCGAGTCTCGGCGCCTGGCCCCCCAGAGTGGGCGCATGCTCGTCCGTTCCTTCACCGTCTTCGGGTTCGTGGCCATGGTGTCGGCGATCTACCTGGTCGTCGTGCTCGGCCTGGGCCACAAGCCGAACAATTCGACGGACCGCACGACGCTCGGGCTCTCGATGCTGGCGACCGGCATCGCCGCCCTGGCTTTCGTGCCGGCCCGGGAGCGTTTCGTGGGTTCGGCCACCCGGTTCGTCTACGGGGCCAGGCAGGCGCCCGACGAGGTGCTCCGAACTTTCGGGAGCCGGCTGACACGGGCCATACCCATGGACGAGCTCCTGCTGCAGCTGGCCGAATCCCTCCGCAAGACCATGGGACTGGTCAGCGCAGAGGTGTACACCGGTATGGGTGAAGTTCTGGAGCGGGCCGTCTCGGTTCCGGATTCAGGCCCGCTCTCCCTCGTCGTGACAGGTCGGGAGCGCCCTGTCGTGACCCGGGCCGGGGTATCGGGGAGCGCGTGGGTGTCGGTATGGCTGCCGGCCCTTCTCGACGGCCGCCCACAGGCGCAGCTCCGGGTGGCCCCCATCAGCCACGCGGGCGAGCTCCTCGGACTGGTCGTCGTCGAAAGGGCCTCGGGAGACGACCTCTTCTCCGAGGATGACGATCGTGTGCTCACCGACCTGGCCCGGCAGGTGGGTCTCGCATTTCACAACTCGCAGCTCGACACGGCACTGCAGACCACCCTGGACGAACTGCGCAAGCAGGCGGATGCCTTGCGCGAATCCCGGGCCCGCATTGTGGCCAGCGGTGACGCAGAGCGCCGACGGGTCGAACGCAACCTCCACGATGGCGCGCAGCAGCATCTGGTGGCACTGGCTGTGAACCTGCGCCTGGCCCGCGACGTCATCGCCGATGATCCGGCCGCGGGCGCCGAAATGCTCGACGAACTTGGCAGGAGAGGTGCAGGAGACCATCCAGGAGCTACGGGAGCTGGCCCACGGCATCTACCCGCCCCTGCTGGTCGACAGCGGCCTGGTCGAGGCGTTGCGCGCGGCGGCCAATCGCAACCCGCTCTCGGTCGACGTCGTGGCCGAGGGCATCGGTCGCTACTCGTCCGAGACCGAGGCGGCCATCTACTTCTGCTGTCTCGAGGCGCTGCAGAATGCGGCCAAGCACGCCGTCGACGCGCACGTGGAAGTGCGGCTGTGGGAGGAGTCCGGTGGGCTCTTGTTCTCGGTGAGCGACGACGGGCCCGGTTTCGACGCGGAGAAGGCCCAACGCGGCCACGGGTACATCAACATGGCCGACCGTCTCGGCGCCATCGGCGGCACCGTGCGCTGGGAGTCGTCCCCGGGCCACGGTGCACGCGTCAACGGCTCGGTGCCCCTGATCTGAACCCGCCCGGGTGGCGAGGTGCTCAGCTGGTGATGAACTCTCCCGAATCCCGTTCGGCCCACAACCGTCGCAGGATGTCGGCGCCGAGGTGCTCCTTGTTGATGTACGCACGGGCCCCACTCGTCGCCGCCTCCGGCGGGAGATCGCCGACCTCGTAGGTGGAGCACAGGACCACCATGACGTCGGGGTGGGAAGAGACGATGCGGCGGGTCGCCTCAATACCGTTCATCTCGGGCATGTTGATATCCATCAGGACCAGCGCGGGGTGCAGCTCGTCCGCCAACGCAATGGCCTCCGCCCCACTTGCCGCCTCGCCGGCGAGGTCGAACTCAGGCGAGCGTCGCAGAACGGCCTTCATGGCCGAACGGAACGGTGCCTGGTCGTCGACCACGAGCACGGGGAGCGGGTCACTCATCGAACCATCATCGCATGCAGCTCCGCCCCTCACGGTGGTGCTGGCACACTCGAATCAGTGGGGTCAGCCTCCCCCGGGGTCGCTCAGGTAGACGAGGACGGCCTTGACCCGCCGGTTGACTTCCTTCTCCTCGGTCAGTCCCAGCTTGGAGAAGATGGAATTGGTGTGCTTCTCGACGGCACGCTCCGATACCTGCAACGACGAGGCGATGGCGGCGTTGCTCTTTGCCTTGCGCCATCTCCCCGAGAATCTCCGACTCACGGGGGGTGAGCCACGACAGGTCCGACGTGCGACGGGTGGAGCGGGCCTCGATGAGCTCGTCGACCACCATCGGATCGATCATCGAGCCCGCCTGGGCCACCGTGTGGATGGCCTGTGCCAACTCGTCTGGCGCCGGCCACCCGTTCCTTCAGGAGGTAGGCCCGGCCGGCCGACCCTGTTTCGAGGAGCGCCAGCGCGTAGGCCGGCGCAGTGAACTGGCTCAGGACGACCACGCCGACCTTCGGGCCGATGCTCACGCAGCCACGAGGCGGCCTGAATTCCCTCATCGGTCCCGGTCGGGGGCATGCGGATGTCGGTGACGACGACGTCCGGTTCCTCCTTCTGGATCAGGTCCAGGAGCTCGGGCAGGTCGCAGGCCGTTCCCGACCAGATCGAGGTCGGTCCGGGCGTCGATGATCCGGGAGATGCCCTCCCGGAGCAGCACATTGTCCTCGGCGAGCGCGACGCGGATGGCAGCCATTTGAAGGATCACGGTAGCGCGCAGGGGCTGAGGGGGCCGTCCAAGGCGATTCTGCGGGCTCGTTCGACCCCGTGGTGCTGGTACCAGGCCGGGAGTGGATGCTGCCACCCTTGGCCCGGACGTGAGCCCCGGCCAGACTGTTCCTGGTCGTGGTCATCGGAGATCGAAGGTTCGGAGAATGTGCTGGCGGTGAGGGATCATGGAGCGGGCGGAGCACTTGGGTGAGGTCGGCGGCACTCAGCACCGCGTGGTACCGGTTCCGCGCCACGTTCCATCGACGGTGGGGCGCGTACCTGTCGATCGTTCTTCTCATCGGGCTGGTCGGGGGAGTGGCCATGGGGAGCCTGGCCGCGGCCCGCCGCACCCAGGCTTCGTTTACCACCTTCCTGGCCAGCACGAACCCACCTGATCTGGGCGTCTCGATCTACGGCGCCAATGGGAACAGTACGTCGGACAATCCGAGCTACTCGCTCCAAGTTGACCGAGGAAATTGCCCACCTGCCCGGTGTGCGCAACGTCGCTGCGGGGATTCTGCTCACGGCCGCACCACTACGCGCCGATGGGGCGCCCCGGTTGGCAACGGTTGCGCTGGCTTACCCGATCGGCAGCGTTGACGGGCTGTTCTTCGATCAGAATCGGGTCGCAGTGACGCAGGGCAGCATGGCGAACCCCGCGAAGGCTGACGAAATCATGATGACCCCCCTTGCTGCCCATCAGCTCGGTTTTCACGTGGGCGAGACGATCCCCTACGGCATCTATTCGCAAGCACAACAGAACGAACCCGGCATTGGCACACCGAGCGTGCGGCCGACGATCCGGTTCAACGCAAAACTGGTCGGACTGGCCACGTTGAGCTCGGAGATCGTTGAGGACGACATCGATCGTGTCCCGACGTTCATCATCCTGACACCGGCGCTCACCCGGGAGGTCCTCGCGTACCCGAAAGGGAGTTTTTCCGGGGCCGAGACGTTCGGGATCCAGACGGTCCACGGGAATCAGGACGTCCCGAAGGTGGAGTCCGAACTCGCCCGGGTCGTGCCGCCGAATGTCGTCACGACGTTCCACGCCACCGCGCCCGTGGAGGCGAAGGCCGATCGTGCCATTAAGCCAATTGCCATCGCTCTCGGCGTGTTCGGTGGCGTCGCGCTGCTTGCGGCTCTGTTGATTGCGGGTCAGGCTATTTCCCGACGCCTGCGTGCCGGAGCAGATGATGTGCGCGTACTCCGCTCCCTGGGCGCCGGCCCATTTGGCGCAGCGGCTGACGGACTCATAGGAGTTCTGGGATCCATTGTGATCGGCACGCTGTTGGCGGTCGCAGTGGCGGTGGCCCTTTCTCCTCTTTCGCCCTTAGGGCCGGTGCGGGCCGTTTATCCCTCACGGGGGATTTCGGCCGATTGGTCCGTACTGGGTCTCGGCGCCATCGTCTTGGTCGGTGTGCTCAGCGCGACCGCAATGATCCTCACCTTCAGGAGCTTGCCCCATAGGGTGCTGCGTCGCGCACAACTCGCCCCTCCCGCGACGTCGAGAATCGCCCATGCGGGAGCGACGGCGGGACTTCCCGTCTCCGGTGTCGTCGGGGTGCGTATGGCGCTCGAGCCCGGAGGTGGCAGATCCGGGGTACCGGTGCGGTCGGCGCTCCTGGGTACGGCGCTCGCCGTCGTCCTGGCGGTGGCCACGGTCGTCTTTGGCAGCAGCCTGCAGACCTTGGTGAAAACTCCGGCGCTCTACGGATGGAACTGGACCTACATGTTGAGCCAAGTCGGATCAGGGGGTGGCAATGTTCCTCCTCAGGCCTTTTCGCTCCTGGCTCACGACCGGGACGTGGCGGGGTACACGGGGGTCTCGTACACCGACGCGGAGATCGATGGGCAGAACATCCCATTCCTCTTCGGCGAGAGGCATGCCAAGGTCTCACTGGCGATGCTCTCCGGTCACGTGGTTGAGAAGAAGAACCAGATTGTCCTTGGCGCCGCCACGATGTCCCAGCTCCATAAGCGACTCGGGGACTCAGTCACTGTCTCCTACGGCAGCCCGAAGGATGCGCCGGTCTATGTTCCGCCGACGAGGTTGGTGATCGTCGGGACGGCCACCTTCCCGGCCGTTGGGTTCGCCAGCGTTGTTTCCGATCACACCGCCATGGGCACGGGAGCCTTCGCCTCCAACGCCGTTCTGCCGGCAGCATTCCTCAGTGCCATGGAGAGTCCCGACCCGACACTCAACGGACCGAATCTGGCCTTGGTGCAGATGCATGCCGGCGTTTCGCCCTCGGCGGGACGGGTGGATCTGCAGCGGATCGCCGACGCGGCCAACAAGGCCTTCGCCGAGGTCCCCGACGGCGGGGGTCAGGGTGACAGGGTCGTGGTGGTCGCCGTGCAGCGTCCCGCCGAGATCGTGAACTACCGGTCCATCGGTGTGACCCCCCTCCTGCTCGTCTCGGGCCTCGCCCTCGGAGCTGTGGCCGCACTTGCGCTCACCCTGGCCGCATCGGTGCGCCGGCGCCGGCGCGATCTGGCCCTCTTGAAGACGCTCGGCTTCACCCAGCGCCAACTGGCGGCCGCGATCTCGTGGCAGGCCTCGGTGGCGGCACTGGTCGGGATCCTGATCGGGGTCCCGCTCGGGATCGTCCTCGGCCGTTGGTTGTGGATTCTGTTTGCCCACCTGATCTACGCGGTGCCGCAACCGACGATCCCGGTCGGCTGGATCGCGCTCATCGCGGTCGCCACCGTCATCCTCTCCAACGGCGTGGCGGCTGTCCCGGCGCGCAATGCCGCGCGCACGCCCACGGCCCTCCTGCTCCGGGCCGAGTGAAGCGGAGCGAACTGACTCGCCCTCACGCCGCAGGCGTTGGAGGAGTCGTCGTCGCTGGGGTGGGTGCGGTCAGGATCCTGCGGATCTGCTGGACGTCGCTCCGTGCCTTGGTGACGCTGCCCGTCGCCGCCTGCACCGAGCCCTGCGAGGGCGCCAGCAGAGCGTGGTTGGCATTCCATTGCGGTGGCGTGTAGCCGAGCAGCGTGGATGCGACGTTCGCAGTGCCGCTGGTGGCCGATTGGATCTGTGCGTTGAGGTCGTCGATGAGGGGCTGCAGGGCGGCGCTGTTGGATGGGTTCACGTGCGACGCCGCCTTGGTGGAGATCGCGGTGAGGTCGGGAATCGCCGTCACGTCGATGTCGTCGGCCGTGGTCGCCAAGTGTGCAGCGGGGAGGACCAAGGCCAACACGCGGTAGGAGGTAAAGATCGTCGCCGCATCGGCCGCTGCGGTCGCGACCGTTTTATCGTCGGCGATCTTTGCGCCGAGAGCCTGAAGAGGCGCAATATCGGCCTGTAGATACGAGGCGAGTGCGGGGGCACTCGCACCGAGGTGGCCGTCCGCATTCACCTTGGAGGTCGCCGTAGTGAGGTCGTTCACCCGGAGCGTGATGGCTGCGGCCGCTTTGGCCTGAATCGTCGCCAGGCTCTCCGTGCTGGTCCCCGGCGACGCGGCGAATGCCGACGCGCTCGCCAGCCCCACAATGGAGACGGTGCCCAGGGCCACTGCTCCGAGGCGGAATCCCTTCTTCGACATGGCGCTCCTTTCATGGGATCACGGCGTGTGACCCCGCTCTTCTGACTTGAGCCTGAGGGGAACGCGTCAGGTTTGTATGTGGCAAACATGAGGGTTTTGTAATGGTGGCCCGAATTTCGCCCTTTTCTCTTCTCGAAGTGCCAGGCTGGGGCCGTGGACACACAACATGGCACCGTGGTGGTGATCGAGGACGACCCCCACATTGCCGACCTTGTCGATCTCTACCTGCGTCGGGACGGCTACCGTGTGCTGCTCGCCCGGGACGGCGGCGAGGGCCTGACCCTCATTCGTCAAGAGGAGCCGTGGATCGTCATCCTCGACGTCGGACTCCCGGGTGAGCTGGACGGCTTCGATGTCTGCCGACGCATACGAGCCGCGGGGAATCTCCCCGTCCTGTTCCTGACCGCACGCGATGACGAGGTGGATCGCATACTCGGGCTCGAGCTCGGTGCGGACGATTACCTCGTGAAGCCCTTCTCTCCGCGGGAACTGGTGGCTCGGGTGCGGGCCATTCTTCGCCGCACCCGGGAGGTCGCACCTCCACAAGACGCCGTCGCTATCGGAGACCTCGAGGTGGACCTTCGTCGTCGCGAGGCGCGCCGAGCGGGCGAGGCCGTCGCCCTGACCACCCGCGAGTTCGACCTGTTGGCGTTCTTGTCCGGGAACATCGGCCTCGCCCTTTCGTGCCAGCAGCTTCTCGATGGCGTATGGGGTGCAGATTGGTATGGCGACGAGCGCACCGTGGACGTCCACGTTGCGCAGCTCCGTAAGAAGCTCGGCGAGAGCCTCCCCCTGGCCACCGTGTGGGGCGTTGGCTACAGGTTCGGATGAAGGGGTCCCTGCGGAGCCGATTGATGACGGCCTTCGTGGGTCTTGTGGCCGGCGTCCTCATCATCGCCGGGGCCGGCAGCATCATTCTCACCCACAACGCCGCGCGCCGGCAGGCGACGCAACAGTTGGTGACCGAGGCGCAGTCAGTGACTGCGGGGGCGAGCCGTACCCAGCGTCTCGCCGCGCTGAAGACGGTGCGCCGTGTGCTGCGCCTCGCAGATGCTCGTTTTGTCCGGGTGAGCGCGCTGGGGGTGGTCGCACCTCCTTTGCCTCCGGGCTTGACCTCGTCGGATCTGGACCCGCAGGCTCTCTTGTCCGGTGACACGGTGTCCGGGCGTGCCGGCAATCTGGTGTTCGCAGCAGCGCCGGTGACCCTCACGCCCGAGGAGCGTGCGGAACTCAGGCTCCGTGGGCAGTTGGCCATCGTCCTGACGCGCGAAGTGGGGGATCTCGGGCCCAGCTGGGGTTACTTCCTGGCCTCGGGAGGGATTGCACTGCTCATCGCTGCACTCGTGGCGTGGCAGTTGAGCCGCCGCCTCTCTCGGCCGCTCGTCGAAGCCATGGAGGCGACGGCGCGCATCGCGGCCGGGGATCTCGACAGTCACGTGCCCGTGCGCGGCAGGTGATTACGCCGAGTCGACGTCCTTGGGGCGCTCAATCAACGAGATGGCGCAGACACTCAAAGAAGGGCGGAGCCGGGAGCGCCACCTCCTCTTGTCCGTCTCGCATGAACTGCGGACGCCGCTCACTTCCATTCGGGGCTTCGCCGAAGCGATCACCGACGGCGCTGTGGAAGACACGACACAGGCGGCGGAAGTGATCATCGCGGAGTCCCGCCGCCTGGAGCGATTGGTCGGGGACCTCCTCGATCTCGCCAAACTCGAAGTCCAGACAGCTCTCGATCTCGCTCCGACCCTCCGATGTGGCCGAAGTCGTGCACACGACGGCGGAGGGCTTCCGGCCGCCCTCCGAGAGAAACGGGGTGCACCTCGTCGTCGAGGTGCCCGCAGAGGACACGAGGCCGCTGCTCGTCGATCCCGATCGCCTGGCGCAGATTTTGGCCAATCTCATCGAGAATGCGCTCACCTACGCGCAGTCTCTCGTGCATGTGGCCCTACGCGTCGATCACACCACGATCCCCGAGGCGCAGATCATTACGGTCGAGGACGACGGTCCGGGCATCGCAGCCGCCGACCTCGAGCGGGTTTTCGAACGCTTCTACCAGGCCGAGTATCGCCCCAACCGACAATTCGGTTCGGGGCTCGGCCTGGCTATTGTCGCCGAGCTGGCGACGGCCATGGGTGCCACTGTGCGGGCCGAATCCCCGATCTACGCGACCGGGGGATCACGCTTCACCGTGAGGTTGGGGATGCAGGAGCCGGCGCATCCCTGAACCGGGGCCGGGACCGCGCCCGTGAGGCGGCGGGAGCTCAGACGGTGCTTGCGACCGCAGGCACGTCGCTCCCGCAGAACTTGCATTTGGTCGCCGCGAGCGGGAGGCCATCGGACAGGCAGCTCGGGCACTCCTTGCTCGGCGCGGGTTCGCCGAACACCGTCGTTCCCCGCTTCTTCATGTAGGCCCGGTAGGGCACGACGAGAATGAAGTAGATCACGGCCATGAAAATGATGAAGTAGATGATGGCGGCCAGAAACGCGCCGACGTCGATCCTCTGTCCGTTAATCGTCCACCCGAGACCGTTTGCGCCTGCGCCCCCGCCGCCGGCGGCGTTGATGAGCGGCGTGATGACGTTGTCGGTGAATGACTTGATGAGCGTGCTGAAGGCAAGGGCGACGACAAGGCCGACTGCAATGACGATCAGCTCGCCTTGCATGAGGAAGTTCCTAAAACCCTTCAGCATCGCCCACTCCTTCGCGTACGGTTCTGGCTCCCCTCGGAGCCCGAGCCCAGACGATACTCACAACCCCTGGGTGCGAGGTGGGTTCAGGTCACCGAGCGGTGCACGAGCACGGGGCAATGCGCGTTGGTCACGCAGTACTCGCTCACCGATCCGATCACCATGCCGACGAACTCGCCGTGGCCTCGACTGCCGACGACCAGGAGGTCCGCCCCCTTCGATTCCTCGACGAGGAGCGGGGCCGGATGTCCCTGCAGTACGCGTGCGACGATCTCGACGTCGGGGTGTTTGGCGCGGACGTCGGCTTCAACCTTCTCCAGGGCCGTCTGGACGTCGTGCTCGGGGTCGTATCCCTCGGGAATAGGCACGGCCCAGCCGTAGGTCATCGGCCAGTCCCAGGTCATGACGATTTCCAGCTTTGCACTGGTCAATTCGGCTTGATGTGCTGCCCACTCGAGGGCCTCCAGGGATGCGGCAGACCCGTCGATTCCCACCACGACTCCCCGCGACTTTGCCGCTTGTTCCGTTGCCATCGTGCCTTCTCCTCATGCTTCGTCACCAGGCGGGCGTGGGAAAACCGTAGCCTTCCCCGCGTCACCCGTTTCTCATGGGGAAACCTACCCGGACCGGGCGCCATCTGTGACCGGCCGCCGGACGTCGTGCCTGATGTCGCCCGAGACAGCGAGCCTCTCTTACCGTCCGTGATGAACGAGAACGGCAGCGCCGTTCACCCGATCCTGCAGCCAGATCGACCAGGGCGGCATTGGCCTCGTCGAACGGGTAGGCCCTGGTCGACACCTTGATGCCGATCCGCGCTGCCGGTTTCGAGGAACGCTGTCCCGTTCGGCCCGGGTGTTGGCTGTCACGCTCCGGAGAGTCGCTCCTCGAAGAGATGGCGGTCGTAGTTCAGCGACGGAATGTCGGTCAGATAAATCCCGGCGATGGCCAGTGTGCCACCCCGGTCGAGCGCCTCCATGGCCACGCGGCACGAGGGAGCCCACCGGCGCGAACAAGATCGCCGCGTCCAGCGGCTCGGGCGGCATGTCCGTCGCCTCCCCGGCGCTGCTCGCCCCGAGTTCGAGGGCGAGCCGCTGCGCAGCCGGAGAGCGGGTCATGACGTGCAGGCGGGCCCCTTCGGCCAGGGCGATCTGGGCGGTGAGGTGGGCCGAACCGCCGAACCCGTAGATCCCGAGGCGGCCACCTGGCGGGAGGTCTGTCCGCCGCAGAGCCCGGAAGCCGATGATGCCGGCACAGAGAAGCGGCGCGGCCTCGATGTCACTGAAAACATCCGGAATCGGGTAGCGCGTAGGCCTCGTTCACGGTCACGTAGTCGGCATAGCCGCCGTCAAGGTCCCAACCCGTGAAGCCTGGGTTCACGCAGAGGTTTTCACGGCCACGCCGGCAGAATGGGCAGATCCCGCAGGTGTGGGCCAACCACGGGATACCGATGCGATCACCCAGAACGAATCGGTCGGATGCGGGTCCGACCGCATCGACCCGTCCCACGACCTCGTGCCCGGGAATGACCAGAGGGTGCTTGGGCGAGAGATCGCCCTCAGCGAGATGCAGGTCGGTGCGACAGACGCCGCACGTGCTCACCCGCACCCTGACCTGTCCGACCCCTGGTTCGGGTACTTCTCGTCGCACGGGGACGAGGGGATGGGTCCCCATCGGGCCGGGATGCTCCACTGCCCACGCCCGCATCAGCTCTGTCGCCATTATCGGCTCCCTTTCCTGGCCCGACCCGACTGCGCAGTGACAGGTCTACTGCGGACCGGGCCAGGAGGGAAGGGATGCCCTCAGGTTTCGTCCAACCGATACGCCGATGCGACCTCGGTCGAGCGCTTGGCCTTGTACATGGCTCCGTCCGCCCTGTGAATAAGACTGTCCGAGTCGTCCCCAGCCGTGAAATGAGCCACACCGACACTCACCCCGACGGCATGCGTTGCGCCGTTCCGGCATCGCACGGGTTCGTTGAAGCCGGCGATGATGCGCTCCAGGAAGGCATTCATCGCCGTCCGGTCGGTCAGGTCGTGTAACAACAGCACGAATTCGTCACCGCCGAAGCGGCCGGCTGCGTCTCCTGGACGGAGCGCCCCCGACAGTCTCTCGCCGATCACCCGGAGGATCTCGTCCCCTCGATCGTGTCCATGAAGGTCGTTGATGGTCTTGAACCCGTTGAGGTCCAAGAAAACCAGAGTGGGCACCCTCTCCTGTTCGAGAGACTCATCCAGCTGCTGGAGAAAGGCTGTTCGATTGAGCAGGCCGGTCAATCCGTCATGCGTGGCCTGGTGGGCGATCTGACGCTCGATGGCACGGCGGCTGCTGATCTCGCGCACGATGCTCACCGAGCCGAGCACACTCCCGTCGTCATCTCGGAGCGACGACACTGCCACCTCCACAAGAAGGTCACGGCCGTCAAGAGAGCGTTGCAACAGTTCACCGTTCCAGTGGCCGTCTCGGGCCACGGCGGCGGCAATCGCCCCGATGTCGGCGCGTCCTTCCTTGTCGAACATGGCGAGCAGATCCCCGATGTTGCGCCCGAGGGCCTCTTCTCCTTCAATTCCATAGAGTCCCTGTGCGGCGGGGTTGGAAAAGGTCACGCGTCCATCGATGTCAGTGGCGATGACGGCATCGGACACGTGCTCGAGAATTCGCCTGAGATATCGCTCCGCCTGGCTGTACGGCGTCGTCATCGCTGCCATACACACAAGGTTGGAAGGACCGCATCTCAGGCACCCCAATAGGCGCTCAAAAACCTCCCAACTTGGGTCCGGTGCAGGTTGCGAGCCGTGGGTGGAGATGCGTCCCCACGAGAGAGCACATGAATGGCTTGCCCCTGTCGTGCCGCGCCGCCGAGAATGCGTCATGGACAACGCGAGGGGGCGCCACGGTTCACGTCGTACCCGGCGGTACCGGCTCACGCGGACGTTGCTCGTGCTTGTCGTCGTCGTGGGGACGGTGGTAGCCATCACCCTGCTGTCTTCTTCTGGCGCAAAAGGACCGTCGTCCCGGGCGTCGAGCCACGCGTCCGCCGTTCCCCCCACGACGACGACAACGACGTCTCCGTTCCGGCATGTACCGCCCGGTCCACCAGCGGATGAACGGACCATGTCGCTGATCGACACCATCGGCGGCGCGATCTCGCCCAAGTCGGTGTCGGCCTCGGATACCGGGCTGGTCTTCGCACAGAACATGATGTACCGGCACACCATGACGGTCTACAAAAGCAATGGCGACCTGGTTACCACCATCCCCGACACCGTTGACTTGAGCCAGTTCGGCATCGCCGGACACCCCGGGGTGACTCATGGAGCACCGGTC
Organism: uncultured Acidimicrobiaceae bacterium; assembly: GCA_963767155.1. Classification (GTDB taxonomy): domain Bacteria; phylum Actinomycetota; class Acidimicrobiia; order Acidimicrobiales; family RAAP-2; genus Bog-473. The sequence continues at coordinate 21,386 of CAVYCU010000006.1, read as the reverse complement.
GAGGCGGCGTTTACCCCTGATGCGAAGTATGCCTACGTCTCCAACTACTCGATGTACGGCGCCGGGGAGGGCCCGGAGGGCAGTGACACCTGCACCCCCGCATCAGCACAAGCGGCGGGGGACACCCCGAGCTATGTGTACCGGGTCGATACGACGACTCTGGCGATCGATCAGGTCATCCAGGTGGGCTTGGTCCCCAAGTTCCTGCAGGTGACCCCGGACGGCCGCTACGTCCTGGTGGCCAATTGGTGCTCATGGAACCTCAGTGTGATCGATGTGGCGCAGGCCAAAGTGGTGGCCACCCTCCCCATGGGTGCGTACCCACGGGGTATCGCCATCTCGCCCGATTCGTCAACGGCGTACGTGGCGATCATGGGCGGAGACGATGTGGTCAAGGTCAACCTGGCCACGCTCACCGAAGAGGGCTCGTTCGTCGTGGGTGAGAATCCTCGCCACCTCGTCATGGACCCCGCCGGCCGCTATCTCTACGCCTCGCTGAACGCCCCGGGCGAGGTGGTCAAGGTGGATCTGACCAACGACCAGGTGGTCGGGTCGGTGCACACCGGTGTGGACTGCCGGTCGCTGGCGATCTCCACAGACGGGACGGCCCTGTACGTCGTCAATTATGAGTCGAATACGATCACCAAGCTCCGAGCCAGCGATCTTTCGGTGATTCAGACGATCTCAACCGGGGTCAATCCGATCGGCATCACCTACGACGCCAGTACGGGCAACGTGTGGGTGGCGGTCTATACGGGTCAGATCCTGGTCTTCGCCGACCGGTAGCAGCACTGAGATCGGTCACGCCGAGGTACGGGAACGGAGAGAGGAGATAGCCGGACCCCCCCTTGTCCGGCCATCTCCTGAAAATCGGTGTTCTGAGTCACCCCCCCTCACAACACCCTTGGATCTTTCGATCCGTAACGTAAGAGTAATACATTCGTAACCTAATTCCTAGGTACAGAGGGGCTTTTTTACTTTTCCCTTACGGTTGGGGCAGTGGAGCGCCCTGGTTCACCTCGCCGCGACCGGGGCTCCGGTTTCACGAAAGATGGCAGGTACCACCACTTCGGCGACGGTACCCGACGGTGATCCGGCCCGGACGCTCAACGAGCCGCCGGCGGCCTCTAGACGGACCCGCCTCGAAGTGAGTCCGATATGTCCCTCGGCCAACCGTCGTTCGACCTCGCCCTGGTGGATACCGCGACCATCGTCGGTCACACGCAGGCGGGCCATGTCGTGGCGCCGCGAGAGTTCGATCCTGACGTTGTGCGCTCCTGCATGCTTGACGACGTTGGAGAGAAGCTCGCGTGCCGCGGCGAGAAGGAGGCCGTCGGCTGATGTCCGCAGCGGTTCGTCCCACTGTTCGGCATCGATGGCGACGACGAAATGTCCCCGCTCGGCGGACGTACGGGCCAGATCCCGGAGGGCCGGGAGAAAGCCCGCCTGATCCAGTACTGCGGGATGGAGTTGTGTCATGAGGGAGCGCAGCAACTGGGTCGTTTCGAGCAATGCGTGATCGATCCGGTCGAAGGCTGTCGGATCTGCCGTCGCCCGCGCCTCGTGAAGGTCCTGGCGTGCGGCCAGCACGTATTGCAGGGCGCCGTCGTGCAAGTCCTCCGAGATTGTCCGATGCTCGCGATCTTCGAGGGTGGTCAATTCGGTGATGAGTTCACCGCGGTCGGAGACCAGGCGTCCAATGGTGAGAACCCGTGATCGTTGGACCCGCGTCAGCAGGACACTGCCCACGCAGATGCCTGCGAGGATCCCCGTACGGAGGACGATCGATGACCACGGCTCGCCGTTGGCCTGTTTGGCCGCGATGCTCGAGCCCAGGTACGCCGCGACGGTCGGAACCAGGACAGCCACGCTGACCAATGGTCGGAGCTGGGTCGCGGCAAGAATCGGGATCATGAAGAAGCCGTTGACCAACACATCAGAGGTCCAGCTCTGGTTGACCGAAGAGCTCGCCACGACGGCGAGTCCCACCAGTGCGGCCAGGTCGACGAACAATGCCAGCCACATGAAACGAACCAGCTCTCGGCCGCGGCGTTGCGCCAGAAACGCCACGCCGACGGCCCACACGGCATAGATCGTCGCGATGGTGTCGCACGCCACGCGATCGCGGGCGGGCGCGATCCACAGCACCACGGCGAGGACGAACGCGACCAAAATCCCCCGCAGCACGATCTGGACCTGCACGCCCCGATACGCGTGGTCGAGGAGGATCTCGTACAGATCCGGCTGATCGTCCAGCTCCGTCACGCGAAGGGCGGTCCTTGAGCCCGCCTCGGTCGGACGGTCGACGGACACCACTACTCCAACAGGCCGCGTCGCATGGCCTCGGCCACGGCGGCGGCGCGATCCGAGACGCCCAATTTTTCATAGAGACGCTGGGTGTAGGTCTTGACCGTGCTCGTCCCGATGAACAGCTCCTCCGCGAGCTGCGGTATCGACAGGCCCCGGGCAAAGCCGCGCACTATCTGTAGCTCCCGCTCGCTGAGAGCGAGAACATCCACCTGCGAGCGCAGACGGATCTGCTCAACGAGGCCTACGGTAAGTGCCGGTGGTACCACGACTTCACCCTTGGCCACCCGTACGACGGCGTCGACGATTTCGGCACGGCTCGAGTCCTTGGCCAAGTAGCCGGCAGCTCCCTCTTCGAGGGCCCGGAAGACGATGCTGCTATCGGTGAGCGCGGACAGAAGGAGGACACGCGTGGGCAGCGCGTCGCGGGTGATGGCGTGTACGACGGCGATGCCGTCCATATCGGGCATCTGGTAGTCGACCAACGCGACCTGGGGCTGCTCTCGAGCGATGACCTCCAGGGCTTGGCGACCGTCCTCGGCCTCCCCAAGGACGCGAATCCGTCCGCTCTGAGTGAGGCCGCGGGCCACACCGTCACGAAAGAACGGGTGATCGTCGACCACAACCGCGGTCACCAAAGCTGCCATGAGTGGTATCCGATCCTCGTGCGCCCGAAGCCACCGTGTGGTGACGTTGGGCTACAGCATAAAGATGCGGTATACATCGGCGAAGCCACCACGCGTCGAATGGCCCGCTGGTCAGAGCGGGCCATTCGAAGGTGTTTCGGAGTGGAGCTGGGGTCATGAGGCCATCTGGTTGTTGCCGTTGGCCAGGAAGTTGGCGAGTGCGGCCTGCGTGGCGGCGTTCATCGTGCCCGTCTGGGGCAACCCGGCGTCGCGCTGGAGGTACGTGATGGCGGCGATGGTCTGCGGTCCCATCAGCCCGTCGACGGGGCCCTCGTAGTAGTTCAGTTGGCCGAGCTGCTTCTGCAGGGTTTCCACTGCGGCCGAAGGGGCGGGGGTTGGCGTCACCGGCTTGGCTGGCGTCACCGTGCCGGTGGTGTGAGCCGGCGTCGGGGCCGGCGCCGCACTGGTGGTGTGGCGTCCAATGGCGAACCCTGCCACTGCGACGACCGCCACGAGGGCGACGATGCATGTGGTGACGGCTGCGGTGAGGATGCCGGTGTAGTTCCTGGGTTGATTCGATGTGGCGTAGGTGGTGCTCATTTCGGAGTCCTTTTCTTTCTTCCATCCGGTCGTTCCGGCTGGTGATTCCACTTTCTGCCTTTTCAGACCGAAGTGGTGTCACCCCGTCGGCCGATTGAAGGGTTGATGGCGGTGTCCCCCATTTGGTGGACACGGAACCTGGTGGACACGGCGGATGGCCGCGGAGGAGCGGACGATCAGACTTTGGAGGCAATCAGCGCAGCGAGCGCCTGCGCTCCAGGTCCACCGATCGGCAGATGGGTGCCGTCCGAATAGACCCAGCCGGGATTTTGCGATTCCAGCGAATTCCAGTCTGCGAGGACGGTGTTGCTGTATTGGGCGACTCCGCTTGCGAGCACCTGGTTGTTCGGATCCTGCCAGGGTCGATCGACGACGATGTTGACGAAGACCACGCGGGAGACGCCCGAAAGGACGGACATCATCGCGTCGAAATCAGCGCTCGTGATCGGCCCGTTGGTGCCGAGTGCCACGACAACGACCGAGCCGAGGCGTCCTTCGGAGCGCAACTGTTGCAGGAGCTGCTCACCGGTTGCCCATTGCCGGCTGACGGCTGCTTCGACGTCGACCCCGGGAACGTCCGTCTCGAGATCCGACTGATAGTCGAGCATGACCGAGTCGCCGACAGCGGTCACATGCCCCACCACCAGACCTCCGGCTGGGCTGGCCAGTGCCGGCAGGGTGGTCGAAGGTGCGGTGGTCGCCACCGTCGGCGCCGTTGTGGATGGAGTGCTTGTGGACTTGGTGGTGGTCTGCGATTTCGTCGTGCTCGAAGAGGTCGATGTCGATGTCGTCGGGACGGTCGTCAGCTCCGGAGTGGACTTCAGCGTTGTCGTCGTGGTCGTGGTCTTCGGGCTCGTCGGCGCCTTATGCGGTGGTTTGGTGGCCGTTTTGGCCGTGGAACCGCAGGCGGCAAGGAGAAGAGCCAATGACAGCACGACAGCCGAAGCAGCCACGCCCGCTCCGCGTCGTTTCGTCATATGCATTGAGCCTGCACAGAGTCCCAAACCCTTTCGCCGATCCGATGCGGAAGGTTATCTTCCTCGGACCCCCACGGGCGTGGCAGCCGGGTTCTCAGAGGGCGGGTCGGGGCGTCGTGAGCAATAGGACGATCGACGTGACGAGAATTGCCCCGCCCACGCCGATCAGTCCGATGCGAGCGGTCCGGAGGCGAAAGTGGCCGGATATTCCGACCAGGAAGAGCACCGTTGCCAGGAAGACAGTGGTGCGCACGTAGAGATCGGAGTTCTGCCCATCCGAAGCGCCTTCGGCATAGAGGTCGTCGGCCTCCTTGTCGAGGCGGTTGGACTCTGCCTGCCCCGGTTGGATGTACTCGGGCATATACGTGGGGCCCCTCGGCGCGGAGGCGTTGGTAAAGGGATCTGTGGCAATCCAGGCGTTGAACGCCACCAGGAACTGTGCCCGAAAGCGGTGCTCGGCGACGGTCATCGCAGCGGTGTTCCCGGCCACATACGCCGAGAACCATGCGTTGAAGGTGGAGGCGTCGAAGTTCTTCGTCTCGAGTCCCTGGAGTTGGGCACGGCTGGCGAAGTTGCGCACTGTCGATGCTTTCGCGAGCTTCAGCGACGACTCGGTTCCCCATTTTGCCGAGGCGAAGCCCGAATAGGCTGCGAGCACAGCCACCACGGCGAGCAGGATCGCTTCGACGATCGTCAACGTACGGCTGGAGTTGTCCTCCGATTTACCCTCGTCACCGTGCTCATTCTTGGGTGCGTGCTCGGCTATCTCCTTGCCGACCTCCGAAACCGACAGACCCTCAGGCACGCGGCATGCGCAGTTCTGCCGGTGTGACAGCCCACCCTGAGGGGTGATCGACGACATCCCGGGCATAGGTGGCCGAGCTCATGTGGCAAGAGGCTATAGCCATTGCAGGACCGAAATGGGACTCCGTGTCGATATTTCCTCGCGCAGTCGGGTGGGCGGCTGAACTCGTAAGAAAGCCGGAACCACCAGCATGTTCTTTCCCACCTCAACGGGAGTTGGGCAACCGTTGTGCATGCATGGTCGCGAGCGTGATGTTCATGGCGCAGATTGTGAACCGCAAACTGGGACGCAGGCTGGCGGGCGAGGACACCATCCATGTCGAATGATGAGGGCGAGCGCATGGTGACCGAAGCCGATTGGGACGAAGCACAGAAGCGGCAGCAACGAATTCGTACGTTGAGCGGGCTGATCGGGGCTCTCGCACTTGGGCCGCTCATCATTCCCGCCATGGCCCTGGGTTCGGCCGTCTCCTCGGGAGTCACCCAATACTTCGTCTCGGCGGCCTTCGCCGTTGTCCTTCTGGCGCCGATCGTCGTCTGGCTGGTGAAAGCGAACAACAAAGAGCAGGCAAATGCCGACACCAAGGTCCGCAAGCTGACGTTCGACCTCTCTGCTGCGGTCGAGACGGCCAACAAAGAGGCCGCGCAGCGACAGGTGCAGGCGCGTCGCCAGAAATTCGAGAGTCGTCTAGCCAACGCGCTGGACATGGCCGAGGGCGAACCAGAGGTGATCGAAGTCATTGAGCGGTCCTTCGTGTCGGCCCTGCCGGACTCACCGGTCGAGCTCTTGCTGGCCGACAACAGCCACGCCCACCTCTTGCGTATGGCGGTCATGTCACCCACGGGCGAGCCACCGGCCTGCGGAGTTGACTCTCCTGATCGCTGCCCGGCAGCCCGGCGGGCCCAGGTCCAACGCTTCAGTGACAGTGAAGACCTCGATGCCTGCCCAAAGCTGCGCAATCGGCCACAGGGTCGTCTGTCCGCATTGTGCGTACCGGTGTCGATCATGGGCCGAACGGTTGGCGTCATCCACTCCACCGGTGCGCCGGGACACGTCGTCGACGAGAGCACCGTCGAGGACCTAGGGACGCTGGCGAAGCTGGCCGGGGCCCGGATCGGTTTGCTCCGGGTGATGGCCGAAACACAGCTACAGGCGTCCACGGACAGTGTCACCGGACTGTTGAACAGGCGCTCGTTCGAACAGGGTGTATCCGTGCTGCGACAAGCGGGCGGGATGCTGGCGGTCGCCATGGCCGACCTCGATCAATTCAAGACCTTGAACGACACGTACGGCCACGAAACCGGCGATCGGGCCCTCCGGCTGTTCGCTCAAGTCCTGCGTGAGTCGTTTCGATCGCACGACCTGGTCTGTCGACACGGGGGAGAGGAGTTCGCCATTGCCTTTCCACGGTGTACGGCTGTCCAGGCCCGCCAAGCTCTCGACGCGGTCCGGTCTCGTCTCAGCGCAGCCATCGCGGTGGGGGGCCTCCCGTCCTTCACCGTGAGCTTCGGAGTGGTCGATGCCGACGAGCGCGAAAACCTCAACTCGATCCTCGCCCGGGCCGACGCCGCTCTCTATCAGGCAAAAGTCGTGGGACGCGACCGGGTTGTGATCCATGACGCCGCCGGCGAGATCGTCATCGCTTCAAACGGCACGATCGAGGACGATCCATCGACTGTTCCCGCAGCAGTCTCCGGTCTTCGTCGACAACTCCGCTGACCACGACGGATCCGCAGTCGGTTGTCGCTGCTTTCCGATTTAGGCGCCCATGAGCGACGCGGGAGCATGTGACGGTGCCGCGATGTTGTACAGCTTGGCCGCATTGTCCCAAAGCACCTTCTGGCGCACTTCTTCGGGGGCGTTGCCCCAGGCATCATCGATTGTCTCGCGGATGTTGCCGAAGAGGCAGGCGTTGTGGGGATAGTCGGTCTCGAACAGCAGGTTGTCGACCGGCATCTGTTCCAACAGGTTGTGCGGCGCGACCTGCTCGAACCACACGGTGGCATATACCTGGCGCTTGAACAGGTCGGAGGGCAACAGGTCGCCCACTTCGCGCACGCGACCCTTGCGGGTGAGTCCGAGCCAGGTGTAGTCGGCTGTCTCGAGGACAAAGGGCAGCCAGCCGCACCCGCTCTCCACCGAGACGAATTTGAGCGATGGGAAGCGCTCGAGCACGCCGCTTGAAATGAGATCGGCGCACTGCACGCCGTTCTTCATGAAGAGGTCGACCACGAGGTGCGTCGCGGCACCCTTCGTCCCGTGGTGCTCAATGCGATTTCGGAACAGATTGTTGAGGGCGTTCTCACCTCCGCCAATGTGAAAGTGGATTGGCATTCCGAGTTCCTCCGCAACAGCCCAGAGCGGGTCCCACGCCTTGTCACCCAAAGTCGGTTGTCCGAATCGCATCGGCTCACCGGTGAATAAAATTGCGCGATAGCCCAGTTCATCGTGGCAACGCTTTATCTCCTGCACGGATTCTTCGACACTCCAGAACGGGGTGGCCATTACCCCGATCAGCCTGTCGGGGTCGGCGGAACACCACTCGGCGAGAAAATCGTTGTAGGCGCGCACACAGGAAAGTTGGAGCTCAGGGTCGTCGAGGTCGAGGAACTTCTGCGATCCGAATCCGGCGACGTTGGGGTACAGGACCTGTGCCCAGATCCCGGCGTCGTCGAGGTACCGCAGACGTTCGTGAGAGTCGTAGGCGGCAGGGGGGCAGTCGTCGTAGCCCCGCCACGCCACCATCTGGCCTTCCGGATTGATGCCGGACGCAGTGACCCCTACCGTGTCGATCTGTGTGCCCTCGAGCATCCAGACGTCGCGCCCCTCGTGGTTACGAACGACATGGGGGACATGGTTCTTCCACTTTGCAGGCACCCTGGCGGTCCACACGTCCGCAGGCTCCGTGACGTGGGCGTCGGCGTCGATGATCCATCGATTGTCCACAATGTCCTCCCCGGGGTCTTCATTCGCAATTTCTATTCTCAAAAAAGACTAGCTGACGGCGGTCGCAGGATCATCAGGTTTGGCGCGGCCACTGCGTGCCTTCGCTGCGAGAGAAGGTCGGATTCCATGGTGTGTGAGGTCAGCGCCAGGGTGGGGGGTGGCTTCCTCGCTATTACCGAAGGGCAGGGAGGGCGCTGACAGGCAACCCGCCGGGACCGTGGTGCTACCACACGTATCTCCAGGAGGTACTGCCCTCCTTGGAGTTCGACGATCGGCGGGTCACACTGGGCGGGGAGGTCGTTTTGGGCGCTGTCCTGCTGATATTCCGTTCCGAATTGCGCCGCCGGTGGCGATCGTGGCTGATCCTCGTCCTCCTCATCGCCGTCGTCGGGGGGTTGGTCCTGGCCGCAGCGGCGGCTGGACGTCGTACCGCGTCGGCGTTCCCCCGATTCGTCGCCGCCCACGGCTACGACGTCTACATCTTCAATGACAGACCAATACCGGGCCTCGCCAAGCTCCCCGCCGTAGCCTCGGTCACCTCCGTCGTCCTCCCCGGTGGCGGCCAACCAACCTGTGCGTGTAGCCATTCGATCGACCCATCGAACTTTTACATCAACGAGTTGACACCTACGGCGTTGGGCCGCGTGGTGAAGTTGGTCGCGGGCACCATGCCTGACCCGTCGGCACCCAATGACGTGCTGGCCTCCTTTACCCTGCAGAAGGACTATGGGATCCACGTCGGGTCATCCCTGCGTGTCCCGTTCTACGCACCTTCTCAGAGAGCGGCGCTCAACGGCAACGGTAACGTGGCGCCGCTCGGGCCGACGCTGACGCTGCGCGTAGTTGGCATCGTCGCGGCGGAGGTCGAATTCCCGTCGGGCCAGGCGCCCGAGTACGACCTCTTCACGACGCCAGCCTTTGCACGGTCGGTCAACCACCGGACCTTGGAGGCCTCGGTGTATTTCGTCCGGCTCCGATCACGGGACCGACGATCTTCCCCGATTCGCCGCCGCCATCAATCCTCTCCATGTCACTTACGTGTCAAACCAGGACACATCGGCGCAGGCCGTGGCCCAGTCAATCCACCCCCAGGCAGTGGGCTGGTGGATTTTGGCCGCACTTACCGCTCTCGCCGGCCTGGCCGTTGTCGGGCAGGGACTGGGACGCCAGAGCATCGTGGAGAGCGAGGAGTACCCCAAACTCGTAGCCCTGGGCTTGCCACGTCACTCCCTCATTGTGTTGGGCACGGCAAGAAATCTCGTGGTGGCGACTCGTAGGAGCCGCCGGTGCCGTTGTCGTCGCTTTCGCTCTGTCGCCGCTGGCTCCCGTCGGCGAGGCTCGCCTGGCCGAGCCTTCGCCTGGGTTTGCTTTCGATCCCCTGATCCTCCTTCTCGGTGCACTCGCCACCGTCGTCGTCGTTGCAGTACTGGGCGTGTGGCCTACTCTACGTGCATCCCGGGTAAGGGCCGGAGCGCCCCAGCCCAGTCAGTTCCACGCGTCCTCCCTCGTTGCCCGTCTGAGCGCCACCGGTGCCCCTCCGAGCGCGGTCATCGGCATCCGCCATGCTCTGGAGCGAGGACGGGGTTCAGCTTCAGTCCCGGTGGGAACTGCACTCTTCGGCACTGTTGTGGCCGTCACTGCACTCTGTGCGACTGCGATCTTCGGCGCCAGCCTCTCGCACTTGACGACCACGCCAACGCTCTACGGCCAGGACTACCAGATTGGCTTTTCAACCCTCAACACGAACCCCACTAAGGAGTTAGCCCAGGTCGAACACGATCGTGCCGTCAAGGCAATCATGGTCGGAACGACTGACGAGATATCGATCGATGGGATGAGCGTCGCTTCGGTTACAGGAGAAGCCGTCCGCGGCCCACTGCTCATTTCGACCGTCGACGGTCATGCGCCGTCAGGGGTCGGCGAAATCTCTCTCGGAAATACCACCCTCCATCAGGTCGGTGCCCACATAGGGTCGATCGTTCATGCGAGATTCCAGGTGCCGACCGGCGGCTCGCGCGTCGCATCGTTCCGCGTCGTCGGCACGGCATCGTTCCCCAGCGACTTCGGGCTCGGAGGCCTGGGCTCGGGGGCGGCGTTCACCTCTGCCGGCTATTTGCACGCGCTCTGTCCGCCCGGTCGGACCCAAACTTCATGTCTGCGCGCGTATCGGGCCAATGAAAATTTCATCGTGGCCGTGCAGATGGTGCCGGGCGCCGTGGGGCGAAACGACGTGGCCCATTACCTCCATGCCGATCCGAATGCCGCCCATCTGCCCACCACCCCGACCTCGCTCATCAATTTCGGGGAAGCGGTGAATTTTCCGCTTATTCTAGGCTTCGTCCTGGCGCTGTTCGGGGCGGCCACCCTCGTCCATCTACTCGTGGTCAGCGTCGCCCGACGCCGGCGCGAGATCGGTCTCATGAAGGCGCTCGGGTTCGTCAGGGTGCAGGTTGGTGCCACGGTGTGCTGGCAGGCGAGCACAGTTGCCCTGGTGGGAATCGTTGTCGGCATCCCTCTGGGGGTTGCCGTCGGTCACATGGTGTGGCGGGCCTTTGCGACGAATCTCGGCGTGGTTCCCGACACCACGATACCGATCGGCGTGACGGTAGGTCTGGCGGTAGGAGTGCTCGTGGTGGCCAACCTGCTGGCGGTCGTGCCGGCCGTGGCGGCAGCAAGGTCGAAGACGGCAGCGCAACTCCTCCGCACCGTGTAAAGCCGTCTCGTATTGCCGCAGCTGTCAGATTCACGGGGCGCCATGTAACTCTTGATTCGCTGGTCTAACGTCCTCAACTCGATGTCACAGGGGAGGGGATCAGGCGTGCGGATGCGCCGTGTGAGAAATCGGTGGAGCGTCGGCGTGCTCTCTTTAGCCGTTCTACTGGCTGGGGGTCTCATAGCGGTGGAAGCTTCGGGCGCTACATCGAAGCCGCCACCCCCGACGCGGTACGTCGCCTTGGGCGACTCCGTCCCCTATGGGCACGGCTTGAACAATCCCTACACCACGGCGCAGATCGGGTTACCGCAATCGGCGGTTTCGCAAGGTCCCTCGCTACAAGCTTGGCCCAGTCTGGTTCAAGCGTCCCTGAAGCTGACAATGGGTGTCAGGACCATGAACTGCACCCTCTCTGGCGATCAGCTCGCCATCAGCGGGGCACAGGCCTCCTCGAAAGACACGAACAAAACGCCTCCCTCCCCGACGGCACTCAACTATCAGTGTCCCACCAATCGTAATCTTCAGAACGACGAGATTGCCGCCGACGATCTCGCGACGAAACCTGCGGCCCTCGTGACCATTCAGGCCGGTGCCGATGACATCGACTTCGCCGGTTGCATCGAAGGGGCTCTGTCGCACGGTTCACTCCATAGTGAATGCGTGTCATCCGATGGTGCCCCCACATCTTCGGTGGAGCAGGACATCGCGAATGTCACGAGTGCATTGACCACCGAGATCGAATCCGCGAGTCCGTACACAGAGCGTGTTGCCGTCCTCAACTATTATGACCCGATTCCCAGTCCAACGGGGTTTTCCACGTCCAGCATTGGCGCGGCGGGGAATGAGGTGAACCCACTCTGCCTCCTGATCGGCATGAACAAGAACTCAGTCTCCAATCAAGGAGAGATCATCGTTGATGCGCTCAATACCGCCATCCACGACGCTGTCATCAACGCACAAGCGGCGGGCGACAAGAACGTGACCTACGTCGACGTTTCGAAGGTGGAAGCCGGCCACGAGATGTGTACTGCGAACCCAGCGATATTTTCGGGGGAGCCGATGCCGATATCGGAGTTCACGGGCGATCTCTTCACCATTGCTCTGAGCGGCAGCCAAAATGACATCGAGCGCCACCTATGGCGCGCCGCCCATCCGAATCAGTTGGGCCAGCAGGAGATCGCGAAGAAGGTGATCGCCGACCTGGCGGCGTAGTTACGTCGTCGCCCTACCAGCCTGTTGCCGCAATGATGGTGCCATTGAGATGGAGGTTGGCCACGCCACCGAGGTAGGGGGCATCGCCGAGCGTGAAGACCGAACCGTTGGCTGAACTGACCCAATATCCACCGCCGTCGCTGTCGGTGAAGATCGCTGTAGCGGGGTTAGCGGAACTCACGTAGCCAGCCACGCTCCCGCGGTTAGCGGCGTTCCCATAGGGAGCCACAACGCCGTCCGCTAGGAGAACCCAGTACCCGCCACCGTCAGGCGTGCGCACCGCAGACGTGACGGGGGAGCCGACGTTGCCTGGGGCACCGAAGTATTGCGCGTCCCCGAAGGTGTACACATTGCCGGTGTTCGTGACGAGCCAATATCCGTTTCCCGAAGCGTTAGGCATGACGGCGACTGCCGTCCCTGAACATCCGCCGATACCGGGACAGGACCCTTCGAACTTGGCGTCCCCGAAGGTGAATACTCCGCCGTCGGCACCCACCATGAAGTAGCCACCACCATCAGCAGAAGGGACCATGCCCACAATGGGCGCATTCAGGCTATGCGGTGCACCCGACCCAGCGGGATAGAAACCTTCACCAGGGAGGGACCCGTAGAACTGCGTGTCACCGAAGCTGAAGATGCCGCCGTCGGACGCCACTAGCCAGTACCCGCCGTCGTCGCTCGTCGGCGTAATTCCTACCACTGGGCGATTGAGATGGAGCGCCCCCGTCGACCCATAGAACTGCGCATCGCCAAACGTAAAGATCCCGCCGTCCGAGCCCACCAACCAGTAGCCGTGGCCTGTGGTGGTTGTGGGAGAGGTGACAATCGGCGGCGTGGGAATTGGAGTTGGAGCGGGTATTGTGGCTTGCGCTGTCAGGGTCGCCCCGTTCGATTCAGTAAGGGTGAATGTATACGTATCGCCCGGGATCAGATACTGGAACGTGAACGTGCCGGAAGAAGGTGCGTTCGCGAGCACCCCGGTATTCCAAGGCCCGGTACCGTTTGCATCGGTCCCGCTACGGGCCAACTCAACTGGTACGACGTTGCCCCATGAGACCGTGACACTGGTGGAACCGACGACAGACGTACTGAAAGTTGAAGGTCCCGGTGGAGGTGCCGGCGTCGTCACTGTTGCCGACGTCACGGCATAGATGGGATTTCCCGCGCGATCGCCGCCAACGGCGGTGCAGACTCCCAAACTGGTGCAACTCACGCTCGAGAATTCACCCCCACCACCGGTAGCTCCAGTGTCTTCATTGACCGTTCCCCAAACGCCGCCCGAATCAACGGCGTAAATTGGTTGGCCGTTGCCATCAGTGCCCACGGCGACGCAATCCGAAGCGTCAACACAGCTGACACTTGCGAAAGACCCAGAACCACCCAACGACCCGTTGACGACGGTGATGGGACCCCATACGCCGTTTGTCTCCGTGTCGTAGACGGGGTCGTCGGTGGGGGACCCGTCTGCCTCTGTGCTGCCGACCGCAGTGCAGTCCTGAGGGCTCGTGCAACTCACACCGGCGAATTCACCCAATTCATCGTTGGGCGGCTCGCCGGCTGGTGCCCATACTCCGTTCGTCTCAACGTCATAGCCGAACACCTGCGGCGGCGAGAATGCACCCAGAAACCCAACAGCGGTGCAGTCGGTGGGGTCAACGCAACTGATGCCGTAACTTTGCCCAGTTGATGAGTTGGGTAGCCAGTTCGTGCTATTCCACGTGCCGTAGCTTGTCGTGGTGTCGGAGAGTGAACCTCCGCCGCCGAGGGCATCGTTGTAGCCGATAGCCGTGCAGTTGTAGAGCGCAGAGCAACTCACATCGTCAAAGCCAGCGTCATCGGGATCGCCAACGGGTTCCTCCACGGCGGGCTCCCAAAAGCCATTGTATTCGGTCTCTTGATAGGGCTGGCGATCGGAGTCTCGGCCGACCAACGTGCAGTTGATGGAATTGAAACAACTCACCGCGACGGCGTTGTCAGGCTGATACGCAGAGGGCGCATCTGCCGACGTATCCTCTTGGATGGTCACCGGAGATCCCCATGTGCCATTCGTTTCGGTGACGCGCTGTTCGCCGCCTACTGCGACGCAGTTTGTGGCGTCGCTGCAACTCACGCCAGAGAAGCTGCTCGGTTCGCCAAAATCCAATGCCTGCACGGGGGCGTCAAACGTCAAAGCATCGGCCGCGGATGCGGGTCCTACCCCACTCCACAGTGGGCCAGTGAGGAAGCCCACCGGGAGTATCAGGAACAGCGCCAAACGAGCCAGCAACGACTTCCGACGCGGGAGTCGCCTTGCATGTCCACGTGTGCCCCCGCGCATTGGCTTCCCCTCCCAGCTCACGGAATCAGACGGATTCCGAGACTCCCGACAGGTCACCGAAGGGCTAATCCTGACAGGTACGCGCAGAGTAGGTTTCTCATTGGCACGGTAACTAGGGCACAAAGACCTTATTTTGCGTCCGGCGTCCCGTACGTCGCAGTTCATTGGGCACAGAAGGAAACGGCAAGATTGCAACCGTGCCGAACGCTCGACATCGGCGTCTGACGTCAGTGTCAGTGAATCAAAAGATAGGGACATACCTGCGCAAACCGCCCACGCGCTGGTGGATACCTTGGTGACGTACCTCGTGTGACGGTGAGTCGGCCGATAGGCGGGAAACTGCTTCTTGGCTTTTAGTGGTCACACCGAGTGATACGGAACGTCACCACCTGCACTTTTACAATTCGGCACTACCTCGTCCCGACGAAATCCGGGAGATATTGAGTCATTATTGAGCCACGCGGCACCGTCTACAGTCCGGTATACAGTCCGCCTAGGGACCCACCGTTACCATTGGATTCTTGACGGGGTTCCGACCCGCCAGGCCGACAAGGGCAAAGGCAAAGGACACGATCGCAAGAAAGACCCAACCGGTGTCGAAGCTCGTGTGGGGGACGAGATGCCCGAAGATGATGGGGATGAAGAAGCCGCCTATCGCGGCGAGTGTCAGCATGAGGCCCGTCGCTGTGCCGATGTACTCGTGATTGATTCGGCTGACCCGCGGCGGCACGGACAACCAGGCGGCGAAACCGAAGATGAGGAAGAAGCCGATTCCGATGCCAAGTGGCCAGAGAGCATCATTCGGCACCACGGGGATGAGTAACAGCAATGCTGCCACGACGAACAGCGGTCCGATCACGAACACCCGCAACCGGGTGCTGCGGTCGGCATAGTACCCACCCAACACACTTCCAGGGATCCCCGCCAGCAGGATCAGTGCGGATAACAAACCACCCGATGATGGATCGAAATGGCGATCCAGGGTCACGTACTCACTGAACAGTTGCGACGTGGTGAAGTAGGCGCCATACCCTCCGAGCAGGGCGATGCCATAGATCCATAAATCTCTGCTCATGATCGAGGCCTGCAATGCTGCACGGTCGAACCTCACGCCACCGAGCGATCGATCCCCCTCGGGGATCCGGAACGCCACGATCGTCACCGCAGCGACGAGGAGTTCGAAGACACCAGCGAGGGCCAGCGACGCATGCCAACCGATCGCCCGTTGTACGTACAACCAGATATAGAGGGCAAAGGCCGCTCCAGCGCTGAAGGCAGCGCCTCCGGTGACGCCGAGGGCGAGCGTTACCTCCTTCTCGCGAAACCAGACCACCATGGCCGCGGCTGTCATGGCGACAAACACCGAACCGCCAATACCGCTCACGACTCGGAAGAATGCAAGCTCGGTGTAGCTGTACGACAGCCCCGACATGATGCCTGCCAGTCCCTGAACCAGGAGGCCGAGCACCAAGGTCTTTTTCATGCCGATGCTCGTGGAGAGCATGCCGCCTGGAATGTGTGAAAGGCCGTAGCCGACGATGTAGAGCGAGATCAGGTAGCTCAGCGATCCGAGCCCGACGTGGAACTCTCCGCCGATGAGCGGGAACGCCGTGGCAACGTCGAACCAGTTCAGGGTCAGCGCGAAGATCCCCAAACTGATGACGGCGAGCATGCCCCAGCGAGCTTGGCCATCTTGGGCGCCGCGGGCGGAGGTCATGATCGTCCCCTTGTCGGGAATGCCGCCCGGAAGTCCAGCTCAGAACGGTGAAACCACGCTGGCCGCTTGCCCGCAGGACTGCTGTGCAGGCAACAAACAGGCGTAGCATAGACCCTTGTGATCCTCTGGTCAGCTCCGTGACCGACCAGGGTGGCTTCGTCGGACGGCAGGGAGAACTGCGCATCCTCGAGGAACGGCTGGCTGCGGCGGCGACGGGTCGTCCGCAGGTGGTCTACCTGGAGGGCGATGCCGGGGCGGGCAAGTCGACGCTTCTGTCACGGTTTCTCGGTTCGCTTTCGCACGCGGCCGTGCTTGAAGTTGGTGGTGACGAGGCAGAGACATTGCTCTCCTACGGGGTCGTAGACCAGTTACAGCCCGGCGCCATCACAGATCCGGGGACGGACCCGATGGTGGTCGGAGCTCGGTTGGTGGACCTCTTGGACCGACTGCAGTCAGACAGCGAGGTCGTGGTACTCGTTATTGACGACCTGCAATGGGTCGACCGGCCATCGAGTCGCGCCGTGTTGTTCGCGCTGCGGCGACTCCGAGCCGACAAAGTGTTGACCATCGTGTCTTCGCGGGTTGATCAGTTGGGCGACCCCGGTTGGGCCCGGTTCATAGCCGGTGATGCGCGGGTCACCCGTTTCCGACTAGGAGGCCTGAACGCGTCAGACCTGATTGAGCTTGGCGAGAGCGCTGGGGCTTGGGACATTGTCGAAAAGAGCGGCAGCTCGCCTGGCTGCGCACACAGAAGGAAACGCTCTCTACTGTCGGGCGTTGCTCGATGAGATCGGGATCGCGGGATTGAACGGTGAGGACAGTGCTCTCCCTGCTCCTCGGGAGCTTTCTGCGGTCATTCTCTCCCGGGTGGCCGGGCTCTCGACCGCCGCCCAGGCATTCTTGGCGGCAGCTTCGGTGCTGGGTCATCATGCGTCCGCCTCAACAATCGCTTCGGTCGCTCAGTTGCCCGATGCCCAGGAGGCGATCGATGCGGCGGTGGCGGCCGGACTCCTGAGTGAAAGCGCTTTGGCGTCCGAGCTGACCTTTGCTCATCCGTTGTATCGGGCCGCCATTTACGCCGACCTCAGTCCAACCGGCCGACGAGCACTCCACGCTCGTGCCGCCGAGTTCGTCGCTGGTCGCGCCGGGTTGACCCATCGCGTCGCAGCGTCGCTCGGTCCAGACGAGGCATTGGCCCGCGAGTTCGAGGAATCCGCTCGAGCCAGTGTCGAGCTCGGAGACCTGGCCGCTTCGGCTTGGGCCTTAGAGCAGGCGGCTTCCCTTTCGCTGGCTGCTGCGGACCGAGAACGTCGGCTGCTCGATGCCGCGGTGGTCCAACTCAACGCCGCCGACACGTCCGCGGCGGCTCGAGTCCTGGCTTCTTGTGAGGCGTCCAGTGCTCGCTACGACGCGCTGATGGGACTTCTAGGCGTCTTTTCAGGTTCGCCCACGACCGAGGGTCGCTTGCTCGCCGCCTGGCAGGCGCATGATCCAGAAGGCGAGCGTGAGATTGGAGCCCGCGCCGCGACGTCATTGGCCAACTGGATGGTTATCTCGGGTCGGCCCGATCAAGCCATCGAGTGGGGGGGTCGGGCGGTCGATGGAACCGTTGCGGATTCTGCGGTGAGGGCCATGGCGCGGACGGCGCAGGCCTATGGATTCGCGGCCGGCGGACGCAGCCCCGAAGGACTGGCCGTTCTCGACTTCCTGCCCGACTCTGGAAATGAAGTGCCCGTATCGGCGACTGATGCGCTGATCATGCGGGGCATGTTGAAGCTCTACGTCGATGACCTCAGTGGATCCATCGCGGACCTCGGCATAGCAGCGGCCCGGCTGCGCAAGGGTCTGCCCGCGACCTACCCCGTCCCGTGTTTGTCCCATCTGAGCGATGCCCACTTTCGCCGGGGCGATTGGGACGCCGCCATAACCAATGCCCAGTTGGCGATCGCATGGGCGCAAGATGCCGACCGTCCGCTCGACCTGGCGCGGGCCCACGCACGGGCCGCCCAGGTCCTCTCCTTTCGCGGTGAGTGGACTTCCGCCCAGGACCACGTGCGCGCGGCGCGGACAGCGGCGGAGCGGTTCCCGCAAGTGCTTCCGGTAGCCAACGCAGCCATGGCGGCCGTCTCGCTTGCCTCGGCGCAGGGTGATCCGACCGGGGTTCTCGCGGCGACTGAACCGGTCCGCGCCACGGGACTCCTCGGTGTCGGTGGCTGCCCGGGCATCTTCAACTGGAGAGCGATGGAGGCGGCCGCACTCATCGACCTCGGAAGACTCAGCGAGGCCGAAGCTGCACTCGGCGAGTTCGAGGCGGCCATCCCCACAGAGTGGATTGGCATCGGCGGCTCTGACACTTGCCCGCTGTCGCGGAGCTCTGGCTGCGGCGAACGGAAATGCCAACCAGGCAGAAGTGGAGTTCGCCCGGGCTCACTCGATGGAGCCGCAAGTCCCTATGCCATTCGAGCACGCGCTCCTCGGACTCGACGATGGGCGGCGCTTGCGCACGATCGGGAATCAGGCAGCTGCGATTGTCCAACTCGAAAAGGCCCATCGCATCTTCTCTGACCTCGGCGCAGACCCGTACGTGCAGGCGTGTGCCAAGGAACTGGCCGCCCTGCAGGTCACCGTCGCGCCCGATAGCCCCGCCACCCTCTTGGGCCTGAGCCGCGCCGAGCTGGCCGTGGCCCGACTGGTCGCCACCGGACTGACCAACAAAGAGGTGGCAAGCGAGCTGTATGTGTCGGTGAAAACCGTGGAGTACCACCTCCGGAACAGTTACATCAAGCTCGACATCACCTCCCGGCGAGCGCTCGCCGATCTCCTGAACTGACCGATCCGGTCCGGTTGGGCACTCGGATCGATCTTCTTCGACGCCTATGACCAGGTAGTTCACGAAACCTAGGGTTGAACCTAGGGTCGTTCCCTGGGGACAAAACGGCACTGGCGGCATTGACTGGCAGCCATGGACACCTCGCCACCACCAGAGCAGTCAGTGCGCCTCGACCTCGAGATCAGTCGCGACGGCGATCAGCACGTCGAAGCCGAACCGCTTCGCCAGCAATCCGAGCAGGAAGGCGTCGTCATGAAGGCAAAGCGGATCTACACCCCCAGTCGGATCGTTGCCCTGGTGGTCATCGGGGTGATGTTGTTCGGCCTGACGTACATCGGGTTCGCACCCGGCGACGCCGCGGTCTCGGTCCCGCAGGGGGCGCACGCCGGCCAGCTGACCATGCACCCGTGCACCTATCCCACCGAGAAAGGCGCGCTACCGCGCCGACTGCGGAACGCTCGTCGTGCCCGAGAACCGGGCAGACCCCCGGTCGCGCCTGATCGCGCTGCCGGTGACCCGGATCCTGGCTCGCTCATCGCACCCGCTGGCGCCAATCTTCCACCTCAACGGCGGCCCGGGCGAGACCAACATGACGTTCCCCCAAGCGAGCCGCCTGGCCGCCCAGCACGATGTCGTCATGGTCGGCTACCGCGGCGTCGACGGCTCTTCGGTGCTGAACTGTCCCGAGGTGACGGCGGCGCTGGAGAACTCCGCAGACTACCTCGGCAAAGCGTCGCTGAGCGCGTACTCCCAGGCCTTCGCCTCGTGCGCGAAGCGGCTTGAGCGATCCGGCGTTGACCTCGCCGGCTACACGCTGGCGGAGCAGGCCGACGACATCGAGGCCGCTCGCGTCGCGCTCGGCTACAAGCGCATCGACCTGCTCAGCGAGAGCGCCGGGACCCGTCTCGGCGATGATCTACCAGTGGCGGTACCCGAACAGTGTCGACCGCTCGGTGATGGTCGGGGTCAACCCGCCCGGGAACTTCATTTACAGCGGAGCCGAGATCGATCAGGGGATCGAGCGTTATTCGGCGCTGTGCGCGCAGCAGCCTGCCTGCCGCGCCCGCACCGCCAACCTCGCCGCGAGCATGAAGCACACGGCGGCAGACATGCCGAGCAGTTGGTACTCCCTGCCGATCAAGCCGGGCAACGCCCTGGTCGGGACGTTCCTCGGGCTCACGGAGGCGACCTCGGTGGATTCGCCACTGTCCGGGCCGATGACCCTCGACTCGTGGATCTCCGCCGCGCAGGGCGACCCGAGCGGCCTGTGGCTGCTATCGACGATGGCCGGTCTCACCCTCCCCACGTCGTTCGCCTGGGGCGAGTTTGCCAGCATCGGGATGGCCGACGCGCAGCCCGTCGAGCGCTATTTCAGCTCCGGCGCGGACCGGGGCTCGATCATCGGCAATCCCCTCGCGGAGTTCTTGTGGGGGGCAGGAGGCCTTGTGCACGCCTGGCCGGCCAACCCGGGCGAGAACCAGTACACCAGCGTGCAGAACTCGAACGTCCCGACGCTGCTCATCGGCGGGACGCTCGACTTCGAAACGCCGGCCCAGAACGCCACGAAGGAGCTGCTGCCGCACCTTTCCAACGGGCATCAGGTCATCCTGTCCGGGCTCGGGCACGTGGACGACTTCTTGTCCTACGAGCCGAGCGCCAGCACGCAGCTGCTGACCACGTTCTACGCCACCGGCCAGGTCGACACGTCCCGCTACACCCCGAACGTGGTCAGCTTCACCACATCGCAATCGCAGACAGCGATTGCCAAGGACATCCTTGGGTTCAATGATCGGCTTCGCCTTGTTGGCAGTGATCTGGCTCGTGGTGTTGGCGATCCGGATCCGCCGCCGAGGCGGTACCGGCCGCAAGACGGGCGCATGGATCCGTTCGGCCGGTCCGATCGTGTTCGGACTCGGCGGATGGTTCCTCGGCGCACTGTTGGTACTGCGGTTCTGGCCGAGCCGGCCGCTCGACGACCAGCTGCTGGCAGTGGTCTCGATCGCGGTGCCGATCTGGCTCGGGGTCTACGCCGGCTGGGTCCGCACCGACACGCCGAAGGCGATGCGGGCCAAGGGCATCGGTGCCGCGGGTGTCGGTGCGGTGGTCGGAGCCGCACTCGGTTTCCACGTGATCAGCGGGCTCATGGCGTTGATCACGGCGATCATCGGTGCGGCGGTCGTGTCGAACCTGAGCCTGCTCGTGCTCGACATCTGGACCGAGCGGGCCGCCTCCCGGGGAACGGCCGCTCCGGCGGTGGATCTGTCGGAGACGGAGCACCTAGAGACGGAGCACCTGGAGCCGGCCCTTCACTGATCGCCCGAACCGTGTCGGGGAAT
>CAVYCU010000005.1:992500-2443264 GCA_963767155.1 uncultured Acidimicrobiaceae bacterium | reverse complement strand
TATGTGCATCTACTTCGTTCGGCGTCTTGTTAGGAGGACACCAGCATGATCTACAAGGCGATTTCGGCGGACGGCCATGTCAACGAGCCGCCCAACCTGTTCGAGGACCGGCTTCCGGCCAAGTTCAAGGAGCGGGGCCCGCGAGTGATCGAAACCCCCAACTCCAAAGGCCATGCCTGGGTGATGGAGGGCCAGAGTCGGCCTTCGGTGCTCGGCTTCGCCTGCATGTACTTCCGTTCGTCGAAACGGGGCGACCGGGCGTCCCTCATCGACACCTTCAAGAACATCAAGGACCGTGGCGTGCGCTTCGAAGACATGTTCGAAGGGTCGTGGGACCCGGCGGCCAGGGCCAAGGAGATCACTGACGATCAGATTGACGCCGAGGTGATCTTCAACGGTGTCGGGACCGTCTGGAACGGGATCAAGCTGATGAAGGACAAGGAGCTGAGCCTGGCCTGCTTCCGGGTCTACAACGACTGGATGGCCGAGTTTCAGGGTTATGCGCCCGAACGATTCATCTGCAATGCCACGTTGCCCAGCACGGGGATCGACGACTGTCTCAACGAATTGGCGCGGTGCGTCGACATGGGTTTGCGGACGGTCCAGCTGGAGGCGTACCCCAGCGGATCGTTCACAGACCCCTCCGCTGCGGACGACCGGTTCTGGGCGGCCGCGGTAGAGCTCGACATGCCGGTCAACGTGCACACTGAGTTCTTCTTCCCTGCGGGTGACCTCGGTTCGAAGATCACAGCAGACGGTGTGCCCGACACCAAGCTCCGGGCCAAGAACCTCGGCCTCGACCTCGACGCGGGAAATTTCCCGGTGATTCTGTACAAGATGATCTCTTCGGGCGTCTTCGAACGATTCCCGACCCTCAAGTTCATCGGGACCGAGGTCCACCTCGGTTGGATTCCCTACTACCTGGAAAAATTTGACGAGTCGGTTCTGCGGAACCGCCAGGAATGGAAGTTACCCCTGCTGCCGAGCGAGTACTTCCACCGGAACGTCTCCGTCGTCTACATCGTCGACGAAGCGGGAGCCGCCGACCGTTACGACATCGGCGTGGGCAACATCATGTGGGGTCCGGACTTTCCGCACTCCTCCAGCAACTGGCCCGTCGATTACGAACTGGGACACGAGATTCTGGAGCGGGCGGGTGCCACCCCTTCGGAGATCGAACGGATCATGTGGCGCAATGCAGCGGACATGTACCAGTTGTCGTACGAGGAACCCTCCCTGGTGGGTGCGAGCGCAGGGGGTTCGCGTGCTTGACATGACGGATTCCAGCCTGATCTCCGCCGACAGCCACATTATCGAACCACCCGATCTGTTCGCGACCCGGTTACCGGCGAAGCTCCGCGACCGTGCGCCCCTACTCGACACGGCGAGCGGGGTGTGCCGTTGGTCTGTCGAAGGGGAGTCAGCTCTTCTGCCCGAGTCGGTGGTGAACGGGTCCGGTTGGCGCAAGCCATCCCACGGGCCGCGAACCTTCGAGGATGTCCTCCCTGCGCTATGGGATCCGACGCAGCGAGTGATCGCCCAGGACGCTGACGGGGTGGCGGCCGAGGTCCTCTATCCCTTTCCCGGGCTCTGGGACGCCATCAGGGCCACGGCCGATCGCGAACTGATCCGCGGTTGCGTGCGGGCTTACAACGACTGGATCGCCGAGTTCAGCGGACACAGCCCCGACCGGCTCATCGGGCTGGGTCGCATTCCGATGACCGGCTTCGACGATGCCCGCGACGAGCTGCTGCGGTGCGTCGGAGAACTGGGCCTCCGGGGGGTGATCATCGACGCCTGGCCCGCCCTTGGCCCGGCGCCCGGCCGGGGGGACGACGGGTTCTGGGAGGTCGTGCACGACACGCAGGTGCCCGTGAGCATCCACTACACGCTTGGGGGATCGTCCGGCAGCACGCCGGCGGCCGGCATCGGTCCCGGCCTGCGCCCTCCGATGGCGGATGCGGCGTTGCCGCTCGTGGCGGCCGGGATCTTCGACCGTTTCCCCAACGTGCGTTTCGTTCTGGCCCACGGCGACGCCGGATGGGCGATCCACTGGCTGGAGTTCACCGACATCAATTTCGTGAGGAATCGACACCTGTCCCAGTACGAGCTGCAGAATCAGGAACTGCTTCCGAGCGAGTATCTACGTCGGCACTTCTGGTTCACCGTGCACCAGGATCGGTCGGCAGTGAAGAACCGTCACAAGCTGGGGCGTACCCATCTCCTGTGGTCGAGCCACTTTCCTCTGGACGGTGCGGACTGGCCAGATGACCGACGGCAGGCGGTGCAGTTGACCGAAGCGCTGCCGAATGAGGAGAGGGCGGACATTCTGGGCAAGAACGCGGCTCGCCTCTACCGTCTCCCCGGTTTCGAGGATGGCTTCGCCGGTGTGGAGGAGGGCCCCATGGCGCGCCTGGTGCATTTCTGAGACACCCGGCCACGGCTCAGCGCCCGGAGGCCGCCTGTGCCGCCGCGGCGATCGACGTTCCCGAGAAGAAATCGGGATTCATGGAGGCATAGAAGCGGACCGGGTTGGCGAAGACGAAGTCCTCGAACTCGTCCTCGTCCAGTATCTGACGCTCCACCAACTCGTACGCCTCCTTGAGAGGCTCGTCGAACTCCGGCACATCCCAGTGCCCCAGGTCGGATGCGAAGAAAGCGGGAATCCTGGCTCCCAGGGGCATGATCCTGGAATCGAAGGCGAGACCGACGAGCGGATCGTCGGCCTCGCAGCCCCAGGAGAACGGCGTGCAGAACAGATCGCGGACATCCTCGAGGGACCTGATCCCGACTGCTTCGAAATCGTCGCGCGGTATCTTCATCGCTCCTTGCCACTTCAGCTGTTCGGCGGTGTAGCGCGAGAGCCGGGGATCGCTCTCGATGAGGAGTTTGTACAGGAGATCCGCATCGATGTTGTCGGGGTCGAGCCCCCGGATGGCGGGCCCGCCCCGCTTCTGCCAGGTAGACGCCAGGCCGAGGAATGTCTCGACGCCTACCGCGGCTCCCCCCTCGAGCAAGGCCACCCGCAACTCGGGGAAACGCCGGGTAACCCCACCCAGGAAGAGCGATTTGGCCAGCGCTGCGCCCGACGCGGCGAAATGTCCGATCTGGTTGTAAACGAAATTCGTGACGGATGCCCGGTCGCTGAAGCCGATGCCGGCGGTGTGCGCGGCCAGGGGCATCCGTAACGCCACGGCCTTGGCCCACACCGGGTCGTAGTCGTAGGCGCTGTCGATGCCGAACGTGTCGATCCACCCGTTGACTTCCCATTCGGCGATGCGCAGGGCGGCCCAGTCGTCGTCGGGAGGCCACGTCTGGCCCGGCACGCCGCGGTGCACGTGGCTGGCGATGAGTCCGACCTTGCTCCCGAGGGATTTGGCGTGCTCCAGGGCGCCAACGGCCTCTTCGGGGGAGTTCATGGGGATCAGCGCGGCGACCGTGAAGCGGTCGCCGTACGGCCGGTACTGATCGGCCATGAACTCGTTGTAGAGCCGGCACAACGTCGTCCGTACTTCGTCGTCGAGTACCTGCAGCATGGCAATGCCCATGGTGGGGTAGAGCACCGCAAAGTCGATCCCCGCCTCGCCCAGCCGCTCGTAGTAGCGAGCGGGTGAGCTGACGGTCGCGTAGTACTCCGTGCTGGACGGTACGTGCCACGAGGAGGGGAGGAGTCCGCCCCGTCGTCGCTCTTCTGCCGGCATGTCGTCCGACGGCCCGCGTCCGCGCGAGATGGAGTCCAGCGCGGGGCCGCCACCGTGATCACGCACGAAGTCCGAGAAGACGGGAAACAACTCGACGATGTGACCATCGCCGTCGAGTACCGGGTGACCCAATTGCTCTCGGATCCGCGCCGAGCGCGAGGCGCTGTGTGCGGTCATGGACGGACCTCCTTGCAGCGTCCAGGCGACCCAGATCCTATGTTGGGCGGCGGAGTACACCAGCGGTGCCGTCCAGTCATCTGGGGCAACTGCTGCGACGTCGCCCGACGGGGGAGGTTCCGCATGGCTTTTCGAATGGACGGCAAGGTGGCGATCGTGACAGGCGGTGGTACTTCTCTGCCGGGGATCGGCATCGGGTGCGCGGTGGCCACGGTGTTGGCTCGCGAGGGGGCTTCGGTTCTCGTCGTCGACCGCGATGAGGACAACGCAAAGGCCACGGCTGATCTGGTCGAGAAGGAGGGTGGGCGGGCCGCCACCTGTATCGCCGACGTCTCGAGCGAAGCCGACTGCGAGGCCATGGTTCGCACTGCCCAGGCGACCTTCGGCGGGCTGGACATCCTTGTCAACAACGCGGGTATCAGCCTGCACGCGCCCATCACGGAGACGACGCTCGATCTGTACGAGCAGAT
This sequence comes from uncultured Acidimicrobiaceae bacterium, assembly GCA_963767155.1. Lineage (GTDB taxonomy): Bacteria > Actinomycetota > Acidimicrobiia > Acidimicrobiales > RAAP-2 > Bog-473. The sequence goes on along the minus strand of CAVYCU010000005.1, from coordinate 2,438,916 downwards.
CATGGCGGTCAATCTCCGGGGGACCTTCATGGCGTGCAAGTACGCCATCCCCGTGTTGATCGAACGAGGCGGTGGTTCGTTGGTCAACATCGGTTCCGTGGTGGCCATCCGCGATGCGGGAGTCACGCATCCTGCGTATGCCGCTTCCAAGGGCGGCGTCCTGGCCCTGACGGTGGATCTGGCCGGAGAGTACGGGCGTCGCAACGTCCGGGTCAACGCGGTCCTGCCGGGCATGATCGCCAGCCCGATGCAAGCCTCCATCGGCACGCCGAGCCTCGAGATACAGAAGCGGATGAACATGCTGGGCCGTATGGGCAACGTCTGGGATATCGCCCACACCGTGGGATTTCTCTGCAGCGAGGAAGCGTCCTACATCACGGCCCAGGTCTTCTCGGTCTGTGGCGGGGCCACCCAGGGAATGCCGGCGTCGTCGGGCCGCGCCGATCGCACCTGAGGACTTCGCACGTCATGGTGCAGGGCTGTTCGCTCGGGGCGTCGGGAGCTGCCAGTCGGGATCGATACCTATCGACACCATGGTCCGCGGCTCGGTGCCGATATCGGTGGTGTAGTGGCCCTTGGTGTCGACGTCGTCCGCCAAGAGGCAGTCGCCGGCGCGCAGGACGAGACGATCGCCTGATGTCGTCCTGATCTCGGTCTCACCGCGGAGGAACACCAGAAGGCGTCGCGCCGGCGCCGGGTGCAGGTCCTGGGAAGGGGTCGGCTCGAGAAGCTCGACGACGCCAGCGCTGGTCGCCGGTATGTCGATGAGGCCACGAAGACGGGCGACACCTTCGGAGTGCACGGCGAGGACCGGAAGCTCGATGGCGGCCAAATGCGTTTCCCCGGCTTCGTCTCCGTACACTCGGTAGAGGGTCATGTGGCCGACTCTATGACGTCAGAGAGCGGAGGTATCCGGAGTGACAAGGGTGGGGTTTATCGGTCTGGGTAATCAAGGTGCTCCGATGGCCCGTCGGATCGCTGACGCCGGACATCCGCTGACGATATGGGCCCGGCGGCAGTCCTCGGTCGACCCGTTCCGCGACAGCGCGGCACGGGTCGTCGCGACGCCGGGGGATGTGGGGGCAAGCAGCGACGTCGTCGGCATCTGCGTGTTCTCCGACGAAGACGTCGAAGACGTCGTGCTGCGTTCCGACGGAGTGCTCGCAGGAATGTCGGCCGGCGGCGTGGTGGCCATCCATTCGACGGTGCATCCGAGGACCTGCCATCGTGTGGCGGAGCGGGCGGCGGAGCGGGGGGTGCGCGTGGTGGACGCTCCCGTCAGCGGGTCGGCAGTGGCCGCGCTCGAACAGCGGTTGCTCGTCATGATGGGGGGAGATGCATCTGACGTGGCCAGATGTAGACCGATCTTCGAGTCTTTCGGCAAACCCGTGATCCATGTCGGTCCGCTGGGGTCTGGCCAGATCGCCAAGGTGATCAACAACTTGCTGCTTGCCGCGCACATGTCCCTGGCCATCGATACGTTCGACTTCGCCAGCTCCCTCGGGCTCGATCAGTCAGCCATGGCGAGTGTCCTGGCGCACGGCACCGGGGCGAGCACGGCGGCGGCGTTGGTGGCGGCGGCCGGATTCGACGGTCGGGCACTCCGGAGCGGTGCAACGCCGTATTTCGTCAAGGACATCGCGATCCTGCAGGACATTGCAGCCGGGGAGTTGGTCGATCCGCCCGAGTCGATGATGGGACTCGCCGAACGAGCAGTCGTGAAGTAGGCGGGAGGCGCCCACGACGAAGCGGTCGTGTCAGAGCCCGATCGCCGGTGCCAACCGGTCGCAGTGGAAGTCCGCACCACCGTATATTGCGGCGTTCGTCTCGACCCGCCGCAGGTAGAGGTGGAGGTCGTGTTCCCAGGTGTACCCGATCCCCCCGTGGAGCTGGAGGCATTCACGCAGGATGACGGGACAACGGTCGGCGACGTACGCCTTGGCCAGGCTCGCCGCATTGCTGGCGTCTGCATCGAGTTGAACGGCCTTGAGAGCCGCGTCCGTCACCGCCTTGGCTGATTCCAACCAGAGCAGCATGTCGGCCAGGCGGTGCTTCAACGCTTGATAGGAGCCGATTGGACGTCCGAAGGCCTTGCGGTCCTTCATGTACTGAAGGGTTGCTTCGTACATCCGGTCTGTGGCGCCCACGGTCTCCGCGCACTGGAGACTCAAGGCCAAGGCGAGCTGTGTTTCCAGTTCGGTCGCATCCGGACCGAACTCTCCGGTGACCGCGGATGCGGGCACCTCGACTCCCTCGAACACCACGCGGGCGAAGTGTCGGGTGAGATCCATGCCCTCGAGCGGCTGCACGGTGACACCGTTCGTCGACGAGGGCACGAGGAATTGGACCACCCCGTTCCCGGTGGTCGCCGACACCAACAGCTGGTCGGCAACGTGTGCGTCCTGAATCGGGGTCTTCACGCCGGTCACCCGGTAGCCGTCGCGAGTCGGCACCGCTTTGAGCGAACCTGACCGGCCGAGCCAGTCGTCATTGTCCTCCGGCACGGCCCAGGCCGCCGTTTCCTGGCCGGCCGCGATCTTCGGCAGATGCTCCTTGGCGAGACCCTCAGAGCCGCTGCGCGCCAAGGCGTCGGCCACGATGTTCGTTGGCAACACCGGACCTGAGAAGAGGGAGCGACCGAGGAGCTCGGCGATAATGCCCAGGTCACGGATGCCCTCACCCGAAATTGTTCCACCGCCGAACTCCTCGGGTACGAGCATGGAGGTCCAGCCGAGTTCGGCTCCTTGGTCCCAGGTGTCGCGCGCAAACCCGATCGGGTCGCCGATCAGCCGGCGTACCTCAGCCGTCGTCCAATTCGAGGCGAGGAACCTGCCGGTGGTTTCGCGAAAAAGCTCTTGATCGCTCGAAAGATCGAGGTCCACTCGATGTCCCTCCTTCTGCCGGGGCCGAATTCACGGACGACGGCGTCGACGACTATGTGTCATCCCTCTGGATCGTGCAACACCAGCGGTGGACGGCCCCGTCGCCCACGCGCGTTGTGCCTCTACAGTTTTCTGCCTTGGGTCAGCTTACGGACGTTGGAGCCGCCGACGGCGGAAGGGGCGACGAGCGGTGGAGGACCACGGGCCATCTCCTCTCCGATGCCGCGGCGCAGTGGGGGGACCGCTGCGCGATCGTCGACGTGGACCGGACCCTCACGTATGCGCAATTGGCGGCTGACGCAGAGAAGGTGAGCTCCGCCTTGCTGTGGCGCGGCGTGGAAACCGGAGATACGGTCGCCATCTGGGCGCCGAACAGCTGGCGCTGGGTCGTCTTCGCACTCGGTGCGCAGATGGCCGGCGCTGCCATCGTGCCGTTGAATACCCGCTACCGAGGTCGGGAGGCCGCCCACATCGTGGGCACGACGAAGCCGAAGGCCCTTTTCGTCCACCAGGGCTTCCTCGACAACGACTATCTGGGCATGCTCCGCTCCGAGGGCATCGGTGTCGCGACCGTGCCGACCATCGTCACCGCGGGAACCGAAGCGGAGTGCCCGTGGGAGGATTTCGTGCACGAGGGCGATGCCGGACCCGGGGTGGCTGAGCGACTGTCGTCCCTTCAGGGCTCGACCGTCAGCGACGTCATGTTCACTTCCGGGACGACGGGGGTTCCGAAGGGTGTGATCACCTCCCATTCTCAGAACCTGCGGGCATACTACGACTGGTCCCGGTTCGCGGGATTCGAGGAGGCTGAACGGTACGCGATCGTCAATCCGTTCTTCCATGCCTTCGGATACAAGGCGGGCTGGTTGACCTCTTTGATGCACGGACTGACGATCTATCCGCACCGGGTGTTGAGCGCCGAACCGCTCCTCGAGCAGATCGAGCGCGAGCAGATTCAGGTCCTTCCGGGCCCACCGGCGCTCTACGCCACTCTTCTCGCCAGCCCGGAGATGACGCGTCGTGACCTGTCGTCTCTGCGATTGGCCATCACCGGTGCGGCGTCAATTCCACCAGTGCTCATTCGTCGCCTGTTCTCGGACTTCGGGTTCGAGCGGGTGTCGACCTGTTACGGGATGACCGAGTGCTCGGCGGTGGCAACCGTGTCGAGGTCTGATGACGACATCGAGACACTGACCTCCACCTCTGGACGCGCCGTGCCCGGCGTCGAGGTCGTCGTCATGACCGAAGAGGGAGCGGCGGCGACGCCCGGAGCGCTGGGCGAGGTCTGGATCCGCGGGTACAACATCATGCAGGGATATCTCGAGGCGCCGGAGGAGACCGCTCGGCGGATCGACCCGGCCGGTTGGTTGCATACGGGTGACATCGGACGCATGGATGCACAGGGCAATCTGGCCGTCGTCGATCGCAAGGGCGACATGTTCATCGTCGGTGGCTTCAATGCGTACCCGGCGGAGATAGAGGCGCTGCTGGCCGAACATCCCACGGTAGGGGAGGTGGCCGTGATCGGCGTGCCCGATGAACGTCTCGGCGAGGTCGGTGCGGCGTTCGTCGTGCCGGCCGCCGATCACGCCGCCGAACCGGAGGAGCTCATTGTCTGGACGCGTGAGCGCCTGGCCAATTTCAAGGTGCCTCGGGTGATCTGGGTGGTGGAGGCGCTCCCTCGTAATGCAACCGGCAAGGTTGTCAAGGGCGAGCTCCGGAGCCTGGCGGAGAGCCTCACCCGCGGCCCGACATGAGCTCAGTGGGCCGTCCATCCTCCGTCGACCACCAGTCGTTGACCGGTGATGTACCGGCCGGCGTCGCTGGCGAGAAGGAGCAGGGCCCCGTCGAAATCTGCGGGCTGACCGTGACGGGGGAGCAGGGTGTTGCGAAGGATCCATTCTTGGATCTTCTCGATGTGGATGATGGGCGCCGTCGTCTCCGTCTCGATGAATCCCGGCACGAGGCTGTTGACCCGGATGCCGTACCGGCTCCATTGCGCGGCCCACTCCCTGGTGATGGCTTCCAGCCCACCCTTGGAGGCGGCGTACACCGCCTGTGGTAGCCGGCCGATCCCGCCCGAGGCCACGATCGACCCCACGTTGATGATCGAACCGCTGCCCGCGGCGCGCATGGCCGGATAGAAGGTCTGGGCCAGCAGGATGGGCGCCTCGAGGTTGACGGCCAGAGTCTGGCGGATGTTCTCGTAGGACTCGTCCTCCGCCTTCACCCCGCCCGCCAGGAAGGCGGCGTTGTTGACGAGGATGTCGACCCTTCCACCGAGTGCCTCGAGGCTGGCCCGCGCCGCGTCTGCGACCTGATCACGCTGCTGCAGATCGACGTTCATCGGGAGCAGCTCGCCGGCCGACGACGAAGGGAGGTCGACTTCGGTCGTGCGGCGCGCCATGGCCACCACCCGTGCTCCGGCCAACACGAGCGTGCGGGCGAGGCGGACTCCGATTCCGGCGCTGGTCCCGGTGACCACTGCCGTCTTTCCTTCGAGGCTGAAAAGTTCTGCTATTTCGTTCATTTGATTCGGCATTTCTTGTCGGGGAAGCGCACTATAGAGTGCGGGTGCCGGCCCCCGTTGCTTCCACTCGGCACGGCGATGAGGTGAGATGACATTAAATTTCCGCGAGTCGCCCGAGGCAGAGTCATTGCGGGATCAGCTGCGCACAATGATCACCGATCTGCTTCCCGAACAATTCATCGGCGGGTTCACCGACGATCCGGCAGACATGGAAACGACCAAGGCGTTCTGTCGTGCCTTGGGCTCTCGTGGGCTGATCTCCCTGACGTGGCCGGCGGAATACGGAGGTCAAGAGCGGAGCACCTGGGAGCAGATGGCTTTGCGCGAGGAGATGTGGGCCAACTATGAACCAAGGGGCGCGCAGTACATGAACGTCAATTGGGTGGCCCCGGCTCTGATGCGTTTCGGGTCGCAGGCGCAGAAGGAGAGACACCTCCCTGCTATCGCTGCGGGCGAGGAGATCTGGTGCCAGGGGTTCTCGGAACCCGAGGCCGGTTCCGACCTGGCTTCGCTGCGCACCATGGCCAAGCCGACTGCCGCCGGGTGGGAGATATCGGGGCAGAAGGTGTGGACGTCGTATGCGACCGTGGCGCAGTGGATCTTCTTACTGGCCCGCACAGATCCCGCCGCCGAGAAGCATCATGGGATCACCGTCTTCATCCTCCCTTTGGACCGCCCCGGGATAGAAGTGAGACCGATTCGCTCCATGGTCGGTCCCCATCACCTCAATGAGGTCTTCCTCGACGGGGTCTCCGCAGAGCCCGAGGATGTGATGGGGGACGTCAATGACGGCTGGCGGGTCGTGCGCGAGACGCTTGCCTTCGAGCGCGTCGGGATTGCCCGTTACGCCCGGTGCGAGCGCCTGTTGTTGGAGGCGCCGACGGCGTTGGGGGACCGCTGGTCGGTGTTGCCGCTCACCTTGACCGCGCGATGGGCGACGGCGCTGGTGCACACCAGACAGGCGCGGACGCTCGCCTACCGCGTGATCGACACACAATCGTCGGGAAGAGTCGATCCCGGCGATGTGGCCGCCTACCGGATTGTCGTCACCAAGCTCGAGCAAGAAGTAGGCGAGATCCTGATGGACATGCTGAGCGAGTTGTCGCGGAATGATCCCGAGGCCGCGCCGTCAAAGTTCGAGCGCTTCGCCGAGGAGCACTGGCGCTACGCCCAGGCGTCAACGGTGGCTTCGGGATCCATCGAAATGCAGAGGATTCTCATGGCCCGTTCCATGGATTTGGTCCGGAGATGAACACGGGCCTGGCGTCCGAAGCAATCGAGTTCGAGCAGGTGGTCGCCGCCTCCTTGCTGGCGACGGGAGGATTCGGGCACGTGCGGCAGGCGGTGCGGGACCCCGGCCATCGGAAATGGATCGGCGACCACCTCGGCGGGTTGGGCCTGTGGGATATCGATGTGAGCCAGGAAACCCAGATCGAGGCGGCGGCACTGGCCTGTCGGGCCGCCGGTCGAGTGGCGTTGCCATACCCCGTCGCTGAACGCCTCGCTGCGCTCGGGCTCGAAGATACCGACGCCGTCGCCATGGTGGCGTACGACGAGCCCTTGCTGGCGCACGCCGACCTCGGGATGCGCTGGACCGTCGTCTCCTTGGACGGGCAGGCAGCCCGGGTGGTGCGCATCGGCCACGCGGGTCCGGCGAACCTGGGTCCGTTCGTGTATCGGATCAAGAGGTCACCTTGGGAAGGCCAGGTGGAGGCGGGGGCGTTGGTGGTCCTCTTCCAGTGCTGGACCCTGCTCGGAATGCTGCAGTCGGCCCAGGCGATGACCGTGGAGTACGTCCGGGACCGGCGGCAGTTCGGGCAATCGCTGGCCGATTTCCAGTCAGTCCAATTCGCACTGACGGATGTGGCCGTTGCCACGCAGGGCCTCGAGGAACTCTGCAAGTACACCACGTGGGCCATCGGGAACCGGCCGGCGGAGGCGCGCACGGACGCCATCGTGCTCCGGTCCGGCTCGCTGGAAGCGGCCGAGACGACCTTTCGGATCGCTCACCAGTTGCACGGCGCCATCGGGTTCTGCGACGAGTCCGATCTTTCCTGGCTGTCACGTCACAGCCAGGCATTGCGGCGCCTCCCTTGCGGACGGTCGCAGACAGAAGCGGAACTCGTACGGCTGATCGGACAGACAGGCTTCTACACGCCCGTCACCACTGCCCGTTGAGAGGCAGCGCCTCAGGCCTGGTCGAGATGGTCCACGCGGCAAGCGGACGTTCCGCTTCGAACTGATACGCCACGCGCCGTCGGGACCTTTTCGGTAGGTCTCGAAGTAGTGGCCGTATCCCTGGATCTTCACCGGACCTGACGGGAGCTCCGCGTCCACATAGTCGAACATCGCCCATATTCCCTCGGCCTCGGTGTCGCTCAGAAGCGTGATTTCGGGCATGTGTCCGTGATGGATGGTGACGCCCTTCCCGAGCTGTACCTTCATGTCGCGCAGGTACTCGTCGTTGGTGACGGTCGCCTTGGCGGACTCCTGCGGAAGGTGGTGGACGCAGTCCTCCGTGAACAGCTGGGAGAACGCATCCCAGTCCTTGGTGTCGATGCAACGGAAATACCGGGCTTTCAATTGCTTGATCGCCTCAATGTCCCACAGCTGTTCGATCGTCGGTTTCACGTCTCTCCTCCCAGTGACGAGGCGGCGATGCCGAGGAGGCCCAAGTTGACCTTACGGGCTCGGGCCACATCCCGAATGGTCCCAATGTCTTTTTCAATGAACCGTCCGGCCTGCTCGAGCAGTTTTTCAGAAGAGCCCATCTGAGAGGCGATACGCAGAGCACGGCTGTCTCCGCTGCAGTGCGTCAGTGCCTTGAGAGCTGCATCCAAAGGGAGTCCCAGCGCGGACAGGGCCCGTTCTGCCTCTCGTACCATGCTCAAGTTGGCAGCGAGGAGTGCGTTGTTGACCAGCTTCATCCACTGGCCATCTCCGATCCGACCGACCAGGATCACGGGATCCGCGTAGCACCCCAACACTGGTCGGGTCCGGCGCAGCACCGCTTCGCGCCCGCCGACGAGGAGAGTCAGCTTTGCGTCGGCTATGTCTGCCGGACTGCCACTGAGCGCGGCGTCGAGGAAGTGCACCCGCCGTACGCGCGCGTGCCGGCTGAGGAGTCGCGCCGTGGCCGGATCGCCGGTCGTGTGGTTGACGAGTACGGAGCCGGGGTTCATATTGGCGATGACGCCCTCTGGTCCCAGGCAGACCTCTTTGACGTCGTCATCGTCGTAGACGCAGATGATCACGAGGTCGCTGTTGGTGGCCATGCCGGCCAACGATCTGCCGTCAACTGCCCCCGATGCGACCAGAGCCGGAGAGACTTCGGGTCTGCGCACGTAGAAGGTCACCGGATGATCCTCGGCGAGGAGCCTCTGGACGATGGGCATGCCCATCTGGCCGAGGCCGACAATTCCTACACGTCGCGTGGCAACCATGCTCGGCTTTTCCGCAGTTGGGCGAGCGTGGTCGGCAAAGGGCGATGGTGATGCGGGCGTGCTCCGACTGCCATATGGACCCCCCATCGTTCGGCCACTGCCGTCGTCAGTTTACAGGCGCGCGCGAACACGGTTCCGGCTCGCGCGTCACCCTGCCGTCTCCGGCACGCCGGGAGTATTGTTCTTTTGGCACGAGGAAAGGACGGTGGATGAAGGCGATCGACACTGATCCAACGTTTCTCCGCCGGCTTGGGGAAATCACAGCACACAGTTATGACCAATCGATCACGCACATAGAGGCGGAGATGAAGGGTGTCATTCCTGAGTTGATGGAGACCCTCACTGCAGAGGGACCGTATGGCTACACGATCACCCCCGAGGTGCTTCCGGACGGGGGCGTGCGACTTCCTGTCATTTCCACGAGGGAGGGCATCGAAGAGATCTACAAAATGGTCCGGGGGAGGAGTGATCTCCTCGCGGTCAACCCGCTGACGGAAATACGGGGTACCTGGTACACCTTCCAGGACGCCATCTCCTACGGACAGCTCAAGGGCACCGACCAGCGGGGGGCGCACGAAACACTCGGCCTCTTCCCGTCCGCCACGGGCAAGGGCATCACGGGCGAGCTGGTGTGGGTACGCGTGCCACGTTCGGCCCTCGGTGGGGGCGATTCCCCGGCCGACACCCCTGCCGAGGAGATGCACTCGCGCGAGCAGGTCTTCCAACAACACGATCGCTTTCTGCAGGCGCTCCTGGTGGGTGATCTCGACGGAGTCCTCGGCACGATCCACGACCTGGCCGCATCGGCAGTCCGCGACTACGTCGAAGACACCGGGACCCTGACCTCCCTCGTCGGCACGAAGGCCCACGCCGACTACTTCGGGGCATTCTTCGAGAAGTTCGCGGTGGTCTCGGTGGAGCCGCTTTATCGTGTCGCCGAGGACTGGTACGTCTTTGCGGAGGTCCGTGTGACCGCAGAAGTGAAGAGTGGCTCGTCGGCCGGTCAATCCGTCGCCTTCCATACAGCCGAGTTCCACGTCCCCGCCGAGGACGGCAGGTTTGTCGCCCGCATCGGGCACGGGACAGACCTGGCCTAGCCGAGTCGGATGCGGGCGCTATTGCGCGTCAGCCACCCAACTGAGTTCCCCTATCTGGTCGGTGAGGGCCTGCATGCGAGCCCGCACCCTGAGGCCCTGAGAAAGGGCGACGTCTGATCCGAACTGGCCGGGAATCAGGATGTCGGACTGCTCGTCGAGCCGGACCAGCACGGTGATGTAGGGCACTAACTGGGCGAACGCAGCCGAGTAGACGTTGTGTGTCGTCACCCAGCTGTGCACCTCACCCGTGCCGGCGACTTCCTGCCATGAAAGGTGCTCACTCTGGCAGAACGAACAGATCGGCCGTGGAGGCCAGGTCCAGTGGCTGCAGTCCAGGCACTGTTGCAGTTCCAAGCGACCGGCAGCGAGGGCGGCCCAATACGGTTCGGAGTCCCGGTCCGGGATCGGAAGCATCGCGGGAGCGCTCATCGTGCGCCTTCGAGGACCAGGGCGGAGGAGTAGCCGCTGACGTATCCCAGTTGGCCCGTCACCAAGGCGGTGTCGTGGCGTTCGATCTGTCGGCTCCCCGCGGTACCCCTGATCTGTTCGACGGCCTCAAAGACGTGGTTCATCCCGTGCAGGTATCCCTCGGACAGGAGTCCCCCTGCCGTGTTGACGGGGAGAGAGCCATTTCTGTCGAACGATCCTTCGAGCAGCCGGGCCGGGACTTCGCCGGTCCCGCAGAGGGAATACCCTTCGATCTGCGAGAGCAGCGTGTAGGTGAAGCAGTCGTAGAGCTCGGCGAAGTCGATGTCGGACGCCCCCAACCCGGCGGCGCCGTACAGTCGGTCAGCGATCAGCTTGGCCGGCGAATCAGCCAGGTCGGTGTGCCCGTTGTTGACGAGGTTCACTCCTCCGCCCCAGGCCGCGCCCCGCACCATGACGGGGCGGTGAGGGAGATCCTTGGCCCGTTCGGTGCTGACCACCGCCACGGCGACCGCTCCGTCGGTCTCGAGGCAGCAATCGAAGAGTCTGAAAGGCTCGACGATCCATCGGCTCTCGAGGTAATCCTCCATGGTGAGCGGCTTGCGCATCATCGCCCGTTCGTTGTCCATCGCATTGTTCCGGCAAAGGATGGCCAGGCGGCCCAGGTCCTCCGAGGTCGTGCCGTAGCGCAGCATGTGTGCCTTGGCGGCCATGGCGATCTCCTGGGCCGGAACGATGTAGCCGGTCGATGCCTTGAATTGCATATCCCAAGGCGGACGTTGCACGAACGCCCCCGATCCATTCATCCGGGCGCCCGAGCGGCCGTTGAGGGCGCGATAGCAGACGACGCATTCGGCCACACCCACGCTCACGGCCAACGCCGCCTGGCCGAGTATCGACATGGAGACGCTGCCACCGAGGAACTGGTCGACATACCAGCTGAGGCTCTTGAGGCCGAGGGCAGGAGCCAGAAGATTCGGCGCCACCGAGTCATTGGGCCCAAATGTCGCCAATCCGTCGATGTCCTTGACCTCGAGCCCGGCGTCGGTCACCGCAGCTTTCACGGCTCGAGCCGCCAACGAGAACACGCTGGCCCCGGAGTCCTTGGAAAACTCGGTGGCGCCGATACCCGCGATCGCCGCCTGGTTACGAGGAAATTTGGTGGTCACTCTTTCGATGTCCTCCACGGGTTGCGGTGGTGGTCTGCTCAATGACGGAGCGTAGCGTGACGCCAGCGTTCGAGAGCCTGCCGACAAATGCGACGCAACAGTCCGAATCCGTCAGAGTGCGAAGGAATAGCCTCCATTGACCGGATAGGTCTGGCCGGTGATCCACGAAGCGGAGGGACCGGCGAGGAATCCCACGAGACCGGCAACGTCTGCGGGCTCCCCTTTGCGCCTGATGACGTACTTCTTGAGTTGCTGCTGCTCGCGCTCGAGCTGCGCCGGTGCGTCGGCGTCGGCCCGCGTCGTTGTCGGCGTCCGTATGGTCCCTAGGGCCACGCAGTTGACCGTGATGTTGTAGCGGCCGACCTCCCTGGCAATCGAGCGGCAGAAGCCGGCCGCACCGGCCTTGGCCGCCGCATAGGGGGCCAAGAATGCATCGCCATAGCGTGCCGCGTCGGACACCACCGTGATGATGCGCCCACTGTTCCGGCCGATCATCGACGGGAGGGCTGCCCTGGTGCAGTTCATCACACCGAAGAGATTGACCCGGATGAACCGGTCCCACTCGGCCGGGTCAGTTTCGACGAAGGGACGTAGGGCGGAGAAGCCTTCTACCCCGGCGTTCCCAGCGTTGTTGACGAGAATCCCGACTGCTCCGAGTCGATCCACCCCGGCATGGACGGCATCCCAATCGGTAACGTCGAAGGGGGCGCTCTCGGCCCGACCGCCTCGTCCCCGTATCTCATCCCTGACCTCGTCCGCACGCGCTTCGACCACGTCGTTGATCGCGACGACGGCGCCGGCGTCGGCAAGGGTGAGCGCAATGGCTCGTCCGACTCCCTGGCCTGCTCCTGTGACCAGTGCGGGCCAACCTTCGAGGTCAAATGTGGGGGGCACTCGGCTCAAGCTAGCCCTCCGACGCGGTAGACAACCCACCTCGGCGTCAAGTGCGCAGCACTACATTGGCCCTAAGGCAACCCGGTCCCAATGAGTGAGAAAGGGACGACATTGAACGTCGACGACATGGTCATCGTGAGCATCGATGACCACTTGATAGAGCCTCCGAACATGTTCGACGCCCACGTGCCGGACCGCTACCGGAGCCTTGCCCCTCGCCTGGTGCGGAACAGCGACGGGAAGGATGAGTGGATCTTCGAGGACCAGGTCATGGGTATGGTCGGTCTCAATGCGGTGGTGACGTGGCCCAAGGAGCAGTGGGGCATGAACCCCTCCGCGCTGGCCGAAATGCGACCCGGCGCCTACGACATCCATGAGCGGGTACGCGACATGAATCGAAACGGCGTGCTGGCTTCGATGTGCTTTCCCAGCATGGCGGGATTCAGCGGTCGTACCTTCCAGGAGGCCAACGACAAGGACCTCTCCCTCGTGATGCTCAAGGCCTACAACGATTGGCACATCGACGAGTGGTGCGCGGCCTACCCGGGCCGCTTCATGCCGTTGTCGATCTTGCCGCTGTGGGACATGCATGCCGTGGTCGAGGAGCTCAAGAGGGTGGCAGCCAAGGGAGCCTGCGCCGTGACGATGCCCGAACTGCCCCATCTGCAGGGCTATCCCACCTACCAGTCGGATTGGTGGGACCCCTTCTTCACCGCGATGAGCGATCTGGACCTGGTCATGTGTCTGCACATCGGCCAGGGTCTCAATGCCATCAACATGCCGGACATCAATTTCGACGAATTCATGGTCCTCTCCACCCAGGTTTCGGTTCTCGCCGTCCAGGACCTCCTCTGGGGACCGGCCTTCCGCAAGTACCCCGGCCTCAAGGTGGCCTTCTCGGAAGGCGGGATCGGATGGATCCCCTTCATGCTTGACCGCGTCGACCGGCACTACGAGAATCAGACCTGGACGGGACAGGACTTCGGCTCGAAGAAGCCGTCAGAGGTTTTCCGAGAGCACTCCCTCGCGTGTTTCATCGCTGACCCCACCTCCCTGAAACTCCACCAGGAGATCGGCGAGGACATCCTCGCCTTTGAGACCGACTACCCGCACTCCGACTCGCTCTGGCCGGATGCCCCCGAAGCGCTGCTGGCGCAGTGCGAGGGTGCGGGCTGTTCCGACGAGGTGATCGACAAGATCAGCTGGCAGAACGCCAGCCGATTCTGTGGGTGGAATGCGTTCGAGTTCATCCCCCGCGATCAGGCCACCGTTGGGGCACTTCGCGCCCAGTCGCCTGACGTCGACGCGTCGACCGTCACCCGCGAGGAGAGGCGGGCGCGTTACGAGGCGGATCCGCCCTACCTGTTGGCGACTGCCTGAAGTCTCCATCCCGTGCCGTTCTACGACGCCATGCCTGAGGACTGGCTCGAGCCGGGCTGCAGTGCGACCGTCTCGGTCGACGGAATGCCGGTGGCTCTCGCCAACGTCGACGGCTCGTACTACGCATTCCAGAGCCTCTGTCCCCACCAGGGGACGTCACTCGGCGGGCGTCCGGTCGTCGACGGCCACATCGAATGTTCACAGCATTCGAGCCGCTACGAGGTGGCGACGGGTCGATGTGTCCAACCTTCGATTCCAGACGGTTTCAACCAGAATCTGATGACATTCACGACCCGGGTGATCGACGGAGTCGTTCAGGTCCAGATCTAGAGGAAGCGCACGGGAGGGCCCTGTCCGACCCCGGTCGGTCCGCAGTTTGACATGCGCCGGGGCCCGAGGGCCCCTCTTCGGTTAGGACAGGCGGTGTTATTGTACGGGGTAAGGTAAGGACCTCAGGGAGGCGCGAATGCAGTACCGAGCGATTTCAGCAGATGGCCACATCAATGAGCCGCCGAACCTCTGGGTGGAGAATCTGCCGAAGAAATACCGGGAGCGGGGCCCCCGTGTGATCGAGACTCCCAACACGAAGGGCCACGCCTGGATGATGGAGGATCAGACGCGTCCCGCGGTGATGGGGTTCAGTTCCTTCTACTTCAAGTCTTCGAAGCGCTACGACCGCGCCAGCATCATTGAGGGATTCAAGAACATCAAGGACCGCGGCATTCGCTACGAGGACCTCTTTCCTGGCTCGTACGATGCCGCGTCCCGGGTGAAGGAGATGGCTGAGGGCGAAACCGATGCCGAAGTCATCTTCAACGGCGTCAGCACGGTCTGGAACGGCATCAAGCTCATGAAGGACAAGGCTCTGAGCCTGGCGTGCTACAAGGTGTACAACGACTGGATGGTGGAGTTCCAGGCGTACGCACCGGAACGATTCGTGTGCAACGCCACCCTTCCGACGACCGGCATCGATGATTGCATCGCCGAGTTGCAGCGCTGCGCCGACATGGGTCTGCGGACGGCCCAACTCGAGGCGTATCCGAGCGGAAACTTCAGTGAACCGACCGCCGAGGACGACCGGTTCTGGGCGGCGGCAGTCGAGCTCGGAATGCCGATCAACGTGCACCAGCAGTTCTTCTTTCCGGTGGGCGACCTCGGGTCCGTCGTCAACGCTGACGGAGTTCCCGGTCGTGACAAGAGGGCCAAGGCCCTCGGTCTCGACATAGCGGCAGGCGAGTTCCAAGTGATCCTCTCGAAGTTGATCACGACCGGGGTCTTCGAGCGTTTCCCGGACCTTAAGTTCATAGGGACCGAGAGCTACGCAGGCTGGGTCCCCTACTACCTGGAGCGTTTCGACGAGTCCGTCCGGCGCAACCGGCGTCACTGGACACTGCCGATGCTGCCGAGCGAGTACTTCCACCGCAACGCGCTGGTCGTGTACATCATCGACGAAGTCGGCCTGCTGGAGCGATACGACGTGGGCGTGGGCAACATCATGTGGGGCCCGGACTTCCCACACTCGACGAGCAGTTGGCCCGTGGACTTTCAACTCGGGAAGGAATTCCTCGAGCGGGCCGGGGCGACTCCTTCGGAGATCGAGCGGATCATGTGGCGTACCGCGGCCGACCTTTACAAGCTCCCTTACGAGGATCCGTCCTCACTCAACGTCGCCGCCTAACCACGACCGAGGGGGGATGCCGATGTCGGGAGCATGTGCAGGTCTTCGGGTCCTCGATTTCACGCGGGGCCGGGCCGGTCCGCTGGCGACCATGGTCCTCGCCGACTTCGGCGCGGACGTTATTCGTGTCCTACCGTCGGGCGGTGACCCGACCCCGGAAGCCTCCATCGATCTCGTCGTCGATCGGGGAAAGCGGAGCATCGAGCTCGACCTCGAGACGACGCCGGGGCGAGAGGAGCTCCAGCGCCTGATCGGATGGTCCGATGTCGTGATCGAGAGTATGGGCACTGTCGAAACGAAGCGGTTGGGGATCGACTATCCAGCGGTGTCCCGCAGCAATCCCGGTTTGGTGTACCTCTCCCTGACCGGCTACGGACCGACCGGCCCGTTCGCCGATGTCGCAGCCGACGACGGGCTGGCCATGGCCAAGGCCGGCATTTTCAAAGATCAGGACGGGTGGTTCCAGGACGGGAAGCGACCGGTCTTCAGGGCACCCAAGGACGCCTCTTATTTCGCCGGCATGCTGGCCGTGCAGGGCGTCCTCGCCGCACTGCGGGCCCGTGATCTGACCGGCAAGGGCCAGCTCGTAGAGACTGACTTCCTGCGTGCCCTGACCTGCCGGCAGAACCCGAAGGTCCGGTGGATCTTGCGCGACGGTGAGTCGCTTCCACCCGACGCGACGGCGAAGACCGGCCAGCAGCAGGATGATCAGCACGCCTTGGCCCACCATCAGGATCCCAGGCAGCTCAACCTGATCGGCTTGATGGTCGAGTGCAAGGACGGGCGTTGGATCACCCACTCGCTGACCGAGCCTCATTTTTTCCCGGCGTGGATCAGTGTCATCGGGTTCGACTGGATCTGGGCGGACGAGCGCTACAAGGGTGCTCCTTTCCAATTCTCCGATCCGGCGGACAAGGACGAGCTCATCCGGCGTGTCCAGGAGCGCATGAGAGAACGCACGGCTGATGAATGGATGGCCGCCTACCTCGAGAACGGCAACGTCTGCGGCGACACGATCCAGACCACGCAGATGGCGTTGGAGCATCCCCAGGTCGTCGAGGCCGGATATCTGGCCGAACTGGACGATCCGAGAGTCGGACACATGACCCAGATCGGAGCTCTCGTCAACCTTCCGGCTGCACCGGCTTCAATCACAAGACCGGCTCCGCGTCCGGGTGAGCACACCGACGAGGTGTTGCGTGGTGAGCTGGATCCCCGGGCCCCTGCACCTCCCTCAGGTCGTTCATTGAAAGGTCCTCTCGACGGTGTCACGATCGTGGAGGCCGCCTACTACTACGCCACCCCCTTTGCCACCGCCCTCCTGGCTGAGCTGGGTGCCAGGGTGATCAAAATCGAGCGCATCCAGGGTGACCCGTACCGCGCCCTCAATGGAGACCCCTACGGCGTGCAGGGCGGGAAGGTCACTGACCCGCTCCTGAACCTGGGTCAGAACAACATGGTGCGGGCCATGCAGGGCAAGGAATGTATAGCTCTCAACTTGAAAGACCCCCGTGGTAGGGAGATCCTCCACCGATTGGTCGCCGGAGCCGATGCGTTCATCCACAGCTTTCGGGCCGGCGTGCCGGAGTCACTCGGGATCGACTACGCCACGCTCCAAAAGATCAATCCGAAATTGGTGTACCACTACGCCGCCTCCTACGGGTCGGTCGGTCCGTACCGGCGTCAACCTGCCATCGACCCGATCATCGCAGCGTTCGCCGGAACGACGGCGTACCAGAGCGGGGAGGGGCACCCTCCACTACGTGAGGCCGGGGCTGATCCCATTGCGGCTGTCGGTCACGCGACGAGCCTGATGCTGGGGCTCTTCGCTCGTCATCGGTCCGGAGAGGGCCAGTACGTCGAGTCCGCCATGATCCAGTCCAACCTCTACCTGAACCTCGAGGATGCATTCTCGTTCGCGGGAAAGGAACCACGGCCGTCGGTCGACTACCGCCAACTGGGAACCGGCGCCACGTACCGTTTGTACGAGACGGCGGCGATCGTTCAGGGGACGGAGCGCCAGCCTTATGAGAACCCCGACCCACGGTGGGTCTTCTTCTCGGCCGTCTCCGACGACGAGTTCGCCCGGTTCTGCAAAGTTGCCGGGGAGGATCTGATCGCCGATGCCCGTTATGCGAGTGTCGCAGCCAGGCGGGAGTACCGGTCGGATCTGGAGCAGCGGTTGGAGCAGGTGTTCTCGACTCGGTCCGCGCTCGAGTGGGAGAGCGACCTCCTCGCCGCGGGGGTCGGATGTGTGGTTGCCGACGGCATGTCGCACTTCGCATTTCTGTACAAGGATCGTCAGGCCCAGGCCGATGAGCTGATGGTCCAGACCGAGCATCCCAGCCTCGGTGGTCGGTACTGGCGCTACGCCCCCGTGATCCGGTTCTCGGATACGCCCGGACAGGTGCTGCCGTACTGCGACAAGGGGGAACACACCCGCCAGATCCTCAGTGGTCTCGGCCTGAGCGAGGACGAGATCACTCGGTTGAAGGACGATGATGTGGTCACGTGGCCGGACGCTGCGCAACCGACCGCATCCGCGGCCACCTGACCGGCACATTGCAAACGACGACGGAAGGTAAGCGTGAACGACAAGACTGAGTACAGCCTGATTTCGGCTGATTCGCACGTATTCGAGCCGGCGGACCTGTTCGAGACGAGGCTGCCCGCCCGTCTGCGGGACCGGGCTCCGCAAGTGCGCGAGTCCAACGGGGGCAGCGCCTGGTTCGTGGAGAATGTCGTACCGGTGCCGTTCCCTGCGTCAGCGGTGACGGGCTCGGGTTACCGGTTCTCCGACGCCACCGATCCCGACCGGCCGGTGACCGTCGACGAACTCATGCCGGCCCTGCATGATCCCGCTGAACGGATCAAGGCCCAGGAGGCGGACAGCGTCGATGCCGAAGTCCTCTATGCGTCACCCCACCTCTGGGACGCAATCAAGCAAGTCGAGGACGCCGAACTCCGTCTGGAGTGCGCCCGGGCCTACAACGACTGGATATCGGAGTTCTGCGCCTACAACCCCGATCGCCTGATCGGCATCGGCAAGCTCCCCACCTCCAGCATCGAGGACGCCCGCAATGAGCTGGTCCGTATCGTCGCGGACCCCGTGCTACGGGGCGCGGTGATCGACGCCTGGCCGTCCGGGAGCAAGGGTCCGACCGACGCGGCGCTGGATCCGCTCTGGGACGTGGCCAATGAGGCCGGAATACCCATAAGCCTGCACTACGGCCTGGGAGACGCTCCCAGCGCGCCCACCACGGCGATCACGCCGGGTCTGAAGCCCCCGGTTGCGACGGCGCTGCTCCCGCTGGTGGCCGCGGGGGTGTTCGACCGCTTCCCGAACCTGAGGATGGTCGTGGCACACGCCGATGCGGGGTGGTCCTTCCACTGGATGGAGTTCCTCGACAACACCTACCTCCGTCAACGGCACCTGGAGCGCTTCAAGCTCGACCGGGAGGACTCGTACCCGAGTGAATACATGCGCCGCCATTTCTGGTTCACGATCCAGCAGGACAGGACCACGGTGAAGCACCGCGAGCTCATCGGAGCCGAACATCTCCTCTGGGCCAGCCATTTCCCACTTGACGCCGCGAACTGGCCCGACGACCGCCAGCAGGCCATGCGTGTCAGCGAGGAGCTTCCCACCGAAGACAAGCAGGCGCTGCTCGCCGGCAACACGGCCCGGCTGTATCGCCTGCCCGGCTACGAAGAAGGGGTCCAACCGACCCCCTTCGAGTCGGTCGAGCGGCTCGTACACATTTAGCGAGATCGTTCAGCGTACGTGCCCGGGGAAGACGTGATGGACGCCGACGGGGAGACCATCACCGGCGGCCGACTCGTGACCCGCGAGTTGGCGGACTGGGTGGCCGGTCTCACGTTCGAAGACCTTCCTGAGCCCGCCATCGAAGAGGCCGGACGGGTGTTGGCCGACTATCTGGGTGAATCGCTGTTCGTCGGGGCCACCAAACCCTGGGGCCAGTCGATTGCCGCGTTCTGCGCTGCTCACGGCGGCGGTCAACCCGAAGCCACGATCATCGCCACGGGGAAGAAAACGCTCGCCTCGCGCGCAGCCCTCGCGAACGGCACGATGGCGCTCGGCTTCGAGTACGCCGACTTCAACGGCTTCGGCCGCCCCTATCCGTTTGCGGTGACCGCGCCCCTCGCCCTGGCCGAGGCCCGTCAGCTGTCGGGCCGGGAACTCGTTCTCTCCATCGTCATCGGGTACGAGGTGATCAGTCGGATCACCAGGGCGACGCTCGGGGGCGGTGGGTCCGGGTTCTACGTGCCGGCGCTCTACGGCACCTTCGGTGCTGCCGCTGGCTCCGCCCGACTGCTCGGTCTCAGCCCTTTGTTCACCAACTACGCCCTCGGTCTTGCTGCCGCGTTCACGGGTGGCACGTTCCAGGGTCACGAGGAAGGGGCCTGGCAAAGATCGCTCAACGGCGGTATGGCCAGCGAGCGCGGGGTGACCGCGGCGGAGCTGGCCGAGACCGGGTTCCGTGCGACGGAGCTCGGCCTCGAAGGAATACAGGCCTTCGCAAAAATGTATGCCGAGGGCCGCTTGGATGTCGGCGTGTTACTCGACGACCTGGGCGCGTCCTTTGAGATCACCCGCCGCTGGGCCAAGGCGTATCCCATGAACCTGACCCTGCATGCGCCGGTGGAGGCCCTGCTCAAGATCATGCGGGAGAACGACCTGCACCACACCGACATCGAGCAGATCGATGCGGCCTGGCAGAAGGTCGAACCCTTTCTCGCCAAGCACAAGGTCGCGACCGTTGTCTCCGCTCAGGCCAGCCTGCCGTTCGCCCTCTCCGTGGCCGCGGTCCGGGGCCGGATCACCGTCGACGAGTTCACCGAGGAAACGGTCGGCGACCCCGTGATTCAGGCGATGATTCCAAGGACGATCGTGCACCAGGACAGCGAACTCTACGGACGGGTCACCTTCAGTATGCCGGGTCGGGTCACCGTCCGGACCAAGGACGGCCGCGAGTACACGGACGAGGTGCTCTATCCGAAAGGCAATCCATCGAACCCGATGACCGAAGACGAGTTCCGGGGCAAGTTCATGAACATGGCCGGCAGGGTGCTCGGTGAGAAGCAGAGCGACCAGCTCTACGACCAAGCCCGCGGGGTGGAACGCATTGGTAACGTCGCGGACCTGGCCGCATTATTCAGCCCGAAGTAAACGTGATGAAGGGGGGTTTCCCATGGGAATGACAACAGTCGAGAAGATTTTGGCCAACCACTCGGACCAGTCGAAGGTCTCACCGGGCGACGTCGTAGTCGTAGACGTGGATGTCGCCGTGTTCTTCGACTGGATGCGGCCGGACGTGCTGAAGGTATTCGACCCGGACCGGCTCGTCCTGCTCCACGACCATCAGGTGCCCGCTCCGACGGTACGCGCCGCCAACATGGCCAAAGAGATGAGGGCGTTCGTCGAGAAGTTCAAGGTGAAGCATTACTTCCCGGTCGGTGCACATGGCATCTCCCACGTACTGGTGGCCCAGGAGGGGCTGGCACTGCCGGGTCAGATACTGGCCAATCCCGACTCCCATACCTGCTCGTCGGGTGCACTCAACTGCCTGGCCCGCGGTATGGGCCCTTCGGAGATGACCTACATCCTCTGCAAGGGCAAGACCTGGTTCATGGTGGGTCCGACCACCAAGGTGAACCTGGAGGGGAAACTGCCGGAGCGGGTCTACGCGCGGGACATCATCCACTACATACCGGGTCAATACGGCGATTTCGCCGGACGGAATCTGGAGTGGCACGGGGACGGGCTTGCCAGCATCGGGATGGATGGGCGCCTGACCATGGCCACCATCTCCGCCGAGCTCTCCGCGGAGTTCTCCCTCTTCCCGTACGACGACGTCCTGGCGGAGTTTCTCGAAGGCCGGGCAAAGTGGGATTACGAACCGGCGTATCCCGATGCCGACGCGGAATACGAAGCCGTTATCACGGTGGACCTCTCTTCCCTCGAGCCCCAGGTGGTCAAGCCGGGTCGGGTCGCCTGGAATTCGGGCAGCGTCGGCGAGGTGGCGGGGCAGAAGGTGGATCAGGCGTTCATTGGCTCCTGCGCCAACGGGCGGCTCAGTGACTTCGCCGTCGCCGCGGAGATGGTCAAGGGACACAAGATCGCTCCCGGGGTGCGCTTCATCGTGACACCCGGCAGTCAGGAAATCCTGAAGCAGGCTGTCAAGGCCGGCTATGTCGAGACCCTGATGGAGGCCGGAGCAGTCGTGACCAGTTCGACCTGCGGCGCCTGCTTCGGAGGGCACATGGGACTGCTGGCCGATGGCGAGGTCTGCATCACGGCCTCGACCCGCAACTTCAAGGGCCGCATGGGCAGCGCAGAAGCTGACATCTTCATGGGTTCGCCGGCCACGGTGGCCGCCTCCGCCGTGAGGGGCGTCATCACCGATCCCCGCGACCTGTAGGCACTGGGAACGAGAGGACAGGAGAGACAATGGCGAGCACCTTCAGCGGCCGGGTGTGGAAGTTCGGTGACGACATCAACACCGATCTCATCATTCCGGGATATGCGCTCTTCATGCCCCCCGAGGAGCAGCGGCGCCAGTGCTTTTCGGCCAACAGGCCCGGTTGGGTCGACGAGGTGCGACCCGGCGACGTCCTGATCGTGGGCCGGAACTTCGGCGTCGGGTCGGCTCGGGCCATCGGGGACATCTTCCGTGGGTTCGAAATGGCGGGGATCGTCGCCGAGTCGTTCAACGGGCTCGGTCTGCGCAACTGCGTCAACGTCGGGATGCCGGTCCTCCCTTGCGCCGGCGTCAGCGACCTCTTCGAGGAGGGCGACATAGCGACAGTGGACTGGCACGTAGGCCATGTCGAGAATACGACCAGGGGCACGAGCATCGAAGGCGTACCGGTGCATCAGGCTCTGCGGGACATCGTCGAAGCCGGGGGAGTCGAGGACATGCTCCGCAGGGAGGGCTACCTCGCCCCGGCGAAGTAGGACCATCGCCACACGGGAGGAAGATGACAGTGACAGCGTCGGTGACTGAACAGCTGGCCGAGTGGATCGTCAACGCGCAGTACGACGACGTGCCAAAACCGGGGGCACTCCGCGTCAAAGAGCGGTTCATCGACTCTCTCGGCGTGCAGTTCGCCGGACTGTCCGTGTCGACCGGTCAGATCATCAGCCAGTGGGTCCGGGCGCAGGGCGCAAAGGAGGAATGCAGCGTCGTCGGTGCCGGCTTCAAGACCTCGGCGTCCTTGGCGACCCTCGCCAATGCCACGGCCGGGCACGCTCTCGAGTTCGACGACATCGCGCTGTTCAGCGGTCATTACGCCAATCCGCTGACCGCGGCCGCCCTGGCCGTCGGGGAGAAGCTCGGCGCATCCGGACGGGAGGTCATCCTGGCCTGGCAGGTCGGGTACGAGGTCATCTACCAGACCGCGAAACCCTGCATGGACGGGGCGCGGAACACTCTGCTGTGGCGCGGTTGGTTCAACCAGGGCTTCCAGCCCGTGCTGGGCGTCGCCGCCCTGACGGCGAAGTTGATGGGACTTGACGTGACGCAGACCCGCATGGCGCTCGGAAACGCGGCGTCGGCCATGGCCGGAGTGATGAAGAACCGGGGGAGCGACACCAAATCGTTCAGCGCGGGGAGCGCCGCCATGCATGGAGTGATTGCGGCGGAGCTCATGAGTCTCGGATTCACCGCCAACGAGAACATCATCGACGGTGACGACGGGGTGGCCAGGTTGCTCGGACTGGAAGTCGGGGATCCCCAAAAGGTGCTGCAAGGACTCGGCGACTGGGAGATGGCGACCCGGGGGTCCACGTTGCGGTTGCACGCGTCGTGCGGTGCCGGCCACTGGGGGCAGGACGCACTCCAGAAGATCGTCCGGCGCCGGCCCATCGATCCTTCCGAGATCGACTCGATCACCGTGTCGTTCCCGGCCTTCTTGACCGAGATGATGCCCTATCACGACCCGAAGACCGGACTGGAGGGCAAATACAGCATTGAGTACGACCTTGCCGCGATTGCCCTCGACGGCCGAGCCGGGATGTACCAATACACCGACGAGGCCGTGCGCCGCCCCGAGGCCCGCGAGATGATGCGCAGGGTCACTTCCTTCCCGGTCGACGGTGATATCGCCAACGTGAAGTTGGAGAGCCGGGTGGAACTGACCCTCAAATCGGGGGAGGTCTTGGACGAGACCGTGACCCTTTCGCACGGGAGGCCTGAGGACCCACTGACCGACGACGAGCTCCTCGGCAAGTTCCACGAGTGTGCCGAGGCGTTGGTGCCCCTGAAAGAGCGCGAACAGATACTCGATCTGTGCTGGCGCCTGGACGAGCTCGACGATGTCAGCGAGCTGGCTGAGGCCGTCGGCGCGGCGAGGACGCCCGATCTTTAGGCGAGGCCGCTCGGCACGGAATCGAGCGTCTTCAGGATGGCCTCGGCCAGCTGCCGCGCCGACTCTGCGCTGAGCTCCACCGCGGTGCGCGTGGAAGGTCCCGCGTGCGCGTTGAGGAAGTCGATGTTCAGCGAGTGCCCGAAAGGCGCGTGGACCGGATGATCGAAGTAGACCGTCGCGGTGGTCGCGTCGAACCAGCCCGACGGCCCTTTTGCCGATCCTCGGATGGACACGTGTTCGGTCTCGTAGGTGCACATCAGGCCAGGTGCTCCCCGAAGAAGGCCCAGATGGCAGCCCACCCGGCATTCGCCGCTTCCACGCGGTAGCTGGGCCGGTCCGTGGCGAAGAACGCATGTCCGGCGTTCTCGAAACTGTGGATCTCGTACGGCTTGCCGTTCTCTTTCAGGGCCGCTTCCAGCTGAGCGACCTCATCGGGCGAGGGGTACCCGTCCTCGGCTCCGAACAGGCCGAGAAGCGGGGCGGAGAGCTGCGGCGTCAGGTGGAGGAGGGGTTCCATCGAGGAACCCTGCGGCGGTGTCGCGACGACGAAGGCCCCGTAACAGTCGACGACCGCATCGAGCGGGAGGCGGCATCCGGCGAGGAAGGCCTGGCGCCCGCCCGAGCAGTACCCGATGACGGCAACTTTGCCATTGGAGCTCGAGAGGGACTTCAGGTGGTGCAGCGCGCCGTCCACGTCGCCGACCAAGCGATCGTCGGGCACGCCTCCCGCAGCTCGGGCCGTGGCGGCAGCATCGTCAGGGGAGGCTCCGGGAGCCTCCCGGTGGTAGAGATTGGGGCAGATGGCGAGGTATCCGTGTGCTGCGAACCGCCGGGTGATCTCCTTGGTCGCCTCGTCGTAGCCCGGCATGTGGTGGATCACCACCACGCCGCCGTAGTGGCCGGCCTCGAGAGGTTGTGCAAGGTACGCCTCAATCTCGTCGCCTCCGGCACCGGTGATGGTTATCGTCTCAGCTTTGAGCGCCACGTCCATGTGCGCCACGATAGGGCGACCGCCGACGGTCACAACGAGGACCGGAATGGACACTCGTCGTGACCCCGGGAAGGCCCCGAAAGGCAACAACGGCAGTCTCCTTCGGCGTTCCCGGCCGCGGCGCTCTCGGTACTATACGGTGTCGAGCAACAGGGTCGAATGGCCCGGAAAGGGAGGCCGGTACCGATGGCCACAACGAGCGAGATCATCGAGTACCCCGTCGTCACAGATACGGCCTTGGATGTCGACCCCATCTACAAGGAGCTGCAGGAAAAAGGCCCGATCAAGGTCCAGTTGCCCTTCGGCGAGCCCTGCTGGTTGGCCACCCGCTACGAGGATGTCCGCGCCGTGTACGGCGATCGCCGTTTCGGCCGGGTGCTCGGAATCCCCCGCGACGCGCCAGGGGTCTGGATCGGTGCGGTGATGGCCAAGGACCCGACGATGTTGGTGAACATGGATCCTCCCGAGCAGTCCCGTCTCCGCCGGCTGACCTCCGGGGCCTTCTCGCCACGCCGGATCAGTTCCCTTCGCGAGCAGGTCCGTGCCATGGTCGACGATCTTTTGGACGAGATGGCCGATCAGGACGGTGTCGTCGATTTCGTCTCCATGTTCGGGCGACAGCTACCGCCGCGGGTGCTGACGTTGATCCTCGGCGTTCCGGTGTCCGAGGCGCAGCAGTTCCGCCTGTGGGTGGACACGCTTACGGGCTTCGACACTGAGCCCGACGCCCGTCACGCCGCTGAGGAGACCGTGCACGAATATGTGACCGCGTTGATCGCCAAGCGCCGCTCCGAGGAGACCGACGACCTTCTCCACGTTCTGGTTCACGCGCACGACGACGACGACCGGCTGAACGAAGAAGAGCTTTACAACCTGGCGATGGCCGTATGGCTCGGAGGGTTGGAGACCACCGTGAACCAGTTGGGGACGACGCTGTTCGCCCTGCTGACGCATCGTGGCCATTGGCAGGAATTACGCAACGACCGGGACCTGCTTCCGGCTGCACTCGAGGAGCTGTGGCGGTGGATTCCCAGTTTCAAGTACGGAGTGCCGTTCGTACGTTGGGCCAGCGAGGACGTCGAGCTGAGCGGAGGCGTCGTCGTGAAGGCCGGGGAGCCGGTCCTGCCCGAGCATTCAGTGGCCAACCGCGACGAGTCGGTGTTTCCGAACGGTTGGGAGCTCGACTTCCACCGCAACGCGCCGAGGCCCCACTTGTCGCTGGCGTTCGGCGCGCACCGGTGCATGGGTGCCCATCTCGCGAATCTGGAGATGCAGGCCGCCTTCGAGGGCCTGCTCGGGCGGTTCCCCGACCTTGATCTTGCGGTTCCACCCGACGAGATCCTCTGGTCGGAGTCGACCTTCATGCGAAGCGTCGAAGCTCTTCCCGTCACGTTGCGATAGGAAGACACGCCGCGCATCCCTGGAGGTGTCAGAGCACCTGACCGGCGAGGGCGCCGGTCGCCTCTCCCTCGTCGCTGACAACCACGCCGTTGACGATCGTCTGCGAGATGCCTTTCGGCTCGGTGACGAATCGTTCGCTGTTCGCCGGCAGGTCGTTCACCATGTAGGGGATTCCGGCGCCAATCTCGTCGATGTCGAAGACGCAGATGTCGGCTGCCATCCCCGGGGCGAGGACACCCCGCCCCTCGAGTCCGAACACCTCCGCCAAGCGCCCTGTGAAGCCGTGGACGACCTCTTCGAGTGACAACACGCCCTGCTCCCGTACCCGAAGCGCCAGGGCCCGGCTGGGCAAGGGCTCGTTCGACATGAAGTCGAGGTGCGCTCCGGCGTCGGACCCACCGAAGACGACATCCTCGTGGTGGGTCAGCTCCTGCATTGCCTCGTTCGCGGCAGAACCGGAAGGAGTGACATTGTCGTTCATGAAGATGGTGTCCAGATGGTCACGGACGGCAAGGTCGAGCATGGTGTCCATAGGGTCGCTCCCTTCCTCGGCCGCGATGGAGCCGACCGTCCGGCCGAGATACTTCTCGTTCGCCTGGTCCGACACGGTCGTGACGGTGAGCATGGGCCACATTTTCCGCAGGTGGGCCGTCAGGTGCCCCATGGTGGTGTCGTCGGCGAAGTCAGCTTTCAGGTTGTGCCGCACGTCCGCCTGCTGCAGAGCCTCGCAGCGCTCATCGATCGACAGCCGCAGGATCTCCTTCCAGTGGGGCAGAGACTCGAAAAGGAATCCGCTGCGGAGGTCGACGCGCGTCGGACCCGGGGGGCCGGGGTTGTAGACGCCGACCACTCGGGCACCCGCAGCGCGGGCCTCAGCAGAAACCTCGAGCGTCCGCGCATAGAGGTCGGGAAATGCCTCTGAGTACACGAGCGGGTTCCAGTGGACGACCGCTCCACTCTCCGCGGCCATTCCCACCATCAAGGCTCGTTCGTCGGGGTTGATCCCGACGAACTTCGACCCCGGTGATATGCCGATGAGGGGGTGACGCGAGCCTCGGAGGGCTCCGGCCAGGCTGAGGAACTCCTCCTTCTCTGCGAGTCGGCTCGGTACTGGTCGTCCGAAGCTGTCGTTATGGGTGGGCGAGGTCGATGTCGAGAATCCACGGGCACCCGCATGCACGGCCTGGCCGAGAAGGCCGCGGATCGTCGCCAACTCCTCCTCGGTCGCCGCCCTCTCGAATGCGGCATCGCCCATGGCATACCGCCTGAGGGTGGAGTGGCCGATCTGAGGCAGATAGTTGACGCCTACCCGGTTGCGCAGGCGATCGACGTACTCACCGAAGCTCTCCCATTCCCAATTTCAGGCCCGCTTTGAGAGCGTCAGCCGGCATCCCCTCAACGTGTGCCAGCATCTGAATGATGAAATCGCCGTCACCCGGGCTGACCGGGGACACGGTGAACCCGCAGTTGCCCGCCACGACCGACGTGATGCCGTGCCGCACCGTCGACGTGAGCGTGGGATCCCACAGCACTTGTGCGTCGAAATGGGTGTGAATGTCGATGAACCCCGGAGCGACAATCCGACCTTCGGCGTCGATCACGCGCCGGGCGGTGCCGGAGATGTCCGGTTCCACAGCGACGATCTTTCCGTCAGACACGGCCACATCGCCCCGGAACCCGACCTTGCCCGTTCCGTCGACGACATGTCCATCTCGAACCAGAAGGTCAAAAGTCATGCTCGCTCACATCCAGTCGCAGGTAGCACGGGAAAATGCGTCCATTTTTACACTGTAGAACGTATGGCCTCACTGCGACACTGTCAAGCCGGAGTAAGCGGCCCGCGCTTCAGGTGCACGCGCCCTCGATTTTCAACTGCATGATCTCGTCGTCGGTCTTGCCCAGTTCCGCCAGGATCTCGTCGGTGTGCTCGGCGAACAGCGGGGCGCGGGTCAGCACAGGCGGCTGCTCGTCGAATTGCACCGGATTGGCCACAAGTCGGCGTTCGTGTCCTTCGCTGTCGATGACAGGGCAGATGTAACCGTTTGCGGCCATTTGCGGGTCGTTCGAAATTTCGAGCGGGGACTGCACGGGAGCCCACGGACCCTCCATGGTCTGCAACTTCTCCATCCAGTGGGCGTACGGTTGCGCTCCTATGGCTTCGGCTATGGACGCGCCGGCCTCAGAGGCGTTCGCCATGAGGTCCTCGGCCGTGCTGAAGCGTGGATCGTCAATGAGTTCCTCCAAACCCAGGTGGCGACACACGTCCGCGAAATAGCGGCCCGGTTGCAGCATGGTGAAGTTGATCCAGCGCCCATCGGAGGTCCGGAAGGTGCCGATCAACGGGTTGACGGCGATGAACATGGGTGCGTCCGCCGGCGGCGGGGGGGTGTCTTCTCCGACCAGCATGGCATTGCCTATTGAGAGCGCCATGGCCCAGGATCCGATGCTCATGAGCGACACGTCCACCACCGACGGGGAACCTGTTCGTTCCCGGGCCAGAAGAGCGGCGGCGATGCCGCCCGCGATGGTCATGCCTCCCATGGAATCGCCATAGGCACCGGCAGGCATCCCCGTGACCCGTGGGCTCCCGGGGGAGGTGGCGCCCCACGCGCTGCCCGTACGGCACCAGAAGGTGGATCCGTCGTAGCCGCCTTTTTCGGCATCGGGACCCCGTTGTCCGTGGCTGCTCCCGCGCACGTAGATGATGTGGGGATTGGCGGCGCGAATGTCATCCACTTCCAAGTGCAACCGCCGCCGGGCGTCCGCCAGGAAGTTGATCAGGAAAACGTCTGCCTCGCGCACCAGGTCCATCAGTACGGCATGACCCCCGGGCGTGGCAAGTGCCAGTCCGACGCTGCGCTTCCCCCGGTTCGGGTGCTCCATAAGGGGCTGAAACGTTCCAATGGCGGCACCCCCGGTACCGATGCGCAGCCCGCGTTGGGCGTCACCGGTCTCCGCGTGTTCGACCTTGATGACATCGGCACCCCAGTCGGCCAGCACGGCTCCTGCCGCCGGAGTGAACGTGTACTGAGCCACTTCGACGACCCGTATCCCTTGCATGGGTTGATACACCAATGGTTGCTCCTCGAAGTTGTACGTCCTGTCGTGGGCACAGTACCGGGGGAGTGCAACCCCGCAAGGAGATCAGATGGACTGGACGGGGCCTTCAACCCGTCGGGTTGGCGGCTTCGAGCAGAAGGCATGTCTCGAGAAAACTCAGAGCCTTGAGGTGGTACGCGGTGCGGCCCACCCGAGGCTCAGGTTGTGCCCTCCGTGAGGCTCGATGTCAATGGAACAGGGTACATGAGCGAACAGGCTCCGCAGTCTGCTCAGTTCCTCCTCGTCCTTCCGCCAGATTCCATCGTGCTGCCCGAAGGTGATCTGTACCGGCACCCGGACCTTGGGGGCCAGAGCGCGGAGATCGGACGGCCACGTCGACCCCTCGCCGTCCTTGACGGCTGGTCCTTCGTACAATGGCAGGAGCTCGCGCCGCAAGGTGGCGGGTGGATACAGATCCTCCGGTCCCCACACCTCAGTCCTCGCGCTGAGTCGCGGACGGTCGCCACCTTGCGCCTGACGTTCGTCCCAGTCAAAGGCGTAGTGCAATCCGGCGCCGGATCCCTCGACGCCGAGGAGTCGGTCCTTCGTGTCGATGGCGGCCATGGTCCATCCCACCTTCAGGCCGTACGAGTGGCCCATCAGCAACACCCGCCCGTCGAAACCGTTCTCTCGTCTGAACGTGTCGATGGCCTCGAGCAGGATCTCCGCCTGTTCCGTCGCAGAGAGGCGCCACTGGCTGAGTCCGTGGCTGGCTCCGACCCCGGGCCGATCGGGAGCCCAGGCCAAGTATCCGGCTGCGCTGGCGAGGTGCAGAAGTGACAGTCCCGGAGCGTTCTGCGCGTCGAAGTACCCGGCATGCATTCCCGACCCGTGGATGGCAACGATGAGCGCGCGTGGCTCCTCGTGGACCGGTGACGCCACCAGCCCCGACAGGTGGGTGCTGCCCGCCCCGACCTCGACCTCTTCTACCGATGGCCCGGGCGCAGGGCGACGAGGAGGGGTACCGTCCATTGTCAGAGCTTGTTCGTGAATCCGGCATCGACGGGCAGCGCCACGCCGGTGATCCACTTCGCGTCATCGGACGCCAGAAAGGCCACGGCCCCTGACACGTCCTCGGGCTCGAGCATGTCCACCGGCATCGGGTTCTCCAGATGCGTCGAACCCCCACCGGGGTGGTTCGCGAGCCACTCCAACATCGTCTCGTTGACGACCATCATCGTGCGGACGCCGGTGGGGTGGATCGTGTTCACCCGTATCTGGTGGGGGGCGAGGTAGTTGGCCAGGCTGTGCATCAAGCCGACAAGCCCGTGCTTGGAGGCCGAATAGCCGAGAAGGCTCCCGGCTTCGCCGGCAAATCCGCGGAGACCTGCGGTCGAGCTCGTGAGGATGATGGACCCCCCGCGTCCACCGGCGAGGAGGTGCGGGATGGACGCTTTGGCTGTGTGGAACGCTCCGGTCATGTTCACCGCGACGACGTCGGCCCAGTGTTCGAGGTCCTCCTCGACGGTGGTTCGCCGCACGCCCATCGGGGCGATCCCGGCGTTGGCGCAGACGATGTCCAGGCGGCCCAGCTCACGCACGCCGACCTCCAGCGAGTCGCGTACCGCGCCGTAATCCCTCACGTCGGCGATGCGTGCCACCATCCGGCGGTCCTGCGCCTCCACCAAGGAGCGCGTCTCTTCCAGGTCTTCGGGCGTGGCGAGCGGGTAGTTCACGGATGCCATATCTGCACAGATGTCGATTCCTATGATGTCGGCACCCTCGCTGGCCAGCCGTACCGCATGGCTCCGCCCTTGGCCCCGTGCCACCCCGGTGATGAAAGCAACCTTGCCCTCAAGCGTCATCGACGACCCTCCCACTGCATCGGGGGAGCATCGTAATGATCCACTGCGCAATGCCGAGAGGCCACCGCTGGTGGACGATGCGCGGTGCGCACCGGGACTCCGCAAATTCTACGCTCGCACAATCTGCGGTCTACGGTGGGGAGCGGATCTCTATGACACACGAATCAGGCACGTCAGGGAGCAGCGAGGGCGTCACGTACGACCTGCCGCCCGAGTTGGTGGTCACCGCCTCCGGCCCGATTCGTATCCTGACCATCAACCGCCCGGAGCAACTGAACGCTGTCAACCCCGCGCTCCACTGGGCGCTCGCGAACGTATGGCGTCAACTCTCCGCTGATCGTGAGGCTCGGGTGGTCATCCTCACGGGAGCCGGGAGGACGTTCTGCGCCGGCGGCGACTTTGACTGGCTGAGCCGGTTCCCCATCGATCCGGTGGCCCGTTATGAAAGCCTCCGGGAGGGCGCCGAGATCATTGAGGAGATGATTCGCTTCCCGCTCCCGGTGATCGCCGCGTTGAACGGCGCCGCAGTAGGGCTCGGCTGCAACATCGCCGTTCTCTGCGACGTGGTGCTGATGTCAGAGAAAGCCCACCTTGCCGACCCCCACATTTCTGTAGGCCTCGTCGCCGGTGACGGCGGGGCTGCTTTCTGGCCCCTGCTCACGAACATCATGAGGTCGCGCGAGTTCCTTCTTACGGGTGAGCGCATCTCTGCGAGTAAAGCCGTCGAGCTGGGACTGGCGACCCGGACGACGACTCCCGAGGCACTGATGGCTGAAGCCATGACCCTTGCGCAGAAACTGGCCGATCTGCCCCCGTTGGCCGTGCAGGGAACGAAACGGATTTTGAACATGCACGTGGCGAGTGCGCTCAGTGGAGCGATGCCGATGGGCTTCGTGTTGGAAGAGGGAACGATGCAGACCGAAGAGCACAAGAACATCTTGGAGCGGCTGAAGCCGAAAGAACCGGAATAGGTCAGCTCAGCGCGCCGCGTGCGCACGCGACCAGAAGTTGTGCAGTCTCGGCCGGTCGGCTGAGGAAAGGTGAGTGCGACGAGAGGATACTCATGCAGACGCTCAATCCCAGACGGCGCATGAACTCGTTGTCGGATGCAGCCGTGTGGGAGTGGTCCTCCGTGCAGAGGATGTAGTCGCGGGGGATGCCCGCCGTCCAGAACCGGGGCAGCGCGAATGGCTCGAGGGTGGGGCCGAGCGGAAGCGGAGTGAGGTGGCGGAAAGCCCAGGCTTGATCGACTGGATCGCAGTCGTGGTAGAAGAGGTTGTTCGCGGCCGATGGCTCGGTAATCGAGACGCAGGGTCCCTGTCCGGGCACCTCCACCAGGGCCATGAAGTCCTCAGCGGGCATGCCGATCGTCTCGGGCCAAAGCTCGGTGCTTCCCACGGTCGCGGCGCCCATCGGCTCTCCTTCGACGGGGACCGCAGCCGAAAGATACACCAACCGGCTTATTTTCTCGGGCAGCTCGTCGGCCGCAAGGGAAATGGCGAACCCTCCCTGCGAGTGCCCGACGAGGACATCCCCCTTTGCCACGACATCGCGGAAGGCGGCTCGCCACGAGGCATGGTCTGCCTTCTCTGCCATCCGTTCGCCTGAACCGGGGAGGTCGATCGCGAGGGACTCGTGTCCGAGAGCCTCGAGCTCGGGGACCAACCTGTCCCAGCACCACGCTCCGTGGAATCCCCCGTGGACGAGGATGAAACGCACTCGGAACCGTCAGTCGTCCGGGTGTATGTGCATACGGGGGAATTCATCCAGCAATTCCTCCATACGGGACAGGACGTAGTGCTGGCCCTGTATATCCATGGTGATGTCTGCGGCGCGTTTCGCCTGCCGGAGAGGAACGGGGTCAGCTTCCGCTATCTCGTGGGCGAAGAGCAGAGTCTCGGAATGAAGTGTCTCGACGTCCGCGTAGATCCGGTTCACCTGCCCCATCTCGTAAAGCCTCCGGGCAGGTAGTCGCATTCCCGAGTAGATCATCTCTTTGGCCAACCGGGGTCCGTAGAACCAGGTGTGCAGGTGGGATTGGATACCGCCGATGCCCATCCTCGCGGTCGGATCCCGGAAGAAGGCGTCTTCGGTACAGAACACGAGGTCGCAAGGCCAGACCATTCGTTGACCGCCGCCGATGCAGCCTCCCTGCACGGCAGCAATAGTCGGCTTCATCACCGATTTGATCAGCCGGATCTCGTCCCATGCCGGGAGTACGCTCGCCCCCTGCGGGGCGGGTTGCGGGGTCTTGAGCTCGGCCCCGGCACAGAAGTGCCGACCCTTGGCCAGCATGACCACGACGCGGCTGTCGTCAGCTTTGGCTTTCGTCCATGCGTCCTGAAATTCCGTGTCAAATGCGCCGTCATAGGTATTCAACGGGTCACGGGCGAGGGTGATGATGCCGACAGCGCCATCTCGTTCGTAGGAGACGAATGATGCCTGGGCCATGCACGTGAGTCTAAGACCGAGGTGCTCTCCGGGCTTTCGGCGTCCAACCGCACGCAGCCGTGGCTACGAGGCGGTGCCGAGATACTGGGCGAACAATTGATCCTGCTTGACCTCATCAGCTCGACCGGAGAAGACGATCTCTCCTTTGTTCAGCATGTAGACCCGATCGGCAAAGTCGAGGGCACGAGTGACGTACTGCTCCACGAGGATTACCGCCGTTCCCGTGGCGACGATGCGTTGCAGAATTTCGTACACATGGCTGACGACGAGGGGGGAGAGACCGAGCGATGCCTCGTCGACCGCAACGAGGCGTGCATCGTTCATCATCGCCCGGGCCAACGCCAGCATCTGTTGTTCACCGCCACTCATGCTGCCGGCGATCTGCCGCAAACGCCCACGGAGAGCGGGAAGCACTTCGACGGTTCGGTCTATGGCGTCGTTGCGCGCGTCCCTGCTCTTCGTGCACGCCAGGATGAGATTCTCCCGGACCGATAAGGACGGAAAGATGCCCCGACCCTCGGGAACCAGGCAGAAACCGCGTCGAGCCAGGGCATGGGGAGCACTCCCCGTGACGTTCTCCCCGTCGAGCAGGATACGTCCTTCGTTCGGCTTGACCAGGCCCGTTGCCGTCCTGAGGAGCGTCGTCTTGCCCGCGCCATTCGGTCCCAGAATGGCCACGACAGAGGAAGGTTGAACCGTCAGGTTGATGTTGCGCAAAACGGTGACGGCCCCGTAGCCGGCGCTGACGCCGCTGAGCTCCAGCAAATTATGGGGTACATGTCCGTTCGTCTGCGCGCTCACGGCCGTTGACCCGCTTCCTCGCCGACCAGAGCAGTCCCGACGTCCTCGCCGAGATAAGCGACGCGCACGAGGTCACTCGTCAACATCTCTTCTGGCGTGCCCTCGAAGATCATCTGTCCGAATTCGAGTACGTAGATTTTCTCGCACACCCGCCTCACGAGGCTCAGGTCGTGCTCCACGATCAATATGCCCAAGCCCTTCTGGTCGGCAACATGCCGCAGTATTTCGCCCATGCGAGCCGTCTCGTCGTTGTCGAGTCCCGCAGAGGGCTCATCGAGCATGATGAGGCTGAACTTTCCGGCCAGCACGCGGCCCAGTTCAACCAGCCGGCGCTGGCCCGTGGTGAGCAGTCCGGCCTGTCGGTCGGCCAGGTCTTCGATGCCGGCCAGGAACATGGCCTCGTCAACCGCTTCTCGAATTGTGTGTTCGTCGCCCTTCTTCGACGTGAGCTGACGAAGCGGGCTGCTGCCGGCCAAGCCGGCTTCGCGGCCGACAGCGATGTTCTCCCGCACACTGAGCGAGTCGAACAACTCGGTCCGTTGGAAGCTCCGACCCAGTCCCCTCTGGGCCCGGCGGGGCCTGCTGAGAGAAGTGATGTCCTCGCCGTTGAAGAAAACCCGACCGGCCGTCGGGCGGAGAAGGCCCGAACAGCTGTTGAACAATGTCGTCTTGCCCGCGCCGTTCGGCCCTATGAGACCCGTGACCTGGCCGACCTTCGCCGTGAGCGAGACGTCGTTCAGGGCCAACACTCCGCCATAGCTGACCTTGATCTGACGGGCTTCGATCCCCTCCTGCGCGGGAATCACCGCAGTTGGACGGACTTGGAGATCCGTCACGTCCGCCTGGAAAGGAGCCAGGTGGTTGGCCAAAGCCGGCACCGGCGCCTTCGGACGGCGGCCCAGTGCGGCCAAACGCCCGTCGAGTCGAACAGCGAAGTCCCGTATCCCCTGGGGAACCTGTGCCGTGCGTCCTTTGTGCGCGCCGTAGACGTAGGCGATGGTCCCGACCCCGAATGCGATGCTCAACCAGGCGCCCGTGTTGGGAGAGGTCACGTAACCGGACACCAGCCCTTCAGCGCCCGCTGCCATCAGTGCGTACCACGGGGTCCCTCCGACGACGATGATGACCAGTGCGACGATCTGGACGGAGCTGAACCATTGGAACTGATTGGCGAGGGCGTACTGGTATTGCGCTCCGATGAGGACACCGACGACCGCCGCCATGGCCGCAGAGATGCAGAAGACCACGGTCCGGGTGACGTTGACGTTCAGGCCTCCTACTTCCAGGACGGTCGGGGAGTCCCCGAGGGCCCTGAGCATGCGTCCCATGCGGCTTCCTTCGATCGCGATGACGAGGATGGTGGCGGCCAGTGCGAACGCGACGACGAGGTAGTAGAAGCCGTCGGTTGAACTGAGTTGGAGCCCGAAGATACTCATGTTCGGTCGTGGTGTCTCGACCCCGGACGAGGTCACGCCGAACATCCAACCGGTTGGATAGAGGACATTGTCCACGAATATGGCCAATCCGAGAGTTGCGACGGCGAGAAATACTCCGGAAAGCCGGATGGCCGGAATTGCGACGAGTGCACCGACGGGCACTGCCACGAGGGAGGCCAGAAGTACGGCGAGGAGCCACGGGATGTGCCAGTCGCCTATGAAGTGGCCGAAGGCCACAGCGCCAATCGCACAGAAGGTGTACTGACAGAGGGAGATCAGTCCGGACGTCCGAGCGAGGAGACCGA
This sequence comes from uncultured Acidimicrobiaceae bacterium, assembly GCA_963767155.1. GTDB lineage: Bacteria > Actinomycetota > Acidimicrobiia > Acidimicrobiales > RAAP-2 > Bog-473. The sequence continues at coordinate 2,402,737 of CAVYCU010000005.1, read as the reverse complement.
CCGAAAGGAAGAGCGGGATATCGATGACGGCGCTCGTCCACGCCGTGAGATTCAGGCCGGCGAGTGGCGGAATCACGACGAAGGCGATCAGGGTGAGCGCACCCGCGAGCAGACGGACGCGCATGGGGGCGTTCCATGACCGGGGGACCGGCAAGGCGTGGCGTGGCCGCCGATCAGCGAGCTTTCGGGCGGGCATGAAGATCAGCACGAGGAAGAGGACGATGAAAGGGATACCTCCCGGCAGTCCACTGAGCCACGACACGTCGACGCTGTACTCGGCTCCGAAAGAGGCCAGCAAGCCAATCACCAGGCCGCCGACGAACGTCAGGGGCAGACTTGAGAAGTACCCGATCGCCGCCGCTCCGAAGGCCTGGACGACCAGAAGGGTGATGACGGTCGCATCAAGTCCCAGACTCGGTGAGATGAGCAGTCCGGCGACCGTGGCGAAGACGGTGCCGATGATCCACGCCCAACGACGCACCCTCGTCGGATTCTCGCCGTTGAGGTCCACCAGCTCCGGAACATCAACGATGCCTCGCATCGCCATGCCGAGCCGGAAGGTCCGGAAGAAGATATACAGGCCCATGGCTCCTACGACCGCCACGACGAAGACGATCACCTGGCCCCAGGTCACGTTGACTCCGCCGAGAGAGAACTTTGCGGCGGGAAGGTACTGCGGGACCGTCGCTCCCGACAGGCCGCCGTACCACAGGCCTCCCACACCCAGGACGATCAGAAGAAGGCCAATGGTGGCCACCACCTTGGCCGCGGTCCCCTGGTTCTCGAGGATTCTGCCCAGCAACTCGAGGAGCAGACCTTCAACGGGGGCAACGACGAGCACGACGATGGCTGCCGCCAACCCCCACGGAAGTTTCTCTTCAACGTTGAGCCAATAGAAGACGAACACTCCCATGGCGGCGATGGACCCATAGGCGAAGTTGAATATCCCCGTCGTTTTGTAGGTGAGGACGAGACCTGTGGCGGCCAGGCCGTACACCGCACCGGTGACGAGTCCTGTGACGAAGTAGAGGAGGAATGTGTCCATTTAGCGCTCTGCAGCCTCAAGCGTCATTGCTGCACGGCTGCGTCTTCCCCCTTCGGTCCCCTTGCGGCGGTCCTGTGCGTTCCTTGTGTGCACGCTCTTCGTCGATTGGTCCCAGCCAACCGGATCGCGCCATGTGTCCTGCCATCGGTCACCAATGAAAAGGGTCCCCTCCGGCGTCGCCGATGTTGTACCGAACCGGGCCATCGCGGTCCTCCGCTCCCTGGGCACACTACCGCCGCGTCGGACGAGGCGCCCGGGCCGCGTGTCCAACCTCGGCGCACTCGCGCCAGGGGTTGGGACGCGCGTTTACCGACAGTTCGGCACCGACCCCCTCCTTGGTCGCAAGGTGCACCGGTATGGTCTTCTCCACACCGATCGCATAAGGGGTACGAGCATGGGATACGAGACCGTCGTGGTCGAACGGTCGTCAGGGGGTGTCTTGACCGTCACCCTCAACCGGCCGGAGAAACTGAACTCGTTCAACGAGAAGATGGAGAGCGAGTTCGCCGAGTTGTGGGCAGAGGTGAGGACGAACGACGACATCCGGGCCGTTGTCCTGACCGGCGCTGGAGAGCGGGCCTTCTGTTCCGGGGTGGACGTCTCCGAGCGCCTTGACTCCCCGCATCCGTTCCTCGATCCCAAGCATCCGTGGGCGGAACATGAAGATCCCGGACGGAAGCTGAGTCCACGGCGAAACGAAGTGTGGAAACCGGTGATCGCCGCGGTCAACGGCATGTGTGCCGGCGGGGCCTTCTACTGGGTCGCCGATTGCGACATCGTCATCTGTACCCCCGAGGCGACGTTTTTCGACCCGCATGTGACGTACGGCTTCGTTGCCGCGCTGGAGCCGATCTCTCTGCGCTTTCGGATGCCGTTTTCTGACGTCATGAGGATGGCGCTTCTGGGCCTTCATGAGCGCATGGGGGCTGAGCGAGCCCAGGTGGCGGGGCTGGTGACCGAAATCGTTCCCTTCCCCTCGCTGCTCGCCCGCGCCCAGGAACTCGCCACGGTGATCGCCGGCCAGCCACCCGCGGCTGTGCAAGGGACCGTGAAAGCTCTGTGGCAGTCGTTGGACGTCGGCCGCAGCCAAGCGTTGGCGACAGGCCTGATGTACACGCAGATCGGCAATCCGCTGGGTACAGCCGACGTAGACCGCGCCGCGGTGAAGCCGGCCAAGCCGTGGATCCGATGATGTCAGCGTTCTCGCGCACGCGATATCGACTCCCTGAAGGGGACATTCCGGTCGACCTGAGGCTCCTTCGGTAATCCGAGAACACGCTCTCCCAAGATGTTCATCTGAATCTCCTCGCTTCCGCCCTGGATCCCGTGGCAAGGAACAGTGAGAACGGTCATGGCGATCTCCCCCCCGTTGGGTGCATCCGGACCGGTCAGGAGCCCCGCTGGTCCCGCCATCTCCACGGCTAGGTCGCGGATCAGCCTCAGCAGTCGCACTCCGCCCACGTACCCGATCGAACTCTCCGCGCCAGGTTGGCGCCCCGCCGCCTCCGCCGCTTCCGCACGTTCTGTCGTCCAGCCCAAGGCTCCGGCCATGGCGTAGATGTGGGCCAGCCGCTGACGAACGATCGGGTCCCGGTTTCTGCCCCACTGCCGCGCTCAATTCGACGAGGTGCTCGGCCGTGTGAATCGGGGGAGTATTCGCCTCATCGAGCTCGTCGCGCCGGGCGTCCTCCATCACTTCACCGGCCTGGCGCGTCAGGTAGCCGCCCTTGTCACCCGGGGCCACGATCACAAGGGGGTATTCCCAGCCTCCGGCGAAGTCATGTCGTTCGTTGCTCAGGGTCGTGAGGGCCACTCGCCAACCGTCCCCTTCCGTGCCGACCAAGTCGTCGGGTTCGACCCGCGCCTGGTTGAAGAAGGTCTCATTGAATTCGCTTCGCCCGTTCATCTGCCGGATAGGTCTCACCTCAATCCCGGGCTGGTCGATATCGATGACGAAGAAGGACAGACCTCGGTGTTTTGGCACGTCCGGATCTGTCCGGGCCAGAAGAATCCCCCGGTCGGCCGTCAACGTCCCCGAGTTCCAGACCTTTTGCCCGTTCACCAGCCAGCCGTTCCCGTCACCGACGGCTTGCGTCCGGACGCCGGCCAGATCCGATCCGGCATCGGGCTCGCTGAAGAACTGGCACCAACGCTCCTCTCCTGTGGCGAGTGCCGGAAGCCACCGGGCGCGTTGATCCTCGGAACCGTGAACGAAAAGGACGGGGGCGGCCATGGACGTTCCCACCCCGATGGGCGGTCCCAACACCCGAGCGGAGGCCATTTCCCTTCTGATCGCCGCGGCTTCCAGACCGGACATCGACTTTCCGAACCACTCGGTCGGCCAGTGCGGAAACCCGAACCCGCTCTGGGCCAACCTTCCCCACCACTCCCTGACAGTGATGTCGGGATCCCACGCCTCGGCCAGCCAGCCACGGACCGCCCCACGAAGTTCCTCTTCCGTCATGCCCATAGCAGCGCAAGCTAGTCCTTCCCCCTTTTGGCTATCGGCGGAGAAACTCGACCAATTCCGGTATTTCCGCAGTTGGGCGGGTGGTTGTGTCGGCCGCGCTCACCGAGTTTGCGTCAGAGCTGCGAAGAGCTTCCGGGCTGCCGCCTTGTCGACCTTTCCCATGGCGGACCGAGGAATCTCCGGGACCAGCACGAGCTGCTTGGGCACCTTGTAGCCCGCGATCGATCGGCGGCAGAACGAGATCAGGCTCTCGGGCGCGGTGTCTTCATCGAGAGTGCAGACCAGGCCAACGAGCCGTTCACCCATCTCGTCGTCCGGCTGACCGAAGACCGCGATGTCCTTCACGGCGGGATGTGAGCTGAGGATGCGCTCGCACTCCGCCGGATAGATGTTCACCCCGCCGGAAATCACCATGTCGATCACTCGGCCGGTGATGTAGAGATACCCGTCGGCGTCAACGTGACCCCTGTCGCCAAGCGTGAACACGCCTGGTCGGAGGTGGGCGGCTTTCGTCTTCTCCGGATCGTTGTGATACCGGATGCCACGCCCAGTGGCGTCTTCGAAGTACAGCTGACCGCTTTGGCCGGGCGGGCACGGCGAACCGTCCTCGTGGAGGACCAGCGCACCGAACGGCGCCTGCACCTGTCCGACCGAACCGGGATGCGACAGCCAGTCCTCGGACGTGATGTAGCTGATGATGCCGCTCTCGCCGCCTCCGTACGCCTCGCGCACGACGGGACCGAACCATTCGATCATTGCCCTCTTGACCGGGAACGGACAATTGGCACCGGTCAGCGCCACCATGCGGAGTGATGACACGTCGGCGCGCCGTCTTCTGTCTTCGGGTAGTGAGAGAAGACGGATGAAGTGCGTCGGGACCATGACCGTCGTGGCGATCCGGTGCGTTTCGATCGCCGTCAGTGCATCTTCGGCATCGAAGTGCCCCATGAGGATGACCGGGCTTCCTGTCAGGAGGAGGCCGACCGCCGCATGGGGACCGGCGTGGTAGAGCGGTCCTGCTACAAGGTGAGGTCCGAGTCCCGTCATGTGGTGCCGGGCCAAAATCTCCATGCGGTCTTGCACGGTCGGAGCCGGTTGGGATGGGATTTCGACACCCTTCGGCCGTCCGGTGGTGCCCGACGTGTAGATGAGGTCTGTCGTGGCCGGCAGGGTGACCGCTGGAGGTGCCGTGTGGTGCAGGCCGAGCCGAGAGGTCCACTCTTCGGGCCCATCGTCAGAGAGCACAGGTATGCCGACGTGCGCCGCTGCTTCGTGCGCAACCGGGAGACAGTCCGACGACGCCCAGATCGCGGTCGCGCCGCCGTCCTCGAGGAGGTAGCTCACCTCCTCCGCTGTCGAGTGGTAGTTGACGAGGATCACTCCTACCCCGGCCAGGCGGGCGGAGGCGTAGGCGATCACCGTTGCTGCGCAGTTCGATCCCAGAACGGCCAGGCGTCCGTTTTGGAAGCCGATGTCAAGGAGTGCGTGTGCCGCGTTGTAGATCCGACGCGACGCCTCGTCCCATGTCATTCGGCCGTGTCGATCGACAAGTGCGAGATCGTCGGGCGCCCGTTCCACCATGTCGAACATGCGCGGCCTTTACGGCGTCAGGGCCAGGTGAGAAAGTTTTCCAGATTGTCCCGCATGATCCTGCGCTGTTCGTCGGCGCTGAAGCTGGCGAGTTGCGCGTTGACATAGCGGTCCGGATAGGCGAGGCCTTCGCCGTGCGGGAAGTCCGAACCGAAGACGATGGGATCGATGCCGATCTCGTCGACGATGCGTCGAACGTTCTCCTCGGGGTAGGGGGCGACGATGAAGTGCTGGCGAAAGATTTCGGAGGGTCGCTGCTCGAGGCGCCCGGTGGGAGACCATTTCGCTTTGCGGCCCATGAAGAACGAATGATCCATCTTGCGCAGGGTGTAGGGGAGCCACACGGTGCCCATCTCCGAGAGGCACACCTTTATGTTCGGGAAGCGGCCGAAGAAGTTGTGGAGGATGAGGCCGGCGGTGATTTCCATGGCGGGTCGATCCCCCCAGTACATGACCCACTGGAATGCGTCAAAATCGCCGAAGACCGCATCTGGGTCTTCCGACCAATCAGCGCCGGACTTCTGGTAGTCGGTACCCCCGAGGTGTACCGCCAAGCGGATCCCCGCTTCGTTGACCATGGACCAGAAACGGTCGTAGACGGGGTCGGCCGGGGAGCGACCGCCGAACGGGTTGTCCGCACCCCCGTGGGCATGTCCAGATTTCGTCTGGATGATCGTGGTGCCGTCGGCGATGACTTGTTCGAGTTCTTTGATGGCCAGGTCCGGGTCGGCAAGCGCGATGTAGGGGGGCAGGAACATGCGGTTCTCGACGTTGTAGCCGACCTCCTCGAGCATCCAGCGGTTGAAGGCCCGGATGTTGGCGTAGAGGGCGGGGATGTTGTCGGCGAACTCGTATTCGATGTCGTGGGCGGCCGCAGGGAACATGAGGGCCTTTTCGATGCCTTGTTCGTCCATGAGGAGCAGGCGCAGGTCCCGGTTGCCGAAAGCCTCGGACTTGTGCCGGAACTCGGAGATGAACGCTTTGCGCTGTTCTTCGTCCAAGTCCTTCAGCGGGTTCAACCGATTGAGCAGCATGCCCGGGATCACGTCGAGTTGCGGCTCTCCGACCTGTTGGGGCACGTTGCCCCGTCTGGTGCCGACATTCGTGGTGTCGCCGAGCAGTTTCTGGAGCTCCTCGGCGGAGAAGGTGACCTGGCGGGAGTGGAACTTGGAGGGCTGACCGGCGAACAGCTGCATCGGCTGGCCGTCAGGGTCGGTCACGCTCCGAATAGCCAGGTCTGCGTCTTTGGGGTCGATGTAACGTTCGAAGCAGTCCGGTGGCTCGTTGAAATGATTGTCCGCGTCGTTGATCCAGTACCCGAGCTCGGTCGGCGAAGCTGTAGCGGTCATGATGCTCCTTCGAAAATCTGAGACTTTACGCTGTAGAATACAGGAGAACGGGTTCCTGCACAATCCTTGCCTCGGAAGGGTCCACCGGACGCGCACGCCCGCTTCGGACGCCAGCAGGGGCTACCCGTTGACCGTTCGGCGGCACCGGCCCCGCTGCGTTACATTCCCACGGGCGCAGCCAGTTGGACTGCAGCAGTGGTGCACGTGCAGGGACGCCAAGGTGGGAGGAAAGCCGTGACCGAAAGACGGATCGAGCACCCCGAACTGGTGGACTATCGGCTCCGGGCGCGGACCTGGCTGGCCGACAACGTCGAGCGCGTGGACGGGCGGGTCGCAGAGAACCACGATGATCCGCGGTTGGAGAAACTGCAGGAGTTCAAGGATCTCCAGCGGAGAATCCACGAGGCTGGCTACGCCGGAATATCGTTTCCCACGGAGTACGGGGGGCAGGGCCTGACCCTCGACCACGAGCGGGTGTTCCATGAGGAGGCAGCGGGCTATGTCATGCCTCCGACGAACTTCGGCGTGTCAATCAACATCCTGGGGGCGACGCTGATCGAGTTCGGAACGCACGAACAGAAGTCGGCGCACGTTCCGAACATCCTTTCGGGGAAGGAGTTGTGGCTCCAGTTGCTCTCCGAACCGAGCGGCGGATCGGATCTCGCCGGCCTGCTCACCAGCGCGACCCGCGACGGCGACTCCTATGTCGTCAACGGGCAGAAGACGTGGAGCACCTCTGCCCATCTCTCCGATTTCGCGCTATGCCCTGTACGCACGCGCTGGGACGTTCCCAAGCACAAAGGCATATCGGTTCTGATCATCGACCTGAAGTCTCCCGGTCTCGAGATCCGGCGCATCAAACAGGTCGACGGCGGATCTGAGTTCTGCGAAGAGTTCATCACCGACATGATCGTCCCGGCTGCGAATCTCGTGGGGGAGGAGAATGAGGGATGGCGAGTGGCCCGCGGACTGCTCGAGATCGAGCATGCCTGGGTCGGGCGGGGCGGAGCGAGCACCGGATCACGGGATCCGATGTCAGATCTGGTCTCCCTGGCGAAGGAGCGCGCCCTCAGCAGCGATCAGGGGGTCCGTCGGCAGATTGTCGGGCTCCACGTTGCCATTGAGGCGCAGAGGTTGGTCGCCGCTCGCGTGTCGTCCGCCGTGGCCAATGGAAAGCTCGCCCACGGCTACGGGAGTCTGCTCAAGCTCGGTGACGACGTCGTCGCCAAGCGAGGAACCGAGCTCTCGCTCACATTGGCCGGCGGCGCCGGCGTCACATGGGAACCGGGTGCGGCAGAGCAAGAGAAGTGGTCCCGTCAGTTTCTCAATTCCCGGAGCCTCTCGATTGCCGGTGGTACCGACGAGATCCAGCGGAACAACGTCAGCGAACGGGTCCTCGGCCTCCCGAGGGAGCCGGCATTCGACAGGGATGTTCCGTTCAACCAGGTTCTGCACAACTAACGCGGTGGCCGGTTTCGACAACTCGACAACGATCCGCGGGAATGACGTCGTGGGCAGCGTTGGCTGACATGGGGGAGGTCACCGTCGAAGGCGGAGCAGACCCGATCGAGGGACCCCTCACCGGGTGCCGCGTCCTGGATCTCGCCGGTCCGATCGGGGCCTACTGCACGAAACTCCTGGCGGACCTCGGGTGCGACGTGGTCAAGATCGAACCGCCGGAGGGCGACGCCATGCGGAATCATCCCCCGTTCGTCGGGGAAGCCGACGCTGCAGAAAGCGCGGTGTTCGTGTCGTACCATGCCAGCAAGCGGGGGATCACCCTCGACGCCGGTCGGGTCGAGGCGCGACCGCTGCTCGAGGCTCTCGCCAAGGGCCGGGACGTGGTCGTGATCTCGCCGACCCGGAGGACTCCCGTTGCCGGCTTCGACCGCGTTGCCCGCAGTCTGGATTGGGTTCCCGCCGACTGCATCGTCGCCTCCATAACCCCGTTCGGGCTGGACGGACCGATGAAGGACATGAGGGTCACTCCTTTTCTCTCCTTCGCGATCGGCGGGGCCATGCACTGGGTGGGGGCGAAAGACGGTCCACCACTCGCCGCCCCCGGTCAGCTGGCCTGGGACGAAGCCGGGCTCAATGCGGCATTCGGAATCGCCGCGGCGCTGTTCGGGCGCGAGCGTGTCGGAGGGCAGTTCCTCGACCTGTCGGTCCACGAGGTCCAGGCGGGCAAGGACATGGTCCTCGAACGCTATGACGTGAGCCGGCCCGGTGAGTGGGGCGGAAGGTTCGCGGGAGTCGGTGTGCCCCCGACCGGCCGTTGGCAGTGCGTCGACGGCCTCTTCGGCATTGCTGCCTTCCAGGAGCACCATTGGCAGAATTTCCTCACGATGATGGACAATCCCGAAGACCTGGCTGCGCCCTCGCTGAACGATCCCGTGGTGCGAAGGCTGATATTCGACGGCTTGGAGGACGTGATCGGGGACCTGGTGGCGGAGCGCAGCCGGTTGGACCTCTTCGCCCGGGGTCAGGCGTCCGGAGTCCCCTGCGCCCCGGTCAACTCCCCCCGCGACTTCGTGGAAGATCCTCAACCAGTGGCCCGCGGGTTGTTCGCGTCGCCAGTTGTGGACGGAAGACCTCCCGTCACGATCCCGTGGCGGTGGTGCACTGCGCAGCCGGACCTCATCCACCTCCGGCGTCCGGCCCCCACACTTGGCGAGCACAACGTCGAGGTCTATGTCGACGAGCTCGGGTTCTCGGAAGCTCAAGTGACGAACTGGAAAGCAGAGCGCCTTGTCTGAGCGAGCCGGATTATTGGCGGGAGTACGGGTCCTCAGCTTCGGCGCGTTCGTCGCCGGGAATTCGGCGGCCTGCTTACTCGCGAGCCTCGGGGCCGATGTGGTGAAGATCGAGGCCCGGGCACGACCAGAGGTCCTTCGCACGCCTCTCTACGTCATAGGTGATATGGCCACGGAACCCTCGGGCGTGCCGAACACCGTCATGTACGCAGCACTGACGCGCGGGCTGCGCAACCTGTCTCTGGACATGACCCAACCTGCGGGAAGGGCGGTGTTCCACCGGCTGGTCTCCGTGACCGACGTCGTCATCGAGAACTTCGGAGGCTCCGTACTCGACCGTTGGGGCTGTAGCTACGAGAAGCTTCTCGATGACAAACCGGACCTTGTCATGCTCTCCCTCTCCGGCTACGGGCGCGGCGGGCCGCGGGCCAATTATCTGGCGTACGCCTCGACCATCGCCTCCTACATCGGGTTGGCGGCGTCCTGGGGATACACACACGGCACGTTGACTGACTACGTCTCCGGCGCGGCCGGGGCTCTCGCCACGGTGGCCGCACTGGTGGAGGCCCGCCGGAGCGGGACCTCCCGATATCTCGATCTGGCTCAGATCGACGTCATGGCCCCGATTCTCACCGAGCTTTACGCCGCTCCACTGAACCACCTCGACGCGCCGCCGTCGCCCGCCAACCACGTCCCCGGCTCGTGGCTCTCGGGCATCTTCCCCTGCAGTGGGTTCGATGAGTGGTTGGCCATCGACATTGAGGACGGTGACGACTGGAGCACTCTCTGTGCTTTCCTCGAGCGACGAGATCTGGAAGCGGAGAACCTGGAGAAGTCCCAGCTCCTCGAACCTCAGCTGTCCGAAGCGCTCGGGTCGTGGACCACCGGCTACAGCGCCTACGGCGCGATGCACCATCTTCAGAGGGCCGGGTTGGCCGCGGTGGCGGTGCAGGACGCTGAAGCCCTCTACCGGGATCTGCAACTTCGCACCAGGGGATTCACCGAAATGGTCGACCAGGCAGACGTTGGGCCAGTTCGCTACTCCACTTCGCCCCAGCGCTGGAGCAAGACCCCGGGAGACATCCCGCTCCCGCCAGCTCGGCTCGGCGAACACACCCGGGACGTCCTGCGTCGGTGGCTGGACCTTCCCGAGGAGGAGATGGACGTCCTCGAAGAGGAGGGGGCGATCTTCTCGGCGTAGGGAAAGGTCTTTGCAATGCGTCCGACCCCGACGGGTCCGCAGTTTGACATTCGAGCCATGCCTGGGCGTACGGGACCCTGCCCAGGAGTCGGTCCGGAGCTATACAGGGCGGATGCAAGCCGAGATGGAGACGTTGGAAGTCCATGGAGCGGAAGGTGTCGCCGTCGTCCGTCTCAATCGCCCACCTGTCAATGCCGTCAACACGGTGATGATGCAGGAGTTGCGTCGCTGCTTCGACGCGCTGTCACAGGACCGGAGCGTGGGAGCGGTCGTTCTTGCGGCGCGCGGCGACCGCGCTTTCTGTGGCGGAATCGAGTTGAAGGAGGAGGCCTCGCGTGCCGTCGATGAGGTTGGTGACGTGCGCGCATTCCTCGATCCGTTCTGGGAATGGAGGCAGGCGCAATACGCGATTCTCCAGTGCTCCGTACCGGTCGTCGCGGCCGTCGAGCGTCCGGCGATTGGTGCCGGGTTCGGACTGGTCGGATCGTGCGACATGGTCATCGCCGGAGAGTCGGCAACCTTCGGTCTCACCGAGATCAACGTGGGCGTTCTCGGCGGCGCCAGCAAAGCCCTGCGCATGCTCGGACCGTCGAAGGCCAGACGCATGCTGTTTCTCGGTGAACTCCTTCCCGCCCACGAGTTGTACCGCCTCGGCGGCATCGAAGAGGTGGTGCCGACGGGTCAGGCGGAGGCGGGCGCGATGGACCTCGCCCGGCAGATGGCTACCAAGAGCCCCATCGCACTGAGGCTGGCCAAAGAGTCGATCCTGCGCATCGAAGCCGACGAGATGATGCAGCGCTACCGAATAGAGAACGACTACACCACCAGGCTCCGTTCCTTCGCCGATTCCAAAGAGGCCCTCGATGCCTTCGTCGAGAAGCGCCCGCCCACGTGGACCTGGTCCTGAGGCCAGCCGGACGGCACCCTCTCAACGACCGGGGGGAGGCCAGGGGAGCGGTTCCCGTTTCAGATCCGGGCCCATCTCGTTGGGGATCCGCTCGAACAACGAGCCGAGTTCCCACGGACCGTCACTTGTCATCGTGCGGTCGTAGGACAGGTCGGCCAGGCGGTCGATCTGGTAGCCGACAGCTCGGAATACCTGACCGTTCACCTCCTGGGCGGCGTCGCTCAAGAGGTAGATCACGATCGGGGCGACGTTGGCGGGATCCCGATAGGTCCCGCCCGCGAAATCGCTACGGACAGTCTCGCCCGCCTGATCGTTGAGGGGTACGTAGTCGCCCAGGGTCTTGTCGGACATCCGGGTGGCTGCGCTCGGTACGACGCAGTTGGTGGTGATGCCGTGCGGAAAGAGCGCCGAGGCGCAGCTCCACGTGAACCCAAGGATCCCCGCCTTGGCCGCGGAGTAGCTCGGCTGGCTGGCAATCCCTGCGTAGGACCCGCTCGAGATGAAGACGAGCCGCCCCGTCCCTTGCGGCAGCATGACACGGGAAGCGGCCTGGGCGCAGCTGAAGTGCCCCTTCAGGTGGACCGCGATCACGTCGTCCCAATCCTTCTCATCCATTTCCCACAAGTACTTCTGCACCATGATCCCGGCGCAGCACACGATCCCGTCGAGGCGACCGAAGTTGTCGACCGCCGCCTGCACGACCCGTTGACCTCCTTCCATGCTGGAGACATCCTCGGCACAGGAGACGGCCTCTCCACCGAGTGCCTCGATCTCGGCCACCACTTCGTCGGCAGGTTCCGACGAACCCTTTTGGCGAGCATCGAGTGCACCCCCGTAGTCGGCCACTACGACGCGGGCGCCCTCTGCGGCCAAACCCAATGCGATCGCGCGCCCGATGCCCCGGCCCGCCCCCGTGACGACCTCGACCTTGCCTTCCAGGCGTCCTCCCATCTCAAGCCTCCCCGGGATCGTCCGATATCAGTACGCGCCGGTCGAGTTGCTCCCGCCGGAAGATCGCTGCGTCACTATAACGGTGTGGGTTCCGTGCACGATTGTTCGGCCCGACCGTTGCGGACGCGCGTTTGGTACCGTACGTCGAACGTGTGTTCAGGAGGAGAGGGCGCGCATGAAGATCGGTCTCCACCTGTGCGAACAGTTGATTGGCTCAGACCCGGGTGTCATCCGTGACTACGCGGTTCTCGCCGACGAACTCGGTTTCGATCACATCACCTGTGTCGATCACGTGCTCGGCACCGAGCACGCCAACCGCAACCCGCCGTTCGCGGCCGACGGTATCTACACTGAGGACAGCGAGTTCCATGAGCCGTTGACGCTTTTCGCCTTCTGGGCCGCGGTGACAGCACGGATCGAGTTCTGCACGAGTGTGATGGTCTTGCCACAGAGACAGACCGCTCTGCTCGCAAAGCAGACCGCGGAGATCGCCCTCCTCTCGAATCATCGGCTCCGGCTCGGTGTCGGCACCGGCTGGAACTACGTCGAGTACGAGGCCCTGGGCGGCAATTTCGAAACGCGCGGTCGTATGCAAGAGGAGCAGGTGCGGCTCCTCCGGCGCCTCTGGACGGAGAAGATTCTCGACGTCGACACGGACCTGCACCGGATCGACCGTGCCGGTATCAACCCGCGGCTCGACCGACCGGTGCCGATCTGGTTCGGCGGATTCAGCAAGGTCCAGATGGACCGCTGCGCCCGCATAGGTGACGGGATGCTCTGGGCGCGCGACAGCTCGTACGCCCGCAGGAACAACGAGTTCATCCTGCAACGGGCGGCCGAGCTGGGACGCGAGCCCGCGTCGATCGGGCTCCAGGCGCCGATGGCTCCGAAGGCGGGGCAGTCGCTCGCCGACGCCCTGGGGCAGTGGGAACAGGCCGGAGGGACGCACGCAGCGGTCGGTGGGCCTCACCGCGAGGAGGGTCCGCGTGGACGCGATCTTCTCGCCGAGCTCCCGCGCCTGCGCGAGGAGGTCGGCGACCTCATCGCGGCCACTGACGGCGGGCCTTCCGGGAAACCTTGAGGATTGGAAGGATTGTCCACCGACGACGAGGGGGAATTGCATGGCGACTGCGTCCGAGAACGAGGCCCTGATTCGCGAATACATCGAGTCCGCGCGTGCCGCGAGCGACGACCCTGAGGCCGGCGCCGCCCACGCGGCACGTTGGTACCACCCCGAGATGGTGTGCGAGTGGACAGGGCGCAGCCCCTTCGCCGGTGTCTACCGAGGGCGCGAGTTCTTCGAGGAGTGGGCACCCAAGTGGCGCGCCTACGACGTGACGGTGGGAGAGGTCATCGACGTGCTGGCCAGTGACCAGCGCGTCGCGGTCCTCGTCGTGGAGGAGTACACGCACCGGGAGAGCGGTGAGGTGCTCCGGATCGACCGGCTCTCGATGTACGAGGTGGAAGGGGGCAAGCTGAGGTCGATGACCGTCCGCGACAAGGACCAGTACGCCAGTGACGAGTTCTGGGCCCGCACTACCTCGTGAGAGCCTCGTCACTACCCGACGTGCTCGCGCCGGCGGCGCAGAGCCGGTTCCCGCATCGGGCACGCGCCCTGCTCGGACTCTTCGCCGTTCCGGGTGCATCGCTCGACGCGCTCGAGACCGGTCTGACCGACTGGCAGCGAGAGCGCCGCGCTCTGGTGCAGCAGCCTTCCGAGATTCTCCGCGTGGGTGTACGGATGGCGGGTACCGAGGAGGCCCTGCAGGAGTCCGTCGGCTCTTACTTCGGTGAGACGATCACGCCGCTCGACGCCTTCGTCACCCTCGACGTCGACGCCGACCAACCCGGCCTGGGCGATTTCGACACACTGGTGGCGCGGCTCGTGCGTGTCGGCGATCAACTGCCCGGCGTCGTCGACCGCGGGCGCTCGTTCGCGTTGGCCGGCCTGGTGAACCTCGTTCTCGCCGCCGACGGACCGTTCGCCATGATGCTGGTCTGCACGCACCACCCTGACGTCGAGCTGGTCGACGCGGACGTGTGGTGGTGCTCGTTCGGTGAGGTCGTACACGCGGCGTCCGCCCAGGGCCACACGCTCGGCTACCACCAGGTCCAGTGCGACCCCGAGCTGTCGGGCCGTGCCGCACGAGCCGCCGGTCTCTCCACGACATCGCTCGACCTGGGCGACCTGGTGTATCTCCGCGAAGTAGATGAGTTCGTCGCCGCCGCCCGCCCGCAGGGACGTGCGCCGGTGGATCCCGGACCGCCCGTCAACCAACGCGACCAATTCATTACGTTCCGGCGCTCAGTCGGGGCGTTCTGCTCGATGCTCGGCAGCTGACACCCGCCCCACGCCTACATACTGCGCCGGGGATCCAGAGCGCTCTCCGCCTGCCGCGCCATCGCGTCCTGATGGAACGTCGACACGAGGGTGCCGTCTTCCGCAAATACCATGCCCGATCCGCCGACCCGGCCGTTGCCGGCAAAGGTCGCTTCCTGTGTGAGCAGGAACCATCGACTGACGTCGGCGGCTTCGTGGAAGTGCGCGGTGTGAGAGATCACCCCGGTCGAGATCGAACGGTGCGCCTCGTGGATGTCTGCCATGACGCGATGCGGGCGCAGAGCGAGCTCGATGATGAACCCGGGTTGACACCAAGCCGTGATCGCTTGATTGACGGCAACTGAGTCGAATCCGGCGGGCATGCGAAGCCAGAGGTGCCGCACGGGCGTGCCATCGGCCGTCACGGGATCGACGAGATCCACTTCGCGCGCTTCGATGCCGGGGAAGAGCACGGGCCGCTCGATCGGGACGGATTCCTCGGGTCCGGGCAGATCGGGCATGGTCGCCGCGTGACGGATCAGATCAGGCTCGATCACGTTGAGGAGCACGAGGCCCCGCGCGAGCAACCGGTCACCCTGGAACGCCGTAATGGTGTCGCTCGCCCACGCCCGGCCAGCGTGCATGGATTCGAGTTCCAGTTCCATGGGTCCCGCGCTGTAGGCACCGGTACGGCTGAAGATCGCGTGGACCGACTTCACAACCTTCTGCTGCGCGCACGCAGCGTCGGCCGCCATAATCATTTGCGCCAGGATCTGGCCGCTGAAGATAACGTCACGGCCTTCGGGGTCCGTGGTGGGGTTCGGCGCTGACCACCGCTCCCCACCGAGGTCCTCGATCATCAACGTCGTCGGCAACTCGCTCATTGGGCTCCTTGCTGCGTCAAAGGCAGGATAGACGACGCGCTGCGCGTCAAAGCGTCGAAAGTGCGCATCAGTTGCGAAGGCACGTCAGCACGATCGTGCTTGGCGTGGTCGGCCCGGTGTGCACGGTGTTTGTCGCTCCCGCGTGGTAGCTCTCGTCAAACGCGCGCGCCAAGTGGCCGGCACCTCGCACCGGGTCCTCGAAGCCGCCCGGCCCTTCGACCGGTTTGATGTCGACGCGCAGCCGGTGGCCGATGGCGACCTCCACGCTGACCGCGGCGAGTTCGACGGCCAGGTGCGTCGGCATACCGGGTCGGAGCGGTTCGACGTCGTCCAAACCGTGCAGGTGCCACGGGCGATCGGGGCGCGATCGCCCGGCGTCGAGCGCCCGATGTGACGCCTTGAGGCAGCCCGAGGTGATCGGTGTGCGGGGATTTCCCCCGACGTGGAACGAGATGGGCTGGCCTTCGGTATCGATGACGTCGATTGACACGAACACGTCAGCGTCGTGCGAGGACGACGAGAGTGCGAGGTGGGCCGCAATATTTCCGACGAGGAGCACGTTGGCTTCGAATGGTGGCGTGAGGAACGAGATCCCCGACCGTGTCGGGTCCTGATCGTCGGCGGCGTAGGTGGACACGGCATCCTCCCCCGCTGGCTCGTGCCGGGCGGCGCCCGTTGAGGCGTCGAGGTGGAGTACCAGTTGCTCCGTGCCGAGCGGCGGCCACGTCGGTGCCTCGCGCCAGGTGAAGTCGCCGTGTCCCGTGAGGAGGGCGAAGCGGACAGGCGGTCGCTCGACGACTGCCGGGGCGTCGCCCTTCAGCCAGTGGTCGAAGAAGGCGACAAGATCGTCGAGGCACCACTCGAAGAAGAACGGGTAGTAGTGCGAGTCGACGACGAGGAGTCGCTTGTCGGATGACCGGCACCGGCGGAATGCTTCGAAACCGCCTCGGGAGTGGAGCGTCGCGTTCTGGCTGACCGCAGTCAGAAAGGGTACGTCGACGTCGTCGAGCTCGGCACTGAGCGGGCCGTTGCCGTCGGGACCGTAAAAGCTCTCGTCGTAGAAGGGATGCTCGCGTAGCGCCTGGACGAAATCCGGCGCCACCTCGCCAGGCGTGACATTCGAGGTGACCGCGCCCCACCACCACGTGCGATAGCCCTCATGGAGGATGCCCCCGGGATACGCGGAGCTCGCGGTAGGAGTCCGTATCACCTGCCCACGGGATCATGGCCCGCAGGCTCGGTGGGCGAAGCCGGGCTACATTCCATTGAATCGTCGCCCCGTAGGACGCGGCGGCCAGACCTACCGCGCCCGTGCACCAGTCTTGTGCCGCCACCCACTCGATGGCGTCGTAGTAGTCGAACGCCTCCTGCTGCGAGAACGGCAGGAGGGGACCGTGGGTACCGCCGGTGCCGAGTGCGTCGACGCGCACCACGGCGTACCCGCGTGGCACCCACGAGAACGCGTCAACCGATGTCAGGTTTTCGCCGTACGCCGCCGTGCCCGCGCCTGTGGAGTGGTCCTCGAACCAGGCCGATTCCCGTGCTTCGGAGCCTTGGCGCTCTTTGTCGGTCACAAGCGGACCGAAGCCGAACGCTCGTCCATACGGCCCCAGGCGCAGCACGGCGGGCGCCGGTCGTCCCACTGATGGCAGGAAGACGTCGGCGAGCAGCGCCGAGCCGTCGCGCAGGGGAACCGGGACGTCGCTGCGCTTCTTGATGCCGTGGATACTCCGCCGTAGGTGGTTTCGCCGCGGTGCTCACTCCGCAGCTCGACACGGAGTGCTGCGACGAGTGCGCGAACAGATGGGTCTACGCCGAAGGCCTCCGGTAGGAGGTCGAAGTCGATCTTCCCCGTGAATCGACCCGCGGCAGCGCGGTGCGCGTCCGTGACGTTGATCCCGGCGACGAGATCGGGGTCGGTTCCGAGGCTGTGGAGAAGCCGGGCAACGTTCGCGGCGCGGTTGCCTGCTCGCAACGGCGTGCTCGAGGGGTCAAGGTCGATCGATGTCATCGACGCCGACGCCGGCCCGCTGCCGAGGACGAGTTCGCCGAGCGACAACGTGACCCGCTCCCCGGGTTGGGCCGACAGGTATCCGCCGGCTCCTGACCGCGACCGACCATTGGGGCCGGCGCAATCGAGGCCCATCACCGGCCCGTCGATGTACGCTGCCACGTCGCTGCGCGGCCTGGGCTCGCCCGCGGGTGCCATCGGAGGGAAATCTCAGTCGCGCGGGAACTCGATGCGCAACTATGCGGACGGCCACCGTGGTTGGTCGCGCTCGGTAGGATGGTGAGCCATGGCTCGACCCAAGCGGACCACCGCGCTCACGAGAGACGTCATCGTCGATGAAGCTATCGACATCGTCGGCACGGAGGGCCTCTCGGCTCTGACGATGCGTGCTGTGGCGGCTCGGCTCGGTGTGACCCCCATGGCGGCCTACTATTACGTCGCCGACAAAGACGAGCTCATGACCTTGATGTCCCAGCGGATCGCCGATTCGTCGGGCACGCTCGATCTGCGATCGGGGGAGGACTGGGAGGTCGTTCTCAAAGCCCACCTGCTGAAGCTCTGGGAGGTTTCGACCAAATACCCGGGACTGGGGTCCTATCTCATCAACCAGCCCGATCTGGGAGTCACACCGGACCGACTGGAATCCGGCGTCCGTTTCTTCGAGGAGATCGGGTTCAGTCCCAAGCGGGCTGGGCTGGCATGGTCCTTCGCGTTGACCTACATTCACGGCCGGATCAGCGTGGATGCGCACCTGGCCCACCGGCCGGCCGCCCCCCGACGGACCGGACTGCGAGCGCGCGATTACGCCGAGTTCGGCGTCAACGCCGTCATTACCGCCCTCGCGCGTCATGCTCGAATCCGAGTCCGAAATTTTGCCCGCATCCGACAATGATCTGCAACCTGTGCCCTCCCGGAAGGTCCCCACCCGGGCCGGCCGATCGGGCTGATCGCCATCTGACGGGCCTGCCTCGGCACAGCGCCGACCGCCGATGTGCCATTCGGAGGGGGATGGTATACAAGGTAAAGTGGCTCAGCGATCCGCGCACCACTGGGGGGTCCACGGCAGGGGGCTACTCCCGTTTTGCGGCAGGCCGGCTTCCCGGACGCAGCGCGCGCCGACCTCACGACAACCCTGAACTGAGAGGAGACAGTGGATGGCTTACGACCTGGTCGTCAAGGATGCCTTGATCGTCGACGGGACCGGCAAGAAGGCCTATGCGGGCGATGTCGCCGTCGAGAACGGCGACATCGTTGCAGTGGGCGTTGTGGATGGAAGAGCGGCCCGCACGATCAGGGCCGACGGACAGGTGGTGGCGCCGGGTTTCATCGACGCCCACACCCACTACGACGCGCAGCTCCTCTGGGATCCATCTGCGAACCCCTCGACAGCGCACGGCGTGACGTCAGTCCTCATGGGCAATTGCGGGTACACCCTCGCGCCGGTCCGGAGCGAGGACCAGGACTACCTGATGGGATTGTTCAGCGCGGCTGAAGAGATTCCGAAGGCCGCTCTGCAGAGATTCGCCCCATTCGCATGGCAGACGTTTCCCGACTACCTGGCATGGCTGCGGCGCAGTCCGCTCGGTCTGAATGTCCTCACGCAGGTGGGTCACAGCGCCGTGCGCCGTTATGTCATGGGTCAGGAGGCGCTCGAGCGCGCCGCCACCGACGACGAGATCGCGTCCATCGTGCGCACTGTCGAGGAGGCACTCGAGGCGGGTGCGGCAGGGTTCAGCTCGAGCCAGGCTCCGCACCAGGTCGGCGAGCTCGGTGAGCACATTCCGTCGTTTTTCGCGAGCGATGGCGAGATCGAGGCGCTGGCGGCTGCGGTGCGGCGAAAGGGAAAGCGGCTGCTGTCGATCAATCCGGGCTCCAAGCGTGATGGTCTCTCCGACGAGGACCGCTCGCTCCTGGTGACCCTGGCGGAGATCTCGGGGGCGGTGGTTTCATGGAACGACTTCGGCATGAGCACCCCCGGGTGGGAGAGCTCCCTCGAGTACATGGAGGCCGAGCATCGCCTCGGGCATCAGATCTACGCAATCGCACGCTGCCAGCGCCCTGAGACGCGCTTCACCCTCAAGAAGATCTCGGCGATCTTTGCTTCGTCCGAGGCGTGGCTCGACTATTCGCGGCTCGATCAACAAGACAAGGTCGCGGCATTACGCGACCCGGGCTGGCGCGCCCGCCTGTCCGAGTTCTGGAAGACCACCCGCTACATGGACATGGTTTCGGTGGAGAAGGGGGTGAGCCCCGGGACCGCTGCGCTCGAGGGCCGGCTCTTGGTCGATATCGCTCAGGAAAGAGGCGTGGCGCCGGCAGACGCGATGTTCGATGTGGCCACCGAAGACGACCTGCAGACGTTCTTTCGCATCTCGGGACCGGTGAACGTGGACGAGTCGAATCTCGAAAGGATTTTGAAGAGCCCGGCCACCCTGGTCGGGATCTCGGACGGAGGAGCGCACCTCCAGACGTTTGCCGGTGGCGACTATACGAGCTACTTCCTCGAGCACTGGGTGCGCGAGAAGGAGGCCTTCTCTCTCGAAGAGGGGATCGCCGCATTGACATCGAGGGTCGCAGGCTTTCTCGGCATTTCCGATCGGGGCACGCTCGAAACGGGGAAGGCGGCCGACCTCGTGATCTTTGACCCGGAGACCGTCGGGCCTCTCGCACTCCAGACCCTCGACGACATCCCTGGGGGTGGCACCCGGATGACCAAGGGCGCACGCGCGGTCGATTGGGTGGTTGTCAACGGGAACCCCGTGGTGGAGAGCGGGAAGCCTACCGGTGAGGTCCCGGGACGAGTGCTCGGAATGCCGGACAGCTGAACCCACCACCCGCGCGTTGCGCCACACCGCTACCACCAAGGAGCCTTGATGCGATATCAACCGCTTTCCGCAAGCCGGAGCACGCCAGACGCGATCATCGCGGCTCTGGCCGAGGGCGGTGTCGAATTCGTCCTCGGAATGCCGGGTGGGTTGACCCTGAAACTGTGGCGTGCGCTCCACAATCATCCTTCCATCCGCGCCGTGCAGGTTCACGAAGAGTCGATCGGCGCACTCATGGCCGAAGCCTACGGACGTATCACGGGGCGGCCCGCGGTCGTGATGGGCCAAGGTGAATGGATCGTCGGTAATGCCGGGCAGGCCTACATGGAGGCCCTCCTTGGAAGTTCGCCCCTCGTGATACTCACTGAAATGACCGATGGCGGGTCCCTGTCGCATCACGCGCCGTATCAAAGTGGTACCGGTGATTACGGCACCTGGGATGCGCGGGGAGCCCTGGCGGGCGTGACAAAGCGGGTCATGGTGAGTCTCGACCCGGCGCAGGCGGTTCAGCACACGCAACTTGCCTTGAAGCACGCCGTGACCGGACAACCAGGACCGGTCGCCGTCGTCTTCCATAGCGGCGCACTCGGAGGGGAAGTCGGCCCCCAATCGTCACCCGCGATCTATCCGACCCAGGCGTACACGTCGCCTCATGCTTGGGGAGTCGATCAGTCGGCGCTTGGCGCGGTCGTTGAAGCGCTCCATCGTTCCGAGCGCCCTGTGATCCTTGCCGGCAACGGCGTCCGACTCTCGCAAGCGAAAGCTGAACTGGAGCACCTGGCTCGTGTCATCGACGCGCCCGTGGCGACGACCTCAAGCGGGAAGGGCGTCTTCGCCGAAATGGATCCGCTCGGGGTCGGGGTTATCGGTCGGTTTGGATGGCCAACCGCCAACACGATCGTGGGTGACGCAGATTTGGTGCTTGCGATAGGAACGAAATTGGGCGCAAGCGACACAATGAACGAGGACCCGGCACTACTGGAGCCGGCTAGGCAGACAATGATGCAGATTGAAGTGGAGCCACTCAATGCGTCGTGGACCTACCCGATGGATCACGTGCTCCTGGGAGACGCGAAAAACGTCATGCGCCGCCTGGCCGACGAGTATGAGTCCACACTCGGGCGGGCGAACAAGCATGGACGGCGACGTGTCGAGGTCTGCAGAGAGGCGCTACCAACATCCGCATCAGTCGGGGATGATCAAACGCCTCTCAATCCACGAACGATCGTCGAGCTCATCAATCGGAGCTTGCCCGACAGAGCGGTGATCACCTGCGACGCGGGCGAGAACCGGCTGTTCATGATGCAGTGGTACTCGGTAAAGCCCGGCGGCGAATACCTGCAACCTGCGGCCGGCGGAGGAATGGGCTATGCGATCCCAGCAGCAATGGCGGCGCGCCTGGCCGGGCCCGATCGGGCGGTGCTGGCTGTCTGCGGTGACGGCGGCTTTGAGATGTCCCTGCATGCTCTCTCTTCCGCGCTACAAGAGCGGTTGCCCATAGCCGTGGTTGTGCTCAACAACGCCGCGTTGGGTTGGGTATTGCACGGAATGGGCGAAGAAGCAGTGGCCGCCCGATTCGAGGACAGGGATTATGCGCGGATCGCTCGTTCTCTCGGGTGCGATGGGATACGGGCAGAGTCGGCGTCAGAGCTCGAAGAAGCGTTGCGCAAAATTGGCAACCTGACCGTACCCCTCGTTATCGACGTTCCGACATCGTTGTCGACGACCTTCAACGAATTGGACCAGACGCTGCTCCGGAAGGACGGCTGAGTCACTCCCTCTGGCGGCGTACATTGCGTAACGATCGATAGTCAGGCGTTTCGCGTCGATGTGGCCGGCTGCTTCTTGGCCGGCTTCCTTTTGGCCCGGCTCGCAGGTTTCGCCATGGCAGCTGAACCACATGCCACGTACGCAACGAGTCGATCGAAATAGTTGTCGAAGATCGAGACCAGGTCGATTGCCTCCGGATCGAGATGCCACTGCAGCACGGTTCCTTGGACAAAGCCGATGATCTCCACCGCCAACCGGCCCGGATCGATGTGCCTCGAAATGGAGCCGTCACGCTGACCGTCCCGCAGAGTGTCTGCGATCAACGTGCGAAAACGCTGGTGACGTACAACGAAATGTTCATGGGCCGGGAAGTCGGCATCAAGTGCTTCGGCCGTCATGACCAGCGTCAGACGGGAGAGATTGGCGAGGGCAGAGTCGGAGGTCAATTCGTAGGCCCAGAAGCGAATGGCGCTCAGGCGCTCGAGGCCGTTCTTGGTGTCCATCGGCGTCGTGCGTGTCTCATCGAGACTGTCGCTGACGGCGACGACCTCCATGAATAGGCCATATTTGGAGCCGAAATGATGGGTGATAGCCGGAACGGACACGCCGATTCGTTCCGCGATGGCGGCCATCGGCGTCCCGCGTGATCCTCCTTTGGCGAACAGATCGACTGCCGCATCGAGGATGTCCGATCGCTGCGATCGTCGCCCGTTGGTGCGTTCGGCGTCGTCGGACGAAGTGTGTTTCGCCCTTGACGGTGGCACCTTCTGCATAATCGGAGGGTACTCCCTTGACGTGGCCACTCGATTCTCCCGACAGCTTGACATCAGACTTAATAGTCGTAAAGTAACTACTGTACGCTCTTAAAGGTACAAGGAAGGATGGCGACCGCGCCTGGGGGGTTCCCTGGTGGCCGGCCCACGAGATCTGCGACCAGGAGCCTGCATGACCCAAGCAGCGGTGCCGGAAAGCCAGTTCGGCCGAACTATCGGTGAGAGTGACCTCGGGCCGCCTCCCGCAGCCCCCGTGCTCCCCGGTGGACCCAACGTCGTCGTGATCCTGCTCGACGACGTCGGGTTCTGCCAGCTGGGAAGTTTCGGATCGGATGTGGCCACGCCGAACATCGACCGACTGGCCAACGGTGGATTGCGCTACAACCAGTTTCACGTCACCGCCCTGTGTTCACCGACACGAGCCTCACTCCTCACCGGACGGAACCATCACGCCGTAGGCATGGGCTTTGTCCCCGATATCCCCATGCGGCTCCCCGGTTACGCCGGGAAATTGCCGCCGTCGGCGGCGACGATGGCCCGGCACTTTCGCGATGCCGGGTACTCCACCATGGGTTTCGGCAAGTGGCATCTGACGCCCCGTTGGGACCGGACGGCTTCGGGTCCATTCGGGCACTGGCCCCTGGGGCAGGGGTTCGAACGGTTCTACGGATTCCTGCATGCCGATACCAACCAGTGGACGCCGAACCTGGTCTCCGACAATCACTTTGTCGATCCGCCAAAGACTCCTGATGAGGGCTATCACCTGACAGAGGACCTAGCCGAGGTGGCGATCCGCCAGCTGTCCGACCAGCAACACGCAACGCCGGACAAGCCGTTCTTCATGTACTTCGCGACGGGCGCCCAGCATGCCCCCCACCAGGCTCCCCCCGAGTGGATCGATCGCTACCGGGGAAAATTCGACGGCGGTTGGGAGCGCTGGCGCGAGGCCGCATTCGCCCGCCAGCTGGATCTCGGCGTTGTGCCCGAGGGGACCCGGTGCACCGAGCGCCCACCCTGGGTGCAGGAGTGGGATGCCCTGCCGCCCGAAGAACGCCATCTCTTCGCTCGCATGCAGGAAGTCTTCGCCGGATTCTTGAGTCACACCGATCACCAAATCGGCCGGATCCTCTCCGCTCTCGAGAACAGAGGGATCTTGGACAACACGATCGTCGTCCTCCTTTCGGACAACGGTGCCAGTGCCGAGGGCAGTTCGATCGGTTCGCTCAATGAAGGTCGTTTCACCCTCGGACTCGACCGGTTGGACGACAACCTGGCCCACCTCGACGAATGGGGCGGGTTCCGTCTTTACAACCACTACGCCTGGGGTTGGGCCTGGGCGGGCAACACGCCATTCCACCTGTGGAAGCGCTACGCCTGGTTGGGCGGGACACGCGTGCCGTTGATCGTCCACTGGCCGGCGGGCATACGCTCCCGGGGGGAGGTGCGGTCACAGTTCTGCCACGTGGTCGACCTCATGCCAACCCTGTTCGACGCATGCGGGCTGTCCGTGCCTTCGGTCGTTGACGGAATTGCCCAGCTACCGGTCGACGGGGCGAGTCTGCTTCCCACCTTTGACGAGGCTGACGCGCCAGCCCCCCGACAACAGCAGTATTTCGAGATGCTCGGCTCTCGCTCGATGTATCTCGACGGGTGGAAGGCAACGACAGACCGGGTGACGCGTGGCGTGGGCGACGAGGAACGAATGGTCAAAGGAAGCGCCTCAATCGATGACGACACCTGGGCTTTGTTCAATCTCAAGGACGATTTCGCAGAGGTCAGCGATGTGTCCCGCGACCACCCTGAGCTCGTTCGACGATTGGAGCAGCTCTGGTGGGCAGAGGCCGGCCGCAACCATGTCTTGCCTATGGGCAACTGGATGGCTCGTGCCTTGCCCGATGCCGCCATGGCCATGTCGCCACCGGCACGCTCTCCGATCGGGCGCAAGGTCTTTTTCCCGGGAGCCGGACCCATCGCCGACGAAGCCGTTCCGATGCTGGCATTCGGCGGGCGCATCGAGGTGGACGTCGACGTCCCCGAGGGTGGCGGCCAAGGAGTCCTTTGTGCACAAGGCAATTGGACCGGCGGTTGGGCACTGGTGGTGATGGATGGTCGCCTCGCCTTTCTCGTAAATTCGCTCAGTTCCCCGTATGCGGTGCGCGGCAGAAGGCACCCTTCCGGCCGGACGAAAGATGATTGCTGTCGAGTACCGAGTGAACGCCGAAGGTCCCTCCAGCGTCTCCCTGTGGGTCGATGACAACGGATTGGGCACAGGGGAACTACCGTGGGGGACGGTGCTGGGTGGCCAAGCCGATGGGAATGCTCTTCGTCTGGGCTACGACAGCGGGTTTCCCGTGAACGATGACTACAAGCCGCCCTTCCCGTGGACCGGGGAGTTGCATCACGTGGTGGTTGAGGGGGGACCGATGACGCGGTCGCACCTCGAGAGAGAGATCGCCGACATTGTGCATCGAGACTGACGCAGTTGTTCAGGCAAATGCGAGACAAGGCCGGGGGGAATGAGACCGATATGAGGCAAATGATGCAAAGAGATGAAGCGCCGCTCGAACAGGCTGCGGAGCGAAGGGCGTGGCGGGGGAGGACACTCCTACTGCGTCTACCGGCGCTGGCGCTTGTGCTGGCTCTCCTCGGCGCTGCCGGTGTCGTGGAAGGTGCCGCCTCGGCCGGGGCAACCAGTAGCCCCAGCGGCGTGGTGACGATCGGCGAAGACCTGACCGGTTTCAGCAGCGAACCCGTGACCTTCGATATCACGAAGTCTCATGTCGGAGCCGTTCAGGACCCTTGGGACATGGCGATTTACGGCACCTTGCTGCGTCCGACCCCGGCCAACGGTTACCTTCCCGAGTTAGCCACCAAAGCGACAATCGTCGGCCCGTCGGAAATCACCCTCCAATTACGCAAGGGGGTTGTTTTCTCCGATGGCACACCCTTCACTGCCCAGGCCGTTGCTGCGGGGATCTTGCGCAACAAGAACTCGAACGCTCCGGCGTTTGACGCAACTCTGCAGGACGTGTCGAACATCGTCGTGACCGGACCGTTGTCGTTGACGATCCAGTTCTCCCAGCCCGTCGCCGGGGCGTTCTACCCTTTGCTGGCCAGCGAAGAGACGTTCATCGCGTCCCCGAAGGCCGTCGCCGTGGGAAATCTCTCCACAAATCCGATTGGCGCGGGACCGTTTGTTCTCAAACAATACATTTCGGCGCAGAAGATCGTCCTGGTTCGTAACCCCAAGTACTGGGATGCCAAGGACATCAAGATCAAAGAGCTCGACTATGTGAACGTGCAGGTAGGCCCGCAGCAGGTGAATGCCCTCGAGTCGGGAACAGTCAACGTCACCTCGATACAAGCCACCGATGCGCCGGTCGTGCGGGAGAATCCGGCCTACGTCGTTGCATCGGGAGCCGCGGCAGACCCAGTCGCTGTGGATGCCGGTCTGCAAGTCGTCAGGGCCGTTGGCCAATGTCAAGGTCCGGCAGGCCCTGAATTACGGCGTCGACCGGACGGGCATCAATCATGCCGTGCTGCAAGGTCTCGGCCAACCCCAGTGGGCGATCGTGCCAAAAGGCAACCTCTACTTCGATCCCGCACTGAACGGTTACTACGCCTACAACCCGAAGAAAGCGAAGCAGCTCCTCGCTCAGGCCGGGTACTCGAAGACGCTCCCGCTCTCGGTGATCGTCACGACCTCCAACCCGGTCATGGCGGAAACGGCGACCATTCTGCAGGCGCAATGGAAGAAGATCGGCGTCGCTCTGACCATTGTGCCGAGTACGAGCTTCGTCAGCGACCTCTATCTGCGAAAGCTTGCACCCTTGGGTCTCAACCCCGAGGTTCGTGGAGGTCTCGAAGGCCTGACCGGGCCCTACAGTCTCAGCGGAGGGACGGGGGATCTCTGCGATTACAACGATCCCACCCTGAACGCGATGACGAGCCAGATCGGTGAGTTGGCTCCCCAGAGTCCCAAGGCCATTGCCCTGTGGCGCCAGGCCCAGACCTACATCGTGCACAATGCCCTGTCGGTCTGGATCGACTTCTCGCCCTACATTTACGCATCGGCGAAGAACGTCCACGGCGTGTCATTCATGTTGCAGTACGCGTTGCCCGTGCCCTACTTCTGGTCGCTATCCGTGAGCTCGTCGTGAATCGGGATAACGGGGTTGCCCCCTTCCCAGGTCACGCGTCAGCTGGGAGAATCACGGGTGGTAAAGGATGCCGATAGAGCGCTGCTGCATTCAGGCTGCACATCATGCGGAGTTCTGACTTCGGGATGTGACCCCAAGCCTGCCGGATGACCTCTTGCGTGTTCGGCCAAGTACTGTCGCCGTGAGGATAGTCAACTTCAACCATGATGTGGTCGACGCCGATTCTGTAGCGGGTGTCTATCGTCGAAGGATCGTCGATCGTGCAAAACCAGAAATTTCGTTTAAGCACTTCAGATGGACGGACATCCCAACCTTCGCCATAGCCGGACCGGTCAACCACGTTGTCCAATCGGTCAAGCAGCATCGCTACCCAGCCGATTCCGCCTTCGCTCATGGCTATCTTCACGTCGGGAAAACGCAGCGGGATCTCTGACCATAGCCACTCGGCGCAGGACCCGAGCGAGAGTTGTCCGAAGAGACTCGCTCCGAGGCCCGCTGCCCATGTGCCAGGAGGTTTCGGGTAGATTCCCGAGCTTCCGACATGTAGTGAAATGACAGAGTCCGTTTCAACGCAGGCGGCGACGATCGGATCCCAGTGGCTCCGATCCGATAGCGAGGGGAGTCCGATCGCGTGGGGACGCTCGGGCAGTGTGACCGAGGTGAATCCCCGAGCCGCATTACGTCGGATCTCCTCGGCTGCCACGAGTGGATCGGAGAGGAAGCTGATTCCTAGCGGAACGATTCGATCGGGGTACGGCGAATACCACTCCTCGTAGAGCCAATCGTTCCACGCGCGAATGCACGCAAGTCCAAGGTCTCGGTCATCGGCATTGAAGAAGATCCGGCCGCAGAAGCCAGTGATCATGGAAGGAAAGTTCACCGATGCCCAGACACCGGCGAGGTCCATGTCGGCGATCCGGGCGGTCGCGTCAAAGCAGCCCGGTCGCATTTCGTCGAAGCGAAAGGGCTCCATCTTGTTGGCGTCGGGGCGACGTCCGGCCACCGCATTGCCACCCACTTGCACGAACCGCTGTTCTTCGAACTCCCATTCCTGGTGACCTTCAGGGGTCTCGACGATTCGGGGGGCCCGAGATTGCAGGCTCTTCGGAAGTCTTCCCTCGAAGGTGTGCGCTGGTTCAACGACATGATCATCCACGGAGATAATCGTCGCAAACGTCTCCTGCGGCTCCGGCTCCGGCAGGAAGAGGTCTTCACGGAGTGCGGTCATGTGTCAATCTGTCCCTTCGAACCGATAATCGAGCGAACAAGAAGCGCGGGTGGCGGTCCAGGGTGGCGGTACAGGGCTGCAGCGTTTCCGAAGCACGCTTTACGGATCGTCGAATTCGAAAGATGGGACATTTCGGAACGGAGCATTTCCTGACTGCCAGGCCAGGTCGAATCTCGGTGTGGGTAATCCGACTCGACCATCACGTGATCCTCGCCGATCACGTCCAACATTCGAAATGCTGCATGATCCTCTATGGAAGCGAACCAAAAGTGTTCTCGCAACACGTCACCCGGGTGTGGATCATCGTGCGCCCATGCGCGTGACGCGTCTCGCTGTCGGTAGGCTCGGTCCAGGCGCTCGAGGATGGCGGGCACCCACGATATGCCGCCCTCCGAAAGGGCGATCTTCAGTTGGGGGAACCGCAAGGGGATCTTGGCAAAGATCCAGTCGACCGCGGCCAGAACGGCGTTGACCGGGAAGAGGGCTGTCGTCACCTCAACCGGTGAACTGCTCGAGGGACGTTGTATGGTGCCCGACGACCCGACGTGCAAGTTGAGGACCGTTTCGGTGTCCTCGCAGGCGGCGAAAAAAGGATCCCAGTAACCCGAGTAGATGTTGGGAAGCCCGATGCCTTCGGGATTCTCCGAAAAGCTCACGGAGCGAAACCCACGGTCGGCGTTTCGCCGGATCTCTGCGGCGGCGAGCTGAGCATCTCCTAACCACGGCAGCTGGCACGGGATGAAGCGGTCGGGGTACGGGCCGCACCATTCTTCGGCGACCCAATCGTTCCAGGCGCGTACGCAGGCAAGACCCAGTTCTTGGTCCTTCAGGCCGGAAAGGTGCGTTCCTGCGAAGCCGAAGGTGATCGAGGGAAAACAGAGCGAGGCCCACACACCGTCGAGGTCCATGTCCTTTACACGCACGTGGACGTTGGCCACACCTTCTCGGAACTCCTGGAACTTCTGCGGGGCGCCGTCCCATTCCCGGATAGGTCGCCCAGAGGCGCCGTTCAATATGGAGACGCTTTCCCGGCGGTCGCCCACGATCCAGTACGGGACTCCATCCTCGTCGTCCTCAACGTGCGGAGCGTCGTCCTGAAAGGCACGGGGTAGGCGGGATGCAAATATATCCGGGGGTTCGAGGAGATGATCATCCACGGAGATGAAGGGGCACCAGAGCTCTTGCGGTTCGGGCTCGGGGAGAAGCGTCATCGCATGATCCCGCTGCCGATGATCAAAGTTGGGATCGGCCCGAATCTCGTCCACGCTGACCATACGTACTCCTACCCCTCAAACGACGACACGGTGCAAGCTATCAGCGATTGAACACTTTCTCCAAAAGTTGTACCGTCAGTTGGTCGCGCCTTTAGGCGGTCCTTCCCCGCCGCCGTGGGGTGGTCCGCCGTTTGGATTGGACCAACTCGAAGTCTTCGGTGATGAGCTCCGCTATGGCGTCGAGTGGTGCTTCAACGTTCGCTCCCGGGAGGAGGTACGCCGAAACGAGGGTGCGTACGATGAGGTCGGCGAGTTCGATCGTCTTGAGGCGTCCGGACCTTACTGCGGCGGTGCCTTTCAAGACATCGCCAAGTGCCCTCTCGAGAGCCTTTCCCATAGCAGGCAACTGTTCGGTGAGATAGTCGAGCAAAAAAAGTGGTTCATGTTCGACCATCCAACGGGAGGGATGGTTCGCCAAAAAGCCGAATGAGTACTTCAGATGCGCTCGAAGCTGATCGATTCCCGGCGTGGCAGCTTCGACGGCCTGAAGGACGCCGTGGTTATAGCGCTTCTGGTCGAAAACTGATACTGCCAACAGCACGTCTTCTTTGCTCTGAAAGTATCGATAGACGGTGCCACGCGAGACCCCGGCGGCTTCCGCGATACTGCGCATACTGAGTCGGGTTATGCCGGTGTCCCCAATGGCCTGGAGCGCTCCATGGAGAATCCTCCGTCGTGTTGCATCCTCCCGATCTGAGTACGTGGGCTCGCCCTGCATTGGTATTGAGAATATGTCTCCGGGCCCTGATGCCGGTGACAGAGGCATCTGGCCCGGGTCCTTCGTGCCCGGCGCGAGCGCCAGCGTCTCGGAGGCCTCGCTACTAGCATCAGACTCTTCGACAAGGAGGATGGCCATGCCTGGTGCATCAGAGGCTCGGAGCTGGGTTCGCGCTGGTGGGCTACGTGGGATCGGTGATTCGCTGTACACGCCGTTCAGCGGTCCCGATGGGGATGAGATCGACTACGAGGCTTACCGGCAATTAGTGCGCTATTGCGTCAGCGACCTCGGCCACGACATGCTCTGGCTGACCAGCGGCATCGCCGAGTGGTGGTCGCTGACGATGGACGAGCGCAAGAAGCTCACCGAGGTCGCCATCGAAGAGGCTCGTGCTCTCGCTCCCGCCACCGTGATCCAGGCCTGCACCACGGCGAGCTCCGCCAAGGAGGCCCTGGAACTCACCCGTCACACGCAGGAGGCCGGGGCGGACATCTGCTACCTGCAGACACCACCGATGGAGCTGCACGCGGGCGAAGGGGTGCTGCGCTTCGTGAAGTACATCGCTGACCGCACCGACATCGCGATCGGCCTGTTCAACTCGGGGTCATCGGGATACGAGATGTCCCCGCAGGAGGTCGCACACATCGCCGAGGCAGTGCCCGCAGTCTGTGCGATTAAGGAAGGCACTTTTCACACCGCGCGCAGCAAGGCGATACACAGACTCGCGCCGGAGGTTCAGGTGTGGGAGTGCGATCTGGTTGTCTACCGCGCCGGCTGGTATCAGGAGGGGATCGTCGGTGCCGCCCAGCTCGGCACCTGCGGCTACCTGTACGAGCGTCCCGGCGACATGCGCTACACCGAGTACTTCACCCTCATTTGGGACGGTCAGCTGGCCGACGCGATCGCGTTCGCAAAGGAGCACAAGATCGATCAGCTGAGCGAGGACATCGGGTCCTGGTTTACGAGCTACCCGGGCCGACCCGGATACTTCACCCACTGGGGATCCGCGTTCCGTTACGCGGCCGCGGTGATGGGTCTGCCGCAAGGCGACTACCACGAGTCACGACCTCCGCAAGGAATCCTTCCCGATGCTGCGAAGCAACAGATCGAGCGTGCTTTCGCACGCGCCGGACTCACCCGCGACCTCGCGCCTGCTCGGTGATTGAGGTTCAGGCGAGGCCGCGCAGCCTGGTGGCCTCGGCCACCCGGGCGATCCCGACCATGTAGGCGGCGGTCCGTAGGTCGACTGTGTGTTCGACGTGTGTCTCCCACGTTGCTCGGAATGCCGAATCCATGAAGGCCAGGAGTTGCTCGTTGAATCGATCCTCTGACCACCGGAACTCGGTGAGATTCGACGTCCACTCGAAGTAGCTCCCGGTCACTCCTCCGGCATTGGCCAAAATGTCGGGGACGACGATGACACCGGCATCGGCGAGAACCGCATCTGCCTCCGGCGACAGCGGGTGATTGGCCGCTTCGACCACAATTGGTGCCCGCACGGTCGCGACGTTCGTGACATCAATGGCATTTTCCAGGGCAGCGGGTATAAGCACATCGCAGTCAAGAGCGAGGAGTTCGGTGTTGGTGACGAAATCACCGATCGCCACTTCCTTGAGGAGCGCTCCAGGGGTGATTTCGGCCAGAAGTGCCGCCACGTCGAAGCCCTCGGGTATGTGGCGACCACCAGAGACATCGGAGACACCGACTATCAGTGCCCCTCGCTCAGCCGCGATCTGGGCCGCGTGGCGTCCGACGTTGCCGAACCCCTGTATGACCACTCGTTGACCGGCGAGGCTGTGCCCGAGAACGGTGAGGGTGGCCTCGGTGACCGCCACCACACCCCGTCCTGTCGCCGCGACCCGACCGGGGACGCCACCCAGATCGAGTGGTTTGCCCGTGGCTACCGCCGGTGACCAGCCGGCCCGGGACGAATAGGCATCCATGATCCAGCCCATGACCCGGGCATCAGTGTTCACATCGGGAGCCAAAATGTCGAGGTTGGGACCGATAATCCCCGAGATGGCGTGGGTGAAACTCCGGGTCACCGCTTCGAGTTCGCGGGGGGAGAGTGTTGCCGGGTCGACAGTGATGCCTCCCTTGGCCCCACCAAAGGGCAGGTCGAGGAGGGCGCACTTCCAGGTCATCAGCGAAGCCAGCCCCCGCACCTCGTCGAGGTCGGTGTCGGGGTGATAGCGCAGGCCACCCTTGAACGGTCCTCGTGCCCCGTTGTGCTGGACGCGATAGCCACGAAACGAGAGCACGGAGCCGTCGTCGGCATGGATGGGTACCTGCACATCGATTTGGCGGTAAGGCTCAGCAAGGAGGATCCGTACATCGCGTTCAACCTCGAGCAGCGCTGAGGCCCTTTCGACGTATGCGCTGACCGATTCGTAGAAGGAGGCAGTCATAGTCTTAGGCTACCGATCGACCGGAGGGCTCCTGAGCTGGCGTGTTCACCCGCCGGATCGGGGCGGCACCCGCTCCTCCCCATGGCGCTGGTCCTCGGGCACCGGCCTTCCGCTGAAGGGCTCCCGGCTCACGTACCATGAACGAAATGAACGCAGACCAGTCGTCGCGCAAATCCGACGAGGACCCTGCATCTCGAGCGTCTCCTCGAATGAGGGTGGGGATTCATCTCCCTCAGTTCGGGCGGGCGGCCAGCCCACGTGCAATCGCCGAGGCGGCAAAGTTGGCAGAAGAGTTGGGGTTCGCCGACGTGTGGGTAAGCGACCACATCGTGCACCCAGCCGCCCAGTCGTACCCGTCTCCCTATCTCTTCGACGCGTTGACGTGCCTCACCTGGGCCGGCGCCAGTACGGAGCGTATTGGCCTTGGCACCAGTGTGTTGGTGGTACCCATGCACGACCCGCTCTCATTGGCCAATACATTGGCCAGCCTTGACAGACTCTCGGGAGGCCGCGTCGTTATCGGCGCAGGCGTCGGCTGGTCCGAGGCGGAGTACTCGGCGGTTGGCCAAAGTTTCGCCGACAGAGGCCGACGGATGGATGAGGCTTTGGACCTGATGCGAGCGGTATGGAGCGAAGACCCGGTGACATTTCACGGCGAGTATTCGGATTTTGAGAATATTCGAGTACTTCCCAAGCCTGCGCACCAGATCGAAATCTGGATGGGGGGCCAGAGCCCGGCGGCGCTTCGCCGCGCCGTTAAGCGGGGTGACGGCTATCAAGCGCTGGGACGATCGCCTGACGAGGCCGCAGAACTCGTCGTGCGAATCCGCCAGGACCGACCGGAACCGACCTTCACAATCTCGGTCCGCACCGGTTGGGATCCCCAGGGCATGGACAGGGATCGGATCCGCGCCGAACGGGACCAGTTCGAAGAAGTGGGAGTTCAACACATGGTGGCTGCTCCCTGGCAGAGCGACCGAACATCCTGGCTACGCTCGATGGAGCTACTGGCCGACCTTGTCCTACGTAGTTAAATCATTTCTCTCTATCTTCGGGAGGCATTTGTGTTCACTCATCAGCCGGGAACCGCTGACGTGTGGTCGGCCAACCTCACTCCTGAGCAGGACTACCTGCTCACCGGCCCGCATCCGGAGGACCCCGAAGTCGGCGAGACCATGGCGGTCTGGCTCAACGATCCGGACCAGGACATCGGCGTCGAGCTACGCCTTCATGCCAAGGACGGTGTCGCACAGGGGCGCGCGACGGTCTACTGGACAGACGGCCGGATCCTGCAGGCCACCCCGAACTCGAAACAGATCACCCGCGGTGACGCCCCCGAGGCGGAAAATCTCAAGTACCGGTGTGTCGAACCGTACCGAAGGTGGGAGTATCGCATCGACGACTGGAATCTTTCCGTCAACACTGATGAGGGACACAACGCCGGCACAGTCGCGCCGACGACGACCGCGCTGGTTTCACTCAACCTCGATGCCACGACGGTGACACCGGTATGGATCCAGGGAACCCTGCTGCCGGAGGCGCAGGAGGCGATGCGGGACTTTCCCGGGTTTTGGATCGCAGGCCGCGTCAACGCTGGCCTCGTCCCCTCGGCTTTCCGTTACGACCAGGCATTGTCGGCAACCGGCGCCATCACGGTCGACGGTGAAAGCCGTTCGTTCGTCGGCCACGGCCTGCGGGGCCATGTCCGGGGCGTCCGCAAAATGGACCACTTCCGGTCGCATGCGTGGATGGAGGCCGTATTCCCGGACAGCGGGATGGCCTTCGGCATCCAAGCCCACTGCTCGGACGTCTACGGCGGCCAGGGATATGCCTTCAGCGAGGCGTTCATCTGGAAGGACGGCAAGGTCTACCCGAACCGGATCATCTACGCGCCGCGCCTTGCAGGCGAGGACCCCTACGCGGAGTTCTTGGTCGAGCTCGCATGCGACGAGCTCGGGCTCACCCGCATAACCGGTCATGACACTCGGGTTTCGTGGTTCACTATGGGAACGCATGGCCTGGGCGGAGTGAGTGGCCAGCCGATAGCTGAGGAGCAGACGATGGGGCTGGGTCGTTTGCCCAACGCAGCCACGTTGATGAGCCAGTCACTCGCCGTGTTCGAGCTCGACGGTGTGCGCGGATCGGGATTCACCGAACGCTCAGGCTAGGTCTCTACCACTCACCTCGCGCGGCGCCGCTTGATACAGATTCCGATGAACTGTAACGTTGACCGAATGACAGAGTCAGCCGATGAAGACTTCAATCCCTTCGCTGCATTCGATGTCTTCGCCGGTACAACTCGAGATCCGTTTCCCGACTTCGCCGACTACCGCGAGCATCGGCCTGTGTGGCCGGGCAGCCTGGCCGATCTGTCGAACATGCCCGTGGAATTCCTTCCGAAAGAGCAATGGTCCGTGTACCGTTACGAAGACGTCTCACGGGTCTTTCGGGAGACAAAGACGTTTGACTCCCGGGGCTACAACGACAGCATGGGCCTGCTCTTCGGTCCAACCATCCTGGGGATGGATGGTGCTGAGCATCGCGCCCACCGCAACCTTGTCGCTCACGCGTTCAAGGAGCGGTCGCTGCAGCGCTGGGAGCCCGAATTCATCGCACCTGTGTGTAACGAGTTGATCGACGCGGTCATTGAAGAGGGTCGCGCCGATCTCGTCCAAGCGCTCACCTTCGAATTCCCGACACGCGTCATTGCCCAGATCCTCGGCCTGCCCCCCGAGGATCTCGAGATGTTCCGTCGCCTTTCCATTCAGCTCATCGGTATTGGCAGCGACATGGCGAAGGGCTTTGAAGCGTCGCTTTCCCTTCAGGAATACTTTCAAGAACTGATCGACGCTCGGCGAACGTCGCCATCCGACGATGTCGTGAGTGACCTCGTGACGGCTGAGGTGGGTGGTGAAAAGTTGAGTGACGAAGCAATCTATTCGTTTCTCCGGTTGCTCCTCCCTGCCGGGCTCGAGACAACCTACCGATCGTCGGGGAATCTTCTGTTTCTTTTACTCACGCACCCGGAGCAGTTCGAGATTCTCCGGCAAGATCGGTCTCTCCTGCCTCGAGCTATTGAGGAAGGCCTTCGCTACGAACCACCTCTGACCGCGGTGGCACGTAGGGCGACCCGAGACGTCGAGTTAGGTGGCCAGCTGATCAACGAAGGC
Source organism: uncultured Acidimicrobiaceae bacterium (assembly GCA_963767155.1). Lineage (GTDB taxonomy): Bacteria > Actinomycetota > Acidimicrobiia > Acidimicrobiales > RAAP-2 > Bog-473. The sequence continues at coordinate 2,366,930 of CAVYCU010000005.1, read as the reverse complement.
GCGACGGTCTCGCCGGTTATGGCTTCGGCAAATCGAGACGAAAGTCGATGGGATCGATCCGAGGAATTCGACATTCTCCGCGAGCAAAAGGCCCATATCTCCTTTGCCGCCGGTCCCCACATGTGTCTCGGATTGCACCTTGCCCGCTTGGAGACCAAAGTAGCCTTGACCGTACTCATGGATCGCTTGGTTGATATCCAACTCGAGATGGACGGTGATCCGCACATTCGCGGATTCTCGTTCCGCTCGCCGACTGCCTTGCCGGTCACCTTCCGTGCTGCGTAGCTCCTGCGTCTGCTTGTCGCGTCAGCGGATCCTGTCGGGGACGGTCGCGCCGACGTGAGTCCGAGACCCGAGGTAGTCGTCGATGGCCTTCGCTTCCCCGAGGGTCCGTTGTGGTGCGCGGACGGCACGGTCGTCTGCACGTCGGTCGCCGAGGGGGCGCTCTATCGCGTGTGGCCGAGCGAGGGCCGCAAAGAGCGAGTCGCGGACGTCGGGGGTGGAGCAAACGCCGCGGCGCCTGCGGACGACGGCGGTTTCCTGGTGACCCAGAACGGCGGGATCGATTTCAGTGCCATCGGGCTTTACGAGGAGCCCCCGCCCTATCGTCCGGTGACACCGGGTGTGCAGCGGGTGAGCGGTGACGGATCGGTCAGCTACCTCCTCGACGAAGGATTCCTGGCACCGAATGACCTGGTGGTAGCCGCTGACGGCACGCTGTACTTCACGGACCCCCCGCACCATCCTCCGCCCCCTGAACCGATGGGCCGCGTACATGCCTACCGGGGCGGGCATTTGCGCACACTGGCCGACGGATTCGTGTATTGCAACGGGATCGCGCTCGATCCCGTCGGGACGGTAGTGGTGGTTGAGGGAAACGGTTTGATGCGGGTGCATGCTGATGGCTCGAAGGAGTGGGTGTGCCAGCTTCCAGGTGCCGCTGGCGACGGGTTCTGCTTCGATGTGGACGGAAACTTCTACGTCGCGACAGCAGCGGACCATGGGATCTTGATCGTTGACCCTCAGGGGATCGTGGTCGAGTTCCTCCCCATCGCACCGGGCGACGCAGGGGCGGGAATCGTGACGAACTGTTGCTTTGGTGGGGAGGACGGCCGCACGCTGTTTGCGACTGACGGCATCCCGGGGCAGCTCGTTGCCTGGGAGGGTCTTCCCGTACCCGGACGCGAGATCTATCCATGGCCGACAGCGGGAGGGTAAAACCGACTCAATTCCTCCTACATCCCGAATTGTTCGTGGTAGAAGGCGAAGTCTTTCCGGACCGCCTCGAGGTCCAATCCGTACACCGCCGGGTCGGGTCTGTTGCCCTGCCGCCGATCTTTGGCGCTCTCTTGCCACCACTCCGCCATGCGACTCCGTGTGTCGGCGGTCAGGTCATCACCGAGTTGGGCGTAGAGGCGTTCCATGGAACCGATTGGATCGTCTTGCATATCGCCGAATGCCACGTCGACGAAGCGGTCTTCTCGTCCCGCATTGCGAAAATCGAGAAGCCGGCGAATAGACTCCAACCAGAGCCGGTGCTCGTGGCGACCGACCGCCAAGCAGTCGAACGAATCGGTGAGTGGGGTCGAGAGCGCCTCTTTGACCGCGCAGACCGAGGGGATGACGCTCGTGATGTCTCGATGCGTCATGACAAAACGAGCGTCGGGGTAGACGGCGTCGAGGCCGGCGATAGTCGTCATGTGCGATGGTGTCTTTAGCGACCACCGGTTGGGCGGGCATCTCCATTGCAGCAGTTTGAGTATCCGCTTGTGGTAACGGTACGTCGGTTCCATGTCGCAGGTCAGGAGAAATTCGGTGTAACTCGGCAAGATGGCCATGCCCTGGAACAGCTGTGAGTGGAAATTGATCCCCATGAGAAGGAGGCACTCTTGAGGGCCGGTCGGGGAGCTCGGCAACATACCCACGAAATTCGGGGAACATCTGGTGCGACATTTCGATCCCTGCCGCGCTGACCGCGATACGGGGATCGGTGTGCTCGGTCGCGGTCTCCGGGGGTGGACAAGGTGACGAGGCTTCCCACGTCCTGAGCGAACGCCGGGACTGGTCACAGGCGAGCAGGAAGCTCAGCGCTGTTGACCCCGTCCTCGGCAAGCCGATACCGAAGAGGGGAGCAACGATCTCTTGCTGCTCGATCTCGGGATATTCGGCGTACCACCTTTCGATCTCGAGCCGGCTCGCCAAGAGCCCGACGATCTGGTCGCCGTAGACTATTTCACCGAGTTCGTTGAGGTTGCCCTCGTCCGTCAGGGCTCTGACGAGTGCCTCGAGGCCCACCTGCCAGTTGTCAGGACCGAAGTCCTCCGCTTGTGCTCGTTCGCATGCCTTCGCTATCAGTTGCTTCTCGTCGAACATCAGGCCCCATTTCCTTTTCGATTCTTCGGTCCGCTGCGCTTCAGCCGTCGAGTTGATCGACCGGGATCGACCGTTCCATCATGCCGAACGTCTCCTCTCCGTCCCATCGGTAGCGCACCCCGGCTTGCTGCAGAGCCGGCGGAAACTCCGGCGATCCCCCTGCCATGCACGCAGACAGGACCGTCTCCCCTTCAATCCGGATGTCGCCTTCCTTGGTTCTCAGGGTCAGCGAGACATCCTCCCCGTTCGGTTGGAGCCTACGCAGCCACGGGGCGTCCACCAAGACCGCAGGGATCATGCGCGTGCCGTCGAAGACGAAGGCCTCGTTGTAGGTGGGCTCATTCGCGTCGCTCGGGAAAGGCGAGAGCGCCAAAGCCCTTGCCGCTCGGGAACAGCGCGCTCGGCCAGCAGTGCCCCCAAAAGCCTCCGACATCTCGGAGACCTTGGCGGTGAATCCGCAAGCCGGTCCCCTCGAACGCCCAATCGTCGCCACCGAAGTGGACATTGCCACGAGCGGTACACAGCTGCTCGTAGCGTGGGCTGATGAATGCCCCGGCGAAACCCTTGTCGAACAGTTCCTTGGAGTCCTCACTCAGTGTTCCCGAGATCCATGGAGAAGCCGCGCAACTCAACTCCACCTCGACACGAAGCGGTACTTGCGCGCCGCTGTAATCGCCCCTAGCCAGAGCCGCCGCGGTCGTATCGATGGCGTTGCCGTCAAAGGTAAGTGCAAGCGTCTTGAATGGTTCCACGCAGCGGAATTCCAACCCACCGGCGCCGAATGTCCGGCACACCCCATCGGCATCAACCGGCGAGCGGCCTTCGCCGAGCCCGCGCACGATTGCCGTCCGGCCATCGGGGAAGCCGAGATTCACCTGTAAGCCGCGCTGATCCCAAGATTCGGCCACGGCCTCGATGCCCACGCGTGGGAGGCCGATGAGACCTTTGTCGTCGGAGACCCAAAACGAGGCACTCTCACGAAACTGCGGATCCTCTGGGCGCTCGGGCAAGAAGTAATCCTTCGACGGGCTCATGCCGCCCGTTAGGTCGATGGCCATGTCATCCCTCCCTTGAGACGCATCTCGTCTCGATTGCTTGCGAATGTTTCTCGGACAACCGACAGTTAGCGCTGCAGCACATCCAAGGCGCGTAACTGCTCAACGAGTAGTTCGGCGGCCGCCTCTGGCGAAGTGCTGGTGGTGTCAACACGGAGCTCGGGATGTTCGGGGCGTTCATAGGGAGAATCAATACCCGTAAAGTTCGTCAGTTCGCCCTGACGGGCTTTGACGTACAAGCCTTTTGGATCTCGTGCCTCGGCGACGTCGAGCGGCGTATCGACGAATACCTCGCAGAACGCAATATCGCCGGCACGCTCGCGGGCGAGCTGGCGTTCGGCACGAAATGGCGAAATGAACGACACCAGAACGACGAGTCCGGCATCGGCCATCAAGCGAGCCATCTCGGCTACGCGCCGGATGTTTTCGATCCGGTCGGCCTCGGTGAACCCAAGGTCGTGGTTGAGTCCATGCCGGACGTTGTCCCCGTCGAGCATGTAGGTGTGCACGCCCAGCGCGTGAAGATGCTGCTCAGTGCGATTGGCAATCGTCGATTTTCCGGCCCCGGACAACCCGGTGAACCAGATGATGGCCGGGCGGTGGCCCATCATGGCGCTGCGCGACTGGCGGCGTCACGTCGATCGCTTGCCAATGGATGTTCTGGGACCGCCGGAGCGCAAAATGCAACAGACCGATACCGACCGTTGCATTGGTGAGCCGGTCGATGATGACCATACCCCCAGTGTCGCGGTGGGTGTCATAGGGATCGAAGGGAATCGGTCGATCTGTCGTGACGATGGCGACCCCTATTTCGTTCAGTCCGAGCGTCTTCGTCGCCAGATGCTCAAGGGTATTGACATCGACTCGATATTTTGGAGCGGCGATATGTACGCCCACAATGCACGAACCTATTTTTGCGAGATAGGGCCTGCCGGGGACCATGACATTTTCGTGCATCCAGACGACATGGGCTTCGAATTGATCAGCGATACATGCAGCTTGGGACTCAGCGCAGAAGAGGTCGCCGCGGCTGATGTCGATTTCGTCGGCGAGGACGAGCGTCACTGATTGGCCAGCCCGGGCTTCTTCGAGGTCGCCGTCAAATGTCGAAACGGCTGTCACCTGCGTGGTGCGCGACGATGGCATCACTCGGACTGTGTCACCTGGCCGCACCGTTCCGCTCGTGACCAAACCCGAAAATCCTCGAAATTCGTGATTCGGGCGATTGACCCATTGCACTGGCATGCGGAATGGCTGGTCGTCTTCGCTGCCTCTGATGGGCACCTCTTCGAGGTGGCGAAGGAGCGTGGGGCCCGAGTACCAAGGGGTCCGAGCAGACGCCTCGATGATGTTGTCACCCTTGAGCGCTGATAGTGGAATGCACGTAATGTCTTCGAGCCCTATCTGCTTGGCAAAATCGCGATAGTCCGCCTCAATCTTGTTGAAGATGCCTTCCTCGTAGTCGGACGAGGTCCAGTTTGTTCACCGCAACGACAACTTGGCTGATGCCCAACAACGAAACCAAGAAGCTGTGCCGACGGGTCTGTGTCAGTACTCCCTTACGGGCGTCCAACAGAATCACCGCCAGATCAGCCGTCGACGCTCCGGTCACCATGTTCCGGGTGTACTGCTCGTGGCCGGGGGTGTCGGCCACAATGAACTTTCGTCGCTCGGTGGTGAAGAATCGGTACGCGACGTCGATCGTGATTCCCTGCTCACGTTCTGCCGCCAGTCCATCGACCAGCAGGGCAAAATCCAACTCTCCCGCCTGGGTCCCGATCTTCTTAGAATCGGCCTCGAGCGTAACGAGGTGGTCTTCGAAGACCAGATGAGATTCGTAGAGTAACCGCCCGATGAGGGTGCTCTTCCCATCATCGACGCTTCCGCAAGTGATGAAACGAAGCAGCGAACGGGTCTCGTGGGCGGCGAGGTATGCGTCTATGTCCTCTACGATCAGGGACTCGTGTGCGTGCGCCATTAGAAGTAACCTTCTTGCTTCTTTTTTTCCATGGAACCTGATGAGTCCGTGTCGATAAGTCGCCCTTGGCGCTCCGAGGTGGTCGTGAGCAGCATCTCTTGGATGACGTCGGACAATGTGGCTGCTGTGCTTTCGACAGCGCCGCTCAGGGGGTAACAGCCCAGCGTTCGGAAACGGACACTTCGCAGTCGGGGTATCTCGCCGGGAGCGAGCGGCATGCGATCGTCGTCCACCATGATCAAGGTTCCATCTCGTTCAACCGTTGGGCGGGGAGCTGCGAGATAGAGCGAGACAATAGGGATGGATTCACGCTTGATGTATTGCCAGACGTCGAGTTCGGTCCAGTTCGAGAGTGGAAATACCCGCATGGTTTCGTCGGGAGATCGGCGCACGTTATAGGTCCGCCAGAGCTCAGGGCGCTGCGCCTTGGGATCCCACCGATGGTTCTTCGAACGAATGCTGAAGATCCGTTCTTTGGCTCTCGATTTCTCCTCGTCTCGGCGGGCGCCGCCGAAGGCGAGGTCAAAATGCCATTTGTCCAGGGCCTGCTTGAGGCCCTGTGTCTTCCACATGTCCGTGTGGAGAGCCGACCCATGGTCGAACGGATTGATGTTCTGCTCGAGACATTCGGGATTTTGATGAACGAGAAGCTCCATTCCGCTTTCCTTCGCCATGCGGTCTCGCATCTCATACATCGCCTGGAATTTCCAGGTGGTGTCGACGTGGAGCAGGGGAAACGGGGGAGGGGCGGGATGGAACGCTTTGCGGGCCAAATGCAACATGACGGAGCTGTCTTTGCCGATCGAGTACAGCATGACCGGCCGCTCGCTTTCGGCCATGGCCTCGCGGATGATGTGAATGCTCTCGGACTCGAGCAATTGGAGGTGGGTCAGCGGTTCGGTCTTCACGCCGCTCGGCATAGCTGGACCACCCCTTGCGCAAGTTCGGTACGGCAGATCAAGATGTCAGGCAGCCAAGGATTCGGCTGGTTGTAGCGAACCATTGAGCCATCGAGGCGCGAGACGTGGAGCCCGGCGGCCAAGGCGATGGCGACGGGAGCCGCCGAATCCCATTCCCATTGGCCGCCGGAGTGGACGTAGACGTCTGCATCTCCCCTGACGACTGCCATGGCCTTTGCTCCGGCCGAACCCATCGGGACGAGCTCGCCTCCGAGTCTTTCGGCGAGCATGACGGCATGTCCTGTCGGCCTGGTGCGGCTCACGACAATCCGAGGGCGTGATGGAATGGGCCCAAGGCCCGGGAAGCGGTCGTCGGTTGAGAACGTGACGTTCTCGGCGGGTAGGGCCACCGCACCTGCGACGAGCTCACCGCCTTCCACCAGAGCGACATGAACGGCCCAATCGACGCGAGGCGGTTCTGAGAACTCTCGAGTGCCGTCAAGGGGGTCGATAATCCAGACCCGACGATTTGTCAGTCGGTCACTGTCGTCGGCAGCTTCCTCCGAAAGGACGGCATCGAAGGGATAACGGTTGGCCAACTGCGCGCCGATGTAGGCTTGGGCTGCGGAGTCCCCCATGGATTTCAGGACCGCCGGGTCGCCGCCGCTGGCGCGGACGGAACAAAGCACCCGTCCCGCTTCGGTGGCAATCGCACCAGCGGCCATGGCGTCCTCGCTCACTGTGGACGGCGCTGAGCGATGGCTGGCAAATCCGTGCACCGTGCGGCCCCCATGGCGTACAACATTACACTTTTCTCGTCGTGTGTAAACCCGCGTGGGTTGCCGCCGGACCCTTGTCGACGGCATTCCCCGCAACCCCTGATTCTTTGCATGAGGCTGGTTGGCCTCAGCATCTCCCGCTAGTGTCATGCTGGTGGACATGGGTCAGCGGTCGACCACGGTCGAATCCATCCTCGAGGCGGCAAGATTGGCGATCGCCCAACGAGGACCGGGGACACTGACCATGTCTGCCGTTGCAAGCGCGGCCGGCATCTCCCGACCCACTTTGTATCGCTGGTTTCCCACCAAGGACGACCTGCTTGCGGCCATCACGGAGTACGAGATCGAGTCGTTCGACGTCGGGCTGCGGCGGGTCGTCGACGCCCACCGTGCCCCGAAACGGCGTTTGGAAGCCGCTCTGCGTTATCTCATGAACTACCTGGATGAATCGATGATGCCCGACCCGATCGGGGTCGATCCCGAGTTCGCCCTCAACTCACTTGCCGACTCGCTCGAGCCCCACATCGAGATTCTGGCCAACCTCCTTGGAGACGCTCTCCTCGAGGTGCCTGCCGTTCGGGCTGGAGTCCTGACCCGAGAGCAGGCGTCAGAGCTGTTCCTCCGCATGGCTTATTCGCATTACCTGGTCCCCCACGCCGACTCCGAGGTGCTTCTGGCAATGCTGCGTGACTTCGCCGGCATATCTCGTCGAGCCGCTCGGCTGATGGCGGGGTGAGCCGTCCCCACGTGGTGGGTACTCTCGATCACTGCCCTTTTACATTTGTGGGCATCACTGTAAGGTTGCAGGGCTGCCACCTGGCAGCGCATCACACCCGACAGTAGGGGGGCGACGAGTGGTTGGATCCGAGACAATGAGGCGCCAGGGCGTGGACGCAGAGATCAACTACATCAGGAACCCGCCGCCTGCCACGGGCGACGTGCTCAGGTTTGTCACCGAGGCTGAGGAACAGTCAACCATGGAGACCCTGCCGGGTCGCCTTGTGCGAATAACGAACGCTCGATCACTCGAGTCGGACCTCGATCACGAAGGATTCGCCTTGGTGCCGCATACGAGTTCGATTCTCGATTTCGATTTGGTTCAAGACGATCCCGCAGTGGATCAGCGCTATATCGATGAGATGACCGAGTTGTTGGCCCGGGTTACCGGGGCCTCGATGGCATTCATGTTGGGTCGGGGAAAAAGACGCTACGGCGAAGCATCGAAGGAAAAACTTGCCGCGTCTGTCTAACGCCAAACCGGCTCGATACCCTCATGCCGACAATACGGACGCCTCGGCGAACGGTCTTGTGGAGATGGTGGGCGCATTTGTGGACGACATAGACCTCTCGGGGTATTCGCGCTATGCGATGTACAACATGTGGCGAGCTGTATCGGCGCCACCGCAGGACTTTCCGCTGGCAGTGTGCGATGCACGGACGGTGAACCCAGCAGACGAAGTGACGGTGACCGCCATCACCGTCGAGAAAGACACCGGTGAGATCACACACGACACAACGGGCTATCTCTACAATCCGGCCCACCGTTGGTACTACTACCCGGACATGACTCCCGGAGAGGTCCTCGTGTTCAAGGCGCACGATACCGACCCGCGGCGGTCCATTCGGGTACCGCACAGCGCATTCACCGACCCAACCTGCCCAGCCGGAGTGCCCACCAGGGCGAGCGTAGAGATGCGCGGACTCGCCCTCTTCGTCTGAACCGGCCGGGCCTCTCCCGTCGCCCCCATCGAAAGGTCAACCACCATGTCGCCACTCACAGTGGACTACGTTGCGCTGCGCGCCAAGGCTCTCACGGACGTCCAAGATCCCGATCCGACCCACTTCGTAGACAACCTCTCTGCTGTTGTCGACTGTATGAATGGCGAGGCGGAACTCACTGAGGCAGCAGTGGAGGGAGCCGTCGGAATGCTCGCGGCTGCCCTGCGGAATCGTATGGAGGTCGACCGCTATATCGCTGACGAACCCGCCGTCGAGGACTCGTCCATTGATCGCCCCATCTTTCTTACGGGGCTCCCCAGGTCGGGGACCACTTATTTCCAGTACCTCTTTGACCTGGACCCAGACCTCCGCATGATGCGGACATGGGAGGGCGAGCGTCCCGTCCCGCCACCAGCCGTCGACCCCGAGTCCGCCCGTCAACGACGAGAGGTCAGCCTCGAAAACGCCCGGCTGATGCGCGAACTGACGGGCGGGAAGATTGATGCCTTCCATCTCACCGATGTCGACGGCCCGCAGGAGTGTCTGGCAATCCTCGACCAGACCTTCGTCAACCCAGGGCTCCTCTGGCCGATGTCGGGGGAGAGTTATCTGAATTATCTCTTGCACGAGGCGGATTTGCGGGAAGCCTACGAATACCACGCGCGAGTACTGAAACTATTGCAGTGGGGTGCGCCGCCGCGACGGTGGACCTTGAAGTGGCCCTGCCATCTTCTGGCGCTCGATGCCATCGCAGATGTCTATCCGGACGCCACCTTCGTCGTCACCCATAGAGATCCCATTCAGGCGCTTGCCTCCAATTGCAGCCTGGCCCACATGCTGCGAACGGGCACCGACCCGGATTACGATCCGAAAATTGTGGGCCGAGACATGCTCAACCTGGTACGTGAGCATGTCGATCACCTCGTCGCATTCGATATCGCTCAATCGGAGGCGGGACGTTGGGCGCTCGTCCACGTCGACTACTACAGTCTGGCTGATTCTCCTGAAACCGTCATGCCCGGTGTGTTCGAGGCGGTCGGACTTGAGTGGACGCCTGCGGTCGAGGACCGGATTCGCACATGGCGGGCCGAGAACCCCAAGGGCAAACGCGGCACACACGAGTACACACTTGACGACTATGGGCTTGACCGAGACATGGTGGCAGATGCATTGGCCTCGTATGTTCAGAGATTCGATATCCCCACCGAGTACGCGGGGACCTAGTGGACGGTAAGGCGGTCGGGTGGACCGATTGGATCGAAAGCTTGCGCAGCATGGCGACAACGATGTTCGCGGACGCCCGAGCGAGTGGCGAAGGGCGTGAAGCCGATCTCGCCATGAAAATGTTCGGCACCATGATGGGCGCATACCTCTCGCGCCTGTTGTCTGATCCCGCACATCCGGCGTTTCTCCCTAGCGCCGGGTACTACACGATGTACGGGTCGCCAAATCCGGACACGGTCTACCGGAGCGCAGTGGTCGATGACATGGGCCGCTACCTGATAACTGGTCGACGAGGCACCGCGCACGACGTGACGATCATGGCATTCGGGGGTCCGACCCCGAAGGGCCTGGAAACATTCGCGCCGTTTGATCTCGCAGGGATCCCAATTGATGATGACGGGAGATTTGAAGTTGTCTTGAGCCGTGAGCGTCCGCGGAACGCCCGGAACTGGTGGCGACTCGAGCCGGGCACACGCTCATTGATGTTACGGAGCGTCAGCACCGATTGGGCGGGCCAGACCGACCCTGTTCTGGCGATTGCGCGTTTGGACGGCAACCCCCGGCGAGAACGCGTTGGATCCGAAGAGCTGCTCGAGCGCATGAGCGCGTTCGCCTACGTGGTGGAGGCAATGATCAAATCGGGTAGCAATCGGGTGGCCCAACTGCGTTCCGAGGGAGTAGTGAACCGGGTCGTGACGGTCGATTACTCCGGTGGCGGTGGGCTGCAGGACCAATGGTACCAAGAGGGATGTTTCCAACTGGAAGGCGACGAAGCCCTACTGGTCGAGGCGCACCTTGTGGATGAATGTCGCGGCTTCTCGCTCTCCCTGACCGACGCTTTCTTCTCAACGCTCGATTGGTCCAACGCGCAGAGCAGTCTCAATCATCGTCAGGCCACATCGGACGCCGACGGTGTGCTGCGGACAGTTGTCGGGTCATGGGACCCCGGTGTGAAGAACTGGCTTGACACGATTGGACACCAGTTCGGTGTTCTGCAGTTTCGGTGGTCGGGTGGGAATGAAGCTCCTCGGATTGTGGTGAAGAAGATATCCTCGGGACCGACCAGTGAGGAGAATCTCCCAAAGTCAATGGAACGCGTCACCACCGACGAGCGCACGGCAGCAATCCGGGAGCGGCAGATCGGTGCGCAACTCCGTTCACTCTGGTGAAGGGGTCGCATCGAGTCGTCGCCCTCGCGCCTCGGTGGAGGCAGGATCGATACCTTCGTGAAAAGGACGCAGAACGCGCGTGAAGTGAAATCCGCCGGTCGATTCTGAAAAGCGCTAGTCCTCATGGTCATTGTGATCTGTGATCTGTGATCTGTGATCTGGTATCATATTACAGTGGATGGAAAGGCTGAAGCAAGCGCAATCCTTCGTCAGTTACGACGAGACAGTGGCCTGACGCAGCGCGACTTGGCCGCGAAGGCTGGTGTCCCCCAATCAACCATCGCTGAAGTCGAGCTTGGACAAAGAGAGCCATCGCTCACCCTGCTGAGCAGAATCGCTGAGTCAGCCGGCCAGTCCATTTCGATATGGCTGACCCCTTTGCCGCGGCACAGTGCGGTTGCCACCGCCAACACGATCAAAGATCGGCTCTATGGGGATGCGGATGAGGGGCTGTCACTCGATATTCGTGAGGACGGTGCGCTGCGCGCTGGTCATCGATCTGAAAGACGCCCTCCGGCGATCCAGCCATGAGGGATTCGATGCCCTTACGTGTCAGGCCCCAGGCCTCGTCGGCGACACGCGTTGGGATGCTTTCCTGGCTGGGATAGTCGAGGATGAGGCGGCCAGGAAGTCGATCTCTCCGCCTCGCTGGACCAATGACCCGAGTAGGTTCAATCGACCCTTCTGGTATCTCTCCAAGAGCCCGAGATTCCATACCTGGGAGTTCGCTAACTCTCCTGGAGCGCTCATCCGTCATGGCGTATTTGCCGCCGAAGAGGAACTTGAGAGTGTCTGACCTCAACCGGGACGAAATAGAGTGGGCACTCGCCGAACTTGCCGACCAACTCAATGCTCGCAACGTCAAGGCCAAGATCTACTTGGTCGGCGGGGCGGTCATGGTGCTTGCGTTCGATGCTCGGTTCACCACCGGAGACATTGATGGCTCGATGTATCCGACAGATGACGTGCTCGTCGTGGCCGCTGAGATCGGTGAACGCCGCGGGCTTGGTGCCGAATGGCTCAACAACTCAGCTTCGCAATTCATACCGGCATTCAAGGAGCCCGACTGGCAGCCGATACTCAAGTCGGGGAACGTGGAAATCGTTGCGGCCGATGAGCGATCGATGTTGGCCATGAAGTTGCGGGCCGGCCGCGGTTCGCGAGACCGTCTGGACATCAACTTCCTCGTCAAAAGATGTGGGATCACCAGCGTCGCCGAGGCACTGAATCTGTATGACGAGTACTTCCCCGAGGACCCGCTGCCAGACCGAACACTACCGCTGCTTGACGAGGCCATCGAGGCGCTTGGCCCGGCAGTCACCGTGACTTCATACGCATACAGATCGCTGCAGCCTCACAGCGAGCGTCAACTGGCCGGCGTTGTCTACCCCAGCTTGTAGAGGCGCATTGCGTTGCCGCTCAGGATCTTCTCCTGGTCGCGGTCGCTGAGCGTTGACAGGTTCTCGGCGGCGTTCTTCAGCGGTTCGGGGTAGAGGCAGGTGGGGTGCGGAAAATCGGTCTCAAACATGATCCGGTCTGCGCCCAGCCTCTGGACGACGTTGGCGATGTCGGAACGCTCGAACCAGGTCGTGGCGTAGATCTGCCGCTGAAAGTATTCGAGTGGGGTGAGTGAGAGCTTCGCCAGGTCACGGGGCGCGTTCTCGGCCATCTCGTAGTGGAGGGCCTCCATCACGAAAGGAATCCACCCGACGCCGCTCTCGACGGAGACGATCTGGAGCTCGGGATGACGTTCGAGCACCCCCGATCCGATGAGGTTGACGAGGCTCCGGGCGTTGCCGATAAACAGCATCATGCCGCTGATCGCCCACTTGAGAGAATCGGGGTTGGAGCCCCACGAGTACGAGTCGTACAAATCCATGCTTGAGTCGCTGTTGCCGATGTGGAAGTGCACCGGCAGTTCCAGGTCCACGCAGGTGCTCCAAAACGGATCCCAGACATGATCAGCGAGGTCCGGGGCCCCTTGGTCAGAGGGGTCGGAGGTGATGTTCACACCCCGCATGCCGAGCGAGTGCGCCCGGCGTGCCTCTCGGACGCAGGCGTCGACGTCCCACGCGGGCATGATGGCCATCGGGAGGATCCGGTTGCCCGACTCCTCTTGCACTTCGGCGCCGTGGTCGTTGTACATCTCGACGCAGGCGTCCAGCAGTGCCCGATCCGAGCTCGCCTTCGCGACCCCTTGCCCGCCGAGGCCCAGGTTGTTGGGGAACGCGATCTGAGCCGTGATGCCGGCAGCGTCCATGACGGCCAGCCGCGGTTTGAGGGCGTAGGCACCCGCGTGGATGTCCTCGAGGCGCCACTCGCTGTAAGCGATGTCGGTCTCGATCTTCGCCCCATCGGAGCGGATCACGCCTCCCCGGTAGGCCCGACCCAGCACGTTGCCCTCCATGACCCAGGTCTCCTCGCCATCGACGTCTTCGACGCGCGGGACGCGATCCTTGAGAGACGCTGGGGCCCGGCTCGTCCATAGATCAGCGGTCTCGATGAGGTGTGTGTCTGCGTCAACGATTGGAAGCGTGCTCAGGTCTAGAGTCATGTTTGCTCGTTCTCACCTCTTCGATGGCGTGGCATTGCCACCATGGCATTTGCCGCTACGAAGACCGTAGCCGGGTATTTGGACGCCCTGCCGGAACTTTCAGGAGTGCACAATGCGCAAGCGATATCTTCTGGGTCGTGTCGACCAGGCTCACGCAGGATCAGGTCGCTAGCTTCGTCAGGGACGGCTTTGTTCGAGTGAAAAATGCCTTCCCCCGAGAGGTAGCAGATGAGGGCCGAGTTCTTCTCTGGGCTGAAATGGGTCTATCGCCGGATGATCCTTCGGGATGGACGAAAGCAGTGATCCGCCTGCCGGGTTCCGGGGCCCCGCCGTTCGACCACGCCGTGAACACCGAGCGATTACGACTGGCCTTCGATCAGCTCGTGGGTCCGGGGCGCTGGGTCAGGCGCTCCGGTCTCGGAACATTTCCGATTCGTTTCCCCAACCTTCCTGAGCCTGACGACACCGGCTGGCACTGCGATGGAAGCTTTGGCGAATGGCCGTACAGGTTGAACCTGCGGTCACGGGGCAGGGCACTTCTGATGTTGTTCCTGTTCTCCGATGTCGGGGAGGACGATGCCCCTACGAGAATCCGGGTCGGATCACATCTCGATGTGCCTCCGATTCTCGCAACCAGGGGAGAGCACGGTATGTCCTTCTTGGAATTGGCGGACCACTTCGGCAGAACCGATAAGCGGCGTGTTGCCTATGCGACGGGGTCAGCGGGAGACGTTTACCTCTGTCATCCGTTCCTCGTGCACGCGGCACAGGCGCACCGAGGCAGCGTGCCCCGGTTCATCGCGCAGCCCCCGCTTGAACCTATCGGCGACTTTGAGGTCGAGCGCCCTGGCCATATCCATTGCCCCGTCGAAGAGGCGATCCGCTTGGGGCTCGCAAACGCGTGAACACACAACGGCCGGTGATCGCGTTCGTCAACTGCCTATAACAGCGTTTTACGCGGGGGCATTGGCACGGGCGGATCGATTTCTTCGGATTGCAGGTCCCGTTGCATCCAGGCCACGTCATGCCAGCTGTCGTCCTTCCAGCCGACCCTGCTGAAACGTCCGGCGTCTTCGAAGCCGAAGGTGCGATGGAGGCCGATGCTCGGCTCGTTCGGCAAGGCGATGCAGGCAAGAGCACGTCGGTAGCCGCGCTCGGCCAGGCGAGCGAGCAGCGCCTTGTACAGAACTCGGCCGACACCTTGACGGCGCCGGTCCATGGCGAGGTAGATGCTGGTTTCACACGACCAGCGGTAGGCGGCCCGTGTGTGGAATTCATGGGCGTAGGCGTAGCCGACAACTCCGCCGTCGTTTTCGCCGACGAGCCACTCATGTGATGCTTGTGCATCGGTGATGCGTCGGCTGAATTCCGCCGGGGTGGGTGGTTCGGTCTCGAAGCTGATGCAGGTACCGGTCACGTACGGAGCGTAAATAGTGGCGCAGGCGGCCCCGTCGGCTGCCGTAGCCGAACGGATGCGCAAGCCAGAATTCGACATGTGTAGATAATAGACCTAATAGTCACTATAGTGGCAACCGTGCCGGGAACCGAGACCCCGCCTGATTTCCGCAGCGACCGTCTGGCCGCGTCTTTGGGGTCGACGGTCGAGTCGGCCCGTCTCGGTCGTGGATGGTCAGTGAATGCTTTGGCCGAGGCCTCGAAGGTGTCGCGCGCGATGATCGCCAAGATCGAGCGTGGTGACGTGCAGCCCACGGCGGCGTTGCTGGGACGGCTCTCCGGAGCCCTCGGAATGACCTTGTCGGAGCTGATTGCAAGTGCGGAGTGCGCCCAGGAGAGGGTCGCCCGTCACCAAGAGCAGGAGCTGTGGACAGATCCCGAAACTGGGTACGTCCGACGAGCCCTATCACCACCGGCCAGCACGTTGCTGCAACTAGTCGAGGTCGAGTTGCCTGCGCGAGCGCGCGTCTCGATGCCACGAGAGAGCTATTTGTTTATCGACCAGCAAATCTGGGTCCTTGCGGGGCGACTGCGGTTTTTCGAAGGTAAGGAGACGCATGATCTTCGGAGCGGCGACTGTCTCCAGCTCGGCGAACCGCAAACCTGCGTCTTCGAGAACCCGACGAACTCGATATGTCGCTACTTGGTCGTGCTACGAAAACGTTGAGCACGCTCGCGTCTTTGGGAACATTTGAAGCGGCGATGGCGATGGAGTGCGCCCTCGCGATTCGAACCCAAGGCATTCGGCTTAAGAGTCCGAGGCGGGGGAGTCCGTGGAGTACGTCCGAGTCTGTGACCTGCAGTTAGGTCCGGTCGCCGTCCGCCGATTGCTCGTCTTTCCACCCAGTCTCTCCGAGATAGTGAGTTGGATAATGGTGGGAAAGTAGCAGAGTGCGGTCCAGTGTGGATCTCGCCAGAAGTGTCAGCAGATGACGAGCACCCGAGATGTCGGAGACACCGCCGTGTCGGGGTCCGGCGCAGGTCCGCGATCTCGGGCACGATTGTTGTGGCCCTGTTGGGTATCGATTGGGTCGCTTGGTAGATGGGCCTGCCAAGGTCTTGGTAGTGCTCCGAATCAGTCGCAGCCATGAGCTGGCTACTCCTACGGAGTGGGTGAGGTGACCCCCGGGGAGCAGGAACCATCATGAGCGATACGACAGCGTGGTCCACGTCGGACTTAGGAAGCGGCACCATGTGGCGGCGCTGTTGGCCGTGCTGCTCGCGGTCGTCGGGGGAGTCGGTTCGGTGCTTGGCGCCAATGCGATCGCCCGCGTGCGCCGTTGAGGTCCGAACAGCCGGCGAGGGTTCCCCCGTAAAGATTGCCCCAGAGCACGTCATCGGCGAACTGGTTGTCGTAGATGTCGGCGTCAGCCCGCTGTGCTGCGCTGACGTGCACCGAGGCAAGCTTGGCACCGGGGTCCACCCGTTCTGCCATCTCGATCATCGAGGAGGCCAGCTTGAAAACTCTTCGAGTATGCCTTTTATTTCACCTATCCGACCAAGTACTCAAGCAGCTGGACTGGTTCACTTTCGCCAAACACCTGCTCCCAACCACCCCGCGTGTCCATGTACTCACGGATCCGCCATACCTTGCCGTTGCGGACCTCGTAGACGAAGCAATAGTCGTTCACATACGATCGTCCATTTGGAAGGGTGGCCGATAGTCGGTGCTCAACGACCACGACCTCACCCTCGACTACAACCGTCCGGAAGTCGTTCTCAACGTCTCCGAAGAACCGGGCGAAGTTGTACGCCATGAACGTCACGATGGCATCTCGATCGAGGTCATTCGACCCACGCGGCAGGCCAGCGTCCTCTGGTCGACCGAGGCCAAGCGCGACCTGCGTCGCATTGCCCGCTGGCGCTGTCCACACGACCTCGTCGTGCAGCAGCCCATTGATCTTCTCCGCATCCCCGTTGGCGTACGCGCCGTAAAGCGCCATGACTGTCTGCTTGGAATCCATCTCTACCGCGACCTTTCTTTGCACGTATTACCTAATGTAAGGACGCTACGTCGGAGGTGCTGGCGGAATTCGGTCATCGTCGCCTTCGGCTAGGCGGTGCTAGGTCGAACCAAGCGGGACACATGTACCTCATTTAGTGGGCGCCCCACTCCCCCGGCGGGCGGGGCTACGCCAAGGCGACGTTTGCTCGCGGTTACGGGACCTGCCGTCCCGGTTGACGTTCCCCAGCCAGATTCATGATCGGCCGGGCCATATGGGACGTCTCCGGACAGCGAGCCTCCCTGACATCGACCGTTGCTGCATGCGGTTCCGCTTGCGGGACGCACAGTTGGCCCAGTCAACCGCCCTCGCAGGGACGCGATAACCGCCGATCATGAAGGTGGCGCGACGCGCAAATCACCGGACCGATTTACTCGATAGCTCCAACGGAGACAGCCCACGTAGGGGTCAACGCCGAGCTGGCACGTCCCGACGGGCAATCGTTCGATGAGGCGGGAAGGCGCTTGATTCATGAGTTCAGATAGCGCACGACGGCCATGACGCGGCGGTGATGCTGGTCGCTGTCGGCTGGAAGGTCGAGCTTCATGAAGATGCTGGTGACGTGTTTCTCTACCGCGCGCGTCGAGACCACGAGTAATTGAGAAATGGCGGTGTTCGAGCGCCCTTCGGCCATCAGGGCCAGGACTTCCCCTTCGCGCGGCGTGAGACGTCGGATGGGGTCTGCCTTGCGGCTGCGGGCGACGAGCTGTCGGACCACCTGTGGATCGAGCGCGGTGCCGCCGCCTGCAACGCGCTGGACTGCCTCGATGAATTCACGGACGTCAGAGACCCGGTCTTTGAGGAGGTATCCGACCTTCTCAGTATTCTCGGCCAACAGTTCGCTGGCATAGCGTTCCTCGACGAACTGTGAGAGGACGAGCAGCGCGACGCCGGGCCACCAACGGCGGATCTCAATCGCCGCTCGGAGGCCCTCGTCGATGTAGGTCGGGGGCATCCTGACATCGATGACGGCAAGGTCGGGGCTGTGTGCCTCGACGGCGTCGAGCAAGGACTGGGCGTCGCCGACGCCAGCCACGACCTCAATCTCGCCCTCTGCGAGTATGCGGGTGATGCCTTCGCGCATCAACACGCTGTCGTCGGCGATCACGGCTCGCATGGAATCATGGCCTCGATTCGGGTGGGACCGCCGGGCGGGCTGGAGACGCTGAGGGTGCCGTCGATCGACCGGACGCGACCGGCGAGCCCGGCGAGCCCGCCTCCAGCCTCGAACTGGGCGCCTCCGGCCCCGTCGTCCTCGACGACGACGTGCAACCGGCCGACGTCTTGCTGCACCGTGATGGCAATGTTGTTCGCCTCTGCGTGCTTCTGCGCGTTGGTAACCGACTCAGCGACCACATAGTACGCGGCGGCCTCTCTTAGGGCGTCGGGCCGTTCGAGTACGTTGACGCGCAGGCTGACGGGGACCGAGCAGCTTGCGACGAGTGCGGAGAGGGCGGCGTCAAGACCGCGTCCGTCGAGCACCGAGGGATGGATACCGCGCACGATGCTGCGAAGGTCTTCGATAGCGATCTTGACGTCGTCGTGCGCCCGAGCGACCAGCGAACGCGAGGCGGCGGGGTCCCGCTCGAAACGGGCCTCGGCGAGGCCGAGGTCGAGCCCGAGCGACACGAGTCTTGGTTGGAGTCCGTCATGGAGATCGCGCTCGATCCGGCGCCGCTCGGACTCTGCTGCCGCGACGGCCTCGCCGCGCGCCGCTCCCAGGCGTTCCACCTCCGCGGTGAGCTCTCGGGCGTGACTCGGAGCGAGGAGCCAGCGTGCCACGAGCACGTCGAGGCGCGAAGCGATGCGAACTACAAGCGGCCACACGAGCACGCACGCAATCGCCAGGACGATGGGGCCAATACGCACCACGGATCGAGGCGAGTCGTGCGGCCACCAGCCGAGCGCCTGGGCCACGAGCCGCCACCAGCCGAAGGCAAGCAACGTTGCGGCCCCAGCTACCGGCAGACGGGCGAACTGATAAGCCACGAGACGCCATGCTGCCGGTGAGTGAACCCATACCCGGGTCCGATCCCTTCGATACTCTTCGCCCGATGCCTGGGGGAGCCGCGGCGTCTCGATGTGCTCACCCGCCAGACGCTCGATCCTGCGCCGGTCGAAGCCCGCCATCCTGGTCCCCAGGCGCAACGTCGCAGCGCAACTGGTCGAACCGATTCCCACGATCCACGAGAAGACCCCGGACACCAGGAGTCCTCCCACCAGGGCAACGCAGAACGCCGTTCCGACGACGAGCGAGATAGCGACATTGGCGACCCCCGCCCAGGTAGCCCGAGAGACCAGACCTCGAAGTCCCGCCAAGAGGACCCCCGCAGCGTTCGCGGCAGGGCCTCGTCCGCGAGCGGCGCCCGGCAGCTGTCGACCTCCACCCTCGTCGTCCATGCCAGCAACGTTACGCACGCCGGGTCACGAATGAACTGAGGCCCACCCCCTATCCGAGGGTGGGGCTAACCGAACCCTTGATTCGGGTGTGGGGCCCATCGATACCAGCCCCCCGGCGTCGCACGCTTGTCCCATGACCACATCCGACACAGCGCCGGTCCACGAGCGTCAGCAACCACCATCGGCAGTGAGCAGGGGAGGGCGGTGAGCGTCCTCGAGTTGCACCACGTCTCAAAGTCCTACGGGTCGGGCTCGAATGAGGTCGAAGCCCTCATCGACGTCGATTTCTCAGTCGACGCCGGCCGGCTGCTGGCGGTGATGGGTCCCAGCGGGTCGGGGAAGTCGACGCTCCTTACGATCGCCGGGGGGTTGGAGGATGCGACTGGCGGCGAGGTGATCGTGGGAGGAGCCGCGCTTTCGACGATGTCACGAAACAATAAGGCGCGCCTTCGTCGTCGCTCCATCGGCTTCGTGTTCCAGGACTACAACCTCCTCGCCGGGCTCACCGCAGCCGAGAACGTGTCGCTGCCCTTGGAGCTCGACGGCGTCTCGGCGAGGAAAGCACGTCTCGCCGGCCTGGCGGCTCTCGCTGAGCTTGGGTTGGCCGACCGGGCCAGCCACTACCCCGACGAGATGTCCGGGGGCGAACGCCAGCGAGTGTCCATCGCCCGCGCCATCGTCGGAGAGCGCCAGCTCCTTCTTGCCGACGAGCCATCCGGGGCGCTCGACACGGCCAACGGCGAAGCGGTGATGGGCCTGATCGTCGCCGCGTGCCGACGCGGCCTCGCCGCGGTCGTCGTCACTCACGATGCCCGGTTGGCGTCGTGGGCGGACAGGATCGTGTCCATCCGCGATGGCCGCCTTGTGAACGGCGCGGCGGATCTGCCTGCGATGCCTCCGAAGACAGACCGATGAGCCGGGAAACCTCCGCCCAGGCACGCGAGGCCGGAGCGTCCGGTGGTGGCGCTCCGGCGCGCCGAGCCATGGTGCGGTGGGCCTGGCGGCTTTTTCGTCGTGAATGTCGCCAGCAGCTCCTCGTTCTCTGCCTCATTGCCATCGCAGTGGCCGCGACGATCCTCGGTGCCGGGATCGCCACCAACAGCCCTGCCCCGGCGAACGCGGCGTTCGGGGGCGCCAGCTACGCGGTCACCATCCCGGGCAGCGATCCACATCTCGCCGCCGACGTGAGCGCCATCACGGCCCACTTCACGATCACCTCGAACCCGAACAGCGTGCAGGTCGTCGCCGAGCAGGAACTGCAGACCGGCTCAGTGAATCCGATCGAGCTTCGGGCCGAGAATCCGAGCGGTCCCTATCGCCGCGCCACGCTCACCCTTCTCGCGGGCCGCTACCCGGCCGGCCCGGGCGAAGTTGCGCTCACGAACCAGGTCGCATCCCTCTACGACGCCCACATCGGCGGCACCTGGCACGCTGCTGGTCGGGACTGGCACGTTGTCGGCCTGGTCGACAACCCCGACAACCTGCTCGATGAGTTCGCCCTCGCCGCGCCCGGACAGGTCCCGGCCCCCACTTCAGTGACGGTCCTCCTCGATGCCAGCCCCACCCAGATCGCCGCGTACCGGTTCCCCGCGACCGCGGTAGTAGAGACCCCGCCGCCAGCAGCAAGCGGGTTCAGTCCGGCCGTTATCGTGCTCGTCCTCGCCGTAGTGGGACTGCTCTTCGTCGGCATGGTCGCCGTTGCGGGCTTCACCGTCCTCGCCCAGCGGCGGCTCCGGGCGCTCGGCATGGTGAGCGCCCTCGGCGCCACCGACCGCAACGTCCGCCTCGTCATGATCGCCAATGGCGCGGTGGTCGGGGCGGTAGGCACCCTCGTCGGCGCCATAGTCGGCTTCGGAGCGTGGTTCGCCTATGCCCCGTACCTCCAGGCAGGCACCGCACACCGGATCGACGCCTCCAACCTGCCGTGGTGGACGATCGCCGCCGCGATGGCCTTCGCCGTCGTCACCGCGGTGCGGGCCGCCCGACGGCCAGCGCGGGCCATCGCTGAGATGTCCATTGTGACCGCCCTATCTGGTCGGGCCCCGCGGCCGAAGCCAGCCCACCGCACCGCCATACCTGGTGTGATCCTGCTGGGCGGCGGTGTCTACCTCCTTGCCGCGGCCGGCGGGTGGGGGTCATCCGGTATAAGCGCCACCCTCCACCTTCTCGGCGGGCTGGTGGCGAGCGTCCTCGGAACGATCCTTCTCGGCCCACTGTGCATCGGCGCCCTCGCCACTCTCGGGCGGCGCGCGCCGATTGCGGTACGGCTCGCGCTCCGTGACCTGGCCCGCTACCGAGCCCGATCAGGTGCCGCCCTCTCGGCGATCAGCTTCGCCGTCCTCATCGCCGTGCTGATCAGCCTGCTTGGCGGCGCCCGCTACTCCGACGCCGTCGACTACTTCGGACCGAACCTGGCCTCGAACGAACTCGTCGTCTACACCCCCACCGGCGCGGCGGCCGCCAGCCTCACCCAGAACCTCTGCGCACCGGCCAGCGAGCAACACCCAAGCTCCAGCGTGTTGCGCACCGAGGACGCCGGAGCTCACGCCGTAGCCTCGGCCCTCAAGAGCACTGACGTGCTGCGGTTGGAGACCGCCAGCGGCATGCTGATCCAGAACTCCGGGGGCGGCACCGATGTCGGCCAGCCCTACGTAGCCACCCCGCAGTTGCTCGCCCACTACAAGATCGCGCCGAGCGAGGTAGAGCCCGGCGCAATGCTCCTCACGTCACGAGTCGGTCTGTCCAAAGCAACCGCGCTGCAAGTCCCCTTTACCTGCAGCTTCAGCAACCACTGCCCACCCACCAGCTGCATCGCTAACCCGAAGATCCAAACCCTGACCGCCCTGCCCGCTGGTACGTCGGAGCCGAATCTGCTCCTCACGACCTCGTCCATGCGGCACTACGGACTCCATGCCTCGACCGCCGGATGGCTCATCCAGGTGCTGCACCCGCTCAGCGCCACTGAGATAAATGCCGCCCGACAACGAGCCAACGCGGCAGGGCTCAGTATCGAGACGAAGAACGACGGCCCTTCGCTCTCCGAACTGGACTCGTGGGCGACCGCCGCGGGTGTCTTGCTCGCACTCGGCGTCCTCGCCATGACCGTCGGCCTGATCCGCAGCGAGACGGCCAGCGACCTCAAAATCCTCACCGCCGCCGGTGCCTCGAGCGGTATCCGTCGCACCCTCACCGGCGCCACCGCCGGTGGCCTAGGCGTACTCGGTGCCCTCATCGGAACCGCCGTCGCCTACCTCGCCGCGGCCGCCTACTTCCACAACCAACTCGACCAGCGTCTGGGACATCTACCCTGGGTCGACCTCGCGATCATCCTCATCGGACTGCCGACCGTAGCCATTGTGGGCGGGTGGGTCATCTCCAGCCGAGAACCGTCCGCCATTGCCCGGCAGCCCATCGAATGAGCGGCGATGCCTGATCGACAACTAGAAGCAGACCGCATCGTCCATCTGCTTTCCGGCCGTTGGAGGATGCCTTGCGGACACTGCGGTCTGCCGTTCAGACAAGGCGCGAACTTGTCCGCTCTCGGTTCGACTTCCAGGCGCTTTCGGTCGTCCCATCGCCGGCAAGCTAAGGGGTGATGCTCGCGGAGGCAGCACCAACTCAACTCGAACCGGAAGGAGTGTCGCAAGGCCGGCGAACTGGGACCTCAGACGACGCCTGATTTCGAGGACGCAGGAGTCAGAGCGTAAAATTTGTGCATGGAAGAAGCGATACCGGTTCTAAGAGTGTCGGACGCCAGCAGGGCTCTGGCCTGGTTCACCCGGCTTGGCTATGAACAAGAGTGGGAGCACACGTTTGAACCAGGCCTGCCGGTGTTCACGTCTATAGCTCGAAGTGGTGCGGCGCGTCTTTTCCTCTCTGAACACACCGGAGACGCCAGCCCTGACACCCTCCTCCACCTCCGGGTGGATGACATCGACGCGGTTGCACATGAGTTCGGGGTAGACGTCGTAGCTAAGCCGTGGGGTCGTGAGGTCCACCTCGTCGATCCGGACGGCAATCGTTTGCGAGTCGGGGTCACTGCGACCAGTTGATTGCATCGTCCGGACAAATCAGTGTCTGGGATAGCACTCCGGTTGAGGCAACTTCTTGCGGTATCGCCCTAGGCTTCGAAGTGCCCTTCCGCACCAGGTAACTTTCGCGAGCATCGCGGCCGCGAGCCTGACCGTCCCGTTCGGCGATCCGGCTACGGGAAGACCCCTGGCGCGAGCGGAACATGACGGACAGATCGCCGACTTGGGCGCGGCGTCGCGACTATTGCTCGCCGTCATTCTGCGCGCCCACACCCAGCAGCGGCAGGGCAGCTTCTTCGAAAATGGCATCATGTCCTCGTGAGCGTTAGGGACCACGCGGATCGATGGCTGGCCGCCTGGAATGAGCGGGACCTTGACAGGATCATCGGCTGCTACTCCGAAGATGTCGACTTTGTTGCCCCGACAGTTGTCCGACGTTGGGGCCGACCTAACGGGGCACTTCGCGGTCGCCAGGAACTCCGCCAGCACTTTGCGAGAGGTCTTGAGCTGGCGCCCAAGATTCGCTTTTTTGAAGAAGCTCTTCTGCAGACGCCGGGAGGCTACGCCCTTCTCTATCGGCGAGAGAACGGCAATAGAGTTCTCGATGTGGTCGAACTCGACAGCGAAGGCCTCGCAACCCGCGTGCGTGCATATTACGAGTTGGATCAAGCCTGAGGTCTGGGACAATCCCACGTTGTGAACCACACCCGGGCGAGGGATTGCTCGAGGATATCGGCCTGAACCCGGAGTCAAATGGGGATAGACATCAGAAGGGGATGGAAATCCGTACCTCACCTACAACGACGCTTCGTGGATTGCCGATCGACATTCCCTGAGCCGGACGGTCGCAAACAGCGTGACGGCCATCGACACGGGCTTGGCGAACGTAGTGACGACGGCAACGACCTGAATCAATCGGTCCCACTCCCGGTCGAAGCGTCCTGAGGGTTCAGCAGACCCAAGCGCGACCCCGATTCGGGAAAGGCTCCACCAGACTCAGGCCGAATCATTTCGCGGGCCAGCCATGACTTGTACGCCGTGCAGTGGCATGACGCCGGGCGATTTAGAAGCATGGGCCAGAGCGGGAATCCCGCCAAAAGGCCTCCCGTGACCACATGTCGAAGCGTCAATGACTCCAGGCGGAAGCGATACGTACTTTGACGCGACGCTAAAGCCGATGACGGTGGCTCTCGGCTATGACGAACGTGGCGGCGCCCGACTTGCACTTCTCCACGGATAGGGGCCTCTGCAGAACGGCTCGCCTCGTTGCTGGAGTTGCTTGGTCGTCAGCGCGCGGGCTGTACGAGATCGTTGTCGTAGGCGAAGACCACGGCAGCGGCCCGGTCACGTAGGTCGAGCTTCGTGAAGACGTGGTTGACGTGGGTCTTGACGGTCCCTTCGCCGATGAAGAGCTGTCGGGCGATTTCGATGTTGGTTCGTCCCTGGCCGATCAGGGTCAGGACTTGGCGCTCGCGTTCGGTGAGTTGTTCGAGGGGCGGTTCGGCGAGAGGACGGCGAGGCGCGGACCGGTAAACGGCGAGCACCCGAGAGGTGACGATGGGGTCGAGCCATGCGTCGCCTCCTGCGACGGTCCGCACAGCGCGGTGAAGATCCTCTGCCGGGACGCCTTTGAGGACGAAGCCGGCGGCGCCGGCGCGCAGCATCCCGGCCAAGGCTTCGTCGTCGTCGAAGGTTGTGAGGGCCAGGATTGGTAAGTCCGGGCGGAGGTCGTGGAGGCGCGAGGTGGCCGCGACACCTCCGACTCGGCGCATCCGGACGTCCATCAGCACGACGTCGGGGACAGCGTCGCCGACTGCGGTGACGACTTCGTCGCCGTCGGTGCACTCGCCGACGATCTGGAAGCCGAAGGCCTCTCGGAGGATCCCGCGTAACCCGGCCCGCACAAGCTCCTGGTCATCGACGAGCAGCACGCGAATCATTGGTTCGGGCTTTGCCCCACTCACCGGGGGAGCCGTGCGGTGACGAGCCATCCCTGCCCACCCGGCCCGGCGGCACAGGTGCCGCCGAGCGCTCGAGCTCGCTCTGCCATGTTGGCCAGGCCCATGCCGGTACCGTGCTGAGGGGTCCCGGCACTATCTACGCGCAAATCCACGTGCCCGTTCGTTGCGGCGACGTCGATGGTGACCTTGGCGCCCGGAGCGTGCCTGGCGGCGTTGGTGAGAGCTTCTTGGACGATGCGGTAGAGGGTGGACCCCACCGTTTCGGGGAGCGTTGACAGGTTGCCATCGATCACCGGGCAGACCGTCACTCCGGCCCGGCAGAACTCGGCCACAAGCTCGGGTATCTGATCGCCACTCGGGATGGGGGTCGATAGGTCGCTGCCGCCGTCGACTCGGAGCAGGCCCATGGTGGCGCGTACTTCAGTGAGGGCTTGGCGGCCCAGGCGCTCCGCCTCAGCCAGGGCCCGGCTTGCGTCGTCGGGGTCGTGTTCGACGGCGAGCCGGGCACTGGTCACGTGGAGGAGCGACACAGTGAGGCTGTGGGCGAGGACGTCGTGAAGTTCTCTCGCGATCCGGGCCCTCTCTGCGAGCCGAGTCTTCTCTGCCAGGTCGATCTGGGCGGATTGGAGTCGTTCGACCAACACGAACTCGTGGCGAACAAGCAACGCGGCCAGCACCGAGACAGTCACGCCCGCAGTCCATGGAGCCCACCCCGGATCCCGGACGGCCCACAGCCATTCGCCGCCGAAGAGCAGGACTACCCCGACCCAGTAGACGATGCCAACTCGGACCCCTCCGGCCAGCACACACCATGCTGCAACCACGACCGTTGCGAACCACACGATCGTTCGAGAATCAGCGTTACCGAGCACCACTATTCCTGCCGTGGCGAGGGCTGCCCACGCCAATACCGGCCGGATGCGAAGCAAGAACAAGGGGATGGCCCCCGCCATAGCGACCCCTGCGCCCAATGCCAAGCGGGCTGCGTCGTGGTCCAAGCGGGTCCCGAGCCCGACCGCCACCAGTGCAGCAAACACAGCTAGTGCGATCCAACCGGCCCGGCGGGCCAGCGAGGCGGAGACCGGGAACGCTGGGCGTGTCGTGAACACCTGCACGATTCTACGAGACCCGAAGTGCTGCGACTGTCTGCTATCGGCCTATCGGCCTATCGGCCTATCGGCTCGTCCGGAGAACTGAGAGGCGGGCCGCCAGGCCGCCGGCGATCACCGCTAGGGCGGCGACCACGGCTAGGGAGCCGGTAGCCGACCCGGTTCCCAGCCACGGGTCGCGCACAGAGTCAGTCACCTGGGTCAACGGCAGGTAGCCGGCGACTGTCCGCAGGACCGAACCCATCACATGCGGGGGTGGCCCCCCCGCACCGAGGAGAAAAGACGGGAAGAACAAGAGCAGCCCGACCGCTTGCGCCGAACGCGGCAGAGGGCAGCAAGGTGCCCAGGAGCACGCCTATGGCAACGAACGCTACCGATCCTGTCACGAAGCCGGTGGCGGCATCATCGAGATGACTGGCCGAGGGCAACCCGTAGACGGGTGCGGCCACCGCGAGCAGCGCGGCCGACCCGAATGCGATGGCGACCAGGCCGACCAGTGCCTGGGAAAGCGCGAATGACCAGCGCGGAAACCCGGCCACGGCCAAGCGGCGCAGCACTCCGCGTTCGCGGTAGGAGGCGAGGTGGACCGGGATCATGATCAGCCCCGTGGCGGCGATCACTACCGTCAAATAGGACGCGACGTACCACTGCGACGGGTTGACCCCGTCGAACGCCGCGGTCGGCGTGGTGCCGAAGGCACCCCCGATGATCAGCATCGTCACTACCGGGAAGGCGAGCACGAACACCAACGTCAGGGGTTCTCGCGCCATCAATCGCAACTCGACCTGCACCAACCGGAAAGTTGCGCTCATCGACTCGCTCCCATCAATTCGTGGTACGCATGGGTAGTTTGCAGTTCGTCGTTGGTGCACCCGCCCGTGGTGGCACCGTTGAGGAGATTGACCAGCGCGTCTGCGAGGCGAGGAACCCGCACCGACAAGTCGACGGGGACAGACCCCGACGCCACCAACCGAGCGCCGACCTGCGCGATCGCCTCCCGATTGCCGGTGACCGTGGCGTGCCCGGCCCGGAATGCGAGGCCGTCCACGCCCGGTAGGGTCTCGAACTCCTCGGGCGAGACCTCTTCGGGCACAGTGAATGTGATCGTCACCTTCCGGCCGTGGCGGTTGACGAGTGCGCTGGGGGACCCCTCATCGAGGACCCGGCCGGCTCGCATTGCGACGACCCGGTCACACAGCGCCTCGGCCTCGCTCAGATCGTGAGTAACCAGGACCACGGTGGTGCCTTCGTGCCGCAGCTCGTCGATCGCTCCCCACACCCCGCCGCATGCCGCTGGGTCCAGACCCTGGGTGAGCTCATCGAGGAAGACCAGTCGAGGTCGGTTCACCAATGCCAAGGCCAAGAACAGTCGCTGGCGTTCGCCGCCGCTAAGCGAAGCGAATGCCGAATGCCGTCGCTCGGCCAGACCGAATCGTTCCAGCAAATCCGGGTCGTCCCGACCTCCGAACAACCACACCGCCTCGCCCACTCGCAGGCGATCGGGAAGCCCCGCGCTTTGCAGCTGACTGCCAACCAGCCCGCGCAACCCGTCCAGGGCAACCTTCGGGTCCAGCCCGAACACCGAAATCTTCCCGGCGTCAGGCTGGCGAAGCCCTTGAAGGCATTCGACGGTCGTCGTCTTGCCCGCCCCGTTCGCGCCGATCAGGCCCACGATCTCACCGGCCGATACCTCAAAGCTCAGCCCGTCGACGACCCTCCGGCTCCCATAGAACTTGACCAGCCCCTCGACCCTGACCACCACGTCATCACACATACCAAGATGTTGCGCTTTCCGGCCCGGCGATGCGTCAACCGCAAGATAGAACCAAGCTCCACCCACGGGTAGAGATCGACGCGGCCAGCCAGGAAATTCGAGTGCGACCTGCCAGCAGGAATGGTTCGGAGACGATGGGGCAGCGAGTTGCCCTGTCCGAGGATGCATTCGCTGACTACGTGACGGCGGATGCAATGTGGCTGGCGCCGGTGCCGGAGGGTGTCGACGCGTGCGAAGCGACCATCTTGTCGATGACCGGACCCTTGGCGTTGCGACTCCTACGAGCGGCTCGGGCGCAGCCCGGCGATACGATTCTTGTTCAGGCGGCCGCAGGCGGCGTCGGACACCTCGTAGCCCAATTGGCCAAGTTGTTGGGCTCAACAGTGATCGGCACGGCATCTTCGCCAATCAAGCTCCCTTTCGTCCGCACCTGTGGGGCGGATGTTGCCATCGATTCATCCGATCCCGAGTGGCCCGAGGAGGTCCGCGCTGCTGCACCACGAGGTGTAGATATCGTCCTGGACGCCGTCGGAGCTGCCGCAAGAGACGAAGGTAGATTCACTAGCGAGATTATCCCGGTCACTCGGAAGCAACGTAACCGCGAGACTGAAGAGGTGGAGATTCTTCCAGATCAGCTCGTGGCGGACGAGTGCATTCGATCGACTTCGATGGACGCCTTGTCGTCCCTTAAGCCCGCTTTCGTTCCGAACGGTCGCGTGACGGCTGGGAATGCCTCTCAGATCGCCGACGGTGCGGCGGCCATTCTGGTGATGAGCGAAGCGAAAGCGCACGAACTGGGCCTGCATCCCCGTGTCGCGATACGACACATGGCCGTAGTGGGCACGGACCCGGTAGAGATGTTGGGGGGGCCGATCGCTGCGACGCAGAAGGTGTTGGACCGGGCTCACCTGACGATGGAGGATATCGAGCGCTTCGAGGTGAACGAGGCCTTTGCCTCGGTAGTCCTGGCCTGGCAACGGGCGCTTAAGGCCGACGATTCGTGCTTGAACGTGAACGGGGGAGGGATCGCCCTCGGCCATCCTCTCGGGGCCACGGGCGCCAAACTGGCCGTGACCCTCGTCCATGAGCTCGAACGGGTCAATGGTCGCTTCGGGCTCCAGGCGGTTTGCGAGGGTGGAGGGATGGCCAACGCCACCCTCTTCGAGCGCCTGCCATGATCGGACTGGGTGGTTGCGAGACCGCGGCTAGACCTCGGTCACTTCGCCGTAGTCGTCCGTGCTTCGCTGCTCGCCGGGTTGTAGCACGGCCATCGTGTCCGGAGGCGCCAGGGGTATCGGATGACAACTGCCGGGGCTCTTTCACCAAGTACAAATCGCTGCCACGAAATGAACGAGTCGTCAGCGACCCGAGGCCGAGGCCCAGCCCGGGAGTCCGGGCCGCTCGACAGCCAAAAGCACGGTACCGTTTACTTTTGCAGATGAGCGCGCGGTGTCACGCTCCCCCTTTCATGAGCGATCCGAGTTGCCGCTTGGGCGCGGTCAGACGACATTCAGCGCTGGAGGGGTAGTCGATGATTCGATGATCGAGAATCCACGCCCGCGCAGGCGGCGTCGCTCTTGTGACAGGTAGGTCAGTAGCCGGTCGCGGGTGCCCCGGCTATGGGACACCACGAGGGTTGCCGCCAGGCCGGCGTCGCGGGATTTGACCGCCGCGATGATCTCCAGATGCTCCCGACGGGCCTGAGCGCGTGACTCGGGCGTGCGGACCTCGAGCCAGCGAGTCCGGCTGAGCCGTGTCAGGGCCCCACCCATGGCGTCGGCCAGAAACTCATTGCGGGACAGCCGCGCCAGCGCCACATGGAAGTCGCTGCCGTCGCGCAACCCGGTCTCCTCGTCGTCCTGGCCGTTGTGCGCCTCGGCCAGGATGCGCAGGGCAGCAAGCTCTTCGCCGCTCGCGCGCTCAACCACGAGGGCAACGGCTGCCGCCTCGACCGCCTCGCGGTACTCCATTACGGAGCGGACCTCAGCCAGGTCGATGGGCGTCACCTGCCACCCTCGACCCGCACGTCGGGTGAGCCCTTCGTTCTCTAGTCGCATGAGGGCGGCTCGGATGGGTGTGCGTGAGGCGCCCACCACCGGCTCGAGACCTCGTTCGCTGAGCTTCTCGCCGGGAACTAGGTCCAGCGACAAGATCGCTGCCCGCAGGTTTTCATAGGCGTGGCCTTCGTTCGTAGGGCTCATGGTTCTCCTCAGTGGTATACCATAATGGTACACCACTGAGCACCCGTCTCGAGATGAAACGATGCGCGCGACCACATCGAAAATGAAGGAGCAAGTTCCCGCCGCCGCTTGGCGGATGCTCGCGCTCGGAGTTGGCGCGCAGGCGGCCGGGACTTTGCTCGTCAGCACCCCGGCGTACCTCATCCTGCTGCTGCACGTCGCGCGAGGTCTGCCGCTGGCTCAGGCTGGCCTTTTCGCCGCCGCGCCAACTTCCGGGATGGTCTTGACGTTGGTCGCCTGGGGCGCCCTGGCGGATCGCTACGGTGAGCGATGGGTCATCGCCGGCGGACTCGCGCTGACCGCGCTCTTCGCCTTCGCTGCTGCGTCGGCGAGTGGGTTGGTGAGCCTCGGCGTCTTGCTCATGCTGGGCGGTGCGGCGGCGGCCAGCGCCAATGCTGCGAGCGGGCGAGTGGTCGTGGGTTGGTTTCCACGATCGAGACGGGGGCTTGCCATGGGTATCCGGCAGATGGCCCAGCCACTAGGCGTCGCGACGGCCGCTCTTGTAGTTCCGCCGCTGGCCGAGCGGTGGGGGACCTGGGCGCCTTTGCTCCTTGCCGGCCTCGTTACGGCGGTTGTTGCTCTCGCCTGTGCGATTGGCGTCGCCAACCCGCCGAAGCCAACCAACTCCACAGCACCCTCCGCAGCGGCCGCCAACCCGTACTCGAAGAGTCGGTTCCTAGTCCGAATCCACTTGGTATCGGTCCTTCTCGTCGTGCCGCAGTTCACCCTTTCCATTTTCGGGCTGGTCTGGTTGATCGGCGGATTGCACTGGAACACGGCAGCAGCCGGCGCAATCATCGCGAGCGCGCAATGTGCCGGTGCGGTGGGACGTGTCGTCGTCGGTTCGGTGAGTGATCGTGTGGGGAGCCGCGTCCAGGTACTGCGCTGGGTAGCGGTCAGCGGGGTCGTCGTGATGTTCCTCCTCGCGCTGTCAGGCAGCCTGCGTTGGAGTGCTGCCGCTGCGGTCCTGCTCGTCATCGCGACGGCGGTCAGCGTGGCCGACAACGGCATTGCCTTTACGTCGGTGGCTGAGGCTGCAGGGCCGGCTTGGTCTGGCAAGGCGTTGGGTATCCAGAACACCGGGCAGTTTCTGGCGGCGTCCGCGGTCGGTCCCACGATAGGGGCCCTCATTGCCGCCGCCGGTTACCCTCTCGCGTTCGGCATTGTGGCGATCGCCCCACTTGTCTCGATCGGGTTCGTGCCGAGCCGGGATCGGTACTGGGCATCGGAGTCTGGGTGGCTGTCTGCTACGTGACCGTTGACTGCCGTTGGTCGGGGGAGAGGGTAATCGCCCCCGATCCTCTCCGAAGCGGTATGCGTACCACGCACCGCAGTTAGGAAATGGGCTGGTTCGCCTCGGCGGGGTCTTCGACAGCTCAAATCTTCGGGTCACGAAATCGAAGATTTGAGCTGAGCACTAGAGCATCTTGGATTTGATCTGTGCTGTCGCCGTCGCAATGGCGAGGACGACTCCTTCATCGTCAACAAGCTCTCCGGCGAGAAAAGCAATGTCTCGACCGCGTCGAACGACTCGCCCCCGCCCAAATAGACGGCCTGGGCGGGCTGGTCGGAGAAATTGGACGTGCAAATCGATCGTCGGGGCAAAGTCCCCTGGATCGAGTCCCGCAACGAGGGCCGGTCCAAGCGTGTCATCGAGCATGGCAGCTAAGAATCCGCCTTGGACCACTCCAGCCGGATTCAAGAACGCATCAGTCGCAATAAACGCGACCTCGATCGTTCCTTGCTCGGGGTCAACGGACACAAGCTCCCAACCCAAGGTGACTCCTGCGGGAGGAAGGGCGGCTCTGCCCTCCATCGCATCCCAAAATGGACCTTCACGTGCCACGATCGCCAGCTTGTCATGCCGCTGTGGGCCCGGACCTCGGGTCATCAAATAGGACCGTCTCGATGTGCCGGGATCGTGCGTTTTTCTTGATAGGGGTGTCGCAGGACTGCTCGAGGCCGAGCGCGACGGCTCGCGCCGCGTCGAATATGGCAGAAGTCTCCGCCCGAGAGCCGTGAGCCTGGATTCCCGCATCGGCATGGTGGTGCCGTCACCCCCGCAATGTCCACGCCGCCATTGCCGTTCTGCGATCGCTGCTGCAGCCCCTTGAGAAGGAGACCGATCACGCTGCGGTGCGACACTGGACACCGTGCTCTCCATAGAAGCGTGCGGGAGGCCAGTGACTGGCTTCCTACGACCTGGATCAGAGGGTGATGTCCTGCGTCACCGACTCTGAGACAGTGGTCCGGCTGGCACCACGGCGATTGGCGGGGAGGACGATGCTCGCGGCGATGAGCCACGCAAGCCCGAGAAATCGCCCGATCGGGAAGGTGAAGTCCAGCGCTGAGGTGAGCAGCGCGAACGTGGAGATGACGCTGAGAGCGGCGATCACTAAACCGACTCCGGCGAGCGGACGGGGCAGCAGGCGAAGGATCAGGCTGGGTACCGCTATGCCGGCGATGAGCAGGCCGAGTGGCGCGACGAACCCGGCGGAGCCGGTGGCGAAGCTCAGGTCCGTCAGCATGCGGGCCACGGCTGGGTCGCCAGGCTCATAGGGATCTGAGAACTGGTCCAGTTGATCAGTCCGGTCAGTCGCGAGGGAGGCTGCGGCGAGCACACCTCCAAGCAGGCCGATCACCGCACCGGGGGCGATGACGCCAAGCCCGGTACGCAGCCGCCGATAAACGGTGGCACTCCAGATAGCCAACGGAATCGACGCTGCGAACCCGAGGCAGCCGGCAACCAGCAAGGCATCGTGATGCGCACGGTCGTAAGCCAGTACGGACGAGGCGGACGCCGAAGGTCGGGGGCTTTTGACCGACAGAATCACCGCGACGACCATCAGCGCTCCGTAGGCCAATATCGGGACAAGCAGCGGCGGCCCGCCTTGGCGGCGGACCGAGGGAACGACGGCGGTGGTCATGGGTTCCCTCCTGGGGAGCGAAGTCGTTTCACTTGCTAATAGTAATTCTGCTTGTATACGATTATTAAGCACTGTATATGACGTTACGAGCCATGAGCACGACGGGATCGTCCTGGCCGGGGCCACGCCGACCGGGGAACGCGTTCCTGCTGGCCCAGCTGGGGGCGGACGCCGCCGCCCGGTTCGCCGAGCGGATCAAGGCGCTCGATCTCACGCTCGCCCAGGCCGGCGTGTTGCGTCTGATCGCGTGGCAGCCAGGTCAGAGCCAGCAGGCAATCGCCCGTACGCTCGGCACCCCGGCCTCTCGTCTAGTGCAGCTCATTGACCGCCTAGAAGCATCGTGGGCTGATCGAACGGCAACAGCAATCCCGAGGATCGACGTCATCACGCCCTGCATCTCACCGATCACGGCACCGACTTCATGCGACAACTCGCACCAATCGGTGCCGCCCACGAAGACGACATCTGTGCCGGACTCGACGCCGACGAAGCGGACGCAACTCCACGACATGCTCGAGCGGCTAGCCGCCAGCCAGGAGCTCACCACCGGCGTCCACCCTGGCTACCAGCAACCTCAATGATTCCAACAGCGGGCACAGTCTCGATAGTTGGGGTTCCGGGTAGCGCTGGAAGCTATGCGGCTGGCCAGGAACAAGCGCCAGCGTCACTGCGATCGGCCAGACTGATCCCAGCACTTCGTGAAGCCGGCCTCAAAGTAAATGATGAGGGTGATCTGCCCCTTCAGGTCTGGAGTCCAGATCGCGTGAACCCCCGGGCGCAAAACATCGACGAGGTGACTGAATGCGTGGCGGAGTTGATCGAACGCCTCGTCCCGCTGTTTGGTCCACTGTCATCTGAGGCCGACTCGATGCGGTCACGCGTGTGTACGACCACTTCATCTCCGTCGTCGCCGAGTACCTGCAAGCAGCCGGGATCCCCTCGCCGAGCGAGAGAGGCGAGGGGTGCTCGTCTATCTCTTGGGCGCCATCACCGACCAGTCCGTCGACGAGCATGCTTCCGATCCCAGCCATTCGTAAATGGCCGGCCTGGCGAAATAGATGACCGGTTTCAGGCCAGCTGGCCTACCCGATGGGAGTGGCGAGGCTGGCGGCGAGCCGGTCTCTGAATCCGGTGAGCTCGGCGATGCGTCGGTCGAGGGTAGCGAGACGATCACGCGTCCTGGCGAGGGCGGCCTCGCAGGGGCCGCCGGGGTCAGCGCCGAAGCGTTCCGGAAGGTCATCATCGAGGAATGCACTGAACGTGGCGATGTCCTCGACGGTGAACCCGAGGTCGAGCAAGGTGCGGATGTTGCGTAGCCGGGTCAGATCGGCCGGACTGTATTCGCGGTAGCCGGATCGGGCCCGGGCCACGTCTAGCAGGCCTTGCTGCTCGTACCAGCGCAGTGCCCGTGGGCTGGCCCCGACGGCGTGGGCGGCCTCAGCGATATGCATCGTCTAAGTCCACCACAACCATTCCGCTGTAGCGACCGGCGAGCAGGTCGATCAACCCGGGCACGGCTGCGTACAGGCCCAACAGGCGCTGATAGGGGAGGACGAGGTCTCCCTCGGAGAGCCAGGTAGCGAACTGTTCGGGCCAGGCGGTGGCAAGACCGGGATGGTCAGCGGCGGTGAAGCCCGCCAGGGTGATCCGCTTGCCGATGATCTCCATCGTGTTAAGGGCGATATCGGCAGTTGCACCACCCAACTGATG
The DNA here is from genome assembly GCA_963767155.1 of uncultured Acidimicrobiaceae bacterium. Lineage (GTDB taxonomy): Bacteria > Actinomycetota > Acidimicrobiia > Acidimicrobiales > RAAP-2 > Bog-473. The sequence goes on along the minus strand of CAVYCU010000005.1, from coordinate 2,331,570 downwards.
AGCCAATGAGCCGCACACAGCGATCCGGGCGCGGGACTTGGCCACGGCGATAGCCGCCCGGAGCTGATCCGCTCCGACATTGTCGAAGACGACGTCCACACCTTTAGGTGCGAAGGCCCGGAACTGGTCGACTAGGTCCCCGTCGTGATAATCGAAGGCCCGGTCATAGCCGAGGGTCTCGACAACAAAGCGGGCCTTGGCGGGCGACCCGACGGTTCCGATCACCTCGCCGGCGCCGAGCAGGCGGGCGATCTGTCCGGCCAAGCTACCAACCGCCCCGGCCGCGCCGGTAACCAGGACCACATCGCCGGGCACGATCCGTCCCGCAGCGACCAGCCCTACATACGCGGTGAGGCCTGGGGCCAGATGAGCGACCGGGTCGGGTAGTGCATCCGAGTCGATAGGCCGAAACTCGGTGGCTGGCCCCCAGGCATAGTCGCGCCATCCCTGACGGTGCTGGACCAGATCCCCCGGTGTCAAGACCGCATCCTCAGATGCGACGACCTCTCCCAGCGCCGGTCCGTACATCACCTCGCCGAGTTGGTACAGCGGCATTGGGACGTCAGACTGACCCATCAGCGTACGCATCGCCGCGCTGAGTGACAGGTACGTGTTTCGTACCAGTGCCTGTCGGGTTTCCAACGATGGCACAGGCACCTCGACCAGCTTGAAATCCTCTGGCGTGGGGAGCCCATCGGGATGGCGGACGAGATGCACTTGTCGATTTGTTACTGGGTAGCTCATCTATTCGACGGTAAACCCTGACGCAGGCGTCAATGTCAAGCTTCCCTAGCCGCGTACTTTCCAAAGTCACAGGATTGACGAGGCCCGGCCCACTGGGCCGTCGAATGTTCGGGACACTCGAAGGACCAGGAATGACGCCCCCTGGGAGAATCGTCAACTGGCTACCGACGGATCGCAAGGTTCACGGAGGGGAACTTCTCTTCTGATCATGCCAGCGTTTGCGCATCAACAAGCTCGTCGCCGTGTTGGATCGCCCATGTTCCGAGCGCGTTCATTGGGCCGTCTACCAGGCTCTCACCCAGTTGTGTCAACCGGTACTCGACGCGAGGTGGGGCCTGCGCATAGGAATGGCGACTGACGAGACCATGTTCGAGCAGACGGCGTATCGCATCGGTCAGAACCTTGTCGCTCATGCGACCGATAGCGGCACGTAGCTCGCGGCGTCGGCGAGGGCCAGCGCGAAGAGCTGCGAGAACGACGGGGTCCCACCTGTGGAGAAATAGATCTGTTGTCGCGCTCAACCGACAGTCCGCGACCAGTTCCTCGCAACCGCGTCCGTGGGCGCTCACGCCACCATCCTTAAAGGTTCGACACGTACCGATCGGTTCGTATGGCTCTTCTTGTCGTAGATGCCAAGACATGACGACGGCAGAGGAAGAGACATGCGAATCGGGATACCTGGGAACAGGGACTTTGGCTGGGGCGCTGGGTACAGGCTGGGATCGCGCTGGACACGAGGTGGTGATTGGCGGTCGATCGCGCGCCAAGGCCCAGGCTTTCGCTGAACGCCTAGGTGGCGTGGCGCGCTCGTGCACTCTCCGGGAGGTGGTCACCGGATCCGACGCGGTGCTGCTCGCGGTGGCGTGGGACGGGGTCGAGAACATCTTGAGCAGCGCGGGTGCCGCGGATGGCGCTCTCAGCAGGGTTCCACTGATTGATCCGACCAACGCAGTCGAACACGGTGTTGGAGTACTGCTCACCACCGTTGGTTCGGCGGCACAGCGGGTCGCCGAACTGGCCCCCGGCGCCAACGTCGTCAAGGCTTTCCACCTCTTTTCTGCTGAACAATGGGTGCTGCGCCCTCCAGACAGGAGTGCAGGACCGCGCGCCTGACAACTCGAGGAGGTCGCGGGCTTTGTGATCGGGCTTGCGTTCGCGGGCGTTGATCCCAATTCTGCAAATTCCACGCGTCCCAGCGCGCCCAATCGCCACGCGATCCTTGGACAGCTCGACAACATGATTACGGAGGCATCGGACCGGCCGTCTAAACGTGACGGGTCTGCAGCATGGCCAGATGCCCGGAGAGGGAACGGCATCCGGTACTGCTCAGCTGGTTCTCGGATCGCCGGCGGTCTGCCCGTAGGGGATCCGTTTCCAGACAGGTGACCGTCAGTGCATGCGCGCTGCGCTGCCATCCATACGAATAGAACCTTGGGCCGCAGCGCTATGCGGCGCGCCGCCGATGGCGGGACGCCAACCCGAGTTGGAGAGCGATCCAGAGGACGAGGATGACTACTGGCGCCATCCACAGCGACGGGGTCGGAGAACCCGTCACCCAGAGAACCAGCACCAACACCGCAGTCGCCACGGCCAACTTGAAGTGGGAGTTTCTCTTAGCCATCACCTTCTCGATCGGATTCATTGCGGCTCCAATTCTGGAGAATAAATTGATTGCGTCTATCAACTAATGTACCATTGATCCACGATGAAGGCCAGCAGGGAGGACGTCCGCGCGATGGTGGCCGCACTGTTCGTGACGAACGAAGCCCTTGATCGAGCCAGGCGCCAGAAAAAGGGGGCGAACACCCTGAGTCTCCTCCAGGTCGTGGCCACTACACCCGGCATCCGTCCGTCAGAGATCGCCACTGCGCAGGATGTCCATCCTTCACAGGTCACCCGGCAGGTACGCGAACTCGAAGGAATGGGGCTCGCACACGTCACGGCCGATCCGGCTGATAGACGTTCGTGCCGAGTGACACTCACTTCTGCCGGCATCGAAGAGTTGCAACGCCTCACCGAAGTCGGTCTAGATCGGTTCGGCTCGTTCGTGGAGGACTGGGAGCCAGAAGAGGTGCGGATGCTCACTTCATTGCTCCAGAAACTCGAACAGTCCAAGGCGGAGGTTGCGGCACAAGGGCGACCTCCCGCAGGTCGTCGCTGGGCCCGACAGAACGCGTGACATGAGGTCGGCCACATGTTCCTCGGCGAGGTCACCACTCACTGGTGAGGACCGGCCGCATTGAGCCTCTCACTGGGGGCGTACACATCGGGCTGAGCAATCCCCCGACCTACGAGGAGGTCACGGGTTCGCCGGTCGAAGTGGATGTCGTAGCGTCCGTCGAGGTGGCTGTGACCCAACTCGCGTCCGCCCGTTCGGTACGCGGTGTTCGGGACTGCGGTATCCCTGGTGACCTCGGAGATGGCCCTAGGCTTTGGCCACTTTCATCCCCTCCCGAGTTCGCAACCGGATGAGATCGGATTCGAACTCAGCCACCATGGCCAGGACATTGAAGATCAGGCGTCCGACCCGGATCATTGGGGTTGTAGACAGAGCCACCGAGGTTGAGACTCACCTGTCGGACCGTGAGTTCGTCCGCAATCGCCCGTGCATCAGGAAGGGAGCGGGCCAACCGATCGAGTTTCATAACCACCAGAGTGTCTCCCCACGGCACGCGGCCAGGTCTTCACGCAGGCCAGGACGTTCGCGATTTGTCCTCGTCAATCCGTGATCAACGTAGATGCGGGTGGCAGCTACCCGAGAGGGGCGAGGCCGTCGCGTTAAGACGTCAGGTCCTGCTGATCTGTGGAACCTCGGGCGTATCCGATGAGTAGCGCCGACATGGCGCACACCTCCTTGGGTTGGCCGATCCGGGGTGTACCGGTCGTCGGCGCCGGTTGAAGCCGGTCTCCAGGGATCGTCCTGATTCTCGCCTCATTGCCAGGTGCCGATCGGTGAGCGGGATGGCCGGACGAACTCCGGATGAAGTCTTGGGAAAGTGCCGAACGATTCGGTGGGCGTCCGTCCGGCTGGGGATTTCCGTCCGAAGGATGCGCATTTCGTCAAGATCCGTAGAGTGTGGACGTCCAGATGTGTACGAGAGTCTCGACGAGGGTGTCCTGATCATCGAACGGTGGGATCGCAATGGCGGCGAGGTAGTAGAGGCGCTCGCCGAGCCAGGTCAACGAAGTGGCAACTGCAGCGATGTCGACATCGGCGAGCCATTCGAGCGCTTGTGGATCGGCGTTGATCTGCGTGATGGCGGCATCGGTAAACGTCTGCATCTGTTCCAACCACAGGTTGGTCAGACGAGGGTCGGTACGCCAGTTCTCGACGATTGCCCGCAGGATGGGGGCGTGGGCCTGCCACAGCTGGGCGCCGGCTGTCGTCCCAGCTCGTAGGGCGGCTGCCTTGTCAGCCGGGTTGGCGAGCCACGGACTGGCGGCATCGTGACCTTGAGCAACAGCTCGTTTCACGAGTTCAGCGAGCACGTCATGTTTGCTGTCGAAATAGAAGTAGAAGGTGCCGCGCGACACAGAAGCTGCGCTCAGGATCTCGCCCACGGTCAGTTCGGAGAATTGCTCGTCGGCCAAGAGGTCGGCGGTGGCGACAAGGATTGCCTCGCGTAGTTCTGGGCTGTCTTCGTCCGATCGTCGTTCTCGGCGACCTTGACCCCTGCGGGTAGGTCGGGAGGGTTCTGGCACGACCGGCGAGTATATCAAATGTCTATACATAGGATCTATACAGTATGTATAGTGGACGCCATGAGCACCCTGACCAGTCATCTGGTGACCCGAGATCCCAACGCCGCCGCCGAGTGGTACTCCTCCGTCCTGGGTGCGGTCGAGACGCGTCGGATTACCCTTCCCGGCGGTCAGGTACTGACGATCGAGCTGCGCTTCGGTGACAGCGTGCTGGCCATTGCCGACGAGTTCCCCGACATGGGGGTGGTCTCGCCGCTGACCCTCGGCGGCACCTACGGGGCCCTACACCTCGCTGTCGACGACGCCGACAGCGTGTGGAAGACGGCGCTCGACGCCGGTGCGACCGAGTTCGAACCGCTCCATGATGCGTTCTGGGGCGATCGGACCGGTCAGTTCGTCGATCCGTTCGGGCATCGCTGGGCGCTCGATCAACATCTTCGTGACGTGCCTCATGAAGAAGTGGTTCGCCTCGCCGGTGAGGCCTTTGGCGGGGGTTCCGAGGCGTAATGCGGTACCGCACGTTCGGGAACACGGGCCTACGTGTGTCCGAGCTGTTTCTCGGGGCAATGACCTTCGGCGAGCAGGGCGGCGTAGGGGCGCCGCTCGAGGAGTGTGGCCGGATGGTCGACGCTTACGCCGAAGCGGGTGGCAACGTCATCGATACCGCCATCAACTATCGGGGAGGGGCCAGTGAGGAGATCCTTGGCGAGGTGCTCACCGGTCGCCGAGACCGGTTCGTCCTGGCTACCAAGTACACCGTGTCCCGCGACCGAGACGACCCTAACGGCGCGGGAAATCATCGCAAGAACCTGCGGCTTTCGCTTGAGACCAGCCTGAGGCGACTCCGAACCGACTACCTGGACATCTGCTGGGTGCACATGTGGGACCGGTACACCCCGATCGAAGAGACCATGCGGGCCCTCGACGACGAGGTACGTGCCGGACGAATCCTCCACATCGGCATCTCCGACACGCCGGCGTGGATCGTCGCCCAGGCGAACACCCTGGCCGATTGGCGAGACTGGACAGCGTTCGCCGGTTTGCAGGTGCCCTACAGCCTGCTGCAACGCGACATCGAACGGGAATTGCTTCCGATGGCCGAAGCCTTCGGCATGGCCGTCGCTGCGTGGAGTCCGCTGTCCGGGGGGATTCTCTCGGGAAAGTTCACCAGCGAACAGCGGCCCGAAGCGGGGACCCGGGTCGATCCGTCGTCGATCACCGAGCAGCAGCGCCGAGTGGCAACAACCGTACAGTCCGTCGCCGACGACCTCGGCGCAACGCCGTCGCAAGTGGCCATTGCCTGGACACGAACACGGTCGCCAGCCATCCACCCCATCGTCGGTGCACGCCGCCTCGATCAGCTCCTCGACAATCTCGGCGCGCTGGAGGTGAGTCTTCCTCTAAATGCCATCGAGCGGCTGGAGTCAGAAACGGGCATCGACCTCGGGTTCCCCTCGACGTTCATCACCGAGACCAGTCCCTGGGTGTTCGGTGCAGCCGCACTTGATTGACTGACTCCAGGTACTCATCTTGATGAGGGTTCTGTCACCTCGTGTTTTGTTCGGGCGGGCAGGATGGGGCAATGGCGTTGGCATCCCAGGTCCAGGTCCTGCAGCCCCGACTCTGACCGGAGACACAAGCGTCGCCTCCGTCCGGCGAGTCGACTCGATCACGGGCAAGACTGGCGCCGAACCCGATTTGGCGGTCGGGGACCAACCCGTCACGTCGCGCTTTGCCCAATGCGGAGCCCGAAGCGGGAACGGGCAATGACAGCCAAGGTCGTTGCCCGGAGGCATCCCGTATGCCTCGTCCGCACAATTGCCCGGTGAGGGGGAGTCGTACGGAGCACCTCGAACGCGCACTGCTATTTTGGCGGCATTCTGATCGCGCCGTCGACTCGTACCGTCTCGCCATTCATGTAATCGTTAGAGATCAGTTCGTAGACCATCGACGCCAACTCAGCAGACGTGCCCAACCGCCGAGGAAAGGGGACATTGGCGGCAAGATTCTCTTTGAACTGATCTGCTCGTTTGCCCTGCCCGTAGATCGGCGTGTCAATCAGACCGGGGGCAATCGTATTGACGCGCACGCCGACGGGTGCAAGGTCCCTAGCCAATGGCAGAGTCATGCTCACGACGCCTCCCTTGGAGGCAGCGTAGGCGGCCTGGCCGATCTGTCCGTCGAATGCAGCGACCGACGCTAGGTTGACGATGCATCCGCGCTGGCCGTCTGCGCCTAACGGCGTCGTCTGCGCCATCGCAGAAGCTGCCAGTCGAACGCAATTGAAGGTTCCCACTAGGTTGATCTGTATGACCTTGACGTATCGGGCGAGCGCGAGAGGAGCATTGTCGCGATCGATCACGCGCCCAGCATTCCCTATGCCTGCGGCGTTGACGAGCACGCGCAAGGGCCCAGCTCTCACCGCAGCTGCAACCGCTGCCTCGATCTGCACCTCGTCAGTTACATCAGCTTTTACGAATACACCGTTGATCTCCTCGGCTAAGGTTGCTCCTCCGGAGTCTTCGTTACGGTCGACAATGACGCACAGCGCTCCATGTTGTGACAGGAGCCGCGCCGAGGCCTCGCCTATGCCCGAGGCCCCACCCGTGATGAGCGCTGAGCTTCCTTCGATGTTCATTATGTCGCTCCTTCTTACTCAATCAGTCGCCTCTTATGGGCGAGAGTAATGGCTTCGTATTCCACGATTCACCCCAGTAGGCGGTCCTGGAACCTTCCCCAACGGTCCTGTGCCTCCTTGTGGTTACCTAGACCAGAGGCCATTGCGCCGGCCTTAAGCGATGGGAAGTCATCTCATGATCGTGGAAACTCAGACCACGGAATGACGTTGTCCATGGGGGGTTCTTTCGGAAGGCCAAGAATCGGTTCGGCGAGCATATTGCGCATGGTTTCGGATGTTCCGCCCTCAATCGTATTGTGGCTGGTGGCGGCGCACATGCGCACCGACATGGTGTTCGATGCGCTGGAGATGGCCCGTCACTCGCGCAAAGGCGGGGCGATCAACGGTCACAAAACAGAGTGCATACGGACCCGACACCAGCGGCTGGCAGGACGTCAGCCACCTCGCGCTAAAACGCTCTCGTGGGTGGATTGGTTCAACGGATAGCCCCTTCACGACTACTGCGGTGACATCCCACCGGCGGAGCTCAAAACGGCGTTCTACGCTGGCACAGAACAAGCCCTACCGGGGCTTGGAAACCAATAACCCAAGTCTCCATCGAACCCAGGACGATTCAGTCTCAGGTAGAGTAGTGCTGTCGTAGACTCACTCGGAGCTACCCGCGAATAGCTGGCGAGCCCACTCAATCGACCTTGCAACTGATAGGAATATGGCTAACTCGGTGCTGTTGGAAGTCTCAAATGGCGTTGCTCTAGTCACACTCAACCGTCCGGATGCCAGAAATGCGCTCAACGTCGAGATGCTCGGAGCACTCTCGACCACGCTTGCGTCAGTTGAGCGAAATGACGACATAGACGTCGCAATCCTCACTGGCGCGGGCAGCGCCTTTTGTGCTGGGTTGGATCTTAAGGAGATGGCAGCATCGGGTGCGAATCTTGTTCCGAGCATGGGAAGACCATGGCCGCAGATGACCAAGCCATTGATTGGGGCCGTAAACGGTGCAGCAGTAACGGGAGGACTTGAGCTCGCGCTCGCGTGCGACTTCTTGGTCGCCTCTGAGTCAGCAAGATTTGCGGACACCCACACGCAGGTCGGTCTGGTGCCCTTTTGGGGATTGTCCGTCCTGCTGCCTCAGGCGGTTGGCCTTCGTATGGCTCGGAGCATGAGCCTCACTGGGCGATTCCTCAGTGCGACGGACGCCCTGCGACATGGACTTGTTACTCGTGTCGTAGAGCCAGACCAGTTGATTCCGGTCACCATGTCAATTGCGGCCGACATAGGTTCGGCGGATCAACGCTCAACTCGAGAAATGCTTTCCCGGTACGCCAATTATTCGGGAGGGGTAGCGGACGCAATAGCGAGGGAATCGCAGCTCGCCGAGTCGTTTCTTGGAGAGCACTTGGACCTCACACTCATTGAGGAACGGCGCATTGCACTGCTGGCGCGCGCCAAAGGCAGTGAATAGCTCATCACGCGAATCCGGTTTCCGGAATCCGCCCGATCGTTTGTGTACGAATATCACTGCTGTTAGAATGTATGAACGGCCATTCAAAATGGCCCAGAAGCTCCTCGGAGAAAGATAGGCGAGAGACGTCGGCAACGCCGAACACTGCTCGTCGCGAGCGATTGTTGGGGGTAAAAGTGACGGTCATCGTGGATGCCGACGCGCATGTCTGTGAGGCCCGGGATTTATTCACCGACCGGCTTCCATCCAAGTACGGCGACGCCATCCCGCACGTCAAGTACCGGGAGGACCGGGAAGAGGACTGGTGGTTCGTCAACGGTACGCCGATCGAAAAGGCGGTGGGTAGCTCGATAGTGGCTGGACCGGACGGTGAACCACGGCGGGCAGACGAGGTGGCTAACACAATGAAGCTTTACTCCGATCAACACCCTTCTTCCTATGACCCGAACGAGCGAGTCAAGGTCATGGACAAGTTCGGCATCCGGGCCGCCACGACGTACCCGTTCCTGGGTTTAACCGGCCCGGACGTCTGGAAGGCCATCGGACTGTCAACATCCATGGAATTGCAGGTCGAAGTCGTACAGGCTTATAACGACTGGATCCTGAGCTGGGCTACCGAGCAGCCGGGACGATTTATTCCACTCGGGTGCCTCCCTTATTGGGACGTCGACGCAGCTGTGACGGAGATCGAGCGCTGCGCCGAAATGGGAATCAAAGGGATGGTGATGTCGGGCTGGCCACAGAATCACGGTTGCCCCATATTTCCTGACCCTTCCTGGGACCCGATGTGGGCCGCCGCGGAGGCGGCCAACTTCTCCATAAGCTTCCATTCGGGAGGCGGCGGGATCGGCGACAGCGCCTACAACCCGGATCGGATGAGGCTGCTGGGGCAGGCCCAGTTGACCGCATGGGCGACCACGGCCGAGTTCTTCAAGAACGCGCTCAGCGGCATCGACATCGTGATGTCAGGCGTGTTGAACCGCTTTCCCGATCTGAAGTTCGCGCTGATCGAGACCGGCGCCGGCTGGGTACCTTTCGCCTTGGAGGCAATGGACGTCCACTACCTCCGCTACAAGCCTTGGGAGTCGAACGACATCTTCACACGCGAAGAAACGCCAAGCCTCCTTTTCGGTCGCCAGGTGTTCGTAACGAACTGGTACGAGCAGCTCCAAGGGGATGCACCCTTTCAGAACACGATGTTCGAAACGGACTACCCGCACCCCACCAGCCTGATCGGTGACGAGATACACGACACCATCAAGGAGAAATTGACCGTGCTGACCACCGAGCAGCGCGAGGACGTCCTGTGGCGCAATGCGTTGCGGTGCTTCAACGTGACTCCCGAGGAAGTCGGGATCACAAAGGAGATGGCCGGGGTGGGGGGGTAGCCAGGCCCTGAACCATCAAAGTCGCAAAGAGTTCAAAAATAGGGAGGGTACGAATGGCTGAGACGGTTCCTGCCGCCGTGATGCTTGGTGCGGGCAAGCTGGAGATCCAAGAATTTCCAATGCCATCGTTGGAAGACGATGCGGGGTTGCTTCGAGTTGAAGCCACCGGGCTGGTCGGGGCCGACTACGAGCTCTACAACGACTACGACAACATCCTCGCTCCCTCGTACGGTTTCTCCTTCCCCTTCATCCCGGGCCATGTCGTCGCCGGCAAGATCGAAACGCTTGGGCCCATGGCGAAGAAGCGGTGGCAGGGGCAGTTCGAGGAGGGTGACCGAGTCCTGCTGCAGTACAACGTGACCTGCAACTACTGCAAGCACTGCCTCATCGGGGAGCTGCACGTCTGCGAGAACATGACGGGCTACGGCCTTTGGAACGACTACACGGTGCCGCCATACCTGTGGGGCGGGGCAGCGAAGTTCATGGTGCTGCACCCGAACACCAAGATGGTGAAGATACCCGAAGGCCCGGACGTGACCTCGGTCCTCCTGTTGGAGCGCCTAGCAGACCAGGGCCGCTGGCTCCTCGAACTCGGCGATCTGGATGCACAGAAGGCAATCGTGATCTTGGGCACGGGGGCATTGGCTCAGGCCGCGGTCACGGTGGCCAAGCTCAGCGGTGCCCGCCCTGTGATCGCGGTGGCCCGCTCGAGCAGCGGACGACTCGAGCAAATGAAGAAACTGGGGGCCGATTATGTCCTCACGGGCTCACGAGACGAAGTGGTTGCGGCCGTGGCCGACATCACGAATGGGAAGATGGTACAGACCGCCGTCGACCTCACGAGCCGGGACGCCTTCGAGGCGACGGGTATCGCCATGGGCTGTCTCGGCTACCGGGGTCGCCTGGTCCAAGTCGCATTCAAGGTGCCTGGTCCAATGCAGGGCATTGAGACCGCGGACCTCTTGAACAAGGAGATCATCATCTTCGGCGCGCACGGACACGAACTCCAGCATCTGCAGTTCGCTGCGTCGCTTCTAGAACGCCCCGAAACGCAGACGTACCTTTCCTCCAAGGTGGTGCGCTATGACCTCGAGCACACCAAGGCGGCGCTTGATCGTCCGCTGACGCTCGACGGTGCAACGATGGCCGTCATCTACCCCGAACACCTTTCGTAATCCCACCCGAGACCCAGTTTCAAGACCGTTTTGAACCCGATACTGAGTCCCTTACCGTTTCTGGACCGCTAGGGAGCACGGAGGCTTCGAGGAATGTCATATCGCGAAATGTTGGCGGGACCGGAGGTGATCCACGTCGGACTCGTTAGCGGACCTCTCGAGGCGATTGCCGCACAAGACCTTGGCTACGACGGCTTGCAGGTCGGCGGTGGCGTCTCGGCGATGCACGAATACGCCGTGCAGGACGGCTTGATAACGCCGGCCGAGGTGATCGAGCAGGTGCGAAGGGTGCGCGCCGTCACCGACATGCCGATTATGGCCGACCTCGACGACGTAGGAGGCGTCCCACCGTATGTTCGACGTTACGTGCGCTCGGCCGAAGATGCCGGCGCCTCGGCCTTCGTCATGGAGGACATCGACTGCATCGGCCGCTGGCGCTGGTCTACTGAGGCCAACGACTGGGAATATCAGCATCAACGCATGCGAGAGGCGGAGGCACAGGCAACTTTGGTCAAGGCCGCCGTCGACGCACGACGCAACGACGACACCGTCGTCATTGCCCGCACCGATGCGTTGATTACCCAGTCGATGGACGAGGCACTCCGCCGAGCCGAGATGTACATAGATGCGGGCGCCGATATGATCATGATTATCGGCATCGACGCCAACACGGCGTCGCAAGCCGCCCACCTAGAGGTGCCCCTCACCGGTCTCGTGGACCTTGAAGAGGGCAGATACGACGCGGCGGACAACGAACGCCAGATCGCCAGCGGGTTGAAGCTGCTCATCTATATGAAAGGACTCGGCGATCAGTACGCCAGCGCGGTTAGCGGACTCGGCCAGGCCTCGGCGCTGATTGGGCCTCAACGGGTCGTCCCGGCCCCCAGCCTCTTCGAGCGCCTGAGCGTGCCGGAGATGGTGCACGACCTGCCTCCGAACGAATGACAGTCTCTATCGACCTTGAAGGGCGCACCGCCATCGTCACCGGAGGCGCCAGTGGCATCGGTCGGGAGACCGCGCTGCATCTTGCCCGTGCCGGGGCTCAGGTGTGCGTGGCCGACATTCATGGCAAAGCCGCAGAGGAGGTGTCTGCTGAGGTCAGGGCGCTCGGTGGGGAAAGCTTCGCTGCGGAGGTGGACATCCGAGACTTCGCAGTGACAACGAAGACCGTCGCTTCGACCGTTGAGCGGTTCGGAAGAGTGGACATCCTGGTCAACAGTGCCGCAGCCTGGACGGTCAAGCCCTTTGACGAGTTGACCACGGACGAATACGAGCACGACATCGGTGTGTCCCTGATCGGCACGATGAAGATGTCTCGGGCGGCGTACGACGTGATGCGCGAGCAGCACCGCGGCGCTGTTGTGAACCTCATTTCCGACAGCGGGCGTGTCGGCGAGCGCTACCTCGTGGCCTACGGCGCGGCGAAGGCCGGCGTAGTCGGCTTTACGAAGGGCTTCGCGCTGGAGGCCGCCCGTTATGGCATCCGGGTCAACGCCGTCTCGCCGGGTACGACCAAGACACCGGGCGCCTCGCCCGTGATCGACCACTGGGGAGGCGGCGAGCGGATCATAAAGTCCTACCCGCTACGGCGGCTGGGTGAGCCGATCGATCAGGCCAACGCCATCCTCTTCCTGTGCTCGGACATGAGCGACTGGGTCACCGGACAGGTCCTGAGCGTCAACGGTGGCTTCAGCATGCCCGACTGAGTCCTCGGCGAGGACGATGCCTCCGCGCGGAGTGGCCTCGTGTTCGGTCAACTCGTTGTCCATTCCGATGGCGATGTTTGCATTCCGGAATCCCGCCGGACTTCCTTGGCCAACGTCAGCCTGGCGTCCTGAACCCGAGCATTGAGAGGTCTTCCTTCTCCGCTGGGGCCTCCTGGAGGGCGGCGATGACGGTGGTGCCGTTGTCCTCGATGGCCAGGAGCAGCTCGGCCAGGTGACGCCGGTCTTCACGTGAGAGCCCCCTGCGGAAGGCTGCTCGCAGCGATCGGTCGACCTCCTCGAAGGCACCGACGAATGCATCGGCCTCGGTCGTGAGGTGGATCAGCCACACCCGCCGGTCCGTGGCATCAGCCTGACGGCTGACCAGCTCTCGCCGCTCGAGCGAGTCGATCACAGTTCCGGCAAACGGACGGGAGATCTGCAGGAGATCGGCCAGTTGCCGCTGGCTCAGCGGGCCGTGTTGCCGGATGAACGACATCAGGCTGGCCTCGGTGAGATTGATCCCGAACGGGGCGAGCGACGAGTTGAAGGCGCGCCGAAGGACCCTGGCTGTCCTGAGGATCGACATCTCGATCCGCGCCGGATCATTGATCACGCTCGAGCCCCCGTGCGGCCCGGACATACACGGCTGGTCGCCCCGAGGTTCGCCGTCTGGGGGCATCGACCACACTCACGAATCCCTCCTCGTGAGGCTTCCCGCCGGAGCGGTGACTCGAACCGGCAGGCGCCGGATCGTCCGACCGACGATGGTCGCATGCCACGAGAGCTCCTCGACCTCGCAGCCGAGCGCGATGTCGGGATATCCGCGGAGCAGGCGCGGGATGATGATCCGCGCTTCAAGGCGAGCCAACTGTGCCCCGAGACAGAAATGCGGGCCCCAGCCGAACCCCAGATGACGGTTCGGGCTCCGGTCAGGCAGGATACGGTCCGGTTCATCGAAGACTGAGGGATCGCGGTCGGCGGCAGCGACAGCCAAGTAGACGGGCTGGTGTGCCCGCATTGCCACACCATTCCATTCCATGTCCTCTCGAACGCGCCGGACGAAGATTTTCGACGGGCCGTCGTAGCGAAGGACCTCTTCGACGAAGCTCGCCACCTCCCGCTCCGAGGCCGTCGCCGCGCTGCGCAGGTCGTCGTCGCGACAGATGTGGTACAAGCTCGTCGTCAGCAAACTCGTGGTCGTCTCGTGCCCACCGAACAGGAGCAAGCTACAGGCGCCGATGATCTGTTCGGGCGTGAGGGGCTGCTCCTGTTCCTCGGCACTGGCCGCGATGAGTCGTCCGATGAGATTTCCGGTGGGCTCATTGCGATAGCGCTCGACCAGCCTGCCAAAGTACTGCTGCATCTCCTGGGCCGCGGCCAGCGCTCGGCTCCAGGCATCCGGCCTCGACACCTTGCCCATGACGAGCGAACCAAGCTGCTTCGACCATTCGCCGAGGTCGTCCACTCGGTCCTTGTCGACGCCGAGGAGGAGCCCGATGACGCCGGCCGGGAGAGGGAAGGCGACTTTCCTAACGAAGTCGAACGTCTCTGGGAGCGAGGCGAGCGTGCGATCGGTCAACGCGCCGATTTCTTCGGAGAGTTGCGCAACCGCGGTCGGGGTGAACGCAGATCGAACCGGTTGACGTAGCGCGGAGTGTGTCGGCTCGTCATTGAAAATCATCCATCCTCGCAGCAACTCTTCAGCATCGGCGTACTGGAGACGTTGATCGGGGCTCAGCCGTTCGTACAGAGGCGTAATCGTGTCGGTCGAGAACCGCTCCTCGGTTAAACCGGCGCGAACGAGCTCGAAATCGACGACGATCCACGCCTTATGTCGCTCAAGCCAGACTATCGGCCCGATGGCGCGCAGCTCTTCGAAGGCGGCGTGCGGGTCTCGTACGGCGGCCGGTGCCACCAGGTCGATCGCTGACGACGTGATGGATCCGCTCATCGGAGTCCCTCGAGGATGATGACCGAGCACGCTGCTTCCTCGAGGCCGATCACGCCGCCGCCGTTCTCCTGGAGAGCGACGGTCGCATTGGGGACCTGGCGGCTCCCGGCTTCTCCACGTAGCTGCGTGATCAACTCGAAGACCATCGAGAGCCCGGTGGCGCCGACGGGGTGACCCTTCGACACCAAGCCTCCCGAGGTGTTCACGGGTAACCGGCCGCCGGGCCCCGCCTCGCCTGACTCGATGAAGGGCCCGCCGCCCCCCGGCGGGGCGAATCCGAGCATCTCGAGCTGAAAGATCTCCGAAAAGGACGTGGCATCGTGGAGCTCGACGACATCCACGTCCTCAGGTCCGAGGCCGGCACGCTCATAGGCTCGAGTACCGGCGACTGCCGAGAGCGAGGGCTCGTCGGGCGAGCGGTAGTACCCGCCCGTGAGCACGCTTGCTGCGATGCGGACGGCTCGCTGCTGGACCCGAGTGGGGAGGGTCTCGAGCACTTCCTCGGAACAAAGCATGGCGGACGCTGCCCCGTCTCCGATCGGGGCACACATTGAACGGGTCAACGGGAAGGAAATGGGACGATCCTCCAGCACGTCGTCCGTTGTCATGACGAAGCGATACTGGGCCAGCGGGTTCTGGCTCCCATACGTGTGTGACTTCGCGGCCGCTGCAGCGATTTGGCGCTGGGTCGTTCCATAACGATGCATGTGAAGGAGCGCCTGGACGGCGTAGGTGTCCATGAAGATCGACCTCCCCTCACCGGGTGCGAAGATCGCCCCAATGGATTCGGCTGCGCGCTCGTAAGAACCGAAGAGGCGAGGCAGATCGAAATTGTCCACGCCGTTCATGAAGCCGCGGATCATGGCTTTCTTCGCCGCGGGATCATCCTTCGCACGAGGGAGAAAGAGCTTTTCGACACCCATAGCCACGACGAGGTCGGACTCGCCCGACGCAACGTCCTTCCAAGCCGAATGGAATGCCATTGAGCCCGTTGCGCAGGCGCCCTCGACGTTGATCAACGGAGTACGTGGGCGAATGAGTCCCTCGTCGACTAGCTCGACAGTGCAGGCCTGGCCTCGAATCGTTCCCTGCTTCGCGCCATGCATCGCTGAGTTACCGAAGTAGATGAAATCGACAAGGCAGCCATCCTCTTGCTCTGCGTCGGCGAGCAAGCCGAGATAGGTCTCTCGGGTAAGAGACTTGAACGAGACGTCGGGCTTCTTCCCGAATGTCGTGGAATGAGACCCGACGACGTATACCGACCGCATAGGAGACCCTCCTCAATTGCGTACTACGGAAGCAAGCTAATAGTACGAGACCTTACTATTTTGTGGATGCCACCTGTCACCCGGGCGGCGGCTGCCGGACGAGGGCATCACGAACAGGGGTGGGAGGAGGCGCGTGTCCGCGCGGCACAGGGCGGACCTGCCTGCCCGGTCAGATATGGGTTGCTTGGATACCAGCGTGGTGGCGGCGGCGACCACCCCAGCCTTCACGCCAGATGGGCTGCGGGACCGCCGACTGCGCCGGCAGCGCGCAAGGCGCTGATCTCGTCAGGAGCGAAACCCCACTCCTCCAATAGCTCGTCGGTGTGCTGACCCGCGTCGGCTCTCGGCCGCTGGATCATACCGGGAGTCTGGGAGAAGCGGGGGGCTGGGGCTGGTTGCAGCATCCCGTCGAACTCGACGATGGTGTCGCGAGCACGAATGTGCGGGTGCTCTGCCGCTTCGCTCAACGGCAGAATCGGTGCGAAGCACGCATCGCTGCCCTCGAGGAGGCGCACCCACTCGTCCCGGGTCTTCGATCGAAACAACTCTGTGAAGGTCTCCCTCAGTTTCGGGAATGCTGCTCTGTCCCGCCTTGAGGCCAACGGTCGATCGCTCAGACCGGTGCGATGGAGCAACTCATCGTAGAACTTAGGTTCGATTGCGCCCACGGCGACGTACTTGTGGTCGGAGGTCTCGTACGCGTCATAGTACGGCGTGCCGGAATCGACCAGGTTATGACCAGGTACTTCGCTGAACGTGTGGTTTGCCAGTCCGCCCCAAGACATGGCCATCAGAGAGGCAACCCCATCCACCATGGCGACGTCGACCACCTGTCCCTCGCCTGAGCTTCGTGCGTGCAGAATCGCGCTCACCAGACCCAACGCAAGGAGCATGCCGCCACCGCCGAAGTCTCCGACAAGATTCAGCGGTGGTGTCGGCTTCGCGTCGGCTCGCCCGATATGGGCGAGGGAGCCTGCGAGCGCGATGTAGTTGATGTCATGTCCGGCGCTCTGTGCCAGCGGTCCTTCCTGCCCCCATCCGGTCATGCGGGTGTAGACCAGTCGGGGATTGAGCGCGCAACACATATCAGGACCGAGACCGAGCCGTTCCATCACCCCAGGCCGGAAACCCTCCATGAGTCCGTCGGCATTGCAGATCATCTTCAGGACCGCCTCAAGGCCATCAGGGTGTTTCAAGTCGACTGCGAGCGAGCGCCGTCCACGATCGAGCACGTCATCGGCGCCTGGCGCTCGTCCAGCTTCGACCCACTCGAGTCGGTCGATTCTCGTAATATCCGCTCCAAGATCGGAGAGCATCATGCCGGCGAAGGGAACTGGACCGATGCCAGCGAACTCCAAAAGCCTCAAGCCATTCAGTGGTCCGCTCACAGTCACCTTCTTCGTTCATGCGACAGTACGGCAGGGACTATAGCCAGTGTTGAATGGTAATTCAGTATTGCGCGATTTGGCCGGCGCCCACCTTCGCACTGGAACCAAGGGGTGCGGCGACCAGGATCACACGGAGGTCGGTTCGGATCGGGGTGGGGCCAAACGTCTGTGCTGGCGGCGCAGGCGCGATGCCGCGGTTTATCCGACGGCCTATTTCGTGTACGTGCCTCCGCCGTCGACAGCGATACAGGCTCCGGTGATGTAGGAAGCACCGCGAGAGGCGAGGAATCTGGTGATGCCGACCATGTCCTCTGGTCTGCCGATTCGCCTCATCGCCGAGGCGGCGGCGATAGCGTCACCTGCCGCGTCAAGCGTCGCCCTCATCATTTTAGATTCGAAGGCACCCGGAGCTACGGCATTGACCGTGATGGTGGGGGCCAACTTCGCCGCCAGGTGCGCCGACAAGTGGTGGACCGCAGCCTTCGACGCCGTATATGAGTAGGAATCCAGGCTCGGTGGCCGGATGCCTCCGATCGACCCAATATTGATGACCCGGGCGGGATCATCGGAGTTCCCAGCAGCCTTGAGCAACGGCAGTAGAAACTTGGTCGTGTGAAACACTCCCTGGACGTTCAGATTGAGCACCCGGTTCCACGAGGCAGCGTCGTGTTCGGCGAGTGGAGCGCCCCACGTCGCTCCGGCGCAGTTCACCAGGATGTGCAGAAGGGGTTCCCGCTCGGCCACTGCGTCGGCAAGTGCTTTGCAGCCTTCTTCCGCCGAGAGGTCGGACTGGAGTGGCACGCACTCGGCGCTGCCGACCCCATTGAGCTCCGCCGCGACACTCTCGAGCTGATCGGCCTTTCGTGAAGCGATATATGTCTTCACCCCCGCCTCGACATAGCCGCGAGCGATCATCTCTCCGATCCCGCTGCTGCCCCCAGTGACCACGGCGACCTTCCCGCTGATGTCGAAGAGATCTCTGAGCACATCCGCAAACCTAGCAAGTCGACTGCATTGCTGGCTTTGAGAAAGCGGGGCGGAAGGGTTAGGTCGACCCGTGCGACAAACGGGATGCCAACGTAATGACCTCTTCGCCCCGGGATACACGCGTCATGCAACGAGTGCACACGTGAAGACGCTGCCTCCCCCGGTAACGAGCGCTGGACGGTGCCCGCGACTACTGACGCCGAGGCGGGGTGACGGCGCGTCGAGGGTTCGGAACCGGCGGTGCCCATCCCGTCCTCGCGCGAAACACCAGCCTCGTCGCTTTTGAAAGGCGCTCAGTCTGTCGGTATAGTGAACGACTATTCAACTCAAGTGAATCAGCGAAAGGAATGCTGCCGAGCGTGCGGTGCGTGGACAACCAATCCCCAGCGTGTGAGGTCATGTGGCCCTCCTGCCGGCGGTCGTGGACGCGTTGCGTTTATGGGGTACGACCTGGGCTTTTAGGCGCTTATGCGCGGGTGGACCGGCAACGCTGCGGGTTGTCACGGGCATCTGTCCGACGCACTGGAGGCTCAAGGTGAGCGACAGCGGTACGTCCCATGCCGTGCCGCTGTTACATGGTCGAACCTGGGAGGAGATGACTCCTGGGCTGGCTTTCCGTACGAGCGCCCGGACCATCACCGAGAGTGACCTGATTGCCTTCATCACCCTGTGCGGATTCAACGAGCCGCTGTTTTGGGATGCCCGACACAGTGAGGCCGCCGGATATCCAGGCCGCCTAGTGCCTGGGGCGCTGACCTACGCCATGGCCGAAGGGCTGGTGATCCAAACGCGTGTGCTGCACGGGACGGGCGTCGCGTTCATGCACACGGAGCTGAACGTTCGGAAACCAGTGGTTGTCGGCGACACCATCGAGGTCGTGGTGGAGGTGGCAGAGTCTCGGGCGGCGAGCAAACTCGGTCGGGGGCTGGTGAGAACGACGAACACCGTTCTGAATCAGCGTGGCGAAGACGTGTTGCTCTACTCACCGCTCCGGCTGATTCGAGGTAGCTCCGGTGAATGAGCTCTCTTGGTTCAAGCGGCGTCAGGCTCCGTGAAACGTCTCATTTTCTTGGTGCCAACCCGACCCCTTGCTCCGCTGCAGGTACGAGAGCTGTTCGGGGGCCCCCTTTGCGCGGGTCGACGGCCAACCGTCTTGGGTTTTCTGTGATGCCCTGGCTGGTCGAGCCGCGCCCGTGCCGTGGCGTCGGTCGCATCGGGAGTTTCGCCCGGAGGAGCTCAAGAGGCATGCGATGAGGGAGTCGCCGCCACTCAACCTTTGGAAGATCTTCGACGGAGTCGCAACCTCAGTACCAGACCGCACAGCAATCGTGTCTGGCGCGAGGCGAGTCAGCTACAGGGAGCTTCAGGATCGGTCGCGACGACTGGCCAATTTCTTTACGGGAGCAGGGCTTGGTTGCAAAACTCCCCGATCGGACCTCGATCCATGGGAGTGCGGTCAAGATCTAATCGCCCTCTACCTGCACAACGGAGTCGAGTATCTCGAAGCGAGCATCTCGTCATTTGGTGCCAGAGTCGTTCCAGCGAACGTCAACTATCGTTACGTCGCCGAGGAACTCGTCTACTTGCTCAACGATGCCGCGGCAAAAGTCATCGTCTTCCACTCCGCGTTCTCCGAGACTCTCGCGGAGGTGTTACTGGAGCTAAACGTCAGCCCGCTGCTCGTTCAGGTCGACGATGATTCTGGGCTGCCGATGCTGCCCGGCGCCATCGCCTACGAGGACGCGCTAAATACTTCCCCTGAGAGCGAGCCATCCCCGATCGGAGGATCTCAGGATCCTGATGACCTCTACGTACTGTATACCGGGGGCACCACCGGGATGCCGAAGGGGACGCTGTGGCGTCAGGCCGATATCTTTAGTGCCGCCCTGGGCGGCGAGTTCCGTGGACTCGATGTCACTGGGATCGCGGCGAAGGCGTCGGCACGGGCTCCTCAGCCAGTTCTTCCCATCGCCCCGTTCATGCACGGCGCCGCCCACTGGGTTGGACTGAGCGGAATTTTGCTGGGAAGCACCGTCGTGGTGAACGACATCGTCGACAGAGTCGACCCCGTTGATGTCTGGTCACTCGTCGAGCGAGAACATATCCAACAGATGCTGATGGTGGGCGAGGCGTTCGCTCGCCCCCTTCTCGATGAGCTCGAGCGAGGGCACTACGACACGTCGAGCGTCCGATCCATCGTGTTGGGCGGAGCGGTAACGTCGCCTGAAACGAAGGAGCGCATGCTTCGACTGATTCCGAGCACAGCGGTGGCGGATGTCGCGGGTGCTTCTGAGACGGGAGCGATGCTTTCTGCGATTTCTCGATCGGGGCGCGCAACCGAGGCGGGGGTCTTCCGGCCCGGGCCGACGACGACTGTGCTCAGCGACGACCGGACGACCATCGTTGTACCTGGAGGGGGAGAGCGAGGCTGGCTGGCAAAGTCAGGACCGATCCCGCTCGGCTTCCTCGGCGACGCAGACAAAACAGCGGCATCCTTTCCCACGGTCGAGGGAGTTCGGTACGTCGTCCCTGGCGATCGTGCCGAAATGCGTGAGGACGGGATGATCGTCCTGCTGGGACACGACTCCGGGATGATTAACTCGGGCGGGGAGAAGATCTTTGCAGAGGAAGTCGAACAGGCACTGCTGCGGATCCCGTCGGTCATTGATGCCGTCGTCGTCGGCCGGCCAAGCAAACGGTGGGGGCAGGAGGTGGCGTGCGTCGTCTCGTTGAACGACCCATCGGTCACCGATAGCGAGCTGCTCGAGCAGATAACTGGCATCGCTCGCTACAAATGGCCGAAGGCAATTATCCGGGTGTCGAATGTGCTGCGAAGTCCATCTGGAAAAGCTGACTATCAGTGGGCGCGAGGCATCGTCACCTCTCAGCCAAGCGAGCAGGTGGCTGGTGCCGATTTCGCTGAAGAGGTCGATGCAGAGTGACGGGAAAGATTGGCTCGGTCGACATCGTTGCTCTCTGTGAACAACTTCTTCGTGATTGCGATCCCGAAAAGGTCAGTGCAAAGGATTTCCTTGGCCGACAATTCGACCTGGGCTTGGCCTGGGTCCATTTCCCGGAAGGCAACGGCGGACTGGGCGCATTGCCTGAGATGCAGAAGCTCATAAATGAGATTCTGATGAAGGTGGCTGCACCGGTGGCTTCGTCCACAAATCCAATTGGGTACGGCATGGGGGGGCCCACCATCGTGACCCACGGCACCGAGGCACAGAGGCAGCGGTATCTCCGACCTCTCTTCACGGGAGAGGAAGTCTGGTGCCAGCTCTTCAGCGAACCGAGCGCGGGATCCGACGTGGCCGGTATCTCGACTCGTGCGGTCAAGGACGGTGAGGAATGGGTGGTGAATGGTCAGAAGGTGTGGACCACACTTGCGCAGGTTGCAAAGTGGGGAATGCTCGCAGCCCGTACCGAACCGGAGGCTCCAAAGCACAAGGGACTGACCTACTTCGTCGTCGACATGGAGGCACCTGGTGTCGAAGTCAAACCGCTGATTCAGATCACCGGCGAAACCGAGTTCAACGAGGTTTTCTTCAACGATGTGCGGATCCCGGATACCAATCGCCTGTCGGAGCCTGGTGACGGCTGGCGAGTCATGCTCACCACCCTCATGAACGAGCGGGTTGCGATCGGTGGCTCGGTGCGGCAGCGAAATAGCGGCGCGATCGGTGAGTGTCTGAAGACCTGGAAGAAGGTCGGCGTCAAGGACCCTGCCAAGCAAGATCGGCTGATGGCGTTGTGGGTCCAGGCCGAAGTTCTTCGGCTTACCAACATCCGGGCTTCGCAGTTGCGCGCAGCTGGAAACCCGGGACCGGAAGGCACGATCGGCAAGCTGATCTCTGCGACACTCAATCAGGCGATCTCGGACTTCACGGTCTCGCTGCTCGGACCCGAGGGGATGTTGAAGCCCGGCGGCTACGGGGCTCATCGGCCTAAGGCAGCTTCGCCCTGGGCTGACTCACAGCAGGCGTTTCTCCGAGCTCGTGCCGGCACCATCGAGGGCGGCACGACTGAGATCGCCAAGAACATCCTCGGCGAGCGCGTGCTCCGCCTACCAGGCGATATCAGGGTCGACAAGAACGTTCCCTGGGCGAGCCTGCCAAAGTAGCTCGTTACTCCACACTCTCCACCCGTCAGGGATCTTCAGAGCGGTCCCGGGATACTCGACCTCGCCATCCACCTGGCGGCCTTAGAACTTCTACTCCCCATTGTGGCGTTCTCGCTCGAGCGGGCACGCCCAGGCGTCCCTTTGACGCGCCAAGCGGCTTCGGAGGCTCGCGCCCCAGTTCGTCCCTTCGGGCCCATCTTCAGCCCGAGCCCGTCCCATGGCTGCATTGAATGAGTCGTCAGTTTATGAGAAACTTTCGGGGTTCGTCATTTTTGCGCGAAACCTGCGGGGGTCCGATCGCCTCGTGTCGCAGTTGCTGAAGCCGTTGAACAACCCACTCCAAGGAGCCACGTGGTGAGCCTTTCGCAAGAACATGAAGGAAATTCGACGGAGGGGCTCGACGTCGCATTGGTCATCGGCGGCGGGGGAGCAATCGGCTCGGCGATCTGCCGAGAGCTGGCAATGCAGGGCAAACGAGTGGCGGTTGCGGATCTCAGCGGTGCGGCAGAGAGTTGCGAGGAGCTTCTGGGCGGAGAACACATGAGTCTGCAGCTCGATGTCACCCAACTCGATCAGGTGAAGCAGTCCGTCGAGGAAGTGCGCCGGAAGCTCGGCCCTATCGACGTGTTGGTCAATGTTGCCGGTTGGGATCGATTTATTCCATTTGTGGACACAACCCCCGACTTCTGGGACAAGGTCATCGCGGTCAATTTCAGCGGTCCTCTGAACGCGGTGCACAGCGTCTTACCTTCGATGATCGAACGTCGACGCGGCCGTGTGGTCTCGGTAGCGTCCGACGCCGCTCGCGTCGGTTCATCGCTCGAATCCGTGTACGCCGGTGCGAAGGCCGGAGTCATCGGCTTCTCGAAGAGCGTTGCAAGAGAGGTCGCACGTTACGGCGTCACGATCAACGTCGTCTGTCCTGGTCCAACGGAGACGCCCTTGATTCGGGACATGGCCGCCGACCTGGGAACGGGA
Source organism: uncultured Acidimicrobiaceae bacterium (assembly GCA_963767155.1). Lineage (GTDB taxonomy): Bacteria > Actinomycetota > Acidimicrobiia > Acidimicrobiales > RAAP-2 > Bog-473. The sequence goes on along the minus strand of CAVYCU010000005.1, from coordinate 2,308,057 downwards.
GACAAGTTCATCGATTCTCTCAAGAGAGCGATCCCAATGAGGCGTTTGGCTGAACCTTCCGAAATCGCGCCCGCCGTCGCCTTTTTGGCCTCCGCTGGTGCGAGTTTCATCACGGGGCAGACTCTGTCCGTCAGCGGCGGGCTAACCATGGCCTGACATTCTGATTTCCAGTCGGATAACCGTGGTGACCCGACTGGAGGATAAAGCTCAGACGTTCGGCGCCGAGCTTTTTTTCAAGATGGTTTGCGCGCATGCCTTTCCGTTCCCCCTTCGGACGAGCTTCGCTCGGCCGGCGGCGCGCAAACCATCTGGAGAAGAAGACCGGGGTGCATCAAGCAGATTCAGAGCGATTCGGCTAGGAGGGTCGAAGACTCTGATGTGACATAGCGAATGTGGAAGTCCTAAGGCCTTGAGGAGGGACGGACGCCCTGATCATGGCGAAGGCCTAACCCAAGCGCTCGATGATCGTCGCGTTTGCCATGCCGCCACCTTCACACATCGTCTCAAGGCCATAGCGCGCACTTGTGCGCTCCATTTCGTTGAGCAACGTGGCCATGAGTTTTGCCCCTGACGCGCCCAAGGGATGGCCCAGGGCAATCGCCCCGCCATTCGCATTCACCTTGTTCATGTCTGGGTGATGCTCCTTGGCCCATGCCAGCACAACCGACGCGAATGCTTCGTTGATTTCAATCAGGTCGATATCGTCGATGGTGAGGCCCGCCCGTGCGAGCACCTTTGTCGTGGCAGGTATGGGCGCGGTCAACATGATCCGAGGATCATCCGCCGCCACGGCAAACGCGTGAAAGCGGGCCCGAGGCGTTAGGCCAAGGGACGTCGCCCGTTTCTCGCTCATGATCAGGACGGCCGAGGCACCGTCGGTGATCTGTGAACTGCTTCCTGCCGTGATCCTGCCGTCCGTTTTGAAAGGTGTTTTCAACTTCGCGAGAGATTCGACGGTAGACTCTGGACGGATTCCTTCATCGGCAACGATGAGCTCATCGAAGCAGGTCACCTGGCCCGACTCTTTGTCTTTACGTTTCGCGGCGACGGGGATGATCTCCCTCTCGAAACGGCCTTCTGCGGTGGCTCTTGCTGCCTTCTGATGACTGTTGGCACTGAACGCGTCGAGGTCCTCTCTCGAAAGATCCCAGCGCTGAGCGATCATTTCTGCGCTGATCCCCTGCGGCACCAGCCCTCCGACGCGCTCGTAGCGGCGTTCGACCTCGGGCCCGAACGGGGCGCCGACCCCCTCCGATCGGCTCGAGCCCATCGGAACCAGGCTCATGACTTCGACGCCCGCTGCGATGACTACGTCGTACTGGCCCGCCATCACTCCCTGAGCCGCAAAGTGGATGGACTGTTGCGAGGATCCGCACTGGCGATCAACCGAGGTGCCAGGGACCGTCTCGGGGTAACCGGCGGCCAACACGGCATTGCGGGCGATGTTTACCGATTGGGCGCCAACTTGACCGACGCAGCCCATGATGACGTCTTCAACCAGTGATGGATCGAAATCATTCCGTGCTGCAAGAGCTTTCAGCGTCTCCGCGGCAAGATCGACCGAATGCCAACCAGACAGCGCGCCGTGGCGTCGTCCGCCTGGAGTTCGGACAGCATCGACGATCACTGCGGTTGGCATTTCTCGAGACCTCCTGGGGGCAGGTCGCCTTGCGAACGGAGCGCTCGGAAGACGTTGAACAGCAATTCAGTATATGTCGTCGACCTCCACAGCTGGCGCAGGCCGCCGTGACAACGCCAGTCGTCGTTTACCCCTCCTCGAACTCGAAGTCCGGGAACTGGTCTGCGGCATCTGTGTGATGCCCTCGCACCTTGATCGGTACGAGTCAAGCCCTAGAAGTGTCTTTGATCTGCCGCGTGCTCGCCCGAGCAGCGATACTATGTCCTGGTCAAGGCCGGTGGCTCCATCATCTTTTGTCGGTTGCGCCTAGGAGGGTCCTCCCACTTCGACCTGTGGAACGGCTGGAAAGGGGGGACCAGTTCGAACCGAAACGGGCCCCTGCGGGCCGCGGTGGGTTCCCCTGACTCGCGGGGGGTGGCAGACGTCGGCTCGACTGGGTCGGCCCTTCATACGAGGATCACTCGGTACTAGTGTGAATGGACATTCAGCTCGAAACCCGATGGCCGCCCCATGGAGTCGGCGCCAAGACGAAAAATGCGGAAGGTGGAAATCGAATGACTGCAGGAGCCGATTTCTCGGAGGAGGTTGGTCCTGGCCCACTGGGCCCTCTGCACGGCGTGCGGGTGGTCGACTTCACGGAGAACATGTCGGGTCCCCTGGCAACGATGATGCTCGGCGACCAGGGTGCCGACGTCGTGAAGATCGAACCGCTCGGTGGCGATGCACTTCGGGCTGTGGGGACGAGTGCAAATGGAATGGCGACGTTTTTCGCCAATGTCAATCGCTCAAAACGCTCTCTTGCTCTGAATTTGAAGGCTCAGAAGGCAGCCGATGTCGTTGCGGCGCTTGTCGACCAGGCTGACGTCGTTCTCCACAATTTTCGACCAGCAGCTGCGTCAAAGCTCGGTATCGACGCGAAGACCCTCTGCCCAGGGCGTCCCAGACTCATCCACGGCACCATCGTCGGCTTCGGGACCGAAGGGCCATATCGGGGTCGTCCCGCCTATGACCACGTGCTCCAAGCATTGGCTGGGTACGCCGATCTGCAGCGAGGCAAAGACGAGCCGCCGGTCTTGATTCGCCAAGGAATCGTCGACAAGATCGCCGCATACCATGTCGCTCAATCGGTCACGGCAGCACTCTACGAGCGTTCGCAGACGGGCTACGGCCGGACGCTCGAGATATGCATGCTGGATGTCGCAATTGCGGCGATGTGGCCCGATGGGATGATGAACCACACCATTCTCGAGCCAGAGAAGGTCTACCCTCCTGTCAGCCACAGCTTCCGACTTCTCAAGACGCTGGATGGCGCCATCGCATTCGTTGTCATGACGCCACGGCAGCAGGAGCACTTCTTGCAGGCGGTGGGGATCACCGACAGCAAAATGTTGACCGGAGAACTCCTACGGAAGGCGTCTGCAGTCATTGAGAACTATTCGACGCAAGACACCGTGGATCTTTTGGCCCGTCATGATGTGCCCGTGGCACCAGTCCAGACCCTTGAGCAAATCCATGAGCACGAACAGGTGCGCGTGAACGGAATAATCGACGAGTTCGAACACCCCCACCTCGGACGCATTCGTCAGGCGAATCCTGCCGTGCGGTTCACTGATCGACGAGCGAGCGACCTGAGGGCTGCCCCTGCAGTTGGTGAGCATAGTAGCGAGGTGCTGAAGGAACATGGCTTCGAATTGGTCGCGATTGAGGAACTCATGAGTTCTGGGGTTGTCGCGTCCGGGTCAAAGTCGGCTGATGCGCCGAAATTCGAGTCGCAAAAGTAAATCGGAGCCAGGGGGAAGGTATGTCAGAACAGCTGCTGTTCGAGAAGGCGGACGGTGTAGCGACGATCACGCTGAACCGGCCTGAGAAGCGAAACGTATTCAGTGACGTGATGCTGGCCGATTGGGTCGCCGCGCTCAGGGAAAGCGAGGCAGACGACGCCGTCAGTGTTGTGATCGTGACAGGCGCAGGCAGCGCATTTTGCGCTGGGGGCGACCTTAACCAGATGGGCGACGTAAAGGGCAACGCTGCTCTGTACATAGGGGACTATCTGCGCCGCAACGTACACCCCGTGGCGCAGGCGGCTCGGGCTCTGCGCAAACCGTATCTGGCGGCAGTCAACGGGGTGGCCGCAGGCGCAGGGATGGACATGGCGTTGATGGCGGATATCCGTTATGCAGGTCGCAGTGCGAGGTTCATGGAGAGTTACATCAAAGTAGGACTTGTTCCCGGCGATGGGGGTGCGTTCTTTCTTCCAAGACTGGTAGGGACCGCGAAGGCGCTCGAGCTGCTCTGGACAGGGGATTCGATCGATGCGTCGCAGGCCGAACGGATCGGGATCGTATCCAAGGTCTTGGAGGACGACGTTCTCATGGACGAGACGAGGGCGTTTGCGGCTCGACTCGCCTCAGGACCACAGGTGGCGATCAGACTCATGAAGCAGGTGGTCTATCGATCGTCGGGAGGTGATCTCCTCGGCGCGCTGGATGACGTAACCGGCCCAATGGGGGTCGCGTTCCAGAGCGAGGATCATCGCGAAGCGGTTCGAGCCTTCAGTGAGGGACGGAAGCCGGAATTTCGAGGCGATTGACCCAGGCTCAATGGTTGACTTCGACAAGAGACTGTTGGCGCCAGGGGAATGTCTGACCGAGGAGCTGATGGTTTATGGCCATGTTTTGTCGGCCGAGAAGAGGCGATGCAAGGAGACAGGGAGTGGCCCAGGACGTGACTGACGATTCAGACCTCATAGCGTTGGTGCGCAACTTTGCGGAGAAGGAGGTTGCTCCAAAGGTCCGGGACTACGACGCGAAGGAGAAACTGCCGCGTGAGATTTTGACGAAGATGGCAGCGCTCGGGTTTTTCGGCGGGACCGTCCCGCTGGAGCTTGGCGGTTTGGGTCTCAACTACCTCAGCTATGTCTCCGTCATTGAGGAGATGTCGAGGTTCGACCACTGCCTCGCAATGCTGATGAGCATGCCTTCCGGGCTGGTCGGGTCAGGCATCTTGAGGTTTGGATCTGAGAAGCAGAAGGAGCGATGGCTGAGACCTCTGGCGCTTGGTCAGGTGTTCGGAGGCGGTGGTGTGACCGAGCCACGATCTGGCTCTGACGTAGCTGGCACGCAGACTCGGTACACGCGACATGGTGGCAGCTTTCGTCTGAACGGAGCAAAGGCATGGATCACCAATCTCGATATCGCATCGTTTTTCGTAACCTTTGCAACGTCGGACCCCTCGCTCGGGCGACGGGGGATATCTGCCTTTATCGTTCCATCCGATGCTCCCGGGGTGATCAAGCGCCCCTTTACGAACAAACTTGGGTTTCGCCCACTGTGCACTGGTGAACTCAAGTTCGACGACGTGGAGCTTGAACCCGACGCGCTTCTGGGCGAAGAGGGTGGAGGCTTCCGTGTCGCGATGACTGCTGTGGAGCGCGGCCGCCTGACGGTGGCGGCCCGAGCGGTGGGACTCGCGCAAGCTTGTCTCGATGATGCTGCCGCCTACGCCAAGGAGCGGGTGGTGTTCGGACGGCCGATCAGCGAATTTCAGATGGTCCAGAAGAAGCTGGCCGACATGGCGGTCGAGATCCAGGCAGCCCGTCTCCTCACCCGTGACTGTGCGAGAGCGCTCGAAGCTGGAGCACGAGGGCGAAAGGAGGCGAGCATGGCAAAGATGTTTGCCACCGAGGTGGCCCAGCGCGCCGCCACCGAGGCGCTCCAGATACATGGTGCGAACGGGGTATCTGACGAGTTCAGGGTCAATCGATTTTACCGAGACTCAAAGGTGTTTCAGATCATCGAGGGACCAAATGACATACATCGTGTCCTCATCTCGGACTACGTTATCGGCGGGCGCTCAGACTGACCGGCATTCCTTCGTGTGTCCGATCGGGGGACCTGGGCCGAGATCCAATCGAAGGGCGCCTATCTCCGCGACCATTAGCCCGACGAGCTGCTTCTATTTCTTGAAGGTCGTAATGGACCGTACGACCATGTCATATTGAAGGGAAACGTATTCGTCGAGCGTATAAATCTTCCGCCAATACCAGTACTTCAAGCCCCACATGTGCGCCAAAAACGCAAGGTCATACGCAACGAGGTAGGGATCGTCATGGACGAAGTGGCCGGCCTTTACTCCGCTGGCCACGACGTCGGCAAGGAGCCGAGTCGTCTTCTCTTCCAAACGCATCAGCTTCTTTTGAGCAGCCTTGTTCAGGGTCTTTGACTCTCGGTACGTGAGAAGAACAGCGGGACGCCGGCTGTCGATGACTTCACAGTATGCGGCGAATGCCGCGTATAACTGTGTAGGTGGATCGTCATGGAGCGCGATCGCCGGCGGTATTTCGCGACTGAAAGCTTCGAGAATGTCGACGATGACCAGCTCGAGGACATCTTCTTTGCTGCTCACGTACTGATACACCAGCCCGACGCTCATTCCGGCGCGCTCTGCGAGGCTGCTCATCGACATCCCATGAAAGCCGTCACGTTCCAGAAGCTCTGTCGCCGCTCGAAGGATTTGTCCCCGTCGCCAGGCGGTTCTCCGGATACGTGACGAAGACCGGGGCGAGCCTTTGCTGTTGTCACTTCCAAGCTTGGTGTCTTGACCAGTCGAGCCGGACATGCAATTCCCTCGAAATTTAGGATGATATGACGTGCAAGGACTTCCACCGTACCGTATTTGAGAGTTCACTCAGTTTGCCTTCGAGCAGCGGAAATTCTCGACGGCGCTAAGCCCCCATGACCGAAGCCTGAAGGAACAGTAGATGTGAGGGGTGCCGAGTGGTTCAACTTGATTTTTCGAGGAATGCGGACTGGTGATTCGTTGATCACGTGCGCATTAGATTCTGGACCCTCCCCGCGTGTCGCTAGGCAGGATTTGGGATTGTCAGCCGCCTGATCTCTCGAGCTACCTCACCCCATCTTACCAAGTCCGAAGGATCGTTTGGCCAATCGCCGAGCACGCCGTAGAGGATGACCCGCTGCGCGCGTTCTGTATACCGTTCTACGATCGAGTCGGCGATGGTCGACCAGGTTCCCTCGACCGTGAAGTGGGCCAATATGTCATCCTTGACGACGCGGCGTGCGCCGGCTGGATCGCCTGCTCGAAATCGCTCCCGGAGAGCAGCGGTCGTGCCCCCATAGCCGATCCGATCGAAGAGGAAGCTGTAATTGGGCGTCGAACCGTAGAACGCGACGCGATCTCGGGCCCGGTCCCGCCACTTTTGGCGCTCGCGATCGGAGTCGCCGGCGACTGCGAAGCACGGCACAATTACCGTCAACTCGCCAGGATCCCTGCTGGCGCGCTCCGTACCCGCTCGGAGTTCGGGTGCGACGACGGAGTCGAGGTAGTCAATCGTGTTCAAAGGGTGGACGTGCAGTCCATCGGCGACTTCGCCGGCCATGCGGATCATCCACGGATTCACCCCGGCGATGTCGACCGGGGGTGAGTCGACCTCGAGTGGACCGGGCGACCACTCTTTCGGCAAGAGATTGAATTTGAAGTACTCGCCTTCGAAATCAAGCTCTGACAGTCCCTGGAATGCGGCAAAGATGGCCTTGAGGCTGAGGACGTACTCTCGGAGCCGAGGGCCGGGGTGCTCGAACGTCGCTGAGTAGCGGCGTTGGATGTGAGCACTTACCTGGGTGCCGAGACCGAGTCGAAAATGCCCATCTGTCGTCTCGGCGAGATCCCAGGCGTGCTGTGCCGTCACCATGGGGCTAGAAGCAAATGCGACCGCGACTGCCGTCGAGTACTCCAGATTCGCCGTAAGTGCCATGGCGGCCAACGAGAGGTAGGGCGTACGAGCAACCTCGGTCATGGCAATACCGTCAAACCCTGCGGATTTCGCCGCGACGGCCAAGTTCTGAGCGCTGCGTAGCGGGAGTGGGTACGCCATCAAGTCGACCCTGATCGGGTCCCGAGTTCCGATCATTCCGCTCCTACCTCCATGTTCGTCGCCGTACACTAAAGCTCGCCGAGAATGGGTGTCTCTGGATCCCAAGGAGGACGACCGGGGGTTTGTGCGAGCCCTTCGAGCGCCAACCCGTACCCGATCTCTTCGTGAATCGCTCGCTTGATCTGACGCGTTGTTGCGATTCTGCTGTATCGAGTAACGAGAGGCGGCAGGGCCAGGAACTGATGCGCGATCTGCCGGGCTCGGTTCATCAGATCTCCGGCCTCGACGACCTCGCCCACGACGCCGAGAGCATGCGCCTCATGGGCGCTCAAGGTTTCCGCCATCATCAAGAAGTATCGGCCCCGGTTCGGTCCGAGCAGCAGAGGCCAGATGACGTGTGCGCCATCTCCAGGGACGATCGAGTTCTTGATATGGATATCGCTGAACGACGCGTGATCAGCCGCAAGAACAATGTCCGAAATGACGGCCAACTCGGCATGGATGAGCGCTGGCCCGTTGATGGCGGCAATGATCGGCACGTCGATCTCCAATAGGTTGGTCAGAAGTCGCTTGCCCTCCGAGTACGTAATGTTCCAGATGTCGGCGGGGATACCGACCTGACCGAAGCCGGGTCGTGCCGTCGGCAAATCTCCGGGGAGCTTGAAAGGTTCGATATCGGCGCAGAATGAATCACCCGTTCCCGTCATGATCACGACTCGGTTTTGGAGGTCCGCTGCCACGTCGGCGAAGAGATCGGAAAGCTCTCGGTGGACCTGTCGGTTCCAAATGAGGGGCCCTCCGTCTGTATGGAACTGCATTTCGAGAAGGCCATTCGTGCGCTCGAGATGTGCGAAGGAGTATTTCTCGGCGTAATTCTCCAACGACGACATCACTTACCTCCTCTGGAGTCTCGCCTCACGGTTTGTCCCTCGAAGGGGCTGGCGGCAGGACGACGAAGGTATTGATCACAAAAGATACGGCCGAGTAGTACCCGCAGATAGACACGAGCTCTACGGTCCCTCGGTCACCGAACTCTCCCTGGACCTCAAGGTATGTCGCTTCGTCAAGCGACCCGTTCTGCACGATTTGTTTGCAAGCAGTGTGCGCGATCCGCTGAGCCTTTGAAGGGAGGTCGGGGTCCTTACCGTGCCTGAGGGCTACCAGCACAGTGTCGGCCACCTTCAGGCTCTTAGCCATGGCGGCATGCGCCTGCCACTCGAACTCGGCGCCCCAGTGCGAGACAACAGTGAGGATCGCAATCTCTGTGACGACAGGGTCAAGGGACGTTTCGCTCCGGACGGCCGATCCGAGGGCTTGGAGGTGGATGCCTGCTGCCGGTGCTCGGAGCCAAGGATTGAAGGGCCCGATGAGGTGACCTTCGGAACTTACGGCTCCTGGTCCTCGGGTGCGAACGATCTCGTCCCAAAGCCGCTGGCCATCGTCCTCCAGATCATCGCGGCTGATGCCTTCGAGTCGTGACATATCGCTCCTTCTCTGACTGATGTGCCGAACACGTGATTTCAAATACCGCTGTCCTCAGTGGCAAGCTGACTTCGTAGCTCGCCTTTCGCTACCTTGTTGAGAGTTGAACGAGGTAGTTCGTCAACGATCCGGATCTCTCTTGGGACTTTGAACGATGCAAGCTCACTCTTGCAGGTGTCAAGGATCTTCGCTGCCAGGACCTCGGATTCGACGGAGCGATCATGCAAGACGAAGGCGACGGGAACTTCGTTCAGCATCTCGTCTGGCCTGCCGACGACGGCCACCTCGGAGACACCCGCAATTCCCAACACGACGCGCTCGACTTCGGCTGCAGCCACGTTCTCACCGCCCACCTTCATCATGTCCTTCGTGCGCCCGGCAAAGGACATGTGCCCGTCAGGATGCAGCAGAGCCTGATCGCCAGTGATGAACCAGCCGTCGGGGCGATACGACTCCGCCGTCGACTCTTCGTCGTGCAGGTATTCGGCGAAGAGCGATACGCCTGGCGTACCGAGAACCTCCACATTGCCCACCTCTTCAACTCCGACGGGCCGACCGTCGTCGTCAACGAGCCTCAGCTTGTACTCCGGTGCGACCCGTCCCATCCCGAAAGGGCGACCGGGGTACAGCGGGTCGTCGACCGCGGAATGCGTAATAGTCTCTGTCATGCCGTACCACCCGATGGTGCGCACTCCGAGTAGTTCGTCCTCGGGTGGACGCGAGATTCCGTTCCCCCAGAGGCGGAAGTAATGGTCGGGAGCCGGCCCTTGGTTGACGAGAGCCTTGACGCAGAATGGCACCATGCCGGACCAGGTGCACCGGTGACGCATAGCGACGTCCCAGAAGCGCGACGCGGAGAACCTGGGCTGAAGCACTGCAGTCCCGCCGACCCACAGCGTCGCCATCAGGGAGTACATCTGAGCGTTGGTGTGGAAGAGCGGGAGGTGGATCAGATGGACGTCGTCGGGCGTAAGCAGTTCGTGTGTCGCGCTCGTCCTTGCGCCGAACAACACGTTGTCGTGGGTCCAGACGACTGCCTTCGGTCGAGCCGTGGTGCCGGAGGTGTACTGGATCGAGACGGGTGCGCTCGATGGCACTGGGAGTCGTTCGGTCACCGGATCGCCGAGGAGCTCCCGCAGCGGAGCCTCTTCGGCGCCCAGGGGGCTTGTGACAGCCAGCCATTTGACGTTCGGTAGATTGCTTTCCAACATCTGGGCGAAAGTCTGTTGTGTGAGTGCGGCCTCGATCTCCGCATGGTCGCCGAAGTAGCGAATATCGGCGTCAGGGGACTTGGTGTTCGTGCACACGGCCACGGCACCAACGTAGGAACACGCCAACCACGCGAGCACGAACTCGGGGCAATTGTCCATATGGATCATCACCCGTGTACCGGGGCGAATACCTCGCTGGAGAAGGCCGCCTGCGAGCGCCCGGACCAGACGGGCGAACTCCGAGTACGTCCAGACACGAGCCGGACCTTCGAACGGCTCCCAGATCAGGAACGGATGATCATGACGACGTTCGGCCCACGTGTCGAGCATCCAGCCGACGTCACGGCCATAGTTCGAAGGTATTCCAGCGTCCCCCACGGGGCCCTCCCTCTTGATTCGCGAGCTACCGGTTCAGTACTGCAGAGTCCGGGTCAACACGGGATCCGGTGGTCTCGCACAACGCCATCGAACCGTCCAATTGCCGTCTCTTCGCTGATCCATCCCTTCGCCGAGTGCGACCTCACGCAACGAACCTTCGCCCGTCTGGCGTCGGACAGTAACCATCGTTGAACGGGTCGTCAACTCATGGCTGACGGAGGTAGTCTGGCCTGGGAGCGTGAGTCGTGATCTGAACCGAAATCCCAGCTCAAAGTCTCATGGGGGCCGCGTCCGGATAGCATGAGGGATCGCGAGCGTTGCGCAGCATCGAGCAACCATGTGGCTGACGAACCAGCGCGTGAGCGAGTTCACGCAAGAGCCAATGGTGCTGTGGTGTCAGAGCGTGTCGGCTCGGGACCTGAAGACTCGCTCCTGAAAGACTTCACGTGGGTATGCGCTCTTCGATCCACATTGGATCCTGGCCCTCGTCGACGAGAATTCTTGGGGTGAAGCATGCTCCATTGCCCGTCGAGGATCCCAAGTCCTCGGTTGGGCGTGTCTCGATACACTCCTCACTGAGCCCGCGTCTCCGCGTCTTCCGACAAATCATGACCGCGCCGTTTCGTCACTCTCCCCTTAGCCGAAATCCCACCTGAGGAGGCCCTGGCGCAAGCTGTCGAAGAGAGAGGATGCGTCGCAGCTACCGGATCACCGGTCGTGACTGGGTCAGGGAGACCCACCAGGTTCGTTCGTGAGACCGGTTTTGAAGCGGCATCTGTTGTGCACGGCTTGTCCCGATGCTAACGTTCTTGACGGTTCGTTCAATAAACCCAATTTCAGGACGAAGTTGCGGGGGGTTAAACCCTTCCTGAGGAGGTAAGGATCTCGGATGACTCTCATCGTCGACGCTGACGCTCACGTCTGCGAGGCGCGCGATCTGTTCACTGAGCGGCTGCCGTCCAAATACGGCGACGCCATTCCGCACGTCAAGTTTCGACCCGAGGTCAATCAGGACTGGTGGTTCGTCGGCGACAAGCCGATTGAAAAGGCGGTCGGGAGCGTGATGGTCGCTGGAGAGCACGGGGAAGTGCGACGTGCCGACCAGATGTCGTTCACGGGCGGCATCTACGACGAGCAGCACCCTTCTTCCTACGACCCAAATGAACGCGTCAAGGTGATGGACCAGTACGGCATTCGCGCCGCGACGACGTATCCGTATCTCGGCCTCACCGGTCCTGACGTATGGAAGGCGACCGAGATGTCAGGTTCGCTCGAGTTCCAAGTCGCGGTGGTCCAGGCGTACAACGACTGGATCCTGACCTGGGCGACGGAGCAGCCAGGCCGGTTCATTCCTCTGGGTTGCCTCCCGTACTGGGACGTAGACGCAGCCGTTACCGAGATCGAGCGCTGTGCCGAAATCGGCATCAAAGGCATGGTTATGTCGGGTTGGCCACAGCTTCACGGGTGCCCCATCCTTCCTGATCCTCGGTGGGACCCTATGTGGGCAGCGGCGGAGGCGGCGAACTTCTCCATCAGTTTTCACGCTGGCGGCGGTGGAAACGACGATACTGCCCGCAACGCGGAGCGGAGACGGCTACTAGGTCAAGCGCAGTTGACCGCGTGGGCCACGACGGCTGAATTCCCTCAAGAATGCGCTGAGTGGCGTTGACATCATCATGTCCGGAGTACTGAATCGCTTTCCCAAGCTCAAGTTTGCGCTCATCGAGACAGGAGCCGGCTGGGCCCCCTTCGTCCTCGAAGCCATGGACAAGCACTACCTTCGTTATCAACCCTGGGTGTCGAATGAGACGTTCAAACGCGAGGAGACTCCAAGTTTCCTTTTCCACCGCCAGGTGTTCGTCACGAACTGGTTCGAACAGCTCCAAGAAGACGCTCCATTCGAGAACACCATGTTCGAGACTGACTACCCGCACCCGACGAGTCTGATCGGTGATGAGATTCAGGACGCCATCCGAGAGAACATGAGCGTGCTCACAGCCGAGCAGCGTGAGGACGTGTTGTGGCGAAACGCGCTGCGGTGCTTCCACCTGACGCCCGAGGAGGTCGGAATCACCGACGAAATGGTTGGTGCAGCCGTCGCCAGCTGAGGCGGCGTGGAGCACTCTCATCCGGTGTCGTCGAGCCTTACGGCACGGAAGGAAGTTGCTGATTAACAGAGAGCGGACCCTGAGCTTGGTTTTCGGGCCAAACCAGAGGCGAGCAGGGGGATGTCAAGGTTCGGATCATGAAAAACAGGGGAGCAATGCCCGAGGTGGCGGAATGGTCTGATGCCAGCCGCGTGGTGGACTCTGGAGAGGCTGGCGTGAAGAGACCGCAGGACTCGCGGGGATCGACGGATGGCAGAGATGCCTTCGTCTGAGCCTCAAGGCGACGCGCAGAGCGTGAACGATACCGTGGCGGGATCGACCGTCGAGGCTGGAGTCATCCCGATCCTCCGAGTCGAGAACCTCTCGAAGACCTTCGTGGGTACCCGCGCCCTGTCCAACGTCGATATCGACGTCCGCAGTGGAGAGCTACACGCCTTGATGGGCGCGAACGGATCTGGGAAGTCGACCCTGATCAAAGTGCTGTCCGGCTTCCACGCGCCTGACGAAGGCGCCAAGTTCTGGATCGACGACCGTGAGGTGAAGCAAGCAGAGCTGAGCCGTGATACCAGCAGCGGAGGACTGGGCCGTTTGAGCTTCGTGCATCAGGACCCAGGACTGATCATGGAGTTCAACGCGATCGACAATCTCGCGATGCGAAGGCGCCAAGATGGAGTTCTGATGAACAAGGCGCGTCGCCGTCAACAGGCCACGCTCACAAAAGAGTTGACGAAGCTCTTCGCTCCGGACCTCAACCTGACGGTCCCCGTCTCCCGGCTGACTTCGGTGGAGCGCACCATCGTCGCTATCGCCGCTGCGCTGCAGGATTGGGATAGCGAGCGAGGGGTGCTCGTCCTCGACGAGCCGACAGCCACCCTGCCGCCGACGGAGGTAGACCGCCTTTTCGAGACGATCCGTGTCTTATTAACGTGTGGAGCCGGCATCCTCTACGTCTCGCACCGTCTCGAAGAGATCTTCTCCCTCGCGAACAGAGTGACGGTACTCCGAAATGGTGAATGCCTCGGCACCCATCGGATGGAGGACGTCACCAGAGACTCGGTCGTCAGGTTGATGTTGGGTGGTGAAGGTGTGGCCGCGCTGAAGCCGGAGAGCGCTCCGTCGACGAGCCACGCAGACACGGCACTGGAGATTCGGAATCTCGCAGGCTTCGATCTGCGAGGGATCTCCTTCTCGCTCGGGAAAGGAGAGGTGGTCGGCGTCGCCGGCTATCCCGACACGGGGCACGACGAATTACCGAGGATCCTGACGGATCGCAGGCGAGACGCCTTGTCAGGGGAATTTAGGACGAGCAACAGCGGGAAGTGGCACCAGATTGCACGCTGGAAGGGCAATGAGATGGTGCTCATTCCGCCCGACCGACTCCGCGAGGGGATCGTCGGCCCCATGACTGTCGAGGAGAACCTGACGCTGTCTTCTTTGGCAGCCTCGAAGTCTCGCATCTTTCTTCGGAAGAAGACCCTCGAGCGGACAGCTCGGTATTGGATCGAGCACCTGGACATCCGTTGCTCTGGACCGCACGCACCGCTTCAGACGCTTAGCGGAGGCAACCAGCAGAAGGTGTTGCTGGCGCGCGCGATCGCCATGGAGCCCAAGGTTCTCGTCATGTGTGAGCCCACTGCCGGCGTCGACATCGGTGCACGTCAACTGATCTATGAAATGGTCCGTACCGTGTCACAAGAGGGTTTGGCGCTGATCATAGTCTCCTCGGATATGGACGACCTCGTCGCGTTGTGCTCGAGAGTAATGGTGCTCCAGGGGGGTCACATCGTCGACGAGCTGAGCGGCGATGCTCTCAACGAATTCAACCTTATTCAGGCGATGGCGAAGGGCGATGGGGGAGTGCAGCGTGCCAGCTGAGAATGCAACCGTAGAGGTGTCGAGCGCTTCCGGATTGCTCTCGACGGAGCCCGGGGTCAACACATTGGACGAATCGGACCCGGGCCCATCCCTGTCGAGCCGGGTGTGGTCGGCTGTGTCACCGGGACGAATCGGGGCGTTCTACGTCCTCATCGCGGTCTGCATCATCTTCTCGATCTGGGTCCCTGACACATTTCTGAAGTGGGCGACAGCGAAGCAGGTATTCGAAACGAACGCCGTGACGGCCATGGCGGCCCTCACGCTTGTGATTCCTCTGGCGTCAGGCGTGTTCGACATCTCGGTGCCCTACACGATGACCCTTTCCGGCATGTTTGCGACTTATTCAATTGTGGATTCGGGCTGGCCGGTGGTGCCTGCAGTACTCCTCGCCATCGGCGTGGGGATCCTGGTCGGAGTGGTCAATGGTGTCGTCGTCGTCGTCGCAAAGATCGACGCGCTGATCGGAACACTGGCCACTGGGTTCGTGATTCAGGCGGTCGTTCTCTGGCGCAGTGGAGACCAGCTCATCAGTGGGCCCCAGTTGGCGAGCTTCGACAAGCTGGCTGACAACCAATGGCTGTTCGGCTTGACCTTGCCGGTGTTCTATTGCGTGGTCCTGGCTTTCCTCATATTCCTCCTCCTCGATCGAACCTCGACGGGAAGGCGCATCTACGCGACAGGATTCAACGTCGATGCCGCTCGACTCGCCGGGGTCAGGACGGCGCGCACCCGATTTCTGGCCCTCGTCGCCTGTTCGACGCTTGCCGGGATCGTCGGGGTCGTTCTCGCCGCACAGATCGGATCGGGCTCGCCGACCGCTGGAAACCAGTATCTGCTTCCTGCGTTCGCCGCGGTCTTTGTCGGAGCGACGCAGTTCAAGCCCGGGCACTTCAATGCCTGGGGAACCGTCTTGGCGACCATCCTGTTGGGAACGATCATTACCGGCTTGGGACTGGGTGGCGCACCCGAATGGGTACAGCAGCTCGTCTCGGGCATCGTTCTCATCGCGGCCCTCGGTCTCACAGGTCTCGAAGTGCGCCGAGCGGGATCTCGTCGCCGGCCTGTCGTCGACTCAACCGAGGCCGATCACGGAAGAAGTAACGACGACCAGAAATGGATACGGGATAACAATATTGTGACGAGCAGCAACACGACAGATACGACTGAGCAAGTCAGTCATTACCTGAGAAAAGGCTGAGAGATCAGTTCAACCAAATGGATAGAGGGGGGCATCATGAGCAGAAAGGACAATATGAAAACGATGAACAGGGGGGGCCGGCGAGCTCGCATTGCGGTTGCGGGTGCAGCGTTCCTCGCGATCACATCCACCGCGGTGGCGGGGGGAGCTGCTCAGGCCGGCGCTTTGACGCAGGCGAACAGGGCGTCGGGATCCGTCGAGTGCAACGGCAAGTCGGAGTCGGCGATCTCGAGCTATGTCAAGAAGGCAGAGGCTGAGCCAAAGAACCTGCTATATGCGAAGGCGGTAGGCAAGAAGATCCCGACCGGTCTAACCATCGACAACATCACGTCGGGCACGCCGAACGATCAGATTTACATCAAATTCTACAAGGAGGCGGTTGCGGCCCTGGGCTGGCATCTCGATGTCATATCGACTGACGGCACGGCGCAAGAACTGCAGAACGCCTGGACCCAGATCATCCGACAGAAGCCGGCCGGCGTCGTGATCGAGCCGGTGCTGCCGTACTCGGCCTACGGGACCTATGTCACCCAGGCTAAAGCTGAGGGCACCGTCACGTCGGCGGCGACCGGATCACTCTACCCGGGTCTCATCTACATTGCACCGGCCGCGAAATCCGACGCGATCGCCGGAGAGGCCGATGCCTACTGGGTAGCCAACAACATCAACACGACTGGGGAAAAGAACGCAGGCTCCGTGTTCCTGGACGTGCCGGAAATCCCGGAGTTCGCGACCGAATTCAACGCCTACCAGTCGACCCTCAAGGAGCTGTGCCCCAGTATGGGGGCGGCCGCTGACACGCTCAACATCTCTTTGGCCAACCTGCAGCAGGCGCCGACACAGGTGGAGAGCTTCCTCCGGGCGAACCCCAACACGAAGTACGTCATGTATGCCACGGACGGATTCTTCGTCGGTTTGGCACAGGCCCTCAAGAGCGCCGGCTTGAACGTGAACATCGTGGGCGACGCCCCGACTTCGGCCAATGTCACCGACATCCAGTCTGGAGCGCAGACCGAGTCCATCGCAAATGACTACGGGCAGCAGGCACTGTCACTCGTGGACGCAATCGTGCGGCACGTGACGCACACGACGGTTCCGGTTCCGTCGGTGTATCCCGCCTGGATCGTCACGCAGAAGAACATCGACCAGTACCAGGATCTGTCGGTGGTGCCGAATCCGATCAACCTCTACAAGAAGGTTTGGGGTAAGTCCTGACCGATGGAGACGGTCACTTGCTCCAAAGCATCACGTGAGTTGTCAGCGCTTCGGCCCGGGCCCTTTCTGGGGCTCGGGCCGAAGTCGTTTTCAGTTGTGTCGAACCGAGGGAGGACCAAATGATCGAGGCACGATTAAGCGGTGGTCGAACCGTCTGTCTGGCCACTTTGGCTACCGTACTTCTGACGTTGTCCGGTTGTGCCTCCTCGGTACGTTCGTTCATTGACAAAAAATTGTACCGACTGTTACATTAACTGAATGGATCCTGTATCCGTTCTTGACGTGCGGCACCGGCTCACGGCGGAAACGGATCAGGCGGTCGGGCGGTTCTTCCCATCGAGGAGCCGGCCGCAAATGTTGGTCTGAGGAGTGGAGAGGTGCATCACCGAGAGGAGTCGACATGGGTGCGCGCATCAAGCATGTTGCGATCATGGTCAGGGATCTTGAGGAGTCGGTCAACTTCTACCAGCGGGTATTCGGTCTTGATTTCGTTGCCGACGTAGATCCGGGAGAGGCCTACAAGCAGAGAATTGTGAATTTGACCGATGGCGAGCAGGCAATCAGCTTGATCCAGCCCACTGATCACCCTTACAGGGACTGGGAATACGAGACGTTCGGCGTCAACCATGTCGGGTTCCTGGTCGAATCCCTCGAGGCGACGATCGCACAGCTCGAAAAAGAAAAGGGTGTCACCGAACTTCATCAGTTCGAAGTCGAAGGTTGTCCTATTGCGAAGTTCCGGGACTTGAACGGGACCGAGATCGATATCGCCGACGACCGCTATAGAGTCTGGATGGAGTGTGGGCCCCCATTCGGCAGCGCGACTCTAGACGTGGATTCCGATCGCCATGCCATTGCCCCACTGGATCTGTCTCAAGGTGAAGGACCGGAACCGATCGCCGCAACCGGCGCAAAGGCGATGGACTTCATGGCGGTCATGATGCGAAATCAGGGGCTGTATGGCGTGTGGCGCCCGCTTGCTCGACATCTCATTGCGAACTCGGCGCTCCCAATCCGCTTGCGCGAGTTGCTCATTCTGCGGACTGCGTGCGTCGCTCGAAGCCATTTTGAGTGGGGGAACCATGTACTCGTGGCCAGAGAGGCTGGCCTCGCAGACGAGGAGATCGCCGCGGTCAGAGATGACCCTCGATCGGAGACCTACTGGACATCAGCCTTCGAGCGATCCCTTCTCCGCGTTCCCGACGAACTCGGAACAAAAGGAACCGTTAGTGACTCGACTTGGCGCGTACTAACAGAGCACTTGAGCGACGAGCAACTGCTCGAGGTGCCCTTGCTGGTGGCCCACTACCTTGGCGTAGCTTTCATCGCCAACAGTACCTCTATCGCAATACCTGATGGCGTACCAGGATTCGATACGCCTGCCCGGTCGAAGTGAGCACCAGCCCTGTCTTCGTCCTCGGTGGATTCCAGTCCGATTTCGCACAGCGCGTCGAAGACGAGGGGATCTATCGCCTTCTCGAAACGACAGTCGCCGGAGCACTGGCGTCTGCTGAGATCGGAGCCGAAGAAGTGGAGACCATCCATGTGGGAAATCTCGCCGCCGAGCTGTTCCTCGGGCAGGCTCACCTCGGCGCCATGATTGTCTCTCTCGACCCGGCGTTTCGGGGACTTCCTACGTGCCGACATGAGGCAGCGTGTGCGTCGGGAAGCACCGCCATCCTTGCTGCCATGGCGGATATCGAGTCGGGTCGTTACAACGTCGCTCTGGTAGCTGGCGTCGAAGTGATGAGGAACGTACCCGGCCAGCAAGCAGGCGTGTTGCTCAATTGCGCTTCCTGGGTGGGGCGCGAGCTCGTCGACGAGCCCTTTCCTTGGCCGACCCAGTTCGCACGAGTCGCGGAGGAATACGACAAACGCTGGGGTATCGAACACGAACATCTAGCGGCGATCGCTGAGGCAAATTTCATCAACGCAAGGGAGAATCCGAATGCCCAGACCCGCGAGTGGGCCAAGCCCGAATCGTTCGGGGTCGATGACTACCTGAATCCGGTCGTCAGCGGATGTTTGCGTCGTACTGATTGTGGAAGAATCACTGATGGCGCGGCAGTGGTGGTTCTCGCTGGAAGGAAGTTCACGGAGACCTGGCTGCGTCGCAACGCAACGCTTCGGAAGCCCGCAATTGTCTCCGGGTGGGGCCACCGTACGGCGCCGCTCGCTCTAGAGGACAATCTCAAAAACCGATCCGACGATCCATTGGTCTTCCCACACCTGCGGAAGACAATCGACGATGCGCTGCGGCGATCGAAGCTCCCCGACATCTGGTCGGTGGATGCCATTGAGGTGCATGACTGTTTTTCCATCTCGGAATACGTCGCCATCGATCACCTGGGACTAACCGAAGCAGGGGAGTCATGGAAGGCAATCGAGAGTGGCATTCTGGCCCCAGACGGTCCGATGCCGATCAACCGCAGCGGAGGACTCTTGGGACTGGGGCACCCGGTCGGAGCCACCGGCGTTCGAATGGTGCTTGATGCGTGGAAGCAGGTGACCGGCACGGCGGGTGGCTATCAGGTTGAAGGGGCACACACCGCAGCGACGGTCAACGTCGGCGGGTCCTTCGCCAGCGTGGTGAGTTTTATCGTGACATCCGAGAATTGAAGGCGCCGAATGTCCAACGAACAGTACGAGTTGACTGACAGATTTCAGCCTGGCGAGAAACCCGTGGTGTTATCGGGTATCGATGCCCTCGTCCGGCTCCCGTTAGCCCAAGCGCGACGCGACCGGGCGAACGGGTCTCGGACTGGCGGGTTCATCTCTGGCTATCGCGGCTCACCACTCGGTGGGCTGGATTTAGCCCTGCACCGGGTCGACGCCGAGCTTCAGGCGAGCAATGTTCACTTCAGGCCGGGCATAAATGAAGACTTGGCCGCTACGGCGGTATGGGGCACCCAGGTCGCGCACATCATGGAAGGGGCCACCGTCGAAGGTGTCTTCTCGATGTGGTACGGAAAGGGCCCTGGAGTCGATCGTTCAACAGATCCGTTGAAGCACGGCAATTTCCATGGAGCAAGCGCGTTCGGCGGGGTATTGGTCGTGGCCGGAGACGATCATGCCGCGAAGTCCTCGTCGCTTCCCCATCAGAGTGACCAGGCACTGATCGGTTGCGGAATTCCGATACTCACCCCATCGACGGTCGGCGACGTGTTCGACTTCGGACTCGCCGGATGGGCGATTTCGAGGTATTCGGGCGCTTGGGTGGGTTTGCGCTGTGTCACCGAGGTCATTGAGACGAGCACTGCGATTTGTGTTGACGAAGACGTGGAGTTCATCCTTCCGGACCCTGAGCGACTCCGACGTATCTCAACATGGCAACCTCCTTCCCTGGTTTCAGAACGCGAATTGTTCGACGACCGCTTGCCGGCCGTCCAGGAGTTCGTCCGAGCCAACGGACTCGACCGAGTTGCGGTCGGTGGCTCTCATCGCCAGCTGGGCATCGTGACAGCAGGAAAGTCCTATGTCGACGTTCGTCGGGCTCTGGCAGAGCTGAATCTCGACGAGGGCGAGTGTGATCGGCTTGGCATTTCCGTCCTGAAATTGGCGTTGACCTGGCCGGTGGATCCGGTAAGCGTGCGTGCCTTCGCGGCTGGGCTCGACGAGATCCTGGTGGTCGAGGAGAAGCGCGCGGTAATAGAGGATCAGATCGCGCGAATACTCTACTCAGAGCCCGAGCGGCCTTCCGTGATTGGAAAATGGAACATGGACGGAAGCCCTCTGTTGCCGAGCTTCGGAGAGCTCAGCCCGAGGGTCATCGCCGAGGTCCTGGAGCAATGGCTGGGCCGTACCCGCCCTCGGAGTGCCCCACCGGCGCTTCGAAAGTTGATCCCCGTCACTGCGGCCGCGCCGTTGGAGCGTCCCCCGCGTTTTGCGCTGGATGCCCGCACAACACGTCGACCGTGGTGCCCGCCGGGAGCCATGCATTCGGGGGAATCGGCTGTCACGGCATGGCCGTCTCAATGCCAGACCGTCCGACGCACTCGTACACCCACATGGGCGGTGAAGGAGCAAACTGGATCGGGATCAGCCCTTTTACGACAACCAGTCACGTCTTCCAGAACATGGGTGACGGGACGTATTTCCATTCAGGGATCCTGGCAGTGCGAGCGGCCGTGGCTGCAGGCGTGAACGTGACATTCAAGATTCTGGCCAATGGCGCAGTCGCCATGACGGGTGGGCAGGTCATCGAGGGTGAGTCTGTCGCCCCCGAAGTGGTCGTTCCTGACATCGTCAATCAGCTGATCGCGGAAGGCGTCGATCCCGTTGTCGTCGTGAGCTCAGAGCCATCTCACCACCCTCGCGGTTCCCTGCCTCGGCACGTCGAAGTCAAGCACCGAGACGACCTAGAGGAAGTGCAAGAGTCGCTTCGGCACAGCCCTTCAGTCTCGGCGATCGTGTACGACCAGACCTGC
Source organism: uncultured Acidimicrobiaceae bacterium (assembly GCA_963767155.1). Lineage (GTDB taxonomy): Bacteria > Actinomycetota > Acidimicrobiia > Acidimicrobiales > RAAP-2 > Bog-473. The sequence continues at coordinate 2,286,631 of CAVYCU010000005.1, read as the reverse complement.
GCCGCAGAAGGCGCGCCGGCTGCGCCGGAAGGGTCAGTTCGAGGATCCGGATCGCCGGATCCTCATCAATGAGTTGGTCTGCGAGGGGTGCGGCGATTGCAGCGTGCAGTCGAATTGTATTGCCATCGAGCCCGTCGAGACGCCCTTCGGACGAAAGCGGGCCATCAATCAGTCCGCCTGCAACAAGGACTACTCATGCATCAAGGGTTACTGCCCGAGTTTCGCCATCGTGGAGGGTGGACGACTCCGCACCCCTGAACCGAGAAGTGACATCGACTCGCGTTTCGAAGCGTTGCCCCATCCACAACTTCCGACATTGAAAGGGGAGCCGTACAACGTCGTCATCGCTGGGATCGGCGGGATGGGGGTGGTCACGATCGGAGCGGTAGTGGCTGTCGCCGCTCATCTGAGTGGCCTCGCATCGACCGCCCTCGACGTCACCGGGCTCGCCCAGAAGAACGGCGCGGTTAGTAGCCATCTACGGATCTCGAGGGGTGCCGAGGCGATCGACGTCCGGCGGATTTCCACAGGCATGGCTGATGCGTTGATCGGGTGTGATCTCGTCGTGTCCTCAAGCGGCCCTGTACTCGACATCCTCTCTCCAGGGCGCACACGTTGTGTGGTGAACCGTGACGTGACACCACCGGTTGGATTCACCCACGACCCAGACCTCGACCTGGACCCCGGTCCGCTGATAAGAGCGTTGGCAGATCGTGTGGCAACGTCTCCACTCGCGGTAGCTGGCGAGTTCGTGACGGGAAAGGTCCTCGGCGACGTCGTGTCGACGAATTTCTTCATGCTCGGCTACGCATTTCAAGCGGGTCTGCTTCCGGTGCCGTCTCCATCGATCCTCAGAGCGATCGAACTCAACGGTGTGGCCGTCGAGCGCAACAAGCGAGCCTTTCAACTCGGTCGTCTGGCAGTCCACGAACCGGGCACGGTCAGTGAGTTTGCGGGCCATCGGCCAGACGATGGACGGGCCGGCGGTCTCGATGGCGAGATCGAACGACGGGTGTCGTTTCTCACCGAGTACCAAGACCACAAGTACGCCCAGACCTATTGCCATTTCGTCAACGAGGTGAGGGATCAGGAACGAAGAAGGACGGGCGGCGAGGAACTGACTGCATGCGTCGCGAAGAACCTCTTCAAGCTGATGGCCTATAAGGACGAGTACGAGGTGGCGCGCCTCTACAGCAGCGAAGCGTGGAGCAAACAATTGACTGATACCTTCGAGGGCAACGTATCGGTGCGGCTCAACCTCGCGCCGCAAATCCTTCTGCGACGCAACCCACGGACGGGACGTGTCCCCAAGAGTGAGTTCGGCCCCTGGATCTTTCCTGCCTTCAAAGTTCTTCGAAAGATGAAGGGCTTAAGGGGGACACCGTTCGACATCTTCGGGCACACATCGCATCGCCGCCGAGAGCGTCTCCTTATTGGGGCCTACCGAGACACGATCTCAGACGTCCTTCCCCTTCTCGCGCCTGACACCCTGAGCACCATCGTGTCGCTGGCTGAACTACCAGACGCCATTCGTGGCTACGGAGTGGTCAAGGAAGAATCGATCGATCGCGCCGAGATTCGTCGGGCCGAACTCCTCGCGCGCTTGGGTCTGGAGTCGATCCAGAAGGAAGGTGCGGGCTTCAGTAGGCGCATTCCCGGAGAGGCCGATCTCCGTGGTTGAGCCATCGGTAAGAGCAGATCGCCTTTCAGACGATATGCCGGTGGTGGCAGATCCTCGGACCGAGCACAACTCCTCGGTCCGATCCGTTCTCGATGCGTTCCGATTGGACGGAAAGACGGCAATTGTGACCGGGGCTTCGTCGGGCCTCGGTGTCGCCTTTGCTGTCGCGCTGGCCGAAGCCGGTTCCGATTTGGTCATCGGGGCACGCCGCGCCGAGGGATTGCAGGTCTGCGCTGACCGCGTCGCGGCTTTGGGTCGCCGGGTGGTCTCCGTGAAGTGCGACGTGCGGATTCCGGAGGACTGTGCGGAGCTGATCGACGTCGCCATCGAGACCTACGGGGCCGCTGACATTCTCGTCAACAATGCGGGCGTCGGCGCGGCCGTTCCGGCGGTCCATGAGGAGCCAGATCACTACCGGTGGCTCATTGAGACCAATCTCGAGGGCCCCTACTGGTGCGCGCAGCATTTCGCTCGCGTGGCGAGACCCGGTTCCTCCATCATCAACGTGACGTCGACGCTCGGACTGCGCCCGCTGCCGATCCCCCAAGCTGGTTATGTCGCGAGCAAGGCGGGATTGATCGGATTGACGCGTGATCTGGCATTGCAATGGACGCATCGAAAAGGCATTCGAGTGAATGCGCTTGCGCCCGGCTACTTTCCGAGCGAGATGACCGACGACCTCTTGGAGAAGAACCGATCCATGATCGAGGACCTGACCCTCTGCAAGCGGTTTGGGCGTCTGGACGAGGTCACGCCGGCACTGATCTACCTCGCCAGCGATGCCTCGACCTATGTGTCCGGGACGACCCTCGCCGTCGACGGCGGTCTGAGTCTCCACTGACCGATGCCCCGGACAGTGAGAGATTTCTTTCGACCCTTCGAGGGCGGGGGAATCCGTCGGCGCCTCACCCGGCCAGCGCTGGCCAGACGCGACAGGAGCGGTCATCAACGCGGTTGAATATACCGACCGGTTGGTATATCCTCCGAAGGTTGGTTGGTCTGCCGATCATCAAGGAGGTGCCGTCATGGTCCAGGCGCAGCGAATAGGCGTGGAGGGTCTCGTCAACGAGCTGTCGGTTGATTACGAGGTCACCGCAGAACAGATCTCGTGCCTGCATGAGCACAGCTGGGCACGTTTGCCGGGCTTGCTGAGCAGAGAAGTCGTCGAGGAGATCAGACGGCGTTTGGCGGTCACGCCACAGCGCCCAAAAGGTGCAGTGTCCAAGAGCTTCGGCAAGACTGACACGCCGCCTGAAGATGCGCCCGACATGCAGAGCACGAACATCAGTCATGATTCCATGGCTTGGCATGACGATTTCTTCTGCGCAGTGGCCACTTCCCGCCGGGTCGCTGGCACCGCCGTTCGGCTCATGGGGCAACCGAGCGCATTGCTGGCGCAGGATGCCAGTTTCATCAAGCCACCAGGCGGCACTGCATCGCATCTCCATCAGGACTTCTCTTACTTCCCATTGGATCGCAAAGGCGAGGTTTCGCTGTGGATAGCACTGGTCGACATGTCAGAGGAAATGGGACCTCTCCACTACCTGGAGAATTCGCACCTCGATGGTCCGCTGGGTGTCGACGACGGAACGGATATACGCGAGACCTACCCTGAGCTGAAGAGTCGGCGCATTGTGGGCGGCGGGACGCTCAAGGCGGGAGACGCCCAGGCCCATTGGGATCTCACGATTCACGGCGCCGAGCCGAATCAGACGGAAACGTCGCGCGAGGCGTATGCCGTGCGGTATATGCGTATCGACACCGTCTACACGGGGATCGGACATCCGCACTACGACATGTTCAAAATGAGCCCGGGCGCCCGATTCGCCGATTCCGGCCAGTATCCGCTGGTTGGACCCGGAGGCCTCATCGCTGCCGCGACCAATCCGATCTAGTTTTCGAAACACCAAAAGAGATGGCCCGTGCTCATGTGGAGCAAGCTGGCATCAGTCGGTTTGCTCTGGCCACAGCCTGCGAGCATTCGAAAACATGAGCGTAGGACGTGATCTACATGGATCGGAGTGGCGTACGCGGTGAGCCTCACTGGAGACGTGCCAGCCGCCACCATTGGCTCGATTCAGTCGTTGAGCAGGATTCGTCGACTGTATCTGGTGACGGCGCACGCCTGGGTCGAGATGTGCTCGGTCCCCGAGGTGGGATCAGCCTGGGTACAGCCGAGTGTGCTCGACGGTCTCAGCATCGGAGCGCTGGTCGGTCACGTCTGCAGCGGCATTCTCCGTGTCGAGTCTCTTCTCGATAGCCAGGCCGTCTCTAACGGGCCGCTGACGTCGGCGACGGAGTATTATGGCACCTTCACGGGGGGATCGAGTTCGTTTGACGAGCGAAACCGTGTCGCTCGTACGCGCGGAGCGTCGGCTGCGCAGAATGGGCAAGTTACCCTCTTGGCCGATGTTCGTGCCTGCCTGAACCGAATGCCGAGTTGGCTGGCCGGGGAATCGGAGGCCCGTCACGTCGAGCTCCCAGGAAGCCCCACCATTGGGAGCGTTTCTCTCCTCCTGGACCAATATCTGAAAGTGCGCGTGGTAGAACAGATCATCCACTCTGACGATCTCGCTCGGTCCGTCCCGTACGCAGCGAGGGGCGTGCCTGACGCCGAAGCGTGCAGCGTGGCCATTGAGACCCTCGTCGGTGCTGCGGTCATCCGTCATGGACCACGTGCCGTGTTGCATGCGCTCGCACGACGTGAACTCGACGAAGTGCAGGCATTACGTGTTCTGTGACGGAGCTTCTCAGGAAGAGGGCGATGCCCAGCCCAACCTTGCAGTCGACCTTCATTTCTACTTCGATCCGGTCTGCCCCTTCGCTTGGATGACCAGCAAATGGGTCCGTGCCGTCCAGTCCGAGCGTGATTACCGCGTCGATTGGCGGTTCATCTCGCTCCGGTTGCTCAATGCCAACGTGGATTACGAAGCCCATTTCCCACCTGAATACGCATCGAGTCACAGTGCCGGCCTGCGACTCCTGCGGGTGGCGGCCCGGGCCCGGCGGGACCATGGGCGCCACGCTGTCGGTCCTCTCTACGAGGCGATCGGTGTTCGGGCCTTCGACGCGGCACCCGATCCCAGCTACGACGCGGACTACCGGGGTACCCGAGCGTTCGTCGAGCCCGTATTGGCCGAGGTGGGTCTGCCCCTCGATTTGGCGAAGTCACTCGACGATGAGTCTCTCGACGAGGAACTAAACAGAGAGACCGCCGAAGCCTTGGCTCTGACGGGCAAGGACGTGGGCACTCCGATCCTCCACTTCGGGCCCCCAGACGGCATCGCGTTCTTCGGGCCGGTCATCAGTCGGCTCCCGGATCAGCGAGCGGCGACCGAACTGTGGGATCACGTGCTTGCGCTCGCCTCCTTTCCCGGATTCGCCGAGCTCAAGCGCAGCCTGCGCGAAAGGCCTCAGCTGGCCAGCTTCGGAGTGCGTCCCGACCAGACAGGAATCCAGGAGGACTGGCACGCTGGCAGTCGACGCGTCAAGAGATGATCGAGGTCACGGGAGCGAGTGTGTCCAACGAAGATTGGGGTGGAGAGTGGGACGAGGTCGTTGACGTCGTCGTCGTGGGGAGCGGTGGGGCGGGCCTTGCGGCGGCATTGGGTGCATCGAAAGATGGCTTGAAGGTCCTGGTGCTCGAACGAGCCAGTGTCCTGGGTGGCACCACGGCCAAGTCTGGTGGTGGTGTCTGGGTCCCGAACAACTCCCTCATGCGGGACGCAGGGCTCGCTGATGACCGGGATCACGCCCTACGCTATCTGGCAAGACTCGGGTACCCAACACGTTATGACTCGGGGTCGGCGACGTTGGGGCTGACCTCTGGCGAGTACGAGTTGCTCACTGCCTTCTGCGACCAGGGGCCCGACGTTCTGGACGAGCTGAGAAACCTTGGCGCCATCCACCCCGAGGTCGTCGGCGGTAATGAGGGAATACCTGACTACCACGCAGACCTCCCCGAGAATGGGGGCATTCAGGGCCGAAGCCTGCGGCCAACTGTGCCGCCCGGAGATCCTGTCCCCCCTGAACTCGTGCGGGGCGGTGCCGACTACGTCGGCGGCCTAATACTCATTGAGGTTCTACGTCGTGCAGCCGAGCGACAGCAGGTTGAAATCAGACTTGGCCACCGGGTCATGCACGTTCTCCGCAACGAGGACAACCAGGTCGTTGGGGTCCAGGCAAAGGCAGGATTGCGATCCACGCTCATCGGTTCACGTCGAGGCGTGGTCTTCGGCTCTGGAGGATTCCTTAACAACAGTGAGCGGGCTCGAGGCTTCCTGCGGGGTCCTGTCTTCGGTGGCGCTGCGGTCGAGACGAACTCCGGTGACTTGATCGACATTGCAGGCGAGGTGGGCGCCCAGCTGTCCAACATGGGGAACGCATGGTGGGATCAGTGCATTGTCGAGGTTGCGCTCAGAGTCCCGTCGACTGTGGAGGACATCTTCTTTCCATTCGGCGACAGCATGATCCAGATCAACAAATATGGGCACCGCGTGGTGAACGAGAAGCAGGTCTACAACGAGAGAGGTCAAGTTCACTTCTATTGGAACCCCGACAAGAAGGAGTACTCGAATCTCCTGTTGTTTCAGATTTGGGACGACGCTGTGGCGTCCGATACGAACGGATCGATCTTTCGGCGACTGATTCCGACGCCCGAAGAGCACGTCGACTATGTCATCGAAGCCGAAAACCTCGAGGATCTCGCAACGAAGATCGACGAACGGTTACAGGCGTTGGCTCCCCACACGGGAGGCTTCGCCCTAAGCCAGGACTTTCTGGCCAACGCTCATCAGACCTTCGCACGATTCAACGAATATGCGGAGACGGGCCGAGACCCGGAGTTCGGAAGAGGTGAGAGTCCGATCCAGAGGGCGTGGCAAGGACCGGCCAGGCCCGGGTTGAAGAATCCGTGCATGGCGCCGTTGGACCCCTCAGGTCGCCTTTACGCAATGATTCTCGGAGCAGGCGCGCTCGATACGAATGGTGGCCCGAGGATCAACGGGAGGGGGCAGATCCTCGATCATTCGGGAACCCCGATCCCGGGTCTCTTTGGGGCAGGGAACTGCATCGCATCACCGCTCGGTCAGGCATACCCTGGCGGAGGTGGCACGTTGGGCCTAGCCCTGGTTTTCGGATATCTCGCCGGACGGTCGGCGGCCGAAGAAGAGACGAAACAGCCGGTCAATATCAGAATCTGATCGTTGGGCAGTGCGGACCTTCGAGACGTGCGGGAGGGATTCATGGGTGTCACCGAGTCATTCATCAACGGGCGCTCCGTCCACTCGATTGACACGTACCCGAACATCGATCCTTCGACGGGCCGTGTCCTCGGCGAGATCGCCAGGGCTGGGGGCAGCGAGGTGGATCAAGCGGTATCCGCAGCTCGTTACGCGCATGGCGCATGGAAAACCACAACGCCAGAAGAGCGGTCGTTTCTGTTGGGTCAGCTGGGAAACGCCGTTGCAGACGAGATAGAGATCGAAAAGCTGGCACGATGGGAGAGCGAGGACTCTGGTAAGCCCCTGTCCCAGGCAGCGCAACGACGTTCGTACATGTGCGCGGTACTTCCAGTTCTACGGCAAGGCTATCGAGTCCTACTACGGGTTGACCATCCCGCTCCGACCGGATCTCCACGCCTATACGATTCGTGAACCCTATGGGGTGACTGGTCACATTTTGGCTTGGAACTACCCATTACAACTCTTCGCTCGGGGCGTTGCGCCTTCCGTCGCCACGGGAAACTGCGCCGTCGTCAAGCCAGCCGACGAAACACCTCGAACCGCGGTGCGAATCGCTGAGTTGGCCGCCCAGGTCGGATTCCCAAGAGGGGTTATCAATGTCGTGACCGGTCTTGGCCCCGAGGTGGGAGCTGACCTCGCAGCGCATCCCGATGTGGATCACCTCGGATTTGTCGGTTCGACCGAAATCGGGAGCCTTGTCGCGACGGCCGCTGCGCAACGCGTGTCACCGGTGGTGCTCGAGCTGGGTGGCAAGTCGGCGCAGGTGATCTTCGATGACGCCGACTTAGCGAAGACCACACCCACGGTAGTGAAGGCCATTCTCCAGAACGCAGGGCAAACTTGTTCGGCGGGGTCGCGAGTGCTGGTCCACGAAAGCCTGCTGCAGGAGCTTGTCGATCGAGTGGCAAATGAGTTTGCCGCGGTTACAATCGGCCCCGCTCTTGAGGACCGGGATTTGGGGCCTCTGGTCTCTCGCACGCAACAGGACCGAGTGAGAGGATTCGTGGAATCGGTGACCTCGGGGAAGGTCATATTCGGGGGTGGTGTCGCAGAACCGGACGGGATCTCCGATGGGGCATATTTCCAGCCGACCTTGATCTGCGGCGTCGAGCCGACATCCGCGATCGCTCAAGAGGAAGTGTTCGGGCCCGTGCTGGTCGTTATGCCCTTCTCAAGTGAGGAGGAGGCAGTCGATCTGGCCAACGGAACGAAATATGGACTGCTTGCCGCCTTGTGGACCAGCGACCTCTCCCGTGCTCATCGCTTGGCGAAGCAGATCGTGGCCGGTCAGGTGTACGTGAACACCTACAGCGCCGGTGGTGGTGTCGAACTGCCGTTCGGAGGCTTTCGCCGCTCGGGCTATGGCCGAGAGAAGGGCATCGAAGCGCTGGACTCCTTCACTGCGGCGAAGACGGTCGTCGTGCAACTCTGAGGCAGAGTGCTACGACTCGGCGCGACCCACAGCTTCGACCAAGGAGAAGGCGGTACTTTCGCTGACCGGGCGCCCGGCAGTCAGCTCAAAAGATCGAAGTGAGGAGGGTTCAAATCGGTGTAGACGACGGTGTCGGCGGGGCTCTCGCAGAGGGTGCGCGCCTCACGGACGCCATCGGTGTTGTTTGGCCCAGCATCCTGAATGGTGAGATCACAATGAACTTGACCGCATCTGCTTCATGAGTGCCGTGTTGGCGCTGGCTCTGCGACTTGAGGTCGCGATGTCATGGAAGACCGGGTCGCGCCACGCCATCTCGTCGTGGTTGATCTTGCGGCTTGCCGGACCACCATTCGGCTCACGCTTCTGACCTCGCGTCTCCGCGGTAGCGAGGCGACGACGCAGGGTGTAGACGGCCTGGAGTGGTGGAAATTCGACAGAGAGGCACAGCTCTCCTTGTAGAAGTGCGACACCTGCGCGTCGGTCACCCCGTAGCTGCCTTAAGGCTGAATCGAACGCTCACCCATAAAGCCGGACATCCGGTCTGCAATCCGTGCAATCGACGGACCGGGTGGATTGTGACAGGGAGCCGAGGAGCCAGGAGTGAGCGGGCCACCTCGCTTAGAACCTTCGCCGAATGGAGCGGCTCGGGGGCCGAAGAGGTAGGTCGGCCCGGAAGGTCGAGTCCCCTCGTTCAGCGGTCGGACTTCGATGCCGCCCGGGCCTCATGGTCACGAAGGACAGCGCGGGCCGCTGCGTGTTGCCGACGAGCGTTCTCGTGTGCACCGAGTTCACGGAGTGAGGAGGAGAACACCTCGGAGACGACGCCGGGTGTGGCCCCCATGTCCGCAAGCACGTCAATCAGATCGGCGACACCGGATGCCCCCTCTCCTGGCAATTGGCGCGCCATGCCCGATTCGGCCATCAGGTCCTCCGCCGGCTCCGGTAGGGCATCGTCGAGATGGAGCAAGTGGATCCGTTCTGGCGCCACTCGACGCAGGGCGGCGAAGTCCGGTCCGCCGGGTTGACGAGACCAGTGCCAGGCATCGATCACGAGACCGAGGTTAGGCCGGTCCACGGCGTCGAGAAGCTGCAGCGCACTCACGAGGGTCGGTACCGCCGCCCAGGGCAGGAACTCGAAACTCACACCCAGGTCAAGGTCGGCGGCACGATCGCAAAGTTCGCCCAGCCAGGCCGACGCTTGATCGAGGGGGGGTATCTCCGGGGCGATAGTCGCGGCGATGACGGTGCCAGCACCCGATGTTGCGGCCACATCGAGCGTATGGACGATGTCCTCTGATATGCCGCGGACAGCAGGGTCGGCCCAGGCTAAAACCACCTCCCCGGCCAATATCGGGAGCCCCCGGTCATGGTGGTACTCGAAGAAGGATTGGGACGACACTCCGTCGGCGACTGCCCAATCGTGGTGATCGACCGAGAACGACATGGCATCGAATCCTGCAGCGGCTGCCGCGTCGATCGTCTCACGAATGTCCTTCGCATTCATGGGTGAGAAATCGCGCGGGAGCGTCACCGCAGACGCGGCCAGCCGGCAGGTCCAGTTGGTGCCCTTCGTCAGCGACATGGAGGATCCTCCGGAATTGGTTGTCGGCGGCTGACATCGGCCTCTTGCTGCGGCGACTCGAGTTCGCACAGGGAGAGCCCCGGACGACGAGGGCGGGTTATAAGGTGTTGATCAGGAGCTTTCCGTCGCGCATCACGGTACGGATCTGCTCTGTGTTGCCCAGAATCGCAATGTCCTTCGAGGGGTCTCCGTCGATGACCAAGAGGTCGGCCAAGTAGCCCTCCTCAATCCGGCCCAGGTCGCTCCGGCCGACGAGCGCGGCGCCGTTGACCGTTGCCCAACGGAGGACCTCAACGGCTGGGATGCCAGCCTGCTCTGCATAGAGCGCCGGCTCCTTGCCGTAGGTGCCGTGAGGGAGAACGTCGCTTCCATAGTCGTCTCCGAGGCAGATGCACACACCTGCCTCGACTGCCGCCGGAAGGATGTCGAACATCTCCCGGATGTCACGAAGTCTGTTGGCGATAATGTCGTCGAGCCCGTCGCCCGGGACCCTTTTCGACTGCACAACCTTCATGCTCTCGTACGGAGCATGGAGGCTGGGGATGAGGATGGCGCCTACCTCCGCGATCGCCTGAATGCACTCCTCGTCCAATCCGTCCCCGTGATCAAGTACATCCACTCCAGTCTCGATGCAGCGCATGATGCCGGCTTTGGAGGCAACATGCGCACGGGCCCGCATGCCCAATCCATGGGCAGCTTCGACGGCGGCGCGGAGTTCAGACTTGGTCATGCTCATGGTGTTGCCGGAGAGGCGAATGCCGTGTCCCCCAGTGGGAAAGAGTTTGACGATCTCTGCCCCTCGACGGATCTCGTCGCGCACCGCCTTGCGGAACTCCTTCGGGCCATCGCAGAAGCGAACGCCGGCAAGTACTTTCGATTCCCAGAACCACGGTGTCGTGTCATTGCTGTCGGCGGTCGTGATGAGGTCGCGACTGCCTGGTACGACACGCGGCCCAACGACCAAGCCCTGTTCGATTGCGTCGCGCAGGGAGGGATCGATGTCGAAAGGTGAGTTCGCACCGACGACGGAGGTCACCCCCGATTCGATGGCCACCCCTGCGTGGAAGGCGGCCACATATGCGTGCAGTGCTGGTGCCCGCTCCATCCCGAGTGGTGGCATGAGAGAGTTCCCGACACCCAGATAGGTGGGATGAAAGTGACCCGAGACCATTCCGGGCATGAGCGTGGCCTGTCGGCAGTCGAGGACCTCGTCAGCAGGCGCGGCATCCAGCGGTCCGTTAGAGACAGAGACAATCCGGTTTCCGTCGATGGTGATCGTGGAGTCTGGCTTGGCGGGATGCTCCCCGTCGAGCAGGTTTGCGTTGACGAAGTGCGTCTTGGCCATGGTGCGCCCCTTTCGCTACATGTGGGCGCACGAAGATCACCTGTGCGCCGAGTTGTGTGGTGTTGTGAGTACACATCTGTCGTGAGTGGGTGCGAACGGGATCTCGTCAGTAGCGTCGCTCCGGTTGCGCGACCTTCGACTTCCATCCGATCGTCGTCTCCCCCGGGAGATCGTCCGACCTCTCGTCCGGCGTTCCCATGGCGCACTACCCCTGCAGTGTCTGATTCCATGGTTTCCCCTTGTCGGCCCGTGGTGCCTGCGGCAAGCCGAGGATCCGTTCGCCGAGAATGTTGCGCATGATCTCCGAGGTACCGCCTTCGATCTTGTTCGCACGAGTCCTCATGAAGGACTTCACGGGGTGACCACCACCGTGGACGGAGATGAAGGAGGGTCGAATGAGGTCGTAGTTGTCGATCAGCATTCCGTTGGCCCCTGAGAGCGTGACGACGAATTCGAAGGTGTCGGCGTTCAGCTCGGCCATGGCCAGTTTGTTTGCCGTGCCCCCGGGACCGACGTCTCTCGACGGTTGGGCTTGAATCCGTTGATTTGTTGCATCAGCGATGGCGGCGCGCACCCAGAGCGAAGCGAACCTGTCGCGTTGAGCTGGGCTGGCGTGCCCTTCCCGCATGGCATCGCGATAGGCACGGGCGGCGACGTCGATGGGCCGCTCGCCCAGTGGCGCTTTGGAGGTGCCGATCGAGAGTCGTTCGTTGGCGAGGGTCGTCATGGCGACACGCCACCCCGACCCTGGTTCCCCGAGCACAGCGTCGCGGCCGAGCGCGACATCGGTCAGATAGACCTCGTTGAACTCGGCCTCGCCGGTCATCTGACGAAGAGGCCGGACGTCGACGCCCTCGGCGTGCATGTCGAGGACGAAGTAGGTGAGCCCGGCGTGTTTCGGAAGGTTCGGATCGGTGCGAGCGAGGAGGAGTCCCCAGCGGGCTTCGTGAGCCATCGTCGACCACACTTTCTGACCGTTCACTAGCCAGCCTCCGTCGATTCGTTGGGCCCGGGTCGAGAGGTTGGCCAGGTCGCTCCCGGCCCCTGGTTCGGAGAAGAGCTGGCACCAGACCTCCTCGCCGGTGAACAGCGGCCTGAGAAGAGCCCGCTGAGCGTCGGACCCGTGAGCTCGAAGTGTCGGTGCGGCCATGCCCAAACCGATGAGCAGGCGACCGGAGTAGTCCGCGGCTCCGGCGGCGAGGAACCGGTTCTCCACCTCCGGGTAGGTCGAGGGATCCAGACCACGACCACCTAGGCCTGGCTCGAAGTGGGGGAAGGCAACACCGGCGTCGAAGCGGGCTCCACGGAAGCTGGCCTCGTCCGGCCACCCGACCGGATGCTCTTCGAGGAAGCGGTCGACCAGGGTGCCTACGTCAGTGTCCGTCACGTCGTCCCCCTCTCACTCACCGGGTGTCTGGGCGCTTCGGTCCTGGATTCGTCGCCATATGCAGCGGAGCATTCCCGCCAGGTGCCGACGTCGAGAAATCGGGAGAGCTACTCGTCGGGGCGAAGCAGGGTGGTGGGCAGCTCCATCGTGTCATTCGAAGGTCGGGCTTCGCTTTTCGAGGAAAGCGGAGAAGCCTTCTACAGCATCCGGACTGAAGAAGGTGAGCATCTTGAGCGCCAGTGACGCCTCGAAGATGGGCTGCGCGTTTCGGATCCAGTGATTCAAGGATCGTTTGGTCCATTCGATTGCGAATTGCGGCCCCGTCGCCAACCGGTCGGCCAGATCCAGCGCGTGCGGGACGACCTCGTCCTGTGGCAACGCCTTCGTGACGAGCCCGATTCGCTCGGCCTCGCGTCCGTCGAGGAAGTCTCCGGTCAGCAAGTAGTACTTCGCCTTGGCGACCCCGCAGAGCAAAGGCCAGAGGATGGTCGTGTGATCGCCCGCCGAGAGGCCGATCCGGGCGTGCCCGTCTGTCAGGCGAACATTCTCCCCGATGATGCTGATATCGGCCAGGAGAGCGACCGCCAATCCGGCTCCCACGGCCACCCCGTTGATGGCCGAGATGATCGCCTTGTCGCAGGCCAGAATGTTGCTGACGAGCTCCCTCGCCTCCTGCATGATGGCGGCGACCTTGGGGAAGTCTCCGAGGGCTCGACGATCGAATTCCATGTCGCCACCGGCGGAGAATGCGCTGCCCGCTCCCGTGATGACCACTACGCGCGTCTGCTTGTCGCGTTGGATGTCCGCCCACACTTCGGTGAACTCACGGAGCATGTCCGGATCGGCGGCGTTCATCTTCTCGGGGCGGTTGATGGTGACTTGGAGCACTCCGTTGTCACGGCGTTCGAACAAGAGCCTCTTGTACTCGGTGTAGTCCATGATCCTCTCTCGACCACGCCGAGCGCGGGGCGCAACTCACCCCCCCCTCGTGCATGGCGACTGCATTCTGGATCCCGTATACTTTCATTCGACGGTCGTGTTCGCAAGTGGTATCGGGTGGCACGCCGGGGACAAGGTGACTACGCGGGCCGACGCGCTGGCAACGCAGATCGAGCCCATTGCAGCCACACATGTAGCGAATTGGGATGTGCGTCCGAACGTTGTCCGCCCGAGATCGACGACAGTTTGCCGGCCGATCGCCCGGATTCTCGTTGCCGACCGCCGGCATGGTCAGTGTCCAGCACGCACTGATTGCCAAGGGGTCGATCGGTCGGTTGGCGGCGTCGTTCGTGGGTGACAACTACCCCTCGCCCGCGCCGAACGAGATCTGCCCCATGCCGTCGCCGACGAGACGATCGAAGTCGAGAGCTGGTCGATGTACAGCCTCACGGCACGCCTGATGGTCGACGCGCTCGGGGTGACTTCTTCCCTGTCCGTTGGTTTGGAGCGACCTGGCCCGGGATCTCCAGCCTGAGGGGTTTGCTGACGTCGAGAACTCTTTTGAGGACGAAGGGTCGGGCGTCGAGCGAGCTTTTCGGCCCGATGTGACCGTTGTCCAAGGTGTCGCCGCCGATCCACAGGGCAAGGTCGTGCTCGCCGCGCCCTATGGGGAAGGCACGTCGCGCCTTGGCGGCAAGAGGGGCGTCATCGTGTGCGTCGAGCGGATCCTGAGCACGCGAGAGATCGGCGGACTCAATCAGCTGATGGAAATGCCGGGTCATGTCGCTCTGGCTGTCCGCGAGGTGCCGTTCGGCTCGCACCCCTATGGCCTGTACAAGCCTGGCGGTTCTCGCTTAGTGCTAAGACGCCGAGCGGGACGAAATACTCCTGTCGTGTTGAGCTTCCATCTGCAGGATGAGGTCGTGTCCCGCCCGCACGATGTGGTCCTTCATCAGCTTCTCGGCCGTCGCGGAGTCGCGTCGAGCGAAGGCGTCGAGCAACTCGGCGTGATCCTGGTTTGCCAGCTCTGCCCATTGTGGAAACTCGCCCAGGAAAGACCGGGGCATGATTGACGTGTGCGCACGTAGAACCGCCATTATCCGAGTTGACTTCGAAAGCTGATTGATGCGCCGGTGGAACTGCCAGTTCATTTCAGACATTTCGGCCATGTCCCTCTGGGCCGCTGCATCGAGCATGCGTTCCTGTAAAACGTAGAGTTCGGCGAGTTCTTGCTTGTCGATTCGAGCGGCAGCGCGATTGGCGGCGAGTCCGCATACCATTCCGGCGATCAAATAGATCTCCTCGAGGACTTCTCTCGTCACCGGCGCGACCACCGCATGCCCCTTGCCGTCGTCGATCAAGAATCCCTCGTAAGTGAGCTGACGCAAGGCATCACGCACGGGCATCCGACTCGTGCCGAATCGTTCACAAAGTTCGACCTGGTTCAGACGTTTCCCAGACTCAATGCGGCCGAAAAGGATGTCGCTCCTTAAGGCCTCGGCTATCCGGGATCCGAACCTGGCCCGGACAAGCTTCACTACCTCGTCTTTCGTCATTTCGACAGAAATACCTCAGATCTGACACCTGGACTCGGAATATGAGCAAAATCGGCGAGTGGGGAACTTGGCTGTCTGGCTTTCGGTCGCCAGATGGATAAGGACACGGGATACAATACTAGGAGCTTGGGTCAAAACCCGTCAAAGACCCCAGAGGGCTGATTCACCTCCCTTCGATGCGAGTTTGTGAGAATTTGTGCGGACCTCTCGAATGGCCGCATTGATTTGGGAGTGGCGGGCACTAGCCCCCTCGATCGAGCACGGCCGGGGCGATGAGGCGCTATCACTCTTCCACTCGGACCCTGACAGGGTCTGAAGGTCCTCACCGGACGACGATCGAGCCGAGAATACGCCAGTTCGGTTTGCCGTAGAGCAACCTAGGTGTTGGCCGACTCGATGAGGCCCCTGCGACCCGGTGGACCCGAGACGAGGAGATTTTTCGGATCTAGCCGTCCCAAGTCGAGAGCACAGTTCTCTCGTTCCTCGCTTCCATCTTGGGACCTGGAGACGAGGACGATTATCGAGGTAGATGGCAGACGGGCCCGGGATGACGCGTGCGCTGGTTTCGGTCTTGTTGTATTTTCGGTCTTGTGAAATCGAAGTGACCATGGAATTACCATGACGACGGATAGTACGACTGCGAACGATGGCGACAACGCTTCCGAGGTGCTCGTGAGCGAGCCGTCTTCGGGAGTTCGCCAAATCACAATGAATCGACCGACGAGTCTCAACGCCATGACGTTCGCTCTGGTGCAGGGACTGTACGCAGCGCTGGACGACGTGGCGCAGGACACGTTCTGTCGCGCTGTGATCCTGACTGGTGCCGGTCGAGGCTTCTGTGCTGGCCTCGACCTGGATGGTTATGGGATCGTCCCGGGTCATAACGCCCGAGGCCACGTGCAGCAGCAATTCGCGACCCAGCAGCATATTGCAGGGCTTATTCCACGTATGCGTCGAATCCCTCAACCCGTCATTGCTGCCATCAACGGGCCAGCCGCCGGCGGTGGCTTCGCGCTCGCGTTGGGCTCCGACATCCGCCTTGCCGCCTCGTCGGCCAAATTCAACGCAGCATTCATCCGTATCGGGCTATCGGCGTGCGACATTGGCACATCGTGGCTGCTGCCACGCTTGATCGGCGCCAGTAGGGCGCATGAGTTGATGCTGACGGGTCGGATCTTCGGAGCGGAGGAGGCTGCCCGCATCGGACTCGTAACTGACGTTGTGGCCGATGAACAGTTGCTCGAGCGCGCCCACGAAGAAGCTGAGCTGATCATGCGCAACGCACCGATGGGAGTACACATGACAAAGGAAGTGATGTGGTCTGCCCTGGAAATCCCGGGTCAACAAGCCGCCATCGATCTGGAAAACCGGACACAGATTATGGTCTCGCAAACGAATGACCACAGGGAAGCAGTTCGGGCCTTCGTTGAACGTCGACCACCCCTCTTCGAGGACGGTTGAATCAGTCGGTTATCCGGGACTCCGCATCCTTAGAAACGCCAACTGGAGGACCCACCGTGACGCTTCGGAACCGTAGCCCTGAGCAACGTGCTCTCTGTTTCTAGATTTTCTAGAGGCGAGTTTTGTAGATTTAATGAACAATCACGGGGGGGTCGCGACGCAATCAGGATGCTTCAAAAAGAGGTCACGTCTCCTTGTCCAGCGCCAAAGACCGATGTCAGTAGATTATTGGGTCTTCGGATCCTGGCGGGGTCTGAAGACCCGGTCAAGCTCAACGAGCACCCCCAACGGAGTGGAGTGCGCCCCTCGGGATTCGAACCCCAAACCTGCGGATTAAGAGTCCGAGGCGGGGGATTCTGTGGAGTTGGTCTGAGTCTGTGAACTGCAGTTATGTCCAGACCCCGTCCACAGAATAGTTCGGTATCCACCCAGTATTACTGAGATAGTGGGTTGGATACTGGGGCGAAATAGCGGGGGTCACACTGTAGGCGAGCTGAACGTGTCACGGCCGCCTCCGGAGACGGGGAGTAGTAATCGTGATGACGCCAGGATCGTGTTGATTGCATTGGTGGCAACTGTTCCGTGACGGAACCCCATCATCGCCGGGGCGTCTTTCGATTGATCGTTACTGGTCAGGACGAGGCGAAGGCAGTGTCCGATCTCGATGCGGCGGGCATTGGGGACCAACGGGATCCTGTAGTGAACCGTCTTTCCGATGGGGACCGCCTCAACCTCCCTGCATGGCAGTACGGGTGCCCCCGGCCGGCTCGCCTCGGCGTCGACACCACGAAGGGCTGCTCTGAGGAATCCCGCCGTGATGTTCACCACCGATCCATCGGGCGCCAGGTCTTGCAGCGTGAGGATCCAGGCCGTATCAATGGCCGTGCTGCGCGCGTCGAGGGCGAGCTCCATGTTGCCGACGACGTCCCAAACTTGGTCGAATGGATCGGTCGTCCATGTGAGGATCCCAGGCGGGTCGGTTGGGCTGACCTGTGCCCGATTGAGCCCAGTCCCCAAGGTGAGGTACTCCCGGCTTCCACTGGTCGGCCCACCTTCTCCAAGTGAACCATCGGCGGAAAGCACCAGTTCGCGCAGTGAATATCCCGGCGGGGGCCAGATATCCGAGGCGCGCCACTCCTCGGCGACCGGTAGCCAGTAGCGGATGGAGGGTCCGTCGAGGATGCCGGTGTCCCGGTCCTTCAACCACTGGTCGAACCAGGCTAGGGCCTCGACGTGGAGGCTCTCCCAGGGCCATGTCAATCCGAATTGTCCGAGCATGGCCACCCGGACCCGGTCGTTGTGGCTGAGGGCGTGCAGTGCTCCGAAGGTACCCGGGAGATGGAGCGGCACATTCTCCCAGTCGCACCCGAGATAGACGGGAATTGTCACATCCGCCAAAAGCGGTAAGACATTTCGCTCGTCCCACCATGCGTCTCGCACTTGGTGTTCGACCGCTACGGACCGCCACAGGTCGTCCCAGGGATAAGGGTCATGGCGGAGGCGAAGGGCCGCCTTCATGATTCCTATCGAGGATTCGCCGTTCATCGTGGCGAACTTCTTGTGCAGTCGGGGAGTATTGAGGACGCGACGTGCCGCCTCGACCACCTTCCCTCGCCAGAAGTTGTCGTACTTTGAAGTCATCCCGACCATAGAGAGAAAGGGCGTGATGAAGGTGGAGTTAAACAGACCGTTGTGGTACACCCCGTCGTAGAGATCCGAGGACGTGGCGATGGGGAAGATCGCTTCTAGATGGGGCGGATGCTCGCTGGCCGCTTCGAGTTGGGTCATGGCGAAGTAACTGATACCTATCATCCCGATCCTGCCATTGGACCACGGTTGATCCGCCGCCCATTCAACGAGGTCGTAGAGGTCGCGCCGTTCCTGCGCGTCGTGGAATCCGAAGGTTCCCCCCGAACCACCGGTCCCCCGAAGATTGGCGATGACGTGAACGTACCCTCGGGGCACGAAGAAGTCCGTTGCGCCGGCTTCGATGAATCCCATCGGTGCCCCGACGTCTTGGATCTGCCGGGGGTACGGCGATGCCGCAATGAGGACGGGGTACCTGCCTCCGCCCAGTGGACGGTGGATGTCAGCAATCAGATTGATCCCATCACGCATGGGCACTGCGACGTCGTGGTCGCACATCCACCGGTGCTTGGGTTCAGACAGGTTCTGGTAGGCCCTCCCGGTGGTCTGGGGCCCGTTGAGCTGTCGCTGACCTGGCTCTGTGCCTGAGGCCTCGGGTACAACGTTTGTCATCGGGCCATCCTCGCTGATGCTGATCGACACGTCGAACCAGCATGACATTCGCCTGCATTGGAACCCTCGCCAGAACGAACCACCATCCGGTCTCGATCTTGACCACGATGACGATGACGATGACCTGACAGATCGGATTGAGCGGGCGGTTCCGCCATCGAGTCGCTCGGCGTTGATCGAGTCGGTGATGCCGCTGATGGTGTCCTTTGAGACGTCGGCCCCATAGATTTCCCCGAGGTGCGATTGGATCTCTCTGGTGGTCAGGCCCTTGAATCGAGCCGGGAGTGCTTGGGCACGATGACCAGGGTGAAGGTTCCCTCACTGTCGCACGGCACATCGAGTGACGGTTCGACGTCGGTGTGCACGACCTTGCGGGTCGTTCCATCCTCGCCCGGGCCAAGAACTCATCGGCCAAACCTCGCTCGGCCTCCTCAGAACTCGTCAGGACCAGAGCAGCACTCGACCCATTGCTCCCGGGCGGGTTTTCCTTGTTCCTTGCGTCGTCCCGTGCCAAAAAGGCGATCCTCTTCGGTCCCGATCAACAGATGGCGGACCCTCGGATCACGCAGTTACACAAAAAATCGGAAAGACCCTTCCATCGGCGGTCGTCCTGCAGCAAAGGGCATAGCGTCACGGATGCGGCTTGCATGGGACTCGGGATTCATCACTCGGTATGGTGCCCATTTACCGTAGGGATTCGGACTGAACTGATCCGGTCGGTATGTGGTCCGAAACGACGCCCACACTCTCAGTCGATAGAGAAAGTTTTCTCTTTTGGTGCGTTGTCCCTCACTGCCACCCGCCGTGTCATGGCGCCACTTTGCGCGACCGGAGCATCAAAGTGGCAGACCCGCGCCATCAACGGGGCCTTTCAAGGCTTTAGCTCACGCCGACCGCAAAACCACTATGGGGAAGTCCAAGGTAAGGAAAGCTGGGAAGATAGGTCTCAGTTCCAGATGCAGCGGTATCGGTTGCGTTTGACGTTAGGCCGTCATTCACACCGGATGCTGCGGCGTCAGGCGTGAAACTCTTATCCGTCAAGGGAAGAGTAGCGCCGGCCAAGGCTTGGATTTCAATCGTGACCACGTCGTCGAAGACCCGTCGCCCGTTGGGGAATCCAGCTACGTCTTTACCAAGCAATCCGAGATTACTTGGCCCGCTCGTAGTCGGGGGAATCGCCATGTTCAGCCGCAACATGTCCGCCTCGACGGTGCCCATGCTGTTCTGGAATCCGGCGACCACGCCAGTGGGGATGCCGGTCAAGAAGATCGCCAACAGATCCGCCCGCTTCACCGGGTCTTTGCTGTTGAACGCCGAGAGATTCGGAAATACTGTCGGATAAAGGTCCGGCAGGAGTTGCGCCAATTCCGGATTGGCCACCGCCGCCGCGAACTGCTTGTCAGCTGATGGAGGTTGTGCATTCCAGTAGTCCTTCTTGGACATGGGTACGACAACTTCGTTGACCAACGGGTTGCCGAGGCGTGAGACTTGGACCCATGGGCCGGACAAAACGTCTGTTCCCTTGCCACTGTTGAGAATGCGTGCCTTTTGGCGGCTGGCCGTCGTCCACACGCCGATCACTGAAGACGAGGAAGCAGCATTCGACGGCGCCCTCCCTCCTGCAGTCAGATCAGTCTTGGGGACCTGCAGAGCAATCGAGTGCACGTTGACACCCTTGGTGGCGTTTACACCTGCTGCCATTGCACCGAGTCCGGTGTTGGTCAACCCGAAGCTTGCATGGTCTTGCTCAAAGGGACGGAGATCGCCCAGATCGAAAATGGCACCGAGATCGACAAAGAATCCGTCGGCCCGCTGCCCGGCGAAGACTTGACGACCACCAGGAAGCATGTGAATAGCGGCCGCAGCCAGAGCCGGATAATTCGGGGTCGAAAGAGGGCCGATGTTACAAGGCGGGCAGGCCAATCCGCTTCCCAGTACCTGCGTCTTGCCATTGGCAATCCGCGTCACGCTGTAAGACTGACGTCGATTCCAGCTGGAGTCAGTCAACGAAGTTATTGGACCGGTGTTGTAGAGAAAGGTGTCGGGATTGTCGATCTTGTTGGTGAAGCGGAACTGATACGAAATGTCGGGATTTCCATCACCGTTGTTATCGATATTGATCGCATAGAGAACATCATCACCGAATTCGTAGAAGTTGGGTCCTCCATCTGGAGCCTCCAATGGGATGTAATTGGCGATGAGCGTGACGGTGTCCGGATTGTCGGGGCTGACGAACGCATAGAGGTCCGTGCTGTCGGCGACAGCATCTTTGGCGATTCCAGGTGCTTCTCGGTGGGAAGACATATTCGTACCTCTTCTGATTGAATGGAGCGTGAAAGTCTGATGCGGCTGACGGATTAACGGGTCGCCCTGAAGAGGGATCGAGCCAGACTGCGGTCGTGGATAACGATCTCTTTCTCACCGGAGAAGAGCCCGATTTCGCCGGTGGAAAGGTCTCGGATGTGGGCAACCAATGGTTCCGTCATCGGACCGCCTGTCATTTCGAGACTTGATTCTGGGGTGGCTGTTGAAGGAGCGGAGCCAGTTGTTGGCTCCGCGGCGCCTGCTCCTGCGAGGATCGGGAGGAAAGCCGGTAGAGCTGTTGCGGCTCCGGCTGCAGCAACTACGCCCGAACCTCGAATGAGAAATGTTCGCCGATTAATGGCCATTCCGTTTCCTTTCATGATGCCGGATCGAAGCACTTTGAATCGTCCTGCACCTTGCATACGGAGCAAACACTCCGGGTGGACGTCTTTTGACTACAAATTTCTTGCATGACGAGCGGAACGCGGCGCTGCGAGCGCGAATTCCAACCGTCACGGCGCTGCAACAGGCATGTGCCGATGCTTTTGCATCTAAGATGTGTTTGAGGATTTTCTCTTGCAACCTCAAAGTAACGACTCTCGACCCGGGAGCCCTGCCATGTACCTCAATATGCGCGCGCTCACGCTGCCTTGATGTGCGGCGTTCACACGCAAACAAGATCTGAGTTTCTTTCGTCCAAATGCACGTGGGTGCCGAATGTTTAATGCAGGCGCACGTTGCAGCTACGGACGAGGAGACCCATGACAGCCACAGTGGCAAAGAAGAGAAATCATCACCCTCAAGACACCGGTGAAACACCATATGTCGACGAGGGGCCAACGGATGGCCCCCCGGATGCCCTCATTCTCGACATAGGCGAAAATATCGGGGCGCTTGTGCTCTACTCGGAAGAAGGGTGCTTGGGGCGGGAGATCGATCTGACCCCTGCCGGAGTCCCCCGCTCCCATCACATCCACACGATGATCCGGCGTAGACGGGCCTTTAACCGTGAATTCATTGCCGGGGTGTATCCCGAACTTGTAGAAGGGATCTACACGGTGTGGGGTATCGATGGCTTCTCGCTGGGCCAGGTGACCATCGAGGGAGGGCACGTCACTGAGTTTCGGGCGGGAAACTGCCGTTCCCATTGATCACGTTCGGTGCTCATCCAGGGTGTGAGTTTCGAACTCTTGCGGTGCATTCTGGACCAACCAAATCGTTAGTGAGCGGTATTTCCTCTTGTTCCGCTCGCCACGTCCACGGCGTTGCAACGTTTCTTCGAGAGTACCCGCAGGGCAGCTACGGTTTCTGCCAGGTTGCTGGTCAGCATTTATGCCGAGGCGCTCCACGCCGATAGTCATCTTGCTTTGCTCATGAACCGTGAGCGTTCGATTGCGGAGGGCATGGCGACTGGTCCAAGACACCCCTGTTGCCTAGGTGAGGAACTCCCCTCAGGCGTGTAACGTTCTGAGACCTTCGGCAGTGAGGGTTCAGTCGAGTGACGTCCGGGCTCACGCTTGCTCGGATTCTGAGGGTGGAGAACCCCATGGCACTGAGCCGTATATCAGGTCTGAGCGATCTGCAACTCTTCGAAGGCGTATTGATCCGTCACGAGGATGCCTTGGGGGAGATTTATCACCGTTATGCCCGCGCGGTTACAGCTGCCGCCAAGATGTTCCTGGGCAGTTCCGGGTCCAGTGAGGACATTGTCGCTGAGGTATTCCTAGCTTTTTGGATGAATCCCACGAGCTTCGATCCTGAGCGCGGCAGCCTTCTTGGTTTCTTGCGTCTCAAGGCTCGTGGGCGCAGCATCGATTTTGTTCGATCCGAAGTGTCCAGACGAAAAAGAGAGGAGAACGTGGTGCGTGACGCGGGTCCACAATACGCCGAAACCGATGAAGACTTTTTGATGACGGAGGCAGCCGAGCAGATGCGCAAGGCACTTGCGTCGCTGGTCCAGATAGAACGGGAACCGATCGAGTTGGCATTCTTCGGCGGCATGACGTACCGAGCTGTCGCCGAACATCTCGAACTACCCGAAGGGACGGTGAAGTCAAGGATTCAGGCCGGACTTCGCCACGTTAGGGTGGTCTTTGAGTCGGAGCGTCTTGCTGGGGCCGACTCGGAGCGTTCCGTTGCAACTAATCGAGGACGGCAATGAGCGAAGAGTGGAGACGCAGAGTTCAAGACGCCGACCGGCTTGCCGCTGTCGCACGCTCGGGATTGATCGGACTAACTGGCGATGACGAGTTCGATCGGTTGCTTGAGCTCGCCATTGCGGTAACTGGTGCACCGAGAGGGGTAGTCGCCCTGGTGGATGCAAAGCACACCACGGCGATCAGTGGCTTCGGCTTTCCCGAGGGCCTTCCTCTTTTTGCGCCGATCGACTTCTCATTCTGCCGATTTGTCGTCGGATACGGTCGACCCTTTCTGGTGGAAGATGCGCTCAACGATCCTCGGACGATAGGTGATCCGGCCATCGATGCCTTCGCAGCTGTCGCCTGGATTGGCTTTCCCGTCGAAGATGCCCACGGGAACGTTCTTGGCAATTTCTGTCTCATGGATGCCGTGCCTCGGGAGTGGACACCTCTCGACATTCAAACGGTGGCGACGCTGGCCCAAGCCGTCAGTACGGAAGTTGCCTTGCGCGAGGAACGAGCAGAGGCAACCGTCGCTCGGCACAGACTGGCTGAGCTCGAGGTGAAGCCGCGAGCCTGAGGACGTTTCTGATTGTTCCTAGCGTGTGGCGAACAGCGGTGATCCCCACTACGCGATTCTGGTTATCCACTCGACGTTCGTCCTGCGCGAGCTTCTCGCCCACCCTGTGGGCTACGAGCCTGGCGCCGTAGTCGTGTCCGAGCTAATCGTTCATCTCGGGCCATGAGAGTCACCAACCCGTCGGCCATCGTTCCTGACATCACCTCCTCTCCAGTCTCCGTCACCCATACCCAATGGACGGCGCCAACGGACGGCGAAGGCTCACCCCCGCAGAAGAACTTCCACAAGAATTAGCCACGGTTTCAAGAATTAGCCACGGTTTCACGAAAGACTTGTGAAGTGGCGCCAACGACAGGAGTGGCGATCACCGCACTGTTGGTCGAAATGATAAGGCGCCACCGTTGGTCACGCGACAGCGTGCGTGGGGCAAAGCACGGTCTGGTCACCCTCTCGAAGCGAGGGACGAGTGCGGAACTCGTTTCAAAAGAGGCGTTTCGGTCAGGCGTATCTGGTGGAGCGATCCACTTTTTGCAACATCTAACCTCCGAACTGGGATTCTGTCGTACGACTGTCGTCGTGCGCCTCGCCTCGGTGGCCCTCGGCGCAGAAGGGCGAGCGATTCCCGCCGTCACCTCGCACCTGAGCGATGAGGCCATCTCGTTTGCCATCGATGTCATCGACGCCTCCAAGGTGGCCGAGCGACTCGAGGCCCATCTGGTGCGCCACACCGGTCGGCGGCGCACGCTGCCTGTGCGCGCCCTGCTCGTCGCGCTCTTGCTCCTCGCCATCGACGACCGGCCCTTACACCCAAAGGCGGCGACGAGACTGCTCTTTTGCAGCCTCAGCGCGCCGTGGCGCAGCGCCCTGGGCGTTGTCGGCGAGGCCAGCACCAAAAAGAGCCTGCTGGCCCGCTATCGCTGCGTGCGCTACCAGTTCCATCTGGTTACCTCAGTGATGGAACCCTCCAAAGAGGCGAAGAACCGCGTCATCGACCAAGGGGCGCTCGACGCGTTGGCCAAGGAACTGAGCCAGGCCGAGGTGCTGGCGCGCCGCGAGCGTCTCGAATCGGTTGTCAGCGATCTCCTCGAGGCCTCGATCAAGGCGTGCACGGAAGAGGAACTGGCACGCTTCGACGGCTCGGTCGGCCTCGACGCCACCGTCGTCCCGCTCTACAGCCGCGGCCCTTCGAGTCGTGTGGGCACCTGTGCCAGTGATCCCGACGGCGGGTGGTACGTGCGAGAAGGCGATCACCGTGACGTCATCGGGCCCAAGGGGAAGAAGCTGCGCAAGCTCTCCTGGCCAACGAAGCCACCATCGTCACGATGGGACGTGCGCCGGGGGCATTGCCCGCCCATCCGAACCTCATCCTCGCCGCCTGCTTGACGCGACCGGGCGAGGACCCCGGCGGCACCGCCGTGCGCCTGCTCACCGGCGTGCGCGCCTGCGGCTACCCCGCGTCGTTCTTGGGAGCGGACCGTGGCTACACCCAGGCCCAGCCCGAGCGCTTCCATTTGCCGGTGCGCGCCCTTGGCTACTCCTTGGTCATGGACTACAAAGCGACCGAACTCGGGCGCCAGGCCAATAGCGCCGGTGCGCTCATGGTCGAGGGGACCTTCTACTGCCCGGCCATGCCAGAGCCCCTGGTGTCGGCCAGTGCCGACCTGCGCCACGGGGCCATCGACGCCGCCACCCACCGCGCACGTATCGCCGCGAGGACGTCGTGGCGCCTCGTGCGCAAGCAAGGGCCCGACCGCGACGGTTACGAGCGCTTCGCCTGTCCGGCCCGCGGTGAGTATCCACATCTGTGCTGCCCGCTGCAGCCGGCGTCAGCGCAGCGGGCGCTCGGCAAGATCCCGGTCCTGCTCGCACCAACGGACCCACCGAAGATCTGCACCCAGTCCGCCGTCACCATCGCTCCCGACATCGGCGCCCTGCATCGCCAGGACCCGGCGTTCGGCTCATCGAAACCCACACCCGGTCGAAGTATTCTGCCTGTTGCGCGCTCTTATGAAACAATGAGCTGTCGACCTGCCCTCGGTTCGCTCGTCACAGCCTTTCGGATCCCGATCCCGCTATCCCGTCCACCCTGCGAACTGCGAGCCTTTAATGTCAGAGCGACGAGGACGGTCAGTCTGCCCCATAGAAAGGTGCGTTGTAGCTGAAGATGCCGCCGTCGGAACCGAGTAACCAGTAACCAGTGCCTGTAGGAGACGCAGCCATGCCCACGATAGGCGCGTTGAGATGAAGAGCACCTGCCGAGCCGTAGAACTGGGCCGAGCCGAAGGCGAAGATCCCGCCGTCTGAAGCCACCATCCAGTAGCCCTGACCGTCGGGGAGAGCGGCCATACCGTTGACGGGCTTGTTCAACACGATGTTGCCCGTGCTGCCGTAGAACTGGGCCGAGCCGAAGGCGAAAATTCCGCCGTCAGTGGCGACGAGCCAGTAACCCTGTCCGTCGGGGGTGGCGGCCATGCCGACTACAGGCTTGTTCAGATGCAGTGCGCCGGTACTCCCATAAAACTGGGCATCGCCGAAGGAGAAGATGCCGCCGTCAGAGGCAACCAGCCAATATCCACGACCATCGGGGGTTGGCGCCACGTCGACAACGGGAGCGTTGAGATGCTGGCCTCCCATGGAGCCATAGAAGGGGGCATCCCCATAGGTGAAGATGCCGCCGTCAGCTGCAACCAGCCAGTAGCCCTGGCCGAACGGCGTCGCCACAATGTGCGTGATGGGTGCGTTCAGGTGCGTCGTGTCCAGCTCGTTAGGGAGGTCGGAAGCATCACCGTGCGCGTGGACGGCTCCATTGGAGTAGGCGATCCAGTACCCGGCCCCATCGGGTGTTGACGCCATACCGACAGCACTGGCTCCCGCTGGGGCCGGGGTTGGAGTCGGTGTGCCAGAGCACGAAGCGACATTCACGACAACGGGGCCGTAGAGCGTGGCCGCGTCGGCAGTCGAGTTAACCTCGACCGTATATGTGCTGACGTTTGTGCCAGCAGGCTCACCCCCCCAGAAGGTTTGCGGGCTGATTGAGCCGTCTGGGTTCACTTGGGCGTTGTCGGACTCCATGTTGCTGAAGCCCGTAAGGTGTGATCCGGGTTCTATCTCAACGGCAACGAAGGCTGCGTCCCCCTCATTAGGATCCGCCTTGGCGTCTTGCGCAGAGATTTGCAACTCCTGCAGCGGCCCCGTACCGGCGCACACGCCGGTGATCGAGTAGCCCGGAGCGGCTGTTGCGCCAGCCCTGCCGACGACAAAGGCGTTTGTTGCCAATCCGGAGAGGACAAAGGCGGCAAACAGCGTTGGGAGTTTTCGTGTCACGTGCATCCGAGAAATGTAGCTTCCATTCCGATCGACTAAGGGGATCTTCGGGAGGGACTTTGGTACCACCATTGAGGATCCCTTGAGGATCTATCTTCGTTCGAGAGCGCCTACTTTGCGCGCTATGGGCGCCATTATCGAAATGGATTCAATCACGCTGATCTGGGATGGGACTTTCTCCTCTGGTGGTTCAGTTCCTCCACGCCTACCGTGGGGCTCCGCGTGTCCTCTGGGCACAACCGCCGAGTAGTAAAGCCAGTGCGGCAACCGGGGGTGTCGGATGATGAGCACTGACGAACCAAACGAGGAGGGGTGTGAGAAGAGACTGCGTGAGGGTTTCGCTCACAATCGCCGTGATCGCGCTGTCCCTCCTTTTCTTCGCGACGCGTGCGGGTGCAGCACAGCCTCACCTCATCACGCCGACGACCGTCTCCATTGTTGCCAGCCCAGGGTCGATCGTGGAATCACAGCCGCTCCAGGTGACGGCCACTGTTGTGGGATCCTCAGGTATCCCCACCGGCGCTGTTCAGATCCAGGCTGACGACGGTGCGGTTCTGTGCAACGTAGAACTGGCCGGAGGGACGGGGACGTGCGCGGCAACTCCCTTTCTTGATATTCCCGATTCGAGCTACCAGATCACAGGGCTCTACGAGGGTGACCCCACCTATGCGGCGGCCTCAGGCAGCACGACTGTCTCACTTGCTCCGGCCTCAACTGTTACCTCACTGACCAGCGACTCCTATTCACCTCAGAAATTCTCGATGGTGACCTTGCAGGCGACAATCGTCGTCGCTGCCCCGGCAAGCGACTCGACAGATGTCGAAGGTTCAGTTGTGTTCACCGACAACGGGCAACCGATTGCACACTGCGATGGTGTCGTGGGGGCCGGCGACGCCAATCCCTACACGGTCCCGTGCCAGATCAATCCGATTGCCCCCGGCACGCACATCTATGCCGCCGAGTACCTCGGCACGAACCTCTTTCTCCCATCGGACTCTTCGCCGATCACCGTGGTCTCAGCGGCTATTCCCACAACGGTGACCGGCACATCGGAAACGGCATTACCGGCCCAAGGCCAAAAGATCTACCTCGCCGCAGGGGTCTTCACCGGAATCTCCAATGCAGTGGGTGAAGTGTACTTTTCGGTGGGAGGCCTCCCCCTGTGCAACGCGGACGTCAATGCTGGATCGACGGGCTGTTACACCACGGCCGAGCCGGTCGGAACCGACATCGTCACCGTATCCTTTTACGATGACACCGGGGTCTACGCATCGTCGTCTTCGACATTCGTCCTGAACGTGAGCGCCACTTCCGCGTTGGGAACGCTGACTTCAGCGGTGGGTATGGCCCCGAATCCCGCAGGGAGCGGCTACTGGATCGTCGATGCACGAGGCGACGTCGGAGCATTTGGAGCGGCGGCGAACTACGGCTCGATGACGGGTATACCTCTCAATGCCCCCATCACGCACATCGTGAGCACGCCGGACGGCCTAGGCTATTGGCTGGTGGCCGCCGATGGCGGAACATTCTCGTTCGGAGATGCCCAGTTCTACGGCTCGATGGGGGGCAAACACTTGAATGCCCCTGTCGTGGACATCGCGCCCACGAAGGACGGTCGTGGCTATTGGTTGGTGGCGTCGGACGGGGGGGTCTTCGCGTTCGGAGATGCCCAGTTCTACGGGTCCATGGGGAGCACTCGCCTCAACAAGCCGGTCGTCGGCATCGTCGCCGACAACGCCACGGGGGGCTATTGGGAAGTGGCGACCGACGGCGGAATCTTTTCTTTCAACGCTCCCTTCTATGGGAGCACTGGCAACATCCATCTCAATCAGCCAGTGAACGGGATGGCGAGTACGGCCGACGATGGCGGGTACCTGTTCGTAGCGTCCGATGGCGGAATCTTCGCTTACGGTGACGCCCGATTCTTCGGCTCGATGGGTGGAACGAAGTTGGCCGCTCCGATCGTCGGCATGGCGTCCGATGGGGCGACGGGCGGATATTGGCTTGTTGGCGCAGATGGCGGGATCTTCGCATTCAACGCACCTTTCTTCGGGTCACACTAGCCATCGAGCGCGATGCGCCCAATGGCATCCTGAGACGCCGATAGGTCCTGGTTCGAGGCCGGCGCTTGCAGAACATCCACGGATATGTTCACCTGAGTAAACTTCGTCCGGTAGTCGCTGCGATCGCGAATCCCCCAAGGGCAGGGTCACGAAAGAGACCACCCGATCGCCTAACTTCTCGAACGCAGAAGTACGGGAGCGATCCGAAATCTGGCTTCGATGCCAGCGACGATCATCTGCGGTTCGGGGTCAAGGTTTGGCACGGGTGACCCGCCGCCGGCCGCCGCCATCGCCCTGGCTGAGACCATCTGCCCCCGCAGCCGATGTCCGGATTCGCCTCCACCCAGGAGTCCGATGTCGGCCACGTGCTCGACGCTGAGCACGGTTGAGCCGAGGGCAGCGGCGTAATCAGCGCCCTTTCGGAGAGCCTCCTCGATGGCCTCATTGCGAAGACTTGGCCAAGCAGGGTTATCGTTGTCCACTGACCACGAAATGTGCATGATCCGAAAATGGTTCTGCTCGGCGGTCAACTCTTCGATCCGCTCCAGCAAGCTGAAATCACGAAGTGACAGGGTTACCGTCACGTTCGCCACGATCCGTCCGGTATCCGAGCGAAGTGAGTTGTCGTGCTCCGGCATCGTGATGATCCGCTGGGTTGACCATGTCAGCGGCTGGTCGTGGGTTGCGGCCGATTTCGTGACGCCTCCTAGGTCTTGCAGGTCCTGCTTGAGTGCATCGAGAGCAACCGCTGCGGCCCTGAGGGCCTCCTGTTTTGTGTCGCGCGCGATGGAGATCTGGCCCTGCAGCACCGCGTTGTCGGGGTTAACGACACGCTCCACCTCGCTCCGGACCGATACCAGCGGTCCCTGAGACTCGTCTGATTGTTTAGTCATGTCTCCAAGCATGACATCCTCATCCGTGGAGCCGCACCTCGTTGTATGTTCACGGCATCGAACGATCCCAGTCCCGTGCGTGAAGGACTGGAAGCGTTTCCCGTTCGTGGGAAAGGCTGAACCTGCGACACTACGCCGGGACGTGGCACGAGCGCTCAGGTGTACCACAGTTCCAAATCGGGCAGCATGACGAGGTGCACGAAGATGCCGAAGATGCCAGTAGCGGCGCATGGAAACCGCAATGAGCAGAATCGTACGGTCGCGGTGTGGTCGCAAGTACGCGATCAACTCCCGCAGAGTCTGGCTTCCTGCTCCGATCACGACAATTGTTTCCAGAGCGCGGCAAGACCTCCGAGGACAACCTTGTATTGGCGTGTGCGGCATGCAACAAGGAGCGAGGGATCTTGTCCATCGAAAGGTTCCTCAAATCAAAACGCTTCGAAAGGCGCCGCCAGTGGGTACAAGCTGGCGCTCACAGCTAACTTGATCCGTACCCTCGCCGTCGAGAGCTACCGGTCGATACGCCAACTGGTTCTGCCGCTTGAATAGGTCAATGTGGTCACTGGAGCTAAGGGTTCGGGAAGTCCAACCAGTATCGGGCCTTGGGCCTTCTAGCCGACACATCTCGAAATGATGCGGTAGCTGCTCTTGAGCGAGAGGGGGGCTTGGCTTCAACGTTATGGTCTGGCCCAGAAGCGGGTTCGAGCAGCGCCAGGCGCGGGGGATTCCCCACGCAGGGCACGAACCGCCGCCGTGTGAATCGCCCTGGGTGGACTTGGAGACTCTGCGGTCCGCTCACCACTACGCCCACCCGGTGCCATCTCCATGATCTCTATGCCCATGGGGCGGTCGACCTTGTCGGGGAACACCCTGAGCGATGGGCGGCTTCGGGTGATTGCGGGAGAGTTGGTGGGCAGTCAGCGGCTCGGGGACCCGAGGCACGTTCATCGGATTCACGGTTGGTAGGTCGACGCTGGGACAGTCCGGTAACCCATATGTGACCGATGACTCGTCGGCTCGGGCACCACGTCGTGATGTCGAGGCAACAAACCGTCGACTCTGCCCAACTCGGGTCCGGGTCCCAGGCCTCGACAGTTGCAGCTGTAGTGATAAGGCCTTCGGTACTGTGGGAGTTGGCCAGAATCAGTTCTGCGCTATTCACGCAATATGACTTGGCGAGGGGACACCGAGCATGGGTAAATATCTGAGCAGACGTACGGCCTTGGTTGGTGCCCTAATCCTCTCCGCAGTCTGTGGTATCGCAATTAGCGCAGCTACGACGGCAAGTGCGTCCACTCCCAGCATCATCCCTTCGCAGTCTACCGTCACGTTCGGTGATAACACCGTGGGTTCTTCGAGCTTGCAGGTGTTTTCGATAGAGAACACCACCAACGCGGATGTCACGATAAATCTCACGACCGGCATCGTGATTAGCGGAGTCGGAGCCAATGATTACGCGGTTACCCCGAACCAAACAAATGGTGGGTCTTACTGCCCAGGGCCGATATCTGGGGGCGTACTCACACTGACAGGCGGCGAAACCTGTTCTTTCTACGTCACTTTCACTCCGACCGCGGTGGGAGACCGGTCAGCCTCGGCGACGATTACAGCGTCCGACAGCACGCAAGTTATTTTTCAGTTCTCTGGAAGCGGTGACCCCACGATCTCGTTGAATCTGACTGACGACAACTTCGACAACGTAACTCTCGGCGACGTGTCTTCGGGTCCAATCGAATTGCTCGTCACCAATCACGCGACCGTCACCGATACCATCAACCTGTCTAGCGATCTGTCCTTTTCGGGACGTGGGGCTGACGACTACATCGTCCTTCCATCTGCGAGTTGTCCCGGTGATGGAGTGAACCTTGTCGTATTGGCGGCAGGCAATGCCTGCACCTTGTTGGTTACCTTCGCCCCAGGGGCGCTCGGGGATCGATCTGCGACCTTGACGCTCCAGGGCCTCTACGACACTTCTGCATTTGTGGACGTTGATGGAACCGGGACAATTGGGTATTACGAGGTGAGCTCCGCAGGAAAGGTTGCCGCCTCTGGTGACGCAGCGCTCTTTGGCGATCCATCAAATGTTCGACTCAACCATCCGATCGTGGGGATGGCGGCAACCGGCGACAATGGCGGCTACTGGCTGGTGGCCTCCGATGGCGGGATCTTCTCCTTTGGTGACGCCCGGTTCTACGGCTCTACCGGTGCCATCCGCCTGAACAAGCCGATTGTGGGCATGGCTGCGACACCTGATGCCGGCGGCTATTGGCTGGTGGCCTCAGACGGTGGGATTTTCTCCTATGGTGATGCCCAGTTCTACGGCTCTACCGGTGCCATTCATTTGAACAAGCCGATCGTGGGCATGGCAGCCACCCCCGACGGTGCGGGCTACTGGCTGGTGGCCTCCGATGGCGGGATCTTCTCGTTCGGCGACGCCCAGTTCTACGGCTCTACCGGTGCGATCCACCTAAATCAACCGATTGTGGGCATGGCGCCCACTCCCGACGGTGCGGGCTACTGGCTGGTGGCTTCGGACGGTGGGATTTTCTCCTATGGTGATGCCCAGTTCTACGGCTCTACCGGTGCGATCCACCTAAATCAACCGATTGTGGGTATGGCGGCGATGCCAGACGGTCTCGGATACTGGTTTGCAGCCGCGGACGGAGGGCTGTTCAACTACGGGGACGCCCCATTTCAAGGCGCGGCGACCGGCCAGATCGGGAACGTCGTTGCCATCGTCACTGACGGTGCTCCCACCCTCCAGGCGTCCAATGACGTGCCTGCTCTTCGCCGGGCGTCAATCCGCATTCGGCCTCGTCCGGAGCATTCGGGACTGTAGCCGTTGCACGATTATTCAAGCTCGGTCGTTGAACGAGGCGAGCCCGGAGCTTGCAAGACAAATCCAAGGGCGTTATTCAGAAGAAGTGGCCTACCTGCCTGGGGAAGAAGTCCTCTAAGGTTCGAAGCAGGACCGTGTTTGGTGATCGACGCTCGTTTGGTGTCCCACTTCTACAGCGTCATATCGAATATGGCAATGATTTGGTTGTGCGGACTGGGACCCATCTCTGAGAGCAAACTCAACCGATTC
Source organism: uncultured Acidimicrobiaceae bacterium (assembly GCA_963767155.1). Lineage (GTDB taxonomy): Bacteria > Actinomycetota > Acidimicrobiia > Acidimicrobiales > RAAP-2 > Bog-473. Next base: position 2,253,356 of record CAVYCU010000005.1, on the reverse strand, counting down.
ACTTCTCGGCGAATCGGTTGTGGGAATGTCAACTTGATTTGGCCCCATTGTGATCATCAGATTTGGCCCCACCTCTGAGCTGGTGGTTCTTCGTTCTCGTAATCTGCAGGCATGATCACCCCGCCACGACGTAGGCCCCCCAAGACGGTGGTCCAGCTGCGCATTGCCCTGATGGGCGTGACGCCGACAATCTGGCGGCGGCTCCTGGTGCCCGGCGAGATCAAGCTGTCGAAGTGACCGGGTCCCCTTGAAGTAGTCCACCCCTTGTGTGAGTCCGATGCCCCAAGATGGGGCAAGGAGGACAGCGCAAGATGAAGCAACGCCGGCACACCCCCGAGCAGGTGATCCGCAAGCTCGCTGAAGGCGACAAGCTCCTCGCCGAGGGCAAGACGATCGAAGAGGTCTGCCAGGCACCTCGAGATCACCGAGTCAGACCTGGCACCGCTGGCGAAACCAGTACGGCGGCATGAAGGCCAACGACGCCAAACGCCTAAAGGAGCTCGAGAAGGAGAACGCCAGGCTGAAGAAGCTCCTGGCCGAGGCCGAACTCGACAAGTCGATGCTCAAGGAGTTGGCTGAGGGAAACTTCTAACCCCGAACCGTCGTCGGCGAGCGGTGGACATGCTCATCGATCGGTTCGGGGTCTCCCAACGTCACGCTTGTCGCGTCGTCGGCCAGCATCGGGCCACCCAGCGCAACGCACCAGCGGTCCCGAGCGATGACGAGATGGCGCTGCGGGCGTGGCTACGCGCCTTCTCGCAGTGTCACGTCCGCGCTGGGGTTGGAGACGAGCGGCCGTCATCGCCCGCCAAGAGGGCTGGCGGGTCAACAACAAGCGCATCCACCGCCTTTGGCGTGCTGAAGGCCTCAAGGTCCCGTATCGCAAGCGCAAGCGGCCACTACGGGGCAAGGGCGTGGTCGATGGGGGCCATGTGCCCGATCCGCCCCAACGTGTTGTGGGCACTCGACTTCCAGTTCGACCAAACCTCCAACGGCAAGACCCTGAAGCTGCTCAACGTCATTGACGAGTTCACGAGGGAGTGCCCGGCCATCGAAGTCGCCCGCAACATCGACGCCGACGGCGTCGTGGCTTGTCCTCGAGCGCATCGCGGCCGAGCGGGGTGCACCCATGTACCTGAGGTTCGACAACGGTCCCGAGTTCATCGCCAACGCGGTCGCTGACTGGTGCCGCTTCAATGGTGCCGCAACGGTCTTCATCGACCCGGGATCACCGTGGCAGAACGCCTGGATCGAGTCCTTCAACGGCCGGCTCCGCGACGAATATCTCAACGGCCACCGCTTCGATTCCCTCTTCGAAGCCCAGGTGTTCATCGAGGACTGGAGAATCGACTACAACATGAACCGTCCACACAGTGCGCACGGCTGGCTCAGCCCCAACGAGTTTGCCCGAGTATGGACCAACCGACACCAACCCCAACTCACATAAGGGCTGGACCAACTATCGGGATCCCCTCAGAAGCTCCATACGATCTTCCAGGCCGCCATGGGCTGGGAGGACTATCACCTGCACTGCTTCGAGATCGACGGCCAGCGCTTTGGCACGCCTGATGAAGATTGGGAGAACGACGACATCGATGAAGAGGCCGTGAGGTTCTCCGACGTCCTACTGCTCTCCGAGGCCGCAAACGGAAGTCGGATCCGGTTCCTCTATGAGTACGACTTCGGGGATTCGTGGCGGCACGAGGTCGTCGTCGAGTCCATCGATCCAGTGCCACAGATCATGAAGTTCGCCGTGTGCATCGACGGTCAGAGAGCCTGTCCGCCCGAGGATTGCGGCGGCACCCCCGGCTATCGCGATCTGCTCGAGGCCATCAGTGACCCCGACCATGAAGAGCATGGTGATTATCTCAGTTGGGCTGGTCGCTTTGACCCTGAGTTCTTCGACTTGGCGATCATCAACGCCGCCCTGCAGCGGGTGCGCTGAGTCAGCTCGGTGCTTTGGACCCTCGCTTGGCCTTGGTCGAGCGAAGGCGGAAGCTCTCGGTCCCGGTCTCGATGATGTGGGCGTTGAAGGTGAGGCGGTCGACGATGGCAGCGACGAGACGCGGGTCGCACCGAGAACTTCGCCACGCCGCAGAGTGCCCCAAGCAGCAAGCACGACGGCGGCTCGGAGTTGGGCCGGCGTGGCATTCATGAGCGCTTCTACTTGTGCCACGGTCGGGATGGCCCGCTCATTCGCCCGATCAGCCCCGGCGCCCTTCACCCGGCAGGGACTGCGAGTGACCAACTCGTCGGTCACGGCCGTATTGAAGATCGCTCGCAAGAGCCGGTAGGCGGAAGCGGCTGCGCCGGGTCTCCGGGCCAAAGTCGTCGCGTGCCACGAACGAACCTGCCCGGCGCTGATCCGAGCGACCCCGGAATCCACGCCTATCTCTTCACGGGTCGAACAGGCCGGCCACTGCGTCTATGTGCGGTAGACCAACGGGAAGGGGGGGGCGGATTCAAGTGGTGAGCGCAAGGAGCTCGGCGAGCTTCTCTGATGGTTTCATATAGTCGAGGGTCTTGCGGGGGCGGTTGTTGAGGGAACGGGCGAAGCGGTCGAGGTCTTCTTGGCTGTGCACCGAGAGGTCGGTGCCCTTGGGCATGTATTGGCGCAGCAAGCCGTTGGTGTTCTCGTTGGATCCTCGCTGCCAGGGCGAGTGCGGGTCACAGAAGTAGATCGGGATCCCCGTGGCCATGGTGAAGCTGGCGTGGCGTGACATCTCGCTGCCTTGGTCCCAGGTGATGGACTTACAGAGCACCTCGGGCAGGGTCCTCACGGCCTGACGCATGGCTGCTTCGACCGCCTCGGCCCCGTGGTTTGGGGCGAGGTAAAGCAACAGGACGAACCGGGTGGAGCGCTCGACCAAGGTCCCGACGGCGGAGCGATTCATTGCCCCCAAGATGAGATCGCCCTCCCAGTGCCCGGGCACCGCCCGGTCGGCCACTTCGGCCGGGCGTTCTGAGATCATGACCATGTGCGCGATCTTGCCCCGCGCCTCTCCTTGCGTGCGCGTCCGCCGCTTGGCCCGACCGCTGCGCAGGCATCGGGCCAGCTCACGGCGCAGTTCACCCCGGCCCTGGACGAAGAGGGACTGGTAGATGGTCTCGTGGCTCACCTGCATCATCGGATCGTCTCGGAACTCGCGGCGCAAGCGCTTGGAGATCTCATCGGGTGACCACAGTTCCTCGAGCCAGGTGCTGACCTGGGCCACCAAGGGTGGGTGGCACAGTTTCGGCGTCTTCGGTCGACGGGCCCACTCTTTGGCCCGGGTCTGGCCCCGCCAGACCCCGTAACCGCTTGGCCCGCCGTTGGCCCGCACCTCACGGGTGATGGTCGAAGGAGCCCTCTTCAGCCGCCGGGCGATGGAGGACATCGACTCACCTTGGCGCAGACCGATCAAGATCTCCTCTCGCTCTTCAATGACCAGGCGCCTCGGGCCCGGTTTCCAATCGGTCTGGGAGTGGCGCAATAGCGGCCGGAAGCTGACCAGGCCCTTGATGCTCAACTGTCGAGCGATCTCAGCCTTTGTGAACCCCTTCGCGGAGCCGCTCGGACAATGCACGTTGCGCGGGACTCAAGATGACACCCATGCCACTACCTCCTCGGTCAGGACAACGAATGTTGTCGTCTCACCGAATCGGTGCGTTCACCCCTTGAAGACGCCGGGTCAATATTCGAACGTTGACAAGGGGCAGTATTCAGCCGGTGGCGACACCCGACAGCGCCGGCCAACAGCAAAAGACACTTACGTCCTTCCGGCCACGTCCACAAAGGTAAACACACACTCGGTATTGCAGCACCCAGTGATCGACGCCATAGTCGTAGCCGAGTCCTTGCGTGCCTCCGGGCGATAAGGCTCACGCACCCCGGGCAACGCGATGACACCGTCTCGTTTCGTGGGTCAAAGGTCGGATAGAGCCACCGTCCTGTCGAACGTCGCTGAAGTTCGCCGATACGCCCCTCTACCCGCTGGCGAAGTGGCAGGAAGGCCAGCGAGGGCTTAGTCGGTTCGCCTTGCCGGGTGGTAGTTGGAAATCATGGCCACCAAGGTCGCAAAGAGATCTTCTGCGGTTGTCCAAGTTTCTTTGGTCAGGTGCCCGCTGATCTCCAACTCGGCGATACCGTGTGCGCTGCTGAACAGTAGGGCGCCATAGTGCCGTACGTCTGCCTCCCCGACCACTGCAGACACGATGGAGAGAAACTCTTCTTGGGCCAGGGAAGCAGCGCGCGCTCCTGCTCCGGGATCGCTTTTGGGTATGGCGAACATCAGTTGGTAAAGGTGAGGACGCTTCCTTCCCAGGTTCAAGACTTTCATCAAGGCGTCCAGCAGCCGTGTTGACGGCGCGGATTTTTTGGCGCCGTTCGACCTTAGGGCTTCGGTGAGACCGTCCCAGCCTTCAACGGCAATAGCGGTCAGCAGTCCTTCCTTATCAGCGAAGTGCCGGTACGGCGCGGCACGAGATACGCCGGCGTGCGCGCCCACTTCTCGCAAGGTCACTGCTTCCGGGCCGCCCTCGTCGAGGAGCTCGGCGGCGGCATCGAGCAGGGCGCGGCGGGTCCTGGCCGCCGATTCCTTGCGGCTAGTCATGGTTGGCTCCCGATCTTTCAGTTGACATTGTCATCTTGTCGGTATATGTTAACTCAGATGACAATGTCAACCAAAACAGAACAGCTGAACTTGGCCAAGAAACGACAAGCGGCTCAGCACCCTGACCGCCCGGGGGAGCGCTGCAACGCCGACGCCGGTACGTGGACCCCGATCGTCGATCACGGACGATGCGAAGCGAAAAGGGACTGCGTCGTTGTGTGTCCTCACGACGTGTTCGAGATACGACGCATTGACGACCGCGACTTCAGGCAGTTGTCCACTCTTGCCAAGCTGCGAGTGACTGCCCATCGGCGCCAAACCGCATACACGCCGAATGCCGACGCCTGCCGCGCCTGTGGATTATGCGTCGTTGCCTGCCCCGAAGGGGCCATCACCCTTGTTGGACCTTCCGCCGCTTAACCATTTCCTCAACCACCACCGAAAGGACACACCATGTCAACTGCCGTAGATCCCGTTTCAGTACAAATGTTCCTCGTGGTCGCAACGATTCGCGACGACACGGACTTCACCGAGTTCGCCGAGCTGAGAGCTGATGAGCAGAAGCAACTTGAGTTACTCCAGTCGGACGGAAGGATTGGTGCTCACCACGTCGCCCCCGCCCGGCGGACGGTGTTTCTTGAGGTCATGGCCTCCGATGAGGAGGAAGTCGCAGAGACGCTGGCAACTCTGCCGTTTAACAAGTTCTTCGATCTCGACATCTATCCGACCTCTGCTCAGACGTAGTGGACGACGCCTCCGAACCCCCCCCCCCCCCCCGAGCCAGCAGCACAGCGGGCTGGGGCTGCCGTACTAATCGCGATCACCGATAGAAGGAGATTCAAATGCCGGAAACTGCTGGCGCAACGCCCCAGGCCATCTCGGATCTGATTGGTGCCTGGACTCTCGACCCGCGCCGAAGCACGGTTCAGTTTCGAACTAAAGCCATGTGGATTCTGACGGTTAACGGCACGTTCCGCGTGACCGAAGGGACCGGCACCGTCGACGGTGATGGACGAGTCACCGGCCGGCTCGTCCTCGACGCCAGCTCAATCGACACGAAGAACAAGAGACGTGACGAGCACCTTCGCACCGCCGACTTCTTCGAGGTCCAGAAATACCCAAGCGTGGTCTTCGACGTGACCGGGGCCCGTCTTGGTGTCCCAGGACAGAGCACCGTGAAAGGCAACCTAACCATCCGCGGCGTTAGCCGACCCGTAGAGTTTCAAGCTGCTCTCCGTACGGAAAGCGACGGAGTCATCACCCTTGACGCTCAAACCGAGATCGATCGTAGTGAGTGGGGATTGCGCTGGGCCAAGATGGGTGCAGGTCTTCAGAACCGGGTCACCATCAAGGCCACGTTCGTTCGCCAACATTAAAGGACGGATCGTCACCGCCCACCCACCCGCACGACACCGAGCAGCGCCTCATAGAAATCTCGTTAGTACCTGACCATAGAGATCCCACGCTCAGTGCCGATCAGTCGTTCCTCCATTCGCTCCAAAGGAGCCTGTCATGACCATCATTCACGACATTGATCATCCTGAGTCCTCGGCCCCCCCAGATCCTCGCCGATGGATTGCGTTGAGCTTGCTGGCCATCGCTGACTTCGTCGTTGTCCTCGACGCCACCATCGTCAATATTGCGCTGCCCTCGATCGGAAGAAACCTGCATGCCTCCACTAGCGAACTCGCGTGGGTGGTGAGTGCCTACATCCTGGCGTTCGGCAGCCTGCTCATGCTCGGCGGGCGTCTCGCTGACCTCTTTGGTCGCCGACGGCTGTTCATCGGAGGCTTGATTCTCTTTGGGCTGGCCTCGCTCGCCGGTGGGCTCTCCACCTCGATTGGCGAGTTGATCGTCTTTCGCGCCATCCAGGGGGCTGGCGCTGCCATGTTGGCTCCAGCCGCGCGCTCCATCGTTGTCACGCTCTTCGAAGAGGGACCCGAACGCAGTAAGGCCCTCGGCATCTGGGGCGCGGTTGCTGGATCGGGCAGTGTCGTCGGCCTGATTCTCGGTGGTGTGCTGACAAGCTCGCTCGGTTGGCGGTGGGTGCTTTTCGTTAATGTCCCCATCACCTTGGGTGCTGCGGTATTGGCTTTCTTCTTGATTCGAGCGTCCCGCGCCGACACGACGGATCACTCCGTTGACTACCTCGGCGCCGCATTGGTCACCGGTGGACTGCTCGCCGTTCTCTACGCGGTGGTCAATGCTGGCACCGTCGGATGGGGCTCGCATCAAACCATCGGCCTCCTCGGCCTCGGCGCCGCCCTGCTGGCGGTCTTCGGTTGGGTCGAAAGCAAGGTCCACTCGCCACTCGTCCCCCTGCGGATCTTCCGCGTCCCTCAGGTCCGGGGCGCCAACATCGCCATGGTGCTCATGGCCGCCGCCATGGTTGGTTTGTTCTTCGCGCTCACGCTCTACCTGCAAGACGTGGAGGGCTATAGCGCCATCAAGGCTGGCATGGCCTCTGCTCCTCTCGGTTTTGTCCTGATCATCATCGCCGGGATGAGCGGTCCTCTCACTGAACGCCTGGGCGTCAAGCCAGTCCTCTTGTCGGGATTGACGCTCTTCACGGTCGGTGTTGCCTGGATGTCGCAGTTCTCGGTTCATGGGAGCTACCTCACTGACGTCTTCGGCCCCAGCCTTGTCATCGGCGTCGGCCTTGCCCTAGCGTTCGTTGCGCTCACTATTGGCTCGGTGAGCGGGATCGAACCTGAGAACGCTGGTGTCGCTGGTGGACTGATCAACATGACCCAGCAAGTTGGGGGGGCGATTGGGCTTGCCATCATCACGGCTGTCATCACCGGTCATGTGCATGGCCATGTGCCAAGCGTGACCAACTTCAATGGCGGCCTCCGCGAGGCCCTCAGGGTTGCTGCCCTTATCGGAGCGGCCAGCGTCGCTCTCGCAGCAGTCGTCCTACCTCGACGCACCCGATTGGCGCCGATAACGGGAATTCCCACGACCCCCGCCCTCGATGCGGTCGTCCGCGCTGCGTAGCCCACGATCGACGATCATGCCGGCCGGTTGACCCAGCCATTTTGCATCCCTCTATTGCATGGGGGAAGGAGCGCTTGTCTTTAGGACACGGTCTTTAGGTCACGGTGTCAAGCATGAACCGGAATTTCACAATCGTATCGTTAGACGTATCTGGGTCGGACGCCCATCGCTGGTGAGCCGATACGCCTAACTGTGGGCCTATTAGCCATCTGAACTGGACTTTTCAAGTGAGGTCTTCACCTTTGGCGTTGAGCAGGCGCTTCTACAGGTGATTTCTGGATCACTCGCGGGGTAAGCGACGCTCGTTCACACTGACGTCAGCGCTCCCAGCGGGGATCGTCCTCGACGATGGCCAAGCTGAGCGCCTCCATCTCGGCGACCAATGCACGCAGGTGTCGTTCGTTGTCGAGCCAAGGGCCGTAGTCCGCCAGTTGTTCGTCACTCATGAGTCGGGTGACTGTTTTGTTGTCCACTTTGCGGGTCCACTGGTGATAAGGCCCGTGCAGGACCGGGTGCTCAGCGTGGCAGCGACAGTTTGCTTTGCCACAGCGCGTCAGGCGTTCGGTCATCGTGCCGGGCAAGACGAAGCCCACGTCGGCCAAGGAGCGGGCGATGCGCCGGGCTTCGGCGCGCTGGGCGGGGGTCGGTGGCACTGCTCAACCTTGGCACCAAGGATCCACCCGCTGGGTCATATCCGTCAGTATATATGTTGTATGACTGAGATGGACCTGTCGGCTTGGGTCCCCCGCGGGGTCGACGAGCGCGCCGGTGCCTTCGCCCGGGTGGTCGTCCAGCGGGCCGACCCGGCCACCTGGGCCCGGGCGCGCTCGTTGCTGTGGGCCGCCAGCCGCCTGTGCGACGTCGCGCTCGGGTGGGGGCTCGCACCCGAGCCCTGCGTGCTGTTGCAAGGAGCACTGATCGAGCGCTTCATCGTCCGCGGGACCCCGGGCTGGTCCGCCCCGGCGCGGCGCACGGCGCGCTCGAACCTGTTGTTCTTGGCCCATCGGTTCTTCGCATCCGCACCAGAGCCGGTGCCGCTCTCTCGTGAGCGCGGCCAAGCGCCTTACAGCGAGGCCCAACTGGCGCGTTATCTGGCCCTGGCCGACGCCCAGCCCACTGCGGCGCGCCGGGCCAAAGCCTCGGGGCTGATCGCGCTCGGAGCGGGGGCGGGATTGATCGGGGCCGACCTGCGGGCGGTCACCGGCGCCGATGTCGTTGCTCGCTCTGGCGGAGTACTCGTCGAGGTGCGCGCCCGAGCGCCCCGGACGGTCCCCGTGCGCGCCGAGCTGTCCGGGCGCGCCCTTGCGGCAGCAGCATGGGCCAAGGGTGGGTTCATCGTGGGCGGGGCCGAGCCCAACCGGCGCAACGTCACGAGTCCCCTCATCGCCTCGCTCGCCGGGGGAGCCGATCTGCCGAGGCTCTCCCTCGCCCGTCTGCGTGCGACGTGGGTGGCCCGCTGTGCGGCTGACATCGGCCTGGCCACCTTCATGGCCGCCGCCGGTGTGCGCTGCTCACAGCGCCTGGGTGACGTGGTGGCCCACCTCGATCCCGGTGACGAAGCGCGGGCCGTCGCGTTGTTGGGCGGGAAAGCATGCGCACCGCGCTGACGCTGTGGCGCCTCGAAGAGATCGTCGACGCCTCGGGCGTCGCCGAAGTAATGGAGCAGCGCCTCCCCGTGGGTGTGCGGCCCCGCCAGCTCAGCGTGCGCACCCTGCTCGTCGGCCTCTTGCTCGTCATTGCCGACGGACGTCCCGTCCATCTACGTCGAGTGCACCGCGCCCTGTGCGGCCTCCCTCTCGAGGAGCGCCTGCGCCTGGGTGTGCTCGTTCAGTGGAAGGCCGGTCCCCACACCTTGACCTATCGCCAGATCGAGCGCACCTTCTCCCTGCTCAGCGACACCCTGGCACAGAACCAAGGAGACGGAACGGTCTCGGTGCTCCTCCAAGAGGTGGCCGACGCCTTGTTAGAAGCCAGCGTGCCCTCGTCCGCGAAAGACGCCACCAGCTCCTATGCCGTCGACTGGACCGACGTCGAGAGCTTCTCGAGGAGGCGCCGGGTGCAGGGCGCCTACAACGACCCCGACGCGTCATGGGGCCATCGCAAAGGGGGCGGACCGGGGGAGAAAGACGACCGGTTCTTCGGCTACTACCTCCAGCTCGCCACCATGGTCCACAACGATGGAGGAACCAAGGTCCCTGAGCTCGCCCGGCGCATGGCGCTCACCTCGTGCCATGTGGACCCCCCGCCTGCCTTCGTGGGCGTGCTCGAGGCCATGGCCGCCTCGGGGGTCGCTGTCGGTGACGTCATCGTCGATGCCGGCTACGCGCACCGGGTGCCCCAGCACTGGGCATTGCCGTTGCGGCGGATCGGGGCCGAGCTGGTGATGGACCTGCACCCGAGCGACCGGGGCCTCGGGGGCACCTTCGCCGGGGCGCTCTGTCACAACGGCAACCTCTACTGCCCGGCCACCCCGCGCCCGTTGTTCGAACTTTCGCCGTTGGCCAAAGGGGCACCACGCGACACCGTGCACGCCCATGACGCACGCGCCGCCGAGCTTGCGCACTACAAGCTCGGCGCCTCGAGCGCCCCAGACGCCGACGGCTATCAGCGCGTCAGCTGTCCGGCGGCCCTCGGCAAGGTGCGCTGCCCGCTACGCGAAGGTTCCATGGCGCTCGGCTACGCGCGGCCCGAGATTTCTCAGCCTCCCGACCATCGGCCGCCGTGCTGTAGCCAACGGACCATCACTGTGCCACCGTCGGTCAACGCCAAGACAGCCCAAAAACATGACTACCCCTCGGCTGCGCACCGGCGCTCCTATGCCCGGCGCAGCGCAGCGGAACGCACCAACGCCACCATCAAAGATCCGGCCTCCACCGACATCGCACGAGGATGGTGCCGGGTGATGGGGCTCACGCCGATGACGTTGCTTCTCACCTGTGCCCTGGTCGTACGCAATCTGCGCGTCGTTGATTCCTTCGAGACCCGACGCGACGAAGAGCAACGACGGGCAGCAGTCGGTCTCGGACCAAAAACACGCCGGCGGCGACGCACGACGATCTCGGATCTGCTTGACGCCGCTGGGGCACCCCCATAGAGACACTTCAACCCCGCTGCCGCGGCGAGAATGGGACCACACGCGTGCCAAGCCGGCGCCACGTCAGCGGCAGGGTCACGAAGAAGTGTCACACCGGTGTGCAACACTTCCACGCAGGCGAAACGTGAAGATGCGACGCCTCCAAAGGTGAAGACGTCTCAAGTGCGCCCCTCGGGATTCGAACCCGAAACCTGCGGATTAAGAGTCCGTTGCTCTGCCGTTGAGCTAGAGGCGCGCCCCAGAGTGTAGGCGAAGGCTCTCGGGGTGTCTGGACCCTTCCCGGGCCCGAATTGGTGCCGAGTATCGTGGCAGCCATGTCCGGAGATGACATCCCCGAATGCGTGTTCGAGCGGCCCCTGCGGATCGCCGCCCTTATTAAACAGATTCCGGTGGGGGAGTCGATGACTCTCGGGGAGGACGGGAGGCTCGTACGGGAGGGGATCGAGCTCGAAATGAACGCCTACTGCCGGCGAGCCGTCTCCAAGGGGGTCGAGTGGGCTCGGGAGAGCGGTGGGTCGTGCACCGTCTTCACCCTGGGTCCGCCGTCGGCCGAGGACGTCCTGCGTGAGGCCATCGCCTGGGGGGCGGACCGGGGGGTCCATTTGTGCGATCCGGCCTTCGGCGGGTCGGACACCCTGGCCACCGCACGCTCCCTGGCGGCCGCCCTGGAGCGTGAAGGTGGGTTCGATCTTGTCCTGGTCGGTCGCAACTCGCTCGACGGGGACACCGGTCAGGTCGGGCCCGAGGTTGCGCAACTGGCGGGGCTGCCCTTTGCTGCCGGCGTCCGTGAAATGGGTCTCGTGGGTGACGTCTTATCCCTGACACTCGAGCACGATGACGGATGGGAGGAAGTGGAGGTCGCCCTCCCCGCTCTCCTATCGGTGGCGGAGCGCCTTTGTGAACCCTCCAAGGTTCCTCCGCCACAGCGGGCCGAGGTGCCGGCCGACCGAATCGGGCTCGTGACTGCCGCACAGTTGGGCGAAGGGCCTTGGGGCCAAGCCGGGAGTCCCACCAGCGTCGGGCAGACGCGAGTGATGCACCACGACCGGCTGGGAAAGATCCTCACCGGGACGGCGGCGGAGCAGGCAGTCGAGGCCGTGGCGCTGCTGGCGGAGCGGGGTGCATTGGCGTCCGTTGCGGACGACGTCCATTCTGAGATTTCGGATCGGTCTTCTGCACCGCGGTCATCGCCGACGAACGGGGTCATTGCCGTCCTGATAGAGCCGGATCGTCCCCAGGTTGGATTCGAACTGCTCGGTGCTGCCTCGGAACTCGCAGCTTCCCTCGGGGGACGCGTCCACGCACTGGCGTTCGGGGGTGCAGACGCCGGTTCGCTGGGAGCGGCGGGAGCCGATGCTGTCACGACGTTCACCGGGACGCCCGTCGCCGAAGATGTGGCCTCCGCCATTGTCGAGTGGTCGGCCGAGAACCCGCTCTGGGCTGTTCTCGGTCCGAGCACCGCCTTCGGCCGCGAGGTACTGGGTCGGATGGCCGCAGCAGTGGGCGGAGGTCTGGTCGGCGACGCCATCGGCATCTCCATCACAGGCGGCGAACTCGTCGCGGCCAAACCGGCCTTTGCCGGCGCGCTCGTCGCCGACATCTTCTGCACGTCGGAGATGCGCCTGGTGACCGTCCGTCCTGGCGTGTTGCCCCTCCTGCCACGCCGGGAACACACGCCCGATGTCAGCTCGTGGGCCATGACGCCACGCAGCCGTGTCCGCCTCGTGTCGCAGCGACGTGACGACGATGTCGAAGTCCTGGCGCGGGCCGACGCGGTCATCGGTGTCGGTGCCGCTTTACGTCCCGACGACTACGAGGACCTATCGCCGTTGGCTGCGCTCCTGAGCGCCGAATTGGCCGCGACGCGCAAGGTAACGGACAAAGGTTGGGCGCCCCGCGCCCGTCAGGTGGGTATCACCGGCCGCAGTATCGCACCACGGCTCTACGTCGCTCTCGGCCTGAGTGGCAAGTTCAATCACATGGTCGGGGTGCGCGCCGCAGGGACGATCCTCGCGGTCAACAACGACCCGGGTGCGTTGGTCTTCACGCAGTGCGACATCGGGATTGTCGGTGACTGGCACGAGGTGGTTCCGGCGCTCGCGGCGGCGCTGCGGGAAACGCACCATCAGGCGTCGAGCGACCAGGCCTGAGGCAAGGTCGCTTCGGCCCCCGTTGTCGCCGGCCCGAAGCATGGCGACGGGCCGGCGACCCCCCCGAGGGGCCACCCCGAAGGGCGACGCATCCGGTGAGATGCGTCGCTCAAGGTAGCACGGAGCGCGTCCGGGCGGATGTCGAATACGGAAACCCTACAAATGCCTGGGTGAATTCGGGTGGTTTGTGGGACTCCCGTGGTGGGGACGCCCATTCGGGGTTCAGCTCGGCCCGGCGCGGCGACGGCGGGCGGACGCGTTCGGGGAGGTGCAGGGCCAGCAGCTTCTGGGTCACATCGAGGGGGAGCGCCCGGGGAGTGGCCAGGGAGAGGCACACCATGGTGAGGAAGGCCAGGGGGACCGTCCAGATGGCCGGTTCTCCCAGCAGAACCGCAGGCCAGCCTGACTTGCCGACGCCCACCATGGTGAGGATCACGGCGACCGATCGACGCGCCGCCGCCGAGGATCAGGCCACCGAGTGCCCCGATCCAGGTAAGGCGGCGCCACCAGATCCCGAGGAGGAGGAGGGGGCAGAAGGTCGATGCCGCGACCGGCGAAGGCCCATCCGACGAGCACGTTGATCGAAATATTGGCGACGAAAATGCCGAGCACCGTCATGACCGTCCCGATCACGATGGCGGAGGTCCGGAAGGCCCGGACCCCGCGGCCCATGATGTCGTGGGAAAGGGCTCCGGACATACTGATCAAGAGGCCGGAAGAAGTGGACAAAAAGGCAGCGAAGGCGCCGGCGGCGACCAGCGCACCGAGCATGATGCCGAGGATCCCGGCCGACGCCAGCCGGGGCAGCACGAGGACGACCGAGTCGGTCTGCCCGGACACGTAGAGGCCCGGGGCCTCCAGGCGGCCGAGGACGGCGAACACCGCCGGGAGGATGTAGAAGCAGGCGAGGAGCAACAGGACGAAGGCCGTCGTGCGTCGAGCTGCCTGTCCATCCTTGTTCGTGTAGAAGCGGACCAATATATGCGGGAGGCCCATGGCGCCGAGGACCGTCGCCAGAAGGATCCCGTACGTGGCAGCCAGCGGATGGTCCGGATTGCCGCCGAGGTGCAACAAGGGCGAGGTCCACTCCTGCGCCGTCAACGCGGGGGTGTTGCGGACCGCCGGTGCTGTACTCCCCGCCGGAAAGACCAGGGACGTTTGCGCATGCACCGCATGTGCTCCCGGCGTCGAGCGCGACGGGGCCGTTCACCGCCGTGCCGTCGAGTTGGCCGGCGGCGCCGACAACGACGCCGCGGGTGACCGCGATCTCCTCGGTCTGGGGGAATTGGATCGTCGTCCTCTGATGGAACGTTTGGGGAGCAGCTCCCGAAATGGAGTCGATCGGAGGGTGATGGAGGAACATCACCAAGAAGAGTGCGGGAATCGCCGAGCGCGGCGATCTTGAGCCAGTACTGGAAGGCCTGGACCAGTGTGATGCCCTTCATGCCGCCGCTGGCGATCCCCAGGGTCACGAGGAGACCGAGGACGACCACGCCGATCCACTCGGGGCCCCCGAAGGCGACCTGCAGGGTCAACCCTGCGCCCTTGAGCTGTGGCAACAGGTAGAAGCCGCAGATCACGAGCACGGTGCCGGTGGCCGCCCGCCGCAGTTGGGGAGACTCCAGACGCCCTTCGGCGAAGTCGGGGATCGTGTAGGCGCCGAACCGGCGTAGCGGTGCCGCGACGGCGACAAGCAGGACCAAGTAGCCGGCGGCATAGCCGACCGCGTACCAAAGGGCGCCGAGCCCTTCGAGCATGGCCAGCCCGGCGATCCCCAGGAAGGAGGCGGCGGACAGATATTCGCCCGAAATGGCGGAGGCATTGAGAAACGACGGCACCTGGCGGGCGGCGACCATGAAGTCCGCCGGCGTCCGGGCGATGCGCACGCCCCGGAGACTGATGATGGCGGTGATGACCGTCACGACCGCGATGGCGGCGATGGTGGCCGGTTCGGTCATTTCTCTTTGAGGAGCTCGACGAAGCGTTGTTCGAGTCGTTCGGCGCGGCGGACGTACCAGTACCCGAGCAGCACGAGGGGAGGGTAGATGCCACCGCCCAGAATGATCAGTGTGAGCGGGAGGCCCAGCACCTCGAAATTGTGCGAGCCGCGGGATGAGGACGGCGAGGAGGGGATAGATGGCAAGGAGGGAGATGGCCGGCAACAACACGGCTAGCGAGACACCGGCCTGGGCGCGCATGAGCGAGGTCAGAAGCTCCCGGCCGTAGGCGTCGGCCTGGTAAAGATCGTCACGGATCGGTGAGACCGACCGATGCGAGGTGCGCCGAGGGGCCGATCGAACGATCTCGCGTCGACGCGGTGGTTCGATCGTCGTCACTGCGGGTCCCTTCGGGCATGGCGCACAAGGCGATCGCGCAGTTCTTTGGAATGGCGGCGGCTGACGGGAAGGTCGTGGTCCCCGATCCGCACCACCATGTGTCCCTCCGAGGTGCGTAGTTCTCTGATGTCGCGTAGTGCGACCACGTAGCTCCGGTGAATGCGGGCGAAGCCGTGGTCGCTCCATTTTTCGTCGAGGAGAGAGATGGGCATGCGCACGAGGTGCTTCCCACCCGCGCGCAGATGCAGGCGGACGTAGTCACCGGCCGACTCCACCCAGGACACGTCGTCACGGGCCAGGATCCGGGTGAGGGTGCCGATTTCCACCGGAATCGTCTCGAGCGACGGCTCGTGGGGGCCGTCGTCGGCAGGACGCGCCACCACCCGGCGCAGCGTCGTCACCAAGCGTTCGTGGGTCACCGGCTTGAGCAGGTATCCCATGCCCCCAACCTCGAAGGCTTCGAGGGCGTGCTCCTCATGGGCGGTCACGAAGACGATGGCCGGAGGCTGCGAGAACCGGGCGAGCACGCGGGCGAGCTCGAGTCCATCGAGCCCGGGCATGGCGATGTCGAGCAGCACGACGTCGTAGCGCTCGTCGTGCATGTGGTGCAGCGCTTCGGTGGCGCTCCGGGCCGAGCGGACCGAACTGACGAGAGCGGAGTTTTCGAGGAGGAAGGTCAGCTCGTCGAGGGCCGGGAGCTCGTCGTCGACGGCCAGCACGGACAGCCCGGTCATCCCGCACCCACCCCGGCATGGAACTTGGGGATGCGCATGGTGACCTTGGTGCCGGCGCCGAGGGCCGTCTCAATGGTCAACCCGCGCTCTTCACCGAAGACCGTGCGCAGTCGCTCGTCGACGTTGTGCAGGCCGATGCCTTCGTCGGCCGACGTACCGGCAAGGGCCCGGCGCAGGTACGCCGGGTCGGCCCCGATGCCGTCGTCCTCCACGCTGATCACTGCATCAGTGTCGGCATCCAGAATGATGATCTCGAGGTGGCCCCGGTTCTCGCTGGGCTCTATGCCGTGATGCACGGCATTCTCCACCAAAGGTTGCAGCACGAAGGGCGGCAGGAGCACGCCGAGGACTTCGGGTGCGACCCGGAGGGTGACGGCCAGCCGATCCCCGAAGCGTGCCCGCTCCAGATCGAGGTAGGTGTCGACGAGGCGGATCTCTTCGGCCATGGTGACGAACTGGCCGTGGGAACGGAAGCTGATGCGGATGAAATCGGCGAATTCAACGAGCAGCTCACGGGCCCGATCGGGATCGGAGCGCACGAACGACTCGATGGCCGTCAACGCGTTGTAGATGAAGTGCGGAGAGATCTGCGCCGCGCAGGAAACGCAGTTCGGCCTGCACGGCGCGCTGACGCGAGCGGTCGAGCTCGGCCAGCTCCAGCTGCGTCGAGACGAACTGCGCCACTTCGCTGCAGAGGCGGAGGAGCCCGGCCGGTGCGGTCGCGTCCAACGCGGCCAGCACACCGACAATCGCACCGTCGGCGACGAGGGGCACCACCACTCCGCACTGCAACTCGCAGAAGTTCGGGTCGTCGCAGGCGAGGTCCTTCACCGTCACCACCTGGGGGCGCCCCGCGCTCAGCGCGCGGTGCTTATGGCCGGGGCGAGGAGTGCGCAATGCGCAGTGTCGATGCCTTCCGCGGCCAGGATGCCATCGACATCGGCGAGCACGACGCCACGCGTGCCGAGGAGGTCCCGCAGGTGGGAAATGGACCTTTCGGCCGCGTCCTTGTTGAGTCCGGTCCGCAGCGCCGGTGCGGCGAGGTTCGCCGTATGCAGCGCGATGTGCGCCGCCCGTTGGGTTGGGGTCCCGAGACGGCGCTGACCGCGGAAGGCGAAGCGGACGGCCCCGGCGATCACGATCACCATGGCGATCAGAGCAAGCCATAAGGCCTCTTTCATGCCACCCCCAATGGAGAAACGCACCTTCCCCGTGCTTCCCTCCCCAGAGCAGTGTGCCACAGAAGGTCGCTGCGGGCGACGATTGACCGGGGGGCGTTGCATCCATGCCCCGGAGATGCCGTTCGTCGCTCCAGAACAACCGCTCGTCGCCGTCCACCGTCGGTTCAGCGACCCCTCCTTGTCCGAGGGATGGTGCATCCGCACAATGCCATCAGCTCGCGGAGTGCGAGCATCGGGAGGGAAGGGGGTGGGGGCGAGCAGCCTCAATCTGCAACCGCTGTGGCCGTGCTGAGGGAGCGTGGCCGCCGTGCATCGTCGGGGGGAGTCCTACTCAGTGCGTATCCCCGATGTCATCCGAGCACAACCGAGGAGGAACTGCACCATGTCAACTGTTGAAGAGGGCACCGGCGCCCATGTGGCGCGGACAGCTCCGCTGTATGCCGTGGCCGACCCGGCTCCATTGGGATTGGCGGCATTCGCCATGACGACGCTCGCCCTGAGCCTGGGCAATGCGAATGTCTGGCCGGCCGGGGCTGTCGCCGCCCTCGGTCTCGCCCTCGTCTACGGAGGGTTCGCCCAGCTGCTGGCCGGCATGTGGGAGTTCGCGAGGAAGAACACCTTCGGCGCGATCGCCTTCACGTCGTACGGGGCTTTCTGGATCTCGTACTACGTGCTGGCTCATTTCCTGTTGGGTGGGCTGCGGCCGTTGGTGGCCGGGCAGGCGGTGGGCGTCTTCCTGCTGGGCTGGACGATCCTGACCTTCTACCTGATGATCGCCTCGTTGCGGGTCAATCTGGCGCGTGCTCGCCGTGTTCGTCGCGCTGGACGATCACGTTCGTGCTTGCTCACGATCGGCAACTTCAAGGGGAACGTGCACATCATCAAGGCGGGCGGTGGGTCGGCATTGTGACGGCGGCCTTTGCGTTCTACGCTTCGGCGGCCGGGGTCATCAACGACACCTTCAAGAAGACGATCGTGCCCGTGATCCCGCTGGCGAGGGGATAAGAAGGGGACAGCGGCCCCGAGTCCGTGCCTGCCGGGGAGTCGGCCCGGCAGGCACAGATGAGGGCATATCGAGCGGAACACCGAAGAGGAGACGAGCCATGAGCGAAGTTCGAGAAGAAGGCCTTTCGGCTCTCCTGCACGAGACCCGGACCTTTCCCCCGCCAGAAGCGCTGGCCAAGCGGGCCAATGCGCAGCCTGGGATCTATGACGAGGCCGCGGCAGACCCCCTTGCCTTCTGGGCCTCCCAAGCCGAGCGCCTCACGTGGGCCACACCGTGGACGGACGTGCTGGATTGGAGCAACGCACCGTTTGCCAAGTGGTTCGTGGGTGGCCGGCTCAACGTGGCGGTCAACTGCGTCGACCGCCACGTTGATGCCGGCTTGGGCGACCGGGTGGCCTTCCACTGGGAGGGCGAGCCCGGGGACACCCGCACCATCACCTATCGCGACCTGCTCGGGTTGGTGAGCCAGGCCGCCAACGCGCTGATCGAGTTGGGCGTGCGCACGGGCGACAAGGTCGCCATCTACATGCCGATGATCCCCGAGACGGTGGTGGCCATGTTGGCCTGCGCCCGCTCTGGGCGCACCGCACACCGTGGTCTTCGGCGGATTCTCCTCCGATGCCCTGCGTGGCCGCATCCTCGACTGCGACGCGCACTTCGTCGTCACCGCCGACGGTGGTTACCGGCGCGGGGCGCCCAGCCCGTTGAAACCGGCGGTCGACGAAGCCCTCGAGGGCTGCCCCGACGTGGAGAAGGTGCTCGTGGTGCGGCGCACCGGTCAGGACGTGGCGTGGACCGACGGTCGCGATGTCTGGTGGCACGACGTCGTCGATGGCCAGAGCGACGACGCACGAGGCGGAAGCCTTCGACGCCGAGCACCCGCTCTACATCATGTACACCAGCGGCACGACGGCCAAGCCGAAGGGAATCCTGCACACTTCGGGGGGCTACCTGACCCACGTCGCCGCGACCCATCGGCTGATCTTCGACATCAAGCCGGAGGAGGACGTCTACTGGACCGGTGCCGACATCGGCTGGGTGACCGGACACAGCTATATCGTCTACGGCCCGTTGGCCAACGCCACCACCTCGGTCATGTACGAGGGGACGCCGGACACTCCGGCCCGCGACCGCTGGTGGGCGCTGATCGAGAAGTACAAGGTCAACATCCTCTACACCGCGCCGACGACGATCCGCACCTTCATGAAGTGGGGCGAGGACCTGCCGGCGTCGCACGATCTCTCAGCAGCCTGCGCCTGCTGGGTTCGGTGGGGGAGCCCATCAACCCCGAGGCGTGGATCTGGTACCGCACGCACATCGGCGGCGATCGTTGCCCGATCGTCGACACCTGGTGGCAGACCGAGACGGGCGGCATCCTGATCACCCCGCTGCCCGGCATCACCGCCACGAAGCCCGGTGCGGCCATGAAGGCATTCCCCGGCATTTCCGCCGACGTGATCGACAACGACGGCCGGTCGGTCGGGAACGACGAAGGGGGCTACCTGGTCATCACCGAGCCCTGGCCCGGCATGCTGCGCGGCATTTACGGCGACGACGAGCGGTACAAGGAGACCTACTGGTCGCGCTTCCCGGGGAAGTACTTCGCCGGTGACGGGGCCAAGCGGGACCAGGACGGCGACATCTGGTTGCTGGGCCGGGTGGACGACGTCATGAACATTTCGGGCCACCGGATCTCGACGACCGAGATCGAGCACGCCCTCGTCAGTCACCCCGCCGTTGCCGAGGCGGCGGTGGTCGGGGCCAGCGACGCCACGACGGGTCAGGCCATCGTGGCCTTCGTCACGGTCAAGGGAACCGGATTCGACAATCCCGCCGAGGGCGAGGCGTTCGTGCAGGAATTGCGCAACCACGTGGCCCACGAGATCGGGCCGATCGCCAAACCCCGTCAGATCATGCTCACGCCCGAGTTGCCCAAGACCCGCAGCGGGAAGATCATGCGCCGCTTGTTGCGTGATGTGGCCGAGAACCGCCAGTTGGGCGATGTCACCACCTTGATGGACCCGACCGTCGTCAACGCCATCAAGGAAGGCATGGCGTCGGGCGCCGAGGACAAGGAGTAGCGCGCTCCTCAGGCCGGGACGAACACCGGGATCGTGAAGTCATCGGAGATGGGGCGGAAGACGACCTGCAGCGCCATGCCCACCTCGAGCTCGTCGAACGGACACTCGACGACGTTGGTCGCCATGCGCGGGCCTTCGGCCAGATCGACCATGGCGGCGACGTAGGGCACCCGATCCTTGAAGGGTGGCATGTCGTTGCTGTAGATGACCGACCAGGTGTAGAGCGTGCCCTTTCCACTGGCCTCGACCCACTCGACGTCCTCACTCCAGCACTTCGGGCAGAAGGGCCGGGGGTAATAGGAATAGGCGCCGCAGGCGGGGCAATGACGGATGAGCAGCCGCTCTTCCTTGGCCGCCTCCCAGAACTCGATGGTGTCGCCCTCGGGGGTCGGGAGGTCGAAGCGAACGGTGGTCATCGTGGCGCCATCTGTGCCTGTCCCCTTTGGTCGTGCCCTCGGCACGTTCGAGATTGACCCCCGCCCGGGCATCGGCCATGCTGCAACGAACCTGCTTGCCGGCGTCAATTTCGCCCGCTCGGGAACCACTTTGGGGAGTTGCCACGTGCTTGATCGACGAACACCTGCGCCGCATGGCCGAGACGTTTCCCGACGAGACCGCCTACACGGTCGTCGATGTCGGCGCGTTGACGTTCGCGGAGTGGGACGGGACGGCGAATGCGATGGCCCGCGGGCTGGTGGCGCAGGGACTCAAGCCGGGAGACCGGGTCGGTCTCCACCTGCACCCCGAGTCGGCCTTGCGCTGGCTGGTGTCCTACGCGGCGGTACATCGGGCCGGCGGCGTCGCCGTGCCGATGAATCCCCGCCTGGCCCCGGCCGAGGTCGGGCGCATGCTGGCGCACTCCGGCGCCACGGCCGTCGTTACCGAGGGGGCGTTGCTCGCGACGGCACTCGGTGCGGCCACCGGGGGTCTGCGCCTGGTGATCGACGCCACCAGCGGGGCCACCGCCCGCTCGTCGGGACATGTGACGAGCTGGTCCGACATCACCGCAGGCGACCGCGATGCCATGCAGGTGCCGCGGGACGAGGACGACCTGGCGGACATCCTGTACACCTCGGGGACGACGGGACGACCGAAGGGCGTGGCCATCCGTCACTCCAACGGTTCCATGATCGGCGACGTGCCTCCTTCGTGGAGCGGTGGCGGCTGGATGCACGCCAGCCCCATGTTCACCTTCGCCGGGATCGCGTTCGTCTACACCCCTATGAAGCTCGGGTTGCGGGGGATCTATCAGCCGAAGTTCGATGCCGAGCGTTGGCTGCAGGTGGTCGAGTCCGAGCGTCCGGTGGCGGTCTTCCTCGTCCCAGCCATGGCCCACCTTCTCCTGGACCACCCCGCCTTCGAGACCGCCGACCTTTCGTCGATCTCGATCTGTTCGATCGGGAGTGCGCCACTGGCGCCCTTTGTGGTCGAACGGTTGCAGGAGCGGATGCCCGATGCCATGGTGTCGAACAATTACGGCATGACCGAGGCCGGCTCGGCGTACTGCACCATGCCCAAGGGGGAGGCGACCAAGCACCCCGGTTCGGTGGGCCGCATCAACCCTCCCGCGGTCGTGCGCATTGTCGACGCCGACGAGAACCCGGTGCCACCCAATGAGGTCGGGGAGGTCCGGATGCAACTCCCCGGGCGTCAGCGGGAGTACTTCGGGGATCCCGAGGCGACCGCGGAAATGTGGAAGGACGGGTGGATCGTCACGGGGGACCTGGGGAAGCTCGACGACGAGGGGTATCTGTACATCGTCGGCCGCAGCAAGGACGTGATCATCCGGGGCGGGAACAACATCCATGCGGCCGACGTGGAGCACGTGCTGGTGCAGCACCGGGCGGTGGCCGAGGTCGCGGTGGTCGGTGCACCACATGCAGTGCTGGGTGAGGACGTGGTGGCGTTCGTCGTCGTGCACGCGGGTCGCGACGTGGACGGCGATGCCCTGCGCGCCCACGCGCTCGAGCAACTGGCGGACTACAAAGTGCCGCGCCGGTTCCTCTTCGTCGAGGAGCTTCCGCGCAACCCGACCGGCAAAGTGGTCAAGGCCGACCTGCGGGCGCGCTTCAGTGGGCGCAACCGATTGAGGCACGGCGGCTGCGGCGCGGCGTGCTGGCGATGCGCTGGCGTCGCTGCTGGCGACCCTCACGATCGTGAGCGCCGGGGCGCCCTCGGCGCTTGCGGCGGCGGCCAGCGGGGGGTGCCCACCGCACGGTCAGGTGGTCTGCGTCGACCGGACCGACGGCGGCCACACCGTGCACGTGCGGGTGGGGCACGTGCTGAAGGTCGTCCTGGGTGGGACCGCGTTGCGATGGAGCGGCTTGCACCAGGTGGGCCCGTCACTTCTCCGGCGTTCCGGAAAGATCGCGTCCAGCGACGGAGGGATCATGGCGTCGTACACCGCGATCAAATCCGGGCACACGACACTCACCGCCGCCGGTGCGCCCAAGTGCGCGCCGGGAAAGGCCTGTCCGCAGTTCGTCCTGCTCTGGCAGGTCCGGGTGGCGATCGGCTGAGACCCGCCGTGCGTGGTGTGCACCGATGGTGCGGCCCGCAGCGGCCCGGTCGAAGCCCGTAGGGGGGTTGTCGGCGAAGATAGGCCATGGACTTCGACGTCGATGCCACCTTCGGGGACGACTACCTCTACTTCTACGCCGAGTTCACCGACGACGGATATTCGGACAAGGACACGGCGGAGATCGTCGGACGACTGGACCTGCCTCCAGGATCCCGCATCCTCGATGTTCCCTGCGGCTTCGGCCGGATCTCCCGTCGTCTCGCCTCCGCCGGCTACGACGTCACCGGCGTCGATCGCTCTGCGCAGTTCCTCGCTCTCGCCGAGGCCGGGCCGGTCGGGCCGGTCGGGCCGGTCGGGCCGGGTGGGCCGGTCGGGCCGGGTGGCCACCTTGCGTACCACCGGGGCGACATGCGCCAGTTGCCGGTCTCAGGCCCGTTCGACGCCGTCGTGTGCTGGTTCACCTCCTTCGGCTACTACGATGACGACGACTGCCGGCGGGTCCTGGCCGAGTTCCATCGGGTTTTGCGCCCCGGCGGGACTGTGCTGATCGAGACCATGCATCACGACGGCGTGGTCCGTCACTACACAGGGACGCCCGACGCAACCGTCGAGTGGCGGGGCGACGACTGCGCAGGTCGACGTCTCGCGCTTCGACCCGCTGACGGGGCGGTTGGTGACGGATCGCACCGTGTATCGAGGGGGCGAGGTCCGGCGTACCTCGCACTACATCCGGCTCCCCACCCCTCCCGAATGGGCCCGATGGCTCGAAGGGGCCGGATTCAGCAGCGTGCGGTGCACGGCGGGCGGGGGAGGGCCGCTCGAGATCGACAGCTGGGTGATGGTGGTGGAGGCGACGGCGTAAGGTGGCCCGGCCCGCCCCGCCCCTCGTGATCGGCCCTCCGGGGTGCCGGTGTAAAGTGGAGGGTCGGAGGTCAGCCCTTCTTTCACCCATATCGCCTGGTAGGGCGATCGGGAGAGGGCGATCGGGAAGGCAGTCGACGGGGATTGGCGACGACCCCGAGAAAGAGCCGGAACGGAAGGGCGGAGATGAGCGCTGGCATCGTGACATGGGGTACCTACCTGCCGTACTGGCGGCTGCAACGGTCCGCCATCGCGCAGGTACTGGGTGCGGGCCCGCCCAAGGGCACCCGTGCCGTTGCCTCCTACGACGAGGACACCACCACCCTGGGGGTCGAGGCCGGCCGGCGGGCGTTGGCCCTGGGACCCGCCACTCCCGGACGACCTGCTCTTCTCCACGCCGGCGCCGGGGTATCTCGACAAGACCAGCGCCACCACCGTGCATGCCGCCCTCGGACTCGACCGGGCCTGCGCGCGCCTACGACTTCTCCGGCGCACCGCGCTCGGCCCTCGGGCACGTTGCTTGATGGCACTGCAGGCGGCGCCCGGCCGCGCCGGACGCTGGCCATCGCCGCCGACCTCCGAACCGGACTGGCCGGCGGGGCCGAGGAGCGTGAGTCCGGAGACGGCGCCGCGGCCTTCCTCTGCGGCGCCGACGGTGCGGTGGCCGAACTGGTCGGGCGGGGCTCGGCCAGCGACGAGTTCCTCGACCGCTGGCGGGTCCCCGGGGAGACCGACTCCCATGTCTGGGAGGAGCGTTTCGGCGAGGAGATGTACGTCCCGCTGGCCCGCGAGGCATTTGCGGACGCCCTCAAGGACGCGGGCGCCACCGAGAGCGACATCGACCACGCCATCGTGATCGGGCCTGCACGTGCGGGCCGTCAAGGCCGTCACCGGGGCGGCTCGGCGTGCCCGCCGGGGCCGTTGCGCCCGACCTTCTGGCCTCCATCGGCAACCTCGGGGCGGCCCAGGCCGGCGTGGCCCTGGCCGATGTGCTCGAGCGGGCCCTGCCGGGCCAGCTCATCGTGGTGCTGTCCCTGGCCGACGGCGCTGACGCCCTCGTCCTGCGCACGACCGACGCCCTTCCCGCCGCCCAGGCGGCGCGCCAGGCGGCCGAAGTGCCGACCGTGGCCGAGCAGGTGGCGGCGGGCCGCGACGACCTGTCGTACGCCGCCTTCCTGGCCTGGCGGGGCCAACTGCACCGGGAGCCGCCACGGCGCCCGGACCCCGAGCGCCCCGGAGCACCGATCGTGCACCGCTCCGAGACGTGGAAATACGCCTTCGCCGCCAGCCGTTGTCAAGTGTGTGGTTTCCGTCATCTGCCCCCGACCCGGGTCTGCCTGGAGTGTCACTCCATCGATCAGATGCAGCCCGAGCGGCTGGCCGACGTGCGGGGCACCATCGCCACGTTCACGGTGGACCATCTCGCCTACAGCCTTTCGCCCCCCGTGGTGGGCGTCATCGTCGACTTCGACGGCGGCGGGCGCTACCGGTGCGAGATGACCGACGTCAGCGTGCCCGAGATCGCCATAGGCGGCCGGGTCGAAATGACGTTCCGGCGCATCTACACCGCACTCGGCGTGCACAATTACTTTTGGAAGGCCCGTCCCCTACAGGGCGCCCCTGCGGCGCCCGAACCGGCAAGCACAGAGGAGTAGACCATGGCGAGCAGAGGTATCCGCGACCGTGTGGCCATCATCGGGATGGGCTGCACCAAATTCGGTGAGTTGTGGGACAAGGGGATCGACGACCTCCTGACCGATGCCGCCGTCGAGGCATCGACCTCGGCCGGGCTGCCGATCCACGACATCGACGCCTTCTGGCTGGGGACCATGACCTCCTCGGTGTCGGGCATCACGCTCTCGCGTCCGCTCAAGCTCGACTACAAGCCGGTGACCCGGGTCGAGAACTTCTGCGCCACCGGCTCGGAGGCGTTCCGCAATGCCTGCTACGCCGTGGCCTCGGGTGCCTACGACACCGCCATGGCCATCGGGGTCGAGAAGCTCAAGGACACCGGCTACTCGGGCCTGACCGGCATCCGCGCCGTGGGGGACGGGACGGACCCCGGCCTCTCGTCGCCCGCCGCCTTCTCCTTCCTGGCGCCCTCCTACGGCCACAAGTACGGCGTGGACAAGGCCGAAATGAAGGAAGTCATGAGCCGGATCGCCTACAAGAACCACCAGAACGGGGCCCGTAACCCGCGGGCCCAGTTCCAGAAGGAGATCTCCATGGAGACCATCTCCAAGGCCCCCCTGGTGGCGGGCGAGCTCGGCGTGTTCGACTGCAGTGGCGTGAGCGACGGTGCCGCAGCCGCCATCATCTGCCGGGTCGAGGACGCCCACAAGTACTGCGCCAACCCCCTCTACGTGAAGGCCCTCAGCTTCGTCGCCGGCCCGGCGGCCGGGCCCGATCGATCCCGGCTACGACTACACCACGTTCCCCGAAGTGGTGCGCTCGGCCGAGGACGCCTACCAGCAGGCCGGGATCACCGACCCCCGGGCCCAGTTGGCCATGGCCGAAGTGCACGACTGCTTCACCCCGACCGAGCTCGTCCTCATGGAGGACATGGGCTTCGCCACCCGGGGCACGGCATGGAAAGAGGTGCTTGCGGGCACGTTCGACCGTGACGGGGAGCTGCCGGTCAACCCCGACGGCGGGCTCAAGAGCTTCGGGCACCCCATCGGGGCCTCCGGGCTCCGCATGCTCTTCGAGTGCTGGCTGCAGCTGCGCGGTGAGGCTCCGGCCGACCGCCAGATCGCCACGGTGGCCCAGGGCCGGACGCTCGGCCTGACCCACAACCTGGGTGGCGCCCCCGGCGAGTGCGTGAGCTTCGTCGGGATCGTCGGCAGCGAGCTCGGCGACTGATGAGCGGGGCCACGGGCGTCGATCTGCTGGCTGAGACCGAGGACCAAACGGCACTCCGCCAGTTGGCGCGCGACGTGGCGCTGCGGGAGGTGGCGCCCCGGGCTTCCCAGGGTGACGAGACGGGCGAGATCCAGCCCGAAGTGCGCAAGGCCCTGGCCAGCGCCGACCTCCTCCGGATCACCATCGGGGAGAAGTACGGGGGTATGGGCCTCGGGGATGTCGAGGCCTCCATCGTCCTCGAGGAGATCGCCCGCGCCGACGTGTCGTCCGCCATCTGCTGCCAGCTGACGTTCAACGGGCCGCCACGGGGCATCGAGCATCTCGGTCCCGAGGCAATGAAGGAGCGGTGGCTTCCGGCCGCCGCCGACGGCGACGCCATCGTCAGCATCGGCATCACCGAGCCCGATGCCGGGTCGGCCGTCCAGAACATGCGGGCCGCGTTGACCGAGGACGGGCCGGGCCGCTGGCGCCTCAACGCCTACAAGAACTACTCCACCCTGGGCCACGTTGCGCAGGGTGTCCTGGTCTGGTGCCGCTGGCCGGGGGGTGAGGGGGCCAAGGGCATCGGTGCGGTCATCGTGCCGACCGACCGCGAAGGCGTCTCGGTCACGGGCCGTCACAAGGGCATGGGGATCCACGCCGCCACTGAGGCCGAGCTGGCCTTCGATGGTGTGGAGATCCGGGAAGAGGACATTCTGCTCGCCGGCGACCCGTCGTCGACGAGTGCCTTCAAAGTGCTCCTCTCGCATCTCAACCACGAACGGTGCGGCAATGCGGCCATGTGCGTCGGAGCGGCCCAGGGTGCCATGGAGCATGCCGTGCGCTACATGCAGGAGCGGATCATCGGCGGGAAGCCGCTGGCCGACCTCCAGGGCCTCCAATGGAAGCTGGCCGACATGGCCGTGCAGTTGGAGGGGGCCCGCCTGCTGTTGGGCCGTGCCGTGCGCCTGGCCGGCGAGGGCGGGACCCCACCGCCGCTCGAGACGGCCCTGGCCAAGACGGCCGCCAACCTGGCGGCTAAGTTCGTCTGCGACGAGGCCATGCAGATCCACGGCGGCTACGGCTTCAGCCGGGAGTACCCGCTGGAGCGGGCCTACCGCGACATCCGCGGCCTGTGCTTCGGCGCAGGCACCGTGGAAGCCCAGCGCAACTTCATCGGGCTCCGGGTCTCCGCGGGCGGCCACACCGGTTCACCCGGCTGGCGCAACCCCCTCGACTGAGGCCTCAGATCGGTTGATCAGCAGCGATAGATCCGAGGCCGATACCCGTCCGAGAAACGGTTTTGCGCCCTGTTTTCCGGTCCGTGACATGCAGGCAGCGCTCGAACACTATGAACGGCTTGGTTTCGACGTGATGCCGTTCACGGACGGGATGGCATGGGCGTGGGTACGGTTCGGCGCCGCGGAGATCCACCTGTTCTTGAAGAAGGACCATGATCCGAGCACAACTGCGGCTGCCGCGGACCTTATGGTCGACGATGTCGACAAGCTCGAACGCACGTGGAACACCACAGGAGTGAGCGGGACAAGTGACCCCTACGACACGCCCTACAAGATGCGAGAGGCTGTCCACGTGGATATTGACAACAACCTGATCCGGATTAATTCTCCGCTCAGGAGCTGACCCGCCTCCCTTAGCGCTGCATCGACTTCGTCTCGACGAACTCCTCCAGGCCGTAGCGGCCGCGCTCGCGACCGATACCGGACTGCTTGTAGCCGCCGAAGGGAGCGCTCGGGTTGAAGGCGCCGCCGTTGATGTCGACCTGACCTGTCCGCAGCTGGCGGGCGACCTTTTCGGCCCGGGCCGGGTCAGCACTCCAGACTGCGCCGGCAAGACCGTACGGGGTGTCGTTGGCGATCTCGATCGCCTCTTCCTCGGTGTCGTAGGGGATGATGGAGAGGACGGGGCCGAAGATCTCTTCCCGGGCGATCGTCATGGTGCGGGTGACCTCGGAGAAGATCGTGGGCTGCACGAAGAAGCCCTTCTCCAGTCCCTCGGGAGCCTCGGCCCCGCCGGTGACCAGCTTGGCCCCCTCCTCGATGCCCTTGTTGATGTACGCCCGTACCCGGTCACGCTGCACCGAGGAGACGAGCGGTCCGAGCAGCTTCCCTTCCTCGAAAGGGTCACCGGGGGCGAAGCCGGCCGAACCCTCGAGGGCCAGTTGCTCGACTTCGGCCAGCCGGCTGCGGGGGACGAGCATCCGGGTGAGGGCGGAGCAGGTCTGTCCCGAGTTCATGTAGCAACCGAACAGGCCGGCGGGCACCGCCGTGGCGAAGTCGGTGTCGTCGAGCATGATGTTGGCGGACTTCCCGCCGAGCTCGAGTGACACGCGCTTGATGCTGTCGGAGGCCAGCTCCATGACCCGCTTGCCGGCCCGGGTCGAGCCGGTGAAGGACACCATGTCGACCTTGGGATGCGACGCGATGGCCTCGCCGACGACGGGCCCCACGCCGGTGACCAGGTTGAAGACGCCGGCGGGCAGACCCACCTCGTCGATGACCTCGGCCAGGGCGAAGGCGTTAAGCGGAGCGACCTCACTGGGCTTGAGCACGACGGTGCAGCCGGCGGCCAGGGCCGGAGCGACCTTGAGCACGATCTGGAAGAGCGGGTAGTTCCACGGCGTGATGGCGCCGACGACGCCCACCGGCTCGCGCACGATCAACGAGTTCCCCATTTCTTCTTCCCAGGGGAAGGTCTCCGCGGCGTGCGCCGCGTCGGCGAAGGCGCCGGCGGGGAGGCCGACCTGAATCATCCCCGAAAGTGAGCGGGGCATGCCGAGCTCGTGCGAGATGGTGTCGGCGATCTCATCGGTGCGTGCACCCAGGGCTTCGCCAATGCGGAGCAGCGTCTTGGCACGCTCCTCGCGAGACGTGGCCGCCCACGCCGGGAAGGCAGCTGCGGCCGCCTCGACGGCTTTGTCGACATCCTCGGGCGTCCCCTCGGGGATGGTGGCGAGGACCTCTTCGGTGGTGGAGTCGATGACCTCCAGGGTGCCGGTCCCAGTCGATGGAACCCAGGCTCCGTTGATGTAGATCTTGTCGCGAACCTCCATGATGCCCTCCCTTGCCGTGTGCTCAGGTACGAGCGTACCCCCGCCTGGGCGAGTGTCGCCCACGGGAGGCGCCAACGCTCGACTCCGGACTGCCCAGGAGCAACCGGGAGGTGCCAGCCCTCACCTCGGAGCCGCGAGCCATCACCCGGAGCCGCCCGCCGCCCCGTGCAACAAGGTTTCCGGCCGACCCTTGACGAACCCGGTGTTCGACTCCGTGCCAACCAAGATCGAATTGGTCAGCCGCCCTGCGGCTGGCCTGGCCGCGCCTGTAATTTCTGACCGCTAGATTTCTAGCGCTCAGTTTTCGCAAGTGTCCGTCGGTGCCGGCAACTCCCGGCGACCCGTCGGCCGTCCCGGCAACCCGTCGGCCTGTCCCGACCTTGGTCCCCGACCCCCGGGGGGGTCAGTCCGTCCGTTAATCCTTTTTGCCCAGCAGAGGGTGGTTGCCCATACCGACGGGCTGGAGGTGCTGACCGAGCACCTCGTGGAAATGGTCGGCGACCCCTTGGGGGGTCCAGCCGCCGTCGGCCCACATGGTGGCGATCTGCCGCGGTGTCTGGAACAGCGTGTAGCCGAAGCCGGTCCGGCCGAGCACCTGCCCGTTGACGTAGGAAGCGTCCTCGCTGGCCAAGAAAGCGACCAGTGGCGCGTTGAGGGCGGGGTCCTGGTCCGCGGGTGCCTCGGCGCCGGCGTAGAGGCTCTCGGTCATGCGGGTGAGGCCCGCCGGCGCCATGGCGTTGACGGTGATGCCGTACTTGCCCAGTTCCACGGCCCACACGAAGGTCATGCCCATGATCGCCGCTTTGGCTGCGCCGTAGTTGGTCTGCCCGAAGTTGCCCCGGAGCCCGGCCGACGACGTCATGTTCACGATACGGCCGTACCCGGCCTCCTTCATGATCGGCGCGGCGTGACGGACGGTGTTGAACGTGCCCTTCTGGTGGACGGCGATGACCGCGTCGTAGTCGGACTCGTCCATTTTGACGATCGTGCGGTCCCGCACGATCCCGGCATTGTTGACCAGGATGTCGATCGACCCGAACGAGTCGACCGCCGTGGCGATGATGCGGCCCGCGCCCTCGAAGTCGCTCACGGAGTCGTGATTGGGGACGGCGTTACCCCCGGTCGCCTCAATTTCCTTGCACACGTCGGCGGCCGGGTCCTCACCGGTCCCGTCGCCGCCCAGGGACACGCCCACGTCGTTGACGACGACCTTGGCCCCTTCGGCGGCCAGGCATCGCGCGATGTCGCGGCCGATCCCTCGCCCTGCTCCGGTCACCACTGCTACTCGATCATTGAGAAGTCCCATCCGGCGACACTACCCCGGCACCCCCGTGGCCTGACAGCCGAGCGGGGGCGGAGCAGGCAACTACCATCCAGGCTGCGAGCGCCCGCCACTGATGGATCGGACGCAGCGCCAGGCAACGGAAAATGCGCCACGCGCAGGCGAAGGAGCGGCACGAATGGCTGAAGGAAAGATCGCAGCGCGGCTGGCGGAGTTGGGCCTCACGCTCCATGGACCGCACCCACCCCACGACCCGCTCGATGCCGTCGTCGTCCACAACGGGACCGCACGCACGTCGGGCCAGCTGCCGCGCATCGACGGGCAGCTCACGTGTCTCGGGCGTCTGGGTGACACGGTCACGGTCGAGGAGGGAAGGGAGGCGGCCGCGGTGTGCGCGCTGAACGCCCTGGCTGTGCTGGAGGAGGCTCTCGGCTCGCTCGATCTCGTGGAGCGTGTGCTCACCGTCACCGGATTCGTGTCGTCAGCTCCGGACTTTCACGAGCAACCGGCCGTGGTCGACGGCGCGAGCAAGGTGTTGGCCGACGTCTTCGGTGACGCCGGCCGTCATACGCGTTCGGCCGTCGGGGTGGCCGCCCTGCCCCGCAACGGTGCTGTCGAGATTGAGGTGACGGTCGCGCTGATCGACGCCGCACTCATCGACCAAGCGCTTATCGGCTGAAGGCCGATCGCACCGCCCGGCCGCCCTTTTTGGTCAGCTCCCAGTAGCCGTAGGTTCCGGCGTCGCGTAGTTCGGTGGCCGCATCGACGAGCGCGCCGTAGGCCGCCACCGCGAAAGCTCCGCCGACCGAAATCCGGCTCACTCCGAGCGCCGACAACTCCGCCACGTTGGGGGCGTTGGGCCCGGCCAGGACGCTGACCGGGACGTCCGACGCGCGGCGATCAGCTTGTGCAGCTCGCTCGGATCCTCGACCCTGGGTGCGAACACGACGTCTGCGCCGGCCGCCTGGTAGGCCTGCAGCCGTGCGATGGTGTCCGCCAGGTCCGGACGTCCGTGAAGGTAGTTCTCGGCCCGCGCGGTCACCACAATGTGCTGTTCACCCTCGTGTGCCGCCTCGCACGCCGCTCGTACCCTGTCCGCCGCGAGCTCGAGCCCGTAGATCGGATCGTCCGCGTTCGCCGGTGAAATCCTCCACCGAGAACCCGGCCACGCCGGCGTCGATGGCGGCGCGTGCGGTCTCGGCCACGCCCTCGGGCTCGTCGGCGAAGCAGTTCTCGAGGTCCAGCGGAGAGGGGCAGTGCCGTCGCCGCCACTAACTCCTCTGTGTGCGCGAGCACCTGCTCGCGACCCATGGAACCGTCGAGTCGGCCCTTGCTCGCTGCAAAACCCCCACTGGTCGTGGCGAGTGCCTCAAAGCCGAGGGCGGCCAGCAGGACGGCGGACCCGATGTCCCACGCGTTCGGCATCAGCAGGGGAGTGCCCGGACGGTGCAGGCCGAGGAACGTGGCCGCACGTTCGTTCTGTCGTGATGTCGCTGCCTGATCCGTCATCGGCCCTACGACGCGAATTCCCAGTACTGGAACTCGATCATCATCGGGAGGATGTAGTGGACGTAGAGCGAGTGGATCTTCACGACCCCCTGATCGTCGACGTGGAGGTCGATCAGATCGACCCGGTCGTCCTTCTTGCGGAAGGCTTCCGCCCGTTCCTGAATGCCCTCGGAGCTCGTCCAGCGAACCCACCGAGAAGCCGTAGTGGTCCATGCGCGGGCATTTCATCGGGTCGTCCTCGGCAACCAGGAAGATGAACTGGTCCCAGTGGACACAGCCGAGGATCATGCGCCGACGGTCCTCGGTCATGGTCGGCATCTCCTCGAAGCCGAGGACCTCGTCGAAGAAGGCGAGGATCTCCTTGCGGCTCTCCTCGCCCAGGAGATCGGCCGGGAGCGACATGGCGACGTGATTGAACCGGGGTGGCCCCGACGGGTAGAAGCGGTGGCTCGGCGGGCTGAAGAGATTCGTCATGCGCTGTGCACCTCCGGTATCACCAAGACGGCGAGGTATCTCTGTCCGGTACCAGCGGCCAGATTAGGCGCGCTCTTGTAACCAGGCGAGGCCCCCGGCCAGATGACGGAGGAAGGCCGGGGTCTCCCATGCCCCTGGAAAATGGCCCAGGGCGGTATAGAACGTGCGTCCCTTCTCCTCACCGTGACACCAGGCCAGTGGGAAGCCGCAGTCGGGGACCCGGCCGCCGGGCACGGTGAGGTCGACCTGGCCCTCGGCGAGACGCAGGAGCACCCGTGCATCGGGGCGCAGGGAGCGGAAGAGGTAGATCTCGTCGTGCCACGGCCAGGTCGCCCCGAGATGCGCCGTGGCCGGGTGCGCCGGATCCACGACGTCCATGGCGAAGGACTGCGTCCACGGATGGCCGTCGAAACGTGCGCCGAGGAGGGCGCCGTAGTCGGGCCACGTATGACAGGCGTCGGTCGCCGAGTGGACGCCGAGGACGTTGAGCCGACCGGCATGCCATGAGTCGAGCAGCGCCGCTGCTGCTCGGGGGAGAACGGGGTCTCGCCGATGGTGAAGAGTGCGAGCACGCCGTCGTGCGCCGAGTTGGTGGGGTGAGAGGTCACGCACGTCGTCGACCACGACCGGGGAGAGTCCGGCGATCTCCGCCAGTTG
Organism: uncultured Acidimicrobiaceae bacterium; assembly: GCA_963767155.1. GTDB lineage: Bacteria > Actinomycetota > Acidimicrobiia > Acidimicrobiales > RAAP-2 > Bog-473. Next base: position 2,219,967 of record CAVYCU010000005.1, on the reverse strand, counting down.
GCACAGGGCGGTCGTGGCCTGGCCCAGCACGCCGTGCACGCCCGCCGGGCCGTCGGCGTAGGGGGCGACCTGGGTCACGATCAACATCGGTCGGGCACGACAAGGAGTGTACGGCTGGTGCGGAGGCCCCGCGGGATGCTCCAATGCACGCACGATGTTCGCCGCACGCCCGGCGACGTCCCGGAGGAGGCCCACATGAGCACCGAAAGCCAGCAAGAGATCGCCGCGGCCCTGCTGCGACCTGGGATCGGCCACGTTGGGCGAGTCCGGGGGGTTGGCCACCGATCGACGACTGAAGCCCGCCTGGACCGGTGCCACCCTGGCCGCGCCGGCGTATCCGGTGGGGTGCACGCCGGGGGACAACCTGGCCGTCCATGTCGCCGTGACGACCGCACCCGCCGGCAGCGTGCTCGTCGTGGACGTCGGAGAGGTGCCCGACCGCGGTTATTGGGGCGAGGTATTGACGACGGCGGCCGAGGCGGCGGGACTGGTGGGACTCGTCATCGATGGTGGCGTCCGCGATGTGGCGGCGTTAGAAGCGCACGGGTTCCCTGTGTTCTCGTCGACCATCGCGCTCACGGGGGCCAGCAAGAACCTGCCGGGGACGGTCGGCGCTCCCGTCCGCGTGGGTGGCGTCACGGTGAGCCAGGGCGACTGGGTGGTCGGCGATGTCGACGGCGTCACGGTGGTCGCGGCGGGATCTCTCGAGGCGGTGCGCGAGGCCGGGCTGGCGCGTGAGTCCAAAGAAGCAGGATTCTTCACCGCGCTGCGGGGGGGTGCGACGACCGTCGAACTGCTCGACCTCGATGCGTCACTGATCGCCGTCAGCGGGGAGCGCCGCTGACGGGACGGCTGACCGGGACGGCTGGACGGCCGTCGCTGCGTTGCTACGAACAGTCGGCGCAGCGTCCGAGCATGGCGAAGTGGTGGGGATCGATCGTGAATCCGAACTGTGCCTTGGCCTCTTTGGCCAGACTGCGGAAGAGGAGATCGGGAGCTTCGATCATCTTCCCGCATTCCTCACAGACGAGGTGGCCGTGCGCCGTCGCGGCGAGGTGGTAGGTCGCGGGCCCGTGACCGAGATGCGCGTGCACGATGACGCCGAGGCGCTCGAGCTCATCGAGGTTGCGATAGATGGTCGACAGGTGAACGTCGGGAGCCTGCTCCTGCACGACGGCGGCGAGGTCTTCCGCGGTGCGATGCCCGTTGCCCTCGAAGAGGGCCCGGAGCAGGAGCCGGCGCGACGAGGTGACTCTCCCGCCTTGCTTGCGGACGATGTCGAGCACCCCTTCGACGGTCGTGGCGTCGCCCGCGTCGACGACAACCGGACCCTGAGGCTTGCTCACACCTTGATTCTATTGGTCAGACCAGATTCGGAGGTGTCCGGCCTGCGAGCACGTCACAGACTCCCTGGCAGGCCAAACGCGCCATCTGCGTCCGCGTGGCTACCGTCGCACTGCCGATGTGCGGCAAAAGGGTGGCGCGGGGTGCGTCGAGCAGACGGGGGTTGACCGCCGGCTCGCCCTCGAAGACGTCGAGTCCGGCGCCGTGAATGGTGCCGGACTCGAGAGCATCGACCAAGGCGTTCTCGTCGACGACAGGGCCCCGTGCCGTGTTGATGAGGACTGCGGTCGGCTTCATGAGAGCCAGTGCCGCCGCGTCGATGAGATGATGCGTCGACTCGGTCAGCGGGACATGCAGGCTCACGATGTCCGCCCGGGCGAGGAGTTCATCCAACCCGGCCACATACCCGGGTAGTCCCGTGTCGTGACGCGACGTATGCAGGACCTCCATGTCGAACCCCGCTGCACGCTGCGCGACGGCGCGGGCGATGCGTCCGTACCCCACGAGACCGAGCGTGGCGCCGTGGACGTCGTGCGCCAAGTGCGTGTTGAAGCCCCAGCCGGTCCAGCGTCCGTGACGCAGGTCGTCTTCGGCCTTGGTCGAGTCGCGGGTTGCCGCGAGGATCAGGAGGAAGGCGAGGTCGGCCGTTGTCGCATCGAGCACCCCCGGCGTGTTGCAGACGGCGATGCCGAGCGAGTGGGCGGTGGCCACATCGATGTTGTCGTAGCCCACGGCGGCATTGCCCACGACGCGCAGCCGACCCCGGTGCCCGGCTTCGAGCACCTCGGCATCGATACGGTCGGTGAGGAGGCAGACGACGCCGTCACATGCGGCCGCCTGGGACGCCAACTCCGCCGGCGTGAGCGGGACGTCGTCGTCGGTGGTGACGATCTCGTGTCCCGCCTGCAGGAGTGGATCGGTACCGCCGTCGGTCAAGCGTCGGGTGACGAGGACCCGCGCCACCTAATGGGTGGTGTAGTTGATTTCGCCCGCGCCCTTGACGCCGATCGCGAAGCAGAAGCAGTGAATGGGTGCGTTGTCGCTCACCGGCCGCAGTGAGTGCACCTTGTCCGGAGGGATGTAGACGAGGTCACCCTGGACGATCGACCGCTCTTCGCCGTCGATCGTCATGATGCCGCGGCCGTTCATCACGTAATAGAACTCGTGCGTCGGGTGGGAGTGGGGGTCCACCAACCCGCCGCCCGGAACCTCGAACTCGTTGACCAGCTCGAGGTATCCCCCGTCGGTGATGTCCTTGAACTCGCGGGACTCGATCATCCACCAGACCGGGACGGTGCCGTTGTGCTCGACGACCGGTGCCTTTTCCTCAATGCTGCGCACGTCCATCTCGTGTCCCTCTTTCCCTACCTAGACTGACTCACGCGTCAGGTTAGATGCGGGCGCCCATGAATTGCAGATTGAGTGAGCGAGTGAGGGGAAGGCGTGTCCAACGAGCGGCGAAAGATTGGTCCCGAGCCTTTGTCGGAGGCGGCCTGGGCGCCCTTCGGATGGCTCCCCGTGGCCGACACCGATCCCCGGGACGGCGAGCACCGGCTGTCCTTTGCCTGGGACGACGTGCACGTCAACATTATTGGGCACGCCCGAGCCGAGGTCCCCGAGACGTCCGACGGTCTGCGTTGCCAGATGCTCTTCCGGCATGACACCCACACCCAGAGCGTGATGTCGCTGGACGTGCCGGCCGTGATCACCGTGGCACCAGCCGGGGTCGATTTCTCGAATCCGGCGGATGTCGAGACGATCCGCGTCTTCCGACTCGAGCCTCTCGAGCCACTGGTGCTGAGCCGCAGCACCTGGCACTGGGGACCCTTCCCGATTTCCGGCGACTACGTGCGGCTCTTCAACGTCCAAGGCCTGCGCTACGCCGAGGACAACACCTGCATCGACCTGGCCGCCTTGGGCCTCGATGTTGACGTCCAGCTCGTGTGACGGGGACCTCCCGTGTGGACTGAGGAGGACGAGTTCGCCGGTGGCAGCCTGTCGGAGCTCGTCAGGGGGATCGTGGCGCGGCCGGTCGGGGATGGGGTAGCGGGGCCATCGGGAGTCGACGGGCCGTCGACATTCGTCACGACATCACCGGAGTGGTGGGGCGGTGAGCGGACGTTCGGTGGCATGGTGGTGGCGCAGGCGCTCTCCGCCGCGGCGCAGACGGTCGCCGAAGACCTCGATGTCCACTCACTCCACGGATACTTCGTCCGCCCATCGAAGCCGGGGACACCCTCCACGCACAAGGTGGAACGACTTCGTGACGGAAGATCGTTCAGCACGAGGGAGGTCGTCTCCGAGGCCGAGGGGCGCCAGACGTTCCGGATGGCGTGCTCGTTTCATCGAGCCGAGGAGGGTGACGAGTACCAGTTGCCGATGGCTGCCGACATCCCGCCCCCCGAGGAAGTCGCCGCCCCTGTCACTGGCGATGAGGCGGCGTCGTCGCCCTTCGACGTCCGGGATATGCGCGCCACGGAACGACGGCCGGACGGAACGTACCTCTCCACCCGGCGTTGTTGGATCCGCACCCGCCAGCGCCTGCCCGACGATCAGGCACTTCACGCGTGCATCCTGGCGTATCTCTCGGACATGACGGGTGCGGCATTCCGCCCGCTCAGCCTTCATTCGTGGAGCGGATACACCGACGCCAGCCTCGACCACGCCGTCTGGTTCCACCGCCCCCGGCGCGCCGATGAGTGGAATCTGTTCGACTTCCAGGCTCTCCTGAATGCGTCTGGTCGTTCGACCATCCGGGGCACCATGTACGGCGAGGATGGGGTGCTGTATCTCAGCATGGCCCAGGAACTGCTGATCCGGAAGCTCTGACCGCGCGTCCGGGCGGCGGGGACTGCCGGTCCGGGCGGCGCGGACTGCCGGTCCGGGCGGCGCGGCACCGGTCGTTTCAGGTAGGAAGTGTGCGAGGGTGTCGTCATCGGAGACGGTGACGGGTCGTCATCGGAGAGGGTGTCGTCATCAGAGAGGATGGAAGCGATGGGGCTGCTTGACGGGAAGAAGGCGATCGTGACGGGCGGGGGGTCCGGCATCGGGCGGGCGACGTGTCACCGCATGACCGAGGAAGGGGCGAGCGTCGCCGTTCTGGATGTCGACGGCGACGCCGCATCGCTCGTGGCCAAGGAAATCGACAGTGTCGGATTCGCCGTGGATGTCAGCGACCCCGATGGACTGCGTGAAGTCGTCGATGCCGCCGTTGCTGCATTGGGTGGCCTCAACTTGCTCTACAACAACGCCGGCGTCGGCGGTTTCAGCCGCCTCGAGGACTGGGACCCCGCCGAGTGGGACCGCATCGTCCGCATCAACCTGACCGGCGTGTGGGCCGGGTTCCGTGCGGCGGTCCCGCACATCAGGGCAGCCGGGGGAGGCGCCATCGTGAGCACGGCGTCCATCAGCGGGGTGCGGCCCGCCTCGGGGGAGGGACCGTATGCGGCGAGCAAAGCCGGGGTGGCTGCCCTCACTGCGTCTGCGGCGCTGGAGTACGGGCCCGACATACGGGTGAACGCCGTATCGCCCGGAACGATCCGTACCAAATTGACGAAGCCGTGGTTCGAGTTCTTTCCGGACCAGGAAGGTCGATTCGAGAGGGAGACACCGGTGGGCCGGGTCGGTGATCCCGAGGACGTCGCCGACGTGGTGATCTTCCTGTGCTCGGAACTCTCCCGCTTCGTCACGGGCCAGAACATCGTCGTGGATGGCGGGCTCACGCTCCACGGATCAGGCGTTGACGGCCTTTTCGGCCTGATTTACCCCGACGACGGGAAGGGCTGAGCCTCCGGCGGCTTACTGATTTGACGGCGTCGCGCCGATGGTCAGGTCGGTGGGCACCTGACCCCACCGCGAATCATCGAACAGGGCTCGATACACCATGGTCGCCAGTGTGTCCAAGGCCACGTCGTCCACCGGTTGACGCACGAATCCGCGCACATCGTGGAACCTGTCCAGCATCGCGAGCACGCCCACGGCGGCAGCCTGGGGGTCGATCCTGTGGTCGGCGTCCTCGGCACTGATCTGGCGCGCCAGAGCGTCGGACATCACGGTGAAGATCTCACGAAGGGTGCTGGTCAGGCCCGGGTCGATCCTCGCCAGGTCGGTCCAGGCCCGGAAGAGGGCGGCCTGGCGCGTCCACAGGTCCGAATAGAGCGCGACCCAGCCGCGCACGTCTTCCCACTGGGGTTTGCCACCCGACTCCGGGGGCAGGCTGAGGGCATCGGCGACATGTTGTGCCGCGGTGCCTGCCTCAGCGACGAGGGCCCGCAGCAGATCCTCCTTGTTGGAGAAGTACAGGTAGAAGGTGCCGTGCGACGTCTTGGCGATCTTCACGACGTCGTTCACCCGGGTGTCGTAATACCCGCGTTCGTCGAAGCAGATCATGGCGGCGTCGAGCAAGCGACGCATGGTGCGGCGCCCCTGGCTTCGTAGGACCCGCTTGCTGGCGGGCAGGCCGATGCCCCCTGCGGCCTCCCCCATGCCGTCGGGCGTCGTGACCCGAGCCCCGTCGAGTGCCAGGTCAGGTTGGGCAGGGGACGACGCCATGTTGTGCGCATCGTAGTGCCCGGGGTGGTTGTACTGGCTAACCTGACACGGTGGTCAGGTTCGAGCAGGGACAGGAATGAGGATGGACCAGGGGATTTTCGCCGGCTCGGCGGTCGGGAGCAGGCCAAGGTGACGCCGTCCTCGTCTGCGGAGTCCGGCTCCCGGGTGACAAGCCTCGAGAATGCGATCGCCACCAATGTGCGTCCGGGTGACGCCGTCCACGTCATGCTCGGGCACAGTCGGTGGACGGCCGGGGCCCGTGAAGTCGCGCGCCAGTTCTGGGGGAAGGACCCCGGATTCACCCTCGTCATGACCAGTCTGGGGGCACTCGGCGGCATCTTCTTCCAAGGAGGGCTTGTCAAGAAGGTCGTGACGGCCTACTCGGGGAACAGCTTTCCGACGTACAACCCGAACCCGCTCTTCCGCAAAGCCTACGAGTCCGGCGAAGTCGAGGTCGAGCACTGGTCGATCCTGACGATGTCCCAGCGGATGGAAGCGGCCGCCCGGGGTCTGCCGGCCATGGTGACCGGCTCCATCGCCGGGTCTTCGATGGCCTCCAATGAGGGATTCACCGAAATCGATTCGCCCTTCGGCACCCTCGGGCTGCTCTCGCCGCTGGCACCCGATGTGGCACTCGTGCATGCCGCGGCCGCAGACCGTGCCGGCAACCTCGCGTTCTCTGAGCCCTTGCTCGAGGGTGTGTGGGGTGCCCTGGCCGCGCGACGCGGCGTCGTGGCCACGGTGGAGAAGGTCGTGGACAACCTGCATGGTCTCGGCCATCGGGTGCGCGTGCCGGGCCATCGGGTCCTGGCCGTGGTGGAGGCCCCGTTCGGCGCGCACCCGGGCGGTTGTTATGCGCCGGGGCTGCCGGTGCGGAGCTACGGCGAGGACATCGCGCATTGGAGCTTGGCTGCCCGGGCCGCCGCCAAGGGAACCTTCGAGGAGTTCGCCGAAAAATGGGTGCTCGGCCCAGCCACCCATGAGGACTATCTCCGACTGCTCGGCGACGATCACCTCCGTTGGCTCGAAGGACGCTCGGATCCGGCGTCGTGGAAGGCCGACGCCGAGGCGAGCCCGGTTCCCGACGATCCGGTGTTCTCGCCATGGGAACACGCCGCTGCTTTCGGGGCGCGTGAAGTCGAACGGGTCGTGGCCGATGTCGCCGCCGACGCCGTCTTGGCGGGCGCCGGGGCGGCGAATCTTGCGGCGTGGGTGGCGGTGGGACGGGCGCGAGCGGCCGGAAGCCGGGTTCTGCTGACAGCCGAGCTCGGGCTATGGGGGTACGAGCCGACACCGGCCGATCCCTACATCTTCAATCATCGGGTCTTCCCCGACACGCCGTACCTCTCCGATGCGTCGGCCGTGTTGGGCATGGTGATCGGTGGCCCGGGTACGCGCACCGTGGGGTGTCTCGGTGCGGCCGAGGTCGACTCCAAGGGGCGTCTCAACTCCACCGAGCTGGCCGGTGGTCGATTCCTGGTGGGCTCGGGTGGGGCCAACGATGTGGCGAGCCGTGCCGAGGCTTGTGTCGTCATCACGTTGGCCCGTCCGGAGCGACTGCCCGAATCCGTGGCGTACGTGACGTCACCCGGGGATCGGGTCGTGAGCGTCGTGACGGATAAGGGCCTCCTTCGACGGCACGACGGGGTCCTCCGCGTGGCGGCCGTTCCTGCCGGTGCCGGAACGATCGAGGACCGCACGCGCGCGTTCATCGACGTGTGCGGCTACGAGCCCGAGGTGGCACGGAACATTGAGGAACTGGCTCCGCTGGAGCCCGGTGAGGTAGCCGCATTGAGGGATTTCGACCGTCAACGGCTTTTCCTCAAGTAAACGGCTCCCCTCGCACTAAATCTCCCCACCTGAAGGAATTGTGAAAGGTAGTGATGCTACGAATGGATCGTCTGGTGACCAGGACTGACCGAGCCAGCGAAGTGCATCCAAGGGGGACGCAACGGTCAGAGGAACAAGGGGGGAGCACGATGCGAATGAGCGCGTCGCACACGAGTGGACGTCTGCGCAGCAGCCACCGTCAACGGGCGGGAATGCTGGCCAAGGTGATCCTCGGAGGAGCGACGTTGGCCTCCGCCGTCGTCACATTGGGACTCCCCTCGACGTCGGCGGGAGCCGCCACGAGCGCGGCCCCGGGGGTGACGAAGAATTCCATCACCGTCGGAACGATCTCCACCCAGACCGGAACCCTCGCCGGAAACTTCTCGTCCCTCATCTACGGGGAAGAGGCCTATTTCAACTACATAAATTCCCAAGGCGGCGTGAACGGTCGCAAGATCAACTACAAGTACAAACTCGACGACGGTGGCAACCCGAGCCAGTTCAACCAACTCGTCTCCACGCTCATCAATCAGGACCATGTCTTCGCTGTCACCGGCGTTGCTTCGGCCTTCTTCACGCCGAACCTGTTCGTGGAAGCGAAGATCCCCACCTATGGCTACAACGTCTCCAACAACTGGGCCGGGCCGAACAACCTCTTTGCGGCCGGCGGCGGCGGATCGACGCAGTACCTGCCGGGTGGGGTACCCGAAGTGGCGTATGTGGTGAACAAGGTCCACGCCAAATCGGTGGCCATTCTGGCGTACGGCGTCGCCGCTTCGGCGGCTTCGTGTCAAGCGGATGCCAAAGGCCTTACGGCGGCTGGCATCAAAGTGAGCTACACGGACTACAAGATCGCCTACCCGGGCACGACGGTGGCCACCGACGTGCAGCGTGCGAAGCAGGCCGGCGCTGACTTCGTGTTGAGCTGTATGGATGTCCAGGGCAACGTCACGATGGCCCGTGCGATCAAGCAGTACGGCCTGAAAGCCACGCAATTCTGGCTCAGTGGGAACGACCAGTCGACGTTGGACCAGAACGAGAGCTTGATGCAGAACGTGTATTTCTACATCGCCCACGTGCCGTTCCTTGCCTCGCAGTCCGTCTATCCCGGCCTCAAGCAGTACCTCGCGGTGATGAACAAATACGAGCCCAAGTACGCCACCGACGAGGTGGCCATACAAGGTTGGGAGTCCGCCGCGCTCTTCGTCCAGGGGGTACGTATGGCGGGCAACAATCTCACCCAGGCGAACGTGATCAAACAGACCAACACGCTCACGACCTACAACGCAGGAGGATTGACCACGCCGACGAACTGGAAGGACGCCGGCCACTCCGGCCATGCGCCCCCGTATTGTGCGTCGTACATCCAGGCGCAGGGAACCAAATACGTGCCGGTCCTCAACACCTCGAAGAAGAACGTGTTCGTCTGCTTTGCCACCACGAGCGGCAAGAATCCCCAACCGCTGAAGAAGCTGCCGCCGGGCACGCCGCCCCTTCCGTGATCGGCGCATCCCGCCATGGACACCTCCGCCTAGCCACGCATGGAACAGTTCTTCGGATTCGCGATTCCCGGCATCCCTTACGGGTGCACCTATGCCATCGTGGCCGTGGGCCTGGTCCTCACCTATCAAGCGACCGGCGTCTTCAACTTCGCCTTCGGCGCGCAGGCCTTCGCGGCAGCCTTTGTGTTCACCGTCCTCACCCAGAACGACCATTGGGGGGGATTCCCGGCCTTTCATCGTCTCGGTGGTGGTCCTGTCCCCCCTGATCGGGCTCGCCTTCGACCGGTTCCTGTTCCGGAATATCCCCAACTCCAACACCACGGCGAAATTGGTCATCTCCATTGCGTTGCTGGTCGGCATCCCCTCGCTGCTGCCGGTCATCTTCGGGGCGCAGAATCTCGACGACACCGCCACGATCCTGCCCTTCTTCAATCCGAATGTCGTCTATGCCGACGGTGCTGGGAACGCCGATCAACGGCATCTATCTGGCCGTCATCAGTGTCACCGTGGTGGTCCTCATTTCACTGACGGTGCTGCTGCGGTTCACGAACTTGGGTCTGCAGATGCGGGGAGCGGTGGAAAGCCGTCGACTGGTCCAACTCGACGGCGTGAACTCGGGCGGAGTGGTGGCGTTGGCCTGGGCCATCTCGAGTTTCATGGCGGGCCTGGCCGGTGTCGTCCTTGCCCCCATTTACGGGGCGTTCCAGGCCGATACCTACGCGACCCTTGTGGTGGCCGCCATTGCGGCGGCCGCCTGGGGCCTCCTACGCTCGATTCCGATTGCGGCCGGCGTCGCGGTGCTCATCGGCGTGGTGAGCACCATCCTTGCAGGGCTACCTCCCGACGAGCAGCCTCCTCTTTTCGGCGGTCCTCCCGTCGCTCCCGTTCTTCGTCCTGGTGGCCGCGCTCCTCATCCTCCCGGGCATGCGGTCTCTCGACCTGAACCGCGATCCGCTGGCCACCATCGATCCACCACCGCCACCCGTCGCCGCCTCGTCGCGGGCGCCCAGCATGGACCGCATCATCCGGAGGCTCTGGTGGATCGTCCTGGCCGTGTTCATCGTCTCCATGCTGACCTGGATCCCCAAGACCTGGGAGGGGGTATTCAACTCGGGGATCGCGCTCTTCGACCGTTCTCCTGTCCATCACGCTGATCACCGGCATGGCCGGGCAACTCTCCCTCTGCCAGGGCACGTTGGCCGGCGTGGGTGCGTTCACCGTCGGCACAGCTGGCGCACCACCTCGGATTGAACATGTTGGTCGGGGGCCTGGTCGGCGCGGCGTTGGCGGCTGCGGTCGTGGCGGTGGTCCTGGCCCTCCTGTCGTTGCGATTGCGCGGCCTGGGTCTGGCCCTGATGACGCTGGCGGCGGCGTTGCTCTTCGACAACACGTTCTTCAACGACGTGTCGATCAGTGGGGGAGGATCAGGCTTGAGCCTCAAGGTCGAAGTGGCTCGGCACCTCAGAGTTCTTCAATTTCAACGGCCACGCCTTTTCGGCTTGAGCATCGCTGTCCTCGCGGCCTGTGTCGGCATCGTGCTCCAGGTCCGCAAGGGCACAGTGGGCCGCAATCTGGCGGCCATGCGCGGCAGCGAAACGGCGGCGGCCGGGTCTGGGCATCAATCTGACCTGGCAGCGCATCGTGGTGTTCGCCCTGGCCGGAGCCATCGCCGGGCATAGGCGGCGTGTTGGTCACCATTCAGCAGCAGGTGGCCAGCTCGGCCCAATGGAACTACAGCTTCTCGCTGGTCTTCATCGTGCTGGTGGTCACCACGGGTGTCTCCACGGTGGAAGGCGCCATTCAGGCCGGGATCGGGTTCTTCGTCGACCGACCAGCTCTTGACGTATCTGCCGGCGCGTCGTGGGCGGCGGGAGCCTGGTCATCGTGCTCTTTGCCTTCGGCTCGCTGCAATACGCCAAGCACCCCGAGGGCATCCTCGAGTTTCAGAAGAGACGTTCCAACCAATGGTTCGAGCAACGCTTCTTCCCCGCCGAGTACTACGCAATGCATCCGTCCGACGTGGTGCCAGACGCGCAATGGCTGACACGCCCGCTGCTCTCGCTCCGGAACGTCTCCAAATCGTTCGGTGGGATCCATGCAGTCAACGACATCTCCTTCGACGTGGCGTGCGGGGGAGAGCGTCGGCCTCGTCGGCCCGAACGGAGCCGGCAAGACGACCCTGTTCAATTGTGTATGCGGACAGCTGCGCAATGACGAGGGTGACATCTTGTTCGGTGGCGTCGCACTGACCGCCCTGCCCACGTTCAAGCGGGCACGGCTCGGCATCGGCCGTACCTACCAAAAGGTGGAGATGTTCACCGACATGAGCGTGCGGGACCACCTGCTGGTGGCCGAACGCTCGCGGCGCGGGAGAGGGGCGCCTCTGGAAGGACCTCTTGGGCATGAGTGGTGTCACGAAGGAAGAGACGGCCAACGTCGAGGCCGCCTTGGCCCTCGTGGGCATCGCGGAGTTTGCCGACACGTCGGTCAACGCGCTCGGATTGGGCCACTGCCGCCTTGTCGAGCTCGCCCGTGCCCTGGTCGCCGCGCCGAAGATCCTTTTGGCGGATGAGCCCTCCTCCGGTCTCGACGCCCACGAGACGGCGGAGGTCGCCGCCGTACTCCGCACCGTCCAACAAGAGCGTGGCACCGCCATCCTGCTGGTCGAGCACGACCTCGCCATGGTGGGTGAGGTCGTCGACCGGACCGTGGTGATGGACCTGGGCTCCATGCTGGCCGAAGGCACCTTCGACGACGTGATGGCTAACCCGGTTGTGCGCAAGGCGTATCTCGGTCAGATGGGGGTGTCATGACCGCGGCAGTTCAGCCGGCGGAGGGCGGTGACGTGCTGGTCCTCGAGCATGTCAGCGCGGCGTATGGCCCCTATCGTGCGCTCTTTGACGTCTCGTTCCGTGTGCCGGCGGGTGGGATCGTAGCCCTGGTCGGTTCGAACGGAGCGGGGAAGTCCACCGTGGCCCGAACGGTGACCGGCCTGGTGACCGCAACGAGCGGGAAAGTCACCTTCTGCGGCCACGACGTCACCCACATGCCGGCGTACAAGATCGCACGACTCGGCATGGCCCATGTCGTCGAGGGGAGGGGCGTCTTTTCGAGCCTCACCGTGGAGGAGAACCTGACCCTGGCCTTCCGGCAACGGGCCGGCCGCCAACTGTTGCCGGCCAATTTGGAGCGGGCGTATGCCGCCTTCCCGATTCTCGGTGAACGGAGGCGGCAGATGGCAGGAACACTGTCGGGTGGACAACAACGACTGCTCTCCCTGGCCAAGGTGCTGGTGGTCCCCCCGCAGGTGCTCGTCGCCGACGAGCTCTCGCTGGGGTTGGCACCGGTGGTCGTCGACTCCGTGTATGAGGGCCTGCGGGAGATCAATGCGAACGGGACCGCGCTGGTCGTCGTTGAACAGCAAGTCGCACGGGTGCTCGACCTGGCGAGCAAAGCAGTGGTTCTCGACCGGGGCTCGGTGGCCTACGACGGCGATACCGCTGGCGCAGGCCGCGCGGTTGAAGCATTGCTGGCCCGTCGCGAAGAGGCCGCAGCGACGGCCGTCGGTCAGGTGGAAGAACTGAACTCCTGAACCTCAGGACGTGATCGGGGCGGCGCCGACCTCTGCCTCGGACGCGAGGAGCGGGTGGATCTTGCGGGTGACGATCCACCACTCCACGACGAACGTCAGTCCCGGGAGGAGTCCCGCACCGCACATGATGAGGACCCACAGGATGTTGAGGCGCGTCTTGAACGAGAGGATGCCCACGGTGATCAGGTACACGATGTACAGGTAGCCGTGCAGGACCCCGAAGATCTCGACCTCCAGCTTGCAATGCCCCGTGCCGATTTTGATGCCCGTGAAGATGAACAGCGGGATGATGAGCGTTCCGACGATGTTGGCCATCAGCTGATAACGGAATAGCGCACCTCTGAGACCCCGTTCGGTGAGGCGGCTCACTGCGGCCTGCGGGCGATGGGCGTCTCGGGCTTCCTCCACGTTTTCGCACCGCTGGCCGACAAGGCGGCGAGTCGGGCATTGTAGGCCGCGAGTTCCGGATTCTCGTCCTCGAGAGACGTGGTTCGGGCCGGGGTCTGGTCGGCGGGAGCGGGTGTTGCAGGCGCCGTGGTGCGGGGAGAGTTGTGTTTGAGCGAGCCGGATGGTGCTGTCGTCGCGAGCGTCGTCGCCGGTTCGATAAGCCTCGAGGAGGACGGGTCGGCGTCGGGGTGGCGGCTACCAAGGCGTGCGGCATCTGTCGTGCCATCGGCGGAGACGTCGGAGGTCGATGCCTCCGCGGCCTGCTTCCGCATGCCCCTGAGTCCGACGTTGTCGTAATCCGTGTGCAAGAACTGCCACCAGAAGTAGATCCCGACGATCGCGAACACGGGCCACTCGAACGTGTAGAGGTAGCTCAGGCCGTTGCCGTCCTCGGCCCGGGTGATCTGCCACCAGGTGGCGGCGATGCAGAAGGGGACGAAGAGAAGGCAGCCAAGATGCAAGAACACGGCTCGCCTGGAGAACCACCGCTCACGCACGCCTGCGATGTTACCGGGCACCGCGGAGCAAGGGAATTCGCCCCTGGCCTGGGCTGTTCAGCTCTTGGATCCCGGGTGTTCAGCTTTCGGCGTCAGCCGCCAGTGACGCCGCCTGCTTCTCGCGCTTCTTGCCGCGTCGATTGGCAATGCGCAGTTGTGTGGTCCGGGCGACGCCGACAGCGAGGACCAGGAACGCCCCGGCAAGAGCCGCTCCGAGGAGCGCAACGGCCACGGGCATCTGACCGTTTGCCGAGAAGAACTCCACACGGACCGATCGGGTGTTCTGGACGATGAAGTCGATCAGGGCGATGCCGAGGACGGCCGCCACCGCCACAGCAACCCACGCTCCCCCGATACGGGTGTGGTGGACACCGTCGCCGCGGTCCCTTCGACGACCATGGGGTTCGGGCTGCACCGGCGCGGCGTCGCCCGGTTCGCTCGCCATAGGTTGCTCGTCCTCGGACCGCGACTCAATGATGGACACACCACTCCCTTACCCACTTGAACCCATGTTGTAACGAGGAGCTTGCCGCGAGCTCTCCGGAGCGCTCCCTAGATGGTTCGATAGACGAACTATCCAGGTATTCTGGAGCGGTGACAAACGACGGGCAAAAGCCGGCGACGCCTGCGAAAGGATCTCGCACGGGTTCTCCGACGAGGGAAGTCGAGGCGGTACGGGCGTTGGCCCGGGCCACTCGTGTCCTCGAACGCGGCATCGGGAGAGCTCAGCCTGGCCCACTACAGGGTTCTTTCGGCTGTTGCCTCCGGCGACGAGCGGGCTTCACGCGTCGCACGATCGCCTGGCTCTCGGCAAACCCACGGTGAGCGCCGCCGTTGACGCTCTGGCCCAGCGGGGACTGCTCGTCCGGACCGAAGTCGACGGGGATCACCGCGTCGTCGCACTGCATCTGACCCGCGAGGGCGTGGCGCTCCTCTCTCGCGTCGAGGCCGAAATGATCCGTCGCATCGAGGACCTGAGCGCCCGGACGCCTGACGGGAATCAACTCATGGAGTCGCTGGTATGGCTCGGCACCGCCATCGACGACATGCACACGCAGCGCGCGGCGGATCGGAGCGGGGCGTAGTGCCCTCAGACGTCACGACTGAGACCACGGCGACACCAGGGTGGGTGCGGCGGCTGTGGGGCTACATGATGCGGCATCGTCGGGATGTGACGCTGGCCGTGTCTGCGGCATTGCTCGGAAGCGTCTGCCAGACAACTATCCCGCTCATCGAACGGCAGATCGTCGACGGAGTGGTGGTTGCCCACACCTCGTCGTTGTGGCCGTGGCTCGTGCTCCTCGTCGCACTCGCGCTCGCTTCCTTCGGCTTCCTCTATGTGCGCCGTTATCGCGGCGGGCGCGTGGCGCTCAGCGTGCAGTACGACCTGCGCAACGCGATGCACGCCCATCTTCAGGCGATGGACTTTGACAACCTCGACCGCATGCCCACGGGCCAAGTGGTCGCCCGCGCCAATTCGGATTCGGCCCTCGTCCAGGGACTCCTCAGCTTCTTCCCCATCATGAGCGGCAACATCCTTCTGATGCTGTTCTCGCTCGGCGTCATGTTCTACCTCTCGCCCCTGCTCGTCGGTCGTCAGCGTGATCATCGCGCCGACGTTGCTCATCGTTTCCTACCGGATGCGGCGGCAGGTCTTTCCCGCCACATGGGACGGGCAACAGCGAGAAGGCGATGTCATCCAAATAGTGGACGAAGACGTCAACGGTGTGCGGGTCGTCAAGGCATTCGGCCAGGAGCAGCGTGAGCTGGAGCGGGTCGCCGATGCGTCGCAGACGCTGTACGGCTCACAGATGCGCGCTGTTCGCCTGCAGTCGCGTTACCAGCCGATTCCTCGAGGCCATCCCCACCATCGGCCAGGTTGCGATCTTGGCCTTCGGTGGCTGGCTCGCCTTGCACGGCGAGATCACGCTCGGTACGTTCCTCGCCTTCTCCACCTACATCGTCCAGCTCGTCGCGCCCGCCCGCCAGCTCGCCGGCGTCCTGACCGTGGGCCAGCAGGCGCGGGCCGGCATCGAACGGATCTTCCAATTGCTGGATCTCAAGCCGGCCATCGTCGACGAGCCCGACGCCGTGGAACTCCCCGTACTGCAGGGAGACATCGTCTTCTCCGACGTGCACTTCGCCTATGGCGAGGGTGCGCCTGTGCTGCAGGGCTTGGACCTGCGCATCGGGGCGGGGGAGCGGGTGGCCATCGTGGGCCCGAGTGGGAGTGGGAAGTCGACCGTGGCCATGTTGGTCTCGCGGTTCTACGAACCGGACCAGGGATCCGTCTTCGTCGACGGGCACGATGTGCGCGGAGTCACCCTGGATTCGCTGCGCCGCCAGATCGGCGTCGTCTTCGATGACAGCTTCTTGTTCTCCGATACCGTGCGCGCCAATATCGCCTACGGACGTCCCGACGCATCGGAGGAGGAAATTGAAGATGCGGCGCGCGTGGCACAGGCCCACGAGTTCATCCTCGAGCTTCCACGAGGCTACGACACGGTCGTGGGGGAGCGTGGCTTGACGCTGTCGGGCGGCCAGCGTCAACGTATCGCCCTGGCGCGCGCCATTGTGGCGGACCCTCGCATCCTCATTCTCGACGATGCCACCGAGCGCGATCGACTCCAAGGTTGAGGAGGCCATTCACGAGGGACTGCGAAGCGTCATGGCAGAACGCACCACGCTGCTCATCGCGAATCGGCAGTCAACACTGCATTTGGCTGATCGGATCGTGGTCCTCGTCCATGGTCGGGTGGTCGATGAAGGGACGCACGACGAGCTCGTCGCCCGGAGTGCCGTCTACAGAACCCTGCTCTCAGGCATCGAAGAGGACCTGGCGCAGGACGTCGGCGACAGGATCGAACTGTTGGCGGCGCTCGGGCCCTCGTCGGGCGTGGCGCCGGGCCGGGTGCCGAAGTGGGCGACGACGGCACAACCTCTTCGGCCTGGAAACGGACCGCCGGCACACCTGAGAGCCCCACCGTCGCGCGGACGGTCGGCGCCCCGAGCATCGGTGCGGGTCTCGGCCGCAGCAGCGGCGGCTCGTGGCGACTCAACCTTCCCCCGACGCCCGAGCTTCTGGCGCGCGTGGCGGCGCTCCCGCCCGTGCGCGACTGCGGCCCGGATCGACCTGGAGGCGGAGTCCCGCCACGACCGGACCTTCAATCTGTCCCGGCTCCTCAACGCGTTCCGCCGCCCGCTTCTCCTCGGCCTCGTGCTCGTGGTCATCGATGCGCTGGCCAGTCTGGCCGGGCCCGATTCTGATCAAGACCGGTATCGACAACGGGGTCGCCAAGGGGTCCACGGCCGTGCTCTTCGCCGCGTCGGGCATCTTCCTCCTCGTCGTCCTCGTCGACCTGATCGATCGAGATCGGCGAGACATTCGTGACCGGTCGGGCGGCAGAGCGGATCATGCTCTCGCTCCGCATTCGCATCTGGGCCCAGCTGCAGCGGCTCTCGCTTGGACTACTACGAACGCGAGATGGCCGGCCGCATCATGACCCGGATGACGACGGACGTCGATCAGTTCGAATCGCTCGTAGAGAACGGCCTGCTCTCCGCGCTGGTCTCCCTCGTCACCTTCGTCGGCGTCGGGTGTGCACTCCTCGTGATCAATCTCGAGCTCGGTTTGTGCACGCTGCTCGGTCGTCGTCCCGCTCGCCGTGGCGACGGTGATCTTCCGCCGCAAGGCGGCGCGGCTCTATGACCTGTCGCGCGAGCGCATCGCCATCGTCAACGCCGACTTCCAGGAGAGCCTGTCGGGCGTGCGGGTGTCGCAGGCCTTTGTGCACCAGGCCGAGACGATCAAGCGGTTTCGAGGGCCTGGGACGCGACTACCTCGAGTCGCGGGTGGCCGCCCAACGGCTCGTCGCCATCTATTTCCCTTTCGTGCAGTTCCTCTCCGGCATCGCCGACGCCATCGTGCTCGGGGTCGGTGCCGGGCTCATCGCCTCGGGTCACCTCACGTCCGGCGCGCTCGATCGCGTTCATCCTCTACATCGACCTGTTCTTCTCGCCCATCCAGCAGCTCTCGCAGGTCTTCGACTCCTGGCAACAGACCCGTGTCTCGGTCGGCCGCATCGCCGAGCTGATGGAGCTGGAGCCGCTCACCCCGGCGGCAGTGGATGCGACGATGCCCGGGCGCCTGCGCGGTGAGATCACGCTGGACAACGTTCGATTCGCCTATCCGGCCGTGACGGCCCGGCCGGGCATTGCTCACGTGCCTCGGGCCGAGCGGCGAGGACCGAAGGACCCCGCGACTCGAACAGTCATCCGAGGTTCTGGACTACAAGCCACCCGAGGCGCTCCGTGGCATCGATCTGCACATCGAAGCCGGTGAGACTGTGGCACTGGTGGGCCAGACCGGAGCCGGGAAATCGACCGTCATGAAGATGGTCGCTCGGTTCTACGATCCCGATCAGGGCGCCGTGCGGGTCGATGGTCTGGACCTGCGCAGCGCTCGATCTCCTCAGCTTCCGCCGCCAACTCGGGTACGTGCCCCAGGAGGCCTTCCTCTTCACCGGCACCATCCGTGACAACATCGCCTACGGACGCCCCGAAGCGGGCAACGACGAAGTGGAAGCCGCCGCGCGGGCGGTTGGTGCCCACGAATTCATCGCCGAACTGCCGGGCGGCTACCACCATGCGTTACTCGAACGTGGCCGGTCGCTCTCGGCCGGTCAGCGCCAGCTCATCGCACTGGCGCGTGCGGAACTGGTGGACCCGGTCGTTCTCCTCCTCGATGAAGCCACCTCGAACCTCGATCTCGCCACCGAGGCGCGGGTTGCCGAAGCGATGCAACGGGTGTCCCGGAATCGCACCACCATCATCATCGCCCACCGTTTGCAGACCGCCAGATCGGCCAACCGCATTGTGGTTCTCCACCAAGGTCGCATCGCTGAGATCGGATCGCACGACCAACTGCGCGCGCTCGGAGGACGCTATGCCTCCATGTGGGACGCGTTCGAACAGGCGGGCCGGCACACGTCGGGGATTGTGGTGGCGACGGCGTCCGGCAGAGGCGGTGCGTCAGGAAGCTGAGGCGGTTGTCGTCGTCACAGCCCCGCAGACGTTCCCGAAGTAATTGGCGAGGGTTTGGGCATCGGACTGCAGGGCGCTGTTCTGCCCGAGGGACTCCAGCGATGTGCCGAGCTGCGCCAGGCTGGTCGAGTTGGCCACATCGGTCTTGAGGGTGTTGAAGAAGGTAAAGATCCCTTTGCCCGCCGCTTGCACGTTCGCGGGCGCCGAGCTCAGTTCTGCCTCAAAGGGGGCTTCGTACTTCTGCACCGTGTTGAAGTAGGTAAGGAAGGCCTGCTTGACGCCGGCGAAGCCGCTTGCCTCGTTCGCCATTGCCTTTTCCAACGCCGTACCCAAGCCACTCGAGCCACTCTCGGTGTTGGCGTAGTTCTTGCACGTCGCACTCCCCGCGGTGAAGGCGGGTTTCTTCGAGTTGTGGTGCTTTGCCTTGTGGTGGTTCTTTGGCGGACTCTTGGCCGACGCCAGGGTCATGGGGGCGCAGGCGAGACCGAAGCCCAGGAGCGCCACGCTGCATCCTTGCAAAAGCCGGCGATTTTGCATTTGTGACCTCCAGGTCTGTGAGTGACCTGTGAAGGATACCGGCTGTGGAGGCGGGAGGTAAAGGCAGCGTGGCCCTCGACGGTGGCAAGACGATGGCAGGACGGTTGCTCGCCGTCCATCGGTCGAGGCACGCCGCCGCATCCAGTGCTGCGGCGACAGGCGTTCAGCCCGCGTCGGTCCTTCCGATGTAGCGATCGAACCATTCGAGCGTGCGTTCCCATGCTGCTGCGGCAGCAGTCTCATTGAAGACGGCGGGGCGGTCGTTGCAGTTGAATCCGTGGTCGGCGTCGGGATATTGGACGATCTCCGTCGGCACCTCCGCTGCTGCAGCGACCTTACGCAGTTGGTCGACATCGTCGGAGGGGATCCCCTGGTCGAGGTCCCCGTACAGCCCGAGCCACGGTGTCTGGAGCTGCGGAGCCTGCTCGAGGAGAGAGGGCAGTCCGAATCGTCCTTCCGCGACCCCGCCGCCGTAGAAGGTCACCGCCGCACCGAGTTGGCGCAACGTTGCGGCATAGAACGTGACACTGCCGCCCATGCAGAATCCGACGACGCCCGTCTGCGCTGCGGTGAATCCAGCCTCGTTGAGATACCCAAACGATGCGAGGAGGTCGGTGGTGATGCCCCCGGACGAAAGTTCCATCATCACCGGCATGACGGCGGTCAGATCGTCATAGGCCAGGACAGGGGAGCCCTGACGGTGAAAGAACGCCGGTGCGATGGCACGCCATCCGGCATCGGCCAAGCGGGTGCAGATGTGCTCGATGTGGGTCGTGACGCCGAACGCCTCTTGGACGACGACGATCCCACCTTTGGCTTCGGCGTCGGGTACGGCCTCGAATGCGGGCATCGGCCCGTCAGCGGTGTCAATGGTGATCTGGGACTCGGTCGTCATCGTGATACTCCTTTGGCGGTCAGTGAGGATGGGGCATTTGTTGGGGTTCCGTCCTCTTCGTCCTCTTCGAGGAACGGGAGGTCGGGGTCGAACCCTTCGTCCACGGCGTGCACGTCTGTGTAGACATAGTGTGCTCCTCGGGTCCACGACGCCGCCGCGGCGAGAAGGCTCATCACGATGGAGAAGTCGAGGGCGATGTGCAGGCCATCGCGGAACGGGACTGCGATAAGGCTCGGGAAGAAGCTGCGACCAGTGAGTGTGGCCTGCTGTGCCGCGGTGAGATGGGTCAGCACCTGCGGACCGACCAGATGCTGCACCGGGTTGTAGCCCAAGAACGCAGCGAAGAGCGTGGACACGGGTGGGAGGTGCGAGATGCGGGCCGCGTCGGCCTGCGAGACCCCGTGGGCCAAGAGCCCGTGATACAGGCTCGCCGGAAGCGCCGTGGACAGCCCCGCTATGAGCAAGGTGAAGAAGATCCCGATGGAGAGGACCTGCGCCGTATTCATGGCCGTCGTGGCCATTCCCGAGCCTGCGCCACGATGCTCGGGGGGCAGGCTGCTCATGATCGCCGCCCGGTTCGGAGAGCCGAACATGGACATGGTCAAACCGGTGAGCAGGAGGACGGCGCCAAAGACCCAGTACGGGAAGTTGATCGGCAACAACTCCAGCAGGGCGAAGCTGAAGGCGGCGCCGATCATCCCGCCGGTGGCGAAGGGTCGGGCGCCGTAGCGGTCCGACAGGTAGCCCGAGAGGGGACCGGCGATCAGGAAGCCGGCCGTGAGAGGGAGCATCGCCAGTCCGGCCCACAAAGGTGTCTGGGCGAAGTCGTAGCCGTGGAGGGGCAACCAGATTCCCTGGAGCCAGATGATGAGCATGAACATCAGGCCGCCTCGGGCCATGGCGGCGAGGAAGCTGGCCAGAATTCCCGATGTGAACGCGCGGATCTTGAAGAGCTGCAGGCGGAACATCGGCTGCTCGACCCGGGTCTCGATGATGGCGAAGGCGATCAACAGGAGGACGCCGAAAAAGAGCGATCCCACCACGCGCGGGTTTGTCCACCCCATCGTGTTGTGCCGGTACGGCTCAATGCCATAGGTGATGCCGATCATGAGGAGGATGAGGCCCAGGGCGAAGGTGATGTTCCCCGGCCAGTCGATTTTGGCCGGCCTTCGGGGGCTCAGCTCGCGCAGATTCAAGTACCCGTAAATGGTGGCGAAGAGCCCGATCGGTACCGATACCAAGAAGATGAGACGCCAGTTGATGGGAGCCAGGAGGCCACCCAGCACCAGCCCGATGAATACCCCGCTGAACGCTGCGGCCGAGTTGATGCCCATGGCCATGCCGCGCTCTTCGGCGGGGAACGCGTCGGTCAGGATGGCTGACGAGTTCGCCATCAGCATGGCGGCGCCGACGGCTTGGAAGATGCGCATCACGATCAGCCAGATACCTGCGATGTGGCCGGTCATCCAGGTGATTGTCAGGAGGAGTGAGAAGAACGTGTAGACGGCGAAGCCGAGGTTGTAGGTGCGGACACGCCCGTAAATATCGCCCAAGCGGCCCAACGTGGTCACAAGCACGCTCGTGACGACGAGGAAACCCAGGATCATCCACAGCAGATAGAAGCTGTTGCCGGGTTGTAGCGGGTCTATGCCGATGCCCCGGAAGATGTCAGGCAGCGCGATGAGGACGATGGAGCCGTCGATCGTCGCCATCAGCATGCCGAGGGTCGAGATGAACAGGGCCGTCCACTTGTAGTTGTCGGGAAGCGGTGCGTTGATGTCCGGTCGCGCCATGCGGGCGCGGTGGGGCGTGGCGGAACTGCGCAGCGAAAGGTTCACGCGCCGCTCCGCGCTGCCTGCATCTCTTCGTCGTCCACGTCAGAAGGCTGCCCTTCGAGGGCCCGACTGAGGAGGCGTTGCAGAATGCATCGTTCTTCTGCGGTGAGGGCCCCGAGCACATCGTCCTCGACGCTGCTTTGCGCGAGCTCACCGCGCTCGAGTGCGGTTCGGCCCTTTGCCGTGAGCTCGACGAGATGCCGCCGGCGATCCACCGGGTCCCGCCGTCGCTCGACGTACTGGAGAGCCTCCAGATCGTTGAGCAGCAGCACGCAGTTATTGGCGTCGAGCGAGAGCGCCTTGCTCAGCGCATGTTGGGTGGCCGGATGATGGTCGCGAAGGTAGGCCAGCGCACCGAGTTCCCGGATCCGCATGCCCACCAGATCGACCGTGCTCCGGCGATAGACGACGCGCGCCAGCCTGGTCAGCAGGACGATCGGGCCGGTGGTGGTCTCCGGCGGCAGCGTCTGCGGCTCCGCCGGCAGCGTCTGCGGCTCCGCCGGCGTCGACTGCGGATCCGCCGGCAGCGTCTGCGGCTCCGCCGGCGTCTTCGTCAGCTGCGTCTTCGTTGGCTGCGTTTCCGTTTGCGTCCCTGTCTCCATCGCTCCGGTGACTCTACCTCGACCAAGGATCGTCATGCAATATGGGATCCTCCCTATAGCAGGGATGAATTCGGGAAAGGAGGCGGGGATGTCGCTCTCGTGACGTCCTCGGTTGACCGCAGACACAGGTGCTCGCCCGTCTATACTCAATACCAGTAGGGGGTATATGGCCCGAGCCCTAAAGAGGGTCGGAACAGGAGCGCAGATGACAGATCCGGGATACGTCGATCAGAAAGAAGCGGTCCAGAAGCGGTTGCGACGGATCGAGGGGCAGGTCAGAGGACTGCAGCGCATGGTGGACGAGGACCGCTACTGCATCGATGTGCTCGAGCAAGTTTCGGCGGCGACCCGGGCCTTGCAGTCCGTGGCCCTGCAATTGCTCAATGACCATATGGCGCACTGTGTCGCCGATGCCGTCAAGAGTGGCGGGGACGAGGCGAAGGCAAAGCTCGACGAGGCATCCGCCGCCATCGCCCGATTGGTGCACTCATGACCCGGTCGGAGCACACATGATCCAGTCGCTGGCGCAGCAGGTCCCGGATGCCCGCCCGCACCCGCACCCGCACCCGCACCGACGTCGGCAGCCGTCGGGATGATGCTCGCCGACGCCGGTTGGCTCGATGCCATCGGAAGAAGCCTTCGCGAAGGCTTCTTCATGTTCTGGGAGACACTCTGGCCGCTCATCCTCGGGTTCGCGGTGTCTGGAGCGGTGCAGGCGTTCGTCAGCCACGAGGCCATGCAGCGCAAGTTGGGAGATCACAAGCCACGGGCGGTTGTGCGGGCGTCGGAGTACGGCGTCGTCTCGTCCTCCTGTTCGTATGCCGCATCCGCCATGGCCAAGTCGCTCTTCGTCAAGGGAGCGGACTTCGTCGCGTCGCTGGTGTTCATGGTGGCCTCGACCAACCTGGTAATCGAGTTGGGCATCGTGCTCGTCGTGCTCATGGGGTGGCAATTCGCCGCGAGTGAGTTCGTCGGTGGCGTCATCATGATCGCCCTCCTGGCGTCGCTCGGCGGCCTGTGGTTCAGAGGGAAGGCGGTTGCGCAAGCCCGCACACGCTTGCGTGACGAGTCGACGTCGGATCACGACCACGGCCACATCCCGGCTCCGCCGGAGAACACTGCGCTCCAAGGCGAGAGCTGGCGCGAGAAGCTGCGATCCAAGGGTGGTTGGGCCGACGCCAGCACCTACACCATGTCGGACCTCACGATGCTGCGCCGTGAGCTCGTGATCGGCTACGTGGTGGCCGGCTTCCTGACGATCCTCGTGCCGACATCAGTGTGGAACGCCGTCTTCTTGCACGGCCACGGATTCTGGACGAGCCTCGAGAACGTCATCGTCGGCCCCTTCATCGCCATCGTCAGCTTCGTGTGCTCCATCGGCAACGTCCCGTTGGCCGCCGCCCTCTGGAAGGGGGGAATCTCCTTCGGCGGCGTCGTGTCGTTCATCTTCGCCGACCTCATCACGTTCCCGTTATTGCTCGTCTACCGCCGCTATTACGGGACCCGCCTGATGCTGCGGATGCTCGCACTCTTCTGGGCCGTCATGTCCATCGCGGGTCTGGTGACCGAAGGCATCTTCCACGCCGCCGGACTTATCCCGCACACGCGGCCGACCCAGATTGCACCCGACGGGTTTTCGTGGAACTACACCACGTATCTCAACCTCGTGTTCCTCGTGGTGTTCGGTGTCCTCTACTGGACGTACCGCAACCGGGAACGTCTGGGCGGTGGGCAGGGGACCGCGCTCGACCCGGTCTGCGGCATGCAGGTCACGGCGGCCGACGCTCCCGCATCGCTGCTCCACCAGGGAGATCGGTATTCGTTCTGCTCGGATCGATGCAAGGAGCGCTTCGAGGAAGCACCGACACGCTTCACTCCGCAGTCAGTCGGCGGACAGACGTCGTCCACCGAACTGCCGGTTTGAGTGTGCGTCGTCAGGGGCGCACATCCGCTGGGAGGGGCCAGCGGAACAGTTGCGCCGCGTTCTCGTGGGTCATCTTGCGGAGGTCCTCCACAGGGAGATGGCCCCAGTAGCGCTTGATCACCTCCTGGGTGTCCGGCCACGTCGAGTCGCCGTGCGGATAATCGACTTCGACCATGATGTGATCGATGCCTATCCGATGGCGGGTGTCGATCGTCGACGGGTCATCGATGGTGCAGAACCAGAAGTTGCGCGCCAGCACCTCGGCCGGACGTAGTCCCGAGGGGTCGTAGTCCCGCCCGTAGCCCGAGCGTTCCACGATGTTGTCGAGCCGATCGAGCAACATCGCGACCCAGCCGATCCCGCCTTCGCTCATGGCGATCTTGATGTTGCTGTAGCGCGACGGCAGACCGGACCATAACCACTCGGCGCACGCCGACAACGACATCTGCCCGAAGAGGGTGGCGACGAGTGGGACCATCGGGCTGTCGGCGGCCACGTCGGCCATGCCCGAGGACCCGACGTGGAGCGAGATCACGGTGTCGGTCTCTTCGCATGCGGCGACGATCGGGTCCCAGTAGCCCGAGAACAGGCTCGGCAGATTGATGCGGTGCGGTCGTTCGGGCAGCGTCACCGAGCGGAACCCGCGCGCCGCGTTGCGACGGATTTCGGCCGCACCGAGCTCGGGATCGGCCAGGAACGTGATCCCGCACGGAATGATGCGGTCCGGATAGGGCTGCCACCACGCCTCGTAGAGCCAGTCGTTCCACGCTTTGGTGACGGCCAGTCCCAACTCCGGGTCACGAGCACCGGAGAAGACCTTTCCGCAGAATCCCGTGATCATGGAGGGGAAGTTGAGCGACGCCCACACTCCGTTGATGTCCATGTCGGCGATGCGGTCGTCGATGTTCCAACAGCCGCGCCGCATATCTTCGAACCGCGTCGGCTCCACCTTGATGTCTTCGGGGCGGCGTCCGGCCACCGCATTCATGCCGACCTGGGTGTAGACCGCCCCGTCGAACTCCCACACCTGATGGCCCTGTTCGTTCTCGATGATTCTGGGAGCCAGCTCCGCGAAGCGGCTCGGGAGCCGACCCTCGAACATGTCAGGTGGTTCGACTAGATGGTCGTCGACCGATATCACCGTGTAGTGCACCGGCCGCGGCTCGGGGTCCGGCAGCAACATTTCGTGCCGTGTCGTGATGGTGGTCATGGCCCGATTCTGCCAGTCAGGGCCGCCCCCCGCTCAGACGCCGGTCTGCCGATCCACTTATCGGCTCGCCGTCCCTGCGCACGGACTGCGTGGATCGGCCGCACCGGCGAAATGCCGTGTGCCGCCCTCGTCGTGGACGACTGCGATGACCTGGCATCCGCCGACGGCGTTGGGCTCGAAGGCGGTAATCGGGATCACGCGGTGGCCGCGGTCCCGCAACCCTTCCGCCCATCCCGGCGGCGCGTGGCCTTCAACGCAGATCTGGAGATCGTCGCCCCACCACAGGCGGAAAGGGCCGGCTCCGGGCGCGACCAGCGAGACGCGGGCCGACGACACGGCGGTGGCCGGGTCCTCGCCGGCGTGCAGCATCCGGGCCAGGACCTGCTGGAGGATCTGCGGTTGGGCGTCGCCTCCCATTGCCCCGACGATATGGGAAAGTCGACCCTCGGGCTTGGTGGCCAGCATGGGGGAGAGGGTGTGGGGCGGTCGTGTCCGCGGTGCCACTTCGGCCGGATGCCCAGGGACGAGAGAGAAGCCGACCCCGCGGTTGTGCAGGAAGATCCCCGTCGAGCCGGCGACCAGGTGCGAGCCGAAGTCCAGCGCATTGGACTGTGTCAGCGAGATCCCGAGGCCGTCGGCATCCACCGCGCACAGGTGGGTCGTGTCGCCGTCCGCCACCCGGGGAATGCCGGCGCTCGGATCCTCCGGTCCACCAAGCACCACATCCGACGGCGCCGCCCGATCGTCGCGTATGCGGTCGGCCGCCGCGGACAATCGTTCCTCGCTGAGGAGGAACGACGCGTCCGCTCCGTCGTAGAGGACGGCCGGACGGTCGTATCCAGCGGCCCGGGAGGCTTCGACGATGAGATGGGCCCAGAGCGGGTCTGAGGGGTCGGTCCCGAGGCCGACCCGTTCGGCGACCCAGGAGCTGGCCAGGGTCAGGTAGCCCTGGGAGGGCGCGGGAACGGTCCACAGATCATGCCCCCAGACTTGCAGGCGGGCCGGCTCGCACCACTGTGCGAAGTCGTGGGCCAGATCATCCTCCGCGTAGATGCCGTGTCCCAGGTTGACCAATTCACGCCCGAACTCGCCGCCGTAGAATCCGTCTCGTCCGTCGTCGACGATGGCCCGCAGCGTGCGCGCGACCGAGGGAAGGCGCACATGGCCCTCCAGAGGGACGGGACCGTCGGGGCAGAGCTCCTGCGCCCCCGGCACCAGGTAGACGAGATCACTCGCCAGCGACAGCATCAGTGACGCCACGAACCCGTCCTCCGCCAATCCGATCGCGGGACCGAGCACGTCGGCCAGCTTGAGGCGACCGAAGCGGTCGTGCAGGGCGAGCCACCCATCGACGGCACCCGGTACGGGCACGGTCCGGAAGTCTCCGCGCACGGGCATGACGGCGTGCCCCTCGCCGCGCAGCCTCGCCGCGTCGACGCCTGAGCCGGCGCGCCCCGTCGCCAGGAGCGCGAGCGGATCGGCGCCGGGCGCGCTCACTACTGCCAACATGTCGCCACCCATGCCGCAGAGATACGGACTGGTGACCGCCATCACCGCTGCCGCACCAACGGCGGCGTCAGCTGCGGAACCGCCTTGCGCCAGCAGACCGAGACCCGCCGTCGACGCCAGATGATCCGCCGCACTCACCATGCCGCGCAGGCCGGTGACGGATGCGAACGGAGCGAGGGGATACGCCATGCGCATGGCATAGCATGATCAGCTCGACTTGTCGGCGCCCTCTTCTATCCGTTCCTCGGACTCCTCGAGGATTACCTCGGCCTGATGTTCGGGATCCTCGCTCGACTCTTCCTCGGGCGGCCGTCCACTGGCGCGCGACATGACCGCCTCGTGCGACGGCTCCTCTTCCAGTTCGTGGTGGCTCATGCTCTTACCATTCCCAAGACGACCGGCGGCCTAACCAATGACGACGACGGAGCGCAGGACCTCGCCCCGCTCCATCCGGTGGAACGCCTCTTCCACTTCGTCGAGGGCGATCGTCTCGCTGACGAAGAGGTCCAGATTGAGGCGCCCGGCGAGATACAGGTCGACCAACTTGGGGAAGTCCCGATCCGGTAGGCAGTCGCCGTACCAACTCGGCTTGAGCGCGCCACCACGACCGAAGAACTCGATCATCGGTAGATCGATGCGCATGTCGGGCGTCGGCACCCCGACCTGGACGAGTGTCCCGGCGAGGTCCCGGGCGTAAAACGCCTGCTCCATCACCTTCGGGTTCCCGACCGCCTCGATACAGACGTCCGCCCCATTGCCCTCCGTCAAGCCTTGCACCGCCGCCACCGGATCGACGGCGCTCGCGTCGACGACATCGGTCGCGCCGAATTGTTTCGCCTGTTCGAGCTTCCTCGCGTCGAGATCGATGGCGATGATGGTGGTCGCCCCGGCCAACTGCGCGCCCGCAATGGCCGCGCACCCCACACCACCGCAGCCGAAGACGGCGACCGAGTCACCGAGCCCCACGGCACCGGTGAACATCGCCGAGCCGATCCCCGCCATCACGCCGCACCCGAGCAATCCGACGGCCTCGGGCCGCGCCGAAGGGTCGACCTTGGTGCACTGCCCGGCGGCCACCAACGTCTTCTCGGCGAATGCGCCGATGCCCAGTGCGGGCGAGAGCGGCGTCCCGTCGGTCAACGTCATCTTCTGTGTCGCGTTGTGGGTGGCGAAGCAGTACCACGGCCGGCCGCGCCGACACGCCCGGCATTCGCCGCACACCGCCCGCCAGTTCAAAACGACGAAATCACCCGGCGCAACCGTGGTCACCCCCGGCCCGACCGCGTCGACGATCCCCGCCGCTTCGTGCCCGAGCAAAAAAGGAAAGTCGTCGTTGATCCCCCCCTCGCGGTAGTGCAGGTCCGTGTGGCACACCCCGCACGCCTTCACCGCCACGACGGCTTCACCCGGCCCGGGGTCCGGCACGACGATCTCCTCGAGCGTGACCGGCGCACCTTTGGCCCGTGCCACCACGCCGCGCACTGTTGAAGCCATGCTGGTTAGGCCGCCCTCTCCAAAATGTGAATCCCACAGGCGGATCCCAGTCCGATGACGTGCGTCATACCAACCTTGGCGCCGGCGATCTGACGATCGCCCGCCTCGCCACGCAGGTGGGTGGTCACCTCCCATACGTTGGCGATTCCCGTCGCCGCAATGGGGTGACCCTTGGACTCGAGGCCGCCCGAGACGTTGACCGGCGTGGTCCCGTCCCGCCACGTGGCGCCCGAGTTGAAGAAGTCGACCGCGCCACCCTGCTCGCACAGCATGAGGTTGTCGTAGTGCACCAACTCGGCCGTGGCGAAGCAGTCGTGCAATTCCACGAGGTCGAGATCGGAGGGCCCGACCCCCGCTTGCTCGTAGGCCTGCGTGACGGCATTGCGTGTCAAGGTGTTGACGTCAGGGAGTATCTGGCACGCCTCCTCCCACGGGTCGGTGGTCAGGATGGAGGCCGAAATCTTCACGGCCCGCTTCTGCTGCTCCAGTGACAAGGTCTTGAGTTTGGATCCGCTCACGACGACCGCTGCTGCGGCACCGTCGCAGTTGGCCGAGCACATCGGGCGCGTGTTGGGGTAGGCGATCATCACGTCGCCCATAATCTCCTCGAGGCTCATCCGCTTGGTGTACGCCGCCAGCGGGTTGAGGGTGGAGTGGGCGTGATTCTTCTCGCTGATCTTGGCGAAGAGCTCAAAGCTGGTGCCGCCGTACTTGTGCCCGTATTCCATGCCGATCTGCGCGAAGACGCCCGGCATGATTTCGGTGCCGATGCGGCCGTCGACCGCTGCCACTGCTCCGTAGCGACCCGATGGGGTCCACGTGCCGTCGTCCTCTTTGCGCGTTCCCCCGGCGAGGAGTCCCGCACCCGACAGCTTCTCGACCCCGAAGGCCAGGCCCATGTCGCATTCCCCGGCCTTGATCGCCATCACGGCCACCCGCAGTGCCGTGGCGCCGGTGGCACAGGCGTTGGACACGTTGTAGACGGGAATGCCGGTCTGGCCGAGCTGCTTTTGCAGCACCTGTCCCGTGGCCCCGCCGAGGAGGTTGCCGGCCCCGATCACGCCGATGTCCTTCATCGTCACCTCGGCATCGCCGAGGGCGCCGAGCACCGCTTCGGAGGCCAGGTCGATCAGGTCCTTGTCGGGGTGCTTGCCGAACTTGGTCATGTGAATGCCCAGGACCCAGACGTCTTCGCTTGCCATGTCGCTCAACCTCCCAGGGGTTCGAAGCCGAACCCGATTGCTTCGGTGCCGTTGTCGTCGGTGCCTAAACCCAACGTGGCCAGTCGGACCTTCATTCCGAGGGTGACGTGCTCAGGGTCGGGGTCGACGTTGATCAGGTTGGCCCGGACGCTGGTCCCTTCGCAGTCAACCACCGCCGCGACGTAGGGGACGGGCACACCGGGGGCGGCAAAGGTCACGATGGTGAAGGCCCGCACTTCGCCGTTGGTGGCGATATCGGTTTTGCGGAACTCGGTCTTGCCGCAGTTGGCGCACGCGTTGCGGCGATCGAAGAAGCGGGAGCCGCAGGAGGTGCATTCGTTCGCCACGAGGTGGGGGGACTCCCCATCCCCGTCGCCGAGCACCAGATAGTCGACTAGCGGAACTTGCGCAGCCATCTTCCCCCTCACGTCATACGTCGGTACAGGAGTTACCTCGACACCGTAGCGGTCGGGGCAAAACGGGCGCTAGTTCGACCGCCGCCCCCGACCCCCCACCCCCGACACCGCCGCCCCCGACGTCGCCGACCCCGACCCCGTCCGACGTCCCCGCCGCCCCCGACCCCGTCCGACGTCCCCCCCGCCCGCTGGTCATCCCAACGACAAGGCCAACGCACGCGTCTTGACGACGATCCTGAGTCACGCGTCTAGGTTGGCGCCCATGCACTTCACGCACCTCGGTCGTACCGGTCTCAGCGTTAGCCGCCTCTGCCTCGGCACCATGAACTTCGGCCCTCAGACCGATGAGCCGACCTCGTTCGCCATCATGGACAGGGCACACGAGGTGGGCATCAACTTCTTCGACTCGGCCAACGCCTACGGGCGCCGCGGTGCCACCGAGGAGATCGTCGGCCGCTGGTTCGCCCAGGGAGGCGGGCGTCGGGATCGCACGGTCATAGCCACCAAGCTCTATATCGACATGGGGGACTGGCCCAACGAAGGAAAGTTGTCGGCCCTGAACATCCGGCGGGCCTGCGACGCCTCGCTCAGGCGCATGCAGACGGACTACATCGACCTGTACCAGATGCACCACATCGATCGTGCGACGGGATGGGATGAAATCTGGGAGGCCATGGAGGTCCTGCGGAACCAGGGCAAGATCCTCTACGTCGGCTCGTCCAATTTCGCCGGCTGGCACATAGCAAAAGCCCAGGCTGCAGCAGCCGAGCGCCACTTCATGGGCCTTGTGAGCGAGCAGTCGATCTACAACCTTTTGGTGCGGGACGTCGAGCGGGAACTACTTCCCGCGGCCGAGGACTTCGGGCTCGGGGTCATCCCCTGGTCACCCCTCCAGGGAGGCCTGCTCGGTGGTGTCGTGCGTAAGGAGCGAGAGGGAGTTCGCCGCCATCAGAACCGGGCTGCCAAGTCCCTCGAGACGCACCGCCCCCAGCTCGAGCGCTACGAGGAGCTCTGTGACGAAATCGGCCACGAGCCTTCCGTCGTCGCTCTGGCGTGGTTGCTCACCCGGCCCGCCGTCACCGCTCCCATCATCGGGCCCCGCACCATTGAGCAGCTCGACGGTGCCCTCGATGCGGTCGAGATCACTCTCGACGACAAGGTCCTGACCGAGCTCGATGAGCTCTTCCCGGGGCACAAGACCGCCCCCGAGGATTACGCCTGGTAATTCCGCCGTTCTTCAGTCCCGCCGCCCCCGCCGCCCCCGCTCCAGCCCCCGGCCCGCTGGTCAGACCAGTTCGGGGTCCGGCGTCGGGAGAGTGGGGAGCGAGGCCAGATCGTCCGCCTCGACCGAAAGCCGGGGCAGAATCCTGTCCAGGCTCTTCGGGAACCACCAGTTGGCCTTGCCCAGCAGCATCATGAGCGAGGGGACGACCGCCATACGGATCAGGACGGCGTCGACCAGGACACCGCCAGCCAGCCCGATCCCGAACTCCTTGATGACTGCCTGACCACCGAGGACGAACGACGCGAAGACCAGGATCATGATCAACGCGGCGGCGGTGATCGTCTTGCCGGTCGCCGCCAAACCGTTGCGCACGGCGATGCGGTTGTCGCCCGACTTGAGATACTCCTCGTGCATGCGGCTGACCAAAAAGACCTGATAGTCCATCGACAAGCCGAAGAGGATGGCGAACAGCAACACCGGGATGAAGGACTCGACCGGGCCGGTGCGATCGATGCCGAACAACTTGGCCAGGTCACC
The DNA here is from genome assembly GCA_963767155.1 of uncultured Acidimicrobiaceae bacterium. Lineage (GTDB taxonomy): Bacteria > Actinomycetota > Acidimicrobiia > Acidimicrobiales > RAAP-2 > Bog-473. Next base: position 2,187,775 of record CAVYCU010000005.1, on the reverse strand, counting down.
CCACTGGTACACCGCGACCAAAATTCCGAACGCCGCCCCGATGGACAGGAGGTTCATCACGGCCGCCGTGAGGGGGATCACGAAACTGCGGAACACGATCGCCAACAGGATGAACGACAGGATCACGACCAACGCGATGAAGAGCGGGAGCTTGGACGACAGCACGTGGGCGAAGTCCACCGCGATGGCGGTCTCTCCTCCAACCAGGATCTTCACGCCGCTATTGCCGACCGCCTCGGGGATCGTGTCGTCGCGTAGCTGATGGATGAGATTGGTGGTCGCCCCATCTTGGGGCGCGGTCTTCGGGAAGACGTTGAGGAACACCACCTCCGAGTCGGCTCCGGTCTTGCTCGGGATGTAGACCGGGTCGGCCACTCTGGCCACGTCGGGCAGCTGGCCCACCTCGGTCGCCACGTGGTTGATCACGTCCTTTTCGGCCGGAGTCGATACCACGGAGACCAGCTGGAGTGGTCCGTTGAAGCCCGGCCCGAATCCCTTCGCCAGCAAGTCGTAGGCCGTGCGCGTCGTCGTCCCGGACGGGTCACTGCCCTGGTCCGTCGAGCCCAGCCGCAAGGAGAAGAACGGGAGGGCGATCGCCACGATGACGAGCAACGCTGCCAGAGCCGAAAAGACCGGGCGGCGCTGGATCCGATCGGCCCAGCGGGGCCAGAACCCGTTCGTGCCGATCCCGACGATGGTCGGGCCGCTCTCCGCGAGCTTGCGCTTCTGCTTTCGGCTCATGACCTTGGGGCCGATAAAGCCCAGCATGCCCGGCAGCAGGGTCAGGGCCGAGATCATGGTGAAGAGCACCCCGATCGCCGCCGACACGGCGAGCCCGTACAGGAAGGTGACGCCCAAGGCGAACATGCCGAGCAAGGCGATGCACACGATGATGCCGGCGAACATGACTGCTCGACCCGACGTGTTGACCGCGTTGATGATCGACTGGTCAATGGGTTGACCGGCCACCAGACCCTGACGGTGCCGGGTGACGATGAACAGCGCGTAGTCCACCCCGACTCCCAGGCCAATGAGAAGCACCAGGATCGGGGAAATGGACGGGAATTTGAGCACATGCGTCAACATGCCGATGACGCCGAGCGCGGTGCCCAACGCAAAGAGCGCGGAGACGATCGGGAGTATCGCGGCGAAGATCGAACCGAAGACGAGGAAGAGGACGATGAAAGCCAGGATCACCCCCACCAACGTCCCGCTGAAGGACTGTTTGTTCACCAATTCGGCCAACTGACCTGAGACGGCCACCTGTAGGTGGGGACCCGCAGCCGACGTGGCCGTGTCGACGAACTGCTTTCCTTCGGCCTCGGTCAAGAGATTCGGTTGCCGGTTGAGCGTCACCGAGATGAATGCCACGGTCTCGTCGGCGTTGACCTGGGCCGCTCCCTGGGGGTCGTACGGGCTCGTCACCAGACCGACGTGGGGGAGTTTCTCAATCTCGCCGATCATCTTCTCGATGCTCGCCTTGACGTCGGGGTCCGTCACCTTCTCCCCGCCGGAGGTGGCAAAGACGATCTGTTCGGTGTCCCCCGAGTCCTTGGGTGCCGCAGCCTGCAGCAGTTTGATCGCGTCTGATGACTCGGTCTTGGGGAGCGAGAACGAGTTCGAGTACGCGGTCCCGATCGCATTGGAAAGTCCGAGGCATACCACCAGGACAAGGGCCCAAATTAGGAGCACGAGACGGCGGTGATTGACACACCACCCGGCCAGGGTGCGCATAAGTGAATCTCTCCTGAAAGTTCGCTGGGGCTGGGGGCGACTGTGGTTCCAGCGCTGGGAACGACGCTAGCTGTCGAGCCGACGTCGCAGATCACCAGGTCCGGACCCATGCTAGCGAGTGGCAATGGCGGACCGATGTCATTGTCCTGTGGATTTCGCGTTGGCCGACCCAGCACTATCTCAGTGACGCCGCCCGCCGCCCGACCAAGCCGACCCAGCCCAGCGTCAGCCACGGTGCCGGCTGATCCAGCCCAGCGTCAGCCACCCTGTCCACTGACGCAATAACCGGGACGCCGAGGAATTGGTCCCGTCGCTTCAGTTGCGACTGTGGTGATGTCTGCCCGCACGGTGCCAGACGAAGAAGGCGATCGCGGCCACGAGGAGCCAAGGAATCTGGAAGACGTGCCAGAGCGAGACGGTCGAGCCGGCGACGACGGCGATGAAGGCAATCATGACGACGAAGGGGACGAGGCGCCGACGGCGTGATGGGGGCGGCGGCGGTTCGTTCGCCAAAGGCGGCAGGTCGTCGAAGAGTCCGGCCAGATCGCCCTGCGTTTTGGCCGACATCGCTGCGTCGAGGCGTTCTTTGAACTCGGTCTGGTCCAGCCGGCCGTCGGAGAAGTGTCGCGACAGCTTGTCGGCAACCTCGTTGCGTTCGGCGTCCGAAACGCGCAGGTTGGCAGTGGAGGCAGACGACGTCCAGCGGACAGCGTCGGGGCGTAGGCGCATCATGGTTCCTTTCCGGCGGAATTGGCTCAACAGGTACTCGATATCGACGTCGATGGATCGTCGGGGCCCTTCAGCGGATTCGTTCACGGGCCAACAACTCCTCGGCCACCGACTGCTCGGCACCTTGCTCGGGGATGAGAAGCCATCCGGCCAGGTACAGCGGGACGGCCAGTCCGCCCAGGAGGGAAAGGGCGACGAATCCGACCCGGACAATGGTCGGGTCGACATCGAAGTAATCGGCCAGTCCGACGGCGACGCCGGCGAGCATGCGATCCGGTCCTCCTCGACTCAGCCTGTCGGCTGACGCGTCCGACCCGTCCGCCGCGGCCGTCTCGGCCGCCGCGTCTGACGTGTCCGCTGACGCGTCTGACGGGGGCGCCGTCAAGGTGGAGGCTCCCAACGAGGGGGGTCCCGCGCCTTCTGTCGTCCCCCCGTCGGTCCGGGAGCCCTGGTCTTCGGGTGATGCAGGTGATGCAGGTGATGCAGGTGAGGTAGTCATGCCTTCAGCCTGCGCCTTCGACCGCCGGAACGACATCCGGCATGACCCGGGTCGTACCCTGACTCCAGCCTTGGCGTCTCAGGGTTTTCCCTGATGGTCGGACGGAGCCCGGCGCGCGATCATCGTGGTATCCCCGAATCGACCGATCCCGCCACGCGCCCGCAGGAGGGCGTCACGACTGCACCCTCCCCGGAGGGCAACGGAAGTCGCTCGGGTCCCTGGCTGCACACCCACCGGGATCCGCCGATGCGGCATCTTCATGGCCGCCGCCCCCGCCATCATCACCTCCGCAATCTGCGCCGGTCATCAGACGCAAGAGTCCTGGCGGGCAATTGCGGTGGGTTCTCCCAGCTCACCGGCATCGACGTCACGATCGTCCGGATCGGCTTCGTCCTCATCGGGCTGGCCAGCGGCATCCCCGTCCTCGTCTACGCGTTGGCGTGGCTCATCGTCCCCCTCGAGGGCGAGTCGACCAACATCTACTCCAGAGCGATCAACGACCGGCGCGGCATCCGTCTGGTCATCGCCATCATCCCTATCGTCATCCTCACGCAGTTCGTCGTCTCGGCGCTCCACATCGGTTTCGTCGGGATCATCAGCTGGCCGGTGTTCTTGGCCGTGGGGCTCACGATCCTGATCTGGCGCAACGCCAGTGCCACAGAACGCGTCTGGATACACGACGACCTCCTCCCGATGCTCAGCGTCGGCACCGATGGCAGCCGGCACTGGAAGCTGGTCCTGCGGGTGGGTGCGGGGGCGCTGCTGGCGGCGGGCGGCGTTGTCGTCCTCATTTTGGGGCACACGAACGCAGCGGCGCTCCGACCGCTCAGTGGTGCCCTGCTGGTCATCGCCGCCATCGTGGTGATCTTCGGGCCGTGGTGGCTGAGCCTCGTCCGGGACCTGATGTCGGAGCGGGAAGCGCGGGCGTTGGCCGAGGAGCGGTCGCAGATGGCGGCGCACGTCCACGACTCCGTGCTCCAGACGCTGGCGTTGATCCAGCGGTCGTCTGACGATCCGCAGAACGTGATCCGTCTGGCGAGGGCCCAGGAGCGGGAGCTCAGGGCCTGGCTCTTCGAAGGGAAGGCACCCGGGACGATCAGCGAGGATGCCACGATGCTGGCCCAAGGCGTCGGACTGCTCCAGCGCCACATCGAGGCCGATCACGGGATCACGGTCCAGGTCGTGCTGGTGGGCGACTGCGAGCTCACCGATGGCCTCCGCGCCCTCCTCGATGCGGCCCGTGAAGCCACCGTCAACGCCGCCAAGTGGTCCGGTGCGGACCAGGTCTCGCTCTACGCCGAGGTCGAAGCCCACGCCGTCATGCTGTACGTGCGGGACCGGGGCCAGGGTTTCGACCCTGAGAGCGTCCCCGCTGACCGGCAGGGCATCGCGCAGTCGATCAAGGCGCGCATGGCTCGCTACGGTGGCGTGGTGACCATCCGATCGGCGCCCGGCGAAGGCACCGAGGTCGAGCTGTCGATGCCCCGATGACCGATCCCCGTGGTCCCGGTGACACCCGAGATACCCGTGTTTCTGGGGATCCCGGGGATGTCCGTCGGCCGAGGATCTTCCTCGTCGAGGACCATGCCGTCTTCCGGGCCGGGGTCCGGGCCGAGCTCGGGGACGCCGTCGAGGTCGTCGGTGAGGCGGACGAGGTGGACGCCGCCATCGAGCTCATCGGCGAGCGCCTCCCGGACGTCGTCCTCCTGGACGTCCACCTCCCCGGCGGCGGCGGTCAAGCCGTCCTCCACGGCGTCCTGCCCCACCATCCCGAGGTGCAGTTTCTCGCTCTCTCGGTGTCCGATGCCCCCGAAGATGTCATCGCCGTCATCCGTGCCGGAGCCCGCGGCTATATCACCAAGACCATTTCCGGCGGCGAACTGTTGCAGGCGGTCTACCGGGTCGCAGCGGGTGATGCCGTCTTCTCGCCGCGCTTGGCCGGCTTCGTCCTCGATGCCTTCGCCCAGGGACATATCGGCGCAGGACCTGGCTCGGAGTCCGATCCCGAGCTCGACCAGCTCTCTCCCCGGGAACGTGAGGTCCTGCGCCTCATCGCCCGTGGCTACACGTACAAAGAAGTGGCACGGGACCTGACGATCTCGGCCAAGACGGTCGAGTCACACGTCTCGTCGGTCCTGCGCAAGCTCCAGCTTTCGACGCGCCACGAACTGACACGCTGGGCCACCGACCGCCGACTCGTCTAGACGACCCCCGACCCCGGATCCCCGACCCCCGACCCCCGACCGCCGCCTCGTCTGGACGATCTGACCGACGCGGCTAGACATTGGGCGTCCAAGAGCGGGGAAAGGGGAGTCGTGGATCTCACAGCCGAGCACCGAGATGCGGCTGCGCTGGCCACCATGGCGGGTCAGGCCTTGCTGGAGTTGAGAGAGGGGCCGTCCGCCGGGAGAGGCGTGGGTGCGGCCGGAGATCGGCTGGCCCACCACCTCCTGGTCAAGGAACTGAATCGTCTCTATCCGGATGACGATGTGCGGTCCGAGGAGGGCCTCGAGCACGTCTCGGGCAACGGGCGGCTCTGGATCATCGACCCCCTCGACGGGACCCGTGAATTCGGCCAGCCCGGGCGTCCGGACTGGGCCGTCCACGTGGCGATGGCCGTCAGTGGGGTGGCGGTTGTGGGGGCGGTGGCGCTGCCGGCTATCGAGGTGACCCTGAGCACGGCGGCCCCGCTCGAGCTGGCGCCCTTCGACGCCACCGTCCCGCCCCGCGTCGTGGTCAGTCGGAGCCGACCACCCGAAGTGGCCTACGAGGTGGCCGAGATGATCGGCGGCACCATGATCCCCATGGGCTCGGCCGGCGCCAAGATCGGCGCCGTGATCATGGGTCTGGCCGACGTCTACATCCACGCCGGCGGACAGTACGAATGGGACTCGTGCGCGCCGGTGGCGGTGGCGGAGGCGAGTGGGTTGCACGCATCTCGGCTGAATGGTGACCCGTTGCGCTACGGGGCCCCCGATGCGTGGTTGCCCGATCTCATGGTCTGCCGGCCCCAGCTGGCCGAGGCCGTCTTGGGCGTGACCACCCGGGACTATCGCCCGTACTACTGACCGGGATGCCCGGATGCCCGGTCTCCCCGAAACCAGACAGGGCCCCCGCTCGCAATGGAGAGAGGGCCCTGATATCTGGCTGTCTGTTTCTGTTAAGCCGATCTCGTCGGCTCGTTTTCTGTTAAGCCGATCTCGTCGGCTCGTCAGGATCAGATGGCGCGCACGTTTGCGGCCTGCAGCCCCTTGGGGCCTTGGTTGGTCTCGAACTCAACCTTCTGTCCTTCTTCGAGGTTGCGGTACCCCGTACCGGAGATCGCGCTCGAAATGCACGAATACGTCGGGGCCGCCACCGTCCTGAGTGATGAAGCCGAAGCCCTTCTCACCGTTAAACCACTTCACGGAACCAGTTGCCATTGAAAATCCACTCCTTCCCTGGCCAGATTTGACCCCTTGTCGGTGGTCATGGCCGGTGACTCTCGCGAGCCAGAGGGATTTCCAAATCTGTAATGGTGGTGCCCTCAACGACAACAATAGCGCGCTGCGCTGCTCAAACGGAGATCGAAGGCGAAAAATCCGGATCCGACCCCCCGATCGTGCCTGGCCTGGGCCTTCGGGATCGCGCCCTCAAGGCTTCTGACGACGCCCCGTGCCTGTGCCCGCATCCCGGCCGGCCGCCGCCCCTCCACCGCCGCCCCCGACTCCGCCGCCGACGACTCCACCGCCGACGACTCCGCCGCCGACGACTCCACCGCCGCCCCCGCCGCCCTCCTTCATGTCGGCTTCCAGCTGCCGCACCATTCGTGCCGGCGCCAGGAGGCAGTAGCTCTCATAGATGATCTCGGCCATCTCCTCCCAGTCCGGCGGGTCAGCCAGGTCGAGCCGCACTCCTACCCATCCCTTGCTCCCGACGTACTTGGGCACGAAGAATCGCTCCGGGTCGGAATTCACCAAGATCCCCTGGACCCCCTTCGGGGCCTTCAGCGTGACGGAGGTCTGATCTTCGGAAACGACGACGAACATCTTGTCCCGGACACGGAATGCCGGGGAGGTGTGGCCGCCGAACGGCTTCTCAGTGGCCTCGGGCAACCCGAGACAGATGGTCCTGATCCGAGCAACCGCATCCGTAGTTCCCGTTTTCGCACGTCGCACCGTCAGACGCCCCGATCAGCCGCCGTCCGGCGCTGCCCGCCGTGGAGCATCAGTTCACTTCCTCTTGCCACCCATGTTGGCATTGGGAGCGGCGTTGGCCACCAGGTCCGGAACGATCTTGCCGAGCTCCGTCGGGTCCCAGCGGTCGCCCTTGTCCGCAGCCGGGCCTTCCACCCATCCCTCGGCCACGCTGATGTGGTCACCCTGGACGTTGAAGACACGCCCGGTGATGGCCGCGGACTCGGGGCTGCCGAGCCAGACCACCAGGGGAGCGATATTGCCCGGATCCAACGGGTCGAACACTTCGGGCTTCTTGGCCGACTCGTCGAAACCGCCCAGATTCTCGGTCATGCGGGTCAGCGCCGCCGGTGCGATCGCGTTCACGGTAACGCCGTAACGACCGAGCTCCATCGCCGCGATGATGGTGAATGAGGCGATACCCGCCTTGGCCGCCCCGTAGTTTGTCTGGCCGACGTTCCCGTAAATCCCCGAGGGCGATGTCGTGTTGATGATGCGGGCATCGTTCGCCTCGCCGGCCTTGGTCCGGTTCCGCCAGTATTCGGCAGCGTGACGCGTCGGGGCGAAGGTGCCACGGAGGTGGACACGGATCACGGCATCCCACTCGTCGATGGTCATGTTGACGAGCATCCGGTCACGCAGGATCCCCGCGTTGTTGACGAGCACGTCGATCGTTCCGAAGGTGTCGATCGCCGTCTGGATCAGCCGGCCGGCGCCTTCGTAGTCCGAGACGTCGTCACCGTTTGCGACAGCCTCGCCGCCCATTCCGCGGATCTCGTCGACCACTTCCCCTGCGGGCCCAGCCGAACTCCCGGTCCCATCGATCTCTGCACCGAGGTCATTGACGACGATCTTGGCCCCTTGGCTGGCGAACTCGAGGGCATGTTCCCGTCCGATGCCCCGACCCGCTCCGGTGATGACGACGACGCGCCCGTCACAAATACCCATGGTTGCTTTTTCTCCTTATGTTCGCGATCTCATGTGTCACGCCTGGACGCGATACCGGCCCGGCAAGTCGGCCCGTATCCTCGCGCGGCAACTGCGGGGTGAAATCTAGGTTGCGTGGACACCGAAAGGGGGCCAACCGGCCCGTCGGCACGTCAGGCGTTCTTGGGCAGCTCGGAGAACGGGGTCACCCGGTCGTTGTTCGGCTCCTTGGGCAGTCCGAGCACACGCTCACCGATGATGTTGCGTTGTACCTGGTCAGTGCCGCCATAGATAGAGGGAGCCTGCGCAAAAAGCGCCATCTCCGTGATGCCCCCGACAAACGGATTCCGGACGATCTCGGCCAAGCCAGCCTTCTCGCTGTTCTGGTAGGCGTGCAGCATCCCGGCCGGCCCGGCGATCTGCAGCCCGAGGTCACGGGTCAACCTCACGATCTGGCTCATCGACAGCTTCGCCACATTCGGCATACCCGGGATGTCGCCGCCCTTCTCCTTGACGGCTTTGACCCGTAGTCCGTTGAACCGCCCCAGCTCGCCCAAGGTGTACAGGCGGACCAGATCCTGACGTATGCCGGCATCTTTGTTGGCCCCGTTGAACTGCGCCATGCGGATCAGGAGGCTGGCCCCTCCCTGCATCAGGCTGAGCACCCCGCCGACGTCTTCGCCGGCGTCCTGCGCCGGGCCGCCGGCCTTGGTGCTCCGGCCACGCCGCCGTGCGACGAAGTCGCCTACCCGCTTTCCCAGCATGCCGGGCACGGTTCCGGGCTGAGCCGAATCGCCCCCGGCGCCATCGCCCCCGCCCGAGCCCAGTCCGGCCCGTTCGTTCATCAGCGTCGTGTTCGCGGCGGCCCAACCGTTGTTGACCCCGCCGATGAGCGCGGAATCGGCGACGCGGGCGTCGGTGAGGAAGACCTCGTTGAACAGCGCATGACCGGTCATCTCCCTGAGGGGCCGGACGTCGACGCCGTCTTGCAGCATCTCGAAGGCGAAATAGGAGATGCCGGCGTGCTTGGGCACACTGGAATCGGTGCGGGCCAGCAGCATGCCCAGATCCGCCGACTGGCCGCCCGAGGTCCATACCTTTTGGCCGTTAATGACCCACTCGTCGCCGTCCCGCACCGCCCTCGTCTGCAGGCCGGCGAGGTCGGACCCCGCTTGTGGTTCGCTGAAGAGTTGGCACCAGCCCTTTTGCCCCGTGACGATCTCGCGGACGTATTTTTCGATCTGCTCGGGTGTGCCATGCGTGGCGATTGTCGGGGCGGCGAGAAGGAGGCCCAAACCACCTGGGGCTCCGAGCACGCCGAATTTCGAAATCTCCTGGGCGACCAGCACCGCGTCGGCCCGAGCCATGCCCCTGCCGTAGGCGTTTTCGGGCAGTCCTGGCGCGGACCAGCCCGCGAGGCCGAGGCGCTCCCACCATTGACCGACGGTCAGGTCCGGATCCCAGTTCTCGTCCAGCCATGAGCGCAACTCGCTCAGGAGCTCGTCGGTGACGGAGTCGCCCGATAATTCGATCTCCGATGTCGTGGTGTCGGTCACGTTTCGGTCCTCCCAGATAGTGATGCGAAACTATCGGGTGCGTCCCCGCTCAGGCGACTCGGGAGACGTCGATCCCTCTGTATCAGTGTGACGTCGCCATCGACGCCTTGTCGACAAGAGGGAAGAATGTCCCGGTGGCCTTGAGCGTCGACGACATCGAGCGACTACTGGCTTCAGGCGCGGCCCGGCCGGTCGAGGTCGGAGTCGGCGGCGATGCCATCCAGGTCGGGGTCAGCTTCGGCGACGTCGGGGTGGGCGATGTCGGCGGTCTCGGGGTCGGGGTCGACGAGCGTCCCACGATGCCCTTTTCGCAACTTGATCACGCCCTCCAGACCGCGTCGGTCCTGCGGGCTCAGGTGCCGGACGACCAGGAGCTCGCTGTGGCCGGCTTGGTCCACGATGTCGGCCATCTTTTGGCGGGGGTCGGCGATGCCGGACACGCTGAGGCCGGTGCGGACGCCGTGCGCGCGGCGCTGGGAGAGCGGGTGGCCGCGTTGGTGGGACTGCACGTTGAAGCGAAGCGGTATCTCGTTGCGCGCCAAGAGGCGTATGGGGGGACCTTGGCCGCCGACAGCGTGGCGTCGCTCGCACTGCAGGGTGGACCTATGCAACCCCTCGAGCAGAGTGCCTTCGAACGTTTGCCGTATGCGCAAGATGCGCTGTTGCTGCGTCAAGCCGACGAGAGTGGCAAAGTCAAAGGACTGGTCGTCCTAGGACTGGGTGATTGGGTGCCGATCGTGCGCCGTGTGGCGCGGCGGGCGCGCCGAAACCCGAGCTCGTAAGACGCGATCGAACTCAGGGCATTGCAGCGGTTGTTAGCTCAGCTGGATTTTCGTCTGGTCCACAACGGCGAAGGGCGTGACGTCATCACGTGGCCACTCGGCCCGACGAATCGCAGAATCCCGTTGGCGTTACCGGTCACCTGCCATTTTCCCTCGTGGACTCGATGGTGGTGATGGTCGCACAGCGTCACCAGATTGGGCAGATCCGTGGGTCCTTCGTCAGCCCAGTGCACGATGTGGTGGACGTCGGTGAAGAGGTCATTGGGACAACTGGGGAACCGGCATCGTCGATCACGCCGCTGAACTTCGTGTCGCTGCGCCGGGGTGGCGAATCGCTTGGAGCGACCTTCGAACATGGTGTGACCGAAGGCATCGTCGAGCGCTAAGGCAACGGAAGCGTCACAACCGATGCGTCTGATCACCTCACCGCTCAGGAATCCCATGCGCTCGATTTCGGCCCGACCGGTGCCACCCTGCAAGAGAGCGAGGTCCGTGTGGGCGATGACGAGGAAGTTCGATCCGGATCTCTCGCCGAATGATGGCCCCGACTCGCCACCCCCGTGCCCGCCACCCCCATCCCCGTGCCCGCCACCCCCATCTCCCGACGCGACTCGATGACCGGAGCGCGTCCGGCAGATGTCCACGAGTGCATCGGCCCTGCGCTGGTCGTAAGGGGTTTCGCCGTCGGACGGGAAGTCACGAGCTCGCTCCGTGATCGCGGCACGGACGAGGGCATACGCATCGTCGGGCAGCTGTGCCGTGATCGAACGACGACCGTCGTTGAATCGAAGATATCGGTTCTCGTGCCTGGATTCGGCTTGCTCGTCACTCGGGTCCTGATTCGCGCGGAGAATGTCCGTCAACTGACGAACTGTGCACTCCTCGGCTTGCCGAAGGACAGAGGCATCGGACTCGGGTGTAGCGATTTCGACCGCCGCCCGAACCTTGTCGAAGCTGAGCGCACCCACACGAAGACCCTGTGCCAAATGTGGGAAGTCCCACAGCTTTTCGGCCACATGCGACCACGTCCGACCCGTTCCCTCCGCCACGCCGAGACGCTGGGTGAGCCAGGCAGCGGACGATGTCGCCCCTTCTGCCCGCCATGCCTGGCGCCGGTCCAGCTCTCCCACGGTCATCAGCAAGCTTCCCGTCGTTGATGCGATGAGGCGGCCAAGCCGTTCGGCCTCGTTCATCAGGTCGGCCGTCGATGTCTTCTCAACTACGAGCTCCATGCCAAGGAAATGTCGCCCCTCGGAGGGAAACGTACGTGATCGTCAGCGCACCCCGATTGTCAGATCCTCCGGAAGGGTCAGCCGGGTCAACTTGCCTGGCTCACCGAGCTCATGTTGAAGTCGGGGATACGGAGCGGGGGCATGATGCAGCGATTGAGGTACTCGCCCAGCTCCCGTCCCAGCGCACGCACGCTCGTCCCGACTTCGGTGGCGCGGGCCAACAGGTCGACGGGGCTCTCATTGAAGCGAAAGTTGTTGGCCGCCCCGACGACCACCCCGTTTTCGATCACATAGACACCGTCGCGCGTCAGACCGGTGAGGAGCGCAGTGGCGGGGTCGACTTCTCGGATGTACCACAGACACGTCAAGAGGAGCCCCCTCTCGGTTCGGGCCACCATGTCGTCGACCGTCCCACCACCGCCCCCGCCACCCGTCCGCAATATCAGGTTGTCGATGTACGGGGCGACGTCTACGCCCGAACGGGCCGCGCCCGCCCGGTGATACCGAAGGTGGGCGAGATACCCGTCCTCGATCCACGCCACCCTCTCCAATGGCAGTGCATTGTCGAACACCGAGCTCTCCGAATTCGACGATCCAGCGGCGACGAACGGCAGACATTCCACGCCGGGCTCGAATGGGTCGCTGTAGAGGGTGAACGGCACGTCGCTCAGACGCTCGCCCACTTTCGTGCGACCACCGCCAGCGCCGCCACCACCGCCAGTGCCGCCCCCGTGAGCCCCGCCAGCGCCGCTCCCGTCCTCGTCCCCATCGCCAGTCCCCGCCGCCGAGAACACCGTCCGACCGTCCTCGGCGTCCTGCCCGCCCATCCCGTAGAAAAAGAGCGAGCCCATCATGTCGGCCACACCCGAAGGCGGAAGGATCACCTCGTAGCGTCCGGCATCGAGCGGGATCGAGCGCGAAGCCCACGCCAGCCGCCGCCAGAGTTCCTCCTCCATTTCGCCGAAGGAGATCTCGCCGATCCGCTCGGCCCCCACGCCCGTCCAGGCCGAACGGACACCGTCACGTGATCGCCCGACCAGGTTGACGGCACCGGTCGGTTGCGCATACGACATGCGCACCCCGGTTGAGCTCCCGAGATACAACGTCGAAACGCCGTACTCCGCAAACCCCGCCAGCACCACATCGTCGGCCGCCGCCCGCCGGAATGCGGACGACAGGCCCGAGAGCACGCCGCCCAACACCGAAAGATCCGTCTCGACGGGAGCGTTTCCGTACGCCAACGACGCGGCGCCGCCGCCTGCGCGTGCGGCGCCCATTCCGTCGACCAATGTGAAGGCATCTTCGGCTGGCGCTGCTCCCCGCGCATCCGTCAGCGCGGCCGACACCATCTGCTCCACATCGACGACACCACTGCGACGCGCCACGCCGACCGACGGTGACGCTCCGGGCGCAACGACAACCAGTGCGATGACCGTGACCGAACGGTCCCGGCGGACTCCGTTGGTCGTGGTCGTGTTCAGAGCGAAACGCACGTCGGCGTGGCTCGTCTCGTCGACCAGCACGATGCAGCCGTCCGCCCCCTCGCGTGCGGCGGCAGCCAAGGCCAACTCGACCACGGCTTGCGCCTCGATCATCGACCCGCCTCCTCACGCGCGTTGAGCACGCGCACGCCGCGCACGAGGACGGAAGGGCAGCCGTGACTGACCGGCGCCACCTGTCCCGGTTGTCCCTTGCCACAGTTGAAGGCGCCACCCAGCACGTACGTCGACCTGCCACCGACGGCCTCCATCGAGCCCCAAAAGTCGGTCGTTGTGGCTTGATACGCCACGTCCTTCACCTGCCCCACCAGTTTGCCGCCCTCGATCTTGAAGAACCGTTGACCGGTGAACTGGAAGTTGTAGCGCTGCATGTCGATGGACCAGCTCTTGTCGCCCACGATGTACAGCCCGCGCTCGACCCCGCCGATGAGCTCGGCCGTCGTCGGACCGCCGCCGTCGCCGTTCAGGCCGCCGAACCCACCTGCCGGCGCCAACGAGGCGTTTGCCATCCGTTGGATCGGCACGTGTAGGGGCGAGTCAGCGAAGGCGCATCCGTTGGAGGGCCCCAGCTTCATGCTCGCGGCGATGGCGCGGTCGAGTTGATACCCGACGAGCACACCGTCGCGGACCAGATCGAACGACTGTGCCGCCACGCCCTCACTGTCGATTGCGACGGTAGCCAGCCCATGTTCCACCGTGCGATCGCCGGTGATGTGCATGATCGGCGAGCCGTAGACGAGCGTGCCCAGCTGATCGAACGTGGCAAAGGACGTCCCGGCGTATGCAGCCTCATACCCCACGGCACGGTCGAGCTCGGTCGCATGACCGATCGACTCGTGAATGGTCAGCCACAGATTGGACGGATCTATGACGAGGTCGTATGTGCCGGCCTCGACCGAAGGGGAGCGCAACTTCTCGGCGAGGTACTCGGGCAAGCGCGCCAGCTCGTCATCCCAGTCCCATCCGCCGTCCCCGCCGCCAGTGAAGTACTCCCATCCCCTCCCGACAGGCGGCGCCAACGTGCGCATGGTCTCGAAGCCATCGTCGCCCAGGGCGAGTGCCTCCAACTGCGGATGGAGCCGCACGCGTCGCTGCGTTGCGCGTGTCCCGCTCAGGGTGGCCAGGTACGTTTCTTCGCCTACGCTGAGCACCTCGGCAGTCACGTGCGAGACAGCGTCGTGCGCCAACAATCGTCGGCTGCGTTCCTCCAGCAACGCCACCTTGTCCGCGAGGGGGACCGTCGTCGGATCGATGTCGAACGCACTCGTCCACGTGACCACGCCGTGCGAGGGCTCGGGGGCCAACTCGACGCGACCACCGCCCGCCTGCGCCGTCACCCGTGCGGTCTCTATGGCACTTCGAACGAGGTTGGCCGCCTCCGAGGGTGTGACGTCAACCGTGGCGGCGAACCCGACGGCGCCATCGACCACGACGCGCACGCCCATGCCGAATTCGGTGTCGTCCGAGGAGCCCTCGGGTGCGGCATCGCGGAGCCGCACGCGCTGGGAGCGGATGCGTTCGACCCGCAGTTCTGCATTTGTGCAGCCGCCGGCGCTCGCCGTCGAAAGGGCGGCATCGGTCAGTGCGGCCAGCTCGTCGGCGGGAAGCGGCATCAGTCGGGGTCGCCGCCGGGGCCGCTGTCGCCGCCGGGGCCGGGGTCGGCGCCCCCACCCGAGTCGGGGCCGCTGTCGCCGCCCCCGCCCGGGCCGTCGACCGCAGTCGGTTGGCGGATCGGAAGGCCGGCCGCCACGTAGGTGGCATCGATCAGTTCCATGGTGCGGATGGCGTCGACCGCGGTCGTCGGGAACGGCGCACCGTCCTCGACGGCAGCCGCGAACGCCTCGAGTTGATAGTCGTAGGTGGCACGCCGCGAGAACTTCTCCCGCCGCGTCCCCGACGCCGTCTCGATCCGCACCCTATGCCCGTACTGCGGTGCAAACGGGTTGAATACCTTCAGCGTCCCTTCGCTCCCCACCACCTCGGCGTGCATGCGCAGCACCGACGACGAGAACATGGAACAGCGCACGTGGGCCGTACCGCCCTCGGGGAGGGAAAAACGCGCATCCATGGCGCGGTCGACGCCGGGGGAGGAGAGCTTGGCCGACGCGCTCGTGACCCTCGGCCCCGCGGCCAGAAGGCGCAACAGCGAAATGGGATAGCAGCCCATGTCCATCATGGCCCCGCCCGCCAGGTCGAGCTGATAGCGGATGTCGCCGCGTTTGGCCATCGGGGCGGAGAACGCGATGTCGATCTCCTTGATGATGCCGAGCTCGCCCGACTGCACGATCTCCACCAGGCGCCGCGTCAACGGGTGGTACTCGTAGTGGAACGCCTCCATCACGACGAGTCCCGGGTGCGACGCCGCCGCCTCGGCCACATGCCGGGCTTCGTCTGCGTTGGCCGTGAAGGGTTTCTCGCACAGCACGTGCTTGCCCGCCGCGAGTGATGCAATCGTCCAGTGGCCGTGCAGCCCGTTGGGGAGCGGGTTGTAGATCGCATCGAGCTCGGGGTCGGCCAGCAGATCCTCGTAGGAGGCGGCGACGCGTGGGATCTTGTGCTTCTTGGCGAAGGACCGTGCCCGCTCGACGTCACGAGCCGCCACCGACACGACTTCGACCCGACCGGTCCGGTGCGCCGGCTTGAGCAGCGCGGCCGGCGTGATGTTGGCGGCGCCGAGTACCCCGATCCTCAGCATGCGGATGCCGGAGCGGGACGGGGTCTTGCGGCTGAACATGGTCACGGACGCTAACGCAGCTGGCGTGTCCCCGATGGCGCCCGGCGCAATCGTCTGCCAGCATCGGCGCCATGACCGTCCGCCGGGCCACCGAGGCCGACGTCGAGCCGATGGCGGCGCAGCTCTGTCGCGCCTTCTTCGACGACCCCGTCATCGGGCACGTCTTCCGCAACGAAGCACGGCGCACCGAGGGCATGCGGAGGTATTTCATCACCCAGATGCGGGGCGACTACTTCCCCTACGGCGGCTGCTACACGACCGACGACCACCGGGGCGCGGCGATCTGGGGCCCTCCCGGCAAGCCCCTGCTGACCGGGCTGGCCGGCATCGCCAACATGGTCTCGGTGCTGCCCTACGTCGCGGCCCACCTCAAAGCCACGCTGCAGTTGCTCAACCTCATCGAGTCGCTGCATCCGCACGAGCCCCACTGGTATCTCGCCACCTTGGGCACCGACCCGGCGTTCCAGGGCAAGGGCATCGGCTCGTCGCTCATGCGCCCGGTGCTCGAGCATTGCGATGCTGAAGGCTGGCCGGCGTACCTCGAATCTTCGAAGGAGCGCAACGTCCCCTTCTACGCACGGCACGGCTTCAAGGTCGTCCATCAGCTGGCCCTGCCTGGCGGCGGGCCCGACATCTGGACGATGTGGCGGGAGCCGCGACCCCCGGGGACATAACCGGGGCCGTGCCGTGCCGTGCGGGGCCGGGCCGTGCCGTGCCGTGCGGGGTCGGGCCGTGCCGTGCCGGGCCGTGCCGGGCCGTGCCGTGCCGTGCCGTACCGGGCCGGGCCGGGCGAGGTCGGACGGTGCCGGGCGCGGGTCGGGCTAGTTGGGGTGGATTCCCTCGGGCATCGCGAGCGGGTCGCTGACCACGAGCCCCAAGATGTCGATCACCGCCCGCACCGGAGCCGACGGCAGCCCGCGACGCCGTTGGGCGATGCCCACCCGTCGGCGGGGGAAGCCCTCGAGGGGAACGACGGCGAAGCGTTCCCGCAGGTGGCCGGGCACGGCGGTGGCAGGGAGGATCGCCGGGCCGTAGCCGTCGAAGGCGAGGGAGGCGATCATGCGGACGCCATCGAGCTCCATGGCAGGACGCAGCACCACCCGGGCCGGTCCGATCGCGCTGTCGATCTCGGCCCGGAGGGCCGTGCCGGGTGCCGGGAGCAGGAGTTCCAGGTCGGCCAGACGGGCCAGGGGGAGCGATTTCTCTTCAGCCAAAGGATGATCCTTGGGCACGACGAGCATGAGGTCCTCGTCGAAAAGGTGCGCCACGATCACCTCGTCGCCGCTCAGCGGCAAGGTGACAACGGCCAGGTCGAGCTGGCCGGACCCGAGCTGGAGCTCGAGCTGGGCGCTCCCTCCTTCGGCCACGTTCAGGTGGATGTGGGGATGGCGTTCGCGCAGCACGTCGAAGAGCTGGGGCACGAGCCAGCGACCGGTGATACCGATCATGCCGAGGCGGACCGTCCCGACCACCTCTTGGCGCAGCGCCGTCACGTCGGCCACCATGGCGGAGAGCTCGTTCATGACCCGGCGGGCCCGGCCGACGACGACCTCACCCTCCTCGGTGAGACGGCCGGAGGCCCGGTCGACCAGTTGCACATCGAGCTCGCGCTCGAGGCGGGCGATATGGGCCGATACATTCGATTGCACGGTGCCGATCGTGGTGGCCGCAGCCGAGAAACTGCCCGTATCGGCGATGCCCAGGAGTGCTTGCAAGTGTTTCAGTTCCATGACAACACTTCCTTCCCGGGAATAACGCCGAATGCTCGCGGCAGTTACGTTATTGATCAGAATATCAGATGACACATATCTTGTGGAGCTGCTTGACAGATTGCTGTGAGGAGAGCAAACTAGGTACAGACCACAGGGAATGGAACCCCCCCTCCAGCACCTGGTGAGTCTTCGAGAAGGGATCGCCACCCCCCCGGCGATCCCTTCTCCTTTTTCCGGGGCAGTTGGTGGCCCCGCAGATGGTCCCGCAGCGACACGCGATGTCCGCCGGATCATCGGGCCGGGCCGATGAGGGCGGCCCCGTCGGGGATTCCAGGCTGCGTCGGCCTTCTGGGGTTCAGTTGGCCTTCTGACGACGATCGACGTTAGGTTGAACAGGTGCTCTACCAGGCATACCAGACGCAGCGGGACTTCACCGCACCGGCACGAGCCCTCGCGGGGCTGGCGAACTGGTCCCTGGGCGAGCTCCCCACGGAGTGGACCGAGAATCGCCTGGTCCGGCGGATGTCCGCCGGCTACGAGATGATCGAGCGTTCCCGCCTCACCCACGAACGGCCGCCCTTCGGCATTGCGCAGGTCACCGTGGCCGGTGAGCCGACGCCGGTGCGTGAAGAGGTCGTCATGTCCACGCCCTTCTCGTCGCTCCTGCACTTCGCCAAGGACGACGTCAGTGAGCCCCAACCCAGGGTGCTGCTGGTGGCCGCCCTGGCCGGGCACTTCTCCACCCTCCTCCGGGCGACCGTGCGCACGCTGCTGCCCGATCACGACGTCTACCTGACGGACTGGCACAACGCTCGTGACATCGGCATCGAGCACGGCGCCTTCGGCCTCGATGACTACATCGCCCAGGTGATCGCCGACCTCGAGTACATCGGGCCCGGCGTGCACATGCTGGCGGTCTGCCAGCCTTGCCCGGCCGCCCTGGCCGCTACCGCCCTCATGGCGGCGGACGACAACCCGGCGCAACCACGGACCCTCACCCTGATGGCCGGCCCGGTCGATACCCGGGTGAGCCCCACGAAGGTCAACGAACTGGCCCACTCGAAGCCCCTCAGCTGGTTCGAGCAGAACGTCATCACGACGGTTCCGCTGCGGTATCCGGGGGCCTTCCGACGCGTGTATCCCGGTTTCCTCCAGGTGACCGGCTTCGTGAGCATGAACCTCGAACGCCACATCCGTCAGCATGTGAGCCTGTACAAGCATCTCGTCCGGGGTGAGGACGCCGAGGCCGAAGTGATCGCCGATTTCTACGACGAGTACTTCGCCGTGCTGGACATCGCAGCGGAGTTCTACCTCGAGACGATCGACAAGGTCTTCCAGCGCGAGCTGCTGGCCCGGGGCGAGCTCACCTGGAGAGGTCGGCCGGTGGAGCTGGGCGCCATCCGGCGCACCGCACTGCTGACGGTCGAAGGGGAGAAGGACGACGTGTGCGGTGTCGGGCAGACGTTGGCCGCCCAGGATCTGTGCACCGGGATCAAGCCGTCGAAGAAGCGCCATCACCTGCAGGCCGGCGTCGGCCACTACGGGGTGTTCAGCGGGAGCCGTTGGGAGCGCCAGATCTACCCGATCGTGCGCAATTTCATCTTGGCCAATCCCTGACGCGCCGGCTGGCGCGACGCCGGCGGCAATCTGTCAGACGGTCAGAATTCCATTTCGAGTTCTTCGACGTCGTCGGGCTCGAGGAGCGCCGCGGCAGTCCACTCGGCCATCTCCGGCGTCGCCAGAATTGTCTCTGCATAGTCACTCGCCACTGCACCGGTCTTGACGTCGTAACTCCGGAAACGGGTGCACACGGGCGCGTACATCGCGTCGGCCACCGTGGGGCTCTGGCCGAAGAGGAACGGGCCTCCCGACGCGGCCAGGCAGTCGTTCCAGAGCGTCTCGATGCGGTCGATGTCGGCCTGAGCCCCCGCCCAGACCGGGAACCCCGGGTGGTGCGCCTTGATGTTCATCGGGAGTGCCGAGCGCAAGTTGGAAAAGCCCGAGTGGACTTCGCCGGACACCGAGCGGCACCATGCCTTGGCCTTGGGGTCGTCCGGGAGCAGCGAGCTGCTCTGGGTCTCGTGGAGGTATTCCGCGATGGCGAGGGTGTCCCAGATCACGAGGTCCCCGTGGCGGAGCCGGGGCACCAGGAAGGACGGGGAGAGCAGGAGGAGCTCGGCCCGGACGTCCGGATCGTGGCTATCGGCGACATCGACGGTGAAGTCCAGCCCCGCGAATTTGCACAACAACCAGCCCCGCAGTGACCACGCGCCGTAGTTGCGGCTGTTGATCGTGAGAGTGGCCTGCGTCACGGTGGGCTCCTTGGGCACCGCGGGGTGGGGTCGCCGCAGTGCGTCCCGCGGCAAATTACGACATAGCGGGCGATTGCACCAAAGGAGTTTTCGCCGGCCTCGTTGCCGGCGTCAAAGAGGAGAACGAGCGGGGCGGTCGAGCCCCCCGGCTCAGACCTTCTTGGCGACGGTGGCTGTCACTTTGGGCGCAGGCGGGGCGTAGACCTCCACGACGCCGGTCAGGAAGGTGTGCTGCGCGTCGAGGAGCTTGCCCCAAAAGCTGAACGCGGCGTCGAGCGTCTCGGTGGGGGTGGGGACCTTGTCGGCGAAGGGCATGAGCGAGGGATCCGGCTTGATCCCGTCGAAAGCCGACGCGGTCGAGCGCATCGCGCCGAGCGTCCAGGCCTGGCTGGTCTCGACGGCCTTGAGCACGCCGCCTTGGACCTTTTCCGTCATCTCGAGAGCATTCATGAAAACAACCTTCCTCTTGCGTGGGGGGTGATTGGGTGGTTTGTCAGGGGGTGGGATTTGGGATTGTTGGGGGTGTTGCGAACTATATCAAGCGGACCTCCGCGATGCAACGGATTGCCTCCGCCATGCAACGGATTGCCTCCGCCGCACCGGATTCACACGAAGCGCGCCCGCAGCACCTTCTTGTCGAACTTGCCGACCGATGTACGGGGTACGGCGTCGATCACCTCAAGACGGGCCGGCAGTTGCCACCGGGCAAAGCCTCCGGCCAGCAGATGGGCGTGCACCTCGTCGACCGATAACTCCGCACCCGGTTTCAGCACCACGCAGACCAGGGGCCGCTCCTGCCACTTCGGGTCCGGGATGGCCACGACCGCAGCCTCCAGGACCGCGTCCATCTGCATGACCCGATCCTCCATGTCCACCGAGGAGATCCACTCGCCACCGGACTTGATGAGGTCCTTGGTCCGGTCGGCGATGACGAAGTACCCACTGGCGGAGCGGATCGCCACGTCCCCTGTCTTGAACCACCCGTCCGGGGTGAAGTTCTCGGCCCCTTGCCCATGGAGATAGCCGTCGACCACCCAGGGCCCACGCACGGTGAGGTCGCCCATCGACGCACCGTCGGCCGGGACCGCGTCGCCGGACTCGTCCACTATGGAGATCTCGACGCCGGGCAGCGGGAGCCCGGCCTTGGTCCACACCGCCGAGGTGATCTCCTCCTCGCTCCAGTCGCGCATGTGCTCCTGGGGCCAGGCGACCGACGCCAGGGGCGACGTCTCGGTCATGCCCCATGCCTGCACGATGCGAATGCCGAATTCGCTCGCGTAGCGCTCGATCATGGAGCGGGGCGGCTGTGACCCGCCGCAGATGATGTGGCGCAGCTCGGGAACCCGCTCCCCGCGTCGGACCAACTCGTCGGCGATGCCGAGCCACACCGTCGGCACGCCGGCCGCCACGGTGACTCGCTCCTGCACCAGCAAATCGACGAAGGCGGGGGCGTCGAGCGCGCCGGCGAAGAAGACCTGCTTCGCCCCGACGGCGGCCGCCGCGTAGGGCATGCCCCAGGCGTTGGCGTGGAACATCGGTACCTGGGGGAGCACCGCATCCCCCGGCCCGATCGACATGCCGGCATGGGAAGTAACCGCCAAGGCATGCAGGAACGTGGAGCGATGAGTGTAGAGCACACCCTTGGGCCGTCCCGTGGTTCCCGACGTGTAACAGAGCCCCATCGGCGCCAGCTCGTCGATGTCAGGCCTCGGGTAGTCGGTGGACTGGCCGTCCAGGAGGTCCTCGTAGGCGACCACGCCGCTGAGCGAGGTTTCGGGCACTTTGGCATCGAGGACGATGACGTGGGCCGGCGGCGACGGGACCTGCGCCAAGGCTTGCTCGAGGAGCGGGAGGAGATCGGGATCGACCAGCACGGCGCGGTCATCGGCGTCCTGAATCAGAAAGGCCAGCTCCTCGGCTGACACGCGGACGTTGAGCGTGTGCAGGACGCGTCCGGTGCAGGGGACGGCGAAATACGCCTCTAGGTGCCGGGAGCTGTTCCAGGCCAGTGTGGCCACGCGGTCCCCCGGCCCGAGTCCCAGCCCTGCGAGGGCGTGCATCAACTGCTGGGTCCGGCGACCGAACTCGGCGTAGGTCAGGCGATCGATTTCGCCCGACGGGGAGCGACTGACGAGCTCCGCCTCGGGTGCATGGGCCGGACCGTGCGCGAAGAGAAGCCACGAGTTCAGTGGTGTCTCCATCATCGTGCTGTCCCCCCGTTCAAGATGCCAGCACGTAGTTTCCGGGCGCCGGGTCGCCCGGTGGGTGCGCCGCACTCCCGAGTGACGTGGGCGCAGGGCGGCTGTCGCCCGAGCGGGTCGCGGCCCAGTCCGACCAGGGTTCCCACCATGATCCCGTGACCGGTGAGGCTTTGGTCAGCCACTGGTCCGGGTCGGCGTCGGTGGCCTCGGCCGTGGCCACCGACATTCTCGGGTTGCCGGGGGGGTTGACGAGGCTCTGGATGTGTCCCGATGACGAGAGGGCGAACTGGCTCGTCCCGCCCATGAGCTGGGTCGTGGCGTAACAGGCTTTCCAGGCGGTGAGATGGTCGTTGCGCGCCCCGACCACGAACGAGTCGCACTCGACCTTGCTCAGGTCGACGGGGGCCCCGTGGACCGAGAGCGCGCCGACGGCCAAGGAGTTCTGCATGAACAGGTCGAGAAAGTCCTCATGGAGTGCGGCGGGCAGTCGCGTGGCATCCGAGTTCCATGCGAGCACGTCGAAGGCTGGCGGCTCCTCGCCCATCAGGTTGTTACGGACCCAGTAGTTCCAGATGAGGTCGTTGGGTCGCAGCAAGGAGAACAGCGCCTTCGCTGACGCGCCCGGCAGCACGCCCCCGCGTTTCGTGGCGCGCACCGAGTTCTCGACGATGGCGGGACTGGCCAACAGTCCGATCATGGTCGGCACAGTGAAGTCGAGCAGGGTAACGCCAAAGGTGGCGCAGTTGATGAGGGTGTCCTGCGTCGCCGCCAGGTGTCCGAGGAGAGCTGCGACCGTGATGCCGCCGGCGCAGAGCGACACCGTATTGACCTGGTCGGTGCCGGCGATCTCGGCTGCGGCCCGGAGTGCCTCGTGCACGGCGTCGACATACGCGTCGAGCCCCCAGTTCCGGTGCTCCTCGGTCGGGTTGCGCCAGCTCACCGCGAATACCTGGAATCCCCGCTGCACACAGAATTCCACATAGCTCCGACCGGGGG
This sequence comes from uncultured Acidimicrobiaceae bacterium, assembly GCA_963767155.1. Classification (GTDB taxonomy): domain Bacteria; phylum Actinomycetota; class Acidimicrobiia; order Acidimicrobiales; family RAAP-2; genus Bog-473. The sequence goes on along the minus strand of CAVYCU010000005.1, from coordinate 2,164,687 downwards.
ACATGTCGACCAGGTAGTACTTGTTGATCATCGGGGGGACCATGACGAGAGGGATGCTGTTCACCATCTCGGTCGACGGCGAGTACTGCAGGAGCTCGCACACATCGTTGCGGAACACGACGGCGCCGGGGGTGAGGGCCATGTCGCGGCCCACCACCAGGTCGTCCCGGTTGACCAAACGGGGGAAGCCCTTGTTCGTAAGGACATCCCTCGAGATGTTCCTCAGGCCCTTGACGACACTCCCGCCGCCCGTCTCGTAGGCCCGCTCAATCACGTCGGGGTTGAGGAGCGGGAGGTTGGTCGGTGCCAGGGCCGCGGTCAGCAGGATTGCAGCCAACTTGGCTCGCTCCTCCATCCGCCACTCGAAGTTGGCGTCTTCGACCAGATCGAGTGCTGTGCGCGACCAGGCGAGATAGGCCTGGCTCATGCGGTGATAGAGCGGGTTCTCCTTCCAGGCCCGGTTCTCGAACCGCCAGTCCTTCGGCTCCGGGGCGATCGTGGACTTTCCCACGGCGACTTTTGCCATTTCGACACCGAGACCGGCCAGGCGGCGCGGCAGCGCGCCGGTGGCCGTGCGCCGGCCCACTTGTGCGAGGGCTCCGGCCAGTCCGAGCGGATCAATCCGCCCGAGCACGGAACGAGGACTGAGGGCCGACCCGACCCGCTCGAATACAAACCGTTTCGGCATGGTCACCACCTTCAACTCACCACCAACCGCCTCTTCTGGCGACACCCGGAGGTTCCTTGTCAGTCAAGCACACGGCCACCGCGAACGGAACCGAATAGAGGGCAGCTAGGCACAGCGCAGACACCAGTTCACACAGCCGCAATAATCCGAGCGCCACCGCTACCGTCTTGTTGTGGTTTCTGCGCCACCTTGTTGTGGTTTCTGCGCCCGCCATGGTTCTGCGCTGCGGCGTGTTCGTGGCCAGTCCGCCCAGCCGCCGCCGATAGAGTTTCGTAGTGGACGACAAGTCGCCGGACGAGGGGCCGTGGGACGCGTTCGGGACGTACCTCCGCACGCAACGGCATCTTGCCCAATTGAGCCTCCGCCAGTTGGCGGATCTCACCAACGTCTCGAATCCCTACCTGAGCCAGATCGAACGGGGGCTGCACCAGCCGTCGATCGCCATCGTCAAGGCACTGGCAGAGGCGCTCGATCTGTCCGTCAGCGACCTTTTGGCCCATGCGGCCGACATCGACGCGGACGAGGCCCCGACGACCACCACCCCCACGGCCATCCGCAACGACCCGCTGCTCAACGAGACGCAGAAGAGCGCCCTGCTCGCGGTCTACCGATCCATGGTCGACCACAGTGACGACTGACGAACGGCGGCACCGCTCGCTCCTACCGGCCGCCCCCGCCCCCGCCGCCCCGCCCCCGCCGCCCCGCCCCTGCCCGCTGCCCCGGCCCAGGCCCGCGCCCGCTGCCCCGCCCCGCCGACGTCCCCAGCCCGCCGGGGTGGACCGTGCCTTAGGCTGACCGACCATGGCCAAGAGCGCGGTTTTCATCGACCTCGACCGCACGCTCCTCTGCCGTGCCTCGGGGCAGGCACTCAATAAGGCCCTGGTGGAGGAGGGGGTTCTGCCCCGGGGGCGGGCGCTGCCGGGCGACAAGTTCCTCTACGCCGTCAACGACCGGCTGGGGGAAAACCTCTTCTCCATGGGCCTCGTCCGGGCGGCCGCCCGGGTGGCCAAGGGATGGCGCCAGAGCCAGGTGCAGGCAGCGGGGAAGAGGGCGGTGGCGGACCTGACGCGACCTGGTGGCCCCCTTCGCCCCCCAATATCTCGAGGCGTTCCGGGCCGAGGGTCACCTCCTGGTGCTGGCCACCACCACACCGGCGGACATGGTCACACCCTTCGCCGAGGCGATGGGATTCGACGGGGTCATCGCCACGACCTATGAGACGAAGGACGGGCGCTACACGGGGCGTCTCTACGACGGGTTCGTCTGGGGGACCGGCAAGCTCAAGGCGGTGCGGGCCTGGTGCAAAGAGGAGTCGATCGATCCCGACGATTGCCACGCCTGCAGCGACAGCGTCTTCGACATACCGCTGCTGGCCAGCGTGGGCTTTCCCCACGCGGTGAACCCCGACCCGTCGCTGACCATCGTCGCCACCGCACGCCGCTGGCCGATCGAGCATTGGGACCGGCCGCCGGGCGTACCGAGTCGTGGTGGGGCTCGAGCCGTATCACCTGTTGCGGCCGTTCGTCCGGCCGGCGTCGTTCCCCTATGTGCGCTTCGACATCTCCGGACTCGAGAACATCCCGTCGAAGGGTCCGGTCCTGTTGGCCGCCAACCATCGGAGTTACTTCGACGTGGCGGCGCTCGCCCTCGTCGCCGCACGGGTCGGTCGCCCCGTCCGCTTCCTGGGCAAGAAGGAGATCTTCGATGCGCCGGTGGTGGGCATCGTGGCACGGTCCATCGGTGGCATCTCGGTGGACCGGGGCCAGCGGGTCGGATCAGCCGTTGCGGGCGGCGGAAGCGGCCTTGCGCGCCGGCGAGGTGGTCGTCGTGCTGCCGCAGGGCACCATCCCGCGGGGGTCCGACTTCTTCGACCCCGAGCTGAAGGGAAAGACCGGGACGGCCCGACTGGCCGCTTCGACGGGGGCGGTCGTGGTCCCGATCGGGCTGTGGGGGACCGAGAAGGTCTGGCCGCGGTCGGCCCGGATGCCCGACTTCACCCTGGTCCGTCACCCCCCGAAGGTCACGGTCCGGATCGGCCGCACCGTTGACGCTCTCACACACCGATGCGGTCGCCGACACGGTGACCATCATGAGCGGCCATTTCCGACCTCCTGCCCGAAGAGTCCAAAGATGCGCACGAGCCCACCGCCGAGGAGCTGGCGCGCACGAAGCCCCCTTCGTGAGGTTTCGCCTCGCCATCCTCACCACGCGCGCCGTCAACGCCACGTCGCGCCGGCTCGGTCGGGGACAAGGCACCGTGGCCGGCGGCCGGTCAGGCCTCAAGGTCGACCCACACCTGCTGCAACACCTCACCGCAGGCCGTGCGGTGTCCCTGGTCACGGGCACCAACGGCAAGACGACCACGACGCGGCTGCTCGCGGTCGCCCTCGGCGCCGACGGCGAGCGGGTGGTCAGCAACGAGACGGGGTCCAACATGCCGCCGGGACACGTGGCCGCCCTTGCCGGCGACCGGGCCGCCACACGGGCGGTGCTCGAGGTCGACGAGATCTACCTTCCCCGCGTCCTCTCCGCCACGAATCCGACCTGTGTGGTGCTGCTCAACCTCTCCCGTGACCAGCTCGACCGCACCAACGAGGTGCGCATGGTCGCGGGCAACTGGCGGGCCGCCCTGGCCGCGGCGCCACATGCCACGGTGGTGGCCAACGCCGATGATCCGTTGGTGGTCTGGGCCGCCGGCGCAGCGGCCAAGGTGCGTTGGGTCGCCGTCGGCCTGGGCTGGCAGCTCGATGCCGTGGGCTGCCCATCCTGCGAGGGCCGTATCGCCTTTGCGACGGATGGCACATGGGCATGTGTGTCCGGCTGCGGCTTCACGCGGCCCGTGCCCGCCGTCACGCTGCCGCGCCACCGATCACGGGACGACGTTCCACGCCCTCTGGCTGGACGGCCGGTCGCACCAGATTGCACTGGCCCTTCCCGGCCGTTTCAATTACGCCAACGCCCTGATGGCTGCGGTGGCCGCCGAGTCCCAGGGCATCGATGTCGCGGTTGCACTCGGCGCGATGGCTTCCGTCGGTGAGGTGGCGGGCCGTTTCACCACCCGCGTCGTGGGGGGAGTGCCGGCCCGGCTCATGCTGGCCAAGAACCCGGCCGGGTGGAGCGAGCTCCTCGACCTGGTCGGGGAGGAGGACCGGCCGCTCGTGATCAGTATCAACGCGCGGACCGCTGACGGCGCCGACCCCAGCTGGCTGTGGGACGTCCCCTTCGAACGCCTCGCCTCGCGTGTAGTGGTCGCGACCGGGGACCGTTGCCGCGATCTTTCGGTACGCCTGCGCTACGCCGGCGTGGTCCACGTGATGGAGCCCGAGCCCGTGGAGGCCGTGCGCATGGCCGCGGCACACGTCAGTGCCGGCGAAAACGACAACGGCGCGAACAATGCTCACAACAACGACGGTGACGCCGACGTCGTGCAGGTCGACGTCATCGGCAACTACACAGCATTCGGCGAACTCCTCCGGTCAAAGTCATGACTGCTCCGTTGCGCATTGCGGTCGTCTACCCCGATCTCCTGGGTACCTACGGCGACGGCGGCAACGGACTGATTCTGGCCCGCCGGGCGCAATGGCGGGGCATCGAGGCCGAGCTCCTGCAGGCACCCTCGGACGCGCCGTTGCCCGAGGCCGACGTCTACTGCCTCGGCGGCGGCGAGGACGGCCCGCAGGTGCGTGCAGCGCGGTCGCTCATCGAAGATGGGGTGTTGCGTCGGCGCGCCGCCGAGGGTGCGGCGATCCTGGCGGTCTGCGCCGGCTATCAGATCGTCGGGAAGAGTTTTCCGGGCGCGGATGGTGCGCCGCACGAAGGGGTCGGCCTCCTCAATGTGGCAACCGTCAAAGGCAGCGGCACCCGCGCCGTGGGCGAAGTCGTGGCGGAGGCGATCGGGGCCTCCCTTCCTGCACTGACCGGTTTCGAGAACCACGGCGGGTCGACGACATTGGCCCCGGGGACCATGCCGCTGGCGCTGGTCAGCGCCGGCATCGGCAATGGCGATGGCACCGGCACCGAGGGTGCCGTCGCCGGTCACGTGCTCGGTACCTACCTGCACGGGCCTGTGCTGGCGCGCAACCCGGCGTTGGCCGACCTCCTGCTGCGCTGGGCGCTCGGCACCGAAGAGTTGGCGCCGCTCGATGACACCGCCGAAGAGGCACTGCGCCAGGAACGCCTCGGCGCCGCGGGAAGATCACGCCGGGCGGCACGCCGCCAGCAACGGGGAAGCGCCACGTAGGCCGGGCGGCGCAGCCGAGGGCTACCGCGTGAGCAACATGCAGCCGGCGATCGGACCACCACCGACACTGGCCACCGCCACCTCGGCACCCGCCACTTGGCGCGCACCCGCGTGATGGCGCAACTGCAGCACGGCTTCGTGCAGGATCCAGTAGCCGTGCATGCGCCCCGCCGACAACTGTCCGCCGTAGGTGTTGAGGGGGAGTTCTCCCTCTAAGGAGATCCGGGAACCGCCTTCGATGAAGGGTCCCGACTCGCCGTCGCCGCAGATCCCGAGGGCTTCGAGCCACGCCAGGGTGAGGAAGGTGAAGCCGTCGTAGAGCTCGGCCACGTCGATGTCACGGGGCGTGAGGTCGGTATGGCGCCACATTTCCGCGGCGGCCTCCTCCGAGGCCATCTTCGGGTAGTCGGGGCGCTGATCCCAGCTCCCCTCGCCGGAGGCTCCGCCATATGCTTCGACCCGCACGACCGGGGCCTTGCAGTCGTCGGCGAAGTCCGAGGCCGAAACGACGAGGGCGATGGAGCCGTCGATCGGCACGTCACAGTCGAAGAGACCGAAAGGGTCCGAAATCAGGCGCGCGCTGAAGTAGTCCTCGAGCGTGAGCGGCGCCCGATACGCCGCATCAGGGTTGAGCCCGGCGTTGCGCCGGCTGTTGACCGCCAGCCAACCGAGCTGCTCCTTCGTCGTCCCGTAGAGATACATGTGGCGCCGGCAGTGCATGGCGAGCCAGTTGGCGGCCGAGTAGGCGTGCATCGTGAGGAGCGGGCCCATCCACTCGAAGCCGGGAAACGAGGGGGGACCATCGGACGCCGGCGCGGCGGCGTCCCCCGTGCCTCCATCGGCCCCGGCGGCCCCGGCGGCCCCGCCGGTACCTGCCTCAGGCATGATGCTGCCGCCCATCATCAACACGGTCCGATAGATGAGGACGTGGCGCGCCTCGCCGTTCGCTACCGCGTGGCAGGCGCCCAGGACCGGGGCGAGCAGGCCGCCGCTCGCCGGACCTTTGTCGCTCCAACGGGCGGTGACCCCGAGTTGTGCGGATACTCCGGGGACCTCACCACCGCCCACGGTGATGACCGCGTCGACCTGCTCCGGCTCGAGACCGGCGTCGGCCATGGCCGCTCGTGCCGCGTCCGTGGTCAGGACACCGCCGGCGATCCCGGTTCGGCGACCGATCTGCGACATCCCGATGCCCGAAATGATGGCGCCCCGCCCCTGACCGCTCACGACCTCTCAAGTTAGTACGACATCTGCGTACGATGGCGAGGTGAACGAGACACCCCCGCCGCGGATACCGCCGCCGATCACCGATCTGAATCGGCCCTTCTGGACCGGCGGAGCCGAGGGGGTCTTGCTCATCGCACGGTGCACGTCGTGTGAGCGCTGGACCCACCCCATGGTCGACGTCTGCGGGCATTGTGGGGGTGAGCTGGTGCCGCAACCGGTCAGTGGTCGCGGGACGGTCTTCACCTTCACCGTCAATCGCCATCCCTACAATCCGGCCGTTCCCTTGCCGTATGTCATCGCCATTGTGGAACTGGAGGAACAAGTCGGCATCCGGTTCACCACTGACCTGGTCGACGTCGCGGTCGACGATGTCTCCATCGGCATGCCCGTCGAGGTGACGTTCGAGCAGGCGGGCGAGGCTTGGGTGCCGCTCTTCCGACCGGACCGCACCGCCATCCGGGCTGGCTGAGTCGGCCCGCGGTCCATCCGGTCGGCCCTCTCAGCCGATCTGACCTTCGTAGGGGTTGTTGAGGTTGAACGGCTCGTCGGCGAAGTGCGCCGCCTCGGTCCGCAGCTCGTCGATGGTCCAGAGGCCGTTCTTCTCCACCTTGTCGATGATGGCGAAGGGCTGGAACAGATGGACCTGCCCACCGGCGACGAGGAAGACCCTCCCGTGGATGGGGCAGTCCTCGGTCGCCAGGTAGGCCACGAACGGCGCGATGTTGGCGGGGTCCATCGGTGACCATTCATCCGGGGCCACGACGGGTCGGTCGACGGCGACCGTCGCCGTAAGCCGTGTCGCGGCAGCGGGTGCGATGGCGTTGACACGCACGCCGTAGCGGGCCAGTTCGTTGTCGGCGATCATCGAGAAGGTGGCGATGCCCGTTTTCGCCGCGCCATAGTTGGTCTGGCCCACGTTGCCGAACAGCCCCGAGGTCGACGAGGTGTTGATCACCGACCGTTTGTCCGTCTTGCCGGCCTTCGATTCTTCGCGCCAGTACGTGGCCGCCCATCGCGTCGTGCAGAAGTGACCGCGGAGATGCACCTTCATGATCACGTCCCATTCCTCGACCGACATGTTGATGAGCATGCGGTCGCGCAGGATTCCTGCGTTGTTGACCAGGACGTGGAGGTTCCCGAAGGTGCTCACCGCCTGGTCGATCAGGCGTTGTGCGCCCTCCCAATCCGAAACGTCGTCGTGGTTGGCGACCGCTGTGCCCCCGGCCGCGGTGATTTCGTCGACCACCTGCTGGGCGGGCGAGGCGTCGGCCCCGGTGCCGTCGGTCTCGCCCCCGAGGTCGTTCACCACAACCTTGGCCCCCTCGGACGCGAAGAGCAGCGCGTGTTCCCGCCCGATGCCCCGGCCGGCTCCGGTGATGACGGCCACCCTTCCCTCTAACTCGCTCATCGTCTGTCGCACCTCTCTGGAGAACGGAACGGCCGCAGTCTGACGGCCGGGTGTCAGGTTATTCGGCGGCGTGCACCGCGTCCGGGTATCTTCTCAGGCAGTCGCCCAAGCTTTGGGGTCCCCGCCTCGTTAGGATCGGGTGGTCCATGGCGGACGAGGGCGCAACGTAGTCGAACCGGGGGAGCACGATGTCAGAGGCGTCAGAGAGCCAGGACGAGCCCACGGCAGTGTTCCGCGGCGACGAGGAGGGCCTCGACGACCTCTTCGACCTGGTCGAGCCCCAGCCGAAGTACAAGGCGCTCCTCGAGAACGGCGGGATCATTTCTCCCGCTGAAGGGTTTGTGGTGGTGGCGAGCCGATCCGCCGTCGACGAGGTGCTGCGCAATCCCGAGAGCTATACCTCGCGGGACCTCGTGCAGCTGGGCAACGTGCGCCCCCTCATCCCGCTCAGTGTCGATCCGCCCGAGCACCTGAAGTACCGCAAGATCCTCGATCCTCTTTTCGCGCCGAAGAAGATGGATGCCATCGAAGACGACGTGGCCGCCCGGATGAACCATTTCATCGACGCGTTCATCGACCGCGGCAGCTGCAACTTCAGCGAGGAACTGGCCGTGCTGTTCCCCTCCGCGGTCTTTCTGGGGTTGATGGGTCTGCCCTGGGAGGAGCTCGACACGCTTCTCCGGCTCAAGGACGGCATCATGCGCCCCCCGGGGGACCCGACCGAGCAGATGCTCTTCAGGGAGAAGATCGGCCAGGAGATCTACGTCTACTTCGACGCGATATTGGATGAGCGTCAGAAGAAACCCGAACATGACATCCTCACCCAGTTCCTCGGGGCCGAAGTGGACGGGGAGAAGCTGAGCCGCGAGGAGATCCTCGACATCTGCTTCCTCTTCCTGATCGCCGGACTCGACACGGTCACCGATTCGTTGACCCTGTTCTTCACCTATCTGGCTCAGCACCCCGCGCATCGGCGCCTGATCGTGGCGGACCCCTCCGTCATCCCCCGCGCCGTCGAAGAGCTCCTGCGGTGGGAGACGCCGGTTGCCGGTACCGCACGTGCCGCCACCGGCGAGAGCGTCGTGGCCGGCTGCCCGATCTCTCCGGGCAGCATCGTGTTCGTCTCGATCGGCGCCGCCAATGTCGACCCGGCCGTGTTCGGCGACCCTTTCGATGTGCGTTTCGACCGTGAGGAGAATCGCCATCTGGGGTTCGGGGGCGGGGTCCATCGGTGCCTCGGCTCCCACCTGGCGCGCCGGGAACTCCGCATCGCGTTGCGTGAATGGCATCGCCGCATTCCCGAGTACGAGCTGAAGCCGGGGATCGAGCTGCACTACCCGCCCGGGCTGCGCTCGGTCGAGAATCTCGAGTTGGTCTGGCCGACGTCCTGAACGCCGCGATCCACACCGATTAGCCTCGGCCTCCTGGCAGGGAGGGGGGGCATTGCGACAGCTGATGAGCGGGATCAAGGTGGTGGAGCTGGCCGAGGGCGTCGCCGGCAGCTATTGCGGCAAGTTGTTCGCCGACCTGGGTGCCGATGTGGTCAAGGTGGAAAGCCCGTCGGGCGACCCGCTGCGCCGTCGTGAAAGTGTGGCCCGTGACGCAGATGGGACCTACCGGGGTGGGGCATTCCTGCACCTGAACACCAACAAGCGCAGCACGGTCCTCGATCCGGCCACTGTCAGTGGCCGAGAGCGCCTCGGCGAACTCATCGACCGCAGCGGGTTGGTCATCGAGTCGACGGGTTCGGGCTGCCTCACCACGTGGGGGCAGACCTGGAGCGCAGTGCACGAGCGAGCACCGGGCGTCTCGGTGGTGCGCATCAGCGGGTTCGGTGCCACGGGTCCCTACGCCGGTTACCAGTGGGAAGACCTGATCGTGCAGGCCATGAGCAACAACATGATCGATGACCGGACGAACGAAGCTCCCGTCCGCTTTCCCGGGCATCTCGGCCTCTGTGTCGTGGCCAACCTGGCCGCTCTGGGGGCGCTCGGAGCGGTGCTCAATGCTGAAGCGACCGGCACCGGCTGTTTTGTCGACTGCGCGGCCGTCGAAGCCCTGTCGACGATTCCCGCCCGGGCGACGACCCTCCTCTCGTATCGCTACCGGGACTGCAAGCCTGGTCCGAGCCTCTACGCGGGAGGGCGTGAGTCGCTCCTCCCCCTCGGGGTGTATCCGTGCGGTGACGGGTATGTGGCGATGATGTCCACACCCCAGCAGCTGGACCAGATGCTCGAAGTCCTCGACGACGAGGATCTCTACGCCGCATTCGCCCGTCCGGATGCGTTCGAGCGCGGCGAGACCAAAGAGGCGATCGATGCGGCTCTCTATCCGTGGCTCTTGTCGCACACGCGCGCCGCAGGCCACCGCGGAAGCGCAACGGGTGGGTTGGCCGCTGGCGGGCGTGAACGAGCCGAGCGAGGTCATTGCGGCCGACCACCTGGCCCAGCGAGGTTTCTGGGTCCATGCGGATGATCCCGGAGCAGGGTCCATCAAGCAGCCCGGAGCCCCCTATCGCTTTGCCGAGGGAGGATGGTCACTCCGCCATCTCGCCCCTCGCTTGGGCGAGCACGACGCCGATGTCGCAGCGGAATTGAGCCAACCGGCGGCCGCCGACAGAAGCAAGCCACCGGCGCGGGCCATCTCTGACCGCGTGCCGTCGCCGTCGTCTCCACCGCTCGCGGCATCCGGGTGATCGATGTGACCACGGTGTGGTCGGGTCCTTTCGCCACCATGCTGCTCGCCGACCTCGGCGCTGAGGTCATCCGGGTCGAGAACCCCTGGATATTGCCGCCGACGACAAAGGGCTACCAGGCCCGGCCGACCATTTTGGATCCGGGGTTTCTGGGCTCTCTCTACGGAGACCCGGTTCCCGACCGACCGGACCGCCCGTGGAACCGCCACGCCATGAACAACGCGATCGCACGAAACAAGCTCTCGTGCACCATCGACAACCGACGACCCGAAGGCCGGGAACTCCTGATGCGATTGTTGGAGCGCTCCGACGTCTTCATCGAGAACTTCCGCACGAGCGGTCTGCCCCACATAGGCCTCTACACGAGCGAGCTACAAGCGCGTAATCCCCGCTTGGTCATCGTGCGCATGCCCCCGACGGGACTCACCGGCGATTGGTCGGACTACACCGGCTTCGGCGCGCAGTTCGACGGCCTCACCGGCATGGCCTGGCTCTGCGGTCATCGCGACACGGAACTCGTCACCACGCCGGGTACGACGTACATGGACGCAGCGTCCGGCCCCGCCGCTGCCTTCGCCACCGTCGCCGCCCTGCGCTACCGGGCGCAGACCGGGCGGGGGCAACTCGTCGAGGTCGACCAGAGCGAGAACATCTTGAATCACCTCGGGGATATCTTCATCGATAGCCAACTCGGCGTGGAGCCCCGCCGTTGGGGCAATCGGGACCCTTGGCGCGCGCCGCAAGGACTGTACCGATGCCGGGGCGAGGAGTGGCTGGCCATTTCGGTTGCGGACGATGCGGCGTGGCATGCCTTGACCGAGGTGATGGGTCGGGGGGATGTGGGCCGCGACCCTCGGTTCGCTGATCTGCCCGGGCGTCAGGAGCACCACGACGAGTTGGACCGGGTCCTGGGCGCCTGGGCGGCGGAGCAGTCGGCGCACCAGGCTTTTCATGACCTCCAGCGGGCCGGCATCGCCGCCGGCCCGATTCTCGAGGACGAAGCGTTCGCCGAGGATCGGCATTTCAGGGAGCGCGGATGGCAGCGTCCGTTGCGCAGTCTCGACGTCGGCACGCATCTGCACCCTGGGCTGCCGTACAGCGGCGTTCCCCAGGAGTGGCGGAGGGGATCGCCGGTCCTGGGCGAGGACAACGAGTATGTCTACAAGGAGGTGCTCGGCGTCTCAGACGCAGACTTCGACCGCTACCGCGAGGAGAAGATCCTCGCCGAGGATTACCTGGACCGACTCGGCGAGCCCTGCTGACAGCAGCCACCTCTCCCATGGTGCGTCGCCCCCGTCGCCCCCGTCGTCCGCGTCGTCTCCGCGGGATGTCCCGTGTGGCGCTGGGTCACGAATCGCTACCTGCCGAGGAACGGCGGGCGAAATCGATGTCGATCTCTGCGAGGACATCGTGGTCGGCGATCATCTCGATCCGAGCCACCCGGTCCGCAACGACGGTGAAGTCGAAGGCGACTTTCGCCGTGCCGCCCTGCACCCACACCAGCCCGGCGCTACCGTCGAGGAGCGCGACACGCGCCGCCTTCGCACCCCCGGAGAACCTTGCTGCGACGTCGCTCGGTCCAACCAACTTCGCCGGGGCGCCCATGGCGATCGCGGCGGCATCGGCCACGAGCTCGGCATCGGGGTTGAGCAGCGAGAGCAGTGTGTCGAAGTCACCTGTCTTCGCGGCGGCGAGAAACGCGACGACTACTGCGTGCTGTCGTCGCGGATCAGAGGTCGCATCCTCTGTTCTGCGCACCCGCCGGCGTGCCCTGCTCGCAAGCTGGCGGCACGCTTCCTCTGACTTCCCGAGGATCCAACCGATCTCTTCGTACGAGACGGAGAACATGTCGTGGAGGACGAAGGAGATCCGCTCGGCGGGCGTGAGTCTGTCGAGAACGATGAGGAGTGCGTGGCCCATCGAGTCGGCGAGGATGGCCTGATCCTCAGGCGTCACCGCAGTTCGTAACGCTGACACCTCGACGACTGCGACGTCGTCGATCGAGGCAGAAGGTCGCCGTTGCCGACTCCGGAGCATATTGAGGCAGAGTCGCGAGACGACGGTCGTCAGCCAACCACCGATATTCGCGATCTCGTCTGGATCCGTTGTCGACAGCCGGAGCCAGGCCTCTTGAAGGATATCGTCGGCGTCCTCCGCGTTGCCGAGCATCCGGAAGGCCAGGGCACGAAGATGCGGCCGGTTGGCTTCGAAGCGGTCCGCCAACGATATCGTCTGATCCACGTGTCACATTCTCCTGAGCTTCGGTGTCATATACATTGACCCACGAGCGTGACGAAACGTGACAAGAGGAGATCTCATGGACGTGCAATGCAATACCGTGCTCTACCCCGTGCGGGATCCCGAGAAGGCGAAGACCATCTTCACCGCTCTGTTCGGTGCCGCTCCCCACGTCGACTCGCCGTTTTACGTCGGGTTCTCCGTCAACGGTGCGGAAATCGGTCTCGTTCCCAATGGGCACGACCAGGGTATGACGGGGCCGGTGCCGTTCTACGACGTCGATGACATCTCCGCCACCCTCGGCGCCCTCCAGGAAGCCGGAGCGAAGTTGGTGCAGGAGCCGACCAACGTCGGCGGTGGGATGCTCGTCGCGAAGGTCAGCGACGCCGACGGCAACGAAATCGGCGTGCGCCAACCGCCCGCTGAGGCATAGCGATCCGGCCAAAAGCTGACGCCGGAGCGTCCCCGCGATCGATTATCCGGCGACGAGCGCGTCCGTGAGGGCGTCGATCGCCCGGAGGTTGGCCACGAGCTCGGGGCTGAGTCCGTAGCGTGATGCCAGAGCGTCGGGTGCGACGTAGGAGACTTTGGTCTGCCCTTCGTCCGACCAGATCAGAACCTTGAGCGGAAGATCCAGAGCCGACAGGGGTGAGGCTTCCATCACCGGCGTTCCGGCGGCAGGGTTTCCGAAGATCACCAGTACCGTTTCGCGTAGCTCCAGTCCGACCAGCCGGGCCTCGCCACGTTGATCGATGACAGCGAAGATCTTCACGTCCTTGCTGAGCAGCAGCTCCGTGAACGACGACACCGTTTCCGGGACGGATCGGGAACTGAGCTTCGTCACCACATCGCCCGTGTGGTGCCCATCATCAGGGGGAGTGGCGCCGATCGCACGTGGATCGGAGGCGGGCATGGGAGCTCCTTTCAACGAAGGCGGTCGCAGGGTCTCTGCATTTATTCGGGCCACCGGGCGCGACCGCTGGACGGCGGCGTATCGAGAGCCCACGCCCGTCGCCATGGGGGTGCATCGGGTCCCCGGTGTGCGTGCGCCGCACCGTCTTCAGGGTCGGCCGTGCTCACCGCCCGCCGTGCCTGCCACCAGTCGGCATGCACCTCACGGGAGAGGTTGGCGACGGCGGCCTCGATACGGTCGGAGAAGCGATGGGCGTTCTCCCCCTCGTCGGGGGACAGCGGGGCGCCGAAGAGGACCGAAATCGGGGAGCGCCGCAACTGACCGCCGCGACGCCCTTCGGTGCCCGAACCGCCGGGTGCCTGCGCGCTGACATCGGCGACCTTGGGCAGGACGTGGCGGGTGCCGTGGAGATAGACCGGGACGACGGGACGGCCGGTGCGCCGGGCCAGGTAGGAGGGTGCCCCACTGAAAGGCTGGGTCCATCCGTCGGGTGACCGTCCACCCTCGGGGAAGATGACCACGTTCCAGCCGTCCTCGAGCAGTTCGGAAAGGGTCTCGAGTGACTTGCGGTTCACCTTCCTCCGCTCGAAAGGGATCGCGGCCAGAGCGAACGACCAGAGGACCGATTTCCAGGTGCGATCGAAGAAGTAGTCGGACGCGGCTGCCACCACGGTGTGGTGGCGAAACTCGAGAGGCAGGTTGGTCAGCAGGAGTGGCGTGTCGACGTGGCTGGCGTGATTGGCGGCGAAGATGACCGGGCCCTCGACGTGGCGGAGGTGCTCCACGCCGCGCACAGTGGCCGGGGCGATGACCCGGGCGACGGGGCGGGCCAGGTTGTCCATGACCATGGCCCGGGCCAGACGGGCCGGGTAGCGGCGGGACCATTCGTGGTCGTACTCGAGTCCGAGTTTGCGCTCGGGATCCGTGCGCTCCACGGTCGCGGGCCATGACGGCGCCGCCAGCGGGAAGCGGATCGCACGGGCCCGGTTGAGCAGACCCCCCGACCGTGCCATCAGTGCACGTCCGCCATCATGATCGGGGGTGCGTGCAGGTGGGTCAGCGTGGGGGAGGGGCCCACCACGTCGCTCGCGATCTCCAACGCGTCGTTCAACGAGGAAGCCGGTGAGAACCCGAGGCGACGCACGGCCTTGGGGTCGCCGCCGACGATGATCACGCGGCCGAGATGCTCGAGCGCGTGCGCGCACCAGTACCACATGTAGAAGGGATGGACACCGTGATATGCGTGACCCGTGCGGTACAGGTGGATGTACCACGGATCGGTGGCGAATGACTCCTCGAATTGCTTGTGGATGGCCACGGGGTCGACGGTCTGGGTGAGGACCTGCTCATAGAAATCGATGTAACTGGGGTGATGACCGGGGTGGAACTCGGGCCGCGTCGGGTGGCGCAGGATGAGCACCCCGCCCTCGCGCACGAGCGGCTTACCCCGGTAGAGGTTGAAGAAGTACCCGAGGCCGAGACAGGCGACCAGGATCGGATTCATGATGGAGTTGACGTTGTAGGGACAGATGTAGGGCAGACCCAAGGTGAGGATGTCGGTTTGCCCCTGGACATCGACCCCTTGCTGCTTCCACACGTTCTCCGTCGTGACGGCGTGGACGGCCTCGACCTCCCCCGCTTGTACAGATGTCATGGCATGGGGCGATTCGATCGAGTGGAAGATCTGACGGGCCAGACGCGGCGGTACCCCTTTGAGCGAACGCGAGGTCGCGGCGAAGGTGGCGCGGTCGCGCAGGTTCCACTCCCACTCTCGTTTTTGGAGGAAGGCGAACGAAGAGGGGAACGTGTCGGTGTTGAGGGTGGTCTCGATCTGGAAGATCTTCACGCCGGCGTCGGCGATGAACCTTCCCATGCGCCAGTTCGAGCTGTGCAGTTCGGACGCGGGGGCGTCCATGAACGAGCGGGAATGTTGCATGGTCTGGGGATTGTGGTGATGGCGGAGCGACCGGTAGCTGGCCAGCCCGGTGGCCACGCTCTTGTGCCCACCGTCCATGGCCACGAGGTTGATGTTGACGTAGACCAGCAGATCCGAGGTGGCGGCCCGCTTGTTGATCTCAATGTCCTCGCCCGAGTCCGTCTGCCCGAGGTGGATGAGATTGTCGGGGTCCTCGGCATCGTGTTGGGTGAGCAGACCGTGGGGGGCGAACGCGTCATACACGCGGTCGCCCAACGCGTGTCGTAATTCGTCTTCGGTCATCCGGCGGTGCAGCGCAAGGGCGGCGATGAGCATGACGTCGTCGACACCGGCGTCGGCCGCCATGTCGAGCACCGTCTCGATGACCATCTGGCGGATGTCGGGTGCCTCCATCGGAGGGAGCGGGAGCGAAATGTCGTCGAAGCAGATCGTCAGTTTCATTCCCGCGTGGAGCAGTGCCGGCAAGGGATCACGATCGCCGAGGGGGTGCAGCAGTGCGTGGCGAATGGCGCTGTAGGGATCGTCGAGTGCCTTCATCGGCTCGGGTGCGTAAATCACCCGACTGCCCTCGGGGAGGGTCTCGAGGGTGAAACCCTCACCGTTCCAGAACAGGGTCGGCGGCGTGGATTTGTCCACCTCGAGCACGAAACCGGGACGGCGGCTCATCGGGTGTGTCCTTTCCTGATATCGAAAGCGATCTTCACAGCTCCCCGCCTCCCGGCGGCGCCGGCATGCGCCACGGCCTCCTCGAAACGGGCCAAAGGGTAGGTGGCGGAGACGAGACTGCCGGTCGAGGCGGCAGCGACGACGTCGAACGCCAGGTCGAACGTGCTCACCTGCGTCGTGGCAACCTCCGTCGTGGCAACCTCCGTCGTTGCAACCTCTTTGGATTTGGCTGCGGCTCTCTTCCTTGTCCCTGTGGCGGGAGCACCACCCGCAACAGCACCACCCGCCGCCGCAACACCGGGCACGCTCTCGGTCCCGTACGCGTAGGCACCGGCCAGGCGCACCTCGCGGTGCCACAACGGTGCGAGGTCGATCGTCACCTTGCCCGGCATCCCGACGAGGGCGACCGTGCCGCGGGGGCGGACCATCGACAGCGATTGGCTGATCGATTCCGCGCTGCCCACGCAATCGATCACCACGTCGGCCCCTCCGGAAAGCGTTGCCGTCTCACCGGCCACGCCGCCGAAGGAGAGCGAGTGGGTGTGTCGCCGCACGGCCCGCGCCAATTGGTCTGCCGGCAACGCTTCGGTGGCCCCGAACTCGCGGGCGAGCCGTTGTTGGTGAGCGTATTTGGCGCCCACCAGGAGGGAGCGCGGCGCAGGGCAGCGTCCCGTGGCGGCGAGATGAGCGAGGGCGGCAGTGACCGTGAGGCCCAGGGTACCGGCACCGAGCACGGCTACCACGTCCCCGTCGCGGATGCCCGCGCCCAACACGGCATGCACGGCACACGCCACCGGTTCGATCGTCACGGCATCGGCGTCGCTGAATCCCTCGGGCACGGCGAAGAGCTGGCTCGAATGCGCCACCAGGCCCGTCGTCGACCATCCACCGCCGGTGTCGGCGCAAAAGCCGGTCTGCAGTCCGGGCCGGATGTGCCCGAAGGCGAGATACCCGCAATTCCCCACGTGCCCCGCCTGGCAGGCAGCGCACGGAGGATCGATCCCGCGCGCCGCGCAACCGAGGACGGGCTGGAGCACCACCCGTGTGCCGGCGACGAGGACCGACCCATCTGCACCGATCGCATCAGCGGACAGCAATCCGACCACTTCGTGCCCGGGGACGAAGGGAAACGAGACGATCTCTTCGAAGTAGCGCGAACTGCGCCCGTCCAGGGTGGAGAGGTCCGAGCCGCAGATGCCCGCCAGCAGCGGGTCGACGTGCACCCAACCCTCGCCGGGCAGCGAAGGCGCGTCCTGCTCGACCAGTCGCAGCGGCCCGACGCCGGCCCCGCGCCCGGAGCCGAAGCTCGACGCGATGCGGGCAGCGGCGAAACGCGGCAGCGAGCGTTCGAAGAGGAGCGTGCTCATTTGGCGATGACCGCTTTGGGCGACTTCACGTCGAAGGGCCCCAAGGGCAATGCGCGGTGCGAGCCGCCCTGCGCTTTGGACCAGTGCTCGACGTGCCAGCCCCGGCGGCGGGCAATGGCCGCCAGGCGTGCTTCGGGATTGACGGCGACCGGGAAGCCGACCGCCTCGAGCATGGCCAGGTCGCTCGACGAATCGGCGTAGGCCACCGATTCCTCCAAGGAGAGGTTGTGTTCCTCGGCGTAGTCGGCCAGGACGAGGGCGCGTGCCTCGCCGATCGGGCGGAAGGTTGGTGAGGTGACCGGTGAGGAGGCCGTTGCGTACGTCCATGTGGGCGCAGACGATGTCGTCGAACAGGGGCCGGACCGGATCGATGATGAAGTCGAGCGCGCCGGTGATGAGCAGGGTGCGGTGGCCCAGGGCGCGGTGCGCCCGCACCCGGGCGAAGCCCTCGGGGAAAGACCGGGTCAGGAGCTGGCGGTGGAACAACTCCCAGGAGTCGGCGCGCAGTTGGGCGATGGGGGCATTCTCGAAGCGGCGGTAGAACGAGCGCAGGAAGTCGCCCCGGTCACGCCGGTCGAGCGCCAGCAACGACGGTGCCTCGCGCAGCAGGTCGGCCACGAACTTGGCCCGGCGTCCGACCGGCAGGTGGCGGCTGGCCAGCCAGGCGTAGGTGTCCACCACGTTGGAGGCCATGAGCGTGTGCTCGAGGTCGAACACGGCCAGGTGGCGGTCGGCCGACAGAATCGCCCGGCGGGCGCGTTCGGGACGCTTCTCCACGACCGAGCGCCCGGCGGTGGTGCGGACCCGGGCGTGTTCGACCACGGACGGGAAGTGCACGTTGTGGACGTAATGGTCCCAGTCGATGACGGCCGGGTCGAAGCAGAACGCCGCGTGGTCCTCTTCGTCGAACGTGTCCCACAGCTCGATCAGCCGATCGACCCGGTAGCGGGCGTCCGTCTCGGTATAGGCCCCGTAGAGCTCGACGTAGCCGAGGGCGCGCTTGGCCAACGCGTGACGATCCTCGATCCGCGCCGCAAGATCGGCCTGCTTCCCCCGCACCGGCAGGGCGGTCAACAGCCGCTCGACGATGGTCATGACCTGATCGGCCCGGCGCAGTTGGCGCTGCACCCGCCCGCGGCCGGGGAACGACCATTCGGGCACGCTGATCGGTTGCCCCCGCTCGTCGTAGAGCGGATTGCGACTGAACCAGTCCTCCGCCAGATCGACGAGATGCCCGTAGGGGAGGGGGTTGCGCACGCCGGACGCCACATGGAAGACGCTCGGACCCGCGGGGTCCGGACCGTGGGCGGCGACGGCGAGAATGGCCGCGACCACCAGGTCCACCGGGATCACGTCGATGATGCCTTCGGGCACTCCGGGAAACTCACGCAGTAAGCCGCGTGCGTACGACACGATGATCGGTTCCGCCATCCGGAACCCCCGGATCCACCCGGGTCGAGGTTCCAGAAGAGCGGACTCGATGATGGAAGGCCGGACGAAGGTGATCGGCAGCTTCCCGGCCCACTTCTCGACCAGGACGCGCTCGCCCATGGCCTTGGTGAAGGGGTACGCATCGGGCCATCCGAGCGAAAGGGCGCGGGCGGTGCCGGCATCGACCAGTTCGGTGCGCACCCACTCCTCGCGGATCTTCTCCGCCCGGGTGGCGATCAGGTGGTCCCCGGCGCCGCCGATCTCCCCGCGGGCTTCCTTGGTGAAGGCGGTGAGGCGGTCAGGTCGGCGGGAGGCCGCCTGGAGGTCGTCGCGCAGGCGACGGGCGGCTTTGACCTCCTCTTCCCAATTGATGTCCAGCGTGAACCGGTTCTCGGAGAGCAGCTCTTCCTTTGCCTCACCCTGATGGGTGCTGGCGACGTACGCGGTCGATACGGAGATCAGGTGGGCCGGCGATCCGGTGACGGCGATGGCTTCGGCCACCCGGGCGGGACCGAGCAGGTTGATTTCGATCGCTTGGGTCAGGGGAGCGTCGAAGGAGACGGTGGCGGCCGAGTGGATGACGATGTCGCTGGCGGCCAGCGCGGCCCGCCCCTCTTCGTCGAGACCCAGGCCATCTTGTCCGACGTCACCCGCGACGGCCTTGATACGACGAGCCACCTCGGGGGCGAATTCGTTCCCGAGTTCGGAGCGAAGCCGGTCGAAACAGTCATTCCGGATGACTTCCCGGGCCAGTCGGGCGGCCGGATCCGCCCTCCGGCCAGGGCGGACCAGTACGGTGATGTCGGCTTCAGGGATGCAGCGGAGGATGCGTTCGACCAGCGCAGTGCCTAAAAACCCGGTGGCACCGGTAATGAAGAATCGCTTTGCACGGAGGTCCCGGCCGATTGGCACCGGAATTGTTTACCATCCGTCGCCGAATCTGTCTACCATTTGGTAAGTGAGCACGACAACGAGGTCCGGCCAGACCCAGGGCGGGCAATCCGTCCCCGGCCTCTCCGCCGAGCGGGCGTCGACGGCTGCGCCAGCACGTGACGCCGTCATTTCGACGAGCGACCGCATCCTCAACGCCGCTTTGGCGTCGTTCGCCACCCGGGGCTACGAGGCCACCTCGTTGGACGCGCTGGCCAAGGGCCTCGAAATCACCAAGCAGAGCATCCTCTACTGGTTCCCCTCCAAGGACGCTGTGCTCGAGGCGGTCATCGCACGCAGCGCGGGCGACCTGTCGGAGGCTCTGGAGTCGGCGCTCCGTGGCGCCGGCATCGGGTGGGTGCGGATCGAGGCCGTCGTGAGGTCCGTCTTCCGGCTCGCCGCGCGGCAACCCGAACTGCTAGGACTGCTCCGGGAAGTATCGAGGCTCGGTCCCCCCGCGGCGACGCAGATGACCCTTGCGTTGGAGCCCCTGGTGCGGCGCGCCTCGTCATTCCTGGAGGCTGAAATGGACGCCGGCACCATGCGTCGGCATGACCCCCGGCTTCTCCTCCTTGCCATCTACTCCACCGTGATCGGCATGGTCACCGAAGTCGAGGTCCTGCGCGCATTGGGGGAGGAGCCGACCGCGCGGTCCTTGGTGCGCAGGCGGAGCGACGTGTTGGCACTGTTGCGCTCCGCCCTCGTCATCCCCGGCGGCGAGCAGGAACGGATCGCGCCCGGCCGCTGACCTATTCGGCCCGCTTCGCCGCTTTTTCGGGCGGTTTGGCCACTTTCCTACGCGGTGCCGCTTTTGGCGTATAGCGCTTGTTGGCCGTCGGCGGCTTGTAGGCCGTCGGCTTGGAAGGGGTGCTGGCGGCCTTCTTTCGTTCCCGGCGCGGCGGACGCGCCGCCGCTTCCTTGGCGGCCATCTTCGCGTTGGGCGTACCGAATTTCTGAATCCGGTAGGCGCGCAACATGAGCCATCCGCCCAGAATGATGAAGGCGAACCCGAGGGGGGCGAAGATCAGCGTGAACGAGAACCCGATCACGAAAAACGAGAAGGCAAGCAGGGTGCGCTTGCGTCGCTGGAGGGCCCAGGCGCCCAGAGCGCAGAACACCAGCAGAATGACGCCCAGCAAGAGCCAGGAATCCGAGATCGGCACCGCCGTTTTGACCTTCTTGCCATGCCGGATGACGGTCGCCGTCTTCTCGGAGTGCTCCGCGCGCAGATAGAGCGTGAAGACAACGCCCAGGACGATCGCCACGAAGATCCCGACCCTGGACCACTTGGCCTCGAACGCGCTGAGGCCGCTCATGGCGGCTTTGCGTTCTTCGGGGCGCAGAATTCGATCGGGCTCATCCGGGGGGGCGTCCCCGGGCGGGGTCGGACGAAGGAGCATCGGGGAGAGCCGCTCGCTCAGTTTCCGCTGCTTGCTGCCGTCACCGTTCGTAGAAAGCGCCATTTGCTCCCAGGGTACTTGGCCCTCGGTGAGGCTCAAAACGCTGGGCTATCGTCTGTGGTCCCGGTTCAGATATGCGCGGCACATCTGGGCGATTCGGGCGCTTAGCTCAGCTGGTTAGAGCGCAGCCTTCACACGGCTGAGGTCGTGGGTTCGAGTCCCGCAGCGCCCACTCATTCCGGTCCAGGTCAGAGGCCATTTCTTCCTCTCTTCTTCGCAGGTTCCTTCGCCTTCATCGCGCGTCCATTGCGCGGCCGGAAAATTTCGCCCACCAGGTCCGAGGCCTTCCGGTCGTTCTCGGCCGTCATCCGGGCATAGATCCCGAGAGTCACCTGGGGTGAAGAATGGCCCAGCCGGGTCTGGGCCGTTTTCACGTCGACTCCTGCGGCCACCAGGGCGGTAGTTGCCAGCGAACGGAGGTCGTGGAACCTGAGAGCGGGCAGCTTCGCTTTCTCGCAGGCTGGGCCCCAGACCCGCCGTCGCCAATTTGTGTAGTCAAGCGGTCGATTGTCACGGGTCACGAATAAGAGCGCATCCGAGCTCCGATCCATCTCGCGTCGATCAACTAGCGCCGCGAGGTCGTCCATGAGCCACTTGGGGCACGCCAGTGTGCGGGTACTCGAGGCGGACTTCGGAGGGGCCAGTGTTCCGGCTCGAGAGAGCTGGCGGTCGACGGTCACGGTGCCGGAGTCGAAATCGATCCGGTTTGCCGTCATGCCGGCGCACTCCGCCCATCGGAAACCCAGGACGGCGCCCACCCACATCATGGGGGCCTGATCGCGTCCGAGAGCCTCTGCGACGACGGCGAGCTGCTTGGCGTTGAGGGCGGGCCGGTCGACGAGCCGGGAGCGGGGGAGTCGGATGTCACGGCAGGGAGTTCGCACGATGTACTCGCTTGCTTCTGCCCAGGCCATTAGCGCCCGGAGGCACGAGTACTGGCGTCCGATCGTGGACGGCGCCTGTTTGTCCTTCCAGCCGTCGACCAAGCTCTGCACATCGGCCTTGGTAATCGAACCGACGGCGCGGCTGCCGAGAGACGGTAGTAGGTGATTGTTGATGATCCCCTGATCTCGGGCAACGGAGCTGGCGCGCTTGGCTGTGCTCGACTTGACCCATGCGGTTGCCACGTCCTTGAAGGGTGTCCGAGCTCGACGTGGGTCGATGACGATCCCACGGAGCTTGTCCGCTTCGAGAGTGGTTGCGTAGTTGTCGGCGTCCTTGCGCCGGTTGAAGGTCCGGGTGATTACCCTGCCCCCGATACGGATGCGTACGTCGTAGCGGTTCTCGCTGCTGGCTGTAGTCCGCTTGACGATTTGTGCCATCGAGCTTTGCCCGTCATTCCTTCGCAGCGACAGATCTCTGAAAACGCGAGTTCCTTTGCCTTAGGTGACTCACTAAAGACCGCGGCCGCCTCGGCGTTTTCAAACCCGAGCTGGTTGAAGAGGAACAGATCGAACACGGCCAGCACTTGCAGTGTCAGATAGTGGAGAGCTTGACCTTGTTCGGATTGCCCGGACGTTGGGTCATAGTGGGTGTAGAAGTTCCTCGTTATGACAGCTTTCTGAACGAACTCGTTGGCGATGAAATGGCCCGGCTCACCGATCATTTGCAGGATCTCTCGGAGCCTTTTTCTGAGAGTCTTCTCACCGGCGAACTGCAGCTTGGAGTTAAACCACTCGCGAACCTTCGGGTCTTCAGTGCTGGACTGCGCTGCTTGAATCCGTTGTTCCAGCTCATCGGGCTCCAACGCTCGCCCTGGCAGAATCCTGCGGTGCATGACTTCGAGTCCCTGAATGGCGAGAAGGAACCGTGTTTCTAGGTAGAGGGTGGGTCCGGACGAAATCGAGAAGATCAAGCCGAAGGCCTCTCGTGCGCGGTCATGGAGATCCATCCATCGCTCGAGTAGCTGGGACTCTCTGTCCTTCATAACGGAGAGGGCCAGTACCGGCAGGTTGTGGCCGTCCTCATCCCTGTGCGTGGGTTGCCAGCCAGAGAACGCTACTTCGACAAATGCGGGAAGGATCCGATCGTTCACGGTTCGATCGTTGGGTGGGAAATGAGCATTGAGTTTGCTGAGGTGGAGTGAGCGCCCATTTGCAAACTCGATGAACTGGCTGAATGGCGTAATCACGCGGTCAACCATGTTGGGCAGTGTCATAGGAGTCTCGGGTGCGTAGACGAGGTTTGCGGATCGTTCTGCGCGAAAGAGATTGGGGTTCATCGACACCGAGTTGCCCATTGCCACCTTGATGTCGCCGCCGAAAGCTGCAAACACCGTCTCTTCGGGAGGTTCAATCCGAAACCGACCGACCCCGCTTTCTGTGAGCTCTTCTAGGAGGACGTTGGTCGGTCGCATCGAAAGTGCCCATTCGTCCAACCGATCGAAGTCAAAAGCGAAATCGGGGAACTCAGTGTCGATTCCGTCGGGGAAATGCCCACCTACCAGGATCCAGTGCGCCAGGAGAGTCACCGGGTTCACTGTGAGCTCATGGATATTGAGCGACGAATCTATCTTCAGGACGTTGGCGAGAGTGACCTGTCTGCCAGTTTCCAAGTCGCCGTAGATCACGGGGTAGCTCTGGCTCGTGTCGTGCACCATTGCCAGTTCTGCCTCGAAGGATCCAGCGATGCGCAGAACGATTGTGTTGCGTTCCGTTGCGTCAAATACCAGGGTGCCGGCCCGGGCCGCCTTCTCGCCGTTTGGCAGCCAGAACGTCCCGATTGCGGTGAAGTTCTCCATACCTAGCGCCCTACAGGCCGACCGTTTGTCGAGCATTCAGCACCGAGACTGAGTCGGATGGCCCGTCAGGATCCAGCCGAAGCTCATCCGGAAGAAAAAAGACGGGTACGTCATCCGCTTCGGCGGTGAACTGCATTGCGTAATCCCCCGTAACGAGTCGAAGTGGACCGCCGACACGACCTTTCAGATTGTCGGTTCGGCGAATGATCTCTTGATCGTTTATCGGTAGTCGATGATGATCAGGAGGGTCAAGGAGCAGCTCCAGCGTTACCCCGCTTCGAACGTCACCCGGTCCATGTCCGTGCCCCTCCAGAATTGAGCGGATCTTCTTAAGGCGGGGCCGAGCCTTATTCGATTTTCCGGTGTTCTTTAGGTGGTCCAGCTCATGGATTACGAGGATCGGGATTACCAATCGGACCGGCTTGCGTTCGAAGTATTCAGGCCAGTCGACCTCAGTGAAGCACTTGGCTCTAACAAGCGCCGAAGTATCAAGCACGAGCCGCATGGCTGTCAGATCGACGCTGCTGTCCTCATGGGCCATCCTCTTCAGCTCGGTTTCTAGCTCAGCGACGTGTCTCTGGAGGCGCGATGACTCTGAGTTCAGAAGGGGGTACGGGCGGGGGGTTGATTCCGTCATCTCGCGTATCGCCCAGTAGGCCCGTGTATAGACCCACTTCTCCCAGTCGTGCCCCAACAGCAAAAGTCGGAGTCCGGCATCGAGACTTTCAATGGCCAGAAGGAACGCTCTCTGACCATCTGATGCAGTAATACCCGTGTTGGCGTTGGAGAGTTCCGTATCCCAGACCCGAGTGTTGTTCAGCCATGACGCTGGGTTGATTCCCGGCGCGAAATCAAAGCTCGCCATCACAAACCCACAGACGCTGCGGCATTCCGCTCGAAGACGGTGGCCGTACGCACGTATCGGCGCAGGACGGCGACCGAGCGGTGACCTGTCGTTCGGGCGATGTCGTGCTCACTCACTCCCGCAGCAGCTGCAGCGGTGGCCAAGCCCGCTCGGAGGGAGTGACCGGCGAATTGCTCCGGGTCTAGCCCAGCGCGCTTGGCCGAGCTCTGAATGATCCTGGCGACTGAGCGATCGGAGAGACGAGTGGCGCCGATTACACCGTGCTGGTCTACTGGACGAAAGATCGGTCCTTCGGTGATCTCGGAGGATTGGAGCCATGCCTGAAGCGCTCGGACCGGACAGGTTTCAAGATGAGAGCCGTATGGGATGCCCACGGTTCGACCTTCCCCTTCCTGATCGGTCTTCGAGCGTCGCAGCATGATCAGCAGACCATTGTCGGTGGGTGTGACATCGGTCACGTCCAGGGCCACGAGCTCGGACCTGCGAAGGGCCCCGGCGAAGCCCAAAAGGAGCAGTGCCCTGTCCCTGATCCCCTTCGTCGAGTGGGGGAGAGCGGCGATCATTGCCTGAAGCTCCTTAAGGCCGATCGGGGCCACTTGGTGGGGAGCCGTGCCAAGCGTGCGGCGGATGTCGGCCATCGTCTCCTTGGCCACGCCATTTAGAGGTGTGGGGAAGCCGGCCAGGCGGTGAGCTCGAGCAATGGCTGAACAGCGCCGATTGATGGTTGACGCCTTGAGTTTGCGGGGCGGGCTGGCTAGTTCCGCGATGTAGTCCGCCAGCGTGCTCGGATCGGCAGGGAGGGCCGGCCGGTAGTTCTCGTGGCACCAGTTGGCGAAGTCAGCCCAGTCGGCCGAGTAGGCCCGCTTTGTGTTGTCGGACGCAGATGCAGAAGTGAAGGTCGTGGCTGCGTCGGAGGGCGGGACGAGTCCTGATTGAGGGGTCGGTTCGAGTGCCACTTGAGAGGGCACCTCCTGTCTGTCTAACGTCCGATACCTTTACATTATCGGACGTTAGATCCATCGTCGGCCACTCGGTCGCCTTGTACTTTCGGTACGAACTAGGCGCTACCCTGTTCGCTCAGCAGCGCCTGGACGAAGTCGGCGAGACTGCTGCGGACGACAAGGCGCCGCCGTCCTACTTTGACGCTTTGGATCTTTTTGGCCATCACAAGCTCGTAGGTCCTCGTCCGGCCGAGGCCGATCACTTCCGCTGCCTCTTCTACCGAGAGCAAGAGTTGGGTATCCATGTTCCTTTGGCTCCTTCGCTGTCGAGGATGGAGCGTGAGCCCGATCGCTCAGCTCCGCTTCAGGGTTCGGTCTCGGTCCAGACCTTTCGCCGGGTCCGCGGCCGACCGCTCGATCAGCTACGGTCGGGCGCGCCGAGTGAGGTCTCACCATAAGAACTGGGTCGCGAAATGCTGCGTCGAACTTGCATCGTGAGAAATCTCGCGATCGGGAACGCAGCGGGGCCAACCTCAACTCCCTGCCACCCTGTCCGATGGCGCGCCCGATTCTGATCTCTGCACGACTATCTGTCGTTGCGAGCGGGGATGACGAGGTTTCCCTAAGGGAATGAGGCAAGGTTCCAACTGCCGACTCGGACGGGGTGAATTCATGATCAAGCATTGGGCAGCCTCCGGAGAGAATGTTGGTAGATCGGGAGCACGAGCGTCTCTCGCTTTCCGCGGTTCGTTCGGGCAGTCACTTTTGGGGGCGAACACAGGGCCACCATCAGCCCTGCGAGAGGTGGCGCTGCCGAAGCCGTGAACCTATCGGCTAACCTTACGGTTGATCTGGAGGTTCATATGGAGCGGTTCGTCGGAGTCGAAGATGCTCGTAGCTCGCTCGGCCGACTGGTCGAAGAGGTCGCCGCCGGCGGCGACGTGGTGGCCTTGACCAAGCGAGGCAAGGCGCTGGCCGTGTTGGTCAGCCGCGACGAGTACGCGGAGATGAAGCTCGCCGCCAGTGAGCGGGCGCGCTCCGAGCTCAACGACGCCCTCGGCGCGGCGCGGCAGGCGGTCCGCCAAGCGGGCCTCGGCGTCGAGGTGATCGACGAGGCGATTGCGGCTGCCCGTCAGTTGTGATCGTCGTCGTGCTCGACACGAACACACTCGTCTCGGGGTTCGGGTGGTCGGGGCCGCCGTCAGTGATCGTCGACGCTGTGCTCGCCGGTGAGCTGTTGCTCGTGTCGAGTGTGGCGCTGCTCGATGAGCTCGATCGGGTGCTCCGATATCCGAAGCTGGCAAGGGTATTCCTCGACCCTGCCGAGATCATCGAGCGCGTACGGGCCATCGCGGAGGTCGTCGAGCCGGGTACCACCTTGAGCGTCGTGGCCGACGAACCGGACAATCGAATCCTCGAGGCAGCGGCCGAGGCTCGGGTCGACGCCATCGTGACCGGTGATGCGGGTTTGCTCGATCTCTTCGAGCTACGACGACATCCCTGTCATGTCCCCGGCGGCCTTTGTGAAGCGTTACCTCGCAGGCGAGGGATGAGCACACGGCCGGGGTGATCCTTGCGACTCAGGAGCCCGGTCGTAGATTTGGTGCTGCTGCATTCTCGGCCGGCACATAGCGGGCGGCGATGCGCCACTTCCCCTCTTCGGGATCGAAGAAAGCCCGGGCATCGAAGGAGCCGGTCGCGGTGGGAGAGAGCTTGTTGGGCCGGGCCCGGGTGAAGGCTTGAGCAATTCTTGAAGCTCGCCCCATGTCGCTGAATTTGGGGGAGAGACGATGGACCTCGCCCGGCGAGGCGATCAGGGCCAGGCGGGTCTCTTCGACCGCGGACTTGGGAGCCCGGGGCGGAACCTCGGGCCACGCCGCGAGGGTGCCGTCGATCTTGGTGTCCGCCAAGCGATACTCAGTCTGTTTGCTGCCACTCCGGGACTTCTCAGCCATGCTGCACCCTCTTCCTCAGATGTCGTTTCTCAGGACCGTAGCCATTATCCCCGTGATCACAGCGCCACCTCTCTGACTGACGACTTCCCTACGCCTCACAGCCGGCCATCATTACCCCCCCACTATCACATCATTAAGGGTTCACGACAGATTCACAGCACGTATGCTACCTGCGGTATCGGCCCAAAAAACCAGGCGATCCGAGGCGTGCCCGGGAGTCACCCGAAAAGAGAGGAGCGCCGGTGAAAGGAGGAATGCACTTTTACCGGGGCTCAGGAGTCGGCGCGGCCAAATACTTCGACGAGGGCCACCAGGGGGCGGAGGCCTACTACAGCGAGAACGCCCGGGTGGCGGTCGAGATCGACACTTGGAAGGCGGGGGAGCGGGCCGGTCGGACCACGCTCGCCGCCGAGGGCGACCTGATCAAATGGGTGGAGGGGATCGACCCCAAGAGCGGGGAAGTCAAGGGTCTCATCCGCACCGGCGGGGCGGACCGCCAGCCGCTCCGTTTCGTCGAAGTCGTGGTCAACAATCCCAAGTCGCTGTCGATTTTGGCCTCGCAGAATCCGGTGATCTCGGCCGCTCTCGACGCCATGCTCGACCGCCAGGCCGACGAGATCGCGCGGTATCTGTCCGCGGTGGCGGTGACCCGGATCGGTCCCCGAGGAGCCCAAGTCGAGGTCGGGAAGCTCACCGTGGAGACGGCCCGGGTGCGCCACCTGACCAGTCGGGAAGGGGATCCCCACCGCCACGTCCACCTCATGATGAACACCCGGGTGAAGGCCCCCGACGGGAGCTGGCGGGGGCTTCACTCGGCCGCCATCCGCCAACAGATCCAGGCCGTCAACGAGCGGGGGACCCGGGTGTTGATGACCGACCTCGGGCTCCGCCAAGCCCTGGCGTCACAGGGGTACACCTTGGGCGCCGACGGCGAGGTGGACCAGGCCCGAGGTGCGGTCGCCCTTCTGTCCAAGCGCACGGCCCAAGTGGCCCAGGACCGTCAGCGTCTGGAGGCGGACTGGCGCGCGGCCCACCCCGAGCGCGAACCGTCGCAGCGGGTGAAGAACGGGTGGGACCAAGAGGCCTGGGCCTCCTCTCGCCGGGCCAAGAGCAAAGAGCGCGAAGCCCCCGAGGAACTCGCCGCCCGAACCCGGGTCGAACTCGCAGAGGCGGGGTTCGACTTCACCCTCGACGCCCGCCAGCCCGTGCGCACCGAGCGTGTGCCGGTGTCCGAGGTGGATCGCGACGTCGTAGCCGTCGAGGCCGTGGCCATGCTCTCGGGGCAAAGGAGCGCCTGGAGCCGAGCCGATCTGACCGCGGCGGTCGAGGTGGCCGTGGTACGCAGCGGGGTCGTGGCCGAGAGCGGCGCGGTGGCCGAACTGGTCGAGGACTGTGAGGCGCGGGCGCTGGAGCGCTGTACCTCGGTGCTCGACGCGGCGCGCCACACCCCGACCGTCATGTCGCGCTATCTGACCTCGGAGGCGGTGATCGCCGCCGACGCGGCACTCAACCTGGGCTTCGCGGGACTGGCCGGCGAGAGCACCGGGCGTGACTACGACGGGGGAGTGCTGGCGCAGGTCCAGGGCCTCGGCGCCGGTCAGATCGAGGCGGTCGAGGCCCTGGCCGGTTCCCGGCGCCTCGAAGTGGTCATCGGCCCGGCCGGGTCGGGCAAGACCAAGATGCTGGCCGTCGTCCGGGAGCGCCTGGCCGAGCAGGGCCGCGATCTGGTGGTGGTCGCCCCCACCCGGAAGGGGGCGATGGTGGCCGCGGCCGAGGTCGGCGCCGAGGGCTCCTCGCTCTCGGCGCTCCTCTACCGGCACGGCTTTCGCTGGGACGAGGCGGGCCGCTGGTCCCGGCTGAGCGACGATGCCCTAAACCCGGATACCGGCCGGCTTTATCAGCGGGCGGCGCTTTCATCGGCCACGGTCCTCGTGGTCGACGAGGCGGCACTGATGACCGTCGACCAGGCCAATGCCCTTATCGACCTGGCGGCCGAGTCGGGGGCGGCGCTGCGGCTGGTGGGCGACCCCCGTCAGCTCGGGGCGGTGGGGCGGGGCGGGGTGATGGAGACGGCGAGCCGCTGGGCCGAAAGCACGGTCACTCTGGACGAGGTCCACCGGTTCGTGCGGACCGGGCTCGATGAGGCGGGGATGCCGGTCACCGAGACCGATCGCGAGTACGCCGCCCTGTCCTTGGCCCTGCGCGAGGGCGCCGAGCCCGACGCCGTCGTCGAGCGCCTGTTCGCCCGCGACATGGTGGTGGTCCACGCCAATGAGGCCGAGGCGGTCGCCGCCATTGCGGCCGACGTCGCCCCGGACCTCGAGCGCCCGGGCGCCGTGGCGGTCACCGTAGCCACCAACGCCGAGGCCGAATTGGTGAACCAGGCCGTGCGAGAGCTCCGGGTGGCCGCCGGCACGGTGCACGACACCGTGGTCGCCTCCGGCATGGAAGGGATACGGATCGGGGTGGGCGACCACATCGTCACCCGGCGCAACGACACAGATCTCAACGTGTCGAACCGAGAGAGTTGGGTGATCCAAGAGGTTCTCTCCGACGGCGCCGTGGTGGCAGGCGAAGGTTCCCGACGGGTCCACCTGGACCCGTCCTATGTCCGCGAGGCGGTCCAGCTTGGTTACGCCTGCACCGACTACGGCAACGAGGGCGTGACCACGGCGCGCTCGGTGACCTCGGTGGGTTCGGCCACCAGCGCCGGAGGCCTCTACGTGGGAGCGACCAGGGGCCGCTACGACAACACCCTGCATCTCGTGGCCGAGGACCGAGAAGACGCCCGGATGCAGCTGGTGGCCGCCCTCGGCCGCGACCGCGCCGACCGGGGACTGGAGGTGGCCCGAGTCCGGGCCGAAGAGGCCTCGCGTGCCGTGCGTCGGGCCGAACCTTCGCCCGAGCAGGTGTCGGTCGAGCAGGCACCGGATGAACCGCGCCTGCCCGAGCGGCGTGCCCTCGAGCCGGAACCACAGGAGGGCCTGGTGATCGACCCGGCCCATTGGCGGACCGAAGCCGAACTCGACTGGATGGAGCGCCAGGCCGAGCTTCGCTTCACCCTGGGCATGCGAACAATGCACCCGGTTGCGGTCATGCCCGACGACGAGCGCCTGCGGGCCAACGAAGCGGACCAGGCGGCCGCAGCCGCAGCCCGCCGAGAGGCGGCGGCGGAGCGTGCCGAAGCCGAACGCATTGTCGCCACCAAAGATGAATTGGTGGCCCGAGCCACCGCGGACTTCATGGCGGCCCGAGAGGACGACCGCATCATCGACGCCGGACCAGGCCGCTTCGGCCGCAAGGCGGTCAAGGTCGAGGAGGCCCGGGCGCACTGGAACGAGGTGGCCCGACGTTGGCCGACCGGCGCCCCGCCCGGGGCGCGCTGGGGCGATGACGCCGTGCGCCACCGCGCCGCCACCACCGCTGAGCGGATGGTCAACGCCGCCGCTCACACGCACCGTAAGCAGGCCGACCAAGTCGACAAGTTGGCCGAGGAGCACGAGCAAGCGGTGGCCAGTCGCGAGAGCCAGCGCGAAAGTGACCTCTGGATGGACAAGAGCAACGCCCACAATCGAGAGATTCTCGTGGCCAAGGTCGAACGCGAGCGGGAGAGGATCGCGGCGGGCCGTGAGCTGCGGGCGCAGGTCGTCGCCGACGTGAGCCCCGAAGAGGTCAGGGCCCTCGACCGCTCCCGTGAAGCCCTCGCTCTCGCGCAAGCCCGAGAGCGCCAGATGGAAGATCACCTTAAGGCCAGTACGGCCCATGAGCGCGACCGAGGCATCGACCGCGGCGGTCCTGGCTTCGAACGCTGACCATCCGCCGACAGACCCGGAAAGACTCTCGAGCGATTGATCCCGGGAGCAAGGGGACCAGCGCGGCCACCCCCAACGGCGCAGCCTCATCCCATGATGGAACCGCGTGGGACTTCCCGGCGCGTCAAGGGTCGCGGCGCGACTCGCTGCCCTCGCGTCGTCGCTCGCCTACGGCGCCCCTTGACCCGCCTGGCCCGCGGTAGGACACGGTCTAAGAAGCCAGCACGGCGGCGCGGAACTATTGTTTCGTAACAACGCTGCCCCATCTGCGCGCCGTCAGTAACAGGGCGGAGCCATTAGGCCCCTCTCGGACCATCGTCCTAACCTTGGACCCGCGTCCTCCGAGCCGAACGACCATCGCGAGAAGCCGATCGCATCGAGGCGGATTGTGAGATTCCCGCAAGCCGATCCCTGCTTGCGGAGATTGCTCAACGGACTCGGAACTAGAGGTGCAGTCGCAGCCGCTCGCCTTGGCGCCATGAGCGGCGATCACCGCTTGGCAGTTCTTGTTCTATGTCTTTTCCGACTTTCGATCAGGTCGCGCTGTCGATCATGGCGATGAGCTCGCCTGCTTCCGCGTGACCTTGTTGTCCAGCACCTCGCCAAACCATCGCCGTGATTTCCCGTTGCGGACAACGACGACATTTGACGAAGACCAGTGCCCCCCGAGAAAATCCACTTTCCATAACTTGGAGCGAATGTCACGTGGGAGTGCGGCTTGCAGCTGTTGGACTTGAGCTCGGTGGTCGAAGTCGGGAAGTTTGGCCTCGGTACCGCAGCAACATCCACGACACACCAGTACCGACAAGGAGCGGGATGCCTCAGCATTTGAAGAGGTCAACCTGAAAGGCTCGCTTCGTACGCCGCGCATCGTTCATCGGCCGGCGCCAGGCTGCAATCGGAGCATTTGGCGTGGCCAGCAATCTGATAGAACAGGCAGCAGTTGGTCCGTTCCCAGAACCATCCCCTCTGACCCTGCGCCTCGATCAAGAGAAACCTACCGAGCCCCTGCAACTCCGGCGGAGCGAGCTTGAAGAATCGCTCACCGAAGGGAATCACCCACGGCCCAAGGCATCCTTCCATGGTGCGAAAGGCGGTGGACACCGAGGCAGCCACGTTGCCCCACAGCAGGCGTTGGCCGATGCGTATCTGTCTGCGAGTCGTGGCGATCAATGGTCGCAGGTGATCCTCGATCACTTGCTCGAGGACCAGCGTCAGTGCCCGGTCTGCCGATGAAGTCTCCATAAGGGTGTTGGCTGGGGAATGGTTGTCGAGGATGTCGAACACCGTCGGGTCGAGATAGGCCACTTTGGCTACCCGACCTCGTCCAAGACTCACAGCCATCGCTTCGGAGCCCGATCCAGGAACGACACCGCCGGCGGTCAGGCAAGCCAGCGCCATGGTGGCGACGCGGTAGGCGTAGCCCTGAATGAAGATGGATGCCGCAACCACCTCGTCATCGGTGCCAATGGCCCGTCCCGTGCCCCGAATGACTCTTCCGAGGACGGCCGGGTCAGCGACCAGGTCGTGGCAAGACAACCACAGCCCGTCTTCCACTTCTTGGACGGTGTCGATGCGGGTACAGTCGACCGAGCCGACCTCTGCCTTCAAGTAGGGCACCAGTTCACCCACCTGACGCAAAGCCCGGATCAGGGCTGACGCCGCAGCATCCCCCGAAAGCGGAGGCGGGCTCGAGGTCACGAACCGTCCGCCGGCAGCCCATACGCGGAGGGGTGGAGCCACTTGGCGATTTTCACGATGGCTTCGGCATTGCGGGGCCCAGGTGTGACCTCGTCGTAGTTGAGGGGCAAAAAGCACCTGTTCTTGACCGCTGTCAGGTTCTGGGTGATCTTCGAAGACTCCAAGAACTTCTCCTTCTGCGCCGCCGTCGGAGTGCCGTAGTTGTTGATGATGATGCACTGGGGATCGGCCGCGACGACCTGCTCCCACGACACCGAGGTCCAACTTTGCTCGAGGCTGGCGAAGATGTTGGTGCCACCGCCGTCGGTGATGAGGGCACGCACTGCACCCATGAACCAGAGGAAGAAGATCCCGCAGAAGGGTACGAGTGAAAGTGCGAACGTCAGTTCACGGCGGTCGCTGGCCCGGGTCAACCATGCACCGGCGGTGTAGGGATTCGACGGGACGACCTTTCGCAGGAGCACGACGGTAAGGCCGAACAGAACAGCGAAGAGTATTCCTGCGAATCCGGCGGCTCGAGGAGTCTGGAGAACCTTCGGGGTAATTGCCTCTTCGTCCGGGATGAGTGCGTCAGAGTCGGCCATCGTTCCTCGATCATGCCCGCTGGCGGTCGATCATGGAGGGCTTGGTGCGGCCATCGCGGGCACTGGGCCCTGACCCCGGCCCTTTTTGCAGACGCCAGTCACGAGCGCGCCGGGCCGCCTTCAAGGTGCCGGAATCTGCGTCGCAGGTGGTATCGGTACAACCGTCTCTGGATCCGTCCCGTCCGGCGGGTCGGTCTCCGGAACGGGTGCCACGAGTCGATTGCGAAAGGTCCACAGACTCCATCCCTGGTACAGCAGCACGATGGGGAAGAAGATTGCCGCCACCACGGTCATCACCTTCAGCGTGTAGGCCGGGCTGGACGAATTGGCCACCGTGAGGCTGTAGGACGCGTTGGTGCTCGACACCATCACTCTGGGAAACAGATTGAAGAAAATCGAGCTGACGACGCTGCCAATCGCCACTGCCGCGGCGGCAAACGCCCAGCCTTCGGTTCGAGACTCAGCCAACCAGGCGCCCGCTACCACCGCGATGAGCGCCAGCGCCTCGACGGGCTTGGGGACGAAGCCCTGACTCAGACCGACGTGGTTCCAGATCACCCAGCCGAGGGTGACCAGGGCGGCCGCCCAACCCAGTCGCAAGGCCCAGCGGGCGACTCGATCATGCAACTCTCCTACCGTCTTGAGGCACAAGTAGGCCGCGCCCAGGAACAGTGCGAGCACGGTCAGCGTCAGTCCCGTATAGAGGCCAAAGGGGACCAATAACCCGAAGAAGGTGCCCGTGAAGTTGTGGGCCTGGTCAAGCGGCAGCCCGTGGAGCATGTCGCCAAAGGCGGTACCCAATAGTAACGGGATGAGGGCGCTACCGATCGTGAGAGACCAGCCCCAGATGCTGCGCCATCGGCGGTCGTCGATCTTGCGGCGGAATTCGAAAGAGATACCACGTACCATCAGCGCCAACAGGACGATGAGCAGCACAAGATAGAAGGTCGAGAACATGGAGGCGTACCATGAGGGAAAGGCAGCGAAGATGGCCGCCGTTCCGACGATCAACCAGACTTCGTTGCCGTCCCAGATGGGTCCGATGGCGTTGACGACGATACGTTGTTCAACGTCGTCTTTGGCCACGAAGGAGTGCAACATACCGACGCCGAAGTCGAATCCCTCGAGCACGAAGTAGCCGACCCAGAAGATGGCGATGATCACGAACCAAACGTTGTTCAGGTAGAGCATTGTCGCCTCCTAGTAGATGAGGGCCGGGACCCGGGACTCTTCGGTATCCTCAAGCGACGGTCCGCCATCGTCATCGTCGCTGTCGCCGTGGTCGAGTTGGGCGCGCGCGTCCGGGCCGGGGTCGAGTTCTTTGCGTCCGTAGTGGACCATCAGGTAGGTGTCGGCCACACCGAGGGCGAGGTAGATGAGAACGAAGGCAATCAGGCTGATGGTGATGTCGGTGGTGGTGACCGAAGGCGACGCAGCCTGCGAAGTTTTCATGATTCCCTGCACGATCCACGGTTGTCGGCCGCTCTCAGTCAGCAGCCACCCAGCTGTGTTCATGATGAAGACCAGGATCACCGCCCAGGGCGCCATGTAGAGGAACCACTTCGACCGCTCAAGTTTTTTGCGTCGGATCAGCCAAACCCCCCACAGTGCGATCAGGGCGATGAGGCTGGCGATATAGGCCATGACGCGCATGCCCCAGTACTGGATGAAGACGTTGGGGATGTAGTTGCCCGGCCCGTACTCCTTTACGTATTGGGCCTGCAGGTTATTGAGGCCCTGGACCTCTCCATCGAGGTGGTTGGTGGCCAGGATCGAGAGGAGCCCCGGGATCTCAAGGATCTGGGTTGGTGTCTCGTCGTTCTTCCCTCCGCCGATCTGGAACAACGAGAAGGCGCAGCGTGACGGGCAGGTCGTCCAGAGCGCCTCTGCTGCCGCGATCTTCATGGGCTGGTAGGTGCCCTCCACGACGCCGAGCTCGCTCCCGATGAACATGTTCACGAGGACGGCGGGGAGCAACACCGCCAGCGAGATAACGGCCGTTCTGCGGAAGGCCACCACGGAACTCTTGCGCCGGAGATGCCAGGCGGAGATGGCCAACATGACCATCGCCCCGGTCACGAGTGAGGCCAGAATCACGTGGGGATATGCCAAGAGGAACACGGGGTTCGTGAACAACGCCCAGACATTGGTCAGGATCGGCTGATGTTGGGAATTCAGCGTGTAACCGACCGGGTGTTGCATCCACGAGTTCGCCGCCATGATAAAGAGCGCCGACAACATGGTCGCCGCCGCCACCAACCAGATGCAGGCGAGATGGAGCTTCTTCGAGAGTCGATCCCAGCCGAAAATCCAGATACCCAAGAAGGTGGACTCGAGGAAGAAAGCCGCCAAACCCTCCATGGCCAGGGGTCCCCCGAAGACGTTGCCGACGAGGCGGGAATAGTTGGACCAGTTCATGCCGAACTCGAACTCCTGCACCAGTCCGGTGACGACCCCGACGGCCACATTGATGAGCAACAGCGTCCCGAAGAATCGGGTGAGCCTCTTGAAGGCCGGGTTGTCGTTGCGGTACCAGCTGGTCTGGAGCAATGCCACCAAGAATGCGAGTCCAATCGTGACGGGGACGAACAAGAAGTGATAGATGCTGGTCGTGGCAAATTGCCACCGGGCCAGGTCGGTCGTCATCGAATCAAGCTCCTCTCGTTGGCGGTGCCTCGGGGGATGGTGACCCCCGGGCTGTGCAGCGGGTCGGGCAGGTGGTGATCTTCGGTCGTGACAGATCGCTCAGCGCTGATCTCCATCCACCACAACGCGGCGTACCGACCCCCATTTCTGAGCAGCACTTCGTGGGTGCCGCACTCGAGAACCCGTCCCGCGTCCATCACGAGGATCTCGTCGACGGACTCGAGTCCGGCCAATCGGTGGGTGATAAGCACGACTGATCGCCCCTCGGTGGCCCCGAGAAGGTCGGCGTTCAATGCGTCCGCTGCTGCAGGTTCCAAATGTTCGGCGGGCTCGTCGAGCACCAGCACCGGGAAGTCCGCCAGCAGGGCACGAGCCACGGCAACGCGTTGGCGCTGGCCGCCGGATAGTCGGGTCCCCTGTCGTCCGACTTGGGTGACCAATCCTTTCGGCAAGCTCTCGAGCCATCCAGACAGCCCCACCCGGTCGAGAACGGCGTCGAGCTCTTGGACCGTGGCCTCGGGCTTTCCGAGCCGCAAGTTGTCGGCGATAGTGGTGTCAAAGAGATGTGCGTCCTGTCCCACCAGGCCCACGACGGTGCGCAGATCGTCACCGGAAAGGTCCTCGAGCGAGGTTCCGTTCAGCGTCACCGAACCGCCAACGAAGGGGAGGAAGCGGAGCAGAACCGCCGCCAGGGTCGACTTCCCGGCGCCGCTCGGTCCTACAATGGCCAGCCTCTGGCCGGGAGGGAGCTCGACAGACGCGTCGAGGAGTGCAGGGTTCGCGTCCGCGGAGTAGCCGGCCCAGACGGCCCGGGCATCCAGCCGATAAGGACCCGGCGGCACTGGGAGAGGTCGGTCGGGCTCGCAAACCGGTGGCGGCGCACCGGTCACCTCGAACACCCGAGCTGCCACCCGGCGCACCCGCTGCAGTGACTGCGTGGCGACCGGCAGTCCCACCACCAATTCGACGGCGGCCAGGGGGACGAGGGTGACGACGGCGAGGGCCGTGACATTCAGTCGGCCCGACGCCACCGCCGAGATGCCGGTCACCAGACACCCCCAGCTGGCCAGGCCGGCCAGAAGCGTGGTCAGCGCCAGCCCGATCCCGGCCGTGCCGGCCGAGGAGGACGCGATCGCTGTCAGCTCGGCGTCGTGCTCTTGGATGGTGTCGATCTGTGCCCCGGTGGCCCCGAAGGCAAGAAGCTCCGGCGCACCTTCGACCAGATCGACGATTGCCGCGCTGAGATCGCCGCGAACCTGGGCGAACCGAGTCTCCTTCCGTCGGGCCAACGCCCCCGTGAGCCCGGGCACGACGATGGCGGCCACCAACAGGGCGATGGCCAAGATCACCGCGGCAGCCGGGAGCAAGAACCACATAAAGATCACGGTCGCCGTGCCCACCAAGCCGGCGATGGCGAACGGCGGGATGACGCGGATCACCAGATCCTGGAGCGAATCGACGTCTTGGACCATGCGCGCCAGCAGATCGCCGCGACGAAACTCGGGGATCCCGGCGGGGGCCAGCCGCTCCAGCTTGTTGTACACCTCGACCCTGAGAGAAGCGAGCAGCGCGAACGCGGCGTCGTGGCCGACCAACCGCTCCTTGTAGCGCAAAAGTCCTCTCGACAGCCCGAAGAACTGCACGCCGACTATGGCCAGGCCGAGGGCAGCTTCATTGGGGTGCTGAGCTGCTTTGGAAATCAGGCACGCCGCCGTGCCGATAAGCGCGATGTCGGCGGCGATCGCGCCGGCCCCCAAGAAGGATGCCATGGCGAGGCGCTTCGCGGCAGGCCGAGCGATTCCGAACGTGCGCCCCAACGGAGCGACGGGGCCGTGACTGCCGTCGTTGAACTCGGAGATGGTGCTCACCGAGTCTCCGCATTCACGGACCCCAGATGGACGACGCGGTCGGCCACCGCCAGCAGCGAGGGACGATGAGCTGCAATGAGGACGGTCCGACCTCTCATCAACTGCCGCACGGTGGCCAGCACGTTCTCCTCGGTCTGACCATCCAGGTTGGCGGTGGGCTCGTCGAGGAGCAGCAGCGGTGCGTCCCGCACGAACGCGCGAGCCAGAGCGACCCGCTGTCGCTCTCCGGCCGACAGTCCGGCGCCATCGTGCCCCAGCCGTGTACTGACGCCTCTGGCGAGCCGCGCCACGACGTCGCCGAGTCCCGCTGCGTCAAGAGCTGCCCGCACCGCGTCGTCGCTGGCATCGGGACGGCCGAGGCGGACGTTGTCAGCGATCGACCGGGCGAAGAGGTGTGGGCGCTGAGGGACCCAGGCGACGTGCCGCCTCCACGCCTCGGGATCCAGATCGGCCAGCTCGATATCCCCCAACCGGATGGAACCGGTCCATGGGACGCCAAGTCCGAGCAGCACGTGCAACAGGGTGGACTTCCCACATCCGCTCGGCCCGGCGATGGCGACAGCTTCACCGGGTTCGACGGCGAGCGAGATGTCACGGAGTGCAGGGGCACTGCGGCCCGGGTAGCGAACTTCGAGCCGTTCGATACGAATCCGGGACCTTGACGGGTCGGGCATCTGCGTGCTCGTGCCCTGCGAAGGCAGAGGCTTCTCGAGCACGGCGAACACCTCTTCCGCCGCCTTCACGCCTTCAGCACTGGCGTGGTAATTGGTGCCCAGCAGCCGCAGCGGGAGGTACGCCTCCGGAGCCAATATCAGGACGAAGAGCGCGGTGCCGAAGCTGAGGTGACCTCCGAGGAGGCGGAGACCGACCGCCACTGCGACGAGAGCCACAGAGATCGTGGCCAGCAGCTCGAGGATGA
Organism: uncultured Acidimicrobiaceae bacterium; assembly: GCA_963767155.1. Lineage (GTDB taxonomy): Bacteria > Actinomycetota > Acidimicrobiia > Acidimicrobiales > RAAP-2 > Bog-473. The sequence goes on along the minus strand of CAVYCU010000005.1, from coordinate 2,125,457 downwards.
GTGAGGAGAGAAAGGCCACTTTGAGTGTGGCCATGGTGGCGGCCCGGTAGCGGTCCGTGATGTCCCGGACAGCAGCTGCCTGGGCCTTGGCTCGGCCGAACACCTTGAGCGTCGGGAGGCCGGCCACCATGTCGAGGAAGTGACCGGCCAGGCGCTGGAGGAGCAGGGCCTGACGCTGGATCCGGATCTTGGTGGACGCGCCCACGAGCGCCATGAACAGCGGGATCAGGGGTACCGTGACCGCGATAATTGCTGCCGAGATCCAGTCGGCACCCAGCACCACGAGGATGACGGTGACCGGAACGATGACGGCGAGGAAGAGCTGCGGCAGGTAACGGGAGAAGTAGCTGTCGAGCGCGTCGATTCCACTGGTGGCCAGGACAATGAGACTGCCCGACCGCTCTCGATCGATACCCGCCGGCCCGAGGTGGCCAATCTTTTCCACCAGGGCGGTGCGTAGGTCCGATTTGGCCGCCGCAGACGCACGGTCGGCCATCCGTTCTTGGAGCCAGCTCACCAGCGCCCGTCCCAGGATCACGCCCAACAACGGGACAAGGATGAGCCTCAGCTGGGTCAGTCCCTTGTGCTCTACGAAAGCTCCCGCGACCGCATGTGCAATCAGCCACGCCTGAGCCAGCACCAGTCCGGCCGTGACACCACCCAGGATGACCGTCATCACCAGGTAGCGACGGGTGCCGCCGGTGTACTGCAACAGTCGTGGGTCAATGGGCCCGGACCGATGCCGCTTGCCGTCGGAGTCCCCACTCGAGGACGCATCGTCTGCCCGGGCTGACCTGCTGTCAGTGATCTTGGGGATCACGCACTCAGAATCGTCACCAGCCTGCGACTTGGAATCCACTTCAACTGTCCGATGCCGAGGTGGCTGTGGCCAGGGACCCTGGGCAGGTGGCGGCCGCCGAAGGTTGCTTCGGGAGGCCGATCAGCGGTGTGCACACAGGTGTGGCGGCGCCGATCAGCTCGACGACGCCGACTCCCCCAACGAGGAGCCCCGCCCAGTTGTTGCTCAGCCAGACGTTGCCCGACTGGTCGATCTGGATAGAGGTGAGGTGCTGCATGGCGGAGCTCGTGAATCCGGATTTCGGTGACAGGACGCTTCCCGTCCGAGAACCCTTCGGGCAGGACGCTGTCTTCGCCCCACAGACCAGCCAGACACCGGGTCGTGAGAAACCGGCCACCCAGATCCGACCGGATCCGTCGACGGCATCGCCCCACCGGAAAGAGTGGCCGGGCAGCTTGACCACCCGAGCGACGGTGCCGTTGGGGGCGATCTGAGTCACGGTGTTACCGAAGTAGCTGACCACCCAGGCATTGCCGCCCTGGTCCAACGCGACCCCAAGGGGGAAATTGAACGACTTGCTCTCTATGGGTGAGTTCTTCAGTACCTTGAAGTTCGAGCCGATCACCGTGACGCTGCCCCCGAACTTGCCGATGGTGAAGGCCAGCTTGGTGTTGACGAGCTTCGCTCCGCCTAATCCCTCGTTGGTCACCCAGGCCCGTCCCTGGCCGTCGATCTGGATCGAGAACGGGTGGTTGAGCCCGCCCCCCGTGATCGTGATCGCCTTGGCCGGGTTGCCCTTCGGGTACACCACGACGTTCCCCTCGTCCGGTGCGCTCTCTGGACCGTAGTTGTTGGCGATCCAGACGTTGCCCTTTTGGTCAACGGCGATGGTCTGGGGGAAGTTCAGCCCTCCATCGGTCCAGCCCGTGCTCGGTGACAGCGGGGTGCCGGAGGCGGAGAACTGGGAAACGGAGTTCCCGGCGGCGTTGCCAAACCAGACGGTCCCGTTCAGGGCCACGGCATTCCCATAGGCGGTCCCGTCGATACCGCCACCGCTGATCGGGCTCCCCAAGATAGGGCTCCCGAGCGCATTGAGGACCGTGATGTTGGTGCTCGGACTCGTGGTGCCGGGCAACCAATTGTTGTTCGACCAGATGTTGCCCACCGAGTCGATGGCCACGCGACCCGACGCATAGAGGTCGGTGTCCGTGTACAGGAGGGCCAGGATCCACGCGGTCGGCGGGCGGAAGAGAACAGGTTGGTAGACGCTCCCCGCCCGTGCCAGAGCCCAGAGTCGGGCCGGGGAGAGCGTCGGGTTCTTCGCCAGGTTCTCGATGGCTTGGGCAGTGTTGCGGGGACGGGTGCCGGCAGACGGAGTGGTGAGAGTCAGAAACGCACGGCAGCGGGTGGGGCTGCCGCCGGGGGCACAGAGCTGGACCAGGCTGGAGAGCGTGTTGAGCGTGGCCAGCGTGCCGTTACGGGCCCCGTTGTCCGAGTCGGTGATCACGTCCCCGGGCAGACCGGTAGCCGGGTTCACCAGATTGAAGACCGTCGCCGCGGCATTCTCGAGTCCGGGACTCGGACCGGAGATGCCCGAGGCCGAGACGAACTGTGACAACGAATAGATGGTGGCGACGGTCGTCAGCTCGTTGACGGTCACGGCGGGCAACGTCTGCGACGGCACTCCGCCCCCACCCAGCACGCCCACGACGGACAGAAGCCTCAGTGCACCGGGAGCTGGGGAGGTGGACTGGGTCGGCCTTCCGCCCCGCGCCACGACATAGAGCACGCCCGTGGGAGGCAACGCAAATGAAAGGGAGAATCCGCCGTTCCTGTCGGTCGTCGTAGTCGCCAGCGAGGAGACACCCTGACTGTCACCGTCGTACAACGTGACCGAGACGCCGCGCCCTAGCTGACCGGCGGCGGTTACCGTGCCGATCAATGAGCTCAGGATGGGCGCCCCTGCCGCGTCCGTCGTGATCACGGCGGCTTGGGCGCCGCTGACCAGTAGGAAAAGCGGCACAACAATCGAGGCGATCCGCAGGCGCACGACGGGCGGTGTCAACGAGCCGAGGACGATGCGCTCAGGCGGTCTCGGGTGAGGAATGAGACTCGATGTTGATCTCGGGAAAGGGTGCCGGTTGAATGATCGAGCGCACGCTCTCGGGGGTACCCAGATCTCCCCCCGTGTGGGCCACGCTGAAGATCCGCTGCTTCCTGTTCCGGCCGACCATGGCCCAGAACCAGCTCCACAGAGCCGAGATCCGGTTCGAAAAGCCGTTGGTGAAGGCCAGGTGGACAAAGAGCCAGACCAGCCACGCCACGAATCCGCTCAACCGAAGTTTGCCCACGCTGCAGATGGCCTTGAATCGGCCGATGGCAGCGATGCTCCCGAGATCCCGGTATTTGTAGGGCTTGGTGTCTTTCCCGTGGAGGCGTCGTTTGATCGTGTTGGCGGCGTGGAGGCTGCCCTGGAGGGCGACCTCCGCGACCCCGGGGAGCCCGTTCACCGACACCATGTCGCCGACGGCGAACACCTCGGGGTGCTCGGGCAGGGTCAGGTCGGGAAGTGTCTCGATCCGACCGCCTCGGTCCACCGTCGCCCCCGTAGCTTCTCCGAGCAGGGCGGCCAGCGGTGAAGCCTGCACGCCGGCCGCCCACACGGCGACGCGAGCATCGACACGCTGGGCTCCGGTCTCGGTCTCGTAATCGACTCCCTGGGCGTCAATGGAGGTGACGCGACAGCCCATCCGAAGCTCGACTCCTGCCTTCTCCAGCATGGCACGGGCCTTGTCCGAGAGCCGATCGCCAAACGTGGCCAGTGGTTCCTTGCCGCCATCGAGAAGCAGCACGCGGACCGAGCTGGCGTCGAAGGTCCGGAAGTTACGATGAAGACTCCGTACGGCCAGTTCTCTTATCTGCCCGGCGACCTCGACCCCTGTTGGTCCCGCACCGACCACCACGGTGGTAAGCCAAGCCTGCTTCTCCGACGGGTCAGTGGTCACCTCCGCCATCTCGAAGGAGCCGAAGATGCGTCGACGTAGCTCGAGGGCGTCATCGAGCGTCTTCATGCCCGGTGCGTGGAGAGCCAACGCGTCGTTGCCGAAGTAGGACTGGTTGACGCCAGCCGCCACGATCAGGGTGTCGTAAGGGACTTCGACCGGATCATGGAATGGGCTCTTGGCCAGCACGATTCGTTGGTCGAGGTCGAAGCCGGTCACCTCGGCCAATTCAACCGTGACGTTGTCGTAGCGGCGCAGGACCTGACGGAGAGGCGTGGCGATCTCGCCTTCCGAGAGGATCCCGGTTGCCACGTGATAAAGGAGGGGCTGGAAGAGGTGGTGGTTGCGGCGATCAATAAGGGTGACCTCCACGCCCTTGTAGCCGCCCAGAACGCGGCACGCAGGCAGTCCTCCGAAGCCCCCGCCCACAACGACGACCCGGTGGGCCGGCGCCGCGGCGGAAATGCTCGCATCTGTCGTGGTCATGGTCGGACGGGCTCTACGGCTCGAGGAGTTTCGTCTCGACCTTGAGTCCGAACTCATGGTCCGCATGTGGCGGATACTTCAAGGCCGGGTCGAGCTTGGCCCCGTGGTAGAGCACGCCACGGGCATTCGTGAAGGCTTCGAAGCCCCAGTGGCCGTGGTACTTCCCCATGCCCGAGGTGCCCACACCGCCGAAAGGCAACTCAGGGATGAGCGGGTGGATGGAGCAGTCGTTGACGGCGGCGTCCCCCGAACCGGTGGCGTCGAGGATCTGTTCGGCCACCTCGTCGTCCTCGGCGAAGACGTAGGTCCCCAGGGGATGGGGGATGCTATTGATCCACTCGATCACCGCCTCGACCGAATCGATCTCGAGGACAGGGAGGATTGGGCCGAACACTTCCTCCTTCATGATGGGCGAGTCCCATGCCACGTCCACCAGAACTGTCGGCGCGATGTAGAGGTCGTCGGCGTCCGTCTGGCCACCGACGACGGCGTTCCCGCTGCCCAGAAGACCCGAAAGGCGATCGAAGGCCTTGCGGTTGACCGGGCGCCCGTAGTCGGGGCTTTGCTGGGGGTCATCTCCGTAGAACACCTTCACGGCCTCGCCTAGCTCCGCGACGAAGGCGTCTTTCACCTCGGGCCAGACCAAGACGTGGTCGGGAGCGGTGCACACCTGCCCGCCGTTTATGTAGCGGCCGTAGGCGATGCGCCGAGCGGCGGAGCGGAGATTGGCCGAACTGTGGACGATGGTGGGGTTCTTGCCACCGAGCTCGAGTACGCACGGGGTCAGATGCTTCGCCGCTGCCTGGTGGACGATCTGGCCCACTTGGGGACTCCCGGTGAAGAAGATCAGGTCCCACTTCTCGGCCAGCAGCGCCGTCGTCTCTGGTATGCCCCCTTCGGCAACGGCGAACGCGTTGGTGTCGAGGTACTTTGGCACCAGTCGAGCCAGCAGAGAAGCGACGTTCGGCACGAGCTCGGAAGGCTTGAGCACGGCCGTGTTGCCGCCCGCGATGGCAGGAACGAGCGGAGCAAAGACCAGTTCGATTGGCTCATTCCAGGCGCCGATGATCAGGGTGACTCCAAGCGGGTCGCGTCGGAGCCTGACGTGGCCGGGCTCGAAGACCAAGGGCGTCTTTATGTGTTCCTGTTTCACCCACTTGTGGATGTGTTTGAGGGCATAGTCGGCCTCATTCACGCAGAAGGCGACGTCCATGAGGTCCGAGTCGTAGTCGTTGCGCCGGATGTCCTGTCGCAGCGTGGCGAACATCTCGTCGCGATTCTCCTCGAACATGGCCTTCATGGCCTTGAGCTGGGCGATCCGCCATTCCAGCGGACGGGTGGCGCCCGACTTGAAGTAGGCACGCTGGCTTGCGACGACATCGCTGAAGTTCGGTTCTGCCATGGTAGTTCTCCTTGCCGTTCGTGTAGTCGTGGGATCGATCAGGTACAGGCCGTTGATGTTTCGGATACGGTTAGGAAGGGCCTCATGGATCGACGCCCCGGAAATCAGTCCTCGGCATCGTCGAGCTCCAGCGCCGCATGCAGATCTTGCGATGTCGCTTTGAGAGGGACGCTGGCAATCTGTGCGCTTACCGTTCCAAGTCCCGAGGCGGCCACAGACCACCTCGGGTCGGCGATGACGACGATGACGTACGTGCCCTGCTCGATCACTCCAGCCAGAGCGCTCACAGCGTCGCGTGACAAGCCGCGCTGAATTTCGGTGAGGATGTGGTCCCCGACACTGCCCGCCAGTGCCCCGATCCGCATGGAGGAAGGCCACAGGACCCCGCAGACAGCACTGGCGATCACACCTCTTCCCCACCCGGCGCCCGACCGTGTATGGAACTTGCTGAACTCATCGAGCGTCCGCTCGACGAGGACGGCGTCAATCAGCTCCGAGGGGGCGGACCAAGCCTCCGTGTCGAAGGCAGCCCAGTTCGCGTTGGCATTTTCAAGAGAATTGTGGACGACAACGGTCACATTTGTGGGGGACATTGGCGTGCGATCCTCCGATCGATGTCCGACGCTCCGCACGGAGGGATCGTCTCGTTGCGCCGTGAGTTCCACTTTCAGTGAGGGTACGAAGAGCGGTGCCGTCACGCATCGCCCATTTCGGCCGATATCCGATCCATCCTGGTGAGCGTGGGCAAAGAGGTGGGCAGTCTCCGGATTTAGCCTCACTACCAGGGCAGGGTGGGGGAGCGTGGCCCGAAATGAACTTTACGCAATCCTCGTTGTGTGCCACGATTTCCAGCGCATCGGCGAATTCGGTTGCGGCGAGGCTGCTCCTGTCCCCGCCGAGTAGAGCGAGGGCAGATGCAGTGACGGCGGAGCGAGGACGTGAAGAGCGACGGTTTGCCCCAGCCCCGGCCCGGCCGGAGGATGTCGCCCGAGACAGAGTTCTCAAGCGGCTGGCAGCAGAACGCGAGCGTCGGGTGGTGTTGATTGACGCTCCTGCGGGGTACGGAAAGAGCACCTTAGCCGCGGAGATGTGCACCTATGACGGTAGACCGGCTGCGTGGATCAACATCCGGGACTCCGACAACGACCCGGCACGCCTGCTGGTACGGCTTGTCAGTGCCCTCGCCGAGGTCGAGGGGGTGAACGCGAGTCTGGGTGAGGTCGAGGCACATGCGCCGGAATCTCTCGCCCCGGGGCAGCTTTTGGTTCGGCTGATCGACGCCCTACCCGAAGGTCAGCCCATCCAGTTGGTGCTCGACGACGTCCACATGCTGACGGACATGACCGCCATCAGCGTGGTGCGTTCTTTGACGGAGGAGTGGCCGATTCGATCGAGACTGATGCTGATCTCTCGCGTCGACCCGGACGTGTCGATCGCCCGGCTCCGGGCCTCGCACGACCTCAGCGAGGTGGGGTTGAGGGAATTGGCGCTTGACTGTCACGAGACGGCTGAGGTGCTTCGTCGGGCCGGTATCCACTGGCCCGAAGCCGCCGTGGAAGACCTGCAAGCCCGGACGGAGGGCTGGGCCGCGGGAGTGGCACTGGCGGCCATGGCGCACTCGACTTCGGGGCAGACCGAAGCCGTATTCTCGGGGACGCGTCGAGAAGTGGCCGACTACTTCTTCGATGAGGTCCTGCGACAGCAGCCACCCGAACTCCGGGCGTTCATGCTCGCCACCTCGGTGGTGGACCGCCTGAGTGGGCCCCTTTGTGACGCCATGACCAATCGAAACGACTCGGCGCGGTTGCTTGCGCAACTGGAGAGGAACAATGCATTCTTGGTCCCGCTCGACGGACGCCGCACTTGGTTCCGCTACCACCATCTCTTCGGCGAGATGCTGCGTGATGAACTATCTCGCCAGGCTCCCGAGACGGTCAACGGTCTTCTGGACCGTGCCGCCGCCTGGCATGAGGACAAGGGTTCGATCGACGAGGCCTTCGAGTATGCCCGTGCCATTGGTGACTTTCGGCGCGCCGGCCGAGTCCTGTTGGGACACTGGGACGAGTACGCCAGCCGGGGTGGCTTCGAATCCATCCGCCGCTTGCTTGGCCGGTGCTCCGACCAAGAGATCGAATCGGACCCAATGCTGGCCATCGGCGCTGCGTGGACCGTGGGGCACGTAGGCGAGGTCGAACGGACCCGGCGCTACCTCGCGGCCGCGGAGCGACTCGACCTTGACGCGCCGTCGCCCAATGGTGCCTCTTCATTGCGGGCGGCGTTGTACCTCGTCCGGTCGGCCGCCGGTCTCGGGGGTGTCACGCAAATGCTGGAGGACGGCTTGTCGGTACGGGATTCCGAGAGCGTTGCTGGGACGAAGTGGGTGCTCGGCGGGTACAGGGCGAGCGGCACCGCTCGACTCATCCTGGGTCAGACCCGACAAGCGATCGAGGACTTTGAACAGGTGGTTTTGTTCACCGAGGGCGACGATAGGGTCCGCCATGCGCGCGTCTTGTCCCTCGGATTCTTGGCACTCGCCTACGGGGATCTCTCTGACTGGGCTCGAGCCCGGCACTGTTGCAACGAGGCCGGCGCGCTCATGGACGACCATGGCTCGACAGGCGAGGGGCTCCCTGTTCGCGTCGCTCAAGCATCTATTTTGATGGAAGAGGGCAACCAGAGCGATGTCGTGCGTGCTTTGGAGGACCTGAAGCAGCAGCTGTCAAGGGTGAGGTCGGCCCCGGCGATCTATGCCGAACTGTCGTCCCGTTGCGCCGAGATTGCTTTCGAGAGCGGGAACCTAGACGCTGCATCAACCCTCTACGAAGGGGCACGACGGGCCTGCGCCCAAATACCGGACGCGGGAAGCGTTCCAGCTCGCCTCGACGCCCTCGAACGTCTGATGGGTCCGTCCGGGGAACGACTCGCTTCGCTCACACCCGCCGAGATCCACGTGCTCCGCCAACTGGCGACGCACCGCAAGCTCGATGAGATCGCCGAACACCTCTACGTGAGCCGCTCAACGGTAAAAACCCACGTCGGATCCATCTACACCAAGCTGGGCGTCTCGACGAGGAGCGAAGCAGTAGAGATCCTCGGACTCGGCGCGAGGCGTGTGCCTCTCTTCGATGTGAAATAGGGAGCGCTCCGGCTCCCTGCGTCTGTCGCAGCACGTCGTCGCCTGTATCGCCCGAAACGGCCGATGTTCCCAGCGCCATCGACCGATAAGGCTTGTGTGGGATGTCCGAGCCAACGGGCGACAGGAAAGGGTGAATGGAAGCTCGCGATTCTTCAGCCGAGACAGTCCTACGAAGTGACCGACGATCACTGGCCCTTGCCGTTGTCGCCAGCTCGTCGACCGTATCGGGTGAACCGAAGGTGACTACTGTGACCGGTCCGTGTCCACTGTGAGTGCGCCGGATCACCGGCTGTCTGGCAGTCACCACAGGCCGGGACGGACGCTGCAGGTCCCCTCGGGTCAGGGGCCGCTCGACTTTCGTGCGTGCCGCGGCCGGGATGGTTCGCCAGTCTGGGCGTTCCGATGAGCCCTCGGGAACCCGAAGAGTTCGCACAAGCGAGTTCCAAACATACCGACGAGCGCTCGGTCGCTGCCGAGGAATTGGTTACACCGACAAACCTGGGTGCCGCCAGTATCCCCGAAGTGGTCGAAGACCGGACCTCACTGGCCCAGGATCGAACGGTCCTGGCCGGTGAGCGCACAATGCTGGCGTGGTACCGCACATCATGTGGCGCGTACGCCCTGGCAGTGGGCCTCGGCGGGGTCGTACCGAACGTTGCACCGACTGCTTCTTCTGCCTACCGGATCATCGGCGTGGTGTTCGCGGTGCTTGGATCCCGCGTCGGCCCTCGTCGCTGCCTCTCAGTACTTGTTCTTCCGGGAGAGCGAAGGGATGGCCCGACGGGTGCACTTCCGGGTCCGTTTCCTCGCCTGGGTCGGAATCATCACCTGCTTTCTCGGCATTGCGATGGCGATAGTGATCGGTGTGGGCGCGTGACTTCATCACCCCGCCTCCGAAGGATCCCGCCCGGGTCGGTTCGTCGGTTGACGCCGCAACCTATTCGTCATGCGGTCCCCGGTCCCGAGACCTGTGCTACGTGACGGTGTACGCGATATCGGCCGAATTGGGCGATGCCCCGCGATCTCACCCGGCGTACCGTGCCTGACATGAGTCAACCCAACGTACTGCTCATCATGACCGACGAAGAGCGGTACCCGCCGCCGTACGAGTCTGACGCCGTGAAGCAGTTCCGCCGGAATCAGTTGCCGGGCCGGGAGTCGATTCGGGACGGCTCCCTTGAGTTTCAAAGGCACTACGCTGGATCCACCGCGTGCCTGCCGAGCCGGGCCACGCTGTTCACCGGGCAGTACCCGTCGCTACACGGTGCGTCGCAGACCGACGCCATGGCGAAGAAGGTGGACGACCCGGGAATGTTCTTCCTGGATCCGGATTCGGTCCCGACTCTGGGCGACTGGTTTCGTGCTGGTGGCTACCAGTCCCATTGGCGGGGCAAATGGCACATCAGCTTCCCAGATCTGGTCGTCCCAGGTACCCACGAAGGACTCATGGCATCAGATGAGCTCGGAAACCCCATTCCCGAGGCGGTCGCCGCCTACAAAGGAGCCGATCGACTCGATCCCTTCGGTTTCAGCGGATGGATCGGTCGGGAGCCTCATGGAGCAAACAAGGCCGACTGCGGCCTGGTCAAAGATGGTGTTTTCGCCGAACAGGTAGTCGACTTGTTCGAGGACATCGCGGCGAATCGAAACCAGGGTCCGTGGCTGGCGGTCGCATCGTTCGTCAACCCCCATGACATCTCATTCAACGGCTGGGCCTGGGACAACATCCTCGGGGCGCCACCGCCGGACGATACGGTTCCGGAGATCCCCGAGCCCCCGTCACAGGCTGACACGTTCGCCGGACGCCCCGCTTGCCACGAGATGTGGAAGAAGACCTGGATCGAGATGACCTACGAGCAGGCGCCGGATCTCAACTATCGGTGTCCCTACTACTACCTGCACAAGCTGGTCGACCGGGCCATTTCTCGGGTCCTCGAGTCGCTGCATGACAACGGGCTCGCCGAGGACACCATCGTCGCATTCACCTCCGATCACGGCGACCTTGTGGGCTCCCACGGCGGCATGATGCAGAAGTGGTACAACGCATACGACGAAGCGACGCACGTACCCCTGTACGTGAAGGGTCCTGGGATTGCGCCGATTCCAGGTGGCATCACCGTGCCCACCAGCCACGTCGACCTCATCCCTACCCTCATGGGGTTGGCTGGGATCGACGCTGAGAAGGCGGCAGCTGGCGTCGCGGCGCATCATGACGAGGCGCACCCACTTCCCGGAAGGGATCTGAGCGGAGTCATCACTGGATCGACCTCGGCCGAATCGGTCAGTGCGCCGATCTACTTCATGACCGAGGACGAGTTCTCCCGTGGCATCAGCGGAACGAACATGTTCAGCGGGAAACCCTACGACGCCGTCGGCAACCCGGCGAAATCGAGTCGATCGTCACCTCGTTGCCCACCGGCAAGGACGGCTCCGAAGAGCTTTGGAAACTCAATCACTACTTCGAGCGGCTGGACGACTGGAACGCAGACCACGGCATCCCGAAGAACCCCTTTGCCGGTCCACCGGCCGATCCCTTCTTCGAGTTGCACAACTTGACCCTCGACCCCGAAGAACGAAAGAACCGAGCGGGCGACGACCCCGCCACGCTAAGCCAACTGACTTCGGTGCTCGACCGCGAGAGGGAAAGAAAGCGACTCTTGCCCAGGCACCGGAATCCGACAAGCTGACCGAAAAGGAGACCCACTGTGTTTGCCTACACCTATCCGCTCGCTGACCTCTTCGGCACGATGCTCGGAGTGTTCGTCTTTTTGATCTGGTTCTGGCTCCTCGTCATCATTTTCGGTGACATTTTCCGCAGTCGAGACATGGGTGGAGTGGCCAAGGCGCTCTGGGTCATCTTCGTCATCGTCCTGCCGTTCCTTGGGATCTTCGTCTATCTGATCGCCCGTGGCGGAAAGATGCACGAGCGCGCCGCTGAGGCCGCCCAACAGCAACAGAAGGCGATGGACACCTACATCAAGGAGGCCGCCGGATCCACGGGGACCGCGGACGAACTGACGAAACTGGCGGCGTTGAAGGACCAAGGTGTCATCACGCAATCGGACTTCGACAGCCAGAAGGCCAAGCTCCTGTCGTAGGGGTGACCCCGGGCAGAGTGGTACCCCTCGCCCGAGGACAAATCTCTGCTCCTCCAGCTCTCTCCCTCGTGGCGGCCGCCGCCCCAGGAGGCAAGTTAAGCCCGATGAAGGATCAAGTGGACACTGAGGGCACCGAATTGCCGGCGTCACCGCAGGTAATGGACAGGTCAGCGGTTGACTGTTGACCTCGTCCTCATTGGGCTTGCATGTTCCTTGGAGCCCATTCCCCTCACCGGTTTCATCCTCACGCTCAGCACCGACCAGGGCACGACAAAGGGCCTGTTCTTCCTGTTGGGGTGGGTGGTGTCGCTAGCAGCGGTTATCTTCCTCACCCTTGCCTTGACGAACGGGACGCCACTTGCTCCGAACACGACGCCATCGGATGCAGTCCTCGCCGCCCAGATCGCGCTCGGCGTCGGCCTCATCGTCTTCGCCTGGCACTACAGGCGACAACCCAAGAAACGCAGCTCGCCGAGTTGGATGAAACGAATCGACAAGATGTCGGTCTGGACGGCAGCGTTGCTCGCCTTCTTGCTGCAGCCTTGGGGCTTGGTTGCGGCCGGAGCACTCATGATTACCCAGGCCGACACGTCCAACACGGTAGACGTGATCTCGATCGTCCTCTTCGCGGTCCTGGCCACCGCCAGTCTGCTCGTCATGGAGAGCTACGCCGTCCTGGCCCCCGATGCCGCGGCTGCTCGATTGGCCGGCCTCCGTCAGTGGTTGGACGTCCGCCGGACCGAAGTCATCGTCTTCCTCGCGGTCATCGTGGGCCTATGGCTGATCGGCAGGGGTTCGTACTCGCTCATCCATTGAGCGATGAGGAGTGAGGGTCTCGAAGGCGAATGGCGACGCACTCCCTGCCGTTGTGTCGGCAGGCGAGGCGTGTGACACGACGACGCCAGTGCTCCATCCACCGTGGCTTCGGACCTGATGTGCCTCAGTTCGCGGCGACGTTGTTCGCGGTGGACGAGATCTGGGAGGCTCCCGATTCGACCATGACAGGGGTGAGCTGCTTCATCGGCGTCGCACCGTCCCCGAGCTGGCCGGTTACTCCGTTGCCCCAGGCGTACACGTCTCCCGAGGGGGTGACCCCATAGGAGGTGGCGCCACCGCTCGCCAGGACCGAATAGGTGACGCCCGCCGGTGGGTGGATCTGAATGGGGGATGGCTCGTTCGCGGTCGAGCCGTCTCCGAGCTGCCCGTCCGCACCGTCACCCCAAGCCCAGTAGGTGCCGCTGGACAGTTCGACCAAGGTCTGTCCGTTGTTGGGGAGCGATCCGCCGAGCGCTACCTGGGCCACCCGGCCGGGAAGCGCGACGTGCACCGGAACCGACGATGCGGGACCGGTGGTTCCCTGTCCGAGTTCGCCCTGGCGGTTGTATCCCCAATCGAAGTACTCCCCGTCGGCCAGCAGTGCGCCCGAATTGTTGTATGACGCATACAGGGCGGTCACCTCGCCGTGCGGAAGTCCACTGACGGCCACTGGGCTGGAGCTTGCACCCTTGCTTCCCGTGTCGAGATCACCGTTGACGTTGCCGCCGCAGGCATACGCAGTGCCGGCGCTGTCATACGAGCGCGTGGTCGAACGCTCCGGAAACGGCAGTGACGTCAGTAAATGGCAGTTCGACCGGGTCGAGGTACTCCTGGTGGTTGTCGAGACACAACTGCCCAAAGGAATCCGATCCCCAGCCCCAGGCATGGCCATTACTGTCGATCGCCAGAGCGGTGTCAATCGGCATGGCGTCGGTGGCCAGCGACGTAATGGTCACGCCGCTCGGGAAGTTCACCTTGACCGGCGTTGCCAGAGAGTCAGTATCGCCTCCGTCTCCCAGTTGGCCTTCTTGGCCCTCTCCCCAGGCGTACACGGTGCCATTGGTGAGCAATGCGTAGTCGGTCGAGTTGGACGTGGCGATCTGCTCGATCGACCCGGGAAGACCTATCGGAGTTGGCACCGTCAGCGCTTCGGCGCTGCTCGACTGATCACCAAAGAACTCGCCCCAGTGATAGGCAGTATCGATGGAATCACTCGCCCCTGCCGGGGGCGAACCTGAGGCGGACGCGAGCCCAGTGAGGGTGAGAGCCAGCACTGAAGCGGTCCCCACCAAATCCAACGTCCTCTTTCGTAACCGGCGACGACGAGACACCCCTGGTCGTCGGTCTGATTGTCGGCATGTTCGTATCGGGCGCTCTCGTCAAGAAGCTCGGACGCCACTTGCTCCACATCGGCATCGTGTTGATCGCCATCGGCGCCATCGTGATGGCTCTCAGGCTCTCAGGCTCACAGGAGCACGGTGGGATGATCGCCACCATTCGCTCGCTCACCGGGCGCGATCCCAAGGCGTGGTTCGGCGATTCTGCCAATCCGGCCCACCCCCAGGTGCGTTCGTTGGCCGAAGAAGCGGCGCGGGTGGTCCGCACACGCGTGGTCAATCCAAAATGGCTGGAGGCCATGCAGCGCCATGGGTACAAGGGCGCCTTCGAAATGGCGGCGACAGTCGACTACCTCTTCGGCTACGACGCCACTGCCCATGTTGTCGATGACTGGATGTACGAACGTATTACTGCGGCGTATGTCAGCGACCCTCACGTACGCAAGTTCTTTGAGCAGTCGAATCCCTCCGCGCTTACGTCCATTGCTGAGCGGCTGCTCGAGGCGGTCGATCGGGGGATGTGGCACGCGAGCGACGAGGCTCTGCTGTCTTTGCGAAACGCCATCTTGGAAGCAGAAGGTTGGGCGGAATCCTGATGCATGGGTCAGGGGTTCAGTCGCCGAGCTCCGTGTCAGGAGTTCAGTACCCTTTCGAGTGGCTGTAGTTGCCGATTGCTGAGGTGCCGAACAGGCCCCCCTTGTACGGGTTGCCTCCCCATTCGAATCCCCCAGAGGCGCTACGAGAGCTTACGAAGACAGGCCCGGCAGCGGCCGAGCACGGCGAAGTGGTGGGGATTGATGAGGAATCCAAATCTGCTCTGAGCCGCCCGCGAGAGGCTGGCGAAAAAGGTCCTCGGGCACTTCGATCATCGCTCCGCATTTCTCACAGACCAGGTGTCCATGCGCGTCCTTCGCAAGGTGATAGGTCGTGGGTCCATGACCGAGGTGCGCATGCACGATCACACCCATACGCTCGAGCTCTTCGAGGTTGCGGTAGATCGTCGATAAAGCGACCTCCGGCGCTTCGCGCTGGACCACCTCGGCCAACTCCTCGACACTTCGATGTGTTCTCGTCTCGGAAAGGGTTCGGAGCAAGAGGCGTCGAGAGGTCGTCGCTCAGCCGCCACGACTGCGCACCAGGGCCAGAACCACGACTGCGCACCAGGGCCAGAACGTCGTCGACCGAATTGACCGCGCCCTTAGCGCTTTCCACGTCTCCAGCCCTGCGTTGCGCCACGTGCAATCTTCTAGATGTGTGGGCCAGACGGCAGCCCAGTTTCTGCTCGTCGAAGCGATGCGATGCCCGCAGAACCCCCCATGACATTGGCGGCAGGCTTCGGCTCTGTACTTCTGCACATTGGCCCAAGCGTCCCTTCCGAATCGGTCAGGAAAGGGCGGATTCCCCGGTGCTTCGTAGTCGGGCGGACCATTTCTCCTCCACGTGGGCGTACTTCCAGATGGCCAATGCGGCGGCCCAGGTCACGACGAACATGCCCACGATGACGAAGCCAGCCGTATTGATGTTGAAGTTGGCCATGAAGTCCCAGAACGAGCCGTGGATGTGCAACTCCATGGGCAAGAGGCCCAGCACCTCGATGGTGCCGATGAAGAAGCAGATGGCCACCGACAGCCCGGTGATGGCGAGGTTGTAATAGACCTTGCGGACCGGGTTGAAGAACGCCCAGCCGTAGGCGACGTTCATGAAGCATCCGTCGAGGGTGTCCATCAGCGACATGCCGGCGGTGAACAGGATCGGCAGGCACATGATCGAGTACCAGGGCAGGGCCTGCGACGCCAGCAGGGCGGTGGTGGCGAGCAGGGCCACTTCGGTCGCGGTGTCGAAGCCCATACCGAAGACCACCCCAACCGGGTACATCTGCCATTCCTTGGTGATCGACTTCATCCACTTGCCGAAGAAGCGGTACATGAGGCCACGGTTGTTGAGCTGGCGCTTCGAGCTCGGCCTCGTCGTACGTGCCCTCGTCGCATGGACCGGAACACCCGGACGATGCCGGCCAGGATCACGATGTTGAGGACGGCGATCAGGTAGAGGAACGAGGCCGAGACGATGGTGCCGAAGATCCCCCCGAACTGCTCGAGCCCAGAGCCGTTGTTCGACACGGCGCCGTAGACGGCCTTCTCGGCGATGATGAGGCCGGCACCGATGGCGATGACGATGGTCGAGTGGCCCAGCGAGAAGTAGTAGCCCACGCTGAGCGGGCGTTTGGCCCCCGCACCTCTCTGCGCTCGTTCATGAGCTTGCGGGTCGTGTTGTCGATGGCCGAGATGTGATCGGCGTCGAAGGCGTGACGCAGCCCCAGCGTGTAGGCCGTCAAACTGATGCCGATGCCGAGGCCCTTGTAGTGATCGGGGACCACGAAGGCGATGAAGATGCCGAAGCCGAGCACGTGGAGCAACAAGATGACGGAGAACATCCCCTTGGTCCGGCGCCAGTCGCTTGGACTGAGCGAGGTTCGGAACTGCTGGACCCGCCGTCCAAAGGAGACAGAAGCTTCCGTGCTGACCATGGGACAGTGCCTCCTTCGCCGGTCTCACCCGGCCGCCGTCTGGAACTCTCACTCAGCGGACCACGGTCCGCGGCCTGCTGTTTCTCGCCCACCGACGAGTGATGCGCTACTGAAGAGGACAGTAATGCGAAGCAGTTGCATAAGCAAGAGAGTCGTGTGAGGGTAACTTGCAGGCCCGAGCCAATTGTGCCGAAGGCTCAGTTGCTCGCGTTCTCGCGGGTGGGTTTCAGAGATGCGACCGCAAACGGGCAACTTTGTACGGGAGCGGTCGTTGCTCCATCCGGCTCCCGTAGTTCAACACGAACGACGAACTTTCGAAACGCCCCGTCGCATGGGATTGAGATGATTGGAGGGTCTGCCGTCGTTGCCACGGGAGAGGGACCACCGCCGCTTTACGGCCTCAAGCCCGGCCGAGGCGAGAAACAATTCTTTGGGGGCAACTGAGTCTTTGGGGGCAACTGAGGCGAGCCGCCAGCGGCGGCGCCCCAAACAATTGTTTCTCGGCCCAATGGGCAGACCCTTGGCCGGGCTTGACCCCGCTCGCTCAACGGTGGTCGTCGCTGATCAGGCGATCGACGCAGCAGCGTCGTTCGCAAGGAACGCAGCCAAGATCATGGAAGCGACGCCACGAGCCGCAGCGACTCCCAGTGCGCCGGAAAATCGCGCCTGAGAAGCTCCGGTAGTGCACCCTGCTTATCGGCCGGTCCTTTGCAGCCTGCGCTGAATTCGATCGGGAAAGGCATGTAGCCCGGCGCCGCGTAGCGCGGTGAGAAGGTCGCTTGGGGTCATGGGTGGCCGAGTCCGTTCACCCGCGATCCGCAACACCACGCCGGTTACTTCGGAAGGTAGATCTTCGAACAGTTCGGCCAAATAGGCATCGGGACCCGTGACCTCTACTCCGAGTTTCCGCAACGGGCCAGTGGGGAAGTCGGACCGGTTCGCGGTGATGATTACATCCACGCCAGCAGCGACGGCCGCCGCCATATGCACATGGTCGTCGGGGTCGTTGCCGGGCATCTGGTCGACGAGGTGGGCGTAGGTTTCGGGGAGGATGCGGCAGTTGGCGAAGAACTCGCGAATAGCGGCGGTGACCGATAGAGCCGTCTCAGGGGTGCGACGCTGTTCACGGACGATGACGCGCTCCCACTCTTGGAGTAGCTCATCTGTCCAGAGCACCTGGTGCACACCATCCTCGCTCAGGGCCAAGAAAAGATCCATGACCGAAAATGGGAAGAGCACGCTGGTATCGACGAAGATTCTCCGCACCCGCTTTAGTAGGGGAGACCGGCTTCGGTGACGGCGTCGGAGACCCGACGCCGTCCTTCTCGGCGCTGCTCACGCCGGGTGTTGAAGGCCAAGACGTCGAAGAGCCGGACTCGGCGGTGGCGGCTTCCCGGCAGACGTTCGGAGGGAATCTCTCCGTCGTCGAGGAGTCGGACCACGAACGGACGAGACAGCCCGAGCAGCTGGGCCGCTTCAGCCGGGGTCAAGATGGTCTCGGCCGGCAGGATGGTCACCGACTGGCCGTTGGCCAACTCCCCGGCTGTTTTGCGCACGACATCGACCAAGGTCGCGGGTAGCGCCACACTTGTTCCGTCAGGGAATGACAGCATCACGCCCTCGACTCCCTCATCGGCCATGGCGTCGACCACGACGGAGGCCGAACGGGCCTGTTCGCTCGCCGCTTCAATCTGTAAGGCCTTTTTAATCACACCCGTACGTGCCATTTGCTGCCTCCAATATCCGCAATAACTGTAACCGATAACGGGAGCAAGTCCCGTGGGCATGCATCGCCGTTTCCATCGCGCGTCTATCGCGCGGACGCCGACAACCGCAGAAGTTCATCGAAGTCCAAATCCGCTGTTGACCAGCCATAATAGATCGGCACCGTTCGCTGAAAACCGGCAAAGCCGCCTTCACACGGCTGAGGTCGTGGGTTCGAGTCCCGCAGCGCCCACCGATCGGTTGACCTGCATCTTCGCGAGAGCGATCGGGACGGTGCGCGAACCCTGGCGGTATCCCATCGTTGGAGTTCGTCAAAGTCAAGCTCAAAGACCTAATCCGAGATCATCTCCTCGATCGCTACTGAGTAATTGGCGTTGAGCGAGGTCTCTTGCTCGATCGCGCCAACCATGAACTGTCTGGCCAAGTTGCCGAAATCGATCATCATCGATTTCGAACTCGCGTCGTTGAAGGCGGTCGAATGTCAGTAGCATCTCTCCGAACGTGGGGAATCCCCATCTTTCTCAGCGAGCCGCTCGAAGTCGTACTTCGCTCCACGCAGCGAGGTCGATGAAGTCCCTCGCTTCGGCACGTCGGAATGTTCGCGGTCAGTGTCCCCGATTCCTCGCCGGTCTGGGCGTCCGCTGCCAGGTCGATCTCGCATCGTTCATTTCCCATCGAAGCGACCAGACGCACAAACCCTTGATTCGACTGCAGAGTCACGATCTCCATTCCGGCACGGGTCAATGCCCGTTCGACGGCGGGAGCAAGCCTGTCGACACTCTCAATGGTGAGACCGAAGAAGTCGAGATCTCGGGTGCGTCGATCAACATCGCCTCTGACGATGAGTGCGCCGCCCCCTGCCAGGGCAAAGTCCTCTGCTTCGTCGAGTCCGGCGACAATCGCCGCGATCCGTTCCTGAAAAGGGGTCAGCACTCGAGGTCCATGTTCCGATGACGCTTGAACCAAGCTGCCCAGGCTTGCCGAACTGTCGGCGGGAGGACGAGGTCATCCCAGAGGTCGAGGAGGACGTCAACATCTATGAAGTAACGGACGTCCTCCGCAGTGCCTTCTCGCAGTACCTGTTCGTAGACACGGGCTCGATCCGCCCGATTCGTCAAATCATAGGTAAGCGGAGGACCGCTCCATCGAATGTGGAATGGCAGCTCCACCAGGCCGGACGCCTTTGTGAGTTTCGAGTCTTCAACATCATCGGGAACGGCCACGGGCCGAGACGCGGGACCGAGGGTCAGACTTCGAGTGCGCGCCATGCCTGGATCCTACGGTTGGGGCATTGTCTGGCTGTATCTTGCTCCGAAATTTTCGACTTCAGAGGCAGCCGTTGTGGTGTTCTCGTAGGTCAGCGCCCTTCTCGGGCGAGGGCGCACGTACACCGAGTCATTGCCCGGGTAGTCGGCGCCCTCAGGCGCGCCCGAAAATCGGAATCATCGGCTGCCCGAGTTCCGGCACAGTGGCCGCGCTGAAGCCGCCCGCATTTCCGGCCCGTATCCCCTGGGTGCGATGTCGAGAAGCTCTGCGCAGGCGCGCGACGGGGCGACTACCTCAGGGCAATGGGTGAAGCAGCGATCTTGGGAAAGCGGTTCTTATTGTGTCCCCCAAGGTCCACCGAATGGTTGACCTGCATCTTCGCAGTGCCAATCGGAACGGTGCGCGAACCGTGATCAGGCAACCCGGTGCGACAACAGGTGGCGGTGCTCATCGACCGGACCAGGCAAAGGGCGAACGCGGACGATGTTGTCGTCGATCTCCACGACCTGGGCAACAGCCCGTACAGCACCCTCGCCGACGACCAACCAGGCGCCCTCGCTGATGAGAGCCGGGTCCCGTGCCTCATCGAGGAATGTCCATGGCAGGCCGGACTCGTCCTCACTGTTGAGATCGACCACGAGGTCGAGGCTTGGTATCTCTGTATTGCTCATGGACGAACTTCTCCTGGCCCACGGTGGTATTCGTTGTTCAATATTCTATGTTCGCAGGAGCTGAGGCCGTTGACGAGTATGTCGAGATCGGCTTGCGCCAAGGTGGCATGTGGGCGGCGAAACGTGGGGACGACCTCGATACCGGCCGCTTGAAGGGCCGAGAGATGGAAGACGGCGACCGTGCCGAACCGCTCCAGGCGAGTCTTGCAGAGGACGTCGATCTCTTGTTCATTAGCCGCGAGGTACGCCGAAAGCCCGTAGCGGCCCCAGCGCGGGTAGCGACGCTTGAACCGCACGGCATGCGCCCTCAATAGCTCCAGTTCGGAGTCGAGAGCACCGCCCCGCACGACCAGCATTGTCGTGTTTCGAAACGGGGGCGAGTCGGATCCGGGGAAGACCTTCATTACTCACGATCAGACGGTACCGAGCGGTAGTGACAGCAGGCTGCGATGCCTGGTGCAGGGCGAGCTGCTCATTCCAATGCGATTAAGGGCCCGGCTACCTCCACATGACGGTTCTTATTGTGTCCCCCAAGGTCCACCACGAAAGGCCAGGCCAGATGGCCTTTTCGTGACCCGGCTCCGGAACCTGGGCGACACTGGGCCCGGTACCTGCTTTACACCCGCGCCTGGGATAGGCGCCTGGGATAGGTCCCCACATTGCTGGAGCCACTTCTTCGCTATTGATCAGGCGTATCGACAGGTCCGAAGGAGGCCGGCGGTGCGAGTGGAGCTCAACGTGGTGCAACAGGTCACCGATAGCAGTCCCGGATAACGAGGCAAGGGGAGGGGGTTCATGACGAACACCCTCCCCTTGCACGCTCCTATCAATGCGAACCTAGGCGGCCGAGCCGAAGAACGGCATCCCCTCGTTGGGCGGCCCGAACGTAAAAACCCCACCGTCGGATGCCGTCAACCAGTAGCCGTCGTAGGAGTTGTTATTGAGACCGGCGATGACCGGAGCGTTCAACGTCAGGGCTCCGGTCGACCCGTAGAACGGAGCGTTGAAGTCGAAGACTCCACCGTCGCTGGCCACGAGCCGGTACCCGCTCCCGTCCGAGAGGGGGGCAATGCCTACCACCGGCTTGTTAAGGGTGATGTTCCCCGTCGATCCCATAAAGGGCGCATTGAAGGAGAAGACTCCGCCGTCGCTGGCCACAAGCCAGTAGCCACCAGTGGCTCGGTCGAGGCCCATGCCGACAACCGGCTTGTTGAGGGCGATGTTACCGGTGGATCCGGCGAAGGCCGCATCTCCGTAGGTAAAGACCCCTCCGTCCGACGCGACCAGGTAGTAGCCGGTCCCGTTGAGCGTCGGCGTGATGCCCACCACCGGCTTGTTCAACTTCAGGTTTCCAGCCGATCCGTAGAACGGAGCGTTGAAGCTGAAGACCCCGCCGTCGCTGGACACCAGCCAGTAGCCACCCGTTGCTCGGTCGACGGCCATGCCCACGATGGGCTGATTGAGGTGGTTCCCGGTCATTGCCCCGTAACAAGTGGCCGCACCGAATGCGGCCACATCGCCGGCAGCGTCGACCTCGTAATAGCCCGTGCCGTCATCGAGTGCGGCAGATCCCACTACTGAGCCAGCGGCCAGATGGGTCACGCAGTTCGACTGGACCGGACCAGGCGTCGGCGAGCTTGCGCCCGGCAGCGTCTGGAACCAGAGGTAGGCGTTCGTCGGAACCTCGGGTGCTCCGGTCACGCCAACGCCACTTCCCGGTGTGGTCTCCAAGGCCCGCACAGTGGTGTAGTTCTTCGCCTGCTCGATAGCGGCCAGACCGGCTGGCGTTGTCACCGGGATGATGATCACGTTCCACCACTCCGGCTGGTCGCCGTTGCGGGTGGTCAGCAGGTGGTCGTGGGACGGGAGCGGCACATTGTAGAGGGAGGCAGCCGGGACACCCAGCGTGGAAGCCAGGGGGGACAGGTCAATCGTGGCTGGGTGGTCGATGCACGTCACCACAGTCGGGCATTGCGTGTATGCCACCGGCGGTGAGGCGTAGAGCGGCACCGGTATGTAGAGCGGGTCGATGGTGCCGTTGGCCGGGGTCGGGTACGAGTTCGCAGGCGTCGGTATGGTCGTGTCCCCCACATTCGGCGGTACTGAGGTCGGGTCTGCCCCGGCCTCGCATCCTGTCGAGGAGTGCACGGTGATCGACGTCGTGCCGCAGAAGTACTGCTCCGAGTAGAGGGCCTCTACGTCTTGCCCCTCGATCCAGTCGCGGCTGATACCCAAGTTCTGACAGTTCGGGGCGGTGGCGCCGCAGTCGTTCATGAGGTTGTTAAAGGTGGTACCGGACTCGAGTTGGCTGGCAGGGGGCGCAGCTGGTGCGGTGGGCACGGCCGGTCCGGGCGGGGCCGTCGCGGTCAGGTTGGCCGCCATTGAGGCAGAGAGGGTGCCTGGTAGCACCTGGAAGAACAAATAGGCATTGGTGGGAACTGGCGTCGCCGCCGTGGCCGGATTGGGGTCGGCTTCGGCCGCGGTGATGGCGGCGAGGCTGGTCAGCTTGGCGAAGGTAACCGGGCTCTTGGTGGCCACGACCTGGACGTTCCACCACTCTGGCAGCCCGCCGTTGCGGGTGGCCACGACGTGGTCATGTGCCGGGATCGCCACCGCATCGAGGGTCGCGGGATTGCTGACGCCAAGGTAGCCGGCCAGAGCCGACAGATCGATGGTCGGTGGATGGTCGATGCAGGTGGCTGTGCCGATGCACTGCGTCGGTGGAGGGGTGAAGCCCACCGGGACGGGGATGTAGAGCGTGTCGCTGTGCTTGGTGTTGCCGAGAATAGTGCCGTTGGCGGACTGGCCCGTGGGGTTGGGTGACGAGGGTCCAGCGCCGGCTTCACATCCGGTGGCGGCGTCGTGCGACGTGACGGCCGGGTCGCAGTAATAGTCCTCGCTATAGAGGAGGTCGACGTTGGTTCCGTTGTAATAGCCGTTCGACTCGCCAACCTGGCCACAGGTGGGCGCATCATTTCCGCAGTTGTATTGCAGAGGATCGATGGTGGTCCCGTTATCCCCATTCGGGGCGGGATCCTGTGCGGCGTGCGCCACGGTCGGCGTGGAGGAGCTGGCCGCTCCGATCTGGAGCGACAGGCCGAAGATCACCGCGAAGAGGGAGGACATAAGTACGACAGCCGTTCGGACATGCCGACGCCGTGGACGGGTGGGATTTTCGATCAAGAGAGTTACCTTTCACTCATGGAGCTCCGAATACCTCTGTGCCCCGCACCGGCGAGTTGCAGCGCCGGTCCTCCGCGGTCGTGAAGACGCATTTCGGCCCTGTGCAGCAACCGATCCGCGAGATGACTTCGGAGCGGACCCCAGAGTTGGATGACCGGATTTTCGATTCGTCGCTGACCTGCGCAGAGGCGCCAGAAGGGCACGGCAATCGGTGGTCATCAGTGCTTATCGCGCGTTGCGCACATGGGCTCTCCTGGCACCTAGGCGTCGAAAAGAAGGAGTGCAGAAGCTACTGCTACTGGCGTTTGGATCACCCCAGCAATGAGCCAGACGCGACAGTCGTGGACCTCAACTGAGGGTTTCATTTGATCGCAGTCGCAGAAGTCCCTTGCGGATACGCGACTTGATGGTCCCCTCGGGGACGCCGAGTTTTTCGGCGACTGCACGATACGAAAGACCACAGAGGTAAGCCAACTCAACGGGCTCTCGCTCGCGCGGATGAAGTTGAGCGAGCGCTGAACGCACAGCTACGTCCGAGAGGCCCATTAGCGCTTCGTCGTCGACGGGACGCCCGCTGCTTGCACGTTCGCTGGCGTTCTCGCGTCTGCGTCTTTGCGTTTGCGTACGCCCCACATCAATACAACGTGAGCGCGCATGCATGTTGAGATACGTGGCAAGGCTGCCTCGTCGGGCGTCAAAGCCTTTCGGTTTGCGGAAAAGCTCCTCGAATACATCTTGGATAATGTCTTCTGGGTCAACGCTGGGGTAGATGTGGTGCACCATCTCGATCATGTGGGTGCGGTGGCGCTGAAATGCCTCGACCATCGCCTCTGGCATCTGTGCTCGAAGGCAGAGCATGAGGTCCCCGTCACTGGCGCTCGGAACTTCGCCGGCTGGCAGCGGGAGCTTCCAATCGCTCAAAACGTCGACTGCAGCATGCAAGAGGGTGGCTTGGCCCTTCGAATCGCTCTCAATAAGCGACCTGGTATTAATGAGGCGGACGTAGCCATCGTCACGAAAAATGCGGTGGGTGAAGGAAAACTCCTCGCCTCGCGGGACAGCGTGTAACAGGGTGATCACGGCTGCGAGGTCGTCAGGGTGCTTCAACGCAAGAAGTGCGGGGCCGCTTGGAACGACCTCTTCTGCACTCACGCCATAGATGGCGAAGAATGCGGGCTCCCATTCCCAGGTGTCGCTCTGCATATTCCATTGCGCCGCAGCCGCTTTGACGCCAGGGAGACGTGAAGCTCCCCTGCATGACACGAGTGTTTCGGTAACTGCCTGTGAATCCACAGCGAGAACGCTCGACACTTCGATGCCTCCTCCGATTCGCCGAAGCGCGAGAGCACTCCTTAGAACCCCTCGCTGTAGAAGGCAATAGCTATGTACCCATAAATCCAATCCCGAAACAGAGGGCGCGGTATCCCAGCCCAGTGAATCGGTCTTGGATCCCTCAGTCCACCTCGGCCAGCATTCTCTCTAGAATCTCAACGCGTCCATTGAGATCGGTCACGGTGGACCGCAGCTCTCGGACTTCCCGCTCGCTTCCTTCGAGGGATCGCACCGAGCGATCAGACAGCTCGCGGTACTCCTGCTCCTTCTTGAGTCCGGCCCGGGCCTTCCAGACAGAGGTCACGGGCCACAGGATGGCCGCCACCAACAAAAGCACGAATGCCAACGACCCGAACGTCCACCACAATCCACTGTCAGCCATTTCCATTTTCTCCTTCTTTGTCGGCGACGGTCAGCGTCGCTGCTGCTGTTGCGATGAGGTTTGGTGTGAGGTTCCAACAGAAGGGCGACACGTCGTAGAACTTCATCGACTTTCCGTCTTCGGAGAGTTCCAGTACCGACGAAACCAATCCAGCCTGCTCCAGCTTGCGCAGATGGATCTGCAGCAGGGGTCTGCTGATGTGGAGCTCGCGTGCAATCTGACTGACGTAATTCCGACCTTCGACGAGCACCCGGAGAACGCGGAGTCGGTGTGGATTGGCCAATGCCTGGAGCACCCCGAGAAGTTCATCTCCCGAAACGGGTAGGGGTGGCGACTGGCTGGGTTCCTTCATGCAAGGATTAGTTTGCATATGCAAACTGGAATTGTCAAGTACCTGTGCCGCGTCGGCCTGAGGGGCTCCCGGTTATCTGGGGTGATGGAACCGAGTTGCCTTTGCCGGATGATCGATTCTCGGCCGCCACGTACTTCGCGATGTTGCACCACCTGCCATCTGTCGCGGCGCAGGATCAGCTCTTTCACGAACTGCACCGAGTGCTACAACCCGGCGGCAGTTTTGTGGCAACGGACTCGCTGGACACCGATCGGATTCGCAATGCCCGTATCGACGACACGTACGTGCCGCTCGACCCCGCCACACTCGAGTCCAGACTTCGAGCCGCCGGGTTCGGAGACATCACACTCCTCCAGAGCGGAGAGTATCGAGAGCAAGGAGACCAGATCCGTGTCACCGCCCTCAAGGAGTAGGAGGCAGCGAGTCCTCTGCTCGGGCGTTATTCGCCGCCAATTACGACCGTCCACTGCCGGATGACCCATTTCTCGACGAGTCCTTCGCGGACATAGGGATCGTGGGCGACGAAGTCCCGTACGACTGAATCGTCAGGGGCTCGGAACACCAGCGCTGCACCGTCAGCGGGCTCAGCGTACGCGCCAGCAAGGAGCAACTCGCCCCGCTCCTTCGCCTCGCGCGCCAGCCCGAGGTGCTCCTCGCGGAACCCTCGCCGACGGTCGATGTAGTCATCGACCACTTCGTAGAAAAGTAAGAAGTACATGACGATCGCTCTCCCTTATACGGACCGGAACGAGCCCAGTATTGTCTTGGAGAGACACACCCGACCGATCAGCGTGAAGGACTGGTCGCCCATGGGCCTACGCCGCCATTACGCGTGATCGAGTACCGCACAATGAACCGGGGCTCCGACCCTCAGGTGCGAGAACTTCAGCTTCAGGCGAGACGTAGACCTTCGTATGCTTGGTCATCAGGTCCC
Source organism: uncultured Acidimicrobiaceae bacterium (assembly GCA_963767155.1). Classification (GTDB taxonomy): domain Bacteria; phylum Actinomycetota; class Acidimicrobiia; order Acidimicrobiales; family RAAP-2; genus Bog-473. Next base: position 2,099,009 of record CAVYCU010000005.1, on the reverse strand, counting down.
AGATACGAGAGCTTGGTTCTACCGTTGCCCCTGCAGAGATGACTGCATAAGGGTTGATCCACACTCCGGGCTCAGGTGGGCCATCGGTCCGGACTCGATCCGTCCGCGAAGTTCCGGGTGGGAGTGTTGGCATGGCGTTCGCGCAGTTGTCTCTTGGGCGGCAAGGTCGCGACCCTAAGCCGCAACTGCGCTGTCTCGCCCAGTGCTCAGGTCGGCCGGGTGGAATTGTGTACCATACTGAGTATGGTCATGGTTCGGGTATTACGGTGAGTGTTCGCCACGCAATCCTCGCCCTCTTGAGCGAAGGTCCGAAGTACGGCCTTCAGCTGCAGAAGGAGTTCGAGTCGACCACCGGTGAGGTGTGGCCGCTCAACATCGGTCAGGTCTACACGACATTGCAGCGCCTCGAGCGCGACGGACTCGTCGAATCGGACGAGCCCGAGACCGAAAGTCCGCAGAAGGGATTTCACATCACGGACTCCGGATCCACGGAGCTCGCATCGTGGCTCACCACGCCGCCGGACATGACCTCGCCACCTCGAGACGAGCTCGTGATCAAGGTGCTGTCGGCCATCCGGGTTCCGGGGGTGTCAGTGCATGACGTGATCCAGGTCCATCGCCGATACCTCGTCGAGCTCATGCAGCAGTGGACGCGTCTCAAGGAGGACGAGGGGGACTTCGACCTCACCTTCGCCCTCGTCGTCGATGCGGAGTTGTTCAGACTGGACTCAGTTGTGCGATGGCTCGACACGGCCGATGGGCGTCTCAAGCGTGCAGCTTCTGAGCCGGCAGCGGCCCCTGCGACGACGCCACGGCTGGCCAGACGGCTCGTCGTCCGCCGGTGAGCCTCCTCGAACTGCGACGCGTCTCCAAGTCGTATGGAGAGGGTGTCGCCGAGGTGCAGGCCATCAGCGAGGTCGACCTTGCCGTCGAATGCGGAACGCTCGTTGCCGTCATGGGCCCGAGCGGCTCGGGAAAGTCGACCCTGCTCACGATCGCCGGCAGCCTCGAGGACCCAACGAGCGGTGACGTGCTCGTCGACGGGGTGCCGCTCCAGACGATGTCGCGCAACGAAAAAGCACGTCTCCGCCGACGTACTATCGGCTACGTCTTCCAAGAGTTCAATCTCTTGGCCGGGCTGACTGCGGTGGAGAACGTCGCCCTGCCTCTCGAGCTGGACGGTGTGGCCGGAAAGAAAGCGCAAGCGTTCGGAATGGCTGCGCTCGAAGAACTGGGCCTTTTGGATCGGGCGATGCACTATCCCGACGAGCTCTCCGGCGGTGAGCGCCAACGGGTCGCAATCGCCCGTGCTGTGGTGGGGGAGCGCCGCCTCCTCCTCGCTGACGAGCCCTCCGGTGCGCTCGACTCGACGAACGGTGATGTCGTGATGCGCATGATCCTCAGTGCTTGCAAGCGGGGAGTGGGCGCAGTCGTCGTCACCCACGACGCGCAGCTCGCATCCTGGGCTGACCGGGTGGTCTTTCTCCGAGACGGCCGGGTCGTTGATCAGACGATGCCGCCCCCTACCCCCGAAGCGTTGCTCGAGGAGAGCGGCCGGTTCGGACCGCGCCTGTAGTCCTGTCCTCGGTCCGTCGAGGACACCCAGCGCGACGCCGACCCCTTGACATCCTCTCAATCTGGAGTAGCATACTCAGTATGGTTATGCGTGTCCTACACGAGAATGCTGCATACGCCTCGAAGGATGGTCTGCCCCGATGAGCCTGCTCGAACTCCGTCAGATTTCGAAGTTCTACGGCGACGGCGAGACTGCCGTGCGTGCCCTCTATGAAATAGATCTCTCGGTCGACGAGGGCAACCTCGTCGCGGTGATGGGCCCGAGTGGCTCGGGAAAGTCGACCCTCCTCACCATTGCGGGCAGCCTCGAGGAGCCGACGAGCGGAGAGGTACGCATTGGTGGTGCGGCGCTTTCGTCGATGTCGCGCAACGACAAGGCGCGCCTCAGGAGGCGGAGCATCGGGTACGTCTTCCAGGATTTCAACCTTCTCCCGGGCCTTACCGCGGCGGAGAACGTCGCGCTTCCCCTCGAGCTCGACGGCGTTCCAGGCCGCAAGGCGCAACGGGCGGGACTCGATGCGCTCGAGCAATTGGGGTTGGCTGAACGCGCCCGGCATTTCCCCGATCAGCTCTCGGGCGGTGAGCGCCAACGGGTCGCCATTGCTCGGTCCGTGGTCGGCGAACGCAAGGTTCTCCTCGCCGACGAGCCCTCGGGTGCGCTTGACTCGACCAACAGCGAGGTGGTGATGCGCATGATCCTCGATGCCTGCAAGCGCGGCGTGGCCGCGATTGTGGTGACCCACGACGCTCACCTCGCCTCGTGGGCCGACCGGGTGATCCTCATCAGCGACGGACGAGCCGTCGATCACGTCGCCTCGGACCTTTCGCCGGTCATCGCGACGCCCAGTGCGTAGAGCGCCCGAGCGCACGATCCCCGAGGAGTCACGATGAGCACCGCGGTTCTCACGCCCCCCGCCAAATCTCGCCCCGCCGATGGTGGCGCGCCGGCCCGGCGGGCCGTCGTCCGCTGGGCCTGGCGGCTGTTTCGGCGGGAGTGGCGCCAGCAGTTCTTGATCCTCGCCCTCATTACGGTCGCTGTCGCAGCGACGATCGTGGGCTCGGCCGTGGCGACGGACAACCCGCCACCGAAGAATGCAGGCTTCGGCACGGCACAAGACTCTGTGTCGTTCACGTCCTTCGATTCGCACACGACCAGTGATATCGCCGAACTGGAGCATCACTTCGGCCGCGTCGAGGTTATCCAGAACGAGACGTTATCGATTCCCGGCTCGATCAACACCTTTCAGCTCCGGGCCCAAGCAGCGCACGGTCCCTTCAGCGGTCCGATGCTTTCGCTCGTCTCGGGCCACTACCCGTCGGGCGCCGATCAGGTCGCCGTGACGAACGGCGTCGCGTCGGCGTTCCACCTCGCAGTGGGCGACACCTGGCGGGTCGGCGACATCGAGCGCCAGGTCGTTGGCATCGTCGAGAATCCACAAAGTCTCCTCGACGAGTTCGCGCTTGTCGCACCCGGGCAAGTGACAAATCCAACGCAGGTCACAGCACTCTTCGACGCGCGCGGTGCGTCGACCAGCTCAATCGCTAGGGGATATCAGGTGCAGACACCCGCCTCGATTGCCCAGTCGAACCCCTTCAATCCTGAGACGATATCGCTTGCCGCCCTTGTCCTCGGCATGCTTCTCATTGCACTCGTGTCGATCGGCGGCTTTACCGTGCTGGCGCAACGACGTCTTCGCTCCATCGGCATGCTCGAGGCGACGGGCGCGACGGACCGCCACGTCCGCCTCGTCATCAGTGCCAACGGCACGGTTGTCGGTCTCGTTGGCGCCGTGCTCGGCTTTGTCCTGGGCCTCGTTGTCTGGCTCGCCTACCGCCCGAGCCTCGAACAGAGCTCGCATCACGTCATCGGGGTCCTCGCGCTCTCCTGGACCGTCGTGATCGCCGCCATGGTGCTTGCGGTCGGCGCGGCCTACTTCGCGGCGTCCCGGCCGGCACGTGCGATCACCAAGGTACCGATCGTCCAGGCGCTCTCAGGCCGACCAGCGCCTCCTCGGCAGATCCACCGGTCTGCCCTACCCGGCGTCCTGTTTCTCGCCCTGGCCTTCCTGTTGCTGGGCTATTCGGGTGGAACGAACCATGGAAACGGAAGTGGGGGATCGCCTGAGCTCGTGCTCGGCATCGTCCTTCTCATTCCCGGGCTGATCCTGTTCGCCCCGTTCCTCCTGTCGTTGACGGCGCACCTGGGCCGTAGGGCGCCGATCGCCGCCCGGATTGCCCTGCGTGACCTTGCCCGCTACCGAGCTCGCTCAGGTTCGGCCCTGGCGGCGATCAGTCTCGGCGTGCTCGTCGCCGTGATCGTACTACTCGCCGCATCGTCCCGATACGGGAACGTCCTCGACTACGCCGGCCCAAATCTTGCGTCCAACGAGATCGCCCTCCATGTGAGTTCGCCGCCACCAGGGCACACGATCGTGCACCGCAACGCCAAGAGTCAGCTTGTTCCGGTCAATAGCCAACCCGCTCAACCCGCCCACACGCCAGCTCCCGCACAGCTTGCGGCGAGCGCCAGGCAGATCGCGAGGGGACTCGATGCGCAGCTCATCACTCTGGAGACGCCCAATGCGGGATTGAACGGGTCCAGCTTGGGTCGGCAATGGGATGGCGCGGTCTACGTGGCCACCCCGCAGCTGCTCAAGGCGTTCGGCATCACGCCCTCCGAGATCAATCCCGATGCGGACGTGTTGAGTTCACGCCCGGGCCTTTCGGGCGTCTCGAATCTCGTCTTGAACTATGGAGCGAATGGCAAGGAAGCGAGCAGTCCGTTTGCACCCGGTGGCGGGGCGTCCCAAGCCGGCTGCACCGCCGCGACGAAGTGTCTTCCTGACCCGGTGATCCAACAGATCGGGGCACTCCCACGCGGGACGTCAGCGCCGAACACGGTTATCACCGAGCATGCGATGCGCGAGTTCCACATCCAAGCGAGCACGAGTGACTGGCTCATACAGGGATCACAACCATTCACCGCCGCACAGATCAGTAGCGCCGAGCTCACGGCGTCCACGGCCCAGCTCTCGGTCGAGGCAAAGAACGACCAGCCCAGTTCGGACGCGGTCATCACCTGGGCGACGATCTTCGGCATCGCCATCGCCCTAGGTGTACTCGGGATGTCGGTCGGGCTCGTGCGCAGCGAGACCGCGAGCGATCTCCGCACCCTTGCGTGACCGGTGCATCCGGTTTCACGCGGCGCAGCCTGACGGCGGTGACCGCCGGAGCGCTTGGTTTCCTCGGTGCGCTCCTCGGCTTCGTGGGTGGTTACATCGGCATGATCGGTTGGTTGCGCGGAAACTCTCTGAACGGAGGAATCGCCGCACTCGGAAACGTGCCAGTGGCGGACCTCCTCCTCATCCTCTTGGGTATGCCGGCATTCGCAGCGGTCGTCGGCTGGGTCTTCGCCGGTCGCGAGCCGACTGCAATGGCGCATCAGGCGATCGAGTGAGACACCGCAGAGCAACAGTCGCATAATGCTTGCGTGGCGCACCAGGTCGCGTTTCGCGGTTCACCTCGGCCTGCTTTTTTCTGCCGGGGCCGCCTTGGTCACGCTGCAGCTCCTTCACGTCAGGGTCGCCTACCACGCCGACGTCGGCCTCGTGTTCGGCGGGCTCGTGGTGGTCCATCTGATCCAGCGGCGTCACACCCTCGCCCGTATGGGCAAGGAGATAGCGCGGACCCGGACATTTGTCGAGCGGACGATCCGCCTCGCCGTATCGGACGTCATGCTCTTCATCATCACGCTGAACGTCCTTGTGTCGGGGATTGTGGACTGGAGTCGGGGAGTACCGGCACAACTGCCACTTCCGGGGCCTTTTGCCCGGTGGCACCTCGACTCTGGGATCCTCCTCGTTCTCTACCTTGGGGTGCACGTCTGGCGCCGCAAAAAGCGCGTGCGGCGGTCGACCATCCGATAGGACGTTGCGCACACGCCCCCGAAAACGGGAGGAGGAGGCTCAGCTGTTCAGAGTGTCCGCGCCGGGGTGCTGGGGCGTGGCGACGTCTTCAAGCGTGTGATCGAGCTTGACGTGCGCATTACTGAGAAGGCGGCCCACCGCCGTGCGGGGAGGACGGGGCCGTTCGGAGGCGCTTCGGAATGCGTGGACGACCTCGTCCACAAGCTGGTCGCGTTCTTCGGGTTCGAGCGTCGCCACCAAGAGCGCAATCTCCTGATCTTCGACCCCGAGAAGCTCCCGTAAGCCGACGATGACATCTTGCAGCGTGTCCTCGAAACCCTGGCCATCGGCGGCGTGCGCATTTCTCGGGTCGATGCCCATGGTCCGGTGGTGGATGTCCTCCATGGCTTCCCGAAGCCGATCGAGATCCCGCTCGATGCCATCCACCGCGTCCCGGGATGGTCCCTCCAACCGGGGAAGCACGGCTCGCTCGAAGGTGTCCTCGTACCGGGAGGCGGAACGCACGAGCTCGCTCCCGAGGTCAGCCCGCTCGACCAGGTCGTCAGTCACGTCGAGCCTCGCCGTGACACGGTCGATGCGTGCTCGTTCTTCCGTGAAGGGCCCGAAGTCGATGGACCCGTCTACGTTATCCACGTCTGGAACCTCATTAGCTGCCGATTCTGTCTGCACTATCGGACCCCTTTGTTCTCGTAAATTAGGTGCCCAGTCAGGGCGCGGGTGAAACGTGCCCGCTGGGCCGAACCACCCGCAGGAGACAGAGATCTTCCCGCGGCCCGGCCTACAATCTCCGGACCGTGCTCCCGGTCCGTGAATCCCTACAACGACTCCGTTCAGCTCCGAGCACGCTTCCACTGGCGATCATCGGGTTGGCGGTCCTCGTCGTCAATCTGCCGTCACTGCTCGATGTCGTCACAAGAAATCCGGTACAGCTCTTCGCGTATCTTCAATCTTCGTCCGGCCATCAGGTACTCCCGGGGTCGTCCATCATCGATCCAAATGCCGGGTACATCACGATGGCCATGGGCCATCTGGCCGCCATGGACTGGCTGCACGGGCACATTCCGTGGTGGAACCCCTACGAGGGCCTGGGGTCTCCACTGGCCGGGGAGATGCAGGCGGCTGCGTTCTTCCCCCTCGTCCTCCTTCTTCAGGGATCCCTGGGCTTTGTCGTCTTCCACATCGCTCTGGAGCTCATCGCCGGCTACGCCACCTACTTTCTTCTCCGTCGCCTCGAACTCGGCCGCGCCGTGTCGACCGCCGGCGGCGTCGCATTCGGGTTGTGCGGCACCCTTGCCTGGTTCGAGCACGCTGCGGCCAATCCCGTCGCTTTTCTGCCTCTCGCCCTGCTCGGCGTCGAACGCGCCCGAGCAGCATCACTCGAGGAGCGCACCAATGGGTGGCGTCTTCTCGCCGTCGCGCTTGCACTCTCGATCGTGTCCGGGTTTCCCGAGGTGGCCTACCTCGACGGTCTTCTCGTGGCGGTGTGGGCGGCCGTGCGGCTCCTATCCCTTCCGGCACGACGACAGATCATGCTGGCGAAGCTCGCCGTGGGTGGCGTCGTCGGGCTCCTTTTGAGCGCCCCGGCGCTAGTGGCCTTCGTCGACTACCTCCCGCATGGAAATGTCGGGAACCATGGCGGGGCTTTCGCCAATGGTTCCCTGGTCATTCAAAACCTCGGGCAGACCGTCCTCCCCTACAGCTACGGGCCAATCTTCGGACTAAAGGCGGGAGGCAACTCGCAGCTCCTCACATTGGTGTGGGGCAACGCAGGCGGGTATCTCGATGCGACCCTCATCGTCTGTGCGCTCATCGGACTTCTGGGGCGGCGACTTCGAAGTTTGCGGGTCGCTTTGACCGTCTGGATATTTCTGGCGATGAGCAAGACCTTCGGCATTGCGGCAATCAGCCATCTGCTGAACCACTTTCCGGGCATTCATTCGACCGCGTTCTACCGCTATTCCCAGGCCTCGTGGGAATTCGCCGTGGTCATTCTGGCGGCCTTGGGTGTCGACGACATGGCCCGTCGGCGCGTCCGCGCGGGCGTCATCGTTGGTGCCGGGGCGCTTACCCTCGGCGCCATCGCGTGGGCGGCGTGGCTGGCGTGGCCTGTCCTGACGTCGGCCAGCGGGTACGGCCACCGCCACGCCTTCGCCGAGGCCAGCGTTGTTCTCGCCGTGGCGGGTGTGGCCGTCGTGGTCACCGGCGGACTACTTGCGCGGTCCCGCGGCTCGACGACAGGATCCTCTCGAACTCGAACGGGAATCCTCCTCATTTCTGCCGCGCTCGCGGTTGAGGCGGCAGTGTTGTTCGCTGTGCCACTCCTTTCGGCCCCGCGCCCGGTGAAGAGCGATACGGCCCTCGTCCAATATCTTCAGGACCACATCGGCCTCGCCCGCTTCGCCACCTTGGGCCCCGTGCAGCCTAATTTCGGCTCGCTCTACGACCTGGCCGAAATCGATATGAACGACCTCCCCGTCCCGAAGGCATTTTCCGCATACATCACCCATTCGCTCGATGACAACGTCTATCCGCTCACGTTCACCGGGGCCTCCGAAATTAATCCGGACGGTCCCACGCCAGCGGATGAGATGGCGACCCATCTCGGGGCGTACGAGGCCGCGGGGGTGAAGTTCCTCGTGACCGCGGCGCTCGGGACCGATTCTCCGTGGCCAGCGACCGAAGCGCCGGCGCCGCGCCGCGTCTACGCCGACTCGTTCGCGGATGTCTGGCAGCTTCCGGCGACGACGCCCTTCTATTCGACGAGCGGAGCCACCTGTAAGGTCCGACCTCGAGGGATCACCTCGGTCCAGGTGTCGTGTACCGGACCGGCAACGCTGCATCGACTCGAACTGCCGATGGTGGGGTGGCATGCCCAGGATGGTTCGGCGACTCTCTCCATCCGGTCCTCAGGACCATTTCAAACAGTGCGCGTCGGCGCCGGAACCCACGTCATTCAATTTTCTTTCACGCCTCGCTACGGGGTCGTATCCCTGCTCGCCGCTCTCGTTGGGATCGCCTGCATCATCGGCGCCACGATCCTGGGTCGGCTCAGAAAGCGGTTACGGGCGCCTGTGCAACCAGGTTGAGCGTTTTGGAGCTATCGTCTCCGGGTTACGCAAAAAAGGGGGGGCAATGCGCTCAGGTAGGAAAATAGTTCTGTTGGCGGCCGTGCTGTTGGCCATGACACTCACTCCGGTCACGATCGCCGCATCGAGCGCTTCGGCCGCGTCGGCCCCGATCAAGCTCGCCCTCGTCTCGTCCCTGACGGGTCCGGCGGCGAGTGAGTTCTCAAATGCAGCCCAAGGATTCAACGCCCGGATCGCCCTACAGAACGCAATGGGAGGGGTGAACGGGCACAAGATTCAGGGAATCGTGATCGATGACCAAACAAGTCCCAGCGAGGATCCGATCGCGGTGAAGGATGCGATCTCGAAGGGGGTGACCGGCATCGTGTCGGTGTCGCCCCTCTTTTTCGAAGGGGCGAAATACGCACAGGAGGCAGGCATCCCCGTGACCGGCGGCTTCTTCGACGGCCCTGAGTGGGGAACGAAGCCTTACACCAATATGTTCGCCTCAGATGCGGGGAGCGTAGACCCGAAGTATCCCGTCAGCTCCCTCTACGGGAACATCGTCAAGAAGTACGGCGGCACTGTGGTGGGCTCGTACGGCTACGGAATTTCGCCGAGTGCGGTGCGGTCGGCGACAGGCTTTGCTGAGTCGTCTCAGCGCAAAGGCCTGAAGGTGGGCGTCCTCGACACCTCCGTTCCGTATGGCAGCGTCGATTTCGGTACGGAAGCCCTGGCGGCGAAACAGGCGGGCGTCAACACCGTCTGGGCCAGTATGGACGACAACTCGGACTTCGCCCTCGTCACCGCGATGAAGCAGGCCGGGGTCAAGCTCAAGACGGTCATCCTGCCGACGGGTTACGAACCGTCGGTGGTGAATTCCCCGGCGTGGCCCGATCTGCAAGGAGCCTATTTCTTCTCCGGATTCCGACCGCTCAGCGTCCCCGACGCGGGGACGAAGCAGATGGCGTCGGCCCTTCAGAAATACGAACACCGTTCGCCTTCTGACTTTCCGACCTATGACGTCTACGAAGCATGGGTCGGCGCCGACCTCATGATCCACGGCCTCGAACTGGCGGGGAAGAATCCGACCAGCGCTGAGGTGATCAAATCATTGCGGGGTGTGACCTCATATGATGCCGACGGGATTCTCCCGCAGCCGATCGATTACGCGACTGTCTTCGGTCATGATGAGCCGAAGAGCTGCCAGTGGATCTTGCAGGCACAGAAGTCGGGATTCGTCCTCACCAGCAAGCAGCCCGAATGCGGGAGCGATATTCCGGGTACCTCGACCGCATCAGCTTCGTAGACCCGACCGTAGAGCGGGTCAGTCAGAGGGCGGTCCGACCGACCCCGCACATGCCGTCTCCTGCTGGTTTAGCGGAATTGTGTGAGCATTGAGACTCAATTGTCGATGGCGTGTGGCGTAGGGCGCACGCTTGAAGCCACGTTTCCTGTAGCGGGTGGCAGCCTCTGTGAGGGTCACCACTGCAACGGGATCGTTCGGTCGACGAGAGAGTCGAGGAGTCAGTGTCACCACCCGAGGCGAATGCAGGCGAAAGGGTCACCGACGGAATCCGGCGAGGGCTTCGCCTCGTGAGCCTTGCCGTGGTCACGCTGTTCGGTGCATGCGTGATCATGCTGGTGAGCGCCGTGATGGGTACAGCCACGGTGGCCGCAACGACTCGCACCGATGTGCCGAAATACGGGATCTCCTTCAATTTGCCCGAGGATTGGACGCAAGTCTCGCTGAGCCCCGGTGATGTTGGCGGCCTGTTAGGCAACGCGTCCAACGTGGACCCGAGCGTGAAGAGCTTCCTCACCACCCAGGCAACGGCTGTCGCCAAAAAGGGCTTGAAGTTCTTCGCGGTCAATCCTGGCGGCGGTGCGAACGTCAACATTGGGATCTACAGCGGGGCAGAGTCCCTCTCCGGACTGGATGCCTCCGCCAAGCTCGGCCTGAGTGCCTCCGGTGCCAAGAAGGTGCAGACCAAGGTGGTCCACTTCAAATTCGGCACAGCAGTAGAGGCGACGTACACGTTGTCCGTGTCGGATGCGTTGACGCCGATCTACGGGACGCAGTTTTATGCCTCCCACAAGAAAAAGATGTACATCACGACGTTTTCTTCGCCCGATGGGGTAGAAGTGAAGGCGGCGGCGTCAGCCATGATGCCGACGTGGGTCTTCTCGTCCTGACCCGTTGTCGTGGCTATTTAGTCTCCAGGACCGTCCATTTTCCTTTGAGATAGAGAGACCCGAGCGGCGATTGCCAGCGGAGGGCGACCCTTTTCCCTGGTGGAACCCGTACCGAAATTTCTGAGTCTCCCAGGTGGCGCAAATAGAGGTAGGGGACGAAGCACCGCAACGTGTGGGTGCCGGGTGATGTGGGGATGAAGTTATCGCCCCATCGGGCTCTCTCCGGCGGATTGCCGTCAAGGCCGATTCTTGGTTTGGAGAAATAGAGCAACGGGTTGAGCGCCCGGAAATTTGTCAGCACGCTGATTCCCGTTGTCTCTCCCCCGGGGGCCGATGAAGTCGTCATGGCAAGACGTTAGATCCCTGTGGTCATGTTCTCGGCGCCTGTTCGCCGGTGGGCCCGCCAGTCCTCCCCGTGCCCGGTGGGGAGGCCGTACGGCGTTTGCGCGATGCCGGGAACGGGTAGAGGTTGGAGATGTGCCCGCCACGGGCGAACGATGAAGCCGCCCTCGACGAGACGGTCCAGGACGAGACGGTCCAGTGGTATAGGCGGGCCCGCTCTGCATGCGAGCCCTTCATGTTTGCAGCGGCACGCTTTCGAACTCCTTGGGTGGATGACGAATTTGCGGCGACCATCGCCCTTTCGCGCCAATGGCTCAGTGACAACCCGTGTCCGGACGTACCGCTCGGGCAGCATTTCGTGGCAATGCTCGGGGCATATTCGGAGATGACCCATGCAACCGTCGCACGGGTGATGGAGCTGCGGGTCGGCATCGAGGAGCACGTCAACGCGCTCGACCGCTGGAAAGCCGAGAGCATGAGGACAGCCGATTCCTCCGGGGCGGAGAGTGCGGCCCCCGAGCGCCGCGAGAGGCGGGCCTCAGTCAGGCTCCCCGTCGATGGGCGCGTCATCTAGGTGCCGTGAGGTCAGGCGCCCCCCGGCCTCTTTCAATTCCAAGGAAGGGCTGCCCTTTTGTCCCAGTAGGTCACGGGATCCTCTCGGATCGTGCCGAGGTGTTCGAGCAGGGTCGGGTGCAGTCGGACTACTTGCGCAGCAAGATTGCTGGAGAGTTCGCCGACCGTCGCAGCTCCGCTGAGGACGATATCCACCCAGGGTTGCGCCAGGACCACGCCGAGGGCCAGAGCGTCGGGGCTGCATTGGGCTTGACGCGCCGCCTCTTCGAGCTCGGGAATCCTTCCTCGGGTCGTGAGCCTTCCGTTGGCCAGCGCCTCCTTGATGATGACGCCGAGTCCGGCGGCGTGCGCGGCCGCGAGCGCCGGACCGGCTGAAGTTTCCAGCAGGTTCCATGTTGCTTGCACGGTGTCGAATCCACCGACCTCAAGGGCCCGTTCGATGGTTCTCGCTTGACCCGGCCCGGTCACCGAGAGTCCCACGGCCATGCCCCCGGCGCGCAAACGGGCGAGCTCGTCGAGCACGGCTCGATCGTCCAGCACCCCACTGTCGATGGTGGCCGAGTGAATTTGGTAGAGGCGCAGGTGTGGCGCCAGGAGCTTCTCGCTCTCAGCCAGTTGGCGACGAAGAGTTGCGAGGGAAAGGTCCTTTACTTCGTGGATGGTGGCGTCCACCCGCCAGTTGGCGGTATAGGTATAGCCCCATTTTGAACCTACGGTGACGTCCGACGAAGTCAGTCTCCGATGCGCGAGCCAGTCGGAGAGAAACGCTTCGGCCCGCCCGTACGAACGGGCGGCGTCGAAATAGCGTACGCCCGAGGCGTAGGCAGCATCGAGTACGGCATGCGCTCCGCGTGCCATCGAAGCTTCGTCGGTACGGCCGGCCAGATCCGACCCATGGCCGAGGTTGATGTAGCCCGGTCTTCCGAGAGCGGCGAGGCCGAGACCGACCCGACCTACCGCGAGCCGGTCGATGAATTCCGTGTGCTTGCTCGTCACCGGCGGATCCCCATTACGGTCCGTGGCTACGCTGGTTCGGGGGCATCGTGGGGTCCGCATTTCGAGCACGAGTGGTGGAGACGAACATGGCTGATGAAGTGAACATACGCGAAATCTGGGGCATCCTCGATCCGAAGGTCTTCGAACGCATAGTGGTCGTGTCCCCCCACTTCGACGACGCAGCTCTGGGCGCAGCACACCTTCTGGCGAAATACTCCGGCAGCACCGTCATCACTGTTCTCGGCGGCCAGCCGCCCGCATATCCAGAGCATGTCACTCCGTGGGACGAGGCGGGTGGCTTCGTGACCGGAGACGACGTCGTTTCGGCGCGGCGTGAGGAAGATCGCCTCGCCATGGCATTCGTCAACGCCACCCCCGTCTGGCTGGAGTTTCCCGACCACCAATATCTGGCTGTTGCGGAGCGTCCCACACCGTCGGAGGTATGGCCGGCTCTGCAGAAGGCGATAGCCGACGCCGATCCGACTGCGGTGTTCTTGCCGATGGGGATTGCCAATCCGGACCACGTGCTGACGCACGAGGCGGGTCTCATGGCTCGTCGGGAATTGCTCGGGAGCGGGAGCAGGGCCGTCTGGTTCTGTTACGAAGATCATGGGTACAAGCATCTGCCCGGGAATCTGGCCTGGAGGATCTCCAAGCTCTTCCGCGCCGGCATCTGGCCCACGCCCTCGATCGTGCCGATCGACCTGGACATGGACAAGAAGCGGGCGTTGATCGCCATCTACAAGACGCAGGTGGCACCGCTGGAGCAGGATCACATGTTGAAGGAGCGCCTGGACGCCAACGTCCCGGAGCAGTACTGGAGACTTTCTGCGCCCATTCCCGTCATTGAGTCGATGCTGTTGGGCGACGACTAGTCGCGCACCGACGTTCCTGTCGGCGTAGCTGCCTACGAAAGGGAGGCCGGATCAATGCCCACCCCACCACCTTCGCTGCTCGCGTAGGCCGCGAGGGCGAATCGAAGGACGTTGACCGCCTCGTCGGCGCTCCAGAGGAGCGGGCCTTCACCGGTGTGGAGCCAACGAAGCCAGTGACGTCCTGAGTCCCGGAAGCTGCTGGCCCAGTCGTCATCGAGGGCGTGATAGGAGCGCATCTCGCCTTCCGCATAGACGTCGAGGCTCGGCTGTTGGATACCCCGACCGGTACAGCGGTTGACCCGGGCGTAGCCCTGATGGCCCGTGACCTCCCACCGCTCGTCGTTCGTGTAGTAATCGGAGCGCAGGTACATGGAAGGTGCGAGCGTGATGTCCCACACCCCCCGGATGCCGTTTTCGTGCTCCCAGAGGATGGTCGTAGGGGCGTCCACCTCAATGGTGGGTATGACCTCGGTCGTGCCGATCCAGGCCCGCACCTCTTTGATGGGTCCGAACAGCCAAAGCGCCGTCGCCAACTTGTGCCATCCGTCATCGAAGACCAGGACACCGCGTCCGTTCCTCATCTGCTGGAACTGCCACTCGTAGCTACTGGCAGGAACGTCCCATCCGCCTCGGCCGCTTCCCACCATCTTCATGTGGTAGCCGCTCACCTCGCCCAGCACGCCTGACTCAACGGTCTCCTTGAGCTTCCGCAGCGGCTCGTAGAAGATGTAGTTCTCCATCACCCGGAAGATCCGGTCATTGGCGCGGGCCGCCGCCAGCATCTTCTCGGCGCTCGCGATGTCATTGCACATCGGCTTTTGCAGATTGACGTGCCAACCGTTGTCGAGGAGTTCAATAACGCCGTCGACGTGCAGGGGGATCGGCAGCAACGCCTCGACAGCGTCCACTTCGAGTCCGCTGGCGGCGAGCTCCGCGGTCGTCGCGAAGGTCTGCGCATCGGGCCAGTCCGCCAGACGTTGCGCCCGACGCTCTTCGCTGGGGTCGACCAGAGCCACGACCTCCACGTCGGGATTGTCGATGTATGCCCGGACGTTCAGGTCATAGATCCGGCCGAGTCCGACAAAGGCGGCCCGCACGGGCCGGTCGTAGGGTTGGAATGTCATGAGGTGTTCGCTCCCGGTTCGGGCAGGGCCGGGCGATAGCCCGATTGATCGGTGCGGACCCTATCCCGGCATCCGAGGACCTGTCCACGCGGCGCACTCCCGCTGTCACGATTCCTTCACCGTGTAGTTTTGGGGCTCGTCGGTCCGACGAGCTGGCTGGTCCAGATGGAGGGAATGGAGTGAGCGAGGAGCGACCCATCGTCGCATTCGATCATCATTCGCCGGAATTCGCCGCTGATCCGGTCGGCGTCCTCGAGTCTCTCCGCGAGACGTGTCCGGTCGCCTGGTCGGAGTCGTACGGCGGCTTCTGGGTCTTGACGCGCTACGCGGACGTGAGCGACGTGCTGAGCGATGCAACGACCTTCTCGTCGCGCCACGATCTCGAGCCGGGGAGCGCGTATCAGGGGGCTTCGATCCCGCCGCCACCGATGCGCTTCGTCCCACTGGAGCTCGACCCCCCGGATTTCCTGCCCTACCGCAGACTCCTGAACCCCAGCTTCTCGCCGGCCGCCGTTGCCCGCCAACGGCCGCTCGTCGAAAAAGTAACGGATTGGTGTCTCGACCAGGTGGGAGAGACGGGTCGTCTCGATTTCGTGGATGACCTGACGAGCCCGGTGCCCGCCATGGTGACGCTGGGGCTGTTGGGACTGCCGATCGAGGATTGGCCGCGGCATGCTGCGGCATGGCACGGGTCGGTGGCGCATCCTCCCGACAGTGCGGCGCATGCCGAGGCGGTTGCGGCGCAGATGTCCATTCGGGAGGACCTGGCCGGCGAAGTCGAGAAGCGGCGTGCGCAGCCAGATCGGGCGCGGTCGGGACTCATCGATGTCTGCGTCGACGCGGAGATCGAGGGTGTGCCGATCGACCAGAAGACATTGGTCGACATCTTCGTCCTCGTGTTGGCGGGTGGCGTCGACACGACGACCGGCGCTGCCGCCGGTGCCCTGGCCTACCTGAGCGAGCATCATGAGGATCGCCGCCGTCTCATCGCGGAGCCCGATTTGATCGCACCGGCATGCGAAGAATTTCTCCGGTGGATCACCCCGTCGCCGGTGCTCGGCCGTACGGTCAACATAGCGACGGAAATCGGAGGGCACTGCATAGCCCGGGAAGACCGGGTGATGGCGAACCTCTTCGCGGCGAATCGCGATCCGGCTGCATTTGCACGTCCGGAAGAAGTCGAGTTCGACCGCCCGAACAATCGCCATGCGGCGTTCGGGTTCGGCATTCATCGGTGTATCGGTGCGAATCTCGCGCGGATGGAGATCCAGGTGATGATCGGTCGGGTGCTGGCACGTATTCCTGATTACGAGGTGGATGTCCAAGGCGTCGAGCGCTATCACACGGCGGGAATCCAGAACGGGTTCATCTCGGTACCGGCGACATTCTCCCCGTTCGAGCGCTGAACCCCTCCTTCTTCCCCCGGCGTTCCACTTGTGCAGGTGCCCGGCAGGGCGGTTCAGCTGTTCATGCCGTGTCCAGCGGAGTGGAGGGTCGGTGGTTTTGCGTGGTGGCCTGAGTGCGCACGAGCGATCCTTCGGTCGGGCCGGGTGGCTGCTCTGGAATATGGGGGAGGGTGAGGCCCCGTCGGGCCAATTCCTTCTCGAGCCGGTCCATCAGATTGGCCTTGGTCTCAGGCTGAGGCGTCCAGAGCTGAGCGGGATCGGCCATGAGAGGCAGATCCGGCAGTCGGCGCTCCACGGCGAAGTGGCCGCCGTCTGTCGTCATGGTCACCTGACCGACGAAGGTTCCCCGGCCCGAGAAACAGAGGGATGCGGGGCCAATGGGCTTCCATGGTGCTCCTCGAGGAACGTCGAGAACGAATCCGTCGTGGCTGAGGGCGGCATCACGGACCCGGAAGGGGAGTGGAAATCCGTCGTCATCGCGTAGGGTCAGATGCGCGGTGAGACCTTGCTCGAGGACCTCATGTGCGCGCGGCCGCCAGTCCGTCGGTATGGGCCACGCGGAGGCCGCCGTCGGGGGCCCGATCGGTGAAGGATCAGATGGCGGGAACGTCGTCCCCGGCGCCGCGCTCCAACGCGAAGGCTCCGCATCCAGATCGTCGACCCCGGGCCACCAGGCAATGTGGGAGGGCGTGGTCTGAACGATGATGCGGGCCCAATACCAGACGGCCTGGCGAACAGTCGACCAGGGAAGGCCACCGGAGGTGACGGGCAGGCGCGCCGCGGTCTCGGCGAGATAGCGCTCGACATTGGCCTGAATATCGGCGTCGCGGACTGCGCCGAATCCGGCGACGGAGACAACCGGTTCCCCCGGGTTCCCGTTGCCTTCGAGGAGGAGCCCCACTTTGGGGTTGCGCCGCACCCGGTTTGCCTTGGCCGGGTAGGCGAGCCCGGTTGCCACGTCGATGGTTCCCCCGTCTGGTTCGACGAACGCGAAGAGTGGCGTGTCGAGTGGGACTCCGGCGGATGTGACGGTTGCGAATTCCGTGTAGAGCGACGTGGCCAGGACGTCGGCCACATTCTCGGGAAGTTCCGGGAAGGCCCGCTCAGCGAGTGACTGCGGCATAAGGGACGCTTCTCCTCAGTGGATGGAGTTCCCGAGGTCCGTCAGCTCTCGGTTGGGATGATCGACCTTGAGCAGCCGGGAAAGGTAGACGGAGGCTATGCGCCATGCCTCTTCCTTGCGGTAGTGCTCGTGATAATGGCCATACCCTGTGAAGGAGGAGAGGGGATGTCCGACCGGTCGCTCCAGCAGGTCGGTCATGGCCCAAATGCCGGTGGCTGTTCGTGGACCGCTGAGTGTGATCTCGGGGGTGTGCCCGTGGTGGACCGATGTGACGCCACCCAGAATGACTTGGAGGCCGTCCACGAAGTCATCGACCGATGCATATCGTGAAACCTCGCCGGGAACGACTCCTTCGAAACCGAATGTGCAATCAGCGGTGAACACGCTCGGCAGGAGTTCCCATTCCTTCATGTCGATATAGCGGAAATAGCGCGCCTTGAGTTGCTTGATTTCCTCAATGGCGACGAGTGTGTCGAGTCCATCAATTTCGGCCACGTCAGCCTCGTTTCTTGCGATGCCTGGACCCACACCACAGTATCGGTCTCCTCCATTCCGATGGTGTCCGCCGACGTGGCATCGGACCGGCTGGTGGGGAACCTGCGCACGTTCTCCCTGGCCATCGGCCAAATCTGCACGCGCCACATCCGGTGCGAGGGCGCCGCCTGCATTCCGTGCTCAAATGGCGAGCGGGGCAAGGGAGCCAGGATGTGGAGCCTGGCCAGAGGGGCCCCCGAACATGCAGGACACCAATCAGGCGCAAGGTGGCGGGCAACGGCGGTGTACCTCATCGGTTCACCGCGATTTCACGCGCCCGTCGCCATATGGCTTTCATTCCGCTCAGTTTTTATTACGCTGTGCGTCCGGAGTTGAATCCCAACCCATTCGCACTGGAGGCCTGAAGACGTGGAGGTGAGCCCGGGGGAACGCTGTTGCTCGCGCCGCAGCGGGTGGCCATCAGCGCAACGGGACGCCAGAAAGACCGCACATGTCTAGTCAGAACCCGGGTATCTCTGCCGCTGGCCGGGCTTTGGGGAGGACCGCGCTCAATCCCGCGTCGGGACCCGCTGCCATCGGCGGAATGCTCCAGGCCGGGAACGTTGAAGATGATGCGTGGGATGTCGATCCCTCGGGCGCGCGCACGAGGCTCACCAAGGCAGTTTCGGATATCACGAAACTCGCCAACGCCCTCGAGGCGCTCGCCGTCACGGCGAGCCCCGAAACGGACGCAACAGATCGGGATGGTGCTCTGCCGGCGATCGGCGGGTATCTCTCGGAGAGAGTGGATCGCCAAGAGGCGAGTTGAATGACCGGGCCGATCTCCGGGGTGCGGGTCGTGGACTGCTCCCATGGCACGGCGGGTCCGCGCCTTAGCGGGATGCTGGCCGACTACGGTGCCGACGTCATCTGGGTCGAGGCGCCTGGGGGAGATCCCCTGCGGCAGAGGATGCCTGCCGCAGCAGCTGTGTTCAATCGGGGAAAACGCAGTATCACGCTCGATCTCCAGAGCGCCTCTCAGCGTCAGCAACTCCTGCATCTCGTCGCTCGTGCTGACGTCTTTGTCGAGAGCTGGCGGCCCGGGGTCGCCGGCCGCCTCGGGCTTGATTTTGCGACACTGCGCGAAGTGAACGCCCGCCTGGTGTACTGCTCCATCTCGGGCTTCGGCCAGCAGGGCGCGCACGCCGGCACGCCTGGCTACGAAGCCCTCGTGCATGCCGTCGCCGGCACCATGGCCGAGCAGGCCGGGCTGCGGGACGGCCCCATCTACCCGGGGCTGCCGTTCGCCGCGATCGGCGCCGCGTACCTCGGGGCGATCGGCGTGCTCGCGGCTCTGTACCGACGCTCGTCGGACACGAGGAGCCGCTACGTCGAGACATCCCTTTTCGACGGGGCGTTGGCCTATCGCTCCGGGAGTCTCGGCGAGAGCGACCAATCGGTTGCTGCCATGACCGCAAGTGGAAGGGAACGTGCACCCACCACCGAAGGCACCCGGATCGTGACGCGCTCGTTCGAATGTGCGGACGGTGAATACGTGGGTATCCATACCGCTGCAGTCGGGGCCTTCGGTCGTTTCATGGAGGTTCTCGGCCTCGAGGACCGTATCCCACCCAGCACATCCGGACTCGACCTCGGGGTACCTCTCGAACCCGATCAGGTGGGTATCCTGGCCGACGAGATTCCCCAGCTCATCGCCGCGAAACCGCGCCGCGTACTGGGTGGAGCAGCTCATGGCCGCCGATGTCTGCGTTGTCGAACACCTTCATCCGACCGAGGCGTACGACACACCGCAGGTCCGGCACAACGGCATGGTCCAGGTGGTCGACGATCCAGCCCTCGGACCGGTCAGTCAGATTGCCCCAGCGGCGAAGTTCTCTTCCAATTCCGACACGCCGCTCAGACCGGCGCCGCGCGTCGGGCAGCACACCGATGACGTGCTTGCCGATACCGGGGGCTGGCAGGAGTTGGGAGAACCTGTGCGGCATCCCCCCGCTCCCGGGGCGTTGTTGGAGGGAGTGCGCATTCTCGATATCGGCGCGTATTTCGCGGGCCCCTATTCGTCACGCCTCCTGGCGGACTTCGGGGCTGAGGTGATCAAGCTGGAGCCCGTACAAGGTGATCCGATGAGAGGGTTCGTCACCACGTTCAATGTGGCCCAGGCCGGCAAGCGCGGACTCGCCGCAGATTTGAAGGATCCCTCACTTGGGCGAGCCTTGCGGCAATTGATCGAGTGGGCCGATGTCGTGCATCACAACCTGCGCCCCGGGGCGGCGGAGAGGCTCGGTCTTGACTATGAGTCGGTCAGCCGGCTCAACCCCAGGGCTGTCTACCTCTATGCGCCGGGCTGGGGGGCGCAGGGCCCGTTTGCCATGCGCCAGAGTTTTGCGCCGATGCTTTCGGGCTATGCCGGCGTGACGTACGAGGTGGCCGGGAAGTTCAACGTCCCTCTGCCGCCCGTCGCCCACGAGGACCCCGGCAACGGCTTGCTGGGAGCGGTCGCCATGCTCGCGGCACTGCTGCAACGCCAGAAGACCCACGCAGGCTGCTACGTCGAGAACCCCCAGCTCAATGCGACTCTGGCCCATACGGCCCACATCGTGCGGAGGGAGAGCGGCGAGGTGGTCGGCGCGGAGTGGCTCGATCCTCTGCAGTTCGGTATCGGAAACTTCGATCGTCTCTACGAGACAGCCGACGGATGGGTCTGCATCACTGTGCCCGACTTTCCCACACAGGCGGCACTCTGCGAACTCCTCGGAATACCGATGACCGGTGGTGAGGACGAGATGGCGAATGCGTTGACCAACGCGTTTGCCGCCCGGGCGACATCGTTCCTCTTGCCACAGCTTGAGGCGGCGGGAGTCGCCGCCGTCGAGCCGGTGGGCCACTACGTGCACACACTTCTGAATGATCCCGAGCAACGCCGCTGTGGTCGGGTCGTCGAGTACGAGAGCGCCCACCTCGGCATGGTGAGGGAGGTCGGGCGGCTCGTCCGCATCAGCGACGCCCAAGAGCCGGCCCACCTGCCCGCTCCCGGCCTCGGCCAGCACACGGGTGAGATCCTGTCGTGGCTCGGCTACAGCGAACGTGAGATTGCCGCGCTCCGGGCCCGGCACGCCGTGCGATGACGGCCCACGGCCGCTTCGGTCAAAAGACCGGGAAGACGTCGTCGATGCTGCGCTCGCGACGAGCCAGCGCGCGCAGCACGGCGAGGTTGCCGTGACGGCGCCGGGCCACATCGGTGAGGCAGGGGATGACCAGGTCGTAGGCGGCGAGAGGTAGTTCGGGGGTCGGGATCGAGATACTCGCGGCCAGGTCGTCGGTGTGGGCGAGGAGTTCGACCAGACGAGTGACGAGAAATCCGTCCAACGCCATATCGAACTTGCCCAGCACCAGGACCCTCCGTCCTTCTCCCTGTTTTGACAGTGAGATCTCGAGGCCCGCAACAGCCGATGCCGCGTCAGTCGCCAGTGAGGCAGGGCCGCGCAGCGAAGCGGAGTGCGCCCTCTCGCGCACATCTTCGTGTCCCTCATGGTCGAGGTCGAGAGTCTGCCCGGAAAAGTAGCGAGAAGGCTCGAGCGTCCGGGTGCCCGGCGGCTCCTCCTCGGCGAGGCACGAGACGAGCATTTCGATGCCCGATCCGACCAGGTGGGCGGCGGTGGCCCCGACGGTCATGCCGCGGGATGCCCCGGGGTCCTCCCACTTGCGCGCGACGTCAGGGAGGGCGACGAGATCTGCTGCCACCGTTGCCGCAGCAAGGTACGCCGTGCGGGTCTGATTCATCGCTCGCTCGCCGCTTTCCGCGCCGCGCGGCGCTTCTGTCCGAGGCGCAGGCCTTCGAGGTCGGGCAGTTCCGACCGGACGCGTTTGAGTTCGTAGACATTCGGGTTCCTGATGATCCACGTGACGTGCCCCCAGAGCTCGCGCGAGGCATCGTCGTCGGGAACCTGCGCGATGACGGGCCCGAAGATCGCAGGGCCATCCTCGTGGTCGAGCACAATCGTGGGAACGCCGAAGCCGCGGTCGGAGATCGCTTTGTGTTCAGCCAACAGACGTGTCGCGGTGTCTTCCTCGGCCAAGGCCCGCGTGGCCATGGCCGGGTCCAGTCCCGCATCCACGAGCGCGCCTTCGATCGTTTCGGTCGAGCGCAGCTGCTCGTCGCGGTGATGCATCCGGCCGGCGACTTCTGCATAGAAGCGCCCCGCCGCAGCCTCTCCGAGTTCCTCCCGCACGAGTACGGCCACGCGCATGGAAGGCACGGATCGGAGCTGTTGTGTGAGATCGACCTCGCCGCCGGGTGCATTCTGGATCTCGAGGGAGAAGAACCGCCACGACAGCTCTACGACGCTGAGTTCTTCGAGCCGACGAGCCCAACGAGCCGTCTGGAAGCACCACGGACAGTAGGGATCGACATAGAGCCAGGCGCGATCTGTCACGGGTGAAGGATAGCGAGGTATGGGTGGCGCTGCGGGGGAGAACCAGCGCATCTCGGGGGCGCCGTCGTTCCCACCAAGGGCACTCGACCCGGTCGATTGCGCATATCCTTGGTGCCGCGTCGCCGTCAGAGCTTGGGGCCGCACGCGGGGGCCAGCGGGGGAGGAAGACAGATGTCGTCTGAAGTCGGAAAGGCCGAGATCGAGTACACCGATCTCTTCAGAGAGATGTCCGTCGATCCGGCGGCTCCGTGGGAGCGATATCAGAAGCTCGTCGAGAAGGGCGTCGTCCAGGCGGGTGACGGCAAAGTGCTGTTGGCGAGCAGAGAAGCCGTCGAGACCGCCTGCAGGAATCCACGCGTGTTCGCCATCGACGAGGCAGGACTGTTCATGGGGAACATCCGGTCGTTCAAACCCCAGGGTATCGACCCGCCGTTGCAGACGAAATACCGGAAGATTCTCGATCCGCTTTTTTCGCCGAAGAAGATGGATCTTCTCGAAGACGACGTCGCTGTCCGCGTGAATCGCTTCATCGACGGCTTCATCGATCGGGGTGCGTGTAATTTCACGGAGGAATTCGCCGTTCCTTTTCCCTCCTCCGTCTTCCTCGGCCTCATGGGACTGCCGTACGAGGACCTCGATCTCCTCCTGCGCTTGAAAGACGACATCATTCGTCCGGGGATCTCTCGGGGCAAGCTCCTCGAAAATGCGCAGGAACGCCTCCAGTTCCAGCTCGACACCGGCCGGGAGATCTACGCGTACTACGACGCCGTCCTGGACGAACGCCAGAAATCGCCCCGCGACGACATTCTCACGCACCTGCTCCAAGCCGAGATCGATGGAGAGCGCCTCACTCGCGAGGACATCCTCGATGTCTGCTTCCATTTCCTGTTGGCCGGCCTCGACACCGTGACCGACAACCTCACCTGCTTCTTCGCCTTTCTGGTCCAGCACCCGGTCTATCGGCGTCAGCTGGTCGAAAATCCTTCGATCATTCCTTCGGCCGTGGAGGAACTCCTGCGATGGGAATCTGTCGTTCCGGCCGGCAGACGGAGGGCCAAGGAGGACACCGAACTCCTCGGTTGCCCCATCAAAGCCGGCACGGCCGTGAGCCTGGGTTGGGCTCCCTCGAACTTCGACCCGGCCCAGTTCCCGGATCCGCTCGAGGTGCAATTCGATCGCCAGCCCAACCGGCACTTCGCCTTTGGCGCCGGAGTGCACCGTTGCCTCGGGTCCCATCTCGCCCGCCGGGAGCTGCGGGTGACCCTCCGGGAGTGGCACCGACGCATTCCCGAGTATTCGCTGCAGCCCGGCTCCACGCTGGAGTACCAATCCCTCATGCGCTCCGTCGAGAATTTGATGTTGGTCTGGCCGACGACGTGACCCGTCTGCGGCCCGAGGAACTGCCGTGACTGGACTGCTGGAAGGGATCCGGGTGGTCGAGACGGGGATACTGCTCTCGGTCGACAACCTCGGCAGCTTGCTCGGTGACGCCGGCGCTGACGTGATCAAGGTGGAGGCCCCCGGGCGAGGCGACTACCTCCGCTCCATCGGTCCGATGTTGGGTCCTGATTGCTCCGTGGCTCATCTGGCGTCCAACAGGAACAAGCGGAGCATGACCTTGGATCTTCGAACCGGGGTCGGGCAGGAAGCGATGTCGCGCCTGATCGATACGGCTGATGTGTTCATCACCGGGAACATCGGTGATACGAACCGCAAACTCGGTCTCGATGACGAGACATTGCGCGCGCGTAAACCGGACATCGTTTACTGTCAAGTCACCGGATTCGGTGCACGCGGGCCTTACGCCGACATTCCGACGCACGGAAAGATGATGGATGCGTTGGGTGGCGGCACGCCTCCGATGGTGCTGCGTGAAGACGGTTTGGTGGAACCAGTTGCCGGCAGTCCCGCACCGGGCGGCAGCGGGGTCACCATCGGCCCTTTGTATGCAGCGTTTGCCGTCGCCGCTGGACTGTCCCGCCGGGACCGTACCGGGCTCGGTTGCTCTCTCGACATCTCCTGCGCCGACAGCGTCCTGGCGGCGAAGCTGAACCCGGCGATCGAGGCCTTGAACGCGGACAAGGTCGATCAGGAAAAACCGATGGGGGATCTCTCCCGATCCGCCAAGTACCAGCACTATCAAACGGCGGACGGAAGGTACGTCCTGTTCTGCTGTATCGAAGCCAAGTTCTGGGACAACTTCTGCCGTGCCAGCGCACGCGAAGATCTCCTCGGGAGGCACGACCGCGCGCAGGCGGTTGATTTCGGGTTCGGCGACGAGGCGTTGCGGCGGGAGCTCCAATTGGTGTTCCACACCAAGTCGCAATCGGAGTGGATCGCTCTCGCCGTGCAGTGGGACATCCCGATGGGTCCGGCTCTGGGACTCAAAGAAGTCGCCGAGGATCCGCATCTCCGCGCCAGGGGAATGGTCGTCGAGGAGCATCATCCTCTGCTCGGTGACCTGCTCACTCTCGGAACGCCGATTCGGGTGTCCGGCGAAGCCTTCGTCGTACGGTCGGCGCCGGCCCTGGGTGAACATACGGGCGAGATCCTCGCCTCACTCGGGTACACGAATGAGGAAGTCGCGCAACTGCGGGCAGAGGGTGTCCTCTAGCCCGCAGCGGGCAGTCAGGCCACCGCTCCTTTTTCAGCTTCGCCGAGGTAACGGTCGAGGACTTCCTGGCCAGCCTCGGAGGCGGGGCCCGACCAGCCGACCCGCCCTCGCGTGAGAATGACGCAACTGTCGGCGAGTGCGAGCGCGCGGTGCACGAACTGCTCGATGAGCACGATGGTGATCCCGCTCTTCGCCGCCTCTTCGAGACTTTTGAACACCGACTCCGCGACGATCGGCGCCAGGCCCAGCGACATCTCGTCGGCGATGATCAGGCGCGGGGGGACGGCAAGGGCCCGCGCCAGGGCGAGCATCTGCTGCTCTCCCCCCGAGAGGCTCCCGGCCCTCTGCGAACGCCGTTGGCCGAGGACGGGAAAGAGGCCTATGGCGCGATCGATCGAGCCGGCCCTGTCGCCTCGCTTCTCCTGCGCCACGGCCATACGAAGGTTGTCGAGCACGGAGAGGCCCGGGAAGATGCCCCTTCCTTCAGGGATGTAGGTGAGACCGAGCTTGCGGATGTGGTGGGTCGACTGCCCGGTGATCGTGATGCCATCGAATGTCACGCGGCCGGCGGCCGCGGGCACCAGTCCTGAGACAGTGCGCGCCAGCGTGCTCTTCCCGGCCCCGTTGGCGCCGAGCACCGCGGTGACCGAACCAGCCTCCACCCCGAGAGAGACGTCGAACAGGGCCTGCGAAGGTCCGTAACGCACGTCAAGGTTCTGGACGACCAGGAGCGGCTCGGTCATTGTGCCTCCCCGGCATCGGCGGATGTGGGGCCTTCGTCGTCACCGAGGTAGGCCGAGCGCACCGCAGCGTTGCCCCGGATTTCCGAGGGCGTGCCCGAGGCGATGAGCTCACCGAAATCGAGCACGAAGATCTTGCTCGAGAGAGCGAGGACAGTCGCCACGTCGTGCTCGACCATCAGCAGCGACACCTTGCGTTGGTCATTGTCGACCACCCGGCGAAAGACCGAGGCAAGGTTCTCCGACTCCCGTATGTCAAGACCGGAGAGGGGCTCGTCGAGCAGGACGACATCGGGACGCGTGGCCAGTGCCCGGGCGATCTCCACCAGCCTGCTCATGCCGAGGGGGAGTGCGCCGACTGCGGCCCGGGCCACGTGCGTGAGGTCGAGGAGCTCGAGCAAGCCGTCGACCCGTTCGTTCTCCTCCTGCCCCGCCGGCAGCAAGGAGCGGGGGTCGACCATGTCGCGCCAGAGCCGTTGCCGGGAATAGCGGACACGGTGGGCCAGGACGAGGTGCTCACGCACGGTGAGTCCCATGAAAAGCTCGGGTTGTTGGAATGTGCGGGCCAGTCCCTGGCGGGCGCGCAGTTGCGGGCTCGTCCCGGTGACGTCGTTGCCGCGGAGGAAGACGCGGCCAGTGACGGGACGGAGAAGACCCGACAGGACGGCGAACAATGTCGACTTTCCCGCCCCGTTCGGCCCCACGAGCCCGACGATCGTTCCCGAAGGAACCACGAGGCTCACATCGGACAACGCCGTCAGGCCGCCGAAGCGCACGGTGATTCCCGTCGCCGACAAGACGGGAGTCGTCGGGTCGGCGTCCCCTGAGCCCGCATCACCTGAAAGCACGGGTCCGGTGGCGGTGTCCGTGCTCACGAGGGAACCTCCTCGACGATGTGGCCGGACGCCAGTGCCTGTGCCGGTAGGGGGTGCGCCGTCGCCAGGCCGCCGGTCGAGCCGGGTGCGCCGCTCGACGACGAACGTCGATCAGCCCGTTCGAAGACCCACTTGCGGAACATCTCGCCGCCTTGCTCGAGGCTGCCGTCGGGGAACTTGGCGACACCGATGGCGCCGAGTCCGAAGAGGATCGCCGGGAGCTGTCCCGTCCATGCCGGAAGATAGGCCAGGGCGAGCGCCGGGAGCATGGTGAAGGACAGTCCTGCGACAAGGGCAGCGGCGTTGGAGCGGATGCCGATGGTGACCAAGGCTGCGAGCCAGACGACGCCGAGGAACGTCGCGAATTCGCCTGGCTGCGCCGAGGTCTGTGCCGTCACCAGGAATCCTCCGCCGATCCCTGCGACCAGGGCCCCGAGACCGGCCACGAGGATCTTCATCTGCACGACGCTTATCCCGAGGGTGCGCGCGCCCGGGAGGGCTCCAGCGGACGGCGTTGAGGGCGAGACCGGTCGTCGATCTTCGTAGATTCATGACGAAGAGGCCGATGATCGAGAATGCGATGAGGCAGACGTAGGCGAACGCTTTGTCGCTGACGGCGAATGAGGGTCGGTTCATGTTCACCCCGAGCCCACCGTTGGTGAAGATGCCGATGGTGAAGACGAGGTTCTCCATGAGCAGGCCGAAGGTCAAGGTGACCAGGGCGACGTAGAGATCTCCCAGCCGGATGGTGAGGAAGCCGATGATGAGCCCCATCGGGAGCGCAACGAGTCCGCCGACGACGATGGCCGCCAGGACCGGCCATCCATGGTTGGTGGCCAGTTGCGATGCGGTGAGCGCCCCCACACCGGCGAAGGTGATCTGGCACAGCCAGATCATGCCTCCCTCGCCCGTCACCAGGGTGAAGGACAAGAAGATGATGCCGTAGGCGAATGCTTGCGCCACCAGGCCGACCCAGAATCCCTGCACGAGGAGGGGGAGGAGCGCGGCGATCACCATGAGCAGGGCCGAACCGCCGTACTTGCCGATCATGCCCAGCCGCTTGCTCTCGACGATCATCGACGTCGACCCGGCCAGTCGGTTGGCGCCTTGCGGGGTGATTGCCCGGTCCAGCGCACCGCCTACCCGGCCCGAGTCGCTGTCGAGGTCACGCCGGATGAGGCTGTAGAGCAGGAACACGGCGATGATCATGAACGGAACGGCATCGACGACCTCGGTCGTCCAGTTACTCGACGGCGGCAGATAGCGCTGGATGAGTGACGTCACGACGCCCATGAGCAGACCCACGCTGACGGCAATGGGCAGGCTGCGGAACCGCGCGGCGATGACCGCCGCAAAGGCGGCCGCGATGAGGAGGGTGAAGTTGCCCGAGTCCAGTCCGATGATGGGGGCGGCCAGCACGCCCGCCAAGCCGGCGAAGAACGTGCTCACGGCCCAGACGCCGATGGAGACGGCACTCGGGCTGGTTCCCGATAGGGCCGTCATGGCCGGCGAGTCGACCAGCGCCCGGACCTTCAGGCCGACGTCGGTGTAGCGCAGCACCACCGAGCCGAGGATGACCGTGGCCAGGACGCAGATATAGACGATGACCTGGTCCAATGTCACAGCCACGCCGATGAAGTTGAAGACCCGGACCGGCTGTGGTGCCAGGCCCGGAGCAGACGAAATGGCCTGGTTGCCGAAGATCAGGGTGCGTGAGGGCCGGGATGGCGACGAGGAGGCCGAGCGTCGCCACCACCTTGACCAGGGGCGACGACAGTCGCAGGTGCCGGAAGAGCAAGAAGTAGAGAAGGACGCCGAGTGCGGGTCCGGCGACCACGATCGACACGAGGGCGGCGTACGGGATGCCCCATCCCTCCTGCGTGTGCAGGTAGTAGTAAAAGCGCGCCACGAAGAAGGCAAGGGCACCGAATGCAAAGTTCAGGATGCCCGACGACACGTAGGTAATGACGAGCCCGGCGGAGGCGATGGCGTAGATCCCTCCGAGCACCAGTCCGGCGATTACGTATTGCAGCATTCAGCGCCTCCCCCCTGCATCCATAGCACTTTCTCGAACTGGATCGTTTTGCGATTCTGATGTGAATCGACGTGTCGAGGAGCGGCGCTCCTTGTTGGTGAAGGCTCCTGACCTCTCGCGAGGATTGAGTGGGTCGACCGTACATCATTGTCGGGGCCGTATCCAACGTGTGACCATAGTCTTCAGCGGCGATATGTACGGTCTGTCGTTGACGATTTGCACATCAAATCGTAACGAGAACACCACGTCCGTAGTGAGGCGGCACGTGCCGACGGCCAGAGGGGCGCACGCCGCGCACCTCCCCGAGGGTTGCCGCAAAGAATGACCTGGTCACGGCGGCACTTTGGGCAACGGTTCGGCCCACCGGAGCCCGTCGGGACCGATGGGTACACTCGCGCCACGTTGGCCGCATGGCCGTGAACGGACGGGGGCAGCATGGCGATGACGGCAGCCAGCCGCAGGGACAGCGGTCGGGGCACGGGAGCGTGAGTCCCGGGGGTGAAGAGTCGGGGTCGCGTTTCGTGGGCCAGGTGGCGATCGTCACCGGCGGGGGATCGGGTCTCGGCGAAGCGACCGCCGTCCGCCTCGGGGGCGAGGGTGCGCATGTTGCGGTGCTCGACATCCGCACCGAGGCGGCTGAGGCTACCGTGCGCCGGATCGCCGAAGCCGGTGGACGGGCCCACGCATACGAGGTGGATGTCAGCGATCAAGCGTCGGTACGCAACGTGGTGGCCGATGTCGCCGGCGGCAGCTCGGTCGTCCCGAGGTCGTGGTCAACTGCGCCGGCGTGGGCCAGTTCGACCTGAGCGAGGACGTGGCGACTCGAGACGTGGAACCGGACGATCGCGGTCAATCTCACGGGCACGTTTCTCGTCTGTCAGGCCACGCTTCCCTACCTACTCGACGGGGGCGGGTCGATCGTCAACATCGCATCGAACAGCGGCTTGCAGGGGATCCCGTACGCCGCGGCGTACGCCGCGTCCAAAGGAGGCGTTATTTTGCTCACGCGATCCCTGCGCGTCGGAATATTCGGGGCGGGGCGTGCGCGTCAACGCCGTTGCGCCCGGGGGAATCGTCACGCCGCTGTTGGCGAACTTCACATTCCCTCCCGGGGCCGATCAGACCCGGATGCCGCGGGGCTCGCGTGTCCCGCACGCGCATCCCGACGAGATCGCCTCACTCGTGGCCTACATCGCGTCGGAGGAGGCGCGGTTCATGGTGGGCAGCGTGGTCTCCATAGATGGCGGCCTCACCGCCTGAACATGGTCGGTGGGCCGCGAAATGACACTCGCCCGGTCTACGTACCGCGGTCGACCCGACCGTCGGAGAGGGCCCGGCGCAGGGTGATCACCCAGCGTCCGTCCCGCACGCCGTATTCGTCGACGTAGCGCCCCCAGTGGTCGAGGCCATGGGGCATGAGCACGAGCGAAATAGCAACGGCCGCCGGGCGTGGGTCTCGTCCACCAGGTCGATTTGATGGGTGCTGGTGAAGTGCCGGATGTGATGGCGGACGGCTGGCGTTTCGCGGCCAGCCGTGTCACCGCTTGTCACCGCCCCGCCACCCCCCGTGGCCACGGCAGTGGCCGCGGCATCCCAGCCGGCCTTGGTCTCGGTGAAGATGGTGGCGACCTTGTCGATGCCGTCGTAGCGGCGGACTGTCCCGTCCGCCGCGACGAGCTCCATCGATGCGTCATCGGCGAAGACCGCCAGCATCTGCGCGAAGCGGCCAGAGTCGCCGTTGGCGTTGTAGCGGGCCACGAGATCGCGGATGCTCTCACGGGCGATCAACTCCCAAAGTTCCATCGTCCCCCCTTCCGCTCCCGGCGGTGCACCCGCAAGCTACGGGCCCCCCTGGCCTGGACGTCAACCACGGATCCCGGTTCGGCGGGACACTTCATGAAAACGCCGGCATAACCTGGTCGGCGAAGAGCTCGAGCGTGCGCGGTTCGGCCCGGTCGTACGTGAAGAAGACGAACGTGGTGATGCCCTTGTCGATCATTGCCCCGATGCGGTCGACCACCATCGGGGGTGTGCCGACGAAGCCGCCGGCATCGAGGCCCCAGCCGTCGCCGCCATAGCGCCGCGCCGCCTTGGCACGTGCCGTCTCGAGCGAAGCCTCGTCGGGGGTGAGGACGAGAACGGCCTCGAGGGAACGCCGGATGGTGCCGGGGTCCCGCCCGATCTTCGCGCATTCCGCCTCGAGCGCGAGCTGGCTCTCCTCCCATTGGGCCAGGCCGTACGTGGGCACGTTCCATACATCGGCGTAGCGGGCAACGATCGGCAGCGTGCGACGCGGCCCGATGCCGCCGACGTGGATCGGCGGGCGCGGGCTCTGGGCCGGGGCCGGCAGGTTGGGCACGTCGGTCACCTCGTAGTGCTTCCCCGAAAATGTCGTCCGTTCCCCGGTGAACATCTGGGTGAGGATCTCGAGCGACTCAGCGAGCCGTTCCGAGCGTTCGGGGAACGAGCCCCAGGGAAGACCGGTCTCGTGGTGCTCCTGTGCGACCGAGCCGCTGCCGATGCCGAGCTCGATCCGACCGCCGGAGAGGACGTCGAGCGACGTCGCCATCTTCCCGAGCAGCACCGGGTGCCGAAAGTTGTTGCACAGCACCAGGTGGCCAACCCTCAGTTTCGTGGTCTGCGCCAAGATGTACGTGGCCAGTGTCCACCCTTCGAACGACGGAAGGTCGGGCAGTCCCGGACTGTAGAGGTGGTCGTAGAGCCACAGCGAGTCGAAGCCGAGGTCCTCCGTCACCCGGGCCCGGTCGATGATGTCGGTGGAACTGAAAGAGACCTGCGGTAGGTAGATGCCGAACTCGATCGATCGCGGTGCAACCACTCTTTCCCCCTCTGCCCTTCGTTGGGCGCTCAGTCCTGTCCGTCCTGACGGCCCACGCGGATGAGGATCACGGAGGCCAGCCGATCGTCGTTGCCGCCGTCACGCACTTCCACCCGGACGAGGTCGTCACCGAGCAGAGTGGCGGTGGCCCGGCCTGGTCCCACCCGCACCGCGCTCGAGGTAGCGGATGTCGAGGTCGAGGACCGGCGCGTGCGTCAGCGACTCGGCGGCCACCTCGCCCAGGAGCCCGAAAAGGCCGCCCTGGAGCGATTGGGACGCCTGCTTGACGAACTCGACCAGCTCGATCTCCGCGACGCCGGGAGCGACAGTGCGCATGCCCACGAACTCGGGGAAGGGGTTCGTCATGGACCCCGTCGTGCGCATGCTGCGCTGCATGTCGGGGGCGAGGTCCTGGGGGCGGGGCGACGCCATCAACGTCACGTAGCTGTGGGCGACCAGGTCCTTGGTCTCCGCATCGGTGAAGCGCACTTCTCCCGCAACGGTCGAACGGCCCTGCTTGACAATTTCGCCGGCGATCTCGAGCCGATTGCCGCAATGTGCTGCTGCCATGTGCACCGCGATGTCGAGGGTCACCGCCAGTTTGGGCGCGGTGGCCAGGCAGGCGGGGATGCCGACCATGCAATCGGCGATGGTGGCCAGGACCGAGGCTCGGGGCAAACCCGACCCGGGGTACCGCAGGGGCTCGGTAATGGTGGCATCGCCGAGCATGTCGATGTCATTCTCAGAAACCTCGAATGCGAAGGGGATGTCATTGACGAACATCTGGTTCGTCCCGGGGGCCTCCGCCCCTTGCGGTTGGGCATCCGCCGTCGCGGGATCATCGACTGCGGTCATGGCCCCGGAACACTAGCGCCGCACCGGCGACCCGCCCTAAATGGTGCCGGCCGCCTTCAACTGGGCCAGCTCTTCCGAACCCAGGCCGACGAGGTCGCCCCACACCGCCTCATTGTGCTGGCCGAGCTTCGGCGCCGCCGCCGGCGCCACCGGCGCCCGGCCGTCGATCCGCGGGTACGGCGCCTGCTGCAGGACGGGTCCTGCGATCGGGTCGTCCACGGTGACCAGGTCCCCCCGGGCCGCCATGTGGGGGTCAGCGAGAATGTCCGCGGCGTCATAGATGGTGGCCACCGGCACACCGTGTTCTATGCAGCGAGCCTCCACCTCTTCGGCCGAGAGAGCGGCGACCCACTTCGCCACAATGCCGTTGATCTCGTCGGATCCTTCGGCCCGCTTCGCCAGTGTCGACCACCGGGGATCCTCCAGGAGATCGGTACGCTCCATGGCGGCGCAGAGCCTCGAGAAGTTGGCGTCGGAGCCCGCTACCACGCACACGTAGCGCCCGTCCTCGGTCAGGTAGTTGTCCAGGGGCGCCGAATTGGGAAGGCGGTTCCCCTCGCGTTGACGGGTGAGACCGATGCGATCCTGTGCGGCGATCGTCCACTCGAGGATGCGCAGGATGGAGCCGTAAAGAGGGGCGTCGACGACACCGCCGCGCCCGGTGCCCCCGTCGGCCCGGTCGCGGCGGTAGAGCAATGACGTCACCGCTTCCGCGGCGAACACGCCGGTGAGGTAGTCCGATGTGGTGACCCCGGGTCGTACCGGTGGTCGGTCGGGATACCCCGTGAGGTTGAGCAGGCCGCCGTAGGCGATGCCCATACGGTCCAGTCCCGGCCGGCGCGCGTTCGGGCCGTCCTGACCGAACACACTGATGCGCGCCCACACGAGCCGTGGATCGCAGTCGTCCGGACCGATGTTCCAGGCCTCCATGGTGCCCGGTCGGAAGTTCTCACACACCACGTCGGCGTGCGCCGCCAGGCGCCGGAAGAGAGCTTGGCCCTCGGGGCGGCGCAGATTGAGCGTGACGCCCTTACGCCCCCGTCCCTCGACCGCCCACCACAGCGAGTAGCCGCCGGGCTCACTCTCGCCCTCGTCGGGAGTCGGGGCGATGGCGCCGTCGTCGGGCCCGATGCCATCGGTGACGAACGGGCCGATGGTGCGCATGAAGTCGCCGCCGCGGGGATCCTCCACCTTGATGATCTCGGCGCCCATTTCGCCGAGCAGCCCGGCGCAGAAGGGAGCGCCGATCCGCGTGCCCACGTCGATGACCCGCAGTCCCGCCAAGGGCAACGGCTCCTCAGCCATCGCGGTGCTCCGCGAACACGTCTTTCATGGATGTCTTCGCCATGCGCGCGTCGAGGGCGTCGAGCGAGGTCTTCGTGTTGTGCATCCAGTGGTGGGCCATGAAGTGGTATTTCCATGACTCCTCCTTGCCCATCAGCGTCGCAGTGTTGTTGATGGTGTCCTTGGTCACCTGCAACGTCGTCGCTGGCACGAGTGCCACCCGTTGGGCCAGTTCCAGCGTGCGCTCAGCCAGTTCGGCCGTCGGGACGACCCGATTGACCAGCCCGAGTCGCCAGGCTTCCTGGGCGTCGAGCTTCTCGCCCGTCCACATGAACTCCTTCGCCTTGCGGATGCCGAGTTCCCAGGGTTCGACGAGGAGCTCGACGCCCGCTGCCGTCATGCGCAGAACCGGATTGGAGAAGACGGCGTCCTCGGCGGCGACGATGAGGTCGCACATGCAGGCCAACATGAGGCCGGCGGCGACCGCCGCGCCTTGGACCCGGGCGATGGTCGGCTTGCGGAACGCATAGATGCGCTTGCAGCGTTCGTAGTACATCACCTGCTCGTGGCGGAACTTGCCCTCGGGTGTCTCACGGATCGCCGTCCATGGGTCGGGCTCGCCCCCGACGATGGCCTTCAGATCGTGACCAGCGGAAAAGTGCTTGCCGGAGCCGGCCAGGATCACCACCCGGACCTCGTCGTCCTCGTCGGCGACATCGAAGTAATGGTCGACGGCATCGATGAGGGCGGTGCTCTGCGCGTTGGCAGCATCGGGTCGGTTCATCGTGATGGTGGCCACATGGCCCACCACCTCGTAGAGCACGGTGTCGTCGTTCATGGCTTCTTTTCTCCTCATGGTGCAGTCGGTACACGAAAACGAGCCGGGTGGCGTGGGCCCCGTGGGATCCCCCGTCCGAGGCCCCTTGTTCTACCGCCCGGCGTTCTTCCGCCCTGCGCTCTACCGCCGGGCGGGTCGCGGGAGCCCGAGGACGCGCTCACCGATCACATTGCGTTGGATCTCGTTGGTGCCGGCCCAGATCGACGACGCCTGGTAATACAGCCAGGAGCGTTGCCATCGTCCATCGCCGGGGTTGTCCTCGGCGCCTTTCCACAACGGCGCGGCGTCCCCGATGACGGCCATTGCCGTCTCGTGGAAGCGTTTGGACATCTCGCTCCAGTACAACTTGAGGGCGCTGCCTTCGGGACCGGGTTCCAGGCCTTGGGAGAGCCGGCTCACGCTCCGGAGATTGTGGAGCTGGAACAGCCGGATCTCCACGTAGGCCTGCGCCAGGGCGCCGCGGAGGCGTCGGTCGTCGAAGGAGCCGTTTTGTTCGGCCAGACGGAGCAGCTCCTCGAGCAGCTGCATGTGGATGACGAGCTGGCGTGGGTTGGTACCCCGCTCGTGGGAAAGCGTCGAATTGGCGACCCGCCACCCCTCGTGCTCGGGCCCGATGAGCTGGTCCTCGGGGACGAACACGTCGGAAAGGAACACTTCGTTGAATTCGGCCTCTCCGGTGAGCTGCACGAGCGGCCGCACTTCGACCCCGGGGTGGTGCATGTCGATGACCAGGTAGGAGATCCCCTTGTGCTTCGGGGCATCGGGGTCGCTGCGGGCCAGACACACGCCCCAGTCGGCGAACTGGGCATACGAGGTCCAGACCTTCTGCCCATTCACCAGCCAACCGCCCTCGACCCGGTCGGCCCGGGTCTTCAACGAGGCGAGGTCGCTCCCTGCGCCGGGCTCACTGAAGAGCTGGCACCACAGCTCCTCGGCCGTGCGTATGCGCGACAACCAGCGAGCTTGCTGCTGCTCGGTGCCACACGCCAACAAGGTGGGTGCGGCGAGATTGAGCCCGATGCGCCCCACCATCTCGGGGGCCCGGGCGCGTGCCAGCTCTTCCTGGACGATGAAGTGCTCGGCGGGACCGGCCCCCCGTCCCCCGTAGGACTCGGGCCATGCCACCCCCACCCAACCGCCGCCGGCCAGCGCCGCTTGCCAGGTGCGCAGGAACGCGACTTCTTCTCCCAGGTCTTCGAAGCGCGGCGGGAGGCCCTTGCCGTATTCCCACGGCAGGTTCCCCATGAGCCAGGCCCGCACTTCCTGCCTGAATGCCTCTTCTTCGGTGTGGGGCTGAGGTCCACGATTTCAGCTTCGCACACCATGTCGCCCTACCATGACGTCGATGGACTTCGAACTGTCGCCCGACCAGGTTGCCCTCCAGGAGGCAGCACGTGATCTTCTCGACGACCGGGCCGGGCACGACCAGGTGCGGGCGCATCTCGCCTCGGGCCGCCCCTACGACGAGAGCCTCTGGAAGGCGCTCTCCGCTCAGGGCTGGCTGGCGATCGCGCTGGCCGAAGCGGAGGGCGGCGTCGGCCTGGGTTGGGTGGAGGCGGCGGTCCTGCTCGAACAGGTCGGTCGGCACACGGCGCCGGTCCCCTTCCTGCCCAGCCTGCTGGCCCTGACCGTCGCTCTCGCACCGCCGAGCAGCCCTTGCCGGATGGGTGGCCGCGACTGGCCTCGGGCGAGCGCGATCGGCTGCGTGGCCTGGAGCAAGCATGCCGATGCGGTGCGTCGCCGAGCGGGCCGGGGACGCCTGGACCGTCTCGGGCCGCATCGGGCCGGTCGAGGGCGCCGCCGTGGCGGACATCGCCGTCGTCGTCACGCCGGAAGGGGTCCTGGCCGTCGAGTCTGGCGTCGGTCGGGCGCCCGCCGGCGGAGCCTGCGATGGACGGCACCCGGGTCCTGTCCTGGCTGCATCTTCGACGGGGACGCCCGCCACCTATCTCGGGGGCGCGGACTTGGCGACCGAGGTCTTCGACCGTGGTGCCGTCGGCGCCGTCCGCCGAAATGCTGGGCGGATCCGACCGGGTGCTCGAGATGGCCGTGCAGTACGCCAAGGACCGCGTCCAGTTCGACCAGCCGATCGGCAGCTTCCAGGCGATCAAGCACCGGTGCGCCGACATGGTGGTCGACGTCGAGGGCATGCGCTCGGCCACCTGGTATGCGGCCTGGGCCATTTCGGCCGGAGATCCCGATGCGTCGGCAGCCGCGTCCACCACGAAGGTCTGGAGTTCGGACGCGGCCAAACGGGTGATGGCGTCCGGGCTGCAGGTGCACGGCGGCATCGGCTTCACCTGGGAGCACGACCTCCACCTGTACATGAAGCGTTCGCAGTTCGATCGGCTGAACTACGGCGACGCCGGCTTCCACCGCGAACGGTTGGCGGGCCTCCTGCGGTCACGTCTGTTGAGCGGCAGCAGTGTCTTTTGAGGCACGCCTCCGATCGGAGGTCTCCGTAGGATGGCGGGCGTCGCGAGAAGGGGGAGCAGGCAATGACGCAGGGCAAGTCGATGGGCCGCGTGCTCGACGAGGTCGTGGCTCTGGACCCCGATCGCACCGCCCTGGTCGTCGGCGGGGTGGCCACCAGCTACGCCGCGCTCGAAGGGTGCGATCAGCGATGCCGCGGCGGGACTGGCTCTCGCCGGGGTGGAGCGAGGTTGGCGCATCCCGCTGGTCGATGACGCCAGCGTGCTCGCGGTTGCTGCCCTCATCGGGGCGACGCGGGTGGGGGCGTCGACGGCTCTGATGAACCCCCGCTTGACGGGAGGGGAACTGGCCGTCCTCATGCAGGCCGCCGGGACGGCCACGGTCGGCGTTGTCGGCGTCGGCTATGCCGCGGTCGCGGCAGAGGCGGGGATCGAGCCGGCGTTGGGTGCCGGTGAGCTCTTGAAGGATCACGGTGTCGCCCCGCCGGCGTGGTCCGAGCCCGCAGCCGGCGACGACGCGGTGGTGCTGTTCACCAGTGGGACGACCGGGACACCCAAAGCGGTGCCCCTCACCCACGGCGTGATGGCACCGCGGATTGCGGCATTCGCACCCGAGGTGGAGCCGATCCCTTCGGTAGGGATCATGTCGGTTCCCCTGGTGCACATCGGCGGGATGCTGGGCCTGTTGGTCGCACTGGCAAAAGGATCGACGACCGTGGTCCTCTCGCGCTTCGACGCGGGCGAATGGCTGGCCTCGGTGGAGCGCCACCGCGTCACCACCGCGTTCGTGGTGCCGACGATGTTGTACCGGATTCTGGAGCATCCGCACTTCGCGTCGACGGATCTCGGCTCCCTGGTGAGCCTCTCCTATGGGGCCGCCCCGGCGACGCCCGAGCTGATCCGGCGGACCATGGACGCCCTCCCCGGCGTGGGCCTGATGAACACGTTCGGCCAGACCGAGACCATGGGTTCGATCACCGCGCTCGGTCCGGGCGATCATCCGCCTGAGCGGCTCGCCTCTGTGGGCAAGCCGCTCCCGGGTGTCGTGGTCCGGATCGTCCACCCCACGACCGGCGAAGATGTCGAGACGGGGACCGTCGGGGAACTCTGGGTGCGCAGCGACGTGGCCGTCGTGCCGTCCGCGCCCTCCGACGACGGCACGACGCCGGCCGGCTGGTTCCGCACGGGCGACATGGTTTCCGCCGACGAGGAGGGCTACCTCTTTCCTGCGGGGCGCATGTCCGACACCATCAACCGGGGAGGGGAGAAGTTCGCACCCTCGGAGGTGGAGGAGGTGGTGCGGGCGCACCCGGCTGTGCGCGACGTCGCCGCGGTCGGTGTCACCGATCCCGAAATGGGTCACCGGGTCGGCGTGGCGGTCGTTGTCAGCGAGCCGATCGACATCGCCGAGCTCCGTGCGTTCTCCAAGAGGCGTCTCGCCAATTTCAAGCAGCCCGAACTGCTTCTCATTGTCGACGAGCTGCCACTCACCGACTTCGGCAAGGTCGACCGCAAGGATCTGCGCGCGCGTTTCGAGGTGACCACGTAGCGATGGCCGGCCCGCGCTCGCCACGCTCCTGACATGCTTGACTTGTATTCTTCATACTGATAGAACTCGAAGGGCTCTCGCGCGATTCAGTTTCGTTCGTGTGACGGTGCCGACGGGGCGGGTTTGGTCGGCGGGGAAGATCGGTTGGTGGCGAGGGGGGCGGTGCGACGGGGCCTTCCGGTGACGCCGACCCCAAACGAGAAAAAGGGGTGCTCGTGAATCGGTTCGTGAAGCTGCTCACCGGGGTGGCGTCGGGCGTGATGCTCGTCGGAACGGTTGTCATCGGAGGAGTCGGCGGGACCGGGGCCGCATCGGCAAGCGGTTCTCTGGCGCCCATCAAGGTGGGAGAGGTGTGCAGCTGCACCGGGCCACTGGCGTCCAGCATCATCGTGGGGCCGCCGGCGTACGCCGCGTGGGCGAGTTATACCAACGCCCATGGCGGCATCGACGGGCACAAGGTGCAGGTGATCGAGGTCGATGACGCCTACAACCCGACGACTTCGCTGACCGAGGTCCGGAAGCTCGTCACCGAGGACCATGTCGTGGCCATCGTCGACTCCTCCGACGTGGATGCGGCGTGGAGCAAGTACATCGATACGACGGGTGTGCCCGTGGTGGGCGGCGGTTCCTCGGGTGAGCTCGAAGACACCGACCCGGATTGGTTCGCCGTCGGAGAGACCCTCGATGACTACTTCATCAACTTCATCGACGCCGCCAAGAAGGTCGGGGTCAGCAGCATCGGCGAGTTCTATTGCGCCGAGGCGGCGACGTGTCAGGAAGGCGTGGCGCCCTTCGAGGCCACAGCCAAGAAGGTGAACGAGAAGGTTCCCTATGTGACCCAGGTGTCGTTCTCGGCGCCCAACTACGACGCCCAGTGCCTCGCCGCCAAGGAGGCTGGGGTGGGTGCCCTGATCGTGGCCGACGCGGTCTCAGTGGTCGAATCAGTCGCCGACGACTGCCAGAAGCAGGGCTACACGCCCTACCAGATTTCGCTCGACGGTGCGGTGGCGGAGTCGTTCCAGACGGCCCCCGGCCTCTCCGACCACTTCATCGGCTCGGAGCCGGACCTCCCGTTCTTCTCGAACAACACGCCGGCGGCCAAGCAGATGGACGCCATCTTGAAGCAGTACGCCGACAAGACCACCCTGGAGTCGCCGAACTACAACGAGCAGGCGACGCAGATGTATTTGTCCGGTCCGATGCTCGCCGCCGCGGTGAAACAGAGCGGTCACGGCAGCGACACGACGATCACGTCGGCGGACATCAAAGAGGGCCTCTATGCGTTCCACAACGAGACTCTCGGCGGCATGGCGCCTCCGTTGAATTTCAAGAAGGGCCAGCCCAATCCCGTCGACTGCTGGTACTGGATCCGGATCCAGAACGGCAAGTTCACGACGCCCTATGGTGTGAAGCCGGTGTGTGTGGCGCCGCCTAAGATCAGCTGACGAAGGGGGGTAGCCATGTTGAGGCCCGAGGTGCAGCTCATCTCCGTGGACGATCATGTGGTGGAGCCCCCGCACACGTTTCACGACCACATCGCTCCGAAGTTCCGGGACGCCGCGCCACGTGTGGTGGCGCGCCGGCCCGGGGTCGAGGGGTGGGAATGGGAAGGTCGCTTCTACCCGATTGCCTTCCAGGGCAATGCGAGGACCCGACGGTTCCGCGACGGCGAAGCAGGCCACGGCGAGGACCTGTTCGCCCGGTGCTTCGACGACATGACGCCCGCCGCCTTCGATGTGCACGAGAGGGTCGTGGCCATGGACGAAGACGGTGTGCAGGCCGAGCTGCTCTTCCCCCAATTCCCCCGCTTCGGGGGCACGCAATTCCTGGAGGCGACCGACTGGGATCTGGCGTTGGCCTGCGTGCGGGCCTGGAACGACTGGATGCTCGACGAGTGGGCGGCCGCCTACCCCGAGCGCTTCATCCCCCAGACCCTCGTCCCGTTGTGGGATCCGGTCCTGGCCGCGGCGGAGATCGAACGCTGCGCAACCAAGGGCAGCAAGGCGATCCTCTTCGTGGAGAATCCCCACCCCCTCGGGCTCCCTTCGTTCCCGACGGGCCATTGGGATCCCGTCTTTTCGGCCTGCGAGGAGACCGGGTTGCCGTTGTCCATGCATATCGGGACGTCGTCGTCGCTAATGGTGAAGCCATCGCCTGAGTCGACCCCGTCGGTCGGGATCGCGCTCTGCGGTGTGAACTCCATGAGTGCGCTCGGTGACATCATCTACTCCGGTGTCCTCAACAAGCACCCGAAGTTGCGTATCGCCCTCTCTGAAGGTGGCGCCGGATGGGTTCCCTATGTGTTGGAGCGTCTGGACTACACCTGGGAGCGGAGTCGCTACGACGGCGTCCTGTGCGACGTCGCTCCGTCACAGGTGTTCGCCGAGCACTTCTGGGTGTGCATGATCGTCGATCGCTACGCCATCGCCAACCGTCACCTCATCGGGCTCGACAAGCTCATGTGGGAAGCCGACTTCCCGCACAACGACTCCAACTTTCCCGACAGCCGCAAGCTGCTGGAAGAGGCGCTGGCCGATGTCCCCGATGGGGAAGCCCACCAAATCGCCGAGCTGAATGCCCGGAACTTCTACGACTTCCACTAAGCCCACGGCGCCCGAGATTCGCACAGCACCGCTCGAGGGTCTACGCGTCGTCGACCTGTCGGAGGGAATCGCCGGGGCGTATTGCACCAAGACGTTCGCCGACGGTGGGGCCGAGGTGATCAAGGTCGAGCCCCCCGAGGGGGACGCACTCCGTCATTGGGCCATCGGGGCGCACCTCGAACCTGGCGTCGACGGCCCGTTGTTCGAGTTTCTGGCGTGTTCGAAACGCAGCGTGGTGGCTGATCCCGGGGAGCGTGCGGACCGGGAACTGGTGGCCGGCCTGTTGCAGGGCGCTGACATCATCGTGTGGACGCGTGGTACCCGCCTGGCCCAGCGTGCGGAGTTCGCGCCCCGGGCCCTCCGGGGCTTGGCCCCGCACGCCATTGTGGTCGCCATCACGCCGTTCGGGCTCGAGGGGCCCTGGGCACACGCACCGTCGAGCGATCTGACGCTGCAGGCGTGGGCGGGGTCCGTCTTCAGCCGTGGCTCGCCGGACCGGCCGCCGGTGCAGATAGGTGGAAGGCCGGCTGAATGGCTGGGTGGCCTCTTTGCCGCTGTCGGTGCGCTCACCTCGTGGCAACGGACCGTTCGCACGGGCGTGGGCGAACTGCTCGATGTATCGATTCTCGAATCGATCGTGCTGACGGGTCAGATGTACGGTGCCACCAAGCAGTCGACGATTCCCCCCGGCACCGACGCCGAAGCCTGAACGCGAGCCGGGTCGCTCCGTGATGATCCCCTCGGTCGAGCACGCAAGCGACGACTGGGTGGGATTCATGGTGGCCACAGCCACCATGTGGGAGTCCTTCTGTGTGATGGTCGAGCATCCCGAGTGGCTCGACGATCAGCGTCTGTACGCGTATGCCGGCCGCGCGCTCCGGAGGCCCGAGCTCGAGGCCGCAATCCGCGAGTGGGTGGAGAAGCGCACGACCGGCGAGGTGTTGGAGATGGCGGACCTCCTGCGGGTACCTGCCGCACCCATGGGGAACGGCCGGCGGATCACGGGTCTCGACCACTTCGTGGAGCGGAACTTCTACCTCCCGCATCCGCGGAGCGGCGTGTTGCAACCCGATGTGTCCTACACGCTCGGGGGCAGCGCCGAGCGTCGATACCCCACTGCGTCACCGGTCTTGGGCGAGCACAGTCTCGCCGATGCGGCGCAGCGAAGCACGCGGCGTCCCGTCGGGACAGCGTCTGTCACCGTGGACCGTCTCCCCCTCGAAGGCGTACGTGTGGCCGACTTCACCGCATTCTGGGCGGGGCCCATCGTCGGGCACTTTCTCGCCATGATGGGGGCTGACGTCATCCACGTCGAGTCGGTGAAGCGCCCAGACGGCATCCGCGGGCACACGGTCGTGACGACGTCGGACGATCTGTGGTGGGAGTGGACGCCGCAGTTCCACGGGCCGAACACCAACAAGCGCGACATCACCCTCGACATGGCCACCGACGACGGCCGGCGTCTGGCCCGCCGCCTCATCGCCGAATGTGACGTGATGCTCGAGAACTACGCGCCCCGGGTCATGGATCAATGGGGACTCGGTTGGGAGGAGGTGCGGGCACTGCGGTCCGATCTGATCTTCGTCCGCATGCCGGCATTCGGGTTGCGCGGCCCATGGCGTAACCGCACGGGCTATGCGCAGAACATGGAACAGGTTTCCGGCATGGCGTGGATGACCGGTTTCCCCGACGGCCCGCCGCATGTCCCGAACGGCATGTGCGATCCCTTGGCGGGCACCCATGCCACGTTGGGGCTCCTTCTCGCTCTCGAACACCGGCGCAAGACCGGCGAGGGCATGCTGGTCGAGGTCCCGATGGTGGGGGGTGCGGTCAATGTGGCGGCGGAGCAGGTGCTCGAGTTCC
Source organism: uncultured Acidimicrobiaceae bacterium (assembly GCA_963767155.1). Taxonomy (GTDB): domain Bacteria; phylum Actinomycetota; class Acidimicrobiia; order Acidimicrobiales; family RAAP-2; genus Bog-473. The sequence continues at coordinate 2,056,353 of CAVYCU010000005.1, read as the reverse complement.
AGGCGTTCGGCCATCTCATGCAACGTGACGGGAACCGGGGACCCGGCGCGGCGCCACAGAACGTCTACCGCTGTGCCGACGTCGTGGGCGACGGGCAGCCCGACGACTGGGTCGCCATCGCCGTCGAGACCGAAGAGCAGTGGCGTGGTCTGTGCCAGGCCCTCGGAACGGCCGACGTGCCGGCCGCGTGGGACACCCAGGAGGGTCGACGTGCCGCGCACGATGCCATTGACGCATGGATCGCCGCCTGGTGCCGTGACCTCCCCGGTGATGCCGTGGTCGAGCGCCTCTGGCCGGCCGGCGTTCCCGTGGCGCGGGTGCTGGCACCGGCACAGGTGCAGCACGTCCCGCAGCTCAAGGCGCGGCAATTCCTCGAGACGGTGACGCATCCTGTGGCTGGCGATCAGATCCACTACGGTTACCCGATTCGTTTCGGATCGGGTCCGGAGCGCTTCCATCGGCGCCCTCCCCCGACACTCGGTCAGCACAACCATGAGGTGCTCGTCGATCTACTCGGCGTAACGCCCGACGACTACGAACGGCTGGTGGCCGCCGACGTGATCGGCAACAGGCTGCTGGGGGAGCACCGCACCCGATGACCGGACAGATGGCGGTCACGGGCTACTTGAATAAAGGGGATGTGTCATGAGCTATCTCGACGACCGGGCTGATCTGACGGGCCGGGTGGCCGTCATCGTGGGTGGGGGAGGGGGGCTCGGGCGCGCCTGCGCGGTCGATCTGGCCGGCGCCGGGATGCGACTCGCCCTGTGTGATCGCGACGTTGGGTCACTCGGCGAGACGGCGGCGCTCATCGCCGAGGCCGGCGGTGAGGTGATCACGACCGAACTCGATGCCCGGGACGCGGATGCCCTCACCGCCTTCTTCGCCGACGTTGACGCCCGCTACGGCACGAGGTGCGATGTGTTGGTCAACGTCGTCGGTGGCACCTTCCGCCAGCCCTTCGAGCAGTCGAATGCCCGCGGCTGGGACGCGCTGATCACGACGAATTTCACGTGGCTGCTCCATTCGACCCAACTGGCCGTGGCGCGCATGCAGACCGGTGGAGGCAGCATCATCAACATCACATCGATCGAAGCCCACCGGGCTGCCCCCGGCTACGCCGTCTACGCCGCGATGAAGGCGGGCGTGACCAGCCTCACCCGGACGCTCGCCGTCGAACTGGCACCAAAGGGAATTCGTGTCAATACAATCGCCCCCGATTACATCGTGACGCCCGGGCTGGCGGCGTTGACCGAAGGGGTGCCCGAGGAGGTGGTCAGCCTCCAGCACCGCATCGGCACCCCGATGGGTCGGGTCGGCCGGTTGGAGGATGCCGGGGGTTGTGCGTTGTTCCTGGCGTCGAATCTGTCGTCGTTCGTCACCGGGACCACCTTGCACCCCGACGGGGGCGCGATCGCCTCTGCCGGATGGTTCAACTGGCCGGACGGAGGGTATTCGAATCAACCTCCGCGGCACATCGTCGAGTTCCTCCTGGAACGCTGACGGGGGAGGGTCGTGGCGAGAGAGATCACGGGCCGGGAAGGAATCGAGATTGCGGCACCTCGGGCAGAGGTCTATGCCTTCCGCCTCGACTGCCTGAACCTGCCACGTCTGAATCCGGCCGTGCGCAACGTCGTCCGCGTCGACCGTGGAACCGGGCCCCCGGCGGTCGGGAGCACCTTTCACTGCGACGTCGATCTCGCCTGGGGCGACTGCGTTGCCACGGTGCACATCACCGAAGCCGTGTTCCCGTCGCTCATCGTGCTGGACATGGAGACGTCGGTCCGCTCGAGAAAGGACGACCCCGCCTTCGGGGTGCGCTCCAACGAAGTGGCGAGGTTCTCGGTGTTACCCGACGGCGGCACCCGCGTCGACGTCGAACTGACGCTCTTCCCGGCGGATAGCGTTCCGGCCGACGAGCTGGCCGTCATGGAGGCGAACGCCGGCGCGCCCATCAATGTCGAACTCGCTGCAATGAAGCTGGCCCTTGAGAATCGGCCGCAGAAAAGGGAGGAATGAAATGTCGAAGCTCGAAGGGAAGGTGGCCTTCGTCACCGGAGGTGCGCGCGGGCAGGGTCGCTCACATGCCGTGCGGCTCGCCGCGGACGGCGCAGACATCATTCTGGTCGACATCTGCAGCAATATCCCGACCAACCGCTACGACCTCGCCACACCCGACGACCTGGCCGAAACCGTGCGCCTCGTCGAGGAGCAGGATCGTCGTGCCATTGCGGCGCAGGCCGACGTGCGTGATTACGCCCGGCTGAGGGAGGTGTTGGCAGGAGCGGTCGCCGAGTTGGGCCGGCTCGACATCGTGCTGGCGAATGCGGGCATCGCGCCGATGAGTGAGGACGAAGACGACGAGATCGCGGGTGCCGTGTTCCAAACGGTCATCGACGTGAACCTCGTCGGCGTATGGAACACCTGCCGGGTCTCCATTCCCCACATTGTCGCCGGAGGTCGAGGAGGTGCCATGGTGCTCACCAGTTCGACCGCGGGCATCCGGGGGATCGCCAGCGGATCGAGTGGGTCCATCGGCTACTCGGCGGCCAAGCACGGTGTCGTGGGCATCATGCGGTCGCTCGCCAACGCCCTGGCTCCCGAGAGCATCCGGGTCAACACCATCCATCCGACCGGAGTGAACACGCCGATGGTCGTCAACCCTGTCATGCAGGCTTGGCTCGAGAGCAAGCCGTCGCGCGGTTCGGCCATGAGCAACCCCATGCCCGTCGAGTTGCTCGAAGCCGCGGACATCAGCAACACCGTCGCCTTCTTGGTGTCCGACGAAGCGAAATACATCACCGGCGTCATGCTGCCGGTGGATGCGGGCTTCTGCAATCAGTAATCGGTCCAATCCGGGTACTCGCTCGAGTTCAGTTGACGGGCGTGTATCCAGGCAGCATTCTGAGCAAGACATCAAGAGAGAGGATCACCATGGCCAACCGCATCGAGGGGGAGCAGACGGCTTTCAATCACGTGGGCATCTGCGTGACGGATCTGGAGCGATCCAGGAAATTCTACGAGGAAGTCCTGCAGTTCCGCTTCTGGTGGGAGCTCGAAGCGCCCGAGGAGGGGACGAGCCAACTGCTGCAGATCCCCGAACCGGTTGGCCTGAAAGCCGTGTATCTGCTTCGGGACGGGTTGGTGCTGGAGCTTCTCTTCTACAGCGGGGCCACGGCCAAGCCGTTCCGCCCGCGGGTCATGAACGAGCCCGGACTCACGCACCTTTCCCTGTCGGTGGGGGACATCCCGGCCCTGCTCGAGAAGGTCGTCCCCCACGGCGGGCAGGTCGTCGAAGAGACCGATATGAAGGCGGCGATCATCATTCGCGACCCCGATGGGCAACTGATCGAACTGACGTCGGCGGACTGGCTGGATGCCCTTCCTCCACTGCCGGCCTGAGCGGATCGTGACGATCAGCCACGCGCTTGCTCGCCCTGGCCGAAGGTGCCAGAGTGCAATTCGCCGGGGCGGGCGATGTGCGACCAGTCGCCGCGTGCCGAAGGGGGGCTGTGTGATGGGACGGGTCGAGGGCAAGGTTGCGTTCGTGACCGGGGCTGCCCGCGGTCAGGGCCGCAGTCACGCGGTCGGTTGGCGCAAGAAGGCGCCGACATCGTGGCGGTCGACATCTGCGCCCAGGTTGATTCGGTCACCGCCTATCAGTTGGCCACACCCGACGACCTCAAGGAGACGGTGGCCCAGGTTGAAGCGCTCGATCGGCGCATCATCGCCACCCAGGCCGACGTACGGGATTTTGCGGGCCTCTCCCACGTGCTGGACGAGGGCGTGGCCGAACTGGGGCGTCTCGACATCGTCTGTGCCAATGCCGGCATCTATTCCACCGGGTCGCATGGTGGACCTCTCCGAGCAGACGTGGCAGGACATGATCGACATCAACCTGACCGGTGTCTGGCATACCTGCAAGGCCGCCATCCCCCATCTGATCGCTGCCGGGGGTGGGTCGATGATTCTGACGAGCTCAGCCGTCGGGCTCAAGGCATCCCAGAACGTCGGGCACTACGGAGCGGCGAAGCATGGCGTGGTGGGGCTGATGCGAACCTTGGCCCTCGAGTTGGCGGACGACATGATCCGGGTGAACAGTGTCCACCCGACGGGGGTGGACACGCCCATGATCATGAACGATTCGCTGTACCGACAGATGGTGCCGGATGCCGCGCACCCCACCCGGGAGGATGTGATCCCGATCATGTCGGCGATGAACGCCCTGCCCGTCCCGTGGGTCGACCCCATCGACATTTCGAATGCGGTGCTGTTCTTGGCCTCCGACGAAGCCCGCTATGTCACGGGCGTCACGTTCCCGGTGGACGCGGGACTGACCATCAAATAGCCCATGCAACCGTCATCGAGTTGAAGGACTAATCGGTGCAGCAGCTGATCGTCGGCGACATCATCAAGGCGGCGGCGGCGCGCACTCCGGGGTCGTCGCCGTCGCCCACGACGGGCGCGAGCTCACCTATGCAGAGGTCGCCCGCGCCGCCGACCATCTTGCGGCGGTGCTTTCGGCGCGGGGAATCGGGCGCGGCGACCGCATCGTCTGGTGGGGTGACAACACGGTTGACGCCGTACCGCTGTTCTTCGCCACCGCCCACATCGGGGCGGTCCTCGTTCCGCTGAACCCGCGCTTCGGGGACAGCGAGGCGAAGCCGCTGTTCGAGCTGGCCGATGCGTCGCTGGTCATCTCCGACGACCGGCACCCGGGCGACATCAGCATCGCCGAGTTGCTGGCGCAGCGGCCCGCGTCATCTGCGGGGCACTGGGGGGTCGAAGAGGACGATGCGCACATGATCTTCTTCACCAGCGGAACGACCGGACGTGCAAAGGGCGTGGTCCTGTCGCACCGGACCGAGGTCATACGATCTCTCCTCGGTGGCATGTCGACATGGCCGCGGGGTGCCACCATCTGCATGTTCCCCCAGTTCCACATGGCCGGTTGGGCCTCGACCCTCGAAGCGTGGGTATCGAGTGAAACGGTCGTCTACGTCGACGGGGGGAACACCGAGCAGATCCTGGGGGCAGTGGATCGTTACCGGGGTCATCGGCTCTACTGCATCCCCGCCGTGTGGCGGCGCGTCCTTGACATGGACCGCAGCGCATGGGACCTGTCCTGCCTGGGGCAGGCGGACACCGGCACGTCGGCCACGACGCCGGCCCTGCTCACCGAACTCCGCGCAGACCTTCCCGTGGACCACCACGACGATCACCTATGGCTCGACCGAGGCAGGCCTCGTCTCACGCCTGTGGCCCGAGGATGTCCTGCGCAAGCACGGCTCGGTCGGTCCGCCCGGTCCGACGGTGCATGTCCGCCTGGAAGAGGGCGAGCTGGCGGTGCGCAGCGGACACTTGGCGAGCGGCTACTTCCGCAATCCCGAGGCCACCGCCGAGGCCTTCCGGGACGGGTGGTTCTACACCGGCGAGTTGGCCGAGCAGGACGACGAAGGTTTCTTGTACATCGTGGGACGGACCAAGGAGATGATCCGCACGGGCGGGGAGTGGGTCGCGCCGGTCGAGGTGGACGCTGTCCTGCTCAGGGTCATCCTTCGATTCTCGATGTCGCTGTCGCCGGCGTCCCCGACGAGCATTGGGGTGAAGTGGTCACGGCGTTCGTCGTCGTGCGGCCGGGACAGACAGTGGCCGTGGACGACGTGCGGCAATTCTGCGAGGGAAAGCTGACGACCTACAAGCATCCCCGCCGGGTGATCCTGATCGACAGCGTGCCCCGCACGGGAACGACCGGCCAGATTCAGCGGCGGACGCTCACCACTTTGGCGATGGCGCAGGAGAAAACCGCGTGCAGCCGGATGAGACCGGTCGAGGCCATCCATATCGTCGTGGCCACCGCGCTGATCCCTGCGCCGGTCATCGAGCGGATGCGGGAAGTCGTCGGCGATGGCGTGACCGTCTCGCACGCTCCCGTCCCCTGGAACGACACGTTCGCGCCGAGCGCCATCGCCCCCGCATGGGTCGAGCCCCTGGCCCGGGCCCATGTGCTGGTCGGATTTCCCCAACAGATCAGTGGGCTGGCGGAGGCCGCACCCGCTCTGCGCTGGGTCCAGTATTACGGCGCAGGCTACGAAGGAGCACCCCTCGACGAACTTGCGCGAGGCCGGGAATCGGTCTGGTCTCGGCCGCCGGAGCCGGAGCCGACGGTGTCGCCGAGTTCGCCGTCATGGCCATGTTGAGCTTGGCCCGACGCGCCCCGGAACGCTTTGCGGCGCAGCAGCGCCGGCAATGGGAGCGCTTCTTGAGCAGCGAGCTCTCGGGGCGGCCGCATCACCGTCATGGGGGCGGGGGAGATAGGCACGCGCCTCTGTCGCTGGCAGCTGCGCTCGGGCTTCATGTGACGTGCGTCCGCAAACGACCCGAGATGGGATGCCCGCCCGGCGCCGACCGCGTCGTCGGGCAGCCGGGACATCCTGCGTGTGCTTCGGCGACACTGACGTTCTCCTCCTCGGCGGCGGCCTTGAGCGACGACACGAGCCGCTGAGCACGAAGGAATTCGATGCGCTCCAGCCGGGCGCGCTCCTGGTCAATGTCGGACGAGGGGGTCTCATCGACCACGACGCTCTTCTCGTGGCCCTCGAATCGGGCACGCTCGGCGGGGCCTGGCTGGATGTGCTGCCCGTGGAGCCGCTGCCGCAGTCCCACCCGCTCTGGCGTGCCCCGCGCACGGTCATCTCTTCGCACGACGCCACGGCCACACTCAGCTATCCGTGGAATGTGGCAAGCATGACGGCACGGCACGTCGCGCAATGGCTCGAGGGCGAGACCGCTCACCCATACCGTCCTGCCGCTCGGGCCTGTCCCGCGGGCGCAGCGTTCGGCGTGAGCCTGAGGCCGCTCGGCCGTGGGCCTGCCGTCAGCACCGGTCAGGCCCGGCCAGGAACAGTCGCGCGCAGTTGGCTGCGCTGAATCTGTCCGGTCGCCGCCGTGCGGGGCAACGCGGCGACACAGGCCACCGCACGCGGGTGTTTGAAGCTGGCCAGTCGGGTGGCGACGTGGGCCCTGATGCTCTCCACGCTCGGCGCCGTCGCCCCCGGCTCGAGCACGAGTACGGCGCAGACCACCTCGCCCCATGTCGTCGTCAGGCAGTCCGACCACGCCCACTTCGCGGACGCCGGGAAATCCCTCGAGGCCGCCTCCACCTCGCTCGGAGCGATCGTCTCGCCCCCGGAGCGGATGATCTCGCGCCGCCGCCCGGTGATCGAGAGATATCCCTCGTCGTCCATCACCGCCAGGTCGCCTGATTTGTACCAGCCGTTCTCGAAGACGGCTGCCGTTTCGTCGGGCAGGTCGAAGTAGCCCGACATCACGGTCTCGCCCGAAAGGCAGAGCTCGCCGTCGATGATGGCGGCGTCGAAGCCCGGATTCGGTCGACCGATGCTGCCGCTCTTGCGAAAGAGGTCGTGGTCCCCGAGGGTCGTGACGATGCCCATTTCGGTCGAGCCGTAGCTGATGGTGGTCTCGGTGCCCGGCAGCCGTCCCTTTATCTCGCGCAGCAGATCCTCGCTGACGAGTGAGGTCCCCGTGATCGCATAGCGGAGGCTCGAAAGGTCGTGGGTGCCCAGGTCATGCGTCGAACACGCGGCGCCAGAGCGCGGGTATGCAGTAGAGGGTCGAAGGGCGCCACAGCTCGGCCTCGGCCAGCAGACGCTCGCCGCTGGGCTGGCTGACCAGGTGGATGGGCCGGAGGAACGCCCAGGCGCACAGCACGGCGTTCCAGCCTGCCATGTGGAAGAGGGGAAACGGGCACAGGTCGCCCCCGCCGCCCGGGTGCGACGAGCCGTGCGGCGCCGCCCAGGGGGACCGCCCGCATCCAGCTGGCATAGTGCGAGAGCACGACGCCCTTGGGCCGCCCGGTACTCCCACTGGTCAGGAAGATGACGTGCGCTCGGTCGGCGGTGGGCTCGGGCTGATCGAGGTTGTCGCCCCGGATGCCCTCTGCGCTTCCCTGTCGAGGTCGAGGCCCGGCGTCACCGTGCCCCGGGCCCCGGTCATGGCGAGTGGCACGCCCAGGTCCCGGGCGGCCTCCAGCGCCTGCTCGAGCATGCGCTGGATCACTGATGAGGAGCCGGGGTCGGAGGTAGGCGATCACCTCGCGTGCCTCGGCGGACGAATGCGCCGGATTCAGCGGGGCGAAGGCAGCACCCAGGCGCGGCCGCGGCAAAGAAATACGTCGAGGGAGCGCAGCGAGATGTCGGTCCATGAGGCGATGTGGTCGCCGGCTGACGACGCCGTGCCGACAAGACGCGGGCCATTCGGTTGGCGCCCCCTGCACGTCGGCGAACGTCACCGAATGCGCCGTCGAGCGAGGCGGCGATGCTCGGGGGAGAGCGCAGCCGCCCGCAGGAGGTCGGACCGACGAGGAGCGTCACCCGCCCTGACATCTGCACGTTCTCGCCGAGGATTGCCTTCTTCATGCCCTCCCCCTCACGGCAGCGCCGTTCCATCACCAAAAGGGGAACGCATTGCGCCCTTTCCTGTGTCTATAACTATTATAAGCGCGGGCCATCTTCGGGGTGGGCGAGCGGGACGAGGCGGAGGGGCCACAAGGAGAGACAGTGGGCACGGGCAGGAACGCAGCACGTGGGGGCCCTTCTGAGCACAAGGGCGGCGGCCCTGCAACCGTGTGCCCCTTTCTTTAACGATGCTATCATTTAGCTCATAACGTGCCTGGAGCGAAGGTCGACGAAACCTTCTCCGACGGGTGCGGCGGGCAGCGTCATTCGATCACTGCGATTGAGTAAGAGGAAATCCCTTGGACTACGAGTTCGGCGAGGAAGGTAATCAGCTTCGGTCGCTCCTGCGGGAACTCATCCATGAGCGGATGCCCGCCCGGGTTCCTGGGCGCGTTCACCGATGACCCCGAAGACCTGGCGCTCACCCAGCGCTTCTGCAAGGAACTGGCTGCCAAGGGGCTCTTGACATTGTCGTGGCCCGAGGAGTTCGGCGGCCAGGACGGTTCGTTGTGGGACCAGACCGTTGTACGCGAAGAGATGTGGGCGCACCATGAGCCCCGGGGTGCCCAGTACATGGGTCTCAATTGGGTCGGTCCCGTCGATCATGGAATTCGGGACGGAGCAGCAAAAGGCGCTCCACCTCCCTCCGATCGCCGCCGGCGAACGCATCTGGTGTCAAGGTTTCAGCGAGCCCGACGCCGGATCTGACCTGTTCGCCCTGTCGACCCACGCCGTCATGGACGGCGATGGTGGCGCATTTCGGGCCAGAAGATCTGGACCTCGTATGCGGAGATGGCGGAGTATTGCTTTTTGGCCGACCCGGGTGCCCGAAGCCGACGATGACGCTGGCGGGGGCATCACCATCTTCCTGATTCCGATGGACCGGGAGGGCATCGAAGTGCGTCCCATCGCCTCCATGCTCGGGCCACATCACCTGAACGAGTGCTTCTTCGACAACGTCTGGGCCTCTTCCGACGAAATCCTCGGCGGTATCGGCGGAGGGTCCACGGTGATTCGCCGCACGCTGTCCTATGAGCGTGTGGGCATCGCCCGCTACGCCAGGTGTGACCGGTTGCTCTCGTTGTTGTCCCGGGCACTCGAAGGAGAATGGGACACCCTCCCTCCGGCACTCCGCTCGCGTTGGAACAAGGCGCTGATCAAGGTACGCACCGCCCGGCTCCTGGCCTATCGCTGTGTCGCGGCCCAGGCTCGGGGAGATGCGACAGTCGAGCACCTTGGCCAGCGTGGCCCGGGTCGCTGTCACCCAGTGCGACCAGGAGGTCGCCGAGACGCTGATGCAGGTGCTCGGACACCGCGCCCTCGAGGAGGCAGGCGCCGGACGCGCCGTTCTACGGCGCCATGGAGGATCACTGGCGCTACGCCCAAGCCTCGACGGTGGCTGCGGGAGCAATCGAAGTCCAGCGTGAGACCGTCGCCCGTTCGGTGTTGGGAAGGGCCAGTGGATCTCGCGCTTCCTGAGGTAGCAGAGCAGTTTGCCGCAGCCGCAGAGCGGGCCTTCGCCGACGCGGGCGGGCTCGATCTGGCGCGCCGGGCCGAAGCTCGATCCCGCAGTGCGCCTACGCGAGATCAAGGTGGTTCTCGACGCGCTCGGTGTGCCCGACCTCGACCCACGGGTCGACCTGGACTCCTCGGTGATGGCCGCGGAATTGGTCCGCGTGGCCGGTCGCTCCATCATCCCGTTCCCCGTGGTGGCCTATGTGGCCGCCCGGCCCGAAGACGGCCTCCCGGTTGCTTTCGCCTCATCGATCCCGCTCCGGGTCGACCACGGAGACCTCTTCGAAAAATGGGTGCTCCACGACCTCGGGGGCACGGCGTGCGAGGCGACGCCACGCGGCGGCACGTCTCGACAGCCGCCTCGCCCCTTTCGTCACGGACATGACGCACCAGGGAGACTTGGGCCAGAGCCCGGCGGGCGAAGTCGAGTTGCTTGTGCCTCCTGTGGGCCTCGTATCTGCTCGGGGTGAGCGAGTACGCCCTCGAACTGGCGGTCGACCATGTCAAGGGCAGGGTCCAGTTCGGCCGGCCGCTCTCCGACCTGCAGTCGGTCCGTTTCCAGGTCGCCGACGCCACCGTGGCCGTCGACGGACTGCGTGAGCTCATCCGCTTCAGCTTGTGGCGCATGTCCACCGACCCTCAGCACGCGCGCGAGCCGACGCGTTGGCCGCTCGCCTGCAGGCCCAAGAGGTGGCGCAACCCGTCCTGCGACTGTCCCAACAACTCCATGGCGCGGCCGGCATGTGTGACGAGTACGACATCTCCTTCCTGGTTCGCCATGTGCAGCCGGCTTTGCGGCTCCCGATCGACTCCGATGCCCTGTCGGACATCTTGTTCGACAGCATCACCACCGACGGTTTCGCCACGCTCTTTCCCTTGCGGTCCGCCGACGTGGTCGGGCCGGACTGACTGCGCGGGAATGAACGAAGAGTCGACGCCGGAATCGCTCGTCGTCCCACCCACACGTCTCGATGGACGAACGGCGCTGATCACCGGAGGGGGGCGAGGCATAGGGCGCGTCCTTGCGCTCGTCTTCGCGCGTGCGCGGGGCCAATGTCGTCGTGGTCGTCACGCAGTGCGGACCAGGTGGGCGCGGTCCAGAAGGAGATCGCGTCGCTCGGAGCCAATGGGCTCGGGCTCGTGGCCGACGTGAGCGATCCACAGCAGGTACGGTCGATGGCGTCGGCGGCACTGGACGAGTTCGGCCGCGTCGACATCTTGGTGAACAACGCCGGGAACCTCATCTACAAGCCCCTGGTACCCCTGCCCGGTTCCACCATGCAGGGCAAGTGGACGAGTCCGGGTCCGGTGTCCGACGAGGAGTGGTTCGGCACCCTCAACACCCATGTGAGCGCCAGCTTCTTCGCACTTCGTGAGCTCGTGCCCGGCATGCTCGAGAATCGATGGGGACGCGTCCTCAACATCACCAGTGCCGCCCGACGCACGGGTCGTGCCCTTCTGCGCGCCCTACGAAATGGCCAAGGGTGCCCTGGCCGCGATGACCCGGAGCCTGGCGCACGAATGGGCGGGGTATCAAGTCACCGTCAACTCGATCGCGCCCGGGCAGTTCCACACCACCATGTCCGCCGACCTGCACGAGATCCCCAAGTCCCGGGAATGGATGATGAAGCGGATCCCCATGCACCGCGACGGGGCCTTCTCCGAGCTGGGAGCCCTGGCGCTCTACCTCGTGAGCGATGCCGCGGCCTTCGTCACGGGCCAGGAGATCTTCATCGACGGGGGCGAATCCCTGTAGCCGCAGAGAGCTCACGAAAAATCGTCGGCTCGAAGAGAGGAGAGAACGGTGCCCAAGGTCGCCACTGTGCGCGGAGAGGTCGATACCGACACACTCGGTCAGACGCTCATGCACGAGCACATCATCAACATTACGGCGGAGATCGAGAAGGAGTACCCGGATCTCAGCTGGAGAGGTGGAAAGGATCGTGTGGTCCGCTCCGTCGTCGAGACATTGCGTGAAGTGAAGGACCACGGGATCGATACCATCGTCGATTGCACCGCGTTGGGACACGGTCGCGATATCGATGCGGTGCAACGGATCAACGAGCAGGTCGACATCAATTTCATCGTGGCGACCGGGATCTATACCTACGACCACCTCCCCTTCTTCTTTCAGTACGGATATCCGGCGCGGGAGGTCGATGGCAAGGTCGAGGACATCCTCACCGACATGTTCATCCGGGACATCACCGAGGGCATCGCGGGCAGTGGGGTGAAGGCGGGCGTCATCAAGACGGCGACGGACCGCGCCGGAGTGACGCCCAATGTGGAACGCATCCTGCGGGCGGTGGCCCGGGCGCATCGCGAGACCGGCGTGCCGATCACCACCCACACTGTCGTCGAGACACGTAACGGTCTGGAGCAGCAGCGGATCTTCACCGAGGAGGGTGTCGACCTGTCCCGCGTGATCATCGGCCACAGCGGCGACTCGACTGATTTGGATTACCTGCGCGCGCTGCTCGACGCCGGCTCGACCATCGGCGCGGATCGCTTCGGGCTCTATCTCCCCGCCACGGGTCTGCCGGAGATGGACGCGCGGATCTCCACCCTGGCTGCGCTCTGTGGCGAGGGCTACAGCGACCGCATCGTGCTCTCCCACGATGTCACGTGTTACAGCGACTGGGAGCCGCGGGCTTTCGGGAATGCATTGAAGGAATGGGTGCAGACGCACGTCACCGATGAGGTGGTGCCTGCCATGCTGGCCAAGGGGATCACCGAAGAGCAGGTGGCCCAGATGATGGCGGGAAATCCCCGCCGGATCTTCGAGGCCCAGGGGCCTTATCAGGACCCCACCGCAACGGCTGACGTGTCCCCACTCCGGGTGTGGGTCAGGAAGAGGAGATGGTCACTTTCAGCATCCGGTGGGTGACGTCGGGAGGGACGCCGGAGCTGCTTCCATCTTCGTTGATCTTCTTGACGACGCTCATGCCCGAGGTGACATGCCCGAACAGGGAGTACGAGTTCGCCAGTGACTCACCCTCGGCTCCGGCGACGATGAACCATTGGCTGCCACCGGTATGGGGTTGACCGGTGTTCGCCATGGCCACCGAACCGAGTGGGTACTGGTGGGCCGCGTTCGATGTCTTGGCCGGGAGCTCGTCGGGGATCGTGTACCCCGGTCCGCCGCTTCCGGTCCCCGTCGGGTCACCCGTCTGATCGACGAACGAAGGGATGACCCGCAGGAAGATGACGCAGTCGAAGAAATGATGCTGGGCCAGGAAGACGAAATTGTTGACGGTTTGCGGTGCATGCTTCGTATCGAGGGCGATGACGATGGTCCCCACGTCCGTCTTCACGGTGGCGGTGTAGGTCTTGGCGGGATCGATGGTCTCGGGCGGAGCGCTCGTCCATGTCGCCTTCGTCAGGGCCGTGGAAGGACTCTTCGGACAGCCCGCAGCAACCGAAGCGGCGTTGGCCGCGGCTTGTGCCTTTGTGTCCGCCGCCGAGACGGACGTGCTCGAGCTCCCAGAGGTGACTGTGACGCTCTTGAATCTCGCGTTCTGTTGTGCCGCTGCTGCCGCCAGCACCTTCTTGTTCAGCGCAGTAAGCGGAACCGGAGTGCTCGTCGTGGTGCTGGTGGTGGAACTCGACGCCTTGCCGGTGGAGAGCCCGGTGACCTCGACAGCGGAGCCGCGGCGCCACGCGACGAGATACGTCGAGCCAGTGGCCAGTCTTGCGATGGCAGTCGAACCGAGGGACTTCGGCGGACTGAAACCCGGTTCCACCTGGTCGGTAGATCCAAGGCCCTGCAAAACTGCGGTCGCATCCGCCGTCGATTCGCAGTACAGCACCTCGGAAACCAGGCTCAGTGTTCCGGATGTGCTCGCAAAATCCTCCTGGGCGCCATCGGGGCACCCGGTCACGCTGGTGTCCGTCGAGACGAAGGGAGCATTGACAACCTTGGTGAAGCCCGCCCCCTTGGCGGCAGATGCGGGAACGAGCACGCTGGTCGACGGCTTGGACGTCGAGGTCGCGTCCGCGGCAGGGGGCGACAAGGCGGTCGCCGCCAAGAGTCCGACAGCGGTTGCAACACCGATGCCTGTGATGGCGAACTTCGGGGTCAGCTTTCTCACGAATACACGTCTTTCTCAAGGAGAGGAGCCTCCCAGGCCAGACCGGGCCAGAGGCACTAAATTCGGAGGCGGGTTGGCTCTCCTCGAGGAAGATAGTCGAACTCCGAGGTGCGGATGCCGCGCCAGCGACAATTCCACTGATCGGCAGGACCGGATCCCACGATTCTTGCCATGATGGCAGACGTGGTCACGGTGTCTGTCGAAGAATTCGATGCACTTGTGGCGAACGCGCTCGATGACATCCCCCGGGAATTGCGGGCCGCCATGGACAACGTGGTCGTCCTGGTCGACGATGTCAGTCCACCAGGAGCGCTGTTCGGGCTCTACGAGGGCGTGCCGCTCACAAAGCGGAGTCGGAACTCGACGTCCACCCCGGACCGGATCACCATTTTCAAAGAAACGATCTGCCATGCGTGTGGGACCACTCAAGACGTCGAGCGCCAGGTCCGGAAGACTGTCATTCACGAGGTCGGACATCATTTCGGTATCGGCGATGCCCGGCTCAGAGAACTGGGATGGTGAGGCTGTAGCCCTGGTTATGTCGAGACCTGCGATGCAGCCGGTTGCTCGGTCGCTATCCGGCGACTGAAGAACACCGCAATCAGTGCGATGAGGGCGAGGACGGCAAGCGCGGCGCGCAGCCCGGCGATGCGCGCATCAGTGTTTTCCGTGACGATCGCGTCGGCCGTCGCGGGGGACACGCCGGATTTGTCGAGTGCAGTCTTGAGCTCCTTGTCCGAAAGGAACGGCACACCGCCGGCCAGCGTCACCTGACCCTGGGTGACGAGACTCTTCGGCACGTCCGGGTTGTGTTGCACACCAGCGAAGAACGACGCCGAGAGCACGGAAATGAGCACGGCACCGGCCAGAGCAGTACCGATGGACGCGCCCAGGTTCGTCACAGTGTTCTGGACACCCCCGACCTCCCCGCTCTGTTCGTCGGGCACGGAGGAGACGGTCACGCTCCCGAGTTGCGAAGCCAGCGCGCCAATGCCGAGACCGGCCAGCAACATCGGCCACGTCACGATCTCGGGACCCGCGCCGGCATCGAGTGCGGCCACCATGACCGCGATGCCGGCGAACAACGCGAGAAAGCCGACCTGGACGACCCGGCGAGGTGAGGCTTGCGGGAACACTTTGGGGATCCCCACGGCGGCGAGCAGCAGTGTGACAGAAAGAGGCAGTAGCCGGACACCTGTGGCGATTGCCGAAAGTCCCAGCGCGACTGACAGAAACAGCGGCACGACGAAAAAGAGGCCCGCTTGGAGCAGGTATTGGAAGAAAAATGAAGTGAGGCCGCCAGTCAGGCCCCGGTTCCGCAGCATGGCAGGATCGAGGAGGGCTGCCTGGCCGTGGCGAAGGCGACGCGTCTCCCAGACGAGGAACAGCCACAGCACGAGTCCACCGGCGAGGATCAACCAGATGGCGGGGGACAAGCCGAGCCAATGGGGGGCACCCGCTTTGGGCTGCACGAAGCCCCAACTCCCGGAGCGCAGGATCCCATACACGACCAGCCCGAGGCCGGCCGCCGACAATCCGGTCCCGACGAGGTCGAGACGTGCTCCCGCCTCGGGCGGGGTATCGGCGACGCGCTGGGCGAACAGCAAGATGACGAGGACCACGAGAACTTCACCCACGAACACCCAGCGCCACGAGAGGTACGTGGTGAAGAGGCCGCCGACGAGCGGGCCTGCGGCAACAGCAATGGCTCCTGCGGCCGCGACCAGTCCGTAGGCGCGTGGGCGTTCGTCGCGCCCGAAGTTCGAGGCGACGAGGGCGACGATGGAGGGCAAGATCAGAGCTGCCCCGACGCCTTCCAGGAAGGACCACCCGATCATCAGCACGACCAGGTTGCCCGCGAGTGCGGTGATCAAGGATCCGCAACCGTAAATGATGCAACCCAATTCGAATCCGCGTTTGCGCCCGAGGATCTGACCGAGCTTCCCGCCGGTGATCATGAGCGCCGCCATCACCAACGTGTAGAAGGTGATGGCTGTCTGAATGCCCGTGACGGTCGTGCCGATGTCCTTGGCAACAGTCGCGATCGATACGTTCATGACAGAGCTGTCGAGGGTCATCAGGAATTGCCCGGACGCGAGTGTCAATAATACGATGCGGGCGGCGGAGTCTCCACGGGCTCCGGTCTCTGTCACATCACCCCCTGTCCCGGTCGCACAACGACGTCAGGGCGTCACGATGGCGAAGCTACCGCGGACAGGATCGAGCACACCGAGCAGGCGGGTGAGCGCCCCGGTGTCCCCTTCCGTGGCCAGTCCGGCCAGGCCACCTCCGCCGAGGAGCGTCAGGAGCCCGAGTTTTGTGAGCGTGACCGTGAGGTCGGCGCTCCCGTGGACCGGGTCGACGTCCTGAATCAGGACGCCGTTGGTCAACTCGGTCCGATAGGTGTGGTCGAGGTCGGTGAACACCCAGTCGATCGTGATGTGCTCGTCCCAGGCCCGGGGGCCGTTCACCCGGATAGCAACCGAGTCGAAGAGCTGGTCGACCGAGAGCGCACCGATCATGTCCGCCGCGCCGACCGAGTCGAGGGCGGCCGGCTGGACCCCGTTGCGGAGCTCGTAGGCACCCTGAAGGTAGAAGTTCCGCCACGTGCCGTTCTCCGCCCCGAATCCGAGGGTGTCGTAGACGTCGGCCAGGAGGCCTTTCGCCTCGACGTTGGTGTCGTCGGCGAACACGACGTGATTGAGCAGTTCCGCCGCGAACCGGAGGTCGCCTGCGGCCACGTAGTCGTGCGCCTTCGCCACGACGATCTCTGCGCCGCCGAAGGCATCGACGTACCGGGTGGCCTTGTCGACGGGCGGGTGCTGCCACAAATTGGCCGGGTTGCCGTCGAACCAACCCAGGTAGCGCTGGTAGATGGCCTTCACGTTGTGGCTGACCGACCCGTAGTAGCCGTGGGTGTGCCACGACGCCTCCAACGCCGGCGGCATCTGGACCAGCTCGGCGATTTCGGCGCCGTTGTGACCCTGATTGAGCAACCGGAGCGTCTGGTCGTGGAGGTAGGCGTAGAGGTCGCGTTGGGCCGAAAGGTACGTCACGACCCGGTCCCGGTCCCACATGGGCCAGTGGTGGGACGCGAAGGCGACATCCATGTCGTCGGCGAACAGATCGATGGCCTCACCGAGGTACCGCGACCAGATCCGGGCGTCGCGTACCACTGCGCCGCGGAGCGTGAGGAGATTGTGGAGGTTGTGCGTTGCGTTCTCGGCCATACACAACGCCCGGCGCTGTGGGAACAGGAAGTTCATCTCTACCGGGCATTCGGTTCCCGGCGTCATCTGAAAGCGGATCAGCACGCCGTCGAGGGTCTCCTCCTGCCCTGTATGCGTGATCTCCAACGTGGGCGGAATGAGCCCGATCGAACCGAGCGAGGTGGTCTGTCCGAGCCCGGCGCCGATCTGTCCCCGCGGGCCCTTCGCCAACTGGGCGCCGTACATGT
Organism: uncultured Acidimicrobiaceae bacterium; assembly: GCA_963767155.1. GTDB lineage: Bacteria > Actinomycetota > Acidimicrobiia > Acidimicrobiales > RAAP-2 > Bog-473. The sequence goes on along the minus strand of CAVYCU010000005.1, from coordinate 2,038,813 downwards.
ACTCCGCCCGGCGGTTCATGGCCGTTCCCGCGTAGACGTTCTCGGCGACTGCGGCCTCCATGAAGCCGTGCCCGGCCACGATCGGGACTCCCTCTTTGTAGATCCCGTGGACGCCCCCGAAATGGTCACCGTGGGCGTGGGTATAGATGACGGCCGTCACCTCACGGTCACCCCGATGTTTCCGGTAGAGCGCAAGAGCGGCCGCGGCCGTCTCCTTGGAGATCAGGGGATCGATGACGATCACGCCGGTGTCACCCTCGACCAGTGTCATGTTCGAGAGGTCGAGACCGCGCACCTGGTAGATGCCGTCGGTGACTTCGTAGAGGCCCTGCTTGGCACACAGCTGGCTCTGACGCCACAGGCTCGGGTGCGCCGTGTCGGGGCAGTCGTCTGCAAGGAAGCTGTACGCATCGTTGTCCCAGATGACGCGACCGTCTTCGGTGGTCACGATGCACGGCTCCATGGCCCCGATGAAGCCCCGGTCGGCATCGGCGAAGTCCTGGATGTCGTCGAAGGGGAAGCCGTCGGTCGATGGCACGCTCATGGGTATCCTGCCTTCCTCTCGCCGCGGTCCGCCAGCCGTCCGGCGAGCCCCGGTCAAGATAGCGCGTGCCTTCTGGAGCCGGAGTCGTTGGGCACCTCAGCACGACGGGCGCGCGAGCCTCTCGCCGAGGCGCTAGTGCTTCGCTCCATCTGCCGGCGCGTCGAGGTCCAGACCTTCGACCAGTTGTTGCACCTCGGCCAAAATGACCTTGCCCATGGCATTGCGGGGCAACGAGCGAACGAGGAAGACCTCCGGCACTTTGTAGCGAGCCAGGTTGGCGCGGCAGTACGCGCGCAGTGCATCGGCGTCGAGGCCCGCGTCGCTCTGCACCGGACCGTCAAGCTCGACGACGGCGGCCACGCGGGCTCCGAGGCGGTCGTCGGGGACGCCCACGACGCAGCTGGCGGCGATGCCGGGGAACTCGTTGACGATGCGTTCGACTTCGGCCGGGTAGATGTTGGCGCCACCCCGCAGGATCAACGACTGGTGGCGGTCCTGCACGTGCAGGTAGCCGTCGCTGTCGACGAACCCCACGTCGCCAGTGTGGAGCACGCCGTTGCGGAGAGTGCGGGCCGTGGCGGCATCGTTACGCCAGTACCCCAACATGAGGTGGTAAAGGGAAGAGAGCGCGGGGTCCTCCGCGGGACCCAGGCAGATCTCACCAGACGCCCCGACCGGCAGCACGGTGTCGTCCTCGTCGCGCACGTGCAGAAAGAGGTGGGGTAGTGGGAGCCCGCTCGCCCCGGCATCGATCTCTTGCCCCACGGGCACGATCGCCACCAGTGTCGGGACCTCGGTCTGGCCATAGGTCGAAGATGCGAGAAGGCCGAACTTCTTCGTGAAGCGGTCTTTGGTGGCCTGGGGGCAATGACTTCCGCCGCTCCAGACGTCCTGCAGCGTCCGGAGCGCATCCGGCGGTACGTCGTCGTTGGTCGCCAAGCCGTAGAGCATGGCGGGAGCGCCGTTCCATACGGTGGCCCGTTCCTGCGTGATCCACTCGGCAATCCCGACCGGGTCGACGCGGTCCATGACGATGGCGGTCCCACCGCACTGCGGCACCAGCAGTGTGGAGAGAACCTGCATGTTCAGGATGGTCAGCGGGAAGCAATCGGCCTTCCTGAGGTCATGCCCGAAACCGCGGGCGTGGATGACCATCATTCCCGGGACCATCAAGTTGTGCTGGGAATGCACCGCCCCCTTGGGGAAACCGGTCGTGCCGCTGGTATAGGCGATGGCGGCGGGCGCCAGGGGATCGGGGAGCGGAGGTGTCCACGAAGGCTCTTCGGCCAGCAGCGCGGACCATTCCGATCCCGGCGAGTCGTCGACGGTGAGGTACTTCTTCACCTCGTGCTCGGCACCGGTGCCTTGCACCTCGGCGACCATGGCTTCATCGCCGACGAAGAAGGCGGCCTGGCTGTCGGCGAGGAGATAGGCCTTCTCGGGCGGTGCCAGAGCCCGGTTGACCCCGACCCAGACCACGCCGAGCCGCATACCGGCATGGAAGAGCGCGACGAGCGGAAGGTCATTGGCGAGCGAGACACCGAGTCGATCTCCTGGCCGCACCCCGGCCGCGATGAGCGCATGGAGATGGCGGTCGGCCAGGGCGTCGAGCTCCCGGTAGGTCACGCGTCCGCTGCGCGTGACTGTTGCTTCGTGGTCGGGCCACTTCGACAATGCCTCGTCGAGCACACCTACGGCACTGAACGGCGCGTCGCCCATCAACCCACCTCGCGTCCCGTTCTGCTGCGCAACGACGCGGGGCGATCGAGCGTGATCAGGTGCACGCCACCGCAGACCTCAATGGTCAATGCTGGTTTGAAGGGGTGATCCACTTCACGTCGGACTGAGCTCATACGCTATGATCATAATGATGACGATCTTGCTCGAGGGCCCGTTTCGCGGCGAATCCAGCCTGTAGTGGAGCACGCCGTTCTTCTCACTGGTATCGGTGGCCAGGGTGTGCAACTCGCCGCGCGCACGTTGGCCGTAGCCGCCGTGAAGTGCGACCTCGAGGTGATGGTCTTCGGGGACTACGGCGGCCTGATGCGCGGGGGCAACACCGATGCCACGATCGTCATCGGTGACGACCCACTTCGCTCACCGCCGACCGTGGCCCGGGCGTCCATGGCGCTCGTGATGCATCACGAGTACTGGCCCGGCGTACGGGACCGCCTCGTTCCCGGTTCCGTCGTCGTCATCGACCGCTCGGTCTTCAAGGGCGAGATCGGCCTCCGTGATGCGGTCGAGGTCGAAGCAACGGCCGTGGCGACCGAAATGGGGAACAGTCGGGGCGGGTCGATGGTCGCGTTGGGCGCCCTTGCTGCGGCGACCGGGCTCGTCGATCTGGCGCATCTCTCCGAAGCTGCCTTCGAGGTCTTGCCGTCCTACCGCGCCGAGCACGCGCAGGCGAACGCAGACGCGTTGGCGGCCGGGTTCGGGCTCATCGAGAAGCCCGCTGACAGCTTGTGGCCGACCACCGCGCTCGCGCGGTAAGGCGAGCGTGATGAGACGATGAGCGACCTGCAACCCATTTCCTACGGCCGTCGTCTCTCGCAGATGGCGGCGGCGCGTCCCGACGACAGTGCCTTCATTTTCGTCGAACAGAGTGGGAACGAGCACGACGTCAGTTGGCGACAGCTCGACGAGGCTTCCAACCGGGTCACCAGGCTCCTCGAAGATCACGGTGTCGTCCAGGGCTCGACGGTGGTCACCGCACTGCCGAACTCTGTGGCCCACGTCGTCGCCATGTACGGCGCGTGGAAGGCGGGTGCGTGCGTCCTGCCGTTGCGGTGGGACCTCCCCGAATGGGAACGTGAGCGGGTACTGGACGTCGCGCGACCCACCGTCGTGATCGGTGACTGGGAGGGTGTGACCAGCGCGCCCATCTTGCACAGCTCCGTGCTCGACGCGGCGGGGTACTCCGCGGATCCGGTACCCGATCACGTGCCACGCCCGGCCAAGGCGATTGCCACATCGGGCTCGACCGGGACACCGAAGATCATCGTGCTCCGCGGCCCCGGCGAGGCCGTTCCCGGAGAGAGTCAGGGTGCGGCAGGTCAATTTCTCGGGCACCATGACGGGCAGGTCCAGCTGGTGCCGGCACCGCTCTACCATGCAAACGGCTTCTACGTGTTGCAGTTCGGGCTATTCGGTGCGCAGAAGATCATCCTCATGGAGCGGTTCGTCGCTGAGCTCGCGCTGAAGCTCATCGAGCGGCATCGGGTCAATACGTTTTGCGGTGTGACCATCATGTTCCAACGGATGGCGCGTGAGCCCGACGTCGAGAAGCGGGATCTCTCCTCACTCGAATCAGTGCTCCACGGGGGCGCGCCATTGCCCGAATGGGTCGCGCGCAAATGGATCGAACTGGTCGGACCGTCGCACTTTTTCGTCTCCTACGGGTCATCGGAGAATGCGGGTATCGCAATGGCGAACGGCGTGCAATGGCTCGAGCACCCGGGGACGGTCGGTCATCCCTTCAACACAGAGGCGCTCATCGTCGATGACGACGGCAAGGAACTGCCCCCGGGAGAAGTCGGTGAGGTCTATCTCCGATGGGTCGGGCAGACGGAGACGAGCTTCGAGTACTCGGGGCAGGTCAAGGCCAAAAGGAATGCGGAAGGCTTTTCGAGCCTGGGCGACCTCGGGTGGCTCGACGACGACGGCTTCCTTTTCCTGGCGGACCGGCGCACCGACATGATCATCACCGGCGGGGCGAACGTCTATCCGGCCGAAGTCGAGGCCGCGCTGTCCGAGCACAGCGATGTCGTCGATTGCGCCGTCGTCGGCGTGCCCGACCCCGAGTGGGGCAGTCGGGTCCACGCCATCGTGCAACTCAGCGACGGAGCGACGGCGACGGCCGATGCACTGCGGGCGCACTGCCGACAGCGGGTCGCTCCCTACAAGGTCCCGAAGACCTTCGAGTTCACCGACCTGCTCCCGCGGAGTGCGGCGGGCAAGTTGCGGCGCTCTGCGCTCGGATCCTCCACCTCCTGATCTCGCGGCGATCCTGCCCGGGCGACGGGCGCCGGCGGCCACAGATACAGGTGGTTTTCCACGTCGTAGCGCGCTTGACGCAGGTAGGGCCCGCTGCCAAGATCATAACAATTATTGATCTCTTAGCGGCGAGCTTCGCCGTGGGGGCGCCGCGAAAGTAGGTCTCGGTGGGGCATCTGGAGCGAATACAGGCCGGCATGCAACGTGGAGGTTTCGACGCTCTGCTGCTGGGAGGGGAGTCGGCGGGCCAGTTCGCCGCCGGCCATTCACGGATCGGCGTGCACATGCCCGGATGGCCGATCCCGGTGACGTTCGTGCCGGCATCGGGTCTGCCCCATATCGTCACCGCGGACCCCGACGGCGCAGCCGAGCTGAGCGGTGACCACGTCCACGGGATGATGTGGAATCCCGAGACGCTCGTCAGTGAGCTCTCCCGTTGGCTCGAAGGTGCTTCGGGTCTCCGTATCGGCACAGACGCACTGTCGCCGGGGGGCTTCGCCCTCATTGAGGCGGCCGCACCCGGCAGCACCATCGTCGACGCCACCCGCTTATTGGCCGAAGTGATGCTCCAGAAGACGCCGGACGAGGTCACGACGCTCGGCGAGCTCTGCTCGTTCGTCACGGCCGCGGCTGAGGAAGGCTTGCGCGGGGGACGGGTGGCGATGCTGCGGGCGCTCCATGGTGCGTTCCTCGTCTCCTATCCCCAGGTCTCGCAGCGCAGTGTCAAGGTGGCGGTGCGAAAAGGCGGCTTCATCGGAGAAGCGCGTCTCGGGCCGGGCGATCCCGGACGAGGGGAGCAGGCCGTCGCTGCAGTACGCACGGGGATGCTGGCCTCCGACGTCGCCGCTGCGCTCCCTCCCGGAGTGGAGGTGGTCGGGATCGGGTGGGGCTATGAGGCACCGCTGATGCGGGACGGCTGGGCGACCCCCGAGGACCTCGTTCTGCAACCCGGGGCCGTTCTGGGCGTTCGTTGGGACAGCTGTGCTGTCACCGTGGCGCTCGACGACGAGGGCGCCCGCTTTCTCGGTCTTTCCCCGAAGGAGGTGGCACGATGATCGAGCTCGACGAACCGGAACTGTTGGCACCGCGTTTGCGCCGGGTCACGCAGGCGGCCGGCATGTTGGGCGTCGACAGCTGGCTCCTCACGACATCCCACGCAGTACGGACCGTGACGGGCGCCTGGTCCGACGACGTGGATCTGTTCGGTGAGTGGTCGTCACCGATCGTCGCCGTCGGCAGCACCGTCCTGAGCCCGGGGCGTCCTCCCAGCGACGCCCGACTCATCGATGAGGTCATAGACCTGCTCCCTGCACGGGGCACGATCGCCGTCGATCGATTGGGGCCGCTGGCGATGGAGCGCTTGACCGCGTTGCGGCCGGACCTCGTCGTGCAGGACGCGGCGATGCTGCTCGGCGCGGCGAAAGTCCCGCGGGCCCAAATCGAGGTCGACGTCCTCGTTGAGGCCCATCGACGTACCGAGGCGGTCCTGTTGTCCATGGTCGACCTCGTCCGCCCCGGCGTCTCGGAGCGCGATCTCACCTCGGAATTCACCGTGCGGGCGGCCGAAAGCGGCCTCGACCGGATGCACCTCGACACGGTCTTCAGCGTGCTGCCCAAGGACGAGGCGCAGGCACCTTGGGCCCGGGGATCGTGGGCGGGCCGTTCGCCCTACCGGGAGCTCACGACCGATCGGGTCCTGATCGAAGGCGACCATGTGGCGTTCGACGCTGGCGTCGGCTACCGGGGCTACACGGCCGATGTGGGGTGGACCCTTCTCGCCAGCAGCGACGGCCCGAGTGCGGCCGAGGTGGCGCTGGCTTCATCGTGGGACGACGTGGCGCGTCGCGTGGTCGATGCCGCCAAGCCGGGAGTGACCGCGTCCGAGCTTCGGGCGGCTGCGCTCGACGGTTGGGATCCGCACAGGCCGGTGCCATGGCCCTACCCGCTGTACGTGGCCCATGGGGTGGGCACCGAGCTCGCCGAGCCGCCCTTTGCGGGAGCGGACTTCGCTCCGGAGGCCGAAGCGGCGATGGTGCTCGTCGAAGGCAACGTGCTCATGATTGAGCCCTACATCTGGGAGGCGGGTGTGGGTGGGTACCGCGCCGAGTACTGCGCGGTCGTGGGTGCCACGGGGACCGAAATCGTGAGCTCGCTCCCTTACGGCCGGTGGCCCGGGTGACGTTCGTCGTCCCGTCGGCCGCACGGGGTACGGGTGTCGGCGGCCAGGAGAAAGATTCTCGACGGAGGAGGGGAAACGACGATGGTCTCGACCTATGACCCGTTCCAAGTGGAACAGCCTGAAACGACGTTCAAACGCCTGAAGGAGTTGCGTGCCGAAGGGCCGATCGTCCCGATCGGCGAAGGTATGTACTACGTCACTTCGTTCGAGGAGGCGCGCAAGGTCCTGCGCGACGTCGAGCACTTTTCGAGTGCCGAGGGCTTCCGGGCGCCCGGTGTCACGGTCCCGGCGGAGGACCGCATGCTCGGAGAGCAGGACGCGCCGCAGCACCCCGGCGTCCGACGGATCGTCATGAGCGCGTTCAACCCGGCGGCGATCCGGTTGGAGGAGGAGTTCGTCCGTCAGCGGGCGCACGCCCTCCTCGACGCGCTCGACGTCCCCGGTACGGTCGACATGGTCCCGGCCTTCACCACCCGGCTGCCCAACGACGCCACCGTCCATCTGCTCGGATTCCCGATGGAGGATGCCCCGCGGATCGCTGCGTGGAGCAAGGAGGTCATGGAGAGCGAGTGGCCGGCGATGAACAGGACCGAACGGGGCGAAGGGATGGAAGGCGCATTCCCCGAGTACACCGCCTACGTCGACGCGTTCGTCGCCTCCCTGCGCGAAAGCGTCGCGGCCGGACACGCTCCTGAGGGCCTCCTCACCCGCTTGCTCACCGCGGATGTCGGAGGGGAACAGCTGTCCGTTCGCCAGATGCGCGCCCTGGTCTTCAATCTCCTTTTGGGCGGGCTGACGACCACTGCACAACTGCTGGGCAACGTGATCTTCGAGCTTCTCATCAGCGACTCGGTGTCCCGGCTGCTGGCGGCCGATGCGGCCGGGCGATCGGCTTTCATCGAGGAGTGCCTGCGCGTGTATCCGCCGGTCATGCTCATTCCGCGGGGTTGCGTCCGGGAAACCACTGTGGCGGGGATCACGGTGAAACCAGGGGAGCGGGTGATCGTGGGATCGGCCTGCGTCAATCGCGACGAATCGCTCTTCGACTCGAGCGATCAGTTCGACGCGGGTCGTCGCGAATGTGGATCGCCATCTGACCTTCGGCTTCGGCCCGCATATCTGTGCGGGTGCCGCAATGGCCCGTTCCGTAGCCCTGATCGGTCTCGACGAGTTCCTGCGTTTCGCCGACAGCCGCACCACGCCGCGCTCCCGGCCGGATTCGCCTACGAGAACGTCCCCACGTTCTTCGAATACGGCCCCAAGACGATGCCGGTCGTCTTCGGCGGGTCGGACTGAGCCGAGGTCGTCCGTTATCCGGATCCTCCAACGCACCCAGGCTGGGCGCGCTAGGGTTCTCTTCCATCATTTGAGTGATAGCAAACTTGAGGGCTAGGCGAGCAGGGGAGTAACGGAGTCGGGGCGGCTCGGTCGGCCTCGCCGGCCGTTGACCACACACACGCACAGGGGGCAATGTCAATCGTGTCTGCAATTTTTGCCGTTCATCGTCATTGGGCTCACCACCGGCGCCGTCTATGGACTGGCCGGCACCGGCCTGGTGCTCACCTATAAGACCTCGGGCATCTTCAACTTCGCCTACGGGGCCATCGCGGCCATGGCCGTGTTCGTCTTCTACTTCCTGCACGCCGAGCACGGGGTGCCCTGGCCCTGGGCGGCCGTGCTTGGTCCTGTTCGTGCTCAGCCCCATCGAGGGCCTGGGCCTCGAGCTGTTCGCCCGCATCCTCGAACCGGCGACAGCCACCCTCAAGGTGGTGGCCACCATCGGCCTGTTGCTCGTCGTGGTCGGGGTCGGCACCCTTTGGTACGGCAACGCCAATGTCAACTTCCCCCCCTTCTTAGACACCAACACCATCCGCTTCTTGGGGGTCAACGTCGGCTGGGACCAGATCACCGTGGTCATCATCTCGTTGGTGGCGACGGCGGTCCTGTACTACTTCTTCCGCGTCCATGCGCCTCGGCGTCGCCATGCGCGGCGTGGTCGACAACCCCGACCTCGTGTCCATGACCGGCACCAACCCGGTCGCGGTGCGCCGCTGGGCCTGGATCATCGGGACCATCTTCGCCTCCATGGCCGGCTTGTTGTTCGCCCCCTCCCTCAGCCTCAACGCCGAGATCATCACCTTGCTGATCGTCCAGGCCTTCGGGGCGGCCGCCATTGGCTACTTCTCCAACCTGCCCCTCACCTTCGTCGGCGGCCTCTTCATCGGCGTGGCCGGCGCCTTGGCCACCAAGTACGCCGCCAGCGTCAGCTGGCTGACCGGGCTGTCGGCGCGGGCTGCCCTTCGTCATCTTGTTCATCGTGCTCATCGTCACCCCGCGGGCCCGCCTGGCCGAGCGCCGGGTGGTGGCGGCCACGGCCCTGCGCCGCAGTTGGTACGCCCCGACCAAGGTCCGCCTCGGCGCCGGCCGGCGCTCGCCCTGGTCTTCTTTTGCTTCGTGCCCTCCTTTGTGGGCGTGAACCTGTCCACCTGGTCGAGCGCGCTGGTCTACATCATGTTGTTCTTGTCCCTCGGCCTGTTGGTCAAGACCTCGGGGCAGATCTCTTTGTGCCACCTGGCCTTCGCCGCCGTCGGGGCGGCGGCCTTCGGGCACTTCACCACCAGCTTCCACCTGCCCTGGGCCCTCGCCCTCCTCTTGGCCGGCCTCGTCGCCGTCCCCGTCGGCGCCATTGTCGCCATCCCGGCCATCCGCCTCTCGGGCGTCTTTTTGGCGCTCGCCACCTATGGCTTCGGCATCTTGTTAGAGCAGATGTTCTACGACACCAACCTCATGTTCGGCCCGACCACCGGGGGCATCGCCGCCCCCCGGCCCGACGTGACCATCTTGGGCTGGCACCTCTATACCGACAAGGGCTTCTACTACCTGCTCTTGGCCTTCGTGGTGCTCACCGTGGTCGTCATCCAGGCCATCTTGCGCGGCCGCATGGGCCGCCTCTTGAAGGGCCTCAGCGATTCGCCCGGTCGCCCTCGAGACCCACGGGGCGACGGTCAACGTCATGAAGGTGCTGGTCTTTTGCATCACCGGCCGGCCTGGCCGCCATCGCCGGGGCCCTCTTGGCCAGCCTGTTCAGCTATGGGCTCGGGCACCAACTACAGCTCGTTCGCCTCGCTCACCATGGTGGCCATCTTGACCATCACCGTGGTCGGCGATCCCTGGTATGCCATCTTGGCCGCCCTGGCCTATGGCATCGTCCCGGGCTACATCACCGTGGCCAACATCAACACCTACCTGACCATCATCTTCGGGGTCTCCGCCGCCACCTTCGCCCTCCAGGCCAACCGGGCCCTGCCCGTGCCCGCTCCCCATCCGCAACTTCTTGGACCGCCTCGGGCGGCCGGGCCCCCGAGGTGGCGCTCTCCGAAGGCGAGGTGGACCAACTGGTGAGCCAGGCCGCGGCGACCGAGCGCGAGAGCGCGCGCCACGACCGCGAGCTGGCGGCGGCGACCTCGGTGCCCGCCTCGACCAAGGCCGGGCTCGCCGTGGCCGACCTGGCCGTCCAATACGGCGGGGTGCGCGCCGTCGACGGGGTGAGCCTGTCTGCCCCCATGGGCCGGGTCACCGGGCTGATCGGGCCCAACGGGGCCGGCAAGACCACCACCTTTAACGCCTGCTCGGGCCTGCTCAAGCCGACGACGGGCGCCATCACCTTGCACGGGCGCGAGGTGACCGGGATCGGCCCGGCCGGGCGCTCTCGTTACGGCCTCGGGCGCACCTTCCAAAAGGCCGAGTTGTTCAACTCGCTGACCGTGCGCGAGAACGTCGAGCTGGGCCGCGAGTCCTCCATGGCCGGGGCCAACCCCTTGACCCAGCTGGTCGGGAGCCGCCGCGACCGGGCCGTGGTGCGCCGGGCCGTCGACGAGGCCATGGAGCTGACCGGCATCGGGCCCCTGCTCGACCTCCAAGCGGGCCTGTTGCCCACCGGGCAGCGCCGGCTGGTCGAGTTGGCCCGGGTCTTGGCCGGCCCCTTCGACCTGTTGCTCTTAGACGAGCCCTCGGCCGGCCTCGACGCCTGCGAGACGGTGAGCTTTGGCAACGTGCTCAGCGGGGTGGTGGCCGACGCGGGGCTCGGGCATCTTGCTGGTCGAACACGACATGGCCCTCGTGCGCCAGGTCTGCGCCCACATCTACGTGCTCGACTTCGGCCGCCTGGTCTTTGAAGGCAGCCCGACCGAGATGCTCAACAGCGACATCGTCCGCGCCGCCTACCTCGGCTCCGAAGGGGTCGAGGGCAGCGACGCCGACACCGATGGCGCCGGCGGGGGCCGACACCGACGGGGCCGACAGCACGGGGCGACGGCGAGGGCCCCATCGGGCGGCCCACGGGGCGGGCGAAGCATGGGGCCATGCGCCACCAATCGACACACAAAAGGAGGCGCGCCCGTGCTAGAACTCGAGAACATCACCGCCGGTTACGGCGACACCGTGGTGCTGCGTGACGTCAGCTTGTCGGTCCCCGATTCCAAGGTCGTGGCCCTGCTCGGCCCGAACGGGGCGGGCAAGACCACCTTGTTGCGCGTCGCCTCGGGCCTCATCAAGCCCCATGAGCGGGCGGGTCATCTTGAACGGCGAGGACGTGACGGGCAAAAAGCCCTTCTACATGTGCCGCAAGGGCCTGTGCAACCTGCCCGAGGGCCGGGGCATCTTCCCGAGCCTGACGGTGCGTGACAACCTGATCCTCCAATCGAAAAAGGGCAAGGAGCAGCACACCATCGACCTGGCCGCCGAGTCGTTCCCCGCCCTGGCCACCCGCATGAAGCAGACGGCGGGGAGCCTCTGCGGGGGCGAGCAGCAGATGCTCGCCCTCGTGCGCACCTTTGCCTCCGAGCCGCGGATCGTGGTGGTCGACGAGGCCTCCTTGGGCCTCGCCCCCATCATTGTCGACCGCATCTTCGAGACGCTTGGCCCAGATCGTCTCGACCGGGGTCTCGGTGCTCTTGGTCGAACAATACGTGACCCGGGCCCTCGCCCTCGCCGATGAGGCCTGCCTGCTCAACCGGGGCCAGGTGGTCTTCTCGGGCCCCGCCGACGACCTCGAGGGCGACGAGATCTTCGAGCGCTACTTCGGGATCGAAATCGAGCGCGTAGGCCGGCGATGACGGAAAAGTCCCGAAGCTATGAGGTCATCTCATGTGACGGCCACTTGGAGATCCCGCCTGATGCGTGGGTCCGACACATCCCAGCCGAGCACCTGAACCGGGCCCCGCGCCTGATCAAACTGCGCACGGGTGGCGAAGGATGGATCGTCGAGGGCAGCCCCTTGATCCACAACGGCCAGAACGTCGCGGCGGGCCGTCCCCTGAAGGTGAAGGGAGGCTCCTACTGGGAAGCCGACGGCACGCCCGTCCCCGGAACCGGGGACGGGCGGCAGCGCTTGGTGGAGCAGGACCGCGACGGCATCGACGCGGAGGTGTTGTACCCGCCGGTCTTCATATCCCGCTTCATCGAGAACATCGAAGACGGCGAGGCCTATGTGGCCATGGTGCGGGCCTTCAATGATTTCCTGGCGGAGGACTACTGTTCCGTCGCTCCCGACCGCTTGATCGGTAACGCGGTCATGCCTGCATCGGGAATAGAGGACGCCATCGCCGAATTGAAGCGATCGCGCGAGATCGGCCTGCGTTCGATCTGTCTCGGTTCCTTCCCCAACGGATCGGGAACGCCGGCTCCCGAGGACGATCTGTTCTGGCGGGCCGCCCTCGATCTCGGCGTGCCGATCACAGCTCACTCCGCCATGGGCGACCGTTCGAATCCGCTCCTGGTCCAGTCGGCCCGGGGGACGTTCGACCTCGAGCTGTCGATGTTGTCGCGCACGATGCCCCCGCCGGTGGTCGGCATCGTGCGCATGATCCTGTCGGGCGTGCTCGACCGGTTCCCCGATCTGCGGATCTATTTCGCCGAGACCAATGCCAGTTGGATGCCGGGGCTGCTCTACATGCTCGACGATTCCTATTCGATCTTCAAGCACTGGTACGGCGTCGAGTTGGCGATGCGCCCGAGCGAGTACATCTGGCGTCACTTCTCCTTTGGCATCGTGCGCGATCCGTTGGCACTGCGCATGCGAGACCTGTTGGACATCGATCACATCATGTGGGGTTCGGATTTCCCGCATTCGGTCTCGTCGTTCCCCGAGTCCGCGCGCTGGTTGGACGAGATCTTCGAGGGGTGCCCGGCCGAAGTCCGCCGCAAAGTCCTCGTCGATACACCCTGCGCGTTTTTCGGCCTCGACCCCGGGGCAGAGCTGACGCCCACACCCACCGTCTGAGCATCTGGTGGCCCCTCTGTGGGAAGGGCTACGTTCCGACGAGCTCCTCGCCGATCACCCGGAGGGCGCGCAGCCGCGCCCGTTCGGCCTCGTCGACGCCGAGTTCGCGCAAGACCTCGTCGTTGTGCTGGCCGAGGACCGGCGCCGAGGTCCGGATCCACGACTCGACGCCGGAGAGGGAGAAGGGAAGGCCCGGGACGTTGTGACGTGCGGTGACCGGGTGATCTTCGGTCTCGAAGAGGCCACGGTGGCGAATTTGCGGGTTCTCAATCACCAGGGGCGGCTTGATGACCACCGAAGCCGGGACTCCGGCTTGGACCAACCGCTCGGCCAGGTCGCCTGCGTCCCAGTGCACGGTCGAAGCCGCCAACCATTGGTCCAGCGCATCCTGGTTCGCCGCCCTGTCCGATGCGTTCTCACCACGGGGCGGGGCGGTCGCATTCCCGCCGGGATCCCCGATGATGCCGCACAGCGAGGTCCACTGCTGGTCGTTCTGGACCTCGAGTGCGACCCACTGGTCCGTTCCGGCACACGCGTACACGCCCTGGGGAGCCGAGCCCATCCCGCTGCGATTGCCCAAGCGGCCATACGCCGCCCCCGAGAGTTGGTAGGCGATCGCCGACATGGCGGCCGCGTTCAGTGCTGCCTCCACCATGGTCGCCTCGACCAGGTAGCCGCGCCCGTGTTCCTCGCGGGCGAACAGGGCGACCAGGGAGGCGAACGTGGCGTGCAGCCCGGCAAGGGGATCCCCGGCGCCCCCGACGAGGACGGGTGAGCCGTCCGGCCAGCCGGTTGCCGCCGCCATGCCGGTCAATGACTCCATCGTCTGCGCGAAACCGGGACGGTCGCGCCACGGTCCGTCGAGGCCGAAGGCGGGCATCCTCACCATGTTCAGCTGAGGATTGAGGGCGTGGATGCGGTCCCAGGTCAGGCCGAACTGCTCCATCACCCGCGGCGTGAAGTTTTCGAACACCATGTCCGCGGTGGCGCACAGCCGGAGCGCAAGCTCGTTGCCCTCGGCTCTGGTCAGGTCGAGGGTGATCCCTCGTTTGTTGGTGTTGGCTGCGTGGGCCAGCGGTCCCCACTCCCACCACTGCGGGTCGCCCGGCGCCTTGGTGCCGGCAAAACGCATGAGGTCCGGCCGCGTCACCGACTCGACCTTGATGACGTCGGCCCCGAGACAGGCCAGGACCTGTGTCGCGCATGGCCCCGCCCACCACGCGGTGAGGTCCACCACCCGGAGGCCGGCGAGAGGAAGCGCGTCCGCGCCGCCCACGGGTTCCTTTGCGGCGCGGGTTGCCCAATCGACCGCGCCGTTGTGTTCCCCCGGCGCGGGGACCGGATCGAAGGGACGGGGTGCGATGTCGTGGAGACGGAACGGTATCCGGGGCTGGCGAAAGCGCCCGGAGGGGTGGTCGACGAAGACCCCACGGGCGACGAACTGCTCGAATTGCCCGACCGTCGCTCCGTCGAGCACCGGCGCCACGGGGATGCGCAGGAGACCCGCTTCCTCGAGCACGGTGGCCGAGGTGCGCGGGCGCGTGTACGCCCTCGTCATCTCCCAGAACTCGTTGCGGTTCTCGAAGCGGGGCGTGGCGCGGACGTACCGTTCGTCGTCGCCTATCTCGGGGTGACCGATGAGGACGGCGAAGTCGGCGAACTGCTGCGCACTGTTGGTGGTGAAGTTCACCCAGCCGTCGGCGGTCGGCTCGACGGACGGAACCTCGATCCGCCGGGACGACGCGGTCAGGGGTGGGCGACCGCAGCTGGCTGCGAACTCAGCGAAGACGGACGGGAACGTCACCATGCCGATGGCCATGCAGTCGAGGACGGACACATCGACATGGCCGCCCACGCCGGTCTGATCGGCGCGCCACCAGCGCAGCCAATGCGCCGACGGCGGCGTAGGTCCCGGTCAGCCATTCGCCCACCCGGCCTCCCGCCGCGAGGGGCGTCGAGTCGGGGAAGCCGCGCCCGCCCGTCGATCCGCATGCGGCCTGCAACGTGAATTCGGTGGCGGCGCGTCCCACCCAGGGCCCCGACGTCCCGAACAGACTGATGGAGACGATGACCTGGCTCGGATCGGCTTGTCGCATCGGCACCACGGGAAAGTCCGCTCCGGCGACGACGATGTCCGCCACTCCCACCAAGCGTTCCTCGTTTCCCCGCGTGACCGATCGTTTGGAGGTGTGGAGGAAGTCGAACAGGCCGGGGATGCCGGGCCACCGCCGCAGGGCGGCATCGTCGGGTTCGACCACCACGACATCTGCGCCGGCGTCTGCCAGCAGCTTCGTGCAGTAGGCCCCGGCGAGGCTGCCCGTAAGGTCGATGACGCGTAGGTCGCGGAGCGTCATCGGCGGATCGGGCCCACTATGCCGTCACGGGCATGGTGATGCCGTACAGCCGGGCTGCGTTGGCACCCATGATGCCTTCCCGGATCGCCACGTCGTCGATACCGTCGAGCGCTTCTGCGGCGTACTCCAGTCCGTCGGGGTAGGTGCACGTGGGGTGGGGGTAATCCGTCTCGAACATCAGGTGCTCCCAACCGATTGCCTCTATGGCGTCCGCGATGCCCTGCCGCTCGAACCAGAAGCACGAGTAGAACTGGCGCCGGAAGTAGTCCGACGGTTTCATGCTGAGGTGGTCGATGGCCTCGGGTGCCATGTCGGTTATCTGGTAGTCGAGCGCGCGCAGAATGAAGGGGATCCAGCCGATGCCGCTCTCCACGGAGACCACCTGCAACGTCGGAAACCGTTCGAGGACACCCGAATAGATCATGTTGCCGACCACGGTTGCGTTGTTGATGTACAGCATGGCCGAGCCCAAGCCGAGTTTGCACCCGTCGTTGAGCGAGGGCCACGGGACGGTGCCGTACCACGAGATGGCCGATTCGCTGGAGCCGATGTGGAAGTTGATCGGGAGTTCGAGGTCGCTGGCCGCTTCCCACACCGGATCCCAGTGCGACGTGCCGAGGTCGGGCAGCCCGTGGTCATGAGGGGCCGAAGTGGTGTTGATGCCATGGAGCCCCAACTCGTGGATCCGGTCGATTTCGGCCACCGCCAATTCGATGTCCCAGAAGGGCAGGATTCCCATTGGCATCAAGCGGCCATCGGACACCTCCTGCATTTCGGCCATCGCGTCGTTATAGATCTGCACCGCCAGCTGGCGCAGCGCCGGATCGGCGACCTTGCGGAAATTCTGGCCACCGAATCCCACTGTGTTGGGATAGACGATCTGGGCCCAGATGCCCTGTTCGTCCATCATCGCCAGGCGGTCCGGAATCGAATACGCACCGGCATGGACATCCTCGATGTCCCAGTTGAAGAACTCGAGACCCGGAACCTTGACCCCGTCGCGCCCGACGACGCCGGATGCGCCGGCGCGCGACAGGGTGACACCGTCGACGACCCACATCGGGACGCCGTCGATTGTCTGCACCTGGGGCACCCGATCCATGAATGCTGAAGGTGCCCGAGAGGTCCACAGATCGTGGGGTTCGGTGAGATGCGTGTCCGCATCGATGATGCACATTCCCTCGAATGGCTGTGCGGTCATGGGAGTCTCCTGCTCTTCCTATTTCGACGCTGCCTGCCGGAGGGCGGGCAGCACATCTTCCACCAGGCACCGGTGGGCCCGGCGTTCTTCTTCCGGAGCCGAAGCATCGCGCCCCTCGACGAGGAGCACCCGTTCGAGCCCGAGCGCGGCCAATGCACCCAGCTTGGCGGCGCAGTGCGCCGGCGTGCCCACGACGCCGAACCGGTCGAGGAAATCGTCGTCCAGGTGCTTTACGTGGAGCGCCTGCTGCTCGCCCCGTCTGACCGATTCGGACGGGTGGCGGGTGCTGTGACCACTCAAGCCGTAGTCGGCCGTCACCGCGTCGATGACGGCTCGGTCCTGCTCGCTCAGGCCGGTGGAGGGACTTCCGGGCATGCCCGAAAAGTGGGCGTACGGTGCGACCGAGCCCCGCGCCAGCTGACGGGCGACCCGAACCTGGGGGTGGGCTGCCACGACCAGGTACGCCCCGAGCGAGAACGACGCCGGCTGTGTCGTCGCCTCCTGTGCCGTCGCCGCGCGACCTGTCGTGCGATGTCGATCGCCCAGGCCACGCGATCGGGCAGTGCGCCCACGTTGACGGTGAGCCGCTCGGCGCAGCGTGCGCCCAGTGCCAGCATGCGGGGACCTGTTGCCGCGACATCGAGGGGTACTTTGGATTGGCCGGTCTGCCCGATCCAGGGGATCTGGCTGGAATAGCCATCGATGTCCACCACGTCGGCGCGCAGGTAGGTCTGGACATCGTCGGCGAATCGCTCCGTGACGTCGACGGACGCGGGAACGCGGCCCACGTGGCCCAGCGAGGAGTCGCCTCGTCCCAGACCGAGGACCGCCCGGCCCGCCGACTCGACCTGGACGGTGGCGATGGCGGAAGCGACGACAGCGGGGAGACGGGTCACCGGATTGGTGACGCCCACCATCAGACCCAGCCGCTCGGTCCCGGTCGCTGCGAGACACAGTCCGGCGAAGGGATCGGCGGCGATGTTCTGGGTATCCCCGAAACTGATGCCGTCGAAGCCTTCAGCTTCGGCTCTCCGGCCGACCGCGACGGCGGTCCCCGCAACGTGGACTGACGCCAACCAGACCTCGAGCATCCGACCCCCTCCTCGTGACGCCACCGCACATTGTCCCCGGTCACGATCACCGGACGCCCTCGTTGACGGGCCATTGGACGACCCTTATGGTACAGAGATTGATAAGGCAGCAGGACAAGGGGGCGGGGATGGGGGCAGTTGAGGATTACGTCACGTACTACGGCTCCCATCAGTGGGAGAAGCTGAGGGGCGTTTTCGACGCCGCCGACTTCAAGAGGACGGGTCCTTACCTCGACGTGTTCACCGACGTACACGAGTACGTGGACTTCCTTCAGGGAGTCGTCCCGACCATGGGAGCCGACTACGAGCTCCGGATCGAGCGCATCGTCTACGCCCCGGGCGAAAAGGTGGCCTTCGGCCAATTCATCGAGCACCTCGAACTCGATGGCGTCATGACCGACATTCCCGAGACCATCGTCTTCGACCTCAACGATGCGGGGTTGATCCGGCGGATGAGCCTGTACCTGAAGCAACCAGGTGGTCTGGCTCCCGTCGGCGGCACCGATGCCATGGGCGCCACCGAAGGATGAGTGAAGGGGCGGATGCTTGACCTCCTGATCAAGGGCGGGACCGTCGTCGACGGCACGGGGTCCGCCGGGCGCCGGGGGGACGTGGGCGTGCGGGCCGGCCGTGTCGTCGCAGTGGGCGACGTCGATGAAGCGGCGCGACGCACGGTGGACGCAGCCGGCCGGGTGGTCGCACCCGGCTTCATCGACCCCCACACGCACTATGACGCGCAGATCCTGTGGGACGGCGGCGTCAGCCCCTCGCCGCTCCACGGGGTGACGACGGTCGTCGGGGGCAACTGCGGATTCACGATCGCCCCGGTCTCGTCGTCGACAACGGACTACATCATGCGGATGCTGGCCCGGGTCGAAGGGATGCCCGTCGCCACGCTCGAGGCAGCACTCGACTTCGGCTGGTCGACCTTCGGTGAATGGCTCAATCTTCTCGAAGGGCGGATCGCCGTCAATGCCGGATTCCTCGTCGGACACTCCACCATGCGCCGATTGGTGATGGGCGAGTCGGCGGTCGGTGGCGCGGCCACCGAGGAGCAGATCGCTGCGATGGCGCGCCTGGCCCACGAGAGCATGGAGGCCGGCGCCCTCGGTTTCTCGACCTCGAGGGCCGGGTCCCATCGTGACCACGGAGGCGAACCGGTGCCCTCACGGCACGCCAGCGTCGAAGAGATTCTGGCGCTCTCGTCAACCGTGGCCGACCATGCGGGCACCATTATGGAGATCGTCCCGACGGCGGAGTTCTACTTCACGGACGACGACATCTCGTTGATGACGGACATGTCGCTGGCCGGCCGGCGCTCCGTCAATTGGAACCTGCTGGGCGTGCTCGGTGGCGAGGAGAAGTTGCGCAACAAGTTGGCGTCGGCGGACCATGCCGCACGTCACGGGGCGCGGGTGATCCCCCTGACCCTGCCCGACCCACAGGCCATGCGGCTCTCTTTCGAGACGGGCTTCGTCTACGACATGCTCCCGGGCTGGGGAGAGGTGATGACAATGCCGCACGAGGCCCGCCTCGCGGCGTTGCGCGACACCGCTGTCCGCCGGCAGCTCGAAGAGGGGAGCCGGGGGGCGCCGTGGTGGGGCGTCTGGGAGGACACCATGCTCTCCGAGACGTTCAACCCGGACAACGCGCGCTGGGAAGGCCGCACGGCAGGTGACGTCGGACGGGCACGCGGCGTCAGCGCATTCGACGCCCTGTGCGATGTCGTGGTGGCGGACGACCTCCGCACCGGGCTGGTGCCGCTGTCGATCGACGACACCGAGGAGAACTGGCGTCTGCGCAGCGAGCTGTGGCGTGATCCCCGGGTGGTGATCGGCGGCTCCGATGCGGGAGCCCACCTGGACACCATCTGGACGTTCAATTGCATCTCCTCCCTGGTCGGTCCGTCGGTCCGCGATCGGCACCTGATCGCCCTCGAAGAGGCGGTGCGCCTGGTCACCGACGTGCCCGCCCGGATGTACGGGTTGATCGACCGGGGCCGGCTCGCACCGGGCTGGCATGCCGACATCGTGGTCTTCGACCCCACCACGCTCAACCCCGACCCTGTCCGAGCTGTCGCTGACCTGCCCGCCGGCGGTTGGCGGCTGACGGGCGGTGCCCGCGGGGTCGAGCACGTGTTCGTGAACGGTGTCGAAATCGTGGCCGGCGGCTCGTACACCGGGGAACGGCCCGGCACGGTGTTGCGGTCGGGACGTGCGACCCGCACGGTCCCTATTCCCGCTGACGCGTGAGGAGGTCCCGATGACCTCGGCGACACAGAGCACCGAGCTGCCGAAGTTCATCTCGGTCGACGATCACGTGGTGGAGCCTTCTCGACTCTGGCAGGACCGCCTGCCTTCCCGGTACCTCCAGCAGGGCCCACGCACCGTACGGCAGAAGGGCAAGATCGTCTTCGACGCCACCAAGAACCCGAATTTCATCGTCGGTGACGGGCCCGGCGACCGTTGGTGCGACGTCTGGTACTACGAGGACACCTGCTCACCACTCCGCGGCGATCTCACGGCGGTCGGCCCGATGGCCGATGCTGTCCCCACCACACCCGTGACGTACGACGACATGTTGCCGGGTTGCTTCGACCAGGCGCACCGGTTGGCCGACATGGAGCGCAACCACACCGAGGCGAGCTTGTGTTTCCCGACCATCCCCCGTTTCTGTGGGCAGCTGTTCCTCAACCGGGCCGACATGGACCTGTCCCTCTTGTGTGTGCAGGCCTACAACGACTGGATGATCGAGGACTGGTGCGGTGGCGCCGGCGCCGGCCACCTGATCCCCCTGACCCTGATTCCCCTGTGGGATGCCGAGCTCGCCGCAGCGGAGGTCCGTCGTTGCGCCGGCCGGGGATCACACGCCGTGGCCTTTTCCGAGAGCCCGTCGGAGCTCGGCCTGCCGAGTATCCATGGCGGCGCATGGGATCCGTTCTTCGCGGCCTGCGCCGAGACCGAGACGGTGATCAACATGCATATCGGCTCGTCGTCCAAAATGCCGCAGTCGTCGCCGGGGGCGCCGATGATCTCCCTGGTTACCCTCACGTCGGAGAACTCGGTCCACGCACTGGTCGACTGGTTGCTCTGCGGGGCCCTGCCGCGGTACCCCTCGCTCAAGATCGCACTCAGCGAGAGCCAAGTGGGTTGGATGCCGTTCATTCTCGAGCGTCTCGACAGCGCATGGCGAAGGAGCAAGAACTACGACCCGGGCATCTACGACCTGATCCCTGATCCTCCGAGTTCGTATGTACCAGACCGCGTCTTCGCCTGCGTCTTTGACGACTCGGTGGGTCTCACCCTGCGTGACCACGTCGGCATGAGCCAGATCATGTTCGAGACCGACTATCCCCACGCGGACTCCACGTTCCCCGAATCGAGACAAGTGGCCGAGAAGATGATCGCCGAGTCGGGCCTGTCGCCGAGCGAGGCACGGCAGTTCCTGCGCTCCAACGCCATCGCCTGCTACGACCTGCAGCGCTTCGGAATTCCGGAGTAGGACCGCACCGAATTACGTCCTGAACTGGGCGATCATCATCCGGGAACGGCATACGCGGGATGTCGTCGGCCTTGATTCAGACTTTATAATGATATAGATTTCCGGCGTCGCGACCTGAGAAAGGTGACGCAACCTCGACCATCCGCTGGC
This sequence comes from uncultured Acidimicrobiaceae bacterium, assembly GCA_963767155.1. Classification (GTDB taxonomy): domain Bacteria; phylum Actinomycetota; class Acidimicrobiia; order Acidimicrobiales; family RAAP-2; genus Bog-473. Next base: position 2,017,517 of record CAVYCU010000005.1, on the reverse strand, counting down.
GAAGGGGGAAGCATGCTCGATGTGGTGATTCGTGGTGGTTCCGTCGTGGACGGCACCGGTGCAGCCGCCTCGCAGGGAGACGTGGGGATTCTGGACGGCCGCATCGTCGAAGTCGGCCGCGTGGGCGATCAGGCCAAGGTCACCATCGATGCGGAAGGGCTCGTCGTCGCCCCCGGGTTCATCGATCTGCATTCGCACTACGACGCCCAGCTCTTCTGGGATCCGACACTGAGCCCGTCGCCTCTGCACGGTGTCACGACGGCGGTGAGCGGCAACTGCGGCCTCACTCTGGCGCCGGCGGCTCCGGATGATCGCGATTTCTTGACCAGGCTTCTTGCCCATGTCGAGGCGATACCGGTCGAGGCGCTCCTTGCCGGTGTCAACTACGAGTGGGAGTCCTTCTCCGAGCTCCTCGATGTCGTCGAGGCCAAGCCGTTGGCCCTGAACATCGGGTTCATGGTCGGCCACTCGGCGATCCGACGAGCGGTCATGGGTCCGGCGGCGTCGACCGACAAGGCCAGCCCCGCGCAGATCGCGGCAATGCGCGCTCTCCTGGGTGCTGCCCTCGCCGCGGGCGGCTTCGGGTTCTCGACGGCCAATGTGGCCACGCAGGTCGACGGCGACGGGCGGCCCACTCCGCCCAACCTCGCCGACCCCCACGAGTTCATCGAGCTCGCAGCCGAGTGCGGCTTGCATCCGGGTACCTCCATCGAGTTCATCCCCGGATCATTCCTGGTCGGGTTCAGCGACGACGACATCGCGTTGATGGCCGACATGTCGGCTGCGGCCGACCGCCATCTCAACTGGAATACGCCTCTGATCAATCGCAATGCCCCGGGCCTCTACCAGCGACAGCTCGAGGCATCGGACTTCGCCAAGGCACGAGGGGGTTGGATCGTCCCGATGTTCATGCCGCAGAACGGCCCGCTGCGCCATGACTTCAAGGAGGCGTATGTCTTCCGGGCGGTTCCGGGTTGGGCCGATGTGTTCACTCTCGAAGGTGAGGCACGGGTGCGCGCCCTCGCTGATCCGGCCGTCCGCGCGCGGTTGAAGGCCTCCGTGGACGCAGAGACCCAAGGTCTCGCCGTGGTCGTGCGGAACTGGGCCGGTTACGAGGTGAACGATGTGGCCGATCCTGCGCTGTCCCATCTCCTCGGGCGGAACATCGGGGAGCTCGCAGCCGAGCGCGGGGTGAGCCCTTTCGACGCCATGCTCGACGTCGTGGTCGAGGCCAAGCTCGACGTCGGATTCGTGCGGTACCAGTATCCCGACGACGAGTGGACGGCGAGCGCCCGGCTCGATGTGCTCAAGGATCCCCGTGTCGTGCTCGGCGCTTCGGATGCGGGAGCACACGGCGAAATGATGGTCGGCGCCGATTTTCCGACCCGCTGCATTGGCGAGCTCGTGCGTGAAAAGGAGATCTTCACCGTCGAGGAGTTGGTGCACCAGTTCAGTGACGTCACCGCACGGCTCTACGGGTTGAAGGATCGGGGTCGGATCGACGCCGGCATGTGGGCCGATCTCGTCCTGTTCGATCTGGGCCGCATCGGCGCCGGGCCGATGAAGAAGGTGAGCGATCTTCCCGCTGGCGCCTCGCGGCTCACCACCGAGTCGACCGGCGTCGAACATGTGCTGAACCGCGGCACAGAAGTCGTCCGGCACGGCCGGTTCACCGGCGACCTCCCCGGACGGCTGCTCCGCTCGGGTCGGGACACGACGACGGTCACGGCGCGCTAGCCGATGTCCCCACGAGGTATCGCGGCCATTGCCCGTGATGATCCCGATCGCGAGGCAATTGTCTGCGGCGACCGCCGGGACACCTTCGGTGATCTCGACGCGGACGCGAACCGCTGGAGCCAGTTGTTCGCGGAAGCGGGTGTGAGCCACGGAGACAGGGTCGCGGTCATGCTCGGCAACCGCCCCGAGGTTATTCTCGGCCTGGATCGGCGCGGCACGCATGGGTGCGCTCGTGGTCCCGGTGAGTTACCGGTTCACCGGCCGGCGAAGTCGCCTACATCCTCGAGGACTCGCAAGCGGCCGCCTTCGTCTACGAAGACGAAGAGGTGGGGGGTCAGGCGGTCGAAGGGTATCGACACGCTTCGGGCCTGGGCCAATGTCGACGATCCGGCGTGGCGCCAGCTCCCGGCCGCAACCGGCCATCCGGGAATTCCTCGGAAGCCCCGTCATCTTCATGAACTACACCTCGGGGACGACCGGGAAGCCGAAGGGGATCGCCCGTGCGCTCCCCGTCCCGGCCGGAGAGGACATGGCCTCCCCAGCCGTTCACCGAGCTGTGGGGCTGGAAACCCGACGACGTCCATCTCCTCTGCGGGCCGGCGTACCACACCGCGCCCGGCAACTATGCGTTGGCCCACCTCCTCGAAGGGGCCCGCGTGGTGGTGATGCCGCGGTTCGACGCGACGACCTGCCTCGAGCTCATTGCGACGGAGGGCGTCACGACCTCCCACATGGTGCCGGCGAACTTCGTCCGGATTCTCGAAGCGGACTGGGCGGCGTACGACCGCTCCAGCGTGCGCAAGATCCTCCACGCAGCCGCTCCGTGCCCCATCCCGGTCAAGCGAAAGATCATGGAGGTGTTCCCACCCGGCGCAGTCTGGGAGTACTTCGGCATGAGCGAGGGATTCGTCTCGTTGATCTCGCCCGAGGACTGGCTCGCCAAGCCGGGCAGCGTGGGCCGGCCGATTGCCGGGCATCAGCGTGAAGATCCTTGACGAGGACGGGAACGAGTTGGCACCGGGCGAGGTCGGCTACATCTACGTGTCGGCCCTCAGCGGCTTCAAGTTCGAGTACCACAATGCGGCCGACAAGACGGCGGCGACATGGCGCGGCGACTTCTACACGGTCGGCGACCTGGGTTCGGTGGACGAGGACGGGTTCCTGTTCATCGCCGATCGGCGGGTGGACCTTGTCATCAGTGGTGGCGTGAATATCTACCCGGCCGAGATCGAAGGAGTCCTGGCGGACCACCCCGACGTGGTTGACTCCGCTGTCTTCGGGTTGCCGGACGAGAAGATGGGTCAAAGGGTGCACGCCCTCGTGGAGCTTCGTCCCGGCGCCGACTGTCACCGAGGAGGCGTTGCTGACCTTCCTCGGGGAGCGGCTGGCCAAGTTCAAACTGCCCCGCAGTATCGAGCTTGTCGAGGAGCTTCCCCGGGAGCCGAGTGGCAAGGTGCTCAAGCGCCAGCTCCGCGACGAGCGGCTCTCTGCGGCGGCACCGTGACGAGCGACGTTGGTAGGTTGCAGCAGACGAGCGGAAGAGTGGGAGGGCAGCGATGGCCTACGACCTGGTGATCCGCGGGGGGACGGTGCTCGACGGCTCGGGCGCCCCACGCGTGCGGGCCGATGTCGGCATCTCGGGTGGCAAGGTGGTCGCGATCGGCGCTCTGACCGAGCGGGGAGCACAGGAGATCGACGCCGACGGTCTCTTCGTCGCGCCGGGCTTCATCGACGGGCACGCCCACTTCGATGCGCAGATCTTCTGGGACTCGCTTGGCAACTGCTCGTCGCTGCACGGCGTGACCACGACCATCATGGGCAACTGTGGCTTCACCATCGCCCCGACGCCGGCAGCTTCGAAGGACCTCGCGATTCGCAGCATCGAGCGGGCCGAGGACATCGCCCGCGACGACATGCTGGTCGGGGTGCCGTGGACGTGGCGCACCTACGCCGACTATCTCGAGGCGGTCGATCGGCTGCCGAAGGGAATCAACTTCGCCGGTTACGTCGGTCACTCGGCCCTGCGGTGTTTCGTGATGGGCGAGCGGGCGTACACGGACCAGGCGACACCCGAGGAGATCGCCGCCATGCGGGCCGAGGTCGAGGCGGCCGTGCGGGCGGGGGCGATCGGCTTCTCGACGCTCGCGGATCAGTCAACATCGGACGGTCGACGATGGACCGGTCGCGAGTTACGTCGCCAGCTGGGAGGAGGTCGAGGCTCTGGCGGACGTGCTCGGTGAACTCGACACCGGTGTGTTCCAGCTGGCCGGCGACATCACCAACGCGGATCTCCAGGAAGAGCTGACGAAGATCGCGCTGCGCATCAAACGGCCCGTGCATCTGGCCTGTGTCTACGTGAAGGATCGACCTGAGGCTTTCCGGAGTGGCCTGGCGTTCCTGGACAATGTGGCGGCGCTGGGAGGTCGAGCCGTCGCGCAGGTGCATGTGCGCGAGCTCCAGAACGTCATCGGTTTCCGCGTCGGGCTGCCCTACGACCGTTTGCCCCAGTGGCAGGCAGCTGCGTGCGCTTCCGTTGAGCGAGCAGCGGACGGCGCTGCTCAATGCGGATTCGCGGGCGAAGTTGGTGGATGAGGCGCTTGCACGGCCCTTATGTGACGACGACCGTCACCGCGGAGGTGCAGGCGCGGCTGCCCGATTACGAGAATCTGCGGGCGCTGTTCTCCTCGACGGAGATCAACCCGTCAGTGGCCGAGCTGGCACGAGAGCGGCAGACGACGGCCGCCCGAGATCCTGATCGATCTTTCGCTCGAGGCCGACTTCGACCAGTACTTCACGCAACCTTTCGCCAATCAGAACCACGATGCGATCGAGGAGATACTGCGCCATCCGCACACCGTCATCGCCCAGTCCGACTCCGGCGCGCACGTGTCGCAGATCATGGACAGCTCGATCCCCACGTATTTCCTGGCCCACTGGGTGCGCGAGCAAGAGCGCTTCACCTGGGAGGAGGCCATCTCCATGCTCACCTCACGCCCGGCCAACGAGTTCGGTCTGACCGGCCGCGGGCTCTTGCGGGAGGGTTACGTGGCTGATGTGGTCGTGTTCGATCCTGACACGATCGGGCCGAGGCTCCCCTCGGCGCTGGCGGACCTCCCGGCGGGTGGGACGCGGTTGGTGCAGGAGGCCGACGGAATCCGCGCCTCGGTGGTTTCGGGCCAGGTGCTCCTGGACAATGGTGCTTTCACCGCCGCACGACCGGGTCAGCTCATACGGGGAAACCGGCAACTGTCCAACTGAGCGGGGCCGCGCAATTCGAGCAGGCGTTAGGCCGGGCTACTCCAGGACCGAGGGGTCCTTGCGGATCTGCATGCGGCACATGGCCTCGAAGAGACCGGTGAAGTTCTTGTCACGGAAGAAGCTGCCGTACGCAGCCGCCGCGTCAGGATGCATCAGCTTCCCGCCGCCGACCGCCTCGATGTGCCAGGCCTGGCGACAACGCCATTCGAGGCACGAGGCGCGCAGATAGGCCTGCTCGATGGAGTTGCCCATGACGAGGACACCATGGTTCGCCAGCAGGGCCATTCCCGCATCGCCGACCGCCTCGACCGCGGCACGCGGCATTGGCCACGTCGTCGACAGCACCCCAGTACTGGTCGTAGAGCGCGATCTCACCGTCGTAGTAGGCGCTCGATTGGTCGTAGATCCCGGGGACTCGTCCCGAGATCCGCCCAGATCGTGCCCCACCGGGTGTGATTGTGGAGCGAGACCGTGACGTCCTCGCGGGTCTTGTGCAATTCGACGTGAAGCGCAATGGCGGGCGTGATCGTCCAGGGGCCGTCCAACTCGTTGCCCTTCGGCGTCCATGCGCATGATGTCGCTGGCTCTGACCTCACCCCAGGTCAATCCGAAGGGGTTGACGAGGAAGGTGCCGTCGGGCTGCTTGAAGGTAATGTGGCCGGCAAGGTGGTCGTTGTGCCCTTCGTCCCACAGACACCGGGCGAGGAGCGCAATCTGCTGATGAGGGGTGAGCGTCGGAAGTGGGGGAGCGATGGGCTTCGTGACGACCATCGATTTCATCTGAGTGGGGGCGTTGGTTTGAGTCGCCGTCATGCGAGTCGATCCTTTCGCAAGTGTCGAGTCGCTCCGTGCGGCCCTTGACACGGCTGGCAATGCAGATAGTCTTGACTTTATCGATCTTTAAGATGTTACGCAACCAGAAGCGGGCGGCAGGGGGACATGGCCCGTAGGAAGTAGCGGGCCGCAATTGCCCGCAAGTTCGACGTAATGTCCGGATGGGACTCACGCCGGTGAGCTCGACGACCGATTGGAAATGGGCACAATGACGACGATCGAGAAACCTCTTCTCATCTCCGTCGACGACCATGTGATCGAGCCGCCGAACCTCTGGGTCGACAAGGTGCCACGGTCGGATCGCGAGCGGGTGCCGCACGTGGTCGAAGAGGATGGAGCGTCCATCTGGTTGTACGAAGACGTCCGCATCCCGATTCCGGGCTGTTCGTGCAAGCCGGACGTGACCAGTCGGAGATCGTTCCCGAATTGATGTCCTACGAGAAGATGCGTCCCGGCTATTTCGATCCGGTCGAGCGGGCGAAGGACATGGATATCGACGGCGTCATCGCCTCGCTCTGCTTCCCCACCATCCCTCGTTACTGCGGCCAGCAATTCCTCGAAGCCAAGGATCGCGAGATGGCGCTCACCTGTCTACGGATCTACAACGACTGGATGATCGAGGACTGGGCCGGAGGCGCTCCCGGGCCGGTTCATCCCCTTGATCGTCGTTCCGCTTGTGGGACCCCAAACTCGCCGGGGACGAAGTGCGGCGTTGCGCCAGCTCTGGGTGCCAAAGCGGTGTCGTTCTCCGAGAACCCGGCCAAACTCGGACTTCCATCCCTGCACGATGCCGCCAACTACTGGGATCCCTTTCTCGAGGCCGTCAATGCCACCGAGCTCCCGATCTGCATCCATTTCGGCTCCTCCTCCATGGTGCCGACCACCTCCGACGACGCACCCGTCTACGTGTCCGCGCTCCTCTCACCCCTCAACCTCACGTATGCGACGGCGGACTGGCTCTTCTCGAAGAAGCTCGAGAAGTTCCCCAATCTCAAGATCTGCCTCTCCGAGGGCGGGATCGGGTGGATCCCGTACATCCTCGAACGGGCCGCGTTCATCATCGAGCACATGCCCTGGGCGCGCACCTACGGGTCCTTCGACTACACGCAGACGAAGCACGAGAACCTCGGCCCGGAACTGAGCCCGACCGAGCTCTTCCAGAAGCACATCTACGGCTGCTTCATCGATGATGCATTCGGGATCAAGAACCTCGCCGCCATCGGTGCGGACAACGTCATGATCGAGACCGACTATCCGCACGGAGACGGCACCTATCCGCACTCGGTCGACAACGCCCAGCGTTTGTTGGCCGGACTGGACGAGCGAGACCCGGTACAAGATCATGCAGGGCAACGCCCGAAGGGTCTTCAATCTCCCTTCGTGATGGGTGATGGCGACGGTTCCGAGAGTTGGCAGGGGGTCCTCCGCGACCTCGAACAGCGTCGGACCGCGTCACGCGCCATGGGCGGCGAGGAGCGCCTGCGCAAGCATCGCGCTGCCGGCAGGCTCGATGCCCGGGCCCGGATAGATCACCTGCTCGATCCCGGTTCCTTCGAGGAGATCGGCACCCTCGTCGGAGGTGCCGAGGCCCCCGCCGATGCCGTGATCATCGGCTCGGGGATGATCGACGACCGCCCCGTCATGGTGGCGGCAGAGGATTTCACCGTGATGGCCGGCACGATCAGCGCTGCCTCGAATGCCAAGCGTTATCGGGTGGCGGAGATCGCGGTGACAGACCGCGTGCCTCTGGTCATGCTGCTCGAAGGAGCGGGCTTCAGGGCCGATGGCAAGCCTTACGGGCGCAGCCCCACCGATCTACTGGCCCAGTCCCGTTGCTCGGGCCGGGTCCCGCTCGTGACCGCCGTGCTCGGGGCGTCGGCGGGTCACGGCGCGCTCGTCGCCCCGATGTCCGACTTCACGGTCATGACCACACAGGCCTCGGTGTTCACGGCGGGGCCGCCCGTCGTCTTCGAGTCGCTCGGCGAGAAGATCAGCAAGGAGGAGCTGGGCGGCCCGGATGTCGCCCTGACCAGCGGGCTGGTGCACAATGTCGCCGCAGACGACGCGGCCGCTCTCGACACGGTGAGGGCCTACCTGCAGTACTTTCCGTCTTCGGCGTGGTCGTACCCGTTGGATGTCGCCCGGGGGGACGGGGGATTCCGACCCGTACCAGAACTGCTGGACGTCGTTCCCCGCAACGGCCGGAGGCTGTACGACATGCGCGAGGTGGTCGACGTCGTTTTCGACGAGGGATCCTGTTTCGAGGTACAGCCGGACTTCGGCCGCTCGCTGCTCTGCTTCCTCGCCCGCCTGGGCGGGCATCCCATCGCCGTTGTGGCAAACGAGCCCAGGTTCCTGGCCGGTTCCCTCGACGCAGACGGCGCGGACAAGGCGGCCCACTTCATTACCGTCGCCGACTCGTTCCACCTGCCGCTCGTGTTCCTGGCCGACAACCCGGGTGTCATGCCCGGCAGCCAATCCGAACGCCAGGCGATCCTGCGGAGCGGGGCGCGCATGTTCGCCGCGCAGACGCAGGCTCGTGTGCCTAAGCTCACGGTCATCCTCCGCAAGGCCTATGGATTCGGCTCGATGGTCATGGGGATGATCCCATTTGACGGGCAGTCGGCGACGTTCATCTATCCCGGGGCCACCATGGGAGCGATGGGGGCGGCGTCCATGAGCCGGGCCCGGGGTTCCGATGAGGAAGAGGCCTCACTTCTTCGCCAGGCGGAGATCGAAGCGTCCTACCGCTCGGCGCAGAACTTCGGCCAGGACGAATTGATCAGCCCCGTCGAGACCCGCGATCGGCTGCTCCGTGCGCTCGAACGGGCGCTCTATCGGCGCCAAGGCACGCCGGAACCTGCGGCGCGCATCGGCATCGTGCCCTGAGGGATCAGAAGGTGATCACGGTGCGCACGACCTCACCCGCTTCCATCGCGTCGAACGCCCCATTCACCTCTTCGAGCGGAATGCGCCGGCTGATCATGCCTTCGAGGTCGAGCTGACCGGCCTTCCACAGGCGGAGAAAGCGGTGGAAATCGGAGCGGACGTCGGAGGAGCCGTAGTAGCTCCCGACGAGCGTCTTCTCGTTGAAGAACACCTCGAAGGCGCTGAAGACGAGCTTGTCCTCTTCGCGTCCTGCGCCGACGATGCAGGCGGTACCACCGCGCCGGATGTTGTCCCAGGCCATCCGCATGGTCTTGGCCAGACCGATCGCCTCGATGGCGAAGTCGAAGCCGTCGCCCGTCAGCTGGGTGCGCGCGTCCTCCAGGTCGTCGGGGCTGCAGCTGTGGGTGGCCCCGAATTGCAGTGCGAGCGTGCGCTTGCCCTCCACGACGTCCACGGCGACGATGGTCGACGCACCGGCCAATCGTGCCCCCTGAATGGCGGCGATTCCGACCCCGCCGCAGCCGAGGACGACGACCGATGATCCCGGAGTGACCTTGGCGCAGTTCACGGCCGCACCGACGCCGGTGGTGACGCCGCAGCCGATGAGCGCGGCGATCTCGAAGGGGACATCGTCCTCGATGGCGATCGCGGCACGCTCCTGAATTGTGGCGTATTCGCTGAACGTGCCGGTCCCCGACATGCCGTGGACCGGGGTGGCACCTTGGCGAAAGCGGGGAGTGAGCGCACCGGTGGTGTACATGGTCGAGCACAATTCGGGTCGCCGGCGTCCCGCACAGTTGATACAGGAGCCGCACGGGGCGGTCCACGCGATGATGACGTGGTCGCCCTCCTTGAGCCGCTGCACGCCGTCACCGACCGCCGTCACTATTCCTGCGCCTTCGTGGCCGAGAACGGCTGGAAGCGTCTGTGGCATGGTCTGGTTGAGGATGGACAGATCCGAATGGCACACGCCCGACGCCATAATCTTGACCGTGATCTCCCCGGGGCCGGGGTCCAGGACCGTGATGTCATCGACGAGGGCGAGACGGTCGGTGTCGTTGCTGAATCGCACGGCTGCTTTCATTGGTCCTCCCCCTGGCGGGCACGTTGGCGACGGTGGACCTCGAGTCACCGTCGGTTCGACAAATCGAATACATCACGCTTCGATGGCTGACCGCATTTCCTCGAGACGTTGCGTGACCATCGATGGCCCTTCGGGGCTGGGCAGCACCAGGAACCGGTTTTCGCGCAGAGCCTCGAGCACGGCGGTCGCCACGTGGGCGGGCGAGGTGGTGCTCGCCTCGACCGCGTCCCTGTAGCGCTGCGCAAGGTCGGGGTCGGCGTGCGATGCGCCCGGGAACTCCGGCGGCCGGTTGCGCTCGCTGTGCGCAATCCGGGTCTGTACGACGCCGGGGCACACCAGTGAAACGCGGACGCCGCTTCCGGAGAGTTCTGTCCGCAGCACCTCAGCCAAGCCGGTCAGCGCGTGCTTCACGGCTGAATACGGCCCCAGTGAGGGGGTCGGGACGAGCCCGGCCAATGATCCGGTGATGACGACATGCCCGTCCTTTCTTCGCACGAGGTCCGGGACGAACGCATCGAGGCCGTTCACGACGCCCATCAAGTTGACATCGATCAGCCAGCGCCACGTCTCCACACTGGTTTCGAGCACCGCACCCGAAGGGGAGACGCCGGCGTTGAGGCACACGATGTCGACGGGACCGAAGCGGGTGCGGGCCTGATGGACGAGCGCCTCCATGTCGGCCCTGGAGCGGACGTCGCACTGGACCCCGATGGCCGAAGAGCCCTGCGCCCTCATTTCGCGCACCGTGTCGTCGAGCGCCACCTTCTCGACGTCAGCCAGAACGACGCTGCATCCCACCGCGTCCAAGGCTTGCGCGAGAGCCCGGCCGATGCCGCTGGCGCCGCCGGTGACGACAGCCACACGGCCCGCCAGCCACTGCACGTGCCTTGCCTGCTCTTGCGGCGAAAGGGCTCGCCTCAGTCCAGCACTCCGGGGTCCTTGCGGATCACACGGCGACACATCGCTTCGAAGAAACCGTCGAACGCGCTCGGGACCGAGTCGATCAGCGCACCGAGGTCGCGCGCCGCCTTGTCGTTCATCGGGACGCCACCCCCGAGGGCCTCGACGTGCCACGCCTGGCGACAGCGCCACTCGAGCACCATGGCGCGGATGTACGCCTGCTGGATGTCGTCGGCGATCACCATGACGCCGTGGTTGGCCAGCAGGGCCGCATTGGCCGATCCCAGCGCGCGGATCGCACCGCCCGCATTGGATCTGTCGTTGACCGGCCCGTCGTATTCGTTGTACACGGCGATCTCGCCCGAGTACATGGCGGCCGTCTGGTCGTAAATCGGGGGGACCCGGTGTGCATCGGCCCAGATGGTTCCCCAGCGGGGGTGGTTGTGCACGACCACGCCGGCGTCGTGCCGGTGCTCGTGCAGGACGACGTGGAGCGTGATGGCCGGCGTGATCAGCCAGCGGCCGTCCAGCTGCCGGCCGTCCTTGTCCATGCGCGCGATGTCACTGGCGCAGAGCTCGTCCCAGGCCAGGCCCCACGGGTTGACGAGGAACGTGCCATCGGGTTGCTTGTAGGTGATGTGCCCACTCAGATGATCGTCGTACCCTTCGTTGAAGAGGGTTCGCGCCAGAAGAGCGACTTCCTGCTCGGGGCTCAGATGCATCTCGGGAAATCGAAGTGGAACCGTCTCCACCGATTGCACAGCCATTGGCTTTCCTCGCTTCCCGATCGACAGGCTACGGCCGTGCGCCGAATCGAAGCGTCCCCCGCATACCTAACGTGTAAACAATTGCAATACCTAATCTAAGGAGGGGCGTCGGGGGTGTCAAGCAGCCGGGCGCACCCTCTCCGAAAAGGTATTGAGATCACTCTTTGCGTCTAAAGGAGCGGAGGACGCGCCCTTGACCCCTCACGGAGTCATGAGTACAGTGCACTCTTCTAGCGAGAGTGGGGGAAGCTAGGCACGCCTCGCGGCGTGTGCCGTCGCCCCAGCCGAAAAGGGGAGGCTGACGTGCCGAAGACACCCGTGCCGCACACGAACCGGGGTCGCACTTCGTCCCTCTTCGCCACTCTCGGTGCGCTCTCCATTCTGACGGCGTCCGTGCTGGCGGCGGGCGCGGCCGGTCCGGCCGGCGCCAGCACGGGTTCGGCCCTCGGTAAGCCTGACCCCGCGAAAGGGACCCCTGTTCTGGTGGGGATGATCAGCGACGGTGGGTCGGGTACGGTCGGCACCGCCCCCCTGGTGGAGCAGGGGGCCAAAATGACGGTGGCATGGGCCAACGCCTACCGCGGCGGTCTCGGCGGTCATCCCATTCAACTCTTCATCTGCGAGAACCTCTCGACGCCGGCCGGAGGTCAGGACTGCGCCAACCAGATGGTGCAGAAGCACGTCGTCGTGGTCACCGAGCCGTTCACGGGTCAGGGACCGACCGAAGTGCCGACGATCGTCAAGGCCGGTATCCCGTACATGACGCTGTCCGGCAGTACGACCCAGGAAACGACGACCAAGGGGGCGTACTCACTGACCGGTGGCCTGCCGGGCGTCCTGGCGGCCGACGCTGCCGTGGCCAAGGCGAAGGGCTACAAGAAGTTCGCCATGCTGACCGTCAATGTGCCCGAGGCCATTCAGCCCGCCCAGACGCTCGGGGTCACCGCCTTCAAGAATGCCAACGTCGGCTTCAAGGTCATACCAGTCAATCTGGGCACGGCCGACATCACCCCGCAGTTGGAGAGTGCGGTGCAATGGGGCGCCCAGGCCATCGGGATGACGGGCGACCTCACCTTGTGCACGTCGTTCTTCCAGGCGTATCAGACACTTGGTCTCACATTGCCGCGCTACGTGCTCAGCACCTGCGTCGACCCGAGCATCATCAACTCATCGCTCGACAAGGTGTTGGCAGGATCGATCATCTCGAGTCCCGGTGTGACGAGCTCCCCGGACTACGCCACCTACGCGGCGATTACCAAGAAGTACGCGCCGAGTGTCAACCCGAGCCCGAATGTCAGCACCAACCAGTCCGATGGAGCATCGGCCATTTGGGCTCTCCTCAACGTGATGAAGGGCTACACGGGCGCGGTGACGGCGGCCGGCGTCAACCAGCAGATCCGCACCGCGAAGAACGTGGTCCTCCCGTTATCCGACGGCGCGACGTTCACATGCAACGGGAAGATCATCCCCTCCCTGCAGAGTGTCTGTTCGGTCGTGACACAGATCGGGACGCTCAAGGCGAACGGCATTGCGACCGACATCAAGAACATCGATGCGTCGTCGCTGTTCTCCAAATAGCCCCGGGGCCGGCCTCGCTTCCTTCCGCTTCAATGAGTAGCCTGAATACAATGGCGCCGACCGTTGAGGACGAGGGCCCGCACCCTGCATCCGACGATGTCGAATGGCAGGAAAGCGTCTACTTCGCCTGGCGCGACGCAGCGTCCGGTGTTGGGGGTAACCACCGGATCGGCAATGAAGTCAACCGGGGCACGGCCAATCTCTGGTGCGGCGTCTATCACGAGGACGGAACGCGCTTCCGGCACAACGACGAGGATCTCGCGCTGGAGCGAGTCGAAGGTCACGGCCTCGCGGCCGGGCCCCAGCGACTCTTCCATGATGGCGAGCGCCTCCGGTTCGTGCTCGAGACCGACGAATGCCGGATGGACCTCGTGCTCGAGGACGAAGCTGACTCCTTGTCCGTTTCCGGCGCGAGCGCCTTCGCCGGCACGAAGGGCGCGGCGGGAGCCATCTTCTCCAACAATTTCCATGCCTCATGCCGTGCCTCGGGTTCAGTCACCCTCGACGGCCGGACGGTGTCGATCACTGCGTCAGCCTGGCGCGACCACTCCTGGGGCGTTCGTCACTGGGACAGCTTTCTCTCCAGCCGGAGTTTCGGGGGATCCTTCGGGGACCTGCAGTTCCGCTACGGGTCGATGGTCGGAGCCAATGGCAGCTTCTTCCGCCAAGGCTCCTTGACCGACCGTGGGGAGAAGCTCGATGTGGCCAGCGCGTCCATGCTGCTGCACGTCGACGACGACTCGCTACGCTGCCCGTCGGCCGAGGTCCGGTACTGCCTGGCCGACGGGGCGACCGTGGACGTCCGCGTGCAGACCATCGGGGGCATGCTCGGCGTCACCCGCCGGCGGCATGGTTGGGAATCTGTCGGTGACGTGTGGGTCGATGGTAAGCCAGGCGGATGGGGATTCCTGGAGGCCAATATCAATCCGCGCAACGGGGAGGCCCCTCCCGCGTTCGCCCTCGGTGACGCGCTTGTCGATGGGGTGACCCGGAGGGCCGTGTCCGACACCGCAGCGAGGATCTGATGCGCCAGCCACCCGAGGACCGGGCTCTTTACTATCGCCAGGTACGGCGCACCATCTCGTCTGTGCTGGTGCCGGAGCTCCAGAGCGCGCAGGCCATCGATGCAGCCGGATTGCTTGATCGGATTCTGGCCGAGTTCATCGTCGAGGAGGAGGCCGCAGCGGCGCTCAGCGCGGAATACGGGGCTGCCTTCGAGGCGTCGCTCCGGCCCGATGCGAGGACAGACGGCTGCGTGGTGAGCCCGGAGCGCTTCGATGAACTGCGGGCCGAGGCCGCCTCCATGGCTCGTGCGGGCTCCGATATCGACGTCGCCCGCAACGCCGTCGCAGTCGAGCATCGTTTTCTCGAGCGCTTGGACGAACTCCGCTGCGCCGTGCTGGCCGAGGGTGACGCCGTCGACGGTCCCCAGCCCTCCGACCACGGTTGTTCGATCGATCCGGAGCAGCTCACGGCGTATCTCCGGGGCCGGCTCCCGCAATCGCCCGATGTTGTCGTCGAGGGAATGTCCGTGGTCCCAGGGGGTCGGTCGAAGGAGACCATCCTTGTCTCGCTGCGCGACACGAGTGAGCTTCCTCGTGAGGTGATCGTGCGCAAGGATCGCCCGGTGGGTCTGCTCGAGACGCGCGCCGTCGACGAGTTTGCGATCATCGACGCCGTGCACCGCTTCGGAGGTGTGCCGGTACCCCAGCCGTTCTTCGCCGAGCCCGAAGGTCACGCGCTCGGCGAGGGGACCTTCCTGGTGATGGAACGGGTACCGGGACACAAAGCCGGAGAGTTCTTTCCGGACCTCGCCGCACCGGCGGAGCACCGACCAGAGCTGGGACGCCAATTGGCTGCCAGTCTGGCTCGACTTCACTCCTTGCCGCTGGCCGACCTCGGCCGCACCCACCTTGACGTCGGCGGCGCGTCGGTAACGGCCGCCTCGACCATGGCCATGGTCGAGGCGATCATGGAGCGCATCGACGGGCTGACGGGTCCACCCAACGTGACTGCGCCCATGGCCGGCCGCTGGCTCTCGGCGCACGTCGCCTTCGTGGTCCCCCCTCGCGGCTCTGCCTTCTCCAGGGTGATTTCGGTTTCCACAACATGCTGGTCGACGGCGCGCAGGTCACCGCGTTGGTCGATTGGGAAGCTGCTTCCATCGGGCCGCCCGCCCGGGAACTGGCGGCGGCGTGGAACGTGGCCACATTCCTCATGGATTGGCCCTCCTTCGTGGCGGCGTACGTGGATGCCGGAGGTCGCGTCGAGGACACGGATCTGTGTGCCATCACCTTTTACCGGGTCCTGCTGGCGCTGGGTGGCCTGATGACGAGCAAAATGGGAGGACACCTCTTCCGCACGGGAACCAAGCGAGATCTCCTGACGGCGCATTCGGGACTCGACTCGTCGTTTCGCTGTGCCCGGAATCTGGCAAGGGCCTACGCCGACGCCCTCGCGCTGGGCGAGTGAGCGATCAGGGAGCAGCCCCTCCGCTCAAATAGGCCTGCGCGAGCGTCGCCTCTTCCCGTCGTACTTCGTCGGCGGTCCCGGACGCGACGATGCCTCCGTGAACGAGGACGACGGCGACATCGGCCACCTCCAGAGCGAGCTGCACGTGCTGTTCCACCAAGATGACCGCGGCGTTGCTCTCGTCAGCTACCTGGCGAATGATGGGCAACAGCGATTCGACGATCACCGGGGCCAGCCCCATGCTCATCTCATCGATGAGCAGGACCTTCGGCGCCTGAACCAGCGCACGGGCAACCGCCAGCATCTGTTGTTCGCCGCCGGAGAGTTGCCCCACCTTCAGGCGTGCCCGCAGCCGCAGGGCAGGGAAGAGATCAAGGACGTCATCGACCGAAGAGCGGGAGCGCCGGGCACCCAGCTTCAGGTTCTGCACGGGTGTCAACTCGGTGAAGAGGGCGCGCGAGTCGGGGACCAGGACGACGCCGGCGCGGTTCATCCGTCTGGCCGAGCCGGTCCGCAACGGCACCCCGTCGAGGGAGATCACCCCTTTGAGCGGAGCGAGAATGCCCGCCATCGTCAGGAGCAGGGTCGTCTTGCCGGCACCGTTGGGGCCAAGCACGGTCATGACCTGGCCGTGACCGACGGACAGGTTGATCTCGCGTGCGACGGCGACCTTGTTGTAACCGGCGTGGACGCCGGCGCACTCCAGTGCGGGCGCGCCGCTCATGGCACCGCCTCCCTGGTTGGTGTCGCACCCAGGTACGCGTCGATGACAGAGGGGTCGACGCGTATATGGTCGGGTGGCCCTGAAGCGATCAAAGACCCGAAGTTGAGGACGTGCAGTTGGTCGCACAGCCCGAGCACGAGGCTCATGTCGTGGTCGATCAACAGGATCGTCACCCCGCCCTCGCGGACGACCCGCAGGCGGTCAGCCAGCCAGGCACTCTCCGTGCTGTCGAGACCCGCAGCTGGCTCGTCCAAGAGGAGAACCTTGGGCTCGCCTGCCAGGGCGCGGGCGATCGACACCAGCTGGCGTTGACCTTGCGACAGTTCGCCGACGTTCCTCTCGCGGAGCGCCGAAAGTTCCAGTGCGTCCAGGACCTCCGTCAGTTTCGCCGCGCCCCCACCGCGGGCGAGGTGTTGGCCCACCGTGATGTTCTCCTCCACCGAAAGGTCCTCGTAGAGGTCGATGCTCTGGAAGGTGCGCCCCAGACCCTGTGCGGCCCGGCGATGCGGGGGAAGGCCATCGAGGGACCGGCCCTGCAACACGGCACGCCCGCTATAGCGGGTGAACCCGCTGAGCGCGTCGATCAGCGTCGTTTTTCCCGCGCCGTTCGGACCGATGAGACCCACGATGTCGCCCTCGCCCACGGACAAGCTGACGTCGTCGACCGCGACGACCCCGCCATAGTGCACGCTGAGCCCGTGTACCTCAAGTGCCGGAGCGGAGGCAGACGGACGGCTGACGGTGATCCTGTGTGCCTTCGGCGCGGGCGCAGGCGCAGTCGCGGGCGTGGTGACCGGCGCCGGCGCGCTGACGATGGAGGACGCCGGCCAGATGCGGCGCCGGATCCGCTCGGCCGACGTGATCATCGGTCCGATGGCCCCCTCGGGGTTGAAGATCACCGTCTGGATCACGCCGATCCCCAACAGGATGCCGTACCAATTGCCGAACGACACGACATGGTTGGTCGCCACGAACAAGATGCCGCCCGAGGCGCCCAACCCCGCCAGGATCGCGCCGCTCACCGAGGTGATTCCCGCCACGAACACGGTGGAGAAGAAAAGGAGACCGACGAGAGCATCGAAGGTATCGAAGGTGACATTGGTCTGCATGTAGGCCATGAGGCAGCCGCTGATGCCCGCAATGAAGGCCCCGATCGCGAACCCGATGAGCTTCACGCGCACGACGTTGACGCCGGCTGCTGCGGCAGAGCGCTCATTGGCGCGGACAGCGAGCATGGCTGAACCGAGACGGCTGACGCGCAGCTTGGCCACGCCGATGGCGACAACGACCAGCACGAACAGGCAGAGCAACCCGAAGGCGATACGAGGAAAGCCGAGTCCCGACCCAATCCCGAGATCGATGCCGAAGAGGCGTGGATCGGGGATCGGCTCGCCTCCCGAACTCCCGTCCAAGCTGTTGTTCTGGAACCACACCGCCTCTACGGCCACGGCGAGCGCCAGCGTGACGATCGCCACGAACAGGCCACGGATGCGGAGCGCCGGCAACCCGAACGCGACGCCGACGACTGTCGCCGCGAGCGCAGCCAGCAGGGGAGCGACGGGGAAGGGGATACCCCATGTATGGGCGAACGTGCTGAGGAGGAAGCCCGCGACGCCGGCCAGCGTGAGTTGGGCCAGCGAGATCTGCCCGACGTAACCGGTGACCACGACGAGTGAGAGGCCCAGGGTCGAGAGGATCAGGCTCAGGATGAAGGCGTCCCGGAAGCTCTGCCGCAGGACCACCAGGAGGAGGACCGCGAGGGGGACGCCGACGACGATGGGCCACACCATGTGGCGGGGCCGCGGGGCCTTGCCGAGCGTCGGCTGCAGGAGCTGGCCTCGGGTCGGGAGCGGACGCCCTCGGTACAACAACACGGCCAGAACCATGGCGAGGGGGAGCACCTGCCCGGCTCCGCTCGGGAACGACGGGTACCGCGAGTTGAGGTAGACAGCGACCGATTCGAGGGCCCCGAGGAGCAATCCGGATGCGACAGCCGGCGTCAGCGAGTACAGGCGCCCTACGACGGCCGCCGCCAGAGCGGGCACGATGAAGAGGGTGTAGGAACCCGGGATGAGCGGTACCAGAGGCCCGATCAAGATGCCGGCCAGTCCGGCGACGGTCCCGCTGATGGCCCAGTTGCGCAGCGCGATGTTCTCGGGCGAAAGTCCCGTCACCAACGCGCCGATCTCTGATTCGGCCGACGCGCGGGTGGCGAGTCCGAACGGGGTGAAGCGGTAGACAGCGCCGAGGAGGAGCGCCACACCCACGATCGTGACGGCGAACCAGAAACGATCGGCCGGGATCCGGATGTTGCCGATCGTGTACGTGCTCTGCGGGAAGATCGGGGCGACCAGCACCTGCTGGGAGCCCACCTGGAGATTGACCAGGGCGGTGAGCAGGCCCATGACACCGAGTGACGCCACCGCTTTGGCCACGGCGCGTTGGTGGCGCAACGGACGGAAGACCGCCACGTAAAGGAGGATCCCGAGCAGGGCCTGGATGCACAAGGTGATGACCACGGCCGGGACGAATGCCACCGGACCTCCCACCGAAATGGGTGTCACACCCGGAATGGGAACGAGCAGGCGCCCGGTGCGGAGCAGCGCGTAGGTATAGGAGGCGTAGAGCGCCTGCGCGCCGGTGGCGAAGTTCAGGACCCCGGAGCTGCGGTAGGTCACCACCAGCGACATCGCCAAAGCGGCGAAGACGGCCCCGTTCCCCAACCCCAGGATCAGGAAGTTGATGTAGTTGGCCATTCTCCCCCGGCTCGACGCGTTGGTGCTTGCTTCTCAAGGCGATCACGGCTCGGTTTCGATCCCGGGCGACGAATAAAGGATACTGTATCGGGGCACAGGATGAAGGGGAGCCCATCAGATGACGGAAGGCGTTCTCGACGGGGTGCGGATCCTCGAGGTGGCGACGTGGACCTTCGTTCCTGCGGCCGGTGCCGTGCTGGCCGATTGGGGGGCGGACGTCATAAAGGTCGAACACCCCGTGACGGGCGATCCCCAACGGGGTCTTGTGACGGCGGGAATGTTCGGTGGCGGCCCGCGTGCGGTGAACTTCATGATCGAACAACCCAACCGGGGCAAGCGGAGTATCGGCATCGATCTGCGATCAGAGGAGGGCCTCGAAGTTCTCTATCAACTTGCCGAGACCTCGGACGTCTTTCTCACCAGCTTTCTGCCGGCGGCCCGCCGGCAGATGCGCATCGACGTCGAGCACATCCGCTCCCGCAACCCGGGCATCATCTACGTCCGGGGGAGCGGCATGGGTCAGCGCGGGCCGGAAAGCGAAAAGGGTGGCTACGACGCGGCGGCATACTTCGCCCGGGGTGGGCATGCCGCCGCGCTCACCCCCGATGACGACGAGTATCCGGTGAACCCACGCGCCGCCTATGGCGATCTCCCCGGGGGTCAGACCCTGGCGGGGGGCATCGCGGCCGCCCTCTTCCGGCGGGAGCGACACGGGGTGCCGTCCGTCGTCGACGCTTCACTGTTGTCCTGTGCCATGTGGACCCTCTCGCCCGACATCGTCTCGAGCAAGCTCTTCGGTATTCCCGAAATTGCCCCGGGGCGATCGCCGTCACGCCCCCAATCCCCTCGTGGGTACGTACAAGACCGGGGACGGGCGGTTCATCAATCTCACGATGCTCGAATCCGACCGCTATTGGCCCGATCTCTGCCGACGCATCGGCCGGCCCGAGCTGATCGACGACCCCCGCTTCGTGACCGCCGCGTTGCGGCACACGCACGGGCCCGAATGTGTCGGGCTCCTCGATGACGCGTTCGCCGAGAGGACGCTCGCCGAGTGGAAAGATGCCCTGACGGACGCCCTGGGCGTCTGGGCGGTGTGTCAGGAGCCGCTCGAACTCCACGACGATGCGCAAGCGCTCGAGAACGGCTATCTGCTCGATGTCGCCAGTGACGAAGGCACGTCGTTCTCGCTCGTGGCCAACCCGGTCCAATTCGACGAGACACCTCCGGAGCTGACGAGGGCACCCTCGCACGGCGAGCACACCGAGACGATCCTGCTCGAGCTGGGCCTGGAATGGGCCGACATCGTCGCGCTCAAGGAGACCGGCGCCGTCCTATGAGTGATCCCGGGTTGCTCCTTCCCGACGATCTGGTGCGCTGGGTGGAGGAGATCGGCCGGGGGACGGTCACCCACGTCGACCGCAAGCCCGGAGGCGGCCGCAAAGAGGCCTGGTTCATCGATCTCGACCGGGCAGGGGATGGGGTGGCCGCGCTCTTCTTGCACTACGACCGCTCCGACCACGAGGCCACCATGGACCCCTGGACGCTGCGTCGTGAAGCGTCGGTCTACCGCGCCCTGGCGGGCAGCAACGTCCCGGTGCCCCGACTGCTCGGGATCCATCCTTCGCACCACGCGATGTTGTCCGAACGGCTGGTGGGGGAGAGCCGGTTCTCACGTCATCTCGGATCCTGCTGAGCGCGAGGCCACGGCGCAGGATTTCATGACGAAGTTGGCTGACCTCCACCAGTTGGACCCGTCGACGCTCGATCTTCCAGGCTTCCCCCGTCCGACGACCGTACCCGAGGCCGTGTGCTGCGAGCTCGACGAGTGGGACGCCCTGCTCGCTGCGCGCGGTGGTCCGGTCGATCCGGCGCTGTCGTTCACGTTGGCGTGGCTCCGCCACCACGTCCCTTCCTACGAAGGCCCGATGGTGCTGGTCCAGGGCGACACGGGACCGGGAAACTTCATGTATGCGTCGGGGCGGGTCGTGGCATTGGTCGACTGGGAGTTGGCGCATCTGGGCGACCCGATGGACGACATCGCCTGGCTGTCCCTCCGCGCCACCCAGGAACCCTTCACGGACTTCCCCTCGCGCCTGCGGGAGTACGAACAGCTCTCGGGCCACAAGGTCGACGAAGGCCGCGTGCAGTACTACCGCGTGATGGCCGAGGCCAAGTTGCAGGTCATGAGCCACCGCCCTCCAGGCGTGCAACGAGGCGGCGGCGGCGACTTCGGACATGCATTCGTCTACGGACTGCTGCATCGTCGCCTTTGGCTGGAGGCACTCGCCATCGCGGCCAACATCAACCTCTCGCCGGCCGAGACGCCACCGCCCCGCGCGCCACGCGACCATGACTGGATGTACGGGGCGCTCCTCGAACAACTGCGCGAGGTCATCGTGCCCCGGATCAGCGATCCCTTGGCCAGCACGCGTAGCAAGGGATCTGGCGCGGGTCATCAAATACCTGGAGCAGGTCGATGCCTACGGCGGTTTCTACGAGGCCTGCGAACGCGAGGACCTGAGGGCGCTGTTGGGTCACGATCCGGGCACCCTCGCGGCAGGCCGTGACGAACTGGCCGCGGCGGTCCGCCTCCAGCAGGTGGGCGATGAGGAGTACCTCGGGTACCTGTGGCGGCGAGTGGCGCGTGAGACCGAGTTGGCGCGCACCGCCATGGGTGCGCTGGCCGATCGCGAGTGGCCCCCGCTGACATGACCGATCGACGCGGCCGTGGACCTCGTGGCGCTGAAGGCGGCACGCGACTACCCGTCGTTCGGCCCGGAGGACGACGACTTCCACGACGAGGTCCTGTCCGATCGCTGGTGGGAGACGGAGACTTGTTGGTTCTCCTGGAATGTGCCCGAACGGCAGATGGGAGGGTGGACCTACTGCCAGGCCAGACCGAACGCGAACCTGTGCAACGGCGGCGCGTGGGTCTGGGACGGCACCGGGTCCTACTCGTGGGAGCTGCCCTACCATGCCCACTACCAGGGCTTGGAGCTGCCGGTGCGGTCCGCACGAGACATGCGCGACTTCGTTTGGCCCAACGGCGTGCACGTGGCGGCGCTCGAACCGCTCAAGAAGTACCGGATCCGTTATGAGGACCCCGGTGCCCTCGAAGTGGACCTCCTCTTCGAAGCGATCATGGCGCCCAATCCCCACCCGCTCGGGGTGGCCCCGTTCTTCAAGGGGAGACACTTCGACCAACCGGGCCACGTCACCGGGATCGATGTTGCTCCGCGGGGAAGAACATCGCCGTCGATTGCTTCTCGACGCGGGACCGGTCATGGGGGCCGCGACCGGCGGGACCGCCGAAGCGGCGCGGCGACGGAGGAGCGCCCCTCACACGTTTCGGCGGAATCGGCTATTGCTTCGGTGCGGCCGGTTCCTCCGACGCCTGGCTCGTGTACTCGGCACCCGGCCTCGAGGGGGACCAGGTGTCATGCGGATTCTTGCTGCGTGACGGGCGTTACGCGCACGTCTTGACCGGAGCGCGGCAGCTGCGGGTCGACCCCGTCACGGGATGGCCGACGTCCATGGACATCGAGGTGGTCGACGACCTCGACCGTCATCTCACGGTCCACGGGGAGGCAGTCAGCCGCCACTGGCGGGGCCTCGGAGGGGACACGTTGTTCCGTTGGGAATGGGACGGCCTTACCGGCTGGGGGGAGGACCAGAGTTACTTCAGCCGGCCCGTTTTGGATGCCATCAGGTCGCGCAGTTGACAGCCGGCGTCCGACTACCGGGCGGCCGCGCGTTCGGCTGTCAACGCGAGATGGCGCGCCGTCAACGACTCGGCGGCGGCGCTGAGCTCAGCTGGAGGCTCCGGAAGCGGGACGGCGCGATCACCGTCCCGGCTGGGCAGGGCCACGGTCGCTGAACCCGGGCACGTCACCTCGCCCCGCTGATTGGTGCCGCGCATCTCGATGTCGACGAGGTGCAGTCCCTTCTCGACACGTTTGCCCGTCACCTCGCCCGTCAGGATGTGGCTGTCACCGATGTAGTTGAACTTTCGGATCTCGCTGTGCTGGCGCACCAACCATCCATCGTCGCCCATCCAGTCAGTGACGAGGTGGGTCAGCCAGCAATCGCGCATGACGCCGTAGTCGTAGGCCATTGGGTTGCCAATGGCTTGGGCCCAGGCCGAATCCCAATGCACCCGCTGGGCCACATCGGGCACTCCGTGGTCGTTCTTGACATAGAACGGAGCGATGCGCCGACGGTTCTCGAAAGCCAGACGATTGGCGCAGGGCGTATAAGGCGTGAAGCCGTAGCCACCGCTGTGGAACACGATCATGTCGGTGGTCGTGAGAGGGCCTTTGGCCATGGGCCCGATGGCGTCGCCGACCTGGACGTCCTCCCACCAGCGTGGTTCTGCGCCCCTTACTTCTTCGGCCTCGTAGATCGCATCGAGCCGCGCGATGTCGTCGTCGCTGTAGGTCGCGGGTTCGATAGCGCTGTACTTGCCCTTCTCACGTGCGGTCTTGCGCTCGGTGTGGATGGCCAACATCCGCATCGACGCCACGACCTCGCCCCGTTGATTCATCTTCGTGTTGAGGAATGTGACGAGGACGGACCGCTCGGCAAACTCAGAATCCTTGATCTCGACCGATTCGGTCCCGCCGAAGCTGTACAGGCGATCGCCGGGCAGCACCGGTCGGTACCAGTCCCAGGTACTCCCCGAAACGAACACGTGGATTCCCCGGAAGGACGGTCGCTTCAAATGCTCCGTCGGGGGGTCCGCCAGCAAAGGGGCGTTCAGCCCGATGCCCACCATGGGTGGCGCAATCTGGCTGCCCCACCGGGTCGACGTGCCATAGTCCTCTTCGCAGAACAGAGGGTTGTCGTCTCCGTAACTGCGGGCGAAATTCCGGAACGTGTCGTGGGAGCCCATGGTGAGGTGTTCCCGGGCCTTCGAAGCCGAGTAGTGCCCGACGAGGGCCTTGGCGCGCTCGATGTCGGACTCCTTGAGCGTGAAGTCCGTCGCCTTCTCGAATTCCGTTGATGTCGCCATAGCCCCCGCTCGTCGTCCGAGAATCTCTCGTCGGCGGGAGATAGAGTATCCTGAATAGGGAGGCCGGGCAATCGGACCCGGTACCCTGCGCGGTCTCCGAAGGAGTGATGCATGCAGATCGAGACGGGGACCGAGACCGTCCTGGCTGAGGTGGCCGACGGCGTGGGCATCATCACGCTCAATCGACCAGAGCGCCGCAATGCTCTGCACTACGAGATTCTCGAGACGGTGCCGCAACTGCTGGAGCGCTTCGTCGAGGATCCCGCCGTGGGCTGCATCATGGTCACCGGTGCCGGCCGGTCCTTCTGCTCGGGCGGCGACGTCGGTGGGGGCACCTTCCGCCGACCTCCGTCCGGCGACGCTCCCCCGGGGAAGTCGACCGCTAAGGAACAGGGCCAGATGTTGGCGGAGGACGCGCGCATGATCCGGATGCTCTTCGAATGTCCGAAGATCACACTTGCGGCGCTGCCGGGTGCCGCGGTCGGTGCCGGCATGAGCCTGGCTCTCGCGGCGGACCTGCGCATCGCTGGGAGCTCGGCGACCCTGATCGGCGGGTGGGGGCGGTTGGGATTCAGTGGTGATTTCGGTGGCCCCTGGCTGCTGACCCGTATGGTCGGCCCGACGCGCGCCCTCGAATTCCTGATCGAGAACACGGTCATCGACGCCGACCGGGCGGAGGCGCTCGGGTTATTCAACGTCGTCGTTCCCGATGAAGACTTGCGCTCCGCCGCCGCGGCCTGGGCGTCCAGAATCGCCGATGGTCCCCGTGCCGCCTACCGTTACTTCAAGGAGAACGTGCGGGAAGCAGAGCACCTTTCCATGGCCGAGGCCCTCCCGAGGGAGGGTGAACGCATGGCCCTTTCAGCGGGTACCGACGACCATCGCAGGGCCCTCAAGCATTGGATGGAGGAAGCGGCGGCCAAGCGCTCCTCCCGATCCTGACCTTAGAATCGTGATCATGGACGCCATTCCCCGTCATGTCATGCGCACGGGGAGGCTCTGCAGTCCGCGGAGCGCCTGAATCGGCTTGTAGCGCAGCGTTTCACGGGGGACGGCCAACCGCATGTTCGGGAAGTCCTGCACGAGCGCACGCAGGGCGATCTGCCCTTCCATGCGGGCGAGTTGATTGCCGAGGCAGACGTGCTTGCCGAACGCGAACGTGAGATGCCGGTTCGGATCACGCCCGAGGTCGAGCTCGTCGGGGCGGTCGAAGATCCGCTCGTCACGGTTGGCCGAAATGATCATGCCCAAGACCTTGCTCCCTTTGGGTATGGTCGTGTGCTCCACCTCGACGTCCTCGAGGGTGAGCCGCGCCGCACCGCACGGGACCGGGGCGGTGAAGCGCAACAGCTCTTCCACGGCGGAAGCGGTAAGGGAGGCATCCTCCCTCAGTCGCGCGGCTTGTTCGGGATGCTCGAGCAAGGCCAACGTCGCGCTGCCGATGAGATTGGAGGTCGTGTCGTGACCGGCCAACATGAGGAGGAAGATCATTGCTGCAACCTCGTCCGGGCTCAACTTGTCGCCGTCGTCGCTCGCCGCCACCAGGGCCGAGATCATGCCCTGGTCGGGTACCTGGCGTCGCTCGTCTGCCATATGCTCGATCATCGCGAGCAGTTTGCGCGCAGCCGGGATGGTCCTGACGAACGCTGCGGTGCTCCCTCCGCCCACACCAGCAACGAATCGCGCGGTGAGCGTGTGGAACTGGTCCCGATCCGATGCCGAGACCCCGAGCATGCGCGAGATGACCGAAAGGGGGAGCGGAACGGCGAAATCGGCGACCAGGTCCACCGTATCGCGCCCGGACAGCCCGTACAGCAGCTCATCGACGATCCGCGCGATGTCCTGCGACATCTCCTGCACCATGCGAGGAGTGAAGGCTTTGTTGACGAGGCGGCGCAGCCGGGCGTGGTCAGGATCGTCCTTGTAGACCATGCTGTCGGCCAGAAGACGGAACATGCGAGGGAGATGGCGCAGCAGCCACGAGTCGTCCTGTCCCATGGTGGCGCTCGAGAAACGAACGTCGCCGTACAGGAGCATCACGTTGTCGTAGCGCGTCAGCATGTAGCCCTCTCCGCCGAGCAGCTGCTTCGAACGGGCACGGGCCACGGGAGCGGCATCGCGCAGGGTGGCGTAGCGGGGAAACGGGTCCGTGAACATGACCTGGTCGGCGAGATCCGTGACGATGTCGCGCCCTTGCCCTGGTTCGTCGAGGATCGTCACGGCCGGGCCTGCCTGCCCACCTTCGATGCCGTCATGGCGCCCCCTCAGGTCGTCGGACACAAGAGATAGTTGAGGATACTCTCATGCCGATCACCCTCAGCGGTAGGTGGGGCCATCCTTGCGCTCCGGACGCGTGGACCCGCTGTTCCGGTTGGTATTGCCGATGTGGGTGTACGCCATGCCGTTCTGCAACGCAGCGGCACGCGTCATGTCGAGGGACTCCCAAATGGCCCGCACCGTCCCCTGTATCGACTTGGGATTCCGCGCCGCGATGGACGCCGCGATCTGGTGGGCGCGGGGGCGAAGCTCGGCGCGAGGCACGACTTCGGTGACCAGGCCGAGGCGCAGGGCCGTGGCGGCGGTGATCCTCTCGTCGCTCCCCATGAGGGCCCACCGCAGGACGTCGCCCAGTGGCATGCCGCGGTGCAGCATGCCGATGGGCTCGAGGGAGGAGACGATGCCCATGGAGGCGTGGGGATCGAAGAACGCAGCGTCATCGGCTGCGATGATGATGTCGGCCTCGTTCAGGAAGTACTGGGCGCCACCGGCGGCGATCCCGTGCACCGCGGTCACGACCGGCTTCCAACACCGGTGATGTGATTTCGGCGAAAGGGTGACCCCGGGATCGAAGGTGTTCCACACGTTCGATCGGAAGAACCATGACGTCGCGCCCCTGACGTCGGCGCCGGCGCAGAAGGCGCGCTCTCCGTTTGCCTGCACGACGGCGGCATGCACGTCATCGTCCTCTCGGACGGTCTCCCAGGCCCAGGAGATCTCGGAGGCCATCTGATCGTTCCACGAGTTCAACGCCTCCGGACGGTTCAGCGTGATGGTGGCGACATGGTCGTCACCCACGGCGTACTCGATCGCTTCGAGGTCCATGGCGGAACAATAGAGTATCCCGAACAGGCGAACACCCGGGAGAACGCTCGGGTACCCTGAACCGATGACAGCACCTTCGAGGTTGGGGTCGCGCGGTACGTCTGCTGCGCTCCCGCGCCCGGCGGAGGGGACCGGCTCCAAACGGGCGACGACCGTGTCACGGCAGATCGTCACGGACGTCATCGGGCGAGGGTGGCCCGTCGGTGAGGTGTTGGGATCGGAGTCCGAGCTCATCGAGCGCTATGGCGTGAGCCGGGCGGTGTTCCGCGAAGCCGTCCGGTTGGTCGAGAATCAGCAGGTGGCACGCATGCGCCGGGGCCCCGGCGGTGGGCTCGTGGTCACCGAGCCCACTGTGGATGCCATCATCGATGCGGCCGTGCTCTACCTGCACCGGGTGGGTGCCACGCTCGACGAGGTCTTCGAGGCGCGTCTGGTCCTCGAAGAGATCGTGACTGAGCTCGCCACCGTCCGTCTCGACGAGGCGGGCGTCACGAAGCTCCGCGCACTGGTGGAAGACGAGGCGAGCGGCGAGGTGAAGGACCACCGGGCCCTCCACGCCATGTTGGCCTCCATTTCGGGCAACCCGGCGCTGGAATTGTTCGTCGATATCCTCAACCGGGTCCCCCTTCTGTATTTTCGCGATCGCTCGGCGTTCACCGCGACGACCTTGTCGGCGTCACGGCTTGCCCACGAGCGCATCGCGGCTGCGGTCACGGCGGGAGATGGGGGATTGGCCCGGCACCGGATGCGCAAGCACCTCGAAGCGGAGGCCGACTACCTGCGGAGCCGTCGTCTGTCGCAACAACTCCTCCCCGACACGGTAAGCCTGGGCGGCGCGTCGACGAACAAACGGGCGGAAGATGTTGCCCGTTCCGTCATCGGTGATGTCATCGTGCGGGAGCTGCCGGTCGGGTATCTCCTCGGCTCCGAGGGTGAGCTCATCGATCGCTACGGCGTGAGCCGGGCGGTGTTCCGTGAGGCGGTCCGCTTGCTCGAGCACCATCGGATCGCGGCCATGCGACGCGGTCCGGGTGGGGGCCTGTTCGTCACGGCGCCGAGCGCCGAAGCGGTGACCGATGTGGTTGCCGTGTTCCTGGCCCGCCGGGGGATGCAGGTGGCGGATCTGGCGGACCTTCGCATGCGTCTCGAACTCGTCCTCATCGACCTTGCGGCGCGGCGGATCAATCCGCAAGGTGCGGGCCGGTTGGCCGAGGCCCTCGCGCGCGAGAAGCACCCGACGGATGCCGAATTCGCCGATGCGGCCAACGACCTCCACGGCGTGATCGCCGCGCTCAGCGGCAACCGCGCCCTTGAGCTCGTCGCGTTGGTGCTGATCCGGCTGACCCGCCTGCATCAAATCGACCGGCTGTCCGAAGCAGCCCGGCGCAAGGTCGCCGACGAGGTTCCTCGCACGCACCAAGGCATAGCCGCCGCCATTATCGATGGTGACGGTGAACTCGCCCGGCACCGCCTCCGGCGCCATTTGGAGGTGTTGGCCAAGTACCTCCGCTGACGGCGAGCAACCCAATTGGGTATACTCATCTCCGTGGAGGGCGAAGACAACCCCTGGCAGCAGCGCCTCGGCTTCTGGTGGATCGCACAGGATCACCCCGACCAGATCGCCATCTTCGATGCGCCCGGGGGCGCCCGACTGACTTTTGCCGAACTCGCGGGGCGGGCCCATCAGTTGGTGCGCGGCCTCCGTCAGATCGGTCTCGAGCGGGGTGACGTCATCGTGCTTGTCTTGCCGAACGGCCTCGACATGGTCATCTGGCAGTTGGCGACCCAGGAGAGCGGACTCCGCTACATCACGCTGACCCCTGCCCTCACAGGTCCCGAGTTGGGCGACATCATCGCCCACGCCGATGCGCGCATGGTGGTCGTGCAGAGGGACGGTAGCGAGCATCTCGGGGAGATGCTCTCGGCGTTGGCGGTCGATCACAAGGTTGTGATCGGCGGACCCGCCGCCGGGTTCGTGCAGCAGGAAGAGATCGTCGACGGTCACGCGACGTCACCGCCGCCGGATCGGAGCCTCGGCGGTGTCATCTCCTATTCCTCCGGCACGACGGGGCGCCCGAAGGCGGTCCATCGGCGACTGCCCGACAGCGACCCCTGGGACGCTGCCGACTCGCTCAAGAGGTTCGGGCAGGCGTTCCGCTTCCGCCCGTTCGTCGGTGCCCATCTGGTCTCGGCCGGCATGCACCATGGAGGCTGCCAAGGCTTCTATCAGGGGGCGCTCCACGTCGGCCAGGGTCTGGTGATCATGGAGAAGTTCGACGCCGAGGGTGCTCTGGCGCACATCGAGGAACATCGGGTGTCCACGGCCTACATGGTGCCGACGCAATTCGTGCGTCTGTTGCGACTCCCTCAGGACACGAGGGACCGCTACGACCATTCGAGCCTCGAGACCGTCGTGCATTCGGCCGCGCCCTGTCCCTTTGAGATCAAGCAGCGCATGTTGGAGTGGTGGGGCCCCGTCATATGGGAAACCTACGGAGGGATCGAGGGTGCGGCGACGATCGCCAAACCACATCGATGGCTCGAGAAGCCCGGCACCGTGGGCCGCGCCATCCGGGGCGTTACCCTGCGCATATTCGACGATGATGGTCAGGAGCTCCCCGTCGGCGAGGTCGGTCACATCTACCTCGATTCGACCGGGTCCCCCTTCGAGTACAAGGGGGAGCCCGATCTGACGCGTGCAGTGCACCGCGGCACCGCCTTCACCATCGGGGACATGGGCTACCTGGACGACGACGGGTACCTCTTCGTCTGTGACCGCGCCAAGGATCTCATCATCAGCGGAGGGGTCAATATCTATCCGGCCGAGATCGAAGGTGTGTTGGCCGCACACCCCCGGGTGGGGGATGTAGCCGTCATCGGTGTGCCTGACGAGGAATGGGGCGAGCAGGTGAAGGCCGTCGTCGAGGTCAATGGTGACATCCCTCCCACCCCCGAACTGGCTGATGAGCTCTTGGCCTGGTGTGCGGCGCGCCTCGCCTCGTACAAGCGTCCTCGCTCGGTCGAGTTCAGGGAACGTCTCCCGCGGACCGACGGTGGGAAGCTCTCCAAGCGCGCGCTGACGCGACGAATACCGGGTCAGCGCCGATCGACGCTCGTAAGCGGGCATTCCGTCCCTAGGACAGGGAGTTGACCCGCTCTGTCCCCTCCGACGCCGGGATGTCGGGATTGCAGACGTAGTGCACGGTCCCGATATCGACGGTGCAAGCGGCGAAGCTCGCCGAGACCGGCTGCGTGGGAACAAGCCGCTCATTTCCCCAGGCACCCGGATGAAACGTCCGGAGCTCGGGGCGCCCCCGGTCGGCCCGGCGAAACTCGTATTCGGTGTCGACCTGCACGAGCCGGGGCCGCACGCCCTCCGCATCCTCGACGTGGGCCAGGTGCATGCCGGGTGGATATTGGACATCGTGGCCCGTGATCGGCTGGGGGTCGATCAGCGCCACCTCGAGGATGGGGCGACGATCCACGACCACGCTGCACTCGACCCGATCGTGGAAGCGACGAAGCTGAATGCCGCCAGGTTGGATCCGGTAGCCCCACGACGAGGAAAGCACTTGGGCCATGGCCGGATTGTCGCAGCAGGCCGACACCAAGAAGGCGCGCGGGCGGACGCCGGCCCGGGCGCTCAAGCGGAGCTGGACCAGGGAGAATGGCCCGAGTGCGCTTTCACGCG
Organism: uncultured Acidimicrobiaceae bacterium; assembly: GCA_963767155.1. Classification (GTDB taxonomy): domain Bacteria; phylum Actinomycetota; class Acidimicrobiia; order Acidimicrobiales; family RAAP-2; genus Bog-473. The sequence goes on along the minus strand of CAVYCU010000005.1, from coordinate 1,986,711 downwards.
CTCGATAGGCCAGGAAGGTGATGACGGGCGGTATCGTCGGATTGAGGGCGGGCGGCAGCAGCGATTCGAGATCCGAGAACCCGATCTCGTAGAGGACCTGCAGTATGTCGACATCATCGACATGCAGTTCCCGATCGCCCATCGTCATGGTCGGGGCATCTGCCAGAAGGGAGCGAATGTCGAGTGATCCGGCGAGCGGCATCAGCGCACCCCCGCGGCGAGCGGCTCGCTTTTGGGTGCAACCTTGAACTGCGGCATGACCTCCTCGGCGAACAGGCGCATGCTGTCGAGCACGTACTGCTGAGGGACCACTTCCATGAACTGGTGGATGAAGTTGATGCCGTCGAACCCGACGGCCTCCCACTGACGGATGGCCGCCGCGACGTCATCCGGCGTGCCCATCGTCACACCTTTGAAGGACTTTGCCGCGTCGCCCGGGCTCCCGGACTCCCGTCGCAACGCAGGCAGCAGTCCCGCGGACGGGTACGAGTGTGTCGGCAGTACCTCCTTGGCGGACAACAGCTGGGAGGCCATGTAGCTGAACATGCTCGCCACCTTCAGGCCACAACGACGCGCGTGATCGCCATCCTCGGCGCACGAGAGGAAATTGACGGTGTGCACCTTATTGTTGACGAAGGCGCCGACGGGATCGCAGTTCTCGATGCGGGCGCGATAGGAGTTGACCTTCTTCTCGGACTCGGAGAACCCGCCGGGCTGCAGGCCGAGGCAGCCAAGGCCGCGGTCCGCCGCATCGATCTCGGTGCCGGGCGACGTGACGGCCACCCACATGGGGGGGTGTGGTTTCTGGATCGGCTTGGGCAGTATCGCCCTCTCCGGCATGGAGAACGCCCGCCCTTCCCAGCTGAACCGTTCCTGCATCCACATCTTGGGGAGTACGCGGACGAATTCGTCCCACGTCTTCTTCGTCTCATCGGGATCAGCCCGAAATCCTCCGAGCTCGGTCCAGGTGGCGGAGCGTCCCGTTCCCAATTCGAGCCGCCCGCCCGAGAGTATGTCGAGGACGGCCGCACGCTCGGCCACCCGGATGGGGCTCTGGTACTGGGGCACGCAGGGCACGACGCCGTGCCCGATGCGGATGCGCGACGTCTGCATGGCGCAGGCGGTCAGGAAGAGGTCGGGTGCCGAGCAGTGCGAGTACTCCTCGAGGAAGTGGTGCTCGACCGCCCACACGTAGTCGAAGCCCAGTTCGTCGGCCAATCGCACCTGCTCGAGGGCATTGGCGTAGACCTGCCGCTCGGATGCAGGTGTCCAAGGGCGGGGAACGGACAATTCCATGAATATGCCGAATTTCACGTCAGCCCCCTTGTAGATGTGCCCATGTGCAGATTTGTTAGTTCTGATTAAAATAATAGGCCAGGAACAAACAAAAAGTCAACGGAAACCCCCACGTAATCGTTACTCGGTGATAACTTTTCGGAGTTGCGTGTCGTTGCTGCGGGAAGGGGGGCGGGAGATGGTCGAGAACGAGGCAGCCCTGATCGACGAGTTCGCCGTCAGTCCTGCGAAGACGAAGAAGGGGATGCGGCGAAGGGCCGAGATCATGGCCGCAGCCGCAGATCTGTTCCGCGCAGCGTGGCTTTCGGGCCACCAGCCTCGACGACATCGGCGCCGTGGCCGGCGTCAGCGGTCCGGCGATCTATCGCTACTTCAAGAACAAGCACGAGCTCTTGTCCGTGCTGGTCGAAGAGGCCGCCATCACGTGGCGTGCGACGGTCGACGACGTCCTCAACCAGGACACCCCGCCTCTCGTGACGCTGGAGCGTTTGATCGACGCCGCCGTCACGTTGGAACTGGCGAACGGAAATCTCCGCTCCGTCTACCAACAGGAGTTCCGCCTGCTCGACGAGGCCGATCGGAGACGGGTGGCGCGCATCGACCGGGTGACGATGGCCGAGTGGGTCAACCTGCTGTGCGAGGTTCGTCCCACGCTCACCGACGAGGAGGCACGAGCTGCCGTCATGATGATCGACGGGTTGTTGCGTTCGGTGTCGTCGTGGCACACCAGCATCGAGCCCGAGCGCTTGGCCCGGGTCATGAAGGACATGGCGCTCGGCGGATTGTTGGCTCTGGGCCAGTCGCTCCCCGTCGCCATGGAGTCGGCGTGACGGCTCCGAACGACGGGGCCTGATCGATGGAACCTGGCGTCGTCGAGGACGAAGACCGCTTTCGTCGCGGAGCTCTCGCGTTTCTCGAGGCGACGCTCCCCAAGAAGGGAGTTCGGGCGGACTCGACCTCGAACGGGGTCACGCGGGCGAAGCAATTTCAGGCACGCCTCGCCGAGGCCGGCTTCGCCGGCATCACCTGGCCCCGTCGCTACGGCGGACGCGGGCTTCCTGCACGTTTCCAACGCATTTTTGACGGCGAGGCCCGCGCCTTCCAGCTTCCTCCCCGCGCCCTCGAGATCGGCCTCGGCATGTGCGGACCGACGATCCTCGCGCATGGCAACGAAGAGCAGAAGCTCGCGTTCATTCCTCCTCTTCTGCGGGGAGATCACGTCTGGTGCGAGCTCTTCAGCGAGCCCGGCGCCGGCTCGGACCTGGCCAGTGTGCAGACGCGAGCCTTGCGCGACGGCGATACATGGGTTCTCGACGGACAGAAAGTCTGGACGTCGGGCGCCCAGCACAGCGATTACGCCGCCTGTCTGACGCGCACGGACCCCGGCCGGCCCAAGCGCGACGGCATCACGATGCTTATCGTCGACATGCACGCTCCGGGCATTTCGGTGCGCCCGCTCCGGCAGATGACCGGTGACGCGCACTTCAACGAGGTCTTCTTGGATGGGGTCCGGGTGCCGCTCCAGAACGCGTTGGGGGAGACGCACGGGGGGTGGCGAGTGGCGCGCGCCATGCTCGCCTTCGAGCGTCAGGCGCTCAGCGGCATGGGATCGGGTGGCGGTGGAAAGGGTGGGTTCAACGCCCTCGTCGCCTCCGCCCAGGCACACCGGGTCGCTGATCAGCCTCTGGTACGCCAACAGCTGGCTGGGTTGCGCATCCGCCAGATGGTCCTGCGCTACCTGGGCGAGTTCGAGGCATCGAAGCGGAAAAAGGGCACCAGCGTGGGTGGCGAAGCCTCCCTCCTCAAGCTGGCCATGGCGCGCCTGGTGCAGGACACGGCCGAGGTGGCGGCGAGCATCGCAGGCATGGGTGCCACAGCCTGGGATGCGTCTGACGCGCAGGGGGGACGCTGGTGTGCCCAGTTGCTGAGCGCACAGTCGGCCTCCATCGGCGGTGGGACCAACGAGATCGTGCGCAACGTGATCGCCGAACAAGTGCTGCACCTGCCGCGCGACGAGGAAGTGGACCTCTTCGACCCTTCCGCCGGTGCGCTGAGGCGGCGTGGTGGCTGAGGCACCCCTCGGCGGTATCCGTGTCGTCGAGGTGGGCCAGTACGTGGCGGCACCCTACGCCGCCTCGCTCTTCGCTGATCAGGGTGCGGAGGTCATCAAGATCGAGCGGCCGGGCGGCGACCCGTATCGCCGGGAGCCGGCGCGTTTCGCGGCGTGGAATCGTGGAAAAACGTGCATCGAGCTCGACCTCGCATCGACGGAGGGCCGTGACCAAGCCCTGGCGGTGATCGAAAGTGCCGATGTCGTGATCGAGAACCTCCGCCCCGGAGCAATGGAGCGCCTGGGGCTGTCGACCGACTTGCTGCGGGCCCGCCGGCCCGGGCTGGTCACCTGCTCCATATCCGCCTTCGGAGGGTCCGGTCCCTCCCGTCAGGACCCGGGCTGGGAGCCTCTGGTCCATGCCCGGGCCGGTGCGCAGCAGGGCGTGTTCACCGGTGATGAGCCGAACTGGCTGCCGTTCCCGATGGCCAGTGTGGCCGCAGCTCTGTTGGCCGTCATCGGCATAGGTGCCGCCCTCGTCAAACGGGAGACCACCGCCTACGGTCAGCACGTCGAGACGTCCTTGTTCGAAGCGCTGCTCTACCTGAACGCCGGCCCGGTGTTCCACCGGCCGGGACACCGGCCCAGGGTCTTTCGCCAGACCCGTTCGCCGATTCTGCACACCTATGGCACACGGGACGGCCGCGGCATGCAGATCAATCTGAGCGGCACCGAACGCTGGCGTGAACTGGCCCGCCTGATCGAGCTCGCAGATGATGACGGTCTTGACTTCTCCGACCCGGCGTCTCTGGCCAAGCTCAATGACGGAGAGTGGTGCGACCGTATGCGGGGAGAACTGGGGCGGCGCTTTGCCGAGCGCACAGCCGACGAGTGGGAAGCGGCTCTTCTCCTTGCGCCGGCGGCCGTGGCCAAATGCAGCACCCTCGAGGAGTGGGTGGCGCACTCGCAGGTGCGGGCCAACGATGTGCTCTTCCCGAATGGCCTCGTCGGTCCTCCGTTGCGTATCTCCACCGGAGGGCCCGCCAGGATCCGCCCGCGTTACGGAGGGGAGAACGGGGCGTTGGCCGGTCACCGCGTCGTCGACTTGTCGAGTTTCTGGGCCGGTCCCCTTGCCGCACGCTTCTTGGCGGAGCTCGGCGCGGATGTCGTCAAGGTCGAACCCCCCGGGGGTGAGGGCGCGTTCCAACTCATGCCCATACTCCCCAACATCTACATGGATGCCAATCGATCCAAGCGTGGACTCACGCTTGATGTCCGTTGCGACGAGGATCGCCAGCGTTTCTTCGATCTCGTTGCGGTGGCAGATGTGGTCGTCGAGAACGCCGTGGCGGGTACGTGGGAGCATCTCGGACTGGACGGGGAGCACCTGCGCTCCGTCAACCCGAACCTGGTCTATGCCCGCGCCAAGGGATTCGGTCTCCACGGCCCGATGGCTTCACGGCCCTCGTTCGACTACGTCGTGCAGGCGGCGACAGGCATGGAGATGACGCAGGGCGGTGGGCGTGCGCAGCCGCTCAATTTCACGGCGAATGACTACGGAACAGGCCTCCACATGGCGGCCGGGATCGTTCTCGCACTCCTGGTCCGGCTCCGGGGAACGCTCGTCCCGACGGTAGAGGCCTCCCTCATGACCACGGCGACCGTCTTTCAATCCGAGCACGTGGCACAACTCGTCATCGATGGTGCACGCAGCGACGATGTGGGTGACGATCTCAAAGGCCCGACCCCTGCCTGCCGCCTCTACCGGGCCACGGACGGTTGGATCGTCGTGTGCGCCGTCTCCGAGGCGCAACGTGTCGCACTCCGCGATGCGCTGGAGCTCACCGAGCTCACGGCGCCGGCTGTTGCGGCGGTGATCGGCCCCCTGACGGTCGATGCCGCGTGTGCGCTGTTGCTCTCCCGGCACGTGCCGGTCGCCGTCAGTGTCCACCCCAACGCGGTGCTCGACGACAAAGAGGTGCAGGGCCGGGATCTGTTGATCACGGTGCGCCACCCGGCCGCCGGACCATACCTACAGGTCGGGATCCCCCTGCAGCTTTCGGTGGACCGGCCGGCTGTCAAAGGCCCGGCACCGTCCCCGGCGCGAGCCCGAACAGGGGCGCGACGATGAAGGTCGACACGGGGATCGGATCCAACCTCGCGTCTGTTCCGGCGCGAGCGTCGTCGGCGGAGAAGGCCGGCCTCAATTGCCTCTGGGCCTCCGAGACGGTCAACGATCCGTTTCTCACCCTGGCGCTGGCGGCAGAGCACACGACGGACGTCGTCCTCGGGACGGCGATCACCATCGCGTTTGCCGCGCAATCCGATGAGCCTGGCGTATACAACGAACCAACTACAGGAGTACTCCCGGGGGCGTTTGATCGTGGGTCTCGGTTCACAGGTGAAGGGGCATATCGAGCGCCGGTTCAGCTCGCCGTGGTCCCGCCCAGCGGCACGCATGCGCGAGTACGTCCTCGCGTTGCGGGCCATCTGGTCATCCTTCAACGACGGCGTGCCGCTTGACTTCGAGGGAGAGTTCTTCACCCATACGTTGATGACGCCCCTCTTCGCACCCCGCCCGCATGACGTGGGGGCCCCGCGCGTCTTCCTCGCCGCGGTGGGGGCTCTGATGACCGAAGTTGCCGGCGAGGTGGCTGACGGCGTCATCACCCATGGGTTCTCGAGTGCCGCGCTACGTGCGGGAGGTCACGCTCCCGGCCTTGGAACGCGGGCTCCAAAAAGCGGGGCGCACCCGCGCCGAGATAGAAGTGACCTGTCCCGGCTTCATCGCCGTGGCCGAGTCCGAAGAGAAGCTCGCGAAGGCCCGTGCCGCCATGCGCCGACAAGTTGCGTTCTACGGCTCGACGCCTGCCTACCTCCCCGTCCTTGAGGTGCACGGGTGGGGCGACCTGCAGCCCGAGCTCTACGACTGCTCCAAGCGGGGGGCGTGGGACGAAATGGCACGGCTCGTCGACGACGAGATCCTTGACACCCTGACGATCGTGACGACGCCCGCCTTGGTGGCGGCCGAGGTGGGCCGCCGCTACGGCGGACTGGTGGATCGGATCAACGTCGCATGGTGGCGCAAGGACTGGTGGCCACCCGTCGAGGCGGAGCTGCGTTCGTTGTGAGCGATGTGGAGGGGTTCGTCGCTCCGGGGTTCGACCGTGTGGCGGAGCTCCTGGCGCAGGGTACGAGCGTCAATGTCGGCGGGCGGGAGCGCACGGCCGAGCTCGGAGCGGGGGGAGGCGCCTTTGCCGCCTACGTCGACGGTGAGCGGGTCGTCGACATCTGGGCGGGCTTCGCCGGGCCAGAACGGCGATGGACGGAAGAGACACGGGCGGTGGTCATGTCGGCCACGAAGGGTCTCACCACGCTCTGTGCCCACGTGCTCTACGACCGCGGGCAACTCGACCTCGATCTTCCCGTGGTGGCCTACTGGCCCGAGTTCGGCGCAGCCGGAAAAGAGGGTACGAGCGTCCGGCAACTGCTGAGCCATCAGTCCGGGGCGATCGGGTTGCCGGAGCCCGGCCGCATCCTGTCCTGGGATGGCGCGGGGTGGGCCGACACGGTGGCCATCGCCACCGCCCTGGCGTCCGCCCCATCGGCCTGGGACTCAGGGACGAGACACGGCTACCACGGCGTGACCTTCGGATGGCTGGTCGGCGAGGTCGTGCGCCGCGTTTCGGGGAAGAGTCTCGGCACCTTCTTCCGTGAAGAGGTCGCAGAGCCCTTGGGCCTCGAGTGCGACATCGGGACTCCACCCGAGCGGCAGGGGACGGTGGCGCAGGTGTTCGAATGGAGCCACTCATCGTCACGCCGGAGCACCCTGACCGCCATCGACCCGAATTCATGGGCGGGACGTTCGGTGCTTGCCGGGCCCGAGGGAAACCTGTTCTCCGACGAGCATGGCGCGCCCCGATTCGCGGCGTTCATGAACATCCCCGTTGTGCAGCGCGCCGAGATAGGTGCCCTCGGCGCAACGGGTACGGCCCGTGGGTTGGCCCGTCTCTATGCGTCGCTGGCGCAGGGCGAGGAGCTCGTCTCGCGAGGCTCGGTCGACGATTTCAGGGAGCAGCAGGTGTGCGGTCGCGATGCAGTGATGGGCGTTCCGACGCGCTGGGCGGTCGGCTACACGCGTGAGCCGCCCGCTCTCGTGCCCGGTGCACCACGGCAACACGGTCCCAACGACGAGGCCTTCGGGCACATGGGTGCCGGTGGTCAAATTGGGTTCGCCGATCCGGTTGCTCACGTCGGGTGTGGCTTCGTGCGCAACCACCTGGAACATCAGGCCATGCCGCTCATGGGTGCTGTCCTTGTCGACGCGCTCTACGAGTGTCTGGGGACACAATGAAGGAGGTCCGACGTCGTGTACGCCGCTGAGCATGCCGCCCGCTCTCCCGAGCGACCGGCCATCATCATGGCGACGAGCGGGGAGGTGGTGACGTATGCCGCCTACGAGGCGAGAGCGAACCAGGTGGCCCATTTCCTGCGCGAGAGCGGTATCCGTCGCCGCGACCATGTTGCGATCTTCATGGACAACGAGCCGCACATGTTGGTTGCGGAGGGGGGAGCGCAGCGCTCGGGCGCGTTCTTCACGTGCATCAACTCGTACCTCTCGACGGAAGAGGTGGCCTACATCATCAACGATTCACAAGCCAAGGTCGTCATGACGGCGGTCTCCAAGGCCGACGTGGCGGCGATGCTCCCCGATCTCTGCCCGAAGGTCGAGCGCTGGGTCATGGTGCGCGGCACGCCGGGCGGACCGTTCGAGGAGTGGCGCGAGGCGATTGACCGGCACTCCAGCGACCCGATCGCCGACGAGGAGCTCGGGGCGCCGATGCTCTACTCGTCGGGCACGACAGGGCGGCCCAAGGGGATCCTCCGCCCGCTCGCCCACGCCCACCCTGGCGACCGTCTGCCCGGAGGTGAAGGCATCGCTGCACTCTGGGGATTTCGGGACGGCATGGTCTACCTGTCGCCCGCGCCGCTCTATCACACGGCTCCCCAGGTCAGTGTGTCCCTGACCCTGCGTCAGGGTGCGACTGCGGTCGTGATGGAGCACTTCGACGCCAGGCAGTTCCTCGACTTGGTGGGTCGGTACCGTGTCACACATTCGCAGGTCGTCCCGACGATGTTCTCCCGGTTGCTCAAGTTGCCCGACAACGTGCGCGAGGCGGCCGACATCTCCTCGCTCGAGAAGATCATTCACGCGGCGGCGCCGTGCCCCGTCGCCGTCAAAGAACAGATGATCGAGTGGTTCGGGCCGATCATCGTCGAGTATTACGCCGCGACGGAAGGAAACGGCTGCACATACTGCGACGCCAAGGATTGGTTGGCGCACAAGGGCACCGTCGGTCGTGCCGTTCTGGGCCAGGTCGTCATACTGCAGGACGATGGAACCCCCTGTCCCACGGGGATGCCCGGAACAGTCTGGTTCCGTGGTGCCACCAGCTTCGAGTATTTCAACGATGCGGCCAAGACGGCGGCGTCACGCAACACCGAAGGTGATACGAGCACGGTGGGCGACGTGGGCTACCTCGACGACGATGGCTATCTCTTCCTGACCGACCGCAAGACCCACATGATCATTTCGGGCGGTGTGAACATCTACCCGCAGGAGGCGGAGAATCTCCTCGTCACTCACCCCAAGGTCATGGATGCCGCCGTCATAGGCGTGCCCGACGACGACCTGGGCGAGGCGGTGAAGGCAATCGTGCAGCCGCTACCAGGGATCGCCCCGGACGCAGATCTCGAGCGGGAGCTCATCGCTTTCTGCCGGGAGCATCTCGCTCATTTCAAATGCCCGCGTTCTGTCGACTTCGAAGCAGAGTTGCCCCGGCTCCCTACGGGAAAGTTGTACAAGTTGCCGTTGCGTGATCGTTATTGGGCCGATCACACAACGCGGATCGTCTGAGCGGGTCTGTAACCCGCAGAGCGCCGCCGCTCTCGGTAGGATCGTCGGCCCATTGCGAGTGTGCGAATTGTGAGGAGCCATCAATGAAATTCGGGTTCGCCATTCCGGCGTATGGCCCATGGCTCGATCGTGACGCCATGGTGGCGCTGATCGAAGCGGGGGAGGAGCTCGGGTACGACTCGATCTGGCTGCCTGACCACATTGCGATTCCCGAATACGGCAAGGACTATCTCCTCCAGCCGCCCTTCCTCGAGCCACTGGCCGCGTGTGGCTGGGGAATGGGCCTCACCCGACGCATCCGGTTCGGCGTCGACGTGCTGGTGGCGCCGTACCGTCACCCACTGCAGGTGGCGGCCATGGCGGGGACGTGGGCCCATCTCGAGCCGGGACGCTTCGTGCTCGGGGTCGGCATCGGGTACCTACGAGGCGAATTCGAGGTGTTAGACACGGCGCCCTACGAGGATCGGGCCGCGGTGACCGAGGAGTTCCTCAGGGTGGTCCGCGATACGCCCGAAGGGTTCATTCTGATGCCGAGCGCCAGCGTCCCCCTGTGGGTGGGGGGAAACAGCCCGAAGGCGCAACGACCGCGCCGGGCTCCTGGGCGATGGGTGGCATCCGCTCTGGATGCCCGCCGACGACTACGCCCGGGCGCGCGACCTCATCCTGCACACCCGGTCGGAAGCCGGCTTGCCGCCCGAGTTCACGTTCTCCTACAGCTGCGGAGCGACCTCGGTGCTCGACAGTGACCCGGGAAACTGGCCGGCGCCGCGGGGGAGAGCCCCGCTGGGAACCGAGTTCTCCTACGCTCCGGCCGAGATGGTGGACGACGACAACCGTCCCCGCTTCGTGGGGACCCCGGCGCAGCTCATTGAGGACTTCGGACAGCTGGTCCGGGCGGGAGTCGATCATGTGACGCTCCGATTCGGTTCGATGGACGTCGTCCAGTTGGAGCGCTTCGCCCGCGAGGTGCTCCCTGCGTTCGAGGGTCAGGCACCGACCCACTAAACCCCCTAGTAGAGACTCCGGAACTGTGGGATGACGTCCGGTGTCATGCCCCACAGCGAGCGGATGATCGACCCGCCGTCGACGATCAGGGTTTGGCCGGTTATCCGGGCGGCCAGTCGCGGACGAGAGAAACAGCACGCCGTTGGCGATGTCGCTTCCTCGGGGCGCGAGGAGCGGGTTCTTGTCATCGACGGCGTAATGGCCTTCGGGCTGATCCTCGTTGCCGGTACCGACGTTGCCCGGGGCCACGGCATTCACCCTGATCCCGTAGCGTCCGAGTTCTTCGGCGAACGTTTTGGCGAGTGAGATGATGCCGGCCTTGGCCACGCCGTATGCGGCGTGGTAGCGCGCACCGGTAAACCCGTCGACTGAAGCGATCGCCACGAGTGAGCCTCCCGTTCCCTGCGTGATCATGTGCCGGCTCACGATCTGCCAGAGGTCGAAGACCTGCGTGACGTTCTGGACGAGGTCCTGCTGCCACTCTTCGGGCGTGACGTCTTGGATCAGGCTCCATGTGGCCTTCCCGATGATGTCGACGCAGACGTCGATACCGCCGAGCCCGTCTGCCGCCTCGTCCACTGCACGCTGGACCTGTGCCCGATCCGTCATATCCGCGACGATCGGGAAGGCCTTGCCACCGATCGACTCGATTTCGGCCACGATCCCTTTCGCCCGCCCCTCGTCGATGTCGATGCACGCCACGGTGGCACCGGCTTCAGCCAGCTTCAGCGAGGTCTGCCGGCCGTGGCCGGCCCGTTCCGGGATGAATCCCGCGCCCGACACGACAGCCCGCTTCCCTGTGAGACCCAGGTCGATCATTGCTTGTCCCCTCCTGATTTCCATCACGTCACGTGCCGCGGCCGGCGAACGATTGTGGCCCATGATGCTGCAAAAAAGCGAACGCGTCATCGGTGCGGCATGCTTGGAGCGGATCCATCCGTGCCATCGACGATATTTCGGCCCAGGGGGTGAGCGTGGCTGACGTGCACATCGACGACCTGGAGGCGATCGGCCATGGGATCGAGCGACCCGAACAGGTGCTCGTCGCCCGGGATGGACGGGTCTTCGCCTCCGACAAAGGGTCGGCGGTGGCACGGCTTCTTCCGCACGGTGGGTTGGAGCGCATCGGTAAGGCAGGGGGTGAGCCGAATGGGATCGCCCTGGACGGCAATGGCCATTTCCTCATCGCCAACTTCGGCGCGGGAGTCCTGCAGGACCTCGATCCTGCAACCGGCGACATCCACCTGGTCGTCCACGACAAGGTCGGCGACCTCCCGCTCCAGTGGATCAACTACGTCCTGGTCGATTCGTCAGGAGTCCTCTGGGTGTCGGTGTGCGCACGGGACCCGGACCTGCGCCATGTCATCGCCCACGGGACACCGGATGGGTATCTCTTCCGGCTGGATCCCCCCGACTTTCTGCCCGAGGTTGTCGCCGAAGGGGTGAACTTTCCCAATTGCATGGCTCTCGATCGCAATGAGGAATACCTCTATGTCGTGCGAACCCTTCGGGCGGATGTGGTGCGATTTGCGCGACGAGGGACCGGACTCGGTCCCGAGGAGCAGTTCAGCCCTCCGCTGGGCGGGCGGCGCGAGGACGAGTACGGGGACCATGCGAAGGAGCTCATCGCCGATCCTGCGGTGACGCGGCGATGGGGGATGGCGGACGGCTGTGCGTTCGACGCGCAGGGGAGCCTGTGGGTCACGCTGGCACGGGCCAACCGCATTGTGGCGGTAACGCCAGAGCGGAACGTCGTCACGATCGCGGACGATCCCGATGGCGCCTTTCTCCGTGGTCCTACCAGCGTTGCGTGGGGTGGGACGGACATGCGCGACGTGTACATCGGCTCACTCGAGGCCCCTTACGTGCTCAAAGGGCGAAGTTCCGTGCCCGGAATGCCGATGGTGCACCAAAGGTGAGGCACGCCCGCGCACGCACGCTCGGCCGGTCGGCCGTCGAGCCCGACCGATATGCACAGGAGGTCCGACGTGGTTGAGGATGCCGAAACGATGTTGTCGCGCAACGACGTTTTCGGCACGCTGGGTACATCGCGTGCCGTCCGGAGATTCGCCCCGAACCCGGTTCCGTCGGAAACGATCGAGGCGCTCGTCTGGGCCGCCACCCGCGCCGCCAGTCCGGAAAATGACCAACCCTGGGAATTCGTCGTCGTGACAGACCCCCAGCCGCGGGCCGAGGTCGGCCGACTGGTGGCCGCTGCGGCCGACATGCACGCCGCTTCGCTCCCTCCGACCGAGGACCCGAGCGTGCGCCGATCGCAGGAGTCGGCCAAGCACCTCGTGCGGCACTTCGGGGAGACACCGGTGATGATCTTCGTCTGTCGCCATGTCGTCGACTACCCCCAGGCCTACGTCAATGCCGGTGTCGGCTTCAGCGGCGTCTTCATGGCCGCCGCCAATCTCCTCACCGCAGCGCGCTCCCTGGGTTTGGGGGCCGCCTTCACGTTCGTCCACATGCTGGCCGGGCCGGACCTGCCCAAATTGCTTGCCCTGCCACATGATGTCGTCATCACCGTGACCGTCCCGCTCGGCTGGCCTCTCGGGGAGGTCGGTCCGGTCACGAGGCGTCCCTACGACCAGGTCCTGCACTGGAACCGCTTCGGGTCGTCGTCTGCGACGTGAGTGCAGCCAGTTCCCTTGTGGGGTGCCTGTGTCATCGCTACGATGAGCTTTCTCGATCATTGTAAAAATGGAGCCGGTACATGTCACAGCGGATTACGCACAGTGAATGCATCTACGCACCGGGGGAGGCAGAGCTGGTCAAGGAGCTGTTCATCGCCCTCGGCTTCGCGGTCACGAAGGGGGAGAAGTCGCCGTACATCATCGCCCATGTCGATCCCGACGTGAAGGACGTCATGAGCAACGTGATCTACGCCTCGGAGCTGACCGAGATGCAGCAACAGTTCGAGAAGACGCTCCAGGCGACCTTGGCCACCTCGGTGGAATTCAGCGAAGCCACCGAAAACTGGGAGAAGGATTTCCGCGACGATCCGCAGCGCTCGGTCCACTTCGGTTTCGAGTACACGTCCCGGGACAGTTTCACAGCGACCATCGATCGCCTGCGCGAAGCGAGCGGGCCGGGTCGGCCCCTCGAAGGTCGCCTTCTTGTCACCGGCGTGTACTTCCCGGGCGACGAAGGATCGATCACCGACACGATGGCGCAGGGATTCGTGTGGACCGATGTCATGGCCTCGGGGATCCTCACCTTCGGCCAGCACCTCGAGTTGCAGTGGCACATTGAGCCATCGGTCGTGCCGACACCCGCATAAGGCGGCGGTGGAACATGGTGTACGTCGTCGATACGGTGCAGATGGATCCCGGCAATGCCCAGGAGTACCTGCGTCTCGTAGAGACCGAGGCCGTGCCGGTGATGACCGATGCCGGCGCAGGTTTCGTCTCGTGCTGGGAAACGTCGGGCGAGCTCGGAGAAGAGGTCAGCATCAAGACGATCTGGTCCTTCACCGATCACGTCGAGTGGAACGTCATCCGCAAGAACATGGTCCTCGATCCTCGCTATTACGAGTACTCGCAGAAGATCGCGCGGCTTCGCACCGGAGGGACGCGTCGGTTCTTTTATCCGGCTTCGTTCTCGCCGTTGCGCTGAAGGGCATGGACGGTTCGGTGATCGACCGCAACACTGGCCACAAGGTTCGGGGGTTCGACGGGTGCTGAGACGTTTCGAGATCTACACGATGGCCGACGGGGCACCGCCGGAAAAGGTGCACGAGCTCGAGGAGGCCTTCCGGCGCTGCGGGGAGTTCATCCCCGAAATGACCCATTCGGTAGTGGGGAAGAACCTCTCCGCGGTCGACGTCGACATGGTGTGGGAGCACGGGTACGAGTCGCCCGAGGCATACCAGCGCTACATGGTGCATCCGTTCCACGCCAACATTCTGGATCGATACCTTCTCAGCGACTGTCCCGAGCGGATCGTCGGGAGCAGTCCCCTGGGCGACGGCGGTCTTGTGGGCTACGCGTGCGACGGCCCGATCTATCTGCTGCACAGTGGCATGCGCAAGGTGGTCCTGTTCGGCCTGGAGGGTCCCGAGGACCAACTGGGTTCCTTCATGGAAGACTTGCGATCTCTGGCGGAGACCGAAGCCGGCGTGGTTCTGTCCGTCATCGAGCCGAACACGTTCGGGGTGGCCTGGTTCGATGGTGTCACACCGATGCTTCCTCCCTCGCGGTGGACGCACGTGTGGGAACTCGGATTCGAGTCCGGCGAAGCCTACGACGCGTTTCAAAAGGGAGAGTCGTCACCGGCCCGTGCAGAACGCGCCGGCTGGTCTGGCACCGGCGTGGTTCGTCAGGCCGTCGAAATGCATTACGACGTGCATTTGTAAAAGCGGGGGGGGGCAATGGCGAACGCGGAAGAAGAGCACAGCCTCGAGTTGCCGAGGTTCATCTCGGTCGACGACCACGTGGTCGAGCCGCACGGACTGTGGCAGGACCGCCTGCCTGCCAAGCACAAAGACCAGGGCCCTCGTGTGCGACGTCAGAAGGGCGAGGTCGTCTACAGCCCGACCGGACAACCGGGGTTCGCCGCCCACGATGGGCCCGGAGCCCGCTGGTGCGACGTCTGGTACTACGAAGAGACGGCGTGGCCGATGCACGCCGCCTTTGCGGCCGTCGGACCCACCGCCCTGCTGCCGGCGACGGCCGCCCTCACCTACGACGATCTGTTGCCGGGGTGCTTCGACCGGACGCACCGGTTGGCCGACATGGATGCCAACCACACCGAGGCCAGCTTGTGTTTCCCGACAGTGCCCCGCTTCTGCGGGCAGCTGTTCCTCAATCGTCAGGACATGGAACTGGCCCACCTCTGTGTCCGCGCCTACAACGATTTCATGATCGACGAGTGGTGCGGTGGACCAGGCGCGGGCCGGTTGATCCCGTTGACGCTCGTCCCTCTCTGGGATGCCGAGCTCGCTGCGGCCGAGGTGCGTCGATGCGCCGACCGGGGCTCGCATGCGGTGGCGTTCTCCGAGAGCCCCTCGGACCTCGGCCTGCCGAGCATCCATACCGGAGAGTGGGAACCGTTCTTCGCCGCGTGCGCCGAGACGAACACGGTCATCAACATGCACATCGGTTCGTCGTCGAAGCAGTCGCAGACGTCGCCTGGTGCGCCCATGATCGCCATGGTGGCGCTCACGTCGGAAAACTCCGTTCATGCCTTGGTGGACTGGCTCCTCTGCGGCGCACTGGCGCGGTATCCGAGCCTCAAGATCGCCCTGAGCGAGAGCCAGGTCGGATGGATGCCATTCATCCTCGAGCGACTGGACAGCGCCTGGCGCAGGAGCAAGAACTACGACCCGAGTATCTATGAACGAATTCCCGAGGCGCCGAGCTCGTACGTCCCCGACCGGGTCTTCGCGTGCGTCTTCGACGACTCGGTCGGGCTTGTGCTCCGGGATCACGTCGGTATGAGCCAGATCATGTTCGAGACCGACTACCCGCACGCCGACTCGACCTTCCCCGAGTCCAAGCTGGTGGCGGAGAAGATGATCGCCGAAGCCGGTCTCTCTCCGTCCGAGGCCCGGCAATTCCTGCGCGCCAATGCGATCGCCTGTTACGACCTGCAGCAATTCGGCATCCAACCCTAGAGGCGAGCCCTCCAGGTCCGAGGACTCTCGGAAGCTCACTCGTCGAAGATGGCGTCCAATGCCGGGGCAACATCGCGGTGGCTCCTGACCGGGGAGAAGCGGCCCCGGCCGGCCTGCGCCAACTCCCGAGCCAACAGGGCATCGTGCTCACCGCTCACGTCGAGCAGGATGTCGAGTCGGGCCAATCCAGCCGCCAGCGGGACGGGGTCGACCCCCGCGTTGTGGACGCAGTCCGACAGGAGGATGGCCCGTGTCTGCGTCGTACGGGCACCCGCCAGCTCCTTCGCTGCGATCTCGAGTGGGAAGCCGACGTTGGTCAGGCCTCGTGCCGGGAGGCGGAGCAGTGTCTCCATCAGCGTCGCCGGCTCGACGCGTTCCCCGAGCGGGAGCAGCAGGGCCGCGTCGGACCAGAAGGCGATGACGGCCAGTTGGTCGTCCTCCATCTCTCCGGCCAGTGCACCGACCGTGGCGGCCGCGGTCCGCACCCGCTCGCCCCGCATGGAACCCGAGATGTCGACCAGGAGCGCGACGGCGCGCGGGTGGAGGAGGCGTGTGCGCACCACCACGTCCTCCGGCGCGATGTCGGGGCGTCTCGAGGAGCGCGTCCATCGTCGCGTCGAGGTCGATCTCGTCGGAACCTCCGTCGAACGGCGCACTCTGGAGGACACCGCGCCCACCGGTGCGGGGGCGGCGGTCACGCCGGCGCACCAGGGCCAGGCGGGAGGCGATCTCATGGGCGCGGCGGGCGACCTCGATGTCGGCTGCGTCCCGATCCAACGGCTGGAGTTCTCCTTCGTCGTCACTCTGGCTGGGCATGGTCCGTTCGTCCGCCCGCGCCGGTGGCGGGTGGGGGAGTGGGCCCGCACTGCGGAGGGCGACACCCCCGTCCTGACCGTTGGGGGAGGGGACGAACAGGGTCGGTGGTTCGTCGAGCGTCTTCGGCTTACGGCGGAACGGTGCTTTCGGATCGCCGGGCTTGTTGCGTTGGAGCGGGGAATCGGCCACGACGGCGTTCTCTCCGCCCGCGGCCGCGGCCAAGCTGAGGAAATACGACTCCCAGATGTCGTGCAGCACCTGTTCGGGCGTGATGACAGCGGTAGGGTCGAGCTGGATCCGCCCGGAGAGCGCCACGGTGATGGCGTCGAGGACCAGTGCCCTGTAGCTCGTCGCCCGGACGCCGGACGGTTCCGGGGAGGTCCACGATGACCTGCCGGGTACGACCGAGCTCCCGGGCCACCAGCACCGTGTCGATGGCCCCGCGCACGCTGCTGCCGTGGCGGACGTCGGGATGCTCCCGTG
The DNA here is from genome assembly GCA_963767155.1 of uncultured Acidimicrobiaceae bacterium. Classification (GTDB taxonomy): domain Bacteria; phylum Actinomycetota; class Acidimicrobiia; order Acidimicrobiales; family RAAP-2; genus Bog-473. Next base: position 1,969,524 of record CAVYCU010000005.1, on the reverse strand, counting down.
TGGCCCGCACCAACGCCACGGCATCGCGCACCAGACGGTCGTCGCGCTGGAGGTGCCCGTCGCCGCCCGCCCGCTGCTCGACGATCTCCCGCTCGAGGGACTCGTCCTGATAGCCCACGGCAAGCCGGCAGAGGCGGTCGTAGATGCTCATGGAGATGCGCATCGTCCCCACGTTGTCGAACGGGTTCATCGAGGCGATCAGCCTGAACGTGGGCTCGGCGGTGATCGTGCCGATCCGCGGGATCGTCAGCCGGCGGTCGCCGATGGCGGAGAGCAGTGTGTTCAGGGTGTCCTGGGGGCTCCGGTTGAGCTCCTCTATGTAAAGGAATCCGCCCGAGCCGCATGGCCTCGACCAGCGGGCCGTCGACGAAATTCTCGGCCAGATATCCCTCGCGGAGCACGCGGTCGGGGGCGTGGTGCCCGACCAGTTTTCCGGTCGTCAGATCGGCGTTCCCCTCCACGAACATGAGGGGGACGCCCCAGTCGGCCGTGATGGCGCGCAGCATGGTGGTCTTGCTGGTGCCGGGAGGACCCTCGAGGAGCAGGTCGCGGCCGGCCGTGACGGCGGCCCGCAGGAGCTCGAGCTCGCGCGGTACGTCCGACCACCCCGGGCGTGCTTGCGTGAGGAGCCTGGTGGCGGTCGTCGACGGTCACGGCGCGACGCCGGGCGTCAGGAGCGAATGCATGCCCGCATTATGGATCATGCTGGCGTCGGTGCCGGTCGGGTCAGGCCCCCGACCTCCAACGTTGATCAGAAGTCGTGCCCACGGTGGCCGGGACCGCCGGAGACGGAGTCGATGCCGGCACGCAGGACGTGACCCGATCGACGCCCGGTGAACCGGCCCGCGTGGACGATTTCTTCGCCCGCCACGATCACCGACTCCACGCCGAGGCCGTGGCTGAGAAGACGGGTGGCGCCCCCGGGGAGGTCCCGGGCCAGATGCACCTGCGACGAGGCGATCCGCTCGGGGTCGAATACGGTGACGTCGGCGTGGAAGCCTTCGCGGATGCGCCCACGATCGACGAGGCCGTACAGGCGGGCCGGGACGTCGGTGAATTCGTGGACCAGTTCTTCGACCGTGAAGACGGGTGCGGCGCGCACGAGCTCATCGAACGAGGCCGTGCTGTACTCGACGTTGACGACGCCGCGCACATGGGCGCCGCCGTCCGAGGCCCCGAGCACCACCCTCGGGTCTCGGAGTACCTCTGCTCTTTTGGCCCGCTGCTCGGCTGTCGCCGTCGGGACGAGGTGGCGGACGAAGCCGACGTCGAGCTCGCTGGCCACGGCGAGGTCGAGCATGACGTCGAGGACCGATTGGCCCCGTTCGGCCGCCAGGTCAGCAACCGGTCGTCCCACGACAGTTTGCAGCGCGGGGACGGTCGAGTCACTGACGATGTGCTCACTGAGGCTGGCCGAGAACATGGCCGTCGCGCCGATCGGCGCGTGTTCCAGGCTTTCGTGGAGGTGGCGGCGGACATCGGGGTCAGCCAGCGCCGCCACGCGGGCGGAGGGTGCAAGATCGAACAGGCTTTCGAATGCAGGCAGCGAGCGAAAGCCGACATCGCTCTCCAGGAAATCGGTGCGCACCCGGAAGTTGTGGGGAATCATCATCGGGACGACCACCGCGCCGGCGGCTGCGGCCACGTCGGCCGAGGCGAGCTGGCGTTCGTGGATGTCCGGTATGGCTGGGTAATCGAGAAGGACCGTGTTCCAGTTGAGAGGCCGTCCGGCTGCGGTCGCCATGTCGGTCAAGAGGTCGTACTCCTCGGCGATGAACCCATAGGCCGCAGAGGCGGGAATGAATTCCACGCTCGTTCCCGGGAAGTCGCGGCACACACCGGCCAGAGCGATCAGTTCCTCGTTCGTGGCGAAGGTGGGGGGCGTGGGAACACCCGCGCCGTCACGATGGGTCGCCGCCGTGGCGCTCGAGAACCCCATGGCACCGGCCGACAGGGCGTCGGCCAACCCGGCGCGCATCCGCGTCATTTCGTCGGCGGTGGCGGCACGTTCGGATGCCGCCGCCCCCATGATCGATCGGCGGAGGGCGGAGTGGCCGGCCAGGAACCCTATGTTCACTGCCGGCGCGCGGCGCTCGACCGCGGTCAGGTAGTCGGCGAACGACTCCCATGTGAATTCGAGCCCCGCTTCGAGGGCCACCAACGGGATGGCCTCGACTCGTGAGAGCAGGCCGACGAGGAATTCGGCCGTGGACGGATCGACGGGAGCCAGGGAAATCCCGCAGTTGCCCGCGACGACGGTCGTGACGCCGTGGAGTGGCGAGGGCGAGAGGGTCGGGTCCCACAGGACCTGCGCGTCGTAGTGGGTGTGGACATCGATGAAGCCCGGGCACACGACAAGCCCTGTGGCGTCGATCGTGCGCCGGGCGCCATTCGTGGTCGGGCCGATCGAGACGATCCGCCCGGCGCTGATCGCGACGTCGGCGGTGTATCCGGGCTTCCCGCTTCCGTCGACGACGGTGCCGCCCTTGACGAGCAGGTCGTACAGCTCAGTCCCCGATCGTTGTGTGGCAGGGGAGGACCATTATGCGGCGTCGGTCCAGCGGCGTGGATTGACGGCGAAGGACCGCGGACCATCCGCCAGCGCGACCTCGACGTGGAGAGCCCGGCCCGTGAGGGGGTCGAGGTAGGTGCGAAACACCACGTCGGGACCGCCGTCAGGCCAGCGCCGCTCCTCGAGCACCGGGCAGCCGTCCGTCCAGTGGTGGGGCGACTCGGCCAACACCTTGCCGCTCTCCTCGGCGTAGGCGAGGTTGCCGCTGCTGCGCCACTCCCGGATAGAGCGGGAAGGACGGCGCGTCGGATGCCGGGGCCTGCCGGTCTCCCTGGGGGCGCTGCGCCGGCTTTGCCTGTGCCAGCCGCGCTCTGACGGGCCTCGTGCCGTCGTGCCGTCGTGGCGGCGACATCGACCCCGCCGTCGGCGGTGATGACCGTTCCGTAAATGGTCGCGGCGTCATCGGCGGAGAAACGTCCAGCCGCCACATCGACGGCCACTGATTCGGGGTCGCGGTCGAGCGCGTCACCGAAGCCCCCGCCGGACGACAACCGCATCTGGAACGAGTCACCCTCGAACAGCGGCGTGCCGGCGCTGTTGGGGTCGAGTTCGTCGACCGTGCCGTCGCTGCGGTGCACCAGGAACTCGTTGCAGGCACCGGGTGACCCGCCGGCCATGCCCTGCAGGGGCAGCCAACGGCGCATGCCGAACATGGTTCCGTTGATCTGGCCGACACCGTGGGGACGCAGGCTGAGCTGTGTCCCGCCCCCGGCGCGATGCACGCCGGCGCCCCCGGCGCCCGGTCGCGGCCCGGCGCTCGGTGAAGAGGAGCGGGTACCACGACTCGAGGATCTCGATGTCGGCGATGGAGCCCTTCGGCGTCGATGCCCACCGGGTTGCGCCCGAGGTCCATGCCGTCGCGCTCGCGGCCCGGCCGAGCCGCCGACCCAGTTGCCGTCGAAGGCGAGGAAGGCGTCGGTCGAGCCGTCGGGCAGTTGCCAGGACCAGAGGTTGTTGCCCAGCGCCGACTCGAAGCCGGCTCCGGCCAGGTAGCGCCGGGCCGGAGACTCCGGCGAGGCCCCCAGAGCGAGGTTGAACGCCTGCATGGCCACGTCGGCTGCGTTCAGCCCGACATGCATGTGGGCGGCCGCAATGGGCGCGGGCGGGTTGGCGTTGACGACGGTCCCCTCGGGGCATCGCAATTCGACCGGGGCGAAGATGCCTTCGTTGAACGGCAGGTCGCGGGCGATGCGATGGGCCAGCATCACCAGGAACTCGGCCGCAATGATGTACGGCTTGGAGTTGAAGTAGTGATCCGTCTGGGCCGAGGCGCCTTCGAAATCCAGAATCATGTGGTCGCCTTCGACCGTCAAGGTGCAGGGGATCTCGTAGAACTCGTCGCCGTACTCGGTCCATGAGGTGGACTTGTAGACGCCGTCCTCCAGGGCGAGGATCCGCCGTCGCATCTCGGCTTCGGTCAATTCGCGGATGGCGCGCAGGCTGTCGGTGAAGCGCTCGCGGCCGATGCTGTCGATGAGGCCCACCACTTGCTCCTGGGCGGCGTGGCAACCGGCGACGAGTCCGCGGAGGTCCATCTCCACGATGTCGGACATGCGGATGTTGTTGATCAGGATGTCCCAGACGTCGGTCATCTCCTCGCCCTGGCGGAACAGGCGGACGGCCGGGCAGCGGATCCCCTCCTGGTAGCACTCGGTGGCCTGTGGCGCGAAGGAGCCGACGACCATGCCCCCCATGTCCATCATGTGGGCCGACAGCCCGACCCATCCGACCAGATCGCCCTCGTGGAAGATCGGCTGTTGGATCATGACGTCCTGCGGGTGCAGACCCTCCGCCATTGTGGGGGTCGTTGGCGAAGAAGACATCTCCGGGGGCCACCGTGTCGCCGAAGCGCGCGATCGTGGCCTTGACCGAATACGACGCCGCGCCGAAATGGAACAGGACCATCCCCGCGCCCACGATCAGGTCGCCTTGCGGATCCATGATGGTGACGGAGAAGTCCTTGGACTCGGTGATGGTCGGCGAGATCGCCGTGTGGTCCACCGCCAGCGCGGCCTGTTCCCCGATTGCCTCCAGCCGGCTGCGGACAACTTCGAGATCGATCGGATCGGTCGCCGGTCGCCCGCTGCCGTGGGTGGCCGTGGTCGGGGCGCCAGCCGTTGTCGGGGCGTCAGCCGTTGTGGTCATGTGCGACCTCCGTGGCTTGATTCTCATCGTGCGACGTCCATGATGAACGTGCCGTGCTCGTCGATCCGCGCGCTGCTGCCCTCGGGAACCCACACCGTGGTGTCCATGGAATCGACCAGCGCCGGCACCCTTGAGCTCGTGTCCGGGGGAGAGGGCGGCACCGTCGTAGACGTCGACTTCGACGATGCCGTCGGTCGCCACGGGCCAGGCGGACCTTGCGGGTGCCGACCGGCATGGCGAGCGTCCCTGTCTCGACCGCGGGGCGCGCCGCGGTGCCCACGCTGGCGCGGATGGTCCGGCCGATGCCGATGGCGCGGAGGCCCACCAATTCGACCGGCGTGCGCAACACGATGGATCCCTTGCCGTAGCGCTTTGCGTACTCGTCCATGAACGACGCCAGCAGTGCGTCCGAGGACACATCGGTGAAGGGTCCCGGCGTGATCGTCATCTGCAGTTCGTAGATCTGCTTGCTGAACCGCAGATCGGCCTCGAACTCGACGGCCTGGTCGACGTCGGCAACACCGTCGGCACGTCATGTCGGCCCGCACCTCGGCCTCGAGCTCGGCCATCAGGCGCTGCATGAGGGCGGGATCGACCGGCATGGGGGACGTGACTGACCGCAGGCGTTCGCGTCGCACGTCCGTGGTCGCGGCGCCGAAGGCGGAGAGCACCGAGGCCAGTTCGGGGATCAACACGCGTGGCGCGCCGATGGCCCGGGCGATCTCGGGCGTGAAGAGGGAGCCCCCGCCGCCGTAACTGAGGATGGCGTACTGGCGGGGGTCCAGACCGAGCGAAGCGAGCCGGCCCCGCACGGCCTTGATCATCCCGGTCAAGGCGAGCTCGCGGATACCCCAGGCCGTCTCCTCCGCGTCGAGGTCCAGTTGGGCCCCGAGGCGTGCGCAGGCCGTGTGGGCGGCGTCGGGGTCCAGTGCGAAGTCGCCGCCCAGGAAGCGCGTCGGGTCGATGTAGCCCAGGACGACGAGCGCATCGGTGACGGTGGCCTGGTCGCCCCCGCGCTGGTAGCAGGCCGGCCCGGGAACCGCGCCGGCCGAGCGGGGACCCACCCGGAGCATGCCGCGTGCATCGACCCAACCCAAAGACCCGCCCCCGGCACCGATGGACTCGACGTCGACCAGGGAGAGTGCCGTCCAGACGCCCATCATCGAACCCCGGGTGCGACGCGCCGGCTCCCCGTCGTCGATGACCGAGACGTCGAAGGAGGTGCCACCCATGTCGGCGGTGACGATGTGGGGTGCCTGGGTCACGTTGCTCATGGCGACGGCCGCCGCCACCCCGGCCGCCGGCCCCGACATGGCCAAGCCGAGCGGTCGTCGGCGTGCTTCTCCGACCGTGATCGAGCCTCCCCCCGAATGCACGAGGAGCAGCGGGCTCTGCAGTCCCCGCTGCTTGAGCTCCTCTTCGAGCTCTTCGATCCCTGCGAACGCACCGGAGACATAGGCATTCAAGACCGCGAACGTGGTGCGCTCGTACTCCCGGATCGCCGGGTGCAGGACCGCGCCCGAGACCACGGGAAGGTCGGGATAGATCTCGGCGATGGCGGCTACCGCCTGGTCCTCGTGGGCCCGGTTGGCGAAGGACCAGACGAAGGAGACGGCGATGGCCTCGACGCCCTCCTCCTCGACGAGCCGGCGGACCGCTGTTTTGACCTGGTCGAGATCGATGGGGACGACGACCTCGCCGTTACGGTCGATCCGCTCTTCGATAGCGGCAATGGTGCGGTGCTCCAAAATATTGGGCGTCGAGAGCCAGCCGTCCTCGTCGACGATCCGCGTGCCCTGCGCAATGGGGATCATCTCTTCGAACCCGCTCGTGGCCAGCAGTCCGACGAGTCTGCCGGTGCGTGAGGCGAGGGTGTTGGTCACGGCCGTGGTGCCCAGGCCGAAGCGGCTGACCTGGGGTAGGAGTTCGTCGAGGGTCGTCCCGCTCCGCTGGGCCGCGAGTTCGGCTGCCGCCAGGACGCCGAGGCCGATCTCCCCGGTCGTCGTGGGTGCTTTGGCCCGCCAGGTACTGGTCCCATCGGTGAGCACGCAGTCGGTGAAGGTGCCACCCACATCGATACCGATGCAGGTGCGGACGGTGTCAGCCATGTGCCCTCCCTGTCAACTGCTGAACCTTTCCAACATAACAAAGTATGAACACACGGGGTCAGGTGGGCAAGGCTGTCGGGCGCTTTGCCACGGCGGGTACTGACTGTGCGTCGTCCCGGTCGGCGGGGCGCTGAGCTGGGGGTCACACGGTCATAAGGGCAGGTCCAAGGCAGGAAAACGGGCTCCGCAGATGGATCGCATCCGGAGGATCGGTCTTGATGATGTGTAAGATTGCCCTTGTGACTGCCGCCCTGAGCTATCGAGCCGGCCAAAATGGCGACGGGATGGGCCGCCGACAACTGAGCCAGCCCCGCATCGCGGAAATGATCGCAGACTCCCTGCGCCGCCGGATTCTGGCCGGCGAGCTCAACGACGGCGATGTGCTGCCCAAGGTCGACGACCTTCTCCTCGAGTTCCCGGTGAGCAAGCCCTCCATCCGTGAGGCCATGCGCATCCTCGAGACGGAGGGCCTCCTCTCGGTCCGTCGGGGCAACGTCGGCGGTGCCGTGATCCACACGCCGAAGGCCAAGGTGGCGGCCTACATGTTGGGAATGGTCCTCCAAGCGCAAGAGACGCCGCTGGAGGACCTGGCCGCGGCCCTTCTGGACTGCGAGCCGGCCTGCGCGGCCAAGGCGGCCGAGCGCAGCCTGCACGACAAGAGCCTCGTGGCCACGCTGACGAAGCTCAACGAGGAGCTCGAAGCGGAACTCGCCGACGGTCCTGCCTTCACCCGGTTGGCCCGTCGTTTTCACGATGCCGTGGTCCACGGGTGCGGCAACGCCACGCTGGCCCTGGTGGCCGGATCCCTCGAGACTCTGTGGTCGAATCACGAATCGAACTGGGCCGAGACCACAAATGCGCACGGCGAGTACCCCAATCTTCCGGCGCGAAAGAGCGTCCTGCGCACCCATATCAAGATCACCGAGTCGATCGAGGAGGGCGACGCGGCGAGGGCCCGCCACCTGGTCGCCCAGCACCTGCACGAGTCGCAGCGCTACGTCCTCTCACAAGGGGGGAAGCAGCGCATCACCGTGGAGGGTTTGTCCAAGGCTCCCTGGTAGGTCGCAGCTCCTTCCTGGGTGTGGTTCAGAGCCCGATGAGGGACGCGAGGTGCAATGCGTGGTCGGTGGGGGTGCCCAGTAGCTGACGATCGGTCGTGACCCGTCGAAGGTAAAGGTGGAGATCGTGTTCCCACGTCACGCCGATGCCCCCGTGCATCTGGATGCAGTCCTGGACGATGTCGGCGGCCCTCCGGCCGACGTAGAGCTTGGCCGAGCTGACCAGCTGCGCCGCTGACGGGGATCCCCCGGCTACTGCGACCACGGCACCTTCGACCGCTGCGTACGATGCCTCTATCCAGAGTTTCGTGTCTGCCAACCGGTGCTTGAGGACCTGATAGGAGGCGAGTGGTCGGCCGAAGGAGCGGCGCTCAGCGGTGTACTCGAGGGTGATCTCGAAGGCCCGGGCGGCCGCACCGACCATCTCCGCGCACTGGATGATATTGGCGATGTAGCCCTGGTGTTGGAGCACCCAGCGGCCGCGCGCGGCACCGATGATCGCCGACGATGCGGGGACGACGACATTGTCGAACGTGAGGTCGGCGTGGCGACGCACCAGATCGAGACTGTGTGCCCGCTCTTTGTGCAGGCCGGCGAGCCCGGCCGGCACAAGCACGTGGAGAACGGCATCACCCATGGCAGCGGCGACCACGAAGCTGTCGCTGTCCGCGCCGGACTCGATGGCGCGGGCGATCCCCGTCAACTCGAGCGAGTCGCCCCGGACGACGGCGCTCACCGCGGGGGGAGCGGTCAACCATGACTGCGCGCTCTCGCCCACGACCCAGGTGCACACGGCGGTACCCGACAGAGTGGCCTCGAGCGTCGCCCAGCAGTCCGCCGTGGCGTCCGCATCGGCTACCGCTAGTGTCCAGGCCGCCACGCTGACAGGAAGCAGCGGGCCAGGCGAGACCAGGCGTCCCCGCTCCTCGGCGACGATGGCCAGGTCGGCGAGGCCTCCGAGGCCCCTGACATCTGCGCCAATGGCGCCATTGGCGCCATTGGCGCCATCGGCGACCTCTGCCGCATCGGCCACCTCTGCAGCATCGGCCACCGAGCCATCCTGGCTTTCGGGCACGAGCAGTGACGTCCACCCCAGTTCGACCGCCCGCCGCCACCAGTCCCGGTCGAAGCCGGCGGGGCTCTTCTCGCCCCAGAGGCGCACCGTGGTCAACGGAACGGTGTCCTCCAGAAACCGGCGCGTGATGGCCTGGAGCTGCTGTTGCTCTTCCGTGGCGTCGAACCTCATGTCCGGCTCACTGTCGGGTCCCGGCAACGTTGTGACGCACCGAGTCGAAGGGAACCCCCACATCGGTGGCCAGCTCACGGGGGAGTCCGAGGACCCTCTCCGAGATGATGTTGCGCTGCATCTCGACACTCCCACCCGCCAACGCCGCCGCTTGGCGCATCAGGAATTGATTGCCGACTTTCCCGGACGCTGCGGCCGGCCACACGACCAGTTCAGGCCCGGCGATGTCGGCGCTCGAGTTCGAGGATTGCACCACCTTGGTGATTTCGAACAAGCGGAGCAGTGACCCGAAGGTGGGTTCCAGCGCGCCGGTGCTGATACCGGTGTTGATGCGTTCCACGAGGTTGGCCTGAATCGAGTCGAGCGCGTGCGCCTCGGCGACGAGGGCCCGCACGCGCGGGTCCTCTGCGTTGCCGCAATGACGGGCGAGTTCGATCAACTCGTCGGTGGTGGGAGCGACGGGCGTCGCCTCCGCCGCGAACCCGTAGGTAAAGGGCGAGGCCGCACCAGCGAGATTGCGCTCGTGGGTGAGGAGGCGGCTGGCCACCTGCCAGCCCGCGTTCTCCTCGCCCAGGATGTCGGCGGCGTCGATCGCCACGTCGGTGAGGAACTCCTGACAGAACTCGGCTTCGCCGTTGGCCTGTGTGATCGGCTCGATGTCGATCCCTGGTTGCGCCAATCTGATGATGCACATGGTCAGCCCGCGATGCTTGGGTAGGGACCAGTTGGAGCGGGCCAGGCAGAGGGCGAAGTCGGAGAAGTGCGCCGCCGTGCTCCAGATTTTCGAGCCGTTCAGGATCCACTGATCCCCGTCGCGGGTGGCCCGCGTGATGCAGCCGGCCAGATCGGATCCGCTCGCCGGCTCGCTCAACAGCTGCACCCAGAGTTCGTCGCCGCGCAGGATGGCCGGGATGTGCCGGAGCTTCTGTTCTTCGGTGCCGAAATCGAGGATCGTTGGGCCGAGGATGCCGAGTGTGACGTTGCACAGCGTCGGCAACTCGTAGCCTGCCGCTTCTTCATTGAAGGCGTCTTGGAACTCGGGCGTGAGCCCTCGGCCGCCATATTCGGCTGGGTAGGTCAGGCCGGCGAATCCTCCGTCGAAGAGGAGTCGCTGCAGGAACCGGTGCCGGACGGGATCGCGGTCGGCTCCGGTGCGCGGCAGCCCGTCTTCCCTAGGAAAGTTGGCCGAAAGCCACTGCCGGAGCTCGGTTCGAAAGGACGCGATGTCCTGCTGCATGTCAGACCTCGGCTCAGCGACGCGTGCGGGCAAGGTGGTAATCTTAGACAAGACGACGGGGGTCTGACGATGGCCAACCTAATTCCCACTCCATGGGTCGATGGAGTCGACATTGCAAAGGCCGTCGTCAGGCTGGCGTCCGAGGAGGCCCGCGACGTCACCGGGGTTGCCCTCCCGTTGACGGTGGCCCCGGGGCCACGTAAACCGCGAGATCGCAGCTTGCTACGTTACAGACAGCCGTTCTGCAAAAGAGAGATTCCGCAACAGAGCCATTCCGCATTGGGGGACAAGAGATGCCCGTAGCGAATCTGATTATCGACTCCGACAGTCATGTGACCGAGCCGGCCGATGTCTGGACGGCCAGGGTCCCGAGGAAGTACATCGACGACGTACCGCACGTCGAGCGGGTCGACGGTGCTGACATCTGGATGCTGCAGAACAAGCGCATCGGCTCCGTGGGGACCTCGGCACCGGCGGGATGGCCCACGTTCCCCGGGAACTATCCGCCGACCTACGCCGACTGCCACCCCGCCGCGTCGAATGCAACAGCGCGGTTGGCGTACATGGACGAAGCTGGCATCTGGGCCCAGGTTCTCTATCCGAACGTCGGAGGTTTCGGGAGCGAAAACTTCCTCGCCATGGACGACGACGAGCTCAAGCTCCTGAGTGTGCGCGCGTACAACGACTTTCTGATGGAGTGGTGTGGCACTGATGCACGACGGCTCCTCGCTGTACTCGCCACCCCGTTCTGGGATGTCGAAGCCACCGTGCGTGAAGTCCTGCGCTGTGCTGACCTCGGGGCCCGGGGAATCCTGTTCACCGGTGAGCCGCAACGTTATGGGCTGCCGGTGCTGGGAAGCCGCCACTGGGATCCCCTGTGGGCGGTTGCCATCGAGACGGGCCTTCCCATTCACTTCCACATCGGCAACGCCGGCGATCTGCCGATTGTCATGACCCCGGAGCGTTACGAGACGCACGGCATCGCAGGCGCGCAGGCCTACGGCGCCGTTGACCTTTTCATGAAGAACGGCGTCCAATGCGCCGACCTGATCACGTGCGGGATGTTGCCCCGTTGGCCCGGACTGAAGTTCGTGTCCGTCGAGAGCGGTATGGGCTGGTTGCCCTTCGTGCTCGAGGCCTCGGACTACAGCTGGCTCGGCGCGTTCCGACCCGGCCGCGAGAGGACAGCCGAGGACGTTCTGCCTTCAGAGCTATTCCGCGAGCATGTCTACGTCACCTATTGGTTCGAGCAATTGGCCCCCCGTCATTTCCTCGACCTCATCCCGGTGGACAACGTCCTCTTCGAGACGGACTTCCCCCACACGACGTGTCTCTTCGGGGACATCGACAAGACGATCGCGGCCAATCTGGGCCACGTCGCCGAGGATGTACGGCGCAAGATCCTCTGGGAGAACGCGGCCAAGCTCTACGGGATTGAGGCCCCTCCCGAGAGTTGGCCCGCCTGACAGCCAGAAGTCGCTCGTCGACGAGGCTTCGTCGGAGAAGAGGAAGGACACGACCTGGGCCATGTCGTTCGTCCGGCCTAATATTGCAATCCTTGATCTAATGTTGCAATCTAGGGTGCGAACGTCGCATCCGAAGTGGCCGTGAACGGGGGATCGCAGGGTGGCCGGCCCGGACGAATATCGCCGACATGCAGTTGCGGCACTCCTCGGGGTGTGCGCCGGCAGCCCGGAATTCCGACGTGAGCATCCAGTCGTCTACTGAATGGAGTCCGTTATGACTGTCACGAACGAGGTGGCCGAATCGGAAGCGCCCCTGTCCGTCTCGAGCTATCGCTATCCAACGGGCTGGTACATCGTTGCGAACTCGTCCGACGTGTCGGCGGGGACGCTCAAGACCCTCCACTATTTCGGTCGCGAGCTGATCTGCTTCCGGGGCGAGTCGGGCACAGTGGCCGTCATGAACGCGTACTGCCAGCATCTCGGTGGCCACATCGGCGTCGGTGGCAGCGTCGTGGGCGACGAGGTCAAGTGTCCCTGGCATGCGTGGCAATGGCGGGCCGACGGGACGAATTCGCTGATCCCGTACTCCAAGGAGGGCTGCAAGAAGTCGGTGCGTATCCGCACCTATCCGACGGTGGAGTGGTGCGGCATGGTGGTCATGTGGTTCGACCGCGACGGCGGCGAGCCGACGTGGAGCCTGCCCGACGTTCCCGAACTGGAGACGGGGGACTACTACCCGTTGCACCCGCACTCGCGCATGCTCAACCGGGTGAAGGTCCACCCCCAGATGATCGTGGAGAACGCAGCTGATCCGTACCACATCGCCCCGGTACATCACGGAGACCGGCCGGCGGAGACGACATCCTTCGAGCTGCACGACTACCACCTGCATGCGACGGTGGACGTGAACTACGGCGGGGGGCGCCCCACCACCTGGTTGACGCCGAACGGACCCGTCGACGGCGAGGTCGTCTACGACACCTTCGGGCTGGGCATCGGCTTCGTGCGCTTCCCCGAGAACGTCTTGGCCTCGGTGCAGATCACGGGCCATACCCCGGTTGACGAGGAATACACCGACTACTGGTTCACCATGGCGTGCGTGCGCGAAGAAGGTGACACCGGCGACGTCCCGACGGGCCGGGCCGCGCGCTGGATCGAGCTGCAACAGGAGATCATCAAGCAGGACTTCTTCACGTGGGAGAACATGCAATACCTTGAGAAGCCGTCGTTTGCTGTTGAAGAGGCGAAGAACTACGCCGCGCTCCGGCGTTGGTGTCGTCGCTTCTATCCGGCCGACACCTTTGCGGAGACCGTCCCTTCGGGGAGCAAGTGACCGGAAGTTCGCCCGCGCCGCCCTGGGAGGCGACGCCGGGGGACGGCCTGACGTTCGCCGGCATTCTCGATGCCCGGGTGGCGGTGCGGCCCGATCAGCCGCTGCTCGTCATCGACGATGTCCCACTGACGTACAAGGCGCTTCAGGAACGATCGATCTCGGCTGCCAACGTGCTGGCTGGTCTCGGTATCCAGCCCGGCGACCGCGTTGCGCTCTTCATGGGTACGTCACCCGACTGGGTGACGCTGTGGTTCGGGTTGTGCCGCCTGGGCGCCGTGGCAGTGCCTATCAACACGGCCTACCGGGGCGAGTTCCTGGCCAATCAACTGCGTGACAGCAACAGCAAAATGATCGCCCTCGACCGCTCATTGGCCGACCGCGTCTTCTCCATTGCCGCCGATGTTCCGAGCCTCCGCGCCGCGCTGTTGCGTGAGGATGGGAAGGCATCGGCCGATGCCGGCGCCGATGACGCCGTCCCTCCATCGCAGATCCAGGTACACCCGATAGAGCAGCTCCTCGAGGGGGATCCGTCGCAGGTCGTCGGCTTGCCTGACCTCGCACCCTTCCCGTTGGGCGCCATCTTCTCGACATCGGGGACGACGGGTCGATCCAAGGGCGTCCTTGCGACACAGCATTACCTGTTGGCGGCGGCGCAGGCCATGGTCGACCTCTGGCGACTCCAACCCGGTGAGGCCGTCTACGGCCCGCTGCCCCTCTTCCATCTGAGTGCCGTCGGCACGGTCCTGGGGCCGATGCTCGCCGGGGGCACGGGCATTCTGGATTCGACCTTCAGCGTCTCGGCCACATGGGATCGGGTACGGCGTTACGAGGCATCGGGCATCGCGCTGGCCGGGGCCATGTTGAGCATGTTGTGGAACCTTCCACCCGACGAACGCGACAAGGACATCCCGCTGCGCTTCATCTCCGCCGCTCCGGTGCCCCAAGAGAGCTTCGAGGCGATGGAGGAGCGCTGGCAGTGCCGCATCGTCACCTGTTACGGCATGAGCGAGGCTTTCCCCATGGTGGTCGCCGGCGTCGACGAGACCAACAGGTCGGGTGCATCGGGACGCGCCAATCCCAATTTCGAGGTGATGCTCTTTGACGCCGAAGACCGTCCCGTCCCGGTCGGCGAGGTCGGCGAGATCGTCTGCCGTCCCCAACGCTCCCATGTGATGTTCGAGGGTTACGACGGTCGCGATCGCGAGACGGTGGAGCAGTTCCGCAACCTGTGGTTCCACACCGGGGACATGGGTCGCTTCGACGAGGACGGCTATCCTCTACTTCGCCGACCGCAAGAAGGATGCCATGCGGCGGCGAGGTGAGAACATCTCGTCCTTCGAGGTGGAGCAGGCGCTCCTGCGCCATCCGGAGGTGGCTGAGGTGGCTGCAGTGGGCGTGCCCAGCGAGCTCGGAGAAGACGACGTCATGGTCTACGTGGTGGCTGCTGCAGCCGAGCCGATCGACATGGTGGCGTTCATGGACTTCTGTTCTGCACACCTGCCGTACTTTGCCGTTCCACGCTACGTGGACGTGACCCCGGCGTTGCCGAAGAACGCGGTCGGGAGGATCCTCAAGCACGAGTTGCGCGCCCGCGGCGTACCCTCCTCGGCGTGGGACCGCGAGGCAGCCGGCTACACCGTGCGCCGATGAGCACTGACGTGGCCACTGATACTGTCGCCGCCCTCGCCACTCTTGCGGCCAGTCGTGGCATGGCCCACGGGGAACAGCTCAGCCGTATTGCCCGCAAGTATCCGGCCCGCACCGCGTACATCTGCCGTGGCGAGAGCCGGACGTTCGGAGACGTCGATCGGCGTGTCACCGCGCTGGCCAACGCGCTCGATGGCGCGGGGCGTGCAGCACGGCGACCGTCTGGCCGTGTTGATGACGAACAGCATCGAGATGATTGAGGTGATCTTCGCCGGGTGGCGCCTGGGTGCCGTCGTCGTTCCGGTGAATTTCCGCCTGGTGGCCGAGGAAGTGCAGTTCATCGTCGGTGACTGCGGCGCCTCGGTCGTCGTGGTCGACGAAGGACTTGCCCCGTTGGTCGGACAGGTAAGGGGCACGCTCCCCGACGTGCACGCAGTGGTCGTCGTCGGGGACCCGGCGCAAGCCGGTCCGGACGCAGAGCGCTACGACGACCTGATCACCGACGGCGACGACACACCGGTGACGGTCGCTGTCAACGAGCAGGACGCTGCGCTGATCATGTACACCTCGGGCACCACCGGTCGTCCCAAGGGTGCGGTCCTGAGCCACTTCAACCTGCTCATGAGCACCCTCAACGCGATGGTGGCCCAGGGCATCGTGGGGTACGACGACGTCTGGTACGGCAACCTCCCGCTCTTTCACATTGGCGGCCTGACCGGGATTCTCCCGTATGTGATCGGCGGTGGGTGTGCCGTCATCGTCCCCAGCGGGAGCTTCGACAGCCGCCAGGCCGTCGAGGAGATCGCGCTCTACGGCGTCACCGGTTGTGTGTTCGTGGGCATGCAGTGGGACGACATCTGCGACCAGGTGACGGCATCGGGAGTACAGCTGGCCCTGCGGCGAGCATCGTGGGGCGCCGCCAACACACCGGTGGAGGTCTTGAAAAAGATGGCGCAGGTCTTACCCGGTGTACCGATCTTCAGCTTCTTCGGCCAGACGGAGATGAGCCCCGTCACATGCGTCCTCCACGCGCAGGATTCCGAACGCAAGCGCGGCTCGGTGGGTCGGCCGATCATGAACGTCGAAGCGCGTGTCGTCGATGAGGACGGCAACGACGTTCCGGTGGGGGAGGTCGGTGAGATCGTCTACCGGGGGCCTACCGTCATGCAGGGCTATTGGCGCATGCCCGAAGCCAACGAACTGGCGTTCGCCGGAGGTTGGTTCCACTCCGGTGACC
Organism: uncultured Acidimicrobiaceae bacterium; assembly: GCA_963767155.1. Classification (GTDB taxonomy): domain Bacteria; phylum Actinomycetota; class Acidimicrobiia; order Acidimicrobiales; family RAAP-2; genus Bog-473. The sequence goes on along the minus strand of CAVYCU010000005.1, from coordinate 1,953,475 downwards.
TGTGCCGCATGGACGAAGAGGGTTATGTGTATGTCGTCGACCGCAAGACGGACATGATCATCTCGGGCGGTGAGAACATCTACTGCCCCGAGGTCGAAGCAGTGCTGCGCGCCCATCCCGATGTGCTCGATGCGGCGCTGATCGGATTGCCCGATCCCAAATGGGGCGAGACGCCGCGAGCGGTGATAGTCCCAGTGGATCCCGACGCTCCTCCGGACGAAGCGGCGGTCATCGCCTGGTGCAAGGGACGCTTGGCCTCCTACAAGAAGCCGACGTCGGTGGTGGTCATCGATCAGTTCCCGCTGAATTCTGCCGGCAAGGTGTTGAAACCGGTCCTGCGTCAACGATTCGGACAGCAGTGAGAACAGGCAGAAGTGCCAGAGCAGGAAAGCCGACAGAGCAGCAAGCGCGGCTCGTGCAGGAGTTGCGGTGATCGCAGCGAGAGAGGGGGGGAGCATGCCCGCATTTGAGGACTTCGTGGCGCTGTACGCGGCCCGTGACTGGGACAGGTTGGCGAACTGTTTTTCGCCGACGGGATTCGAACGTATCGGTCCGTACGGTGACATCATCGACTCGAGCCAGGGATACATCGACTTCCTACGCCGCGTGGTGCCGACGCTCAAGCCCGGCTACGAGCTCAAGCCGGTGCACATCGCCTACGCCGGCGACACGGTCATCGCCGAACTGATCGAGCACCTCGAGGTGGACGGGGTGATGAAGGACCTCCCCGAGGCGATCATCTTCCGTCTCGACGGCGAAGGGCTGATCAAGGGTATGCACCTCTACCTGCAACAACCCGGGGGAGAGGCGCCGGTCGGCGGCCGCGACGCCATGGGGAAGATGCCGGACTGACGTTCGGCGTGCCATCGCCGGTTTCGGCAGGACAACGCCTGCGCAGATCACACGGCTTTCGAAGGTCACGCAGTTGTACAGATCAGACAGCTCACACCGATAGGAGCAAGCAACCGATGTCGTTGTCGTACGAGGATGAGCGCACGCTGCAGTCGTTGGCGGGCCGCGCAGCCGTGCAGGACCTGACCATCCGACAGCACCGTGCCCTCGAGGCGGGGGATGAGGCGACGTGGTTAGGCACATTCGTTGTCGAAGGTGTCCTCGAACTATCCGGCCAGGAGCCCATCACCGGGCACCCGGCCCTGGCACGGTGGTTCGCCCGAGCGTCTCGCCCCACAAGCGTGCTGCTCGCCGATTCGGTGGTCCGCATCGACGGCGTGCACGGCACGCAGGAATGCCGCACGTTGGTCGGCACGGCTGACGGAGGATCGGATCTCGTCATCGTGGGAAGGGTGGTGCCGGTGATCGACGACCTCATCTACGAGCGCGGGCGTTGGTACTTTGCCCGGCGTCGGGTGGGGGGCGCCATCTCGTAGGGGTGGTGACGCAACGGTCGCTCATTTCCGCGTTATGTACGGTATTTCTTTTCCTTTTTGTGGCTCTGCACCAGCACAGGGGTCAGATGTCACAACCCCCTGATCTACTGGGGGCATGGATGCAGCAGAGCAGCTCGAGCAGGCCCTCGATCGTTTGGAGGAGGAAGACCTGTTCTCCTACAGCGACGCCGCCTCGGTGGTGTCCTTCGAGAGGTCCCTCGGTCGTCTGCAGTGTCGGACGAGCGTGGCGGTGGCCGGCTTCGATGCCTCGGGCGAATGGGCGGTCGACGGTGCCCAGAGCACCTCGGCCTGGCTCTCCACGCGCTGCCATCTCCCGGTTGCCGAAGCCCGCAGCCAACTGCGCCGGGGGCGGGCCCTGCCCTCGGTCCCCCTGGTGGCGCAGGCCTTCTGCGCCGGGGCCATCGGGGTGGCCCAGGTCGACCTGTTGGTCAACGCGGCGCAGGGGGCGGCCCGCATCGACCAAGAGGCCTTTGCCGGCGACGAGGCCGTGCTGGTGCAGACGGCCATCGACCTGAAGTTCGCCGCCTTCGGTGCCGCCATGGCCTATTGGACCCAACTGGCCGATCCCGACGGGGCCGAAGAGTCGGCCATGGAGAAAAGGGCCCGGCGCGACGTCTACGTGAGCCAGAGCGTGGGCGACCTGTGGCTCGGAAAGATGACCTTTGACCCCATTGGCGGGGCCATCTACTCGGGCGAACTCATGCGGCTCGAAGCCGAGATGTTCGAAGCCGACTGGGCCGAGGCCAAAGCACGGCTCGGCCGTGACCCCCACCTCGACGAACTGGCCCGCACCTCGGCGCAGCGCCGGGCTGATGCCGCCGTCGAGATGGCGGTGCGTTCCAAAGCCATGCCCGAGGGGGCACGGCGCCCCGAAGCCCTCTTTAGTGTCCTGGTCGACTCGCCCACCTTGACCGGACGGGTCTGCGAACTGGCCAACGGTGCCATCGTCTCCCCGGGCTCGTTGGTGCCCTGGCTCGAGCAGGCCTCCTTCGAGCGGATCGTCTTTGCGCCGGGCAAACGGGTCGAGTGCTCGGTCACCTCGAGGTTTTTCACCGGAGCCACCCGACGAGCCATTGAAGTACGCGACCAGATCTGCACCCATCCCTACTGCGAGATCCCGGCCGAACGGTGCCAGATCGACCACATCATCCCCTATGCACAAGGGGGAGAGACGACCCAGGAGAACGGAAGGGTCCTGTGCGGCTTCCACAACAGGCTCCGCAACGGGGGACCCGATCCGGGGGATTAGCCACCCCGCAATAATCGACACGCTCCATCTTGCTGACCGACTTTTTCGGACCGAGGTCAGAGGGTCCCGGCCCGCCGCGGCCCGCCGCGCCCAGCCGCGCCCAGCCGCGCCCAGTAGCGTCCCGCAGCGGCCAGCAGCGCCCAGTTCGTCATTTCACCATGTCCCCGCCCCATCCTGCAGACGCTCGCGTCTGCGCAGAGGCGCGTCCGGCCCCCGAGCCGATGGTCAGGCGGTCGCGTAAGTGACCGGGTGCTCGCTGATCGTCGGCAGCACCTCGTCGGCGAAGCGCCGCATGCCTTCGATTGCGTCCTTGCTGGATCGAAACGGCTTGACGAGTGCACGCCCAATACCCAAATCAGCGCGCCGGCGAAGATCGTCGAGATCAGCCCCTCCGCCCAGGGTGATCTCGACATGTTCGGTGCGCCCGGCATCGTGTCGCAGCTGGGCGATTTTCTTGGCATCGGCCGGAATCTCCTCCAGCGAATGGTTCATGGGGATCCACCCGTCCCCGACCGTGGCGGCGCGGCGGATCGCCGCCGGACCGTCGCCCCCGATGTGCAGTGAGGGCCAAGGGGAGTGCGTCGGCTTGGGTTCGAACATGACCGGGCCGAAGTCGAAGAACTCGCCATGATGCTCAACGACCTCTTCGCTCCAGAGGCGCTGGCACATCGCGATGGTCTCGTCGACCCGTCGTCCGCGGGTGCTGAAGTCCAGCCCCATTGCCTCCCATTCCGCCTGCAGCCAGCTCGCACCGATTCCGAACTCCACCCTGCCCCCCGAGATGACATCGAGGGTGGTCACGGCGCGTGCCACCACGAAGGGATGGCGAAGCCCGATGTTGTAGACCTGCGTGCCGAAGTGGATCTGCTCGGTCTGCCCGGCCAGGTAGCCGAGATACGAGAACACGTCGTACACGGGGACGTTCGCCGGAATCGGCGGATGCTCTGCGCCCTCGTGAGGGCTTCCCGCCATGGCCACCGGAATCACGAGGTGCTCCGGCATCCAGATCGACTCGTAGCCGAGCCGATCGGCCTCCCGAGTGGCCTCTGCCCACAGACTCGGGTTGAGTTGCCCGAGCGAAATCCCGATCTTCATGATGCTCCCTTACTATCCGGCCGTCTTCACCGCCCGGCCGTCGCTATTGCCCGAGCTTGGTCGTCGACGCTAACTCGGCTGCGGCGCGCATGTTGTCGAGCACCACCTGTTCATAGGCCGCCATGCCCGGGTTGTCCGCCGTCCCGGCCACGACGCGGGCATAGCCGGCCTCCAGGACGATGGCCAGTTTGAAGCGGGCCAGAATCACGTAGTAGTCGATCTCGTCGACCGAACGCCCACTCACGGTGGCGTAATGCTCGAGCATGTCGTCGCGGCTGGGGAGACCGTTTGCGTCCACGTAGCCCGACGTCCGGTCCTCGCCCGGATCTGTCCAGCCGTTCATCACCCAACCGAGGTCGAGCAGGGGATCACCGACCGTCGACATCTCCCAGTCGACCATGGCCGCCAGCTGTGCCGGTGCGCCGTGGTTGAACATGGCGTTGGCGAATTGGTAGTCCCCGTGGATGATGCCCGGTTCCCAATGTGTCGGCTTGTGGCGTCGCAGCCAGTCCGAAGCGACGTCGAGACCCGGCAGCTCGCGGAATTGGATGGCGTTGAGATGCGCCAGCCAACGGTCGACCTGACGATCGTGGAACCCGTCGGGCTTGCCGAAGCCCTCGAGGCCCCGTGCCTTCCAGTCGACCCGGGCCAGGCGGGCCGGCCCGTCGATGAGTTGGATCCCGAGCCCGTAACGGGCCTCGAGATCGGTGTCGAAGGGAGCGGGCCACCCGTCAGTGTTCATCGGCGACCAGCCGTCGACCACACTCATCAGATAGAAGCTCGAGCCCATCACGCTGTCGTCGTCGCAGGCGGCGTAGGCCTCGGGGTGGGGGACATCGGTGCCATTGAGTGCCTCGAGGACGCGGTACTCGCGCAACATCGTCTCGTTGCGGCCCTTTGGCACGATACGTGGCGGGCGACGCAGCACCGACACGAAGTCACCGCGCGTGATGCGGAAGATCTCGTTCGACGCACCGCCACTGATGAAGCTGACCGTGACCGGCTCTCCCTTCCCGGGTAGGCCTCGCTCGTCCATCCAAGCTCCGAGTCGGCCCTCGTCCACCAGGCCCGCGGTGCGTGCCTCGGCTGCCGCCTCTTCTTCGGGCGTCAGTTTCGCCATGTCGTCAGCTTCCTCTCGTTGGGTCGGTCGTTCGGTCGTTCGCCACGTCGTCAGTTCGCCACGTCGTCAGTTCGCCACGTCGTCAGTTCGCTACGTCGTCATCGGGATACGGCTCTTCGAAGTAGTCGTCGCCCGACATCGCGACGAGCCCGTTGTACAACTCGGTGGGCGGTGCTTCGGTAGTGGGCGAGGCGATCCGCGTCGGCATGATCCCCTCGCGCTGGCGCAGAGCGAACATGCTCTCGCGGCGGCCCGAATAGCTGGGGGGCTGGCGCACCATCCAGAGGATGCCCTCAGCCGCCACTTCGGAGGGCTCCCAGTTGGAATGGTCCGCCCCGGGCGTGTTCGCCACGAAGCCCTCGGACGCCACGGCGATGTCGATGCGGAAGCAGTTGACGGCGATGTTCGCCGGCGCCAGTTGCTTCGCCGCGTCGACCGTCAACCGTTCCAGCCCGATCTTCGAGATGCCGTAGGCGAGGAGTGACGGATGCGGGTAGAGGGCGGCCACCGAAGATACGTTGATGACGACGCCGCCCCCCTGGGCCTCCATGAGAGGCGCCGCTTCGCGGATCGCGATGAGCGGGGCGCGCAGGTTCACCTGCATGATCAGGTCGTAACGCTTGAGCGGGATATCGAGATCCCCGATGAACGTGATCGCCGCATTGTTGACGAGGATGTCGAGCCGCCCGAAGTGCGCGTGGGTGGTGGCCACCATCGCCTCCACCTCCTCGTCGACGCCGAGGTTGGTGGGTACGGCCAGGCCACGCCGGCCGGTCGCCTCGATGCGCCGGACCGTCTCGTCGATGGTGCCCGAGGTCCGTTGGGGATTGGCCTCGGTCGCTCGAGCTGCGCACGCCACGTCGCACCCCGCCTCGGCCAGGGCCACGGCTGCGGCCGCACCAACCCCACGGCTCGCCCCTGTGACCAGGGCTACCTTTCCTTGCAGATCGTCCACAGCGGGCTCCTTCTCTCGGCGCCTCTCGGCGTCACTCGGCTGCTCCCGGCCGGACTTCCCGGTCCGAGACCCATCCCCACAGCCGCCAATAGCGGCGCGTGCATCCTGCCATGAAGCGGGAGCTGCAAACAGTATGTATGTTAGAAACACGATGTATCAAACGAGCTCCGCCGTGTGCTACCCAGCCTCGGACCGGGAGAGGACCCTATGACGACACGGACGAAGGCGGTGGACCCCCCTACCGATGGGGCCAGCCGTCGCGACGCCCACGTACAGGACACGCGGCGCGCCCTGCTCGATACCGCCCGCCAGCTCTTCGCCGAGAACGGCTTCGCCGGGACCCGCACCGAGGACGTCGTCCAACGGGCCGGACTGACCCGCGGGGCCCTCTACCACCACTTCCGCGACAAGGAAGACCTCTTCAGGGCCGTGCACGAAGAGGTGGAGGACGAGGTCATCCGGTTGTTGTGGCGCCGCTCCGACGATCACGCCGCGGGCGCCTGGGAGCTGTTCCGGGCCAACAGTGAGGTGTATCTGGACGCGGCGTCGACCAACCCGGCCTACCGTCAGATCTGTCTGGTGGACGGCCCAGCCGTGTTCGGGTGGCGTTCGTGGTCCGAACGCCGTGACGGACCGACGCAACACATCGTCCGCTATCTGTCGGACGCAATCGCCGAGGGTTCCCTCGATCCCCAACCGGTCGAGCCCCTGGCCCATCTGCTGGCCGCCCTCGGGGTGGGCTCAGCCATGTTCGTCGCCCAACACGAAGACCCCGTGCTGGCCCGGCGTGAGGTCAGCGCCTGCAACGAGCGGTTCCTGTCCGGCCTCGGCGTGCGAGACCCACACGGTGCATCATGAGCACATCGTGTTTACCCGGGACCGCCACCGCCTGCACCCGACCCACCCGACGCACCCGCCCCACCTGATCTGCCCGACCCACCTGGTCCGCCCGACCCAACTGAGCCGCCCGACCCAACTGAGCCGCATCACACGTAGTCACCACACCGACTGAGGAGAAGAAAACTGATGGCCTGGGATTTCTCGACTGAGCCCGATTTCCAAGAGAAGCTCGACTGGGCGCGCGAGTTCGTCCGCGAACGGGTCGAGCCCCTCGACCTGCTCTACCCGCACCGCCAGTTCCACCCCCTCGATGACGAATTGCGCCCGATCGTCGATCCGATGAAGCAGGAAGTGCGTGACCACGACCTGTGGGCCGCCCACCTCGGGCCCGAATTGGGCGGCAAGGGGTACGGCCAGCTCAAGCTCGCCCTTCTCAACGAGATCCTGGGCCTGTCGGGCTGGGCGCCGATCGTCTTCGGCACGCAGGCCCCCGACACGGGCAACGCCGAGATCATCGCCCACTACGGCACCGAGGAGCAGAAGGAGAAGTATCTGCAGCCCCTCCTCAACGGCGAGGTGTTCTCCTGCTACTCCATGACCGAACCGCAGGCCGGCTCGGACCCCAAACAGTTCACCTGCCGGGCCTGGCGCGACGGGGATGACTGGGTCATCGACGGTTGGAAGTTCTTCTCTTCCAACGCCCGCACCGCGGCGTTCCTCATTGTCATGACGATCACCGACCCCGACGTGTCGGTGTATCAGGGCGCATCGATGTTCCTCGTCCCGACCGACACGCCCGGAGTCGAATTCGTACGGCACGTCGGTCTGGCCGGTGAGTCCGAGGACGAAGGTATGCACGCGCTGATCCACTACAACGAGGTCCGGGTCCCGGCCGACAGTCTGCTCGGCGGTGAAGGCCAGGCGTTCGCCATCGCGCAGACCCGCCTCGGTGGGGGGCGGGTGCATCACGCCATGCGTTCGGTGGCCACGTGTCAGAAGGCGCTGGACCTGTTCTGCGAGCGGGTGCTGAGTCGTGAGACCCAGGGCAGCCTGCTCGCCCGCAAGGAGTTCATGCAAGGTGACATCGCCGACTCCTACGCCGAGCTGCAACAGTTCCGCCTGCTCACCCTTTACACGGCCTGGGAGATCGACAAGTACGGGGATTACCAGCGCACCCGTAAGAACATCGCCGCCATCAAGATGCTGACCCCGAAGGTCGTCCACGACGCCGTCTGGCGCTCCATGCACGCGCACGGCGCGCTCGGGGTCTCCAACGAAATGCCGTTCGGCGGCATGTGGATGTCAGCACCGATCATGAGCGTCGTCGACGGGCCGACCGAGGTGCACAAGATCACCGTGGCCCGCGAGGTCCTCAAGGACTACGAGGCGGCGCCCGGGCTTGTGGCCGACGGCGCACCTCCCGGCGCAGAGGGAGTTGGCCCGTAAGAAGCTGGCGGCCTGGACCGAGCACCTGGTCGGCAACTCCTAATCGCCGGCCCAGCCCCACGCCGCCCAGCCCCGCCCCCGCAAGCCCAGCCCCGCCGCCGCTCACCGCCCGCCCAGACCCGCCCACGAGCCCGAAAGCAGCCCAATTGAACATGCGCGCTCCGCTGCAATGCATACGGATCCCCGGAGACCCTGGTGATGGAGGATCTGCCTGACCCCGTCCCGGGTGCGGGCGAGGTGGTCGTCGACATCGTCGCGGCCGCCGCCAACTTCCCTGATGTGCTGCTGGTGGCCGATCAGTACCAGATCCATGTGCCGGTTCCCTTCACGCCGGGGAGCGAGTTCGCGGGCGATGTGCGACTGGTGGGCCCCGGCGTCGAAGGGGTGGTGGTGGGCGACCGGGTCACCGGGGCCTCCATGATCGGTGCCTTCGCCGAGCAAATCGCTCGTCCCGGCGCACTCGGTGCACAAGGTCGGTGCTGCGGTCGATCTGCAGGCTGCCGCTGCGTTCGGCGTGGCCTACCGCACGTCGTACCTGGCCTTGCGGACGGTGGCCGACGTCGGCCCGGGGGACTGGGTCGTGGTGCTCGGCGCCGCAGGCGGTGTCGGCCTGGCCGCGGTCGAGTTCGCCCACCTGCTCGGGGCCCGCGTGCTGGCCGCGGCGTCGACCGACGAGAAGTTGGCGGTGTGCCTCGCAAGGGTGCCGAGGCCGGGGTGAACTACGTGACCGAGAATCTCAAGGAGCGGATCAAGGAGATCACCGGCGGAGGCGCCGACGTGGTGATCGACCCGGTCGGCGGACCCTGGGCCGAACAGGCGCTGCGTTCCATGACGTGGGCCGGGCGGTTCGTGACGGTCGGCTTCGCCTCGGGCGAGATCCCCCGGATCCCCCTCAATCTCGTGCTGTTGAAGGGACCCGGTGATCACCGGGTTCACCATGCAGGGCCTCACGCCAACCGGACCGAGGACGTGGCCCGCCATGAAGCCGAGTTGTGGGAACTCCTGGCCACCGGGAAGGTGGTGCCCCACGTCGGAGGGACATTCCCGCTGGAAGAGGGGGCGCAAGCCCTCATCGAGCTGGCGGAGCGGCGGGCCACGGGCAAGTTGCTGGTCGTGCCGCCGTCTCCGCCACCGCCACCGCCACCGCCGCCACCCGCCGGCTGAGCCACCCGGCCACCCACGGGCTGAGCCACCCGGCCACCCACCCGCCAGGGAGGGGTAATCTCGCCCTTCTCCACATCGGAGCCCGCCGGCCCGGGATAAGCGCCATGGGGGTCACATCGTGAGATTGCCGATCATCGATTCGGATGGGCATGTGATGGAGCCGTTCGAACTCTGGCAGGAGCGGCTGCCCGCGCGCTACAAGCACATGGCGTGGTGCCGTGTCACCGTCGATGGTCAGGAAAAGGTGCAGTTCTTCGGGAATCCCACCAACTTCGAATGGACGATCGGCTCGCTGTGCACTCCCGGGGCGCTCAGTGCGGCCGGTCGCCTCGATATCGACCTCGACACCGAAGTGGATCCCGGTGTCAACGACCCGACCCGGCGGCTGGAGTTGATGGACGCCCAGGGGATCGGGGCCAGTGTCCTCTTCCCGACCATGACGCTCGGCCTCGATGATCTTCCCGATCCCGGGTTCGCCAACGCATCCGCCCATGCCTACAACGGCTGGGTGCACGACTTCGCGTCCGCCGACCCCGTCCGGTTCCGCTGGGCCGCTGTCTTGCCGCTCAACGATCTGGACTGGGCCGCGGCCGAACTCGAATGGGCCATCGCCGAAGGGGCGACCACCATCATGCTCTCGCCCATCCCGACCCCCGCCGGCCAGTCGCTCGGGCAGCGCCGACCTCGATCCGCTGTGGGCGCGCCTGGTCGAGGCGGGCATGCCGGCCGTCGTGCACGCGGCCAACCCGACGAGCCCGACCTTGGGCATCGCCCATCATCTCGCCAACCGGGCCCAGTGGCAGATGGGCGTGCCGTTCCAGTTGCAGCTGGCCGTGCTGCACGTCATCGACGGTGGGACGCTCGACCGCTTCCCCGCGCTCCGCGTGGGGTTCTTCGAGGGCGACGTCGGATGGCTCCCGCACTGGTTCGGGACGCCTGGACGAGACCTACGACAAGATGGCCCTGATCGCCAACAAGCACCGGCGTGGTGCCCTCGAGCAATTCCGCCAGCAATGTGTCATCTCCGGAGAGCCGGCCGACGCCGGCCTGGCCCTGACCGCCGCCACGGTCGGCGCCGACCGTGTGCTGTGGGCCAGCGACTGGCCGCACCAGGACGGCGCGTGGCCCGACCCGATCGAGATCCTGCGTGACCGCGCCGATCTGACGGAGGCCGACAAGCGTGCCATCTTCGTCGATGGCCCGGCCCGCTTCTTCGGTATCGATCTCGACGGGCTTGCTGGCCCACCTGGGCGACGGATGGGACCGGGAGGCCCCGATCGACGGGATCCAGCGGCATGTTGGCGGCGACCGCGGCCGTCGCGGTTGCGCGTATGAGAGGGGGACACCATGGCAACGGACACCGACTACCAACTGATCTTCCGCAACGCCACCATCGTCGACGGCACCGGAGGCCCGGTGACCGAGGGTGACGTCGCCGTGCGTGACGGCCTGCTGGCCCAGGTGGGTGGCCACGTCGGCGGTTCCGCCACCGAAGAGGTGGACGGCCGTGATCTGGTCCTCGCCCCCGGCTTCATCGACCCGCACACGCACCTCGACGCCAACCTGTTCTGGGATCCCGACCTGACGCCCGTCCTCGAGCTTCGGCGTCACCACCGTGGTGACGGCCAACTGCGGGTACGCCCTGGCCCCGGTGGAGAGCGAGGAGGCTCGCCAGTACCTGGTGGCCGCCATGAGCACGGTCGAGCAGATCCCCGAGGTCTCCATCGAGACCGGCGTGCCCTTCGACTGGTCCGACCTTCCGTCGTACGCGGCCCGGCTCGACGCGCTCGACGTCCTGCTGAACCATGCCTTCCTGATCGGGCACGTGCCGATACGGGCCGCGGTGCTCGGCGTCCCCGGCGCCTATTCGCGCCAGGCGACCGCGGACGAGATCGTCGCCATGGGCCGCCTCCTGCGCCAGGGTACCGAGCTCGGCGCGCTGGGGTTCTCCACCGACCAGGTCATCGGCAATCCGGGCCCGGGCGGGACCGCCCTCCCCGGGCAGGTCTGCGGCGAGGACGAACTGCTGGCGCTGGCCGCCGTGCTCGGGGCAGGGCCCCGGACCGGGCCTGTTCACCATGGCCAATGCCGCGCTCCTGCAGGGGCGCGAGGAGCGGGTGGCCGACCTGGGCTGGCACCAGCGCCTGGCGGCGGCCTCGGGCCGGCCGGTGGTGGTCGGGACCGATCTTCGACTCGACGCGAGGACCCGGGCGGGGCGTTCGTCCTCATGGATATGGCGCTGGCCGGACAACGGGCGGACAAGAACGTGGTGCCGCAGATCTCGACCCGTCCCTTCGAGCTGTGGACGCGGCTGGACAGCCCGGGCACGTTGGTGCGATCGCTGCCGTCGTTGATGGCAGCGGTGCAGGACGCAGGCGCGGCCGGCGTGCGTGCCCTGGCCGCCGACCCCGAGGCGCGGGCGCAACTGCGCCGGGAGGGGGCGGTCATGCCGCCGAACCCCGGTCTTCAACGGGCGCTGGGACCATGTCCGGTTGCGCTACTCCCTCCAACCCGGCGTCGAGGGGAAGGACCTGGCTGCGCTCAGCGCCGAACGGGGGATCGATCCCGACCGATCTCCTGCTCGACCTGGCGCTGGCCGACAACTTCGAGACCCAGGTGGCAACGGTCATGCGCAACGGCGACGACGACCAGGTGGCGCGCCTGGTGGCGCATCCCGCCGCCATGATCGGGGCCTCCGATGCCGGGGCCCACATCCTCGCCAACACCGACAGCTGTTACGCCGTGTGGACGCTGCAGCACTGGGTGCGCGAGCGCAAGGTGCTCTCGCTCGAGCGGGCCGTGGCCATGCTCACCGGCGACCAGGCCCGCCTGCTCGGGTTCGCCGACCGGGGGCTGTTGCGGCCCGGACTGGCTGCCGACCTCGTGCTCTTCGACCCCGAACCGGATCGCCACGACGCGGGTGCGCTTCGTCGACGATCAGCCGGCGGCAGGACGCCGCCTCGTGACCGACGCCGTCGGCGTGGAGATGAGCGTCGTGAACGGCGTCGTCGCCACCCGTGACGGGGTCTCGACCGGGCGCCCGGTCGGGGCGGCGACTGCGACCAGTCGCCTGATGGAGTTTCTCCCCGAGGCGGCCGGGCCCCACGATCCGATCCTCGTCACCATCGAGCGGCCCCCCGGATCCGTCCGGCGCACCACCAATATCGACACGACACGCCCCGACGGGCTGCGCGGCGACGCCATGGTCGACGGCCGGGCGCGCGACGTGCGCACCAACCCCGACGGCACGACCGACGTCGTCGGCGAAGCCTGGTTGCGGGCAAGGGTCAGCCCCGACGCAGAAGCTCCTGTCGATCGCGACGTCACCCGATGTACCCGCCTTGCAGCAATTGCTGGGAGGCTCGGTGGGATCGGGCTTTCGTTCCCGCGTCAACGAGGTGCTGCGCGAGGCCGAGGATCGCACGCAGAGTGAGGACGGCTCGCTTCTCTACCTGCTCCTCGATGATCTGCCCGGCGCCACCCTCGTCTCGGGATACGCCCTGCTCCGCGGTGGCCTGATGGATGATCCGCCGAGCAACGCCGAACCCGCCCTCTCGCCGCCTCCACAGCCTCCGCCTGAACAGCCGCCGCCCCCCCAAGCGCAGCCCGTTCAGCCGCCGCCCCCCCAAGCGCAGCCCGTTCAGCTGTCGCCCCAACGCCGGCCGCCGGACTTTGCACGACAGGCAGATCTGTGCGCCGGGTTGGGCGCAGGACGCCACCATGATGGTGCACGTGCGCGAGACCGGGCTGATCCCCGTGCCGGTCGGCCCCCCGGCACCCGGTCCTCGAGCGCGAAGGCGATCCGTTCTCGTGGCATGCCATGGCGCGAGCTGCCGCCGTTCTCGGTCCGCCGCCGGCGCCGGCTCGATCTGCTCGCGCCCGGCGACACCCGGCGGTGAGCATCGGATCGATCTGCATTTTCGCGACAGCCACGTCGGACGAGGACGGGGTCGAGACCGTCCTGCACGAGTACACCGTGAAGGGCAACGCCGACGCCGGGTCGGGCCGGATCGTCTCGGTGGCGGCCCGGGCCCAGGTGCTGCCCTGGTTGGAATGCCCCGGGGCGGTGGCCAGCGCAGAGCGCCTCGCCGGCATGGAGCTGTCGTCACTGCGACCGACGATTCGCAACGAGTTCGTCGGGCGCAGCACCTGCACCCACCTCAACGACAGCCTGCGCTCGCTCGCTGACATCAGCGCACTCGCCCGAGAACTGGAGGCCACACCGTCATGAGCACAACGTCACCAGCCCACTTCTGGCCGCCAAGTCGACCGACGAGTTCTCCCCGCAGCCGCCGTCCGCGGCGGTCCGCGAAGCGGCGGCCCGTTTCGACGAGCGGGTGCGAGCCATCGCCCCCAAGCTCGGTCTGTCCGCGGCCGACCACGCCTTCGATCGCCGGGGTACCGCCACCGCGCCTGCGCGCGCTCGACGCGGCACACGGTGGGGGCTTCTTCTCTCTGGACGAGGCGACCGAGACCGATGAGGACGCCGCCGCGGCCGCGTTCTCGGGAAACGCACCTGTCGTGGACGTGCAGACGCACTTCATCGACCCCGGCCGGTGGGACCGGCCGAGTGCCGACGGGCTGAAGTGGTTCCTGACCATGGTGGACGAGCGCCGCTGGGGCGGCGGCGTCGATCCCCGTCTCATCGACGCCGCCGAATGGGCCACCCTCGTCTTCGGCACCAGTGAGACGGCGGTGGCGCTGCTCACGTCCACGCCCGGATCGGCCGATGACAACGTGCTGACGAACCCGCAGATCGCGGCGGCGCGCGACATCGTCGCCAAGTACGGCGCCTCAGGCCGGGTCTTGACCCACACCATCGTCCATCCGAACCTGGGCCCGGCCGAGGTGGAGCACATGGCGGACTGGAAGGCCGAGCTCTCGCCCTCGGGGTGGAAGGTATACACGCTCTACGGGCCGCCCACGGCGGCATCGCCCACCGGCGGGTGGTTCCTCGATGACCAGGAGATCGGGATGCCCTTCCTCGAGCAGGTGCGAGCCCTCGGTCCGAAGGTCGTGGCCTGTCACAAGGGCCTGGGTGGCCCCATCCCCGATGCTTCGGTGGCCGCGGCCTCGCCGCGTGACATCGGCCCGGCGGCGCTCGCCTATCCCGACATCAACTTCGTCGTCTACCACTCGGGCTACGAGCTGAACCCCGAGGGGGAGGAGGGACCGTATGACGCCGACGCTCCCAACGACGGCGTCGACCGTCTGGTGAAGACGGTCGAGACTGCTGGCATAGGCCCCGGAGGCAACGTCTACGCCGAGCTCGGCAGCACCTGGTACCTCATCCTTCGCCGACCTGCCGAAGCCGCCCACGTCTTGGGCAAGTTGCTGAAGTCCGTCGGTCCCGATCGCATCCTCTGGGGTACCGACTCCATCTGGTACGGCTCACCCCAGCCGCTCATCGACGCCTTCCGCTCGTTCCAGATCCCCGAGTCGTTCCAGGAGAAGTACGGCTACCCCGCGCTCACGGCGGAGACCAAGGACAAGATCCTCAGCCACAACGCCCGCCGGGTCTACTCAGTGTCCGACACGGCACTGGCTGATGCCGCCGGCTCTCTCGGCGCCTCGGCCTCGTGGGTCGGCGGCGCGTCGACGGAGCTCCGACGGGTGCTGTCGGCCTGACCGGGCCGTCGCGAGGATCAGGCCTGTTGTCGCGGCGCTGACGCCGTGCGGCGCCGCCCGACGCAGCGGCCGGAAGAAGGCGCGCAGGTCCTCGACGATCAGATCGGGCTCTTCGGCCGCGGCGAAGTGGCCGCCCCGGGGCATCTCGGTCCAGCGGACCAGGTTGGTGTGCTCTTCGGCCATCCGCCGGGGGACGAAGACCAGGTCCCGTGGAAAGACCGCGATGCCGGTCGGGGCCTCGATCGACGGCGTGCGTTCGTGGGCCAGGCGGTTGGGTTCCTTGAAGTTCTCCCAGTAGTAGCGCATGGTCGAGCCGATGCACTCGGTGACCCAGTAGATCATGACGTTGGTGAGGAGGAAGTCCTTCGACAGCGCGTCGAAGACGTCGCCTCCGTGGTCGCTCCAGAGCCGTCGTCGCTCGAGGATCCATGACGCCAGTCCCACCGGTGAGTCGTTCAATGCATAGGCCAGTGTCTGGGGGTCCTGGGATTGCACGGCGACATGACTGGCGGCGAAGGCCATCCGCTCCTGCATCTTTTCGAACCAACCTTCTTCGCCCGGCCCGTAGTCGGCCGCCGAGAGTCCGCTGTAATACGACACCCGCATCAAGACGGGCAGGCTCAGGTGCACACCGACCATGTGCTCGGGGAATTCGTGCCCGAGTTGCGCCGTCACGCTGGCCCCCCAGTCGCCGCCGTGCGCGCCGAACTTGTCGTAGCCGAGGACCTCTTGCATCAGCCGCACCCAGAGTGCAGCGGTGCTCCGCACCGTGACGCCGGTGCGGAGCAGGGGGACCGAATAGCCATAGCCCGGGAGTGAGGGGACCACGACGTCGAAGGCATCCGCCGGGTCTCCGCCGTGGCTTCCCGGGTCCGCGAGCGCGTCGATCGTCTCGGCGAAGTCCCAGAACGTCCAGGGCCACCCGTGGGTCAGGACCAAGGGCATCGGGTCGGGACCGACACCGCGGCGATGGATGAAATGGATGGGCACCTCGTCGAGCTCGACCCGGTAGTGGTCGAAGCGGTTCATCGCCGCTTCGTGGACCCGCCAGTCGTACCCGTTGCGCCAGTAGTCGACCAGGTCTTCGAGCCAGGCGCGGTTCGTCCCATAGCGCCAGTCCTCGTTGCCGGGATCGAGAGGCCATCGAATCCGGGCCAGGCGCTGATCGAGGTCCTCGAGAACGCTGTCCTCGACGGCGATGGTGAAGCGCTCGGGCGTGGCCACCGATCAGGCGACGCTGACCGGCTGACGCGCGTCGACCACCACTCTGGTGTGTTCTGACAGCGGGGCCAGCGTCTTGGTGAGCAGGCCGTACAGCAGTGGCCCGAACGGCCACTGCGTCACGATGCGTCCGGTCGGCGCCTTGTAGTAGTTGTTCGAGACCACCCATGCCGTGCCGCGCATCTGGCGGTCGATCCATCGGTTGTACGCGTCGTAGAACTTGGGACGCACTTCGATCGCGGTCGATCCTGTGCGCACGAGGCGCTTGGCGCAGTGGACGACATGTTCGGCCTGGCGTTCCAGGAGCGAGACGATTTCCCCGCCGTTGGTGTTCGGGCCGTACTGGATGAAGAAGTTGGGGAACCCCGGGACGGTCATACCGAGCAACGCCCGGGGTTCGTCGGCCCACGCTTCATGGATCGTGCGGCCTCCCACGCCGACGATCTCCAGGCTCGAGAGGTAGCTGGCCGGCTGGAAGCCGGTGGCCATCACCAACACGTCGGCGAGGTACTCGTTCCCGTCGACGTCGACCACCCCCTTCTCGGTCACCGACGCCACCGCTCGGGGAACGAGCTCCACGTTGTCGCGCAGAAGCGCCGGGTAGAAGGTCGAGTTGAGGATCGGTCGTTTGCCCGGGTACGGGTACTTGGGTGTGACGGCCTCGGCCAGATCGGGTCGGTCGGCGAACACCCGCTCGATGAAGGACCGGCATTGCTGCTCGCGGACCCCGTTGATCTTGGTGCCGGGCCGGTGGATTGCTCCGCCGATCTGGTTCTTCTCGAGTTGATAGGCCGCCTTCCACCGGGTGATGCGCCGTTGCAGCTTGCTCTGGTAGACCGCGCGCTCTTCGGGTGTGAAGTCGCGGTCGCCCTTGGGGACGACCCACCCGGGTTCGCGTTGGAACAGATAGAGGTGATCGACCAACGGTGCGATCTCGGGTACGACCTGGCTTGCCGTCGAACCCGTTCCGACCAGGGCCACCCGTTTGCCGGTCAGGTCGTGCTCGTGCTCCCAGCGGAAGGTGTGGAACTTGGGCCCTGCGAAGTCTTCGAGCCCGGGCCAATCCGGATATTTGGGGTAGTTGAGCAGACCGAGCGCGCTCACGACCATGTTGGCCTCGATGCGTTCGCCGTTCTCGAGGTTCACGGTGTAGGTGTGCGTGCGTTCGTCCCAGACCGCGTCGCGGACGGTTGTGCTGAAGCGGAAGTGCGGGCGCAGGTCGAAGTCGTCCAGCACCTCTTCGAGGTAGGCCTGCAGTTCGGCCTGTTTGGCGTGCGTCCGTGTCCAGTCGTGGCTCTTGAACGAGTACGAGTAGAGATGCGAGGCCACATCGACCTCCGCTCCCGGGTACCGGTTGTCCCACCACGTGCCTCCGGGCCCTGCGGACTTTTCGAGGACGGTGAAGGTGTGAATACCGGCTCTCTTGAGCTTGACGGCGGTGGCGATGCCCGCGAATCCAGCCCCGACGATTGCGACTTCGGGGGTCCCCGCCGGTCCGAAGTGCGTTCGTGCGAGAGCGGACTTCACGCCCCTTCCCCTCCGGCCGCACCTTGGGCGACGGGCGCCGATCCGAGCGCGGTGCGCAGGTGGTCACTGGCTTCTTTCATCGCCGCCGCCCCGGTGGGGATCATGGCCCCCATGGTGAGGAAGCCGTGCATCTGCCCGTCGTAGCGCGCGACCGTGACGGGCACGCCCACCTCACGCAGACGTTGGGCGTAGGCCGCGCCCTCGTCGGCCAGCGGGTCGTAGCCGGCGATGACGACGTGGGCCGGGCACACCTGACGGAGGGCGTCCTCGTCGGCGAAGATCGGCGAAATCCGGGGATCGGCGGGATCCCCGTCGCGCACGTAGAGATCGACGAACCATTGCATGGCGGCCGCAGTCAGGATGTAGCCGGTCTCGACGCTCTTGTAGGAGGCATGGCTCATGGTGGCGTCGATGACCGGATAGGCCAGAAGTTGGAAGGACAGCCCCGGGACGAACAGTGCCGCAACGGCCGCCAGGTTGCCGCCCGCCGAGTCCCCGCCGACGGCGACTTTGGCCGTGGGTCCGCCCAACTCGGCCGCTTGTTCGACGACGGCCCGGGTGACGGCGACGACATCGTCGAAGGCGGCTGGGAACGGGTGCTCGGGCGCCAGCCGGTACTCGGGCACGACGACCACGACGCCAGCCCCTGTTGCGAGCTCTTTGGCGCTGTGGAGCGACTGCTGTGCGCTGCCGATGACCCATCCTCCTCCGTGCAGCCAAACGAGCACATCGAAGGGCCCATCGCCCCGGGGTGTGACCACCAGGGACGGCACGCCACCCAGCTCCCGTTCAACCACTGACGCGACGGGGATATCGGGTGCCGGTGACAGTGCGGCGGCTGCCGCGGTCCGGTCACGCACCTCCTGTGGCGTCAGGGTCTCCATGGGCGGGAGGCCCTGGGCTTGCATGGCGGTGAGAACGGTTGCTGCATCCGGATCGAGTGGCACTGTGCATCCCCCTTTGACTGGCCGCCGACACTACTCAATCATCACATTCGGTCCCATTCGAATGACCACTGTCCGGCTGCCCCACCGGTCCGGTCGGGACGGGTTCAGGCGCCCTGTGGCATGATCCCGGCCGGGGACTTCCCAATGGGGGGAAGAGGGCTTGGCCTGCAGGGCGACTCGGCCAGGTCGTTGCGACCCGGGACAACGGAGGCCACGTGGCAGAACTATCGGAACTACTGGAGGTCCTCGACCTCGAACCGGTCGGCGAGGGCCGCTTTCGCGCCGCAGAACTTCTCCGAGGGCCCGGGTGGCGTGGTCTTCGGCGGCCAGCTGTTGGCGCAGGCGATCGTGGCGGGGGCGACCATCGACCCGACGAAAGAGGTCAAGTCGATCCATACGATTTTCGCCCGCGGTGGTGCGCTCGACAAGCCGCTCGACATCGAGGTCGAGGCGATGCACACGGGCCGGGCCCTGGCCAGCGCGACGGTGACCGTGCGCCAGGGCGAGCGGCTGTGCACCAGGTCCCTGGTTCTGTTGAGCGCGGTCGAGCCGGACCTCATTCGCCACAGTGCCGACGCTCCATCGGTGGGGACGCCCGACGACGCGCCGAAAGGTCCGAGCGAGGGCGGCTTTTGGGAGGTGAGGATCGTCGACGGGGTCGACCTCTCCGACCCGGCGGCGGTCGGCCCCCCTGAGCTCTTCGTCTGGGTCCGCTTCCCCGAAGCGGCGACGCAGGGGGTCATCGGGCAGGCGCTCTTGGCCTACGCCACGGACGGCTTCCTCATCGCCACGGCGATGCGCCCGCACGAGGGAGTTGGCCAGGCCATGTCGCACGTCTCGATCTCGACGAGCGTGCTCAGCCACACGCTGACCTTCCATGAGCCGATCGACGCGTCGCAGTGGCACCTGCTGGCGCAGGAGAGCCCGTACTCGGGTCGCGGCCGCTCGTACGGCCGCGCCAACATCTTCGGGCCCAGCGGCGAGGTCGTGGCATCGTTCGTGCAGGACAACATGATCCGCGACTTTCCCGAGGGTCAACGGCCGCAACACGGGGAGCGCTCGGCCTTCTGATCCACTGCGTCCGGTCCGGTCCGGTCCGGTCCCGGTCCACGGTCCGTCCGGTCTTGGGCCACGGCGTGTCGTGTGCGGTACGTTGGCTTGCGCACGCGAGAGAGCGCACCAGGGGAGGGGAGTTCCATGTCAGACCGGGCGGTCGTCGAGGAGTACCTGCGCACGTTCGCGGCCTTCGACTGGGAGGGTTTCGCGGCCATTCTGGCGGATGAGAATCTGCGACGGGTCGGGCCCTTCATGGACGTGATCGAGACGAAGGAGGACTACGTCGACTTCCTCAGCAAACTGATGCCCACCTTGATCAATTACGAAGTCCGCGTCGACCGGGTGTCGGACTGCGGATCGAAGCGCTTCTTGGTGGAGTTGAGCGAGATCTTCGACGTTGACGGGGTACGGACGGAATACCCGCAGGCCGACCTGTTCGAGGTCGATGCCGCCGGGAAGATCAGCGGGGTGAGCATCTTCATGAAGGTGCCGGGAAGCCAACCGCCCGTGGCCGGAGCCAGCGCCGCCGATCGGTAATGGACCACCAGCGCGCGGCGGGGGATGTCATGCCATGAGTGAGCTCGGTTCGACGGGGTATGACATCGCCGAAGGGTCGTACGAGGATGCCCTGGCCATGGTCGGCTTCAGCACGCCGGTGCGCTTCGGCGAAATGCCGGTGAACGTCGGCATGGTGCGGTATTTCGCCGCCATGGTCCACGACGCCAACGCCGGGTTCTGGGACGAGGACTTCGCGGCGAGAGAGTGGGGTGGCTGCATTTCGCCGCCGGCCATGTTGATGACGTGGGTCATCCCCATCGAATGGAAACCTGGTGGCGCGCCTCCCCATGCCGTTGCTGACCGCCCGGGTCCCCCTGCCGGGCAGCACGTTCGTCAACGCCTCGAACGAAACCGAGTTTTTCCGCCCCGTTCGGGTGGGCGATGTCCTCAACGTCACCGAGGAGCTGGTGGCGGTTTCAGCAGAGAAGAGAACCGCGATCGGCTCCGGACACTTCGTCACGACCTGCAGCACCTTCCGCCGCCAA
Source organism: uncultured Acidimicrobiaceae bacterium (assembly GCA_963767155.1). Lineage (GTDB taxonomy): Bacteria > Actinomycetota > Acidimicrobiia > Acidimicrobiales > RAAP-2 > Bog-473. Next base: position 1,932,775 of record CAVYCU010000005.1, on the reverse strand, counting down.
GATGGAACCATCGTCGCCCGCATGACGAACGTCCTGTTCCGTTTCGAGCCTGAAGCCGCATGATCGACGGCGTCGACTACACGCAGCGGTTCTTCGAGGACGTCGCGCCCGGCGACGAGCTCCCGCGCGTCGACGACGAGATCACCTACCGCCGCGTAATCATGAACCCGGCGACGACGTGGGACTACTTTCCGGGACATCACGATCCCGATTACGCCCGTGCCCAGGGTCAGCCGACGATCTACGTGAACACGATGCACTTTCTGGGTTTTGCCGATCGCGTCGTGAGCGAATGGGCGGGCCCGCGCTCGTTTCTCGTACGTCGGAAGGTCTCCACCCTTCTGTCGATTTACGCGGGCGACACCATGGTGGGAACCGGCAGCGTGGTCGGCACACGACGGGAGGAACAAGACGGCTACGTGCGGCATCTCGTCGACGTCGAGCTCACGATCGCGAACCAACACGGGGAGCGGTGTGCCTCCGTGACTGCCACCATTGCTCTCCCGGCCCGTGAGGACGCCGAGAGGTCTCGACTGTGGTGGTGAGGTCAGTGCGAGGGGGCCGGATGTCGCGCAGCCGCCACCAGATGACGTGATCAGGCGGCCGACGCCCGTCGAAGGCCTTCGCGTCCTCGACGCGAGTGACCGGATTGCCGGGGCGTATTGCACCAAACTGCTGGTGGACGCAGGCGCAGAGGTGGTCAAGCTGGAAACGCCGGAGGGCGATCCGTTGCGGCGGGAAGGCGCGCTGTTCTCCTATCTCTGCGCCGGCACCCGGAGCGTGGTCGCTGGCCTCGACGACCGGGACACGTTGGCCGAGCTCGTCCGCTGGAGCGACGCGGTGGTCCTGACGTGCGGTCGCCGGGCCGCCATGTCGGCTGCTCGCGATCCCGATGCACTGACCGCCGTCCACCCGGGGGTGCTGGTGGTGTCCGTAACCGACTTCGGTTGGAGCGGGCCCTGGGAGGAGCGCCCGGCGACCGAATTCACACTGCAGGCCCTCTGCGGAGCGACCGGGTTCCGCGGCTTTCCCGACGGTCCGCCGGTCTCGGTGGGTGGCCGGATCGGGGAGTACGTGGGCGGTGTGTACGCCGCGCTGGCGATCCTGGCGGCACAGCGCGGTGCGCAGACGGGCGCGACGTGGCCAAGGGATTCCCATGTCGATCTCTCGCTGCTCGAATGCATGACCCAGTCGATGCAGGGCCACGAGTGGCTCCATGCATCCTTGATGGGCCTGCGCCAGTTCACGCGTTCGGTCGAGATCCCCTCCATCGAACCGGCCAAGGACGGGTGGGTGGGCATGTCAATGGTCACCGGCCAACAGTGGCGCGACTTCGCCACCATGGTCGGACAGGCACAACTCGTCGACGATCCCGAGCTCTGCCTGCAGCTGGGGAGGTGGCCACGCCGCGAGGAGGTCTACGCGTTGATTCGTCCGTGGCTTGCCGCACGGACGGTGGCCGAGATCGTCGACCTGGCCAGCCTGTTCCGCGTCCCGATGGCGGCTCTGGGCAACGGCGCCACCATCCCCGAGATGGACCACTTCGTGGACCGAGGTGTCTTCGTTGAGAACCCGGCGGGCTTTCGCCAGCCGCGGCCACCGTGGCAGATGTCGCGCTGCGCTCCTGCGCCGCTCCGCGCGGCCCCTGCCCTCGGCGCGCACCAGCCGCCTCGCGCTCCCACCACACGCCATGCGCAGCATCCGCCGGCTCACCTCGCCTCGCCGAGCGGCCCGTCTGCGGCAGCATCGTCGTCACTTCCTCTCGCTGGCACGCGCGTCATCGATTTCACGGCGTTCTGGGCGGGCCCTTCGGCGACGTTTCTTCTCGCAGCGCTCGGAGCTGACGTGGTGAAGGTCGAGTCGATCCAGCGACCTGACGGGATGCGATTCGCCGGAGGTTCGGGGGTCGCGGACGATCGTTGGTGGGAGTACAGCTGGATCTTCCACGGGGTCAATGCCGGGAAGCGGTCCGTGACCCTCGACCTCGGCGATCCCGATGGCCTTCGTCTTGTCCGCTCGCTCATTGAGGGAGCGGACGTCGTCATCGAGAACTTCTCCCCCCGGGTCATCGAGCAGTTCGGGCTCGGGTGGGAGGAACTGCACACCCTCACGCCGCGATTGATCATGGTACGGATGCCGGCGTTCGGGCTCGACGGCCCCTGGCGCGACCGCGTCGGGTTCGCCCCGACCATGGAACAGCTGTCGGGGATGGCATGGCGGACCGGGTTCAGCGATGGGGCACCGATGGCGCCGCGCGGTGCGTGTGACCCGATCGCGGGGGCGCATGCGGCGGTCGCGTTGTTCGCCGCTCTGATGGATCGTGACCGGACCGGTGAGGGGCAGCTGGTGGAGGTGCCCATGGTGGAGGTGGCCCTCAACCTCACGGCGGAGCAGGTCATCGAACGGCAGGTAGGCGGCATTCTCCTGCAGCGCGAGGGAAATCGCGGGATCGGCGCGCCGCAGAACGTCTACCGGTGTGCGGGGGACGATGCGTGGATCGCCGTGGCCGTCGAGACCGATGCCCAGTGGCGCGGGTTCGTGCGCGCGCTCGGATCGCCGGCGTGGGCCGACGCGCCCGGGCTTGCCTCGTCAGCGGGACGGCGTCGGGCGCACGACGAGCTCGATACCCGACTCTCGGCATGGTTCGCCTCCCGTCCGGTGTCCGATGCCGTTGCTTCCTTGCTGGCCGCAGGCGTGCCGGCCGCCGAAGTCGTGTTGCCGCCGGCAGTCGTCGCGCACGAGCAGCTCGTGGACCGGGAATTCTTCGAACAGCTCTACCACCCCGTTGCCGGATGGCAGCCCTACGCCGGTCTGCCGTTCCGTGCCCCGCCCGCAGGAGTCTGGTGCCAGAGCCCGCCGCCGACTCTGGGGCAGCACAACGACGAGATCCTCGGGTCCGAGCTCGGCCTGGGAACTGGTGAGCTCGACGAATTGCGCGCCCGTCAGGTGATCGGTAACCGCCCGTCGGGTCTCTGAGTCGTTTCGTCCCAGGGCCTACCCCAATGGTTCAGGTACGCCACTTCGCGCACGGGTTTCCGGCGTGCAGGATGCAGGTCGTCGCCCAGCAGGTGAGCGATCGGAATGAGCGCGGCCTGAGTGACGTCGTCGGGGATGCCCAGCAGTTCGGCCATCGCTGCATGCCGCTCGGTATGGACCGTGGTCATGGCTGAGATCAGGCCGCGGCTACGCAGCGCGAGCTGCAGGCTCCAGACAGCGGGATAGATCGACCCGTAGAGGGCGGCGGCCTGGGCGGGGGTGCTGTCCGGTGTCAGGCCGCCTTTGATGCACGCCACGACGAGCACGGGCACCCGGTCGAGGTTGTCCGCCAGGTGCCAGGCGCCATCGAGCATGCGGTCACCCGATGCCACCACCTCGACGGGCCGTCGCCCCCCTGACGCCGTCGTCGAGGGCGTCGAGGTAGAGTCGCGCCCACCGCCTTCTTCGTGGCCGGTTCAGTGACGATGATCCATCGCCACCCCTGGAAGTCCCCGCCGGTCGGCGCCTGTAGCGCCAGCTCGAGACACTCCCTGACGACCTGGAGATCGACCGGGCGGTCGAGATCGAGGCGCCGCCGGACGGTGCGTGTGGTGCTGAGCACCCAGTCGATGGAACCTGGTTCAGCTCATCCCGCATCCCCTCGGGGCACCGGGAGCGAGAATAGCATTCTGGTATTCTAGAGTCAGAGTAAAGAGGCCGTGTGGGCCCGATGGTTCAGATGGTTCAGATGGGGAGGGTGAAGCCTGATGGTGATGACGCTCAGCCGCGAGGGGGACCTGGTTCCCACCACGCAGGCCAACATCATTCCCAAGGAGCGCTACGTCTCCCAGGAGTTCTTCGACCTCGAGATGGAGCGGCTCTGGCCCCGGGTCTGGCAGATGGCATGCCGCGAAGAAGAGGTGCCGCAATGTGGGCGACTTCCTCGAGTACATCATCGGCGACCAGTCGATCCTGGTCACCCGGAGCGACCCCGACACCATCCGGGCCTTCTACAACACCTGCCCGCACCGGGGCACCCGCCTGGCCGCCGGCGTGGGCAACTTCGCCACCGGGGAGATCCGCTGCCGCTACCACGCCTGGCGCTTCGAGCTCGACGGCACCAACAAAGAGGTGGTCGACCGCTTCGACTTCCCCGCCTCGATGACCGACGCCGAGGTCTGCTTGGGCCAGATCAAGGTCGGGCGCTGGGGTGGCTTCGTCTTCATCAACATGGACCCCGACTCAGAGTCCCTCGAGTCGTTCCTCGGCCCGCTCCCGGCCCTGCTCGCCCCCTACGGCTTCGAAAAGATGCGCTATCGCTCCTATCGCACCGTCATCATCCCGGCCAACTGGAAGTCCGCCCTCGACGCCTTCAACGAGGGCTATCACGTCCAAGGGACCCACCCCCAGCTCTTGCGCTGGACCGACGACACCACCATGGCCTACGGCCCCTTGGGCAAGCACAACCACATGGGGGGCGAGGGCAAGGTCAAGCACGAGATCCGCCCGAGCCCGCGTCTGGGCCTTGGCCCGGGCGACTACGACGAGCGCGAGCTGTTGGCCGTCATGATCGACGAGCTCGGGGGCCTGTTCCTCAAAGAAGAGCGCCAAAAGGTCTTGGACCTCAAGAACAACCCCTTGCCCGAGGGCAAGACGGCCATGGACGCCTACAACGACATCCGGGTCCAGATGCTGCGGGGCAAGGGGATCGACCTCGGGCGACCTGACCGACGAGCAGCTCCTCATGACCGACGACGTCCACTTCTTCCCCAACGTGGTCGGCCCCATCTACCCCGGCTCCACCACCTTGTTCCGCACCCGCCCCAACGGGCTCGACCCCCACAGTGCCATCAAGGACCTGTGGACCCTCGAATGGGTCGCCCCCGACGAGGACCGCCCGATGTGCGAGCGCAAGTTCTACCCCGACTGGGCGGCCAAGGACTGGGGGCTCGTCACCAACCAGGACTACGCCAACATGGCCCACGTCCAAGCCGGCATGCGCTCACGGGGCTGCACCGGGCTGCGCCTCAACCCACGCCAAGAGCACAACGTCATCCATATGCACGAGGTCATCGACGAATACCTCTGCTCGTAGCCGAAGCGATCCGGTACGAACGTGGTGACCGTGCACATCGAGCCCTCGGGCATCGACATCGACATCGACGTGGCTGAAGGCAAGAGCGTGATGGCGGAGGCGGAACGTCAAGGGTTGTTCTGGCCGACCGTCTGTCACGGGTTGGCCGAGTGCCACACCTGTTTCTTCGAAGTCATCGAGGGCGAGGAAGGTCTCGAGCCACCCAACGAGCGCGAGGCGACCGCGCTGAAGGAGTTCTCGGGACGTTCATGGTACGAGGGCAAAGTCATCCGCCTGGCCTGCCAGACGCGGGTGCGCGGTGACGTGACGGTGCGCAAGCCCGGTGTGCGGTCGGTCTTGTGAGCGACCGAGCCCCGTCCTCGTCCCCGTCCTCCGCCCCGTCCCCATCCTCAGGGCAGAGTAACGAAGGCCCCGGTCTCTGCGAAACGCGTGACCTCGTCGCCGCTGAATCCCCAGTCGGCCAAAACGCCTTGGGCGTCGGCCCCGATATCGGGCGGTGGGGTGGGATCGGCGGGCGCACTCCGCGAGAAGCGTGGTGCGGGGGATGGTTGCACCGAGTCTCCCACCATGACGTAGCCGGAGCGCTCCTGATTGTGCGGATGGGTGGGGACTTCGAGCGGGGTCAGGACGGGGGTGATGCACGTGTCCGTGCCGGCCGCGAGGTCGGCCCATTCATCCCGGGTGCGCTGCGCGATGGCGCCGGCGATCCGTGCGCGCAGTTCAGGCCACCGGTCTCGATCCATCTGCGCGGGGAGGTTGGCTCCGCCGATGCCGAGGAGGTCCACGAAGGCCGCCCAGAATTGGCTTTCGACCGCACCGACGGCCACCCACTTCCCGTCGGAGGTTTCGTAGGAGTCGTAGTACGGAGCACCGCCGTCAAGGGCGTTGGTCCCGCGCTCCCCGCTCCACATCCCGCGCCCCATCATCTCGAAGAACATGGTGGCCAGAAGAGCGCTCCCGTCGATCATTGCGCCGTCGACAACTTGGCCGGCTCCGGACGTGCGCGATTCGAGCATGGCGCAGACCATGCCGAAGGCCAGCATCATCCCGCCGCCACCGAAGTCACCGACGAGGTTCAGTGGGGGGACGGGCGCGCTTCCGGGGCGGCCCACCATGCTGAGTACGCCCGAGAGCGCGATGTAGTTGATGTCGTGCCCCGCCATCATGCGCCACGGACCCTCCTGCCCCCAACCCGTGGCACGGCCGTAGATCAGCTTCGGATTCTTGGCCTGACAGACCTCGGGGCCGAATCCGAGTCGTTCGGCGACGCCCGGTCGAAATGCCTCGATGAGACCGTCGGCGCGGCCGGCGAGATCGAGCAGCAGAGAGAGTCCCGCCCCGGTCTTGAGGTCGACGGCGATCGACCGCCGGCTGCGCCCGAGCACGCCGCTGTACGGCGCCGGCGTGGGCCGGTCCACCCGGACGACGTCGGCTCCCATGTCAGCGAGCATCATGGCGCAGAAGGGCCCCGCACCCAGTCCTGCCACCTCGACGATGCGGACGCCGGCCAATGGCCCACCATGAGCGCTCGAGGGCACCTCGGCGTCAACGACCATACAATCTCCCCCTCCGTGCGTGACGAACGGTCACACGGTAGCGAATGGGCCCGCTCGGGGTCACACGGTGTTGTGTTGCAACAATGGAACCGACGAAGGAGAGTGCATGGGATCGCGTGACCCCGTCATCGTGGGGATCGGCTGGAGTGACTATCCGGTCGTCCCGGAGCTCGACGCCATGGACCATCATGCGATGGCATTGCGGAGGGCCCTGGCCGACTGCGGACTGGAGAAGTCGGACATCGACGGCTACATGTGCGCCGGTACCGGGTTCAACTCGAATGTCGACGACGCACCCAACATGGCCGAATATCTACGCATCAAGCACCGCTGGATCGATGGCACCTCGGTCGGCGGCTCTACGTTCGAGTTCTATGTCCAGCACGCGGCATCGGCCATCGAGACCGGATTGTGCGATGTCGTCCTCGTGACGTACGGGTCCGACATGCTGTCGCGGGTGGGACGCATGCTCGGGACGAGTACGTTCTCGAGTGGGGCCACCCGGGTCCAGGGACCGTCCGCCTACGAGAGTTCGTGGGGCAACGTGCTCGCCGGTGGGTACGCCATGGCAGCCCGTCGTCACATGCACGAGTACGGGACGACGTCCGAGCAGCTGGCCGAGATCGCCGTCGGCGTCCGTGAGTTCGCGGGCCTCAATCCGTTCGCGCAGTACCGCGATCCGATCACCGTCGAAGACGTCCTCAGCTCGCGCATGATCGCCGATCCGTTGCACAAGCTCGACTGCTGTGTGATCTCCGACGGTGGGGGCGCCTTCATCATGACGACCAAGGAACGGGCACGCGATCTGGCCAAACCGCCGGTCTACGTTCTCGGCTCTGCCGCGGCGCAGAGCCACTGGACGATCAGCCAGATGCCCGATTTCACCACGACTGCGGCTGCGCAGTGTGGTCCGGAGGCGTTCGCGCTGGCCGGTGTGCGTCCCGAGGATATCGACACCATTCAGGTCTATGACAGCTTCACGATTACCGTGTTGATGCTCCTCGAGGACATGGGATTCTGCAAGAAGGGGGAGGGTGGTGCGTTCGTCGATTCGGGCGTGCTCCGGCGCGGCGGCAAACAGCCGATGAACACCGATGGAGGTGGGCTCTCGGCCTGCCACCCGGGCATGCGGGGGATTTTCCTGATCAACGAAGCGGTGCGCCAATTCCGCGGCGAGGGCGGTGAGTCGCAAGTGCCCGATTGTGAGTTGGCGGTGGCATGCGGTTCCGGCGGTTCTCTTTCGTGTATCGGCACGGTCATTCTGGGTAAGGAGGGCAAGTCGTGAGCATCGAAGGCCTGCAGGAAACGATCGGGCTCCGGGCACTCCCGGCTCCCGACAATGCGTCGCGCTACTACTGGCAGAGTGCGGCTGAGGGCAAGCTGGTCGTCCAACGCTGCACGACCTGTGGTGTGTACCAGTTCTACCCCCGGTCATTGTGCACGGCGTGCGCCGGCGAGACAGAATGGGTCGACGCTTCGGGCCGGGGCACGCTCCACACCTACACCGTCATCCGCCAGAACCGTTCCCCGGCGTTTGCCGCACTCTCCCCGTATGTCGTGGGGATCGTCGAGCTCAGTGAGGGCGTCAGGATGATGAGCAACATCGTCGACTGTGACATCGATCAGCTCGAGGTGGGCATGGCGCTCGAAGTGCTCTTGTTGAAAGCGGCCGACGATGTCGGGCTCCCGTTCTGGCGTCCGGCCACCGACTGAGCCAGCCGGACGATGACACGCACGGTTCTATGACACGCACGGTTCGATGACAGGCACGGTTCGATGACAGGCATGATCCGATGACACACGCGGTCCGATCGAGGAGGAGTCCGGATGGATTTCGATGACACCGAAGAGGAGGCAGCGTTTCGCGCCGAGGTCCACGACTGGATGAAGGCCAATGCCCGCGAGAGGGACCCTGGGCAACTTTCGACGTCGCACTCCTTCTACGACTTCGACGACATATTCGTCAAAGAGGGCAAGTTGTGGCAGCGCCTGATCTACGAGGGTGGATATGCTGGCATCACCTGGCCGGTCGCGTTCGGTGGTCGTGGCGGTACCTTCGTCGAGCAGATGATCTTCAAGCAGGAAGAGGCGAAGTTCGACGTGGCCTCGAGCCTGTTCGCCGTGGGTATCGGTATGGCCGGCCCGACCATCATCGGACACGGCACCGACGAGCAACGCCGCCGGTACCTGCCGGCGATGCTCAAGGGTGAAGAGGTCTGGTGTCAGCTCTTCAGCGAACCCGGAGCCGGCTCCGACCTCGCCAGCCTGTCCACCCGGGCCATGCGGGACGGCGACGAGTGGGTGGTCAACGGCCAGAAAGTGTGGAGCTCCGGCGCACACCATTCGGACATGGGGATTCTGCTGGCGCGGACGGATCCTGAGGCTCCGAAGCACCGAGGCATCACGTTCTTTCTTGTCGATATGCACAGCCCGGGTGTCGAGGTGCGGCCCTTGCGCCAAATGACCGGCGGCTCGACGTTCAATGAGGTCTTCTTGACCGATGTGAGGGTGCCCGCCGCCAATGTGGTCGGCGAGGTGAACCGTGGCTGGCACGCCACCATGACGACCCTGGCCAACGAACGCAGCTCCGGTGGTGGAACGTCGAGTTTTCCCCAGATCCTCCAGTTGGCCCGTGACTGCGGATCGACCACCGACCCCCTCATACGGCAACGACTGGCCCATTGCTTCATCAGCACGGAGATCTCCCGGTATCTGGGCTTTCGTATGCAGACGGCTCTGAGCAAGGGCATGTCGTCTCCTGAGACCTCAGTAGCCAAGCTCCTCTTCGCACTGAGCGCGAAAGGAGACGGCGGAGCTGACGATTGCGTTGCAGGGACCTATGGGGATGCTGACGGGGGACGCGGCGCCGGGGAACGGCTACTGGCAGCAGCAGTTCCTCACCGCACCGTCGTTCCGGATCGCCGCGGGGAGCGATGAGGTCCAGCGCAACATCATCGGCGAGCGGGTGCTCGGGCTGCCGGGCGACATCCGGACCGACAAGGACGTGGCGTTCAAGGACCTCGTTCGCTGAGCGGTACGTCGCAGGCCGCGAAATTCGGCGGGCCACGCCGACAGGGGTCTACAGTTGCAGTCCTTGTGTCTACGATCCCTCCATTGGGCGACGCGGAGCGACCGCTTGTCGTTCGTTCGGTTGAACGGACGCTCGCCAGCCGTTACTCGACGTACATCGACGAGGTCACCCGACTGATTCGGGCGGCCGTGGCCGTGATGGACCGCTTGCAGACGACGAACCCCAAGGTCAGTGACATTGTCCGTGAGGCCGGGCTCTCGAACCAGGCCTTTTACAAGCATTTTCGGAGCAAGAGCGAGTTGTTTCTCGCCATTCTCGACGATGGGCAGCGCGAGCTCGTCACCTATTTGCAGCATCAGACGGACAAGGCGGACACCGGTCTTGGCAAAATTCGCAACTGGGTGGTGGGGATCATGTCCCAAGCCACAGTCTCTGCCGACGCATCAGCCACCCGCGGCGTCATGATGAACAGCCACGAACTCCAGGCCGAATACCCCGAGGAATGCGACCGCCTGAACAAGCTCCTGATCGAGCCGCTTGTCGCAGCCATCGAACAGGCCGAGGAGGAAGGCACTATTCGCGCCACCGATTCGAAGAGGACCGCCATGACGATCTTTCGACTCGCAGGTTCTACGGCGGAGACGCATGTGTTGCGCGGGCAAGTGCCATCAGAGGAGGACATCGAGTTCCTCGTTGATTTCATTCTGAGTGGCCTCGGTGCCGAAGCCGGGAGCATCCAACGTGACCGACACCTCGCCGCTCGGCGAAGTAACGGAGCATCGGGCACGACACAGGCTCGCCCCGCGATGTAGTGGCAATGTCGTCGCCCGGTATTTACATCGGCTCCTCTTCGGAATAATGTTCTGAGAATCGGGAGTCAAGCTCCTGAGGGGAAAAGGGGGGCTGTGGCGGCATCGAGGTCGATCATCGACACCGGTGGGCTCGTTGAAGCAGGTCCGGCGCAACTTCGTCAGCACGCTCCCGGTCACTTGCTCGCAAATGCGGCCAGCATTGAGCCGATCGGCCAGGCGTCCACCTGTTCACCGAAGGCGACCTCTGGGTGATGGCGTTTCGGTTTCGCCGCGGATCCGACCGTGCCGTGATGCAGCGATCATCCCTGCGGTTTCGACGAAAGGAGCACCGATGAGCCTGGAAGGCCGTGTAGCGATCGTGACTGGTGGAGGACGGGGTATCGGCAGCGCCATCTGCCTCGGGCTCGGCGCCGACGGTGCGCAGGTCGCAGTGAATTTTCGCAAGGACGAGGAGGCAGCACAGCGGACCGTCGCGGATGTCGAAGCCCTGGGCGGAAAGGCTGTGGCGTATCAGGGGTCGGTGGCGTCCTTCGATGAATGTCGCGCCGTGGTCGATCAGGTGGTGGCGGACTTCGGGCACGTCGACATACTGGTGAACAACGCCGGCGTCACCAACCGGGGGACGCCGGTCGCCATGACTCCGCCTGAAGAGCTCGAGCGTGTGATCGGGACCATGGCCTTCGGCTCGCACTACATGTCCCAACTGGTACTGCCCAGTATGCGCGACCAGTCCCGGGGCGACATCATCATGATCTCGAGCAATTCGGCCATCACGAACGATCCCTATGCTGCCAACTACAACATGGCGAAAGCGGCGCAGGAGTCCTTGGCATTCACCCTGGCCAAGGAAGAGGCCCGGAACGGAATTCACGTGAACATCGTTGTTCCCGGGCTTTCGAACACGGAGATGGGCCGCCGGCTCGTGAAGGCCGCCATGAAGGTCGACGAGATCCACGACCTCAACGATCGCTTTCCACTCGGTCGGGTCTGCGAGCCCGAAGACATAGCCGATGCCGTGCGATTCTTCGTCAGCGATGCCGCCTCCAATGTCACGGGGCAACGGTTGGTCGTCGACGGCGGCGGCTTCAAGTAAGAGCGGACAACACCTGTGACCTGGAATCTCGACGCAGTGGGGCAGGAGGCCGCCCCGACCGAAGCAGCATGGACGTCGAACGACGCGTTGCTCTATGCACTCGGCGTGGGTGCGGGGGTAGTGGATCCCGTCGGGTCCGAACTTGCATTCACGACGGAGAACAGCATCGGTGTGGAGCAGAAGGTCCTCCCTACGTTCGGCGTCGTCCTCGCCACGGGCGGTGCGGCGTTCGGACTGGCCGGTTCGGTCGATGCCACCATGGCCGTACACGGCGAGCAGGGGATCGAACTAGCCGGACCGCTCCCCGCCGAGGGCAGGGTGGTCACAACGAGCCGTTTGGCAGGTATCTATGACAAGGGCTCGGGTGCGGTCGTTGCCGTCGAGAGCCGCTCAGTCGATGCGGTCACCGGGGAGTGGCGATTCACCACAACCTCCTCGCTGTTCCTCCGCGGTGGTGGCGGCTTCGGCGGGGACCGCGGGCCCTCGGGCGGTTCGAACGCTCCCCCAGAGCGGGAGCCCGACTATGTCGTGGAGGCGGAAACTCGGCGCGACCAGGCCCTGCTGTACCGCTTGTCGGGCGACCACAACCCGCTGCACTCCGACCCGGAGTTCGCCCGGAGGGCCGGGTTCGACGTACCTATCCTGCACGGCCTGTGCACGTACGGGTTCACCGGGCGGCTCCTCCTTCACGCCCTCTGCGGGTCAGACCCCGCCCGCTTCGTGTCGATGCATGGGCGCTTTTCGAAACCGGTCTGGCCCGGGGAGACTCTGTCGGTCCGGGCGTGGATCATCTCGGAAGGAGTAGCCGTGTTCCGCACAGAGACCCAATCCGGCGACGTGGTGATCGACCAGGGCCGGCTCGGATACCTCGAGACAGCGCGGACCGGAACTTGAGCAACAACCAGGACTTGAGAAACCAGGACTGGAGCAACCAGGAAGACGTGACGCCCGACGACACCGCACTCGGGCTCCTCGAGGGCATTGCGACGACCCGCGCCATCCGGCGGTTCACGCAGGAGCAGATTCCCGACGACGCGCTGGCCGCCATGCTGTTTGCGGCCACACGGGCGCCCAGTGGATCCAATCGCCAACCGTTCCGCTTCCTGGTGCTCCGCGACGGACCCCGGGCTCAACAGGCGCGTCGGCTGATTGGCGAAGGGGCGAGACGGGCGTGGGGAACGAAAAGGCAGGTGGATCGCTACGACACGGGGAGTGGCACTATCGCAGACTCGCCGAAAGCTCGATTGGCGGACACCATGACGAAGTTCGTTGAGGACTTCGAGCGCATCCCGGTCGTCGTGCTGCCTTGCCTCGAGCGCTACCGCGACCCGACTCCCACCGAAGGGGCCTCGATCTATCCGGCCTGTCAGAACCTCCTCCTGGCTGCGCGGGCGTTGGGTTACGGCGGCGTGCTCACCGGTTGGCACGCCATGGTGGAGCCGGAGTTGCGCGCGTTGCTCGATATTCCCGACAACGTCTTCATGGCGGCCACCATCGCACTCGGTCGGCCCGCCGGTCGCCATGGGCCGGTCCGGCGCCGGCCTTTGCGCGAGTTGGTCTACGAGGATGCATGGGGCGAATCGCCGGCTTGGGCCGTCGATCCCCCGGGGACGGAATTCACCCAAGCCGGGCCGCCGCGATGAGAAGGATCGGACAACGCGGCGCGGTCGCATCGAGGAGGGGCAAATGAGCGGAGTATGTGACGGCAGAGTCGTGGTCATCACGGGTGCCGGGCGTGGCCTCGGACGCAGCCATGCCCTCGAATTCGCCCGCCAGGGCGCCAAGGTCGTGGTGAACGATCTGGGGGTGGCGATGGATGGCGAAGGCGACTCGAGCGGTCCGGCCGCCGAGGTGGTCGAAGAGATTCAGGGCGATGGGGGGCGACGCCGTGGCCATACGGCGATGATGCGTCGGACTGGGACGGTGCCCGGCGTCTGATCGCGCATGCCGTCGAGACGTTCGGGACGATCGATACCCTTGTCAACAACGCCGGTATCCTGCGCGACCGCATGCTCGTCAACATGACCGACGCTGACTGGGATGCGGTCTCTCGGGTCCACCTGAAAGGCACCTTCGCCCCCACTCGCTGGGCCGCCGTGCACTGGCGCGAGCGGGCCAAGGCGGGGGAGCAGAACGAGGGCCGCGTGGTCTGCACGAGCTCATCGACCGGGCTCTACGGGAACGCCGGCCAGATCAACTACGGCGCCGCAAAGGCGGGTATCGCAGCCTTCGCGGTGATCGCCGCCACTCGAACTCGCCCGCTACGGGGTGACGGTCAATGCCATCGCGCCCATGGCCTTCACCCGGATGAACGAGGACCTGCCGTTCGGGCAGGAGGTGACCAGCCGGTTTCGCCGAGGGCTACAACCCTCTGGCGGCGGACAATGTCTCTCCGCTGGTCGTCTGGTTGGGGAGTGCGGCGTCTCGGGAAGTAACCGGGTCGCATCTTCAACGTGCACGGGGGCTACATCAGCGTGGCCGAAGGATGGCGGGCCGGACCGAGTGTGGACAAGAAGGCACGTTGGGATCCGGCCGAGCTCTCCGACGTGATCCCGGATCTAGTGGCGAAGGCCGGTCCGACCACCGATATCACTGGCACGGTCCCCGAACTGTGAGGGGGCGCTCGTGACGTCGGCAGGGCAAGCGTCCGGAGTTGAGCCCCGGGCTCGAGACGTTTCTCGCATCGGCCGGTCGTGCTTTCCTGGTCACCCGGCGCCACGACGGGAGCCCGACCGCGCACCCGTTGACCCCGTTGTGGGCCGACGGTGCTATCCACTTCAACACCTATCGCAAGAGCGCCAAGGTCCGTAACCTCGTCCGTCACCCGCGTGTCGCCTGCGTCGTCACGTCGCCCGACGACGACCCGTCCTATTTCGCCCTGGAGTGCCGCGGCACCGCCGAGATCCTCGATCTGGCCGATATCCCCGATTCGATTCTTGGTGTCGATGACAACGGCGAGGTGATGGACGCAGCCGACCTGGCCCGGGTTCGTCGAGAACGTCGCCTCGGGCAAGCGCATCTATCTTCGAATGGTCCCCGAGGAGTGGACGGTGTGCGAACCTCTGGCCCCGAGCGTCGCGCCAGTTCCGGGTCAGCTCGAACCCAACCCGGCCTGCGCTCGGCCGGTTCGTTGGTCCCGTCGCACATCGCCATGACGGCAGAGGAAGCCGATGCGTTCCTCCGCCAGAAGCAAGTTGCCGTTCTCGGCACCGTCGACGGAGAAGGGACCCCTCGGGGGCGTCCGGTCCGCTACTGCCGTGGGGAGAGGCGTCCTGCATCTGACCGTGCCCCGCTCTGTCGCCGTCCTTGGTCGACCTGGCGGAGGGCTTCGGCGCGGCGGCCACCGTCGAGGAGTTCCCCTCCTACGACAGCATCCGCGGGGTGATCGCGCACGGCCCCACTCGGTTCTTCGTCGATCCGCCGACGGGCGAAGGAGTCAGAAGACGTGGACCGAAGTGGGTCTTCGCGTCGACCGCCTCGTGAGCTTCGATTTCAGCAAGATCGGTCGCGCCCACTGACCAGCAGCGGTCCGAAGTCCGGCTGCGGCATAGGCCGGAAGTCCGGCTGCGTCAGAGACCGGAAGGCCTCGTGCCGATGACAGCGTCCACGCGCAGCAGATCGAGGTCTTCGGTCGTCACCCCGACACTGGTGAACACCTCGTCGTTGTGCTCCCCGAGGAGTGGGGCGGGCATACGGAACCACGGGGATCGTCGAGCTCCGACGACAATCGGCCAGGCGGGAAAGCGCTTGGTGCCCACGACGGGGTGCGTGACGTCCTCCCAGAATCCCCGGGCGTTCATCTGGTCGTCCAGATCCACGTCATAGGAGTGGATCACAGGCTCGGCCGGCACCCCGGCGGTGCGCAACGTGGTCAGGGCATCCTTCTGGCTCCGGCTTCCGAACCATGACGTCAGCGCAGTGGTCAGACGCTCGACCGCGTCACTGCGCCCGTCGGCCGTGTCGAGTGCAGGATCGAGCGACCACTCAGGCGCGCCCAGTGCCGTGCGCAGCGCCCGCCAGTCCTGGTCGGTCGCGCATCGCAGCGCCACCCATTGTTCGGGTTCGCCGGTGGCGTACACGCCTTGATGCGCGGTGCCCGGCTGAGCGTTGCCGAGGCGTTCCATCAAGTACCCGTAGGCCGAGTGTTCGAGTACCTGTTCGATATTCAGATTGCCCGCCAGATCGATCATCGCCTGTTCTATCTGTTGTCCTTCGCCCGTGCGCGCCCGGTGCTCGAGTGCGGTGAGAATGGCGAACGCCGCGTGCATACCCGCCAAGGGGTCGCAGACGCCCGGAATGGTGGGCAGGCTGTCCGTGTAGCCGGTGATCCACGCCAGGCCCGACACCTGCTCCATGGAGGCGGCGAACCCCGGCCGATCGCGCCACGGGCCTTCCAGGCCGAAACCGGGCATCCGCATCATGACGATGTCGGGGTTGACCTCGCGTAGATCGTCATAGGTCAGACCGAACTGCTCCATGACCCGCGGCGTGAAGTTCTCGATCACCACATCAGCGGTGGCGGCGAGCCGCAAAGCGATGTCACGGCCGCGAGGGTCCGACAGATTCAGGGTCACGCTGCGCTTGTTCAAGTTCGCCGACTGATAGATGCTGCCCTGTTCGTACCATTGCTCGACCGACGCATCGACGAGGACACTGAAGCGCATGGGGTCGGGTCGCTGGACCGATTCCACCTTTATGACGTCGGCGCCCAGGCAGGCCAGGTACTGGGTGCACATTGGGCCGGCCAGAAAGGCCGTGAAATCCAGCACCCGCACTCCTGTGAGGGGAAGGCCCGGGAGTGTGTTCGTCGCACCTCCTCCACCCGCCGCACCGCCTCCACCCGCCGCACTTCCTGCACCCGCCGCACCGCCTCCACCCGTTGCGTCAGCGCCGGTCGGCATGAAGGGCCGCGTGCCCACGTCGGCCGCCGAAGCACATTCGGCCAGCGCCGCTGCAGCAGGCCGACACTCGTCCAGTCTCGGCGCTGCGCCCGGGGGCCGGCGCTCCGTGGCACTGGAGCGGAAGGGAGGGCGCGGGTGGGGGAACCCCCCGCGCGGATTGACGCCGTAGAGTTCGCGTTTCTCCACTTGCTCGAGCTGGGGGAAGATCTTCCCGTTGCCGAGAGGAACGGTGGGGATCCGGTACATCGACCCGATCTGCACGACCTCGTCGACCGTGCGCGCACCCGTCCAATCGGTGATGGCTTTGAGGACGTCCGGCCGCCGACGATTCGGGAGGGGCTGCAGCGAATCATCGTCCGCCAGGTCGGGACGCTCGATCATTTCGAGGAACGTCTTCCACTGCGCCATCGTGATGGTTGCCATCCCGACGTAGCCGTCGCGGCAGGGTTCGATGCTCGGGGTCATCGTGTAGGTCGAACGTCTGCGCTCGCCACCGGGCATGCTGGCCGCGACCGAGGGGTAACAGATGAACGTGATGGTCAGGCTCTCCAGAGCCGAGATGTCCACAAGGTCGCCGAAGCCAGTGCGTCGACGAGCCGTCAGCGCGCTGAGCGCACCCAGGGCCCCGTAGGTTCCGACTGACCACTCGGCCAGCGCGCCACCGACGGCCAGCGGGAGGCCATCGGCACTGCCGTGGTTGTGGAGGGAGCCCGACAGGGCTTGGATCAGGAATTCCGATGAGCGTTCCGACGCTCGGGGGCCGCTGAGCCCGAAGGCTGAGAGGCTGACGACCACCAGTGCAGGGTGGGCCGCACGAAGGGTGCGGGGGTCCACGGGTGTCGTCGTGTCAGCGCCGTGCCCGCCGAACGTCGAGACAATGGCTACATCGGCGTCGGCGGCCAACGCGGCCACCGTCACGTCGGCTCCCGTCCAGTGGAAATCGAGGACCACGCTCTCGTGTGACGACGCCAGGAAGCGGAAGAGGGCGCCGTCGGTATGGCCGTCACTCCCCACGTCACCATGCACGGACCAGCGGCGGAGGCTGTGGCCACCCGGTCGCTCGACGCGTGTCACTGTGGCCCCCGCGTCGCTCAGGAGCTTGGCGCAATAGGCGCCTGCCACGTCGTCGGAGAGATCGAGGACGCGCAACCCCTCGAGTCCGGGAAGAGGGCCGCCGGTCACTGGCCGCCGGTCACTGGCCGCCGGTCACTTGGCGCCGGTTACGGGACACTGGTTACGGGACACTGGTCACGGCACCTGGTCACGGGGCACTGGGGGAGGCCAGGAGCGCCGCCGCAGTGGCGCGCGCCCACTCGTAGTCCACGCGCCTGCCCGCACGCTCTATGGTCTCGACGCCGAGGACGTCATGTGGCACCTTGTAGCCCGAAAGCCGGCCGACCAGGAACTGCCGCACTTCCTCGGCGCTCGGCACGGTCTGCCCGGGTGTCGGTGCGACGAGGGCGACGAGGACCTCGCCGTTTCTCCCGTCGGGCATGCCGATGACGGCGGCAGCGGCGATGGCGGGGTGGTAACAGAGCACGCCCTCGACCTCATCGGGAAATATGTTCTCGCCTCCGACATGGATTGGTTTCATGACCGGTTCCTCCTTGTCGGACCCGGGCCTCGTCCGGTTGACCCCGACGAATTCACGACGGGAGGCCCGCCCCGGAGGAGGCAGGGGACTCCGCTCCGGACGCATCGATGGGATAACCGATCTTTTCGAGCAGGTCGAGCGAATACTGCACCGTGCCCGTGAGGGTGTGTGCCGTCTGTGCGGCCAGGTAGACGGCGGCGGCGCCGATGGCCTCGGGCTCTTCGATCATGTCGGGAGGGACGTCGATCCCCCCGGCGACGGCCCCCTCGGTCATGACCACCTTGCGCGGGGCCAGGCAGTTCACGGCGACGTCGTACGGTGCCATTTCGGTAGCCAGACCCGCGTAGTAACGCTCGATACCCGCTTTGGAGACCCAGTAGGCATTGGAGCCGAGCTCGGTCTGGAAGACCTCCGTTGTCGTAATGGCGATGAGCGAGCCGCGCTTGTGCTCCATGACCGACGGCAGCACGGCACGCGTGATGAGGAACGTGCCCGTGAGGTTCACCCGGAGGCAGAGCTCCCATCGCTTGAGGGGCGTGTCGAGGGTCGTTCCCATCCACAGTGCACCCGCGTTGGCCACCAGAATATCGATCGGCCCGAGCTCGGAGCCGGCCCTTTCGGCCGCGCCCTGCACGGATGCCTCGTCGGTGACGTCGCACGCGACGGGGAGCGCAGTGCCTCCTTCGGCCGCGATGGCGTCGGCGACGGAGTAGATGGTCCCCGCCAGTTTGCCGGGCTCCTCGGTCCGCGCCGCGACGGCAACCGATGCGCCGGCACGCGCCAGAGCCATGGAAATGTCCCGACCGATACCGCGGCTCGCCCCCGCGACGAAGGCGACCCGGTTGTCCAGCCTCGGCAGGTTCACCCCCCTGATCCTCCAAATCTCTTGTTCGCTCGTAAGGCCTCGTTGTGCCACTCGGCGTCCTCTCGGAGCACCGGGAGCGAGAATAGCATTCTGGTATTCTAGAGTGAGAGTTGGAGGCCGTGCGGGGCCGATGGGGAAGGTGTCGTCCACGTACACGAGTTCACCGATGCATACCTCTGCTCGTAGGAACGGTCGGTACCGATGTGGTGTGCACTGCAGACGAGGGGGACAGATGGACTTCAACCTGGCCGATCTCTTCGAAAGCGTCGCGGCCCGGGTCCCCGAGCGCGAAGCCGTCGTCTGGGGAGGCGCCAGGCTCACATACCAACAGCTGGACGAGCGCGCGACACGCGTCGCTCATGGTTTGGCCTCCCTTGGGGTAGCGCCGACGAACCATGTCGGCGTCTTCATGTACAGCCGCCCGGAGTACCTCGAGACGATGGTGGCGTCGTACAAGATCCGCGCGGTCCCCATCAATGTCAACTACCGCTACGTCGCGGACGAGTTGTTCTATCTGTTCGACAATGCCGACCTCGTGGCACTCGTGCTCGAAGCGTCGTTCGCCCCTGTGGTCGCCGCCATCTTGCATCGGCTTCCCCGTCTGCAACACCTGATCCTCGTCGACGACGGCTCAGGGCGCGGATCGAGCGTTGCCCGGTGCTGTGGGTTATGAGGACCTCGTGCAGGCCAACTCCGCCGTCGTCGGACTTCGGTCCGCGGTCCGGCGACGATGCCTACATCGCCTACACCGGTGGGACGACGGGTCATCCCAAGGGGGTCGTCTGGCGACAGGAGGACATCTTCTTCGCCACCATGACGCCGGGTGTCGAGGTGGTCGCGCCCGAAGATGTCGCCGACAACGCCGTTGCGCCGATACACCCCCGACTGCGCGCACTCGCCGACGCCGGGGTAAAGGTCCCCGACATCTACGTCTCCTACGCGCTGGGTCCGCTGATGCATGTCAGCGGGCACTGGTCGGCGTGGGGAGCGGTGCTGAGCGGCGGCCTCATCGTGTTGCATCCGAGCCGACAGATGGAAGCGGAAACGGTGCTGGAGATCGTGGAGCGAGAAGGCGTCACCATGCTGACGATCGTCGGCGACTCCATGGGCCTGCCGCTGGTCGAGACCCTCGAAGCGCAGCCGGGTCGGTTCGACACCTCGTCCGTGTTGATGCTCGGCTCGGGCGGCAGCATCATGTCCGGTGATGTGAAGGACCGGCTTCTCGTCGGCTTTCCCTCGGCCATGATGATCGTCGAGGCGATCGGTTCTTCCGAGTCGCCGGCTCAGGCCATCTCCACGACCGTCCGGGGCCAAGGCCCGGCCGAGACATTGCGCTTCACGGCCGATGAGAGGACCACCGTGTTCGACGACGACCTGCGACCGGTCACACCGGGTTCGGGCGCCGTCGGGAGGTTGGCCACGAAGGGTCGGGTCCCTGTGGGCTATTACAACGACCCCGAGAAGACGGCACGGACCTTCGTCACCGTCGACGGTGTCGCGCTGGGCACTGCCCGGCGACATGGCGAGCATCGAATCCGACCTGACCATCCGCCTCCTCGGGCGGGGCACCCTGTGCATCAATACAGGCGGCGAGAAGGTCTATCCCGAAGAGGTGGAGGCGGTACTCAAGGGGTATGAGCGGATCGTCGACGCCGTGATCGTCGGTGTGCCTGATCCGCGCTTCGGCGAGCGAGTGGCGGCGGTCGTCGCGCCCGTGAGCGCAGACCCCCTGCTCACGCTCGACGAGGTCCAGCACTACTGCAGAGATCACCTGGCGGGGCATAAGGTTCCCCGTCGGTTGTTCCTGGTGGACAAGGTGCCACGCTCGCCCTCGGGGAAGGCGGACTACACCTGGGCCAAGGAGATCGCAGGTTCGGGGGAAGGTCTCGCATTGGAGGGGGCATGAGCGGTATCCGGTTCGACGGCAGGGTCGCTATCGTCACAAACGCCGGGACCCCGCTCGGGCGCAGCTACGCCCAGCTGCTCGCGGCGCGTGGGGCACTGGTCGTGGTCAACGACGCCGATGCGTCCGATGCCATCGGTGTGGCGAAGGAACTCGAAGAGCGAGGCGGCGCGGCGATACCCAACAGTGATGTGGTGGACACGCCCCAAGGCGCGCAGGCGGTGATCGAGGCGGCCATCACAGCTTCGGTGGTGTCGACATCCTGGTTCTCCAGTCGGGCCGAATGTCCGACGGCGGCTCCTCGCAGGCTCTTCTTACCGATACGGATCCGGTCGAACTCCTGGCAGGTCTCTTCGGGGGCTACTGGTTGACCCACGCGGCATGGATCCACATGCGCGCCCGGCGTTACGGGCGCATCGTGCTTGTCGTGCGCGTTGGGTTCCAGCGGTCGTCGAGGGCGTGGCGGAAGGCAACACGGTCTGCGACATGGGACTCCGTCGGGGTGATGAACATCCTGAAGTGCGAGGGTCCCGACCACGACATAGTGGTGAACATGGTCGTGCCCGCCTCCAACGGTGATCCCGAGGTCCTCGCCGACGTCGTGGGTTACCTGGCGCACGAATCCTGTACGACGCACCGGCGGGATCTTCACCGTGCAGGAGGACGGGCTGTCCCGTCTGTTCATCGGCGTGAACAACGGCATCTTCGATCCGAGACTGACGGGGGAGGAGGTCAGGGACCGACTGGCCGAGATCCTCGATCCCGCATCGTTCCTCGTTCCCGATCAGGCAGGTCAGGAGATCCAGCAGCTGCTCTTGCCGAAACTCACGTAAGGACCGGCACCGATGAGCGACCACGAGCGCGACGAGATCGAGCAAGCGTTCCGGCACCTTTGGCAAGTCGGGCCGGTGGGCGAGGACTGGACGGCCCAGGTCGACTTGTACACAGAAGACTGTGTGTACTTCGACCACCACTACGGCACGATGGACCCCAAGGAGTTCGGGACGTGGTGCAACAAGCTCATGAACGAGCAGTTCCCCGAGCTCTATACGGCCTATGAATGGCACAAGATCGACGGCGACGATGTCGTTGTCCTCATGCAGAACCGACGGGACAACCCTGACCCATCCGGGCCCGCCTATCTGGACTTCCCGAGCATCAGTGTCTACCGGTACGGCGGCAACGGGCGCTTCGCCAGTGAACGCGACTACTGGGATATGGACCAGGCCGTGGCAGTGGGCCGGGCGTATCGCGAAGCGTGCCAACGGTACGACCCCGACCACCCGTCCCGGCGCTCCCGGCTGCACTGGCCCGAGCACCCCGACTGGGCCCACCCCGACCCGCCGGTTCCTTATGACACGGGAACGGCCGCGGTGAGCGCACAGGTGAGCACGTCGTGGCATCCGCTCGAACACCGGACCATTACCGGGCTCCTCGACGCCCAGTGTGCGAAGCGGCCCGACCAGGCGTGCCTCATCGTGCGCGACGAGCCCATCAGCTACGCGCAGCTGCAGGAGCGGTCGATGGCCGCGGCCGGCCGCCCTCTACGACCTCGGCCTGCGGCGCGGGGAGACAGTGGCGATCTTCGCCAACACCCATCCGTCGTGGATCTACACGCTTGTTGGGCGCAGCGAGACTCGGCGCCCTCGCCGTCCCCCTCAATACCGCGTACCGGGGGAGCTTTCTGTCGACGCCGCTGCGGGCGAGCGGCTGCCGCCTGGCGCTGGTCGAGGACACGCTGCTCGACCGCATGGCAGACATCTCGGCCGATCTGCCCGTATCTACAGACGGTCATTCGTGCAACGCACCGGCGTCGAGCAGCTGCGCGATGTTCCTTGGCGCCTGGTGGACAGCGCCGAGCTGACCGAGGGCGGTCCGACGGCTCCACCCGTCCTCCACGTGCCGGAATGGAAGGACCCGCTCTGCGTGCTCTTCACGTCGGGGACGACTGGGCCTTCCAAAGGGGCGGTCATCTCACACCAGTACGTGGCGGCCTGTGCCGCCACGATGGTCGACTCGTGGCAATTGACGGAGGGCGAAGTGCTGTACGCGCCTCTCCCGTTGTTCCACATCAGTTCGGTGGCGTCGGTGATCGGCCCGATCGCGGCGGGTGCGCACCGGTCTGCTCGATCCGGTGTTCAGCGTGCACGAATGCTGGAACAGGGTGCGACGCTACGACGCGAAGGGGATCCTGCTGGCCGGCGTCATGGTGAACATGCTGTGGAACCTCCCCGAGGACGCGCGTGATGCGGCGTTGCCCTTACGCTTCATCTCGGCCGCACCCATCCCTCGTGGTCTGCACCGCCGCATCGAGGCGCGGTACAACCTGACGGTGCTCACCAGTTACGGGATGACCGAGGCCCTCCCCATGGTCCTCTATGCGATGGGCGACGAGGTGAGGGAAGGCGCGACCGGTCGCCCCCAGCCGAACTTCGACGTGCTCGTTCTCGACGACAACGACGAGCCGGTGGACCCGGGGGTGGTCGGGGAGATCTGCTGCCGCCCCCGCGTCGCCGCATGTCATGTTCGACGGCTACTACGGGCGTAGCGAAACCACGGTCGAGCGTTGGCGCAATCTCTGGTTCCACACCGGTGACCTAGGGCGGATGGATGGCGACGGTCACCTCACCTTCGTCGATCGCAACAAGGACGCGATCCGGCGGCGGGGCGAGAACATCTCATCCTTCGAGGTCGAGCAGACGCTGTTGCGGCACCCCGCGATCGGTGAGGCGGCAGCCGTCGCCGTGCCAAGCGCACTGGGGGAGGACGATGTCAAGGTCGTTATCGCCGTGAAGCCGGGTGCCTCGCTCGAGATCGACGAGCTGATGGAGTTCTGCGTGGCCAACCTGCCCTACTTCGCCGTGCCCCGGTATATCGACTTCATGGAGAGCCTGCCCGTGAACCCCACGGGGAAGGTACTCAAGACCGAGTTGCGCGAGAGCGGTGTCACGCCGTCAACCTGGGATCGGGAGAAGGCCGGCTACACCGTCCGCCGCTGATACGCAGGCGACCCGGCGGCGCATTGAAAATCTGTATCGATTACATTTCGGATCCGCAGGGCGGGAACGTACGAAGGGGGGGCTCGCGGTGGACTTCGCAGGAGATGTCGTCCTTGTCACCGGGGGCGGGGCCGGTCTCGGCCGCGCGTACGCGCATCTGCTCGCAACATCAGGGGCGCGGGTCGTTGTGAACGACCTCAGCATTGCCCCCGACGGCCGCTCCCTGATCGGTGGAAGCGCACAACGCGTAGTGGACGAGATCACCGCGCGCGGGGGAGAGGCGGTCGCTGATGCGCACTCGGTGGCGGACCCCGACGGGGCGCGCGCTGCCGTCGCGACGGCACTGGAGCGTTTCGGGCGGATCGATGCGGTCATCAACAATGCGGGCATCGTGCGCGCCGGCGGTTACCACCGCTTGACACCCGACGACATTCAGGCTGTCCTGGGCGTGCACCTCATCGGCTCGATTCTGGTCACCCGGGCTGCGTGGAAGGCCATGAAAGACCAGGGGTACGGCAGGGTCGTCTTCACCTCGTCCAGCATCGGGCTGTTGGGTACACCGGCCAACGCCGCCTACGGCGGCGCCAAGGGTGCGCTGGCCGGGTTGACCCGTGTCCTGGCGGCCGAAGGCGTGGACCATGGGATTCTGGTCAACGCAGTGGCACCGATGGCGGTGACCCGACTCAACGAGGCGGTCATGTCGACCATTTTTGGGCCGGCGACGGAGTTGCTGACCGCTGACATCGTGGCCCCCGTCGCTGCGTTCCTGGTCCACCGGGACTGCGCGCTCAACGGGGAGGTGCTGAGCGCGGCCGGCGGTCGGGTGGCCCGGTTCGCGCTCGGATCCGGTCCGACGGTGCCCGGGCTGCGATCCCCGGAGGACGTGCGTGACGCATTCGACGCGCGTACGGGCGACCGAGCCGGCGCGTTGGTGGACGCCGCCGGCCCCGGAGACCCGCATCGCATGACAGCACGGCGTCGCGGCCACCCTGCGCTGCCAGGGGAATCGACGATGACGGGCGACCTGGTCCTGCGGGAGCGGCACGGCGCCGTCCTCGAGATCCGACTCGACAACCCGCCGTTCAACGGGCTGTCGGGACCGCTGCTCGTCGCCTACATGGAGGCGCTCGAAGAGGCGCGTGCTGGACGACGGCGTGCGCGCCATCGTGACGACGGCCAACGGCCCGTCGTGGTGTGCGGGCGGCGACCTGACCCAGCTCAAAGACGGCGAGCCGGAGAAGAGCCTCTCGGACATGCTGCACGAATCCACAGGGGAGACCGCGAGCCTCGGCCTGATCGACCGTCACGCCGACCGGCTCGGCCCGGGACGGCACGTACTGGCCATTGACGCATTCGACAAGCCGATGATCGCCGCCGTCGGCGGGGCCGCGGCCGGAGGGGGCTTTGCGCTCGCGCTCCTCCATGACCTTCGCTTCGCCTCGGAGCACGCGCTGTTCACGGTGGCATTCACCCGGGTGGGCCTTTCGATGGAGATGGGCATGAGCTATCTGCTCCCTCGCGCCATCGGACCGCAGGCTGCGTTCGACCTCGCCGCCACCAGCCGTCGGGTGGGAGCGGACGAGGCACTGGCAATGGGCCTGATCTGGAAGGTTGTCCCGCAGGACGATCTCGTCGCCACCGCCATCGGGTATGCGCAGGACCTGGCGGCGTTACCCCCACTCGGCGTGCAGATCGCCACGGCGCCTGTTGCGCCGGACGTGGGACAACACGCTCCGTCAACAGTTGGAGACCGAATGGCCCTGGCAGGTCGCGGCCTTCGCCAACCCCGATACACGCGCCGCCATCGAAGCGTTCTTCCATCGATCGGACGCGGGGGCTCCTCCGGAAGCCTGACGTCCGGTTCCGGTCCTGGCGCTGCCCTCGACGCCGGCGTGGTAGCCCGCACACGGAGCGTGCGCGAGAGTTGGGATGTGCATGCCCCACCAACGACGAAGGAGAACAGGTGACGACTTCCGCTTCGACCGCCACGACGGGGGAGCCGCTGGCGTTCGATCCCTACAGCGCGCAGTTCTTCTCGGATCCGACCGATGTCTACCGCCGGCTCCGCAACGAGAAGCCCGTGTACTACAGCGAGAAGTACGGGTTCTGGGCCCTCTCGCGCTGGGAGGACGTCGCGGCCGCGCACAAGGAAGTGGGGGTGTTCTGCAGCGGGTACGGGACGGACATGCACCTGTTGAGCAATCCCGAGAAGTTTGCCTTCAACATGATCATCTTCATGGATCCGCCCGAACACGAGCGGATGCGTGCGCTGGTGAGCCGCGTCTTCACCCCGCGCGCCATCAACCAGCTGGAACCGATGGTGCGTCGGGTCATCACGGAATTCGCCGATGAGATCGGGCCGGCCGAGACGTTCGACCTCGTGCAGCAGTGGTCGGGGCCGTTCCCGGTCGAGGTGATCTCCGAAATGCTGGGGATCCCCAAGGGCGACCGCCAGCAGATCCGGCACTGGCTCGACACGATCCTGCATCGTGAGGTGGGCAGCGTCCATCCGTCCCCCGAAGCCGAGGCGGCCGGATTGGAGTCCGGCCTCTACTACTACGAGCTCGTACAGGATCGTCGGGCCCATCCGGCGGACGACATGATCAGCCATCTCATCGAGGCTCAGGTCGACCGGGGCGACGGCGTGATGACACGGTTGGAGGACGACGAGATTGCGGGCTTCCTTTCCCTGCTCGCGGGTGCGGGAGCCGAGACCGTGACCAAGTTGGTGGGCAACGCGGCCGTGCTCTTCGCACGTCACCCCGACCAGTGGCGGCTGGTGTGCGACGACCCCGAGACGATCCCCGGAGCCGTGGAGGAGATCCTGCGCTACCTCCCACCGAGCCAGTACCAAGGACGTTTCACGTTGGAGGAGAAGACGATCGGCGGCGTGACGATCCCCGCCCACCAACCCGTCCTCCTCCTGACCGGCTCGGCCACTAGGGACGAGCGCACCTACGACGAACCCGACCGTTTCGATATCACCCGCCCACCGAGCCTGGCCCTCGGATTCGGGTACGGCATCCACAGCTGCCTGGGTGCCGCTTTGGCCCGGATGGAGAGCCGGATCGCCATCTCCGAGATGACCCGCCGCTGGCCGAATTTCACCGTCGACGAGGGAGGTCTGCGGCGGGTCACCATGGCCAACGTGGCCGGGTTCTCCCACGTGCCTGTGGTGGTCAATCCATGATCCCACGCCGTCGATAGATGTGCGCCCGGTTTGTCCTATAGGTTGCGAGGGCGAAGAACGAGGCAACACGAGTCGGAGGTGCACAGATGGGCAAGCTCGAGGGGAAAGTCGCATTCATCACCGGAGCCGCACGCGGCCAGGGCCGGAGCCATGCGGTTCGGCTGGCCGAGGAGGGGGCGGACATCATCGCCGTCGACATCTGCGCCCCGATCGCGCAGCATGAACTACCCGAATGCCTCGCCAGAGGACCTGGCGCAGACGGTGAAGGAGGTCGAGGCGCTCGACCGCCGGATCATCGCCCGTCAGGCCGACGTGCGCCTCCGGGAGCAACTCCACGAAGTGGTCGAAGAAGGGGTGGCCACCTTCGGCCACCTGGACATCGTCCTCGCCAACGCCGGCATCTGTCCCGGCCGTGACGACACCTTGTGCCAGGGCTTCATCGACGCCACCGACGTCGATCTGATCGGGGCGATGAATACGGTCGCTGTCTCGATCCCGCACCTGACCGCCGGCGCCTCCATCGTCGTCACCGGCTCCACTGCCGGCATGATGAAAGGGACGACCGAGGTCATGGGGTCCACCGGCGGCGTCGGCTACTCATGGGCCAAGCAGACCGTGATCCGCTACGTCGAGGTACTCGCCCTGCAACTCGCCCCGCACATGATCCGCATGAATGGCGTGCACCCGACGAACTGTGACACCGATCTGCTCCACAACGTCGATGTCTACCGTGCCTTCCGGCGCGACCTGGAGAACCCCACGCGGGAAGACGTCATCGACTACCTGCCGCTCATGCAGGCGATGCCCATTCCTTACGTCGACCCGCGTGACATCAGCAACCTGATGGCCTTCTTGGCCAGCGATGAGTCCCGCTACATCACGGGTCTGAACATCCGCGTCGACGCCGGCGCCATGCTGAAGACCCCGCCCACGGGCTAACCCTCGGCGTTATTTGGGCGGGAAGCGCAGTGCCCCGTCGAGGCGGATGTTCTCCCCGTTGAGGTAGGGGTTACGCACGATGCTCTCGACGAGCAAGGCGAATTCGTCGGGCTCTCCCATACGGTGCGGGAAGATGATGTTCTCCACCAATTTGTCCTTCAACGAGTCGGGGGCGCTCATCATGAGCGGCGTCCCCATGGTGCCCGGAGCGATGGCGCACACACGGATCCCGAGCGGCGCCAGGTCGCGCGCCAGGGGCAGGCTCATGCCCAGAATGGCGGCTTTGGCCGCCCCGTAGGCGATCTGTCCGGTCTGTCCTTCGTAGCCCGCGATGGAGGCGGTGTTCACGACGACACCGCGTTGGCCGTCTTCGTCAGCTTCGTTGGTGGCCATCCGCGCCGCGCTGAGCCGGGTGACGTTGAAGGTGCCGAAGGCGTTGAGCTCCATGACGCCACGGAAGATGTTGCATGTCGAGCGGCGTGTTGTCGCGGGAAAGCGTGCGACCTCCGGCGCCGCCACCGGCCACGTTGACCACCACGGCCAGCGGAGCCAGCGCCGAGGCTGCATCGATAGCTGCCGTCACATCGGCGTCGTCGTTCACGTCACCGCCGACCGCCACCCCGCGGCCCAGGGTGGCGACGAGCTCCTTGCCGGCGTCGAGGGCGCGGTCGAAGACCACGACCTGCATGACCCAGGGCGGTCAAGTTGCGGACGGTGGCGGCGCCGAGTCCCCCTGCGCCGCCGGTCACTATGGCCGATCGCTTATTCCATTCCATTGCCGTCTCCATTTCGTACGCCGGATGCCGCAACCGCGGATCGAGCTCCGGAACGCCTGCGTTGTCGCACCGTGTGCGGGAACCTACGGGCCGGATGCTGCGGCGGCCACAGTAGGCCGTGCCCCCGGCGAGGGGGAATTCGGCGACCGGGCAGCACGTCCCGGGCCAGGGCGAAATCGACGCGAGGCGGTAGAGTTCGTCCGGTTTCACCATCTCCGGGGGGTTGTGCAATGTATGACGTGATCATCCGTGGCGGGCAAGATCGTCGACGGGACCGGTCGGGAGCCCTTCGTGGGTGACGTGGCGGTCAAGGACGGGCGGATCGCCGCAGTCGGAGAGACGGTCGACGGCGATGCCCTCCGGGTCATCGATGCCACCGATCGGCTGGTCACGCCGGGGTTCGTGGACATCCACACCCACTACGACGGCCAGGTGACCTGGGACGACCAGATGAGCCCGTCCTCGCACCATGGCGTGACGACGCTCGTCATGGGCAATTGCGGGGTGGGCTTCGCGCCGGTGCGGCCGGGTCAGGAAGAGTGGCTGATCCAGTTGATGGAGGGCGTGGAGGACATTCCGGGCACCGCGCTGGCCGAGGGGATGACCTGGGGTTGGGAGACCTTCCCCGAGTATCTCGACGTGCTGGCACAGCGGCGGCTGACGGTCGACGTGGGGGCGCAGATCGCCCACGGTGCGGTGCGGGGATATGTCATGGGGGAGCGGGGGGCGCGCAACGAGCCGGCCACGCCCGAGGACATCGCGCAGATGCGCGCCATCGTGCGCGAGGCGATCGAGGCGGGCGCGCTCGGGTGTCACCACCTCGCGGGTGCTCGGGCACCGGGCCATGGACGGCGAGCCCGTCCCCGGCACGTTTGCCGCCCACGACGAGCTGTTCGCGTTGGGGTACGCCTTGCGCGACGCCGGCACCGGCGTCTTCGAGTTGGCGCCCGGCCGGCGCCGACGGGCAGGACGTGATCAAGGCGCCGGTGGAGATGGCGTGGATGCGCAAGCTCTCGGCCGAAATCGGGCGACCCGTCACGTTCGGCATGAACCAGGTGGAGGACGATCCCGAGCAGTGGCGGATGCTGCTCGCCGAATCGCTGGAAGCGTGCGGCGACGGATCCCAGTGCTACCCGCAGGTGGCGGGCCGGCCTTTCGGGATGCTGATCGGCCTGCAGACCCATCACGCCTTTGCCAAGCGCCCGACGTTCATGGCCCTCGCCCACCTGCCCCTGCCCGAGCTCGTGGCACGCTTGCGCGAGCCGGCAGGTGCGGGCGGCGATCCTGGCCGAAGAGAACCTCCCCACCAACCCTCCGTGGTGTGGGACGAGCTACCGGCTGCGCTCGAGCGCTTCGTCTACCGCCTCTACCCGATGGGCCCTGGCCTCGACTACGAGCCGCTTGCCCGAGCGTTCCCTGGCCAAGCTGGCAGCGGCCAAGGGCGTCGCGCCCGCTCGAGTTGTTCTACGACCTCATGCTCGAGGACGAAGGCCGCGCCATGATGCTGCTCCCTATCTACAACTACGCCTGGGAGAGCCACGACGTCATTCGCGAGATGCTCCTGCACCCCCGCTCCGTATCGGGACTGTCCGACGGCGGGGCCCATTGCGGGATGATCTGCGACGCCTCCATCCCTACCTACATGCTCACGCACTGGGCCCGCGACCGCGTGCGCGGTGAACGCCTGCCGCTGGAATTCGTCGTGAAGAAGCAGACGAAGGACACGGCCACCCTCTACGGGTTGGGTGACCGCGGGCAGCCTCGAGGTGGGACTGCGGGCGGACATCAATGTCATCGATTTCGAGAACCTGCGCCTCGGCAGTCCGTGGATGGCGCATGACCTGCCGTCGGGCGGGCGACGCCTCCTCCAAGATGCGCAGGGTTACGACTACACCTTCGTGGCCGGCGAGATCACCCGGGACCACGGCCAGGACACCGGCGCACGTCCGGGACGACTGGTCCGCGGGGCCCGCTAGCCCCCCGCCCTCAGCCCCCGCGCCTCTTGCAGATCCCACAACGGAGTTGCGCTGCTCACCCCTGCGCTGCTCACCCGGGCGCTGCTCACCCGGGCATGTTTGCGCCGCAGTCGGCCACGATGGACTGCCCGGTGATGGCGCTCGACGCATCGGAGGCGAGGAAGAGCGCCACCTGGGCGATCTCCTCGGGTGTGGCGATGCGCCGTAGGGCGGTGGAGCGAGCTCCCTTGTCGCGGATCTCCTCCCACGTGACGCCCTGCTCGTCCGCCAGTCGCCGCCAGTAGTTGCGCAGGAGGTCCGTCTGGATGCCCCCGGGCACCAGGCAGTTCACCCGGATGCCGAAGGGGCCGACCTCCTTGGCGACCACCTTGGTCAACGTGCGCAGGCCCGCTTTGGCCGTGCTGTAGTGGCTCTTGCGGTCGATGCCCTCGAGTCCGGCCGTGGACGAGAAGTTGACGATGGAACCGCTCTGGCGCTCCCGCATGCTCTGCTTGACGACCTCGCGGCTACAGAGCATGGCTGCGGTTACATCGACGGCGATGGTGGCGTTCCAATTCTCGAGGGTCTGATCCCAGATGTGGAGGTCCTTGCCCGGCTGCGCTGCGTTGTTGCACATGACGTCGACCGCGCCCGTATTCCGCGACGGTGTCGGCCACCATGGCGATGACCGCCGCTTCATCCGTGACGTCGGTGGTGCGGGCGATCGCCCTGCCTCCCTTGGCCCGGACCGCAGCGGCGACGTTTTCGAGGAGCTCGGTACGGCGCCCGGCCAACGTCAGGTGCGCGCCCTCGCCGGCGAACAGATGCGCCATGACCTCGCCCAATCCGTCACCGGCTCCGGTGATGATGACGACCTTGTCCGCCAGTCTGTCCATGTTCCCCCCTCTGGGTCTCCTGCAGTGGCACCACCGTCCGGCGGTATCGGCCGCACGATATCCCAGCGCCGATCCGAGATGCGGCAGCCCACGTACGTGGCATGCTTTCACGGCGCGAGACGGGCGCCGCAACGTTCATACCGTCCTCCAAGGGGGAGCAATGCCGCTCATAGCGAATGATGTCCTGGCCTGTGCCGCGGGGACTGCGCCGGCGCGTCTGGCCGTGACCTTGGGCGACGACCGGTTGACCTTCGGTGAGGTCGAGGTCCTGGCCAATAGGTTCGCCAACACCTTGCATGCCCTGGGCGCACGCCGCGGCGAGCGGGTGGCCTGGTGGTCGGAGACGACGCTGGAGGGTGTCGGCCTGTACTTCGCCCTGAGTCGGCTCGGGGTGGCCTTCGTGCCGCTGAACCCGGCCTACACCGACGACGAAGCCACCGTGGTGCTGGCGTACATCCGTCCCCAGATGCTGATCGTGGATCCGGCGCACGCCGAACGGGCGGAACAGCTCGTCGCCGGGTCCGACGTCGTGCTGGTCACCGTCGGCGGCCACCAGGGCGGCCCGGGCAAACTCCCCGGCATCGACCTGAGCGCGCAATCCCTCATTGCGTCCACCGCACCGCCGCCGGTGCCGCTCCCCGACGAGGACGCCATCTGCACCATCTTCCTCACCAGCGGGAGTACCGGTCAGCCCAAAGGCGTCATGGTCTCCCAGCGGGCGACCTGGCTGCGGACCCATGCCGGTGCCGCCGCATACTCGACGACGGGCGGCGCCGGCGAGGTCGTCATGTTCCCCCTCTTCCACATGGCCGGCTGGAACTTCGCCATGATGGCGTGGTCGGCCCGCCATGCTGCACACCTGGTCAGCCGGGCCGACGCGGCGCAGCTCCTCGGTGCCGTCGGGCGCTGGTCGCCCTCGGTCATCTACTGCATTCCGGCGGTGTGGCGTCGCATCCTCGAGAGCGACATCGCCGTCGACACCCGCTGCGTCGAGTGGGCCCTGACCGGCACCTCGCAGGTCACCCAGGAGTTGCTGGCCGGCATCAAGGAGCGCTTTCCCAACGCGCGCACGACCGTCAACTACGGATCCACCGAGACCGCCCGGGCGGTCGGTCTGCGCGATCCGGACCTGTTCACCCATCCGGGCAGCGTCGGCCATCCGATCCCCGGCGTGCAGGCCAAGGTGGCCGAGGACGGAGAGCTCCTCCTCACCAGCGACCGCCTCATGACCGGGTACTTCGAGCTCCCGGTGGAGACGGCCCAAGCCCTCCAGAACGGCTGGTACCACACCGGCGATCTGGCCGAGCAGGACGATGAGGGCTACCTGTACATCGTGGGCAGAAAAAAGGAAGTGATCCGCACCGGAGGTGAGACGGTGGCCCCGGTCGAGGTGGAGACGGCGCTGGCGGGCTACCCGGGGATCGCCGAGGTGGCCATCGTGGGCATCCCCGATCCCCAGTGGGGCGAAGTGGTCTGCGCCGTGGTCGTCCTGCAGGAGGGTTGCGAGGTTCCGAGCGTCGAGGGGTTACGGTCCCACATCGGCGAGCGCTTGGCGGCCTACAAACACCCACGTCGGGTAGTGCAGACCGATGTGCTGCCGCGCACCTCGGCCACGGGCCAGGTCCAACGGGCCAAATTGGTGCAACAGTTCGGGTCCTGAAGAAGGGTCGGTCGACCGCTACGAGGAATCCTTCTCCTCGGTTGGCCCCCCAAGTCCTTCGAGCAGAAATGCGAACGCTCCCTCGAGGTGGTGCTGGAGGGAGTCTCCGCCCCCACTGGCGATCCAGAATCGTGTTGCCGCGCGAGCAGCGGCCATCACCGTCCAAATGAGGACGTGAGGTCGTTCGTCCGTGGCCGGGTCGACACCGAGGCGGGCCGAGATGTTTTCCAAAAGCGCGTCCGTTGCTTCCACCGAGTTGACGATGAACCCATCCGGCCGCGCTTCGAGGATGACCTTGTTTCTCTGGAATGCAATTCGTTCTTCGTCCGGCGTCATCTCGGCCGTCGAAATCATGGCGCGGCACAGTGCCGACGCCGCAGGTTCACTCGAGGACCGTCGTTGCAGTGCATGGAGGACGCGGAACATCAGCCGGGTGTCGTAGGAGTGCAGTAACTCGTCCTTCGACTGGAAGTGTCGGAAGAACGTCCGTCTTCCGATTCCGGCAGCGACCGCAATGTTCTCGACGGTCACGGCGGTATAGCCGCGTTCGGCAAAGAGGTCCATCCCGGCCCGTTCGATCTCGAGCCGGACAAAGTCGCGCCGTCGCTCGGACATCGAGGAACGAGTGGGCGTGTCTGCGTTCATGCCCATCCTTTTCCATTGTGGGGATTCCCCCGGGGTGGTCGGAACGTGCGCACCGTCATTGTGCCCCTGTGTTCATCCAGTGTCCCTGTGTTCATCCGGTGCCCCTGTGTTTTCCAGTGCCACGTTGACACTTGAGTGCCAATAATGATACCTTGGTGTCACTCGTCAAGGATGACCGCTGACGGGGTCGTTGCGCATGGTGCCGTCCGGCCGACAAGCTCGGCTACGAGGTGCTATATCAGGTACGCGGCCGAGTGGAGCACGCGAATTCCCGGTCGGGATAGACGGCGTGAGGAAGTCCTAGGAGGACTGGTGGAGAGAGAAGTGCTGTTCACAGGGGTCGGGGGGCAGGGGGTCCAGATCGCCTCGAAAACCCTCGCCACAGCCGCCATCGCCGAGGGACGCCAGGTCATGCTGGTGCCCCGCTACGGCGGGGGCATGCGCGGGGGGATGACCAACGCCGAGATCACCGTCGGCGACGGTCCCCTGCGGGCACTGCCGGTGGCCACGTCGGCCTGGTCCGCGTACGCGATGGACCCCACGTATTTTCCGACGATCGCCCCCAACCTGGCCGACGGCGCCGTCGTGGTCGTGAACTCGTCCCTCTTCACCGGGACCGTCGATGTCGCCGGGGCCCATGTGTTCGAGGTCCCGGCCAGTGATGTCGCCGCGGAGCTCGGCAATCCGATGACCGCCGGCTTCGTGCTCCTCGGGGCCTATGTAGCGCTGACCGGCCTGGTCAGCTTGGACAGCGCCATCGTCGCCATGCGCGAACTGGTGCCGGCGTATCGCACCCAGCATCTCGAAGCCAACGGCCGGGCCTTGCGGGCCGGCGCCGCCGCGGTGCCCGCGTTGGGCGCACCGGCGTGGGCCAAGCATGCAGCGGTGGCCTCGTGAGCGCGGCCTCTCCGACCTCGGCCCCCGGGGCCCCGGTCGCCGGTGCCGGAACGGCGAGAGCGCATGTGACCAGGGGCACCGTGGTGCTCGACGCCGAGCGGTGCAAGGGCTGCGGTTTGTGCGTGCCGGCCTGCCGACCGGGCGTGCTGTCGCTCGGGAGCACAATGAACCACGCCGGCTTCAATCTCCCCGAGCTACGCGAGGGCTGCACCGGATGCATGGCTTGTGCCGAGATCTGTCCCGACTTCGCCCTCGAGGTCTGGAAATTCGAAGTGCCGATCGCCATGGGGGCGAGCGCCACCGGCGCGAGCAAGGAGGTCTGAGATGGCACCCCGCCTCATGCAGGGCAGCGACGCGGTGGCGGACGCCGCCATTTTGGCCGGTTGCCGTTTCTTCACCGGCTACCCGATGCTGCCGTTCACCGAGTTGTTGGAGAACATGGCCAAGAAGCTTCCCGCCGCCGGCGGCGTGTGCATCAACGCGGAGAGCGAGATCGAGGGCATCAATATGGCGCTCGGCGCCGCGGCAACCGGCGCCCGTGCAGCCACCGGGTCGTGCGGGCAGGGGGTCAGCCTCATGCAGGAGGGCATTGCCGAGTTGGCCCTCAACGAACTGCCGCTGGTCGTCTTCACCATGGCCCGGGGCCAGCAGGACTACTTCCAGTGCACCCGGGGCGGTGGATGGGGCGACTACCGCACCATCACCTTGGCCCCCAAGGACATTCCAGAAGCAGTCGCCCACACCCAGGAGCTCTTCTACCTGGCTGATCTCTACCGCACGCCGGTCATCCTCTATGGCGACTACGTCATTGCGCACACGTCGGTGGGCATCGAGGTCGAGCCCATGGAGTTCGGCCCGCTCCCGGCCAAAGACGAGTGGGCCCTCGATGGCACCATGAGCGGCACCGGACGGGCCCGCCAGATCTGGACCTGGAACCGGGGCAAGCCCAACACGCCCGGCGTCGGCCCTGATGCCGCCTGGAACACCATTGCGGACAAGTACGCCCACATCGAAGCGACCGAGCAGCGTTTCGAGACCTATCGGGCCGAGGACGCCGACGTCTTGGTCGTCTCCTTCGGGACCACGGCCGTCTTCGTGGACCGGGTGGTCGACGAGCTGCGCGCCGAGGGCATGTCGATCGGTTCGTTCCGCCCCATCACGCTGTGGCCCTTCCCTGCGGTCGGCCTCGAAGAGGCCACCAAGGGCAAGCGGCACGTCCTGGTCTACGAGCTCAACGCCGGCCAGATGGTCGATGACGTACGCATGTATGCCCACGATCGCTCGGTCATCCGCTCGATCGGCGGTGTATCCCAGGACGAGTCGGGCATGCGCCAAGGAAATCTGTTGAACGCCGACGAGGTTCGTCAGCGCATACGCCGAGCCGTGGGCGAGCCCGTGGCCGCGGGCCAATGAAGGGCAGTGCAGTGAGAGGAGCTCAATGACCATCGTCGACATCACGAGCGCGCCGGATCGGGCCGCCCACAAGGTGGCGGACTTCAAGCCCAACCTCTTGCAGTCCTCCGAGCACGAGCTCTGCCCGGGCTGTGGGCACCCCGTCGCCTGGCGGCTGGTGCTCGACGCCCTGGTCGACCTGGAGCTGGCCAACAACACGATCCTCATCGCCGGGCACGGCTGCTACACGCAGATGATGAAGATCAGCGACATCGACTCGCTGCAGTGTCTCCACGGCCGGGCACCTGCGGTCGCCACCGGCGTCAAGCGCATGAAGCCCGAAGCCGCCGTCGTCACCCTCCAAGGTGACGGCGACATGGTGAGCGAGGGCCTGCATGAGGTGCTGCACGCGGCGGCCCGCGGCGAAAAGGTCACGGCACTGTTGTTCAACAACGGCGTCTTCGGGGACACCGGCGGGCATATGACGGCGACCACGGTGATCGGGCAGCGCACCAAGACCAGCTTGGAGGGTCGCGAAGCAGCCGAGCACGGCTATCCGATCGACATAGCAAAGCTGCTGACGAACATCGAGGGTGCGGCCTACGTGGCGCGCGGCGCGGTCAACACGCCGGGCATGATCGCCCGCACGAAGCGGATGATCCGCCGTGCCCTCGAGTTACAGATGGCCGGGGCGGGATTCACCTTCGTCGAGGTGCTCACCATGTGCCCGACCGGGTGGTTCGTCCCCACCTTGGACGGTCCCGAGTACCTCGAGGACTCCATGATGGAGACCTTCGGCATCGGCGAGCTCAAATCTCCCGACTGACCAGGAGGCACGTCGGCTACGTGGGCCGGCTCACGCGGGCCGGTTATGCGGGCCGGGGCCTGACGGATGACGACCAGGCATCCCGATTGCTTGCCTGCGACCAGAGTTCGCCCATACGGTCGCTCGCCCGTTGCGCCGCCGCCGACGGAGAGAGCGCATGGAGCTCGTCGGAGAGGACCTCAGGACCGCACAGGGTGAGACCACCCGAGTCGGAGAGACATCGAATGGCTCGCGTGAGGTCGAAGACCCCGTCCCCCGGGAGGAGGCGGTGATGCATCATCTCCTCGGACCAATGGCCGACTCGCTCGGCTGACCCGTCGCTTATCTGGCACGCGAAGATACGCGCACCCGGAATCGACTCGAGCGCCTGAAAGTCCGGGTTGCCTCGGAAGAAGTGCCAGCTGTCAAAAAGCACGCCTCCGTTTTCGCAACCGGCCAGGCGCACGATCTCCCAGGCGCTGGCGATGTCCGGCAACAAGGAATGTGGCTCGAACTCCAAGTGGATCCTGCAGCCGATATCGGATGCCTGATGGCAGAAGTCGGCGAAACGCTCTGCGATGAGCTCGGTCGGGAGGTCATCGTCGCGTCTCTTCATGGCAATGGCATTGATGAACTGGACACCCATTTCCGAGGCCATGCGGAGACAGTCCTCAACGCTGGTGGGTTCGCTCTCGCCAAATGTGTCCGAGGGTCGGAGCCAACTGAAGACGGCATCGAGAACGAGCATCGGGACCCCCTCGCTCCTGGCTCGGTGCGCCGCCTCAGCGAGTTTCACCCCTTTTTCACGGAGGAACATCGCCTCCCCGGGTGACGTCGATAACGCCTCGAAGCCGGCGCTCGTGGCTGCATCCATCCGATCATCGAGGGCGCAGCCGAGGCCGACCGTCCCTGTCCAGAGAATTCGAGTGAGGCCTTCCGTCATTGTGCTGAGCCCCCTGGAATGTGCGTCATCGTGCGGAGGCTCTTACCGCGGCCACATGGCAGCGAGCTCTGACGATTTCGTGGCCAAGGTGCCCTGGCGCTTGCCCGACGACCGGATGCTCACATCATGGTCGGGGTTCTTCGCCCGCAGCGCGCCGACGGTGCACTGGCCGCGCTCGAAATGGGCAAATGGGTTGTAGGAGAAGTGGGTCATGGCGTTTTCATGGGTGACCTTGTTGATCTCCTGGTCGGTGAGCCCCTCGAGTTGCCGCCCCGCGATCTCGGGTGAACGGGGCCATGTGGTATCCGAATGCGGGTAATCACACTCCCAGGTCACGTTGTCCATGTTGAGGAGTTGTCGCATGGCCACTCCGGCCGGATCGTCGATGAAGCAGGTGATCACGCGTTCGTTGAAGACCTCCGATGGCAACTTGTCGCCGAAGTCCTGGCCGGTCCACTCCCTCTGGTGGTCGTAGACATAGTCGATGCGATCCAAGAAGTACGGGATCCACCCGATCCCACCCTCGGAGAGCGCCACCTTGAGTTCGGGGAACTTGCGGAACATCGGCGACCAGATCAGATCTGCTGCGCACTGGAAAAGGGTGATCGGTTGGCACGTGATGAGGACGTCCATCGGTGCGTCGTGGGAGGTGACGACGAGCTGTGACGACGAGCCGATGTGCATGCAGATGATCACGTGCTCGTCGCTCGCCGCCCTCCAGACGGGATCCCAATACTCGTCGTGCAGACTCGGAAAGCCGAGGGCGGCGGGGTTCTCGGAGAAGGTGACGGCATGGACGCCCTTCTTGGAGACCCGGCGGATCTCGGCCGCGGTGTCCTCGGCCGACCACATCATGGGAAGGACGAGTGGGATGAATCGACCTGGAAACGCGCCGCACCATTGGTCGATGTGCCAGTCGTTGTAGGCCATGGTCATGGCTTTGGCCACGTCCTTGTCTTCTGTCCGGGCGAAGAGCTGACCGCAGAACTGTGGCATTGAGGGGAAGCACATCGAGCCGAGCATTCCGTTTGCGTCCATGTCCTTGATGCGCTCAGTCACGTCGAAGCAGCCATCGCGGATTTCATCGAACGACGCGGGCTCGAGCCCCCACTCGGCCCGCGGGCGGCCAGCCACGGCATTGAGTCCCACGCTGCGGTACTTATCGCCGTTGTACCTCCACGTGTAGATCCCCCCGTCGTCCACCTC
The DNA here is from genome assembly GCA_963767155.1 of uncultured Acidimicrobiaceae bacterium. GTDB lineage: Bacteria > Actinomycetota > Acidimicrobiia > Acidimicrobiales > RAAP-2 > Bog-473. The sequence goes on along the minus strand of CAVYCU010000005.1, from coordinate 1,893,646 downwards.
GATCTTGGGCGCCAGCTCGGCGTAACGGGCCGGCAGAACTTCATCGAAGAGATTCGGGGGCTCCACCACGTGGTCGTCGACGCTCACCATGATCATGTCGTCAATCTGCATCTGTCCTCCCAAGGAATGTCGAAGTCTGGTGCAGCCCGGTGGTGATGACGACGTCCCTCATTCGGCGCGGCCCCCTGACGGACCGTAGTCGGCGAGGACAAGGGCTGCCACGGCCTTGCGGTCGGGCTTGCCGAGACCGAGCAGGGGCAGCGCGTCGACGGTCACCACTCGTTGGGGTGTCTTGAAACGGGCCACGCCGCGGGCCGAGAACCAGTCCCGACATGCGTGGACGTCGAAAGGTGCGCGGGTAATGACGCAGGCCGCCACCCGTTGGCCGAGCCGTTCGTCGGGGTAGCCGACCACCACCGCCTGCACAATGGCCGGGTGTGCTTCGAGCACCCGCTCGACCTCGGCGGGCACGATGTTCTCCCCGCCCCGGATGATGAGCTCCCTCAGGCGCCCGACGATGGTGAGCCAGCCGTCGCCGTCGATGGTGGCCAGGTCTCCCGTGCGGAACCAGCCCCGCCGCATGGCGGCCGCAGTCTGCGCCGCATCGCTGTAGCCGCAGAACAGCTCGGGACCCCGCAGGAGAAGCTCGCCCGGCGCGTCCTTGGCGAGAGGGCGCCCGGTCTCGGGGTCGGCGACCCGCAGCTCGACCTGGCCCAGCGCCCGCCCGTCGGATTCCCGGGCTCGCTCCGGAGGGTCGTCCCAGGTCGAGGTGGTGACGTTGGGCGCCTCGGTGGACCCGTAGGTGCGCTTGACCGAGGCCCCGAACGTCTCCGCTGTCGAGGCGACGAATTTCGGGACTGACGGTCATCCCCCCGCACGAGAGCAGTCGCAGGGACTCGGTCGCCCGGCTCGAGAAGTTCGCGGCGCCTGCCATGGACGAGAAGAACGTCGGAGGCCCCGCCATGAACGTCACGTGGTCGTGCTGCACCAGGTCCAGCGCCCGCTCGGGATCCCACCGTTCCATCAGGGTCACCCGCATGCCGGCGGCGGCCGGGATCAGCACGCCGCTCAGCAGCCCCGAGATGTGGGACAGGGGGGCCGGTGCCAAGACCGCGTCGGCGGCTGTGAGCCCGTGCGCCGCCACCAGGGTGGCGGCCTTGTAGGAGAGTGCACGGTGGCTGTGCAGGACCACCTTCGGTTCCCCGGTCGAGCCCGACGTGAACAGGGCGACGGCCAGATCGGATCCCCTGGCCGCGGACGACACCACCGGGGACCCGGCGCACAGCGCCTCCCACGCAGACTCCCCACTCCCGGCGAGCTGGACACCCCCGCGCGTGGCGGCCGGAAGACCGGCGCGCGAGAACAGGATCTTCGGCTCGACCGAGGCGAGCATGCGATCGATGTCGGCCGCGCCGACGAGGTGGTGCACGGGGAGGGCGATCGCCCCCAGGCGCCAACAGGCCCGGAAGAGGAGATGCGCCTCGAGGCAGTTCGGCAGTTGCCACGCCACGGTGTCGCCCCGGGTGACCCCTGATGCCCGCAGACCGCCTGCGACCGCCGCCACCAGTTGCGCCGTCTCCGCCCGGTGGGCGTGCTGCCGCGCGTCGGCCACTCCGGCGGCGCCGATCACGGCATCGAGGGTGGGGACGTCCCATGCCCCGCCGGGCTGACGGTACCTGGGGCTGCCCGTCTGGCGGTGCGTCGGCCGCAGTCGCACCAGCCGGGTCAGAGGGGTGGGTGTTCGCGCATCAGGCCTCGGTCGTCACCAGCAGGCAGCCGCAGGTGTTGCCACCCCCGGCGGCCACTGCGGCCACCTTCGGCGTTTTCGGCACCTGGCGCTCGCCGCCCTCGCCGCGCAGCTGTACACACGCCTCGTGCAAGAAGCCGTAGCCGTGGAGTCGACCCGCCGAGAGTTGACCACCGGCGGTATTGAGCGGGAGAGCACCGTCACGGGCGATACGGGTACCACCTTCGACGAAAGGCCCGCTCTCACCCATTCCGCAGAGCTGCAGCGCTTCGAGCCAGAGCATGGTCAGGTAGCTGAACCCGTCGTAGATCTGGGCGATGTCGACGTCGGCCGGGGTGAGGTCCGTGCGGCCCCACATCTGGGTGGCGGCATCGGCCCCGACGACGCGCGTCAGGTCCTTGAGCTGATCCCAGCTCGGCCGGTCGTGGATCGCCGTGCCCATGGCCTCGATGTACACCGGCGGCTTCGCCAGATCCTGCGCCAGCTCGCGGCGCGAGATGACGAAGGCGGTGGCCCCGTCGCAGGGCACGTCGCAGTCGAAGAGATGCAGGGGCGTGGTGATCATGCGGCGATTGAAATAGTCCTCGAGGGTCAGCGGCTCCCGGTAGATCGCCTTGGGGTTCAGGCCCGCGTTGCGCCGGCCGTTGATGGCGATCTGGGCCAGCTGCTCCGACGTCGTGCCGTAGCGGTCCATGTGGGCCTGCGCATAGAGAGCCACCCAGATGGGAGCGCCCGCGGAACCGAACGGCAACATCCACTGCTGGAAGTCGCCGGCGTAGATGGTGCCGCTACCAGTGCCCCCACCGCCGCCCCCCGGCCCGAGGCTGGCCCGCCCACTCGTACCTTGGGCGCTGCCTTCCCAGACCGAGCGGAAGCACAGCACATGGTCGGCCATGCCACCCCCGATGGCGAGGATCGCCTTCATCACCGAACCGAGCTGGCCCGGCGTCTCGACACCGCTGTCGAACCAGTCCACCTCGAGGCGCATCGCATCGATCACTTCATAGGCCGACGCACCCGTGAAGCCTTTGGGCTGTGTCATGTTGCCGGGGTAGGTGGACAGGCCGTTGATGTCCGAAGGCTTCAGGCCGGCGTCCGCCACCGCGGCGTAACAGGCGTCGAGCGTGAGCTCGAGCGGATCGCGCCCCAGGCGGCGCCCGATGTCGGATTGGCCGATGCCCGATATCGCGCATTGCTTCTCGGGCCGGTCCGGGCGCGTGCTCACTGCTGGTCTCCTTGTGGTTCGAACAGGGGCAACCAGACGTCGCCGTGCGGGTCCTCGATGTGGCGGAAGACGACCCGGACCGGCATGCCGATGCGGATGTCGTCGAGCGGGCAGTTGATCAGGTTGGTCGTCAACCGGAGCGCGGGCTGCTCGACGATCTCGACGAGCGCCACCACGTACGGCAACGCGAACCCGGGAAGCCACCCGTGATGGTTGACGGTGTAGCTGGCGAGGGTGGCCCGCCCGCTGACCGCTTCGGGAGCCAGGTTCTTCGACTGGTCGATCGGGCAGATCGGGATAGGGGGGTGGAGGTAATAGCCGCAGTCCTGGCAGCGCATGAAGACCAGCTCTCCGTTTTCGCCTCCCTGCCAGAAATGCCGGTTCCGGTCAGTGAGCTCGGGCACGACCACAATCGTGCTCTGGTCTGTCATGAAGGACTCCTTGTCGAAGGCGGTGGTTGCGGGGCTCGTGCCGGTTGCGCTGCTCGCGGCGGTTGGACGACCTCTTCGGACTGGACGGCGACGGAGGTCGCCAGTAGATCGGCGAGCACCTCCTCGTCGAGGCCGAGTTGCCGCAGTACCTCGACCGTGTGTTCACCCAACGCGGGCGGAGCCAGCGCGAGGTTCACCTCGAGATCGCCGAGGTCCCAGAGGGCCCCGACCTGCTCCAGCTCGCCCCATTCGGCGTGGGGATAGCTGGCCACCAGCCCCAACTTCCGGTACAACGGGTCGTCGAGGAAGGCCTCGCCCTGGTCGAGATTGACCGGTTCGCTCGGCACACCGGCCTCCTGCAGGGCGGCCAGCGTGGCCTCGCACGACGCGGTGGCCAGCGCTGCCGCCAACCCGTCCGGGCCTTCGGCTCCCGCCACGGCGCAGGCGCGTGCGAGTTGTCCGTCCTCGAGCGCGCACAAGGCGATCCACCCGTCGGCCAGGGCGTAGAGCCGGTAGCCGGCAGAGAGCCCCATCTGCTCGTGGTCGAGTGGATCGGCCTGGGCGGCCAGGCCGCCGTCCTGAAGGAATGTTTCGCTGTTGGTCAGCACGCCGCCACCGAGGAGCGATCCGGTGACGAATTGGGACGCGCCCGTGCGGTCGCGGTGGTAGACGGCCAGGAGGGTGGCCACCGTCGAGCCCATGGCGCAGAGATGGTCCATGAATCCGAAGCGGAACCACATCGGATCGTTCCCCTCGCCCCCGCCGAGCACTTCCCATCCGGCCGAGGCCTGGAAGAGCTGGTCGTAACCGGGCCAGTCTGCGCGCGCGCCCTTGGGGCCGTAGGAGCTGGCATGGCAATAGATGACGTCGGGGTTGATCGCCCGCAGCGTCTCGTAGTCCAGGCCCAACTTGCGCGCCGCGGGCATACGCAGGTTGTGGTGCACCACGTCGGCCCACTTCACCAGGGCCTCGAGGGCGGGACGGGCGGCGGGAGACTTGAGGTCGAGCGCCACGCCCCGCTTGCCGCGCTGGCATGCGGCGAAGACCCGCTGCACGTTGCGCATCTTGTCGCCCGTCGTGGCCTCCACCTTGATCACGTCGGCCCCGAGGTCGGCCAACAGCATGGGGCCGAGGGGGCCGGCGAGGAAGTTCCCCAGATCGAGGACGCGCAGGCCTTCGAGCGGCGAGCGGAGCGCGGCGGCTGAGGTCGCCGCCGGCCGCTCCGGCCGTCTCGGTGGTCGCCGCTTCGGCCAGCACCTGTGTCAGCACCTCGTGGGTGTGCTGTCCCAACGACGGCGCCGGACCGGTCACCCGGGAGGGAGGCTCGGTGGAGAACGGCGTGCCGGCCTGGGTGATCCTCCCCCGGACCGGGTCGTCGATCTCGGTGACGTAGCCGTTTGCCCGGGCCTGCTCGTCGGCCAGGATGGCGCCGTACTGCGCTGAAGGCTGCGCCGGGATGTCGTTCGCCCAGAAATCCTCCAGCCATTCCTGCGCCGGCCTCGTCAGAAAGGCAATCCGGTTCGCCCCGAAGTTGGGGTACCCGGGCGTGGCCATGCCGGAGAACGCGGCGTTCGCCGCGGCGACTCCCTCCTCGCCGAGCTCGGCGAAGGCCTGCACCATGAGCGGTGAGTCGACGTCGGCATTGCGCATCAGGTGGATCCACGTGCCGTCGCCGGCCTCGAACATCGAGGGGATGAGGTCTTTCGGCAGACCCCAGGCGAACATCGGTCCCGGAGTCTCGGCCCGGGCCCAGTGCATCATGGTCGGCACCAGGGCCCCTTGGGCCAGGCTTGTATGCGCAGGTCCTCCGGCGGCCCCGCCCCGGTCACGTTGGATCAGTCGGGCCAAAATCCCGATGGCGCTCAGGTAGACGGCACACCAGCTGCCGAAGGGGAAGCGGAGGAAGACCGGCCCCTCGCGCCATCCCTGCTGCTCGTCGCACAGGCCGAGACGGGCGCTGACGAGCAGGTCGTCGCTCGGGCCATCGGCGCTCGGGTGACCAGCCGGCCAGGCCAGGACTGGCGCTGGTGATCAGACGCGGGTGTCGCGCCGCCAGCTCGTCGTCGCTCAGTCCGCCGTTGCGCTGCGGCCACAGGTCCGAACGTGTGGATGAGGCGTCCGCACCTGCCAGGAGTCGGTGCAACTGCGTCCGGCCTTCCTCGGTCTCCAGGTCGATGACCACGCTCCGCTTCGAGCGATTCCACGTGAGAAAGCCCAGTGAGCTGCGGGTGGGATCTCCTTGTGGACGCTCCACCTTGATCACGTCCGCCCCGGCCTCGGCCAGCAGGAGTGCGGCGACGGCACCGGCCATCGTCTCGGAGCAGTCGATGATGCTGAGGCCGTCGAGGATCCTCGGCGCGTTGCTCTCCGACCGGTCGGAATCGTCGGATGTCCGGCTCCGCTCTGTTGTGCTCACGTGCGATTCCCCCCTCCCTGATGCGGGGTCAGTCTGGCACCCGCATCGTTGAGCTTGCCATTTACGGCGCTGCGACGCCGCGGAGTGACGGACTTGTCGGACTCGTCGGACTCGTCGGACTTGTCGGTACGAGCGCGGGAAATCGACCGCCTCGCTTCTCAACGGTGGGAGGCCACCGGCCCTTGTGGAGACCGTAAAATCTGAAAGCTAGATGCCTAGCGGTGAGAAATTAAAGGTTACAGGTGGGTGAGGCCGCCCCTTGAACCGTAGAAGTGTGCGACCGAGCGACCGCCTCATTCGTGTCGCCGAGATGAGGTCGCAGACACGTTGCCCTGCCGCCGTCGGGCCGGAACTTGGTAGTTTCGGCAGCCGGACGCCAACGCCCGGGGGGTTGCCATGGAAGATCGTACGACTGCTGTCCTCTACCTCGAGATGACGGACCAGCCCGCCGAGCGCTACGCCGCCGAGCGCGTGCCCGACGTGCTCGGCCTCCCCGGTGTACAGCGGGCGACATGGTGGGACAACTGCGTGCCGTTCCGTACCGACCTGCCCCGGACCATGCCGGAGTTCTCACTTCTCGGCGTCTACGAGGCGAGCGAGGAGTTCGTGGCTCCCGCGGCCGTCCCCGAAGACATCGCCGGCTACTGCTTCGACCACTATCCCCGCCCCGGCCAGGGAACAATTTCGGATAAGCCGACGCTCGGTCTCGAGCTGGTGTTGATCAGCGCACCGACTCCTGCGCAGAACCAGGCGCTCCGCGACTGGGGCGACTTCGTGCACATCCGCGACATCGCGGCTGCGGCTCCCGATCACTTCACCATGATCACGCCCTATGAGAACAGGGCAGCGGGCTCGCCCCGCTACATGCACTTCTACGAGCTCGACACCGACGATCCCGAGCCGGCGTTCCGCAAGATGGCGCCCGCCACCATGGCAAGGCTCGGCGCGTATGGCACCCATCCGAAAGAGGAGTGGTGGGGACACGAGGCGCTGGTCATCGACTACGTGAATACATTCCGGCGCCTGGGGGTGCGGGCCAAGCCTGGCCGATGATGTCCCGGCCGCGCTGAGCCCGGCCGCCGCTCGAGCCCGGCCGCGCTGAGCCCGGCCGCGCTGAGCCCGGCCGCGCTGAGCCCACCGGAGAGCCCCTGGCGGGAGCCTGTTTCCGCCGCGAGAACGATGGTTGTCTGGCGCAGTACGCATGCAGCTGCGAGAATCGACGGTGGTGCCAGGCAGTTGGTACTGCGACAAGGGGGTTTCTGATGGATGTAGATGACCTGATCCTCGTCAGTGTGGATGATCACCTGGTCGAGCCGCCGAACGTCTTCGAAGGCCGGCTCCCGGCCAAGTACGTCGACCTGGCGCCCAAGTTCGTCACCCGTGCCGACGGGACGAGCGCATGGCTCTACGAGGGAGCCGAGCTCGGCAACATCGCGCTCAACGCCGTGGCCGGCCGGCCACGCGAGGAGTACGGCATGGAGCCCACCTCGTTCGACGAGATCCGGCCCGGCTGCTGGGACATCCACGAGCGGATCAACGACATGAATGCCAACGGCGTGCTCGGCTCGCTGTGCTTCCCCTCCTTCCCCCAGTTCTGCGGTCAGCTCTTCGCCCGCACCGAGGACAAGGACGTGGCGTTGGCCATGGTCCGGGCCTACAACGACTGGCACATCGACGAGTGGTGCGGCACCTACCCCGGCCGCTTCATCCCGTGCCCCATTCCCGCCATCTGGGACCCCGAGGTCCTGGCTGCCGAGGTTCGGCGCTGCGCCGCCAAGGGTGCCCATGCGGTCACCTTCTCGGAGAACCCCTCCAAGCTGGGCTGGCCCAGCGTCCACTCGGACCACTGGGATCCGTTCTGGAAGGCGTGCAGCGACGAGAACGTGGTCGTCTGCATGCACATCGGTTCGTCCTCCGAGATGGTCATCACGTCCCCTGACGCCCCCATCGACGTCCTCATCAGCCTCACCCCCATGAACATCGTGAAGGCGGCGGCCGACCTCATCTGGTCGCCGGTCCTGCGCAAGTTCCCCGACCTCAAGGTCGCCCTCTCCGAGGGTGGAATCGGCTGGATCCCATACTTCTTGGAGCGCATCGACTACCAGTACGACAAGCACCACTACTGGACGGGCCAGGACTTCGGCCACCAGCTCCCGAGCGAGGTCTTCGACCAGCACATCATCACCTGTTTCATCGACGATGCCTTCGGCGTGGCCAGCCGGGACTTCCTCAACATGGACAACGTGACGTGGGAGTGCGACTACCCGCACTCTGATTCGACGTGGCCCACGGCGCCCGAGCAGCTGTGGAAGTACATCGGCGAACTGAACGACCACGACATCAACCGGATCACGCACCTCAACGCCATGAAGCACTTCAGCTACGACCCCTTCGCGGTCATCCCCAAGGAGGAGGCCACCGTCAAGGCGCTGCGTGCCAAGGCAGCGGGGCATGATGTCTCGGAGCGGGCCACCCGCACGGGTCCGATGAAGCACGCCACCCTGGCCGCCGACCTGGGCGTCGTACCGGAAGGAGCCGTGACAACGGAGGAGGCCGCGGTCGACACATCGGCATTCGACCCGAACCTCTTCATCGCACCCGAAACCGGGCGCAACCCGCAGGCCTTCTACAAGTTCGCCCGCTCAGTCGGCCCCGTCGTGCCGGGCATCTTCGGCCGCTACTCGATCATGGGACGCAGCGAGGTGGAGTACGCCCTGCAGCACCCCGACATCTTCTCCTCCGCCATGGAGGCGGTGGACCTCGGCCAGTCCGTGCCGCTCATTCCGCTACAGGTCGACCCACCGGAGCACTCGAAGTACCGCAAGCTCCTGGACCCGATCTTCGCTCCGAAGCGGATGAACCTGATCGAACCTGATATCGCCCAGCTGGTCAACGAGCTCATGGACGATTTCGTCGACGCCGGATCCTGTGAGTTCACCACGGCCTTGGCGGAGCCGCTCCCGTCGTCGGTGTTCCTCCGGCTGCTCGGGCTCCCGGTGTCGGAGCTGGCGATGTTCCTGAAGATGAAGGACGGGATCCTCCGTCCTGCGGGGAGCGACATGGCCGAGGTGCAGGCCAATCAGCGGGTGAACGCCGGCGAGGTCGAGCGCTTCTTCGCCGAGACCCTGGCCGACCGGCGGAAGAAGCCGCAGGATGATCTGCTCAGCATGTTCGCCAGCGCTGAGGTCGGCGGGGACAAGCTGACCGACGACGAGATCCTCGGCATCTGCTTCCTGTTCCTGCTGGCGGGTCTCGATACGGTGACCGACACATTGGAGTGCTTCTTCGCCTACCTGGCTCAGCACCCGGAGCAACGGCGACTGATCGTCGAGGACCCTTCGATCATTCCGACGGCGGTCGAGGAGTTGTTGCGGTGGGAGACGCCGGTCACCGGCGTGCCGCGGGTCGTGCAACAGGACGTCGAAGTGGGCGGATGCCCGATGCACAAGGGGGACCATGTCGGCATCAGCATCGGTTCGGCCAATACTGACGAAGCCGACCTCGCGGATGCCTACGACGTGATCCTCACCCGCAACACCAAGCACCTCGCATTCGGGGCCGGTGTACACCGCTGCCTCGGATCCCACCTGGCCCGGCTCGAGCTGCGCACCACGTTGCGCGAATGGCACCGGCGCATTCCCGATTACGAGATCGCTCCGGGGACCGAGCTGAACTTCATGTTCGGGCTGCGTCAGGTCGATACGCTCCCGCTCCTCTGGTCGGTGTAACAGCCGGGGGAAGCGAACGTGCGCCCGTACAGGGCAGGAGCAGCGGCCGCGGGTGCAACCGTGGCCGCGTCAGAGATATGCCGTAATGAAATGGTGCGCCATGGCGCGGCCGGAGACGGGAGAGGACGAACGAGTGGACCTAGAGCTGACAGACGACCAGGAGCTCTTCAGGGAGACGACAGCGAAGTTCATCGAGAACACGTGTCCGCTCTCGACGGTGCGTGAGTGGGCCGAGAAGGAACCGGCGGGCTATCCGGGCGACTGGTGGCGGCAGGGCGCGGAGCTCGGCTGGACCTCGCTCCTGGTCTCCGAAGACGACGGCGGGGGCAGCGTGTCCGGACATGGGCTGCTCGATCTGACCCTGGTGGCCGAGGTCATGGGGCATTGGGTGTCCCCGGGGCCCCTCCTCCCCACGAACGTGGTGGCGGCAGCCCTGTCGGAATTCGGCACGTCGGCACAGAAGGAGCGTTACCTGCCCGGGCTCCTCGCGGGGGAGACCACCGCCACCTGGTGCCTGGCCGAACCGCAGCAGTCCGGCCTCCCGCACGGCATTTCGCTCACCGCCACCCGCCGAGGCGGTGACTTCGTCCTCTCGGGCAAGAAGGGACCGGCGGAGGCCGCGGGCGAAGCGGGCTTCTTCGTGGTCGCCGCCCTTGTCGATGGCGGGGTCACCCAGTTCGTGGTCGACGCGGACACGCCGGGTGTGAGTGTGGTCGCAGCCGAGAGCGTCGACCTCGTGCGGCGTTTCGCCACCGTGTCGTTCGACAATGCCGTGTTGACACCCGATGCGGTACTCGGTGAGGTCGGGGGAGCAGCGTCACAGATCGAGCGACTCTTCGAGCTCGCCGTCGCCTTGCAGTGTGCGTCCATGGCCGGGGTCACTGAGCACGTACTCACCTTCACGTTGGCATACTCCTTCGACCGGTATTCGTTCGGGCGGCCGCTCGCGTCCTATCAGGCGCTCAAGCATCGTTTCGCCGACATGAAAATGTGGACGGAGGCCTGCCTCGCGACGGCGGCTGCGGCGGCACGATCGGTGGACAGCCGGTCCGAGAAGGCGTTCGAGCTCGTCAGCGTGGCCAAGTCGTACATCGGGGACAAGGCACCGGCGATCCTGCAGGACTGCGTGCAGCTCCACGGCGGCATCGGCGTCACCTGGGACCACGACTTGCACCTCTACATCCGGCGAGTCGTACTGGATCGCTCTCTGTTCGGCACTCCCTTCGATCATCGGGAGCGCATCGCGGAAGGACTCGGATTGGAGGACGACCATGGGCATTGAGACGGCGGAAGCAGGCACGGAAGATGCTGGAGGCATTTCGTCTGCGTGCGCGGGCCTGGCTGGCGGACAACATGCCGCGTCTGCAAGGACGGGTCGAGAACAACAGCCAACTGATGGCGATCGACGAGATGGGGACACGAGCCCGCGAGTTGCAGCGCACCCTCTTCGACGGTGGCTTCGCCGGACTGTGCTTTCCCAAGGAATACGGGGGTCAGGGCCTGACCCGGGCGCATCAGATCGCCTTCACGCAGGAGACGGCGCCCTACGAGATGCCCGTCACGCTGAATATCCCGACGTTCTCCATCCTCGCCCCGACCCTCCTCGACTTCGGTACCGAGGAGCAGAAGCGCGCGCACTTGCCCAAGATGATCTCGGGTGAGGAGATCTGGGTGCAGTTCCTTTCCGAGCCGTCGGGAGGTTCGGACCTGGCCAGCCTGGTCACCCGGGCCACCCGCGACGGGGATGTCTTCATTCTGAACGGCTCGAAGATCTGGAGCTCGGGTGCGTTCCGCTGTGACTATGCCATGTGCCTGGCCCGGACCGATTGGCATGCGCCCAAACACCGCGGCCTGACCATGTTCATCATTAAGATCCACCAGCCGGGCATCGACGTCCAACAGATCAAGATGTCGAACGGTTCCAACGAGTTCTGTCAGGAATTCTTCGACGACGTCGCCATACCGGTCGAGGACGTCCTCGGGGAAGTGAACGACGGCTGGACGGTGGCGTCGCGTTTGTTGTTCCACGAACGTGATGCGGTCGGTGGTGGCTCGCCCTACCTCAGCGGGACGAGCGGCGGCCGGGGGGATCACGGCGCGGGCCGCAGCGACCTGATCGAGTTGGCGCACGTGGCGGGGCGTGCGTCCGATCCGCGGGTGGTCCAGCTGGTGGCCGAAGCGCGCGCCAACGACGTAGTCGGAGCCCAACTCATCGGGCGGATCACCAAGGCCATCAACTCGGGCAGCATGCCCGGCCCGGGGGGCTCACTGTTCCGGTTGTACGCGGCGACCAACGCCGAGCGCCATGCCGACATCGCACTGGAGATCGCCGGGCCCCGTGCCGCCGTATGGGAGGAAGGGGATCCGCTCGGGCTCAAGGGCATCGAGTTTCTCCAACGGCAAGGTGGCAGCCTGGGCGGTGGCAGCAACGAGATGCAGCGCAACATCATCAGTGAGCGCGTGCTGGCCATGCCCCGCGAGTTCGCGGCCGACAAGGACCGGCCCTTCGACGAGGTGTTGCACAACGCGTCGCCTTCGCGACCCAGGTAACCAGCGGGCTCCCTCACGGTGAGGGAAACGTCCCGTGGCGTCAGGTGGATGGCCGCAGCCGCTCCGCCGTCTGTGCCAGCCACGTGTCGTAGTCCTCGGCCTTGCGCGCGAAAGGATCGGCCCACCTGTGGGTGGGGGAGCACGAGGAAACGTCCCTCCCGCATGGCGTCCAGGGTCTGCTGCTGCGCACTCCTCCGGTTCGACGATGTCGCCGAGACCCTCGGGGAGGGAGTGAGCGACACCTGCCGCTTCGTCATCCTCGTTGCGGCCGATCATGCCCGTGTTGACCAGATTCGGGCACAGGCAGGTGACCTTGATGCCGCGGTCGCCGTACGTCACCTGCGCCCACTCGGCGAATCCGAGCGCCCCGTGCTTGGTGAACGTGTAGCCCATCGGGGCCGGTCCGCTGATCAGCGCGGCCGACGACAGTGTCTGGACCAGGTGCCCGCCACCCTGCGCGAGCATGCCCGGAATGACGGCTTGGGCCGCCCAGACATGGGCGAGCAGATTGATCCGCGTGATCTCCTCTATCTCCTCGGGGGTCGACTCGAGGCCGAATCCGCCGGTGATGCCGGCGTTGGAGCAGAAGACCCGTACGGGACCGAACGTGGCGACGGCCCGCTCGACCAGTGCGCCGATGGCCTCCGGGCTGGCCACATCTCCAGGTACCGCCAAGCCGTCGATCCGCTTCGCCACCTTCTCTGCCCGCGGACCGTGACGATCGGCCACGACGACGTGGGCACCTTCGGCGGCGAAGCGTTCGGCCAGGGCACGCCCGATGCCGTGCCCGCCGCCCGTGACGACGACGCACTGTCCCCGAAAGTCGGTTGGCGTTGCGGATGTCGCGGATGTCATGACCGGTTCCCCCTTGTTCTCGTCGCCGGGCCCGTGCCGGACGGGACCCTTGTGCGGCGTCCGGGCACGACGGAACTTAGCCAACACAGTTCCTAGCCAACACAGTTCTTAGCCAATACAGTTCTCGGCGAACACAGTTAACAGTGACCTCAATTTCGATGTTAGATTTCCCTGCCCGGATCCTCCAACGCACCCAGGCTGGGCGCGCTAGGGTTCTCTTCCATCATTTGAGTGATAGCAAACTTGAGGGTTGGGCGAGCAGGGGAGTAACGCAGTCGGGACGGCGCGCTGTGCCGTGCCGGCCGTTCTAGAGCGCACAGGGGGCAATCGTCAGTCGTGTCGCAATTTTTGCCGTTCATCGTCATTGGGCTCACCACCGGGGCGGTCTATGGACTGGCCGGCACCGGCCTGGTGCTCACCTATAAGACCTCGGGCATCTTCAACTTCGCCTACGGGGCCATCTCGGCCATTGCGGTGTTCGTCTTCTACTTCTTGCACTCAGAGCACGGGGTGCCCTGGCCCTGGGCGGCGGTGCTGGTGCTGTTGGTGCTCAGCCCCATCGAGGGTCTGGGCCTCGAGTTGTTCGCCCGCATCCTCGAACCGGCCACAGCCACCCTCAAGGTGGTGGCCACCATTGGCCTGTTGCTCGTGGTGGTCGGGATCGGCACCCTTTGGTACGGCAACGCCAATGTGAACTTCCCCCCCTTCTTGGACACCAACACGGTGCGCTTCTTGGGGGTCAACGTCGGCTGGGACCAGATCACCGTGGTCATCATCTCGTTGGTCTCGACGGCGGTCCTCTATTACTTCTTCCGCTCCATGCGCCTCGGCGTGGCCATGCGCGGCGTGGTGGACAACCCCGACCTCGTGTCCATGACCGGCACCAACCCGGTCTCGGTGCGCCGGTGGGCCTGGATCATCGGGACCATCTTCGCCTCCATGGCCGGGTTGTTGCTCGCCCCCTCGCTCAGCCTCAACGCCGAGATCATCACCTTGTTGATCGTCCAGGCCTTCGGGGCCGCTGCCATCGGCTATTTCTCCAACCTCCCCCTCACCTTCGTCGGCGGCCTCTTCATCGGGGTGGCCGGGGCGCTCGCCACCAAGTACGCCGCCAGCGTGAGCTGGCTGACCGGGCTGTCGGCGGGGCTGCCCTTCGTCATCTTGTTCATCGTGCTCATCGTCACCCCCCGGGCCCGCCTGGCCGAGCGCCGGGTGGTGGCCGCCCAGGCCCTGCGCCGCAGTTGGTACGCCCCGACCAGGGTGCGTCTCTTCGCCGGGGCGCTCGCCCTCATCTTCTTTTGCTTCGTGCCCTCCTTTGTGGGCGTGAACCTGTCCACCTGGTCGAGCGCCCTGGTCTACATCATGTTGTTCTTGTCCCTCGGCCTCTTGGTCAAGACCTCGGGGCAGATCTCTTTGTGCCACCTGGCTTTCGCCGCGGTCGGGGCGGCGGCGTTCGGGCACTTCACCACCAGCTTCCACCTGCCCTGGGCCCTCGCCCTGCTCTTGGCCGGCCTGGTCGCCCTCCCCGTCGGCGCCCTGGTCGCCATCCCCGCCATCCGCCTCTCGGGCGTCTTCTTGGCGCTCGCCACCTATGGCTTCGGCATCTTGTTGGAGCAGATGTTCTATGACACCAACCTCATGTTCGGCCCGACCACGGGGGGGATCGCCGCCCCCCGGCCCGACGTGACCATCTTGGGCTGGCACCTCTATAGCGACAAGGGCTTCTACTACCTGCTCTTGGCCTTCGTGGTCGTGAACGTGGTGGTCATCCAGGCCATCTTGCGCGGCCGCATGGGCCGCCTCTTAAAGGGCCTGAGCGACAGCCCCGTGGCCCTCGAGACCCACGGGGCCACGGTCAACGTCATGAAGGTGCTGGTCTTTTGCATCACCGCCTCCCTGGCCGCCATCGCCGGGGCCCTGTTGGCCAGCCTGTTCAGCTATGGGCTCGGCACCAACTACAGCTCGTTCGCCTCGCTCACCATGGTGGCGATCCTGACCATCATGGTGGTGGGCGATCCCTGGTATGCCATCTTGGCCGCCGTCGCCTACGGGGTCGTCCCGGGCTACATCACCGTCGCCAACATCAACACCTACCTCACCATCATCTTCGGGCTCTCCGCCGCCACCTTCGCCCTCCAGGTCAACCGGGCCCTGCCCGTGCCCCTGCCCATCCGCAACTTCTTGGACCGCCTCGGGGGCCGGGCCCCCGAGGTGGTGCTCTCCGAAGGCGAGGTGGACCAACTGGTGAGCCAGGCCACCGTGACCGAGCGCGAGCGCGGCGAGCGACCGGGCCCGCGCCGCCAAGACCACGGTGCCCGCTTCGGCCAAGGCCGGCCTCAGCGTCGCCAACCTGGCCGTCCAATACGGCGGGGTGCGCGCCGTCGACGGGGTGAGCCTGGTCGCCCCCATGGGCCGGGTCACCGGGTTGATCGGCCCCAACGGGGCGGGCAAGACCACCACCTTCAACGCCTGCTCGGGCCTGCTCAAGCCGACGACCGGGGTCATCACCCTCCACGAGCGCGAGGTGACGGGGATCGGCCCGGCCGGGCGCTCTCGCTATGGTCTCGGGCGCACCTTCCAAAAGGCCGAGTTGTTCAACTCGCTCAGTGTGCGCGAGAACGTGGAGTTGGGCCGCGAGTCCTCCATGGCCGGGGCCAACCCGCTCACCCAGCTCATCGGGAGCCCCCGTGACCGTGCGGTGGTGCGCCGGGCCGTCGACGAGGCCATGGAGCTGACCGGCATCGGCCCCCTCTCTGACCTCCAAGCGGGCCTGTTGCCCGCCGGGCAGCGCCGCCTGGTCGAGTTGGCCCGGGTCTTGGCCGGCCCCTTCGACCTGTTGCTCTTAGACGAGCCCTCGGCCGGTCTCGACGCCGGCGAGACGGTGAGCTTTGGCAACGTGCTCACCGGCGTGGTGGCCGAACGCGGGGCGGGCATCTTGTTGGTCGAACACGACATGGCGCTCGTGCGCCAGGTCTGTGCCCACATCTACGTGCTCGACTTCGGCCGCTTGGTCTTTGAAGGCAGCCCGACCGAGATGCTCAACTCCGACATCGTGCGCGCCGCCTACCTCGGCTCCGAAGGGGTCGACGACGACACCGACGGCGGCGGCGGGGGCAGTGCCCCGGGGTCCAACGGCACCGGCGAGGGCGAGGGCCCCATCGTCGCCGCCCAGGGGGCGAGCGAAGCATGAGAGGCCTGCGCCACCGTGGCCGACACAGTCAAAAGGAGACGCCCCCGTGCTCGAGCTAGAGAACATCACCGCCGGCTACGGCGACACCGTGGTGCTACGTGACGTCAGCTTGTCGGTCCCCGATTCCAAGGTGGTGGCCCTGCTCGGCCCGAACGGGGCGGGCAAGACCACCTTGTTGCGCGTCGCCTCGGGCCTCATCCGCCCCATGAGCGGGCGGGTCATCTTGAACGGCGAGGACGTGACGGGCAAAAAGCCCTTCTACATGTGCCGCAAGGGCCTGTGCAACCTGCCCGAGGGCCGGGGCATCTTCCCGAGCCTGACGGTGCGCGACAACCTGATCCTGCAATCGAAAAAGGGCAAGGAACAGCACACCATCGACCTGGCGGCCGAGTCGTTCCCCGCTCTCGCCACCCGCATGAAGCAGACGGCGGGCAGCCTGAGCGGGGGCGAGCAGCAGATGCTCGCCTTGGTGCGCACCTTTGCCTCAGAGCCCCGGATCGTGGTGGTCGACGAGGCCTCCTTGGGCCTCGCCCCCATCATCGTGGACCGCATCTTCGAGACGCTGGCCAACATCGTCTCGACCGGGGTCTCGGTGCTCTTGGTCGAACAATACGTGACCCGGGCCCTCGCTCTGGCCGATGAGGCCTGCCTGCTCAACCGGGGGCAGGTGGTATTCTCGGGCCCCGCCGACGACCTCGAGGGCGACGAGATCTTCGAGCGCTACTTCGGGATCGAAATCGAGCGCGTAGGCCGGCGATGACGGAGGGGCAATGAATTGCCCATTGTCAGCGATCCGCCGTGCCAATGGCAATTGGGGGCGCAGGTGGAACGTGAACTCCCCTCGTATGGACAGAGACTGCGTCAGTTGGCGCAAGCCAAGCCGGACGAGCTGGCTTTCCTGTTCGCAGCAGAGGACGGTGGAGAGCGTGAGATCAGTTGGCGCGAACTGGACGGACGATCGACGCAGGTGGCGCGGGCGCTGGCCCAGGAAGGCCTTGGTCCGGGTGATCGACTGGCCATAGGGCTACGCAATTCCCCCGAGCATCTCTTTGCCGCCTTCGGGGGCTGGAAACTCGGTTCGGTCGTCGTTCCCGTGCGTTGGGATCTGCCCGCATGGGAACTGACCCGTCTACGGCAGGTGCTCCAACCGCGCGGTCAGTCTCGAACTCGGGGATAGCCGACTTTTCGAGAGGAGCCTGACCTATTCGCGCGAACCGCTGCCCGACGTGACGCCCCCCAAGGCGCGCGGCATCTGTAGCTCCGGCTCTACCGGAACTCCGAAGATCATCATCGTCGAACGACCGGGTGTGGTCGACCCGGCGACGATCTCGAACACGTCGGCCATGCTGGAGTCGTACGGCCCAATGCCGCACCCACAACTGGTCCTCGTTCCGGGACCGCTGTATCACACCGTCGGATTCTCGGCGACGAACCATCTCCTCGCCGGGGACTCCGTCGTTCTTTTGGAGAAATTCGATGCGCGCCGTGTCATCGAATTGATCGAGAGTCGGAAGGTCAACGGCATGACCGGCGCCACGGTGATCCTTCAGCGCATCGCCCGGGTCGATGACATCGAGGCGCGGGATCTGTCGAGCCTGTTGTGGGTCCAGCAGGGAGCGGCACCCCTCCCGCATTGGTTGGCCCGACGGTGGATCGAGCTGGTGGGGGCGGAGCGCTTTTTCATGAGCTATGGCATGAGCGAAGGTCTCGGACTGTGCGTCATCCGCGGGGACGAGTGGTTGCAGCACCCCGGCAGCGTGGGTCGGCCGTGGCGCTCGACGTCCCTGCGCATCGTGGGGCCGTCCGGCGAACGTCTTTCACCCGGGGAGGTGGGGGAGATCCACATGAGGTCCCCCGGAGGGTCTGCCTTCAGTTACCTCGGCGATCGCCTCAGCTCCCCCAGGACCGTCGACGGGTTCGGCACGGTCGGCGACCTGGGCTGGGTCGACGAGGATGGTTTTCTCTACATCGCGGACCGACAGGCTGACCTGATCATCACGGGTGGCGCCAATGTCTATCCGGCCGAGGTGGAGGCGGCCCTCGGCGAGCACCCACTTGTGGAAGATGTGGTCGTCATCGGCCTGCGGGATCCGGAATGGGGTCGGCGTGTCCACGCGCTTGTCGTGCGGGTGGGTGACGCTGACAACAACTCCTCTCGTCTCACGGGTGACGACGTTGTGGCCTTCGCAAAACACCGCTTGGCGGCCTACAAGGTGCCGAAGTCAGTGGAGTTCGTGCAGTCGATCCCGCGGAGCGAAGCGACAAAAGTGAACCGTGGGGCGCTCGTCGTCGAACGTGAAGGCCCGTGAGGGCCCCCGTCTCCCTCCCTGCTGCTACTGACCATGGTGCGGGGACTACCGCCGTCAGCTCCCGGGGCGGCCGAGCATCGTGACGGTTCGTTCCTCGATCACCCAACGGTCACCGTCTCGAGCGAAGCGATCCTCGTAGCGCCCTACTCCCGCCACGGTGATCGTTCCGTCGGCCCCTCGCCCGACGAATAGATAGTCGGTCGAGCCGGCCGCCCCCGACGCATCGTCACGTGTCCTCGTATTACCGGTGAAGTGCAGGCAGGGTGGGGTCTGGGGCCATGTGCCCTCGAGCCAGTCGAGGACCGCCTCCCTCCCGCCATATGACGTCCCGTCGAATCGGCCGCCATGCATGCGGATGCGACAGCCCTCGGCCAACACCCCTGCGAGTCCCTCGTGGTCCCGGCTGTCGTACGTCTGGGCGTACCCCACGATGCTGTCGCGCATCGCGAGTGCGTCGTCGAGGTTGCTCACGGCGCGTACGTCTCTGCCGTCGTGAAGCGATACGGCACGTGAAACGTCGTCGAGGGGTCGGTGATGATCGTCTGATCGTCGCGATCGAGAATGTCGATGTGCTTCTCTTTGAGGTGTTGCTCGGCGGCGGCGAGGTCACGGACCTTGAAGCAGACGGCGTGGATCGTGTCGCCGTTCTTCTGCTGATCCCTCGCCGCAACGGAGTCGGACCGGAGGGGTTGCGAGAGCTGGATCACGACCTGCTTTCCTATGGCGATGTAGAGATCATGCGTCCCAGTGAGATCCGAGTCGCCTTCTCCGAGCACCGTTCCTTCGAGTGCATCGAGAAAGATTGCCTTGCCTCGGTCGAGATCGTTGGCGACGATCGTCACGTACGCCAACCGCTCGAGCGTAAGCCCGTGGTTGGTCGCCCACCATGTCGGCGACCAACCGGGCAGGAACCTCGGGTCGACATCCCCCGGGCGGTGGTAGTCGTCCGGCACACGCGGTTTATGTCTCTTCATGAACTGCAGCTGGGCGATGGTGTCCTTCGGATGGGTGAAGATCGGCACATCGTCGGCCGGCCGGCCGTCCGTCGCACCGGCGCCTCCTCCGAGCAGCACGCGAATGTCATGGCTCCGCAGGCGATCCCATACCACGCCCACATCGTCGACGTACCACGCGAGAGAGTGCCAGTGCGGGCCGAACTTCTTGTAATACCGGCCGAGCGGCATGGCATCCCACCCCTCGACATCCTGGCTTGGTGCGAGTGCTTCGACGACACAATCGCCGATAGTGAGCAGGGACGCATAGCGTTGCTCATGGGAGGAGTAGTGATTGTCCAGCATGCCCCGACGCGGGTTGAACACGTCGTCGTACCATGCATCCAACGGCGGGAGCGTATCGTTCAGGTGGATGACGTGATAGATCTCGTTGATTCCGAGCGACATGACGAACCTTCCGGTCGTTGGCGAAGCGGTGGCAGGGCCGATCGTAGTTTGCAGTGAGTATCGACGCGTGGTGCGTTCATCTTCCCCCGCCTCGCTTCATGCGAAATGGTGAGCGCCCCCGTCAACGGTGATAGCGGCGCCGGTGACGAATGCCGCTTCGGGTGCAACGAGCATCCGCACGACGAAGGCCACCTCTTCGGGCTGGCCGAGGCGTCCCGCCGGGATCGGGTTCTTCTTCAGCATGGTCTCCATAATGTCGGCCGTCGAGCGCCCGGTGGCCTCGGCCGACTTTGACGCGTTGCGTGACGTGGCCGATGTCTCGATGATGCCGGGAAGTACGCAGTTCACCCGCACGCCGGATGATCCGTAGAAGTCGGACATCAACTTCGAATAATTGATGAGCGCTGCCTTGGCAGCCGAATAGGGTCCGACGAACTTGCCTGGTTCACGTCCGGAGATGGAGGCCATGTTCACAATGGAACCCCGCCCGCGGCCTGCATGGCCGGACCCGAGCCGCGAGGTCGTCCGCACTGCACTCAGAAAGTTGAGGTCGAGCGCTTCTTGCCAGTCGGCATCATCGAGCTGGGCCATGGGTTTGGGAGTTGAACCTCCGGCATTGTTCACCAGAATGTCGACGTCACCCAACTCCTTCACGGCGGCATCCGTCGCCGCGACCGCTCCCTCGAGGGTGGAGATATCGGCCACAATCGGCACGGCAGACCCGCCCGTATCGACGATCTGGCGGCACACATCGTGCACCTCGGAAGCCGTGCGCGCGCAAACCGCAACGTGCGCTCCATCGACGGCCAACACGATGGCCACGGCGCGGCCTATACCGCGTCCTGCGCCGGTGACGAGGGCTGTCGAGCCCGAAAGAGTCATGCTGCTCCTGTCGTTCCGGGGCGTTCCTCACGCCCTTCGTCCTGTGGACTTGCCGCCGAGAGCGCCGTGCGCGAGATCAGGTCCAGGACGTCACGCCGAACGACCTTGTTCATCGTATTGCGCGGCAGGGCGGTACGAAGACGATCGATTCCGGTATCTCGTAACGAGCAAGTCGCTGTCGGCAATGATCGAGCACGTCTTCGGTGCGGAGCGTCGTGTGCTCGTCTGTCTCGATCGCCACCGCGACCCGCTGACCCAGGCGAGGGTCGGGGAGGCCGACGACGGCACAGTCGGCGACACCGGCCAGGGAGCGAATCACGCGCTCCACCTGCGCGGGGTACACGCTCGCCCCACCCCGCAGGATCAGGTTGTCCCGCCTGTCCTTGGGGAAGAGCAGCCCGTCCTTGACGTAACCGAGGTCCCCTGTATGCAGGACCCCGTCAATGAGGGTCGCGGCGGTCGCCGCCGGTCGCCGCCAGTATCCGAGCATGGGGCGGTAGGAGCCACCCCATGCACCATGTGCCGCGGCACGGATGCAGATCTCACCCGTCTCACCCTGGGGCGACTCCTTGCCGTCAGCCCCGATGATGCTGACCTCGAGGAAGGGGAGCACCTCTCCGCTCGAACCGGCAACATGTCGAAATCCGCGTCGCTCGATCGAGACGTTGGTCGGTGCCTCCGTGAGCCCGTAGGTCGCGGCGATGTCGTGCCCGAAACGATTGGTGAAGGCCTGGCGCACTTCCTCGGGAAGCTCGGCCCCGCCCGTCCGCGGGTGGCGGAGTGTGCGGAGGGAGGTGGGCGAGACCTCGTTTCGATGCGCCATGTCGAAGAGGGTCGGTGGCGGCATCGACATGCTGGTGATCTGATGACGTTCCACCCAGTCGGCGATCAGCGCGGGATCTGGCCGCGGGAGGATGACGCAGGGTCGCTGCGCAACGATGGAGGGCAGCACCGAGACAGCGATCACGTTCAAGATGGTCAAGGCGAGGCAGACCCCTCCGATCGGCGTCCGCGTCAAAGTCGGGGGTCGTCGCCAGGAATCGCCCCGGAAGCGTGATGTTGTGCTGGCTGTGGACGACGCCTTTGGGGGACCCGCTCGTGCCGCTGGTGTAGGCGATGGCGGCAGGCGCCAACGGATCGACGGGCTTCGCCTTGCGTGGAGCCGTCGGGGCCGCCGCCATGCGTGCACGCCATTCGTCGCCATCGGTCGCCGACATGCGGATGACCTTGACTTGCGTCTGCGATCGGTCTTCGGCCCCGCTTCGAACGGGGCATCGGTGAGCATCACGCGTGCCCGGGCATGGGTGAGAAGGTTGTGCCGCTGGAACTCGCTCAGGGCCCTGTTCAGCCCGACCCATCGTGCTCCGAGGCGCATCACGGCGAGGAACGCGATGACGATGTCAGCGCTGTTGCTGCTCGATGCCGCGACAGAGGATCCCCGGCGGATGCCTTCTCCGGTCAGCACGTGACATGCCTTGGAGACTTCGTGGTCCAGTTGGGCGAACGTGAGCCACCAGTCATCCCCGAGGAGGGCCGGCTCATCGGGGCAGCGAAGGACGGCGTGGTCGAGCAACTCCTGCACGGTTGCCGGTGCGACCCGTGCCGCTTCAGCCACGTTGATGGTCCGCCAGCAGTTGGGGTAGCGCAGTCCGCAAGGAATCGTGGTCCCAGACCGGACGCTCTCTCGTCGTACGTCGTGCTCCCGGCCGTGACAGGAGGGAGAGCTGCGGGCCTTCGAGTCGGATCACGTTCCCGGTGATCGCCCGCCGCGTCGTCGCTGAGAAGGAACGTGACAAGGGGGGCAACGTGTTCGGCGGGGATGTCCGTGCCGCTTTCGCCCAGCGCCTTCCCGTAATCCACCATGCCCGTCCGGGCGATAGGAGAGATCGCGTTCACCCTGATGCCCGATGGGGCGAGATCCATGGCCCATGAGTACGTGAGCGAGGCGGTGGCGCCCTTTGTCGCCCCATAGGTGCCGCGGTGGCGCATACCCGCTTGCGCACCGCTCGTGTCGTTGACGATGGAACCCCCGCCGTGTGCCGCCATGTAGCGGATCGCGTGCTGGCCGCAATGCATGGTGCCAAGGAGGTTCACCCGCACCATGTCCTCGACCAGCGCCGGATCTTCTTCGCTCGGATCGGCGAGGTAGAAGACGCCTGCATTGTTCACCAGGCCGTCGAGCCGACCGAATGTCGTCAGGGCGGTCTGCACAATGGCACCTGAAGACTCCCACGTCGTCACTGAATTGCCGTCGATGACGGCGGATCCCCCTTTCCCGGTGATGGACTGCACGACGGCCGACGCCGAGGCGAGGTCGATGTCGTTGACCACCACGGCTGCGCCGGCCGCCGCCAAGTCCCTGGCATAGGCGGCGCCGAGTCCCTTGCCGGCACCCGTGACGACCGCACAGCGGCCCGTCAATATCGGCTTTGCCATTCGTCACCTCAAGGTGTAGTTGCGCCGGAGGATAGCAGCGCGGCCGGAATGTGGTCTCGGGCCCTAGGCGTCCGACGGAAAGCCCGTGAGGGCGCGGGCAGTTATGGTAGCGGCGTGAGTGACACTGCAGAGATTCCCAAGTCGCATATCTCGGCCGAAATGACCGCAGCGGTGGGCCGGGAGTTCGGGCAACGTCGGTCCTTCCCTATTGCCGAATCCGACATCCGTAAGTGGGCCATCGCCGTCTACTACCCCGAGGATCCTCCCCGTTTGTTCTGGGACGCGGCGTATGCGGCGACGACCGTTCACGGTGGCATCGTGGCGCCCGAGGACTTCAATCCTTTCGCATGGATGTCAGCGGATCCGCCGGGCATACGCCACGGTGGATACGTCGGCTTGGAAGCGACGTTGGGTGTGGAGCCCCCGCAGACCAATTTCATGCTCAATGGCGGACTCGAGGTGACCTACGGCGCACGCATGCGTCCTGGGGACGTGATCACGGCCGTGAGTACGCTCAGCGGATACCAGGAACGCGAGGGACGGCTCGGGCTGATGTTGTTCACGACGCAGTCGGAGCAATGGACGAACCAGAACGATGAGCTGGTCAAGTCCGCGAGCATGACGCTGATTCGCTACTGATGCGTGAGGAAAGGCAGAACGATGACCAGCACTGAGATCCCTCAGGTCGGCGACGAGATTCCCGCAATCATTCGGCAGACCGGTTTTCACAACTGGAATCGCTACGCCGCAGTCAACGACGAATTCGTGCCGATCCACATGGATGATGAGGCCGGGCAGGCGGCGGGGTACGCAACGGCCTTCGGGATGGGCAACCTGCAGTGGTCGTACCTGCATATCGTCGTCCGGGAGTGGATCGGCGAAGAGGGGACGATCGAGCGTCTGAGCTGTCAGTTCCGTGGGCCGAACCTCAAAGGGCAGACGGTGACGGGACGGGGGCGGGTCACCGCCGTGCGTCCCGGACCTGATCGGACCGAGGTCGATCTCGAGGTATGGACCGAGAATCAGGAAGGAAAGCCACTCGCTCCGGGCAGTGCCACGGTGTCGTTGCCGAGTTCTTCGTGACGGGCCTTTAGGCCGGTTCGCCGAGAAAGGTGATCGAGCGTTCCGCGATGACCCATCTCTCTTCGTGGCGGGCGTAGCGGTCGATGTAGCGACCAGCGGTCGAGATCTGGAATGAGCCGTCCTCCTTCTTGACCAAGAAGAGGAAAGTCAGCGGTCCCCTCGGCACCCGCCCCGGCCGGGGAGAATCGCAGATTGCCGGTCAGGTGCAGACACGGTGGGGAGCTGGGCCACCGGCGCGTGAGCCAAGCCAGGACGTCGTCGCGTCCCACGGCCACGTCGCCCTTCGAGGCCCCTCCGAGCACCCGCAGCGTGGCGTCAGGGGAGAAGACACGTGTGAGTTCCTCCCGGTCGTGGCTGTCGTATGCCTGGCAGTACGCAGCCACCACGTCGAAGATTCCGAGCGGATCTTCGATCTCCGCGCGACGTGAAGCCATGACCACTTCCCCCGTGCTCAGCCCCGTGTCGTTCCCGACCCGAGGGTTTGCGGAACCTCGAACGTGGTGGAGCATAACGCGACGGGAGATCCGGGATCTCCGTGGTGAGAGCGCTGAGAACGCGTGTTCTCCCCCGAAGGCGGTCGTGCTACGGTGACGACATTGAACGAGAGGACGTTCTGTGCGGGCGACGTCTGGTGGAATCGGTGACAGGGGGCGGGATGCGTGAAGGGCCGCATCGGATGAGGGGAGCGGGTCGATGAACGCCAAGTTGCCGGCCGACCACGTGCTGACCCGGGGGACCGTCGTTATCGATGTGGAAGCGTGCAAGGGCTGTGATCTCTGCATCGACGCCTGCAAGCCCGGGGTCCTGACCATGACGGACCTCTTGCGGAACGACAGGGGCTTTCGCTTCCCCGAGTTGCAGGCCGGATGTACCGCCTGCCGTGCGTGCGCACAGATCTGTCCGGACTTCGTCTTCCAAGTGTGGAAGTTCGACGAGCCGGTCGAGATGATTCGGGGACCGGTCGCCTCCGCCCTTGCGGGGGAGCGTGCGTCAACGTGACACGTCGCCTGGTGGAGGGTTCCGAGGCTATTGCCACAGCGATGGTCGCCGCGGGGTGCCGATTCTTCTCCGGTTATCCCATGACGCCGTTCACCGAGGTGCTCGAGCACATGGCACGGCTGCTGCCCGACGTGGGCGGGGTCTGCATGAACGCAGAGAGCGAGCTCGAAGCGGTCGGGATGGCATGGGGCGCCGCTGCCACCGGGACGCGGTCGGCGACTGGCTCGGTCGGACAAGGACTGTCGCTCATGCAGGAGTCTCTGTCGGAGATCTGCCACGCGCGCCTGCCGTTGGTCGTACTGAACATGGCCCGGGGACAAGGTGATTACTTTCAGGCCACACGCGGTGGTGGGCACGGGGATTACCGGCATATCGTGCTGGCGCCCGCCGACATTCCCGAGGCGGTGCAACTGGCCCAGTTGGCCTTCGATCTCGCCGATCGCTGGCGCAATCCGGTGATGTTCCTGGGTGATTACTACCTGGCTCACGTTCAAGAGGCGGTCGAGATCGCACCACTCGAATTCCCTCCGTTGCCGGCGAAGGAATGGGGACTCGACGGTTCGAGTGGAGGTTCGGGTCACGCCAAAATGATCTCGCCCATCAACCGGAACAAACGGAGCGACGGGGATTTCATCGAGCACGGGACGCACCTGGGCATGATCGCCGAGTCCGTGCGGGCCATGGCCGAAGGGGTGGAGCCGCAGGCGGAGGTCATTGGAGCCGACGACGCAGAGTTCTTCATTGTGGCGTACGGCACGCCGGGTCGCTATGTGCGTTTCATCGTCGAGGAATTGCGCCGGGAGGGAGTGCCGATCGGCATGGTGCGACCGATCACCCTGTGGCCGTTCCCCACGCAGATCATCGAATCCCTGGCGACGGGCGATCGCACGTTCGCAGTCTACGAACTGAACACGGGCCAGATGTATGACGATGTCCGGTTGGCGGTACTCGGGCGATGCCCGGTGGAGTTCATCGGGGGGATGAGCTTCGATCACTCGGGCTTCGGTATCGCGCCGGACCTCGATGTCGAACGCCTGCGTGACCGCATCCGTGGCGCAATGGACAATGCTCGAAAGGAGCGCGTATGACCTCCGAACCGGTGACCCTGCGCGAGCGTCCGAGCGGACGGATGGTCGACGATTTCCTGCCGTCGCTGATCGTGGCGGGCGGGCACGGCTTGTGTGCCGGGTGCGGCGAGCCCATCGCACTGCGCAGCGTGGTCGAGACCATCGAGGACCTCGGGCTCGTCGAACGTGCCGTCTCGGTGTTCGGGATCGGCTGCTACACCGCGTTCTCCGGCAACTTCGACGTCGAGGCTCTGCAGGCTCTGCACGGGCGCGCCCCGTCCCTGGCCACAGGCGTAAAGCGGGCCAAACCCGAGACGATCGTCTTCACGATCCAAGGTGACGGCGACATGGTCAACGAAGGGCTGCAGGAGGTCATCCACGCTGCTGCTCGGGGAGAGCGCATTACGTGTGTCCTCCTCAACAACGGCGTATTCGGAGAGACGGGGGGCCACATGACCTCCACCACCGTGTTGGGGCAGCGCACGAAGAACACCCTCGACGGCCGGGACAAGGATCTGCACGGCTTCCCGATTCTCATCTCGAACCTTCTGGCCCAACTGGAGGGTGCGGTCTACGTCGCCCGCGGGGCGGTCAACTCGGCTGGCAACGTGGCCCGTACCCGGCGCATGTTGAAGCGGGCGTTCGAGTTGCAGGCGGCCGGTGCCGGATTCACGTTTGTCGAAATTCTGACGATGTGCCCCACGGGCTGGTTCATCGAGACCGGCGAAGCCCCGGACTACCTCGACGAGCACCTTGCCGCGGTACACAGCATCGGCGTGGTGAAGGACGCGGCGGATCCCAGCTGAAGGGTCGGGGGGATCGAGCTGTGGCGCTGCAGATCGGGGAGCTGATCCGGAGGGCGGGCGAAGACGTGCCGCGGCATGTGGCGGCCACCAAGACACCGCGCCAGCTCACGTTTGCCGAAGTGGAGAGCTCGACCGCACAGCTCGTCCGGGCCCTGGCGGCTCGCGACGTTGCCTACGGAGACCGGGTGGTGTGGTGGGGCGAGACCACCCTCGATGCGATCGCCCTCTGGTTCGCGCTGGCTCGGCTCGGGGCCGTCATCGTGCCCATGAACCCGGGTGCGACGCCCGAGGAGTCCAAGACGTTGTTGGACCTGGCCGATCCGGCGCTGATCGTCGGTGATGAGGCCCACGCGGGTGACGTGTCGCTTGGCTGCGCTCCTCGCCGACTCCGTGCGCACCGGCATCAGCGCGCCCGTGATCGACGAGAACGACCCGCATGTCATCTTCTTCACCAGCGGGTCGTCGGGCCGGCCCAAGGGTGTGGAATTGTCGCACCGCGCCTCGCATGCTGCGGGTGATCGGGAGCAAGACCATGTGGCCCAGCGGCGGGATGGTGTGCATGTTTCCCGCAGTTCCACATGGCGGGGTGGTACGGCCCCATGACCGTATGGAACTCGGGCGATGAGGTGGTCTACGTCGAGCGGGGTGATCCCGACGCCCTCCTGCGGTGCTGTCCACGAACGGCGCGCCGTCCGCCTCTATGCCATTCCCGCCGTGTGGCGCCGGATCCTCGATACTGATCGCAGCCGTTACGACCTGTCTTCGCTCCGGGCCTGCGACACCGGCACCTCGGCGACGACACCGGAACTGCTACGGGCCATCGCGGATGCCTTCCCCGGCACCACGACCTCGATCACCTACGGCTCGACCGAGGCCGGCACCGTGTGCCGGCTGTGGTCCGAGGATCTCTTCCGCAAGCCCGGTTCGGTCGGGTTGCCGGCCATGGGCTCCGAGGTGCGCCTCGCCGAGGACGGGGAGATCCTGGTACGCAACAACATGCTCATGAACGGGTACTTCCGGGACCCGGAGGCAACGGCGGCGGCGCTCGAAGGTGGCTGGTTCCATACCGGTGACCTGGGCGTGCAGGACGACGAGGGCTATTTCTCCATTGTGGGGCGGGCCGGTGATGTCATCCGCACCGGCGGCGAGGCCGTGGCACCGGTCGAGGTCGACCTTGTCCTCCAGAGGCGCCGGGCGTGGCAGACGCGGCAGTGGCGGGGACTCCCGACGAAAACTGGGGCGAGGTGATCTGCGCCTTCGTCGTGCCGCGCCCTGGCGCGACGTCGACCTGGCCTCGCTCCGACGTCATTGCGAGGGCCGCCTGGCCACGTTCAAGCACCCGCGGCGACTCCTGGTCGTCGAGTCCCTGCCCCGCACCGGAGCGACGCGGCAGATCCAACGCCGCATCCTCGTCGAGTGGGCCACGCGCGAAGCTGCGGGCGGGGCCGCCGGGCGGGCTACTCCCGGGCCGGGTGCTCCGGGTGCTCCGGGTGCTCCGGGTGGACAGGGTGCTCCGGGTGGACAGGGTGCAAACTCTCCGGCGTGAACCCCGTCCCGTGCCCGTGTACGCGTGGTGGTGGCTACCGCTGTGTTCTCCGCCGACGGCGTCGCTGCCATGGCCGAGGCGCTCCCGCGTTGTGCCTCGGTCGATTGGCTTCCGATCCCCTATGACAATGGGGCACGGCCGACCGGGCTCACCGACGACGCGCGGTCCT
Organism: uncultured Acidimicrobiaceae bacterium; assembly: GCA_963767155.1. Lineage (GTDB taxonomy): Bacteria > Actinomycetota > Acidimicrobiia > Acidimicrobiales > RAAP-2 > Bog-473. Next base: position 1,864,807 of record CAVYCU010000005.1, on the reverse strand, counting down.
CCTTGCCGACGCGCATGTCCTCCTGGGTTTCGCTGAGCAGTTCCCTGATCTGGACGCACTGGCACCGCAATTGTGTTGGTTCCATCAAGGCGGCGCGGGTTACGAGAAGGTCGAGTTGGACACCTTGTCGCGCCACGACATCGGATTCGTGTCGGCGGCAGGAGCAGGTGCGACCGGCATCGCGGAGTTCGTCGTCCTCGCCATGTTGAGCCTGGCCCGCCGGGCCTCGGACTACTACCGCTCGCAGCAGGACCGTCAGTGGCAGAGGTTCCCGAGCGCTGAACTGGCGGGACGCCGGTTGACGGTCGTCGGGGCAGGCGAGATCGGTGGCGCGCGTCTGTCGTTTGGGTGCAGCGTTGGGGCTGGAGGTCACGTGCGTGAGACTGCACCCCGAGCTCGGCGCACCCGAAGGCGCAAGCCGGGTAGTCGCGGCCGAATCGTTCGCGTCGCTTCTGCCCACTTCTGACGTCATGGTGCTCGCTGCCCCGCTCACGGATCAGACCAACCTGCTGCTGGGCGGAGCCGAAATGGCGGCGCTTCCTGCGGGCGCTCTCATCGTGAACGTGGCGCGCGCCGGCCTCATCGATCACGGGGCACTCCGGGAAGCCCTGACGGCAGGACGGCTGGGTGGCGCCTGGCTCGATGTGCTTCCCCAAGAACCGTTGCCCGAGCACAGCGGACTCTGGGACGCCCCGGGTCTTTCGATCAGCACGCACAACGCAGTGGCCATGGGCTCGTACCCGGTCAATCTGGCGCGGCAGTGCGCCCGCGCCGTGACCATTTGGCTCGAGGGCGGCCCGGTCCCCCACACCGTGCTTGACGTGCCCCCAGTGCCCGACGGCCTGGCTGCCGCGATCGCCGCGCACCCGGCCTGAGCACGCCGTCGCGCTCTGATAGTCCGTAGGTGGGCCCTATCTCGTCACATGCCCCATGGTGAGTGCGGCGACATAGCCGCCGTCGACGTAGAGGGTGGAGCCCGTCACGAAGCTCGCCCGGGGGCTGCCCAGGAAGGCGAAACCCCAGGCCTGCTCTTCGGGCGCGGCCATCCGCCCCATGGGCAGCGGTAGACGGTTCATGTAGTCAGGTTCGCTCTGGCGGAACGTCCTCGGTCATCGGAGTCTCGGTCGGGCCGGGACTGATGCAGTTGATGCGGACGCCCTCGCGGGCGAGGGCGAAGCTCCGCTCCGCCGTGTAGGCGCTGACGGCGCCTTTGGCGAGGGCGTAGTTCTCACCGTCGGTGCCGATATTGGCGCGACACCATTCCGCTGCGGCAGCGAAGGTGGGCTGCTCCAGCAGGAGCCGGATGCGCGCGAGCTGGGACTGCCACGCGTACGCCGCTGTCGACGCGACGCAGGTGATCGATCCACCCCTCGACAGCGAGGGGCGAAGGCGTTCGGTGAGCTCACGCAGACCCACGAAGCCGGTCAACAGCACGTCGAGACCGGGAGCGGTTTGCGGTTGTCCCGCGCAGTGGAAGAGCGCATCGAGTGGCACGCCCACCGAGGCAGCCGCGTCAGCGATCGAGTCCTCGTCACGGAGGTCGAACTCGATGAAGCGATCCAACGGAACCTTCGGTGTGGCGATGTCGAGTCCGATGACATCGGCGCCGAGATCCCCGAGCAGCCGCGCCGTTGCCTCGCCGATGCCGGACGCAACGCCGGTGATCGCCACCGACATGCCGCGGTACCCGAGTTCGTGGCCGGTCGTCATCTGCTGCTCAACTTTCGCCACCGGGCCTTGGGCCTCAGGTCTCATGGGTGGTCCTGATGTTAGGTTACTAAGATTGATGATTCATGGGCTCAGAGAGGGTCATCGCCCTCGGATGTGCCGCGGTAAGAAGAAGAACCGAACGAGAGGGGAGGGGCATGCCACCAGGTCCTGTTGGGGGAGTCAAGACCCGGGAGCTCACCGAGAGTGTGGCCCTGGACATCTACGAGACGGTCGCCACCATTGTGGCCGCAGAGAACCGGATCACGAGGGGCCTGAACGGCGGGGAGTTCACCATGACCTTCTATCCCGTGCGGGGACAGGAGATCATTCCGGCCACCGTGTCGTCCCACTTGGGTAACGACGACTACATGGTGACGACGTATCGAGGGGTGCACGACTGCATCGCCAAGGGCATCCCGCTCACCGAGCTCATGGCCGAGATGCTGGGCAAGTCAACGGGGACCTCCAAAGGGAAGGGCGGCCCGATGCATCTCTCCGACCCTCACTCGGGCCTCATGGTGACCACGGGAATCGTCGGCGGGGGATTGCCGATCGCCGCCGGCCTGGGACTGGCCGCCAAGCTGCGGGGCACCGACCAGGTGACCGTGGTCAACTTCGGCGATGGCGCAACAAGCATCGGCGCCGCGCACGAGGCGGCGAACATTGCCGCGTTGTGGGAACTGCCCGTGATCTTCGTCTGCCAGAACAATGCCTACGGCGAGCACACCGCTTTTGCTGACTACACCAGGACGACCAGTCTGGCCGAGCGCTTCAGGCTGTACGGCATGGCAGCCACCACGGTCGACGGCAACAGCGTGCCCGACTTGTACGAGGCGGTCGGTGAGGCCGTCGGGCGCGCCCGCAGCGGTGGTGGCCCGACGTTCCTCGAGTGCATGACGTTCCGCCTCGAAGGGCACTCGTTCGGGGCCACCACCGAATATGTCGATGCCGCTCTGTTGGCCGCAGCCACAGCGAACGAGCCGGTCGGTCGTTTCCAGCGTTGGCTCGTTGACAGTCTCGGGGTGAGCGGGGACACGCTGGCCGCGATCGACGCGAAAGCGGTCGCCGCGATCGATGCCGCGATCGATCATGCCAAAGCGAGCGCACCACCGGACCTGAGCGAACTCCAGACAGATATCTTCTCGAGCCAAGAGGCGGTGCCCCAATGACCGTGACCACGAAGGAATCGAGCCGGGCCGAACAGGCCGACGACCCCAAGGACACCATGTCCGGGGCGATCAACCAGGCCATCGATCTCGCTATGGGGGAAGACCCCGAGGTGATCTACCTGGGAGAAGATGTCGAGGACCCCATCGGTGGCGTGATGAAGGGCACCAAGGGGATGTCGACGAAGTACGGGCGGGAACGTGTGCGCAACACCCCGATCTCCGAGCAGGCGATCATCGGGACGGCCATCGGTGCCTCCCTCGTGGGTATGCGGCCGATCGCCGAGATCATGCTGATGGACTTCTTCGCCGTCTGCATGGACCAGGTCGCCAACCACGCAGCCAAGCTCCGCTACATGTCCGGCGGGCGCACCAACGTGCCGATCACCATCCGCACCGCGGTCGGCGGTGGCGGTCAGTTCGGTGCGCAACACTCGCAGTCGCTCGAGGGCTGGTTGATGCACATCCCCGGGCTCAAGGTGATCGTTCCGAGCACGCCCCGCGATGCCAAGGGCCTGTTGTATTCGGCCATCTTCGACGACGACCCTTGCATCCACATGGAAGAGCGGGCGTTGCTGTTCACCCGGGGTCCCGTCCCGGCGGGGGATTTCTCGATCCCTCTCGGAGTGGCCGACGTGAAGCGCAGCGGTTCCGACGTCACGATCATCAGCTGGGGACGTCTTGTGCCCCAAGCCCTCGCCGCGGCCGAGACGCTGGCCACCGAGGGAACCGACGTCGAGGTGGTCGATATGCGCACGCTCGTCCCGCTGGACAGAGCGGCGATCCTCGAAGAGTGTGGCCAAAACCCGCCGGGTGGTCGTCACCCATGCGGCCACCCAATTCGCCGGGCCCGGGGCGGAGATCGCCGCCCTCATCAGCCATGAGCTGTTCGGCGAGTTGGCCGCTCCCGTTGAGCGACTGGCGCCGGTCTACGCTCCCGTCCCGTTCGCATCCGAGCTCGAAAACGCGCTGTTCCCTGACGCGGCGCGTATCGTCGACCTGATCCGTTCGATGGCGTAGCGGCCCCGTGACCGACGAATCCAACCAGATCGCCATCAAAATCCCGCAGGCCGGCGTGGCCGTGACCGAAGGAACCATCGCGGAGTGGTTCGTCGCCGATGGCGGCCAGATCCAGGCCGGGGAGCCGCTCTACCGCATGGAGACGGAGAAGGTCGAAATGGACGTCGAGGCACCGGCGAGCGGTGTGGTCCATATTCTCGGACCGGCAGGGGAGACGTATCCCGTCGGTCATGACATCGGGTACATCGACCCCGCGTAGGTCCTTCGGAGCGAAGGGTCCAAGAGGAGAAACACGTGAAGTTCGGACGCATACAGACCGAGGACGGCGCCAAGTACTGCGAGGTCGGTGACGACTATGTCGCCGTCATCAGCGGCGATGTCTTCTCGGAACACCACGATGTCGGCCCGCGACGGCCGCTCCGGGGCGTGGAGTTGCTGATGCCCATTGAGCCCTCGAAGTTGCTCGTTGTGCTCGGCGCATTCCCCGGGGCGCGGACGCTCGAAGAGGCACGGTCCCAACCGCCGAAATTCGCCGCCAAGCTGACCTCCTCGATGATTGCCAACCACGACACCGTGGTGATTCCCAGCTGGGTCGACAAGGGGATCTTCGGTGAGCCGGAAATCGCGGTCGTCATCGGGAGGAAGGTCAAGGATGCGTCGCCGGAGGAGGCATCGGCCGCCATTTTCGGGTTTACGGCATTCAACGACGTCACACTCCTCGACGCCATCCGGAACGGCGGGGACTTCCTCAAGGCGAAGTCACTGGACACCTTCGGCGTGATCGGGTCCTGGGTGACAACCGACGTGACGGAGAAGCACGTCGAAGCTGGCCTGTCGCTGCAGGGCTTCGTCAATGACGTGTTGGTCCACGAGGGCAACACTAAATTCTTCACGCACAGCGTCGCCGAGACGGTCAGCGCCGCATCGCGGCTCTGCACGCTGTTCCCCGGAGATCTCATCTCCCTCGGCACTCCGCCGGATCCGGCTCCGATCGATCGGGGCGACACGGTCAGGATCGAAGTGGAGTCGGTGGGGAACATCGTCAACCCGGTGCAGTGAGCCTCCTGCCCGAGCCCGAGCGGCAGGAGCGGTTCCGCCCGATCATTTCGGCGGACGATCACATCGTCGAGCCGCCGCACGTCTTCGAAGGGCGCGTCCCGGCGCGATTCGCCGAGCGGGCACCGCGGGTCGTGCAGACCGAGAGCGGTTTGGATACCTGGCTCTACGACGGCGAGCTGCTTCCGAATATCGGCCTCAACGCGGTCGTGGGACGGCCACCGGCCGAGTACAGCCGGGAGCCCACGAGCTTCGACGACATGCGGCGGGGCTCGTGGGACATTCAGCAGCGCGTGGCGGACATGGATCTCGATGGGGTGTTCGCATCGGTGAATTTCCCCTCTTTTCTGCCCGGCTTCGGGGGAGGCCGGATCCAGACGGTGACCGACGACCGGGATCTCGCCCTCGCGGTCGTGCGGGCATGGAACGACTGGCATATCGAGGAGTGGGCCGGGGCGTATCCCGACAGGATCATCCCGTGCCAGATCACCTGGCTCCACGATCCCGCCCTGGCGGCGCAGGAGATACGAACGAATGCGGCGCGGGGGTTCCGGGCCGTGAGCTTCCCCGAGTCGACGGAGAATCTCGGCTTGCCGAGCCTGCACAGTGACTACTGGGACGACCTGTGGGCGGCCTGCCAGGAGACGGACACGGTCGTGTGCCTCCACACGGGCTCGGGGGGGATTCTGCCGACCACCTCCTCTGATGCGCCAAGGGAGGCGACCGCCCTGCTGTTCGGGCTCGTGGCGATCTACCCGGCCGCCGACTGGTTGTTCTCTCTCATCCCGGTCCGCTTTCCTCGGCTGAAGATCATGTTGGCCGAGAGCGGCATCGGCTGGGTGGCCGGCATGATCGACCGGCTCAACCACATCTCGACGTACCACGAGTGTTACGGGGATTGGAAAGGAACCGAGCTCTCCCCTTCGGAGGTCCTGCGCCGCAATTTCTGGTTCTGCGCTCTCGACAACCCTTCGTCGATGAAGGACATCCCGTACATCGGCTCCGAGCACGTTCTGTGCGAAGTTGACTATCCGCACGCCGACTCCTCGTGGCCACACACGCAGCAAACGTTGCAACGGCAGGTTGTCGGATTGGATGCCGACGTCATCGAACGGATTGCGTGGAAGAACGCCTCCGAGCTCTTCCACCACCCGGTTCCGGCGGGCGTGGTGTCCGATCCGGAGAGTTTCTGACCAGGGCCTCGGCGGAGGCAGGTGACGAGCCCGGTGTGGATTGAGATCGGCGATCTGAAGGTCGCACCGTCGCTGTACGCGTTCGTGAACGAGGAGGCTCTCCCCGGCACGGGGATCGATGCAGAGCAATTCTGGCGGGGCATGCAAGAACTGCTCGCCGTCATGACACCGCGACGAGACCACCTCCTCGCCGTGCGCACTGCACTGCAGGCGGCGCTCGACGACTGGCATCTCTCGCACCGTGGAGGTCCGCACGATCCGGCGGCCTATCGAGCCTTCCTCGGCGAGATCGGCTACGTGCTCCCTTCAGGCGATGACTTCGCCATTGAAACGGAGCGTGTGGACGCGGAGATCTCCTCCATTCCCGGGCCGCAACTGGTCGTGCCGCTCAGTAACGCCCGCTACGCCCTCAACGCCGCCAACGCCCGCTGGGGTTCGCTCTACGACGCGCTGTACGGGACTGATGCGCTCGGGGAGCCGCCCCCGTCCGGCGACTACTCGGCGGAACGAGGACGCAAGGTCATCGCATGGGCGAGGGCATTTCTCGACGATGTCGTGCCGCTGACCAGCGGGTCCCACGCCGCCACACGCGCCTACCGGGTGGTCGACGGGCAACTCGTGGCCGAATTCCCCGACGGGAGCCGAGCGATCCTTCGGACGCCCCTGCAGTTCGCCGGGCACCGGGGCGGTGCGGAGGCCCCGTCCGCGGTCCTGCTGCGCAACAACGGCCTGGTGATCCAGGTGGTGATCGATCGAACCCATCCCATCGGGAGCGAAGATGCGGCTGGGGTGGCCGACGTCATTCTGGAAGCCGCCGTGTCAGTGATCATGGACTGCGAGGACTCCGTCGCCGCGGTGAGCGCCGACGAGAAGGTCGCCGTCTATCGCAACTGGCTCGGCCTCATGCGCGGGGATCTGGCCGAATTGGTCTCGAAGGGCGGGGAGACCTTCACCCGGACCCTGGCGGACGATCAGTCCTACGTCGCCGCCGATGGCTCGCAGCAGACGTTGCCCGGTCGCGCGCTCATGTTGATTCGCAACGTCGGCCTTCATCTCACGTCGTCGGCTGTGCTGTACACGGGCGAGGAGATTCCCGAGGGCCTGCTCGACGCCATGGTCACCGTGCTCATCGGCCTCCATGACCTGCGCTCGTCGGGCAGCCCCCGCAACTCTCGCGCCGGTTCGATCTACGTCGTCAAGCCGAAGTTGCACGGCCCGGCCGAAGTTGCGTATTGCGACGAGGTGTTCGCACAGGTCGAGCGGGTGTTCGGCCTGCCCTCCGACACGGTGAAGATCGGCGTGATGGACGAGGAGCGACGGACGACCCTCAACCTGAAGGAATGCATCCGCGCTGCGCGCACCCGTCTTGCCTTCATCAACACCGGCTTCCTCGACCGTACGGGTGATGAGATCCACACGTCAATGGAAGCTGGGCCCATGGTCCGCAAGGGGGACATGCGGCGCGAGCGTTGGATACTGGCCTACGAGGATTGGAACGTCGACGCGGGTCTGGCGTGCGGTCTGGCGGGAAGGGCGCAGATCGGGAAGGGGATGTGGGCAGCCCCCGACCACATGGCCGACATGCTGGCGCAGAAGCTCAGCCAGCCCATGGCGGGCGCCAACTGCGCCTGGGTGCCGTCTCCCACGGCGGCGGTCCTCCACGCCACCCACTACCACCGGGTCGACGTCCATGCGCGGCAAGCAGCGCTGCAGGGACTGCAGAGGGCGTCGATGGCCGATCTGCTGGCGATCCCGCTGGCCGTCGCGGCAAGCTGGACGAACGAGGAGCGGCAGGCGGAACTCGACAACAACGCCCAGGGCATATTGGGGTACATCGTGCGGTGGGTCGATCAGGGGGTGGGGTGTTCCAAGGTGCCCGACATCGGGAATGTGGCGCTGATGGAAGACCGCGCCACCTGTCGGATCTCGTCGCAGCACATGGCCAACTGGCTCCATCACGGGGTCGTGCGCGCCGATCAGGTGGAGGACACGTTGCGGCGGATGGCCCGGATAGTCGACGAGCAGAATGCCGACGATCCTGCCTACCGCGCCATGGCGCCGACCTACGACGGGCCGGCGTTCCTCGCCGCACGAGCGCTTGTCTTCAACGGTTCGGATCTGCCGGCGGGGTACATCGAACCTGTGATCTATCCCTTCCGGCAACAGGTGATCGAGGCGGAGAGCGCACGGGTGCGGGGGTAAGGTCGGCGGTGATCGGCGGGGGGTCGCAATGAGCGAAGCGCAGATGTCCTCCTCCAAGGGGGCCGGGGTGGGGTGGATGATCTTCGACAACCCCACGCGCCACAATGCGATCGACCTTTCGATGTGGGGTGCGATTCCCGGCATTCTCGCCGACTTCGCGTCCGATCCCGATGTCAGGGCATGTGTGATGACGGGTGCGGGAGAGCGTGCATTCATCTCGGGCGCGGATATCACCCAACTCCCCGACGGCGCGCGGAAACCGGACGCGTCGGGGAACGACGGGGCCGCTGCTGTGGCGGCATTGGAAGCCCTCGGTACTTTTCCCAAGCCGCTGATCGCCATGGTGCGCGGCTGGTGCCTGGGCGGCGGGGTGGCTGTGGCATTGAAGGCCGATTTCCGCATCGCCGCGAGCGACATCCGGGTCGGCATACCCGCGGCCAGGCTCGGCATGGGTTATCCGTTGGACGCCGTCAGGGATCTCGTAGCCCTGGTCGGCCCTTCCGCCGCCAAGCTGATTCTCTTCACCGCTGAACACATCGAAGCCGACACAGCCCTCCGCGTCGGCTTCGTCGACGAGGTCGTTGCGCCCGACGCCCTCGAGGGTCGGGTGCGTGAGCTGACCTCGGAGATCTGCCAGAACGCGCCCCTCAGCATCCTCGCCGCCAAAGCGACCGTCGACCACGTCGTCCGCCAGTCAGATCGGGACGAGATCCCCGACAGTCTGATCCGGGCCTGTCTGGCCAGCGCCGATCTACAGGAAGGCCGGGCCGCCTTCTTGGAAAAGCGACAGCCCGCCTTCCGGGGCCGATGACGGCCGACCCGGCGCAGGCGGAATTGCCGCTGTCCCGTTTCCGTGTGCTCGACCTGACGCAGGCCCGGGCAGGACCGACGGCGGTGCGTCACTTCGCCGACTGGGGCGCTGACGTGGTGATGATCGAACACGCGACGGGAGAGGGCCTGACCGGGCTGCGGGACGGATCGGACTTCCAGAACCTTCACCGGGGCAAACGCAGCCTGTCGCTCGACCTCAAGAGCCCGGAAGGACTCGCGATCCTCTACCGTCTGGTGGAAACCGCCGACGTACTCTTCGAGAACTTCCGTCCGCGCGTGAAGCACCGGTTGAAGATCGACTTCGACCGGCTGCACGCCGTGAACCCCCGCCTGGTCGTCGTCAGTATCTCCGGCTTCGGCCAGGACGGTCCCTACGTCGATCGTCCGGCGGTAGATCAGATCATCCAGGGCATGAGTGGATTGATGTCGGTCACCGGGCTGCCCGGCCAGGGCCCGGTGCGGGCCGGCATCGCCGTCTCCGACAGTTCCTCAGGCATCTACGCGGCATTGGGGGCGGTCACCGCACTGCTGCAACGGGAGGTGACCGGCGAGGGGACGTGGGTGCGCACCTCACTGCTCCAGTCCCTGATAGCCCTGTCGGACTTCCAGGCCGCCCGTTGGTTGTCCGACGGAGAAGTCCCCGAACAAGCGGGCAACTCCCATCCGACGCATCCGCAGATCGGATTGTTTCCTACCGCCGACGGGAGCATCAACATCTGCGCGACAGGTTCGGCGATGTTGGCCAGATTCTGTGACGCGGCGGGTGCCCACTGGCTGCTGAGCGATCCCCGGTTCGAGAACGACGCCCTGCGCGCCGCCAACGCCGTGGCACTCACCGACGAGATCGCGACGATCACCCGTGCGCGCGCCAGCAGGGAATGGGTCGAGGTTCTCAATGCGGCGGGCGTGCCGTGCGGTCCCGTTTACCGGATGGACGAGGTGTTCGCCGACCCGCAGGTGGCGCACTTGGACATCGCGCAGACCGTCGATCATCCGCGTCGCGGCCCACTCAACCTGGTGGGTCAGCCGCTCGCTATTGGCGACAGCCGTGCGGCACCACGCGCTGCTGCCCCTGACTACGGGGCCGACACCGACGCTGTCCTCGCCGAACTCGGTCTTGCACCCGGGGAGATCGCAGAGCTCCGTGCGCGCAAGGTCATCTGACAGAAGGAGGCGCTGTGTGCGCTGACAGGGCATACGAGTCTAAGCAGGTTCCCGCCGCGGCCGAGGTCATCGGCTACCTCGAGGAGGGAAGGAATTGGGGTCGCTGGGGTGACGACGATCAGGTGGGCGCGCCCAACCTGATCACCGACGAGAAGGTGCGCCAGGCCACCGCGCTTGTGACGCAGGGACGGTCGATATCCCTCAGCCGTGTGGTGACGATTCCCTCCGAGGGGTCGACGGATGCCAAGGCTGACTACGTCATGCACCGCATCGATGGACGTGCCGGCGGTGGTGGGTCCGATGACGTTCTCACGCTCGGATGTCACGGTTTGACGGTCACGCATCTCGACGCGCTGGGTCACCTCTGGGACGCGAGTGGGATGTGGGGCGGTCGCGACGCGACCGAGGTCGTCACCGAGAGGGGGTTGACGTGGGGAGGGATCGAACATTGGCGGCACGGGCTCGTGACCAGAGGCGTCCTTCTTGACGTGCCGTCCCACCGCAACGCGCCCTTCGTGGCGATCGATCAGCCTGTGCACGGCTGGGAGCTCGATGCGATCTGCGACGCACAGGGCGTCGACGTTGGCCCGGGTGACGCCGTCCTCGTGTATTGCGGGCGCGACCGGTGGGAGTTGGCCGAGCCGGGTGGTGTGGAGAGGGCCGAACGACCAGGTCTGCACGCGTCCTGTCTGAAGTTCCTCTCGGCGCGCGACACGCCCATGCTGGTCTGGGACATGATCGACGCCGCACCGCACGGGTACCCGATTCCATGGGCGGTGCACGGAGCGATCTCCAACTTCGGGATCGCACTGGTGGACAATGCGGATCTGGCCGAACTCGCGGCGACCTGTCAGGCGGAGGGTCGCTTTGCCTTCATGCTCGTAGTGGCGCCACTCGTGGTCATCGGGGCGACCGGCTCACCGGTGAATCCGCTCGTCATCTGGTAGCACCCTGGAGGGGCAGCCCAGTGCGTCGCGGCCCGTGTTCAGAGCTCGCTCAGGAATGCCAACGCGCGCTGCATGGCCATCGCCGCGGCCTCGGGCCGGTGCCAGTCCTCGAAATGGCCGGCGAAGGTGTGTCCGGCACCTTTGTAGACGTCCGTGGTGAGTGGGATCGACCATGTGGCAAATCGTTCGGTGACCTCTTGCACGAGGTCGTCGGGCCACACATCGTCCTGATCGCCCACGATCAGAAGGGCCGGGCAGCGCATCTGCCAGATCATGTCGATGGGGTGCTGCGGTTGTTTCGCCGAGAGCTCGTGGAAGGTCGGCTGACTCGGATAGAACAGCACCGCAGCATCGACGTCGCGTCCGAGTTCGGCTGCCAACCAGGCCAACGTGCCTCCGGTGCAGTAGCCCCACACCGCCACGGTGGAGACGTGCTCGTGCACTCTCAGGTAGGTCACACCGGCGAGAATGTCCTCGGCCCCCCGGCGGAAATCGAGGGAGGAGATGGCGTCGAGCAGCGGGCCCATGTGGGCCACGTCGATCAGGATCTCGGGATCTTCGGGTCCGGTGCCGTGGTAATAGTCGGGGATCACCGAGACGTAGCCGTGCTCGGCCAGTTCCACTCCGACACCCTTGATGAAGTTGTTGACGCCCTGCGCCTCCGTGGCGATCGCCACGCCGACCCGGGGGGCGGCCCCGGCGGGGCGACAGAGAACTGTCGGCACATTGTCCCCGTCGACCCCAAGCGTGATCGATTCCACGCCCACCCCGGCTTCCTTCGCCCTCTTTTCCCACTCCGGCATCGCCGATCCCCCTTCTGGGCCCCCACCCTGGTCTCACGGCCCAGTGCCCAGTGCCCAGTGCCCAGTGCCCAGTGCCCACCGAGCGTACCGAGATGCGTGGAGTGGGGCATGGCTACGGTGTGGCCCTGCCTGGCGTGGGTCAGGTCGCAAATGGTGGGAGGGGACATGGTGGGAGGGGACATGGCGGTAGGGGACATGGTGGGAGGGGAGAGGCCCGAATTCATCGACGTAGGGCCGACAAACATCCTGACGCTCATGCAGATGCGCCGGATCGTTGACCCCGAGACCGGTTTCGCCCTCGAGATGGAGTTGCGCGACGAGGTCGTGAATCCCTTCAGAAGCCTGCACGGCGGACTTATGGCAACAATGATCGAGTGCGCCGCGGCGGGGCGTGTGGTGAGCGAGAGTGGTTCCGAGAGAATCCTCCCTTCGGACATGAACATCCGCTTTCTCACGACAGTGAAAGTCGGCCCGGCGCGGGCGATCACGAAGGTGTTGCGCCGCGGGCGCAGGGCCATCGTCGTGCAGTGTGACGTCATCGATGTCGGGAACGACCGCAAGCTGGTGGCCTCGGCCACGCTGTCCTACACGCTGCTGGACTCGTCCACTCCTGACGCACCCGCCGGATAGGCGACCTGCGGGCCTGACGCACCCGCCGGACAGGCGAGCTGCGGGGTTGGAGCCACGGTCCTCAGTGGTTCGTGTAGATGGGGGCTCGCTTGTCGCGGAACGAGGCGAGCTGTTCCTTGGCGTCCTCGGTGCCCAGGGTGAGGATCTGGGTCCGTGCTTCGAGGTCGATGGCCGCCGCCAGGCTCGAGATCTCGAGATTCGACCACAGCGTCGCCTTGCCCATCCACGTCCCGAACGGTGTGTTCGAGATGATCTGATCCGCGAGCGCCAAGGCGGCGTCGACGACCTTCCCATCGGGCACCGTCTCGAGGACGAGCCCGATGCGGGCGGCCTCTTCGCCCGTCACCCGACGTCCGGTCAGGACCAATTCGGCGGCGCGGGTGGCGCCCACGATGCGCTGTAACAGCCAGCTGAGGCCCAACTCCGCTCCGGAGGCGCCGATCTTCACGAAGGCGTCGACGAACAGGGCCGAGGTCGCCGCGTAGCGCAGGTCGGCGCCCAGCGCGAGTGCATAGCCCGCACCCGCCGTCGCACCGTTGATGGCCGCGATGATCGGCTGCGGCACGGCCCGCATACGGGGGACGATCTCGGCAACGTGCTTCTGCTGGTACATGTTGGACTGGAGCGGGCCCACGTCGGTGGGCACCCATGACGGCGCCCGGTAGTCCTGGAGGTCGTCGCCGGCACAGAAGCCCTTCCCGGCCCCGGTCAGCACGATCACCCGGCAATGCGAGTCACGACCGAGAAGTTCGAAGGAGTGATAGATCTCGTCCAGCATGTCGGAGGTCAGTGCGTTCAAGTGGTGAGGCCGGTTGAGCGTCATCAACGCCACCCCGTCATGCGAGCGATCGATGAGCACGTCACCTTGTGATTGGGGCCCCCCTGATGCGTCGCCCTCTGATTCGCCGCCCACTGCCATGGTGCCTCCCCCTTCTGCCGGCGACTCCCGCCGACTCACGCGAGTCCTGCGACCCAAAGTACCCCGAGTCTCAGGGCTCGTCGGGCCGCTATCTTGTGGGCCGAACGGGGGAAGCCATGAGTAACGACGCCACGAGCGAGCACGATTTCACGTTTGTCATACGGGCCGAAGATCACGGGCGGATACGTACGCTGCGCTTCGACCGTCCCGACAAGCTCAATGCGTTCACAGCCATCGGCTACGACGCGCTGACCGACCGGCTCGACGAAGCGGCCGCGGATCCCGGCGTGGCCGTGTGCGTTCTCACCGGTGAGGGGCGGGCGTTTTCCGCCGGGGTGGACCTCCACGCCGTGAGTTCGCCCGAAGGCAGCGCCGAGTTGGGGGTCCATTTCAATCCGATGATCCGTGCCCTGGCCACGTTTCCCAAGCCCCTTCTGGCGGCTGTCAACGGGCTGGCCGTCGGTCTTGGCGCCACGTTGCTCCTGCACTGCGATCTGGTGGTCATCGATGAAAACGCCCAGGTGCGGATGCCCTTTGTCGCCCTGGGGACCTGTGCCGAGGCATCGAGCAGCTGGCTCCTGCCCAAACGGGTCGGGCCGCAGGAAGCGATGTGGATGGTCCTCTCGGGTCGCTTCTTCACCGCCGACGAGGTCGTGGCGAACGGCTTCGCGCTGGCCAAGGCGCCGGCCGGTGAAGCGCACACCCGGGCGATGGAGATGGCCGAAGAGCTTGCGGCCCATGAGATCGCCGCGTTGGTCGCCAACAAGGCACTGTTGCGAGAGGGATGGGCCCAGCAGATCACCGAGGTCTGGGACCGCGAGCAAGAGGCGATGAAGGCCATCGCGTTGGAGCTCGGCCCCATCGGGTGGTCCGACAAGTGACCGACGGTCAGATCGGTTCGTATCCGCGAGGGATCGCGGCTACCGCGGCGGGGGACCCTGATCGCATCGCGCTGATCGACGGCAGCCGAAGGGTGACGTTCGGCGAACTAGACGCGCTCGCCAACGGCATCGCGACCCGTCTCGCCGAACACGGCGTGGCTGCGGGCGATGCCGTCGGCATACTGCTGCACAACCGGGCCGAATGGTTCATGATCACCCATGCTGTCGCTCGGCTCGGTGCGATGTACGTGCCGATCTCACCCCGGCTCACCCCTTCGGAGGCGGCGTACATCGTCACCGACTCGTCGATGAAGGTGTGTTTCACCGAGGGAGGGACCACCTTCGACACCCTCGGGGTCACGACGATCGATGTCGACGCGCCGGGTTTCGAAGTGACGAGCGCGCTCGCGCCCCGGCCCGACTTCCTCAACACCATGCCCACCCTCATGGGGTACACCTCGGGGACGACCGGGCGTCCCAAGGCGGTCGAGCGTCCGGCGCCGCTACCGATGCAGATCGCGACCAGCTCGGCCGTCGCCGCTTTCTGGGGATACGGTCCCGACACGATCCAGCTGATCAACGGGCCGCTGTATCACACGGCTCCGAGCGCATACGCGGAGTACGCGCTGTGGGAAGGCGGGCGAGTGGTCGTGCAGGACCGCTTCACGGGGCAGGGTTGCCTGTCGCTCATTGAAGAGCACGCGGTGACCCGGACGCAGATGGTGCCCGCGCACTTCGTCCGCATTCTCGAGACGGACTGGCAGCGCTACGACACCTCGAGCATCCGCCTGCTGCTCCACGCCGCGGCCATGTGTCCCGTGCCTCTCAAGTGGCGCATCCTCGAGGTGTTCCCACGGGGCACGGTCTGGGAGCTCTACGGCGCCACCGAAGCAATGGGCACGGTGATCTCGCCCGGCGAATGGCTCATGAAACCGGGCAGCGTCGGGAGGCCGTTTCCGGGACTCTCCATACGAATTCTCGATGAGAACGGCGACCCCCTTCCTCCGGGCGAGGTCGGGACCATCTACGTGAGCCAGTTCACCGGAGCGAACTTCAGTTACCGCGGTGACAGCGACAAGACCAAGGCGGCCTATCAGGACGGCTACGTGACGGTAGGTGATCTGGGCCATCTCGATGAACAGGGCTACCTCTTCATCGCTGATCGTCGGACCGATCTGATCCTCAGCGGGGGCGTCAACATCTACCCGGCGGAGGTGGAGAATGCGCTCGCAGCCGATCCGGACGTTGTCGATGCCGCTGTCTTCGGCCTACCCGACGAGCGCATGGGGCACCTGGTGCACGCCGTCATCGAGTTGCGCCCGGGGGCCACGGCCGATGCCGAGGTCATTCTCGAACGGTTGTCAGTGCATCTCGCCGACTTCAAGCGCCCACGGACCATTGAATTCGTCGACGAGCTTCCGCGCGAGCCCAACGGCAAGGTGCTCAAGCGAAAGTTGCAAGAGGAGCGCTCCGCCCGGTCGTGAACCCACCCAACCTGCCCCGCCCCCGCCCCCGTCAGTCCGAAGATGGGAGCGGCGCAGCCTCTTTTGCCGGGAGTACCTGGTCCCCGATGGAGAGTGAGCCACTGCCCGCCTTGGTGCACAGGACTTCCACGGCCGGCTCAGCCGAGGCGTAGCGCTTGCCGATGAGCGTGCCCGCATCGTGAGGCGCGGCCGGCTCCCCGCTGCGAGTCGTCGCGTCGGCGAGCTCGACCATCGGTTGGCCGCCACAGCGCAGGTCCAGGTCTTCCTTGGGTGCCTTAATGACAATGACCTCCGTGTCGCACACGGCACTGCTCAGTCGCAACCCCGCCTTGGTGATCACTTCGGGCAACCCTCCTCTGTGGTGTGACATCGCATGTGGTGTGACAGCGCAGGGAGCCTACCCGGACCCCGGGCGCGCTTCGAGTGGCGTCATCCTCGTGCGCGGTAGAGGCGGAAAGCTGCGCCATCGCTACCGCTTCGCATAGGGTGCGAGGTCGCAACACTGGGGGAGCGGGGGACCAAGAGCTGAATTTCCCGCCCGAGACGGAGGATCAGGGCATGGAAAGCACCGAATTGGAGACCATCATCTACGAGAAGGATGGTCCGATCGCTCGGATCGTCCTCAACATGCCGAACAAGGCGAACATCCAGACCGCTCAGCAGGTGTACGACTTCGAGCAGTGCCTGCGCTGGGCCGATCAGGACGAAGAGGTCAAGGTCCTCATCCTCAAGGCCAACGGCAACGGGTTTTGCGCCGGCCACGCCATCGTGGATCCCGAAGAGATGCCCGACGTCTATCCGACGACAGGGCCGACGATGGAGCGGACGTGGAAGAAGCACAACTACGACCTCTTCCTCTGGCCGCCGCTGAACTTGTGGGAGTTCTCCAAGGCCACCATCGCCCAGGTCCACGGGTATTGCGTCGGTGGCGGCACCGTCTACGGCTTCCTCTGCGACATCACGGTGGCGTCCGACGACGCCTACTTCCAGATGCCGCTTCCCCAGGGCTTCGGTCTCCCCGGGGCACAGACCATCATGGAGCCCTGGGTCTTGATGAATTTCAAGCGGGCCTACGAGTACCTGTATCTCGGCAAGACCCTCTCGGCCGAAGACGCCAAGGAGTGGGGCTTCATCAACGAGGTCGTCAAGCGCGCTCGACCTCGAATCGACCGTGGAGGAGATGGCAGCGACCATCGCGCAGATGCCGCTGACCACCATCATGACGATCAAACAGTCGGTCAAGCGGGCCTGGGAAGGCATGGGAATGCGGGTCAACATGCAGAACACGGCCGATTTCTGCACGATCGCGTCGAGTGCGTCCGATGTCCATGAGTTCATGGCCAAGCGGGCCGGCCGCCTGCCACGCCAGGTGGCGGAGGACGGCGCCCAGGCGGTCAAGGCCGCAGAGTCCTAAAGCGATGAGTAACCCGATGGCGGTCCACGGAGAGACGGTTGTAGCGTTCTCGACAGAAAAGCGGAAGGAAGAACACCATGACAACTGAGTCCACGGCCGTTCACGGAGAGCACCGGATGCTGATCGACGGCAAGCTCGTCGAGGCCAAGTCGGGCAAGGTGTTCGACAACATCAACCCGGCGACCGAAGAGGTGCTCGGCCAGGTGGCCGACGCCGGTCACGATGACATGGACGAGGCCATCGGGGCCGCCCGACGGGCCTTCGACGAGACGTCGTGGTCCACGGACAAGGAGCTGCGCAAGCGCTGCCTGTTCCAGTTGCAGGCCGCCCTCGAGGCCGAACGTGAGCTGCTCCGGGCCGAGTTGGTGGCAGAGGTGGGGGCTCCCGTCCTGTTGACGTACGGCCCACAGCTCGACGCCCCCCTCTCCGACGGACTGGTCTGGCCGGCAAATTTCATCGACGAGTTCGCTTGGGAGCGTGACCTCCCCGAAGGCAACGCCTTCGGCATGCGCAGCTGGCGCAAGGTGACCAAGGAGGCGATCGGTGTGGTCGGGGCGATCGTGCCGTGGAACTACCCCTTCGAAGTCTCCATCCAGAAGCTGGGGCAGGCTCTGGCCACCGGGAACACGGCGATCTTGAAAGCGGCTCCCAACACACCGTGGAACGCCACCCGCATCGGTCGCCTCGTTGCCGAGCAGACGGACTTCCCCCCGGGCGTGCTCCAGGTGATCACCACTTCGGACAATGCCGTGGCCGAAGACCTGGTGATCGACCCCCGGGTCGACCTCATCTCCTTCACCGGCTCGACCGCCGTCGGGCGCCGGATCATGGAGAAGGGCGCGCCGACCCTGAAGCGTCTCTTCCTCGAGCTCGGCGGCAAGTCGGCCGACATCATCCTGGACGACACCGACTTCGAGTCCAAGCTGTCGATGGCCTGGACCGTCTGCTCGCACGGCGGTCAAGGTTGCGTGATGTACACCCGCATGTTGCTGCCGCGCTCGCGCTACGACGAGGGCATCGAAATCATTGCGGAGGGCTTCCGCAACGTGCCCTACGGCGATCCGACCGACCCGGGCAATATCCAGGGACCCCAGATCAGCGCCCTCCAGCGTGAGCGCGTCCTGGCCCACATCGAGCGGGGCAAGGCCGAAGGCGCACGCGTGGTCGTGGGTGGTGGCCGCCCGCCTCAGTTCGAGAAGGGCTTCTACGTCGAGCCGACCCTCTTCGCCGACGTCGAGAACTCGATGTCGATCGCCCAGCAGGAGATCTTCGGGCCGGTGCTGGTCGTCGTGCCCTTCGAGGATGACGACGACGCCGTCCGCGTGGCCAACGACAGCGAGTACGGGCTGGGCGTGGGTGTGACTTCAGCCTCCGAGGAGCGGGCGCTCGCGGTCGCTCGTCGCATTCGGGCCGGCACGGTGGGTGTCAACAATGGCGTCTGGTACGGCCCCGATGCTCCCTTCGGTGGCTACAAGGCCAGCGGGATCGGCCGCCAGAACGGCACTGAAGGATTCGAGCAGTACACAGAGACGAAGACCTACGCCGGCGGACTGCCTCCCAAGGAGGGCTGAGCGCCCGCCAGCGCACGCCACCGCCCGCCGGCCAACCCAGCCCCGCCAGCCCCGCCAGTCAACCCAGGGACGCCAGCCCCGCCAGGGACGCCAGCCCCGCATGGACCTCGCATTTTTGATCGCTAGAAGGCTAGCGCTTAGAAATTAGAGGTGTACCAGGGGCGGCCCGGCAACTGGTGCGGCCTAGCCACTGGTGCGGCCCGGCCACTGGTGCGGCCTAGCCACTGGGGCGGCCCGGCCACCGGTGCGGCCCGGCAACTGGTGCGGCCCGGCCACTGGTGCGGCCCGGCCACCTGAGGCCGCCTAGCCACTGATTGGACGAACAAGGCCACCCGTCACACCGGCGGGGGGAGAGGAAGGGACGTCACCACTGTGACCACCAGCCAAACGACCTCACTCCAGGGTGAGTTGCGGATGTTGATCGACGGCAAGCTCGTCGAGGCCAAGTCGGGCAACGTCTTCGACAACATCAATCCCGCGACCGAAGAGGTGCTCGGCCAAGTGGCCGACGGCGGGCACGATGACATGGACGAGGCCATAGGGGCCGCCCGAAGGGCCTTCGACGAGACGGCCTGGTCGACGGACAAGGAGTTGCGCAAGCGCTGCCTGCTGCAGCTGCAGGCGGCTCTCGAGGGGGAACGCGAACTGCTCCGCGCCGAGTTGGTGGCCGAAGTGGGCTCACCCATCGCCCTGACCTACGGGCCACACCTGGACATCCCGCTCGCCGAGGGCCTGAACTGGCCCGTGAAGTTCATCGACGAGTTCGCCTGGGAGCGCGACCTGCCCGATGGCAACGCATTCGGGCAGCACAGCTGGCGCAAGGTGACCAAGGAGGCGATCGGTGTGGTCGGGGCGATCGTCCCGTGGAACGTCCCCTTCGAGGTCACCATCAACAAGCTCGGTCAGAGCCTCGCCACGGGCAACACCGTGATCTTGAAAGCGGCCCCCAACACCCCCTGGAACGCCACCCGCATCGGTCGCCTCGTTGCCGAGCAGACGGACTTTCCGCCCGGCGTCCTGCAGGTGATCACCACCTCCGACAATGCCGTGGCCGAAGACCTGGTGATCGACCCCCGGGTCGACCTCATCTCCTTCACCGGCTCGACCGCCGTCGGCCGCCGGATCATGGAGAAGGGCGCGCCGACCCTGAAGCGGCTCTTCCTCGAGCTCGGCGGCAAGTCGGCCGACATCATTCTCGATGACACCGACTTCCAGGCCAAGCTTTCGATGGCCTGGACCATCTGCATGCACGGGGGGCAGGGCTGCGTGATGCTCACGCGGATGCTCCTGCCGCGCTCGCGCTACGACGAGGGCGTCGCCATCGTGGAGGAAGGGTTCCGCAGCGTCCCCTACGGTGATCCCACCGATCCGAGCAATATCCAGGGACCCCAGATCAGCGCCCTCCAGCGCGAGCGCGTTCTCGGCTACATCGAGAAGGGCAAGGCCGAGGGCGCCCGAGTCGTGGTGGGCGGCGGCCGGCCCGCGCACCTGGAGAAGGGCTATTACGTCGAGCCCACCCTGTTCGCCGATGTCGACAATTCCATGACCATCGCCCAAGAGGAGATCTTCGGCCCCGTTCTGGTCATCGTGCCGTTCGACGACGACGCTGATGCCGTGCGGGTGGCCAACGAGAACCAGTACGGCCTCGGGGTCGGCGTCACCTCCGCTTCCGAGGAGCGAGCCCTGGCCGTGGCGAAGCAGATCCGGGCCGGTTCGGTATCGGTCAACAACGGTGTCTGGTACGCACCCGATTCACCCTTCGGTGGCTACAAGGCCAGTGGAATCGGCCGCCAGAACGGCATCGAGGGCTTCGAGCAGTACACCGAGACCAAGACCTATGCGGGCAAGCTTCCTCCGGCGGACGGTTCGGTGGAGATCGACACGAGGCGCTCGGTCCCCAGTCGCTGAGACAGGGACCCACGCCGCCGCCCGGGCCGGCCGGCCCAGCTACCCCAAGGGCCGGCCGCGACGCCTCAGAGAATGGCGCCCTTGATCTTGAGCTCCAGCAGTTCGTCCATGTCGAGACCGAGCTCACCGAGGACCTCGTCGGTGTGCTCGCCGTGGTCGGGACCGCGGGTGAGGTCGGGCGGCGTCTCGTCGAACTGGATGGGTGAGGCGATCATCTTGAACATGGTGCCCGACTTCGCTTCGACTTCGCGGACGTAGCCGTTGGCGATGGCCTGGGGGTCCACCAGCAACTCGGCTGCGTTCTGTACCGGTGCCCAGACTCCCTTGGCGGCCTCGAGGATCGTCTTCCACTCTTCGAATGTCTTCTTGGCGAAGAGATCATCGAGGATGCCGACGCAGACCGCGGCGTTCTCCCGGCGAGCGGCGGCGTCGATGAAGCGGGGGTCGTGCTCGAGTTCGGGCGCGCCGAGCAGGCCGACGAGGTCGCCCCAGTAGCGATCGGACTCCAGCATCACGAGGGAGAGGAAGCGCCCGTCCGAGGTCTTGTACATGCCGACGATGGGGTTGGGGGTTTCCGTGCGGTCCCGGGCCGGCATCCGGGTCATCCCGAAGAGGCCGGCAGCCATGGAAGAGGCGGCCGTGGCCCACATGGCCGTGCCGAGCAGGGAGTTGTCGACGATGGACGGCTCGCCGGTGCGCTCGCGATGGTAGAGGGCGGCTGAAATCCCCCCGGCAATCGTGAGGCCGCCGATGACATCGCCGAACGCCGGCCCCGGTTGGGCGATCGGGTAGCCGACGTCAGGGTCCGAGATGATGTCCGCCGGTCCGCCCCGCCCCCAGAACGTGCAGCCGTCGTACCCGCCGCGCTCTGCATCGGGGCCACGCTGGCCCTGGCCCGAACCGCGCACGTAGATGATCTTGGGGTTGACGGCCCGGACGTCCTCGACGTCGATGCCCAGCTTGCGCCGGGCCTGGGGCCGGAAGTTGGTGAGGAACACATCCGCCGTGGCGCAGAGCTTGAGCAGCAGCTCCCGGCCCTCGGGCGTCCGCATGTCGATGCCGACGCTGCGCTTGCCCCGGTTCGGGAGCTCCATCATGTGCGCGATGCCGCCGGGACCGGTCGGGACGAGACCCATGGCGGCCAGGCCGCGTTGGGGATCGCCGCTCTCGGGGTGCTCGATCTTGATGACGTCGGCACCCCATTCGGCGAGAACCGCCCCGGCCACCGGGACATACGTCCAGGAGGCCACTTCGACGACTCGGATGCCATCCATGATTCCCATAACTGGTTCTTTCCCTCTGACTCGTGACTCGTGACTCGTGACTCGTGACTTTTTGACTCGGTCGCTGGTTGGTGCTGCTCGCTCTGCTAACTCGTTGCCGTTGCCGTTGCCGTTGCCGTTGCCGTTGCCGCCGCCGGCGCCGTTGCGGCAGTCGCCCCTGACCCGGCCCCGGCGAAAATGGACGGATCGATATTGCCGGTCATGATGGCACCGATCGTGCCCCCGTCGGTGATCAGGTTCTCCCCCGTGATGTAGGACGCGGCGCGGCTGTTGAGGAAGAGCAACGGGTAGGCCTGCTCAGCGGGTGTGGCGCGGCGAGCGAGGGGCACCGGGAAGTTGTCCATGAACTCCTTGCCCATGTGCGCCTCGAAATCGGGCATCATCGGCGTCTGGGTCGCCCCGGGGCTGATCGTGTTGACCCGGATCCCCTTCTCCGCCCAGGCGTAGGAGGCCCACAGCGTCCACACGATCAGGGCTTCCTTGGAGGGGGAGTAGCCGCCGGCGATTTCGTCGGGATGGTCCTCCACCCAGGTGCGCCCGGCCGCAAAGCCGGTGGTCGTCACGAGGGGCATCCACTTCGCGATGTTGGCCATCCAGCCGATGCCTGCGGTCGACGAGATACTGGCAATCGCGCTTCCCGGCCGGCATGTGCGGTACCAGGAGCTCGGCCAGCAGGCGGGCCGCCAAGAAGTTCACCGTCATCACATCGTCGTCGGGGTAGACCGACCCGGCCCGCCCGGCGCAGTAGAACAACGCGTTGACCTCGCCGTCGATGGTGGCCACGGTCTGGGAGACGGCATCAGGGTCGCGCAGGTCGGTGTCGTAGTAACCGGCCACGTCGATCGGGGGCTGCTTGAGGTCGATGACATGGACCTCCGCCCCCTGTGCGGACAACTCTGTGACGGCGGCCGCCCCCATCCCGGCCCCGCCGCCTCCGGCGACGACAACGCGAGATCCTTCGTAGTCCCAGATCGATGCCATTGCCCTCCCCCTTACTCGGCCGGCCTCAGGGCCGGCCATGATGCTTATCCACCCTCGGCCCCTCGCGTCAAGATGCGCACAGGGCGGCCACCGCCGTACCGCTCGCGGTCTACCGGGGCAGCCCCAGGCCGTGCTCGGCCAGGATGTTGCGGTTGATCTCCGTGGTGCCCCCGGCGATGGTGCTCTGCCGGGAGGAGGCCAGATTCTTGCCCCAGCGCCCGCCGAGGGCCTCCATCCCCAGCAGGTCGACCGCCAGCTCCGCCAGGGCCTGCTCGATCAGCGACCACATCAGCTTGGCGATGGAGCCCATCATGGCTGACGGCTGGCGCCCGGCTCCGATGGCCTGGAGCTCCCTCGTGGTGGTCCATCCCATGGTGGCGATCCGGGCGTAGATCGCCATGAGACGGTCCCGGATGACCGGGTCGCTCATGGCCGGAAGGCCCTTGGCATCGTCCATCAGGCGGTTCAGTCGGTCGCGCAGACTCAGGTGCAGCCTCGCCACGCCGGCCCGCTCGTAGCTCAGCGTCGTCATGGCCACCCTCCAGCCCTCGTTGAGATTGCCCAGGAGGTTGGCTTTGGGGACGACGACGTCGGTGAAGAAGAGCTCCGAAAAGGTCAGGTCACCCGCCATGGTGCGCAGGGGGCGGACCTCGACCCCGGGTGTCTTCATGTCCACCAGGAGGGTGCTGATGCCCTTGTGCTTGGGCGCGTCGGGGTCGGTGCGCACGTAGAGCTGGCACCAGTCGGCGTGCCGGCCGAGGCTGTTCCAGGTCTTCTGGCCGTTCACCACGAAGGTGTCGCCGTCGATCCGGGCCGACGTCCGCAGCGAAGCGAGGTCGGAGCCGGCGTCGGGCTCCGACATGCCCTGGCTCCAAATTTCGTCCCCGCGGAACATGGGCGGCGAGATACCGCTCTTTCTGCTCCTCGGTCCCCACCGCCATGATCGCCGGGAGCGATGTTGGAGACGCCGATCACGTTGACGGCGCCCGGGGCCCCGGCGGCCGCCATGACCTCGAGCCAGGCCAACTGCTCGGCGATGCTGGCGGCCCGGCCTCCGTGCTCGACCGGCCATGCCGGTGCCGCCCACCCGGCATCGGCCAGTGTGCGGTTCCAGTCCCGCAGGATCTCGAGGGTCTCCGCCTCCTCGAGGCCGCCACCCTCGGCGGCGGCCACCACGGCCGGGGTCAGGTTGTCCTCGAGCCAGGCCGAGAACTCAGCCCGGAAGGCAGCCGCCTCGTCGTCCGGGTCGCTGCGCTGGGCGTCGGTGCGCTGTTGCCCGTCGCTCACGCGTCTTCCACCAGGCTGATGCAGGTTTCCGGGCAGTTCTCCGCCGCCAGGCGGGCCTGGCTCTCGAGCCCCTCCGGCACGTCCGGGGTCAGGACGACGCTGTGGCCCTCGTCGTCGCTGTCGAACAGCTCGGGGGCGAGTGAGTAGCACCGCCCATGACCGGTGCAACGCTGGGCATCCAAGACGATCTTCACGAAGCGGGAGTGTATATGCCGGCCCGCCGCGGACACCGCGGTGGGGCGGGCCCAGCTGTCGATCGGCCGATCCCCCCTGGTAATCTGCATGCTGAGCGCCGAGGGCGCTGCACCAGACGCTGCACCAGAGAGGACCTGCCATGCCTGACGCTGTCATCGTTTCCGCCTGCCGGACCGCCATCGGGACCGCCCGCAAGGGAACCCTGGCCGAAACCGATCCCGACGTGCTCGGTCGGGCCGTGGTGGACGAGTCGATCCAGCGCACCGGCATCGCCGCCGAAGGACATCGACGGGCTGAACCTCGCCGAGTCGATGTACGGGGGCGGCGTGCTCGCCCGCTACATCGCCCTCGAGGCCGGACTGACCAACGTGGCGGGTACCGCGTCTGAACCGCCACTGTGCCGCCGGCCTGGCGGCCGTGGAAACAGCCGCAGCGTCGATCATGGCCGGCATGGACGAAGCGATCATCGCCGGTGGCGTGCAGTCGATGACCAACACGCCGTTGACGAAGAAGCGCACCGTCGGCACGCAGGACTGGGTGGACTGGATGTCTCCCTCGCACCCGGACTCGCCCGAGGCGCCTTCACGCGACATGTCGATCACGGTGGGTTGGAACACGGCCCAGATCGCCGATATCAGCCGGGAGGAAATGGACGCCTGGGCGCTCCGTTCGCACGAGAACGCCATCGCCGCCATTGACGAGGGCCGCTTCGCCAAGGAGATCGTGCCCATCAAGGTCACGACCAGCGACGGCTCCAACGTGCTCTTCGAGGTCGATGAGCACCCGCGCCGGGGCAGCACCCTGGAGAAGCTGGCCAGCCTCAAAGTCCTCCACCCGGAGATCCCGGGCTTCTCGATCACGGCCGGCAACTCCTCGGGCATGAACGATGCCGCGGCGGCGCTGACCCTGACCTCCGACGGCTTTGCCGCCTCGCACGATCTGACCCCCCTGGCCACAGTGCGGTCCTGGGCCTCCATCGGCGTCACCCCTTACGAGAACGGCATCGCGCCGACGATCGCCATTCCCAAGGCGCTCGCCCGGGCCGGCCTCGACATCAACGACGTCGCGTCTGTGGGAGATCAACGAGGCGTTCGCCAGTGTGCCGATCGCAGCCTGCAAGATCCTGGGCATCGACCCGGACCTCGTCAACATCTCGGGGAGTGGCTGCAGCCTCGGCCACCCGATCGCTGCCAGCGGAGCCCGCATGGTCACCACCCTCATCTACGACCTCCAGCGTCGCGGTGGCGGCATCGGTGTCGCCACCATGTGCGCCGGTGGCGGCATGGGCGCCGCACTGGTGATCGAGGTACCTTCCGCCTGAGCCTCAGCGCCCCCCTGGCGCCCCCCTCAGTCCCGGGGATCGCCCGGAACCCGCCAGGTGGTGAAGCGAAAGGGAGCACCATAGGAGTCGGCCGGGTCAGCGATGATCGTCGTGTCGTCGCGGTCCAGCACGCCGACGCCGGTGTCGGCCAGGTGTGAGGCGGCCTGATCCAGATCCCCGACCGTGAAGGCCATGGCATGGCACATGCCGCCGGGGTAGGTGGCCAGTTCCTTCCCCGCCAGACCATCGGCCCGGGTCGGGTGGGCCAGCTCGATCACGGTTTCGGGGCCCAGCCGCACATAGGCGGACCGTGTCCCCGTCAGCTCCGATGCCCCTTCGAAGATCAACGAGGCGCCGACGCCCTCGCAGTACAGCTTGGTCGCCTGCTCCAGATCGGGAACGACGATGCTGACGTAGCCGAGACGTTCGATGCCCAAAGGGTTGGGACTCGATTGCCAACGCTCGGTCCACCCTGGCTTGAACCTCGGATCCTTGAACGGCCCGGGACCCTTCGGGTCGCCGTAGACGGCCTGGGGTTGAAAGAACTCGAGCTGGGTGACCGTGTCCTTGGGGTGGGTGTAGATATCGCCTTCTTCGGGGGGCGGGTCCGGGAGCCCTCCGGGCTGGAGGACCGCGGATGCCGTAGGCCTGCAGCCGGTCCCACTCCTGGCGGACGTCGTCGCAGAACCATGCGACGGAGTGCCAGTGCCGGCCGAACCGGGCCTGGAAACGACCAATGGGCATGGCCGCGGCCTCGGGCTCCGCGCTCGGTGACATCGCCTCGATGACGGCGTCGCCGATGACCAGGAGCGATCCCATGCGCCGCTCGCGTTCGCCGTACTCGCCGTCCATGACCCCGCGGACCGGAGCGAAGACGCGGTCGTACCATGCATCGAGCGGCGCCAGGTCCTCGGTGATGTGCGCCACGTGGAACAGCTTGCCGACAGTCACACTCGATCCCCCTTTTCCATGTGTCCCCAGCTACTTATGTGTCCCCAGCTCACACCGGCATCAGGAGTGTCCCACGCGGGCGAGGGCGAGAGCGATGCGTCGGTCGTCCCGGCCCCGGTCGCGTACCTCGACCCGCACCAGACCCCGGCCCAGCTCGGTCGCTGTGGCCCGTCCCGGGCCGACCCGCACGGCGCTGAGGTACCGCACGTCCAGATCCATCACCGGCAACCCCGTGAGTGACTCGGCCGCCAACTCACCGAGAAGGGCCACGGCTCCGCCCTGCACGGAACCGGCCGCTTGCATGACGAAGGGTGTGCGCTCGATCTCGGTCACCCCCGGCTCAATGACGTAGGCGCCGACATGCTCAGGGAAGGGCTTCTCCATCGTGCCGACGGTGCGCATGCCGCGGCGAGACACCCGGGGAACGATCCTGCGGCCGGGGTGACGCCATGAACGTGAGGTAGCTGTACGCCACCGGTTGCATCGTTGCGGCGTCGTAGAAGAACACCTCGCCGGCCACGGTTGAGCGTCCCTTTTTGACGATCTCGCCCCGCATCTCGAGCCGGTCCCCACGCACTTCCCCCGGGGTCGCTGCAATGAGCCGGACCACGATGTCCAGGGTCACCGAAAGGCGGGGAGCGATGAGCAACCCGGCCGGTACGCCTGCCACGCAATCGGCCACGGTCGCAAGCACCGAGGGCCGGGGGAGCGCCGATCCGGGGGCCCGCATCCGGTCGGTGATCGTGGCGTCGCCGGCCGACGACAGGTTGTCCTCCGAGACGCCGAAGCTGAAGGGGATGGCGGACAGGAACGTTCCCCCCTCGGCAGACTCCTGCGGAGTGCGGGGGATGAAGGGCGGTCCATCAAGCTCGGCCATGGCGCCGAGACGCTATCCGTGTTGGCGTGCGGAGGGCTATTTCCAGCCTGTACGGCACGCACCGAAAGCGGTATGACTAGCGTGCTCGCTCATGAACGAGCAAGGTGTCGGCGATCGTCAGGTCACTATCCCGGGTGTCGACGGCGACCTCACCGGCGTGCTGTTCTTCCCGGCCGTCGCAGGCCCAGGCCCGGCCGGAACCGGCCCAGGCCCAGGCCTCGCAGGCCCAGGCCCGGCCGGAACCGGCCCAGGCCCGGCCGTCTTGGTCCTGCCGGAGATCGACGGATTCTGCGAGGGCACGGTGGCTGCGGCCAGGCGTCTGGCTGCATCGGGCTACGTGGCCCTGGCCCTCGACCCCTTTGCCCCCTACGGCTCGACGCCGAAGTTGCGCGGGAGCGAGGACACCATGGCGTGGTTGGCCCGGCTCAACGATCGGCGTCAGCTCTCGGATCTCGCAATGGCGCTCGCGTGGTTGAGAGACCTTCCCGCAGTCGATGCCGACCGGGTCGGGTTGGTGGGCTTCTCGGTGGGCGGGCGCTACGGCATGATGCTGACGACCGAGCCGCATGGGCTCCGGGCCGTGGTGGCCTTTTATTCGCGACCCTGGCCCGGGGGAGCGATCGCCGATGTGGCATTGGCGCCGGGCAATCATGTCGAGAAGTTCACCGCTCCCGTCTGCGCCGTCTTCGGGGCCGAGGACGAGCTGATCCCGCCCGAGATGGTCGAAGAGTTCCGGTCGTTGCTGGTGCGGCAGCCGTCATCGGGTCACGAAGTGCACATTGTCCCCGGCCGTCATTTCTTCGCGAACGAGAGCCGCCCGCGCCGCTATGTCCCCGAATCGGCTGAAGTGGCGTGGGCAAGCGCACTCAGGTTCCTGGCGGCCACTATGGATCGTCCGGCGCAGTAGCTCCCTCGCCGCTACTTCGGACAAATAGTCAATCAGGGGCGGTGATCCCCAACGCCCGATAGGTGAAGTCGACGAGCTGCTCGGTATCGCTCCGGTCGGGCTCGGTCCGACGGATCAGGTGATGACGGATGAAGTCCATCGTGTAGCCGAAGATGATCCTCGCATCTCTGGCCGGATTCGGGCTCACGGCGGTGCCCCGCGTCACAGCTTCGGTGATCTCGCGCTCGAGGGGGGCGATGACGAGCGCCTTGCTGTGGTCGAACTGGTCGGGGTAGAGGTGGGCCAGCTGACCGACGCCCAGAGCCCACGGCAGGGTGCGCCGTGCCGCTGAGGGGACGATGGCCTGGCGGACGAAGCCCTCGAGCCACGCCCGGATACGGGGCACCGGTGTGTCGAGGGGCGCCATCTTGCTCTCGATGTAGTCGGCGAGCTGCCAGGAGGCTGTCTCGAGGGCGACCAGCAACAGGTCGTCCTTGGAGCGGAAGTGACGGTAGAAGGCCTTGGTCGAGACACCCGCCTCTTGGAGGATCTCACGCACGGACGGTTCGAAGGTGCCCGTGCGGGCCGCAACTGTCCACGTTGCGGTGATGAGCAGGTTGACCTCGCCGGGGACTTCGACTTCGAGGTCACTGGCACGATCGACGGCACTGGCACGATCGAGGTCACTGCCGCCTCCAGCCCCCCGAGGTTCCGCGGCATGGAGGCCTGTCAATCCCGGAGGCGGTGCGTCCAATTGGAGCAACTCGGCAGCCCGACCCTTGTCACTCACGCTGGATGAGCTTAGATGGTGCGGATCGGCTCGGCCGCCTGGGGCCCCTCGCCGGCGGGGCCTGGGCCCCTCGGCATCGGTTCCGACGGCATCGGTCCCTACAGCATCATCGGCCCCGACGGCATCGGTTCCGACGGCATCGGCCCCGACGGCATCGGCCCTACAGCAGCAACTGTGACCGCCGCGAGCCATTAGCGTGCCGGGACATGTCAGTGGACAAGCGGTTGGGGATCGTCAGCGTTGCGTTCGGAGCGGAATGTGGGTATCCCGAAGCAGGCCGGCGTGCCGCCGAGCTCGGTTTCGACCACATCGACATCGGCCTCGACCGGCTCGAAGGCGAAGAGCCCGAATTGGCCCTCCCCGTTGGTGATCGCATCGGCTCGGAGCCCCGCACGGGATGCACCGTGCGCCCACCGCGCAAGTGCACGTGGGACGAGGGAGTGGCGTTCCTCCGTCAACAGCCGGACATTCGGGTCGAGCCCGGCCCACGGTCCCTGCTCGATACGGCGGAGTCGATCCGCGCCATGTGCGACGCCGTGCCGGGCCTCAAACTGACCCTGGACACGGGATGGTCGGTCTTCTGCGGCTTCGACCCGCTGGAAGTGGCGGACCTCGTCGGTCATGTCCAGCTCCGGCAAGCGAAACCCGGTCAGCCCCAGATGCACATCGACGAGGACGGCGACGTCGATTTCCCGGCCGTGTTCGCCGGCTTCGAGGCGATCGGCTACACCGGTCTGTTCAGTGTGGAGTACTTCAACCTTCCCGACCTCAAGCTGCCCCTGGACGATCCGGTCGGCTGGAGCGTCGACCTGATGCACCGGGTCCGCCCGATGATCACGGCAGCCTGAGCCGCATAGCTCTACCTCACCGCTGAGCCTCACGGCCCCAGCCTCAGGACCCGATAGCGATCCCGCACACTTTGGTGTCCTGATACTCGGCGAGGCCCTCGTGCCCGCCTTCTCGTCCGAGGCCACTCTGCTTCACGCCTCCGAACGGCACCGCGGCCGAGGTCGGGTTGATGTCATTGATGCCGATGATGCCGAAGTCGAGCGCTTCGGCCACCCGTAACGCTCTGTCCAGATCACGCGTGTAGATGTACGACGCCAGGCCATACGTGGTGTCGTTCGCAGCCGCAATGACCTCGTCCTCGTCGTCGAACACGACGACCGGTGCGATCGGCCCGAATGTCTCCTCGCGGTAAATTGTCATGTCGGCGGTGACGCCGGAAAGGACCGTCGGTGCGAAGAACTCACCACCATCGAACTCTTCGCCGGTGAGACGCTCGCCTCCGGTGACCACGGTGGCGCCGTGGGCGACCGCGTCGGCGACTTGTCGTTGCATCTTCTCCATCGCCGGAGCGTCGATCAACGGCCCGACGGTCACGCCGTCCGTCGCTCCATTGCCCGGGCGGAGCTTCCCGACGCGCGCCTCCAATTCGGCGAGGAAGGGCTCAGCCACCGACCGATGGACAAAGATCCGATTGGGGCAGATACAGGCCTGCCCGGTATTCAAGAACTTCACCAAGGCTGCGCCCTTGGCCGCGTGCACCGGGTCGGCGTCGGCGAAGACCAGGAACGGTGCGTGACCACCGAGTTCGAGCGAGACGCGCTTCAACTGATCCGATGCCCGCCGGGCGATCTCCTTCCCAACCTCGGTGGAACCGGTGAAACTGATCTTGCGCACGACGGGGTTGGTCAAGAGCTCGTCCGCCACCGGGAGAGGGTCGCTGGTGGTGACGAGATTTATCACGCCGGGAGGGAATCCGGCTTCATCCAGAATGCGGAACGTCTCGATCGCGCACAACGGCGTCTGCTCCGCTGGCTTGAGGACGATGGTGCAGCCGGCGGCCACTGCCGGCGCGATCTTGCGGGTCAGCATCGAGACCGGGTAGTTCCACGGCGTGATTGCTGCCGCGACGCCAATGGGCTGGCGCAGCACGATGAATCGTTGGTCCGCTCTCGAAGAAGGGATCGTCTCGCCGTACGAGCGCTTGGCCTCCTCGGCGAACCAGAGCAGGAAGTCGGCGGCATAGGTCACTTCGTTACGGGCCATGCGGAGGGGCTTGCCCTGCTCGGCGGTCATCAGCTGGGCCAGGTCTTCACGACGTGCCGTCATGAGTCGCCAGGCCTCGTAGAGAAGGGCCGACCGCTCGTACACCGTGGTCTTGGACCATGTGGGGAACGCTGCCTGGGCCGCGCTCACGGCCCGCTCGGCATCGGCGCGCTCGGCGTCGGCCGCCTCGCCGAGGACTTCGCCGGTCGCCGGGTTGAACGAGGCGAACGTCCGTCCTGACTTTGATGCTTCCCATTTCCCGTCGATGAATAGCAACGCAGTGCTCCTTTGTGCCGACGATCTCTCCGTGAGGTTTCTCGGTGAGATTTCTTCATACGTCTTCGATGCACGACCGACCGCTGGAGCGATGGGGCATGGCGATCGTCTTTAGGTTAAACCGATTGGTCTGCGAGGACCCGCGAACCGGTGAGAGGAGTCCGATGGATCCGAAGGGCGAGCAGGCTGGTTCCTCGGGCGAGCAGGCCGGTTCCTCGGGCGAGCAGGCCGGTCCTGCGGGCAAGGTGTGGGATCCCCGGCTCTGCGTCAACTCACTCTCGAGTCAGCACTGGACGCTTTCGGAGGATCTCGAGTGCTACGAGCGCCTGGGCATCGATCGGATCTCCCTGTTCATGCCCAAACTCCACCAGGCCGGCCTCGATCGTGCCGAAGCTGAGATCAAGGCCGGTGGGTTCCGGGTGGACGGGATCTTGCCGGGAAGCTCGTTCGACCTCCTCAACGAGGCATCGTGGCAGCGCACCCGAGACGCCCTCGTCCTGGGAATCGAAATGGCGGACCGGCTCGGTGCCACCACGGTGCAGACCACCGGAGGGACTGCCGGCGGATGGCCGTACGAGATAGCGGTCGACCGCTTTGCCCGGGCCATCGCCCCGGTGGCCGCCATCGCTGACGCCGCCGGCATCCGCCTGGCCCTCGAGGCGACCCGGCCCCAGTTCGCCCATATCGGGTTTACGC
The DNA here is from genome assembly GCA_963767155.1 of uncultured Acidimicrobiaceae bacterium. Lineage (GTDB taxonomy): Bacteria > Actinomycetota > Acidimicrobiia > Acidimicrobiales > RAAP-2 > Bog-473. The sequence goes on along the minus strand of CAVYCU010000005.1, from coordinate 1,832,313 downwards.
ACACCGTGCGCGATGCCCTTGCGGTGGCCGCGGATTTAGGGCTTTGGGTGGTCGCCGACACCGCACACAGTTGGTGGGAGCCCGACGTGGCCGACGTCCTCCGACAGGGTGAGCCCCGCATCGCCGTGTTGCAGGTGGCTGACCTGGCTTTTCGTGCCCCGGTGCTCGAGCGCCTGGTCCCGGGCGACGGCTCGATTGCCGTGGGGCGGTTACTGAGCGCCACTGCTGGATGCCGCTTTCCCCGGACCATTCGAACTCGAGATCCTCGGAGGCGCCATCGAAAGCGAAGGCTACGAAGATGCCATCAGGCGATCATTCGGCTACCTGACCAGGCTCCTGGCAGGTCTGAACTGACCGCTGGTAAGGTGAGGGAAAACAACTGTTACCCGTTGGCCTGCACTGATGGCTCGTCAGAGGACGGTGCCGGGGTTTGGGTCGATCAAGAAGGGGGCTACACAACATGCCGTCAAGAGCGCTCGACTTTCCGGTATTCGATGCCGACAACCACATGTACGAGAAGCCGGAGGCGTTCACCAAGTACCTGCCGAAGGAGTACGAAGGCTTCATCAAGTACGTGCAGGTTGAATGGACGCACCAAGATCGCCGTCAACAACAAGATCAGCGACTACATCCCGAACCCCACGTTCGAGGTCGTGGCTGCCCCCGGCGCCCAGGAGCAGTACTTCAAGGAGGGCAACCCGGAGGGTAAGTCCCGCCGGGAGACCCTGGGCAAGGGCGTGCGGGCCCACCCCGGCTACGGTGACCCCGAGCCCCGCATCAAGCTCCTCGACGAGCTGGGCATCGACCGGGCCCTCATCTGGCCGACCCTGGCCAGCCTCTTGGAGGAGCGGGTGCACGACAACCCGCGCGCCGTCCACGCCGTTGTCCACGCACTCAACCAGTGGATGGCCGAGCACTGGACCTTCAACTACGACAACCGGATGTTCACCACGCCGGTGATCCACCTCGGCATCGTCGACGAGGCGAGCCGTGAGCTCGACTGGGTGCTCGAGCGTGGTGCCAAAATCATCCTGGTTCGCCCGGCCCCGGTCTGGGGCTTCGAGGGACCTCGTTCGCCGGCGCTGCCCGAGTTCGACTCGTTCTGGGCCAAGGTTGCCGAGGCCGACATCTTGGTGGGCATGCACTCGTCGGACAGCGGTTACCAGCGCTACACCAATGAGTGGGAGGGCATCCGCGACGGCGAAATGACGCCGTTCAAGGGCGGTTCGGGTTTCGCCGCCATCACCGGCCACGCCGGACGTCCGATCATCGACACCATCTGCTTCGCTCATCGGCCACGGGCTCTGCACCCGTTTCCCGACCTTGCGCTTCACTCCGGTGGAGAACGGATCGAACTGGGTGCGCCCGCTCCTGGGCGACATGGAGTACGCCTACCACCACTCTCCGAACGTTTTCGAAGAGAACCCCGTCGACGTCTTCAAGCGGAACATCTATGTGCACCCGTTCCACGAGGAGGACCCCAAGGGCCTCATCGAGCTGCTCGGTGCCGATCGTGTGCTGTTCGGGTCGGACTACCCGCACCCCGAGGGCATGGTCGACCCGATCACCTTCGTGGACGACCTGGAGGGTTTGCCCAAGGAAGACATCGAGAAGGTCATGGGCGGCAACCTCAACCGCCTGATGGGCTTCGCGGCCTGACCTTCTTCTTCATCTGAACCTGCGCCGCCGGACGGGAGTGCGTTCACTCCCGTCCGGGTGGCCGGTTTACGCCTGGGGGGCTGGTTCATATCCGGCTGGTTCACATCCGGCGCGTTCACGTCCGGCTGGTTCACATCCGGCGCGTTCACGTCCGGCTGGTTCACATCCGGTATCGAGGCGGCAACGGAAGTCGAGCGATCCGCCGAGCGAATTTGCTACTCCGGTCGAGCGGTCACTCAGGTCGAGCGGTCACTCCGGTCGAGCGGTTACTCAGATAGATATGCAGCTATCGGGCCGACGGCGTCATCGATCGTCACAACCGGCGTGATGGTGAAGGTCATGAACTCCGAATAGGACAGCGCGCTGGCATACGCAGCTGTTGAGTCTTCGTTGTCGCTGATGGTGAAGCCACCCGATCCATCGACTCTGACGTAGTGCGCTATCTCGCCCGGCCCCGGCCCCCGCTTTCCAAAGACGTCCATCAGGCGTGTGACCTCGGGCTTCGCCATACCTGGCTTCAAGCGGTACTCAGTGACGAACAGCATGGTGTTCTCCTTCGCTGGATGTTCAGTCACCGACCCCCTTCCGACGTGATGAGTCGGCTGGCGGATCCTACCCCTGTTGCATTTCCAGTGCTCAGACGTCCCAGCGGAGTCCCAGGCCCGATTGGTCTGACGCTTTGTCGTTCTTGGGATGACACTCCGTAGCACGCGATTCGCTGCCCATGGGGTCTCGCACTGATGCGCCGACTAGCCGACTAGCCGACTAGCCGACTAACGGGAGCGCCGCTGCAGGATCCAGGGGCGCGCCTCATCTCCCAGGCTGCGCATGCGGCCACAGAAATCGGCGGTACTGGTTAACTTCAGGTGGAAATCGCCCCTGACAATTAGATGGCCGGCGGCTAGATGGCCGGCGGCAAAATGCGGCGCTACAGCGGCGCTGCAACGAACGGCAGTGCCGACCTACGGGCCGCCCTCGTCCTCGTCCTCATCCTCGTCGCTTCCACCCACGCCCCCACTTCCGCCTTCGCCCCCTGGCGGGTCGCCGTTACGGAGCCTGTTGTGGAAGCTGCACAGGACCCGCCCGTTCTCCTGGGTGGTCTCGCCCCCTTGGGAGAAGGGGAGGATGTGGTCGATCTGACAGCGCTGAGCGGGTGCCTCGCAGAGGGGATGGGTGCACTGTTGGTCCCTGACCTCGATGGCGCGCCGGGTCGCCCCGGTGAAGAACCTGGCTGTCTTGGAGCACTCGATGCGTACCCCGGGCGAAAAGACGATGCGCTCGAATTCGGCCCCCTTCAACCAGGGCAACAGGGCACCGGGGCTGAGAATGGGCCCTCCTTCGATCTGGCTGATACGCCCGTACAGAGCCTCATAACCGACCAAGACGCTGACGAGGGCTACCGGTCGCCGGTCGGTTGCCTTGGCCCCCTTGGAGCGCACCGCCATCTCGACGAGGGCATCGGCTCGGCGCTGGGCCGAGGTGTTAGGCAGTTCGTGCACCTTGGGGTCACGCCCGAGGGTCTCTTTGCTCATGGCCCACTCGGCTTCGAAGAGTTCGGCTTCGATCCGGGTGAGTTCGCCGGCCACAATGGCCCCGCTCATCGGGTCGAGGTTGCCCCCCAAGAGGTACATGCCATCGAGGGACTGCACCACGTAGGCGTCACGCCGGGCCCGCCGATGGAGGTCAGCTTCTTCGGCCCCGTTGGGGTCGGCCATCTGGGTGAAGTAGGTCACAGAACCACAAAAGGTGGCGAAGGTGCGCTCTTGGGCTACCTGCACCAGGGTCGCTTCGCAGCGGGCGAAGGCGTCGGGATCGGCCAATGCCACTGTCTTGGCTGCCTTGACCAATACGTCGACATGGGCGCCACAGATCGAGCCGTCGGAGAACGCCTCGGCGACGATGGGCATGGAGGCCAATGCCCTCCCCCGGCGCAGATGCTTGCGTACCTCGCCCACCGGGAGATGACAGGTGGCGGCGATCCAGGCCACGGCACTTTGAGCCCCCGCAGCCGCCCATTCGCCCCCCTCGGCGAAACTGGCCACTGCTTTGGCGGTACAGCAGTCGAGTCGGCCCCGCTGCTTCTCGAGTCTTTGCACCGAGTCGACATCGCCATAGGAGAACGGGTCGGCCTCGGCGAAGAGATCGACCGCATGGGTCAGGGTATCCAGTACATCCATGGCCCCAGTAGATCAGGGGGTTGTGACATTTACCCCCTGCTCAGAGCCATAAAAAAGAAAAAGAAATCCCGTACACATCGTCAGAGTGAGCGACCGTTGACGGGGCGCGTGGTGACGACGGGCTGGCGGGATGACGGAGTGGCGGGATGACGGAGTGGCGGGACGACGGCGTGGCGGGACGACGGAGTGGCACAAGTTGGAGCGGTGGCGCGATCAGTTGCGCCTAGTTCTGCATCGAAGCCGGCACGAGTCCCGAAAGGTCGATGGCGCCGGTCATCGCGGCGCCCATCGTGCCTCCATCGGCAATGAGATTCTCTCCGGTCATGTAACTCGCCAGCCTGGAGTTCAAGAAGATGAGCGGCCAAGCTTGCTCGTCGGGAGTCGAATGCCGACCAAGGGGAACGGGGAAATTGTCCATGAATTCCTTGCCGTAGGCGAACTCGAAGTCAGCCATCATTGGCGTGTCGGTCGGACCCGGGCTGATGCAGTTGACTCGTATGCCTTTTTCGGCCAAGGCATGTGACGCCCAGAATGTCCACACGATGATGGCCTCCTTCGAGGGGCCGTATCCACCTTCTATCTCCTCGGGGTGGGCTTCGCACCACGCCTTCGCTGCTTCGAAGCCCGGAGATGTGACGAGCGGCATCCACTTACCGATATTCATCAGATACCCGGCCCCCGCAGTGGAAGAGATACTGGCGATGGCCGCCCCAGGTTGCATGTGCTCAGACACCAGGTCCGCCAAGTGACGCATGCCGACCAGATTCACCAGCATGACGTCCAGGTCCGAATTGATGGAGCCGGCGAGCCCCGCGCAATTGAACAAGGCATCAATGGGACCGCCGATGCGTTCGACTGCTTTCGCGGTGGCCTCCGGATCGCGCAGGTCAACTGACTCGTAGCTTGCAACGGCAACCGGAGGCTTTTTCAGATCGAGAACATGGACCTCGGCGCCCAGATCGACGAGGTGGCGCACAACTGCCGCGCCCATGCCCCCACCGCCCCCACCGCCGACGATGGTCCGACGTCCCTCGTATCCCCACACAGATGCCATCAAGTGCTCCTTTCTCTTTCGGTTCGAATCTTTTTTGGTTCGCGATCCCGACCTTCGTTCGGTCCCATACGTTCCTCGATCTTGCCCGAAGGCACGGCGAGATAGAGGCACAGGTCTGCCTGGAATCTGTCATCGCGGCAATCCCAGTCCGTGTTCTCCCACGACGTTGCGATTGATGTCGCTGGTCCCGCCGGCGATGGACGTCGAGGGAGACATGGCGAGGTTCTTCGCCCACGGCCCCATCGAGCGCATCGAGACCCAGGATGCTCGTGGCCAGCTCGGCCAATCTCCTGCGTTGCCCGAGCCCAGGACAGCTTGGCCAGTCCACCCATGGTGGCGGACGGCTGTCCGCCCTGTTCGATCTTGGCCAGCTCCCGCGCCGTGGAATAGCGGATACAGGCGATAGACGCGTACAGGCGGGCCAGGCGGTCTCGGTGCAGAGGGTCCGTGATCGGACCGCGCCGATGTGCTGCGGCGAGCAATTCGTCGAACTGGGTACTCAATCCGAGATAGAGGCGGGCGACGCCGGCCCGTTCATGGCTGAGCGTGGTGACGGCGACACGCCATCCCTCGTTGAGGTTGCCCAGGAGGGCCGAACGGGGAACCCGAACCTCGTCGAAGAAGAGTTCGGAGAACAGGTAGTCCCCGGCCATCGTGCGCAGCGGTCGAACCGAGATGCCCGGCGTCTTCATGTCGACCAGGAGGCAACTGATCCCCTTATGTTTGGGCGCGGCCGGGTCAGTGCGGACGTAGAGCTGGCACCAGTCGGCGTAGTTGCCCATGCTGTTCCACGTCTTTTGCCCGTTGACGACAAAGGTCTCCCCGTCAGAGCCGCGCCGAGGTCCGCAAAGAAGCAAGGTCAGAACCGGCGTCGGGTTCGGACATCCCCTGCGACCAGATTTCGTCCCCGCGCAACATCGGACGCAAGAACCTTTCCTTCTGCTCCTCACTGCCGATCGCCATGATTGCGGGCGCGATGTTCGAGACGCCGATCGTGTTTATCGGCCCCGGCGCGCCGGCCCGGGACATCTCTTCGAGGTAGACGAGTTGTTGCTGGAGATCAGCGTCACGCCCTCCGTACCGCTCGGGCCACGAGGGTGCCGCCCAACCCGCTTCGGCCAGCCGGGCGTTCCACGTCTTCAGCACGACCACACGGTCTTCTCCGCCCGAGACTGCCCGCTCGGCCTCCAGAACCTCAGGTGTGAGGTTCGCATCCAACCATGCAACGAGAGCGGAGCGAAACTCAGTGACCGCCTGATCCTCGGTCGCCGCCTGATCCTCGGTCGCCGCCTGATCCTCGGTCGCCGCCTGATCCTCGGTCGCCGCCTGATCCTCGGTCGCCGCCTCATCCGCAACAACCGCCGGACTCTCGATAACCGCCTGATCCTCGGTCGCCGTCGGAGAGGAGGGGAGTGGCGTCATGCGCGCGACTCCTCGTTGTCGAAACGAGGGCCCCGCCTCTCGGGACCGTTCGTCCAAACGGCCCCTGTCATGATGGCTCCGAACTCCGCTGCCCACCGTTTCCTTGGGGCGCCGGGTCCTCGTCGCCCAGATACGCAGCTCGCACCGCCGGATTGGCCCGGATCTCGCTTGGCGTGCCTTGTGCGATGAGTTGACCGAAGTCCAGGACGAAGATCTTGGATGACAGGGCGAGGACCGAAGCGACGTCGTGCTCCACCATGAGGAGCGACAGCCCATCTTCGCTGGTCTCCACCACGCGTTCGAAGGCGGCAGTCAACTTCTCGGTCGCTTTGTAATCCAGGCCGGAGAGGGGCTCGTCCAGCAGCACCACGGTGGGGCGGGTGGCGAGGGCCCGGCCAACCTCCACCAATCGGGACAGTCCAAGTGGAAGAACTGCGACCGGTGTGTTCGCAATATTCGTCAAACCCAGGAGATCGAGTAGTTCGTCCACTGTTTCGGTCTCGAACTTCGTCGGTGGAAAAATGGCCCGGAAACTGACCAGGTCACTCCAGAATCGACGACGCTCGTAGTGGACCCGGTGGCCAAGAACGAGGTGATCCCGTACGGACAGTCCCATGAAGAGCTCGGGCTGCTGGAATGTGCGCGCCAACCCGCGTCGGGCCCGGGTTTGCGAGTTGACGGTTGTGACGTCCTCGCCTCCGATGAAGACCTGGCCTCTCGCAGGGCGCAAGAGGCCGGACAGCACACCGAAGAGAGTGGACTTCCCCGCGCCATTTGGGCCGACAAGCCCGACGATGGTCCCTGGTGGAACTTCGATAGACACGTCGGACAGGGCAACAAGCCCGCCGAAGCGAACGGTGACACCCGTTGCCGATAGGAGTGGTATCTCCGTTGTCGGAGGCAACTCCACGTTCGCCAGCGTGGTCACGAGACCGTCCTGCCGACACTGGTCTTCGTTTCCGCGCCGACAAGGACATTGGCATCGTCGGCGCGCACGGCGAGCGGATCCTCGAGCACTTCTGAAGCCTGGATGGGCTTCGATCGATACCTCAGCTTCTCCCAGAACCACAGGACTTGGCGTGCATTCTCTGTCATGACCCCGTTGGGGTACTTGGCGACCTGAATGGCTCCTAAGCCGAAGAGGATCGGCGTGACCTGCGCGAAGGCGCTGGGGAGATAGACCAATGCGATCCCCGCCAAGATGGTCGCCGACAGGCCGGCTATCAGGGCTGCCATATTTGAGCGGATTCCGAGCGATACCAGAATGGCGAGCCACACGAGACCCCCCAGAGTCGAGTAGTTCGTCGGGAGGGCGCTCCCCAACGAGAGCGCGAACATCGCTCCGCCGACCCCGGCGACGAACGCCGCGATACCTGCGACGAGCACCTTCATCTGCAACACGCTGATCCCCATCGTCTTGGAGCCCGCAGTGCTCCACCGCGCCGCATTAAGGGCGAGTCCGGTGGATGACCGTCGCAAGTTGACGATGAGAAGCGACACGACCGCAAAGATGCCAAGAGCCAAGTAGGCGAAGGTTTTCGGGCTGGATGCAAACGAAGGAAGGTTGACGTTCACGCCGGATCCGAAATTGACAAAAACCTGCTGGCTGAACACGAGGTCGTCGAACAACAGGCCGACGGTCAGCGTCACCAGGGCGACGTAGAGATTGCCCAGCCGGATTGTCAGGACGCCTATGAGCACCCCGAAGGGGACTGCCACCAAGCCTCCGACGACCACCGCGGCCATGACCGGCCAGCCATGTTTCGCGGCGAGTTGGGCCATCGTCAACGCGCCGATCCCGGCAAAGGTGGCTTGACAGAGCCAGATCATCCCCCCTTCGCCCGTGACGAGCGTGAACGACAGGAAGATAATCGCAAGGCTGATGCCCTCACCGATGAGGCCGACCCAAAACGACGTGAGGATGAGCGGAAGGAGGCAGACGGCGGCGAATCCCAACAACGAAACCTGCCAACCGAAGATGGCCGGCGGGCGGTCGGACGTGGCATCGACGGGCAAGTCCCCTTGCGGCAGTATTGCTCGGTCGAGGGCTCCTCCGACGCCTTCCGATTCGTCGACGCCAGTGCCGCGGATCATGTAGTACAAGAGGAAGATTGCCGTCACGATGAACGGTATCGCTGGGACCACGTCGGCGGACAAGGTGGTGGAATTCGTGAAGAAGTACTGAACCAGGGCACCAGCTATACCCATGGAGAGCGCTACCGCGACGGCCACGGCCAAGTTGCGCAATCGGGCCGCGATCACGGCTGCGAACGCCGCCACCATCAGCAGGGTGAACGGGCCGGGGTCCAAGCCGATGGTGGGTGCCGCCAGTATCCCCGCCAGCCCGGCGAGCGACGTACTGACGGCCCACACTCCCATGGACACAGTCTCCGGATTGGTCCCCGAGAGGGACGTCATCGCCGGTGAGTCAACCATGGCCCTCACTCTGAGGCCGATCTCTGTGTAGTGAAGGATGAGAGCCCCGAACACGACGATGAGGGCCACGAAGCTGTAGACGATGATCTGGTCCATTGTGACGGGTACCCCGAGGAACCTGAATACACGTACCGGTTGGGGGGCGAGACCCGGCGCCGAAAGGATGGTCTTGTTGCCGAAGATGAGGATGGTCAACGGTGGGATGGCCACCGATACGCCGATCGTTGCCACAATTTTGATGAGCGGTCGCGCCAGCCTGAGACGCCGGAAGAGGGCGAAATACAACCCGATGCCCATCGCCGGGCCGGCGACAAGGATTGACACCACGGCGGCGGGCAGAATCGCCCAATGCTCCTGGCTATTGAGGTAGTAGTAGAACCGGGCCAACGCGTAGGCGATTGCGCCAAAGGCGAAGTTCAGGATTCCTGTCGATCGAAAGGTAACAACCAGTCCGGAAGCCGCGATCGCGTAGATCCCCCCGAGCACCAGGCCAGCGATCACATACTGCAGCACCGCATCCCCCGATTCCGTCGGCTCGCCCGCAACACCAAACGATCAGTGACGTTCAGTCTAGATTTAATTTCATGAGGTTTGGGCGTATGCCCAGGCCCGCGGTCGAAACGTTACCGTAGTGGAGGTGGCTGGGTCCACCGGTTCGAACGTGCCCCGAAGGTTCAACAGGTCCCCAGGTCAGCGTCGCCTGCTCGCTCGAAGGTCGCCCAGATGTATCGGAACGTCTGCTCTGAGGCCGGTCTCCTCGACCGTCGTACAGACCAAGCGCCGACGAAGATCTCGAGATTATGTTTGGATTGGCGAGCCAAATGGGCGCGGGCGATCCGAGGTGGCCTGAACCGAGATCGATGATCGATGGAACTTGACCTTACGAGCGACCAAGAGATGCTCAGGGCGACGACAGCGCGATTCATCAGTGAGGCATGCCCCCTCTCGATGGTGCGACAAATTGTCGACGGCACCGGTGTCTGCCCCTCCGATTATCTCAGCAGGGCGGCTGAGCTCGGATGGTTCGCCATGCTCGCGCCCGAAGAGCATGGCGGTGGAAGCGTTTCTGGTGATGGGTTACGCGACCTGGCGCTCATCGCTGAAGAGCGCGGCCGTGTTCTGCAGCCCGGCCCACTCGCTTCGATGAATGTCGTCGCAGCGGCGCTGGGTAGCGCAGGTTCCCTGGACCAACACGCGTTGGTCCTCGAGCCTCTCTGCCGCGGCGAGGTCGTGGCCACGTGGGCTTTTGGCGGAGCCATGGTCGGCGGTTCGGATGCGGTTATCTCCGTGTCCCGGACGACGGAAGGTTTTGCACTCACCGGCAGAGCGGCCATGGTCCAAGGCGGTGCCGGCGCGGACTGTTTCCTCGTGACGGCGGACGGCCCCGAGGGGAGCAGTCAGTTTCTGGTTGCGCGTGACACGCCTGGTGTTTCGGCTCGGCCCTTGGGTGGGCTCGACATTACACAGGAACTTTCGTCGGTGGTGTTCGAACAGGTGGAAGTGCCCACCTCGTCTCTCGTCGGTTTGTATGGAGGCGCAGGAGATGACGTCGTGCGCCAGCTGGATCTCGCAGGTGTTCTCACGGCGGTCGAAACGGTCGGCGCGCTCGACGTTCTGTTCGAGATGACCCGTCGCTATGCGACCGAAAGAATCGCCTTCGGGCGGCCGATTGGGTCCTTTCAGGCGGTGAAGCATCAGTTGGCCGACATGAGCCTCTCCCTGGAGTGCGGAAAGGCGATTGCGACTGATGCGGTCCGGGCCTTGCAGGACGGCGCCACCGATGCTGGTGAGATCGTCAGCATGGCCAAGTGGTGGGTTGGCGACACCGGAATCGAGATCGCACAAGGTTGCTTCCAGGTATTCGGGGGGATCGGCTTCACGTGGGAACACGACCTCCACCTGTTCCTGCGCCGCATCACGACGAACAGCGTCCTCTTCGGCCAGCCCGACTGGCACCGTGAGAGGATCTGCCGGCTTCACGGATTATGAGGGGAAGGAAGTGAACGGGTCACCGACGGAGGACTCAGATCGCCAGGCCATCGAGGAGTACAGGGTCACGGCTCGGGGTTGGTTGGCTGAGAACCTCGAGTGGCGAGAGGCTCCGGCACAGGTGTACGGGGTCGACCACTACACGCCGGACGTCATGGCTGCGAACAGGACGCTGCAGCGCAGGCTTTTCGAGGGTGGCTACGCCGGTATTTCCTGGCCGGTCGCATACGGAGGCCAGGGCCTCCCGGATTCGTTCGAATCCGCTTTTCTCGAAGAGGCAGCTGCATACGTCACGCCGGACTTTGGTGCGCTGACCGCCACAACCTTCCACATCTGCGTCCCGACAATGCTGACCCATGGCTCGCCTGATTTCCTGCGACGCTTCATCCCACTGGTCTTGGCAGGCGAGGCTCTCGTGTGTCAGTTCTTCTCCGAACCTTCTGCGGGCTCCGACCTGGCCGGCATTCGCACACGGGCCACCCGGGACGACGGCGAGTGGATCCTCAACGGCCAAAAGGTCTGGAGCACGCTGGCCCACCTGGCGGACTATGGCCTGTGCCTTGCCCGCACCGACTGGGAGGCCCCGAAGCACAAGGGCCTGACGTGGTTTGTGGTGCCCTGCACTTCCACGGGTCTCACGATTCGGCCTCTCAGACAGATAGGCGGGTCCTCTGAGTTTTGTGAGGAGTTTTTCGACAACGTCGTCGTACCCGATTCGGGCGTGATCGGTGGCGTCAACGAGGGCTGGACCGTCACCCGTACGATGCTGGTGTTCGAGCGCGGTGCGGGCCGTCCGAGCGAAGGCACTCGGTCGGGTCCCGGTCCGCTGGCGCCTGAAATGGTGCGGCTCGCTCAGACATCCGGCCGGATCCGTGACCCCGTGGTGAGACAGAAGCTCGCGCGAGCCCATACGATCGACCACGTTGGCAAGGTGCTGGCTTCCCGTCTCGCGGAAATGGCCCGCCGCGACCGACTCGGGCCCGGTCTTGCCGCCTACGGCAAGCTCTTCCGGGGCACGTTCATGCCAATTCGCGCGCGCATCGGGATGGAGATCGGCGGGGACGCTGCGGTGACGTGGGACCCCGCCGACGCACATGGTGGGGAATCGTCGACCGCGTACCTCAATGGGCGGGCCGCATCGATTGCCGGGGGCACCAACGAGGTACAGCGGAACGCCATTGCCGAGCAGGTTCTAGGGATGCCACGTGAACCGAGTTTCGATACGAAGAAGCCCTTCAGCCAAGTTCTTCGCGATGCCAGAATTGGAGTGGGACACTCTGACGCTGCCGGCTCCCGCCACGCCGCTGGCTCACGCTTCGACCCGTACGTCAAGAAGATGAGCGCTTGCCTTCAGCTTGAAGGGATCACGCCGAATAGGTCTGCATTCGGAGCTGCCCGCTGCAGGAGGTCCCCGACAATCGGACCGAGTTCCGCCGGATCCCATCGTTCGTCCTTTTCGGCCAGTGGACCTGCGCGCCAGCCCTCAGCCACGGCATATCTGCCCGCCCCGCACGGAGAACACCCGTCCCTGTCACGTAGGCCGCTTCGGGACATGCCAACCACACGACCAGTGGCGCCACATTCTCGGGATCGGAAAAATCGAATTGGCCCGGTGGGACCGGTACGTACGATCCGGGCTGTCGCCTGCTCGGTCATCCGAGTACGGGCACCCGGATTGATCGCGTTGACGGTCACGCCGTACCGTGCCAATTCGGTCGCCGCAATGAGGGTGAACGCTGCGATGCCCGCCTTCGCCGCTCCATAGTTCGCCTGGCCCACGTTGCCGTACATGCCGGCGGCAGACGTCGTGTTGATGATCCGGGCGTCGTTGCTCTCTCCTTTCTTCGTTCGCCCACGCCAATACTCCGAGGCCCATCGCACCGTCGCGAACGTCCCACGAAGGTGCACTTTGATGACCGCGTCCCATTCTTCGATCGACATATTCACCAGCATCCGATCACGCAGGATCCCGGCGTTGTTGATGACGATGTCGAGGCCGCCGAACGTCTCGATGGCCGAGGCGCACCAGCCGGCCCGCACCCTCCCATTCGGACACATCCTCCCCGTTGGCCACCGCCTCGCCCCCCTCTGATCGGATGAGGTCGACGACCTCGCCCGCCGGGCCTTCCGATCTACCCTCGCCGTCGACCTCGACGCCCAGATCGTTCACCACGACCTTGGCCCCTTGGCGGGCCAACTCCAAGGCGTGACCCCGACCGATTCCCCGACCGGCTCCGGTCACGATGGCGATTCGTCCCTCATTGATCCCGGCCACTGATGCGTCCCTTCGTTGCCTGCATCCGCTTCCTGGCACCGACTTCCTGCACCGATTGCCATGCGGGCGATTGCCAGATGGCACCGCTCTTTTCGAGGGCGCCGGATCTCGGCGTCGCTCGACGCCAACCACTCCTCGAGGACCTCGGGGTGTGCTCACCCATCCTGCGAGCCCCGACGGACCACACCGTCCCGGGGTCCGGCTGAGCCGATCGGGAGGGCCCGGGTATTCGACCGATCCGATGTCGGGGTGCCAGACGTCGACGAAAGCACCGCGGCTTCGATGCTGTGCGTCGCGCCAGAGATCCTCACTGTCCTGCACCGGCGCCACGGCGAGACCGGCCCTCTGCAGTGTGAGGGTCACCTGGAAAGGGGTGAGAGGTCGGACCCAGGCTCCGATGGCGTCGTGCAGAGCCGCACTGCACGGGTGGGAAGTGGCTCCACGGTGCGCACCCAGCCCGGCGCAGGTCGCTGGCCGCGCTCGAGGTGGTGTCGCACATGGTCTCCCAGTCGTCGGCGTCCTCGAGCTCGATCGCCACCCAGGCGTCGGCGCCCTGCGCACGGGAAGACGCCCGAGAGGAGCGCGCCCGGCACTTCGTTGGGCGCGGCGTTCCATTCCCGGCCGTTGGCGAGAAAATCGAGATACAAGGGCGCCATGATCGCCGCGCCCGTTTCGGTCTGCGCCATGTCGATGAAGCACCCCGGGCGCCCCTTGTCGACCTCGGCCAACGCGGCGACGACCGCACTCGCACCGTGGATACCCGCGACGAAGTCGAAATGCGTCCCGTCCAGCGCCCAGGCCGACGTCAGACCGAGGTAGTTGTTGATGTTCGAGGCATAGGCCCGGAAGCTCGCCAGTGGGCCGGACCTCCCGTAGCCCGAGATCGAGATCATGACCAAGGCTGGATTGTGCGCCATGAGCTCGTCGAAGGAACAACCCCACGCCTCCATCTTGCCGGGGCCCATGTTCTCGATCACCACGTCCGCCCGACCGACCAATGATCGAAATGTGTCACGGCCCTCCGGGACCGCTCATGTCGATGCTGACACTGCGCATGCTGCGCGTCAGTCCGGCGAACAACGCCGTCGTCCGGACCCCTGATGGCTCGAACAGCTCCACCTGATTGGGCGCGTCGAAGGTACGCAGCGCCTCTGGACGATCCTTCGACTCGATCTTGACGACGTCGGCGCCGAGTTCCGCCAGAACGAGGGGACACACGTTGCCCGCCACCACCGTGCCGAAGGAAAGGATACGGACCCCATCGAGCAAAGGGGCCCAGGCCGGGCTAGATGAGACCATCGGACCGCCAACGTTCGAGATCGCCCACCGAGTGCCCCAACTCACGCACATACACGTCTTCGTTCGCCTCGCCGAGAAGGGGAGCAGATCGGTGGTAGGTGATCAGCGGTGGCGCGGCCAAGAAGGGCGGTCCGGGCATGTCGAAGGACCCGGTTCCTTCACGCGAGGACCGGACGAAGTACCCCCGGGTCTGCGCCTGTTCTTCTTGGACGAACTGTGCCGGGCTCTGCGAGAGGGCACACGGCAATCCGGCCGCTTGCCCGGCCTCCACCAGCTCTCTCGCACTCAATGTCGACATCAGCTCGGCGATGATCTCCGTGAGGAGGTCGAACAGCTGCACCCGCATGTTCCGATCGCGATAGAGGGGATCCGACAGGATTTCCGGCCTTCCCAGCAGGTCAACGAAGAGGTCCCAATGGTGGGCCGAATGCGCGCCGACGTCCAGCGAACCGTCGCGGCATTTCCAGATGCCCCCGGGCGGCGGCCCGAAGTTGGTCTCCCGCGTCTTGATCCGTCCGTTCAGGACGTACTGTTCGTGCCCAACTTGTTGAAAGAGGCCGACTTCGTGCACGGAGTGGTCGATCACCTGCGACCCGACACCCGAGAGGGCTCCGCAGCACCGCCTGTACCAGAAAGGCAGCCCACAGTCCCGCTTCGTCGTAGAGCTGTTGTCCGGGAATGGCGAGGGGCGGACCTTCGGTCGGATCCCACCGGATGCATCAACCCGCTCATGGCGAACGAGGTGAAGGGCGTGGCCCGCCAGTTCGCGATAGGGACCGGTGAGGCCGAACGGCGTGATGAAGCAGGTCAGGACGTGCCATCCGGTGACCCACGACAAGCGACGGGGGATCGTCGACGAAGCCCTGGAGCCGCCGACGCTCCCCCTTGGGCGACGCCAGCACGACGTCCGCCGTTGGCCGCGAGCTCCTCGAGCAGCGCATGTGCCTCGTCGCGCTCCCAATCGAGCGTGATGCCCCGCTTGTTGTGGTGGTAGTAGGCGAACAGCAGGCTCGACTCCGGTCCGCCCTCGCCGTCGCGGAACGGGGGCGAACGGCGCAGCCGCATCTCCGGTCGGCAGTTCCACCTTCACGACGTCTGCGCCGAGATCCGCCAGAATCTTCCCGCAGTACGCTGCCGGACGACCGCTGAGGTCGAGCACGCGCACTCCCGGCGAGAGGCTGTGCAGAGCTCCGTCACTGCCCGCCGCCGCGACCGGTTCAAAGCGGTACAACGCACTCCGCTCCCCGGTGTCACAGAACACCACGCGCACCGGCTGACCGATGTACACCCGGTCAGGATCGCACCCGACGATGTTGGTGAGCACCCGTGGCCCTTCCTGAAGCTCCACGTAGGCGACGACATACGGCACCGCACTCTGGTAGCTGCCCGCACTCCGGTGCACGACGCTGAAGCTGTAGACCGAACCCGAGCCCGGAGGCCTCGGTCCACGTGACGGCATCAGTGCCCGCAGTCCGGGCACAAGTTGTCGTGGGTACCAGATGACGACGCCGCAGTCTGTCGCAGTGCAGGCAGGAGCAGGCGGCCTTCCGCCGTGGCGCTTCCAGAACCCTCCGTCTCGGGGTTCTGTTCGGGCGCCGGCGTGGGGAGCAGCGATTCCGTCACGCGTCCTCCCTCCCGAGAATGAGCGTGGCACTGCCCATACGGGTGCCGATCGACCCACCGGTCCCGTGGGCGAGCGCGATCTCGCAGTCAGGAACCTGCACGGCGGCGTGCGACTCTCCCCGCAGCTGTCGGACGGCTTCGATGATCTTCGTCATGCCACCTCGGTTGGACGGATGGTTGTTGCACAGACCCCCGCCGTCGGTGTTGAAGGGAAGCCTGTCCGTATGGCGCCACGAGGGCCCCGTCGAGCACGAAGCGTCCGCCGGTCCCTTTCTCGCAAAATCCCAGATCCTCGAGGGTCTCGATCACCGTGATGGTGAAGGAGTCGTAGATGGAGACGTAATCGACATCTCCCGGTCGGACACCCGCCTCCTCGAAAGCCAGGGGGCCGGTTGTGGCGGCTCCGGTATAGGTGAGGTCGATACGCCCGTTGTTCGTGTGCTTCACCGCTTCGGCCCGTCCCAGGACTGTGACAGTTCGTCGGTCGAGGTCACGGGCGACCTCGGGACTGACCACCACGACGGCACCGCCCCCGTCCGTGATGACGCAGCAGTCAAGCCGGTGCAGAGGCGAACTGATGACGGGGGAGGCAAGTACCTCTTCCACCGTGACCGGCTTCGGCAGGAAGGCCAGTGGGTTGTGCTGCGCGTGGAGGGAAGCCGCCACCTTGACCTCGGCCAGTTGGGCGCTGGTCGTGCCGAACTCGAACATATGGCGTTGTGCGGCCAGGGCGTAGGCGGTGACGGGCAGCATGCCCCACAGCGTCTCGAACGCCGATTCCGGAGATCCTGTCTGCTTTGCGATGGGCGCCTCGCCGCGACGTACGCGCCAGGCCGGCCATCGTCACGAGAGCGATCTCGCACCGCCCGGCTTCGATGGCGGCTGCGGCGTGCGCGACGTGCACCAGGTACGAGGAGCCACCGGTTTCGGTGGAGTCGATGTAACGCGGGTGCAGCCCGAGATACTCGACCATCGAAACCGGACCGAAGCCGGCGGTCGAGTCGCAGAAGTACGCATCCACGTCGGAAAGGCTCAGGCCGGCATCGGCGATGGCTCCGAGTGCCACTTCGGCATGAATTTCGGGGAACGCTGCGGTCGGGAATTACCCGCCGGGGGTGTTCGTAGGCACCCGCAATGAGACGACGACCCTTGCTCGTCACGTCGGCTCCGTCATCGCTATCGGAGATTGGCTCGCCGTGGCGAGGAACTGATCCCAATGGGCGAGCACCAACTGCTTGAGCAGATGTTTCTTCACCTTGGTGGAATCCGTGCGGGGGATGTCCTCGTGGCCGCATGGCGAAGATGAAGTGCGGCACCTTGAAGCTCGACACCTGACCTGGCGGAGATGCTCGACCAGGCCTTGCCCGGTCAACGTTGGCTCCACGCGCTGGGTACGATCACGGCGACGATCGCCTCCCCGCGGATGGCGTCGGGATCCCGAAGACAATGCCTCGCGGATCCCCGGGTGTCCTTCGAGCGCGGCCTCGACTTCCTTGGAGAGACGTTGGCACCGTTGGTCTTGATCATGTCGCCGAAGCGGCCTTCAAAGTACATGAACCCTTCCTTGTCGATACAGCACAGATCACCGGTCGGATAAAAGCCGTCGCGGTCGAAAGTGTCCTCCGGGAGTCGCTTGTAGAAACCGCGCATCAGGGCGAACCCGCGGACGTAGAGCTCGCCCGGTTCACCGGCTGCACACTCCTCGCCGGTGGCCGGATCCAGCACCTTGCGCTCCATGCCGGGAAGGGAGCGACCGTACGACGCCCGCCTTGTCGGATGGGAGCCGGGTGCCCTCTGCCTCCAGTCCGTGTGGCCCGAACGTCTCAGTCATGCCGAAGGGGTTGGGGATCAGCTCCAGGCGGGATGAGTTCCCCGGCCTCGTCGAACTGGCGGAATCCTCGAGCGCATGATGAGGAAGGTCGATGCCGCGGCTGGCCGCGCGTTCCTCCAGGGCCCGGAGTTGTGGGCGTCACGGCATTGATGGTCGTGACCTTCTCTCGGGCACAGGCGTCGAGCACGTCGTCGACATCGGGAGTAGCGGTCATGATGATGCTGGCACCCGTGAGCATCGCCGGGAGCACGGTCGAGTTGATCCCTCCGATCCAGAAGAAGGGCACGCTGCAAGAGAGGCGATCATCGGGGCGGACATTTTGCCAACCGGTGGCCAACAGGGCGTAACAGAGACGGATGACGGCGGCGTGGGTGTGCACGACGGCCTTGGGCTGCGCCGTGCTCCCCGAGGTGTGGATGATCGTCAGGTCATCGGCCGGCGTGACCTGCGCTTCGACGGAGTCCAGGAACTGCCGGTCCAGGTGTTGCCGTTCTCCGAGCTGGAGCAGATCGTCGGGGCCCCTCATGGCCCATGGCCGCTCCTCGGTTCCCCAGACGACGACATGACGCAGGTAGGGGAGTTGAGGCACGAAGAGATGCGGCCGGACCTGCTGCGCCAACGCAGGCACCGTCTCGAGCCGCACCATGTAGTCGTGAGTGAGGTACTGGTCCGCCATCAGCAGCGTGTCGATGTCAGAGTGCTCGAGCACCCACCGCAATTCGGGGGCCTGGTACAGGGTGCTGATCGGCACCGTCAGCGCTCCTAGACGCGTCGGCGGCCAGCCAACAAAGGATCCAGTCCGGCGAATTCGCCATCATGATGCCCACGCGTGTCCCTTTACCCACCCCGAGCGCCAACAGGCCGAGCGCCAGTTTCCGGGATTCCTCGTCGGCTTGGCGGAACGTGAGGCGCCGCGCCGTGCCTACGAGGAATTCCTTTTCCCCGAAGGATTCCGTCGCATACCGCACCACATTGGGCAACGTGGGCGCGAACGGCGGGAGGAGCGATTCGGCTGATCGGACGTGGCCGTCCACGACGTGCACCGTTCTTTCCCGGAAGATCAGAAGCTCTTGCGCTTCCGCAAGACTTCATTGAAGGGAAGGTCTACATCGAAGGACGGCTCCCGGGGAAGTCCCATCAGCCTTTCGGCAACGATGTTCCGCTGTATCTCGTTGGTCCCGCCCGCGATGGAGAATCCGCGGGACTTGAGGAACATCTCGCCGGCATTTCCCGTCGACTTCTCGTCCCCGTCCCAGATAACGCCGTCAGCCGCCCACGTCGCCAGTGCGGCCTTGGCGGCCCGGTTGGAGTTCACACCCAGATGAAGCTTCAGCAGGGAGCCCCACTGTCCCTTGAGGGCACCGGATCGGAGGCCGGACATCACCCGTTCCCCCGCACGGCGGCTCACGGTGGCCTCGATGTACGCCTCGACCACCCGCTGATTGAGCGCGGGGTCGCCGGACATGCCGCGGTGTCGGATGCCCTCGGCGATTTCGTCGACCGTGACGCCGGGAGCGTCCCCCGAGATGCCGAAGAGCCCGACGCCATGCTCGATGTTGTTGCCGGCGTTACGCTCATGAAAGAGAAGCCTCTGCGCGACGGCCCACCCCTCGTTTTCTCTCCCGATCAGGTTCTCGGCGGGGAGCGTGACGTCGTCGAAGAACTCGATGCAGAAGTCTCCCGGGAGGCCGGTGACCGAACGAATGGCATCGATCTGGACGCCGTGCGTTCCTTTCAACGGCACGGCAATCATCGAAAGGCCGCGATGCTTGGGTGCCTCCCAATCCGTTCGGGCCAGGCACATCCCGTAGTCGGAGTACAGCGCTCCCGAACTCCACATTTTGGAACCGTTGAGCACGTACGAGTCCCCGTCGCGGCTCAATCGAGTGAGCGCGCCGGCCATGTCGGATCCACCTGTCGGTTCCGAGAGGAGTTGGATCCACAATTCGTCGCCGCGGAGAATGCGAGGCAGATGAAAGTCCTTGAGAGCCTCGGAACCGAAGTCGAGGAGCGTCGGGCCCAGCATGCCGATCGACACGCCGAAGCCCATCGGGACTCGATGGCCTTTCGCCTCGGCAAAGAAGGCTTTCTGGTGCTCGAACGTGAGCCCGGCCCCTCCGAACCGGACTGGAAAGGCGATCCCTGCGAAGCCGGCATCGAAGATCAGGTTCTGCAGAGCCTTGTCATCGATCCCACCCGGGTCGCCCGACCGGGGTAGGTTCCGTTCGATCCAGATCCGAGCACGCGACTGAAAACTCGAGAGACTCTCCATGTCGAGCGACGTCATGATGGGTTCTCCAATGCGAGGAGCGTGGCCAGTCGCACCTTGTGCTGTTCAGGCGTGCCGAACAGCGCACGATTGACCACGATCCGCCGGGAGTAGAGATGGACATGGTGCTCCCAGGTGACCCCGATGCCACCGCTGATCTGCACGCACTCGTCCACAATGTCGAGGCAGTGGTCGGCGACGTAGACCTTGGCCACGCTGGCGAGTCGCGACGCCTCGTCGCCCCGGGCATCGATTTCGGCTGCGAGGGCTTCCGTTATGGCCTTGGAGAACTCCAACCATTGGAACATGTCGGCGACGCGGTGCTTCAACGCCTGGAAGGAGATGATCGGTCGGCCGAAGGCAAACCGATCGCGGGCGTACTCGATTGTTGTCTCGAAGGCCCGCTCGGCCGCCCCCACCGTTTCGGCGCACTGCAGGGCGATCGCCAGTTGGAGCTGGCGCTCGAGTGACGCAGCCGAACCGCCGGTACTGCCGAGCATGGCCGACGATGGGATGCGGACACCGTCCAGGTTGAGACGACCGTAGCGCCGGCACATGTCGATGCTACGACCCGGGATCACCTCGACGCCCGCGCGCATCGCGCGGAATCATCACCTGGGTGATTCCGTCCTTCGAGCGAGCTGTCACGAGAAAGTGGTCCGCCTGCGCCGCCGCTTCGACGTAGCTCTTGTTTCCCGAGACCACCACGTTTGTGCCATCGGTGCCGACGCTCTCGACCCTCGTCTCTACGACCGGCGCAGCACCCCGCCCACGCCCCACCCTCTTCGGCCACGGCCCAGGTGGCAATGAGACCTCCCGACAACAGCCCGGGGATCAGTGCGGACCGTAGCTCTTCGCTTGCTTCTTCGGCTAGAGCGTGCACCACCACATTGACGGGGAGAAAAGGCCCTGGTGCGACCGTTCGTCCCATCTCCTCCGCCACGATGGCGAGGTCTTGGACCGGGAAGCCGGACACGCTGCCCCCTGCCTGCGCTTCGGGCACGAGCGGTGAGGTCCAACCGAGACGCGTGGCCTGTTGCCAATAGTCACGCTCGAAGCCGTCTGCTCCTTCCCAGAGGGCGCGCACGGTCGAGAGTGGGCTCTCTGCCTCCAAGAACTTTCGCGTTGCCTCGTGGAAGATCCCCTGTTCCTCGGTCAGTGTCAGATTCACGGTTCGCCCATCATGGCAAGGTTGAGCGAAGCTGGCTCACGGTCGTCCGGCGGACATAGGTAGGGGCCCGTTCTCTCGGTGTTCGCCGGAAGGATCCACACCTGTTTAGTCCAGCGCCCAAATTTTTGGGTGTCAAATAGTTTTCGCTGCGAGGGCGGGTCGGCGAGAGGTGATTCGTATTTGGGCATGTGCTTGAATGGTTCCAAGGGCACACCGTTGACGGACGAGCCAGACGGAGGGGCGACATGAGCTGGAATTTCGAACTGTACATCGACGGAAACTGGACCACCGGGGAGGCAGCAGGGTCGATCGACGTTATCGACCCTGCCACCGAGGACGTCATCGGCAGCGTTCCCGAGGCCACCACCAAGGACGCGGTGCGCGCCATCGAGGCCGCCCGCAAGGCCTTCGACGAAGGTCCTTGGCCCTTTACCAAGCCGGCCGAGCGGGCCGCCGTCCTCATCCGCATGGCCGAAATCCTCGAAGCACGGTCGGCGGAGCTCCGCGAGCTGATCGTGGCCGAGACCGGGACAACCGGATTCTTGACCGACTACGTCCAGGCCGGCGGATCGATCGGGATGTTCCGTTCGAATGCTGCGCAGATCGAGCACGTGGTCCAGTGGGTCGAGGCCGGAGCCCCCAGCGCAGGGCCGGGCGGCATGTCGGGGACCGCGCTGTTCCGGGAGCCGGTCGGGGTTGTCGGTGCGATCACACCGTTCAATTTCCCGTTCATGCTCAACGTGGTGAAAGTCGCTCCGGCGCTGGCCGCCGGCTGCACCGTTGTGCTCAAGCCACACCCATGGACACCGCTGGATGCCTTCTTGATCGCCCAGGCGGCCGAAGAAGCCGGTATCCCACCCGGCGTCTTCAACGTGATCACGGGTGGGGGGGACGTGGGGGAGGAGATGACGACGAACCCGATGGTGGACATGATCGCGTTCACCGGCTCCACGGCCACCGGCCGCCGGATCATGGCCAACGGGTCCGCCACCATGAAGCGATTGCAGCTCGAGCTCGGGGGGAAGAGCGCCCAGATCATTCTGGACGATGTGTCGGAAGAGCACGTGCGCACCATCGGCTTCGGCGGGGTGCTGACGCATTGTGGCCAGGGGTGCATCCTGGGAACTCGGCTTCTCTTGCCCGAGCACCTCCTCGACGCCTACAAGGACGGCCTGGCCGCAGCCGTGCCCGCCGTCAAGATCGGCGACCCCCGCGATCCCTCCACCGTGCTCGGACCATTGATCAGGGAACAACAGCGCCAACGCGTCGAGGGCTACGTGGCGTCAGCGCACGAGCAGGGGGGCGAGCTCCTCACGGGAGGCAAACGGCCGGAGGGCTTCGACAAGGGATTCTTCTACGAGCCCACCGTCTTCGTCGGCAACAACGGCATGCGGATCGCGCAAGAGGAGATCTTCGGCCCGGTGTTCACCGTTGTGCCGTACTCGGGCAAGGACGACGACGCCGTACGGTTGGCCAACGACTCGATCTACGGACTCGGAGGAGGTGTCGAATCAGCGTCAACGGCGCGCGCGTTCAACGTCGCCCGACGGATCAGGGCCGGCACCGTCATTGCCCAGGGGGTCGGCGGGACCGATGTGACCGCGCCGAGCCCGGGCGACGGACAAGGACCCGGATGGGGCTACACCATGGCCGGCATCGGCCAGAACGGCGCCTTCGGCGGGTTCAAGCAGAGTGGCATCGGTCGCGAGTGGGGACACCACGGCCTCGAAGAATTCACGGAGATCAAGTCGATCACCTGGATGTGAGGCCGTCCCGACCTCTCGCGCCCGCGCCCGCGCCCGCATGCCTCCATCTCATCGGTTGAGGATGTAGACAAGTATGGACATCGGGGATATCGCGCGCGAGATGCCCGACCGCGTGGCGGTGGTCCTCCCTTCGGGCGCGACCACCACCTACGGCGAACTGTCGCGGCGCGCCAACCAGGTCGCCCACCTGCTGTATGAGGCCGGTCTTCGCCGGGGCGACGGCATCGTGATCATGTTGCCGAATTGCATCGAGTTCTTCGAGGTCGCGTGGGGCGCCCAGCGCAGCGGCCTGTACTACACACCGGTGAACACACATCTGACCGCCGACGAGATCGGCTATATCGTGCAGGACTCTGGGGCGAAGGCCGTGTTCATCCATGCCGCAGCGGGCGCGTTGGCCTCTGCCGTAGCCGGATCGGAGACTGGTTCCGGCGTGCGCCGCCGCTTCGCGGTCGGTGGCGAGTTGGTCGGTTACGACCATTTCGAAAAAGCGATGCGCGCCGCCCCGACGAGCGATCCCCCCGAGCCTTCGCAGGGTACCGAGATGCTGTATTCCTCGGGCACGACTGGCCGCCCGAAGGGGGTACGCCGTCCGCTGCCCGGCGAGGACGGGTCGTTCGCACAGTCGGCGACCGAAGATGGGCTCCGCTCGTTGTATCAAATGGACGGCGACAGCGTGTACCTGTCGCCGGCGCCGCTCTATCACAGCGCACCGCTGGCCTACACGATGGCCGTGCTCCGCATGGGCGCGACGGTCGTGCTCATGGAGCGCTTCGAGCCGGAAGAAACGCTCCGGCTGATTGAGGAAAACCGGGTCACCCACGCCCAGTTCGTGCCGACGATGTTCGTGCGTCTCCTCAAGCTCGACCCGGCCCTGCGTGCGCGATACGACGTGTCGAGCCTCCGGTGCGCGATCCATGCCGCCGCACCGTGCCCGGTCGAGGTGAAGGCGCAGATGCTGGCGTGGTGGGGGCCCATCATCTACGAGTACTACGCCGGCACCGAAGGCATCGGCGGAACGATCATCGGACCCGAGGAGTGGATGGCGCACCCTGGGTCTGTCGGCAGGCCTCTGTCCGCAGTGCACATCCTCGCCGACGACGGCGTGGAGCTCCCGACCGGTCAGGCGGGGAGGATCTACTTCGACGGAGGCCCGCCGTTCAGCTATCACAACGACCCGGCAAAGACGGCATCGATCCAGAACGCGCAGGGCTGGCGCACCCTGGGCGACGTGGGCTACCTCGACGACGAGGGCTATCTTTTCCTCACCGACCGTGCGACGTTCATGATCGTTTCCGGCGGGGTGAACATCTACCCCCAGGAGGCGGAGAACGTCTTGGTCCTGCACCCCCGGGTCGCCGACGCCGCCGTCTTCGGCGTGCCAAATGAAGAGTTCGGCGAGGAAGTCAAGGCCGTAGTCCAGCTTCTCGACTGGGCCGACGCTAACGACTGCCTGGCCGACGAGCTCATCGGATTCTGTCGCTCCCGCCTGGCCGCGTACAAGTGCCCGCGGACGCTCGACTTTGTACGCGAACTCCCTCGCGACCCCAACGGCAAGCTCTACAAGCGTCGCGTGCGCGACACGTACTGGTCCGGTCACGACACACGCGTGCTGTGACCGCCTCCCGCGCGGGGTTCAGCTCGGCAATGCCGCAACCTGCGGTCCGTGGTTCTTCATGCCGTAGCTCTTGAGGGTGATGTCGACGTCCGTCGCTTCGGCCCGCAATGCACCCACGGTGCACTGCGCCCGGTCCCGGTACGCGAACGGGTCGAAGTTATAGAACCGGCATGCGTTCTCCCACGTGATCTGGTGAATTTCGTCGTCGGGCACCCCGGCGGCCTGAAACGACTTCCAGGCCGATTCCGGAGCATTGGGCCAGGTGCAGTCCGAGTGGGGGTAGTCGCACTCCCAGGCGATATTCCCGATACCGATATCGTGGCGCAGACGCAGGCCGGTGTAATCGTCGATGTAGCAGGTCAGCACCCGATCCTTGAACACCTGGCTGGGCATCTGATCGCCGAAGTCCTGACCCGTCCAGCGATGGTGTCGCTCGTACGTGTAGTCGGCCCGTTCCAGCCAGTAGGGGATCCAACCGATACCACCTTCGGCCAGTGCGAACTTCGTCTGGGGGAATTTGCGCAACACTGGCGACCACAGCAATTCAGCGGCGAATACCCCGGTGCTGAACGGCATGGTGTGGATCATGGTGTCGAAGGGCGAGCGGGGCATGTACTCGGGCGAACTGCCGAAATGGAAGACCATGACCGTGTCGGTGTCCTGGCATGCCTGCCACGCGGGATCCCACTCGTCGCCGTGATGGTCGGGCTGCCCGAAACGGTGCGTGTCGGAATGAAAGGACGTGGCGTGACAGCCCCTGTCCGCCATGCGCCGAATTTCGTCGGCCATCCACTCAGGGCCGAGGATGAATCCGGAGAGGGCGAGAGGGATGAGCCGTCCCGGATAGACCCCGCACCACTCGTCCATCTGCCAGTCGTTGTAGGCCCGGATCATGCAGCCCGCCAACTCCCGATCTCCGCTCTGGAGAAAGTATTGGCCTCCGAGACCGGGCCAC
The DNA here is from genome assembly GCA_963767155.1 of uncultured Acidimicrobiaceae bacterium. Classification (GTDB taxonomy): domain Bacteria; phylum Actinomycetota; class Acidimicrobiia; order Acidimicrobiales; family RAAP-2; genus Bog-473. The sequence continues at coordinate 1,806,769 of CAVYCU010000005.1, read as the reverse complement.
GACGAGAAGCACATCGCACCCAGGACGCCATTGACGTTCATGTCCCGGATCCGCTCGTGGACGTCCCACGTGCCCTTCCTGACTTCATCGAACGAGCCTGGATCGTTCCCCCACTCCTCGGGGATCCGTCCGGCGACGGCATTGAGCCCGAAGCTCGAGACCTCGTTGCCCTCTATCTGCCACGCGTCCGTTCCATTCTCCCGGTGGATGACACGGGGCACGCGGTCCCGGTACTTGGCCGGAAAATGGTCAAGGAAATAGTCGCTCATGGAGGGCGGCTCAACCAGATGATCATCGACGCTGACCATGATCATGTCCTCTAGTTGCATACTCACCCTCCCGGTCCGAGCCTGCGCTGCATCCAATTGTCCTGCCGTCCCTCCAATTGTTTAGCACTCGCCCAACTCTTGCCACAACCGATCGGCGCGCATCGCTCTGTGGCAGGCAGGTGGGCTACGAAATCGTTACCGGGGGGTGCTCGAAAGGCACGCGGCCCTCGCCTGCCGCGCAGAGAGACTCGCAACACATGTTTTTGGATTTTCCCAGAGGAGGTGCGAGGGAAGTCGTCGACGAAGTGCACCTCTTCAGGCCACTTCTGACGGGCCAACCCGCCGGCCCCCAAGTGGGACCGGACGGAGTCGAGACCAAAGGGCGGAACGCCGGACAACAGTCGGATCACCGCAGAGGCGCGTTCTCCGTACCGGGGATCTGGAGCAGCCACGACGGCAACTTCGGCCACGCCGGGGATCCCTGCGATCAGTCCCTCTACTTCAGCGGCAGAGATGTTCTCGCCGCCCCGGATGATGATGTCCTTCTTGCGGTCGGTGAGAGTGAGGTAGCCGTCGGGATCGAGAAATCCCGTGTCCCCGGTGTCGTACCAGCCGTCGGCATCGATGGCCGTGGCCGTCAACGCCGGATCGATGTAGCCCACGAAGAGCTCGGGTCCCCGCGAATGGATCTCTCCGGACTGACCGAGGGGGACGGATCTGCCGTCTTGATCGAGCAACCGGATCTCGGATCCCGGCATGATCCGCCCGTCGGTGAAACTCTTCTTCTCGACCGGGTCCGAGTGCACCGAACCTGTCGTCGACGGGTGCTCCGTAGACCCGTACGCCCGCACGATGGAGATGCCGAGGTCGATCGCGCGCCGGGCCACCTCCGCCGGCACCGGCGCTCCGCCCATGGTCAGACGGGCGATGTAGGGAAGGTGGATGTCCGGGTCGAAGTCGGGGTGATCGAGCAAGCTGAGGAGGAAGAAAGGCGGTCCTCCCTGCAATGCGACGCCGTCATCGGCCATGGCGGCAAGGACTGTCGTGGGATCCCAGGCGTCGATCAGATCGAGGGGGCTCTTGCCGAACAGCGGGCTCATCACCGACGAGAGGCCGGTGATGTGCCCGACGGGTGATCCGGTGATGTTGGCGGTCGGGGTGACGAGAGGCCTCACCGACGAATCTTGCGCCATGAACGACCCCCACGTTCGCCGATCCGCGAGGAACGAACGGTGCGTGTGGATGACCCCCTTGGGCTCGGCGGTGGTCCCCGATGTGTATCCGATGATCGCGGGACTATCGGGATCCACCCGCGTGGGGTGTTCCGGCGGATCGCCCAACTCGAGAGCCTGCGACCACGAGAGGACGGTCCGACCCAATGATGGAATGGGGCCGTCTTGCGTCGGGATCATCACCACCAACTCGAGGTCGGGCAGATCGGGGAGGACACTCTCGAGATTCGCCACGTAGTCCTGGCGCGCGAAGTGGTCCGTGGTGATGAGCACCCGCGCCCCGCTCTGGCGGAGGATGTGCCCCACCTCTTTGGACCCGTAGATATGGACGATCGGAATGAGGACCACCCCGAGCGGAAGGAGTCCGTAGAAGCAGGCGACCGCCTCGGCCCAATTCGGAAGTTGGAAGGCGACGACATCACCCGGGGCGATCCCTTGGTGCACCAGGGCTCCGGCGAGGCGGCGACCCATGTCGCCGACGCCTCCGATGGTGCCGGCGTAGGGACGGGTCCGGGAGCGGACCCGGCACGTGACCCCCGACGCATCCCTCACCCCGTGCGCGGCGATGTCGGCCAACGTGTCGTCCGTCCACCAACCCGATTCCCGATAGTGACGAGCGAGTTCGGGCGACGGGTACCGCGGCTGCCAGCGGGAGGTCATTGAGATGTGAACTGTGGCGGGCGGCCCTCCGAGGCGGCGCGGACGCCTTCTGTCCAGTCGGAGGTCGACTGGAGCCATTCCTGCTCAATGGCTTCGTGCTCGGAGGCCACCCGGAAGCGCTCGACCATGCCGGCGCGCATGGTCGAGCGGATCGAACGCACGGCGAGTGGCGCGGACGAAGCGATTTCCGCAGCTAGCGCATGCGCCTCGGCGCGCACCAGATCCTGGGTGACCAGCCCGTCGCTGAGGCCGATGGCCAAGGCCTCGTCCCCCTTGACCCTTCGACCGGTGAAGAGCAGATTGAGCGCGTGCTGCTGACCGACAATGGCAGGAAGCGTGACCGTCAGCCCGAGTATGTGGTGGAACCCGAACCGGGCGAAGTTGGCGGAGAACCTGGCTTCTGGACAGGCAATCCGGAAGTCCGCCAGACAGGCCAGGCCGAAGCCGGCGCCGATCGCGGCTCCTTGGATCGCGGCCACGACGGGGGTCTTGACCGCGAAGAGCCGGGCCGCTTCCCGGTACAGCAGATCCGGTCCTACGGATCGGCCATCGGTCACGCTCCCGGAAAGATTGGCCCCGGCACAGAAATGCTTGCCCTCCGAGCACAACAGGATCGCCCGGCACTCGACCAATTCATCGAGCACGGCGTAGGCATCACCCAACGATTCGATCACGTCCGTCTCGAAGAAATTATTGGGTGGCCGGTGGATCTCGACGGTGGCGACGAACGACTCGTCGACGGTCGCACTCACATCTCCGAATTGCTCGTCGAACACGTTCGCCCCCTGGACAGCCCAACCGCTATGGTTTTGGGCGAGTGCCCATGAACGCTAATTCGATTCTGTCACCCAATTCAAATGGGTCGGATCGCATAACATCGCCAGATGTTTCAGCGTAATTCCGATCAGCAGCTCTTCGAGGAGACGACGAAGAAGTTCCTCGATACGTCGTGTCCCACGACCAAGCTGAAGGAATTGGTCACCGACGCCTCAGGATACGAGCAGGCTTTCTGGCAACAGGGGGCAGAGTTGGGATGGACCTCCTTGGTCGTGCCCGATGACGTCGGGGGCGGGAGTATCAGTGCGCAGGGCGTCAAGGACTTGTCGTTGGTGGCGTATCAGTTCGGTCTACATGCCGCCCCCGGTCCTCTGATGGGGAGCAACGTCGTCGCAGCGGCACTCGGGCGGTGGGGGAGTAAGGAGCAGCAAAGCGGGCCCCTCGCCGAATTGCTGAGCGGAGAGGCCGCCGGGGCCTGGGCCCTGGCCGAAGCTCCCCCGCACGACCGACTCGGAGACATTGCGCTCGCTGCCACCGAGATTGAGGGCGGATTCCGTCTCGAGGGGTCCAAGTCACCTGTGGAGGCCGGCTCGGATGCCGCACACATCCTCGTGACGGCCCGCAGCGATGCCGGACTGCTTCAGTTCCTCGTGCCGGCGGACTCCCCCTTTCTGACCAGGCACCCTCTGCACGGCCTCGATACGACCCGCCGGTTTGCCCGACTCGATTTTGACGGCGTGCGACTGCCCGCCTCGGCCCTGGTCGGAGCGCCCGAAGAGACCGCAGGTGCCGTCGACTGGCTCACCGATCTGGCGGTCACGATGCAGCTGGCGGAGATGTGCGGCGCTATGCGCTGGGCCTTCGACACGACGGTGGAATGGGCATTCAACCGGTACTCGTTCGGCCGCCCGTTGGCCTCCTACCAGGAAATCAAGCACCGCTTCGCCGATATGAAGCTCTGGCTGGAGGCAAGCTTCGCCATCACGGCCCAGGCGGCCGATGCGGTCGATCGCGACACGCCCGAGCGATCGGAATTGGTGAGCGCCGGCAAATTCTACATAGGTCGCAACGGGCCGGAATTGCTGCAGGATTGTGTGCAGTTACACGGCGGCATCGGGCTCACCTTCGACCACGACCTCCATCTCTTCCTCCGTCGGGTGACCACCAACGCCGCCCTTTTCGGAACTCCGAGTCAGCACGCCACTCGCCTGACTGACATTCTCGCTGCCCGAGGAGCGACAACGTGACGGACGATCATGCACACGAGGGCGTCGAGAGCGTCGAGAGCTTCACGGCACGCGCCCGCACATGGTTGGCGGAGAACATGCCCCGCACCCAGGACAGCGATGGCCGTTCCCGGCCGGCCGGGCACTCCGACGAAGAGGAGTTGGCCCGCATTTCTCGTGACCGGGGCTTGCAGCGCAAGCTTTTCGACGGTGGCTTCGCTGGAATCTGCGTACCGGCTGACTACGGGGGCCAGGGCCTCACCCTCGCGCACCAGGAAGCCTTCAACCGGGAGATTCGGGGGTACCAGTACCCGGCTGATACGCAGGTTCCGACCTTCACCCCCTGCATGTCGGTGATCTTGGAGTTCGGGACCCACGAACAGAAGAAACGTCATGTTCCGCCGATCCTCAAAGGAGAGACGCTCTGGATGCAGTTTCTCTCGGAGCCCAGCGGCGGCTCGGACGTGGCCGGTGCCCAGACCACAGCGGTGCGTGATGGAGAGGAGTGGGTCCTCAACGGGTCGAAAATCTGGACCACGGGAGCCTGGTGGGCGGACTGGGGCCTGTGCCTGGTCCGGACCAACTGGGACGTCCCCAAACACCGGGGACTCACCGTGTTCATGTTGGAGATCCATCAACCCGGCATAGAGATCCACCGCATCGAGATGCTCAACGGCTCCCGGGAGTTCTGCCAGGAGTTCATCACCGATGTCCACGTGCCCGACTCCCAGCGCATCGGTCAGATCGACGAGGGGTGGGCCGTCGGCACACGGTGGATGTACCACGAGCGGACCATCTCCGGCGGTTCGCCCTACGTGACCTCCCCGGCGGGTCGGCCGGCGGTGGCACTTGACCCGACGGGTGGGGCGGTGGCCTTGATTCCCTTTGCCCGAAGTCAGGGCATGCTCGATGACACCCGCGTCAAGGAGCTGATCGGAGAGGCCTACGCCCTCTCACTTGTCGGCAATGCACTCACGCGGCACATCACCGAGGAGATCCGTACCGAATCGATGACCAACCAGGCGGCAGCGATTACGCGGCTGTGGTACGGATCCTCTGCGGTGCGCAATTCGACCATCTGCTTCGAGCTCGTCGGGGCCAATGCCGTGGCATGGTCGGACGAAGACGCAGACCTCGGTCAACGAGGCATTCGCTTCTTGATGCGGCAGTCCTCGTGCATCGCCGGGGGGACCACCGAGATGGCGCGCAATGCGATCAGCGAGCGGGTACTCGGCATGCCCCGGGAACGCACCGTCGACAAGGACACGCCGTTCCGGGACGTCCCTCGCAGCGCGCCGCCGCAGCAGAGTCAGCGATCGCTATTGTGCGAAGCGATAGTCCGCGTCCGTCTCGTAAATGATGCCTCGCTCCGACAGGTCGTCGATCTCTTCGGTCGAGTAGCCCAGGCGGAGCATGAGCGGGCGGGTGTGCTGCCCCAGGAGCGGCGCCGGCCCGTAGGGTCCGGTCGGCGTCTCCGAGAAGTCGACCAGCGTGCCGAACTGTCGCATCTGCCCCAGGGTCGGGATGGGCGTACTCGGCCACCAGGCCCAGGCGTTCGTTGTCGGCGTCGTAGAGGGCCAATTCGCCGTCGTTCGTGTCGATGGACACTTCGACCGCCACCCCGGCATCCGAGAGGACCGCCTGCCAGGAGGTGGCGGTGCGGACCTTGAAAGCCTCCTCGAGGACAGGCTCGATCTCGTCACGCGGCGCCGACGCGGGCCGCCACCGTGTCGTGGCGGTCCAGATCGGGCTGGCCGACGAGACGGCACAGCGCGGCCCACTGCCCCGGTCCGAAGGCGGCCAGCTGGATCCAACCCTGTTGGGTCTCGTAGAGGCGGCAGCAGGGGGACACCCCGGTCTGGTTGCGATCGAGGCCGGGACGGACCGGACCCGGCTCCCCGTCGACCAGGAAGACGTCGGAGCTGAACACGCGCAGCACCGTTGAGGAGTGACGTCCAGACGTCCTGGCCCTCGCCGGTACGGCGCTGGTGGTAGAGGGCGGCCAACACGCCGACCACCGACACCATGGCGTTCGCCGTGTCGGTCATCCCGAAGCGCAGATAGAGGGGTGCGTTGCCCTCGCCCACCGGTCCCGCCTCGTATTCGATCCCGCATGCCGCCTGGTAGAGCGGATCGAGCCCCCCGAAATCCGAGAGCGGCCCCTCGGCTCCGTAGGCGTACGTGTTGCAGTGGACGAGGTCGGGGTGGCGGGCCTTCAACGACTCGTAATCGATGCCCAGGCGGGCGGCGGTTCCCTTCGTCATGTTGTGATGGACCACGTCGGCTATTTCGGCCAGCCGCATCACCACTTCGAGGCCCTCGGGATCCTTCACGTCGACTGCGATGTCCTGCTTGCCACGCTGGCAGCCGAGGAACGCCATGCCCGCCATGCGCATGCTGTCGCCGCGCACCGGTTCGACCTTGATGACCTCGGCCCCGAGGTCGCCGAGGATCATTGCGCCATAGGGCCCCGCCAGGTACTGACCGAGGTCGAGCACGACCACGCCGCTCAGCGGGCCCATCAGGCGTCGACTCCCACGGCGCCCGTTCGACCAGGGCCTCTATCTCGTCCCTGGAATACCCGGCTTCGGCCAGCACGTCCCGACTGTGCTCGCCCACGCGCGGTTGCGCCCCTTGAATGGCCCCGGGGTCCGCGGCCAGGACGGCGGGGATCCCCACCTGTGTCGTGACGCCGAGCTCGGGGTCGGCCACGGTGGCCGCCAGGCCGTTGGCCACGAACTGGGGATGGGAGAAGACGTCCGCCATGGGGATCACCGCCTCCGCCCCCAGGCCGGCTTCGTGGAACGCTTCGTATCAGTTTGTCCCGAGGCCATCGGAGGTAGGCCTGGCGGAGGCGGGCCTCGTGCTCCGCCCGCAGTTCCGGATCGCTGTAGAGCGCCATCGGATCCACCGGTGCTCGACGCCGAGAATCTCCTCGACCGAACGCGTCGGAGTCCGTCCGTTCATGGTGGCGGCGTGGATCCACTCCCCGTCGGCACACTCGTAGAGGGAGACCTGGTGGACGCCGGGTGGATAGGTCTTCGCCATCATCGCGCGGAACGCGGCATCGGCCTGTTCGTGTTCCTGCCAGATCATGGTGGTGTAGGCGAAGACGCCTTGGTACAGCGATGTCTGCACGTGCTGGCCCCGCCCGCTCTCCTCGCGGTGGATGAGGGCGGAGAGCACACCGGCGGCCAGCAGGAAGCAGGCCGCCATGCTCGGGGCGGGGAAGTGGAGGAACACCGGCCCGGGTCGCCAGCCGGGTTGTTCGTTCTGCATGCCCGAGCGGGCCTGTACCAGCGCGTCCCAACCCGGACGGTCCGCAAACCGGTGCTCCGGCGGGATAGGCCGGCACGGAGCAGTACACCAGGCGCGGGAAGCTCGGCGGCCAGATCGGCATAGGAAAGGCCCGAGCCGGTCCATGGTGCCGGGGCTGAAGGTCTCGACCACCACGTCGGCACCGTCGCACAGCCGGAGGAACACCTCGCGGCCGTCGTCATGCCTTCAGGTCGATCGACCGCGGATCGGCGACTGCGATTCCACACGTGATAGCCGGGCTGCCGGCGGAAGGGATCGCCTCCGGGTGGCTCGATCTTGACGACGTCCGCTCCCAATTCGGCCAGGAGCATGACGCCGACGGGCCCGGCGATGCCCCAGCTGAGATCGAGCACCCTCACTCCGGCCAACGGGTCCGGCTGGCCGTGCTCACCGTAGGTGTTACCAGACGGTCCGAAGCGGTTCACGGTGTGCTTCCTTCCATGACGGTGGGGAGTGCTACATTTGGGCGTAAGCCTAATCGTCAACGCTGAGACTGCTTTCCCAGAAGTAACGAGGCGCGGTGGCCGCCCTGATCGTTGACATTCAGGCTAAGGTCAGGTTACAGGTCGTGTTACGATTTGGGCAAGTGCTCAGTGAAAGTTGGTTCCGCTGGGGTAGTCCGGAGGGAGCGGCACGTCTGCGTGAGTGGGCAGTACAGGGGGGGATCGTGCGCAAGCGGTTCGTGCGGATGCGGGTCGCTGCCGGGGTATCCGTGCTCGCTGGCGTCGGTCCTGTCGGCGGCTTCGCCACGAGCTCAGGCCGGGGCGAGCACGCCCGAAGCTCACGGCCAGTGCTCCCGGCATCACCAAGACGACGATCAAGATCGGGATCCTGAACGACCAGACCGGGCGGCCTCCTCCAGCTTCGGGACAGCGGCGCAGGCCATGGAGGCGCGCTTCAAGCAACTGAACGCAGAGGGCGGGATCGACGGGCGAAAAATCATCTGGGTCGTCGCCGACGCCACATCGACGCCCGACGGGAGCCGAGACGGCCGCCCAGAACCTGGTGGAGAACCAGGGCGTGTTCGCCATCACCGAACTGAGCAGTGCCTTCTTCGGTGCCGCCCCGTTCTGGCCAAGGCAGGACATTCCCGTCACCGGCACAGGGCTGGACGGATCGGAGTGGGACGAGCAGCCCAATACCAATCTGTTCTCCATCACCGGAGATGGCAGCGTGAACGGGGACGCCTACGACGATGGAGGGTTCTACAAGTCCATCGGGGTCCACAAGTTCACCTACGTCGAGTCGAACGTCCCGTCGGCGATCTCCTTCGGGAACGGTGTCTACAAGACCATGGACAAGGACGGGCTGAAGCCATGTGACAAGACCATCGTGCCGCTCGGTTCGGTGAACTTCACGGCGTTCGCGTTGAGCTTCAAGGCCGACGGCTGCGACACCGCTGAATGTGCGTGTGTGCTCTCCTCGAGTCTCGCCATGGCCACGGCGCTCCACCAGGCCGGGTCTCAACAAGGTCAAGATCATTTTCGCCGCCGGGCCCGACCCAGGACATCTTCCAGAGCAAGGCGGACGAGGCAGCCGCCAAGGGGGCGTACTTCCCGGGCATCGTCGTCGTCGCCGACCTATACCAACGCGGCCAGCCTGGCCTTCCTGGCCGACCTCAAGAAGTACGACCCGGCCTACAAGGGCGGACTGCCCGGCAACAGCGAATCGGACGGCTGGCCGGCGGCCAATCTGATGGTCCAGGGTCTCGAGGTGGCGGGAACGAATCCGACCCGCAATCGTTCATCGCCGGGCTGCGCAAGGTGACGAACTGGACCGACAGCGGCCTGGCCACGGGGCCCATCAGCTTTGCGCACTTCGGGCAGAACCCGCCCACGCAGTGCTTCAGCTATGTGCAGTTCAACGGCACGAAGTACGTGCCCTACCCGAAGAGCGGCAAGGCATTCTGCGGGAAACAGATTCCGGGCTCCGCAGTCCTGACCGCAGAGGTGCCGTGCGATCCTCACCTGGTCCGGTGGCGCCAGCCCGGCAAGCCGCCGGCGGTTCAGCGCCGCGAGAGGACCCCGCGCTCGACGAGCTGGGCGATTTCGCTTGACGAGTACCCGGCTTCGGCCAGGACTGCTTCGTTGTCGTGCCCCACGGTCGGAGAGGCCGTGCGCGCCGCGGTGGGCGTTCCCGACATGGAAACGACCGGTCCCACCATGGTCAGCGCACCGACTTCGTCGTGGGACAGGTCAGCGGCCAGGTCGTTGGCGCGCACCTGTGGGTCGTCGACGAGATCGTCGACCGTGCGGTACCGCCCGGCGGGAACGCCGGCTTGCTCGAAGGACGTGATCCATTCGTCGGTGCTCTTTTGGGCGATGGCATCTCCGAGGTCCACAATGAACTGGGCCGTCATGGCCTCAGCCTCGGGGCTGTTGCGTGGGACATCCTTGCGCGCATGCAGTGGATGGACGACGCCGACCGCCTCCTCGAAACGGCGTCGCATGCTCGGGGTCACCGCCGCCAACGCCACCATGCCGTCTGCGGTCCGGTAGAGGCGGTAATAGGGGTAGGTCAACCGGCTCCAGTCCGGGTCCGGTGGAGGACCGCTGACGCGGAGGAACTGGGTGCCCTGGAGCAAAAGCGCCGCGGCGAGCAGGGAGGTCTCCAGTTTCTGTCCCACACCGGTGCGCTCTCTCGCGAACAGAGCCGCAGACACCGCCCAGGCGATCACGGTGCCGGTGGTCAGATCGGTCACCGGTGGGTTGATGGGAAGTGGGATCTCCTGGTCGGCACGACCGCCGGCCGCCATGAGCCCCGAAATCGCCTGCACGATCACGTCGTACCCCGAGACGTGCGCCGACGGCCCTCTTCGCCCGACCGCCGTGATCTCGGCATAGATGAGCCGGTTGTTGAGTGTCCGCAACGTCTCGTAGTCGATCCGCAGTGCCGTGGCCGTCTCGGGGCGGAAATTCACGAGGACGACATCGACGGTCGGTACCAGCCGGTGGATGACGGCCTGACCCTCTGCACTCTTGAGATCGATCGACAGGGCACGCTTGTTCCGGTTGAGGGCGAGAAAGCCTCGACTATCGGCCGCCGATTGCACGACGTGACGCCCGGACTCGCCTCCCGGTGGCTCCACCTTGATGATGTCGGCCCCCATGTCGCCGAGCAGCATCCCGGCCAGCGGTCCGGCAATGGCCTCGGAGAACTCGAGGACGCGTACGCCGTCTAGGGCACCTGACATCACGACAATCCCTTCATCATGCGCCGGCCACCTTCACGTGGGCTTCACGCAGCTCGAATTTCTTGACCTTCCCACTGGGCTCACGTGGTAGTTCGCTGACGAAGGCGAACGAGCGCGGCCATTTGTACTTCGCCAGAGAGCCCTCGAGTCCCTGCAGGAGCTCTTCGGCGCGCACGTCCTCGCCGGGCCGCACCTCCACGACGGCATGGACGATTTGGCCCATCGAGCCGTCGGGTATGCCGAACACGGCGGCATCGACGACGACGGGGAGTTCGATGAGCGCCGCCTCGACCTCGGCGGCGTAGATGTTAACCCCACCGCTGATGACCAGATCGGTGCGCCGATCCACGATGAAGAGATACCCATCCTCATCGATCAACCCCATGTCCCCGGCGGTAAAGAACCCGTCATGCCACGCGTCTGCCGTCTTCTGGGGGTCCTTGAAATACTCGAAGGTCCAACCGGGGAGTCCCGTGGAATAGATCATCCCTATCTCGCCGGAAGGGAGCTCGTTGCCCTGGTCGTCGAGTATCAGGGTTCGAACCCCGGGGAGTGGTCGTCCGACACTGCCCTGCTTCACCTGCCACTCGTTGGGCGAGATGATGGAGAACGAGCCCTCGATCGCTCCGTAGTACTCCCAGAGGACACCGGGACGGAAGACTTCGAACATCCGGCGCTTGACTGCCTCGGGGCATGCGGCGGCGGCATGGACGATAAGGCGCATCGAGGACAGATCGAAGGTTTCCCACTGTTCCTCGAGAATCCGGATGAAATGGGCCGGCACCATGAAGCCGGTCGTGACGTGTTCGCTTTCGATCAGCTGGAGGCATGTCCTGGCATCGAAACGAGGCATGATCACGAGCGTGGCGCCCACCATGAGGTGGAGTTGTGCGTACGATCCGGGACCCCCGTGGTACGCCGGACCCGTCAAGATGTGCGTATCGGACGCCCGGAAATCCCAGTATTTGAGAAAGAACTCGCTGACGAGCAGGCCTCCGGGGGCCACCGTGGCGCGTTTGATCACACCCTTGGGCGACCCGGTCGTTCCCGATGTGTAGGCCATGGTGGCGACTGTCGACTCCACAAACGGGGTTTCCAGCCATGGTTCGCCTGCGCTCTGCCACAACGCTTCGTCGGAAACGTGCCAGGAGGCGAGGAGGTAGGACAAAGATGGCAGCGCCGATGCGATGGCCTCGGCATCGTCGTAGATGAGTACGCGTGCCGCACAATCGGTGACGATGTAGGCGGCCTCCGTCGCGGTCAGTCGGTAGCTGATGGGCACCACGACCCCGCCTATGCGGGCGACGCCGTTCCAGACGGCGAACAGCTCGATGCAGTTGTGCATCTGCACCGCCACGTGATCGCCCGCCACGAGCCCGGCCGCGCGCAAGCTGCGGGCAACGGTGCTGACCATCGTCTCCAGCTCGGCAAAGGTCACTCGTGTGTCCCCGCAGACGATGGCCGGCCGGGCCGGGGCGGTCTGGGCCGTGCGGTGGATGCCCGGTGCGAGTGCACTCATAGGGTGAGGCCAAAGAACTCGATGGCGTTCCCGCGCACGATCCGGTCGCGGACAACCGGCTCGACGTCCCTGAAGGCCGTGTCGACGAACTGCCGCGAGTTCGGCCATGAACCCACACAGTGAGGAAAATCGGAACCCCAGATGAGCCGGGTGTGGTCGAGGAGATTGAGCATCGGCACCACCAGCGGGTCGCGGACGATGCCGAAGTGGAAGTGGGACCAGACGTACTCGCTCGGCAGCATCTGCAGGGTGTGTCCGAAGTACTCCTCGAAGAGCCCGTAGGAATCGTCCATCATGAAGAGCGCGTAGGGCAGCCAGCTCGCGTTGGTCTCGGCGATATAGAACTGCAACTCGGGAATCCGTTCGAAGACGCCCGAATTGATGATCTGGGCCAACGTGGTGGCCAGTCCCTTGGTCGCCCGCTGGGAGAGGGCTTCGTCGAAGTCGAACGTTGCGGTCGCCGATCGCATCACATTGCCCACGCCAACCCCACCGATGCCCCCGTGTGGGGAGACGCGCATCTCCAACTCCAACGCGAGTTCCCAGAACGCGTCGTCGCTTCCGACGGGCCCGCTCTCTCCGCTGGGAAACGCGGCAGGTGAGATACTGCGGAATCCCAACTCCTTGGCGTGGCGCAATTCGGCGATGGCATCGTCGAGTCCGGTGACCGGAATTGTGGCATTGCCGATCAGGCGCTGGGGAGCAAAGGAGCAGAATTCGGCAAGGAACTCGTTGTAGGCACGCACCAAGGCGAGGTAGACGTTGCGGTCCGAGATCCCCTCAATGCAGCGCCTGATGAAGACGGGCGGGTACAGCACCTCGGCGTCGACCTCGTCGACGTCCTGCTCCCGTATTCTCTGCTCGGCGGTTCCGGTTCCCGGAGCGGGGGTACCGTCGGGCTCCCAGTAGGACTCCCCGCGGAGTTTCACGGACGGACGACCGGCGGCGAGGTTCATGCCGTTGTGGAACATGGGCATGCCCTCCACCACCCACCCCTCCCCACCCTCGGGGAGGTGGATGAGTCGCGGGGCCTGGTCCTTGTACTTCTCCGGTACGAACTTCATCCATGGCTCGATGGTGACCTCGAGGTGGCCGTCCCCCGAGACGAGGCGTGTCGCAACCCTCGGCCGACTGGAGTCTGTGCGCTCTGCAAGAACGTCGGTCATCGCCGCCCTCCCTCTCGCCGTCGTCACCTGGTGGACGGAGACTGCTGGATCGAACGGATCCAGTCGGCCGGTGTGACGGTGTCCGAGTCGACCCCGGCCCGTAACAGCTTGCCCGGCCTCTCCCCGGTGGCGACGTTCTCGATGTAGACGTCGGTCCCCGCGACGATCACCCGGGCCACCCCGGTGGCGCCCGACATCAACCGAGGCGATCCGGCGGGAAGATCCCGTTCCACACGCATAGGGCTGACGGCGAGGTGGGCTGGGTCCAGAACCACGAGGTCGGCGTCGAACCCGACCTGCAAACGACCCTTTCTCTTCAGCCCGTAGAGGCGGGAAGGGACGTCGGTGAGGAGGTGCACCATGTGCGCGAGCGAGAAGCTCTTGCGCTGGTAGACCCACTCGATCAGGGTCCGGAGTGCCGAACTCCCCCCGACCAGCATGTCCATATGCGCGCCCCCGTCGGAGGCGCCGACAATGACCCGCGGATCAGAGAGGAACTCTCGACGGGCCTGGGTCACCCACTCGTCCTCGCCGGGATAGAACGCAATGGCATACCCGATATCGAACCGGGTTTCGACGAGCAGGTCTATCCACGTCGTGTACGCGTCCGTCCCGCGTTCGGCGGCGATCTCGTTGATGGACTTCCCCTTCAGATCCTGCAGTGACGGGGGGCCGACCTCAACGACCTGGTAAAAGCCCCACTTGCGTAAGCGCATGACGGTCGAGCTGACGTTCGTCCCTTGGAGGCTCTCGTGAAGTTGGGTGCGCACCGCCGGATCGCTGAGCGCTGCGACGCGATCGGGGAGGTCCTTCTCGAAGAGCCACCCCCAACCAGGGAGTGTCCGGTGGACGTAGCCCCGGCGCAGGTCGTAGTAGAGCGGATTGTTCTGCGACATCATCATCGGTACGACGCATACTCCGGCTGCGGCGTCCATTGCACCACCTTCCAACTGGCGCACGTGGAGCGTCGGGTCCTCTTTGTTGATGACCGGTGTGTTCCAATTCAGGACACGGTTGGCGGCGGCTGACATGTTCGCCATGAGTTCTTTGTCCGCGTCGTCGAACCCGGCCTGACTGGAGCGGGCGATGAACTCCAGCGACGTGCCGGGGTGCCGACCGCAGACTTCCGACAAGGCGATGAACTCTTGTGCGCTGGCGAAGTTGGGCGGCGTGGGACACCCGTCCCCGTCGCGATGCGTGGGTGCCGTGGCCGTGGAGAGGCCGAAGCCTCCGGCCGAGAGGGCATCGTCGAGGATCCGGCACATCTCCTCGAGCTGCCCTGCATCGGCTTGGGCCGAGGAGGCGGCAGGGCCCATTACGTTGCGGCGGATCGCGGAATGGCCGACCATCAGGCCCAGGTTGATGCCGAGTGGGGTGTGGTCGAGCTGCGCCATCATTTCGGGGAAGGTCTCCCACGTGAAGTCGACGCCGGCCGCAATGGCCTCACTCGGGATCCCTTCGACGTTGGCCAACAGCCGAACAGAGAAGTCCCGATCCTCGGGCTTCATCGGGGCCAGGGTCAGTCCACAGTTACCGCTGATCGCCGTCGTCACACCGTGTGCGGGAGAGGGTGAAAGGAGAGGATCCCAGTACACCTGCGCGTCGTAGTGAGTATGGAGATCCACGAATCCCGGGATCACGAGCAGGCCGTCGACGTCGATCTCGCGGCGGCCCTCGGTCTCGACCCGCCCGATTGTGACGATCTGGCCATCGGCGACGCCGATGTCGGCCCGCCTGCCGGGCCTTCCGGAGCCATCAACGACGAATCCGTTGCGAAGAACCAGATCAAGCATCGATGTCTTCTTTCCTCATCGGTTTCCTGGCAGTGTGGACACGCCGTGGCGCTCCGCCGGGAGTGAGGAGTCCTGTGCGCGCGATCTCTGACTATTAAGGCATATGCCTAACATCGCACAAAGAGGCTGTCAAGCAAGTGCGGCCCTCCGAAATGCGCAGATCGCGCTGCAGGGTCGCTCAACCAACGGCGGCATCGTCGGTCTCTTCGCCCCAGATCACCCGTGCCGCGTTTTTCACGGTGAACCACGGCATGACCTCGTCACGTATGCCGCAGTCCGGGAGTTCACGTCGCGTTCTCTCGAAGGGCATGAGTGGGTAGTCGCTGGCGAACAGCACCTTCTTGAAGCCTCTTTTGGAATTGGCATAGGCGATCAATTCAGGTGGATAGCGGCTTGGTGCGTAGGCGGAAATCATGTGATAGAGGTTCGGCCAGGTCTTGAGGAGCTGCACCAGTGTCGATGTCCATGGCGCACCACCGTGCGCGCTGACGATCACCAGCTCGGGGAAAAATGCGCACACCTTGTCGAGGTGCTTGGGATCCTGCACGATGCCACGTCGCTGCACCAGCGGCATCCCGGTCGTGATGGTCACGGGGATCCCGAGTTCGATGCACTTGGCGTAAACGGGGAAGTACGAGCGGTGGCTGGCCTTCTTCCCGTCCCGGTACGGCACGATGCGCAGGGCCCGAGCCCCATCATTGCGCACCATGCTTTCGAGGTGGCGCACTGCCTGCATCCCCTCCTCGGCGTGCACGCGGACACTGAGCGCGAAGCGGTCGGGGTGTTTTTGCACTGCCTCCAGCGTCCAGCGGTAGCCCATCTCCTGATCACCCATGGCTGACTCTGGTGGAGGAGCGAGCAGGCCACGGTCGATGTGGTTGCGATCCATGTCCTCGATCAGCTCTTCAATCGTTTGCGCCTGGGAGCGGTTGTGGCCGTACGTGGCTTGTGAGAGCGACCAGTCCAGGTTCAAGTGTGGGGGATTTGCATTGATGTAACAGTCCGTGATCCACGGCAACTCGTTGTCGGTCACACGCCCAACCTCCCCATGTTCCAGCAGTGCGATTTGGGCGTATGCC
Organism: uncultured Acidimicrobiaceae bacterium; assembly: GCA_963767155.1. Taxonomy (GTDB): domain Bacteria; phylum Actinomycetota; class Acidimicrobiia; order Acidimicrobiales; family RAAP-2; genus Bog-473. Next base: position 1,790,537 of record CAVYCU010000005.1, on the reverse strand, counting down.
CGGCTTGACACCGTGTGTGCACCATGTTAGGCATATGCCCTAATAATTGACAATTGAGATCGATTTCCAATCGGCAGAGGTGAGGGAAGGGAACCAGTTCGACCGTCTCATCGCAGCGGGGTCGAGAAGCTGAGTGCCCGGCGAGCGATGATCGGGCTTCGCCGGCCACTGGCGCCAATGAAGCACTGAAAGAGGTCGCAGATGGACGTGGACAGGACAGAATGGATCATTTCTGTCGATGACCACGTACTGGAGCCGGGCCATGTCTGGCAGGACCGTGTGCCGGCGAAGTTCAAGGACGCCGCGCCACGTCTCGTGCGCCACAAAGACGGCGAAGCCTGGGTCTACGAAGGCAAACGAATGGTCACGCCTGGGCTCGGAGCCGTCGCCGGCAAGACCCGCGAAGAGTTCAGTTTCGAGCCGATCACCTATGAGGAAATGCGGCCAGGCTGCTACGACTCCGTCGCCCGTCTGGAGGATATGGATAGAGCGGGCGTACTGGCGTCGATGTGTTTTCCTTCCTTCCCTCGCTTTTGCGGGCAGGTTTTCAATGAGGCCGAAGACCGCGAGTTGGCGTTGCTGTGCGTGCAGGCGTACAACGACTGGATGATCGACGAGTGGTGTGGCCGGGCGCCCGGCCGGTACATCCCGCTGACGCTCATCCCACTTTGGAACCCGAATCTGGCGGCGGCGGAAGTTAGGCGGAATGCGGCGCGAGGTGCCGACCGCCGTTGCGTTCTCAGAGAACCCCGCGATGCTGGGGCTTCCCACAATTCAGGACCCGGGCGGTCACTGGGATCCACTGATGGCGGCCTGCGAAGAGACCGAGACCGTGTTGTGCATGCATATCGGCTCATCGAGCAAGCGGCTCACGATGTCGGACGAGTCGCCCATGCTGGTGACAATGTCATGGGGACCCCCGCTGCTGATCGCCGGTGCGATGATCGAGTGGATCTTCAGCCCCGTCGTACGAAAGTTCCCCGGCATCAAGGTTGCTCTTGCCGAGGGGGGAATCGGGTGGATGCCGTTCTTTCTGGAGAAAGCGGCGCAAGTCGTCGAGAAGCACCAGTACTGGATCGCCAACGGCGACGTTCGGCACGACTCGCTCAGCGGCCGGGTCGAGGTGGACGAGCGGGCGGCCATAGACCTGCAGGGCTTCTCGGTCATGGAGACGTTCCGCCAGCACATTTACGGCTGCTTCATCGACGACGTCCATGGGGTGCGGAACCTCGATGCCATCGGTTACGACAACGTTATGATCGAAACCGATTATCCCCACAGCGACTCAACCTGGCCCAACTGCCTCGAGCATGCCCAAAAGCAGCTGGCGGGGATCTCCCCGGAGAACCGCCACAAGATCATGCGTGGCAACGCCGAGCGCCTCTTCCGATTCACCCCGGCGCCGGATCACCCGTAGCGCCGCTCAGCGCGCCATCCCATCCTCAATCTGCGCCCACACGCGGTGCAGCATGGCGAGGAGTTCCTTGTGCCCTGACTTGATCCCCACGAGGCGGTCCAAAATGAGCTTCGAAGTTATGGCGTCCAGGAGGGTGACGATGCCGGAGGCCGGATACTCCTTCCTGTCGATTCCCAGCTGGTCCAGCATCTCGTTGACGTATTGCTCATGCAGCTTGCGTGTCATGGTCGCGGCTTTCGCATACTGCTTGCCGATATTCGGTCGATTCGCGGCGAGTGTCAGGTTTTCCAACCACACCTTTCCCCAGCCACGATCAAAGTCCTCGGTGATCTTGACGTTCATCTCTTCGAACCAGCCGTCGACGAACGAAACGTCACTGCGATAGATCTCCTGAGAGCGCTCCTTGACGAGCACCCCGACTCGCTCGAGCGCCGCGAGGAGGAGCTCTTCTATGGTGCCGAAGTGGTAGTGGACGAGTGCCTGGTTCACTCCGGCGCGATCAGCGACCTTGCGGGTCGTAATGCCTGCCACACCCTTGGTAATCAGGAGTTCTTCGGCCGCGTCGAGCAATGCCAATCGCGTTGCGTCTCCCGCCTCGGACATGGAACGACTCCTTACTCACGTGGATCTTGGACCGTCAGCCTACCGCCGGGCGCAGGGGTCCTCGGGGCTATGGGGGGTCCGCCGTGCACGGCCCGCGGGTCTCCGGTACGCAGCCCCGGGGTGCCTCCGGGAGCCATCCTCACCGCGAGTTGCCCCGCCTGAACCCGGCACCTTTGTCCCTTGCGCCCCCACTCTTGATATATTGGGCATCTGCCCAGCGGCGGGTGATTCTCAGCGGTAGCATGTCAAAGCGGGATAGAAACCGATCCCCATGTAAGGGAGGACCATGACTGACGAGTACGTGTCAGATGCGTTTATCTACATGCGGGAGCGGCGCTTGCCCTATCCGGTGTTCGACGCCGACAACCACATGTACGAGAACCGGGATGCCTTGACGATGTTTCTTCCTCCCGCGTATGACGGCATCATCAAGTACGTCGACGTCGGGAATCGCACCAAGGTCGCCATCAAGGACAAGATAAGCGACTTCATCCCCAATCCCACCTTCGCCCGCGTGGCTCCTCCCGGCGGCCAAGCGGCCGACCCCCAGCACCGGCGAGGCATCCCGGCGGTGGAGGCCTTTTTCGACCCCGAGCCCCGGTTGGCCCTCATGAAGGACATGGGCATCGACAAGTCCATGATCTGGCCGACGCTCGCCACCGGTATCGAGGAGCGGCTGGCCGAGGATCCAGACGCCATTCAGGTCGTCCTTCACGCGTTCAACCGTTGGATGCTCGAGCACTGGACGTTCAACTATGCCGATGCGATGTACCCGACTCCGATGATCAGCCTCTCTGTGCTCGAGGGGGCCCTCGAGGAGCTCCGCTTCGTGGTCGACAACGGGGCGAAGGCGTTCCTCCTCCACACGGCGCCCGTGCCGACATGGAAGGGCCGCCGTTCGTTCGCCCTGCCCGAGTTCGATCCGTTCTGGGAGGCGGTGCAGGAAGCGGACATCCTCGTCGGGATGCATCAAACCGACTCCGGCTACCAGCGCTACAGCAACGAGTGGGAAGGGCTCGGCAACAGTGAGTTCAGGCCGTTCAGCCCGGGCGGAATTCCGGGACTGAACGGCTCAGCCGGCCTTTCTCACCCTGGCTTCGGAGAAGTCCGCCATCATCGACGGGGTCGCTTCGATCATCGGCCATGGCCTGGCCACTCGTTTCCCGAAGCTGCGTTTCGCTCCGACCGAGTTCGGGACCGAGTGGGTGCGCCCGCTCATTGGGCGGATGGAAGCCGCCTATGCGCGCAGTCCGGAGATGTTCGAGGAGGACCCGGTGAAGGTCTTCAAGCGCAACATTTTCGTCCACGCATTCCAGGAGCCCGACCCTGCAGGCCTGGCCGCGTTGATCGGTGTCGACAACGTGATGTTCGGGTCCGACTTCCCCCACATGGAGGGGCTGGCCGACCCGCTCGCCTATTCCGAGGTGGTCGAGGAGACCATGTCCCCTGAGGACACGGCCAAGGTCATGGGTGGCAACATGGCGCGGATCATGAAGGTCTGAGGACTCTTACACGGCGACGGAGCGCCCACCGATCCATTGCCGTAGGAGGATGAAGCCACCCTTGAGGGCGGCGCGGTCCCAGTGGCCGAAGCCCAAGGTGGTCCCGGGCTCGCCAAGTGTGGCGGGCAGGCACTTGATGCGCTCGAATGCTTCCTTCACCGACGCACGGGTGAGGATCTCCGCCCCCGCCAACGCCTTCGACCAGGAGTCTGCCCATGTCGTCACCTGCGGCCACGGTCATCGGGAAACACAGTGGCGCCGTCGGGCCGAGCGGCCAGAAGAGACTGGAGTCGCTCGTTCTTCTCGGACCAGGCGTCGACGTAGGTCCAGCCCTCCCAGTTCTCCACCCATTCGGGAAAGGCGTAGCCGAACATCAGCGCCGAGTTGGCGAAGACAGGAGGGTGCCAATCGGCCTCCGCCATGGCGCGCCCGAGGGTGCCGGCCGAGAGCCCCAAGCCGAGATACACCAAGGCGTCTATGTCCCCTCCCCGCACATCGCGCACGACGGAGGACAAGTCGCTCGAGACCGGCGAGATCAGCGTCTTGGACGTGATCTGCAGGCCCAGACGCTCGGTGGCGTTCTCGAAGAAGGCTCCGTACCGGTTCCCGATGGGGGAGCGGTCCTGTACCAGTGCCACCCGCGTGTGGCCGAGCGACGCCAGGTGACCCGCCATGAGATGCGGCTCCTCTTCCAGCGAACCGATCTGGTAGTGGAACATCCACTCGCTCCGGGTGCGGTCGCTGCCCGTCCAGTTGCAGCAGGGAATGCGGAATTCGTCGGCCAGTTCCGTCGCGACCAAACCGTTGTCGGTCACCGTCGGCCCCATTATCACGAGGGCGTCCTGCGCCACCAAGCGGTGGAAGCCGGCGGTGAGACTCGCCGCCGTGCCCTCGGGAAGGCCATCGGTGATGTCCACCACGAACTCGACGGGCCGATCGATTCTCCCCGAGACGACAGCAGCTTCGACCACCTCACGCATGACGCCGACCATCGCGCTCTGGTCGCCCGGACGGTCGCCGAGAACGCCGACCACTATTGGCTTTGCTCCACTCATGTTCCCCCACCTTCCTCGGTACTGACAGTGATCCAACGTCCCCTATTCGCGGCGGACTGGCGCACGGCGGCCAGCACCCGCATGCAGGCCAGTCCATCGACGAACGTGGCCGCTCGGGGTCCAGGTTCGGGGGGCGCCCCTTCGATGGCTCGCCGAAATGCCTGCGCCAAACGGATGTACGGCGGCAATTCCATCAAGGTCATGTCGGCCAGTTGTCCACCGGCCAGGGCGCCGACGTCGGGAAGGGCCAGCGTGGCGGGAGGGTCGAGGACCCGGCCCGCCGGTTCGTCGTCTGTGGCGATGTGCACAGTGTCGCCTTCGGCCCACAGTGTGCCCTTGGTCCCGACGACGCGGGTCATGCCTGCTCCCGGTCCGGCCGCCGCACCGCTCTGCACCAACGAGACGTCGACCCCATTGCGCATGACGGCGCGAATGTTGAAGGTGTCGTCGACGCCCAACGCGCGGGATCGCTCGTCGACGTCAGGCCGGCGCTGACCGCTTCGAACTCCCCGAACCACTGCCGCATCGCGTCGATGCGGTGGGAGCCCGACGCATTCAGCCATCCCCCGCCTCGTGCAGGATCGAACCACCATTCCGGCATGGGAAACGTGCGGAGCATGGAGATGAACGAGGCGCTCACGAACAACTTGGGAGTGCCGATGAGGCCCTCGGCGAGCGCCCACTCCATCGTCGACTGCGCCACCGACCAACGGAACTCATGGCCGAGGATCGTCACCACACCGGCCGCGTCGCCGGCACGTACCAGCTCCTCGGCCTCGCTCACGTCGAGGGTGAAGGGCTTCTCGCACAGGACGTGGCAGCCGGCGGCGATGGCTTCGGACGCCAACGGGGCGTGCGTGGCCGGCGGCCCGGCGATGGACACGGCATCGAGGCCGAGGGCAAGCGCTTCGCCGAGCGAGGTGCAGGCGTGCTCGACGCTCGAAGCGTTCGGCCCGGCGCGCCGTCTTGGCCGGGTCGGTCCCGACGAGGGCAACGACGTCGAAGCCGGCCTGCCGGAGCGCGGGCACGTGGATGCGGGCGCCGAAGGAGGTGCCGACGACGCAGGCGCGCAGGCTCAACTCTCGCGCCGCCACTTTGCCGGCCCTTCCGCCACCAGCGGCATAGCGACCCGCGGGCGTCCAACTGGGAACAAGGTTGCGCTCGGCGCAGAACTGCTGGCTCTCGATGTTCGTGCCGTTCCGCGGCGGGTTGTCGGTCGGGTCATTGGCCAGCCAGGCTGCGACCGCGCCGCAGACCTCGGGCGGGGCGGCGTACGACAGGTCGAGGCCTTCCAATTCGGCCGTGTGCAGGGCCATGCGCTCAGTGGCGATGAAGCCGGGGTGGACGTTGTAGGCCGTAATGCCCTTGTCGCCCAATTCGACGGCCAGAATTCCGGCGGCTTTGAACAGGCCCGGCTTTGCCCACCGCGTAGCCGATGCCGTAGCTGCCCATCTCGAGCGGATCCGTGTAGGCCACGCCGGAGGTGACGTTCAGGACGGTCCCTTTGCCCCTTTTGACCATGCCGGGAACGAGCAGCTTGATGAGGGTGAGCGGCGCCACGATGTCGATGTCGATCTCTTCCTGCAGATCGGCCAGATCGAGGTCCAGCACCGAGGCCTGCGCCCCTTTGCCCGGTGTAGATGGCGTTGTTGACCAGAACGTCAACATGGCCCCACGTGGCGAGCACCTCTCCCACGGCGAGGCCGATGGAGAGCGGGTCGGACAGGTCCATCCGGACCGGGAGCGCCTCCTGTCCCTGCTCGCGGACGGCATCAGCCGTGTTCTCGACACTGCCGGGTAGGCCGCGCACGGCGCCGTCATGGCCGATGTCGAACCCGCTGCCTTCTTGGACCGTGCGTGCGGTGACGGCGACGTCGAAACCGACCTTGGCCAGTTCGATGGCGATGGACCGACCCACGCCACGGCTGGCGCCCGGTCACCAGAGCCACTCTTCTCTCGTTCGCCATGTTGTCTCCCCCAGATCTTCGCGTGTCGGGCCCCGCATGAGGGGCCCGGGATCATTCCTGCCGTCGGGCACGCTAAGCGTCGAGGAGCGCCCACCCTCGACCGGTCATGCGGACTGTCCCGCCATCTGCCCTCTTCCGCCCCTCCATCTGTGCAACGGTGACGGGAGGGTGTCGCCGAGAACGAGACGAGCAGGAGAAAGGAGAAGTCGGTATGGCAAACGTTGAACAGGAGCTGTTGCGAATTGCAGAGACGCTCCGTGTGCTCGAAGACGAGCGCGAGATCGTCCGGTTGATCAGCGCCTACGGGCCCGCAGTCGACAGCGGGCAGAGCGAGGCCGCCGCCGCCCTCTGGACCGAGGACGGCGTCTACGACACGGATTCGGCGGTCTGGAGCGGGCGGGCGGAGATCGCCGGCATGGTGGAAGGCGAGTTCCATCAGAAGCTCATTGCCGGGGGGGCGGCCCATGTGCTGGGTGTGCCGCACATCCTCATCGAGGGGCATCGGGCCGTTGCCACCTGCTACTCCCGGGTGTTCCGGCACGGGGAGGGCGGCTTCGAGACTCTGGCGCGTGGCGGTGAACCGCTGGGAGTTGGTGCGCACGCCCGAAGGTTGGCGCGCCAGCTATCGCACCAACCGCCTGCTCGACGGGTCCGAGGCCGCCCGTGCGCTGCTGGGGCGGGCCGGAGAATACTGAGTCGCCCCAACCCCGAGTCCGGAGTCGCCCCGATCACGCGCCGCCGGAGCACATCCTCGGAACGATCAGGCCGGCAGATGGTGCTCCAGGAACGAGTTGATGGCTCCCAGGGTCGGGTTGGGGTACTCGAGGAGCATGCCGTGACCGCCGCGCGGCAGCACCTCGAGAGTGGCATGGCCGATGCGTTGGGCGATCTCGACCGATTGGCGCGGCGGGGTCAACACGTCCTCGGCCCCGACGAGCACGAGTGTCGGTGTGGTCACCGTTGCCAGCTCGGCTCGGCGATCGAATGACCGGATCGCCGCCGCTTGGGCCTCGAAGGCGTCGTCGCTGGTTGCCTCGGGGTCGTCAGCGCGTCCTTTCAAGATCCGCAGGGCCCGGTCGTGATCCGAGAGTGTGGAAGGGGTGAATATCCAGGGCGCCCCCGCAGTGGCAGCCAGCAAGGGATCGACACCCGTGCGACGCAACGCCAGGATGCTGTCGAGCCAGCACTGTTGCAGCTCGCTGTAGCAGGGGAGGGTGCTGAGCAGGACGGCCGCAGTGAGGAACTCGGGGTGGTCGATCAGGAGCGACTGCAGGATCGTGCCGCCCAGGGACCATCCGATGACGGCGACCGGACCGAGGCCGAGGTGTTCGATGAGTGCCACCGTGTCGGCGGCCATCTGCTCGATGCTGTACGGACCCGGGCGGCACGCCGCTGCGCCCGGTCCCCCGGTTGTCACACGTGATGACCCGGTAGCGCCGTGCGAGGGCGGGAACGACCGGGGCGAAGCCGACCCGGCTCGCCCCCAGACCGGAGAGGAGCAGCAGCGGCGGGCCCTTGCCGGCTACCTCGTAGAACAGCTAGAATGCGTCGAGCTGGATGTGTGGCACCCGTCAACCAGAACCCGAGACGACGGCAGGTCAGGCCGAGATCGGCATGGGGAATCGTTCAGCGATGCGTTCCTGGCTGACATGGGCGTCCAGCGATCCTCTACTCGGACCAGATGTTCGCGGAGCTTCGGGATGACGCCGGTCGCGAAGAGGTGGTTGTTCTGCGCCGCCACCTCCTCGGGCAGGTTGCCGACGTGCATGCAGGTGATCAACTGGCCGATGCGAAGCTCCGTGGCCAGCTCGCGTACGCGCTGCTCGACCCGCTCGGGCGTCCCGGCGATGATGTAGCCGAGCTCGTCGTACTCCCAGAAGCCGAGCTCGCCCCGGTCGGCCTTCTGTCGTTCCTCGGACGAGATGACCTGTTGACGGGCGAGTTGCTGGCGCAGCGACGCCTGCGTCAGGTAGCCGGGCGGGGTGGCGAACTCGCAAGGCCACCGGGTTCTGCCGGTAGAAGTATTGCACGGCATCGGAGTAGAGCTGCCTCCGCCTCTTTATCGGAGTCGGCGCAGCAGATGATCTGCGTGAAGGCCATCCGGTTCGGGTTCATATTGGCGCCGTGCGCTCCGGTGTAGTCCCAGAATGCGTTGACGATCGGCGTGGCGTTCTGCTTGCCATGGAATGACAGATATCCGTAGCAGTAGTCGAGCGCGTTGACGACCTCCCAGGTTTCCACGCTGCCTGAGCCGGGGATCCAGATCGGGATGTCCTTCTTGGAGGGGCCGGGGCCACGGGTTGACGTAGCGGAGCTTGTTGAAGCGTCCGTTGAAGGCGAAGGGCTCCTCCGCCTTCCACGCCCGATGGATCAGTTCACGCGCCTCGTGAAAGCGTTCGCGGAGTTCGATCGGGCGGTACGCCGTACACGAACGCGGTGTCCATGGGCGTGCCGAAGACGATCCCGGCGATGATCCGCCCGCCGGACAGGCAGTCGAGCATCGCGATCTCCTCCGGCCACCCGCAGCGGAGGATTGTAGAGAGCCAGCGAGTTGCCGCAGAGGGCGATCGCCGCAGTTCTCAGTGGTGACGGCGAGGATGGCGGCAATCAGATTGGGGACGGCGTCATGGCCAGCGACGTCTGGTGGTGTTCGTTGAGGAGAAGCGAATCCCATCCCAGTCGATCGGCGTCCTGCATCAGGCGGAGGTACATGTGGTAGTCCTCGCCGACGTGCGTCGGATCCATGACGGCCGTGGGCGCAGTAACCCACGAACTGTGGATGGACTTCGAGTAGTCCTCAGGCAGCCCCGTGTAGTACTGCTGCGCAAACCAGTGGAACCTCACGGGCCCTCCTGTCGATGTCGTCCCTGGCGGTGCCCCCTGCGGGCGCGTGTGCCCGCTCCCCATGTCGTCGCAGGGGGCCTCGCTCGTAGCAATGCGTTCTGTATAGCATCAATACGCGGTTATTGGGTGAGTGCTCAAATTCGCCGCCGCAACCATCGGGCAAGAGGAGGGGAATGACCCTGGGGAAGATGCATCGCCACGCGGCAGGTCCGTTCGAGGTCGACGTTTGGGAGGGAGGTGCAGGCCCGCCCTTGCTGTTCCTGCATGGCTACGAGCGGCACCCGGGAGACGCGGCATTCCTCGGCCGCTTCGCAGAGCGTCACCGGGTCTGGGCACCGGAGCAACCTGGTTATGGGACGTCGGCCGGTTCCGAAGAGATCCACGACCTGCTCGATCTGGTGTTGTTCTACCGGGCCCTGGTGCAGGATCTCGACGCGGGACCGGTGGATCTCGTGGGCCATTCGATCGGCGGAATGATCGCCGCCGAAATCGCGGCGATCATTCCCGACATCGTGCGTCGGCTGGTGCTCGTGGATTCTTTCGGACTCTGGCTCGACGAAGAACCGGCCATGGATCCGTTCGGCGCGCGCGACCTCGCGTTGAAGGCGAAATGGCACGATCTCGCGAACCGCCCGCACCCCGAGCCGAGCAACTTCGTGCCGGTCCCGGACGATGGTCAGGCCGCCTCTCTCTTCCAAGCCCGTAACTATGGAGCGGCCACCCGGTTCATGTGGCCGATCGCTGAGCGCGGGCTGCGTCGTCGGCTCCGTTATCTCACTGCGCCGACCTTGGTCGTGCAGGGCCGGGACGATGGCCTGTTGCCGGTGAGCTACGCCGAGGAGATGGTACGGCTCATCGACGGCGCGCAACTCGTCGTGATCGATCGGGCGGGGCATTACCCCATGTTCGAGCAGGAGGACGCCTTCATCGAAGCAGTCGAGGCCTTCCTCGCGGGCTGAGGCCCCCCGGGGCACCTAGTCCGGGGCGCGCCAGTCGACCGACACGAATCGGTGCGCGATCAGCCACTGGTCGCCGACGGGGACCATCCGGTCGCGGTAGCGCCCCACGTGATCGAGACCCTTCCGGGTGACGACGAGGAAGTAACTCGCGACCGTGGTCTCCGTGGGCGACACGGATTCGAAGCGGATGTTGGTCACGTTGTGGCGGAGGATGTATTTCGCACCGGCGTCAGCACCAGCACCGGCGTCAGCACTCGCACCGGCGTCAGCACCAGTACCGGGCGGGCCCCCCTGCTCCTCCAACGCCGCCGGCGTCTCCGGCTCGACGATGGCGGCCTCCATCTGTGCCTGGAGGCCGCTCGTATCTCCGGTGAACGTGGCCACGATGGCCGCACGGCCCACGATCGGTTCGACGCCCCTGATCTCGAGCACGCCGTCTTCGCAGAACGCCGACCCGAGTTCCTCGATGCGGTACCTGTCGCCTGCATGCGTATAGAGGGCCAGCGTGTCGCGACAACACTCTCTGATCACGAGCTCCCACGACTCCATGGCTCATCACCCTAGACCTTGCCCGCGGGCGCCGACGTGCCAACGGCGCGCCGCGATGGCGAACGCTCACACAGTGCGAAGGAGACCCCTCAGTAGGGCCGCTCGACCCCCACCGGTTTGCCCGGCGTGAACGTCACGGGCATGGCGACAACGCCGGTGAGCTCGGGATTGCCCTTGTAAAAGTCCGTTGCCGTGCGGTCCACCACGTAATCGGGAATGCGCGCCAGCACTTCACGCATCATGACCTCGAAGAGTGACCGCGCGATGTGCATCCCGATGCAGCGATGCGGGCCGACACCGAAGGCCATGTGGGGGTTGGGCGCACGGTCGAGGATCACCTCGTCGGGCCGCTCGAAGACCTTCTCGTCGAAGTTGGCCGACAGCCAGCTCAGGACCAGGAAGTCACCCCGGCTCAGCTGCTGGCCGCCCAACTCCACGTCCCTGGTCACCGTACGGCTGAGTGTTTCGTTGACCGAGGTGAACCGGAGGAACTCTTCGGTGGCGGGGATCAAAAGGTCCGGCTCGTCGACGAGTCGTTGGCGCAGTTCGTGATGGTCATCGAGGTGCAGCAGCGACAGCGACGTCAACGACGTGGTGGTGTCGAGGCCGCCACCGATGAGATTCCAGAGCACGCCGATGAGCTCCTCGTCGTTCAACGGCCGCCCGTCGTCGACTTTCATGGCCACCAACTTGGACAGAATGTCGTCCTTGGGGTCGTGCCGGCGCACCTCGGCCACCTGGAGCAGCTCGGCCATCATCTGGTCCATCATCTCCAGGGAGTGGGCGTATTCCGGGGTGTCGGTCGAGTACGCGTTGATGGCGTGGAACACCTCGGCGTAATACGGCCAACTCTCACAGGGAAGGCCGACCATTTTCATGGTGAGGATGGCGGGCACCGGGTTGGTGAAGTCCGTGACCATGTCCATGTGGCCGTCGGCGATCTTCTGATCGAGTAACCAGGTGGCGCACTGTTCGGCGAACGGGCGGTACTCGGCCACGGCCGACGGCAGCATGAAGGGATTGAGTAACCGGCGGAGCGCGACGTGTGTGGGTCCCTCGGCTTCCGCGATCTTTGCTGACGGAACGCCCGGCATGCGGGGGACGCCCATGATCCCGATGTAGTCGATCCCGTCGACCGGGTGATCCTCGTAGAGCGAGGAGAAGGTGGAGCCGTCGCGGGAGACCGCCACGACTTCGTCGTACCCGCTCACCGCCCAGAACCCGCCGTACCGCGTGTTGTAGGCCACAGGGCACCGGGCGCGCATTTTCGCCCACTCTGCATGCCGGTTCTGGGCGAATTCGTCGGCGTACTGGTCGAAGTCGACCTCTGGACGCCCGCCCCCGGCCTCGCTCTTGTCCGTGACGCTCATCTCTGGCTCCTTGTTAGGACATCGGGTCCGTGCGCATCGATCCGCACCATCTCCCGTTCGAAGAAGCCACCGATCCCTTCCTCGCTGACCCAGGCCTGGACGCTCAGGATGGCGCCCTCGTGCAGGGTCGTTCCGGCACTGCGGCCGAAGCCGACCATCGGGGTCTCCGTGCCGAGGCCCATGCCATAGGCAAGGGCAATCTCGGGTGGCCGCTCGCCGGTGGACTCCCAGGCGCGATAGAGGTCGGCGCCCGTGTTGCCGGCCCGGCACGCCGCCACCAGCGCGTCGGTGGCACGGTGGCAGCGATCGGCCAGCGCCACGGCGTCGCGCGACGGCGCCGCCCCCGCCGTCCTGGTGCGGGCCACCCCACCCTCGTAGGCGGCATAGAGAGCGCCGGGGGAGAGGACCACGAGTTCGCCCCTCGTGATGATGCGGTCGCTGGCGAGAGAGCGGTAGCGGACGGGGCCCCGGCGCGGGGTGGCGAAGACCACGCTCTCACTGGGTGGTGTCGGTGCACCGAGAGCGGCCACGGTTTCCACATAGACGCCAAGGAGGTCCCGTTCGCTCACACCGGGCCGGAGCGCCTCTTCCAGCGCGGCCAGTCCCGCTTCGGCCAGTGTGATCGCCACCTCGATACATCCCAACTCGTCCGCCGTCTTCTCCGCCCGCAACCCGGCCAGGATGCCCGACGCGTCGACCAGCTCGAAGTTGGGCACGATGCCGGAGAGGACCTCGGCGAAGAAGGGCGTGAGCGAGTCCGTGCCGACCCGGTGCGCCTCGGCGAGCCCGGGGATGCCGGCCAGGGCAGCGATCAGGTTCGCCGGGTTCCAGAACATCCCGTACAGGTCGTCGTGGCCGATTTCGGGTGGGATGCCGTCGTCCCAGGTCGAGAGCAGGTGGATCCGACCGGCCTTGGGGATGACGACACAGAGGGGGGCGAAGGGGTTGGCCCCGGTTCGCCACAGCTGGCGGGCTCCGGTGGCGTAGCGGACATTGCCGGCACGACCGAGCACCAGCGCATCGAGGCCGGCGCTCTCGGCCGCTTCGAACACGCGGCGGCGGCGCTCCTGGCGGAGCCTCGTGAAATCGACGCGGGCGCCGTCCTCGAGGGCCATGGTCCCGGTCATGCCACCACCTCGAAGGGGTCGTAGCGCAGGCCGCTCAGTTGCACCCACCCGGTGTCGGTGACCGCCACGATGTCCTCGGAGCGGTAACCGGCGTACCCCTCGTCCCAGATGACCGGTTCGAAGACGAGGACCATGCCCGGCGCCATGATGAGCGACCCGTCGAAGTCATCGCCCAGATCGGTCCCGATGAGGGGCATCTCGGCGCTGTCGGTGCCGATGCCGTGGGCCAGGTAGAAGTGCTCGATCCAGGGCTTCACGCCGCCGTTGGCGGCGATGGCGGCCCGGCCGAGCTCGAGGGCGGAGACGCCGGGCTTGAGGATGTCACGGGCCGCCGCCACGATCGACCGCCAACGCGCGAAGTGCGACGTCTGCCGCTCGGTGAGGTCCGGGTGGGCGCTCGTGATCCAGGTCCGGCCGAAGTCCGAGGCGTACCCCTGGTGGCAGATGCCGGCGTCGACCCAGATGACGTCGCCCTCGCGCAGGATCTGGTCGGTCGTCGAAATCGGGTAGGCCAGGTCGCCGTGGGTGGTCCAGGGGCCTGCGGCTTTGGTGGGCGTCATGACCTGCCAGATGGGGTCGATGGCATTGGCCGTGGCGCCCAACTCGAAGAGGCGGCGGAGGAAGATGCCGCTCAGCTCGGTCTGGCGCATCCCCGGCCGCAGGGCTTCGCGGGCGCTCTCCATCGCCTGCTCGGTGATCCGTTGCGCCTCGCGGATCGCCGAGACCTCGTCCGGCGTCTTGATAATTTTGGCGGCACCGAGCACGCTGCTCGCATCACTCCACGCGAAATGATCCAGCGCGCGCAACATGGGGTGCGTCTGCTCGTCGACGCCGAGGCGGGCGCCTGACGGGAAGAACCCGTTGAGCGCATCGACGAAGGCATGGATCCCGTCGTCGAGGTCGGGGAACAGCGGTCGGTGTACATGGTCGGCCGGAAGCTCCGGCGGTACCCCGTCGAGGTACGGGGTGTAGAGGTGTGGCGCGCTCTCGCCCGCGATGACCACAGAGACGGCCCGGAAAAGGCCCGCCCTCCCGGCGTCCTCGCCCGGAGCATCGGCGCCGGTCGTGTGGGCGACGCCGGCCGAGCCGAGCAGCACGAGGCCGTCGATGTTCTGGGCCTCGAGCTGGTCCTGAATTTTGGCGAAGCGCTCAGCGCGCAGGCGTTCCATGTCGGGGAGCGCCGGAATGGGTCGCCCCCCGATCGTTGCTCCTGCTGACCAGTCTTCGATCATTCAGCCTCCCCTCCCGGCTGCCCAACCCTGGCGCAACCTGCTGCACCCAACCGTACAGCCAACCCATTCGACTCCCTGCGTCGCGCTTACGACTCGGTGAAACGCCACTGCCTTGTCGGCCCACCCCCGGGCGGGTATTCGAGCGCACAGACGTCGAACCAGATGGGGAGGAGATAGCGCACGTAGAAGGCCCGCTGGGTGACACCTGGCGTTACAATGTCGTCGAAGTTCTTGAGCTGGAGACGGTCGTCCTTCTCCTGGTAACGCTGACACGCCTCGAAGATGTCGTCGACCTCCTCACGGGAATCCAGCAAGAGGCCGAGGTGGTCGTAGCTCGGCGAATGGATCGGCTCGTCGACCTCCATCAGCAGGATGAACTGCCCCTCGTCGGGGACGAGCAAGTGGCCCGTCTGTCCGAACAGCTCGTAGGGACCGCACCGCCAATCGAGCACGTCGCCGTAGAAGCGGTCGATGTCGGCCCGTACCTCTTCGTTCAGCGCGCCACGGGCGAAAGTGAGTTCCATGTGGTTGAACCGCATCGTGCATCCCCCTGTCGTGCCGCATCTCCCTGCGTCTCCACGAAATATACCTGCGATGAGTTAGGCCGGCTCGTAACGTCTCCCTGGTATGCCCTACGCCGATGTCAACGGACTCCACGTCTATTTCGAGCAGCACGGGGAGGGGCCGCCCCTGGTCCTGCTGCACGGTGGCCTGCTCACTATCGAGCTCAGCTTCGGCGTGGTGCTACCGGTCCTGGCCGAGCACCATCACGTGATCGCCGTCGAGCTCCAGGGTCACGGCCGCACGGCCGACACCGACCGGCCCATGACCTTCGAATACCTGGCCGCGGATGTGGTGGCCCTGCTGGACCAATTGGGCGTCGAGCGAGCAGACGTGTTCGGCTTCAGTCTCGGCGGGCTTACGACTTACGAGCTGCTCATCCGCCATCAGGATCGCGTCGGGCGCGCGGTCGTGGCCTCGGCCGACCACCGCAACGACCGGGGTGGTGAAATCGAGCCGGATCGTCTCCCGACGGAAGCCGATTTTGCCGCGATGCGCGAGGCCTACGCGGCGGTCGCCCCGGACCCGTCCCACTTCGAGGCGACCATAGCGAAGACGGCGGCATTGGTGCATGGATTCGGAGGTTGGGCCGACGAGCAACTGCGCGCCGTCGAGGTTCCGGTACTCGTGCTGATCGGCGACACCGACTTCATCCTCGTCCCGAATGCGGCGAAGGCTGCAGAGCTCATGCCGCATGGTCAACTCGCCGTCCTCCCGGGGACCACCCATATGGACATCAGCCGCAGCGCACTGGTCGCCCCTGTGGTGGAAGCCTTTCTCCATGGAGACATCCGCCGCGGTGCGGCCGCGGAGGTGCGGGGATGAAGATCCTCACCCGCATGTGTACGAGCCTCGACGGCTTTGTGACGACGCCAGATGGTTGGCCCGTCCAACTCGCCTTCAGCGGATGGGACGCGGGAGCGCTGGGTTTCTATGAGCTCCAAGCTCGCTGCGACGCCGTCCTCATGGGCCGCACCACCTTCGAACCGGCTCTGGGCGCGCCGTTCTGGCCGTGGGGGGACCTCGAGGTCTACGTCCTCGGATCGCATCTCCCCGCCGGCACCCCCGCCGGGACCCCCGACCACGTCGTGATCGACACTGACAGTGATCCGCGCCGGCTGCTGGCTCGACTCCGTGCAGCCAACACCGGTGGCGACGTCCACCTGGTCGGCGGTCCGACGACGATCGAGACGTTCCGGGCCCTCGGCGCCCTCGACGAGATCCGTCTCATGGTGCTCCCGATCTTGACCGGTGCAGGCCGCCGGCTCACCCCGGAACTCCCTACGGATACGACTCTGACGTTGGTCGACGTACACAGCTGGCCGGCCGGGGTGGTCGAGCTCACGTACGGCGTCGATGCTGCCGCCGGCACACCTTCCCCGGCGACGACACCCGGCCCGTAGGCGCCAGACGCTGGCCCGGGCGCCCACATGGTTGCGCCCGCTCGGCGTGGTCTAGTGTGACCGCCGACCAGGGAGGGCTCGGATTCCTACGTGTTGGGACTCGGGGTTCGGACACTTGTAATTTCTGATCGCTAGAACGCAAGCAATTAGAAATTACAAGTCTCCGCCGGCTTCGCACGAGCATCCGCCGGCTTCGAACGAGAGAGACAGGGGATTCGCATGGAGATCAGTGGTGCATCAGCGATCGTGACCGGTGGCGCCGGTGGGTTGGGCGGCGCGACGGTGCGTCGGCTCGTCGCCGCCGGGGCGAAGGTGGTCATCGCCGACGTGGCGGAGGAAAAAGGCAAGGAGATGGTCAAGGAGTTGGGCGACTCGGTCACGTTCGTCAAGACCGACATCACCAGCGAGTCGAGCGTCCAAGAGGCGCTTGACGCCGCCGCCAGCCTCGGCCCCGTCCGGATCTCGGTTGCCGTGCACGGCGGGTTCGGCGGGGGAGGACGGACGCTGAAGTCGGACGGGACGCCGCACTCGCTGGAGGATTTCCGCAACGTGATCGACCCGTATCTCGTCGGGACGTTCAACGTCCTGCGTCTGGCCTCCGCGGCGATCGGCAAGTCCGAGCCCCTGGCTGACGGCGAACGCGGCGTGATCATCAACACCGCGTCGATCGCCGGTTACGAGGGCACCATCGGTCAGGTGGCCTACGCGACGGCCAAGGCCGGCGTGATTGGCCTGACCATCGCCGCGGCCCGTGACCTCGCGGTCGTCGGCATCCGGGTCATGACCATCGCCCCGGGAACGTTCATCACGCCCGCCTACGGTCAGGACCTCGATGCCGTCGAGGCCTACTGGGCCCCGGCGATCCCGTTCCCCAAGCGCATGGGGCAACCGGCCGAGTACGCCAAGCTCGTCCAGTCCATCGTCGAGAACTCGTACCTCAACGGCGAGGTCATCCGCATCGACGGCGCCATCCGCTTCGGGCCGAAGAGCCCCAAGTAGGGGTCACCCCGTGACCTTGTCCGACCCTGTTGCCGGGGCGCCACCCCGGTGACCCCGGAGGACCGGCCGTCGGCGCAGACGACGCCGCGGATCGAGTTGGCGGCGGGACATGCCTTCGAATCCTTCAGCTGGAAGGACGTCGTCGTCGACGGCGCAGACTGGGCCATGGAGATGGAGGTCACGCCGCGCGTCGTCAACAGTTCTGGCGTGCTGCAAGGTGGGCTGCTGGCCACGCTCATCGACATGGTTGCCGGCGTCTCGCTCCAGCGGGGCGAGAAGGCCTATCTGCGCAACGCCACGAGCGAAATGCAGATCAGCTTCCTCGCCGGGGCCCGGGTCGGCCCCGTACGGGCGGTGGCACACATCCTGCGGCGTGGGAGGAGGAGCGCCGTGGTGCGCGTGGACGTGCACGATCTCGGTGCTGACGACCTCCACGTCGCGGCGGCGGCGTTGACTTTCTCGGTCAAACTGCGGGACGACGCCTCTCCGACCTGAGCAGCGGCCGCCCGGCTTCAGCCTTTTGCGGGGCCGAACCGATCCCAGTCCCAGATCATCATGGATTCGAAAGGCGCGGCGAGGACCGGGCGCACAGGGGCGTCCTTCCATATCTCCTCGAGGACCGGCGCCAACCGCTCGCCGACGGTTGCCGGGTCATCGTCGAGATAACAATTCGTGATGCGGTACGACCCCGGGCTGAAGGTGTCACGCCGTATGGCCGGCGTGGTCCCGAAGGACAGCGCGCCGGCCACCCCCGGCACCGCGACCAGCTTGGGCAGAACCTCGGTGTGCATGCGCTGGATGTACGCGTCCTGCAGTGCGGGTTCGCCCGTCTCTTCGACGATGAGGTAGATCCCCCGGTTGGGGCGGAACGGGACGACCTCGTTGGAGATGAGCGCACGCGGCGAGGCGAGAGAATGGAGCAGGCGGAGTCCCGCCAGGTACTGCTTCGGGAGCGCCTGGGAGTAGCGGCCCATCTCGGCCAGCGCGCGACCCAGCGTGAAGAACTCGTCAATGGTCTCGTCGAGCGGATTGCCCATCAGGTAGCAGACGACGTGCGCCGTCAGCGCCCAATCGTCCACCGCGGCGGCACGTACCGCTTCGCAGGCCGGGGTCGACGCCCACCGGGCGCCGAACACCAAACCGGGAAGCTGGTATTGCTCGGGCATGTGGTCGAGCTGATGCCATTCGAGATAGCCGCGGTCGTCGCCGTCGGCCGAGTGGTGTGAGAGCGAGAAGAACCCAAGCTTGATTTTGTTCATTTGCCCCCCCGGAAGAGCTGCCGGCACGCTCGCGAGTGCGATGCCATCTCGTGATGTGTGCCCACCATAGGTCTCGAGTGAGGGCAGCCGCGGTCGGCGGGGCCTAGTGTGGTGCGCCGTACGAGGGGATGCGCACGCAGGAGGAGCTCGGCTGATGTTGGTAACGGACCTCAGTCGCGACGTGGCGGGCCGGTTCTGCACGAGGCTCCTGGCGCTGGGCGGCGCAGACGTCGTGTCGTATCCCGGCCCGCATGCGCAGCGTCGGGGCGCGCAGCCGGACGAGCAGGTCGCACAGCCTGACGCGCAGGTTGCACAGCCTGAGGCGCAGGTTGCACAGCCCGAGGCGCAAGTTGCACAGCCCGATTGGCTGAGCGCCTACCTCGACCCCCACAAGTGGACGGTCGCCAACGATGACGCCGCACTTGCCACCCCTGGCAACACGCGCGACCCGATGCTGGAGGAGCTGGTGCGCGCTTCGGATGTCGTGGTGACTTCGTTCGATCGCGGTCGCTATCTCGGGCCACTTGACGCCGACGGAGTGCGGTCCCTGAACGCCGAGGTGGTGCATGTCACGACGAGTTCATTTGGGACGACGGGGCCCCTAGCCGCCTGGCGCGGCGGCTCGTTGGCGGAGTGGGCCGCCGGCGGTTACCTCTATATCACCGGAGATCCGTCACGCGAGCCTCTGTGCGGGCCCGAGCATTTGTGCGGCTATGTCGGCGGGTATACCGCGGCGATCGCCGTGCAGGCCGGATCCATTCTGCGGCAAAACACGGGGCGGGGGAGTCACATCGACGTCAGCGTGATGGCGGCGATGCTGAGCATGCATCAGTCCACGTTCTCCCGCCTGGGCGTCGGGATCGTGCGCCAGCGGACCGGCCGCTACACCGAGGTCTATCCGCTCACGGTCCTGCCCTGTCGTGACGGCTATGTGTCGCTCGGCTCGGCGCTCGACGAGGAGTTCGACCGGCTCGCGCTTGCCGTCGGAATGCCCGAAGTTCTCGGAGATCCCCGCTTCGCCACCCCGGCCGCTCGCGCCGAGCATCGTGACGACCTCGATGCGCTCCTGGTGCCCTGGTTGGCCGAGCGTGAAGCCGCCCAAGTCGTGGAGATCGTGCAGACCGCCGGGCTCCCGTGCGCCAAGGTGGCAACCCCCACCGAGGTCCTGGCCAATCCGCAACTGGACGCCCGGGGCTACTGGGAGGACGTCACCGCCGACGGAGTACGCGGCCGCATGCCGGCGAGCCCGGTACTGCCGGCGCAAGTAACGAGGCCCGCGCCGCCACCGCCAACGCCATCGGGGCCGGGGCCAGCGCCGGGAGCTGACGCACCCGTTCTCACACCCGAAGGGCTGCGTTCGATCATCGCCGCTCATGTGGACACTGCCGCCCATGTGGACACTGCCGCCCACGTGGACACTGCCGCCCACGTGGACACTGCCGTCAGCCCCGCCCACAGCTCCGCGTCCCGGCTCCCCCTCGATGGCGATCCGCCGACTCTGGTTCTCGACCTCACCGCCTTCTGGGCCGGCCCCAGCGCCACCCGGAATTTGGCCGACCTGGGTGCACGAGTCGTCCGGGTGGAGCGCCCGCGTTCGCGGGTGGACTTTGCGGACACCTCCGACGAGGGGGCGCTCATCGGCTATCTGTTCGACTACAAAATGAACCGCAACAAAGAGAGTGTGGTCATCGACCTTCGAACAGAGGACGGCAAGCGGGTGTTCCGGTCCCTGGCCGCCCGGGCCGACGTCGTGGTCGAGAACTACAGAGCCGGGGTGATGGATCGTTTGGGCCTCGGCTATGAGTCGCTGTCGGCCCACCACCCCGAACTGGTCTATGTCTCGCTCAGCGGATTCGGGGCGACGGGACCGTGGTCTCCATGGCGTTCGTACGGCCCGACCATCGAAGCGGCATCGTCGATCGAAGCGCGCACCGGCTACGTGGATGGAGAGCCGCTCCGACTGGGGCACACACTGCCCGACGGGGTGGGAGGGCTCGTGGGAACGCTTGCAGCGCTCGACGGCCTTCGACGCCGCCACCTCACCGGCAAGGGCGGTCGCTACGACTTGTCCCAGCTTGAGGCGTATTGCGCACTGAGCGGTGAGGAACTCCTGGCGGCCTCGGTGCAGGGCCAGGATCAGCCCCGCCGCGGTAATCGCGCGCACGGCGTCAGCCCTCATGGGGTCTATCCCTGCCGTGGGGACGATCAGTGGATCGCCTTCGCGGTGGCGAGTGACGACGAGTGGGCGCAATTCATCACCGTGGCGACGGCCGACGAGCTCCATGACGAGCGTTACCGGCTGCTGGCGGGGCGTCTCTTGCACCGCGACGAGCTTGACCGGTCGATCGCCATGTGGACGACCTCCCTCGACAAGATCACGTTGGCGGGTGCACTGCAGGCAAGGGGCATCGAGGCATTTCCCGTAGCCACGGCACCCGACCTCGTTGCAGACACCCAACTGGACGCGCGGGGGTACTTCGTCGAGGTCCCCCTACGAGGCGTACAGGTCAAACTTCCGGGGTCACCTCTTGCGGCCTCGCCTCCGCTGGTGCGCACCGACGGCCATCCACCTGCTTTCGGAGAACACACGGCGAGTGTGCTGCAGGAGTTGGCTGGCTACACCGAGGACGAAGTGGCACGACTCGGGCACGACGGTGTGGTCGTGCTCGGTGGAGTCGCGGTTCCCCTCTGACGGTCCCCTCCGACGGCCTCCGTTTGACAGGGCCCGTTTGACAGGGCCCGTTTGACAGGGCCCGTTTGACGGGGACCCGTGATGCGCCGAGCTAGGTGATGGTGGGCCGAACGCGATTGTCCAGGAATGCCACGACGGCGTCAGAGAACGCATCGTTCTTGTCCCCGGCGATCATGTGCGCCGCCCCGGCCACGCCCACCACCTCGGCTCCGGGAATACGTGACACGAGCTCGTCGGCACCCTCTTCGGTGACGACGTCGCTGAGGAGGCCGCGTACGAGGAGTGTGGGGACGTGGATATTGCTCATGGCCACATCGAGCAGGCCGGCCAGACGGTCCGGGACGACCTCGGTCCGCCCCCGGCCGATGAACGCCGGGTCCCAGTGCCAGTACCAACGACCGTCGCGCTCACGCAGGACCTTCTTCAACCCGGCCGGATTGACACGCTTCTCGCGGTTGGGCGTGTACGCGGCGATCGCCGCCGCTGCCTCCTCGAGTGTGCCGAACCCATCGAGGCCGGACTGCATGAAGCTGCGGATGCGCTCGATGCCTTCGGGGTTGGCCTTCGGGGTGATGTCGACGAGGACCAACCCTGAGGACACCGTACGGTCGCTCGTCCCCTCGGCCAGCATGGCGGACATGCCGCCGAGGGAGGCGCCGACCAGGACGGGTGGTTTCCCGAGCTTGTCCACCACGGCCAGGGTGTCGGCACAGAAGGACGTGAACGAGTAGTCACCGTTGGGAGCCCAGTCGCTCTCCCCGTGTCCCCGCAGGTCGAGCGCCACGGTGCGCCAGCCCTCGCTGGCCACGATCTCGGCGGTGCGGCCCCAGGCGTAGCGGGTCTGGCCGCCTCCGTGGAGGAAGAGCACGGGCCACGCATCGGGGTCCCCGCGCACGTCGGCCACGAGATGCACGCCTTCAAAGCCCTCAAAAACCGTTCGTTCAGATTCCATGGGTTCTATCGTCACACCTTTTGGGGCTGCGGGCCTCCTGGGATGCCGGTTTTCCGGCGGTTACCGGCCCGTCCAGTTCGGCGCCCGCTTCTCGATGAAGGCCTGCGCCCCTTCCTTGGCATCCTCGCTCTGGAACACCTGGGCAACTTCCTCGGGCGTCGCCCAGCCGCGTTTGGGATCGTCCAGGACGGCCCGACGCACGAGTTCCTTGGTCGTCCGAATGGCGATGGGACCGTTGGCGGCGACCGTCGCGGCCAGGGCCAGGCTGGCCTCGAGCAGCTCGGCGGCCGGCACCACCCGGTTGACCAACCCCCATTGCGCCGCCCGGGCGGCGTCGATGAGCTCGCCTGTCAAGGCGACCTCGAGCGCGAGGGACAGCGGGAGGCGGGTGCCCAGCAGGGTGCCCCCACCGGCCGCCAGCAACCCCCGCTTTACCTCAGGGAGCCCGAAACGTGCGGTGTCGGCGGCCACAACGAGGTCGCAGGAGAGGACCAGCTCGAAGCCACCGCCCACGGCGGCGCCGTTGACCGCGGCGATCACCGGCTTGGGATTGAGATTGTTGAGGCCGTATTTGGGCGCCGCCGCCGCCGGCTCGGGGTCGGTTCCACCTGATCCCTCTTGGGGGGATTCGTTCCGGTTCTCGCTGAAGGCGCGGAGGTCCATGCCGGCGCAGAAGATACGTTCCCCCGCCCCGGTGAGGACCACTACCTGGGTGGCGTCGTCGGTTGCGATCTCGGTCAATGCCTTCCCGAGCTCCCCGATGAGCTCGGGGTTCAGGGAGTTGGCGGCTTCGGGTCGGTTCAGGGTCAGGACCTGGACCAGGCCGTGTTGACTGCGTTCAAGAATCATGGTCACCCCACTGTGCGCTGTTGTGGAGCGACACGGTAACCGAAGGGCGCGTGTCCCGGCGGGGGATCCGGGCTCGTACGGGCAATTCGCTGATCACCTCACGTCGTTGTCCCGGGGTCGCTACATTTGCGGCATGCGAATTGTCGTCGATTTCGATCTGTGTGAATCCAACGCCCTGTGCATGGCGGCCGCCCCCGAGGTCTTCGAAGTACGGGACGACGATTTTTTGTACGTCCTGCAGGAGGAGCCCCCCGAGGAGCTGCGGGACAAGGTGCAGGCAGCGGTGAGGGCCTGCCCCAAAGCGGCGATTACGGTCGTCGACTGAACAGACGCGGTAGCCCGTCACCGCCGTCGCCGCGGCCCCGCAGGTCACCGCAAACCCCGCACGCGGGATTTGCGTACCAAGCGGTCCCAGGAAGGATCACATGAAAGAACAGCGTCGCTCGCGACGAATTGCCATGTCGCCCGAAGAGCGCGACGAGTTCCTGCGCACCGAGCGGACGTGCCGCGTGGCGTCGGTGAAGAGCGACGGTGCCCCCCACCTCAGTGCGCTGTGGTTCGTGTGGGACGGTGCGTCGCTCTGGCTCACCTCTATCGTCAAGAGTCAGCGGTGGACGGACATCGAGAAGGAGCCGCGGGTGAGCGTTCTCGTCGACACCGGACACGACTTCGGCGAGTTGCGGGGCGTCGAGATCTCCGGGACTGCACAGAAAGTGGGCGAAGTACCGCGCACGGGCGAGCCCAACGACGAGCTCGTGGCACCAGAGCAGCTCTTCGGCGACAAGTATGCCGGCGGCGCGTTCGGTCACGATGGACGCCACGCATGGTTGCGCATCGTGCCAGAAAAGATTGTGAGCTGGGACTTTCGAAAGATGGGTCTGGGCTGATCGTCCCCGCCCCTGGTGCTCCGGCGCGGGCATCCTGACACGGAGGACGGCGGTCCTCATAGAGTGGCCGCCGTGACGCCACCCTTGCCGATGCTCGTGCCCGAGTCAGAATTCTTCTGGACCAGCGGTTCCGAGGGGGTGTTGCGGTTCCGCCGTTGCGGCGACTGCCGGTCCTACCAACACCCGCCCGGACCGATCTGCCGGACGTGTGGTTCCTCGAATCTGGCGATCGAAGATGTCTCAGGTCGGGGCGTGCTCGTGGGTTTCACTGTCAACGAACACATGTGGATACCGTCGATGCCACCGCCGTACGTCATCGGCATCGTGGCCATCGAAGAGGACCCCCGGGTCCGCCTGACCACCAACATCATCGACGTGCCGGTCGAGGAGCTCGCGGTTGGCCGCCGTGTCGAAGTGCGGTTCCAACAGGCGGAGGACGTCTGGCTGCCTTTGTTCACCTACATCGCCGACGACCAGTCCGAGGGACCTGTGCCCGAAGATGAATCCCCCGAACCGTGGGTGCGACCCATGGTCAGCCCCGACAAGTTCGAGGACAAGGTCGCGATCACCGGCATCGGCATGTCCCGGCTCGGTCGGCGGCTCGGCGTGGATCCGCTCAGTCTCACGATAGAGGCGGCCCGCAACGCCGTGGCCGACGCCGGGCTGACGATGGCCGATATCGACGGACTGTCGACCTATCCCGGGGGATTCGCCGCCGGGGGGCATTCCGAGGGCGGCGTGACGGCTCTCGAGGAGTCGCTGCGCATCCGCCCGACCTGGTTCAACGGAACCGGCGAGACGCCGGGCCAGGGTGGATCGGTCGTGGCCGCCATGTTGGCTGTGGCTGCCGGACTCTGTCGCCACGTGCTGTGCTTCCGCACGGTGTGGGAGTCGACATGGGCCGAACGCCTGCGGAGCCGTCCGCCTTCGGGCGCTTCCAGGGTCGAGGGCGATTTCATGCAGTGGCGTACGCCGTTCGGAGCCATGAGTGCCGCCAACTGGATTGCCATGAACGCGTCGAACCACTTCTACCGCTACGGCACCACTCGGGCCGCACTGGGGGCCATCGCCACCAATGCGCGCCGCAACGCGGGACTCAATCCGGTGGCGATCTATCGCGACCCGATGACCATGGACGACTATTACGCCGCGCGGATGATCACCAGTCCCTTCGGCCTCTTCGATTGCGACGTGCCGTGTGACGGGTCGATCGCCCTCATCGTGTCGGCGGCCGACGTCGCACCGGACCTGGCAAAGCCGCCGGTCTACGTCGAGGCAGTGGGCACGCAGATCATCGACCGCGTGAGTTGGGACCAGGGGACCCTGAGCCACGAGCCGCAGACCCAGGGTCCGGCGGCCCACCTGTGGAGCCGGACCTCGTTGCGTCCCGAGGATGTTGATTTTGCCCAGCTCTACGACGGTTTCACGTTCAATTGTCTGAGCTGGCTGGAAGGTCTCGGCTTCTGCGGAATCGGCGAGGCCGGTGATTTCCTCTCCGACCCGGGCCGTATCGCGCTGGGTGGCCAATTGCCCCTGAACACCTTCGGCGGGCAGCTCTCGGCCGGGCGTACGCACGGGTACGGGTTTCTCCACGAGGCGGTCGTCCAGCTGCGCGGCGACGGTGGGGAGCGTCAGGTCGCCGGCGCCGAGGTGGGCGTCGTCAGTACTGGTGGCGGCACGCCCGGTGGCTGCTTTCTCTTCAAGTCCTCACGCTGAGACGCCCGGAGACGCCGGGCACCGGCCTTTTCTCGACTCAGCTGTCGGCGGTGAATACCCGCTGGGTGAACTTCCAGGAGCCGTTCTCCTTGACCAGCGTGTCGTTGTACTTGCCCGAAGTGGCAACGACCTGTTGCCCGGGCTCGCCGCTCAGGATGAACATCTGGATGTAGGCCTTCAGCGTGGCCTTGTCCCCGTCACCGTCGATGACGATGTTGTTCGCGATGTGGCGCGGCTCACGGACCGACCCGGCGAAGTTCTTGGCGAAATCGCCCAGCGCATCGTGTCCCTTTACCTCGAGCTCGCCCGCGCTCAGCACGCCATCCTCGGTGAACGTCGCAATGAAAGCCTCGGAGTCTCCGCTGTCGACTGCGTGGTTGTAGCGAGCGGCAAGTCCCTGAATTGTCACGATGTCCTCGGTGCTCAGACCCATGAATCCCCCATCTCCTTCTGGTAGCTGTCGATGACGCGTCTGCGTCCCATGGCGACCGGCCCTTTCGGCAGAGCCGGTCTTTTCTCGCAATGGTATAACTACTCGGGACCGTCGGCATCGGTCCAGTGATTCGGGGGGTGCATCGTTGGGGTGCCGGCCTACCGGGCAGGGTCCATGCTCGCAACGCCGAGATGAGGGAGGTTCATCGTGGCAGTGAATGGATTGTTGGCCGCCGACAGCGACATGCATGTGATGGAGCCGGCGGATCTTTGGCAGCGCTACATGGACCCACGGTGGGGCCATGCCATCCCGGTCGGGCTCGAGGAGATCGAACGGGACATGCGGGTCAAGGTGAAGAACGAGGTGATGCTGCGCTTGGGACGCATGCGCCCACAGGCCGAAGGGCGCGCCTGGAAGGCCGAGCAGGACTCGTCCTTCGTGCACGCCGAGGAGCAGCGTTGGGACGCCGCGTCCCAGGTGATGGCCATGGAGATGGAGCACCTCGATTCGACGGTGCTCTTCCCGAGCCGGGGCCTCTTCGTCCTGTCCATGCAGAGCGCCGAGCACATCGGGCCGAACGGCCTGGAGCCGGAGCTCGCCACGGCCATCTCGCGGGGCTACAACGACTGGATGGCCGATTTCGTGGCTGACTGCGAGCGTCCCGGGCCGCGTGTTCGGCGCCGCCATGCTGGCCCCGCATGACGTGGGAGCGCGGTGGACGAGCTGGCTCGCAACGTCGAGCGCGGGCTTCGTCGCCGCATTCCTCACCCCGGGCCTCGTGGACAACCTGCCGTGGCACGACAAGAAGTACGACCCGTTGTGGCGCGAAGCGGAGCGCCTCAACGTCCCGGTCTGTTTCCACGGGGGCGGCGTCTGCTCGTTGAAGCCCGACTTCGCCTTCAGCGAGCATCTCGACAAGCTCATGCTGTGGCATCCGTTCAACCAGCCGCTCGGCATCATGTTCGTCGCCACCTGCTTCACTTCGGGCGGGATTCTCGAGCGTTTCCCGAACGTTGCGGGTCGGCCTCCTCGAGGGTAACTGCTCCTGGGCCCCCTTCATGATGTACCGGCTCGACGAGCACTGGGAGTGGACCGGCCGGTTCGAGGCGCCCGAGCTGCGGATGAAGCCGTCGGAGTATCTCGTGCGCAACTGCTTCCTCTCCTGCGAGGCCGACGAGGCGCCAGCGGCCCACTACTTCGAGGACTTCGGCGACGACAACGTCGTGTTCTCGACCGACTATCCCCACGCCGATTCGAAGTTCCCCCATGCCACCAAGGCCTTCTTGGAGCTCCCGTTCGAGGACAGCACGAAGAAGAAGCTGCTTGTGGGACAACTACGCCAAGCTGTACAACCTGCCCGACATTGCACCAATGACTGTGGAGGAACGCTGATATGACAGATGAGACGGACTACGACGCAGCTCGGTGCGGCGATTCAAGCGCCAGCTCTGGGGAGAGAGGGTGGGTGGGTCGACGCCCCCCGGTCATGCCCGGGGCCAAGCTGGCGCCGGATTACTTCGCCCTGGTGCGCAAGTTCTGCTTCGGCATGTTCTGGAGCCGGCCCAACCTCGCGCTTGCGGGATCGCTCGCATGATCACCGTGGCCATGCTGGCCGCGCTCGGTCGACAAGAGGAGTTGGCGGGGCACCTCCGTGGCGCATTGAACGCCGGGCTGACCAAGGAGGAGCTGATCGAGGTGCTGATGCAGGCGGGCGTCTACGCCGGGGTCCCCATGGGCGTGGCTGCGCTCAACACGGCCGGGCTCGGTACTCGGGACCGAGTAACGGCCCCCCGGAACCGGCGGGGAGTGTTACTCCTCGGCCGGGCCGAGCACCAGCGGGACGCCCGTGGCACGTTCCATCACTTCGACGAGATCACTGATGTCGTGCCCGCCGAGGCCTTGCGCCTTGGCGTACACCAGCATCTGGTGGATGGCTGAGGCGACGGGGAGGGGCACGGCTGAGTCGCGACCCGAGCTCGAGCATGAGCCCCGCATCCTTGGCGGCCAGCTCTATGGCGAACTCGGCCGGCCGGCCCCTGGTCCCGATCTCGTCGACACGCTTTTCGAGGTAGGAGTTCGCCCCGCCGGAAAAGCGGACCATCTTCAGCAGGAGCAGTCGGAGATCGATGTCGTTGCCGGCCGCCAGCGCCAGGCCCTCGAGCGACACCCACATGGTGGTGAAGGCCATGAGCGAGTTCACGAGCTTGCCCACGTTCCCGGTCCCCAGGGGCCCGAGGTGGAATTGGCCGCGTCCGAGCGATTCGAAGAGTGGTGCAACGCGTGCCACCTGATCGGCGTCTCCGCCGATGATGAACACCAGTTGCCGGTTCCGCGAGCCGATGGCGCCCCCGGTCAGGGGTGCTTCGACGAGGTGACATCCGCCGGCGGCGAGACGTCGACCGACCGAGCGCACCGTGGCGGGTGAGTTGGTGGTGAGATCGACCAGGAGCGAGCCGGGGGCCGCACCGCGCAACCATTCCTCGGACACCGCGGCCATGATCTCGGGTGTGGGCAGCGAGAGGAACGTGATGTCGGAGTTGGCCGCCACGTCTTCGGGCGATTTGCCGGCATGCGCCCCCGCCTCGACCTGTGTGGCGAGGCGCCCCGGATCGGTGTCGAATGCGGTCACCGACTGGCCGTCGGCCAACAGGTTGGCGCACATGCCGCCCCCGATGTTCCCCAGCCCGATGAACCCGATGCGTGCGTCGGTGTTGCCTGTGGTATCCCCCATACGCACAGCGTACGGCAAGTCGCCGCCGAACTTTCTCGTGCCGTGGTGCGTCCCGTCCCGCCGTAGCGGCTGTCCGGGGCCGGCGGACGTACGCCGGCTGCTCAGAGGGGCAGGACGACCTCGGGCAACGGATGGCGGTAGAGCTTGGCCGCGTTCTCGCAGCACATCATGCGCAACTCGTCGTTGGGGATGTGACCCCAGAGCTTTTCGATCACGAGTTGCGTGTCGGGCCAGGTGCCGTCACCGTGCGGGAAGTCGGTCTCCATCATGATGTTCTCGACCCCGATGCGGTGACGGGTGTCGATGGTCGACGGGTCGTCGATGGTGCAGAACGAGAAGTTGCGCTTGACGACGTCCGCCGGCCGCTCGTCCCATCCGGCGCCGTACCCTGAGCGGTCGATGAGATTGTCGAGGCGATCGAGCAGCATGGCCACCCAGCCGATCCCGCCTTCACTCATGGCGATCTTGAGGGTCGGGTTCTCGTAGGGGTATCCGGACCAGAGCCATTCCGCGCACGACGCCAGCGACAGCTGACCGAAGAGCGTCGCGCCGAGTTGCAGGCCCGGCGCGCCTTGCGGGATGTCGAGTCCGCCCGAGCTGCCCACATGGAGCGAGACGACGGTGTCGGTCTCGACGCAGGCCCGGAAGATCGGGTCCCAGTGCGCACGGTCCCACAATGTGGGGAGCCCGATCAGGTGGGGTCGTTCGGGCATGCTGATACCGGTGAAGCCACGGTCTGCGTTGCGGTGGATCTCCGCCACGGCTGTTTCGGGGTCACTGAGGAAGGCGATGCCCGAGCGGGATGATGCGGGTGGGATGCGCCAGGTACCACTCCTCGTAGAGCCAGTCGTTCCAAGCACGGATGCAGGCCTTGCCGAGCTCGGGGTCCTTGGCGTTGAAGAACACCCGGCCGCAGAACCCGTGATCATGGAAGGGAAGTTGACGGCCGCCCAGACGCCGTTGATGTCCATGTCGCGCACGCGGGCGTCGACGTCGTAACAGCTCGGGCGCATCTGATCGAACCGGAACGGCTCGAACCTCTGGGTGGGCCGGCGACCGGCGATGGCGTTCATGCCGGCCTGGGTGAATAGCTCGTCCTCGAATTTCCAGATCTGCTGCCCCTGCGGCGTGTCGATGACCGCGGGCGCGCGGTCCTGCAGGTGGGCCGGGAGTCGGCCTTCGAAGGTGTGGGGTGGCTCGACGACGTGATCGTCGACGGAGATCACCGTGTACTTCACGTCCCGAGGCAGTGGCTCGGGAAGAAACAGTTCCTCCGAAAGTTGAAGCTCTTCCATCACGTACCCCCATCGGCCGTTGCCGGCCTGTTCCGACGAGCACCTGAACGGCCGAACCCGCAGCTCTCTGGCGACGAAGTGTAGCCAGCACTATGCACCGGCTTCGATCCCCGGGGGGTGCCTCGTGATCGGCGCGCCGCTCAGCTGCCCGGGGAGCGCTGCGAGGGCCGGAAGTAGGGGAGCGTGATGGTGTCGCTGGCCGGATGGAACTCGACCTCGACCCGCATGTCCGGCGGCGAGGTCCGTGTCCTCACAGCCGATCATCGCCGACATGAGGAACGCCCCCTCGTCGAGCTCGATGATGGCGGGGGCGTAGGGCACGACGAACGACTGGTTCTGCGGGCGCCAGACCACCGTCCAGCTGTAGAGCGAGCCTCGTCCGGCACTGCGCTCCCAGCTCAAGGCCCGACTGTGGCAGTGCGGGCAGATCGCGCTCGGACGGGTGGGGATGGTCCCGCAGACGTCGCAGCGTTGAAAGCGGATCTCCCCCTCGTTGCATCCGTCCCAATACGGCTGGGAGAGGCGGCCGGGATGCGGCTCCGGGGTCCCCGGCTGTTGTGTCCGGAGGAATGTCACGGGCGCTCGCTTCCGACGAGGAGCACATCGGTGAAGAGTGCTCCGGCTCCACCGTTCGAGGAGATGGCAACCGCCGCGTCGGGGACCTGCATGGTCTCGCACGATCCGCGTACCTGCTCGACGGCACGGATGACCCGCTGGAGAAGTTGGGCGGCGTGTCCGGCATGACCGAAGGACATCAGGCCGCCGTCGGTGGTGATCGGCAGCGATCCCCCCGGGGCGATGTGGCCGTCGCGACGAATGGTCCGCCCTCGCCGTCCCCGCAGAACCCGAAGGCCTCGAGTTGGCGGATGATCTCGAAGGAGAAGGGTCGTAGAACTCCGCCACGTCGACGTCCGACGGGTGGAGGCCGGCCATGGCAAAGGAGCGCCGGGCGGCACGCCGGCCGACGAAGCCGTTGGGGATGTCCGGGTCGTTGCTCCCGCGCATGTCCCAGCGGGGCGCGATGTGGTACGACGGCCCCATCGAGTCCCCGGCACCGCCGAGGATCCACGCCGGAGTCGATGCGAGGCCCGGCGACGCGGTCGGCTCGGGCCAGCACCAGGCCGCAGGCCCCTTCGGAGGTCGTGGAGCAGTCGAGGAGGTGGAAGGGATCGGCGACCATGCGCGAGGCGAGAATGTCCTCCGGCGTATAGGGGCCGCGCCCGAAGTAGACCGCCTTGGGGTTGACGCTGCCGTTGTTGCGGATGGTGGCGGCGACGATCGCCATCTGCTCGGGCGTCGTCCCGTAGGTGAGCATGTGCCGGCGGGCGATGAGCGCGAATTCGGCCGCGGTGAACAGCCCGTACCCGACGACGAACTCGTGGGCCGGCCTGGTCCACGGCGCGGTCGCCGTCCGATCGGTGTAGACGCCGGCGCCGCCGGCGGCCATCAGAACGACGTCGGACTGTCCCGTCGCGATGAGCGCGGCGGCGTCGAGGACCGATGTGATGCGCGGGAGCATGCCGCGGATGGTGGCCGGCCCGAGACCGAGGGCGAGGACGTCCTCCGACGGAGAACTGGGTGCAGACGGTGTCCACGTCGCCCGGCGTCATGCCCGCGTCGGCCAACGCGCCGAGCGCACCCTCGAGTTCGATCGACGCCGAGTCGTGCTCGGGGAACTCGCGAGCCTGCACCGTGTTGTAGACGCCGACGATGGCGACGTCTCTGAAGGGGTGGGGCATGGGAGGGGATTCTGGCAGGGATTTCGGCGGGCCGCGGGCTAATGTGCCATCAGTCAGCGATTTCACCCGATGGCGGCCTGTCGGCGCGGCTGGTCGCGGCGGAGGGGACGGGGGTCGAACGACGTGCCATCGAAAGCACCAGGCGAAGAAATCCGGTCCCGCCTGGACCACCCGGTCCTCGATGCTGACGGCCACACGCTCGAATTCGGGCCGCTGCTCTCGGACTACCTGCGCGAGGACGGCGTCGCCGACGACCTGGCCGGCGTCTTCGAAGGGATGCCGATCTTTTCGACCCGTTGGCGCGATCTCTCGCCCGAAGAGCGCGTGCGTACCCGTGCCTATCGCTCCGTGTGGTGGTGGCACCCGACCGCAGAACACGCGGGATCTGGCCACCGCCTATCTCCCGGAGCTGCTGTACCGGCGGTTGGACGAGCTCGGGATCGACTTCTCCATCGTGTATCCGTCGATCGGGTTGATGTTCCCTCTCGTCGACCACGACGATCGCCGTCGTGGCTCGTGCCACAGCCTCAACCGCTATCACGCGGAGCTGTTCAAGCCGTATGCAGACCGCATGCTGCCGGTCGCGGTCATCCCCATGCACACCCCCGAAGAGGCGATGGCGGAACTGGACCACGCCGTAGGGGAGCTGGGGTTTCGTGCCGTGACCCTGGCCGGCTACGTCAAGCGTGACTGGGCCAACGGCAACGTGCCGAAGAAGGGTGAGGGCCCGGCGTGGCTGGACCTCATCGGTATCGACAGCGTCGCACGACTACGACCCGGTATGGCGCCGGTGCGCGGAGCTCGGCGTGGCACCGACGTTCCACTCGGGATCGCAGACGTTGGGATTCCGCCAGTCGAACTCGAACTATGTCTTCAATCATCTCGGCAATTTCGCCGCCGGCGCCGAGGCCATCTGCAAGGCACTCTTCCTGGGCGGGGTGCCGCGTCGATTTCCCGAGCTCTGCTTCGGTTTCATGGAGGGCGGCGTGGGATGGGCCACCCAGCTCTACATCTCGCTGGTCAGCTATTGGGAGAAGCGCAACGCGGACGCCATCCAGCGCTACAACCCTTCGGCCGTCGACATGGAGCTGTTGACCGATCTCTTCGCGCAGTTCGGCGAGAGATTTGCGCAGGGCGAGGGCTTCGACCTTCGCAACGCGCTGGGGATCGGGATGACCGAATCCGATGAATTCGTGGACGAATGGGCGGCCGCGGAGATCAAGGTGGCCGAGGACATCGCGACCCTGTTCGCCGAGCCGTTCTATTTCGGCTGTGAAGCGGATGATCCGATGGTGTCGCTCGCCTTCGACACCGGCCTGGAACCGTTCGGGACGACGCTGAACGCCATGTTCAGTTCGGACGTGAGTCACTGGGACGTCATCGACATGCGCCAGATCCTTCCCGAGGCCTACGAGCTGGTGGAGCACGGCCGGATCACGACGGCGCAGTTCGAGCGCTTCACCTACGGCAATGCACACCGCTTCTACACCACGGGAAATCCGTCGTTTTTCTCCGGCACGCAGATCGAAGGGTTGTGAGCCGGTTGAGGCGATCCGTGCGCACAGCCGGCGTCGCCGACGTAGCCGCCGCAGCCGACGCAGCCGACGTAGCCGCCGCAGCCGACGCAGCGGGCGTAGCCGCCGCAGCCGACGCAGCGGGCGTAGCCGCCGCAGCGGGCGCACCGTGATCGGGGATCTCTACCACCTGCTGCATGCCGGTGACGACCTGGCGCCCATGGACGAGTGGTACGACGAGGTGTTCTCGCCCCGCCGGGGCATCCTCGACGACGACTACTTCGCGCCGCAGGTCCGTCAGGCTTCGATGGTCGCAATCGCGGACTGCATTGTCGAAGCGATGGCACCTCGCAAGGACGTCGCCGGCTGGGAGTCGACCCCCATGGGGAAGTTCAATAGCCGTTTCGGCCACCACTGGCACTCCGTGGCCTTTTACGTCGACGACGTCGGGGCGCTCTGGGATCGGCTGATCGACAACGGTATTCGAGTGGTCAGGGGTGGTCCGTCCGAGGACGGTGCGGACGGCCGTCCTGGGACGTTCACGCCCATCTACACCCACCCCCGCGACACGGTCACGCAGCTCGAATTCGCGCGGCGCCGGCCCCGCGTCCATGCGCGCGACTTTGCCCAATCGGGCGAGGTCGATCCTCGCTACCTGCCGGGGTGGTCGGGTGCGTGGTGGAGCACCCACCACCCGCTGGGAATCGAGCGACTGGGCCCCATCACCGTCGTGTCGCACGACGAGGATAAGGTGCGTCGGGTCTTTCTCGATGTCCTCGGGGGGACGCTGCTCGACGAGAGACATTCCGCACTGACGGAGACCCGCGATCTGTATGTCGCCCTGGGCACGCAGACGGTGCTCCAGCTTTCCTTCCCGGACAACGCGACATCGCTTGCCGGCAGCGACCTGGCCTCGAATGGCGAATCGCTCCATGCGGTTGCCTTCAGCGTGCGCAACCTGCAGGCGGCTGCGGACTTCCTGACGTCGAAAGGTCTCTCGATCGCAGCGCGGGACGACGAGACCATCCTCATCGATCCGGCAACCAGCCTGGGTGCGCCCTTTCGCTTTACGACCTTGCGGATACCGGGCGACCCGCGGGACGCAAGCCGGCCTCTCGGCTGAGCACCTCATGCGCCACCCGGGGCCGGATCGCTAGCCTGGCCCGGGACACGGCGCAGGCGCGCAGAGGGGAGGGACACGTGGCACAGCGACAGTACCGAAGGGTGGTCAACGGCAAGACCGCCGAAGGGAAGTGGAGCGTCCTCGAGGACGGCGAGGCCGGCGCGCGGGAGAGCTACGACGTCGAAAACGGACAGTTCGACATCGTGCACTTCTGGAACGTGGCCACGCTCTCGCTGGATACCACGGACCGATCCGCAGCTTCGCGACTGGCGGACATCTTCACGTTGCCGCCGGGGTCGAGCAAGTTCTTCATAGAGTCGATGCCCTCCACAGCGGAGCCGACGGGGTGGCACCGGACCAACACCATCGACTACGAGTACATCGTCTCGGGCCGCATCGATCTGCTCATGGAGGACGGCTCTTCCGTGACGCTCGACGCCGGCGACGTGAACGTGCAACTCGGTGGGATGCACCAGTGGTGGAATCACTACGGGGAGCCCTGCGTCCTGGTGATCGTGATGGTCGGGGTTCCGAGCGACGATCCGCCGGGGATACCGGACGCGCCCCCGGGGAGTGAACAAGATACGTGTTCACCTGCTGTTTTAGGGTCCGAGACCCACGGCCGGGGACGCGCCGGCGCCTGTTACCGTCCTGTCTCGGGAATGCAGTGGACGAATTAGGGTGCATCCACGGCGGGCACGCAAATGCCGGTCAAGCGTGGAATGTGGGAACGAGAACCATGAAGGGGAGGACGAAATGACATCGGTCGTGACGGAAGGTGTGCCGTTCGGCACCCAGATCCGCCGGATCGCCGAGGCGGATCCCGAGGGGATCGGCGTGATCTTCGCGGCCGAGGATGGTACCGAGCGCGAGGTGACGTGGCGCGAGTTGGACGACCGCTCCACGCAATTGGCCCATGTGTTCGTGGAGCAGGGCCTGACGGTGGGCGACATCCTGGCCGTGTGTATCCGCAATTCGCCCGAGCACCTCATGGCCTGCTTCGCCGGTTGGAAGGCCGGAGCGGCGGTGGTGCCGATGCGTTGGGACCTTCCCGAATGGGAGCGGGGTCGGGTGCTGGCCACCATGAAGCCCAAGCTGATTGTCGACGCCGATCATCTCGGCTACATCGAAGACGAGCCTTGCGGCCTCCACGACGCCGCTGCCCGAAGTCGTGCCCCCACGGGGCTGGGGCGTGTGCAGCTCGGGTTCGACCGGGACGCCCAAGGTCATCATGATGAACGGCGAGGGTGTGTTCTACGCCGCGACGGGCATGAACATGATTGTCGAATCGTTCGGCGCACTCCCGCAGCCGCAACGGGTCCTGGTTCCCGCACCGCTCTATCACACCAACGGGTTCACGGCGACGAGGAACCTGATGGCCGGCGAGACGATCGTCCTGCTCGAGCGCTTCAACGCGGCGCGGATCCTCGATCTCGTCGAGAAGTACCGCGTGACCGGTTTCATCGGCGCCACCCCGATGCTCCAGCGCCTGGCGCAGGTGCCCGACATCGACCAGCGTGACCTTTCGTCGCTCGACTGGGTGCAGCAGGGTGCCTCGCTGTTGCCGCAGTGGCTGGGTCGCCGCTGGTGTGATCTGGTCGGGCCCGAGCACTTCTTCCTGAGCTACGGCGCGTCGGAGGGACACGGCCTCGTCTGTTGCCGCGGCGACCAGTGGTTGGCCCATCCCGGCACGTTGGGCCTGCCGTTCGGGGAGACCGAGGTGAAGATCCTCGACACCGACGGCAAGGAACTTCCGGCGGGTGAGGTGGGGGGCATCTACATGCGCACGCCCACGGGCCCGGCGGCCTCCTACGTCGGCGACAACGTCACGCAGCTCACGAAGACCGACGAGGGCTTCGTGACGGTGGGGGACCTCGGCTGGCTCGACGAGGACGGGTACCTGTACATGGCCGACCGCCGCGTCGACATGATCGTCACCGGTGCGGCCAACGTCTACCCGGCCGAGGTGGAGGCCGCCCTCAGCGAGCACCCCCAGATCCTCGACGTGGTCGTCGTCGGGTCTCCGCGATCCCGAGTGGGGCCGCAGGGTCCATGCCATCGTGCAGCCGGCCGACGCCGC
Source organism: uncultured Acidimicrobiaceae bacterium (assembly GCA_963767155.1). Classification (GTDB taxonomy): domain Bacteria; phylum Actinomycetota; class Acidimicrobiia; order Acidimicrobiales; family RAAP-2; genus Bog-473. The sequence goes on along the minus strand of CAVYCU010000005.1, from coordinate 1,753,679 downwards.
CAACCCACCCGACGAGGCGGACATCATCGCTTTCGCCAAGGACCGTGTCGCGCCCGTACAAGGTGCCCGAAGACGGTCGAATTCGTCGAGTCGCTCCCGCGGAGCGATGCCATGAAGTTGAGCCGCCAAGCGCTCGTGCTCGAGCGGGACGGACCGGATCCCGAAGAGGTCCCGGGCCAGGCCACGGCGTAGCGGTTCGCACATGGGGACGGACGCGCACACATCCGGATACCGGCTTCGATCTCGCCACCGTCGACAAGCTCCTGACCACGACGAGGGCCGTCCGCAAACGCCTGGACTTCTCCCGTCCGGTCCCGCTCGACGTCGTGACCGAGTGCCTGCGCATCGCCCTGCAGGCACCGACCGGCAGCAACGCCCAGAGGTGGCGTTGGGTCGTGGTGACCGACCCTGAGGTGCGGCACGCGCTGGCCGACCTCTATCGCCCGCCTGCTCCGGAGAAGCGTCTGGAGCCCGCCATGCCCAGCACGCCGCAACAGGAGCGGATGATGGACTCGGCGCAGTTCCTGATGCAGCACATCCACGAGGTGCCCGTCATGGTCGTGCCCTGCATCGAGGAATCGGGGGGCGCCGCCGGGTGGGCACCCTCGATCTATCCGGCGGTCTGGAGCTTCATGCTCGCCCTGCGCAGCCGGGGACTCGGTTCGGTGATCACCACCGTGACCTTGTACCACCGGGAGGAAGCGGCCGCGCTGCTCGGCATCCCCGAGGGCTATGCCCAGTCCTGCATGCTCCCGGTGGCCTATTACACCGGCGACGATTTCAAACCGGCGGTCCGTCGACCCGCTCGAAGAGGTGTGCTTCGTCAACCGGTGGGGTGAGTCCGCTGACGGCCGACCCGCCGACCGCGATTGACGGGGGCCGCCGCTGACCGGCCCGCATCGGTGGGAATGGTAGGCAGGAGGGCAGACACGACGGCGAGAGCCGAGAGCCGAGAGGTGGGAGCGACATGGCAGGACCCCTTGAGGGCACGCGGGTAATCGATCTGGGCACGTTCGTCGTCGGTCCTTCGGCGGCGGCCATCCTGGCCGACTGGGGCGCGGACGTGATCAAGGTCGAGCCACCCGATGGTGATCCCAACCGGGCCTGGACCACGGATCGCAACCCGACGTTCGAGCTCGATAACCGGGGAAAGCGCAGCATCACCCTCGACCTCAAGGTGCCCGAGGGAGTCGAGATCCTGCACGACTTCCTCTCCGACGCGGACATCCTCGTGACCAACCTGCGCCCGCGGGTCCTCGAGTCCTTCAGCCTCGACTACGAGTCGGTAGCGGCCCGGTACCCGCGGCTGATCTACGCCGCCATCACCGGGTATGGCTCGAAGGGGCCCGACCGGGACCGGGCGGCCTACGACGGGGGAGCCTTCTGGGCCCGGGCCGGCGTGCTCGCCACCATGACCCTGCCCGGGGCCGAACTGCCGTACGCCGCCGGGCGGCTCGGGCGACCACATCACGGCCATCACGGCGGTGGCGGGAATCGGTGCGGCGCTGGCCAACCGGGCCAAGACCGGCCGTGGGCAGGAGGTGTCGACCTCCCTCTTCCGGGCCGGCATCTTCACCATCGGCGCCGACGTGAACCGGGTCCTCCGGCTGGGAGACGCCTTCGGCACCCGGCACCGCACCGACGTGCCCAACCCGCTCTACAACTCCTACCAGTGCGGGGACGGCAAGCACCTCTTCCTGCTCGGCCTCCAGCCGGATCGCCACTGGGCGTCCCTGGTGGCCGCGGTCGATGCCCCCGAACTCCTCACCGATCCCCGCTTCGGCACGGCCGGGGACCGGGCGGCGAACGCGCCGGCGCTCATCGCCATTTTGAGCGACGCCTTCGCAGCGGACACGTTCGCCCACTGGGCCGCCAAACTCGATGCGCAGGGCATGTGGTGGGCCCCCGTCCAAGGTCCCATGGACATCCCCGACGACCCGCAGGCCGTCGCGGCGGGTGCCTTCGTCGAGGCGCCGGTGACCGAAGGCACCGCCACCATGGTGGCCACGCCGTGCGACTTCTCGGCCACACCGTGGTCGGTGTCCCGACGGGCCCCCGAGGTCGGGGAGCACACCGAGGAGCTCCTCCTCGAACGGGGTCTCACCTGGGAGCGGATCAGCGCATTGCGCGACGCCGGCGCCCTGGGATAGGGGAGCGGCCCCAGGCCCGGCGAGCTCCCCTGGGAACCCCGCCCCCCGGAGATAGTCTCGAGGGAGGAGGCCCGTCGGCTCGGGCCGCAAGGGGGTACTGATGGTGAACGCAACGGTGCTGGATCTCGAACCGATGACACCAGTGGTCGGAGCCATTGCCGGCGACATCGATCTCCGGGTCCCCCTGGAGGCTGACACGGTACGGACGATCCGTGCCGGCGTGCTCGAGCACGGGGTCGTCTTCTTCCGTGACCAGGGCCTCACGCCCGAGCAGATGTTGGCGTTCATGTCGAACTTCGGTACGCCGTGTGTCGACCCGTTCGCTGCGGTGGAGAAGCCGGTGCCGCCCGAGTTCACGATCGTGGACATGCACACGTTGCCCTACAAGCGGGCAACCTCGCTCTGGCACTACGACTCCTCCCTCGCCGCCGAGCCTGCAAGTCTCATTGGGCTACGGGCCGTCGAGGTTCCAGCGGTCGGCGGCGACACCTGCTGGTCCAGCATGTACGCCGCCTACGACGCGTTGTCCCCATCCTTGCGGAACATGCTTGACGGATTGCACGCGGTGCACTCGGGGGGCAAGACATTGTCGCTCATGACCGGGGCGAACTACGGCAGCATGCAAGAGGACATGGCGAACGTGCACCCGGTGATCCGGGTGCATCCCGAAACGGGCCGAAAAGCGCTGTTCGTCAACGAGCTGTGGACCGAAAGGATCGTCGATCTCGAGCCAAGGGAAAGCGAAGTACTCCTCACCCTTCTCTACGAGCACGTGAAGTCGCCCGCCTTCATGATCAGATGGCATTGGAAGCCCAATGATGTGGCACTTTTCGACAACCGCGCCTTTCAGCACTATGCCGTGGACGACTACGACACCCACCGGCTGATGCAGAAGTCCCTCCTTGCGGGTGATCGGCCGTACGGCCCTCGCTGACCCCGTCCGGTCGCCCTGACGAGTCGCGTGACCCGGCTGCATCCCCCGAATGTCAGCCGAATCCGCTGTCCACGACGTCGTGGCGCTCGCTCCACAGGAACCGGATCTGGCGGTCGAGTATCCGCCACGATCCACTTCGCCGCTCGTAGCGGTCCACGTAGCGGAGGACGACGACGAGAGAGGTTGGTGCGTCGGCATCGGTGCTGAGGTGGCGCGCCGCGCAGAGGAGGGTCCCGGTGGCACTGTCCCGGTCGACGTCGAGGAGGTGGTTGGTCATCTGGTGTGCGGTGCGGCGGAACATCTCCCGCATCCTGGCGGGGACGAATGCCAGCTGCTCGTGGCCCGCAGTGTCAGCGAAGGGCTCCTCCGCCTCGGGGTGGTAGGCGCGGCAAGCGGGCATCGGGGTGAAAGACGTCGAGGAATTCCTCGACGTCGAAGGCGTCGACTGCGGCTGCGTAGCGGTAGGCCAGGCGGTTCAACTCGAGGACATCTGCATCGCTCACGGTCGTAAGCCTCGCGCGCCGGGCTGGCCAGGGGCCGAACCCAGAGAGCCGCATTCGTGGCTGGTCGGTGCCACGGTATAGCGTACGACCCGTCGATCGGGGGCCCTCGACCTGGGACGCCCGTACACATGGTGATCGACCAGGTCACAGAGAAGAAGAGAAGAGGGGACACGTCATGCCTGACTACGAATACGTGCAGTACGAGGAGCTCGAGGAGGGCAAGATCGTGCGGATCCTGCTCAACCGGCCCGACAGCCGGAACGCGCAGAACCGGGGCCTCCTGGTCGAGCTCGACGACGCCTTCCGCACGGCGGAGAAGGACGACAACGTGCGGGTGGTCATCCTCGGCGGAGTCGGCCCGCTCTTCTCGTCCGGTCACGACATGGGCTCGGCCCAGGCGATCGAGGAGCGCACGACGCCACCCCACCAGCAAGATCGACGGCGCCACCCGCCTCGGGGCGGAGAACCGCATGCTGCAGGAGTGGCACTACTACTTCCAGAACACGCTGCGCTGGAGGAACCTGCGCAAGATCACCATCGCCCAGGTGCAGGGGACGGTGTTCGCCGCCGGCCTGATGCTCATGTGGGCCTGTGACCTCATCGTGGCCGCGGAGAACGCCTACTTCGCCGACGTGGTCGGCACCCGTCTCGGCATGTGCGGCATCGAGTACTTCGGCCACCCCTGGGAGTTCGGTCCCCGCCGGGCCAAGGAGCTCATGCTCACCGGCGACGCCGTCGACGTCCAAGAGGCCCACCGACTCGGCATGGTCTCCAAGATCTTCCCGACCGACGAGCTGTCCGAGAAGACCCTCGCCTACGCCCGCCGGATCGCCGAGTTGCCCACCATCGCCGCCCTGCTGATCAAGGAGTCGGTGAACCAGACGGTCGACAACATGGGCTTCTACAACTCGCTGCAGGCCTGCTTCACCCTGCACCAGCTGAACCACTCGCACTGGGCCGAGGTGCACGAGAGCAAGTACCCCGTGGCCGTGCCCGAGGACGGCGTGGCGGACTGGAAGAAGCCTCCGCCGGTGCTCGTCTCGGTGCCCGACGCGGTCGAGGGACCTCCGACAAAGCGCTAAGGGTGTACATCGCATCGTTCGCCGAGACGGCGCCCGACCGGGCGGCCGTCGTCATGGGCGAGTCCGGCCTGCGGATCACCTACAAGGAGCTCGACGAGGGCTCCATGCGCTTCGCCCGCGTCCTTTACGACCTCGGCTTGCGCCGCGGCGACCACTATGCGGTCCTGCTCGAGAACCATCCGTCGTATTTCGAGATCGTCTGGGCCGGGATGCGTTCGGGCCTCTACATCACCGCGGTCAACTCGCATCTGACGGCGGCCGAGGCCGGCTACATCGTGGCGGACTGCGGGGCCAAGGTCCTGGTCACGAGCGCCGCCCTCGCGCGAGGTGGCCGACGCGCTCGTCGAGTACACGCCCGCGGTCGAACATCGCTTCATGGTGGACGGGACCACGCCGTTCCACGACTCCTACGAAGAGGCCGTAGCCGGACGATCGACGGTACCCCGCAACGACCAGTCGCGCGGGATGGTGATGTTGTACAGCTCGGGGACGACGGGCCGTCCGAAGGGGATCAAGTTCCCTCTTCCCGCCGGCGGACTCACCGCTCGGTGAGTGGGAGATCGCCGAGAGCAGCCGGGTCAGCTACGGCTTCGGCGAGGGCATGGTCTTCCTCAGTCCGGCCCCGCTCTACCACTCCGCACCCCTGCGGGTGGCCATGGCGGTGCAGAGTGTCGGCGGCACCGTGGTGATCATGGAACGTTTCGATCCCGAGCAGGCTCTGGCCCTCATCGAGCGGGAAAAGGTGACGCACAGCCAGTGGGTGCCCACCATGTTCATCCGGATGCTGAAGCTCCCCGAGGAGGTGCGGCACCGCTACGACCTCTCGAGCCAGCGCCGGGTCACCCATGCCGCCGCGCCCTGCCCGGTCCACGTCAAAGAGCAGATGATCGAGTGGTGGGGCCCGATCATCGACGAGTACTACGCCGGCACCGAGAACATCGGCAGTACGTCCATCAATTCGCTCGACTGGCTGGCGCACAAGGGCTCCGTCGGGCGGGCCGCCAACAACGCGGTCATCCATATCTGCGGCGACGACGGGGAGGAAGTCCCGATCGGGGAGACGGGGGCCGTCTATTTCGAGACCCAGGCGGCAGCGTTCGAGTACCACGGGGATACGACGAAGACGATCTCGGTCCAGCACCCGGTCCACCCGACCTGGCGCTCACTGGGGGACATCGGACGGGTCGACGAGGACGGGTTCCTCTATCTCACCGACCGCCGCGCCTTCATGATCGTCTCCGGCGGCGTGAACATCTATCCCCAGGAGATCGAGGACGTACTGCTGGCCCACCCGAAGGTCCTCGATGCCGCTGTCTTCGGGGTGCCCAACGCCGACATGGGGGAAGAGGTCAAAGCGGTGGTCCAGCCGATCGCCGGGGTCGAAGCCGGCGAGGACCTCGCCGCGGAATTGCTCACGTGGTGCGAGGGACGGTTGGCCCGCTACAAGTGGCCGCGGAGCATCGACTTCGACGCACAGCTCCCACGCCTCGACAACGGGAAGCTCTACAAGACGGGCCTGCGCGACCGCTACTGGGAAGGGCGGACGACTCGGGTTCTGTGACGGCCGGGTTCCTACTCCGACCTGGGCGGATTCAAGTGGTGAGCGCAAGGAGCTCGGCGAGCTTCTCTGATGGTTTCATATAGTCGAGGGTCTTGCGGGGGCGGTTGTTGAGGGAACGGGCAAAGCGGTCGAGGTCTTCTTGGCTGTGCACCGAGAGGTCGGTGCCCTTGGGCATGTATTGGCGCAGCAAGCCGTTGGTGTTCTCGTTGGATCCTCGCTGCCAGGGCGAGTGCGGGCCACAGAAGTAGATCGGGATCCCCGTGGCCACGGTGAAGCTGGCGTGGCGTGACATCTCGCTGCCTTGGATGCTCCTATGGCTGTCAAGCAGCGTGGTTGGCCGTCTCGGTGTCGAGCCAGGCCTGGTAGCGGCTAGCCAGTTCAGCGCTGTGGAGAACGCCGCGCTCGAGGCGGGAGATCTGCATCGGTGTGGTGCCGAGATGGTTGGCCACGGCGGCAAGGGTCATCCCCACAACAGCTCTGCGGGCCCGCAGCAGGGCGATGTCGGGCACGCTCGGCGGGTTGGTGAGCAGCCGGAAGACTTCCCGTGCGATGTAGCGCTTGAGGCAGCGCAGAATCTCCTTGTTGGTCTTGCCCTCTGTGCGGCGGCGTGCGGCATAGGTCTGGGTGGCCTTGTCGTGGGCGAGGCGGGACATGGCGATACGCCACAGGGCGTTGTTGGCCTCGCGGTGACCCCCTCGGTTCAAACGGTGACGAGTGATCTTGCCGGAAGAGGCCTCGACCGGGCTGACACCGCAGAGCGCTGCGAAGGAACCCTCGGTGCGCATCCGCTCTGGGTTGTCCCCAGCGGCAACCAATAATGCCGACGCAACCTCAGGACCGACTCCTGGAGCCGAGAGCAAGGCCGGATTGGCCTCTGCGCAGACCGCGACAATCGTTTCATCGAGCTCGGCGATCTCCGCGCTCAGCGCCTGATGTCGGCGTGCAAGCAGCCGCAGTGATCGCTTGGTCGCCTCGACCGGAACACTGATGGCTCCGGAGCGCATCCGCGCACAGGCGGCGACCCGATGCTCGGTGCTGAGATGACCGAGCTTGTCCCGCAAGCCTTCCGGAGCGCTCACGATCAGGTCGCGGATCTGATTGGCCGCCTGGGTCCGAGCCTTGACGGCTGAGCGGCGAGCCACCCTAAGGGCCCGGAGGGCCTCGACCGCTCCGTCCGCCGACTTCGGTGTGCCAGCCGCCTCGCCGTTGAGGGCAGCCCGGGCGGCCGCCTCGGCATCAGCGGTATCGGATTTTCCCCGGCGCCGACGAGCCTGACGGTTCGGCCGGTTCACCTCGACAACGTCGACGCCTTCGGCCATCAGATGGCGGGCCAGACCGGCCCCATATGCGCCCGTTCCTTCGACGCCGACCTTGGCTACATCGCCAAAGGAGCGCAACCAGGCGACGAGCTGGCGATAGCCCCTGGCCGTCGTGCCGAAGCTCGCATTGGAAAGGATCTTGCCCCGTTCGTCGATCACTACCGCGACGTGGACGTCTTTGTGGGTGTCCACCCCGCCGATGACAACCCGTTCATGACTTTGCATACTGGAACCTGCCTCCTTCTCTCAACCAGTGGGATGGCACCACCGGCCGGGACGGCGGACAGGACTCTCACGGTGCTGGCCAAGGCTCCTATCAGGTCACGTTCGTCCGACCGGCTGGTGCGCGTCCCCGGGCAGGAGCCGGATCGACGAATCCAAGGTAAGGCACAAAGCCGATCCCACGTCGGGTCAGACCCGACTCTCGCCCAGGGGACCAGATCATTATGAGAGTCCCAGGTGATGGACTTACAGAGCACCTCGGGCAGGGTCCTCACGGCCTGACGCATGGCTGCTTCGACCGCCTCGGCCCCGTGGTTTGGGGCGAGGTAAAGCAACAGGACGAACCGGGTGGAGCGCTCGACCAAGGTCCCGACGGCGGAGCGATTCATTGCCCCCAAGATGAGATCGCCCTCCCAGTGCCCGGGCACCGCCCGGTCGGCCACTTCGGCCGGGCGTTCTGAGATCATGACCATGTGCGCGATCTTGCCCCGCGCCTCTCCTTGCGTGCGCGTCCGCCGCTTGGCCCGACCGCTGCGCAGGCATCGGGCCAGCTCACGGCGCAGTTCACCCCGGCCCTGGACGAAGAGGGACTGGTAGATGGTCTCGTGGCTCACCTGCATCATCGGATCGTCTCGGAACTCGCGGCGCAAGCGCTTGGAGATCTCATCGGGTGACCACAGTTCCTCGAGCCAGGTGCTGACCTGGGCCACCAAGGGTGGGTGGCACAGTTTCGGCGTCTTCGGTCGACGGGCCCACTCTTTGGCCCGGGTCTGGCCCCGCCAGACCCCGTAACCGCTTGGCCCGCCGTTGGCCCGCACCTCACGGGTGATGGTCGAAGGAGCCCTCTTCAGCCGCCGGGCGATGGAGGACATCGACTCACCTTGGCGCAGACCGATCAAGATCTCCTCTCGCTCTTCAATGACCAGGCGCCTCGGACCCGGTTTCCAATCGGTCTGGGAGTGGCGCAATAGCGGCCGGAAGCTGACCAGGCCCTTGATGCTCAACTGTCGAGCGATCTCAGACTTTGTGAACCCCTTCGCGGGAGCCGCTCGGCCAATGCACGTTGCGCGGGACTCAAGATGACACCCATGCCACTACCTCCTCGGTCAGGACAACGAATGTTGTCGTCTCACCGAATCGGTGCGTTCACCCCTTGAAGACGCCCTGTAAAATCAAATCGCTAGCCTTCGAGCAATCAGTTTTTACAGGCCGCCTTCAAGGGCCCGCGGCGGACACTACCGACGCCTCGCCGCCGACTCAGTGCGTCGATCTGCGTCGTGCTTCCCCCCACCCCCCGTGCCCTGCTCTGCAGCTCGGCCCCGGCAGTCCTAACGGGTGCGGTGGACAGGCACGTTGGAGTACCCGGCCACATTGGACATCTTCACCCGGGCCAGTCCGGCCTCGTCGACCTCGTACTTGGGCCAGCGCTTGGCGAGCTCCTCGACGGCGATCCGGCTCTCCATCCGGGCCAGGGCCGCCCCCAGGCAGCTGTGGATGCCGTAGCCCAGGCCGAGGGCAAGGGTCGGCGTGCGGTTGATATTGAAAACATCGGGCTCGTCGTAGAAGCGCTCGTCCCGGGTGGCCGAGCCGGTGATCAGAATTGTCGGGAATCCCGCAGGCACCGTCACGCCGCTCCATTCCGATTCGCGCACCGAGAAACGGCCCTGATATTGCGAAGGCGGGTAGTAGCGCAGGATCTCCTCCACCGCCGGAGCGACAAGCCCGGGGTCGTCGATGAGCTTCTTGTACTCCCCGGGGTTCTTGTGGAAGAGGTAGACGGCGTTGCCCACGAGCTTGGTGACGGTCTCGGCGCCGGCGCCTCCCAGGAGGCTGGCGAATCCAGCGATCTCCTGGTCGTCGAGCCGGGTCATCTCCCCGTCGCCGCGATCGACTTCGACCTGGGTCAGCCGGGTCATCATGTCGTCGGTGGGGTGCTTGCGCTTTTCGGCCACCAGTTCCATCCAGTAGATGCCGCTCTCCATCTGCGCCTGTATCCCCTCCGGCGTGGGATCCATCTGTCCCGGTTCCCGGCTGAGGCCGACGTCCAACCAATGCCGTATCTGCTGGCGCTCGCTCTCGGGGACGCCGAGCATGCGCGAGATGACCTCGACCGGGAACGGCGCGCTGAAGTCGGCGACAGCGTCGAAGGAGTCGGCGTCATCGAACTGGGCCAGGAACGAGACGATGACTTCGCGCACCATGGGCTCCAGAGCGCCGACGGCTTTGGGGGTGAACACACGCGAAACGAGGGCACGGAAGCGATCGTGCTCGGGCGGGTCCATCATGATGATGGAGCGGTACATCCGGATCACTGCCTCGTCGGTGTTGAGCGTCGAAAGGTCGACGCCGTGGGCCGATGAGAAAGTCTGCCAATCCTTGTGCGCGGCGCAGACGTCGTCATAGCGGAACAGCGCCCAGAATCCGTACTGCTCGTTGAAATAGACCGGCGCGTGGTCGCGCATGCGGCGGTACAGGTCGTAGGCGCCGTTGAAGTACTCGTCGGAGAACGGATCGAATTCGAGTGGCGTCTCGCTCAGTACGGTGTCAGTCATTGGGATCCCCCATGGTGTGCTCGTGCCCAGGGCTCTTCGCCCATCCGCGATCGTATCGGCCGCCGCAGGTCATGTCGGTGCCCCGTGCCCCCGTGCCCCCGTGCCCCCGTGCCGGAGGCGGTGTCGGTACCCCCGTGCCCCCGTGCCCCCGTGCCCCCGTGCCCCGGTAGTTCAGCCGACAGCGTCGGAGGGGTCGGGCATGACGTGGACCTCTTCGACCCGTGCCCCGCTGGCCAGCACCCGGATGATCTGTGCCGCCATGTCCTCGGTGGCCATGGCCAGTCCGGCGGCGTAGCCCTCGACGGACCAGCGCCCGAACATGGCCACGGCTACTTCCTGGTCCCACTCATTGGCGAACTCGCTCATGGTGGGGCCGACGACGAAATTGGTCACACGGAGCCACGGGTACTCATTGCGCAGGCCACGGGCGAATTCGTGCAGGGCGGCCTTCGACGTGGCGTACGCCACCAGGCCCGGGTAGGGCCGTCCCACCGAGGACGAGCCCAGGAAGAGCAGGCGCCCCGCGGATGCCTCGAGATGGGGCAGCGCGGCCCGGCTGACCATCGCCGCGCCGATGACGTTGGTCTCCACCAGTTCACGCCAGACGGCTCCGTCCGCGTCCTCCAAGCGGAAAAGCGGGGACCTGCCGGTGGCGTAGACCACGGCATCGAGGCCGCCGAACCTGCGCACCGTCTCGCTGACCGCGCCGGCACACTGGTCGTCGTCCCGGACGTCGAGGGGGAAGGCGAACGACGCTCCGCCCGCGGTCTGGACGGCTTCATCGAGCCGGTCCACCCGGCGGGCCGCGAACGCCACGGAGGCTCCGGCCTGCGCCGCCTGGATCCCGACCTCGCGGCCGATGCCCGAAGATGCCCCTACGACCAGGATCCGGGCGCCCTCCAACGCCGACGAACCTGTTGTCGTCATGAGCCCGCCTCCGTCACTTGTCGGCCTCCGTCACTTGTCGGCCTCCGTCACTTGTCGGCCTCCGTCACTTGTCGGCCTCCGTCACTTGTCGGCCAACGTCGTGACCATTGCCTCGAGCTGCTCGATGTAGTGGTCCCTCGAGTGGTGGATCAGGCGCAGCTGAATGGTGGTTGCGCCGGCCTCCACCAGGCGGCGGATGATGTGACGGGCCCCGTCGGGATCGACCATCGGGTCGGCCGGGCGGTTGTTGGTCAACACCATGTCCAGAGGCTGGGTCCGTTCCGCCCAGGCGGGGGTCTCCGATGCCTTGGTGATGAACGCCCCCATGTCGTCCGCTCCCAGCCCGAAGGGGAGCCATCCGTCGCCGAGCTCGACGGCCCGGCGCAGCGAACGCCTGGTGCGGCCTCCGATCCAGAAGGGCACCCGTTCCTGGCGGGCGCAGGGATCGACCACCACGTCGGAATACGAGTAGAAGGGCCCGTCGTACTCGGGCCGCAGGTTCGGAGAGCGACGCCCGGAGGGCCCGCAGGGCATCGTCGGCCCGGGCACCCGCGGTCCTCGAACGGAGCGCCGAGCAGGTCGAACTCCTCTTTCAATGAGCCCACCCCGAGACCGAGGATCAGCCGCCCACCGGTCACCTGGTCCAGCGTGCCGTAGCGCTTGGCGATCTCGAGGGGGTGGTGGTAGCCGAGCACGAGGACGTTGGTGACGAACCGGATCCGCGATGTCACCGCGCCGAGATACCCGAACGTCGCCAGGGGATCCCAGTAGCGGCTGCCGCGCACGGCGCCCACGTCGGTCGGAATGATCACGTGCTCGCTGCAGCTGACGTGGGAGTAACCGAGCCGGTCGGCCGCCTTGGCCACCTCCGCCACGTCCTCAATCGTCCCGTCGACCTCCCAGCCGGCGTGGTTGTCGGGGAGCATCGTGAGGACAGGTGTCGTAATGCCTATCCGCAAGGGCCTGCCCTCGAACGAGACCGTCGCGCCCCACCGTGCCGCCGTCCGCTGCCGCCACCGTGCCTCCCCCGTGCCTACGCCGAATGTAGAACCGGCGCCGAAGTTAGCACCGCGGCCTCACCGGCCACCCCGGCTTCGACCGCCCTTGGGACCACCGGTAGTGTGTGCAACCCGATGAAGCTCCGTCCCACCTACCAGGCCCCGGACGCCAGGCGCTATCGCGCCGCCGGCGGTCCCTGGGACATCCCCGTGCTCGACGGCGGTCATGCGCCAGCGGTCTCCGGGGGCGGGCGCCGTCCTGGTCGACGGCGACCGGCGCTTCAGCGGGCCCGAGCTCGAGGAGATGGTGGCCGGGCTGGCGGGCGGCCTGCGCTCCATGGGGATCAGGCGGGGCGACGTGGTGTCGTGGCAGATGCCGAACTGGTGGGAGGCCCTCGTCCTCTACCGTGCCTGCTGGCGCTGTGGCGCCCTGGCCGCGCCCCTGCACCACCAGTTCGGTGCGGCCGAGGTCGAGTACATGGTCGATCTCCTCGAGCCGAAGGTGACCTTCTCTTCGCCGACGCTGCCCCTGATCGAGCACGAAGGTGCCATGGGACTGCGTACCGAGGACCTCAGGTTCGAAGAGCTCCTGGGCGGCACGCCGGTGCGCAGCAGTCCCAACCGGCCCTCGGACCTGGCCGTGGTCATGTTCACCTCGGGATCGACCGGACGCCCCAAAGCGGTGCTGCACACGCACCGCGGGCTCGCCTACAAGTCCCGCGTCATGATGGGTGTGCACGGGCTGTCGGAACCCGATGCCGTGCTGATGCCGGCGCCGATGGCGCACGTCTCGGGATTGCTCAACGCCGTCCTCCTCCCGGGCGCGGCCGCCATGCGGACGGTGCTGATGGAGCGCTGGGACGTGCAGCGGGGCTTGCGCCTCATTGAGGAGGAGGGGATCAGCTACATGATCGGCCCTCCGACGCATCTTCACCGCACTCATGGAGGACCCCTCGTTCACGCCTTCCAAGGTGGCCAGCATGCGGGTGATCTCGAGCGGGATGATGGGCGTGACGCCGGAGTTCATCGAGGCGGCGCAGGCCGGATTCGGCGCCATCGTCAAGCGCAGCTACGGCTCGACCGAGGCACCGACCGTGTCGACCTGCACCAACGCCGACCCGGCGGAGCGTTGCCGTGATACCGACGGCCGGGCGGTGGGCGACGCGGTCATCCGGATCGCCGATCCGACCACGGGGCGCTGGCGCCGGGCGGGGCACGAGGGCGAGGTGTGGATCCGCGGCCCGGAGCTCTTCGCCGGCTACTCGGATCCTGAGGAGACGGCGGCGTCGATGCATCGGGGCTGGTTCCGCAGCGGCGACCTGGGCGTCATGGACGACCAGGGGTGGCTGGTCATCACCGGCCGCATCAAGGAGCTGATCATCCGGGGCGGGGAGAACATCTCGTCGTCGGAGGTGGAACGGGCCCTCGAGCTCCATCCGGGGATCAAGCAGGCCGTCGTCGTGGGGCGTCCTGACGACCGGCTGGGCGAGCGCGTCGTCGCCTTCATCGTGGGGTCGGCCGAGATCGACACGGCCGAGTGCCGGCGCTGGTTCACCGAGCACGGCGTGGCCCGGTTCAAGACGCCCGAGGTCGTGGTGCATGTCGAGGAGATACCGCTCCTGGCGGCGGGGAAACCGGACCGGACGGCGCTCAAGGACGCGGGCCGCGGCGATGAGCGTGGCAATCTGATGGCGATGTCTCCTCACCCATATCACCTCGAGGCTGGAAGGATGGGCTCGTGGATCTCGCGCTGACCCCCGAAGAGGAGGCCTTCCGCGACGAGGTGCGGCACTGGCTCGAGGCCAACGTCGAGCTTCCGCCTGCGTTCCGCACGCTCGAGGAGGAATTCGAGTGGGGCCGCAAATGGCAGGCGCGCCTGGCGGCCGATCGCTGGGTCGGCATCCATTGGCCCGAGGTCTACGGCGGCCGGGGGGCGACGCCGGTGCAGGTCGCCATCTTCAACATGGAGTACGCCCGTTCCAGGGCCCCCCAGCCGGTGAACCGCAACGGGATCAACCACTGCGGACCGACGATCCTGGCCCACGGCACGGACGAGCAGAAGGCGCGCTGGATCCCCCGCATCCTGAGCGCGGAGGAGATCTGGTGCCAACTGTTCAGCGAACCCGGGTCCGGATCCGATCTGGCCTCGCTCACGACCCGGGGCATCGCGACCGAGGGTGGCTGGGTGCTCGAGGGCCAGAAGGTCTGGACCAGCTACGCCCAGTTCTCCCGATGGGGGATCGCCCTCGTGCGCACCGACCCCGATGCCCCCAAGCACAAGGGCATCTCGTATCTCGTCGTCGACATGACCTCGCCGGGCATCGATATCCGCCCGTTGGTCACCATCACCGGAGAGGCGGAGTTCAACGAGGTGTACTTCGACGAGGTCTTCGTCCCCTCGGACTGCCTCGTCGGGGGTCTGAACCAGGGCTGGGCCGTCGCCAACACCACCTTGGCCCACGAGCGGGGGACGACCTTTCCCTTCAAGGAGCAGGTCGTGCACGAGGTCTATCTCAACGAGTTGTACGCGCTGGCGGCGGAGCTCGGCACGCTCGACGACATCGAGGTTTCCGACGCCTTGGCCGAAGCCGCCGTCAAGCTGCGCGTGCTGCGCCAGCACAATTGGCGCACCCTGACCCGGCTGACCCATGGCGAAGAGCCGGGACCCGAGTCGAGCGTCGTCAAGCTGACGTGGGCCGACATGACGCAGACGCTGTCGGACGCCGCCCTGCTCGTGCTCGATGCCAGCGCGCCCCTCTGGGGGGACGCAGAAGGCAATCCGATGGCGGGGAAGTGGCAGCGCCAATGGTTGTGGTCCAAAGCGGCGACCATCGCCGGCGGCACGTCGGAAATCCAGCGCACGATCATCGGCGACCGGATCCTCGGGCTGCCCCGCTGAGCTGCGCCACACGCCTGCATCGCCCCGGCTCGACTCTCTGGGGCCCCGCATGCACTTGTAATTTCTCAAGGCTAGAAGGCTAGCAATCAGGAATTACAAGGCACCGCCCGGCGGTTCTCCTGTGAGATCCGTGGGCACGACCCGGCGGATTCAGGCCCCAGGCCCCAGGCCCCAGGCCCCAGGCCTCAGGCCTCAGGCCCCAGGCCCCAGGCGGGTGTCAATCTGCCGGACCCAACAAGAATGTGCAATAAATGGTTGCATATCCCAGGCGAAATGTGCTACCTTTGGTTGCACATAGAAAGGGCGTTGCCGGCGGGGCCGGTATCGACCTCGAGAGCGAGGAGAGGACTCATGTACGACATAGGACACCGGGTGGGGATCAACGCCCCCCTCAGTGAGGTGTACGACGCGTTGGCTACCCGTGAGGGCGTCAGCCGATGGTGGACGCAGGACGTGGAAGGGGAGTCCAAGCCGGGTGGCAGGCTCGCGTTCAGTTTTGGTCAGCCGGAGCCGTGGGTGGCCATGGAGGTGGTCGAGCTCCTTCCCTTGACCCGGGTGCGGTGGCGATGCGTCGAGGGGCCCGAGGAGTGGATAAGCACGACCATCACCTTCGAGCTCAAAGCGACGGGAGACGAGACCACCGTGCTGTTCACGCATGCCGGCTGGCGCGAACCGGTCGAATTCATGCAGCACTGCAGCACGAAGTGGGGCTACTTCCTGCTTGGCCTCAAGGCCGGGTTCGAGGACGGCAAGGCCACACCAGCGCCGAATGACATGCCGCGTGAGCAGCTGGGGATGACGACCATGGCTGACTTGAAGATCGAGCGGGATGTCGTCATCGAAGCACCGGTCGAGGTCGTGTGGCGAACCGTCACCGAGCCGGACCAGATCGCCCAATGGTTCGCGAACCGGGTGGAGCTCAACGCGACCCCGGGTGGAGCGGGTGTCTTCGTGTTTGAGGACAAGGAAGGCAATGACGTGCATACTGCCCCTCTTGTCGTAGAGACGGTCGACCCACCGAACAAGTTCTCGTTTCGCTGGTGCCATCCTGATGGGAGCGATCCCGTGTCCGGCAATTCGATGCTCGTCGAGTTCAGGCTGGTCAGTGAGGGAAGCGAACGAACCCGTCTCTGGGTAGCCGAGAGCGGCCTCGACGTGATTGCCTGGTCCGATGACGACAAGGTGCGCTACGCGGAGGAGCACCGCGACGGCTGGTCCAACTTCATGGATCGCCTGGCCGGGTTGCTGGCCGACAGCGCCCCGAATCGTCAGCCTTAGGGCGCAGGCGAACGCGGGGTAACGCGGGGAACGCAGGGGTCAAAGGGACGTGACGCCATGAGCACAGAGGACGATGACGAGCTGTGGTCGGCCATTGCCGACCCCTCTCGTCGTCGCGTCCTCGACCTGTTGGTCCGCAACGGTGAGGTGACGGCCAGTTGGTTGTCGGGACAGGTCCCGTTCTCTCGCCAAGCCGTGTCCAAACATTTGGCCGTGCTCGAACAGGCCGGTCTCACGAGTCACCGCAAACAAGGGCGCGAGGTTCTCTACCGAGTGGACGCCAACCGACTCGATGATGCCGCGCAGGCGATGGCGGATCTCGCCCGGCAATGGGATCGCCGGCTCGATGCGATCAAGCGGCTCGCCGAGGCCGAGCACGCCCGGACCAAGGGCGGTTCCTGAGGGTCCTGAGGGGCCTGAGGGTCCTGGGGGGCTTGGGGGTCCTGGGGACCGAGCGCTGCATTCCCCGCAGTGTCAGCCGACCGTGGAACCGGATCGGGCAGCCTCGAGCACGGCCAGAATCTCGTCTCCCCAACGCTCGAGGCGGATCTGGCCGATGCCTCGGCACTTCGCCAGTTCGGCCAGTGTCGACGGATCGCGCGCCGCGATTCCCGTGAGCTCGGCGTCTTTCAAGATCACGTACGCCGGGACCGCGTCGTGGCCGGCCATCTCCGACCTCCACTGGCGGAGCGCCCTCTCGGCCTCGCCGCCGGCGGTCGCTCCCTGGCCCGGGCCGACCAATGAGGCGCTCTGGCCATCGATCCGGACGTCCGTTCCGAATGACACCCGGAGCCCGGACCGCGCCCATGGAGAGGATCGCCGCTTCCTCGGTCAACCTCGACAACGGCACCCATGTTGCCCCTGTCCTCGACGACGAGCCCGATCGCCGCCTCCACCCGCGGTAGCTGCACGTCGGCGAACACGGCGGGGACGCGGGTCCTCTTCGACGCGTCGTGCGGCCCGCCCTTGTGTCGCTTGTCGGGGCGTGGGTCCGGGCGGGGTCCGGGCGTGTGTCGGTGCCGGGCGCCGGACGAACCCGGGAACCGTCGAGCTCGCCCAGGAACAGGGAAGGTGCGTCGGTGGGCGCGAGGGCGACCACCTGGATGCGGGCGCGGGTGAGGGCCACGTGGAAGACCCGTCGCTCGCCTTCTTCGTCGTTGCCGAGCCGATGGGGGAAGAGGCCTCTCGAGACGTCGAAGATGAGGACGTGGTCCCACTCGCGCCCCTTGATGCGATGGATGGTGGAGAGCAGAACCAGAGGACCTTCGACCGGCGTGCGGCTCAGCACCTCGCGCAGCCACGTTTCGAAGGTGGCCACCTCGGGATGCAGCGCAGCGACCGATTCCAGTGCGGCCAGGTCGTCCGTATGGGTGGAACGGTCCGCCTCGCTGCGCGAGGAATCGAGGACGTCCATGGTGTCGCCGAGCCCGACGTCGACCCGGATGGCCTTCGAGCGCGGCGGCGGAGGAGGTGCGGCAACCGCGCACCACCGTATCGAGATCGCTGGCGTAGGTCCCGAGCTTGGGCACGTCGCGGCCCGAGAGCCGCCCGGCCAGTCGCCGGATGTCCGTGATCGAGGTGGTCGGTCGGCTGGTGAGCATGTCGACCACCTTGGGGGCGATGCCCCGCGACGGTCGACGGATCGTCTCGAGGATGTCCTCGCGCCTGATGTTCTCGCGGATCAGACCCGATGCGCAGGTAGGCGAACGCCGTCCGGATGCCGGTGCGCTGGAGCACGGCGGCGGAAAGTGGCGTGGTACACGGCACGCCGGCTTCCATGCACGCCACCTGCACGGGCAGGAGGGCGGAGTTGACCCGGGCCAGGATCGGCGATGTCGCCGGGATCGACCCCGCCCTGGCGCCAGGACTGAGATGGTCTCGACGGCGAGGCCGGCCAGCGCGTCGGCCGCGGCATCGAGCACGACCACCGGCCCGGCTCCGGCCAGAGGCCCCCCGAAGGCGGTGGGCCCATCGACGCGCCCTTGTGGCGCCACGGATCTCCTTGTCGATACGGCGTGCGTTGTACGAAAGCACGTGGCGGGCCGCATCGACGACGGCGGGCGGGCACCGGTAGTTGACGGTCAACGGATGGGTGGCCGCGGCGGGGAAGTAGCGGGAGAAATTGATGAGGAACTCCGGTGTGGCCCCGGCGTAGCCGTAAATCACCTGATCGTCGTCCCCGACGCCGAAGCAGTCATACGTCGGGGCGGCCAGAAGCCGGATGAGGAGGAGGTGGGCCGGGTTCAGATCCTGGAATTCGTCAACGAGCAGGTAGCGGCACTTCGCCTGGGCCACGGCCCGCGCCGCCGGATCGGTCAGGAGGATTTCGAGGGCCCGATAGATCTGCTCGTCGAAGTCCACCGCGCCGAGGTCGGCCAGCGCGGCCCGGTACGGCGCGAACCCCTCGGCAATTCCGGCTGCGTCGGGTATGGCTTCCTCAACGAACTCGGGGGCGGTGAGACCGAGCCGGATGGCGGAGAGTGCCTCGATGTACGGGGCGACCGTGTCCGTGTTGGCTTGGCGCCGTATCTCGATGTGGCGTCTGGAGGAGATCCCTGACTCCCGGCTTCCTCGAGGACCCGCAGCCGCCCGGTGCGGCCGAACTCGTTGCAGATCCACAGCCCGAGGCTGTTCAACGTGCGGATGTTGAGCGCCTGGGCTCCCTCGATGTCGCTGCAGCGGAGCCGGAGCTCGCCCGCAGCCTTGTTGTTGTACGCCAGCGCCGTCACGGTGCCCGGATGGACGCCGCAGCCGCTGACGAGGTGCCGCAGGCGCTCGGTGAGCACGCGGGTCTTGCCCGAGCCGGCCGGCGCAATGACCCGGGCCGGCCCTGAGATGTGGCCGACTGCCGCCAACTGGTCCGGCGCGAGATCGGCGACGGACCGCACATGGCCCACGGGCCGGAGCCTTCCGGCTTCGGCGTTCCAACGATGCACCACTGCGACCCCGGATGCGAGTTGGGGTGGCTGAGGCGGGCCCCCGTCGATGAAAAGCGGCGTGCCGTCGGCGAGCAGGACATCGCCGCCTTCAGCGAGACCGCCCTCCGTGACCCGCTCGTCGGCGTAGCGGCGGGCCGCCTTACGGCCGTGCCACCAGATCGGCTCGCCGCTTCGGGCGTCGTAGTTGTTCGCCCAGACCAGGAACTGCATGCGCTCGCGGCTGAACTCGAAGGCGGGGACGTGCTCGTAGACGGGGCGGGTGCTCGACTCCGGCGCCCGCAGGGCAGCCGGGTCGGCGCCCAATTCGATGACGACGGGTCGTCGGCTGGCCCAGTAGCCGTGGAGTTCCTCCACCACCGGGCCGAGGTCGGTAAGGGAGGCGTCCCCGATGACGACGCGCGGGCACGACGACCACGCTCTCGGTGGCTCGATACCCGGAAGAACGACCACGCCGCGGCCCAACTCGGCCGGTGGCTGCAAAGTCATGGGGTCATGGTAACGAGAGGGTGTATCCGACCCGTCCGGCCGTCCGATTCAGGTGCGGACTTCGACCTCTCCGTCCGCCATGATCGGTTGCTTGAACCAACGGTCGGGCGTGTCCTCGATGAAGGCCAACATATTGGGCCTTCCCATGAAACCCGTTTCGATGCGCGACACGATGACGACGTCACCCGTTTGGGTGCGCACGGCATCGCCCTCGCGGACTTCGTCGGCCTTTACTTTCTTCCACGACTCCGACATCACTCGGGCAGTACTGATTCGAGCGCTCCGACGAGCTCTTTCGCGTCAGGTGTCACAGTCGGCCGGAACCGCCCGACGACTTCCCCGTCAGGAGAGATCAGGAACTTCTCGAAGTTCCACTGGATGTCACCCGCATCGCCGCTGGCATCGGGCTGCGCCGTCAGCTCGGTGTAGAGCGGGTGGCGCTTCTGCCCGTTGACGTCCACCTTCTCGGTGATCGGAAAGGTCACGCCGTAGTTCGCCGAGCAGAAGGTGGAGATCTCTTCGGCTGAACCCGGTTCTTGCCCGCCGAACTGGTTGCAGGGAACGCCGAGGACCGTGAAGCCACGGTCGCCGTACGTCTTCTGGAGCTCCTCGAGTCCCGTGTACTGCGGCGTCAAGCCGCACTTGGAAGCCACGTTCACGACGAGGACGGCCTTGCCTTTCAGCCCGTCCAGATCGAACGGTTCTCCATCGAGCGAATCAATTGGGTGTGTGTAGATCGACATGCACGAAACCCTAGCGGCCTCGCGGTGATGGCGCACCGTCCGTGAGCGATCATCCGGGACGATCCTGACGGGAAGTGCTCAACGGCGCAGAGAGGCCGGCCGCTGGCGGCCGGCCGAGGTCATTGTGAGATGCGGAGGGCTTCCGCCGCATCCAGGGCCACTGCGGGACTTCGCTTCGCTTCGTGTCCTCGTTCGGCCTGCGGCCGTCCCTGGACCCGACTGGATCTACACGGATCGGTGGGTGCGGTGCCTGTCCGCGGCGGCGGTGTCCCCGGCGGCGGTCATTGCGGCGGCGGTCATTGCGGCTGCGGTGTCCGCGGCGGCGGTCATTCCTGATGCGAGTTCGTAACGGTTTCCTCCACTGCGCTTCGCCCGATACATGGCCTGGTCGGCTGCGATGTTGACGGCGCGTCCGTCGCTGTCGGACTCGCCCGCCGCGATCCCGATGCTGACACCGGAGGAGCTCCCGCTGAAAGGAGATGCGTCGAGAGATTTGAGCATGCGCTGCGCCACTTCGGCCCCGTCGCTCTCGCTGGCGTTGAACAGCAAACCGACGAACTCATCACCGCCGACTCGGGCGAACATGTCGCCGTGACGGAGGGTTGCAGCGAGGACCCCTGAGACGTGTATCAACATGCTGTCGCCCGCCGCGTGGCCGAATGTGTCATTGACCCGTTTGAGCCCGTCGAGGTCGATGGCCAGGATACAGAACTGGAGCCGTCCCGGGCGCCGGGCCAACAAATCATCGAACGCTCTGCGGTTGGCCAGACCCGTGAGCTCGTCCGTGGTGGCCTGCGCCTCCAGGCGCTCGTGTGCACGAGCATTCTGCAGGGCCAATTCGGTGATGTGGCCGAGCGCCTTGCAGTACTCGAACAGTTCGTACGAAACGGGCTTACCGCGAGTCGTCACTGAGAGCACACCGTCGATGGTCCCATCGAGATGCACCGGCACATAGACGCCGTGCGTGACACCCAACGAGGCCAATCTCTCTTGTACTTCTGGTCCGGCCGCCGTGGTGATGATCGGCCGATTGACGGCGGTCCCGGTCATCATCACCTCCTGCAGATTCGGGAGATCGGACAGCGGCAGATCGGGGGAAATGGAGTCGCCCGTCTCGTCGTACTGGGCCACGACACGGACCATCGAATCGACCACCCGGGTGTATTGCGCACGGCGCCCCGGGGTATCGCCCCCGGATACCAGTTCCGCGGCGATCCTCGAGGCTGTAAAGAGGACGTCCTGGGGATCGAACATCACGGTCAATTCGGTTGCTGCCGCGGCAAGGGCATTAGTCCGACGCAACATGTCCTCGCGTTCGGACAGCGTGTGACGAAGCCGGTTTCGCAAGCCATGTGTGCTCATCACGATCAGTAGTCCGATCATCGTCCAGAAGACGATCCTGCGCGCGAGGACTGCGTCGGTGACGTGGATGGGGGTGAGCGATGTGACGATCTCGACAGCAACGATGTTGGCGAGAACGATCAGCGAGTCGCGGCGGCGTTGAAACAGAACGGCCCAGAACAGCGGAATCAGGATCACGATGCCGACCCCCGACGAGGCCAAACCGGTAGCGAGCGTGAGCGCGCAGACTGACCACACATACGCCACGGGTACGAGCACGACCGACCAGTCCGGCATCCGTTTCCACGGCACGAATGCCACTGCGGCAATGACTGCGGCCAGCAGTGCTGCGCTCACAACGGTGTACAAGGCGGAGGTTGGACCTGGCGGCAACGCCAGGCTCGCCTCGGCGATGATGGCCACCGCACCGAACGGAAGTGCCCGCCAGAGCATGCCGGATCGACCAGGGGAGTGATAGGTGGCCTTGGCGTGCGTGACGAGTGGGGGAGCGTCAGTGGTCAGTGGGGCAGCGTCGCTCGTCCGGGAAAGAGAAGGGGCGGAGAGTACACGCGAGGAATTGGGAGGATCGACTGAACTGGGCGCAGGGACGACAAGTGCCTCGTGGGTGTGCAGCGAGGTCATCGGGAAAAATTACCAAGGCCCGGGTGCGAGACGGTCGCTTCTGCGTTGCTGTTTCGTCCAATCGTTGTTGCACGGAGGTGGAAGACAACTCGGTTCTGTCTCGAATGCGATTGAGGGCCGTGAGCGGTTGCGCTTCATCCAAGCGACCGAACTACTGTCTGGCGCGCGGCGATGTTCGATGCACGCCGCCGAGGGAGGGTGCAAACGGTGGTCGATTACTCGGAACTTCACGTCACGCGCACGACGACAGTGGATGTCCCGCCGGACGTGGTGTACGACATCATCGCCGACGTGACGCGTATCGGGGAACTGAGTCCCATCTGCAAGGCCGCGTGGTGGGACGAAGGGGCGGAGCCCGCGCAAGGGTCCGCCCCGCAAGAGGGCGCATGGTTCACCGGCCGCAATGAGATGCAGGGGCGTGATCCGTGGGAGCGCCGTTGCGAAATTGTTCTCGTCGAGCCGGGAAGGGCACTCGGTTGGATAGCGGGTGGACGTGACGAAGGTGTCGCTGAGTGGACCTACCGGTTCCGACCTGTCGCGGGAGGCACCGAAGTAGAGGAAACGTGGCGCATCATCCGCGATGACGAGCGCATCACCGGTCTTCCTGACGAGCAACTGAAGGGACTGTTGTCGATGACTGAAACTGGTATCGAGACGACGCTCGCCAATTTGAAGAAGATCGCGGAGGCCTAACCGACTGATTTTCCGTGTGGGCGGAGCGTATGGACTGAAGTGTCGGGGGATGGCGACGTCCCCGTCCCCGTCCCCGGTCGAGGCCTGTCCTGTCCTGTCCTGTCCTGTCCCCGTCCCCGTCCCCGTCCCTGTCCCCGCCCCTGTCCCGTCAACGGTCGCCCGTTTCGACGTTTTGTACGGGAATTCTTTTCCTTTTTGTGGCCCTGAGCAGGGGTCATCTGTCACACCCCCCTGCTTTAGTTGAGGCATGGACGCAGTGGGTGACTTCTTGAGGGCAGCAGAAGAGTTGGCGGCCGAGGATCCGTTCTCCTACGGGGATCGGGCCTCCATCGTCACGTTGCTGCGGGCCCGGGCCGTCTTTGACTACGCCTTGGCCAACGCACTGCAGAGCTTCGCCGAGGGGGGCGAGTGGGCGGCCGACGGAGCCCAGAGCGCGGCGGCGTGGATCACCACCACCTGCCATCTTCCCGTGGCCGAGGTGCGCCGCCACCTGCGCCGGGGGCGGTCACTACCCGCCATGCCCGTCGTGGCGCAGGCCTTCGCGGCGGGCGCCATCGCCGGGGCCCACGTCGACGTGTTGGTCAAAGCAGCCGAGTCGGTAAGCCACGCCGACGCCGAGGCCTTCTCCCTTTGTGAAGAGGCCCTGGTCGACGCGGCCCGGGAGCTGACCTTCACGCCCTTTGCCAATGCGGTGACCTATTTCACCCAGATGGCCGACCCCGACGGGGCCGAAGAGGCCGACATGGCCCGACGGGCCCGTCGTGACGTCTATGTGAGCCAGAGCGTGAACGGGACGTACCTCGTGGGCGGGAACCTCGACCCGATCAGCGGGGCCATTGTGGCCGGAGAGTTCACCCGGCTCGAAGAGTTGCTCTTCGAAGCCGACTGGGCAGGCGCCAAAGAAGGGCTCGGCCGTGACCCCAAGGTGGGGGAACTCTCCCGGACCCCGGCCCAACGCCGGGCCGACGCCCTGGTCGAGATGGCGCTGCGCTCCAAGGGGGCCAAGGCGGGGGACCGGCGTCCTGAACCCTCCTTCAGTGTCTTGGTGGGCTATGAGTCGATGATGGGACCGATCAGCCGGATCGAAGGGGGCCCCATCGTGAGCCCAGGATCCCTGCTGCCCTGGATGAACGGGGCGGACTTCGAGCGCCTCGTCTTTTCGCCCGGGGGCCGGATCGAGTGCTCGAAGAAGGCCCGGTTCTTCACCGGGGCGACCCGCCGGGCCATCGAGGTCAGGGACCAACAGTGCACCCACCCCTTTTGCGAGGCCCCAGCAGAGCGTTGCCAGATCGACCACATCATCCCCTTCTCCAAAGGCGGCGAGACCACCCAGGAGAACGGACAGGTCCTCTGCGGCTTCCACAATCGGCTCAAGAACCACGGACCGCCCGGGGCTCGGGAGCGCGGTGACGGTGATCGGGGCGGGGGCGCAGGTGAGGGCGCTGACGGAGACTCGGAAGCCGACGACGAAGACGAACACGAAGACGAGGGCGGCCCGTAGGGCGAGAGCTGTCCTTTAGGTTTAGGGGTCGCGCCGTTTATTGCTGGGTGTCGTATTTCCGTTTCTTCCCGTGGGTCAATGACCTTCGCTGCCCGCTGGCGGTCGACCCCTGGTCCCCGTCACAACGCACAATTCGCTGCTCGCATCGGCGCGGGCTCATTTCTGCGCGTCCGGAATGCGTGTGCAGTGCCCGGGCACGGCGACGCAGGGGGGAAGGGATCGCTGTCTGCCGAGGTACTGGGATCAAGAAGGCGGCGTCAAGCCCCAACTTTCGGCAACCAAGGTCAGGGAGCGTACGCGCGCCTCGTAGGAATGCATGCGGGTCGAGACCATGATCTCGTCTGCCGCGGTACGCCGTTGTAACTCGACCAGACCTTCATGCACAGTCTCGGGCGTACCGACCAGATGGCTCGAGGTCGCGCCTTCAATGATGGCCAACTCGGTAGGCGTAAAGGAATATGCCTCGGCCTCTTCGGGCGATGGAAGGAGGCCCAGTCGGCCTGTACGAAGATGCAGGATGCTCAGCGCCGATGATCCGGCGAGCCATGTTGCTTCTGCTTCCGTCGGTGCACACAACACGGTCACTGCAACCATGGCGCGGGGTTCGCTGTGAAGGATCGACGGGCGGAAGTGGGACCGGTAGGTCTCGAGCGCCGCATCGAGGAGCTTGGGCGCGAAGTGATACGCGAAGGAGAACGGGAGGCCGATCATTCCCGCCAGCTGGGCGCTGAAGAGCGACGAGCCGAGCAGCCATACCTCGGGCAGGTAGCCGCTGCCCGGCACGGCGGATGGCACAGCCGGCGGTCCTTCGCTGGGGAGCAGGTATCTGATGAGTTCGACGACATCGTCGGGGAACGTGTCGGCGTTCATATCTTGGGCGCGTCGCAGAGCCCGGGCCGTGATCTGATCCGTGCCGGGCGCTCGCCCCAAGCCCAAGTCGATTCGGCCGGGATGCAGGGCTTCCAACGTTGCGAACTGCTCGGCGACCACGAGTGGGGAGTGGTTGGGGAGCATCACGCCGCCGGAGCCGACTCGCAATGTAGAGGTCGCTCCCGCGAGGTGGGCGATCAGCACCGCAGGGGCGGAGCTGGCGACCGCTGGCATCCCGTGATGCTCGGCCACCCAGAGTCGTTTGTACCCGAGTTGTTCGACCACGGTTGCCATCCGGATGGTGTCCGTCAAGGCCTGTGCCGGGGTGGATCCCGAGGCCACAGTGGCGAGATCGAGGACAGAAAGCGGAATCATGACCTGTTCAACGCCGTAACCGTCCGCTGACTTCCCTGAAGGGCGACCGCATCGGGGCGCATGGCTGCCGGCAGGGGCCGCTGGCGGGGCGCCGGGCGGGGACGCCAGGTCGCCCCCCGAGCCGCGCCGAGCCGCGTCGAGCCGCGTCGAGCCGCGTCGAGCCGCGTCGGCGCCGCGTCGCGCCGCGTCGACGCCGGATCGCCAATGTTGGTAGTATATCTACGTGACTACGCAGATAGGCGAGATAGGGGAGATTCCCTCGGAGGACGAGTTCCGCTCTGCCGTAGGCATGTTGAAGCTGCTGGGGGATGAAACGCGGTTGCGCATCATCTGGGCCCTTCTGGACGGGGAGCACTCGGTCAATGAGCTAGCGGAGCTGGTCGGGGCACAGGCCGCCGGTGTGTCCCAGCATCTTGCCAAACTGCGGCTGGCGCGCCTTGTCCGCACCCGGCGTGACGGCACCCGGATCTTCTACGTGGCCGATGACGCCCATGTGCGACGGCTCGTTGAAGAGGTCCTGTCGCATGCGGACCACATCACCCGGGCTGTTTCTCCCAGGGTCCGCAACGACGCACCCGAGATAATCGGA
The DNA here is from genome assembly GCA_963767155.1 of uncultured Acidimicrobiaceae bacterium. Classification (GTDB taxonomy): domain Bacteria; phylum Actinomycetota; class Acidimicrobiia; order Acidimicrobiales; family RAAP-2; genus Bog-473. The sequence continues at coordinate 1,727,075 of CAVYCU010000005.1, read as the reverse complement.
GAGGCACGTGTCAACCAATCCTGAGCACGGGGAGGGCGCGGACGGCGTATCGAGCAACGGTGCCGTTGGTGACGCCGGTGTCCACGGCAATGGCCACGTTCAAGACGGCCACGGTCATGTTCAAGACGGCCACGGTCATGTTCAGGACGGCCACGGTCATGTTCAGGACGGCCACGGTCATGTTCAAGACGAAGAGGGCCACGGAGGGGGCCACGGAGGGGGCCTCGGCAATGGAAGCCACAGTCATACACACGCCATCACGTCGGAGTCCGACCACAGGTACCTGACGATCACGTTGTCTCTTCTCGCCACCTTCATGGTGTTCGAGGTGGTGACGGCGTTCCTGTCTCATTCCCTGGCGTTGCTCGCGGACGCCGGGCACATGCTGGCCGACGTCGGTGCGATCGCAGGTTCCTTGATAGCGCTGCGGCTCGCAGCGCGGCCTGAGACGGGCTCACACACGTTCGGTATGAAGCGGGCCGAGATCATCGCAGCCGTTGGCAATGGCCTCACCCTTGTCGTCGTCTCCGCTCTCGTCACGATTGAAGCGATTGAGCGGCTCGTGCACCCCGAGACGGTCCACGGTTGGGTGCTGATCACCGTGGCGGCGATCGGAGTCGGCGTCAATCTGGTCGCAACCATGACGATGGCGAAGGCAGACCGACGTTCCCTCAATGTGGAGGGCGCCTACCGCCATGTCCTCACGGATCTCTACGGATTCATCGGGACGGTCATCGCCGGCATCGTGATCGTCACCACCGGGTTCGACAGGGCCGACCCCATTGCATCGCTGGTCGTTGTCGGCTTGATGCTCAAGGCCGCGATCGGGCTCCTGCGGCCGGGGCTGCGTATCCTTCTGGAGGCCACGCCGGATGACATTGACCTGGAGGAGGTGCGCCGCCACCTCCTCGAACTCCAGGAAGTGTCCTCCGTGCACGACCTCCATGTGTGGACGCTCACCTCATCTCTGCCCATTCTTACTGCGCACGTCGTGGTCACTGACGACTGCATCACAGGCGGTGAAGTGGGTCGGGTTCTCGACCATTTGCAGAGTTGCCTGGCCGGCCACTTCGACGTGGAACATTCAACCCTGCAACTCGAGGCCATCGGCCACATCGACCACGAGGTCGGCGGCCACGCGTAGGCGGCGCCGTCAGAGGGCGCTCGTAGCGAGGCGCTTCAGTCAGGCCCCTTAGGAGGCCGGTCGATAAAGGTACGAGAGGCACGAGAGGTCACGAGCGGTCGTGAAGGCGGTTCGAGCGCGGCCACTAGCTCTACATGCTCCGTCATGGGAAAGATGTCGTACGCGCGCAAGGAAGTGAGAGTCCAATCGGCATCGAGCAGGATGCGGATGTCGCGGCTGAATGATGACGGGTCGCACGAAACGTAGACGACACGTCGGAGGGCGGGCGCGTGGTCCTGGAGGGCAGCCATGACGGCTTTTCCAGCACCTTCTCGTGCGGGGTCGAGTATGACGACATCGGGCTTGCCGATCCCGTTCTTCACTAGGTTGGGGGTGATGGAGGCGCGTTTGACGCGGAGTTGGGGGAGTCCCTGTCCGTTGTACTCGGCATCTGCGCACGCTCTACGGTCACGCTCGACGGCCAGCACCGAACCTGCATGTCCCACATCTCGGGCGATCAATACGGAGAAGAGGCCGGCACCCGCGTAGAGGTCGACGACGGAGTCGCCACGCCTGGCATCCAGCGCCGAGCGTACGGCTTTGGCGAGTGTCGCAGCGGCCCCGACGTGCACCTGCCAGAACACGCCGGCCGAGACCCGGAACGTGGCGTTGGATACCTGCGTATGGACCGCGCCCGAGCGTTGCTGGGCACGTCCGTTGACCACCAACCTCGCCGAGAGCTCCGGCAGCTGCGGCGGCTGCGGTGCGCCCTTGGCGCTGGCGTCGCCCTTGGCGTTGGCGTTGGCGTTGGCGTGGCCCTTGGCCTTGGCAATGCCTGCGCCCTTCCCCTTGCCCCTACCGCCGGCACCGGTGGTGTCGACTGCGATCAGCGACTCGCCGGTGTCCGGTGCCACGATGACTTCGAGCTCATCGACCCCGGCCCAGTCGGCCTGGAAGGTCCCCGTTTGCATGACCTCCTGGCACGCAATCGGGCAGTGGTCGACCCGTTCGAGTTGGTGTGAACGGTGTCGACGGAACCCAACATGTCCGGATGGGTCGACGCCGAGCCGGACGCGCGTGCGCCAGTCCAGCCCACTTTCGTCATGCCGCACCCGCTCCACCACCACATCACGCTCGATGCCGGCCACCCGGAGGAGTTGCTCAGCGATGCGCGAAGCTTTCAGCGTTCGCTGCGCACCGAGCTCGATGTGTTGGAAGTCGCAGCCACCACAGCGACCGGGACCGGAGAACGGACACGGCGGCGGCACGCGGTCGGGCGAAGCGCGGACTATTTCGACGGCATCCGCACGAATGAACGACGTTGTCTTCGAGGTCACCCGTGCGACGACACGTTCTCCAGGCAGGGAATGGCGAACGAAGACGACCCGACCGTCGGGGGCGCGACCCACGCATCCGCCGCCGCCGGCGATGTCACCCACGTCGAGCTCGAGCAGCCCCCCGTCGTCGCCGCCTGTCACCGCCCGCACACTAGGGGAGGAGAGGCGGACGGAATTGTGGCATGCGCCGGGGCGATTATCGTCGGGTCACGATGTACTCCGGCCTCTCCGAAAGTGTCACCATCGACTTTCGGATGACCCAGCTCTTTGCGCTGGTGTCCGAGGCGTTGGCGGGGGCCACTGACGCCCTGCTCGGCAACGATCGTGCCCGGGGATTGCGGGTGGTCGAGGGTGACCAGTCGGTCGACGAATTGACGGCCGAGGTCGAGCTGATGGTGTGGAAGCAGATTGACGACGGGTCCACACCGAGTTCGACTCTGCGCCACTTGGTGGGTGTCCTGCTGATCGTGCCTGAACTGGAGCGGTCGGGCGACCTGGCGGAGCACATCGCGCAACGTGCCGTTACCAACCTCGGCTCGAAGATGAGCCCGCTGAGTCGCGGCATCATCCAACGGATGGCCGAGGTCGCTCTCGAGATGTGGCACGACGCCGCCGATGCCTATGGCGACCGCTCGGCGAAAGCGGATGACCTCTCCGAAGCCGACGAAGAGATCGACATCCTTCACGAGCGTCTCACCAGGGAGATCGCCGCCGAGACAATGCCCACTGCCATCGGGGCACAAGTCACGCTCCTGGCTCGCTTTTACGAGCGTCTGGGGGATCACGCCGTCAACCTGGCCCGCCGTATCGAGATGTTGCACGGCCCAACGGTCTGAGGACACGGGCGCCTGAGAGCACAGTGGCCCATCAGGCAGGGTCCGGCTGCTGTCAGAATCTGCGTCGTGCACGAGCGTCGCAAGGTCTCCTCGGACTCTCCCTTCGAGCCGACGATCGGCTTCAGCCGTGCCTTGCGGGTGGGTGATCGGGTATGGGTATCTGGGACGGGGCCTGTCTGGGCTGACGGATCGTGCCCCGACGATGCCGCAGCGCAGGCGAAACGCTGCTTCGACATCATTGTGACGGCGCTCGCCGAAGCCGGAGCGACGCTCCAACATGTGGTGCGGACCCGCATGTATCTCACGTCTGTCGACGATGCCGACGCCGTCTCCGGGGTGCACGGTGACTTGTTCTCGCACATCCTCCCGGCGGCCACCATGGTCGTCGTGGCGGGCCTGCTCGATCCGCGTTGGAAGATCGAGGTGGAAGTCGACGCGTTGCTCCAAGGGGAGTCCTGACCTCAGGGTCTCTTACCCTCAGGCCTCTTGCCCTCAGGTATCCCCTGATGGCGCGAGCCCACGGCTTTGCCCGCTATATGACCGATTGGCGAATTTCGCCTCCCGGACCGAGTTCCAGTCGCCGTCCGAGTTCGATCGTCTCGAGGAGGCGGCGGTCATGGGAGACGAGAAGCAGCGTCCCGTCGAAGTTCTCCAGTGGGGACTCCAGCTGCTCGATGGCGGGAAGGTCCAGGTGGTTGGTGGGCTCGTCCAGGACCAGGAAGTTGACCCCCGCGGCGGCGAAGACGGCCAGCTCGGCGCGCGTGCGTTCGCCCGGGGAAAGCGACGACGCCTGACGTGTCGCGGCCTCGGCGCCGAGTCCGAACTTGGCCAGGAGCGACCGGGCCTCTGAGAGCGTCGAGTTGGTCGCACGCATCAGGGCGTCCACCACAGTTTCGGTCTCCCTGCCCCGACTCCCCCTGTTGCCACCCTCCCTACCCGCGGAGTTGCCTACGTGGCCACCGAGTGACCGCCTCTCCTGCGCAAGTTCGCCGACCACGACGCCCGGACCGATCCAGCGAATCCCGCTGGCCAGCGGGAGCCGACCGAGGATCGCCTCCACCAACGTGGTCTTGCCGGATCCGTTGGGGCCGACAAGGGCGAGTCGGTCGGCCCAGCCGATCTGGAGGTTGAGCGGACCCAATCTGAAGGCCCCACGTTCGATGACCGCATCCTCCAGCCGCACAACCACGACACCGGACCTCGGTGCCTCCTCGATGGAGAACCGTAGATCCCAACCCTCCCAGGGCTTCTCCACGACCTCGAGCGCCTCCATGGCCCTCTCGGTGCGGCGCGCCCGCGAGGCCAACTTCTCCGTCTTGTTGATACGGAAGTCCCGCTGGGCCTTGTCGTTGTCCCTGGGGTTGCGCTTTTCCCGAACGATGCCGGAGGTCGCCCACTGCCGCTCGCGCTGTGCCGCGCATCCGCAAGTCCCGCCTGGTTGCCTCGTAGGTGGCGTAGGCCTCGGTGGCATGCGACAGAGCGGCCGCCCGCTCGGCCTGGTAGCCCGACCATCCGCCTCCGTAGAGCTGGCCCGTGTGGTGATGCTCGTCGAGCTCGAGCACGTCGGTCACCGCACCATCGAGAAAGGCCCGATCGTGCGACACGATGATCATGCCGCCCCGACGGTTGGCCACAAACGACTCGAGGCGGCGCAGGCCGTCGAAGTCCAGGTCATTGGTCGGCTCGTCGAGCAGGGTCAGATCAAAGCGAGACAGGACCACCACGGCCAGCGCCAGGCGCGCCTCTTGGCCACCGGAGAGGGTGGCCACCTCGCTGTCCGCCAACGCCGCTCCGAGGCCCACCTCTTCCAGGGTCGTGGACAGGCGGGCATCGAGGTCTCCGGCCGCCAGCGATTCGTAACGGGCCAACGCGACGGCGTAGCGGTCGTTGTCAGAGGGTCGACCTCCACTGAGGTTCGCCGCCGCGTCGGCCAGTTCTGCTTCGGCGGCGGCGACCCCTGTCCGTCGATTCACTGCCTGGCGCACGGACTCGCCAGGCAACGAGGACTGCTCCTGGGCCAGGTAGCCGAGGGTGGCTGCGGGCGGGTCGACGCGCACGGTCCCCGAGAGCGGAGTGAGGAGGCCGCCCAGAATCTGCAGCAACGTCGATTTGCCCACACCGTTGGGACCGACCACGCCGAGGCAGGTCTCGGGGCTGAGGGTGACCGAGACCCGATCAAGGACGGTCCGGCCGCCTCGCTCGAAGGTGATGTCGCGGGCGACGAGCGTCGCCAGGGATGAAGGGGAAAAGGGGGATGGCACGAGGATCTCCGGAACCAGGGGTCGACGGACAGGAAGAGAACGGACGCAGAACGGACGCGCGGTGGACCCGGAATTACCTCACACTGCCAGCGTAGCCAGCCGGACCGGTGACGTCGACGACGCCGCGGCCGCCGACTGCGGCTCCGACCCCTCGGCGCTCGACTTGGGCGTTTTCGGGTATCCCCTCTAATCTCACAGGGCCTTGTTCGGTTGCCGGTCCGTCATGCGGAGCGTCGGCCACAACGCCGCGACCTAGTCATCACCTCGAGGGGGGCACACCATGCCGATTGCCATTACCGACGAGCACCAGGAGCTGGCTTCCACGGTCCGGGGCGTGCTCACCGCGCATAAGGCGCTCCAGGCGGCGCGCGCCCTGCTCGAGTCCGAAGAAGAGCCCCGTCCCTCCTACTGGCGGGAAATGGCGGACCTGGGCTGGCTCGGCATTCACCTGCCGGAGGAGTACGGGGGCTCGGGCGCCGGCCTGCTCGAATTGGTCGTGGTCCTCGATGAGCTCGGCCGACAGGTGGCGCCGGGACCCTTCCTCCCAACCGTGCTCGCTTCCGCGGTCATCGATCAGTCCGGCACTGCCGCGCAGAAGCAACGCCTGCTCCCAGGTCTGGCTGACGGTTCGAGGACGGCCGCGCTCGGGCTGGACGGGTCCGGCCTTGCGCTGGCCAACGGCATCCTCTCCGGTGGGGCCGGGGTCGTGCTCGGTGGGAGTGCGGCCGACTTGTTCCTGTTCGTCGTGGGCGACGACGTGGTGATCGTCCAAGCAGATGCACCGGGGCTCACGTTGCATCGTGCCGCCAACCTCGACCCCACGCGACGGTGCGCGGCGGCCCGCGCCGACAACGTGGCGGTGCGGGCGGAGGATGTGATCGCCGGTGCGGCCGGTCGCGCCCTCGCATCTGGCGCGCACGCTCGGAGCGGCTGAAGCCGTCGGGGGCGCGGCGGCGTGTGTCGACGATGCCGTCGACTACGCGAAGCAGAGGGTGCAGTTCGGTCGCACCATCGGCACGTTCCAGGCCGTCAAGCATCACTGCGCCAATATGTTGGTTGCAGCGGAACTGGCCACAGCCCTCGTGTGGGATGCCGCGCGCGCTTCCGTCGACGGCGACGACGAGTTCGGTTTCATCGCTGCCATGGCGGCCACCCTGGCGTTCGAGCCGTTCGTCCAGAACGCGCAGATGAACATTCAGGTGCACGGAGGCATCGGGTTCACGTGGGAGCACGACGCGCATCTGTATCTTCGGCGGGCGCTGGTACTCAACGCCGTCCTCGGCACCCCCTCCGACGCCGAGGACGTGACTGCGTTCGCGGCTGAAAGGGACGACCCGTGAAGTGACCTTGGACCTTCCTCCGGGAGCCGACCAACTGAGGGCCGAGCTACGCCTGGAAGCTGAACGGTTGGCGACCCTCAGCGGGGACGAGCAACGCCGGGCCTTTATCGGCTCGGGCCTCATGGTCCCCCATTGGCCCGCACCGTGGGGCAGGGATGCCGGCGCTATCGAGCAGCTGATCATCGACGAGGAGCTCAGAGCGGTGGGGGTGCGGCCACCCAACTTCGGGATCACCGGTTGGAATATCATGACGGTCAACCAGTACGCCACGCCAGAGCAGGTCGAGCGCTGGGTGGAACGCACACTGATGGGTGAGTTGGTGTGGTGCCAACTGTTCAGTGAGCCGGACGCAGGGTCGGACGCGGCTGCGGTCAAGACGAAAGGGGTACGCGTCGACGGCGGTTGGCTCGTCAACGGCCAGAAGGTCTGGACCTCGGGCGCCCAGTACTGCCATCTCGGGTTGGCCACGGTCCGTACGGACCCCGACGCCCCCAAGCACGCCGGCATCACCACCATGGTGATCGACATGCACGGCCCCGGTGTCGAAGTGCGTCCCTTGCGCCAGATCACCGGCAACGCCGACTTCAACGAAGTCTTCTTCAACGATGTCTTCGTCCCCGACGACGACGTGGTGGGCGCACCCAACGACGGCTGGACGGTGGCCCGTTCGACCCTGGGCAACGAACGCGTCTCGATCGGTGGAAGCTCGGCCGCCATCATCCCCGGCATGGACATCTTCGATCTTCTCCATCGCCACGGCGACCGGGTCCCGGGGGCAACGGCGCGGGTCGGGCGAGTACTGACGAAGGATCACGCACTCAAGGTGCTCAACCTGCGCCGGGCCCAGCGTGCCGTGGTCGGGGGTGGCCCTGGTCCCGAGGGCAATGTCACCAAGCTGGTGCTGGCCGAGCTCGGCGAGGTGCGCGGTCTGCTCCAAGCGGACCTTGTAGGGAGCGACATTGCGTTCCTCACGGGGGATGGCGCGTTCGCCGGTATGTCGCAGCTCGCGGCACGTGGCATGTCCATCGCCGGCGGAACATCGGAGATCACCCGCAATCAAATTGCCGAGCGCATTCTCGGGTTGCCGTGGGATCCCCTGAACAAATAGCTACTCGACGATTGAGAGCGTCACCTCGATGTTGCCTCTGGTCGCGTTGGAGTACGGGCATACCTGGTGGGCCGCGTCGACCAGTGACTGTGCGGTCGCTTTGTCGAGTTTGGGCGCGTAGATCACCAGGGCTGCGTTAAGGCCGAAGCCGCCGTTCTCGAGCGCGCCGATGCCGATGCTGGCCGAGACCTCGGTCCCGTCCACGTCGAGTTCCTGCTGGCCGGCGATCAGCTTCAAGGCCGAGTGGAAGCACGCGGCGTAACCCGCCGCAAACAACTCCTCAGGATTGGTGGCGCCACCGGGACCGCCCATCTCCTTGGGAATCCGCAGGTCCAGATCGATGAAGCCGTCGTCGCTGCGAACATGGCCATTGCGCCCGTCGCCGGTCGAGTGAGCAGTTGCGGTGTAAATGGGGTTCATGGTGTGTGCAACCTCCGCCCGGGTAGTGCTATTCCTCGAAACCAGAGTCCGGCCGCTCTACTCGACGAGACCGACGAGTGGTTCCGCCGGGACGCCTTCGTCGTCAACGGCAGGCGTCTGTGCCGTGTTCGGCCCGTGGGAGGGCAGGAACAACGTGGGGATGAAGGCCAACATGATCAGCGCCACCGCCCAGGTAAACGTGTGGGCGAAGGCACGTGCCACTTCGTCAGCGATCTGTGGTGGCAGTTTGACCGTGTCGGACAGGAGCTTGCTGTCACTCGAGGAATGCGCGTGGGTGTTCTCGACAATGCCGCGTTGGAGGATCACCGCGAAGGCAGCGGTGGCCACCGAGGCGCCGATCTGCCGCACGATGTTCAGGGTCGTACTGGCCCGGGGTATGTCGGCGTGAGAAAGGTCGTAGTACGCGGCCGACATGATGGGCATCATCGAGAGTCCCAATCCCATGCCCCTCACGAAGAGGGTTATGGCGAGAAGGACGACACTCGTGGTCGCGGTGACGAAAGCGAAGGGGACGGTGGCGGCGGCCATGATCAGAATGCCGAAGGGCACGACCTTGCGCGGACCAGCCCGGTCGGCGATCCTCCCCGACTTTCGCATCATCAGCGCGGCGCCGATACCTTGCGGGGCCATCATGAGACCGGCCTGCCATGGACTCAGACCGCGCGCTATCTGGTAGTAGAGGGGCAGGATGAACATGGAGCCGTACAGGGTGGCACCCATCACGAACATGCAGATGTTGGAGATGGTGAAGTTTCGATTCTTGAATAAGCGTAGGTCGAGCAGCGGATTGCGTATCCGCAAGGCATGCAGCACGAAGGCGATCATGAGCCCGAGGCCGAGCACGAAACTGATGAGAACCGGCGCGCTGGTGAATTTGCCGGTGATGCCGACCTCCGATAGCGAGTACACCAGCGCGGCCAACCCGGGTGAAAGAAGGGCGAAGCCCAAGCCGTCGAAACTGCTGCGGATCCTTTCCTCGCCGCCGACGAGGAATTTGCTGGAGAGGGCGAGCGTGACGATGCCGATCGGTACGTTGATGTAGAAGATCCAGCGCCAGCTGAAGTTGGAGACGATCAGGCCGCCGAGCACGGGGCCGAGGATGGGACCCAGAACCGTTGGCACGCCGACGATGCTCATGACGCGACCGATGCGCTGCGGCCCGGCGGCTCGCGCCACCATCGATTGGCCGATGGGCAGGATCATGCCCCCACCCAGTCCCTGGAGGACGCGGAAGACGATCAGGGAGTTCGCCGACCACGCCACACCGCAGAGGCAGGACCCGATGACGAACAACGAGAGGGACGTCATCCACATCAACTTGGCCCCGAAGCGATCGACGGCCCAGCCTGTCACCGGGATCACCACAGCCAACGCGAGCAGGTAGCCGGTGGTAACCCACTGGATGGTCGAGACCGACACCCGGAAGTCACGAGCCAGGGTGTCGAGTGCGACCGCCACGATCGTCGTGTCGAGGATCGCCATGATCGAACCGAGCACCATCACGGTCGACACTCGGCGAATTTCAGGGGTCAGGACCGAGTCCTGGGCGGCGCTGCGGGCCATGCAACTCCTCTCGGGGGGATACTTCATAATACTCAAAGATCTAGATCTGTCAAAGAGTATGTGTCAGACTTGCTGCCGTGGGACTCGCCGAGGACACCTTCGACCGCCTTCGCCGTATCGTGCTGGAGGGCGAGCAGGCCGAGAAGATGGCTGCGCTCGGGGCACAGACGAAGCTGTCGCCTGGCGTGATCAAGACGCTCGTGCGCCTCTCCCGCTCCGATGGCATCTCGATGGGCGAGATGGCCCGGGGAATCGGCTGCGATCCATCGTATGTGACCGCACTCGTCGACGACCTCGCCGCGCACGGACTGGCGACGCGTGAGCAGGATCCCGTCGACCGCCGGGTGAAGATCGTCGTCATCACCGAGAAGGGCCGGGCCCTGGCTGCCGAGATCCATGCGACGCTGTCGGTTCCGCCCGCCTCGTTCGATGCGCTCTCACGAACGGAGCTCCGTCAACTGCGTGAGCTCCTCGACAAGGTAGTGGCCGCGGACCCTGCGCTTTCGGGCGAGGAGAATGCGCGGGCACCGGTGCTCAGAGCAACTGCTTCGTAGTTTTGTCGGCGTCAGCCGATTGGCGCGTCAGCCGAGTGGGCGCGAGCGCTGTTGGGCTTCTGTTGTGACGGGAGTGGGCCTGCGTTGTACTGCGCTTCGTACGGTTCCGGCGACGCCGCGTCACGCAGACGATCTGCGCACAGCCAGGGGAGGACTTCATGGAAGACGCAGGTCAGGTCGGTCAGTCAGACGACAGCGGCATCCCCCAGTCGACGAGTTGTGCGTGGTTAGATCCGTCACGCCCTGTAGGGGGTGCGCCGTACCGAAATCGGGAGGTAGCAACTGTGTCAAGCGCGGGGTGGCGGTCTAAGGGGTCGAGGATTCCTCACGCTCTGCGAGGAAACGCGAGGCGCCATTTCGGTATCGTGCTCGCGCTGGCGTCATCGTTGGCCGTGGTTTTGGGACTGGTTTCGACGCCCATGGCGAGTGCGACGCCCTACCGCACTCATGCGGTCGACGGCAGCGCGACGAAAGCCAACGTGGTGTCTCCGCACACGACAACCGATACCGCTGCACCGCTCAATCTCGTCTATAGCGAGACTTACGTCGGCGATGCCGCACCAATTGTGACCCAGCAGACCCCGAGCCAGCCGTTCTTCAACGATGCCAATAGGGAGATTCTCAACAGTGGGTGGAGTGGCGGCCTCGTGTTCATGAACATGCGCTCCCCGATTGTCGCCGGTCAAACGTACGATGGCTCGGACGGCTCGATGTCAGTGCAGCAGGGCATCTACTCGTGCTCTGTAAACAATGGCGGTGACATGGATATTACCGTCGACCAACTCGTCGTTGTGAGCTCAGTCATCCAGACGCTTGCCCTTCAATACGATTGCGTAACGCCTGACGGTAACCAAGAGCTCACCGGCACGTTCGCCTACAACGCTTCCCCGAGCACGCCCGGACAGGGGTACTACCTCTACGGGGCGGCGGGAGAGCTCGGAGGGTTCGGCAACGATGAGTTCCTCAACTATCTCGGCGACCTGACCACGGTGAACCTCAACCAGCCCATCGTCGGCATGGCGACGACGCCGTCAGACGGCGGGTACTGGATGGTGGCGACCGACGGTGGGGTCTTCTCCTACGGCGACGCCCAGTTCTACGGCTCGACGGGGGCCATCCATCTGAACAAGCCCATTGTGGGAATGGCGGCGACACCAGATGGAAAGGGTTATTGGATGGTGGCATCCGACGGGGGGATCTTCTCCTTCGGCGATGCAGCATTCTACGGGTCGACCGGCGCCATCCATCTGAACAAGCCAATCGTCGGCATGGCGGTGACACCTGACGGAGGCGGCTACTGGTTGGTCGCCTCCGACGGTGGCATCTTCTCCTTCGGCGATGCCCAGTTCTACGGCTCGACCGGCGCCGTTCATCTCAACCAACCCATCGTCGGCATGGCATCGACGCCGAGCGGCCAGGGGTACTGGCTCGTGGCTGCTGATGGTGGCATCTTCACCTTTGGCAATGCGCCGTTCTTCGGGTCCACCGGGAACATTCGACTCAACAGTCCCATCGTCGGTATGACACCGACCCCCGACGGTCGAGGCTACTGGTTCACCGCATCTGACGGTGGTGTCTTCTCCTACGGCGATGCCCCGTTCGCCGGGAGCTTGGGAGGAACGGGGATCGACGATGTGGTCGGGATGGCCCGCTGAGCAATGCTGACAGGAGTCAGTAACCCGATCGCCCTGATCTTCCGTAAGACCGGGTGACCGGGTCCGTGCTGAGGATCCCAGGCTGTGGCACGGCGCCTACCCGAGCGCGGCATGGTTCCGTCAGAGGGATTCGGGCGCGAGGCGAGACAGGGCGCACAGCGGCATTCGCCGTAACAGGGTTCGTCATCGCCGAGGAATGCGGCGATGAGCTCCGCATGGATGTGGGCGGTGATCATGTTCGATGTCCTTTCGGCTGCATGCTGCGAGGGCCCGTGACGAGGGGCCACTCGCGACGCACTCCCACCGTACGAATCGGGGATGGCCAGAACCAGAGGAATTGGTCCCGTGACGGAGTAGGCACAAAGACCCTTTGGCGGGGGTGGCGTCAACGGCTCGGTCGTCAACCCAGAAAGTGGGAACCCTCAGGCTACGGGGGCATGTGTGTACCGCGGTGCACAATGACATGGTGTCCCGCTACAGCGGTACGTAGGCACAGTGCTACACGTCGTGGTCAGCCGCGGTCTCAGCGGCTGCGATGACTTCCCATAGTGGTTCGGCGGCAGCCCACTGCTCCGCTGAGAGGTTGCCCTTGATCAATTCCTTGGCTTCGACCGAAGTCATGTTGCCCCCGGCTCGCAGCGCCTTGATCGCTGATATTGGGAGCAAATGGTGCGTTTCGATGAGAGCTCGGGCTACGTGATCCGGAGTTTCACCAGCCTCGAGGGACGAACGGACGATAGCGGAGTAATCCATCCCAAGATCATGCTGCAACAACGGAGTCCGCTTCTACTGGCGCCTGCTTTCCGGTCCACCTCCCTGACTCCTGGAAGGGTGGCTTTACCGCGGCCTTACCGGCATGCTCGAAGATTCTCTTCGTGCCTACGTGTGAAAGGGGATGAAATAATGGAGACGTCACGACAAGGTGTTGGGCCACGACTGCGCTCGACGAAGGGTTACAGCCGAGCTCTCAAGAGGGCGTCACTCGGACTGGTGATCAGTGGGCTGGTGGCCGGGGTTGCCTGCCTCCCTGCCGCCGATGCGGGTGCAGCGACCAACAGCAACTCTGTCACGACATACGCCAGGGCCCAGCTGTTCAATCTGTCCAACCTACCGAAAGGATGGACGAGCTCGGGCGGGACATGGACCGGTACCAGTGCGGATGGCAACGCATCCAGCATGCTGACGATGACTCAGTTTCCGGACTATGCCAGCTGTTTGGGCAAGCCTCCCGAACTCAGCGTGGATGCTACGGAGGCCTCAAGCCCCACGTACTACAGCAAAGATCAGAACACGAGCGTGTATGACGTCTCGGATGTGTATGCCAACACGAGCGCAGCGAAAGCCGACTTTCCGCCATTGAACAATCCCAAGTTCGCGAACTGCTTCCTCCGGGTGCAAAGTTCTTCCATCATGTCCCTCGAAGCGTCTGAATGGCCCACAGGAGCCACCTTCGGCACCCCGGTCGCATCTGTCTCCCATCAGCCGAGGTACGGGAACCAGTCGGGCCTGATCGACGTCGAAGTGCCGGTGAATCTCCCCAGTGGCGAGGGCACCAGCAACGACTTCTTTCTTGCCCTGGTTATCCGGCAGGGCCGATCGACCGCTGAACTGTTCATCGATCAGGGGGATACAACTCCCTCGGCCGCGCTCACCGAGTCGTTGGCGAAAACTGTCACAGCCAAGATGAAGGCGCACGCTCCGGGCAATACGATCATCGCCACCTAAATGTCGTTGCCTGGGCTCCCGGGATTGACGGCCCTCATGTGGGCTGGAATCAGCGCCTATTGGAGATCCGCCGCGCCAGCCACAACTTGAATCGTTCCCATCTCGTCTGCATGGGAACGAACGTACACCCCGCCGATCCAAGCGTGCGATGGGGCAAGAGCTGGTCGATTTGCCGGCCATCGAGCGGCCGGACGTCGCAGGATCACAGTGTGACGTACCTCCGACCGATGGCCCTCCGACCGATGGCCTCCCCGCAAGCCAGCGTTGCACTGCATGACAACGTGCGGACCATGGGGAAATGGCATCGGTGGTGGAGGTTCGGGGTATACCGTGCCGTAGGGAGCTGCGCCAGAAAAGAGGGAGTCCCAGTGCCTGCAGTGAGCGTCCGCCATTTGGCGAAGTCGTACGGGGACAAACAGGCCGTGCGCGACGTCTCGTTCGAGGTGCAGAAGGGTGAGGTGTTCGCCTTGCTCGGCCCCAACGGCGCCGGGAAGACGACGACCATCGAGATCCTCGAGGGATTTCGCAATCGCACGGCCGGCGAGGTGTTGACGTTGGGGGTGGACCCGGCCGATCGCGCCACGCAACGTTGGCTGCGCAGCCGCATCGGTGTCGTACTCCAGGAATTGGCCGTGGAGCCGTTCTACACGGTGCGTCAAGTCCTGAGCCGCAACGCCGGCTACTACCCTTCGCCGCGCCCGGTCGATGAAGTGATAGAGGTCATTGGCTTGAGAGAGAAAGCGGACCAACGGGTCAAGAAGTTGTCCGGAGGTCAGCAGCGCCGGCTCGACGTCGGATTGGGGATCATCGGTCAACCGGAGTTGCTCTTTCTCGATGAGCCGACCACCGGGCTTGACCCCCTGGGTCGGCGGGATTCATGGAATCTGATCCGCCAACTCACGACGGAGGGGACGACCGTGATGTTGACGACGCACTACATGGATGAAGTGGAGGCTCTGGCGGATCGCGTCGCCGTGCTCAACAATGCAGAGATCGTGGCCAGCGGCACGCCGACTTCCATCGGCGGCCGCGACTCGGGGATGGTGACTATTCGCTTCGCCCTGCCTGAAGGTGTTGCAGTAGCCGATGTCCCCCTACTGGTGCAATCCGTCGACGACGGGCTGGTCACGGTGCAGACCGACGACGAGCTACGCGCGCTGCACCTGCTTACGGGGTGGGCGCTGGAAAAGGGCCTGGCCCTTCCGGGGCTCTCGGTCGCCCGGGTCTCCCTGGAGGACATCTATCTGGATCTGACGAGGAGCGCGCAATGACAGCGACATCGCCGAGCGCGGAGCAGTCCGCACGTAGCGGCAAGGTCGATGACCGGGTCGTTCCAGGGTCTGAGCGATATCAAGCTCGTCTTCCGCCAGCTCCGGTTTGAGCAGCTCTCGTTCTGGCTCAATCCCATCGGTGCGGTGTTCACGATCGGCTTCTCGACCATCTTCTTGGTACTTCTCGGTTCGACCGCCGGCAACTCAAAGATCGGGAACGGGCTGGACATCAAGTACGTGCAGTACTACGTGCCCGGATTCGTGGCCTACGGGATCATGTCGGCTTGTTACAACGTTCTTGCCATCGGCATGGTGAACCGCCGGGAGATGGGCCTGCTCAAACGAGTGCGGCTCAGCCCGGTGCCCACCTGGATCCTCATGGCGGCCATCTTCTTGAGTTCCATGATCATCGCCCTCCTTCAGATGGTGATCCTCCTTGCGGTCGGGCGCTTCGGCTACTCCGTCCACGGGCCGGCCAATGTGGGGGCGTTTCTGTTGACCGTGCTGGTCGGCATGCTGGTGTTCACGGCGCTGGGAATGGCGATGAGCACGCTCATCCCGAACGTGGACGCCGCTGGCCCGGCCGTCAGCGTGGTCTTCTTCCTCCTTGTCTTCCTCTCCGGGCTCTACTACTACATTCCCCCCAATTCGGGGTTGGCGCAGTTCTCGTCGTACTTTCCCGTGCGTCACCTGATACTGGCCCTCTTCGCGTCCTTCCAAGGGGGATCGACCTCCCCGTGGGCTTGGCACGACCTCGGAGTCATGGCCATTTGGGGCGTCGTCGGGGTGGTCGTGACGCTCCGCCGCTGGCAGTGGGCACCGCGCCGGGGTTGAGAACCCCCTTTGCGAGCAGAAGGGCGCCGCCAGCGACTAAAAGTGAGGCTGTGAGCACCGACGAAGTTCCCGAACCAATTCCCTCGACCTACTCGCCGTCCACGTATGCGGCGACACATCCCGAGCGACCGGCGATCATCACCTCGTCGGGACGGATGGTCACCTTCGGCGAGCTCGAGGCCCGCTCGTGCCAGTTGGCGCAGGCCCTCTTCGCAGCCGGATTACGGGTGGGTGACAAGGTGGCCGTCCTCCTGCTCAACGATCATCGGACCCTCGAAGTGGCCTGGGGCATCCAGCGATCTGGTTTGTTTCTGACGTTCATCAACACCCACCTCACCGCCGAGGAGGCGGCCTACATCGTCAACGACTGTGGTGCACGCGTGCTCATCATGTCGTCGGCACTGGGCCCCTTGGGTGAGGAGCTCGTCGACCTGACCCCGGAAGTCGAACTCAGGTTGGCCATAGGCGAATCGACGCCGACCGGTTACGACGATTACGACGACTTCGTGCGCAGCCACCCTGCGACACCTCTGGCCGACGAACAGGAGGGTTCGGCCATGTTGTACTCGTCGGGCACGACAGGTCGGCCGAAGGGCATTCGCCGTCCCCTCACGGGACTGCCCTTTGGCTCCGACGCCATCCTTGTTCCCTTGCTGGGGGACGTCATGGGATTCAAGGAGGGCGACGTGTATCTCAATCCGGCTCCGCTCTACCATTCGGCGCCGATGACATGGTCCATGACGGCCCACCGCATGGGAGGCACGGTCGTCGTGATGGAGCGGTTCGATCCTGAGAAATGCCTTGACCTGATTGAAGAACACCGGGTGACGCATGGCCAGTTCGTCCCGACCATGTTCGTCCGTATGCTCAAGCTCGATGAGCAGAGCGCGCGGCGCACGTGACCTCTCCAGCTTGCGATCCGTGGTCCACGCAGCGGCGCCGTGTGCGCCCGAAGTGAAGCGCCGAATGATCGAGTGGTGGGGACCCATCATCCACGAGTACTACTCGGGGACCGAAGGCGGCGGCTTGACCTGGATCACCTCCGAGCAGTGGCTAGCCCATCCGGGCTCGGTCGGAGCCGCCGCATGGGGAGCGATCTACATCTGCGACGACGAGGGCGATGTCCTTCCCGCGGGTGAGGACGGGGTGGTGTGGTTCGGCGACCGTGAGAACACGTTCGTCTACAACAATGATCCCGAGAAAACGCAGCAGACGTTCAACGAGCGGGGATGGAGCACACTATGGGACGTCGGCCACCTCGATGAGGACGGCTACCTCTATCTGACCGATCGCAAGCTCTTCATGATCGTCTCGGGTGGCGTCAACATCTATCCGCAGGAGATCGAGGACGTTCTCGTGCTGCATCCCTCTGTCGCAGACGTGGCGGTCTTCGGTATTCCGGACGTCGAAATGGGAGAGCAGGTCAAGGCCGTGATCCAACCGGCGCCCGGCACAACCCCGGGGTCCGGAATTGGCCGACGAGATCCTCGCCTTCTGCCGGGCAAAGCTCTCTCACTTCAAGTGCCCCCGATCCGTCGACTTCATCGATGCCATGCCGCGAGGCGAGAACGGCAAGCTCTACAAGAGGCAGCTCCGGGACACCTATTGGGCCGCCATTACCTCGAGTTCGCCCACCTGACCCATGCGTCGTGGGGGTACTCACTGAGCGCCCGACTGCTTTACCGCACGCCCGCCGGTCGAAACTGCACGCTGACCCGGGGTCCCTCGGAATGCGCCAGTTTGGGCACGGAGTGCTCCCAGATTCGTTGGCAGCTACCGCCCATGACGAAGAGATCTCCTCGCCCCAGCGCAAAAGATCGCGATCGCCCACCGCCACGAGGTCGGAGAAGAAAGCGACGGGGCGTTCCCAGCGAGACGATGGCGACCATGGTGTCCTCTGTCCGCCCACGGCCGACCGTGTCGCCATGCCACGCCACGCTGTCGGCACCGTTGCGGTAGAGACAGAGCCCCACGGTGCGGAACGGCTCGCCGAGTTCGTCCTGGTAGTGGCTGCTCAAATCAGTTCTCATGGCCGCGAGAGCGGGATCCGGCAAGGGATCGTCCTGGCCATAGAAGGCCATCAACCGTGGAACATCCACTATTCGGTCATACATCCGGCGCTGTTCGGCTTTCCATGGGGTATCCGCCATGAGTCGCTCGAAGAGGAGGTCCGCGCCGGTTACCCAGTTGCGGTGAAGTTCCACCCAGGCTCCGCCAGGAAGGACGGTGCGCTCGACGCCTGCAAGGGGCTCGGACCCAACCTCTGATCCGTTGTCCAAAAGGGTGGGCTGGAAGATCAGATCCATCGCCTAGAGAATAGCGTGGGGCGAACGTATGTTCGGCACGTTCGGCACGTTCGACAGGTTCGACACGTAGTTCGGCTGCCGGGCCCCGGGGGGGCGTGATGAGTAAAACCCAGCGGCAACCCGTCAGTTGCTGTAGATCCTCGTCGGGTGGACGAGGACGGCGGTGCGCTGTTGTTCCGCCATGGTCCGGTCGTAGGCGTCCCAGTCGTCGTGCGTACCCCCCGCCGCCGTAAAGATCTCCCGAAGGAGGAGACGCTGTCTGTCTGCGCTGAGGTGGGGGTTCGGGTCGTTCGGGCCGATCAACTCGGCCGACCCTTCGGCGGTGGCCCATTCCCACCCGGAGCGAAACGTGATGGTCAGGTTCGGTCGCTGCCGCAGGTTCGCCAACTTGCTCGGTCCGTAAGTGACGAAACCGATCACTTCGGTTCCTCCAACCGGATGGGGGAGTGCGCCGGCATTCACCACTGAGGACTGGATGGTCCCGTCTTTGCGGAGGGTCGATACCACGGCCAAAAACTGGTCCCGACGGGCGATCTCCATTGCGTCCTGCAGCGTTGTCATCGATTGACCTGTCCCTGTTCTGTGCACCGCGCGGTTCGTGACTGTGACACTAAAGGGAACATCCAACGCCCGCACCACGGTGGAATACTTCTGCGGTGACAGGCGACCCGCGCACTGCACTGGCGAGGAAGATCGGGATCAAAGAGGGCTCGCGGCTGCAATTGCTGTTCGCCCCCCGCGACTTGGCGCTCGAACTTCCCCCGAATGTGTCGGTGCGACGGCAGGCCCGGGGCCCGACGGACGTCGTCGTGGCATTCTTCAAAGTGCGATCGGAACTGGAACAAAGGGTGGACGGATTGGGCTCGATCATCTTCCCCTCAGGCAGCCTGTGGATTGCCTGGCCCAAGAAGTCCTCCGGTGTGGTCACGGATCTGACGGACAACGCCGTTCGAGAGGCGGTCCTGCCGCGAGGGCTGGTGGACAACAAAGTTTGCGCCATCGATCAGACCTGGTCGGCGCTGCGCTTTGTCTGGCGCCTCCAGAATCGAGGGAGCAGCGTGCCCGGATCGGCGTCCTGAAATCAGCTCGAGTCGGTCGGCGCCCGAAAAACGTGGCACGATCTCGTTGTGCGAGTGCATCGCAGTTTCGCCTTCGTCGACGTCTCGGGCTTCACGGCCTTGACTGAACTTGAGGGGGACGAGCATGCCGTAGAGGTGCTGACCGCTTTCCGGTCTCTTCTGCGCGAGATCTGTTCCCGCCGTGGCGTCCGCATCGCAAAGTGGTTGGGAGATGGCGTGATGCTCGTGTGCGTCGAGACGCCGCCGTTATTGGCCACCATTCTCGAGTTGCACTTCGTTGTCGCCAACATACCTGGCCCGGCGCAGTCGCTGTCGATACGCTCGGGCGTCACTTCGGGCTACGTGATCCTCATGGAGGGCGACGATTACATCGGACACTGCGTCAACGTGGCGGCGCGCCTGTGTGACCTGGCCAATGGTGGCGAGGCGCTCGCCTCTCCGTCGGTGATGGACTACCTGCCACGGTGGGGGCTCACGTTCTCGCATCGCGACGTCACATTGCGCGGTGTCGAGAAGCCTGTCGAGGCAGCGAGTATCGGGATGCCCGCCCTTGACGAGAGCCAACACCGTGATCCTATTTGTGGGTTGCCACTGACCGAGGTGACCGCTGAGGAGACGGCTGACGATCCGGATGGCCAGTTGCTGCTGTTCTGTTCTCCCGGTTGTCTCGACACCTGGGTCCAACGACCCGTGAGCGCAGAGAGTGCCGTCGGCGATCGCGCTGGGCTTCTCTGACCGGACGGTGGGGCTGTGGTGTGCCCATCACACAACAAGGACATCCCGTTTTGTATCATCCGACCGTGGGTTGCCGCGCTCGCCGCCGCCGAGACCAAGTGCAGTGTCGTACGAGATGTTCGTGCCATCGCCTTCAGCGAACGACTGACACGGTTCAGTTCACTCAGGGTCAACATCCCTTATCGGGATCCGCCGTAGGCCTTCTGCAACGATTGTGGCGTGACCGTATGCATGCACATGGGCTCGTCGCCCGGGGACCCGATTGTGGCAGGCGACGTACAGGCCGCCGTGGAGGCAACTCTTGGGTCTCCAAAACTGGAGCGGGGCTTGGTCTTCGGTTCCTTTACCGCCGACCACCATGGCGTGGCCTCACTGGCCAAGGTCGGGGAGAAAAACATGTGCTTCGCGACCCACTGCTCACATACCGAGATCACGTGGCTTTGCTCCGAGGCTTCTGTCGTGAAGCTCTGCGCCGGGCCGGGCGAGGGTATCGCCTACAAAATAGAGCGAGGTGGCGTCATCAAGACGTTGGAGCTTGACCGGGTTTGACTGTTGGCGCGGAATCGTGACGCGAGCGCCTGGCGGCGTGCACGGTGCTGGCAACCAAGAGAACGATCGTCGTCATCGGGAGAACGACGTAGGCCACGTCCCGGTGATGGCGTAGGAGCAACGCCAGGACGACGACCACAACGGTCGCCGCAAACAGTCCTGGTGCGTCGCCTACCAGGAAGTCCCACCAGAAGTGGCCGAAGGACCGCAGGCCGCGCCCGATGAGTTTCATCCCCAGGCCTTCATGAGGCACCCGTCCCGGACGCCAGTACATCCACCGGTTGCGGCGGAGTGGGCGGTCGGGCTCGTAGGAGCGTGACCAGGAGAAGGGTGACGAGTGAGAACAGTCCGACCAGGACGAGGATCGCCAGATCGCTCCCGGGCCAATGTGCGCCTGCTCCTTCTCCCACCCAGAAGAGCCCAAAGCTCGTCAACATGACGCCGACGGTGAGCTTGATTGCGTTCTCGGGCACCCCTGAGAGCTGCCGGGCCACCACGGCGCCTACTGCCGCAACCAAGAGGGCGGCCGCACCGGCGGCGGCTGCGGCGATTCCGAGCCGGTGCTGGCTGGCCCCGAGCCCCACGACGATGAGAACGACCTCCGTTCCCTCGAGGAAGACACCCTTGAAGGAGACTGCGAATCCAACCGGGTCTCGACCTGCGGAACGCGGGACGGGTCCTGCGGTCTGGGACAGCTGACTCGTCGTGGCGGCAAAGATCGCGTCTTCATCATGCGGCGCCTTGAGGCCAGACGCGCGCAGGATTGCCTTACGAAGCCAGGTGAGGCCGACAACCAGCAGGAGCGCCCCCACGGCAACCCGCAATCCGTTGATCGGGACGTAGTGAACGAGCGGCACTCCCACGGCGCCGACGATCACGGCCAGCACGAGGATCGCAGCCGCAGCACCCTCCAAGGCGGAGCGCCAGCCGCGCGTGACCCCGGCTGCCACCACGATCGTGAGCGCCTCGACCATTTCGACTGCGCTGGCGCCGAATACGGCGAGGAGCAGTACGGCAGTTGACGTCGAGTTCATCTGCGCCTCTCAGGGTCACTTTCCTTCGCACGAGGATAGAAGCTCTCGAGTGACTGCTCCCGAATGAGCGTCCGCTTAACCCGGCCAGAGGGGCTCGGGCACGGAGAATCCGACGTCGTGTCCCCAGGTGTTGCGATACGAGACCTGATCCACCGGGCGGCGTGCTGCGATGCCCCATCGGCCGGTCGGGTAGCCGAAGCTCACGGTGCCTGCCAGGTGCCACCCTTCGTCAGTGGGTACCCCGAGGATCTCCAGGGTCTCCGCCGGATGGAAGAATTGGAGCAGAGCTGTGAGGCAACTCCCTATGCCTTCGCCGCGAGCCGCCAGCATGGCGTTCCACACGGCGGGGTAGATCGAACCGCCACTGGGATCGTGCTGCGCGAACGGAAAGAGGAAGAGAGGTACCTGCGCGAAGTTGTCCCCCAGCCACTGGGCGGAATGTTGGACGCGAAAGAACTGCTGTGACTCAGGGTTGTCCGGATCGGCATGTGCCGCTTCCAGTTGGGTCTTGTAGACCGACTCCCATAGTTGCCCCACGGCGTGCTGATACAGGGGCGCCAGAGCCGTTTTCTTGACCGGATCATCGAGGAGCAAGAACCGCCAGTTCTGCTGGTTGCCACCACTTGGCGCCCGAACAGCGGCGTCGAGGATCTTTGCCTGAATATCCAGGGGAATCGGGTCCGGCAACACCCGCCGCATGGCGCGTGTCGTGTAGAGGGCTTCTTGGAGTTCCATGGCTGGGCAGGTTACGCCGCGACCCCTTAGGCCGCAGGCGAATGGGGCCCAGCGGCCTCCTGGTCTGCGAACTGAGTGTGGTAAAGCTCAGCGTAGAGGCCCTGCTGGGCCAGCAGGCTGGCGTGGGTCCCACGTTCCACCACGCGCCCGTCGTCGATGACCAAGAGTTGATCCGCTTCGCGGACGGTCGAGAGCCGGTGGGCGATGACCAGCGAGGTGCGACCGCTCAGGGTCTGCTTCAGCGCCCGCTGCACCGCCGCCTCGGATTCAGAGTCCAGGTGGGCGGTGGCCTCATCGAGGACCACGATGTCAGGTGCCTTGAGGATGAGTCGTGCCAGGGCGACGCGCTGCTTTTCGCCTCCCGAGAGCCGGTAACCCCGTTCGCCCACCAGGGTGTCGAGGCCTTCTGGCAACTCCGCCACCAGATGGCCGAGTTGGGCGTGGGCGAGCGCCGCCATGACATCCTCCTCGGTGGCTTCCGGTCGGGCGTACATCAAGTTTGCCCGCAGCGTGTCGTGAAAGAGGTATGGGTCCTGGGTCACCACTCCCACGACATCACGAATGGACTGCATAGTGGCCCGCCGGACGTCGATCCCGTTCAGTTTCAACGAACCTGCTGTCACGTCGTAGAGGCGGGGAACCAGGGAAGAGATTGTCGTCTTGCCCGCACCTGATGGCCCGACGAGTGCCACCATCTGCCCTGCTTCGACGCGGAACGAGACATCATGCAGCACCTCACTGTTCGCACCGGACTCGAGTACAGCTACCGATTCCAGTGAGGCAAGGGAGACCTCCTTGGCGCCGGGATACGTGAAGCTGACGTTGTCCAATTCGATCGAAACGGTTCCGCGGGGGATGTCGACAGCGTCGGGCGCCTCTTCAATCATGGGAACGATGTCGAGCACCTCGAAGAGGCGCTCGAAGGAGATGAGCGCCGTCACGACATCGAGTTGCAGGTTGGAGAGCTGGGTCAGTGGCCCGTACAGTTGCGTCAAGTACTGGGTCAGAGCTACCACCGTGCCGATTTCGAGTGTGCCCCGCACGGCCGCCACACCTCCGAACCCGTACACGATCGCTGTGGCCATCGAGGCTGTGAGCGTGAGCGCCACGAAGTAGATCCGGGCATAGGTGGCCTGAAGGACCCCGATGTCCCTCACACGGCCGGCCTTGGCATCGAACGACTCGGCCTCGACTTTGGGCCGTCCGAGCAATTTGACCAACATGGCACCCCCGACGTTGAAACGCTCCTGCATGACCATGTTCATCTGGGAGTTGAGGTCGTAACCCTCCTTCGTGAGTGAGCCGAGGTGCCGACCGACGATGCGGGCCGGGATGAGGAAGATGGGGAGCAGGACCAGAGCGGCCAGGGTGATCTGCCAACTCAGGTAGAACATCGTCCCCAGCACGATGAGCACCGTCACCAGGTTGCCCACCGCATTGGACAACAAATCAGTGAAGGCCTGTTGTGCGCCGAGGACATCGTTGTTGAGTCTGCTGATGAGCGCACCCGTCTGCGTGCGAGTAAAGAAGGCCAAGGGCATGCTCTGAATGTGGCGGAAGACCTTCGACCGCATGTCAAAGATCAACCCCTCGCCGATGACCGCCGAGATGCGACGTTCGGTGAGGGACAGCACGGCGTTGACAAGGGCCAATCCCCCCGCCAGGCACGCCAACGCAATGACGAGATCGGCATTGTGCTTTTGAATCCCGTTGTCGATCAGTGCGCGCAAGACCAGGGGGTTGATGGCGCCGATCGCCGCGCCGAGGATAACGACCGGAAGGAATACAGCGAGGATCTTCTTGTACGGGACAGCGAAGGTCAGCATGCGCCGTGCTGTCCCCCTCTTCACGCGGTGCTGCAAGAGGGAGCGGTCCTGTCGCAGGGAACGCATGCCCGCCCAGGCACTGCCACGTCCTCCGGCGCCCATGCCGTGTCCAGGCATGCTCATAGGGAGGAATTCCCTTCCAACGTCCGTTGGCACGACCTAGCTCGATATCTCATCTCGTCAACCTATCCGTGAGCACGGTCACTCCAACATCTGCAGGTGACCCTGCGGCTGTCGTAGTCGGCGCCCATGACCGTGGTCAGCGGGCGCCGAGCCCTCTCGCGCCCTGAAACTCGCGACCCGATGGGCCATATCCGTTCGGACGGCTGTTGGGACGCGCCATGGTTGCGCACGCTTGGCGACATTCGCCGTCGATGTCTGGGGTCTCCAACAAGTCCTACGGGGCGTTCCTTGTGGGCACGTTCATCTCGATTGGACCAGAAAAACAACATTTGCCAAAAAGGCTCGAGGTATGACGGGGTGACTGAAAACTAGGCATGCGCAAAGGTACCTTTGCGCATGGTGAAACACCGTCGGATAGCCACCGTGCTGGTTGTCGTTGCATTAGCAGGTGGCGTCGGGGTTTATCGCCTGATTGATAGTGGTGGTACGCCCTCCGTCAAACCAAGTGCCCCTCCTACGACCGGCGGTAGCCCCGTGTCCACAACCACAAATGGCTTATCCACCACGACGACTACAGGCGGCGCTGCACCGAGTGCATCCGACCTGGCAGACGCACAGGCGATGCTCGCCAACGAGGCGAATCACGGCTGGACGACTTGCTATGAGTCTGGTGCGGGCTTAGCGATCAACTGGGATGAACTCGATGGGAAGACTGTCTATGACTGGAACGGCGCCGGTCAACCCGACCCTTGTCCAGCGCCTTACGAAACCAGACACCAAGACCGAATGACGACTTTACGCTTTCTTCACGCACTATTGCTTTTCAAGGCCGACACCGGTTCCGCTCAATTCGATAGCGAAATCAGCTCGATTGAGAGCGTTGTGCTTACCCTTTTCACTCCCTCGAATCCGGATCCGCGTGGATGGGCGTACGAGGAGATGACGGGCATCGCCAGCCTGACCGGCAACAGCAAATTCACCGACATTGCCAATGCCATGCTGGCTCGTTATGCCCGTTCGCCCTATAACGACACGCGGCCTGATTATGAATTCGAAGAGGCCTCAGCACTCGTGCAGAGCGGCATCCCGTCCTACGTCTCGCAAGGGACGGCAGAACTCAATAGATACTGGAATGCCGACTACTTGAGCAATTTGCAACTCATCAGTGAACCTACCGAGATTGAGAGTGCGGAGAACGGCGATATCGCAATAGCGTTGGCGAATGCTGGTATGACATCTCGCGCTGAGGATCTTGTCCAAGGAATGCAAAAGGAATTGTGGGATCCTCTTTATGGTGGCTATTACGAAGGTCTAACGGACACGAATGGGGTGGTAGCCATTAAGAACAAGAAGACCGGCGGCCGCAGCATGAATATGATGGAGCTAGGGAAACTATTGAATGACCAAGCCCTCGTTTCGCAGATGGATGCTCTTTTTCGTGACCACATTTAC
This sequence comes from uncultured Acidimicrobiaceae bacterium, assembly GCA_963767155.1. GTDB lineage: Bacteria > Actinomycetota > Acidimicrobiia > Acidimicrobiales > RAAP-2 > Bog-473. The sequence continues at coordinate 1,701,188 of CAVYCU010000005.1, read as the reverse complement.
CAATCCAGCCCGGTCGGATATCAAGGCGTCTTGTACGAGCAGGAACGGAATTGGCAACCGTACGTGTTGAACGGCACAACCGAAAACTGGGTGACATCCGAAGCGATGGGGATTAGCGCAATCGCACTACTCATGCGATAGGTGCCACGAGGAGGCCGCTGTGGTCGACCGTCCAGTTCGCGTACGTCGATGTGACGCCCTCGATGCTCGGCAACTCGCACGGAACGTGTCAGTGTCGACCGGCTCCTATGGGGCCACCGCCTGCGCGCAGTTGCTGAGAGCGGCTGCGTTGGCGGGGTTGTCGATGTCGGACTGATAGATCAGTATCACTCTGCTCTTCATCGGCCCAACGGCTGCAGCACAATCACCCGCCAGGGTGTCGCCGCTGGCAGACGTGGGATTGCGTTGTTCCATAATCGTCGTCGTCTGTCCCCAGGACGCATTCTCCAGTGTCGACTTGGCCGTCAGGCCGTCGTACTGCATGGGGAATCCGTTGGCGACAAACCAACTCGTGAGCTTCGCGTAGTCTTCCTTTTGGCTCGGTCCCATGAAGGAGGAGTCGACGAGAGGTACGACCGGGGTGAGGGGGAAGTCGTCGCGGTATGTTGTCGCAATCTTCTCGATTGTCGTAAGCCACAACGCGTCGGTATAGCCATAGGGAGTCCACAACGCGTCACGGTTACCGGGTCCCTCTTGTGTGTCAGGAAGGGTCTCGCCACCATCGCCGATGCCCATCTCAATAAAGCTGACCGACGGGTTGCCATCGAATTGGGCGGCGAGGGCTTGGAGGAAGTTGTCGTAGATCCGGAGGAAGGTGGTATTCCAGTAAACGGGCAGGGTCGCACCGCTGTCCTGCACCGATGGCACACCTTGCGCGTAAACCCATTGAGGAGTCGCGTTCGCTGACGTCGCTCCCCACGAAGCCTGCCCGCCGGTGCTCACACGCAGGATGACGTATCTTCGGGCGGCGGTCCATGGCGCCATGGCTTGTTCGATTCGAGCCCAGTCGAAGGTCCCTTGTTCGGGTTCGAGTTGGGACCAATCGAAGGTGAGGGTCGTCCCGGCAAGGTCAGGGTTGGTCGCGTCGGCGCCCGAGTTGGTGCCGAACTCGTAGATGCCGTGGGCAATCGACGGTTCAGCACGGAAATCGACGGAAAGATCAGTGGGACGGGCAGAACCGGCAGCGCCGCCGCCCGTGCCAATGATGTCGGACCCCTGTATGTGTCCGGGTTGCGGAGAGCCCGGACCGGAGCCAAAAGTGATGGCGATTCCAACGATTGCTGCGGCTGTGATCACAATGGCGCCCGTCGTGAGCGCCCAGTTTCGCCTGAGGACTCCTCGATGTGACTCTGCTTGATGCTTCATGACTGAGTCCTCCCTCTGACGATCAATTCGTGCACAAGAACACCGAGACGGACTCTCCCTCGTACACGAGCCGGAACCGCGAAAGCACGAGTGTCCTGACCGCCGGCAGGAAACGGTTTGCGTTCTCGTCAGAAGCGACGAGCCAAACCCGGTGGTGGGCATCGATCGCGTCTTCGAACTCAGCCGCATTGAGGAGGACGGGAACTCCGTATTCGGTGTCTACCGCCCGATTGTCCTTCTCGAAGACGTAGAGCAGATCATGCGTACGATTGGCGGGGAGCCAGTAAGTCGGTGCGTGGCCGAGGCTTCCGCCGGTGAGGTTTGCGGGTCCGACCGCAATGATGGCATCGCCGCGGGCCTCATGTGCCTTTACGTAGGCAACCGCACTTGGGAAGTCGAGACTGACGTTGGCGTGTTGGACATCCGCACCGAAGAGGACCTCCGTCAGGGGGCCGTAGTCGGTCAGGCTCCCGAAGGTGCTCATCAATGCGGCGAGGCCACACGCGAGGGCAAGAATGGCCGTCAACGCTCTCCTCGCCGATCGAGACCTTCCCCGTTCCCCGCTGGTCATCGCTTTGCGTAAGAACTGATAAATGTTGGAGGCGGCGTGGGTGGCCAAAAGGAAGACGAAAGGGAGTGTGACGAACACGTAGCGAGGGTTCTTTGCTGGTAGGAGAAAGGAGACGACGATGAGCGGGACGATCCAAAAGGCCGCGAGGTAGATGGTGGCGTGATCCCGTTGTCTCCATCCGATAATGATGCCTACGACGGCGAGGAGGCTGATAACCGTGAGCGCCCCTCCCGGTGCACCAGGGGTGAAGAACACATTGACGATGTAGTAAAACGGACGCGGAGACCATTGCAGGAGTGGACCACCACTGAGGTCAACGCCGAAGCTTGGAGGATGCGTCAACTCCGCGAGGGCGAGTTGCGTGGCAATGCATATCCCGGCCAGCCCGCCGAACACCCACCACCGCCAGTTCTTGCACCAGCTAAGCCCGTGAAAGCCGAACAGGGTGATTGGCACCAAGGGAAGGACGCCGAAGGACTCCTCGTGGCTGAGGTACATACAGACGACGACGATCATCACGACAGCGACGCGTCGCGTCGTGGGTTCTTGTACGGCCTTCAGCAACACGATGGCCAACAGGACGACGAAGAATTGCACCATCTGGTACATCCGAACTTCCTGTGCGTGAGACTGTTCGACGGCAGCTGAGGCAAAGATGATCGTGCCCGCAAGCTGGAATGAACGACGGCGGACAACGAGAGGAAGGAGGCGAGTTCCGAAGAGCACAACGGTTGCGCCAAACCACAGCACGCTCATCTCTCGCAGATACGAAGTTCGGTAGTGCGTCAGAGTGCCGACAAGGGCGAGAAGCGCGGAATACAACTCGGACTTCCAGTAAAGGAAACCTGAAGGCCAGCGCGGGATCAGATGGGCTCCGATTCCTTGGGCGGCCGCGATCGAGGAGAGTTCGTCCTGCCAAAGTGGCTGATAGTCGATCCTGTAACTCAGGACGAGTACCCAAAACAGAGCGATGGCCGCGACAGCTGTTCCGTAAGGTCGTGCTCGAATCCACGCAATAATCCTTGAGGGAACGCTCGCGCCCTCGCTCTGACCTGCGGTAACTCGTCTTTTGCCCGGCTTGCGTTCTGTTACGGTCCACGCTGCCGCTCGGGCAGGTGTTGACGACAGCGCCAAGCCGGCGGAGACGGCGATGCCCACCGCGGTGACGATGAGCACGACGCGCAGCATGAAAGGGGTGCTGGGAAAAGGCGGTTGCACCCCGATGAAGTGACGGAATTCGGTCAAGACGAGAACGAGACCGAGGGCGGGCAGTGACCCGGCCGCGACGGCTCGGAGTGCTCGTCCCCGACGTGCCCCGAGGAGTACGAGCAGGAAGATCGTTGCGCACACGATGAGGCCCATGCCGAGGAATATGTTGAGCGTGTGCAGGAAGAGCGGCCCTGCGGGAACGACAGTGGTCCCCGCAGTAACCTGAAAGGTGTTTCTGAGCAGCGTTTCCGGGTTCGGGACCAGACCAGGTTGTGCGAAGCCCGAAGCTTTCCAACTGGGTCCCATCTGCACGTGTGTCACTGACGTGCCATCCACGAGTTCGCCGTCGGCATAGACGAGCGGTGCGGACGTCGTGGCATTGACCGAAATGGACAGACGGTGGGTCCCACCACTCGCAACGGGGCAGAGATCGTAAATCGTAAGGGGGATGGACCCCCCGAGCGGTACCATGTAGAGAGGCATGAACGAGGGCTGAACGCCGAGTTGCTGCCATGTTCCAGCTCCCGAGGCAATAACCTGACCATCGAGGCTCACGGTGTACGCACCGTCGGCAGCGACACGTAGCCATCCACTGGTGCAACCAGGTGGGAAGTTGAGGGCGGTCGAGACGGTGAGTTGATGCCCGGTGTTGGTGCCGACGATGGCTTGACCATCAGCGGGCGACGAATAGGCGTCCGGCGGAGTCGAAACGGTTGTGGCGTCGATCCGCTTTCCGGTGAAAGTGGCGGGCACCCAGTCGGCTGGTGTGAACGTCGTTGTGGCAAACGTCCCGGACCTCGGCAGTGTCTGGCCAGTGAGCGCGACCTGGGTCGTCGAGGACCAGTCCGACGCGTCGGTACCGAACGTTTGGACAAGTTTCCCTGTTTGTAAGCGAATGCGTGCTTGGAATGCGGGTGCCCGGTTGTCGTAGTTGATCACTTCCAGTCCGATGACGTTGGCCCCAAGAGCGAGAGCAGGGCGGATATCGAGGGTCTCCGCTATCCGAGGAATGTACGAGGCGTTTGGCGTGTTTATCTTGGGGACGTTGGCCAGCTGCGTGCCGTCGACCCACGGGATGACGGTCTGATCCGCGGTAATCCACAACGTCGCGTTCTGCGGCAAGGAGGAAATCGGAAGCTCCAGGCGGAAGAAAGCGTGAGGCCCGGATTCAGTTGATCGCACCCAGGGTTGGCTTGCGGTTGGCGCGAGGTAGGGCTGACGAGGCGAGCGCACGTCCACGGAGATCCAGAAGCTGGCGATGAGCCACGCAGTCAAAACGATGAGGGCGAGGGAGACGGCGACGAACTGACGCTCTCTGGATGCGGTACGCCCCGTGATGGAAACGTACGACTTCTCGTCGAGCTTCAGGAGGTCGGGTTCCGACGTGATCTCCGGAAGGACGAGCGTATCGGTCACGGGGTCCCCGGCGTGAGGAGACCGGCAGCCACTTCCCGGGCAAGAGCGTTTATCTCCTGCTTGTCGAGATCGACAGCCTTCACAATGTCCTGGCGGAATTCGGCGGAGTTTCCGAGGCGTTGCTCGGACAGAGCCAGATAGGTATAAGCAGCAGAAAGCAGTTGACCATTGTTGGTGTCGGCCACCGTCTGGTCCAGGTAGGCAATGGCCGCTGACTCATCTCCCGCCTCGAATGCGTAATGTCCGCCGGTGAAGGAGAGAAACGGCAAACTATCCAACTCCGCGACGCTGCCCGGAGCGAGTGGTACGGCAGTGGAGTTCATGTCGTCGGCTAACGCGAGGGCAAAGTCGCTCCGGATCAGGGGGTTGTGAGGCGCTGCGGCTAACGCTTGGGAGAAGTCGAATATCTGACCAAGTAACGCGACTGACGTCGGCGGGGGGGTTTTTGCCTCGGCGAGCCAGGTCAACGCGTTCACTTCTCCTTGGTCCCTCTGCGCGTGACCCAAGTCGATCTCGAGCTCGTTGTCGTCCTGCAGCTGCGGGTTGAGCGAGAGGGCTCGTTCGAAATCGCGCTCGGCGATGGCGGGGTGCCCGAGCTGCTCGGCAGCCACGCCATCAAATTTCGCAGCCTGAGCCAGCAGGCCGCTCGAGACGCCCCCTACGAGGAGGGCGCCGATCGCAACGAGAGCGACCAGACACGCACGGCGGTGACGGAGCGGGCGTGTGAATCGTCCGGCCATCAAGACCCCTGCCACCATGGTCATGTACCAACCGACCTGAAGGCTGTTCAACACCAGCATCGTGCTGACATCGGGCGTAAACCCGAGGAAGCTGGGCGGCGGCGCGAAGTGGTAGCCGAGCTGTCGGTCGACGATCTGGGTCTGAGCCAGGTCATTCGAGAGCCGGAAAAGGAGGTCTCCGCCCATGATCCGGGTCGTCACGACGAAGACGAGAGGGAGAAGGATCATCACCCACCCACAAACTCGTGTGACGTTCGTGGGACGTCCCCGTGAGCGCACAAACGAAACCACGACGACGGCAAGGATGGAGAGCAGGACCTCGCCATAGCTGAGATGTCCGACCACAGGGACCCCGGCGAAGGAAAGTCTGAGATCAAATGCCGTCAAGTCCGGGCTGAGGCTGAGTCCGACCCAAGGAATGACCAGGGCGCCCGCAGCCAGAACGAGGCCCAGAACAGTGCGCAACCAGAACGGCAGCCGCCGCCTCGCGGGTGGAGCGGTCGAGTCGCGCCCTGACGGCGCGCCGCGGTCTGACGGCGCGCCGCGTTCTGACGGCGCGCCGCTGTCTGCGACCAGCGTGTCGTCCGTCATTTCGGGCGCGAAGTCTGCCCAGTCCAGGGTGGAGGCCGTCATAGGGTGGAGTGCCGTGTCATCTGGGTCCTGGTTCAGCTGGTTCCGAGCAAGCGGACCCGTTCGCCGTCGGTGAGGGACTGCATGTTGGACTCGACCACGAGGTCACCGGATCGGACCCCGGTGAGGATCTCGTCCCGGCTCGCATCCGTCGCTCCAACCGTGACAGGTTGGAAGTGCACATGGCCGTTGCGCAGCACGAAGACAGCCGGCGCGAGGTCGGTGTTCATGACGGCTACTGCGGGAACGCTGACCTTGACCGACCGGACAGCGTTGATGTGGACGAAAACCTGAGCACCGAGCGGCACGGGATTTGTCGAGGCGTTCTGGCACTGGATGATCACCGACCCTTCCAGTCCACCGCTCGCGGAGACCGCGCTGACGGCAACCACGGTGCCGGGGAGCTGAACTCCCGGGATGGCCGTTGGAACAACCACCGCTTTGTCGCCCGCAGCGACGGTCTGGATGTCGCTCAGGAGCAGGTTCGCAGACACTTCGAGGAGCGATGGATTGACGATCTGGAGAATCGCCTGGCCGGCGCCGACGACTTGGCCGGGTTGTACGCCGAGGCCGGTGACGTAGCCCTGTGTCGGTGCGGAAATGACCGATGTCTTCCCCTGGGAGATGGCCACCAGATTCTGGGCATATGCGACCTGTTCGCTCAGTGCGGCGGTCTCCTGGGCCTGGGTTGCGGTTCCCAGGGCCGTCGTCGCCGGGGGAGCCTGTTCTGCCGCCGTGAGTGACTGCTGGGCGCTGGTCAGCTGGGATTGGAATTGGGCCGCGTGCTGGGCGAGCAGCGTCGGATCGATCTCCAGCAGCGGCGTGCCGGCGGTGACATCTGCTCCATTGACGACGTCGACTTGCGATACGGAGAAGATGGCGTCTTCGACGCCTGCCAAGTTGAGGCTGACCGTGAAGCTGTTGTTGGGTGCTTCCGTCAGCGAACCTACGCCACCGGGTTGGTTCGTGATGTCGGCGGGCCCGGCCGTTGTGACGATGACCTTCGGGCTGCCCCCGAGGGCCGAACGCGCCACGATGGCCCCTCCGATGGCGGCGACCACGACGATGACGACTACGGCGGCGAGGAGGATCCGGGCCTGCAGTTCGGTGATCCTCTGGTGGCGGCCGCGCACAAGGGTGACGGCGCGCCGTTCAATCCGCCGCATTCGTCCCGGTGGTTGGGTTTCTGACCGCGCCGAGTGTTTCCCGGCGCCATTGAGGCCAAGCGCCCCGGCGGCCGCTCCATTCGAATCGCCGTTCTGCCCCGAGCGCGCGCCCGTGGCCCCCTCGGCCCCCTCGGTCCCCTCGACCCGGGAGCGCGTGCCGACCCGCAAAGTGGCACCACTCGCCGGTCCGCCGGCGTGCACGCCGTTCCCATTGGTGGTTTCCTCGTGCTGGGCGCCCCCGTTGGTGCCGGGAATGGTGGCGTGACCGTTCCCGTTGCTGTCGCCGTTGCCCCCGTTGCCCCCGTGCCCCCCGTTGCTTGGGTGGGAGGCCTCCGACGTGAGGAACAGTTTCGCGTCAACGTCGACAGATTGATAAACAGGCCGCGAGCCGTTGCGCCCGCTGCCCACCCGATGTCTGCCCGATTTCATAACATGCTCATTTCTTCACCACGTGGAAGTCAAAGTCCGGCCGGATGACGCCGTAGATGACCGCTGCGCTTTCGAGTAATGAATAGAGGGGGAGAAGCAGAATCTGCGCCAGGTGCCACGGCACGCGCCGGTACCAAGCCACGTTTCTCTGGTCGAGGTTGAGCTCGAGCCCCAAGAGGTAGAGGGCGGAGTAGGCGGCCAGGGAGGTAGTCCCGACGAGAAGTACTGCCAACGGGATCCGGGCGTTGACCACCACGGCGGCGATGCTGATGCTCCACCAGCCCAGCCAGCCGACACCCCAGAGGACGATGGAGCTCACCAGCGTGACCCTGTGCCACATCCGCGCCGGCGCCTGTAGGCAGACGAGGCAGAGACCGACGAACCAGCGACGCCGTTGTTTCAGGAAGTCCATCACTGATTGCGTGGACTGTTCGAGACAGTAGCCGTCGATCCACCGTGAACGTCGTCCCTGCGCCATCTCCACGAGTGACCACCACGCGTCCTCGGTCACCGATCCCGCATGGCCGAGGTCGAATCCCACCTCCTTCTCGACGTCGTTCCGCACGAGAATGAACGATCCATGCATGCCAAAAGCGCTTTGGCCGAAAGTGTGTTGCAAGCGGAAGCGCCCAAGATCGTCTCCGGTGCGGACCGAGTCGGCCAGCGTCAGAAAGGGGTGTTTGTCGAGGTCTCGGTGGTAAAGGACGACGCCCTGCCCGATGCGCAATTCACCCGTGCGCTCCTCCTCGACGACGGCACTGTGGATACCCCGGATGACCGAGGGCGTGATGTGAGTCTCTTCGTCGAGGTGGAACAGCCATGTGGAGTCCGACACAGGGGAGACCTCCAGCGCGTAATGCAGTGCGCGTGCTTTGAATCTCGCCCGGGCATCGGTGCGATAGTGCCTCGGCACGAGAATTGTCCGGACACCTTCGATGTCGGGTAGGGCGTTGTCAGTCACGATTTCCACGCTGAAAGGGAAGAGGGGGGTGTGGGCCATCGCGGCCCGCACGGCCAAGGCCGACTTGAGCACGGCTTCGACGTTGGTTCCTCGGGTGACGATCCGAAAGCAGACTTCCGTGCCCGTGGGCATCGGACCTTCCATCTTGTTGTTGACGTTGTGAAACGTCAAGGCGCCGATGACATTGAGTAGGACGGGTATGGCCAGAATGATCCAGACGTAGCTGAATCCGTCCACCAGTTCCGCCGCGAGTCCCTGCGCCGGATTTGAGTTTCGCCAGAACCACACCATGAGGGTGAATATCGGAATGCTTATGACGACGAAGGAGAGCACGAAGACGACGCGGACCCTCCATGCAGGCCACGGCCGCTGTTCGGTTGGAATGCGGCGAGACCTCTTCCGGAATGACGCCTTGGGCGGCAGGACCTCGACTATTGGTTCTTGCAGCGCGTGCATCGCATCTTCGACGACCCAGTCGGGTTCCGCGTCGAAGAGTCGAATGAGGATCGCCAAGAGCTCCGCTTCGAGATCCTCGGCTGGCCGCGTGGCCGGTGCCGACGTCATGCAACCGGCACCGCCGGCGTCAGATGTACCGACCGGGACCACTCGACCTGTGCTGCGAGCCCTTCTCTCAGAGAGACCCGGGGTTCCCAGCCGAGGAGTTCGAAGGCCCGGTCGATGGCGCCGCCGGTCTGGTGCACATCTCCAGCTTCTTGCGGACGTCGTGTGCAGACGACAGGGGTGCCCGCAAGCTCGCCCACAAGGTCGATCAAGTCCGTCATCACCGCGTGCGATCCGCCGGCGATGTTGACGACGGTCCCGGGCGGGACGTCCTCAAAACCGGCGGCGATGTTGGCGGACACGACGTCGGAGACGAAGGTGAAGTCCCGGACTTGGCGACCGTCGCCAAAGAGCTGGAACTCCGCGCCGGTCACGGCGGCGTCGGCCAGTCGGCGAATTGCCATATCAGGGCGTTGACGCGGTCCGTAGACCGTGAAATAGCGGAGGGAGACAGTAGGCAGCCCCCAGTTGGCGGTATAGAGGGCGCAGAGGTGTTCGGCGGCCAGCTTGGTGACGCCGTACGGGCTGTTGGGGCCCGGAAGATCCGTCTCCTTCGTCGGGTACGATGCTGCGTTTCCGTAGACCGATGAGCTCGACGCATAGACGAAGCGGGGCGTGGCCACGGTCTTCGCCGCTTCCAGCAGGCGTTGGGTGGCCTTGACGTTGTGCTCGCAGTAATCGGAGAAGCCGCTGCCCCAGGACATCCGCACGCCGGGCTGGCCCGCCTGGTGGAAGATGGTCGAGGCTCCTTCGAGGTACGGCCGCAGATCAGCGCTCCGCAGATCGATCTCTTCAAAGCGGAAGCCGGGAAGCAGGGCGAGTGCGAGGAGGTTGCGTTTCTTCTCGTCCGGATCGTAATAGTCGGTGATGCAGTCGATCCCGAGCACCTGATGACCGGACGCGCAGAGTGTTTCGCACAGATGGCTGCCGATGAACCCGGCTGCCCCGGTGACAACGACGTTCACGATGCCTCCTTCTCGTTGTTTGCGGTTGAAGCAACATGCGCTGCGCCGGTTCCACGCTTCGTCGTCCCGACCAGCGCTGTCACCGTTGCGCCCCCCGTCGGTCGGACCAGTTCGGCGAGAAAGCGGCGACTGTGGGGATCTGTCTGCTCTCGTGCTGCCGTCTTGCGGATGTGATCGGCCGCGCAGCGGATCAACGCGTCGTCGCTCGGGCCTCCGCCCACATGGGTATAGGCCTGTGCGACTTCGCCGACATAGCGCTCGATGCCGTAATGGGTCTGAAGGGCAAGGGCTCCCTCCGTGGCCTGGTGGCGAGCCGGCCCTTCGTCGAGCAGCGAGCGGATACCCAGCGCAAGACCTTGCGCTGATGGAGGCACGAGGACGCTCGACCACTCGTCGAGTACCTGGGTGTGGCTGGCAATGTCCGTCGCCACAATGGGGCGGCCCGAGCGCAGGTACGAAAAGATCTTCAGTGGCGTGTTGCGTCCGCGTTCTCGAGGCGAGACGAGCACATCGGCTGCCACCAGGCAAGCCGGGACCAGGGGAGAAGGCACCGTGCCGATCAGCCGGACACTGCGATGCAGGCCCAAGGTGTCCACCTGGTGCTGTAGATCTTTGACCTGGTCGTCGCGGCCACCCATGATGACGAGCACCGCATCAGGGTGGGTCTGCGCGACATCCGCCATCGACGCCAGCAGCAGCGGGACACCTTGATACGGCTCCAGCGTGCCCGAGTACAGGATCACCTTCGCTCCCTCGGGGGCCCAGGCTCCCCGGATGGCCGCTGCAACCGCGGGATCGGGGTCGGCCTCGAGCGAGATGTTGAAGATGGTGTGCACCGGCGTGGTGGAGGCCAGGGCGACCCGGTCGGCCACAAGGGGAAAGTGGGCGATGATCGCATCGGATTGCCGTATGACGGCGTTTTCCAGACTCCCGGCCACGCGGGTCACCGGGTGTCGTGGTGTGAGGCCGTAGTTGCAGAGCACGTCCGTCCAGTCGTTCCCCATGTCGTAGACGTGCGGCACGCGCAGGATCCGGGCGAGGGCCGGTCCGAACAGGCCTGCCTCCTCGTGGGTGTGCACGACGTCGTAGTGTCCCCGGCCGCGGAGGGACTCCTTCAGGGACCGGGTAGTGACCGCTGCGTTGAGGAGGAGCTTGCGCACTGACGGCCCGACCGGGACCGAGTGCACGCCGGGCACGCTGGCTCTGACGTACCGGAGACCCGCGACTTCACGGTCCTGCCCGACGGGATACGTCACGAGATCGACCTCGTGCCCGAGGGCGCAGAGGGCGAGGGCACGGTTGAAGACGCTGATCGGGGTGCCCCGGGGCGAATACACGGGATGGGGTGACACCATGAGTACGCGCATCATGCGGCCTTCATGGCAGCGTGCGCGGGCCGGACGCGGCGGGGGGCGGCATGCCGCCCCCGGCGTACCCGAAGGGTCAGGTAGAACGGAATGCCGATGACGCCGAGCGCCAAGGTCTGCACGGTGATGCACACTCCGACCGCCGCTCCCTGGGCGGCGGTCGCATGCCCACCGGCCGCCAGGAAGGCGGCAAAGGCTCCTTCCCGCAACCCGTATCCCCCAAGGGAGATAGGAAGCATGGTGACAGCGGTCGCCGTCGTGATGACCAAGGCGCTGTAGGTCAGTGGGATACGGATCCCCAGGGCCAGGATGAACATGGATTGGCTGGCGACGACCACTGTCCAGAACACGAGACCCCGCCCGGTTGCGCGCACCAGTGCGCTGCGCTGGCCTCTGAATTCATGCAGCGTGTTGAGCAGTTTGGCCACGGCGCGTCCCGGCCCACGTCGCAACAGACCCCATCGTCCGATGAAGCCCATGGCCGGGCTCAGCGACACGACGACGAGTGCCAGACCACCGGCGACCACGCCGAGAGCGAAGGGGCGGATCCGATCGGCGTAGTGCAGCGAAATGGTGGCGGCGAGCCCGAGTGCCGTAATGACGATCATCCCCGGGAAATTGCAGAGGCGGCGCAAAACCACCGATGCGGCTGCAGGCACCCGCTCCTCCGGTGATTGAGCCAACGACGTCGCGCGTATGAAATCGCCGCCGATGGAGCTCGGCAGCGCAGCATCGAAGACATCACCTCCCAGCTCGAGATGCAGGCACCGGCTGTACGACCTGGCCACACCGTTGGCCGTCGCCAGGCCGTTCCACTGCCATACCGTGAGCAGGATGGTGATGACCGCGATGGCGTACCCCGACGCCAGGTAGGCCGGGTTGGCGTCGGCGAGAGCGTGGATGACAGCTCCGAACCCGATCTTGCGGGCGATGAGGGCGAACGCGCCGGCGGTGACGACGATGCGTACGACGGTCAAGGGTTGGATCCGCCGAGGCCTCTTTCCGATCACGGCCGCAACCGGAATCGGTGTCGGGTACCCATCGTCCATCACTCGGATTTCCCTCGTCCGGCGCGCGTCTCCGCCACTGCGGTCTGCTGGTTGGCGCGTGGGAGGATCTGCACCAGCGAGTTCTCTTCTCCGGTGGCACTACGGACCACATACGGCCGATGCGCCGCATCCTTGAAATACACCCGGGTGAGGAGCTCACCGATGAGGCCGAACGAGGCGAACTGCAGAGAGGCCAGCGCGAAAATCGTCGCTACGCCGCTCTGGTGAGGTGCCCGTTTCACGATCCGGGATCCGGACCAGAGCGCCGAGACTCCGGATGCCGCCACACAGACAATGGCCACACGGCCGAAGAATTGCATCGGCTTTTGCCGGTAGCCGATCAGGAACTTCACGGTGAGAAGGTCGAGCACGACGCGTGGCATGCGCGAGATTCCGTACTTCGACGCCCCACGTTCCCGGGCCCGGTGGTTGACGGGGATCTCGATGACCTTCGCCCCCGATATGAGAGCCAGGGCCGGAATGAACCGATGCAGCTCACCGAACAATTCGAGGTGCTCGATCACTTCCTTGTCGTAGGCCTTCAGCGTGCATCCGTAGTCGTGGAGTTGGAGGCCGGTCACCCTCGAAATGAGAGAGTTCGCTACTTTCGAGGGCAACCGGCGCGAGATGAACTTGTCCTTGCGGTCTGCCCTCCATCCCGAAGCGACGTCATAGCCGCGCTCGAGAGCGGAAAGGAGGGTGGGAATGTCCGCCGGATCGTTCTGTTGGTCGCCGTCCATGACGACAACGACGCGCCCGGCTGCATAGTCGAACCCCGCGCTGATCCCTGCTGTCTGGCCGAAGTTCCTCCGGAACTCGATGACCTTGACCCGGGCGTCCGCTTCGTGCCAGGCCAGTGCTTTGGCGCCGGTGGAATCGGTGCTGCCGTCGTTGACCAGAATCAGCTCGAATTCGAGGGGGAGCCGATGGAGGACATCGAGCACCTCCCGCACGGCGGGGTCAATGCTCTCCTCTTCGTTGTAGAGGGGGATGACCACGCTGAGATCCACGTTCGCCGGCGCACGCGCTTCGAGGGTCAGGTCGGTGAGTTCGCTTTCGGTGCGAGTCAGTGCCATGAACGAGCTCCTTGGTCTCGGAGGGAATCGGTAACGGAACGCGAGAGTGCGACAGAGGCAGCGGTCACCGCGCACCGACCCCTTCGTCCGTCGTGCGCGGAGATTCGCGATGGGCGATAACCCGCGGAGGGGTGGTCGCACCGCCACGTCCGATGCCGACGTAGCGGAATCCGGCCTGTTCGACCAGGATCGGATCGAAATTGTTGCGGCTGTCGAAGAAGAGGTCCCCCCGCATGGAGCGCCGGAGTTCGGTCAGGCGCACGCTGAGGAACTGCGGCCAATCCGTGGCCAGCACGATGGCGTCCGCGTTGGCGGCCGCCCGTATGGCGTCGGGCATGAGTCGGATGTCCGGCACGTCGGGGACGGCCGTGACCATGGGGTCGTAAGCCGCCACGAATGCTCCTTTGCCGATGAGCCGGGTCGCGACGTCGAGCGCCGGTGAATCCCGGAGATCGTCCGTGTGGGGCTTGAACGAGAGCCCCAGAATGCAGATCTTCGCTCCACGGAGCGTCTTGAGGTGGCCGAGCAACTGGTCGACCACGTGCTTGCGCTGTGATTCGTTCACGGAGACCGCGCCTTCCAGAATTTTCGGCTGATACCCGTACTCGTTGGCGGTGGTGATCAGCGCGGAGAGGTCCTTTCCGAAACAGGAGCCGCCCCAGCCGAGGCCGGCGTCGAGGAACCGACCGCCGATGCGGGTGTCGAGACCCATGCCCGCGGTCACCTCGGTGATGTCGGCGCCGACGAAGTCGCAGAGCCGGGCGATCTCGTTGGCGAAACTGATTTTGGTGGCGAGGAAGGCGTTGGAGGCGTACTTGACCATTTCGGCCGTCGTGAGCTTGGTCTGCAGCAACGGCACCACATCCCGCTTGCCCACGTCGCCGGGGATCTGCTGCTCCAGAATGGGCCGGTAGACGTTGGCGGCGATCTCCCGTGCCTTGGGGTCGTCGCTTCCCAGAACCACGCGGTCGGGATGCAGGAAGTCCTGAACGGCACTTCCCTCTCGGAGGAATTCCGGATTGGAGACGACCCCGAACCGGTCACGCCCTTCGGCGCCGAGGATGTCCTCAATGAGCGAGCCGAGCCAGAATCCCGTGCCGATGGGGACCGTGCTCTTTGTGATGATGACGTGGTAGTGACGCAGGTTCTGTGCGATGGCGACCGTCACGCCGCGAATAGCCGTGGTGTCTGCTTCTCCATCGGGCCCCGGAGGAGTTCCGACGCACACGAAGACGACATCTGAGGAATCCATGGCGTCGCAGAAGTCGTCGGTGAAGCGCAGATTCCCACTGGCGAGTCCTCCGGCGATCAACGCATCCAGCCCCGCCTCGTGGAAGGGGGCGGTTCCGGCGCGCAACGTTGCGAGCTTTTCCGAATCCGCCTCGACACCGACAACGCTGTGGCCCACGTGCGCCAGGCACGCCGCTACTACTGATCCGACATAGCCGCTTCCTATTACAGCGACACGCTCGCCCATCTCTGTCGTCTCCTCTATCCCTCTAGGAACTTGTGTCTATGAACATGAATGAATTCAGGCCGCGCTCTAGCCCCGATACGTCCCCGTTTTCTCTGAGAACGCCCGTGATGGGTTGGTAGTGATTGGTCCCTGGTCTACGGACCCGGTCGTACGGATATTGGTGAGCGCCGTCGTTGACTAGGCAGCGTGTCCTCTCACGAGAACCCGCTCGCAACGAAAAGAGGCGCAAGCAAAGGGGCGAGGCGCGACACCGATCAGGTAGGTCCGACGAAGGTGTCGGGGGCGCCTCAGATTTTCTGTCTCCACGTAAGTCTCCCTCTCCGCCCTGCGTACCCGGGCCGATGGGAATAGCCACGTGGAGGCGATGCTCCACGCACTCTTTCGGCGGCCCGGCTAACTCAGTGAGTCCCGCAGCTTTGCGTCCCTCCCTTGCGAGAGGTTTGCCCTTATCGATTCCTTACGGAGCGCACACTTATTGACTTTCTCTGACAAGTCAATGGGTCGGGCGCATTGTCTATCCATTCCACCAAGTTGCAACCGTCGTGCAACCAACCGCCACTCGTTGTGTGACGTGCGGGTTTCGTGAAAGTGAACGGATTGTTTTGGCCTACCTGGGACTACTAGTGCGTACGACGATTCCTACGGCTACTCGCTCTACCCCGCCGGCTATCCCGCAACCGGATGGAGACCGTTATGCCGCCGACTCAGTGAACGGCGTGGACGCCTCCGTCGACGTGGATGATCTCGCCTGTGGTCATCGGTAAGAGGTCGCTGAAGAGCGCGATGCATCCCCGGGCCACGACATCGCCGTTGTTGACGTCCCAACCGAGCGGCGCTCGTTCGGTCCAGGTGTCCTCGAAAGCCGAGAAGCCGGGGATTGATTTGGCGGCCATCGTGCGGATGGGCCCGGCGGCGACCAGGTTGACGCGGATGCCATCGGGGCCGAGCTCTTTGGCCAGGTAGCGGGTCAGGGACTCGAGGGCGGCCTTGGCCACGCCCATCCAGTCGTAGAGAGGCCAGGCCACCGTGGCGTCGAAGTCGAGGCCGACGACGGAGGCTCCTCCGTTCCGGCCTGCCGCGGTGAGGAGTGGCCTGAAGGCTTCGACCAGGGCTTTGAGCGAATACGCCGAAATGTTGAGGGCAACGGAGACCTCGTCCCAATCGGCCGCGAACATGCCATTACCCAGGCAGTTCTGCGGGGCGAAGCCGATGGCGTGCAGGATGCCGTCGAGGCGGTCCCAGCGTTGCGCGAGTGCCGTTCCGGCGGCGGAGAGTTGCTCGGGCGAGGTGACGTCGATCTCGAGCACGTCGGGCTCGGTGGGGAGCTTGCGCGCAGTCCGTTTGGTGAGCGAGAGGGCACGCCCGGCACCCGAGAGGACGATCTCCGCCCCCTCCTCCTGGGCGAACTTTGCTACGGCGAAGGCGAGGGAGGCGTCGGTCAGGACACCGGTGATCAGGAGGCGCTTTCCGTCCAGGAGTCCCATAGGCACAGCGAGGTTATGCGAAGGTGGGGGCATGCATGTGGGAATTCTTGGAGGGACCGGCCCGGCCGGCCGGGGCGTGGCGGTGAGGCTGGCCGCTGCCGGCACCGAGGTCACATTGGGCTCACGGGATGCCGAGCGGGCGGGAGGCGTGGCGGCGGAGATCGTCGCCAAGTGGCCCGACCTGCGTCTGGACATCCGAGGTGCGGACAATGAGGGCGCGGCCAGGGCCGATGTGGTGGTCCTCGCCACACCTTGGGACAGTGCTGTCGCCACCCTCAAGCCCTTGCGGGAGGTATTGGCCGGCAAGGTCGTCATCTCCATGGCCAACGCGTTGATCAGAGAAGGTCGCGAGATGCTGGCTCTGATCCCGCCCCGGGGCTCGGTGGCCGCTGCGATCCAGGCCGCACTGCCGGATTCCCTGGTCGCGGCCGCATTTCACCATCTCCCCGCTTCGGAAATGGAAGACTTGCAGTCGGGGTTGGAAGCAGACGTGCTCGTGTGCTCGGACTACCCGGAGGCCACTGTGGTGACGGAGTCGCTCGTTGACGTGATGCAGGGATTACGGCCCTTGAACGCAGGGAGCTTGAATCAGGCGGCTGCAATTGAGGCGTTCACTGCGGTCTGCATCACCATGAACATGCGGCACAAGGCGCACTCGACGTTGCGGATAGCGGGGATTTAGGAAATGCAGCTGTACGACACCGCCAGAAAAGAGGTCGTGGCGTTCGAACCGGGACCCTTGGTGACGATGTACTCCTGTGGCATCACCCCGTACGACTCCGCCCACCTCGGACACGCTGCCGTCTACCTCTACTTCGACATGTTGCAACGCCGTCTTCGTGACCTCGGGCACGAGACGAAGTGCGTGCGCAACGTCACCGACGTGGACGACGACATCCTGCGCAAGTCGCGCGAGCTCGGCGTCCACTACCTGGATCTCGCCGCGGAGGAAATGGCGCGCTTCGACGCGGAAATGGGGATGCTGAACCTCCTGCCGGTCTACTCCGAGCCCCGGGCCACGTCGGCCATTTCGGAGATCCTGTCCCTGATCGGTGCGGCGCTCGATGGCGGGCATGCCTACGAGTCCGGGGGATCCGTCTACTTCGACGTGGCGACCTTTCCCCCGTTCGGGCGGATAAGCGGATTCGGACGGACCGAAATGCTGCAACTGGCGGCGGAGAACGGTGGCAATCCCGACGATCCCCACAAGACGGAATCCGCTGGACTTCGTCTTGTGGCAGCCCTCGCTCCCCGACGAGCCGGCGTGGCAGTCCCGTTGGGGTGCCGGACGGCCCGGCTGGCACATCGAATGCTCGGCCCTGGCGTTGCGGGAGCTGGGGGAGACGGTGGACATTCATGGCGGCGGGCGTGACCTCGTCTTTCCCCATCACGAATGCGAGGCTGCGCAGTCGGAGGCGGTGACGGGCCAGCAATTCGTCCGGCTCTGGTTCCACGTGGGCCTGGTCGGCCTCAATGGGACGAAGATGTCGAAATCGTTGGGCAACCTGGTCTTCGTCGGCGAGCTGTGCCGGGAGTGGGAGCCGCCCGCCGTGCGGCTGGCACTCCTGGCCCACCATTACCGCCAGGACTGGGATTGGGTCACGATGGACGACATGCCGCACGCCGCGGCACGGCTCGCCCTATGGCGCTCCGCCGTGGAAGGCGACGGTGCTGCCGGCCTGGCCGAGGTCCGTGCGGCGTTGGACGACGACATGGACACTCCGGGGGCTCTCGAAGCACTCGATCGTGAAGCGAAGGCCGGACGCTCGGTCCAGGCCGCCGCCGCCCTGCTCGGCGTCCAGCTCTGAGGTCCGCACGAGGGCCTCTTCTTCGGCCCGGCTGACTCGGGTCGTCCGGTACCCTGGCACGACCGATGTTCCAGGGGAGATCCCCTGGCTGAACAGGAAAGGGCAGAACAATGGCAGGCGTCATCTCGGTACGGCTTCCCGATGGTTCGAAGCGGGAGATCGCCGAGGGCACGACGGCCGCCGAGTTTGCCCAGTCGATCGGCCCCCGCCTGGCCAAGGCCGCCATCGTGGCCACGGTCGACGGCCACGCGGTCGACCTCGGCACCTCGTTGCCCGACGGGGCCGAGGTGGCCATCGTCACCGCCGACTCCGATGCCGGGCGCGACGTCCTTCGGCACTCGACCGCCCATGTGCTGGCCCAGGCCGTTCTCCGCCTATGGCCGGGGGCGAAGTACGCCATCGGCCCGGTCATCGAGAACGGCTTCTACTACGACTTCGAACTGCCCGGCGGCGCGCACTTCAGCGACGACGACCTGGCTCGTATCGAAACCGAGATGCGCGCCATCATGGCCGAGGACCAACCCTTCATCCGCCACGAGCATGGGCTGCAGGAGGGGCTGGCGCTGTTCGCCGATCAGCCCTTCAAGCGCGAGATCATCGAGGCGGTGGGTTCCGGGGCGGACGAGGTCGATGCCAGCGGATCGGTCGTCAGCACCTATTGGAACTCGGACACGTTCACCGACCTGTGCCGGGGCCCCCATGTCCCCTCGACCAGTCGCCTGGGACACTTCAAGTTGATGCGGGTCGCCGGCGCCTACTGGCGCGGTGACGAGAAGCGGCAGCAGCTCCAGCGCATTTACGGGACGGCGTGGGAATCGGAGAAAGCGCTGGCCGCCCACCTGCATCAGCTCGAGGAGGCGGAGCGGCGCGACCACCGCAAGCTCGGGGCCGAGCTCGATCTGTTCAGCTTTCCCGAGGAGGTCGGACCGGGGCTGGCCATCTTCCACCCCAAGGGCGGGACGATCCGCCGGCTCATGGAGGACTACTCACGGCAGCGTCACGTCGAAGAGGGCTACGAGTTCGTGAACTCGCCCGCACATCACCAAGAGCGATCTCTTCGAGATCTCGGGCCACCTCGATTGGTTCGCCGAGGCCATGTACCCGCCGATGGAGCTCGACGGGGGCGCGCAGTACTACCTCAAGCCCATGAACTGCCCGTTCCACATTCTCGTCTACCGCAGCCGGCAGCGTTCCTACCGGGAACTACCACTGCAGGTTCTTCGAGTTCGGGGCTGTCTACCGCTACGAGAAGTCCGGCGTGGTGCACGGGCTGACCCGGGTGCGCGGCATGACGCAGGACGACGCACACATCTTCTGCACCCGCGAGGAGATGGGGCCCGAGTTGGTCCGCACCTTCCACTTCGTGCTCAACCTCCTGCGTGACTTCGGCCTGAACGACTTCTATCTCGAGCTTTCGACCAAACCGCCCGGGAAAGCCGTCGGCTCCGATCAGGACTGGGAGGAGGCGACCGAGACGCTGCGCGCCACCGCGGAGGAAATCGGTCTCGACCTCGTCATGGACGAGGGCGGCGGCGCCTTCTACGGCCCGAAGATCTCCGTGCAGGCGAGGGACGCGATCGGGCGGACATGGCAGATGTCGACCGTCCAGCTCGACTTCCAGCTCCCGGAGCGATTCGAGTTCGAGTACGTCGGGGCCGACAATGGCCGCCACCGCCCGATCATGATCCACCGGGCGCTGTTCGGGTCGGTCGAGCGCTTCATGGCGGTGCTGCTCGAGCACTATGCCGGCGCCATTGCCGACCTGGCTGTCACCCGAGCAGGTCCGGGTGTTGCCCGTGAGCGAAGCCCATACGCCGTATGCAGAGTCGGTGGCCGCAGCGTGCGCGGGCGCCGGGCTGCGGGCAAGCGTCGACGACGCCGCGGAGAACCTGAAGGCCCGCATCCGAAAGGCGAAGATGACCAAGGTCCCCTACATCCTCGTCGTGGGTCCCGATGACGTGGCCGCGCAGACGGTCGGGGTCAACCCGCGCTCGTCGAGCGACAAGCCCCGACGCGGCGTCGACCTGACGACGTTCGTCGACGACGTGGTGGCCGAAGTCGGCGCGGCACGGTTCGCCCGAGGATGCGGTTTCTCGAGACCCCGGTCCGGATGAACGCTGACTCGTGACCCTCGAGAACCTTTGGGCAGGCTGGCGCCATGAGTACATTCAAGAGGCGACGGAACGGGAGCGGTCCGGCGAGTCTGTCGACGGACGCGACATCGTGTGTCTTCTGCCGGCTGGCCGAGAGTGGTCCGCCGTCGTTGGACAACCTCGTGGTGTGGCGCGGCGAATGGTCCTTCGTCGTCCTGAACGCCTACCCGTATGCCAGCGGCCATGTGCTGGTGTTGCCCTTGCGCCATGTCGGGTGCATTGAGCGACCTGACGGATGCAGGAGTCGGCCGAGGTGTGGGCGGCGACGCAGGACTCAGTGGCGGCGATCGAGGGGGCCTATGACCCCGACGGGCTGAACCTGGGGGCCAACCTGGGCCGGGCCGCCGGAGCAGGCATCCCCTCCCACGTCCACATGCATGTGCTGCCGCGGTGGTCGGGCGACACCAACTTCATGACGACTCGTCGCCGGCACCCGGGTCATGCCCGAGACGCTGCAGGTGGCGTGGAAGAAGCTGACCGAGGCGTGGCCCCGGCGCCTAAGCGCCTGACGCTGGGCGATCGACGCCACGAGGTGCTCGGGCACCACGTCGTAGTGGTCGTAGGCGACGGTGAAGGACCCCCGGCCCCCGGTGAGGGCGCGAAGGTCGACGGCATAGCGGGCCAGTTCGGAGGTCGGGGCGTAGGCGATCACGATCTGGTAGCCGTCCTCACCCTGCTCGGTCCCCACGATCCGCGCCCGGCGGGAGTGGAGATCTCCGAGCACGTCGCCCTGGTTGTCGGCGGGAATCGGTCACCTCGACCTTCGAGACCGGCTCGAGGAGTATCGGCCCGGCCTCGCTCATGGCCTGGCGGATGGCCAAGGCGGCCGCCATCTTGAAGCTGACCTCGTTCGAGTCGACCGGAGTGCGCCTTGCCGTCGTCGACCGTGACCGCGAT
Source organism: uncultured Acidimicrobiaceae bacterium (assembly GCA_963767155.1). Taxonomy (GTDB): domain Bacteria; phylum Actinomycetota; class Acidimicrobiia; order Acidimicrobiales; family RAAP-2; genus Bog-473. Next base: position 1,679,864 of record CAVYCU010000005.1, on the reverse strand, counting down.
GTCGACGACGGGATACCCGAAGACGCCCCCGCTGGACATGGTCTCGATGACCCCCTTCTCGACCGCCGGGATGTACTGGCGCGGAATGGCACCACCGACCACTTCGTCGTGGAATGCGAACCCTTCTCCCCGCGGCCAGCGGCTCGAGCCGCAGATGGCACACGCCGAACTGCCCGTGTCCACCGGACTGCTTCTTGTGCTTGCCTTCGGCGTGCGCCGCCATCGTGATCGTTTCGCGGTAGGGGATGCGTAACTCCTCGCGCTCGACGTGCACGTTGCACTTGCGTTCGAGGCGTTCGAGGGTGACCGCGAGATGCACCTCACCACTGACGCCCAGAATGGTCTGGTGCGTCTCGTCGTCCCGGACGACGGTGAGCGCCGGGTCCTCGTCGCAGAGACGTTGGAGGGCCGACATCAGCTTGTCGTCGTCGGCCCGGGTGGCGGGCCTGCACCGCGACCTGGAGGGCGGGAGCGGGGAGTGGGGGCGGCGGGATCGTGACCGGTTGGCCCTTGGGGGCCAGGGTGTCGCCGGTCCGGGTCCCGTTCAGGCGGGGAATGGCGACAAAGTCGCCGGCGACGACGGAGGAGGTGGCCTGCGTGGCGTGGCCCGAGAGCGCCTGCAGGGCGTGGAGTCGTTCCTCGCTCCGGGTCCGGGTGTTGACGAGCACGGTGTCCGGGGTGAGGGTGCCGGAGATCACCTTGCACAGCGAGACCTTGCCGGTGTGACTGTCGGTGAAGGTCTTGGTCACCGTGAGCAGGACATCGGCGTTGGCATCGCAGGGGATCTCGGCGGTCGTGGTTCCGGCGAGCACGCTGACGGGCGGGGCGGCGCTCGGGGTGGGGCAGAGCTCCTCGATCAGCCGGGCCAACCGGTCCACCCCGACTCCGGTCAGCCCCGAACAGCACAGGACGGGGAAGACCGCCCCGGCGGCGACCCCTCCGGCCAGGCTCTTCTCGAGCTCGTTGTAGTCGATCGGCTTCGCCCGCCAGGTAGCGCTCCATGAGGTCGTCGTCGCCGACCACAATTCCTTCGACCAGTTGCTCGTGCACGGCATGTTCTTCGTCGACCAGTTCGTCGGGGATCGGGCCCTCGTGCCCGCGGGAGGAACGGTGCCATCGACGGCCGCGTGGGGAGCCGGCGTGTCGTAGTGGGTGGCCGTGTCCCCCAGCAGGTCGATCACGCCGTGGAAGTCGGCTTCGGCGCCGATCGGGAGCTCGACCGGTGCGACACCGACGCCGAAGGAGGCGCGGATCTCGGCCAGCGTGCGGTCGAAGTCCGCCCGCTCGCGATCCAGTTTGTTGATGACGATCACCCGGGGCAGACCGAGCTTCGTGGCGGCACGCCAGGCGTCTTCGGTCTGGGCCTGCACGCCGTCGGTGGCGCTGACCACCACGACGGCCAGATCGGCGCGGGCCAGGGCGGTCAGCATCTCGGAGGCGAAGTCGGCGTACCCGGGCGTATCGAGCAGGTTGACCTTTACGCCGTTGACGGTGAACGGCGCCAGTGCCGTCGAGATCGAGAGCTGACGTGAGATCTCTTCGGGCTCGAAGTCACAGGTGGTCGTGCCTTTTTCCACCGAGCCCCGGCGGGCGATGGCGCCGGTCGCGGCGAGCAGCGCCTCGGCCAGGGTCGTCTTGCCGGCGCCGTGATGGCCGACGAGTGCGACATTCCGGATTGCGGTCGGGTCGAGTGGCACCTGGTACCTCCGTCCGTGTTGCGAGCCGTCACGAGGCCAGGCGGTTCCGAGGAGCTGTCTGCCTCACCGCTGAGTGTACGGCGGCGGCGTCCACCATGCTCGGGCGAGCGCCGGGGGTACATCTGGGTGGTGCGGGTCACCCGGCGAGGCCCCAGGACCCGGGTCTCACAGGGCTCTAGTAGCTGACGGCGCCGCCCCCGCCGGCCGTGGTGGTCTTGGTGGTGGTCTTCGAGGCGGCGGCGGCGGTACCCGAGACCTTCAGGTTGACGTTCATGCCGAGCATCTTGTGGCCGGGGACGGGGCAGAAGACGTCGTATTTGCCGCCGCTCTTGAAGACGACGTTGAGCTTGGCGCTCTGGCCGGGGGAGATGTCCGCCGTGGACGCGTGGAGCCCGGAGCCGGTGATCTCGAGGGCGTGGGTGGTCTTGCCCTTGTTGATGGCGACGAAGGTATAGGCGCCGGGGCTGAAGGTCTTCTTCGAGAGTGCGATGTGGATAGTCGGTCTCGACCGCCTTCACGGTGGTCGAGGAGCTGGCGCCCGCCGGGCTTGCGCCGCGATCACGGCAAGGGCCCCCATGGCAGCGAGGGGAATGAGGGCGATTTTGGCGGAAGTGGAGCGGAGTGTCATCGGGTGTCCTTCGTCTCGTCGATGTGGGCGGTGCCTAGATGTACGGACGGGGCCTCGCCCGGGATTGCGCAGCGTGGCGACCCGGGTGTCGCAGTTTGCGAGCCTGCGCCGGGCTGGCCTAACGGGCCTCGGGCGAGTCAGGGCGCCCGAGCTGGTCGTTTCCGGGCTGTCGGGTTGGCCGGGGACCCCGGGCTGCAACCCAGGTTTGACCCGCGCAGACGGCGCCGGATGATAAACTTTTGTATCTGTTTCATAGAGCGCCCCCCGGCCGGGGTGGCGCCGGACGAGGAGTTCTATGTTCGACGGTCGCTGGCGCGACGCAGTCGATCGGTCCACCGGGCCGGTCGGGGCTGCACTCCACCGACGAGGCATCACCGCTGACGTTCTCACCGCAACTGGTTTGATCTCGGCCACGGCCTGTGCCGTGCTCGTGGCCTCGGGCCACCTGCACCTCGCGGTCATCCTCCTCATCATCACCGGGCTGCATGACCTGTTGGACGGCCCGGTGGCCAAGGCTGCCGGGACGGCGTCGGTACGGGGTGCCTTCTTTGATTCGGTGACCGACCGGGTGGCGGATGCCCTTTTGATGGGCGGCGTCTCGTGGTACCTGGTCAGCCGGCACGAAGGCCACCTGGCCGTGCTGCCACTTGGCGGTGCTCGGGGTGACCGCTCTGGTCTCCTACGAGCGGGCCAAGGCCGAGTCCCTCGGGCTTCTCGGCCAAGGGCGGCCTCATGGAACGGGCCGAGCGGATGATCCTGCTCGGCATCGCCCTTCTCGACAGTGCGTTCGTGGTGCCGGTGCTGTGGGCCATGCTCGTCCTGATCTCGATCACCGCCATCGCCCGTTTCGTCAAGGTGTGGAACGAAGCCTCGGGCAAGGACGTCGCCGTGCGTCGTCGAGTGGTGGCCTGGCGTGAGGGCAGAGTCGAATCGCGCTGGCGCACCTGGCGTGAGGGCGCCGCGGTCCCCGGTGGCGTCGCTGAACCAGCGCACGGGCGTTCCCGTCGGACGCTGGCGAGCCCGCCGCCAAGATGCGTTGAGCAGCCGTTCGGGCCGGACCCTCCGGGCGCGCCGTCGCGCCGCCCGTCCGCACCGCACTCGTCCGGGGGGACCGGGCAGCGGCACCGATCGTGGAACCGCGAGCGGCGGCCCGACCAGCGGCCCCTCAGTCGCTCGCGACCTTCACGCGGGCCACTTTCCTGAGCCTGCGCCCGGCTTAGGAGAGGTCGGCGGTGGGGGAGTCGGCGGCAACACGGGACGAGTTGGCGCGGCACCGCTGAAATACCTGACCTATACGCGGCCTGGCCAGCTCCATGGGCCACGTGCCCGAACCGTTGGCCCGGGTGGTGGTCGGCGGCGTGACCCGGACCATGGCCTGGCGGGGCGGCAGCGCCCTGGCCATGAACGAACGGCATATGCGCCGGGTGCTGGCCTTCGAATGCGAGGACGGCGTCCTCCCCGATCCGGACCTGGTGCGGCGATGGAGTCGCCGAAGCTTCGTCGAGTACGGGCGGTACTGGATCGACGGCGCACGCCTGCCGTACACCGGCGAGTCCGAAATCCGCTCCCGCTGGATCCTCGGGCCGGGGAGCGAGGAAAACCTGCGGGCGGCCCAGACCATCGGGCGCGGCATGGTCATGGCGCTGCCGCATGTGGGCGAGCTGGGAATGGGGCGGGGCCTGGTTGGCGCTCGAGGGCATGCCGATGACCGCGGTGGTGGAGCGCATCGAGCCGGCCCGCCTCTTCGAGTGGTTCGTCGGCCAGCGTCGTCAGATGGGCCTGACCGCAGTGCCCCTGGGCGACGGCTCGAGCGCGGCCATGCTCAAGGCCCTGCGCGGCAAGGAGCTGGTCGGCTTGGTCAGCGACCGCGACCTGGTCGGCAACGGGGTCGAGGTCGACTTCTTCGGTGAGCGGACCACGCTTCCCGGCCGGGGCGGCGACGCTGGCGTCTGCGCACGGACGCGGTGCTCCTGCCCGTCACGGTCTACTCGGGCCCGGGAAATTGGCACACTGGGGTTGTGCACCGGCCCCTCGACACGACGCGCCGGGGCTCCTTGCGCGTCCGATGTCCACCGCCTGACCCAGGAGCTGGCGACGGTCTTCGAGACGGGACATCCTCGAGCATCCCGAGCAGTGGCACCTCTACCAGCCCAACTGGCCGAGCGATCATGAGGGCACCCGCCGAAGCGCGTTCCGATGAAGACGGCACCTCGTGAAGATCGCCATGCTCTCGCCCGTACTCCCTGTCGCGGCCCGGCGGGGTGCAGGGCCAGGTGCTGGGGTTGGCGCGGGCGCTGCGCTGACCTCGGTCACGAGGTCACGGTGGTCGGTCCCGAGGACCCCGAAGAGAAACGGCGCTGCCGCCGACCAGGAGCGGGATCCCAACCCGGACACGTTCGTGATGGGAAGTCCCACCGGGCTTGCGGTCCAACGGGTCGGTGGCGCCGGTCACCATTTCGCCTCGGGCGGCGATGAAGGCCGAGCGCTTCGTGCGCAAGGGCGGCTTCGACGTGCTCCACCTCCACGAGCCCCTGGCACCGGTGGCGGCGTACGGGTTCGTCGTGAGCGCCCCGGTCCCCATGGTGGGGACCTACCACCGCTCGGGCGTGAGCAAATGGGTGCCCGTGCTCAAGCCGCTGGTGTACCTGGTCGGGTCGCGGCTCCAGGTACGGGTGGCCGTCTCCGAGGCGGCCCGGGAGACCGCACTGCGCTCGAGTAAAGGGGAGTACGAGGTCCTCTACAACGGGGTGGACATGGAGCGGTTCACCGATGCCCAGCCGGTGCCATCGGATCGGCCGACCGTCCTGTTCCTCGGACGCCACGAGACGCGCAAGGGACTGGGCGTCCTCCTCGACGCGTTCGACATGATCGACCGTCCGGCCGTCCTGTGGGTGGCCGGTGACGGCCCGCAGAGCGAGGCGCAGCGGCGGCGGCACCCAGAATCGGAGCGGGTCAAGTGGCTCGGGATTCTGGGCGACCGGGAGGTGGATGCGCGCCTGGTGGGGGCCGACATCCTGTGCGCCCCTTCGCTGCGGGGGGAATCGTTCGGCATGGTCGTGCTCGAGGGCATGGCTGCCCGGTGTGCCGTGGTGGCATCGGATCTGCAGGGCTACCGCTCCGCCGCCGGCGGGCATGCCGTCCTCGTGCCGCCGGGTGACGTCACGGCCTTGTCCCGGGCCCTGGGCGTGGCTCTGGCCGACGCGGCCGAGGGGAGCGGCGGGTCCTCGGTGGACGCCCTCAAGGCAGCGCAGGCACACGCACAGGGGTGGTCGATGGAGAGCCTGGCCGAGCGCTACCTCGACGTCTACGAGCGGGCCATCGCCGCCTACGAGCGGGGCGAGCACTCCTAGGGCCGACCACCTACACTCGGCAGGTGTGCTGACCGTGATCGGGCCTTCGGGTGGAACGGGCACCGTCCACGACGGGGGCAACCATCCCGAGCGTCAGGCGCGTATCGATGCGGTGATGGCGGGCATCGCCGATCTGGCGCCCGAACTCGGGAGCGAGTTGGAGATGGTGGCCCCGGTCCAAGCGGACCTGGCCGCCCTCGAGCGGGTGCATACGGCGGACTACCTGCAGCGCCTGGAGCAGTTCTGCGCTGTCAGGAGGGGGCAACCTCGATCTGGACACCTTCGCCCGGCCCGACTCCTGGGAGGCCGCGCTGCTTTCGGCTGGTGCCGGGCCTCCAGGCGATCGACGTCTTGCGCCAGCGCGGCGACGGTGTGGCGTTCGTGGCCACCCGGCCTCCGGGTCATCATGCCTTCGGCGACCATTCCATGGGCTTCTGCCTGTTGAACAACGTCGCGGTGTCGGCGGCGGCGCTGGTGGCGATGGGCGAGCGCGTCCTCATCGTCGACTGGGACGTCCACCACGGCAACGGGACGCAGGCGATGTTCTGGGACGATCCTTCGGTGCTCTACGTTTCCACGCACCAGTCGCCCTTCTACCCGGGTACGGGCGAGGCGGACGAGGTGGGAGGGGCCTCGGCGCGGGGGTTGACGGTGAACGTGCCACTGCCCGCCGGCGCCACCGGCGACGTGGTGCAGCGGGCGTTGGACGTCGTGGCAGCACCGGCGATCGACGCGTTCGACCCGACCTGGGTGCTCATTTCGGCCGGCTTCGATGCGCATCGAGGCGATCCTCTGGCCGACCTCGCCCTCTCGGGTGGCGATTTCGCCGCGTTGGCCCGGACCGTTTCCGCCTACGCGCCACGCCCGGGACGGCTCGTGGTGGTCCTCGAGGGTGGGTATGACCTCGAAGGCCTACGGGTGTCGGTCGCGCGCGACGTTGGGCGCGTTGGCGGGTGTTCCGCAGGCGGGCGAAGGGGAATTGCCGACATCGGGAGGTCCCGGAGTCGAGTTGGTGGAGAGAGCGTCCCTCGCACGCGTCCGCGGGCCCTCGACGGCTATCGCCCCTGAACGACGGGGATGGTCGCGGAGAGCCTGGGTGCCGGGATGGCGCCAGGTAGCATGGGCGGTCCGATGGTCGATGAGCACGCAAATCCCGGACCGTCAGCGGCCGGAAACGGCTCTGGAGGCGGCTCAGCCGGGGGAGCGGGTCCGCCGGCGGTGCCAACCGCAACCGGAATCGCAATCGGAACCGGAACAGGAACCGTGGCAGCCAATCCAGCGGGTCCGGTGCCGCAAACGCGTCCGGGGGCGGTGCGCGGGGCTCCGGCGGTTCCGGCGGCGCCGGCGGCTCCGGCGGCTCCGGCGGTTCCGGCGGCGCGGGGGCACGAAAGAGCGGCGGCCAGTCAGCCCGCAGCGGCGGCGGCCAGTCGAAATCCGGGGGGAACCAGTCGCCGCGTGGGCGGCGGATCGTCCAGCCGGAATCGGGGGGGGTCACAGAGCGGTTCTTCGCGGGGGGCCACGCGGGCCGTGGCATTGGCTCCCGAGCCATTGGCCCCACGTATCATCGAGCCGGGTCTCGGGGCGACGGAGATCCTGCCGGAGGAGGTGACGACGAACCGGCGCCACGCAGTCGTCCTGTGCGCGCTCGCTGCCGCGCTCCCGGCGGTGGTGATCGGTGTCGTGCTCGGCGTTGCCGTCTCGTTGGTGATCGGCGCCGTGGCGCTCGTCGTCCTGGAAGTGGCGCTCGGTTACGCACTGTGGCGTGTCGCACCGGGCGTGGCGTTGCGTCAGGTCGGCGCCGTGCGACTCTCCGAGCGCGACAATCCCCGCCTGTTCAATGTGACCGAGGGGTTGTGCGCGACCTTTGGTCTCCGCATGCCGGATCTCTACGTGGTGTATGACAGCGTGCCGAACGCGTGCGCCCTGGGTCGTGATGCCGCGTCGGGGGCACTCGTCGTCACGACGGGCCTGCTGGAGATGATGGGACCGATCGAGCTCGAAGGCGTGGTCGCCCATGAACTCGCCCACGTGAAGCGGGACGACAACGGAGTCGCCGTCATCGGGCTCACGTTGGCCCGGTTCGCGGGAGCAGGATGGTTGCGCCGGTGTGTCGGAGAGAGCAGGGAGTACCGGGCGGACATCGTCGGTGCCTCCGCCGTGCGCTTCCCCCGGGGGCTCCTCGATGCCTTGCGCCTCATGGAGCAGGCCCCGCCTCCGTCGGGCAATTCGATCTTCAGTCCGGCTCGGTTCCCGTCCACCCGTTACGTCTGGATCGATCCTTCCGTGGGCCAGCGGGACCCGGCGGCAACGGCGGGGGACCTCGATGCCACGTCGGTGCGGGCCGCCGCACTGGCTGAGTGGTGAGAAGGGGCGGCCCGCCCTCGTAGACTGGTGTCCATGAGTAGTTCTGAGGCGTCCAGTACCGAACTCACAGGCACCTTCACGGTCAAGCGTGGGCTGGCGGACATGCTGCGGGGCGGCGTGATCATGGACGTGGTCAACGCGGCCCAGGCCAAGGTGGCCGAGGACGCCGGGGCCGTCGCCGTCATGGCCCTCGAGCGTGTGCCCTCGGACATCAGGCGTGACGGTGGCGTCGCCCGGATGAGCGACCCTGAGTTGATCGAAGGAATTCAGGCGGCCGTCACGATCCCGGTGATGGCCAAAGCCCGCATCGGCCACTTTGCCGAAGCGCAGGTGCTCGAGAGCCTCGGGGTCGACTTCATCGACGAGTCCGAGGTCCTGACACCGGCCGACGAGGAGTACCACATCGACAAGTGGGGTTTCGGCGTCCCCTTCGTGTGCGGGGCGACAGACCTGGGGGAGGCGCTCCGGCGTATCTCCGAAGGCGCCGCCATGATCCGCTCGAAGGGCGAGGCAGGGACCGGCAACATCGTCGAGGCCATGCGGCACCTGCGTTCCATCCTTCGCTCCATCCGTTCCATTGCGGCCTGTCGCGACGGCGCCGAGCTCTACGGTTGGGCCAAACACCTCTCCGCTCCGATCGGCCTGGTGCAGGAGATCGCCGAATCGGGCCGCCTGCCGGTGCCCCTGTTCTGCGCCGGCGGCATTGCCACGCCATCCGATGCAGCGCTGGTCATGCAGCTCGGTGCTGAGGCCGTCTTCGTCGGTTCGGGCATTTTCAAGAGCTCCGACCCGGCGCGCATGGCTTCGGCGGTCGTCGAGGCCACGGCGCACTTCACGGACGCCGGCCACATCGCCAAGGTGTCGCGTGGGCTCGGCGAAGCGATGCGTGGCCTCGAGCTGTCGGAAACGACCGAACGGCTGGCTGATCGCGGGTGGTAGCCGCTCCCTCTCAGTGGGGTGCGACAGCGACAACGACGATCGGGGTGCTGAACCTGCAGGGCGACGTGCGCGAGCATGTGGCGGCGCTCCGCGACGTGGGAGTCGAGAGCCGTCTCGTCAAGCGGCCCGACGACTTGGACGGAGTGGCGGGATTGATCCTGCCCGGCGGCGAGTCCACCACACTCTCGATGCTGCTGGCATCGACGGGGTTGTTCGACGCAGTGTCCCAACGTGTCGACGATGGGTTTCCCGTTCTCGGCACGTGTGCCGGTCTGGTGCTGTTGGCGCGTGAAGTGCTCGACGGACGACCGGATCAGCGTTCGTTCCGCGCCCTGAATCTCGTGGTGCGCCGCAACGGGTTCGGGCGCCAGGTGGCCTCATTCGAGACCGAGCTTGAGTTCGGCGAGGGCCCTCCACTGCCGGCTGTCTTCATCCGGGCGCCCTTCTGTGGTCAGCGTCGGCGACGACGTGGATGTGCTGGCTGCGGTGCGGCACCGGAGCCAGGGGGTCGACGGTCCCGCGGTGGCGTCACCGGCGTTGGTGCGTCAGGGGAACATCCTCGGCTCGTGCTTTCACCCCGAGCTGACGGGCGATCGGCGGGTGCACCGTCTCTTCGCCGACATGTGTGCAGGACGGTGACGTGACGGACGTGGACGCTGTGCCGGCAGCAGAGCCGGAGCCCGAGCCGGAGCCCGAGCCGGAGCCCGAGCCGGAGCCCGAGCCCGACAGCACCGCCGTGCGTACGGCCCTGTGGCGGGCACTGCACGTCCGGGTCGACGCTTCGCCGCATGTGCTTGACGACGAGATCGGGTTGCAGCTCGTTGCGCCCGATGAGGGGTGGCGTGACCGGCCGGACATGGACCCGGTCTTCACCCGAGGATTCCGGGCATCCATCGTGGCCCGGGCCCGGTTCATCGAGGATCTGGTCATCGCGGAGGCTGTCCGGGGCGTGGACCAGTATGTGCTCCTGGGAGCCGGCCTCGATACGTTCGCCCAGCGCCGACCGGAGATCGCTTCGGGTCTGCACGTCTTCGAAGTAGACCGTCCCGGTCCCCAGGCCTGGAAGCGCCGGCGTCTGATGGAGCTGGGCTTCGGCGTCCCCGCCTGGTTTCGGCTGGTGCCGGTCGACTTCGAGGCGACCTCCTGGTGGGACGCGTTGGAGGCCGCAGGCTTCGACGCCGCGAGGCCGGCGGTGGTGGCCTCCACCGGCGTCAGTATGTACCTCACCAGGGAGGCGAACGCAGCCACGCTGCGCCGGGTCTCCTCGTTCGCGCCGGGGTCGACCCTGGCCATGACCTTCCTGTTGCCGCTCGAGCTCCTCGATGAGGGAGACCGCCTCGGACTCCAGATGGCGGAGAGAGGTGCCCGCGCATCGGGAACGCCTTTCCTCAGTTTCTTCGCCCCGTCGGACATGCTCGCACTCGCCCGCGATGCCGGCTTCCGGGAGGCGCAGCACGTGTCCCTCTCGGAATTGGCTGCACGGTACTTCGCCGGGCGGAGCGATGACTTCCGGCCGTCGAGCGGCGAGGATCTGCTGGTGGCATCCACCTGAGGATCACGGGAGATCGGGGACAAGGAGCGTCTTCGCCAGCGTTTCGCGCGCTTCGAGTGCCATGTGGGCCTTCGACGCCTCGGCCAACGGCATGAGCTGTCCCACGAGCGGGGCGACCCGGTCGGTCGCGACTTCGGTCAGGATGGCGGCGAGGAGCCGCGCGCGGTCTCCTTCCCCCAACTGGAGATCGGCGATCGTGGTGACGTGCACGCCTCGTCGCTGCGCCTCGCCCGCATCGATCAATGCGAACGACCCGCTGGGTGTGCCGTGGGCCGAGTAGCGGCCGCCGTCGGCGATCAGCGCGAACGCCGCTGCGCCGAGCCGGCCCCCGACGCCGTCGAGAACGAGAGTGGGGGGATGTCCGCCGGTGGCCCTGAGCACGGCATCGGTCCACCCCGCTTCGCCGTAGTCGATTGCGGCGTGTGCGCCGGCTTCGGCGACGACGTCCTGCTTCGTGCGTCCACGGGCGGCACCGACGACATTGACTCCCCTGGCCGCCAACAGTTGGACGAGAAGAATTCCCATGCCGCCGGCGGCACCGAGGACGAGTACCCATTCCCCACGCTGGGGAGCCGTCGTTTCCAGCACGCGTAGCGCCGTTGTGCCGTCGTGAAGGACAGCGGTCGCATCGAGGAGGTCGACGCCGCCGGGCACCGCGGCGCAGTCGGCAACGCCGACTGCCGCAAGCTCCGCGTAGCCGCCCGTCGTGCTCGTGTGCGCCACCACCTGTCGGCCCAGCCACGTCCTGTCGACCCCGTCGCCGACGGCTGCGACCGTCCCACCGACGCCGTTCCCGGGCACGTAGGGCGGCCGGATGGGGAAGTAGTCGGCGCCCCGGCCCGAGCGGATCATGGTGTCCACGAACAGCACGTCGGAGGCCAGCGTGGCCACGACCACCTGGCCCGGCCCCGCGACGGGATCGGGGAGCTCGCGTAGGGTCAGCACCTCAGGACCGCCGAACTGCGTCACCTCGACGGCACGCACGTCAGGCCACCTCGCTCGTCGGATCGATCGGCGCCACGATGCGGCTCGCGAAGCCGGGATGTTCCGGATCCACGTTGAAGGAGAGAATGCGCCGGGGGTGGATGCGGATGATCTCCGGGGCCAGATGTCCCTGTGGATCGTGGGTTCCGACGGTCGTCTCCGCGATGCCGCGGATCTCGAGGAAGTGGGCACCTTCCATCGAAGCCTCCGTGACCTCGTCGACGACGAATGCCACGTGCGGGTGGGCCCGGACATTGCGGTACTTGGCGCTGGCGGCCATGTTGAACCCGGTGATGTCGATGGTGCCGAGCGAGGGGTTGTAGGCAAATCCGAGGGGCTTGACCTGAGGGGTCCCATGGGCCCCCAGCGTGGCGAGGTGCCCGCGTGTCTGGCGGGCGAGGAAGTTCGTCTCGGCTTCGGTGAATGTCATGGGAGCCAGGGTAAGACCTCATGTAAGGTTGAGGTCAAGTACATGTCTGGATCTTCTCCTTCATCTTCTGCTGAGCTGACCGTCGGCCAAGTGGCCGCCCGGAGCGGCGTGACCGTGTCCGCGCTGCACTTCTACGAGGCTGAGGGCCTCATCGGCAGTGCGCGGTCTCCCGGCAACCAGCGGCGATTCCCGCGTGAAGTCTTGCGCAGGGTCGCGTTCATCCGCGCCTCGCAGGCGGTCGGGATCCCTCTGCGACGCATCAAGGACTCTCTCGACCGGTTGCCCGATGGGCGAACGCCGACCCGTCGCGATTGGGAGCGACTGTCCGCGGCGTGGCGGGATGACCTCGACCAGCGCATCGTGGGTCTCCAGCACCTGCGGGACCGCCTCAGTGGCTGCATCGGGTGCGGATGCCTCTCTCTCGGCCTGTGCAAGCTCGTGAACCCCGATGACCTCCTCGGACAGCAAGGTCCCGGACCCCGCAACCTGTGATCGCCTGGCGCACGGAAGGAACCCGGTAGCCTCCGATTGCCCACGACAAGGGAGGAGACACCCATGACCGACGACGTCATCCGGCTCGACGAGACGACCAGGGCGGCCGTGGATTCGGGCCGCCTCGTCCATCTGGTCACCCTCAACGCGGATGGCACCCCCCAGGTGACGTGTGTCTACGCCGGCTGGGACGGGGACGAGATCGTCACCGGCCATCTCGCTGATCACCTGAAGCTGCGGAACATCCGGCGCGATCCCCGGGTGACGCTCTCGGTCGAGTCCGACGTCGCTTTCGAAGGCTTCAGCCCCTACCTCGTGATCAAGGGGATCGCCAGGGTCGAAGAGGGTGGGGCGGTACCGCTGCTCCGCCGCATCACCAAGGGCGCGTTCCCCCCGCCCGGGGACAACTGGCCCGAAGGCTTCGTCACCCGCATCTCACCCCGGCAATTCTCGGGCACCGGCCCGTGGGGTCTTGCCACGTGAGTCGGTGACGGTGATCCGGTCCGGGCCGGTTACCCCGTGGTCGTCCGATTGTCCATGACGAGGCAGCTACTCGTCGCCTGGGCCAGCAGTTTGCCCCTGGTGTCCGTGACCTCGACCGTGGCGTAGGCCACGCGGCGACCCGGTTTGGTCGTGCGTGCCGTGGCGCGGATCAGTCCGGTGTCCTTGGTGACGGGTCGCAGGTATGTGACGTTGATGTCGATGGACGTATATGCCACACCGGCCTCGAGGGTGCTCTGCACCGCGCACCCCGCCGCGCTGTCCGCCAGCGTGCAGACCAGGCCGCCGTGGACGACACCGATGGGGTTGTAGACGGACTCGTCCGGCGTGCATTCGAAGACCGCCAGGCCATAGTCGACCTCCACCAAGGAGAATCCCATGAGCACCGCGATGGGGGGCGGGGGGAACGTGCCGTCCCGCATGGCGTGGAGGAAGTCGAGACCGCCGAGCGAGGCTGCGTTCCCGGCACTGATCATGGGGTCGTGCCAGGTGATGGTCTTGGAGCGCACACGGCCCCATTCGGGGTGCGCAGTTGACTCTTCGGTGTTCTCCCGGTGCTCGGTCATGGGTTGACCCTATGGGTCGGCGTCGACGGGTCAGCGGGCGGCTGTGCGCAAGCGTTCGATGACCTCGGAACAGGCCACTCCGTCGACGAAGGATGGGCGGATCTGCTCGCCGTTGGCTACCGCCTCGCGGACCTTGACGGACCAAGGACGCATGGCCGGAAGATGGCCGTCGCCTTCGAAGGGGCCGATCCGTTCGACGTGTGCTGCGCCGTCCTTGAGCACGGTGATGTGCGTATCGCGCACGAGGGGAGGCGTGTAGATCTCGACCGCCTCGATCACATCGATGATCCCCTCGGTACCGATGACACTCCAACGATCGGGCAACGTGCCGGGTACCCCCCACGCGGTGTCGATCACGACCGAGGCGCCGGTGTCGGTGGTGAGGAAGGCCGTGAAGGCGTCCTCGGCGGTCGCCGGGTGCGGCACTCCGTCCTTGTCCGGATGCTCCTTGGCGTCGGTGCGGACGCGGCAGTCCACTTCGGCGATCTCACCCACCATCCAACGGATGGCGTCGATCATGTGCGTCCCGTTGATGCGGAGCCACCCGCCGGACGCGTCCTCGAACTGCCAGCCGTGCTTCCTCTGCGGAGGCCGCGAGAAGGAGTTGTAGAAGTTCCAGTTCATATGGATCACACGACCGATCGCCCCGGAGTCGATGATCTCCTTCACGTGTCGGCGCCCCGGGTCGTAGCGGAACTCGAAATTGAGGAGGTGCACGACGCCCACCTCGTTCGCCCGTTCGAGCATCTGTCGGGCTTCGTCGGGGGAGACACCGAACGGCTTGTCGCACAAGACCGCGTGGTGGTGATCCAGGGCGAGATTGACGTGCTCGGCGTGCAGGAACGGCGGTGAGTGGACCGAAATGAGGTCGAACGGCTCGGCGCACGCACGCCGCACGGCCTCGGCGTCCCGCGGGGAGACGACCTGCACCGTCATGCCGGCTTCTTCGTAACATCCGGCGACGACACGGGAACCGAAACCGGCGCCGATGATCAGTGTGCGGAACATCGATTTCCCCCCTCAGTATTCCCCGACGACGGTCCCGTCGACGAGGGCACGACAGTGCTGGGTCCGTGCCCCCCCGAGGACGCGCTTTCTCGTCTTCTCGATCACGACGTCGTGCAATTCGGTCTCGCCGACGGAGAATTCGAACTTCTTGGTACGGGGGGAACGCAGCGCAAAAGGCTTGTTCTTCTCGACCACCCGCACGCCGTCAACCGTGATGCGGACCTGACCGAAGAGTTGGCCCCAATGGAACGCCACGCGATGCTTCTCGTCTTCTCCCACGTCGAAGGTGAAATCCTTGTCGAGACCCATCCTTCGATTCTGCCTTACGCGACGACGGACCTCAGGGATCTCCTCAGTCCCCGAAGGCCTGCTCGATCTCGCTCGTCACCGCCTCGGGGTCCTCGAGTGGCAGCATGTGGCCGCGTCCGGTCAGTGTGACGAGGCGGGCTCCGGGAATGGCGGCCACCATCTGTGCGGCACGGGCGGGGGCGGTGAGGCGATCACGCGAGCCGACCATGACCGTCGTGGGGATGCCGATGGTGGCGATGCCTTCCAGCAGGTTCATCGCACTCATGGCGACCATGAAGCCCGCACGTACCTGTGGTGCGGTGTCGGCGAAAAGGGTGCGGGTGAGGTCCATGTGGGAGCGGACGGGATCGCTCCCGAAGACACCGCGGACGAACCGGTGGCCCGCAGCTGAATGCAGCGCCAGGGACACTGCGGGCGAGGAGATGAGTGCGGCGGAGAACCATTCCGCCGCGGCGGGGCCCGAGCCCATGTCCGCTGCCGCGGTGGCGACCAGGACGATGGCCCGCGCCCGCGCCGCCAGGACCTCGGGACGGTAGGTGGCCAGGGCCATGATGGTCATGCCGCCCATGGAGTGGCCGGCGAGCACGGCGTCGGTGACGTCGCAGGCGCCCAGGACGGCGGCGAGGTCGTCGGCCAGCATCTCGATGCTCAGCGGCGCTGTGCCCCGTGTGCTGGCGCCGTGGCCCCGTTGGTCATAGAGCACCACGCGATGACCCGACCCGACGAGGCGGCGCGCCACCGGGACCCAGACTTCGTGGCTGCAACCCCAGCAGTGGGGGAGTACGACGGTCGGGCCACTCCCCGCATCCCACACCGCCAACGTGCCACCATCCGGCGTAGAGACGGTGCGCTGCGGCGGGTCTTCGAGCTCTCCCCATCCGAGGGCGTGGGCCAGCGAGTCGTCGAGAGCGATGCCGGCCTCAACCGCCTCGTTGCCACGCTGGGCATGGACCCGCCGGTAGGCGGCCGCCCCGCCCACGAAGGCGACCGCTGCGCCGGCGGCAAGCAGGCCCCGATGGCTCCGGGGGAGGTGGAGGGAAGGCACGAGGTGGTCTTCAGCGCCGGCTGCCCAGGCGGGCCAGCGTCTGTTGGAGGGCGATGGGCATGCACCGATGGGCATACCAGCCCAGGACCGATTCGAATCCGACCGGCACCATGGCCCGGTTGGCGGTGATCGCGTGGACGATTGCCACGCCGACTTTTTCGGGGGGATGGGCCCGTGAGAAGCCCTGCACCAGCCGCGCCCGCACCTCGGGGTCTTCCTGACCGCCGGTGAAGCGAGCTGTCCGCGCAATGGTGGTGTTGATGAAGCCGGGACAGATGGCCGTCACCCCGACGCCGTGGGCGGCCCAGTCAGCCCGCAGGCACAGGGAGAGCTGGAGGACGGCGGCCTTGGTCGCGGCGTAGGCCGACTCTCCTGTGGTCGGCGCGAACGCGAGACCGGACGACACGTTGACGACGTGGCCCCGGCCCGCGGCGAGCATCGGGGGCGTGAAGGCGGAGCAACCGTTGACGACGCCATCGAGGTTGATCGAGCGGATAAAGGTCCACTCGTCTGCGGTCATGCGTGCGTAGGGACCGGTCATACCGACACCGGCGTTGTTCACCAGGACGTCGAGCGCACCGTGCTCGCCCTCGATCCTCGCCGCGAGCGCATCGACCTCGGCCCGGTCCGCCACGTCGAGGCGGTAGGCCTGGTGACCCGCTCCCCCGTCCGCCGCACACTGGGATGCCGTCTGTTCGGCCGCTCCTTGGTCAATGTCGGCGCACAGGAGGGTGGCTCCCCGGGCGGCCGAGCGCGTGCGCGGCGGCGCGGCCGATGCCGCTTCCCGCGCCGGTGACGAGCGCTGTCGCGCCCTCGAGCGTGATCGGCGGTCGCTTCACGAGGGCAGGCGAGGGCCGCTCAGTACATAGTCGTTCACATCGAATCTGCGGGTCCGGCGCACGAAGCGGAATGTGTAGTCGGGCCACAGGGTCGTATTGCGGCCGGCCTCATCGAGGTACCAGCTCGAGCAGCCACCGGAGTTCCAGACGGAGGGCGCTGCTTTGCGCTGCACCTCCTCGCTCCAACGTGCCAGCGTGTCGGCGCGCACGTCGACGACACTCGCCCCTTGCGCCCGCAGGGCGCGGAAGGCGCCGACCACGTGGGCCACCTGCGCTTCGATCATCACCAAAAGAGAGGTGTGGCCGATGCCGGTGTTCGGTCCGGCCAGCATGAAGTAGTTGGGAAAGCCCGGAATCGTGGTGCCGCAATACGCCTGCATTCCCGTGTGGGCCCAATGTTCCTTCAGCGACCGGCCGTCGGCGCCGTGGATCTTCTCCGCCATCGGGTTGTTCGTCGTGCGGAATCCCGTGCCGTAGATAATCGTGTCCACTTCGTGGAGCACGCCATCGGCGGTCACCACGCCGCCGGGTCGCACCTCGACGATCTTCTCCGTCGTCAGGGTCACGTTCGGGCGTTGGAGGGCCGGGTAGTAGTCGTTCGACTGCAACAGGCGCTTACAGCCCGGCGTGTAGGTCGGCGTCAGCTGCGCCCGCAGGTCGGGATCGGCCACCTGGCGTGCCAGGAACTTCTTCCCGAGCGCTTCCAGCCGGCGCAATCTCGGGCTGTTGTGGATGAGCAGCGAGCCGAGGACCGCCTCACCGAACCAGTACTGGCGGGCCCTGGACAACCTCTGGGTCCACGGCAACCGCCTGTAGGCCGCCCGCTCCACCGCCTTCGTCGGCCGGACCCGGTGCGGGAAGACCCAGGGTGGCGTCCGCTGGAACAGCGTGATGTGGCCGGCGGACTTCTGCACGATCGGGAGGAATTGGATGGTCGATGCGCCGGTCCCGATGATGGCCACCTTGCGCCCGGTCAGGTCGTGTGCGTGGTCCCACTGGGCCGAGTGGAATGCAGTACCGGCGAACGAGGAGGCGCCGGGGATGTCGGGGACATGGGGTTCGGAGAGCCCGCCGCCCCCGCCAACCAGGAAATCAGCCGTCAACGAGCCCTGCGTCGTCGCAATGCGCCAGACCTGTTCGGCCGGGTCCCATGCCGCATGCTCCAGCGTCGTGTCGAAGGCAACCTTGTCGATGATGCCGTGCCTCCGCACGATGTCGTGCAGATAACGCTCGATCTCGGGCTGACCGGCGAATGTCTCTGACCAATGCGGATTGGGGGCGAAAGAGAAGGAATAGAGATTCGACGGGACGTCGCAGCGGCACCCTGGATACGAATTGTCGTGCCACGTCCCGCCGACGTCGGACCGTCGCTCGAGGAGGATGAGTTCGTCGCCGTATCCCTCGTCGCTGAGAGCGAGCGCGGCGCCGAGCCCGGAGAATCCGGTGCCGACGATCGCGATGCGGATGTGGGAGGGGAGAAGCGGGCCGGGCCGCAGCACGGAGCCGGACGTCGACATGGTCGCATAGTAAAGGATTCCGATCGAAGGTCGGCGATGCGCCCTCCGATGTGCTGCACGAGTGCTTACGCGAAATCCGGTGAGGCATCGTGGGGGTCAGGGGCGCGGCCCTTCGGCTCCTCCCAATCCTCTTGCCGGCCCAGGGCGGTCTGGTCGAGAAATCCATAGGAATCGGTGCAACCTTCGGTGCCCCGGGCGAAGGTGGAGTTTGTATGGAAGACGGTGTCGCTGTCGCGCAGGAAGAAACTGAAGCCCGGAATCTCGAAGGGCTGTTCCTCATCGAGCAACGGGTGCAATGTGAAGGCGTCGGGTGCCGTCAGTTCCTCCCGGTCGCGGAAATTGATCTCCATCGGCACACGTGATTCGTCGATCGTGACATGGAAGTCGTAATTGAAGTCGCTCCCGAAGGAGGAGACGAAGGGAAAATCCCAGCCTCGCTTCTTCTTGTAGGCGGCGATCTTGGCGTACGGCGCCCTCGCCACGACGGCGAAGGCGGTGGCGCGTGCCGCCAGGTGCCGCAACAAGCCCTCGGAGAGCTCATCACAGCCGGCGGTACACGACGAGCACCCGTCGTCCCATGATGGGTCGAACATGAAGTGTTGGATGATCAACTGCCGCCTTCCTGCAAACAGGTCCGCGAGGTCCAGCGGTCCCCTGGGGCCCCTCGAATTCGTAGTGCTTCTCGATCGCCACCATCGGCAATCGCCGACGATCGGCGTTGAGGGCATCCTTTTGACGAGTGAGCTCCTTCTCGCGCACGAGCAGCGCTTTGCGTGCACGCAACCACTCTTCTCGAGAGGCGACTTCTGGCAGGCTCATGGGATTCTCCTCTCGGTGGCGACCACACGCGCCGCGGCCAGCGGACCGCCACCAGTGGTCTTTGAAGGGTACGACGTCTGGGTGGACCGGAATTCATCGATGTGCGCTGGATCGCCGGCCTCCACGAACTCGCTCAACTGGCTGATCTGGCCGAGGTGGTCGCCCGAGGTGGCATCGTCGGTGATCTGGACCTCCAGATACAATGGTCTCTCCAGCTCTCAGCTCGTACCCAGTCTTCGCTCCAAGGGAGGAATATGTCGGGTCACTCCAAGTGGGCGACAACCAAATACCGCAAAGGTGCGCAGGACAAGGCCCGCGCCAAAATCTTCGCCAAGCTGATCCGCCAGGTCGAAGTGGCGGCGCGGGAGGGCGGCGGTGACATGGACGCCAACGCCACCCTCCGCACCGCCTACCAGAAGGCCCGGAGCTCATCGGTGCCGCTGGACACCATCGAGAAGGCGATCAAGCGGGGAACGGGCGAGCTCGAGGGTGTGCGGTACGAGGCGATCAACTACGAGGGTTACGGCCCGGCCGGCGTGGCGATCATGGTCGAGACGCTGAGCGACAACCGCAACCGCACGGGCTCGGAGATCCGCAACCTTTTCAACAAGAACGGCGGCAACATGGCCGAGCCGGGGGCCGTGGGTTGGCAGTTCGAGCGCAAGGGCATCGTGAGCGTGCCCCGCGACCAGGATGAGGACAAGGTCATGGAGATCGCCATGGAGGGCGGGGCCGAGAACCTCTCGGACAACGGCGAGTTCTGGATCGTCACCTGCGCTCCCGGCCGACCTCGACTCCGTGCGCCATGCGCTGGACGAGGCCGGGATCACGCCCGGCATCGGTCGACCTCTCGTTGGAGCCGACCACGCTGGTGCCCGTGCCCGACGAGGGAGACGCCAAGCGGGTCCTCCGGCTCCTCGAAGCGATCGACGATCACGACGACGTGCAGGCCGTCCATGCCAATGCCGACATTCCCGACGCGGTGCTGGCCGCCTTCGAAGGCTGAGGCGCGGCGGTCCACCCCATCGCCAGGGGCTCCGACTACGCTACGAACGCATGTTCGTATTGGGGATCGACCCGGGGCTTTCCCGCTGTGGCTACGGCCTGGTGGCCCGGGGTGAGGCCGACAGCGCCCTGAAGGCACGCGCCGCCGGGGTGATCGAGACCGATCCTGCGGCGGCGCTGCCCGACCGGCTGCTGATCCTCCACACCGAGCTGCGGGCCCTGGTGGTCGAGTTCTCGCCCGACGTGGTGGCGGTGGAGCGGGTCTTCTTCCAGGTCAACGTCAAGACGGCCATGTCGGTGGGCCAAGCCAGCGGGCTGGCCCTGCTCGTGGCCGCCGAGGCCGGCTGCGAGGTGGCGCAGTACACCGTCGAACGAGGTCAAGCAGGCGCTCGTCGGCTACGGCGCCGCCACCAAGGACCAGGTGCAGCGCATGGTGGCCAACGTGCTCGGACTGGCGGTCCCGCCCAGCCCGCCTGACGCGGCCGATGCCCTGGCCCTCGCCGTCTGTCATCTGACCACCGTTCCGTTGCGGCGCGCCATGGGCGCCGCGCTCGCCCGGCAGGCGGGCTCATCATGAAGCGAGGAAGGAGCCGCAGTGATCGGACTTTTGCGGGGAAAGGTCGTACTCCGTTCGGCCGAGGGAGAGGTGATCATCGACGTGGCTGGCGTCGGGTATCGGGTCGCCGTGACCCCGGCGACCGCCGTCGCCCTCATGGTGGGCGGGACCGTCGAACGAGGCCACGCTGTTCATCCACACCCACGTGCGGGAGGACGCCATCGTCCTCTACGGCTTCGTCCACGACGATGAGCGGCGGTGCTTCGAGGTGCTGCTCGGGTCGCACGGAGTGGGACCCTCGCTGGCCCTGGCCATCATGGCCGTCCTGTCGCCGGCCTCGCTCTCGACGGCCGTGCTCGAAGACGACCTCGACACGCTGTGCACCGTCCCCGGCGTCGGCCGCAAGACGGCGGCCCGGCTGGTGATCGAGCTCAAGAGCCGCCTCGACCTGCCCGATCTGTCGCTCGAGATCCCGGGCTCGACCGGGCGGCGGTGCGACCAGGACCTCGCGCTCGGAGGCCCGGGCCGCCCTGGTCGAGCTCGGCTACGCCCCCGAGGAGATCCGTGGTGCGCTCGACGGGCTGCGCGACGATGTCGGGGTGGAAGAGATGCTGCGCCTGGCCCTGCGTGAGCTGGCCAGCCGGTGATCCATGCGGAGTTCACCGCATGACGGCCCTGCTCGTGAGCCCGAAGGCGCGCCGCGAGGTATTGGCGACGGCCGACGACGCTGACGGGACCGGTGCCGGCGGAGCCGGTGATCCTGATGCCCGGTTGGTGGCGCCGGTGGTGGCCGGCGGCGGCGAGGAGGTCGAAGAGGCCGGTCTCCGGCCGCGCTCGCTGACCGAGTTCGTCGGGCAGGCCCAGCTGGTGGAGCACCTGGGGATCGTCATCCAGGCCGCCCGGCAGCGGCAGCAGCCGGTCGACCACCTCCTGTTCGCCGGACCGCCCGGTCTCGGCAAGACCTCGCTGGCGGGCATCGTGGCCACGGAAATGGGGGCCGGGCTCCGCATCACCTCGGGCCCCGTGCTGACCCGGGCCGGCGACCTGGCCGCCCTGCTGACCGACCTGCAGGACGGCGACGTCCTCTTCATCGACGAGATCCACCGGCTGCACCGCTCGGTCGAGGAGATGCTCTACTCGGCCATGGAGGACGCCAAGCTCGACATCCTGATCGGCAAGGGCCCGACCGCTCGCTCCATCCGGCTCGACCTGCCGCGGTTCACCCTGGTCGGCGCCACCACCCGCACCGGCCTGGTCTCGGGCCCCCTGCGTGACCGCTTCGGCTTCGTCGGCCGGCTCGACCTGTACGCCTCGTCCGACCTGCGGGCGATCGTGCAGCGTTCGGCCCGGATCCTCCACGTCGACATCGACGAGAGGGGGCGACGCGGATTGCCGAGCGCTCCCGGGGCACGCCACGTGTGGCCAACCGCCTCTTGCGCCGGGTCCGTGACTTCGCCGAAGTGCGCGGGAACGGCTCGGTCAACGGCACGACGGCGGCGGAGGGCCTCGATCTGTTCGGTGTGGACGAGCTCGGACTGGACAAGGTGGACCGGGCCATCCTCGAGACGCTGTGCGGTCGCTTCGGCGGGCAACCGATCGGGCTGACCACCTTGGCGCAGTGCGTGGGCGAGGAGACCGACACCATCGAGGACGCCTACGAGCCCTATCTCCTGCAGTGTGGTCTCATCCTGCGCACGTCGCGGGGCCGGATTCCGACGCCCCGGGCCTGGGCCCATCTGGGTCAGACGCCGCCGGCCGGGTCGGTCGTGCCCGAGGCGCCGACGCTGTTCGAGTCCTGAGTCGCCCACGCTGAACTGCCGGCGTCTCCCGGGGCGAGGCTCAGGCCAGCGTAAGCGCCGCCGGGCCGACGTGGCGCAGCGGGAGAAAGACGCGGAAGGTGGTGGACCAACCGGGGAGGTCGACGATGTCGATGAATCCCTCGTGGGCCTCTGCCACCGATTTGGCGATGGCCAGACCGAGGCCGGTCCCGGGCACGCCCATCTCCATGGCTGCCGCCAGACGGTAGAACCGCTCGAAGAGCTGGGGGCGATCCGCTTCGGGGATGCCCGGGCCTTGGTCCTGGACGAGGACCCGGGCGAAGTCGTCGATCATGTCGACCACCACGTTCACCCGTGCCACCCGGGGTCGGAGAACTTGATGGCGTTGGAGAGCAGGTTCCCGAGAAGCTGATGCAGCCGGGTGGCGTCGCCGAATACCGGGACCTCGGAGCCCGGAGCGAGCGAAACGCTGCACCCTCGTCGTGGCGGCGGCGGTCTGTGCGGCGTGCACCGACTCGTCGGCCAACTGGTGCAGGTCGAGCTGCGGTGAAGGTCACCCGCAACCCGTGACCACCGCCGGGGTCGGCCAGAAGGTCCTCGGCCACCCGCTGGAGTTGCGCCGAGTTGCGGTCGATGGTGCGCAGCATGCGCATCTGGTCCTCGCTCAACTCGGGCACTCCGTCGAGGAGGAGCTCGATGAAGCCTCGGATGGAGGTGATGGGCGTGCGCAACTCGTGGGAGACGGTGGCCACGATGTCGTCCTTCATTTTGGTCAGCTCACGGAGGCGGTTGTTCTGTTCGATGAGCGACTGGGTCACTTCCTGTTGGACCGAGTAGAGCCGTTCGCGCTCGGCCGCCAGCTCCTCGCGTTCGGTGACGTCGATCGCCACCACGACGTAGCCCGCGCTGACGCCGCTGTCCGCGCCTTCGGCTCCCCCTTGCGTCGGCAGGGTGCGGACCCGGACGACGCAGCGGCGCTGTTCGCCGTTCTTGCGGCGGGCCGTCCACGGGACTTCGGCCACCGTCTCGGGGTAGACGGGGTCGAGCGCCTTGCGCATGGCATCGATGGTCTGGCGCCGCTCGGTGATCTGCGCCGGGTCGATGAAGTCGGCGATGGAGCGGATGCCGACCACCTCGGACGCGTTGTAGCCGAGCATCAGCTCGGCCCCGGCCGAGAAGAAGGTCACGGTTCCGGCCGGGTCGACACCCATGATGGCGCTCCCGGTGGCGGCCCGCAGCAGGGTCTCGAGGCGTTCGCGGGCGTTGTGGGCGTCGTCGGCGTTCCGCTTGGCCAGCAGCGACTGCTGGGCCAGATCGCTGACGTAGATCCGGTCGCGGTGGACCATGGTCGAAATGGTGGAGGCCACCATGGTGGTCACGATCACCAGGACGACCACCTGGCGCCAGGTGGAGAGCGGGTAGTTGGGGGCGCCGACGAGGAGGATCGGCACCATGAGGGCCAGATCCATGCAGAACAGCCCGACGAGGAGATGGAGGCGGCGGCCGTAGAGGGACATCCAGACGATCGGCAGCAGGTAGACGACCAGGAGCTCGGAATCGCTCGGTCCCTGGGCGTCGCGGATGATGGCGATGACGGCCATGTAGCCGATGGGGATGACCAGCCAGGTCCAGTCCGGCAGCCGTTCCCACGGGCAGGACGAAGGCGGCGATCAGAAGGAGGAAGAAGAGGAGGAGGGCGATCAGGATTTCGAGCCGCGCCCCATGGGGGAACGGGATGATGCCGATGAGGACGGTGCCCGAGCGCGACCAGCGCGAAGAGCGGCAGTCGCACCCTGGAGGGACCCGAGAAGCCCGGGATTTTGGACCCACCCGCCTCAGCCCTGCGCGCCCCGCGTCCCAACGACGGCCTTCTCGCCGGTGGCTGGAAGCGGTGCACGCGCTCATGACCGAACTGCGTTCACCTTGCCCGCGCGCGATAGCGGTATCCGAAGCCTCGCACCGTCTCGATGGGACCGTCGTCCTGATCTCCCCAACCGAGCTTGCGCCGGAGGCGCAGGACGGCGTACTTCACCCGCGAGGGTGCCAGTCCGCTCGGGTCGTCCCAGGCCAACTCGATCAGCTGATCCGACGAGAGCACTTGGCCCTGGTGGCGCACCAGGGTGGCCAAGAGCCGGTATTCGGTCGGCGTCAGCACGACGGGGACCCCCGCCACGGTCACCTGGGACTCGGAGAAGTCCACCCGGATCGACTCGTCCTCGAAGGACACGATCGGCTCGTTGCGCTGCACCTGGCGCCGGCTGATGGCCTGGATGCGGGCCATCAGCTCCACCCGGCTGAAGGGCTTGGTCAGGTAGTCGTCGGCGCCCGGCGTTGAGCCCCCGCACCTTGTCCCGCTCGGTGGAGAGTGCCGTCAACATGAGGACCGGCACGTCGCTCATGTCCCGGATCCGCTCGAGGACCTGCCAGCCGTCGAGGTCCGGCATGCCCACGTCCAGGATGACCAGGTTGGGCTGTTTTTGGTGGAACAGCCGGACGCCGTCGCGGCCCAGCATGGCTTCGGTGACCGTGAAACCCTCGCGTTCGAGCATCGTCCGCAGGAGTTGCCGGATGTCGGCCTCGTCCTCGATGACGAGGACTGAAATATTCCCATTGCGCATGTAGCACTGAACTGTACTGGGAACACGGGGCGATTTCGTGGTTTCTGGGCGCGACGCCGCCGAGGCTCGGCGAGCAACGGTGCGCCGGAGGGCCACCACCGGTTCCCACTCGGATGACTCCGACCGATGGTGGCCCCTCTTTACCCGGCGCACTGTTGCTGCCATTTCGCTCCCGATCCACCCCGTGAACGGGGTAATCAACCGCCAACGAATCGGGGTTCTCGACCTGGTCACCCCCCTCCGGGCGACCAGTATCGGGAGTTCGTGATCTGCCTCTGTGCAGGTCCCATGCTGGAGGAGGGATGGTGCAAGCTCGGCGCATTCGGGTTGCCGTCAGGTTGCCTGGCCGGAAAATCCGGTGGGTCCGCACCCCGGGTAGCGCTGGAGCGGAGTCGGCCTCCGGGTCCGCCGGAGCGGGCACCCCGGGTCCAGGTCAAAGACCGGAGGAGGGGGATGACCGGTCGGAGACCGGCACGAAATGCCAAGATGCAGGAGATAGGGTGTCGCTTCGCATGCACCCCGGCTTGAAGGACCCCACATGACGCAATTTCCCGCCCTCGTCGAACTGTTCGCGGCGACGACCAAGAAGTCGACCAATCCCGCCCCTCTGATCATCCTCGTCGTGGTGGCCTTCGCCGGGTACTTCCTCTTTCTCAAGCCCCAACAGCGCAAGGCCAAGGCCGCCCGGGCCAACCAGGGCTCGGGGTACATGGTCGGTGACGAGGTGCAGACGATCGGCGGCGTGGTCGGGACCATTCTCGAGATCCACGGTGACCGCTACACGCTGCTCACCGGGAGCACCGGCAATGACGGGAACCTCGACGGCGCCCAGCCCACGCGGATCGTGTTCGTGCGACAGGCCATCGCCCGCAAGCTCGACCCGGTGGTGATCCCCGATCCGGACGCGGACATCGACGACGACCACGAGTACAACCACGATTCGGTGGAGATCGAAGACCACGACGGGGAGGATAAAGAGGCGTGAGCCCGGCGTCGTCTCGAGCCCAGATGCGGCAGAGGCGGAACCTTCTCGTCAGCGTGCTGGCCGTTGTGATCATCGCGGTGGGTTCATTCGCAGCCGTGTTCTCGGTGAAATGGACCCCGCGGCTCGGACTGGATCTGGCGGGGGGGCTTTCCGTCGTCTACCAGACCGCCAAGACCGTTTCTCCGGCTGAGTTGCAAGAGACCGTCGCCATCCTCAACAACCGCGTGAACGGGCTCGGTGTCTCTGGAGCAGAGGTGAGCACGGCGGGGAACAACGAGATTTCGGTGTCGATTCCTGGTGTCAAGGACGCGGCCGCCCTCCTCAACGAGATCGGGAACACGGCGCAGCTCTTCTTCCGGCCCGTGCTCTGCACCGCCTACCCCCTCTCCTTGAGCCCCGGCCACCAAGGCGACGAAGACGAGCCCGGCCAAACCGGCCGAGAAGCCGATCTCGGGCAACAAGACGTTGCCGGCGTGCGGGGCCGACTACGCCACGACGCTGGCCAACCTTGCCGTGACGCCGAACAGCTCGGTGCAGGGCTACTCGTCCAACAGCCCGTCGCCCGACCCTGGTTTCGCCCAGTACACGAGCACCAGTACCGACGTGGACAACTACCCGAACCGCACCGTCCTCCTGCCGAGCCTGCCCGCGGCGGGCTCGTCCACGAAGGGTTCGCTCCGCTATGTCCTCGGTCCTGAGCAGATGACCGGGAACTCCATCGGGTCGGCCGTGGCGCAACAGAGCCAGACCGGGCAATGGGAGGTCAACTACACCCTCAGGGGTGCCGCCGGGTCCGCATTGTGGGACAAGGTCGCGAAAGAGAACTTCCACCTCCTCCTCGGGATCGAGCTCGATGGCGTGGTCCAGTCGGCGCCGCTCATCCAGCCCTCGCAGGACGAGTTCACCTCGTTCGACGGTCAGGGCACGATCAGCGGGGGCAACATGACCGAGGCCGACGCCAAGTCGTTGGCCCTGGCGATGGAGTTCGGCTCGCTTCCCGTCCGCCTCAAGCAGCTGACGACGCAGACCGTGTCGCCCACCCTCGGGAAGTCCGCCCTGCACGCCGGACTCGGCGCCGGCATCGCCGGTCTCATCCTGGTCCTGCTCTACGTGCTCCTGTACTACCGGGCGTTGGGGCTGGTGGTGATTTCGGGGCTGGTGCTGACCGCGATGGCGCTGTGGGCCATCATCTCGGCGCTGGGCCATACCTCGTTCAGCCCGAGTTTCGACCTGGCGGGTATCACCGGCCTGATCGTGTCCATCGGTATCACCGTGGACTCGTACATCGTCTACTTCGAGCGATTAAAAGACGAGACCCGGTCGGGTCGCTCCATCCGGACCTCGGTCGACCGTGGCTTCAAGAGCGCCTGGCGCACGGTCTGGGCCGCCGACTTCGTCTCCCTGCTGGCCGCCGTCGTGCTCTATGTGGTCGCCGTGGGCGACGTCAAGGGCTTCGCCTTCTTCCTCGGCCTGTCCACCATCATGGACATGCTGTTCACCTGGTTCTACACGCGGCCGCTGGTCATCCTGCTCGGTCGGAGCGACCGTCTCCAGGGTGCCGGTCGATTCGGCATCGCCCGCGGCCTGGCCATGACGGGGCGCGGCACCGGGAATGACGACAAGTCCGAAAACGGTGGTGGCGGCGGCGCGGGCGACACGGGGTCCGGCCCGGGACGCAAGGGCGGTCTCGATCAAGCCCGGGCGGGTGCCGGCGTCGTGAGTCGCAGCACGCGCAACGGGACCGGCGCCGGCGCCGGGGATGACGACGGCGTTGACGAGGTCGACGACGAGGCTGCGGATTTCGACTTTGACGACGACGCTGAAGGCGACTTCGACGGCGATCTCGACGACGTGGAGATGGGCGACGACGAGCTGGACGACGACGGCGAGTTGCTGTCGGTCGACGACGCGGTCCGGTCGCTCATCCGGCGGCCCAAGGAGCCCCGGGAGGGGCACGGCCCGATACAACGCCTCTACCGCGGCGAGACGAAGTTCGACTTCGTCGGGCGTCGGCGGGTGTGGTTCACGATCTCGACGGTGGTCATCGTGGCCGGCATCATCTCGCTCATCCTGCGTGGTGGGCTGAACCTGGGCATCGAATTCAAGGGTGGCACCGAGTGGACCGTCAAGGCTCCCAATGTGACGCAGACCCAGGCCGTCGATGCCATGCAGGCGGCGGGGTTGGTCAATCCGATCGTCCAACTGCTCGGGCAGGGAGCCAATCAACAGCTCAACGTGCAGGCCGACCTCAACAAGCTTTCGGCGCAGGCGCAGAAGGACGAGACGCTCAAGGTCGAGCAGGCCCTGGCCAAGCTCACCGACACCTCGCTGGAGAACGTGCAGAACGGCGTGCAGACGGTGGGCCCGACCTGGGGCTCATCGGTCACCAACAAGGCCATCGAGGCTCTCGTCATCTTCTTCATCGTGGTGGGGATCTACATCAGCATCCGTTTCGAGCCGAAAATGGCCCTGTCCGCCTTCATCGCCATGCTGCACGACGTCATCGTGGCGGTCGGCATCTATTCGTTGTTCAACTTCCAGGTCACGCCCGACACCGTGGTGGCCATACTGACCATTCTCGGGTACTCCCTCTACGACACCGTCGTCGTCTTCGACCGGGTGCGCGACAACACGAAGAACATCGGCTCGCACGGGACGATGACCTACGGCCAGTTGATCAACCTGTCCATGAACCAGACGTTGGCGCGGTCCATCAACACCTCGGCGGTGGCCATCATCCCGGTGCTCTCGGTGTTGTTGATCGGCGCCGAGCTCCTTGGCGCCTCCACTCTGCAGGAGTACGGACTGGCACTCTTCGTCGGGCTGCTCAGCGGGGCCTACTCCTCGATCTTCATCGCTTCGCCGATTCTCTACATGCTGAAGCGGAACGAGCCACGCTGGGTGGCGATCGAGAAGCGTGTCGCGTCCCGGGGCGACCGGACGAGCACCCTGTCGGCCTCCGACGCCGCCGCCCTCAGCACCCAGTACAGCATCGCGGCGGGTGGGCAACCCCACAGCGCCGGGCCGGCCAAACGGACCGGGCCGATCCGCCCCGGATCCGGTGCCGGCAAGGGTACGACGGCGGGAGCCGGTACCGCGGTGATCGATCGTCCCACGCCCAATGGTGGTGGGACGGGACAGGCTCCCCGTCCCCGCAAGGGAAAGAAGAAGCGCAAGCGCTGAGCGGCTCCGACGCGCCGGGGTCGGGGTCCTGAACGGGTAGCGTAGAGGGATGGTGACCCTGGCTCGGGTGACTCCCGTCGCTGATGATGGGGAGCGCGCGTTCGAGGACATGATTGCGCCGCTGCTGGCGGAGTTCTCCAGTCACCGGCCTGACGACGACGTCACCACCATCAGGTCCGCCGCCCGTGTCGCCCTCTCCGCGCACGACGGGCAGTTCCGGCGCTCCGGCGAGCCGTACATCACCCACCCGATCGCCGTGGCCACCATTGTGGCCGAGCTCGGTCTCGACGCGCAGACCGTGGCGGGGGCCCTGTTGCACGACGCGGTGGAGGACACCGGCCTCACGCTCGAGTCGATCGCCGAGGCGTTCGGCCCCGGGGTGGCCAAGGTGGTCGACGGTGTGACCAAGTTGGACCGCCTCCAGTTCGACTCGAAGGAGGCGCAGCAGGCCGCCACCATCCGCAAGATGCTCGTAGCCATGGCCGACGACTGGCGGGTGCTCCTCATCAAGTTGGCGGACCGGCTCCACAACATGCGCACCCTGGCCGTGATGCCCGAGTGGAAGCAGCGCCGCACCGCGCAGGAAACGTTCGATGTCTACGCGCCGCTGGCGCACCGGCTCGGTGTGCAGCAGGTGCGGTGGCAACTCGAAGATCTCGCCTTCGCCACGCTGCACCCGAAGCGTTACGCCGAAATCGAGCAGATGGTGGCGGCACGGGCGCCGCAGCGCGAGGAGTACCTCGCCCGGGTGCTCGTCCACGTGCGCGAGCGCCTGGAAAACATGGGCGTCGAGGCCGACGTCACCGGGCGCCCGAAGCACCTGTGGAGCATCTACGAGAAGATGGTCGTGCGGGGCAAGGAGTTCGACGACATCAACGACCTCGTGGCCATCCGGGTCGTCGTGACGAGCGAGAAGGACTGCTGGGCCGCGCTGGGGGCGATCCACGCCATCTGGGCCCCCGTGCAGGGTCGTTTCAAGGACTACATCAACACGCCCAAGTTCAACATGTACCAGTCGTTGCACACGACGGTCATCGGACTGGACGGCAATCCGGTCGAGGTCCAGATCCGCACCACCGCGATGCACCACCGGGCCGAGTACGGCATCGCCGCGCACTGGGGCTACAAGGAGAAGGAGGACGCGTCCTCCGACATGGCATGGCTGCAGCGGATCGCCGACGTGGACCGCCAGACCGACGACCCGATCGAGTTCCTCGAAGCCCTCAAGCTCGACCTCGAGCAGGACGAGGTCTATGTCTTCACGCCCAAGGGCAAGGTCATCGCGCTGCCCGCCCGGTCGACGCCGGTCGACTTCGCCTACGTCATCCACACCGAAGTCGGGCACCGCTGCATCGGGGCCCGGGTCAACGGCCGCCTGGTGCCCCTCGAGACACAACTCAACTCGGCCGACACGGTGGAGATCTTCACGTCGAAGTCGCCGACGGCGGGGCCGTCCCGGGACTGGCTGCAGATGGTGGCCTCGACGAGGGCCCGCCACAAGATCCGTCAGTGGTTCAGCCGGGAACGCCGCGAGGACGCCATCGAGAACGGGCGGGAGGAGCTGGCGCGGGCGCTGCGTCGCGACGGGCTGCCATTGCACAAGCTGTTGGGTTCGTCGGCCATGCTCGAGGTGGCCGAGTCGATGCACCTGGCCGACCTCGATGCGTTGTATGCCGCCATCGGGGAATCACAGGTCTCCGCCCAGTCGATCGTCCAACGACTGGCACGCGCCCTGCGGGGCGGGGAGAACGAGCAGCTCCCCACGACGGCGTTGCGCGGCGTCCGGGGGCCCCGTCAGGGGCGGCGGACAGCAGCCGGGGTCTACGTGGAGGGCCTCGACGACATCATGATCCACCTGGCCCGCTGCTGCACCCCGGTGCCGGGCGATCAGATCATCGGCTTCGTGACACAGGGCCGCGGGGTCTCGGTGCACCGGGCCGATTGCGCCAACGCGGCGTCGCTGGCCGACCTGTCCAAGGAGCGCCTCATCGAGGTCGAATGGGACCGGGGCAACGACGGCGTCTTCGTGGCGACGATCGAGGTGCTGGCGTTCGATCGCTCGCGGCTGCTGGCCGACGTCAGCCGGGTCGTCTCCGAGCACCACCTGAACATCGTGGCCGCCCGCACGGCGACCACGGCGGACCGGGTGAGCCGGATGGCCTTCGACGTCGAGTTGGCCGACCCCACCCACCTCCATTCGCTCATCACGGCGCTCAAGCACCTCGACGGGGTGTTCGACGCCTATCGTCAGCTCCCCGGCAAGAAGGTCTGACCGTGAAGGGGAGCAGATGACCGCAGGCTCAGACGCGCCCGGCGACGCGCCGCTCGCCCGTACGCCCAAGGGCATGCACGACATCCTCTGGCCCGAGTCCACCCGTTGGGAGGCCCTGGTGGCGCGGTTCGCCGCGCTCGTGGAGGGGGCCGGCTACGGGCTGGCCATCACCCCGATCCTCGAGCACGTGGGCATCTTCCATCGCGGTATCGGGGAGGGCAGCGACGTGGTGGGCAAGGAGATGTACACCTTCGCCGACCGGGACGGACAGATCATGGCCCTGCGGCCCGAGGGCACGGCATCGATCGTGCGCGCGTTCGTGCAGCACCACCCCGTCCCGCCCTGGAAGGCCTGGTACGTCGCGCCCTCGTTCCGGCACGAGAACCCGCAGCACGGTCGGTACCGCCAGCACTTTCAACTGGGTCTCGAGGCCCTGGGCCCCTCGGACGCCGACCTGGACGTCGAGGTCATTTCCCTGGCGTTCGAATTCCTGGCCGGTCTCGGCCTGCACCAGGTGACCCTGAAGGTGCACTCCATGGGGGACGGGACCTGCCGACCGGGCTACACGGAGCTCCTGCGCGCGTTCCTGGCCGAGCGCCGGTCCGAGCTCTGCCTCCCGCATCAGGCCCGCTACGACCAGAATCCGTTGCGGGTCCTCGACTGCAAGACCCCCGAATGCGAGGACGCCACCGAGGGTGCGCCCCGTTTCGTGGACAACCTCTGTGAGCCCTGCACGACGCACTTCGCCCGCGTCCGGGCGGGGCTCGACGCGCTCGACATCCCCTACGTCATCGATCACCGGCTCGTCCGTGGTTTCGACTACTACACGAGGACCACGTTCGAATTCGCCTCGGGCGCCATCGATGCGGCCCAGAACGCCCTCGGGGGCGGAGGCCGCTACAACGGCCTGGTCGAAATGCTCGGCGGTGCCCCCACGCCCGGCATCGGCTTCGGCCTGGGTGTGGAGCGCATCCTCATCGGCTGTGACGCTGAAGGCGTCTACCCCACGGAGCCCCCTCCGTTGCACGCCTACGTGATCGACGTCACCGGGGGCGAGTCCGCCGTGCTGCTGACGGCCGAGCTGCGCCGGGCCGGGTTCCGGGTCGACCGCGCCTTCGACAACCGCTCCATGAAGTCCCAGATCAAATCGGCCGATCGGTCGGGCGCGCTGGTGGCCGTCGTCCTCGGCGCCAAGGAACTGGCGGAGGGGACGGTCTCCCTGCGCCCGCTCCGTAGCGAAGAGGGCCAGCGCACGGTGCCCCGCGACGATGTCGTCGCCGCGTTGGGTGCGCTGGTGCGGTGAGCGTGGCGCAACCGCCATTCCTGCGACATGACGACGCCCGCGCATGACAGGCTGCAGGACTGTTCGAACGATAAAGGACCCCGCTCCACCCCATGACTGATCACATCGCCCCCATCGGGCCCATCGAAAACCGGCCCACCGCGTTGCGCACGCACCTCTGCGGGGTGTTGCGTCCCGCCGACGAGGGGTCCCGGGTCACCGTGTGCGGTTGGGTCGGGCGGCGCCGTGAGCACGGCGAGCACCTGGCCTTCATCGACCTGCGTGATCACACGGGCGTGATCCAGTGCGTCATCGACACCAAGGTCGACGTGCGCAGCGAATGGGTGATCGCCATTGAGGGCACCGTGCGGCACCGGCCCGAGGGGACGGTCAATCCCGGGCTGGCCACCGGTGAGATCGAACTGGGCGAGTGCACGGTGACGGTGCTCAACGAGGCCGAGCCGCCTCCCTTTTCCGTCGACGATCGGGACGAATCCGACGAACAGGTGCGCCTGCGCTACCGCTACATCGACCTGCGGCGCCCCCGCATGCAGCGCAATCTGCGCCTGCGGGCCCGGGTCAACGCCGCCATCCGGTCCGCCATGGACCGGCAGGGATTCTGCGAGGTCGAGACACCGCTGCTCTGGGCGCCGACGCCCGAAGGCTCCCGCGAGTTCTCGGTGCCCAGCCGGCTCCACCACGGCTCGTTCTACGCGTTGCCCCAGAGCCCGCAGCTGGCCAAGCAGCTGCTGATGGTGGGTGGGTTCGACCGCTACTACCAGATCGCCCGCTGCCTGCGCGATGAGGACCTCCGGGCGGACCGCCAGTTCGAGTTCTCCCAGCTCGACATGGAGCTCTCGTTCGGCACGCAGGACGACGTGATGGCGTCCGTGTCCGAGGCCGTGCTCGATGCGGCCGAGGCCGCGACGGGCGAGCGGCCTCCCCCGATCGCCCGCATGACCTGGTCCGACGCCCTCGAACGCTTCGGCACCGACAAGCCTGATCTGCGTTTCGACATGGAACTGGTCGATCTGGCGGTGGAGTTCGCGCACACCGAGGTGCGCGCGTTCTCCGGGTCCCATCTCAAGGCGATGTGCGTTCCCGGCGGGGGCTCGTTCGACCCGGTCGCGCCTCGACGCGCTCGGCCGAGCAGGCCAAGCGGGCGGGCGCGGCGGGTCTGGCCTGGTTCCGGGTCGTCGCCGGTGAGGGAGGGGCCGGGCTCACCTTCGACTCGCCGCTCAACCGCTTCCTGTCGGAGAGCGAGCGGGCGGCCCTCCTGGAGAAGACGGGGGCGAAGGAGGGGGACCTCATCCTGGCCGTCTCGGACACCCACCGGATCGCGTGCACGACCTTGGGCACGCTCCGCGTCGCCCTGGGCTCGCCACCTGTCGGGCAGGGTCCGCACCGCTATGTCTGGGTCGTCGACTTCCCCATGTTCGACGGCGTCGATGCCTCGGGGAACCCGCAGCCGGCGCATCACCCTTTCACGATGCCCTACGAGGAGGACTTGCCGCTCCTCGACACGGTCCCCTTCGCCGTGCGCTCGCAGGCCTACGACCTCGTGCTCAACGGCTGGGAGTTGGGATCGGGGAGCGTGCGTATCCACCGGCGCGACATCCAGTCGAGGATCTTCGACACGCTCGGGATCAGTGCCGAGGAGGCGGAGAGCCGGTTCGGCTTCCTGCTGAACGCCTTCCGCTACGGCGCGCCGCCACATGCGGGCTTCGCCTTCGGCATAGATCGTCTGGTGGCGGTGCTGGCCGGAGAGGAGAACATTCGCGAGGTGATCGCCTACCCCAAGACGCAGTCGGGCGCCGACCTCCTGACCGGTGCCCCGAGCGCCCTGCCCGCCGCCGCCCTGGCCGAGCTGGGGATCCGCACCGTGGCCCCGCCCGCGACACCTGGTCCCGCGTCGACTTGAGTCTGTTCGCCGAGGCCGCCCACCGGAACTTGGAGCGCCAGGCGCCGCTTGCCGCACGCTTGCGGCCGCGCACGCTGGACGAAATGGTGGGCCAGGAGCATCTCGTCGGGCCCGGTGCGCCGCTGCGCACGCTGGCCGAAAGCGACCGCGTCGGATCCGCCATCCTGTGGGGCCCGGCGGGGACAGGAAAAACGACGTTGGCCCGTTTATTGGCGGCCACCACGGCCAAGCACCTGGTCACGCTCTCGGCGACCGCAGCCGGCGTGAAGGACGTCCGGGAGGCTCTCTCCGAGG
Source organism: uncultured Acidimicrobiaceae bacterium (assembly GCA_963767155.1). Lineage (GTDB taxonomy): Bacteria > Actinomycetota > Acidimicrobiia > Acidimicrobiales > RAAP-2 > Bog-473. The sequence goes on along the minus strand of CAVYCU010000005.1, from coordinate 1,644,930 downwards.
CCGAACGCCGGCTGGGCGAGCACGGGCAGGGCACCATGCTCTTCGTCGACGAGGTGCACCGCTTCAACAAGTCGCAGCAGGACGTGTTGTTGCCGGCGGTCGAGGACGGACTGGTGGTGCTCATCGGGGCCACCACCGAGAATCCCTTCTTCGAAGTGAACCCCCCGTTGTTGAGCCGGTCCTCGTTATGGCGGTTGCGGCCGCTCAGCCCGGAGAACCTGCGCACCCTCATCCTGCGGGGGTTGGCGGCCGAGGATGCGGCAGCGGACCGACGATGCCATCGATGCGGTCGTCGCCGCCTGCGAGGGGGACGCCCGGGCGGCGCTCACGACGATTGAGGTGGCGGTCGCGCTGGCGCGGGCGAGCGCCGAGGCTGGCAGTGCAGGCGGGGGAGCGCCGCCGATCGTGGTGACCATCGAGGATATGGCCCGGGCCCGCGACGGTCGGCTCTTCCACCAGGGGGCGGACGAGCACTACGACCAGATCAGCGCGCTGATCAAGAGTGTGCGGGGCTCGGATCCCGACGCCGGCCTCTACTGGATGGCCCGCATGATCGAGGGCGGCGAGGACCCCCGCTTCCTGGCCCGGCGCCTGGTGATCCTGGCCAGCGAGGACATCGGCCTGGCCGACCCTCAGGCGTTGCTGATCGCCGAGGCGGCGGCACGGGCCGTGGAGTACGTCGGCCTGCCCGAGGCGGCGTTGAACCTGGCTGAAGCGGTGATCTACCTGGCCCGGGCACCGAAGTCGAACTCGGTGATCGTCGCTCTCGGCCGGGCCCAGGAGGACGTGCGCTCCGGGGCGGCGCAGGAGGTCCCGTCGCATCTTCGCGACAGCCATTACAAGGCGGCGGGTTCGTTGGGCCACGGCGAGGGGTACGTCTATCCCGCATGATGACCCTTCGGGGGTCGTCGCGCAGCAGTATCGTCCTGAGGCGCTGGAAGGGCATGTGTATTACGAGCCGTCCCCCCACGGCGCTGAAGGTCCGGGCGAGCCGGATCACGATCGAGAGGCAGGCGCTTGAAGAAAGCATTCCGCAGTGCCGCCTCGTGCGCCGCGGCATTGTGTGTGGGGGCGTTGACCCCCCTCGTCATCTCGGGCACAGCGGGGGCTACGACCGCGCCGTCCAGGGTCGCGTTGCACGGCGAACTGCCGACGGTGCCGTCCGGCGTGACACGTCTGGGGCCGGTGCCGGCGAGCCAGGTCCTGAAACTCGATGTGGGGTTGGCCGGTCAGGACCCCACCGGGTTGTCCGATGCCGTGCGTGCAGTCTCCACACCCGGTTCACCCGATTACCACCACTTTTTGACGTCGTCGCAGTTCGCCGCGGCCTTCGGCCCCAGCGCGGCCGAGGTGGCGCAGGTCAGCAGCTCCCTGCGCGCGCGCAAGGCCTGACGGTCGGTACCCCCACCCCGGGCGGCGACCTCCTCCCGGTCAGCGGCACCGCGCGCACGGTGTCGTCCGCCTTCGATACCCCGCTCGAGGCGGTCCGCCTCCCGGGCGGAATCACCTCGAGGGTGAACACGGCTGCGCCGGAGGTTCCCGCGACGCTGGCGCAGGACATCACCGGCATCGTGGGCCTCAGCAGCCTGGCCCGCCCGCACTCCCGGTTGCTGGCCGGCTCGACGACGTCGTCGCCCACGCCGGGCTCGGCTGCAGCGGCGCCGGCAGCCGCACCAGCCACGGCCACGCCGCCGATCAGTCATGCGGTTGGCTCGCCCCAGGCCTGTGGTGCGGCGACGAGTGCGGCGACTGCCGGCGGGTCGTCGAACTACACGTCGACCCAGTTGGCCGACACCTACGGCTTGAGCCAACTCCTCAATCAGGGGCGGACGGGCGTGGGGCAGACCATCGGGATCGTCGAGTTCGAGCAGTTCTCGCCCTCTGACGTCGCAGCGTTCGAGAGTTGTTACGGGCTGACGAATCCGACGCGGGTGGTGACCGTCGATGCAACACCTTCCGGTCCGGCGTCGGGGTCGGGCGAGGCGGCGCTCGACATCGAGATGGCCGCTGTCACTGCTCCTTCGGCGTCCATCGTCGTCTACGAAGCGCCGAACGATATCGATGTGGCGGCACTCGATGTCTACAACCGCATCGCCTCCGACGATGTGGCGCAGGTCGTCACCACGAGTTGGGGCTTTTGCGAGGCGGACAATGCCGCAGGCGCGGCCTCCCAGGAGAACACCATCTTCGAGCGCATGGCGATGCAGGGCCAGACCATGATCGCCGCGTCGGGCGACTCGGGTTCGGAGGATTGTTACGGTTCCGACGGCGCGACCCAGAGGGGGGAAGGGCTGGAGGTCGACGATCCGGGGAGCCAACCCGATGTCGTGAGTGCGGGTGGCACGACGTTGGTCGGCGGGGCGGCGGCGAGCCAGACCGCCTGGAACAACTGCCTCTCGCAGAGTTTCGGCGCCTGCCAGCTGCAACCCACGAACGGGGCGGGTGGGGGCGGGTACTCGACGTTGTGGCCCCGGTCGTCCTGGCAACCTGCGCCCAGGAATGCGCCGAACGACAATCGGGTCGTCCCGGATCTCTCCCTCAGTGCGGATCCCCACCACGGCGTGATCGTCTACTTCGGCGGCTGGCTCGACTTCGGCGGCACCAGCGCGGTGGCACCATCCCTCGCCGGGTTCCTGGCCGACACCAACCAGGGCTGCAACGCCTCGGTCGGTCTGGTGAGCCCGGCGCTGTACGCGGCATCGAACGGCTCGAATTTCACCCGCGTCGCCTCGGGGAACAATGACTTCACCGACACGAACAGCGGCAAGTACACCGGATCCAACGGGTTCAATGCGGCGACGGGGCTCGGCACGCCGGTGGAGCAGAATCTGGCGATCGCCCTCCAGGGCGGCGACGGCTGCCCGACGGTCCAGAGCCTCAGCACCGACGCCGTTGCGGTCTCGGGCGGCCAGGCCGTCACCATCGACGGGGCCTCCCTGGCCGACGCCAGTGCCGTCAACTTCGGCGCGGCAGGGGCGGGGACGATCGAGTCGGTGAGTGCGACCTCCATCGTGGTCGCCCCGCCCTCGCCGGGCAAAGATCTGTGCGTCAGCGTGACGGTCACCAATCCGCAGGGGACGTCGGCCGTCACGTCGGCCGCGTCGTTCGCGTTCGGCGGGCCGGGAAGTTGCGGCTACCGCTTCGTGGGCTCCGATGGCGGCATCTTCGACTTCGGCGCAGCGCAGTTCGCGGGGAGCACGGGTGGCATCACGCTGCAGAAACCCATCGTGGGCATGGCGGCGACACCCAGTGGGAACGGCTACTGGCTGGTCGCCTCCGACGGCGGGGTCTTCGCCTTCGGCGATGCAGCATTCTTCGGCTCGGAAGGTGCGACCCATCTGAACCAGCCCATCGTCGGCATGGCGGCGACGCCCGACGGCGGCGGCTACTGGCTCGTGGCGTCCGACGGGGGCATCTTCTCCTTCGGTGATGCCCCGTTCTACGGCTCGACCGGTGCCATCCACCTGAACCAGCCCATCGTGGGCATGGCGGCGACGCCCGACGGGCGCGGCTACTGGCTCGTGGCGTCCGACGGCGGCATCTTCTCCTTCGGGGACGCCCCGTTCTACGGCTCGACCGGTGCCATCCACCTGAACCAGCCCATCGTGGGCATGGCGGCGACGCCCAGCGGAGGCGGCTACTGGCTCGTGGCGTCCGACGGGGGCATCTTCTCCTTCGGGAACGCCCCGTTCTACGGCTCGACCGGTGCCATCCACCTGAACCAGCCCATCGTGGGCATGGCGGCGACGCCCAGCGGGGCCGGCTACTGGCTGGTCGCCTCCGATGGCGGGGTGTTCTCCTTCGGCGACGCCCAGTTCTTCGGCTCGACCGGCGCCATCCACCTGAACAAGCCGATCGTCGGCATCGCGGACGCCTGAGGGCCCCGTGCGGCCTGGACCATCAGCCCAGGTGGCCGCCGGTAAGCTGAGGGCCATGGACGCCAATGAACTGAGGGCGGCCTTCACGCGCTTCTTCGTCGATCGGGCGCATACCGCTGTCCCCTCTGCCAGCCTCATCCCGCACGATCCGTCGGTGCTGTTCACCATCGCCGGCATGGTCCCGTTCAAGCCCTATTTCATCGGGGACGAGGCGGCGCCCTGGCCGCGCGCCACCAGCGTGCAGAAGTGCTTCCGCACGCTCGATATCGAGATCGTCGGCACGGACACCTACCACTGCACCTTCTTCGAGATGCTGGGCAACTTCAGCTTCGGCGACTACTTCAAGGAAGGCGCCATCCCGATGGCCTGGGAGCTCCTCACCGAGGTCTTCGGGCTCGACGGGGACCGCCTCTGGGTGACCGTGCACGACGACGACGATGACGCCGAGCAGATCTGGGTCGACAAGGTGGGCTTCCCGGCCGAGCGGATCCAGCGCATGGGCGACGCCGACAACTTCTGGGCCATGGGCGACACCGGTCCGTGCGGCCCGGACTCGGAGATCTTCATCGACAAGGGCCCCGCCTACGGCGCCGAGGGCGGGCCCAAGTTCGGCGGTGAGGACCGCTACGTCGAGATCTGGAACCTGGTCTTCATGCAGTTCAACCGGGCGGCCGACGGCACCCGGACCGAACTGCCCAAGAAGAACATCGACACCGGCGCGGGCCTGGAGCGGATCCTGCCCATCCTGCAGGGACACGACTCGGTGTTCGACACCGACCTGTTCGCACCGATCATCGAGGCGGCGGGCTCCATCGTGGGGACGCCCTACGGCCGCGACGACCGCACCGATGTTGCCCTGCGGGTGATGGCGGACCACAGCCGGGCCATGTCCATGCTGGTGGCGGACGGCGTGCTGCCGGCCAACGAGGGCCGGGGGTACGTCCTGCGCCGGGTCGTCCGTCGTGCGGTGCTGGCGGCGCGGCGGCTCGGTGTGGAGCGATCCGTCACCCCGGCGCTGGTCGCGGCGGCCACCGAGGTCCTCGGGTCGGCCTATCCGGCCCTGGTCGAGAACAACGACGTGATCCTTGCCGTGCTCGAACGCGAAGAGGCCGGGTTCGACCGCACCCTGCGGGCCGGGCTCGGGCGGTTGGAGGAGGCGTTCGCCACCGGGGAGAAGGTGCTCGGAGGCGACGTGGCCTTCACCCTGCACGACACCCACGGCTTCCCGGTCGAGCTGACCGAGGAGCTGGCGCATGACGCCGGGGTGGTGGTCGATCGGGCCGGCTTCGACGCCGCCATGGCCGCGCAGCGTTCCCGGGCCCGTGCCGCGGCCCGTTCGGCCAAGGTGGGCGACGAGTCGGCGTACCGCGCCCTCCTGGAGTCCGAGGGCACGACGCAGTTCGTCGGGCGCGCGGCGGCCCAGTACGAAGTGCCGGCACGCATCGTGGGGGTGCTCTCGGGGTCGGGCGCCGAGGGCGCCGGCGACGTTGGCTCCGGCGACGCTGGCGCCGGCGATGTGGTCGAGATCTTCTTGGACCAGACGCCCTTCTACGCCGAAGGCGGTGGTCAGGTCGGCGATACCGGCACCATCGTGACCGAGACCGGGCGGGCCGAGGTGTACGACACCGTGTATGCGCTGCCGGGGTTGATCGCCCACAAGGCGAGGGTGACGGGTGAACTCGTGCCGGGGCAGGACGCGCTCGCCGCCATCGACGTGGCCCGCCGGGAAGCCATCCGGCGCAATCACACCGCCACGCACCTGCTCCACGCGGCGCTGCGCACCGTGCTGGGCGAGCATGTGCGCCAGCAGGGCTCGCTGGTGGCGCCGGACCGGCTGCGCTTCGACTTCTCGCATCATGGGGCCGTGACGACCGAGGAGCTCGATGCCGTGTTCGGTCTGGCCAACGACGCCGTGCTCACCGATGCCCCGGTGGAGACGACCGAGACTTCGCTGCAGGAAGCCGAGAACATGGGTGCGCTGCGGTTCTTCGACGACAAGTACGGCGAGACGGTGCGGGTCATCCAGGCCGGCGGTACCTCGCTCGAATTCTGCGGCGGTACCCACGTCGACTCGCTGGGGCAGATCGGGCCGATCTCGCTGGTGTCCGAAGAGAGCATCGGATCGAACAAGCGCCGGATTTTCGCGGTGACGGGTAGGGCCGCTCTCGACCGGTCGACCGCCCGCGAACACCTCCTCCGATCGGCGGCCGACCTCCTGCGGACCGATCCCGACGACCTCCTGCCCTCCTTGGATCGCCTGCTGGCACGACAGCGCGAGGCCGAGAAGGAACTTTCCAAGCTCCGCCAGCAGTCGAATGAGTCGGTCGCGGCGGAACTGGCCAAGGGTGCGGTCGAGGGCATCGTCGTGGCCCGGCAGGATGCGCTGGAGCCCGATGCCCTCCGGACGTTGGCCCAGGCCGTTCTCCGCCACGACGGAGTGCGTGCGGTCGCGCTCGGCGGATCCCCAGACGGCGCCAAAGTGACCCTTGTGGTCGTGACGGGCGGCGAGCCGAATGCGACCGAGGTGGTGCGTGCCCTGGGTGCGATCGTCGGCGGTGGGGGAGGAGGGTCGCCGCAGTTGGCGGTGGCCGGAGGCAAGGACGTGTCCCGGATCGATGAAGCGCTCGCCGAGGCACACCGGCTTCTCTCGGCGTGAGCGAGGGGGAGTCCGGTCGCGTGGCGGCCCTCGATCTCGGCTCACGCCGTATCGGCGTGGCCTACAGCGACAGCCGGCGGACGCTCGCGTCTCCATGGGGCGTGGTCGAACGTACGGGAGATGTGGCCCGTGACCATGCGGCCGTGCTCTCGGCGCTCGGCGAGATCGAGGCCGGCAGGGTCGTGGTCGGTCTTCCGTTGAGCCTGTCGGGGGCGAACGGTCCCGCCGCGAAAGCTGCGTTGACCGAGGTGGCGGCCCTGCGGGGTCTGCTCGAGCCCCTCGGTGTTCAGGTCGAGACGGCGGACGAGCGCTTTACGACCGTCGAGGCCCAGCGTTCGCTGACTGCGGCCGGGCGGAAGGGTCGGGCAGCTCGATCCGTCATCGACAGTGCGGCCGCCATGGTCCTGCTCCAGGCATGGTTGGACAGGTCCTGACGTGAGCGAGCCGCCGGGCGAATGGCCGGGTCAGGACGCAACGGGGCCGCCGACGGACGAGCAGCCCGTGGTCGGTTCGCCCGCGGCCACCGGTGGGGCCGACGGGGCCGGCGGCGGGGCCGGGGCCACCGATGGGGCCCCGAGTCAGACCGTTGACGCAGGCGAGCGGACCGAGGCCGGGACGGCAGTTCACCGCAACCGAAAGGACCGCCGAGAGAGCCGCCGTCGTCGCCGGCGGCTGGTGGCGATCATCGGCGGGGTGGTGGTGCTCCTCATCGTGGCCTTCGGGCTCTGGTACGAGCTGGAATCGCACGGCTCAGGCACCGCCGGGACCCGCGAGGTGATCTACGTCCAAAGTGGGGACTCCACGGGGTCCGTCCTGTCGAAGCTCGCCGCGGATCGTGTCATCGGGAGCACGCTCGCCTTCCGGCTCTACGACCTCGTCCACGGATCGCCGACGATCGTCCCCGGTCACTATCTGCTGCATCAGAATCAAGGGTTTTCGCAGGTGCACGCCATCCTTGCCGGCGGACCCAACATTGTGGCGGTCACGGTGGAGCCCGGCTTTACGTTGCAGGAAGTGGCGGAGCGGGTCGATGATCTCCCTGGTCATTCGACCGGCGGCTTCGCCAAAGTGGCCACGAGCGGCGTGGTGCGCTCTGTGTTCTCGCCGCAGGGATCGGAGAATCTCGAAGGTCTCCTCGGCACGGGCACCTACCTGGTCGCGCCCGGGGAGAGCGATACCACCCTCCTGACCGCCATGGTGCACCACTTCGATGCCCAGGCGACGCAGGCGGGCTTGAGCGTCAGCTCCGCCGCCGCTCTCGGTCTGACGCCGTACCAGGTGATCATCGCGGCATCGATCGTGGAGAAGGAGGGCTACATCGTCAAGAACATGCCCCAGGTGGCACGTGTCATCTATAACCGGCTGGCCGCAGGGTCGCCCTTGCAGATGAACGCCACCGTGCTCTATTCGCTGGGGCAGGACGGTGGTGCCGTGACGTCGGCCGACCTGAAGCTGCAGACGCCCTACAACACCTATCTGAACCTCGGGCTCACCCCGACGCCCATCTGCAGCCCATCGCCCGACGCACTCTCGGCGGCGGTACATCCCCCCGCGGGTTCGTGGTTGTACTTCGTCGTGGTGAAGAAGGACGGCACGGAGGCCTTCTCCGATACCTTCGCCGAGCAACTGGCCAATGAGAAATTGGCCCAGCAACGCGGGGTGGGTTGATGGCTCCAGGTGTGCCGGGTCCAGGCTGGACCGATGCGCGCACCACGGTGGTCGGCGTCATGGGTGACCCGGTCCGCCACTCGCTCTCCCCCCTCCTGCACAACGCCGCCTTTGCCGCACTGGGGCTCAATTGGATTTCGGTCGGGTTCGAAGTTGCCGCCGGCAACGCCGCGGCTGCGCTCGACGGTATCCGTGCCCTCGGGGTGGCCGGTGTCTCGGTGACCATGCCGCACAAAGGCGACGTGGCGGCGCTGGTGGACGACCGCAGCGCAGCAGCGGCGCACCTGGGAGCGGTCAACTGTGTGATCAACCGCGACGGCACGCTGTACGGCGCGAATACCGATGGAGCGGGATTCCTGGCTTCCCTGGCGCGTGCCGCCGGCTTCGATCCGGCGGGGAAGCGCTGTCTGATCATCGGGGCCGGGGGAGCGGCCCGGGCCGTCGCGCTCGCGCTGGGCGACGCCGGGGCGGCGTCGGTCACGGTCGTGAACCGGACGTTGGCGAAAGCGGCCGACGTCGCTGCGCTGGCCGGGTCGGTGGGCCGGGTCGGCGAGCTCGGCGAGCTCGGCGAGGTCCGAGCGCCCGACGTCCGAGCCGCAGCGCTCGTGGACGGGGCTGAGCTGGTCGTCAATGCCACCCCGGTGGGCATGCAGGGTTCCGGAGCAGCCGGCGCGGGCTGGTTGATCCCGCCCTCCCTGTTGCGGGAGGGACAGGTGGTAGCCGATCTCGTCTACGTCCCCCGCCCGACGCCCTGGTTGGCCGCGGCCGCCGACGCGGGTGCGACCACCGTGGACGGACTGGGGATGCTGGTGCATCAGGCGGCCGCCCAGCTGGAGCTCTGGACAGGTCTGCCGGCTCCGGTCGACGTCATGTGGCAGGCGGCGATCGCCGTCGCCTGAACCGGTAAGAGCTAGTCGGCGGTCAGCTCGGGGTCTCCCATGGGAGCCGGCCACAGTTCGGCCCGGCTCAGGTCCACGATGGCCTCCTCACGGAGGGCGCGTGAGAGGGCATCGCGCTGGGCCGGCACCGTGTGCAACGTCAGGCGGAGGGTGAGGGTGTTCTCGGTCGAGGCGATCAACGTGACCAGGACCGGGGGCTCCTGGATGTGCCCGGTGAACCGAGGGAGCGCTGCGACACGCCTGGCTGCACCTTCGATGACCTCGCGGGCGCGCGGGAGATCCGTGGCCGATGACCCGGGGAGTGTGAGGTCGACCACGGCCTGGGCCCGGCCCCGTGAAGAGTTCGCCAGTTGACGGATGTCGCCGTTGGCGATCGTGTAGACGGTCCCGTCCACGGCGCGCACGCTCGTGACACGGAGGGTGAGGTCCTCCACGACGCCGCTGACGGTCCCTACCGTGATGCTGTCGCCGATGCCGTACTGGTCCTCGAGCGTGAGCAGGAACCCCGAGAAGTAGTCCCGCACGATGAGTTGGGCGCCGAAGCCCAGCGTGGCACCGATGATCGTGGCGCTGGCCAGCAACGGGGTGAGATTGATGCCGATAATGCCGAGGCAGATGCCCACCGCGATGACGAAAACGAGGAAACGCCACACGTTGGCGGCGACGGCGGAGACCGTCGACATGCGTGCCCCGATGCGAGAGGAGCCCGAACGAGCCTCGGCCCGGTCGGCGAACCGTTGGAGGATCCGCCGCACGGCCCTGCTGCCGAACCGTGCCACCACGACGGCGACAAGGATCACGATGAGGATGCCCAGGGGCCGGATGACCAGGTCGCTCACCGTCTTTGCGGTATCGGGATCGACGCCGGACTTGGTCAGCAGGTTGTAGAGCCAGCCGCTTCCCTGGTCGGTCGCTCCCATCAGGGGATGGAGGCTGCCTACGAATGGAAGGGTCATGCCCGGTATTCTGTCCCGCCAGACCGCCCATGACCATGATCTCTCGCACAGTCGGCACCAGGCGCAGCGGTCCTGTCTTTGACCTCATCCTCGTGCTGGCTACCGTGCTGGTGGCAGGGATCGGCCTGGTGATGGTGTACACGGCGACTCGTGGCACCCTGGTTGCAGCGGGCGACGACCCTCACTTCTACCTGAAGAAACAGGCATTGTTCGTCGTGTTGGGCTTCCTCATCATGGTCGTGTTCGCGCTCTTCGACTACAGACGGCTCGAGCCCGTCGCCATACCGCTCTACGCCGCTCTCTGTCCTCTCCTTGTTGGGTGTCATGGCAGTGGGGAACCATGTCCAGGGTTCGCAACGCTGGTTCAGCATCGGCATCATCCAGATCCAACCCTCCGAATTCGCCGTGATCGGATTGATCGTGGCTGTCGCCGCCTATTGCGATCGCCGGAGCGAGGAAGGCCTGGCCTGGAAGGACGTCTTCAAACTCCTGATCCTGTCGGGGATCCCGATCGGTCTGGTGCTGATTCAGCCCGATCTCGGCACGGCCATCATCATGATGATCGTGTTGCTCGTGATGCTGGCCGTCGCCGGGCTGCCCGTGCGGATTCTGGTGTTGCTGGTCCTCGGGGTGGCCTTCGTGGCCCTGGTGGCGGTGGAAACCGGGGTCCTTCACGCGCTACCAGATCGCCCGATTGACCACGTTCCTGAATCCCCACTCGACCAGTACCAATCCGCAGGTGGCTGAGGCCATCTACAACACCACGGAGGCGAAGAACGCCATCGGCGCGGGTGGCTTCCTCGGGACGGGACTGTTGCACGGGGCGCAGACCAACCTCGGGTACGTGCCCGAGCAGTCGACCGACTTCATCTTCACCGCCGTGGGCGAGCAGCTGGGCTTCGTCGGCGCGGTGGGCTCTGCTGTCGCTGCTCGGCGTCATCGCGTGGAGGGTCCTGCGTGCCGCGGGCCAATCACGCGATGTCTTCGGTCGCCTGGTCTGCACCGGGCTCTTCACGTTCGTGGCCTTCAGCGTGTTCCAGAATGCCGGCATGACGATGGGCATCATGCCGATCACCGGTATCCCGCTCCCGTTCGTCAGTTACGGGGGCACGGCCGTCATTTCCTTCTTCCTCGCCGTCGGGCTGGCCCTCAGCGTGGGCGCCCACAGGAGAATGCGGTGACCGGCACGCCCACTCCGCCCACACTGCCCGCCGGCCTTCCGGGTGATGGATGTGGAGGACGTGTCGTTGGACCTGCCCTCGCAGTTCCCGCTCGTGACCCTCGTCGAGTCCGAGCCCCCGAAGCGTACGCTGGTCTTTCCGGTTGGGCTCACCGAGGGGACGGCGCTGGCACTGGCGATGCGCAGGATGGATTCGCTCCGTCCCATGACCCACGAATTGTTCGCGCTGGTGCTGCAACGGGTGCGCATCGACGTGATCGCCGTGCGCCTCACGGGACGGGATCAGGGCAACTATCTGGCTGAGCTGGACCTCATGGCGCCCAATGGGCGCGAGCGCATCGGGTGCCGTCCCTCCGATGGGTTGGTGCTGGCGCTGCGGATGCCGGTGGCGGCACCGATCCTGGTGGACGAGCGCCTGCTGGAAGAGTCGGGCGACGTCGTGCCGCAGCCCGAACTGACTACCTCAGGCGGGCACCATCGGGCGCTCGCCGGGCTGGACGACGCCCGAGGCCAGATCCTCCTGGATCTTCTGCGCCCCCTCGTCGGAGATGCGCATGAGCAGGGCGATGAGGATGTAGTTGGCGAGGAGTGAGGAGCCCCCGTACGCCACGAACGGCAGGGTGATGCCGGTGAGGGGTAAGAGCCGCACCACCCCGGCCATGATGAAGAAGGCCTGAAAGCCGATGATGATCGTGAGCCCGGTGGCCATCAGGCGGGAGAAGTCCGAACGGGCCGTTTGTGCGATGCGCATGCCGGCGCCGACCATGAGCATGTACGCGAACGCCACTGCCGCCGCGCCGATCGTGCCGAGTTCTATGGCGATGCCCGCGAAGATCAGGTCGCTGCGTGATCTCGGGAATGGTGACGGGGGAGTGGAACATGCCCAGGCCGGTTCCGCCGAGACCCCCGTCGCCGAGGCCGAACTGCGTGGCGCCGAGTTGGGTCAGGAGCGGATTGGCTTTCGTCGGCCACGGGTTGAGCCACTGTTCGACCCGGACATGCACCTGGCTGAAGTAGTGCGCCGCGAAGATGGCACCGGCGATGAACAGCACGAAGCCGAACACCAGGTAGCCCACGCGCCCCGTGGTGATCCAGAGCAAGCCGATGAACAGTGCGAAGAGCAACGCGGCAAATCCGATGTCGTCCTCCAACCCGATGATGGCCATGGCGACACCCCAGGCCACGAGGATCGGGATGAGCGGCCGGGGGTCGAGCACGAGCCGGTTCCCGATCCGCGCCGTCGGGATCGAGAGCAGTTCCTTGTTGGAAGCGAAATACGAGGCGAAGAAGATACAGAGCAGGATCTTGGAGAACTCGACCGGCTGGAACTCGAAGCTCGAGAAATGGATCCACAGCCGCGCCCCGTTGATGGGGGTGAAGAACAGGGGGGCCACCAACAGGAGACCACCCAGGCAGGAGCAAGAGGTAGCGGTACCTCTCGAGGTCCCGGGAGAACCGCACGGCCAGAAGTGTGAGGACGTAGAGACCGACGCCGATGGCGGCCCAGCCGGCCTGCGACTTGGCGAATCCGGGGTCCCAGCGGGCGATGACGACGTAGCCGATCCCGTTGAGCAACGCGGCCAAGGGAAGGATGACGGCATTCGCCTGCGGAACGAGCCACCGGTTGGCCATGTGCGCCACCAGCGTGAGGCCGAGGACGATCCCGAGGAAGGGACCGATGTGCGGGGGGATCTTCGACTTGTTGGCCGTCTCGGCAATCACGTACAGCGCCACCGTGATCACCGAGGCGAACACGAGGAGGCCGAGTTCGGTACGGCGCTTGGGTTTGGGTCCCACCACGTAGCGCGGAATCCGCGTAGGACGGGTTCGTGCTGGCACTCGTCGCATCGTAGTGGTGCCAAGTAGCATGGTGGAGGACACCATGACAGCCGATCCCGACCTGATGACCCCGCCCCGGGGGGCGAACCCACCCACGCTGCAGCAGATCGAGGCGTTCGGGTACCAGCGCTTCACGAACCGCGAGCAGTCACGCCTGGACTTCGGGGCCCGCCTGCTCGACCTGGCCGAGGACGACAGCGTCCCGCTGCTGGAGCGGACGAAGTTCATGGCCATCTTCTCGGAGTTGCTCGACGAGTTCTATCAAGTCCGTGTCGCCGCACTGGAGGATCAGGTCGCCGCGGGAGTGCGCACCCGGTCCGTCGACGGGTTGCGACCGGGCGAGCAGTTGAAGATGATCCGCACGCGGGTCGAGGAATTGGTGCATCGCCAGGACATCATCTTCCTGGACCAGATCGTCCCTGCGCTGGCGGACGCCGGCGTGCGCTTCTCGGACTGGTCGTCGCTCGATGACGACGATCGTGTGCACCTCGTCGACGTGTTCCAGCGCCAGATCTTCCCCGTCCTCACGCCGTTGGCGGTGGACCCCGGTCACCCGTTCCCCTACATCTCGAACCTGTCGCTCAACTTGGTGGTCCAGGTGCAGGATCCTTCGACGGGTGAGCGTCGCATCGCCCGCGTCAAGGTGCCACCGGTGCTCCCGCGTTTCGTGGTGATGCCCGACGGGGAACGGTTCGTTCCTTTGGAGCAGGTGATCGCCGCGCATCTCGAGACGCTGTTCCCCGGCATGAGCGTGGGCGACCACTATGCGTTCCGGGTGACGCGCAACGCGGACCTGGTCCTCGAAGAGGACGAAGCCGACGATCTCCTGGTGGCGATCGAGATGGAGCTGCGCCGCCGGCGTTTCGGGCGGGCGTTGCGGCTCGAGGTTGCCGCCGACATGAACGACGAGCTCGTCGAGCTGCTGTCCACGGAGCTCGAGGTGGGGGCCGACGGCGTCTATCCGCGTCGGGAGCCCCTCTGGACCTGAGCGGGCTGTGGGGGGTCTACGCGCTGGACCGTCCCGACCTGCACATCGAGACGTGGACACCGATGACACCGGCCCGCCTTGCCACGGCGGCGCACGAGCCGACCGAGCTCTTCGCCCAACTGCGCGAGCGCGATGTCCTCGTCCATCATCCCTACGATTCGTTCGCCACCTCGGTGGAGGCGTTCATCGGCCAGGCCGCAGAGGACCCGGCCGTGCTGGGCATCAAGCAGACTCTTTACCGCACCGGTGGCGACAGCCCGATCGTGGCCTCCCTCATCCGGGCGGCCGAGAACGGCAAGCAGGTGGCGGCCATCGTCGAACTGAAGGCGCGGTTCGACGAAGAGGCGAACATCGGCTGGGCCCGGGCACTGGAAGAGGCGGGCGTGCACGTGGTCTACGGGATCGTGGGCCTCAAGACCCACTCGAAGACGGCGCTGGTCCTGCGGCGCGAAGAGGACGGTGTGCGGCATTACTGCCATGTGGGGACGGGGAACTACAACTCGAAGACGGCACGGATCTACGAGGACATCGGTCTGCTCACCGCCGACGAGGAGATCGGCGGCGATGTCGGGGAGTTGTTCAACTACCTCACCGGCTTCTCGCGCCACGCCGACTACCGCCAGATTCTGGTGTCGCCGGTCACCGTGCGCAAGCGGATCCTTGCGATGATCGAGGAGCAGACCGAGGTCGGGCCCGAGGGGCGTATCGTCCTCAAGCTGAACGGCTTGACCGATGCCGCCATGATCGACGCGCTCTACCGGGCCTCGGGCGCGGGCGTGCCCATCGACCTGTCCGTGCGGGGCTTGTGCCGACTGCGACCGGGCATTCCCGAGCTGTCCGAGAACATCACGGTGCGCTCGTTGGTCGGCAGCTTTCTCGAGCACTCCCGGATCTACCGCTTCGGCGGGGAACCGAAGAACCCCGATGTCGGGCCGGGCTTGCCGCTCAAGCTCTACATCGGCTCGGCCGACCTGATGGGGCGGAACCTGGATCGCCGGGTCGAGGTCCTGGTCCCGATCCGCGACCCCGAGCTCCAGGGACGTCTCTTCGAGGTCCTCGATCTGATCTTCGCCGACGAGACCAACACCTGGCAGCTCGGCTCCGATCGACGCTGGCGCCGGGTGGAGAACGTGCACGGGATCAGTGCCCAGGGTCGGCTGAAGGAGCTGGCGATCGAGCGGGCCCGCCGGCCGCGAGCCTCTTCGTCGGCGAGGAGGACCGGGTGCGACGGGTAGTGCGGTTCAGTGCAGCAGGCTCGAGACCACGTTGATCACGAGCGCCACGATGACTGCGCCGAACAGGTAGGAGAGCAGCGCATGTGCGAGAGCGATGCGCCGCATCTCCTTCGACGTCAGGTTCGTGTCCGACACCTGAAAGGTCATGCCGATGGTCACGGCCAGATAGGCGAAGTCGAGGTAGTTCGGCGGATCGTCCTCGTTGAAGTCGATGCCGCCCTCGGGCGCGGCCGTAGTAGGCCCGGGCGTAGCGCAAGGTGAAGGTGACGTGGACCAGAGCCCACGAAAGGGCGACGCTCACCACGCCGAGGGAGATCAGGTACGCCTTGGTCCCCCCGGTGGCGCCGCCCGCCCGGTCCAGGAGCAGGCCGACCGCGGCCAGGACGGCCACGCCGGCGGTGAGCACGAGCAGTTCGGAGAGGTGCACGCTCGGATCCTCCCGCAGGGCGTTCTCCTTCGTCTCGGCCGGGGTGGACGTGTGCAGGGCGAACGTAGATGGTCCCGATGAGGAAGGCGACCGCGACGTCCCACCCCACGAGGATGGCCGACTCCCAAATGGTGTAGCGGGAGTTGAACAAGGAGAAGACGAGCCCCGTCAGCGTCCCCAGAGCGGCGCTCGACGGCCACCCGGACGGCGGCGGATGTCTTCACCGCCTGCGCCTCGTGATTGACATGGGCGCATCGTAGGACGCGCCACGTAGGTATCCCCGCAGAGAACGGGGTGTACGATGCGATACCTTCGACAGAGAGGGTTTGAGAGGGTCGGCCTTTCGGCTGCCCCCCACATCCCTGGAGGGACGACACATTGTCGAGCACCTCACTGTCGGTTGCTGGGAGTCGCACCCCATCTCCACCGGGCACCTTCCCCCTCTGCCCCGGGGCAATTGTCGACGTGACCCTGACCGTCCTCGGATACGGGTGGGCGCCGGGCCGTCCCTCTCAGAATCCGAACGTAGAAGTGCCCGGCGCTGATCGTTCCTTGTCCGACTTCTCGATTGGCGCCAGTTTCGTGGATGGCCAGGTGGTCCTGGCCTTGCGGGGCGAGGTCGACGCGCTCACCGCACCCGAGTTCGGTGCCTTCTTCGAGACGATGATCGATCGGGGCCACCGCACGGTCATGTTGGATCTGGTCGGCCTGCGGTTCATGGATGCGTCGGGTCTGGCCGTGATCGCCCACGGGGCCGATCGCCTGGAGGTCACCGGGCGGCACCCTGACGATCCGCACGCCGGCGGCCCTGATCCGCCAGATGCTCGAGATCACGGGTTTCGCCCGTCTCGTCATGCTGGGCGACCACGAGTCCGAGTACGGGCGCCGTAGTGCCGGGGCCGGCACCGGACCGGAGGTGCCGGCCGCCGACCCCAAGGCGTATCCGATGACGACGAGCGTCCGGCAGTTCACCGCCATCCACTCCGATGACGAGGTCGATCGACGCCGCACTGCGCCTGGCTGCGACGCTTGACCCGGTCCCTCGTCGAAGGAGCCGACGGCGTCAGCGTCTCGCTGCGCCGGCGGGGCAAGCTGTCGACGGTGGCGGCGACGGATCAGACCATCTCGACCATGGACGCCACGCAATACGACACGGGTCAGGGACCCTGTGTCGATGCCTCGACACGAAGGTCACTGTGTTCTACGCCGAGGTTCTCGACGACGAGACGCGCTGGCCTTCGTTCACGCCTCGCGCCAGGACGCTCGGGATCCAGGCCATACTGTCGTCACCCGCTGCTCGCGCAGGATCGCGCCGTCGGGGCGCTCAACATCTACTCGCGTACCCCGGCAGCCTTCACCCTGGAAGCGCAAGCACTGGCGTCGACATTCGCCATTGAGACGTCGACGATATTGAACGAGGCGGAAACGGACGAGACCGATGACTACCTTTCCATACGCTTTCTGGGTGCCCTGCGGGCGCGTGAAGTGATCGCGCAGGCGCAGGGCGTCCTCATGGAACGCGAGGGCCTGGCGGAGCACGATGCCTACAGCGTGCTCCGGCGGCTCTCGCTGGAGAAGGGACGGCCGCTGCAGGAACGCGCGGAGGACATCGTCGGGTCCACACGTCGGCCGGAACCGCCCGGGCTCGACGGAGAACATGGCTGACGTCCCGATCGACCAACTCGACACTTTCCGCCAGGACGCAGCGCTCTCGCACGGCGAGTTGTGGTTGCGGTACTTCGAACTGGGCGGCATGAGCACGGGCCTGCAGCTCGAGGCGTATTGCTACGGCGCGCTCGAGCCGAGTCGCCACGATCACGATGTGATCGCCCACGCGCTCAACGAGCGTTTCGTCGAACTGGGCGGGAACCACCCCGTTCCCTACGTCGAGGACACCGAGCGGGGCAGCGACAACGACGGCGAGCGCCGCCGCCGCAGCGGGGACGGGGAGGATCCCGGCGATCTCGGCGATCCGACGCTGGCGCCCGACCGCGAGTAGCTTCGGATCCCCATGCCCGGCGCAGCGGTTCCGCGGTTCGATTCGGTGATGTTGGATTGCCCCGACCCGGTGGCGCTCGCCCGGTTCTACGCCGCCCTGCTCGAGTGGCCGGCGCCCGAGCCCGACGGGGACTTCATCGCCATCGACCCGCCCGACGGTGGTCCGGCCATCACGTTCCAACGCGCCGACGATTTCGTCGCCCCGACGTGGCCCCATCCGGCCGTGCAGCAGCAGTTGCACATCGATCTGGCGGTGGACGACATGGAGGCCGCGCACGAGCGGGCACTCGCCCTCGGCGCCCGTCATCTCGACACGCAGGAGAGTTTCCGGGTCTACGCCGATCCGGCGGGCCACCCGTTCTGCCTCTGTTCCTAGTTGGCCAAGCCGGGCGTGCCCGTGCCCGTGTCCGGCTGCAGGTTGTCAGCGCCGACCCGGAAGCGCCCGAAGCGCAGGGACAGGTACGACACGCCCCCGAAGGGGATGGGCAGCCAGAAGTTGACGAGACGCCAGGACAGCACGCCGGCCGTCGCCGCGCCGCCCGCCACGCCGAAGCCCGTCAGCACCGAGATGATGGTCAATTCGACCACGCCCAGACCACCGGGCGTGATGGGAATGACCGCCAGAATATTCGCCAGACCGTAGGCGACCAGCAGGTCGATCGGTGACACATGGGCCCCGAAGGCGAAGAGGAACACCCACAGCGAGGTCGCATCGAGAAGCCAGTTGGCCGCGGCCCAGATGCCGGCTCTCGAGAGCAGCAGCGGGCTCCTGGTGAGCACCTTGGTGCGGTCGGCCACCTTCGTCACCAGCGCAGTGACGGTGTCCGCATTGACGAAGGGGAGGCGTGACGCCAGGCGGTGCACCAATTGCTCCGTGTGCTTCTCGCCCCGGGTCAGCAGTGCGATCAGCCCGGCGAAGATGGACAGGAGCAACACGCCGAGGATGGCGGCGAACCCGTAGAGCGGGTTGTAGCCCCGCAAAGGGATCGACACCAGCAAGGAGACCCAGAAGATGATGTTGAGCACGACGGCCGAGCCGATGCCTTGCGTGGCCAGGCCGAACGCAGCCGTGCTGCCCGGCACATCGGACTCGGTCAGGAGGCGGTAGCTGACTGCGGTCCCGGGGACGGTGCCCCCCGGGAGGACATGGCTGATGGCCAGGGCCCACATGTTGATCCGGAAGATCCGGAACCGTTTCGGTGCGTCGGGATGCAGGACCGTGTAGGTGAGCTGGGCGTACGCGGCCAGGGAGGCCAGTTCGAAGGCGGCGCCGAGGATGAACCACAAGAAGTTCAGGTGGGTGAGCTGATGGGACTCCTTGCGGGCCCGGGCCAGCTCGGGGAGGAGGATGTACTCGCCCACGAAGAACAGCACCAGGAACATCAACGTGATCTTCACGTTGCGCGGGATCCATGTCCGCTTGACCGCGCCGGGTGCGTCCTCCTCCGGTCCGGCGGCCTCCATCGCCTTTATGCTGTCACGTCCCGATGTTCGCAAAGCTGTAATGCTTCCCGCATGGCGGATGAACATCCCGAACATCCCGAGACGTGGCGCGCCCGCCTCGGTGAGAATGCGGGTCGCCGGGGGGTGCCGCTGGCCACCATCGTGGTCGCCACCGCCGTCGCCATCGCCTTCATCGATTTGAACGCGGCGCTCATCGTGGGGCTGTGGGTGCTGCGCAAGATCGTGCTGTACATCGTGGTGGCGTTCTTCCTCACCGTGCTGCTTACGCCGCCGATGCGCTTCCTCAAGCGCCGGGGGCTCTCGCACGGCGTGTCGGCCACGTTCATCTTTCTCGGGGGTCTCCTCGTCATCGCCGGGCTGGTGTATCTCTTCGCCGAGCCGTTGGTGACGAGTGCCGTGCACTTCGGGCACCAGATCCCTGATCTCATCAAGAACGCCCGCAAGGGGCGGGGCCCGCTGGGCCGCCTGGTCTATCGGCTCCACCTCCAGAAATACCTCTCGGAGGGATCGACCAAGATCACCAACCAGGTCACCAAGGTGCTCAAGCCGGCAACCGCCTTCTCCGTGGGGGCCGCCGCCCTTTCGACGCTCGTCACCGTCGGCTCCATCGCCGTGTTGACGTTCTTCAGCATGCTGGAGTCCCCGCGCCTGTGGCACGGCTTTCTGGGCCTTTTCCGCCCGGCGACCGCGGTGCGCCTCAATAGCGTGATCAACGAGTCCGTCCGTTCGGTGACCGGCTACATGCTGGGGAACTTCCTGACGTCGCTCATCGCGGGCGTGATCATGGGCGTCAGCTTGGCCATCCTCGGGGTGCCCTTCGCCCTCCTGCTCGGTGCCTTCGTGGCTCTGGTGGACCTCCTGCCCCTCGTGGGTGGCCTCCTGGCCGGGGTGCCTGTCGTCGTTATCGCGGCGATCCACTCGGTACCGGCGGGCATTGCGATGCTGATCATCTTCCTCACCTACCAGCAGATCGAGAACCATGTCCTGAACCCGGTCATCATGAGCAAGACGGTCCGGCTCAACCCCTTCTGGGTCCTGCTGGCCGTGTTGGTCGGGGCCGTCCTGGGGGGCAGAGTGGGCTCTGACCTGGGCACGTTTGTCGGCGCCCTGATCGGGATCCCGCTGGGTGGGGCTATCCAGGTGGCCGTGCGGGAGTTCCGGCGGGGCCCCGGGGCGGTCACCGCTGCCGGACCCCCCGAGGAGGTCTCGTACCCCTAGAATGACCTGGGTGCGGCCTCTGGTCATCATTCCGACATATAACGAGGCCGAGAATATCGAGCGGATCCTGCACCGGATCGCGGAATCGTTGCCCGAAGCCGGGGTGCTGGTGGTCGACGACGGGAGTCCCGACGGGACCGGTGACATCGTCAAGAGCGTGGCGGCCGAACTGGGCGACGTCCATCTGATCGCCCGCCCCGGCAAGGCCGGTCTGGGGAGCGCCTACCGGGCCGGGTTCGTCTGGGGCATGGAGAACGGCTACGACGTGCTCATCGAGATGGACGCCGACTTCTCCCACGATCCGGGCGCGTTGCCTGCGCTCGTGCAGCCCCTGCGGGAGGGCTACGACGTCGCCATCGGATCGCGCTACGTCAAGGGCGGACAGGTCCCGAACTGGGCCCGCCATCGTCACCTGCTCTCCGCCGGCGGCAACCGCTACGCCTCCATCGTCCTCGGCCTGCAGGTGTCGGACTCGACCGCCGGCTTCCGTGCCTACTCGGCCGACGTGTTGCGCAAACTCGACCTCGACCGGATCCGCGCCGAGGGCTACGGGTTCCAGATCGAGATGACGTACCGAGCCAAACAGCACGGGGCCCGGATCAAAGAGGTGCCGATCACGTTCATCGAGCGGGTGGCGGGCGAGTCGAAAATGTCCTCGCGGATCGTGTTCGAAGCCCTCGCCCTCGTGAGCTGGTGGGGGTTGGGTCGTGCCGTCCGCGGCGTGCGCCGCGCCCGCCCGCCTGTCGGCACCCCGACCCAGACCCACACCGGATCCGGCGAACGAGTACGGAGCACCTGAAACCATGGCCACCACCGAACTGCCGCTGCCGCGTATCCTCGTCGTCGACGACGAGCCGAATATCGCCGAGCTGCTCTCGGTGGCCTTGCGCTTCGAGGGGTACGACGTGGCCTCCGCGGGGACAGGGACCGAAGCGCTGGACCTGGCACGCACGTACCGTCCGCATCTCGTCATGCTCGATGTGATGTTGCCCGACCTCGACGGCAACGAGGTCGGACGCCGCTTGCGCCTCCAGGGCGATCAGGTGCCGATCGTCTTCTTGACGGCACGCGATACGGTCCAGGACAAGGTCGAGGGCCTCTCACTCGGCGACGACTACGTCACCAAGCCGTTCAGCATCGAGGAGCTGATGGCCCGGGTGGCCGCCATCCTGCGCCGGGCCGGCGAGGTGGATGCGGCCGATGCGTCCATCCTCCGTTTCGCCGACCTGACCATGCACATCGACACGCACGAGGTCTGGCGCCAGGATCAACCGATCGACCTCACGGCGACCGAGTTCAATCTCCTGCGCCACCTGCTCGAGAATCCCCGGCGCGTCATCTCCAAGTCCGAGCTGATCGACAACGTCTGGGGCTACGGCTTCAGCGGTGACCCGAACATCGTCGAGACGTACATCAGCTACCTGCGCAAGAAGATCGACGTGGTCGAGCCTGCGCTGATCCACACCATTCGACGAGTGGGCTACACCCTCCGGCTGCCTAAAGAGACGTGACGCTGCAGCGGCGGCTGGTCGCCGTCATGTCGATCCTGCTCGTCGTCGGGCTGCTCGTGGCCGACATCGTCACCTACGTTTCGGTGCGCTCGTTCCTCTACGGCAGAGCCGACGAGACGCTGACCTCTTCCGAGGGCCTGGCCTTCAATTACGTGGCCTACGCCACGTTGCACAAGACGTCCCTGTCGGCCTCCGACCTGTCCCGGCACGTCTCGCCCGACGTCTATGTGCTCATCGTCAACGCCAAGGGCAAGGTCGTCGTGCGCCGCCCCTCGGGTTCGCCGGCGAAGCCGAATCCGCAACCGCTCGTCTCGTCCGCCGTGCCGGTCCAGTTGGTCCCCGCGGTCACGGCGCACACTTTCGGCCGCTACGCCGGCACGTTCCACCCCGATCCCAATGCGGTGATCGTCGGGAGCAAGGGGGACCCGGACGGCCAGTACCGGACGGTCGCCGTCAACGTGCCACAGGGCACCATGTTCGTCGCGCTCTCCCTCAACCCCACCAACGACACGCTGGCCTCACTGCGCCGCGTGGAGATCCTCGCCAGCATTGCCGTGCTGCTCGTCATGGGCTTCCTCGTCCTGTGGCTGGTGCGGCGTGACCTCCGGCCGCTGCGCGAGATGGCCCAGACGGCCGATGCCATCGCCTCGGGCGATCTCAGCCGACGGGTGCCCCAAGAGACGCCGACGACGGAAGTCGGCCGTCTCGGCACCGCGCTGAACGAGATGCTCACCCAGATCGAGAACGCCTTCGCCGAGAAGATCGGCCTCCGAAGACCGGCTGCGCCAGTTCGTGGCCGATGCGTCGCATGAGCTCCGCACCCCGCTCACTTCGATCCGCGGTTACGCCGAACTGCTCCGCCGGGGCGGCTTCTCCGACGAGGCCGGCACCCGCAAGGCACTCCAACGGGTCGAGGACGAGGCCAAGCGCATGGGGGGACTCGTCGAGGATCTGCTCTTGTTGGCGGAGCTCGATCGGGGCCGCCCCCTCCTGGCCGAACCGGTCGGCCTCCACCGCATCTGCGCCGACGTGGTCGACGACAACAATGCGTTCGACCACGAGCACACGCTGACGATGGCGCCCGGGCCCAGAGGTCGTCGTGCTCGGCGACCCCGAGCGCCTGACCCAGGTCGCCCACAACCTCGTGCGCAACGCGCTGGTCCATACGCCACCCGGAACGAATGTCCGCGTCACGGTGCGGGCCGAACGCGGCATGGGCGTGCTCCGGGTCAGCGACAACGGCCCGGGCATGGACCCGGCCATCGGCCGCCCGCGTCTTCGATCGCTTCTACCGCCAGGATCCCGGCCGTTCGGGACCCGGCACCGGATTGGGCCTGGCCATTGTCCGGGCCATCGCCGTCGCGCTGGGTGGCACGGCGGAGGTGGAGCAGGCCGGTCCCGGCCGGGGCGCCACCGTGCTGGTCCGTATCCCCCTGGCGCCCCCTTCGGCGCGCCCGGCGAAGCAGGCGCCCGCGACGTCCCTACCGCAGGTGCGCTGAACCTCCGGGAACCAGGGATTCGAGGACCGAGGAGAACTTGACGTCGGTCTCGGCTGCCTCGGCCTCGGGGTCGGAGTCGGCCACCACACCGGCGCCGGCGCGGAGGGTGAGGGTCCGCTCGTCCGTGTGCAGGAGTGCGCTGCGGATGCCGATCATCCACTCACCGTCGCCGTGCGCATCGACCCATCCGACCGGTCCGGCCCAATAGGCGCGCGGGGTCGGCTCACCCTCGGCGATGATGGCGAGTGCGGCCTCCCGCGGTGTGCCGCCGACCGCCGGGGTCGGGTGCATGCGCGCGAGCAGTTCGAGGATCGTCGTCGTGTCCCCTGAGGCGCCCCTCTATGCGCGTGCCCAGGTGGGCCACGGCCCGGAAGGCGACGAGCGAGGGCTCGTCGGGCACCGTGAGCTCTTCGCAGAGCGGGCGCAACGTGGCAGCGATGTCGTCGACGACGAACCGGTGCTCGGAGTGGTCCTTGGCGGAAGCGGCCAGACGCCCCTGGGCGTCCGCGTCGGTGCGGGCGGTCTCGCCCCGCGGGATCGTTCCCGCCAAGGGATGACACCAGACCCGCTGCCCGTTGCGCGCGATCAGCAGTTCGGGGGAGGCGCCGAAGAAGGTGCCGTCGGGCACGGGGAACAAGAAGATGGTGCACGTCGGCTCGTGCGCCCGGTAGACGGCGCAGGACGGCCGACACGGGAAGGGGGCCGCTGAGCCCAGCGGTGAAACTGCGCGAGAGAACGACTTTCTCGAGCTGGCGAGCCGGCGTCCGGCCCATCTGTGCCACGACACCCGCGCCACCAGGGCGCTGTAGCCGGCCCGGGACAGCTCGGGCGTCAGCGACGTGATGCCCACATCCTGCGCCGTCCCCGTTACCTCGCCGTACTGCCAGATGACCGAGTCGAACAGTTCGTCGGTCCCGGGCAGAGGCAGGTCGGCCGGCCCGACGGCAGTGGCCCAGCGGTGGGTCGTACCGTCGGGGTCGACGGCGATGCCCATGGTGAAGCGGGGCACGATCAGATGGCCTGAGAACGTATCGAGAAAGGGCAACGCGCCGAGAGCGACGACCCCTGAACCCGGTCGCTGGACCTGATCGTCGCACGGTATGGCTGCCAGGACTTCGGCGGCTTCGTCGGCTTGCACCAGCACAGCGGTGCCCCAGCCGACGAGAGTGAGCCCGGGCCGGTCGAAGAGAACGGTCGGGCGGCCGTCGAACTGCAGTGCATCCGGTCCGTATTCGAGCGGGACGGTGCGGGCGTGCAACGACTCACGGCTCGAGGTCATGGAGCGGGGACACCGGCCTTGGTGGCGTAGAGGAGCTGGCTGAGTCCTCCCGCGAGGGGTCGAATGCCGACACCGGAGTAGCCGGCGTCGACCATCATGCGACGAAGGACGGGCGACGCCGGCAGGTAAGCCACCGACCGCGGCAGGTAGTCGTAGGCCTCGCGGTCCGACAATGCGGCGCCGAGGAGCGGGACGACCTCGTTGAACCAGACGTTGTAGCCGGTGCGCAGGACAGTCGAGTGGGGCGCGTCGACCTCCAGTATGGCCACGCGCCCTCCGGGCGCGGAGGACCCTTGCGGTCTCCCTCAACGCGCCGGGCAGATCGGTGAAGTTACGCAGGGCGTAGCCGCAGACGAGACCGTCGAACGTGCCGTCTGGGAAGGGGAGCTGGCTGCAGTCCACTTGCAGCAACGGCGCGCCGGTCCGGTTGGCCGCGAGCATGCCGGCGCTGAGGTCCGCGCCGACGACCCGGTAGTGACGGCGCTGGGCGAGGCGTGTGAGATCGCCGGTACCGCACGCGATGTCGAGCAGGAGTGAGCCCTCGGGGAGCGCAAGTGCGGTGACGGTGTCGCGGCGCCAACTCTGGTCCAGCCCGAACGTCATGAGCCGGTTCACGAGGTCGTAGCGGGGCGCGATGGCGTCGAACATCGAGCGGACGCGTGCGGTCTTCTCCTCGCCCTGGGGGAGCGGCGTGGGATCCTTGGCCAGACCGGAACCGGGGCCCACGCTCAGCGGAAGTAGCGGAAGACCACTTGAGCGACGCAGGCCGGCTTGGGGGTGTCCCGCACTTCGAACACCATGTCGTAGGTCACCTGGACGCCGCCCTCGACGTCTTCGGCGTTGGCGATCGTGACACCCATGCGCAACTCGGCGCCGACCGGCACCGGCGTCGGGAAGCGAACCTTGTTGGACCCGTAGTTGACGCCGAACTTCATGTTGTCGACGCGGAGGATCTTGTTGAGGAGGACCGGCGCCAGCGAGAGGGTCAGATAGCCGTGCGCGATGGGACCGCCGAAGGGACCCTCCTTGGCCCGCTCGGGATCGACGTGGATCCACTGGTGATCGTCGGTGGCGTCGGCGAAGAGATTGACCCGTTCCTGGGTGATCGTCTGCCATTCGGAGTAGCCGACCTGCTTGCCGACGAGGTCGTGGAATGCCTCGAGGCCGTCGACGATGGTGGTCATGGTGGTGCGCTCCTTGTTGGTCCTGGTCGTGATCCGGCCTCTGAGCGTATCGAGGCCCAGGCATCTTACGGATCGCCGGCGGGTTGCCAGGGATCACTACGCTGGACAAAGTGCCCGACCAGCTCCAGTTCCACCAGCATCGTGACGTCCGGGGCGGCGGGGCGAGAGCGGCCGTCTTCGGGCTGAGCGACGGTCTGGTCACCAATATCTCGCTGGTTCTCGGCGTCGCGGGCGCCAGTCCCGGGGGCCAGATCGTCCGGCTGGTCGGGGTGGCGGGTCTGGTCGCCGGCGCCTTCTCCATGGGAGCGGGGGAATATCTTTCCATGGCGGCCCAGCGGGAGCTGCTCGAGCGCGAGCTCGATGTAGAACGTGAATCCCTCTCCCAGAGCCCCGAAGGGGAAGCACAGGAGCTCCTCGGCATGTACGAGGAGCGCGGTATCGCCCCGGCCGTCGCCCGCGACATGGTGCACGAAGTCATGCAAGACCCCGAGTTGGCCCTCGAGACGCACGCGAGAGAGGAGCTCGGCATCAGCCCCGCGCATCTCGGCTCCCCCGTGCAGGCGGCGGTGTCCTCGTTTCTGTCGTTCGCCCTCGGCGCATTCATCCCGCTCGTGCCGTGGCTCATCACCAGCGGCACGGCGGCGATCGTGGCCTCGATCGTCCTCACCGTGGTCGCTTCCCTGACGGTCGGCGTCGTGTTGGCGACGTTCACCCAGCGTCTCGTCGTGCGCTCCGCACTGCGCCAACTGGTGATCACGGCGGTAGCTGCCGGAGTGACCTACGGGATCGGGCGGGCGATCGGCGCTGGTTCGGGTACGGGCTGACCCGCCGGCGTGATCAGGAGACGGTCGCTGCGCACGTACGACCGGTCCACATGATCGACGGTGAAGCCGAGTGAGGTGTAGAGCTTCACGGCGGCCGTGTTCGAGGCGGTCGTGTACAGCATGCCGGTGGTGATGCCCTGCGCGGCGATCCACTGCAGACCGGCGACGGTCAGCGCCCGTCCCCATCCTTCGCTGTGTCGTGCGGGATTGACCGAAATGACGTAGATCTCGCCCATCACGGGCGTGCTCTCGAGGTGCAACTTGTCCCAGCACGAGCCGATCAACCCTGTTCCGTCCTCGCTGTCGGCTATGAGGAACGCCTCGGGATCGAACCACGGCGCCGACGTGCGCTCGTGGAGATCCTCGATCGTCCAGGCGCCCTGTTCGGGATGGTCTGCGAAGGCCAGATTGTTGATGACGAGCCATGCCTCGTCGTCCCGGCCGGGCTCGAAGGGGCGGGTGACCACGGGACGGCTTGCCGCCACGATGTCGGCGGGAAGGGGAAGCTGCACGCGCATCTGCAAGAGGTCCCGCTCGGACGCAAAGCCGAGTCGTCGCCGCCTCCGCGTCGTCGCGATCGGTTGCCTGCATGAGCCAGAGGCGGACCGGGTGTCCGTGGGGTACATGTTCGAGAGCGGCGCGGAGGAGCTCAGTTTTTCTGTCGTCCTCCTCACTCCGATGGAGCGGATCCACGGCGACATGGAGGGCCGTGGCACCATCGATGGCCGGGGTGACGAAGGCACAACCGACGAGCGCGTCACCTTCGTAGCCCAGAACGGCCTGCGCCCCGTGACCCCCGAGATCCCGACGCGCCGCTGCGACCCGCTGGGGTTCGGCCAGCGCCGGATGGCCGTCGAACGCCTCGCACCGCGCCAGCAGTGCCGCGAGATCCGAGAGTTGGACGTCGTCGAGTTCGCGCAGGACGAGCACGTTCATGCGCGCACGTTAACCCGGTACCGTGACGGGGTGGGACGTCCCCGAACGCCGAAGGGCATGGCCCGGGTGGTGATGGAGCGCCTGGCTGAGGAGTATCCCGGCACGGCCAAGGAGCTCTGCGCGCTCACGCACGAGTCCCCGTTCCAGTTGCTGGCGGCGACGATCCTGTCGGCTCAGAGCACCGACGCACGGGTGAACATGGTGACACCGGCGCTCTTCGCCGCGTATCCGGACCCGGCTTCATTGGCCCGCGCCAATCCCGAGGAGCTCGAAGAGATCATCCATTCGACCGGGTTCTTCCGGGCCAAGGCGCGCAGCCTCATCGGCATGGCGGCCGCGCTGGAGGACCGCTTCGGTGGCGAAGTGCCCACTGACCTGGATGATCTCGTCACAGTGCCGGGGGTAGGGCGCAAGACGGGCAACGTGGTGCGCAGCTGTGCGTTCGGTCTGCCCGGTCTCCCGGTAGATACGCACGTCCTCCGACTCAGCAAACGCCTGGGTCTCACGAAACTCGACGATCCCGTCAAGGTCGAGCACGAGCTGAACGCGCTTGTCCCCCCAGCCGAAAGGGGAGCCTTCAGTCTCCGGCTGATCCTCCACGGACGGGCGGTCTGCCTTGCCCGGCGACCGGCTTGTATCCGATGCATCCTGGCTGACATCTGCCCATCCTCGACGGTCTAGCCTCCCGCCTCGCCTCGCCTCTCTTCGCGTCTGCCCGCCCGGCAGCCTCGTCGAAGGCTTGATATTTGTGTCAATTCCCGGTGCGATGACGCCTCAATCGGCTGATCCTGGGATTACACTTAGAACCTGGAACCGGTTCCCGCCACCTGGTTCCGTTCCGGGCCGTCAATGGGATCCGCCTCCCGGACGGTCCGTCCGATGCCGGCCCTTTGGGGCCGGCATCGGTTTAAATGCCAGCTCGCAGCTACCACACCTCTAGATCTGAGCCCTGCACAAAGCGGTAGTACTCAGGGTGTTACCATTTTTCCATGGTGACCAAGCGGTCGGTTTCCTTGGCTGATGATGTGGCGACCGCCGTCGAAGAGGCGGCCAAGCAAGATGGCGTCTCCTTCAGCGCGTGGTTGTCGAATGCGGCCGAGAAGCAGCTGCAGGTGCGTCAGGGTCTACGGGGGGTTGCAGCCTGGGAGGGCGAAACGGGATCGCTCAGTGCTGAAGAGTTGGCTGCGGGCGAAGCGCTTCTGGCCCGTCTTCGTTCCGGTGTCTCCGGGGTAGCTTCCCGGGTGCGACGCCGTTGAACGCGTGAGTCCGGCCCGGAGGGAGGGACTCGTCTACGGGGTCGGGGCACTCCACGCTGCGGCCAGAGGGGATCGCATGATGTGGGCACTTCACCGGGCAGCCCTGTCCAACGGCATCGTGCCGGTCATTCCTGCCGTCGCCGTGGCCGAGGCCTACCGGACCGAAGCGCGCGGTGACCGGATCGCCGAATTGCTGGACGGGACCGAGGTCGAGCCGTTCAACAGCGAGGCCGCCCGCCGATCCGGAGAGTTGGCTGCTCGATGCGACACCACCGATCTCGCTGTGATCGCCGTCATCGAGCTCGCTGATCGACGAAACTGTGCCGTCGTAGCCCAGCGCCAGGCAGTTCTACGGAGTGCGGCGACGCTTCTTGGACATGAGCTGGTGCTCTACGCCGTCTGAGTGAACCGGCCCAGCCGCCGGAGCGCGCCCGCGAGCGAACGTTCGACCGCGAACAGCTCACGGGCCATGTCCTCGTTGCCATCGGACTGTGCCGATTCGGCCATCGACGAGACGCGGTCGTAGAGCTCCTTCAGGGTCGACGATAAGGAAGAGAGTTCGGCCGCAGATGTCATCTCTTGATGATGGCCTACTTCAGTGTGGTCGCGGCTCAGGTCTGCCGGGGGTCATTCCGCTTCGCCTTGCCCTTCGCTGCGGCCAACCGTCGGGCCAGTGCGATGTAACGGGCGCTCCTCGGATGCTCGGGAGCGATCCACTGCCAATCGCCCGGGCCGCCTTCTATGCGAAAGCCTCCATATGTCTTGAGGTCGTGATGCTCCGGGCACAATCGGACCAAATTTGCCATCTCGGTCGGACCGTCGTCCCCGAAGTCGGTGTGGCAGTGGTCCGCTTCGAGGCCATGTCGCTTTCCGCATTGCGGAACGACGCAGGTGCGGTCCCGGACCAACAGTGCGGCCTCGACCCGCTGGGGCAGGTCCCGCCGGGTGCTGGTGACGGTACGCACGTCGACACCGTCCTTGACGAGGAGTTGCATGCCGCCTTGGCCGACCAACTCCACGACAGCGTCGACCGAGACAGGCCCGATACCTTCGATCTCACAGAGTTCGGCTCCCACTGCGGTCCCGCGCCGGAGTGCTTCAGCGTCGACGATGACGATCGTATGTGGCCGACTTCCCGAGCCAGTACCGGTCGGCATCGTCGACCCGCCGGCCAGCAGCGAGAGGAGGACATCCATTCGATGGGCCTCGAGCGACTCGCCCGAGTGCGAGGCTTTCCAACGTTCTTTGGCGGCCGCCTCGAGCCCCGGAGCGACCCGGGCCCATTCGATCTCGTCGCACAGGAACTCGCCCCGTACCCCACCCCCGGGATTCTGACGCCAGCGACAGTGTCGCCATTTGGATACCCGGTCCCGGCGCGCCCGTTCGCTCTCCTTGGAGCGGGCTGCGGCGCGCAAGCGGGATGCGTTGTCGCTCATCTCCTGGAGTGACAACCCACGGTCGGCCATTTCCAACAATGTGGCGGCGCTGCCGGGTGCTGTTGCCTCGGTATCGCTTATCAATTTGAGTTGGGCGCTCGAGAGCTGGGCCGAGTGCAATGCCTCGGTCAGTCCCTCGTTTGCGCTCGCACGCTGCGCCGCGGTCAGCTGACCCCTGGCCGTGCCCGGCGACGAGCCAGAGATCGCAGCCAGCCAATCGACGGCTGTCCCGTGACCGACCTTGGCGTAGGAACCACTGTCGTCGACGACCGGGGCGAACAAGGCGAGGCCGGCCGCGGCCGCCCTCCCGGCCTCGGCGAACAGGTCGGCGAAGACGCGGGCCTCGTCGCCCGACAACGTGCGTGGTTGCGCAGCGCTCACGAGGGCCTTGAGGGAACGCACCGCATGCTTGAGTTCGTCCGCCTGCGCCTGCGCCTGCGCCCGGGCCGGCTCGGCAGCGACGGAACGAGCGGCAGTCATCACGAGAGAGGAGCATTCATCGCAAGAGAGAATCTGTCGGGCGTGACCCGCAACATGGGCAAACAAAGATCCCCCTGCCCCGCCGATGTACCCTTCAAGGAAAAGGGAAGCACCAGCACGAGCGGGGACGGAAAAAGGGGCGGGAGAGCATGAGCACGAAGACGAGGAAAAAGGGGATCTCCCTCTTTCGAGCCAAGGATGCGGTCGACCTTATGGAGACCGACCTGATGTCGAACCCGGAGATGTCGCCTGAAACCCAGGCGGCGTTCGGCGCCAGCCTTGCGGCCGGTCTGGGGGCCGGCGCCCAAACCAAGGTGCTGCTGCGACAGAAGGAAGACGAAGGCGGGTTCAGCCTCGTGACCCTGTGGTTCAAGCCCGGTTACCCGCTCCCGCGGCATACCCACAATGTCGATTGCCTCTATTACGTCATCAGCGGCTCGGCCGTCATGGGGAATCAGACCTTGCGGGCCGGAGACGGTTTCTTCGTTCCCGAGGATGCGCCGTACCAGTACAGCGCCGGTCCCGACGGTGTCGAAATCCTCGAGATCCGTCACGGGGTGGAGCACTTCGACATGAAGATCCCCGACGCCCGGCCCGAAGTCACGAGCGCAGTCAACGAACTCGTGAGTGAACGGCGGAGTACCTGGGAGCAGATGCAGGTCAGCCCGACCATGGCGGCCAACACGGCCTCATAGTTCGCCCGGAGGGGTCGCGCATCGCCAGTAGCCTTGTGTCCTCATGTCCCTCCGCGTGCTCGATCTCCGTGGCGCCCGACCGCCCTTCGACCACGTCCTCCCGCGCCCGGCTGATCCCGGCGCCGATGTGCACGAGGCCGTGGCCGAGGTGCTGCGCCGCGTCCGGGCCGACGGCGACGAGGCCGTGGTCGAGTGCACGCTGAAATTCGACGGGGTTGACCTGCATGCAGCAGGCACGCCGACGGGCATCCGTGTCCCCGCTGAAGAGATCACGGCCGCCCTGGGCCGGATCGACCCTGCGCTGCGCAGTGCGCTCGAGCTGGCCTACCAACGGATCGTGGCGTACCACTCCCACGAGGGCAGCCCGCCGGGAGACTTCGAGTCGGGCGGGGTCAGCGTGGCGCATCTGACGCGCCCCGTGGGCCGTGCCGGTATCTATGCGCCGGGCGGGCGGGCTCGATACCCCTCGACCGTCCTCATGTGCGCCGCACCCGCCCGGGTGGCCGGCGTGGCAGACATCGCGCTCAGCGTGCCCCCGGCCGCCGACGGCAAGGTCGACGATGCCACGCTGGCCGCGGCAGCCGTCGCCGGCATCAGTGAGGTGTACCGGATCGGCGGCGCCCAGGCCATCGGGGCCATGGCCTACGGCACCGCCACCATCCCCCGGGTCGACGTCATTGCCGGCCCGGGCAACGCCTACGTCGCCGAGGCGAAGCGCCAGGTCAGCGGGGTCGTGGGCGTGGCCTCGGCCTTTGCGGGCCCCTCCGAGATCGTGGTCGTTGCCGGCCCCGGCGCCCCGCCCGCGTTCGTCGCCATCGACCTCGTCGTCCAGGCGGAGCACGGTCCGGACGGGCTGGCCTGGCTCGTGACCTGGGACGAGTCCCTGTTGGCCGCGGTCAGCGCCGAGGTCGACCGGATCGTGGCGGCCTCGCCTCGGCGGGCCGACCTCGAATCCACCCTCGCCACCGCGGGGATCGCCTGCCTCGTGACCGGGCCGACCGAGGCCATGGCGGTCGCCAACACGGTCGCTCCCGAGCACCTGGAGATCATCGTGTCCGATGACCTGCTGGCCGGCCCGGACAGCCTGGTGGACCTGGTGGAGAGCGCAGGAGCGGTGTTCCTCGGCCCGTGGTCGCCCGCCAGCCTGGGCGATTACATCGCCGGCCCCAACCACGTCCTGCCCACCAATCGCACGGCGCGGTTCTCGTCAGCGCTGCGGGCCGACGACTTCCGCCGCCACATCCACGCCGTGACCGTCACCCCCGGGGCGATCACCCAGCTCGGACCCCCGGTCATCACGCTGGCCGAGACCGAGGGCCTCCCCGCGCACGCCGACTCCATCCGCCTCCGCCTCGCCGCGCTCGAAGCCCGATGACCCGATGAGCCAGCTCCCGCCCATCCGACCGGACCTCTCGCTCGGCGAGGGCTACCACTCGCCCCAGGTCGAGGCCGAGGTACGCCTCAACACGAACGAGTCACCCTTCCCACCCCCCGAGCAGTGGAGCCGGGACCTCCTGCGGGCGCTGGCCGAGGTGTCGTTCCACCGGTATCCCGACCGCCCGGCCACGGAACTGCGGGCCGCCGTGGCCGCGCTCCACGGTGTCGAACCGGCAGAGGTCTTCTGCGCCAACGGGTCCAACGAGGTGCTCCAGTGCCTGCTGCTGGCCTACGGCGGGCCCGGTCGCAAGGCTGCCCTGTTCGAGCCGACCTACGCCCTGCACTCGCACATCAGCCGGCTGACCGGCACCGAGGTGGTCGAGGGCGGGCGCACCGAGGATTTCCGCATCGACCTCGGCGAGGCGCGGGCACTCCTCGCCCGGGAGCGACCCGAGATCACCTTCATCTGCTCGCCCAACAACCCGACGGGCCGGGCCGAGCCAAGGGACACCGTCGCCGGGATCCTCGAATGCGCACCGGGACTCGTCGTCGTCGATGAGGCCTACGGTCAGTTCTCCTCCTGGACCGCCCTCGACCTGCGCCGGCCGGACCACCCGGGCCTGGTGGTCACCCGCACGTTCTCCAAGACGTGGGCCATGGCCGGCGCCCGGCTCGGCTACCTGGTGGCCGAGCCCGAGGTCGTGCAGGCCTGCGAGGCCGTGGTGCTGCCGTACCACCTCTCGGCGCAGACCCAACTGGCCGGCCTGCTGGCCCTGGAGTACACCGACGAGATGGAGGCCCGGGTGGCGCTCGTCGCCGAGGAGCGGGGCCGGGTGGCGGCCGCCCTGGGCGACCTTCCGGTCGAGAGCTGGCCGTCGGATGCCAATTTCATCCTCTTCCGCCCCCTCGCCCAAGATGCGGACAAAGTGTGGGAGGGCCTCCTCGAGCGCTCCGTGCTCATTCGCAACTGCGCCAGCTGGGACGGCCTGCCCGGGTGCCTGCGGGTGACGATCGGGCGGCCCGACGAGAACGACCGATTCCTGACTGCGTTGGAGGAGTGCCTGCAATGACGACTGACCGGCGAGCGGCCAAGGAGCGCAAGACCAAGGAGACCACGATCGAGGCCTCGCTCGAGATCGACGGCACCGGTACCGTCGATGTCAGCACCGGGCTGCCGTTCTTCGACCACATGGTCGAGCAGCTGGGCCGGCATGCCTCGTTCGACCTGGTCGTCCACGCCGAGGGCGACCTGCACGTGGATGCCCATCACACGGTCGAAGACGTCGGGATCGTGCTCGGGGGCTGCCTGGCCGAGGCGCTCGGCGACAAGCGGGGGATCCGCCGTTTTGCGTCGATGCTGTTGCCGCTCGATGAGGCCCTGATGGAGGTCGCGCTCGACCTCTCCGGTCGTCCCTTCCTGGCCTACGACGTCGAGTTCGCGCCCGACGCGGCCGGGCTGGGCTCGCCGCCGTTCGACCCCCAGCTGGCCGAGGAGTTCTGGCGCGCCTTCGCCACGGCGGGCAACCTCACGCTGCACATCCGGCGCCGGGAGGGCAAGAACACCCACCACATGCTCGAGGCGGGGTTCAAGGGCGTGGCACGCTGCCTGCGTGACGCGGTGCGGATCGAGGGGGTGGGCATCCCGTCCACCAAGGGGAGCCTGTGAGCGGTCCGAAGATCGCCGTGCTCGACTACGGCATCGGGAACCTCCGGTCGGCCGAGAAGGCTCTGCAGCACGTCGGCGCGGCGGCCCGCCTCGTCACCGACCCGGCCGAGGTCGAAGCCGCCGATGCCGTGGTGTTGCCGGGCGTGGGTGCATTCGGGGCCTGTGCCCGTGCATTGGACGACAGCGGGCTCGCCGCTGCGGCCGGGGGGGCGATCGGGGCCGGGGTCCCCTTCCTGGCGGTGTGCATCGGTTTCCAGCTCTTGTACGAGGGCTCGGACGAGAGCCCCGAGGCGGCGGGCTTGGGCGTGTTCGCGGGCCGGGTGGCGCTCCTGCCGTCGACCGAGAAGCACCCGCAGATGCAGTGGAACCAGCTCGAGGTGGTCGGGGGTAGCGCCGGCGACGGCGGCCCGACGCCCCTGCACGGGCTGGAGGAGAAGCCGTGGGTCTACTTCGTGCACTCGTACGCCCCCCCGGTCGGGCCCGAGACGGTGGCCGTCTGTGACTACGGCGGCCCGGTGGCCGCACTGGTGGCGCGCCGGAGCCTGTGGGGGGCGCAGTTCCACCCCGAGAAGTCGGGCCGCACCGGGCTGGCCCTGCTGGCGAACTTCGTCGCGCTGGCTGCCTGAACGGTGATCCTGTATCCAGCCATCGATCTGCGCGCCGGGGGAGCCGTGCGGTTGACCCAGGGTGATTTCGACCGGGAGCAGCGCTACGGGGACCCGTTGGCTCTGGCCGCCACCTACATCGAGGGCGGCGCGACGTGGATCCACGTGGTGGACCTCGATGCCGCCCGCACCGGCGTGCCCCACGAGCGCGAGACGCTCGGCCGGATCGTGGAGCTGGCGGCCCGGTCGAGCGTGCGGGTGCAGACCGGCGGCGGCATCCGTCGCGAAGACGACGTGACGGCCGTCCTGGATCTGGGCGTGGCCCGGGTCGTCCTCGGAACGGCCGCCCTGGAGGATCCGGCCCTGGCCACCAGGTGCGCCCGGCGCTGGCCGGGGCAAGTGGCGGTCGGGCTGGACTACGTGGTGCGACCCGATGGGGTGGCGGAGGCCCGCGCACACGGGTGGGAGACGGGCTCGGGGCGGACCTTGCCCGACTTGCTGACGATCTGGGCCGGGGAGCCGCTCGGCGCCGTGGTGGCCACGGCGATCGCCCGGGACGGCATGCTCGGCGGCAGCGACGTCGAAGGTCTCCGCGCCCTGTTGGAGCTGGCCGCGCCGAGTGCGCTGCCGGTCATCGCCTCGGGCGGTGTCGGGACGCTCGACGACCTGCGGGAGCTGACGGACGTGACGGTCTCGGGCGAGCGGACGCGGACGCTGGACGGCGTGATCGTCGGCAAGGCGCTCGTCGAGGGACGCTTCAGCGTGAAGGAGGCGGTCGCCGCGTGCGCAGTGTCCGTCTGATCCCCTGCCTCGACGTGACGGACGGCCGGGTGGTCAAGGGCGTCCGCTTCGTCGACCTCACCGACGAGGGCGACCCGGTCGAGTTGGCGGCGCGCTACGACGCCGAAGGGGCGGACGAGCTCACGTTCCTCGACATCACGGCCTCGTCCGACGGCCGCGAGACCATGGTCTCGGTGGTGGCGCGCACGGCCGAGCAGGTGTTCATCCCGCTCACCGTCGGCGGGGGGGTGCGTGAGACCGAAGATGCGCGTCGCCTCCTCCGGGCCGGGGCGGACAAGGTGGCGGTGAACACGGCGGCGGTCGAACGGCCGACCCTGGTGCGTGACATCGCGGACGAGTTCGGCACGCAGTGCGCCGTGGTGGCCATCGATGCCCGGGCGCACGGAGCCGGCTGGCAGGTGTACACGCACGGCGGCCGGCGCCCGACCGAGCTCGATGTGGTCGCCTGGGCCACCGAGTGCGCCGCCAACGGGGCCGGCGAGATCCTTCTCACCTCCATGGACCGCGACGGCACCAGGGACGGTTTCGACCTGGAGCTCATCGCATCCGTCGTCGACGCCGTGGGGATCCCCGTGGTGGCGTCGGGGGGCGTGGGGACGCTGCAGCATCTCGTGGAGGGGGCCACGGTGGGCGGGGCCGATGCCGTGCTGGCCGCGTCCATCTTCCATCGCCGGGAGTTCACGCTGGGGCAGGCCAAGGCCTACATGGCGGAACATGGGGTGCATGTCCGGCCCTGACCTGCACACCGGCATTCGTGCGGTACCGTGCCAGGGTGGATCCGACCGTCATCGACGAGATGCAACCTATTTCGGTCCTCTTCGACCGGGTTCTGGTGCAGATGGGGCAGAGCGAAGGTGAGCGCCGTTCCCGGGCGGGGATCCTCATCCCCGCCACCGCCCAGATCTCGCGCCGGCTCAGTTGGGCCGAGGCGGTCGCCGTCGGGCCGCACGTGCGTACGGTCAAGGTGGGCGACACCGTTCTGTTCAATCCGGAGGACCGCTTCGAAGTCGAGGTGCACGGCGAGGAGTACGTGATCCTGCGCGAGCGCGACATCCACGCCATCGCCTCGAAGCGGAACGACAGCGGGACGGGCCTCTATCTATGAGCGCCGCCGAAGGAATTGCCCTCAAGGTCGACGACGGGCTCGTAGGGGTCGTCGATTTCGCCAAGGGTGACGGACTGGTTCCGGCCATCGTCCAGGATGCGACGGACGGCACCGTACTCACCCTCGCCTACATGGACGCCGAGGCGCTGCGCCGCACCCTCGAGAGTGGCCGGTCCTGGTTCTACAGCCGCAGCCGGCAGGAGTACTGGCAGAAGGGCGAGACCTCGGGGGACCGCCAGTACGTGCGCGAGGTGCGCGTCGACTGTGACGGCGATGCGCTCGTCGTCCTCGTGGATCAACACGGCAAGGGTGCCTGCCACACCGGCGAGCGCACGTGTTTCTACCGCACGCTCGGCCAGGGGCCGGGAGTGCCCCGACCCGAGCCGTGCTGAGCTTCCGGCCCGACGCGGTCGAGTTCGCCGCACTGGCGAAGGAGCATGCGATCGTGCCGGTGTGGTGCGAGGTCGTCGCCGACACCCTCACGCCGGTGAGCGCCTTCGCCAACCTGGTCGGTGACGGCGAGGGCTTCCTGTTCGAGTCGGTCGAGGGCGGGGAGCGCTGGGGGCGCTATTCGTTCGTCGGCCGGCGCCCGTTGGCCACGCTCACGGCGCGCGGCAAGGCCGTGCACGCAGCCGGGCGCCTGGGGCTCGGCTCCTCCGACGAAGGGATCCTGCAGGCGGTCGAGACCCTGCTGGACCGGTTCCATTCCCCGACCCTGGACGGCCTGCCGCCGTTGCACGGAGGGCTGGTGGGGTATCTCGGGTACGACGTGGTGCGTGAGATCGAGCGCCTCCCGGACGTCCCCCGGGACGACCTGGGCCACCCCGATGCGGCGCTCGTGGTCATCGGGCAGTTCGCCGCGTTCGACCACTGGCGCCAGCGGATCTCGCTCATCGACAACGTGGTCGTGCCCGAGGGCTCGGCCGCGGGCGAGGGACCGACGGCCGACGAGCTGGCCGAGGCCTACGAGGCGGCGTGCGCCCGCCTGGAGGAGCTGGCCCGCGACTGTGCGCGGACGCGGTCGGGCGAGATGGTGCCGGCGCCCCGCCAGGGCATCGCATCGGCCGAGGCCAGCCGCACCATGAGCGCGGAGGAGTACCGGGCGGCCATCGCCGTGGCGAAGGACTACATCACTGCGGGCGACATCTTCCAGGTCGTGCTCTCCCAGCGTTTCGACCTCGACCTCGATGCGGACCCGTTCGACGTCTACCGTGCCCTGCGCCTGCTGAACCCCAGTCCCTACCTGTACTTCCTGCGCTTTCCCGAGGTGACCGTCGTCGGTGCCTCGCCCGAGCCGATGGTGCGCCTGCGCGACGGGATCGTGACGTCGCGGCCCATTGCCGGCTCGCGGCCCCGGGGCGAGAGCGAGCAGCACGACCGGCTGCTCGAAGGCGAGCTGGCCGAGGACCCCAAGGAGCTGGCGGAGCACATCATGCTGGTCGATCTGGCCCGCAACGACGTCGGGCGCGTGGTCCGGTTCGGCACCGAAAAGGTGGACGAGCTCATGACCATCGAGCGTTATAGCCACATCATGCACATCACGTCGCAGGTCTCGGGCGAGCTGGCCGAGGATAAGGGACCCATCGACGTGCTCCGGGCCACCCTGCCGGCCGGCACGCTGTCGGGGGCGCCGAAGGTACGCGCCATGGAGATCATCGACGAGCTCGAATCGACCAAGCGGGGGGTCTACGGCGGAGTCGTGGGCTACATCGACTTCTCGGGCAACATCGACACGGCCATCGCGATCCGCACCATGGTCGTCTCGCCCGACGGGCGGGCCCACGTGCAGGCGGGCGCGGGGATCGTGGCTGACAGCGATCCGGTCCGGGAGGACGAGGAGTGCGGCCAGAAGGTGCGGGCCCTGCTGGTGGCGGTCACGGCGGCCCGGGTGATGACGGCGGCCCGCTCGGCCGCGGGAGCGATCGAGTGAGCGCGCCCCAGGTCGCCGCGCTCCGTCACGGTGCCGGTGCCTTCCTGCTCGGCCGGGATGTGTTCTCGGTGCGCGGCGATGACGCCGAGTCGTATCTTCAGGGGCAATTGAGTCAGGACGTACTCGCGCTCGGCATCGGGGCGACCGCCGACTCGCTCCTGCTCCAGCCGGATGGGAAGTTGACCGCCCTCCTGCGGGTCACCCGCGTGGATGCCCAGGGTTTCGTGCTCGATACGGATGCCGGGTTCGGCGACGCCATGGTGGCCCGGCTCAAGAAGTTCCTCCTCCGCTCCAAGGTCGAGATCGAGCGTCTCCCGTGGCGTTGCCTGGCGCTGCGGGGCGCCGGCGTGGGCCCGGCGGCCGCCGGCCTGCTGACCGTGCTCGAGGAGAACGGGGTGCTGCGCCTTCCGTACGAATGGAACGGCTGGAGCGGGATCGACCTGCTCGGTCCCAAAGATGTGCTTCTCGACCCTGCCGCCGGGACGATGCCCGAGGGGATCGTTTCCTGTGATCGGGACGCGGTCGAAGCCTGCCGGATCGTGTCGGGCATTCCGGCCATGGGGAGTGAGCTCACCGACAAGACCATCGCGGCCGAGGCGGGCCTGGTGGATCGTTCGGTGAGCTTCACCAAGGGGTGCTACACCGGCCAGGAGCTCGTCGCCCGGCTCGACGCGCGGGGCAACAACGTGCCCCGCCGGCTCGTAGGGGTGATCGCCGAACCCGGGCGCCTGGCGTTCGGGATGACCCTGCATGCCGGCGCCGCACCGGACGACGCCGGGGGCGCCGAAGCCGCCATGAACGACAAGGTGGTGGGGACCATCACCTCCGCCGCCTGGAGCCCCGAACTCGGGTCCTGGGTGGCCCTGGGCTACCTGCACCGGACGGTGGGGGCACCCGGTCCGATCCGGGTGCGATCGGGCGATGGTCTCGGCGGCTCCTCTCCCGCCCGGGTGACACTGCTTCCGATTGTGCCATCGGCGCCCGGATAGTCGTCGTGCGTTCCCCTTCCACCGCATTGCTGGTCGGAGGGGGCTCGGCGTACGCACTCCTCGCGGCGTCGACGACACCGTTCACGCTCCCGGCCGACGTGCTGACGGGGCTGGCCATCGTGGGCATGGCGGTGCTGGTGGTCGTGCGCTGGCCGCTCCACACCCGCCCAGCCGGTGCGCACCCCTACCGGCCGTGGGTCGCGCTCCTCGTCGTCTTCACGGCCTGGGAGCTCTTCAACTACCTGGTCCATGGGAGCCGGGCCGACCATCCGACCTTCAGCTCGATCACCGACGCCAACGACCGCTTCTACGTCCTCAAGGCACTGCTGTTCTTCGGCTGGATGGCGGCAGGGTGGTCCATCGTGCGGCAGGGTGCCCGCCGATGAGTGTCAGCACGGTGTCGTACGTGGTCTGGGGCGCGATCGGGGCCGTGGCGCTCCTGCTGTGGTGGCTGTCGTACGTGCGCCCCTCGGCGGTGGCGCATCCGTCCGCCGTGGTCGGAAAAATCGCCACGCACCCGGTCGGACGGGTCGTCCTCGTCGTGGGTTTCCTGTGGCTGGGCTGGCACCTCTTCGCCCGCTGACCGCCCGTGTCAGCTCTTGCGGGTGAGAGCGACCACGGGAATGACCCGGGTCGTGCCCGCCTCGTAGTCGGCGAAGCCGGGAACCAGGGCCTTCTGGCGGTCGTAGATCTCGGTGCGCTTGTCGCCGGTCAGGACGGTGGCCGATGGCGGTGTACTTCTCGTCACCGAACTCGACTTCGACCTCGGGGTTCGCCACGA
This sequence comes from uncultured Acidimicrobiaceae bacterium, assembly GCA_963767155.1. Classification (GTDB taxonomy): domain Bacteria; phylum Actinomycetota; class Acidimicrobiia; order Acidimicrobiales; family RAAP-2; genus Bog-473. The sequence continues at coordinate 1,604,170 of CAVYCU010000005.1, read as the reverse complement.
TGTTGTGGTACCAGTCCGGATTCGTCGGCGCGCCACCCTTGGAGGCGAAGATGTAGAGCGTCCCGTCGTCCTCGACCAGCGCCGCCAATGGGTTGACCCGCGGCTTGCCCGACTTGGCGCCCTTCGTGGTGATGATCACCATCGGCATGCCGGCGAAGCCGCCGCCGACCTTGCCGCCGTTGGCCCGGAACTCGTCGATGACAGTCTGGTTGAAGTTGGTGGTATCGGTCATGGGGCCGAGCGTAACCGCGTGGTCCGGTCTACGCTGGGTTGCCATGCCCTCCTACCTGGCGGACATCCTCGCCACGCATCGAGCCGACGCTCGCAATGATGGCCGTGACGCCGACGAGTTGGCCGCAGCAGGCCATCTCACTGCGGCAGGCACCGCCGCGCGACTTCACCGCTTCCCTGCGCAAGGGAGGGCTCTCGTGCATCGCCGAGATCAAGCGCCGATCACCGTCCAAGGGTGACCTCGGGCCCGATCTCCAGCCCGATCTGGTGGCCAAGGAGTACGCCGCCGGCGGGGCATCCTGCCTCTCGGTCCTGACCGATGCGCAGTACTTCGGCGGTTCGGTCGACGACCTTCGCACCGCCCGGGCGGCCTGCGAGCTCCCGGTCCTGCGCAAGGACTTCACGGTGTCCGAGCTCGACGTCGTCGACGCCGCCCTCATGGGGGCCGATGCCGTACTGCTGATCGCCGCCGCGCTCAGTGACGGGGAGCTCGGGCGGTTCCACCGAAGGGCGACCGCGCTGGGATTGGCGGCGTTGGTGGAAGTGCACGACGAGGCCGAGCTCGAGCGGGCCCTCGAGGCGGGGGCACGCCTGGTCGGGGTCAACCAGCGGGACCTGCGCACGTTCGCCGTCGACCAGGACCGGGCCGGTCTCGCTCGCCGCCCGCATTCCGGCGGAGGTGGTGGCGGTGGCGGAGTCGGGAATCCGGGACGGCGACGACGCCCGCCGGCTCGCCGACGCGGGCTACGACGCCATTCTGGTGGGCGAGACGCTGGTGCGGGCGGGGGATCGGGCCGCTGCGCTGCGGTCACTCGTCGGCCACCCGGTCGCGGCCCGATGAGCGACCTCTGTTCGTCAAGATCTGCGGCGTCACGTCCGAGGCGGACGCGCTCCTCAGCGTGAGCCTGGGCGCCGACGCGGTCGGGTTCATCTTCGCCCCCTCGTCGCGGCAGATCTCGGTGCAGCTGGCCGGCGACATCGCCAAGCGCCTGCCGCCGGAAATCCTGACCGTCGGGGTCTTCCGGGACGAGGCACCGCAGCGGGTCGTGGAGAAGGTGCAGCGTGCCGGCCTGGGCGCGGCACAGCTCCACGGGCACGAGTCGGCGCAGGAAACGGCATGGGTCCGGGCGCGGCTGCCGCTCGTGATCAAGGCGTTTCCCGCCGGTGATCGCACCATCAGCCGGTTCGCCGAGTTCGGGGCCGATTATCTGCTGATCGACGGCGCCAACCCCGGATCGGGCGAGGTCTTCGACTGGCGGTTGGCCGAGGGTGTGGCCGATCCGACCCGGCTGATCGTGTCCGGTGGCCTGCGTCCGGACAACGTCGCCCAGGCGGTCGCCCATCTGCGGCCCTTCGGTGTCGACGTCTCCTCCGGGGTCGAAGCCTCGCCGGGGCGCAAGGATCCGCTGAAGCTGCGCGACTTCATCGTCAACGCCCGGGCCGCAGCACTGGAAGTCGACACCCGTGACCCTCTCGTCGCCGCCCCGGGTGACGGCGAGCCCTACGACTGGCGGGATGCGTAATGGCGAGTCTGATGAGCGAGCCCGGTTCCGACGGGCGCTTCGGTGACTTCGGCGGACGGTTCGTCCCCGAGTCCTTGATGCCGGCCTGCCTCGATCTCGAGCAGGCCTTCAAGGAGGCCTGGGCCGATCCCGCCTTCCACCAGGAGCTCGACGACCTGCTGGCCCACTACGGCGGGCGCCCCACGCCGGTCACCCAATGCCCGCGGCTCTCCGAGAGGCTGGGCGTGCGGGTGCTCCTCAAGCGCGAGGACCTGGCGCACACCGGCTCGCACAAGATCAACAACGTGGTCGGCCAGGCGCTGCTCACCCGGCGCATGGGCAAGACGGCGCATCATCGCGGAGACCGGGGCCGGGCAGCACGGGGTGGCGTCGGCCACGGCGGCGGCGCTGTTCGGTCTCGAATGCACCGTGTTCATGGGCGAGGTCGACACCAAGCGCCAGGAGCTCAACGTCTTCCGCATGGAGCTGCTGGGCGCCGAGGTGCGCCCGGTGACCTCGGGCAGCCGCACCTTGAAGGACGCGGTGAACGAGGCCATGCGCGAGTGGGTCGCCTCGGTCGAGCACACGCACTACTGCCTGGGCTCGGTCATGGGCCCGCACCCGTTCCCCTACATGGTGCGCGAGTTCCAGCGCGTGGTCGGCGACGAGGCCCGTGGGCAGTGCCGGACGATCCTCGACGGCGCCGACCCCGACGTCGTCGTGGCGTGCGTCGGCGGGGGATCGAATGCGGCCGGGACGTTCGCCGGCTTCGTGGATACGGGAGCGCGGCTGGTCGGGTATCGAGGCGGCCGGGCGGCGCGGCCATCACCAACGGGATCCCGGGCGTGCTGCACGGCATGCATTCGAAGCTCCTGCAGGACGAGGCCGGTCAGATCCTCGAGGCGGAGTCGATCTCGGCCGGGCTCGACTACCCCGGGCTCGGGCCCGAGCACGCCCACCTGGCCGCCATCGGCCGGGCCGAGTACAACACGGCCAACGATGCCGAGGTGCTCGAGGCCTTCCAGTTGCTCTCCCACACCGAGGGCATCATCCCCGCCCTCGAGTCGGCGCACGCGGTGGCCTGGGTGGCCCGTGCCGCCGGCACCGCCGCCCTGCCCGGCGGGCTCGACCGTGCTGATCACCCTGTCGGGGCGGGGCGACAAGGACGTGGCCCAGGTGCGCGAGATCCTCGGGCGCGCCGGTGCATGAGCTCGAGGCGTCGCTGCGGGCGAAGCGGGGCCGGCGGCCGCAAGCTCCTGATCCCCTACCTCATGGGGGGCATGACGGACGACTGGGAGCAGTCCCTCGCCGCCGTGGTGGCGGCCGGCGCCGATGCGGTCGAGGTCGGCATCCCGTTCTCCGACCCCATGATGGACGGGCCGGTGATCCAGGAAGCGGCGCTCCGTGCGCTGGGGCGGGGGACCGTGCCCGATCAGGTGCTCGACGGCATCGCCCGGGCCGAGGCCCCGGTCCCGGTGGCCGTCATGACGTACTACAACATCGTCTACCGGGCCGGCCACAAGCGCATGGCCAACTCCCTGATGACGGCGGGCGTGAGCGGGGCCATCATCCCCGACCTCTCGCTCGAGGAGATCGCCCCCTGGGCCGAGGAGGCCGACGCGGCCGGGATCGAGACGGTGCTGCTGGTGGCGCCGTCGAGCCCCGAGGACCGGGTGGCGCCGTCTCTGCGCCCGGGCGCCGGGGGTTCGTCTACGCGGTGGCCCGCATGGGCGTCACCGGCGAGCGGGCCGACCTGGGCGACGAGGCGCGCCAGGTGGTCGAGCGGATCCGCCGCCACACCGACATGCCGGTCTGCGTCGGCGTCGGCGTCTCGACGCCCGAACAGGCGGCCGAGGTCTGCGAGGTGGCCGACGGGGTCGTGGTCGGCTCGGCCCTGGTCCGCCGGCTCCTGGCCGGCGGCGGGCCCGAGGCGGCGGCGGAGTTCGTCGGCTCGCTCCGGCGGGCCATCGACTGAGTCAGGGCCGAGCCCCATGGCGCGCAGGATGCTCTCGGTGTGCGCACCGAGGTCGGGGGCCAACCGGTGGGGCGGCGCGATGCTGTCGCTCACCCGCACGAGGCGGTCCAGCTCCCGGACATTCCCTTTGGTGGCGTGGGCACACTCGGCGACGCGGCCGGTGCGCCGATTCTCCGGATCGTTCAAGAAGGCGTGCGTGTTGCGCGCCGCCGGCTCGACCGCAGGCACCCCGGCGGCCTTGCACAAGGCGAGCCAGGTCGCTGTCGTGCGCTCCTCCATGCGGTCGGCGACCAGCGCACCCCCCTCGAGCTCGAAGAGTTCGGCCAGGGCGGCGATCTCGCTGTCCTCGACGGCGGCGATGCAGATCCAGCCGTCGGCCGTCCGGTAGAGCCGTTCGAACGGTCCGAAGCCGTACTGCAGCGGTGTCGAGCCGGCCGGCGCCCAGGACCTGCCGCCGGCGCGTCGCACGATGTGCGCCACATGGGACATCGTGGCGTTCAGTTGCGGGTTCTCGATGTAGAGGCCCTGCCCGCGGTCCGGCGGCGGTGCAGCAGCCCCATGAGGAGGCAGGCGGCACCGAGCATCCCGTTGCCCGGGTCCTCGTTGCACGGCGTCGGGAGCGGCTCGTTGAAACGACCCTGCCGCCTCGAAGGTGACGCCGGCGTAGCCGGACATCATCGGGGCGAAGCTCTGGCGCAGCATGTCGGGACCGCTCGAGCCCCATCCCGGGGGCGTAGAGATAGATCAGCTCGGGGTGGCTGGCGCAGATGTCGCCGTAGGCCGAGCCCGAGGCGCTCGGCCGCTCCCGGGCGCAGATTGTGGTGGACGACGTCGGCCCACTCGAGCAGCGCTCGACGAGCGGGCCGTACGCCCCGGGAGCCTTGAGGTTCATGGCGAGGGAGCGCTTGCCGGCCTGGGCCGGGAAGAAGCACTGATCGATCCCTCGGAGCTGGTCGCCCTGGGTGGGTTCGAGCTTGATGACCTCGGCCCCGAGGTCGGCCAGCAGGCGTGAGGAGTACGGGCCGGCGAAATAGGCGCCGAGGTCGAGAATCTTGACGCCCTCGAGGAGCGCCGGCGGTCGGCCCGCGCTCCGCCCGCCTGCCCGCCCCGCCGCGGACCGCCGGCCGCCGGCGACCGTCCCGCCGCCGAAAGCTCGCTCCCGGCCTCGCCAGCATGGCCTCCGGTGTGCTGCCCCGGCGTCGGGGCGGGCGTGAGGTCGACCGAACCCGAGGGAGGGGAACTTGGCCGCCGGTCGCCACCTGCTGCACCGGCCCGAGGACAGGATCGTCGATCTCCACGACCATCTGGTTGTGGCGCGCCTGCGGCTGGTCGAAGACCTCGCCGGGGGAGCAGGTGCTCGATGGCGCACACCTCGGCCCGGCGCAGCACGTCGACCCAGTGCGCACGTGGCTCGGCGGCGATGCGGCGGTGGAGTTCGGTGTCGAGCAGCGCCGTCTGCTCCGGGGTGAGGGGCGCGCCCATATCGAGGCCGCTGGCGCTGGGCGGGATCCGTGCATCGAGTCCGAGCACGCGTCATCAGGCGCCCGAACGCCCCGACGGCGCCCGTGTGGATGCCGATGTACCGACCGTCGCTGCAGACGAAGGAGCGGGTGACGAGCCGCGTACCGGCCGTGGAATTCTGCCCCGCCGCCCTTGGCCGCCACGGCGGCCACCGATGCATCGGATTCGCTCCAGAGCATGGAGTGGTAGGCCAGCGCGCCGTCGAACAGCGATGTCTCGACGTGCCGGCCGGCACCGTCGGAGAAACGCCGGTAGAGCGCGGCCAGCGTGCCGATGAAGGCGAGGTAGGCCGCACCGAGGCCGGCCTGGGGCAACCCTTCGAAGATCGGCCCCTCGCGGTGACCGGCCTGCTCGGCCATGGTGCCGACAAGTGCATGGACGAGGGCTTCGTGTGCGGCGACATCGCGCAACGGACCGTCGCAGCCGAACCCCGTGATGGAACACGTCACGAGGCCCGGATTGACCGGCCGCAGTGCGCCGGGCCCCAGACCGAGGTCGGTGGCGGCACCGGGGCCCCAGGTCTCCACGAACACGTCGGCCTCGGCCAGCAGGGCGATCAGGGCGGGGTCCCCCGGCTCGAGGATCGACGCTGCGCTTGTTCCGGTTGAACACGGAGGCGCTCTCGGGGGATCGGCGGCGCAACGGGCTCCCGCCCGGAGGCTCGATCCAGATCACGTCCGCCCCGTACCCAGCCATGAGCCCGGAAGCCCGGAGCCCGGCCATCGTCACCGAGCAGTCGACGACACGCAGTCCCTCGAGCGGGCCGCCCGTCATCGCGTCACGGGGGCGGTGTCGTGCCGTAGGGTCTGGCTATGGCTGAAGCGACACAGTTCACGATCGGGGCCAAGGTCGATTGCCGAGATGGGGAGTGCGGTGAGGTCATCCGTCTCGTCGTCAATCCGGTCTTGCGGGAAGTGACGCACATCGTGGTCGAGCCCAAGCACCGGGAGGGTATCGGCCGGCTGGTGCCGCTCACGCTCGTGGCGTCCTCGGCCGACACCGTTGCGCTCAGCTGCACCCTGGCCGAGTTCGAGGCCCTCGACTACGCCGAAGAGACGCACCTCCTGCCCGGCACCGGGCTCCAACCCGGCTTCACGTCGAGTGAGGTTCTGGTGCTGCCGTACTACGGGCTCGGCCCGGGCAACGTCACCCTCCGGTCACGAGGGACACCCTGCCGTTGGGGGAGGTGGGCATACGGGGGGACGAGATCGTGCATGCCACCGACGGTGAGATCGGGCGGGTGCAGGGACTGGTGATCGAGCCGGTCGACCATCACGTGACGCACGTCCTTCTCCAGGAGGGCCACCTCTGGGGACGCAAGGAAGTGGCGATCCCCATCGGATCCGTCATCGCGATCGAGAAGGGTTCCCTACGACTCGGCCTCACCAAGCAGGAGGTCGAGGATCTGCCGGCGGTGGACATCGAGGACCTGACGGGCACGGCCCCGGCCTGACCGCGACCTCAGGACGGGGGGAGCAGGATCAGGCAGCCGTTGTGGCCGCCGAAGCCGAAGGAGTTCGACAGGACCGCCGACGGCTCCCAGGCGACAGGCGCACCGTGGACGACCCGCAGTGTGATCTCCGGATCGGGCTGCTCGTAGCCGGCCGTCGGCGGGATGAGGGAGTGGTGGATGGTCAGGGCTGAAGCCACCGCCTCGATGGCGCCCGCCGCCCCCAACCCGTGGCCGGTGACGCCCTTGGTCGAGGTGACCAGGGGGCCGGGCTCGCCGAAGACCTTGTTGATGGCCCGGGATTCGGCCAGGTCGTTGAGCGGCGTCGAGGTCCCGTGGGCATTGATGTGCCCCACGTCGCCCGGGCGCGATGCCCGGCATCGGCCAGCGCCAGTTCCATGCAGGCCACGGCGCCGGCGCCGTCGGGCGAAGGCGCGGTGATGTGGTGGGCGTCGGCCGTGCTGGCCGACCCGGCGAGCTCGGCGTAGATGGTGGCGCCGCGGGCCACGGCGCGGTCCCAGTCCTCGAGGACGAGGGCGGCGGCACCTTCGGTCGTGACGAAACCGTCCCGGCGGATGTCGAAGGGACGGGAGTGGCCCGAGGTCGACAGGGCGGTCATGTTGGTGAAGGCGGCGATGGCGACCGGGTGCAGGCTGGCCTCGGCGCCGCCACTGACGACGACGTCGCAGCGGCCCGACGCCACCAGGCGCGCCGCCGCGGCGACGGCATGTGTGCCGGCGGCGCATGCCGTCACGATGACTTCGGCCGGACCGTGCCAGCCCGAGGCGCATGGAGATCCCGGCGGCGCCGGCATTGGCCATCATCATGGGGACCAGCCGGGGCGAGACCCGACGGGCGCCGCGCTCGTTGTAGACGCCGACCTGCTCGGCCAACGTGTCGAACCCACCCGACACCCGGTGGCGAAGATGACGCCCGACTTGGCCGGGTCGGCCCCGATCTCGCCGGCGTCCTTCACGGCCAGGTCGGCCGCGGCGATGCTGAACTGGGCGAACCGGTCGATCTGGCGCACCTCCTTGGCCCCGAACCACTGCTCCGGCTCGAAGTCGCGCACCGGGCCCACCGACCACGGAGGGGTGGAGCAGGCCCTCCCAGAGCGCGTCGACGCCGACGCCACAACAGGTGACCGCGCCCAGGCCCGTGATCGCCACGCGCCGGCCGGGGATCGGGATGCCGTCGGCACCTATCCCGAGCTGCATCAGAGCTTGGAGGAGATCAGATCGAAGGCCTGGCCGATGGTGGTGACGTCCTCCAGCTCGGTCTCCTCGACGGTGATGTCGAAGGATTCCTCGAGGGCCATGACCAATTCCACCAGGTCAAGGCTGTCGGCGTCGAGATCCTCGGCGAACTTGGCCTCCTTGGTGATCTTCTCCGCCGGCACCTGCAGCACCTCTACGGCGCACTCGCGAAACTTCTCGAACGCTGCGTCGCTGTCCACAATCTGCTCCTTGTTCGGTTTGGTCCCTGCCACGTTACAAGCCCATGCCCAGTCCGCCATCGACCGGGATGACGGCACCGGTGATGTACGCCGCCGCTGCAGAGGCCAAGAATCCGACAACCCCGGCTATGTCATCGGCAGAGCCGATCCGCCCCAGCGGCACTTGGCCCGTCATGGCGGCGACCCGCTCCTCGCCCAGGGCATTCGTCATGTCGGTCGCCACCAGTCCGGGTGCCACCACGTTGACGGTGATCTGGCGGCTCCCCACCTCACGGGCGATGGACCGGGCCATGCCCACCAGGCCGGCCTTGGAGGCGGCGTAGTTGGCCTGCCCGGGCAGCCCGACGTAGGCGCTCACCGAGGACAGGAAGATGATGCGGCCGGTGTGGAGGCGCAGCATCTTGGCGACGGCCCGCTTGGCCACGCGGAAGGAACCGGTCAGGTTGGCGTCGATCACCTCGGTGAAGGCATCCTCGCTCATCCGCAACATGAGGCCGTCCCGGGTGATGCCGGCGTTGGCCACCAGAACCTCGACCGGCCCCCAGGTGCTCTCGATGGCGGCGAACGCGGCATCGACCTGCGCGCCATCGGTGACATCGCACCGCACGGCGAGGAAGCGGTCGGCGTCGGCTCCCTCCGGGGGACGCGGCGTGTCGCCGGACCGGTAGGTGGTGGCCACCTGGTCGCCGTTGGCCAGGAACCACTGCACGCACGCGGCCCCGATGCCGCGGTTTCCACCCGTGACGAGCACGACGGCCATCAGGTCACGTCCGGTCCGGGACGCGTATCCAGACCAGGGGCTGGCCGTCCTGGACGCGTTCTCCCGCCGCGGCCAGCCACCCGACGACCTGCCCGGCGAACGGCGTGCGGACGTCGGTGTCGCCGACCTGTCCCGACGACGTCGCCCACGGCGATGACAGAGACCGCATCGGCATCCGGGCCGCCGTCGGTGCCGGGGAGGAGTCCCGTCCCGGGCGCCCGCAGGGATTCTTCGGGCGTGAACACGCCGCTGCCCGGGCTCACGACCACCCGCTCGGACATGTAGAGGTGCTCGCCCTGGTGCAAGCGCGGGCTCGGCCCGCCAGGTACCCGCCTCGCCGATCCGGTCCATCAGGGTGTCGAGGTCGGCCGGCTTGGCCACCGCCAGCGATTGGATCTCGGGCAGGCTGCGCTTGGCCAGGCCGCTCAGCACCCCTCCCGGCCCGAGCTCGATCAGGGAAGTCAGTCCGAGCCCGGCGAAGGTCTCGAGCGTCTGGCGCCACCGCACGGGGCTACAGAGTTGGGCCGACAGCAGACCGGGCCAGTCGGCGGGGTCGTCGTGCACCCGGGCGTCGACGTTGGCCACGACGCGCACCTCGGGCGTGCGGAACGTGACGTGGGTCAGTGCCTCGCGCAGCGTGGCGCGAGCTCCCTGCATGAGGGGCGTGTGGAAGGCCCCCGACACCGGGATGGGCATGACCCGTTTGGCGCCGAGCTCCTTGGCCAGGCGGCCGGCCACCGCCACCGCCTCCGCCGTGCCGGCGATCACCACTTGTCCGGGGGCGTTGTAGTTGGCGACCCAGACATCGCCTTCGGCTCTCTGGCAGGCCGCCTCGGCATCGTCGTCGGAGATCCCGAGGAGGGCGGCCATGGTGCCCGGCGACTCGTCCCCGGCCTTGGCCATGGCGTTGCCGCGGGCGACGACGAGCTGGATCCCGTCCTCGAATGTCAGCGCGCCGCTCGCCACCAGAGCGGTGTACTCGCCCAGGCTGTGCCCGGCGCAGGCGGCGGGGGAGAGGCCCAACCGTTCGACGGCGTCGAGGACGACGAGGCTGAGCACCGTCGTGGCCAGTTGGGCGTTCTCGGTGCGGGTGAGCTCCTCAATCGGCGCCTCCAACAGCAGGTACGACAGGTCGCGCCCTGCGGATTCCGACGCCTCCTCCACGAACTCCCACGACGGGTGATCGACCCAGGGTTCGCCCATGCCTGATCGCTGCGAACCCTGTCCTGGGAAGGTGAAAACCAACACTTGCTACGACGTCTCCGTTCGTCGGCCGGGCGGCGGGCCAACAGTGTGGCACGCGGGCACAGCGCGTGGCCGCATTTGTCGACAAGTGTTCCTACCAGTGGTACGACCAACGGCCGCGCGCAGCGGGCCATGAGGCCGTGGCATGCCTGCCGTTGGGCAAATTCCGGTACGACCACCGGCGTACCGAGAAGGCGAATTCGCCTACGGGGTGGGTGGACGGCGTCCGAGAGGGCTCAGCTCGGCCCGATACGGGCCAGGGTGACGCCCGTCAGGACGCAGAGAAGCTCGAGGGCCTGGACGGCTTCGGGCTCGATGATGCCGGCGTCGGGCCCGGCCAGGACCAGTAGTCCCGAAGGGACCCCCCGGTCCCGGATGGCCGCCACGAAGACAGTACCGAATCCCTGGTCCCGCAGCAGCCCCATCGGTCCGAACGTGCGGCTGATGACGGGTCCGGTGCTGTAACTCGAAGCGACGTGTGATACCAGGCCGGCCAGCTGTTCGAGCTCGGTCGACGTCGAGGCCGGCGATGTCGTCGGCCCGGGCCCCGGTCGCACCCAGTTGGACCAGATCCCCCCTCAACCGCGTCCACAGCACGGCCGACTGCAGCCGGGCGACGGCCACGCTCGCCGTGACGGTGGCAGCGGCCAGGTCTTCCATCGACGTTGCCTCGGCGATCCGTGGTGCGTGCCACCCGAAGTCGACCAGGGGCGAACCTCGGGAGGAGCTCAATCCGGTGCGGGCGAAGGCGTCCTCGAGCACGCGGACCGCAGCCCGGACGGCGTCGGCCTGTGCGCCGTTGATCGCCGCCGGGGCATCCACGTTCAGGATCCCGACGATCCGGCGTTCCACGATCAACGGCACGGCGAGCTCGGCCACGACGCCCGGCACCGCTTCGCGGTAGCGGGGATCCTTGGAGACGTCCTGCACCAGGATCGGCTCGCCGGCTGCGAACGCCGAGCCGGTGAGACCGACGCCGGCCTCGATACCGTCGAGCACCTGCCACTGCCCCCGGCCCGAGAGGAAGCGCAGGACCCCGGCGCGCTCGACATACACACTCGGCAGGAATTCGAAGTTCTCGTTGAGGTAGGCCGTGACCTCGTCGGCGGCGTCGATCGGGTCGAGCGTCTTTTCGACGCGCTGCGGCAAGGGATTCCACCAACGTGGTCGAGCGGTCCGGGGTACCGGCTCTGCGGTCCCCGGCGGACCGCCACCGACGAGGCTGCGGCCACCCGTCCCCGGGGCGCGCCAGCAGGTAGCCCTGGACGAGGTCGATCCCGATGGCGCGCAGCGCGTTGAGCTCCTCGCTCGTTTCGACCCCTTCGGCCAGCGACGTGATGCCACCCTGGCGGGCGAATCCCACGAGGCCGCGCAGGACGGCGAGCTTGTTCGGGTCGCGATGGGCCTTGTGGACGAGGCTGCGATCGATCTTGATGAATTGGGGATGCAGCTGCAGGACGTGCGACATGCTCGAATACCCGGCCCCGACATCGTCGATCGCCAGCATGGTGGAGGCGGCCGACCACATCTGGAGGCGGCGGCGCAGTTCCTGGTAGTCGGGGACCGGCTCGTGCTCGGTGATCTCGATCACCCGGGGTGGCAGCTGGCTCAGGACGGCGTCGACCCGGGGGTCGAGGAACGTGCTGGCCGAGAGGTTGACGAACAGACGGACATCGCCCGGAGGTGTGCCGCGGTCCCCGACAGCCTGCAGGCAGGCCAGCTCGAGCTCGGTGCGGACCCCGAGGTACGAGGCATGCTCGAGCCATTGGTCCGGTCCGCTGCTGCAGGGGATGGCGGTCCGGGCCAGCATCTCGTAGCCCAGGACCGAGCCGTCGGCCAGGCTCACGATCGGTTGGGCCGCCATTTCGATCGCGCCCGGCCGCAGGAGCTCCTCGACCAATCTGGTGAGTGATTCTCCGCCGACGGGTGCGGCCACATCCGGCGCGTTGACCGGCGTGATCCCGCACTGCGTGATCCACCTGTGGTCGAATCGTCATGGCTGCCTTTGTCGGAGTCGTCACGCCATCCGGCGCAGACCTCACATAGTCGTTACTCCCGGTCGTAACGGGGTTGCGTCGTGGTTGCGCGCCGGTTGCCTCGCAAGAACTGTGCGCTCGGGCACGCCGGAGGAATGTAGCCACCCGGTTGCCTGTCGAAATCGAATTGGGACTCTGTTGTGACGGCGCAGAGGGTTCATTGTCAGCAGCTGGAGATAATCACGGCCATGAAAACGCCCATTGATGTGTCGCGGTCGTGCGGGTGGCCTACGTGCTGATGGGCGAGAGTGCCGAAGAGCCTTCGGAACGGGACGAAGATGAGGCGCGGCCCAATGGAGTCAGCTTGAGCCTGCGGCTGCGACTGGTGTGGATCGGGGCCGCCGCGCTCTTGGGGGCGGTGGGCGTGGCCGCTGCGGCGTACGGCTATGCGTCCGAGACCGACGGTGCGGTGCTGACCCTTGTCGTGGGCATCGCGCTCAGCTTGTTGCTGGGCATCCTGACCTACTCGTTCGGCATCGGCCAGGCGCACTGGAGAGTCCTCATCGACGAACGGAATCACGAGCTTGAGTTCCAGGCCCTCCACGACTCCCTGACCGGCCTCCCGAACCGGGCCTTGATCATGGACCGCATCGACCAGCTCCTGGCCCGCAACCGGCGGAGTGGGACCTCGGGCGCCGCCCTTTACATCGACATCGACGATTTCAAGATCGTCAACGATTCCCTCGGCCACGAGACCGGCGACCGCCTGCTGGTGGCGATCGCCGCCCGCTTGTCGAGCACCCTCCGGGGCGCCGACACGATCGGACGCATGGGCGGTGACGAGTTCGTCGTCCTGATCGACGGGAGCGACCCGATGGTGGCCCCCGAACTGGTGGCTGAACGCCTCCTCGATGTGATGCAGGAGCCCTTCGAGCTCGACGGCTCACTGACCTCGCTCCATGCCAATACCAGCATCGGGATCGCGGTCGGCGACCGGGCGACGGGCGGCGAGCTCTTACGCGATGCGGACATCGCGCTCTACAAGGCCAAGGCCGAGGGGAAGAACCGTTTCGAGTTCTTCCATCCGAAGATGCAGTCCGAGATCGGACGGCGGATCCGGCTCGAGTACGACCTCCGGTCCGCTCTGGCGGGAGACCAGTTCCGGCTCGTCTATCAGCCGATCTACAACCTGGACGACCTGTCGGTCGTCGGGGTGGAGGCGCTCCTGCGGTGGGTGCATCCGGCGGAAGGGTTGCTCTCACCCGACGAGTTCATCCCGATTCTCGAGCAGACCGGGCAGATCCGGGAGATCGGCGTCTGGGTCCTGCACGAAGCATGCCGGCAGATGGCCGTGTGGCACTCACGGGGCGACACCTTGAACCTTTCGGTGAACCTCTCGGCACGCCAGCTCGACGACGATCGGATCGTCGAGCACATTCGGCATGCCCTGCACTCGAGCGGGTTGCACCCCACCTCGCTGATCGTCGAGGTCACCGAAGGCGCGCTCATGCGCGACGAGAGCGCGGCCGCCCAACGGATGCGGGCGATCAAGGATCTGGGCGTGAGCGTGGCGGTCGACGACTTCGGCACGGGGTACGCCTCGCTGGCCTACCTGCGGCAATTCCCTATCGACTGCATCAAGATCGACAAGTCGTTCACCAGCGCCATCGCCGCCTCGCCCGAATCGCTCACCCTGATACGGACGCTGGTCCAGCTGGGCAAGGACCTCGGCCTCAAGACCCTCGCCGAGGGAGTGGAGACGATGGGAGAGATGGACATCCTGCGGGCCGACCGGGTCAACGAAGCCCAGGGCTATCTCTTCGCGCGTCCGCTCGAAGCCGAAATGTTCGAATCCCAGCTGTTGGCGCCGATTCGCGGCGCCGACCGCTTCGGCCCACCCGAAGGGGCGTAGCCGGCAGCCGGGTTGCCCCGGCGCCCCGTCTCCCCGCGGCCGCCCGGCGGCTCTCTCGGGGCCCGGTAGTGGTACCACCACGCCTTGTTGGCTGGTTGACGCCCTTGTGGCGTACGCCTCCCCGTTGCACACTCACCGGAGGAGGTCGTGTTGGGCGTACTCACAATGCTGCTGCGAGGGTCGCTCCGTCAACGGTGGCGCTCGTGGTTGGTGCTCTGTTTGCTCATCGCGTTAGTGAGTGGCCTCGTTCTCGCGGCCACCGCGGCGGGGCGCCGCAGTGCGTCTGCCTTTCACCAATTCGAGGCGGCCCACGGGTACGACGCCTTCCTGTATGCCGTGCAGCCGGTCCCGAAAATCGTGAGCCTGCCTGACGTCATTTCGTCCACATTGGTGCAGCTCCCCACGTCGGGGACGCCGATGTGCGCCTGTACCCGTCCGATCAATCTGGATGACTTCTCCATTTTCGAGGTGGCGCCGAAGGATCTGACACAGATGGTCAAGCTCGAGGCGGGCCGCATGCCGGACCAGGCGGATCCCGATCAGGTGCTGGCGTCGTACACGCTGGCGCAGGACGACGGCGTGCATGTCGGCACCGTCTTCCATGTGCCGCTCGCCGCTGCGTCCCAACGGCGTGCCGTGTTGAACAGTGCCAACATCACACCGAAGGGGCCGACGGTGACCCTGCACGTCGTGGGGATCGAAGCGTCCGAGATCGAGTTCTCGGCAGGGGGAAGTCCGACCTACGACCTCTATACGACGGCGGCTTTCGCCCGGAAGGTCGACCCGGCGTCAGTGGTTCTCGACGCCTATTTCGTCCGGCTTCGTCATGGCGCGGCGGACTTTCCCGAGTTCCAGACGCGGGTGAAGACACTCGATGGCCTTTCGGTGACCAACCTCGACAACCAGGCCGCCGCGATCGAACGGTCGATCCACCCCCAGGCCGTGGGCTGGTGGCTCCTGGCGGGCCTCGCAGCCCTCGTCGGCCTCATTGTTCTCGGCCAGGCCTTGGCTCGGCAAGCCTCGGTCGAGGGCGAGGCGAACGCCACGTTGCGCGCACTCGGGGTCTCACGGAACCAACTGGTGCTGGTAAACATGGTCAGGACCCTGATCGTCGGTGCCGCGGGAGCGATTGGCGGCGTGGTTTTGGCGTTCCTGGTGTCGCCCTTGACGCTGGTGGGTGAAGTAAAACTCGCCGACCCTTCCGGTGGATTTGCGTTTGACCCGTTCGTTTTTCTGCTCGGAGGGTTGCTGACCATCGTGGCGCTCCTCGCCCTCGGCATGTGGCCGGCCGTACGCGCCGCGCGCGCACCACGGCCGGGCGACATGGCATCCACGACCCGACCCTCGTTGATCGTCTCCTCTCTGGTCAGGGCGGGCGCCCCGCCGAGTGCCCTGATCGGCGTACGGCACGCGCTCGAACGGGGCCGGGGGCGTCAGGCCGTCCCTGTAGGCCCGGCCGTGGTGGGCGCGATCCTGGCCGTCACGGCGCTCTGCGCGACAGCGGTCTTCGGGGCCAGCCTCACCCACCTGACGAGCACGCCCGCCCTTTATGGTCAGCCGTACAACGAATGGTTCTCGGTCAACCAGACCGGCTACACCGCCCAGAACGTCCAGATGCTCACGAGCCTCGAGCGTGATCGGGGCATCGCGGACATCACCGGTGGCATCACGGGCAATCCCGTCATCAACGGGGTCGCCGTATCCGGTATAGCCGTGGAGAGTCTCCGAGGCCCCACGTTGGTGACCACAACCAGTGGTCACGCTCCGCAGAGCGACACCGACGTCGCGCTCGGAGCCACCACGCAGCAACAGCTCGGCCTCCATATCGGGTCGCTCGTGCGGGTGCGGATCGGAAGGCTCCTCGAAGAAGAACCCTCCGATGTTCCGCGTGGTCGGGACGGTCGTCTTCGGCTCCAGCCTCACTACCGGCGGTCTCGGCAATGGTGCACTCTTCACCCTGCCCGGCCTGTTGAAGCTGGCGGGCCGCTGTCCGGCAAGTTCGCAGCAGCAGGCCTGCTTCGTCAAGACGGTCATCGCCGACGGTGGCGCGTTTCTCGTCCGCGGCGTGCCCGGCCCGCAGGGAAGGATCGCCCTGACGCACCTGGCTCGGGAATATTCGTCGGACGTGACCTTCCCTGCGCCGCCGACCAACCTGGTCAACTTCGGGGAAGCGGTGAATTTCCCGCTTATTTTCGGCGCTGTCCTCATTCTCTTCGGTGCGGCCACCCTCCTCCATGTCCTGGTGGTAAGTGTGACGAGGCGCCGCCGCGAGGTGGGCCTGCTCAGAGCGCTCGGGTTCGTCCGCCGACAGGTGGCCCTGTCCGTCTATTGGCAGACCACGACCGTCGCGCTGATCGGCATCGTCATCGGCGTCCCGGTGGGTATCGCCGTCGGGCGCAGCGTCTGGGCGGTCTTTGCCCGCAGTCTCGGCGTTCTCCCGGTGACCGTGGTGACCGTCTGGGTGATCGTGGTCGTCGCCGCCGCCACCCTGATCGCCGCCATTCTTCTGGCGGTCGGTCCGGCGCTGGCAGCGTCGCGCGCGCGGCCGGCGTCGCTGTTGCGGTCCGAATGAGGCTCCCCCGCAACTGGGGGGTCCAGCCTGGACACGCTCGTCTCGCACCCGTCGCTCTACGGCTGGAACTGGAACGACATGCTGCTGTCGGGCTTTAGCGGCGACGAGGACCTCCCACAGCACGAGACGACCACGCTGCTCGACCACGATCCCTACGTGTCGGGATCCGCCGGGGTGTACTTCGGGTCCCTGAAGATCGACGGGCAGACCGTGCCGGTGCTCGGCGCCAGCCCCGGGGCCAAAGTACAGCCCCCGCTCCTCTCCGGCCACGCCTTCGCTGCGCCGAACGAGGTGGTCCTCGGGGCGACAACGATGGACGAACTCCACGTTCGTTTGGGCGACACGGTGACCGTGAGCAACGGGGGCCCGAAATCGGCGCGCCTCACTGTCGTCGGATCGGCCACGATGCCCGCGATAGGCACCACCCGCCAACACCTCGAGATGGGTGCAGGAGCGCTGTTGGACGCCAACCTCATTCCGGCGTCCGCCCGCAATCTCCAGGAGAGCACTGTGGCGGGGCCGAATGCCTTCCTGATCCGGATCCGGGCCGGCGCCAACCCCACGCTCGTGCGACGTTCCTTCCACCGGATCGAAGCGAAACTCAATGCGGGCCCCGATGGTGTGGGCGGATTGGTCGGGGTCCTGCGCCCGGCTGAAATCGCCAATTACCGATCCATCGGGACCGTCCCGGCCCTCCTCGGAGCAGCACTCGCGGTGGGCGCTGTCATCGCCCTCGCCCTGACGCTGGTCGCGTCGGTCCGTCGCCGCCGACGTGACCTGGCGCTGTTGAAGACCCTCGGGTTCACCCAACGCCAGCTTGCGGCCACGGTGGCATGGCAGTCGACGATCGCGGTCGCCGTGGGGACCGTCGTCGGGATTCCGCTGGGCATCATCATCGGCCGAACTCTCTGGAACCTTTTCGCCCGCAACATCCATGCCGTTCCAGCGCCGAGCGTCCCCGTTCTCAGCGTCGTGCTCATCGCGCTCGGCGCGCTCGCTCTGGCCAATGTGGTGGCGGCGATCCCCGGACGGCTCGCCGCCCGCACCCCGACCGCCTTGGTTCTGCGGTCCGAATGACGCCCGAGCACCGCTGGAGCGATGCTGCCGACCCTGGAGGGCAGGGCAGTCCTGCCTGGTGCGAGCCGGTCTGATCCCCATTAGGTTTGCCGTTGGCTCAGACCGTGCGGGGGAGAGGGGGAGCATGCATGGAACCCACTGACAGCCTCTCGTCGGTCGATGTGGTCGTGGTCGGTGCCGGCTTTTCCGGCATGTACGCCCTGTACCGTCTGCGGGAATTGGGCCTTGCGGTGCGTGTGTTCGAGACCGGCGACGACGTGGGGGGCACCTGGTACTGGAACCGCTATCCGGGTGCCCGCGTCGACGTGCCGAGCCTCTCCTACTCGTACTCCTTCTCGTCCGAGTTGCAGCAGGAATGGAACTGGCCCGAAACGTTTTCCGCCCAGCCGGAACTCCTTCGGTACGCCGAGAGCGTCGCTGACCGGTTCGACTTACGGCGCGACATCGTGTTCGGGACCACGGTGGTGCGGGCAGCCTGGGATGAAAGTACTGCCCGCTGGATGGTAGAGACCGACCGGGGCGACCGGGTCACGGCCAGGTTCCTCGTCGGCGCCGTGGGCTGCCTGTCGGCCACGAACATTCCCGACTTCGCCGGGATCGAGTTGTTCGAGGGGAACTGGTACCACACGTCCCGCTGGCCGAAGGAGGGGGTCGATCTCGCGGGCAAGCGGGTCGGTGTCGTGGGGACCGGGTCGTCGGGCATCCAGGCCATTCCCGTCATCGCCGAGCAGGCATCGCGCCTCTTCGTCTTCCAGCGAACGCCGAACTTCAGCTTCCCGTCGAACCCCAGGCCGATGGACCCCGACGTGGAGCGCGAGTGGAAGGCGCACTACGACGAGCACCGGGCCAAGGACCGCGTCTCCTACGGCGGGCAGCACGTCGAAGTCCCCGACCGCTCGGCGCTCGAAGTGAGCGATCAAGAGCGTACGCAGAGATACGAGGCGCTGTGGAAGCAGGGAGCGTTCGGTGTGCTCCAGTCATTCAACGACCTGCGGACGAGCCGCGACGCGAACGAGACGTTGGCCGAGTTCGTGCGCAACAAGATCAGGGGCATCGTGAAGGACCCCGAACTGGCTGAGCGGTTGTGCCCCAAGGATCACCCGGTCGGCACGAAGCGACCGTGCCTCGATGTCGGCTACTACGAGACCTTCAACCGGGACAACGTGACCCTCGTCGACGTACGGGCCGACCCCATCGAAGAGATCACGCCGACCGGCCTGCGCACGACCCGGGCCTCTTACGACCTCGACGTGCTCGTCTTCGCCACGGGGTTCGATGCCATGACCGGGCCGCTCTTACGCATGGGCATCAGCGGAAGAAACGGGCTGACACTGGCGGAGAAGTGGCAGGCCGGACCGCGGACGTGCCTGGGTCTGATGACGGCCGAGTTCCCCAACCTCTTCATGGTCACCGGCCCGGGAAGCCCGTCGGTGTTGGCCAGCATGATCATGGCGATCGAACAGCACGTCGATTGGATCGCCGAAGCCATCGCCTACCTCGACGACCACTCCTACGACGCTCTCGAGCCGACGCTGGAGGCAGAAGACGCGTGGGTGGACCACGTCAATGCCGCGGCCGATGCCACGCTGTTCGGGTTGGCGAACTCGTGGTACATGGGGGCCAACATTCCCGGCAAGCCCCGCGTGTTCCTGCCCTATGTCGGTGGACTCGGCCCATACCGGGCGCAGTGCGAGGCCGTCGCCTCGAACGGGTATGAGGGCTTCAGGCTGCGCACCATGTCGACCCCTCCCCCGGCCGGACCGGAGGCGGACTGAGCGAATCGGGCCAGCGCTCGCCGATTGGTGCTACTACTGTTGCAGCGAAGCCCACGTCATCCCACAGGCGCCGGGCGCCACCGAGGAGTTCAGATGGAAGCTGCCCCACCGCCCCCGGTCCAGATGATGCAGATGATGGCGGGATTCCAGATTTCGCAGGCTCTCTACGTGGCAGCCAAGCTCGGCCTCGCCGACCAGCTGGTCGACGGGCCCCGCGATGTGGCGGACATCGCCGAGGTGGTCGGGGCTGATCCGGCGGCGTTACGCCGCCTCCTCCGCACGTTGTCGTCGCTCGGTGTCTTCACCGAGGCCGAGCCTGGGGTCTTCGCCGTCACCCCCTTGGGTCGCACGCTGGCCTCCGACGAGCCCGGCTCCGTGCGCGACATGGCGTTGATGTGGATGGAGACGCATTACGACCCTTTCACCCGGTTGGTCGACACCGTCAAGACCGGGGTCGCCGCCGCCGATCTCCACTACGGCGTGCCCTTCTTCGATTGGATCTCGCAGTATCCGGATCAAGTCAGTCAGTTCAGCCGAGCGATGGCGAACCTCACGACCGGGTTAAAGGCCGGCGCAGTCGCCGCCTACGATTTCAACGGGGCCGGAACGATTGTCGACGTCGGCGCGGCCGACGGTGCCCTTTTGGCCCAGATTCTGGCCGCCGCGCCCGAGACGACCGGGGTCGCCTTCGACCTGCCGCACGTGATGGCCGAAGCGGCCCCCGTCATCAAGGGATATGGCCTGGGCGACCGGTTGCGCGTGGAGCAGGGAAACTTTTTCGAAGCCGTGCCGCCGGGAGCGGACACGTACGTGCTGTCCTTGATCCTCCACGACTGGGAGGACGGGCTGGCGGGAAAGATTCTGGAGAACATCCGCGTCGCCGCAAAACCGGGAGCGACGGTCCTCGCGCTGGAGCCGGTCATGCCCGCCGGCGACGAGCCGCACATGTCCAAAATGCTGGACCTGACCATGTTGGCCATGACGGGCGGCCTGGAACGTACAGCCGACGAACATCGCGCACTCTTCGAGCAAGCCGGCTTGACGTTCCAGGGCGTCACGCCGACCCCGACGCCGATCTCCTTGGTGGTGGCGTCGGTCTGACCGAAACCGGGCAGCCCGCTGCACTGCGCTGACGCGCCGGCCGGAACTGCGGCCGCCACGCACGAGCGGTGGTGCCCGGAGCGAGACTTGAACTCGCACGTCCTTTCGAACAACGGCTTTTGAGGCCGCCGCGTCTGCCGATTCCGCCATCCGGGCTGGAGCGAAGAGCCTACCGGCTGGGATCGCGACGTCCTATTAGCGTGAGGAGGTGGGCGGAACCCGGTGAAGCTGGTCGGCATCGAGCTCGTCCGGGTGGCCGTGCCCTTCCGGGTGGCCATCGGCACGGCGGCCGGCGTCCACCGCACCCGGACGCTCCTGTTCGTGCGGGTGGTCGCCGAGGAGGCCGAGGGCTGGGGGGAGTGCGTCGCCCTGGCGGAGGGCACCGCGGTCGACCCGGGTCTCGACGTGGTGGAGGCTGCCGCGGCCAGCCGTGGGGTGCAACGCCTCCTCGACGCGACAGCGGCCCGGGGCGGCCAGCTCCCCCGAGATACCGAGGTGGCGCAGCTCTTCGGCAGCTCACCGATCGATCGCATGCTCGGTGCCGTCTTCGAAATGGCCGTCGCCGACGCGGAGTTGCGTCTCGCGGGCCGATCGCTGGCCGACGCCCTCGCCCTCGGTCCCGGGTATCGAGACGCTCCCTGTCGGCGCAGCAGTGGGGATCCCGCTCGACCATGACCTCGGCGTACTGCGGGCCCAGGTGCACGATGCCGTGGCGGCCGGGTCGGCCCGGGTCAGGCTCAAGATCGAACCCGGCTGGGACGTCGAGCCGGTCCGTGTCGTGCGTGGCGACCATCCCGCGCTGGTTCTCCAGGTCGACGCCAACGGTTCGTATCGGATGGAGGATGCCGAGCAGGTGGACCGGTTGGCCGAGTTCGGCCTGCTGTGCATCGAGCAGCCTCTGCCCCCGGCCGACCTCGTGGCGCACGCCGAGTTCGCCCGCCGCATAGCCGTGCCCGTCTGCCTCGATGAGTCCCTCTCCTCGCCGCGCCGCGTGCTCGATGCACTGCGCAACCAGGCCTGTCGCGTGGCCTGTCTCAAACCGGGGCGACTCGGAGGCATGCGGGCCACCCGGCTGGCCCATGCCGCCTGCAGCGACGCGGGAGTTGCGGTGTTCGTGGGGGGCTTCTTCGAAGCGGGGCTGGGTCGGGCGTCGAACCTGGCGTTGGCCGCCCGTCTGGCCCAGGACACCACCGGTCTCGTCGGCGATCTGAGCGATCCCGCCTCGTATCTCGAGCAGGACCCTTGCGGCTATCCGGAGGTGCGCGCGGGTTGGGTCCACGTGCCGGACCGGCCCGGAGTGGGGGCCTGGCCCGACGAGAGGGTGCTGGCCGCTCTGGGGGCGGAGCGACGCTGGTTTCGGGCCGCCGACCACCTCCGCACGACGTAGACTTAGCGGTCCATGCATCGCGCCCTGCTCGAGCGACGGATCCGAGACGTCCACTCCAGGTTGGTGCGCGCCCGCGAGGATCTCGCCGTGGTCGAAGAGCAGCTGGCTGTCCTGCGGGAGTCCGCCGACGAGGCCCGTGTCCGCTCGCTCGTGGCCGAAACGCCGCTCGCCGCGCACGAGAGCAGCGAGGCGGCGCGCCACGCCGATGCGATGTCAAAGGCGCGCGACGCGCTGGCGAACACGGTGCTCGACCTCGAACACCGCCAGGACGAGCTGCTCGCCAACGTGGTCATCCCCCGATCGTGATCCGCCAATCGTGAGTCTCGGCACCAGCGAGAAAGAGAGCCTGGCCCGTGTAGTGATCGCCGAGGACGAGGCGATCATCAGGCTCGACCTGAAAGAGATCCTCACCTCGGCCGGCTACGACGTGGTGGGGGAGAGCGGGCGGGGCGACGAAGCGGTGGAAATGGTGGCCGAGCACGAGCCCGATCTCGTGATCCTCGACATCAAAATGCCGGGTCTCGACGGCATCCAGGCCGCTCGGGAGATCACCTCGCGTCATCAGGTCGCCGTCATGCTTCTGACCGCCTTCAGCCAGCGGGACCTGATCGAAGAGGCGCGTGACGCCGGGGTGTCGGCGTATCTGGTGAAGCCGTTCCAAGCGCGCGAGCTGTTGCCTGCGGTGGCGGACGTCCTCGCACGGGCCCGGCAGGAGTGGGCGATCGCGGCGGAGGAATCCAAGGAGGCGGCAGTGGCGGCAGAGGACAAAATCGCCACCCGCCGTGTCGTCGACCAGGCGAAGGCGACGCTCATGGACGTCAGCGACCTGTCCGAGAACGACGCCTTCACGTTCATCCAACAGACGGCCATGCAGAACCGTGCTCGCATGCGCGATGTGGCTCAGCAGATCGTCGACGGCACGCTGACCCCGTAGTGCCGCCGACGACGCAGGCTCCGCCCACCGGGCAGTTGAACGCGCAGGGAGACCGCGTCGGAGCGACCTTCCTGCTCGACGGGATGTCGCTTGCTTTCCGGGCCTATTTCGCCTTGCCGGCCACGCTGAGCACGACGAGCGGTGTTGTCACCAACGCCGTGCACGGTTTCGTCTCCATGGTGCAGTTCATCATCCGGGAGCACCAGCCCGGATCCTTGGCCGTGGCCTTCGATCTCCCCGGGGAGACGTTCCGCGACGAAATGATCGCCGACTACAAAGCCGGCCGGGCCGAGGCCCCCAAGGACCTGCCGCCGCAGTTCGAGATGATCCGCGAGGTCATGCATGCATTGGCCATCCCCGTCGTCGAGGCACCGGGCTACGAGGCGGATGACGTCTTGGCGACCTTGGCCACCGAGGCCCGCGACCGCGGATGCGATGTGGTCGTGGTGACCGGTGATCGCGACAGCTTCCAACTGATCGAAGACCCGCACGTGCGCGTCCTCTACAACCGGCGCGGCGTGAGCGACTACTCGCTCTACGACGAGGCGGGGATCCTCGAGCGCTGCGGCGTGCCGCCGTCGAAGTACGTGATGCTGGCCGCGCTGCGCGGCGATCCCTCGGACAACCTGCCCGGTATTCCGGGCGTGGGCGAGAAGACGGCGGCCAAGCTCCTCAATGCCTACGGCGACCTCGATGGCGTCTTCGCCCACGTCGCTGAGCAGACCCCCAAGTTGCGGGAGAACCTGACCAACAACGAGGAGCTCGCCCGGTCCAACGCAACGGTGATCCCGTTGGTGCGCGACGTGCCGCTGACGGTGCACGTCGACCAACTCCAGCTCGGCGGGTGGGACCTCAAGACGGCGGAAGCCGCGTTCGCCAAGTACGAGCTGCGGACGCATTGGCAGCGGGTCGAGGAGCTTTTGGCGGCCGGCGCCCTGGGCGAGGCCGCCGAAGGGAGTGCAGCACCCTCGGGCTCGGGCACCGTGCTCACCAAGGACGCGAAGGCAAGCCTGGCGACATTGCGCAGCGGTACCGGAGGCGCGGGTCAGGTCGGCGGGACCGGGCGGGGTGGTGAGGCCGGTGAGGACGGTGAGGCCGGAGAGGTGCGGGCCGAACTGATCGACTTCGGCGAGGTACGCGTCCCGACACAGGCGGCGCGCGGCGACGGCCGACCTGGCAGCGTTGGCGGGGGGGACCCGCAGCCTGGTCGCCCGCTGGGCCGGACCCGCCGGCCGCAGTCCGCTGAAGGCCCTGGCGCTGGTCGCCACCGAGGGTGGCGCCGACGTCGGCGCGGTGATGCTGCCAGGAGACCTGCTGTCCTCGAAGGAGGTGGCCGAGACGCTGACCGAGGCGATGACCGGGTCCATGGTGGGTCATCAGGTCAAAGAAGTGATGCGTTCGCTCCTCCCGCTCGGGATCGATTGCACCGGGTTGATCATGGATACCGGGGTGGCCGCCTACCTGCTCGATGCGTCCACGGGGGAGTACGAGCTCTCCGATCTGCGCGGCGACGATGGCCAGCTCCAGCTGAGCATGGGCGACCCCGATCCGGAGCTCCCCGGTCTCGAATTGGTCAGCGAGGCCCAGACGATGGTGGCCGAAGGGCGCGACGTGGCCGATCTGGCGGCGAGCTTCCGCCAGCAGATCGACGCCCTCGACATGGCCCTCCTCCACGACACCATCGAGACGCCTCTCGTTCGGGTCCTCGCCAAAATGGAAGTGGCCGGCATCGGCATCGATCGGGTCGAGTTGACCAAGATCAGCGACGAGCTGAAGACCTCGGCGGCGGGGCTACAGACCACGGTCCAGGAGTTGGCCGGGCACGAGTTCAACGTGAATTCCACACAACAGCTCCGGACCGTGCTCTACGACGAGCTCGGACTGAAGCCGGGCAAGAAGACCAAGACCGGTTATTCGACCGACGCCCAGACTCTCGAGAGCCTGCGCGGCGAGCACCCGATCATCGACGCACTGTTGTCCTACCGCGAAGTGGAGAAGCTGCGGTCGACCTACGGCGAGAACCTGCTGGCCGAAGTGGCCGACGACGGCAGGATCCACGCCTCGTTCCGCCAGACGGTGGCACGGACGGGACGCATCTCCTCCGATCGTCCCAACCTGCACAACATCCCGGTGCGCAGCGAGCTGGGCAAGCAGTTCCGGCGGGCCTTCGTCCCGGCTCCGGGATACTCGTTCCTGGTGGCCGACTACGACCAGGTCGAGTTGCGTGTGATCGCTCATCTCTCCGGCGACGCCGGACTGATCGAGGCCATGACCTCGGGGTCCGACGTGCACAGGGTCGTTGCGTCGGGCGTCTACCGGATACCGCCCGAAGAGGTCACCCACACCCAACGCGAGTTCTCGAAAATGGTTTCCTACGGGCTCGCCTACGGGATGGAGGCCTACGGGCTGAGCCAGCGTCTCGGCGTGCCGGTCGACGAGGCGGCCGCCATCATGGAGAGCTATTTCGGTGCCTTCCCGAGCGTGAAGCAGTACATGGACGAGACAGTGGCCGAGGCACGCGTCCGCGGTGCGACCTGCACCGAGTTCGGCCGGTTACGCCCGCTGCCCGATCTGAGCTCGTCCAACTATCGAGTCCGGCTCGCCGCGGAACGGCAGGCCATGAACGCCGGGATCCAGGGCCTGGCGGCCGATATCTTCAAGCTGGCCCTCGTCCGGCTCGACCGCTCGCTCGAGGAGGCGGAGCTGGCCAGCCGGCTCGTGCTCCAGGTCCACGACGAGGTCATCGTGGAGGTGGCGGCCGGGGAGGAAGCCGAGGCGAGCCGCCTCACCGAGGATGCCCTGACCGGTGCGGCCGACCTGAAGGTCCCCCTCACCATCTCGCTGGCGATGGGCCCGAGTTGGGCCGCCGCCAAGGGCTGACGTGGCCTGGTATTCTGTATCGCCCAGCTGGCACCGGCAGCCGGGCTCCCATTGGACGCACACCGACCCCGGCGCGGTCACCTGATTGCGAGCTTTTTGATGTCCGACGTACGCACCCCCCTCCTTTCCCTCGACAACATGGGAACGTTCGACGCGGAGGGGAACTACACCCCCCGGGTCATCATTGATGACGACCTGGGCGATGCCGATCTCGAGCAGGCGATGGGCGACTCCATCATCGAGTTCGAAGATGGAGATGTGATCGAGGGGACGGTCGTAAAGATCGACCGTGACGAAGTCCTGCTGGACATCGGGTTCAAGTCCGAGGGCGTGATCCCGGCCCGCGAGCTCTCGATCCGCAACGACGTCCACCCCGAAGAGATCGTGTCGCTGGGCGATCACATCGAGGCGCTCGTCCTGCAGAAGGAGGACAAGGAGGGGCGTCTCGTTCTCTCCAAGAAGCGTGCGCAGTACGAGCGGGCGTGGACGACGATCGAGAAGAAGAAGAACGACGGCGAAATGGTGTCCGGTCCGGTCATCGAGGTCGTCAAGGGTGGCCTCATCGTCGACATCGGCCTGCGCGGCTTCCTGCCCGCATCGCTGGTGGAGTTGCGCCGTGTGCGCGAGCTGCAGCCCTACGTGGGCAAGGTGATCGAGGCGAAGATCATCGAGCTCGACCGCAACCGCAACAACGTGGTGCTCTCGCGGCGGGCCTGGCTCGAAGAGGCGCAGAAGGAACAACGCGGGGACTTCCTGGCCAACCTCAAGCCGGGCGAGCGCCGCAAGGGTGTCGTCTCCTCGGTGGTCAACTTCGGTGCCTTCGTCGACCTCGGCGGCATGGACGGACTCGTGCACGTGTCCGAGCTCAGCTGGAAGCATGTGGATCATCCGTCTTCTGTCGTCCAAGTCGGGCGACGAGATTGAAGTTGAGGTGCTGGATGTCGACCTCGACAAGGAGCGGATCTCGCTGTCGCTCAAGTCGACCCAGTCCGACCCATGGCAGGAGTTCGCCGACAGTCATGCCGTCGGACAGCTCGTGTACGGCCGCATCACCAAGCTGGTGCCCTTCGGCGCCTTCGTCCAGGTGGGCGACGGGATCGAGGGTCTGGTCCACATCTCGGAGATGGCCGTGCACCACGTCGATCTGCCCGGAGCAAGTAGTGACGCCCGGCGAGGAACTGTGGGTCAAGATCATCGACATCGACCTGCAGCGTCGCCGTATCTCGCTGTCGATCAAGCAGGCCGCCGAGGGTGGCGAGGTCTCCGAGGAGTACCGCGAAGCCTTTGGTGAGCACGCCTACGACGAAGAGGGCAACTACATCGGTTTCGACTATGCCGAGGGCGAGTTCATGCCCGAGACCGAGGCACAGGCGGCGTGGGCCGACTTCGCCGAAGAGCTCGGCACTCCGGTGGTCGTGCCCGAGTCATTGGCGGGCGTCGTTCCCGGGGATGGTGCGGGTGCGCCGGCCGCCGAGCCTGCGCCAGCCGCCGAGCCAGCGCCAGCCGGCGAGGCCGCAGGCGTGCCGGAGGCGGCTCCAGAAGCTTGACGGACAGTCGGGGTCTCAGCTGACCCGCTGATCGAATTGCACGGTGTTGCCGTCGGGGTCGCGCACGAACATTGAGCGGACGCGCCCACCCGATGGCTCGCCGTAGGCAGGTGTGTCGACGCCGTCCTTGCTGGGCTCTGTCACGATCGTCACCCCAGCCGTGCGCGCACGGCCAGCAATCTCGTCGAGGTTGTCGACCCAGAAGCCGAAGTGGTGGACCCCGATCTGGAAGAGCGGCGTGGGATCACCGTCATACGGGCTCGTCAACCCCTGGTCGAGGACGATGAAGGGTTCGTTGGCGCCCTCTTGTTCCCTCAAATAGACGCCGCGGCGGCGGGTCGTCCTTCCCGCCCATGGTGAACTCCTCGGTCGTATCGAGGCTCACGTGGAGACCGACGACGTCGGTCCAGAACGGGAGGGACGTGTCCATGTCGCGGACGCCGATGGCAATGTGGGAAATGTTCTTGACGGGCATGCGGCGAGTGTAGAGAACTCTGTCTCCGGACGGCGGGGCTGTCTCGCCCGCACGGGGCGTCAGGTGGCAAGCCCCTGGCCACGCTGCTCAACGAGCTGGAGCGCACCGAGGGTCGCTCCGGGCTGCTCACGATGGGCAAGGGTGGCGGCCGGCGAACGCCACCATCATCAGACCGTATCGGCCCCTCTGAAATCTGAAGGTTAGACTTCTAGCAGTCTGATTTTGCAGGTGTCCGGCGGTGCGTCCACCCAATGAAGGCGCCGATACGCCAATCCGGCGAAGATCACCACCTACCCAGGGGGCGCTCATCGGCTCTGCGCCGCGAAGTTGGCAGAATTGGGGCATGGCTGCCCCGGTTGCCTTGCCGACCCTGCTTTCACAGCTCCTCGTGGCCTTCACGATCGAGTTCGACAATGAATTCGAGAACCGGATGCCCCATTGGACAACCAACGCCGGCCGTGCCGCAGGGCCGAGGGGTGCTCCCTGGTTGGTGTCCCAGGTCATGTGGTCCAACGTGATGCAGTATCTCGACGACGACGATGACGACGACATCCGTGTGGGCGAGCTCCATGCCCGGTCGAGAACGACGTCAGACTCGTTGGCCGGGTTGGAGCGCTGGGGGTATGTGGTGGTGACGCCCCCGGCGGCGTCGCGCGGTGGGCAAGGAGACAACGTTTTGGTGCGGCCCACCGTGGCAGGCAGGCTGGCCCAGGCACTCTGGAGCCCGTTGGCAGCCGAAGTGGAAGCTCGTTGGATTCTGCGTTTCGGCGCCGAGGCCATCGACGATCTTCGCCGTGCGCTCGAGGTGGTGCGGGAGCACTTCAGGGGCGAGTTGCCCCGATACCTACCGATCGTCCACCCGGCGCAGAACGGCAAGGCAGCGGCGTCACTGCTGTCGGGTGCGGCTGCGGCTCCGGAAGCGTCCGAGCCGGATGTCTCCGTCCAGCTGGCGCAGGTCCTGCTGCGGTTCGCGCTCGACTATGAGGCAGAGGCGCGGGTGTCGCTGCCTATCGCCGCCAACACACTGCGTGTGCTCGACGAGACGGGCGTGGCGATCCGGGAGCTGCCGAGGTTGACCGGCGTCTCGAAGGAAGCGAACAGCATGGCGTTGGGTTTCTTGGCCAGACGCGCATGCCTCGTGCTCGAACCCGATCCCACCGCTCGCCGGGGCCAGCGTGCGCGGTTGACCCCGAAGGGGAAGAAGTCGCAAGACAAGTATCTCCGGCTGCTGGCTGAGACCGAACAACACTGGAAGGACCGGTTCGGCGCGGGCAACATTGCTCGTCTTCGGCGCGCGCTCGTCCACATAGCGGGGGACCGGATCCCTCTCATGGAGTCGCTGCTCTCGCAGGGACTCAAGTCCTATTCCGGTGGATGGCGGGCGTCGACCAAGCCGGCCGAGACGTTGCCCCATTATCCGATGGTCCTCCACCGCGGCGGGTTTCCCGACGGGAGTTGAGAGGGCGGGCGGTGAGTACTTGACATCGGTGGGATTCTCTACAAGTATATGCTTGTACAAGAGATAACTTGTGCACGGGATACACGCCAACCAGCACGAGCGGCAACCAGAACTGAGCGGCAATAAGGAGCGACATGACCGACAGACACGACACCACGATCGTCAGCGATACCACCGACTTCACCCGGAAGCTCACGTTCGAGGCCACCCCGGCGGCCCTGCGGTCCGCGATCACGACGGCCGAGGGCGTAAGCGGTTGGTGGATGCCCACCGTCAGTCCGGAACCCGAAATATTGCGGGTCAGCTTCGGCGATCGAGGAGCGGACCTGCGGGTGATCACAGCACCCGAGCTCGTTATCTGGGATGTCGTGGGCTGCTCGGCTGAGCCGGACTGGGTGGGGACGACCATCGAGTTCAGCACCTCGACCTCGGCTACTACCTCCTCGGCTACAAGCCGAGCCAGCAGCCCAAGCCCGGCCGCGGCAGCTGAAGCGCAGGGAAGGTTCGAGCTCGCCTTCACGCACCGAGGGCTGGGCGCCCTCCCCTGCGCCGAGAACTGCTTCGCCGGGTGGTCGCACTTCCTGCCTAGCCTCGTGTCGTTCGTCGAGAGGGGCGTCGGCAATCCCGGGCCGCGGCAATGAGCCGCAAATGAGGCGCCCAATGAGGCGGCCAATGAGGCGGCCAATGAGGCGGCCAATGAGGCCGCAATGACGGCCGAAGCGGCTGATCTGGTGCTGCGCGCTCTGGCCGATCCGACCCGGCGCAGGATGCTCCGTCTGGTCCGGAGCGAAGAGCTGGCCGCCGGCCAGATCGCCGAGAACTTCCCCATCACCCAGCAAGCGGTGAGCCAGCACCTGCAGGTGCTGCACCGTGCCGGTCTCGTCGAGGAGCGCCGCGAGGGAACGCGGAGGCTCTACCTGCTGCGTCCCGACGCGCTCGGTCCTGTCCGGGCCTTGCTGGACGACCTATGGCCCGATGCGCTCGACCGCCTCAAGCGCATCGTCGAACAGGACAAAGGGGGCCCGTCGTGACGCCGGATCTGGTCGTGACGACCACGATCGACGCCAGCCCGCAGGAGGTCTTCCCGTACCTCGTGCAGCCGGACCTGCTCGTCCGTTGGCTCGGCACCTGGGCAGACGTCGAGCCCCAACCAGGCGGGGTGTTCGCCATAGATATGGGACAGACCCAGGTGCGGGGGTCCTATGTCGTCGTCGACCCACCATCCCGAGTCGTCTTCACTTGGGGGATTCCCGGGAACGAGGTGCTGCCCGCAGGTTCGAGCACCGTCGAGATCGTGCTGCGGCCTGAGGGGGACACCACCATCGTCGCGCTCACGCACCGGGATCTGCCGGTCGAACGTCATGACGACCACGGGCAGGGTTGGACGCACCGCCTCGGGGACCTCGCCTCCGTTGTGGGAGTGTGACGCGTCTCAGTCGATGAGCTGACGGAGGACGCGGGCAAAGCGGGAGGCCGCCGGCGGATCAGTGTCGAGAAAAAGGGCGGGATCCAACAACTCCAACTCGAGGACCATCGGCAGGCCTCCGTCATCGGCGACGAGGTCGACGCGGGCATAGGTCGTTGGTCCGAGCAGGTCCTGCCCGGCGGCGAGCGCAGCCGCGGGCGACAGCCAGCTCGGCCACCGAGGGGACGACGGCGCCGATCTTCTCGTTCTGCCACAGGTGGCTCTGAGCGCCGGCGCCCGGTTGCAGAAGGGGTCCTTTGGCGATGGCGTGACTGAATTCACCGGCGAGGAATATCAAGCCGGTCTCGCCTCGGGCATCGACCGCACGCACGTAGGGCTGGACCATCACCGTTCGCCCGGCTGCGAGCAGTCGATCGATGTGGATCCGGGCTGCGTCGACTTCTGTCGGTGTGTAACGCGCCGACTCGAAGCCGCCTCCCGAGATCGAGGGCTTGACCACGAACTCACCCACGGGCGGGTCGAAGGCCGTGCCGCCGCCGCCGCCCGTGCCGCCGTCGCCCGCCGCCACGCCGCCGCCGCCGCCCGGAGCCTCCAGCCAGACGGTGGGCACGATGGGAACGCCCACCGCCGAGAGCGTCGCCAGATACCGCTTGTCCATGCTCCAGCGCAGGACGGCGGGCGAGTTCACCAGGCGCGTCTCCACCGCCACACGTTCCGCCCACTGAAGGAAGTCGAGCGGATGGTGGATGTTGTCCCACGCCCCATTGGCGACGACCAGTTCGAACTCGGCCCACCGCACGTCGGGGTCGGTCCACACCCGGGTGGTTGCCGCCACGCCGAGCCGGTCGAGCTCGTTGCGCAGAAGGGGCCAGTCTTCGAGCAGATCGGGGAATTCGGCCGAGGTGGCGATGGCGACGGCGGGCGAGTGCGCCAACCTCCCTAACTCCCCACCGGGAAGTGGCAAGCCACCACGTGGTCGGGGCCGATCTGGCGGAGTTCGGGCACCTCCGCCGCGCAGCGAGCTTCGGCGCGTGGGCAGCGGGTGCGGAAGCGGCATCCCGAGGGCGGATTGATGGGGCTCGGGGGCTCTCCGGCCAGAATGACCGGCGTCCGGGTGACGTCGGGGTTGGGCTCGACCGCCGATGACAGCAGCGCTTCGGTGTAGTGATGCGCGGGAGTGGCGTAGAGGACGTCCGACGGCGCGATCTCGCAGAGCCGGCCGAGATACATGACCGCCACCCGGTCACTCACGTTCTTCACCACCGCCAGATCGTGGGCGATGAAGAGGAGCGTCAGGTTGTGCTGTGCCTTGAGGTCTTCGAGCAGGTTGAGGATCTGGGCCTGGACGGAGACATCGAGCGCCGAGACGATCTCGTCGCACACCAACAGCTTGGGCTCGAGCACGAGCGCACGGGCGATGCTGATCCGTTGACATTGGCCCCCCGAGAACTCCCGCGGGTACCGGTTGCCGGCGACGGAAGGATCGATCCCGACCGACTCGAGGACGGCATTGACCTTGGCCCGGCGCTCCTCCTTCGTGCCGATCCTCCAGATCGTGAGCGGCTCCGCCACGATGTCGGCCACGCGCCGGCGGGGATTGAGCGACGAGATCGGATCCTGAAAGATCATCTGCATCTCGGTGCGCTTCTGGCGAAGGTCGCCCCGATCCAATGACGTCAGCTCGGCTCCTTGGAAGGTGACCTTGCCCGACGTCGCCTTCTCCACCTGGACGACCGCCCGCCCGGTGGTCGACTTGCCGCAGCCCGACTCGCCGACGAGGCCGAGCGTCTCCCCCTCATCCAGGGTGAAGGTGACGCCGGCGACGGCCTGCACGGTGTTGCCACCGCGGCTGAAAGAGACGACGAGGTCGTCGACGCTGAGCAACGGAGGCGCCGGAGCCGACGGAGGCAGCGGAGCCGACGGAGGCTGGGGAAGAGAAGTGGTCACGGGGTCTCCGTCCCGCCGGGCTCGGCCCCGGCGCCGGCCGTGCCGGCCATAGGGCGCCCCCGGCCCCGGCCCCGGCCCCGGTGAGCGGGAACCAACAGGCGTAACTGTGCCCCGGTACGGACCCTTCGACCAGCGGAGGCTTCTCGTGGTGGCACTTGGTCTGGGCGTAGGGGCAACGGGGTGCGAAGGGACAGCCGGCCGGGGGCGAGAGCAGATCAGGCGGTCGCCCCTCGATGGCCTCGAGCCGGGTGTGGCTGGGATTGCCGATACGTGGAATGGAACGGAGCAGGGCCTCGGTGTAGGGCATCGCCATCTGCGAGAAGAGAACGTTGGTCGGAGCCCGTTCGACCACGTTGCCGGCATACATGACGATGATCTCGTCCGTACGGGTGGCCACCACGCCGAGGTCGTGGGTCACCAGGACCATCCCCATCTGCCGGTCCTGCTGCAAGGTGCTCAACAGATCGAGGATCTGCGCCTGGACGGTGACGTCGAGCCCGGTCGTGGGCTCGTCCGCCATGAGCAGCCGCGGGGCGCACGCCAGCGCAATGGCGATGATCACCCGTTGGCGCATGCCTCCTGAGAGTTGATGCGGGTAGGCGCCGAAACGCTCGACCGGGGACGGGATACCGACCTGCATGAGGAGTGACAGTGCCGTCTCCTTGGCCTCGGCCCGGTCGAGCTTGAGATGGATCTTGAGCGGCTCGGTGATCTGGTTGCCGATGCGTTGGACCGGGTTGAGCGAGGTCATCGGATCTTGGAAGACCATGGCGATCTCGGTTCCCCAGAGGCGACGCAGCGCATCGGGCGACGCGTTGAGGATCTCCTGGCCCTGGTAGCGGACCGATCCCGTCTGGGTCACGGCCCGGCGGGGGAGGAGGCCCATGATCGCCCGCGAGAGCACGGTCTTGCCCGAACCCGATTCCCCCACGATGCCGAGCGTCTTCCCCCGCTCGAGCGCGAGCGAGACCCCTTGTACCGCCTGCAGCTCACCCTGCGGGGTGGCGAACGACACCTTCAGGTCATCGACGACGAGCAGGGGCGAACCCGCGCCGGGAGCAACGTCGGTCACAGCTTCACCTCCGTCACGTCGAAGTAGGAGCGCAACTTGTCGGCCACCACGTTGAGGGCGAACAGGAGCGAGAACATGGCGGCCGCCGGGAAGATGACCAGCCATGGGTTGTTCTGGCCTTTGCCGCCCGAGAGCAGCGAGGAGCCTTCGTTGAGCATGTTGCCCCAACTCGGGGTGGGCGGGGGCACGGAGAGCCCCAGAAAGGCGAGCGTGCCCTCGAGCACGATGACCGTGGCCACGGCGATCAGCCCGAAGGAAATGACCGTCGGCAGAATGTTCGGCAGGATCTCCCGGCCCAGTATCCGCCTGTCGCTCGCCCCCAATGCCTTGGCGGCCATGACGAAATCCCGCGTGGCATACGACAGGGTGGCGGCCCGGATCACCCGGAAGATGACCGGGGCGGTGAAGACGCCGATCACGAGGGTGATCTTCCAGAGCTGATGGCCCCAGAACGAGCCGATGGCGATCACCGCCACCAGGGCGGGAAACGCCAACACGGCATAGGAGACGGTATTGAGGAAGGTGTCGACGCGGCCGCGGCGGTAGGCCGAGAACATGGCGGGGATCCCTCCGAGGATCATCCCGATAGCCGTTCCGCCGAAGCCGACCACGAGCGAGACGCGGGAGCCGAACAGCAGGCGGCTGAAGATGTCGCGGTTGAGGTCGTCGGTCCCGAGCAGGTGGCCCCAGGCCGGAGCGCCGTTCTGGGGTGCGGAGAAGTTCTGGAAGTCCGGATTCGGCAGGGGGAGCAGGTTGGCGAAGATGGCAACCAGGATGATCAGCCCGATCCACCCGCTGCAGATCCAGAAAAAGACGCCGAGCCTCTTCCTGCCCGCCCCGCTCGGGCCTCGCCCGCCCCGCCGGGCCCGCCCGACAGAAAGCGCCCGTCGGGCCCCAGGGCGGCGGTGTCGTGCGGCAGGGCGGCGGAGAGCTCAGTCACGGGCGATCCTCGGGTCGACGACGGTGAAGATGAAGTCAAAGACGAAGTTGATCAGGACGATGGCGACGGCGACGACGAGGGTGATGCCCTGGACGACGGTGTAGTCATCTTGGTTGATCGCTGAAATGATCTGGAAGCCGAGCCCGGGCAGTTGCAGGAGCAACTCGACCACGAAGGTCCCGGCGATGAGCCCGCTGATGGTCACCCCGGCCGAAGCCAGGACGGAGACCGACGAGGGCCGCAAGGCATGGCGCCACATGATGCGCCGGTCGGAGAGCCCCTTGGACCGGGCCATGGTGATGAAGTCCTCCTGCAGCGTGGCGATCAGGTCGTTGCGCAGCAGGCGGAAGTAGATGACGATCGAGCCCAGGGCGAGCACGATCGAGGGCAGGAGCATGGTGTGGATGTTCGACCAGAAGTTCTGGGTCAGCGGGACGTAGGAGGCGGGCCCCGGGAAGACGTGCCAGTGGACGGCGAAGAGCAGGACCAGGACGGGGCCGATGACGAAGGGGGGGAGGGCCAGCATGCCGAAGGCCACGCCGTTGGAGAGCTGATCGAAGAGGCGGTTGGGCCGCCGAGAGGCGGTCATCGCCATCGGGACGGCGACGACGAAGGCCATGAGCTGGGAGAAGACGATCAGCTCGATGTCGATCGGGAAGGACTCGGCGATGATGCTCGTCGTCGTCTGATGCGTGGTGAACGACTGGCCCAGGTTGCCCTGGAACACGTGGCCGATCCAGATGAAGTACTGCACCCAGAGCGACTTGTCGAGGCCGAGCTGGTGGTTGAGGATGGCCGGTTCTGCGGGCGTGTCGTTGGGCCCGAGGATGGCGACGGCCGGATTCCCGGGCAGGAGGTGGACCAGGAAGAACGACGGCCACCGAGACGAAGAAGATGATGATGAGCAGGAGGACGAGGCGTTTGGCGATGTACTTGCCCACTCTGGCGGCCTCCCTCGTGTGATCGTCCGTCGGTCTGCCCGTGCCCTGCCGACCCGGGCCCGACGTGTCCCCGGCCCAGTGCAGTGTCCTACTATGCGCCGGTGCCTGAGGCCCTCCCTACCCTGACTGGCCGTATGCGAACCGTAGTCGGACTCGCTGTGGCGGTCGATCGTCGTGCGTCGGCATCGTCTTGCGCTTCTACACCCACTCGGCCCTGTGGCTCGACGAAGCCCTCACCGTCAACCGGGCCCGCCTCCCCCTCTCGCAGATCGCCGGCTCGGTCAAACACGACGGCGCCCCGCCGCTGTACTACTACCTGCTCCACTTCTGGATGCAGATCTTCGGCCAGTCGGACCTGGCCACCCGCTCCCTCTCGGGCGTCATCGGCGTGGTGACCCTGCCCGTGGCCTGGCTGGCCGGCAACCGGTTCGGCGGCCGGGTCGCGGCCTGGACCACGGTCGTGCTGCTCGCCAGCGCGCCCTTCGCCGTCTACTACTCGACCGAGGCCCGCATGTACTCCCTGGTCATCCTGCTCACCGGGTGCGGGTTCCTGGCCCTGCACCGGGCCCTGCAGCCGCCCCGGCCGGGCAACCTGATCGCCGACGGCGGTGGTGACGGCGGCGCTGCTCTACACCCAGTACTGGGCGCTCTACCTGGTCGGCGTGGTCGGCCTCTGGCTCTTGTGGTCCGCCCTGTGGTCCCGGCACCGCGACGCGGCGGCACCGGACTGGCGGCGACCGTCCGCGGCCTTCTGGCGCCATGGCGGTCGGGCTGCGTCCTGTTCGTGCCCTGGGTGCCGACCTTCATCTACCAGTCCAGGTACACCGGGACGCCCTGGGCCGCCCCGCCCAACTTCGCCGCCGTGATCAACGCGGTCACCGGCTTCACCGCCAATCAGGGCTCGCTTGTCCATCGCCGGGACCGACCAGGGCCGCCTGCTGGCCCTGATCTACTTCGCCATGTTCGCCCTGGCGCTCTTCGGCATCGGGCCGCAGCGGGCGCATCATCGAGTTGGACGTGCACACGCAGCCGCGGGCACGCGGGATGTCGATCGCCGTGGTGGGCACCCTGTTCGCCGCCATCGCCGGCGGGATCCTCACGACGAGCGCCTTCTCGCCGCGCTACGCCGCCGTGGTCTTCCTGCCGCTCCTGCTCCTGGTGGCGCTGGGCACGACGACCTTCCTCAGCACCCGGGTGCGCCTCGTGGTGGTGGCGGTGGCCGTGGTGGCCGGGCTCATCGGCTCCGTCCAGAACGTCACGACGCAGCGCACCCAGGCCACCGCAGTGTCGCCGCGGTCATCGATGCCCACGCCAAGCCGGGCGACATCATCGCCTTCTGTCCCGACCAGCTCGGGCCGGCCGTCGTACCGGGCGGTGGCCGACCCCGGGCCGCTACAACATGGTGACCTTCCCCCGGGGGACCGGGCCGCCAGTTCGTCGACTGGGTCCACTACGCCAGCGTCGTGAAGGCGGCCAGCCCGAAGGCCTTCGCCGGCAAGCTGGTGGCGGACGCCGGGAGCGACCATCGGATCTGGCTGGTGTGGCAGCCCGGCTACCAGACCTTCGGCATCAAGTGCGACGTGCTGGCCTCGACGCTGCTGGCCCAGCCCGGCCTGGGCGGGCACAACTGGGTGGCCCCGAACGGCGCCAAGTACTACGAGCCGATGACCCTCACCGAGTACGCCCCGCAGCCCGGTGACGGACGCCGAGCCCGACGCCTTGGACCGCGGCCGCCGGCCGGACTCGCCGTGCGGCCGGACCGCCCTGGCCCGACGGAGGCGCTGCTGCCCTTCCTCCTGGCCCGGGTGGTCGTGCTGGGGGTGCTCGGGCTGGCCCACTTCATCGTCGACCGCACGCACCCGGCGCACGTGGGCGTGGCCGCCCGGGTGCACGAGGGGCTCCTGGGCTGGGATGCCGGCTTCTACGAGACCATCGCCCGGGTGGGCTACGCCGCCATGGGCGCGCAGTCGCTGCGCTTCTTTCCGGCCGTCCCCGTCCTGACCCACGCCGTGGCGTGGTTCCCCGGCGTGGGCGACGGCGCGGCCCTGATCGTGGTGGCCAACGTGGCCGCCTTCGTGGCCACGGCCCTGCTCTACGTCCTGGTCCGCCGCGAGACGGGCGACGCCGAGGTGGCCCGCCGGGCCATCTGGATCCTCAGCCTGGCCCCGGCCGCCTACGTGCTGGTCATGGGCTACGCCGAGTCCATCCTGCTCTGCCTGGCCATCGGCTGCTTCCTGGCCCTGCGTCCCGGGCCGGGATGCTCGGGCCGCAGGCCGGCCCAACTTCGCCCGTGGCCGCGCGTGCTGCGCCTTCCTGGCGGCGCCCTGACCCGGCCCATCGGCGTGCTGCTGGCCCTGGCCGTGGCGGTCGAGCTGGTGCGCTGGTGGACCCGCCTGGGCCGGCGGCCGGCGGCTGGCCGGGCTTGGCGCGCGACCGCGGCGCCCGTGGTCGGGCTGGCGGCCTTCGGGCTCTGGGCCGCACCACGTGGTCGGCGACTTCTGGGCCCCGCTGCAGGTGCAGTTCCAGTCGTCGCACCACGGGGGGCTCGCCGACCCGTTCGTCACCGCTGTTCCACGACGCCGCGGGGACTCTGGCACCACCATGTCGGCACCGCGCTGCACGTGCCCTGGGTCGTGCTGGCCCTGGTCCTGCTGGTGGTCTGCTGGCGCCGCCTCCCGGCCTCCTACACCGTCTTCGCGGCGCGCGGTCCTGGTCGTCGCCGTGGCCGGCTCCAACCTCGATTCGTTCGAGCGCTACGCCCTCAGCGCCTTCCCGCTGACCATCGCGGCCGCCCTGTCTGCGGCCGGCCCCAGGTCGAGCGGGTGGTCCTGGTCCTGCTCCCGGCCGCCCTGGCCGGCTACGCCCTTCTGGCCTTCCTGAACATCTCGGTGCCCTGAACGCATGCCAGTGCCGCTGTGACAGCCGGTATCCTGCTGACGGCCAAGACGAACGAGAGGACGAGATGGCTGAAGAGGCACCGGTCGTGATCGCGGGCGCGGGCCCCGGGGGCCTGACCGCCGCCTACCAGCTGACCAAACGGGGGCAGCACCCGGTGGTGCTCGAGGCCGACGCCGTCGTCGGGGGCATCAGCCGCACCGTCGATGCGCGACGGCTGGCGCTTCGACCTCGGCGGCCACCGCTTCTTCACCAAGGTGCCCGAGGTCGAGGCGCTCTGGCACGAGATCCTGCCCGAGGGCGACTTCCTCCTGCGGCCCCGCATGAGCCGCATCTTCTACAAGGGCAAGTACTACGACTACCCGCTCAAGGCCATGAACGCCCTGCGCAACCTGGGCCTGTGGGAGTCGATGCTCTGCGGCTTCTCCTACATCTGGGCCCGGATCCGCCCGCCCAAGGACCAGGAGAACTACGAGAACTGGCTGGTGGCCCGCTTCGGCTGGCGCCTCTACCGCACCTTCTTCAAGACCTACACCGAGAAGGTGTGGGGGGTCGAGGTCTCCGAGATGCCGGCCGACTGGGCGGCCCAGCGCATCAAGAACCTCGACCTGCGCAAGGCGGTGATCAACGCCATCCTGCCCAAGCGCAACCAGAAGGAGATCACCAGCCTCATCGAGGAGTTCCAGTACCCGAAGTACGGCCCCGGCATGATGTGGGAGGTCTGCGCAGAGAAGGTGGAGGCCGCCGGGGGGACGGTCCAGCTGTCGTCGCGGCTCACCAAGATCCACGTGGCCGACGGGCGGGCGCAGTCGGTCACCTACGTGCACACGCACGGGGCGGGCCGACGGCGTCGAAGTCGAGCTGCCGGCGTCGCACGTGATCTCGACCATGCCGATGCGCGAGCTGGTGCACACCATCACGCCGCCGCCGCCCGACGAGGTGCTGGCGGCGGCCGACGGGCTGCACTACCGGGACTACCTGACCGTGGCCCTGGTCGTGCCCGAGTCGCGCAGCTTTCCCGACAACTGGATCTACATCCATGCGCCCGAGGTCGAGGTGGGGCGGATCCAGAACTACGGCTCGTGGTCGCCCTATCTGGTCAAGGACGGGCGCACCTGCCTCGGGCTCGAGTACTTCGTCTTCGAGGGCGACCGGCTCTGGGAGATGGCCGACGACGAGCTCATCGCCCTGGCCACCAGGGAACTGGCGGCGCTCGGGCTGGTCGAGCCCGGCGACGTCGAGGGGGGCTACGTGGTCCGGGTGCCCAAGGCCTACCCGTACTACGACTTCACGTATCAAGCCAACGTCCAGACCATCCGCAAGTACTTGGAGACCGAGGCGCCCAACGTGCACCCCATCGGCCGCAACGGCATGCACAAGTACAACAACCAGGACCACTCCATGTACACCGCCATGCTCACGGTCGAGAACATGTTCGGCGCGCAACCACGACATCTGGTCCGTCAACGTCGAAGAGGAGTACCACGAGGCGGGCTCGACCGGTCGCGATGCGCCGGTGCTGCCCTGGGCCCCCCGGTCCACCCTGACGCCCTCGTAGCCGTGCTCGTGCGGACATGAGCGGCGGCGGCGGGAGCGGCGGCACCGGCGGCGGCACCGGCGGGGGCGGCGGGGGCGACGGGCCGGACGACGGCCCCGACCACGGTCGAGGTGCTGGTCGAGGGATCCCGGCCGCGGTCTCCCTGGCGCCGAGCGGCGGCGGCATCGCCCTAGGTGGGGAGCTCCCGCTCGATGCCAAGGCCCGGCCCGGCGTCGAGTCCCTGCGCGCCGGACTCCTCCAGGCGGGTCCCTTGGCCGCCGCCGGGGTCCTGGCCAACGGGGCCAATGTCATCGTCACCGTGGCCGTGGCCCGGCTCCTCTCGCCGCACTCCTACGGGGCGCTGAACCAGCTGACCGGGCTCTTCCTCATCCTCTCGATGCCCGGCTCGGCCGTCGTGGTGGCCGTGGTGCGCCGGGTCACGATGTGGACCGACAGCGGGTCGGAGCATCTGGTCCGGCGCTGGGCCGGGCGCGTCCACCGCCAGGGCTCGCTGGCCGTCGTGGCCTGGGCCGTCCTCGTCTTCGCCACCCGGCACTGGATCGCCGTCCTGCTCGGTCAGCACAGTGGGATCGGGATCGCCGCCATCCTCACCGCGGCGGGGTTCTTCGTGCTGTTCTCGCTCGATCGGGGACTGCTCCAGGCCCGGCGGGCCTACCGCCCGCTGGCGGCCAACCTGTTGGTGGAAGGCGGCGTCCGCACGGTCGCCGTCCTGGCCCTGGTCGGCGGCCGGCAAGGGGTCCTCGGGCGCGGCCGTGGGGATCCTGATCGCAGAAATCGTGACGGCGAGCCACGCCCGGTACGTCGCGGTGCGGGCCTGGTCGACGGCCGGGGCGCCCGGGGCGGCCCGGGGCGGCCGGGGCGACCGGGGCCCCGAGCTCGTGGTCCCCCTCGCGCCTGTCGGGCTGGGTCGCCGCCCTGCGCCCCGACCACGTCCTGGACGGCTCGCGTCCCGAGCGCCAACGGGTGGTCATGGATCTTTTGGTGGCTTCGCTCTCGCTCTCGATGGTGGCGGTCCTCCAGAACGTCGACGTGCTGGTCGTCGGGCGGGACGACTCCGCCCACAGCGGGGCGTATGCCGCCGTCTCGGTGACCAGCAAGGCGATCGTGTTCGGGGCCGTGGTCCTCGGCGGCTACCTCCTGCCCGAGGCGGCGATCCGCTGGCGCCAGGGCGGCCACGCACTCCGACAGCTGGCCGTGGTCCTGGTGCTCTTGTCCATCCCCGCCGTGCTGTTGCTGGCCGTCGCCCTCGGCGCCCCCCATCTCCTGTTGGTCGAGGTCTTCCACCATGCCTACGTCTCGGCGGCGCCGGCGATGGCGCCGCTGGTGGGGGCGATGATCCTGCTGAGTATCTCGGTCGTCTTGACCATGTACCTGCTGGCCATCGGCCGGAGATGGGTGGCCGGCGTCCTCACCGTGGGCGGGCTCATGCTGGCCATCGGCGTGAGCTTGGTCCACGGAAAGCCACACGCCACCGCGCTGGTCGACCTGGCGTGCAGGCCGCGGTGGTGACGGTGATCCTGGTCGGCTTCACCGCCATCCACCGGGTGCGGCTACGTGATCAGGTGCCGCAATGAAGCAGGTGGTACCAGGACGGGAGGGGTTGGGGCGGGAGCGGAGCCCTGGGCGGGGCGGCCTCGGTCTCCGCGTCGGCGTGGGCCTGACCCAGGGACACGATCTGCGGGAGGATCCGCGTCCCCAGCCATTCGCCCCCCGGGATCGTCAGGTGGACGCCGTCGGCGCAGCGCACCTGGACGTTGTCGATCGCGCGCTCGAAATGACCGCCCGGCGTCAGCAACTGGCCGGCGTCGATCACTGACGCCACCCGGCTGGAGCCCTTGACGGCTTCGGTGATCAGGCGATTGTCCGCTACCACACGGGCCGGGTCGTCCTCGGGCCACGGGGAGCCGTCGGCCTCCTCGCCGGTGTCGTAGGTCGGGGTGGTCAAGAAGACGACGTGCGCGCCACGGGAGGAGAGGATCGGGATCGCCTGTTCGAAGCGGGAGACGGTCCAGCGGTCGAAGGAGGGCATGCCGGCGTATTGCCACGTCCCATCGAGATACGTCGTGAGCGTGTCCGACCGGGCCAGGTACAGCACGACGTCGGGGTCGTACTGCGTGACCAGCGAGCGGTAGACGTCCAACAGATGTGCCGGGATCACCCACTTCGGCAGGGTGCACCGGGCGGATCCGTGTAGGTGAGCACCTTGACGCTGACGGCCGAGGCGAGGGAGCAGCCGGGCGTACCCTCGTTGACCACCTGGGCGCCGTAGCGGGGGGCGATCTGTGAGAGCCCGACGCCGAGCGTGCCGGCCATCGAATCGCCCAGGAGCAGGATCCGGACCGGATGCGCCGTGGTACGGAGGCCGGGCTCGACGCGAGCGACGGGGACCGCGGCGACCGCTGCGGTCGAGGGCTCGCTGAGGGGCGCCAGAAGGGGGAGGAGCATCAAGGCGGCGACCGTTGCGGGGATCGCCACCCAGGCCCGCCACCGGGAGAGGGCGCCGCGCTGGATCGGTGTCTCGACGCAGCGGTAGGACGCGCCCGCTACGAGCACGATGACGAGCCATGCGGCACGGCCAGCAGGAGCGACACCCTGCAGATGGGTCCGGGCGGACGTCATGACGAGGAGGACCGGCCAGTACCAGAGATACATGCCGTAGGAGATCCGCCCCAGAGGGCAACGGGCGACTACGCGAGGACCCGGGCCACCACGTGGCTGGGGGGTTTGGGTCACGCACGGCGATCACCGCGGCGCCACAGAGAGCGATGACGAGGAAGCCGCCGTGGAAGGCGAACGCCGAGGACTCGGTGACCATGCGGCACATCACGAGGACGCCCGCCGCCGCCGGCGAAGCCGATCACCGAGAGCGCGCGCCGGCCGCCGGCCGTGCGGACGGGGCCCCACCACAGCGCAGACGGCCGCCAGGGCGCACCCGACCAGGAGTCCCTGGGCCCGGGTGTCGCTCCCGTAATAGGCCCGGGTGACCGACGTCGC
This sequence comes from uncultured Acidimicrobiaceae bacterium, assembly GCA_963767155.1. Lineage (GTDB taxonomy): Bacteria > Actinomycetota > Acidimicrobiia > Acidimicrobiales > RAAP-2 > Bog-473. Next base: position 1,561,162 of record CAVYCU010000005.1, on the reverse strand, counting down.
GCCGATCGGGGTCAGGGCCGCCATCAGGAGGGCGGAGGCGACGGCGCCGACCGCCGGCGATCACGGCGACGGTGACCAGCCGGGCCCGGTCCGCCCGGGCCCGGTCCGCCGGGCCCGGTCCGCCCGGGCCCGGCCGCCGCCGAGGTCGGTCCGGCCGGGTGTCGGCGGCCGACCACCCAGAAGATGGCCAGACGACGAGCGGCCACACGAGGTAGAACTGCTCCTCGATGGCGAGCGTCCAGGTGTGCTGGAGCGGCGAGGGATTGGACACCGTCGGCGAAGTAATCCGTGTGGGCGGCGATGAAGTGCCAGTTCGCCACGTACCCGAGCGTCGCCAGGGTGTCGCCGAAGAGGTCGGGCGAGCCCAGCACCTGGGGGAAGAGGGCGGCCGCTCCCCCGACGACGGCCAGCATCAGGAAGAGGGCGGGCAGGAGCCGCCGGGCCCGGCGGCCCCAGAACGCCCTGAGGGCGATCCCCCCGGTGCGTGCCACTCGGCCAGCAGGAGGGACGTGATCAGGTACCCCGACAGGATGAAGAAGAGGTCGACGCCGAAGTACCCGCCGATCGCCCACGACGGCGAGGCGTGGAAGAGGATCACCGCGGTGACGGCGAGCGCCCGGATGCCGTCGAGGGGGGCGAAACGGCTCCCGGCCTGCGCCGCCGCCGGCACGGCCTGGGCCGCCGCCGGCACGGCCTGCGCCGCCGCCGGGACGGGCACGGGCGCGCGACGACGCCAACTCGTGCCGGGCGTGTGCACCACCGACCCCCTCCCCGTTCCCCCGATTCCTCCGCAGCCGTGTGCCGCCGCACACAGCCTGATGAGTATCCCATAGGGCGGTCGATCGCCAAAAGTCAGGCGGCGCGACCACCTAGTCTGCTCATCCATGATCGGGGGGGAGCGCAGCGCCGATCGCCGTTCGTGGTGGCCCTGGCTCGGCCTCTGGACCCTCGTCGGCCTCGGCATCCGGGTGGCCTCGCTCTTCGGCCCGGGCCGCACCCACCGCCCGCCCGGCGGCGACGCCTACTACTTCCACAACGCGGCCAACCTCCTCGTCGAGGGCAAAGGGTTCATCAATCCCTTCACGTACCTCTCGACCCATCCGCACCAGGTCGTCCAGACCGCGCTCTGGCCACCGCTGTTCGTGTTCGTGCTCGCCATCCCGTCGGCGATCGGGTTGAAGACCTTCTTGGCGCACCGGGTCTGGTGCTGCATCGTCGGGGCGGCGGGCATCGTCGTCTGCGGCTACGCCGGACGCGAGATCGGCGGGCGCCGGGTGGGGCTCGTCGCCGCCTTCATCGTGGCCGTCTACCCGAACATCTGGATGAGTGACGAGCTCGCTCTCTCCGAAGCCCTGGCTCCGCTGCTCGCCGGCACCGTCCTGCTTCTGGCCTACCGCTTCTGGAAGGAACCGGGGGCGAGGCGGGCGATCTGGCTCGGTCTGTCGCTCGGCGTGGCCATGTTGGGCCGGGACGAGCTCGCTCTGCTCGTCCTCTTCCTCCTCGTCCCGCTCGTCCTGCTGGCCAAGGCCCTCAGTTGGAGGCGGCGTTTCGCCGTCCTCGGCGTCGGGCTCCTCGCCGCGGGGGCCGTGGTCGCGCCCTGGGTCGGCTACAACATGAGCCGCTTCCAGGACCCGGTCTTCATCAGCAACGGCCTCGGGGTGACCCTGGACTCGGCCAACTGCGACTGCCGTCTACAGCGGCCCCTACGAGGGGTACTGGTCCCTGCTCTGCGCCCGCACGGCCGGGAACCGGGCCATCAACCCCCACGTCGACGAGTCGGTCCAGGCGGCCGAGGCACAGGCCTACGCGGTGCGCTACATCAGGCACCACGAGGACCGGCTCTTCCCGGTGGAGACGGCCCGGCTCGGGCGGGCCTTCGGCTTCTTCCACCCGCTCCAGCAGATCAAGCTGGACTCGACGGTGGAGACCCGGCCGTATCATTGGGCGCTCGTCGGGCTGGGGATGTACTACGCCCTCGTCGCGCTCTCGCATCGCGGGGGTGGTCATCCTGCGACGCCGTCGCGTCCCGGTCTTCCCGTTGCTCGCCCTCGGGCTCGATGTCGTCGTGTCCGTGCTGCTCGCCTTCGGCAACACCCGCTACCGCAGCACGTTCGAGGTGGCCCTGGCGCTGCTGGCGGCGGTGACATCGATGCGGTCTGGAACGTACGGTCGGTCCGCTCGAGTGTCCGGTCGTCGAGGTCCTTCCGCAGGAGCGCCACCTCTTCAGCCAGTGTCCGCGTGTGGTCCTCGAGCCGGCCGATCTCCCAGCTGAGCCGGACGCAGACCGTGAGGAGGAACAGCACGGCGATCACCGCCAACAGGTCCGGCGGGTTCTTGACGCCGACGTGGTGCGCAATGGAGTTGAACAAGCCGGGAAAGACGGCGAAGACGGCGATGACCACCGCGACCGCCAGCCAGGTGACCGCGTACTTCTCGTGGAGATGCCGGCGCCGGGACAGCTCGATGATGACGCTGAGCGTGATGAGTGCGCTCGCCAGAGCGATGATATGGACTCCGGTCACAATGCCTCCGTCGGTAGTGGTTTGGTCGAGTGAGGAGCGCCGCCGGAACACCGAGAGCGCCAGGAAGACCACGACGCGCAGCAGGTACAGGGCGGCCCGCGACGGTGATTGGCTCGGCGTGCCGGCCAGCCGGGGCCGCATGGTGACCGGGACCTGGTGGATGCGGCCGCCGGCGTCGGCCACGATCACCAGGGATTCGATGGTGTCGGACAGGTAGTCGGCCGGGTAGCTCACGGCGAAGAGCTCGATGGCCGCCCGGTTGTGGGCGCGGAATCCCGATGTCACGTCGGTGAGGTGGGTCTTGGTGACCCGGGACAGGTGCCGGGCCAGAATCCGCATGGCCAGGCGCCGGGCCCGAGGCACGGCGATGTCCTCGGTTCCGGCGAAGCGGGCGCCGATGACCACCTGGGGCCCGGGCTCGTCGTCGAGCTCGGCCAGGAGCAGGGAGATGTCGCGTGCATCGTGCTGACCGTCGGCGTCGACCTGGAGCAGGATGTCGAAGCCGTGGGCCTCGGCCACCCTGAAGCCGACCCGCATGGCTCCACCGACCCCGAGGGTGAAGGGGTTGGTGACGACCTGGGCACCCGCCTTGCGAGCTTCGGTACCCGTGTGGTCGACCGAACCGTCGTCGACGACGAGGATCGTGCAGTCGGGAATGGCCGCGTGCACCTCCTTCACCACCAACGCGACCGTGCCCTCCTCGTTGAGGGCGGGGAGTACGACCAGGATCCGGGGTTTGGCCGGCAGGGGGCTCATGGGCGGGCGGCTCCGGCCAGCTCGCCGAACGGTGCCGGTGGAGTGTCGGCCTCGGTTTCGACCGGGTCCGCTGCCGCATCGGGGCCGTCCGACGGTCGCAGCTTGGACCAGAACCATTCGAGTTGCACCGCGGCCAGGAGGACCAGGGAGACTTCGAACGTGGTCCGATATCTCGTCTGGCCGAACGTCAAGGCCGAGGACAAGGCCACGTTGAGCCCGATGGCCCAGAGCGGGAACGAGGGGATGCGCCGTCGCCGCAGGACGATCGTGCCGCCGAGGGAGAGTGCGAAGAGGACGTAGTACATGCCGAGCCCGACGAGGGCCCAGTGGTACGGGCGGGTCTCGACGAAGGTGTCCAGCTGGATCTGCTGCAGCGGGTGGAAGAAGGCGAAGGAACGGCCGACCTTGGCCAGCGTCACGGGCACGAGGCGGTTCTCGTGGTGACGGACGTAGTCGAGGGCCAGATGCTCGAGCTCGGCGCCCTCGACCGACTCGTCGGCCTTCGTATTCACCGACGGTTCGCTGGCGTAGTGGAGCGCACAGGGCATCGACCAGTAGCCCTCGTTCGGGCCCGAGTAGGTGGTGGCGCAGTCGGCCGACGCCAGGGTCACGCCGAGTCCGGTCGTGATGAAGGTCGGCTTTTGGAACCGGCTCATGTTGTAGCCCACCCAGGGTGCGACCACGAGGGCAGTGGTCAACAGGCCGATGCCGAGTACCGCGAACCGGCGTTTCCAGCTGAGCGTTCTCGCCAGCAGGGCCAGAGGGATCACGATGAAGACGACGAGGAGGGAGAGCTCGTCGCGCCCCAGCATGGTCACGCCCATGGCGACCCCGAGCCAGATGGCCCGCTTGACGCCGGGATCCTTCCAGAACCGGTAGGCGGCGAGCAGGAGCGCGGCAACGAGCAGCGGGGCGATCGACTCGGACAGCGCGAGCTCGTCGCTCATCCAGATGTTCGGGTACACGGCGAGGAGGAAAGCGGCGATGAGCCCGACCCGCCTTCCGGAGATCTCTCGGCCGGTGTAGCCGCAGAGCGCGATGGCGGCCGTGCCCAAGATGCAGCACCACACCCGTTCTGCGAAGAACGACTTCAGCCCGATCGCCGACGGGATGGCGACGACGAAAATGAAGAGTGGCGGGAAGGACGCGGTCTGCACCGCATGATGCGCGTTGTGGGGGTACCAGAGGTACGGGTTGATGAATCCGTGTCCGCTGACGAGAAGATTGGCGCCGTAGTGGTAGGCGTACGCGTCGCCTCCGGCCGGTTTGTTGGTGCGACCAGGGCCATAGAGCGAAATCAGCCGGATGGCCAGACCGAGGGCCGTCCAGAGCCCCAACCACGGCCACCAGCGCGGCACCGGTCTCCTCTTGTGACGCATGGGCGGTCAGCCTACGTCCCCGAACCCGGACGGGTGTGTTTCGGTCGTAGTCACGAAGACCCTGGTCAAGTGGGCTCAATGGCGCGCCGGGTCCCTCGCGCTGCGTGGGCCTGGATACGACGTGCAACGATCACTGGCCGTGACGACAACGGAACTTGCGCCCAAGGAGCGCCGCGTCGTCCCATCTCCGGCGGACGCCCTCCCGCCGCGCGAGCAGGTGCGCCCCTCCCGGGACCATGTGGCGGGTCTCGACGGCATCCGTGCCGTGGCCGTCATCGGCGTCCTCGGATTCCATGCCGGGGCGTCCGGGTTCGGCGGCGGACTCCTCGGCGTCGACATCTTCTTCGTGCTGTCCGGCTACCTCATCACGTCGCTGCTCGTCGCTGAATGGGGCCGCACGGGCACGGTGGCGTTCCTCCGCTTCTACGAGCGCCGGGCCCGGCGCCTCCTGCCGGGACTGTTCCTCCTTCTCCTTTTGGTGGCGGTCTACGCCCGGTGGTTCGCCGAAGCCGACACGCTCTCGACGTTGCGGGGCGACGCGTTCGCCACGTTGGCCTACGTGGCCAACTGGCGGTTCGTCTTCTCCGGGCAGAGCTACTTCGTGCACTTCGGCCCGCCGTCGCCCTCTGCTCCATACCTGGTCGCTGGCGGTCGAAGAGCAGTTCTACCTGATCTGGCCCGGCGTGGCGCTGCTCGTGCTGCGCTGGCGGGGGCGCCGGGCGCTCGCCGTGGTCGCCGCGGCCGGCATCGTGCTGTCCGCCGCGTTGACCGTCGTGCTCTTCCACCGCGGTGTCAGCGTGACGCGCCTCTACTACGGCACCGATGTCCGGACCCAGGAGGTCATGGTCGGCGCGCTCTTGGCGATCTGCCTGCCTGCCTTCGTGCGGTGGGTGCAACGGTCCAGTCGCTCCACCCGGCGCACGGTGCATACGGCGGTGGCCGTTGCTCGGGGTCGCCGCCGCTCTGGCGCTGCTCTGGGCGCTCCACGCCGTGAGCGGCCAGGGTGGGTTCCTCTATCAGGGCGGTTTCCTGTGGTCGCCACGGCGACGGCGGGGGTGATCCTCCTCGTCGTGGTCCGGCCGCGGGCGGTCGTCTCCCGCATTTTGTCCCTGGGCGTCCTCGGCTACATCGGCCGGATCTCCTACGGGCTCTACCTGTACCACTACCCACTCTTCTTGATGATCGACAATCAGCACACCGGTCTCACGGGCGCGACGCTCTTGGCCGTCCGGCTCGGCGCCACCGCCGTGGTGGCGTGCGTGTCGTACCACTGCATCGAGATGCCGGTCCGGCAACGCCGCGCCCTCAAGGGTTGGCACCTGGTTGCAGCTCTGCCCCTCGGCGTCGTGGTCGTCGTCGTGGCGCTCGTCGTCTCGACCACCGCTTCGGCACCGGCGCCCCTGACGCCGAGCAAGGCGGCCCTGTTCGCGGTGCCGAAAGCCCCGCCGGCCGGCCCTGCCACCCGGGCAGCACGTCCACGTCATGGTGCTCGGCGACTCCGTCGCCCTGACCTTGGCCGAGGGCCTGAAGGTCAAGGCCGGAAGCTGGGGTGCGTCGGTGGACAACCTGGGCGTGCTGGGCTGCGACCTCGACCCCGACAGCACGGTGAACATCGAAGGGTCGATCACCAAGGCGGCGCAGGGTTGTGCCCACTGGCAGGCCAAGTGGCGGCAGCTGGTCGATCAGGACAACCCCGATGTCGTGGCGGTGGAGCTCGGGCGCTGGGAGGTCTCCGACCGCATCATCGACGGGCACTGGACGAGGATCGGCCAACCGGCCTGGGACAACCTGTACGCGAAGGAGCTCGCGCAGGCGATTCGGATCCTGTCGTCGCAGGGCGCCCATGTGGTGATCTTCACGCTGCCGTATATCCAGCAGACGACCGAAGCGCCGAACGGGACGCCGTGGGACATCAACCAGCCCGTCCGCACCAACGAGTACAACGCCCTGGTCCGCCGGGTCGTGGCGCGCTCGTCGGGGGCGGCGTCGGTCTTCGACCTGAACCGTGTCGTGGATCCGAAGGGCGTGTACACCTCGTATCTCGACGGCGTCCGGGTACGCAACGGCGACGACGAGCACTTCTCCCCACTCGGTGGGGAGCTGCTACGGCCATTGATCCTGCCCACGCTGGTGCAACTCGGGCTGGCGCATGCGTTGGCCCGCCAGAGCGTCGTCCCCACCTCGACCACGTCCTGACGCTCAGTAGTATGCGCTGAAACCAATTCAGGGGGCGGCGGCTTGAGAGACGGCATCACACGCGGGTCTGTCGGCCCTGAGGCAGCAGCCCGGGCGGGCGAGGCCGACCCCGTCGAGGTCCTGACCGAGGAGCGGCGGGCCGCGAGCCGGGACCGCATCGGTGAGATGGCCGAGGCGGCCGGCATTCGCCGGGTCGACGTCGTGGCGTGGCGCGACCTCGATGATGCCGAGGCCGGCGGCTCCGAACTGCATGCGCACGAGATCCAGAAGCGGTGGGCGGAAGGCGGCATCGACGTCCGCCTCTGGACCTCCAGGGTCGACGGGGCGGCCCGCGAAATCAGCCGGAGCGGGTACACGGTCAACCGTCGGGCCGGCCGCTACGCCGTCTTCCCGCGCACCGCGGTGGCCGGCCTGCGGCGGAAGATCGGCACGCGGCGACGCCCTCGTCGAGATCTGGAACGGCATGCCCTTCTTCTCGCCGCTCTGGAGCCGTTCCCCGAGGATCGTCTTCCTGCATCACGTCCACGGCGAGATGTGGGACATGGTCCTTTCGCCCACCCTCGCCCGCATCGGGCGCACGATCGAGTCGCGGATCGCGCCGCCCGTCTACCGGCGCAGCCAGATCGTCACGCTCGTCGGATTCGGCCAAACGTGACCTCGTCACCAGGATCGGCCATCCCGCCGATCGGGTCACGGTCATCCCGCCCGGGGTCGACCCGAGGTTCTCTCCGGGCGGGTCCCTCAGTGCCGTCCCGCTGGTGATCGCCGTGGGGCGTCTCGTCCCGGTCAAGCGGTTCGACCGGTTTCTCGAAGCGATGATCGAACTGAAGGGGAGGCACGCCGATCTCCAGGCCATGATCGTGGGGGAGGGCTACGAACGGCCCGCGCTCGAGGCCCGGATCGCCATCGCCGAATGCCGGGCACTGGTTGACGTTGCCCGGTCGGCTTCCCGATGCCCAGCTGATCGAGGCCTATCGCCGGGCGTGGGTGCTGGCCTCGACGTCGTCCCACGAAGGGTGGGGCATGACGATCACGGAGGCGGCGGCCTGTGGCACCCCCGCCGTGGCCACCCGCATCCCGGGCCACGAGGACGCCATCGTCGACAACGAGTCCGGCTTGCTCGTCTCGTCGACTCGTGAGATGGCCGAGGCCATCGGCTCGATCCTCGACAACCCGATGTTGCGGCGCCGGCTCAGCCAGGGTGCCCTGCGGCGGACCGAGGACATGACCTGGGAGCGGACGGCGGAAGTCGCCCTGCAGACACTGGCGGCCCAGGTTACGCAGCACAGATGACGCTGGGGTTGGTCGGGGATCCGAACAACGCCGAGCCGCTCTCGCCGGCGGCCCCGCTCTCGCCGGCGGGCCCGCCCTCGCCAGGGGCCCCGCTCGAGCCGGCGGCCCCGCTCGAGCCGGCCGCCCTGCCCGCCCCGCCCGAGCCGGAACGTCCACGGTCCGTGCGCCGGTTCTGGGTCGGGATGGCCGGTGTCGGCGTCGTGGCGGTCGTGATCCAAGGCCTTTTCATCCACGCAAATGCGCACCGGGTCACGCTGTGGCCGGGGGCCCGGTACATCACGCGCCAGGCGACCTCCCTCGTGCGGGGGGCCTGGTTTATCGAGCCGGGCACGTACCTGCATGGCCACGTGGCTACCGCCCTCCACCCCCCGCTGGCCACTCTGCTGTTTGCCGTGGCGGACGTGGCGAGCGTCGTCGGCTCAACGCAGCATCGAGTATTCCTGGCCATCCTCTTCGTCATCTCCGTGGGGCTCGCCGGCATGACGGTCCGTGATCTGGCCGGGGACAGGGCGGGCATTCTGGCCGCGCTGGTCTTCGCGACGTTCCCCTTGCTGTGGGTGAATCCGGCGACCCTCGGACCCGAGACGACGGTCATCGTGGTCACGTCGTTCGTCCTCTTCACCTCGGTCCGCTTCTGGAATCAACCCGCGGCGAAGACGGCCGCAGCAGTGGGTTTGGCGCTCGGACTTGCTGCGCTCACCCGGACAGACCTCGTTGGCCTGGTGGTGGTCCTGGCTCTTCCTCTGATCCTCCTCGTGCGGCACACCTCGTGGCGGTCCAGGCTCCGGTACGCAGGCGTCATTCTGGCGATCGCGGTGATCGTCGTGGCACCGTGGGCGATCCGGAACCGGGTCGTCATCGGTCACTCCGCCGTCTTGTCACAGGACTACGGGCCAGTTCTGGCGGGCGCCAATTGCGGAACCACGAGCGGTGGGCCGCTCGAGGGTTGGTGGAGCGCCGGGTGCGTGGCCCGTGTGCACACATCGGGCTCGGGCGAGACAAAGGCGACGGGGGATTCATCTGCACGCCGCCCACGCATATGTGTCGGCACATTCAGGCAACGCAGTGGGTGTCGCGGCAGTGCGGCTCGGGCGCCTCTGGAATGTCTACCGCCCCTTGCAGGGCGTCCAGCTCGAGACCGCAGTAGGCCGTCCCGCCTGGGTCTCACGCCTTGGACTGTGGTACTTCTACGTACTGGTACCGGTTGCCATCGCCGGTGCCGTGATCCTCCGCCGCCGGCGGACCCTCGTCTTCCCCTTTGTCTCCATGATCCTTCTCTCCTCGATGACGGCGATCCTCGCGTACGGCGATGCCCGATTCGCTTTGGAGGCCGACGTGGCGATGGCCATGCTGGCCGGCGTCGCGCTCGATGCCGCAATCCACGCTGCACGTCTCCCTCGAGCAGGTCGACGGGAGGCGATCGCATGACGACGGAAGTGACGCCAGAGGTCGCGGCGCCGTCCGACGTGGCGGCCCCGTCCGAGGTGACGGCCGGGACTGCCGCCGGGACGACGGACGGGGCGACGGACGTGGCGGCCGGGACTGCGGCATCGAGCGCGACGGGCGTGAAGGCACTGGCGCCCGAGCCCGAGCCGGAGCTCGAGCCGCCCGTGATCGCTCCCGGACCGGAGATAGCGGCGCCTCGCCGGCCTCCGCGATTTCCGGCCTTCGACGGCCTCCGGGCCATCGCAGCGATCACCGTCGTCGTGGTCCACGTCAGCTTTGTCGGCGGGCTCACCGGGGCGCACAACAGCGTCGGGATCTACACCGCTCGGGCCGAGATCGGCGTCTCTGTCTTCTTCCTGATATCGGGCTTCCTGCTCTACAGGCCGTTCGTCGTGGCGCACCTCGCCGCGGCCCCCAAGCCCCGAACCGGCGCCTTCTGGGTCCGACGGCTCCTGCGCATCGTTCCGGCGTACTGGTTGGTCCTCTTCGTCGCGACATCGATACTCCATGCCGGGCCTGGTATCGGTCCGGGCGGCTGGAGGGCGTACGCCTCCCACTATCTCTTTTTGCAGATCTACTCGCCGTATCAGACACTGAAAGGCATCTCGGCTGCGTGGTCGCTGTGTGTCGAGATGACCTTCTACCTCTACATCCCCCTGTACGCCGCCCTGATCGGCTGGCACCGGTCGTCGCGGACGGTCGGGCAGCGGATGCGCATCGAACTGCTGGGCCTGGCGATCATGATCGTCATCAGCTACACCTGGCGCTACACCGTTCTGCAGTTCCAGCACGGCCACTCGCCCTACTTTCACCTGGCCACCATCTGGCTGCCCGCCTTCTTGGATCTCTTCGCACTCGGGATGGGTCTGGCGGTCGTCAGCGCCTGGATGCACCACGAAGGGCGAGAGATCCGCTGGATGTGGGCGCGCTGGTTCCCCTGGGTCTCGTGGGCGTGCGCGGGTGCGTGCTTCTGGACCGTTTCCCATATCGGGATACCGGTCATCCCCATCTACACGGAATCAACGCTCGACATCGCTCGACAGACCCTCTACGGGGCGTTCGCCTTCTTCCTGCTCCTGCCCGCGGTCTTCGGTCCTCAGGGGAAGGGCCTGATTCGGCGATTCCTGCAGTGCTGGCCCGTCGCCTCCCTGGGCGTTATTTCCTATGGGATCTATCTGTGGCACGAGACCTGGATCTACCAGATCCTCAAAGAAGGGCACTATCCCCTTTTCACGCTTGAAATTCTGGGCGTTCTTTTTCGCTGTCTTGGCGTTGTCGATCATGTCGGCCAGCCTGAGCTACTTCGTAATGGAGAAGCCGTTGCTGCGATTGAAGAACTCGATCACCTGGTGGAAGCGGACCCGCAACAGGTCCGACCGTCAAGATTCGCTGAGTTCGCCGGGCGAGTCTGGAGCGCCGGGCGAGTCTGGAGAAGAGGTATCCGTCCGCGCACGAGCCCACTGAGCCAGGGCATCCCCGGCGAAGAGGAAGATCGCAATCCATACCAGTGAGTTGGCGACCCCGAAATGTGCCGGCCAGTTGATGTCCGACACGAAGCCATTGGCGTGTTGACGCACGACCACGTAGACCGCCATCGCGATCAGGAGTCCGACGGCGCCTGCGAGGACGACTACACGACTCCTCTCGACCCGCAGTTCGAGCAGCGTCACCGCCGCCACCAACAGGCCGGCCAGGGGCGCCACGAACAACCCGGCCGCCACCCCGGCGATCACGGCGATGACGATGGAGGTGGACCACCGTGGCGCAAGGCCATCTCCCTCGAGCAGTGAGGAGAGTTCCGGTGACGACGAGGGGACGCTGACGCGCCTGCGTCGCCGTCGACCTGTGGCCGGGAGCGCGATCAGCACGAGGCTGAGGAGGAGGGTGGCGCCCGAGGCGATGAGTGCCACGTCGACGACATGCTGTGGCGTCCAGGTCAGGGTGATCGTGATCGGACCGGTCGCGAGCGAGCCGGGCACGTACCAACCGTTGGCATAGCCGTCGATCAAGGTGGAAGAGCCGAGTTTCGCCCCCGAGGATGTCGTGGCTGTCCATCCCCGGCTCTGGCTCTGGCCGAGGACCATCCAGAACGGCGTGCCGTTGCCTTTCACCGACACCGTCATCGATGTCCTGTTCTGGTGCAGGACCGTTACCGACGGCGATTGATGCCCGGCGCTCGGTGCGGTCGGTGCTGTCTGGAGGCCCGAACTGGTGAGGGGCTGTGCCGCGCCTCCCACGGCGGACCCCATGGAGAGGGCATCGATATCGAGGCCGGCCGCTTGGTAACCGCTGGTCTGCACCGTGTGAAGACCAGGCCCGAGCGTGATGCCCGCTGCCGCGTTGCCACAGCCACGGATCGTCAGTCCACCGTTGGAGAGGGCGGTCGATGTCGAGCCGGAGACCGAGATGTCAACCGGCTTCCCGTCGATGGTGAGCAGGTTGCTGTAGCACTGCACGGGCATCTGCGTCGGGGTCGTCACGGGGGCGACGCCCGGGATCCCGACTTCGGCCAGACCGACGGGGTCGGTGTTCGGCGCGTACGAGTAGTAGTCGAGGAACGTGTGGGCACGGACCGAATTGATGGTGATCCGGACATTGGAGCCGGTGAGGGCGGGGAAATTCACCTGGACCGGCGTCACCGAACCTTGGGGACGGCCGACACCGGGATCGATGGAGGGAAGCTGGACCGTGCGCGCACCCGACGAGGTGGAAACGGTGATGGAGTCCGGGATCGAGTGCTCCCCGTCGGTCACTACTTGGAGATTCAGATGATCGAAGGTCACCGGCTTGCTCAAGCTGTACTCGACCCAGTCGCCCACTTGGTTCCCGAGGGCCGGCATCCACGACGTCGTCGGATCGCCATCCACCGAGGCACTGGAACCGGCAGCGAGGTCACCAGGCAGACGGCCCGAGGAGTTGGACGACAAAATGGTGGCCTCACCAGCCGTGGCGGCGTCGGTAGAAGGCCCGGGCTGACCGATCAGCCCGTCCAGTACGGGATCGGGGTCGAGGGGGGACATGCGTGCGGTGCCCCCGATGGAGAACGACCGGGACGTGGGCAGCGTGAATTCCCGGCTGATCGTCGTCTCGGGGTCGGTGCGTGGCGGTGTCGCAGCGGCCCGGATCCGGTTGAGCAGGATGTCGAGCTGGTGCGAGAGGGAGGCGGTTCCTGCGGCAGAGAGGAGATCCGTCGGTAGGCGCAGCACCTCCGTGGCCGGAGGGACCCCAGGAATGGCGATCTCGGAGAAACCGACGGAATTGGCGCCGAGGTAGCTCTTTTTCGGGCCCCAGCTGGTGGCATCGATGGTGATGGTGAGGGTCGTGAAGGTCCGGCGTGGGAAGGAGACGACCTGACCCTGTCCCTTGGTCGACGCTGGCCCGAGCGTGGCCGCGATCGGCGAGCCGCCGTCGAACTTCAGGGTGACGTCGGTGATCGTGCGCCCCTTGGATCCGGCGGACGGTTGCAACAGGGTGACGTGATCGGTGGTGACGGGGTGGACCGTGCGGACTTGGATGGACTGGTTGATCGCCGGCACGAATGCGCCTTCGGTCCATGACGTGGCCGGGTTGCCGTCGACGGCGTTCAGCGGCTGTTCCTCGGGCAGGTTGGTGATCGGGTTGCCGTACGCCGTCGCCCGGACCGACGCGACGCCGTTGATCACCGCCACCGTCTGCGTGTTGCTGCCCGCGCCGGGGAAGACCGGCAGGGCCACCTCGCTGGGTTGGTTGCCGAGCGGCGTCTCGTTGGCCTGCTCGACGTACCCGTAGTTCTCGTTGACCGTTCCCCAGGTGGACAGCTGCTTCTGGTTCGAGTCGGTCAGCACCAGGACGGCACCGTTTTGCAGTTGCTTGTCCAGTCCCGCCTTGTCGTGGGCGAACGTGCCCGAGTAGAAGATCGTGGGTTTCGTGGCCAGCAGGCCGGCGGCGGCCGCCTCGAGCAGGCCCTGACCGTCCCCGGCCACGAGGAGTGGATTCTTTGGCGTTTCGGTGCGGACGATCTTCCGCGCCCCGGGCACCGGCAGGACCGCCACCGGAGGCGGCTTCGCCGCGTTCGTCGGAATGGCGAGCTGGGTCTCGTCGGTGAGGGGGAACCTGATCGTCGGATAGTTCTGCGGCGTCCCGAAGGTGGTCGGGGGTACCGAGCCCGGTGGCCTGGTCGATCAACGTGAGCCACAGCGGCTGTGGGCGGGCGGTGCTGAAACGTTCGTACTGCACGTCGGACTCGTACAGGATGTCGCCGGCGCTGAGCAGGCCGGCGATCGGGACGAGGGTGGAGGGGACGAAGACTCCATCTTGGATGGACTCGTCCAGAGCCTGGAGCAAGTTCACACTGCCCGCTTCACCCGCCGGCACGGCCGAACGGATCAGGTAGGGGCGGGTCATGAGCCCGGGCCACACCGGGTCGAGGGTGACGCCCCAGCGGTAGTACGCGAAGTCCTGCCCCGGAAGTTGCAGCACGCGCGTGTTGTGGCTCTGGCTGTCCATATAGGCCGCGGCCTTATGGATGTACGCCGGGATCGTCGTAGGCCGTTCGAGGTTCTTCGCGACAAGGCCGCCGTTCCAGAGCGGCGGGAAGTTGGCGGCGGTCACCGCGATCACGACGACGAGGACCCCGATGCCGATCAGACGGTTGCGGGCGAAGAGCGCGGTGATTCCTGCGCCGAGGAGGAGGGCGAGACCGAGGAGGACGATGGGGATGATCCGGTTGGTCGAACGCAGGGCGAGACCGACCGTCGAGTCCGATCCCGCTGCTTTGATCAGGGCGCCGAACGGGGACGGGTCCGTGAAGGGATAGGTGCCGACCGCGACGATGACGCCCCACCACGATCAGCGCGATGGCGAAGCCCCGGTAGCGCCAGCGGGTCACGGCTCCGGCCGCCAGGGCGAGGATCGGGAGGAGAAAGCTGATCCCGATCAGCCAGGTCCACTGGAGATAGCCGATGGACGCCGCCGTCCAGGGCCCCAGCTTGTCCTGTCCGTAGAAGTACCAGTAGCCGAGACCCCGTAGGACCTCGGACGAGAGCGAGGTCGACGAGACGGTGGGGATCGTCTCGGTGTATTTCAGGACGTTGATGCCGTAGGCGCCTTCGGCCCAGAGGCCGGCGATCCACCACAGCGACACCCCGAGCGTGAGGATGCCGATCCTCAGCGCGGCTGCGCCGCGCGACCTTGAATGTGGCCTCCCGGGTTCCCCACACGGCGTAGATCAGCCAGAGGAGGGGGGCCAGCCCGACGAGGAGGATCGAGGTGGCGTTCACCCCACCCACGAGGGCGATGGCGACGGCGAACAAGGCCGGGTAGCGCCAGCCACCCTTGCGGACGGCGAGGATGGTGAAGGCCAGCATCCAGCCGAGGGCGGCCCACGGCATGACGATCGCGGAGATGCGCGCGATGTAGTCGATGACGAAGGGGGTGAGCATGTAGGCCAGCGCGGCGGCCAGGCGTCCACTGCGGGAGAGACCCATGACCCGGCCCAGGTACCAGACACCCGTTCCGGCGGCGAAGAAGAGCGAGCCCATCCAGAAGCGTTGGCCGACCCAGACCGGTATATGGAGCTCGGCGACGAGCCAGTAGTACGGGCCCATCGGGAAGAGGAACCCGATGTTCTGGTGCGTGACGGTCCCGGCCCCGACATCGGGATCCCACATGGAGATCGCACTCTGGATGAGGCGACCGGGATCGAGGTAGAGGTACTGCTTCGTGTCCGCCGCCACCTTCCCGGGTTGGGTGAAGAACAGCGGGACGTAGCTGATGACGGCCAGCCCGACCCAGACCGCGACGTCGAGGGCTGCGGGTCTTTTCGCAGGTGCGTGACCGTGGCGCCGGCGGGTGCCCGGCTGCGGACCCGGCTGCGGACCCGGCTGCGGAGAGGTCGGCGCCAGGGTGTTGGGTTCGGTCATGAGGTCAGCTGATGCGGCGGGGTCTGGCAGGTCCGGCAGGTCCGGCAGCATAGCCACGATCGTTGTGAGAATGGGGGTACAGGGCACCGTGCGCTGCGCCGGTAGAGTCCGTGGCCGTGCTCGCAGTCGGACTCACCGGGGGTATCGGGTCAGGCAAGTCCGCTGTCGCAGATTTACTGGTTGCACGGGGTGCCGTGTTGATCGATGCGGACCAGTTGGCCCGTGACGTGGTGGCCCCGGGCGGGCCGGCGTATCAACCCTTGATCGACCGGTTCGGCCCGTCGATTGTGGCAAGCGATGGCACCATCGATCGTCCGGCCCTCGCCGCCGTGGCTTTTGTCGACGACGCGGCCCGGGCCGACCTCAATGCGATTACCCACCCGGCCATTGGAGCGGCCATGGTCGAGGCCCGCGACGCGTTGGCGGGGTCGGACCGGATTGTCGTGCTCGCCATTCCTTTGCTGACGGCCAATCACCGCGAGACATCGAAACTCGACGATGTCGTGGTTGTGGACTGTCCCACCGATGTCGCGCTCGAACGGTTGCTGACGCAGCGCGGCATGGACCGAGCCGATGCCGAGGCGCGCATCAGAGCCCAGATCACTCGCGAGGAGCGCGTCAAGGAAGCTGACTACGTGTTGGATAACTCTGGCGATCGTGCGACGCTCGAGGTCGAGGTCGATCGTCTTTGGGAATGGCTCAACGGACGTAAGGCCGGGGCCCGGACGTCTTGACCCTCACGCTCTCTTGACCCTCACGCCGCTCTGACCCTCAGACCGCGCTGACCCTCACGTCCGCCTGAGCCGGTTGCGGTCCTTGGTCACTCCGGCTCGGCCGTCCGCCTTGGCGGTTTCGACCTTTCTGGCCCGGGCGATGGCATTGGCACTTTTTCGGTGGGCCGGGGCGACCCAGGTGAAGTGCCCGGGTGCACCGAGGAGTCTCCAGCCGCCGAAGGTCTTGAGGGCATGGTGCTCTGGGCACATGCGCACCAAATTGTCGAGTTCGGTGGGTCCGTCGTCGCCGTAGTCGATGAACACGTGATCGCGCTGTAGCCCGAGGCGCTTGCCACAGCCCGGGACACAACAGGTGCGGTCGCGCACAAGGAGGGCGGCGTGCACCGCGTTGGCGATGCTGCGCGAGGACCTGGTCACGGTCTTTATGTCAAAGCCCTCCTTGATCACATAGCGCAGGGCCCCTTCACCCAACAGTTCGCCGGCCGCGGCCACCGACACCGGGCCGATGCCTTCGATCTCACAGGTCTCTTCACCTTCTGTGGTGCCCCGGCGCAAGGCGGCGGCATCGATGAGGACGATGGTCTCGACCCGGGACCCCCTTTTGGCCCCGGCCCGGCGGGAGCCCGGGTCGCCGGTCCCCGCCGGGTCGCCGGTCCCCGCACCCCTGTGCGCACCGGCTGTGGCCAAGAGGTCGAGGAAGGCGTCGAGGCGGTGCGCTTCGAGGGTGCTCGGATCGCGCGACCCGCTCGTCTTCCAGCGCTCCTTGGCTTCTGCTTCGAGCCGGGGCCCCACCGCGGCCCACTGCACCTCGTCACAGAAGAACGACCCCGCCATGCCGCCCTCGGGGCACTGGTGCACCCGCAAATGACGCCGCTCGTGCACCCGCGCCCTGCGGGTGGCCTCGGTCTCTTTGCTGCGCGCACTGGCCACCAGCCGGGTGGCACGGTCGCTCAGTTCTTGGTGCGACGCCCCGCCCACGGCCAGGTCCAACAGGGTCTTGGCACTCCCCGGGGCCGCCCTTTGGGCCGCCCCCAGCAATTTCAGCGCCGAGGACGACAGATCACCCCCATGGAGGGCCCTGGTCAGGTCGGGATCACTACTCGCCCGCTGCGCCGAGGCCAGCCGCTCTTTGGCCACCGCAGCAGAGGAACCAGAAAGTGACCCCAGCCACTGGGCGGCGCTCCCGTGGCCCCCTTTGGCATGGGCACCGGTTTGGACCACCCGCGGGGTCAAAAGGGCGATCCCCGACGCTGCTGCCTTCTCGCTTTGGGCCAACAGGTCGACCAGTGCGGCGGCCTCTTCCCCCGAAAGCGACGACGGACAAAGACCGTGCACCGCCGCCTGCATGTTCTTCACCGAAGAAGTGAGCTGCTGGTGCACGGCGGCGAAGGAGGGAGCGGGACCGGAAGCGGGAACGGCGGCAGCAGTGGGACCAGTGGAAACGGGTCCGGCAGCAGCGAGAGCAGCGGGACCAGGAACGGCGGGAGTGCGATTGTCGAAGGCGGGGAGAGCCACACGAGCACCCTAGGGAGGGGGTGTGACACCGAGGGGAACGTCGGTACCTGTCAACCCGAATGAGACACCGGTGGCTCAGATTGCTTCGGCCGCCAGTGGCGCCTCCTCGGGTCGGTTGATCCAGGAGGCCTGGGGGATGCGGGGAGCCTGTGGCGGGGTCCGGAAGCGCTCGGGCATGGTGGCGTAGGCGGCGTCGAGAACGCCCTGACGCTTCTCGCGCACGGCTCCGGCCAGGCCGAAATGGACGTCGGCGGGGGTATGGAAACCGATGCCCGAATGGCGGTGCTCGTTGTTGTAGTACTCGAAGAAGTCGCCGCAGAATGTCCGGGATCCGGCGATGGTGCTGAAGCGCTTGGGAAAACGCGGAGAGTACTTGAGGGTCTTGAACTGCGACTCTGAGTAGGGATTGTCGTTGGATTGATGCGGGCGGCTGTGGCTTTGGAGGACGCCCAGGTCGGCTAGGAGCTGGCTGACCGTGCGCGAAGTCATCGAAGAGCCGCGGTCAGCATGCAAGGTGAGCTGTCCCGCTTCGACATCGTGCCGATAGATGGCGTCGGCGATCAGCTGCTCGGCCAAAGTGTCCGACTCCTTGGTGGCCACCAGCCACCCCACGACGTAACGGCTGTAGATGTCGAGGATGGTGTAGAGCTGGAACCAGGTCCACTTGTAAGGGCCGGCCAGCTTGGTGATGTCCCAGCTCCAAACCTCGTTGGGCCGTGTCGCCACGAGCTCGGGCTTGACCGATGGCGGTCGGCGGGCCTGGGCCCGGCGCTCTCGCACCTGGGCCCGCTCACGCAAGAGGCGGTACATGGTCGAGACCGAAGCCAGGTAGGTCCCCTCGTCGAGGAGCGTGGCCCAGACCTGGGCTGGGGCCTTGTCGCAGAAGCGCTCCTCGTTGAGGGTCTCGACAATGACATCGGCCTCGGTCCCCGACAGAGCCCGATGCGAGTACCTCGGAGCCGGCGGCCCGCAAACCGGGGGCTTCTTCGCCCGGTAGTGACCGGCTCGAGAACGCCCGAGCACCTGGCACGCCTTCTTGCGCCCGACCACTGGCGTCAGCTCGTCCACACCAGCATCGAGCACGGCATCGACTACTCCTCGGAGGCCGCGCTCTTGGAGATCTCTTCCAAGAGCGCGTGCACTTTTCCCTGGACGTCGATGACCGCCTCAGCCTGGGCCAGCTTGGAGCGCAGCCGCTCGTTCTCGGTCCGTAGTTTGGCCACCTCTGAGAGCGAGGGGCCGCCCCGGCCACCGTCACTACGCCCGAGATTGGACTTCAACAGGCCTTGGCGATGCTGGCGGCGCCAGTCGGTGATCAGGCTCGAGTAGAGCCCCTCTCGGCGCAGCAAGGCCCCCCGTTCACCGGTCTCAGAGCACCCGTCGTACTCGGCCAGGATGGCCAACTTGTACTCGGGCGAGAACGACCGCCGCACCGCGCTGCGCAGCGGTCGTCCGCTGCCATCGCTCGCCACGCCGTCGTCCACATGCCAATTATCGGCCTTGTAGATCGCTGCTCGTGCTTTACCCATGAGAAATCCTCCAACGCCCTCCTGCTCAGTACGGGGATGCTGAAGCTGTCTCACTCATTGTGGACAGAGAGGGCGTGCAGCCAGCTGGGCAAAACGGGGGCTGGCGGAGCGGGAGCCAAGACGGAGGAGGCGGAGCGGGGGCCGACTGTCTTCGGATATATGCGCTTGCCGTCAATGGAGGTACGTGTTCAACCCGTCGGCGTAGGAGGACGGATTCGGCGGCTTGATTGCGAACGCCCTGCCCCCAGGCAATCAACGCCCCGCCAACCGACCAATCGACCAAACGACCGAACGAACAACCGACCGAACGAACACCGACCGAACGAACAACCGACTAAACGAACAACCGCCGACTGCGGCCCCCAAACCCCCCAACCACCCCTGATACACCCTCCCGGTATCCTCCTTCCTATGGCCGATTTCGAGGTCGTCTCTCCCTTCAAACCCTCCGGCGACCAGCCCGGAGCCATTGCCGCGCTCGTCGAAGGAACCAAGAGAGGGGACCGGTACCAGACCCTCCAGGGCATCACGGGCTCCGGGAAGACGGCCACGATCGCCTGGATGATCGAGCAGGTCCAACGCCCCACTCTCATCATCGAGCCGAACAAGTCCCTGGCGGCCCAACTCAGCTCCGAGTTGCGGGACCTGTTCCCCAAGAACCGGGTCGAGTTCTTCGTCTCGTACTACGACTACTACCAGCCCGAGGCCTACCTCCCGACGACCGACACGTACATAGAGAAGGACTCGTCGATCAATGACGAGATCGACCGCCTGCGCCATGCCACGACGTCGTCGCTGCTCATGCGGAGGGACGTGATCGTGGTGGCATCGGTCTCGTGCATCTACGGCCTGGGCTCGCCGCTCGAGTACAGGGACCGCATTCTCGGACTGTCGGTCGGCCAGCAATACGACCAGCGCGACATCCTGCGCAAGCTCGTCGACCTGCAGTACGCCCGCAACGACGTCAATCTCGTACGGGGGACGTTCCGGGCCCGGGGTGACACGGTCGAGATCCATCCGGCCTACGAGGAGCAGGCGCTGCGGGTCGAAATGTTCGGCGACACCATCGACCGCATCGTGCCGTTCGACGTCATGACCGGTGAAATGGGGGACGAGCTCGACGACATCGCCGTCTACGCGGCGACCCACTACGTCACCGGCGACGAGATCGTCCAGCGGGCGGTCACATCCATCGAGACGGAGCTGCGGGAACGCCTGCAGTACTTCGAGAAAGAGGGCAAGCTGCTCGAGGCGCAACGACTCAGGGTCCGCACGGAACACGACCTCGAAATGCTCGCCGAGACGGGCGTGTGCTCGGGCATCGAGAACTACAGCCGTCACCTCGACGGCCGGGCCCCCGACGAGGCGCCCTACACCCTGCTCGACTTCTTCCCCAAGGACTATCTGGTCGTCCTCGACGAGAGCCATGTCTCCGTACCGCAACTGCACGGCCAGTACGCCGGCGACCGCTCCCGCAAGGACATGTTGGTCGAGCACGGGTTCCGCCTTCCCTCTGCGAGGGACAACCGCCCGCTGCGCTTCGACGAATTCATCGAGCGGGTCCCCCAGGCAGTGTTCGTCTCCGCCACCCCGGGACCGTTCGAGAAGGAGCACTCGACCCAGATGGTGGAGCAGGTGATCCGGCCGACCGGCCTGGTCGACCCCGAGGTGACGATCCGGCCCACCAAGGGCCAGGTGGATGATCTGCTGGCGCGCATCGAGAGCACGGTGGCGACCGGCGGAAGGGTGCTGGTCACGACCCTCACCAAAAAAATGGCAGAAGACCTGACCGATTACCTCGCCGATGCCGGGGTACGGGTGCAGTACCTCCACTCCGACATCGACACGATCACCCGGATCGAGATCCTGCGCGAGCTCAGGCTGGGGTCCATCGACGTGCTCGTCGGCATCAACCTGCTCCGTGAAGGCCTCGACCTGCCCGAGGTGTCGCTGGTGGCCATCCTCGATGCGGACAAGGAAGGCTTCCTCCGCTCAGCCTCGTCATTGATCCAGACGATGGGCCGGGCGGCCCGCAACGTGGATGGCACCGTGGTGCTCTATGCCGACACCATCACCGACTCCATGCGCGAGGCGGTGTCGGTGACGCAACGCCGGCGGGAGATCCAGACTGCGTACAACAAGGAGCACGGGATCGATCCGACGACGATCCGGAAGACGGTGACCGACATTCTCGAACGCCTGCGCGGCAGTTCGGGCGGGGTGGGTGGACCAGGTGGCGGCGGCGGTCGCTCCACCACCGCCGGGCGCAGCCGGGCGGAAGTCCGCCGCAACGCTGCGGTGCGCGGGAACAAGCGGTCGTTGCTCGCCGATGGTGATGCGTCGACGCCGGCGGAGGCGATCGAGCTCATGACGCAGCTCGAGGCGGAAATGAAATCCGCCGCGGCCGAACTGCGATTCGAGGAGGCGGCGCTCCTGCGCGACGAGATCGCGGAGCTGCGGTCGTCGGTGCCGGGTTGAGCCGCTCGACCCGCTCGACCCGCTCGACACGCTCGACCCGGTCGAGCGTGACACAGCCTCCCGGTATCCTCCCTTAATGGCCGATCGTCTCGTCGTTCGTGGTGCTCGCGAACACAACCTGAGGGATGTCTCCCTCGACCTGCCCCGCGACAAGTTGATTGTCTTCACCGGCCTCTCGGGGTCGGGGAAATCCTCGCTCGCGTTCGACACGATTTACGCCGAGGGGCAGCGCCGTTACGTCGAATCGCTCTCGGCCTACGCCCGCCAGTTCCTGGGGCAGATGGACAAGCCGGACGTCGACTTCATCGAGGGCTTGTCGCCGGCGATCTCCATCGACCAGAAGTCGGCCTCCCGCAACCCTCGTTCGACCGTGGGCACCATCACGGAGGTCTACGACTATCTCCGGCTGCTCTATGCCCGGATCGGGCATCCGCACTGCCCGACCTGTGGCCGGCCCGTGGCCCGGCAGACCCCGCAGCAAATCGTCGACCGGGTCCTCGAGTTACCCGAGGGCACCCGGTTCCAGGTTCTCGCCCCGGTGGTGCGGGGCCGCAAGGGCGAATACAGCACGCTGCTCGACGACCTGGCGAAGCAGGGATTCGCCCGGGTGCGGGTGGACGGCATCCCGGTGGAGCTCTCCGAGCGGTCCGAGGTCGCACTGGCGCGCTACGAGACGCACACGATCGAGGTCGTGGTCGACCGGCTCATCCGACGGGACGGGATCAGGCAGCGGCTGACCGAGTCGATCGAGACGGCGCTCGAACTGACCGGCGGGACGGCCGAGGTGCTCGTGATGAGTTCCTCGGGCCGGACGGGCGGCGCCAAATCGAAGAAGGACGCCGCCGACGCCGCTGGGACGGGCGGCGCCAAGTCGAAGAAGGACGCCGCCGACAACGCAGCCGGCGCCGACGGGATCGAGAGCGCTGACGGGGCCGACGCCGAGGGCATCACGTTCTCGCAGCATCTCGCCTGCACGCACTGTGGCATCAGCTTCGACGAGCCGGCTCCCCGCAGCTTCTCCTTCAACTCCCCCTACGGCGCCTGCCCCACCTGCGTCGGTCTCGGGACGAAGTTCGAGGTCGATCCCGAGCTCGTCGTCCCCGACGAGTCCCTCTCGCTGGCCGACGGTGCCCTGGCGCCCTGGGCCGGCGCCCGGAGCGAGTACTTCTCGGGGCTCCAGGCCGGTGTGGCCGAACTCGGCGGATTTTCGGTCAACACGCCGTGGAAGTCGCTCAAGGCCAAGGACAAGAAGCTCGTCCTCTACGGGACGGGCACCAAGTCGGTCCACATCCGCTACAAGAACCGTTTCAACCGCACCCGCTCCTACGAGGCGCTGTTCGAGGGCATCGTGCCGTGGTTGCAGCGTCGGCACGGCGAGGCCGAGTCGGACTGGTCACGCGAACAGGTCGAGCAGTACATGCGCGAGGTCGACTGTCCCGCCTGCCATGGAGCACGGCTGAAGCCCGAGTCCCTGGCGGTCACGGTGGGCGGCCGGAACATCTACGAGCTGTGCAGCCTCTCCATCGGCGCCGCCGTGGAGGAGATGGGGTCGCTCGAGCTCAGCGACCGGGAACACATGATCGCCGACCGTGTCTTCAAGGAAGTGCGCGAGCGCATGCAGTTCCTCCTCGATGTGGGACTCGACTACCTGTCCCTCAGCCGCTCGGCTGGCACGCTGTCGGGCGGCGAGGCGCAACGCATCAGACTGGCCAGCCAGATCGGGAGTGGGCTGGTGGGCGTGCTCTACGTCCTCGACGAGCCGTCGATCGGTCTGCACCAGCGCGACAACCAGCGGCTGATCGGCACGTTGGAACGGCTGCGCAACCTGGGCAACACGGTGATCGTGGTGGAGCACGACGAGGAGACCATCCGGACCGCCGATTACGTGGTCGACATCGGACCGGGGGCGGGGGAGCACGGTGGCAGCGTCGTCCACGCCGGACCGGTAAGCGGGAGGGGCGGCCTGCTCTCCAATAAAGCCTCCATCACCGGGCAGTACCTCTCGGGCAAGCGCTCCATCCCCGTCCCGGCACGCCGGCGGCCCGGGACGGGCGAAGTGGTGACCGTGCGGGGCGCCCGGGAGCACAACCTCAAGGGGATCGACGTCTCCTTCCCGCTCGGCTGCCTGGTGGCGGTCACCGGGGTCTCGGGCTCGGGCAAGTCCACCTTGGTCAACGACATCCTCCTGCGGGTCCTGGCCCAGAAGCTGCACCGGGCCAAGACGCTGCCGGGCCGGCACCGGACGGTCGAGGGAGTGCAGTATCTCGACAAGGTGGTCGACGTGGACCAGGCCCCCATCGGCCGCACGCCCCGCTCGAACCCGGCCACGTACACGGGGGTCTTCGACCACATCCGCAAACTCTTCGCCCAGACGGCCGAGGCCAAGGTGCGCGGCTACCTCCCGGGACGTTTCTCCTTCAACGTCCGCGGCGGCCGCTGCGAGGCGTGTGCCGGCGACGGCACGATCAAGATCGAGATGCATTTCCTCCCCGACGTGTACGTCCCCTGCGAGGTCTGCCACGGGGCCCGCTACAACCGCGACACGCTGGAGATCACGTTCAGGGGAAAGACGATCGCCGACGTGCTCGACATGTCCTGCGAGGAGGCGTTGTCGTTCTTCTCGAAGCAGCCGCCGATCGCCCGCCACATGCAGACCATGGTCGACGTCGGACTGGGGTACGTGCGGCTGGGCCAACCCGCGCCCACGCTCTCGGGCGGCGAAGCACAGCGGGTCAAGCTGGCCAGCGAGTTGAGCCGGCGCCCGACCGGCCACACGTTCTACATCCTCGACGAGCCCACGACGGGTCTGCATTTCGAGGACACCCGCCGCTTGCTGGAGGTACTCGGACGACTGGTGGACCAGGGCAACACGGTCGTGGTGATCGAGCACAACCTCGACGTGATCAAGACGGCGGACTGGGTCATCGACCTGGGGCCCGAGGGTGGGAACCGGGGCGGCACGGTGGTGGCCGAAGGGACCCCCGAGCAGGTGGCCAAGACGGCGGGCAGCTACACCGGCGACGTGCTCAAGCCGGTGCTGGCCAAGGCCAAGGAGAAGGTCAGGTGATCGCCAGCATCCGCTCCAGCGCCACCCGGGCCCAGGAGGCGACGTCGCCGTCGACCTGAATCCGGTTGCGCACCTCGCCGTCGACGAGGCCTTCGAGGATCCAGGCCAGGTGCGGGGGATCGATGCGCGACATGGTCGAGCAGGGGCATACGAGCGGGTCGAGGCAGACGATCGTCTTGTCGGGCGTCTCGTCGTCGAGGCGCTTCACGAGGTGGATTTCGGTGGCGATCCCGATGACCGACCCGGACGGGGCGGCGGCCACGCCGCGGATGAGATTGTCGGTCGAGCCCACCAGGTCCGCCATCTCCACGACATCGTGGGCGCACTCGGGGTGGACCATGACCAGACCCGAAGGGTGCGCAGCACGGAAAGCCGAGACATGGGCGGGCCGGAAGCGTTGGTGCACCGAGCAGTGCCCCTTCCACAACAACAGCGTGGAGGACTTCACCTCGAAGTCGCTGAGGCCGCCCAGGGCCAGCCGCGGGTTCCAGACCCGCATGTCGTCGGCGCCGTACCCGAGTTCGTACGCAGTGTTGCGACCAAGATGCTGATCCGGGAAGAACAGCACCTTGTCGCCCCGCCCCGCTTCGAGAGCCCAGGTCAGCACGGCCCGCGCGTTCGAGGAGGTGCACACCGCACCCGCGTGGCGCCCGACGAACGCCTTCAGCGCGGCGGAGGAATTCATGTAGGTGATCGGGATGATCCGGCTGACGTCGGTGACCCGGCCCAACTCCTCCCAAGCCTCTTCCACTTGCTCGATGTCGGCCATGTCGGCCATGGAGCAGCCTGCGTTGAGGTCGGGGAGGAGCACCTGTTGGTGGGCGCCGGTCAGGACGTCGGCCGACTCGGCCATGAAGTGGACGCCGCAGAAGACGATGTATTCGGCTTCGGTCACCTCGGCCGCCATGCGGGAGAGCCCGAACGAGTCGCCGCGGGCGTCGGCCCACAGCATGACGTCGTCGCGCTGGTAGTGGTGCCCGAGCACGAAGAGCCGTGGACCCAGTGCGGCCTTGGCCGCGCCGATCATGGTGGCCAACTCGTCGCCCGACGCGGTGGTATAGCGCTCGGGGAGCGGGGATTGAAGCCTGAGCATCTGTATGCCCCCTTTGAGGGAGTGCACCGATTGGCCGGCGGGGACAGCCTGGTCGCCCATCCGCGGGTATGTCGGCCTCGGTGCGAGGTGTCGTGCCGGAAACCAGGCCGGCACACGTAGTGTAACGGGTGTTCACCAGAAGTTCGCGGGTATTCGCGCCGACCCCGTCCGCAACCGCCACGCAACCGCATGGCCACCTCCAACCCCAGTGTGCGCGCGAGAGTTGAATCGATGCAGGACAAGCCCCCCACAGGCTCCATCCCCGATGCACCGGGCTCGTACCAGTTCTACGACGCCGAGGGCCGGGTGCTGTACGTGGGAAAGGCGAAATCCCTGCGCCACCGCCTGCCCAACTACTGGCAGGACTCGGCCAAGCTGCTGCCCCGCACAGCCCAGATGGTGGCCCAGGCCGACCACGTCGAGTGGATCGTGGTGGAGAGCGAGGTCGATGCGCTGATCCTGGAGCACTCGCTCATTCAGGCCCACCTGCCCCGCTACAACGTGCGGCTCAAAGACGACAAGAGCTACCCGTGGCTGGCGGTGACCCTGAACGACGAGTGGCCCCGCCCGGTCGTGATCCGGGGCCGCAAGCGCAAGGGGGTGCGCTACTTCGGCCCCTACGGCCACGCCGGGGCCATCCGTTCCACGCTCGACCTTCTCGTGCGGAGCTTCCCGGTCCGCACGTGCTCGGACACCAAGTTCACCCGCCACGAGCGGCTCGGCCGTCCGTGCCTGCTCTACGACATCGAACGGTGCTCGGGCCCCTGCGTCCACGCGGTCGATCACGAGGCCTACGACGGGTACGTCCAGGATCTCATGGGCTTTCTTTCGGGGGACACCGATCCCGTGCTCGACCGGCTCGACGCCGAGATGCACGACGCCTCCGACGCCCTCCAATTCGAGCGCGCCGCCCGCCTGCGGGACCGCATCGCGGTGGCCCGCAAAGCGGCCGAGGCGCAACAGATGGTGTCCGAGCGCCCCGAGGACTTCGACGTGATCGGCATCGCCGAGGACCCGCTGGAGGCGTCGGTGCAGATCTTCCACGTCCGCCGGGGACGGGTCGTGGGCCACCGGGGCTTCGTGGCCGAAAAGGTGGAGGACCTCAGCGCGCCCGAGTTCATGGGGCTCGTGCTGGGACAGGTCTACGGTGCCGTCGGGACCGAGGTGCCGCGCCGGGTGCTGGTCCCCGAGGCCCCGGCCGACCTGGACCTCCTCTGCAGCTGGCTGTCGACCATGCGCGAGGGCCCCGTCGACATCGCGGTGCCGCAGCGGGGGGCCAAGCGGGCGCTGCAGGAAACCGTCACCCGCTCGGCCTCCGAGGACCTGGCCCGCCACCGGCTGCGGCGGGCGTCCGATCACAATGCCCGCTCCAAGGCGCTGACCGAGCTGCAGGCGGCCCTGGGGCTGCGCGAGGCGCCGCTGCGGATCGAGTGCTTCGACATGAGCCACCTGCAGGGGACCGATTACGTGGGCTCGATGGTCGTGCTCGAGGACGGGCTGGTCAAGCGCTCCGACTACCGCCGCTTCAAGGTCAAGACGGTCAAGGGCAACGACGACTACGCCGCCATGGAGGAGGTCCTGACCCGGCGCCTCAGCGCGCTCAAGGAGGCGCCCGAGCGGAGCCAGGCGCCCGAGGGGCCGCCCGACCAGATCGGCGTCCGGGCCCGGCCCAAGCGCTTCGCCTACCGCCCCAACCTGCTCGTCGTCGACGGGGGAAAGGGCCAGCTCGCCGTGGCCGAACGGGTGGTCAACGAGCTCGGACTGGCCGACGAGATCGAGCTGGCGTCCCTGGCCAAGCAATTCGAGGAGGTCTACCGCCCCGGCTCGCCCGAACCCGTTCGCCTGCGGCGTGGGTCTGATGCCCTCTACCTCCTCCAGCGTGTCCGGGACGAGGCCCATCGTTTCGCCATCACCTTCCACCGCGAGAAAAGGGCCAAACGGATGACCAGGAGCGTGCTGGACGGGATCCCCGGGCTGGGGCCGGCCCGCAAGGCCCGGCTCGTCAAGGAATTCGGCAGCGTGCAGGCGGTGCGGACGGCGTCCCTGGAAGAGTTGCTGGCACCCGGGTGGCTGCCCGACCAGGTGGGGCTCGCGGTCTACGAGGGCGTGCGCAGGACGGGGCAACCAGTGAGCGAGTTCCTGGTGGTGACGGGGATGTCGGGGGCGGGACGGTCCACGGCGGCTGCCTCCTTGGAGGACCTGGGGTGGTTCGTCATCGACAACCTGCCGGCGGCGCCTGATCCTCAAGATGGCCGAGATGATGGCTCTGCCCGGCGCGGAGATCGACCGTGTCGCTCTCGTCATCGGGCGTGGCGGTGGAGGCGGGAGCGGTGACACTGCCCAACGTGATCGACGCGTTGCGGGCCAACCGCAACCGGGTGCGGGTGCTGTTCCTCGACGCCAGCGACGACGTGCTCATCCGGCGCTACGAGGGGACCCGTCGTCGCCACCCGTTGGTGGCCCAGGGGGTGGAGGCATCGATCGCCGACGAGCGCCGCCTTCTGGCGCCGGTGCGCGACCGGGCCGACCTGCTGATCGATACGGGGGAGCTCAACTCCAACCAGCTGCGCACGACGGGTGATCGAGGCGTTCGGCGACGAGGGCGGGGCGTCGTCCATGCGGACCTCGGTCGTCTCGTTCGGCTACAAGTTCGGCCTCCCCCTCGATGTGGACGTCGTCTTCGACTGCCGCTTCCTCCCGAACCCGTTCTGGATCGAGGAGCTGCGCCCCTACAGCGGCCTCGATGGACCGGTGCGCGACTACGTCCTTTCCCAGCCCGAGACGAAGGACTTCCTGGACAAGGTGGACGGGCTGCTGACCGGCATCGTGCCGTCGTTCGAGCGCGAGGGGAAGTCCTACCTGACGATCGGATTGGGGTGCACCGGAGGCCGGCACCGCTCGGTGGCGCTGGCGGCGGCGTTGGGCGAGCGCTTCGAGGGCCACGGGTATCCGGTCTCGGTCTTCCACCGGGACGTGGACCGATGAGTCCGCCGGCGGTCGTGGCGTTGGGCGGCGGGCACGGGACGGCGGTGACGTTGCGGGCCGCCCGCCGGTACGCCGGTGAGCTGACGGCCGTGGTGTCGGTGGCCGACGACGGCGGCTCGAGCGGGCGCCTGCGCGAGATCCTCAACGTCGTCGCCCTGGGCGACCTCCGAAAATGCCTGGTGGCGCTGGCCGCCGAGGATGGCGCCGACGCCCATGCCGCCCTCGCCCGGGCGTTCGAGCACCGGTTCGACGAAGGGGAGCTGGCCGGGCATGCGCTGGGCAACCTCATTCTCGGCCGGGCTGATCGAGGCGACCGGCGATCTCGTCTCGGGCGTGCGTGCCGCGGCCGAGCTCCTCGGTGCGGTGGGCGACGTCCTGCCGGCGACCGTCGAGCGGGTGACGCTCAAGGCCGAGTCCGACGGCGGGCAGGTGGCGGGTCAGGTGGCCGTGTCGCGGGCGGACAACATCCAGACGGTGTCGCTCGTGCCGGGGGATGCAGGGCCGCCGCAGCTGGCCATCGACCGGATACTGGCGGCCGACCAGATCGTCATCGGTCCCGGATCGCTCTTCACCAGTGTTCTGGCCGCCGCCGCGGTGGAGGGCATCGCCGACGCCCTGGCGCGGCTCGCGGGGCCAACGCGTCTATGTCTGCAACCTGCGCCCGCAACAGCCCGAGACGGCCGGATTCGATGTTTCGGCCCACTTGGACGCTCTGAGCAGGCATAATGTAACTGTGGACGTTGTTGTATGTGATACCAGCCAAGGGATGGCCGTTGGGCGATTTAGGTATTTCGGCACTGGATATCCCCCTTACGGGGGGGAATGCTCTGGTACACAGTCCAATCAGATTGGCGCACGCCCTCGCCAGTCTGCTGGCATAGGCGAGCAAGGGAAGAGGGTCCAAATGTCGGTGAGGGTCGGAATCAATGGGTTCGGGCGGATCGGGCGCAACTTTCTCCGGGCCGCGTTGGCGAGTGGGGCCGATATCGAGGTGGTGGGCGTCAATGACCTGACGTCGCCCGAGACGTTGGCCCATCTCCTCCGCTACGACTCGACGCAGGGCCGCATGCCGGTCCCCGTCGACGTGGAGGGCAGCGACCTGCTCGTGGGTGAGCACCACATCCGGGTCATGGCCGAGCGCGAGCCCGAGCAGCTCCCCTGGGGCCCCCTCGGCGTCGACGTCGTCATTGAGTCGACCGGGCGCTTCACCACCCGGGCCGACGCGGCGGGGCACCTGCACGGCGGGGTGAAGCGGGTCATCATCTCGGCCCCCTCGTCGGATGCCGACCACACCTTCGTCATCGGCGTCAACGACGATGAGTACGACCCGGAGAAGCACGTCGTGGTGTCGAACGCCTCGTGCACCACGAACTGCTTCGTCCCGATGGTCAAGGTCATCGACGACAACTTCCACATCGTGAGCGGGCTCATGACCACGGTGCACGCGTACACGAACGACCAGAACCTGCTCGACCTGACGCACACCGACCTGCGGCGGGCCCGGGCGGGCGCCGTGAACATCGTGCCGAGCAGCACCGGCGCGGCCCGGGCCACGAGCCTCGTGCTCGAGTCCATGAAGGGACGCCTCGACGGCATGTCCCTCCGGGTGCCGCTCCCCGTCGGGTCCATCACCGACTTCACCGCGGTGGTGAAGGGGAACCCCTCGGTGGCCGAGGTCAACGCCGCCTTCGCCGAGGCGGCGGCCAAGCCGCCCCTCGACCGGGTGCTCGAGTACACCGAGGACCCGTTGGTCTCGAGCGACATTGTGGGCAGTCCCGCCTCGTGCACCTTCGACGCCGGGCTGACGATGGTGCAGACCATCAACGAGGAGCATGTCCCTCGTCAAGGTGGAAGGGTGGTACGACAACGAATGGGGCTACTCCAACCGCCTGGTCGATCTGACCCTTCTCGTAGGGGAGTGATCCGGTGAACCCACTGCACGGTCTGCCGCTCCTCGAGGATCTCCCCGATATCGAAGGGCGGCGCGTGCTGGTGCGGGTCGACTTCAACGTCCCGCTCCATATCGGCATCGACGGCCGCGCCACGGTGGCCGACGACTTCCGCATCACCGCCGCGCTGCCGACGCTGCGCTGGCTCCAGGACCACGGCGCCGAGGTCGTCGCCATCTCGCACCTCGGCCGGCCGGCCGCCACCCGCGACCCGCGCTGGGAGATGGACCCGGTGCGCGAGCGTCTCGCCGCCCTCTGTCCCGGCATCGAGCTCGGGGAGAACCTGCGCTTCTCGCCGGGCGAGAAGAAGCCAACGACCCGGCCTTCGTGGCCTCCGCTCATCGAGGGCTTCGACGCCTACGTGAACGAGGCCTTCGGCGTGGCCCACCGCCGCCACGCATCGATCGTCGGCCCCCCGCAGTTCCTCCCGAGCGCGGCGGGCCTGCGCCTGGCCCGGGAGATCGAAGTGCTCGGCGGCATCCTGGCCTGCCCGGCCCGGCCCTTCGTCGCCGTGGTGGGCGGGGCCAAGGTGGCGGACAAGATCGAGGTCCTCAAGGCGCTGGCCCCCAAGGTCGACACGCTCATCGTCGGCGGCGGCATGGCGTTCACCTTCCTGGCCGCCCTGGGCCAACGGGTCGGGAGCTCCCTGCTGGACGCCGCGACCACATCGACGACTGCCGGGCGCTGCTCGACTCCGGCCTCGACATCCGCCTCCCCACCGATTCCCGGACATCGCCGGCCCTCGAGCCGCGAGCCGGGCTGTCCTTCGGTTCGGGCCCCGGGGTGGGGTCAAGGTGATCGAGAAGGATCTCCCCGACGGCTGGACCGGCCTCGATATCGGGCCCGAATCCGCCGAGGCCTTCGCCAACGCCGTGCGGCAGGCCGGCACCGTCCTGTGGAACGGGCCGATGGGCGCCTTCGAGGACCAGCGGTTCGCGGCGGGAACCCAGGTGGTGGCCGAAGCGGTGGCCCAGTGCGAAGGGTTCTCGGTGGTGGGGGGGGCGACAGCGCCAGCGCCCTCGAGGAGCTCCACCTGTGCGACGACGTGGACTTCCTCTCGACCGGTGGCGGGGCCTCGCTCGCCTTCATCGAGCGCGGGGGCGACCTGCCGGCGCTCGAGGCCCTGCGGCAGGCGCCCAACGCTCCGGCCGTGATCAGTGCCCGCCGCCCGCTGATCAGCGGGAACTGGAAGATGCACCATGACCACATCGAGGCGCTGCACATGTGCGCGATCTCGGTCTGCGGATAAAGCCCGAGGACGTGGCCGCCGTCGACGTCTCGGTACACCCGCCCTTCACCGACCTGCGCACCGTCCAGACGCTGGTCGAGAAGGAGGGCATCCCGGTGCGCTGGGGGCCCAGCACTGTTCCGACGAGGATGCCGGCCCCCGCACGGGTGAGGTCAGTCCCGCGCATGCTGGCCCGCCTGGGGACGCGCTACGTCATTGTCGGCCACTCCGAGCGCCGCACGCTCTTCGGCATGACCGACGCCACGGTGGCGGCCACGCTCCGGGCCGTGCTGCGCCACGACATGACCCCGATCGTCTGCGTGGGCGAGACCGAGGAAGAGCGGGCGCTGGGCCGGACCGAGTCCCGGCTGGAGGAGCAGATGCTGGCCGCGCTCGAAGGGTCTCGCACCCGAGCTGACCGGTGGGCTCGTCGTGGCCTATGAGCCGCTGTGGGCCATCGGCACCGGCCAGGCCGCCTCGGCCATGGATGCCGAGGATGCGGCGGTCTTCATCCGGAGCCTCGTGGGGAAAACGGCAGGTGAGCCAGCTGCCGAGACGGTCCGGATCCAATACGGGGGATCGGTGCAGGGCGAGAACGCCACCGAATTGATGGCCGAGCCCAACGTGGACGGCCTGCTGGTCGGGGGGGCGAGCCTGCAGGCGGGCAGCTTCCTTGACATCATTCGTGCCTGTGCCGCCTGCTACCGTTCCTAGGCCCTTCTAGGTCTGAACTCAGCGTGTTGGAGGATTTGCCCCCGTGTCCGTCGTAACCTGGATCTACATCGTGATCGCCGTGCGTCTCGGCGCTCGGGCTGATCTTCCTGATCCTGATGCACAGCGGCAAGGGTGGCGGCCTCTCCGACATGTTCGGTGGCTCCGTCGGCGCGGCGGCGCAGGGATCGACGGTCGTCGAGCGGAACCTCGACCGCATCACGGTGACCGTCGCCATCATCTTCGCCTTCTCGATGCTCACGTTGGATCTCCGGCTGCAGTGACGCACCCGGGTCATCGGCCCGGGTGGCGACGAAGTCTGATCTGCAGCGCGGCCCTCGCCTTCCTCGTCGCTGGTACCGGTCTCGCCGGTGCCGGTGCGACGGCCGCCTCGGCGACGCCCGCGACCAAGACCACGGTCACCTACGTCGGTGTGGCGGGTGGCTCGATCTCGTTCGGCATGACGCAGAGCCCGACCGGCTGCAACGCGCACACGCCGGCGGGGGACACCCCGGGCACGCTGATGGTCCTGGGTGCCGTGCTGCCCAGCCCGTTCACGGTGAACGAGAACGAGGTGGCGACGGCGAACCTGAACGTGATCACGCAGTCCGAGGTCGTCAGCGTCCCTCCCCGTCCCGAGACGATCGTGTACACGCTGAACCCGAAGGCGGTCTGGTCGGACGGCGTGCCGATCACGGCGAAGGATTTCATCTACGCCTGGGAGCAGCAGCGCGGCGACCTCACGTCCGATCCCGCCCTGGTGGCCAGCACGGCGGGGTACAGGGACATCAAGTCGGTGACGGGCAGCGACAAGGGGCGGACGGTCACGGTCATCTTCCGCCAACCCTTCGCGGACTGGCAGATGTTGTTCTCCAATCTGCTGCCGGCACACATCATGGAGAAGGTGGGTTGGAATCCTCCGTGCACCACGGTCGACCCCGCCATCGATCTCTCCGGTGGCCCCTTCCGCCTCGCCAAGGTCTCGGCGCAGACCATCGTGCTGAAGGCCAATCCCAAGTGGTGGGGAACGCCACCGAACGCGCGGACCATCACGGTGCACATCGCGTCGAGCACCACGCAGCTGGCCAAGTGGGTGCGGTCCGGCTTCGTGCAGGTGGCCCTGCCCGACGAGTTGACCCCCGCGTTCTTGACCGAAGTGACGTCGTTGCCGCACGTCCAGAGCGAGGTCAGCCTGTCCAGTTCCGTGCTGCAGCTGGAGATGGCCAGTGGCCCCGCGAGCGAGCTGACGCCCGACATGCGCCTCGCCGTCGCGCTGTCGGTCGATCGCCAGGCGCTGGTGGACAGGCAGGTCAACTGGGCGCTGTCGAGCGTGCAGGTGGCGACCAGCCATATTTATGCGCAGGGCCAGAACGGGTACCACTCATCGGCCACGACAACCCCGACCACCGTTGCCAACGGGCCTCCGACCACGGCGACCTCCACGTCGACGACCGTCACCGGCCAGGGGGGGACCGTCAATTTCCCCGTCACGCCGAGCCCCGTGCAGGCGGCGTCCCTCATGACGGCAGCGGGGTACACCCGGACGCCGCCCGGCGCCTGGAGCAACGTGTTCGGGGTGCCGCTCACCCTGCGCGTCGCGTTCGATGCAAGCGATCCGTGGGCGGTCGCGGTGGCGCCCCAGCTGCAGTCCCAACTCCAGAGCGCCGGCTTCACCGTCTCGCTCATTCCCGAGGCGAGCGCCACTGCGGCGGGGGGCGCGTTGGCTGACGGCTCGGCCAATCTGGCCCTCCTGGCGCTCACGACCTCGCCCTTCCTGAGCCAGGCGGTGGCGTGGTATTCCGACCTGCTCGGGCCACCGGGCCAGAACGGTTCGCAGAACTGGACGAACTACGACAGCACGACGTTCGAGAACCTGATCACGAAGGCGTCGCAACAACTGAACTCGGGGACCCCGGCGGCAACGGCCTACGCCGCCGCCGACCTCCAGCTGTGGGAGGACATGGTGGCGCTCCCTCTCTTCACCGAGCCCAGTGCGATGGCATGGAGCCGCAGGGTCGGGGGAGTGACCCCGACGCCGACCAGCAACAGCCTCCTCTGGTATGCGCAGGGCTGGGCGATCCGGGTCCCCGAGTCCACGAACAACACGACGCCGGCGCTCCCGAGCCCGCCCTGACCCTCCGCCGGGGCCCGGGCGCAGGCTCAAGTGGCTTGTGAAGCACGCGCTACGCTCTCGGGGCGCTCCTCGGAGTGACATGCCAGTCGGAGTGGCGGAATAGGCAGACGCGCCAGCTTGAGGGGCTGGTGCCCGCAAGGGCGTGGGGGTTCAAGTCCCCCCTCCGACACACTGTGACACGAGCAAACCGCGACTCTTTGCAGCCTCGGCAGGCGCGCCGAGACTTTGGAGTCGCTGCCGCGAGCGTGCGGACACTGGTGAAAGTTACAAGCTAGATGCCTAGCGATTGGAAGTTACAAGTCTGTTCATCGGCACCGCGCCGCTACGTTGGCCGCTCCCCGAGGAAAGAACTTCCCCGGCTCATCATCTCGACCGCTTGCCGGCGGGGTAGACCCCCGAAAGGCGACGGCTCCGGCGGCCAGGTCGGTCCCTCCGGGAGGCTGGTCAGCATCTGGCGTGCAACATCGTCGGCGCTCACGATTCCGGGGAAATCCCTCCCCTGCAGGATGCGACGAAACGCCGGGGTGTCAGTTGGCCCCAGGACCATCGACAGGACGTCGATGCCAAGTGGTCGGAGCTCGGCCCAAAGGGCCTCTCCGAGAACCAAGTCGAACGCTTTTGAAGCACCGTATGCAGCCAGATAATCGCTACCCACCCAGGCCGCTCCGGAGGTGACGAGGACGATCCCCCCGCGGCCCCGAGTGGCCATGCGGGATCCGAAGTGGTGGCAGGCACCGAGCACCGTGTTCACATTGCGACCCACAAGTTCTTGCCAGGCGGCCACCGGTTTGTCCAAGAACCTCGATGCGTTGGGGTCAGCCCCGGCGTTGTAGATGAGTAACCCCACGTCGAGATCCTTGGTAGCGGAGGCGAGACCAGCGTCCGCCCCGGGAAGACTGAGATCAATGGCCACTGTCCGAGTCTCGGTTTTCACTGTGGCAGCGACCTCATCCAGCACCGCCTGCCGTCGTGCGGTGAGGACCACGTTCACCCCTTGCTCACCGAGTAGCCGGGCTACTGAGGCGCCGACCCCTTCGGAAGCGCCGGCGACGACAGCCCACGGCCCATATCTCTCGGCGAGCTCGCTCATAGGTTCTCT
Source organism: uncultured Acidimicrobiaceae bacterium (assembly GCA_963767155.1). Lineage (GTDB taxonomy): Bacteria > Actinomycetota > Acidimicrobiia > Acidimicrobiales > RAAP-2 > Bog-473. The sequence goes on along the minus strand of CAVYCU010000005.1, from coordinate 1,525,148 downwards.
ACCTCACAACGCCGCGTCCGAATGCGCCAACGACCGTCATCACTTCGTTCGAACCGGTCGATGTAGCGCCCACTGGCAACGACCACGGCAGGACCGGAACCAGGGGAGTCGACGCGCAAGAAGTAACTCTGGACGCCAGCACTCCGGCCATCCACCGTCACGAGCGGATTCGTTGTCACGTGCTTATGGAATGCCGCGGGAGCGTGGGTGTGGCTGTCAAAGTAGGAACCGAGCTCTGCGTGGCCGTGGAAACCGAACCCGTTCGACGTATCTATCCGCATCGCGACCAGGTACTCCGCATCGGAGGTGAAACACCCTAGGAATGCATCGCGATCGTCGTGGTCGAGGGCGTCGCCGTAGCGATACAGCGTGGCCACAATTGCCCGCTCATCTTCAAGCCGTCCCAGCCGGTCGCTCAGGTCGTCCATAGGGTCTCCGTTTTCAATGGTCGGTGACGGATCGGTTGGTTCAGTCTCTGCCGCCTTGAACGCCCTGCCATACGCGGACATAGCCGAGGGTGACGGTGGCCGGGGTCGGTGCAGCCCCGCTCAGGGGGTTCGAGTTCTCGGCGACCAGATACATGGGCCCGGTGAGCGACGCCGTCTCGGAGCCGACTTTCACCCCGTCGTAGTAGAAGGTGACGCCCTTGGTGGTCCACAGCAGCCCGAACGTGTGCGTGCCGGGCACGAAATCGCCGCCCGACCCTCCGGGGTTCTCGAACCCTGCATCGCCAAAGGTGGTCCCCGCTGGCCCGTATTCGATGTGATACGTGAAGCTGCCCAAGCTCTCCATGACGTCGATCTCGCCCGTCAGGGGCCAGTTCTGCCCGTTCATCCAGACACCGATCCAGTTCTCCAATGCAGCTGCGGTCAAGGACCTGAGTTGGTACTCGACGTAGACGGGTTTGGATGCGGTGGGCTGAAGCTGGAAGCCCGTGCCATGGGTGTGTTGGCCGTCGTTGGGGTTGGTGCTGATAATCGATCCCGACGTGGCCGTAACGGCTAAGTTCACGCCGTTCGCGCCCATGGTGACATTGGCCGACTCCATGAGTGTCCCATTCTGCGTGTTGCCATTGCCGAACCACGAAGGCGCCCAGGCCGTCGGTAGGGCCCTCAGCCCGGCGAATTCCCAGTCCTGCAGCAGGACTGTCGGCACGGACGTGCCGGAGGGCACGTCCGGCAAGACGCTCAGAGGGCCAGCCGTCCTGGCTGCGGCTGGGGCCGTGGAAGCGATGCTTGCCGCACATCCAATAATGAGCGAGGCACCAAGCGCCAGGACGGTGAGTCGTTGGGAGTTGCGACGCGGCATCGTCTGGCTCCTCATCGGACGTGACGCCGAAGCCGGTTCCCTTTGGGGCCCCCGTCCACACGTCGCTAAATGGCGCATCGTCGGCCCCCTCGCTAGCAAGATCCCCCGCTCAGGTTGGCACCGTAGGAACAAGCGGGCTCCATGGATAGAGGCGAAAGTCCCAAAAATTACAACGTGCTATGAACAGATTGGCCCCGGTCTCCGGCCTTCCGGCCGCTGTTCGGTCCGTTCGGATTCGGGCCGCCGCCGGCGACACTTCTGAAAACTGAACGCTCGACCTCTAGCAACCGTCAGCTTTGGCAGGGCGCCGAGGCCATCACCGGGCGGGCCCTCGATGTGATGAGGGTGATGCTCACGAGGGTATCGCGTTGTCAATGATGGTCAGGAGCGCCCGATTGAGCGTCTTGCACTCGTCGCTCGTCAGCCCCCTCAAGAGGCGTGCCTCCTCGACTCAAGAGATCTCGGGCGCCGTCGGCGAGCAGTCAGCGGATAGGAAAGCCCGAGATGTAGCCCGCAGCAAGGTGTTGCCCTGCGGCACCGTGCTCTTCCCCGTGTTGCCTGAGTGCCCCCGGCCGCTCGGGTGCAACCGGAGGCGGGTCGTCTCCCTGCCACGGGTATGGAGTGGGCGACGACCAGGATTTGGACTGTATTCGGGCTGGGTGGAATTGTGGTTGCCGATTGGTTGCTTCTGGTCCACGTCGCCCAGCCACCCATTGACTTCTCTGTGTCGTTGATTGACCAGGGGTCGGGCCCGATCAAACGGCGCGGGCGCGACCCCTGGTGAGCTCAGATCAGCGGGAGACGGCGGGCGTCCCCTGGAGGTCCTTGACGTACTGAGCTGTGATCGCGTTGCCGCCGATGCCCCAGTCGCCGCTTTCGACTTCGTCGATCGTGACCCACGTGACGCCACGCAGTGCCTCTCCTTCGATGCCCACCATTGTCTCGGTGAGCTGGGAGATCATCTCCTTCTTCTGGCTGCTGTCGAAGACTCCCTTGATGACTTTGACCTGTACGAGTGGCATGTCGTCCTCCTTTTTTGCGCCCCGATTGGACCGCTTCTTTGCAGTATCCGGGTGGCGGCTGCGAGTGGCCTGCAGGGTTCTTGCTTCCCGAGACAGACGACTGCAAGCGTTCTGCAAGTTGGCTTGCAATAATGGCAATCATGCCGCCTGACCTCGATTTTCGGGTGTTGGGGGGAATTGAATTAGAGCGTCAGGGGCAGCCTGTTCCGATCGGGGGCCCGAAGCCGCGTTTGGCGCTTGCTCTTTTGGCGACCGCTCGAGGCTCGGTCGTCTCTACGGATCGACTGTGCGACGAACTGTGGGGCATCAACCTTCCAGTCGATCCGCTGGGTGTTCTCCAGAGCCATCTCTCTCGATTGCGTCGCGCTCTTCGCCCAGAGGCCGAAATCGTTGCTCGTCCACCGGGGTACGTACTTTTGGTTCCAGATGAGATGATCGACGCTGGTCGATTCGAGCAGTTGTGCTTGCGAGCAAGCTCCTCGGCGAACCTGAAGATGACCATCGAACTTCTCGAAGGTGCTCTCGCCTGTTGGCGGGGAGCGGCATTTGCCGAGTTCGCCGAGTACGAATGGGCACGGCTGGAGGCGATGCGTCTCGACGAATTGCGGCTCGTTGCGCGAGAGGAACTCTTTGAAGCCCGCCTCGCTCTGGGCGGACACGCCAACCTCGTGGGAGAGCTCGAACCCCTGGTCGCCCTGCATCCCTTGCGGGAGCGCTTCTGGCACCAGCTCATCGTCGCCCTCTATCGAAGTGGTCGCTCGGGAGAGGCGCTGCGGCAGGCGGAGGCGTTCAGGGTCGTGTTGCGAGAGCAGCTCGGACTCGATCTTTCGCCGGCGCTGCGCGAACTCGAAGCACGAATCCTCAACGGTGACCCCACGCTGCTCCAACACCCTTTGGCATTGCGCCCGTCAGTGACGCGACAACTCCCGGCTGAGCCCACCAGGTTGGTCGGACGGGGTGAGGAGCTCAGGCTCCTGACGAGCCAGTTGCGCATCGATCGGTTGATAACCCTGACTGGCCCTGGTGGTGTCGGCAAGACACGGCTCGCGATGCGGTTGGCGAGCGAGTTATGGGATGAGTTCGACGGCGAGGTATTCGTCACCGAGCTTGCTCCCGTGCGTGACGCACCATCGACCGTTGCCGCGATCGCTACGGCGGTCGACGTGCAGCAGCGTCAGCATCTTTCAATCGAGGAGACCCTCGTCGAATACTTGCGAGCCCGGCGGGCCTTACTGGTGCTCGACAACTGCGAGCATCTCCGAGGCACCATTGCGTCACTCTCCGAGCGCCTTCTCCGCTGGTGCCCGGGGGTGACCCTTTTAACGACCAGTCGCGAAGTCCTCGGACTTCCTGGCGAACACGTATGGCGCGTCCGCCCGCTTGCCATTCCCGACGAGGGCTCTGCTGTGGCGGTAGCGGCTGAAGCTCCAGCCACGCGCCTCTTCGTCGAGTGCGCAATCGCAGCCCGGCCGGGCTTTGCAATCGGACCCGACAATGTGAAGGACATTATCGAGATCGTCGGTCACCTCGATGGTCTTCCCCTTGCAATCGAACTCGCAGCGGCCCGCATAAGGGCTATGGGCCCGGCCTCGCTCGCTGAGCGGCTCAGAGAGGGGTTCGCTCTCCTTGCCGGAGCGCAGACGTCGATGATTCCCCGTCATCGCACGGTACAAGATCTCGTGGAATGGTCGTATGACCTTCTCGGTTCGGATGAGAAGCTGCTGTTCGCGCGTTTGTGTGTCTTTGCCGGAAGTTTCGGACTAGATGCGGCCGAAGAAGTGTGTGCCGGACTCGATGTAGGAAAATCCACAGTGTCCCTGCTGCTCGCAAATTTGGTGGACAAGTCGATGGTCCAACTCGTCGACGAGGATCTTCCTCGCTATCGGCTTTTGGAGACGTTGCGAGAATACGGCCGAGACCGCCTCAACGAAGACGAGCGCTCTCTGGTGCGGGCGAGACATGCCGCGTGGTACCTCGAAGTGGCCGAACGATGCGCTCGATCGTTGGCGGGTCCTGGTGAAGCGACTGCGATCCAGATACTCGACCGGGACTTCGACAATCTGCGCGCTGCGCATCGTTGGTCCATGGAACACTCTGATATCGACACGGCGTTGCGCCTTGTCGCTGGACTCAGGGAGTATTCGTTCCGGTGCATGCATGCCGAGATCGCAAGTTGGGCCGACGTTGCGATCGCACTGCCCGACGCCGCTGCGCATGAACGGTACCCAGTCGCTGTTGGCGTCGCGGCATACGGCCGATTTGTGCGTGGCGATCTCGAAGGAGCCATCGAACTCGGCGAACGCGCCGTCGCTGCTGCTCGTCGACTCGGCGTCGATAGCTCCGGTCTGGCCGAACGCGCGCTGGGCAATGCCTGGTTCTATCAGGGGGGATTACGAACGAGGGGCCGAATGGACGGATCGAATGATCGCGTCGGCCCAGAGGGGTTCGCCCGCCCGCCTCGCGCATGCTCTGTATATGCGATCGGTTGCATTCACGACGGTCGGCGACAATGCCAGAGGTGCCCAGTTTGCTGCGAACGCCGGTGTCGCAGCGTCTGACTTCTGGATCGCCCACCGCCCACGCCCAAGCTCTGTACGCGCAGGGTCTCGCCCGCAAGTCGACGAGCCCGCAAGAAGCGACAGCCGAGCTCCAGCGGGCGGCGGATATCGCCAGAGACGCCGGAAATCGATGGATTCAGGCTTTCGCTCTCACCGAGGTGCTATGGCTTGAGGCACCCAAGGCCGTCCACGCGAAGCTCTTGCTCGCTACATCGATGTGATTGACCTCTGGTTCCGAGGCGGCGATTGGGCCAATCAATGGCTCTCACTCCGACACGTATTCGGCATCCTTGTTCAGCTTCGAGCCGACCTCGGGGCGGCCACGCTCCATGGTGCGCTCACCGCCGCCGGATCTGCCTACGCCCTGCCCTTCGAAGCTGCCGACGCTCAACGCATTAATGCCCTTGTGGATGACTTGCGTGACCGGCTCGGAGCTGCCGCCTTCGCCTCCGCTGTACGCCGAGGATCCAGTCTGAGCGATGGTGAGATCATCGAATTTGTACGCGCCCAGATCCGGGCTCTTGCGCCGGTAGCGGCTCACGAACCCTCATTCCCTTGATCGAGATCGCCGGCGTCGGGTCGCTCGGCGGGTAGTTGCACGGTGACGCGGAGCCCGCCAGCATCCCGCGGGCTCAGCGTGAGGACTCCGTGATGTGCCTGGGTGATGCTCTTGACGATCGCCAGGCCGAGCCCGACGCCGTCGTCGTCGGTGCGGATGCGTTCGTTGCCGCGCTGAAATGGCTCCGAAAGCGTGGCAACCACCTGCGGATCGAGTTTCACTCCGGTGTTCTCGACAGTGAGCACCGCACTCCTGGACCGAAGGCTGGTCGTGACCCAGACACTGGCACGTGCGGGCAGATTGTGGACAATCGCGTTGTGCACCAGGTTCGTCGTCAACTGCAGAAGCAGCGCCTTTGAGCCGAGCGTGGGTGTCGGGCCGCCGGAGGTTTCCACAGTGACGCCACGTGATTCTGCCAAGGGGAGGAGGGTTTCAGTGGCTTCTTCTGCGACGAGGGAGAGGTCGACCTGCACGGGGTTGAACGACCTCTGATCGGCGCGACTGAGCAGAAGCAATGCTTCCGTAAGGTCAATCGCTCGGGTGTTGACGACGCGGAGGCGTTCGATGAGTTCATCGGTATCGCGGGTGGGATCTTACGCGCAACGTCGAGCAGTGTCTGTGTGATAGCCAGCGGGGTACGCAGTTCGTGGGAGGCGTTGGCTGCGAATCTCTGCTGTTCGGAGATCTGTGCCTCGAGCCGGGCGAGCATGGCGTCGAAAGAGTCGGCGAGCTCGCGGATCTCGTCTCTATGGCCCGGCAGCCGGATTCGGTGCGAGAGAGATCCGGTTGCGGCGGTGCGTGCGGCATCGGTGATGCGGGCGAGGGGGGCGAGCATCCGGCCGGCGAGAAGCCACCCTCCGACGAGACCGAACACCAGGAGGAACACCCCCAAGATCGCCGCCGCCGGAGCGAAATCCCGCAACAGAGCGCCACGCCCGGGTGAAACCAAGATATGCATGTTGTGGACGATGACGGTCTCGCCCCTCGGCACGTAGCGCAGGAGGAACACCCACACGGCGCCAAGCAGCAAGCCGCCGGCGAGCACGACGAAGCCGGCGTAGCTGAGGGTGAGTTTGAGACGAACACTCAGTCCGGGGGCTCTATCCACGGTCTTGCGTATCGATTCGATAGCCGACGCCGGCGACGGTGGCGATGATCGGGGGTTCGCCCAGGCGTTTGCGCAGTGCCGAGACGGTGATCCGCACGGCGTTGGTGAAGGGATTTGCGTGTTCATCCCACGCTCGTTCCAGTAGCTCCTCGGCGCTGGTGACGCCGCCTTCGGCAGCGACGAGAACTTCGAGTACCGCGAACTGCTTCCGGGTCAGTGCGATGTAGCGGCCCTCGCGGAAAACCTCCCGGCGGAATGGATCCAGACGCAGGCCTGCGATCTCTCGTACCGGTGGTCTGATATGGGCGCGCCTGCGGTCGAGTGCTCTGAGGCGGAGCACAAGTTCTCCGAGCTCGAACGGTTTCGTGAGGTAGTCGTCAGCGCCGAGTTCGAATCCGGAGGTCTTGTCGTCGAGCCGGTCGGCGGCAGTGAGCATCAGGATGGGCATGCCGCTGCCGGAGGCGACAATACGTTCGGCGATCTCATCGCCAGAGGGCCCGGGGATGTCGCGATCGAGGACGGCGATGTCGTACGCGTTGATGCGCAGCAGTTCCACCGCGGCGTCACCGTCACCGGCGATGTCGGCGGCGATCGCTTCCAGTCGTAGGCCATCGCGGATGGCTTCTGCCATGTAGGGCTCGTCCTCGACGATCAAGACACGCACATTGACTTCATCCTACGCACGGCGGATATCGCCGGCGTATCGAAAAACACATACGTGCCGGCAACGTCGCATTGGCTTGATTGGAGCGATGACCATGAGAGGAATTGCGCGTCCATCGCGTCTGTGGGCGACTGCGGCAGTGGCCCTGGGGGTCACCGTCGCTGGCTGTTCTGGCGGATCGTCCCACCCATCGGGCGGCTCGCAGGGAGGATCAGCTTCGGCCGGAGCGTCTTCGCTCGCCGACGCTGTCGCCTACTCCCAGTGCATACGCCGCCACGGCGTCCCGAATTTCCCCGACCCGGTGCAGACCCCCAGCGGAGGCTACGGCTACAGGACCGTGGGCATTGATCCGAATTCGGCTGCGTTCCAGGGGGCCCTGCAGGCATGCAAGGCCTTGCCATCTCCGTGGAACTCCACTGGCCAGCAACTGACTCCCGCTCAACAGCAGGCGTGGTTGAACTGGGCCAAGTGCATCCGCGCCCACGGCGTGCCGGACTTGCCCGATCCGACGTTCTCGGGCAGCGAGGTCCACGATGCAGGCATCGCGTCGAACTCGTCGCAACTGCAATCGGCAATGGACGCCTGCAAGTCGCAGAAGCCGTCCGTGGGAGGTCTCGGCGGATGACCGGCTTCGGGTTGCTCGGCCAGTGAAGCGGAAGACGTGGGTGCTGGCCGGAGCGGTCGGCCTCGTTATTGTCACCGTCACCGGCAGCGTGGCCGCTTTGTCCACGGCGAAAACGACGACCTCGGCCGCACAGGTGCGGCCGGCCGACACGGTGAAGATCGAGAAGAGGGCGCTCTCCGTCATGGTCTCCCTGGATGGCGCCCTGACCTATGAGGCGGGACCGAACGGTTCGCCGTATTCGGTGATCAACGAGTCCCAGGGGACGTATACCGAGCTGCCCGAGCTCGGCCAGGTCATCTCTTTGGGCCAGGTGCTCTACCGGGTGAACGACAGCCCGGTGGTGCTCCTGTACGGGGCGACGCCGGCCTATCGGACACTTTCGGCAGGGGCAACCGGCGCCGACGTGGCCGAGCTCAACGCGGATCTGGTCACGCTCGGCTATGCCGCCTCGAGTCGAGCTCAGCCCCACGTCCACCTTCTTCGGACCGGCGACCACCACGGCGGTGGAGAAGCTCCAAGGCGTGCTGGGTGTGGCCCGGAACGGGACGCTGAGCCTCGGCCAAGCCCTGTTCGAACCCACCGCGGTGCGGGTGACGACTGTGTCGGCCCCACTGGGGGGCAGCGCCCAGATCGGCCAGACGGTGGTGCAGGGCACCTCGACCACTCGCCAGGTCGAGGTGACGTTGGACGCCTCACAGCAGTCCAACGTGGCAGTCGGAGACAAGGCGACCATCACGCTGCCCAACAACCAGACCACGCCCGGCGTCGTCTCCGCGGTAGGGACGGTGGCAAGTTGCCCGTCGAGTGCGGCCGGCGGATCGAGCTCCGGTTCGGGGACGCTCGAAACGGGGACTTGCTCCTCGGGCACCTCCGGCAGCTCGGGCAACACGGGGAGCGGTACCGCACCAACCATCACCGTGGGCGTCACCCCCTCCGACCCTGCCGCCACGGGCACGTGGGATCAGGCCCCGGTGCAAGTCGTGATCACCACCGGCAGCGTGCCCAGCGCCCTGGTCGTGCCGGTGACCGCGCTGCTCGCCCGGTCCGGCGGTGTCTACGCCGTCGAGGTCGCCGAGCCAGGAGGGAATCATGTGCTCGTGCCGGTCTCGCTGGGGCGGTTCGACGATGCCGACGGGGTCGTGCAGGTCACTGGCTCAGGGTTGGCTGCCGGTCAACAGGTGGTGGTCCCGACCGCATGACCGACACGTCGGCACATCCGCACCACCCATCGATTGTTGCCAGCAGTGACTCTGGACAGGTGCCGGTGCTCGAAGTCGACAACGTCTCCAAGAGCTATCCCGGCGAACCGCCCGTGCAGGCCCTTCGTGGGGTGAACCTCGCCATCGCCCCGGGGGAGCTGGTCGGGATCGTCGGCCCGTCGGGGTCAGGCAAGACGACGTTGCTCCAACTGATGGGGACTCTCGACCGGCCCACCCGCGGCCGGGTGCGGATCACGGGTCAGGACATTGCCACGATGGCCGACAACGACGTGGCCTACCTGCGGGCGACGCGGATCGGGTTCGTCTTCCAGCAGTTCTTCCTCGCCGAGCACTCCACGGTCCTGGACAACGTGGCGGACGGACTCCTCTATGCCGGCATCCCCCTCGAACAGCGCCGTCAACGAGCCGTCGAATCCCTCGATTTGGTCGGCCTTGGTCGTCGGGCCAGCGCCCGTCCCACCCAGCTCTCGGGCGGACAACGACAACGGGTCGCCATCGCTCGGGCCCTGATCGGGCGCCCCACCATCGTTCTGGCCGACGAGCCGACCGGGAACCTCGACCAGTCGACCGGACAGTCCATCCTGCATTTGATCCATCAGCTCCATGAGGGTGGGTCAACCATCGTGGTCATCACTCACGACCACACCATCGCGGCGCGCATGCTCCGCAGAGTCGACATCCTCGACGGCCGCATCGTGGCCGACACCGGCGCGCCTGGGGGAGAAGCGTCGCCGTGAGCGCACCCGCCCCTTCCCCCGCCCCCCTGACCCGGAGGCGGCTCCACTTCTCCGACCTGACCCGACTGTCCACCATCGGACTCCGCACCCGCAGGCTGCGGGCCGGGCTGTCCGCTCTCGGCATCGCCATTGGGGTGGCTGCGATCGTTGCCGTCCTCGGCCTGTCGGCCTCGTCACAGGCCGGACTGCTCAACGAGATCAACCAGCTCGGCACCAACCTGCTCACCGTGAGCAACGGTCAGACTGTCACCGGAGCGCCCGCCGAATTGCCCAGCGCGTCGCCGGCGATGATCGGCCGGATAGACGGCGTGCAGCAGGTGCAGACCACCGGGGCGGTCAGCGGTGTCAACGTCTACCGCAATCCGTACATCCCCGCGGTCAACACCAACGCACTGACGGTCCAAGCGGCATCTCTCGGTCTGCTCCCGGTGGTCGCGACGAGCGTCGCACAGGGTCACTACCTCAATGCGGCCACTGCGCAAGAGCCGGTCGTCGTGCTCGGCTCGGCTGCTGCCCAACGACTGGGCATCGACCGCATCTTCCCCGGCGAACGCATCTGGGTCGACAGCCAATGGGTGTACGTCGTCGGCATCCTCCGACCGTCGGTGCTGGTCTCTGCCATCGATTCGGCCGTCCTCGTCGGCTACCCCGCAGCAGAGACGTACCTCGGGTTCGACGGTCACCCGTCCACCATCTACCTCCGCGCCCAGAACGACCGGGTCGCAGTGGTCGATGGCCTTCTGGCCGCCACTGCCAACCCGGAAGACCCGAACCAGGTCAGTGTCAGCCAACCGTCCTCCGCCCTGGTCGCCCAAGCGGACGCGAAGAGCGCCCTGAACGGCCTATTTCTGGGCCTCGGCGCGGTCGCTCTTTTAGTCGGGGCGGTCGGCGTCGCCAACATCACGATCATTTCCGTCCTCGAACGTCGCTCCGAGATCGGCCTACGGCGCGCTCTCGGCGCCACCAAGGGTCACATCCGCACCCAGTTTCTCTTCGAGGCTGTCCTTCTGGGCCTCCTCGGTGGCGTCGTCGGCGTCGCGCTCGGCGTCGGGTCAACGTTCTTGTACGCCTCCACGAAAGGCTGGGCCACTGTCGTGCCAGTAGAAGCGTGGCTCGGCGGCTTTGCCGCTTCCCTGATCATCGGCGCGCTCGCGGGGCTTCTGCCCGCCCTGCGTGCGGCGCGGATGTCGCCAACGCGGGCGCTCTGGAGCATGTAACCCTTCTTTGGCGCTTCAGCGGGCCCGCCTGACTGTCCTTGACTACGGTGAGCGCGGTGCCAGAAGGCCAGCGGTCCAACGGTCGGATTCTTTAGTGCCGATTCAGGCGATTCCTCTTGCGCTCATCGCGAGTCTGTACCCCTTCGGCCTTGCCGCTCTGTTCCTGCTCCTTCAGGCTTCGCGGCCCAAAGCCCGCGCCGGGGCGTTCCTCGCCGGCGCCGCTGTATGCACCCTTGCGGTCGGTTTCTTGTTTGTCTTTGTCCTGCGAGGTTCGGGAGTGAACCAGAGCAGCGAGCAAACGCCGCGCTATGGGCTCGAGTTGGGGTTAGGAGTCGCGTTTCTCGTTGGTGCGTGGCTGCTTGCCCGCCACGTGCCCAAGCCCAAGACGGACAACGGGCAATCACGAGTTGCGAAAGCCGCCGGGGCAGGCCTTATCGCCGTATTCGTGGTCGGCATCGCGATGTACACACCCTCGCCCACCTATCTGGCCGCCCTCGAAGTGGTCGGCAGCGCCAAACTGAGCACCGCCGCTACGGCCGCCTGGGTCGTCCTCGTTGTCTTCCTGCTCCTTCTGACCATTGAGGTGCCGATCCTGCTCTTCTGGCTGGCGCCGGGATGGACGGTTCCGAAACTCTCCGCACTCAATCTGTGGCTCGGACGGAACGGGCGGAACCTCTTCGTCATCGTTTTGGCCGTACTCGGGGTCTGGGAGGCGGTCAGAGGACTGGTGGGACTGCTGTAGGAAACGCCTCCGTTTGGGTTCCGTGACTCTTCAACCGGACCCGCCGACGTTGGCTTCAGCGAGACGTCGTCGAGCTGGCTCTGGCCCGCGATGCGGCCGGACTGGGACCACCGGCGATCACATGCGGTGCGTCTCAGAGTTGCGCCGGTGACAGGAATCGAATCTGATCTAGCCACCATGGCAGCTGACGAACGCCTTCTGGACAACGCAGTCTGGCGGTCTCTCCTCTCCGACCATCGACATCTGGCCGAGACCCGTGGCCGTGCTGCGCGGTATCGCACCGATATCTCGCCCTTCGCCTCCGTGGAATCCTTCGACGAGGATTCTTGGCGTGATCTGGGTGCTCTGATCGGTGCATCGGACGCGTGCGTTCTGTTCGGTGCGGACATACCGACCGCGCTGCCGCCGGGTTGGTCGTTGAAGGTGAGAGGAACGGGATGCCAGATGCTCGTCGCCCCGCACGAACTCGAAGAACGCGATCCGATCGAGGCCCGGAGCTTGACGACGGATGACGTCCCGCAGATGCTGGAACTCGTCAGAATCACCCAACCTGGGCCCTTTCGCCCGGGCACCATTGCGATGGGCAACTATTTGGGACACTTTCGCGAGGGGCGGTTGCTCGCGATGGCCGGAGAGAGACTTCGTCCCGACGGGTTCGTCGAAGTGTCTGCGGTGTGCACCCACCCCGATGCTGAGCGCCAAGGACTCGCTTCTGCACTCACGAACCAAGTCGCGCGAGGGATCATCGAGGAAGGAAAGCAACCGTTCCTGCACGTGGCCCAGTCGAATGAGAAGGCGCGTCGCGTCTATGAGGCCCTTGGGTTCAGTGAGCGCCGGCTGGTTGAGTTCGTCCTTCTCGCGACACCTCTGTCATTGGAGACCTGACGGAGAGCGCTCGACTTCGTCACGATCGAGGGCGCGTCGTGCGGCTCGCCTCCAACCGAGGGGTACTCGTTGGTCCTCGACTGCAAGGCGCAACACTTCCTTGGCGATACCTTCTTCTACCAGACTGCCGATTTGAATCGCTGGCTGGTCGGCCTCGATCACTTCAATCGTGTCGCCGCAGGTCACGACGCCATGAGCGATAATTCTGAGGTAGACCCCTGGGCGACCTGCCGCGGCGAACTTTCCCGGGAAATGATCGTCGGCCATTCGCATCCCGAGTTTGAAGCAGGGCTCGCGAGGCTGCGACACCTCCAAGATCGCTGATCCGACGTGCCACCTGTCACCGATGTAGCTGGCGGTCAGATCGATGCCGCGTGTCGTGAGGTTCTCCCCGAACGTTCCAGCCGTGAGAGGTCCGGTGTTCGGTGCCCACCAGTCGTAGTCCTCCAGAGAGTAGGCGTAGACCGCTTTGTCGGGGCCGCCATGTACGCGCCGATCTGCCTGATCATCGCCAATGAGATTCACCCCTTCGATTGCGACAGGCCCTTCGACGGACTCCTTCCAGATGGCGGAGGTCACTTGACGACCTTGCCAGTCGACGGTGCGCGGTCGACCGACGTTTACGGATACGACGCTCGCCCGATCGTCGCCGATAGTTCCCGTCGAGTCGTCGAGCCGCATGCGGTCATCTTGGCGCAACCTGGGAAGTCATCGGGCATCTAATGGGTTACTGGGGGTCCTTGTCAGTGAAGGGCGGGCTGTCAGCGGGTGCGCTGTGCCCGTGTGAGCAGGTACTTCGGCCATTCTTCGGGGGAGGCGCTTGCAGCCATCGTCACCCTTGACCGTCCGAGGACACGGCGGTACCGCATCATGCGGCGGAAACGGGTTTGCAGTCATCATGGACCTTGTGGACGAAGGTGCGGGTGCCCCAATAGGCAGGGCGCTCCATCGTGTTCCGCTCTGGGCACTGGCCGGGGTCGCTCTGATGGCATGGACCGCCGCAGTTGCGTACGCCGACCTCGGCTCCCGTTTCAGTCTGGACCTTCGGGTCTATCGAGCAGCCGCGAAATCCGTGCTTGCCGGTCGCGATCCCTATCAACTGCACTTCACGAGCTATCACCTTCCGTTTACCTATCCGCCGGCAGCTCTTCTTGCTTTGAGCCCGCTCTCACTTGGCTCCGTTCATGTCGTCGAGGCACTGTGGTGGTGCGTCAACGCGCTGGCCGTGGTGGCCATCCTCTACCTCGGCGTCCGGACGGCCCTGGGCATTCCAAAGGCGCGGTCCTTGTGCGGGGCAGTTGCCTTTGCACCGATCGCGGGATTTGCTTTCGAGCCGCTTCGCTCCACGACGACATACGGCCAGATCAACATCGTGCTCCTGTTCCTGGTGGTGGTTGACATCACCAGGACCCCACAAAAAGTATCCGGTGTGTTGATAGGCCTGGCGGGTGCAATCAAGCTGACTCCGCTCACCTATCTTCTCTATTTCGCGGTCAAGGGAGCATGGCGGCCGGTGGTCCGAGGAGCGCTGACCTTTGTGGGCGTGGAGGCGTTGACGTTCGCCGTCATCCCCAGCGAGTCACGCGCGTATTGGTTCCATCAGGTCTTTGATCCGGGGCGCACGGGTACGGTCGGAAGCTGGCGGAATCAGTCCTGGTATGGGGTGGTCCACCGTTGGCCGTTCACTCCCCACGTGGCGATCGTGTCGTGGTCGATACTGAGCCTCTTCACCCTTGGAGCGGGCGTTTTCCTGGTCCGGCAGTTGGTCGTCCGAGACCGGACGATCGATGCAATCGTCGCCCTTGGGATGTGCGCAGAGCTGATCAGTCCGATTTCCTGGTCGCATCATTGGGCGTGGATCGTCCTCGTCCCCATACTCTTGGTCCGTGGTTTTAGCGGACAACCGATCGTCGCTGCATCGATGGTCCTGCTCTGCCTGATCGGGTCAATCGGCCCCTATGCCTGGCACCTCCATGGGTGGCCCGGTCGAGGTCTGAGTGACACGCTCGTCCTTGCCGGAGCTCTCGCATTTTTCACCTGGGTGGTCTCCGAACTCCGGCTGAGACGGGACGAAGTCTTGGCTCGCTGCCCCGGAGGCGGCGTTATTTCCAATCGATCAGGATGATCGATCGTGCCATTGAGGGCCCTGCGGATGACGCAGCCGAATGACCCCGTCGCCGGCGACACAACTGATCGCGACACGTGAGGGCAGATTGAGGCACAATTCTTCCTGTGCGTCGCCTCGCTCCGTACATCTTGCTCTCCCTCCTCCTCGTAGGGGCAGCTGCCGGCGCTGCGCTCGGAACCGTGCAGGGGTCCTCGACTTCGTCCCCTTCCCAGTGGGTCGCCGACGCACTTGCGGCGACCGAAATGGCCGGGAGCGCACATTTCTCGTACATCTCTGTCACCTCCAGTCCGAACCCCGACCTCCGGGGCTCGTCAACGGGCCATGGGGAGGTGGACTTCAGCACCGACGATGTGCGCGTGACCGAGGTTGACCGGAACATCAGCTTCAGCAGTACGGGCGACCAGCCACTGCACCCTGTTTCGTCCACGAGCACCATGATGGCCATTGTCATCGGCGGCACCGACTACCAGGCTTTCTCGATACCTGGGTTGGCGATGACCGCCAGGTACAGCAAGCTCCCCTTTCCGACGCTGCCGCGGGCGCAGCGGGGGCTTCCCCTGGCCCTCGATGCCTCGGTTGCTCTCGACACCCTCCGCGGGCCGAATCCGGTGGCATCGGTAACCGACCTCGGCCCGGACGACGTCGGGGGAGTGCCGACGACGCAGTACGAGGTCGATTACGCACCGCTCCACGTTTGCGTGCCGCACCAGACGGCGCAGGTGTTGACGCAACGCCCAAGCCGCGTATGGCTCGACAGTGCCGACCGCATCATTCGTGTGCGCAGCACGCTCTACTTCAACGACAACTCGTCCGGCCGTCAGAAGCTGCCAGCCGCTCTCGCCGACGTTCCCCGTGGACCCGTGACCACGGTTGCCACGCTCACATTCGATGAGTATGGGGTTCCCGTGCGAGTTTCGGCACCCCCGAAGAGCGCTCTCCTTACCACGTCAGGAACCTCCTTCAGTATCGGAACCGCGAAGTCCCACACCTGCAACTCCTGATGGAAGATGGAGACGCCCGTCGTTGGCCGCCGTATGGCATCGGCCGCGGACCACGTGCAACCATTCTGCAACCGCGGTTCGCCGTATTCTTAATGCTATGCAGGTCGAACCCTTTTATGCGACCCGAATTATGGTCCGCAGCAACGTCTTCCACAATCAATCCGAGTGCGGCGCCGGTAAGCAGGTGATCACCCGTGGCCATGGTGTCACGGGTGACGTCAGCGACAAGACCATTTGCTCTCGCTGTGCGGCGATTGCGAAGGCATCGGGGGGCAAAGAGGCCAAGGTGAAGAAGAAGAAAAAGAAGAAGAAAAAGGGTCACCGAGTGACCTCGGTGCATGCGTAGGCACGGTCCTCAGTACCTACGGCAGAGTTGAGACGACGACCTCTTCGATATCGCCGGAATCAAAATCGCTCACGACTAAGGATTTGCCGTTCCGGCTGACCGTCATGTCCCTGGGGAATCCACCGGCGTTCACGTAGCCAAGGAGACGCAGGGCTCCGTTGTGGCTCGTCGACACCACGGCCAGGTTCGATGTTGCCCCGCCAATGGTGAAGCGATTCGAGTCGGCGATCACAATTCTGTTGTCGTGATCCACCAAGGCCAGCCCAACCGGGGACTCACCGACTTGGACCCGTCCGACCATCGCCGATCCTGGGTTCGAGACAAGCCCGGCGGCGGAGAACTCGATGACATCGTCGCTTCCGTGGGCGGTCACGTAGACCGTGGACTTTGAAGCAACGACGCGCACCGGGCTACAACCTGCCCATACGGTGGAGAGGACCGAGCGAGCGGGATCGCGCTCGGCGCGGTGGAGGTCAATGGTGCTCAGGGTCCCCTCTCCACCGACAGCCGTCGCGGCCTCGCTGGTTGCGTACAGGTAACGTCCATCGGGCGAGATGGAAATTCCCACTGGAGCGACGCCCAAAGGCACATCGCCGATGAGGTCAGAGGAGCCGAATCCCTTGCTCTCGGCCTTCTTCAGGTTGAAGACCGCCATGTCATTGCTCCATTCGAGCGTCACAAACACATAATCGCCGTCAGGCGAGAACGCGGCTTCGATGGCGCCCTGTCCCTTGCTGCCGAATGAACCACGCAACCAAGATGCCGGCGACGACTTCGGCTCCTCCGCGCGTGACACAGAGAACACGCTGACGCCACTGTCATTCGCTGCGACCAATGCACGACCATTTGGGCTCAACGCCATGCCGACGAGCGAACCGTGAGGAAAGGTACCGACCCGCAGGGAAGATATGGCGGGGCCATGGGCCGAGTACACGCTGATGCCGCTGTCATCTCGATACGGCGTCGAACTGAATGAGCCCGCAGAAGAGCTGAAGAGGGAGTCGACGAAGAGGTGCGTGCTGTCGGACGCAAAGGCCACGCCGAACGGCTCAAGCAGGCCGGTGACGAAACGAGTCTCGACCTGCGTGAGTATCGGGGCAGGCGCGACGGCGGTAGAACAAGCGACGTCTTTCCCGGTCGCAGCGGTGGGGGCACCGGTTGTTGTTGTGCCGCTGGCCCGCGTCGAGGAAGGGGAAGCCATAAGCGTGAGTGCCACGGCGAGGACGGTGGCAATGGCCGCCCGCACAGTCCCGTCCGTTTGCACGCCAACAGTCCATCACAAGCCCCTCCGGCACAACCATCGAACCGAACCACTGCCGAGAGTGTCAGAGAAGATGTGATTTCATTTACGATTGTCGACAAATGATTGGTCGTCGTCGTGGAGTTCTGGGCTTGGTCACTCTCGCCATCGGCACGGTCATCACGCCATTGGTGGCAGGTGCGGTAACGCCACCCAAGGGTGGAGTGGTGGAGGTGACGGGCTTCCATCGGGTTGCCTTATCCGGAAACTCCGGTCCGGTAGTGACGGTGGTGAATAGTCAAAAGGCGACGGCGCTGCGAGCCGCTCTCGCAGGCCTGGTCGTGAAGACATCCTCGTCGGACTGCCAGGAGACGCTCATTCCATTTACCGTGAGCTTTCTGACCAGCAGGGGTGTTGGCCCAACGATGGTTGCGAGTGCCTTTACCTGCGCCGGCCAAGGTGTTGCCGTCGTGGCTGGCGGTACAACCACCGATTTGCAGGACGACTGCGCCTTTGCGCGCGCTGCCGTCGCAGCCCTACCTCGTTCGCGTGTGGAGGCAACGAAGCGGGTGGTACAGGCGACGTGTCCAGGCAGGACGACCCCTTCGTCGGCCAGGGGGAAGGCTGATGCCACGAAAACTGCAGGAGCCCTTCCGGTCCACGTCGAGTCAGTCACCGCGGCTCTTGAGCCCTACGACCCCCACCTCGGTACCCACGGAATTCCCGCTGAACAAGTGGACTTCACGGTCAGCCGTATTTCGGGCAACTTCTCGTGCACCATTACTATTCTCCGCTCGGGTCGAAAGGTCGCAGGGGAGACGGCCCGGATCGGAGCCCCGTTGCGTGGATCCGGTTCGGTCACCGAGTCCATCCCGGTCGAGGGAGTCATGGGAGGCTCGTTCGTCGGAAAGCCAGCAAACGCGCATGTGGTGTGTCGTCAGTAGCGTAAATCCCATGAAACGTGTCATCGCTGGTTTCGCCGTAACCCTGGCGATGGTGACCCTCAGCACGGCGGCGGCCGGAGGAGCCGCGAGCCCCCACTCGCAGGAGGGCACCGCCACGGCTCGATGCGAGAAGATTGCCACGGGTCATGGCAAGGTGACGGCGGCCGAGATCGTCGGCTGCAGGACGTCCTCCGTAAAGTCCGGGGGTCACTGCCCGTCGCCGTCTGACGTCCTCATCGTTCGTGTCAATGGGAGGGACTACGCCTTACGCCGAAGCCACGAGCCGTTCGACCTTGGCACGCAACCTGGCATGGGAACGTACAGCCGGGCCTGTGGTTCTGCAGGGATGCCTGCAACGGCGGAGCCGTTGCTGACGCCGTCGTCGATGACCACCACGCCGCCGCCCCCGATGGCGAGCACGACGACCACGCGTCCTTGACGGCTTCGTGTCCGCAAGGGTGCGCGAAAAGAATTTCCCGCCAGCGGTCAGTCAGCAGCTCGGCTCACCCTGGGGCCGAAACCCGGCGTCCCGCCGAAATTTCGTCCCCGCTCCTGGGCTGTCTGCGCGGCTTTGACCCGTAATTCATCGGCCATCTCCTTGAACTGGTCCAGAGCAGGATTGACGCCGACCAGCGTGAACTCTTCTTCGACCACCTCGAGGTCGAACTTCCAGACGTCCGCCAGAATGCGCGTGATCCAGCCGGTGGCGTAATCCCACCCTTCCCGGGGGGAGCCCGGACCGTAGAAGCCGCCGCGCACGATCGCCAGAACCGCCGGAGTGCCGGCCGTCGCAGGTTCCTCGCCTGCCATCCGGGGATCGGTGATCACGAGATCCACCCACGTCTTGAAATGTTGGGAGACGCCGAAGTTGTACAGCGGCACCGCGAACAAGGCGGCATCGCCCGCCAGCAGCTGGTTGGCCTCGTGCTGGGCAAGCGTCACGGCCTCTCGCTCTTCGGGCGTGCGCTCGTGGCCCGGCGGAGCCATCAGTGCCTGCGCGGCAAGAGGCCATGCGGTGGACGGGAGGGGATCGGTGCCAACGTGCCGCCGGATGATGGCATCTTCAGGGTATGCGGCGGTCCATTCGTGCTCGACGATGTCGGCCAGGGCACGGCTGTGGGAACCCTCGACGCGGATGCTGGCGTCCAGGCGGTACAGGGGCATGAGTCCTCCGGGGATCAGGGTGGATCAAAGTTACTAGTAGAAGCATAGCTACAAGGATCCTACGAGTAGGTGGTAGTGGACCCGGTAGAGTGGAGCCGATGGTGGCCCGGGGAAAGCGGGACGAACAGTCCACGGTGGCCTTGGTGGAGCACGCCTGTGATGCCGGACTCGTGCGGGCCTTCGAGTTTCTCGGTAAACGGTGGAGCGGCGTCATTTTGGCGTCGCTCAGTACCGGTCCGGTCGGCTACGCCGAGCTGCGTCGTGGTGTCGGAGCGATCACCGACTCGGTGCTGTCTGACCGGCTGACCGAACTGGCTGCGGGAGGCCTGATCGAACGGACCGTGACCGATACCAAGCCGCCCGGCGTGACCTATGCCTTGACGGCAGCCGGCGCAGCGCTGTTCCCCATTCTGCAGCGGCTGGCCGGCTGGGCCGACGAGTATCTCGCCGAGCCCTAGGTCGAGGACGAGGACGAGCCGGGACCCACCACTCCTCTTGCAGCTTGACCGATCGTGGATCGAGCTCCCCTACGAGGACTTGCCCCGTTCCTTCCCGATGCGACCGGTCGGGAGGAACCGGGCGCTGACGTCGATCACTTCGGCCATGCGTGGACGCAGCCGCTCCTTCATGCGTTCCGTGAAGGTTCGGGGTCGCGGTGGCTCAGCCTGCGGGAGGCGTCGGTCGGCCAGTTCGGAGAGCGACCGAATCATGAGGTCGATCAGCTTGGTGGAATCTGTCAGGGCGACCGGCGTGGAGGCCATGCATACCTCGCCGTTCCAATGGCTGAACACAATGGTGGCGGACTCCGGATGCCAGGTTGCTCGTAGGTACAGGTCGCCGCCCCGGACGTCAGTAAGGAACACACGGTTGGGGGGCGCTGGGGCCACGTCCTGAGTATGCATCCGCAGCGCAACGGCTGCCAGAGGCCCGGGAGAGCCTGCATGACCGGTTCACCCTGACCGGGTGATGCATTCGTCTCGGGGGTGTAGACACAATGTTGACAACCCACAGGAGACACCATGGCCGAGGACATGCTCACGAGCTGGAACGAACGAACTGCAAAGGAGGCGATCCTCGGATTTGTCAGCCGGGTCACGACCGAGGGCCCCGACTTCGTTCCGCCCGCTGAACGGATAGCCACGTTCGACAACGACGGCACTCTCTGGGTCGAACAGCCGATGCCGCCCCAGTTCGACTTCGTCTTCGGCCACTGGGCCGAGGAGGTGAAGGCGGACCCCTCGCTGGCCGCCAAGCAGCCCTACAAGGCGTTGATCGAAAAGGACCCGACCTTTCTGCAGGGACTCGGCACCCAGGAGCCATCCGCAGTGAAGGCGCTCCTGGAAGCGTTCGGGCGCTCCTGGGCCGGCACCACGCCGGAAGAGTTCGATGCGCAGGTTCGGCAATGGCTCCAGACGGCCAAGCAGCCGAAGCTGGGCGTCCTCTACGCCGACCTCGTCTATAAGCCCATGCTCGAGCTCCTGGAACTCCTCAAAGCCAATGAGTTCCGCGTGTTCGTCTGCTCGGGCGGTGGCCGGGACTTCATGCGGGTCTTCGCGGAGGAGACCTGGGCTATCAACAAGGAGAACGTGATCGGCACGGCCGCGGAATACAGTTTCACCGACGGCGCGATCATCCGGGGCGAGCATCCTTTGGGATCCCTCGACGTCGGTCCGGGAAAGCCCGAGCACATCTTCGCCCAGACGGGACGGTTGCCACTGTTCGCAGGAGGCAACGCGGATGTGGACATCGAGATGCTGAGCGCCGCAGCGTTCTCCGTGATCGTGCTCCACGATGACGAGGACCGCGAGTTCGCGTACACCAGCGGTGCCGATACCTCTTTTGCCAAGGCCGACGAGTTGGGTTGGACGGTGATCAGCATGAAGAACGATTGGAAGACCGTCTTCTGAGAAGGAGCAACAATGCCATGAGCGATCTGACCGCTATCGATGTGTTGATCGACCCTGACGATCGGGCGATCGAACGTGCCCGAGAGGTCAACGCAGTTCTTCTTGAGAGCATGCCTCAGGGATGGAAGCTGGACGACACCCATCAACCGCACATCACGACGTTGCAGCGCTACGTCCGCACCGCCGACCTCGACCATGTCTACGATGCCGTCGCCCAAGTGGTGGCGGACACGGATATGTCGGCGCTCTCGTACGAGGTGACGCATATCACTCATGCTGACTGGGGCTTTCCCGGGTACGGTCCGACCGTCCTTCAGGTGGAGGTGAGTCCCAAGGTCCTCGACTTCCAGGCGAAGCTGGTGGCCGCGATCTCTCGCTTCGTCGAGGCAGGAGGCACGGCCGCTGCATTCGTCACCGACCCCGGCGAGGTGATCAGCCCGACCATCATCGACTGGGTGGAGGCGTTCGTCCCCAACCAGATCGGCGATGGGAACTACTTTCCCCACCTGACGGTGGGCGTCGATACCTTCGAACACCTGAAGATCATTGAGGCGGAGCCGTTCGTTGCGTTTCACGTTCACCCCGCCAGCGTGGCTGTCTACCACCTCGGAAACAACGGCACGGCGCGCAAGCTGCTCAAAGCGTGGCCGGTGACAACGTCATAACTGGCAATGCGTAGGCCGGTGTTGAAGCGGGACGAGCCTCCCGCAATGGACGTTATTCGGCCCGCAAGAGCAGCGCGGTGGGCGTTCGTGCCGCCAGTCGTCCCGGAATTGCAGCGACCACGTTGGCCAAAAGCAAAGAGCCGATCACGATCAGGACGATGACGGGGGCGGGCACACTCGGGGCGGGGACGACGTAGATGGCACGAGCGAACAGGTTCCAGAGAAAGCGCCCCAGGATGATGCCGAGGGGCACTCCGAGAAGTGTGCCGATCAAAACCGAGGTCGTCGACTGCCAGGCCACCACGGACATCAGCTGGCGTCCCGTGAAGCCCAGCGTCTTGAACAGGGCGAGATCCCGGCGCCGCCGTCGCACCGAGGCCGCCAGGGTCAGGGCCAGCGCCACTCCCGCCCCGACTGCGAGCCCGGCAGCCAGGAGCGCGGGGGTGGCGCCTATCGACTGGTAGTTCACGATCTCCGCGGGCCGTTGGGCACCGACCACCGAGACGAACTGTCCGGCACAGGGATTGGTGGCGCCAAAGGCATCGAACGTCTGGTTAGTGCGTTCGACGATGTGCTGCAACGAGGCCCGGCCGGTCGAGGCGCGCAGGCCGGGGCGCAACCTGACGAAAATCATGGTCGGGCCGTCACACGCAGCCGGGGCGTTGTTGCTGAGGCGCCCCAGGGCGGCGTAGGCGCCGGTCCCCATCGACGTGTGCAGTCCCTGCGAGATCCCTACGGCGGGCAGGGTGGTGGTGCCCACGATGACGAAGTTGGCGTGTCCGCCCTCTGTGACCACGTGCACGGTGTCGCCGATCTTCTTGTGCAGTTGGGCCAAGGTGTCCTCGCCCAACAGGGCCTGGCCACTCCCGTCCACGCCGTGCCCCGCCAGGACCGGTGGTCTGACGGAGGCGTTTGCCGTTCCCTGCAACGCGGCCACCGTTTGCCCGTCGATCTCGGTGGTACGGAAGTCGACTCCCGACGACGCCTGCACGTCGGGGTCGTGGTCGAGCAGCGTCTGGGTTTCCGGCAGGGTGGAACCCTCACCGTTGGTCGATTCTATGGCGTAGTCCCAGTTCCACCCGTAGAGGGCGGGATGGGAGACGAGGGAGTCGAGACTGGCGCTGAAGGTCACCGTCGCGGTCAGTACCAGTACCGCCAAGGCTGCGCCGACAATGGCGGAACGCACGGGCACGGCGGTGCGACCGGTTCCCGGTTGGAGGGCGAAACGGACGCCCGTGCCCGCGCTCAGGGGCAGGCCGGAAGAGGCGGCCACTGTCGCGACCCGAGACGGCCGGGCGCCCGCGTGCGGACGGCTCCCCAGGGCCCGGTGGGGTGCGATCCGGATGGCCAGACCGAGGGCAACGGCTCCGAGAAGGAGGATCGAGATCGCGAATCCGAAGCCGAGCACCTCCGTGTCGAACGACAGGCCGGGGGTGGGATACACGGCATGGACCGGGCCGATCGGGGTCAAGGGGGAGAGAGCGACGGCAACGAGTACCGCTAGAACGGACCCGGCCACGATGGCCAACCCGATGCCGAAGAGGCTGTCCACGATCGTCATGGTGGGGCTGGCGCCGAGCGAGCGGATCGTGCCCTCTTCATCGCCCCCCAGCCGGAGCTGACGGCCGATGGCCTGACCGGCGATGAGCAGGGCCGCGAGGGCGACGATGGCGCCGAAGACGGCGAGTGCGATCGCCTCGGGGCGGATGGCCCGGTCCGCCTGGGAGGCGCTGGTGGAGGTGACGTGGAACTCGACGTAGGAGCCCGTGGGGAATTTCTTGAAGATCTCCGCTTCGACCGCCGGGACCTCGGCCGCACCTCCGTGCAGGCGGAGACCATAGAGGCCGACCCCCGCCCCACTCGCCCCGATCTTCTTCGCCAGGGTCGGGGTGAAGAGCTCGTCGGTCGGATATTGATCCACCTGGTCCTGGATCAGCGCATCGTGGAAGACGACGAGGCCCACCAACTTCATCCGGATCTTGGTCCTCGGCGTCACCCTCGGTGTACCGAAGCCCGGCTCGGTGGACTCGGCGTTGGTGTAGAACCCGATCGGCACGGTTTCGCCCAGGTGAAGCCCCTGCAGTCGGGCGGCCGCTGCACTCATGACCATTTCGTTCACCCGACCCGGATTCGCCATTCGACCCGCCACGGGGGAAACCCGATCCTGGTCGAAGTAGAGGCCGTCGGTACTGGCGATGGGGTTGACCTCGTTGACCGTGGTCTCGTTGAGGGTGGGCGGCGTGCCATCGGGTTTCAGGATTTCGGCGTACGTCTCGACAGAGCCTTCGACACGCGCGACGTGGGGAAGGCGGGCCAGTGTGGACTCGACTGCGGGCGAGTACCCCGAGCAGGTAGCGCAGGCGGCGACTCCCAGGGTCACAGTGAGGTCCGAAGGATCGGTAGAGGCAAGATACGTGGCGTAGGAGGACTGGGTCCGCCGGGCGCCGGCGATCGAGGCCATGGCGAGGCCGCCTAACAGGGCGATGAGGAGAACGATGGCGAGGTAGCCCGGCCCCCGACGGCGGAAGGTGGCCGCGAAGCGGTACCAGGCGACGGTCAGCATGCAGGCCTCACAGCATTAGACCTCCCTCGACCGCCCCACCGGCGCCACCACTTCCAAAGTGTCGTGCACCCTCCGCCCGCAGCCAAGGGGGGCAGCATCCGGCTTGCCTTCGTGCCAGCACCCCGTCGAGGGCAAAGAGGCGGAGAGGGTTTCGGCAGCCTTGCCCGCGTCACTATCTTCGGTCTTGTCAGGTTTGGGTCGCACCCTGTGACGGAGGGATGGAGGCATGTCAGAGGAAACGATGGTGCACCTGGTGCAAGAGGCCCTCGCTGCACGGGGGATCACCGACAAGATCCTCGCGGTGGGCCAGTTCAACCCACGGGGCCACAGCGGCGGAATGTTCGCCGGGGGACTCGCGGGAGGCGCAGCAGGTGGTCTGCTCGGTGGCGCAGCAGAGAGTGTTGGCGTCGGGGTGGGCTCGCTGGCCGGCATGCATGCCGCGGACGGGGCCTCCGGCCTCCCCGCAAAGATGCTCGTCGGGGTGTCGGCGGACGCGGTCTACGGATTCGCCGCGGCAACGAGGCATTCCGCACCCACGGCGCTTGTGTTTCAGATTCCACGCGCAGGCCTTACGGCCACGGTGCGTACGCGCTTCAACGTTCGTATTTTGGGGCTGCGTGAGACGAGGAGCGGGTCGACGCTCGAGTTGGAGGGCAACCGATTGCCTGCAACGCATGCGAAAGACGTCATTGATCTGCTCCGGAATTGATGCATGCAGCACCGATCCCGGCCGGCCGCGGGTTACGGCCGCGTGTAACCGGCCGCGTTTGTCCAGCCGCGTTTAGCCGGCGACGATCCCCTTCGCGATGGCCTCGGTCTGGCTGAGCGTCAGGTTGCCCGAGAGCTTCTTCGGCGCAGCGGACGCGTTCGCGCTCGATCAACCTGAGCGAGTGCTCGAGGTACGTCGTGATCAGCGACGCGATCGCAGGGGGTGAAGGATCCTCATCGGGTGTCTCCAAGCCGTGACGACCCCTTTGGACGAACACCGTTTCGGTCGGCACGTGCGCCGCGCGGAGCGCGGTGGCGAACAGCGCGGACTGTCTGGCGGGGACCACCTGATCGTCGGTGCCCTGCAGGATCAAAAAGGGCGGATCGCCCGCCGCGATGTGCGTCAGGGGGCTCGCCTCCGTCAGGACGGAGCTGGGAGTCCCCGGCGCATCCCCGAAGACACGGCGGATCATGGCGGCCGAGCGGGCGGGCCAGTCGGTCGCGCTCGAGGTCGGCGGGCCCGAACTCGTCGACCACCGCATCAACGGCGCTGGACACGCTCGGGTAGGGACCGACGTCCCAAAGGGAGGAGGACCCGGTGGTGCCGAGCAAGCCGACCAGCTGTCCGCCTGCGCTCGTCCCGAGAGCGGCGATCCGGTCGGGGTCGATACCGAGGTCGGCCGCGTGGGCTCGCAGATATCGGACGGCACATTTTGCGTCGATGATCTGATCGGGCCACGGATTCTCGGGGGCCAGTCGGTAGTCGATGGACGCCACGACGAAGCCGGCACCCACCAGATCGGTGGCGGGACCGGACGCAGAAAGCGAGAGCAGGCGACCCCCGTGCTGCCAGCCGCCCCCGTGGACCTCGAGGACCGCCGGGCGGGCGTGGCCCATGTCGTCGGGGTCGAAGACCGTCATCGCGAGCGGCACCCCACCCTCTACGCAATAGGTGACTGTCCTGACGCTCGATGCGCCGGCCGGCGGCCGGGTGGCCGCCCAGGTGGTTGCCGCGGCCGCGGCACCCAGCGTCACGCACGCAGCGAGGATGAACGTCCCTCGAGAGACCCTCCTTCGTCCCGTGTTCGATCGCAGGCTGCGCCGCACACCCCCATCGAACCACGACGCAGCGCAGGTCCGGGTTCAGCGCGAGACGAGCACCTTTTCTTCGGACGTGACCGGCTCTTCGGACGGGCCCAGCTCGGGGGCAACCCGTTGGGTGGTCGTCGCGAAGTGGTGCTTGAGCCGCAGGGCGGGCAGCTCGACGAAGCGGTAGGAGATCTCCGCGGCGGCGAACGAGGCCCCGATGACGAGGTAAGGCTCGAACACCCCGGTATCGCGTAGCCAGGTGTTGAGGACGTACGACCAGAGATACAGGGCGTACGAGCGCTTGCCGATGGCGACGAGAACTTTCGAGGAGAGGGCCCGGGCGGCGGCCCCCTGGGGCCTCTCGACCACGAAGACGACCGCCAGGCCGCACGCCAGGGTCCCGATGATCAGCGCAGTGTTCCAGAGGCCCCGGTGGGCTTCCTGGCGCAACCCGTAGGCGGACCAGCAGATGGCCGCGACAATGGCGGCGCCGAGCAGGGGGGCCCAGTCGGCGTTGCGGAGGCGGCGCCATCCCCGGGTCGAGCCGATGAAGGCACAGAGGGCACCGAAGAAGAGGGCGGCGGACCTCGTGTCGGTCCCGAAGTAGACGCGATTGAAGTTCGCTCCGGACAGGAGAATGGGTTCGACGAGTGCGATGAGGGCGATGGCTGCGGCCACGATGGTGGCGGTGTGCCGACGCAGGCGAAGCAGGAGGATCATCACCGGAGCCCAGATCACGTAGAACTGCTCCTCGACGGCCAGGGTCCACAGGTGGCTGATGGGGCTGTAGCCGAACCATAGGTGCCAACTCGGCTCCACATTGAGCCAGTTGGTGATGTAGAGGAGTGCGGCGGTGACGCCTTCGAGTCCCGTTATCCACGACACCGGACTTCCCGGCGTGTGGGCGCTGGGCACCGTCGCCAGGAACTGCCCGTTCTGAAAAACGATGTCGACAGTGAGCCAGACGAAAAGCAGAAAGCACAACGCGGGCAGGAGGCGCAGCGCGCGGCGCGCGTAGAAGTACTTCATATGGATGAAGCCATTGCGGTCGTGCTCGGTGATGAGCAGTCCGGTGATGAGGTAGCCCGACAACGCAAAGAACCCGACGACGCCGACGTTGCCCGAGTCGATCTTCCAGCCGTGCGAGTCGGCCCACAGGTGATAGGCGATGACGCCGAGGACGAAGACGGCCCGCATCCCGTCGAGCGCGGGGGTCCGTGCAGACGCGGGGGTCCGTGCAGACGCGGGGGTCCGTGCAGAAAGGAGCCCACCGTTCCTCTGCGTCGCCATGGATGCATCCATACCCAATGGTGAGTGAAGTACCTGAGCCGTCCCTGTGACTACCGTATGTTTCTTCGAAGAGTTTCGGCGCAACCCCTGTGCATCGTCGGGAGTCTTCCTCTCGCGGTGTTTTGAAAAGCCTTAGTATCAAATGCCATGTACGAAAACTCGCTTGTCATCGACGCCGATAGCCACTGGACGGAGCCCCACGACCTGTTCACCAAACGAGCTCCGGCACACCTCCGGGACCGGGTGCCCCGGGTAGAGCAGATCGACGGCATGCCGCACTGGGTCTTCGACGGCCACCCGATGGGCATGGCCACGGGAGCAGCGGTGGTGGGCCGTGACGGCCAGAAGGTGTCGGCCCAGCTCGGCCTGTACGAGTGGGGGATCGAGGACATCCACGTCGGCGCGTACGACCCCAAAGTGCGCCTCGAGGTGATGGACGAGTCCGGGATCGATGCCCAAGTCATCTTCCCGAGCACGCTCAGCCTCGGCGGGCAGGATCTCGCCTCTGTGGGTGATCCTGCGCTGAGCCTGACGGTCATCCAGATGTACAACGACATCATGGCGGAGATCCAGGCCGAGTCGAACAACAGGTTGCTCCCGATGCCACTGCTTCCGGCCTGGGACGTCAAGCTGTCAGCGGCCGAGGCCCGCCGCGTGGCCGACCTGGGTATGCGCGGGGTCAACATGACCTCGGACCCCGACGACGTCGGAGGTCCCGACCTGGCTGATCCGGCATGGGACGAGCTGTGGGAGGTGTGTACCGGTCTCGAGCTTCCGGTGCACTTCCACATCGGGGCCAGCGTGACCGCGAGCTCGTGGTCCGCGAAGTACCCGTGGGCTTCTCACTCCGACAACGTCAAGTTGGCCCTCACCGGCACGCTGCTCTTCGTGGGCAACGCCCGCGTGGTGGCCAACGGGATCGTCTCGGGGCTCTTCGATCGCCACCCCGACCTCCAGTGGGTCTCGGTGGAGAGCGCCTGCGGGTGGATCCCCTTCATCCTCGAGGCCCTCGACTACGAAATGTTCGAGAACGCTCCCGAAGAGGTGCGGGCGCTGAAGAGGAAGCCCTCGGAGTATTTCCAGAGCAACCTCTACGCCACGTTCTGGTTCGAGAAGAACAACCTGTCCTGGCTGGTGGACACGCTCGGCGAGGACAAGATCCTCTTCGAGACCGACTTCCCCCATCCGACGTGCCTCTATCCCAACCCGCTGCAATCGGTGGCGCCGAAAATCGCCGTCTTGTCCGAGGTGGCGCAACGCAAGATTCTGGGGGAGAACGCCAAGAAGCTCTATCGGCTCTGATCGGCCGCCGTGCAGTCGCCGTCGGCGTGCCGTACCTTCCCTTGCCAAGGGGATGCTCGTTCTGTACCTTTGATGCCAGGGCCATCTGACATGGAATTGCAGGGTCCGGCCGGGGGGATGGCATGGCGCAGCAGATGCAGGGGAAGGTGGCGGTCGTCACCGGTGCAGGAGAAGGCCAGGGCAAGGCCGCAGCGCTGCTCTTTGCCGCCGAGGGCGCCCAGGTGGTCGCCGCCGACATAAGCGGTAAGCAGGAGGAGACGGCGGCCGAGTCCGATGGGGACATCGTCCCGGTCCAGTGCGACGTTTCCGTGCCCGCGCAGGTCGAGGCGATGGTCCGGACCGCCGTCTCGCGGTTCGGCCGCCTCGATGTCCTGTGCAACGTCGCCGGGATCGCCCTGGGCGGCGGCATGATCGGCGATGACGACCCCGACGTGTGGGACAGGGTGCAGGCCGTCAATCTCAAAGGCGTGTTCCTGGGTATCAAGTACGGGGCGCCGGCGATCGTGGACTCCGGTGGTGGATCGATCCTCAACTGGGGATCGATCGGCGGGATCATCTCCTCGGGCATGTCGCCCGGGTACTCGGCGTCGAAGGCGGGCGTCATAAGCCTCACGAAGAACGCGGCGATCCAGTACAGCCCACGCGGGCGTGCGCGTCAACTGCATCCTGCCCGGATTCGTGCTCACCCCGATGATCGGAAAGGGACGCCCGCAACCCTCACCCGAAGCCCGCGAACAGATGCTTGCGACGATGCGGGCCAAAGCCCTCCTCGGACGGGAGACGACCGCAGAGGAAATCGCCGGGGTCGCCCTCTGGCTGGTCTCACCGGCGGCGGACTTCATCACCGGGGTGGCCCTGCCGGTTGACGGCGGCTGGTCCATTCGCTCCGTCTGATCCCCCTCACCGTCCCGAACGGAGGCACATGACAACCACGGCGCCGCAGGACCTGTCCTATGACCCCTATGACAACGACATCTACATCGACCCGTATCCTGTCTACCGGCGTCTCCGGGAGGAAGCGCCGCTCTATTACAACGAGCGCTACGACTTCTACGCGCTCAGTCGCTTCGACGACGTGCAGAAGGGTCTGCTCGACCACGGGACGTTCAGCTCCGCCCATGGGGTGATCCTCGAGCAGATCCGGGCCAACGCTCCGAGCGTTCCCGGCGTCTACATCACCGAGGATCCGCCGATCCACAGCGCCCACCGCGGCCTCGAGTCACGGGTGTTCACACCCAAGAAGATGGCGGCGATCGAACCCGAGCTGCGCGCCCTGTGTGCCGAGATGCTCGACCCGTTCGTCAGCGCCGGGAGCTTCGACTTCGTGGCCGATCTCGCCGCACCCTTGCCGATGCGCGTGATCGGGATGCTGCTCGGCATTCCCGAGGAGGACCAGGTCGACGTCCGTGAACGGGCTTTTGACCACATCCGGCGCGAGCCCGGCCAGCCGATCGATCGCGGGAAGCCCTTCTCCGATGCCGGCTTCTTCGCTGACTACATCGACTGGCGGGCTTCGCACCCGACCGACGACCTGATGACCGAGTTGTTGCAAGCCGAATTCACGGACGAGACCGGTACCGTCCGCCGCTTGACGCGTGAGGAGATCCAGAATCATGTCAGCGTGCTCGCCTCAGCCGGCAACGAGACGACCAACCGGCTGATCGGTTGGACAGGAAAAATCCTCGCCGAACATGCCGATGCCCGGCGCGCGCTGGCGGCCGACCGCACACGGATTCCCAATGCCATTGAGGAGATCTTGCGCTACGAGCCGCCTCCGCACACGATCTCCCGCTTCGTCACCCGCGATGTCGACTACCACGGCGAGACGGTCCCCGAAGGGAGCATCATGATGTTCCTGCCTCCGGCGGCCAATCGGGACGATCGCGCCTTTCCGCCGAACGGGGACGAGTTCGACATCGACCGGACCATAGGCACGCACCTGACGTTCGGACATGGCATTCACTTCTGCCTCGGCGCCGCCCTCGCCCGCCTCGAAGGCCGCGTTGCCCTCGACGAAGTGCTGCACCGTTTCCCCGACTGGGAGGTGGACTGGGAAGGGGCCGAACTCGACATCTCGCATATCCGCGGTTGGAAGCACCTGCCGGTGGTCCGGTGTTGAGACAGGGGTAGTGCTGCAGTGGGCCAGGGCGGTGCCCCCCTCTGTATCGAGCAGACTCTGGACATGGACGAAGCAGACGTCGACCCGGACCCGTTGACCCAACTCTCCCGGTGGCTCGAGACGGCACGAATTGCCGGCGAGCCCATGCCAGAAGCAATGGCGCTCGCAACGGCCACGTTCGACGGGCGCCCATCGTCGAGAATGGTGCTGCTCCGGAGGTTGGATCACCGCGGTCTCGTGTTCTTCACCGACCGTGGGAGCGACAAGGGCCGGGACCTGGCGACGAATCCGTTCGCGGCCGCCCTCTTCCATTGGCACCTCCCGGTGCATCGTCAGGTCCGCGTCAACGGTGCGGTCGAAGAGGTCGATGACGATGAGTCGGACGCTTATTGGCTCTCACGGCCTCCGGGCTCCCGTGTCAGTGCGGTCATCAGTCAGCAGAGCGCGGTGATCCCTGGACGTGCGGTGCTGGAAGAGCGCAGAGCCGAGCTGCTCAAGGAGCTCGGGGACGAAGAAGGTCCCGCACGACCGGCTCGATGGGGCGGGTACCGCATCCGAGCCGATGTCGTCGAGCTCTGGGAAGAAGGGGCGGACCGCCTGCACGATCGGCTCCGCTACCGGCCGGATGCCGAAGGTTGGACGCTGGAGCGGTTGTCACCCTGACACCGGCGGGCAAGCGGTCGTGCATTGCGTGCTCAGAGGGAGCCGAGGGCTCGCGTCAGCCCTTCCAAGTCGGCGACGGTCACAGTGAGAGCCGAATGGCCGCTTCGCCGTAGGGGCGACGGCACCTTCTCTGCGAAGTGCATGCAGACACCTCCGTCGCGATTCGTGCCGAAGGTCAACCCGTCATCGGCGCGTGACATGCGCACCCCGCACGCCGTCCACCAGCGGTAGTCCCGCGTGATGTGGGCACCGGTGATGTTCGCCAGCGGCGTGGCGACCTTGAAGTAGCCGAACGTTGCCATCACGATGCCTTCATCAGTGATCGTGACACCATCCTTCGACGGTCGGAGGAAGAACGGCAGGAGCACCGGTAGGTAGCGCTTGTCGACGGCGTAGGGGAATCTGGTCACGTGCACGAGGTTATGCGTGTTGTGGTGGGGGAGACCCGCACCGGGCCAGGGCGGGACCCGCCGCGATCTCGGCGTGTCAGGTAGCGTGCGAAAACACGCCAAAGCGAGGAGTCAGGCATGCCCGCAGAACGCCCTCTTTGTGTCGACGCCGACAGTCATGTCCTCGAGCCGCGCACCACGTGGATCGAGTACATCGACCCGGCCTACCGGGAACGGGCCATCCGCATCGCCATTGACGAGCGCGGTGACGAGGTCCTCCTCATTGACGGGCATCCGGTCGAAGGGATGCGCAACGGACTGGCCGGCATGGGTGGCATCAACCTGGAGTCTGCTGCCGCCCTGGATCGGAGCGGCACGCTTCGCTACGAGGACGGATGCCCGCCGGGTGGCTACGACCCCGCAGCGCGCCTTGTCGTCATGGATGACGAGGGCATCGACATCGCGCTGCTGTATCCGACGCTCGGCATCTGTTGGGAAGGCTTCGTGACCGAACCGGCGCTGGCCAGAGCCTATGCACGGGCCTACAACCGCTATATCGTCGACTTCTGTTCCCACGACCCGGTGCGCCTGGTGCCGGTCGCCCATATCTCCCTCATCGACGAAGTAGGTGCCATCGAAGAAGTCGTCCGAGCGCGGGACGCCGGTTGCCGGGCGGTCTATCTGTCGCCCGATGCCGCAGCGCGGGGCGGACGGGGGATCAGTGACCCGGCCTTCGACCGATTCTGGTCGACCGTCGAGGACCTGGACATGCCGATCGGTTTTCACGTCGTGGTGCGCGATCAGACGTCCTTCTCCCGACCCGTCTTTCAGACCGCAGGAGGGCAGGCCCTGTTCGGCTTCGCCTTCCTGGCCATCGATGTGATGGCGGCGTTCACCGAAATTCTGGCGAGCGGCGTGTTCGAAAGGCATCCTCGTTTGCGCTGCACGGTACTCGAGTCGGGCGCCACCTGGATCGCCGCGTGGCTCGACCGCATGGACCACAAGTTCGAGGTCATGCGGTCCATTGCACCAATGAGCATGAAGCCGAGCGAGTACTTCTTCCGCCAGTGTCTCGTCTCGGCGGATCCCGACGAGTCGGTGATCGCTCCCATCATTGAGGCGGTCGGTGCCGACTACTTCGTGTGGGCGTCCGACTATCCCCACATCGACGCCAGCTTCGGCGTCGTCGACGAGATCCGTGCGCGGATCGAGAGCCTCGGCGAGGGTGACCGGGCCAAGGTGCTGGGCCTGAATGCTCAACGATTCTACGGACTCGACGTGCCGGCACTCGTCTGAGAAGTCGTCGGCGCGGCATTTGCAAGGGACCCTTGCAATTTGCAGGGACCTCGTTTACCATCGAGTTCTGCGGGCGTAGACGCACTGCGTATGGGTACGTATGGGAGAAGACCCGCAAGCGAAGAGTGGGGCAGTTTCCCGCTGCATAGGGGATTATCTGTGGTGGTCACGCGTGGCCGCCCAAGGGGGGTCAACGTCGCCATGTCGCGTTACGTCGCGCAATCCGCGCACCGGAGAGGTGTCACCAGAAGGCGGGTCGTCTTTCGCCGTTGGGTCGGCGCAGTCGTCGCTGCCGCGATGGCGAGTGCACCACTGGTCGCGGTCGACCTTGTCGGCAACGCGGCCCCGGCCGGCGCGGCCAGTGCCACCCCGATCGTCATCGCCGATATCTGTAGCTGTACCGGACCTCAGGGTGCGCAGGCGCAGCAGACGACCCCGACCCTTCAGGCCTGGGCATCGTGGGAGAACGCGCACGGCGGCCTGAACGGACATCCGGTGCAGGTCATCGCCACCGACGACATGACCAACCCGGCCGTGTCGGTCACCGCCGTCCAAAAGGCGATCAATACCGAGCACGTCGCGGCGATCTTCGACAACAGCAACGCGGAATACCGCGTGGGCGAAAATTGCCACGAGCGCCGGTGTCCCGATCATCGGCGCCGCGGACAGCAATCTCAGCTACGACAACTTGGACACGTTCTCGCCCGGCCCCACCCTCAACTACGGCGACACGGGGCAGCAGATCGGCATCGCGCGCTTGACGGACCTGAAGAAGGAAGCGATCTTCTATTGCGTCGAGGCTGCCGTGTGCCAATCCGAGACATCCCTCGACGGGATCATCGGGAAGCGTTACGGCGTCAATGTGGTCTACACCTCAGGTATCTCGTTCTCGGCGCCGAGTTATGACGCCCAGTGCATTGCGGCGAAGCAGGCCGGAGCGGACGTGCTCGAAATCGGTGATGCATCCGTGGTCGCCGAGAAGGCGGCGACGGAGTGCGCCGCGCAGGGTTGGAGCCCTATCGAGATCGCGGCCGCCGTCAGCAGCAACATGAACACCGATCCGCAGTTCGACGGCATGCTCGCATCCCAGCAGGACATCCCGTACTTCGTCCATGACGCAGCGACGAAAGACTTCTGGTCGGCGCTCGACAAGTACGCGCCGACGCTCCACCTTTCACCGAACTTCGGGGAACAGGCGATCATCGGTTGGGCCGAGGGGGCTCTTCTTCAGGACGCCATCAAGGCAGCGGCGCCGTCCAGCGGCACCGCCGTGACCGCCGCCGTCGTCAAGAAGGGTCTCTACAATCTGCCCGCCGGGGACAACCTCGGAGGAATAGCCCCACAGGCAATCCACTTCACCAAGGGTGTGTATTCCAACCGCAGCTGTTGGTATTACATCTCGGTGAAAAACCAGAAGTTCATCTGGGGCGCTGATCAGAAGCCCCTTTGCGGTTACCTCGTCAAGCCCGGAGCCAACGAAGGCAGCCCGTTCCTCACTCCGAAGAAAGAGTACGAACCCGGGGAAGCTCCGTCGAGCTGACCGGCGCCTCCTCCTGGCCACCGTTCCCGGGGACCTTATTCATGTCATAGGATCATGACACTGATTTGCGGGGCGTCGGGACGCCGGAGGGGTAGGACTGTCGTGAGGTGCGTGGAAGGCAACAGTTCGAACAACGCTGGGTCGCCTGACCGTCCGTGAAGCCGACCCAGTTCGAGTACCACGCGCCCGAGACGGCACGCGAAGCGGCGTCGCTTCTCTCCGATCTGGGCGAAGACGCGAAGGTGCTGGCCGGCGGCCAGAGTCTGATCCCCATGCTGGCACTACGTCTGGCTGTCTTCGATCACCTCATCGACATCGGCCGTATCGGCGAGTTGCAGGGCATCGAACGTCGCAACGGGTCGTTGTGGATCGGAGCCGGTACGACCGAAGCGGCGGTGGGGGCGAGTGCAGAGGTGGCTGCAGCCGTGCCCCTCCTTTCGAAAGCCACACCGTTCATCGGCCACTTCCAGATCCGCAACCGGGGCACCCTCGGGCGGATCGATCGCGCATGCCGATCCGGCCGCCGAGTACCCGGCTGTCGCGCTGGCCCTGGACGCGACCTTGGAGGCGCTGTCGCCCCGGGGGACACGGTCGCATCCCGGCCGCTGACTTCTTCGATGGCGTCTGGAGCACGAGCCTTTCGCCGGACGAGCTCCTGGTCGGGGGTGTCCTTCCCGGTCTGGTCCGGCCGTTCTGGCTTTGCGGTGGAGGAATTCGCCCGTCGCCACGGGGACTTCGCCATCGCCGGGGCTGCTCTGGGTGTCGAGGTGGACGACGACGATCGGATCCGGCGTTGCGCCATCGGCTTGATCGGTCTGGGCTCCACCCCCGAACGTGCCGGCTCAGCCGAGGCGGCCGCTTGTCGGCGAGTCGGTCACCGACGTCGATCCCGACGAGGTCGGTCGCCTGCGCGTGTCGCGAACTCGACGTCGGTACCGTACCGACCTTCACGGGTCCGCCGACTACCGCAGACGGGTGGGGGCGGCCATGGTGGCCCGGGCGTGGGCCACAGCCAGGAGGAGGCTCGCCGTGGCTGATGCGGTCGTGCACCTCGACGGTCAACGGGCAGACGTACCGCCGGGACCGTCGAGGCCGCGGTGACGCTGGCCGACTTCCTCGCGAGGACTGCCGACTGACCGGCACGCACCTGGGCTGCGAGCACGGGGTGTGCGGCGCCTGCACGGTGCTGCGTCGACGGTGCGGCCGGCGCGTCGTGCCTGATGTTCGCGGTCCAGGCCGAGGGTGCCGAGGTCACGACGATCGAGGGCATCGCGGCTCCCGACGGCGACGCTGTCGACGCGTGCAGGAGGCCTTCCGCGACCACCACGGACTGCAGTGCGGGTTCTGCACCCCGGGCTTCATCATTTCGGTCACGGCGTTCCTGCGGGACCACCCGGATCCGACCGATGGCGAAATCCGCGAGGCGCTGTCGGGGAACCTGTGCCGCTGCACCGGGTATCAGGGCATTATGAAGGCGGTTCGTCAAGCCGCCACCCGCGGTCTCGGCGATGACCGACTACACGACAGGCGGTGCGGCGCGCTACGCCGGGGCGCGTGTGAGCCGGGTGGAGGACGCCAGCTTGCTCACGGGGCGGGGTGTCTTCGTCGACGACATTTCCCTCCCGGGCATGCTGCACGCCTGCTTTGTCCGCAGTCCATTCGCGCGGCCGGTATCGGCACGCATCGACACCTCCGGCCGCGTGCACTCGCCCGGTGTGCACGCCGTCTTCACCGCAGCCGACCTCAACGCCGACGTCAAGGAGCAGTGGCACAGCTCGTTGGGTCGCGGCGAGCCCGGAGACGCCCCGGCCCCCGCTCGCCGAGGGCGAGGCCCGGTTCGCGGGTGACCCGGTCGCCCTGGTCGTGGCGCAGAACCGCTACCTCGCCGAGGATGCGGCCGATCTGGTCGACATCGACTACGAGCCGCTCCCCGCCGTGGCCGACTATATGTCCGCCGATCGGGACGAGGCGCCGCTGGTGCATCCGGGGCACGGCTCCAACCTCATCGGCGCCATGGCGAGGGCGGCCCGCCTCGGCCCTCGAGGACATGTTCACCTCGCCGCGCACGTAGTCAGCGAGACGATCGTGCAGCAGGCCTACGCGGCGGTCCCCATGGAGTGTCGGGGCATTGTGGTCGACTATTCGCCGACGACGGGCGAGCTCACCATCTATGCGGGGACGCAGTCACCGCACGAGGTGCGGATGTTCTGCTCCCGTCTGCTCGGGATGCCCGAGCATCTCATACGGGTCGTCATGCGCGATACAGGCGGTGGGTTCGGGCAGAAGATCATGGTGCAAAGGGACGAAATGTGTCTCATGCTCGTGGCGCGCAAGGTAGGGCTTCCGGTGAAATGGATCGAGGATCGGCGCGAGAACCTCCTCGCTGCAGGTCAGTCCCGCCATGAACAGGCGGCCGCCAAGTTGGCCTTCGACGCGGACGGGCTGATCCAGGCGGCGCAGATCGACTTCGTCTCGGACTGCGGCGCCTACCCGACGCCCTGGCCGGTGGGGACCGCCTCGGTCGTCGGCGCCATGTTCCCCGGCCCGTACCGTGTGCCGCGCGCCAGTTTCACCTCGAAGGCGATGTACACGAACACCGTCGGGCGCACGCCCTACCGGGGTCCGTGGCAATTCGAATCTGTGGCCCGGGAAGTGCTGTTGGACATCGCGGCCAGGCGCATGGGGATCGATCCGGCGGAGCTCCGGCGGCGGAACCTTCTCCGCGCCGACGAGTTGCCGTACACCAGCGCCAACGGAATGACGTTCGACAACGTCTCACCGCTCGAGACGCTCGAGCAGGCGTTGGAGATGCTCGGCTACGACGGCTTCCGGCGTGAGCAGGCGACCGCACGGGGAGCCGGTCGCTATCTGGGGGTGGGCATGTCGACGTACGTCGAGCCGTCCACGCCCGGCTTCGGCTATTACGCCACCGAAGCAGCGACCATCCGGATCGAGCCTTCAGGCAAGGTCAACGTCTATATCGCCGGGGGCTCGGCCGGCAACAGTATTGAGACGACCGTGGTGCAGTTGACCGCGGACGCGCTCGGTGTCGACATCGAAGACGTGCACACCATGCAGGGGGATACGGCCGTCACGGGTTTCGGCCCCGGCGCCGCGGGCAGCCGCAGCGGTTCCATGACTGCCGGTGCCATCCGTGAGACGGCGACGATCCTGCGCGAGCGCATCGTCGCCATCGTCGCCAACAAATTCGAAGCGGCCGTCGAGGACATCGAAATCGCCGGGAGCCGTGCGAGCGTGCGGGGTGCGCCGTCGTTGGGTATGACGATCCGGGAGATCGCCACGCTCGCCTACTTCGATCCGCACTCGCTCCCTGCGGGCCAACAGGCCGGACTGGAAGCGAGTGCGCGGTACACGACCAAGCCCGGCTCGATCTTCGTGAATGCCTCCCATGTCTGCACGTGCGAGGTCGACGTGACAACCGGCCGCGTCGAGCTCCTGCGCTACATCGTGAGCGAGGACTGCGGGCCCATGATCAACCCGAATGTCGTCGAGGGCCAGATCGCCGGTGGATCGGTGCAGGGCATCGGGGGCGCGCTTCTCGAGCATCTCGCCTACGACGAGGACGGGAATCCCTTGGCGACGACATTCATGGACTATCTGCTGCCGACGGCCGCGGAGATTCCCCTGATCGAATACGGCCACATCGAGACGCCGAGTACCGGTCCCGGTGGCTACAAGGGCGTCGGCGAAGGCGGCGCAATCGGCGCGCCGCCTGCCGTGATCAACGCCGTGGCCGACGCGCTGGCCCCTCTGGGGGTGACCGTGACCCGTCTCCCCTTGAGTCCGTTCGCCATCGTTTCCCTGCTCAACGAGGCCTGACTCGACTGCGGCGGAGCCCGCTACGGCGTGTACGGCGGAGCCTCGCCCCAGCCCCAGTGGGGCACAGGCGCATGCTCCATGATGTCGGCGTCATCCTGTGAGTTCGCGAGGGCCAGCCGGGTGCCCCATTCGAGATACGCCACGAGGGCCGACCGGAACTCCGGGTCCTCGGGCAGCCCTGCGTCGTCGGCGGCGAGGCTCATCAACGAGGCAAACCTGAAGCGCTGCTCGTTGGTGATGTGCAGGTGCAGGTGCTTGTGCAGCATCCGTTCGTAGCCGCCGAGTTCTCGGGAGTAGTCCTTTGGACCTCCGAAGACTTCACACCACCAGGTCGCCACGTTGCGGCGGTGCTCTTCGTGCACTCCACCCGGGAAGAAGGGCGAAAGGAGGTCGTCGTGCTCGACCCGGTCATAGAACACGTTGATCATCCGGTCGAACGCCGGCCGCCCTCCGGCCCAGGCGAAAAGGGTCGGATGGTCGGCCATGTCGGCAATCTACCCATGCCCCCTCGGGGGCCGATCGGCACCGCCGCCGGGCCCTCGGGGGCCGATCGGGGCCGCCGCCGGGCCCTCGGGGGCCTTGTGAAAACTAATCACTAGAACTCTAGCCTTCAGTTTTCACACGGCGCAGGCCCCTCGAAGGCACCCCCTCCCCTGGCGGATGCGTGGGTGATGTCCAGCCCTCTCCTGCCCGGCTCACGGCAGAGGCGAAAGGCCGCGAGTAAGCCAGCCGCAGGGGCGGCTGACCTACTCCAAGAGTGGCTGGCGCACCGTGGACCACCGGGCTCGTCAAGGGTCGGCCGGCCACTCGTGTCCGGCCTCGCCTGCGGCGCCCCTGGACGACCCCTTCTCGCAAGGGAGCGAGAAAGGGGAAAGAGAACGTTGGGCCAGGAAGCTTGGGCCAGCAATACCTCGGGCCAGGAATAAGGTCGAGGTGCGAGGGAAGGAGTATCGGGTCATGAAGCCGACGAGAGGATTCCACGGTCGTGGCAGTCGCAATCCCCGTTTGCCTCCGGGCCAATATGACGTAGGGCGGGATTGGCCCGTGCTCAACGCCGAGCCCACCCCGACGATCTCGACGGAGGGCTGGACGTTCTCGGTGGCCGGCCTGGTCGAGCAACCGATGCGTTGGACGTGGGAGGAGATGCAGGCCCTTCCGGGGTCGACTTTTTCGGGCGATATCCACTGTGTGACGACGTGGTCGAAGTTGGGCGTGACTTTCGGAGGGGTGTCGGTCGACACCCTTCTGGCTGCGGCCCGCGGCCGTCCGTCGCCGCGAGTCATGTGCTGGCCACGACCCATACCGGGTACACGACGAACCTCCCGCTGGAGGACGTGACCGGGGGTCAGGCCTGGGTCGTCTGGGAATACGGAGGTGAGCCGCTCGCCCGCGAGCACGGTGGTCCGGCGCGTCTCCTCGTGCCTCATCTCTACTTTTGGAAGAGCGCAAAATGGGTCTCCGGCCTTCAGGTCATGGATCACGACGAACCGGGATTCTGGGAGCAGAACGGCTATCACGATCACGGCGACCCTTGGTTGGAACAGCGGTATCAGGGTGATTGAGGCGTCCCCTTCGGTTCCTTCTCTGGGGAAGTGGCAGCGGGCCACCGTCGTTGAGATCCGCCCGGAAAC
Source organism: uncultured Acidimicrobiaceae bacterium (assembly GCA_963767155.1). Taxonomy (GTDB): domain Bacteria; phylum Actinomycetota; class Acidimicrobiia; order Acidimicrobiales; family RAAP-2; genus Bog-473. The sequence continues at coordinate 1,484,678 of CAVYCU010000005.1, read as the reverse complement.
GCCAAGCGCCAAGACATTTCGCCTCGCATTGGACCAGCCGGCGGAGTATCTGGCCGGTCAGCACTACGTGCTGCGCTTGACCGCGCCGGACGGCTACACCGCGTCACGTTCGTATTCGGTGGCGTCGGCGCCCGACGGCTCCAGCGACGATCGAACTGACCGTCGAGCGATTCCCCGACGGTGAGGTCTCGTCATTCCTCCATGACGAGGTGGTCATCGGGGACGAACTGGAGGTGCGCGGTCCGATAGGAGGTTGGTTCATTTGGCGCGGGGACACCCCGGCCCTGCTTCTTGGCGGAGGATCAGGCATCGTGCCCCTGATGTCGATGCTGCGGTTGGCGCACGCGACGGGGTGCGCGGACCTTGTCCAACTCATCGTGTCCACCCGTGCCCCCGAAGACCTGTACTACGGCGCCGAACTGGGTCGCTTCCAAGGAACGGTCCTCTACACACGCAGGACCCCCGCAGGCTGGCCCCGTCCTGCGGGTCGGCTCACCGCGGCTGATCTGCCGTCGTCGATCGGCGAGGACACGACTGTCTTCGTCTGCGGTTCCTCAGGCTTCTCGGACGCGGCCACCGAAATTGTCCTGGGCGCAGGCGTCGAGAGCGAGCGCATCCGGGTCGAGCGGTTCGGCCCGACGCAGTAGCCCGGAGTACGCGTCACCCGTCCCCAGGCATGACCCCCGGTGGCACGTCCGGATCCGTAGGCTCACGGAGTGGCTCCTGCGGCGAATCGTCCAACCGAGAGGAAGCCCGGCACGTCGATCGCCGTGGGACGCAGAGTCTTCCTCGGCATGGGGGTGCTGGGCGCCGTGGGAATCGTCTTCGGGGCCAAAGTCCAGAATGCCATCGGGAATGCCCTCGGGTCCGGGCTGGGTGGCCTGCTCCCCGGAGGGAACCGCTTCCGCATCTACACGATCACCGGCTCGTACCCCAAGATTTCCGAGTCCGAGTATCGGTTGGAGGTCAGCGGGCTCGTCCACAACCCCCAGGTGTACACACTCGCAGACCTCAAGGCGATGCCCAGTACGTCCTTTGTGCAGGAGTTCCAATGTGTCACCGGGTGGACGGTGGCGGACGTCCACTGGGAAGGCGTGAAGCTCTCCGACATCCTCGACAAAGCCGGCCTGCAGGACAAAGCCGTCGCGCTCAGTTTCGAGTCGTACGACGGAGCCGATTCAGAGAGCCTGACGTTGGATCAGGCCCGGCTCCCCGACGTGATCGTGGCCTACCGCATGCTGGGCGCGCCCGTCACCACCGAGCACGGCGGCCCGGTCCGTCTCTATGTCGGACCGATGTTCGGGTACAAGTCGCTCAAGTGGCTCTCTGCCATACGGGTCGTGGACCGTGTCATTCCGGGTTTCTGGGAGCTCAACGGCTACCCGGTCAATGGCTGGCGTGACGGCTCCACCGGACCAACGGACAAATCACTCGTCGTGAAAGCCACGATCACACGAGAGGACGAGGCGGATCAGTCGGCGTCCCGCATCTTGCGATTCGACGGTGTGCAGCGCGCCGCCCACTGGGCCAACGCTGTGCTGTTCGGGATCCTGATGCTCACGGCGTTGCCGCTGTACTTCCCCTCCCTGTCCGACGTCGTCGGGCGGCGAGCGTTGGTCGCCGCGATCCACGTGTGGAGTGGTGTCGTTCTTCCGGTCCCGATCATCATCTCCCTGCTCGGCCCGTGGGGAGCGCAGATGCGGAAGGACATTCGGCGCATCAACGTGTGGACCGCCGACGAAGTGCGATGGCTGCGCAAGCTGGGGACGAACGCACCTCGTGTCGTGGACAAGTTCAACCCCGGCCAGAAGCTGAACGCCATCTTTGTCGGGGGAGCGATTCTCGTCATGCTGGCCACGGGCTTCGTCATGAAGTGGTTCGGATTCTTCCCGGTCAGTTGGCGTACCGGTGCCACGTTCGTCCACGATCTGCTGGCTCTGGCCATCTTCATCGTGGTCTTCGGCCACATCCTCTTCGCTCTGACGCACCCCGAGTCGTTGCGCTCGATGCTCAAGGGCTGGGTCAGCGAAACTTGGGCGGCCCGAAACGCTCCGGGATGGCTCAAGGAGACCAAGGCGACCAAGACGAACAAGGCGACCAAGACGACGCGCACCGTCAACGCGACCGCCGAACGCGCCCCGCCTTCTTAGCGAATCGCCCCGCCTTCAGGTCCGGGCTCACGGCCGGGCCCCCTGCCGAGCCCACTGCCGGGTCCGGTGCCGGGCCCGCTGCGTTCCCATGAGCCGGACCGGCCGCCGGATTTGTGCCAGAGGGTGAGATCCTCCATCGATGCCTCCGGGTCCACCGGAAGGAGCGACGCGATGATCGTGAGGGCGGTGATGGCGCACGCCGTGAGTGCTTCCATTTCGACACCGGTGCGCTCCACGATTTCGGTGGTCGCGCTGATGTCGATCCGGTGGGCGGTGACCGCCACCTCGACGGCGACCCGATCGAGACGGATGGGATGACACAGGGGAATCAACGACGAGGTCTGTTTTGCTCCCTGGATGCCGGCGAACCGGGCGCCCTCCACAGCGTCGAGCCCATCGGGGTCATCGCCGAGCACCTTGATGGCGTCGGCGGACGTGACGACGGCGCACTTGGCCAGGGCCACCCGTCGAGTGAGCGGTTTGGCGGTGACGTCGACCATGCGGGCCCGACCGTGCTCATCGAGGTGGGTCAAGGCCCCGCTGCCGGCCGCACCGCCGCCGCCCGCCCCGCCGCCGCCCGCGCTGCCGCCGCCGGCCCCGCCCTGTCCCGCTGCAGCCGGAGGCGTGCTCATCCGCCCGAGACGGGGGGGATGACCGCGACCTCGTCGCCCTCACCGACGTGGGTGCCGGGGTCGACGGGATTCCCGTTCACCCAGATGTTCGAAGTGGCCACCACCTGGGAGAATGCCTCTCCGAACCGCTGCTCTGCGGCGGCGATGACCGCCGCCACTGTTTCTCCGGGCAGGGTCACGCTGGCGGTTCCGGCCGCCTCCCGCGCCGGTCCGAAAAGGCGAAGGCGCACCACAGTTAGCCGCCGATCATCGACATGGAACGAGCCGGACTGAGAAAGCCCGGTTCGTTGATCCCGTGGCCCGGGAACTTGGCCCAGACGGCGCGGCGGAACAACAGGGAGAGCTCGGTGTCGCTGGCGCCGCTGCGCAAGAGGTCGCGCGCCGTTTGCTCATCGTCGGAGAAGAGGCAATTCCGCAGTGCGCCATCAGCGGTGATACGGAGCCGGTTGCACGTCCCGCAGAATGGCTCCGACACGCTGGAGATCAATCCGATCTCCCCGATCCCGTCGCTGAAGCGGAATCGTTCCGCCGGTGCCGCACTGGAGGGATCCGAGAGCGGTTCGAGAGGCCAGACTTCGGAAATCTGCTCGAACACCTCTCGGCCGGGGACGAGCTGGTCGCGGTCCCACGCTCCTTGTGCGTCCAGCGGCATGAACTCGATGAAGCGCACGATGCGGCCCGTCGTGCGGGCAAAGGATGCGAAATCGAGGATCTCGTCGTCGTTCTGCCCCCGCAGGAGCACGACATTGACCTTGAGCGGCGTCAGGCCGGCCTTCTCCGCCGCCGCCATGGCATTGAGGACGACATCGAGTTTTCCCCGTCGTCGAATGGCGGCGAAGCGCTCGGGCCGTAGTGAGTCGCAGCTCACGTTGACGCGTCGCAGGCCGGCGGCCGCCAACTCCCGGGCGACCTTGGCCAGGCCGGTCCCGTTGGTGGTCATGGCCACGTCCTCGAATCCGAGGGCCGAGAGCCGTCTGATGAGCGAGGGAAGTCCCTTGCGGACGAGCGGTTCGCCGCCGGTGAGACGGAGTGCGGTGACGCCGAGGCCTCTGGCCACTGCGGCCAACCGGACGATCTCGTCGAACGTCAGCAGTGCGCTCGTCGGGAGGAACGAGAGCCCTTCTTCAGGCATGCAGTAGACACAGCGGAGGTTGCAGCGATCAGTCACCGAGAGGCGGAGGTCGTTGTGCACCCTCCCGTAGCGGTCGACCAGTGGCCCGTCGAGCGGCATCGTCTGCGCCGGTGCAGAATCGCCGCGGGGCGACTGTGACGGGGCGCGCGGAGATGGCAACGGGTACCGGCGTCGTCACACCGCCCCCGGTCGGCCGTAGGGAACGTGCAGGACGGGCGACGCATCCCCGCTGAGCCGCTCGGCGTCGATGAGGAGGACGCTGACCTGTTCTCCGGCGACCACGCCGGTGCCGTCGGGCAGCAGGATCAGCGCATTCGCTTCGGCCATGGCGTGCAGTTGATGCGACTCCTGCCCACCGGACGTGCGCACCCGCCACGAAGAAGGATCGTCAAGCGTCAACTGTGCCCGCAGGAGATGCAGCTTGCCGTCGGGTTTGCGGCGCAGGTCGACGTCCGCCGTGGCGGCGACGACGGGTCGGTGCAGAACATGGTGGCCCCCGAGGCGCCGAAGGGCAGGGCGGACGAACAACTCGAAGCTGACCATGGCCGACACCGGATTCCCCGGGAGCCCGAAGACCGGCGTCGACGAATCAGCCAGGATGCCGAACGCAAACGGCTTGGCCGGGCGGATGGCGACCTGCATCCACCGCATCTTCCCTGCGCTCAGTTTCTCCAGCACGACCCGCACCAGGTCGAGGTCGCCGACGCTCACCCCGCCACTGGTCAGGATGGCGTCGCACGACGAGGCCGCTGAGGTCAACACCTCGACCAGTGCAGCCTCATCGTCGCCGACGATGCCGAGGTCGATGCCCTCCCATCCCTCGCGGCGGACCAGGGCCAGAAGGGTGCGGCGGTTGGCGTCGCGGATTTTGCCGGGGGGGAGCGGGCCGACCCCCTCGAAGAGCTCGTCGCCCGTGGAGAGCACACCGATCCGTGGACGGGGATGGACGGCGATGTGCCGCGCCCCCTGATTGGCCAGCACGCCCAGATGGGCGGGTGTGAGAACGGTTCCCGCCGGCGCGATGACATCGCCGATGCCGACGTCGCGGCCGGGCTGGCGGACGAAGTCGCCCCGCTGCAGCTGACGCCTGATGACGACGGTGCCTCCATCGGCCGCTGTTTCGGTCTCTTCGATCATGCACACGGCGTCTGCGCCGGCCGGCACCGGTGCGCCGGTCATGATGCGGGCCGCCTCACCGGGGCCGACGGCCTGTCCGAGTTGGTGGCCCGCCATAATGGAGCCGATCACGCGCAGAGAGACCGGCGCTCCCTCCGTGTCGTCGGCCCGCACCGCGTAGCCGTCCATCGACGAGTTGGCGAACGAGGGGACCTCTTCGGTGGCGATCGCTGTCGTGCCGAGCACACAGCCGAGTGCGTCGTCGAGCGCGAGTTCGACCGGAGACAGAGGACCGAGATATTCCAGGACGAAGCGCTGCGCTTCGTCGAGAGGCATCACGAGGGTCTCCCGACGTGCGCGTCTTCGCGGGAGCACACGCTCCAGTCGGATCCGCCCTCCCAGGTCTCCTTCTTCCAAATGGGAACGGTGTGCTTCAGGGTGTCGATGCAGAACTGTGCGGCCGCGAATGCCTCGGCTCGATGGGGGGTCGACACCGCCACGACGACGGCGACTTCGCCGAGCTCGAGTCGTCCGACCCGATGGAGGAGGGCCACGCGGCCGATGTCGGGCCACCGGTCACGCGCGGTGCGTGCAACCTCGGCGAGCCGGGGCACGACGTGCTCCTCGTAGGCCTCGTATTCGAGCGCGGTCACGCCGTCGCGGCCTTCGGAGTGATCGCGTACGGTGCCGCAGAACGTGACGATGCCCCCACAATGCGGGACAGCGACCCAGCGCAATGCAGCATCGACGGGGAGCGGGTCCCCACTGATGGCGATCCAGTCGCCACTCGGCGGCGGCGACACCACGTGCGCCGTCATGTCGCGACCCGGTGGATCGGCCCGACGCCGTCGCGGAGTGACGGAGCCTTGACCCCGGCGCGCAGCGAGATGACCTCGGCGCAGATGGACACGGCGGTCTCTTCGGGGGTCCGTGCACCGATGTCGAGCCCGATGGGAGCCATGATCCGCGCGAGGTCGTCAGGCGCGACGCCCTCGGCCCGCAGCCGTTCCACGCGGCCGTTGTGCGTACTGCGCGAGCCCATCGCACCGATGTAGCCGACCTTGGTCTCCAATGCGCCGATGAGCGCCGGGATGTCGAACTTGTGGTCGTGGGTGAGCACGCAGATGGCGTCACCCGGTCCGAGGCGGTCCGCCACTTTGGCCAGATGGCGGTGGGGCCAGTCCGCCACCACTTCGTCGGCCTCGGGGAAGCGGGCGGAGGTCGCGAACACGGGGCGAGCATCGCACACGGTGACGTGGTACCCGAGCACTTTGGCCACGCGTACCAGCGCCGCAGTGAAGTCGACCGCCCCGAAAATGAGCATGCGGGGCGGTGGGGCGAAGACCTCGATGAACACCGTGATGTCGCGCGCCCGGTTCCCCGTGGGGCCCGTAGTGGCGGGCCATGCTGTGGCCGTGGACGAGTGCACCCAGAGTGTCTCGGGCGACCACCACGTCGAGGCCCGGTTCGCCCAACGAGCCCACCGGCTCGGCTTCGGCGCGCACGACGAGCTTGGCGCCGAGAGGGGGAAGGGCGTCGGCCCCGCCGTCTTCTCGGGGAGCGAGCTCGATGACGGTGGCCCATGCCACCGGTTCCTCCGCGCGCAGGCAGTCGGCCACAAGGGCGAACAACCCGTCCACTAGGTCAGCGGCTCCACGAAGATGCGCACGGTGCCGCCACAGGTCAGGCCGACGGAGAACGCTTCTTCATCGGAGTAGCCGAAGGTGCAGAGCCGCGGCGCCCCGCTGGCCAATACCTCCAGTGCCTCGGCCACGACAGCACCCTCGACACAGCCGCCGGAGACGGATCCGGCCACTTCCCCTTGATCGTTCACCGCCATGGCGGCTCCCGGATCGCGTGGACCTGAACCGATGACGGCCACGACCCGGGCCAAGGCGACGCGATGGCCGGCGCTCTGCCACTGTTCGATCTCGTCGAGCACGTCCTTCACAATTGCCCCTTTCGGCTTCTGCGGCCCCTGGTGTGACGAAGACTCTCACCCACACTAATAAGGAATCGGCCAGATTATTGCCTTCCGCCGAGGGAATCAGGCTTCACGATGGTGGCCGCGACCTGGGCCGACGTACCGGCAGGTCAATGGGGTGCCCCGCCAGCAAGCAGCTCGAGGGCGTGGGGGACGACGTCGATGATCGCCTCCAATGACTCGATCGCCCCTCTGGGGGACCCGGGCACATTCAGGACGAGGCACTGGCCGACCGTGCCGGCGACCCCCCGTGAGAGGCGCCCGAGGGGACTGACGGAGCGCATGGCCTCAGCCAGGCCGGGAGCTTCCCGCTCGATGACGGAGCGGGTTGCTTCAGGGGTCAGGTCGGTGGGGGAGAATCCGGTGCCTCCGGTGGTCACCAGCAGTCCGGCGAACGAGGAGGAGAGCTCCCGCAGGGCGTCCGCAACGGGCCGCACCCCGTCGGGAACGATCCGCCGCTCTGCGACCCGGAAGCCGCGGTCGGCCAGAGCGGCGGCCAGTTCGTCGCCCGAGCGGTCCTGCCGGGTCCCGCGACTGACGGATTCCGAGACGGTCAGCACCTTTGCCGCCAGTTCGAGTGTCACCCCTGCGACGTTACCCCTGGTGACGCTGCCACGACGTGAGGGGATCGGTGCCCGGGACAGCCCGGCGAGGTGCGATAATGGGAGAATGGGCCGGACGTACGAGGTCATTAACGAGGGTCTCGCCGCATGGCTCGAGGCGCAGCCGGTCTTCTTCGTCTCGACAGCGCCCCTTTCGGCCGAGGGCCTGGTGAACTGCTCGCCCAAGGGCAATCGCGAGGAATTCGTCGTCGTCGACGAGCGGACCGTGGCGTACCTCGACCAGACCGGCAGCGGCGTCGAGACCATTGCCCACCTACGCGAGAACGGCCGGATCGTGGTCATGTTCTGCGCGTTCAGCGGAGCGCCCCGCATCGTGCGCCTGCACGGGAGCGGCCGGGCTGTTCTGACCGACGACCCCGCCTTCGCCGATCTCGCCCGGCGGTTCCCGGGGGGACGGGGAGTGGGCGTGCGTTCGATCATCGTGGCCCAGGTCACCCGGGTGGCCGATTCGTGCGGGTACGGCGTACCCCTCATGTCGTTCGAGGGTCACCGGGCGGCGCTGGACAAATCGGCCGACAGGAAGGGCCCCGAGGGCATCCGCAAGTACTGGATCGAGAAGAACGCCAAAAGTCTGGACGAGCTGGACGGGATCACCATCGCCTAGCTGGGGAGCGGGAGCTTCCGGGTACTCCCCACTAAGGTGAGTCCACGAGCGCAGGCGTAGGTCGAGGAAGGTCGTGGATGGTCCAGATTTCTGTTGAAGTGAACGGCACCAGCCACCGGGACGATGTCGAGCCGAGGCAGCTTCTCGTGCAGTACATCCGGGAGACACTCGGCCTGACCGGGACCAATATCGGATGTGACACCAGTTCGTGCGGGGCATGCACCGTGTTGTTCAACGGGGAGTCGGTCAAGTCGTGCACACTGCTGGCGGCGCAGGCCGACGAAGCCGAGATCGTGACCATCGAAGGCCTCGCCGGCCCCGATGGCGCATTGCACCCCGTGCAGGAGTCGTTCCGCGAGCATCACGCATTGCAGTGCGGCTATTGCACCCCGGGCATGGTGATGGCGGCGGTCTCGCTGCTGGCCGAAGAGGATCAGCTCGATGAGCGGGGCGTGCGCGAAGGCCTCGAGGGGAATCTCTGCCGGTGCACGGGCTATCACAACATCGTGCAGGCGGTCCTGGCCTGTGCGGCTGATCGTGGCGCACTGACGGAAGCGGACGCATGATTCCTGCTGCCTTCGACTACGTCCGGGCTTCTTCGGCCGAGGAAGCGATCGCCCTCCTGGTCGAGCACGGCGACGAGGCCAAATTGCTCGCCGGCGGCCATTCGCTTCTGCCGTTGATGAAACTGCGACTTGCCATTCCGACGGTGCTGGTCGACATCGGAAGAGTGCCGGATCTTTCGTACATCGAGGAGCGGGGCGATGAGATCGCCATCGGTGCCATGGCGCGTCACCACGACCTCGAAACCTCGGCGTTGCTGAAGGCGGAAGTCCCGTTGTTGGCCGCCACCGCCCACCAGGTGGGTGATCCGCAGGTGCGCCACCGGGGCACTCTCGGCGGGACCCTCGCCCACGGCGATCCGGCGTCGGATCTTCCGGCCACGGTCTTGGCTCTCGGAGGCACGCTTGTCGCCCAGGGGCCCGACGGCCGGAGGGAGATCGCCGCGACCGAGTTCTTCCGCGGCTTCCTCGAGACAGCCCTCCGACCCGACGAAATGCTGGTCGAGGTGCGCGTGCCGAAGGTGGCGGGGGCCGGATGGTCCTTCCAGAAATTCAACCGCCGCGCCCAGGACTGGGCCATCGTCGGTGTGGCAGCCGTCGTCAACGGCACCACGGGTATCGCACTCATCAACATGGGTGCGACACCGTTACGGGCGACCGCAGCCGAACAGGCGGTGGGCGGCGGTGCATCCGCCGCGGACGCCGCCGCACTGGCCGACGAGGGCACGGAGCCACCGAGCGACATCAACGCGTCATCGGACTACCGCCGGCACCTGGCCAACGTCCTGGTCCGCCGCGCACTCGAGGAGGCAACCGCATGACGATTGGCGCCGGAACATTCTCGGGCAAGCCGGTACGGCGGGTCGAAGATCCCGACCTTCTCCGGGGGGCGGGGACCTACGTCGACAACCTGAAGAAAGAGGGCATCCTCACTCTGTACTTCGTGCGCTCTCCGATCGCGCACGCGACGATCCGGTCGATCGACCTCAAAGCGGCACGAGAGATGCCGGGGGTCGTCGGCGTGTACAGCGCAGACGACCTCGATTTCCCCAACGCCCCGGCCCTGATGCTCCTGCATCCTGCGGCAATCCGCCCTGCGCTTGCGAAAGGCAACGTCAATTTCGTCGGGGATCCGGTCGTCGTGGTGGTCGCCGAGTCACGGGCCCTGGCGATGGACGCCGCCGAGTTGGTCGAGATCGACTACGAACCGCTCGGGGCCGTCATCGACATGGAGGATGCGCTGGACCCTGGTTCCGCCGTGCAGATCGAGGCGATGGGCAGCAACGTCATCATCGGGCTGCGCGCCGGCAGCAAGGACCCCCTTGCGGACGCCGATGTCGTTGTCCGGGGCCGCTTCGAGAACCAGCGGGTCGCTGTCGTTCCCATGGAGGGGAGCGCCATCGTCGTCGATCCCACCGGCACCGATTTTGATCTCACCGTGCATCTCTCCTGTCAGATGCCCCACATGATCCGAGGCGTCCTGGCCGGACTACTGGGGCTCGAGCCTGACCGGGTCCGCGTCATCGCTCCGCACGTCGGTGGTGCATTCGGCGGCAAGCATCTGTCGGCTGAAGGTGTCGTGGCAGCCAAACTGGCGCTCGAGCTCCACCGCCCGGTGAAGTGGGTCGAGACCCGTTCGGAGAACATGGTCGGGTTGTCGCACGGTCGCGGGCAGGTCCAGTACGTCGAGCTGGGCCTCAAGCGTGACGGCACGTTCGTCGGGATGCGCTGCCGGATGATCGGCGATGCCGGCGGGTACGGAGGGTTCGGGGGCATCCTGGTGCTCGGTCAGACCAAGGTCATGGCCCAGGGCGTGTACCACATACCCGAAATCGCTTTCGATGTGGCTGTCGTTGCCACGAACACCACGCCGATGGGCGCCTACCGCGGGGCCGGCCGTCCCGAGGCGGCCGCGTTCATCGAGCGGATCGTCGACATGGCGGCGGACGAGCTCGGCATCGATCCGATCGAGATACGCCGCAAGAATTTCATCCAACCCGAAGAGTTCCCGCTGACCACGGTCATGGGCGCCGACTACGACAGCGGCGATTACGAGGCCGCGCTGGACGAGGTCCTTCGCATCGCCGAGTACGACGATCTCCGCCGCGAGCAGGCGGCGCGACGCCAGAACGGCGACCGCCTCCAACTCGGCATCGGCGTCTCCTGTTATGTCGAAGTCACGGGGGGTGGGGCCGAGTTCTCCGAAGTCGAGGTCCACGACGACGGGATGATCACCGTCAAGGCCGGCACCTCCGCACATGGCCAGGGTCACGCCACGGCGTTCGCGCAGATTGCCGCCGATCAGTTCGGCGTGCCGATCGAGCAGATCCGTTATGTGCAGTCCGACACGGCGCTGGTCGCCCGCGGCGGTGGGACCGGAGGCTCTCGTTCCGTCCAGCTCGGTGGAACGGCGGTGCTCCAGACATCCAAGTTGGTGGTCGAGCGGGCCAAGGAGCTCGTGGCGGAGATCCTCGAAACAGCACCCGAGGACATCGTCGTGATCGGTGACGGCCGGTTGGGCGTGGCCGGTGTCCCGAGCAAGGCCCTGGACTGGGCCGAGGTGGCACGGGTGGCGGCGGACCGGGGAGAGCAACTCCTGGTGCAGCACGACACGGCGAGAGCTGGATCGACCTTTCCCTTCGGGGCCCACGTCGCTGTGGTGGAAGTCGACATCGAGACCGGACGCGTCGTCCCGGTGCAGCACTTCGCGGTCGACGACTGCGGCGTCATCGTGAATCCGTTGCTCGTCGACGGCCAGGTCCACGGAGGGCTGGCGTCGGGAATCGCCCAGGCGTTGTGGGAGCAGTTCCTCTACGACGCCGACGGCAATCCCATCACCTCCACCCTGGCCGAGTACGGCATCCCCAGTGCGGCCGAACTACCTTCGTTCGCGACGGCGCACACCGAGACGCCGTCGCCGACGAACGAGCTGGGCGCCAAGGGGATCGGCGAGTCCGCCACCGTCGGATCCACCCCTGCCGTGCAGAATGCGGTGGTCGACGCGGTCAGCCACCTTGGCGTACGCCACATCGACATGCCCTGCACGCCCGAGCGTGTATGGCGGGCCATCAGCGACGCGCGGCGCAGGCACGTTGCCCGATCCGTGGCGGGAACCGCCGAGTCAGATGGCGGATTTCCGAAGGAAGATGCTGCGGGCGAGGACCTCGAGCGCGGCGCCGAGAGCGTCAATCTTTGACGACCGGCAGCGGGCGCGGCGCCGTCGCCCTTCCGAAGACGCCCGACGACGTGCGGCTCGCCCTGGAGGGGCAGGGCTACCTCGCCGACGACGGTCTGGCCACGGCGATCTTCCTGGCCATGGTGCTCCACCGTCCGCTCTTCCTCGAGGGGGAGCCCGGTGGGGGCAAGACCGAGGTGGCGAATGCGTTGGCCCGCGTGGACCGGCGGGGAGTTGGTCCGCCTCCAGTGCTACGAAGGAATTGACGTCAGCCAAGCGGTCTACGAATGGGACTTCGCCCGCCAGCTGCTCCATCTGCGGGCCGCCGAGCTCCGGGGGACGGCGGGCGGTGCAGAGGATGTGCACATCATCGAGGACGAGTTGTTCTCCGAGCGCTTCTTGGTACGGCGTCCGCTCCTGCGGGCGATTGCCCCACGTGCGGAGGGGCTGGCCCCGCCGGTCCTGATCATCGACGAGGTCGACCGCGCCGACGATGAGTTCGAGGCCTTCCTGCTGGAGGTCCTCGCCGACTACTCGGTGACCGTTCCTGAGCTCGGGACGTTTCGGGCCGAGGAACCGCCGCTCGTGGTGTTGACGTCGAATCGCACCCGCGACGTCCACGACGCCCTCAAGCGCAGGTGTCTCTACCACTGGGTCGAACACCCCGACTTCGAGCGCGAGGTGGCGATCGTGCGCCTGAAGGCACCCGAAGCCGGCGAGCGCTTGGCCCGCCAGGTCACCGCCGCCGTGCAGGTGGTCCGGGGGATGGGTCTCTACAAGGCGCCCGGGGTGGCGGAGACCATCGACTGGGCCCAGGCCCTGGCCGCGCTCGGCAGCACCCAGCTGGACGAAACGGCGGTCGAGCGCACGCTCGGGAGCATCCTCAAATATCGTGAGGACATCGAGCGGGTCGCCACGGGCGACCTGGCCGGGTTGGTCGAAGAAGCCACGCGACGTGGGTGACGGTGTCGATGTGGCAGGCCGTCTCGCGTCGTCGACCGTCAGTCATCTGGTGGCGTTCTCCCGGAGCCTTCGCAGTGCGGGCGTGGCCGTGCCGGTGGACAACGTCGTGCAATTCGTGCGGGCCGTCGATGCAGTGGGGATCGAGCGGCGCGACCGGGTCTACTGGGCGGGGAGGAGTGTCCTGATCCACCGTCAGGAGGACGTGGTGACCTATGACCAGGTCTTCGACTCGTTCTGGTTGGGCGCCCCCGCGTCGGCGGATGCCCTCCCGCCTCCTCCACCCGATCCGTCGGTCGACGAAGAACGCGAAGAACTCGTCGATGCACCGTCGAGTGAGGGAGAACCGCCCCGCCACCTGTCCCTGGTCAGCTACAGCGACGTCGACCAGCTGCGGCGCAAGGATTTCGCCGCATGTACCCCCGAGGAGCTCGAGGAGATCTCACGGCTCCTCCGCGAGGCACGCGTCCGGGCGACCCACCGCTCCCGGCGCATGCGGCGGTCCACGCGTGAGCGCGGGCGTCACGATCCGCGTGCCACCATGCGGAGGACATTGCGGTCGGGAGGCGAAGTCGTCCGTCTGGTGCACCGCGAGCCGTCGTTGCGGCCGCGCCGGGTCGTGCTCTTGTGCGACGTGAGCGGATCGATGGAGCCCTACGCCCGCGCACTGTTGCGCTTTCTCCATGTCGCCGTGGCCGGGCAGGGCAAGGTGGAGGCATTTGCCGTCGGGACCCGGCTCACTCGTCTCACCCGGCAGTTGTCCTCGCGGGACCCCGACGCCGCCTTGCAGCAGGCGATCGAGCAGGTACTCGACTGGTCGGGCGGGACACGGCTCGGCGAGGGGATCCGGACCTTCAACGATCGATTCGGTATGCCCGGCATGGCCCGCGGGGCGATTGTGGTGATCCTGTCCGACGGATTGGACCGCGGCGATCCGACCGTGCTGGCCGAGGAGATGGCCCGGCTCCATCGTGCGGCCTATAGGACAATTTGGGTCAATCCGCTCAAAGCGTCCGCCGGGTACGAGCCACTGGCCCGGGGCATGGCGGCTGCGCTTCCCCATATCGATCAATTCGTCGAGGGCCATTCCGCCGCCTCGCTCGATGCCCTCGTGGGCATGATCTCGGCCGGTGAGTGATGAGCGTCGCTGCTGTCGTCCTGGCCGCTGGAGGAGGTACCCGCTTCGAAGGGACCGCGCACAAACTCCTGGCCGAGTTCCGGGGCCGGCCTCTCGTGTCGTGGGCGTTGTCGTCCGCGGCCGGTGCCTCCCTCGACGAGGTGGCCGTCATCGTCGGAGCGGTGGACCTGGGACCGGTGGTGCCCGAGGGCATACGGGTGATCGAGAATCCCGAATGGGCGAGTGGGCAGGCCTCTTCCCTGCGGGCCGCCGTGGCGTGGGCGCTCGGCCGGCGGCACGAGGCCATGGTGGTGGGGTTGGGCGACCAGCCGCTGGTGCCATCGTCGGCGTGGGCTGCCGTCGGCGCCGCTACGAGCCCTATCGCGGTCGCCACGTTCGACGGTCAACGCCGGCCTCCGGTCCGGCTTGACCGCTCGGTGTGGGCGCTTTTGCCCACGACCGGGGACGAAGGGGCCAGAGTGCTCATGAAAGAACGGCCGGACCTGGTGTCCGAAGTAGTTTGCGAGGGCGAGCCGGCCGACATCGACAACGAGGAGGATCTCACCCGATGGAACTGAAGAACGACTTCCACGTCTCGGTACCGATCGATGTTGCCTGGGAGGTGCTCACCGACCTCGAGCGGGTGGCGCCGTGCCTGCCCGGGGCCGAGCTGCAAGAGGTGGAGGGCGACGAGTACCGGGGCATCGTGAAAGTCAAAGTGGGGCCCATCTCCGCCCAGTACAAGGGGACGGCCCGCTTTCTCGAGAAGGACGACGAGCACCATCGGGCCGTCCTGTTGGCCGAGGGCCGCGACACGCGTGGCCAAGGCAATGCCTCGGCCACGGTGACCGCCGTCGCCACCTCCGACAATGGTGGCACCACGGTCTCCATCGTCACCGACATGGCCATCACGGGGAAGGTCGCCCAATTCGGCCGGAGTGTGATGGCCGATGTCAGCGCCAAAATGCTCGACGAGTTCGCCCAAAGGTTGGAGGCGGACGTCCTGTCGCAGGGCTCCGCATCGGAGCCCGAGGAAACGGTCAGCGAAGCCCCGGCAGAGGCCAACGGGGCCGCGGAAAGCACTGATTCCTCCCCGGTGCGGGCCATTCACTCGGTTCCCGCGGAACCGGTCGATCTCCTCGGCACCGCCGGGCCTTCGGTCGCGAAGAGAATCGCCCCGCTCGCGGCCGGACTGATCCTCCTCCTGGTGTGGTCCCGCCTGCGCCGTCGCCGGCGGCTTGCCCGGGGGTGAGTGGCGCCGGCTCTCCGGGTGCCAGGGTCAGACCTGAGCCGTGCTTCTGATCGATGCCGCGAATGTCATCGGATCCCGTCCGACGGGCTGGTGGAAGGATCGGTCAGGTGCGGCCCGTGACTTCGTAGAGAGGGTCCGTGCCGCCACCAGGGCCGGAGTGCTCGCCGCACCCGTTGTCGTGGTGCTCGAGGGGCAGGCCCGGGCCGGTGTCGAGCCGGGAGTGGCTGATGGCGTCACGGTGCTCCATGCGTCGGGCAGCGGCGACGATTTGCTCGTCTCCGTCATTGCCGGCACGACCGATCCGGTCACCTTGGTCTCTGCGGATCGGGCCTTGCGCCAGCGCGCCGAAGAGAGCGGGGCTGCCGTCGCCGGACCAGGGTGGTTCCTCGACCGGCTCGACGCATCGGGCCCCTGAGCCCTGGTCCCTGGCCTGGTCGCTGAGACGTGACTACCCGGCGGCGAGCCCGGCCTCCCCTTTGTCTGCTTCGTCCGCTTTGTTCGCTCTCTCAGCCCGCAGACGGCGCACGCCGATGGCGGGGAACAGGAGCACCGAGAGCATGCCCGCACCAACCAGGGCGGCGGCATTCTCCGGCCGCATGCGCCCCTCGGCGCGGCCGATGGCGGTGATGACCACAATGAGGGGAAGCCCGGTGGCGGAGAGGAAGGCGAGGACGATGCGTTCGCCGCCCGTGAGAATCCGGCGATAGAGGAGAAGGGCGGGGGCGCCGCGGACGATCAGCATCAGCGCCAGGAACATGAAGAGACGCAGAACGGCGCTCGGGCGGGTGAGCAGGATGTGGAGGTCGAAATGGATGCCGCTCTCGATGAAGAAGATAGGAATGAGAAAGCCGAATCCGATCGCCTTGAGCTTGCTCTCGATGACCTCGCTGTCGTCGCCGATGATCAAGAACCGCACGGCGATGCCTGCCGCGAAAGCTCCCAAAAGGACATCGAGCTGCAACTCGTAGGCCAGGTAGACGAGGAGGAGCACGACGAGAACCGAGATGCGCACGGGCAGTTGGGCACTCGAGTCGAGATGCCGCCGCAGCAGCGCAACGACTTTCGGCGGTCGGGCCCTCGTCGCGGCGAACGCCGTGGTGATGGCCACGACGACGAACGCGACGAGAAGCAGCCCGCTGACCCGTGGGTCCTTGTGGGTGAGGAGGATCGCCACCCCGACGATGGGACCGAATTCGCCCGCCGTCCCGACGCCGAGGACGTGCGACCCGAAATCCGTCGAGAGAACGCCGGCATCGCCGAGCACGGGGAGGAGCGTGCCCAGGGCGGTCGTCGTGAGCGCGAGGCCGACGATCAGGGTGTCGATGGCCAGTCCGGTTGAGACCAGCGCGAAACCAAAGGCGAGCGCCAAGGCCAATGACAACAACCAGCCCACCGTCGCCCGCCGGATTGGGCGACCCTTGATCCTGTTCGGATCGACTTCGAGACCGGCAAGGAACATGAGGAAGGTCAGGCCCATGTCCGACAGTCCGTCGATGAGCACATTGGGGTGCACGAGTTTCAGGACATAAGGGCCCATGATGATGCCCAGCAGGATCTCGAGCACCACGGAGGGGATCAGCCCTCGTGACTGCTCGGCGAGGATCGGGGCCAGGACCGCCGCGATGGCGATGAGGACCAATGAGGGAATCGCCGCCTCGGTCATGGCCGGAATGTTACGAGGACAGCCTTTCCGGGCCCGGAATGGTCAGCTGTTCCGGTAGCGCGTCGCGAGCTCGGGGCTCTGGGCGCCGAAAGCCCTGAGGTCAGCCTCAAAGACTGCATCGAGGAGCCGGGGGTCTTCGACCCCGGGTGCGCAGACAACCTCGCCGAGTTCCAGGCCACGCAGAGCGGCGGTGACGACATCCTGTGCCGCCATGCGGGGGATGGCGCTCAGGTCGAGGCCTTGGCGCTCGTGAAACTCGGTGGCCACCACACCGGGGCAGAGGACCTGCACGGTGACCCCGGTACCTTGGAGCTCGGCCGACAAGGCCTGCGACATCGCCACGAGGTGGGCCAGGGCGCCGGCGTACACGGCACGGTAGGGCATCTGCGAGGGTGGGGCAGGGCCGCTGAAGGCGATCATTCCGGCGACGTTGATGACCGTGCCCTCACCTCGGTCCTGCATGCCCGGGAGCGCGGCGCGGGTGAGCATCGTCGGGGCGACGACCTTGACGTGGACGAGCTCCCGGGCCTTCTCGGCGGAAAGCTGTGCGAGCGGCATGTAGTGCGCCACGCCCGCATTGTTGACGAGCAGGTGCAGCGGTTCTGCAGCGCAGACCTCGGCGACGCGGTCCACCCCATCGTCGGTGGACAGGTCAGCCACCATCACCTTGACGATCTGCCGGGGGAGGGAGGCGGCGAGCGCATCGAGGCGGTCGCGCCGCCGTCCGACGACCACCAGGTCATAGCCGTCGGCGGCCAGCCGTTCGGCGAATGCCTGGCCGATGCCCGAGGAGGCGCCGGTGACGAGTGCGAGCTTGCTCACGATTGACGTTCCCTTCGACGGCGGACCACCCTTGGATTCTGGCTCAGGAGCGGCGATGCCACACAGACGGGGCGACAGACAGAAGAAGGATGGCGCCGCGGCGCCATCCTTCTTCGTGCGGCTCTTTCTACGGCTTTTGGATCAGGACTTCGTGGCGCACTCCGGCGTCAAGCCGTATTTCTCGGTGAACTTTCCGTGCGCGGTGGTCATCCAGAACCAGCAATCGGTGAGGTTCGGCTTGCCGGCCGTGAACGTAAGAGGCGGAGCCATGCCTCCCAGCGTCTCGTCCTTGAACGAGTGGAGCCCCTTCAGAATTTCGGCCGACGTGACGGTGTTCCCCGGGCTCCCGTCCTCAACCGCTTTGGCCAGCATCAGCCCACTGACCCAGGCTTCATCGACTTCGCCGTTGTAGTTGGGGCTGCTCATGAGGGAGGGCTGGTACTTCTTGAAAGCCGCGACCATGTCCTTGGTGGCCGGAGTATTGGTCACGTTGAAGGGAATCTGCGGTTCGAAGGCGAGCAGATTGTTCTCGAGGCCGGGCGTCGAGGTGAATTGGATACCGACCGCCCCGTCGCTGGCGATGATCGTCGGGTTGTAGCCCTGCGCGGCGCAGTCCTTGGCGACCGACTGCACCACGGTGACCGAGTCGCCAATAAAGAGAGCCTTCACGCCGGCCTGCTGTGCGGCCAGGCATTCGGCCGCGTAGGACGGTGCCGAGAAGGAGATCTGCGTGTTGTAGGCCAGCTTCACGCCGTACTTCGGGCCGATGGCCTCCAACGGAGCGACCAGTTCCTGACAGGCAGCCGCTTCAGCGCAGTACATCACGCCGAAGTTCGCTGGAGCCGACCTTCTTTGCAGCCAACGCCACCGCTGCGGGCAACGAGTCGTCAGTCTGCCCCGGAAAGAAGAAGTCCGGGTCCGTGAAGAACTGGACGGCGGAGCCGTCGGCTCCCACGATCGGGATGTGCAAGCCGTCGACGTACTGTTGCCACGACGCCGGACTCCCGGCCAGTGACACGATCGCCTGCACGTGATCCTGCGTCACGAATTTGTGCACGTCCGCCGAGGATGTGGCCGGATTGGCGGAATCGTCGGCCAGGTAGAGCTTGATCTGATGGCCATCGACGCCGCCATGGGCGTTGGTCCAATCGACGAACGCCTCATAGGCGGAACGATTGATGACCACACTCGACGCCTGCGGGCTCGTGCAGCTGCAGATATACCCGAGTGCGATCGGTGCCTTCGTCGCTGCACTACTCGGTGCCGCAGCAAGGACGAATCCGGCCATCGCCAGCGCGCATGCCGCCGCCGTCGCTGCTGCGCGGGACAGAAAAGTGGAACGTTTCATGTACCCCCCCTAAAGATGCCATCACCTACAAGTTTGTGACAGTAACAATAGTTATCCTTACTGGCAATCGCCTTTGCCGGAGGGGGGAGTTACCCACTCTGATCAGGAAGTATCGGCGTTGGTCTCCGTAGGAACGCCCGGCATGGAGGCGGACCGAGCGGCATCGGGGCGAACCGAGGTTGCACCCGAAGCGCGTGCTGGGACGCAAGGGGGGATGCACGATCTCGTGCCGATGTGCGACCAAGGGTCAGGACGCGCAACGGCCCCGCCGGCGAGAGCGGGGCCGCAACGCATACCTCATCGGCAGCGGAGCAAGCGTACCCATACGGTCTGGGAATTGCCTGAGGCTTCGCACAAACCGGTGCGCTTCTCCGTCGACCACTCGGTGTACTCTGTCGACACCTTCGATAGTGAGGGGTCGTCACCTTTAGGGGGTGATCCCCGCGCCGACTGCACGAGCAGCACGATCGCTGGCCGACGATGCACCTGTGCGACCGGTCGCCAGGCAGCTGAAATTCCCTGAGCCCGATTGGCGACTCTCTGACATCCTGAGCGAGTTCGCCCGTACGATGTTGACGGATTTCCCCATCCAGGGGATTTTGGATCACCTCGTGCACCGGATCGTCGAGGTGATGCCGGTGACGGGCGCCGGCGTCTCGTTGATATCGGCGACGACTGCGCCGCATTTCGTGGCCGCGTCCGACGGTTTGGCATTGGCCTACGAGGAATTGCAGACCGAACTCGAAGAGGGCCCCTGCATTGTGGCGTACCGAACGGGCGAACCCGTGGCCATCCCAGATCTCCGAGAAGAGAAGCGATTCGCATCCTTTTCCACGCGGGCGCTCGAGGCCGGCCTCTCCGCCGTCTTTACGTTTCCACTCCGCCAGGGAGAAAAGCGGCTGGGGGCGTTGGATCTGTACCGCAGCACGGCTGGACCGCTCACGGCGGAAGCGATGGTGGCCGCGCAGACGTTGGCCGACGTGGCCTCGGCCTACTTGGTCAACGCACAGGCGCGGGCGGACCTTGTCGATTCCTCCGCACGTGCCCACGCGAATTCTCTCCACGATCCTCTTACCGGGTTACCCAACCGGGTTCTTCTGATCGAGCGCATCGAGCACGCACTCCTGAGCCGTCGTCGCACGGCCAAACGCGTGGCCGTTCTCTTCATCGACCTGGACGGCTTCAAGCGGGTAAACGATGGATTCGGCCATCAGACCGGTGATGATCTCCTCGTCGCCGTGGGCGCCCGGATTTCGGGCATCCTCCGCCCCGGGGACACGCTCGCCCGGCTTTCGGGAGACGAGTTCGTCATCGTGTGCCCCGAAATTGACGAAGAACATGAGGTGGAGGGCATTGCGGCGCGTGTCGACCATGCCTTCTCGGTGCCGTTCACCCTGGAGGGCATTCTCGTGCACGTGACGGCCAGCATCGGTGTGGCCTTCGCAAACTCCGGAGACAGCCCCGAGCAGATTCTGCACAATGCGGACAGCGGCATGTACCAGGTGAAGCGCTCCGGTGGTGCGAGCCACCGGATTGTCGATCCGGAAGAGCAGGCGCTCACCGACTACAGCGACGCGTTGCAACGGGACCTGGGTCATGCCATTGCCCGGCACGAGCTCCGGCTGGAGTATCAGCCGGTGGTGCGCCTCAGGGACGGCCGGGTGGTCTCCGTGGAGGCGCTACTCCGTTGGGACCATCCGATCCGGGGACCGATCTCGCCGTCACTGTTGATCCCGTTCGCCGAGGAATCAGGTGACATCGTCGAGATCGGGGAGTGGGTGTTGGAGCGCGCCTGCATCGACCGCCATCGCTGGGAAGACGTGACCGGCGACGAGCCGTTCATGATGGGCGTCAATATCTCCGCGCACCAGATGCTGGCGCCCGGGTTCGCCGCCATGGTGGAGTCGGTGCTGGCCCGGACAGAGACCGAGCCGAGCAAGCTCTGCCTCGAGATCACCGAAGGGGCGTTCGTGCGCGACGCCCGACGCGCCCTCGACGTGGTGGCGCGTCTCAAACAATCGGGGGTCGTCGTGGCCCTGGACGATTTCGGAACGGGGTATGCGTCGCTCCGGTATCTGATGGATTTCCCGGTGGACATCCTGAAGATCGATCAGAGCTTCATCGCGAACCTCAACGAAGGGAATGCCAGTTACGCCATTGTGTCGAAGACCATTGAGCTGGCTCACCTCCTCGGTCTCGTGGTCGTCTGCGAGGGTGTCGAGACAACCAAGCAGTACGGCTACGTCGCGGCCCTGACGAGCGACTACTCGCAAGGTTTCTACTTCTCGCGGCCGATGACGGCGGACATGGTCGACGAGCGGGCGCGGACAGGGGCCAAAGGGGACTGGACGATAGAGGTCAGCGAGATCCTCTAAGCGTCGACGTGCGGGTGGCAGACTGGACCTCCCATGGCCACCCGCGACCTGATCCGAGACATCGTCGAAGCCGGCCAGGCCACCATCTTCGATCCGTCCAGTAAGACCGAGGTGAACGACGCCCTCATTACCGCGACGATCGCCGCCTGTTACGCACTCGGCGAGCTCATCGATGACCTGATCCGACGAGTGGCGAGTCTGGAAGAGCGCAGTGTGCCCGCGGATTTGGGCCTGCAACTCGACGGCATTCAAGAGGAGCTCCTCGCCTTGGCCGAAGCGGTCAAGAAGTCGGCGAAGACGAAGAAAAAGAAGGGGAAGAAGAAGAAGGAGCTGGAGCTGGACTGAAGCTCCCGGTTGCGGCCTACCGGGCCGTGCCCTAAAGGAGCGCGGCCAGAATGTCCCCGAGCGTCCGGTCGTCGGGTACATCAGGAAGCGGCAGGTGGTCCTGCACGTGGTACCGGTTGCGCCGACCATCCTTTTCCTTGATCACGTACCCGGCCTCGGTCAGATCGTTCACGAGGTCGAAGGCGCGGCGCTCCGTGATGCCGAGACGAGCGGCGAGATCGCGCAAACGCATGTCGGGCTCCTGGGCGAGCCACAGCAGGGCTCGGCCGTGGTTGGACAGGAGGCTCCACATAGCTATGTAGGAATTTACCAAAAGAAATCTAGAAATACATTGCTTGTAATCCATGACTAGCGTAGAATTGGTCCGTAGCCCTCGAACGTCCGTAAACCACGGTGTCTATTTCGGGGCTCAGAAGGACCTCCGATGCTCGATGCACCCTTCAGCCTTCGGCTGCGCACGTCGTCCCGTCATGCACGCAGCGAGGGGGGAGTTCGTCTCCCGAAGACATCAGGCAGCGCGCGTCAGCGCCTCGTCCTTCTTGTCGTGGCCTTCACCGCCCTTGGCGGACTCTTCTTCGCCGGATTCGGCGGCGTCGCCAGCGTCGGCGCGGCCGTTGCACCCGCGGCCACCCAATGCGACCCTCCGGCGTACCCGACAGGCGCCGGCTTCCAGGTGAGCTGCACCATCACGATCGACAATACGGTGACTTCCACCGGATTGACCCAGTCGTCGATCACTGCCACAGCCTGCTTGGCGGCTGCCGGTGTCCTTCCGCCGTTTGGTTGCACCACCGTTGTCACGACATCCAACCAACTCGTGTCCACCGTAAACCAGTGCAACGGGGTCGCCGACGGCGGCGGGAGCAATGTGACGTGCAGCGTCTCGGTGATCAATACGATCCCCGCCAACACGAACTCGGTGGGTGTCACGGTGAATCAGTGCATCGGCTCGGGAACCGGCGGTGGCACCCAACCCACAACGGTCTGCGCGCCGGTGGCGAGTACGACCGGTGCCACTGTGACGCAATGCAATGGATCAGCAACCGGTGGAGGGCCATCAATGCGGGTCAAGTGCACTGAAACCGGTGGTGCGACGGCCTTGCCGATCACCATCAATCAGTGCAATGGCTCGGCGAACGGCGGTGGGAGCACCGTTACCTGCACGACCGCATTCACGAACAACTTCCTCGCTGTCGCCACCACCCCGACGCCGACAGCCGCGCCCACGCCCACACCCAAACCCACTCCGACCGCCACAGTTCCCGCGAAGGTGGGGGCGGGCGCTTCAGCGACGGCGAAAGCAACCGGGACTGGTGCAGGGTCGACCGGGAAGACGGGATCTGCGAAAGCGGTTGGCGGATCAACGGGCGCTTCTAGTCTCGGCACGCTCGGTTTCGTTCCCGCTGGCGCCCCACAAACGGGATTCGGTGGTGCGGCGCACAGCAATACGCACGTCTTGATCCTGCTCGGTTCGGGTTTTCTCATTGCGTCCGGGCTCGCATTGGCGCTCGTCATGCGCCGCCGTCGGACCCATGTCGTCGCGACGACCGATGATCGTTCATGAGTTCGGATTTCACCGAAGGAGGCGGACGACGCTCACGCCGTAAGTGGTGGGCGCTGGCCGCGGGACTGCTCGTCGTGGGCGGTGCCGGCTTGGCGTTCGGGTTGCAGAGTCAACCCCGGTCGTTGGCCGGCCCGAGCACCACGCACGTCGCGCCACCCCATGGCGTAGGCGGCAGCACCAAGAGTGTCCCGACGACGGTCGTCGTGCCGCCCCTGACGGATCGCTCGACGCCACTCACGCTGTCCATCCCGGCGATCGGATTGACGAAGCCGCTGGCGCTCCTCGGAGTGAATATCGACGGCACGGTGCAAGTTCCCACCGACATCCAACAGCCCGGTTGGTACCAATTCGGGCCGTCACCGGGGGAAACGGGTGCGGCCGTCATTCTGGGGCATGTCGACTCCTACCGGGGTCCGGCCGTGTTCTTCAAACTGCGGGAGCTCGTCGCTGGTGACCTCATCGGGGTGACCATGGCGAACGGATCGACGGCGCAGTTCAAGGTCACGTCCACCGCCATGTACCTCAAGACGCAGTTCCCGGCGCAACTCGTCTACAACGCACAGGGCGGGAGCACGCTGCAGTTGGTCACCTGTGGGGGAGTGTTCGACTCCCATACGGGCCACTACCTCTCCAATGTGGTGGTCTATTCGTCGCTGGTTTCGACCACCCCGGCGACGACCCCCACGACATCTTCGACTGGAAGCAGCAGCACGCCCGGCCTCTAAGGGCACCAGTCTGGCGCACTCAGTCCGCGTCGTGGATGTGTTCCGCCACCGTGGTGGCAAGAGCCACCGGGCACTGCCACGTTCCCGCGGCGTCGTCCTGAAATCCCATGAAGTGCTCCACCAGGCAGGATGCCACGGCATCGGTGGGTGACCACGAAGTTCCCGCCGCGGCGTCGGCAACCTCTTGCAGCAGGCTCGGGACCGCATCATTTTGGGTCTCCGCATTGGCCAGTTCGTGGGCGACCAGAGCGAGGGTCGGTGTGCCGGAGAACGTCGTGTGCTCAAGCCCGGCTTCACCGTAGGTGCATCCCGTGCCGGACCCTGAAATGGGCCCGCAATAGGTTGCAGTGTCACCCATCGTCCACGTCCAGTTCGAGCCTGGCTGCATTCCTGAGGCTTCGACTTCGCTCACGAGTGTTGCGACGGGCTGCACCCCGGAAACACTGGCCGGGGCAGATGCGACCGCAGTTGGCGAGGACGTGACGGAAACCGAGGTTGCGCCCGGGGCGGGGGAGCCGCCCGTGGAAACGAGGCCGGCAGGTGCAGTCGCAGTCTTGGGGCTCGCCGCTGCGGCCACGCTGTGGCTCTTGGTCCGGTCGGGCTGTTGCGTCGCGACGTGCCTGGTAGGAGCACTGACGAAGACGGTCAACATTCCAGCGGCCAGGGCGCCGAGGGCGGCCGTCACGGCGATCGTCGTGACCCACGTTCGTTTGCGGAATCGGATGTGTGGGTGGGTCTGCGTATCAACCATGTGTTGAAGGATAGTTCTTCAACACAGTGTTGTCAACACATGGTTGAAACCGGGCGGTCGACTTGGTAGAATGGACCCATGCCAGAACTGGATTCGCTCATCGAGAACCTCATCGAACGCGGCCGGGACCAGGCCGTGGCCGGGGTGCCCGACGGGCTCGAGGCGGCACTGGCCCGGCTGCAATTTGCGGATCAGCTGCGACGCGGCAGCAGATCGGTTATGTCAGGAAGCAGCCGGAACCGCACGACGGTCCGGCGCCAGCTGGCGGCAGATCGGGGAAGCCGTCGGAGGCATCACGCCACAGGGCGCGGAGCACCGGTTCAGTCGTGCCGCCAAGGAGCGACGCTCGAAGGCATCCAAGGTTGTCTGGGCTGCCCAAGAGCGCCGCTCTGCCGCACCCCGCTAGCTGCCACGGCCATTGCCGCGGCCGGCGCCGCGGCCGGCTGTAGGGCCGGGAGGGGTCGTCCGAATATCGGTCCGCCCCAGCTGAAAAGTGCGCCCCCCCGTTGCGGACGGCGCCTTATCCCTCCCACCTGGGAAAATCGGCTGGTCCTACACGGCTGAGGTGTAGACTTGCGTTGCCTTCAAAAGTGAGGGTCTGTCCCTACAAGGACGAGGCTTCGTGTCGATCAAGTGTCTGCGTATGTCGGCGGGTCAGGGGCGGTCTCCAGCCGCTCCGCGGTTCGTGGTGAACGGCCCATTGAGGTGACCACGACCGAGCACAGGCTTTCCGACGTGCTGAGCGAATTCGCGAGCACCATGCTGACGGACTTCCCGATCCAGGGGATCTTGGATCAGCTCGTGCGCCGCATCGTCGAAGTCATGCCGATCACGGGCGCCGGTGTGACCCTCATTTCGGACACCACCAGCCCGCATTATGCGACTGCATCGGACAGTTCCGCCTTGCAGTACGAGAAGTTGCAGACGGAGCTCAACGAGGGGCCCTGCATCGTCAGCTACCGCTCGGGCGAAGCCGTCGCCATCGCCGACCTCCGTGAGGACCGGCGTTTCCCCCTGTTCACACCTCGAGCCGTTGCCGCAGGTCTTTCGGCGGTGTTCACCTTCCCCTTGCGCCAAGGCGACAGACGCCTGGGCGCCCTCGACCTGTACCGCAGCACCCCTGGGGCCCTGAGCGACGAGGCGATGACCGTGGCGCAGACGTTGGCCGACGTCGCCTCCGCCTACCTCCTCAACGCGCAAGCGCGGACAGACCTGGCGGATTCCTATGCGCGTGCCCACGCGACGTCGCTGCACGACCCGCTGACCGGACTGCCGAACCGTACGCTGCTCCTCGAGCGCATCGAGCATGCGCTTCTCTGTCGACGGCGTTCGGGCAAGACGGTGTCGGTGCTCTTCATCGACCTCGACAAGTTCAAGAGGGTCAACGACAGTTCCGGACACCAGGCCGGCGACGAACTTCTGGTGGCCGTCGGCGCGCGCATAAAGGCAATGCTCCGACCGGGTGACACGTTGGCGCGCCTCTCGGGCGACGAGTTCATCATCGTGTGCCACGAACTCGACGACGAGACGTTGGTGGAGGGCATCGCGGCGCGTTTGAGCGAGGCTCTCTCACTTCCGTTCAGTCTCGGAGGAATCGCCGTTGATCTCTCGGCCAGCATCGGGATCGCCTTTGCCGAGCAGGGCGACAACCCCGAACAATTGCTGCACAAGGCAGATATGGCGATGTACCAGGTGAAACGCAAGGGGGGCGCACATCACCAACTCCTCGACGTCCTGGAACAGGACCTCATGGAGTACAAGGATTCCCTGCAACGCGATCTGCGCCACGCGGCAGAGCGGCAGCAACTCCGGCTCGAATATCAACCTGTCGTCAGGGTGAGCGACGGGGGCGTGGTGTCGGTCGAGGCGTTACTCCGTTGGGACCACCCCGAGCGTGGCCTCATACCGCCGGCAGTACTGATTCCCCTGGCCGAACAGTCGGGTGACATCATCGAAATCGGGCGTTGGGTCCTCGAAGAAGCCTGCAACAGCCGCCACCGCTGGGGGGATGCCGCCGGGGACGAGGCCTTCGTGATGGGCGTCAACGTCTCGGCGCATCAACTCATGTCACCCGGATTCGTGGCGATGGTCGAAGCCGTCATCGCCGAGAGCGGCACGCTGGCGGAGCATCTGTGCCTCGAGGTGACGGAGAGCGCGTTCGTCCAGGACGCCGAGCTCGCCCTCGCCGTGCTCTCCCAATTGAAGCAAATCGGGATTCTGGTCGCCCTCGACGACTTCGGCACCGGGTACTCCTCGCTCAGCTACCTCAGGCAGTTCCCTTTCGACATGATCAAAATCGATCAGAGCTTCGTCGCCGACCTGGTCGAACAAGGTGCGAGTCATGCCATCGTCTCGAAGACGATTGAGCTGGCACAGCTCCTGGATCTTCTTGTGGTCTGCGAAGGGGTGGAGACACCTGAGCAATACCACCATGTCTCGGTTCTCGGAAGTGACTATTGCCAAGGGTTTTACTTTGCCCGGCCCATGACGCCGGGCATGCTCGACGATGCAACCCAGTCGACGGCGCCCTGGGTGATCGAGCCCTAGCTGGTCATTGCCCCGATTGCTCGTGCGTACCTCTCGCTGACGCCGTTCACCCCTTGAGAGTGCGAACTAGTGTTTCGCCGATGAGCGACGCCGTGCATGAACCATTGGAAATCGACGTGCAGAGAGCCGAAGAGCGCACGCTGGTCACGTTGTCGGGCGAGCTCGATGCCTCGACCGCGTCACTTCTCTACGACCAGCTCTCCGATCTTGAAATCGAGGATGTGCAGCACGTCGTGCTGGACCTGGCGCAGGTCTCGTTCATGGATTCGACCGGCCTCAGTGTGATCGTGACCGAACACAAAAGGTTGTTGCACGCGGGCGGGGGGCTCACGATCTTCGCGCCCCCATCTTCGGTCCGGCGCCTTTTCGAAATCACGGGTCTCGACACGGTGCTCGACATCGTGCCCGTGAACGAAGAGCGATAGGCCCGACGCCCGCCCGGATTCAGTCGATAACGGATTCGCCGAACCGCTGGAGCGCCTCAACGGCATGATCGACGGAATCACCGGGCACGCTGATGCCGGACCAGGTGACGCCCACGGCGGCCAGTTCTGCGAGACCCTCTCGTTGGGCCTCCGGATTGAAGGTGTCGTTCCCGGGATCGCCCCCGGCATGTGACGCGAAGGACACGTCGATCTCTGATGGCGTGCGACCCGCCTCCTCCACGTACTGCCAGAGCTCGTCCAGCATCGGTACCAGGTCATCGATCGTTTCGAGCTGGGGTGTCTTGGCCGTCTGTGCGAGCGAACGGGGAGCGGGAAACGGATTCCAGCCGCTGCCGTAGCGTGCCACCCGTCGCCGGGAAAGTCGACTGTTCCCACCGACCCATATCGGGGGATGGGGGTCCGGCTTGGGATTCGCCGTCTGTCCCTGCGCAATGAACGTCGATCCCTCGTGGGCGAAGTCGTCCTGGCTCCAGATGCCTTGAATGACCTCGATAGCCTCGTCGAAGAGGGCGTTGCGCTGTGCGAAGTCCACCCCGAGCGCCTTGTACTCACCGCGCAGATACCCCGTGGCGACGGACAAGGTGAACCGTCCGCCGGAAAGTGCGTCAAGGGTTGCTGCCGCCTTCGCGACCACGAAGGGATTGCGATAGGGCAGCACAAGAATGTTGGGGATCAGGCGCAGCCGGTCGGTCACGGCGGCGCAGAAGGCGAGGGCGGCGAATGGGTCGAGTGCATCGTGACCGCCGGCCCGCAGCCATCGTTCGGTCGGCACCGGATGATCGGTGAAGCCGATCCCCGAGAAACCTGCTTCCTCCGCCGCCACGCAGAAGCGCGTGAGTCCCTTCTTCGTCAGGAAGGCCGGATCATAAGGATGTCCGATGAGGGGATAGGTGACCCAAAAATTCATGTGCGCACCATAGTGGCAGCGCACGTCCGGCACCCGATCTTCTTCGGGCGGGGTCTCTGCCGGGCGCCCCTCCGATGGACCGGGGCGCCGGGTCAGATGCGCAAAGAGGGTTAGGAGGTGACGAGCGCCCTGTAGCGACGTGCCGAGGGTTGTGCGTCCTCTGCTTCGGCCTGCCACTCGATCTTCGACGGGTGGCGGTGACGAGAAGCGATCATTTCCAACCGCAGGACGTCCTGCGGCCGTATCACCAGGACTACGACGTCCTCTTCAGCAGTCACGCTCGCACTGGGGCCGTGGTAGCGCCCCGGGTTCCATCCGAAGTAGTCGCCGGGGTCGAGGGCGATGCGAATGCCGTCACCGGCATCGAGTGACGCCACGCCCGAAACGAGCACGTAGAGATTCTGATCGCACTGCGCCTTTGAGCACAGGGTCTTGCCCGCAGCGACGTGGACTCTCGATGTGGCGTGGGTCACGAACTCCTCGAGCACCTCGCTGGCGCAATCGGAGAATGCGGGGATGTCGCCCAAGTACTCGGCATACGTCTTGCAATCCGCCACAGAGTTCACGGTGGCCTCCTTCTCGCTCAACGCCGATGTGCTCGAGCGTTGCTGGTCCGATGTCATTGGGGGCAGCTTGTGCGGTGGGAGTTGCGCGTGGGGTTCGTGACGGTTGCAATCAGGGAGTAAGGAAAAAAGCCTCGACTGTCAACCCCCGAGACTTTCCCGCAGTTCCTCAATGGCTCGGCGCAGCTCGCTGATCTCCGATCGGAGGGTGGCCAGCTCCTCTTGAAGATCCTCGATCCGATCTTCCGCGAGCGAAGGCGGGTGAGATGGGGAGAGAGTGAGGCGGCCACCGCCCTCCGCCCGCTCCGAACTACCAGTTGTCAGCGAGGACGCCGTCGTCGGGATCGGGACTGGCGGGGAGGCGACGAGTGGGCAGATCCATCGTTCTTCTTTTTGCCCGGGTTTCCGATCGAGTTTCGTGGCCAGAGATTCCTCCACATTGGAGAGAAAGACCAACTCGTGCTCGACCTCGTCCAGGGTGTCGAACTCGGCCATGCGATCCGTCCGGCTGCGGAGCTCGCCGACGGTCTGCGGCCCGCGGAGCAAGAGCACCGCGACGAGCGCAGACTGACGCGGATCGAGAGCCAGAGCCTCCGGCAGCACATGGCGATAGCGCACGGCGGAGCGTCCATGGGAGGGCAGTACGAAGCGGACGAGCTTTTGTTCCTTCAGCACGGCGAGGGCAGAGAGCACAGTGCCTTCGTCGTAGCTCACCACGGGGTCGCGGTTGGAGGCCTGGTTGCAGGCGGCGACAAGTGCTTTGATCGTGAGCGGATACTGATCGGGCGTCGTCATTTCCTTTTCGACGAGCGAACCGATGACCCGTGCTCCTTCTGGGCTGAGCCGCACGACGCCGATCATAGGGTTCGCGAGAGTGGGGGAGCGCCGGTCTGGCAGACTACGGATCACCTCGACCGATGGGGGTCACCCGTGAAGACTGCACACGTCAGCGAACCTGCGCCGCTCGTACCCAGCGCCTCGTACGGTGCTCCCACATGCACGGGGCGTGGGGAGATCAGCGGCGTGTTCTTCCACCCCGACGACTTTTCCCTCTGGAGAGTGGAAGGCGAGCTCGGGGCGGGGGCGGAGCTCGAGTGGAGTGACGCACATGGTGACGAGGCGCTCTTTGTCACCGCCGGCGCACTCGAAAGCGAAGCGGGACGGGTCGACGAAGGATCGACGCTTATTGTCGAAGCCGGGGTCCCCGCGACGGTGCGCTCCGTCGGAAGCACGCGGGTCGTGCACTTCGGGACCGTCGCGGTGGAGTCGCCGTCCGATGGCATCTTGGGGCCTCCGGCCGAGGAAGGCCGACGCGTACACATCGTTCGTCCCGAGCAGGCGTCGTCCGTCCACTTCAGCGGTGGAGATGGTGCGACATCGGTCTACTTTTGCGATGGCACGTGTCCGACGTGTCGCATCACGCTTTTCCTCTACGACGGTTCGGTGTTTGCGGACGGCTATGCGGGAGCGTCGCACTACCACTCCCAGGACGAGATCATCCACGTCCTCGAAGGGGAACTCCGCTTTGGCCCATTGACGGTTCCGCCCGGGGCGAGCATCGCGGTGCCGCGCGATTGGCGTTACAGCTTCCGCACGCCGGGGCCGTTCCGGTATCTCAACTATCGGGCCGATATCTCCGCGGCAGTCGTCGCCCCGCGGTCGGAGCCCGTGGTGGAGACAGTGGATAATTTGCTGCGTCTCGCCGCGGCAGGGAGCCGCTGAGAGCCGGCTTCGCTACAACGAGTCGGATGAGGAAACTTCGGGATCGCCTGTTTCCTCCGGACTGCTCACTCCATTGGTACGGATCAGCGCGCTCACCCGTTGACGCGACACACGGAAGAGGGTGCCGATCTCGGTGACCTGCAAACCCTCGCTGCGGAGTCCGAGTGCAAGGGCCCGCCGGAACCCTCCACAGGCCCGACCGAGGTCCGCGACGATCTTCGTCAGCGTCGACAACAGATGGGGCGAGCTGCTGTCGGCCATGATGTGCCGCCATGAGGACCCCTGCAGCCTGCGCTGCCGGACGCGGAGCAGGTCCTCGTTGAGCGTCACCAGATCTTCGGCGCTCGAGGTCGCGACATCAGACAAACTTGCAAGCGCCTCGAGAACCGGATCTTCTTCGGCTTTCAGTAGCTCCGCCATCACTCGAACTCCTCATCCTCGTTGATCCGTCCTGCGGATCGCACGGTACGTGGATCGACCGATGGTGCAATTGTTCCCATCGGGGACCACTTGCAAACGAAATACCGGGAATCAGGAAGGGAATGGGCGTCGGGCGCGAGGCTGCGCCGGAGCGGAGACTCAGGTGGTCCCTGCTGGCGCGCCCGGCTCTTTCACGTCCATAGTAGTTCGAAGTTGCCGCAGGCATGCGGCCAGCAGACGGCTTACCTGCATCTGGCTGACGCCGAGCTGTGTGGCGATCTGCGACTGGCTCAACCCTTCGACGAAGCGCAAGTTCACGATGGTGCGGTCGCGTGCAGAAAGGGACTCTATGGCCTTCGAGAGCGCGGAGCGGTGTTCGACCCGGTTGAACCCCTCATCATCTGCACCAAGGGAATCAGCCATGGTCTGACCTTCAACGAGCGGGGCATCGAGCGAGGACGCCCGATAGCTCTGGCCAGCCTCGAGCGCCTCCAGAATGTCGGCCTCGGAGGCATTGATGGATTCGGCAAGTTCCGGGACAGTCGGCGCCCTGCCGAGTTCCTGGCTGAGCCGCTCAACGGTACTGCCGATCTCAAGAAGCAGCTCCTGCAATCTTCGCGGGGCCCGCACCGCCCAACCTCGATCACGGAAATGCCGCTTCAGCTCCCCGACGATGCTCGCGGCCGCAAAGGTGCTGAACATGATCCCCCGCTCAGGATCGAATCGCTCAGCGGCTCTGACAAGTGCGAGCGAGGCAACCTGGACCAAGTCGTCGTGCGCCTCGCCGCGATTGGCGAAGCGTCGCGCGAGTTGATGGGCCAGCCCCAGGTGCGAGGTGACGAGTTCGTCACGCTGCCGCACGTCCGGGGCGCCGCTTGACCGCTCGTTCGGCACATCGGCATCCACGGTGGTCAGCTGCGCTGTCATCCGGCGGTCATCCCGCGTCGCATCATCAGCCACGCCACGGAACGTCCCTCGTTGATCTCGCGACCATGCGCTGTGACGAGTTCGTCGAGCAGCACAGCGGAAAGCTCGCGGGCCTGCATCCAGTTCGCCATGTCGCGTTCTGACTCCGTCGTGTTCTTCTCCGCGCCCTCCTGATCTTTGCTGCCGCCACCCGGCGTAGGCTCACGCGTGAAGCGCACCGTGACCGAGTCACCGGCGCGCACGAACTCGTAGCGCAGGCACGAATCCGTGTCGAGAGGACCGAAGGAGATGCTGAGTTCGTCCACTGCGAGCCGCAGATCGTCGATGTCGTCGAGGTCGAACCCGGCCCGGGCCGCAACGGTGGCGGCCGTGAAGCGAGCAATGACGACGAAGTCGACGGAACCCGGAAACGAAATTTCGACCACCTCCTTCTCGGAGGTCCGTAGGTCTTCGTCGGACAATGCCTTCATGATTCCCCTCCGCCAATCAGCGCCGCACGGTTTTCGTGGATGACAAACGACTCGCTCAGGCCGGTGATCGAGAGCACCCGCAGGATCTGGGGTTCGGTCACCACCAGGTGGACACCTCCGCCGAGGTCGTTGCACCGGTTGCGCACGCCCACCAACACACCCAGAGCGGTTGAATCGAGAAACGTTGCCGCGGACAGATCGACGATCACCGAAGATGCGCCTCCCACGAAGAGCGCATCGAGTTGCTCGCTGAGCCACGGGGCCACGGCGAGGTCGAGCTCGCCGTTGACCTCGAGGACCGGGAACTCACCCACCCGGCTGCGTTGTTCGACCGGGGGCGCCGTCGTGTCGTCCGCTGAAGGCGGGGGTGCAACGGGCCTGGATGACTGGGTCTCTCTTGGCACGAAACGTGCATACCCAGTTCAAAAAATCTCCAAACTGGGTTGCACACCGCCGTGGGTGGACGATGTTCCAGCCCACCAGCGTTACTCGATACGGCCCTCTCCCTGGTCCTGGGCACCGAGGTCCGCCATCTCCTTGTAATGCGCTGCAACCTCTGCCTCGTCTCCCTCGAACTTCTTTCGGGATTCTTCGGCCGCGGCTTCTTCTTCCTCGGTCGGGAGACGATCAGCGGCCGCGGACTGCGTGGCGTCGACCTGCTCGGCTTCTTCGGTTGCCTCTGTCGGTTCTGCGTCGCTTGCCATATTTACGCTCCTTCTGACGGACGAACTGCATGTTCGACCTAAAATACGGGATACCCCGGTGGGTACCCAGGATCCTCCTCCTCAAACGCATCGCAGACCCGCCTATTCGTGGGGCGAGGCCAGGACCGCGCGACACTATCCAGGGCAGAGTCGGCAAGCCACGGAGGACTGATGATCAAGGAGAGGGACCCCAGTGGCGCGGTAGCGGTCACCTTCACCCTGCCCTCGACCGTTGGAGCACACCACGCCGCCATCTGTGGAGACTGGAACGAGTGGTCACCGGACGTGGACGTCATGGACCAGGTCGAATCGGGATTCGTGCGCACCGTCCTCCTCGACGGCGGTCGCACATACAGGTTCCGTTACCTCCTCGACGGCGCCCGTTGGGAGAACGACTGGGCAGCCGATCGCTACGAGCCCAATCTCTACGGGACAACCGACTCGGTCCTCGATCTCACGGCTCTTCCCTGGTCGCCCCCGGAATCCGAAAGTGCGCCCCGCCTTCCGCCGGCGGCTCCAGGAGCTGCGCTGCCCGACTCCCCACCCACGGCGCCCGCCAAACCCACGGCGCCCGCGAAACGCGCTGCACCCGCGAAACGTGCTGCACCCACCACACGGCCGGCGGCCGCTGCCTCCGGCGCCCCACGGCCCGCGGCCGGAGCGCCGACTTCCCCTGCGCCGCGCCGTGCATCACTTGCAAAGAAGAATCCGCCACCGCCACGCACGGAACCGCCACGCACGGAACCGCCGCCCACGGAACCGCCGCCCACGGAACCGCCGCCACCGACCGCGGCGGGGTCAGCCGCCGAGACCAGCGTGGAACGCGAAGCGAAACTCATCGCACCGGCCGGCTTGGGAATGCCGAACCTCGACGAGCTGGTGCCCGGGACCAGGGCTGTGTCACGACCCGTGCAGCGGCTGGACGCCACGTATTACGACACACCCGGTCTCCGACTGGCCCGTTCGGGGATCACCGTGCGCCATCGGGCCGGAGAGTCGGGGCCCGCATGGACCGTCAAGCTTCCCGAGGATGGTTCGTCGTCGGACATCGTGCGTCGTGAAATCCGCTTCGACGGACCGTCGGGCCGTGTGCCGGATCCGGCGGCGGATCTGGTGCGGGCATCCACCAGGACGCACGACCTGACGCCGGTGGCCCGCCTCACCACGGTGCGGCGCCCCGTCGAGATCCGCGACGGCAGAGGCCAGCTCCTGGCCGAGGTGGTCGACGACACGGTTTCTGTGGCGAACGACGAAGGCCCGGTAGGACGGTTCCGGGAGGTCGAAGTCGAACTGCACACCAACGGGGCCAAGGGGCGTCGCGTGCTGGAGGCGGCACTGACCCGCCTGGTCGGAGCCGGCTGCGATGCCGGGACCCCCATGCCCAAGCTCGTGCGTGCGCTCGGGCAACCCGCCACCCTGCCGCCCGATGTCGTCGTTCCTTCCCTGCCTGACGACGCCACGGTCATCGACCTGGTCCGACATTCCGTTGCACGTTCGGTGGCACTCATCATCCGTCACGATCCGGGAGCGCGGCTGGGAGACGACGAGGAAGACGTGCACAAGTTGCGTGTAGCCACGCGCCGGTTGCGTTCGGATCTCCATAGTTTCGCCCCTTTGCTCGACACAGTCCGCGTGAACCCGATCCGGGCCGAGTTGCGTTGGTTGGGTGGCATCGTCGGTGCGGTCAGGGATACCGACGTGCTCAGGATCCGCCTCGCCGCGCATCTGGAAGCCCTCTCCGAGAGCGACACCCAGGGTGCAGACCGCCTCATGAACCTTCTCGCGCAGGAATCGACGGCAGCGCGCGACGCCATGATGAGGGCCATGCGCGACCCGCGGTACGTGCGCCTGCTCGATGTCCTCGTGGATCTCGCCGCGGAGCCCCCGTTCGCCATCTCCCGTTCGCTCACCACCCGCAAGTCGCGCAAGGTGGCCATCAAAATTGCGGAGAAGCCATGGCGCCGGGTGGTGGCGGCGGTGGACGCGCTCGGCACGGACCCGAGCGATACGAAATTGCACGCAGTACGCATTCTGGCGAAGAGGTCCCGCTACGCGGCTGAGGCCACCGCGCCTCTTCTGGGGCCGGCGGCTGCGCGCTTCGCCGCAGGGGTGGCCGATCTACAGACCGTGCTCGGCGACCACCAGGACACGGTCCTGGCCGAGGAATGGCTCGTCGGCGCGGCCGCGGGCTCCCCGGAGGTCGAAGGGGTAGTGGAGCAGCTCGTCGCGGTCGAACGCGATCAGCGAAGGGCGTTGCGCGGCGAGTGGCCCGCGGTATGGGAGAGGGCTGTGACGAGAGAACTGGTGGAGGAACAGGAGCGGTAGGAGCGACAGGCCGAAAGCGGTCAGCTCACTCCGAAAATCTGTTCCAGGTAGGTGAGGAGTTGCTGCTTCGTCATCCGGCCGGTGTGGAAGTCCAGCATCTTCCCGTGGGCGACGAAGTAGGTGGTCGGCGTCCCCTCGAGGTTGAAGGCGGCTGCGACAGCGCCATCGCCGTCGAACCCGCTCGGATAGGTGACCCCCACGTGGTGGAGAAAGTGCAGGGCCGCACCACGGGTGTCCTCCTCGTCGATACCCACGAAACGCACCTTGTTCCCGAGTTCGTGGTGGACCGCTTGGAGCGCGGGCATCTCCTGCACGCACGGTGGGCACCACGACCCCCAGAAGTTGACCACGGTCGGACCATCCTGTCGGAGCAATGCGGATGACACAGCGGCCTGACTCGGGTCGAGAGCCTGAAGATCGAAGGTAGGGACGGGAAGGTTCAGCAGGGGGATGGTGGGACCCGGTTGGGTAGAGACGGTGAGCGCGAGGACGATCGCTACCGTGACCGCAGCAGCGGCGGCGATGCCGGCGACGGTGACGCCGATCTTGATGGGGGACCATCGCGGTCCGTGCCGCCGCACCGCTAGTTCCCGGTCACGGGGCAACGCTACCCAGCACACGTTCCGCCAGACAGAGCGGCGCACGGGCCACCGGCGTCGTCGTACGGGCGCCGCCAGTGGCCAACGGCTATTGCCTATCGCCGTTGCCCGCGACGGCAATGGCCGTGCCGACCAGGCGCGGCATCGGGAGATGCGCCGGCACTGCGACGACAACGCACGCCGGAGTGGCCCGAGAGGCAATTGCGTTGTGCCGACCCCGTCTACCAGGTACAATTTAGGCAGAGGCTGCACTCGGTACCCCGACACGGAGACCGAAGAGCGCTAGAGAGTGGCCCCTCGTGGCAACTGATCGCCAGTTGGCTGACGTGCTGAGCGAATTCGCACGCACGATGGCTACCGATTTTCCGATCCAGGGGATTCTGGATCATCTGGTGCAACGAATCGTCGAGATACTCCCCGTCACGGGCGCAGGAGTAACCCTCATTTCGCCGACGACGTCGCCCTACGATGTGGCCGCGTCGGATGATGCGGCGTTGCGATTCGTGCGGTTGCAGACCGAAATCGGCGAAGGCCCTTGTCTCCACGCCTATGAATCCGGCGAAGCGGTCGCCCTACCCGATCTGCGTGAAACGGACATGTTCACGGAGTTCGGCCCGCATGGCACTCGAGGCCGGCCTGGGTGCGATCTTCACCTTTCCGTTGCGCAATCAGGACGGCCCACTCGGCGCACTCGATCTGTACCGCGACACGCCGGGATCGTTGACGCCCGGCGACATGGACGCGGCGCAGACGTTGGCCGACGTGGCCGCGGCGTATCTGGCCAATGCCAAGTCGCGCTCGGAATTGCAAGATGCGTCCGAGCAATTCCACACGAGCTCGCTCCACGATGCCCTCACCGGACTTCCCAACCGGCTCCTTCTCCTCGAGCGGCTCGAGCACGCCCTGCTGCGCAGCGGCCGACTGGGCTACCCGGTGGCGATCCTGTT
The DNA here is from genome assembly GCA_963767155.1 of uncultured Acidimicrobiaceae bacterium. Taxonomy (GTDB): domain Bacteria; phylum Actinomycetota; class Acidimicrobiia; order Acidimicrobiales; family RAAP-2; genus Bog-473. The sequence continues at coordinate 1,447,200 of CAVYCU010000005.1, read as the reverse complement.
CGTCGACCTCGACCGCTTCAAGTCGGTCAACGACAACCACGGCCACATGGTCGGCGACGACCTGCTCATTGCGGTGGCGGAACGAATGTCCAGCCTCATCCGCCCCGGCGACACGCTGGCCCGCCTGTCGGGTGACGAGTTCGTGATCGTGTGCGAGGGGATATCGGAGAAGCTGCAGATCCACCTCGTCGCCAGCAGGATCGTCGAAGCGCTCGCTTCCCCGTTCAAGCTCGATCATGTCCTCGTCGAGCTCTCCGCGAGCGTCGGCATCGCGTTCTCGGCCGAGGACGAAGACGATCCCGAGCAGTTGCTGCGGGAAGCCGACATAGCCATGTACCAGGCCAAGCGAAGGGGCGGCGGCACGCACCAGGTCATCGACGTGCGCGAGCAGAGCTTGGCGCAACGCATGGTCACCCTCCAGCGCGACCTCGGCGGTGCGATCGAGCGGGGCGAGCTCCGGACCGAGTACCAGCCCATCGTGCGCACGCACGACGGCCGGATGCTCGGCGTCGAGGCGCTCCTGCGTTGGGATCACCCGACGCACGGACTGATACCGCCGACGACGTTGATCCCGCTGGCCGAGCAGTCGGGGTCGATGAGCGGCATCGGCCGTTGGGTCCTCGAGCGCGTCTGTCCCGACCTGCACGGCTGGAGTGCCTCGTCGCGCGTCTTCGAGTTCGGCATGTCCGTCAACGTCTCCGCGCAGCAGCTGATGGCACCCGACTTCGTGGACACCGTGGCCGAGGTGCTGGCCGCGACCAAGACGCCTCCGGGACGACTCACGTTGGAGATCACCGAGGTGGCCTTCATCCAAGATCCCCGACGTGCCCTGGTGGTGCTCACCGACCTCAAAGAGCTCGGTGTGCTGCTCGCCCTCGATGATTTCGGCACCGGGTACTCGTCGCTGAGCTATCTCAAGCAGTTCCCGGTCGACATTCTCAAGATCGACCGGACGTTCACCGCCGATCTCATCCATGACCAGGCCAGTCATGCCATGGTCACCAAAATCATCGAGTTGGCGCACATGCTCGACCTGTCGGTCGTCACCGAGGGTGTCGAGACGGCGGCCCAATGTGCGGCGGCCTCGCTCTTGGGGAGCGAGTTCTACCAGGGCTATTACTTCGCTCGTCCGATGTCGGCCGAGTGCGTGGACGGCCTGCTTCTCGCGGCGGCGACCGGCTGACGCACGCTGGTGGCACCCTGGGTGGCATGTGCAATGCGACCCCCGTGTGCTCTATGGTCACATCAGGAAGTGAGCCGCACACGGGGAAGTGCGCAGCCCGCATCCACGTCGAACTCCCATGCCCGAACTAGATTTCGCACACGGGTAGGGGAAACCCGACGAACGTGCCAGTTCGAGATAGTCCGTAAACGAGGCCCAATCAGTGGGAAACATGATCAGTCGGCGGTACCACTACGGTGCCAGCTTCATTGACAGCGCGTCCGGTGTGCGCTTCGAAGGCCACCATCCGAACGAGCGTCCCGACCTATGGAAGCTCTATCTCCACGAAGCGGAAGGGCGCTACAAGAATTTCGGCTTCGAGGGCAAGCTGCACCTGCAGGAACTCGAAGAGGGCACCGGCGTGTCCCTTTTCTTCCTGGGGTTCGACCCCAACGGCAAGGCGGTGGCCGGCGTCCGGTGCCACGGGCCGCTCGAATCGAGCCACCAGGCCTTCTTGATGCAGGAGATGGGCGCGTCGCCCGAAATCGACATGCTCGCCCGCCGGATCGAGGACGAGATCAGCCTCGGGGCCATCGAGATCAAAGGGGCCTGGTCCAAGGGGGAGGCGGCCACGGGCCACCGGCTCATCGAGACCATCTCGCGTACCGTCACCCACTCGATGAACTGGCTCGGCGCCGAGTACGCCATCGCCGCCGTCTCCGATACCTTGCTGCCGTTCGGGCTCGGCAACGGTGCCCGCATGGTCGGCGAGTCGTCGGTGCCGTTCCCCGACGAGCGCTACCGCACCATCGCCGTGGAGTGGCGCCGGTCACGGACCCAGGAGCTGTGTACACCCGAGCAACGCCTGGCCATCCGGCTCGAGTCCGAGCAGCTCTCGCGGCCGAACGCGCCCCGGGCCGGCGGCCCCTCGGCGGCCGATCCCACGCGGATCCGATCGTGGCGCCCGTTGGTGCTCGACGTCAGGCTCAGAGACCAGCGCGAGATGCTCAGAGTCCTCCGTGAGGACCCTTCGCTCCAGATCATCGATCGCCTGGCCGAGCAGCGCACGCAACTCTCCGAGATCAAGCCACCACCCTCGGCCTCCCTGCAGGACGAGGGGCAGCGGTGGGTCTATTACCCCTGGCGGCGAGCCGTGGTGCGGTTGCTCGGCCCGCGTTCGTTCGGAACCCTTCGGCTGGACCGCAACCGCAACAAGCTCACCCGGGAGGAACAGGCCCGCCAGCGCACGCTGCGCATTGGCGTCGTCGGGCTCAGTGCGGGCCACTCCATCGCCCACGTCCTGGCCATGGAAGGCCTGGCGGGCGAACTGCGCCTGGCGGACTTCGACACCGTCGAACTTTCGAACCTCAACCGCATCCCGGCCAGCGTGCTCGACCTCGGCGTGAACAAGGCCATCGTGGCCGCCCGACGGATCGCCGAGATCGACCCGTATCTCCGGGTGGTGACCATCCCCGAGGGCATCGACGCCGAAAACCTGGGGACCTTCCTCGACGGGCTCGACCTGGTCATTGAGGAGTGCGACTCGCTCGACGTGAAGCTCCTGGTCCGTGAGGCCGCACGCGAGCGGCAGATTCCGGTGTTGATGGAGACGAGCGACCGGGGGATGCTCGACGTCGAACGCTACGACCTCGAGCCCGATCGACCCATCTTCCACGGATTGCTGCCCGGCGTGCACTCGAGCGACCTGGCCGGCCTGTCCATCCAACAGAAGGCGCCCTACGTCTTGCACATGTTGGGTGCGGCCGATGTCACCTCGCGTGGCGCCGCATCGCTGTTGGAGGTCGGCTCGACCATCACGGGTTGGCCGCAGCTCGGGAGCGAGGTGACCCTCGGCGCCGCCACCGCTGCCGCGGCCGTCCGGCGCATCGGCATGGGCGGCGAGCTCCCGTCGGGTCGCGTGCGCTTCGATGTGGAGGAGGTGCTCTCGAGCATCGCTCCCGTGCCGCTGGAGGAGGACCCCGAAATGGAGTCTGCCTACGACCCCTCCATGACGAAGACCGATTTTGCGCTCTCCAGGGATTCCGATCCCATCGATCTCATCGTGGACGCCGCCCGGTGGGCACCTTCGGGGGGAACATCCAGCCGTGGCGCTTCGAGGCGGACGCCGCGAGATCCGCATGTATCTCGTTCCCGAGCGCACCACGACGATGGACGTGCGGCACCGGGCGAGCTACGTCTCCATCGGCGCGGCGCTCTTCAACGCGCGTGTCGAGGCGGCATCGCTCAACAACCTCGGGGAGAGCCGCCTGTTCCCGAGCGGCGCGCTTTCGCATCACGTCGCCACCCTCTCGATCGGGGAGTCGACCGATCACGAGATCGCCCGTCTCGCCACACGCATCCGCACGAGGACGGCCAACCGGATGCTCGGCGACGGGAAGCCGGTGGACAACGAGACGATGCTACTGCTGGCCAGATCGGTCCAGCGCGAAGGGGCGCAACTGCGGGTCGTGACGACCCGCGAACGAATCGATGCCGCCGCCGACATTCTCGCCGAGTCGGACCGGATCCGCTTCCTTCTGCCCACACTGCATCGGGAGATGGTCGGCGAGCTCCGCTTCCCGGGTCAGGACTCCCTCGAGGAGGGACTCGACGTCCGCACCCTCGAGCTCTCCCCGCCGGAATTAGCTGCTCTCGAACTCCTGCGGCGTCCCGACGTCATGGGGCACCTCGCCGAATGGCGGGCGGGGAGGGGACTCGGCGCACGGACGCGTGCCGTCGTCGGCTCCAGTTCCACCGTGGCCGTCGTGACCGTGTCACGCTCCGATCCGGCCTGGTACGTCAGGGGGGGCGCCGCCGTCGAACGCCTGTGGCTGACGGCGGAGCTCCACGGGTTGGCGGTGCAACCTGTGTCACCCGTGTTCCTCTATGCCGTCGACGAGAAGGATTTCCTCCGGCTCGGCGGCGAGCGGCACGTCGACACGCTCTTCGACCTCTCGCAGCGGTTCAACCAGTTCTGGGACCTCGACAACGGCGAGCATGTGGCTCTGCTGCTCCGCCTGAGCCATGCCCCGCCACCTTCGGCCCGCAGCGCCCGCCTTCCCCTCAGCGACCTCTTGAGCAGGGAATTCGAGATGGCCTGAGCAGCCCTGCAACCTGCCTGCTACCAGGGAGTATGGCTTTTTCGGCCTTCGCTATGCCATACTCAGGGCAGGCATCTGTGCATCAAAAAGCGCAGGTAACCGAGCGAACCCCTGAGGGGGGGGTTCCACTATGACAGAAATCGACGACATTTCCCCCGGCGTAGCTGGCTTGCAGACACGTCTCGTTATCGAGACGATCACGCAGGTCGTACCCGGCGCGGAGATCGTGGAAATCGTCGGAAGCCTCGATGAGACCTTCGCCGGTTTCGAGACCGAGTCGTGGTCGGCCCCCGGCAGCGAACAGGCTCTGTCGCACATTCGCAAGCGCGTCGTCAGTCTTCTGGGATCCCAGGACAACCTCTCTTCGTTCTCCTGCGTCGTCTCGGGGGTGGCGTGGGGCGTCCTGGTGGAGCCCATCCAACTGCAGGACGGCGAGCTCATCGGCGCCCTGGTCGTCGCGCGTCAGGGCAAGGCATGGTCGAGCCGGGAGCGTGCGCTGGCCCGGGCCTTCGGCGGCTTGTTGAGCCACACCGTGACCCTGGCCTCCCGGGAGAGCGCTCTGCTGGTCCAGCGCCGTCTGGACGAGCTCGTCGGCATGGTGGCCGAACGTCTGATGTCGGCCTCCTCGCGCAGCCGCCAAGAAGTCTTCACATGGACGACCCGCGTGCTGGCGGAGTTCCTGGGCGCCGACGTCGCGTTCCTCCGTCGTAACGATCATCAGCGCGGCTTGAGCATTCTCGAAGCCGAGTGGCCCCCGCGTCCGCTCGAAGGGATCGACCCGCTCGGCGAAGTGCCGTTCGATTCGGATCCCGTGTTTGCCGCGACGAAGGATCTCCGCAAGCCGTACCTGCCCGGACTGACGTACCAGCCGGACGACTACATCGACCGCGTCGAAGAAGGATCCGGCGTCCAGCGTGTCGGCGGGGCATGCGTCCCCCTCCTTCTGGCCGACACCACCTGGGGCATTCTCGGATTTCTCCACTTCGGTCTCCACGCCTGGACGCCCGAGGAGATCAGCGCCCTGCAGGCGATCGCCTCCATGCTCGTGCAGCTGCAGGCCCGCATCGATGCCGAAGAGCGCACCGAGTACATCGCCCTGCACGACGACCTGACCGGTCTGCCGAACCGTCGCTCTCTCCTGCGTGAGCTCGAGGTCCGGCTCGCCGCCAACCGCTCGACCGCGATCCTCTTCTTCGACCTCGACCGCTTCAAGGTCATGAACGACTTCCTCGGTCACGCCAGCGGTGACCGGGTGCTGACGACGATTGCGGACCGGATCCGGACCAGCATCCGTCCCAACGACTTCGCCGCGCGTCTCGGCGGCGACGAATTCGTGATCCTGGTCGGCGACTGCGGCAGCGAAATGGAAGTGGCCGCCACCGCCTACCGGCTGCTCGGTGTGATCGGCGAACCGATCGACTTCGCCGGGCAGGAAGTGACGCACACCGCCAGCATCGGCATTGTGCTGTCGAGCCCGGGTGTGAAGAACGGGATCGAATTGCTCGGATGGGCCGATGTGGCCCTCTATGCCGCCAAGCGTCAAGGACGCAACCAGGCGGTGGTGTTCGACGAGGTTCTGCGGGAATCGGTCAGCGAGCGCTCACGCACGGAATTGACGCTGCGCGAGGCCATCGAAGGCGACGGGTTGCGGCTGCACTACCAACCCGAGGTCGACCTGCGCACAGGGAAGCTCCTGGCGGTCGAGGCCCTCGTCCGCTGGCAGCACCCCACGCGCGGCCTTCTGCCGGCGTCGGCGTTCATCACCGTGGCCGAGGAGACCGGCCTGGTGGTGGACATGGGCCGTTGGGTCTTCGCCGAAGCCTGCCGCCAGTTGGCCGAATGGCGACGCGAATACCCGAACCTGCCTGTCGTCGTCCGGGTCAACATGTCGCCGGCACAGTTCGTCATCAGCGGTCTCGTGGAATTCGTCGAGAATTGCCTCCGTGTGCACCGGATCCCCGGCGAGCGCCTGTGCATCGAAATGACCGAGCACGCCGTGCTGCAGGAGCCCGAGCAGACAGCCCGCATCCTGCCGCGGCTTCCAAGCTCTCGGGGTCGAGGTCGCCATCGACGACTTCGGCACCGGCTACGCATCGTTCACCGAGTTGAAGCACCTGCCGGTGAACTTCTTGAAGCTCGACCAGACATTCGTCGCCGGCATCGACTCCGACCCGAGCGACAAGGCGATCGTCGAAGCGATCATCCAACTCGGCCGCGCGCTCGACCTCGGCGTCATTGCGGAGGGCATCGAATGCAGTGCGACGATCGACAAGCTGCTCGAGTTGGGCTGCCACCGTGGCCAGGGGTACCTGATGTCGGTGCCCATGTCGCCTGATGAGCTCGCCCCGGTGCTCCGCGCGGGCGCCATCGAAATGTCGAAGTTCCGTCCAGCCGGAAAGGTGGCCCCCGCTCTGTCGGAAAGGTCCCTGTGACCACCATGGCCGACGCCGGCTCGGGGGAGATCGACAGCACCGGAGAGTTGCACGAGCCGTGGGTCTTCCTGACCATGCTCGATCAGGTGTCCACGAAGGAAGTCAACATCGGCTTCATCTATTCGGTGCTGGATCTGTTGGCCCGGCGCTACCGGTTGACCGACGCCGTCGTGGTCCTGCGTGACGAGGCGCTCGGCACCCAGGCCTTCCGGCTGGGCCAGAAGAGCCTGACGAGTGACTCGCCCGCCGATATGAGCACGGTCCCCGGGGTGTTCTGCGAGCCCGACGTCGTGCCGTACGTCGTGCGGGACGTGGTGCGCAACGTGTGCCAGCTCGCCCTCACCCTGCACCTGGCCCGGCACAGCGCCGACCATGACCCTCTCACCAACATCGCCAACCGCCGGCACTTCGATGCCGCGTTGCGGACCTCGGCCGTCCAGAGCGCGCGCTACGGCTGGGCCTTCACCCTGGTCCTCATCGATCTGGACGGGTTCAAGGCGGTCAACGACCGGCTGGGCCACGCCGTGGGCGACGACATGTTGCGCTCCTTCGGCTGGGCCCTGCGACGATCCGTGCGCAGCGGCGACACCACGGCCCGGATGGGCGGCGACGAGTTCGCCATCATTCTGGCCAATGCGGAGGGCACCGAAGTACTGGCGTTCACAGAACGCCTGCGGGCACTGCTCGTCTCGTTGCCCGAGTTGGACTTCTCGGTCGGCACGGCGACGTCGCCCGGCGATTCGACCGACCCGGCCGAGCTCTACCGCATTGCGGACGCTCGCCTGTATGAGAAGAAAGGCATCGTGCTCCGATGACGGCTCTCCGATGACGGCTCTCCGATGACGGCTCTCCCATGACGGCTCTCCCATGACGGCGACGATCGAAGAAGATTTCGAGCTCGAGCTGCGGTCGCTTCCGGGCGTTGTCAATGTGGGCATCAGCCACCTGCAGAACGGCGAGGTCGATTCGGTGGTGCTGTCCGTGCGCAACCACGATCCGGAGTTGATCCGGGAGAGCGCGGCCCAAGTGGCCAGCCTCTACTACCCCAACGCGTCGGTGATTTTGGAAGAGGCCGAGCGCGCCGCCGCCGCTGCGCAGTGGAGACCTGGCCCGCATTACGTTGACCGTGGCCGAGTTCAACCAGCATGACGGCATCAGCGAGATCCATCTGCTCCACAGCGGAAGGACCGGAGTCGGCCGGGCCGGCAGCGGACCGTTGATCGGCGGGGCCGAGGCCACGTTGGGCGCACTGCGGGACCTGGGCTACGTCATTCCGTTCTACCTGATGGGGGTCACGAAGGTCGATACGGTGGTCGGCTGTTCGGTCATTGTCGCCTTCCGGTCGCTCTCCGCCGACGATGACCGCATGGGCATCGCCCGGGCCGACAGCGACCTTGTCTCGTCGGCCAAGGCCACGCTGGACGCGTTGAACCGCTACGTCAGCATGGACCCCGAGCGCCAGCGCGAAGACCAGGCCCCGGGAGCGCTCGCCCTCATCGGCGAAGAGACGTTCCAACAGTACGAGTACGAGTAGGGCCGGGGCCCGGCGTCAGCCGCACCCGGCGGGGCGACCTGCGTCAGGCACGCCCGCAGTATTACTTTGGCCGCATGAACCACGTTCGCCTCGGCCGCACTGGACTTGCTCGTCTCCGAACTCTGCCTCGGCACGATGACGTTCGGGTTGCAGTGCGACGAGACGACGTCGGTGGCGATCCTCGACCGGGCGGCCGAAGGCGGCATCACCTTCATCGATACGGCCGACGTCTATCCGCTGGGGGGCGGTCTCCCGACGGTGGGGCGCACCGAGGAGATCCTCGGGGGCTGGCTGCGCGGCAAGACGAGACCGCTTCATTGTGGCCACCAAGTGCTTCGGCCGCACCGGGCCCGCAGCCGTGGGAGCAGGGAAACTCGACGCAAGCACATTCTGGACGCCGTCGAGGCATCGCTCCGGCGGCTCGGCACCGACTACATCGACCTGTACCAACTGCATGGGCCCGACCCGGGCACGCCGATCGACGAGACCCTCGCCGCGCTCGACGACCTCGTCCGCTCGGGCAAGGTCCGCTACGTCGGCTGCTCCAACTTCCTGGCCTACCAGGTGGCCCGGCCCTCGGGCGCAGCGAGGCGCAGGCCGTCGTCCGCTTCGACTCGGTGCAGCCCCGCTACAACCTGCTGTTCCGCCAGATCGAGCGCGAGTTGGTCCCTTTGTGCGCCGAAGAGGGGCTGGGGATCATCCCGTACAACCCGATCGCCGGCGGCATGCTGTCGGGAAAGCACAATCCCGTCGGCCCCGCCGCCCGAGGGCTCGCGCTTCACCCTGGGCACCGCCGCCGACATCTACCAGAACCGCTACTGGCACGACGAGCAGTTCGCCACGGTGGAAGAACTGCGGAAGATCGCCGAGCGTGAAGGCATCTCGCTGGTGACGCTGTCGGTGGCCTGGGTCCTGGCCAATCCGGCGGTGACGGCGCCGATCATCGGGGCCAGCCGCCCCGGCCAGCTCGACGACAGCCTGGCGGCGGCCGACTACGTGATGTCGAGTGCACTCAAGGCCGAGCTGGACGAGCTGACGAGGTCCTATCGCTTCGGCGACGCGGCCCGCTGAGCGGACGGCGACAGAACCTCCTGCGGATCCCGGCCTGCACCCTTTTCATCCTCGATCTGGAGCAGACGGGCCGCTACCTCGAGCTGCGCGGTGATGCCCTCATCGAGCCCGATCACGAGTACCGCTTCGCCGACCTGGTCGGGGCCAAGTACGGCGCCGACCTGCGGGTGCATGATCAACCCGGCATTCGCGCGTGGTCGTCACCCTGGACGTGGTGAAGGCGAACGCCGTCGATATGGGTCGCCGCTGATCCGGGCGGGCGCCCGCGGTAGGCTGGGGTTCTCACCCCCTTGGGAGAGTCGCTTCGCTTGGGCTGGACGGCCGGTTTCGCCTGCTGTCGCCCCGTGCAGGCTCGACGCCTCGACCGAGCTACCGCAAGGAGCTTCAGTGCGCGTCGCCTCTTCACCGATCCAGCCAAATCGGCCCGCTCGACCGCGCACCCTCCTTCGGGATCCTGAGCAGCTACCCCCCGACCGCTTGTGGCCTGGCTACCTTCACCACGGCCCTATCCGACGGGCTGGCGAGCCACGGCGCCGAGGTGGGCGTCGTCCGGGTGGCCGATGGGACACCGGCGACGTCGACACGTGTGATCGGCGAACTGCAGCAACGGCTCGCCGGCCTCGGTGGCGGCCAGCGCCGAGCTGCTCAACCAGTGCGATGTGGCGGTGATCCAGCACGAATACGGCCTCTTCGGCGGCACCGACGGGGACGAGGTGCTCGAAGTCCTGGCCAACCTGCGGGTGCCCGTCCATCGTGATCGCCCACACCATTTTCCGCGACCCCACGCCCCACCAGCGTGCCGTGCTGGTCGACGCGGCGGCCCTGGCGGACCAGGTCGTCGTCATGTCGGAGGCGGCCCGACTGCGCCTGTGCACCATCTTCGATGTCGACCCGGCGCAGGTCGTGACGATCGCCCACGGGGCGGCCGTGCCCCCGCCGGACCTGGCCCGCCAGCCGGCGGCACGGCCCATCTTGTTGACGTGGGGCCTCATCGGGCCGGGCAAGGGCATCGAACGGGTCCTCGACGCCATGCCGGCCCTGCAGGACCTGCCGATGCGCGCCGCGCTACCTGGTCGCCGGGCCGCACCCATCCCAAAGTGCTGGCGGCCGACGGGGAGCCGTACCGCGAAGCCCGCATGGCGCAGGCCCGGCGCCTCGGGCGTGGCCGACTCGGTCTGCTTCGACGACGACTACCGGGACATGCATGCGCTGCACGCATTGATCGCCTCGAGCGCCGTGGTCGTGCTGCCGTACGACTCGACGGATCAGGTCACCTCGGGCGTCCTGGTCGATGCCATCGCGGCGGGAAAGCCGGTCGTGGCGACCGCCTTCGCCCACGCCGAGGAGTTGTTGGCCAGCGGCGCCGGCATCGTCGTCGCCCATGACGATCCCGATGCCATGGCGTCGGCGTTGCGCGCGGGTGCTGATCGAACCGGGGTTGGCCGAGCTGCATGGCGGCCGAAGCGGCCCGCCTCGCGCCGGCATTGGGCTGGCCGGTCGTGGCCGGGGAGTATCTCCGCCTGGCCCGGCAGCCTGGTGGCGGCGCGGCCCGTCCTGGTGTGAAGCCGACGACCGACTCACGCGCCCGACCCACCGCGCCCGAACTTCGCGCACATCTCTGCCATGAGCGATCGGCGCGGCACCTTCGAGCACGCCGCGTTCGCGGTACCCCGGCCCGAGCACGGCTACTGCACCGACGACATGGCGCGGGTGCTCGTGGCAGCGGTGCGCGAGCCCGCGGGCGATCCGGCGGTCGCCGCACCTGGTCCGCCTGGCGCTGCGCTTCCTCGGCGACGCGCAGGGAGTGAGCGGAGGGACCCGCAACCGGATGAACCGCCATGGGCACTGGGAGGACCTGCCGCGGGTGGAGGATGCATGGGGGAGAGCCATCTGGGGCCTCGGCACTGCTGCCGCGCACGCGGATGACGCCGAGGCGCGCGACGAAGGCGTCGGATCTTCTGGGGCAGGCGGCGCGCCAACGGTCGATCTGGCCCCGTGCCATGGCCTTCGCCGCCCTCGGCGCGGCCGAACTGCTCAGCGTCATGCCCGGCCACCGCCGGCGCGGGCACTCCTCGTCGACGCGGCCGGCCCAATGGCCCGTCCCACTGCCGACGCCGTCTGGCCCTGGCCCGAGGCCCGTCTGGCGTACGGCAATGCCGTCCTGCCCGAGGCCATGATCGCGGCCGGCACCGTGTTGGACGACGCCACGCTGCGCCAACAGGGGCTCGATCTGCTGGGTTGGCTGCTGGCGCACGAGATGGCGGACGGGCATATCTCGGTCACGCCGGCCGGTGGCGGCGGCCGCGGGCGACGTCGGCCCGCGTTTCGACCAACAGCCCATTGAGGTGGCCGCGTTGGCCGATGCCTGCGCTCGGGCCGCCACCGTCGACGACAGCGCTGTCTGGCCGGCTGGTGTGACGGCGGCCGCGGCCTGGTTCCTCGGCGACAACGACGCCCGGGTGGTCATGTGGGATCCGGTCGACCGGCGGAGGCTTCGACGGGCTCGAAGAGGACGGGGCGAACCTCAATCAGGGGACCGAGTCGACGCTCGCCTTCCTCACCACACTGCAACACGTACGCCGGCGGCCGGTAGCCGGTCGCGCTCATGAATGCGGCGAGCTGGTCCAGCGCCAGCCCGGCCGCCTCCGGGCCGATCCCGCCCGCGTCGTGACGCAACTGTTCGTGCCGGGCGACGAAGGCTACGACCAGCAGGAGTCGCGCTCCGCGGCGGTGGTCCGCCGAGTGCTCGCGCTCGGCGATGATGAGGTGCAGGACGCCTTCGACGACGTCGTGGCCCGCTTCTCCGGGCGTCACCACGGATTGCTGGAGACCTTCCGTCGCCATGCCGATGAGTTGTCCGGCCGGCTCGACTCCGCCGCTCGAGCTCTCCGACACCCGCCGCCTCCTGCTCGGGGCGACGTTCACCAGTGAGTACGCCATAGAAGGCGGCAGCCCTGTGCAATCCCAGCCTGGTGGCGCATCCGGATCAGCAGCGGCGTGGCGCGCAGATGCGCATCCGCGTGGTGATGAGCGTCCGGGGCATCGGGGAGGGGCACCGCTCGTCCATCGGGTTCCGCACCGGCGTCGTCAGCGGGAGCGGTGCGCTCACGTTCGACCCCGGTCCGGACTTCGCCACCACCGGCCGCCGTGACGAGACAGCCCAGCACGCCGTCGTCTTCCGGGGTGAACTGCAGTCGCCTGCGCAGCGGGGGCAATGACGCGGACTTCGTGCTCGACGACCTCCAGCCGCAGTTCAGCGCGGCCGAGCTCGAGCAGCGACTGGCGGAGCTGGACCAGCAGCTCGCCACGCGCCCGCAGGGCAAGCGGATCATCTCCATGATCAACCACATCGCGGCGCGGACCTATGCCGTCGAGTTCGACGCAGCGTCGGCCCTCAACGAGCGGGTCCTGATGCCTTCGATGGCAGCCGAGAGCAACGGCATGGAGGATGCCCGCTTCGTGCGGTTCACAGACGATGACGACGCAGACGAGAGCGTGTACTACGCCACCTACACCGCCTACAACGGGACGGAGATCGCGCAGCAGCTGCTCGAGACGACCGACTTCCGGCGCTTCACGTCGACGCCGCTGGTCGGCCCGGCCGCGGCCAACAAGGGCCTGGCCCTTTTCCCACGGCGGATCAGCAGGCCGTTTCGCTGCCTTGTCGCGTTCGGACCGGGAGACCAACACCATCGCCACGTCGGACGACCTGCGCCACTGGACCGACGCCGCGTCCCTGCCAGGTACCCGGCGCGGGCCTGGGAAGTGCTGCAACTGGGGAACTGCGGGTCGCCGATCGAGACGGAGCAGGGATGGCTGGTCCTCACGCACGGCGTCGGGCCCATGCGCACCTACAACATCGGCGCCCTGCTGCTCGACCTCGAAGAGCCGACCCGATTCTCGGGCAACTGCAACGGCCGCTCCTGAGCCCGGCCGCCGATGAGCAGAACGGGTACGTGCCCAATGTGGTGTATTCCTGCGGCGCCCTGCTGCACGGGGGTAACCTCGTCCTGCCGTATGGCATAGGAGACTCCGCTATCGGAGTGGCCACCGTTCCGCTGGCTGCACTGCTTGCCGCTCTTGAGCCGACAACGACCACTCCCCGAACGAAGGAGAGCGACATGCCAGAGAAGTCACCGCAGAAGCCTGCCGGGAAGAAACCCGGCAAATCTCTCAAGGAGAAGCGAGAGGCCAAGCACGACAAGAAGGAGAGCCGTACCGGCCTGGGCCGCTGAAGCCGTTGCGCATCGCGGTCCTGGCTCCGCTCTCGTGGCGGGTGCCGCCCCGCCACTATGGGCCGTGGGAGCTCTTCGCCTCCCTCCTGACGGAGGGACTGGTGGCGCGCGGGCACGACGTCACGCTGTTCGCCTCCGGTGATTCGCTGACCTCGGCCCGCCTGTGTTCCGTGGTGCCGCACGGGTGGTCGGAGGACGCGACCCTCGATCCGAAGGTGGCCGAGTGCCTCCACATCGCCCAGGTCTTCGAACGGGCGACGGAGTTCGACATCATCCACAACGGATTCGACTTCCTGCCGCTCACCTACAGCGGGCTGGTCCCGACCCCCGTCGTCACGACGATCCACGGATTCTCCTCGGAGAGGATCCTCCCGGTCTACGTCCAGCTACAACGGTCGCGGCGTCGTATGTCGCCATCAGCGATGCCGACCGGCACCCGGGCCTCGAGTACGTGGCCACCATTCATCACGGCATCGATACCGGAACGTGCACGTTCACGCCCTCGACGGGGACCTACCTGGCCTTCTTCGGACGCATCCATCCCGACAAGGGTGTGGTCGAGGCCATCGACACCGCGGCGGCCGCGGGCATCCCGTTGAAGCTGGCGGGCATCATCCAGGACCAGCGGTACTTCGACATGGAGGTGGCGCCGCGGCTGGCTCGGGCCGGGGCCGAGTTCGTGGGACCGGTCCTGGCCGAGGATCGTTCCGCGTTCCTGGGCGGGGCGCTCGCGCTGCTGCACCTCATCGGCTTCGACGAGCCGTTCGGGTTCAGCGTGGTCGAGGCCATGGCGTGCGGCACGCCGGTGATCGCGTTCGATCGGGGCTCCATGCCCGAGCTCATCGACGACGGGACGACCGGGTACCTGGTGTCGGACGTGGCCGGTGCCGTCGACGCCGTGGCGCGAGTCGGCTCGTTGGATCGTCACCGGATCCGGTCCGAGGCGGTGACCCGCTTCGGGCACGAGCGGATGGTCGACGCCTACGTGGACGTGTACCGCCGCGTGATCGCTCAGTCGAGCGAACGGACGTAACCGAAGAAACCGCGCTTCTTGATGAGGTCGGCCGCTCCCGCGGGCACCATGTCCTCCCAGGCCTCGTCCCCTTCGGCAATCCGGCGCAGGACGTCGCGGCTGAAGATGGGGAGACACGTCTCGCGGAAGTTGTCGAGCGGCACGAAGCTGCCCCGGTTCGCCAAGTAGTCGTACAGCGACCGCACCGCCGGTGCCACATGCAGATTGTCCACCGTCTCGAGCTCGTCGCCCGCCGACTTGCGCAGCGGGTACACGTAGAGCTTGAGGTCGTTCTTGAAGAGGCGCCCGAAGCTCTCGAGGATCCCACCCTGGAGTTGCTCGTGATTGCGCTCGTCGAAGAGGTCCAGCAGGCTGGGCACACCCATGACGATCCCGATGCGCTCGCTCGTCCGTGCGGCGAGGAACGCCGCCAGGAGGTAGTAGTCGAAGTAATCCGAGATCATGGTCGTGAGGCCGCAGGCGGCGAGCAGCTCGGCCCGGGCCAGGAAGTCCCGGCGGTCGACGCCGTTGCCGCCGGCGAGGAGGTTCCGCATGGTGAGCTCGGCCAGCGGCAGGATGGTCTTGCCCTCCATGCCCGGCTCGGCGCCGAACTTGGCCATGGCGCACTCCAGCATGTCGAGGTTGACGACCGTCGTCGGCCGGAAACTGCCCCGCTCGACGAGCACCGCCTTCTTGCGGAGGACCTCGCTCGGCTGCAGCACTTCTTTGTCCGGTCCGAACATGGCCACGCCGCTCAAGCCGAGCTGCACGAGCTGCAGGGCCACGAGCCGGTTGTCGACGCTGCGGAACTCGATGCCGCGGAAGCGGATCATGTCGATCTCGATCCGGTCGGTGCTGAGGCGATCGAGCAAATTCTCCACCAGCACCTCGGGCTCGTGATGCTCGAAGAACGCGCCGTGGAGGAGGTTGACGCCGACGATCCCGAGCGCCTCCTGCTGGAGCGAAGCCTCGACGTCGAGCATGCGCAGATGCAGCGCGATCTGGCTCGGCTCGTCGTGCGGGTGGGCCTGGAACTTGACGCCCATCCAGCCGTGGCACTCGTTGCCACCCCGGAAGCTCCGGGCCACGACGGTGTCGGCGAAGGCGAAGAAGGAGGTGTTGTCGCCGCGCGCGTCGCTGAGCCGGTCGATGTTGAGCGCGAACTCGTGGTCGAGCATGGCCTGCAGCCGGGCCTCGGAGACGTAGCGGTCGACCTCGCCGTAGACGGCGTCGCTGACCGCCATGTCGTAGGCCGACATCGACTTGGCGATCGTCCCGGCGGCGCCGCCCACCCGGAAGAACCAACGAGCCACTTCCTGCCCGGCGCCGATCTCGGCCACCGTGCCGTACCAACGGGGGTCCAGGTTGATGCGGAGCGCCTTCTGATGCGTGTCCTCGGACTGACGGGAGGCGACGGTCTCGATCACCTCACAGTGATAACAGACGAGATCGACCGAAAGGCTACGGCAGTGTGAACTTTGACCTACACCTCCGCCTCCATGCCGGGCACCTGGGTCATCGACCTCGATGGGGTCATCTGGCTCACCGGCGAGCCCATCGAGGGCGTGGACACGGCGGTCGAGGCCCTCCGCGCCGCCGGCATCCGGACCCTGTTCGCCACGAACAACTCGGCCCCGACCCGGGCCGAGCTCCACGCCCGCATGAAGAATTGCGGCATCACGGCGGCGGACGAGGACCTGCTCACCTCGGCCGATGTGGCGGCGGAGATGCTCCCGGTGGGCACGACGGCGCTGGTCCTGGCCGACGGGGGAGTCCGCGAGGCGCTCCTCGCCCGCGGTGTCACCATCGTCGAGTCGGGGCCGGTCGATGCCGTGGTGGTCGGATGGACCAGGGGGTTCACCTTCGATGCCATCGCAGAGGCGGCCACCAGGGTCCGCGAGGGGGCGCGGCCTGATCGGCACCAACGAGGACCCGACCCATCCGACGCCGCACGGGCTGCTCCCCGGGGCCGGGGCCCTGCTGGCGGCGGTGTCCACTGCGGCCGAGACCACGCCCGAGGTCGCCGGGAAGCCGCACCGCCCCACCGCCGACGCCATCAGGGCCCGGGCGACGATCTCACCATGATGGTGGGGGACCGGCCTTCCACCGACGGTGCGCTGGCCGGCCAGTTGGGGATCCCCTTCGCCCTCGTCCTTCCGGCGTCACCGGCGCCGATGAGGTCCCGACCGACCCGGCGCCCGACCAGGTCGCCCGCCGACCTCTCCGCCCTCGTGCAGCGAGTGCTTGCTGGCAGCTAACTCAGATATACTCCTGTTATATGGTGAACAACGAACGCATCAAGAAATATCTGGACGCCGGTACGGTATTAGGGCCAGGTCACACGGGCTCGGGCCGAAGAGATCGTCCGCGAGCTGGTGAGCGCCGGAGACATCCAGCGTGATCAAGCACAGGAATGGGTGGACAACTTGGTTGAGCGAGGGCACAAGACGAGCGAGCAGATCCTGGACCTGGTGCGCCACGAGGTGGCCGAACAGCTGCGCAAGATCGACGGGTCCTCCCTCGAGAAGTTGGCCAACCAGGTGGCGGACCTGCTGAAGCGCTCGGCCGATGCCGGTCGGGCGGCGAGCTCCGACATGGCGGCCCAGGCCGCCAAAGGGCGCCAAGGCCGCCCGCGACGCCGCGGAGAAAGTACGGCGAGCGTCGGCGAAGAAGGCGGCGACGAGCGACGACCAAGACCGCGGCGAAGCGGGCGACGCAAGACGGCCGCGAACACGGCGACGAAGACAGCCAAGAAGGCGGCGAACACTCGCCAAGGCGGCGAAGAAAGCGCCGGCGAAGAAAGCCCCCGCCGCCGGCAAAAAGCCGCCCCCAAGAAGGCCCCGGCCCCGGCTCGGCCGCGGCCAAGAAGGCCCCAAGGCGCCGCCGCCAAGAAGGCCCCGGCCGCCAAGAAGGCAAGCAGCTGAGCTCTGGGTCCCGCCGGCGGCTCGATACGGAGCTCGTCCGTCGCCGACTCGTCGCCAACCGGCACGAGGCCCAAAAGGCGATCGCCGCCGGATCGGTGCTGGTGGCGGGGACCCAAGCGGACAAGGCAGCACGGCTGGTGGCGCCCGATGAGCCGATCGTGGTGCAGGGCCCCCCGGCACCGTTCGTCAGCCGGGGCGGCCAGAAATTGGCAGCGGCCCTGACACGGTTCGCCGTGCACCCCGAGGGCCGGCGTGCCCTCGATGCGGGAGCATCGACCGGAGGGTTCACCGATTGCCTGCTCCAGCGTGGTGCAGCACAGGTCTACGCGGTCGACGTCGGGCACGGGCAACTCGACCAGCGCCTGCGCAACGACAGCCGGGTGACGGTGCTCGAAAAGGTCAATATCCGCTCGCTGACGCCCGACGATCCTGCTCGAGCGTGACCCGTCGTTCGAGCCCGTCTCGCTGCTCACGGCCGACGTCTCGTTCATTTCCCTCGTCACGGTGGCCCCGGCGCTGTGCGGGCCGATCGGCCGCCCCGATGCCGAACTGGTGCTGCTGGTGAAGCCGCAGTTCGAGGCCGGACGGGCCGTCGTCTCCCGGGGCAAGGGCGTGGTGCGGGACCCCGCCGTCTGGCGCAGCGCGCTCGAGGGAGTGACGTCCGCACTTGAGGACGCCGGAACCGGCATCATGGGGGCGATGGTTTCCCCCCTGACCGGCCCTGCCGGCAACGTCGAGTTCCTGCTGCACGCCGGCAAGGACGCCAGTTCGTCCGGACTGTGCTCCGAGGTGACGTGCTCGGCCGCCTTCTGTCCGACGTCGTCGAGGAGGCGGCCTCCGGACTGTCCGCCGGATCCTCCGCCGGATCGTCCGACTGACCCATGTCGACCGCGACGTTCCTCGTCCACCCCGAGCGCCCTGACGCCCTGGCCCTCGCCCTCGATACGGCCGAGTGGCTCACTGCCCAAGGTGACACCGCCCGCATCCTCCAGTTCTCGGCCCCCAACCGGGTCACCGAAGCGGGGAAGGAGATCGACCTCGATGCGGTGGATCTCCTCGGCTCGACCGTCGCCGTCAGCCTGGGCGGTGACGGGACCTTCCTCCGTGTCGTGCGCCTGGCCTGGAACGAGGACGTTCCCGTCCTGGGGGTGAACTTCGGCCGGCTCGGCTATCTTCCCGACCTCGTGCCCGATCAGGTGCGGGTGGCCTTGACGAGAGTGTTCGAGAACCGCGCCGTCATCGAGGCCCGCTGTGCACTCGAGGTCACCATCACCGACCGTTCCCAGGGTGATGCGGTGTCGACCTATCTCGCCCTCAACGAAGTGGTGCTCGAGAAGATCGACTTCGGCCATACGGTGCGCCTGGCCACCTCGATCGACGGCGAGGACGTGTTCACCTATTCGGCCGATGGCGTCATCATCGCCACGCCGACCGGGTCCACGGCGTACAACCTCTCCGCCGGCGGGCCGATCCTCTCGCCGGCGCTGCGGGCCATGGTCGTCACGCCGGTGGCGCCGCACCTCTCGCTCGACCGCAGCCTGGTCTTGACCGACACCCAGCGGGTCCGGGTGGAGATCGCGCCGAACCGGGCCGCCGCTCTCGTGATCGACGGGCAGGAGACCGGCCGCCTCGAGCCTGGCTCGACCGTGACCTGCCGGGTCCCGACCCGTCCCGTCCGCGTCGTACGCAACGACCCCCACGGGTTCGGCGCGCTGCTGCGGTTCCGGTTGCTGGCCGACCGCGAGCAATGAGCGAACTGGCGGGGTGACATGAGGGCCACTGGATGTTGACCGACCTGCGGGTGCGCGACCTCGGCGTGATCGAGGACCTCTCGCTGACGTTCGACACGGGCATGACGGCGCTGACCGGCGAGACCGGCGCAGGCAAGACCCTGGTGGTCGAGGCGCT
The DNA here is from genome assembly GCA_963767155.1 of uncultured Acidimicrobiaceae bacterium. Lineage (GTDB taxonomy): Bacteria > Actinomycetota > Acidimicrobiia > Acidimicrobiales > RAAP-2 > Bog-473. Next base: position 1,427,821 of record CAVYCU010000005.1, on the reverse strand, counting down.
GCAGTTGGTGCTCGGTGGGCGGGCCTCGCCCTCCCTCGTGCGCGCCGGTGCGACCGAGGCCATCGTCGAAGCACGTTTTGTGATCGATGCAGAGGAAGGCGAGCGCGAGATCATCGTGGCCCGTTCGGTGCCGGCCGAGGGCCGCTCGCGGGCATGGATCGACGGCCGGATGTCGCCCGTGAGCGCGTTGTCCGAGGTCACGTCCGAGCTCGTCGAGATCCATGGTCAGCACGAGCATCAGTCACTGGTCACGCCGGCGGCCCAACGGGCCGTTCTCGACGCGTATGCCGGGACTGATCTGAGCCCCGTCCTGGCCCTGCGCGCCGAACTACGCCGTCTGGCCGATGCCGTGGCCTCACTCGGGGGCGATGCGCAGCAACGGGCCCGCGAGGCCGATGTGCTGCGTTACCAGGTCAACGAAATTGCGGCTGCGCACGTCGGCGATCCCGACGAAGAGGAGGTCCTGCGCCAGGAGGAGGTGCGCCTGGCTGACGCTTCCGCCCACCGGGAGGCGGCTGCCCACGCGGGCGAGCTGCTCGAGAGCGGGTCTGGCTCCGGTTCGGATAACAGAAACGACGGCGGCGTTCTCGGGCAGTTGGCCGAAGCGGTCGGTGCGTTGGGCGGACGCGAGGCATTCGACGAATACCGGGAGCGCATCGCCGGGGCGGCCATCGACCTGTCCGACGTCGCCCGGGGATTGCGCGACGTGGTCGAGGGTTGGGAAGACGATCCGGATCGCCTCGTGGCGGTGCAGGAGCGTCGCCGGCTGCTGGCCGATCTGCGCCGCAAGTACGGCACCGACCTCACGGCCGTGCTCGCCTTCGCAAAGGAAGCGGCGAGGCGTCTCGACGAACTCGACAACGCCGAAGAGACCGCAGCACGTCTCGACGCCGAGCAGATCGAGGTGGCGCACCGGCTGGAAGTGGCCGAGAAGAAGGTACGTGGCGTTCGCACGCGCGCCGCGGCGACGTTCGGGACGCTCGTCGGAGAGCGGCTGGCCGATCTCGCCATGCCCGGGGCGCGGGTCGAAATCCGGGTGGCACCCGATGGGGCGGGCGATCCGATCGAGGCTGCGCTCGGCGCAAATGTCGGCGAGGCCGTGCTGCCACTTGCAAAAGCCGCTTCGGGCGGTGAGCTGGCCCGCGCCATGCTCGCCATCCGGCTGGTCGCCATGGGCGGCCCGCAGACGATGGTGTTCGACGAGGTGGACGCCGGCGTCGGTGGTGCAGCGGCGTTGTCGCTCGGCGAGGCGCTGCACGAGGTCTCCCGCAGCCGCCAGGTCCTCGTGGTCACCCACCTGGCCCAGGTTGCCGCCAAGGCCGACCGGCAGATCACCGTACGCAAGGACGAGGTGCTGGGGCGCACGCTCACGTCGGCTCTGGCCGTGGCGGGGGAGGAGCGGGTGATCGAACTCTCCCGCATGCTCTCCGGCCATCCCGACAGCGACGTGGCCCGCGCCCATGCCCGAGAACTCCTGGGCGTCTAACGCCACCCGCGCCCTCGTCGAGGCGCTATGTTGCCCCGATGCCCAGGCCAAATGTGTTGCTCATCATGACGGACGAGGAGCGTTACGCGCCTCCCTACGAGGTTGACGCCGTCAAGGATTTTCGCAGGTCACAGCTGACCGCACGCGAGTCGATCAGGTCACGAGGACTGGAGTTTCACCGGCACTACGCCGGCTCGACCGCCTGCACGCCAAGCCGGGCGACCATGTTTACCGGCCAATACCCGTCGTTGCACGGGGTGACATCTACTGACGGGACGGCCAAGCAGAGCTCCGATCCCGGTATGCACTGGCTGGACCCGAACTCGGTGCCGACGCTCGGTGACTGGTTCCGTGCAGGCGGCTACCAGACTCACTATCGGGGGAAGTGGCACGTTTCCTTCGCCGATCTGGTCATTCCGGGCACCCACGAAGGGCTGAAGGCCTCGGACGACGAGGGCAAACCAATCGCCGACGCCGTCGCCGCGTATCGAGGTGCCGACCGTCTCGACCCGTTCGGCTTCGCAGGCTGGATCGGCCGTGAGCCACACGGTGCCGCCAAGTCTGACTGCGGAACCGTGCGCGACGGCGTTTTTGCCGAACAAGTGGTGCAGCTGTTCGACGAACTTGCTTCTTCTCGTTCTGAGGGTCCATGGCTGACGGTGGCATCCTTCGTGAATCCTCACGACATCGCCTTCTCGGGCTTCGGCTGGGAGCAGCTGCTGCAGTTCGGCCCGCCCGACGACAGCGTCCCCGATATTCCTGAAGCGCCATCGCAGTCCGATTCGTTCGCGGGTCGCCCGGCGTGCCAGGAGGCGTTCAAGGCCCTGTGGCCCCAAATGATCTTCGACACGGCCACCGACGTCGGCTATCGAAGGCTGTACTACTACCTCCTCAAGCTGGTCGACCAGGCGATTGGGCGGATCCTCACCGCGCTCGAACGTAGCGGCATGGCCGAGGACACAGTGGTGGTATTCACCTCTGACCATGGAGACCTGCTGGGTGCCCATGGGGGCTTGATCCAGAAGTGGTGCAACGCATTCGACGAAGCCACCCGCGTCCCCTCTTGATTGCTGGTCCCGGCGTCGCCGCAGGCGGTCGCGTCGACATTCCGACCAGCCATGTCGACCTCATCCCCACACTGCTCGGCCTGGCCGGAATCGATCGTGGAAGAGGCTGCCAACAAGGTTGCGGTCAGCCACGACGAAACACACCCGCTGCCGGGGCGCGATCTGAGTGGGGTCGTGTTGGGGGCTGCTCCTGCGGAGTCGTTGGCATCGCCCATCTATTTCATGACGGAGGATGATGTCACCCGGGGCGTGACTCAGGTAAACATCCTCAATGGGACACCCTTCGAGCCGGTCTCCCCGCCAATCAACATCGAATCGGTGATCACCGCACTGCCTACGGGAGATGGCGGAGCACCGGAGCTTTGGAAGTTGAACCACTACTACGAGCGCCTCGACGACTGGTACAAGGACCAGGGTGTTCCACCCAACCCCTTCTTACCGGCGGCCGCCGAGCCCGAATGGGAACTCCATAACCTGACCACGGATCCCGAGGAGCGAAAGAACCAGGTGGATGATGCTCGCGCGACGCTGTCCAACCTCAAGTCAGTCCTCGAATCCGAGAGGAACACGAAACGACTGATCCCGAAGTTGCGCAACGCCACTCCCTGAGGACCCTCCTGCCGGCCGGGGCCCGGACGCCTTGACCCTCACGCTCTTCTGACCCTCAGCCGCTCTGACCCTCAACCTCTCTGACCCTCACGTCCGCCTGAGCCGGTTGCGGTCCTTGGTCACTCCGGCCCGGCCGTCCGCCTTGGCGGTTTCGACTTTTCTGGCCCGGGCGATGGCATTGGCACTTTTTCGGTGGGCCGGGGCGACCCAGGTGAAGTGCCCGGGTGCACCGAGGAGTCTCCAGCCGCCGAAGGTCTTGAGGGCATGGTGCTCTGGGCACATGCGCACCAAATTGTCGAGTTCGGTGGGTCCGTCGTCGCCGTAGTCGATGAACACGTGATCTCGCTCGAGCCCGAGGCGCTTGCCACAGCCCGGGACACAACAGGTGCGGTCGCGCACAAGGAGGGCGGCGTGCACCGCGTTGGCGATGCTGCGCGAGGACCTGGTCACGGTCTTTATGTCAAAGCCCTCCTTGATCACATAGCGCAGGGCCCCTTCACCCAACAGTTCGCCGGCCGCGGCCACCGACACCGGGCCGATGCCTTCGATCTCACAGGTCTCTTCACCTTCTGTGGTGCCCCGGCGCAAGGCGGCGGCATCGATGAGGACGATGGTCTCGACCCGGGACCCCCTTTTTGGCCCCGGCCCGGCGGGAGCCCGGGTCGCCGGTCCCCGCCGGGTCGCCGGTCCCCGCACCCCTGTGCGCACCGGCTGTGGCCAAGAGGTCGAGGAAGGCGTCGAGGCGGTGCGCCTCGAGGGTGCTCGGATTCGCGCGACCCGCTCGTCTTCCAGCGCTCCTTGGCTTCTGCTTCGAGCCGGGGCCCCACCGCGGCCCACTGCACCTCGTCACAGAAGAACGACCCCGCCATGCCGCCCTCGGGGCACTGGTGCACCCGCAAATGACGCCGCTCGTGCACCCGCGCCCTGCGGGTGGCCTCGGTCTCTTTGCTGCGCGCACTGGCCACCAGCCGGGTGGCACGGTCGCTCAGTTCTTGGTGCGACGCCCCGCCCACGGCCAGGTCCAACAGGGTCTTGGCACTCCCCGGGGCCGCCCTTTGGGCCGCCCCCAGCAATTTCAGCGCCGAGGACGACAGATCACCCCCATGGAGGGCCCTGGTCAGGTCGGGATCACTACTCGCCCGCTGCGCCGAGGCATCACCCTGGGTTCTATGGCCACCGCCAGCCGACGAACCAGAAAGGGACCCCAGCCATTGGGGGGCGGCGCTCCCGTGGCCCCCTTCGGCATGGGCACCGGGTTGGACCACCCGCGGGGTCAAAAGGGCGATCCCCGACGCTGCTGCCTTCTCGCCTTGGGCCAACGGTCGACCAGTGCGGCGGCCTCTTCCCCCGAAAGCGACGACGGACAATGACCGTGCACCGCCGCCTGCATGTTCTTCACCGAAGACGTGAGCTGCTGGTGCACGGCGGCGAAGGAGGGAGCGGGAACGGCAGCGGAGGGACCGGCAGCAGCGGGAACGGCGGGAGTGCGATTGTCGAAGGCGGGGAGGGCCACACGAGCACCCTAGGGAGGAGGTGTGACACAGAGGGGAGCGTGCAGCCAGCTGGGCAAAACGGGGGCTGGCGGAGTGGGGGCCCAGACGGAGGAGGCGGAGCGAGACATAGACCGACGCAGAACCCAGGCGGATCGCTCGGTACAAGCACGCAGATCGCTCGGTACAACCACGCAGATCGCTCGGTACAACCACGCAGATCGCTCCGTGGACCCGTCGGTACAGCACCCGGTTTGCCATACAAACGCCACCTTCCGGCAACCCTGGAGCGTTACCGTTTCACCCCTGCACCACGAGGTCTCACACCCGAGTACGGGATACGGGAGAAAGAATCATGCCGAGGACGATCGTGGTTCACCACACCCATGAGCACGACGACGAGGCGGCTCAGGCGAACGGGGCGGTTCAGGCGGACGAGGCGGCTCAGGCGAACGAGGCGGCTCAGGCGAACGGGGCGGTTCAGGCGGACGAGGCGGCTCAGGCGAACGAGGCGGCTCAGGCTGCCGACCCCGGCCACCCGACCCACCCCGCCGGCCGGGCCGACCAGGCCCTCATCGACGAGTTCCGGCATGCCATTGAAGGCGGCCAGTTGGTCCTCCACTACCAGCCCAAGGCCACCCTCATAAGCGAGCGGGTCGAGGCGGTCGAAGCGCTCGTCTTCTGGCGCCATCCCCAGCTCGGCCTCCTCTACCCGGAGAGCTTCTTGCCATTGGTGGAACAGACCGACCTGATCGACCACCTGACCAAGTGGGTCCTGCGCCAGGCCCTCGATGATCTCCGGGGCCTCGGCCGGCACGCCGACCATGTGACCATGGCCGTCAATGTCTCGACGCGCAACATCAGTGGACCCGGCTTCGCCGGACTGGTCGAACGCTCGCTCATCCGGGCGCAGATCTCGCCCGAGCGGCTCGTTCTCGAGATCACCGAAGCAGCGCTGATCGCGGACCCCGAGGGCGCCCGAGCCGTCCTCGCGCACCTCGATGCACTCGGCGTCAACGTGAGCATCGACGACTTCGGCCGCGGCCAGACGTCGTACGACTACCTGTCCACGCTCCCCGTGCGCGAACTGAAGATCGATCAGAGTTTCATCGGCGACATGCTCGTCAATCCGGCGCACGCCGCCATCGTGCGCTCCATCGTGGACCTGGGCCATGACCTCCACCTGCGTGTCGTCGGAGAGGGCGTCGAGTCCGATGTGGTGTGGGAGATCCTGCGCGCTCTGGGGTGCGACTCTGCGCAAGGGTACGTACTGGCGCGGCCGATGCCCGTCGAGCAGCTGGGGCACTGGTTGGAAAATGCGGCGCACGAGAGTTTCGGTCTTGTGGAGAACTCACTGTTCACCGACCACGAAGCCTTCGCCTAAGCACGCCGCCCACTCGCCCGACCAGCCGCCGCTTGCGGGTCGCCGCCGGCCGCCCGCAAGCGAGGCGCCGCCCTCCGGTTGTGTGCGCCGACTGCCCGCACTCCCGCCGCTCTAGGTAGAGCTAGCACTGGCCGCCCGCAAGCGAGTCGCCGCCCACCGCCCACCGCCCCCCGCACCGGTAATCGCTGCTCACACCCCACTTGTGCCCTCACTCACCGGCGCAGGCCACGACAGCACCGCAAGAAGTCCGCCACATCCACGGGCGACGTCGATTATCTTGAAAGCGTGCACCGAACATTCGAAGCGACACTCGCCGCCGAAGCGACGCCCGGGGCCCAGCGGGCGGCGTGAGCAAGTTCATCTTCGTCACCGGCGGCGTCTCGAGCTCCCTCGGAAAAGGCCTCACCGCCTCCTCACTCGGTCGACTCCTCAAGTGCCGTGGCCTGCGGGTCACCATGTGCAAACTCGATCCCTACATCAACGTCGACCCCGGCACGATGAACCCCGGCGAGCACGGGGAGGTCTTCGTCACGCATGACGGCGGCGAGACGGACCTCGACCTCGGCCACTACGAGCGGTTCATCGACGAGGACCTCGGCCAGAATTCCAACACCACGACGGGATGGATCTACCGCTCGGTGATCGAGAAGGAGCGCCGGGGCGACTTCCTCGGCCGCACCGTCCAGGTCATCCCGCACGTCACCGACGAGATCAAGGAGTGGGTGCGGCGACTGGGCGATGACGACGTCGACATCGTGATCGTCGAGATAGGCGGCACGGTAGGCGACATCGAGATCGTCCCCTTCATCGAGGCCATACGGCAGTTCCGCCGGGACGTCGGGCGCGAGAACGTCTGCTACATGCACCTGACCCTGGTGCCGTACCTGGTCACCGGCGAGCAGAAGACCAAGCCGACCCAGCACTCGGTGACCGAGTTGCGCAGCCGCGGTATCCAGCCGGACGTGATCGTCTGCCGCAGCGACAAGCCGATTTCGGAGAACCTGAAGCGCAAGATCTCCAACCTCTGCGACGTCTCCATGGAGGCGGTCGTGTCCGCCGTGGACGCGCCGAGCATCTACGAGATACCCCTCGTGCTGCACGACCAGGGTCTCGATGGCTTCGTCTGCCGGACCCTGGGCATCGACGAGGCTTCCCACCCGATCGACCTGAGCCAGTGGGAGGAACTGGTGCGCCGGGTCGAGTCGCTGTCACGCAAGGTCAAGGTCGGCATCGTGGGCAAGTACGTGAGCATGCCCGACGCCTACATGTCCGTGGTCGAGGCCCTCCGCTCGGCCGGGTTCCACTTCGGGACCGAAGTGGAACTGGACTGGATCGATGCCGAGAAGGTGCCGGACCTCCTGGGGACCGAGCGGATACGCCAGCTCGATGCGATCGTCATCCCCGGCGGATTCGGCGTCCGCGGCATAGAGGGCATGATCGCGGCGGCCGGGTATGCCCGGGACCACACCATTCCCTGCCTCGGCCTGTGCCTCGGCCTGCAGGTCATGGTGATCTCGGTGGCCCGGGACTGGGCCGGGATGGACCGGGCCAACTCGCGGGAGTTCGATTCCCTGACGCCCGATCCGGTCATCGACCTCATGCCGGACCAGGCCCACGTCACCGACAAGGGCGGCACGATGCGCCTCGGGTCCTACCAGGCCGCGCTCCTGCCGGGCTCGAAGGTGTCGGAGGCCTACGGGGCACTCGGCGTCACCGAGCGGCACCGCCACCGCTTCGAGTTCAACAACAAGTACCGGGCCCGACTCGAAGCGGTCGGCCTGGTCTGCTCGGGTACCTCGCCCGACGGCCGTCTGGTCGAGTTCGTCGAATTGACCGAGCACCCGTTCTGGGTCGGCACCCAGGCCCACCCGGAGTTCAAGAGCCGGCCTGATCGGGCCCACCCCCTCTTCCGCGAACTGGTGGCGGCGGCGCTCGACCGGGCGGAGGGCCGCGAGCCCCACCTGCTCGATCTCGATCGTGTGCCCTAAGAGACCGGGTGCCATTCCGCCGCGTGTCCGAGGTGGAGGTGTTCAAAGGTTGGATCTTCACCGTGGGTCGGGCCGAGTTGCTCGATCCCGACGGCCGGCCGTTCGAGCGCTTCATCGTCCATCACCCGGGGGCCGTGACCATCGTCCCGGTCGATGCCGACGGCGAAGGTCACGCTGGTCCGCCAGTACCGCGCCGCCGTGGACCGGATGATGCTCGAAGTCCCGGCAGGCACCTGCGATGTGGCCAACGAAGTCGCGCGAGGTGGCGGCACGGCGTGAGCTGGCCGAGGAGGCGGGCCTGTCGCCGCGAACATGGAGGTCCTGATCGAGACCTTCAACACGCCGGGCATCAGCGACCAGCACACGACGATCTATCTGGCCACCGGCCTGTCCCCGTGCCCGCCCGAGCCGATGGGCGTCGAGGAGGGGTTCATGACGATCGAGACGATCGCCCTCGATGACCTCGACGACCTCGTGGCCGACGGCACGCTGGTCGACGAGACGACGGTACTGGGGCTGTATCTGGCCCGGGCCCGCCTGGCCACGTGACGGCACCCCTTTCACGGAGCGCCGAGGAATACCTCTCCTGGTTGGATGTCGAGCGAGGCCGCTCCCCGCGCACCCTGGCCTCCTACCGGCGTGACCTCATCGGCTACCAATCATTCGTCGAACAACGCGGGGCCGGCGCACACATCGACGGGGCATCGGCCGACGAGGTGGCGGCCTACATCGCATATCTGCGGCGGAACCGCAGTGGCGCGACGGTGGCCCGCGCCCTTCCACGCTGCGGGGCTTCCACCGTTTTCTGGTCGAGGAGGGAGCAGCGCCCTCCGATCCGACCGCCGATATCCCCGGCATCGGTGTGGCCGAGATGCTCCCCAAGGCACTCAGCGAAGACGAGACCACCCGCCTGCTCGGCGCGGTCGTCGGCACCGGCCCGGCCATGGTGCGCGACCGGGCGCTCCTCGAGGTCCTCTACGGCACCGGCTGCCGGGTCAGCGAGGTCGTCGGCCTCAATCTGGGGGACGTAGCCGAAGCGGTCGAGGGCGGCGAGATCCCGCTGATCCGGGTGCTGGGGAAGGGCGACAAGGAGCGGCTGGTCCCCGTCGGGCGCCTGGCGCTGGCCGCCCTGCAGGACTGGCTGTCGGGGCAGGGGCGGCCGCTCCTCGAGCCGAACAAGTGGAAGCGGCGCAGCGACGCCGAGGCCGTCTTCCTCAACGTGCGCGGTGGCCGCCTGAGCCGGGTCGGGGCGTTCGGCGTCGTGAAGAAGTACGCCGGTCGGGTCGATCTGGCCGACCGGGTCAGCCCCCACGTCCTGCGCCACTCCTGCGCCACGCACATGCTGGCCCGGGGGGCGGACATCCGGGTGGTCCAGGAGCTCCTCGGCCACGCGTCCATCGCCACCACGCAGCGCTACACCAGGGTCTCGCCCGAGCACCTGCGCCGGGCCTACGAGGACGCACATCCCCGGGCCGGCGCCCGGGTGGGCAGTACGAAAGCCAGGGAAGACGTAGCATGACAGGATGCCGAACGAGGCCCCCACAGCCGCAGCAGCCGAGGTCGATTACGTCGCCCTTCTCACGGCGGAACAGGCTGAGCTTCACGCCCAATTGAAGGAGCTCGGGTTCGCCGACCGGGGGGACACCGGTCTCAACTACGACTCGAATTTCGCCGATTCCAGCCAGGTGACCGCGGAGCGGGCCGACGCCGAACGGCTGGCCACGGAGCTCCGGGAGACCCTCGAGGAGGTCGACGCCGCCCTCGAGCGCGTCAGCGCCGGCACCTACGGGCTCTGCCAGGCGTGCGGGAAGCCGATCGGCGGGGCGCGTTCGAAGCCATGCCTGCCGCACGCTTCTGCATTGTCGACGCCGCCAAACAGTAGGTGAGCCAGTCCGGAGGGGGAACTTCCGGACGGCGCCCCATGGCCCAGTCCACCCGGCGGACCCTCTGGATCATCGGCGGAGTCGTCGTCTTCATCGCACTGGTGGCGCACCACAACATCTCGCGGGCCGACATCATCCTTTTCTGCGTGATCGTGCCCTCCATCATCCTGCACGAGGTGTCGCACGGGGTGGTGGCCCGGGCCTTCGGCGATGACACGGCGGCACGGGCCGGTCGCCTGACGCTCAACCCGTTCGTCCATGTGGACCCGGTCGGCACGCTCATCGTGCCGGCGATCCTCGCCCTCGGTGGTTTCGGTGTCTTCGGCTGGGCGAAGCCGGTGCCGGTGAACAACGCCCGCCTGCGCAGCCCCCGCAATCAGGGGGTCCTCGTGGCCCTGGCGGGCCCCGCCACCAACGCGCTCCTGGCCGGGCTGAGTGCCTGGCTCTTCATCGCCGTCTTCCGGAACACGGTGCTGCTCAACGGCGGCGTCCTCTCCCTGCCGGCCGAGATCGTGTTCCTCTTCAGCCTGGGCAACATCGGGCTGATGGCGTTCAACCTCGTGCCCATCCCGCCGCTCGACGGGTCGGTCCTTTTCGAACGCCTGCTGCCGCGACGCTTTTGGCCGACGTATCTCCGGATCCGTCCCTACACGATGATGATCATCCTCGGGCTGGTCCTGCTCAACTTCTACCTGAACCCCGGTCCGATCACCACCGCCTTTCAGCACCTCTACAACTGGTGGGCGGGCGTCCTCTACGGCGGGAACTGACAACTCAATCCGGCACGTCTCCTTCTTCGAGAAGGGGCAGGCCGAGTTCGGCCACCCGGTTGCGGGCATCGGCGACCAGGGTCGTGGCCCCGCTACCGAGGGCGGCCCCCCGCCGCCACGCCAACTCCACCTGGGAGCGTTGCGGGACCCCGTCGACCTCGATACGCCGACACGTCACCCCCTGCCGTGCCCGCAACCCGGCCAGCACCGCAACCCCGAGTCCGGCACGGGCCATCGCCAGCAGAAGTCCCGGACTTGCCTCCTCCTGGGCCATGGTGAGGAGCGGCAACGTGGCCAGTTCCTCCCACTCGATCCCCTTGGTGGTCCGCCCGAGAACGTCGGGCAGTCCCATCGCCACGTGCTGGACGATGCCGTAGGTGACGCCCTCGATCTGCGGGGTCGTACAGGCGGAAGTCAACAGACCAAGCTCGGCCTGATGCTCGACGAGGAGGCCGGGCACCTCGCCCGCAGGGACCTCGCGCATGCGGAGGCGCACCCCGGGAATCCGCTGCCGGGCGTGACGAACGAGATGCGGCAGACACGCATCGACGAGGGAGTCCGCGATGGCGACGACCAGCTCCCTGGTCGCGCCGCTGGCCTGCTCCTTGGCGGCCAGCGAGAAGTCGTCAAGGTCGGCGAGCGCCTTCTGCGCATAGGGGAGGAGGATTTCGCCCAGCGTGGTCAAGAGCGGTTCCCGACGGTTCTCGCGCTCGAAGAGGGTGCCACCGATCTGGTGCTCGAGGCGGGCGATCCTGCGCGAGAGGGCGGGCTGGCTGGTGTGGAGGTGTAGGGCAGCAGCCGTGAAGGTCCCCTGGTTGACGACCTCGATGAAGGCACGGAGATCGTCGGTCTCGGGCAGCGTCACGAACGGTGCTCCGGCACGCCGCCAACCTCGGTCATGTGCCCGCTCCCGCCCCTCTGCCCAGTTTCGCCCCCGCTGCGTCCCGGCTCGGTCACTCTACTGCTGCCGGGCCGTTCGCCTGTTGCCGAGCACGCTCGCCTGCTTCCGGGTACTTGACTCTCCCCCTTGGGGAGGCCGCACACTCAGTATGTCGGGCCACCAGGCGCGACGACGAGGGAGTATGCGGCGTGGAAGAAGTCAGCATCGGCGAGTTCGCAAGGCGCGCACGTCTGTCAGTCAAGGCGCTGCGTCTCTACGACGAACGTGGCGTGCTGGTGCCTGCGCGTGTCGATGAGGCCTCCGGCTATCGCTACTACGACGCAGGGCAGCTCGATGCGGCGCGCTTGATCGCGATGCTGCGCCAGCTCGGATTGCCGCTTGCGGCGATCAAGGAGCTGCTCGTCTGTGATCCAGCCGATGCCGCAGAGCGGATAGCGGCCCACTGGCGAGAGGTCGAGTCCGGGCACGACGCACGCCGCGCGCTCGCCGACTACCTCATCAACCAACTGCACGGAAAGAGGACCGTCATGTATGAAGTCGCCACACGAGAGGTGCCCGAGCGGAGTGTCCTCTGCCTCAAGCGCAACGTCGACGAACAGGGTGCGTGGGCACTCGGAAAAGAATTCATCGCGATCCTGCACGAGCGACCGCTACCGAGAATGGAGGGGCGTGAAGGCGCGATGTTCTCCATCTACTGGGGTGAGGTGAGCGCCGACGGCGACGGCCCCGTTGAATGGTGCAAGCCGGTCCCCGTGTCGGACGCGGAGATGCTTGCGTCGCACTATCCGGAATTGTGCTTGCGGACCGAACCTGCGCACCGCGAGGCCTACGTCGCGCTCCCGAATGACGCCATACCAGCTGAGCCGGGAGAGAACCCGGCTGTGCAGTGGCAGCTCGTGTCGGAGGCATTGCGCGCGTGGGCGGCCGAGGGAGGCTTGGACTCTGCAGGTCCGGCCCTCAAGCCCGAGGACCTTGGTATGCGAGTGACCTATTTCGCGACAGGACCGGTCACGGAGACGAGCACCCCGTATCGAGACTTCGCTGTGCCGTTCGCCTGAGCGGACATGGGCCCGCCGGAGCGGACATCCCCCGACCCGTCTCAGTCGGCCCCACCGGACAGGAGAGCCACCAAGGCCGACCGGCGCACCTTCCCCGTCTCGCCGTAGGGGATGCCGGCCACGAACGTGATCCGTTCGGGCACTTTGAAACGGGCGAGGTTCTCCCGGCAGAAATCGCGCAGTTCGGCCTCGGTCGAAGGGCGGGCCAGCACCACGGCCGCCTCGACCCTCTCGCCCGTCGCACGGTCGGGCATCCCGGTGACGGCCACGTCCGAAACGGCCGGGTGTCGCCGCAGCACCGCGTCGATCTCCACCGGCCCGAACTTCACGCCGTGTCGATTGATGGTGTCGGAGAGCCGCCCCTCGGTATAGAGGTAGCCGTCGGCGTCGACCCGGGCCAGGTCGCCCGTGCGCAACCAACCCGGTGTCACGTTGTGCGGTGACAGCACGAGGATCTCGCCGACCTCGCCGGCTGTGCTGACCCCGCTGGCTGCACCGGCTGCACCGGCTGTGCCGGCTGGGCCAGTGCCGGATCCCGGGGTGACGAGCCGTATCCGCACGCCCGGCAGGGGGCGACCGATCGAGCCGAGGCGGTCGGTGCGGCGGTAGTCCTCGGGCAGGAAGGCGGCATAGGCGCCCAATGTCTCGGTCTGGCCGAAGAGGTTGGCCAACGCGACGTGGGGGAGCGCCCGCATGGCGTGCGCGACCAGATCGCGTGGGCGCCGCGGCGCCCCCGTAGGAGACCGAAATCAAGGAGCTGAGGTTGACGGGCGAGAACGAGGGGTGGTCGAGGATCCGCTGCAGCATCGTCGGTACGAGAAAGACTCCGGCGGCCTGGTGCCGGTTGACGAGGTCAATCCACTCGCCGGCATCGAATCGCTCCTGCACGACGAAGGTATTGCCGGCATAGAGGCTCCCGAGGACGCCGAGCGAGCCGCCGACGTTGTGCAACGGGACGCACATCATGTTGGTGACCGGACGCGCGTCAGGGCTGAAGGCAGACGCGAACCCCGTGATGCGGCGGATCAACACCCGGTGGGGGATCGGCACGGCTTTGGGTGCCCCCGTGGTCCCGCTCGTGAACAGGACGAGGGCGGTCTCGTCGCCGCTCGTCACCGGAAGCGGATCGGGCGTCACCGGGTCCGTCCTGAAGACCTCCGAAGACGTCACGAGATCGTGCCCGACGACGGCGCGGGCAGCAGGGGCGAAGGCATCACCCACAAGGGCGAAGCGGCGACAGCCGCCGGCCGTGAGCAAGGCCTCCAGCTCGGCGGGACGGAGCGACGGATCGATCAGCGCGGCGGCAGCGCCGATGCGGGCGGCCGCGATGATGCCGGCCACCGACACCAGGCTGACGACATCGATGATCGGCATGCGGTCGCCCGGTTGCACGCCGGCTTCGAGGAGGGAGGCGGTGACCCGACCGATGGCGTCGTCGAGTTCTCCGTACGTACAGGGGCCGCCCGGGAAGAGGAAGGCCAGGCGTGAAGGTGCGTCGAGTGCGGCCGCGTCGGCCAGCGAACCAAGGGTGATCGCCGTCATGCGCTCAGGACCGTCATCCTCAGTACAGCGGCGACCAGCTGCTCGTACGCAGGAGCCTGCTCTCCCATTGATCGCGGAACTTCAGGGCATCTCCCATATAGGTCCCGGCGCCCCGGTGTTCGGGGGGGAGCTCGGTCGTCAGTAGGTGCAGCAGGCTGTCCGGATCTGGGATCTTCTGCCAGAGCATGGCCTCGCGCCGCAGGTGCGTACCGTGCGCGGGCTGGAAGCACGCCTGAATGTCAAGGACCGTCTTGGCCATATGACTCAACGGCTCGTAGTAGATGTCGTACCAACACTGGATGTAGTCGTCGATCGGGACATAGGGCCATCCCGTGTCCTCCATGAAGAGGCTCAGCTCATGGGTGGACCCGTCGGTGGGCACGGTGCCGAAGTCGATCTCCTGTATCGGCGACCAGTGCACGGGGACGAGAACTTTTCCGTAGACGTCCCAGCGGAGCTTGTCGGTGTCGCGGATGAACGTCTGGAGGTCGCCCGTCTGGCTGCGCTTGACCAGGTCCTCCCAGGCCGCACCGTCGGTTATGCCGGTAATCGTGCAGACGTTGTAGGAGACGCCGCTGCCCACGGCGTGGTTGGTGTACCAGAGCAGGCGGGCGTAGTCGGTATCGGCCATGAGCGACATCCAGCCGTCGCGATAGGCCGCCTCGAACTCATCTTCCTTCAGGCCGACGACCTTGTGGGTCTCGTGCAGGTAGAGCATTGTGGTCTTGGTCTCCTTTGGATGCAGAAGTTGGATGCAGAGGTTGCGTGCAGCTCAGTCCGACGATTGCGTCAAGAGGGCGACAACGGAGCGTCGGTCTACCTTTCCGGTGTCGTTGTACGGGATCTCATCAGCGAACAGAATCCGCTCCGGCAGCTTGAAGCGCGCAAGGCGATCGGCACAGAACGTGCGTACCTGTTCGCCGGTGAGGGGCTCTTTGGCCACGATCAGCGCGCCGACCCGTTCCCCCATCTCGGTGTCCGGCACCGCCACGACGGCTACTTCGAAGATGGCGGGGTGATCGCGCAGGACCGTTTCGATCTCGATCGGACCGAACTTCTCGCCGCCTCGGTTGATGGTGTCCGAAAGCCGCCCCGAGGGGAAGATGTAGCCCTCCGCGTCGATCCGGGCCAGATCGCCCGTGTGGAACCAACCCGGCTGGACATTCTGCTCGGACAGCACCATCAGCTCGCCGACCTCTCCGGCGGGAACGGGATCGTCGGTGCCGGGAACAACCACACGGACTTCGACGCCGGGGAGGGCCTTGCCGACCGAGCCGATCAGGTCGACATTGCGATGGTCGGCCGCGGCGAGGGTGGTGTAAGCGCCCAGTGTCTCGGTCTGGCCGAAAATATTGGTAAAAGCCACGTGCGGCAGCGCCTCCAGCGCCCGCAGGACCAGTTCTTTCGGGGCGGCGGCGGCGCCATAGGCCACGACAGCGAGCGAACTGAGGTCGGCCGTGGCGAAGTTCGGGTGGTCGAGGATCCGTTGCAGCATGGTCGGCACCAGGAAGGTGCTCACGACGCGGTGGCGTGCGACGAGTTCGAGCCACTCGCCGGCGTCGAAACGCTCCTGCACCACGGACGTATTGGCGCCGTAGAGACCGGTCAGCTGCCCGAGCGAACCGCCGACGTGGAAGAAAGGGACGCTCATCATGCCCACGTTGGGCTTGTTCTCCGGCTTGAACGGCGCGGCGTAACTCATGAAGCGGCGGGAGATCACCCCGTGGCTGATCGGGATGGCCTTCGGCAGTCCGGTCGTGCCACTGGTAAAGAGGATCAGGCCGTCGTCCTCGTCGGCCCCGACCACATCCTCGTCGGCGGCGTCGCCCCCGGCCCCGTCCACATCGTGCAGGAGTTCAGCGGCGCCGAGGACATGGCCGTCGACGGCGGGGGAGACCCCGTCAGCGAAGGTCGGCCCGGTCACGGCCACCTTCACGCACCCGGCGGTCTCGATGAGTGCGGCGATCTCCTGGGGACGCAGCGCCGGGTTCATCAGCGCCGCGGCAGCGCCGATCCGGGCGGCGCCGAGCATGGTCGCAATCGACAGAAGGTTGCCGACCTCGATCACCGGCACCCGGCCGCCCGGTTGCACACCGGCGCGCCGCAACCCACGGGCGACGCTCCGCGCGGCGGCGGCGAGCTCACCGTAGGTGACGTTGCCATCCTTGAGGATGAGCGCCGTGCGGGACGGATCCTGCGTGCTCGGCGCATCGATGAGCGAGGCGATGTTCACGTGCGCCCGATCAAAACAGCGGGGACCAGGGCGACGTCCGCAGGAGCTTGCTCTCCCACTGATCGCGCACGGCCAGCCCGTCGTACATCCACGTCCCCGGCCCTCGATGCTCAGGAGCGATGTCATTGGTCAGAAGCCGCAACAGGTTGTCGGTGTTGTGGATCTTCTGCATGAGCGATGCTTCGCGACGGACGTTGGTCCCCAGAGCAGGCGTCAGGGCGAGATCGATCGTAATGAAGACCTCTTCTGGGGAGTGCTCGAGGCTCTTGGAGTAGACGTTCCCGCAGGCCTCGATGTAGTCGAGCACCTCGTAGGGCCACATCGTGTCTTCCATGTACATGGTTTGCGCGTGCGTGGATCCGTCGGTCGGCACGGTGGCGAGGTCGACGTCCTGCATGGGCGACCAGTGGAGAGGCACCAGGATCTTCCCGACCACGTCGTGGCGCAATTCATCGGTCTCGCGCAGCCACGATTGGAGATCGCCCTTCTGGCAGCGAGTGACGAGGTCCTCCCACCCGGCTCCATTGGTGATGCCGGTGATGGTGACCACGTTGTAGGAGACACCGCTGCCCACGGCGTGGTTGGTGTACCAGAGCAGGCGGGCATAGTCGGTGTCGGCCATGAGGGACATCCAGCCGTCGCGGTAGGCCGCCTCGAACTCGTCTTCCTTGCGTCCCTTGACCTTGTGGACTTCGTGCAGATACAGCAACTGACCCCCCAATCGGCGCCGCACGCCACGCCCGGACGAGGACACGACGTTTGCGCGGTTTGACGTGCGTTCTCACTGTGCGGCCAGTCGCCGCAAAGCGCCAATGCCGATCCAGCATGGATGTATTCGCTCTCGGCATGGCTCGGCAGTAGCGTTCCCCCAGGGGGCGCACATTCACTCCATTGACACGCGGAGCTCCCGAGACGCCGATCAGATCAGGGAGGAAGAACAGGGTGGCTGAAGCCTGGATCATCGATGCTGTGCGGTCACCACGAGGCCGGGGCAAGGCGGGGAAGGGCGGTCTGGCCGACGTGCACCCGCAGCGGGTGTTGGCGCAGGTACTGCAGGAGCTCGAGCGCAGGAACGGGCTGGAGACGGCCGACGTGGACGACGTGATCATGGGGTGCGCCGCCGGCAGCGGCGACCATGCGATGGACATCGCCCGCATGGCCGCGCTCGATGCGGGTTGGTCGCTCGATGCGCCAGGGGTCACGCTCAACCGCTTCTGCGGATCGGGTCAGCAGGCTGTCAACTTCGCGGCCTTGGGGGTGCTCGCCGGCCACCAGGACCTGGTGGTCGGCGGCGGTGTGGAGTCGATGTCGCGCACTGCGCCGATGCATGTCGACGGATTCAGCGCCAACAACGCACACCTCCAGGAGAAGTTCCCCATGGTGCCGCAGGGGATTTCGGCCGACCTCATCGCGTCCTTGCGCAACTTCACCCGGGAGGAGTGCGACGCACTGGCGCTCGAGAGTCAGCGGCGCGCCGGGATCGCCATTGAAGAAGGACGGTTCGAGAAGAGCATCGTGCCGATCTACCACGACGACGGGCGACTGGCGTTGGATCATGACGAGCATCCGAGGCCGAGTACGACCATTGACGATTTGACTGCTCTGCGTCCGAGTTTCGAAGCCATGGGTGCGGCACCGTCGAGTGAAGGGGGCCCGACCTTCGACGAGCTGGCACTGCAGAGCTACCCGGAGTTGTCGGCGCTTCGGCACGTCCATCACGCCGGGAACTCTTCCGGCGTCGTGGATGGCGCCGGGGCCGTCCTGGTCGCATCCCCGGAGTACGCCCGGAGCCATGGCATGACCCCGCGGGCGCGCATCGTGATGACTGCTGTCGCAGGGACCGAGCCGGTGATCATGCTGACCGCGCCCGCCCCGGCAACCGCACGCGTGCTGGCCAAGGCCGGCATGACGCTGGACGACATCGACCTGTTCGAGGTGAACGAAGCGTTCGCGTCGGTCGTCCTCGACTGGTTCCGAGTGACCGACGTGGACCGCGACAAGGTGAACGTCAATGGCGGCGCCATGGCTCTCGGGCACCCGATCGGCGCTACGGGATCCATGCTGATCGGGACCCTCCTCGATGAGCTCGAGCGCCGCGACCTCTCCACCGGGCTCGTGACGATGTGCACCGGCGGGGGAATGGGGACCGCCACCATCATCGAACGTCTCTGAGCCCCGAAGGCGGTCCCGTCTGCGCCACACGCTCCCCCGGCGCCCTGTGGCCGGCCCCCGGCCCCCGGCGCCCGGCGCCCCGCCGGACACTTGCAAAAACTAACTGTTAGAAGGCTAGCGGTTCGTTTTCACACACCCTTGGCGGATGCGTGGGCATGCTCCACCCTCTTCGGGCCGCCCCCCGGCACAGGCGAAAAAGGCGAAAAGGCGCAGGTAAGCCAGCCGCGGGGCGGCTGACCTACTCGATGGTGACTGGCGCAGAGTGAACCACCGGGCTCCTCAAGGGCCAGCCGGCCACTCGTGTCCGGCCTCGCCTACGGCGCCCTTGACCACCCCTCCCACGAGAGGCAAGCGAGAA
Organism: uncultured Acidimicrobiaceae bacterium; assembly: GCA_963767155.1. Lineage (GTDB taxonomy): Bacteria > Actinomycetota > Acidimicrobiia > Acidimicrobiales > RAAP-2 > Bog-473. The sequence goes on along the minus strand of CAVYCU010000005.1, from coordinate 1,408,880 downwards.
AACCGCCGGGGTTCGGCTGGAGGACACACTGCCGCGGTCCCCGCACTGTTTGGCGCCGGCGATCTGCCTGGTGGGATGGGTTGAGTCCCCGACGCGCCACCGGCGCCCCCGCGACCCCCTGGTGGTCACGAAGACGCCGATGCGTCGTTACTGCCCAATCGTTACTGGGTCAAAGGATGAAGTGAATAGTGCCGCCACTTGAGTCGCTCTGTTCATGGTCGGGGTGGTCGCACGGGCGACCGTCCCAACAATGACCGAGAGCATTGCGGGGGCGAACTTCAGCGGGGACCCGAGTTGCCGCCCTCTGTTCATCTTCGCTTCGACGCCGCTCGACAAGGCTCGGATGTTCGGGATAAAACACTCTGACCTTTCTGTAAGCCCTGGAGCACCTGCATCCTCTGCCCCCGGCCCGGAATCTGGCAAGTCATCAAAGGTGAATTGATCGAACACCACGTGACACGCCAGTTGGGCACTTGCTCAGGCCACAGCCGGCTCAGGCCACAGCCGGCTCAGGCCACAGCCGGCTCAGGCCCCAGCGAACGGAGGCAGCAATCCCACGGCATCAGCCGCCGCCGCGTACGTCACCGCGGCCACCCCGTGGGCATGGGCCGCTCCGTCGGCGAGCACCGACCCCACATAGGAGGGGTCACCTTCCAGCTCGGCCCGTCGTTCACGCACGGGACGCAGCAGCTCGCTCAACGCGGCGGCAACATCCTTCTTGAGGTCGCCGTAGCGGCTGTACCCCTGTGCCACCTCGGCCGGCGTCCGACCCGTGGCGGCCGCCAACAGGTCGAGCAGGTTGGCCAGGCCGGGTTTCGCCGTCCGGTCGTAGCGGACCTCCCCGTCGGTGTCGGTGACGGCCTTGCGGATCTTCCGGGTGATGTCCTCCTCGGAGTCGAGCAGCCCGATCGTGCCCAGGGGGGACTCGACCGACTTGGACATCTTCCGTTCGGGGTGCTGCAGGTCCATGACCCGGGCGGCGGCTCCGGGGATGGCCGCCTCGGGGACGACGAAGGTCTCGCCGTAGCGATTGTTGAAGCGGATGGCCAACTCACGGGCGAGCTCAAGATGCTGCCTCTGGTCGTCACCGACCGGGACCGCCTCGGCCCCGTAGAGCAGGATGTCGGCCGCCATGAGGACCGGATAGGTGAAGAGGGCGGCGCGCACGGTCTCATGGCCGTCGCTCTTCTCCTTGAACTGGGTCATCCGCCGGAGCTCGCCGAAACTGGCGGTGCACTCGAGGAGCCAGGTCAGCCGGGTGTGCTCGGGGACGTGGCTCTGCACGAAGATGGTCGAGCGTTTGGGATCGAGGCCGACCGCCAACAGATTGAGGGCCGCATCGAGTGAGTTGCGCCGGAGCACCTGCGGGTCGATCTCGACGGTGAGGGCGTGCAGGTCGACGACGCAGTAGAAGGCATCGCTGTCGTCCTGGAACGTCACCCAGTGCTTGAGCGCCCCGAGATAGTTACCGAGCGTGAAGTCGCCCGAAGGCGCGATGCCGGACAGGACCCGTTTCATGGGTCGCCATGGTAGGTCGCCCGCTCCGGGGGTCCGAACGCCCTGGACTGGGCCTTCGGGGGGTGCACGGATCGGGGTCGGGGGTTCGGTATCGTCGGACTGTGACGTATGCCGTGTCCACGCCCACGTTCGAGGGCCCGATCGACCTTTTGCTGCACCTGGTGTCCTCGCACGAGGTGGACGTGCTGGACATACCACTGCTGCCCATCGTTGACGGCTTCGTCCGTGTGTTGACCGAGCAGCGCGACCGGATCGACTTCAACCAGCTTTCCGAGTTCTTGTTGATGGCGGCCATCCTGATCGAGCTGAAGTCCCAGAAGCTGCTCCCGGGGAGGGAGAACGCGGACGACGATGACGAGCTGATCGGGTGGGAGGAGCGCGACCTGCTGCTGGCCCGCCTGCTGGAGTGCCGGGCCTATGCCGCGGCCGCCGACGTCTTCGCCACGATGACCGAGGTCGCCGCCCGATCCGTCCCCAGGGAGGTCGGGCTCCCCGCCGACTTCGCCGTGCACGCGCCCGACCTCCTGGCCGGGGTCACGCCCGACGAGCTGGCCCAGGCCTATCTCCGGGGTGCGGCCGAGCGTCCGGTGCCGCGCGTGGATCTCTCCCACGTGACCGTCGACACCGTGTCCGTGGCCGAAGCCGTGTCCTCTCTCATCGCCCTGCCCCGGCGGGAGCGGGCCACTTCCTTCCGCACCCTGGTTGAAGGCTGCACCACGCGCATGGAGATCATCGTGCGCTTCCTGGCTCTGCTGGAACTGTGCAAGATGGGCCGGGTCACCCTCGGGCAGGGGCAGACGTTCGGCGATCTGCAGATCGACTGGCTCGAGAGCGAGACCGTCCTGGCCGGTGTGACGAGTGGCCGGGGCCTGGCCGAACTTTCGGGGCTCGAGATCGACGACTACGAAGGATGAGCATGCCGGAGGTCGACCATGGAGAATGACGAACTCGCCCGCGCCATAGAGGCGGTTCTGTTCGTGGCGGTGGAGCCGGTGCTGCCCAGCCTGCTGGCCGAGCTCCTCGAGGAGCCGGCGGAACGGATCGAAGAGGTCCTCACCGGATTGGCTGACGGCTATGTGGCCGAACGCCGCGGTTTCGTCCTGGCCCGTATCGCCGGCGGGGCCCGCCTGCAGACACATCCCGACCTCGCTCCCTATGTCGAGCGTTTCGCGAACCGCGACGTCTCGCACCGGCTCTCGACGGCCGCCCTCGAGACGTTGGCGATTGTGGCGTACCGCCAGCCCGTGTCCCGCGGCCAGATCTCGTCGTTGCGGGGCGTGAACGTTGACGGGGTGACGCGGTTGCTCGAGCAGCGGGGCTACATCGAGGTGGTCGGTCGCGCCGACGGGCCCGGGCAACCTGCGCTGTACGGCACCACGGACCTCTTCTTGGAGCGTCTCGGACTCGATGCCCTGTCCCAGCTCCCGCCCGTCGAGGATTTCCTCCCCGGGCCCGAGGTGGCCGGCGAATTCGAAACCGACCTGCAGGCCGCGCTGGGTGTGCGCGACGGCTTAACGTTCCCGGACGAAGAGCGCCAGTAGCTCGGCGTAGGTGCGCCGTTGTTCGTCGTCGAACGCGGCGAGCAGCTTTTCCTCGACTTCCCGTGCATCGTTCTCACACGCGAGGGCAACGCGCGCGCCCTCTTCGGTGAGATAACACCGGCGGATCCGGCCGTGATTGGGGTCGTCCGAGCGCTCGAGGAGTGCCATCTTCTCGAGCGAGCTCACGGCGGCCATGACCGCTTGTGGAGTGATGATCAATCGTCGCGCCATGTCGGAACTGGAGAGGCCGGGCGACGTGTGGAGTTGGGTCAGGACGCCGGCCTGCGTGGCCGTGATCCCATGGGCGCGCATGGCATCTTCGACGCTCCGGCGCTGCCGGGCGAATGCGTGCTTCATCAACCACAGGACGGTGCCGGGCGAGTCCTCCACCATCAGGAGTCCGCCGCCATCAGAAGTACGCCGCCATCAGAGAACGGCCCGTTCCGCCTTCAGCGCGGCGATCTCTTCCCATGTCAGGCCGAGGTCGAGCAGCACAGTCTCGGTGTGCTCGCCATGCTCGGGGGCCCGGGTGGGCTGGCCGGGCTCCTCGTCGAACTGGACCGGTGGCGTGACCATCGGCAACGTGGTGCCGTTGGCCATCTTGACCTCGGCGATGTAGCTGTTGGCCTGCACCTGGGGGTCCTGAGCCATGTCGTGGGGGCTCTGCGTGGCGACCCACTCGCCCTCGAACTCGTGCGTCAGCACGTCGCGCCACGCGTCGAAGTCGCGCCCGGCGAAGATCTCTTCGAGTTGCAGCACACAGTCGCGGGAATTCTCGCGGCGTGCCGCCATGCTGTCGAACCGCGGATCGGTGGCCATGTCGGGTACCCCGAGCGCCCGGCACAGATCGGGCCAGTAGCGGTCGGGGGACAGCATCTGGAGATTGATGAAACGGCCGTCACTGGTGCGGTACGGCATCATCAGGGGGTTCCAGGCCTCGTAGCGACTGCCGAACGCGCGCGGCGGCCCGTCGTCGTCCAGACAGGCGTTCACAATGTCGATCTGCACCTGCCACATGCCGGCGGCGAGCAGGGACACGTCGACCACGGAAGGTTCGCCTGTCGTGGCCCGGCGGTAGAGCGCCGTGGAGATCGCACCGGCAATGGTGAGACCGCCCACCACGTCCCCGAAGGCAGGCCGCGGCCCGGCGGGCCACTCCGCCCCCGGTTGGGTGAAGACGTGCTGCATGCCGGTCCGGGCCCAGTAGGCGCCCGCGTCGTAGCCGCCACGGTTGGCGTCGGGCCCGCGGGAGCCGAAGGCCGTGCCCCGCACGTAGATCAGGGCCGGATTATCGGCGCGGACGTCGTCGACGTCGATGCCCAGTGTGCGGCGGGTGTCGGCCCGCAGATTCGTCACGAAGACGTCGGTGTTCTTGAGCAGACGGCCGAGAATGCGTCGGCCCCCGGGATGTTTGAGGTCGATCCCGACAGAACGCTTCCCCCGGTTGGCCGACTGGAATTGGGGATCGATGCCCCCGTGGAGCTTGTGCAACCCCGCGGTCACCAACCCCCGGTACGGGTCACCGGTTTCGGGGTGCTCGATCTTGATGACATCGGCGCCCCACTCGGACAGGACCGCACCGGACATGGGGACGAAGACGTGCGACGCCACCTCGAGGATGCGCACGCCGCTGAGAGGAGCCGACACGGAGAACGCTCAGCGCTTGGCCGCGCCGACGAATTCGCCGAGCGTCGTGATGCGTCGTTCCTTCATGCCGTGCGAGACGTTGGAGACGTCCCGCCCTTCGGCTTCCTTGCGCAGGGCACCGACGGTGCACTGCGCGCGGGGACGCCTGGCGAAAGGGTCGAAGGAGAAGAGCCGCATGGCATTGGCGTGGGTGATCTTGTCGATCTGCTCGTCCCGCAGGCCCTGGACGCTGTCCCAGACCACCTCGGGGGAGCGCGGCCAGGTGGTGTCGGAGTGGGGATAGTCGCATTCCCACGCCACCATGTCCTCGTTCATGGCATTGAGGTTGCCCAGGCCGAACTTGTCGACGATGAAGCACGTGATCACGCGCTCGCGGAAGATTTCGCTGGGCAGCTTGCCGCCGAGGTTCGGCTCCGTCCACGCCTTGTGGTGCTCGTAGGTGTAATCGATGCGCTCGAGGAAATAGGGGATCCAGCCGACGCCGCCCTCGGCCAGTGCCACCTTGACGTTCTTGAACTTCTGGAACACGGGGGACCACACCAGATCGGCGGCCGTGGGATAGATGTTGATGCCCGAGCAGGTGATGCGGACGTTCATCGGGGCATCCGGTGACGTCGTCACCTCCAATCCGCCCGAACCGATGTGGAGCGTCACGACGGTGTCGGTCTCGTCACAGGCGGCCCAGAACGGGTCCCAGTGGTCGCCGTGGAGCGAGGGGAGCCCGAGCGCGTGCGGGTTCATGGAGAAGCTGACGCAGTGCGATCCTTTGGCCACCGTGCGGTGCACTTCGGCGGCCATCAACTCCGGATCCCAGATCGGTGGGATCGTGCAGGGGATGAAGCGCTCCGGGTAGGCACCGCACCAGGCCTCGATGTGCCAGTCGTTGTAGGCCTGCAGCACCGCCAGGGCCAGATCAGGGTCCTGCTGGGCACGTGAGGCGAAGAATTGCCCGCAGAACCGGGCCATCGACGGGAAGTTCAACGAGCCGAGCACGCCGTTGGCGTTCATGTCCTTGACCCGTTCGTCGACGTCGAAGCAGCCGATCCGGATCTCCTTGAAGGCGGTCGGCTCCAGGCCGTACTCCTCGGGTACCCGCCCGGCCACGGCGTTGAGCCCGACGTTGCGGGCCTCACCCTCGCCGAAGACCCACTTCTCCCCGATGTCGTCTTTCACCAACTTCGGTGCACGATCGCGGTATTTGGCCGGGACGAAGTCCTCGAACATGTTCGGCGGCTCGATCACGTGGTCGTCCACGCTCACCAGAATCAGATCGTCCATGTCCATGGCCATCCCCACCCTTCTGTCCTGATCCCGTGACCCTGCGGAAACGAAATCAATTGACAATCGCTTTCAATCACGTAGTGTAACCCGAAGCAGGTTGTGAGAGCAGGGGGGAAGAAGACATGCGCTTACGGGGAACGCGATTCCTGGCCGCTTTGGCCGCTGTCGTCGGTGTGACCGGGACGCTCAGCGCGGTCAGTTCGCCGGTCGGCGCCGCGTCGAATGCGCCCATCACCATCGGGTTGATCTGTTCGTGCACCGGGCCGGCCGGACCCGAATACAAGGGCGTACCAGGAGCATTCATGGCGCGCATCGACCTCCAGAACGCCAAGGGCGGCATCAACGGGCACAAGATCAAGACCGTGATCGAGGATGACCAGACAAGCCCGGCCGTGGACCCGACGGCAGTCCAGAGCGTCATCTCGAAGGGTGTCATCGGCATCGTGGCCGTGAGCGCCCTCTTCTTCGAGGGCGCAAATTTCGCCTACCAGGCGCACCTCCCGGTCACCGGAGCGTCGTCTGACGGACCCGAATGGGGCACGCAGCCCTACACGAACATGTTCGCGTCCGACACCGGGAGCATCGACCCGAGTTATCCCGTGAACACGCAGATCGGCAAATTCCTGACCTCGCACGGAGGATCGGTCGTGGGCTCCTACGGGTACGGCATCTCACCGTCATCGAGTCGGTCGGCCATCGCCACGGTGCGTTCCGTGGTCCATGCCGGTGGCAAACAGGGGATCCTCGACATTTCCGTGCCGTTCGGGAGCGTCGCGTTCGGCCCCGAGGCTCTGGCGGCGAAGGCCGCCCACATCACCGGCCTCTACGCCGGCATGGTCGACAGCTCGAACTTCGCCATGGCCACGGCCATGCGGCAAGCGGGCGTGCCACTCAAGGCGGTGGTGTTCCCGACCGGTTATGAGCCGAGCGCCGTGACGTCGCCGGCGTGGTCGCAGCTGCAGGGTGACTACTTCGATACGGGGTTCCGCCCCTTATCGGCCCCCAATGCCGGGACCAAAGCAATGCAGGCCGGACTGATTAAATACGACCATTTCACCAAGACGCGCTTCCCCACGCTCAACGAATACGAGGCCTGGGTGGGAGCAGACCTGATGATCAAAGGACTCCTCGGTGCGGGCAAGAACCCCACACCCGCCGCCACGATCAAATACCTGCGCAGCGTGACGTCCTACAACGGCAACGGGCTCCTGCCGGTGCCGTTCAACTATTCGACGAACTTCGGACATGACCCCTCGCCGTCGTGCGGGTGGTATTTGAAGGCGCAGAAGACCGGTTTCGCCCTCGTTTCGAAGACGCCATTCTGCGGGACCGACATCCCGGGTACGTCGACGGCCGACGCCAGCTGATCGGGCCGCCGGCGCGTCAGGGCGGTAGGTTGGCCACAACGGCGTCAGGCCTCCATCTGCCCGTGCTGCATGGGTCTGACGTACGAGCTGGTTCACGGAGAAGAGGGCTCGAGAGATGCCGAACGAACATTGGAAGGACGAACCCGAGGCGGAGGACTTTCCGTCGGCTGAGTCCTTTCTCACCCTGCTCGTCGGAGCCCCTGCCGCCAGGAAGTTGGCGAAGGCACTCCGTAGGCAAGACGAACTGTCGCACTTCGCCGCGAAGGACATCCTGCGCGCCTCCGGTCTGCCGTTGCTCCCCGCTGACGACTCCGAAGTCGCCTCCGACCTGGCCAAGATCAAACAGGGAGAGAAGCTGTCGCCGGTGCTTCTGATTTGGGGCACACCTCTGTGGGTGGCTGACGGATATCACAGGGTGTGTGTCAGCTATCACCTGAACGAGAAGACACCCGTACCGTGCCGGATCGTCTCCCGAGCCAACTGAACGAGCGGTCGGTCGCGTGAACGAGCGGTCGGCGGCGGCGCTATGCCGCGGTGGAGCTGTCCGGCCCTAGCTCCGGCGGCGGTTCGTGTACCGCTGCTTCCCAGAGGACCGCGGCGGAGCGCAGCGCCAGAAGCCGTGCCACACCGACGCCAACACCGGTTGCGACGGCCCAACTCGAGCGCGTCCGCCCACGAGGAACTGCGGTCTGCCGCCACTTTCGGTGGGGTCGATCCTCGCAACCCCTTCCAGATGACCTCGAGGACACGCTGCGTGACGAGCCCGGTCAGGGCTCCGAGACCGACGGTCAGCCCTTTCCACCCGTACTTCTTGGCGAACGACACAGTCACCATGTACCCCGTCGGTCCTGTGTCTAACCCGCCTGCGGAGCGGGGCGGGGCGCTGGCTTCTCCGGCCTCACCAATGCCTCTCGGAGCTCCGCGCAACGCGTGCAGGGCGACTTGTCGTCGATGTGACCCGTGTTCGATCTACAGGGCGTCAGTCGTTTTCGGACATTTCGACCAGATCCGCCGCTCCGGCAGCGTCGGCGCTGGACAAGCCGTCGCGCCAACGCGTCACCGGTTCGTTCCGGTGCGCATCGGCGTAATCGGCGGCGAGCGGGTACCACTGTTTTGGCATGCGCTCGAAGGGCACCCATCCGTGACCCGGAACCCAGATATCCAACGGCCACGGCCGTCGCCTCCCCATGACAACAGATTACGGCCGTCAATGGTTGCAGAGTGGTTGCCCGTCGGCGTGTTCCGTTCGCTCAGGGTATTCGGGACCTGGCGCAGGAAGGATTGGCCACGGTTCGGGGTTGTAGCAAGCATGGCGACGACTTCCCCCGCGGTGACGGTCTTCTGGCGACCCGGCTGTCCCTATTGCTGGAGACTTCGAAGCAAGCTGCAGGGGGCCGGCGTCGAGGTGGACGAAGTGAACATCTGGGAAGACCCGGACGGCGCAGCCTTCGTGCGATCGGTCACTGGTGGCAATGAGACGGTCCCGACGGTTCGCGTCGGGACCGAATCGTTCGTCAATCCCTCACCACGTCGCCTTCTCGAGATCATTCGCGAGAGTTCGGGCCAGTAGGAGACATCTCGGCCAGTGCAACGGGGCACCCACCGGGGTCCGGCCACAACCACGCATCGCCCCCATGTGGCCTCTTGCGCAGGCCACAGAACCGGGACGCCGACCCTCGCCGAGGTTTCCGACACACAGAATCAAGCTTTCGGAGTCGTCGACGTTCCTTAGCCGACGACAAGGGTGGAGCGAACGACGGCGGCAAACGCCTTGGGGTCGGTGATGAAGCCAACGTGCCCACCCGGGAATTCCGTGAGGGTACTGCCGAGGCGTGCGGCCAACGCGCCGGCAGTGCGCTGAGCGAACTCGCCCTTCGAGGTGGACCCCCCTGCGATGATGAGCCGCGCCTGCGCCGCCTGCAGGGCGGCGACGTCCGGTTGGTAGAACGTGACGGGCAAGAGGCCATGGGCGAAGAAGCGCTCGCCTGTTCCGACCTCCTCGTCAGAGGGCTCGTCCTGGCGGATGATCCGTAAGCCGGTAAAGGAAGCGAAACGTTCCCAGGCCTCATACACGCCCTTCTCGCGGTAGGCGTCGTAGATCTCGCGCATGCCCGCACGCGCTTCCTCGGCATTCGGCAGAAGAAGGGCGACCGGCGGCTCGTGGGCGATGAGGGTTGCAACGTGGTCGGGATAGCGCGCCACCAGCGCAAGCCCCACAACGGCGCCTCCACTACTGCCAAAGACATGCCGCGGGCACCGGCCCCACCGCCTCCAGCACGCGGCGTACGTCGTCGGCCAGCAGGTCCGGCTCGGCATCCTGGTCGGGATCGTCGATCGTGCTGCGGCCAAAACCTCGCGGGTCGTAGGTCACCACCGTGTGGTCCTCAGCGAGCAGAGGGGCGAGCATGGCGAAGCCCGCTGTGTCCATGGGATGTCCGATCAGCATGCACACGGGACCCGAGCCGCGCACCTCGTAGTACAGACGCGCGCCGGGGACGTCCAGCGTGTGGGTCGTCGGTTGCGACATGCAGCACTCCTCGGTCAGTGGTCACGCTATTTCATCATTCTCGACGAAGCAGGGTGTGCCCATTCGGCGGCCGAACGCACCACCTCGTTCGGCTGTCAAGCGTGCACAGCACCGGGCGAAGAGAACGACCGCCGTGCGCGGCTCAGGCGAATGGAGATCCCGATTCGGGCTTGCCATCCTGAACGAAGAAGCGTCGGACGTAGAGCGTGTCGAGCACTCGTGATCGGCCGCCGAGCCCGTCGGTGCTCCCTTCGGCATGGATGATCGTGCAACCGGCGGCCCGGGCGTCGGCGAGCCGACGAAGCGTCAGGGAACGGCGGAACTGTCGGGATTGATGACGAGGATGAGTGGCGTCGAAGCCGATCCACGCCAATTGGCCGTCGATGGCCAGCGCCCCCGTGCAAACGAGCTGATCGTCCACGAAGACTCCGTAGTGGACGAACCCGACCTGTCCGACCGTGGCCATGAACCAGGGACTCAGTGAGACCGGGGCCTGCCAGGCGCCCCAGGCCCGCACATTGAGTGCAGCGACTTGTTCGGCGTCGGCCGCGCTCAATCGGCGGATATCCCGTGCCTCTTGGTTGCCGTATGGGTCGAGGCCGTGTACCCCGTCGTCCGTCGTGGACTCACTGCCTTCTTCCATGGACCCGAGCCGACGCCAAACCTTGATCATTCCATCCGAGACCTGGCGGAGTCCGGCCCGCTCGAGCGACGAGGCGACATCCGGGGAAGTCACCGGAGCGAGTTCGACGCGGAAGTGCAGCTGGCCGAGATCACGATAGAAGCTAACGATCCTGTCGATCGTGTGGGGATCGGCGGAGTCAGCGACACCGAGCGCGATGATCCGGTTGAAGGAGGCTGAGTCGACTGCGGTGAGGGCAGGTAGAGGGTGGGGTGCGCTCCGGTCGATCACCGCGCCGAGCGGGTTGCCGGGTATGGCCGCTGTGAGCTCGAAACAGCGAGCCCAGACTTCGGCCTCATGAGTTTCCACCAGCATCGCGACGTGCCGCTCGTCGGCCGCCGTGGTCACGTCACCCAGCTTAACTTAAGAATTCGTCCCGCCTTTGTGCGGCATCCCTCGCCCGTTGCTACCTCCTCGTCAGAGGGCTCGTGCTGGCGGAGTGTGCCCCTTCGGCGGCGGCGATGGTCTGCTCAATCAGAACGGCGATCGTGGTGGGCCCGACCCCTCCGGGCACCGGCGTGATCAGGCTCGCCACCGAAACCGCTTCGGAGAAGTCCACGTCGCCGACGTTGCCTTCGTTGTAACCGGCATCGACGACCACGGCGCCCGGCTTGATCCAATCGCCACGAACGAAGCGCGGCCGTCCAACCGCTGCCACCACAATGTCCGCGGTGCGGACGATGGCCGCAAGATCCGTGGTGTGTGAGTGGCAGTAGGTGACCGTTGCGTCCCGGGCCAGCAGCAGCATCCCGACGGGCTTTCCGAGGATCGGACTGCGACCGATCACGACGGCATGCTTTCCCGCGGGATCAACGTCATAGGCGTCAAGAAGCCGCACGATGCCAGCAGGCGTGCACGAGGAGAACCCGGGGAGCCCGAAAGCCATCGCTGCAAAAGAGCTCTTCGTCACCCCGTCGACGTCCTTGGTCGGGGCGATCGCCTCGAACGCCGCCCGTTCGTCGACCCCTGCGGGCACGGGATGCTGGAGGAGAATGCCGTCGATCCGAGCGTCGGCCGAGAGTCTCTCGATGCAGGCGATGACCTCATCGGTCGTCGCGGTCTCGGGAAGCTCGACCACGACGGATGCAACACCCGCGCCTTCGCATCGCGCCTGTTTCATTTTCACGTACGTGACGGAGGCAGGGTCGTTCCCCACGAGCACGGCGGCCAGGCACGGCGGTCGTCCAAGTCGTTCGACGAACGACGTGGCCCGACCCCGACAGGTGGCAAGGATTCTTCGGGAGAGCGCCGTTCCATCCATGAACTGCGCACCGGGACGATCTGCCATTTCCGCTCCTTGGGTCGATGGAATCGCCCAGGCGCACGGCAGGCTGTGGCCCTCGCCACAGGGGTCGCTCCCCGGTGGTGATCCACCTCAGCGCCAGTTGCGACCCGCCAAGCAGCTTATTCGTCCCCGGCCACCTCCCTCTTGACGCAGGCAAATGACAGTGATGTGATTTGGAGGTTGGGCACATCGTCCAACGGTGTTGCGGGGAGGGACGGATGAACGGGACGTTGAGCAAGGCCTTGGTCCTCACGCTGCTGCAACACGCCGAGGACTTCCCCTGGAGGATGGCGGACATCGGCCTCATGAGCCTGCGCCTCGACGACCGGCGCGAACACCGGCTTCACGTCTGGGACCCGACCTGCTGCGCCGGGGAACCGCCCATCCACGACCACCCGTACGACTTCACCTCCTGGGTCATCGCCGGCGAAATGACCAACACGCGGTACGAAGAGGATCCCGAAGGCGAGGAGTACGTGCGCTTTCGTTATTCGCCGGGCGCCGAGGACGAGCGGCGGTCCGACACGGTGCGGTTGTCCGCGACGCCTACCACCTTCTTCGAGGGCGGCAACTATGTGCAACGCGCCCACGAACTCCACGCCAGTGGGCAAAAGCCGGGAACCGTGACGGCCATCCGGTGCGAGTGGGTGGATGCCCCCGAATTGACCGTGTGCCTGCGCAACGAGGATTCCTGGGTGTCAGGCCTGGGGAGAGACGCCACGCGCGACGAAGTCAAGAGCTTCAGCGCCAAAGCTCTGGAGTGGTTCTGAAGGGTGCGGTGCTAACTTGCAGGGCGTGGGGGAGTTGACGACGAACGAGGTCGACACGGAGAGCTTCGAGTCGATCATCAGCCAACGCCCCCGTTACGCAGCCGCCCTGGCTGACATCGAGACGGCGTTGTGGCAGCAGGAGGCCATCTCGCCGGTGCTCCTCGAGCTCTGCCGCTTGCGTATCGCCCAACTGCTCGGATGCGAGGTCGCTCTGGCTCATCGCACCCCCGAAGCGGTCACCGCCGGACTGAACGAGGATGTCGTGCGCGTTCTCTCGCAGTGGCCGACGGACGCCAGGTTCTCCGACCGGGCCCGCGCCTGCCTCGGGTACGCCGAACAGCTCCTGATTGACGCGCAAAGCGTCTCGGACGAGGAAGCCGATCGAGTGATCGACGCCGTCGGACAGGGAGGCTTTCTGGTGCTCACCTACGCCTGCGGCCTGTTCGAAACGACACAACGCGCCCGACTGACCATCGGCGCAGGGAGTTGGTGAGATGAGAATCGTTCCCCGGACAGATGTCACGCTCGAAGACGTTGCACCGGACCTCGCGGCGGCGCAGGCCAACTTCATGGCGGTCGCCTATCCGGGCGCCGTCGATCTCGTCACGCGGGAACTCCTGCGGATCCTCAGCGGACGCCTGTCGCACTGCGTCCTGTGCAGCAATCTCCGCCTACGTGCCGCGATCGACCGCGGCTTCGACGAGTCCATGGTCGGTCATCTGGAAGATCCTGCGAACAGCGACCTCCCTGAGCGCCAACAGATCGTGTTGCGGCTAGCGAACGCCTTCCTTACGGCACCGAGCAGCTTCAGCGCCGAGGACCGGGTGACGCTGGAGCGTCATTACAACGCTGAACAGATTGCAGAGCTCATCCTCGATCTCATCCGTTTCCGTCCCGGCTCGAAGCTCATGGTTGCCTCAGGCCGCGAGCCCGACATCGATGATCTGGTGTACGCCTGAGCGCGAGGTTGTAGCAACTCCCTCTTGCTCGGTGCCAGCACCACCGTCGATTTCGTAGTACCACCGTTGTCCCATTTCTCGCTCTGTCGCACGCTTGGGGACACCGTCCACCTCGGACGGGTCACCCGTGCAACAGAAAGGGAAATGACTCCATGCGTTACCTTCGACTCGCTCGCCTCACGGCGACGGCCGCGTCGCCACTTGTGCTGCTCGGCGCTGGTGCCTCCGCCTTCGGTGCCAGCACCTCGTCGGGCACGGTCAGCGTCTGGTCTGTGCAAAAATTTGATGGAGCGACCGCACCGATCCTCTTCACCGGGGCCGTCGGCGACTACGGCACGGCGACGAGCCAGGACAAGAACGGCAAAGTCGACGCCAATGGAAGCTACGTGAAAATGGCGCTCAAGAAAGGGACCTTTCTTGTGAATGCCGTCAGCCTCACCAACGTGCTCAATGCAGCGAACCCGACCTTCAACCAAGCGAGTTGCAGCGGTTCGTTCACCGGAACAGGACCTGTCACCCTCTACGGAGGAACCGGCGCATACGCCGGCATCACCGGGACGATCCAAGCTTCGGTGACCTTCGCCTTTGTCGACCCCAGGAAAGCCAACGGAAAGTGCAACGCGAGCGAGAACGTCAAGCCAGCGGCGTCCTATTCGACGATCACTGGATCAGGGACCGTTACCTATTAGACGGCTGACGCGCACGCGGTCGCCGCAGATCGACGCACATTTAACTGGCCTGAAACACCCGCCCTGCCATACTGGGTCGTACCTCGATGAGGGACAGCGACCGGGAGGGACTTCGGTCCCTCCCTTCGTCGTTCACCGGGGCGGCGCACGGCATGCCTACGGGTGCGAGGGCTCATCAAAAGGCCCCGCCAGGGCTGCGCCAAGTTCCTCCCGCGCGGTCAGTCCGAGCTTGGCGAACGCGGCGTACAGATGGCTCTCGACCGTTCTGACAGAGAGCGAGAGCGCGTGGGCGATCTCCACATTGGTCGCTCCCCGCGCGGCCAGCACTGCCACTTCGCGCTGACGGCGGCTGAGGGGTTCGACATGGTCAGCCCAGAGAGCGGGTCGTATCTTCGCCCCTTCGCAGAGGCCCGCAGCCTCGTGTGCTCTCTTTGCGGCCTTGGTGGATCGGGCGTGCAGTCCTTCACGGCGGTATGCGGCCGACGCTGCTGCCCAAAGTTCCGACGCAATGAGCCACAGACCGATGTTGGCGAAGGCGGAGGCGGCACGTACCAGGGCCATGCCACGTTGCGTGGCCATGGCTTGTGCGTGGAGATTGACCGCCTCTCCGAGTGAGCCCTCGACGAGTGCGGAGACCTCCCGCGTTCGGGTGGCGGCACCGGATTCCCCGAGGCGGAGCAGGTCGTTGAGGATGACCAGTTCGAAGCAGCGCTGACCACGCTCGAGGGCCATGTCCGCCGTCGCCCACAGCTCCCCGATGGCGTCGGTCAATCGTCCTTCCTGGGCGTCGACCCAGGCCAAGGCTCTCCTCTCGTCGACGTAGAAGCTCAAGCGGTCGTTCCCGCGCAGGGACAGTGACTCACTGCGGGCCTCCGCGGCCGCGGCTGCGTGTCCCAGGAGTGCCTCTCCTTCCGCCAGTAGGGCGAGGCACCATGACCCATAGCTGGGTTCCGATCGGAGGCCGAGTGCCGCATCCTTCAAGCAACGGACGGCGCTGGCCGCCCTCCCTTCGAAGAGAAAGTACCGGGCCCGATAGATATTCGAAAAGGCCCGCTGTTCGGGTCGTACGCCCAGCGAGGACGTGGCAACCTCCAGAAGCTCCAGCGCCTCGGGGACCCGACCGGAGAACGCCAAGGCAGTACAGCGACTGCTGACGGCCCAGCTCGGTGCCCGAGGAAGCTCTTCGCGGACCCGCAACGCACACGTCAGGCCGGCTTCGGTAAGGGACAGCGCATCTGCGGTCTTGCCGATCATGACCAGGCTGGAAGCGACTGAAGTCAGCGCGCGGACGAAGACACGATCGTCGTCTCCAGCGGTGATCGCGCTCATGCCCAATTCGATGGCCTCCTCGTAGCGACAGACGAAGGCGTGCAGAGTGGCCCGGTGACAGCGAATCAGTGCACGGGCCGTGGGGCTGACAGCGGAGCCTTCGACCTCGGCCATGAGGGCCAGGGCGTCGTCGACCCTTCCCAGTCCGTGGCCCATTGCCAGCGACAACGCGTCGGCCAAACGTTCCCGAGCGCTGTCGTCGGGCTCGCTCCCGATGAGGGGGGCCAAGAGTTCAGCCGCCTCGGCAAAACGATGCTGATGAAGCAGTGCCCACCCGAGTTCGAGTTGGGCCACAAACGTTCTCTGCTGTGCGAGCGAGTCCGCCGCGAGCCTTTCGGCCAGCGGATGATCCGACAAGCGGTTCGCCACCTGAGCCGCCCCGGCGAGGATCGTTGGATCCACCCTCTCGCCCGAATCCTGCCAGAGCACGGCCAGTTTGAGGAGATCCGCTGGCTTGCGCGTCGTGTCGCTCCGCAACAGGTCGGTGAGCTGCCGGTTGATGTGCCGTCGGAGAAGCGAGGGCATCTCGGCGCGGAGGACTTCTCCGAACAGGGGATGGGTGAAACGGAGACTTGGCGCACCCTCGCCTCCGACGGCAATCAATCCTCGCCGCTCGAGTTCGATCAGGACGCCTTCATCCGCAACGTGTTCCGCCAGAGGGAGAGCAAGCGGTTCACCGATCGACAAGAGCTCAAGGAATCGGCGTCCAGGGTCGGGCACGCCATGGAGGCGCGCGGCAATCGCCTCTTGCAGGCGCGGCGCCGGCCCCATTCCACCGGCCCAGCGCCATACACCATGCATCTGACGAAGCTCGCCCGACTCCCGTAAATCGGCGATCAGCTCTCGGGCAAAAAGGACATTGCCACGGGTCGCCTCCCACATGCGCTCCAGCGAGAGGGTCTCGATGATGCCGTCCAGCGCTTGCTCGAGGATCTCGTCGAACTCGGATCTGGACAATGCCTGCAGTTCCAATCTTGGAAGATCGCCACTTCGGCAGAGTCTGCTCAGTGCGTCCGGGATCTGCGATCCGCTGCGAAGCGTCAGCAGAACGGTTGCGAGCCCTCGGAGCGCGACGTAATCGATGAACCCGGCCGAGAGGCCATCGAGCAGGTGGACGTCGTCCACGGCCAGGACGATCGGCCGACCCTCCGAGCGTCTCTGCAACTGCTGCCCGAGGATGCTCAGCAGGTCGACCTGATCGACCGCCTCCAAATCGTCCGGTAACAGGCGGGCGAACGCACCGAAGGGGATCGGGCGTACCGACTCTGAAGCGGTGATCCATTCAAAATGATGGTCTTCTGCGCTACGCAAGACCTCCTCCATCAATCGGGATTTGCCGACTCCCGCCTGCCCCGCCACGAGTACGCCGAGGCGAGCCGGGTCGGCGATGGTTTCAGCAATGAAACGCTGTTCCTCGGCTCGCCCGACCATCGGCCACCGGTCCATGGGTTGATGTGTACCCCAACCGATCGCAGTTGATCGCAAATTCAGTACCTCGTACTGAGAGGACGCAGTCCGCTCTCAGGCACCCTGGATCGATGGAGCCTCCTCGTCTTGATGACCTCCCGAGGGCGTATCGGATCGGACTGCGTCTGCGCGCACTGGGCGCCGATGATGTCCTCATCGGTGACTGTCTCGGGATGGATCCCGCTGGCGTGCCGACCCTTCTCGAGATCGGTCGACGGAAACTCGCGACCGAAAAACCAGTCGGAGATGGCGTCGACCTTGGGGATCCCGCTCGGGACGCGCCACCCGAAGCCGGATGACCTCCGCGGTCTCCGGCACAGCGCCACCCTCTGTTGCGCAGCCCGAGGTGCCCGAGGTGCCCGTGGCACGCGCGTCTGGCCAGGCCGGGTGGCGCAGGCCGTTGGCGGTGGCACGATACTGGTGGCGGGCTACCTGGCGGACAGCGTGGCGCCCGGCGCTGGTGGTGATCGTCCTGACCGGCCTGCTCGGGGCCGTGTCGATGGCTGCGCTGGCGGGCGCCCGTCGGACCGAGTCGGCGTATGGGCGTTACCTCCAATCGGTGCGGGCCAGCGATGTGATGGTCAACATCCCCTCCCCGAATACTGCGCTGATCGCCAAGGTGGAACACCTCCCGGGCGTGCGCTCGAGTGCAGCATGGGCCGGACTCAACGCCAACCCGGTGGTGGGCGGCCGCGTCGACGACTCCTTCCTCACCGATTCGGTCGAGAGCAGCGTCGACGGCGCGTTCTACCGCCAGGACACGCTGACCGTGCTGTCGGGGCGGCTACCCCGTGTGACGTCCAACGACGAGATCGCCCTGACCCCGGGCATCGCCAGGCTCTTCGGCGTGGGTGTCGGCGGCAGGGTCCACTACCAGCTCTACGACGCGCAGAGCCAGAAGGTCCTCGGTGCAGCCATGTTCCGGGTCACTGCTCTGGTGGAGGCCCCTCCGGCCCTCGTCGACCAGTTCGACCAGATGGAGGGTGCCTTTCTGTCCCCGGCGGCCGCCGTCCACTTCCGAAGAGAGATCGCCTACTCATGGGTGGGGGTGCGACTCGAGCGGGCAACGGCCGGCCTGGCGTCGTTCCAATCGTCCCTCACGCACCTTGCGACGCGAGTAGGCCATGGTTACTCGTTCGAGGTGCGCAGGATGGGCACCGTCCATCGGCAGGTGCAGAACGCCATTCGTCCCCAGGCCGTCGCCCTGGCGGTCTTCGGGGCACTCGCCGCTCTGGCTCTGTTGGTATTGGTCGGCCAGACCGTGGCCCAGTGGCTTGCACGCGCGGCGAGCGCACTCCGCACGCTGCGGGCATTGGGCCTCACAAGCCGCGATGCGGCATTGACGGGCGCGCTGGGACCTGCACTCGCCATCATTGCCGGTGTCGCGCTTGCCGTGACCGGCGCCGTCGCCCTGTCACCGCTGGCGCCTCTCGAGCCGGTACGGCAGTTCGATCCGGTGCGTGGTGCCCAGTTCGACGCCACGGTGCTGGTGGGGGGCGCCCTGACCTTCAGTGTCGCGCTGTTGGGTCTGTTGACCTTCATGGCATGGCGGCAGGCCCGACCCCGCCTCGATACGGGAATGCCCTCGCCCTCGGCCCTCGCGGAGACAGCCGCTGGCGCAGGCGTGCCCACGGTGATGGCCCTCGGTATCCGGTTCGCTCTGGAGCCGCCGGCAGGCGGCCGCAAGTCCGCGGTGCGCGCCAACCTGGTCGGGACCGTGGTCGCCGTCCTCGCGGTGGTGACGGCGGCGGTGTTCGGGGCCAGCCTCGATGGGTTGGTCTCGCACCCCGAGCGTTACGGGTGGAACTGGAACGTCCTCATCCAGAACCAGGGGGGCTACGGCACCTTCCTGACCTCCGCGCGTCCAGCCTCGTTCCATGGAGGCGACGGGGCTCTCGACCACCTGATGGAGACGCAGCGCGTGGTGTCGGGTTGGTCGACGTTCGGGTTCACGCAGCTCTCCATCGATGGTCAGACCGTGCCCGTGCTCGGACTTGCGACGCACCGTGGTTCGGTCGAGCCCCCCACTGTCGCCGGGCGCGCCATCGAGGCGTCGGAGTCCTACCGCCTCGGGCAGCGCCGAGAGCGCGTCAGCGATGAGATCGAGCTCGGGGCGTCGACCATGCGTCAACTCGGCAAGCACGTGGGGGAGAAGGTGGCGGTGAGTACCGGTCGGACGGCGCGACGACTGACCATCGTCGGAGTCGTGACGTTGCCGTCCATCGGGGTGGGCCTCACCGATCACGTCTCTCTCGGCACCGGGGCGATGCTCTCCGAGGCCACCCTGCTCTCGCTCGAAGGCCTGCACTCCCTCGATACCTCCGTCAACGAGGCCATCTCCGCCCTTCCCTCCGCTATCGCCATCGATCTCGCTTCCGGCATTCGGCCAGAATCCGTCGTGCGCCCCCTCGTCAAGGCCGACCTCGGGGCGCCACCCGGAGGGGTGTACGAGGTGCCGCGTGTGTTGGGTGCATCGATCGTCAACGCCAACCAGATGAGTGGGCAACCGCTGGCTCTCGCCATGGCCCTGGGCGTAGCCGCCCTGGTGTCACTCTCGGCAGCCGTGGCGGCGAGCGTCCGCCGCCGCCGACGAGACCTGGCCGTCCTGCAGGCCCTCGGCCTGACGGGACGCCAGGTCCGCAGCATCGTTGCCTGGCAGACGCTCATGCTCCTGCTCGTCGCGGTGGCGGTCGGGGTACCGCTCGGACTCCTGGCCGGACACTGGACCTGGGCCGGCTTCGCCACTTCCCTGGGGGTTGTGCCGGTGACCGTCCTGCCCCTCACCTCGCTGCTGGTCGGGCTGGCCCTGCTCGTGCTCGCCGGTCCGCTGTTCACGTCGCTCCTGCGGTTCTCCTCCCGGGGAGCCAGCACCGCGTCGTTATTGCGAACGGAGTAATGACGTCATGCAGCGGCTCACCGTCCCGTTGCCGTGCACACGCAGACTCGATTCCCGTCGGGATCGGCGAGGACCGTGAAGGACGGCGCGGCGGAGTCGTCCACGATCACCCGCCGGCGGCCACTGCTGCGACGATGCGTTCGTCGGCCACCTCCGGAGCGAGCCACAGGTCGAAATGCCAGCGTTGGCGGGGCGGGTCATGCTCGTCGGTGCGCTGGAACCACACACTCGGGACGCGGCCGGAGGGATCGAAAATGGAGTCGTCGATCTTGTTGTCGGCGCTCCCGGTGAGCAGCACGGACCAGAAGGGTGCGACGCCGTCCTCGTGGGCGGTATCGAGTCCGATCTCGAGCTGGGTCACCGCCGAAGGATCCGGCGTGAGTCCAACCTCCTTGGCAATCCCACTGATCGTCCGGGCCAGGTCGACGTCCTGTTGTGTCACCCACCTGCCGTCCTCGCGGGTGCACAGCGCAACGTCGATACTGCCATCGGTCAGTTGTAGATCTGGATAGTGACCCTCCGCCTCGGCCACCTCCGCCACGGCTGACACGAACGCAGCTGTGGCGAGGTAGTCCGGGCTCAGGTAGCGGGCGTGCAGAGCTTGCGCCAACTTGCGCCAGTCATGGAGGCGTGCCGCGACGATCTCCTGGTTCTCGAGCCTCTGCATGGGGTGCAACTCTGCCACACCGTGTCGTCTGGTCGCGAACGAATCCGCCACCCCCCGCGGCACGGACGCCGGCTCCACATGGGCATGAAAATGTCGTTTTGCTGGTATTTCATGGGGTACAGCCTCAGTGAACAGTAACCCTTGCGAGTGCGTCCATGGCCAACGACATCCCTATTACCAACCTGGCCGATACCCGAGAGATCATCCGTGCCCGTCTGCGGGACCACCCCCCTGAAGCGGTCGAGATAGTGACCCTGCTCGTCACCGAGCTCGTCGCCAATGCATTGGAGCACGGCGCAGGAAAGCCGACGCTCAGCCTCCAGATCGAGAGAACGTCGCTCCGTGGTTCCGTCAACGACGAAGACCCGACGCGCGACCTCTCGCCTCTCCCCAATGATGCGAGAAGGGAGCGCGGCCGCGGTCTCGCCATCGTTGACGCGCTGGCCACGCAGTGGGGCGTCGAACCACTCCGAAACGGGAAGTCAGTCTGGTTCTCGGTCGACCTTTAGGGCCGGGGCGGCTCAATGCGCAGCAGTTTGTCCAGACCGGTGATCTGAAAGATGCGCGCGGCCATCGGCGAGGGACCCAAGAAGGTCACGTCGTGACCCTTGCTGGCGAGCTGGTTGTGCAACAAGACGAAGAGCGTCAGCGCCGTCGAATCCAAGAAGGTCACCCCCGCGATGTCAAGAACGAGGTCGCCTGCGGGCGGCTCGCCCATCAGCTCCACCAACTGGGCTCGTAGCGGCGGCACTGAGACGCCGTCCAGTTCGCCGCTCAGGGTGACGCACGTCCGGCCGTCCAGCTCACCCAGCTCGATGGTCAACGGCGATGCGACATCAGGTGCCGTGACGGCATCGATGCTTGTTTCCCCAGCTCTGTTCCTCGACATTTGGGTACGACCTCCTCCGTATCTCGATCGGCTGTCGCTCCCGGGGCGCCTCTTCCACCCCGTCGAGGCTCGATTGTATGGTCGCAAAAATCCCTGTTGCAAGGCAGGACGCGCAAAGGGCCGGAGGGTTGAAATTCCCCCCGGCCCTAAGCCCCCTGGGTTACCGTGGCCCAGATCATGCGGGGTCTACCCGCCGCGGGACCGGTCAAAACGTGCGCGCCAGTACGATGTCGACAGACGAGGATGGAGCGTGCGATGGCAGACTTCGGAGAAACGGCAGGGCCGTTCATAAGTAACCTCCTTCGTTCACTACAGGAGGGAGCCGAGCGCCTGCCCTCCATGGTGGAGGCGCTCCGGGAGTCAGAGCCGACGCCCCAGCAGGTGGGCGACTTCGCGGGCAAATGCGTCGACATCGCGGCCAAAGCCGTCACCGACATCGTGCAGGTCGTGCGAGAGGCAGCGAAGGGCTTCGACGACCCGAAGCCTGATTTCACCGTTCCCGATGATTTGAGCGACCTCGAATAAGCCCCGACGTGCCGATGACGATGACGCCGTGAAGCGCTGGTTCTGGCGGGTCTTTACGCCGCTGCAGATGGGCAACTCGGCGATCTATTGGCTGGTCGGGCGCAACAGCAACTCCTGATCTGCGAAAGACCACGGACGGCCAACGCAACCGGGGGGTTCGTTCTGCAACTGTTGTGGCGGCATTGGGGGTGACACGCGGCTCCATAGAGACCCGACCCTGAAACTGGGAGGCACATGTCAGCCAACCCGAAGAAAGCACGCAAGCGCGTTCTCACGCTTCTGATCGCCGGCTCCGCCCTCTCCCTGGGTACGGTGGCCTGGTCGTCGACGGCATCGGGAGATCCCGATCCGGTCACCCTCACCATCGTGGCGTCGGCCGACCCCTCACCGCTCGGCCAGGACGTCACCTACACAGTCACCTTGGTGACACCCGACGCGGGCATGCTCGACCCGGCCGACACGGTCGACCTGCAGGACAACGGGAACTACATCACCGGCTGCACCGGTCTCACTCCCAACCCCAGCGCCACCCCCGGGACCTACACCGTCACCTGTGATGAGACCACCGGCAACCTGTACGTCGGTGACCGTTCCATCACAGCCTCCTTCAACGGCGACCCCAACTACAACCCCAACCTCACGACGACCACGGAGACCATCGGTCTTGCCGATACCGTGACGACGATCACCTCGCCGTCCGCCGGCTCGTCTGTCGGCTACGGCAATGAGGGCAACAACTCTCTCAATGTGTCGGTCGACGCCCCCGGCGTCACCGACCAGTCGCCGTCGGGCAGTGTCGACCTCTTCTCGGGCACGCCGGGCCCCGACACCTACCTCTGCACCGCCTACCTCGGCGGCTCGGGCAACGGTCAGTCGACCGGGAATTGCTACATCAACTCCACCACGCTCGAGTCCGGTTCGTACACGCTCGAAGCGGTGTACAACGGCGACAACAACTTCAACGGTTCAACATCTTCTCCGCAGCAGTTCACGATCGACGAAGTCACCTCGCAGATGGAGGCCTTCCCCGTGCCGGGCTACGCCTTCTACGGCGCCGAGAACGGGAACTTCTTCATCGTCGGCGTCGGCGGCGGCGGCAATGGCAACCCGAGCGGGTATGCGACCCTCACGGCCGACGGGGTCAGTCTGCTCGCCCCCGGGACGTGCTCGGTCGGCAACGGCGGCGGGAACCCCTGCTACCTCGACTCCGCCACGGCCCTGCCCGCCTCTTCCACCCCCTACACCGTGACGGCCAGCTATGCCGGTGACAACAACTTCACTCCGGTCTCAACCACCTCGTCGCTGTTGGTGCTGCCGGCGACCACCACGACCACCCTGACCGTGACGCCCAACACTGCGCCGTCGAACAACGAGACGTCGGTGTCCATTGCGGCCACGGTGACCTCGGGCACGACGGGTGCGCCGACCGGCTCGGTCGCCATCCTGCACGGCGGGGCGCTCGTCTGCACCATCGCCGATCTCACGCCGTCGAGCGCGAATGCAGCCACCGGCTCCTGCCCGGCGCTGAGCGCCAGCCAGCTGCCTCCGGGCACCTATGCCTTGACCGCCGACTACCCCGGCGACGGGAACTACCAGAGCTCGGTCTCATCCGCCCAGTCGCTCACCTTGTCGAGCACCCTCCTGCCGACAGGGGACGTGCCGCAGCCCGGCGAGACCTGCGGCAACACGCTCGGCGATGCGGCCTTCATCTGCGCCCTCTATCAGGACGTCCTCGGCCGGACGGCCGACGCCACCGGGCTGGCCACGTACGAAACCCAGCTCTCGACAGGCACGCCACGCGCTGCCGTCGCCGAGGAGCTGCTGACGAGCACCGAGCACCGGCGGGACCTGATCGCCTCGTACTACGAGCAGTATCTCGGTCGGGCGGCTGACAACGGAGGATTCACCACGTTCCTCACACTTTTCGCCCAGGGAGGCAGCGACGAAAGCGTGCAAGCCGCCATCCTCGGGTCCACTGAATACGCCAACCGCAGCGGCGGTTCGGACAGCGCCTTTGTAGGTGCTCTCTACCAGAATCTCCTGAACCGCCCCGTCGACTCCGCCGGCCTTGCGACCTTCACCGGACAACTCGCGGCCGGAACCACCCGCACTGCGGTGGCCGCGGAGTTGCTCTCGAGCACCGAGTACCGCAGCGACCTCATCAACTCGTATTACGAGGCGTATCTCGGGCGCCCGGCGGACAGCAGTGGCATCGCGACCTTCGTGGGCCTGTTCGCCCACGGTGCGAGCAACAATGCCGTGCAAGCAGACCTCTTGAGCTCCGAAGAGTTCTACGCAGGTTCGCAATAAGCACACGGGCTGCTGTCGTGTCGATGGTTGCGCTGAGGGACGGGGGAGTGCGTTATGCGATTGCTGGCGGGCACGAAGCCGACGACCGCGCCACCCGCCTCGCCGCACCCCACATGGCCGGCAGCGCCCCTGGGCGCCGTGTGTGCCTTGGCGTCCTTTTGAAAACTGAGTGCTTGACCTCTAGCAACCTTTCGCAGCCAGCTTTTGCACGTGTCCGGCGGTGCGCTCACCCCTGGAATCGGCCGAGGATCGCTGCGCGAGGATGGGTGCGTGCCCCTCGACACCACCGGTGAACGCCTCCAGAAGGTCCTGGCCCGGGCCGGCCAGGGATCACGCCGCGTCTGTGAGGAGTTGATCGCTGACGGACGGGTCACCGTGGACGGAACGGTCGCGGTCCTCGGGCGCCGGGTCGATGTGCACACGGCGCGGGTGGAAGTCGACGGCATCCTGCTGCCGGTCGCCCCGGATCTCGTGTACTACCTCTTGAACAAGCCGGCGGGAGTCGTCACCACATCAGCCGACCCGCAGGGACGGCCGACCGTCATCGAAATGGTGCCTCCGGAGCCCCGGGTCTTCGCCGTCGGGCGGCTGGATCTCGATACGGAGGGTCTCCTCATCGTGACCAACGACGGCGCGTTGGCGCAGTTGCTGACCCACCCGTCCCACGGCGTGGACAAGGAATATGTGGCCGAAGTCGAAAACGGCACGCCCTCACCGGGCGGCCTCCGCCAGCTCCGCCAGGGCGTCGAGCTCGAAGACGGGCGCACCGCGCCCGCAGAAGTGGGCGTGCTCTCGCCCGGTGTCCTGCGTCTCGTCATCCACGAAGGCAAGAACCGCCAGGTGCGTCGCATGTGCGATGCCATCGGTCATCCGGTGCGTCGTCTGGTCCGCACGCGCATCGGCACACTCCGCGATACCGGGCTCCCCCCAGGACACTGGAGGGAGTTGACCGGTACCGAGGTGCGCGCACTGGCGGCCGCAGCGGGCCGCCAGACGTGAACGGGTGACTACTTGACCGCCAGGTCCTTCGGCGTGCAGAAGTACTTGCCCCCGTTGAGCGTCACGAACTTGGCACTCTTGATACCCATCTCGAAGAAGCACGGGTTGGAGGCGGTCGCACCCTTGTGGAACGTGATCGGCGCGGCGAGCCCGTCGAGCGTGGTGCCCTTGAGGGCGTAGAGGCCCTTGTAGATATCAGCCGCGGTCGGTGTCGCACTGAGATGTGCAGAGGCCAATTGGAGCAGGACGCCGGCGGCCCATGACTGGACGACGACCTCGCCGAAGTTCGGGCCCGTGGTCACCCCGGGGGCGTACTTGCCCAACGCGCTGTACATGGGGGCGGTCGCCGCGTCGTGCACGAACCACGGGACGTCGCCCTGCACGTCGATATTTCCGTCCATAGCGGGCACGCCCAGCCAGGCGATGGCCACGGAGCCGTCGGCGCTCAGCTCGATCGGCTTGAAGCCCTGGGTGGCGCAGTTCTCGGCCACCTTGGTCACAATGGCGGACGCATCACCCACGGCCATCGACTGGGCGCCCGACTGCTTGGCGGCCAGGCACTGGGCCGAGTAGTTCGGTGCGGCGAAGCTGATGCTCGTCGAATAGACCAACTTCATCCCGAGCTTGGGCAGGATGGCCTTGGACTCATTCGTCGACTCCTGGCAGATCGCCACCTCGGCGCAGTACAGGATCGCCTCGGTCTTGATGCCGGCCTTGTGGGCCGCGACTGCGCCCGCGCCGTCCGAATAGTTGAAGGTGGCACCCGGCGGGAAGAAGTCGGGGTTCTGGTAGCCGGCGTCGCTCTCTGTCGCGCCGATCACCGGGACCTTCGACGTCTCCATGTAGCTCTCCCAGGCCTGGTCCTCGTCACTGTTGTCGAACAGGGCGATGATGTGGTTCTGCTGGACGAGTGCCTGCGCGTCGGCCAACGATGTCGCGGGGTTGTAGCCGTCGTCCTTCACGACGATCTGCACCTTGTGCCCGTCCAGCCCCCCCTTGGCATTCACGGACGACGCCCATGCATTGACGACGTCGGTCGTCTGCGAAATGGTCGACGCCTCGGGACCGGTGCAACTGCAGAGGTCGCCGATGACGACCGGCGATGCGGATGCGGCATTCGCCGGTTGGCTCAGCGCGCCCGTGACCAAGGTCAGGCCGGCGGCCAGAGCCATCGCACAAAGGATGCGACCCCCCAACAGACCATTGCGTACGGCAGCAACTCTCATCGGTACTTCCCCCCTTACAGCTCCCGGGTGGCGCCCGCTTTGGCGCACCGGAGCCTCTCGACGCAAGGACGCTACACCCCGAAATACGCCATCTGCACGGATTCCACGGCACGCGGATCGTCGAACCCGCTAAACTTGATCGGAATTGTAGGAATATCCAGCACGGACCGGGAGGGCAGACGATGTCCATTTACGACGAAATAGTCCACGCCAACGAGCAGTACGCCGCGTCCTTCGGGGACAAGGGTGAGCTGGCCCTGCCCCCGGCGCGGCACTTTGCGATCCTCACCTGCATGGATGCCCGGCTGGACCCGGCCAAGTACGCCGGACTGGCCGAAGGGGACGCCCACGTCATCCGCAACGCGGGCGGACGGGCCAGCGACGACGCGATCCGATCACTGGTCATCTCCTACAAGCTTCTCGGCACCCAGGAATGGTTCGTGATCCATCACACCAACTGCGGGATGGAGTTCTTCACCGATGAGGTCATCCGCGGACTGCTGGCCAGCAGCCTCGAGACAGCTGCGCTCGGCGCCGACGGCTTCTACGACGTCGGCCAAGGGCCGGGGTCGGCCGAGGCGGCCTACATCGATTGGCTGACGATCAGCGACAACGCGCAGAGCGTGGTCGACGATGTAGCGCGCATCCGCAATCACTCCCTGGTTCCGGGGCGGATCGCCATCTACGGCTTCATCTATGACGTGGCGACGGGACGTCTGGTGGAGGTTCCCGAGGCGTCTAAGGCCGGGCTCCCGCACTGACCCCGTAACCAGTCAGGAGCGAATGGTGGCGATGCGTTCGTTCTCCGGAGCGACCGCGCTCCGCACCATCCATTCCTGCGCCAGCAGGGAGAAGGAGCGGACCCTGTCGGCGTGACTGTGGGTGATCGTCGTCACGATGAGCTCGTCGGCACCCGTCGCCTCCTGCAGACGCTCGAGCTGGGCGGCCACCGTCTCGGGGCTGCCGACGAACTGGGTCGCGGTCCGGTCGTGTACGAGGGCCCGGTCCTCGTCGGTCCACGCGTGCCGGCTGGACTCTTCGGGTCCAGGGAACGGAATCGCGCCCTCGCCCTTCCGGATGCTGCGGACCCACAAGCCGTAGCCTGCGGCCAGCCGTCGGGCGCTCTCGTCGTCGGGGGCGACCACGACGTCAGCGGAGACGGCGACGTAAGGCTGCGCGAGGAACGCCGACGGAACGAAGGCCTTGCGGTAAGCGTCGAGACCACTCAGCGCCGTCGCCGGGCTGATGTGGTAGCTGGCGGCAAACCGGAGACCGAGACGTCCCGCCACCTCTGCGCTCTCGCCCGCGCTGCTGCCGAGAACCCAGGGCTCGACGTCCGCCCCTGCGCCCGGAACCGGGTGAGGGTCGAGACCGTCGGCCGAGCGATAGGTGCCACGCAGGAGGCCCAAAATGTCCGCCAGGAGTTGTCCGTAGTCCGCAGACACCGCCTCTGCTTGCTGCAGGAGTTCGGCGGTGAGGGTCACCCTGGGCGATTTCGACAAGCCACCGAGCGACGGGGGAGCCGGGACCAGGAGCCCGTTCTCGGTATGGCGCGGTCCTGGTCCGGGTCCTGGTCCTGGTCCGGGTCGCGCCCCCGGCGCCGCGTCGGGCTTTGCGGCCGCTCGCTTCTCCGCGTACTCCTCGAAGTACTTCCGGCCGCCCGACCGTCCGATGCCCAGGTCGATACGCCCGGGGTACATGGCGTCGAGCAGGCCGAATTCCTCCACGATCGACAATGCGGTGCGGTGTCCGCTCTGCACCCCACCCGATCCCACACGGATCTTCTTTGTGGCGGCGGCCGCCATGGCGATCAAGAGCTCGGGCTTCGATCCCGCCACGCCCGGATTGAGATGGTGCTCGGCGAACCAGTACCGGCGGTAGCGGAGCCGCTCGGCCAACTGCACGAGGTCGATCGTGTTGCGCAGGGCGCGCGTCACGGTCGATCCCGGGCTGACCGGGATCAGGTCGAGGATGCCGAGCGGGACGCGGGTCGCGGTCATGGCTTCACGCCTGCGAGCAACACATCGGTCACGCCGAAGCGAGTGCCGCCAGTTCGTGCGTCCGCCAGGCCCGGGCGTATTCGCTGAGATCGAGCGGGTACGCGGACCACTTGGCCAGGAGGCCCTCGCGGAACTCCAGAAGGTTGATCATCTCCAGCTTATAGTCGACGCCGTTGCGGCCGAAGGAATGCGAAAGGATGACCGTTGCGCTGTCGCTGTCGCTGTGGCTGTCGCCCTCGGTCCCGACGATCTCCACCGAAGAGTGCAGGGACGTCGGCGAGAGCGCCTGCAGCGAGCCGTACCAGTCGGGCAGGTCGGTCTTCTCCAACTTCGTGCGGGTTGGGGTCGCACCCCGGAATTCAATCCAAAGGTCATCGGCACACCCTGCGAAGAATTCGTCGAACTTGCCGGCCACCAGAGCACCGAAGAGCCGCTTGATCTGGTCCTCTTGCTGTTTCCTCATCGATGCCCTCTTTCGCAGCTGACGACGACGCGCCGCCCGCACCCACCTGAATCCCAGCAACGTGGTGGCTCAAATATGACTTAGACCATCGCCTTTGTCAACAATCTTCCCGCCATGGCCCGGGACCCACCCCGGCACACCCCCGGACCACCCCCGGACCCCCGCCGCGCCCCGCACCTGGCGCAGTCCCCCGCCATTTGCCCTGGCCCGCTCGGCCCCCTGACCTCCGGCAGTAGAGTGAGCGCCCATGGCAGCACCTCTCATGGTCCGGGGCCTGCGGGGGGCCACCACCGTCGATGCCGACACCGTCGAGCAGGTGACGCATCGCTCGCAGGAACTGATCCTGCGGCTGATGGAGCGCAACGACCTGACCGAGGACGACATCGTCAGCGTTCTCTTCACGGCGACGGCGGACGTGACCAGCATCTTCCCGGCCACTGCCATCAGGGAAATCGGCTTCGGGGCGGTGCCGCTTGCTGTGCGCGGCCGAGATCGCCGTGCCCGGGGCCATGCCGCTGTGCATCCGTGTCCTGCTCCACGTGCACACCACCAGGACCAGGGACGAAATCCACCACGTCTATCTCCACGGTGCCCAAGGGCTCCGCGATGACCTCCCGGTCTGACGGCGGGGCGCGCCCGCGGGCGCTCGTCGTGGGGACCGGCCTCATCGGTGGATCGATAGCTCTCTCCCTTCGTCAGCGCGGCTGGCACGTCAGCGGCCTCGATGCCGACCAGCACGCACCGCCGAGGCGCTCGAGCGCGGGCGTGATCGATCAGGCCGGCGACGACCTCGAGGCCGAAATCGTCTTCGTCGCCACCCCGGCCACGGCGGTGGCCGAGGAGGTCGGCCGGATCCTCTCCACGCCGCAGACGCCGGCAAGATGCGGTTGTCACCGACGTCAGCGGGGTCAAGACCGCCATCGTCGAGGCGGCCGACCATCCCCGCTTCATCGGGGGGCACCCGATGGCCGGCTCCGAGCAGATCGGACTGCGCGGTGCCGCCCCCGATCTCTTCGAAGGCGCGGTGTGGGTCCTGACCCCGACCAGCGCCACGGACATCGACGCCTTCGACCGCCTGCAGGGAGTCGTCACCGCGCTCGGGCGCCGACGTGCTCGTGCTCACCCCCGATGACCACGACCGTCTGGTGGCCGTGGTCTCCCATGTGCCCCACCTGGTGGCCGCCACCCTGATGAACGCCGCCACCGGCGGGGGCCGAACAGAACGGGGCCTTGCTCCGGCTGGCGGCCGGGGGCTTCCGGGACATGACCCGTGTGGCGGCCGGACATCCCGGCATCTGGCCCGACATCTGCTCGGAGAACGCCGGCCCGATCGTCGACGCGCTCGAGGCGCTGCTGGCCGAGCTCACCGTCATGCGCGACCGGGTGGCGAGCCACGATCGCGACTGCCATCTTCGGAGTGCTGCAACGGGCCAGCCAGGCCCGGCGCAATCTGCCGGCCCGCATGGTGCGGCCCGACAACCTGTCCGAGCTCCGCATCCCGGTACCCGACCGCCATGGCGTGCTGGCCGAAATCACCTCGTTGGCCGCCGACGGGGGCATCAGCATTTACGACATCGAGATCGCGCACTCGGCCGAGGGCCCGCGCGGCGTCCTCATCCTGGTGGTCGACACGGCGGAGTCCGAGCGCCTGCGCGACGCCATCGAGGCCAAGGGCTACCACTGCAGCCGGACGCCGAGACAGCTCTCGTGAGCACGAGCGCTCGCTGACGGCGCCCGCATCCTCGTGGTGCACGGCGGCGTCCCGTGCCGGGGCTCGGTGCGCACGCCGGGCGAGAAATCGATCTCGCACCGGGCCGTCCTCTTCGCCGCCCTGGCCGAAGGCACCTCGGTCGATCTACGGCTTGTCCGACGGGGCCGATGTGGCGGCATCGCTGGCCGCGGTCGAGGCCATGGGCGTCGGCGTCGAGCGACAACGACGACGGCAGCGTCACGCTGCACGGCGGACGGAGCCTGCTCCACCAACCGCCCGACGCCCCTCGATTGCGGGAACTCGGGAACCTCCATGCGCCTGCTGGCCGGCCTGGTGGCCGGATTCGCCTGGGAGACCGTCCTGATCGGCGACGCCTCCCTCAGCGCCCGGCCCATGGACCGGGTGGCCGAACCGCTCGAGTTGATGGGGGCGATCCGTCGAGGGATCCGGCGCCGCAGTGCCGTCCTCCACTCGGCATTAAGGGCGGCGCCGCTGCACGGGCATCGACTGGACGTCCAAGGTGGCCAGCGCCCAGGTGAAGTCGGCCATTCTGCTGGCCGGCCTCGCCGCCACCGGGCCGACCATCGTGCGGGAGCGGGTCACCACGCGTGCCCATACCGAGGAGATGCTGGCCGAAGCCGGAGTGGACATCACCGTCGAAGCCATGGGGTGAGGGACGGATCGTGACCCTGCACCCCACGCCGCTGCGTCCGGTGACGCCCCGGGTCGTGCCGGGGGACCCCTCGGCGTCGGCCTTCTTCGTCGTCGCCGGGTGCGTCGTGCCGGGGAGCAGCGTGACGGTGGAGGGGATCTATCAGGGTCCGGCCCGGCTCGGGTACATCTCGGTCCTCCAGCGCATGGGGGCGCAGATCACCGTGACGACATCACCCGATGGCACCGCCGACGCTCGAAGCCACGGCGAGAGCGCCCGGCGAACCTCCGTTCCGCGCCACCACGGTGGCAGCGGCAGAGATCCCCTCCCTCGACGAGATCCCCGCACTGGCCGTGGCCGCCGCCGTTGCGCACGGCACGACGATCTTCAAGGACGTGGGGGAGTTGCGGGTCAAAGAAGTCGATCGGCTGCAGGCGGTGATCGACATGGTCACCGCCTTCGGAGCCCCGGCCGACGCCGACGGCGACACGCTGTCGATCACCGGCGTCGCCGGCGCCTCGGCCGCCACCCACCTCCGCGGGGCGCGCTTCGACAGCCGGGGCGACCACCGCATGGCGATGGCCGCCGCCGTGGCCGCACTCGCCGCTGCACCGGGGGAGCGCAGTCTCCTCACCGGGTTCGGCGCGGTGGAGACCAGCTATCCCGACGTTCGCCGACGACCTCGGCCGCCTGACGGGTACCGGACCGCCGGCGCCCCGGGCCCTCATCATCGCCATCGACGGCCCGGCCGGCGCCGGCAAGTCCACCGTCTCGCGCGCCGTGGCGGTCGAGCTCGGCCTCGAACGCCTCGATACCGGGGCCATGTACCGTGCCGTCGCCGCCCTGGCCCTGGCCCGCGACATCGCTCCGGAGGACCACGATGCGGTCGCCGCCCTCGCGGCACATGCCACGATCCTCGTCGGCCAGCACGTCGTCATCGACGGGCTCGACGTGACCGGGGTCATCCGTTCGCCCGAGGTCGGTCAGGCCGTCTCGGTGGTGGCGGCCAACGCCGACGTGCGGACCGCCATGGTCAAGTTGCAGCGTGCGTGGGCGCTGGAGCACGGCGGCGGGGTGGTCGAGGGCCGGGACATCGGTCTCGTCGTCTTCCCTCAAGCTGAGGTAAAGGTTTACCTTACGGCGTCTCCGGAGGAACGGGCCCGCCGCCGGCACGACGAGTCGGCGGCGGGGGTGGCCCGGCGGGATCGCATCGATTCGACCCGGGCTGCGTCACCCCTCACCCAGGCGCCCGACGCGCACCTCCTCGATACGACGGGCCGCAGCGTGCAAGATGTCGTGCAGGAGGTGTTGTCGTGGCTGTGAGCACACCCGTGCCCGATCCCGGTGCTTCTGAACCCGGTGCTTCTGAACCCCACCGTCTGGCCACACTCGGGTGCCGCGGCCCCAGGCCGGCACCAGGAGTTCGCCATCGAGCCCACGCGGCAGATCCCCTACCGCATCATGCGGTTCATCTTCAATATCGTGCTGAAGCTGTGGTTCCGGCCCAAGGTCGTGGGCACCGCCAATGTGCCGGAGAGCGGGCCCGTCATTCTGGCGCCGGTCCATCGCTCGTTCGCCGACTTCGGCTTCACCTCTTTGTGCACCCGGCGCAAGCTGTTCTTCATGGCCAAAGACTCCCTGTGGGAGAAGAAGTGGCTCGGCAAACTGCTCCTCTATCTCGGCGTGTTCCCGGTGCACCGCGAATCGGCGGACCGCGAGGCCCTGCAGCGGGCCGAGGAGATCCTCAAGCGCGGACAGTGCCTCGTCATGTTCCCCGAAGGCACCCGTCGCGAGGGCCCGGTGATCGAGAACCTCATGGAAGGCGCCGCGTTCCTTTCGGCCCGTACGGGGGCACCCATCGTGCCGATCGGCATCGGCGGCTCGGATCTGTCGATGCCCAAGGGGAGTGCCATCCCCAAGCCGATGACCATTCAGGTCGTGATCGGGCCCGCCATTCCGCCTCCGGCCCGCACCGGGGGCGGGCGCGTCTCCCGGTCGGCCGTGCACGCCGGCAGCGAAGAACTGGTCGGGAAACTCCAAGCGGTCTACGACCAGGCCAAGGCCAAGACGGGTCGGTACTGACATGGGCCGGCACTGAACATGGGGTGGTACTGAGCATGTGCGGCATCGTGGGATGTGTCGGGTACCGGGACTCCGTCCCGATGGTGCTCGACGGGCTGGCCCGCCTCGAGTACCGCGGTTATGACTCGGCCGGCATGGCGGTCCTCGACGACGGCCGGTTGAGGATCCACAAGGTCAAGGGCAAGATCAACGAGCTACGCGCCACCACCCCGACCGACTTTGCCGGCCAGGTGGGCATCGGGCACACCCGCTGGGCCACCCACGGCGTCCCGAACGAGGTCAACGCCCACCCGCATACGGACCCCACCGGCCGTATCGCGGTCGTGCACAACGGGATCATCGACAACGCACAGGTGATCAAGGATTCACTGCTGGCGCAGGGGTACGTCTTCCGCTCCGACACCGACAGCGAGGTCCTCGCGCACCTGATCGCCCTCTCGGATGCCCCGACACTGGCCGAAGCGGTGCGTGAAGCGCTGGGGGCGGTCGAAGGGACGTACGGCATCGCCGTCCTCGACCTCGAGAATCCCGATCAGATAGTCGCCGCGCGCAACGGCAGCCCCGTCGTCATCGGCATCGGGGAGAACGAGCACTTCGTCGCCTCCGACGTCGGCGCGCTCATCCTCCACACCCAGAAGATCGCCTATCTCGACGACGGGGAGATCGCCGTCCTCGAACGCGACCGGTTCCGCACGTTGAGCATCGAGGGGGCCGAGCGCACCAAGGGTGTCGAGACCGTGGACTGGAGCGCCGCCACCTACGAGAAGGGCGAGCACGAGCACTACCTCCGCAAGGAGATCTTC
This sequence comes from uncultured Acidimicrobiaceae bacterium, assembly GCA_963767155.1. GTDB lineage: Bacteria > Actinomycetota > Acidimicrobiia > Acidimicrobiales > RAAP-2 > Bog-473. The sequence continues at coordinate 1,374,595 of CAVYCU010000005.1, read as the reverse complement.
GAACAGCCCGAGGCCGTGCGCCGCACGCTCTCGGGGCGGCTGGAGCCACGTTTCGCCACGGCGCACCTCGGCGGCATCGAGCTCAGCGCCCAGGAGATCCTGCGCACACGGCGGGTCCAGATCCTCGGCTGCGGTTCTGCCTACTACGCCGGCCTGGCCGGGGCACAGCTCATCGAGCGCATGGCGCGGATCCCCGCCGGCGCGGAGCCGGCCTCGGAGTTCCGCTACCGCAATCCCATCATTGAGGCGGACACCGTGTACGTCGCCGTGAGCCAGTCCGGCGAAACGCTCGACACGTTGCGTGCCGTCCAGGAAGTCACCCGCAAGGGTGGCACGGTGCTCGGCATCGTCAACGTGGTCGGCTCGAGCATCGCACGCGCCTGTGGCCGGGGTATCTACCTCCACGCCGGTCCCGAAATCTCCGTCACCTCCACCAAGTCGTTTACGTCCACCGTGACTGCGTTCGCGCTGCTGGCGCTGCATCTCGGGCGCATCCGTGACATGGGACAAGGTGACGGAGGCCGCTTGATCTCCTCCCTCGAGGCCCTCCCGGGCGCCCTGCACGGGGCGCTCGCCACCGAGGGCCAGGCCCGTGAGGTGGCGGCGCGCTTCCGCCACATGGACAGCGCCTTTTTCGTCGGCCGGGTGCGGGGATTCCCGGTGGCGGCCGAAGCCGCCCAGAAACTGAAGGAGGTCTCGTACATCCACGCCGAGGCTTACCCCGCGTCCGAGCTCAAGCACGGGCCGCTGGCGCTCATCTGCCCCGAGCTCCCGACCTTCGTCGTCATCCCCGACGACGAGCTCTTCGACAAGAACGTCGCCACCATCCGCGAGATCCAATCGCGCGGGGGACCGGTCATCGCCATCGGTCATTCGACCGAGCTCTACAACCTCACCGACGAGGTGATCCTGGTGCCGAAACTCGAGCCGGAGCTCGATCCGATCGTCCTCAACGTCCCCTTGCAACTACTGGCGTATCACGCCGCCCTCCTGCGCGGCGTCGACATCGACCAGCCGCGCAACCTGGCCAAGAGCGTGACGGTCGAATGACGCGGACGGTCGAATGACGCGGACGGTCGAATGACGCGGTTGACCGGCACCGTCGCTCTGGTCACCGGAGCCTCGAGCGGGATCGGCGCGGCGACTGCGGTCGCGCTGGCCGCGGAAGGTGCGACCGTCTCATTGGTGGCCCGGCGCAAGGACCGCCTCGAGGACCTCGCGTCGCGTATCCGCGCCGACGGTGGCGCAGCGCTCGTGCTCGAGGCCGACGTCACCGACGAGGAGCAGGCCAACGACGCGGTGGAGCGCACAATCTCCACCCTCGGACGCCTCGACACGCTGATCAACAACGCCGGCGTCATGTTGCTCGGACCGATCGTCGACGCCCCGGTGGCCGAGTGGCAACAGATGGTCGAGCTCAACGTGCTCGGGCTGCTCTACTGCGCCCATGCGGCCCTGCCCCACCTGTTGGCCGCAGCCGAGGAAGGCCCCCGTCAGGTGGCGGACCTGGTCAACGTCAGCTCGGTGGCCGGCAGGATGGCCCGGTCCGGCAACGGTGTCTACAGCCTGACCAAGCACGGCATCGGCGCATTCAGTGAGTCCCTGCGCCAGGAAGTGACCCGTCGGCACGTCCGGGTCTCCCTGATGGAGCCCGGCGCCACGTCGACAGAGTTGATCACGCACAACCGGGCCGAGGTGCTCGAGGGGCTGCGGAGCCAGTTCAATACGGCGGAGCCGATGCAGTCAGAGGACATCGCGGACGCCATCACCTACATCGTCACTCGTCCCCGCCACGTCGCCATAAGCGAAATGCTGATCCGCCCGACCGAGCAGGAGCGCTGACAGGCGGCGCGTTCTATGCTCGCAGCGGCGAGGCGAGCGAGCAGCAGAGAGGCGAGGCGAGCGAGCAGCGGCGAGGCGAGGAGTGCGGGCGTGACGGATGTCCTTATTGTCGGTGGGGGAGTCGTAGGCATGGGGTTGGGCATGATCCTGGCCAAGGACGGTCACACGATCACCATGCTCGAGCGGGATGCCGAAGTACCGCCGAGCGGACCGGACGACGCCTGGGAAGAGTGGGATCGCAAGGGAGTCACGCAATTCCGGCTGTCCCACTTCTTCCTGTCGCGGTATCGGCAGATCCTCGAGGCGGAACTGCCCGCCGTCGCGGCGGCAATTGAAAAGGACGGCGGGCTGCGTCTCAATCCAATGGCCGGCATCCCCGAATCGTTCGGCGGAGGCTTTCGCGAAGGGGATGACCGATTCGAACTCCTCTCGGGGCGCCGGGCCGTCGTCGAGCGCGCCGTGGCATCGGTGGCGGGGGAGACCCCGGGCCTCGAGCTGAGGCGCGGTGTGGCCGTCCAAGGGTTGCTGCAAGGGCCCGATGCGATCACCGGTGTGCCACACGTCACCGGGGTGAGGACGTCAGACGGGGAGGAGCTCCACGCCGATCTGGTCATCGACTGCAGCGGGCGGCGATCGGCCCTGCCGGCCTGGCTGGAGGCACTAGGGGCTCGACCTCCGGTGGACGAGGTCGAGGACAGCGGCTTCATCTACCTGGCTCGACATTTCCGTTCCCGTGACGGGAAGTTGCCTTTCGCCCTGGGGCCATTGCTGCAGTCCTACGGCTCCATCTCCGTGCTCACGCTGCCCGCCGACAACGCCACGTGGTCGGTGACCCTCATCGCCCGGTCCGGCGATCGGGCCCTCCTCGGGCTCAAAGATGTGACGCGGTGGGAGAGCGTCGTCCGCTCGCTCCCCACCGTGGCCCATTGGATCGACGGCGACCCCATTGAGGACCGGATCGTCACCATGGCCAAAATTGAGGACCGCCACCGCGATCTCCGACCCGATGGCGTGCCGGTGGCCACGGGTGTCCTCGCGGTGGCGGATGCCTGGGCGTGCACCAATCCCTCGGTCGGCCGGGGCGCGTCCATCGGCATGCTCCACGCGCAGACGCTGCGCGACACATTGCGCCACACCGGGCCCGATCGACCGGCCGAACTCTCCGAGGCCTTCGCGGTGGCGACTGCCGACAACGTCGAGCCCTGGTTCCAGGCGACGTTGACCTTCGACCGGCACCGCTTGGCCGAAATGGCCGCAGTGGCAGAAGGGGTGCCCTATGAACCAGATGACCCCTCCTACGACATGACCAACGCGCTCGGCGCTGGCAAGTGGGCGGGAGCCGAACTGCCTGCGTGGTTTCCTGGACATCGTCGGCGTGCTCGAGCTGCCCCGTGACGTCCTGGCCCGCCCGGGGATGTTCGAGAAGGTGATCGAGTACGGCTCCGACTGGCGTACCCAGGAGCCGATCGGACCCGATAGGGAGCAGCTCGTCGCCCTGGCCACGGCCTGAGCTCGTACTGCAAAGCTCGTACTGCAAAGCTCGTAATTCAAAAGGACGGAGGTTTCACTATGCGTGCGCAGAGTGGAGGGGCGGGCATCGAGTACGAGGTCACCGGCGAAGGACGCCCGTTGATCCTCCTGCACGGCTTTCCCGATACAGGCAGGTTGTGGCGTCACCAGATCGCTCCGTTGGCGGACGCGGGATTCAAGGTCATCGTGCCCGACATGCGCGGGTACGGCGCCTCGGACAAGCCGACAGAAGTAGACGAGTACAACATCCTCTATCTGGCGGCCGACGTCGGCGCGGTACTCGACGAGGTGGGTGCGGAGCGGGCGCATGTGGTCGGGCACGACTGGGGCGCCGGCGTGGCCTGGGCTCTCGCCGCCATGGTGCCGGATCGAGTTGACCATCTCGTCGCGCTGTCCGTGGGCCACCCTTCGACGTTCAGGGGCGGCGGATTCGAACAGCACGAAAAATCGTGGTACATGCTCCTCTTCCAGTTCCCGGACATCGCGGAGCAGTGGCTCTCCAACAACGGGTGGGCCAACTTCCGCGAGTGGGGTGGGCACCCCGATGCCGACGCGGTGATCGCCGAACTCGAAGCGAATGGCTCTTTGACCCCTGGCCTCAACTACTACCGGGCCAACATCCCTCCCGAGTCCTACATCGCGCCGCCCCTTGTCCTGCCGCCTATCGCCGCACCCACCATGGGCGTGTGGAGCACCGGGGACATCGCACTGACCGAAGGGCAGATGACGCGTTCGCATACCCACATTTCAGGCTCGTGGCGCTACGAGCGGGTCGAAGGACCGGGCCACTGGCTGCAGCTGGAGGCCCCCGACGAGGTGAATCGCCTCCTCCTCGATTTCCTGCCCACCTAACAAGGCGACCCAGCACACAGTGGCTCAGCACAAGGCGACCCAGCACAAGGCGGCTCAGCGCCGCGATGGTCCCTGAGCTTCCGGCCTGCCCGATTCTGTGGTTTTTCGGGGCCTCAACCCGGGTAGGCAATTACGGGAAGACCGTGGAAGGAGACGCATGACTGTCACCCCGACCGACGACATCACCGCGTTGCTGGAGCAGGATCACGAGGCCATTGTGGAGCGCCTGCTGGAATTCGAGACCGCCCACCCTGAGGACCGGGCCACACTGTTTTCGGAGCTGACCGCAGCACTCACCCGTCATGAAGTGGCCGAGGAGATCGTGGTGTACCCGGCTATCCGGAGTGCGCATGGGGGAGCTGAGGTGGTCAAGGCCCGCCGTGCCGAAGAAGCCGCGCTGGAGCAGCTGCTGGCGCACATCGAGCAATTGGATGCGAGCACGGAGGAGTTCTTGGGCGCAGTCAGAGACCTCCGAAAGGCAGTCCTGAGCCACGCTGCGCAGGAGGAGGATCAGGTCTTCCCGCTCCTGCTCGCTCTCGGCGAGGGTTCCTCTCTGGCCCTCCTCGGCCAGAAGTTCCGGGGGGAGAAACTGGCAGCGCCCACCCACCCGCATCCGCACCTGCCGAATTCGGCTGTGGGCAACAAGGTCACGGGCCCGTTTGCCTCCTTGGTGGACCGCATGCGCGACTCCGCCTGAGGTTGTTTCCCGGCGCCGGGGCAGGGGTAGACCTCTTACGCCCGAGGAAGGGCAGACAAAGGGGAGGAACCGTGCTGATCTTGCTTCTGCTGTTACTGGTTTTGATTCTCGCAGGTGCCGGCTTCGCGGTCCACGTGCTGTGGATCGCCGCCATCATCTTCGCCGTCTTCTGGCTCGTCGGCGTTGCGCTCGGGCGTGGGGAGAGTGCCGGTAATCGGCACTTCTACAACTGGTAATCGCTCTCGTGATGGCAGTCGAACCCACCACGGTGGTGACGACTGCCATCACGTAGGCTGCGGGCATGGCCGGGCTCGATCTGACGCCCCTTCTCCGGTCGACGCTCGCGCAACCCGAAGCGGTCACCGCGGCGATCGAGAGTGTCGGCGCGACATTGGGCGTCACCAACGTCGTCGTCTACCTCGTCGATTTCGGACAGACAGTCCTCGAACCGCTCGGGAGTCAGGGGCCGCACGCGGAGTTGCCCCACAGTGAGGACGTGGGCTCGACGATGGCGGGGCGTGCCTTTCTCACTCAGGGCGCGATGATGGCCGAGCGTCCCGACGGCATCCGACTCTGGGTCCCCATTCTGGAGGGCTCCGACCGGAGCGGGGTCCTCGCGGTGACCCTGCCGGACGAAGACCCTGAGCGCATCAAGGCATGCGAGGCGTTAGGTCTTCTCGCCGGCTATCTCCTCACCGTCAACGGCCGCGTGAGTGATCGCTTCAATCTCCATCGTCGGCGCAAGGCAATGACGCTCGCTGCGAGCTTGCAATGGGATCTGCTTCCCCCTCTCGTCTTCAAGTCGCCTCCGGTGACCGTGGCGGGAATTCTGGAGCCTGCTTACGAAGTCGGAGGTGACTGCTTCGACTATTCGATCAACTGGCCTGTGCTCGACATCGCCCTCATGGATTCCATGGGGCATGGGGTGAAATCGGCGATTCTGGCCAGCCTCGCGCTGGGTTGCTATCGCCATGATCGCCGTCACGGCAAATCGCTGACGGCAATGCATCAGGAACTCGAAGCCACGGTGAGGGACCACTACAACGCAAGCGAGTTCGTCACGGGGCAACTGGCGCAGCTCAACGTCGAGACCGGATTGCTGCAGTGGACCAACGCCGGCCATCCTTTGCCACTGCACGTGCGGGGCGGGCAGGTCATCGGAGATCTCGCGTGCCCACCGACGCTTCCGTGGGGTCTGGGAGCCGGCGCGTCGCAACCCGTCGTTGCGGAAATCTCGCTGGAACCAGGCGATGCCGTGCTCTTCTATACAGACGGTGTCATCGAAGGAAGGATGCGTTCCGGCGGAGGTTTCGGACTCGAGCGGCTCGTCGATGTGGTCGGACGGAACGCGTCAGACCAACTCGCAGCAGAGGAGATCGTGCGCCGCATCGGTCGCACCGTCCTCGAGTACCACGGCGAGCGATTGGACGACGATGCAACCCTGGTCATCATGCAATGGCATGGCACGCCGTAGCGAAATATTCCCCTCGAAAGGGTTGGCATACTGCCGACCGGGTATGGAGCAGTCATGGTGACAGAGTCGTTTGCGCCCTCCCCGTCGGAGGTGAGTGCTGCCCGACACTTCGCACAGGCACAGGCGAAGAGCCTCGGGTGCGACTCTGGGGACCTCGGGCTCATCGTGAGTGAACTCGCCACGAACGCCTGTGTGCACGCGGGAAGCAACTTCACCGTGTCGCTAAACCGTCAGGGTTCCGACGTGCTCGTCGAAGTAGGTGACCAGAATCCCGCGCCGGCGATCGCACAGCCGCAATCGATGGGCATATCCGGCCGAGGATTACAGATAGTCGCTGCGCTCGCGGCCGATTGGGGCGTGGCCAGTCGTGATCCCGGCAAAGCCGTCTGGGCCGTCTTGCCCTGCGTGTAGGCGACTACCTGGTTTCGATCGACGCAGCACGGGTAGGTCGAAGGCATGACGATTCCGACCACACCACAACCTGAACCCGGACCCCCTCAACCCATACCGGAGCCTGAACAGACCGCGGTGGGAGCAGCGTGCGCGGCCTGACGTGCGCGGCCTGAAGGGTCCCTTGTTTTACCACTCCAGAGGTTCATAATGGGAAGGCCATCTGTTGTGCGAGCGGCGCACCCCCGGAGTGCTCGCCATGTTCGAAGAGGTGAAATTGATGTCCATGCGGATGCCGATTTCGGCTGATGAGCTCGAGATCAAGGTGTCGGAATCTGACGGAAAGGTTGTCGTCGCTCTCCGGGGCGAGCTGGACGCTGCAAGTGCTCCCCGGCTGTTCGAACAGTTCGCGCAACTGTCGCGTCACGGTGTCAGCGACGTCGAGCTCGACCTCTCGCAACTGGCCTCAATGGATTCCAGCGGGCTCTCGGTGATCGTCGCCGAGCACAAGCGCACCTCGAACGACGGCGGCGGGCTCTTGATCCTGTCGCCCAATCGTCGGGTCATTCGTCTGTTCCAACTCAGTGGTCTCATGTCCTACCTCGTCGTCCATCCCCGCATGTCGATCTGAACGACCGCACCGGCTACCCGCCGGGGGGATCCCGACAGATACCGCGAGGGGATCCCGACAGATGCGGCGTCAAGGTCCTACCCTTGCAGGAAGCCTGTTTGCGCTGGGATGAAAGGTAGATGCGCGTTCGATCCACGATGGGAGGTCACGAGTGGACGCCGTTCCAGGGTGGTCTGCGTCCTCGATGATCCCGGGGCCCGCGGCACCGAGTGCAACGTATCGACTGCAGATCTCCGAGCAGTTCACCCTGCGGGATTCCGTGGGGGTCCTCGGGTATCTGTCCAGGCTGGGTGTGGGGGCGCTCTACCTCTCCCCGCTCCTTCGTTCCTCACGGGGCTCCACGCACGGCTATGACGTGGTGGATCACGCCCTCGTCGATCCGGCCCGGGGAGGCAGGGAGGGGCTGGAGGAACTCGCTGAAGCCGCCCGCTTGGCGGGGATCGATCTGGTCGTCGACATCGTGCCGAACCACATGGGGGTGGCCGATCCCGCACAGAACAACGCATGGTGGGAGCTGCTCAGGATCGGGCCCGCAGGAGAGTTCGCCCCGTGGTTCGACGTCGATTGGGCGGCGGCGGATGGCCGGGTTCTCATCCCGGTGTTGGCCGACGACTTCGAGCCCGAGCGGGACCTCACGATCGAACGGGAGGGACTGCGCTACGGAGACCTTCTCTACCCGATCGCCATCGACACCCGGCACGACGGCGAACCAGCATCGTCGGTGCACCTCCGGCAGCACTACCGGCTCATCAATGATCGACTCGCCGACACCGATCTGAATTACCGACGCTTCTTCGCGATCTCCGACCTTGCCGGCCTTCGGGTGGAGATCCCCGACGTCTATGAAACCACGCATCGCGAGATCCTCCGATGGGTCGCCGACTACGGCGTACGGGGCCTTCGCATCGACCATCCCGACGGGCTTGCTGCCCCGGCGCAGTATCTGGAGCGGTTGGCCGCCTCGGCTCCCGATGTCTGGGTCGTCGTCGAGAAGATCACCCAACTCTCCGAGGAACTCCCCGAAGACTGGCCCGTTGCCGGCATGACCGGATATGACGCACTCGGCCAGATCAACGCCGTCCTCGCCGACCCGGAGGCCGAAGCGGCGGTCGAGGACGCCTACATCGAGACGACAGGCGACAAACGATCGTGGCTCGCCCATGTCCGCGACGGCAAGCACCACGTGGCGACGACGGTCCTGCAGGCCGAATTTCGCCGGCTGGCCCGGCTTGCGGGCGGCATCCCCGAGGCGGAAGAGGCGCTCACCCAACTCGCGGTGGCCTTCCCCGTGTATCGCTCGTACCTCCCTGGTGGCATCGAGCATCTGCGGGAGGCCGTGACGGTCGCCCTGGAGGAGCGGCCCGACCTGGCACCTGCCATCGACGCGCTGCTCCCGCGCTTGTCCGACCCCGCCGATGAGCTCTGCATCCGCTTCCAACAGGTCACCGTCTCGGTGATGGCCAAGGGCGTGGAGGACACGGCCTTCTACCGCTACGCGCGGTTCATCGGACTGAACGAAGTCGGAGGGGACCCAGGCCAGTTCGGCCTCAGCGTGACAGATTTCCACTCATCGCAACAACGGAGAATGCAGAAGGCGCCGCTGGGCATGACGACGTTGTCCACCCACGACACCAAACGGGGTGAAGACCTCAGGGCGCGCCTGGCGGTAGTGGCCGAGATTCCCGGAGAGTGGGCGGACACGGCGCAGCAGTTGCAGAGGCTCGTGCCAATTCCTAACGCGGCATTCGGCTATCTCCTCTGGCAGTCTTTCGCCGCGACCGGATTGATCGATCGCGCGCGCGTCCATGCGTTCGCGGAAAAGGCGATGCGGGAAGCCGCGCAGGAGACCAGTTGGGCCGCACCGGACGAAGCGTTCGAGCGAGCCGTCCACGGCGCGGTCGACGCGGCGTATGACCGACCCGAGGTGCGGAGCCTGATCGAGAGCTTCTCGCAACGCCTCCTGCCGTTCGGGTGGTCCAACTCCCTGCTGCAGAAACTGGTCCAACTGACCATGCCGGGAGTACCGGACGTGTACCAGGGGAGTGAGAGCTTCGAGGGCTCTCTTGTCGACCCCGATAACAGGCGACCCGTGGACTTCGCTCAGCTGGCCGTCGCGCTGGACCAGCTCGAGCAAGCCGGGTCGGGCCCGCCCGCCTTCGATTCCCCCTCGGCCAAGCTGTGGGTCACCCAGCGCGCGCTCCACGCGCGACGAGAACGCCCCGAGCTGTTCACCGAATACAACCCCCTCGTCCTGGAGGGCCCGCTGCACCGGCACCTGCTTGCCTTCGACCGGGGGGGCGCCGTCACGTTGGCGACCCGCCTCCCCGTGGGATTGCAACGACTCGGTGGATGGGGCGATACGGCCGTACCCCTTGGCCGAGGCACGTACACGGACGTCCTTACCGGTGCCCAGTACCGCGACAGCGTCGGCCTCGGTCAGGTGTTCCACCGCTACCCGGTTGCGCTCTTGCTCTTGGAGGGCACGTAACCGGTCTTTGATCTACTCGCCGCAATGATCGATCCGTTCTGAGGCGATTCAGCGATCCTGCCATGCGGCCTCTTGGCCCAGGCTGCCTCACGGATACTTCTCGGGTGACGCACAACGCCGGACGCGCCTGTGCGCAGACGCGAGCGTCTGCGGGATGGGGCGGGAACATGGTGAAATGACGAACTGGCCGCTGCTGGGCGTTGCGGGCCGCTGCTGGGCGCGGCTGGGCGCGGCGGGCCGCTGCGGGGCGGGACCCTCTGACCTCGGTCCGAAGAGGCGGTCAGCAAGATGGAGCGTGTCGATTATTGGGGGGTGGCTAATCCCCCGGATCGGGTCCCCCGTTGCGGAGCCTGTTGTGGAAGCCACACAGGACCCTTCCGTTCTCCTGGGTCGTCTCGCCCCCTTGTGCATAGGGGATGATGTGGTCGATCTGGCACCGTTCGGCCGGGATCTCGCAGTAGGGATGGGTGCAGATCTGGTCGCGTACTTCAATGGCTCGTCGGGTGGCTCCGGTGAAAAACCTCGAGGTGACCGAGCACTCGACCCGTTTGCCCGGCGCAAAGACGATCCGCTCGAAGGAGGCCCGCTCGAGCCAGGGCACCAACGAGCCCGGGGAGACGATGGCACCGTTGGCCAGTTCGCAGACCCGTCCGGTCAAGGTGGGCGAGTCGACCAGGACACTAAAGAGGGCCTCGGGGCGCCGTGCCCCCTCGGGCATGGCTTTGGAACGCACCGCCATCTCGACGGCGGCATCAGCCCGGCGCTGCGCCGAGGTGCGGGCGAGTTCGTCGAGGTGGGGGTCACGGCCGAGCCGTGCTTTGGCCTCGGCCCAGTCGGCTTCGAACATCTCGGCTTCGAGCCGCATGAGTTCGCCCGAGTAGATGGCCCCGCCAATGGGGTCAAAGGTCATCTTTCCGAGCCACAGGTCGCCCACGCTCTGGCTCACATAGACGTCGCGCCGGGCCCTTTTCTCCATGGCCGACTCCTCGGCCCCGTCGGGATCGGCCAGTTGGGTCCAATAGGCCATGGCGGCACCGAAGGCGGCGAACTTCAGGTCGATGGCCGTCTGCACCAGCACGGCCTCGTCGCGGACAAAGGCCTCTTGGTCGATGCGGGCCGCCCCCTGCGCCGCGTTGACCAACAGGTCGACCTGGGCCACCCCGATGGCCCCGGCGCAGAAGGCCTGCGCCACCAGGGGGACCGAGGGCAGGGCCCGCCCCCGGCGCAGTTGGCTGCGGGCTTCGGCAACCGGGAGATGGCAGACGCGTGGAGAGCCAGGCCGAGGTGCTCTGGGCACCGTCGACCGCCCATTCGCCCGAGGCATCGAAGCCGGCCACCGCCACGCTCATCCGGCACTGCAGGCGACAGAGGGACCTCTCGAAGGACACCACCGAGGTGGCGTCGCTGTAGGAGAACGGGTCTTCCTCCTCCAAACGATCGAGGGCCTGCTCAAGCTGCTCTGCTGCATCCATGCCCCCAGTAGATCAGGGGGTTGTGACATCTGACCCCTGTGCAGAGCCACAAAAAAAGAAAAGAAAGACCGTACATAACGCGGAAATGAGCGACCGTTGCGTCGCTGCGTGCGGAGCTCCGACGGCAACGCCGTAATACGGAGGCCGCAAAACGTGGCGTCTGAAAGTGTCAGATATGTCCGTCTTACGGCACAAGCACGATCTTGCCGCGGGTGTGACGCTTCTCCAGTTCCGCGTAGGCATCCTGCACTTTTTCCAACGGGTAGGTGGCGGCAATCGGGATCTCGATGTCCCCCGCGGCCACCAGCTCGGCAACGCCCGAGAGGATCTCGGTCGTGGACCCGTCGCCACTGCCCTGCGCCTTGGTCCCGAGCTCTGCGGCCTTCTCGAACGAGATGATGGTCTCCACGCGCTCCTTCGCTATGCCGAGATCGACAGCGAGTTGCACATACGCCGGACCGAAGAGGTCAATAAACGCATCGATGCCATCGGGGGCGGCTGCAATGAGGCGCTCCGCCAACCCGTCGCCATACGCGACCGGAGTGACACCGTGCGCCCGTAGCCAATCGTGGTTGGACTCCGACGCGATGCCGATGACTGTCGCACCCTTCGTCTGCAGGAGTTGGACGACCACGGTGCCGACGCCACCCGCTGCCGCAGAGACGGCAACCGTGTCACCGGGGGAGACGTCGACCGCCCGCACCGCGACAAAGGCCGTGCAGCCGACGACATAGAGCGAACCCGCGACCTCCCAGCTCAGTTGCGGAGGCTTCGGGACCAGTTGGGTGACCGGGACCACGCAATAGTCGGCGTGGCTGGAACGTCGCTCCGACCACCCCAGCACTTCGTCACCCACCGCGAACTCCTCGACACCGGTGCCGACCGCATAAATGACTCCGGCGAGATCACTTCCCTCACCTGAAGGGAACGTGGCGGGGAACCTTGCCGCCAGCGCGCCTTCCCGGATCGCCGCTTCACCAGGGTTGAGACCCGCCGCTTTTACGGCGACGACGACTTCACCCGAGGGTGCCTCGGGAATGTCCACTTCGGCGACGTAGAGGACCTCGCGGCCCCCGTAATGATCGAACCGGACCGCTCTCGCCATACTGCCTCCTCGCACTGCCCTCCGGTGGGGACAACGCCGGCATCGACCTAGGGATTCCCCGATGCCGCGCCGGTGGCCGTGGCGGTGGCGGTGGCGGTCAACAGCAGAAACGAGCGATCAGGCACATCGAGGACGTTTCCGTCATGGAGTGCCGGGGTCTCAGTCGGCTCGAGGCTGCTCAGCACGATCTCCCAGCCGCTGAGCTGCCCGGGGATGGTGAAGGCCACTGGTTCGAAGTGGGCGTTGATCAGGACGAGGAAACGCTCGCCGTCCCAGTCGCCTTCGGCATCTTCGATCTGGCGGCCGTCGAGGGAGATCGCCAACGTCTTCGCCGACGAGTCGTGCCAGTCCTGGTCGGCCATCTGTTTGCCGTCGGCCCGGTACAGGACCATCTGGGCGGGGGCACCTCCGGGGCCGCGGAGGTATTCGCGCGGGCGCAGGGCCGGATGGGCGCGGCGCAACGTCGAGCGCGGCGCGGGTGAAAGCCAGCAGATCCTTGTCGACGTTGTCCCAGTCGTACCAGGAGATCTCGTTGTCCTGGCAGTAGGCATTGTTGTTCCCGTCTTGGGTCCGCCCGATCTCGTCGCCACCGAGGAGCATCGGGATCCCGGCGGAAAGAAGAAGCGTGCCCAGGAGATTGCGCCGCTGCCGCGCTCGCAGCTTGAGGATAGCCGCGTCGTCGGTTGGGCCCTCGGCCCCGCAGTTCCACGAGCGATTGTCGCTCTCGCCGTCGTTGTTGTTCTCGCCGTTGGCTTCGTTGTGCTTCTCGTTGTAGGCGGTCAGGTCGGCCAGCGTGAACCCGTCGTGCGCCGTGACGAAATTGATGCTCGCCGTCGGCGACCTGCGGTCACTGGAGTAGATGTCCCCGCTCCCGGTTACCCGAAGACGCGAACTCGCCGAGCAGTCCCTCCTCGCCGCGCCAGAAATCCCGCACCTGGTCGCGGTACTTCCCGTTCCACTCGGACCACCGGGCGGGGAATCCCCCCACCTGATACCCTGCGAGTGTCCCACGGCTCTGCGATGAGCTTCACCGCCGCCAGGACCGGATCCTGATGGACCATGTCGAGGAAGGCACTGTGGATGTCCTCGTTCCCCGTCTGCCGGGTGAGCGTGGTCGCAAGGTCGAAGCGGAATCCGTCGACATGCATTTCGGTGACCCAATACCGCAAGGAATCCATAATGAGGCGCAGAGCGGCCGGATGGCCGACGTTCACGCTGTTGCCCGTGCCGGTCGTGTCGAAATAGCGGTCCCGCTCCCCGTCGACGAGGCGGTAGTACGCAGGGTTGTCGAGCCCTTTGAGGGACAGCGTCGGCCCGAGGTGATTGCCTTCCGCCGTGTGGTTGTAGACGACGTCGAGAATGACCTCGAGGCCGGCACGATGCAGCGCCTTGACCATGGCTTTGAATTCGGTCACCTGTCCGCCCGAAGTCCCCGCCGAGCTGTACCCACCGTAGGGGGCGAGGAATCCGATGCTGTTGTAACCCCAGTAGTTCCGCAGCCCGTGGTCGAGCAGGCGGGAATCCTGGACGAACTGATGGATGGGAAGCAGCTCGACCGCGGTGACGCCGAGGTCCGCCAGGTACCCGGTGACTGCCGGATGGGCCAGACCGGCGTACGTGCCGCGGATCTCCTCGGGAACGTCTGGGTGGCGCTGGGTGAGCCCTTTGACGTGGGTCTCGTAGATCACCGTCTCTTCGAGCGGCACGTGGAGGCGGGCGTCGCCCTCCCATTCGAAGGAGCGCGCGGTGACCACGCACTTAGGCATGGAAGAAGCCGAGTCGAGGTCATTGCGAGTCTCGGGTTGGTCCAGATCGTGGCCGAACACCGCCTGACCCCAGACGATGTCGCCGTCGATGGCCCTCGCATGGGGGTCGAGGAGGAGTTTGGCGGGATTGCACCGCAATCCGTTCGCCGGATCCCAAGGGCCCTGCACCCGCAGGCCGTACTTCTGGCCGGGTCCGACACCGGGCAGGAGACCGTGCCAGATGTGGGCGGTACGCTCCGGTAACGCGACGCGCTCTTCGGAGCCGTCCTCGTCGAACAGACAGAACTCGACGGCATCGGCTACTTCAGACGACACCGCGACATTGAGACCATCCTTGCGGGGCGTGACGCCCAGGGGGTAGGGACGACCGGCTGAGGGTTGCATCCGTACTGTCTACCCGCAACGGGCACGTTCGACCCGGGAAATTCGGGGCCTACTTGCCACCGTCCACTTGCCGCTCGACGGTCCGCGCCACAATCTCCTCGGCGATGTCGCGCACCTTGCGATTTTCACGTTGTGAGGCGTTGACCAGAATTTGGAAGGCGTCCTTCGGGGACCGGCCACCAGCAGCCATCAGGATGCCGACGGCCTGGCTGATCGTCTCTCGCGTTTCAATGGCCTGACTGAGGTTCTCGCTGAGCTGGCGGGCATCCCAGTACACCTGCGCATTGGCGAGCGACGATGCAGGCCTGGTCGGCGAAGACGCCGACACTCTCCTCGTGGGTCGCCGTGAACGCCTTCTCGGGTTCCGCGTAGAGATTCAACGCACCCAAGCTCTTGCCGCGGGCGGCGAGGGGGACCGACAGGGTCGAAAGGATTCCGTGCGCCGCCGCCGACTCCGCGAATTCGGGCCACCGTTGATCTGCGATAGTCGAATCGATGCGGTAGGGCACCTGGTCCCGGAAGGCGTACATGCAAGGGCCCTCTCCGCTCCGGTATTGCGCCTCGTCGACCTCCGGCGCCTCGGGATGAGTGAAGACCCCGGTACGCGGTGAGCCCTCGACCATCATGGTGATGCCGGCATACTTCGCCGGGGTGAACTCGCACGCCATCTGACTGACCCGAAGCAGGGTGTCGCCGAGCGTGCCGTCGTTCACGAAAAATTGCGTCAAGGCGCGCAGGCCCTCCTGCATCGCCTCTTGCTTCTCCTCCATTGAGCTCTTTCCGGCTCCTGAGCGCTTACGCGCGTCCCCGTTTTTGGAGGAGGGTGAGACGACTCAGCTGCGGGCAACTATAGCCAAGCCGGTACCTGGGCGAGCGTTTTCGCAGCTGGGCATGCACGCACCTCCATCCCACCATGGGCGCTGACGCAGAGGTATGTTTTCTACCCTGACGAAAGGGAAGGTTTGTGTCGGGATCGGAAAAGCAGTCTCCTGTGATATGGCGTTGCGTACTTTGCGGAGGGCTGATTCACCCTTCCGATGAACGGGCACCCGCAGCGTGGTGCGCCCGGTGCGGCCAGGTCTCCAAAGGAATGCGCGACGGGGGAGAGGGCTAGACCCGACTCACCCCGTTATTGCCGATTACCCCGTGATTGCCGCGGGATGCTCACTCTCCAGCGGGACGTGCGCAGCACCGGCTGCCCTGGGGGTGCAATTCGGACAGAGATCCTTGGGTCCCTGCTGGCTCCACCCCTTCGTTCTCCCGTGAATCCGAATGCGGGCCCGGTTCCGGAGGCATGAGGCCCCGAGACTGATCCAACTGCTGCACTTATCGCAGATCAGTTCGTTGCCGACGACCGTCATGACGTCGATCGCTGCAACGGTGGACTTCACGTACCTGCTGGCTCTGTCTGGAGGCATATGTCCTCGGTTCGGTAATTGCTGCATTGATTTCGATCAGGCAACCGGAGATGCAACTCTGATTGCGGCATATTCGGTTCGATTGCGCCCACGTTCCTTCGCCCGGTACAACGCGGTGTCCGCTTCGTTGATGACGTCTCGCGCTGGCCCGGCATGGTCGGAATCGAGCAGAGCCAAACCCGAGCTGACAGTCATGACCCCGTGGTCCGAACCCAGATGGGGAATGGCGAGGTCCTCGATGCCGGCGCGGATGCGTTCGACCGCGATGGAGCCGCTCTCGAGTGACTGCTCGGGAAAGAGGCAAACGAACTCGTCGCCGCCGTAGCGATAGAAGGCATCGCCCGAGCGCGCCTGCTTCTTCAGCTGAAGGGCCACGGCGATCAGCGCCTCATCGCCGGCCAGGTGGCCGTAGGTGTCGTTGAACCCTTTGAAGTAATCGATGTCGATAAGGGCGACGCAGCTCCGGTGCCCGTACCGGAGCACCTGGGCCTCCACCAGATTGAGATCCTCTTGCAGGGAGCGACGGTTGCCGAGGTTGGTCAGCGGATCCAACAGGGCAATGGCAGCCAGCCCGGTATTGAGCGATTCGAGCTCGCGCTGGTTGGCACCCAGCTGCCGGTGCAACGCGGTGACACGTGCTGCCGCGATCAGGCGCACCTGCAGGTCGTCAGGATCGAGCGGTTTGAGGAGATAGTCATCGGCGCCGACGCTCATCCCCTCCAAAATGTCCTCGCGCGACCCGTGGCTCGTGACCATAATGAAATACGCATAGGTGCCACCGTGGTTCCTGATGTTGCGGCACAGCTCCAGACCCGTCATCCGCGGCATCGTCGAGTCACTGATGACCACATTGGGATGGTGATCGAGGAACATGTCCCAGGCCTCGGCCCCATCCGATGCGGTGAGGCAGTCGTGGCCGAGGTTGCCCAGCACCGTCTGCACGATGAGCCGGGAGGTCGGGTCGTCGTCCACCACCAGGATCCTCATTGCGCCACCGCCCGCGCCAGGAGTTCGGCCCGCACGAGTTCCAGCTCAACTTCGACCGATCGCATATCGCTCCGGAGCTTGCCCAAGGCCTCCGAGTCCCCGGCGCTGCTGTTGAGCTCCAACGTTTCGCATGCCCGCGCCAGGCCGGTCGCCCCCAGGTTCGCGCTCGCCCCTCGCATGGCATGGGCAGACTGCGTGAGAGCGACCTGGTTGTCGATGATGAGTGCCTCCTGCATGGTGCTGACGTGGGCATCTGCGTCAACGAGGAACACTGTCGTGAGCTGTCCGATGAGATCCACGCCCGCTTCCTTTCCAAGACGATCGAGGTTGCCGAGCACCGCCGCGTCGAGCACGCCCCGATGCGGCTTTCCAATGGCCCAACGATCCAGCAGGGCGGACAGAGCCTCCTGCCGCAGCGGTTTGGTCAGGTAGTCGTCCATGCCCGCGTCGAGACAGCGTTGCCGGTCCGCTGCCATGGCCGAAGCGGTCACCGCGATCACGAGTGCATGCCGATCGTTCCCTTCCTTCTGTCGTAATTTCTCTGTGGTCTCGTAGCCGTCCATAACCGGCATCTGGCAATCCATGAACACCGCCGCATAGTGGCCTTCGGCCCGCGTCGCGAGGGCCTCGAGTGCCTCGAACCCGTTCGCTGCGACATCCACTCGAAAGCCCAGGCTGCAGAGCATCGCCGCGAAGACCTTTTCGTTGACTTTGTTGTCCTCCACGAGCAACACCGTCGGAGCATTCGCAGGAAGCTGCGCCATCGGGCTCGCACTGCCATTCCGGGACGGCGTCGCATCGGGTGCCGTGGCGGGTGCCGACACATCGGAAGCCCCCTGGGTCTCCGCGGAAAGGGCGACGTGCAGAGCGGCCTCCAATGCATCGCGCCGGACCGGCTTGGTCAGATAGGCCACGATTCCGGCTCTGTGCGACCTTTCGGCTTCTCCCCGCTGGGCCGAACTGGTCAGCATGATCATGGGAATCGTCCGTAGACGATGGTCGGCCCGCACCATTTGCGCAAAGCCGTAGCCATCGATGTCGGGCATATTCAAGTCGAGCAGGATCACGTCGAACTTCTCGTGTTCGTCCCTGGCCTCGCGCAGGAGAGCGAGGCCTTGTACGGCACCCTTGGCACTGACGGCGGATCCGCCCCAGTTGATCACCATCTGCTCGAGCACCCGGCGATTCGTGGCATTGTCGTCGACGATCAACGCGCGGATGCCGATGAGGCTCACGTCGCCGAGGGGTGCGGCATCGGCGACGCCCAGAGCGAATGGAATCTTCGCACTGAACGTGCTCCCCCGACCAAGTTCGCTGTTGACGGTGAGCGTTCCACCCATGAGCTCCACGAGTTGACGGGAAATGGCCAGGCCCAAGCCGGTACCCCCGTACCGGCGGGAGGTCGAGCTGTCGGCTTGCGTAAATGCGTCGAAGAGATGTTCGAATGTCGCTTCGCTCATCCCGATACCGGTGTCGCGCACGGAGAGCTCGACCAGCGCCTGCCCTTCGGGCACCTCCCGGGCAACCGTCGCCGTCACATTGACCTCCCCGACGGAGGTGAACTTCACGGCATTGCCGATGAGGTTCAGAAGTACTTGGCGCAGCCTCCCCGGATCCCCCATCAGGTGGGTCGGGAGATACGGATCGATCTCGCACGTGAGTTCCAGTCCGTCCTGATGGGCGCGAGCACCCAGAAGCGTCACGGAGTCCTCGATCACGGAACGCAGATCGAACGTGACACGCTCGACGTCGAGTTTCCCCGCTTCGATCTTGGAGAAGTCCAGAATGTCGTCGATCACGGTCAGCAATGCCTCGGCTGACGTGCACACCGTCTCCGCATAGTCACGTTGTTCGGGATTCAGTTCAGTGTTCAACAACAACCCACTCATCCCGATCACGCCGTTCATGGGCGTGCGGATCTCGTGACTCATGTTGGCCAGGAACTCGCTCTTCATGCGCGAGGCGTGCATCGCCTGGTCCCGCGCCGATTCGAGCTCCGCCTGCGTCGCCACCCTCTGGGAGATGTCGTGGACGAAGGCGCTGAACCCCTGATCGTCCTCGTGGGCCCATACTGCGAGTTCGACGGGGATCTCATGCCCATCGTGGTGGAGCGCCATGACCTCCACCCGACTACCCACCACAGTCGAATCGCCGCCGGCGCGGTACGCCGCCAGATCTGCGTCGTAGTCGGCACGGAACTGGGCCGGGATGATCGTGTCGACCAGGCCCCGCCCGAGCACGTCGGCCTCGGACCACCCGTAGAGCTCCGCCGCACGGTCGTTCCATGCGGTGATCGCCCCGGCTGCGTCGACCGAGAGGAATCCTTCGTCGGCCGACTCGAGGACGCTGGCCAGCTGGCGATCGCGGCTCTGGATGATCCGTTCGGAATCACGCCGCCGACGCGTGGATCCTGCGACAAGTTGCACCCCCGCCAGGAGCATCAACGCCAGGACGAGGGCAATGACGAGCACGGTGTTGCGCAGCCGGGCCAGTCCGGCAAATGCGTGCGTCTTGGGAACGGAGGCGATGACGATCCATCCGGGTCCGGCGATGGGCGTATAGGCGGACAGCTGCACGGGGCCCGTGCCGCCGCCCGGGAGGGCAGGTGCGTAATCGGCCAGGCCTGTGTGCCCGGAAAGGGCGTCTTTCACGCGGGGATCGGCTGTGAGCGAAATCAGGCCCTTCTTGCCGCCGGCGCTCAACGAGGTGCCCGCTCGGTCCGTCACCGTAAGGGTGATGCCCTGCGCCTTACCGACGCTCTTGACGTACGCGTTGAGGGACTCGAGGCCGTAGTTCAAGCCGAGAATAGCCAGAGGGACACCGTTGGCCCCCCGGATGTAGTCCGTGACGGTGATCGCCAGGGGACTTCCGGCTTCCTTGGTGACGATGGCGTCCGATACATAGGGACGACCTGAAGCGACGAGTCCGGTATACCAGTCGCGATACGCGAAGTTGGTACCTATGATCGTCGGCTCGGGAGGGTAGGTCGCCACCGAATCACCGGACAGGCTGGCCACGAACGACGCGGAAATGCCGGGAATCGCCTGGGCCAGGCTGGTCAGGTTCGATTCCATCTGTGCGTCGCCTGCCGCACCGCCCGAGACAGCGTCAGCCAGGGAGGGGCGCGTGGCGTAACTGTGCACGAGCGACTTCAGATTGTCGGTCTGCTGACCGATGACGACGGCACTCACCGCTGCCGTGGTACGCACTTGTTTGTTGACGTCACTCGTCACCTGATTGGAGGCCAGAATGATGCTGAAGGTGGCCAGGAGGACAACCGGGATCAGGGCCGCCACCGAGAGGAGCACCATGTTCTGCAGGGGCGAAGTCCGACGGTGCCGAGTCATCTGCGGGCACACGGAGACGGGGGTATTCTCCGCTTCCACATCCGACGAATCGACACGTGAATACCCAACCTTCGGGGGGCAATCCCTCACTATCGAAGGTCCCTTTATTCTACACCAGTATTCCCACCAAATCTCCCCGAGAAACGGATCAATTCAGCACCGGTCATTGCAGAACTCAGCGAGATGACATCTCATTTACCGCACCGCTCTTTTCTCTTTCCACCAAGGAGAGAAGTGGTAATTGCAAGGATCGTTCTTCACGTAAGAGGTCTTCCACCTCCTGCAAGGGGAGTGGCCGGCTGAAAAAGTAACCCTGCATCTCGTCGCAACCGTTGTGTCGTAAATAGGCTAACTGCTCTACGGTTTCAACCCCTTCGGCGATGGCCTTCATCTGGAGACTGTGCGCCAAATGGATGATGGTCTGGGCAATGGTCGATTCCCCTGTATCTGCCGTAATATTCCGGACGAATGCGATGTCGATCTTCACTTTGTCGATGGGGAAGCGCTGCAGATAGGCCAGACTCGAGTAGCCCGTTCCGAAGTCATCGATCGAGAGTTCCACCCCGCGACTCTTCAGGGCCAGGAGGGCGGCGATGGTGGCTTCCGTATTCTGCATCAGCGAGCTCTCGGTCAGTTCCAGCTCGATGAGCGACGGGTCAATGGTGCTCTCGAAGAGAGCTCGACCGACATCTCCGTCGAGATCGTGATCGACGAACTGCCGACCGGACACATTGACCGAGACCTGCCGTGGCCCGATGGACGATGTCGACCACTGTTTGATCTGACGGCAAACGGTCGAAATGGCCCAACTCCCTACGGGGATGATCAGACCGGTCTCTTCCAATGCCTCGATGAAACCCTTCGGTGGAACCAACCCGTGCCCGGGCCGCTGCCACCGCAGCAGGGCCTCCAGCCCGGTGATCCTGCCGTCGGTCAGGCTGACCTTCGGCTGGTAGTGGATAACGAACTGCTCTTCGTCCAGAGCCTTGCGGAGCGCTGACTCCAGGCTCAGCTGCGTGAGCATCTGGACGTTCATTTGTGGCGTGAAGGTGCAGTGCGCGTTCCTGCCATTCTGTTTAGCCTGGTACATGGCGGTGTCCGCATACTTAATGAGCACATCTGGTTCGCTCGCGTCCTCGGGGTACGACGAAATCCCGATACTCGCGGTGACGTGCACTTCGGCACCCGCCAGGGTGAAGGGTTCGCGGAGTGCGGCGCCGATCTTCCGGGCCACCGACGTCACGCCCTTGTTTCGGTCCTCCGATATCAAGATGACGGCGAACTCATCGCCGCCGAGCCGGCCGACCGTGTCCCGGACGCGCACGCACTGCAGGAGCCGGTCGCCGATCTGGCTGAGAAGGATGTCGCCCGTGGCGTGCCCGTGGGTGTCGTTCACCGTCTTGAAATGGTCGAGGTCGATGTGGAGGACGACGACCCCCCAATTGCGCTTCTTGGCTTGGGCGAGCGTCTTTTCGAGCGTCTTCTGGAACAACGTCCGATTCGGCAGGCCGGTGAGCGCGTCGTGATGCGCCATTTGGTAGAGACGCAGGTGGGCTTCCTGACGCTCGGTGATGTCCCGGACGACGCCGACGGTCACGGGTTCTTCGCCGACGAGCGGAGCCTGTCGATGGATTTCCACGGGGAGGAGGACCCCATCCTTGCGCCGGATTTTGGCTTCCGACAACGAGTCGCCGAAGGGGCCGCCCAGGATCGCGTCCCGGAGTCGCTCGAGCTCGACCTCGGTCGTTGCGTCCAACCGCAGGGTTCCCAATCCGAGGAACTCATCCCGCTCATACCCGAACATCGTGCAAGCCGTCGCATTGACCTCGACGAAGGCGCCCGACTCGACATCGACGACGAAGATGGCATCGGCCGTCACGTCCATGGCCGTCTTGAAACGCTGCAGCGTGGCGGTCCGAGCCCGGACCTCCTCCTCAAGGCGCTCATTCTCGTGCTCGACGAAGTCCCGCAATTCCTTGAGGCGGAGCAGGTTCCGGACGCGTAACCAGAGTTCAGCTTTGTTGATGGGTTTGGTGAGGAACTCCTCGGCTCCCGCCTTGAGACCCTCGAGGAGCGTGCGCTGCCCCGTCTGGGCGGTGACCATAATGATGGGAATCGTGGCCGTCGCCGGGTTGCCTTTCAGAGCCTTCGCCACTTCGTAACCGTTCAGACCGGGCATCATCACGTTGAGGAGAATCAGATCGGGGGCCTGCTCCTCGACGGAGAGAAGCGCTTCCTCCCCGTCGACGGCGGTCCGTGTCCGGTAGCCCTGCGGACGGAGCAAGGCTTCGAACAGCCGCCGGTTTGGCGCTTCGTCGTCGACGATCAAGATCGTGTGCGGAGGGATGACCACCCCGGAAGCGTCCCGACGCGTCGCTCCCCGTGCCAGTGGGTGGTGCCAAGGCGTTGCTTTCATCGAGACCCGCTCCGGGACTCACCTGACACAGAGAGGGCGACGCGCGGCGGGGCCAGAAGCTCTTCGAAGCTGACGGCATCGAGGGGAGCCGTGAAGAGGAATCCCTGCGCTTCGGTGACGTTGTCAGCGCGGAGGATCTCCATTTCGGCCGCTGTTTCCACCCCTTCGGCCAGTGTCCTGAGGCCGAGGTCCCGCCCGAGCTGGACAAAGGTGCGGATCAAGGCCAGGGATTCGGAGGATTCATTCATTGCGCTCACGAATGAACGGTCAATTTTGATGCAGTCGACGGGAAACTGTTGGAGATAGGCGAGGGACGAGTACCCGGTGCCGAAGTCATCGACGGCGATGCTCACCCCGAGGTCCTTGATCGCGTGCAGACGACGTGCGGCCGAACTGGTGTCGCGCATCAGCGATGTTTCGGTCACCTCGATGATCAACGACTCCGGGGCGAGACCGCTGAGGCCCAGGGCGGAACGTATGTGTTCGACGATCCTGTCGTCATCGAGTTGCCGACCCGACACATTGATGGAGATGTCCAGGGTCTCTCCACCCATATGCCACAGCGCCATCTGCGCGCACGCACGCCGCAGGACCCAGGCGCCGACCTCGCGGATCTGACCCGTCTGTTCGAGGATGGGGACGAACTCGTCCGGGAGGAGGACCCCGTCGCTCGGGTGGTCCCAGCGCAGGAGCGCTTCAACGCCGACCATGGTGAGGTCATCCAGTTTGTAGATGGGCTGGTAGACGAGGTGGAACTGGCCCGCGGCGAGGGCCGAACGCAGGTCGAACTCGAGCCTGATGCGACGGCCGAGGTCGGTCTGCATCTCGGGGTGAAAGAACGCGAACCGGTTCTTCCCCGCCGCCTTGGCCTGATACAGGGCGATATCGGCATCACGGAGGAGCTCGCCACCGGTCGGGCGGTCGCCGACTGCGATGCCGATACTGGTGCTGGCGTGGAGCGACGTGGACATGTGGTCGAGTTCGAAGGGTTTCTTCATGACGGCCAGGAGTCGCTCCGCCACAAGCTCGGGCAGAACATGGGGATCACTCCCGTCGATCAACACGACGAACTCGTCGCCGCCCATCCGACCGATCGTGTCGGCTCCCCGGAGTGTGCCGGCCAAGCGCCAGGCGACCGCTTCCAACAACCGATCACCGGCCTCGTGGCCGAGAGAATCGTTGATGTTCTTGAAGTCATCGAGGTCGAGGTAGAGCACCGCGCCGACGGTGCCGTTGCGGCGTCCTCTCGCCAGAAGCTGTTCCATGCGGTCCATGATCAGCGCCCGATTGGGCAGCCCGGTGAGGGCGTCGTGCAGGGCCTGGAATTGCAGCTCGTCCGTGCGGAGCTCCACCAGCGAACGGGAACGGGCCCGCCCTGTGCCGAGCACATAGATGAGCGCGCCGAGAAGGACGCTGATCGCAATGCCGCCGATCAGGAATCCGACCGCACTGGGCTCCCCCCACAACCCTTCGCCCTGCACGTTGTGATGACCTTCGGAGGCGTGCAGGATCGAGTTGGCCGCAACGACCGATTCCACCACGCCGATGGCGATCAGAAGGGTGGCGGCCACAATCCAGGTTCGATGTTGCTTCGTCATTCGTACCTGCATCGGTCGCCCTCGAAGTGGCGGTATGGCCGGAACGCTCGAGAACATCAGTCATGAGACCGGAACAGGCACATCAAAAGCAGCCATTTAGTGCACCGTGGCGACGTCATCGGAGGCTGACGCAGCAAGCTCTGCGTCCGACAGGGCGAGCGCGGTGACCTCGCGGGCACTGCCGCTGCCGAATCGCAGGGCGTCTCCCCGGAGCAGTACTGCGATCTCCTCGACCGGGAGGGGATGGCTGAAGAAATAGCCTTGGAACTCGTCGCATCCGTGGTGACGCAGGTACGCATGTTGCTCGGCCGTTTCGACCCCTTCCGCGATGGCCTTCATATTGAGGCTGTGGGCCATCTGAATAATCGTCTGGGCAATCGTCGCGTCGCTCGTACGTCCCGTAATGTTGCGCACGAACGCGATGTCGATCTTTACCTTGTCGATCGGGAACCGTTGCAGGTAGGCCAAGCTCGAATAGCCGGTGCCGAAGTCATCGATCGACAGCTGCACCTCCCGTTCTTTGAGCGCGAGCAGCGTTGCGATGGTGGCTTCGGTGTTCTGCATCAACGAGCTTTCCGTCAGTTCCAGCTCGAGCAGCGACGGGTCGATGCCGGATTCAGTCAGGGCATGGGACACATCACCATCGAGATCGTGATTGATGAACTGGCGTCCCGACACGTTGACCGAGACCTCAATGGCCCCCAGTGGTGTGCGGGACCACGTGGCAATCTGCTGGCAGACCTTCCGGATCACCCAGCTCCCGACCTCGACGATCATCCCGGTCTCTTCGAGCATGGGGATGAAGTAGTTCGGCTCGACCAATCCGTGACCGGGGCGTTCCCAGCGGAGGAGTGCCTCCAGGCCGCTGATCTGCCCGGTGCGTAGATCGACCTTGGGCTGGTAGAAGACGACGAACTGCTCCTTTTCTATCGCCTTGCGTAAGGCAGCCTCCAGGCTCAGCTGCATCAGGAGCTCGACGTTCATCTGCGGCGTGAACACGCAGTGCGTGTCGCGGCCCGCCTGCTTGGCCCGGTACATCGCCGTGTCGGCATAGGTGATGAGGACCTCGGGGTCCGTTGCGTCCTCGGGATACTGCGTCACCCCGACGCTCGCCGTCACCGTTACCTCGTAGTTCCCGAGGGTGAAGGGCAGGCGGAGCTTCTCGCGGATGTTCCGTACGACGACGTCAGCGCCCTCGTGGCGCTCGTTCATGATCAGGATCACCGCGAACTCGTCGCCCCCCAGACGGCCTACCGTGTCGCGCAGCCGGACACATTGCAGGAGACGGTCGCTGACCTGTACCAGCAGCGTGTCGCCCATCGCGTGCCCGTGAGTATCGTTGACGGTCTTGAAGTGGTCGAGGTCGACGTAGAGCACGGCGACGCCCCAATTGTTCATTTTGGCCTGCGCGATCGTCTTGGCCAACGTCTCGAAGAACATCGTGCGGTTCGGGAGCCCGGTCAAGGCGTCCTGGTGGGCCATCTGATAGAGGCGCAAGTGGGCCTCTTCACGCTCGGTGATGTCCCGTACCACGCCCACGGTGATCACCTCACCCTCGGTCTCCTGCACACGCCGATGGATCTCGACCGGGAGGTGCAATCCGTCCTTGCGTCGAATTTTGGCTTCGGTGAGCTTCTCGCCGACCGGGCCGCCGACGATCGCATCACGTAGGCGCTCCAACTCGATCTGCGTGGTGGCCGGCATCGAGATGGTACCCAACCCGAGGAATTCCTGGCGACTGTACCCGAACATACGCGTCGCCGTCGCGTTGACTTCGGTGAAGTGCTGACCGTCGCCATCCACAAGGAAGATCGCATCCCCGGTCTCGTCCATGGCGGTACGGAACCGCTGCAGTTCTGCGGTGCGCGCCGACACATCGCGTTCGAGCGACGCGTTCTGGCCGTCGAGAAGATCCCGCATCTCCTTCAACCGCAGGAGATTGCGCACCCGCAGCCACAGCTCGGCTCGATTGACCGGCTTTGTCAGGAATTCCTCGACGCCCGCCTCGAGCGCGTCGAGCAGAGCGGTCCGGTCGGTCTGGGCCGTCACCATAATGATGGGGATGTTCGAGGTGCCGGCGTCGCTCTTCAAGAGCTTCGTTACCTGGTGCCCGTCCATCCCGGGCATCATCAGGTCCAGCAGGATCAAGTCCGGCTGATGGGAGCGCACCGCAGCCAGCGCTTCATCGCCGCTGTTCGCCGTGATGGTCAGGTACCCCTCGGGTTGCAGCAGAGCTTCGAGAAGTTTGCGGTTCTGCGGCTCGTCATCGACGATCAGGATGGTGCGTGCCCTGGCATCCGCCATCAGTCAGCCGCCAGCAGGGGGGGCCCACGGTGGCCGTTGGTGTTCGGCAGGAGCCCGTCGATGGCCGCGTGGAGCTCGGCGTAGCGGAGAGGTTTGGCGATGTAGGCATCGCATCCGGCGGTCTGGCTCTTCTCCTGGTCCGCCTTCATGGCCAGTGCGGTCAGGGCGATGATCGGGATGTGGGCCGTCGTGGCGTCCTGCTTCAACAACCCGGTCGCCGTCAGCCCGTCCATGCCCGGAAGCTGGATGTCCATCAGGATCAGGTCCGGTTGATCGCCCCGGGCCATGGCCATGCCCGATCTCCGCGTCGACCGCGCTCAAGGTGACATGGCCGACGTTGTGGAGGAGAAGCTCGGCCAGCTTCATATTGGCCGGGTTGTCCTCGATGATCAGGATGCGTGCCACCTAGGGCCTTCCCGCTGGTATGCCGGATGGCGCGTTGCACGCCGGCCAGAAAGTCGACGCGGTTGAACGAAGCCTTTCTCCACGATCTCGAGCACCATTCCTGAGGCGTTGTTGAGCTCGGAACGGTCTTCCGCCGTGATCGACTTCGCTGTCACGATGATGATCGGGATGCGAGCGGTGACGGGATTGCGCTGCAGCGCCTCGACCACGGCGAAACCGTTGATATCGGGCATCATCAGGTCCAGCAGGATCACGTCGGGCCGCAGTCGTTCGGCCAATGTGATCGCCTCGGCCCCCCCGTAGGCCCGCACCACGGTGTACTCGGAGGCGGGCAGGAAGGTGGCGATGCACTTCAACCGCCTTCGGGTCGTCGTCCACCACCAGCACGGTGCGAGTGACGAAGTTCGCCGGGGCGAGGCCGAGGCGCACCAATGAAGCGCTCAGCTCCGCCCGGCTGATCGGCTTCTGCAAGACCGCGGCGGCGCCGCTGGCCAGCGCCATGTTCCCGTCGATCATGGAGGCGATGATCACGACCGGCACCTGGGCCAGGGAATCGATCTCCCGGATGCGCAGCAGGAACTCCCACCCGTCGATGCCCGGCAGCGCCAGGTCGATGGTGATCAGGCTGAGCGGCTGCTGGGTCGCCAGATACAGCGCTTGTTCGGCGCTCGACGCGACGAGGACCGTGAACCCTTCTGCCTCGAGCAGGAGACGGGCGAGATCGGCGGCGTGGTCGTTGTCCTCCACCACGAGCGCGACGAGCGTCTCGGGCGGTGCGTTCGAGGCCCGATAGTCCAGTCCGCTCTGAAGCTTCTCGACGACGCTCGTCACGGCCCGAATGGGCAGCCACACGGCGAAGCAGGACCCCTCCTCTTCGGCACTGGCCACGGCGACGGTGCCCCCGTGGAGCTCGGCCAGGCGCTTGACCATGGCCAGCCCCAGCCCGGTGCCCTCGAACTTTCGGGCCAAGGAGCTGTCGATCTGGCTGAAGGCCTGGAAGAGCTTGGTCATGTTCTCGACCGAGATCCCGATCCCGCTGTCGCGGATCTTCAGCTCGACGAAGTCGGTGAAGTCGCCCTCGGGCAGGGGGAACGACTGTACGGGCCAGCCGCCGGCGATGAAGCCGACGGCGCTCCTCGGGCACCCGCGTCGGCCGACAAGGTGACCACCCCGTCCTGGCCCGAGAACTTCACGGCGTTCGAGAGCAGGTTGTACATGATCTGCTTGGTCTTGCGCAGGTCGAGCTGGAAGACCCCGATGTCCTCCTTCATCTCGAGTTCGAGGCGGACCCGCTGGCCGACCGCGGTCTCCTTGACGATGGACAGGCTGCCCGGAAGCAGGTCGCCGAGGTTGGCCGGCTCGAGCTCGAGGGTCATCATGCCCGCCTCGACCTTGGAGAGGTCCAAAATGTCGTTGATGAGCGACAACAGGTGCTGGCCGCTCGTGAAGATGTCCCCGGTGTACTCGCGCTGGCTGTCGCTCATGTCGCCGACCAGGCCGTCTTTGAGGGCTTCGGAGAACCCGATGATGGCGTTGAGCGGGGTGCGCAGCTCGTGGCTCATGGTGGCCAAGAACTCCGACTTCATCTTCGAGGCGTGCTCGAGCTCGAGGTTGGTCTCCAAGAGGGCCTGTTCGAAGCGCTTGCGCTCGGTGATGTCACGGGCGGCGGCGAAGACCCCCTGGAGGTTGTCGTTGCGGTCGTGGAAGGTGGCCGCGTTGTACGAGACGAGGGTCTCCTGGCCGTTCTTCGCCCGCACCGTCAACTCGTAGTTGTTGACCCGGTTCTCGGTGAGCACCCGCTCGATGGCGCCCTCGGCGAGAGCGGGATCGGTGAAGAACTCCTTGCAGTGGGTGCCGAGCAACTCGGCCCGGGTGCGCCCGGTCAGGCTCATCATCTCGTTGTTGACGTCGGAGATGATGCCCAGCGGGTCGGTCATCATGAGGGCGTCGATGCTCGACTCGATGAGCGAGTGCGAATAGAACTGCTGGTCCCGGAGCACCTCGTCGAGCTGGGCCTGGACCGCCTCGACCTCGTGGCGGGCCGTGTTGTCGGTGCCGATCAACAGGTAGCCGATGATCCCCTCTTCGGCGTCGCGCAGCGCGGTGACCGAGACGATGGCGGGGAAGTGGCTGCCGTCCTTTCTCGTGTAGGTCAGCTCGTAGATGTCCTCGATGCCACGGGAGGCCTTAAAGACCAGAGCCTCGAAGCCCGGGGCGATGGGCGTGCCCAGCTCCGCGCTGAGCTCGGCCGCCCGGGCGATCAGCTCTTTGGGGTCGGAGATGTCGGCCGGGGTGATCTGGTCGATGACGTCCGAGGCGGCATAGCCGAGCATGCGCTCGGCCCCGACGTTGAAGATCTGGATGACGCCCTTTTCATCGGTGGCGATGCTCGAGAAGTAGGCGCTGTTGAGGATGGCGTCTTGGAGGGCCTGGGTCTTGATCTTCTCGCTACGAATCCCGGGGGACGGCATCAGCAGCACCTCGGTGCGACGAGATCGCCGATGCGATCCGTACGCAGACGGCGCTTGAGGGGACAGGGCAACCGCACGGTTGGGCTCCTCGCAATCCAAGGCGGTTGTGCCGCCGATTCAGCCAGAAGTCGTTTCCCACACCGGGTTACTCCACTCGACGTTGCCGCAGACGATTGCTACGTCGGAGATTCGGGGACAACGGCAGTGAGGCGCTTTACGGCCTCTCTGGGTGTAACGGATGGATCAACCACCCTTACGAATCCCTCATTGTCGAAGTACGTACATGCTAGCACATAACCCCAGCTCTAGCTATAGGGGGTTGCAGAAAAATCCCCGAAACAGCCGTTAGTTTCACCGTTTTCTGTTCCGTGCAACAGGGGACACGTCACGCGCGCACGCCAGTTGCCGACGTCCATTACACGAGCCGTGCAGGCGTCGGTGGCGTCGGTGGCGTCGCCGCCGTGCAGGCGTCGCCGGCGTGCCGACAACGTTTACAACGCCACCGGCGGTTCGACAGCATCAGGACGCGCCGCGAACATATGGTGCACGAGCGGATCAGGTTCGGCGAGCGCCCTCGCCGCGTCAAGGAGCTGTTGATCGGATCCGGTCATGCGGTCCTGATGCTGGCGGAGATGCTCGCTCCACGACGCAACGGAGAACATCTCGTGGAATTCTTCGGGATTCGCCCCGTCGCGCCACAGTCGCCACCGCTGGGCTCCGGTGCGCCGGCGTCCCCGCGACACCGCGTCCATCGCAGCGATGAAGTCCTGCCAATGCTCCGCTTTGACGATGTAACGGATGTCGACCTGCACGGGTCCGTCAGTGGGAGCAGGTTGAAACGCCAAGACGGGTTCGGGCCAGGGGACGCTGGCCGTGCGGTCGAGGTGCAGCGTCAACTGATGAATCGGTAGGACCGTCACGCTCAGCGCCGCCAATCCCAGCAGCACCGCACTCGCCACCAGGGCGTCGCGTAAGCCCCAGTGGGTGGCCACGGCACCCCAGACGAACGAGCCGATCGCCTGGGCACCCATGAAGGCGAGGATGTACGCCGCCAGGCCGCGGGCGCGCACCCAGGCCGGTAGGGCGAGCTGCATGCCCGCGTTAAGGGTGGAGAGCGTGGCGATCCAGGCGAAGCCACCGGCCACCAGCGCGAGCACAGTGACCGCAAGTGGAAAGACCACCGAAGAGAGCGTCGCAAAGCCGAAGAGCACCGCCGAGCCGGCGAGAATGACGTTGGGCGAGACGCGCGCCCGCAAGTGCCCGAGTTGCCACACACCGAGCATCGCGCCCACACCCAATGCCCCGAGGAGAAGGCCGTACCCCGACGCACCCAGGTGATAGCGCTGGTGGCTCACGATGGGAAGAAGCGCCCAGAGCGCGCTCGCAGGTCCGGCGAAGAGGACCGAGCGCAGAATGATCCGTTGCACACCCGGCGCCGCCCAGAGGTACCGCAAACCGGCGCGCAGTGCTTCGAACATCCGCTCGGGATCCTGGGTCAACTGGCGCTGGCGCGGGTGCCATGTGAGGAGTGCGACGACGATGCCGATGAACGAGACGGCGTTGATCGCAAAGACGGGTGCCGCCCCGAGCCACGCCACCAGGAAGCCGGCCAACGCTGGCCCGATGGCACGAGCCGCGTTCACCGTGATGCTCCCGAGCGCGGCGGCATTCGGGATCTGGGCGCGCGGAACGAGGTCCGGCTGTATCGCCTGCCACGCCGGATTGCTCAACGCCGAACCACAGCCGATGAGGAACGTGATGCTCAGCAAGAGAGCCGGTCCGGTAGCGCCGAAGGCGGCACTCACGGCAAGCGCGGCAGCAAGGACGGCCATGAAGATGGTGGCCCCCGTCAGCAGTCGCTTGCGATCGAGGGTGTCGGCGAAGACGCCCGCCGGAAGCGAGAGGAAGAACACCGGGAGCAGGCTGGCCGTCTGGACCAACGCGATGAGCGACGCGTTGCGATCGATGAGCAGCCACTGGGTCGCCACCGTCTGCATCCACGAGCCGATGTTCGAACCCAGCTGGGCCAGCCAGAGAATACGGAACGTGCGGTACGCCAGCGGTGTCCACGGCGAGGTTGCCGCAACCGGAGCCGAAGCCGAAGCCGCCCCAGCCCCAGACCCAGAACCCGGCCCCGCCCCAGCCCCAGAACCCGCCCCCGCCTGACTCATCACTCCCTTGCCCCGCCCCCGGACCCGCCCAAAGGGAACAACACATGAGGATTAAGGATCCCCGCCGGGTCCAGCGCGTCCTTGATCCGCCGAAAAGCCCCTATCTCCGCCTCGCTCCGATTGAGATGGAGCCACGGTCGCTTCGCCGTCCCGATGCCGTGTTCCGCACTGATGCTTCCCCCCATGCCGGCGGCCAGGACGAGGACGCAGTCGTCGACCGCGTCGTCGTCGGGATCGACGCCGGTGATGTTGACGTGGACGTTGCCGTCGGCCACATGGCCGAAGAGCCATGTCGTGGCGCGGGGGTTCACTGCACGGACGACGTCCGGCACCTGCTCGATGAAGGCCGCCAATGCGGGAGCGGGCAGCGTGACGTCGAGCTTGTGCGGGGCGCCCAGCGCGTTGATGGCTTCGGTGTGCCCTTCGCGGTAGCGCCAGAGCTGCGCCCGCCGGGGGGCGTCGGTGGCCACGGCGGTCTCTTCGATCCACGGGACCACCTCGAGCGCGTCGGCCAATTCCGGCAGGGGATCACGCTGGCCCGCCACCTCCACCAGAAGGTAGGCCCGGTGCGCGTCGGCGAAGGGCGGGGCGAGCCCCGCCGTACGACAGACGAGCTCGAGACCCGCCCCGAGGAAGAGCTCGAGCGACTGCAGGTCCGGCAGGCTCCGGCGCAGGAGGAAGCCGGCATCGACCGCAGCGGCGATGGCGTCGAAACACAGGAGCGCCACCGCGCGCTCTTCGCTCGGCACGACGAGGCGGAGCCGGGCCGCCGTAATCACCCCGAGCGTGCCCTCACTGCCACAGAGGAGCCCCGCGAGGTCGTACCCGGTGTTGTCCTTGGTCAGCCCACCCAAGTGCGAGACGACCGCGCCCGTCCCGAGCACCGCCTCGATCCCCAGCAGCTGCGCCCTCGTGGCGCCGTAGCGGAGCACCTGGAGGCCACCGGCGTTGGTGGCGATCGTGCCGCCGACGGTCGCACTGTCGCGGCTGCCCAAGTCGACCCCGTAAGCCCACCCGGCCGCCTGCGCCACCGCGTGGACCTCGGCCACCGAGGTGCCGGCTTCGGCCGTGAGCTGCCCGCCGACCTGGTCCACGTCGAAGATCCGGGTCAGCCGGGCCAGGCTCAGCACGGCCTCGCCGTACAGCGGCACCCCGCCCCCGACCAGGCCGGTGTTGCCGCCCTGGGGCACCAGGGCCACCCCGGCGTCACGGCATAGCGCTACGACAGCAGCGACCTCGGTGACATCTCCGGGCCGGACGACGGCCGACGCCGCACCCCGGAAGCGACCCGTCCAGTCCGCCACGTAGGAACCCATCACCTCACGGTCTTCGATGACGTGGCGGTCCCCGACCACCTCGCGCAGCTGCCGCAGCAGCCCGGGTTCCAGGGTCGGGGCCGCAGCCTCTGTCGCATCGATCCCGCCATTATGACGGGGGAGCTGACGACCAGGTCCCTGGCACCCTAACGGGCGCCGATCGCCCTCCCCGGCCTCTTAGGGTGTG
Source organism: uncultured Acidimicrobiaceae bacterium (assembly GCA_963767155.1). Lineage (GTDB taxonomy): Bacteria > Actinomycetota > Acidimicrobiia > Acidimicrobiales > RAAP-2 > Bog-473. The sequence goes on along the minus strand of CAVYCU010000005.1, from coordinate 1,341,344 downwards.
GGCGATGGAGGAGATCCCAGGGTCCCGGCCCGAGCCTAAGTCCACGCCCCAACCCCGGCCCGAGCCGGAGGGCGGCGTGACGAACAATGGCGCCGCGCCCGGCCTGACCATCAAGGTCGGCGGCCTCGGCTCACCCGCACAGGCACTGGCGCTCGCCACCCTCTGCGCCGTCCTCTTCCTGACGTTCCTCGACAACACGGTCGTCAGCGTCGGCCTGGCCGACGTCCAGAGCGGCCTCCATGCCGGCATTACCTCGCTGCAATGGGTCGTCAACGGGTATGCGCTGACCTTCGCCGCCTTCATGCTGGCCGGGGGGACGCTCGGCGACCGCCTCGGCCGCAAGAAGGTCATGTTGACCGGCGTCGCCGTGTTCTGTGCCGGCTCCATCGTGGCCGCCACCGCGACGAACGTCGATTGGCTGATTGCCGCCCGCGTCATCATGGGCCTCGGTGCGGCGGCCTCCGAGCCGGGGACACTCTCCATCATCCGCCACGTCTATCCCGACGAGGGGACCCGCGCCGATGCCCTCGGCGTCTGGGCCGCCGTCTCGGGCCTCGCCCTCGCCCTGGGTCCCGTGATCGGGGGTGTGCTCGTAGGGATCTGGAGCTGGCGCGCCATCTTCTGGTTCAACCTCGTGATCGGTGCCGTCGCGCTCGTCATGTCCGCGCTCTTCGTGCCCGAGACGGCGGACCGCGAGGAGGGACACCTCGACTGGGCGGGGATCGTCCTGGGCGCGCTCGCGCTGGGGACGGTCTCCTTCGCCATCATCGAGGGTGAGCAGTACGGCTACGTGGCGTGGTGGATCGACCTGTTCTTCGCGCTGTCGATCGTCTTCGGCGCCGCCTTCATCCTCGTCGAGCACCGCGTGCGGCGTCCCATTCTCGATCTTGGCCTCTTCCGCCGGGGCCCGTTCACGGGTTCGGTCTTCGTCGCTTTTGCCGCGTACTTCGGTACCTTCTCCATCTTCTTCTTCACCGCCTTGTATCTCGAGGTGGTGGTCGATGCTTCCGCGTACGCCCTTGCGGTGACGTTCCTCCCCATGGCCGCCGGGCTCATCATCTCCTCCATCGTGACGGGGCCCTGGGTGGCGCGCCGGGGCCCGCGCACGCCGATGACGGTCGGTTGCATTCTGGCTGCCATCGGCATTTTGCTCACCAGCGCCACGCTGGGACCCCACGTCAGCCTGGCTGCCCTCGCCTGGATACTGTCCATCGCCGGCGTCGGTTTCGGCATCATGCTAGTCCCCGTCACCTCGACCCCCCTCGCCGTGGTGGCGCCTGAGCACTCGGGCATGGCCGCTTCGGTCACCAACACCAGCCGTGAGATGGGAGCGGTGTTCGGCGTCGCCGTCCTCGGCTCGATCGTGAACTCCAAGTTGACCGGGCAGCTGGCGGCGCGGCTGAAGGCGCTCGGCATCCCGCCGAACCTCCAGGGCCTGGTCATTCATGACGTGATCGGGGGCGGAGCCGGTGGGAGCGCCGCGGTCTCGGGTGCAGAGCACAGCGCGAATGGCGGCATTGCCACCAAGGTCGTCAACGCGGCCTATGAGGCCTTCGGGTCCGGGCTTCACGTCGCCCTCGACATCTCGGGCGCCCTGCTCCTCCTCGGCGCGGTGGTGGCGGTGACCCTGGTACACGGTCGGGAAGAGGAAAGGGTGGGGTCGATCGGGACTGGGTAGAAGAGGGGGGTGCGCAAGAAAAAGGTCTTCGTGTGCAAGAAGTGCAAGAACGCCGACTGCCTGGTGCGGGTCCTCAAGAAATCCGAGGCGAAGCTCGTGCCCGTCGGGTGCCAGAAGATCTGCGCCGGCCCGGTGGTCGGCCTGAAAGTCGCCGGCCGCATGGAATGGTTCCGCCGGGTCGACACACCCAAGTCCCTCGCCGGCATCCGCATGCTCGCTGAACGCAGGAAGAAGGAACCGGTGCGCGCACTCGAACGGCGCCGCCTGGCCAAGCGATCCGGGCGTTCTCCCCGCTGAACGCCACCAGGCCACCAGTTCACGCACACAGGGGTTCCCCGTCACCCGACTCGACGAAGCCGGACGACTGTTACGATTTAGCTGACATTCTGTTGTCCCCGGCACAGACAAGCTGCGGGGGAGTGATGCCGAATTACTCGGCGAGGTGCGCGTCGGATCCCACATGGCCCGTGTGACGGGACAAAGCGATTTCGTCGCCGGAGGCCCTCGTTGTGTGCCGTTCCGCGGAATCTCACAACGACGAGGTATGCCCGATGATGAAGCGGAAGACGGGACGCACTCCACCGATCTCACGTGACGTCAACGGGGTCGCGCTCCAGTACCTCATCAGCTATCTGCAGGATCACGAGCCTGCGGGCACGTTGCAGAAGGTCTTTCGGGAGGCCGGCGAGACGCGCAGCCCCAAAACGGTGCAATCCGCCGCCTCCTGGAGTTCGTATGCCCAATTCCGCCGGCTGCTCGAAGCGACCGGGAGCGTCCTCGATGGCCTCACCACCCTCGCCCGCGTCTGCGACCACGTCTTCGACGCGCACCAAAGCCCTGAGCTGTCCGACTCCATGTCCTCGCTCGGTTCACCCGCCGACACCTACGCCGCAGTCCCGGGGTTGATGGACTCGACCGTCCCGATCGTCGAGCTCCTCACCGAGCGCGTGAGTCCCACCGAATGCCGGGTCCGCCTCCGCTTCAAAGGCGACCTCGAGCCGTTCCCCGAGTACTGCGCCTACCAGATCAATTTGTTGACCACCCTGCCCCGGGTGTTCGGAGGGTCCGAAGCGGAGGTCTTCGTCGAAGCGTGTCAGTGCGAAGGGGCGGACTACTGCCAGGCGCTCCTGCGCTGGGCGCCGGTCGACGACGTCGCGGCGCGGGTGTCGCACGCCGAAATCAAGTTGAAACTCTCCGAAGCCCGCCTCAAAGGGCTCCAGCGGACCCTGGCCGATCTCGTCTCCGGCGACGATCTGCAGACCGTGCTGTCCCGGGTGGTGGAGGCCGTTGCGGGGGCCGTCCCGGCCCTCCGGTACATCCTCGACGTCGACGTCGGCGCGCCGAGGGGTCGGGTGATCTGTGCGGTCGGCGTCGACGAGGCGGAGAGCATCCGTATCGCCGACGAGCTCTGCCACGGGACTGCGGTCGGGACTGCAGACGGGACTGCGGTCGAGACGCCGCGGCACATCAACCTGATCCCGATCGCGTCGGACAAGCGGCGCTACGGCACCCTCATCGCCGTGCGCGCGGAAGGCGTCTCGTTCCAACCCGTCGAACGGTCGATCTTCGAGTCCTACGCCCGCCTCGCCGCCTCCGCCCTCGACTCCGAATGCGCCATCCTCGTGGCCCGGCAACAGACCACGGCCGCCCACGCGCTGCTCTCGCTGTCCGCCTCGCTGTCCGAGCTCGCATCGACCGACGAGATGGTCAGTCGCATCGCACACGCCGTTCCCTCCGTCATCGACTGTGACCGCGTCGTCGTCTGGCTCGTCGAATCGGGTGAGTCGTTCGGGCGGGCCGCCGCCACGTTCGGGTTCGACCGGGCCACCGACGCCAAGTGGCACGCACTGGTGGTGGCGATTCCTCCGCCGGGCATCATCCCGCTGCTGGCATTCCACCATGACCTCACGACCGGCGGCACGGCATTTTCCGACCTGTTGGTCGGCTCGGGATCGACGGCCGCCGCCTCCTTCCCGATCATCTATGACGGCGAGACCTACGGCTGGTTCACCGTCGACGTCACCAATCACCCCGAGCGGCTGGACGACGACGTCGAGCTCACCGGTCGTCTCCGGGCGTTGGGCGGCCAGGCGGCCGTGGCCATCCGCAACGGCCGCCTGCTCGGCGAGATCCGTCACCGGGCCCTGCACGACAGCCTGACCGGACTCCCGAACCGGGTCCTGGTCCTCGACCGCATCAGTCAGAAGCTCTCCAAGGCGCGGCGCGAACACACCGATGTGGCCGTGCTCTTCATCGACCTCGACGGGCTCAAGGACATCAATGACTCCCTCGGGCATGCCATGGGGGACCGGTTGCTGCAAGCGGTCGCGGCCCGGTTCTCCGGCACATTGCGCGAAGCCGACACCGTCGCACGCCTCGGCGGTGACGAGTTCGTCGTGCTGGCGGACGGGCTCTCACTCGCTGCCGGTCCCGAACAGGTGGCCGAGCGCCTGCTCGATGTCCTCGCGGAGCCCTTCAGCCTGGCCGGGAACGGCCGGGCCCCGATCAGCATCTCGGCCAGCATCGGTATCGCCACCGGGTTACGGGACTCGGCCGAAGAGCTCCTCCGCGACGCCGACATCGCCATGTACGCGGCGAAGAGCGCGGGCAAGAACTCCTATGCGGTCTTCGAGACCGAAATGCACCGGGCGCGCCGGGGGCGCCACGAGCTCGAGGCCGACCTGCAGGTCGCCATCGGCAGCGAACAGTTCTTCCTCGCCTACCAACCGATCTTCGATCTCACGTCGATGGCTGTCGTCGGGGTCGAAGCACTGCTGCGCTGGCTGCACCCGGTCCGCGGTGTGCTCGCACCCGACGAGTTCATCCCGGCCCTCGAGACCTCGGGCCTGATCATTCAGGTCGGTCGCTGGGTCCTCCTCGAGGCCTGCCGCCAAGCCATGGAGTGGCGGGCCGATGGTGACACGACGCGTATGTCCGTCAACGCGTCCGCCCGCCAGCTCGATACGTCCTCGCTCGTCACCGACGTCTCCCACGCCCTCACGATGACGGGCCTCCCGGCCGATGACCTGATCATCGAGATCACCGAGACAGGCCTCATGCGCGACGCCAAGGGCGCACAGGAACAGCTCGTCGCGCTCAAGGCTCTCGGCGTGCGCATCGCCATCGACGACTTCGGCACGGGCTACTCCTCGCTGGCCTATCTCCAGCAGTTCCCGATCGACACGTTGAAGATCGATCGGACCTTCATCGCCGGCATGGGGGACTCGCCCGAAGGGGCCGCCCTCATCCATACCTTCATGCAGCTGGGGCGGGCCCTGCATCTCGAAACACTGGCCGAAGGCATCGAAGAGGTCGCCCAGCTCGCCCAGCTTCAGACCGAGCGCTGCCAGCTCGGCCAGGGCTACCTGCTGGCCCGACCGCTGACGCCCGAGGGCATCAAGGAGATGTTCCTGGTCGAGCGCGCCTCGTACTGACCCAATTTTCTCCCGCTCCCGCGATGAGTTCGGACCCCGCGGCCGGTATGTACCCACGAGGTCGCCGGAACAACCCGCGCGACCGATCACGAGGGAGAAGCTGATGTCAGACAGCCGTGCAGCAGACGAGGCCGCCATTCAGGCCGTGTTGATCGACTCCTACAAGGCATGGGAGGCCGGCGACGCCGACGGCATGGTCGCCAACTACACCCCGGACGCGACGGCCATCATGACCGGCTCGCGCCGCGACAGCCGTGACGAGGTACGCGAGAACATGGCGCTGGCCTTCGACGGGCCGCTCAAGGGCACCTCGACCTACAACAAGCAGCTCGGCCTCCGCTTCGTCGGCCGTGACGCCGCGATCGTCAACAGCGAATCCGGCATCCTCTTCGCCGGCGAGACCGAGGTTCCCGACACGGGTAAGGTCAACGCGACGTGGGTTTTGGAGAAGCGCGACGGCCGGTGGCTGATCGCCGCCTATCACAACAGTCCGGTGCTGGCGCCTGGGCAGTGAACCCCGCCATGAGCACAGAAGGGGCGGCGTGACGACGACGGCAGAAGGCTTCGACCGCCTGGTCGAACCGTTCCGGACGGAGCTACTGGCGTACTGCTACCGGATGCTCGGCTCGGCGCACGACGCCGAGGATCTGGTGCAGGACACGTACCTGCGGGCGTGGCGTGCACGCGCACAATACGACGAGGCGCGCAGCTCACTGCGCACCTGGCTGTACCGGATCGCCACCAACGTCTGCCTGACCGCCTTGGAGGTCCGCGGCCGCCGGCCACTGCCCTCGGGGGTGGTGGCGGCCGCGGACCCGCTCGGGCCCTTCGTCCCGGGGGAGAACGCCGCTTGGCTCCAACCGTTGCCGGACGCGTTGCTGGACACGGGGGACCCGGCGAGCGCCGTCATCGACCGCAGCTCCCTGCGCCTGGCGTTCACCGCCGCCCTGCAGCACCTCTCGGCGCGCCAACGTGGTGCGCTGATCCTGCGCGACGTGCTCAGCTTCCCTGCGTCCGAGGCGGCGGACATTCTCGGCACGACCGTCGGCGGTGTGAACAGCTCACTGCAGCGGGCGCGTACCCGGGTGAAGGAAGTCGATCCTCACCAACAGCAGCTCAGCGAGCCGTCCGCCGCCGAGCAGCGCGCCTGGGTCGATCGCTACATGCACGCGTTCGAGCACGCCGACGTCGAAGGCCTCAAGCAGCTGCTGGCCGAAGACGTGATCATGGAGATGCCGCCGATGCTCAACTGGTTCGCCGGGACGGACAACTACGGCCTGTTCATGGACTGGGTCTTCGGGGCTGCCGGCACCGACTGGCGGCTCCAGCCGGTCGCCGGCAACGGCCAGCCCGGGTTCGCCGCCTACCGGCGCGGCGACGAGGGCTACGAGCTGCACACCCTCCAGATCTTCACCGTGACCGCCGAGGGCATCAGCCGCAATTCGGTGTTCCAGGACGCCCAGGTCTTCGCATCCTTCGGACTGCCGGCCACACTCGACCCCTAACGGCCGGGGTACCCGCCGGCACGGGGCTCAGATCACCGTGGTGCCGCCGTCGACAACCAGCTCCATGCCATTGACATAGCTCGAGTCGTCCGAGGCGAGGAACAACGCGACAGACGCGATCTCCTCGGGGCGGCCCATCTCCCGCCGCGGGATGACGGACTCGAACACCGTCTTCATTTCCGGCGAAAGCACGGCCTCCATCATCGGCGAGGCGACCTGGCCGGGGGTCAGCACGTTCACCCGGATCTTCCTGTCCCTCAACTCGGCCACCCACACCCGCGCATAAGCGGGCAGCACGGCCTTGCTCGCTGCGTACACGCTCCACTCGGGGAAACCCCGGAGCGACGCATTCGACCCGGTCATGAAGATCGAGCCTCCGTCGTTGCACAGTGGCAGCGCCTTCTGGACCGTGAACAGCGTGCCGCGTGCGTTCAGCGAGAAGGCAGCGTCGAACTGCTCCACGGTGATCTCACCGAGCCTGGCCTGCTCGCCCGCCCCGGCACTGGCCCACAACACGTCGATCGTGCCCTTCTCCTGCTTGACCGTCTCGAACAAACGGTCCAGATCGTCGAGGTCGGCCGAATCGGCCTGCACGCCAGTCACGTTGCGGCCGATCAACTCGACGGCTTCGTCCAGCTGATCCTTGCGCCGGCCCGAAATGAAGACATGAGCTCCTTCCTCAACGAACAACTTGGCCCCGGCCAGCGCCATGCCACTTGTCGCGCCGGTGATCACTGCAACCTTGCCATCGAGCTTTCCCACAACAACTCCTTTTGCCTGACTGCCGATGTTATGTACACCGATCTGAATGCTTAACCTAGCGCAAGAACGACGCTATGTACACCATCCCGTACCCAAACGGGTAAACTGGCCGTATGACGGAGACGGAGTTGGAGAAGGGGCCGCGAGGCCTGCGCCGCGGCAGGGGCGCACGTGAGCGGATCCTCAGCGCCTCGCAACAGCTGTTCCGCGAGCAAGGCATCAACGGCACCGGCATGGACCAGCTCTGCGCCGTGGCCGAGGTGTCCAAACGCACGCTCTACCAGCACTTCACCGGCAAGGACGAGCTCATCGCCGAAGGCCTGCGCCGGTTCGATCCCGATGTCCTGCCCGCCGTGTTCGATCGCACCGACCTGGCGCCCCGCGAACGCCTCCTCGCCGCGTTCGACATCCACTCACCCCTGTGCCCGTTCATCGCGGCCGCCGTCGAAATCCCCGACCCGGACCACCCGGCCCGCGTCTACGCCCGCGACTACAAGAAGGCTTTCGCCGCCCGGCTCACCGATACCGCCCGCGAGGCCGGTGCCGCCGACCCCGAAGAGCTCGGCGAACAACTGGCCTTGCTGCTGGACGGCGCCTCGGCCCGCAGCCGGGTCCTCAACACACAAACCCTCGCAACCGCCGCGGCCATCGCAGCCGTCCTCGTCGACAACGCCATCCCACCAAAGGAGCACACGTCATGAGCACCATCACCATCATCGGCTCGGGCAACATGGCCAGCGCCATCGGCACCCGGGCGGCCAAGCATGGCCACACCGTCGAGCTCATGAGCCGCAACACCGCCAAGGCTCAGGCACTTGCGGAACAGATCGGTCACGGAGCCACCGTCGGCACGTTCGGAGCAAGACCGGCGGGGGACATCGTCATCGTCGCCGTCCTGTACGCCAGCGCGGTTGAAGTGGTCGCGCACTACGGCGATGCGCTGTCCGGCAAGATCCTCGTCGACATCACCAACCCGTTCAACGAGGACGTCACCGGAATCGTGACAACCGAGGGCAACTCGGTGTCCCAGCAGATCGCCGCCGGCGCCCCCGAGGACGCCCACGTCCTGAAGGCCTTCAATTCGATCTTCCAAGGCGTCCTGGCTGCAGACAAGCCCTTGGACGTGTTCTTCGCCGGGGACGGCGCCGAGGCGAAGGCACGCTTCGCGGCGTTTCTGGAGAGCGTGGACATGCGGCCCCTCGACGCAGGTGGGCTCGAAATGGCGTACGTCCTTGAATGGGCCGGCATCCTCCTGGTGGGCCTGGCCCGCAACGGCGCGGGCTTCGACGTCGCCTTGGGTGCCGGAGTGCTCTGGAAATTCTTTCCAGGAGCGCAGGTGGCCGGCCGGTTGCTAGGCGCCCAACGCCGGCTTCAGCACCTCTTCGCACCACTGCCGGAAACTCGTAGGGCTGGCCGTCTCGTTCGTGCGCGCCACCCCGTTGTCGAGGCCGACCATGCCCCGCACGAAGGCTTCGCCCATCCCGTGGCCACTGAGCCTGGCCACCAGATCACCGAGCGACTGGCGCTCGTAGCGGACCGGCGAGCCGAGTACCTCGGACAAGATGCGGGCGCGGCCGAGCTCACCGCCGTCGACTGATCCGTCGCACCGCCATCGGCCGGCGCAAAGGCGAAACGGCGCGGGTAGGCCAGCCGCAGGGGCGGCTGACCAGCTCGATCTTGGTTGGCACAACGTCGAGCACCGTGCTGTCAAGGGTCGGCCGGCCACTCGTGTCCGGCCTCGCCTTCGGCGTCCCTGGACAGCCCTCCTCACGAGGGGAGCGAGAAAGGCATCACATCAAGCCCAGCACCCGACCGACAGCCGGCCACTTTGTGGCTGACTCGCGGGTCCGGACGCACACGGATATGGCTGAAGAAGGCTGGAGGACAGACGCCCTCTGAAAGTTGAACGCTCGAACTCTAGCGATAAACTCTACAGATGGCGGACGGGAGGTCCCCGAGCACCAGCGGCCCGCTCAACCTACGGAAATGGGCCGTTGCATTATTCTCGACACGTGCTCATGATCGGGCCGCCAGCCGGAGTGTTTTGGGGTGAGGGATGGTAATCCCATCCCTGTTCAGAGCCCATGTCCCTTATCAGCGGAGAGTAGGTCGATGACGGTGGTTGCGGTGTATTCTGACTCCATGCAAAAGGCACCGTTTTTGCCGCCTCCCAACGGCGTACCAGCCCAGCTCTAGTCTTCTTCTCCGCCCCGCAGGGTGAAGAAATCACTGAAGGCTGCCTGGTACGGGCTGCGTGCAGGTGGCGAAAAATCGTCCAAAGGAAGCCACCCAAAGCGTGAAGTTTGCAAAGTGGGTGATCGCCGGAATCCACGACCCCATCGCGCTCGTGCCGCCCTCAGCGCTCCCGCCACCACGTCGAAGCCACCACCCGTGCGTACCGCAGCCCGAAGAGATAGTTGCTGCCCTTCTTGGACGACCCCGAGGCCCGGGGCAGCCACAGCGTGGGTCGCTCGGTCACCCGCCAGCCCCTCCGCAAGCAGGTGAGGAGCAACTCCGCCGTCTGGTACTGGGACTGCCGGAGCCGGTGGGCGACGTCAGCGAGCATGAGGACGCGCAACCCTCGATACCCGTTCGACGTGTCCGTGAGCCGAGTACCCCCCAGCACACTGATCACGCGCGAGAACACCTGCACGCCGGCCTTGCGCACGCGGTCCGACGTCGTGTCGAGCCCGAGCCGGCGTGAGGCGAGGACGAAATCCGCTTCGTCGTCGACCAACGGCTGCAGCAGAATAGGGATCTCTGCCGGGTCGTTCTGGCCGTCGGCGTCGAGGGTGACCACGAATGTCGCCCCGAACTCGATGGCGAGTGAGTACCCGACCCGGAGGGCGTACCCCTGACCGAGGTTCTCCGTCAGCGTGAAGGTGATGGCCCCCGCGTCGAGCGCGACTTGTTCCGTCCCGTCGGTCCCTCCGTCCACCACGACGAGCGTCGACAGCGCATACCCGCAGGCTTCGGCGGGCATTGCCGCCAGCACAGCCTGAATGTTGGCCTCTTCCTCGTAGGCGCAGATGAGCCCGACGACGGGCGAGAGTTTCAGTCCGGGATAGCGCTCGTCGAAAGTACGGCCGCGAAGCCGCAATGACCCGGCGTGCCCTCTCGGGATCGGTGTGGACTGCGCCATCGGAACCACCAACACTGCTTCGACTTCCCCCGGTGACGACCTCCGTCAATGGGGCCTGGTGGAGCCGAACACCTCACGCACCATGGGCTCGAAGTGGGAGAGCGGCTTGGTGGGGTAGTCGGGGTCGAAGCTGTTCTGGTCCCATTCGTCGGCGAACTGCTCGGCCAGGGCGTACCAGGGCTGGCCGATGTGCTTCTCCCGCGCGGCGGGATCCATCCCGACATACTCGAAGTAGTGACGCCCCTGGAAGTCCTGGTGGTAGAGGACCATGTTGAAGGTGTCCGAGCTGACGTAGGGCCGCAGGATCTCGGCCGCCATCCCGGGGTGGTTCATCACCGAAATGGTCTTGCCCATGTCGTGGCACAACGAGGCCACGATGACCTCGGTCGACGCTCCGGCCTCTTCGGCGCGGGTCGCCGTCTGCAGCGAGTGCACCAGCTGGTCGACGGCAAAGCCGACCACCAGATCCTCGAGCTGGGCCAGCATGGCGAGCACCCGGTCAGCCATCGTCTGTTCGTATTCGATGGTCTCGACGATGATCTGCTGCCACTCCGCCGAGGTCGACTCATCCATCCGGGTAAAGGTCACCTGTCAATCATTGCACCGACACGCGTCAGGAAGCCAGCATGTCGAGCACATCGGCGGCGGAGACGCCCCTGTCTTCGATGACCGGGTCGGTCCGCCCGACGCTGGACCCGGCCGACCCCGGCCCGACGTGCCCCGCCATGAACCCCAACGTGGCAGCGACCGAACGGAGGAGCTCGCGCAACTCCGGCGGGGGAGGGAAGTACTCGTCCTCGGTGGTCACCGTCAGCTCCGTCACACCCAAGCCGCGGCGCGAGCGCCTCGATCACCTCTTCGACCAGCGCTTCGGGAGCCGAGGCGCCGGCGGTGACCCCCACCGTGCCCGTCAGGTCGTCGGGCAGCTCGCTCGCCTCGTTGATGCGCAGCACCCGGGCACACCCCGACATGAGCGCCACCTTCTCGAGTGCGATCGTGTTGGAAGAGTTGGCCGAGCCGATCACCACGATGGTGTCCGCCCCGTCGGCCATCGCTTTGAGAGATGCCTGCCGGTTCGTCGTGGCGAAGCACAGATCGCTCCGGTTGGGCATCCAGAGGCCGGGATAGCGCTCCTTGGCCGACTCCATGAGGCCCGCGCCATTCGTCGTGGCTCAGCGTGGTCTGCGCCAGGAGTGCCACCGGGGAGCCCTCGCCGCCGATGTCCTCCTTGGCCAGCGCATCCAGATCCGATTCGTGCTCGATCAGGCGCACCGACTCGGGTGCGACGGCCATGGTGCCGACAGCTTCCTCGTGCCCGGCATGGCCGATGTAGAGCACCGTGTAGCCCTTGTTGGTCCGGACCTTGAGCTCGTGATGGACCTTGGTAACCAGGGGGCACACGGCATCGATGACGACGCCTCCGTTGGCCCGGGCGGCGGCGACCACCTCGGGTGCCGACCCGTGGGCGCTCAGCATCAGCGGCGCCCCCGGGGGCACTTCGCTCACATCGTCGACGAACACGACGCCCTGCTCGCGGAACCGGTCCACCACGATCCGGTTGTGCACGATCTCGTGGTAGCAGTAGACCGGCGCGTCGAAGACCCGCACCATCCAGGCCAGGGCCTTGACCGCCTTCTCCACCCCGGCGCAGAAGCCCCGAGGCGAGGCAAGCAGGACACGGTCGACGTCGCTCACACCACCAAGGCTAATGGTTGCTCCGGCCTGGTCCTTTTCACCCCATCCGCCGCTCCGCCCGAGACGACGACGGGGCGCCGACCGCCCACTGGTTGGCCCCGGGCCTTTCTGGGCAGACCTCCTCCCTAGGCAATCCAACCGGGAGAGGTATGACTGAGGTCGAAACGAAGGACCGGCTGTTGGTCGGGGTCGAGGAGGAGTTCATCCTCATTGACGGAGAAACGAAACTGCCGACGCCGCGCATCGCCAGCGTCATGCCGGCGGCGACGTCGCTGGCGGGGGATCAGGCCCAAGAAGAGCTGCACCAGGCGCAGATTGAGCACGCCACCTCGCCGTGCGACTCGCTGGACCAGGTGCGCACGGAACTCACCGAATTACGGGCGAAGTTCGTTGCGGCCGCACAAACCGAGGGCGCCCTGGTGGTGGCGGCCGGAACCTTTCCGGGCGAAATGGGGGAGGGGGGCCGACGGATCACCGCCAAGGACCGCTACGAGGAGATGGCCGCGGCCAATTCCATACTGGCGCACGAACAGCTGATCTGCGGCTGCCATATCCATGTGTCGATCTCCAGCCCCGCACGCGCCATTTCCGTCATGAATCGCATTCGCGGCTGGCTTCCCTACGTCTCTGCGTTGGCCGCCAATTCGCCCTTCTGGGAGGGCGAGGACACCGGGTTCGCCAGCTACCGCACCGAAATCTGGTCACGCTGGCCCACGTCGGGACCCCCGGGCTACTTCGAGACCCTGGGCGACTACGAGCACCTGCTGGATCAGTTGGTCGAGGCCGGGGTGATCCTCGACAAGAAGATGGCGTACTGGGACGTCCGCCCCTCCGAAGGTTTCCCGACCATCGAGATCAGGGTCAACGACGTCATGTCGCGCATCGACGACATCGTGGCTGTCGCCGGCATCGTGCGCGGGCTCGTCGCCACGTGCGACCAGGAGACGGAGCCCGTCAAGGAGTTCCGTTGGGAGCTCTTGCGTGCCGCCAACTGGCGCGCCCGCGCTCGGGCCTGTCGTCCACTCTCCTTTCCCCGGTTGACGGACTGGCGCGAACCGGCCCATACGGCGATCGAGGAACTACTCGGCTACATCGCCCCCGTCCTCGAGCAACGTGGTGAGTGCGAAGAAGTCACTACGTTGACGCGGGCCATCCTCGACCGGGGCAACGGGGCGACACGACAACGAGCGGCCTTCGAGCGCCGGAAGAGCATCGTCGACGTTATCGACGCCGTCACCCTGCAGGCGGACGGTCACCCCGGGCAACCGGACTGATCAATCCGTGCTGTTCAATCCGTGCTGTCGGGGCCGTCCTGCTCGTCGGGCTCGATCGGTTCAATCGGCTCGGGATCGTAGGGGCCGGCAGGATCTTCGGGCACTGTCATGGTGGCGCCCCCTCGGGCTCAGTCAGTCTCTTTCGTGGGCTGGCCCATGGGCCCGTCCCATCCGTCGCCTTTAGGGGCGTCAGCCTCGACCCTACCCGGCGCAGGTCGTCGATTCGCTCGGAAATGCGGGCGTTTCGACTGCCGGCCATCGGGTAGCCAGAGAGTAACGACCGTCTCGACGAAGGCGATGTACGGACAGGGAGGTAACGACATGACGAACGAGCTACGTGGCGTCCGGGTGGCATTCATGGTGGCGAACGAGGGCATCGAGGAGGTCGAGTTGACCGACCCGTGGAAGGCCGTGCTCGATGCTGGCGGCTCCCCCCGGTTGATCGCCCCGAAAGCCGGCGAGGTGCAGGCGATGAACCATCTGGACAAGGGCGACAAGTTCCACGTGGATCGCACGACGTCCGAGGTCAGCGCCGACGATTTCGACGCTCTGGTGCTGCCCGGGGGAGTGGCGAATCCCGATCAGCTACGCATGGACGAGCCAGCCGTGAACCTCGTCCGATCCATGTTCGACGCAGGAAAGCCGGTTGCGGCCATCTGTCACGGCCCCTGGACACTGGTGGAGGCCGGCGTTGTCCGTGACCGCACATTGACCTCGTGGCCGAGCCTCAAGACGGACATCGGCAACGCCGGCGGAAGCTGGGTCGACGAGGAGGTTGTCGTCGACAGCAAGGGTCCCAACACGCTCATTACCAGCCGCAAACCCGACGATCTGAAGGCCTTCAACCAGGAGATCATCGAGGTCTTCTCGGCACCGCCGTCCACCTGAGCGGTCGAGCGGATCAGCGCCGAACCCGATTACCGCGAGGTGTGCTCGTCCACCAGATGCTGCTCCCTCGCGGCTTCCGCGATCACCCGGTCCGGATACGTCCCCAAAAGTCCGTGCACGGTGCAGCGTGCGGTCCACAGCATGCGGGTCAGGTCCTCGGCGTCGGGGATCTCGCCGACAACGACTTCGAATCCTGACTCGGGGACACTGGTCGCCGCCCCCGACTCGCCCGCAGACGCTGTGGGCTCGATGCCGCTGGAACCATCTCCGGTATCGGTCATGGACTCTTCATACCCGGGCCACGCCGTCTCAGACATCGGACCAACAAGCCCGTCCACGCCCAGATTGGAGAGCTCGACACGGGTAGAGGAACCGCAAGGCGCCGCAGTCGATCCACGACGCGCAACAGCTCCGCCGCAAGGACGGAGCTGTTGCAGCATCTTCCTCCTGGCCAGGTTGGATGCTCTCGTGGACCTCCTACCCCTCGGGACCCCTGGATAAACGCAGCCGAACGGGCAGCAGAATGGACCGATGCACACCTCCGCCATCGAAATCGACACGTCCCGATCGAGAACGGTCGACCTCACCCCGGAACTGGAACGATTCTGCGCTGCGGAGGGAGACGGACTGGTCAACGTCTTCGTGCCCCACGCCACGGCCGGACTCGCCCTTATGGAAGTGGGATCGGGCTCGGAAGGCGACTTCGTCGCCGCCCTCGAACACCTCTTGCCCCGTGACAACCGCTACCGGCACGCCCATGGCTCACCGGGACACGGAGCCGACCATCTTCTGCCGGCACTGGTCAGCCCGTCGGTCACCATCCCCGTTATCGGAGGGCGGCCGGCCCTGGGCGTATGGCAGTCCGTGGTTCTCGTGGACCTCAACGTCGACAATCCCCGGCGGCAGGTGCGCTTCAGCTTCCTGGCAGGCTGAGTTCCCGCCTGAGATCGAGAGATCTTGAGGGGCACCCGCTGAATTTCCGGGGGTTGCCGTGGAAAAGAAACGGGGGTGTTTCCCTCAAAAGCAGGGTTCCTTCGGACGGCTCGCCCACTTAGCCTTACGCCAGCGGAGGGTGAACCCAGGGGGTCCGGGCGTCGCGGCGGAGCGACCAACCCGGACGGGTGCGCTCTCCAGATCAGGCGGAAAGTGGGCTCATGTCGGGAGCGGGACGCGGGATTGTCCGAGGTGCGGTTCTGGCATCTCTGCTCATACTCGCGGTGGTGAGCACCTTCGGCGTGGCCATCTCGAGCTCTGGCGCTGCGACAGTCACCTGGACAGTCGTCCCGAGCCCTCCTGCGAGTTTCGTTTCGATCTCGTGCAGCTCGGCTTCATGGTGCGCCGCCGTTGGGGACCAGTACATCGAACACTTCAACGGGGTGGGATGGACGGCTGATTCCACGTCCCTCACGAACTCAGTCGACTACCTACTCAGTGTCTCATGCACCTCCCCGACCTTCTGTGTCGCCGTGGGCCGATCGATTACTGCCCCTGCCCCTGTCACTGGCATCAATGAGAACCTCATTGAACAATGGAACGGAACAGCCTGGACGCTTGGGCCGAGTCTCAGTACCGGGTACCTGACGTCGGTCTCGTGCGGTTCTGCCACGTCGTGTGTGGCCATCGGGTATTCCACTCCGCCGGTGCCCGGCACCTCCCAACCCTTGGTGGAGCAATGGAACGGGACGACGTGGTCGATCGTGTCGGTCCCCACTCCCGCCAACAGCACCGCCTTGCACCTCATGGCGGTCTCGTGCGCCGCCTCTTCCTGCTTGTTGACCGGGGGGACCACCCTTGGCAACACCTCGTCGAATCTCGTCGATCAATGGAACGGGACGACCTGGTCGATTGTGTCGGTCCCGAGCAACAATGCAGTCTCCGCTGTCTCCTGCTTTGCCATGACGGCCTGCATCGGCGAAGGCGGTATCGGCAACGGCCCCGAGCAGATCTCAATGGCGCAATGGAACGGGACGACCTGGTCGATCCTGCCTAACGGATCGGTCCCGGGCACCCTCACCGGCTTCACATGCACGGCTGCGACAGCGTGTGCCGGAATCGGAGGCAACGACGCCTATCAATGGAATGGGACGTCCTGGACGGCAGAGACGATTTCGGGCACCAGCACCCCCACTTCAATTTCGTGCGTCTCGGCCATCAACTGCACCCTCACTGCGGGAAGTTCTATTGAGAGCACTGCGCCGCCCGCTGTGCCCCCCGCCGCCGGCGTGGGCGTCAACGCGCTGAGTGATCCTTTGCTCAACAGTGCTGTCTCGGGCGTTCCCACCTGTTGGACCCCCAACAGCTACGGCACGAGCACGCCAACCTTCACCTATAGCGCGACCGGTGGCCAGGGCGGCGGGGGCCAAGAATCGCTCAGCGTGGCCAACTACGCCTCGGGCACGGCCGACCTGATCACGACGCTCGACAACGGCACCTGCGCTCCGACGGTCACTCCGGGCAACACCTACACCGTCAGCGCCTATTACGAGTCGAGCGTGCCGGTCTACTTCACCCTCTACAGCCGCAACGCCAGCGGGGTCTGGGGCTATTGGACCCAGAGCCCGAACTTCGCCGCAGCCAGCACCTGGACGCTCGCCACCTGGACCACACCGGCGGTGCCCACCGGTGTCAACGGGGCCAGCTTCGGGGCGACGCTGCAGTCCAACGGCACCTTGTCCACCTCGGACTACAGCCTGGTGAACAACGGGCCACCGGGAACACTGCCCCCAGCCGCCGGCGTAGGTGTCAACGCGCTCACCGATCCTTTGCTCAACAGTACCGTCTCGGGGGTTCCGACCTGTTGGACCGCCGAACAGCTACGGCACCAGCACGCCCACCTTCACCTACAGCGCGACCGGGGGCCAGGGCGGCGGAGGGACCGAATCGCTCAGCGTGGCCAACTACGCCTCGGGTACGGCCGATCTGATCACCACTCTCGACAACGGCACCTGCGCACCGACCGTCACTCCCGGCAATACCTACACCGCGAGCGCCTATTACGAGTCGAGCGTGCCGGTCTACTTCACCCTCTACAGCCGCACGACCAGCGGAGCCTGGTCCTATTGGACCCAGAGCCCGAGCTTTGCCGCAGCCAACACCTGGACGCTGGCCACCTGGACGACACCGGCGGTGCCCACGCGGTGTGAACGGGGCCAGCTTCGGGGCATGACGCTCCAGTCCAACGGCACCCTGTCCACTTCCGACTACAGCCTGGTGAATAACGGGCCACCGGGGACGCTGCCCCCGGCCGCAGGCGTGGGTGTCAATGCGCTCAACGATCCGTTGCTCAAGAACGCTGATCTCGGGAGTTCCAGCCTGCTGGACGCCCAACAGTTACGGGACCAACACGCCCACCTTCACCTACAACGCCACCGGCGGACAAGGCGGCGGGGGAGCCGAATCGCTCAGCGTGGCCAACTACGCGTCGGGCACGGCCGACCTCATCACGACCTTGGACAACGGCACGTGCGCGCCGACCGTCACGCCCGGCAATACGTACACGGCGAGCGCCTATTACGAGTCGAGCGTGCCGGTCTACTTCACTCTCTACAGCCGCTCGAGCACCGGAGCCTGGTCCTATTGGACCCAGAGCCCGAACTTCGCCCCCGCCAACACCTGGACCCTGGCCACCTGGACCACTCCGGCGGTACCCACGGGAGTCAACGGGGCCAGCTTCGGCATGACCCTCCAGTCCAACGGCACCGTGTCCACGTCGGACTACAGCCTGGTCAACGACGGGGCCGGCGGCGTACCCCCGGCCGCCGGCGTGGGTGTCAACGCACTCAACGATCCTTTGCTCACCAGCGCCGTCGCGGGGGTCCCGAGCTGTTGGACAGCAAACAGCTACGGGACCAACACGCCAACCTTCACCTACAGCGCGACCGGTGGCCAGGGCGGCGGGGGCCAAGAATCGCTCAGCGTGGCCAACTACGCGTCGGGAACGGCGGACCTGATCCCGACTCTCGACAACGGCACCTGTGCACCGACCGTCACCGCCGGCAACACCTACACGGTCAGCGCCTATTACGAGTCGAGCGTGCCGGTCTACTTCACCCTCTACAGCCGTTCGAGCACCGGAGCCTGGTCCTATTGGACCCAGAGCCCGAACTTCGCCGCAGCCAATACCTGGACCCTGGCCACCTGGACCACACCGGCCGTGCCGACGGGGGTGAACGGGGCCAGCTTCGGCATGACGCTGCAATCCAACGGCACATTGTCCACCTCGGACTACAGCCTCGTAAACCAGGGGTAGTCCCCCCCAGGTCACCCCGCGGTCAGCACCTTCAACTCTTCCAGCGACTCCTGCATCAGCGCGGAGAGGTCCCGTTCGTTTCCGTCCGCGACCCAGCGCTCGAAGGCGGTCTTGAAGACGGCGACGGCGATTTCGGCCGTGAGGCTGGCGGCAGGCTCCCGCACGCCCCGCTGACCCAGTGCCGCCGCCAGTGCGCCGGCCAACGTCGCCAGCTTGATCAGTTCGCGCTCCTGCAGTTCGACGCTGGCCAAAATGATGCTCTGCCGCTGCCGCGGGAACTCGCCCCGCTGTTGGAGGACGGCACCGGCCGCGGCCAGCGCCTCGCCCACCGCCTCGAGGGGGTCGCCCCCTGGGGCGCGTTGGCCACGGCGCTGACGAACAGGTCCTGCAGCGCCTTGGCGCCCGAGAACAGCACCTCCCGCTTGTCCGTGAAGTGCCGGAAGAACGTCCGCTCCGTCAGGCCGGCCCGCTCGGCGATTTGGGCGACGCTGGTGTTGTCGAAGCCCTGCTCGCCGAAGAGGGCGAGCGCCGCCTCCTCGAGCCTCTGCCGGCTGTCCGGCTCCCAACGTCCCATGACAAATATCGTACTCGGTGATGACAGAGGCTGACATGGATGCTATGGTGATGACAGCAACTGACATCACAGCCCATTTCTGGAGGTAGGCATCATGCGCATTTTCGTGACCGGGGCATCCGGGTGGATCGGTTCCGCCGTCGTGCCCGAACTGATCGCCGCAGGACACGAGGTTGTCGGACTGGCCCGCTCCGACGCTTCGGCCGCCGCCCTCAAAGCGGCCGGAGTGGACGCGGAGCTCGGCTCCCTCGACGACGTGGACACCCTGCGGAAGACCGCCGAGAAGTCCGACGGCGTCATCCACCTGGCATTCAAGCACGACATCGCCTTCACCGGGGACTTCGAGGGTGCAGCCACCGCGGATCGCCAGGCGGTCGAGATCTTCGGCGAGGTGTTCGCCGGCTCCGACCGACCCCTGGTCATCGCCTCCGGCCTGCTCGGCTTGTCACCCGGCCATGTGGCCACCGAGCTCGAAGGGCACGTGGAGGACGCTCTGCGCCGCGCCATGCCTCCGGGCCCCAAGGCCCGGTGGGCCACTTCCGAGTTCACCCTCTCCCTGGCCGACCGCGGCGTGCGCTCGTCGATCGTGCGCCTTTCGCCGACCTGTCACGGTGACGGCGACAACGGCTTCATGGCCACCCTCGTGGCTATTGCCCGGGACACGGGCGTCTCGGGGTACATCGGCGACGGGTCCAACCGCTGGCCTGCGGTGCACCGGCTCGACGCCGCCCATCTCTTCCGCCTGGCCCTCGAGAAGGCTCCAGCCGGCTCGACCCTGCACGGTGCCGCCGACGAAGGTGTGCCCATCCGTGACGTTGCCGAAGTGATCGGCCGCCACCTCGATGTGCCCGTGGTCTCCTTCGCACCCGAAGACGCCGAGCATTTCAGCTTCCTCGGCCACTTCATCGGGCTCGACAGCCCGGCCTCGAGCACGCTCACCCGCGAGCTCCTGGACTGGGAGCCGACGCAGCCCGGCCTGATCGAGGACCTCGACCAGGGCCACTACTTCACGTAGCCGCTCTGAAGCCTCAATGCCGTGTGCCGACAGCAGGATTTCTGGGTATGTCGATCCGACGGTCCAACAGCGCTTCCAGCGCATCAGCAGGGAGAGGGTGGGCAAAAAGGAACCCTTGTCCGTATTTACAACCGAGGCCCTCGAGTTGGGAGACCTGCGAGGGAATCTCGATTCCCTCTGCGATACCGAGCAGACCGAGATTGCGCCCCATGGAGACGATCGTGTCCAAGAGCGCCATGCCGTTTCCCTTGTCCATATCCCTCACAAAGGCGCGGTCTATCTTGAGCGTCCCCAGGGGGAACTGGTGCAGGTAACTGAGGGAGGAGTATCCCGTCCCAAAGTCGTCGAGTGCGAGCGTGATCCCGCGTTCTTGGAGGGTCCGTAAGAGGCGCAAGACCGATTCATCCTCTTCGAGCAGTGCGGTTTCGGTGATCTCCAGAGTGAGCACGCCTGGGTCGAGGCCGTGTTCGTCGAGGGTCTCGTCGACCATTTTTGCAAAGTGTTGATCGTGCAGTTGACGGGGGGAGACGTTCACGCTCATGCGGAGGTCGTGGGCATTGGGGCTGCTCCGCCGCCAGTGGCTGAGGTCGGCGCAGGCTTGGTGGAGCACCCACCGCCCCAGGGGGACGATGAGCCCGGACTCCTCGGCGATCGGGATGAACTCGGCCGGGAGCAAAAGGCCCCGTTGCGGGTGGTCCCAACGGGCCAGCGCCTCGACACCGACGATCCGACCATCGTGCAACTCGACGATGGGCTGGTAATACACGACGAGCTCGTCGCGCGCGACGGCTTGTTCGAGCTCGGTTCGCTCCTGCATCCGCATGAGCACCGCGTGATGAAGACTGGGCTCGAAAAACCGGAACGTGCGCTTCCCGGCATTCTTGGCAGCGTAGAGCGCCAGGTCGGCTTCGCGGAGAAGGTCGGCGGCGTTACTGCCGGAGTTCGACCTCGTCGAGGCTATGCCCACGGTCGCGCTCGCATTCATGTCGCTGTCCGCCACGGCGAAGGGAGCCCCGAAGACGTCGAGCACACGCTCCGCCAGCGCACTCACTGCTTCGGTCTCCGTTGCGTCGAATTCCGCACAGATCGCGAACTCGTCGCCACCGAGGCGGGCCGCCGTGTCACCGTGGCGCAGGAGCCCGGTCAGCCGGCTTCCCACCTGCATCAGCAGTTCGTCACCCGCCCCATGCCCGAAGGTGTCGTTCACGAGCTTGAAGTCATCGAGGTCGAGAAGCAGGACCGCGACCGCTGTGGCCTCTCGTTCTCTCCTCCCCAAGGCATGCTCGACGCGATCGTTGAACAGGTCCCGGTTGGCCAGGTTCGTCAGACCATCGTGGAAGGCCCGGTGACGGAGCTCACTCTCGAGGTTCCTCCGTTCGGTCACGTCTCGCAAGGTGAGAACGACTCCTGCGATGTGGACGTCAGCCGAGAGGTCACTGCCGGTCACTTCCATGACGAGCCACCGGCCGTCGGCATGGCGCACCCGCCATTCGGCGCGCAGGGCGCCCATGCGGCGCCCTGCGATCATTGACTCGACCAGCGCGAGTGCCGGCGTGGCATCTTCGGGGTGGAGCAGGTCACGCAACTTCTTGGCTTTGACCGTTTGACGTGCATAGCCGAGGACGGTCGATACGGAGGGTGTTTCCGCACTGAGCCCGCCGTTTGCCTGCACAATCAGAATCACATCCGACGCGTTTTGCACGAGCGAGCGAAACTTCTCTTCGCTCCGCCGCTCGTAGAGGATCGTCGAGAGCTCCACCCGCTCGATGGCCAGGGAAACAGGCGCGGCCATGGCTTCGAGGATGGTGAGGGTGTCCGACGAGAGGGCCGCCTTGTGGGAGAGGAGAATCTGGCGGCGCACGCCTTGGACGTCGGCGAGGGCAATCCGGGTCCAGTCGTGCGCGCTCGTCGATGAGGCCAGGCGGCATTTTGGGAAACGTGGCCTTCAAGCCACCGTGCGCCTGATCGCTCTGTTGGAGGACGACACTGCTGCCCGCGAGGATCGTCGGGATCGCCCCGACAACCCTCTCGCCTTCGGTGCCCCGTTGCGTGAGCAGACAGGCTCCCGAACTGTCGCCGACGATCGCCGCAACCGCACTCAGCGAGACCGAGACGACCTCGTTCAGCTCGGTCGTTCCCACGAGACGTTCGCCGAGGTCGCGGAGAATGTGCTCTCGTTGCGCCAGCGCCGCCCGGTTTTGGGCCAGTCCCGTGATCCTCAGCATGACGAGGATGAACAGCAGCGCGGAGACCGTCCCGATGAGCGCACCATCGTCGACCCTCGGGTTGAGGATGGAGCGCACCACAAGGAGGGCGGGGGCGACGAGGGTGGACACGCTGATGGCAACCAGCGAGGTAGGGCTGAGCGGGCGGCTCGGTTGTTTTTCGGTCACCTCCCGCATCGACGGGTGGAGGGCGGCCGTCGCCCCGAGCACGAAGAAGGCGACGACCCCCAGGGCCGTACGCCCACCCACTGTGGGGTTCCCTTGGAGCTGGCTCCAGCGGTAAATGGAGTCTGCCGTGAGGAAGCCGATCCCTGCGGCTGAGAGGAGCGTGACCGAGGTGTTGCGCCGCGCGCCGCCCAGCAGCAAACGGGCGAGCATGTACAGGATGACGACGTCTCCGAGCGGGTACGCCATGGACACGGCCTTCGTCAAGAAGGTGAGCTGCGCGGCACGGACAAACGGCTCAATCAGGTAGATCCATGACAACAAGGCCAGGCCGACGGTGACGATGAGGGAGTCGAGAACTGCACCGATATTGCGTTCACGGCTCTGGGCCCGCACCATCAGGAACAACCCGATGGCGAGCACGGGGTAGGCGACGAGGTAGAACACGTTGGCGATCGACGGGAACGGGTTGTTCTCGTGGAGGACTTTGGTCAGGACGTCGTACGCAATGCCGCCGGTGATGAAGGCGAACTGTGCGATGGCGATGAGGATCCAGGGTGCTCGGCGTGCCGGTTTGTTCTTCGCTACTCCAACGACGATCGCCAGGGTCGAGCAGATCCCCATGGCGCCCCAGAGGTAGGTGTGGTCCCGGGGAAGGGCGAAGATTGCGGCGACCAACGGCACGTTGGCCACGAGGTACAGCCAGTGCCAGCGAATGCGCGAAGCGCCCCCCTTGGGTTCGGAAGGAGGATCGAGAGGGCGCTCGAGGACGCGTGCGGCCTCGCTCATGCGCGGTACCAGCCGGAGGGGGAAGGCGGTCCCTGAGCCGGGGGAAACCCAACCGGGACGGCGCGAGGACCCAGCGCACGGCGCCGAGGTACCGGTTCTCCCGCGTAACCCCTCTGTTGTCATTGTGACCCCTCGCAACCAGGACGGCCCCGTGGTGGAACAGGGGTTTACGCCGCATGGGCAGTGTCGCTAGCCGTGCTCTACATGGGGTCGACTCCGGCCCAAATTCCGCCCAACTCCCTTCTGGGCGCCCCTCTTCAGGCCCCGACCCCCGCCTTCACCCACCCCAACTAACCTGTAGCCCATGTCCGCTCCCACGGTGACTTCGGTCACCGAGGCGTCGCCGGCTGCCCGGGCCGGCCTGGCCGTGGGCGATGAGCTGCTCTCCCTCAACGGGCAGGAGCCGCGCGACGTCATCGATTTCCAGCAACTCACCGACGCCGATGACCTCAGCGTGATGGTCAAGCGCGCCGGTGCGGCCCTGCCCGAGGCTGGTCAAGATCGACAAGACTGCCGGGCGAGCCCTTCGGGGTCGAAGTGTCCTCAGCGGTGTTCGACCGCATCAGGACGTGCGACAACCACTGCGCGTTCTGTTTCATCTACCAGCTGCCCAAAGGCATGCGGAAGAGCCTGTACCTCAAGGATGACGACTATCGGCTCTCGTTCCTGTACGGGAACTTCACGACGTTGACCAGGTTCACCGAGCTCGATGCGGAACGGATCCTCACCGAACGCCTCGGCCCCCTGTTCGTCTCGATCCACAGCACCGACCCCGAGTTGCGGGCCCAGATGCTGCGCAACCCTAAGGGGGCCACGAGCCTGCGCTGGCTGAGCGTCCTGCTGGATGGGGGCATTGAGGTGCACGGGCAGGTCGTGGTGTGCCCGGGCGTGAACGACGGCATGGCGCTCGAGGACACGTTGGCCGGGGTGCTGGACCAGTACCCGAACCTGGCCACGGTCGGGCGTTGTGCCCCTGGGCATCAGCCAATTCTCCAACGAGGCCGAAATGCGGGCCCACACGACCGAGGAGGCGGCCTTCGTCGTCGACACCGTGCACCGAGTGGCAGCGCATCTACAAGAAGAACCTCGGCCGCCGCCTGGTCTACGCCGCCGACGAGTACTACCTGCTGGCCGATCGGCCCGTTCCCGGCCGCCAGCGCCTACGACGAGTTTCCCCAGCACGAGAACGGCATCGGCATGGCCCGGGCCTTCCAGAATGCCTTCACCGACCCGGCCCAGCAAGGGCCCCGGCGGTGTCCGCCACGGCTTCTTCGCCTCGGTCGACGCCGCCCCGGCCGAGGGCTACCGCGCCCCCCGATGCCGAAGCTCGACGCTCTCGCCGGTGGCGGACCCGCGGCCCGTCACCGTGCTGACCGGGACCTACGGTGCCCGCATCCTGCGCCCCCTGCTGGGCGGCGCACCCCCGCGACGACATCACCGTCCACGAAATCGCGAACGACTTCTTCGGGGGCAACATCGGCGTCGCCGGCCTGCTCACCGGCGAAGACATCGCCCGGGCGCTGGCCACGAGCCCCGAAGGCTCCCGCTATCTCCTCCCTGACGCCTGCCTCAACGAAGGCCGCTTCCTCGACGGCCTCACCCTGGCCGACCTCCCCCGACCCGTCGAGGTGGTCCCGACGGACGGCACCTCACTGCGGGCCGCCCTCGACGGCACGTCCTTCCGATCGGCCTGTGCCGCATGAGCACCGTCCGTGAATCCGATCCGCTCGACCCCGTGACCGTCGACCCCGACGACGCGGGTCCCGCCGCCATGGTCCCGGGGCAGCTCCCCATGGTCGTGGTGGCCGGGCGACCCAACGTCGGCAAGTCCTCCCTGGTCAACCGCATTGTGGGGGAGCGGGCCGCCGTGGTCGAAGAAGAGCCCGGCGTCACCCGTGACCGCAAGGTCCTGACCGCCGAATGGGTCGGCGTGCCCTTCTCCATCATGGACACCGGCGGCTGGTTGGCCGGCGGCGACGCGCTGACGACCAAGGTCAGTGAGCAGGCCGAACGGGCGCTGGCCGAAGCCGACGTGGTCCTCCTCGTGGTCGACGTGACGACCGGGGTGACCGACGAGGACCTGGCTGCGGCCAAGGTCATCCGGCGGGCCGGACCGCCGGTGCGCCTGGTGGTGAACAAGGTGGACGACACGAACCGTGAAGCGGCCGCCTGGGAGTTCGTCTCCCTCGGGGTGGGCGATCCCTTCCCCGTGAGCGCCCTGCACGGGCGGGGTACCGGTGACCTCCTCGATGCCGTCGTCGACCTCCTGCCCCCGCCCCTGCCGACCGAGGAGCAGGAAGAGGCAGCCGCCTCGGCCGCGCGTACCGGCCCCGGGGGCACGCCGCGCGTCGCCATCATCGGCCGGCCCAACGTGGGCAAGTCCACCCTGTTCAACAAGTTGCTCGGCGAAGAACGCTCGGTGGTGCACGACATGCCGGGGACGACCCGCGACGCCATCGACACCGTCGTCGAGACCCCTGATGGCCCTGTCTGCTTCATCGACACGGCGGGACTCCGCCGCCCCGCCCGCACCGAGCGCGGCACCGAGCACCACTCCGTGCTCCGTGCCCTACGGGCGCTCGAGCGGGCCGACATCGCCGTCCTGGTCATCGACGCCACCGTCGGCGCCTCCCACCAGGATCAACGCCTGGCCGAGCGCATCGGTGTCTCGGGGTGCCCCGCCATCGTCGTGCTCAACAAATGGGACCTGGTCAAGGTCGACGACCGCGACGACGTGCTGGCCGGGGTGGGGGACCGCCTCGCCTTCCTGGGCTCGGCTCCCGTCCTCAAGCTCTCGGCCAAGTCGGGCAAGGGCGTGCACCGCATCCTCCCCGCACTGCGTGACTCGGTGGAGGCGTACCACCAGCGCGTCCCCACCGGTGCCCTCAACCGGGCCCTGCAGGAGATCCAGCTGCGCCAGTCCGCTCCGAGGGCCCGGATCCGCTACATCGTCCAGGGCGCCATCGATCCGCCCACCTTCACGCTCTTCACCAACGGGCGCCTGCCCCAGACCTACATCCGCTACATCGAGCGGGGACTGCGGGAGAAGTTCGACTTCGGCGCCACCCCGATGAAGTTGCGGGTTCGTATCGGCGGCAAGTAGTGGCCTGGTGCGAGGAGTGCGACACGCTGGTGGAGGACGAGGACCTCGGCGAGGAAGGTGAATGCCCGGCCTGCGGGACCATCCTGGCCGACCAGGAGCGCCCCCGATCCCGTGGTACTTCAAGCTCATGCTGCTGGCCACCGTGGTCTACCTCGGCTGGCGGATCTACCAGCTGGTGCACTGGGCCATCCACCACATTTAGCGAATCGATTTAGAAGCCCGCCGCCGCGATGATCGGTCCGTTCAGCTTGGTGCCGGCCATCGCCCCGTAGAACAGGGCGTCCCCGTAGGTGTAGACCGACCCGTTGGCGGAAGCGACCCAGTAGCCCTGGCCGTCGGAGGTGGCGACGATCGCCGTGGCCGGGTTGTAGCCCCCGAAGGCGCCGCCCGGATTCCCGAAGTTGCCCGCGTCGCCGTAGCTGGCGATGACCCCGTTGGAGAAGAGGATCCAGTACCCCCTCCCGTCGGGCGTGGCGACGGCCGAGGTGACCGGTACGGCCTGGGGCCCCGGGCCGCCGTAGTAGTTGGCGTCGCCGAAGGTGTAGACGTGGCCGGTTGCCGTGACGACCCAGTACCCGTTCCCGGTGGCGTCGGGCATGACGGTGACCGCGGTGCCGGAGCACCCGCCGATGCCCGGGCACGATCCTTCGAAGTTGGCGTCACCGAAGGTGAACACCCCGCCGTCGGCGCCGACCATGAAGTACCCGCCGCCGTCCGCCGAGGGGACCATGCCGACGATGGGCGCGTTGAGTTTCCTCCCCGCGCCCGGCGTGCCCGCCGGGGCGATGCCCAGCCCGGGGATCGATCCGTAGAAGGCGGCATCGCCGAAGCTGAAGATGCCACCGTCGGAGGCCACCAACCAGTAGCCCCTGAAGTCATTCGTCGGGGTGATGCCGACCACGGGCCGCTGCAGCCTGAGGGCGCCCGTGGAACCGTAGAACTGGGCCGCGCCGAAGGTGAAGATGCCACCGTCGGAGCCGACCAGCCAGTAGCCCTGGGTACCCGGTTGGCCGTAATTGATCGCCACCAGGTTCACCGGGGACGAGGTGCTGGACGCATTGGCCGAGTCACCGCCGTAGGCGGCGGTCAGGGTGTACGTGCCGGGTACGTTCGCCTCAATGGAGACCACTGCCTGGTTGCCCGACAGCGGCACCGTGCCGAGCGCAATGCTGCCGTCGAAGAACTCGACCGATCCGCTGATCGCTGCGCCCGGGGGAGTCGTGGTCACCGTGGCGATCAGCTCCTCCGGGCGACCGACTGTCGAGGGGTTCGCTGTCGCGGTAAGCACCGTCGTGGTGACCGGCAAGGGCGGGGGCTGCGGATTCACCACTTGCGTGACTGCGGCTGACGTACTCGTGTCGTTCAGCGTGTCGCCGAGGTAGACGGCGGTGATGGAGTGCGTGGCCACGCTCAGGGTCGAGATCGACAGCTGGGCCTGGTTGGGCGCCAGGGCCGATGTGGAGAGGCCTCCGCCTCCCAGGGCGACCGTGCCCAGGAGCGTGCTGCCATCGAAGAACTCCACACTGCCGGTCGGTGTGCTGCCGTCGGCCGGGTTCACCGTCGCCAACAACGTGACCGACTGGCCGAACGTGGAGGGGTTCGGCGAGGCGGTCAGGGTCGTCGTGGTGGTCTGCTTGGTGATCACCTGGGTCAGGGAGGATGACGTGGAAGCGGCGTACGTCGCGTCCCCGCTGTAGGCAGCCACGATGTCGTGACTGTCGGGGGTGGCGTAGGTCACCGTGCACGTCGCCACGCCCGAGCCGTCAATCGGCTGGGCGTCGCAGCCGACACTGGCGCCGTCGTCCGTGAAGGCGACCGTACCCCCATCAGGTGCCGGCGACACCGTTGCGGTGAAGGTGACCGCTCCGCCTTCGACCGACGGGTTGACCGAGGAGGTGAGGCCGGTCGCGGTGGTTATGGTGTTCACCGTCTGGGTGAGCGTGTTGTCACTGGCGGCGTTGTTTGCGTCCCCGCTGTAGACGGCGCCGATCGTCTGGCTTCCCGCCAGGAGGCTCGCGGTCGTGCAGGTCGCCACCCCACCGGTGAGCGGCTGGGTCCCGCAGCCGGCGATCGTGGTACCCCCCGTCTCAAAGTCGACGGTGCCGGTCGGGCTCGAGCCGGTGACCACGGCCGTGAACGTCACGCTCTGGCCGACCGTCGAAGGGTTGGCAGACGATTGCAGGGTGGTGCCCGACGTGACGGGGTTCACCGTCTGGCTGACCGTGCCGAAGCTGGTCACGTTGTTGCCATCCCCGCTGTAGGTGGCCGTGATGGTCTGATTGGCCCCGACCGCCAGGGCCGCGGTGGTACAGGTCGCGTGACCTCCGCTGAGGGGCTGCGTCCCGCAGCCGGTGATGCCACCACCAGTGAAGGCCACGGTCCCGGTCGGGCTCGTCCCGCTGACGGTGGCCGTGAAGGTCACGCTTCCACCGACGACCGAGGGGTTCGCTGAGGAGACGACGACCGTCCCCGAGGTGGCGGCGGTCACTGTCTGGCTGACTGTCCCGAAGCTGGCCCCGTTGGTGCCGTCGCCGCTATAGGTGGCGGTAATGGTCTGATTGGCCCCGACGGGCAGGGTCGTGGTGGTGCAGGTCGCGTGACCGCCGGCGAGGGTCTGCGCACCGCAACCGGTGATGCCTCCACCGGTAAAGGCCACGGTGCCGGTCGGGCTCGAGCCGGTGACCGTTGCGGTGAAGGTCACGCTCTCGCCGAATGTCGAGGGGTTGGCGGAGGAGGCGACGGCCGTGCCAGAGCCGACGGCGTTTACGGTCTGGCTCACGGTGCCGAAGCTGGAGGCGTTGTTGCCATCCCCGCTGTAGGTGGCGGTAATCGTCTGATTGGCCCCGACCGCCAGGGCCGAGGTGGTGCACGTCGCCTGACCCCCTGTGAGGGGCTGGGTGCCGCAACTGGTGATGCCACCACCGGTGAACGCGACGGTGCCCGTCGGGCTCGAACCGGTGACCGTGGCTGTGAATGTCACGCTCCCACCGACCGTCGAGGGGTTGGCGGAGGAGACGACGGCCGTGCCCGAGGTGACGGCGTTCACCGTCTGGCTCACCGTGCCGAAGCTGGTGGAGTTATCGCCATCACCGCTGTAGGTGGCCGTGATGGTCTGATTCGACCCGACCGCCAGAGCCGTGGTGGTGCAGGTCGCCTGGTCCGAACCGTTGACCGGTTGCGTACCGCAGCCGGTGATGCCGCCGCCGGTAAAGGCCACGGTGCCGGTCGGGCTCGAGCCGGTGACCGTGGCCGTGAACGTCACACTCCCGCCGACGGTCGAGGGGTTGGCGGAGGAAACGACGGCCGTGCCCGAGGTGACGGGGTCCACCGTCTGACTCACGGTGCCGAAGCTGGTGTCGTTGATGGTGTCCCCGCCGTAGGTGGCCGTGATGGTCTGATTGGCCCCGACGGCCAGGGCCGACGTGACGCAGGTCGCCTCGCCCGAGACGTCATCCACCGGTTGGGCATCGCACCCGGTAATGCCCCCACCCGAGAAGGCCACGGTGCCGGTCGGGCTCGTCCCGGTGACGGTGGCCGTGAACGTGACGCTCTGCCCGAACACCGAGGGGTTGGCGGAGGAAACGAGGGCGGTGGACGTCCCGGTCAGAGCGAAGGCGGGCGCGCTGCCTCCGAGCACCCCAACCCCGATCACAAGGAGTAGCGCCGCAGTGACGGACACCCACCGACCCTTGCGCAATCCGATCACCGTTCCCCCCGACTAGGGCTGTCGGCCCGCTCCGAGCCCGTTCACACGATCGTATCCGATGTCACACAACTGCCTCGTAGCCGGAGTGGGCCACCAATGACATCGGCGGCAACCGAGCCAGTAAGTTCCTCCACCATGGCCATCTACGAGATCGACGGCATCGCTCCCCGGATCGACCCTGCCGCCTACGTCCACCCCGATGCCGTGGTCATCGGCAACGTGACCATCGGGGCGGAGGCGACCGTGTGGCCCGGCGCGATCCTGCGGGGTGACTACGGCGCCATCACCATCGGTGCCCGGACCTCGGTCCAGGACGGCACCGTGATCCACGCGACGGCCGAAAATGCGACAACGGTCGGCGATGGCTGTGTCATCGGTCACCTGGCCCACCTGGAGGGCTGCCTGCTCCACGACAGTTGCCTGGTCGGCTCCGGCTCGGTCGTCCTGCACAATGCCGTCGTCGGGACGGGCGCCACCGTCGGCGCCAACGCGGTGGTGACCAACAACATGATCGTGCCGGCCGGGGCCCTGGCCGTCGGTGTTCCCGCGAGCATCAAGGAGGGCAAATCGAGCCTCGTCGGCATCGAAATGGCCGCCGCGCTCTACGTCTGGAACGGCAAGCGTTACGCCACCACCCTCGTCCGTCTCGACACGCCCCCAGGCGCCAACTGATCATGGCGGTCCGGGTCCCGGCGCTCGAACGAGGCATCGACGTTTTGCTGTTCCTGGCGTCGCGGCCGGCCGAGGCCCAGCGGGGGTCAGCGGTGGCCCAGGCCTTGGGCCTGAGTCCGGCCACCTGCCACTCGCTCCTGTCGTGCCTGAGCGATGCCGGCCTGATCGTGCGCGACTCGGCCAAGGCCTACTCGCT
The DNA here is from genome assembly GCA_963767155.1 of uncultured Acidimicrobiaceae bacterium. GTDB lineage: Bacteria > Actinomycetota > Acidimicrobiia > Acidimicrobiales > RAAP-2 > Bog-473. The sequence continues at coordinate 1,310,272 of CAVYCU010000005.1, read as the reverse complement.
CGGGCCGGTGCTGGCCGCGCTCGGCTCCGCCGCACAATCGCGCCAGGAGGGGCTGTTCGAGGCCCGCGAGGAGATCCGCGAGCTGGCGGCGCGCCTCGGGGTGCCCGTCTCCATCACGGTTGCCGGCAACGACGAGGTGGTCACGGTCGACCGCGCCCTACCCCCGGGGCCCGGGGAACCCCGGGCTGTGCCCGGCCGTGTGCCGCTCGTGCCGCCGGTCGGTTTGGTGTTCATGTCATGGCTGGCGCCCGCCGATTTCGACGCCTGGCTGACCCGCCACGGAAAGCACGATCCCACCGAAATGGCCCGCTACCGCCATGCCGCCGCCGTTGTGCGTGAACGGGGATACGCCGGCGGCCTCGAGACGAGCCAGGAGCACCTCGCCACCGTTCTCGAGCAGCTGTCCGACGTGAACAGCGAACCGGCCCGCATGGCCCTCGCCCGTGAACTGGTCGACCTCCTGCGCCATGGCGTGGACTTCATCACGGCACCGGTGTTCTCCTCTGACGGCACCGTGCACCTAGCCCTGGCCGTCCTGGTGCCGGCGGAGTCCTTCGTCGGTGACGGCTTCGCCGAGCTGGCCCGCGAGCTCCTGGCCGCCGCGGCGCGGGTCACGGCCGCCATCGGTGGCAAGACCCCGAGGCTCGTCGGGCAAGGGGCACCATGAGCCCGTTGTTGCCCAGCGTGCAGGCCCTGCTGACCCAACTGGGGGAGAGACCCACCGCCTACTTCGACGACCTCACCAACAAGGAGGAGATTGCGACGTATCTCGAGGAGGCGCGACGCCCAGTGGATCGCCCACGCGGCGTGGGCGTCGACATCGTCGAGGATCTGGTCGTGGGGGAGCGGGACGTGCCCGTCCGGATCTACCAACCCAAGAGCGAGCAGCCACTCCCGGCACTCGTCTACTACCACGGGGGCGGTTGGGTGGTCGGAGACCTCGAGATGCACGACGACACCTGCCGCCTGCTGGCGAAGGAGGGCCGCTGCATTGTGGTCAGTGCGGACTATCGCCTGGCACCCGAGCATCCGTTCCCGGTCCCCCTCGACGACTGCTGGTCGGTCCTGCAGTGGTCCCACGATCACCTGGCCGAGCGGGGGTGGGACACAGAAAGGTTGGCCGTCGGGGGCACCTCATCGGGCGGCAACCTGTCCGCCGCTGTCGCCCTGCGCGCCCGCGACCAGGGACTGCCTCTCAGCCTCCAGCTGCTCCTCTACCCGGCACTGGACAGCGCCATGGCCACGGCGTCATGGCAAGAATTCAGCGAGGGGTACTTCCTGACCGCAGTACAGATGGCCTGGTACTGGCGCCAGTACGCCGCCGACCCCGAGACCCGGCTCCAACCCTACGTGTCACCGTCGCACAGCACCGACCTCAAGGGGCTGGCACCCGCGCTCGTGGTCACCGCCGAGTACGACCTCCTCCGTGACGAAGCCGAGGAGTACGCCGACCGGATGCGCAAGGCCGACGTGCCCGTACGGCTCTGGCGTTTCACAGGCCAGATCCACGGCTTCCTCTCCCTCGGCGCCGCCCTGCCCGAGACCCAGAAAGCGAAAGTGGCGATCGCCTCTTTCGTCGGACAGGTCTTCGCCGAACCGGCGGTCCTCCTCAACGACTGCGCCTCCGCCAGAGGGCGCTGTCGAGCTCTAGCAGCGCTGCCTAGACACCCGCATCACCCGGAGGATGCTCGGCGAACCAGTGAGCGATGTCCGGCATGTGCTGCTCGAAGTTCCCGGGCGCCGAGACGTTGAGCATGCCCGCCCGCACAGGGCCGCGGTTCTCGAAGTCGTGGGTGACGTTGCCCGGCACCAGCACGAATGATCCGGCCTCCGCCTCGATCCATTCCGGGTCGACGAACACGCTCATGGTGCCGGTGAGCACGTAGAACACATCGTCCTCCGGATGCGCGTGCGCGCCGGGCCCCTTCGTGTGGGGTTCGAGCCACCACTCCGAAATCGAGTACCCCTGCTCGGTCTCGGCGCCGTCCGCCTTGAAGACAGCCGATATGCGACCCATCGGATACGCCCGACCCTCGCCTGGTGCCAGCACCACCGGACGGCGGGCGGCGGTGCGTGCAGTGTCGGTCATCGTCGCTCCTTCGCTCCGCTACCAGGCTATCGGGGGGACGACATGGCCCTCTCGACGATCCTGCCCCAGGCGTGGTCAGATGGGGAGCGCACGTTTCGACGGGGGGGGTTCCCATGACACTCATTGACAAGACACGGCCGGCACTGGCGGTTCCCTATGCCATGGAACAGCCGGACCGCGTGCCCTCCCGGCGCTACTACGACCCCGAGTTCTACGCCATGGAATGCGAGCTGCTGTGGCCGCACGTCTGGCAGATGGCGTGCCGGCTGGCGGAGATCCCCAACCCCGGTGACTTCGTCGAGTACCAGATTCTGGACAAGTCGATCATCGTCGTGCGCATGGACCAATCGACGGTGCGGGCGTATCACAACGCCTGCCGCCACCGGGGCGTCCAACTGGTCAAGGACCGGGGCCACGCCCCATCGGGTTTCACCTGCCCCTTCCACGGGTGGTGCTACGGCCTCAACGGCGACAACACCTAGATCTACCAGCCTGACCTGTTCGACGAGTCCAACATCGAGCCGAGCGGACGTGGCCCTGACGCGGTGCCGGGTCGAGGTCGCCAACGGCTGCGCCTTCATCAACCTCGACGACCATGCCCCAGGCCTGCGCGAGAGCATCGAGCCCTTTGCCACGCACGTTCGACGCGTGGAAGGCGGAGTCGTTGTGGCCCGAGTGGCACTTGTCCTGCCGCATGCCGGTCAACTGGAAGCTGGCCATGGAAGCGTTCATGGAGGGCTACCACGTCCGTGAGACGCACCCACAGCTCTTTGGCCCGATCAGTAGCCACGACATCTACCGCGACCTGGGCGGCGAACCCCCCTCGCTTCGCAACCCCAGGCACCGGCAACCCCGAGCGCCGAGTTCGACTCGCGCACCTTCATCGAAGAGCAGATACTCCGGATGCGCCTCGTCAGCGAAGGCATGGCGGGCGAAATCCACGAAAAGGATGTGCGCATCGCCGAGACGCCTGCGCGGACCTCGAACTCCCCAAGGACCCGCTCGGTGCGGCGCTGACCTTCTACACGGAACTGAACAACGCCGTCATGGCCTCCAACGAGGAAGCTGGCATCGACTGTCCCGACCTCCACATGATCAACGAACGGAATCTCAACCGATCCGTGTTCTTCTGCTTCCCCAACTACTTCCTGCTCCCCACGTACTCGAGCTCCGCCTCCTACCGGATTCGCCCGCTCGGCCCCGAAGAGTGCCTCTTCGAGCTGTGGTCGCTCACCCGTTACCCGCCCGGAAAAGAGCCTCCTGTCACCTCCGACGCCGGTGCCGATGGCACCCGACGACCCCCGCTGGCCGACCATTCCGGGCCAGGACTACTCCAACCTGCCGAAGCAGCAGTTGGGGCTGCACGCCAAGGGATTCGACTTCATGCGGCTGTCCCCGCATGTCGAGGGTCTGATCGGCAACTACCAGCGCTTGATTGACGGCTACCTGGCCGGACTCGATCCCGAGCTGCTCGTGCAGGGAGCACAACGTGTCTCGGGACCCTTCGATGTCGGGTCTGGTCGACATCGGCTTCTGAACACCTTCTGTTACGTTGAATGAAAGCAGTTTTCTGCTCTCAAAATCAGCCGGGGGAGTGTTCACGTGCAGCGTGAAGAGCGAATAATTGGGGAGTGCCGGCTCGACGTCCGGCGCTACGGCACCGGTTCTCCTCTCGTAGTCCTGCACGGCGAATACGGGGTCACATTCGCCGAAGCGTTCCTCGAGCAGCTCGGCGCTCACCATGAGGTCTTCGTTCCCCATCACCCGGCTTGGGCCGGATCGTCGCGTCCGCACCACATCGAGACAACGCGTGACATCGCGCTCGTCCAACAGGAGTTCATTGAGGGGTTCGGTGCACCCGTGCCGGTCATCGGGCTCTCGTTCGGCGGCTGGGTTGCCGCCGAGGTGGCATCCACGAGCCCCGGACTGATCGCGAGCCTCGTGCTCATTTCGCCAACAGGCATAAAGGTCGGAGGACGCGAGGACCGCGACTTCGTCGATCTCTACGTCACTGCGTCGGACCAGCGCCGCAGCCTGCTCTCGAGCACGAAGGGGCCACCGATGAACCCTGAGATCGCCCTCGAGATCGCCAAGGCCGAAGAAGCGGTCGCGCGCTACTGCTGGTCCCCGTATATGCACGACCCCGGGCTCCGCCATCGACTCCGCCGCATCACGGCACCGACCCTCGTCCTCTCCGGCTCGGACGACCGTTTCGTGCTCCACCCCGACTACTTCGAGACCTACGCGCGGCTCATCGGCGAGGAGCGACACACCGACGAGTCGAGCATGCCGGCCACAGCCTCGAAGAGGAGAGGCCCGACGAGGTCGCCACCCTCGTGAACGAATTCGTCGTGCCGCGATTGCCCGCGGCCGCCGGCCGCTAGCGGAAGGAGACACATGTTCCGCACCTACTACTTCTCCGAAATGCCGTATCCCTACACGCCGACCCTCGAGTTCGCCGAGGTGGCCCGGACCACCATGCCGACGCGTTGGTTCGATCCCGACGCCGCCCATGACGTGTACCACAAGTACTTCGATCTGGTTCTGGCCGCCGACGACATCGGGCTCGACGTGATGTTCAACGAGCACCACGAGACCATGAGCAACATGGACGCGGCCATGCCGCTTTCGATGGCGATCGCGGCGCGAGAAACCAAAAACGCCCGGATCCTCGCCTTGGGCAACCCTGTCGCCAACCGGCCGGACCCGGTCCGGGTGGCCACGGAAATGGCGATGATCGATGTGGTGAGCGAAGGGTCGCCTCGATTGCGGGTTTGTGCGGGGCGTCTCCTACGAGATGTCGGCGACGAACGCCCGGCCGACCGACATGAAGCCGCGCCTGTACGAAGCGATCGACCTCATCGTCAAGGCATGGACCTCGCATGACGGGCCGTTCAACTGGGAGGGCGAGTTCTTCCATCACCGCCAGGTCAACATCGTTCCCCGACCGTTTCAACAGCCGCATCCCCCGATCTGGGTGACCACCCTAAGTCCCAGCTCTGCCGTCGAGATTGCCGAACGCGGGTACACCATCGCCACTATCTTCAACGGGAAGAAGGTTTGCGGAGAGATCTTCGACGCCTACAGAGTCGAGTTGGCCCGGCTCGGCCGGCCCGAGGCCCACCCGGACAAGTTCGCCTACAGCAACTTCGTCTTCGTCGGCGAGTCCGACGAGCAAGCGCTCGCAGCGGCGCCCAAGTTGCTCGACTTCCTGCGCCAGAGCCGGCGGCTGGCGCCCGGTCAGACCGATGTGCCGGGGTACATCGATGCCCGGATTCGGGCCGCCGCGCTGGCCGAGTCCGGCGCCTCCAACCCCAACCGCGGTCTCACGCAGGGCCTGGGCGATCCGCTGGCCCTGGCGGAGAGCGGCGTGGCCTTCTGGGGCAGCCCCGAGTCCGTCTTCGAGCAGATGAAGGATTTCTTCTACGCCGTCGGCGGCTACGGGAACCTCTGCGGCATGTTCCACGCCGCGACCATGTCGTACACGACCACACGCCGCAGCATGGAGCTCTTCGCCCGCGAAGTCCTGCCCCGCTTCCGCGAGGAGGTCTACGAGCCATGGCTCAAGGACCACGGACTGAAGTCGACCATCGGGACACAACAGCGAAAGGTCCATGGACATTTCGGCCGAGGCGGGCTTCGGTTCCCCGGCGGGCGTGCGTTGAACAGGAGGGGACATGGAGCTCGAAGGTAAGCGCATCGTCGTGACCGGGGCGGGCCAAGGTTTGGGTCGGGCCTACGCCGAGGAGATCGCCCGGGAGGGAGGATCGGTCCTCGTCAATGACGCCGACGCGGCCAACTGCACGAGTGTCGTCGCCGAAATACGGAGCGCAGGAGGAAAGGTCGCGGAATACGTCGGCTCGGTCTCCGACTGGGACGAGTCCGGGGCCATCATTGCTGCCTGTGTCGAGGCGTTCGGGGGCATCGATGGGCTGGTGAACAACGCCGGCCTGCATGCGGTCAACCGGTTCACCGAGGAAGACCCTGACTTCGCCCGGAGGATGGTCGAGGTCAATGTCCTCGGCGGGATCTACATGAGCTCCCATGCGGCCCGCCAGATGGAGGCCCAGAAGACCGGGGGAGTCATCGTCAACGTGACGTCGGGTGCAGCCTCGGGCTTGTCGATGATGGCGACCTACGGAGCCACCAAGGGTGCGCTCGCTGCCCTGACATGGAACCTGGCCAATGAGCTCAAGGAGCTCGGCATCAGGGTCAATGCGATCTCCCCGGCCGCCCAGACCGCCATGGTGGCGACGACCCGTCAGGTGCGGCCCAGCACGGTGACGTGGGGACCCGAGCTGATGGCGCCGCTGGTCGTCTTTCTGCTCAGTGATCTGTCAGCGGACATTACGGGCCAGATCGTCAAGTTGTGGGGGACCGAGCTGCAGCTGGTGCGCCACCACGGCCCGATTCCGCCGGCGATCACGCGGGACGTCTGGACGCCGAAGGCATTCCAAGAGGCCTTCGCCAACGAGCTGCACGACAAGCTCCAGCCCTACCAACGCGACATGGAGGGATACGTCCCGTAACCTGACCGACCGCGCGTCGTACTCCTCGGTGGCCTGCTGCACCGCCATGCGACTCACCTTTTCGGCTGATGACCGCACACCGGCAGCTCGCTCCTGGGCCGCGATCAGCGATCGGCTGGATCCCTGAAAAACCGGGAAACACTTCCCGGGAAATGATCTCCAGCGATCGGAAGGTGGCTTCGGGTTCGGCCCAGTCGTGCATCATGAGGAGGAAGGTACCGATGCCCCCGTCCGAGTTGTCCACCAGCCGCTGCACGAAGGCGATTGCCTCTTCTGGGCCTCCCACGCAGCCGGCAAAGCTGGCGTTGAACTCCTCGACGAGCTTTTCGATGGGAGTCGTCAGCGGATCCGACTTCTCGGTCTCCGTGGCGACGCCCACCACTTTGCCCGTAACCCGGCTCATGTAGTCCACGTACTGCGGCAGGCCGTATCGGACGTCCTCTACGGCTTGCTCGTAGGAGCTGGCAACGTGCATCAAACCGGTAACCCGCCACGTTCTCCGATCCACGGTCCGGCCGTACTCCTTGGCCGTCTCTTCGAGGACTCCCCACATGCGGGGCATGGCGAGGAACCCGGGACCCGTCGCCGCAGCGAGGGAGAGGAGCGACGCGCCGTATTGCCCGGCCAAGGTGGGCCCGGCCGGTGACTCGACGGCCGCAACGGCCAACTCGAATAGCGGGATAGCTGAACGGCTTGAGTTGGAGCTCCGCCTCATTGAGGGTGAACCAACTGGTCGAGCGCGAGACTGGTTCGTCGCTGGTCAGCAACGCGTAGATGGCCTCGAAGGACTCCGCCATCATCTGGCGCTGCTGCAGGTGGTCCAGACCCATCATGGTGGAGTCGGTTGGAAGCGAGCCTGGGCCCACACCGAGGATGTAACGACCCATCGTCATGTGGTCGAGCTGCACCGCACGGGACGCCACAACGAACGGATGATGAAACGGCAGCGATGTGGCGCCGGTTCCGAGACGGATCCGCTTGGTGCGTTCAGCAGCGGCAGCAACGAAGAGATCGCCCCCGGCGATGATCTCGTGCCCGGTCGAATAATGCTCACCGATCCACGCTTCGGTATAGCCCAACTCCTCCGCCCGGACGATCAGCTCGAGGTCACGCCGTAGGGCCCTGGTGGGATTCTGCTGCGGATGATGCAAGGGGGCGAGAAACAAACCGAACTGCAGTGGCCACTCCATGTTCTGCCCCTCCCCACATCACTGCGGCAGTTGCAATGCCACCGCCTCGAATCGAGGCCACGTTACTCGGAGGGCCACCGACCGTCGCCCCGCATTCGCACCCAAAGTGACGGTCGCCGAACGGGCTCGCGCATGTGCCCATCGACAATGCGCGAATGTAGACACCGTGACAACGGTCCTTTTCGTCTGTACGGGCAATCTCTGTCGCTCACCCTCGGCGCAACTGTTGCTCGCCCAGCTACTGGCGCAGGTTGGACCAGCGGACGTGACAGTTGAGTCCGCGGGGACGATGCAGACCGATCCCCCCGTACCGCGGGAACTCTTGCAAGAAGCCTCTGGACTCGGATTGGATCTCTCCGCACATGTACCCCGCGAAGTGGATGTGGCGACAATCAATCGGGCTGACATCGTCATCGGAATGGCTCGTCAGCACGTTAGGGAGACTGTCCTATCCGACCCACCGTCGTTCACCAAGACCTTCACCCTGCGAGAGATAGTTCGACGAGGATCAATGAGAGGGCAACGTCATCCAGAACAGTCCCTGAAGGAGTGGATGGATCAAATCGGGGAGGGGAGGAGGCATGTTGATCTAATCGGTGATTCATCTCAAGACGACGTCCATGACCCGATGGGGGGGACGTCTGTCGAATACCGAAGGATGCTTCAGGAAGTGAAAACGCTAACGGGAACGATGCACTCACTCATTTGGTCATAGGCGCCGGAGCAATGGGTCCAGCCGAAACTTCGATTGGTTCAGTGACCTTTTCCGTGTCCGCCGTAACTCACCAATTGGTACCCGCCGCTGTCGTTGCCCTTGCTGCCTTTGCCGCCCTTACCCCCGTCACCACTGTTGTTTCCGCCACTGCCGTTGTTTCCGCCATTGCCGGTGTACCAGCCGGTGGTTTGGCCTGGGTACCCGTTACCAGCGCTACAACCGTTTTTCCCCTTGGTAGGCGAGGAGGACTTGCCCCCGTCGCCTTTCCCATTACCACTGTCGCCCTTCGAACCCGAGTTATTCCCGTAGGACCCAGAATTGCCGCCGTCCGAGTGGGCACTAGCCACACCCTGAAACCCGAGAATCCCGATAGTCACCGTTCCGAGGATTGCCGCCATCTTCGGGATATGACGCTTCATAATGACCTTCCTCCACCGCAAAATCTGCCAGCCCAACTACGGACCCGATTCGCTAGGGCAAACACTACCTGAGAGGCAGCGGAAACGGAAACATCGATGCCAAGATTAATGTGGCGTTCACACGGGCTAGCGCTTAAAGTCCCAGCTCAGTGTGGTCGTCTTGGTCAACGAAGCGCTCACTGAAGCTTGCGTGCCCCCGGCAATTATGTGAACTTTGAGCGATTCAGGGCTCAGCCGCGGTTGCGGCTGGAATACAAGTTGCAGTTTGTCGTCTCGAATCGCGTGGGGGATTGTCGTTTCGAAATGGACCGTGGCTGACTGCCCGGGCAAGACGGGAACATCTATCTCGGGCGCTAGGAGAAGACCTGACTCAGACACACTTTTCGCCTGAATGGAGCCTCGTGGAGCCCAAAGAAAGACTCGGCCGACATACTCGCCGGACACGTGTGAATTAATCCCATCGGGTCCCAATTGGTAGCTCGGAGGCTGCCCAGCCGGCGCGCGGTTTGTCAGTTTCACGGACGTGTCAATGGTCGCGCTCCCATTGGGAGAGATGTTCACCGTGTCCGAAATCCCAACGCCAACGAAGTAGTCGAGTTTCGTTGCCGTGGCGTTCTCCACCGCAACGTGAAATGTGCGCGCAGGGTTATCGGTGTCGATGTCTCCGGAGGCTCCGAGGTCGGTAATTGTCTGCTCGTAGCGTGGATTCGAGTCCCACAGTTGCAGATGACGTCCCGCGATCTCCGTAGATAACGTCCGGACGAGGGCAACGGCGTCAACATTCTCCACCTGCAGCTGATGGAACACCGCGGAGGAAACCGCCGCCAACTCTCCCTGCCGTTGCGTTTGGGATGAACCAGGGGGCAGCCCTTGGTAAAGCTGGTTAAGCAACACGTTGGCGGCGTTTTGGCTGCTGATCGGCTCCGCAATGCCCGGAACTGTCACCGGTCCAGTTAGCTTCAGTAATGCTTGGAGCGCTACGACGTCGATGCCGATGACGCCATTGACATCTGTTCCAGCAGCGTACGCGAAGATGTACTGCATATCACGACCACTGAACGCGAAATCAGCGGTGGCATTCGTCGACTGCCACGTCTCAGTGGGATCGAGCGCACCAAAAACCGCCTGAGTGCCACTCGGGACAGTGATACCAGGGACGGGACTGGCCAGTTCGAGATTGTCCAAACTACCGCCAGTATGTTCATCGATAGAGCCATTGTGAGTATAGAAGAGCGAGTAGGAGAGGACAGCACCTTGATCGCGCATCTCGGCGTTATTCTCCGCAACCACGAGATAGGTGCGCTGACCATTAGTACCGAGAAACGGAAGGGCGTAACTGATCGCGTTATTGGCATTGGCGAGAAGATTTGTGAACCTCGCGTCTTCGCGATCAAACTGGCGCTGCGCCCTGCCCAGAGGTCCCCAAAGACGAGCGGAGGGTAGATCAAAAGATGCAAATTGTCTGTGCGCCGCACTGACTGTCGACTGAAGCTGGTGCAATTGCGGAATGGCGATATCGGTCCCGCCACTTGCGTTAACCAAGGAATTGACCTGACTCAGCAAGATGCGGCCCGTAGCGGCGGACGCTTTGGCGTCTTCAACCAGTGTTAGGAGTCCCTGGCGTTGAGTATGCAGGTAGGGCAGCACGCCAAGCACAGAGAGGCCGAACGACGACTGAAGATCCTGTTGAGCCTGACCGACCTCGGATGAAACCCTCGCCACATCTCTTGCTACTGATTTCCGGCCGGCGGGAGACTCAAGGTTGTTCTCGTTCCCGATGGAGGTGGTGATTGTGGCGTCTGCCTCATCGAGCAACGTGCGTGCGTGGCTAGCCGAACGGTAAGCAGAAATTCCAGCAATTACGAGGAAGATGACCACGAAGCCCAAACCAAGAGCTGCCCACGCAAGGATGGCGCGCCGCCTCGAGCGTCTACTGTGTCGGCGCACCTTGCGTCGGTGAGCGTGCGGCGTACTTTGGAGATGTTTTACCAAGTGACGCGCTCCGTGACGATACGCGTGAGCGGGCCGCTGACTGCGATGTCGGTAAGAAGCCACCTAAGAGCTCGAAGAGTCCACTATTCGCTGGGAGCGACTCCGGCCTCTGGTGGCAACTCTCGTCTGTCTCGTATCGACTGCCTGGGTTTGGCGTGCCGACCAAGGATGGGCCAATCGATGTCACCCGGACCCTCCGGATTGGCGCCCCCAGTCATACCGTTACCGTTCGTTGGAAGTGATGAAGTGTCGCCAACCTTCCCGTTGGTCTTCGCCGCCGGCTTTTCTGCCGATTTCTCGCCGTAGCCGTAACCGTAGTGATAATACGCGTTCGAATCTGCTTCAGGCGCCCGATTCAAGACCGTGCCCACGATCGGGGCGTTGATTTGTTTGAGCATCTCGACTGATCGACTGGCATCACGACGGCTATCCATTCCTGACGAAATGACCAGAAGAAGGGCGTCGGCATTTGCAGACAATACTGCTGCGTCCGTCACCGGCAATATCGGCGCGCTATCCACAATGACAATATCTGCGTAGTCTCCAAGCTTCTTGAACACCTCTTGAGTCTTGGCACTCGACAAGAGCTCCGACGGATTGGGCGGGACAGGTCCCGTCGGAAGAACCTGCAGGCGAGGCTGATATGGGAGCCGGAGGAGAGCATCGCCTAATTCTGCCCTCTCCAATTAGGACGGAGGTGAAGCCGATCTCGTTGGAGAGCCCGAAGAATTCGTGAACTCGAGGCCGACGTAAGTCACAGCCGACCAAAACAACCCGCTGGCCCGCTTCAGCCATAATCCAGGCAAGGTTGGCCGACGTCGTTGTCTTACCATCGCCGGCAGACGGGCTGGTGATCTGAAGAACCTTGGTGGGTCGATCCAGGGCCATGAACTGAATCGAGGTTCGCAATCCTCGGTAGGCCTCGGCTGATGGCGAAGTCGCTATTTCCCTGGAAACAAGAAAGGGACTCTTACGATCGCGCCAGCCGTCTATCACTGGAATGAGACCAAGTATGGGGGTTCCGGGCAATAGATGTTCAAGCTGATCTTTGCCCCGGATCCTGTCGTCCGCGACGTCTCGAAGAAGGGCAAATCCAATACCCAATAGCAATCCGGCGGCGGCGCCGATCAGAATGTCCTGGACCTTTTTGGGGGAGGAGGGCTTCTCGCTAACCGTCGCAGGTTGAGCGATCTGTCCGCTGTTTGAAATTCTGGGACGTGGCCGTCTGCATCGTGTTTAGCTGTTGCTGGAGTGCAGCCTGTTGAGAATACAAACCCGTGAGTCGTCCAGAAACGGCGCTGGCGGCGCTTGAGCCCGGCTGGAGGCCATTCAGCTGGTTTGTGAGTGCGGCAATAGAGACATTTACCACATCAAGCAGCTTTTGAAGTGACGACTCCGCTGCAATTTGAGATCGGAGATACGCACGGTTGGTTACGCCGATATATGCATTTGCGTACGCATTAGCCGCCTTCGCGGCTAATGCTGCATTTGGCGAAGTTACAGAGATTGAGGCGACCGAAGTCGTTCCGATCTCCGTAACTTTCACACTTGGCGCCCCCTGTCCAAGGAGCTTTGCGGCCGCAGCTTTGACCGAGCTGCTCTGCATGAGTTGTATGTCGGTGGCAAGCTGACCGGTTGAGAGCCCGCCACTCGAGCTCGATGAGCCCGATCCCGTGCTCTGGGCCAGGAATAGAAGCTGGGCGGTGCTCGTGTATTGGGGAGTCTGAAGAACAACGATCCCGACGGCCGCCGCTACACCTACGGCGAATGTGAGGAAAACTACATACTTACGACGGCGAAGTATTCCCCACAGGTCCAGAAGACTCGTCTCTTGTCGAATCTCAGGATTCGGGGCCCACTGCGACATCTTGGAACTTTACGCCACATTTCTCATCGACCTGGGCGTCAGCCTGCCAAAACGCTTCGGTAGACGTCAAGCAGACGTCGAACGTGCCTTTCGACCGTATATTCAGTCCCATGTCGGGAGAGAAGTTTGCGCCCGTAAAGTTGGCGTTCGGCCGGATTCAAGGCCAGCCGGCGAAGTGCTGCCCCGCCGGCCTTGGCGTCAAGTGCGTCGTAGAGAAAATCTGACGTCACTGGTCCAACGGTCTCGAGATGACCGCCTCCTCGAGCGGCGACGACGGGTAGGGCCACAGCCATCGCCTCAACGACGCTCAGTCCAAATGGTTCCTGAGCTGCGGTGGCCAGAAGTATGCTCGCCGCCTGCATCCGCGAAGGTAAATCATCTACAAATCCGAGAAAACGCACAGATTGGTCCACACCCAGGCGAATTGCCTCCAAGCGCAGTGCCGGTTCGTCGATGCCTTCCCCGGCAAGGTGTAATTCCCAACCCTGTTCGGCTAGATGGCTTGCTTCCCAGACAGCGATTGCGCTTAGAGTCCGTTTTTCCGGCTCGAATCGCTGGGCGACGAGCACAACTGGCTGCCGCCCGTCATACCGCTTTCCTCGTCCTTCAAAAGGCGGAGTTGGCACTCCAGGTGGCACCACGACGCAATTTTGATCGGTGGTCCGAGCGACGAAGTTACTGATGCCAATCTGCGCATCGAGGAAGTGGGGTAGCCTTCTCAACAACCGTCGCCGGGAGGGTGTGTTTCCGCGGGGCGCGCGAAATGCAGAGTTGCAACGACAGGTCTACGAAGAAATGGCTTGGTTAGGACGGCCGCAAGTTCGGCGTCGGTCATGTGGACATGGATGAGATCTGGATGGTTTCGCCGCATAGCCATCCTGGAGAGAATTTGAACCGCCCCCCACACGTTAGGAGCCGGGTGGAAGTCGACGCTCCCTGATCTCAGGATTGAATGCATGGCCTTTGGGTCCCCGCCAATAACTGTCACGCCATGACCTAAGCTCGAAAGAGCGCAAGCAGTGTATGCGATGTAGTGCTCTACACCTGCAAAGGCATCAGAGCAAACTATATGGCAGACTTGTAATCGCGCAGCGGCAGTCATATTTCTATTTTTGAAGAACTACCATCGATGGGAATCGTACCATATGAAGATTGCGTTGGTTCCGAGTTCCTATGATCCCATTACCGGTGGTGTAGAAGAAATGACTAGGAATCTGGCATCCAGGTTAAGGGACTGTGGAAATCAGGTGGAAGTTTGGACCGCCAATCCGGGGATGCCCAATGTGCCCACGAATTCGTTTACAGATGGGATCACTGTAAGGCGATTTGATTTCTATCTTCCGGGGGCACGGATCCGCTCTGTTTTGCAATTCCCCGTACGAGCATCTCAATCGTTCCTTTCATTGCGGCGAACCGTGCGTCTCTTTAGACCCGACGTTATACACGTTCAATGTTTTGGTCCCAACGGTGCCTATATGACTGTACTTAGTGCGCTGGCGGCCATCCCTCTAATCGTTACACTTCACGGTGAGACGGTGATGGATGACCAGGACATATTCACGAAGTCGTCGACACTTCGCATTGCGCTCCGTGCGGGAATTCGTCGCGCATACGCCGTTACTGGGTGTTCACAATTTACGATTGATGATGCCGTGGCACGCTTCGGCCTCAAAGAGGGCCGAGGAAGAGTCATCTTCAACGGTGTGCCTCTCGAAGAGGGACGCGCAGCCGGTGGCAGTGCTGGACCGTCCCCGACCGATCGTTATTTGTTCGCGTTGGGTCGATTTGTCCACAAGAAGGGGTTCGATTTACTACTCCGGGCCTACGTTGAAGTAGCGGAGCGACATCCGGACGTTTCTCTAATCATTGGGGGCGACGGCCCAGATAGACCCGCCATCGAATCACTTGCCAGCGAACTTGGAATCGCCGACAGAGTGATCTTTACCGGTCGCCTCACCCGCCCGGCTGTACTTGCAGCAATGTCCGGTGCGGAATTGTTCGTAATGCCCAGTCGGATCGAGCCATTTGGTATCGTCATTCTGGAAGCTTGGCGTTCAGGAACTGCCGTGGTGGCAAGCAGCCTCGGCGGACCGCGTGAATTCGTTCGAGACGGAGTGGATGGGGTGCTGATCGATCCGTTCGATACGAACGCGCTTGCATCCAACATCAACCGCCTGCTTGAAAACCCTGCTGAAAGGATAGCAATAGCCGGAAGCGGTCAGAAACGCGTCCTCGCGTTCAGTTGGGCGGCAATCGCAGCCGAATACATGTCGCTCTATGAAGATGTAGCCGCATCTAGATAAAATCTGCCATGATTGCTTTTTAGAAAAATTAACGTGGCTAAGACAATGTGTTACAAACCCAACAGGAGTCTATCCAGTTTGTATAATCGACGAGTTATCATTCGATCTCTGCTATTGCGTCATTGTGTCCAGGCAACGGACAGAGCCATGTGACCCGGCACGCGTAGGTTAGAGGAAGACATGAACGATGAGGACCAAACGACTCTGAGAGGAGACCCAGGTATCGAGGGACTGCCCTATCGAGTCGTCGTCAACGCTCTCCGGTCTGTTCCTGGGCCTCCGGAGACTACAAGCGCCAGGCTATCGTTCGATGGTGCTTGCGCCTCCGAAGGACGATCCGTCGCGGGTAGAAAAGGCGAGCCATGACCACTTCGCACGAGCATCTACCCGTTCTTCGCTGCCCCAATACGAAAGCGTCGCTACGGGAGGCCGACCCTGGCGAAATCGAGACCTTGAACGAACGAGTTCGCGACGGCCTGGCTAGAACCGTCGCCGGGGCGCAGGTCGAGCGGGAGATTGGCGACATGATCGTCTCAGAAGATGGTCAATATGCGTATCCCATCGAAAACGGCGTATATGTGCTTTTGACGGATCTCGCGATCGTATTGGAATCAGATGGCTCCGCTGAAATGACGGCGCCCTCACTAAATGACGCGAAGGAAAGCGTTCGCGGATTCTACGAGGGTGTCGGCTGGCAGCGCGCGGAATCGGGATTCATGGATGCGGCTCTCTTCGAGGACCTGAGGCCTGTTTCAGAGGAGTATCGGCACAATTGCAATCTTCGCGTCACCAAACACCTGCCCCACGATGGCCGCTACATCCTGGATGCAGCATCCGGGCCCATCCAATACCAGGACTACCTGGACTTCTCGAACGGCTACGACGTGCGGGTCTGCGTAGATTTCTCGGTGACAGCGCTAAGAGAGGTCAAAGAGAAGCTCGCCGGTCGCGCGCTATGCCTCCTGGCTGACGTGACCCGGCTTCCGCTCAAGGACAATTCCATGGATGCAGCGATCAGTCTGCATACCATCTACCACGTCCCGCAGGCCGAGCAAGCTACTGCCTTTGTTGAGCTCCATCGGGTCGTTACAGCCAGCGGTACGGTGGTGGTGGTGTACACATGGTCCCGATCGCTCATCGTGCGACTCGTGCACGTCCCGATGCGTCTCCTGAATGTCTGGGGTAGAGGTGTCCAGGCCGTGCGGCGAGTCTTCCGACTACCAACCGATATCGGAATGGAACCAATCTTCAAAGATCTGTACTTCCACCCCCAAAGCCGCCAGTGGTTCTTTAATCAACAGTGGCCTTTCGACTACAAGGTCTACACATGGAGAAGCGTGGGAGTCGGAGCGTTGCAGTTCTATTTTTCCAGTTCGTCGCGAGGGAAGCGACGTTTGGCGAGACTTGAGCGGCTGGAGAACCGGTTTCCTGAGCTATGCGGACGTTGGGGACTCTATCCGCTGATTGTAATCTCAGGGGCTCGAAAGAAAGGCACGCCCTCGTCCTGATCTCAACGCCCGATCAAGTCTCGGACCTCACTGGGTTCCGATGAAATTGCAGGGAGAGGACCTTCCACTTGTCCACGTTGGTCAAGTGGCTCGGAGCAAAGGTGGCCATATTGACGGATGTGAGAATCGGAGCAATTCTCGATACGAATGCTGTCGCAACTTCAGGTCTCCCGCCAGATTGTTTTGCCGTCAAACTCCCAGGCGGCATAGTTAAATACCGCGCCCATGGCTGAAGATCCACAAGAAAGATCCCTCAGCTCTGAAACCATTGGAAACTCTCTTCGCACGGTTACTGCCACGGCGATCAACGCACTGACATCCGCCGCGTCAACGATCATTGTCGCTCGAGCGCTCGGCCCAACAGCTTACGGTCGATACACCTACCTCGGCTTTCTGATTGTTCTCGTGCTGGGGCTCTCAGATCTGGGGTTTAATTCGCGAGGACTCAGCGTCCTCGTGAGGGCTGAAGCCCTAGAGAACAAGACGGCAATCGTTGCTGAAATGCGACGCCTTTTGAAAATCGGCCTTTGCCGTGCGGCCGTGATCGGTTCAATCGCAGCAGTCGTCTTCCACGGTGTGCCCGTCGCGGGGCTTCTAGTCGGGCTCGGCATCATGCTGCAGGCAGTCAGCGCAGGGCTAAGTATCTCCCTGGTAGCTCGACGTAGGTACCGACTCCTCACGATCAGCTCGGTCGCCTTTTCGCTGACACAAAGCATCGCTATATCTTGGGTCGCCGTAGCTACCCACAACCCTGCCCTTACCGTCGGCGCATTCTTCGCAAGCCAACTCATCACCGCTGCGGTCGCCGCGGCATGCGCTCCCTGGCCACAACTTCTTCATAGTCGCAAGTTGGAGCATTCGCTTCGAACGCGATCGCAAGTAGGAACGTTGCTCGCGTTTTACGTCTCAGCTACCTCCCAGTTGATCGTATTCGGACAAAGCGAGACGATCATTCTCCACTTCACTCATCAGGCCGTCGCGCTGGGACTCTTCGCAATAGCCACAACTCTCTCCGCCCGAGCGACACTTCTCACCGACGCCCTATATGGAGCGTTACTTCCAAGCGTCGGCTCTGCGTCGACTCGTGACGCAGACGGTGCCTCGAGGGCGTATTCCGCGTCTTTACGCTTTTCTGCACTCCTCATACTACTGACAGCGATGCTTCTCGGCCCGGTGGTCGTAATCGTCGGACCAATCGTCCTCGGATCCCATGCCGGCGAAGTCCGAGTTGCCACGGTGATCACGCTAAGCGCGAGCCTTCTCCAGAGTTTCGTCCAGCCACTTGGTTATATCTCAGCGGTGCACATGCAGCGGAGCGCAATCGCGGTCCCCGCCCTACTGGGCGCCGTCATCGACGTAGGTCTCTCGCTACTTCTAATTCCTCATTTCGGCATGTTGGGTGCAGCGACGGCATCCATGGGGGGAGGCTTAGCGTTCGGCCTAAGTTTGTGTGCAATGGTCGAAATTACGCAATCCGTCGCGAAAGTTCTCCGATCTCAGCTGGTTCGAGTGGCGATCATGATCGCCGTCCTACTAATCGCTGGAATCGCAACCGAGCATTCTACCGCCGTTCTTGCACTTGCCATCATGTGGGCCAGCACGATTGCCGTCTACATTTTGTGCCGATTGGGCAACGGCGTGCTCACAACGTCGGACGTTGATCGGCTGAAAGCCTGGGAAGGACGATTGCGATTCAGTTTCTCCCCGCGAACTTGGAGCATCGCCGGCCGCGTTTTTCTGGTCGCATCCGACGCGTCGATCAGTAGGGGAGCCCAATCCTAATTCCGACAGCTCCCTTGCATTCTCATTCTGACGTTTAAGTTTAACCGCGGGTTGTAATCGTTCGCTGACTGGCGAGCGTGGCATTCGCTGTAAGGAAACCGGTTCTTCCTGACGAGTGCCGAATCAAGGACCAAGTCAGTGCGGCGCCTCCGCAAAGTTCGAAGTCGGATTGGACGCTTGTCGAACCTAATCAGCGAATAACGATTGCGCGACTACGCAATGTCACCGAAGCATGCACGTGACCGGGTCCCCTTGAAGTAGTCCACCCCTTGTGTGAGTCCGATGCCCCAAGATGGGGCAAGGAGGACAGCGCAAGATGAAGCAACGCCGCCACACCCCCGAGCAGGTGATCCGCAAGCTCGCTGAAGGCGAGAAGCTCCTCGCCGAGGGCAAGACGATCGAAGAGGTCTCGAGGCATCTCGAGATCTCCGAGCAAACCTGGCACCGCTGGCGAAACCAGTACGGCGGCATGAAGGCCGACGACGCCAAACGCCTAAAGGAGCTCGAGAAGGAGAACGCCAGGCTCAAGAAGCTCCTGGCCGAGGCCGAACTCGACAAGTCGATGCTCAAGGAGTTGGCTGAGGGAAACTTCTAACCCCGAACCGTCGTCGGCGAGCGGTGGACATGCTCATCGATCGGTTCGGGGTCTCGCAACGTCACGCTTGTCGCGTCGTCGGCCAGCATCGGGCCACCCAGCGCAACGCACCAGCGGTCCCGAGCGATGACGAGATGGCGCTGCGGGCGTGGCTACGCGCCTTCGCAGTGTCACGTCCGCGCTGGGGTTGGAGACGAGCGGCCGTCATCGCCCGCCAAGAGGGCTGGCGGGTCAACAACAAGCGCATCCACCGCCTTTGGCGTGCTGAAGGCCTCAAGGTCCCGTATCGCAAGCGCAAGCGGCCACTACGCGGCAAGGGCGTGGTGATGGGGGCCATGTGCCCGATCCGCCCCAACGTGTTGTGGGCACTCGACTTCCAGTTCGACCAAACCTCCAACGGCAAGACCCTGAAGCTGCTCAACGTCATTGACGAGTTCACGAGGGAGTGCCCGGCCATCGAAGTCGCCCGCAACATCGACGCCGACGGCGTCGTGGCTTGTCTCGAGCGCATCGCGGCCGAGCGGGGTGCACCCATGTACCTGAGGTTCGACAACGGTCCCGAGTTCATCGCCAACGCGGTCGCTGACTGGTGCCGCTTCAATGGTGCCGCAACGGTCTTCATCGACCCGGGATCACCGTGGCAGAACGCCTGGATCGAGTCCTTCAACGGCCGGCTCCACGACGAATATCTCAACGGCCACCGCTTCGATTCCCTCTTCGAAGCCCAGGTGTTCATCGAGGACTGGAGAATCGACTACAACATGAACCGTCCACACAGTGCGCACGGCTGGCTCAGCCCCAACGAGTTTGCCCGAGTATGGACCAACCGACACCAACCCCAACTCACATAAGGGCTGGACCAACTATCGGGATCCCCTCACACGTGGCTATGCGAGAATCCCCAACTGGGCCATTCAACGCTTGAACCAGTAATCGTCACTTCGGCCTGCATATTGGAGCACTGCGGCGCTATCGTCAGCTACACGAGATGCCGCCCACTCCAGGCTTTCTGCTGTCCAAGGAGACTTCAATGGGATCGACCGAGTCATTAGCTCATTTGTGAGCGTCTTCAGGCCTTGCGGAATAAACCGATTCACTCGCTTGTATCCCGGAAGGGCGCGAACTGTATCGACGACAGCAAGACGCTGGCGCTTGCCAGCCGACGTGTTTTTCGCATCATCATCATCAGCCTCAACGTGAATCGAGGAGTCGACGCCAAGAAACGCGAGACATGCCCGTAGCTCCGTGCGTTCGTCAGCAACGAAGTCCTCGAAAAACCCGACTCTTATCTGATCATCAGCGAAGTACCGACGGTATTCGACCAACTGCTTCCAGTACAAGCTCGGATCGATCAGAACTTCCGTGTTGTACAGGTTGTGATCGAACCCCAACTTCACGTTTGACACTGTAAAAGGAGATACTCCATCGTCATTGAGTGCGTTGGCGTCCCTCACTGACAGCCACTGAACCCACGCTGACTCGATCCTCCGTAACGGATGACGAACCATGTAGATTATCCGAGCATCCGGGCTAAACTGATGGATCCGTCGAGCTGTGCCCGGGTACACACCACACATGGAGTAATAGGTGCTGCCATCTCCTCGGGCGGCGAGGCCGGCGACGTCTTCGAAGATGCTTTGATACCACTCTGCATTCTCAGCCGTTGCGGCCGCAGATTGGAAGTAGAAGGGCTCTTTGATGGGAATGCCAACTGACGGATGACGGTTTAACAGGTTGCACAATCTGGTGGTGCCTGCCTTTTGAGCTCCGATGACGAAGAAGTTCGGACGGGAGTGGTTGGTGCCGCTATCGGACCATCCGCGGGGCTGCGAGTTACCGACTGTCATCGTCCGCGAGCCGGCAGGGACTCCAAAAGCCGCTCAGCTTGATCACCGATTGAGCTCCAGGCGAGATCCTTCACACTTCCTGGAGCTCCTTCTGCCCATCTTGAACGTACTTCGATATCCATTGCCTCCGCGAGCAAGCCTCTTAGTTCGGTTGACGACGTTGGGTCATCCAGCAGCCGACCGTTAACCCCGTCAATGATGCGATCACCGGCTCCAGCTACTTTTGTTGTAATCACCGGCAGTCCGCTGGCGAGTGCCTCGATGATCGCCAAGCAGAAAGCTTCATACTTCGTCGGGAGTACGAAGAAGTCAGCTGCAGCGTGGAGGTGTCCCATATCCGCCCTACTCCCCGCGTATCTCACGCGGTCGAGGACGCCGAGCTCTTGTAGCCGTGATTTATAACTCGGGGTCAACGGAGCTCTTCCCGCGAGAAGTACGTGGAGTCTCTCGTCGCCGAGCAACGCCAGAGCCTCCACAAGTACGTCGAAACCCTTTCGGGGTAGCTCATTGGCACCGATCAGTGCCACTACGTCGCTCTCGGCATAACCAAATTCTCCGCGGATACTACTTCTCCACGTCTCTCTGAAGTCTGGGCAGAACTCGGAGGGCGAAAATCCATTGTGGATGGTTGCCAAAATGGCGGGGGACGTCCCGTAAATCCGGTGCAAATCTTCTCCAACCGCATCGGCAACGACCACGACTGATGCTGGATGGCCCCGCGTGAAATAGCTCCATTCCATGGCGAGCAAAACCTGGTGGCGGGGGTTTGCGTATCGCAGGACTGGAAACCTTGACACTCCCGAGCGGGCCGGATATTGCAAACTCTGACGCAGCCACTCTCGGTGGACAGAATTCACCCACAACACATCGGCGCCCACATCACCGACTCCGAACGACACGACGTGGTCGTAATCCTTGTCAGCCAGAGCCGACCGCGCCGAACGGGCAAAGAACCACGTTTGGAATGCTCCCGGACCACCAACCTCTAGCCTGTACTCATTTACACCTGTGAGGCCCTCTGATTCGATATCAATCGCATAAACCGACACGCTGTGTCGAGCGGACAGGTGTCTGCCAATCTCCCACACGCAACGCTCGACACCGCCGCGGCGATTGCAGCCACTGAACACAAGAGCAATATTCACTGCTGCACTCCTAGCCGCTCCATGCCGCCGAGGTCAATGTCAGTCATAAATCTCTCCAAATGATCGCATCTGATGCAGAGTCCTGAATCGTCATCTGTTGGAAGGGATGTGTTCTGCGGCAATCGGGGTGGAGGGTCACATTGACTACACCTAAAATGGCATCACAATGCTCCTCGCTGGAATCCTCGCCCTGGTCGGCATCGTTTTCTGTTTCGGACTTTACGCGTGTGCGCCGTCCTTTCTCGTAGCAATGGCGCTCCCCGCCGCATTTCTCGTTTTGCACATAGGTGCGAGCGGCGGAGGAAATAACTTGAGCGTCGCCGATTTATTTCTATTCGTAGCCACCTTATGCGCACTTCCCCTAATGGATTGGCGACGCGCAGTGAAACTAAAACGCTGGATGATGCTAGTCGCTATCTATCAGGCAACAACACTCCTTTCGGTTTTGAATAGTACTAACCGCTATGACGTAGTGGAGTGGTTTCATCAGCTGCTAATGGTGCTCGGGGCCGGTGTAGTTGGATGGGTAATAGTCAAGAAAGGTCGGCTTTCAGTTGCCCTTGGCGGGTACATTTTGATCGCATCGGCACTTTCGGTGTGGGCGATCGGACTATGGCTTGCGCATGCGTTGCATCCAATTGCAGGCCTACCATACGGTCTTCAGAAGAATAGTCTGGGTGTTTTGTTCGTGGTATCGGTATTGGCAGCTCATTTGGTGCCGAACTTGACTGGACTTGCGAGTCGATCAGTAAGGGTTTTAAAATACTTATGTCTCATAGGGGTTATCGCTAGCGGATCGCGACAAGCAATGATTGGTCTGGTGGTGGCTTGGGTCCTTGTAACAATTCGAGATGGCCGGTTTCGCCAAAGCATGTGGCACAATCGAAAATCCCTAGCGATGGTTGCAATTTTGTCCTTAGTTGCGGCGGCTGTTTATTCCAGCGTCACCAATGAAATAGCCAACAACGGAAAAATAAATAGTTTTACGGTACGAACTGCGTCGTACGGACAAGCACTCCAGATTTGGCACTCCTCTTCAGTCTTCGGCGTGGGGGAGCGATATTGGTATACCGGGCACTTCCCTGGCTCCTTTCAGCCGCCAAATGCCGAGATTGGGATCCTGGTGACCGGAGGCGTCGTTGGCCTACTGGGCTTCTTAACTCTAGTTTTGGGTTCATTGAGAATGCTATACCGAATACCTAATGTTTTGGGGTCATTTGCGTTTGCAGTAGTGGTTGCACACGTCATCGAAGGGCAGTTTGACATTTTTTGGGTTACTGCGACTGGATCAGTTCCATGGATAGCATTGGGAATGGCGCTTGCGTCATCTGGGCCGGGTGAAGATGGAGGAGGTTATCGCTATGATGATGGCCGGATCAGTGCCGGTGGAACCCAAGACGGCCTAATAAATCTGGAACGCAGTTAAAATAGAGTGCCCAAGTTGAGATAAGGTATAAGTTGCGCTTAGGAGCAGTCGACGTAAACCTCCTTAGAGATCGATACCATTCAGACCGAGACTTACACCAGGCAGTTAATATGCTAGATAAGTCCAGAATATCAGGACTAAACGAATCAACTACACTCAATGTCGCGGTCGCGTTCCGGATGTTGACCAACCAGCGAATCACCTACTTGTTGGAGAGCGCATCGATAAAGATTCAAATGGTTCCTGGCTACCGTGCTCCACGAAAATTTGTCGATTGATCGTAAGCCAGCTCTGCGTAAATCGAACCAAATTTCCTTGCGGGAAGCTAGAGTTTTGAGTGCCTGGGCAAGCGACTGGGGGTCACGCGCTGGCACGAGAAGACCGGCGACCCCCAGGACCTCCGGCAGCGCTCCGGTCTCACTGGCAATTACGGGCACCCCGGATGCCATTGCCTCAACTGCGACCCGGCAGAATTGTTCATCCCATCCATTCACAGGAATTGACGGTACGACAAGGGCGTCGATGCGTCGGTAAAACTCAGGAAGGTCTGACTGCGGAACATGACCAACAAACGTCACACGACCCGCAAGCCCGAGGTCATCGGCTGTTTCGCGAAGTTGATCGGCAACCGGCCCGTCGCCCGCTATTTGTGCAGTGTGACCTTCCGTCGAGGCGAGGGCCTCGAGCAGAACGCTGACACCCTTGTGAGCGGCCAGCCTCCCCACGTAGCCGATGTGCAGCAGGCCAGAGGTTGGCGCATCTCGTTCTGCCGGCACGAACTCGGCTGGGTCCAAACCAAGGGGAAGAATGACTAGAAACCCTCGGAGTCCTTTGGTCCGAAGAATATTACCGGCGGCCTTACTGCACGGATAGGCCCCAGCCGCCAAATGAAGACAGACGCTTTCGAACCAACGAAAGGGTGGCGGATACCGCTTATCTATATTTTGGGCTGAATAGAAAACGAAGGGCGTCCGTCTGGCCCCGAGCATACGAAGAAGTAGCAGTTCGGCCATCGCAAGACTGCATGGTTCTTCATGGAAGTCGAGCAAGTCGAAACGATGCCGGCGTAGGAATTTCCACAACTGCCAAGGATCATAAAGAAACAGGTTTGGTCTCGTTCCGTAGGTGCGGATGGCATGAGCAAACTCGTCCTGTCCGCCCTCAAACGACACCATCGCACCACCCTCATTCCACTGGCGTGCGGTGACAAGGGTCTCAACGACTCCCAAACTTATTAACTCTCGGTCGCGAGCACGCCAAGCTTCGACCACGGCGCTGTGACAGATTCGCAGAACTCGGATCGGACGCCCTAGATCGGCGACCGCATCTCGCGGATTTCCCGCCACGAGTGCAGGTTACCACTTGTGCCGACGAACCGGATCGGACGAAGAGGACGGATTGCATGGCAAACACGACGGCCACATCAAGCTCAATAGTCGTAGAATCACACCACCGACGAAATGGACATTTTGGTGGGTTTCATTGATCATGGGCAGATCATGGCGCTGGTCGATGTCGTTATCGTGACGCATAATTCGGGGGAGCATCTTTCGGGCGCCCTCGACTCTTTGCCGAATTGGCGAATTTAGTCGTGATCGATAATGCGTCCTCGGACAACAGTGCCGACCTAGCAGGAACTCCGGGAACAACGGTAGTGGTGAACGACGTCAACGCTGGATTCGCTGCGGCCTGCAACCAAGGGGCCTCGTACGGAGATTCCGAATTCCTCCTCTTCTTGAACCCAGATGCGATTCTCGACGAGGAGAATCTCAACGCCCTGATTCACCTGATGAAGGAGAGGCCAGAAATCGGAGTGGCCTCACCGACAATTCGGTATCCCGATGGGTCACACCAGAGAGTGCGCTGGCCATACCCCAGCGCGGCTGGGGCTTGGATGGACGTCCTTGGATTCCATAGGCAACGTCAGTCGCGCCCGGAGCGCAGCGACTGCTTTGTGATCGGAGCCTGCTTCCTCGTCCGCCGATCGATTTTTCAACAGGTCGGAGGCTTTGATACGCGATACTGGTTGTACGGCGAAGAAGCCGATCTCTGCTGGCGCATCAGCAAGGCTGGAGGGAAAATCGTAGAAGTCGACGATTGCGTTGCGGTTCATGTCGGCGGCACGAGCTCGGAGCCCGCGGATCCGTTTATCCTTGAACACTTTTTCCGAGGAGGCGAGCGGTTCGTTTCCGACCATGGAGGAAAACTGTCACTGCTCAGTTTCCGGCTGGCCACCATCTTTAGCTCGGCGGTGCGGGCCACCATCCCTGGCCCCGAACTGCGAATGCGATCGCATCGGGCACGATTGCGCCGGTCTATCATTCAGCTCACCAAAGCTCCATTCGCGGTCCCAATAGATAGCCCGTCGACCACTGCGCGTGGAAATTCAATCGTCGTATGCTCCCTCGAAGCCTGGGATGACGTATGGCGTAGAAATCAGCTTCTCGCCTCGTCGCTCCTCGATGCCGACCCCCAACTGCGTATTCTGTTCGTCGAGCCGGCGTTTGACCATATCCATAGGCTTCTGTTCGGTCGCACAACGGACAGAAAGCGGAAACTGCGGTCAGCTCGGGGAGATGGACGGGTGATCGTTCTCGAACCCGCAAAAATGCTCCCTCGCTTGTTCGGTGACTTCGCCGACAGGTCACTCTGTCGGCAAGTGCAGGCATCCGTTAAGCAACTAGGTTTCGACCAACCCACGCTTTGGGTCAACGATGCATCCTATGCCCGTCTCGCCCAGAAATCTGACTGGCCTAGTCTTTACGACATCACCGACGACTGGCTCCGCTTGTCACAATCGGGGCGGGCCCGAAGACGCCTCAAGGAAAACGAAGGCTGGCTCCTGGATCACGCGGGGGCCGTGGTGGTCTGCTCCAACGACCTCGTCAAGAGCCGTCGTCACATACGTCCAGACGTGGATCTGATACCAAATGCTGTCGACCTCGAGCACTTCACGGCCCTACGGGTTCGGCCGGCCGACCTTCCCAAGGCACCGGTCGCGCTCTACATGGGCACTCTCCACGAAGAGCGCCTGGACATCGACCTGCTTCTTGACCTCGCCGAGGCGATTCCGACACTGGAGATCGTCCTAGTCGGCCCAAGCTCACTCGGTGTCGAATCAATCGGGAAACTGAGAGCTCACCCAAACATTACGTTGCTAGGTCAGCGGCCCTATTCTGACGTACCGGCGTATCTGCAACACGCGGGACGTCCTGATCGTGCCTCATATCGCGTTCTCCCTTTACCGAAAGCCTTGACCCGATCAAGGCCTACGAGTGCCTCGCCGTGGGTACTCCAACGATCGCAACCCCAGTCGCCGGATTCCGAGACCTATCGCACCCAGTGATCGTGGCTCAGAGAGACAACTTCGTCGCGTTGGTTGCCGACACATTGGCGAAGGACGAGACTCACACGAACGGAACGGTTCCTTCCTGGACTGAGCGAGCCGCCGCATTCGCTAGAGCGATAGCACGTGCCCGCAACCTTTAGCCGTGAGGAATTCGGATGCGTTAGTTTGCCGTGTAGCCGAGCGAGCTCTATTGGTTGCAAGTCGCCGCCGAATAGACGGTGCGCCTACTGCGGAACGATACTGAGCTGGCGTGACTAGCAGCTCGTCACATTCGGATGACGCTTCGGATGCCAGCGTTACTGTAAGTGCCTTGGCTCTGAGTCCGGGAGGCGCAGGGATCTCAACCTACATCCGCGAACTATTGAGGCACCTTCCTCAATATCTGGACGCATCTATTTCGGCCATCGTCCCTAAAGACTCGATAGTCGAGTTACCACCGACCGTGCAGCCAATCTCCCGACCCAACGCCAGTGGGATGCGGCGAAAGCTTCAAGCACTTCGACCCGCCAGGGAGACGTCGCTAATCCACGGGCTCGACGTCGACCTGCCACTTGGATCCGGAACCCCGTTGGTCACTACGGTGCACGATCTTGCCGTCTTTGACACACCGTGGGCTTTCGCTCTTCGACGAGTTATTGGCGAACGACTCGTTGTCGCCCGATCAATCGGGGCCGCTGATGCCGTTATCGCTGTATCGGATTTCACTGCCGATCGCGTGAAAGCGCTATTTCAGAAGGACGCAATCGTCATCCCAGAAGCGCCGTCGCCGGCGATGCGGATTCCAACTCATGACGAAATGGTGGCTGTCCGAAAGTTCTACGATCTTCCTCAACGATTTGTGCTTCACGTCGGCACCAACGAGCCTCGAAAGAATATTTTAAACCTGGCCAGGGCCTGTAAAAGCATAAACATACCTCTCGTCGTGGCGGGCGGCTCTGGTTGGAAAACGAGCACGCCTATGAGAGTGCTCAACCTTGGATTTGTTCCTCAGCGATTTCTCCCGGCGCTCTACGGTACCGCCACGATCGCCGCATATGTATCTGTCTACGAGGGCTTCGGCTTACCACCCTTGGACGCGATGGCCTGCGGTTGCCCAGTATTGTCGACGCGTGTCCCATCCGTACAGCTCTTGGGCGGTGCTGCGCTCATCGTCGATTCTCCGACAGTAGAGAACCTTTCACACCTGCTCGGTGAATTGAATTCGGATGATGCCCGGCGCATGGAGCTTGGGCGAACCGGGAATACTCTTGTTCAAAAACTTACATGGGATTCAGCAGCCCGGAAGACGGCCTTGGTCTATGAACAGTTCGGGATTCCCCTCAAGAGGGGCCTATTCCCATCTGCGCCGGCGATCAATGAGGTTGGAGTCCAATTGTCCCAGAGACCACTGTCGGCTCACGCCAAGCGATCATCTCTGTTGCGAAGAGGAAGCCTATGGACGACAAAGTCGTACGTCGCGAAACCAAAGGCTTATAAAACGATTTGCCATTCTGCCTGACGTTCTGAAGTCCCCAAAGGCTGTTAGATCCACGCCATTTTGCTCATCTGTCTCCAACGTACTCGCCGTCCTGACAAACGGAATTGAGGGGATCCCGATAGTTGGTCCAGCCCTTATGTGAGTTGGGGTTGGTGTCGGTTGGTCCATACTCGGGCAAACTCGTTGGGGCTGAGCCAGCCGTGCGCACTGTGTGGACGGTTCATGTTGTAGTCGATTCTCCAGTCCTCGATGAACACCTGGGCTTCGAAGAGGGAATCGAAGCGGTGGCCGTTGAGATATTCGTCGCGGAGCCGGCCGTTGAAGGACTCGATCCAGGCGTTCTGCCACGGTGATCCCGGGTCGATGAAGACCGTTGCGGCACCATTGAAGCGGCACCAGTCAGCGACCGCGTTGGCGATGAACTCGGGACCGTTGTCGAACCTCAGGTACATGGGTGCACCCCGCTCGGCCGCGATGCGCTCGAGACAAGCCACGACGCCGTCGGCGTCGATGTTGCGGGCGACTTCGATGGCCGGGCACTCCCTCGTGAACTCGTCAATGACGTTGAGCAGCTTCAGGGTCTTGCCGTTGGAGGTTTGGTCGAACTGGAAGTCGAGTGCCCACAACACGTTGGGGCGGATCGGGCACATGGCCCCCATCACCACGCCCTTGCCGCGTAGTGGCCGCTTGCGCTTGCGATACGGGACCTTGAGGCCTTCAGCACGCCAAAGGCGGTGGATGCGCTTGTTGTTGACCCGCCAGCCCTCTTGGCGGGCGATGACGGCCGCTCGTCTCCAACCCCAGCGCGGACGTGACACTGCGAAGGCGCGTAGCCACGCCCGCAGCGCCATCTCGTCATCGCTCGGGACCGCTGGTGCGTTGCGCTGGGTGGCCCGATGCTGGCCGACGACGCGACAAGCGTGACGTTGCGAGACCCCGAACCGATCGATGAGCATGTCCACCGCTCGCCGACGACGGTTCGGGGTTAGAAGTTTCCCTCAGCCAACTCCTTGAGCATCGACTTGTCGAGTTCGGCCTCGGCCAGGAGCTTCTTGAGCCTGGCGTTCTCCTTCTTGAGCTCCTTTAGGCGTTTGGCGTCGTCGGCCTTCATGCCGCCGTACTGGTTTCGCCAGCGGTGCCAGGTTTGCTCGGAGATCTCGAGATGCCTCGAGACCTCTTCGATCGTCTTGCCCTCGGCGAGGAGCTTCTCGCCTTCAGCGAGCTTGCGGATCACCTGCTCGGGGGTGTGGCGGCGTTGCTTCATCTTGCGCTGTCCTCCTTGCCCCATCTTGGGGCATCGGACTCACACAAGGGGTGGACTACTTCAAGGGGACCCGGTCAGAATTCGTTAAGTCACGATCCTCGTGCAGCTATTTCGACGGATCGCACCTAAGCGAGGGCCGCTTCACCCTTCACAATCTCCCGCATTCTCCGCTGGAACGCATCCTTTGAGAACTTCTCGGCATGCTCCCGCAATTCCGATTCAGTCCAAAGATGGATGGTGGCTGCGTCCATAGCCTTTGCAACGGCTTCGACGACTGGTGTATCGAAAAACAGACCCGTCCGCCCTTCCACCACAGTATCGAGAAACCCGCCTGCTCGGAGCACCACGGATGGCCGGCCAAAACTGGCTGCTTCAAGTGGGGTCAATCCGAAGTCCTCGTATGAGGCGGAGACATTGGCCAAGGCGTTCCGATAGAGCCAACGCAGATCAGCGTCATCGACTTGGCCCATGAATCGAACATTTTCCCCAGCGATGGCCTCAATGTCAGAACGGGCAGGCCCCTCACCGACGATCACCAGTCGAGCGTTAGGTACCAGCCCAACTGCTTCCGCCACCACGTGTACATTCTTGTACGGCAGAAGTCGAGCAATGCAGAGAAAGTAGCCCGGTTCCAGGCTAAGAACCTGCCGCTCGGGACCATCTGATGTGAGTGCCGGAGGCGGCGGCAAGACCTCGGCTTCCAGTCCATACGTTGCGCGGATGACATCTGCCATGGCAGTTGAACTCGTAAGGTATCGATCGGCCGACCTGGCTGCATGCTGATCCCAGTAGCGAAGAGGCGGACGAAGAAGATGGAGAGCCAAAGTCCGAACGCCTCTTCTTAGAGATTCGGCGTGTCTCCG
The DNA here is from genome assembly GCA_963767155.1 of uncultured Acidimicrobiaceae bacterium. GTDB lineage: Bacteria > Actinomycetota > Acidimicrobiia > Acidimicrobiales > RAAP-2 > Bog-473. The sequence continues at coordinate 1,279,912 of CAVYCU010000005.1, read as the reverse complement.
TAAAAAACTCCCTTTCGGTGGAGGGCCGGCCTGCCGTGGACGTCGACCCAGGTATCGATCAGCTTCGTAGAGCCAGCGAGCTGGCGCATAGCAGTAAACGACTTTTCGGCCTCTTGTTCTCGTGCCGTGGGCCCAACCACTCGAGCTACAAAGAAGCACATCCGCATCGATTCGCAACGCTGAGAAGGTAGGCGCGAGAACTGAAAGTGCTAAGCGATGTTGTCGACGGAGAAGTCTGATCTTGTTAAGTGGCGTGGTCTCGATATCTAGAGCAGCGAATTCTGGAAATGTGCCTTCGTGATGGTACAGCGAGGTATGGAGGGGCGCGTCGGGAAACGTATTCGCCAAAAGCAAGAAGACGCGCTCGGCGCCTCCCCGCTGAGTGACGTAGTCGTGAACGATGGCAACTTGAGGTTTAGCTAGCGAAACAGAGCGATCAGTACGCACCAAACCCCCGAGCCATTGCTCTAGGCGTGTCCCAGACGATCTTGACGTCCCACCACAGGGACCAGCTGGCCACATAGAGGTAGTCGAGCCGACGGAGATCATCCATACTCAGGTCATTGCGACCCGAGACCTGCCATAGTCCCGTGATGCCGGGTCGGAGCTCGAACCGCCTGGTTTGCCACCCTGTGATCGTCTCTGATTCGCGCTCGGTAAAAGGACGTGGACCTACTAGCGACATGTCACCGCGCAACACATTGAGAAACTGGGGAAGCTCATCAAGGCCCGTCCTCCGCATAAAGCTACCAATCGAAGTGATGCGTTCCACGTCCACGGCCTTTTTTCGCAGTTCGTGGAGAGGAACCGAGTTTTGTTGTGCGGTGGGCTCCGGTTCATCGGTCATTTTGGGCTCGCCGATAGCCATTGACCGGAACTTGTAAATCGTGAAAGGTTGGCGTCCGTGTCCCACGCGCTCCTGTCGAAAGAGGACTGGTCCCGGCGAGCTGAGTTTGACCAGGACCGAGAGGACCAGTACGAGGGGTGAAAGAACGAGCATAAGCAGAGATCCAGCGATGACGTCGAAGCTCCGCTTCAGAAAGCGATCCCAACCGCTGAAGTGTGCCGGCGCAACCTCGACGAGGGGGAGACCGTAAAGGTCTGTGATGCGGGAGCGCCAGGAGATCAGTTCGAAGTACCGCGGAACAATGGAGACGTGGACTGAGCGGGGAAGCGAGCGCAGGGTAGTTATGGAATCGCGAGAAAGCACTGTAGGAAATGCCACAACGATGCGGTTTGCGCCGAGCTTCTCGCAGAGCTGAGGAAGGTCGCTCACGATCCCGAGTGAACCGTCCTCAACGGTAGGTGCGTCAACAACTCGCCCAACAACCTCCACCCCTTTAGTGAGGCTGAAATAGGTGGCGATGCGATCGACGAGAGAGCCCGAGCCGACGATGAGAACCCGAGAACGCACGTCACGACGGAATGCACTAAGAGTTGCGTGAGCGATCGTCACGAAGGCGATGGCGACAATGGCCGCCAACAGCAGTTGTGTGGTGTTGGCTTCACTGACTCCGAAGGCCACTCTCAAGAACACACAGAACCCGATCGACAATGCACAGCCAGCACTGAGTGCGACTGCCAGTTCCTTCAGTTCCGAGAAGCTGCTTTCGTAGCGCGCTCGACGACTCGAACGGTAGAAGCCAGCGAGAGCCAAAGCCGTAACAATTGCCAAGGGAAATGACCATTCAATACTAAGATTGCTAGGAATCCGCGAGAACGAATTCTCTCTGGAGCTGGAGCAACCTGCGAGTATCAGCAGTGCGATGGGAAGGGCAATCGCAGCGGCAATCAAGTCGATAACGAGAAGAAGGGCAACAGGCCACTGATCGCCAGCTATCGGGGCGGCACTCGCGTCGACGCCCGCGTCAAATGAGGGCTGGTCGTCAGTCTTAATTAGGTTCGCCACCATTTAAAGTCCAGCCACGTCAAACAGTTCCCGAGTTCCCGTCTCTGTGACCTGGCGGGCGACTCGTGCTCCACGACCGCAATCGCATTCCCCGGCAACCGGAGCCCGCCAAAGGCTTTATCTCTTCCGCGCGCCTATCGACGCTCTCAGGAGTCTTTCAGATGCGAAAAATATTCGGTATAGGTCCAAAGTCACATTCATCCCAATGTGGCGTAGGATTCACAAAGCGTTCATATTCGGACGTTGACGAACTTCGCGTGTGTCACACATTTCTCGACTTTCCTATTTGTGCTTGCGCGCCTTTACTGCAGCCGCACTGCTGAAGACGTCGGCTCCGAAGGGCGCTAGGCCTGTTGACGCGGCAAAGCCCAGGTGGCCCGCGCCATCGTTGCCGCCGGTGGTCAGTCCGAGGAGGTCCTCGTAGCTGCGCAACGCCGAGTAGTGGTTGTAGAAACCCGTCGTGTCGGTTGAACCTGGTGTCAGATATTTGGGGTTGAGGAGCAACGCGCCGATCTGACCCCCTCCGGGCGCAGTGTCGGTGGCCAGTCCGGCGTCGCCCGGAGCGTGGGTGTTCGGCCCGGTCGTCTCGCCGCAGCATGCTGCGGCATAGCTCGGGTCGTCCCGGTCGACGTCAGCCTCGTCGAAGGTGATGACAACCAGTGTGTCGCCGTGCTTGTACGCCGGGGAGTTCAGGATTAACGGCATCCACGCCCGGAGGAACTCGTCCGCACCCGTCAGGCCTCCGGCGCGGCCGCCCTTGCTGTTGGTGCCTGCGCATGGGCTGTCATGTCCGTCGCTGCACAGGTTGGGCGTGATGAAGGCGAACCGGGGGGTTGTCTTCTCACTGCGCAGATCCTTGGCCAGGTGTCCGCTTGGTGACGGAGCTCCGTCGAGGCCCAGGGTTCCGAGGGGCACGACATTGGCGTCGCACTCCGCTGTGTTGTCAATGATGGAATGAAACCAGACGAACGGGTTGTGCCGCGAGGTGTACTGGTCAACCGACGTTGCGAATTCCGCTGTGTCGGGTGCGCCGATAGCCGGGTGACCGCAGTCGGTGCCTCCCGTCGGGTCGGCGACACCACCGTCGCGTGACGACGTGTTCCCCATGTCCTGTTCGTACGCGCGCCAAGAGGCGACTGAGGTCTTGGGGTTGGGCGGATACTTCGTGTCGAGTTGGTTGGCGATGGTCTGCACCGAGCTCGGGTAGACGCACCCTTCGCCGTCCACCTGGCCGGGGTTGACGGTCTGATTCGGATCGGGGGTGCCCGGTGCCACATTGGCGTAGGCGAACCCGTTGTCGGCGCAGTCCGCTTGGGTGTCCTCGGTGGGAGCCTGCCCCGAAACCTGGGCAATGTAATTGTCGAGGCTGTTGTGGCCGATGGCGTAGTAGTTCTGGAGGAGTTCCCCTTGAGAGCGCAGGGTGCCATTCAGGTACGTGGCGACCGAGCCGGGCCCAAAGGTGGTCTCGTAGCCCTCGTTCTCGAACTCGATCACAATGATGTGGTTGATCTTCCCCGGAGGTAGCGCCGCCCTGACCACCGTGCTCGCAGGTGTCTTCGCTTCGGCGGGCAGAGAGACTGCCAATACCCCGAGACCCAGACCGGCGGCGGCCCCCATCCGTAGAGCACGGAGGTGAAAACGCATGGGGATTGTCCTTCCGGGTACGGGAGGGCCCGAGTGGCCCCGTCGGAGACTATCGATCCTGTCGTGATGAGTAATGTCGGGAACACCTCACGCGAACAAGGAGACGGCGATGCCTACAAGCAACCCCATGCAGCTCGGCATGGTCGGACTCGGCCGGATGGGCGCGGGCATCGTCGGCCGGCTGATGCGCGATGGCCATAGCTGTGTGGCCTACGACGTCAACCCCGATGCTGTAAAGGCAATGGTGGCGGAGGGCGCAACAGGAGCCAACTCGATGGCTGAGTTCGTCGAGAAGTTGACCCCTCCTCGCGCGACGTGGGTGATGGTGCCTGCCGGGGACATCACCCAGAAGACCATCGAAGAGCTCGGCTCTCACCTTTCGAGCGGGGACATCATCATTGACGGGGGCAACTCCTACTACCGGGACGACATCCGCCACGCCAAGGAACTGGGGGAGAAGGGCATCCATCACATCGACTGCGGAACGAGTGGTGGCGTGTGGGGGATCGAACGGGGTTTCTGCCTCATGATCGGCGGTGAGACGGACGTCGTGCAGCACCTCCGTCCCATCTTCGCCACGATCGCACCCGGATTGGGGACGGCGCCCCGTACCCCGGGGCGGACGGGGGATCCCACCGACGAAGAACTGGGGTTCTTGCATTGCGGCCCGAATGGCGCGGGCCACTTCGTGAAGATGGTCCACAACGGGATCGAGTACGGCATGATGGCCTCGTTCGCCGAGGGCCTGAACATTCTGCACAACGCCAATGCCGGGAAGAGGCCCGTCGTGGCTGGCGATGCGGAGACGGCGCCTCTCGAGGAGCCCGAGTTCTACCAGTACGACATCGACACGACCGCGGTGACCGAAGTCTGGCGGCGGGGGAGTGTGGTGGAGTCGTGGCTGCTCGACCTGACGGCGACGGCGCTGTTCGAGTCACCGCAGCTGGGCGAGTACGCCGGCCACGTCTCGGATTCCGGCGAGGGGAGATGGACCTCCATCGCCGCCATCGACGAGGGCGTGCCTGCCCCGGTGCTCACGGCCTCGCTGTACTCCCGCTTTGCCTCTCGCGGGCTCGATGACTTTGCCAACAAGGTCCTCTCGGCCATGCGCAAGGGGTTCGGTGGTCACGACGAGAAGAAGAGCTGATCTGTTGACTTGACACAGTGCTGCCTCACGGCGCATGGTAGGGAAGCCTAATATTAGGGCATCCTAACTCCGTGCGGGGGAGTACGTGCTGCCGACATTCGTCATCGGGCTACGAGAGGGCTTAGAAGCAGCCCTCATCGTTGGGATCGTGGCCGCCTTCCTGGGTCAGCAGGGGCGAAGCGATGCTCTGCGCCAGGTATGGATCGGGGTGTCGGTGGCGGCCGCCATCTGTATCGCCATCGGGGTCGCCCTCCAGATCGTCTCCTCCGAACTGCCGCAGCGCCAGCAAGAGGGGCTCGAAACCGTCGTCGGCGCCATCGCCGTGGTGATGGTGACCTACATGATTCTCTTCATGCGCCGGCATGCCCGGGACCTCAAAGGGGATCTCGAGCAGGCGGCGGGGTCGGCGCTGGCTCGAGGATCTACGAAGGCGCTCGTCCTCATGGCCTTCCTGGCCGTGTTGCGCGAGGGCTTCGAGACAGCCGTCTTCCTGCTGGCCACTTTCCACGCCAGTGGCAATGCCACCCTCAGCTGGATGGGCGCGCTGATCGGCATCGCGCTGGCCGTCGTCCTCGGGTATGCGATCTACCGGGGCGGTGTGCACATCAACCTCTCGCGCTTCTTCCGGGTGACCGGGCTGGTGCTGGTCGTGATCGCGGCGGGGCTGGTCATGACGGCCGTGCACACCGCGAATGAGGCGGGGTGGCTGAATTTCGGCCAGACGCAGGCCTTGGATCTCTCGTGGCTCGTCCGCCCCGGCACCCCGGTCTCCTCCTTCGTGACGGGCGTACTCGGGATTCAGCCCTATCCCGTCTGGATCGAAGTCATGGCCTACCTCCTCTACCTGGTCCCCATGCTCTTCATTCTCTGCTGGCCCCAACGGAGCCGCGGCCAGAAGGCGACGGCCGTTCATTCGCCGATGTACGAACAAATAGAAGGAGCAACTTACGGTGGTACGAACTGAGCTTCAGCGCCATGGCGGACGATGGGCGCTGGTGGTCGCTCTGGCCGTCACGGCCAGTTCTCTGCTGGCGTCCCCGGCTGGCGCGGCGGGCAAGCAAGGCACGGTGAATATCACGCTCACCCCCCAGGGGTGTGCCCCCAAGCCGGCGAAGATCCCGGCCGGCCAGATTCAGTTCAACGTCAAGAACAAGAACGCCGGAGCCGTCTCCGAAGCGGAGCTCCGCAGCAGCGATCTCTCGCACATTCTGGGGGAGCAGGAGAACCTGACCCCGGGGCTCTCGGGCGGGTTCGCCCTGGTCGTCCAGCCCGGGAAGTACATCATCAACTGCCCCGGGGCGGCGCAGCAGCACGCGACGTTGAAGGTGACAGGGACGTCCAAAGCAGCATCGTGGAAGACAAGCTCGGCACTGCAGACTGCCGTCACGCAATACGGCACCTACGTCAACCAGCAAGCGGCAGCGCTGGTCTCTTCCTCCCAAGCGATGTGCGCCGCGATCAATGCGGGCAACCTGACTTCGGCTGAGCAGCTGTACCCGGCCGCCCGCGTGTACTACGAGCGGATCGAACCGGTGGCCGAGGTCTGGGGGACACTGGACGCGGACATCGACGAGCGGCTGGACAGCCCGGTGACGAGCGCCAACCTCGAAGGGTTCCACAAGCTCGAAATGCTGATGTGGTCCAACAACTCCTTGACGGGCGCTCCGGCCTACTGCACCCAGCTCGTCCAGCACGAGCAGCAGCTGGCTCAACTCGTGTCGACCGCCTCCTACGACCCGGTCACCATGGCAAGCGGAGCGACCGACCTGATCAACGAAGCCGCGACGTCCAAGATCACCGGCGAAGAGGAGCGCTACTCCAACACCGACTTCATCGTCTTTCAGGCCAACGTCGATGGCGCCATGGAAGTGGTCAACCTGCTGAAGCCCTATCTCCAGAAGAACAACCCGCAGACGCTCAGCACGATTCAACGTCAGTACCAACGGGTTGAGTCGGCGATCGCCAAGTACAAGGCCACACCGGGGTACGACAACACCGGGTACGTCGAGTACTCAACGGTGCTGGATCCCCAACGCCGCCAGTTGTCCACCACCGTGCAGGCCTTCGCCGAGTCCCTGTCGAAGATGTCGGGGCAAGTCGCTTGAGTTTGCGAGAGGGGATCTCCCGTCGGCAACTGCTGGGGCGCATTGGGGTGGCCGGTGCCGGTCTCGCCCTGGGCTCCGGCGCCGTGCTCGATGCTGCGCCGTCCGGCGCAGCGACTGATTCCAACCTCACCTACCCCTTCTACGGTCGCCGCCAGTCGGGCATCGTCACGCCGGCCCAGGACCGCCTCACCTTCGCCACCATGAACCTGGTCGAAGGCACCACCCGGCGCGACCTGCGGGACCTGCTGCGCGACTGGACGAGCGCAGCGGCCCGCATGACCCAGGGGCAACCGGTGGGGGAGGACAGCGACCTGAACGAGCCGCCACTCGACACCGGAGAGGCCCGCGGCTCGGAGGTCTCCGGCCTGACCGTGACCATCGGGTACGGACCGTCCCTCTTCGACGGACGCTTCGGGCTGGCGGCGAAGAAGCCCGCGCTCCTCGTCGATCTCCCCCCGCTGCCCAACGAGAACCTCGACTCAAACTACGTCGGTGGTGACTTGTGCATTCAGGCATGCTCGAACGACCCCCTGGTGGCGTTCCATGCCGTACGGAACCTGGCCCGGCTGGGGATGGGCGTCGTTACCTACAACTGGATGGAGTTCGGGTTCGGGCGCACCTCGACGACGAGCACCGCCGAGGCCACACCGCGCAATCTCCTCGGTTTCAAGGACGGGACCCGCAACATCAAGTCGCAGCAGACCGATCTATTGGATGACTACGTCTGGGTCGGCGACGAAACGGACCAGGCGTGGATGAAGGGCGGCAGCTTCCTGGTGACCCGCCGCATCCAGATGTTCATTGAGAATTGGGACCGCGACTACCTCGGCGATCAGCAGAACGTCATCGGTCGGGCCAAGGTCACCGGGGCTCCCTTGAGCGGAGGAACCGAATTCACCACCCCGAACTTCAAAGCCCGCGACGATCAGGGTCACCTCGTGATTCCGGCACAGGCCCATATCCGGCTGGCGAGCCATGAGGAGAACGACGGCACCCGCCTGTTGCGTCGGGGCTATTCGTTCACCGACGGCATCGATCCGGTGCTCGGGACATTGCTCGGCGGGCTGTTCTTCATGGCGTACATGAAGGATCCGAACCAGTTCATCAAGCTCCAGCAGAAGCTGGGGACGAGCGATGCCCTGAACGAGTACATCACCCACATCGGCAGTGGGATTTTCGCCACGCCGCCCGGGCTCCACCGCGGACAGCACTGGGGGGACGAGCTGCTCGCGTAGCAGTTAAATGGTGCTGGGTACGGAGCGTCCCATGACCCAGCCGATCGCGTTCAGCGCATCGGTGACCGTCCAGGTGCCGGCTCCGGGATTCGTGAGGTTGGACTTGCCTTCACTGTCGAGGAGCTTCTGCAGGTTGGCGGGAATCTGGCCGATCTTCGTCATGCCGCCCGCAACGAATCGCTCGTCGAGGTTCGTGTTGAGAAGGATGAAACCATCCGAGTGGTTGACGTCGTACGTGTAGGGCTGATGGGTCTGCCAGTCGATTCCGGGAGGGGACCCTTCCGCCACCTTCTGGTAGTAGATCCCGAAGTAGTGCCAGAGCGAGGCCAACGTGGCGGGGGAACCGGTCAGGAGAGGCCACGTCGATCCGGTGAGATGCGCATAGGCCGCCATGCGCTGCGGCGTGTCGCGGACGGGATCCACCGTGACCTCGAGGATCGCCACCTTCTTGGACAAGCCGTCCCGGGCGAGATTCCGCTGCAGGTCCAAAAGGGCGGCGGTCGTGATCGGGCACTCCTCTTGGCACGACGTGAGGAAGGGGGCCAACAGGAGCACCCGGCCCTTGAACTGCTCGAGGTCGACCTGCTGCCCCTCCTGATTCGTCAGCGGAAGCGTGGCCACTGCGTGCGTGACGGGATCGTTCAGCACGTTGCCGACGGTCGCCGGTGGGGGTCCCGGCGTGTCCGCGTTCCCGACCTTCGCTCCCACGAACCAGGCAAGAAGCCCCACGGCCAGAACCGTGCAGACAATCGCCGAGCGCCGGCTTGATGATCCACGTTCGTAGGCGATACTCAGAACTTAGGCAACGACATACCGTCTTCGGTAGTCGCCCCCGGGGCCTATCCGGCGATTCCGAGTGAAGGAGTACGGGGAGCGGCGGGTCTACGACTCCTCGGGGAGTGTCTCGAACATCGTGCCCGATGAGGGGTGTGCATCCGGGAAGTCCAGTGTCGCCATGGAGTCGGCATCAGGCATCCGGATGGTCTTGGTGGCGCTCAACGGCGACCACCCCGCAGGTGGATCGAAGGGGCGTTCTGGTGTGCCGGGACGGTGACGGTGGGTCCGCCGGCGATGGTCTATAACCATTGGAGCGTCATCCCCTCAGGCAACTTCACGGGCGGGAACGACGCGCAGACCGGCGTGGCCGCTGTGCTCGTCACGAAACGTTGTCTGGCCTTGGAAAAGGAGAGCCACACATTCTTCGCACAGACGACCATTGGTGTTCCCGGAGGCAATGTGACGGCGGTCGCGTCGGAGAACCTTTCCGACGTTCCCTCTCCAACCGCAGTGGTGACAAACTCCGGGGCGCTGTTTGTGAAGAATGCTGTTGTGCACGTTTCCCTTTCCACCCTGAATTTCGGGTCGCTGGGAAAATAGCTACAGGTCCTTCGCTATTTCGGCGGCCCGGCCAACTCAGAGAGTTCCGTAACTTTGCGTCCCTCCCTCACGAGAGGTTTGCCTTTTCGACTTGCGACTCCACATTGACACTCTGACCAGGCCAAAGTCAAGGAAAGTGGCAGATGAGCGCGCACGCCAACCGGTTCGCAACCAGTGCGCTACCAAAAGGTGGGCCGCGCTGCCCGGTTCGGACCGTTCTGGGAGAGTTGACCGATGTTCGTCACCAACCACGTGCTCTCGGGCGCCCTGATCGGCCGCATGCTGGCGGGGCGACCCGTGACGGCGTTCGCCGTGGGGGTGGCCTCGCACCTGGCGCTCGATGCCGTGCCGCACTGGGGCTGTGACCTACGACAGCCCGGGGCGGGCGAGAGGTTCCTGGCCGTGGCCAAGCGGGACGGCGTGCTCGGTCTGACCGTGATGGCCGGAGCCACGCTCGCAGCCACCAAGGACGCGCGCCCGGCAACGGTCGCCGCCATGGCGGGGGCGGCCCTGCTCGACCTGGACAAACCGATGCTCTATTTCGTGGGGCGCAATCCCTTCCCCAGGGTCGTGCGCCGTTTCCACCAAAGGGTGCAGAACGAATCGGCACAGGGCATGCCGAACGAGTTCGGATTCGGTTTCGCGTTTGCGGCAACGGAAGCGCTCTGCAATGTCCTCGGGCGACGCCGGGGTACTCCGGAGGCCGTTCTCAGGTCTTGACGGCCTGGACGGTGGCGGTGGCAAAGGAGACGGTGAGGGCTCCCGTGTCCGGGTCCAGTGCGGGGGCGAAGCCCGTTGGCCCGCCCCCGTCGAGCTCGGTGTGCATCGAGGCACGGACCGCCTCCTGGTCGCTGACGTCGCTGAAGATGTAGTCGAGGGGCAGCCGGTGCGGGTCGGGAAGCTCGGCGAAGCAGATCGGGCCCACCTCCTTGGCGAGCAACTCGACGATCTCGTCGCCTACGAGGACGCCCATGTGGGAAGGGTCGAGCCGGCGATGGAGGTCGTCGTACGCGTCCTTCACCCCGGCGTCGGGCGGCACCAGGTCGGAGACGACCACGCGGCCACCTGGTCGGCAGACCCGGGCCATCTCCCTGACCGTGCCCGCTGGATCACGGAAATGGTGCAAGGCACTGCGGCAGAGGACGAGATCGAAGGTGTCGTCGAGAAAGGGCAGGTCGGCGGCATTGCCTTCCTGGAGGAGGACATTGGGCACGCCCGCTTTCCGGAGGCGAGCGGCCCCGAGGCGGAGGAGCTCCGGGGTCAAGTCGATGCCCACGACCTGACGCACGTGCGGTGCGATCTCCTCGGCGAGGTGGGACGCCCCGCAGGCGACATCGAGGACCACCATCTCTTCGCTGAGCGGCTCGACCCAGCGGGTGGATGCGGCGGAACGGCCGGCAAAGGGTGAATCGTCGCCGGAGAACAGCCCGACCTGCCGGGTGAAGGACTGCCGGACTTCCTCGTCAGAGAGCTTTTCGTCCATGGTCCATTGGTACACTCGCCGGCGGTGACCGTCACTGCCGATCAGGCCAATAAATTGTCTCTTCCGGCCAACCAGCGGCTGGTGGACATGCGGGGCGAGACAGAGGTGACCGCCGGGACCTACGTCTACGACGGGCCCGACCTCGTGACGGGATGGCACTCCCACGATCTCCATCAGCTGGAGTACGCGTTCCAGGGGACGATTGAGGTGGAGACCGAGACCGCCCACTACCTCCTTCCCCCGCAGCAGGCCGCCTGGATCCCGGCGGGACTCTCCCACAGCTCCATCCTCAAGGGCGTACGCACGACCTCGGTCTTCTTTGCACCCGACCTGGTCCCTGACGAGGGAGGCCGGGCCCGGATTCTGGCGGCCGCCCCGGTGATCCGGGAGATGATCCTCTACGCCGAGCGCTGGCCGATCAGCCGGCCCCGGAGTGACCCGGGCGCGGACTCCTTCTTTGCTGCTTTGGCCGGACTCGTTCTGGAATGGCTCGAGCACGAAATGCCCCTGTGCCTTCCGAACACCCAGGATCCCCTAGTGCGTGCCGTCATGGAGCAGACCAACGCCACCCTCGCCACGGCGACCGCGGCCGACATCTGCCGGGCGGTCGGGGTCTCCGAGCGGAGCCTGCGCCGGGCCTTTCCGGCCGCCACGGGTATGACGTGGCGTCAATACCTCCTCGAGAGCCGGCTCCTGCGGGCGATGGCGCTCCTCTCCGAACCGGGAATGTCGATTCTCGATGTCGCCAGTACCGTCGGCTTCGAGGGGAGCTCGTTCGCCCGCGCCTTCGTCCGGCACACGGGAGAGACGCCGTCGGCCTACCGTCGTCGCGTGACGAGCGGGGGAGGTGCCTCTTCGTGACCAACGACGAACGCATCGCCGAACTGGAACGCCAGAGCGAGGCGCTGGCGGCGCTGGCTGCGGGTGCGGACCTCGGGCGCGCGGTGCCGACGTGTCCGGGGTGGTCCGTCGCCGAAGTGGTCCGTCATGTCGGGGGTGCGCATCGCTGGTGCCTACGCGTCGTCGAGGGGGGCGAAGCACCGTCCTCGCGCCCGGTGGGGGAGCCGGCGGTAGAAGAAGCGGACCTGGTGCCCTGGTTCCACGAGGGGCTGGCGGCACTCCTGGGGCTCCTGCGGACGACACCGCCCACGACCCCCACGTGGACCCCCGTTCCGGCGGGCATCGCGGCCTGGTGGGTCCGCAAGATGGTGGTCGAGACGGCGATCCACCGTTGGGACGTCGAGGCGGCACTGGCCGGGGCGTCGAAGCAACCCCCGGCGATCCCGGCCCCGGTTGCCATCGACGGGATTGAGGAATATGTCGGCGACTTCGTGGTCGGTCTGGTCGCTCGGGCGCAGGGGGAAAGACCCCGAGGACGGATCGACCTGGTCGCGGTCGAAGGCGGCACGTGGCCGGTCGACCTGGGAGGCACCGGCACGACGAGGATCGGGGGATTCGCATCCGATCTCCTGCTCTGGTTCTGGAACCGCCTGCCGGACCCCTTGGACCACCTCGATGTCACAGGCGATGCATCCGTCGTCGAGCAATGGCACCATTTGCAGATCTGAGCGCGCGGACCACACGCGCCGAGGGGAGGAGCGATGAGTTTCATTCAGATCATTGAGATGGTCACGACCCAACCCGAGGAGGCCGAACGTCTCGTCGACGAGTGGCGGGCGCAGACCGAAGGGCGGCGCACCGCGCAGCGGGGGACGATGACCAAGGACCGGGACCGGCCCGATACGTACGTGCAGATTGTGGAGTTCGCGTCGTACGAGGACGCCATGGCCAATTCGGCATTGCCCGAGACGGCAGCCTTCGCCGAGCGTGTGGCCAAGTTGTGCGACGCCCCGATGACGTTCCGCAATCTCGACGTGCGACGCATCGAAGAGATGTGAGCGAGCGGACCGAGAAGGTGGGCGATCCCGACCTGAGAAAACAGCACGTCGCCCGGGTGATCCGCTACGAGACACCCGAGGTGAAGCGGAGCCGCCACGTCGCCAGCTTCGGCCGGACCGATTCGATGATGGTGTTCATGCAGATCCTCCTCAAGTCCGGGGAGAGCAGCCTGCACATGCATCCCAACACCGACTCGTTCTGGTGGGTGGTGCGCGGGAAGGCGGAGTTCTTTACGACGGACAACGAGCTTCTGGCCGCGTTGGGCCCCGAAGAGGGCGTGATGATCCCGCGGGAGTACCCCTACTCGTTCAACGCCGTGAGCGAAGAGCCCCTGGAGATCCTCCAGATCGAGTCCTTCTTGCATCGAGGTGAGCGCTTGCAGACGGTGTACCTCGAAGAAGACCGGGTCGGCGAGTACGAGCTCTCCCAGGTTGGTGAGTACGGCCCGGACGTGCGCGCTTTGCCACAAGTCCAAGCCGGAACGTAAGGATCGGGAGGTGGCGAAGTACCGGAGTGGGCTTCCGCAACTCGTGGATTCGAGCCTCTTCCTCACCGATGGCGGCCTGGAGACAGAAATGATCTTCCGTCACGGATTCGAGCTGCCGCTTTTTGCGGCATTCCCCTTGCTCAATGACCCGGATGGCGTCACGGCCCTCCGTGACTACTACGTGGCCTACATGCAGGCGGCCATCGGCGCACAGGCCGGCTTCATCCTGGAGGCCGCCACCTGGCGCGCGAGCCGGGATTGGGGGGCACGGCTCGGCTTCGATGCCGCCTCGCTGAAGGACGTCAATCGCCGCGCCGTCGGCCAACTCGTCGCACTGCGCGCGGAATTCGGTGAATCTGCAGGCCCGGTCGTCGTCAGTGCGTCGATCGGGCCGCGAGGGGATGCCTACCAGCCCGACACCCTCATGACCGTGGCGGAAGCCCGGGACTACCACGCGGCACAGATCGAGGGATTGGCCACCACGGAGGTCGACATGGTCAGCGCCCTCACCCTGACCTACGCGGCCGAAGCGATCGGTATCGTGCGGGCGGCAGAGGCCACGGGCATGCCCGTCGCCATCTCCTTCACGCTCGAGACCGATGGTGCCTTGCCGGACGGGTCATCGCTGGCTGCCGCCATCGGGGAGGTGGACGAGGCAACCGGGTCATGGCCCGCCTACTACGGAATCAACTGCGCCCATCCGACGCATTTCGAAGGTGTGTTAATGCGTGGCGCTCAGTGGACCGAGCGCGTACACATGATCCGGGGCAACGCATCCCGTCTGAGCCATGCCGCACTCGACGAGGCGACGGAACTCGATGACGGAAATCCGGCCGAGTTCGGCGACGAGTCCATCGCCATCCGACTGCGCTTCCCCCACATCAACGTTCTTGGAGGATGTTGTGGTACCGACGCCCGCCATATAGAGGCAATTGCCAAGGCATCGCTGTCGGCCCGGCCCGGCGGGTAGACCACCCGGCTAGGCGATGCTCAGAGCTGTGCGCAGACGGCTTTGACCTCGGTGTAGGCCTCCAGGGCCTCGTGCCCCATTTCACGACCCCAGCCCGACTGCTTGTACCCGCCGAAGGGGAGGGCGGCGTCGAAAATGTTGTAGCAGTTGATCCATACCGTGCCGGCCCTGATCTTCTTGGCCAGGGCGTGGGCCTTGGAGATGTCCTTGGTCCAGATGCCCGCGCCGAGGCCGTAAGGGGTGTCATTGGCCACCTTGGCGATGTCCTCAATGCTCTCGAACGGCGCCGCGACGACCACCGGCCCGAAGATCTCCTCGCGCACCACGCTCATGTCGGGTGAGGTGTTCGTGAGCACGGTGGGCTCGACGAAATAGCCGCGGTCACCCCAACGGCCGCCGCCCGACGTGGCCGTGGCCCCGTCGTGCTTCCCCGCATTCAGGTAGTCCGTGACCCGCCGTAGCTGCTCGTCGGAGACGAGCGGGCCCATCTGGGTCTCGGGGTCCAACCCGTCGCCCAACTTGATGGACTTGGCGATGTCGGTCACCCCGGCCACGACTTCGTCGAAATTGTCCTCCTGCACGAAGAGGCGGGACCCGGCCACGCAACACTGGCCGTGGTTGAAGAAGATCGCGTTGGCTGCGCCAGCGATCGCGACTGCGGGGTCGGCGTCGGAGAACACGATGTTGGGGCTCTTCCCGCCGAGCTCGAGCGTGAGCTTCTTCACGTTCCCGGCCGCAGCCTGAATGATGAGCTTGCCCACCTCCGTCGAACCGGTGAAGGCCACCTTGTCGACATCGTCGTGGGCGGCCAGGGCTGCACCTGCAGTCTCGCCGAATCCGGTGACGACGTTGACCACGCCGTCGGGAACGCCTGCCTCGGCGATGAGCTCGGCCAGGCGCAGGGCCGACAGGGACGTCTGCTCGGCCGGCTTCAGCACGACGCAGTTCCCGGTGGCGAGGGCGGGGCCGAGCTTCCAGGCCGCCATGAGGAGCGGGAAGTTCCAGGGGATGATCTGACCGACGACACCGACGGGCTCGCGCAACGTGTAGGCGTGGAAATTGGCACCGGGGGCGTAGGGCACCGAGATCGGGATCGAATTGCCCTCGATCTTCGTGGCCCAGCCGGCCATGTAGTGGAACAGGTCGGCGGCCAGCGGGACGTCGGCGGCACGCGCCACGCCGAGCGGCTTTCCGTTGTCGAGCGTCTCCAGCTCGGCCAGCTCCTCGAGGTGGTCGAGGATGAGGTCGCCGATCCGCCAGACGATCCGGCCCCGCTCCGAAGGCGTGAGGCGACCCCAGGGTCCGTCGTCGAAGGCCCGCCTGGCGGCACGGACAGCGCGGTTGATGTCTTCGGCGTCGCCTGCCGCCACCGTGGCCAGGGTCTCGCCGCTGGCCGGGTTCGGTGTCTCGAATGTCTTCCCCGATGCCGCATCGACCCAGTCGCCGTCGATGAACAGCTTCCGTGTCGTCCCAACGAAGTCATCGACTCTCTTGTCGAGGGTGAATGTCACGGCTCTCTCCCCGCTTTCTTCCGGCGGGAAATGGATCTCTCCAGGTCCCGCGCTCACCGGGGCGAACGGGGAAACGTGGCCCGAAGGCCTCGGATCAGTTAGTTGTCACTTCGGACACTAGCGAGCCTGCGGGTGCGGCGCTCGGGCGCCGAGGAGTGCTTCTCGGACGGGGTCGCAGGCGGTGATCCTGCTTCGTCGTACTCGGCCTCGCCGCTCTCGCGGTAGGCGGCATCCTTGCTCCGGCTCACGTCGCGAAGCTACCGGAAGCATGGACGAAAGGGCCAGCGGCACCACTGCTTTGGTGGATGTCAACGGCCCCTTTCGTCGTGCCACCACTACCGGAGAACACCAGATACCCTCCTTTTCCGGTTGACGCGTCGCGCGTACCGTTTCCCTATGGCGGCACCTGGCGGCGCGCGAGCGGCTGCATTCTGGGCACGACGAGACCTCCGACGACGTTGGCGGTCGCTGATCCTGTTGGGCATATTGATCGGCCTCGTCGCCGGTTTCGCGCTTGCGGCCTGGGCGGGCGCACGGCGTACGGACACTGCGCTCGGGCGGCTGCGCGCACAGACGAACGCCGCCGATGCCGTCGTGTTCCCGAGCCAAGTCGGCATCAACCATCCCCATTGGGCCAAGCTGGCGGCCCGCCCCGAGGTGCGCACGTTGGCGGTCTGGGACCTTCTCTTCGGCAACATGAACGGGCAATCCGGCGCGGTCATCTTCGGCTCCAACGGCGGCACCTATCTGGGCAAGGTCGACAAGCCGGTCGTCGTTCAGGGCAGGATGTTCAATCCGCGCTCTCCCGACGAGGTGGTGGTCGACGAGAACGCGGTGAACCAGGCCCCGCCGGTCGGCGGCACCTTCACCTTCCAGCCCTACGCCCGGCACCAATCGGTCAATGCTCCTCCCCACGGTCCGAAGGTGACGATGCATGTCGTGGGGGTTGTCCGCGAGGTACCTGAATTCGTGGTCGTTTCTCAGGGGCAGATCCTCGTGTCCCCCGGCTACCTGACGAAGTACGGCGCGCGGATACAGACGGCGGAGAACGCCGACGTCACGCTGCGCCACGGGGCGGCCGGTGTCAGCGCACTCCGTCGCGACGTCAACACGTACCTCGCGCCGGGAACGCCTGTCCTCGATACGCATGCGACAAGCCGACGCGTGAACACCACGTTGGAGGTCGAGACGACCGCACTGTTGCTGCTCGCCGCCGCCATCCTCCTCGGAGGCGGGATTCTGGTGGCGCAGGTCCTGGGTCGCTCGGCCTCGACGATCACCGACGACGCTCTGGTCTTGCGCGCGCTCGGTATGTCCCGCAACGATCTCGGATTGGCCACCGGGCTGGCGCATCTCGTGCCGGCCCTGGTCGCGGGACCGGTGGCGTTCGGGGTGGCGCTCGTGGCTTCGGCCCGCTTCCCGGTCGGTCTGGGCCGCCATATCGACCCCGATGTGGGCTACCACGTGGATTGGACCGTCATCGGGCCGGGAATCGCCGTCGTGGTCGTCGCCATCTTGGTGGCGTCGGTCCTGATCGGTCGGGGGCCGGGGGGTGGCAGCGTGCTCCTCAGCCGGCCCCCCAAGGCGCCGGGGGCCTTCCGTCGATGGGCGCCCGCCGCCGTCGGGCTGGGCACGACCATGGCCTTCGAACCCGGCCGGGGTCGACGGCGCATTCCGGTGGTGCCGGCTCTGTTGGCCGCTGCGGTAGCGGTGACCGGCGTGGTGGCCAGCTTGAGCATCGACCGCGGCATCACCAGCGCGCTCGCCCACCCCGCACTGGCCGGCATCACGTGGGACGTCGCCGTGACGCCCTCCGACGGGGCCCAGACGGGGCGCAACGTCTCGACCCGTCTGGCGGACCGCATCACGAACGACAAGGAAGTCAGTGCGGCCGCGGTGGTGGACCGCGACGTCATCAACGTGGGTCACGTCGGGGCGCCGGTCTTCTCTGTCCGGCCGATGGCGGGAGCGTCATCAACGCCCATCGACTTCACCCTGACGGCGGGGCGGGCCCCGCAGGGCCGCGGCGAAGCAGCAATCGGTCCCGCCACGGCCAAAGATCTCCACGTCGGCATCGGCGACACCGTCTCGGTGGGCGGTTCGGGGGCTCAGGTGCGCATCGTCGGAGAGGCCCTGTTCCCGAGCGATATACATTCCGAGTTCGACGAAGGCCTGTGGTTGACCCCCGCCCAATTCGATGCCGTCGTCCCCCCGATCGGGCCGAACGGCTCCGACAGCGACGAACGGCTGGTGGCGCTCCGCTTTGTGCCGGGTGTCCCGTTGCGCGCCGCAGCGGGTCGGGTGCAGTCCGAGCTGGGGTCGCTGTCGCAGGGCCTGACGGCGCCGCTGACTCCCGACGAGGTGACGAACCTCCGCAATGTCCGCACGCTGCCCCAGGTGCTTGCCGGGTTTTTGGGGCTGATCGCGGTGGCCGCCCTGGGCTCAGTGCTCGTGAGCTGCGCCCGCCGCCGCAGTCACGACTTCGCCGTCCTCCGCGCCATCGGCATGACGCGGCGCAACGTCCGCACGGTGCTGAGCTCGCAAGCCACTGCAGTGGGACTCTTCGGGCTCGTCGTCGGCATTCCGCTCGGACTCGCGGTCGGGCGTCTGGGCTGGCGGGCCATCGCTGACCGGGTCCCCCTTTCCGACATCGCCCCGCTCGCTCTCGCCGGGGCCCTGCTCCTGATTCCGGTCACCCTTGTCGGCGCCAACCTGCTGGCCCTGTGGCCCGGAAGCGTCACGCTCTCCCACGTCCCGGCGGACGAGTTGCGGGCCGAATGAGGGATGGATGGCCCTTCAGTAGTAGTCGGCCGCCGCGGGCTGATCGACCGCCTCGGTCATGCGGAGGAGCTCACGCTGGCGGGTTGTCATCCGGCCCCATTGCTCGGGGGAGACCCAGCGGGTGGGATCGATGGCGAAGCGCATCCAGGGGCTGACCCTGTAGTGGGCGAAGACGGCCCGGCGGACGCCGTCGCTCTTGTTGGCCCCGCCCCCGTGCCAGCTCTGCCCGTTGAAGATCAGCACGCTGCCGACGGGGCCGACCGCCTGCACCTCGTGGGGGACAATGACGTCCGGCGGGGGAGTGGCGGTCGCCGCCAGGTGGCTCCCGGGCACGAAGCGGGTGGCACCGTTCTCCTCGGTGAAGGGGTCGAGCATCCAGACCGCGTTCACCATGACGGGCGCACCGTTGCGCCGGAGCTGGCCCGGAATATCGCTGTGGAACCCCTGGAGGGGGTCACCCGGTCGCACGATGCGGGCGTTGCAGCTGCCGAGGATGATCTGGGGGCCCAGGACCGACTCGATAAACCCCAGGACATCAGGGTGATCGATCAGGGACATGAAATCGTCGTCGTCGGCGTAGACGGAGGAGACGTGGCGGGCAAAGGCGTTGTCGTGGACGTAGTCGATGCCCCGCTGCTCATCCAGCAGATCGAGGCGGTCGGCCAGCCGGTGACTCGTCGCTGGATCCAACACGGCCGGGAGCACGGCGAACCCGTAGGTCTCGAACTCGAACCGCTGTTGATCCCATCGGCGCACGACGGCCCTCCCCCTTTGGCCTGCGATCCTACCGCCGGAGGAATTTCGGGCCGATGTTTCAACCGGGCAAATCTGGAAATAGCCATCTGGCAGCGACCATTTGTATCCGTCGGTCCGACACGGACGACGACCTCACAGGGAAGGGGATCAAATGGGTATGGAGACTGAGGTGCACCCCCGGCAGGGCAGTGCGTCCGTTCGGGTGCTGACCTCCGACCAGGAACTGGCGGATGCGCTGACGCGTGCCGAAGACTTCGAACGACGCATCGCCCAGCTCGTCGCTTCCCGGGCGGAACGGCATGAGGCTGCGCTCGCCCGGGTGCCCAGCACATCCGACGCAGGGCTGTCGATCACCACCTCCTGACCCCTGGACGGCCTCGCCCAGGAGGCACGGCGGGGACGGAACGTGCTGGTCGCCGACACGTCGGCCTGGCGAAACTCAAATGTCACCCTGCTGCTGGTGAACGGTCACGCGAACGTGCTTATGATCGGGCCAAACGAAACGTGGCGGTGCGTCTCTCCATGTAGTGCGTCCAAGGTCGGGTGGACGCTGCCTGGGCATCCCCACGGCGAAATCTCACAAAGGGTCCCCACCTCATGAAGCACCACAGATCGTACGGCATGCGGTCGCGAATCCTTGCGCGAACAGCGGTCACGCGTCACGCGGCGGGTCGGCATGCTGCACGGAGAGCGCCCGAGAGAGCACGAACCAATCCCCGCTACATGCGGCGCCACAGAGCGCACCGTCTACGTTCTCGCCTTCTTGCCGTTGGTGCCGTGGTCGTCCTGGTCTCGGTGATCCTCGTTGTCGGGCAGGAAGGATCGTCACCGCCCATTTCACAAATAGCGGCGACGGGATGTACGTTGCCCGCGGGTGCATTCGGCATCACCGTGTGCGGGAACAAGTTCGTCAACCAGGCCGGACAGCCGGTGGTGCTGCGAGGGGTCAACACCGAAGGCACGCAGTACGACTGCGCCCAGTCGGGGGCCGGGTTCTTCGACGACACGACAATCAACGGGACCGACTACTCGACGGAAATAGCGGCCATGAAGGCGTGGGGCATCAACGTCGTGCGGGTCAACCTCAACGAGGAGTGCTGGCTCGGTATCAACGGGGTGCCCGCCACCACCTCGGCCCTGGGGCCCAATGGATATAACGCGTACGCAAACGCAATGGGCAGCTACGTCAGTGCTCTCAATGCCGCCGGCATCTACGCGGAGATCGATCTGCACCTCAACGCTCCCGGGGGCGAACTGATCGCCGACCCGGGCAAGGATGACTTCCAAAATCCTCTCCCCGAGAGCAATAGCGATCTGTTCTGGAAGTCCGTGGCCACCTATTTCGTCAACAACCCCGCGGTCATCTTCGGGGTGTTCAACGAGCCGTTCCCTCCGAATTCGGCAGTCAACGGCGACACGGCAGCGGGGTGGAACTGCGATGTGAACGGGTGCCAGGTACCCGATTACACCAGCACCAGCAACTACAGCCAGATCCCCTCGAGCACCTACGCCGGCGAGGGCATGGCCCAGATGATTGATGACATCCGCTCGGTAAACACGACCGCACCTCTGCTCGTCGGCGGCCCGGACTGGGCGGGGGACCTCGACCAGTGGCTCGCCACCTTTTACCCCGGGGGCAGCTCGATCGACCCCGACAACAAACTTGCCGCGTCGGTGCATATCTACTTTCCCGGAGGGAATTCGCCCTGCTCACTTTCGACCAATGTCACGACAGCCTGTCCCACAACGGCGCAGGGGGCCCAGAGCAACAACGGGATCCTGCAGGTGGCTGCGGTCGCGCCGGTCGAAATAGACGAGCTGGGTGACTTCAACTGCTCGGCATCGAGCCTGACGCCGTTCCTCACCTCGGTCGACGCCGCCGATGACTCGGGCACCGTGGACGTCGGCTACGTGGGCTGGGCCTGGACGACCTCTTCGTGCGACCCCACCCTGATCACTTCCTATGCGACCGGACAACCAAGTGCCATGGGCACGGCCGAGTACTGCCGCGTTGTACCTGCAAGGGCTCAACAACGGCAGCATGGCGACCTGCCCCGGGGCACCGGTGACCAACACGACAGCGACAGCGACCACGTCAACGACGTCAACGACGACGACGACTTCAACGACTACGTCAACGACCACCACCACGACCACGGAACAGCCGACCGCGACGACACCGACCGGGACGACACCGACCGCGAAGATCGGAACCCACCAACGACAAGGTGGCTCGGGCAGTCATCTTCGAAGGGGATCGAAGAGTCGCGGGTAATCAGGGCGGAAAGAGCCCCTCCACGCACCTGCGCGTCTGGTTGAAGGGCTGAGCGAAGCCCTCTCTAGCGAGAGATCTGCGTCGCCGGCGTCCCGCACGTCGCGCAGTTGGCCTCGTTCCCGAGCTCGCTACCGCAGTTCATGCAGTAGACGGCGGGCCTCTCCATGGAACCGCAGTAGTGGATCGCCGGGGCATCGGCCTCCCTCTGCGTCCGGCACCAACTGCAGTAGATGACACCCGGGGACTGCATCACGGCGCCGGGTCCCGAGGCCGTGGCCAGGGCCCCACTCCCCGAGGTCGCGTCGGCGTGGGCAAATGCGGGCTCCGGTGGAGCGGGGGAGCCCGACGGCGGCACGCCTTGCGTGGCTGCCGCGACGTACGACTCCGCCGCCTCTTTCGTGATCACAGCAGCACGTCCACACATAGTGCAGGTGGTCGCGTACTTGGTCCCGAGGGGGATCACGGGGATGAAGAACAACGTGAACCACTTACGAATTCTGGTGATGGCATGGGCCGCCGGCGTGTGGCAGAACGCACACATCACCAAAATGGTGCCTAACCTGGCGCGCACCCGCCGAAATCCGAACAGGATGATCATGTTGCTCCGCCCTCCCTGCTATTGCCTTCTCTCAAGTTCGGCGAAGAACATCACCCGCTGCTCTATACAATCCCAACAGTTGCCCAACTCCCGATCGGCACACTTGCGGGCTATCGCACACCGGCTTTTCAAGTAACTTGGGACGACACGTCCGGCGAAACGGGGCGGACCATGACTGAAGTGACCACCACGGGCCCTTATTGGGATCCGTACCATGCTGACCAGCGGAAAGCTCCGTATGACGCCTGGCGGCGCCTGCGCGACGAAGCGCCGGTGTACCACAACGAGCGCTTCGGGTTCTGGGCCCTGAGCCGCTTCTCCGACGTCCTCGAGGCGTCACTCGACACCGAGACGTTCAGTTCCGCCCGCGGCATCACCCTCGACGCCATCGGCGAGGAGCCCCCGTTCCCGATCATGATCATGATGGACCCGCCCGCTCCACGACTCCTTCCGCAAGGTGGTCAGCCGGGCCTACACGCCTCGACGCATCGCCGCGCTCGAAGAGCGCATCCGGGAACTGTGTGCGCGAATACCTCGATCCGTTCATCGGCGAAGGCGGCTTCGACTTCGTCCGCGACTTCGGCATGCGCCTCCCGGTCATGGTGATCTCCACCCTGCTCGGTTTTCCCGAGGAGGACCACGATCAGCTCCGGGAGTGGAGCGACGTCAGCCTTCACCGCGAAGAGGGCAAGGAGGGCCTGACACCCGAAGCCCAGGAGGCCATGGGCCTCACCATCGGCTACTACATCAGCCAGATCACGCAACGCCGCGCCCAGCCGCGCGACGACATGATCACCGCCCTGGTCGAGGCCGACCTGACCACGCCGGACGGCGAGGTCCGCAAGCTCGACGATCTCGAGGTCATGGGCATGCTGGCGCTCATCAGCAACGCCGGGAACGAGACCGTGGCCCGGATGTTGGGGTGGGCCGCGCTGGTGCTCGACGAGTACCCCGACGCGCGCCGCGAGATGGCCGAGGACCCTTCGCTCATTCCCGCCGGCGTGGAGGAGCTCTTGCGCTACGAGGCGCCGTCGCCGATCCAAGGGCGCTACGTCACCCGCGACGTCGAACTGCACGGCATCGTTCCTGCCCGAAGGTTCGACCCTCGCCCTGCTGACCGGCTCGGCCGGACGCGACGAGCGCAAGTACCCCGACCCCGATACGTACGACATCCACCGCTCGATCGATCGTCACGTGACCTTCGGCTACGGCGCCCACTATTGCCTCGGCGCCGCGCTGGCCCGGATGGAGGGCACGTGGCGTTAGCGGAGGTGCTGCGTCGCTTCCCGACCTGGGAGGTCGACCGCTACGCCGTCACCTACGTCGCCACCAACACGGTGCGGGGCCCCTCGTCGGTGCCGGTGCGTTTCTGAGCACTTCGTGGCGCAGCTGCAGAGAGCGCTGACGTCGTAGGGGAAACGCACCGACCCACGCGACTGCAGGGGGTGGTGTTCCCTCAGGATCGGGGGAGATGAACATCTCGCGAAGCAGGCGCGACGACGACGCGATGCGTAGATGAACTTTCCTACGCCGATGGCCGTAGCCGTTCCCGGCGTACCTCTCCGCCCCTATCGTTCGCCGGATGGCAGCAGGTAACTGTAAGAGGGTCACGGCCTTGCGTCGAGCGATGGTGCCGTTCATCATGCTGGCGACGATCTTCGTGGCGTGCACGTCGGCGAGCGGCGCAACGGGTCTTGCGTCGGCGCTCTCGTCGAAATCGACCTCGACGCCGCCCGTTCTCACGGCGGCGTCGACGACGTGTACGACACCCTTTGGGATGCTGGCCATCTCGATCTGCGGCAACGAGTGGATCAACCAGGCAGGCAATGAAGTCGTCCTCAAGGGTGCGAACACCGAGGGGACCCAATACGACTGTGCGCAGTCCGGTGCCGGATTCTTCGATGACCCGACCATCTCGGTGTCGGGAACGACCGTCGATGCCACGACCGAGATCAATGCCCTCAAGGCCTGGGGCGTGAACATCGTGCGGGTGAATCTCAACGAGGAATGTTGGCTCGGGATCAACGGCGTCCCGTCCAGCACGAGTACCTTGCAGCCGGATGGCTATGACGCCTACGCCGACGTCATCGGCAGCTACGTGGACGATCTGAACGCAGCCGGCATCTACGCCGAAGTAGACCTGCACCTCAACGCGCCGGGCTCCGAGCTCATCGCCGACGCCGGCTCGGCCGATGCGCAGAACCCGTTGCCCGAGTCGAACAGCGACGCGTTCTGGAAGTCCGTCGCGCTGTACTTCTCTCCGAACCCGGCCGTGATCTTCGGGGTCTTCAATGAGCCGTTCCCGCCGAACTATGCCGGCAACGGCGACACAGCTGCCGTGTGGAATGAGGTCGTCAACACCGGTGGCCAGGTGCAGGACTGCACGAACACGAATTCGGGCGGCAACTGCTCATCGACCACGTACGCCGGAGAGTCGATGAAGCAGATGATCGACGACATCCGCTCCGTGGATGCCACCACACCCTTGCTGGCCGGGGGGCCTGATTTTGCGGGCGACATGGACGACTGGCTCAACGAGTACTACCCGGGGGGCGTCTCGATCGACCCGTCCAACCTGCTCGCCGCCAGCGTGCATGTCTATTTCCCCGATGGGAACTCCCCTTGCTCCGTCACGACCGACATTGCAACGAGCTGTCCCTCCTCGGGTGTCTCTGGTGGCAACGGCTCCAACGCCATTTTGGTGACGGCAGCCAAGACCCCGGTGCTCATTGACGAGATCGGTGACTTCGGATGTTCTGCCTCGTCGCTCTCACCCTTCCTGGCCTCGATCGACTCGGAGAACGCCTCGGCCGGTGACGACATCGGTTGGGTCGGGTGGAGCTGGACGACGAGCGGGTGCGATCCCACCATGATCTCGTCGTTCACCACGGGCAAGCCGACCGGCGAAGGCGTCGCCTTCTACTGCGACCTGTATCTCAGTGGTCTGAACGACGGCTCGCTCACCAGCTGCTCGGGGAGCTCCACTGGCACAACCTCTGGCACCGGTCAGTCGACGACGACCGGCGCGTCGACGACGACGCACAACGGTCGTTCCCATCACCGCAACAAGAAGAACCATCACCGCAGCCACTCTGTCGCGCAAGCACAGCAGTAAGCGGTCGGAAGAGGCGCGCACGGCGCCATCGATTATCGATCGAGCAAAGTGCAGATGGGGGGCGACGGGCGTTGCTCGCGCCATGCGTGATTGCAGTCACAATCGAAACCCCCTGCTCACGTGCCATGCCTTGGATTATTTGAAATACATGCGTAATTTTTGACCTTTTCGGGTATTTAGGGTGCACCTCAGCAGAACGAGTGCGATGGTCCAGAGCGTCGGAACAGCGGCGTTGGACGAGCTGGTCATCCCCGTCACTGAGACCCCTGGAAGAGAGCGTGTGTTTGACCGCCTGCCCGGCCTCGAGCGTCGTTCCGAATTAACGAAGAGACGGAGGCATGGTCGTGACCATTGCCCGAAATCGCATCGTGATGGTGCCCTTCATCTTGTTGGCGGCAATCCTCGTGTCATTCGCCTTGGCCAACGGGGCCACGGCTCGTTCATCGCCGGCGTCCCCGTCGTCGCCGTCGTCGACCCCGATGCCCGCCGTCCTCACCGCGTCGTTGCCCTGCACGCCACCCGGTGGGACGCTCGCCATCTCCATCTGCGGCAACAAGTGGATCAACCAGGCCGGATCCGAAGTCGTCCTCAAGGGGGCGAACACGGAGGGGACCCAATACGACTGTGCGCAATCCGGCTCGGGGTTCTTCGACGACTCGACCGTTTCGGTGTCGGGAACGACCGTCAACGCCAGCACCGAGATCAACGCCCTCAAGGCCTGGGGTGTGAACATCGTGCGGGTGAACCTCAACGAAGAATGCTGGCTCGGCATTAACGGCGTCCCGTCGACCACGAGCGCCAAGCAGCCGGACGGCTATGACGCGTACGCCGATGTCATCGGCAGCTACGTGAACGACCTCAACGCAGCGGGCATCTACACCGAAATCGACCTCCACCTCAACGCGCCGGGTTCCGAACTCATCGCCGACGCCGGTTCGGCCGACGCGCAGAACCCGCTGCCCGAATCCAACAGCGACGCGTTCTGGAAGTCGGTCGGGGCGTACTTCGCACCGAACCCTGCGGTGATCTTCGGGATCTTCAACGAGCCGTTCCCGCCGAACTACACCGGAAGCGGCGACACGGCGGCAATCTGGAACGAGGTCGTCAACACGGGCGGCCAGGTGCAGGACTGCACCAAGACGAACTCGGGCGGCAAATGCTCGTCGACGACCTATGCCGGGGAGTCGATGCAGCAGATGATCAACGACATACGCTCTGTCGACACGACGACACCGCTGCTGGCAGGGGGACCGGACTTTGCGGGCGACATGGATGACTGGCTCAACGAGTACTACCCGGGGGGCGTCTCCATCGATCCGTCCAATCTCCTCGCCGCCAGCGTGCACATCTATTTCCCCAACGGGAACTCTCCCTGCGCCAACTCGACCAATATCGCGACGAGCTGTCCCTCCTCGGGTGCCTCTGGTGGCAACGGCTCCAACGCCATTTTGGTGACTGCAGCCAAGACCCCGGTGCTCATCGACGAGGTGGGTGACTTTGGATGTTCCTCGTCGTCGCTGACACCGTTCCTGGCCTCCATCGACTCGGAGAATGCCTCGGCCGGTGACGACATCGGTTGGGTCGGGTGGAGCTGGACCACGGACGGGTGCGACCCCACCATGATCTCGTCGTTTACCACGGGCAAGCCGACGGGCGAGGGTGTCGCCTTCTACTGCGACCTGTATCTCAGTGGCCTGAACAACGGATCGCTGACCACCTGCGCAGGGACCCCGACGAGCACCACGACGACCACGGCTCAGCAGACAACGACAACCGCTAAACAGACCACGACGACCACGGTGCAGCAGACCACGACGACAGCGAAACCGCCCGCGACCACGTCGACGACTGCTCCGTGCACCAAGCACAACGGCAGACGATGTCGGGGGTGAGGAAAGACCGCTAGGCGGATTGATGACCGGTAGCGATGGGCTGCCGAGAGAAAAGCTCCGTGCTCACCGACAGGAAACGGGTACGACTCTTTGAAGCGTTGTTCACAATGCACCCATCACCTTCGCACCTCAGACCCATGGCGGGGGAGGGGTCGCCAAGACGGCTGCTACCAAGTTTCGAAAGCAGCGACCACAACTATCCGGGGTTAAGAGCCTCGATGACTGGCTGAGAGTCCACGCTCTGGAGAACCAGCGGAAGGGGCGACCCCCCATCGAGTCCAAACGGGACCTCGCCAGATGGCGGTAATCGGGGGAGTATCTTTCGGGACAGCGACCCCGTCAATCTCCTCGAATCCGTGTCGATAGTAGAGGTTGGTTTTAGCCGGATCGAAGCTTTTAAGGTATGCCCGGTTCCACTTAAAGTCGCAGTCTGCGATGACTGGTTCGTGCAAGCTGAATCCAGACCTTGCCGCCAGTCACATGGCCTCACGCCGACTACGTCGAGTTAGGCACGCCGGAGGACCTTGTTCGTTTTCGCAGACATTGCTTTGGCCGTGTCGGGCGAATTCGCCCTGGACAGTGCTGACCACGAGATTCTGTGGCCCTGGGGTGTAATAGACGCTTCGATCCGGCCATTACATGGTGAAGGCTCAGGGAGGGTGGCACCGTGGACTCGGACAAGGAGCGGTTTGAACAGGTCTTCCGGGACACTGCTCGCACCGTCCTCTCGTTTGTCTTGACTCGCACGGGGCCCGAAGAGGCAAAAGACGTCGTTGCTCAGACCTTCTTGGTGGCGTGGCGAAGAATTGCCGACCTGCCGGATGAGCCGTTGCCGTGGCTGATCGGTGTGGCACGGAGAACGGTGGCCGATAAGCGACGGGCCGATCACCGCCGAGAGGCCCTATGGGATCGAATGTCCAGCAAGTACCCCCAGACTGTGGTCGACGCCGATGTGGTTGAGCAGCTCCATCTACGTGGATCTATCGGGGATGCACTTCAAGCTTTGAGTCCCGATGATCGGGACATCCTCGTGCTTGTCGCCTGGGAGGGATTCACCGTCGAACAACTCGCAGAAGCCCTCGGCTGCTCCAAGCCGACGGCCTCGGTTCGCTTGCATCGGGCACGTCGTCGGTTTGCCGCTCTGCTCGACAAGGCGGACGCCAAAAGCGACGAAGCATCGAACGCCTGTGTTTATTTGCCGCTGATGAGAGAGGTCCAATGAGAACGACTGTCGACCACGCCATGGAACGTCTTGCTCAAGCTCGACCAATAGGACCGAGCAGCACTGAGGACGTCCTGAGTCCCTCAGAGGAGGACGACCTTCTGGCCTGGATTCTGTCCGACGACGCCGTGGCTCTCTCGATGTCGACAAAGACCCCGCACCACCGTCGGGCGGCAGTCCTGGTCATCGCCTCCGTTGCCGCAGTGGCCGTCGCACTTGTCGTCTATGCCTGCGTCCCCAACCAGGCAGCTCCGGGCAAGCGCGGTGCCGTCGCATCTGCAGGGCAATGGCGGCTCGCTGGCTATTTCCAGCCAGATTGGCAACAGAGTATTTCGGCTCCACATGCGGGGGCCCTGACGTGTCCGACGACCAACGTGTGTTACCTCACCGCCGCAGTCCCGGTCTCCAATCCAATCGGCCATGGGCCCAATCCAGCGACAGAGCTCTTCGTCTCGACGGATCACGGCGCGACGTGGACCGAGATTGCCTCCAAGGGGGCCACGAGCTTCGGCGCCTTGGTATGCCCTACCGGTGACGCCAACGATTGCCTGTCCGGCGGGATGCAGGGAAACAGACCCGTCCTCCTCGTCACGACCGATGGCGGGTCCACGTGGATCGGACGACCCCTACCAAGCGGGGCGGGCCAGATCGTTCGCTTGTCGTGCACCTCGCTCACCCATTGCGTTGGTACCTTCAGCACGAGCGCTAACCCTTACTCCTCTGACGGAGTGGCCTACGTCACCCACAATGGCGGCGCTTCCTGGACACTCTCTGACACCGGCGGAGTCCTTCTGCAGTCCTTTACGTGCACGGGAACAACCTGTGTCGGTTTTGGCGACACACCCGGGCCGACGCCGAGTTCTCCAGCGACCGAGGTGAATCTCTACAGCCACGACTCGGGCTCTACGTGGAGTGAAGCCGCCGTTCCCGCAGGTGAGAACTTTGGGTTTCTTGGTGCGCCTGCCTGTCCCGACACCACCCACTGCTTCGGCATTGGAGGGATAGGACCTAGTGGTCAGCCAGGAGAACAGGCTGTGGTCGAATCGAGTAACGGTGGTGCCAGCTGGCAATTCGTGCCTTCGCTCACTGGCGTTCAAGCATTCGCATTTGCCATTGCTTGTCCAAGCGATCTGGACTGCTACATCGTGGGGGGCGGACGTCAAAGTGGCACCGGAAGCTCGATCACGGAGACGGGGCCGGGCAAGCCGGTGGATGGAATGATCACCGTGCCCAACGTGTATGCGCCGTGGGTCTATTCGACCACCGATGGTGGGTCCACATGGTCGAAAATCACCCTGGCCGTCCCGAAGGAAGTTCCGGTAGGAACAGAGCTCACTTCTTTGGAGGACATCGGACAGATATCGTGCCCATCTGTCACGGCGTGTGTTGCCGTCGGCGCTGGAGAGGAAGTAGGCGATCACACCGCCACCTACACGAATGCACCGTCGGGGCAGAACGGATAGCACAAGGGCTGCTGACAAGCCGATTCGTTGTGAGGGTAACCAGCAAATCCGCCGCTCGTCCCAGAGTGCGAATTCGGAACATAGGCTCCGTCTCTCAACGAGTCCGCGAGAGCTTTGATCTGGTGCCAACACCGACCCCCCTCAGGCAACCTGGCTCGACTTCACTTCTTTCTTGCTCTGAGAAGGCCCGAAGGGGTTACTGAGGAACTATCCGCTGGTAGTCGATCGAGGGCTTCCCTATGCTTTCGGGGATTCCACGACTTTCGTTCGGTCCGACTGCAAGGCAAACCAGATCAGTGGGATTTGAAGGGGTAGGCGCAGCCATGTGATCACCTGGGCCATCACATCATGACCCTCCTGGGTCGAGATGGCATCTTGGAGGTTTGCCGGCCAAACGGCCAACAAGAGAACAGTGGCGGCGTAGCCTGCCCAGCGCTGCCGACGCCAGAGGCCAACGGCGCAG
Source organism: uncultured Acidimicrobiaceae bacterium (assembly GCA_963767155.1). GTDB lineage: Bacteria > Actinomycetota > Acidimicrobiia > Acidimicrobiales > RAAP-2 > Bog-473. The sequence goes on along the minus strand of CAVYCU010000005.1, from coordinate 1,249,580 downwards.
ATCAACTCGGCGACTCCACTTGCGTAGACCAAGGCCGTTGGGAATGGGAGGAAATGCGGCACGATCCCCGTGAAGGTTGCGGGGTGGACCAAATGCACTACTCCGCTAATGGAAAACGCTACAGCGACGATCCAGGGGCCATACGAGTAACTGAAGCGTCGGATACTGCCGGTCAGTTCCACAGTCCGCACCCTATGCCGACCGTTGGCCGGGTCAGTGCTTAGCTGGCCGCACCGCCATGAGACGCCGGTTCACTCCAACTATTGGCAAACTACATGAATGCCGAACATCTATTGGCCGCTCTTTGATATCACGATTCGCACGCCACGTCTGGAGATCCGTCTACCGACCGACCCTGACCTCTATCGCCTCAATGAACTGGCGGACCTTGGGGTTCATAACCCGAGCACCATGCCATTTGAGATCCCGTGGACGGACAGTCCAGCGCCTCGACGCCATCGAGAGTCCCTACAGTGGTGGTGGTCGGCACGGGCCAACTGGAAGCCGGAGAACTGGTCCTTCACCGGGGCGGTGTTCGTCGATGGCGCCGTAGTCGGGGTTCAGAGCCTGATGGCCAAAAACTTCGCCAGACTGCGCACAGTCGAAACGGGTTCTTGGCTTGGATTGCAGTACCAGGGACAAGGTCTCGGAAAGGAGATGCGGTCTGCCATCTTGCACTTGGCGTTCGAAGGGCTCGGAGCCTTTGAGGCATTGAGTGGAGGCTTTTACGACAACCTCAGCTCGTTGGCGACGTCACGTTCATTGGGGTACGTGGCCAACGGTGATCGGCTAGTACTCAGAAGAGGCAAGCCGGACCGGATGATTGATCTGAAGCTGGACCGCACTACCTGGGCTTCCCGGCGCCGAGAAGACATCCAAATCGGGGGGTTAGACGGCTGCCTGGGAATGTTCGGCGCTGCGGCGTCGGACTGAGCTACTGGCGATTTCCGTCGCTCTCATCGCTCGTGATCTATCTCTTCGGGAACGGCAGCACAGGGTCGAGTGACGAAAATTCGCCTTAGCCGATAGGGCAGGGAATGTCCCATTGGCCGGCTTTGTGGATCACCTTTTGAGGTCGTGTGGGGCCTGGCGTAGGCCTATCAGGGTCCACGAAGCATAGTTAGTACGGGAGCTCATTGAGGACGCAATCCCGGTAATCGGGTTCAGGATCAGTGACGAACTGCACCGCCTTAATCGTCGAGTGGCCCTCCAATATCGCTCGAGCCATTCGATGCATACCGTCCATAACCCGCCCGCTTGCTGCAAGGATAATGGGATAGGACAGATCAGCTTCTTGAACGAATCGCAAATGCTCCACCACCCGACGGACGGTGGGGACTATTGGTCCATATGCGAACCAGTAATCCGTATCAACTTCGCCTATGGAATTGAGAGCTAACTCCTTCACGGGGAAGTCCTTGCTCAGAAAGACGAGCCGGTCCACGTCCCAGGCATCGAGCCCAATGTCGCCCGGCCAGACGTTGTATTGCTTGCGCATCTCCACATTCTGACTCCAGTAGGGAAGCACTCGTCCACGAAATGACGCAATGGGTAACAAAGGGAACCGAATACGGCGTTCTTCTCCGGAGAGTATCCAGCACGCTTACTCGGCGAGTGTTTTCCTCACGGCATAATGGGCTTGGTCTGCGTAGCCGTCCTCTGAGCCACAGTCTTTCGCACGAAGGCCATGATCTCAGGCGGGATTCGGTAGAGCTTGCGATGGTCGTACCAACTGGTGATGGCGATCCCAAAGACCACCCAGAAGACCAATTCCACTCCAAGTACCCACACGGCGTGCGACAGTCCCACGTGCCACTGGGCTCCGAAATAGAGGATGTCCCGCGAGCCTCCGAGTACCTGACGGAGCGGCTCGACCGCACCTATCCACCTGAAGAATCCCGGGAGCGCCTGAATGGGAACGGTCCCGCCCGAGGAGGAGAGTGAGAGGTAAATGATGAGCACCATGGCTAACAGTTGGCCCATATTTCCGAACGCTGCGAGAAGGGCCAGCGTGGCGCACGTCACCATGAGAGTGCTCAGCATCAAGAGCAGCCACAGAATGCCCCAGTGCGGTGCGTCCATTCCGAACCCGGCGATAGCGACCAAAAGGATCACCCCGGTGAGCAACGGTGTGGCCACGGCGGCTACCGACAGCTTGGCCAGCAGCGTTTCGCGACGTGAGATGGGAAGAGGCATCCGCATTTTCCACCGGGGTCCCATGTCGGTCGTGGCGTAGCCCAGCGCGCTGTCGAGTGAGGAGTTGATGACCGTGCCCGCGAGGAATCCGGCCAAGATCGCGATGAGGGAAACGTAAAAGGCACTCAGTCCGAGAGCGGTGTGATTGGGCAGCGGGCGATACGTCGCAGTGGTGAGTGTGATCGGATTCGCCAGATGAGCCGAAAGCACCGGGTTGGCACTTACCGCGGCCGTGCTCGTCGCCTTCAGCTGAGCCCCGAGTGACGTCGAAATATCGTGAATGGCGGGGGTGAGGACACCTGCGGCCAGATTCACTCCGAGGCTCCCAAGACGGGAGTTTTCGAGGAGCTGCAGTTCCGGAATGCCCGGCGGCGTGGTGCCGGTGGCTGCCGGGTACCCCGCGTTGAGAAGTACTGAGGCGGAGAAGGTCGAGGGGATCACTACCGTGGCGTAGGCAGCACCCCGGTCCATGTCGGCCTTGGCCTGTGCCAGCGTGGCGGTCTGCACATCGAGGCGTTTCGTCACCCCTGGGCTCGTTCGCAGCGCCTTCACCACGGACTGGCCCAGGTTGACATGCCCCGAGGGAGTTGCAGCACCGACGTCCTGGTTGACCACCAGAACAGGGAGGCCCGAAATGTGGTCCACCGGATCGACGACAGACCCGATGTAGATGGCCGTGACCAGAGCGATCATGACCGCTGGGATCAGCAAAGGCAGGAGCCACACCTTTCGGACACGCAGGACGGTCCGCGCCCCGATCGAGCTTTTCTTGGGACCGCTCTCGACGGTTGCGGCAGAAATCACCTCGTCGTCGCTCACCTCAACCTCCTTTGCATATCGTTCGTCGGATGGAGACCCTCAGATGGGTAGCCCGACGGGGAGCCAAGACCGGGCGCTGATGCTCCGGGCCCTCGCCTCCCCGTCGGGGGGCTCGCTATGCGGACGGTGCGGCGGCGGCGCGATGGGCTTGGGCTGAAGCCTCACCCTCTCGGTGGCTGTAGGCATACGCACCACCCAGCGCACCGAAGGGAACGACAACCCGGAGCAGGAACTGGCGGGAATCGGTGGAGCCGGCCAGGACCATCGAGAGCGTTCCGAGCAGGAACGCAAAACCCCAGACGAGGGAGATCTTGCGATTGAGGGCGTGGAAGGCAGGGCTGTTCCAGATCTCCTTCGGCGCTTGCGCCCGGGCATAGGGCTCGGTGAAAGGATGATTGAAGAGCACCGAGGCGAAGACGATCACGCAGAGGGACCCGTGAGCGACCGCCTGGGCGTAACGGCCCCAGGTGCCGATGTCGCTCGGATGAAGGGCGGCCAATAGCGAAAGCAAGCCTATGAAGTAGGCGGCGCCGACGTAGTCGAAGAGATGGGCCTTCTTGAGACTGACGGCACGGGTCAAAACGACGATCGCCACTATTGCAGCGGCGCTTGCTCCCCAGTAGACGCCTCCGAATCGCACTACCGTCAGAAATACCCCCCAGGGGGCGAAGCTCCAGAGCATGTCAGTCATTGTTCTCTCCTTTGGTCTCTGTTGGTGGTGCCGCTTTCACCCAGGTAGAGGTCTTCCACCAGGGCCAGGAACTGAAGGTTCCCTGAGAACGATCGCCCTTCCGCCGTGTTGGCGGCTCGGACAGTTCCGGCCGGACGACCGTCCTGTCCTTCGTGGATCTCGACGATGATCTCCATGCCCCCACGATGCACCCACCGAGGCACCGATTCCCTAGGGAGTCTCCCTAGTTCTCGTGCCCGGTCCAGGGACTTTGGGACTAGGGAAGCTCCCCAGGGACGTCCTCAATGCGTGGCTTGCGCACGAGCCGCACTGCGAAATACGAGCCGACGATGGAGATCCCGGTCACCGCGAAGAATACGGCGGCGTATCCGAGTTTCGACGCGTTGAACGCCGGGAGCAGGTACCGAACGAGCGACTGATCGAAATGGTGTGGACTGAGCCCGGTCTGCTCGGCCGCTTGCAGTGCGTCACGCAGTTGCTGACCCTGGCTGTTCGTGAGTCCGTGCGGCGAGCCACTGTGCGTGAGGTGCTGCAAACGCCGAACATAGACCGCGTGGAAGATCACGTAGAGGCCGGCGATTCCCACGGCACCGCCCGCCTGCTCGGCCGTGGCCGACACTCCCGATACCTGGCCCGCCAGGTGCGCTTCGACAGAATCGAGGCTCAGCGGATCGCACGTCACCAGAACAAAGGCCAGACCGGTTCCGAAGAGGAGAAGCCCGGGGAGCAGGTACACGTAATTGTGCTCAACCGGCTGCAGGAGATGCACGCCCACGCCGAGCGCTACCCCTGACACAGCCAATATGACGAAACCAATCGCTAGTGGCGGCCGGCCGCCCTTCCGGTCGTACCAGCGACCCACAGCCTTCGAAAGGAACACCATCGGAATGGTCGTTGGAATGAGGGCAAGACCTGCGACGAAGGGACTCATTCCAAGGTCGAGAATCAGAAGCAGCGGAAAGATCAAACCAAGCCCCATCTCGACGATGCCGGCGAGAGCCTGACTGATGATTGCCGCGAGGTAGTTAGGGACCGTGCGGACAAGTTGGAGATCCATCAGCGGACTGGCGGTCCGGTTCTCCCACCACAGAAACGCACCTGCGCTCAGCATCGCCACTCCGAGTGGGCCCAGCACGAGAGGCGACAGGAACGAAAGCGTCTGAATTTCGGTGAGCCCGAACACCAGAGCGACGATTGCCCCGCACAAGAGCGCCGCACCGGCAACATCCAGCGTGGGGCCGCGATCCCTAGGGGGATCCTTCTCTACCGCCGACAGAGTGGTCGCAATGCAGACGACGGACAAAGGTATGTTCACGAGGAAAACAAACCGCCAACTCAGGGCGGATGTGAGTGCCCCACCAATGGTCGGCCCCAATGCACCGGCGATCGCGGCCGCTCCGCCCATCGTGCCCAGTGCCTTCCCGCGCTCATCTGCGGGAAACGCGTCGTTCACGATTGCGATGGTGGCCGGGAAGCATGAGCGCCCCACCAACCCCTTGGACGATCCGCGCCACGAGAAGTACGGAAAAGGTGGGAGCCAGGCCAGCGACGGTCGATGCTGCGATGAAGCCCACCGCACCGATCAGGAAGATACGCCGACGCCCGTAGAGGTCGCCGAGACGGCCGCCGAGGACAAGGAGCCCAGAGAGGGCGAGAAGGCTTGCACTCAGAACCCACTGGGCGACTTGGGTACCCACACCGAATTGCTTCTCGATAGACGGCAGGGCCAGAGGTACCGCCGACTGATCAATCAGGATCATGGCGTTCGCAGTCGTCATGGCGATGAGTACGGCCTGTCGCCTCCGGTCAAGGCCCTGCCCGCGCATTGCACGCCGCCGGAACACGCTGATGCGACCTGTCACGAGTCCCGATGAGACCACCAGAACAAGTTTCACGACGGTGAGCCCGTCGCATGCGCGAGCCCGGGTTCATTTACAATTGCAAGGAGACAGACGGGGCGACGGGCGAGGCGACGAGCCCAGGGCTGTGAGAGGGCTGAGTGAGCAGAGGCGCCATCGCCGATTTCGTTGGCCGCGCGGCCGAGCTCGCGTCCCTCGCGTCCGCTTTCGACGACGCTGTTGCCGCCCATCCATCAGTGGTCTGGATCGAAGGTCCGGCAGGGTCGGGAAAGACGACGCTCCTCCGAGAGGCGCTTGCCGGGCTGCCCGAGGAGTTCGTCACCCTCCGGGCGCAGGCAGACGAAGTCGCAAATGACGTCGCCTACGAACTCGCCCGACAGCTCGGATCGGACACGGCCGAGGGAGCGTTCTTTGCGGGCCAAGCTCTCCTTGACACGTGGGCCAAGAGCCAGGAGCGTGGTCCGGTGGTCGTTGTCGTCGAGGACCTGCACTGGGCTGATCCAGCGTCTTCTCAGGCAATTGCTCAGCGCGGCGCGCCACCTCGATCAGGATCGCATCGTGCTGATCCTTACCAGCCGGCCCGGACCTAACGAGGGCTGGGAACGATTCCGGCGGGACGATCGTCGGTGCAAGGAACTGATGCTCGGGGCTTTCGACGCCAACGAGGTGGCCGACCTGGCGGCCGCACGCGGCATCGATCTCAGTCCGCGCCAGGCGATGCGACTCACAGAGCACACCGGGGGCCATCCGCTCTGGGTGCACACCCTGTTGGTCGAGCTGAGCCCGGCTGAGTTGCAAAGCCCCGGTGACCTACCTGCACCCCGGTCGTTGGCCTCGGCGGTCACGGCCCGCCTGAGTGAAGTCTCGCCTTCTGGTCGTGCCCTGGCCGCAGCCCTGTCCGTGATCAATCAACGAGTCGCACTTGCTGTGGTCGGTCGGGTCGCCGGCATCGCGCAGCCACTTGAAGGATTCGAGAGCCTTCTCGCCTCGGGGTTGGTGCGTTGGGATTCTCGCGAGCCGGGATCGCCCGTCGAGTTCGTTCATCCCCTCTACCGCTTGGCCATCTACGAGGATCTGCCTCCGACCCGTCGACGCGACCTCCACCATGCGGCGGCACAGGTTCTGACGCCCGCCGCAGTGCTCGCACACCGCGTGGCAGCCACGGACGGGAGCGACGACGCCTTGGCCGACGAGCTCGAAGCTGCGGCAGCATCTGAAATTGTTGCTGGCGCGAATGCCACGGCGGGCCGGAACCTCTTGTGGGCGTCTTCGCTGAGTGGCTCGACCGAGCGATCGGAACGTCTCCTCGTGGAGGCAGGTCTCGTTCTTCTCGACGCGGGGCAATCGTCTCGGGCGGCAATGCTGCGGGCGCAACTGGAGGCTTGTCGTGAGTCGCCCACCAGGAGCCTGGTTCTTGGCCTTATTGACTGGGAACTGGGCGACGTGTCGAGTGCTGAGCGGTGGTTCGGCGACGCGACCGAGCGCCAAGGTGGCGAAGGGAACGGTCTCGTTGCGGCTCGGGCGTGGGCACAGCTGGCGGAGATTCATGTCTTCCAGGGCCGTGCCCAACGTGCCGTCGACGCAGCACGTCGGGCCCTGGCCATGGGGGAGAGTGATATCCATGCCGTGCGCCTGGCGTGGATCCATCAATCGGTCGGAGAGGCGATGCTGCACGGGGGCCCTGCCGGGCTGGACCTCCTGTCCCAGCGGTTGCCGGCTGACCCCGAGCAGATCCCCGGAAGTGAAGTGGACGTGCTGGTGAACCGGGCGACCCTCGCGTACTACTCAGCTCAGCCGATGTCCGCCTTGGCGGATTTGCGAGTGGTACTCGACCTGACCCGACGCGGCTACGTGCCAGTCCAGCTCGCCCGGTGCCACTTCCTCATGGCATCGATCTTGACGAATCGTGGCGACTGGGACGAGGCACTCATCCACGCTCGCACTGCCCTGGCTGTGGCGTCCGACGACGGGTTGGTGTGGGTACTGCCCCAGTGCCACGCTGCTCTCGCGACACTTCTGGCGTACCGAGGTGAATGGGAAGGAGCCGAGCACCACGTGGCGCGGGCGTCGGAGGTAGCCGACAGTCATGAGAATCTCGAGGGCATGGGCACGGCCCGACTGGCCAGGGCAGCCCTGGCGCGCGCACGGAAAGAGCCGGACCGCGTCATTGAGGAGCTCACTCCCTTGGCCTCCTTCACGCCCGGCATCTCTGCGCTCTATTTTTGGCCGCCATTCATTCATGCCCTGATCGATACCGATCGAATCAACGAAGCACAGGAGCAGTCGACGCGACTCTCTCGCGCCGCCGAGGAACGACGAATCGTCATCGACAACCGTCTGCTGCTCATCCGGGCCCGACTGGCGGCGGCTTCGGGCCAACCAGAAGTGGCGATTGCGCTGTTCGAAGAAGCCCGGGAGAAGTTTGGCCCGGAGGACCCTTTCTTGGACCGCGTCCTCCTCCACCAGTCCTACGGTCGGTTGCTCCATGCACGAGGGGACCGGCGGCGGGGGATCGATGAGCTTCGGATCGCCTGGGAGATGCTGACCGGGGTGGGCGCCAGGCCCTTGATGACGCAGGTCGAGGCTGAGCTGGCGTCCTCCGGCTTACCCTCGGCACCGAAGTCGGTCTCCCGGTCCACCCTCGATCTGACGGATCGCGAGCGCGACGTCGCCGTCCTGGTTGCCCAAGGCATGAGCAATCCGGAGGTCGCCAACCGCCTCTACGTCAGTCGTAAAGCGATCGAGTATCACCTGGGCAACATCTACGGGAAGCTCGGCATCACCTCCCGGCGGGAACTTCGGAGCAAGGAGTTCTCGTTTTGAACTTCGGGCCTGACGACCAGGGCTCGTCGGCTCACGACCAGTCCAGCCTTTGCCGCAGCCTGCGGTGAGCTCCGGACACGGCGTACAGACACCTTGAATTTCCGAACGCTCGACTTCTCACAATCAGCTTTTGCAAGTGTCCGGCGGGTGCACCCCCTGAAGCCGCCCGCCCCAGCCTTGTAATTCTGTCCGCTAGAACCCTAGCTGCCTTGTGCCCTACGTTGGATGCGACAGGATCACTTGGACCGCGTCCACTACGGTGCCGACCGTTGCGTCCGGGGGATGCCCGTCGCTGAGGTTCCACTGCCGTCCACGGTCAAGCCAGATCGTCCGCAGACCGACGGCTAGGAGACCGAGGTGAGCGGCCTTGTCGGCCTGGTGGGGCTTCAGCGGGACGCCACGGACTTTCGATCGTCGCTCGGCCGAATTTGGCGCCCTACGTCGTCGAGCTCGTTGAGACGCTCGATCGCGGCGCCGAGGTGCGTCAGATAGCGGCCGATGGACGCTTGCATGGACGGCTCTGCTGCGTGTTCGGGGAGCGCGCGCACCAGGTTGAGCCGGCTTCCGGCCACCCACCCCGAGACGTCGGGCTCACCCGACCACTCTTCCATCGTCATCCATGTGCAACGCATCATGCGCGGCCAGTCCTCGATGCTGCTCGGATAGGCCTGCGCCGGGCAGAGCCGGTTCTTGTCCACATCGTCGTCCCGGTGGGCCTCGACGAAGCCGATGAGGGCTGCGTTGAAACACGGCGAGAGGTGACGCACCTGCTGGAGTACGACCCGAGCGGGCTGAAAGATCGGCGTGGCCGGGGCGTTGCTCATGCCGTGTGCCGTGCAGTCCACGTGCAGAACCTCTGGTCCGGTCTCGACCTCCCCGCGCGCGAGGACCAGCCGATCGGCTTCGATCCGCCGCACCGGGCCGAGCCTCACGACATCCTCAATTTCCCGCAGGGCCTCGAGCTCCCCCGCGCTCAGCAGCGTGCCGCGGTACATCGTCGCTTCGTACCCCGGGTCGATCCTGACGAGTCGCCCTGAGTCCTCGAGCCGTGCGAACAGGTCCTCGATGCTGTCCGCCTGCGCCCCGGCCTCGGCGTCGAGGGAAAGTCCCTCCATGATCGATCCCACCTGGTCCAGTGGCTGGAAGTGCCGCCGATCGTGAAACCAGGCATCGCGCGGCCTCACCCAGCGAATCCGGTCGGGCTGCACGCCGTTCTCCAGCAGCCAGATGCACGCGTCCACAGCTGTCTTCCCGGAGCCGAGGACGGCGTAGGAAGAGCCTGATTGCGCAGCTGCCGGCAGAGAACCAACGGGGACGAATCGCACTCCCGGCGCCACCTCGAACGGCGGTGCGTGGGTCGCCGGAATCGAGCCTTCCTGGTAGCGCGCATCGACGACCTTGCGACGCACGACCACATCGTGGAGTTCTCCGCTGCGGAGGTCCCTGATCCGCTCACCGTCACTGCCTGCGCCTAGGTGCTCGTGGCCCGTGAGGACGCGGACCTGGCCGCTCCCCGTCAGTCGCCGGGCCACCTCGGCGAAGTACCGGCGGACCTCTTCTCCAGTCGCCCGCTCGTAGTACCCGGCGTTCTTGCCGACCTCGTCGATCCGGTCGTCGCCGAGCGCCAGTGAGTTCACGCCGTAATACGCGGAAGGGCTGTGCAGGCGAACGAACGGATATGCATCTTGCCAGTGACCCCCTGGGGACTCCCGGCGGTCGATCAGCGTCACTTCGGCGTCGGTCTCAGCGACCAGGGAGTCGGCGAAGGCGAGAGCACTCGCACCCGCCCCTACAACCAGATAGTCGGTGCTGATGAGCATGTTCGAACGCCTCCATATCTTCATAGACGAACGGTCGTTCAGAGCACTGTACGGCCGTGCGTATAGAGTGTCAAGACAAAATGAGTACGTCAGCCGCGGAGCCGGCCATTCCATCTCAGGTGCCAAGCCGCGCGGCGGCTCACGCGAGCGCCGGGCGACCGGTCGCGTGCCCGCGTGCTCGAGCAGGCGGCCGCACTCGCGACGCTCGATGGGCTGAACGGGGTCTCGATCGCTCGGCTCGCCGATGCGACCGGCATGCCGAAGAGCAGCGTCTATGCACTCTTCGGCTCGAAGGAGCAGCTTCAGCTCGAGACGATCGACGCCGCCCGCATGAGCCTCATCACCCATGTCGTCGCCCCCGCCCTCTCCACGACGCCCCCCGGACGCGAACGGTTGCAGCGCCTCTGCGACGGCTACCTCGACTACGTCGAGCAGCGGGTCTTCCCGGGCGGCTGTTTCTTCGTCGGCGCGGCCGCCGATGTGGGCGGCCGCCGCGGACCGGTCCGCGACCGCGTGGCCGAGTACCAACGCCAGTGGAGTGAACTCCTTGCGCAGACGACCCGCGATGCACAGGCCGCCGGCGAGGTCGATCCCGACGTAGACCCCGACCAGCTGGCGTTCGAGCTCGGCGCGCTCCTCGCCGGGGCGAACCTCGCGGCGGTGCTGCACGACGACAACACGATCATCACCCGCGCCCGTGCGGCGGTCCGCTCACGACTCGACCCGTAACGAGCCGACGCAGCGACACTCACTCGGTCCGCAGCAGCAGCGCAGCCGGCGTGCGGGCCGCGGTACGTCCCGGAAAGGCGGCGACCAGGTTGCCGAGCACCAGGGCACCGAGCGCGATGGCCACGATCGCCGGCACGGGCACGGTCGGGGTGGGCAGGACGTAGATATTGGTGGCGAAGAGATCCCATAGGAACCTCCCGGCGACGATCCCGAGCGGCACGCCGACCACGAGCCCGATCACCACGGCGACACTGGATTGCCAGGCCACGCTCGCCCTCAGCTGGCGGCCTGTGAAGCCGAGCGTCCGCAGCATCGCCATGGAGCGGCGGCGGCGCCGGACCGAGGCGATGAGGGTCAGACCCAGCGCGGTCACCGCGCCCACCGTCAATCCGAGGCCGAGAATCAGCGGGGTGACACCCATCGAGTGGTAGTTGACGATCTCGGCCGGCCTCTCGACCCCCAGCACGTAGCCGCCGTTGTTCCCCGGGGGCGCCACCTCCGCCGCGATGCGGTTCAGCGACCGGAGTGCGGTCTTGGCGTTTGCCCCGGGCTTGAGGCGCACGAATTCGGCGTTAGGGCCCGCCGGGGACACGCTGAACTGGTTGCGTACCGATGCGGGGAGGAGCTGGTAGGGCACGACCGCCCCCGTCCCCATGGACGCATGCCCCGTGACGCCGCCGACGCCCACTGCGGGCATCGTGGCCGTGCCGACGATGCGGAGGAGGTGCGGGGTGGTCGTTCCGTAGCGCACCGTGACGGAGTCCCCGACCGACTTGTGGATCTGGGCCAGCGTGCCTGGACCGAGCACGATCTGATCCGGCCCGTCGAAGCCGTGGCCGGTCAGGATCGGTGGCGCCACCGTTGCACCGGGTGACCCACCGAGAACGGGCACCGTGAAGCCGTCGATCTGCAAGTTGCCGAACCAGTACGCGGACCAGGCCGCCACGCTCGGATCGTGGTCGAGCAGCGTCGCCGACCGCGCGGCGGGAATGTCGCCGACCCCGCCTCCGGCGATCAGGTCGTAGTTCCAGTTCCATCCATAGAGGCGAGGGTGCGATACGAGGGAGTTGAGGCTGGAGCCGAAGATCACAGTGGCGATGATGACCACCACGGCCAGGATCGCACCGAGGATTGCGGAGCGCACCGGCACGGCCTCGCTCTCCGCCCCCGGCTCGAGCGCGAAGCGGATGCCGGTGACCGCCGAGACGGGCAGGCCACCCATTGACGCTGCACCTTCAATGCGCGAAGGTGCGCGGAGCCGGCGGCGCGTCCCGGTGCGCTGCGGCGCCCGCTGCACGGCCAGCACGATCGCCACGGACCCGAGGACCACGACGAGCACCGCCACCCCGAGGCCGAGCACCGTCCAGTCGAAGGCGACGCCGGGGTCGGGATAGTAGGGACGCACCGGGCCCAGCGGTGCCAGTGGGGAGAGCGCCACGGCGACGGCGACGGCCACCAGCGCGCCCACCACGACGGCAGCCCATGATCCCGAGCAGCCCGTCGCCCGCGGTCATGAACGGAGTTGGCACCGAGGGCACGCAGGGTGCGCTCCTCCGGAGCCCAGAAACCCAACTGCCGGCCGATCACCTGACCCGCGATGAGGATCGCAGCGAGCCCGGCGATGAGGCCGAACACGGCGAGGGCGATGGCCTCCGGCTTGATGGCATTCTGGGCCTTGGTGACGTCGATGGAGGTGTCGTAGAAGTCGTGGGGGAGTTTGGAGGGGATGACGCGCTCGATCTCCGCTTCGACCGCCGGCACGTCGCGGCTCCCCGTGGTCGAGCTGCAGGTAGGTGAACGAGTAGTTGGCGCAGCAGTTGTCCAGCCGCCGCGTGAGGGCCGGCGTGAAGATGACGGCCGTGGGGCCGTTGGCATCGATCTCGTCCTGCACGACGGCGTTGTTGAGGACGACGGTGCCGACGAGGGTGAGTCTTTCGTGCAGCGCCGGAGGTGCGTTCGGCGCCGACTCGAACTGGGAGTTGGTGTAGGTGCCCCAGGTGACGGTCTGCCCGACGTGGAGGCCCAGGGAGTCAGCGGCACCCACGGACATCATGATCTCGTTGGCCCGTTTGGGGTCGGCCATCCGTCCCTGCAGGACCGTGACCCGGTCCTGGCTGAAGTAGAGCCCGTCGACGCTTCCGTTGACGTCGAAGTTGGCATTCTCGGCCGCTGACGTCGGTTGCCCGTTCGCTCCGATCGGCTCGCTGTAGATGCCCGAGTAGCTCTCGGCCCGCCGGACATGGGGTAAGCGGGCGATAGTGGCCACGAGGGGGCCGTTGTAGCCAGTGGTGTAACCGAGCGCCGGATTCCACAGTGCCGTGGCGAGGCTCAGGTTGGACGGGTTGGTGCTGGCCAGGAAGGTGGGGAAGGAGGACTCGGTGCGCCGGGCTGCGGCGAGGGCGCCCATGGAGAGCCCGCCCACCAGCCCGATGAGCAAGACGATCGACACGTAGGCGCCGCGGCGCTGCCGGAAAGTTCCCCCGAAGCGGTACCAAACGACCACTAGCAAGACTCTTCTCCGGAAGGCGGAATCATTGCGGTGCTCGTCGTCGAGCCCACTCGTGCCATCACAGGGAAAGTCTGACGGGTGTCCCGACTCGGGCCAAGGAGGGCAGCATCTGGAATCGTCTTCGTGCCAGCACCCCAATTCCTAAGCCTTGTCAAGGCCAGCTACCTCTGTGACCGACGTCTCCAGGCGACAGCTGCTGACCGGTACTCTTTGCGCGGCGGAGGTGGGCGGAGGTGAAAAAGAGTCGATCGTGGCCGACGGCCGTCGCAGCAGGGTTGGGCATCGTGATGCTCTTCTTCGCCTCCATGAGCAGCCAGGGTGTCGCGGGGGCGACCGGTGCCTCTGGTCCGGTGGTTACCTATTACCTCGCCCTCGGCGGCTCCGGCTCGATCGGATTTCAGCCCACCGCCCTGCGTCCTCAGGGGCAACCCACCGATTCGGGGTACGCCAACGATCTCCTGTCGATCGAACGGAGCCGTTGGCACGACCTGCAGCTGGTCCAGCTCGGATGCGCGGGGGAGACAACCGACTCGTTCTTGGCCGGGGGAGATCGGTGTCATCCCTACGTGGCGCAACTGGCCGAGGCGCTCGACTTCCTCCACGCGGATCCCACCACGGTGCTGACAACCATCGACCTTGGATTCAACGACGTCGACCACTGCCTGGCGTTGCACACGGTCAACCAATCCTGTGTCACCGAACGCCTCGAAGCCATCGACCAACAGCTCCCCCAGATCATCGCCACCCTGCGCGCGGCGGGCGGCCCGACCATGCACATCGTCGGGTTGAACCACTACAACCCGTACCTCGGGGACTACCTCCGCAGCGCAGCCGGTGCGGATTTTGCAGACGCGAGTCTCGCCGTCATAGACCGACTCGACGACACCTTGCGCAAAATTTACGAGACCGCCGACGTCCCCATGGCGAACGTGGCGCAAGCGTTCGATGTGGATCGGACGGACCCGACGAAGTTCTCCGGCGAAAGCAACGTGCCGCTGAACGTCGCACGCGGTGCCAGCTCACCTGGGACTGCAGCACGGTGCCGTACCCCTCGAAGCAACATCCAAACGACGCGGGCTACCAGAGTATCGCCCAGGCCATCGCCGCCGTCGTCCCGTCCTGACTACCGCGGGCGCCTCGCTGCCGCACTGTCGAGGTCCGCTTCGTATTCCGCTCGTTGTTCGGATCGTACCGGTCCTCCCAGTACCCACTTCAGCGGCGTTCGCAGAATAAGCGAGGTAAAGGTGACCGACAGGAAGACGGTTCCAACAAAGAGGATGCCGACCGTGGCTTCCCAGGGCAGACTTGCTCGCAGACCCAATCCTCCAAGGACGGCCCGCAGGTAACTCAGGAAAAGATTGTGCGACAGCCATATCCCTCCGGTCAGTGCAGCCAGGCCCGCCGAGGTTTTCAGTCCCACGCGAGGAGGAGAGCCTTCGGGCCTCTTCTGCTCCCACCACTGACTCAACGCAAAGATCGAAGCGATAGCCGCAAAGTACCAAATCACCGCTTCGGCTTGATAAGGATCGGAGGCACGCAAGAGCGACGTGCCGCTATCGACCTGGATCGCATACCAAAGGACCATCAATCCTCCGATAACGCCACTCAGCACAAAGATGTGACCGTAGTGTCGAGAGACGAAATCGCCCACTTCATCGAAGTGGAGGGCCACCAGCGCGCCGGCGACGAAGAACTCCTGGTACGTGAGCACATCACGACTCCAGGGTATGACCGAACCCATGGCGTTCCACGCGTCAGTGAGCGGCGGAACCAGCCACGGGTAGTGGAGGGTGAACCCAAAGACGAGAGCGAAGCCGAGGCTCACCACCATGATCAGATTATGTCGCCGGGTCGATCGCAGAAATCTGAGGAGGAACGGAAAGACGAGACAGAACTGGAAGATCACGAAGGCGGGATAGAGCTGGGAGTAGCCCATCAAGAGGTTCTGCCTCAGGAATGACCACACTTGGTGCCACGAGAGACTGACCATAATGAGCGTGAAGACAAGGTAGATGGCAGTCCACGCGAGGTAGGGAACACCCAGCTGGACGTAACGACGCCTCCAGAATTCGCGCAGGCCGCGAGGGTGGGTGATGTGTGCGTAGCAGATCACCAGGCCCGAAAGGAAGAAGAACGCGTTCCGACTGAGGTGGAGCATGGTGATGAACCCGGTCCCAATCACGTTCGTCGACATGTTCGCCCATATAAAGGAGTGGTTCCCGACGACCGCGGCGCACGCGATGACTCGATACAGATTCAGCGACTCCAGGTAACCCTTCGGTCGCGTGGCCGAGAGCGACTCCCTTTCGTTCGGCGGCAACTGCACAACGAGGGAATCCGACGTAGCCATGCGATAGTCATGATGACTGCCGCGCCTGAATCGAACCTCACGACCCTCTGTGAAATCGATGAGGACGGCCACCCTTCAACGCACACAGAAAACGCACAGCGGACTCACGTGGAACTCCAATGTCGGGGTTGAGGTGAACCAGCCGTGATCTTGCACCGGCTCAGTCCGCAGTGGGCGCCACGTTTGGGAATCTCGGGAGTGGGAACAAAGGCCGAAAAGGGCGGTCGTCGGGAGGAGACGCGCAGTGAGTGGACATCATCAGTTCCCTTATCGTTTGCCTCAGTCCAGCTATGGGGGGAGCAGGGACACGTCCGGAGTCACGAGATGTCGTACCTGCTTGCGAACAGGTCCCGACTTTGGCGAACTGATAGGTCTTCCAGAGGCCGGTGCACCAGAAGCCGTGGCGTGGCGATTTGGCGCGAATGGATGGATCTGTCCAAAATGCACCGAAAGAGAACCCCGGCACTGACGTGGCGAGGCGTCGTCAGATCAGGGCAGTGGTGGCCTCGTCCCCGTGGCCGTCGAAGTACGTGTCGAGGACCTGCCTGAACAACGGCTCGTGCGGCGCAGCGCGAGAGAAGAGCGTCATCGACGAGCGCAACTTCTGCGCGTCGATCCCCCCGAATATCCGCACGGCCGTCAGGCCGGTTGACTGGGCCACAATGTCCGTACATTCGAGGAGGCGCGGACCGAGTACGGGGTGGGAGAGATAGGCCCTCGCCTCGTCCACAGAGGTGATCGCGTACTTCTTCGAGGTCGGGCTCTGCCCGAGTCCGGCAATCTGCGGAAAGACGAACCACATCCAGTGGCTCACCTTCCGCCCCTGCCGGAGCTCTGCGGTCACCCGGTCGTATGTGCCCCCTGCGTCCTGGGCGGTGACGAAACGCTCGAGGTGGTACGGGTCATCCACTCAGCGCGATTGCTGGAGTTCGACGACCTGGCCGTTGGGGTCGGTGATCCAGATCTGCACCACGTCACCCTGGGCCCCCTCGATGTACTCGATGCCCGCCTCCTCCAGCTCCGTGCGTGCGGCGTCGATGTCGAGCACCCAGAGACACCAGTGCGGGGCCACCGGATCGG
This sequence comes from uncultured Acidimicrobiaceae bacterium, assembly GCA_963767155.1. GTDB lineage: Bacteria > Actinomycetota > Acidimicrobiia > Acidimicrobiales > RAAP-2 > Bog-473. The sequence continues at coordinate 1,232,704 of CAVYCU010000005.1, read as the reverse complement.
GCAGGACACCTGACTCCGCGGCGTCGACCAGATGGAGTTGCGCGTCGCCCACGCCGAGCCACGTGCCGCTGACACCGGGAATTTCGGGGCGGGGGAGTTCCGGCAAGTCGAACAGGTCCGTGTAGAACCGTCGGGTTTCGTCGAGACGTCCGTGACAGTTCACGCTGACATGTTGCACTTTGACTACCTTCACGATGCACCCTCTCCACACGTCGTGCGACGGCGACCACGCTACTGCGGCCAGAAATCCGGGCCCAGAACCGTCCGGGCGGGGGAGCTGAAGCGGAAGCCCTCTGGTGGGAGACCTACAGGGGCGGGGCCTCGGGTGGCATCAGGTCGTCCTCGTCCTCGCCCGCCCACCCGGCCGGGGGATCGCTGGCGGGGATGGACTCCTCGCTCGCCTCGTCGATTCTCTCGTCGTCGCTCATGACCACCATTGAAGCTTAGGAGCGGCCGCTCCCGCGATAGCGTCCTTTTTCGAGATGCCTTCGGAGAAGCGGACGATCGAAGCAGCTGGTCGGAGCATCGAGATCTCCAGTCCCGACAAGATCTATTTTCCCGAGATCGGGGCCACCAAATTCGACCTGGCCTCCTATTACGTCGAGATCGGCGACGTGCTTGTGCCGCATCGCCTCGGATCGGCCCGCCCTCCTGGAGCGCTTCCCCGACGGGGCCGGCAAGAACTCGTTCTTCCAAAAACGTGTCCCGAAGAACGCCCCCGACTGGCTCGAGACCACCGACGTCACCACCCCCAACGGCACGCGTTCCAATGCCCTCGTGGTGGCCGACATCGCCCACGTTCTGTGGGCGGTCAACCTGGGCTGCCTCGGGCTGCACCTGTGGCCGTATCGAGCCGACGATCCCGACGCACGCCGACGAGCTCCGCATCGACCTCGACCCCCAGCCCGGTGTCGGCTTCGACGAGGTCCGGCAGGCCGCCGGGCACGTCCGCACCCTGCTCGATGAGCTCGGCATCGTCGGCTATCCCAAGACCTCGGGCAATCGCGGCATCCACGTGTACGTGCGGCTCGTGCCGGAATGGAACAGCTTCGACGTCCGCGCCGGCGCCATCGCCTTGGCCCGGGAGCTCGAACGACGCCATCCCGCGTTGATCACGGCGCAATGGTGGAAGGAGGAACGGGGGGAGCGGGTGTTCGTCGACTTCAATCAGAACGCGCCGCACAAGACCGTCTTCGGTGCCTGGTTCGTACGGCCGCGGGTCGGCGGCCAGGTCTCGACGCCTCTCAGCTGGGACGAGGTCGCGTCCGTCCAACCCGAAGAGCTCACCCTCCGCACCGTCCCTGCCCTGGTCGCGGAGCGGGGGGACCCGTGGGCCGCCATGGTGGACGAGCCGCAGTCGCTCCAGCCTCTGCTGGAGCATGGCGGCGCGTGACCGGGAGAACGGCCTGCACGACGCCCCCTGGCCGCCCGAATACCCCAAACAACCCGACGAGCCGCCCCGGGTGGCGCCCAGTCGGGCCAAGAAAGGATGACCGGCATGGACCCGCGCGCCGCACTGCAGCGCATCGCCTATCTGCTCGAACGCGACGGCGCCGAGACCTACAAGGTCCGGGCCTTCCGGCATGCCGCCTCGGCCATCGCCGACTTGTCCGACGACGACCTGGCGCCCATGACGCTGGCCGGGCTGCAGAAGATCCCCCAGGTCGGCAAGACGAGCGCCCAGGTGATTGCGGAGGCGCTGGCCGGAAAGACGCCCGCCTACCTGCGAGAAACTGGAGGCGCACGACCTCGCTCCCCTGAGTGCCGAGGCTGGCGCAGTTGCTCGACCAGCTGCAAGGTGACTGCCACAGCCACTCGGACTGGTCGGACGGTGGCAGCCCGATCCGTGAAATGGCCGAGGCGGCGAGGGAGCTGGGCCACGCCTACTGGGCCCTGACCGATCACAGCCCGCGGCTGACCGTTGCCCACGGCCTCAACCCCGAGCGGTTGCGGGCGCAGCTCGACATCGTCGAGCAGTTGAACGAAGAGCTGGCGCCGTTCCGCATCCTGAGCGGCATTGAGGTCGACATCCTCGAGGACGGGGCGCTGGACCAGGACGAGGATCTTCTGGCCCAGCTCGACGTCGTCGTGGCCAGCGTGCACTCCAAGCTCCGGATGGATGCACCCGAAATGACCGGCACGCATGCTGCGGGCCATCGAGAGCCCGCATACGGACATCCTGGGGCACTGCACCGGTCGCATCGTGGTCGGGAGAGGCCGGCCCCAATCCACCTTCGATGCCGAGGCGGTGTTCGCGGCGTGCGCGCGAACGGGCACCGCGGTCGAGATCAACTCGCGGCCCGAACGCCTCGACCCACCCGATGACCTCCTCTCCCTGGCCCTCTCCCTGGACTGCGTCATGGTCGTCGACACCGACGCGCATGCCCCGGGTCAGCTCGAATGGCAGCGGTTCGGGTGTGAAAAGGCGGTAGCGACCGGGGTACCCGAAGAGCGCATCATGAACACACGACCGATGGACGAGTTCCTGGCGTGGACCGCGAGCCACAACCGATGACGCTTCCCGTGAACCCTCCGGTGTCCCCCATGTTGGCCAAGCTCGTCCGTGAGCTTCCCGAGCAGGAAGGCCTCTCCTATGAGCCCAAGTGGGACGGGTTCCGTTGCATCGTCTTTCGCGACGGCGCCGACGTCGTGCTCGGCAGTCGCAACGAGAAGCCGTTGGACCGGTACTTCCCCGAGTTGCGCCGCTCCTTGTTGGAGAACCTGCCCAACCGCTGCGTCGTCGACGGGGAGATCGTCATCGCCGGGCCGTCGGGGCTCGACTTCGATGCCCTGACCCAGCGCATCCACCCCGCCGCCTCGCGCGTCGCCCTGCTCGCCGAGACGACGCCCTCCTCCTTCGTCGCCTTCGATCTTCTGGCGGTGGGCGACAGGGATCTGCAGGGCGAGTCCTTCGTCGCCCGGCGTCTCGCCCTCGAAGAGGCCTTCGGCAACGCCGAACCCCCCATCCACCTCACGCCCGCCACCGACAGTCCCGACGTCGCGCGCGACTGGTTCTCGCGCTTCGAGGGTGCGGGGCTGGACGGGGTCATCGCCAAGGCGGGCGATCTCCGGTACCAGCCGGGCAAGCGGGTCATGCTGAAGGTCAAGCACGAACGGACCGCCGACTGTATGGTCGGTGGGTTCCGCGAGCACAAGGACGGTGGCGTCGGCTCACTGCTGCTCGGGCTCTTCGATGCGGACGGCGTCCTCCACCATGTGGGCGTCGCCTCGGGGTTCAGCGTGGCCAAACGCGCCGAGTTCGTCGAGGAGCTCGCACCGTTTTTGGCGAAGGCGTCGGCCGACCACCCCTGGATGGAGGCGGACAGCCGATCCCACCCAGCGGGTGCCGGGCGGCCAGAGCCGCTGGAGCGCGGGCAAGGACCTCAGCTGGACCCCGCTGCGGCCCGAGCTCGTGGCCGAAGTGTCCTACGACCACCTGCAGGGCGACCGCTTCCGCCATGCCACCTCGTTCAAGCGGTGGCGTCCCGATCGGGAGCCCGCGTCGTGTACCTACGCCCAACTCGACACGCCGCTGCCCAGCGAACTGGCGGACGTCTTCGGTCTTTAGCGGGCCGACGCCGCCAACTCGACGGTGGCGAGCTCGAGCGGCAGGTTGTACCACTTGATGGCGTTGTTGCGGCCGATGGCGATCTGATCTTCGAGGGAGACCCCGTCGAATTGGCGTTCGAGGACGGCCGCGGAATCGGGCCACGCACCATCGAAGTGCGGGAAGTCCGCACCCCACATCAGGTTCTCCCGACCGATGATCTCCCGATTGACGATGGCCGTGCGGTCACGCATGAAGGTGCAGGCGACGTGGTCATGGAAGATCTGGCTCGGCAGGCGGCCCGAGGTGATGCCGGCTGCCTCCCCGTTGACCGGCGCCCATAGCTTGTCGTGGGTCCAGCGGTCGTCCATCCGCTCGAGGACGGCCAGCGGCCAGGAGGCGTCGTTCTCCACCGAAAGCACCTTGACCTTCGGGTGGCGATCGAAGAGCCCCGAGAAGATCATCGAGGTGATGGCGTACATCGTCGGTGTGAACACACAACTGAAGTCGACGAACCTGCTGCTCGTGTTCGTCCAGCTGGTCTCGGTTGCCGCCACGTGGAGGCTGATCGGGACCTCGAGCGCTTCGACCGCCGACCAGAACTTCTCGAACTTGGCGTCGCCGTAGCTCTGGCCCGACCGCTGCCCGATGCTGATCATGGCGCCGCGCAGTCCCATGGCGACGCAACGCTCGAGCTCGCTGACGCTGCGGTCGATGTCGTCGTCGATGGCGACCATCGCCACGCCGAACAAGCGCGTCGGGGCGCCCTGGCAGTGCTCGGCGAGCCAGTCGTTGAAGGCACGGAAGCAGGCATGCCGGAACTCGAGGTCCTTGAGCCCGAAGAGGCCCAGCCCGACGGTGGTGTAGAGGATTTCGGCCTCAATCCCTTCGCGGTCGAGCTCGGCCGCCCGGGCCACCGGGTCGTAGGCCCCTTCGGGCACGTCGACCCATCGTCCTTCGAGACCGAAGTTCACCTCGGGATCCGCATACTTGGGCTTGGTGGCCAGAAGCCCGACCAAGCTCGCTGAATTGCTCGCCCCGTCGATGATGTAGGCGTCACCTTTCTCCCGGCTCTCCATGTGGGGGGCGCGATCGCGGAACTTCTGGTCGATGCGGGTCGTCCACAGATCGGGGGGTTCTGCGATGTGGGAATCGGCCGAGACCAACGTGAATGGGAGCGTCATGCTGCCTTCCCTCCTCTTGCACTCTGTGTGGTGCGCGTCGCCACTTTTCTGTTCGTACTGTTCATTCGGAGAATTCGAAGAGGAGACCCCGGTTGTCCTCGGGTCTGATGGCCAGGGTGTCGGGGGCGTCGCCCGGTTGCAGGGTGATGCCTCGGTCGGCGAAGTAGGACTGTGCCTGTTGCAGGCTCCGCACGGCGAACACGGTGGAGCGCATGCCGTCCCCGTACCGGGCGTGATGGCGTTGCATGACGCCGTCCTCGAGCGGGGTCACGAGCTCGGCCACCGTGCCGGCCAGGTCGAGCCCGACGACGCGTGCCCCGACCTTGGGGCGGAGTTCTTCGTAGAGGACGGTGGCGCCCAGGAAGTCCTGGAAGAACCGCAGCGCGGCCTCGATGTCGGCGACGACGACGCTGTAGCGCTTCAGGCCGCTGCAGCCGAGGGGATGCTCGTCCCGCCAGTATTCGAGGGGAATGATCGCCTCGAGATACCCGTTCGGAATTCCCTCGGTGTGGAAGTTGCGGTGGTAGAACTCCAGCCCGAGTCCGAGGGTGTCGGCCGGGTGCGTGTAGAACGCCACGTCTATGTCGCCGACGACGCGGATGCCCCGCGCCTGCAGTGCGTCGCGGACGTCGCCGACGTCGGGGACCTGGTATTCGAGGCCGTTGTAGTTGGGCCCGAAGCGCGCGTGGAGGAGAAAGTTCTCGGGCACGAAGAGCTCGAAGATCACGGTGCCGACGGCGATCAGAATGTATTCGGATTCGGGCTTGTCGAGGAGGAACTGGGCACCGTAGAGGTCACGGAAGTGGGCGAGGCTCGCAGCACGGTCCTCGACGAGCGCATTGAAATGGTTCACGTGCAGACAAGTGATCATTCCGACATCGACCTTCCCCCCGGCATTGGCAAAGATGAAGCTGTGATGAGCGTAGCCAGCCTCACCCGCCGGCGTCAGGTTGCGGTGGGGAACTGGGCGCTGTCACCACCCCGTGCCAGCGATTATCGAACCATTCAGTTTCGTGCCTGCCATCGACCCGTCATTTGGTGCGTCTCCGTACGGATAGATCTGACCTGTCGATGATGCCACCCAGTAGCCATTGCCGTCTGCGGTCGTGAAGATCGTGGAGGCATAGTTGAGCCCTCCGAGGGTTCCTCCGGGACTGCCGAAGTTCCGAGCATCCCCGTAGTTGTAGACGGTTCCGTTGGCCACGACGATCCAATAGCCATTGCCATCTGGGGTACGCACGGCTGATGTGACCGGCGATCCGACGTTCCCGGGTGCCCCGAAGTAGGAGGCATCACCGAACGTGTAGACGGCCCCGGCGTTGGTGACCAGCCAATAGCCATTGCCGGTGGCGTCCGGCATCACGGCGACGGCCGTCCCGGCACACCCGCCGATACCGGGGCAGGAGCCGGCGAACCTCGCGTCGCCGAACGCGAACACACCACCGTCTGCCGCGACCATGAAGTAGCCCCCGCCGTCAGGGGACGGCACCATACCGACGATCGGTGCATTGAGACTGTTCGGAAGTCCCGAGCCAGCGGGGTGGAGTCCGATTCCCGGAATAGACCCGAAGAAGCTGGAATCACCGAAGCTGAAGATGCCGCCATCGGAGGCCACTAACCAATACCCTCCACGGTCTGCCGTGGGGGTGATCCCGACTACCGGGCGCTGCAAGCGCAGATTGCCGGTCGAACCATAGAACTGCGCTGACCCGAACGTGAATATCCCGCCGTCAGAGCCAACTAACCAGTACCCGTGGGGCGGCGGTGGGGGTGCAGGTGCCACATACGTGAACTCGTCCGCCACGACCGGCGGGCTCGCGCCTCCCGGCGTCGTCACCACCACATCGACGGCGCCGGGACTTCCCGGCGGTGCAGTCACCGAAACGGAACCGTCCGAGTTCGTGTGCCCGCTCGCCTCCAACCCGCCGAACGTGACGGCTGTCGCCCCATACAGATAATTGCCTTCAATCGTGACCTGCGTTCCACCGGCGGTGCTCCCTGATCCGGGAGAAACGGATGTGACGCCGGGTCTGGGCGTGCCGAAAATGACTGAGAATGAACCTGCAATGAGGTCCGTCGGATAGGCCACGATGGTTCCTGCGCTATTGACCATGACCACGTCGGTCAGGCTGGTCGCCGAAAGATCCGCTCCGCTCACACCGAGGGACGTGAAGTTCGCTGAGCCGAAGTTTGCCAACGTGGACTGGGAGCCGTTGACCGTCGGGGCCTCTTGGATCCATTCAGCTGAAAGCGCCGACGCTGCATACGAAAAGGTGTGCTGATAGGTCCAGTTCTGGGTCTGGTCTTCGATGGTGATGGTCCAGACACCAGGCGAGTTCTCGGCAATCGACGCAAGGATGACATCCCCTGGCGAAACCGGACCCGAGATGGTCACGCTGTTGGCGGGCAACATTTCGTACCAGGCGAAGTACGACGTCCCACCGCCGGACGTGATTTCGCTCGTTCCGGTCTGGATGAGATCGCTTTCGGAGACGCCCCCGATGCCGACCCATTCCGATGAATACTCCGCCGCCTGTGAGGGTTGAACGGATGGGACGGTCCATTGGCCGTCGGCGACACTGAACGTCGTGCCGGTGTCTATCCAACCTGCCCAGTTTGTGGTGGCAGCAGGCCCTTCGACGTCACCCTTGGTACCCCCGAGGACGTGGGGACGCTGACCGTTTACCCAATGGACGGGCGACGGTCCAAACGGCCCGGCTTGGCCAGCTGAGCCGACGTGCCTCATGGAGGCAGCTGGTTGAAGCGGGCTGCCGACGGCCAACGCAGCAGGTCCCAAGGGGGTAGCGGACGAGGGGGCACCCGTGAGCACCGTCCCAACCGAGCAGACGATGGCCAGCGCAGCGAGAAATCTGGGGACAGTCATTGCATGCTCCGACCTTCTTCGCCTCTCCCAACTCGAGAGTGCGAAGGATAGACCGGGGCCTGCGTGCGGCTGGTGGACCCGTTTAGCCCCGACGGTGGGTCAACCCGCCCGGTGCTCCTGCACCTTTTCCAGGAGTGCTCCGGCCCGCTCCGCTCCGGCTGACAGCAAAGGATCCGTTCCTTCGCGCAGCGCCGTGAGGGCCGGCTCGGCCCCCTCCAGGAGTGCCTTGGCCACGGTCCGGGCATTCTCATTGGCGTGGCGGAGATGGGGTGCGGCGAGGGCGACCCCGGACGTGGCGACCTCGGCCAGCGCACGATTGGCCCGGTGCCCGCCTCGCAGCGCAGCCTTGTTGGCCTGGAGTGCGGCCTTCCTAGCCTTGCGCCCCGTTGCCGACGACTTCGTCGAAAGCGTGTGGGCGCTGTCGCTCGCATGGCGGAGCGAGGACCCGGAAAGGGCCAACCCCGACGCGGCCGCACTCGACAGCAGACGATCGGCGTTATGGGCACCCCGCAGCGCAGCCTTGTTGGCCTGGAGCACGGCTTTCTGCGCCTTACGGCGGCCGCGGCGGCCGGCGGCGACGGCCTTCTCTGACCCGCGGTGGGCATGGGAACCCGTGGCGACCCGGCCCAGGGCGACGGTGTGCGACACCCGCTGCGCACCCTGTCGTGTCCGCCAGGCGAGGGAAGGCGCGCCTTCAGTGTCCACGGCGGCCAGGATCAAGCCACCGAGCAGCCCCAGGTTCTTGAAGAAATGGATGCGCTGCTGCGCCCGGATCTGCTCGTCGGGCTCTTCCCAGAAGCGGTGCGCCGCGTACGTCGTGGGGATGACGGAACCGATCAGGGCCAGTGCGGCCAGTCGACGGACCCGGCCGGTCGCCAGGAGGACACCCCCTGCCAGCTGCACCATCCCGTTGAACCGCACCAACGAAGCGGTGTCCTTGGGCAGGGAGGGCACCAGCGTCCGGAGCTGGTCCGTCACGCCCTGTGCGGTTGCCACCTTCGTCTCGGGATGCCGGACGGAATCGAGCCCACCGGCGATGAACATGGAGGCCAGAAGGGGACGGGCGACAGCACGCGAAAGAGTCATAGGGGAGTCTTACCCTGCTGCCGGGTCTTTAAGCCTCAGCTCTGCGGATTGCGATAGCGCCAGATGGGTAGGACAGAGGCAACCACAGAAAAAGGAGCCGACATGTCGACCACCGATAAGGCGAAGAACAAAGCACAAGAAGTGAAGGGCCGCGTCAAGGAAGCAGCAGGTAAGGCCACCAACGACCGCAGCCTCCAGGCCAAGGGCAAGGCCGAGCAGGCAGGCGGCAACCTGAAGCAGGCGGGCGAGAAAATTAAGGACGCAGTCAAGTAAGAACGCTCCAGGTGCCGCCTCGGTGCCAGGCGGCACCTGGAAGCGCCCTTTTCCACCATTTGCAGCATTTGCGGATAGACAATGCAAGATGGATGTCCGCCCCGAGAACACATTCCTGGTGCGTTGACCGGTCCGGTTTCTGATCCCCAGGAGCCGGTTCCCCAGGAACTGAGTACTTCGCCGGGCATCAACCGGGTCCGGCGACCCACCGACGCCCTGCTGGGGGTGCTCGCGGCAGCCATCGTCGGAATCGAGTTCGCCCTCATTCTGGCGCTGCCCGCCGGGAGCACCGAGCTGGCCAATGACGTCTCGAGCTGGCTCCGCCATATCCCCCGCTGGCTGTCCTCCGCGGCCGAGGTCGCCACCACCATCGGCTGCATTGCCCTTGTGGTCGTGGCCCTGGTCAGTCTCTTCCGCACGGACATCCGCAGTGCCCGCAACGCGATCGCTGCCGCCTTCCAGGCGGCCGCCGTGGGGATCGTCGCAGCCAGCGTCTGGCACGGGGAGGACGGGTCCGTGGCCCGGGCCGTGCTCCACGGCAGCAACCCGTCCATCCTCATCCTCGACACGGCCCTCATCGCCTTTCTCGTCGCCAGCGATCTGGCCCGGCGTTCGCGGTGGTCCCGCTGGTGCGTCCTGGCGGGCGCCGGCATTCTTTTCGCCGGGGTGGCCGTCGATGCCCTGACGCCGTTCGCCCTCGGGGTCGCACTCTTCGGTGGCCTCTTTTTCGGTTGGGGCGTGCGGTGGTGCCTCGGCGCCGCGTCGGTCCGGCCGAGCACCCGGGAGCTCATTCGATGGCTCGCCGATTGTGGCTTGACGGTCTCCGCGCTCGAGGTGGTGAACGCCGACACGGCGCGCCTCGCCGGTACGCTCGCCGATGGGCGCTCCATCGATGTGCGGCTGGCCAATCGTGACACCAGGGGGGCGGGGCTGGCGCGGCGGCTGTGGACACGGATCCGCCTACGCCAGGTCGTCGCCCACCACGTCGCGCTCAGCTCACGGGCGCAGCTCGAACAGCTTTCGCTGTCGTGCTTCATGGCGGGCAGCGCCGGCGTGCGCAGCCCGACCGCGCTGCTGCTACGTGAAATGCCGGCCGAGACGCTCGTGCTCGTCATGGCCACCCCGCACGAAGCGCCGCCCAGCACCGAATGGAACCTCGAGAGCGCGAAAGCATTGTTCCGCGCGTTACGCGAGCTCCACGATGCCGGGGTGGCCCATCGCGACCTCCGGGCCGAAAACCTGGGGGTCGCCCACGGGTCGGCCGTCTTCTTCTCCCTCGACGCCGCACTTCCGGGTGCGGGCGAGCTCGTGCGCCGGCTCGATGTCACCCAACTGCTGACCACTCTGGCCCGCAGCGTGGGACCGGCCGATGCGGTCGCCGCACTTCGTGCCGCCTATGCGCCCAAAGACGAAGAGGCCGTGCTCGCCATCCTGCAGCCGCTCGCCCTCGCTCCCTGGGGTTGGGCCTCCATGCGCGAGGCGCGCGGGACCATCGCCGACATACGCCGCGAGCTGGTGGGTGAGGACGAGGACACGGTGGCCCACGTCACGCGGCTCGAACGGTTCCGCTGGCGCACGGTGCTCAGTGCGGTCGCCCTCACGGTCATCGCGTTCTTGTTCATCGGGCAGTTCTCCAAGGTCGATCTCTTCGGGGCCCTGCGCAAGACGAACCTCGGGTGGTTCGCCGTCGCCCTGTTCGGATCCGCCATCACCTACTTCGCGGCGGCGTTGAATCTCGCGGCGTTCGTCCCCAAGCGCCTCTCCATGGTGCGCGGCTTCCTCGTCCAGCTTTCGACCGCGTTCATCGGCGTGGCCATGCCACCGACGGTCGGCCACGTTGCGGTCAACGCCCGCTATCTGAGCCGTCAGCACGTGGACGAGAGCTCCATCGCCGCCGCGGTGGCGCTCTCACAGATCGTCAACGTGGTCACCACCATCCCCCTCCTGATCGCCTTCGGGTTGCTCACGGGATCAGGCATCAGCCGTTTCAAGATCGTGCCCGGTGCCGATCTCTTCATCGGGCTGGGCGCCATCGCGTTCGTCATCGGGATCGTGCTGCTGATTCCGCAGACACGGGCGCGGTTCGAGCAAACCGTGTGGCCGCGCATCCAGAACGTCTGGCCGCGCCTGCTGATCGCCGTCTCCCAACCGTCCCGGCTCGCCGTCGCGGTGGGGGCGAACCTGCTGCTCACCTTCGGCTACGTCCTGGCGTTCCTCGCCGCCCTGAGCGCGCTCGGGGCACATCCGGCCATTCTCCCCGCCGCCATCGTCTACCTGGCCGGCAATACCGTCGGCTCGTTCGCCCCGACCCCCGGCGGTCTAGGGGCCGTGGAAGCCGTCCTGACCGCCGGGCTCACGGCTCTGGGCATACCGGCCCATGAGGCGATCCCGGCCGTGCTCATCTTCCGCATCGCCACCTTCTGGTTGCCGATTCCAGCCGGGTGGATCGCCTACAAGGGGCTGCTGCACAGTGGCACCCTCTAAAAAGGCCTGGTAAACCGTATACAGCGCTCGACCTCCTGCGATCGGTATCCCCGGCCTCTACTGCGACCTCGACGGGTTCAAACAGGTCAACGACGCGGGGCGCCCGCAGAGTGCCGACGCGCCGGGGGCTGTCGACATCCGGGCGTTGACGGTCAACGTGGCCCGGAGAATCGTCGACGCTCTCCGCGTGCCCTACGACGTATCGGCAACCGTCCATGAGATTTCCGTCAGCATCGGCATCACCTACCCGACGACGACAGGACCCGATCTCCGCGCGCGACGCCGTCCTACAGACAGCCGACGCCGCCATGTACGAAGCCAAACACAAGGGCAAGAACCAGTTTGCCGATCTCCGCCCGGAACTGATCACCGCGACTGCGGCGCCACCTCCGTACCTAATCTGACCAGGAATTCGCCCTGCGCCGCCACGAGACGGACGCGTGCTCGGGGCAGGGTCATCCATTCGGCGCGGTCGACTTCGGGGAACTGCTGCATCCTGCCCGAGCGGGGAGGCCATTCCATTTCGAATTGATTGCTCGACCATGCCGTCGAGCTGCAACGTGTCCGCCCGCACCGCCCAGGCCCGCACGTACTTGCCGCCGGACTGACGGATGGTCCCCAGGTCGAGCCAAGGCCCCTCGGGCACCGGCAGGCCGAGCTCCTCGGTGAACTCGCGGGCAGCAGCCTGTTCGGGGTCCTCGTCGGGTCCGTATTCGCCCTTGGGGATCGACCACGCGTGCTCGTCCTTGTTCTTCCAGAACGGTCCGCCCGGATGGACCAGCAGCACGGAGAGCGAACCGTCCTCCTCGACGCGGTACGGCAGGATCCCGGCGCTCAGCTTCGGCATGCACCTGCATTCTGGCTCCGTTGCCGCCGCCTGTCACGCACCGCGTCGAGGAGTGCTACTTCACGATGATGGAGCCCATCATGTACTGGTGGATGTTGCAGATGTAGTGGTACGTCCCCGGCTTCATCGGCGCCGTGAACGTCTTCGTCTGGTTCTGATCGATGTCGCCGGTGTTGAACTGCCCACCGGTGGCGGTCAGGGTATGCGTGGCCGAATCCTTGTTGGTCACGCTGACGGTGCCTCCCGGGAGCAACGGTGAGCGACATCGGTTGGAACATGAAGTTGGAGATGGTGATGGACGTCCCGCTACTCGAGGCGCCCGATGTCGTCGTCGTCCCGCTCTTCGCGCTCGGATCCGCTGCCGCACGCGGCCAGGAGCAGGGCGCCTGCGAGGACCAGGACGCCCGCTCCGACTTTCAACCGCATTCGCATCTCCCTATGCCGCCGCTGCGGTCGAGCTGAAGGCGATCGGGGTACCCGCCGTGGTCTGGGCGCCCGGGTACATCCCCATCACGTAGTAGAGGATGGCGATGTGCTGCATCTCGACCGGCTCAATGGAGGCGGAGAGCCCGATGGCAGCCTTGCTCTTCAGCATGGATGTCTCGGCCTGATACGTCGCGGCCGCCGCACTCTCGAGGGAGAGCGCCAGTTGGGCCAGACCGCCGATGTCGGTGACCTTGGCGAAGTTGGCCTGAATGGTCGGCGTCAGCGTCGGATTCGTCACCGTCACCTTGGCTTTGCCGTTGGACTTCAGGACGGCATTCCATGCCGCGGCGTGCTGCGTGTGCTGACTGAGCGCCGTCGTGGCGAACGTGCCGATGGCCGGAGGGACGGTGCCGAGCTTGCCGGCTGTCGCTGCAGCCAGTCCGGCCTTGTAGGCGATAGACCGCCAGGTTCTCGAGGCTGGCGGCGACAGCAGCCACGGCCAGGTCACCCTTCAATCCCGCAGGAGGGAAGGCGGCATCGGCCAGGTGCAGGCGTGACTCCGCCCTTGTGGCGGCGGCGGCCAGTCCCGGCGTCGAGCCGACCGCCAGGAGCGCGGCACCGCCGGCAACGGCGGCGCCTGTGCCCATGAGGAACGTCCGGCGGCTCGTGGGTCGCACAGTGGCGCCACGCATACCGTCGATCATGTTGGACACGCCCGCCCACATGGAGGGCTCTGCGACATCGTTGTGGAGCTCGTCGAGCTCCTTGGTCATGGCATTGAGTTCGCTTTCGCTCCCGGCGAATTCGACCTTCTTCGTACGCTTGCTCACTTGACGGCTCCTTGCTTGGCGGGGGCGGCACTGCTGGTCTGGTAAAAGGCGTTGGGGAATCCCACGCTCCCGGCCGCGGCCGGGAGTGCTTCGAGGGTGGCGGGCTCGCTCAGGGAGATCAGCTGCGGCGCACCGGCCTTCAGAAGGGCCTGGACGGCGAGGAGCACGGCGACGTGCTGGGCCTCGATGCCCATGATGCTGGCGAAGAGCGCCTTGTTCGAGGTCGAGCTCACCAACGTCGTGTCCTTGACGTAGGTCTCGGCCGCGATGTTCTCGAGCTCGAGCGCGAGGCCGACGACACCGAGGGCACCCTGGGCCGCCGTGGCGCCGGTCAGGCTCTTGACGGCCTTGTTGACGACGGGCACGAACGCAGGGTCCGGCTTGTGCTGCGGCTTGCCACCGAGGGACGATGATCGCCGAGTTGAACGCATCGGCATGCTGGGCATGCTGTCCCATGGTGACTTGTGCAAACTTGGTGACGACGCCGTTAGCGGTCGCGCCACCGATGTAGGGGAGCGTCAAGGCCGTCTTATAGGTGGCGACGGCCAGGTTCTCGATCGACGCCGCGGTCTGGAGGACCTGCACGTCCTTGGGAACTCGACGCGCCGGCGGCCGAGGCGAGGACGCCGACCAATGCGGCACCTCCTGCGGCGCCGAGCAGTGTCGCACCGCCGAATGTGGCGCGCAGCCCACGTGTGTGCTCTTCGTGGAACGCGAGATTCGACGTCACGTCGTCCGTACCCGACGCGTGGCTCCGTTCGACCAACTCGCCTAATGCTTCGTGCGTCGGGCGCATGGCATCTGCGTGAAGGTCTTGGGACTCTTCGAGCAACTCGGCGAGCGCTCTCGGGTCTGCGGTCATAGTCAGCTCCTTGTGGATGGGTTCACTAAGTGTTCGGAGTCCTCGCGCGACGAGGATGTGAGAAATATTGCGAATCTGCGGCGAAGTGACGACGCGTGTCGTTGTGCCGCAGTCGCAACGTGCGTGTCGTCGTCGGTGCGGGATCGCACGCGGAAGACATCCCGCGCTGCGTCGTGCCTCCGAATACAGAGGCGATGCAGCAGCGCGAAGAAGTGACCGACAGCCCAACTCATCACGACCCTCGATCCGCTACGGCGATACAGGACTGGCCGAGCTCTACCGCCGGCATGGTGACGCCGTCTACGGCCTGGCCCGCCGCGTGCTCCACGAGTTCTTCGGAAGCCGAGGACGTCACGCAGGAGGTGTTCCTCCGTCTCTGGCGGCACCCCGAGCGGTTCGACCCCACCCGGGGCAGCCTGCGCTCCTTCCTTCTCACCCAGGCGCATGCGCGCGCCGTCGACGCGATACGAACGCTGAACGCCCGCCGCCGGAGGGAGCAGGGGACGCCCACGTCAAGGCGGCTGTCGAGTACGACATCTTTCACGAGTACTGGGAGATGGTCCGCTGCGACTACATCGACCGGGCGCTCGAAGTGATCCCATCCGACGAGCGGCGCGCCATCGAACTCGCCTACTTCGACGGGCACAGCTATATCGAGGTGGCACAGCTTCTGGACCAACCCGAAGGGACGATCAAGAGCCGCATTCGCAACGGCATGCGCCGGATGCGTGATGTCCTGGTCGACGCCGGAATTCAGGGTGTCGACGCATGATGACCCACGAGGAGGCCAGCGACCTGCTTGCTGCGTACTCCCTCGATGCGGTGGCGCAGGACGAATCGGCACTGATCCGCGCCCACGTCGCCCTCTGTCCGCGCTGTCAGGCCGAGGTCGATGCCCACCACGAGGTGGCGGCTGCGCTCGGCAACTCGGTCGTCCCGCTTCCGGGCCGGCTCTGGGAGCGCATCTCGCGTCGTCTCACTGACCCGGGCCCGGGCCACGAGCTCTTGGCCCCGGTGGGGTTGCGGCCGCCCGCCATCGTCGGTGCCGCGCCGCGGCACCGCGTGGCCCGCGCCCTGCATTCGTCACGCGTGCACTTCGTGTCCGTGGCATCCGTCGCTGTCGGTACGGCAGCCCTCGCGACCGTGCTCGGCATCAGCCTGGCCAATGCGAACAACCAGATGGCCCACCTGCAGGGGGCCATCGCAGAATCGGCTCACACGCGAGATTGTGGCCGCCATGGAGACGCAAGGCCACACCTCCGTCACGCTCACCGATGTGCGCCATCATGACGTGGCCCGATTCGTCCTGCTTCCCAGTGGGCGCGGCTACCTCGTCACGTCGAGCCTCCCCACGTTGCCGGCGGCGGAGACCTACCAACTGTGGGGCGTGATCAACGGCAAGACGATCTCGCTCGGGCTGCTCGGACGGGCCCCGCACCTCGCCACCTTCACGTCGGCCGGCGCGTCGAGGCCGTACCGATTGGGCGTCACCGTCGAAGCCGCCGGTGGCGCCCGTCAGCCCCATGGGCCGATGCTGGCCACGGGCACGGCCTGAGCGGCGCGGCCGGGTTATTAGTTCAGCCCGGGGTCGACACCGGGTGTGACCGGGACAGGTGGGACCGCGTGGACGGGAAGCGGTTCCCGGTATGCCGCCGCGGCGCGGGTCATGATCTGGGCGTCGGTCTCCACCTCGTGGTCGTCCTCGGGTGCAGCCTCATCAGGAGACAGGGTGGACAAGTGATTGAGGAGCGCCGTAGGCGAACGGGCCAGGCGTGAGATATCGGCGGTGCTGGGGAGGTCCGGCATCGACTCGCGCACCTGGGACTCCATGCGGTGCCGATAAGCGGTGAAGGACTTCCAGGCTCCTCCGACCTGGCGTGCGACGGCGGGGAGGCGGTCGGGACCGAGGAGGATGATGGCGACGACCGCGATGATCAGCAGCTTCGAGGGATCGAGATTGAGCATGGCACCTTGTATTCGTTCCGGTCCCCGCCACGGATGGGGGAAGTTTCTTCCGCCACACCACATCCGGACAGGCCCATGCGCCGAATAGAGAGATAGTCCGCCTCCTGTGGACGAGGCAAAGGAGAGTCAGATGCTCGCAGATGTGTTCGGAGTCGATGGAATCATCGTGCTTATCGTGGTCGTAGTGCTCCTCTTCGGTGGCGCTGCCATTCCGAAGTTGGCCCGCAACCTGGGTTCAGCCAAGAACGAGTTCGAGAAGGGTCTCGACGAGGGGAAGAAGACGGTCCATGCCGCCACCCACGTGACCCCGGCCGCCACCACGACCACCAGCGCACCGGTGGTCGTGACCGCGCCGATCACCGAGCACGTCACGCCCACCAGCTGAACCCCGGTTCCGCCATCCGGTTCGGCGACGAGGCCACGATGGGGGAGAGTGTGCGGTATGCGCAACACGCATCGAGATGCACCCGAGGTCCCCGAAGACGCCGAACCCGCGGTGCCGTGGTGGGCTCTGGCATCGAGCGGTATCGGGCCGCTGCTCCTCGTCGGCGGGTGGACGATTGCCGCCGGCCGGCAGCCGGCTGGGTTCGATTCCATCCGTGACACGATCAGTGCCCTCGCCGCACGGGGAGCGACGGATCGTTGGATCATGACCACCGCCCTGGCCGGGCTCGGCGCCTGTTATGCCGTGACCGGGTTGGGGCTGCGCCCAGCCGGCAAACCCGGAAGGGCGCTCCTGGTGGGCGGGGGAGTGGGCACGCTGGCGGTGGCGGCCTTTCCGCAACCGGTCAGCGGCAACGGCGTCAGCCACACCATCGCCGCCACCGTGGCCTTCACCGCGCTCGGGGCGTGGCCGGTCTTCGCGGCGCGGCGGCGCACCCGCGTGCCCCTGTTGACCCGACGGGCATCGATCAGCGCCACGCTGACCATGTTCGGACTGCTGCTGTGGTTCGTTCTCGAAGTCAACGGTTCGCACCGGGGGCTGGCCGAGCGCAGCGCTGCCCTCTCCGAAGCGCTCTGGCCCTTGCTGGTCGTCGTCAGCGCCCGCGTCGGCGGCGCGCCGTACGGGCCCTGCCGCAGGGTTGCCGGTGTTGCGCCCCGGGCCGACCGCGACCTGAGGATGGCTGTCGCCGTTTACCCCTGCGGCGGCGTGCGCAACTTGAAGACGGCACCGGCCGGGTCGGCCACCGTGGCCAGTGTGCCGTACGGGGTGTCCTCGGCCTCGTGCACGACCGAACCCCCGAGCTTCGTGACGTCGGTGACGGCGGCGCGGGTGTCGTCGACGTGCCAATACATCGACCACGCTGACGATTGACCCCCGAGCCAGGCGCTTGCGTCCATGACGCCGGCCAGCTCCCCTTCTCCGTCAGGATTGCGCATCGTCGAATACCGGAACTCGTCGCTGTCGCCTTCGACCTTCGTCTCCCACCGGAACACCGAGCGATAGAAGTCGAGCGCGGTCGGGTAGTCGTTGGTGTGCAGCTCGGACCAGCTCGGCGCCCCGTGGACGTCGAGCACGGTGAAGCCGGGAAAGGTCCCGGGCTGCCAGGCCCCGATGACGGCGCCGGTCGGGTCGATGAAGACCGCCTGAATCCCGAGATCCGCCACCTCCATGACGGGGACGATGACCTGGCCCGACGCCGCCTCTGCGCCGGCCACCGTCTTGGCGATGTCGTCGGTGTTCAGGTAGATCTTCCACGAGTTGTCGCGCCTTCATCTCCCCCATGTCGCCCATACCGCCGGCGACAGGAACGCCGTCACGGGTGAACATGAAGTAGCCGCCGAACTCCTCGCTCGGCTCCTGGGCTTCCCAACCGAAGAGCTCGCCGTAGAACCGGCCGCTGCCTTCGACGTCCGAGGTCCAGAGATCGGCCCAGCAGGGCGAGCCGAGAGGGGCGCTGTCTCGTGTGGTCATGGTGGTGACTCCTTTTGTCGGGTCCATCATCCCCCTTTTTGACGGGTGGGGTCGAGGGAATTCATCGCACTGCGGAACAGTCCCTCTGCGCTCGACCGATGAGAACGTGTGCCGTGTGCCGTCCTCCACGTGATGCCGCTGTGGTGCCGCGTGACGATGGTGGATCCCGAGGGGATCGCGCTGGCCGCAGGCGTGCTGGAGGGCCCCGCCGCGCCCGATATCGGCGCGGTGGACGATGTGGCCCGCCTGGCCCTGCTGGCGAAGCGTCTCGGGGGTGGGCTCGTGCCTGACCGACGTCGTCTCCCGACCTGCGGGCGCTCGTCGAGCTGACGGGTCTAGCCGTCGAGATGGAGCGGGAGCCCGAAAGCGGGGAAGAGGCGCTCGGGGTCCAGCAGGTCCAGGAAGAACGTCATGCCGATGATCTTCCCGGCTGAGATCTCCAGGACCTGCAGGGCCCACGGCGCATAACCGCCCTGGGGGTCGCGCCGGTACTGCCCGAAGGCCGGACAGCCGTTGGCGGTGGTGCGCCACCAGGCGCGAACCGCGGCATGCGAGCGGACCGGGCTCGACCATCCAACGCCCGATGTTCGCCGCCCCCTGGATCCACATGGCGAACGGCGGCATCGACTGCACGGCATCCTCGCGCAGCAGGGTGACCAGCCGCTCGATGTCGTAGCGCTCGAAGGCGTCGACGTAACGGGCCAACAGCTCGCTGTCCGCGTCGTCGAGGGCGTCCTGCTGCGCCGCGGCGGGCACGGCGCCGAGCGTGGCCCGGGCCCGTTGCAGGGCGCTGTTGATGGCGGGCACGCTCGTGTCGAGGAGCTCAGCCGCTTCGGTCGCCTGCCAGCGCAGCACTTCGCAGAGGATCAGCGCGGCACGCTGGCGGGCGGGAGGTGCTGCAGCGCGGCGACGAACGCCAGCCGGATCGACTCGCGGTATTCGGGCGACCTCTGCCGGGTCCGCTCCCTCGGGCGCCACGCTGGCGTCGGCGATCGGGGTGATCCACAGTGGCCTCGGGCAGTGTCGGCCCGAGGTGCGACTCGACCGGGGGCGACGACGGGCCCATCTCCATCGGCCGGGCCCGCCGCTGCACGTTGCGCTGCATGTCGATGCAGACGTTGGTGGCGATGCGGTACAGCCACGAGCGGACGCTGGAGCGGCCCTCGAACGTGTCGGCATTGCGCCAGGCCCGCAGCATCGTCTCCTGGACGGCGTCCTCGGCCTCGAAGCCCGAGCCGAGCATCCGGTAGCAGTACCCCGTCAGCTCCCGGCGGAAGGGCTCCAGCTCGGACTGGACGACGGTGGACTCGCGAACGGACACGGCCTCACACTCTACAGAGCGTTCTTCCAGGCGACGTTGGGCATCGTCGAGAGGACGGGACCAGCGAGGCAGAACTCATCGGCGCACTGTCCGATCCCGGACCCTCAGGTATTCAGGCTGCTCTCAGCCACCGTCGTCACCTTCTTGGAGGCGAGGGCCGACCACACCTCTCTCCATTCCTGTCGCAACTTGCGCTGCAGACGCCGCTCCCGGGCAGCCCGGAGGCCGGCGGCGAACCCCGTCATCCCGCTCCCGTCGATCGCCGCCAGCCGCAACCACTCCTCGGCGGCCACCGCGTCGTGATGGTCCCCGAGGACGGTCTGGAGGGCTTCGGCCCGTTCCGCCGTCTCGCACGGCCACGTCGCCCATGACCGGAGCCGCCGCTTCGGACGCATAGCGGAGTTGCTTGGAGGCGATCCGTATGCGATGCAGTTGCCGATCGGACGGATGCGTTCCCGCCCGGCGGACCCGGCGACGCAACTTCTTCCACGGCACGTCCGACCAGCGCGGGCAGGACCTCCCGGGCCGGATCACCCGGGCGCACCCGGCGGTCCATGCCGGAGGAGCGGCGCTTGGCCGAGCGAGAACGGGGGAGCGAGGGCGGCGGAATGGAGGCGGTCGAGCAGGTCCAGATAGCGGGTGCTCGCCATGTCCTCGGCCAGCGCGGCACAGGCGGTGCGTCGCTGCCCGGCCAGCCTTTCGCGGAGATACCCGCTCCCGTCCACGCTCGCACCTGCGGTATCCCCAGGGCGCAAACCCAGGCGAACCGCCAGGACGTCGGCGTCGCGCACCTGACCCAGGCGGCCGCCGATCCAGCGAGCTCCGTGGTGGTGCGTTGCAGCCACTCGTGGTCGAGAAGCGGACCGTACGTCTTGAGGTCCGAGCGCAACCGGCGACACGCCACCCTGGCCTGATGCACCGCCCGCACCGGCGGATCCGTCGACGTCGAGCCGCAAGAGGTAGTCGTAGTCGAGCACGCGCTCCAGCCCATCGGCGATGCAAGCTGCACGACGTCCTGCAGGGACGCCCGTCGACCGACCCGTCCGTTCCCGGCCGTGGCCACGCGCGCCGCGTCGCGCCCGAGCGCCTTTGCGAACTTCTGCTCGGTCTCGGGATGTGCCCCGCCTTGCGCAGCTTCTTCAGCACGGCGTCGACCAGGTCGTCGTGATCCTCTTCGGCGAGAGGTCATCCCTGCGAATTCGAACTCGATCTGGCGGAAACTGCGCCCTTTCTCGTCCCGTGGGCCACCGTCACCAGGTCGTCGTCGATCTCCCCCAGATCGGTCCCTTTGGCGTTCTGGAGGACCACCCGGCGCCGGAGAGATTCGAGGACGACGATGCGGCCCAGCATCGAGGTGCGGACGATGCCCTGCAGAATCCTTGTCGCCTCCGCGGAACCTCTTCCCGCATGCCGCTCCACGACAGCTCCAGGCGATCGACCGTGCCCGTCCGTGCCTTCTTCGGGCAACTTCATCGTCCATTTGCCGGACGGGCGGTCCTCGCCCTCCCGATGGCGAAGCGTGAGACCCCTCTTGCCAGAGCCGCAGGTCAGGCGTATCGAAATAGGCCGTGTTCAGCGATTGCTGGGGCAGCCGCATGGTCGGAGCCGGCGATCTTGGCCAGGTTCGGCAGCTCGAAGCCGACGTCCACCCCGAACTTCAGTTCCCGCTCGAGATTCTCGGTGTCTGGCGTCATCCTTTTGCACCTACCCCTTTCGCCGGCATGGCAATCGACCGACCAGGTCGACCAGGTCGACCAGGTCGACCCGATGGGAGCATCACCCGGGCAGATGCTCATTGTCATCAAACCAGATATGGCCGGACATTCTCGTTCCAACGCGATCCAGATATTCACATTGCAGAAACCAAGGCGTTATCTCGCTTGCCTATTTTCGAGCACGACGGGTGGACAGAGCCGAGTTCGCCGGTAGGCACGCAAGTCCCGGCAATCTATGGAGGAGTAATCGATGAGTGGAAACAAGGCACGCCAGGATTCGATCGAGACCGTGCGGCACTACGACGCTCCGGCGCCGGTCTTTACGAGCACCGAGAACCCTGGAGAGATCTTCGGAGAGAACGTCTTCACCAAGGCGGTGATGCAAAAGCGCCTGCCCAAGCCCGTCTTCAAGTCGCTGATGGCCACCATCGAGCACTCGCAGACCCTCGACCCGACGGTGGCCGACGTGGTGGCCGTGGTCATGAAGGACTGGGCCATGGAGAAGGGCGCCACCCACTACGCCCACGTCTTCTACCCGTTGACCCACCTCACCGCCGAAAAGCACGACAGCTTCTTCGAGCCCGGTGGCGAGGGCAACGCCATCGCCGAATTCGCCGGCAAGACCCTCACCCAGGGCGAGCCGGACGCCTCCAGCTTCCCCAACGGTGGTCTCCGGGCCACCTTCGAGGCCCGTGGCTACACCGGCTGGGACGTCACCAGCCCGGCCTACATCCTCGAGAACCCCAACGGCAACACGCTCTGCATCCCCACCGTCTTCATCTCCATGACCGGTGAGGCACTCGACAACAAGACCCCGCTCCTGCGCTCCCAGCAGGCCATGGCCAAGCAGGCCAAGCGCATCCTCCAGCTGTTCGGGCACGAGAACCCCGACGCCGTGGTCTCCTTCGCCGGGGCCGAGCAGGAGTACTTCCTGGTCGACCGGAGCTTCTTCCTGCACCGGCCTGACCTGCTCAACTCCGGCCGCACGCTGTTCGGCGCCAAGCCCCCCAAGGGCCAGGAGTTCGACGACCACTACTTCGGGGCCATCCCCGAGCGGGTGCTCGCCTACATGATGGATTGCGAGCGCGAGCTGTTCAAGCTCGGTATCCCGGCCAAGACGCGCCACAACGAGGTGGCCCCGGGCCAGTTCGAACTGGCCCCCATGTTCGAGCGCTCCAACGTGGCCGCTGACCACCAGCAGCTCCTCATGACGACGCTCAAGAAGGTGGCCCAGAAGCACGGCATGGAATGCCTCTTCCACGAGAAGCCGTTCGAGGGGATCAACGGCTCGGGCAAGCACGTCAACTTCTCCGTGGGTAACTCCACCCAGGGCAACCTCCTCCTGCCCGGGGACACGCCCCACGAGAACGCCCAGTTCCTCGTCTTCTGCGCCGCGGTCATCCGCTCGGTGCACAAGTTCGGCGGCCTCCTGCGGGCGTCGGTCGCCTCGGCCACCAACGACCACCGGCTGGGCGCCAACGAGGCACCACCGGCCATCATTTCGATCTTCCTCGGCGATCAGCTGGCCGACGTGTTCGACCAGATCGCCGCAGGTGGCGCCACCTCGTCGAAGGAGAAGGGCTACATCGAAATCGGGGTCGACACCCTGCCCGATCCTCCCGACCGACCCGGGCGACCGCAACCGCACCAGCCCGTTCGCCTTCACCGGCAACCGCTTCGAGTTCCGGGCCCCGGGCTCGCTGCAGTCGATCGCCGGTCCCATGGTCACCATCAACACGATCCTGGCCGAGGCGTTCGACCACATCGCCACCGAGCTCGAGAGCGCAGCTCGCCGGCGGAGTCGAGTTCAACGTCGCCGTGCAGAACGTGCTCGAGACGATCATCAAGGACCACGGCGCCGTGGTGTTCAACAAGGACGGCTACGCCGACGAATGGCAGACCGAAGCGGCGGAGCGTGGCCTGCCGAACCTGAAGACCACCCTCGACGCCCTGCCCGAGCTGATCACCGAAGAGTCGATGGAGCTCTTCAGCCACTACGGCGTCTTCAACCACCGGGAGATGCACAGCCGCTACGAGATCGCCCTCGAGCAGTACATCCTCTCCATCCACGTGGAGGCCGCACTGACCCTCGAGATGGCCAACACCATCATCCTGCCCGGCCGCGCTGCGCTACCAGACCGAGCTGGCGCAGAACGTTTCGAGCCTTTCGGCCATCGGCCAGGAATTCGACTCGGGGACCCTGGACGAAGTATCGGGTGCGCTCAAGGCCCTGCGGGCCGGCATCGTCACGCTGCGCTCGGAGATCGAGCACGACGATGCGGACACAGAAGAGAAGCACGCCGAGCACTGCCAGAAGGGGCTCCTCCCCGCGATGGCGGCGGTGCGCTCGGCGGCCGACTCGCTCGAGACGCTGGTGGCCGACGACCTGTGGCCGCTCCCGACCTACCAGGAGATGCTCTTCATCTTGTAGAAGGGGGCGGGGGCGGGCGCCGGCTGGCGCTGGCTCATGTGGGCGCCCGCTGGCGCTGGAAGAAGTGAAGCACCGGCACGTGACCTCTAATTTCTGAACGCTAGCCTTCTAGTGATTAGAATTTAGAGGTCCGTGCAGGCATTCCACAGCACGGATCACGCACCCATCACGATCACGAACACCTGGGCGACGAGGTGAATTGGTAACACAGATAGATCACAACTTCCGCGATCACGTCATCGTGTGCGGCCTGCAGGGCGTCGGATTCCGTATCGTCGAGCAGCTGTATCTCAGTGGCACGCCAGTCATCGTCATTGACGCGGAGGCCGATATCCGCTTCGCCCGCATCCTCCAGGACTGGGGCGTCCCCCATCTGCAGCGCAGCGCGTATCTCGCGGCGACGCACTCATCGATGCGGGCCTGGCAGCATGCCATGGCGGTGATCAACGCCGAGGTGAAGGAGATCCACGCGCTCGAGACCGCACTGCGGATCCGGGAGATCCGGCCCGACGTGCGGATCGTGACCCAAATGGCCAACCCGTCCGTCGGCCGCGCCCTCGAGCGTGTCTCGGGCAAGGGGAGCGTGCTCGATGTCGCCACCTTGGCCGGCCCTCCTTTGTCGAGGCCTGCCTGCGCCGCGCCGTCGCACGGCATTGAGCTGGCCGGCGTGCACTTCGCGGTAGTGCAAGTGGAGGTGGCCGAGTCGGAAATCAGGGCCCACCACCCGACCTTCCGCGGGCACTTCGGGAACCTGGCTCCGGTAGCCATCATGCCGGGCGACGGCAGCGAGATGGCCCAATGCCCGGGCCGCGACCATCGGGTGGTGGCCGGGCGACCGCGTGGCCGTGCTCGGCACCGAAGAGGAGCTCAAGCTGGGCGGTATCGAACCGAAACGGACACGGCGCTCGCCGCTGCGGACGGTCGCCCTCTCCCGCCGCCTGGCCCGTCGAGCCGCCGGCCTGATGGAAGAGGGCAACAGGGCGCTGACCTTCATCGTCGCCGGGCTGCTCGGCGCTCATCCTCCTCTCGACGATCATTCTTCGCTTCACCTACATCGATGCCCGACACGCACAGCCATATGGGGTTCCTGACGGCGGCCTACTTCACGGTCGAGACGGTCGCCACCGTCGGCTACGGCGACTACACCTTCGCGACGCAGAACTGCGGGCATGAAGGTGTTCGCCATCGCGCTCATCGCCCTCGGGGTGGCGCTGGTGTCGACTGCGTTCGCCCTGTTCACCAATATTCTGGTCAGCCGGCGCATCGAGCGCTCGCTCGGGCCGCCGCCAGGTGCCCGGGCATGGTCGATCACATCATCGTGATCGGGCTGGGGGCGGTCGGCATCGCTGTCGTGCAGGGCCTGATCGCCGAGGGTCAGCGGGTCGTGGTCATCGAGCGCGACGACAACAACCGCTTCCTGGCCAAGCGCGGGCGCTGGGCGTCCCGGTGGTGATCGCAGACGCGACGCAGTCCCAGACGCACCGCATGGTCAACCTCGACGACGCCGCGGCCGTCGCCGTGCTGACCAGTGCCGACCTGACCAACATCGAGACTGGTTTGGCCATCCGGGAGTCGCTCGGGGACCGTTGGGAAGAGGTCCCGGTGGTCCTGCGCGTCTTCGATCGGGACCTGGCCCGCATGATGGAACACAGCTTCGGATTCCGCCATGTGCGATCGACCTCGGCTCTGGCCGCGCCCTGGTTCGTCGGCGCCGCGCTCGGGCTCGACGTCCTCAGCACGTTCTACGTGGATCAACAACCGTTCCTCGTCGGGCGGGTCAAAGTCGCCCCCAACGGCGGACTACAAGGCTTGGCCATGGCCGACCTCTGGGCGCTCACCCGGGTCATCGCACTCAGTCGGGCCGGCGATGGAGGCCAGCTCGAGCATCCGCCCGCGACGCGGCACGCGCTTTGCCGGGGGAGACGAGGCCTACCTCCTCGGCCCGTACGAGGAGCTCCTGCGGGTCCTCCAGCGCGATCAGGTGCTGACGACCGTCCCGATGTGTGAAGCAACCGCCGAGAACTGTGTGCGAAGGTACTGCCGTGAGCAACGACGCAGTCCCGGCATCGATCCGGGGCG
The DNA here is from genome assembly GCA_963767155.1 of uncultured Acidimicrobiaceae bacterium. Classification (GTDB taxonomy): domain Bacteria; phylum Actinomycetota; class Acidimicrobiia; order Acidimicrobiales; family RAAP-2; genus Bog-473. The sequence goes on along the minus strand of CAVYCU010000005.1, from coordinate 1,206,855 downwards.
GCGGACGATCCCGAGCCCGACGCTGTGGTCACTTGCGACCTCGCCGTTCGACGTGACCGAATCGGCCGAGATCGCGGTGCAGGTCGTTGCAGCCGACTCGGCGGGGTTCGTGCGTCAGCGAGAGATTCGACGTGATCGAGCGAATGGCGGGCCGCCCGGCTCCCTCGAGGAGATCCGCAATCCACAAGGCGGAGCGGATCCATGTGATCATGGCCGACCCGGGCCGCCTCGCCATCTCCTATCGCTCCGAGCTGCAGGCGCGATCGCCGACGCGCCGCTGACCGTACCCGGCCTCGTCCGCGCTCGCCTTCCTTCGGGCTACGAGCGGCAGCTGTACTTGCGGCCCGAGCCGCTACTGCCCGAGCGACCATCTCATCGGGTTCGCCATGTCGGAGTTCAACACCGGGGCGGGTATCGCCGGACGCGTGGCATCCATCACTCAGTGGATCCGGGAGCGGATCAGCCTACGTCCCCGGCTCCAGCGATGTCCACGATTCGGCCGAGCACACCCTCCTGACGGGAATGGGCACGTGTCGGGACTTCGCGCATCTCGGCATCGCCCTCTGCCGGGCCACCGGGATACCGGCCCGATTCGCCGCGGTCTACGCGCCAGGGCTCTCGCCCATGGATTTTCATGCCGTCTTCGAGACGCTCCAGGGCGGCCGATGGTCCGTCCATGATGCCACCGGCCTCGCCCCCCGAGGCCCTCGCTCGTGCGCATCGCCACCGGACGCGACGCGGCCGATGCCGCGTTCTCCGCCGTCAACGACGGGCATCGCCGAACTGGAGGACCTCGAGGTGTCGGCCACGGTCGGCTCGGTCCTCCCGCACGACGACCCGTCGGAGATCTACGAGCTCGCCTGAACGCACGCTGACGCGGTCGGCCGCCGGTGAGTCAGGCCGAGACGGCCTCCTGCGCTGGACACGAATCGAGACCGGCGGCCTCGCTTCGCCTCGGGCCCCTGCCGGAACCTTGGCCCGCAGGCCGAGGCGATCCAGAAGCTGACGGTCACTGAGGTGGTCGTTGCACGGCACCGCTTCGGTCAGCATGAAGTGGTCCTCGCTCGAGAAGATCGAGTTGACGCCGGCCATGAAGCAAAGAGCCTGATCGGAGAAGCTGAACAGATGGCGACCCGCGGCGAGCCGGATCACCGCGCCCGGCATGATGATCCGCGCCGTGGCGATGACCCGGACGGTCTCGTCGACCGGAACGTCGGCCTGGTCGGCCAGCGGCGTCCCCTCGACCTTGGAGAGGACGTTGATCGGCACCGAGTCGGGCTGGGGGTCGAGGGTGGCCAGCGTGTGGAGGAACGCCACCCGGTCCGCCGACCGACTCGCCCATCCCGATGATCCCGCCGCAGCACAAGAGTGATGCCCGTGTCACGTAGGTGCGCGATGGTCTTCGAGGCGTTCCTCGTAGGTGCGCGTCGTGATGATCGTCTCGTAGAACTCCGATGACGTATCGATATTGTGGTTGTAGGCGTAAAGCCCGGCCGCATCGAGCCGCGCCGCCTGTTCGGCGCTGAGCATGCCCAGGGTGCAACACACCTCGACCCCCAGCGCCGTGACCTCACGGACGATCTCGAGCACGCGTTCGAACTGCCTGTTGTCACGCACTTCGCGCCAGGCCGCGCCCAGGCACACCCGTGGACGCGCCATTGTCACGAGCCCGGGTGGCGATGGCGACGACCTCGGCGGTCGACATCAGCGGCTTGGGTTTCACGCCGCTGTCGTTGTGCACCGACTGCGAGCAGTAGGCACAATCCTCGGGGCACCCGCCGGTCTTGATGGAGATGAGCTGATTGACCCGGACGACGCCGGCGTCGTGGTGGGCGCGGTGCACCTGCTGCGCCCGGGCGATCAGATCCAACAAGGGCAGGTTGAAGATCTCCTCGACCTCGGTGACCGTCCAGTCGGTGCGTGCAGCAGTCGTCATCAAACTCCTTCGCTCGGCCGGCGTCGATCCACCTGCGGGGAAATTTACCTCAGCCTCCGGAGGCGCCGACTCCGAGGGGTGAAGAGCCCACGAAATACCCGAAGCGTCAGGAGGGGGCCTGTCCCAAGGCGTCCTTCGACCGACGCGTAGAGGTCGGCCGGCAGGGGGCCCTTCTCGGCGAACGCCAGGTTGGTTTGCAGATGGTCCAGGTTCGAGGTGCCGACGATGGTGCTCGACAGGCCGGGGTGGCTGAGCGTGAAGCGAAGGACGAACTCGAGCCGTCCCATGTCCCCGAGGAGGTCGTCCATCCCTGCCGACTCCCAGCGCCGTTGTCCCTCGCCCTCGGCTAATCCGAGCGGCCCTTGCCGCCATCCCTTGTCGTCCGACGGCGCGCCGCGGGCCGCGCCGCCCCGGATCAAGGTGCCGGCGCCCGCGTCGGCGGCGGCAGTGATCAGGTCCTCGTGCTCGCGCTGCACCACGGAGTAGGGAATCTGGAAGACGTCGAAGACGCCCATCGCGATGTGATCGGGAAGATGGGGCAGGATCCCCGACATGCCGATGAAGCGGACCTTGCCCTCGTCCTGCAGCGACACGAGCGTCTCGATGGTGTGGTCCGCCTCCATCTGGGCCCGGCTCGGGGACATGTGCACCTGCAGAAGATCGAGGCGGTCGGTCCCCAGCCTCCGCAGGCTCTGCTCGATCCCGGCGCGGATGTTCTGCGCGCCGTAGTCGTGGGGGAAGGGTGGCGTGGCATCGGGCGCCGGGTCGAGCGGGCACCCGCACTTGGAGGCCAGGAAGTACTCGTCCCTGCGGTGGCCGATGTACCGACCGATGAGCTCCTCGCTCCGGCCGTAGTCGGGCGACGTGTCGATCAGGTTGATGCCGCCGTCGAGGACCGCGTTGAGCAGGCGCCCCGCTTCCTCGTCCTCGATCGCCGGGCCCCGGGGGGCGCCGCGCAGCTCCATCGCGCCGTAGCCGAGGATGGTCACGTCCGCTCCGGTACGCCCGAGAGGGCGGGTTTCGATGCTCATGACCGCACACTACCCACCGGGCCCGACTGGCCTCGTCGGTGGCCCGGGGTCCCCCGAGACCGTCAGCCGACCTCCCAGGTGTGTCCCTGTGCGATAAGGCTGTCGACATCGGATGCGGGCATCGGCCGCGCCAGGTAGTAGCCCTGTGCGCGTTCACATTGCAGCTCCTTGAGAATTGCCAGCTGCCCTTTCGTTTCGACGCCCTCCGCAGTGACCTGCAGATCGAGCGCCGCGGCGATCGCCACAATGGCGGCGACGAGAGACGAGTCGAGCGGATCGGTTCCGAGACCGTCGACGAACGACCGGTCCACCTTCACCTCGTCGACGGGGAACCGCTTCAGGTAACTGAGGGACGAATACCCGGTCCCGAAGTCGTCGATCGACAGGGTGACACCGAGGGCCTTCAGCTCCGCCAGCGTGCGCGAGAAGTATTCGACATCGCCCATGAAGACACTCTCGGTCAGCTCGAGACAGACACAGTGTGGCGGAACGCCGGAGCGCTCGAGGATCTCGCGGACGACCTCGACGACATCAGGGGCCAGTACCTGGCGCACCGAGAGGTTGACCGACAGCGACAGCGCCGGCATCGTGCGATGCCACTGCACCAGTTGCGCACACGCCGTCTCGAGCACCCAGGCACCGATCGGGACGATGAGCCCGGTTTCTTCGGCCAACGGGATGAAATCGTCCGGTCCGACGAGCCCGATGTCCGGACGATCCCAGCGCAACAGAGCTTCGACGCCGCCCATGGTCCCGTTCTCCAAATCGATGATCGGTTGATAATGGATGATGAGCTCATCGCGTGCGAATAGCACGACGCAGCGCGGTGGCGAGGCCCAATCTGAGCTCAGCCTTCGAGCGCTGGACCTCGTCGAAGAATTCGATCCGGTTGCGCCCCAGCCCCTTGGCGAGGTACATGGCGGCATCAGAGTCTCGCAACAAGCTTTCCGCCGTCGCATCCTTGTCGGCCAAGACGATCCCCAGGCTCGCGGTGACCGACATCTCGAGCTCACCGATCATCCAGGGCCGGCTGATGACCTCCAGAACCCGTTCGGCGATCCTCTCGATCTCATTCGTGGAGGCATCGTCACACACGACGACGAACTCGTCCCCGCCGAAACGGGCCACCGTGTCTCCTGGACGCAAAACTGAGGAGATCCGACCCACCGCCTGTACGAGAAGTTCGTCTCCTGCGGAATGCCCTAGCGAGTCGTTGATGACCTTGAAGTAGTCGACGTCGAGGAAGATCACGCCCAACTGCGAACCCTGTCGTCGCGTACCGTTGAGCGCCTGCTCCAAGCGATCCGTCAACAGGGCCCGGTTCGGTAGTCCCGTGAGGGAGTCGTGCAAGGCTTGGTGCAGCAACTCGGACTCCATCCGCTTTCGCTCCGTGATGTCCAGAAGCTGGCAGAAGTGGTAGAGCGGTACCCCCGAGGCGCTCCGCACGAGCACGTCGTAGAACGCGCCCCAGACGACACTGCCATCCGGCCGGAGGAAGCGTCGCTCGTCGTAGTACGTGTCGCTGCCGGGAATGCCCCGAGCCAGCATCGCTCCGCCGATCGGCATCTCATCAGGGTGGTGGTAGTCATTCCAATTGCGGCCGGTCAACAAATCGGTCGAGCGGCCCAACAGCGTCGCCACCGCGGCATTCACCCGGATCGGGATCCCCTTGAGGTCGACGATGGCGGCGCCGATGCCGGCCTGTTCGAAGGCGATCTCAAAGCGGGCTTCCAGTTCACGCCGTCGTCGTTGCGACTGCACGACGAGTTCGCTGGCCACAATGGCGCCGAGCAGCAGGAGCAGTGTCGTCTGCACGCCGTCTCGACCAGAGAGCTCGAAATGGTGGCGCGGCTCCGCGAGGAAGTAGTCGAACCAACACGCCGCCGAGACGGCGGCGAGAAGGCCGACGATCCGATGGCCCATGGCGGCCAGCCCGACGACCATCGCGCCGAGAATGAGGGCAGCATCGGTGGGGGAGAAGGTTCCGTTGAACTGTGCCAGCAAGTAGGCCACGACCGGGGGAAGCACCACCGCGGCCACGAACAACACAACACGTTCGGGAATTCTCGCTCGTGCGCGATCGATGGCGGTGGACTTCGGCATCGACCTTCTCGGGACGGTTGGCCAAGCCCGGAGCTTCACGCGACCGGTGGGCCCGCAACAACGTCGAGCATGACACTACAAACTCGTAGTTCCTACCCCTTTACCCACTCGGGCACGGATCAAACTTCCCGACGCTTGTCCTCGTGAAAGCGAACTCCAGATGCAACTGTCGTTACGGATCGGGTCTTGGCAGACAACCCGGAAGACACCAACGTTGCATCGGCGTTGGCGCGATTGCCGGTGCCCGTCGGAGGTGGGCTTCTGTCTCCACAGAGTAAAGAAACGTCTGATTCACTGATAATCTGCCCGAACTCTCTAAGAGCAGGAGGCCTTGTGACCCTCGTCGGACCGACCGCCATCGGCCTTGAACGGCGCTCGTTGGGATTGCGAGGGAACCTACGCGTCGCAACACGCGGTTGGCATAGCCGGGTCGAAGCGGCAGCCGACCTACCCGCCTCGATCCGAACCCATGCCGACTATGTCGATCTGCTCGGCCGGCTGTACGACCTTCATGCGGGCTTCGAGATTCGCCTGGCTGAGCGTAAGTTCGATGAGAGTTGGCGTCGAATAGGCGTTGACCTCACTCGGCACAACCGCGCCTACCTCCTAGCTGCAGATCTGGACGCACTAGGAACCTCGGCGACATCCAGGAGGGCGCTGTCGCCGCCGTTGTCGACGTTCGGTCACGCGTTGGGTTGTTTATATGTGCTCGAAGGTTCCTCGTTGGGGGGGAGCATCGTGGCGCGATTCGTGCGGGCAACCATCGGCGAGGTGCCGACGACGTTCCTGACCGGAATTGGTCGACCGGATCCAGCGCCCTGGCCGATGTTGTGCAGCGCGTTGGAGCTATTCGAAACCCTGGGTGGAAATGATGATGCGGTGATTTCGGGTGCGTGCGAGACCTTCGCTGCGTTTGCTGACCAGTTGGGCAAAGAGAGAGCGTCGGGCCCAGTCCGGACGGCAACCGCACAATGACGCAGGCCCAGATTCTGCTGCCGTCGGACGAAGAAGTTCGGCTGCGAGAATGCGCGCAAGAACCTATTCAGATACCTGGTGCAATTCAGCCCCACGGTGCGCTGCTCGCGCTGGATTGTGAGAGCCTGGAGATTCTTCAAGTCAGCGAGAACACAGCGGACATCCTCGGGATCGCAGCGTCTTCACTGCTCGGGTCAGGCGCCGCTGGTCTCGTCGATTCGGAGGCCGTGGCATTCCTGCATGCCTTTTATGCGGCTGAGGCGACATCGACCACGAAGTACCTCGCCGCGCACGTCAACGGCCGAGTGGTCGACCTCATTACGCACGTCGTCGATGGCATCGGGATCGTCGAATTCGAGCCGTCCATCCTCTTCACGCGCGACAGCGCGTACCTGTCCGAATTACATGAGGCCATTCAGCGGTTAGCACGTGCGTCCGATGCCGACGAGTTGCGCCACATAGCAGCTTGCGAAGTCCGAGAACTCACGGGATTCGACCAAGTCATGGTCTACCACTTCCACCCTGACGGGCACGGCGAAGTGGTCGCCGACGATCACATCGCTGGTGCACCCTCCTATCTAGGGTTACATTTTCCGGCGTCCGATATTCCTGCACAGGCTCGGCGGCTTTATCAGCTCAAGGGGTCCGGGTTGATCGCAAATAGTCGTTACCGACCAGCAGCGCTCCAACCGACGAACAATCCGCGTACCGGTGCGCCGCTTGACTTGAGCCGCGCTGAGCTTCGCAGCGTTTCGCCCCACCACCTCCAGTTCATGCGCAATATGGGACAGGGTGCGAGTTGCACCCTGTCACTGCGGGTGGATGGTCAATTGCTGGGTCTCGTGACGTGCGCGCACCGCACGCCGCGCCGGATTCCCTTTGTGGTGCGGCGAATGTGTGAAGTGTTGGTCCAGCAACTCGTCCTGCAGCTCCACGCGATGACGCGTGCGGACAAGTTGACCCACCAGTTGCAGCGCCACGACGTCCGTGACGTGTTGGTAGAGCAGATAAAGCGCAGCCCCGAGATCGCCAGCGGCCTGACCGACGAGGCTGTGACAATTCTCGATTTGGTGCCGGCTGACGGCGCTGCCGTCTACCTGAATGACGAGCGCTCCACCGTGGGTCAAGCCCCCAGCTCCGCCCAGACGGCGGCTCTGAGAGCGGCATTGACCCAGGAGGACGGCAGCGTGTCGCCGCTGCTGACCGATGCACTCGCAAGCGACTGGCCTGCACTGGCCGAACTGGTGCCATCATTCGCCGGTGTGCTGGTGATCCCTTTTGGCCGAAGAGGTGACTGTCTACTCTGGTTCCGGCATGAGATAACCCAGACCGTTGAGTGGCTTGGTGCACAGTCTCTCAACAATCGAAGCACCCCTCTGTCGCCGCGCACCTCGTTCGAACGGTGGCGCCAAACAGTTGCCGACCGCAGCAACTCCTGGAACGAAGTTGACGTCGTAGAGGCCTCCGAACTGGGCCGCGACATCGACCAGATCCTCCTCCACAGCTGAAGCTCATTCGCCCGAACACCAGCTCAACGCTGGCCACGACCAACGGACTGATTCGGCCACTGATTGATGTTCTCGCCTCTCAACTAGCCAGAGGCGACCGCGCCACGACCGTTCATTCGTAGACGGACTCGGGCAGGACCCTGCAGACTCGGCGATCGTAGACGCCATCGTCGGCGTAGCGAACGCCCTGAACCTCGAGACAATCGCCGAGGGCGTCGAAACGCCGCTTCAAATGCGGGAGCTAATCGACCTTGCCTGCACCTATGCTCAGGGGTATCTCTTCGCTCGGCCCCAGCAGGCAAGCACGCTCGTCAACCTCCTCGACGAACAGATCAGCCTGGCGCCCCTGAACCTCGCCGAGTCCGGTCGGCTTGATTCCACCTAGCGGATCGAAGGTTACGTTCGGCACACCGCCACTGGACGTTGTCATGGTTCACGTTCTTCATCGCTGGAGGATGCCCCGGGCTTCATCCGACGCAGGGGCACCGACGTAGGTACCCGTAGCCCTGGGGGCGGGGCTCGCCGTCGGAGTATGCTTTGACTCCCCCCCATTGGGTCAGACGAGCGATGAACGTATATTCAGGACTTTCTGACCGAATCGGATAGCAGGAAACAGGGCAGAAAGTGGCTCTGAGTAGGGACGGGCTGTGGCGCAGCTTGGTTAGCGCGCTTGACTGGGGGTCAAGAGGTCCCGGGTTCAAATCCCGGCAGCCCGACGAGCAAAGCGCAGGTCAGAGGGTGCAACCAGTTTGGTGACAATCTCTCGCCATTCGATTTGTCACCAATTTGTCACCACTGACCCTCAGGAATAGGCAGCGACGAGAGCGGTCACGGCCTGTTCGTTTTGACCGGGCAGAACATGTGCGTATGTGTCGAGAGTGATCTGCACATTGGAGTGTCCGAGGAACTGCGACACCACATGAATCGGCACGCCCTCTTTGAGTATGTTGGTCGCGGAAGTGTGACGGCATCCGTGCAGTGAGATCTTGCGCAATCCGCCGCAGTCCTTCACGTCGCTCTCAAACCAGCCCGAGAGGGTTTCAGGGTGACAGGGTCGCCCTAGTTCGTCAGCAACGAGATAACCGTCCTCCGCATACGCTCCGCCCGCCTTCAGGGTGTCCTCGTTCTGGACCTTCTTGAGGGCCTTCGGATGCGGCATTAGCTCGCCCAAGTTGAGAGTGCGTCGGCTTCCCCTGGTCTTGGGCTCGGAGTCCTGAGGCTGCCCGTTGACAGTCACACGGGTCCGAACGATCCGCACCGTACCCTTGTCGAAGTCAACGTCCTCCCACTTGAGCCCGCACAACTCGCCCCGCCGCAGACCACCGACTAGCGCCAGCCGCCAGATGGGATGCAAGCGCTTCGATTCTGTGAACGCCAGGAACCTTTTCGCCTCTGCGCCGGTCCATGCCTTGTCGGGCTTGACCGCCATGTCGGCATCTGCCCGACACTTCTCCTCAGTCCTGTCGCGCATGGGGTTGTAGCGCCGGTCACGGGTCCTCCTTAAGCCCGTGGCCCGCGCTCACCCCAACGAGTACTTTTGTTAGATGGCTGGACGAGTACTTCTCATAACGGGAGCCGGAGCGAGCCGCAATCTTGTGGATCGTGGGGCCAGGCCCATGGCCCTTATGTCTGAATGGGCACCGGACCTGGTTAACCGTCTCAACAGCCGAGACCCCTTCCTCGCTTCGGCAATTGGATTGTGGGGGCAACTGAACGACGGCGAGGAATTCGAGAAGTGCTTAGGACCATTCCTATCGTGGCAACGCACTCTTCCTGGCGAACAATTTTCGATTCTTGGAGAGGAAGATCTGAGCGAAGCATCGGGGCAGCCTTTGGTGTTCCCGCAGTGGCTGAACCGTGCGCGACTGCGATCAGAGACCGTTGTCGACGCCGTGTATGAATCGCTATATGAGAACTTCGGCGACAAGCGCGTGTCGCCAACTGTTGCTCAAGAGGCTTATCTCGGACTGATCCAGTTGATGGAGCCTGACGTTCTTACCGTCGCTACAACCAATTACGACTCTTCAGTTGTGGAAGCGCTTCAGCTTCTTGGAAGAAATCCCGACTGGGGAGAAGCCGCTCGCACCCGAGTGACGGGTGGATCTCCGCCAGTCAACATCCGAGGACTTTCTGAATCGGCCAGCCGAAATCGCGATGTTGTGCTTTATCTGCATGGCAAGGTGGGCTGGTACTGGAAAGACAAGGGTTTGGTCTCCATCGAAGCTGACCAATACTCAAAGGCGTTCGGGCTCCCAGGCATCCTTCTTCCAGAGCCAAAGAAGAACTATGCGCAGACGGGTTTCGACGTGATGTGGGAAGAGTTCAGCAACGCTGTTCAAATGGCTGACCGCATTCTCGTCCTAGGCCACTCTTTACACGACGAGGGGATCGTGGAACTTCTGAGACCGAAAGCAGGGGTGACGAGGGTGATTGGTTGGACGGACGGCGATTTTGAGCCGGTCGAAAAGGGGATTCGCTCCCGACTCCCAGGGGTCCGGTGTATAGGTTGGAACTTCGGCGTCGACGCGACCGGTGCGCTGGGTGGCCTTTTCCAGCCCTGGCGGGACGGTCAGTAGTAAGCGACGTCTGCCCCGGCTTTGTAGCCCAGCCCGATCGATGCTGGCGCATGATCTACCGCAAACAGATGCAGGCGACCCACCGCCCTGAGGTGACTAGCTGGACGGGCCGCTGGCGCTCGCCAAAGGGGGATCGCTGGTGGCAAGTCCGGGCCCGTGAGGACCACCTGAACGAGCTGACGGGCCTTCGGGAATTCGGCAGGCCACGCTCCTAGGGGTTCGGCTGTACGGGTTCAGCCTCGAATGGGGGATAGACTGCCTACCTATACGAACAATTGTTCGTATAGGGCCAACATCAGCAGAGTTATTCCAGGTCAAGACCCATGTATTTCTGATGGCGGAGTTGGTATCATAGAGGTATGAGCAAGGGAGGCAACATCATGAAGACCAGGGAATTCCCCCTAGAACCGCAGCCGACTCCTGCTCCACGGCCACACCAGTACGGCAGACGGTAACTCGACTAGCGGCTGGACACGTCGCCAGGTTGTTGGAGGCGATTCGGAGTCGAGAGATTCCATAACCACATTCTTGATTCGCTCAAAATCCTGATAAATCCTCGCATTGCGTCTAGCTGATCCATCGGGCTGTCGTAGGAATTCAACAGTCGGAAGCCAGGTTTCCCATAGCACAGCCAAGCCGCTGCCCCAGGTCGAGCAGATCCATTCAACGGTAATCCACCCAAATTTTTCAGCTGCGGCAACTTCCTCGAAGAAATTGGGCACTCGGAGCAGCAAGTGGAATTTCGTCTGTTCGACTTTCGACGCACGCTTCACTTCGTCCCGAAGTTGGATGGCTGTGGGGAACTCCGCAGCTGCCTCACGAGACTGCACCAGCGGATCCTCGTGCCAACGCTCTGCAAACCGAATAGCGATATCGGCGTGCCGGGAGTTTCTAGCCTCGCGGACCTGACTGCCAGCGAAGAAAATCCCAGACCCAATTAGAACCGTTCCAAGCGCCGTGATGATTTCGGCCCAATTGGAGCCTCCCCAAGTGATTCCAATCATGAGCGTCACCGTACATCCGGGGAGTGTCTGGAATTGCGAGGACCACCTACAGGGATTGAAGGGACTCCGCGAGTACGGGAAGAGACGTCGCTAGCTCTGCCGCGGACTGCCCCAACGATCACTAAGACGATGGCAATACCGCAGATGATGGGAAATGCTGTCTGGCTATTGTTGCCAAACGTCGTCGCTATGAGCGCAGAGGCGAAGATGATGGCGACAAGGGGTACTCGGTAATACTCCCGTAGCGGTTGCTTCTCGGCCTTGACGGTCACCATTACGTCAACCTGATGGCGTTGCGGGTCCTGAGTCATGGCGGCCCTTTCTGTCCGTCAGGAATTGTAGGTCGGGCCTGTGACTAGGCGTTTGATTGTCACCAGATTTGTCACCAAAACTCCCTCAGACTCCTTCCGGATAGAGCCCGCGCGATCCGACTGAGGCCCTGCGAAAAATACCGCTGAACAGGGCTAGAGCCGGTTTGATCCCTCTAGAGCACTTAACCGTTAGAGATCTGGGGGTCAAGAGGTCCCGGGTTCAAATCCCGGCAGCCCGACGCAAGACGTCTTCACCTTTGGAGGCGTCGCATCTTCACGTTTCGCCTGCGTGGAAGTGTTGCACACCGGTGTGACACTTCTTCGTGACCCTGCCGCTGACGTGGCGCCGGCTTGGCACGCGTGTGGTCCCATTCTCGCCGCGGCAGCGGGGTTGAAGTGTCTCTATGGGGGTGCCCCAGCGGCGTCAAGCAGATCCGAGATCGTCGTGCGTCGCCGCCGGCGTGTTTTTGGTCCGAGACCGACTGCTGCCCGTCGTTGCTCTTCGTCGCGTCGGGTCTCGAAGGAATCAACGACGCGCAGATTGCGTACGACCAGGGCACAGGTGAGAAGCAACGTCATCGGCGTGAGCCCCATCACCCGGCACCATCCTCGTGCGATGTCGGTGGAGGCCGGATCTTTGATGGTGGCGTTGGTGCGTTCCGCTGCGCTGCGCCGGGCATAGGAGCGCCGGTGCGCAGCCGAGGGGTAGTCATGTTTTTGGGCTGTCTTGGCGTTGACCGACGGTGGCACAGTGATGGTCCGTTGGCTACAGCACGGCGGCCGATGGTCGGGAGGCTGAGAAATCTCGGGCCACGCGTAGCCGAGCGCCATGGAACCTTCGCGTAGCGGGCAGCGCACCTTGCCGAGGGCCGCCGGACAGCTGACACGCTGATAGCCGTCGGCGTCTGGGGCGCTCGAGGCGCCGAGCTTGTAGTGCGCAAGCTCGGCGGCGCGTGCGTCATGGGCGTGCACGGTGTCGCGTGGTGCCCCTTTGGCCAACGGCGAAAGTTCGAACAACGGGCGCGGGGTGGCCGGGCAGTAGAGGTTGCCGTTGTGACAGAGCGCCCCGGCGAAGGTGCCCCCGAGGCCCCGGTCGCTCGGGTGCAGGTCCATCACCAGCTCGGCCCCGATCCGCCGCAACGGCAATGCCCAGTGCTGGGGCACCCGGTACGCGTAGCCGGCATCGACGATGACGTCACCGACAGCGACCCCCGAGGCGGCCATGGCCTCGAGCACGCCCACGAAGGCAGGCGGGGGGTCCACATGGCACGAGGTGAGCGCCATGCGCCGGGCGAGCTCAGGGACCTTGGTTCCTCCATCGTTGTGGACCATGGTGGCGAGCTGGAGGTAGTAGCCGAAGAACCGGTCGTCTTTCTCCCCCGGTCCGCCCCCTTTGCGATGGCCCCATGACACGTCGGGGTCGTTGTAGGCGCCCTGCACCCGGCGCCTCCTCGAGAAGCTCTCGACGTCGGTCCAGTCGACGGCATAGGAGCTGGTGGCGTCTTTCGCGGACGAGGGCACGCTGGCTTCTAACAAGGCGTCGGCCACCTCTTGGAGGAGCACCGAGACCGTTCCGTCTCCTTGGTTCTGTGCCAGGGTGTCGCTGAGCAGGGAGAAGGTGCGCTCGATCTGGCGATAGGTCAAGGTGTGGGGACCGGCCTTCCACTGAACGAGCACACCCAGGCGCAGGCGCTCCTCGAGAGGGAGGCCGCACAGGGCGCGGTGCACTCGACGTAGATGGACGGGACGTCCGTCGGCAATGACGAGCAAGAGGCCGACGAGCAGGGTGCGCACGCTGAGCTGGCGGGGCCGCACACCCACGGGGAGGCGCTGCTCCATTACTTCGGCGACGCCCGAGGCGTCGACGATCTCTTCGAGGCGCCACAGCGTCAGCGCGGTGCGCATGCTTTCCCGCCCAACAACGCGACGGCCCCCGCTTCGTCACCGGGATCGAGGTGGGCCACCACGTCACCCAGGCGCTGTGAGCAGCGCACACCGGCGGCGGCCATGAAGGTGGCCAGGCCGATGTCAGCCGCACAGCGGGCCACCCACGTCGCACGCAGACGGGCGAGGGAGAGCCTCGGCAGATCGGCTCCCCCGGCGAGCGAGGCGATGAGGGGACTCGTGACGTTGCGCCGGTTGGGCTCGGCCCCGCCCACGATGAACCCACCCTTGGCCCATGCTGCTGCCGCAAGGGCGCGCCCGGACAGCTCGGCGCGCACGGGGACCGTCCGGGGCGCTCGGGCGCGCACCTCGACGAGTACTCCGCCAGAGCGAGCAACGACATCGGCGCCGGTGACCGCCCGCAGGTCGGCCCCGATCAATCCCGCCCCCGCTCCGAGCGGATCAGCCCCGAGGCTTTGGCCCGGCGCGCCGCAGTGGGCTGGGCGTCGGCCAGGGCCAGATAACGCGCCAGTTGGGCCTCGCTGTAAGGCGCTTGGCCGCGCTCACGAGAGAGCGGCACCGGCTCTGGTGCGGATGCGAAGAACCGATGGGCCAAGAACAACAGGTTCGAGCGCGCCGTGCGCCGCGCCGGGGCGGACCAGCCGGGGTCCGCGCACGATGAAGCGCTCGATCAGTGCTCCTTGCAACAGCACGCAGGGCTCGGGTGCGAGCCCCACCCGAGCGCGACGTCGCACAGGCGGCTGGCGGCCCACAGCAACGAGCGCGCCCGGGCCCAGGTGGCCGGGTCGGCCCGCTGGACGACCACCCGGGCGAAGGCACCGGCGCGCTCGTCGACCCCGCGGGGGACCCAAGCCGACAGGTCCATCTCAGTCATACAACATATATACTGACGGATATGACCCAGCGGGTGGATCCTTGGTGCCAAGGTTGAGCAGTGCCACCGACCCCCGCCCAGCACGCCGAAGCCCGGCGCATCGCCCGCTCCTTGGCCGACGTGGGCTTCGTCTTGCCCGGCACGATGACCGAACGCCTGACGCGCTGTGGCAAAGCAAACTGTCGCTGCCACGCTGAGCACCCGGTCCTGCACGGGCCTTATCACCAGTGGACCCGCAAAGTGGACAACAAAACAGTCACCCGACTCATGAGTGACGAACAACTGGCGGACTACGGCCCTTGGCTCGACAACGAACGACACCTGCGTGCATTGGTCGCCGAGATGGAGGCGCTCAGCTTGGCCATCGTCGAGGACGATCCCCGCTGGGAGCGCTGACGTCAGTGTGAACGAGCGTCGCTTACCCCGCGAGTGATCCAGAAATCACCTGTAGAAGCGCCTGCTCAACGCCAAAGGTGAAGACCTACGCAGAAAATTCTCACCGAAGTCCAGTCGGGGCCGGCTCAGGTCGGGGTGAAGCCCTCGATCGTCTCTTGCACGCCAGCCGGATGGTCGCTGACCACCAAACCTGGGTGGACAACGACTGGCGGGCCCACGAACTGTTGGCCCGGCTCGAAGCGATGGGCGTCAGCGCCCTCGAGGCCGATCCCCGTTCGAGCGCGGCGTTCTTGACGAAGCCGGCCACCTAGCTGTGGACAAGATGTGGTGAGCTGACCGTTAACCCGTGGGCGAGGACTCGATAACCCTCTGTTGGTCCAATTCAGGACTTCTGTGAAGGCCTAACGCAGAGGTGCAAGTTCATCAGACGGGGTTCGAGCTCGAGTGCCGTCGGACGACTCGTCGATCACGACGGAATGCTCCAAATGACGATCAGCCGTCCGGTATTGGGGTGCGTCGGCCGGAAATGGGCAGCACCGAGGCAAACGATTTTCCGTCCGATCCCGGGTCAGTGGCTCTGTCGCGCAGAAGGGGCCCGATGGCCCCTTCGCACGACTGCATCCCATTGACTACGAGATTGCACCGGGTTCGATTCCCGGCCGGGTCGCCCCACCCGAGGGTCGGGCTGCTGATGGCCAGTCACCATCGTTAAGGCAGCCCGACACTCCGGGTACATCACATGCGTTTGCCCGTCGGGGCGAACTTCACTTGTTTCCTCGGTGTGTTGCCGAGTCGCGCCGCCACAACTTCGACGGGAACGCGGACCTTCAGGGCCGCGGTCGCAACGTGCCAATGCCCACCAAGGGTCAGACGGGAACGACGAGCGGCGTCTTCTAAGCGTTTGTCGCGTACGAGGCAAGGAGTCGGCAACCCCCCGACACCGAGAGTGCGCCCAGCAACAGTGACTAACTCGCGCAACGCGGGATGGCTCCTTCGTTGATGGCAACGATTCGGGCGCCTTCGGACGCTCGTCTCGCGTGTGGGAAAGCCTCGCAAGCTGACGGGCCTCTGCTGGCGCACGATGAATTTGCTATCGCTCCCGCCGAGAGCACACCTCACGCCGCATTTGGGCATTATGGCCCTACTGCTCATCGAAACGGCAACGTAGAGTCGTTTGTCGGACAGAGATTGTCGTTTCCGGCCCTAGAAGGTGAGGCACGACATGAACAAAAGAACTGCCAAACGATGTGCGCAAGTCTTTCTGGCGGCTGCCGGTGCAGTCGGCGTCTCTGGGGGGGCTCTTGCACTCGCCAGCGGCCACAGTGAGGCGGCGTCTACCCCCGCCGTGCCAAGCACCCACGCAGTGAGACTGCCAAGCGTGGTCATGCCCACGGCGCACAGCACCACCACTGCCAAGGCCGAAACTTCCCTGACGCCGGCGACCTCGTCAATTCCCACGCCGACGCCCCCGGCCGCGTCAGGTGCCACGGCAAACACAGCCGTCCGGCCGGCGGTCACATCGCCAGCCGCGTTGAACACCACCACCACAGTGGCCCCAGCTGCTCCCAGCCCCAGCGAACCCACTGGCGAATGTATCGTGACGTGGACGGCTCAAGATGGCACGCAGAGCGGCTATGACGGCTCCTGCCAGGAGGCCATCACCATCGCTGCCCAATACCCCGGGGCTGTCGTGGCGTCCGTCACCACCAGCTCACCGTTTACGGCCGAATTGAAAGAGGAGCGCGTCGACACGGACCGCTCCGCCGCCACACGAGAGGCGTCTCGCCTCCGCTGCCTGCAGAGGAGCGTGGCCGTGGCTACATGCTTACCTCTTTCGCTTGTCCTAACCCCTGAAGTAACGGCGTACTGAGCGCGAACAAGCCCCCCGAGAGCGTCAGGAGAGATCGCAAGGAGGGCTTGTTCAGCACCCAATTTGGGCGCAGGCGAAAAGACTATCCACTGAGACGCTTTCTTGCCGGGAGACCCTGCGGAGGCGTAACTCCCGATTGCTCAGTGCCAGCACCACCATCGATTTGGTAGTACCACCGTTGTCCCATCACGGATCCTGTCCCATCCTTGTGAATACGCCGTTCAAGTCGAACGCCTACAGGAAGGGACGAGACATGGAATACGTGATGCTTCTTTCATGGAAGCCGAGTTTGACCCGTGACGAGCGAGACGCGGCCCTGATCAATCGTGCCAGCTGGAACTACCCGACTGGAGCAGAAGTCATCGGCGAGTATTGGACAGCCGCAAGTGACCCAGCGCTCGTCGTCATACTCCGGACCGACGACTACGCCGTCTTTTTCGAAATTGGCCTGACTTGGGGTCACGTATTCGACATCACCACTCTGCCTGCCGTGAACGCTGAGGACGGGTTGAGGATTGGTCCCGACATTATGGGGCGCCGACAGTTCTAATCCGGCGTCGGAGTCAACGAGCTCCACGCGTCTACGCCGTACACATTCGTGATTCCCGATCCGGCTTCGGCCGTCATGTCTTGGCCAATGACCCCCGGCAATGGCGAACCGCTCACCTTCCCCGAGGAGCTCGTCCGAGGGTGGACCATACTTATGAGAGTGCGGTGCAGTTGACGCCACGAGGCTTCCCCGCCAGACCGGCGCGCAGGTCTGCCTGACGTCGGCAATCCTTGCCAGCCGCCTGAGTGTCGGCGGTGCTCATGGAGCGACTCGGCGCTGCTCCTTATCTGGATCTCCGATGCTTTGGCCAACACCTCGGCTGCCACGGCCGGCGTGGCCAGACCGAGCACCCGGTCCCAGCGGAGACGCTTACCTTGAAGGGTCCTGCGGTCACAGAGTTGACCGAGTTCGTCGCCTTGACCGAGTAGGTGAACGTCGCCGTCCACTTCGGAACGGTTCCGCTGAGGGCCCCGGTAAACGAGTTGATACTGAGCCAGGTCGGCGCGCCGGCGGCGAGGGCGTACCTCGGAGTGGGGGTCCCGGTGGCCTGGAAGGTGTAGCTGTAATTTCTCCCCGCCGTGGCGATGAGCGGTGGAGCAGCGGCAGTGAAACTGGGTGCAACCGTCCTACTGCGCACCGCAACCTGGAAGGGTCCTGCGGTCACTGAGGTGACCGAGTTCTTCGCCCTGACTGAGTAGGTGAACGAGGTCGTCCAGTTCGGTACGGTTCCGCTGACGACGCCAGTAGCGGTGTTGATAGTGAGCCAGCTCGGCGCGCCGGAGGCGAACTCGTACCTTGGAGTGGGGGTTCCGGTGGCCTGGAAGGCATACGAATACAGCATTCCGACCGTCGTCGTCAACGGCGGGGTATCGGCCGTGAACACCGGTGCCGCCGTCGCGTTGCTCACCGCTACCTTGAAGGGTCCCACGGTCACCGAGCTGACGGCGTTCTTCGCCTTGACTGAGTAGGTGAACGTCGTCGTCCCCGTCGGTACCGTTCCGATGACGACGCCGGTGGTGCTGTTGATACTGAGCCAGCTCGGCGCACCGGAGGCGAGGGCGTACGTCGGTGTCGGCGTGCCGGTCGCGTGGAAAGTGTACGAGTACGGAGTACCCACTGTGGCTGTCAACGGTGGGGTATCGGTGGTGAACACCGGTGCCGCCGTTGCCGCGGTGACGATCACGGTGAACGGTCCTGCCGTTGCATTGGGAAGGTCCCCGTTGCTGGCTGTGACCGAATACACGAAGCTGGTCGTCCCGGTGGGCGGCGTTCCCGATACTGCGCCGGTGGTGGAGTTAATTGATAGCCAGGTCGGCGCACCGGAGGCGAGGGCGTACGTCGGCGTCGGTGTGCCGGTCGCGTGGAAAGCGTACGAGTACGGAGTACCCACTGTCGCCGTCAACGGTGGGGTATCGGTGGTGAACACCGGTGCCGCCGTCGCCGCGGTGACCATCACGGTGAACGGTCCTGCCGTTGCATTGGGAAGGTCCCCGTTGCTGGCTGTGACCGAATACACGAAGCTGGTCGTCCCGGTGGGCGGCGTTCCCGATACTGCGCCGGTGGTGGAGTTAATTGATAGCCAGTTCGGCGCACCGGAGGCGAGCGCGTACGTCGGCGTTGGTTTGCCGGTCGCGGTGAACGTGTAACTGTACGTTGCCCCGATCGTCGCAGTCGATGGAGGCGTATCCACTGTGAACGTTGGCGCCGTGCCGACAATCGCTGGAGTTTCGGCGACGAACACCGTACCGGTGAGCTGGGCCAACGTGGGAGAGCTGGTTGCCCCGAAGGTGGCTGTCACGCACGGAGGTGTCGTCGCCGTGGGTCCCGTCAACGGAACCACCGCCTGCCACGCCCCGGCGCCACTGTTCGCCGCCGGGTTCCACCACTGCAGCGATGTCCCGCCGCCGAGGTCGCAGTCCTGAAGGGTCACAGACGTGAACGCTGACCCCGACTCCACCGAGGCGTCAAAGTAGGAGCCGCCGGTGGTGAACGTCGGCGTTCCAACCGGGTTGGCAGAGTACCGGCCCACTGTCACCGATCCGGCCCCGCCGGTTCCGGTGATCGTGACGGAACCGTTCGTACCGGTGGAACTGGCCACAGCTGGTGCCGACCCGGTGCTGGCGCCCGTGGTGCAGGCGTTCAGGCCGGTGCAAGCGTTGGCCTGGGTGAACGTGTAGTTGTCACCGGGTGAATTCGGCGCCGATGTGATGAACCCTCCGTCGGTCGCCGGGATCTCCACTTCGACGTCGGTGGTCAACGTCGGGTCCCCGCTGACCAACAGCTCGCCTCCCGTTGGGGTCGCATCGGACACAGTGTTGGAGAGGGTGCTGGGCGGAGTGACGCTGGATGAGACGGGCAGGGCGAGGAAACCGCCGGTGAGGACGAACTGGACCTGAGAGACGCCGATCAGCCCAGACCCGGTGATAATGATGTCCGTGTTCTTCCCCAACGGTCCATTGTTCGGTGAGACGGAGTTCACCACCGGGTAGGGGTACGTCAGGGTGTCGCCGGGGTTGCCCGGGTTCGGTTGCGATGTCACCGTCACCCCGGCACCTAGCTCGGGCACCGGCACCTGGACCTCGACATCACAGGTGACGTCGCCACCGGTGGCCAGCATCGCGTCGGTCTGGTTCGGAGCCGTGAAAGCCAGCGAGGTGTCGGTGCCGTTGGAATTCGGAGCAACGGGGACCGGGGAACCGGAACCGCAACCCTTGCTCGGCAACGTCCCCGCCGTGGGGGCGAGCACCACTGTGCCGTTGGTGAGGTCGGTGCCGGTGATATCCACCACCGTCCCTCCGACCACTCCAGCCTGGTGGTCGGAGAGATCGGTGACCGCGACCGGGACCAGGTAAAACTTGTCATTGGCCCCCTGCGAGGTGGGCGATGACGTCACCGAGGCGGTGTTCGAGTTCTGCACCGGGATGTCCACGATCAGATCGGTGAAGAGATCACCGGTCACGCCGGAAGCGGTGTACTCCGATGTGGCGTTGGGTGCCGTGAACGTGGCGATGGTACCGGTGCCACTGACGTTCACCGGCTGCGCCGACACGAAGCTGGTGTTCCCGGTCGGCTGGAAGGAGACGGAGTCGGCCCCATTCAGCCACTGCCCCGTCAGGGTGATGGTCTCCCCACCCACCACCGGACCCGCCGCAGGGCCGGCGGTGTTCCCGTTGACGGTGGTATTCACCGCGGTCACTACCGGCACCATGGCGGTGTAGCTGTCTCCCGGAGGGCTGGCCTGCGACGTACCTCCCGGCGTGACCACCTCGACATCGACGGTGTAGTTCGTGTTCACCTCCGCGGTGTTCATCTGCTGCGAGAGGTTGGGGGCGTTCACCGTGATGGAGGTGTCCGACGTGGAGGGCGTCGGGAGGGTCACCGTCGTGGTGCCGCCGGCACCGACGAAGTTCACCGCAGTGGCGCCGGTGAACCCGGAGCCGTTGATGGTGACCTGCTCACCGCCGACCACCGGGCCCTGGGTCGTCGTCAACGACTCCACCACCGGCGTACCGGGAAGGGGGTAGCTGATGAAGATGGCGCCGCCTTCGGAAGCGACCCCGCTGAGGCTGGAGACGCCGGACTTAGGGCTGCTCACCGTAGTGGCGGCGTAACCGCTGCCACCGCCGCCACCGCCACCGGCCGCCCATCCGGCCCCACCTCCGCCCCCGCCGTAGTACCCGCCGCCGCCACCGCCGGCGCCGGTCTGGAGACAGGAGGTGCCGAAGCCGTTGTCGGGAGGTGTCGGGGTCCCCCCATCGCCGCCGTCGGGAGTCTGAACGAAGGGCGAAGGCGCCGGGCCTTCCCCGTCTTGGCCTGCGGGACCGTTGTCGCCGGCCCCGCCCGCTGGGCAGTCCGAGCTGTTGTCACCGCCGCTGCCACCACCACTGACGGTGGCTCCGCCACCACCCGCACCGGAGGCATTCGGATCATTGCCGGTGGTGATCGCATTGAGAGCGCCCCCCTGGCCGGCTGCACCACCGCCGGCTCCGCCGCCATTGCCGCCGGGCCCTCCGATACTCTCGTCGAAACCATCGCCGGCACCACCGCCACCACCTGCGGCCAGGAGGAGGTTGCCGGAGGAGTCGTAGACGTAACTGCCCCCGCCGCCCCCGCCGCCACCGGGCGAGGAATTACCCCCGTCGGGCCACCCCGATCCGGTTTCGTTACTCGTCTGCGTCCCCGCCTCCACGCCGTTGGTGCCGGCGACCAGGGTGAGGGTGGCACCGGATTTCACCGTGATGGTGCCGCTCTCCTGTCCGCCGTAGGCCGGGAGGCCAGGGCCCACGTCGGCCAATCCTCCGTAACCGCCATCGACGACGACGTTCAGCGAGGTTACGCCAGAAGGGACGGAGAAGGACTGGGTGGTCATGATCGGGTTGAAATTGGCGTCGTAGGCAGAAAACGCTGCAGTGCATATCCCATTGCTGAGCGCGACCGCGCCACCGGGGTCACCGCAGCCCACGGCGCCGGCCGGGCCGTTACCCACGGCCGTCACCAGTGGAACCAGGATGGCGCACATGAGCACCACCGCACCCGCCAGCCCGCGACAATGTAAGCCAAACCGCGACGAGCGTAGAACCGCCATTTCTCGCCCTCTTTTCTTCGGCCCCCCGCCAGGAACCTTTGGTTTGTCACGGTAGGAACACATTCCGTGAATTACTAGAGGCGAAAGACCCAAATGTCGCCAACGTCGGTGATGATGATCAGCCCATCGACTTCGCTCCGTCAATGGTCTCCCGGATGATGTCGGCGTGCCCAGCATGCTGCGCCGTCTCGGCCACGATGTGCACGATCGCCCGGCGGGCCGTCCAACGGGCTCCGGGCTCGAACCATGGCGCCTCGGGCAGCGGCTGTGATGCGTCCAGCGATGGAAGGCTCGTTATCAGGTCATCGGTTCGCTGCGCCACCTCTCGGTAGCGCGCGAGGACGGCGTCCAGGGTGTCGTCGTCGGTCATGCGGAACCCGGCGGCGTGGGCCGCATAGGTCGTCTCGTCGGGGGGACCTTCGTAGGCGGGCCCCTGCTCGATGAACCGGACCCAACCTTCTTCCATCAAGGCGACATGCTTGATGATCCCGCCGAGGCACAGCTGACTCACCGTGGGCGTCATCCGGGCCTGGTCCTCGCTCAGGCCGTGCACGGTGCGCAACAAGAGTGCGCGGTGCTGCGCAACGGCACTGCGTAGGTCGTCTCGCTCGGTGTTCGTCACTGTCGTCGAGGTCATCTGAGGGTCCTTTCCCGGTGTGTTGCTGACGCGATCCACCGTATGGGACACAGCGGCCAGATTCCGTCCTAAATGGCGCGATACTTCGTAAGTGATGAGCCCGAGTACCCGGATATTGCAGTTGCTGTCACTTCTGCAATCCCGGCGCTACTGGCGGGGAGACGAACTTGCCGAACGCCTGGAAGTGTCGACTCGGACGCTCCGACGTGACGTCGACCGCCTCCGAGAACTGGGCTACCCCGTCGAGGCCCAGCGGGGCGCTGAGGGCGGTTACCAGCTGGCAGCCGGCGCCGTGCTTCCCCCGCTCCTCCTCGATGACGAAGAGGCGGTAGCCATCGGTGTCGGGCTGCACTCGGCTCTTCAGGCCGGAACCGTCACTGGCATCGAAGAATCCTCTGTCCGAGCACTGAGCAAAGTGATCCAGGTGATGCCGTCGCGACTGCGTCGACGCATCGATGCCCTGGCCGCCATGGTCGTTCCTGCGCTCTGGCAGGACTCGGCGAACAGCATTGATGCACAGGTGCTCGTGACACTGGCCCAAGCCTGCCGCGACGGTGAGCGTGTGCGGTTCGCCTATACCGCCCGTGCTGGTGAAGTGAGCAATCGTGAGGTCGATCCCTACCGGCTCGTGCTGACAGGGCGGCGCTGGTACCTCGTCGCTTGGGATCTGCACCGCGCCGATTGGCGGACATTCCGCCTGGACCGACTGTCGGAACCGGAGCAAACCGGCGAACATGCGATCCCTCGTCAGCTGCCCGCCGTCGATGCGGGAGAATTCGTCCGGTCGAGCATCGAGAACGTCCCGCAACGACACCAGGTGGACGTCGTCATATTCGCCCCGGCGGCATTGGTGCGGGAGCGCATCGGACCCTGGGGAACTCTCGAAGAGTTGAGCCCGCAACGGTGTCGGTTCCAGATGGGTACTGACTCGCTCGACTGGCCGGCACTGATCCTCAGTAGGGCCGCCGCAGACTTCGAGGTCTCCTCCCCTCCGGAGTTGGTCGACCACCTCCGAGAGTGCGCTGCCCTCTTCGGACGTTCTGTTCGCTGATTCCGTTCGGCACTCTGGGTGCAACAAAGCCCAGAAGTGGCTGGTCTCTTTGCAGCTCGCCGCCGAGAGAGGCTGTATCGGAAGTACGGTTTCCCAATGTCGAACGAACACAAGGGCATGAGCGCCAACGAATCGGCCCCAAACGTTGGGGGGGCAGTGTCTGAAACGGGACTGATACCGGCGGCAACGGTGATCCCGCTGCGGCAGAGTCCGGTTGGCATGGAGGTCCTGCTGCTCCAGCGCAACTCCCGGGGGCAGTTCGGCAACATGTGGGTCTTTCCTGGCGGTCGGGTTGATGTTGATGACTCCCGCTCGGTGGCCGGCGACGATGCCGAGGTCGAAATGGCCGCAGCGCGAGCAGCAGCCGTGCGCGAAGCGGCTGAGGAGGCATCGCTCGAGCTCGATCTCTCTGGCCTGGTGCCCTTCTCGTTCTGGGTCCCCCCGCCTGGCCCGAAGCGTTTCGCCACATGGTTCTTCCTCGTCGAGGTGCCAAATGACGGGAACGCCGTGGTGGTCGATGAGATAGAGATCCATCGGTCCGAGTGGATCACCCCTGCGGCGGCGATCGCCCGGGTCAACGCTGCCCAAATGGCCATGGCGCCTCCCACCTTCGCGACCCTGTGGTGGCTGAAGGACCAGACCGACCCGCGGGGGGCTATGGCCGCTGCTGCGTCACAGGAACCGGAACGATTTTCCACCCGCATGCGTACGCACGACGGCGTGCTGATCGCACTCTGGCAAGGTGACGTCGCCTACGACGAGGGAGACATCGATCAGGCCGGTCCTCGTCGACGACTGATCATGGATCCGGGTTCGTGGCGGATGGAGATGCATCCCTAGCCGAACGGCGCTCAGTTCTCATCGCCGCTCGCTCCTGGTACGACCGGATGAACCTCGATCGGGCTGCAACCGGGAAATCCACCGGTGCCTGATGCAGTGACGGTCACTCGCACCGAGTCCGTGAGATTCGGTGGTGTCACAAGGAGATCGGGATAGTAAGGGCAGGATGTGGCCGATCCAAGCGGGTTGTCCGTTCCCTCGACCTTCGCTGACGCCGTCTGCCCGGGCGCCAACGAAACATTGGGGAACGAGGTTGCGTCGAGCGGCAAGCCTCCCATGTATCCACCGAGGGTTCGCTGGGCCTGGACGGCCTGATCTCCTCGAGCGTCGAGGCCGGCCACCCTCGGATAGCCCGACATGGCGCACGCTGCCGGGCTTCGATTGGTGAACAAGAGCACCTCGTCCCGGTGTCCGAGTCCGGCACCGCCGCCACCACCGGTGACCGAAATCTGGCCGTTACGACAAGGAGGGAGCGCCGAGCTCGCCGCTGTCCTCGTCGTACCAATCGCCGTCGTTGTCGTCACTGGAACGTTGGGCGTGAGGGCGGGGGTGGGTGGTCCGCTCGTCGTGGTGGTCGGACTTGCTGCATGTGATTTATTTCCATTGGCCCCGCATCCGGTGACAACGAGCCCGGCGATAATCATCACAGTTGCCGTCACGATGACTCGATTCGAATTCGCCACGACCTTCCACGCTCCGGTCTGGTTCCATATATCCCGGAAGATCTTCTAAGTACTACCGAAGAGCAAGACGCCATCGTACTTCCATCCTGCATTTGGCGTCCGAAAGCGTGGCTTCGTAGACCGAGTTGGATGGGGCTACTCTCGCAGGCAGAAGCATCCACGGCATGGAGGATTTACGTGGAGGTATCGGACGCAGAGGGTGACGAAATGCTCGACCTTGCTGAGCGACTCGCCGAGCTGGATGACCAGCGTTGGAATTCTCCTTCCTTGTGTGCACAGTGGCGGATCAGGGACGTTCTCGCTCACCTCACGGCTGGAGCTGAGGGCGCTTTCGGAGTTGGCGCGATTTTCCGTGGGATGCTCCGCCACGGCTTCAATTACAACCGATGGCTCGCCGCTGATGGGCTGGTGCGGGGTCAGCAAGACCCAAGAGTTGTTCTACACGCCCTTCGGGAAGCCGCCGCCAACCGCAAAACTCGATCCGGAGGTCGGCCAGTCAGAGGGTTGATGCATGTTTTGATCCATGGCCAGGACATGTGTCGACCTCTGGGTATCCATCGCGATCTGCCCGAAACACATCTCGTTCCGGTTATGAACTTCGTCAAAAACGACGTTCATATCTTCGGTGCCAAGAAACGCATAGCCGGATTGGCACTCACCGCCACCGACGTGGACTGGTCTCATGGGAGCGGACCTGAGGTAACGGGTCCCGCGGAGGCGCTGGTGATGATGATGGCGGGCCGTTTGATTGCACTCGATGATCTCTCGGGCGAAGGGAAGGACACTCTGATCAACAGGAGTTAACGACGCTCCAGCCGAAGCGGTCGTCAGGGGCGCCGACCGGTTGCGGGGTCGAGGATTTCCGTCACCGCTCCGGCGGATTCGAAACTTGACCCTGTGGCCACGCATTGCCGCGTCGACGGGCACACCACTGCAGTGAGGGCACCAGTTCCCGACAGTGACTGCGTGCTTTGCCCCGCGACAATCGCCGCCGTCCGTGGATCGATTCCGACAGCTTGCCCAAGGGAGGGATCACCCGTGTCGTCGCCCACAGCAAGACACAACGAATTTGAGGGACAGCTGACGGCCGTCAACTTTGCCGCCCGAGTCGACATGGATTGCGCGCTTTGGCCCTTTGAGAGCGCGCCCGTTTTCGGGTTGATCGGTACCGCCACCGACGGTTGGCTAGCCCCCCAACCGACAGCCACGCACCGAGTGTGCGACGCACAGGCCACGCCAACCAGAATGCCTTTGCGAGTGACGCTTTGGACTCTTTGGTCACGACGTATCGCTCCAGTGGCCGGATTCAGCGGCACGGTCACCCCGGCCGACCTTCCCGAGTTCTCCCCGACAGCCACGCAGAGGTTCGCCAGGGGACAGGCCACACCTTCGAGTCCGACACCACCTGTCCCGGGAATGGTCCGTACTCTCTGGCCCCTCGAGATGGCGCCCGTAACCGGATTAAGGGCCACCACGACACCCGACCCGCCGGGACCGTGTCCCACGGCCAGGCACTGTTTCCTTGACGCGCACGCCACGCCGGACGGGAAGATGCCCGAAATGGCGTGGACTACTTGAGTTCTCCGTACCATCGCCGTATCCGGGTCGAGTGCAACCGCGATGCCCTTAGTCTCATCGAGATTTTCCCCCACGGCCAGACAGAGTGCGCCAGATGTGCAGCTCACTCCGTTGAGCAACCCGCTCGATCGAATCAGTTGGAGCGATTGCCCTCTCGAAAGGTCACCCGTCGCCGGATCCAGCGACGCTGATCCACCCGACTTTACAATCGTCGCCGCATCCCCCACGCCGATGCAGCGGCTTGCCGAAGCACAGGCGACACCGTTGAAGGTCGTCAGGGGTGTGAAGTCTCGAGCGGTCGCGCCCGCCGACTTCGCAAAGAGGACTGACCCCGCGGTCAAGGCGATCAGAGTCAACCCCAACATCAAGGAGCCCGCCCGTGTACACGAGTTCGTCACGATGTTCACCCCCCGGTTGCCCATTCAGACCGATGCGCAATCTTGGAAACGTATCGCCCGTGCCCGCCTTCGTGATGCACGGGGAGGCCGATCAGATCGTTCCTCTGGCAACGTCGGGCCCGCGGGCGGTGGAACTGTTGAAGAACGGCACACTGAAGACGTACCCCGGCTTCCCGCACGGAATACCAACGACGCACGCGGAGACCATCAACGCCGACCTGTTGGCTTTCCTCGGAGGATAAATCAACCGCCACCTTCCGCCCATTCAGACTTCGTTGCCCCTGTCTTCGAGGTCCGCTGCCATGGTGTCGTAGCCGGCACTGGTCAATATCCGGCGTAGGTCGACGAGTTGCTGCCCGTCGATGTCCTTGCCCTTCGGACGCCTGAGAACCTCTGTTTCCTGTCCGAGACGAAAGAGAAACATGTCGCCGTGCTGTTCTTCGATCGATCCGACCGCCCCGAGGAGGGAGAGGACATCGTGCCACTCGACGTTGTAGTTCGTCTCTTTCTGGAAGATCTGTTCGAGGGTGTCTCGATGATGTCCGCTGAGATGGTCGGGCCCTGACTTTGACGACATCGCGATCCTCTCGTCGTAGTGAAGCCCCCAATGTAGCGAGGATCCTCAAGAGGAATGAGACCCTGAAGATCTCAGTCGTCCACTAATGGATCTTCAGGAAAACGCCTCGATCACGGCGGCGAAGTCCGGCCACTCCTCGCCAGTGGCAATAGCGGTCGTCAAGAGGGCTTCCGCCGCGGGTCCGATGCGCACTCCAACACCTGCTTCTTCGGCCAGGTCTATGGCGAGGCGGAGATCCTTGCGGGCCAGTGTTGGAGAGAACCAGCCCGGGTGCGCCGGATCGAGCAGGCTGTCCAGTCGGATATTGCTGGCGAGGCTGACCACTGGACTGTCGGCAAGGACTGTCCTCAGGAGCTCGTCAGGGATCGCCTGCTGTCTGGCGGTGGCGATGGCCTCGGCAAGTGAAGCCACTCCTGTAATCAACAACGAGTTGGCCAAAATCTTCATCGTTGCCCCGTTTCCGACCGGCCCACAGTGCGTGTAGCCCGACCCGAGGTCGCTCCACAGGGACGCAATGGCCGAAATCGCGGAGGTCGGGCCTCCGACAAGGAATCTCCCCAGACCTGCAGCGATCATCGCTGGCGATCCCATGACAGGAGCGTCAATGACTCGACCCTCAGGTCCGAGCTCGGCCAGTCTTCGGGCAGTTTCCGGGGACACTGTGCTGATGTTGGCAAACACGGCATCGGGTTCCAGCGATGCCAACACACCATCGTCACCCAGGCACACGTCGAGGACGGCCGCGTCGTCGGCGAGCACGACGAGAACCGCGTCAGCACGCATCGCCGCCGCGGTGGAGGTGTCGGCCTCAATACCACCTCGGGCCACAAGGTCGGCGACCCGCCCCGGGGTGCGATTCCACACGGTCGTCTGGTGACCAGTGTCGAGTGCCCTGGCGGCGAAAGCCCGACCCATGTTGCCCATTCCCAAGATGCTGATTCGCATCGGGCCACACTATGTTCGCCCGGGAGCATCCGAGCGGGTTCCCCGGGTGTCTTGTGACTACCCCCGCTGTGCCGAGGGCGCAGGTTGGCCAGCTGGCGCAAGGTAAAAAGGTCATAAACCGACGGCCATCCGGCCCACGGCCGTGCTTAATTGTTGGCCGTCCGGGCCTGGCCCGTGGGATGAGGGGAGGGGGGGCTGCGATGCCACCAGGGCTGCCATCCATGGGCTGCCCGGACACCTTGTGCCACACGTTTCCATACCCCGGAAGTAACCGAGTTCTGCGCTCGGAACGTACGATGACCCGATGAAATCTGAAATGCTCCGGCTCGATTCGCCGACACCGGGAGCGTGCACCAGATTTCACTCATATGCCTGATCGTCCAGAAGAACCATCTGGACCCCCCCTCGAAGGTTCGGACTCCCACCGCGCGGGGCGGCGACGCTCGGCCGGCATCTACGGGACGGTCGTGACCGCGGCGATCATCGCCGCCGGCGGCAACCAGCTCAGCACCTGGGCCCTGGCCGTCACCATCGTCGTGACCCTGGTGGTGTACTGGCTGGCCGAAGAGTATGCCGAGCTTCTCGGTGAACACACGCGCGCCGGCCAGCTTCCCAGCAGGACTGTCGTCCGGTCTTCTCTGTCGGCCGCTTGGCCGATGGTGACAGCCTCCTTCCTTCCTCTGGTCACGTTGGCCGTAGCCCGAGCATGCGGAGCATCGTCGACCAATGCTGCCTGGGTGGCGCTGGGTATGGCGGTCGTCCTGCTCGTTTTCCACGGGTACGGTGCTGCCCGAGCAGCCGGGCTCGGCGGCATTCGCTTGGTCACGGTCTCGGGCACGGCCGGCTTACTGGGCATTGTGATGGTCGTCCTCAAGGCTCTCTTGCAACACCACCACCGCTGACGCGCAGGCGACCTTTGTGGGAAAGTTCCGCATGGCGACGTCAGCGACGCGGCTCGTGCTCATTTGTGGGCTTCCGGCGTCGGGGAAGTCGACACTCGCTCGTCAACTCGTGCCCAAAATGGGCGCCATCAGGTTGGACAAGGACGGGTGGACGACGAAACTCGGCGCCGATCTATGGGATCACGAGTTCCGGGTGCGTCTCGAGCATCAGTTGTGGCTCCTTTCCCGGGAGCTCCTCGCCCGGGGCCAGAGTGTCATTTTGGAATGGGGCCACTGGGCCCGCGAGGAGCGCGATGAGAAACGACTCGAGGCGCGGGCATTGGGGGTGGGCGTCGAACTGCACTACCTCCACGCGCCCTTGGAAGAGCTCATCGAACGAGCTGCGCGTCGCAATCGGTCGCAGGAGTGGACGTCTTCGCCGATGACACGGGACCACTTTGCAGAGTGGGCAACAATCTTTCAGCCTCCCGACGAGAGGGAGATGCTGTTGTTCGACGAGCCAGTGGCCGACGGTTGATCTCGGCTTAAAGGTACAGACCGACCGGAGGCGTCGACGCCGTCCCGTGCACGTTGTCCGTGCCGGCCCGGAGCGCCATCAGTTCGGCCAAGGTGACGTCACCTCCCGTGTGAGAGCCGTGGCCGTCCAGCCATTTGCGCGCTTCGCTCGCGCTCAGACGCCCCACCTCAATCTGTGCGATGCAGCGACCCGGCCGGACGATGGCGGGATGCAACTGGCTCACCGGTTCGTTCGTGGTCAGGGCCACGAGAATGGAACGTCCCTGACCGAGAAGACCGTCGGTGAGATTGAGCAGGCGGGCCAACCCCTGCCCTGAGCGCTCCTTGGCACTCGCGACGACGAGCTCGTCGCAATCTTCGAGGATCAGCATCCGCGACTTCGCTGCGTTTTGCTCCTCCTCGTCATCGTCCTCATCGTCGTCGTGGAGCGCGATCCTGAGCAGGTACGACGAACTGGAGAAAAGTTGCTCCGGGTCAACCACATAGTCGAAGCGGCACCAGCTACGCCATGCGTCGGCCAATGCCCGCAGTGCAGTGGTCTTCCCGGTTCCGGGCGGCCCGTGGAGCAGCAGCAGCTTCCCTCCGAGCTGATCCCGGTTGCGCGACATGAGATCGTCGAGGGCTCTGCCGGCCTGCCCCGAGTAATTGCGGCCGATGTCCGCCCACGACTCGACCCCGACGCGTCGTTCGTGACGGACCGGTCCCTTGGGTCCGAGGTGCCAAAACCCGACACCGGCCTTCGTGCGGTCGACGACCTCGGGTTCCTCTGCTCCCTCCCTCGACTGGTCGAGAACCTCCTTTGCCAGCTGCTCCGATGCCGCGAGCACCGTGATCCGGGCGTTGCCGTGCGACCAACGAACGGCAGACGCGATCCAACCGGGCCCGGACGCGAGCACCGAACGGGTGCCGTCGTGGACCGCGACGCGATGAGGTTCGGCTCCGGGCGGGAGCAACGTGGCTCCCTCGCGGACGCGCGACAAGTGCGCACTCTGTGCGTAGTGGTAGTCGCCTGAGATGTAGTGCTCGACAAAGAGGAGGTCATTCGCATCGACGACCGAATCGGCGTCGTCGAAGGACATCACCCTCTGGGAGGAGCGAGGAATCTTCTTCATTGGTGCTTGCCTTTTGGACGCGCGGCAGCGCGTCGGACGTGCGACCTGACATATGCAGGTCGAAAGTTTTCTCTTACGGTGCTCGGGGTCAGGCGTCCTCTACGGACGCCGACGGCACACTCAACCGAAGAGCAGGCGCGACGGCATCAGTAGGAGGCACCGGATGTCATCCGAGCGAAGCGGTGCGTTGAACTGAGCCATAGTCGACAAACTATGACGGAATCGTCCTCAGATGTCAATGGAATTTCCTGGTGTCTATCCGGTCTTTTCGGACCGAGATGCACGGTGCGGCAACTTCCAGTCAGGACGAAGGAAATGGCACGTCTCACCGTCGGGATGCTTCTGCAGGTAATCCTGGTCCTCCTCCACGGCCGGCCAGAATGGCCCCGCTGCAACCACCTCCGTCACGACTGGACCGGGCCAGAGGCCCGATGCATTGACGTCGGCGATCGTCTCGAGGGCAGTACGTCTTTGTTCGTCACTCGTAAAGAAGATGACTGACCGCACGCTTCGCCCCTCTTCGCTGCCCTGTCGGTTCAACGTCGTCGGATCGTGGATCTGGAAGAAGAGCTCCAGGAGATTCCTGTACGAAATGGCATCGGCGTCATAGGAGATTGTCACCGCCTCCGCGTGATCACCGTGGTTGTCATCGGTCGGACTCGGTGTGTGTCCGCCGCACCATCCGACTCGGGTCGAGACCACCCCCGACTGCCGGCGCAGCAACTCCTGCATGCCCCAGTAGCACCCACCTGCGAGGATCGCCGTGTCCTCTCTCATCGGTGCCTCCTTTGCCGCTCGTACGTGCGATTCCACGGTACCTGGGCGGGGGAGGTGGCCTCCGTACGAGATGACCCCGATGGTTGCATCGAGGCCTGCACGCACCCGGGCGTAGGAGCTCTGGAATTCCTCATCCGCGTAGGACTTTATGACCCGAAAACGGCGGGTTCCCCTACTACGGTTGCAACAGCGATTCGGACTGTTAGACAGTCAGCGGCCGGCTCGCACTTCTGATCACTGACGGCACCGTGCGGCTTCGCAGCCGGCCGTCGAATCGCAGGACACATCCGTCAGGTAGACCAGGGAGATGCATCCCTCATGGTCCGGGCTCTCGGGTGGAACCGGCACCCGCACCAGACCCCCGGTCCGCCGGCGGCTCGTCAGGCAGGGCCGATGCAGGTAACCGATGCTGCCCCGATGCCCGAACCCGGAGACATCGTCACGGCCTTTTCACCGCAACCCGGCCGGTGCTTTCGGATGGTCTACTCGTTTCAGTTGCAGTCCACGCACTGCCCGCATCCCCCGGCGTGGAGCGGGACCTGGACGGACAGAAAGGGCCGGCGCTGGTCCATCGAAGCCTGCGCAGAGCATGCGCCGAAGCCGGCGGGTGACCGATCGGAGAACTCCTGACGGTCGCAGCGTCGGCGCGCGATGCTGTGACCCCGAGAGTGGCGGACGAGCCCACTCGCGTCCTAGAGGAGTCCTCCATGCCCGACACCGTCTTCCTGACCGACCGCATCGAAGTGACCAGGCCTATCCCCGCATCGCCGACCGCGATTTTCGACATCGTCCGCAGCCCCGCGGGCCAGGTGGCCATCGACGCCTCGGGGATGCTGCAGGACTTCACCGGGGAGCCGGCCGAAAAGGTGGGCGACACGTTCGTCATCCATATGAACCGCGAGTCGCTCAATGACATCCCGATGGGCAAGTACGACGTGACCGTGCACATCACCGTCTTCGAGCGCAACAAGGAGATCGCGTGGAACCTCGGCCCCGATATTCCGGTACCGCACTTCTATGGCTACCGCCTGGAAGCTGGTGACGACGGAGTGACCAACGTGACGTCGTATTACGACTGGTCGGAGGTCAGCGGCGATCTGAAGGACCGTTTCCCGATCGTGCCCGAGTCGGCCCTGCGCGCCACGTTGGGCATTTTGGAGCGGACGGTGCGAACCGGCTTGTGACGACCACCGGCACTCCGCTGGTTTGTGCACAGCGGAGTACGTCGACGATGCGCCTAGAACCGCGCCCTGATGGTCCAAGGCATTCGGCTCACGCATCCGGCTGGCCCGAGCCCGCCGTTGCCACTCACCTTAGTTCCATTTTGTCCTCGCACGTTGGGCAGGGACGCATTGGGGGATAGGGCCACCGGAAATACCCGCTGCAGCGCGGTCGCCCTACCGCGGGGGCGGCAAGTGGCACATGTAGCGGATTGTGACACCCCCATGTGAGCGGCATTTTTTGCTGTTTGTCACCAGAATTTCAGGAAATGACGATGCGCCGTCTGCATCGGCTGTTTAGGAGTCGCCTGCGCGGGAATGGCGCGAGCCGTCTTGGCGAGGGCGGCAGAATCAGTCAGGATGGTCTGGTGACGCGCGCCAATCGCTCCGTGCACGCCCTTCTGCAATGACCACCACTGCCGCGCAAACACTCGGCCCGACCATCTATCCGGAGAGGCCGCTCTCGCAGGGATCTGCGTTCGACGCCTGGGGCCATCGCAGGAAACTCGCGTGGGCCGAGGCACACATTCGGAACGTGCAGGCCACCCTCAACCAGTGGATTCTCGATGGCGGCTACCGGATCTGGAACGTGACGGACGAAGAAGGCTTCTCGTCGACGTACGCCCAGCAGACGATGCCATTTCCGAAGGATCTCCCCGACGTCATCGGTGACGCGGTGCAATGCCTCCGGAGCTCCCTGGACAACCTGGCCTTCTCGCTCGCCGCGGCGCACCAGCACCCGCGTGTCCTCAGGGGCGACGAACAAGAGGACATCTCGTTTCCGATTCGGCGTGTGGCCCTGACACGCGAGGACCGTGCGCTCCGTTTGATGAGTGACCCGCTGAAGGACGCGATCATCGCTCTGGCGCCGGACCCGGCGGGGAAACCCCTTCATTTGGACCTGCTCTGGCTCCTCCACGAGACGGCGGCGCAGGACAGACACGACACGTTGCACCTCATGGCGACCGCACGGGTCAAGAACGTGCTCGTGGACGGAGCACCCCTCCCGCTGGAGATCGCGTGCCCCAAGCACGGATTCGGCGTGCGCACGGAGCCGGTGCTCGTCAACAAGTGGAACCTCGCCGCCGCCATCCCCGGGGCGGTCACGGTGGAATTCAAACCCGCTTTCGACGGCCCTCCGCCCGAAGTCGCCAACCTTTCCTTCCTGGTGATGCTGTGGAAATGGCACGACCACGTCCGCGACGAGGTCTTCCCGCGCCTCGAGGCGCACCTCGAAGCCGTCGACCAGTGAGAATCGACGCCAGAAAGGTCGCCGGCAACGGGAGCAGGGCAATTGGTCCTTTTCCGTCAGCACAGTTGCGCCGTCTCGCAGCAAAATGCCAACATCCGACCGTGAAGACTTTCCGGGCCGAGGTCACGCGGGAGGATGAGCAGTGGATCCTCCGGGTACCGTCGCTCGGAGATCAGATGGAGAAGGGGGGGCGCCTCCTCGAGGTGGAACAGCGGCTCCGGGAGACCATCGCCGCCCGGCTCCAGATCGAGCAGAGTGGCATATCCCTCGAGCTTCAGGATTCCCGCGGCACTTCCCGTGAAAGGGTCCGGCGGCCGGCACCGCCGGATGCCGCCATCCATCCCGTCGGCCGGAAGTAGCCGTCCCGTCGTCCCGTCGTGCCGGCCGGGGCTAGCGTCGGCAAATGGCAGACGCCAGCGACATTGCGTTGGCGCAGGAGTTCGGTGCGATCGCCCGCATCCTCATCGCCGAAGCGGATCCCGGGGCCACCCTGCTGCGGATCGTCTCGCTGGCGGTGGAAACCATCGACGGGTGTGAGCATGCGGGGATCTCCGTGATCGAGGGAAACACCGTCACCTCGCCCGCCTCGAGTGACGAGGTGCCGGCCATCGTCGACCGCATCCAGTCCGAGACCGGGGAAGGACCCTGCGTCGATGCCATCAAAGAACACGAGATGTTCCAAACGGGGAGACTCTCCGAGGAGCTGCGCTGGCCGGCATTCACGCCACGCGCCGTCCTCGAGTCGAGAATCGAAAGCATCCTCTCCCTCCGGCTGTTCACCGAGGGGACGACCATGGGCGCCCTCAATCTCTACTCGACGCAACCCGATGCCTTCGACGACCGGGACGTTGCGGTCGCCACCGTCTTTGCAGCCCACGCGGCCGTCGCCTGGTCGACGTCGCAGACGATCGAGAACCTGAAGGCGGGCATGGTGACCCGGCAGTTGATCGGCCAGGCTGTCGGCCTCCTGATGGTTCGTCAGGACATGTCGGAGGCCGACGCCCTCGATGCGTTGCGACGCGCGTCACAGCGGCTCAACGTCAAGTTGCATCAGCTGGCAGAGTCGATCGTGCATCCCCCCGCTGCGGGCTTGCCGGCGACGGGAGACTGAGACTGGCCTGTGCCGCAGCCTGGGTTTTTTTTGGCTTTTTGGGACTTTCGACCCTGATACCGGAGTCGTTTCCGCCTGTTAAATGAGGAGATGGGCAGCCGCACACAGGGCAGGGCTGTCTCGAACAGGGACTCCACAATGCTGCCCTCTCCGTGGTCGCACGTCCCGGATAACCCTCCGGGCAAATCGGGTAGTGTCGCTTGGTCGTCATCACAACCTTGTGGCGGTTCTGTTGACGAGGGAGATGCGAAAAAATTATGAGCGTACGGCGGCGGCGGAGATTGAATAGACGGGCGGAGATCATCGCCCTGGTCGTGGTATGGGTATGCGCCGGCGTGGCCTTCAGCCTGGTGGCGTTCCGGCACGGCACGACACCCATCGCCATCCCCCACATTCAGGAACCGGGCGACACGGGCTCGACGCAGACCGGTGGCGGCAGTTCCACGACGTCCACGACGGCGCAGGACCCGGTGCTGGTGCCGCCCCCGTCCTCGACCTCGACCACCGGGACCCCGGCCACCACGCCGACGACCGCCACGCCAACCACCAAGGTGACGGTGAAGACAGCAGCGACGAAGAAGACCACCAGCTCGACGACGGCGCCCGTCAAGACGGCGACGCAAACCGTCACCTTCCCGATCATCATTGCTCCGGCAAGCAGCACCACGACCACGCCGACGACGGTCGCCAAACATCCGACCACCACCACGACGACGTCACAGGTCTTCTTCTTCCCGCCGCCGACGACCACCACGACGGCCCCGAGGCAAACGACCACGACAACGACGAAGCCGAAGGAAACCACCACCACCACCACGAAGCCGAAGGAAACGACGACGACCACGGTGAAGACCACGACGACAACGACGACGGAGACTCCAACCACCGAGACGCCAACGACCGAGACGCCGACGACGGAGACTCCAACCACCGAGACGCCGACGACGGAGACTCCAACCACCGAGACGCCAACGACCGAGGATCCGCTCGCGCCGCTATTTGGCCTACCGATATCGCTGCTCGGCTAACGAGACGAAAGCCTGGCATTCTCGGTCAGGTGAAATCACTTCCTCTGACACCCGGCCCCACGGACGGGGCAGTCTGAGTTCAGAAGCTCTACGAAGCCTTGCGACGCGCAGCCTTGACGGCTGGCGCCTTGGTGGCCTTCTTCGACGGGGTGACCTTGGCCGGCGCACGCTTGGTGGTCGTGGCGGATGATTTCGCTTTCGGCGGGGGTGGTGCAGAACCCGACTTGGCCTTGATGCTCGCGCTCAGCGCTTCCATGAGGTCCACCACCTTGGTGGCCGGAGGCTCCTTGACGACGGCGATCGTCTTGCCTTGCGCCTTCTCCTCAATCAGCGCCTCGACCTTCGCCCGGTGCGTGTCGTGGTATCGCTCGGGCTCCCAGGGCGACTCCATGGAGCCGATCAGCAGATTCGCCATCTTCAGTTCCTGTTCGCTCGCCTCCTCGGTGCCCGGAAGATTCGGGAGCTCGTGGGCAGGGGAGCGCACCTCGTCGGCGAAGTACATCGTCTCGAGCGCCAGCACGTCGGCTTCGGGGCGAATGGCGACGAGGTACTCCTTGTTGCGCATGACGAACGTGGCGATCGCCACCTTGCCCGACTCCTGCATCGCGCTGGCGGAGGAGTGAATACGCCTTGCCGGCCGCTTCGCCCTCGGGGGCGAGGTAGTACGTCGTGTTGAAATACACGGGATCGATGTCGTCGAGCGACACGAAATCGGTGATCTCGATGTACCGCGACCGCTTGGGCTCGGCCGACGCGAGCTCCTCGTCGCTGAGGATCACGTACTCGCCCCCGCCGAGGTCGACACCCTTGACGATGTTGGCCCCTTCGACCTCTTTGCCCGTCCGCTCGTTGACCTTCTTGTAGCGGATCCGGTCCGACGTCCCGCGCTCGAACTGGTTGAAATGGATGGTCTTGTCGTGGGTCGCCGGGTAGACGCCGATCGGAACGTTGACCAGCCCGAAGCTGAGGGAACCCTTCCAAATCGTCCGTGCCATCCCACAATCTTTACCCAGTTCAGGTGCGATCCACCACTCTGTTACACCCCCTCGGCAAACTGGCCCCATGGCTGTCGTCTCGGTATGCGAGCCCCTGGAGCGGGCGGACTTCCCCACGTTGGTCCTCCGCGGCCTGGTCGAAATCGGCCACTACGAGGAAGAATTATGCCTTGAGCTGGGACTCTCTTACTGGATCAACCACAGCGACACCCGCCTCGACGAGGCGGTGCCGGCGCTGCTGGCCCTGCGCATTGCCCTCATCCGGGCTTCCGGGCTGGACCTCTCCACCGAACCTGTTCCTTTCGTCGGCGTCAACCACCGGGTCGATGTGGTCAATTTGGCCGTGTACCTGCGCGGGACTCATCGTCCGGGCGGCGGGGGCGGCACGGTGCAGCGCCGAGCTCGTCGTCGAGCAGGCGCTCAGCCTCCTCGGAGAGCATGACCGCTCGACAAGCAGAATGAGAGCAGGCTGACCGGGCGCTCCTGAGCCTCAGCTCCATTCCATCCAATCGGCGGAGCAGTGGTTGCCGTCGTGCTCCCTCATCAGATAGCAGCGCACCTCGCCGAGGAGTTGGGTGATCTTCACGAACGGGCACGGGAGGATGTCGTTCCCCAACTCCGGCGGAGCCAGAT
This sequence comes from uncultured Acidimicrobiaceae bacterium, assembly GCA_963767155.1. GTDB lineage: Bacteria > Actinomycetota > Acidimicrobiia > Acidimicrobiales > RAAP-2 > Bog-473. The sequence continues at coordinate 1,168,976 of CAVYCU010000005.1, read as the reverse complement.
CCGTTTCGGGGTCAAAGGTCATCGTCGCCACCCCACGCCTTCGGGTGCTGCCATCCGTGGCGCGACGACGGCCGCTAGCGGATCACTTCGACTTTCGGGCCCACGCACCTGCGGGCACGGGCTCAGGAGATGCACGCAAGGCCGCTCCAATCGGCTCGAGGCCTCCCGCTCGCACCAGAACGGGGTACCGCTACGCCCACTCCATCAATTCGACGGAGCAGTGGTTGCCGTCATGGATCGGGAGGAGGTAGCAGGAGACCTCACCGAGGAGTTGGGTGATCTTGATCCACAGACAATGAGGCGTCGCCTGCAGCAGATCGTCGTCCACCAGATCGGCGCCCGGCCACTCGTTCACTTCGTCGTCGAAGGTCATTGGGTCATCTCGCCTCGGGTGTTCGGAACTGGCAGCGTACATGGCTGTTGTACACCTGGTCGAGCCCTTTAAGTCCACAGAAATCGTAGCCCCGGCCGCCGCCGATTTCGTGGATTTCCCCGGACGGCGCGCGCTATCGCCTGAAGGCCACCGTGGCGATCAGGTCACGGTGATCGCTGCCCACCCCGTCGTCGGTCCGGATCGTCGTCACGGCAACGCCGGGTCCGGTCAGCACGTGGTCGATCCGCACAAAAGGCGGCAAGGGGTGATAGAGCTGCGACCAGGTCATGTCGAGCGCCTGCCCCCGGGCGGCCGCCCCATCCGTCATGCCCTCGTCCAGAATCGACCGAAACCCCTTGTTTCCCCACGTGGAGTTGAAGTCGCCCACGAGGAGCAGATGCAGCGTCCCCCGATCCTTGACGGACCGGGCGATGAACGCGACGTCGTTCTGCCATCCGCTGAACGAATCGTGTACCGGAGCCGCCGTGTGGACCACCCAGAGCGGCTGGGGGCCCGAAGGGAGGTGGATCGTGGTCTCCACAATGAGGGGGAGCCCGTCGTAGTAGACGACGGTGCTCCCCGACAGCTTGTACTTCGAGGCAATGAGGAATGCCCGTGAGTCGTAGCGGGAGACCTCGAAGACGTACGGCAGACCGGCCAACGCGCCGGCGCGCTTCAGATTGCCCACGGCCAGGGGCGTGGCCTCTTCCATGGTGACCAAGTCGGGGTGGAACTGCTTGATCTGGCTGGCGTAACCGAACATCGCCGTGTCGTTGAGAAAGTAGACGTTGGCGTCCAGCAGTCGGATGCTCGGCGCCGACGTGGCCCAACCCGGCGCCGGCTGGGATGCCGTGAATTTCGGGCAGGACGAAGAAGAGCTGGGCCACCACCACGAGCAGTGCCGCGCCCGCCAGTACGTACCGGCGGCCGATGCCGGCCGCGATCGCCACAATCCACGCGGGCAGGTACACGATGAGCGAGACGGTGTTGACGAGAGCGAGGACGACATCGTCGTCCCAGGCGAAAATGCGCAGAATGGCAAAGACGGCGAGAGGGAAGACGACGACCCAGCCGATGGCGGCCGCCCAGTCCGGGAGTCTGCGCTTGCGTCGTCGGTGACGGCCGCGACCCGACCCGCGGCGAGCTTTCCGTGGGGCCTCTCCCGAGGCCGGCGCTTCGACCAAGGTGTTCAGCGGGTGACGCTGGCCGGAACGACAGCCCGGGCGGCCCAACTCGTGTTCCACGGCAGGCAGCACACGTCGAAAGCGCCCCGGGGAACCAGAAGATGCATCCGAGCAATGTAGCTGTGGGCGCTCCACCCCTCTGGTCGCCGCCCCGCTGTGCCGCCGGCAGATCTATCCTGAGAACAGTCGCCGATCCCCAGGGAGGGAACATGGGCATCTTCCAGCGTGCACACGACATCGCACAGGCCAAGGCAAACAAGGCGCTCGACGCCGCCGAGAAGCCCGACGAGATGCTCGACCTCTCCTACGAGAAGATGCTCGAGCAGATCACCCAGGTACGCCGGGCCCTGGTCGACCTCGCCGGATCCCGCAAGAGCATCGAACTGCAGGAGCAGCAGTTCCAGCACACCATCGACCACCTGCAGGACCAGGCCAAGGCGGCGCTCGGCCAAGGTCGCGAGGATCTGGCCAAAGAGGCACTGTCGCGCAAGGCGGTCGCCCAGGAGCAGATCGACAGCCTCGAGCCGCAGCGGGTCCAGCTGACCGAGGAAGAGCAGAAGCTCACCAAGACGCTGGATGCCCTCCAGAAGCGCGTCAACGACTTCCGCACACAGAAAGAGACGCTCAAGGCGCAATACACCGCGGCCACGGCGATCACCTCGGTCAACGAGAGCGCCGCCGGAATTTCCAAGTCGTTCAACGACTCGGGGGCCTCCCTCCAGCGGGCCCAGGACAAGATCGCCACCATGCAGGCGCGCTCGGGTGCCCTCGACGAGCTCCTCGAGTCCGGCGTCCTCGAGGACGTCGGCGGTGGGGGGGACGACATCCAGAAGGAGCTCGACCAAGTGGGCCAGGCCGCGGCGGTGGACAACGAGCTCGCCGCACTCAAGGCCGAGATCGCCGCGCCGGCGGCGCCCGCACCCGAGGCGCTGGCGCCGGCCCCCGCCGAAGAACCCGCGGGAACCCCCGGCGCCTCCTGAGACGTCCCTGACGTCGGGGACCGTCCATGACCGAACTGGCCGACTACCAGAACAGCTTTACGCGGGCCCGCCTCCGCCGTGAGGACGGCATTCTCGAGGTCAGCCTCGGTGCGTCGCCCGGGGAGTCACTGGTCTGGGACGAGGCGGCCCACCGGGAGCTGCCGGAGCTCTTCGGTGCGATCGCGGAGGATCGCGGGAACCGGGTCATGATCCTGGCCGGCAGCGGCGACGCATTCTGTGTGCGCGGTGACGGCGCCGGATGGGACGTCGGCACCCCGGCGGGGTGGGACAAGATTTACTGGGAGGGCAAGGCCCTGCTGCGCAGCCTTCTCGACATTGAGATCCCGGTCATCTCGGTGGTGAACGGCCCGGCGCGGATCCATGCGGAGCTGGCCGTCCTCGGCGACGTCGTGCTCGCCGCGGAGTCGGCCGTCTTCCAGGATGCGGCGCACTTCCCGGGTGGTGCGGTGCCCGGTGACGGGGTACACGTGGTGTGGCCGCTCCTCCTCGGACCCAACCGCGGACGCGCCTTCCTCCTGACCGGGGCCGAAATCTCGGCGAGCGAAGCGCTGGCGTGCGGGATTGTGGCCGAGGTGCTCCCGTCCGACCGGGTCCTCGACCGCGCCTGGGCGTTGGCCCGCCAGCTGGCCCAGGCCCCCGACCTGACCCTGCGCTACACGCGCGTCGTCCTGACCGAACCGCTGCGGCGGGCGCTCGCGGCGGACCTCGGTTACGGGCTCGCCCTCGAAGGGCTGGCGGCGATCAACGGGCGGCAGGGGCTCAGCGAAAATGGGTGATGACCTCCCGGGCCACCCAGTCGAGCCGGTCGAGATACTCGTCGACTGACCGTGTCGGCGGCCCCGGCGGCGGCACCGACGTCCACGTGACCCCGATGTCGGCCAGGGCGCCGATGGCGTCCACGGCGGCTTGGGCACTGGCCGGTGGTACCGGGGTGCCTTCGCCGCCGTCGAGCGGACGGTGATCGTGCTCGTCCACCCGGACGGGGGAGAGCGGGAGCATGACGTCGAAGGGCTGCCCCGCATCGCCGAACGTGGGGGCGTTGCGCATCTCGGCCAGGCGTGCGGGGAGCTCCGCCGCCGTCACCTGCCACGGGAACCAGCCCTGCCAGCGTGCGGCGCGACGGAGGGACGCGGGGGAGTTGCCGCCGATCCAGATCGGTGGATGGGGCTTCTGGACGGGTTTGGGCTCGAAGCGAATGTCGGCGAAGCGGACGAAGCGGCCCTCGAAGGACGGTTCCTCCTCCGTCCAGAGGACCGACATGGCCTCGAGGTACTCGTCCGCCATGCGGCCGCGCTGATCGAAGCGCACGCCGAGCGCCCCGAATTCCTCCGCCGCATGGCCCACCCCGCACGCGGCAATCAAGCGGCCGCCACTCAGGGCGTCCAGGGTGGCGATCTCCTTGGCCAGCACCACGGGGTTGTGGAGCGGCAGGATCACGATCGCCGAAATGACGGTGATCCGGCTCGTCGCCCCGGCGAGGAACGACATCGCGGTCAGCGTGTGCGGCCAGTGCGCCCCCATGGCGTCCGCCAGGTCGGGCGGCAGCACGATGTGCTCGGGTACCAACAAGCCGTCGAAGCCGAGGTCGTCGATGCCCCGGGCCAGGCGCTGCATGTCGGGCGCCGAGAGCGCCGGGGCCCAGTCGGGCTCGACGGGCGGGTAGCGGCTGAGGCCGGGCATTCCCGTGACGAAGCGCACGGGAATGCAACGTAGCGCCCACTCCTCGTATCCTGCCGGGTCGTGAGCGCAGAGCCCTGTGACGTGGCCATTGCCGGGGGAGGGCTCGTCGGCCTGTCGCTGGCCTACGAACTGGTCAGCCGGGGAGCACGGGTCACGCTGATCGACGCCGGCTATCCCGGGCGGGCCACCGATGCCGGTGCGGGCATTCTGGCGCCCGACACGCATCCGACCACCGAGCCCTTCTGGTGGGCCTTGACGCACTGGGCCGGCGACCACTACCCGGAGTTGCTCGACCGCCTGCGTGACGACGGCGTCTCCACCGATGCCTCCGGATATGCCGTCTGCGGTCTCCTCTCGCTCGGGCTGCGCGAGAGCGAGGAGCCGTGGTTCGGCCCCTTCGCCGCGCGTGTGCTCGGACGCGCCGAGGGGCGGGTGCGCGAGATCACGCCGGAAGAAGCCGTCGCGCTGTTTCCGCCGCTGGGCCCGGTCCACCGCGCCCTGCACTATCCGGGCGCGGCCCGCATCGACGGCCGCGGCATGGCCGACGCGTTGCGTGAGGCTGCGCTGGCACGCGGGGTGCGCATGGTGACCGGTGCGGTGTCCGGCGTGCGGGCCTCGTCGGCCCGCGTGCTCAAGGGTGTCGCGGTGGACGGCGATGACGACGTGCGGTGCAGGGCCCTGGCCGTGGCCGGCGGCGCCTGGAGCGCGCCGATGGGGGAATGGCTGGGCTGTGCCCTCCCGATTTCTCCGACCAAGGGCCAGATCGTGCATATGGCGACGACCGAGGAGAGTGGTGACTGGCCCATCGTCCAGCCGCTGCTCTCGCACTACCTCGTGCCGTGGCCCGGAGGGCGGGTGGCCTGCGGGGGGACGTTCGAACCCGATGCAGGCTTCTCGGTCACCGTCACGGCGGCGGGCCTCCATGAGCTCCTCCGCGAATGCCTCGGGGTCGCGCCCGGGTTGGCCGACGCGTCCTACATCCAGACCCGGGTCGGCTTGCGGCCCAGCTCGCCGGACGACCGCCCGGTCCTCGGGGCCGTCCCGGGGTGGGACAACGTCTGGGTGGCGACGGGCCACGGGGCGAACGGGCTGCTGTTGGGTCCCTACAGCGCCAAGCTCCTGGCCGGGCACATCCTCGAGGAGCCCGGCCGCACCGGCATCCCCGACGAGCTCGCCCCGTCCCGCTTCCTCTGACGCCCCCTGTTCAGGTGGACAGCGAACCCCCGTGGGGTTGGTCGGGGTTGGTGATCCAGGCCCGCGCTTCGGCCAGCTTCGCCACGCCTTCGGGGGTCGACTTCCCCTTGATCGCGTCGAGGAGCCGTTCGTCGAGGGCAGCGAGGAGTTCTTCGGTGGTTGCCATGCGGCCATGCTCGCGCGGCGCACGTGTCCCCAGTTCCGGCGCACCCACACGTTAGCTTCGTCCACTGGTGGACCAACAACCGGCAGCCAACCAGCCGACTTCGGCGGCGCTCACACGGATCCATCGCCTGGAGCGCCTGGAACTGGACCGGATCGCCCGCGAGATGGCCGACACCGACCGCCGCGCCGCAATCGATCGAGGAGGGGCGGGGCCCGACCGACGCCCGCCGGGAACGTCTCAAGCGGATCGAGCACGCCCTGCGCTTCCCGATGGCCGCGCTCGGCGTGGCCTGGGCCGTCTGCGGGATCGTCGTCCTCACCACCCACTCGACGGGCGCCACCTCCGAAGCTTTCGTCGTTGCCCTGTTCGCCATCTGGTTCGTGGTCGTGCTCGAATGTCTCGTCCGCTACATCGTGGTGCCGGACCGTCGGCGCTACTTCGCCTGCCGCCGGATCGAGCCGGTGCTGGTCGTCCTCCCGTTCTTCCAGGTCACGCAGAGTCCTCGGCGTCGAGCAGACAACCGTGCTGTGGGGCGAAGGGCGCGACACGTTTCGTGGCCATCCTGCGCCACCGCGGCCTGTTCCGGGTGCTCCTGGCCGCAACGGGGCTCCTGTTCCTGGGGGCCTGGGTCGTCCTGCTCTTCGAGAAACACGCCGCCGGTTCGAACATCCACTCCTACGCCGACGTCGCTCTGGTGGGCCGTCGTCACGGTGACCACTGTCGGCTACGGCGACCGCTTCCCCGTCACCGGCGGGGGGCGGGCGGTGGCCGTGATCCTGATGCTGGTCGGCATCGGCCTCATCGGCATCCTGACCGCCACCGTCGCCTCCTTCTTCGTGCAGGAGCACACCGACGCCAACAAGGCCCAGCTGCAGGCCGCCCACGAGGACCTCGGGGCGCGCCTCGACGACCTCGATACCGGCTGGCCCGCATCGAGGCCGCTCTGGCGGGCCGCCCCGGGCCTCGTCGCCGACCGCCCACCGCCGCGGCCATAGCCTCCCGCAGCCCATCCCATCCCACCCTGAGACGGGCCTGGGAGTGAGACTGTGGCCATGAAGGGCACCCTGACGCAGAACGGCACGGACACCGAGGCCACCATCGGAGAACGTCCTGGCCGCACTGGCCGGGAAGAAGTTCTTCTGGCTCGACCTCGATGACGAGGCCACCGACGGCACGGTGACCGAGCTCCTCGAGCGTCCATTTCGGCTTCCACCCGCTGGCGGTGGCCGCCGCCGAGAAGTTCGCGCAACGACCCCGCTTCGACGACTTCGACGACTTCGTCTATCTCGTGGCCCGGGGCGCCGACCCGACCGACAACGGTCAGGCCGAGGTGCATTGTTCTGGACCGCCAACTATCTCGTCACGCGTGCACCGCGGCGACTGCCCGTCCATCCATGCGGTGCACGAACGGATCGCCCAGCACAAGCTGTCGGCCACCGGCGCCGCGCCGCAGATCGTCATCGTCTACCTGATCATGAACGCGCTGGTCGACGGCTTCTTTCCCGTTCTCAACGACTTCGACGACAAGATCGACGCCCTCGAAGACGACATCCTCAAAGCCCCCACCGAAGCACAGTTGGGCGAGTTGTTCGACATGAAGCGCGCCCTCATGAACATGCGCAAGGTCATCGCACCGCAACGCGACATGATGGCCAGCATCAACTCCGGAGTGTCCGACATGCCGGGCATGACCGACGAGGCGGCGCGCTACTTCCGCGACCTCTACGACCACCTGATCCGTCTGGCCGATCTGGTCGACAGCTACCGGGACCTCTTGAGCAGTGTGATGGACACCCACCTCTCCACCGTGTCGAACCGGCTCAACGTCGTGATGAAGCAACTGGCCATCATCGCCACGGTGTTCCTGCCCCTGAGCTTCCTCACCGGCTTCTTCGGGCAGAACTTCAGCTACCTGGTCAACCATCTCATGACGCCCGCCTGGACGTTCTGGGTCATCGGCATCGGGACCGAGGTCGTCGCCGTCGGCCTCTCTACATGCTGTTCAAGCAGCGGGGCTGGCTGGGCGGCCCCACGGTCTGAGCGCCACCGGCGCTGTCCGGCCGGAGTCGGTGCTTAGTGCCCGTGGACCTCGTAGCCGGTCCACCAGGCCTCGCAGCCGTCGGGGACCGGGAAGCCCAGCTGCTTGCGTTGATCGACGATGTCGCGCACCTGCCGCTTGAGCTCGCGGAGCAGGGCGATGACACCGGCGTCGGCGTGGTCCCCGGTCCGGCTCGACTCCCAGATCGTCTCCTCGAGATGCCAGGCCTGCAGGCGGGCCCCGGTGAGGCGGTGGGTCTCGGCCGCGATCTCGGCCAGCAGGGTGGGGTCGCCCTCGGCCATGACGTCGGCGGCCCGCAGCCACCCGTAGTCCTTGTTGATGCGCAGGAGGCCCGGCTGGACCTCGAAATACCCGACGACGTCGATCACGGGGTCGATGGTGGTCAGCGTGGCATCGGCCGGCAGGGCGACGGCCAGGTTCTCGCGTTGGCGGTCGGCCATGGCGATGGCCCCGAGCGCGCGAAGGCCGACGTTGCCCGCGTTGTCGTCGGAGTAGTTGCGCTCGTCGCGATCGATCTTCAGCGGAATCGCCACCACGGCGATGATCCGGGTGGCGCCGAGTTGCACGGCGGCGCGCACCGGCACGACCTGGAGCACGCCACCGTCGACGTAGTCGTCGTCGGCCAGGGCGCGGGGCGGGAAGACCAGGGGCACGCTGGCCGAGGCGATGACGCCTTCCAGAAAGTCGACCGGACCCCCGGCATCACCGGGCACCGGCGTCACCGCATCGTCCTCGACGATGGTGCCGTCCTGCGTGATGTAGCGCAGGACGCCGGCCCGCAACGCGGTGACGGCCAGGCGGAGCTGCAGCCCCGGCCGGGCAACCAGTGCCGGGTCGACGGGATGGATCCCGCTCTCGCCTCCGTGGCGGATGGCCTCGGCCAGAGGCCGCAGGTTGAGCACCGCGCTCCCGCTGGTGCGGAACTTGCGCCGTGCCCCGGGCAGGCGGAAGGCGGCGCCGACCAGCATGCGCTGGATCTTGCGGCGACGGCGCCGGCGCAACTTCTTGGCGGCGCGCTGGGGCGAGCGCTGTTTTGCCGGTGCCAGGATCGGGGGCCGTCAAGAGGGCGCCGTCGATACCGGTCGCCTCCAGCGCAGGCTGGGGAGGACGGGTGCCCTCGGTCAGGGCGAAACGAATTTCGCCGCCGAGCGCCGTCCCTTCGAGCGCGCGCAGCCACGCCTGCTCGCCGAAGATCTGCTCGGTGCGGGTCATGGCGAGAATGTCGTCTTCGACCTCTTGGACGCGCCCGACGAACTCCTCGAGGGTGCGGGCCTGCGCCAGCACGGAGGCGGCGATGGCCCCGGCCGAGGTGGCCGTGATGATGTCAGGGATGATGCGCTCGGTACCGACCAGGTACTGGAGGGCGCCTACTTCGAACGAGCCTTTGGTCCCGCCTCCGGCCAGCACGAACGCCGTAGACCCCGTCAGGGCTTTTTCGATCATTCGTCAAGGCTACCCACCGGCGGCCGCCGTAACGATCTCTATCGGTGATTCCGCAAAGACCCTGGTGGTGGCCCATTCCGACCGCGGAATCACGGTGCGGTCGACGGCCACAGCGATCCCTTTGGGCTCGGCCCCTTCGATGACCAGGGCGACCAGGTCGGCGATCGTGGTCCCGGCCGGCACCTGCAGCCGGTCCCCGTTCACGGTCAGGATGAGCTCGCTCACGGGGTGGCGGCGGCGGCACGTCGCGCCGGCGAACAGATCGACCACGGCGGCCGCGGTGAACGGCGCCAGCAGTATGCCGTTGCGGAAGTGGCCGCTGGCCACGGCCACGCCGGGCAGGGCGGTCCATCCGATGACCGGCGTGTTGTCGGGAGTGGCGGGGCGCAGTCCGGCTTCGGCCTCGCAGCAGCTCCAGCTCGTCGATGCCCGGCACGACGGCCCGGGCGTCGCTGAGCAATTCGTGCACCGCACCGGCCCGCACGGTGACATCGGTCCCCTCTCTTCCATGGTGGCGCCGACCACGAGCGTGTTGTCGGGACGGGGGACGAGATAGATCGAACGCCCGTGGACGAGCGCCCGCACCGTGCGGGTGAGCAGCGGGGGAGCAGCCTCCCGATTGCGGCGGGACCACCGCCGTCGTCGGCGGGACCCAGCCGCAGGATGTGGCCTTTGACCGGCCGGATCTCGGGCAGTCCGGCCCCGTCGAGGCCGCCGATGTGCGGGGTGCCGACGCCGGCCGCCAACAGGACGTGATCGGCGTCGAGCCGGCGCCCATCGGAGAGGAGCACCGCCGGGCCCGCCCCGCCCCCTTCGACCGCCCGCCCCCTTCGCCGCCCCGCCCCCTTCGACCGCCCCGCCCCCGGCGACCGCCGCGACCGTCTGGGCCACGAACGCCACGCCCGCCGCGGTGCACGCCGCCACGAGCGCGCCGAGCAGGGCCCGATTGTCCACGTGGTGATCGCCCGGCACCTCGATCCCCCCGCACACCGTCGGGGACAGTGCAGGCACCAGCCGGCCGGCACTCCGAGGCCGTGCGCCGCTGCGCCGTGCAGCCCAGCGAGTGCTGGTAGGCGAGGAGCTGGTCGAGCGCGGCGCGGTCCGACGTATCGAGAGCGACCGTGAGCGTCCCGGACTGGTCGTAGCCGACGTCGTGCCCGGACGCCTCCTCGAGCGCGGCGCTGAACTCCTTCCAGCCTCTGGCCCCTTCGAGCAGCAACTCGGTCAGGGCCGCCTCACCGAATTGGACCTCGGTGACCGGGGCCAACATGCCGGCCGCGACCCAGGAAGCGCCGTCGTGGCCCGGGGTCGGGGCGACCAGGGTGACCTGGTGCCCGGCGGCGGCCAGGCGCCAGGCACAGGAGAGCCCGATGACGCCTCCTCCCACGACGAGCACCCGGTGCGCCACGCTGCTCAGCCTACGAGAGCAGTCGCGTGGGTCGTGTATTCTGTACCTTCCGCTTCTGGGCCAGCGCCGTCCCGGTCGCACTTTCCGTTCACGCCCTAATCCGAAAGGAACCGATGGCCTCCGGCCTCTACGACGCTTCGTACGAACACGACGCCTGTGGCGTCGGCATGGTGGCCGACCTGCACGGGCGCCCGGACCACGACATTGTGGACAAGGGCCTCACCGTGCTCGAGCGCCTGGCCCACCGTGGCGCCTCGGGAGCCGAGGTCTCCACGGGTGACGGCGCCGGCATTCTGGTCCAGATACCGCACCGGTTCCTGGTCGGCGCGGCGGAGGCGGCCGGCTTCACCCTTCCCGCCGCCGGCGCGCTACGCCGTGGGCCTGGCCTTCCTGCCGGGCGAGCCCGACGATGCGGCCAAGGCGAAGAAGGTCGTCGAAGCGCTGGCGGTCGAGGAGGGCCTGGCGGTGCTGGGCTGGCGCCCGGTGCCCGTCGTCACCGAGGGGCTGGGGGAGACCGCCCTCAGCGTCATGCCGATCATGGAGCAGCTGTTCGTCGTGCGGGCAGGCGGGGCATCTGCGGACGCCGGCTCTGGGAGCGAGGGCACTGCGAGCGTGCCGGGGCCGACCTGATGGCGCTCGAGCGCCAGGCCTTCGTGCTGCGCAAGCGGGCCGAGCACGCCGTCGAGGGCCTGTACTTCCCGTCGCTGTCGGCGCGCACGATCGTCTACAAGGGCATGCTGACCTCCGAGCAGCTGCGCACCTTCTTCGCCGATCTGGAGGATCCCCTCTTCGAGTCGGGCCTGGCCCTCGTCCACTCCCGCTTCTCGACCAACACCTTCCCGAGCTGGCCCCTGGCCCACCCCTACCGCTACATGGCCCACAACGGGGAGATCAACACGCTGGCCGGCAACCGCAACTGGATGCGGGCCCGCGAAGCTCTGCTCTCCAGCTCCCTCATCGAAGGCGACCTGAACCGCATCTACCCGGTGTGCACCCCGGGCGCCAGCGACTCGGCCAGTTTCGACGAGGTGCTCGAGCTCCTGCACCTGGCCGGGCGCTCGCTGCCGCACGCCGTGCTCATGATGATCCCCGAGGCGTGGGAGAACCACACCACGATGGACCACGCCCGGCGCGCCTTCTACCGCTACCACGCCTCCCTCATGGAGCCCTGGGACGGGCCCGCCGCCGTCACCTTCACCGACGGCACCGTGGTGGGCGCCGTCCTGGACCGCAACGGGCTCCGCCCGGCCCGGTACTGGGTGACCGACGACGACCTGGTCGTCCTCGCCAGCGAGGTGGGCGTCCTCGATATCGCGCCCGAGCACGTCGTGCGCAAGGGCCGGCTCCAGCCCGGCCGGATGTTCCTCGTCGACACGGCCGAGGGTCGTCTGGTCGACGACGACGAGATCAAGACGGCACTGGCCGCCGAGCACCCCTACGACGAGTGGCTGGCCGACGACCAGGTCCGGCTCGACGAGCTGCCGCCCCGCTCCATGCTCACCCCCCAGCACGGCCGGGTCGTCAGCCAGCAGCGCATGTTCGGCTACACGGCCGAGGAGCTGCGGGTGATTCTGGCCCCGATGGCCCGCGCCGGGCTCGAGCCGCTCGGCTCCATGGGCTCGGACGCCTCCATCGCCGTGCTCTCGGACCGTTCCCGCCTGCTCTACGACTACTTCACCCAGCTGTTCGCCCAGGTGACCAACCCGCCCCTCGATGCCATCCGCGAAGAACTGGTGACGTCCCTTTCGGCCACCGTCGGGCCTGAGGGCAACCTGCTCGAGCCCGGCCCCGGGTCGTGCCGCCAGATCCTGCTGCCGCTGCCGGTCATCGACCGCGACGACCTGGCCAAGTTGATGTACGTCAACGAGCACAGCGAGACGCCCGGCTTCAAGGCCTTCACCGTCGACGGCCTCTTCGAGGTCGGGCAGGCGGGCACGGCCGGTGCCGCCAACGCGGCCGGGGGCGAGGCCCTGGCGCGGGCCCTGACCGACGTGCGCCGCCGGGTGTCCGAGGCGATCGCCGACGGGGCCAACATCATCGTCCTCTCCGACCGCAACGCCACCGAGGAGTGGGCGCCGATCCCTTCGCTGCTGCTGACCTCCGCCGTCCACCACCACCTGGTGCGCGAAAAGACCCGTACCCAAGTGGGCCTGGTCATCGAGACCGGCGACGCCCGCGAGGTCCATCACATGGCGCTGCTCATCGGGTACGGCGCCGCAGCCGTCAACCCGTACCTGGCGCTCGACACGATCGACGACATGATCGCCGAGGGCCTTCTCGAGGGTGTGTCGCCGCGCCAGGCCCGGCGCAACTACATGAAGGCGGCCTGCAAGGGCGTGCTCAAGGTCATGTCCAAAATGGGTATCTCGACCGTGGCCTCCTACACCGGCGCCCAGGTCTTCGAAGCCATCGGGCTCGACCGGGCCCTGATCGACGAGTACTTCACCGGCACCGCCAGCCGCATCGGGGGCATCGGGCTCTCGGTCCTCGCCGCCGAGGTGGCCACCCGGCACCGCATGGCCTACGAGGAGCGCCCGACCGAACGGGCGCACCGGGAACTCGAGGTGGGCGGGGAATATCAATGGCGGCGGGAGGGGGAGTACCACCTCTTCAATCCGAAGACCGTGTTCAAGCTCCAGCACGCCACGCGCTCGAAGCAGTACGGGATTTTCAAGGAATACACGGCCGCGGTCAACGACCAGGCCGAGAAGCTGGCGACGCTGCGGGGGCTGCTGCGCCTGCGGACCGGCGAGGGCGCGCCACACGCCGCCAGCGCCGCACACTCTCGATCTGAACTTGATGGTTTCGACCCTGAGGCTCAAGTAGAGGTTGATGGTCCACCTTCGGCACCCCGTGGGGATGTGCGACCGGGTTGGACCGGGCCCATCCCCATCGAGGAGGTCGAGCCGATCGAGGCGATCATGGCCCGCTTCTCGACCGGGGCCATGTCCTACGGGTCGATCTCGGCCGAGGCGCACGAGAACCTGGCCATCGCCATGAACCGCATCGGCGGGAAGTCGAACACGGGTGAGGGTGGCGAGGACGCCGATCGCTTCACGCCCGACGCCAACGGCGACCTCCGGCGCAGCGCCATCAAGCAGGTGGCGTCCGGCCGCTTCGGCGTCACCGGTGAGTACCTGGTCAACGCGGACGACCTGCAGATCAAAATCTCCCAAGGCGCCAAGCCTGGCGAGGGCGGCCAACTGGCCGGGAAGAAGATCTATCCGTGGATCGCCCGGACGAGGTACTCGACGCCGGGGGTGGAGCTGATCTCGCCCCCACCACACCACGACATCTATTCCATCGAGGACATCGCGCAGCTCATCCACGACCTCAAGTCGGCCAACCCGGCTGCACGCGTCCACGTGAAATTGGTGGCCGAGGTCGGGGTCGGCACCGTGGCCGCCGGTGTGGCCAAGGCCCACTCCGACGTGGTCCTGATTTCGGGACACGACGGCGGCACGGGTGCGGCGCCGCTCACCTCGCTCAAGCATGCCGGCATCCCCTGGGAGATCGGCCTGGCCGAGACCCAGCAGACGCTGTTGGCCAACGGACTGCGCGACCGGATCGTGGTGCAGGTGGACGGGCAGCTGAAAACCGGCCGGGATGTGATCATCGGTGCACTACTCGGGGCCGAGGAGTTCGGCTTCGCCACGGCGCCCCTTGTGGTCTCGGGCTGCATCATGATGCGCGTCTGCCATCTCGATACCTGTCCCGTCGGCATCGCCACCCAGAACCCCGCCCTCCGGGCCAAGTTCTCCGGCAAGCCCGAGTTCGTCCAGACGTTCTTCGAGTACATCGCCGAGGAGGTGCGTGAGTTGCTGGCCTCGCTCGGCCTGCGCACCCTCGAAGAGGCCGTCGGACGGGTCGACCTGCTCGACAGCGAAGCGGCGGTCGCTCACTGGAAGGCGGTCGGGCTCGACCTGAGCGCCGTCCTGGCTCAGCCCGACGTCCCCGACGACATGCCGCGCCACCAGTCCCGCCTGCAGGACCACGGCCTCGAGAAGGCGCTGGATCATCAGTTCATGGAGGCGTGTGCCGCCTCGTTGGAGGATGCCACGCCCGTCTCGGTGACCCTGCCCATCTCCAACGTCGACCGCACCGTCGGGACCCTGCTGGGCTCGGAGATCAGCCGGCGCTACGGCGCGGCCGGGCTGCCCGACGACACGATCTCGCTGACCTTCACCGGGTCGGCCGGGCAGAGCTTCGGCGCCTTCGTCCCGCGGGGCATGACCATGCGCCTCTACGGCGACGCCAACGACTACTTCGGCAAGGGCCTCTCCGGCGGGCGCCTCGTCGTACGGCCCCACGTCGAGTCGGTGTTCGCCGCCGAGGACCAGATCATTGCCGGCAACGTCATCCTCTATGGCGCCACGGCCGGCGAGGCGTTCATCCGGGGCCAGGTCGGCGAGCGCTTCTGCGTGCGCAACTCGGGCGCGGTAGCCGTGGTCGAGGGCGTGGGCGATCACGGGTGCGAGTACATGACCGGAGGCCGCGTGGTCGTGCTGGGCCGTACCGGCCGCAACTTCGCCGCCGGCATGTCGGGCGGCATCGCCTACATCTACGATCCCGAGCGCACCTTCGGGCAGCGGGTCAACCCCGACATGGTCGACGTCGAGCCCCTCAACGGCGAGGACAGCTTCCTCGTCCGCAGCCTCGTCGAGCGTCACGGCGTCGAGACCGACTCCGCGGTGGCGGCACGTCTGCTCGAGCATTGGGACGTCGAGCAACGCGAGTTCGTCAAGGTCATGCCACGGGACTACCGGCGCATTCTGGAGGCGACCCGTATGGCCGAAGCCGAGGGCCGCTCGGTGGACGAGGCCGTCATGGAGGCAGCTGCACGTGGGTAGCAGCTGCACGTGGGTAATCGTGAAGGGCGTGAGGGTAATCGTGAAGGGCGTGAGGGTAATTCCGATGGGTAACTCTGATGGGCAATCGTGAAGGGCAATGCTGATGGGTGACTCTCATGGGTAAGCCGACCGGTTTCATGGAATTCGACCGCTCGCTGCCCCGGCGGCGGCCGGTCTCGGTGCGCCTGCGCGACTGGCGCGAGGTGTACGAGCCCTTCAGCGCGGAGCAGACCCAGGAGCAGGGCGCCCGCTGCATGGACTGCGGCATCCCCTTCTGCCACGACGGATGCCCGCTCGGCAATCTCATCCCCGAGTGGAACGACCTGGTCTACAAGGACGACTGGTCCGACGCCATCGAGCGGCTGCACGCCACCAACAACTTTCCCGAGTTCACCGGCCGGCTCTGCCCTGCCCCCTGTGAGGCGGCGTGCGTGCTCGGGATTAACGAAGATCCCGTGACGATCGAACGGATCGAGTACGAGATCGTGGAGCGGGCTTGGTCCGAAGGGTGGGTGGACCCACAACTCGCCACTGTGCGCACGGGACGCTCCGTGGCCGTGGTCGGTTCCGGGCCGGCCGGTCTGGCCGCGGCACAGCAACTGGCGCGTGCCGGTCACGACGTGACGGTCTTCGAACGGGCCGAAAAGCCCGGGGGACTGCTGCGCTACGGCATCCCGGAATTCAAAATGGAGAAGGCGGTGCTGGACCGGCGGCTGTCCCAGATGGAAGCCGAAGGCGTGACCTTCGTGTGCTCCACGTCGATCGGCGGCCCTGCCCCCGAGGCCAGCCCCAGCGCCAGTGCCGGGGGCAGCCCCAGCCCCAGCCCCAGTGCCAGTGCCAGTGCCAGTGCCAGTGCCGGGGCCGGCGGAACCGACGCGAGCGTGGCCGCGGGGGAGGGCCCCCTCGAGCCGGGTGAGGAGCGGGGCCTGGGCACAGCGTGCGCCCCTGACGTCACCGTCCGCTCGGCGGCCGAGGTGCACGCGCAGTTCGACGCCGTCGTGCATGGCCGGCGGGGCGACGCTGCCCCGTGATTTGCCCGTGCCCGGACGCGACTCGAGGGGGTGTATCTCGCCCTCGAGTACCTCAAGCCATCGAATCTCGTCCGGGAGGGGGCGCTCACCGCGTCACCCATCACGGCGAGGGGCAAGCGCGTCATCATCATCGGCGGTGGTGACACCGGCGCCGACTGCCTCGGCACGGCACACCGCCAAGGCGCCGCCTCGGTGCACCAGTTCGAAATCCTGCCCGAGCCTCCAGGGCAAAGGTCCGACACCAATCCGTGGCCGCTGTGGCCGTTGATCCTGCGCACGTCGTCGGCCCACGAGGAGGGGGGCGAACGCGTCTTCTCCGTCACCACGACCGAGTTCGTCGACGACGGCTCGGGCGCCGTCCGGGCCCTGCGCGGCCACGAGGTCGAAACCGTCCTCGAAGATGGACGCCCGGTGTTCCAAAAGGTGATCGGCACCGAGTTCGAGATGGAATGCGAGCTCGTGCTGCTCGCCATGGGCTTCGTCGGTACCGAACGCAAGGGAGCGGTGGCGGAGCTCGGGCTGCAGCTCGATGCTCGGGGTGCAGTGGCGGCAGACCACGACTGGTCCACCAACGTCGAGGGCGTCTTCGTCTGCGGCGATCAGACCCGCGGGCAGAGCCTCATCGTCTGGGCCATCGCCGAGGGACGCTCGGCCGCTGCCGCCGTCGACCGCTTCCTGATGGGCGAGACGGCACTGCCGTCACCGATCGTCCCGGGACAACTCGCCCTGCGCTGAGCTCCGCCGTGCGGTCCAGCCGCCACCCCGGTGCCTCGGACGCCCTTGTAATCTAACCGCTAGATATCTAGCGTTCGACTTTCAGAGGTCTCCCGCCAATAGCCGTGAGCGCCCTGACCGGCGACCGGCGGGCCAGCCGCAAGGTGGCCCGGTGCCAGCCTGTTTCGCTCCCCTCGTGAGGAGGGCTGTCCAGGGACGCCGAAGGCGAGGACGGACACGAGTGGCCGGCCGACCCTTGACAGCACGGTGCTCAACGTTGTGCCAACCAAGATCGAGCTGGTCAGCCGCCCTGCGGCTGGCCTACATGCGCCTTTTCGCCTTTACCCTGACGCTCGCTTCCTGACTACTTGGAAGTAACCAGGGCTGCCAGAGCTTCGGCGACCTCTCGCCGGATGTCGTTCTGATCGATGAGCCCGTCCTCGCCCAGGCTTTCTTGCGTCAGCGGGACGTCCAGACACGCAGCTTCGACGATGACCGCACCGAGGTAGCCCAGGACGCTCCGCAGTGAGGCGTGGGCCAGCGCCGCACCGCGAGGGGAGACGTTGATGTACGCCACCTGCTTGCCGTTGAGAGAGCCGGGCTGATCGTCGCCCACGGCCCAGTCGAGGACGTTCTTGAACGATCCCGGGAGCGCTCCGGCGTATTCGGGCGTGGAAAACAGGATTGCGTCGGCACTGCGGATCCGCGCCCGTAGGTCAGCGACCGGTTGCGGCAGTGGCTCTTGGTCTTCGTCCGGATTGAAGTGGGGGAGTCCGGCTGTCTCCTCGTAAAGGATGGCCGAGACGCCCGGTGGGACCAGGACCCTCGCGGTGAGTAGCAAGGCGGTGTTCGTCGAACGGCGCCGCAAGCTGCCCGAGATCATCAGGATCTCGCGGGGCTGAGCCATCTCAATTTGCAACAGCTGTGGCCGTCTATCCATGCCCGGACGGGAACAGGCCCGCCCCGGGCCAGCACTCGGGCCGCCCCGGAGAGGTCGGGGGCGGGCCAGGCGGGGGAGCCCGGCGGGGGCCCCGGCGCCGGAGCGCAATCGTTGCGCCGCAGGTATCGTCGCAGGAGTGTTCGAGCGCTTCACCGATGGGGCCCGGTCGGTTCTGGTTCTGGCGCAAGAGGAGGCCCGCCTCCTCGGCCACAACCACATCGGCACCGAGCACATTCTCCTGGGGCTGATCCTCGAGGAGGACGGCATCGCCTCCGGGGCCCTGATGTCATTCGGCATCACAGTCGATGGCGTGCGCGGTGAAGTAGCCGAACTACTCGAGCGCGGCACCCGCCTCGGGCGGTTCGCCACCCTTCACCACCCGGGCCAAGAAGGTCCTCGAGTTGTCGCTGCGCGAAGCGCTGCATCTCGGTCACAACTACATCGGTACCGAGCACATCCTCCTCGGGGTCCTACGGGAGGGCGAAGGTGTGGCGGCACAGGTGCTCACAGGGCTCGGGGTCGACCTCGGATCCGCGCGCCAACGTGTCACGGCCCTCATTTCGGGGGAACCTGCAGCGGAGGCGACCGTCGGCGTGGCGACGGACTTCATTCGGGTGCCATCGGCCAACGTCGAGCGGACCAGCAAAGAACCTCGGTGCCCCGGATGTCGGGCCGACCTGACGGACGGCACACGCTTTCGCACGTTATCGGTGCGCCCCGATGCAGAAGAAGGCGGGAGGGATCCGTTGTCAATGACGGTCGTGTACTGCCACAGATGCGGCGTCGTCCTCCACACGTTCCCTGCAGGCCCATAGGCGCTCCCGCACTTGCTGGCCCATGCCGGCCGGCCCATGCTGGCAGGCCCATGCCGGCCGGCCCGCACTTGCTGGCCCACAGTTCCGGCGTCAATGCGCCGGCATCCCTACACCTCGATCGGTGCTGGCGCAGCGGCGCCACCCGGGCCACCCGGGCCGTCGGGGCCGCCCGCGCCGGGCTCGGCGGGAGCGGCGATGGGCCGGAAGAACCTGAGGCCGGGCGAAACGAGGTTCCGATGGGTCTGCAGGACGAGCGCCGCCACGCCACCGACGTAGAGGGCGTCGAGAAGCGCACGCCAGACTGAAGTGCGCCCGCCGAGCGAACCGAACACCCCGGGCCCGGCAAGGGCGAAGACCAGGTATGCCACGAGGATCGTGACGACCAGCAGGATCAGCATGGACAGGAACGCGACAGCGGAGACGTAACTCTGCGCCACTCGTCGCGTGGGACTCGTCGTCTCGGATCCGACGAGCGAGATTCCCCGGCGCAGATGCGTGCGGAGGAGGACGAAGCTGGCGATCGTGATCAAGCCGCCGAGCACACAGGCCCGCGCGGTTGCATCGCCGACATTCGAAGACTTGTGCCCGATGAGGGCGACCAGAGAGAAGACGACGACGATGGATCCCCCGATGGAAGTGATGAGCGTCACGAACGAGACGGCGAAGTAGTACACGGATTGGGGCCGGCGACCCGTCGGGTCCGGGTCGGCCCTATTCGCCACCACAATGATGATCACCAGGCCGATGATCGCGACGAACACGAAGAGTGCGAGAACTTCGACCGCAATGCTGGCGGTGGTGAGGATCGAGCTCGGGTTCGAAGTCGTTTCCGCAAAACCCGAACCAGGCGAAATGATCGTTGTCCCCGAACTCCCCGAGGATTGGATGTACGGCGATCCGGAACTCGATGACACGACGTCCAACAGTCCCACTGCTGCCCCCTCGCTCTCCGCCCTTACCTACGCGTACGACACTATCGGCGCGGGCCGAGAAAACCCGGGATGCTGCCCCTGCTCTGCTCGGGAACTGCTCTATTCGGGAACGGCGTCGTACGTTTCGGTCGGCGTCACGAGACGCAACATGGGCGCGATCTCGCCCCGAAATCCATGCGATGACCGCACGGCGGGGTCGGCGTCGCGGATCGCTTCTGCGTGCGCGCGGTCCTCAGCCAAGATGATGCCGATGCCATAGCCACCCTCAGGATCATTCACCGGCCCGAAGGCCAACACTCTCCCTTGCGCATTGAGCGCGGACCAGTAGCCGACGTGCTCCATTATGACGGCCCTCTCCTGCGCGGACATGTCGACGGTGAACGAGGGACGCGGGGGAATGAGGCGGAAGACAAAACCCATCATGACGCAGAGGCTACCGATCGTGCCGGACGTCCCACATGGTCAGAACGCGATCTCAGTGGTCCACAGCGCGGCGACGGCCGGATCGCCGAACAGCTCGAGATCATCCGCGGGAAGTCGATTCAACGACCACAAGTAGAGGGACGACGCCGGGCCGCGAAGCGCGACGTCCCCCTTTCCGTGCGCATGTTCGCTCGAGACCTCGCCGTCGGGCCCCAAGCGCACCAGCCATTCGCCCTCGCCGTCGGTGCGGTGGAGATGGATCGATTGACCGGTCCAGACATCCGGGCGCTGCTTGACCTGGCGGGCCACCATCACGCTGAGGAATTCGTCGATCCCGTCACTGGCCAACTCGCCGTCGATCGGGGCTGGCGTGCCGGATGCGCCCGTGCCATCCCACGCGTGGACCGCCGTCTCCAGAGCTTGGCGCCGGATCCAGAACACCGGGGTGCGGGGGAGGCCGAATGTCCAACAGTTGGCGGTGGGATCCGCCTGCTCGAGCGTCGCGAACAGATCCTGGAGTTGGCCCTCCGCCCACCCGACGAGAGCGGCACCGTCGAGACCGTCGGGGGCGATCGGCGCGTCGCTGCGCTGACCGCTGCGCACGACGGCAGAGGCCCATCCCCACGCCCCTCCGATGTGGGCGATCAGGTCAGCGACTGTCCAGCCCGGACAACTCGGCACCACCGCGTCGAGGTTGCCCTCCGCCGCGCGCAGCAGGACATCGGCGCGTTCACGAATGAAAGCTAGATACTCCTCTGTTTCCATCGGCGAAAGGCTACCGCCGTGCTGCGCCACAAACCGGACCCGTGGCCCGGCGAGCCAAAGTAGGGTCGACGCCGGTATCGAAGAGCACGAAGGGGCGGGGTGAGCAACGTGGGCACAGCACGGAAGGGCCAGACCTTCGACACGTGGAAGGACGAGACCGACTGGGTCGAGGTGCCCGAGAAGAAATTGCGGTACAAGTTTCTGCCGTTCGGAGAAGAGGGCAACGAGACCCGGACGCTCATGGTGCGCTACGACCCTGGCAGCGAGGTGCCGGTGCACTTCCACCACTCGGACTACTGCTCGCTCGTCGTCGAGGGTTCCATCGAGATCACACGCAAGAAGCACGACGTGGGGAGCGTGCGCATCGTGAAGGCGGGAACGGCGTACGGTCCGTTGAAGGTCGGTCCGCACGGGTGCACCGTGATCGATGTCTTCGCGGCGGGACCACAGGGAATCACTTACATCGGCGGGGATTGACCCCCCTCGAACCGAACGAGCGCCCGACAGGGACTGCGGCCAGCAGCGCGTGGCAGCCGCCCGGCAGGAACGTCAGACGCCCATGTGCCGGTGGCTCCGCGACCACCCCGCCAGTGAGCTCATGACCCAGAGCACCGACAGGCCGAAGTAGTCCCATTGCCGGTGTAAGCCGAACGCAACGGCCAGGGTGAGCCACAACACCAGCCCCGCGCGCCAGAACCACTCGGCAAACGAGTCGTTCCGTGCATCGGTCATGGCGGGCCTCTACCCAGAAGCGTCCCAGAACATGCGTGCGCTCGCGCGGCCGCCAGATTCCTACCCGGCGCGTCGGCCATTCTGGAGGCATGGCGATCACGCTGCGACCCGTGGAACGGCGCGATATCCCCCTCCTCGCCCTCTGGCTCGGCCGCCCCCATGTCGAGAGGTGGTGGCGCGAACCGGCAGATCTCGAGACGGTCGAGGCCACCTACGGGCCGATGATCGACGGCGGCGACCCAACCGAGGGCTTCATTGTCGTCAACCAAGGTCGGCCCATCGGGTTCATGCAGCGCTACCGGCTCGAGGACAATCCGCAATGGCAGCAATCGGTCGCCGTGGGCATCGGCTCCCTGACCGCAGCGGGCATCGACTACCTCATCGGAGAGGAGCACGCGACCGGGAAAGGGCTCGGCCCGCAGATGATCGCGGCACTCGTGGAAGATAGCTGGGCGAGATTCCCCGATATCGAGGCGGTCGTGGTGGACGTCCTGCAGGAGAACCGCGCCTCGTGGCGAGCGCTGGAGCACGCCGGATTCCAACGGGTCTGGGAAGGGACGCTCCATGCGGACCACCCCAGCGACGAGGGGCCCTGCTTCCTCTATCTCACGCTGCGGCCGCCATCCTGACTGCAGCTGTTTTGTCATACCGGCCCGACAGCCGGTTGGTCGGTCAGCGCCGGTTGTTCGGTCAGCGCCGGTTGCCGGCCAACTCCCGCACGCGGGCAGCCGAAGGCACCCCGAGGAAGACCACCACGCGGTCGACATCGAGTCCTTCGAGGCGTTGCAGCGCGCGGGCACCCAGATCGCCGGACACCGTCACGACGAAGGGCGAGTCCTCCCGACCCGCCGCCGTCCGCGCCGCACGCGCGATGTCGAGCAGTTCACCCGCATGCCGCGCCACCCGGCACGTTGATGCCGTCGGCCACCCGGCCGGCCAACGCAGCCATCTTCGGGCCGAAGCCTCCGAGAATGATCGGCGGGGCAGGCGTGGGGCGTAAGAATCCACTGACACCGCCCACCGTCCCCGTCCACACCGCACGCAGGATCGACACCGTCGCCTCCACGGCCTCGCGGCGCAAGGGATCGCCTCCCACCGTGCGACCGAAAGCCCACTGCTCGGCGGCGTAGGGCGTTCCATCCCCACCGCCCGCACCGAGCCCGAGCAGTAACCGGCCCTCGCTGACCTCCTGCAGGGTGGCGGCCATGACGCCCAGCGTCCCGGCGTCGCGATTCGCCACGTTGAGCACCATCGGGCCGATGGCGATGCGGGGCACTGTCGCGGCGATGGCAGTCAAGGTCGTCCATGCCTCGAGGACCCGATCCTGCCGGTGGACCGACCCAGCGAGGTGGTCGTAGAGCCACACGCCGTCGAAGCCCTCGCCCTCTGCGGCCAAGGCACCCTCACGCACGTCGGGCCACCGGGCGCCGAAGGGATCGAAAAGCAGATCGATCTTCATCGTGCAGATCCTGCCGCGCCGGTGCGCAGCACACCAGTGGGTACGTTTGAGGCGGCCCTACGAAATGTCGGTCAAATCCCTGGTCTCTACGGCCGTCGATGCCCCGGACAAGATGCCCCGCCCCACGAATTTCTGGGGCCACATCATGCTCATATACCCTTTAGGCAGGGAGAACGCGGCAAACTTGGAGCGGCGATGACTTGGTTGGGACTCGTATGGGCAGTCACCATGATCGTCGGGTACACCGCTGTGGCTCTCCTCGGTCTCCTCGGTCTCTCGCTTCGGTTTCAGGGCCCCGACACGACACGACAGTCATGGAATCGACGGATGCTGACCCTCGGCGGGTTCAGCTTCGGCGCAGCCTTCCTCTTGCCGTTCGTTCTCGTCGGGCCGATGGCCGGGCTCGTCTTCGCCGCGGGCTGGGCCGCCCTCGGCGTCCTGTTGGCGTGCATGTTCTCGTCGCGCCTACCCACCAGGCTGCTCTCGGTCCTGCTCTTCCTCACCGTGGCGCTGGCGACGGTCCTCCACCTTCCGCCCGATCGCGCCGCCCTCTACGGCGTCGGTGTCTTCGTCGTGGCGGGACTCTCGTTGGCCAAGTTGGGGCGCGTCCTGATTCGTAACGCCGAGGCGGGCGCACAGTTCCTGTAGGGCGGGAGTCCCCGTAGACCGGGCCGCTTGCGCATCCCCTGTGTCCGACACCGCCCCCCTCGCTATCCGGCAAAAAGGTTGGGGAGACGTTGGGGCTGGGTATAGGGGTCCTTGAGTCCCGAGCGAAAGAATTGGGTTTACGAGTCGTCCGCTGTGATCGGGCTGCTCCTCCAGAGCAGTCCACGCGGACAGAGCAGGACACGCATGCGCTTCATTCCCCGTCGTCCATCGGACGCCGCGCCACACGGCGCCGCGCGCTCCGCACGAGACCCGGGGAGTCGGCGCCCAAAACGGACCCTGTTCCCGCTCAGCATCCGCGCCTCCCTGGTGATCATCGTGCTCGTGCCTATCTGTGTCGCGGTCGGACTGACCTCGAGCGTCGTCGCACATCAAGTGACACGGCGCCACCAGGCCATCGAAGTGCGCCAATCGTCATTGGTCCTCGATACACTCCTGCGCGCCCGCATCGACCTCTATGCGGAGTACGTGCCGAGCGCGGCGATCGTGGCGGGCCGGGTGGCCCATCTCACCGAGAGCCAGCTCGACAGCCTCCTCGGCGTCGATTTCCAGGCCAACCTCGTGAAAGCCCGCAAGCTGGTCGATCAACAGGCGGCGTTCGGTCCGCACGGGGCGTTCGGAGCCGAGCACGGCGCACTCCTCTCGCTGCGGCGCAGCGTCGACGACGGTGCGGCAACACCGGCCCAGGTCGAGGATTTCTTCAGCGACCTCGGCAATAAGGTCGACGCGAAATGGATGAGTACGTACAGCTCGGTCCAGAGCACCCGCACCACGGACTCCCCTTCGACCTCGGAGCGCCTGACCGCCCTCGATGCATCCTTCAACGCGTTCACTTCCGGACTCGGTGAAGAAAGTCTGCAAAGTGCCGGCTCCCTGGAGACCGTGCTCGTGGAAGGCGGCACGCCGGGGGCGATCCAGAGCCTCATCATCAGCCAGCACAAATTCGGTGTGGCGACGCAAAACTTTCCGCACCTGCTCGGCCCCAGCAGCGCGGTGGCATGGGCGGCGCTGATCCACAATCCGCTCTCCACCGAGTTCCAGAGTTACGTACAGCTCGGCATCACGGCCGGACTGAACCACGAAGGCCCTCCGTTCGCCACCAACGCACCAGCCGTGGCCAAAATAGGCAAGTCAGAAGTGGAGTGGGCCAATTCGTTGACGCATCTCGTCCTCGCCAGTTCGGCCGACCTACGGGGGGCAACGGACAGCCAGGCCAATTCGGCCAGCTCCACCCTCGAAGTCAGCCTGCTTCTGATTGCGCTCATCGTCCTGCTCTCGATCGGCGGCGTCCTCACGCTCAGCCGTGCGGTCCGACGTCCGATCGCCAAGCTCGGCGCGGCCTTCGAGTCGGTCCGGCAAGGTGAGCTCGAGCTTCCTCTTCTCGACGAGTCGGGACCGAGAGAGCTTGCCCTTGCGGCCAGTGCATTCAACGAAATGACCTCCACCCTGCGCGGGGTCCAGGCGCAGGCCATTGCCATGTCCAGCGGAAACCTCGACGATCCTGCGCTGCAGATCCCGCTCCCGGGGCGTATGGGGGAGGCGTTGCAGTCCGCCCTCAGCAACCTTCACATCTCGATTCAGGCGAGCGAGATCCAACGAGAAGAGCTCTTCGAGCGGGCGACACGTGACGCGCTGACGGGCCTGCTCAACCGTGGCGCCGCCCTCGAATCACTGAACATCGACTTGGCGGGGGCCCGTCGCAGCCAGGGCGACCTCGTGGTGACCGTGCTCTTCATCGACCTCGATGAGCTGAAGAACATCAACGACTCACTCGGGCACGAGGGTGGAGATGACGCCATCCGGGCCGTAGCCGAGGCCCTGCGTGCCACCACCCGCGCCTCCGACGTGGTCTCGCGCTACGGCGGGGACGAATTCGTCGTGGGGTGGCTCGGCAAGCCCGATCCTCCGTCCACCGCGCTCCTCGCCAAACGGATCAGCGAATTGGTCGCCTCCTCGGTGGTGGAGGCGGGCGATCACCGCATCACGATCGGGTGCAGCATCGGGGTCGCCATCTCGGGCCCGTTGGACCTCACGGTCCTGACCCTGATCGAACGGGCGGACCATGCCTTGTACGAGGCCAAGAAATACGGTCGTGGCCAGGTGCGCTGGTTCGAAACCGTCTGAGCGCTGTCGTCGAGGCGCTGCCGTCGAGCCCCTGTCGTCGAGGCGCTGCCGTCGAGCCGCTGCCGCCGGAACCCGGGCGGGCCTATTGCTCGGCGAGGATGGCGGCTATTTCGGCCAACGGATTCCGCACGACCGGTCCGGTCACCTCCACCTCGGCGCGCAGAATGCGGCCATTGAAGGTGAACGGGGCCACATAACCCTCACCGATCGCCGGTCCCCATTCGTAGCCACAGGTGAGGCCGACACCGAGCCCGTTGAACGCGGCGGGGGTGAATCGCTCGATGACGCCCGTCGCGACGCGCTGACCGTCGACCCACAGTTGGGCCGGGCCGCCGAGGCCCTCGTCTTTGGTGAAGTCGAAGGCCACCTGATGAGCGCCGGCGCCGATCGGTGCAGAGCCGACGAGCACGTGACGGGTCTTGCCATAGAGGTTGTGCACGTAACGCGGGTAGCCGTCGAGAATATGGAGCGACCACCCACCCAGCGCGGAGCCCACGGCAAGGAGCACGCCGTGCGGCACAACCCCTTCGTCGACCACGATGTCCGCCCGCACAAGGTGTGACCGGTTCTGCACCGGCACGGCGACCGACTCGGGAACGGGCGAGCCTCCCTGGAAGTAGCGGAACACCGCCCGCTCACGGCGCGGATCGGGCGGCTTGTGGATGAGCGCCCACAGCGGCCTGTTGTCGAGGGGTAGCACGTCGTTGCGTGCTGCTTCGTCCCACCACAACGCGATCATCGCTGACAGGCGCTCGGGCTCCACCGCGGCGAGGTTCTCTGACTCCGACAGATCCTCGGCCACGTGGTAGAGCTCCCACACGTCGTCGTCGAACGAAGCGTTGGGGTTGAGGCCGTCGTCGTACACTGGGCCGACAGGGTGGAAGGTCACGGCCTTCCACCCATCGTGATAGATGGCACGTGATCCGAACATCTCGAAGTACTGGGTCGTATGCGTCGCCGGGAGCCCCGCCCCTTCGGGGCCCAGCAGGGACGCGAAGCTGCTCCCGTCGAGGTGCGATTGCTCCACGCCTTCGATGGACGACGGCGCCGGGACGCCGGCAAGCTCGAGCACACTGGGAAGGATGTCCACGGCGTGGACGAACTGGTGGCGTATGCCGCCGGCGGCCGAGCCGAGGCGCGCCGGCCAGCTCACGATGCACGGATCCGCCACGCCACCCTCGTGGACCTCGCGCTTCCAGCGCTTGAAGGGCGTATTGCCGGCCATGGTCCAACCCCACGGGTAGTTGTTGTGCGTCGTCGGGCCGCCGATCTCGTCGATGCGCGCGTGCATCTCGTTGAGCGACGCCGGGTCGAGGTTCTCGAGCCGGATGTCGTTGATCGACCCCTGCGCGCCACCCTCGGAGCTGGCGCCGTTGTCCGAGACGAGGATCACCAAGGTGTCATCGAGATCGCCCACGTCCTTGAGGAAACTGAACACCCGGCCCAGCTGCTCGTCGGTGTACGACAAGAACGCGGCGAAACACTCCATGAACCGGGAGGCCACCTTCCGTTCCACCTCACCGAGGTCCTCCCACGCCGGCACCCAGGGAGGGCGGGGGGTGAGCCTCGTCCCCGGCGGCAGGATCCCGAGCTCGAGCTGGCGGGCGAAGGCACGGTCGCGCCAGTCATCCCACCCCGCGTCGAAGGCGCCCCGGTACCGGTCGATCCATTCCTTCGGGGCCTGATGCGGAGAATGGCAGGCTCCGGTACAGAGGTAGAGGAAGAAGGGGCGTTCCGCGTCCACGGCCCGCAGGTCGCCGACGAACTCGATCGCCCGATCAGCCAAGTCGGCGCTCAAGTGGTAGCCGTCGTCGATGCCCCGGGGTGGGCGTACCGAGTGATTGTCCTCGAACAGCGCCGGCACGAACTGATGGGTCTCGCCGCCGTGGAAGCCGTACCAGCGGTCGAACCCGCGCCCGAGTGGCCACGTGGCGCGCGTCGAAGCCATGTCGGTCTCATTGTCGGGACTCAGGTGCCACTTGCCCACGGCGTAGGTGGCATAGCCCTGCTGCCGCAGGATTTCGGAGAGGTACCCGTTCTCGCGGGGCGGCCTGCCCCAGTAACCGGGGAACCCGACAGCGAGGTCGGCCACGCGGCCCATGCCGCTGCGGTGATGGTTACGGCCCGTCAGCAGGCAGGCGCGCGACGGCGAGCACAGTGCCGTGGTGTGAAAGTTGGCCAAACGCAGGCCCGAAGCAGCCAAGCCGTCGATGACCGGCGTGGCGATGGGGGAGCCGTAACACCCGAGCTGGGCGAACCCCACGTCGTCGAGCACGACGAGCACCACGTTCGGTGCCCCGGGTGGCGCGGTGGTCACGGGCGGCCACCAAGGCTCCGACGTGCGCCAGTCCCGACCGATGTGACCACCGAACTCGCGCTCTTCCGTCATCGTCTCCTCGCTGAGGTCGTCATGCAGCCGGTGCCTTTGTGTCCAGCGAGAACACCTCGATGGGATCGTCGAATCCCTTGAGGAGGCGATGTCCCGCTGGTTCGAAGGTGAATGCGTCACTCGCTGCGGCCGCCGTATCCGCGTCGACCAAGACCTCGCCGGGGATGGCCAGATCAGCCAGCCGCGAAGCCAGGTTGACCACCTTGCCGTAGTAGTCACCGTGGCGTGCGATCACGTCGCCGAAGCACACGCCCCCCCGAGGTTCGATGCCGGCACCGAATGCGGCGGTGATGTCACGCCCGATGGCACACCCGTCCGCCGCCCCCAGGGCGATGAACATGACTTCGTCGCCTATGTGCTTGACGATGCGACCGTCGTGTGCCGATGCGACCTCGAAGGCCTTCACCTCGAAAGCGCCCACGAGCTGGAGCAACTCGGTGGGCGTCGTGTGCATCGACAGCGGGGTGAATCCGACAAGGTCGACGAAGCCCACGGCCAGACGGTGCAGGGATCGCTCGCCCGCCAACGTCTGCGTCACCCGCTGGCGGTCGATGGCGTCGCGCATGTGGTGGGAGAAGATGACACCCATCGAATCTCCGAGGCGCAGTGCAGCTTCGCTGACCGACGCCAGATTCATGGCCCATGCCAGCAGGTCGACGTCGGGCGAATCCAACTCGGGCTCCTGCGTCTGGACATAGAGCGACACGGCTGCTTCGGCCACACGCGAGAGTGAGCTGCCCACGACCCGCAGCAGCTCGTCGCCGTCCTCACCGAGAGGATTCATCCGGGTCAGGAACTCCGTGAGCTCGGCATCGCGGACGGAGAACATGGGCGTCACGGGGTTCGGGACCGCGATGCCGAGCGTGCGCCACAACGACAGGACCTGTTCCAGCTGTGCCCCGGTGCGGTTGGCCACGTCGGTCGCACTCAGGGTGGCGCCCTCGGCGAAGACGAGGTCACCGGCCAGCCGTGCAACGTGGCAATCGGACCAGGCTGTTTCGATCTGCTCGTCGGTGGCACCCAGCGAGCGGAGGAACGCGTCGACCGCCTCGGCCCCCTCCCTCTCGCCCACGAATCTGACGCTACCGGAACTTCCCGCGGAGGTAGGCGACCGCCCTACGCTACGAAGGAGGATGATGATGGCCATGCGCCGCAAGCCGGGCGACCGGGTCATCGGCGGCACAGAGCGAAGCGAGGTAGCGATGTTCGATCTCACGAATAGTCCGGAATGGTCGGCCCTTTCGAAGCATTTCGGGGAGGTCGGTGACCTTCATCTGCGCCAGCTCTTTGCTGATGACCCCGACAGGGCGACCGGTCTGACCGCCGGGGCGGGCGATCTCGTCCTGGACTACTCCAAGCATCGGATCACCGGAGAGACGCTGCCGCTCCTGATCGACCTGGCCCTGGCGGCAGGGGTCGAAGCCCGCCGTGACGCCATGTTCGCCGGGGCCCACATCAACAGCACCGAGGACCGGGCGGTGCTCCACGTGGCCCTCCGCATGACCGCGCAGCAGCAGCTCACGGTCGACGGCCAAGATGTGGTGCACGACGTCCATGCCGTCTTGGACCACATGGGTGACATTTCCGACCGCATCCGCAACGGCTCGTGGGTCGGCGCGACGGGCGAGCGCATCAAGGCGGTGGTGAACATCGGTATCGGCGGATCCGACCTGGGGCCCGCCATGGCCTACGACGCGCTGGCGGACTACGCCGCACCCGACCTGATCAGTCGTTTCGTCTCCAACGTGGATCCCGTGGACCTCTACGCTGCCACCCACGACCTCAATCCGGCCACCACCCTGTTCGTGATCAGTTCGAAGACCTTCACCACGCTCGAGACCCTCACCAACGCGGCCGCCGCCCGGGAATGGCTGCTCACCGGGCTGAAAGCCGCGGCCGGCACTGCCGAAGTCGACCCCGACGCCGTGGCCAAGCATTTCATCGCCGTGTCGACGAACACCGCCGCTGTGGCCGAATTCGGCATCGACACGGCCAACATGCTCGAGTTCTGGGACTGGGTCGGCGGCCGCTATTCCTACGACTCCGCCATCGGCTTCTCGCTCATGGTGGCCATCGGACGCGAGGCATTCGGCGACATGCTCGCCGGCTTTCACACGATCGACGAGCACTTCCGCACGACCCCCCTCGAGCGCAACCTGCCGGTGATCATGGGCCTGCTCAACGTCTGGTACAACAACTTTTTCGGCGCCCAGACCCACGCTGTGTTGCCCTACAGCCACCGCATGGCGCGCTTTCCGGCCTACCTCCAGCAGCTCACGATGGAATCCAACGGGAAGTCGGTGCGCCTCGACGGAAGCGCTGTCGAGGGGCAGACAGGGGAGATCTTCTGGGGTGCGCCGGGCACCAACGGGCAGCACGCCTTCTACCAACTCATCCACCAGGGCACGAAACTGATTCCGGCGGACTTCATCGCATTCGCTGAGGCCACCCACGACCACGGGAGCCAGCAGGATCTCCTGATGGCGAACTGCCTGGCCCAGACCAAAGCCCTCGCGTTCGGGAAGACCGCGCAGGAGATCGCCGCCGAGGGGACCCCGGCCGAGCTGGTGCCGCACAAAGTGATGCCAGGCAACCGGCCGAGCTCCACGATCCTCGCCCCGAAGCTGACGCCGTCGGTCCTGGGCCAGCTGGTGGCCCTCTATGAGCACACGGTCTTCGTGGAAGGGGCTATCTGGGGGATCGATTCATTCGATCAGTGGGGGGTCGAGCTGGGGAAGGTCATGGCCAAGGAGCTCGCCCCGGTCCTCAGTGCCGAAGAGGCGCCGGACCTCTCGGGCCAGGACGCCTCCACGGCGGCGCTCGTCCGCCACTACCGCTCTCTGCGGGGTAGGACGACCTGAACACAGGGGCGCCGCACGTCAGACATTGCCCCAATGGCGAACGTGGCACTCCCGACTGACCGTGCCGCGCTCGTCGCGCGTTTCTCAGAAGCTGGGTTCGTGGCCCCGGAGGACGAGGCGGATGACCTTCTGGCGCTTGGTGCGAGCGACGCGGGACTCCTGGCCTCCATGGTCGAACGTCGCCTCACGGGTGAACCACTGGCCTGGATCACCGGGCACATCGAGTTCTGCAGCGTCGATGTCCGGATCGAGCCCGGCGTTTACGTACCTCGCTGGCAGAGTGAGGCACTGGCCCGCCGTGCCGTGGCGCTCCTCCCCGACGCTGGCACAGCGATCGACCTGTGCACCGGTTCGGGCGCGATCGCCAAGGTGCTGACGACGGCGCACGCCGGCGCGCGTGTCATCGCGGCCGACGTCGACCCGCGGGCCGTTGCCTGCGCGCGGTCCAACGGCGTCGAGGCGTTCGAGGGCGATCTGTTCGGGCCGTTCCCGGAGGAACTACACGGTGCTGTCGACGTCATCGTGGCCGTCGTCCCGTACGTGCCTACCCCCGCCCTCGACCTGTTGCAGCGCGACACCCTGGCGTTCGAATCTCCGCTGTCCTACGACGGCGGGCCGGACGGCACCGACATTCTGCGGCGCGTGCTGCAGGAAAGTCCCCGTTTCCTGCGACAGGGGGGCGTCGTGCTCCTCGAGCTCGGCGGCGAGCAGGCGGAGCTGCTGCAGGAGGATCTGGCGCACCTTGGCTACGGCGACGTAGTCACGTTGATGGATGACGAGGGCGACGTGCGCGGCATCGAAGCCGTTGGCGGCAGTTGAACCGGCCTGGGATACCCGGAGACTCTGGGGTGAGTCGGCTCCGGCACCACCGGACACTTCGGCGCCTTGTCAAAGTTGACCGCTAGACCTCTAGCTTTCAACTTTCAGAGGTCCTGCGGCGCCCCCATGGGGTGTGCGCACCGACTCGGTCAGACGACGTGGGCCGGTCGGGAGAGGGCGACCCATGAATATCTCAGTGGGAGCGCCGGGTCTGAGTCTTGCAAAACTGACAGCTAGACTTCTAGCGGACAGTTTTTGCAGGTGTCCTGCGGCGCCCTCATGGGGTGTGCGCACCGTCTCGGTGGCGGCCGCTGCAACGAGTGAGCGCGGTTACGTGGGGGACCGGCGCACTTACTTGATGGCCTCCCAAGCGGTGAAGGCTGCCAGCGCGAAAAGCACGACCGCAGTGACGATCCGGACCGTCCTGATATTGATGACCCGCAGGAGACTCTGGCCCCCGAGCACCGCCAGTGCCGCTACGGCCCACAGCGCAGCCACGGCACCGATCGCCACCGATAGGGGCGAGTGGTAGTGAGCGGCCAGGTTCGCCGTCAGGATCTGGGTCAGATCCCCCCACTCGGCCAGGAAGATCACGAGGAACGCCGTGGTGACGACCCGGCGACCCGACACGGTCTCCTTCTCGATGATCTCTTCCTCCTGCGCTTCCTTGCGCGCCTCGCGGATGGCCAGCACACCACCGACCGCGAACATGAAGGAAACGACCCCTTCCAGGGCCCTGTGAGGAATGAGGTGGAAGAGGGCGACGCCAATGGTCACAGCGATCACGACATGGATGAGGAAGGCCCCCGCGGCGCCGAGCCATACCGAGAACGGCTTGCCCCGCGTCGACATGACCAGCGAAGCGAACATGGTCTTGTCCGGCAACTCACCCACGAAGATGATGGGGAAGACGGCGGCGATGATCGCGATGTGCACGGTGACCTTTCTCGCCGGACCGAAGGGATCTCCCTCGTCCCGACCATGACGACATGGCTAGAACGAAGGTCTCGCCCACCTGCATGCAGGTCCGGTGACCGGGCTCATGCGGAGCCGGTATGTCGATCACCGATTGTGGGGTACTCCCCTTCGCTCCGCATTCTAGACCCCGGGAGCCGGGCCCCCTTTGCGACGGCCTCGGCCAAGCGGTCTCAGGAATCGGGCCTGGTGGCACCGATGAAGATGTCGCTGCCCCATTTGGCGCCGGGCACGACCGGGAAGGCCTCGACCCGAACGTGAGCTCCCGTGTGGGGGGCGTCCACCATCATGGTGCGGCCGGCCTGGACCCCGATGTAGAGGCCCACGTGGGACACGTCACGTGGCCCCGTGCCGAAGAACACGAGGTCACCAGGTTGGAGGACCGTACCCTCGGTCAATGCGGGCGAGGCGTCGAACTGCTCTTGCGCGACCCGCGGGAGCCCAAGCCCGGCAACGTCGTACGCGGCCTGCACCAAACCCGAGCAATCGAAGCCGACGCCCGGGGTTTCCCCGCCCCAGATGTAGGGCGTACCGACCTGTGCCAGGGCCCAGGCGACGGCCGTGGCCCCCACGGTGGAGGTGGTGACAGCAGACGGGGTGACCTGCTCGAAGGTCCCAGCCAGAGAGAGGACATGGGCGACGTATGCGTCGTCGTGGTTGTAGGCGAAGACCGCCACCGGCACATCGGAACCTCCGGCGGCACCGTTGGCGCACAACATCCTGGCCGCCGCATAGACGGCATCGACCGGGTCGTACGGACTCGGAGGGGTGACGCCGCCGGAAGGAACCGGCATGGCATACGCAGCGAACGTGCGGGGTTCGAACTGCATCGGACCCTCGGCACCGGCCCCGTTGGCGCCCGAATGCACCCCGGGCAGCTCAGACGTGCCGTTCGAGGATTCGACGGTGCCGATGGCCGCCAGGACGGCCCAGGGGAGTCCCGCGGCACGTGGCGGCGGCCGCCGCTTGATACAGCGTGAGCATCGGCCCCGGGATCTCGCCCACAGCGGTTGCGCTGGGCGCTGCGGTGCTGCTCCCGGCGCCCGTTCCGCCGACGCTGGCCGAACCGCCATAGGAACCGCCTGCCGTGCTGCCAGCAGTGCCGCCGGCAGAACCGGCAGCCGAGCCGCCATCACCTGACACGGAGGCACTGACCGCCCCGATGGCCCCAGCCATGAGGACAGCGGAACCCATGAGGCCGGCAGCCGCGATCGCAACAACCCGAGAGGAGTGCATGGCCGGAGAACGGTCTGGCCCGACACCGGCCAGGGACGCCCAGTGCTCAGCCAGGGGCGCCCGAACTGGCCTAGGGTCCGCTCGACAGATCGGAGAGGTTCGTGCTGGCAGCAATTTCGCACGCCAGGGTCATCATCCTGGTGGCCTGCGTGGGCATCGCTTTCGTGCTCGGGCGACTGGTGAACTACCGACGCACCAAGGACACCAGGCACAAGGACGAGTAGCGAACGGGCCATACGGGTCGCACGGCCCGGCGCGGCGGGCGCGGCGGGCACGGCGGCCCCAGCCGGCGCGGCGGGCACGGCCCGCCCCGTCTGGCCATACTTAGGCAATGAAGAGCACGATGCAGGACGCGCCACTCCTGATCAGGGACATCCTCCGCCACGGGCAACTGACCCATGGCCACAGCGAGGTCATCACGATCGAAGCCGGGGGTCATCGCACGGCGACCTTCAAGGAGATCGCCGAGCGGGCCGAGAAGTTGGCTGCGGCCCTGCAGAGGCTGGGCGTCGAAAATGGCGACCGCGTCGGCACGTTCTGCTGGAACAACCAGGGCCACCTCGAGGCCTACCTGGCCATTCCCTGCATGGGGGCCGTCCTGCACACCCTCAATATCCGCCTGCCCGCCGACCAGCTGGCCTACGTGATCAACCATGCCGAGGACAAGGTCATCATCGTGGACGGCTCGCTGATCCCCCTGCTGGCGGCGATCAAGGACGAGCTCAAGACCGTGGAGACCATCATCGTCGTCGGGGATGGTGACACGTCGTCACTGGGCGAGACGCTGTCCTACGAGACCCTCCTGGCAGCCGAAGAGCCGGGTTTCGACTGGCCCGAACTCGACGAGCGCTCGGCGGCGGCCATGTGTTACACCAGCGGGACCACCGGTAACCCCAAGGGCGTCGTGTACTCGCACCGCTCCACGTGGCTCCACGCCATGGCCGAGCAGGCCGCCTCCTCGGTGGGCATGACCGAGAAGGACCGCATTCTCATCATCGTGCCGATGTTCCACGCCAACGCGTGGGGTACCCCCTATGGAGCCTGGATGGCCGGTACCGACATGGTCATGCCCCAGATGTTCCTCATGGGCGAGCAGCTCGGCAACATCTTCAACGAGTTCCACCCGACGCTGGCCTGCGGTGTGCCCACCATCTGGAACGGTCTGCTCCAGCTCGACAAGCCGGTGGATTTCTCCTCGGTGCGCGCCATCTCCTCCGGCGGAGCGGCGGTGCCGCAATCGCTGATCGAAGGGTTCGAAGAGAGGTTCGGGGCGACCATTATCCAGGGATGGGGCATGACCGAGACCAGCCCGTTGGCCGCATTCGGGCTCCCGCCCGCCCGTCGTCTCGATGGTCACGACGACATGTACTACAAGATCAAGGCGGGCCGGGTGGTGGCCGGCGTCGAGATCCGCGTCGTGGCCGAGGACGGCACCGTGCTGCCCAACGACGGGAAATCGATCGGGGAGTTCGAGGTCCGCGGGCCCTGGGTCACCGGCTCGTACTACAAGGAGGAGGACCCCGACCGGTTCCAGGACGGCTGGTTGCGCACAGGGGACGTCGGCTGCCTCGATGAGCAGGGCTACATGACCATCTCCGACCGCACCAAGGACGTGATCAAGTCCGGCGGCGAATGGATCTCGTCGGTGGAGCTCGAGAACGCCGTCATGGCGTATCCCGACGTCTTCGAGGCGGCGGTGATCGCCGTGCCCGACCCGAAGTGGTCGGAGCGCCCCCTGGTCGCCGTCGTGCCCAAGC
Organism: uncultured Acidimicrobiaceae bacterium; assembly: GCA_963767155.1. Taxonomy (GTDB): domain Bacteria; phylum Actinomycetota; class Acidimicrobiia; order Acidimicrobiales; family RAAP-2; genus Bog-473. Next base: position 1,132,980 of record CAVYCU010000005.1, on the reverse strand, counting down.
CCGGCAAGACGCTGGACCCGGCGGCGCTGGTCGCCTTCCTGACCGACCGGGTGCCGCGCTGGTGGCTGCCCGAGCAGTGGACGTTCATTGACGAAATCCCCAAGACGAGTGTGGGGAAGTTCGACAAGAAGGTTCTGCGCGCTGCCTTTGCCGAAGGGGACTATTCCGTGCAGACCGTGGAGCTGCCCAAGTGACCCCGTCGTGACCCCGGCATGACCTCCCCGTCCCCGTCCCCGTCCCCGTCCCCGTGCCCGTCCCCGTCCCCGTGACCTCGTCCTCGTGACCTCGTCCTCGTGACCTCGTCCACTGAGGCGATGGCCGACATCGCCGCCCGGCTGGAAGGAATGGCTGAGGAGTTGACCGACATCGCCCTCGATGCGCTGCGCCTCGGCGCGCAGAGCGACCCTGACTCGGCCGAGGCGGGTGAGGCACTTCGGGTCGAGCGCCGTATTGTGCGGGCCCGGCGGGCGCTCGAGAAAGCCATCACCGTATTGGCCCCGGGGGACACCGCTCTCGACGACGGGTTGTAAATCGCGAGGTGGCTATCGGGCTGCGCTCGTCCATTCGATCAGTGGCGGTCGTACGGCTGCACAGGTCGGGTTCCCTTTGGGGTCCGTGAGGCCCAACCGGCCTACGAGGACGCCCGACGCCCGAGCCGCGGCCATGACCTCGGTGGGAATGCCGTCGAACATGATTTTGGCCCGCCTGAACATTTCGAAGCTCCCGGGCTCCTCGACAACGCCCCACGACAGGTAGACGAACCGACCACCCGGCGGTCCCGAAATGTAGGGCCCTCTGAAGTCAGCAGGGTCGGAGGACACGGGAGTTGCCTCCAACACCCAGGTCACGTTCTCTACGTCCGCGCTCGACTTGTCCCATGATCTCGTCGGGCTTGTTCTTGCGTTGGACGCCCACTTCGATCCCGCTGTGGCCCTGCGGACGCTGAGGAGAAGGACCGCAGGATTGGCCAGGTAGGTCGCGCGCCTCGATGCGGATCAGCACGCCACCAGTATGCGTCGCGGGTGACGACCCGCCGAGTTGGTGCAGGTCTTCCGGGCCTGAACGGCTCGGCGGCTCTGCGGCTCGGCGGCTCTGCGGCTCTGCGGCTCTGCGGCTCGGCGGCTCTGCGGCTCTGCGGCTCTGCGGCTCTGCGGCTCGGCGGCTCGGCGGCTCGGCGGCTCGGCGGCTCGGCGGCTCGGCGCGGCGGCTCTGACGCAGACCGGCCCACTACGTTGAGCTTCAATGCCCTCTTTGTCCGAGCTGGTCCGTCTCCACTTCGAGCGTTGGGAGACTTCTCGCGTCGAACAAAGCGTGTTCCATTCCTCCGCGCCTGAAGTCGTGGCAGATCACGTGGAGCGATTCGCCCAGACGGCCCTCGGCTCTCGCGTCCGAGGTGCGCTGTTCTATGCCTCTTCAGCAGGATGCGTGACTGGTCTCGAGCTCGAAGACGGGCGACGCATTGTGGTCAAGGCGTACCAGGCTCGGTGGGGAAGCCGATTTCTGTCGGCCGTCGGCCGCGTGCAGGAGCGATTGAACGAGGCGCGTTTCCCCTGTCCCTGTCCGATCATCGGACCGGGGTTGGCCGGACCGGCTCTTGCCACCGCCGAGGAGTTGTTGCCCGACCCCGGAATGAGAACGTTCGGGGCGAGCGAAATGGCGCCAAGTGCGCGAGGACTCGCACGTCAGGTGTCGCTCTGCCGGGGAATCTCAGAACCTGACCTCGGTTACCACCCTCTTGGCACATCCACTGGAGGGCTCTACCCAAAGCCACACAGCCCCATCTTCGACTTCTCGCTGAGGACAGATGAAGCCAAATGGATCGACCAGTTGGCCACCGCGGCGAAGGCCGCCCGAGCCGCCGATGACACTCCTCCCACCGTGGTCCACACTGATTGGTCGGCCCGAAACGTGCGGCTGGGAGACAGTGAAGTTGTCGCGGCCTACGACTGGGACTCTCTGGCTGACGCCACGGAATCGGTCGCGGTGGGACAGGCTGCCGCCACCTGGCGATCGACGGGAGAGGCCTCGGACCCGATTGCGCCCGGCCCAGACGAGGTGCACGCCTACTTGTCCGCCTACGAAGAAGCCTCCAACCAACGCTTCACTGTCGACCAACGACAGTCCGGCATGGGAGCTGCGTTGTGGGTCCTGGCCTACACGGCGCGGCTCGCGAGCACGCGCTTGAAGCTGCGACAGGCAAGCGAGTCGAGAGGGCGCGGGCACGTCTGGCGCACGATGGCTGGTCGTATCTGTCTTGACGGTTTGACGTACGCACGTGGGCCGGTGCGCAGGAAGGCACGAATCCAGCCTCACGTACAGGATCTTTGATGGTGGGGAGGTAAGGGGGGAAGGTTCGGGGGAGCATGTGTCCCCAGGGTGTGGATATGCCATCCCTATCCACACCTCCATCACCTTCATCCGTATCGACGCTCGGTCCCGAGGCCGATTCCGCACCCACGTCATCCGAGTCGCCCGGGTCATCCGGGTCGTCGGGCTCACTGGCGTCGTCGGGGTTCTCAGCGTTCAGGTCTTCCTTCATGGCCGCGATCTTGATCGCCGCCCTCGTGGGTCTGGCCCTCACCGGCGCGCTCCTCGCCCGCAGTTCCACGCTGGCGAATGGAGCGGCCCCGACGCACGCCGCGGCGCCGTCGAACGCCGCAGCCCCATCGGCCTCCCTGGCCCAGCGGCGTCACACGGCAGGACCTGCTCACCCGCGGTCCGCGTCCACGGTTCTCGTTGATGGCATCGACATGCACGAACGCGGATCCGTGTGCCCTCCTTGCGGCCACAAAGTGTTCGGGTCCGGGCGCTCCGACCGAGCAGCAGTTGATCGGATGTCAGGACTACACGATCACCGGCCACCCTTATGCCCCGACGAATTCGGGCAACGGCCAGTGGCACAACCTCATCCAGACGTTCGGTGCGATTTTCGGGCTTGCCGCGCCGACCTCGGCAGCGGACGGCCAACTCCTGAGTCGATTGTCGGCGTCCGGCGCGGAACTTGATCCCGTCGACGCAGGTGGACAGCTCACGCGTGCCGGGCGGGCGTACGCCAAAGCCACTGAGGTCTTCGGACCAACCTCAGGCGACGCCGCTTCAAAAAACCGTGCTGGCCAAAGTGCCCTCAATGCGATCTTGTACAATAACGGCACCGTGCTCCGTTCGATGCCTGCCGGAAACTTCGTGGGAGGCTTCCAATTCGTGTCACCTGACCGCATCGGCGCAGTGTTCAGCCCGAGCGGTATCTTTCAATATTTTGGAAGGTTCGCGCGATGACCTTGGAAATATTCAAGGGGTATCCGCCCGATAACGAGTTCCCGATCGCGGAGATCAACGACCTGAGCGACGGTGCTACAGAAATCCCTGCCGTGGTCGATCGCGAGAGCGGAGAGTTGAGGATCAAGATCTACGAACGCACCGGGGGCGTCGCTTGGGAGTATCCGCTTGACGAGTGGATTGAAGCTCTCCAAAAGGCAGCCAAAACACTCGAATGATCTACTGGATCATTTTCGGCGTCCTCTTTGCCATCATCATGGTCGTCCGGTTCCGACCGGGTGGGAAGTACCGGGAGATGGCGAAGGGCCACGATCGCTGCTCGTCGTGCCGGGCCGCTCTCAAATGGAAGGACGGGCACTATGCCACCGTCTGCCCGAAGTGTGGAAAGGCCCAGGCCCATCAGGGCCAAGACAGCTGATTTACTGGTGTCATGGGCATCGAGCTCAATGACGACCAGTTGTGGGATTTCCTCTCCGAGGGCCACGAGGGGGCGCTGACAACGCTGCGCAGCGACGGGTGGCCCGTTGCACTTCCCGTCTGGTACGTCGTGAAGGACAAGGCCGTCTACCTACGGACGCGGCCGTCGACGAAGAAGCTCGTCCGCATTCGAGAACGACCCCCGCAGTTCGTTTCTTGGTCTCGAGCGGCGCACGCTGGGCCGAGCTCAAGGCGGCCGTCCTGACATGTCGCGCCGTGGTCATCGAGGACGAACCGCTCCAAGCATGAGGTGCTTGCGCTCTTCGACGAGAAGTATGCCGCCTTCCGCACCGCGCCAGCCGCCATGCCGTCGTCCAGCCAGAAGCACTACAAGGGTGAGCCGGTGATCATCAGGCTCGATGTGGTTGACGCCGTCCTCTCATGGGACAACAGGTCGCCTCCGGGCGAACGGGACTCCGCATCGGACGATAGGCAAAAGTTAACCGCTAGATTTCTAGCGCTTAACTTTCAAAGGTCTCTGCTCGACACCACGCGACACCACGCGCCCCGCGCCACGCGCCCTGACGCCACTAGCACCATGCACCTGCCCCTAACCCCGGGTCCGCCCGGCGGCCAGACAGGCCCTCAGGCCCCGGTGCATTCGTTGACGGCATCGATGAGCATGCGCAGGCGGGCGAAATGCCACTTGTCGAAGCGCAAGGCCAGCCGGGGCAGATCGGGGAAGTCGTTGCTCGAGCGCTCCGGGCGGGAAGGCCGTGGCATTGCGGATGGTGCCCTGGGAGACGATGTCGCCGAAGCGGCGGTTGAGATCGGCCAGCTCGGCCCGGCTCGGGGCCGTCTGCAGGCGCAGCACCAGGAGGTCGCCCACCCAACGGCAGGAGTGGTAGTTGCGATAGAAGCCGAGGATCTCCGCCGTGGCCTCTTCGACGGAGGTGGTCACCTTGAAGAGTGCCTCGTCTTCGGGCGAGACCCATCCCGAACGCGATGGCCTCCCCCTCCACGAAGCGCAACCAACCCTGCCAGTAGGTCCCGTTCGGCGTCTCGAGCATGACGACCGGAGCCGGCTCGGCCTTGCCCGTCTGCAGCAGCGTGAGCAGCTCGAAGGCCTCGTCCTGGGTGCCGAACCCGCCCGGGAGGATGGCGTAGGCGTGCGACTCCTTGATCAGCATGAGCTTCCGGGTGAAGAAGTACCGCATCTCGACCAGCTTGGGGTCCTGTGCGATGAAGACGTTGGCGCCCTCTTCGTGGGGGAGCCGGATGTTGACGCCGAACGCATGCTCGCGCCCTGCCCCTTCGAGGCCGGCCGCCATGATCCCCGGGCCGGCGCCGGTCACGACCATCCAGTCGGCCTGGGCCAGTTGGCTGGCCAGGTCGCGGGCGAGGATGTACACCGGATCCTCGGGCAGGGTCCGGGCCGAGCCGAACATCGTGATCTTGCGGATCTTGCGGTAGGGGCGGAAGACGCGGAAGGCCTCGGTCATTTCGGCCAGGGCGGCGCTGGCGATCTTGAGGTCGCCCACCGACGTGCCCTCCTTGGCCAGGTCGCTCAGCGTGCCGATCATCGCCTGCAGTTCCCGGGTCTGCGCCGGCCCGAGCGGAGTGCCCCTTCGCCAGTTCCCCGAACGCCTGGTGCAGCTCGTCTTCCTGCTCGTCCGGGAGGGCGTCGGCGAGTTCGTGCGCCCGCGCCTCAGGGCTGTTTCCTCCCGCTTGGAGGTCGCCCGCGCTGCCAGCGCTGCCTGCGCTGCCGGCGCTGCCGGCGCTCCCCGCGCTCCCCGCGCTCGTCGTGCTCACAGCCCGGGTGCGCTCCCCGCCAGGGCGTAGAGGGTGGAGCGCTGCACCAGAGGCCGGCCCAGGGGAGCCACCAGGGATTCGAGCTCTTCGACCCCCATGCGCTGGCCGTGCGACGCACCGGCCGCCCGCGAGATGTTCTCGTCCATCAGCGTGCCGCCGACGTCGTTGGCGCCGGCCTGCAGGACCTGACGGGCCCCTTCGACGCCCATCTTGACCCAGCTCACCTGAATGTTGTCGATGTCGCCGTGATACGCGATCCGCGCCACCGAATGCATCAGCAGCGTCTCGCGGAACGTCGGCCCGCGGCGCGCCTTGTGTTGCAGGTAGATCGGCGTGGCCATGTGGACGAAGGGGAGCGGCACGAACTCGGTGAAGCCGCCCGTCTCGCGCTGCAGGGCCCGGGTGCGCACGATGTGCTTGCGCCCAGCTCTTCGGGTGCTCGACCGAGCCGAACATGATGGTGATGTTCGAACGCAGGCCGACCGAGTGCGCCGTGCGGTGCGCCTCGAGCCACTGCTCGGAGTTGATCTTGTCCGGGCAGATCAGGGCGCGGATGTCGTCGTCGAGGATCTCGGCCGCGGTGCCCGGCAGCGTCTTCAGCCCCGCCTCCTTCAGCCGCGTCAGGTACTCCGCCAACGGCACCTCGGAGCGGCGAGCGCCCTCGGTCACCTCCAGCGCGGTGAAGCCGTGAATGTGGATGCGCTCGGACGCAGCCCGCACCGCGCCCAGCACGTGGATGTAGTAATCGCCGTCGAAGTCGGGATGGATGCCACCCTGCAGGCAGACTTCGGTGGCCCCCTCGGCTTCCGCCTCAGCCACGCGGCGGGTGATCTCGTCGAGCTCCAACAGGTACGGCGCCCCGCGCAGGTTCAGCGAGAGCGGGCCCTTGGAGAAGGCACAGAAGCGGCACTTGAAGGTGCAGACGTTGGTGTAGTTGATGTTGCGGTTGTGCACGAACGTGATCGGCATCGCCCACGACGGCGCGCCGCATGTCGTCGGCCACCTCGGCCACCATGCGCACCTCGGGACCGCGGGCCGAGAACAGCGTGACGATCTCGTCCTCGCCCACCTCCTGCCCGAGCGCGACGCCATCGAGGACCTCGGCCACCGGTCCGGCCCATCGGCGGGCCCGCCCACTACCGCTACCGACGTCGCCGCCAGCGCCACTGCCACTACCGCTACCGACCAGCACCGGCGGAGCCACCTCGCCGCCCGAGCACCATGCCGCGTCACGGGCCAGGCCCTCGGCGTCGGAGACGTCGAGCACCGGGAACACCAGATTGGGGTCGAGCCACGTCGCTGCGTCATGCGCGAAAGCTGGATACACCGTCAGCCGTGCCGCCAACACATGTCCCGCGTCCTCCGTCGCCGCCCGCAACGTGTCGAGTGCGGGCCACGCCCGCTCGGGGTTCACATGGTCGGCCGTGATCGGCGAGACCCCGCCCCAGTCGTCGATGCCGGCAGCGAGCAACGGCGCCAGTTCGTCGGAGAGGTTCGGCGGCGCCTGAATGTGCACCTCGGCCGGCAGCACCAGACGGGCGACGGCGATCGCCCACAACAGGTCGTCGGTCGGGCAGGGTTCGGCGCGGGCCATGGCGGTACCCGGCTTGGGCAGGAAGTTCTGGACGATGACCTCCTGCACGTGGCCGAAGCGGGCGTGTGACGCGGCGATGGCCTGCAACGCGGCGCAGCTGCGCCGGGACGGTCGTCGCCGATGCCCACCAGAATCCCGGTCGTGAAGGGGATGTGGAGCTCGCCGGCCGCCTCGAGCGTGGCCAGCCGGCGGGCCGGCTCCTTGTCGGGTGCACTGCGGTGCGCGTCGAGCCCCTCGGCCAGCGACTCGAGCATCATGCCCTGGCTGGCCGCAAAAGGGCGCAACGACGGCCAGCTCATCGGCGTAGAGAGCCCCGGCATTGGCGTGGGGGAGGAGGCCGGTCTCCTCCAGGACGAGCTGACAGACGTGGGCGAGGTAGTCGACCGTCGAGGCGAAACCGTTGTCGGCCAGCCAGGTCTTCGCCAACGGGTACCGCAGCTCGGGCCGCTCGCCCAGGGTGAAGAGCGCCTCGTGACACCCGGCCTCCTTGCCGGCGCGGGCGATGCTGAGCACCTCGTCGGGCGTGAGGTAGGGCGAGGTGAGCCGGGCCGGGGCCTTGGCGAACGTGCAGTAGCCGCAGCGGTCGCGGCACAGCATCGTGAGCGGGATGAAGACCTTGGGCGAGTACGTCACCCGGCGGCCGTATGCCTCGTCGCGCACACCGCGGGCCAGCGCCATCAGGTCCGGCAATGGCATCTGTAGGAGATCGACGTCGGAAAGCATTGGGGCCAATCTAGACACCCGGGGGCCGCTGCGGACCGGACCGGTCGATCGCGGGCTCTGTCAGCCCCGCTGGCCACACCGCTGGCCGTGCCTCAAGCATCACGGCGGCCGGCGGGCGGCGGCGGCGGGCGGCGGCCGCCGGGCTCAGCCCGACGCAGCCTGGTCGATCAGCCAGACGACCCGGGCGGCCTGCACCCGGGCGGCCGGGATGTCGTCGCCCCGGCGCAACGCGGCGATGGCGTCACGCTTGCCCTCGCCGGCGACGGTGAAGACGGCGCAGCGGGCCGCGTTGATCACCGGCAGCGTCACGGTCAACCGCGGGTGGGCGTTCTGCCCGTTCGGATCCTGGGTGGCCGCCACCAACAGGTCGGGCGGCGCATCGAGGGTGGGAGCGTGCGGGAAGAGGGAGGCCGTATGGCCGTCGGCCCCCATGCCCAGGTGGATGAGGTCGATCCCCGGCCCGGCCAGGACCTCGGCCAGGACACGCTGGTAGTCGGCCACGCACTCTTCGACCGGGCCCCGTCGTCGGCATCGGCCGTGAAGGAGCCGAGGATGCCGACCCGGTCGACGATGGCCTCGCGCACGAGGCGCTGATTGGCATCTTCGTCGTCCGGGCGGCACCAGCCGCTCGTCGCCCATGTAGATGTCGACGAGTGACCAGTCGAAGGCCGGGTGCGCCGTCGGCACCGTGCCGCTGCCCGCGCCGACGGCCCCCGTCCTCGACACCGCCGGCCCCGTGCCGGTCCCGGTCGTGCCGCCGCCAGGTGCTCGTAGCAGAGCTTGGCCGTCGGACCGCCGGAGAGCACGAGCGTGAAGCGCTCACCCGGGCCGAGCGGCGAACGCCTCGATCACGGTCTGCGTGAACGCCGCCGGCACGTCCTCGACGGGCGTCGTCGCTTCCGCTATCGACTCCGATCCGGCTCCTGCCCGTGCTCACGAAAACGTGGCGGCCTTGTCGCTCAGCGACTGCAGCAGCTCGTCGAACGACTTGGCGAACGAGGCGACGCCTTCGTTCTCGAGCGTCTGCTCGACGTCCTCCATGTCGATGCCCACGTCCTTCAGCTGGGCCAGCGTCGCCACCGCAGCCTCGGGGTCGGCGTCCACTGTGCGGTGCAGCACTCCATGATCCACGAACGCCTCGATAGTCGCCTCAGGCAACGTGTTCACCGTCGACGGACCGATGAGCGAGTCCACATACAGCAGATCGTCGTAGGCCGGGTTCTTGGTCGACGTCGACGCCCACAGCGGGCGCTGGACCCGGGCCCCCTGCGCGTCGAGCGCCTTCCAGCGGTCCGTGGTGAACGCGGCATGGAAGTGCTGATAGGCCACCTGGGCCTGGGCCACCGCGGCCTTGCCCCGCAAGGCCAATATGGCGGGGTCGCCCGATGCGCCCCCGGCCAACGTCTCGAGACGCCGGTCCACTTCGGTGTCGACCCGGCTGACGAAGAACGACGCCACGCTCGCCACGTGCGGGAGATCCTCGGTCCGCCCGGCCTTCACCGAGTGCCTCGATCCCGCTGATGTACGCCTCGATCACCTCGTCGTAGCGGTCGATCCCGAAAATCAACGTGACGTTGATGCTGCGGCCTTCGCTGATCATGGTGTTGATCGCCGGCACGCCCTCTTTGGTCGCCGGGATCTTGACCAACAGGTTGGGCTGCGCGATGCGGGTGTGGAGCTTGCGGGCGTCGCGCACGGTGGTCTCGGTGTCGTGGGCCAGTGCGGGCGACACCTCCAACGAGACGTACCCGTCCTCGCCGTCGCTCTCGTCGTAGACCGGCCGCAGCAGCTGGAGCGCATGGAGGATGTCGGTGATGGCCAACTCCCAGTAGGCGCTGTCCACCGTGTGGTCCTTCATCAACTCCTCGAACTGGTCGTCGTAGGTGTTCTGCCCGCTGATGGCCTTGGCCAGAATGGTGGGGTTCGAGGTGATCCCGCGCACCCCTATCGAGACGAACTTGGCCAACTTCCCGTCCTCGAGCCAGTCGCGGCGCAGGTTGTCCAGCCACGGGCTCTGGCCGCCGATTTCATAAAGGTCGTGCAGACGGGTCATGTAGGAAACTCCTTGCTCATTTCGCTGGCTCTGTTCGTATCGCTGGCTCTGTTCGTATCGCTGGCTCGGTTCGTGTCGCTGGCTCTGTTCGTGTCGCTGGCTCGGTTCGTGTCAGCGGCGCGGTGTTGCGGGTGTCGCACTGTTCTCACGAGGGCGCTCACGTGGCGTCGCCGTTCACGAGGGCATGTGCCCTTTCGACGACATGTTCAACCGTGAAGCCCAACTTTTCCATGGCCACCGCGCCGGGGGCGGACGCCCCGAAGCGGTCCAGCCCGATGGAGTCGTCGGCGTAGCGGCTCCACCCGAAGGTCGAGCCCGCCTCGACGCTGAGCACGGGCACGCGGTGGGGCAGCACTTCCTCCCGGTACACGTCGTCCTGCTCCTCGAACCATTCCCAGCACGGCAGCGAGACGACCTGGGTCGGCACCCCATCGTTCTCCAGGACCTTCGCCGCCTCCAGGCACAGATGCACTTCGCTCCCGGTGCCGACCAGCACGACCCGGGGCTCGCTGCTCGCCCGCGCCAGCACGTAGCCGCCCTTGGCCACCCCGGCTTCGGCCAGGGCCTCGGTCTCGGCGAGCACCGGAATGTCCTGACGGCTCAGGGCCAACCCGACCGGATTGTCGGCGTCGACGGCCAGGCGCCAAGCCTGCAACGTCTCGTTCGCGTCGGCCGGCCGCACCAAGATGAGTCCCGGCATCGCCCGCAGCGAGGCCAGTTGCTCCACCGGCTGGTGCGTCGGCCCGTCCTCGCCCAACCCGATGGAGTCATGCGTCCAGGAATAGATCACGTGGTAGCGCGAGAGCCCGGCCAGACGGACCGACGGACGCATGTAGTCGCTGAAGACGAAGAAGGTGCCACCTACGGGGAGGATGCCCCCGTGCGCGGCCAACCCGTTCATGATGCCGCCCATCCCGTGCTCGCGGATCCCGTAGTGCAGCTGCGCACCGCCGGGGGTTTCGGCCGCCTGGATTTCGGCGCCCTTGACCAATACCCCGTTGTTGCCCGTGAGGTCGGCCGATCCGGCCACCAGTCCGGGCAGGCCCTCGGACGAAGCGTTGATGCACTGGTTGATGGCGTGACGCGTCGCCAGCTTGGTACCGGCTTCGAACGTGGGCAGCTTGTCGGCCCAACCCGGAATGCCACGGCCGGCCTGCGCCGCATCCCAGGCCACCCGGTCGCCGTCCCACGCGGCGAAACGTTCTTCCCATTCCTTGCGGGAAGCGCCGCCCCGCGCCACCTCCTGCTCGTAGAAGGCGCGCACCTCGTCGGGCACCCAGAAGGTCTCGTCGGGAGGCAGGCCCAGGAGCTCTTTGGTCACCCGGATTTCGTCGGCCCCGAACGGCGACCCGTGGGCGGCCGCGGTGTCGGTCAACTTGGGCGAGGGCCAACCGATGTGACTCCGCAGCACCAGGAGTGTGGGCTTGGCGTCGGGGCCGTCGCTCGGAGCGTCGAGGGCCTCGCGGATGGCGGCTTCCAGCCCGTCGACGTCGTTGGCCATCTCCCCGAGGTTGCGCACGTTCCAGCCGTAGGCCTCGAAGCGCTCCTCGACGTTGTCGTTGTAGGTGAGCTCGGTGGGGCCGTCGATCGTGATGTGGTTGTCGTCGTAGAACGCCATCAGACGGCCCAACTTGAGGTGTCCCGCGAGCGACGCCGCCTCGTGGGAGATGCCCTCCATGAAGCAGCCGTCGCCGGCGATGACATAGGTCCGGTGATTGCAGATGTCGCTCCCGAACCGGGCCCGCAGCACACGCTCGGCGATGGCCAGGCCGACGGCGTTGGCCACGCCCTGGCCGAGAGGTCCGGTCGTGACTTCGACGCCGTCTGTATCGAGCCGCTCGGGATGCCCCGGTGTCCGGCTTCCGAATTGGCGGAAGTGGCGGATGTCGTCCAACGACAGGTCGTAGCCCGTCAGGTAGAGCAGTGAGTACAGGAGAATGCAGGCGTGCCCGTTCGACAGCACGAAACGGTCCCGGTCGGGCCAATGGGACGCCTGGGGGTCGTGCCGCATGATGCGCGTCCACAGGACGTGGGCCAGCGGAGCGAGCGCCATCGCCGTGCCGGAGTGACCGGAATTGGCTTGCTCAGGCGCATCCATGGCCAGACCCCGGATCACGTTGATGCCCAACTGGACCAGGGCGGGATCCTGGACGACCGGGGGGAGGTGCGGGGGCGGAGCGGACGTTGCAGCGGAGGCTGCTGTCGACGCTGCGGGGGACGCTGCGGAGGGCGCTGCGGAGGACGCTGCGGGGGTCATGCTTCACCCTACCCAGTGCTCGCCTATCCTCACCACGAATGACGCCGAACTCGCCGGGAATCACGCCGGACTCTTCGGGAACGGTGCCGGACTCGTCGCGGACGACACCGAAACGTCACCGGATGCAGGTCCCACCCAACAGCGATCTCACCCTGGGCATGGTCTGCGTCGACAAGTCGGTGCCGGGGCGCTGCACCTGGCGTATGACCGCCGACGAGCGGTTTGCCAATCCCGCCGGCACCATGCAGGGCGGGTTCCTCGGCGCCTTCGCCGATTCGTCGATGGGGGCGGCGGCCGTCACCTTTGCGCAAGGTCGCAAGGTTTTCTGCGCCAACGCGGAGATGAAGATCAGTTTTCTCGCCCCGGTCCCGCCCGACGCCATCCTCACCTGCACGGCGGAGGTTGTGTCCGGCGGGTCGACGGTGGCCTTCGTCGAGGCCAGTATCTGGGCTGCAGCCCGCGCGCACGGCGGCCCCGCTGCCGCCACCGGCGCAACCGGCGCAACCGGCGCAACCGGCGCGACCGGCGCACGGGATGGCACGGCGTCGGCTGCAGGGGCAGGGGCAGGGGCAGGGGCAGGGGCAGGGGATGCCACGGCGTCGGCTGCAGGGGATGGCACCGCAGGGGATGGCACCGCTCCGGTCGGTGGGCGCCTGGTGGCCCGGGCCAACTCCACCTATATCTTCCGCCCCCGGGGTTGAGCCGAGCGCACAGGTCCGAGCTGGCTCGGGGGTTGAGCCGAGTGCACAGGCCCGAGCTGGCTCGGGGGTTGTGCCGAGTGCACAGGCCCGAGTTGGGGGTCCAAACACCCCTCGGCACCCTCTGAAAACTGACCGCTAGACTTCTAGCTTTTAACTTTTACAAGTGTCCGGCGATGGAGGTGCCGTCAACATTGGGCCATCGTCTGCAGAGGGAGCCATCGCCTGCATAGGGAGATGGGGGTAAATGCCCAGTCGCCGTGGGGTGAAGCCCTATGGTTGCCGGGATCAGCTTCAGATTTTGCGTGGCGGGTTTACAACGAGCGGGCTGTTGAGCAGTTAGCTGTTGAGCAGTTGGCTGGGGTCGTGAGGTTCCCAGTTGCGGTGAATACGGCATCGAGGCGGCGTCTGGCGCTTGGGAAGGCACAGGGGCCCTTCCGGTGCCGGGGACAAAATGTGGGCTGCCTCAGGGATGAGCAGCACACAGAGGCAGTGAAAACCAGACCGGTGTTTGCACCACACCGGACAACGGACCAGGATGGCGGGCCACATGGCACCATTTCGCTCGAATTCGGCTGGCGGCGCCCGAGGGTTGCGTCGCGCCGGCGATGATGCGTTCAAGATCACCGTCGACTACCTCAAACAGGAGACGCTCGCCCCCCTGCAGGGGCTCGGGCGCTTTCTGCTCTGGGGCGTGTCGGGGTCACTGGCCATTGGCGTCGGCGTCCTGCTCCTGCTCGTCGGCGTTCTGCGGGTGCTCCAAGATGAGACAGGCACCGCCCTCACCGGCAACTGGTCCTGGGTCCCTTACTTCGCCGTCTCGCTGATCGGTGCCGCAGTGGCCGGCGTGGCGGCGTGGCGCATCACGGCCGGACCGGGCAAGAAGAAGGTTCCGGTGAACCGGAATCCGCCGGCACCGCAGGCAGCGGTAGTGCCGGCTCCGGCTCCCGCTCCCGCTCCCGCTCCGGCTCCCGCTCCGGCTCCGACGCCGGGAGGCACGGCGACGACGGCGCCGGCGGCGGCTGCGGCTGCGGAGCCGAGTTCGACAGCGCAGGGGAGTGCAGCACCGGAGACGAAGGAAGGAAACAGCTGATGCCAGGGCCAGGGACCAACGGACGACGCATCACCCGAGAGGACCTTCAAGCGGCCTACTCCAACCTGATGGGGGAGGGGGAGGCCGAAGCTCGGGCCGCCGTCCCCCAGGGCGTGGCGACCGCCGGGGCCGCCGCAATGGTCATCGTCACCTTGGCCTTCCTCATCGGTCGTCGCCGTGGCCGCAGCCGCTCGGCGGTCGTTGAGATCCGGCGGCTGTAGGTCGCTTCATGGACGTTCTCCTACGGCGCATCCTGCGCGCCGCCGTGCGGCGCGGGCTCGCGGGCGACTGGACCTGGGCGCTCATCGCCGTGTGCGCCTATGTCCTGCGCCGCTCCTTGAACGAGAAGGGGAGCGTGGCGTCGTCACTGCGTATCTCGCCGGGCGAGCAAGTGCTGATCTCGGTGAGGAAGTGGGACGATCCCGTCTTCGAGAGCGAGAACGGCGGTTCGCGCGCCGACAGGCGGCGTGCCAAGCAGCGGGTGAAGGACGAGCAGAAGCAGCTGGAAAAGCAAGAGCGCAAGAACCAGCGCAAAGGCGGTGGCTCTCTCGCTATCGGCGCCGGCGGCGGCGTTGACGGCGACGCCTAGTCCCGAGCCATCAGCCGCCGGCGGTCCAGAGGGCGGGGGCGGGGGCGGGGGCGAAGGCGAGGGCGTAGGCGAGGGCGTAGGCGAGGTCGGGGGCGACGGCGTAGGCGAGGGCGAGGTCGGGGGCGACGTCGGGGGTGCCGACAATTCGCCGCCGCTTCCGACGAGTCCGAGTACGGGGCGGCCCCCAGAGCCGAGCCCAACGTCGCAGCACGCCCTCGTCGCGGGCGAACGCATTCTTCTGATCGACCCCAAGGAGCGCCGCTACCTCATCACGTTGGTCGCAGGCGCGATGTTCCACACCCACGCCGGGATCATTGCGCACGACAGCATCATTGGCGGCGACGAGGGGCGGACGATCACCGGCTCCACGGGACGGCAGTTTCTCGTTCTGCGTCCGACGCTGAGCGACATCGTGCTCAAGATGCCGAGAGGCGCCCAAGTCATCTACCCGAAGGATCTCGGCGCCATCCTCATCGCCGCCGACCTCGGCCCGGGCCAACGTGTCCTCGAGGCGGGTGTCGGTTCCGGCGCGCTCTCCATGACCGTGCTGCGCGCCGGTGCCTCCGTCGTCGGCTACGAGCTCCGTGAGGACTTCGCCGAGCGGGCGACCTCCAACGTCGTTGCCACACTCGGACCCGATGCGCCGTACCGGGTCGAAATCCGCGACGTGACCGAGGGCATCGATGAGCGCGACCTCGACCGCATCCTCCTCGATATGCCCGAGCCCCACAAAGTCATCCCCGCCGCGGCCGCCGCACTCCGCCCCGGCGGCATCCTGCTGGCGTATCTGCCGACGATCAACCAGACCGCACTCCTCCGCCAGGCGCTCGACGACGAGGGCGCGCCCTTCGGGCTACCGGAGACGCAGGAGATCATGCGGCGGACGTGGCATATCGAGCCACGCTCCGTCCGGCCGGACCACCGCATGGTGGGCCACACGGGGTTCCTCACCACGGCGAGGCGACTCAGCGGCTGAGCGGTCCTGCCTCGCCTCACCGGTCCTGCCGTCCCCGTCCCTGTCCTGTCCTGTCCTGTCTCGTCCTGTCCTGTCCTGTCAACGGTCGCCCGTTTCGACGTTTTGTACGGGAATTCTTTTCTTTTTTGTGGCCCTGAGCAGGGGTCATCTGTCACACCCCCCTGCTTTAGTTGAGGCATGGACGCAGTGGGTGACTTCTTGAGGGCAGCAGAAGAGTTGGCGGCCGAGGATCCGTTCTCCTATGGGGATCGGGCCTCCATCGTCACGTTGCTGCGGGCCCGGGCCGTCTTTGACTACGCCTTGGCCAACGCACTGCAGAGCTTCGCCGAGGGGGGCGAGTGGGCGGCCGACGGAGCCCAGAGCGCGGCGGCGTGGATCGCCACCACCTGCCATCTTCCCGTGGCCGAGGTGCGCCGCCACCTGCGCCGGGGGCGGTCACTACCCGCCATGCCCGTCGTGGCGCAGGCCTTCGCGGCGGGCGCCATCGCCGGGGCCCACGTCGACGTGTTGGTCAAAGCAGCCGAGTCGGTAAGCCACGCCGACGCCGAGGCCTTCTCCCTTTGTGAAGAGGCCCTGGTCGACGCGGCCCGGGAGCTGACCTTCACGCCCTTTGCCAATGCGGTGACCTATTTCACCCAGATGGCCGACCCCGACGGGGCCGAAGAGGCCGACATGGCCCGAAGGGCCCGTCGTGACGTCTATGTGAGCCAGAGCGTGAACGGGACGTACCTCGTGGGCGGGAACCTCGACCCGATCAGCGGGGCCATTGTGGCCGGAGAGTTCACCCGGCTCGAAGAGTTGCTCTTCGAAGCCGACTGGGCCAAGGCCAAAGAAGGGCTCGGCCGTGACCCCAAGGTGGGGGAGCTCTCCCGGACCCCGGCCCAACGCCGGGCCGACGCCCTGGTCGAGATGGCGCTGCGCTCCAAGGGGGCCAAGGCGGGGGACCGGCGTCCTGAACCCTCCTTCAGTGTCTTGGTGGGCTATGAGTCGGCGCACGGTCCCATCAGCCGGATCGAAGGGGGCCCCATCGTGAGCCCCGGGGCGCTGCTGCCCTGGATGAACGGGGCGGACTTCGAGCGCCTCGTCTTTTCGCCCGGGGGCCGCATCGAGTGCTCGAAGAAGGCCCGGTTCTTCACCGGGGCGACCCGCCGGGCCATCGAGGTCAGGGACCAACAGTGCACCCACCCCTTTTGCGACGCCCCGGCGGAGCGTTGCCAGATCGACCACATCATCCCCTTCTCCAAAGGCGGCGAGACCACCCAGGAGAACGGACAGGTCCTGTGCGGCTTCCACAATCGGCTCAAGAACCACGGACCGCCCGGGGCCACGGGTGATCGGGCCGATGCCGATGCCGATGCCGATGCCGATGCCGATCGCGATTCCGATTCCGATGCCGATGCCGAGGACGTCGGGCGCGGTGGCCCGTAGCGCGATCGCGCCCGTCATCGATTCCGCTCCCAGGTCGAATAACGATTTCGTCCGCCTGGGCACATCAGCCTCATCGCAATTGCGTCTTATCGCCCTCAAGAGTCGCGTGCTTTCGCCTGTGGAACGGCCGCGCTCCGCTACCGATTCGGAATGAAACTCCAGATGTGAGCGAGGCGAATAGATCAGTGGTGAAAGCCAGAACCTTCCCTTCGCCGTCCACAAAAGGTCACGGAATCACGAACGAGAAGGCGCCCCCAACAGTGGGTCAGCACCCAGGACGATCAGAACTAAGGGAAATCAGAACCATGGAGGTGGATCCACCGGGACGCGAGTCCGGACGATGAAAGAGAACGCCACAACAAAGAAAACGCCGCAACGGCGAGAACGCCGCAACGGAGAAGGAATGATGCTTAAGACCGCTGCGCCGGAAACCCGACGCCAGCGTCAGTCGCGCTCGATGAAGATGCACTCCCCGGGGCATTCCTCCGAAGCTTCGACAACGGCTTCTTCGAGGTCGCTCGGCACGGCAGCCATGCCGGCGGATCCACCCGGGTCGTTCTTCACGGAGCCGTCTTCCTTCACGTAGGCGAGACCATCGTCAAGAAGAGTGAACACGGCCGGTGCGATCTCCTCGCACAGCCCATCGCCTGTGCAGAGATCCTGGTCGATCCAGACCTTCATGTCGTTGTCTCTCTCCTCTGTAGTGACCGCCCGACGGGCGTGGGGGACCGTAATAAGGCGACCCCCGCGCCGTCAACATCACGTGCTGGAGTTTCTATATTAGTCGCCGCCCCGCACCTACCCCCGTCATCATCAATTCCAGGGCTCGCCAAGGACCTTTTTCGACGCCTGACGGCGCTGTCCGACCCCTCGCAGACCACCTCGGCGCGGCGGCATACGCCGGCCCCGACTGACCCCGGGCGGCCAAAACCCGCCGGCCCCGACTGACTCCGAAAGGAACAAACCTCGCTGGTCCACATCACCCCGGAAGGAGCTGCTCCGCAGGTCGCGGCCCCGGCGCCTCGCCCTGACGACCATTCTTGGAGGAGGATGCTCGGAGCGCTCCTAAAGGGAGTGTGGCCCAGAGTGCCTGTTTGGACGGCCAGAACAAACGTTTGAACGACCGACATGCACCTGAAAACGACCGACATGCACCTGAAAACGACCGACGTGCACATGACAACCCCGACGTGCACCTGAAAACGACCGACCCGAATCTGAAAGGGAAGCAGCCTCGATGCCATTGGACCGTCGGACCTTCGTCAAGGGCGCCCTGGGAGCCTCGGGGGCCGTCCTCCTCGGCGGGGCCGGGGCGAGCAGGGCAGGAGCCTCCCAAAGAGCCGCCGCCACCCTGCCACCGCCGGCGAAGTCAGGCATAGAGCACGTCGTCGTCGTGATGATGGAGAACCGCAGCTTCGATCATTTTCTCGGATGGCTGCCGAACGCCGATGGACGGCAGGCCGGGCTCGCCTACCCCGACCGTCAGGGAACGAGCCACCCGACCTATCACCAGACGCAGTTCGACGGCTGCGGCTTCAAGGACCCCGACCACTCCTACGGGGGTGGCCGCCTGCAGTACAACAACGGGCAGATGAACGGCTTTCTCACCGACCCGGCGAGCGACTCCTTCGCCATCAGCTACTACGAGGCCGAGGACCGTCCGTTCATGAGCCGGTTGGCGCAGGCGTACACAACCTGTGACCGTTATTTCTGTTCCATCTTGGGGCCGACCTATCCGAATCGTTTCTTTCAGCACGCGGCGCAGACCGATCGCCTCGATGATGCCCTCACCCCCTCCACGCTCCCCACCATTTGGGATCAGCTGAACCATCACGGCGGACCGACGGGCCGCTACTACTACAGCGACTTCCCGTTCATGGCGCTGTGGGGGACCAAATATCTCTCGATTTCCCGTGAATTCTCGCAGTTCCGCAAGGACGCGGCGGCCGGCACGCTCCCCAACGTCTCGTACGTGGACCCCAGGTTCCTGGGCGAGGAGGACGGCACTTCCGGCGACGACCATCCCCTGGCCGACATCCGGGCCGGCGACGCGTTCTTGTCGCAGGTCTTCCATGCCGTGTCGACGGGACCCGGCTGGCACAAGACGGTGCTCGTCATCAACTACGACGAATGGGGCGGCTTCTTCGACCACGTGCCGCCCCGCCGCATCACGGCCGGCGTCCCCGTCGGCTCCAACCCCGCCAAGGGCGTGGACACCGACGTGAACGCAGCGGGTGAGGTGCTGAGCGGGTTCAGGGTCCCCTGCATCGTGGCGTCGCCGTTCAGCCGCATCGGGGGAACGCAGGCCGCGGTCAACCACACCTTCTACGACCACACCTCGGTGCTCAAGCTGATCGAGTGGCGCTGGGGCCTCCAACCGCTCACGGCCCGCGATGCCTCCGGAGCGCCGACCGACCCCGGCAACCTGGCCACGCTGCTCGACTTCCGGCGCCCCGTCACCAAGGTCCCGAAGCTGCCGCTGCTGGCCACTTTCACTGCGACCGCCTGCGCCGCATCGGCCACGGCGACGGCCACGGATCAGGCCCGGGTGGGCAGGCCGAGCCCTGCGCCCGCCGACCTCTCCGGCGTGGACCACGTCGGCCCCGCCCCGGCCAGCACCTGGAGCGCCCTGGCCACATCGCCCCTGATGGCCGGCTGGACCTAACCCCGGCGCCGTCCCGGACAGCCGGACAGCCCCCGGCAGCCCGGCAGCCCCCGGCAGCAGCATGAGGGCTGACCACCCCCACCCCAGGACTAGGGTAAATGCAGTGAGCAATACCCCGGACTCCAACGACCTCGCCCTCCAGGCCGAGGCCCTGCGATCTGAGCTGGCCGACGCCGAGGACGAGATCCACGCGCTCCGCCGCCGCCTGCAGGAGAGCCCCGGCCGGGTCCAGGCTCTCGAAGAGCGCCTCCTCGAGAGCAAGGGCCAGCTGGCCCATGCAACCTCGCAGAACGAAAAGCTGACCTTCACCCTGCAGCAGGCCAAGGAGCAGCTGGCCTCGCTGCGCGAAGAAGTCGAGAAGCTGACGCAGCCTCCTGCGGCCTATGGGACCTTCCTCGGCGTCAACGAGGACGGCACCGTCGACGTGTTCTCCAGTGGCCGCAAAATGCGGGTCACCCTTCACCCCGACATCGACCCGGGCCAGATCCGCAAGGGCAACGAGGTCGTGTTGAACGAGTCGCTGAACGTGGTCCTCGTCCGGGACGGGGAGCTCTCCGGCGAGGTGGTCACCCTGAAGGAGCAACTCGAGGACAAGCGGCGTTGTGTCGTCTTCGCCCGGGCCGACGAGGAGCGCGTGGCCGAGCTGTCCGAGGAGATGCTCGACGTCAAGCTGCGCAGCGGCGACTCGCTGCTCATGGACATCCGGACGCAGCTGCTGATCGAGAAGCTGCCCAAGCTCGAGAGCGAGAACCTCGTCCTCGAGGAGGTGCCTGACATCACCTATGCCGACGTCGGCGGGCTCGATACGCAGATCGAAGCCATCACCGACGCCGTCGAGCTGCCCTACCTCCACCGTGAGTTGTTCGCCCAGTACTCGCTGCCGGCGCCCGAAGGGGATCCTGCTGTACGGCCCTCCCGGCTGCGGCAAGACCCTCATCGCCAAGGCCGTCGCCAACTCGCTCGCCAAGAAGGTGGCCGAGTCGACCGGCAACGCCAACGTGCGCAGCTACTTCCTGAACATCAAGGGCCCCGAGCTCCTCAACAAGTACGTGGGGGAGACGGAGCGCCAGATCAGGCAGGTCTTCCAACGGGCCCGGGAGAAGGCCGACGAGGGCATGCCGGTCATCGTGTTCTTCGACGAGATGGAGTCGCTCTTCCGCACCCGGGGCACGGGCATCAGCTCCGACATGGAGTCGACCATCGTGCCGCAGCTGCTGGCCGAGATCGACGGCGTCGAGTCGCTGCGGGACGTCATCGTGATCGGGGCCTCGAACCGGGAGGATCTGATCGATCCCGCCATCCTGCGTCCCGGCCGCCTCGATGTGAAGATCAAGATCGAACGCCCCAACGAGGAAGCTGCAGCCCAGATCTTCAGCCGCTACCTCACCACCGCGTTGCCGCTCGACGCCGATGAGGTCGGCCGCCTCGGTGGGGGTGACGCCGCCAAGGCGGTCCAGGCCATCATCGAGAAGACCGTCGCCGAGATGTACCGGGAGGACGACGAGAACCGCTTCCTTGAGGTCACGTACCAGAACGGCGACAAGGAGATCCTCTACTACCGGGACTTCGCGTCGGGAGCCATGATCGAGAACATCGTCCGGCGGGCCAAGAAGCTGGCCATCAAGCGGGTCATCGCCGGCGACTCCGGCGGCATCCGCACCTCGGACCTCCTCGAGTCGATCCGCCAGGAGTACAAGGAGAACGAGGACCTGCCCAACACGACGAACCCCGACGACTGGGCCCGTATCTCGGGGAAGAAGGGCGAACGCATCGTCTATGTCCGTACCCTGCTCACCGAGGACCGCGAGGTGCATGGTGGTCGGTCGATCGAGCGAGTGGGCACCGGGCAGTACCTGTAGGGGCCGGTTGTGAGAGCCAGGGGCCGGTTGTGACCGGCAGGGACCGATAGGGTCGGGGCGTGGCCACCACCAAGGTGTGCGGGATCGAGACCGAGTACGGGATCCATTCGCCCGGCGCCGAGCAGAACCCTATTGCCGCGTCATCGGTGTTGGTCAACGCCTACGCCTCTGACATCGAGCAGAAGATCGGCTGGGACTTCGAGGACGAGACCCCGGGCAACGACGCCCGCGGGTTCGCCCGTGAGGGCTCCCTGGCCCCGATGGTGGAGACCCACCTGGCCAACACCGTCCTCACCAACGGCGCCCGCTTCTACGTCGACCACGCCCACCCCGAGTACTCGACACCCGAGTGCCTCACCCCGCTCGAGTGCCTCGTGCACGACAAGGCCGGCGAGGAGGTGTTGCGGCGGGCCATGATCGCCGCCGCCCACCGGATCCCGGACCAACCGGCGCCGATCGTCTACAAGAACAACTCCGACGGCAAAGGCAACTCCTACGGCTGCCACGAGAACTACATGATGGACCGGGCCGTACCCTTCGCCAAGGTGATCGACGGGGTGGTGCCGCACTTCGTCTCCCGCACGATCTTCACCGGGTCCGGCAAGGTGGGAGTCGAGACTCCCGCCCTCGATGCCGACCGGGTCCACTATCAGATCTCCCAGCGCGCCGAGTTCTTCGAGGAGGTCGTCGGCCTCGAGACCACACTCAAGCGCCCCATCGTCAACACCCGTGACGAGCCCCACGCCGACCCCACCCGGTTTCGCCGGCTGCACGTGATCGTCGGCGACGCCAACCTGTCAGAGATCGCCACGCTGCTGAAGGTCGGGACGACGGCAATCGTGCTGGCCATGATCGAGGACGACGCGGGCCCGAGCCGCCTGTTGGCCCTGGCCGACCCCGTCCGCGCCCTCCACCATGTTTCGGCCGACCTCTCCCTGGCCCGGGGCCTCACCCTCACCGACGGGACCACAGCCACCGCCCTCGAGATGCAGTGGGAGCTCTTCGGGGCAGCCCGCAAGTACGCCGAGCACGACGGCCTCACCGCCTTGGGCGACGACGGCCAGGTGGGTGAGCTGATCCTCGAGCACTGGGAGTACGTGCTCGAGGGACTCGAATCCGATCCGGCCACCCTGGCCGACACCCTGGACTGGGTGGCCAAGCGTGAGCTCCTGCTGGCCTATCAGGACCGCCACAACTGTGACTGGCGAGACCCCCGGGTGGCCGCCCTGGCCCTGCAGTACCACGATCTGCGGGCCGACAAGTCGGTCTACCAGCGGTTGGGCCTGCGGCGGCTGATCACACCGGCCGAGGCCAACCTGGCCGTGAACGAACCACCGCCGGGTACCCGGGCCTGGTTCCGGGGCAAGTGCCTGGCCCGCTGGCCGGAGGCCGTGGTGACCGCCAACTGGGACTCGCTCGTCTTCGATATCGGGACCGACCCCCTGCGACGCGTCCCTATGATGGATCCCCTGAAGGGAACAGCGGAGCACACGGGCGCACTTCTGGCCCAGAGCACCGGACCGGCGGACCTGCTGGACCGGCTCAACTCCTGAGACACGTTCAGTGACAGACATCGAACATAGGCAGCCCAAGACCCGACACCGAGAGCCCAACACCGACACCCAGAGCCCGACACCCACGCAAACAGGAGCCCGACATAGACCTCTAAAAGTTAAAAGCTAGACCTCTAGCGTTCAACTTTCAAAGGTATCCCGGGCCCGAGACCGAGACCACACAGCAAGCCCGAGACCGAGACCACACAGCAAGCCCGAGACCGAGACCACAGAGCAAGCCCGAGACCGAGACCACAGAGCAAGAGGAACGGCGGCGAGGACAACGCAATGGCAGAACAAGAGCAAATCCGAAAGAGCCCGGCACGGGACACTTCCAAGACCGAAACCGACGACGAGCTGGCGGCGGAGCAAGCGCCCGCCACCTCCGAGCGCGGCGAGAAGATCAAGGCCGAACTGGACGACCTGCTCGACGAGATCGACGAGGTCCTGGAGGACAACGCCGAGGAGTTCGTGCGCAACTACGTCCAGAAAGGCGGGCAGTAGTCACCAGTGGCTCTTCCCCTTTTTCCCCCGGAGAGCGATCCGGGCCCGGACTTCGTCGGGCTCCTGCGCCAGGCAGGCAACATTCCACTTGACCGGGGCTCCGGCAGCCGTGGCAACGCCGGCGGCAGCGCCGGCTCCGGCGGCTCCGGCGGCCCAGCCGGCTCCGGCGGCCCAGAGGCCGGTTTCGCCGGCGCCCCCCACGCCACCACCGTGGTGGCCCTGCGCTACGCCGACGGCGTCATTATGGCGGGGGACCGCCGCGCCACCATGGGCAACATCATCGCCCACCGCTCCATGGAGAAGGTCTTTGCCGCCGACCGCTTTTCGGCGGTGGCCATCGCCGGTTCCGCCGGCATGGCCGTCGAGATGGTGCGCCTCTTCCAGGTCCAGCTCGAGCACTACGAAAAAGTAGAAGGCACGGCCCTCTCCCTCGAGGGCAAGGCCAACCAGCTGGCCCAGATGGTGCGCCAGAACCTCCCCCTGGCCATGCAGGGCCTCGTGGTGGTCCCGCTGTTCGCGGGCTACGACACCGCCCGGGGCATCGGCCGTATCTACAGCTACGACGCCACCGGCGGGCACTACGAGGACACCGACTTCCAATCCACCGGCTCCGGTGGGCGTGACGCCCGCTCGACCATCAAACTGGGCTGGCGCGAGGGTCTGACGCGGGACGAAGCGGTCGACCTGGCCATCCAGTCCCTCTATGACGCCGCCGACGAGGACTCGGCCACCGGCGGCCCGGATCTGGTGCGCGGCATCTACCCGCTCATCGCGGTGGTCGACGCCGAGGGCTATCGCCTGGTACCCGAAGAAGAGGTGGCCGAGCGCTTCAGCGCCCTCATCGCCCGCCGGCGGGCCGAGCAGACAGCCGACGCGGCCGGCCAGCGGCCAACCGGGCCGAGCAGGCCAGCCGGACGAACCAGGCCAACCAGACGAACGGGGGCCGGGCCCAATGAGCATGCCCTACTACGTCGCCCCCGAACAGGTGATGAAGGACCGGGCCGAGTACGCCCAGAAGGGCATCGCCCGGGGTCGCTCGCTCGTGGCCACCACCTACGACGTGGGCATCGTGATCGTGGCCGAGAACCCCTCACGATCCCTCCACAAGATCAGCGAGATCTACGACCGCATCGCCTTCGGCGGCGTGGGCAAGTACAACGAGTACGACCAGCTGCGGGTGGCGGGCGTGCGCCACGCCGACACCAAGGGCTACGCCTACAGCCGCGAGGACGTCGACGCACGGTCACTGGCCAATCTGTATGCGCAGTATCTCGGCAACGTGTTCACGCACGAGATGAAGCCGCTCGAGGTCGAGGTCCTGGTGGCCGAGCTCGGCTCCGGCCAGCAGCCCGATCAGCTGTACCACATCGCCTACGAAGGCACGATCACCGACGAGGAGCACTTCGCCGTCCTCGGGGGCGATGCCGAGACCATCACCGAGCGGGTGGCCGCCACCTGGCAGGCCGACTGGGACCTCGCAACCGCCCTCAAGGCCGCCACCGCGGCCCTGGCCGGACCCGACCGCGACCCTGGCTGCGGGCGACCTCGAGGTGGCCACCTTGAGCCGCGGCAACGGCCGTCCCGACGCCCGCCGCACCTTCCGGCGCATCGCAGACGAGGAGCTGGCGCTGCTTTTGGCATAGCTCGCTGTACGGTGGCGTAGTGGAGAAACGCATTTTCGGCATCGAGAACGAGTACGGCGTCACCTTCACGCTGCGCGGCCAGCGCCGTCTCAGCCCCGACGAGGTCGCCCGTTACCTGTTCAGGCGGGTCGTCAGCTGGGGACGCTCCTCGAACGTGTTCCTCGAGAACGGGGCCCGCCTCTACCTCGATGTGGGCAGTCACCCCGAGTACGCCACCCCCGAGTGCGACAAAATCTCCGACGTCGTCATCCACGACAAGGCCGGGGAGTGGATTCTCGGAGGTCTGGTGAGTGGGGCCCAGGCCCGCCTCCGGGAAGAAGGGATCCGGGGCGAGGTCTACCTCTTCAAGAACAACACCGATTCGGTGGGCAACTCCTACGGCTGCCACGAGAACTACCTGACCGAGCGCAACGACGAATTCAACCGGTACACCGAGGTGTTGATCCCGTTCCTGGTGAGCCGGCAGATCTATGCCGGCGCCGGCAAGGTGCTCCAGACGGCCCGGGGCGCGGTCTTCTGCCTCAGCCAGCGGGCCGAGCACATCTGGGAGGGCGTCTCGTCGGCCACCACCCGCAGCCGCCCGATCATCAATACCCGCGATGAGCCGCATGCCGACGCCGAGCGCTTCCGGCGCCTCCACGTGATCGTGGGGGACTCCAACATGAGCGAGTACGCGACGTTCCTCAAGGTGGGCACGACCAGCATCTTGTTGGCCATGCTGGAGGATTCGTCGACCGTGCTGCGCGATCTGACACTGGAGAACCCGATCCGCGCCATCAGGGAGATCAGCCACGACATCACGTGCCAGCGCAAGGTCCGCCTGGCGAACGGGCGCGAGATGCGGGCTATCGATATCCAGACCGAGTACCTCGAGCGGGCCCTCAAGTTCCGTGACCGCAAGGGCCTCTCGCCCGAGGAGGACACCGCCCTCGACATGTGGCAGCACTGCCTCAAAGGCCTGGAGGCCGACCCCTTGTCGCTGTGGCGTGAGTGCGACTGGGTGGCGAAATACCGCCTCATCGAGGAGATGAAGGCCCGCCACGACGTCCCGCTGTCACACCCCAAGGTGGCCATGATCGATCTCATGTACCACGACGTCGACCGCACCCGGGGCCTCTATTACAAGTTGCAGAATCGGGACCAGGTGGACCGGACCTGCACCGATGACGCGATCTCCGATGCCATGAGCAATCCCCCCGAGACGACCCGGGCCCGGCTGCGGGGAGCCTTCGTCAAGCGGGCCAAGGAACGGCGCCGCGATTTCACCGTGGACTGGGTCCACCTCAAGCTGAACGACCAGGCGCAACGCACGGTGTTGCTCAAGGACCCCTTCAAGTCGCACGACGAGCGGGTGGAGCGCCTGATCGCCTCTCTGTAAGGGCCGTAGAGTGAGGTCCGGTGTTCAATCTCGATCCCGCCAAGCTGCTGATCATCGCCGTGGTGGCGGTGATCCTGCTCGGGCCGGACAAGCTCCCCCAGGTGGCTCGCCAGGCCGGGGCCGCATGGCGCAGCTTCAATGAATTCCGCCACCGCATGGAGACCGAGGTGCGCAGCACCATGCCTGACCTGCCCTCCAGCGCCGACATAGCCCGACTGGCCCGCTCGCCGTCGGCGTTGCTCAATCACTTGTCCAACCTGGCTCCGGAAGGGGACGGGGCTGAGGGTGCGGGTGCGGCTGCGGCTGCGGCTGCGGCTGCGGCTGAGGGTGCGGGTGCGGGTGCGGGTGCGGGTGCGGGTGCGGGTGCGGGTGCGGGTGCGGGTGCGGGTGCGGCGAACGGGACCGGCAACGGGGTGGCGGGGAACGGGACCGGGGCCGGGGCCGCCGCTGGTGAGGCCTCGGTGAACGGGAATGGGACGGCTGGTGAGGCCTCGGTGAACGGGGCGGCGGACGCCGCGATTTCCGGCAAAACTGCCAGGACATCCGGCGACCCCTCCGGTGCCGAATCTGATGAAGAGCAAACCGCAGCGCCCGCTGCCGCTGCGACTCCACCCACGCCCATGCCCACGCCGCCCACGCCCCCCACGCCGCCCATGACCACTACGCCCCCCATGACCACTACGCCCCCCGGCGCCCCCGCCCCCGCCCCCGCCCCCGCCCCCGCCCCGTCGCCGTTGCGTTCCCCATCGTCGCGGCCAGGTGGAAGCGCTGTGGGCGACCCCAGCCTCAACTAGCGGCCAGAGAGATCGATACCGACATGGCCGTACCCTTCCTGAGCGAGCGTAAGGAAAAACCCGAGCGCAAGGAGAAACCCTCGCCCGACAACATGACGCTCAACGAGCATCTGGGCGAACTGCGCCGGCGTCTCGTCATCTGCCTAATCGCGTTCCTCCTGGCCACCATCGTGGCCGTCATCGCCTACGAGCCGATCCTTCACTTTCTGATCCGGCCCCTCTGCGAGGCCAACGGAGGCGGGACCAGGCTGCCCGGGGTAACGGCATCGAACAGCCTGCACGGGAAGAACTGCGCCAACCTCTACGTCACCTCACCCCTGGACGGGCTTTCCCTCCGGGTCAAGATCGCCGTCTTCGGCGGCCTCACCCTGGCCTCGCCCGTGATCCTCTTTCAGATCTGGCGCTTCATCACTCCGGGTCTGCAGGCGCGGGAGAAGAAGTACGCCATCCCGTTCGTCACGGCCG
Source organism: uncultured Acidimicrobiaceae bacterium (assembly GCA_963767155.1). Classification (GTDB taxonomy): domain Bacteria; phylum Actinomycetota; class Acidimicrobiia; order Acidimicrobiales; family RAAP-2; genus Bog-473. The sequence continues at coordinate 1,105,203 of CAVYCU010000005.1, read as the reverse complement.
CCTTCTCCCTTTTCCTGCTCGGTGCCGCCACCGCCTACCTGACCCTCCCGCATGCGTTGGGCTTCTTGCAGTCTGTCGGCGGTCCCGACCTGCAACAGATCTACGATCCCATCCCGTACCTGGGCCTCATTCTGGCCTTGATGGCCCTGTTTGGAATTACCTTCCAGTTTCCGGTGATACTGGTCTCCTTGGAACTGGCCCGCGTCGTCACCCCGGCCCGGCTCTTACACTCCTGGCGGTGGGCGGTGATTCTCATTACGGTCGTTTCAGCCGTCTTCACGCCGAGTTCTGATCCCTTCTCCATGCTGGCGTTGGCTGTTCCCCTGATCGTCTTCTATTTCATCTCGATCGGGATCGGGAAGCTGGCCGGCCGTTGAACGTCTTCCCTTGGCCCGTCACGGTGACGGACGAGGAGAGCGACTTCATCAGCAAGCTTCCCTTCCCTCCCGACGACTTCCAGCGCGAGGCATTCGCCGCGATCGACGCCGACCACTCGGTCCTGGTGTCTGCCCCGACCGGATCAGGCAAGACGCTCGTCGCCGCCTACGGGATCCACCGGGCTCTCGGGGCGGGCGGCAAGGCGTTCTACACGACGCCGCTCAAGGCGCTCTCCAACCAGAAATACGGCGAGCTCGTCGCCACCTACGGCAAGGAGCACGTCGGCCTTCTGACCGGTGACACAGCGGTCCGCCCCGACGCCCCCATGGTGGTGATGACCACCGAGGTCTTGCGCAACATGCTGCTGGCGGGCTCGGACCTCCTTGCGGACCTGCACACGGTCATCCTCGATGAGGTCCACTTCATTCAGGACCCCTACCGCGGCGGCGTCTGGGAGGAGGTCCTCGTCCTCTCTCCGCCCGAGGTCCACTTCGTCTGCCTCTCGGCCACCGTGAACAACGCAAACGAGCTCGGCGCGTGGCTGCGCTCGGTGCGCGGCACCACCGATGTCATCGTCGAACGGCACCGTCCGATCGTCCTGCGCCACCACTTCGCGGCGCACCGGCGAGAAGACAACCGCACCCTGCTGCTCCCGCTGCTGGTCAACGGCAAGCCCGGCAACGAGGGCATAAAGATCGATCAGGCCGTCCGGCGCTCCCTCCAGGGGCGTCCACCCCAGTGGCAGCCCCGCGGCAAAGGCCCGCGCTTGCCGTACCGCTCGCCGTTGCGCACCGAGTTGATCACCGCCCTCAAAGCCGAGGAGATGCTGCCGGCCATCGTCTTCATCTTCAGCCGCGCCGCGTGCGACGAAGCGGTCCGCCAGGTCGTCCGCGACGGTGTCCGGCTGACCGACGGCAGCGAGCGGGCCACCATCCGTGAGATCGCCGAACGGCGCGTCGAGTCATTGAGCGACGAGGACCTCGGCGTGCTGGGCTACGACGACTGGCTGGAGGGCCTCGAAGCGGGCGTGGCCTCGCACCACGCCGGACTGGTCCCGGTTTTCCGCGAGACGGTGGAGGAATGCTTCGCCGCCGGCCTGCTGCAGGTCGTCTTCGCCACCGAGACGCTTTCGCTCGGGATCAACATGCCGGCCCGTTCCGTGGTGATCGAACGCTTCACCAAATACGGCGGGGCCGGGCGGGCCACCCTCACCTCGGGTGAGTACCTGCAATTGACCGGACGGGCCGGACGGCGCGGCTTGGACGAAGAGGGTCACGCCGTGGCGCTGTGGTCCTCCGAGACCGCCTTCAGTGAGGCCGCGCGGGTGGCCTCGGCGCCCCCGCCTGACCTGCGCTCGTCATTCCGCCCCACCTACAACCTGGCGGTCAACCTGGCCTCGCGCTTCGATCGGGAGACGGCCGACAACGTGCTCCGCCGCTCCTTCGCCCAGTGGCAGGCCCAGCGGGCGGACCTTCTGACGATTCAGCTCAGCCACCGGGTCGCCGTCCTCGAGGACCTGGGCTACCTGCAGGACTGGTCGCTCACCGAAACAGGCCGCCGGCTGTCCCGGATCTACCACGAGTCCGACCTCCTGCTCGCTGAGGCCCTGGCGGCCGATCTGCTCGACGGCGCCGAACCCGCGGTCCTGGCCGGGGTCGTGTCGGCCGTGGTCTTCGAGCCCCGGCGCGCCCGTCGGCTCGCCGGACACGGCGGTCCGGGCCCCCGGGCGGCCGCCCGGCGCAGCCGGCGCAAAGGACCACTGGCGGATCGGTTGGGCGAGAAGCGGGTGGCGGAGCTCGAGTGGCGCTGCGCCGCGCTCGAGCACGTCGCCGAGCGGATCCGCTCGGTCGAAGAGCTCCATCTCGTGCCCCGCACCCGGCAGCCCTCCTCCGGCCTGGCCACCGCGGTGGCCTCGTGGGCCCGTGGGGCCTCTTTCGAGACGGCCCTGGCCGTAGCGGCCCGCGACGTCGGCGACCTGGCTCCGGGCGACTTCGTGCGCACCGTGAAATCCGTGGCCGACCTGGTGCAGCAGGTGGCGCACGCCGCCACCGATCCCGACACGGCCACCTCGGCCCGGCAAGCGGTCGACATGCTCCTACGGGGCGTGGTGGCGGTCGGGCTGCCGACGCCCTGAGGCCTTTGGGGGGGCCGGCTGAGGCGGCTTGCGGCGGCGGGGGCGGCGTTGGGCGCGGGCGGGATAGGCGGGGGCGGCGTTGGGCGCGGGCGGGATAGGCGGGGGTGGCCGGTGGTGATGGTGTCAGCGCCATGATGTGTGAAACCCGAGCCTGAGGCACTTGTAATTTCTGATTGCTAGAAGGCGAGCGGTTAGCTTTTGCAAGTGTCCGGCGGCGGCGCCTGAAGCCGGGGCCCTGAGAGACGGGACGGGGACGGGTCAGGGAACGGTCAGGGAGCGAGCGGGGACGGGACGGGGACGGGACGGGGACGGGACCGGGAGCGGGCGCAATCCGGGGTTGGCATATCCGCCACCAATGCCTCGCCTCAGTCCTATGGTGTGTCGGGCATGTTCCCGTACGTAGAAGAGCAGTTCACAGCGGAGGAAGAGGCCATCCTCCGGCGCTACGTGACTAATCTCCATCTGCCCGTCTTCGCCCTGGTAAACCTGCCTGAAGTCGTTAAAGGAGCGCTCTTCGCCCGGTATTCGCGGTCGCCCAAGAGCCTGCGGCGACTGTTCCTCGACGAGTTCGTGGGAGATCTCGATATTTCGGGAGACATCTCCCTCGATGCGACCGTAGGCCTCGCCCGGGCCGAGCAGCTCTACGAGAAAGTATTCGTCGAATACGGCGACGATTCGGTGGCACAACTCGGCGGCGTGCACCTGGCATGTGAGCAGTCGTCGAACGTGCTTTCCAAAGTGCTCGAGTGGGGACGGCTGATGTCGTATCTCGAACAATCGACGCGCTACATCGCCTATGACAACCGGCTCGACAGCGGCCACTACCGCTATTTCCGGCCGACAGAAATTCTCGACTCGCCCTTCGGCGCGCGCTACGTCGGCGACATGGACCGCGTCTTCGACACCTACGGCTTGCTCATGCCGGCAATGCGGAACTGGGTGAGCGAGCGCTTCCCCCAACAGGCCGGCGACAGCGACTTTGTCTACCGGCAGGCGGTGCGCGCCAAATCGCTCGATGCGTTACGCGGCCTGCTTCCTGCCGCGTCGCTATCCAACATCGGCCTGTACGGGACGGGCCAGTCCTACGAACAACTCCTACTCCGCATGCGCGCACACCCGTTGCCCGAGGCGCGTACCTACGCCGAAATGATGTTGACCGAATTGCGCAAGGTGATCCCCTCGTTTCTTCAGCGCGTCGACGTAGCCGAGCGGGGAGGGGAGTGGACCGCGTACCTGGCGTCGACGCGCGACGCGACCGCACGCATCGTCGAACGGCTCTGGCCCGATCAGTCATCCTCGGTCGCCGGCCCGGGGTTGGCTGTGGGGTCCGCAGGCGAGTCTGTCGCCGAGCCCGAAGTGACGCTGCTGGACTTCGACCCCGACGGCGAGGAGAAAGTCCTTGCTGCGGCCTGTTTTGGCCACCTGCAATGCTCCGAGCGGGCCGCCCTTGCGCACGTCCGGCTGCTCAGCCACAACGAACGTGTGGCGCTGTTAGCGGCCTATGTGGGAGACCGGCGAAATCGGCGGCACCGACCGGGGCGAGCCTTCGAACGCACCGATTACCGCTTCGAATTGGTCACGGACTATGGCGCGTTTCGCGATCTGCAGCGACACCGCATGCTCACGATCGAGTGGCAACGTCTCGGCATAAACCTTGGCTACGACATGCCCGAGATTGTGGCGGAAGCCGGACTCGGCGACGGCTACACCGAGGCGATCGATCGCGCCGAAGACCTCTATCGCACGTTGGCACCCGAATTCCCGGAGCAGGCGATGTACGCCGTGGCACTCGCCCACCGGATCCGTTACGTCTTGCAATGCAACGCGCGCGAGGCCATGCATCTCATCGAGCTCCGGTCGGGGAGTCAAGGTCATCCGGCGTATCGACGGGTGGCGCAACAAATGCATCGAGCCATCGCTGAGCGCGCCGGCCATCACGCGTTGGCGGATGCCATGACCTTCGTCGACCACGGCGCAACCGATTTGGAACGGCTCGAATCCGAGCGGCGTTCCGAGCGCCGGCGGGCGGAGAAATCGTCAACACCCTGAGCCGGCAGGTGCAAGCCGCCATCGCTGGAAGAGTGCGGAGGTTCTGGAAGAGTGCGGCGGCGGTGCGGCTTCTGCACATCAGTGCCGCGTTAGCAACGCTCTTTTCGCAATGAGTTATTAGTTTCGCAATCAGTCTTTTTACCAAAGCGAAACATGAATTTGTTCTATGTCGCTGACCAGGAACAACCGCCGTAGTCCCTGGTGAGAAGCCGGTCATCGCCCTTGACGGCACCTTGGGTACAACACGTAATGTACGGCCCTGTCCCAAACGCCCACATGGAGTTGACGGCCTTTGCGGCAGTTGTACCCCGGGTGATGAGGTGAGAGGCGGAGGTTGGCCCTGGGGGTTGAGTAGAGAACGTCGTGCCTGCTGGATCTGATCGAGCAGGCACGACGGCGCCAAAGACCCCAGGGCCCAACCGCCTGACCCGTTTCCAGCTCTTTGAGCTGGGGCGATGCGGCGTACCGAATAACGATCGAACCCACCTGCGGACCGTCTATGCTCCGGCGGCACATGGCGACGAAGAAGAAGGACATGCCGAAAGATCCCGAACCCGACGCCTCCGCTCTGGAGGATGACGACGTCGTCGACGACGACGCGGAGGTTGACGACCTGGAAGTCGATCTCGACGAGGATGCCCTCGTCGACCTGGACGACGACCCTCTCGACGATGATGACGACATCGTCGAGATCGACGACGATGATGAGGACGCCGTCGGTGACGAGGTCGTCGAAATCCTCACGGCGGCCCCGGCTGCAGTGGTGGAGCGATCCGGCGAAGCTGACGACGAAGAGGAAGAGGAAGAGCCCGAGGACGAAGACGTCGAAGCGAGTCTCGACGTCATTCTGAAGGAGCGCCTCGTTGTCGAAGACGAGCCCGAGGACGACGAGGCAACCGATCAGGAGGACCGCACCGAGGGCAACGAGCGCGTGCTGCCCAAGCAACCCGACGAATTCGTCTGCCGCTCCTGTTTCCTCGTCAAGCACCCGAGCCAGCTTGCCGACAAGAAGAAGATGCTCTGCCGGGACTGTGTCTGAGCCCGACGATGGCAACGGCGACAGCGCCGTAGAGCAAGACCCGAACCCGCTGCAGCGGGCGCTCGATCTGCTCGTCTTCGCGCCGGTCGGCATCGCACTCACTGTGGCCGAGGATCTCCCCGGCCTGATCGGTAAGGGACATCAACGTTTCGAGACAGACGTGCAAAACGCTCGCATCGTCGGTCGGATCGTCGTCGCCCAGGGTCAACGCCAGTTGGTCGACCGGGTGAGCAAATTGCTCCACCGCACAGCGTCCGAGGATGGCAGCGATGGGTCGGACACGACCACTCCGACCGAAGGGGCAGACGGCACGCCGGGACCCACCACACCGTCACCACGGACCGGTCCGTCACCCCGACCCGACGCTGACCCCGCCGACGGCATCATCGTCGAGGGCGCCCTCGCGGGCTACGACACCCTTTCGGCATCCCAGGTGGTGCGCCGGCTCGAAAGTCTCGGCCCGGACGAGCTGACGGCCCTGCAGCGTTATGAGGCGTCACACCGCAACCGCCACACCATTCTCAACCGCGCCCATCAGATTCTCGAGGCGATTGAGGCAGCGGGCGAGACCGCTGTGGTGACGGCTGACGGCAGCGACGCCGTCCCGGCCGGCATTCCGGCCGACCAGGCTGCCGAGGTGGCCCCGCACGAAACTGCCGGGGGGACCGCCGCCCCGCAGAGCACTGTTCCAGAGGGCGGCACACCCCAGGGCGGCACAGGGCCCCAGGGCGCCACAGGCGAAACGGCCACCGGCGAAACGGCCACCGGCGAAACGGCCACCGGCGAAACGGCCACCGGCGAAACGGCCGTACCCGAAACCGTCGCACCCACATCGCCGCCGCCGGCAGCCACGGCTCCGGAGCCTGATCGATCCGTCGAGTAGGACGAGTCAGGCGAAGGAGTCGCCGTGGAAACGACGCGCCCCGCAGACGACGACGACACGGCGGCCTGTGCCGCGCTGCTCACACGTGCCTTGTCCGACGTGGACACCATGCGCGGGGGGGCCACGTTACGGGGCGACGTCACCCACGATGACCTCCTGGCTCGCTGGCGCAAGGCCGACAACGACGATGCCGTGCTCTACGTCGGTGAGTTCCACCACGTCGTCGTCGGCCTTGCGGCCGCCGTCGCTTTTACGCGCCGGGGATCCACGGCGCCCAGCGGACGCATCGAATGCTGCTACGTCGAAGAGGGCGCGCGCGGGGTCGGCGTCGGCACGGCATTGATGGAATCCATGGTTGCGTGGTGCACCCAAAAGGGCTGCCGGGACATCGATGCACTTGCGCTCCCCGGTGATCGACTCTCCAAGCAACGTCTGGAGGGCTCCGGTTTCACGGCCCGACTGCTTGTCCTTAACCGCCCGCTGAGCTGAGCCGGTGCTCGGTGACCAGGCGCCGGGGGGGCGGAGGTGGGATCCGTAGGCCGAGCAACTTGGCCAGTGCGGGAACGGATCCCGCTGCGTGCCGCGCCGCCTGGCGTGCCACCTCGTCTGCCGGTATCCCTGCCGGCTTCACCGTGCGGCGCACGGGAGACAGGACCACGGCATCGAGCATCTTCATCCACTCTTCCGGGGGCAATTCGGCCGTCATCGCTTCTCCGGCGGCTGAAGCGAGCTGCACCGCCAGATCAGCCGGGCATCGGGTGCCGGGCTCAGGCGGACGGATGGAGGCCTCCAGCGCCTGCTGAATGCGTCCTTCCTTGATCGCGTTCGTGATGCGGGCCAGCCACTCGTCACGCAGAGCCGTGACGCGCTTCTCCAGCGATTCCTGCAGCGACTTGGCCAGCGCACGTCCGTCCTCGTCGAGAATGACGGTGCGTGAGGCGGCGACCACCGCACGCAATTCACGCAACCGGAAGTCCTTCCCCGCCAGTTGCGCGGCCGTGGCCCGGTCTTTCCAATCCGCCAACTTGACGACCGGCAGCAGTTCATCCGCCATCGCCAACAGCGCGTCGGATGATGCGGGGGGCCGACCGGAGACCTTCGCCGCTGAGTTCTGGGCGTCGATGGCCTGGCGCACGGCGGGCAGACCGCCACGCAGCAACTGCTCGGCCACGGGGATCTGCTCAGGACGCAGCGCGGCCAACATGGCATTGCGGTGCACGGTCGAGACGGGCGCGGCAGGGCGTTCACCGCGCGCCGGCCGTCCGTCACCCTCTCCGGGGCGTCGCGTCCCGGGTCGTCGGGGACCACTGCCCCCACCGGGTCCACTGCGCCCGCCACCCGGGCGATCCCCCGGACCACTTCCGCCACCTGGTCCACTTCCGCCACCTGGTCCGCCGCTGCCGCCGGGACCACCGCTGCCACCGCTCGGGCGATCGCCACGGCCTCCGCCTCGGCTGGGCCTGCGGTCCTCTCGATCGTCACCATCCTCGTCGCGTCGACGGCTGCGCTTCCCAGAGCCCGGGGCCAGGATCACCGACACATCGGGCGCCCGCTTGGGCGTCCCCACGACCTCGATACGGCCGCTCTTTTCAGGTGAACGCGTGGGCTTCACCTCGCTGAGCGATATGACCTCGATGCCCTCCAACCCGGTTTCCACTTCGGCCCGGAGCACCGAACCGACTTCCTGGTTCTGGGGCACCAACGACGCCTCGACCACGCCCTTTGGTTGGCGTGCACCTGCGGCGCGCCATGTCCATGACCCGTCGCTGCTCTTGCTCGTCAACTCAATATCTATTCGGCGTGACATGCGGCGGACACGCTACCGCGCTGAGCGACCTCCACGGTGCAGGCGCCATCGGGGGGCGAGAACGTAGGCCTTGTTCCCTCCCTTAACATGGCCCCACATCCACGCGCGCACCGTTGATTGCCGCCTGGGAGGTCGGCGCGCCGGACCTCGTCCGTTCTCAGGAGGATCCCCAATGACAGACGACACTGAACCGACCGAGGGTCCGCCGGCGGCCGAGGCAGGCGCCCCGACGGACCCCGCAGACGCGGCTGAGCTGGCAGGAGCGGCTGAGCTTGCAGGAGCCGCTGAGCCGGCAGGAGCGGCTGAGCCGGCAGGAGCGGCTGAGCCTGTAACCAGGAGCAATCCGTCGGTCGAGTCGCTCGAACAGCCTCCGACGACCCTGGCACCGCCAGTGGCGCCCCCCACCGAGCCACCTCCGGGTTGGTCGACGCCTCCTCACCCCACACCCGTGTGGCCGCTCCCGCCGATCACTGAAGCCACTGCCCCCGTGGACCCCAGCAGCGCCGGTGCCGGCGGCGTGGGCTCAGACGCGCACACCCCCGTGGACCCGACCGATGCCGGTGTAACCGCCGATGCCGGTGTAACCGCCGATCCCGGTGCAACCGCCGACGGCGCTCTCACGGCCGGCGCGCTCACGGACGGCGCTCTCACGGCCGGCGCTCTCACGGCCGATGCGGCGACGGCCAGCGCTGCCCCGGCAGGCGCTGTCACGACAGGCGCCCCCACGGCGCAGTCGCCGACCCCGACGTACCCACTGCCGCCCGCTCCCCGTCCCGTCACCTCGGGTTCGGGCAACCGTCGCTCCTGGATAGGTGTCGCAGTCGTCGCCGCCCTCATCGGCGCTGGAGTCGGCGCCGGCGTGACCGCGCTGACCGATGGTGGCAACAACGACACCGTCACCATTCACGAGGGAACCTCTGACCCCGGCGCCGCCGTGTTGAGCGGGAACGTGACCATTCCTGAATTGGTCAAGAAAGTCATCCCCGCCGTCGTCTCCATCGACGTCAAATCACGCGGCAACGAGGACGAGGGAACAGGAATGATCATCACCTCCAGTGGGGAGGTGATCACCAACAACCACGTGATCGAGCTCTTCACCCAGGGTGGCGAGACAGGCACCATCACGGTGACCGAGTACGGGCAGAAGAAAGACGATCCGGCCACGCTCGTGGGCTACAACGCGCAGCAAGATGTCGCCCTCCTCAAGATCAATGATCCGGCGCCGAATCTGCCGACCGTCACCTTCGGCAGCTCGTCCAAGGCGGTCGTCGGCGATGCGGTCGTCGCCATCGGCAACGCGCTGGGACTGGCTGCCGGCACGCCGACGGTGACCCAGGGGATCGTTTCCGCCCTCGGCCGATCGGTGAGCGCCGGCGGGGAGGGGACAGCCACCGAAAACCTGCAGAACCTGATCCAAACCGACGCAGCCATCAACCCCGGCAACTCGGGAGGGCCCCTCATCGACACGGCGGGTCAGGTCATCGGGATGAACACCGCTGTCGCCGGCAGTTCGGACGACGGTACCAACGCCCAGAACATCGGCTTCGCCATACCGGCGGACGAGGTCGAATCTCTGCTGCCCCAACTCGAAAAGGGTGGACCGGCGACGAACCAGGGCGGGTATCTCGGTGTGGACATCACCACGTTGACCCCCGCCCTCCGCCAGCAGTACGGGTTCACCCCGACCTCGGGCGTCGTCGTGCTCAATGTGATCTCCGGTTCGCCCGCCGCCAAAGCGGGTCTCGTCCAAGGTGACGTGATCGTCAGCATCGACGGAACAGCGGTGAACTCGGCTGTGGCCCTCGAGAACTTGATCCAGAAAGCCAACGCGGGCCAGAAGGTTCAGATCACCTATTACGTCGGTGACAGCAAGCGCACCACGACGGTCACGCTGGGGTCACAGGCCCAAGCGCAACAGCAGGAGTCACAGGTGCAGGGCGACCAGACCGACCCATTCGGAGCGGGGGGCTTCACCAACCCGGGGAGCAGTGGGAGCGGGAGTGGCGGGTAGCGGGTAGCGGGTAGCGGGAGCAGGGCAGCGAGCAGCGGGAGCGGCCTCGGGAGTAGCAGCAGCGGCCGCGCCTCTTGACCGTCGCCTCTAGGGCTTCTTGGGCCTTTGTCGACGCTCCGGCTGCTTCCGCTTCTCCTGAGCCTGGAACGCTTCGCGGCATGCCTCCAACTCCTTGAGGGCAGCGGCACGGTCCTCGAAGCCCATGGCCTCGGTGTGCTTCTCGGGCTCCAGGTCTTTGTAGATGGTGAAGAAGTGCTCGATTTCGTTGAGCAGGTGGCGCGGTAAGTCGTCGATATCGTCGGCGCCGTCCCATTGCGGGTCATGCTCCAGGACGGTCAGGAGTTTGGCATCGAGGCCGGCTTCGTCGCGCATGAAGAAGACCCCCAGAATGCGGGCCCGGACGACGCAGCCGGGAAAGGTCGGGTCCGCCACCAAGACGAGCGCATCGAGCGGGTCCCCGTCCTTTGACAAGGTGTCGGGCACGAAGCCGTAGTCCGCCGGATAGGCGGTGGCGGTGAAGAGGCGGCGATCCAAACGGATGACATGCTTCTCGTGGTCGTACTCGTACTTGTTGCGGCTGCCCGTCGGAATCTCGATGACGATATCGACGGCCGTTGCCGACGAATCCGTCATCGCACATCCCGGGGATTGATCACCGAAGGGGAGGTCATGCACCCTTACCGTACCGGCTCCACCGGCGGGCTGGAACCCGAATTCCCCGAGCCTGCCCGCCGACAAATCGGGCGAGGGCCCGCCGGTTCTAACTGCCCTGCGGCGTGATTCCAGCGCCCTTGAGCATCCGACGCAGATCGACGACCTGCTGCTCATCGATGTCGTGATGCCGGGGGACGTCGAATATCTGGGTCTCATCCCCGAGAGTGACCTTGAAGCGGCCGTCGTGCTCCTCGGTCACCGTCCCGACGCCCTCGAGGAGGGAGAGCACGTCGTGCCACTGGATGTTGTGACTCACCGGGTGGCTGAAGATCTTCTCCACCGTGGCCTTGTGGTGCCCGTCCAATCCAACATGGTCTGCCATTGCGTCTCCTCGATCCTCAGGGTCGTCCCAGAACTCGCCGTTCACGGCCGAGGTCCCATCGTAGGGAGTCCGGCCACGTTCCGTCCCCTCGCTCCTCCGTCCCCTCGCTCCCTCGTCCCCTCGCTCCCTCGTCCCCTCGCTCCTCCGTCCCCTCGCTCCTCCGGACGCCTGCACCTCCCATTGCGACGCCCGCATGCGGCCGGTACTCTCACCGCTGATCACGCCGTGGCCCGAGCGCCCGGGCCCGGGAGCGCCACGCCGGTCACGCAGTGGCCAAGAAACGCTGTTGCCGAGAGAGGGAAGGTGTGGAGGCGATGAGAATCCTGGTACTCGGAGCGGGCTTCGGTGGCCTAGAGCTCTCCACCACACTCTCCGAACAGTTCGGCGACGACATCGACATCGTCCTCATCGACCAGAGCGACGGATTCATTTTCGGATTCTCGAAGCTGGACGTCATGTTCGGGAAGAAGCCAGCCACCGACGTCTTCAACGCCTACAGCACGATCAACAAACCGGGCCTGCGATTCGTGCAGACGGTCATCCGCGCCATCGATCCTGTGGCCAAACGGGTGGAGACGGACGCCGGACCATTCGAGAGCGACATCATGGTGGTGGCGCTCGGGGCGGACGTCGATCCGTCGGCCACGCCGGGGCTCGTCGAAGGCGGCAACGAGTTCTACACGGTGGCGGGAGCGTTCGCGCTCCGGGACATTCTGGAGAATTTCCGCGGCGGCAATGTCATCGTCGGGGTGACCTCGACGCCGTTCAAATGCCCACCGGCACCGAGCGAGACGGCACTGTTGCTGCACGACTACCTCACCGGCCGCGGCCTCCGCGAGAACTCCACCATCTCTCTCGTCATGCCGCTCGGCGTTCCCATCCCGCCGTCGCCGGCGGCCTCCGAGGCCCTCCTTGTCGCCTTTGCGGAGCGGGGCATCAGTTGGCATCCGGAACGGTTGATCACAAGCCTCGATCCCGAGAATAAGGTCGCGCGGCTCAGTGAAGGAACGGAAATGCCCTATGACCTTTTCCTCGGCGTGCCCCGGCATCGCGTTCCCGCGGTCATCGAGGAGTCGGCGTTGGCGGTTGACGGCTGGATACCCGTGGACCCTCTCACGCTCGAAACCGCCTTCGCAGACGTCTACGCCGTCGGTGACGTGACGAGCGTCGGCACGCCCAAAGCAGGCGTGTTCTCCGAGGGGCAGGCGTCCGTCGTTGCGGCACAGATCGCGGCAAGAGTGAAGAGCGGCTCGGAACCTGCGACGTACGACGGGCACGGGACGTGTTACCTCGAGTTCGGGAACGACCTGGTCGCGCGCGTGAGCGTCACGTTCTTGAGTGGGGCAGCGCCGGTCGGGGACCTCGAGGGTCCTTCGGCCGCGATCGCCGCCGACAAGGACGAGTTCGGTTCGAGCCGCGTACGGCGATGGTTCGGGGCGAACTGAGCGAGTGTTCGGGGCGAACTGAGCGAGTGTTCGGGGCGAACTGTGCGAGTGTTCGGGGCGAACTGAGCGAGTGTTCGCGGCGAACCGAGCATTTGAAACGGGGGTGTCCTACACTCCCGTGCAGCTGGCCACTCCTCGACAAAGGCGGTTGTCATGGCACTCGGCATCTATTTCGAACACGTCGGCTTCACCCCCGAGAAGTACGACAAGGCAATTGCGCAACTCGAAGCTGCGGGAGCGGGGAGCCCCAAAGGACGGACTCTTCACGTCGCGCTGGAGTCCGAAGGAAAGGTCAACATCTTCGACATCTGGGAGTCGCAGGAGGAGTTCGACGCCTTCGGCGCGACGCTCGTGCCGATTCTCCAGGAACTCGACGTCTCCTTCGGGCCACCGATGATCGCCGAAGTGCACAACGTCCTCAACGGCTGAGGCCGATAACGGCTGAGGCCGTGAGGCCGGCGGCGGCTGATGCGCTGAGGCCGGCGGCGGCTGAGGCCCGGCGGCTGAGGCCGGCAGCGGCTGGCGTGGCTGCGGATTACGGGGTTTCGAAGGCGATCATCGGCACGATCATCGGCTCCAAGGGCTCGAGGCCCGACGCCGCAACGACCGGACCCAGCACGGCCGCGAACGCATCGAAGTCCTCCTGAGTTTCCCAGACGTCGAAGATCGCGATCCCCGGGCCTTCACCGAAGCAGGTGTGGACCTTCAGCCCCTTCGGCTCGGCACCTGTGGCCCGCACCTGGTCGTCGATGCTCTTGTACTGCTCGGGGGTCATCGACGCGGGCCGGATATACACACCGATCATGACTGCCACCTTTCATGTCAGAACTGGGCTGTTCACTTGAATTTGGCACACCGCCGAGCTTGCGTCCACGAGCGTCTGTGAGCCTCCACGAGTGTCCGACGAGGGTCCACGAGCGTCCGCGTCGCCCATCCGCAGTCACGTGTTCTTGCCGCTCCCTCCCGGCACGAGAACACCGCGGTAGCCCGCCGGCGGTTGGTCGTCCGGGCAGGCTCCGGGAGGATCGTTGTAGCGGGGATCCTCCGTCCATGACGCGAACTCCCATCCCGGCTTGGGCGCAGCCAGATTGAGGACCGGGGTCAGCTCCTCAGTCACCAGGGCACCGAATTGCGCCGCCCCGTACGGGCACATATGGATGTTGTCGAGCTTGCGGGCACGGACCCAGGAACCAGCCGGGGTCCGCATCCAGGTCAAGAACCGACCGTCGGGAGCGAAGAGTTGCTGCGTCGTCAGATACAGCGCCGCGGCCAGGAAAGCTCGCCACTACTTGTCGAGCCGCGTCGTCCCACGCATTCGTGGCGACGGTCTCGGCCTTCCACGCCCGTTCGCGCGCGGCGGCATCGGTGAGCGTGTTGTTGGGTCCCCCTTGGGGGAATTGCACGAGCACGACGAGCTTGACACCATCGGGCGGGGCGAGCAGCGCGGTCACGAACTGTGTGAGCAGGGCCCGGTAACCGGCGGGGTTGCTTTGCGCCAACTGGTCATCCCAACTCCACATCCCCATGGCGATCTGTGGCGAGTTGTGGGCCAGCGTCCCCTGCACCCCGCTCAACCAGGAATGGTCGATCGTGAGCCCCCAACCCGGGAACGCCGTATTCACGGTGACCGAAACGTCCCCGGTGGCCTGCAGCGCGGCGGTGATGCCCGGTGAGCTGTCCACCATCACGCTGTCCCCGAAGATCCACATCTTGTACGGCTTCGCGACCGACTGGAGGGCGACATCGACGTGGGGCGCCGTCCCGCTGCCCGCGCCGCCTTCGCCGTTCGCACCGCCCGCGCCCGTGCCCACGCCCCCGCTCCCGCCCGCGCCCACGCCCAGCGGCTTCACCGCCACCTGGGCCGTCCGGGCAGGTGGGGGACCGACGGTGCCGGCCAGAATGATCGTCGCCGTCACCGCGATACCGAGCGCGGCAAATCCGAACACCGGGACATGGAGCCTGTGGCGCAGCGCTCCCCAGTCAGCCCGCCGGAGTGGACGTTCGATCAGGTAGAAGCTGGCGCAGGAGAGGGCGACCATCGTCGCGAGCCGGGCGAGCAGCAGCGGCCATCCGGACCAGCCCGTCGACTCGGGGCTCATGAGCACGATCACCGGCCAGTGCCACAGGTAGAGGCTGTAGGAAATGAGCCCCAACCACCGGAGCGGTCCGATGGCGAGAAGGCGACCGACCGGGCCGGCGGGGGCGCGCAGCGCACCCAGAATGACCAGAAGGGAACAGGTCGCGATGGCGACCAGTCCACCGTCCCAGATCCACGGGGGCGGCCCGCCGGACAGCGACGTCCCGACCGCGAGCCCGGCCATCCCGAGGATGGCGAGGATGGACCACAAGCGGACTCGTGCCGCCGCGGTCGGGCGGCCCGGCGGCCAGATCATGGCCGCAGCGCCACCGAGGAGGAGTTCCCACGCCCGGGTATCGGTTCCGAGATACGCCCGATTCGGCCCCAGCACGTGCGCTGCCACCCCCATCCAGACCGCCGATGCCACCGCCAACGTCACGGTGGTCGCCAGCAAAAGCCGTGCCGGGTCCCGGTGACGGCGGGCACGGGCGACGGCGGTGACGGCCAGAATCATCAGCGGCCACACCACGTAGTACTGCTCTTCGATGGCCAGCGACCACGTCTGTTGGAGCGGGCTTACGGACAGATAGCGGGCGAAGTAGGCGTGCCCAGCCACAATTTGCTGCCAATTGGCCACGTAGAACAAGGTGGCCAGACTTGGCGCACGCAGTTGCGCCGGCACCAGGCCCGGGCCGCCGGCCCAGGCGTAGAGCGAGAGTGCGGTCAGCAGCACGAGCACCGCCGGCAGGAGCCGCTTGGCCCGGCGCCCCCAGAACTCGGCCAGGTGCTCCCGGGACCGGTCGACGGCCAGCAGCAAGCTCGTAATCAGGTAGCCCGAAAGAACGAAGAAGACGTCGACGCCGACCCACCCGCCGCGCAGGTAGCCCAGGTGGTAGGCGACCACGGCGGAGATAGCGACGGCACGCACGCCGTCGAACTGGGGGACATAGCGGCGGAGGGCCACGGGTTGCATAGCCTCGCGCGACACGCCGTCGCACCGGAGGTCGCCCCTTCCGTGGCCTACCATCGTGCATGGCCACTCCCATCTCCCCGTCGCCCATCATCGAGGTGTTCGTCAAGGAAGTGCACTCTTCCTTCCCGGAGACTGAGTCCGCCAAGATCGCCTCCCATGAGGCAGCGATCGCCCGGACCACCTCAGAAGGAGACCCTCACCGAGCCCGGCTCTGCGTGAAGTGGGCGATCAAGATGGCGGACGACAAGCATCAGCAGCACCCCCGGTGGGCACAGTTGAAGGAGCGCCACCAGATCTGGAAGGACGAATGGTTCGCGCTGGACTTCGGGATCGGCGACGCGCTGCCGGGCACCGGGAGCCACCACATCGCCGGCAAGTCCGAGCCCCTCGAGGATGTCAGGATCGCGTGGGTCGAAGACGCCGTGGCCGTGGCCAAGAAACTCGCAGAAGAAGACGGGTGGGAGAACTCACCCTGGGAGTCCCTGTTGATCGAGCTGATCGACTACAAGTAATCACTCATCAAGTCATGACTCGTCGAGTCATCACTCATCGTCGTCGGAGAGTTCCTCGGGGTCGTCCAGGAGGACGCCCAACTCGGAGGCTTCAGTGACATCGAGGGGTGCCTGATCCTCTTCCTGCTCGTCGTCGAAGTCGATCTCGCTGTCGAGCGGCGCGACCTCTGCGGCGTCCTCGGGATCCAGCGGTTCCGGCTCTTCTCTCTCCGGAAGTTCGTCACCAATCGCCTTGGCCATGTTGTACTCCTTGCTCTGCATCGGGTCGACAGGCAACAGTTGATCAGAGTTTCGTGATCCCTTGTCCATCGTCAAGGGCATAGGTACAATTGAGGCGTGCTGAGGCCGCTGATGGCAGCGATGTGCGTCGCCCTAAGCGCTGCTGCATTCCTCAACCCCGATCCCACACAGCTCGTGGTGTTGGTCGCGGCCTTTGCTCTCGTCGCCGTCGTTGTCGCCTCCTCAACGGTGCTGACGGGGAGTGATCGTCTCATCCCGGGCCTTCTCAACGGGATGGCACTCTCCCGTTCCAGGGCGTCGGCAACGGAACAAACCCGTGGTGTTGTTCAACTAGTTCTTCTGGCTCAGCCTCGGTGTTGACCTGAACGTCGGTCCTCACGGACCGCCGTTTTAGACCTCAACCACTCCGAGACAACAGGAGAACAAAATGTTCGCGTCCATACTCGGCCAATTCGGCCACCCGCTTTACGTCGCGTTCGCGTGGATCCTCGCTGGCACATACGCGTTCATCCCCAACAGCGCTGCTGCAATCGCACTCTTGACCCTCGTGGTCATGGTCGTGCTCTACCCGATCACCCTCCGCAGCATCAGGGCCTCCATGAAGATGCGCGTCCTGGCACCTGACATCGAGCGCATTCGGTCCACACACAAGCTGGAACCCGGCATGTCCGCCTCTCGTCGGAGGGAATGCGTCCTCGGCCAGCAATCCGAGCTCAAAATCCTCTACGAGGAGAACGGCGTCAGCCCGGTGCGCGGCTATCTGCCTCTGCTTCTCCAACTCCCCATCCTCATTTTGCTCTACGGCACCATCCGCGGCCTGGTCCACCAATCTGTGGCGGGGGGCGTGCTCAAGGCTGACCCGCTGTACCTGAGCCACGGGACAAGGCTTTTTGGCGCCATCGCAGCTGCACATGGGCACCTCCTGGCATTCGGACTGAATCTCGCCGATTCCGTGCGTACGCCAGGAATCGGTTGGGAAGCAAGAATTCCCTTTCTGGCGATCGTGCTCGTGGCCGTCGTCCTGCAGTACGTCCAGATCACGCAGTCAAACCGGCTGAATGGCACGCAGAACGCAGAGTTTCCACAGATGCAACGGATGCTGAAATTTCTGCCCCTCCTCATGGCGGTGGTCTACATCTCGCTTCCCGCCGGCGTCTGCGTGTACCTCATTACGGCCGGACTGATCCGGGTCGTGCAACAGGTGGTGATGTACCCACGTGACTCGCACATCCAGCGCTCCCTCGCGCGAATTCGTGCCCAGACCCGGCCCGGCTAGTCCTGCAGACCTTCCCAATTCGGGCGACTCGATCAAGCGAGGGGCGGCAAACCGATCATCTCGCGAAACTCGTTCGTGGAGTTCGTCACGGGAAATGGGTCGGTGGGGGTGGGGAGTCCGAGCCGTTCGCAGATCGGCTCCCATCCATCGCCGAGCGTCCACTCCAATAGCTGGGCTGACGGTATCTTGACGCGGACTTCGTCGTTGTGGCGCTCATAGGCGTCCATCATCCGTGTCGGGTCCTCGAATTGATCGCTAAACCTGTCGTGCAGGAGCTTGCGCATGGCGTCCATCCACGGTGCCATCGCCGGTGGCACACGATCGAACGCGAGAAAGATCGTGTTCGAGGCGCTGCGATACCACGATTCGGGGTCACGCACCGACAGCAGCACGAGTGCGTCCGGATTCGCGGCCGTGAGTTCCGGCCAGAACGATCCACCAGGCCAATCGACGATCGACCGGTAGTTCCTGAGCATGTTCGACCAATCGACGGACCGTCCCTCGATGGCGTCAATCCACCCGGGCACCTGGTCCGGATCGCCCATCATTTCTGACATGTGATGACAAGGTGCTCCTAACAACTGCTCGAGCGCCACCTTGAGAGAATGGGTGCCCGTGCGGCCAACGCCTGCACCAACGACCACGAGTTCCATATCGCACCCCCTGTACAACCGCCACCACGGTGCCGGTCACCGAGAGCCCTTCGTGGGCCCCGAAGTGGGTCGAACCGGTCGCGGTCTGCCAATTGTTCCATGCATCTGCAGTTGCAGTTTGGCGCCGAATACACGTGAGGCCAGAGACAAACTGCTGTTCACCTCGTCCGGGGCGTGGGCTGAGATCAGGAACGTGGGGGGCTTGACTCCCTATCGCTGATAGGTAAAATGCCTATCAATGATAGGGAGCGCGACCACCACCCGCCGCCAAATGCGGATGGCGACGATCCTCGAGGCTGCCTGGAAGTTGGCGGAGACCAATGGCATCGGTGGCCTGTCGCTGCACGGACTCGCACGTGAAGTCGGTATCCGTCAGCCCTCGTTGTATGCCTATTTCGACTCCAAGAACGGGCTCTACGACGCCATGTTCGCCGACGGCAACCGGCAACTTCTCGAGCGCCTCGATGCCCTGGTACTACCCGCCGATCCGAGAAGCGCGGTCAAGATGTTCATGCACACATTCGTGACCTTCGCGGTGGAGGACGCAGCCCGCTGCGCCCTCCTTCTGCAGCGTCCCATCCCCGGTTTCGTCCCTTCCCCGGATTCCTACGCACTCGCCGAAGTGGTACTCGACCGGGTCATCGCACTGCTGCGCGCAGCGGGTCTCGAGGACCAGGGCGACATCGACTGCATCATCGCCATGGTCGCGGGCTTGATCGATGCCCAGATCAGCAATGACCCCGGCGGGGATCGCTGGACTCGCCACTTGGAGCGACTCGTCGACCTACACCTCAATGACACACTGAAAAGGAGAGCGGCGCAATGACCGACACCGTTTTGGCGGGACAAAGGATCGGACGACCGGAAGCACGGGTCCTCGCAGAGGAGGAGTTCAGGCGTTTCGCTGACCTCCTCGGGACCCTTTCGCCAGAGGAATGGACAACCGAGACCGATTGCACCGGGTGGGACGTCCGCAAGGTCGCCCTCCACATTCTCGGGTCGGGTGAAGCCCAGGCCTCGTTCCCCACGTTCGTGCACCAGCTCCGCAAGGGTCTCCCGCTCAATCGTGAGATCGATTCGCATCACTGGGTCGACGGCATGAACGAGCTCCAGATTCGCGAACGGGCCCACCTTTCCAATCAGGAACTGGTCGAACAGATGACCGCCATCGGACCGCGTGCAGTGAAGGGCCGGTGGGGTACCCCACCGCCGATGCGCTACGTGCCGATTCCTTTCGGTCCACCGATCGGCTGGACGTCGTTGAAATACCTACTCGACGTCGGGTTCACTCGCGACGTCTGGGCGCACCGGATCGACATCTGTGCTGCGATTGACCGACCGATGGAGTTGACCGCCGACCATGACGGTCGCCTTGTCGCCGACATCGTGGGGGAGTGGGCCTCCATTCACGGTGAACCCTTCGAACTTGTCCTCGAAGGCGTTGCCGGCGGCAAATTCAGTCAAGGCGAGAACGGAGAGCGCGTCGACATCGATGCCATCACCTTCATACGCATCCTCTCGGGCCGCCTCCCCGGCAGCGGCGTCCTCGCCCACCCCCTTCCTCTCTAAAGGAGCAGATCAACGATGGATATCCAAATCGACGAGATCGCCGATCGCATCTTCCGACTGTCCGCGTTCGTCCCCGACATCGGCCCGACCGGCTTCACCTTCAACCATTTCCTCATCGACGCTGAAGAGCCACTCTTGTTCCACGCCGGGGCTCGCCGTATGTTCGGTGACATCAGCGCTGCGGTCTCCACCATCCTCCCGGTCGAGTCCCTGCGGTGGATCACCTTCGGCCATGTCGAATCGGACGAGTGCGGCGCCATGAACCTGTTCCTAGCCGCCGCGCCCGCCGCGCAAGTGGCCCATGGCGCTATCGGCTGCATGGTCTCCCTCGACGATCTCGCCGACCGCCCCCCGCGTCCGCTCGCCGACGGCGAAGTCATCGACCTCGGCGGCAAGCGTGTCCGGCACCTCGACACCCCCCACGTGCCGCACGGCTGGGAAGCGCGGGTCCTGTTCGAGGAAACGACAGGCACGCTTCTGTGCGGGGACCTGTTCACGCACCTGGGAAACGGGCCAGCTCTGACCCACGACGACATCGTCGAGCCTGCAGGCGTGGCCGAGGACGTCTTCCACGCCACCAGTCTTGCGCCCTCCACGGGAGCGACCCTGCGCACACTGGCCGACCTGCGTCCGACCACGCTGGCGCTGATGCACGGATCATCGTTCGCCGGGGACTGTGCAGATGCCTTGCGTCGCCTGGCCGACGACTACGACGCGCGCATCACCGTGGCAGCCCAGGCCTAGGACGAGGGCCGGGCCGGGCGTGGCTGGGCTGGGCTGGGCTGGGCTTGGCTGGGCTGGGCTTGGCTGGGCTGGGCTGGGCTGGGCTGGGCTGGGGTTGGGCCTAGGAGCCATCTCCGTTGCGCGTTGCTGTGACAACCACTGTGGCGTAGGCCATCGTGAAGCTGCCGCCCGACGCATCGATAGCGGCCCCGATGCCCGTCAGGAGCTCGTCCAGGGTGTCCGTCGGTAAGGCGCTGTAGCCCCCGAAGGTGGGCACCGCGTCGAGCCATTCGTCCCGTGCATAGGTCCGCTCCCAGTCGAACTGCCACTGCTCCGCCGGGCCGAAGTGCTGTGCAGACCGGATCCCTTCGGCTGCCTTGGCAAAGAATCCTGCGTACCCGCGCAAACCCGGGGTCCCGCGACTGAACGGCGAGTCGGGTAGCACGCGGCGATAGACGGCGGTGAATGCTTCTTCCATCTCGTGTGGCGGCTGGAAGGCGCTCCAGAACATGGCCAGCCGGCCGCCAGGACGCAGCACCTCCGCCGCTTTAGCCGCTCCCGCGACCGGGTCCACCCAGTGCCATGCCTGCCCCGCGACGACGGCGTCGAACGTGCGGCCGGTCGCACTCCATGTCTCGAATGCGCCCACCTCGACGTCGACCCCACTCCGCCTCGCCAACTCGGCCATCCGGGGGTCGACTTCTACGCCGAGCACCCGGCAGCCGACCGCCTGGAATTGCCGGGCGGAAATGCCTGTACCGGTGCCGACGTCGAGCACGTCGAGTCCTGGACTGTTCGCGACGATCCGCTCGATCATGGCAGAGGGGTAGCTGGGCCTGGCCCGGTCGTAGCGCTCGGCGTCCGAGCCGAACGACTCTGCGACCTGGCGCGCTTGATGGGGTTCGCTCGCGTAGAGCGGGGGAATCCCGGGCTGTTGCGCGGACATGTGCCCTACGTTAAATGAACGGACGCCGTACGGACAGGGTCACGCAGACAGGGTCACCGCAGACAGGGTAACCGCAGACAGGGTCACGCAGACAGGGTCAGCCGCCGAATCCGGCCGCGCCACTCGTGAATCTCCCCGTTCCGCCGAAGCCACCGGTACCGCCGAAGCCGCCGGTACCGCCGAAGCCACCGGTACCCCCGAAGCCCACGGTGGTGGTATTCGAAGCCGGCACGGGGTCGGCATAGTTGGCGAGGATGACCTCGTCGCCCAATTGCAGCCCCGAGAGAACCTGGGTGTAAACGCTTCCGACGATGCCGACCTTGATCGACTTGTCCACCGGATTGCCCCCCGACAGCACCTGGACGTACGACTGCGTTCCTGTCGTCATCACGGCTGATGTGGGAACGGCCAGCACATCCTCCTTCGAGCCGGTCACGATCGAGATGTTGGCGCTCGAACCGGCGAACAGATTGTTCGCCGAAGACGGGAGCACGACGACAACGGGGTAGGAGTATCCCGATTCACCCGACTGCACCGGCCCGACCTGAGTCACCGTGCCGTCGATGGTCCCGTCCGTTCCGTCCACTGTGACGTCGGCGGTTGATCCCACTTTTACGGACGGTACCTGTGCGCTGGTCAGCGTCGCCGTGGCCTCGAATGACTTCGTGCCGATGATGACGATGGCGTCCGTGCTCGAATCAGCACTGACGGTGTCGCCGACATTGATGCCGACCGAGACGATCGTCCCGTTGATCGGGCTCGTGAGCTGTCCTTCGGCCAGAGACTGTTGTGCGCCGATGACGTTGGACTGCGCAGTATCGATCGCCGCTTCGTCCGAGGCGATTTGCGCCGCGCTGTCAGAAGCGGCGTCACTCACAGAACCGCTCGCCGCCGTACCCTTCGCGCTCGTCCCGCCGCTTCCCGAGGTGGCGGTGGAACCCGAGCCCGTGTTTCCCGAACCCGACGAGGACTCCTCCTGGGTGATGGCCTTGGCCAGCGCCGTCTCATCGGAAGCAACCGTCCGCTGATCAGAGGACACCGACTGTTGATCGGTCGAGACCTGTTGGAGCGCAGCCGTACACGCCGTGGTGCCAGAAGTGGTGGGGGAGGTCGTAGTCGTCGTGGTAGTCGAAGTCGGGGTGGTGGGGGAAGTCGGCGTCGTGGGGGAGGTCGGGGAGACCCCGCACGCCTGCTGTGCCTGCGCCAGGTCCGCCGCCTCCTTTTGCTGGTCCGACGACGACGTGGCTTGGTCGGCGACCAGTGTGGCTTGATCTTGACTGATCGAGCCCGTTGGAGAGGAACCACTGGCGCCACTGGCGCCACTGCCACCGGTCGACGTAGACGACTTGGGCGTCGTCGTGGTCGTTGTCGCCGCGGTCTCGCTGTCCTCGTCCTCGGTCAGCTTGGCATCGTCGGATTGGAGCGAGAGCTCGGCCGAGGAGACCGACTCACTCAGTGACGTCGTGTCGAGCGTCGCCAATGTCTCACCTGCGGTGACCTGGGCTCCCGGCACGGCGGTCACGGTGGCCACCTGCCCGGCCACCTGGAAGCTGGCGGACGCGTCGTTGACGGGCTCGATCGTCCCTACCACGACGAGGTTGCTGGAAACCGAGGCATGCACGGCCTTGCCCATGCGATAGCCCCCGTCGCCTGACCCGCTCGCCGCCCAGGCGGTAGCGCCACCCGCGATGAGAAGCGCGACGACGACAGCGACCCCGATGACAAGAGGACGTCGTTTCGCTCCCCGTCGGTTCCGCTCAGGTGCTTCAGACACCGGAGGCGCCACTCGTTCCACCCGCACCGCCACCGCCGAAGCCTCCGCCACCGAAGCCACCGCCACCGAAACCGGTAGTGCATGTCTTTCCACCGGTCGAGGTGATGCGCACCGTGGTCGCGGTGACAGCGCCGGTGCTACTGGCAGTGCCGAATGCGCTCACGCAGTCGCCAACCGCCACCGCGGCCGATGTGGTGGTCTGCGTCTGTGACAGTGTCGTCGACTTGCTCGTTGTGACCTTGAGATTCTGGGTCTTCGGCTTCGTCTGCTTCGCCGACTTCGAGCTCGACGAGCGATTGAAGAGTTGGCTGACGAGTGTCCCCGACAAGGAGACCGTCGAGCCCTTGATCGCCGTGACCTTGCCCGTGGCGAGGGCGAAGTTCGCCGCACCCGGGAATCCCCCTCGTGCGCTCCCGCCGCTCCGGGCGGGGAAGCTCCCGCCACCTGGGGTTTCACCCGAGCCCGAGCCGCTGGCTCCGCCCGGCCTTCCACCTGCACTGAATCCTCCGGCTCCGCCAAACCTGCCGCCGGCGGATCCTGCTGCGCCGCCGAATCCACTGGTGCAGGTGCCCGTTGCCGACGCTTTGCTGATGGTGATGGAACGGGCGGCGATGGTCGTCTTCGACTTCTTCGAAGGTGTCCCCGTGACCGTCAGGCAGTCACCGACGGCTATCGCGCTGAGCGTCTCGGTTGCCGTCTCCGAGAAGGTCGTGGTCGGCGTCCAGGTCACTGCGGTCTGTGCCGTCGTGCTCTGCACCTCCATCGTGCTACCGGTAATGGTGGCC
The DNA here is from genome assembly GCA_963767155.1 of uncultured Acidimicrobiaceae bacterium. Classification (GTDB taxonomy): domain Bacteria; phylum Actinomycetota; class Acidimicrobiia; order Acidimicrobiales; family RAAP-2; genus Bog-473. The sequence goes on along the minus strand of CAVYCU010000005.1, from coordinate 1,080,893 downwards.
ACGCTGCCACTGGTGGCGCTCCCACGTCCCGTGGGGGCGGAAGCGGCCCCGGCCACCGACGACAATCCGAACACGAGCGACAGACAGCCCAGTGCGGCACCCGCCGCCAGCCCTCTCTCCCGTCGCCTGTTGCTGCTCCTTTTACCCCCTGCTGCCCTACCCATTGTCTTCGATCTCCTCATTGTGTGTGACATCTCTATTCGCTCCTCAGCGCATCTATGGGGGCCAAGTGGGCCGCCCGACTGGCCGGGTACACGCCGAACACGACCCCGATCGCCATGGCGACCAGGAGCGCCAACCCGGCCGCCCACGGACTGATCGTGATGGGATCGCCGACCGCACCCGGCAAGAACACGGCTCCGATGATCCCGACGGCCACCCCGAGCGCTCCACCGGCCAACCCGAGCACGGACGCCTCCACGAGGAATTGACGTCGGATCAGCCGAGGCGTTGCCCCGAGCGCTTTGCGCAACCCGATCTCCCGCACCCGCTCGGTGACCGAGACCAGCATGATGTTCATGACGCCGATACCGCCGACGAGAAGCGAGATTCCTGCGACACCGCCCAGGAGGATCGTCAGTGTCCGGTCGACCGAAGTGGCCGTCGTCAGCTCCGCCTGCTCGGACGTGATCGTGAAGTCGGCGTCGGCCGCGGTCGTGATGCCGTGTGCGGCCAGAAGCTCATGGTCGGCCTCCTGGTACGCGGCGGTGAGGTCGCCCGAAGAGCGGGCCTGGACGATGATGGAACTCACCGAGTTGCGCGACGTCCCTCCGAAAATGCGCTCGGCCGCGGTGGTGATCGGCACCAGCGCCTGATCGTCCTGATTGGTCGTGGTCGACGACGAGGAAGAGGAGCCGACCGAGGTGAGCACACCCACGACGGTCATCGGCACGCCGCTCACGTCAACCGTCTGGCCGACGGGGTCCTCCCGGCTGAAGAGTTCCGACGCTGTGGTCGCGCCGAGGACGACGACGGCTTCATGGTCCGTGACATCCTGATCGTCGAGGAATCGTCCCTGCGCCACCGTCCGGCCGCGCACCGTCAGCCACGATGGCGTCGTGCCGACCACCGTCGTCGACCAGTTGCCGCTCCCCGCAACGAGCGTTTCGGTGGCCTGCGTGGTCGGTGCGACGGCTTTGATGTCCGGCGCCACGACAGGCGAGGAGAGCGCGGCGGCGTTGGCCACCGTCAACGTCGAAGCAGAACCGAAGCCGCCGCGGATGCCTGCGGCCGATGTCGTGCTCCCCGGTGAGATCGTGAGCAGGTTGGTGCCGAGCGACGTGATCTCCGAGCTGACCTGTGCCTGCGCGCCCTCGCCGAGCCCGACCGTCAGGATGACGGCCGCGATCCCGATCAGGATGCCGAGGACGGTCAAGCCCGAGCGCAGCCGGTGGCTGCGAATACCGTTGAACCCGGTACGGAGTGTCTCCAGCCAGCTCATCGGACGTTCTCGAGGTCGCGTTCGCCATCTTCGGTGACCAGCCCGTCGCGGATCCCGATCACCCGGCCGGCGGCCGAAGCCACGCCGACGTCGTGGGTGATGAGGACCAGCGTGCGCCCCGCCTCATGCAGCTCGGCCATGAGGCCCAGCACATCGTCGGCCGAGACCGAATCGAGGTTCCCCGTCGGTTCGTCGGCCAGGATCAGATCAGGTTCGGTCACCAGCGCCCGCGCCACGGCCACACGTTGTTGCTGTCCACCTGAGAGCTCGCCGGGCCGGTGCTGGACCCGGCCGGCCAGACCGACCTTGGCCAACGCGGCCATGGCCCGCTCCTTGCGCTCGGCGCGATGCACGCCGGCGTAGACCAACGGCAGCTCCACGTTCTGCCAGGCCGTCATGGACGCCAAGAGGTTGAACTGTTGGAAGACGAAGCCGATGCGCCGGTTACGGACCTCGGCCAGTTCCTCCTCGCTCATGTGACTGACGTCCTGACCGGCGAGGTGAAAGGTGCCGGCCGACGGCGTATCGAGGCAGCCGAGGATGTGCATCAGGGTCGACTTCCCCGAACCCGACGGGCCCACGATGGCCACGTACTCGCCCGTCTCGATCGTCAGTGACACGCCGCGCAGTGCGGCGACCGAGATGGTTCCGTTGCGATACACCTTGGTGACGTGCTCCAGCGCAATGACCGCACTGCGATCTGCTGGGCTTTGGAGTACCTGGCCGACGGAAGAAGGCGCGTGAGGCGTCGTCATCCTGCTGTCCTACTGAATCCTCCGCCGGTGAACCCGCCGCCACCGCCGCCGGTGAACCCTCCGCCGCCGGTGAATCCTGCACCACCCCGGGTGAACCCACCTCCCAGGCCCCCCGTGCGGCTCGTGCCGGGGGCGACCTTGAACGTGATGACCCGTTCGACCACGCTGTCGCCCGAGGCGAGACCGCTCGTGATCTGGGTCTCACCCGACGCCGCTTGTCCGACGGTGACCGGCTCGCTGACGTGCTTTCCGTTCTTGACCTCGGTCACCGTGGCTTGGCCGCTCGTGGAGTAGGTGATCGCTGCAGTGGGCACTTCCACCACATTGTTGAGTTGCTTGACGATGATGGAGATGTCGGCCGTCGCACCGGCGTAGAGCCCGGTCGGAGTACCCGTCACATCGATCACGACCGGGAACGTCGCCACGTCGGAGCTCTCCGTTGCAATGAGGCCGATGGACGCCACCGTGCCGAAGTCGAGCGTCGTCGCCCCCGTCGGCGTGATGGTGGCCTGGTCTCCTTGCGCGATCTGCCCGATCTCCGTGTCGTCGACCGTCGTGTTCACGATGAACGAGTCGGTGCTGATGATGACGACCTGCGCGGTGGAGGACGACGAGGCTGCACTCGTACTGGCCGCGCTGGTGTCGGAGCCGCCGAAACTGCTCGCACCCGTGCCCGAGCTCCCGGTGCCCGTGCCCGTCACCTGCTGCCCCACCGTGAGGCTGACGGAGGCCACCGTTCCCGCAATCGTCGAGCGGAGTGAGGCGTCGGTGAGATCGGTCTGCGCCGAGGTGAGCGCAGACTCGGCAGAGGTGACCGAGGCCTCGTCGGAGTCGATCTGGGTCGTCTCGGCGCTCGCCGCCTCATCACTGCTCAGTCGCGCCTGGGCGGATTGCAGCTGCGCTTGCGCCGAATTGACGTCGGCCTGCAGTGCCGTCGTCCCGACGGTCGCCAGGACCTGACCCGAGCTCACGACCTGCCCTGCTTTGACGTCGACCGCGGTCACGACCCCGGAGACCCCGAAATCGAGATTTGCCTGACTGGCCGGCTCCAGCGTCCCCGAGGCGGCCACAGTCTGCTTGATGGTGCCGGTCGTCACCTTGACCACCTGGGAGGTCACCACCAGCCCGGTGGCCGGCGAATTCCCAGTCAGCCCCAGACCCAGCCCCAGACCCAGCCCGACCACGAGAACGGCGGCGACGCCGATGACCACGAACTTCCGCTTCCGGTTGCGCGTCTCCGGCGGGGGAGCGTCAGCCTCATCGTTCAGCGGAATCTCTTGCGTGGGATTCTCCGGCGAACCTTCTGATCCTGATGCGTCGTCTTCTCCCGGTTGCGGCATACGTAGCAGTAGAGCCAGCCGATGTCACAGCCAGCCCCAAATCGGCTGTGAGCACGCGTAGAGTTTTGTGACTTTCGACCGGAAAAGACCGGGTGAGAGGGGTGGGGACCAATGCGGACCCCTGGGTTGTGGTCTTCGGCCATGGTCCTCCGGCGTCGCCGACAAGCGCCGTGGAGGGGGTCCTCAGAGAAGCGGGCGACGCCCACGGAAACGGCAGGAGTGAACCGGCCTGGGAGACCCAGAGAGCCTGCAAAAGTAGACCGCTAGAGGTCTAGCTTTCAACTTTTCCACCTCACTGAGGTCGTCACCAACCCGACCCGGCAATGATCGAGCCGTTGAGACGGGTCCCGGCCATGCCCCCGTCGTACGGCGCATCGCCGTAGGTGAAGACAGATCCGTTGGCAGTGGCGACCCAGTACCCCCCGCCATCGGAGGTCGTGAAGATGGCTGTGGAAGGGACGAAGCCGGTGAGTCCGACGGGACCCCCGTGCGCCACCCCGTTGCCGTAGGCGTACACCGTCCCGTTTGCCAGAAGGATCAGGTAGCCGTCCCCGTTCGAAGTGCGCACGGCCGACGTGACAGGCGAGCTCTGCGGTCCCGGAGCTCCGTAGTAGGTGGCATCGCCGAAGGAATAGACATCACCGGACTGCGTGACGATCCAGTACCCGTTACCGGTCGCATCGGGCATGACGGCCACAGCGGGTCCTGCGCAGCCACCGATGCTGGGACACGAACCCTCGAATTTGGCGTCGCCAAAAGTGAACACGCCGCCATCGGCGCCGACCATGAAGTAGCCCTTCTGATCCGCCGAAGGGACGATGCCGACGATCGGCGCATTCAATCGGCGCCCACCTGCGGAACCGGTGGGTCCGATGCCGATCCCGGGTATCGATCCGTAGAAACCGGCATCACCGAACGAGAAGACGCCGCCGTCAGAGGCGACGAGCCAGTACCCGCCGTCGTTGCTGGTGGGGGAGATGCCCACGACCGGGCGCTGCAGGCGGAGGTTGCCCGTGGATCCATAGAACTGCGCCCCGCCGAACGTGAAGATCCCGCCGTCGGATCCGACCAGCCAGTACCCGCTGGAGGAAGCACTGCCGGGCGTGGGCGTCGTCGTGACCGGGGAGATCGGCGTACCCGAGCACGTTGCGAGGCTTCCATTGTTCAATCCCTGCAGGTACAGCGCACAGTATTCGGCGTCTCCCATCGCACTCGGGCGACCCGTCGTATACGAAGTGATCAGGTTGGGATCGCACGACGACGTGGTCCACGCCCATCCGACGTATCCGATATCGGACGTACCGGCATCATTCGCTGCATCCACCGAGGCGAGGAAGGGCGCCAGGCTCGAGGCGGAGCACCCCATGTCGCCCAACTCGTCGATGACGACCGGGGCGACCGCCGCTACCTGGGGCAGGCCATTGTTGCTCAACGCTCCCTGCGCGGTCCCGGGACAGGCCGAAGCGATGTTGGTGGACAGCGAACAGGGTGAGTCGTTGGCCGGGAAGTAGATGTGCACCGAAGCGGCCAACATGTTGTCCGGATCGATCGACACGCCCCCGGGGTAGAAGGTGGCCAACCACTGGTCCAGGTCGCCCGCAAAATCGGGCCCACCGACGAGCAGCGGTGCGGTCGAGTCCACCGAGCGGATGTCGTCGATCATCTGACGCATGCCCTCGCCGGCATACGTGCCCGAAGGGATCTGGGCATAGTTGCTCGTCGCGGTGTAGTCCGGCACCGTGCATCCGTTGAGGTCACAGTTCCAACCGGCCGCGGTGTCTTCGTTCACGGCGGCATTCGGCGGGAAGGGCTCATTGAACACGCCGAACACGACTGCACGATTGGTGGCGAAAAAGGCGCCCACTGATTTCCAGAACCGGTCACTGTTGCTCTCGGGCAGCGGATTCTGGAAGTCATCGTTCCCCGCGTCGGAAATGAGCTCTGACCCGGGTGCGTTCAGGTGGAGATCAACCTCGGCGTAAATGCCTGCCGCGTTCAGCGCGGTGACATACGCTCCCATCGCGTTGTCGTAGGCGTTGTAACCGTCCAACTGCACGGTCGACGTGGTGGATGGTACGCCGTTGATACCGAGCCAACATTCCTCGTTCAGGTTCACCCGGACGACGTTGATACCCCAGGCCTTCATCGCCGCAATTTCGGTCGAGAAGTTCAAGTTTGTGATGGTGGAGTCGTCGAAGAACCCGTCGCCCGAGTTGGCGCAGTCGTACTGGGTCCCTTCGCTGTTGGCACCCCGTAGCACGACGGTCTGTCCCGCCTGGTTGATGAATTTGTTCCCGCACATCGTGATGCTGAATGGTCCCGGTGGGAGGGCACAGGTCGATGCCACGGTCTGCGTCGACGACAACGACGATGGCGACAGGGAGGGAGCCGAGGACGTCGAGGACTGTAACGGTGAAGGCGACGACGCGTAGGACGCGGCGATCACGATTGCCGGGGTCAGCAGGAGGATCGCGACAATGGCACCGAGCGATCGGAAACGACGACGACGACGCGGTGTGCACTCATCCATGAAGGGGCCTCCGTCGAATGTAGAGAGTGATGCTTCCACGCGACGCGCTCACCATTCGATGCACGCGTGACGAGGGGAACGATGTTCAGGTGCCGACATCTCGTTGACATTCAGTATGCGCCCCTGATCACACCCAGGCAAACAACGGATGGACAACAAACTGTTACAACACGGCGAAGCTTCTCGCAACCGATGGAGCCGCGGCGTACACGTTGTTGCCGGGCTGAGCTGCAGTAATAGTGCACGTCCCTATCCTGTGCAATGTAACGGTGGATCCGTTGGTGCCACTCGTCGTACAAACCGTCGGCGTGCTGCTGGTGAAGGTCACCGTTAATTTCGAAGAGGCCGTCGCCGTAACGGTGAATGCCGGCTGACCGATGATCTTCGTACCCAGCGTGCCAAACGTAATTGTCTGTGGCGCGAGCGTCACAGTGAAGCTCTGCGTCACCGCCGGTGCTGCGGCATACGTGGTGTTGCCCGCCTGGTTGGCCACGACGCTGCAGGTGCCGGCTTTGAGCAACGTAATGGTGACGCCGTTCGTCCCGCCGGCCGTGCAGACGGTCGGCGTGCTGGTGGTGAAGGTCACCGCCAACTTCGAACTTGCCGTCGCCGCCACTGTCACCGGTGTCTGGAGCATCGTCTTCGCCGCCAGTGCGCCGAAGGTGATGGTCTGCGCGGCTCCGGTGACGGTGAAGCTCTGCGTCACCGCCGGTGCTGCGGCATACGTGGTGTTGCCGGCCTGGTTGGCCACGACGCTGCAGGTGCCGGCTTTGAGCAACGTAATGGTGACGCCGTTCGTCCCGCCGGCCGTGCAGACGGTCGGCGTGCTGGTGGTGAAGGTCACCGCCAACTTCGAACTTGCCGTCGCCGCCACTGTCACCGGTGTCTGGAGCATCGTCTTCGCCGCCAGTGCGCCGAAGGTGATGGTCTGCGCAGTCTTGGAGACCGCGACACTGCGGGTCACCACCGGTGCGGCCGCATAGTTGCCGCCAGCCGCCTGGTTCGCATCGATGACGCAGGTGCCGGCGACGAGGTACTGCACTGTCGTCCCCGACACGGTGCACACTCCGGCTCCCGAGGTCGGGTCCACCGTGAAGACGACCGGATTGCCCGACGCGCCGCCGGTGGCGACGAGCGTCGCGGTACCGCCCGCAGTCCCCGGTGCGGGGGCCGTGAAGGTGATGGTCTGGGGAATGGGCGTGACGGTCAGCGTTGCCGGGCCAGCAGTCACCGAACCCAAAGAGTTCGTGAAGATGGCTTCATACTCACTCCCGGTCTGTGTGAGCGTGGTGGCCGGGAGCGTCAAGGTCCCAGACGTTGCTCCGGCGACGGCACTCCAGGTGACCCCTGCGTTGGTGGAGACGTCCCATTGGACCGTGGGGGCGGGAACCCCGCTGGCGGCCGCGACGAAGGTCGCCCCTTGGCCGGCCGTGACGCTCTGGTTCGCCGGTGACGTCGTCACTGCAGGAGCGGTGCCACCTCCATCGATCAAGCTGTAATTCGACGTCGACAGACTTCCCACGCTCGCGATGGTCATGCCGAAGCTTGCGCCGTTGATATTCGCCGGGACGACCGGCGCCGTGAACGTCGCCAACGTCCAGGTGCTGGCGGCGGGGAAGGGCTGCGACTGGGTCCAGTAGCCCCAGTTGCCCGAGGTATCACGGCTATAGAGGGTGATGAAGACGGGGACGGTCGATTCGTAATACACGCTCGCGGTATAGGTGTCCCCCACGGTGACGGTCGGCGCACAGTTGCCGTTGTCGAACGTCGTCACCAGTTTGGCGTCTCCACTCGTCCAGCTGGCCATGTTGATGGTTTCTTCACCACCCGTCTGGCCGCCCGTGGGACTCCAGGTGAAGGTGGGGGAGTTGGTACCGTAACCGGCGGGCATCCAGCACGCCGGGTTGGTCCCGCTCCCGTCCGGTGTCAGCAGCAACGGGTTGTTCAACGCATTCGTCCCGATGGGAGCTGCAGGGGGCACACCGGCCCCCTCGTCGATCAGGCTGCTGTCGGAGGTCGACAAGGTCCCGTCCTGGTTGATGGTCATGCCGTAGCTCAGCGCCGAGATGCTCGAGGGCACCGCCGGGGTGAGCCACGTGGCGAGCGTCCAGGTGTTCGTGGCCGGGAAGGTGGGACTTCCGGTCCAGTAGGACCAGGTGCCATTCACCGGGGAGCGTCCGAAGACGTTGAAGTACACCGGCACGGTCGACTTGTAGTACGCGCTCATCTCGTAGGTATCTCCCACCGTGGCGGTCGGCGCACACTGTCCGAGGTCGAACGTCGTGACCAGGTTCGCATCCTCGATGGGATAGTCGGTCACGTTGGCGAGGTTGATCGTCTCAGCCCCTCCGCCGTTGACCCCACCCGACGGGCTCCAACTGAAGCTCGGCGAGTTGGAGCCGTAGCTCTCCGGCGTCCAGCACTCGGGCGCCGACGAAGGGAGGGCCGGCGCCGCAGGCGCGATCGTCTCGTTGACGCTGCCCGTCAATGTGGCGAGCGTCGCTGGGTAATTGGCATCGCCCGAATACGTGGCCGTCGCGGTATACGGAGTCACCGCCGCCGGCTCCACGATCACGCAGCTTCCTGACCCCGCGACGAGGGTAGAGATCGTGCACGTATTGGCGTTGCCGTCGGAGATGATGACTGACCCCGTCGGCGTCGCCGTTCCTTCGGAGACTTTGACGCTATAGGTGACCGGGGTGTCGGACGTGCTCGAGACCTGGGTGGGCGAGCCGGTGATCGTGATCCCATCGGACAGGTTCGGGTTGGTGAGCGCCTGGGCACCGACGGCCGCAGCCGGAACGCTGGGGTAAGAAGTGACCGGGGGTTGTTCGGCTCCGCCGATCACCTGCTGGATCGTCTCGACAGAAATCGCCCCACTGGACTTCTCGGAGGCCAGCCACTGGACGAACTGGTTGAACAAACTCGGCGACCACGAGAAGATGGGGTCACAGCCCGCTGTGCTCGTGTCGCAGATCTGGTGGAAGGAGAATGCCAGCAATCCGCCGCCGTTGTTGACGGCGTTCGTCACGTCAGCTTCCAACTGGGCCACCGTGGTCGTCACTTCGGCATCGTCAGGCGTGCGGATCGAATACGGATCGGCCGGTGGAATGGATTCCGCGTAGGGGCAGTCCGGGTACGTGCACCCATCGACCTGGGTGTCAGCCAGGCTGCCCACGCCGCGGGCCGAGTTGAATCCACATGCTTGGGCCAGCGGCTCGTCCGCTGCGATGAAGTCGGAGAAGGGATAGGCGAAGTCGGTCACGTCGAAGCCGTCGGCCAGAAGCACGTTGCGGCCTTCGCAGATTTCTCGCTGCGCCTCAGCGGTGCCACTCGCCGTCCCGCTCTGGGTGAGGGCGGTCAAGTCGGCGTTGTTCACCGTCTTGCCCCCTATCTCGTCGCCGTCAGCCTTGAGCGTGTTGAGATCGGCCAAGGACATATAGCCGGACAGCCCCAGCCAGCCGGACGGCACGTAGAAGGTGCCTGTCAGGCCAGCCGCCTGCATGTCGGCCGCCGCCGTCATCTGGTTCTCCCACCCGTTGTCGAACGTCAACGACACGACGGTGGGAGCTGTGGCAGCAGTCGCCGGCGCGGCCACAATGAGCGCGCCCGTGACGGCACCGGCTATCACCGCCAACGATGCGGCGAGTGAAACTGACGTGCGGCGACGCCGACGGAATGCCAAACCGATCTTGCCGAACATGATTCAGATGACCTCACGAGTGATTGAGCAACATGATGCGACGGCGCTGAGGCCCTCGCGTACTGGACATTGGGTTCTGCGACCCGGATGCGACACACCTCCGCGTGACCAACCGTTGACAAGGGTCGGAAAACCCCCGGCACGACGGCCCAGCGTTCCCGCTCCGGCGTCACCCTCGAGGGCGCCGACATCACGGGGTATTGCATTCTCGGAGATCCCCCTCGAACCGATCCTCTGGCCGAAACATCCGAAAAATCCTTTGTTCGCCTTCGCGACCCGAAGCAACCCGCGGCGCGACATCCAGGCGCCAGCGTTGGCTCCAGCTGCAGCGGCGGGGGCCGTGGGCACGGTGACGAATACGCTCTTATCCACCGTCGACCAGGCTGTAGTCAGAGGTCGACAAGGTGCCGTTGGCATTGATGGTCATGCCGAAGCTGAGCCCGTTGATCGAACTGGGCACCGCAGGGGACGTCCAGGTGGCGAGGGTCCAGGTGTTCGTGGCCGGGAAGGTCGGGCTCTGGGTCCAGTACCCCCAGGCTCCCGTAGTCGGGTTGCGACCATAGAGGGTGAAGAACACCGGGACGCTGGACTCGTAGTAGGCGCTCAAGGTATAGGAGTCGCCCACCGTCACCGTCGGGGCACAGGCACCGTTGTCGAAGTTGGTGACCAACTTGGCGTCCCCCGAGTTCAGGTTGGCCATGGTGATGGTCTCTTCGCCGCTGTTGTTGGCCCCACCGGTGGCACTCCACGTGGACGTCGGGCTGTTGCTCCCATAGCCGGCCACGGTCCAACAGGTGGGGGAGTTGCCGCTTCCGCTCGTGAGAAGAGGATTGCTCAGGGCATTGGTGCCGATGGGCGCCGCCGGGGGAACCCCGGCCCCACCGTCGACCAGGCTGTAGTCAGAAGTCGACAAGGTGCCGTTGGCATTGATGGTCATGCCGAAGCTGACGCCGTTGATGGAGCTCGGGACGGCCGGTGCGGTCCAGGTGGCGAGGGTCCAGGTGTTCGTGGCCGGGAAGGTCGGGCTCTGGGTCCAGTACCCCCAGGCTCCCGTAGTCGGGTTGCGACCATAGAGGGTGAAGAACACCGGGACGCTGGACTCGTAGTAGGCGCTCAAGGTATAGGAGTCGCCCACCGTCACCGTCGGGGCACAGGCACCGTTGTCGAAGTTGGTGACCAACTTGGCGTCCCCCGAGTTCAGGTTGGCCATGGTGATGGTCTCTTCGCCGCTGTTGTTGGCCCCACCGGTGGCACTCCACGTGGACGTCGGGCTGTTGCTCCCATAGCCGGCCACGGTCCAACAGGTGGGGGAGTTGCCGCTTCCGCTCGTGAGAAGAGGATTGCTCAGGGCATTGGTGCCGATGGGCGCCGCCGGGGGAACCCCGGCCCCACCGTCGACCAGGCTGTAGTCAGAAGTCGACAAGGTGCCGTTGGCATTGATGGTCATGCCGAAGCTGACGCCGTTGATGGAGCTCGGGACGGCCGGTGCGGTCCAGGTGGCGAGGGTCCAGGTGTTCGTGGCCGGGAAGGTCGGGCTCTGGGTCCAGTACCCCCAGGCTCCCGTAGTCGGGTTGCGACCATAGAGGGTGAAGAACACCGGGACGCTGGACTCGTAGTAGGCGCTCAAGGTATAGGAGTCGCCCACCGTCACCGTCGGGGCACAGGCACCGTTGTCGAAGTTGGTGACCAACTTGGCGTCCCCCGAGTTCAGGTTGGCCATGGTGATGGTCTCTTCGCCGCTGTTGTTGGCCCCACCGGTGGCACTCCACGTGGACGTCGGGCTGTTGCTCCCATAGCCGGCCACGGTCCAACAGGTGGGGGAGTTGCCGCTTCCGCTCGTGAGCAAGGGGTTGTTCAAGGCATTGGTGCCGATGGGCGCCGCTGCAGGCACGACCGGGCCGGAGTCCACCAGGCTGTAGTCAGAGGTCGACAAGGTGCCGTTGGCATTGATGGTCATCCCGAAGCTGACGCCGTTGATGGAGCTCGGGACGGCCGGTGCGGTCCAGGTGGCGAGGGTCCAGGTGTTCGTGGCCGGGAAGGTCGGGCTCTGGGTCCAGTACCCCCAGGCTCCCGTAGTCGGGTTGCGACCATAAAGGGTGAAGAACACCGGGACGCTGGACTCGTAATAGGTGCTGAGCGTGTACGCATCGCCGACGGTGACCGTCGGGGCACAGGCACCGTTGTCGAAGTTGGTGACCAACTTGGCGTCCCCCGAGTTCAGGTTGGCCATGGTGATGGTCTCTTCGCCGCTGTTGTTGGCCCCACCGGTGGCACTCCACGTGGACGTCGGGCTGTTGTCCCCGTAACCGGCCACGGTCCAACAGGTGGGGGAGTTGCCGCTTCCGCTCGTGAGAAGAGGATTGCTCAGGGCATTGGTGCCGATGGGCGCCGCCGGGGGAACCCCGGCCCCACCGTCGACCAGGCTGTAGTCAGAAGTCGACAAGGTGCCGTTGGCATTGATGGTCATGCCGAAGCTGACGCCGTTGATGGAGCTCGGGACGGCCGGTGCGGTCCAGGTGGCGAGGGTCCAGGTGTTCGTGGCCGGGAAGGTCGGGCTCTGGGTCCAGTACCCCCAGGCTCCCGTAGTCGGGTTGCGACCATAGAGGGTGAAGAACACCGGGACGCTGGACTCGTAGTAGGCGCTCAAGGTATAGGAGTCGCCCACCGTCACCGTCGGGGCACAGGCACCGTTGTCGAAGTTGGTGACCAACTTGGCGTCCCCCGAGTTCAGGTTGGCCATGGTGATGGTCTCTTCGCCGCTGTTGTTGGCCCCACCGGTGGCACTCCACGTGGACGTCGGGCTGTTGCTCCCATAGCCGGCCACGGTCCAACAGGTGGGGGAGTTGCCGCTTCCGCTCGTGAGCAAGGGGTTGTTCAAGGCATTGGTGCCGATGGGCGCCGCTGCAGGCACGACCGGGCCGGAGTCCACCAGGCTGTAGTCAGAGGTCGACAAGGTGCCGTTGGCATTGATGGTCATCCCGAAGCTGAGCCCGTTGATCGAACTGGGCACCGCAGGGGAGGTCCAGGTGGCGAGGGTCCAGGTGTTCGTGGCCGGGAAGGTCGGGCTCTGGGTCCACGTCGACCAGGAGTGATCAACCGAAGACTGTCCGTAGAGTTTGAAGTACACGGGAACGCTGGATTCGTAGTAGACGCTCAACGTGTACGCATGGTCGGTGAGGGCAGGAGGGGCGCACTGCCCCAGATCGAAGGAGGTGGCCAGGTTGGCATCCTCGTTCGGAGCCCCCTGCACATTGGACAGGTTGATCGTCTCTTCGCCCCCACCGTTGACGCCACCGGTGGTGCTCCACGAGTAGGCGGGTGTGTTGGTGCCGAAACTCTCCGGCGTCCAGCACTCCGGAGTGGCGGCTGGGGCCGCGGCGGGAGTGGTTGCGTCGACGTTTTCCAGGGTCGTGCCGGTCAAGGTCGGTGACTGCGCCGAATAATTCGCGTCGCCCGAGTAGGTCGCCGACACCAGGTAAGGATCCGGCGAGGGCGCTTCGTCAACGACGCAGCTTCCTGACCCCGCGGTGAGCGATCGGATCTCACAGCTCCCACCGTTGCCATCGGAGACGACGACCGTTCCTGTCGGCGTCGTGGCACCCTCTTGCACGTTGACGCTGTACGTCACGTTGCCGCCGGCACTGGGAGCGGGGTTGGGCGACCCCGTGACCGAGAGTCCGTCGCTGAGGCTGCTGTTGGCCAGGGCGTTCGTGCCGTAGGGCGCCGGCGACACGGCTGGGTAACTGGTCACCGGTGCCTGCTCGGCCCCGCCGATCACCTGCTGCACCGTCTTGACCTGAATGGCGCCACTCGCCTGCTGGGCGGCCAGCCACTGGGTGAACTGACTGAACAGTTCCGGTGACCAAGAGAAGACCGGGTCACAACCTGCCGTGCTGGTGTCGCAGATCTGGTGGAAGGAAAAGGCCAACCATCCGCCCCCGTTGGCCTCGGCGTTGGTCACGTCCGTCTCGAAGTGCCGCCAACGTGGTCGTGACCTCGGCGTCATCGGGCGTCCGGATCGAGAAGGGATCCGCCGGTGGGATCGTCTCCGCATAGGGACAGTCCGGGAAGGTGCATCCGTTCGGTTGCGCGTCGGCCAGACTGCCCACGCCCCGGGCGGAATTGAATCCGCAGTCCTGGGCCAACGGTTCGTCCGCCGGGATGTAGTCCGAGAACGGGTAGGCGAAGTCGGTCACATCGAAGCCGTCGGCCAAAAGAACGTTGCGCCCTTCACACATCTCCCGCTCGGCCTCGTTCATGCCACTGGCGGTTGCGCTCTGGGTCAGCGCGGTCATGTCCGAGTTGTCGACCGTCTTGCCGCCGATTTCGTCCCCGTTCGCCTTCAACGTGTTGAGGTCGGCCATCGACATGTATCCCGGCAGGCCGATGAATCCCGTCGGCACGTAGAACGTGCCGGTGAGCCCGGACGCCTGCATGTCCGACGCCGCCGTCATCTGGTTCTCCCACGCGTTGTCGAACGTCAACGAGACCACAGTGGGCGTGGCGGCCGCCACGGCCGGAGCGCCCAGCAATAACCCGCTCATGACAGCACCCGAGAGCACCAAGAGGCACGCCGCGCCGACAGACGCCCCCCGTGCTCCTTTACGGAACATCCGCCCAAGTCGACGCGGCACCTCTCAGATCACTTCCCGGTTGGTCAAGCTGCGCGACCCGACTGCCCCGACGCCGTCGCCCGCCGGTGCGTCGGCGTCACGACCGGGCAGAGACAGGTCTTCGGTCGACCAGTTGTCCATCTGTGTGAGAACAGTCCCGTCACGGCGCGGCTGCTTATGCCGCACGTCGGCCTGCACGTCGCTCCAGTGGACCGAAAGGTCGCGGTCAGCTGCGTGGGCCGGCCGCGGTCGCGCGCCGGCCCTGTTCTTGCGCACACCGAACATGCCCTGGACTGCCGCCACCGCCCTGGTCACGATGCCGGGCCGGCTCAGGCCGCCCGCGTCAAGTTCCCAGTTGGACCGACGCCACCCGCGACTCCCGCTGCTCAGGACGGCCCCGACCAGACGCTCCGGAGCCTCGACCAGACGACCCATGGCCGCGCGCATATCGGTCCGGGTTGTGCGGCGTTCGTCGACGTCCAGAACGACGAGGGTGGCCGCATCGACGAACATCAGAGCCTCAGGCTCGAGCAGCGGAGGACCGTCCACCACGATGACGTCGGCAAAGGACCGGCGCAGGGCGGTGAACAGATGGGCGAGCTGCTGCTGGCCGAAGAGGTCCTGCGCCCCGTAGGTCTCGGTGCCTTCGGTCAGAAGGCGGAGCCCGGGCAACGCTGTCGTGATGAGAGCTGACTCCCAATTCGTCTGGTTCCTCAAGCCCTCGGCCAGACCCGCCATGCCGGACGTCCCGAACAGTTTGTTGAGGGGGCAGTTGTGCAGATCAGCGCCGACCAGCACCACTTTCCGGCCGGAGAGGGCCAGCGAGACGGCCAGGCCGAGTGCCGTCGGCACCGCCGGTCCGACGTCTTCGTTCGGGCGCGTGACCAACATGGTCACGCCGAGCACGTCGGAGGAGCCGATCTCGGTGCGCACGCGCAGTGCCCGGTACGCCTCGCGTAGGAGCGGGTCGTCACGGATGATGCACACCGGGTCCCGTGAGGTCTCGTGCCGGGACAGTTCGGGGATGACCGCGAGCACCGGATTCTCAACCAGCGTCTCGACGTCGGCCAGTCCCCGGAGGCGATCGCTGGAGCGATCCACGAGAAGGGCCACACCGAGTCCCAGGCAGATTCCGGCAAAGAGCGCGACGAGGAGATCGAGCAGCAGACTGTGCCCGTTGGGCTTGGTCGGGACGGTCGCCGGCGAAATGACCTTGGCCGTCTCCACGCTGAGGGTCGAACTCGAGTTCCCCGTGCTCTCCTTCTCCGACAGCTGCTTCTGCACCGCCGTCAACGAAGAGTCCTGATAGTTCACGAATGCGTCCGCCATCGCCTCGGCCCCTCGTTGTGCTTGTGCAGGGGTCGGTGCGGTGAAGGAGAGATCCAAGACCACCGTGTCGGCCGGATTGGTGACCGAGACGTCGTTCTTGACCTGCGTCGAACTGAGTCCCAGCTCAGCGGCGACCTTGTCAATCACGACGCCCGAGGTCGCCACCGATTTGGCGGTGCCCATGTCGGGAGGCAGGGGCTCGGCTCCGCTAGCGAAGATCTGCAACCCCATGACCACACTGGCCGACGACGTGTACGACTTGTGGCTGTGTTTATCCGAGTAGAACGTGCAGACCATCAACAGCACAGTGACGATGACGATCCACTTCCATCCGGTGCGGATGATCGAGGGATGACTCGCTCCTGAGAGTGAGTACTGCGGCGGTGTTTCGGTCGTGGGGCTCATGCCACCTCCAGAGTTAGGTCGGGTCGGTCGTGCGGGAACAGGGTGCGGTACACCTCTAGGTATTGACGCTCTTGGTGCTCCCAGGCGAATGTGCTCCGTATGCGTTCCTGAGCCACCGCTCCCAGCTCAAAACGCGTCAACGGGTTGATGATGAGTGTTTCGATGCGGTCGGCAAAACCGACCACGTCGCCGGCGGAGGCATAGAGGCCGCCATCTCCGACGATCTTTGTCGTCTCGCGCAGGTCGAAGGCGACGGTCGGGAGACCGTGTGCCATATATTCCATGACCTTCACGGGCGAAACGAAATCTTCGAGGTTGGGCTCGAGGCCGATGTCGGCACTCTCCAACAATGCGGCCACCTCGTCGGAGTTCAGCCAACCGGGGAAGCTGACCCACTCGTTGATCTCCAACTGTGCGGCCAATGCCTCGAGTTCCGGCAGGGCATCACCGGTGCCGGCAAAGACGAAATGGGCGTCGGTGCGCTTGACCACGTGCACGAGGTGGGCCACCGAGCGCAGGGCCAGATCGACACCGTCCTGAGGTCCCATGAGACCGACCCAGCAGCAGGTCAGGCCGGTGAACCTGCGGGCCGAACCCCGAGGACCTGAGAACTGGGCGCCACGCAGGACGGGGCCGTTGCCGACCACGGTGACACGGCCCGCGGGGACGCGTCCCCGCTCGTGGGCAATGGCTGCGACCGAGTCGTTGACCGCCAGGACCCGGGTGGCCGACCAGTAGCTCGCACGTTCGAGTGCGCGCAGGACTCTCAGGACCGATCCACCGGTGGCGCCGTATCGCCGTGCGTAGATCTCAGGCGAAAGATCCCGGGCGTCGAACACCACGCTCTTGCCCAGCCACCGCAGGGGGACCGTGACGAAGAAATAGATGTCGGGCGTGCTGCTGACCTGAATCACGTCGAATCCCTCGGCGAGCAGGCAGAGCAGGATCTGCCAGCTGGCCATGAAGAGCGACCAGCCGTATTCGCGGAGATACCCGAACTTGCTCATGGCGTCGGTCGGCGCCGCATACTCGCGCAGCGTGATGCCTTCGATGGCGGCGTTCGCGGGATCCCGACGGCAGATCACCGTGACCCCGATGCCCGATGCGACGAGAGCCGCCACCTGCTTGCGCAAGCGGTGGTCGCGAGCCAGCGGGAGGTTCTCCACCAACAGCAGGACACGACGGTGCCCGCTCATGCCACGTACTCCTTCGTCTGTGACATGGCAGGGCGTGCCATTGCCATCAGGGCGATGAGCGCGTCAGCCGATCCCCGGTAGGTGAGGTGCGGATCAAACCACATCACGACCACCTGGCTGGCCAATGTGGCAAAGACCCCAAGGGCCGCCACCCCGACGACATCAGGCACGCGGGCCAATGCCCAGGCCCGCCGCATGGCCACCCAGACGAACCAGAAGTAGCTGCCCAGGAGAGGAATGCCTCCACCCCATAGGAGCCAGGTGTAGCCGCTCTCGATCCACACATAGCCGAAGGCTTGGCTGGTCGAAGGAACGCGGGCCGCCGGTCGTACGCCGAGGAGCCAGTTCCAGTGGGAGAACAGCTGGGGCCAGAAGTACGTCCGCAAGTTGTTCAGCCGGCCCGTCCAGCTCACCGGAATTCCGGTGGAGGTATGGAAACCGGAAAGGCGATTGGAGATCACCGGCCGCAAGGCGTAGGCGCCGACCACCGCACTCGGAACGATGATCTTGAGCATGCGGCCGCCACCGATGAAGAAGCTCATGGCGATGGCCGCAATGATCAGGGCGATGATCGTCGAGAACTCCCCGGACGACAAGGCACCGATGATGAACAGTCCGGCCAAACCGGCGAGGATCCGCTTGTCCCCGATATTGCGGATGAACATGCCGGCCACGATGGCCAGGTTCAGGATCGCCAGGTCACCCACGGCGGCTGGCAACGACAGTAACGAGCTACCCCGGGCGATGCTCAGGGCACCGTCCACGCCGAAGGGGGCGTAGTAGGAGCTGAGCAGGTGGGGGATGCCGAAGAGACCCAGCGACTGCAGGATGGCGACCATGCAGACGATCGCACATGCCCACAGGGATATCCACAGCGCGCGCTGCACTTCCGCCGCGGTGCGGATGCTGAAACGGACGAGCATGTAGAGGCCGAAGTACTTCCACAGAACGAGGGAGTACTGGAGGTCGTCGCTCGTCGGATGAATGTCACGTACGAAGAGCCAGAGCAGAGGAAGGATCGAGCTGCAGAACGCCATGATCACGAAGGCCCACTCGAAGCGGTCCAGATGGAGACGGGGCGTCTCTCCCGAACGCATCTTGAGGAGGCCGCGAGCGAAGAGCGCACCACCGACGAGGAGGTCGACAGCCTCGTTGGGGCGGAAGTAGGGGATGACACTTCCGCGGTTGATCCCGGCCACGAGAGGCGTGATGAAGATGACCATGTAGCCGGCCACAGCCGGTCGGCGGAAGACGGCGATGACAATGACCGTCACCACGGCGAGGAGGACCACGTCCTTCACGGGAACCTTGAGCAGGATCAACCCCAGGGCGGCGACGGCGACCAGGCAGGCGGCGGCAAGCACCCGCGATGTGGTGCGGCGGTCCACCGCGACCTCCGCTGTCCGCCAACGGGGCACCGAAGGCTCACGCCGGCGCGGCTCCGTGACGGCGGTCTCGGCGCTGAGGCCGGGGTCGTCAAGACGAAGGTCCGTCATTCGAAAGCACCGCCAGGAAGTGGGCGCGCGACGCCGAAGCTCGAGGCGACCCAACCCAGTTCACGAGAGCGCAGCAGCAACTGGACGAAGAGGAAGACCGCTCCTCCGACGAGCACGGCGGCCAACACAGCCACCTCGCTCCCGAGACGCCCCGTCAACGAATGTCCGATAGCCCGTGCCGTCAGCCACGCCGGACCCGCCATCACCGCCCCCCCGAGGGCAAAGCGCATCATCGGACGACCGAGCCGTTCTTGGCCCGGATCCGCGCGCGCCACCATCAGATAGAGCACCCCCGCACTGACAAGCGTGCCGGCCGATAACGCGGCGCCCAACATCGCCAGAGCCGCCGCCCCATGGAACAGGAGCGACGCCGCGGCAAACGGCAGGCACACCAGGAGCTGCACACCCATGGCCCGAAGCGGGGTGCGGGTGTCGTTGCGCGAATAGGCGGCGTAGGTGATGATCAAGAAGGCCGCCTCGCCGATCAGGCCGGGGGCCAGGGTCCGAATGCTGGAGCTGACCAGCGCGATGGCTGCAGGCGAATTCATCCGCCCGAGGGACACGGCCTGCCCCAGTGGGCCGGCAAGGACGAGGTAGCCGGTGGCCGCAGGAACGGTGAGGAATCCCGCAAACGCGAGACCGCGCAACAACGTGTCGTGAAAGTCGACGCTGTGACCCTCCAGGCGCGCCAGGCGGGGAATCAGCGAGAGGGCCACGGGTGTCGCCGCTATGGCCACAGGCAAGAAATAGAAGTTCAGGGAGATCTGGAAGGCCACCACACCGCCCGCCACCCGATCGGCCAGTACCAACAGGACGATCAGCTGGCACGCGGCCGCACCGGCCTGCACCAACGAGGGAACGGCACGGCGCATGACCACCACGACTTCGGGGTTGCGCCACCCCGCCCGCGGCCGCAGCGTCACGTTGACCCGGCGCGCCCCCCACCACTGCACCGCAGCATGCAAGCCCACGGCGGCGGTCGATCCGAGTCCGAGGAGGAGGAGCTCGGCCAGGGGGACCTGGGCGAAGCCGTGGATGGGAGGAAAGAGGAAGCGCACCAGGAGGAGCACGGCAATCGTGCCCACGTTCTCGATCACGGGTGCGGCAGCAGGAAGCGCGAAACGGCGGTGGGCGTTCTGTACGGCGGTCGACGTACCGATGACGCCGTAGAAGAGGATCTGCGGCATGAGCATGGCCACCAGCAGGCGCCCGACGCCCAACTCTCCGGCATGGTCGCCCGCGACGGTGCCCAGGGTCGCGAGACGGAGCAACTCGGGAGTCACCAGGACAGCCAGCGGGAGGACGAGCAGCATGCCCGCACCCACGACGCCGAAGAGGCCGCTCGCCACGCGTTCGACGGAGACGCGGTCCCCGTTGTCGATGTGGCGGACGAGCGCGGGCACGAGCAGGGAAGAGAAGAGTGAGCCGGCCAGGAACCCGTAGTAGACGAGGTTCGGCAGAGAGTTGGTGAACTGGTAGGTATTCCCGAAGAAGGTGGGTCCGAGCACAGCCGCTACTGTGGCTACCCGCACGAACCCCGTGACCCGGCTGATGGTGGTCCACATCGCCACCGTCATGGAGTCGCCGACCGCCCCTTCAGGGGCGGTGAGCTCGGTCGTGGTGCTCACGTGGTCCTCGCCCGCTTCAGCGCCATGCGTCGGCCCGGGAGTGCGATCCTCTTGAGGAGCCTCGACCGTGGCGGGCATCTCCATGACCGCGCGACCCCGAGGCGGGGCGACGACAGGGCCCGAGACATAGAGCTCCGTCTCTTCCGAAGGAGCCTCGGCCGTGGTGGGCATATCCATGACGGGACGTTCCCGGGACGCGGCGACGACAGGGCCCGAGACATAGAGCTCCGCGTCCTTCACGCGCACGGGGACATCGTTCAGAGTCATCGCGTCCGCCGCGACAGGAGCGTGGGGATCGTGCGAAGGAGGATCTTGAGATCGAGGAGGAAGCTCTGTTCGCGCACGTAGCGCGCGTCGAGGGCCAACTGGTCGAGGAAGGGGACCAGGCTGCGGCCACTCACTTGCCAGAGTCCGGTGAGGCCGGGGCGCACGCCGAAGCGCACGCGCTGTTCGCCTTTGAACATCTCTGCTTCGAACGGCAGTACGGGCCGCGGCCCGACAATTGACATGTCCCCGCGCAAGACATTGAACAGCTGGGGCAGCTCGTCGAGGCTAATGCGTCGGAGCCAGGAGCCGACAGGCGTGACGCGGGGATCATCAGCCAACTTGAAGATCCCCCCGGAACCATTCGCCGCTTGACCGTTCAAGAGGTCCCGCACGTACTGTTGGTGCAACTCGTCACTGGAATCGACGTACATGGTGCGGAACTTCAAGATGGTGAAGGTCTTCTCTCCCTTCCCGACCCGAGTCTGGCGGAACAACGCCCGCCCCGGGCTGGTCGCCCGGATCAGGATCGTGACCGCCAGCAGCACCGGTAGGGTCAGCACCAGCAGCACGGTCGCACTCACAATGTCAAAGACACGTTTGAGCGGGCGCGCGCTGACATCCTCGGCCGACGAGGACCGAACCGTCCGACCGGAGACCCGGGCCGAGACGGGGTAGTTCACCACGTGAGGCGCTCGAGGCGGGAATCTTCGGGCACATCCGATTCGGGATCACCGGCCAAGGTGAACCGCGTCGTGATGTCGCGCAGATCCGACCGCATCCCATGAGGACGGGCCGGGTTGCCATAAGCCACACAGTTCGCGGGAAGGTCCCGGCTGACCACTGAGCCCGAACCGACCAATGCTCCGGCCCCGATCTCGACGTACGGCAGAATGGTCGAGTTCACGCCGATCTGCGCACCGACGCCGATCCGCGGGCCTCGCATCCGCCGTGCTGATTCGGCGTCGCCCGGGTAGAGGTCATTGGCGATACAGACACCGGGAGCCAGGAACACATCGTCTTCGAGCTCGGTGAACTGTGCCACGTAGCAACCGGCATGGATCTTCACGCGGCTACCGATCCGGCACCCGTAGTCGATCACGGCGTTACTCCAGATGGAGACGTCGTCACCGATCTGATTGTCTTCGCGGATCACCACGTTGTGGCCGGTCTCGAGGCGCGCGCCGATGACGGATCCGGCATAGATCACCGTCCCGGAGCGCAAGCGCGGCTCGACGCCCAAAGAGAGCAACCGCCCGTTGATCCGTGAGGGCGCGTAGCCCGTTATCACGTCTGCGTCGATGTTCATTTGCGTCGCGCTCGCTGCTCGAGGACGAGCTTCGTCACTTCGATGACCCGGTCCACTTGCTCCATACCGAGATGCGGGTACAGAGGGAGCGACAGCACTTCCGCCGCACCGGCCTCGGCTTCGGGAAGCGGCCCGGTCGCGAACTGCGCGAACGCCGGCTGCTGATGGATGGCCAGCGAATAGTGCACTCCCGACTGGACACCGTTGCTCTTCAAGTCGGCGCCGAACTGTTCCCTGTCAGGCACACGCACCACGAAGAGGTGGTAGACGTGGTGCGCCAGAGGGTGCTCGTCGAGGAGCTCGATGCCGGCCAGATCGGTGAGGTCGGCCCGGTAACGGTCCACCACCTTCTGGCGAGCCTCGGTCCATGCCGTCAAGCGGGTCAACTTTGCGCTCAACACCAAGGCCTGGAGCGAGTCGAGCCGGCTGGTTGTCCCGACGAGTAGGTGGCGGTGATGATCCCCAGCGGCCCGGCCGTGGTTGGCAAGCGAGCGGACCCGCTCCGCCAGGTCGGCGTCACCGGTCACCACTGCGCCCGCGTCGCCGAAGGCACCGAGATTCTTTCCCGGGTAGAAGCTGAAACAAGCGATGTCACCGAATGACCCCACGGGACGGCCGTTCCAACGGGCCCCGTGCGCTTGCGCCGCATCCTCCACCAAGAAGAGGCCGCGGGAACGTACTGCCGCCTCCATGGCGTCCATGTCCGGCGTCTGGCCGTACAGATGGACGGCGATGACCCCCCGCGTACGGGGAGTGATCGCGGCCGTCATGGTGTCGACGGTCATCAGAAGCGTTCGTGGGTCGACATCGGCGAAACGGGGGGTTGCGCCAGAAAGCACGACGGCCTCTGCCGTTGCCACGAACGTCGACGCCGGAACGACGACCTCGTCGCCCGGCCCCACGCCCAGTGCGCGGAGCGCGAGATGAAGGGCATCGGTTCCGTTGGCGACGCCCACGGCATGAGGAACGCCGCAGTAGGCGGCCCATTCGTTTTCGAACGCCTCCACCGCTGCGCCACCGATGAACCGCGCGCCTGACACCGCCTCCCTGAAGGGAGCTTCGATGTCAGGCCACACCTCATCGGCCATGGCGCCGAGGTCCATGAACGGTACGGACTCGATGGTCATTGCGCCACCACCGTTCCGGCGAGGGACAGCGACCGGTCTCCGGCTTCTGCCCCCGCGATTTCATCCAGCGCCACTGCACGGTGCTCGCGCAGTGATATCTGCGCTGCGTCGAGGACCCGTACCACGGCCAAGCCGTTCAGCCCGTGGGTGAGTGGCGTCTCGCCCGTGCGGATGCAGCTGACGAAGTGCCCGTCTTCGACACTCAGGGGTTCACGGAAGTCGAAGTACGGCGCCGTGACGTCCCCGTAGCGATACGTCATCGGAAGCTGGCTCTGATCGTCGTCGGAGAACGCACTGGGGGAGACCATCACGCCCTTGTCATGGATCCGGATGCGCTCTTCGGTCTCGAGGTCGTTGTAGACGGCCATCTTCTGTGAACCGACCGCGGTGAGCCGGCGGACCTTCTTGGGATCGAGCCAACTCACGTGGATATTGGCCTCCACATCAGACTTCTCGTATTGCAGCCGGAGATAGGCCACGTCCTCCAGGCGGCTGTGCGCATGCCGCGAGGCCCACACTTCGACCGCCGTCGGTT
Source organism: uncultured Acidimicrobiaceae bacterium (assembly GCA_963767155.1). Lineage (GTDB taxonomy): Bacteria > Actinomycetota > Acidimicrobiia > Acidimicrobiales > RAAP-2 > Bog-473. The sequence continues at coordinate 1,057,222 of CAVYCU010000005.1, read as the reverse complement.
GATCCTCCAACAGGTAGTTGATCAACGACACGTCATGGGGCGCCAAGTCGCAGATGACGTTGACGTTCCCCTGATACAGCCCGAGGTTGAGACGTGCGCTATCGACGTAGTACAGCTTGCCGAGGCTTCCGTCGCGGATCAGATCCCGCATCGTCCATACAGCCGAGTTGTATTCGAACGTGTGTCCGACCATCAAGGTCGTTCCGGAGGCCGCGGACGCCTCGATCAACTGCAATGCGCCTTCCGTCGACGTCGCCAATGGCTTCTCGATGAGAACGTGCTTACCCGCCTGCATTGCACGTACACCAATCTCCACATGCGTACTCGGAGGCGTCGCCACGACGACTGCGTCGACATAGGGGAGTGCCTCCTCGAGCGAGGCGTAGCTACCGTCGAGGGAAAGACTGCGTTGCAGACTCACGACTCGCGTAGGGTCGGGATCAATTGCGACAACAGCAGAAACGCCATCGAGCGATTGGAGGACACGAAGGTGCTTCGAACCCCAATACCCGCATCCGACAACGCCCACTCGTATTCCGGCCTCCACACGCTTCTTGGAGACATCACCGTTCGCGAGCGCACTACGAGGTAATTTGCTCATCTCTCCGCTCATGACAATTGCCCTTTCCGCTGACAGGGTGAAAGTCCGCCAAAGTGCTCCTACTCCAGGACACCCGTATATGAACCCGCCGCGGAAATCACAGTAGGAGTCATAAACCCAGCAAGAAACCCCAGTCTTTGTCCCTGACGAACCCTTGGACCGAGGCCGACAACCCGCAGAGAAACCGGGGGTACCCCGCAAAGAACCGGAACGTCGACCCTTGCAATTGCGTCGGTACCCCTTGGAATGTCTTGCGCTCCCCTTGAATTACGGCGCACTCCCCCTCATCGTTTCGGGCCATTTGTGCCTACGACGCACTCCTTGGCAAAACGAGGTCTGCGACGGTCACGACGCCCTCGCGTCGTGCGAAAACTGACGCCGCGCGCCGTCGAGACGGGAGCCAGTTCGACGCGAGCGGGCCCCCGACCGGATAACCCTCAAATATTGGGACTTAAGACCCAGACCTTCTGCCCTGGGTCTTTGTCCTCTGGCGCACTTCGCCGAAACCGCCTTGAATTTGGCAACACCAAGGCGGACGAGAGGGGTGCGCGGGTGGATGAGATGCATCCATCACGCGGCGAAGAAGGGGCCAATGTGACGACACTGATTTCTGTGAACTACTTTTGTGCCCTTCAACTGACGGACTGTGGTCGAGGGGGATCAGCAGTCGTTTCGGTGAAACCCAGGGCGAAGGACGAATGTCAACCATGATGAACGCCGAAAGGCGTTACCAGGCGGTGTTCGCGTGTTGATGATGGACCGCGTTCCAGCGTTCGACCGTCGCCGGTCGGGTAGCGAATTCCTCCGCCGTCTCATCGAACGCGACGATTGGTTCACCGAGCTCGCCGCCAGCTTCGGCGGGCACACGCCTCCCGTCGCGGTAATCATCGAAGGGGGACCTGGTCTCGGAAAGACCGGGTTTCTCAACGCTGCGTGCCACCTCGCGACGCAAGTAGGGCTCGACGTCCTGCGCGCCAGAGGAAGTCAGCGTGAAATCGATTCGCCGTTCGGTGTGGTTCGTCAATTACTGCAATCGGATCAATCCAACGTGTACCCGAGCGATCTCGAGCTGCTCGTGGGGGAGTGGAACTCTGCTGATACCGACGGAGAGCCGAACTACGACGAGATGTTCCACCGACTTTTCACTGGACTCTCCGCCCGGGCCAGCGAGCGGCCCCTGGTGATCGCGGTCGACGACATGCAATGGGCCGATCACGAGTCGTTGATGTGGATTCATTATCTGACGCGGCGACCACACTCGGGCAGCATGTGGTTTCTCGGCACTGCCACACCGCGAGTGGCCGGGGTACCGCTGCGCGCCGTCGACGGCATCATCGCCGAGCCGTCCACTCGCGTGCTCGCCCTGCGGAACTTGACCGCCCGGGCCGTCGCACAACTCGTGAGCCAACACCTCCGGCGTGATCCCGACGATGACTTTGCCCGGATCTGCCACGAGGTCACGGGCGGCAATCCCTTCCTCCTCTTCTCGCTCCTTTCCAATTTGGAGCAGGACGGCGCCTACCCCGAATTGTCCGAGGAGAAGTTGGCCACACTGGCGCCGCCCCCGGTGGCGCGCGCCATTCTCGGACGTATGGAAGGACTCTCCCCGGAGACATACTCCTTCTTGGAAGCCGTCGCCATTCTCGGCGATGGCGTCGATCACCGCATGGCGGCCGAGTTGGCCGGCATCGACGCCAGCATGGCCAGCCAGATGGCCGACGCACTCTCGGAGATCCATATCCTCCGCGACGCTCGCCCTCTGCGCTTCGTCTATCCCCTCGAACGGTCGACCGTCTGCGGCGAAATGGGGCACGCCCGTCGCGCCCAGGCCCACACGGAGGCGGCGCGCCTCCTCCACCGTCATGGTGTCTCCCTCGACGAAATAGCAGGACACCTGTTGGTCACCGAACCCACCGGTGACGAGTGGACCGCCCAAACGCTGGAGCGGGCAGCCCGGCTCCATGCCGACCAGGGCCAATGGGGGCTCGCCACCCGCTGCTTCACTCGAGCTCTCGCCGAGCCGCCGAAGGAAAGCGCTCGCCCGGGCTTGCTCGTGGCACTGGCATCATCCGAAGGTGTGATGGGCCTCACGTCCGCCCTCGATCACCTGCGCGAGGCTGCCGCCCTGGGGGCGGATCCCGTCGCGCTGGCGCAAGCGGCCCTGCGGTGTGTCGAATCCTACGACGAAGGTTCACTGGCGCCTGCGGCGGTTTCCACCTTCCATGCACTGGCGGCGGAGCTCGGTAAGGAGCATACGGACCTCCGATTGCGCCTCGAGGTCGCCGTAGCCACCCGCGCCTCGAACCCTTCGCCCGTCCCGATGATCACGTCGGCTTTCGAATCAGCGCTGGTGGCGAAACGCACGGGATGGACGCGCCCCGAGCGGATGGCGCTGGCCCACCTGTCGCACTTCTACAGCCTTTCACCCGCCCACGGGACTGCGGCATACGTGGCGGACATGGCCGAGCAGGCATTCGATCCCAACGACCTCGCGCTCGACGACGACTTCTTCGTGGCCGTGACCGGCCGCGCCCTCACGACCCTGATCCGCTCCGGACGCTTCGATCTGGCCCAACACCTCACGCGTCAGGCGCAGCGCGCCGCACTCAAGAACCACTCAACCCTCGCCATCGCCGAGTTCTCCGTCGTGCTGGCCCATTCCCTCAACATGCAAGGAGCTATCGCCGAAGGGGAGATCGAATGCCGACGTGCCCTCGAAGCGATCGGCGATCAGGCCTGGCGTTCACGACCGATGTGTATCGGGCTCCTCGGGAACTCCCTCATTGAACAAGGGCACGTCAGAGAGGCGGCGAGTCTCCTCGAGAACCAACCGCACATGTCGGATCCCCAGACCCTGGCCGATCTCGCTCCGCTGGAACAGCGCGCCCGGGTCCGCATCCTCGACGGCAGGACCGATGACGCCCTGGTCGACCTCCGCATCGCCAGCCAGTGGGCCGAAAGTAGGACGATCCGCAATCCGGCCGTGACCGCATGGCGTGCTTTGGTCGTCTCTCTTCTCTCTAACACGGGCCCGCTGGACGAGGCGCGCGAACTGGCCACCGAGAATCTCGGGGAAGCTCGGGCATTCGGCGCATTATGGTCTCTCGGCGCCGCCCTCCGGATCGCCGCCAAGGTGAGCGAACCCGGGGATCGGCTCACCCTGCTCACCGAGGCCAGCCGGGTACTCGAACCCACGGGGGCGCTGATCGAATACGCCCGTGCCTCGATCGACCTCGGCGTCGCCCTGCGCGAAGACGACCAGAACGCCAGCGCCCGGGCCGCCCTCCGCCGGGGTGCCGATCTCGCCTTCCGGTGCCACGCCCGACCTCTCGCCAACCGGGCCGAACGCGAGCTCCGTGCCGCAGGGGCCCGACCACGTCGCCTGGCTCTCGTCGGATCGGATGCCCTCACGCCGGCCGAGCGCCGCGTGGCGGAACTCGCCGCCGAAGGAAACAACAATGCCGGCATCGCCAAGACTCTTTTCATCACTGACAAAACCGTCGAGGGGCACCTGTCCCGGTGCTACCAGAAACTGGGCATCCGGTCCCGGGCCGAACTCCGCACGATCCTGGGACCGTTGCCGCACAACGGCACCACCAACGGCCACAGTCACGGCAACGGCAGCGGGAACGGCCACGGTCATGAAGGCAACCAGGGTCACGAGAACGGCCGCGAGAACGGCGTCGAGAACGGCGCTCCAGGCCTTTTGACCACGACGAACGGCCCGACCAACGGACAGAACTGGCACGAATAGCCCGAGGCGATTTTTCTCTGCAATAGCTATTGCGAACGCCGAACGCTGATCTCGTCCTGACTTGCCACCGGTCCGGTCGCCGGACTCTGTGCAGACGCCCGCCGCACGGCGTGGTGGTCCGTTCGCCCCTGAACGCCCTGTTCGGGACCCATCTGCACCCAGTGCGCTGCGACCGCCCCTCCTCCCCTGACCGCCGATAATAATCATTATGTTAAGTCACACTGGAAATTCCGGGGGGTGACTCGACGGTGACTCAGCGAGGCTCGATCTGGCCCTCTCCCCTCAAGGATCGGGGACAGAATTGGCAGTGACGACGAAATAGGCCACCGGCACGTCGAGAAGGCCGTCGGTTCGGGCGAACCGAGCCAAGTGCCGCTCAACGGCATCCCGGGCCGCCGGAAGGTTCTCCTCGCTCACGCCGTTGAGCACCAGCTGACCCTCGTCGAAAAGGGCGGACCGGTCCACCGTGACGATCCGTTCGTACGGAGCCGCCTGCGGCTGCCCCCAGCCGGCCGCCTCCAGGATCCCGGCCGTCCGTTCGAAATCGCCCAGGGTGAAAGGGCCCGTCTGGCTCTTCCCGGCGGCCGGAGTCGGGGGCGGCGGGGCATAGGCACCGATCGCATGGCCCAGGGCCCACGGATTGCGGTCGATGGATCGCCAGCAGGCGAACGCGAGTCGCCCCCCGTCTGCAACCTGTTGTCTGATGTTGGCAAAGGCCGTGACGGGCTCGTCGAAGAACATCACCCCGAGTTGACTGACGGCGGCCGAGAAGGGCGCTCCGGCCAGCGAGGCCGACTGGGCGTCCGCCAGGACAAAATCGGCATTGGCCGCGACGGCTTCCTGTGCCCTCTCCCGGGCCAGCCCGACGAGGGGCGCTGAGATGTCCGCTCCCACGACCCGACCCTCCGGGCCGACCAGCTCGGCCAGCGCCAGGGAGACCTTGCCGCCGCCGCTCCCGATATCGAGAATCCGTTCGCCCCGCTTCGCGTCCAGGTGCAGCAGAAGGTCGGCGGTCAGATTGTCCGTGAGCGCTTCGCGCTTGCGCCACAGCGAGGTCCAATACGCATCGTTCCACCGGCGACGTTCGGCCTCGTTCGCCGTAGGGCTGATGATTCGCTCGTCGCCACCGGCGCTGTCCACGGGCTCAAGCTACCTGGGGGCCCGCTCCCCTACGATCCGGGAATGGACATGAACGGCAAAGTGGCGTTGATCACCGGTGGCAGCAACGGCATCGGCGAAGGGGTGGCGCGCCACCTGGCGGCGCAGGGGGCATCCGTGGTTCTGGCAGATATCGACGATGCCCGGGGCGCGCAGGTGGCCGAAGAGCTGGGGGGCCGTTTCATCCATACCGACGTCACGGAACCGGCCGACAGTTCGGCCGCGGTGGCCTATGCCGTCGAGGAGTTCGGGGGGCTGCATCTGGCCCATCTCAACGCCGGGGTGACGTCATGGTGCAGCATGGGCGACGACTTCGATCCCGAGGCGTATCGCCGGGCCATGCGCATCAACCTTGACGGCGTCGTCTACGGCATTGCCGCAGCGCGGCCGGCGATCATCGCGTCCGGAGGGGGAAAAATAGTCGCCACGGCCAGCATGGCCGGATTGGTCGCAGTCCCCTTCGATCCCATCTACGCCGCCAACAAGCACGCCGTCGTCGGCCTCGTCCGCTCCATCGGCGAGGCGTACGCTGCCGAGGGCGTCACCGTCAACGCGCTCTGCCCGTCTTTTGCCTACACGAACATCATCAAGGGCTCCGAGCAGGTCCTGCTCGACATGGGATTTCCCATTCTCGACGTCAGCGATGTCGTTGCCGCCTTCCAACGCATTCTGGACGCCGAAGTCTCGGGCGAGTGTTGGTACGTCATCGCCGGGCGAGAAAGTGAGCCTTTCCGTTTTCGCAATGCCCCGGGACCCCGTCTCTGAGGGAGGCGTACCCCCACTCCCCCGGCGGGCGACGGTACACTGTGGGCTGCAGTCCGGCGATGGGTCCCGCCGGGGAGCGAATGCTCCGAACCGCCGACACGGCTGATGGCTCCTGACCAGAGAGCACCGTGACACACGTCGTGGTGCGCACCAGGCGCAGGAGGATGGACCATGGCGAGTAGTGACGATCCACTCAGAGAATCCGCGGTCCCACGCCTCGGACTCTCATTGACCGTCCTGTTGGTCATCGCCGTCGGCGGCGCACTCGGCACAGTGGCCCGCTTCCTCCTCGATTCCGCATTCGTCGAAGGGTCAGGCCATTTCCCCACCGTCACGTTGGTCGTCAACCTCAGCGGATCACTAGCGATCGGGCTGCTCATTCCGCTCGTCGAGAAGTGGACGCCGCGACAGCCGCTTCTCCGTCCGTTTGTCGTCGTGGGCATCCTCGGCGGCTGGACCACCTACTCCGCGCTGGCGGTCGGCGCCATCACGCTCCTTCAGCACGGGCGGGCAGGGCTGAGCCTCCTGTATCTGGCCGTGACACTCCTCGGCGGAACGGCACTCGTGCTGGTGGGAGATGCAGTCGGTCGGCGGTGGGCAACTCCGTGAACCACTCCCCCACCCTCGGCCTTGCCTTGTTGGTTGCGGCCGCCGGAGCGATTGGTGCGATGCTGCGCGCACTGATCATCCATCATGCGGCCCGTCGTCGCGCTGACCCGTTGCCGGTGGGTACGCTCCTCGTCAACGCCTCGGGATCCTTGTTATTGGGCTTCCTCACCGGTCTTTCGATGTACCACGGGTTCGGTCCCCACGATCTCGACGTCGTCGGCGTCGGGTTGTGCGGGGGCTACACCACGTGGTCCACTGCCAGTTGGGAGTCGGTGCATCTCCTCCGCGACGGCCACCGTACGGAAGCATGGATCTACACCTTCGGCGGTCTCGCACTCTGCCTTGGCGTCGCCGCCGCCGGTATCGGAATCGCCGCAACCATCTGAACAATCAACGCCGCGCGCCGCCGAACCTGACGGCACTGTCAGGCTTCCTCGAAGGCACGTCACGCGTACGCAGATGGACGGACAGCCGGACCTGGCCGACGGAACTGGCGAAATCTGAATTTACTGAGCGCTTACCGCCCTCGCGCAAAGTAAAGGGGTGAAAGAATACGGTCAGGCGAGCGCCGCTGAACGGGATCTTCTGGTGGATGATCCGATCTGGTTCGTGGTGCGCAAGAGAAGGGTCTGGCGATGATTGCGACGGAGCCCGTGGGGGTGGTTCCTGACCCGTCACTTGACCGCGCTCCTCAGGCGCGCGGTCGCCGCAGCGCACCCGCGCACGCCCGCACTCATGCCCCCACGAGCACTCGCACCCGGGGCGGCGTCACGCCGGCCCGGCTCCGACTGATCTCCATCGGGCTCGCAGTCCTGGCCCTCGTCGTCGGGTTGGTCACTGCCCTCGCCGCCAACGATCGCGCCACAGCAACGTCGGCGGCGTCACAGACAGCAGAGCCGCTCGTCGTCGAAGCCCAGGCGATCGACACCTACCTGTCCGATGCAGACACCACCGCCGCCGGTTCGTTCCTGCAGGCCCAACTGCAACCAGCTGCACTCCGGACCCGCTATATGAGTGATGTCGCGCAGGCCTCGGCCAACCTGGCTCTGGCCGCTCAGGCCGCGGGGAACGACCCGGCAGTCGCCTCGTCTATCCGGTCCGTCGCAGTCAACCTTCCGACCTACACCGGGCTCGTCCAGACCGCCACGTTCAACGAGCGCCAGGGCTACTACCCGCTCGCGACGGCCTACATCGGTGAGGCGAACAATCTCATGAGGCTCGAGATCCTCCCGGCGGCTTCGACGTTGTACACAGTGGAGAACCAGCAACTCGCGAGCGACCAGGACAACGCGGTGAGCTCGCCGCTGCTCTGGACCGCCGTCTTCTTCATCATCGCTCTCTTGGTGCTCCTCATCGTCGTGCAGGTCTGGATGAGCAGACACTTTCGCCGAACCTTCAACCTCTTCCTGGCGGTCGGAACGGCGATCGTGTTCGTGCTCGCGCTGTGGTTCACGATCGGCATCATCGCGCAGAACTCGAGCGTCGACACCGCCACAGCGAACGGATCGGGTCCCGTGGTCCTCTTCACCCAGGCCCGGATCGGGGCACTCCAGATGATGGCCGATGACGAACTCACTCTCCTTACCCGGAACTCGGTCTCCACGTACCAGCAGGACTACACCGCGACGGTCCACCGCTTCAACGACCTCGTGGCATCGGCCAGCAGGGATGCCGGGTCCGTCGAGGAGGGTGAGATCAAGCGGGCGGATACTGCGCTGGCGTCGTATGCCGACGTGCACAAGCAGATCCGGCAGTACGACGACTCGAGCGATGTGACCCAGCAGGACAAGGCAGTTGCGCTTGCCTCCGGGAGCGGTCCGAACAAGTTGCCTACAGTCTCGTCGAACCTCGACAGCACCCTGAGTGCAGCGATCACGCATTCCCAGCGTGCGTTCAATCAGTCGATGCACGGCGCCTCCGATGACATCGCAGGTCTCATCTGGGGAAGCGCCGTCCTCTCCGTCGTGGTCGCCGCCTTCATCCTGTTGGGTTTCAGGCCCCGTATCGCCGAGTACCGGTAGCCGACATGCACGCCAACCCGCCATCGACCAGCCGGCGCATATCGCGCCTCGTCACAGCCACAGTGCTGCTCGGCCTCGCTCTGGCCGTTGCCGCCTGCGGCACGATGTCCCCGACGCCGCCGAGCTCGGCTCCATCCGCCGCGGCCGACGCGTCGACGGTCATGCCCGCGGGCGCGTCCATCGTCCATCCGGTACCGACCCCGGCGACGACATCGAACTGCACCGCCAGCTCCCCGCCGCCGAGCCCGATGCCCGCCCCGGGGCACATGCCGGCCGGATCCTGGATGGCGCACATCCTCGCGCGCGGTTACCTGATCGCCGGGGTGGACCAGAGCACAAATCTGTGGGCCTATCGCAACCCGACCACCGGCCAACTCGTGGGATTCGACATTGACATGCTCGAACAGGTGAACGACGCCATCTTCGGCGCCAACCCTCCGCCGATCGACTTCAAGATCATTGCCAACGCAGACCGGAGCGAAGCGGTGGCAACGGGCGAGGTGGACATCGTCGCGGAGACGATGACCATCAACTGCGAACGCCAGACCAAAAGCAGTGCAGATCCGTATCCGGTCGATTTCTCCACCGTCTACTACAACGCGGCGGAACAGTTGCTGGTGCCCTCGAACTCGACGATCACTGGTCCGGCCGACCTGGGTCACAAGCGCGTCTGTGCGACCGGCGGGGCGGACTCCCTCGGCAACCTGGTGGCCGTGAGCGGAGCGCAGCACATTGTGGCCTGGGACGTGAACGATTGGGCCGATTGCCTCGTGATGCTCCAACAGGGTCAGGTTGACGCCATCGGAACTGACAACGCAATTCTGACGGGGCTCCACGCGCAGGACCCCAATACGAAGATCGTCGGATCGGCGTTCAGCCCCGAGCCGTACGGCATGGCCATCAGCCAGAAGCACTCCGACTTCACGGCCTTCGTGAACGGTGTGCTGGCCCAGGAGCGGACGGACGGCACCTGGCAGGCGCTCTACAACGCCGATCTCCTTCCCTATACCGAGCAAGCAGAGAGCCCACCTGCGCCGACCTACAAGGCGGCGACGTGACGACGCCGACCGTGGAGGCCATCGACCGTCGCATCGCCGGCCTGCGGACGACGCTCGAGCGCATCGTCCAGAACCTCGTCGAGCTCGACGCCGACGTGACCCGGCAGATGCTCGACGCATCGTCCTCCCTGACCGGCCAGACCGCGGCGCAGTGGCACGACGCCCAGCTGCGTCTCGCCACTCTCTGGAGTGGGCAACTGGCTCTGGCTGACACGCTCGAAGAAGTGACCCGACAACGCGGCACGAAGTCTTCCCTCTCGCGTGCGGCACTCGGCCGCCTCACCAACCTGCTCGATGGGCCATCGGTGTCGGTGCCGCGGCCCGACGCTCCGCGGACCCTGACCGGGGGAACGGTACCGACCGACATGTTCACCGTCGATGAAGTAATCGCCCGGATGTCGAGCGAGTACGAGTCGGTCATGGCCGTCGTCAACGAGGTCGCCGCTGTATGGACGTTGATCGTCCCCCGCCTGGCAACGCTTGCATCCATGGTCGGCGAACTCGAGGCGAAAGCGGATGCCCGCGACCTTCGACGACCGAACAGCCTGGCCCTGGCCCGACAAGCGCTCGAGGACGCCGACGACCTCTCCCGGTGCGACCCGCTGGCGGTTTCCGCTGAGGTACTCACCCCGATCACGACCATGATCGAACGAGCCTCCACCTCTCTGCGCGAATCATTGGCTGTGCACGAGAAGCTCGAAGGCAACTTGGCGGCGGCCGCAGTCTCCTTGGACGAGTGCACCGGAATGCTCGAGCAGACCCGAGCGATGCAAACCGAAGTCGCGGCCAAAGTCGTCCTGCACGACGAGGAGCGGACCAGACTCGAAAAAATTGGAATGGTGCTCGACGAGCTGCGGCGCGAGTCAGCCGAGGCGAACCGACTTGTCACGACGAACCCTACCGATGCGGCCTTTGGCCTCCGCATTCTCCTCCCGCGCCTCGACGATGTACGCCGCCAGATCGACGACCTCAAGAAGACAGCCCGGTCGGCGGTCGCCGCCCGGGACGAGTTGCGAGGCCGGCTCGATGCGTACCGGGCGAAGGCAGACGCTGTGGGGCAGGGCGAGGACCTCGAGCTCCATCGGCTGTACATCGACGCACGGGACGTCCTCTTCTCGGCTCCTTGCGATCTCGTGCAGGCCTCCGCGCTGGTCACCGCCTACCAACGGTCGATCGTGGCGCACCCGATAACGACCCAGTCGAAAGGGGCATCGTCATGGCCACCTGCCTGAGGACCGGGTGCACCGGTGAGATCGACGGCGGGTACTGCGACGTCTGTGGCAACCCGCCACTGGTCTCCGCCCCGGTGGTCCCGTCCTCGACGCCTCCGAACCCTCTGCCGACCAACGGCGACGTACTGGCGTGCGCGCGCGTCGATTGCCCGGGTCCGGGCATTATCGAAGACGGCTACTGCAATGTCTGCGGCTTCGCCCCTCAGGCTGCGGCGACAGCATCGGGGGGATCGGGATCCAATGGGGATGGGCACCCGGCCACGCTCGGGACGGCGGCGCCGCTGAGCGGCACGGCTTCACCGGACACCACCACACTCAGAGCGACCCCGGGAGAGGGGCCGCCAACGGGCCGCACCGGCGGTTCGGGCAGCTTCGGTGGGGGTAGAGGATCCCTGGGCGCCGGTCTCGTCGAGATGCCCTCGGTCCCGCGCCGCGATCCACGTTCGGTACTGCTCGAAAACCCCGAAGTCCCGGAGCGAAAGCGCTTCTGTGCACGCTGTGGTCATGAGGTCGGTCGGAGCCGGGAAGGCCGGCCGGGTCGGACCGAGGGGTTCTGCCCCGAGGACGGCGCTCCGTTCTCGTTCTCGCCGAAGCTCTGGCCGGACGATCTGGTGGCCGGTCAGTACCGCGTGGCCGGGTGCATCGCACACGGCGGGCTCGGGTGGATCTACCTCGCCCAGAACCTGAACCTCTCGCACAGGGGCGGCTACGTATGGGTGGTCCTCAAGGGCCTGCTCGATTCCGAAGACGAGGCGGCCGCGGCCGCCGCCGTCGCCGAGCGCCAGTTCCTGGCTGAGGTCAAGCACCCGAACATCGTGCAGATCTACAACTTCGTTCAGCACGAAGACGCCGGCTACATCGTCATGGAATACGTGGCCGGTGAGTCGCTTCGTGAGATTCGGGCGCGCACCAGGGCCGAGACCGGCGCACCGCTGCCGCTCGAACAGGCCATCGCCTACATGCTGGCCATCCTCCCCGCCTTCGGCTATCTGCACAACCAGGGCCTGCTCTACTGCGACTTCAAGCCGGACAACGCCATCCAGACCGACGAGCAGCTGACGCTCATCGACCTCGGCGGTGTGGTGGCCATGGGCGAGGAGAGCGATCTGTTCGGCACCGTGGGCTATCAGGCCCCCGAGGTCTCCGAGGTGGGCGCCTCGATCAACTCGGATCTCTACACCGTTGGCCGCACGCTCGCCGTGCTCAGCTTCGACTTCGCCGGCTTCCAGGACAAGAAGCGATACGCCACCTCGCTCCCCCCGGTCAACGAGGTAGCTCTTTTCGGGCGCTACGAAGCCTTTTACGAGTTCTTGCTCAAAGCGACAGCGCCGAATCCGGCGTCCCGGTTCCAGTCGGCCGAAGAGATGGGCGAGCAGTTGCTCGGCGTACTCCGCCAGGTCAGGGCGATCGACGGAAAGGACCCCCGACCCGCCCCCAGCCTGCTCTTCAGCGGCGAACTCGGAAATGCCGCCGAAGCGAGCACCTGGCAGAGCCTGCCCGTACCGGCGGTCGACCCCTTCGATCCGGCCGCCGGCGTGCTGGCGACCATCGTCACCTCCAGCTCCGAACAGATCGGGGCTCTCCTCGCCTCGACGCCGCGTTCCCCCGAGGTCGCATTCCGTCTCGCCCGTTCCTTCATCGAAGAGGGGGCATTCGCCGAAGCCGAAGCCGAGCTCACGTCGCCGGAAGCTCTGAGCAGTGGGTGGCGGGCCGCCTGGTGGCGCGGCGTGGTCCAGCTGGCTGCGGGGCGGCCCAAGGATGCGCACTCGTACTTCACCACCGTCATCTCCGAGTTGCCCGGGGAGCTTGCGCCCCGACTGGCCCTGGCGGTGTCCTACGAAATGGCGGCGCTCGCTGACTCGTCCAACGGGACAATGCCGTCGCTCGATGCCGTTGAAGACCTACGCCGGGCCGCCCATCAATTCGAGATTGTGGCCGCCACCGACCCCGGATTCGCCAGTGCGAGCTTCGGCCTCTCGCGAGTCCGGACCGCCCTCGGGGACAGGGTCGGTGCAGTGGCGGCACTCGAGCGCATCCCCAGCTCCTCCAGCTCGCACGCCGCGGCCCAAATCGCGCTCTGCGGGGTCCTGTGCGCTGACATCGCCGGGCAGCACCCGGCCATGAGCGATCTGACCGCCGCCTCTGACCTCCTCGGCCACCTACGGGCCGAGCCGTCGGTGCGGCTGACGCTGACACGGGATCTGCAGATCCAGACGCTCGCACTCCTCACCGATCCTGCCGTCACGGCCGATCCGGGGACGGCGCTTGCCGAGACGGCGCTTGCCGAGACGTCGCTCGCCGGCACCGCTGCGGCCGGAGCGTCGCTGACTGAGGGGGATGTCAGGACCGCCATCGAACGAACCTTCCGTTCACTGGCCAAGTTGGCCCACAACGACGAGGAGCGTTTCGAATTGGTGGACCTGGCCAACGCCTACCGACCCCGGACACTCACGTGAGCGAAGAGAGCGAGCTCACCATCGACACCTGCCGCGCGTGCGGGTCGACCGTCTTCGAGGGCGAGCGGTATTGCGAGGTGTGCGGCACCAAGCTCCGCGATGATCCGTTCGCGGGCAATGGCCCCGGTGCCGCTCCCGGCCTCGAAGGGTCGGCGTCCCCCGAGAAGGTGCAGCAGATCCACCTGGCCGAAGGACCACTGGCGGCGATCTCTGATCGGGGCTGGCGCCGGGAGCGCAACGAGGATGCTGTCGCCCTGCTCTCCGTGGGTGACCGATCGGCGGTCGCGGTGTGCGACGGAGTGGGGTCGACCTCCAGGGCCTACCGGGCGGCCCAAACCGCAGCTGCGAAGGCAATCGACGTGCTGGGCCGCGCCCTGGACGCGCCGGAGTGGCCCGATACGCACGTGTTACACCAACTCCTCGACGAGGCCTTCGAAGAAGCGCAGCGGTCGGTGGCCGTGACGATGGACGCGGCGGACCGCAGTGGTGAACTTCCGCCCTCTACCACTATGGTCGTCGCCCTGGCCGCGCCCGGACAGATCGTCGTCGGCAACGTCGGCGACAGCCGCGCGTACTGGCTGGGCCAGTCGGTCGACGGTCGGAGGCTCCTGACGGTGGACGACACGGTGGCGCAGGAGCGGTTGGCCGAAGGCGCCTCGCCGCAGGAAGCCTTCGGCCTCCGAGAAGCGCACTCCATCACCCGTTGGATCGGCGCCGACGCCGAATCCACCGAGCCCCGCATCACCGATCTCGAAGTGACCGATCCTGGTCTGCTGGTCGTCTGCACCGACGGCCTCTGGAACTACTTCGAGGACCCAGAGCATCTCGGCCAGATGGTCGCCGCCGCCGATGGCTCCACCGCGTCGGGGATCGCCCGGATGTTGACCGATGCCGCCCTCGCCGCCGGAGGCCAGGACAACGTCACGGTCGCCGTCATCCCGGTCGGACCCGCACATCGTCCGGCCGCCCCAACGGAGGAGTGACAACGACAATGGCGGAATTCCATATCGAATGCTTCCAGAACGAGTTCCTCCCGACCGGTGGCGTGCTCATGAATGCCGTCATCACCGTGAGCGCCGAAGGGACATCGGTGGCGCCCGGGCCGCAGTCGGCGGGGCGCGGGCCCGAGGACCGGGCCGAAGTGATCATCATCGACACCTCGGGGTCGATGAAAACAGACAAGATCAGACAAGCGAAGGGAGCCACGGCCGCGGCGATCGACTGCCTCCCCGACGGCGTCCGATTTGCCGTGGTGGCCGGCAACCACGGGGCACAGATGGTCTACCCTTCCGTGCCACCGCTGGCCCTCGCGACATCGGCCACGCGCCAGGAGGCGAAGCAGGCCGTGCAACGCCTCGAGGCCAACGGGGGAACGGCAATCGGGTCCTGGATCACCCTGACCACCGAGTTGTTGCAGGATCAGCCCGGTATCCGGCACGCGATCCTGCTGACCGACGGCCGCAACGAGAGCGAGACACCCGAAGACCTCGACCACGCTCTGCGCCGGGCCGAGGGAGTTTTCCAGTGCGACTGTCGTGGCGTGGGAGCCAAGTTTGCGGTGGCCGAGCTCAAGAAGATCGCCAACGCCCTCCTCGGCACCCAGGACATCATTCCCGACCCGGCCGGGCTGCGGGCGGACTTCGCTTCCATGATGCAGGCATCGCTGAACAAACAGGTCGGCGCAGTGACCCTCAGGGTCTGGACACCGCAAGGCGGCCACGTCGTCGTGCTCAAACAGATGGAACCGATCGTCGACCTCATCGGCGCACGCGTCGACACCAGCCCATTGATCGGTGAGTACCCGACCGGCTCGTGGGGCGACGAGTCGAGGGACTATCACCTCTCCGTGCGCGTGCCTCCCGGGGAGGTCGGTGACGAAAAGAGAGTCGGATTGGTCACGCTCGTCGTCGACGGCGAGCCGGCCGGCCAGGCGTCGATCCTCGCCAAATGGACCGAAGACGAAGCCTTGTCGACGAAGATCAACCGTCGGGTCGCCGAAGTCATGGGCGAGACCGAACTGGCCGACGCCATGCAGGACGGGGTCGATGCATTGCGGGCCGACGATATGAGCAAAGCCACCGGACTGTTCGGGAAGGCGGCGCGTTTGGCCCATGCAGCGGGCAACTCCGAGGCGCTCGACCGGTTGTCCAAGGTGGTCGACATCGAGGACCCGGCCACGGGAAGGGTGAAAGCCAAGCCCAAGGTGGACGAAGTGGACGTGATGATCCTCGAATCTAGGTCGGTTCGCACGGGGCGGACGAGACGTTGACGACGACCTGTCCCGCGGGCCACGCCTCCGAAGCGATGGACTACTGCAGCACGTGCGGGATCACACTCGGGCTGCCCGATCCATCGTCAGGCGCGTCAGGCGCGTCCGCCGGATCCGGCGGATCCGGCGCGAAAGCAAAGAGGGTCACGAGAAGGCCGCCGAAAACACCGCCGGCCGAGGTGCCTCCGGCCCGCCTCTGCACCAACTGCGGATCGCCCACGGAAGCGGGGCCCATCTGTGGCGAGTGCGGGTACGCCCTGCACGCGCCCGACAGCGTCCCGGTGTGGGAGGAAGAGCTCTGGGAAGTCGTCGCGCGGCCAGACCCGGAGTACTACGAGATGGTCGACCCCGAGGACATGGAGTTTCCTGCGGCGACCTACACCCGCCGTCTCCCACTCGTCGGCGACCATGTCCGCATCGGACGGCGCAGCACGTCGAAGAGCATCCAGCCCGAGATCGACTTGTCCGGCTCGCTGGAGGACCTGGGGGTGTCGCACCGGCACGCAGTGTTGATGCGGCAACCCGACGGGAGCTGGGCCCTGGTCGACCAGGGATCGACCAACGGCACATTTCTCAACGCCGAGCGTGATCCGATCCCGGCGAACCAACGGGTGCCCCTGCAGGCCGGCGATGAGATCCATGTGGGGGCGTGGACGACGTTGACCATGGAGCGCGTGGACGTCGGCCTGTCCCGCTCCCACGAGGTGTCGGTCCCCTCGAAGGACACGCGCGGCGTCATCAGGGATCGCCAGCACATGGAGATCCGCCTCCTCGGTCCCCTCCAAGTCTTGGTGGAGGGGACCGAGGTGCCGCTGAGCGCCCCGAAGTTACGCGCCGTGCTGGCCCTGCTGGCGCTACGGATCGGCTCGGCCGTCTCGACCGGCGACCTCGAATGGAATGTGTGGGGGAACAACGAACCCCAGACTGCAGGCAAGGCCCTTCAGGTCTACATCTCGACCCTGCGCCAACAACTGGGGGCGGAGGCCATCGAGACCACCCCGCAGGGGTACCGCCTGCGGGGCACGAAGGATCAGGTCGACACGTTCCGCTTCGAGCGACGAACCGGACGGGGACGCCAGCTGCTGCTCGCCGGACACCCGGGCTCGGCCGTCGCCCAGCTTGCCTGGTCCCTGGAACTGTGGCGGGGGGAACCACTCCCCGACCTCGTCGACGGTCCGGCTGGAACCGGCGAGGTGGCGCGTCTCCAAGAGCGCCGGGCCAGCGCCCAGGAGGATCTCTTCGAGGGCCGCCTGCAATTGGGCGATCACCACGGCGTGCTCCCGGATCTGCGCGCAGCCGTCGAGGAAGAGCCGTTGCGCGAGCGACGGTGGATCCAGCTCATGTTGGCGCTGTACCGCGACGGCCGGCAGACTCATGCCTTGCGGGCCTTCCAGCGCTACCAATCGATCCTCCGGGAAGAGCACGGGCTCGAACCGTCCTCGGAGATCATCAGCCTCGAAAAGGCGATCGTGCTCGAAAAGCCCGAACTGCGCTGGACCGCACCCGACGAGAGGGGGGCACCACCTTCGCCGAGGTGAGAGATCCGACAGGGCTCCCTTACCGGGTCTTTACCGGCTGAGCGCACCCTTACCCCATGAACAAAACGTCGGAGTGTTCGGTGTGGGAACAGGAAGCGACAGCGGACGAGACGGCTCCGCCGCCGGTCGGCACCGGTATCGATGCATCAGCCGGCCTGGCCACCCGGGTGCTCACCATCATCCTGCTCCCCTTCACCACGCTCTGGGAGGTCGGCAAACTTGTCGTGCTCCGCTGCGTCGATGCAACCGCGGGCGCAGTGGCAGGGATCGCCCACCTGATGGCCGGCGCAGCTCGGCACGTGGGACAGAGCTTCGGCGCCGCTGCATCTGCGTTGTGGAACCTCTCGCGCCCTCTTCGGACGATTCTCCGTTGGTGCGGACGTGGGATCGCCTGGGTGTACGCGAAGGTCACGGATGCATTCGTGATCGCCGCCCTGGCCCTGCGTCTGATCGGCCAGCTCCTCGCTCCCGCGTTGCGACGCGCCGCGCACATTGTCCGCTTGGTGTTCGTTGCCGTCGCCACTGCGGTGGCCGCGCTGGCCAGGTTGGTGCTGGCCGCGCTGACCCTGCTGGTCCGGCCCTTGGTCCTTCTCGGTCGCGTCGCTCTCTCCCTCGGGGCGTGGATCCTCCGTCGCCTCTGGGCCTGCGTCATTGTGGCCACTCGGGGGATCGCCGCCCTGGCAAAGTGCGTGGCTTGGCTCACCGCCCGGATCGTCATGCTCATCGTCCGTCCCATCGCTTTGGTCGCACGCGCCCTCGCTGTCGTCGCACGCGTACTCGCTGCCGTCATCTTGGTGGCCTTCCGGCATCTCGCGTCGATAGCCGTGGTGATCGGACGTGCCCTCGCCGTGGTCGGACTGTTGTTGGGCAGCATCGGTGGCGCGGCAGCGAGAATGCTCGGGAAGCCGGCGCGGGCAGTCGCCTCGGTCGTCGCGATCGTTCTGCGGCCGTTTGCTCGAGCTGTTGCATGGAGTGCGAAGGGAATGGTCTTCACCGTAGAAGCAGTCGCGCGAAGGATCTCGGGAACACTTCGTGCGTCGTCCGGCCGGGTGGTGCAAGGTTCACTCGTCGCATTCGGCACGGCCCGTCACCATGCTCGCAACCTCCCCCGCACCGGCACCGTCGACACCCTCGGACCGCTGCCCGCGCCGATGGTTGCGGACAATATCGACGAGCGGCCGCTGGCCGCGGTCTTCACGGCGACCAGCCATCAGAATCCCTACTTGCCCCCGGGCGGATCGCAGGTCGAGGGCATCGTTTCGGTGACGGCCGACATCGCCATGCCCGACGAGCGGTCCCGCGAAGCGGTCGAGATCTTCCTGCTCGACTGTTCGGGATCGATGGGTCATCCGTGGGACAAGATCCGGGCGTTGCGCAAGGCAACCCGCGCCGCCCTGGAGATCCTGCCCGACGGTGTCTGGTTTGCCGTCGTGCGCGGCGCGGACACCGCCGAGGTCGTCTACCCGCCAACCAACGGGTTGGTCCAGGCCTCGCCGAGAACCCGCAAAGAGGCGGTGGCAACGTTGGCCACCCTCCAACCTGTCGGCGGTACGGCAATCGGACAGTGGCTTACCTTGGCGGCCCGGCTGAGCGCCCTTCGCCCCGGAGCCATCCATCACGCGCTGCTGCTGACCGACGGCAAGGATGAGGACGAGTCAGCGCAGGAATTGGAGATCGCCGTCGCAGCGTCCGTCGGCCGGTTCCAATGCGACTGTCGGGGTATCGGCAGCGACTGGGCCGTGAGCGAGCTGCGGCAGATCTCTTCGGCCCTCCTCGGGTCCGTGGACATCATCCGCCAGCCGGTCGACATGGAGGAGGACTTCAGGAACGTCATTGGCGCGGCGTTGGCGCGGCAAGTGGAGGCCACACTGCAGGTGTGGGTACCCGAGCGGGCCCGCGTCAGGTTCATCCGGCAAGTGTCGCCTACCATCGAAGACCTCACGCCCCGTTCGCGCGCCTTCGACGCCCGCACCATCGAGATCCCGACTGGGGCATGGACGACGGAGGCCCGGGAGTATCACGTGAGTATCGACGTGCCACCGGGCCCACTGGATGCCGAGATGCTGGCGTGCCGCGTCAGTCTCCTCGTCGGCGGGCGTAAGCACACCCAGGCCCTGATGAAGGCGAGCTGGACGGATGAGGCAGCCCTCTTCACCCCGATCAGCCCCGACGTCGCCCACTACACGGACCAGGCCGAGCTGGCCCGGGCCATTCAGGAAGGACTCGCGGCGCGGCGGGCCGGGGACCAGCGAAGGGCAACGGACAAGCTTGGACGTGCTGTGCAATTGGCGGCCCAGAGCAAGCGCCACGCGACCAGCCAACTTCTGGCCGACGTCGTCGATGTGGAGGACGCCATGACCGGCCGGGTGACGCTCAGAGCGTATGTGGAGGACGCCGATGAGATGACCCTCGATGCCCGGTCGACGAGAACCACTCGCTCCGGGCCGACTTTTGACACCACCTCGCGTGGGGTCGAGAATCACCCCAACAGCGACGAGCACGCCCGAATCTGACCGATCGAAGGAGACCCGATGCCGTCTTTAGACATCAACGGAGGAGGGATCGTCTACGAACTGCTCGGAGAAGGCGATCCTCTCGTCCTTACTCCCGGTGGGCGCTTCAGCATGGAGTACCCCGGCGTACGGCCCCTGGCCGAGAAGCTGGCGACGCAGTATCAGGTGTTGCTGTGGGACCGCCCCAATACGGGGAAGTCCGACGTGAAGTTCACCGGCACTTCCGAGTCGCTCATGCACTCCGACGACCTCGCGGCGCTCCTGAAGGAGCTCGATCTGGCACCGGCAATTCTGGTTGGTGGCTCCGCCGGATCCCGGCTGTCACTGGTGACGGCCCTCCGCCACCCCGAGGTGGTCAGCAAGCTTGTCGTGTGGTGGATGTCGGGAGGCGTGTTCGGCACCATGTATCTGGCCATGAATTACATCCTCCCGGTGATCGCCGCCGCGTTGGTCGGCGGCATGCCAGCCGTGGTGGATCTGCCGCAGTGGGACGACACGCTGGAAGCGAACCCTTCCAACCGCGAGCGCCTTCTCGCCATGGACACCGAGGAATTCATCGACATACAGAAGCGATGGCTGAACGCCTACATCCCCATGCCCGACGCACCGGTACCCGGGATCAAAGAGGAAGAGCTCGCCGCTCTTACGCTCCCGACGCTCATCTTCCGCGGTGGGAAAGGCGACGAGTACCACCCCGAGTTCCTGTCGCTGGAACTCCATCGGTTGATACCTGGTTCGGAACTGATCGACCCACCTTGGGGTGAGGACGAGTGGAATCGCGTCAAGCGACTGGCGGTGGCCGGAAAAGGGAAGTTCTTCGACGAGTGGCCCCGCCTCGCACCGCAGATTTTGGCGTTTCTCTCAAAGTAACGGTCAGGCCACCAGGGAGAGGTCCGACCCCTCGATCCACTCCGAGAAGGTCGGCCCGACGATGCGCACGTCGGACGTCGGTAACTGACCACCCGAACGCATGGCCTTGCCGGCGGGACCCGGCACGCGGAAGGGGATGACCCGGAGGCGCTCGCCTCTGTGGCGCACGACTGCGCGCGCCAACGACACCAGGTCGGCTTGCTCGGGACCTGCAACGTCTATCCGTGTGCTGTGTTCCGACCCGACCCCGGGCCCGACCCCGGGCCCGACCCCGGGCCCCGACGCGGGCGCCACGGCCACGTCGAGCAGAACCTCACCCACAGCGCGCGCCGCCACCGGCTGGATCCGGCTCCGGGGCACCACGGCGAACGGTCCGTGGCGGGTCCAACCCAGGACCTGCGCCGGGAACTCGTGGAACTGGGTGGCCCGCACGATGGTCGCCGGCAGGGGACCTGACAATGCTGCCTCCTCATGCGCCAACTTGGCCTGGTAGTAGCCGTACCCGGGCACCCGCTCGAGGCCGACGATGGAGAGGACGACGACGCGTGACACCCCCTCCCCCGCTCCGACCACTCCGAGGTTGCGCGTCACCTCGGTGAAGAACGCCGTGGCCTTGTCCCGGTTCGTCGTCCCTGCGTTTGTCGTGTCGACGATGACCTCGACACCGCGTAGTGCCTCTGCGAGCCCTTCGCCACTGCGTACGTCGACGCCGGTACGCCGGCTGAGCGACACCACGTCGTGTCCAGCCGCCGTCGCGGCCTCGACGACGAACTTGCCCACAACCCCGGTTCCACCCGCCACCGCGACCCGCATACCGCCACTCCTTTCCCTTCTTTATTCAGATGTTCTCTATCTGAATATATCCCCGTTGACATACCCGGACAAGTAAGATCCATATATGCGACTCAACGAAGGTGTCGAGTGGGCTGCGCACTGCGTCGTGCTGCTCGCTGCTCTTCCCGAGGGGACCACCCTCCCGGCAGCACGACTGGCCGAATACCACGACGTCCCCGCCCCCTATCTGGCCAAGTCGATGCAGGCGCTCATGCGCGCCGGCGTAGTCGAAGCCACCACCGGCCGGTTCGGCGGTTACCGGCTGGCCCGTCCCGCAACACAGATCACCCTGCTCGAGGTCGTCGAGGCCATCGACGGCGCCGACCCGATGTTCCGGTGCACGGAGATCAGGCGCAAAGGTCCTTCACGGGTGGCCCGGCGCCTGTACGGACCGGTCTGCGGTATCGCCGCGGCCATGGGACGGGCCGAAGAGGCATGGAGGGAGGAGCTGCGGCGTACAACCGTGGCCGACATCGCCCGTCATGTCGTCGCCGAGGCACCACCCGCCGCACTTCAAAAAGGGGTGGCCTGGCTCAGCGACGTCCTCACCGTCCGCTCCGCCGCGGCCCGGCCTACTTCTTGACGACTGGTCCGCCCTCGGCGGTACCCGGCTTCATGAGCGGTGCACAGATGGGCTTGTGGTCGTTCGACCAGACGAACTTCCCGCTCTTGGTGCCCATGTAGTACCAGCAGTTGAAGTTGGCGGGAACCCCCTTGGTGAAGTGGATCGGCTGGGCGGCAAGCCCACCCAGGTTGTCGCCCGCCGGCAGGTGGTAGAGACCCTTCTTCACCTCGGCCCCCGTCACCTTCGTCGCACTGGGCGGAGCGGCCGCCGCAATGGCGTGTTGCAGCAGGGTCAGGTTGGCCCATTCCAGGACGACCTGCTCGCCGAAGTTCGAGGAGGTTTCGACCGAAGGCTCGTATTTGGCGATGGCGGCGTACATGCCCTCGGTGGTCGCATTGTGCACGACCCACGGAATGTCGTTCATGGAGGCGATCATCGTCTTGAAGTTCGGGTCGGTGGCCATGCCGCTCCCGATCTCGCTCGTCGCGGTGACCTCGACGGGACTCCAACCCTGTGTCGCACAGTTGTCGGCCGCCTTCTCGACGACGATGTTGGCGTCGGCCGTTTCCAACGAGTCTGCACCGGTGGCCTTGGCCGCCACACATTGGGCCGCGTAGTTCGGAGCCGTGAAGGAGATGCCCGAGGTGTAGACGACCTTGATGCCGAACTGCTGGCCGACCTTGCCCGCCAAATCGGTGATCTGCTTACACGAGGCCGCCTCCACGCAGTAGAAGATGGCTTCAGTCTTAATGCCGGCCTTCGCCGCGCCGGCATCCTCCCCGGCAATGCCGTAATTGAGCGTCGAACCGGAGGGGAAGACGTCGGGGCTGGTATAGCCCAGCACGCTGTTCACGCCGCCGATGACCGGCACGTCGGCACTGACGGCCGCGTCGATCCACGAGGAGTCCTCCTGGCTGTTGTCGATGATGGCGGCGACGTGATCGGTCTGAATGAACTTGTTGACATCGGTCGTGGCCACCGCCGGGCTCGACTGATCGTCGGCAGAGACGAGCGTGACCGGGTGTCCGGCTATGCCCCCGTGCGCATTGACCGACTGCACCCAGGCCTGATCGGTCGGAGGCGAAAGTTCGACACTCGAGGCCTCGATACCCGTGCAACTGCACACGTCGCCGATGACGATCGGCGTGCCGCTTGCGCTCGCGGCCCCCGCCGGTGCCGTCGTCGTCAGTGCGATCAGCATCGCACCACCAACGGCGAGGGCCGTAACAACGGCGGCCAGGCGCCGTGACGACATACGGTTCCCGCCCACACCACGTCTGGACGACATGTCCTGCCCCCCTCACCCCACGCGTTCCACCCTTTCGGGCGTCTGGGCGACAGAGTACCGCCATCCCGCGGACTCTTGCAAGGATCATTTTCAATTTCGCACGCGGCCGCCCGCAGCGCCACGCCCCCGTCGCAAGCCGAGTTTTCAATACCCGCCTCAGGAGAAGTGCGTCGCAGGACGGGGCAGCAACTCCCCGTCCACGAAGGTGTCGACCTTCTCGTTGTAGAACGCCACCAGGCCGGCGATCGGCAGCAGTTGGCGCGTCGGGGAAGTCGTAGGTCCAGGCCATGTCCGCCCGCACGGTGTCTCCCCGCCGGAACGACCAGTACCCGGTCGTCGTGCCCTTGTAGGGACACGAGGTGACGGTGTCGGACGGCACCAGGTGCGAGAAATCGACCTCGCTGCGATTGAGGTAGTACCGGGTCGGGAGGCCCGTCTCGAACACCATCACCGGAGACGACGACTCCGCCAGGACGACCCCTTCGAGCTCGACCCGCACCGGACGCGTCGAGCGCAGCGCATCCACCCGGACGTAGGGACTGCGCGGGTGCACGAAGATCTCTTCGTCCTCCTCGAACCAGCGGTCGAGGGCGGACCATTCGAAGCGGGCCGTGTCGCTGAGCCCCTCCATGCCTCGAGTCGCCGTAGACGCGTACCGCGCTCGGCCGCACGAGTGTCGCCGACCGCCAGGCCGAAGAGCCGCAACGCTCCCCGATGGTCGGTCTGGGGGTGCTGCCTCGTCGACGACCACACTCCTGGTCCACGTCCGCCCAGGGGATGTAGTACTGCGGGTAGAACGGCCACTCCCACACGTAGCGGGCGTGGACGCGTGTCGAAGACGACCTGGCCGCCGAGCGTGGCCCGGACGCGGCGCCCGCACTGCTCCACATGGTCGACGGGCACGATCGCCTGCGGGTAGTCCGCCGCCTGCGGGCTGTCGGCCGCCCGCCGCTGGTGCTCAGGAGCGGGCATCGAACGTCGGGACGAGCGTGCGGGCGGCCCGGGCCTCGTCCACCCGGCGCACCGGCGTGGTGCGCGGCGCTTCGTTCAACGGCACCCCCGCCGCCGCCTCGTCGGCGATCGTCTCGAGGGCGTCGGCCAGGGCCTCGAGCGTCTGCAGGCTCTCGGTCTCGGTGGGCTCGATCATGAGCGCTTCGTCCACGATGAGGGGGAAGTAGATCGTCGGCGAGTGGAAGCCGAACTCGAGCAGGCGCTTGCCGACGTCGAGCGCCTTGGTGCCGTACTTCTTCTTCAAGCTGGCCGCCGACAGCACCACCTCGTGCATGCAGGGCCGGTCGAACGGCACGTCGTAGACGGCCGAGAGCCGTCGCCTGATCCAGTTCGCGTTGAGCACCGCCCGCTCGGCCACCCGGCGCAGGCCGTCCCCCCCGTGCACCTCGATGTACGCCAGCGCACGCGCCAGCACCAGGGCATTGCCGTGCCAGCTGTGCACCCGGCCGATGGAGCGGGGCGGCGTCATGTAGCCGTAATCTCGATCGTCCGGACCCCGGCCGGCCAGCCGCACCGGGCGCGGCCCGGGCAGGAAGTCGACCAGGCGGGGCGACACGGCGACCGGCCCGGCCCCGGGCCCGCCCCCGCCGTGCGGGGTGGCGAAGGTCTTGTGCAGGTTCATGTGCACGATGTCGAATCCCATGTCGCCCGGGCGCACGACACCCAGGATGGCGTTGAGGTTGGCCCCGTCGTAGTAGAGCAGCCCTCCGACTTCATGGATGGCCGCGGCAATGGCCTCGATGTCCTCTTCGAACAGTCCCAACGTGTTGGGGTTGGTCAGCATGATCCCGGCCACGTCGGTGTCGAGGACCGACCGCAACGCCGCCAGGTCGACACAGCCCCGCGCGTCGCTCGGGACGGTGACCGTCTCGTAGCCGCCCAGGGTGACCGACGCCGGATTCGTGCCATGGGCCGAGTCGGGGATGATCACCCGATGCCGGGACTCGCCCCGGGCCTCGTGGTACGCCCGCATCAGCAACAGTCCGGTCAGCTCACCCGCCGCGCCGGCCGCCGGCTGCAACGTGGCCGCCGCCATGCCGGTCACCTCGCACAGCGCCTCTTCGAGCTCGACGAAGATCTGCAGCCAGCCCTGGCTCAGCGAGGCGGGCGCCCCCGGGTGCACGCCGGCCAATCCGGGGAGTCCGGCCACCGTGTCGCACAACTTCGGGTTGTACTTCATGGTGCACGAGCCCAGCGGGTACGCACCGAGGTCGACCGAGAACTGCCGGTGGCTCAGCCGGGTGAAGTGGCCGACGAGATCGCGCTCGGACACCTCGGCCAGCGCGCACGGGCTCGGCCCGGCGATGCTCGGCCGGGACGAGTTCGTCGATCTCCCATTCGGGCATGCCCGTCGTCCGCAACTGCCAACTGCTCCGGCCGGGCTGCGACAGCTCGAAGAGCGTCGGCTCGGCCTCGTGCCCCATGATCGGCGCACTCGTGGCCCGCCCACCGGCGGCCGCTTCCATGACGACATCGGCTACGGCATCACCGCTCTTCATCGCACCACCTTGTCCAGCGTCCGCACGAATCCCTCCACGTCGGCCCGGGTCCGCCGCTCGGTGACCGCCACCAGCAACCCGTGCACGGCATCGTCGGCCACTGACCGATCCGTCGCCCTCGTCGCCGACGAGATCGGCCAGGGCCAACCCACCGAGGTAGCCCTCGTCGGCCAGGCGTTCGATGGCCACGCGGCCGGGAATCGGCAGCCGGACCGCGAACTCGCGCAGGTGGGCGTGACGCCGGTGATCGGCTCCACCCCGCTCAGGGCGAGCATCGACTCGCGGCAGAACCTGGTGCCCCGGGCGCAGCGCAGCGCCACCTCGCGCAGCCCCGTGGTGCCCGAGCCATCCCAGCTGCACCGCGGCGTAGACCGCCATCAGCGTCTGGTTCGTGCACACGTTGGAGGTGGCCTTCTCGCGCCGGATGTCCTGTTCGCGCGCCCGCAGGGTGGTGACGTAGGCCCGGGTCCCCTCGATGTCCACCGTCTCGCCCACCAGCCGCCCCGGCAGCCGGCGCACGTGCTGCGCCGCCACCGCGAAGAGCCCGAGATACGGACCGCCGAAGCTCAGCGCGGTCCCGAGAGCCTGGCCTTCGCCCACGACCACGTCGGCCCCGCTCTCCCCGGGTGAGCGCAGGATGGCCGCCGACACCGGATCGGCCACCACGACCAACAGGGCACCGGTCGCATCGCAGATGACGACGGGCCGCGGCGATGTCCTCCAGACAGCCCAGATAGTTCGGGTAGCCCACGACGAGGACGCCCGGCGCTTCACCACCCGCCGAGGCACCAGTACCCGCCGACGGATCCGGCCAGTCGGTCACTCCCTGCTGCAGCGGCACGTCGACCAGCACGTGGCCGGTGCCGGCGGCGAACGTCGCCGAGCACGGCACGCCAGTGCGGCGGCACGCCCGCCGAAAGCCACACGGTCTGGCGGCCCGAAGCCGCCACGCCCAGGTTCACGGCCTCGACGAGCGCGTTCGCCCCGTCGTAGAGCGACGCGTTGGCCACCGGCAATCCGGCCAGGCGGGCCACCATGGTCTGGAATTCGAAGACCGCCTGGAGGATGCCCTGTGCCACTTCGGGCTGGTACGGCGTGTACGAGGTCACGAACTCCGAGCGCCCGGCCAGCGCCCGCACGACCGGCGGCACCTCGTGGTCGTAGGCGCCACCCCCGGCGAAGCACAGCAGGCGATCGGCGCGGGCCCGGTTGGCCTCGCCGAGCGACTCCATGCGCACGAGGACATCGGGCTCGGGCGATCCGTCGGCCAGACCGAGGCCGCGGCCGAGGCGCAGCGCCGCCGGCACCGCCGCGAAGAGCTCGTCGAGCGAGGAAAGCCCCAGAAATGCCAACATCTGGGCCAGTTCTTCCTCGGTATGCGGCAGATAGTCGGGCATTACTCCTCCACTCTCGGAGGCCACAAGGGCGGGCGGACGATGGTGGCCGGCAGCGCCCGGCCCCGTTGGATGACGGTCACGGCATCTCCGTCGAGCAACCGCGCGTCGGCATCGATCAGCGCCAAGCCGATCCCCCGCTCGCGCATCGGCGAGAAGTTGCCACTGGTCAAGAACCCGACGTCCTTGCCGCCGGCGAAGACCTCCGCGCCGTCCCGCAGGGGCTGACGCCCCTCCCCCACGATGCCCCGCAGACGTCGTCGGGGGCCCTCGGCCTTCTCCTCCTCTAAGGCGGCACGGCCGATGAAGTCACCCTTGGCCCAACCGACCACCCACCCGAGCTCGGCCTGCAGCGGGGTGATCCCCGGTCCCAGCTCGTGACCGTGGAGGGGCAAACCCGCCTCGAGGCGGAGCGTGTCACGTGCGCCCAACCCGGCGGGCAGGACGCCGGTGTCCAGAATGGCCGACCAGAGCTCCTCGGCGTGGGCCGCCGGGACGACGCACTCGACGCCGTCCTCGCCGGTGTAGCCGGTGCCCGAGACCACGCAGGAAATGCCCTCCCACTCGAAGTGCGCCACGCCGAAACGCGGGACCGAGGCCGCGTCGGGCGAGACCTCCGCCAGGAGCGCCCGGGCGCTCGGTCCCTGCACCGCGATGACCGCCCGGCGGCTCGTCACGTCCTCGCCGCCGATGGCCGCCACCACCCGGCTCGTGTTCGAGGCGTTGGGCATGACGTCGAAGAGCTCGTCGTCGATCCACAACACGATGATGTCGTCGGACACCGAGCCCGTCTCGTCGAGCAGATGGGTGTACTGCGCGCGGCCGGGGGCGATCCGTCGCAGGTCGTTGCTCAAGGAGAGCTGCAAATGGTCGAAGGCGGTCGGCCCCTCGACGCGCACGGTGCCGAGATGACTCACGTCGAACGCCACCGCCCCCTCCCGACAGGCCCGGTGCTCGGCCATGGTGCCCGAGGGGTAGGCCAGCGGCATCTCCCATCCGCCGAAGGGCACCAACTTCGCCCCGAGGGCGATATGCGCCGCGTTGAGGGGCGAGTGACGAGTCGAGGGCGGTGTGCTCTCGCTGTCGTCGGCTACCACTTCGCCAGATTAGGCGGCAGAGGGCACGTGCACGTCAAGGCCGTGCGCCTCGAGAAGAGCCAGGAAGTCACGCTGGTACACGACCAGCACCGGGATCTCGGGGTAGAGCTCGCGCATCCGCCGGACCTTCCCGTTCTTGCGGGTGACCAGTCGCTGTTCGGCCGTGGTCAATTCGATGAACATGCTCCGCTCGGGCAACCAGAAATCGGGCCGGAAGCCGGAGATCGGAGAGCCCGACTCGTCCCAACGAAGGGGGAACTCGACGGGCTCGTACTCCCAGCGCTCGTCGTAGAGGTCGAGCAGCGCGGCGAAGAGCCTCTCGGAAGGATGGGCGAAACGGACCTTTCCGGCGGGCGCGTCCGACGGATGGCGTGGACGCGGCCGGGCGTGTCGTGCGGGGGCGGCCTGACTCACTCGCCGGCGGCCCGGGCCACCGGCGCGGTGGCCGGACGTTCGCTCGAGGGGCGGGACTGGGCCGCGATGTCCAGGCGCACGATGTCGGCTTCGAGCTCGTCCACCACGCCCGCCAGCGGGACGATGTTGAAGACGCCCTGGCCACCGGCCAGCAGGTCGACGACCTCGCCGTTCGAGCGGGCCAGGACCGAGCTGGTCCCGGTCAGAACGAGATTGGACGACGCCACGTCGGCCCCCAGGTCCCCCCGGAGGCACTCGACGGCACGCCGGGCCGATTGCAGGGAGACCCCGGCGTCGAGCAGCTGTTTGATCACCTTGAGCTCGAGCACGTCGGAGTAGGAGTAGACCCGTCGGGTCCCGCTCCCCCGTGCCGCGGCCACCGACGGCTGGAGCAGCCCGGTCCGGGCCCAGTAGTCCAGCTGGCGATAGGAGATGCCCACGAGATCACACACCTGCGGACCGTGGAACCCTCCGACGTCGGTTGTCGGCACGTCAGCCATCGCACCTCCTGTGCTCCCGCTTCGGTACCCCATGGTAGCTCAGGGCGGACGACAAGGAGGTAGTTACGCAGTCGTGGTTCGGAGAGATTCCGCGTCCCGGTGCGCCACATCGGCCGTCTCGGGCCACACGACCACCGCGCCGTGCACACTGACCCCGACCCGGGTACCCGAGGCGAGCGGCGTGCCGCCGGTGATCCGTACGACCAGCTCAGGGAGGCTGCCGTCATCGGGTTGCACCCGCACGACCGCGTCGTGACCGAAGTACTCGTAGCTCCGCACGACGCTCGGAACGGCCCCCGTGACTAACTCGCCGTCGGCGTACCCATCCGCCTCGCCGTCCGCCTCGCCCTCTGCTTCGCCCAGCAACAGCTGCTCGGGGCGGACCATCACCCGCACCCGCACCCGCCCCGAACCGCTCCCCCCGACCCCGTTCGCCCCTGCCCCCGATCCGTTCCCGTTCGCCACCGCCCCATTCCGGTTCTCTCCCGGCACGCCGGCCCCTGGCGCCACCGCCAACAAACCCAGTCCGGTCACGACGGTGTCGCCGTCGAGGGTGCCGTCGACGAGGTTGGCCTCCCCAAGGAATTGGGCCAGTTCGGCGTCCCGGGGGGCTCGATACAACGCCGAAGGCGTGTTGATCTGGGCGATCACCCCCCCACGCAGGATGGCGACCTGGTCGGCCATGGACAGCGCCTCGTCCTGATCGTGGGTCACCAGAATCGAGGTCGCACCCGAAAGCCGGAGCACGTCGTGGACATCGGCGCGGACCGAGGCGCGGAGCGAGGCATCGAGGGAGGAGAAGGGCTCATCGAGGAGGACGATCTCGGGCTCGGGGGCGAGGGCGCGGGCCAGGGCGACGCGTTGCTGCTGGCCGCCGGAGAGCTGATGGGGGTAGCGGCGGGCCAGGCCGGCCAGGCCGACCAGCTCGAGCAACTCGTCCACCCGGTGGCTCCGGCGCTCGGCGCGGGGTAGGGCGAACGCCACGTTGCGCCCGACGCTGAGATGCGGGAAGAGCGCACCCTCCTGGGGCACGTAGCCGATCCGTCGTTTCTCGCAGGGGACGAACCGCTGGGCCGAGTCGTCCACGACATCGTCGCCCAGGCGGACCACACCGGCATCCGGACGCTCGAACCCGGCGATGATCCGGAGCAGGGTCGTCTTGCCACTGCCCGACGGCCCCAGAATCGCGGTGAACGAGCCTTCGGGCACCTCGAGGTCGACGCCGGACAGGACCGACAACCCCCCGAAGGCCTTCACGACGCCGGAGATGGAAAGACCCTTCACAGGCTCACCATTGTGCCCGGTGCCAGGGCTGACGACTGTGCTCCCGCCCCGGCCCCCACCAGCGCCGCCGGCCCGGCCCCAACCAGCGCCCCCGTACCGGGCCCACCCGGTCCCGGTGTCCCCGGTGTCCCGGTGGCGGCCGTGCGCGCCGGCAGGCGGTCGAACCAGCGGCCCAGGACGTAACTGGGAATGGCGGCGATCAAAAGGATCACTCCGGCGTACGGCGCGGCCTGGCTGAACGAGAGGTCGGTCTGGTACACCCAGAATTGGGTGGCCAGCGTCTGCGCGTTCGTCGGGATCAGGACGAGGGTGGCCGTCAGCTCGATGGCCGACTCGAGGAACACCAGACAGAACGCGGCTACCAGCCCGGGCCCGAT
Organism: uncultured Acidimicrobiaceae bacterium; assembly: GCA_963767155.1. Classification (GTDB taxonomy): domain Bacteria; phylum Actinomycetota; class Acidimicrobiia; order Acidimicrobiales; family RAAP-2; genus Bog-473. The sequence continues at coordinate 1,026,115 of CAVYCU010000005.1, read as the reverse complement.
GAGCGGCAGCGTCACCCTCCAGAAGACGGTGCTCCGCCGGACGCCCAAGGAATGCCCGACCTCTTCGAGCCCGACCGGAGAGCGCGCCACCGCGGCGCGGACCGAGACCACCGCCATCGGAAAGAACATGACCGCATAGACGAGAATCAACAACAGGGGGGTCTGGTAGAGGAAGCCGGCCAGCAGGTGTTCGGTGAAGTACGTCGCCGACAGCGCGATGACGAGGCCCGGCACCGCCAGGATCAGCATGTTGGAGCGTTCGAGGAACCGCACCTCGCGCCGGGGGAAGCGCACGGACAACAATGCAATTGGCAGCGCGGCGACGGTGGCGATGACGCCGGCCGATGCGGCATACGTGAAGGTGTGCCCTGCCGCGCTCCACAACGAGGCGGGCGGCACCGTCGAGGTCCCGCCCCGCACGATGAGATAGATGATCGACCCGACCGGCACCCCCAACGCCAGGCCGACGAGCAACGCCACGCCGCCCAACACGGCCGGCATGGCCCGCCCGAGCGGCTGCGGGCGGATCCGTCGCGCCGCGCCCGCCCCGAGCCGGGCTCCCCGGCCATGGCCGCGGGCGGCCCCTTCTCCGAGAAGGATGACGATGCCGAGCACGACGAGGATCAGGGAGAGAGCGCAGGCCGCGGTCTGGTTGAGGCCCACGGTGAACTCGGTGAAGATCTCGGTGGTCAAGGTGGTGAAACCGAGGATCTCGAACGCACCGAACTCGGCCAGCACGACCAGGGCGACGAGCACCGCGCCACCGAGAATGGCAAGCCGGGCCTGTCCTACCGTCACCTTCCAGAAGGTCGCCATCCGGCCCAGACCCAGGCTGCGCGCCACTTCCTCCTGGGCCGGATCCGCGTTGCGCAGGCTCGCCGCCACGGGCAGGTAGACGAGCGGATAGACGGCCAACGTCATGACGAGGGCGGCCGCCCAGAAGCCGCCGAAGGCGGGGAAGATGGCGCGCCATCCGAAGCTCACCACGAAGTCGGGGATCCCGAGAGGGATCACGACCAAAACGGCCCAGAAACGCCGGCCCGGCAACTGTGTGCGCTCGATGAACCAGGCCGACACCGTCCCGATGACCGCGCACAGCGCAGTGACCACCACGGTCAGGCTCACCGTGTTCCAGATCAGTTGGGCCGTGAGTCCCCTGAAGAGAAGCGGACCAAGGGTGGCCCATCCCACCTGGACGGCCTGCGTGACGAGGAAGACGAGCGGGAGGATCACGGCAACGCTGGCCACCAGCGCGCCGACTACCAAAAGCTTGGGCAAGCGGCGGTGCTCCTGTTGCCAGCGGTGCCAGTCCCGGTGGTGACCGTGGCCGTTTCCGTGGTGATCTCGGTGACCGGACCGACGCCCGGGCAGACGAGACGACGCCCCCGGCCTGACCGGGGGACGTTCTCTCGCCGGCGGGGCGACATCTGCGGTCACCGCACGGTCACAAGAGCTGTGCCTCCTGCAGGAGCTTGATCGCCTCGGCGCCCGTGCCCAGCTGGGCAATCGTGATGGAGTTGGGTTGGAGCTGATCGAACGGTGTTTCACCGGTCCGCTGCACGCCCGACGCGATGGGGTACTCAAAACTCTGGCTGTGGGCGATGATCTCCTGCCCGGCCGCGGAGTTCATGTAGGCCACGAACTCCTGCGCTTGCGCCTTGTGCTTCGATGACTTGAGGATGGCCGCCCCCGAGACGTCCAGCACATAGCCGACGTCGTGCGGCGCGAAATACGCGATGGCCGAGTGCATGTTGCTGGCGCCTACCTCGGCGCGCTCGCGGTACCAGTAGTACTGGTTGATGATGCCGATCGCCGCCTGGCCCCGGTTGACCTCGTCGGCGATCGTCTCGTTGTCGGGGTAGGTGTGGTTACTGCCCGCATTGGCCTTGACCGCTTTGAGCCACTTGAGCGCGGCCGCGTCGCCATAGGTCCTCGCGATGGAGGTGACGATGGGCTGGAAATCGGTCTCCCCACCGGCGATCGCAAGCTTGCCCTTCCATTGAGGCTCGGCGAGATCCATGGCCGAGGTCGGGAGTTGGCTCGCCTTCACCATGCTGGTGTTATAGACGATCACGCTGACCCGGGCCGAAATCCCGACCCACTTTCCCTGTGGTGAATTGAAGCGGGACGGCGTCGCAGCCAGGGTGGACGGAGCGATCGGCGCCAGCAGACCCTTGGAAGCCAGATACTGCAGAGGCGGCGAGTTCTCGGTGAAGAAGACGTCCGCCGGCGAACGTGCGCCCTCGGTCACCATCTGGTCCGCCAGGACGTCCTCGTCGTCCGAACGGATGTTGACCGTGATGCCGGTCTTCTTCTCGAAACCGTTCACCAGGGCCTGCGTCGTCTGGACGTGTTGCCCGCTGTAGAGGGTGATGCTGCCCTTGGAGCCGGCGGCCGAGGCTGCGCCTCCCCCGGCCAGCGGCCCGCCGACGGCCAGCGGCGCACCGACCGCCAGCACCGTGCCGAGGCCGAGCGCCACTGCGAGCCCGCCGGGGCGCAAGATCGAGTGCCGGGACCGGAACCGGGACCGGGACCCCGACCTGGCTTGCCGTGCCCCGGCTTGCGGTGCCCCGGCTTGCGGTGCCCCGGGCCGCAGCGTCGGGGCACGCCGCGCCCTGCCACGCACGGTACCCATCACGGTGCCACTCCGGGGCACGCCTCGTTCACCAGATGGTCGTCCTTCTTGATGTCGGCTTTCGCCGCGCGGTCCTTGCCGTTGGAGTGGACCAGGGCCCGATCGGCCGCGATCAGCTTGGTCAGGTCGGTGCGCAGAGCATGGTCCGAGGTGTGGATCTCCCCCAGCGGCAGAATCTGGCTGAGGGCGTACCCGACGGGATCAGCATCGGGATCCGGACCATCCGAGAAAACTGCGTTCAGCTTCTCGCAGACCGAGGCCGGAGCCTTGACTGCCGCGGTCTTCGCCACATGCGACGTCGCGGCGCCCGCTTCGCTGCTAGCGGCCCAGAGCGGCGCGGCCCAGAGCGGGGCAGCGACGATGACCGACGCCAACGCCACATGGCGCGGCCGCAGGAGGTCCTTCACGGACGATCCCGTCGCGACATGCCGTCGCGGACCATGTGGACCACGTGGACCATCTGCGTATCCCCTCCTACCTTTGCCACTTAGGCATCCCTAACCTTAGGCTTGCCTAACATAGCGACCGGCGGAGCACCCGTCAAGACGGTCAGTCGATGCGCGGTTCCTTCGTGCCGTGGCCCCCGAAATCCGCCCGTCCCTCGTTGGGACTCGAGGGCTCCGCATGGAAGCGCACCGGGATACGGCCGGCCCGGCGGGCCAGGTAACCGGCCTCGGTGGCCAACCGCATGGCACGCGCCATGGCTGCAGGCTCGTGGGCGCGGTTCACGGCCGTCGCCACCAGGACGCCGTCACAACCGAGCTCCATGGCGAGGGCGGCGTCGGAGGCGGTGCCGATACCGGCATCGAGGATCACCGGCACGTCGACAGCCTCCCGCAGGAGGGCGATGTTATGGGGGTTGCGGATGCCCAGACCGCTCCCGATCGGCGCCCCCAGGGGCATGACGGCGGCACAGCCGACCTGTTGCAAGCGGAACGCCAACACCGGGTCGTCTGTGGTGTACGGCAAGACGACGAACCCGTCGTCGACCAGTTGCTCGGCGGCGGCCAGGAGTTCGACCGCGTCGGGCAGGAGCGTGCGATCGTCGCCGATCACCTCCAACTTGACCCAGTCGGTGGCGAAGGCCTCCCGGGCCAGCTTGGCCGTCAGCACCGCTTCGCTGGCCGTGAAACACCCGGCGGTGTTGGGGAGCACACGGACCCCGACCTCGGTGAGCAGGTCCAGCAGCGCACCCTTGCCCGAAGGATCGACCCGGCGCACCGCGACAGTCGCCAGAGCCGTGCCCGACTCCACCAGCGCCTCGCGTAACGCGCGCAGGCTCGTCATCCCCCCGGTGCCCAGCAGCAGACGCGAGGACAGCGCCTCTCCTGCGATGCACAGGGGGTCGGACGTCATCGGTCTCGACGATACCCCCGCCCCCGACTCGGTCCTGCGCATCCCGGCCCGGTCGCTATCGTGGCCGGGTGCCGGACCCCGCAACTCCGCCGACGACGCTCAGCATCGCGGGGTCCGACTCTGGCGGCGGTGCTGGGGCACAGGCCGATTTGAAGACGTTTGCCGCCCACCGGGTCCACGGGACCACCGCGCTGACCGCGATAACTGCGCAGAACACAGCCGAGGTGCGCGGCGTGGTCGCCATGGAACCCGCATTCGTCCGGCTGCAGATCGAGACGGTGCTCGACGACTTCGACGTGCGCAGCGTCAAGACCGGGATGCTGGCCACTCCGGACATCGTCGACATGGTGGCCGCACTGGCTGCCGCCGGAAGGCTCCCCCTCCTCGTCGTCGATCCGGTCCTCGTCTCCTCCAGCGGGCAGGCTCTGATGACGCCCGACGGGCTCCACGCGTACCGGACCCGGCTCCTCCCCCACGCCCTGGTCGTCACGCCCAACCTGCGCGAAGCCGCCGCCCTCACCGGCCGCACGGTCGAGGAGCTCATGAACGTCGAGGCGATGACCGAGGCTGCAGAACAGATCCGTGCGGGGGGCACCCGTTTCGTGGTGGTCAAAGGGGGCCACCTCACCGACGCGGCCCACGACGTCGTGGCCGGTCCCGGAGGAATCACCGTGCTCGAGGCCGCCGTCCGTGTCACGACCGGCAACGATCACGGCACAGGGTGCTCGCTGTCGGCGGCCATTGCGGCGAACCTGGCAATGGGCGCCGGCGTGCTCGATGCAGTGCGCGAGGCCAAGGCCTTCGTGGCCCGGGGACTGGTCGGCGCCGCTCACTGGCATCTCGGCGAGGGACACGGGCCCATCGACCATTTCGGGTGGTCGGGCTGACGCGAATGGTCGGGCTGGGGTCACGTGGTGAGGCCGCCGATTTTGGGTGGCTCCGCTCAACGTAGGCTTTTGGGGCCATGAGTCTCGACGACGCGGCACCACTGCGCCCCCCGCCCCGAGCGGGATTCAATATGAAGGCGGCCATGATCGTGCCCGGCATCGGGCTGTTGATCCTGATCCTGTTCATCGGCGCTGGCTTCCTCACCTCCAATTCGAATTCGGTCCAGCAGGCGAAGACGTCAACGAGTTCGTTCGTCGTATCCGGGACGCCACTTCGGGCCGTGCCCGGGGTACAGGACCTCAAGGTGATCACGGTCTCGGGCCAGCCTCCGGGGAACATCCTCAATGCGGTCTCCATCCCCGAGGGCGCCACCAGGGTCTCCTTCGTCAATAACACGCAATCGGCACAGCAGTACGACGCGCAGATCTCGCTGAAGTCCGACAAGTCGCAAGCGGCTCTCGAAACCTTCTACAAGGCGGTCATGAAGAAGCAGGGGTGGCAGATCTTCAGCACGGGGCCGGCGGACCACGACCCGGGGGCTTTCGACATCCTCGGCAAGAAAGCGGGCTCGGACGGCTTCTTCTGGGAAATGGGCGCGGTGATCTCTCCCACCACGTTCGGCAATGGCGCCCCGGCCGGAGGCACCACTCCCTTTATCGTCCGGCTGTTCCAGCAACCGGATCCCGATTGAGGGCGGGCCGGCCGGCCCCGCCCTGCCGGCGACCTACTTGCGACGGTCTCGAGGGGTGAGCGCACCGCCGGACACTTGCGAAAACCAACGGCTAGAAGTCTAGCGGTCAGTTTTCACAAGGCCACACCCCTGGCGGATGCGTGGGCATGCTCCACCCTCTCCTGCCCGGCTCACGGCACCGACGAAAAAGGCGAAAAGGCGAAAAGACGCAGGTAGGTCAGCCGCTGGGCGGCTGACCGGTTCGATGTTGATTGGCACAGTGTCGAGCACCGGGCTCCTCAAGGGACGGCCGGCCACCCGTGTCCGGCCTCGCCTCCGGCGCCCTTGACCAGCCCTCCCACGAGAGGCGAGCGGGAAAGACAAACAGCCCCGTTGGCGGACCACTCGCGGCGGACCCGCTGATCGGGGCGCCGACGGATAGGGCTGGACGCCCTCTGAAAGTTGAATGCTAGAGGTCTAGCGCTTAGAAATTACAAGTGTCCGGCGGTGCGTGGCGCGCCGGGACCGGCTGTTGCTGCAGGTGTCATGCGGTGGTGGCGCCCACCTCCGCCAACGAGGGCGGATTCGATTCGAGCTCCGGCGCCTGCGCCCGATCCGAGAAGAGATGCGCCCACACGAAGAAGTTGATCGGATAGAGCAGGTACCCGATCCGCGTCGCCGGCGCCAAGAGCGTAATGACCGCCATCACCACCCCCGCCACCTTGCAGACCTGCGCTGCCGTCTGCGGTGGACGCTTGTAGAGGTACCACGCCAGCAGGAGACCACCCACCGTCCCCACGACCACCGGCAGCACGCGGTGCAGGAACGGGAACGCGCTCACGATGAGATGGCCCGGGAGCGGGCTGGCTGCGGGCGACTTGACCCCTGAGAGGCCCAGCGGGAACAGAACGACGTTGTCGAAGAACGCCCACGGTCCTTGCAGCGCGTACCAGCCCACCACGGGCCCGGCGACGACCAGCATGCCGAAGAACATCGTGAGGGGGCGCCGCTCCCCTTTGCGGTTGCGCGCCGCGAAGAGCGCCAACGCGGCCAGGGGCCAAGCCGTGAACTTCATGGCCGACACGATCCCCAAGACGACACCCGATGCGAATGGCTGTCGTCGCTGCGCCAGCACCATGGCCAGTAAGAGGAAGGCCACGACGACCATGTCGTCTCCGCCGGTGGCCAGCGGGAGTGCCGCGGTCGGGAGGATGGCGATGACCTGGAGGGCACGCATCTTGCGGCGACCGTCCGCCGGACAGAGCCACAGAGCGATGGCAGCGACCAACAGCGTGGCCAGGCTGAAGAAGATGCGGGCATCTGTAAGGGCGACGTCGTGCTTGCGTTCGCTCGGGATGCCGAACACCGTCATGATGGGGAGGTAGGGCAAGAAGGTATCAACCGTCGACTCGCCGTGAGCGTGGTACACGATCTTCCCGTCGGGGTTGGTCACCTCGTGATAGGGGTCCTTCCCCTTGAAGATCTGCTGTCCTCCCCGCTCGATCACCGTCACCTCGGGTTGGACGTGCGACCCGGGATCACCGTCGGAACGCCAGAGGATCTCGAGCCCGAGCGGGATTGCGGTGGCACCGGCGAAGACCACGGTGGCGATGGCGATTCGGCCTACCCACTGGCGACGCCCCGGCGCCCGCACGGGTGGGCCGGTTCGGTGCGCTCGACGGCGTCCCATCGCAGCCAGAATGACCGAGGCCACGGTGCCGAAAATGAACGGCCCGATCGCCAGTTCGGCCCACTGCCGGTACAGCGCCAGGCTCGATCCGGCAATCGTCACGAGCGCGAACAACGCACTCAGGGCGTACAGGATCGCGTCGCCGGTCTCGGGACTGATGGCGCGGTAACGGCCCCGCGCCCGCCCCCACACCGACGACCCGCCAGCGATCGAAAGAGGTGTGGCTGACATGGGCTTTCCACAGCCTGACATAGGAGACCCAGTCAGGCCACAGATACTTGCGAACTTCCTCAGGGTGCTCCGGCTTCGCTGACGAGCACCCGCAGGTAAAAGCCCAGTTCCTCCTCCAAGGCGGCCCGGATGGTTTCGGCCCGGCGAAACCCGTGGCCCTCCCCCTCGAAGAGCCTGACCTCGCAGTGGCGCCCGTGGGCTACGAGCGCATCACGCAGCCCCTCCGTCTGGGCCGGAGGGACGACCAGGTCATCGAGCCCCTGCAGAAGCAGCACGGAGCCCCGCATCTCGCCCGACCGGGTGGTCGGGGACCTCTCCTCGTACAGCGCCCGGCATGCGGGCAGAGGGCCGATGAGGCGGTCGGTGTAGTGGGCCTCGAAATCGTGCGTGGTCTCGGCGAGCGCGAGCAGGTCGGTGACGCCGTACCACGACACCGCTGCGGCGAAGCCCTCGCCCCCGGCCAAAGCGTTGAGGGCGGTGAGCGCCGCCCGCGCTCGAGCCCCGGATGGCCATCGCGGATCCGTCGACCCGTCGGGTCGCAGCCAGAAACCGGGCGGCGTCGACGCAGTCCTCGCTGTCCGCCACCCCCCACAAGCCCCAGAGGGACAGGCGGTAGGCCCGCCCGTAGCCGGCACTCCCGGCATAGTCCACCGCAGCCACGGCAAACCCGCGACTGGTGAAGTACTGGACCACCACGTCGTAACCCGCCTGCACCGAACCCGTCGGCCCCCCGTGGCACTGCACCAACAGCGGGGGTAGCGCACCGGAGTGACCCGCCGTCCCCTCTAGGCGGGGTGCGTAGAAGAGCCCGTGCACGGGGCGGCCCGATCGTCCTGTCAGAGAGAAAGCCTCCCCGACCGAGATGTCGCGACGACCGAGGGGCGTCGACGGTGAAGGGCGAATGACGACCGCGGCCCGGAGTGGTGCCAACGTCCAAACAGTGGCAGGTCCGTCGGGCGTCGCACCGATGAAGGCGATGCCGTCCTTGTGGGCGCAGAGGCCGGCGATCGAGACGCACGTGTCGTGCACGAGGAGCGGGGGCTGATGCGCGCCCATGATCCGCACGATCGAGTCACGGCCATCCGCGGTCATCCGGGCCACGAGACCGCCGTCGGCGAGCTCGGCCATCGTGCACTGGCCGAGGGCCCAGTCGGGTCCGTGGAACTCTGCCACCGTCGTCGTGGACGCGACGGCGGGACGGCCGTCCGACTTCCCGGAGTGCGTAAAGGGCTGCCACCATCCGTGACGATCCGAGACGAAGCGCAGCCTGCCATCGCGCTGCCACTGCGGCTGTCCCACCGAGACATCCGCACCCGCTTCGACCGTCCACGGTTCGCCGGCCGCGCCCAGCCGAGCCGCACCCGTTGTCGTGTCGGCGGTTACCGCCAGCGGAACGACGATGACGGCGGACCGGTCCCACGACATGTCGGGGTGGTCCCATGCCACCACGGCGAGGCGTTGTGCGGTGGCATCGAGCCGGGGGGCACCGTAGAAGTCGTGACCCTCAGCGAGAATCGATTCGCTGCCGCCGTTCTCGCCGGTGCCCAGCGCAACCACGTAGCGCCGGGGTGGCGTTGCGCCGTCGGCAACGTGCACCTCGCGCACGGCCACCACCCACGCGCCGTCCGCACTGGCACCGAGACCGCCGTGTGCCCAGCGCTCGCCTTCGGGTGGCGCGGGGGTGAGGGCGCAAGCAGATTCGCCCGGGCCGCGTTGCAACCACACGCGTTGATGGGACGCCTCCACGTACGCGAACGCACCCGGCGCCAACTTCGGGACGAGGCAGCAGGCACCGCCGCCATATTCGTAGACGCGACTGCGGATACTCACATCGGCTGCGGAGAGATCGACCACCCCTCCTTCGTCAGCGCGGACGAAGACCACCCGACCGCCGTCACGGGGACGCGACTCGAGCCAGTACACAAAAGACCCGTCGGAACACACGTCAGCCAGCGACACCTTTCCCGCGGCCGCATCCGCGGCCTCGAGCGGCGAGGGCCACCGCCCGAATGGTGAGACGGCAGTGACGGCACCCACCCCGGTGAACGCGCCGGTCAGCCGGAGGTGGCGGGGTAGATCGGCGAGACCTCGACGGTGCCGTTGTTACAGGCCGACATGGAGAGCGACACCGGTGGCGAGGGGCTCGTCGCCGCCGGCGTGGTGACGGACAAGGTCGAAGAGATCGCGCAACTGGTCTCGGAGCCGGTGACGACATCGGAGTACTGGAAGGTGAACTCCGCCTGCTGACCGGACGACAAGGTGACCAGTGCCGGCGGCTGCGACGGCGGCCCGGCGAGATGCGTGGTCAATCCCTGCACCACGTTGGTCGGCACCACGGCGCCGCTGGCGTTGTAGCGGGTGAGGTTCGGGTAACCCTCGATCGTGCAGCTCGCCCGAACCGACCGCGGCCAAGGTGATCGTCCCGATGATGGTGCCGGCGGCCCCCTGGGTCTGTCCCGGCGTCGCGCTCGACCTGCGTGCAGGGGGCGATGCCCGTCGTGGTGGTGGTGCCCGCCGTCGTGGGCGTTGCGCCGGTGGTCGTCGTCGTGCGGTGCCCCGTCGTGGTGGTCGTCGTCGTGCTACTCGGCGTGCCGCTCGAACATGCCGCAGCGATCAGATCCGCCGCACGCCAACGTCGCCACCACGCGCAGGATGCGCCCTGCGCGCATCAACCGTCGAAGTCCTCCGGGCGCACTGATTCGAGGAACTGGCGGAACTCCCCCACCAATTCCTCCGGTACTTCGTCGCCCTCGTCTTCGGTCTCGATCGCCAGGATGATGCCTTCGGACTCCATCAGTTCGTCCGCCACGAAGATGGGCGTTTCGGTGCGCACCGCAACCGCGACCGCGTCGGACGGCCGGCTCGAGACGACCGTGCGCTCCTCGCCCCGCCGAAGATGCAACTCGGCGTAGTACGTCTGGGCCCGCAGCTCGGTGATGAGCACCTGCTCCACCTTGATCTGCAGCGCGCCCAGCATGTCCTTCATGAGGTCGTGGGTCAGCGGACGGGGCATGGCCACGCCCTGAATGGCGTAGGCGATGGCGGTCGCCTCAGGGTTGCCGATGAAGATGGGCAGCGTCCTGCCCTCACCTTCCTCTTCTTGCAGGAGGAGGACCGGGGTATTCGTCTGGAGGTCCACCCTGACCGCACGGAGAAGCACTCGGACCATGAATGAAATGTAGCGCCCGCAGGGAGGGGTCGGGTCAGCCCCCGACGTGGCGCCGCAGAGCCGTCCGCAGCAACGTGGCCCGCATGGTCTGCCCCAGGGCTCCCAACTCGTCCGCGGCATCGACCGCCCGCTGGCGCGACTCGGGGTTGCGCTGACGCAGTAAAGGGATGATGACCTGCTCAATTAGGCCCACCTCCCGGTCGACGGCGTTGCGGTAGGGCCGCAGATGGCGGGCCTCGATGCCGTACTTGCGGAACTCCGCCGCCAGGTTGGCCACCGTCGAGCGCATCCTCGTCGAAGGTCGGGATTCCGGCCACCATGATGGGCTCGATCAGGCCGAAGCCCTGCAGGCCGGCCAACTCGATCTCGCTGAGCCCGCTGGCGGCGCAGAGCTCTTCGCTCGTCAGGCTGGCCCCGGTCACCATGCCCGACGTCGCTGCCGGGTGCGTTCCCGTCGCGCCGCCGGCCCGCTCGGCCACCGGCCCGGCGCCGCGGGCCCCGGACCCGCCGGTCCCCGCTTTCCCACCGGCTGCGGCGCCACTGCCCGACCGCTTTTCCGGACTGCCCGCACGCCCTGCATCGGCGCGGCCCGCTGCGCTGCCGGCAACGCCGCCTGTGCCGGCAGCGGCAACTGTCTCTCCACCGGCACCTGTCTCTCCACCGGCACCGTCTCCACCCGCTGTGTCTCCACCCGCTCGATGCACACCCGACCCACGTCCCGGCGCCCGTTGCGCACCCGACCCGGTCGCTGCGACAGCACCTCTCGCACCGGCAGCCGTCGGACCGGTCGAACCCGACCCTCCTGCCGTGTGCTGCGCCGTTGTCGCGGCGGACACGGAAGCCGATGCCGCGTGTGACTGGCTCAGCCGCAACTGGCTCTGCCGCGACTGACTCAGCGGCGACTGACTCAGCGGCGACTGGCTCAGCGGCGACTGGCTCAGCGGCGACTGCCGCCGGGCTTCCCGCTGCTGGCGCGGGTGGCGCGCTCGGCGAGGTGAGCGCGGTGAACACCGCGCGCGGCGCAGCCTGCTGTTCGTGTGCGCCGCCATCCGCGACGCCGCCACCCGCGACGCCGCCACCCGCGACGCCGCCCTCCGCGACATGGCTTCCCGCCGGAACGCCCCCCGCGCGGAGCGCCCCCCGCGACATGTGGTGCATCGGGATCGGCCCGCAGCCCTTCAGTGGCCGCACCGGCCGCCGTGGCCGCGACGACTGCTGCGTCGTGCTCACGCGGCACGTTGAGGACATCGGTGTGGCCGGCCGAGTGCGGCGCGCCGGGGTCGGGCACCGCCTGGGGCGGCGCGTGGTGACGTGCGCTCTCGGGCACGCGCGCCACCCGGCGCGAGGCGTCGGCCAGTATCCGCGCCATGGCCTCGTCATCGGCTTGCGTCGACTGCTCCTCGGTGCGGGCCGCCGTGGCCGTCGTCGCCGAGGCCACCGGAGCGGCTGCGCCCCGAGAGCCCGGCTCCGGCCACCGCATGGGCCCGGGCCGGGACCTTGCCGTTGACCGGAGGCGCAGCGGCAGTGCGCAGCGGCGCGGCAGCGGCAGCCGTCACCGGTTCCCCCAGCCCCTCCTTCGCTCAGGTCGCCGTCGGCCAGGCGGTCCCGGATCACCTTGAGGGGCAGGAAGTGCTCACGCTGCTGGCGCAGGACCCAGCGGAGCCGCTCCACGTCGGCTTCGAAGAACTTGCGGTAGCCCGAGGGGAGCGCTCGGGGTTTACCAGACCCTGGCTCTCGAGGAAACGGATCTTGGAGATGGTGACGTCGGGAAACTCCTCGCGCAGCAGCGTGAGGACGTCCCCGATGGAGAGATACGTGCGGCTGCTCACTCGTTCCCCGCCACCAGGTAGAGCAACTTGAACTTGCCGATCTGCACTTCGTCCCCCGGCAGGAGGGTGGCCTCGTCGATGCGCTCGCGGTTGACGTAGGTCCCGTTCAACGAGCCCACGTCGCGGATGATGAAGGTGCCGCCGTCGATGTGCGTGATCTCGACGTGGCGTCGCGACACCGTGATGTCGTCGAGGAAGATGTCGCTCTCGGGATGGCGCCCGGCGCGGGTGATGTGCTCACCCAGCAGATACCGCGCTCCCATGTTGGAGCCACGCGTCACGACGAGGACACCGGCGCCGTGCGGGATCTCCACCAGTGTGGGAGTGGCCTCGTCCTCGGAGTTCTCACCGTGTCGTCGGACGGGTGGAGGGTGATCGTCGCGTCCTCGCCCTCCGCGAGCAGCGCGTGGCCACACGAGGAGCAGAAGTTCACGCCCTCGGGATTCCGATGCCCGCAGTTGTTACAGAACACGGCAACCACGGTACTCGACGCACGGATTCTTTCCCCGGCCGGGCGGCCAGGGCCAACTCGGCGCTCAACCTGCGGTGAGATCGCGGTAGGCCGCTGGGTCGAGCAGGGCGTTGACGGCGGTGCCGTCGGCCAGTTCCAGCTCGCAGATCCACCCTTCTCCGTAGGGATCCTCGTTGATGCGTTCGGGCGCATCGGGGAGCGCGTCGTTCACGGCCGTGATCGTCCCGGCCACCGGCGCGTAGATCTCCGAGACCGACTTGGTCGACTCCACTTCGCCCAATTTCCCACCGACCTCGACCTCGGTCCCGACCGCCGGCAGATCGACGTAGACGATGTCGCCCAGTGCGTCCTGGGCGTAGTCCGTGATGCCCACCCGGACCCGGACTCCCTCGGCTCGCACCCATTCGTGTTCAACCGAGTACCGGAGGTCGTCTGGAATGTTCATGGGGTGCGACGCTAGCGGACGACCGGGACGGACTTACACCCCTGAAAACGGCCGACGGACCGGCTGGGCCGCTCGACCGGCCGACCGTCGGACACCGTGACACGTCCGCCGGTCGGGCCCGACTCTGCTCTTCGGGCGTCGGACGGCGGATCGCCGGCGTGGCTCGCCAACATCTGGCGCAGCCGCTCGACGTAGCCCAGGCTGAGCCGCTCGGAGTCGGCCCGGTCGGCTCCCTCGGCCCACACGTGCGTCGTGGGCTCCTCGGGATCGGGCACCACCAGCACCCACCCGGTCGGGGTGATCACCTTGATGCCGTCGAGGAGCACCAACTCGGCCCCCTCCTCGGCCAGCTGCTCCATAAGCGTGCGCATGACCATGCCCTTCTGCTCGAAGGGCGTCTCCACCTCGGTGCGCATGACCGGCAGGTCGGGCACCCGGGCCACCACCTGGGCCAGGGACTCCCCGGACCGGCCGAGGAGGGCGATGAGGTTGATCAGCGCGGCCGCGCCGTCGAAGGAAGGAAGGAAGTCCGGGAAGACGAACCCGCCCTCCTGATCGGCGGCAAAGGTCACGCCGCCCGAGTCGGCCGCCTCCATCAGCTTGGACGACGACAGGGCCGTGGTCAGGACCTCGGCCCCCCGGGCGGCACACAGCTCGCGTAGGCCTTCTGGCTGACGGTGAGCGGGAGGGCGACCCGCACCGGCTCTGCCCCGGCCTCCTTCGGCGACGCTCGGCGCCGCCGTGACCAGCTCGAGGAACACCATCAGCGCCTCGTCGTTGCTCAACACGTGGCCGGTGCCGTCGACCAGGGTGAGGTGCTCCCCGCCGGCGTCGATCACCGCGCCGAGGTCGGCGCCCGAGCTGCGCACCGAGCGCACCACCCGGGCCGCACTCGTGGTCGGGTCGACCGAGATCATCCCCGGCGTCTGCGCATACGGATTGATGCTCAACACGTCGGCCTGCACCTTGGAGAGCAGGTTGGGCATGACGAAGCTGGCCGCGCCGTAGGAGAGATCGAGGACGAGCTTGAGCTCGCGTCCGCGACGCGTGCGGGAAGGTCGAAGGCCTCGACCAGGTCGGCCGTGTAGTTCTCGATGGCGCGCGGGCGAGAAGTCGATGTCGCCGATGTCGCCCGCCGTGACCCGGCGGAACTCCTCGCGGTGGTAGAGCCGCTCGATCCGCCGCTGCTCGCTCTCCGACAGGTCGAGCCCCTGGGAGTCGAAGAAGCGGATGGCCACCGACTGCGGGTCGTCGGGACTCAGGCGCACCGTCAGCCCGCCCTGGGTGCCCCTGGTGCGGATGTGGTGCCGGGTCACCGGGATGGTCGCCACCTCGAGGTCGATCACGTTCACCCCGACCGAGTTGCACCCGACCATGAGCGCCCGCTTGAGCACCCGGGCCGCCCGGCTGGTGTCGCGCGAGGTCGTGATCACCGAGCCCTTCTCGAACGACGAGGCCCAGGCCTTGGCCAGGCGCACCGCCAGCTCGGGGCTGATGTCGACGTTCACGATGCCCCTGCACGCCCTCGCGCCCGAAGAGCGTCCGGGTGCCACCGGACTCCCACACGATGGAGGCGTTGACCTGCGCCCCGGCCTCGACCACCTTGTAGGGATAGACCTTGACGTCGCCCCGGATCTCGGCGTGGGCCCCGATCAGGCAGCCCTCGCCGACGACCGAGCCCGGCTCGCAGCGGGCCCCCCGGCGCAGGTCGCACGAACGCCCGAGCACGGCGCCCTCGACCCGCACCGCCGGGCCGACGTAGGAGTTCCCGCCGATGACCGAGTGGCGCACCTCGGCCCGCTCGGCGATGCGGGTGTTGGCGCCGATGGTCGTGTAGGCCCCGAGCACCGCGTGCTCGTCGATGGTGCAGTTCTCCCCGATGAAGGCCGGACCCCCGAGCCGGGCCGAGGGGTCGACCGACGACCCCTTGCCGAGCCACACGCCGGGCTGCAGCTCGAAGCCCGAGATGTCCACCTCGACCTTGCCGTCGAGGATGTCCTCGTGGGCCTTGAGGTAGGCCGCCGTGGTGCCGACGTCCTCCCAGTAGCCGTTGGCCACGTAGCCGAAGATCGGCCCGCCCGCCTCGAGCACGGCCGGGAAGACCTCGGCCGAGAAGTCGACGGCGCGGCCCTCGGGGATGAGATCGAAGATCTCGGGCTCGAGGACGTAGATACCGGTGTTGATGGTGTCGCTGAAGACCTGGCCCCAGCCCGGCTTCTCCAAGAAGCGCTCGATGCTCCCGTCCTCACGGGTGATGACGATGCCGAACTCGAGCGGGTTCTCCACCGCGCACAGGGCCAGCGTGGCCAAGGCGTTGTTCTTCTCGTGGAACTGCAGCATGGAGGTGAGGTCGATGTCGGTCAGCACGTCGCCCGAAATCACCAGGAAGCGCTCCGTGAGCTCGTCGCGGGCGTTGCGCACCGAACCGGCCGTGCCGAGCGGCGTCTCCTCGGTGGCGTAGACCATGCGCACGCCGAGCTCGGAGCCGTCGCCGAAGTAGCTGCGGATGGCATTGGGCAAGAAGGCGACGGTGACCACGATGTCGGTGATGCCGTGGCGCCGCAGCAGCGAGACGATGTGCTCCATCATCGGCCGGCCGACCAGCGGCAGCATCGGCTTGGGCAGGTTCGACGTCTGCGGTCGCAGGCGTGTCCCTTCACCGCCCGCCATGATCACCGCCTTCATGCGGCCGCCTCCGGGTTCATGCGCGCGCCTCGGGGTTCATGCCGCGCTCTCTGCGGCGTCGGTGGCGGCGGCCGACGCCGTCGGCGGGCGGCGCGCCCGAGCGCAAGGCATCACGGGCGGGCGCCACATAGCCGGCCGCCGCCACCCAGGCCAGGGTCAGGCCGATGATGCCGCAGACCCAGGCGGCCACGCGGAGGGGTTCCTGCCAGGCGGCGGTGCCGTAGGAGATCAGGAAGCCCGGGTACGCGAACATCAGGGCAAATGTGCCCGCTTTGCCCACCCACAACACATTGATCCGGGCGGCCCCGAGCGAGGCCAGCAGCAGCACCATGACCGACACCAGCACCTCGCGGGCGATGGTGGCCAGCCCGAACCACAGCGGGACCGCCCCGTGGACGATGACGGCGATGACCGCGGTGCCGACCAGGATCCGGTCGGCCGCCGGATCGAGGACCTTGCCGAGCGTCGAGACCTGGTGGTAGCGGCGGGCCACGTAGCCGTCGATCCAGTCGGTGGCGCCGAGGGCGGCCAGCAGCAGGGCCGCCGCGGTCTGGCGGTGCAGGCCGAACAGCAGCCAGAGGAACAGGGGGATGCACAGCAGGCGCACCAGCGTGATGACGTTGGGAGCGGTCAGTATCCGGCCCAGACCCTCTTCTTCGTCCACCAGGCCCAGTCTACGGGAGCAACCCTCCCGGGCCGCGGCCATTGCGCCGCATCCCGGTCCCGAGCCGGCCTTCGCCGGTCCTCGCATCGGTGCGTTCACCCCTTGAAAGAGCCCAGCCGAATCGGGCTTGCCCGGGGGACCCTGTGTGCCAGAGTGGCCCGATGCCGCGATTCGAACCGTTCCGGGGCCTGCGCTACGCCCCGGGAGTGCCGATCGGCCAGGTCATGGCCCCGCCCTACGACGTCATCAGCTCGGCCGAGCGGGTGCATCTGGCCTCACGCCACCCCGCCAACGCGTCCTGGTCGAGCTGCCCGAGCCCGACCTCCAGGGCGGCCGTGACCGCTACCAGGTGGCCGCCGCCCTCTTCACCCGCTGGCAGGCCGAGGGCACCCTGCGCGCCGACCCGACACCGTGCCTCTACCCCTACCGGATGACCGACACGACCGGCCGGGCCTCGACCGGGGTCATCGGCGCCCTCGGGTCTGGCCGAGCCGGGCCAGGAGAGCGACATCCTGCCCCACGAGCAGACCCTCCCCAAGCCCAAGAGCGACCGGCTCGATCTGCTCCGGGCCACCCGGGCCAACCTCTCGCCGATCTGGGGGCTGTCGCATGCGCCACGGGTCTGACGGCCACGTTCGACCCGACCGACGACGAGCCGACGGCCGACGCCTACGACGACGACGGCGTGCGCCACCAGCTCTGGGTACTCGACGACCGCGATGCCATCGACGCCATCGCCGACGCCGTGGCCGAGGCACCGGTGGTCATCGCCGACGGGCATCACCGCTACCAGACGGCGCTGACGTATCAAGGCCGAATGCCGGGCCGCGCAACGGCAACGCAGCCCGGCCCCTACGATCTCGTCCTGGCCCTCATCGTCGAGCTGGCCGAGGACCAACTCACGGTCGGCGCCATCCACCGCACGATCTCGGGGCTGCCCCCGGACTTCGACCTCGTCGGCCGCCTGCCGCTCCGTGGTTCGACGTCGTCCGGGCCGGGGCGGCCGACGAACGCACGCTCGGCGCGCTGGCCGAGGCCCACTCGCTGACCCTCGTCACCGGCGGCAGCGCCTACCTCCTGCTCCCGCTGGAGACGACCTACGAAGCGGCCGGGCAACGACCTCGACTCCAGCCTCATCGCCGTCCTGCTGTCCCACCTTCCCCCGCACGAGTCGATGCACCGCCACAGCGTGGCCGAGGCCATGGCGGCGTTGGACGAGCGGCGAGGCGCAGGCCGCCTTCCTCCTGCGGCCGGTCACGGTCGCGCAGATCGAGGCATGGGCGGCCGCAGCGCAAGCAGATGCCGCCCAAGACGACCTACTTCAGCCCGAAGCCCCGGACGGGCATGGTCTTCCGCTCGCTGGACCTGTAGGAGCGCCTTCCACGGCGGGCGCGCCGTCGGCGGCGGGACGCAGGTGCGTGATTTCGGCCCAGGCCGGGCGCACGCGTCCCTGCAGGGTCGCCCAGGCCCGCGCCGAGGACCGGCGGAGCGAGGTCGTCCTGCGGCCACCGACGCCGAGCCAGCCCTGGCCGTCTTCGTCCCGTTCACGGAGCAGCCCCCGTTTCGCGCTCCAGACCTCCGGTGTCCGCGCCCCCTGCGCCCGCGCCGCCGCCTGGGCCCGGGCCACAGCCTGCGCCCTGGCCACGGCCTGCGTGCGGGCCACCGACTCGACCACGGCCTCACCGAGCGCATCCGCCAGGATGCCGATCAGCGCGGGGATATCGCTCAGCTCGATAGGCGTCGAGGCCACGCACACGCCGCCCCGCCACTGGCTGAGCACCACCTTGCGCTCAGCCTGATGGCGCGTCACCCGGAATGACGCGCCATTGCCGCGCACGTCGGGGATGGTGACACTCTTCGGATTCCCGCCCACCTTTGTGAGTATGACGAGCCGGAGGGCTCCTGTCGAGAGCCCAGGTCCGCCGACCCGTTGGGAGGCGTCCCCCGGCGGGCCCGGCGCAGGGGCTACTCCACCGTCCAGCTCGAGCCCGAGCGCAACAGGTCACCGAGGTCACCCAGGCCGCGCTTTTCCTGGGCCTGCACGATCTGCTGGGACATCTGGGTCCCGTACTCGGGGCGCTCGACGGCCCGGAAGACGCCGATCGGCGTGGGCTCGTAGGGTCCGCGGGCCAGGCGCGACAGGGCGAAGGCCAGTCCCGGGTCGTCCCGCTTCTCGTCGTGGACCAACAGACCGGCCGTGCCGGCCTCGCCCACGGGGACGATCTCGAGCCCGCCGTCGGACCGCTGCGCCACCCCGCGCTGCTCGCCCTCGGCGCCGAAGACGATGGGCTCGCCGTGCACGAGCGGGATGAGCATGTTCGAGCGGACCTCTTTGCCGGTGATCTTCTCGAAGGCGCCGTCGTTGAAGACGTTGCAGTTCTGCAGCACCTCGACGAAGGAGGCCCCGTTGTGCTCGTGGGCCCGCCGGAAGGTCTCCTGCATGTGGGCCCGGTCCATGTCGTGGGTGCGGGCCACGAAGGTGGCCTCGGCCCCCAGGGCCAGGCTGACCGGGTTGAACGGGCGTGTCGTAGCGAGCCGAACGGGGTCGACTTGGTCACCTTGCCCACTTCGGAGGTCGGCGAGTACTGGCCCTTGGTCAGCCCGTAGATCTGGTTGTTGAACATCAAGATGTTCAACCGCACGTTGCGGCGCAGGGCATGGATGAGGTGGTTCCCACCGATGGACAGCGCGTCGCCGTCGCCCGAGATGACCCACACGTCGAGATCGGGCCGGCTCGTCGCCAACCCGGTGGCGATGGCCGGGGCCCGCCCGTGGATCGAGTGCAGCCCGTAGGTGTTCATGTAATACGGGAAGCGGGCGGCACAGCCGATCCCCGAGAGGAACACGGTGCTCTCGCGACGCACGCCGAGGGCGGGCATCATCATCTGGACGGCGGCCAGAATGGAGTAGTCGCCGCAGCCGGGGCACCAGCGCACCTCCTGGTCGCTGCTCCAGTCCTTGCGGGTGGTCACCGGGATGGCTGTGGTCGTCATCACTTTCCTCCGAGAATGGCGGTGATGGCGGCCTCGATCTCCATCACCCGGAACGGCACGCCCTGCATCTTGCTGAGGGACTTGGCATCGACGAGGAATTCGGACTGCGCAGGATCCGGCTGAGCTGGCCCATGTTGATTTCGGGCACGAGGATCTGGCTGTAACGGCCCAGGACCTCGCCCAGGTTGGACGGGAACGGGTTGAGATAGCGCAGGTGGGCGTGGGCCGCCTTCATGCCACGGGCCCGGATCCGCTTCACACCGGCCGCCACGGCGGCGTACGTCGAGCCCCAACTCACCAGGAGCAGCTGGGCGTCGCCCGACTCGTCGTTCACCTCGAGCAGCGGGATGTCCTTGGCGATGCCGGCGATCTTGTCGTGGCGCAGGTGCACCATGCGCTCGTGGTTGACCCCGTCGTAGGAGACGTTGCCGCTGCCGTCGGCCTTCTCCAGGCCGCCGATGCGGTGCTCGAGGCCGGGCACGCCCGGGGGGGCCCAGGGGCGGGCGAGGGTCTCCGCATCGCGGATGTAGGGCCAGAAGACCTCGGTCCCGTCCTCATCGACGTGATTGGGCGCCGAGGCGAAGTCCGGCTCGATCTGGGGGAAGGAATCGAGGTCGGGCAGCTTCCATGGCTCGGCCCCGTTGGCCAGATACCCGTCGGACAGCATGATGACCGGCGTGCGGTATTTGACGGCCAGGCGCACGGCCTCGATGGCGATGGCGAAGCAGTCGCTCGGGTTCTGCGGGGCCACGATGGGCAGCGGCGCCTCGCCGTGACGCCCGTACATGGCGTGGAGGAGGTCGGCCTGCTCGGTCTTCGTGGGGAGACCGGTGGACGGCCCGCCCCGCTGCACGTCGACGATGACGAGAGGCAGCTCGAGGTTGATGGCCAGACCGATCGTCTCGGACTTGAGGTCGAGGCCGGGGCCGCTCGTGGTCGTCACGCCCAGCGCCCCACCGAAGGACGCCCCGAGGGCGGCGCCGACGCCGGCGATCTCGTCCTCGGCCTGGAAGGTGCGGATGCCGAACTCCTTGCGCCGGCTCAGCTCGTGGAGGATGTCCGAGGCGGGCGTGATCGGGTAGCTCCCCAAGAAGAGCGGGAGGCCGGCCAGCCGGGCCGCGGCGATGAGGCCCCAGGCCATGGCCGAGTTGCCGGTGACCTGGACGTACTCGCCCGGTTCGAAGGTCGACGGGCGCACCTCGTAGTTGGATTCGAACAGCTCGGCCGTCTCGCCGAAGTCGAAGCCGGCCCGGAAGGCGCGGGTGTTGGCCTCGGCCACCTGGGGCTTGGCCCCGAAGCGCTCGGTGATCCAGGCCAGGGTGGGCTCGATCGGACGGGTGTAGAGCCAGCTGACCAGGCCGAGGGCGAAGAAGTTCTTGGAGCGCTCGGCGTCACGCGGCTTGACGCCCGCCTCCTTGCAGACCTCCTGGGTGATGGAGGTCATCGGGACCTCGTAGACCGTGTAGGCCCCGAGCGACCCGTCGGTCAGCGGGTTCTCGGCGTACCCGGCCTTGGCCAGGTTGCGCTCCTCGAAGGCGTCGCTGTTGATGAGGAGGATCGTGCCCTTGTCCATCAGGTCGATGTTGGCCTTCAGCGCGGCCGGGTTCATCGCCACCAGGACGTTCGGCGAGTCGCCCGGGGTGAGGATGTCGTGGTCCGAGATGTGGACCTGGAAGGCGGAGACCCCGTTCAGCGTCCCGGCCGGGGCCCGGATCTCCGCCGGGAAGTCCGGGAAGGTCGACAGGTCGTTGCCCAAGAGCGCGCTCGATGTGGTGAAGCGGTCCCCCGTGAGCTGCATGCCATCGCCGGAGTCCCCGGCGAACCTGACGATGACCTGATCAAGCTGGGCTGTGTGCTGCTCGGTTCCGGTTGCCACGCGCTGTGTCCTTCTTCCTCGTATCTCGACATCCGTCACCGGGACAGGCGTGGAGCCCCCTCGTGTGCCTGTCTACGCCCCTCGCTCAGAGCGCGCCCAACCAACGGCCGAATCTCTCGTTCGGGCGTCCATCCTACTCCCACGCCGACCTGGGTCTCCGGCATAGGGCTGCACGCTGGGTGTTCCCCGGGGGCCCGGGCCGGCCGGGGGCGGCCGGGGGCGGCCGGGGGCGGCCGGGACCGGCTCAGGCGACCAGCCCGATGGCCTGGGCCGCCACCCCGAGCGGGAGCTTGCCCGACGAGAGCAGGGCATCGTGGAACGCCGTGAGGGTGCCCTTCCCCGCGGCCGCCCAGGCCCCGGCCATCCGCTCGATCTCCAGTGCACCCGTGAGATACGAGGAGGCCTGGGTCGGATAGGAGCAATAGCGCAGGACCTCGCGAAAGGCGGTGGGCACGGGGAAGCCGCAGCGCTCGGCCATGAAGGTGGTGGCCTCGTCGATGGCTCATCTCCCCCAGGTGCAGGCTCGTGTCGACCACAATGCGGCCCGCCCGGAAGAGACGCATGTTCAGCTGAGCCAGCTTCGCCTCGGGCGTCAGGTAGAAGCCGTGCTCCCCCACCATGTTCTCGACGTAGAGGCCCCAGCCCTCGACCATGTACGTGCTCTGGAGGACCTGGCGCAGGGCCGAGGCGCCCTGTGCAGTAGCGAATTCGGCGACGGCGAAGTGCAGGTGGTGGCCCGGGTAGGCCTCGTGTGCCGTGACGCCCGGGATCTCGAAGTACGAGTTGGAGCGCAGGCGGGCCTCCTGTTCCTCGGGCGAGGCGTCGTCGGGGGTGAAGGGGACGTTGAACGTGCCGTGCGAGCGGGGACCGAAGGAGGGCGGCGGGAAGTACGACGCCACCGGCGCCGCGGCCCGCAGGAACAGCGGCGCGGGCTCCACCGCGCAGGCCTCACCGTCGGGGATGGTCACCAGGCCGGCGTCGCGCACGAAGGCCCGGGCCCGCGCCGTCTCGTCGCGGTAACACCGCAAAAGGTCGTCCATGGTCGCCGGGTGGTCGTCGCGTAGGCGGCTGACGACGGCACGCCAATCCGACGTTCCCGCCGATCTTCTCGGCCAGCTCCCCCATTTGGGCATCGAGCGACGCGACCTGCTCGCGACCCATCTCGCGCAGCGTGTGGACGTCGAAGCCGAAGCCCTCCCCCACCCGCAGGACAGCGTCGTAGTTGTCCCCGCCGTACACGAAGTTTCCCGTCGCTTTGGTGGCGAGATCGGTGAGATACACCGCAAACTCCTCGTACGCCTCCGCCGCCTCCGCCCCGGCCTGGCGCAGGGCCTCACGGTGCGCCGGCTCCTCCACGAAGGCATCGAGGCCCTCGCGCATGAACGCGGCCTGCGCGGCGGTGTTCGGCAGGGCCCACTGCCGGACGAGCTCGGCGTCGACCAGTGCAGGGTCGAGGTTCTCGCGTCCCGCCGCCAGAGCCGCCGGCACCTGACGCACCCGCTCGAGGGCCGCCGCGGTGGCTGCAGCCTCGTCACGGGTCCCGTGGACGAAGAGCTCGAAGACGCCGTTCTCCAGATAGGTCGTCGGGTAGCGCCGCCAGTGGGTGAAGTCGGCGGTCGCCGCGAGCTGGCCCAGGTGCGCCTGGAGTAGCGCGAGGTCGACCCGCTGGTCGTGGGTCAGCGTCCGGGCCGCCCCGTCCCGGCGACCCGAGAAGTGTTCCAGCCAGCGCCACGCCGCCGCTTCCCGCCGGGCGAAGCCGTCGGCCGAGACGTCGGGCAACTGCGCATCCCAGTCGGTCAACCCGTAGAAGGTCGCCCCGACCGGCTCGGCCTCGAAGTACTCGTGCAGGAACCGCGCGACGTCCTGGTCGAAGGCATCACCCGCGCTCGTCGCCCGGCTTGCGCCGCCGGCCATCAGGCGATGGTCACCTCTTTATCGAGATACACGTCCTGAATGGAGTGGATGAGCGCCGCCCCTTCGGCCATCGGGCGCTGGAAGGCCTTGCGGCCCACGATCAGGCCCATGCCTCCCGCCCGCTTGTTGATGACGGCGGTGCGCACCGCCTGGGCCAGATCGCTGTCACCCTTGGACTCGCCGCCCGAGTTGATCAGCCCGATGCGGCCGGCGTAGCAGTTGACGACCTGCCAGCGGGTCAGGTCGATGGGGTGGTCCGTGGTGAGCTGGTCGTAGACGAGCGGATCGGTCTTGCCGAAGCCGATGGCGTTGTAGCCCCCGTTGTTCTCCGGCTGCTTCTGCTTGATGATGTCGGCCTCGATGGTGACGCCGAGGTGGTTGGCCTGACCGGTCAGGTCGGCCGACAACTCGTAGTTCACGCCGTCCTTGGTGAACGCGCCGTTGCGCAGGTAACACCACAGCACGGTGAACATCCCGAGCCGGTGCGCCTCGGCGAACGCGTGCGAGATCTCCTGCAGCTCGCGGTCGGCGTCGTCGGAGCCGAAGTAGATGGTGGCGCCGATCCCCGAGGCCCCAAGATCCGCCGCCTGCTGCACGGAGCCGAACATGATCTGGTCGTACGTGTTCGGGTAGTGCAGGAACTGGTTGTGGTTGATCTTGACGATGAAGGGGATGCGGTGGACGTAGCGCCGCGAGACCATCCCCAGCGTGCCGAGCGTGGTCGCCACGGCGTTGCACTCCCCGGCGAGCGCCAGCTCCACGATGTTGGCCGGATCGAAGTACAGCCGGGTTCTTGGAGAAGCTGGCCGCAGCGGAATGCTCGATGCCCTGGTCGACGGGGAGGATCGAGATGTAGCCCGTGCCGGCGAGCCGCCCGTGGTTGAACAACGTGCCCAGGTTGCGCAGCACCGTCGGCGAGCGGTCACTGTCGGTGAAAACCCTGCTCAGGTAATCCGGGCCGGGCAACACGAGACCTTCGGAGGGAAAGGCCTTGGCGCTGTGACCGAGTAGCGAATCCGCGTCATCACCCAGCAGGGCGTGGAGATCGAGGCTCATGGCCTAATGCTACCGGAGCCCCGGAGGGGTCCCCGTGGGCCCGCCCCCGAGTCGGGGCTGCCCCCGTGGTGGGCCCGCGGCGCGGCCGCTGTGGGGCGATTGTGCTCCCTCGGAGCGGCCTTCGGGTACCTGTAAAAGTTGAAGGCTCGATGTCTAGTGATTAACTTTCGGTGACCCCAACCAGCCCCTGGACGGGCGTACTCTGCAGGGCTGGAGGATCGCCGGTGGCGGATGCGGATCCGCTGCCGGGGGAAGGGTTACAACATGCAGGTTCTCGAGTCCCACGGGAAGGCGCCGCGGCGCGGACGCACGTGGCTCCTGATCGCTGGGGCGGTCGTGCTCGTCATCGCGGCCGCTGCGATCGCCTATGGCATCGGCAAGTCCTCCAACGGTTCGAAGAACGCGGGAGGCGGTGGCACGACGCAGACGACGGTGAAGGTCACGCCGCTTTCGGTCGTCACCACCAGTCCCGCTTCGGGCACGTCGAGCGCCGCATCCAACGCCGACATCAGCATCACCTTCTCGACCCCGGTCACGCTCGGATCGACGACGCCGACGATCGCACCCGCCGTAGCCGGTGCCTGGGTACAAGCGAGCCCGACCACCATCCGCTACGACCTGGCCGCCCCGCTCATCCCCTCGGCGAATGAGGTGGTGACCGTCCCCGGAGGAAGCACCGGCATGAAGGCCAAGGACGGATCGACGCTTCCCGCCGCGTCGTCGTTCAACTTCACCGTGGCGGACGGCAGCGTCCTGCGGCTCCAGGAACTCCTGGCGCAACTCAACTTCCTCCCGGTGTCCTTCACGCCCAGCAGCACCGCGGCACCGGCGCCCCAGGACACAGCCGAGCCGACGTTGGGCACCTTCGCCTGGCGCTGGCCGATGCCCGCCGAGTTGACGTCGCAGTGGACCCAGGGCGTCGAGACCGTGATCACCAAGGCGGCGGTCGAGATGTTCGAGAATCAGAACGGTCTCACCGTCGACGGGCTCGCCGGCCCCGAGGTCTGGTCCACGCTGCTGGCCGATGCCGCATCGAACAAGGTCGACACGGCGCCCTACGTCTACGTCCTGGTCTCCAAAGTCCTGCCGGAGAACCTGACCCTGTACAACAACGGCGTGGCCCAGTACACGGGCATTCCCGTCAACACGGGCGCCCCGGGCGCCGACACGGCTGACGGCACCTATCTCCGTCTTCGAGCACGTGACGTCCTCGGAGATGAAGGGTACGAACCCCGACGGGTCGACCTACGACGATCCCGACGTCCCGTGGGCCAGCTACTTCAACGGCGGCGATGCCCTCCACGGCTTCGTGCGGGCCAAGTACGGGTTCCCCCAGAGCAACGGCTGCGTCGAAATGTCCGTGGCCGATGCCGGCATGCTCTGGCCGTTGACGCCGATCGGCACGCTGGTCACCGTGGAGGGCCCGGCGTCGTAACCCGGAGCTCCGGGCGGACTCGGAGTCAGCTCTTCGGCTCGGCGGGGGCCTTCGCCGTGGCGGGGGCCTTGGCGGCGGCGGTCTTGGCGGTGGCGGTGGGGTTCTTGGCGGTGGCGGGGGCCTTGGGGCGGCCGCGCGGGCTCGAGCGGGGCTTGCGCACGGGTCCGAGAGCCATCAGGCGCTCGGCCACGTCGTACGCCTCGCGGTCCACCCGCAGAATCCGTTCGAACAGCTCGCGGGCCTTGGGCACGTCGCCTGCCCGCTCGTAGAGATCCGCCAGCAGGTACCACTGCCGGATGTGGCGGTTCGAAGGGTTCCGCAGGGCTTTCGACGCCCCGGCGGTGGCCAGCATGGCGATGGCACCCTGCAGATCCCCGGTCTCGGCCAGCGACGCCGCGGCCACGATCCGGCCTTCGGCCAGCACGTCGGGCTCGGGCGAGCTCTGGCGCAGCTTGGTCCACAGGTCCGCCACCTTCTTCGGCTTGCGCAGGGCGCGCTGGCAGTCCATCAGGACCGGGATGTGCTCGGCGGAATCCGTCAGGAGCGCGTGCGCCTCGAGGTGCTTGACGGCCTCACGCCATTTCCCTGACCGGTAGGCAGCCAACCCGGCGAGCTCACGTACTGCGGCCACGCTGGGGGTTTCCTCGGCGACGGGCTTGATGGCACGGAGCGCATCTTGGTAGCGCCCTCGTTCGTAGGCGCCGTAGGCCGATTCGGCCTTCTCGACCAATCGTTCCCGGTGGAGCGCCGTGGCGATCGTATGCGGCATTGCGGATTTCGGCGGCGATCTCCGGCGGCAGCGCCTTGCGGGTCGACAAGGTCGAGAGCGCCATGCTGCTCGCCCGGGCTGCCCGGTCCACCCCATTCGGCTTGGGTCCGGCCGATCGCCCCCGACCGGCGGGACGGGCCGTGTCCTCCCACTCGTCACGAGAGCCGTCGGTCCTGACCCAGGGCTCGGGCCGCGGCGGCGGCGCCGTCCGGCGCCGATCCTGGTCGTCGGAGAACCGAGCGGTGCGCTGCTCCCCGTCGGTTTCGC
The DNA here is from genome assembly GCA_963767155.1 of uncultured Acidimicrobiaceae bacterium. GTDB lineage: Bacteria > Actinomycetota > Acidimicrobiia > Acidimicrobiales > RAAP-2 > Bog-473. The sequence goes on along the minus strand of CAVYCU010000005.1, from coordinate 999,071 downwards.
GCCGGGTGACCTCACGGGCACCCCGTCGGGCCACGTTCCCCCACTTCTTGGCCTGACCGGGCAGTGGATCGTCGTCATAGGGACGTGAGAACGGCGCCCGCTCCCGGAACCCCTGGCTGGAACTGGGTCTGGTGCTGGAGCTGGGCCTCGTGCTGGGACGACTGCTCGGACGACGATCACTGGCCCCGGAACCGGAACCGGCCCGTGGAGGCCTCGGAGCGCTCCCGTCGGTCCGACGCGGTGCGCCCCTCGATTGCCCGTCACGTGACGAGGCCCCGCGGGACGGTCCGCTGCCCGAGGACGCGCCGCGGGATGGCGCGCCGCGGATGGCGCGCTGCGGGAGGGTGCTCCGGCGCGTGGGGGTCGGGACGAACGTGATTCATCTCGATCGGCTCGATACGGGGGACGACCCGTCCGCGTCGCACCAGGCGCGCCGGCAGGCCGGGCCGGTCGGGACCCTTTCTTCTGCTCGTCGTCTTCGTCACGCCATGCGCCGGGTCGGCGGGGAGGGCGTGCTCCGCCATCAGCGCGTCGGGGCCCGCTCGAGCCGCTGGCGCGAGAGCTCGCTGGTGCGCGCACCCTCGGCACGGGAGCCACCACTTGATCCTCACCCGAGGTACGGGAGCCACCGGAACCTGAACCGCCAGTACGAGGGCTGGCGGAACGAGGGCTGGCGGAACGAGGGGTGGCGGAGCGGGGGCTGGCGGAGCGGGGGCTGGCGGAGCGGGGGCCGCCCGTCGGAGAGCCACCCGATCGGGTCGAGCTACCCGAGCGACGAGAGCCGCCTGACCCGCCGGTGCGCGCTGCGCCACCGGATCTCGGTGACGCGCTGGATCCGGCCCGCTCGGCTCTGGGACCCTCCCGACCTGCCCTTTCCTCCGCGGGAGTCGCCGCTCGGACGCGCCGAGGAGGCGCGACGATCAGGCCGGGGGGAATCAGCAGGCATCGATGGAGTTTAGGCGAGCAAAGTGCCGGTACACCGCGCCGCCCTTTTCAGCCGATCGGCGTGCTCTCCGGGTGGAGCAATGCGACACGGTGATCCACGATCACCAGGGCCACCACGAGGATGCCCATCATCGGCAACGCGAAGCCAACGGTAAGGGCACGGGCACTGAATCCGATGACGAGAATCAGCACGGCGAAGGGAGCGATGAAACGAGTCTTGAGCACGCTGCCGGGTCGCAGGCGGCCCAGTACAACCCCTGTCACCAGGAGATAGACCGACACGGCGACGGCGACGGCCCCTCCCGCAGTCATCGGCGAGACCCTGGTCGCATGATGGGTACTTTCCAGGGCGACCTCGAGTCCAGCTCCCAGGGCGGCGACGGAAGCGAAGACGAAGTAGTGGGCGTAGCCCCACAAGAAGGCGAGATTGCGCGACATGCGCAGGCCCTCTTCGGCGGGATGCTCGAAGTACCACCACCAGAACGAGAAGATGAGAAGCAGGCCGCCGGCCGCGACGCCGATCTGGCCGGCGGAGAGCCCGAACGTCGTCGCCTCCTGCATGGCGACGGTGGCGGCGGCCACGCATTCGCCCAGCACGATGAGGGTGAAGAGCCCGTAGCGCTCGCTGATGTGCTCGGCGTGCCAGGCCGTGCCCCGACCGCCCCATTCGGCAAACGCCGGCACGATCATCTCGGCCACCGCCAGGACGTAGAACGCCACTTCACCCGCGGCATGGGGCAGGAACAATCGGGCGATCCATCCGATCTGCACCACGCGTGACACCCAGGGCATACCGTCGTGCGGCAGACCGGCCGGCTGGATCGCCGTGCGCGGCACGCAACCATTGGGTCACCAGCGCCACCCGCATCACCACGTAGCCGATGGTGACTACCGCGAAATTGCCCTGGCCGAAGGCCGCCGGAACGCCGGCGGCGAGGATCAGGACCCCGACTATCTGGACAAACGTCAGAAGCCGGTACGGCACGTCGTCGACGTCGTAGGCCGAGGCGAACCACGTGAAGTTCACCCAGGCCCACCAGATGGCGAAGAAGACCATGAGGTAGCCCTGGATCCCCGATGCCAGGTGATTCAGGGCGAGGCTCTGGTTCAGCTCTCTCGCTGCCTGCGACACGGCCACGACGAAACAGAGGTCGAAGAGCAACTCGAGAGGGGTGGAGGCGCGGTGGGGCTCCTCCGTATCTCGGGCGCGCATGGGAGCGAGGCGCAGGCGTGGCCAGGGCGACAACCCTGGGCCATTGCGTCGGGTTGGGTGGGCGTCTGCGGCCGTCTCCGCCGGTGGCGGCATCGCCGGCTCCGCTGCCGCCGCCGGCACCGTCGCCATGCGCGCCCCGGCCCAGACATAGGCCGCAGTATGGCAGGGCAGGCACGAACCCGAGAACGACAAAAGCCCCCCGAGCGAACTCGAGGGGCTTTCGCCATTAGAAATCCCGGCGGCGACCTACTCTCCCAGGGGGCCTCCCCCCAAGTACCATCGGCGCGGGCGGGCTTAACTGCCGTGTTCGGAATGGGAACGGGTGTTTCCCCGCCGCCATGGCCACCGGAAACCGTGCGCTCGACCTCGTCTGCGGCGCACTGAAGCACGGCAGACGAGGCCAGAGGATTGCGTTACCGCAACCCCTGAGCGTTCCAAAGCGAGCACGAGCAAGTTCCCAAGCCCTCGGCCGATTAGTACCGGTCGGCTGAATGCGTTGCCGCACTTACACCTCCGGCCTATCAACGTGGTCGTCTAGCCACGGGCCTTACCAGGTTAACCCTGTGGGAGATTTCATCTCGAAACGGGCTTCGCACTTAGATGCTTTCAGCGCTTATCCCACCCGTAGGTCGCAAACCAGCCGTGCCCTTGGCAGGACAACTGGCACACGAGAGCTACGTCCGTCCCGGTCCTCTCGTACTAGGGACAGCCTTTCTCAAATCTCCTACGGCTGCATCGGATAGGGACCGAACTGTCTCACGCATGTAAATCCCGTATTACTACGGGCATAGACTATACCTCCACCCTATTTCTAGGGGCTGGCGTGTTATGGCCTCCGTGGGGGTCCACGGGTCAAATATCAACCTAAAGAAGCCATCTCTTCGCTGTTGCTGGCGAAGAAGTCGTTACAGGGGCACAACACGCCCATGCTACGTAGATGTCGCTCAACATCTACGGCGAATATTCGCTTCGTTTTCGAATAGTTTAGGGTTGCAAATGCATCAACTTCCGATGCATTCATTGTGTTGGCCTTCCCTCGGTATTGCCCTGAAATCACGTTCGGTTGTGACATTTAGGGTTTCACCGATATGAGCCAGTAAACACCCAGGAATTACTTCCTGGGGACGCAGTGTGATCTACGTTCTAAACCCAGCTCGCGTACCGCTTTAATGGGCGAACAGCCCAACCCTTGGGACCGGCTTCAGCCCCAGGATGCGACGAGCCGACATCGAGGTGCCAAACCTTCCCGTCGATATGGACTCTTGGGGAAGATGAGCCTGTTATCCCCGGGGTACCTTTTATCCGTTGAGCAACGGCGCTTCCATAAGCAACCGCTGGATCACTATGCCCTGCTTTCGCACCTGCTCGACTTGTAGGTCTCGCAGTCAAGCTCCCTTTTGCCATTGCACTCGACAGCTGATTGCCAACCAGCCTGAGGGAACCTTTGGGCGCCTCCGTTACATTTTAGGAGGCGACCGCCCCAGTCAAACTACCCACCTGACGCTGTTCCTGATCCGGATTACGGACCGAGGTTAGAGTCCCGGCACGAAAAGGGTGGTATTTCAAGGTTGACTCCACACTGGCTAGCGCCAATGCTTCGCAGTCTCCCACCTATCCTACACAAATCGTACCAAAACCCAACATCAAGCTATAGTAAAGGTCCACGGGGTCTTTCCGTCCTGATGCAGCTAACGAGCATCTTTACTCGTACTTCAATTTCGCCGGGTCTGTGGTTGAGACAGTAGGAAAGTCGTTACGCCATTCGTGCAGGTCGGAACTTACCCGACAAGGAATTTCGCTACCTTAGGCACTTTTGTTACTACTCAAAGGATTGCCAGCAAGTACTCGCTTAGATCGCCTTGAGCGGCTAGATCATTTCTGTCTAGCTCCTCATGTCGCCATGAGGGTCGGACTGTATCTTCGTCTCGATTCGAACTGCTCCAGCGGTAACCGGAGTCAGTTCGATTCGAGAGCCCCACGTACAGTCTCTGAGGATCCCACCTAAAGTGGTTTCCTGCTGATTGTCCGCACCGGGTGGATTTTCACTTTTCCCATCGACTCCCGAAGGAAGGCTGGATGTGAGATGAGTACCACCGGATACTCGGATGTTCCAGCATACAGTGGGGTTTTGCAACAGCCAGGTATTAACTAACCGTTATAGTTCCCTTAATCCCCATATCGCTATGAGGTGTGGACCATATCTTCATCCCTCTGCTTCATAGAGGGAGCCCTGCATATGGCCTCTGAGGATTCCCAACTCCTCAACGCTGCGATGATTTCTTCATCGCTACGCCGACGCTTTCCGCCTCGGTTCATCGGCCCTCTCAAAACAGAGGGCTTCCTCGATGCCCGAAGCTGAAAGATGTCGGCCTGACAGGACAAGTTCAGTGATCTCACGGAAGACCGCAAGGTCATTCCGCTTGGGACTTCGCAGTTGGAACCGATCGAAGAACGGGAAGACCCGCGCTTCGAGATCAGTTGGCTTGGTGACTTCGAAGTAGAAGACACCGTCACCTCGGCCTCGCACCGTTCCTATACCGAAGATCGCTTGAAGGAGCTTTGGGGCTTCTTCACCGATCTGCGACACGTTGAACGACAACGAGACACGCCATGGCAGTCCACGATCACGCTCTCGACGAATTGGGACGTTGAAGCTTCCCTCTCCGTCGACGAATCCCGCTACCCAGTTACCCAGGTCACATGGGACTCGATCCAGCCAGTTAGAGGAACTGGGCCTTTCCTGCTGATTGTCCGCACCGGACGGATTATTACTTCCCATGCCGCAACCCTAAAAAATGGGTGTGACACGAATGAGTACCGTCGGATACTCGGAGTTTCCAGCATTTAGCAAGGTTTGTTTCAAGGGATTACTCCCCTGAAGCCGCAACTTGTGTTTACGGCCGCCGTTTACCGGGGCTTAGGTTCACAGCTTCGTCCGAAGACTAACCGTTCCCCGTAACCTTCCGGCACCGGGCAGGCGTCAGAGCGTATACATCGTCTTACGACTTCGCACGCTCCTGTGTTTTTAGTAAACAGTCGCTTTCCCCAATTCACTGCGGCCCCCTCAGGCATCAGGACGCAAGGTCCATCACCCTATCGAGGCCCTCCTTCTCCCGAAGTTACGGAGGAATTTTGCCGAGTTCCTTAACCACAGTTCTCCCGATCGCCTTGGTATTCTCTACCCGCCCACCTGTGTCGGTTTGGGGTACGGGTACCGTGCCAACTCGCTAGAAGCTTTTCTAGGCAGCATAGAATCAGTGACTTCGCCTGGAACGGCTCGGCATCGCGTCTCAGGATTAATGGGATCCGGATTTGCCTAGATCCCTCCCTACACGCTTACCCCAGGACAACCAACGCCTGGGCTCACCTATCTTCCTGCGTCCCTCCTTTGCTGTCCGCCCCGGAGTTTGTCGGCTCGACCCGAAGGTCATCCCCTTAGTACCTCTAGATTGGAATTGGCGTGGACACGGTAGTACTGGAATATCAACCAGTTGTGCATCGACTACGCCTCTCGGCCTCGCCTTAGCTCCCGACTTACCCTGGGAGGATTAGCCTTCCCCAGGAACCCTTGGGCTTACGGCGGAGGAGTTTCTCACTCCTCTCTCGCTACTCATACCAGCATTCGCACTCGACCACGCTCCACGACGGTTCACACCGCCGCTTCTCTGCGAGATCGACGCTCCCCTACCACTCCCGTCTAATGACGGAAATCCGCGGCTTCGGCTCTTGACTTGAGCCCCGTTACATTATCCGCGCAGGACCACTCGACCAGTGAGCTATTACGCACTCTTTTAAGGATGGCTGCTTCTGAGCCAACCTCCTGGCTGTCTTTGCGTTCCCACATCGTTTTCCACTTAGTCAAGAATTTGGGGCCTTAGCCGGCGGTCTGGGCTGTTTCCCTTTCGACCAACGAAGCTCATCCCTCGTGGTCTCACTGCCGGGTTCTTGAGCATCGGCATTCGGAGTTTAGTTGGGGTCAGTAAGCTTGTAGGCCCCCTAGCCCATCCAGTGCTCTACCTCCGATGCTGAACACCCGACGCTGCACCTAAATGCATTTCGGGGAGAACCAGCTATCACCGAGTTTGATTGGCCTTTCACCCCTTGCCACAGGTCATCCCCCCAGTTTTCAACCTAGGTGGGTTCGGCCCTCCACGAAGTCTTACCTTCGCTTCAGCCTGCCCATGGCAAGCTCACTCGGCTTCGGGTCTACAGCATGCGACTCGACGCCCTATTCAGACTCGCTTTCGCTTCGGCTACCCATTACTGGTTAACCTCGCCACACACCGTAACTCGCTGGCTCATTCTTCAAAAGGCACGCCATCACGGCTGCACCGTATTACTACGGGCAACGACGCTTTGACTGTTTGTAAGCCAACGGTTTCAGGTACTATTTCACTCCCCTCCCGGGGTACT
>CAVYCU010000005.1:0-990000 GCA_963767155.1 uncultured Acidimicrobiaceae bacterium | reverse complement strand
GACTCTTCCATGGTAACAACAGACCGTCATTTCACTAAGGACGAGTCCCTAGATCCATCGAGGCCTGCCTTACTGCTAATTGACGTACAACCCAGACGTACCGAAGCACGAATGAATTGCCCGCACTGGCTTTTGGCTCTCGCTATTCCGTTTTCAAGGAGCGACCGGGCACACACCTCTACTGCTGATGTTGGTGCCGGGTGCTCCGAAGGACTGTTCCGGACAGATCGCTCTGCTGGAAAGTCTCCTTCGGCTGTCGGATGGCCGTAATGGTCATTCCGACGGGAGGTTTACTGTACCAGGCGCGCGTCGAACCGTCAACGCACTTTCACGACGCGAACGACACTTTTTTGCGTCACAAGCCGGCGCAGTGCTCCCGACTGTAACGACGGGAGCCCTCCACATCGCGGATAGGCGCAGTCTGCACGCCTCACCGCTGCGTCACTCGACGGGGCGCCCCTCGAAATGCGAGCGATCCGTTCTGGCCCTTTTCACGCGCTCATGGGCTCCGACGGCAATACCGCGACTGGCCAGCGGTCGAGATACCTCTCCTCGAGCGGCACCCCGCCCAACTCCCCGGCGCTCCCATCCTCCACGCCCTCGACCCCGGTGACGGCCCCGGCCGCCCGCCCCGCCCGGACCCGGCGCGCAACCGGGATAGCCAACGCCGTCAGCATGCCCAGGAACACCGCCGCCGCCCCGACCTCGAGGGCCGGTGTGAGGCCGTTCACGAACGCCTGACCGGAGTGGTACCCGCCCGAGGACGAGAACACCGCCCCGAGCACGGCGATGCCGAGCACGCCACCGAGCTCCCGGAAGGCGCTGTTGGTGCCCGAGGCGACGCCCTCGAGGGCCGTCGGCACCGACCCCAGGACGAGCGAGGCGAGTGGCACGAAGAACAGCGTCATCCCGATCCCAGCCACGATGAAGGGGGACACCATGTCCACGTAAGGCGTTCCGGCGTTCACGGTCAGCGCCAGCCACAACAGGCCGGTCGTCTGCAGCATCAGGCCGGCGACCACCAGAGCTTTGGCCCCCACCCGATTGATCAGCGCACCGACAAGCGGGGCCAACAGCATCATCACACCCGTCCAGGGCAGGACCCGGAGTCCCGCGCTCGAGCGGCGAATAGCCCTGCACGGTCTGGAGGAACTGCGACAGGAAGAAGATGGCGCCGAACATCCCGAAGCTGAAGAGCATCGCCGTCACGTTGACGGCGGCGAAGGCGCGTTGCTTGAAGAGCCGCAGGGGCAGCATGGGCTCCGGCGTGCGTAGTTCCCACCACACGAACGTCGCCAGGCCGACAATGCCGATCGCGAACGACGACAGCACACTGGTACTGGTCCAGCCGTGTGCGTTGCCCTGCACGAGGCCGTACACCATGCCGAAAAGACCGAGACTCACCAACAGCACGCCCCGGAGGTCGAACGAGGTGCCACCGCCGCGTGACTCCCTCAGCTTCCAACGGGCCAAGGGCACCAGAACGATCCCGATCGGCACATTCAGCCAGAAGATGTACTGCCACGACCAGCCCGTCGTGACAGCGCCGCCGACCAAGGGTCCGATGGCCACGGCGAGGCCGCCGATGGCTCCCCATGCCCCGAGTGCGGCGGCTCTCCGCTCCGGCCGCACGGCTTGGCTCAAGAGGGTGAGGGACAGGGGCATGATCATGGCCCCGCCTGCGCCCTGGAGGGCTCGCGCGAACACGAGGATCCCGATGCTCGGGGCCAGCGCCGCCATGGCGGAAGCCGCCGTGAACAACGCGATGCCGGCCACGAAGACCCGGCGCCGACCGAGTCGCTCCCCGATAGCGGCGGCGCTCAGGAGGAGCACGGCGAAGGTCAGCGTGTAGGCGTTCACGGTCCATTCCAGTCCCGAGAGCCCGGTGTGCAGGTGCGTGCGGATGACGGGCAACGCCGTCGAGACGACCAAGTTGTCCAGCGACGCCATGAAGAGCGCCATGCCCGTGATGATCACCGCCCAGACGGCACTGCGGCCCGGCGATCCGTCCGCACTCCCCCGGTCTTCGCCCGGCGTGGCCCCGGAGGGCGTCGCAGGCCGGGGCTCTGGCAAGTGGCCGGGCGCTCCGCCGGCTTTCGGATCCATCGTGGTCGTCATGTGGTTTCTCTCCTCGTCCAGTGGGTGTGGATAAGTTGTGATTGCTTACTAACTACGCAGGGCAAAAGGATCGGTGGGGCAAGGGAACGACACAGGGGGGGTTAGGAGGCCGGGGCGGAGATCGGGGCGGCGTCCGCCAGGGCGGCGTCCGAAAGGGCGGCGTCCGTCAGGGCGGCCGTCGAAGGGGCACGCCCGCCCATTCTCTGCAGGGCCAGGCGCTTCTCCTCCTCCGTCACATCTTCAAAGAACGATTGGGCCCACGGCTCGGCCACCGACGTGAGGTCGATGGCGGCCAGGACGCTGCAGAGCATGCCGTGCGCAAAGAAGTCCCGCATCTCCTCGGGGGTGACGTCGGCGTACGTGCTGACCAACCGCCAGAGCCGGCGGAAGGTGTCCTGGCAGGCCCGGGCGATGTCGGCGTCGGCGGCCGCGGCCGCGAAGCCGTGCAGCTCGACCTGGAGCAGATCGGGGTCTTGGAGCAACTCGATGTAGGCGAGTCCCATGGCCATCATGGCGTCTTCACCCTGCAAGCCCTCGGCGGCCGCGATGAACGCGGTCTCGATCGCCCCGGTCACCATGTCGTACGTGGCGATGAAGAGGTCCTTCTTCGTCCCGAAGAGGCGGAAGATGTACGGCTGCGAAATACCCGCCCTTGCCGCTATGGCCTCGGTGGATGTCCCGGCATAACCGGACTTTGCGAACTCGACGACGGCGGCCCGCAAAATGGACGCACGCCGGGCGTCTGCGCTCTGCCGGATCGGGACCATGCCGTCATGTTAGTGACTACTCACAACGACTGTCAAGCTTTCCTGGACGATCGGCGTCGTGGCGTGGATCGGGAGCATGGGCGCAGGTCGAACGGTGAGCGCAGGTCGAACGGTGGGCGCAGGTCGGACCGTCAGCGGGACACGTTCTCGTCCCCCGGCACCCAGAAGCGCCACGGCAGATCTTTGGCCACCGAGATGCCAATTCGCTTCCCCTGACCAGGGCGATCCGGCGGCGGGGTCCCGTCATCGAGCAAGCGGACCGTTGTCGAGTCGTCTTCGGTCCGTGCACGCCGCGCCAGAAGATCGGCCCCGCTGTCGGCGCCGGTGATGCCGAGAGCCTGGCACAGCTTCGCCGGGCCGTTGCAGAGATCACGGTCACGCCGGGCCGCCGCCCTCGCATGGCGCATCTCGTCGACTCCCCGCAAGGGAGCAAGGGCGCGGATCAACAGTGCGGACGCCTGACCCTTGGGCCCTGTGACCACGTTGGCGCACCAGTGCATCCCATAGGTGAAATACACGTAGAGAAATCCCGGCGGACCGAACATCACCGCAGTGCGGACCGTCTCCCCCCGATAGGCATGCGAGGCCGGGTCGATCGAACCCTTGTAGGCCTCGACCTCGACGATCCGCCCGGCCCGGTCGCCCTTGGCCAGCACCTTGTTGAGCAACCACGGCGCCAGGTCCACCGGATCCCCTGCCAAGTCCGCCCGTTTCACGGGCCCAAGACTCGTTGAGCAATCGCCGCTGCGCCAGTTGCCCGAGCGCAGTTGTCCGAGCGCCAGCGAGCCGGTGTAAGGCCGTTGGCGGATTCAAGTGGTGAGCGCAAGGAGCTCGGCGAGCTTCTCTGATGGTTTCATATAGTCGAGGGTCTTGCGGGGGCGGTTGTTGAGGGAACGGGCGAAGCGGTCGAGGTCTTCTTGGCTGTGCACCGAGAGGTCGGTGCCCTTGGGCATGTATTGGCGCAGCAAGCCGTTGGTGTTCTCGTTGGATCCTCGCTGCCAGGGCGAGTGCGGGTCACAGAAGTAGATCGGGATCCCCGTGGCCACGGTGAAGCTGGCGTGGCGTGACATCTCGCTGCCTTGGATGCTCCTATGGCTGTCAAGCAGCGTGGTTGGCCGTCTCGGTGTCGAGCCAGGCCTGGTAGCGGCTAGCCAGTTCAGCGCTGTGGAGAACGCCGCGCTCGAGGCGGGAGATCTGCATCGGTGTGGTGCCGAGATGGTTGGCCACGGCGGCAAGGGTCATCCCCACAACAGCTCTGCGGGCCCGCAGCAGGGCGATGTCGGGCACGCTCGGCGGGTTGGTGAGCAGCCGGAAGACTTCCCGTGCGATGTAGCGCTTGAGGCAGCGCAGAATCTCCTTGTTGGTCTTGCCCTCTGTGCGGCGGCGTGCGGCATAGGTCTGGGTGGCCTTGTCGTGGGCGAGGCGGGACATGGCGATACGCCACAGGGCGTTGTTGGCCTCGCGGTGACCCCCTCGGTTCAAACGGTGACGAGTGATCTTGCCGGAAGAGGCCTCGACCGGGCTGACACCGCAGAGCGCTGCGAAGGAACCCTCGGTGCGCATCCGCTCTGGGTTGTCCCCAGCGGCAACCAATAATGCCGACGCAACCTCAGGACCGACTCCTGGAGCCGAGAGCAAGGCCGGATTGGCCTCTGCGCAGACCGCGACAATCGTTTCATCGAGCTCGGCGATCTCCGCGCTCAGCGCCTGATGTCGGCGTGCAAGCAGCCGCAGTGATCGCTTGGTCGCCTCGACCGGAACACTGATGGCTCCGGAGCGCATCCGCGCACAGGCGGCGACCCGATGCTCGGTGCTGAGATGACCGAGCTTGTCCCGCAAGCCTTCCGGAGCGCTCACGATCAGGTCGCGGATCTGATTGGCCGCCTGGGTCCGAGCCTTGACGGCTGAGCGGCGAGCCACCCTAAGGGCCCGGAGGGCCTCGACCGCTCCGTCCGCCGACTTCGGTGTGCCAGCCGCCTCGCCGTTGAGGGCAGCCCGGGCGGCCGCCTCGGCATCAGCGGTATCGGATTTTCCCCGGCGCCGACGAGCCTGACGGTTCGGCCGGTTCACCTCGACAACGTCGACGCCTTCGGCCATCAGATGGCGGGCCAGACCGGCCCCATATGCGCCCGTTCCTTCGACGCCGACCTTGGCTACATCGCCAAAGGAGCGCAACCAGGCGACGAGCTGGCGATAGCCCCTGGCCGTCGTGCCGAAGCTCGCATTGGAAAGGATCTTGCCCCGTTCGTCGATCACTACCGCGACGTGGACGTCTTTGTGGGTGTCCACCCCGCCGATGACAACCCGTTCATGACTTTGCATACTGGAACCTGCCTCCTTCTCTCAACCAGTGGGATGGCACCACCGGCCGGGACGGCGGACAGGACTCTCACGGTGCTGGCCAAGGCTCCTATCAGGTCACGTTCGTCCGACCGGCTGGTGCGCGTCCCCGGGCAGGAGCCGGATCGACGAATCCAAGGTAAGGCACAAAGCCGATCCCACGTCGGGTCAGACCCGACTCTCGCCCAGGGGACCAGATCATTATGAGAGTCCCAGGTGATGGACTTACAGAGCACCTCGGGCAGGGTCCTCACGGCCTGACGCATGGCTGCTTCGACCGCCTCGGCCCCGTGGTTTGGGGCGAGGTAAAGCAACAGGACGAACCGGGTGGAGCGCTCGACCAAGGTCCCGACGGCGGAGCGATTCATTGCCCCCAAGATGAGATCGCCCTCCCAGTGCCCGGGCACCGCCCGGTCGGCCACTTCGGCCGGGCGTTCTGAGATCATGACCATGTGCGCGATCTTGCCCCGCCCCTCTCCTTGCGTGCGCGTCCGCCGCTTGGCCCGACCGCTGCGCAGGCATCGGGCCAGCTCACGGCGCAGTTCACCCCGGCCCTGGACGAAGAGGGACTGGTAGATGGTCTCGTGGCTCACCTGCATCATCGGATCGTCTCGGAACTCGCGGCGCAAGCGCTTGGAGATCTCATCGGGTGACCACAGTTCCTCGAGCCAGGTGCTGACCTGGGCCACCAAGGGTGGGTGGCACAGTTTCGGCGTCTTCGGTCGACGGGCCCACTCTTTGGCCCGGGTCTGGCCCCGCCAGACCCCGTAACCGCTTGGCCCGCCGTTGGCCCGCACCTCACGGGTGATGGTCGAAGGAGCCCTCTTCAGCCGCCCGGCGATGGAGGACATCGACTCACCTTGGCGCAGGCCGATCAAGATCTCCTCTCGCTCTTCAATGACCAGGCGCCTCGGACCCGGTTTCCAATCGGTCTGGGAGTGGCGCAATAGCGGCCGGAAGCTGACCAGGCCCTTGATGCTCAACTGTCGAGCGATCTCAGCCTTTGTGAACCCCTTCGCGGAGCCGCTCGGACAATGCACGTTGCGCGGGACTCAAGATGACACCCATGCCACTACCTCCTCGGTCAGGACAACGAATGTTGTCGTCTCACCGAATCGGTGCGTTCACCCCTTGAAGACGCCGTTGTAAATCTAACCGCTAGATCTCTAGCGTTCAATTTTACAAGTGTCAATAGGGACGCTCCGCCCACCGCTTTTTCAATCCGCCCACTCACCCTTGAGGTGCTCACCCCTCGAAACCGCCAGTCTCGAATCCGCCAGTCTCGAATCCGCCCGACAGTTGCGTCAGCTCGCCTCACCCAGAAGGACGGCGACCGGGGACCGCCGGCGCGGGCGGTGACGTGAGGAGGTCGAGGGGTGGGCGGCCTCACAGGCGGCCCGGACCGTCGCCGCATATTCCCGGTCGGCCGCTTCCGTCAGATGGTCGAGCTCGGCCACCATGGAGCGGGCCAGGTCGTCGACGTCAGGTACCACATTGGCCGAGGCGTTGATCCCGATAAACATGGAATTGTCGTATGTCTGCACGGTGATGTTCAGTGCCACGCCGTCGACCACCGGTCCCAGCGGATAGGCGGCCATCATGCGCATGCCGGCGAAGTAGAGGGAGAAATTCGGACCCGGCACGTTGGAGATCATGAGATTCCCGGTGCGGAGTCGGCGCAGTGCGCCGACCTGAATGCCGAGCTGAATCATGGGGCGGGCCACGACGGGCGGCACGGCCTCGGACACAGCGGAGGCCAGAGGCCCGTAGCCGACGGCGCGCTCCTGTTCCTTCGCTGCCTTGCTGGCGGCGGCAATGGCCCCCAGGCGCTCTAACGGCTGCGCGAGATCGTTGGCCAACGGGAGGAACATGGCCGAGAGCCGGTTGCCCAGGTCCTCGTCGGCCAACTTCCCGTCCGCCAACTCTCCGTTGGTCGATTCGCTGCGCACCGAAATGGGCACAATCGCCACGAGTGACTCGGCCTCCTCTTCCTCGTGATCGGCCAAGTACGCCCGCAGGGCGCCCGAGCAGATCGCAAGCACCACATCGTTGATCTTCACGCCGAACTGGTCCTTCAACGACCGCACGTCGCGCAGGCTGAGTTTGGCGAACGAGACCGATCGAGCGGCGCCCACGGGAACTTCGAAGGTGTTGGGCGCGCCGAGTGGCATCGTCATCGGCCCCGTCTGCTCGTCGAGCGCACGGCGCGCGAGTCGGAACGCCGTGCGGCCGACTTCGCGGGTCGCCCGGAGGACCCGTACGGGGCTGGTGAGGATGTTCGGCACTGCCGTGGCGACGAGTCGTGCATACGAGGGAAGGGCACCGGGTGCCCACGGCGCGGCGACCACCGGCGGACGTCCCTCTTCGGTGAAGTCAAGCAACTGCGCCATCAGCTGCACGCCCGCGACGCCGTCGACGACCGCATGATGGATCTTGGCGACCAGACCGATTCTCCCGCCTTCGAGTCCCTCGATCACGTACATCTCCCACGGCGGTTGATTGGGGACCAGTGGGCGCCCCATGACGGCGGCGACCATCGCCGTCAGTTCATTCTCACCGCCGGGCGTCGGCAGAGCCATGCGATGCAGGTGATTGTCGAGGTCGAAATCGGGGTCGTCGACCCAGCGCGGATTATCCAACCCGAGCGGGATGGGCATGAGCCGGCTTCGAAACGACGGGAGTGACGGCACTCGGTCCGCCAACACCGCTCTTACCTTTTCGAACGAGTAGCCACCGGGCGCCGTCGTGGGATCGAGGACACAGGCGTAGGCCACCGTCATCGGGGTGACCGGCGTCTCCGAGTACACGAACATCGGATCGATGCCGCTCATTCGCTGCATAGGCCAGCTCCGCTTCGTTGAATCGATTAAGGACGGGCCCCCTCTACCCCTAAGGTGTACGCCACCAGGTCGGGCAGTACAAGTATTTCGGACCTTCTTCATCAAGCGTTCACCCAATTGTTGCGTGGCCGCTCGATCCCGCCGCCCGGCCCGGCGGCCCGGTCCCGCCGCCCGGTCCGGCGGCCCGGTCCCGCCGCTCAGCCGGCGCGAGCCCCCGGCTGGTTACCCGCCGGTCACCTGCAGCAGCAACGGGGTGATGCCGCCGGTGCTGATGTCGACGAGGTCCATCGGGCAGCTCGAGACGGCGACGATGCAGTTGGTCAACGCCCGGAACGTCAGGGAGTCCCCCGCGCGTGACGTTGCCGGATGCAGCTGCAACACCCCTTCGGGCCCGACCTCGACATGCATGAACACGTTGAACGGCTGCGGGACGATCGGCTCGGGCATTCCGGGCAGCTCCCGGCCGACGTCACGCAATGCCTCCACAAGATTGGTCGCGCACGAACGATGCGGTCCACCGTGGCCGAGCAACGCGTAGCGAGCCGGGTCACACGCGGCGTACAGCGTGTCGTGCCACCCGGGTGATGCGTCGTCCTCCAGCCGGAGGATCGGGCGCCGCCGATTCGTCAGGGCGACATCGCCCGGACGTGGGAACAACCGCTTGATGCCCGGTCTCGTGTGTTCCGCACTCATCCATTCGGAAAGCGCGGCGGCATCGGCCCCGTCGCCAGCGGGTGCGTCGACGAAGGCGAACAGATCCGCCACCTGACCGCCGTCGACGTCGATCAGCCGGAACACCTCGTCCTTCCTGACGTGTACCGCCCGGCCTTCGCCGGCCGGGACGACTACCTCAGCGGCCACTGCGCCAAGCGGGTGCGGTCGACCTCGAGGCGCCGGGAGAAGCGTTCCATCTGGTCCGCCACCGGTCCCGGACCGGCGCCACCGGGGGTGCGCCGACGGGTGACCGCCACACCCGGCTCGAGGAGCTCGACCGCGGCATCGCCCAGTGCGGGGTGCGCCGCCACCAGTTCGACCAGGGGCACGTGGCGCTCGAGCGAGTCGCGCACCATGCCACCGACGAGCGCGTGGGCCTGTCGGAAGGGCATGCCCTGCTCGACGAGCATCTCGGCGAGATCGATGGCGGCCGCAGCCGGACCGTCGGCGGCGCGCTGCATGCGTTCCTCGTTCCACGTGACGGTGTCGTAGACCCCGCGCAGTGCGATGAGCGCGCGCGAAACCTGCACCACGGCATCGAAGAGCGGTTCCTTGTCCTCCTGCAGATCGCGGTTGTAGGCCAGCGGCAGACCCTTGAGGGTGATCAGCACGGCATTGAGGTGACCGATCAGCCGGCCTGCTTTGCCCCGCGACAATTCGGCGACGTCGGGATTCTTCTTCTGCGGCAGCATGGAACTCCCGGTGGCGTACGCGTCGTCGAGCGTGCAGAAACCGAACTCCTCGGTCGACCACAGGACGAGCTCCTCGCCCAGGCGCGACAGGTGCACGCCGAGCAACGCGATGTCGAAGAGTGCCTCGGCCACGAAGTCACGGTCCGACACGGCATCGAGCGAGTTCTCGAAGCGACCGTGGAAGCCGAGCTCCGCCGCCACGAAATCGGGGTCGAGCGGGAGGGACGACCCGGCCAGCGCTCCCGCCCCGAGCGGCGAGATGTTCAACCGGTCCACCGTCACCAACAGCCGGTCCACGTCACGCGCCAGGGCCCACCCGTGGGCCAGCAGGTGATGGGCCAGCAGCACCGGCTGGGCCCGCTGCAGATGCGTGTAACCGGGCAGATAGACATCGGCGGCCTCGCGGGCGCGCTGGGCCAGCACGTCCTGGAGGGCCATGACCTCGGTGGCCACCCCGACCAGGGAGCGACGGCACCACAGCCGTAGGTCGGTGGCGATCTGGTCGTTGCGGCTGCGCCCGGTGTGCAACTTGGCGCCGACCGCTTCGCCGGCCAGCTCCGTCACCCGGCGCTCGACCGCGGTGTGGATGTCCTCGTCACCCTCCTCGAACACGAAGACACCCGTGGCGAATTCCTCTTCGACGAGATCGAGCGTGTCGAGCAGTTGCGTGACTTCGCTGTCGGTCAGGATGCCGACCTTGCCGAGGCCTTTGACGTGCGCACGCGAGCCGACGAGATCGTCAGGCGCGAGCACCTTGTCGAAAGGGAGGCTGACCGTGAACGTCGCCACCACGTCGGCCATGCCGGTCGAGATGCGCCCCTTCCAGAGTGTCATGACTCGCCCGTCGACGTCCCGCTCGCGCCGGCCTTGCCGGTGGCATCGGCGCCGGGGCCCTGTCGCGCCGACCACGTCGCCACACCGAGACCCCACAGGCGGACGAACCCTTCGGCGTCCGCGTGGCGGAACGAGTCCGACGAGTCGTAGGTCGCGAGGTCGTGGTCGTACAACGCCACCGGGCTGCGCCGCCCGACGACCGTGCAGGTACCGGGTGCGGCGAAGCGCAGACGCACCTCGCCGGTGACGTGACGTTGGGACTCTGCGATGAACGCATCGAGCGCCGACTTGAGCGGCGAGAACCAGAGTCCGTCGTAGACGAGCTCGGACCAACGTGGCTCGAGCCGCGCCTTCTCGTGGTGCAGGTCGCGCTCCAACGTCAGATCCTCCAGGTCGGCGTGGGCGATGATGAGCGAGAGCGCGGCCGGGCATTCGTAGACCTCACGGCTCTTGATCCCGACCCTGCGGTTCTCGACCATGTCGAGTCGTCCGAAGCCCCGACTGCCGGCGATGCCGCTGAGCTTGGCGATGAGCGGCTCAGGATCCAGGGATTCGCCGTCGAGCGAGACGGGCACCCCGGCGTCGAACCCGATGATGACCTCCACCGGCTCTGTCTCTGTCACCCGGGTCAAGGTGTACACATCGTCGGGTGCGGGGGCCCACGGGTCCTCGATGGCGCCGCACTCGATCGCCTTGCCCCAAAGGTTGTCGTCGATGGAGTAGAGCTTCTCCTTGGTCACTGTGATGGGGATCTCCCACTTGGCCGCCAGCTCGACGCAGTCCTCGCGGCTGAGACCCCACACCCGCGCCGGGGCGTAGATGTGCAGGTCCGGCGCCAACGAGCGTGTGCCCACCTCGAAACGCACCTGGTCGTTCCCCTTCCCGGTGCAGCCGTGGGCCACGGCGGTCGCGCCGTGGCGTCGGGCCTCGGCCACCAGGTGGCGCACGATGACCGGACGCGACAATGCGGAGACGAGCGGATACTTGCCCTCGTAGCGTGCGTTGGCCTGCAGCGCCGGCACGCAGAACTGCTCGGCCATTTCCGTGCGGGCGTCGACGACGACGGCCTCGACGGCGCCGGCGGACAGTGCACGGGTGCGGATGGCATCCCAGTCCTCGCCACCGCGGTCGGCGGCCTGCCCGACGTTGACCGCGACCGCGATCACTTCGACGCCCTCGTTCTCGATCAGCCAACGCACTGCCACCGACGTATCGAGGCCTCCGCTGTAGGCCAATACCACTCGCTCCGCCATGGTCAGTCCCTTCCTGTCCCGTTGAGATCCGTTCCTTGCGCGATGCCGGCCACGTCACCCAGACGCGCCGCCATCACCTTCCCCCCCAACTCCTCATCTACCACGACGAGGACCGTGTCGTCCCCGGCCACCGTCCCGATGACCGCGTCCAGCCCGCTCCGATCGAGCGCCGAGCCTACGACATGGGCCGAACCCGGCGGCGTGCGCAGCACCACCAGGTTGCCCGAGTACGCCACCTCGACCACCCACTCCCCCAGCACCCGCCGCAGGTGGTCCTCGGGGGCGATCTGGTGCACCGGCAATTCCGGGAGGGCGTAGGCCGTGTCGCCCCCGGGAAGCCTGACCTTCACCGCGCCGAGGTCTTCGAGGTCGCGCGAGACCGTCGTCTGTGTCGCATCGACACCCTGCTCGGCCAACAGCGCCACGAGCTGCCCCTGGCTGGTCACCGGCTGCGACTCGAGGAGCTTGGTGATCCTGTGCTGACGCTGGTTCTTCGTCAGACGGCCCCGCTGGAGCGACTCGGTCATGATTCCTCCACCGCCCAAGCCAGAATCCCCCGCATCGCCGTCTGCCGATGTGCCGCCTGGCGCCAGACCACGCTGTGCGATCCTTCGAGGACCGCGGCCGATATCTCCTCGCCGCGATGTGCCGGCAGGCAGTGCAGGACGGCGACGTCGGGCTCGGCCACTTCGAGCAGCGCGTCATCGATGGTGTAGCGCGCGAACGCGGCGCGGCGGATCGCCATCTCCTCCTCTTGCCCCATGCTCGTCCACACGTCCGTATAGAGCGCGTCCGCTCCCCCGGCGGCGACCTCGGGATCGTTGGTCGCGTGCAGGATGCCGCCGCGGCCCACATGATCCGAGAACGTGCGGAGGCGGTCGAGTTCCTCCGCCGAAAACGAGTAGTCGGGAGGGGAGGCCACCCGCACATCCATGCCCTCCATGAGCGCCACCTTGACCAACGAGCGGCACATGTTGTTGGAGTCTCCGATGTAAGCCAGCACCTGGCCCCGCAGCGGGCCGAGGACCTCGCGCAACGTGATCACGTCGGCGATCGCCTGGCAGGGATGCGCTTCGTCGGACAGGAGATTGATGACGGGCACGTCGAACCCGCTGCTCTCGAGGGCGAAGGCCATGCGCACGAGCGTGTCGTGATCGAAGACGCGTGCGCACACGATGCGGTGGTAGCAACCCAAGGTGCGGGCGACGTCTTCGGCTGACTCGCGCGTATCGAGGCCGACCTCTGCTCCTTGTATGTAGATCGGGTGCCCGCCGAGGCCGACCACCGCCATTTCGGTGGAGTTGCGTGTGCGCGAGGACGGCTTCTCGAAGAGCAGGGCGACACCCTTGCCTTCCAACACCCGGCCGGTGTCCCCCTTCGTAGCCAGCTCGAGCACGCGGTCATAGCCGTGGGGCCACAGGTCGTCGACGTCGAAGAGATCAGGCATGGTCGTCGGCCATGACTTCGGTCAGAATTTCCAGCGCGGCATCGACTTCCTGATCGCTCACGAGCAGTGGCGGCGCCACCCTGATGGCATCGGGACGGACCGGGTTGACGAGTAATCCGGCACTCAGCGCAGCCGCGGCGATCTCCTTGGCGACCGGCTCGGACAGTTGGGCCGCCAGCAACAGGCCCGCGCCACGCACCGACACCA
This sequence comes from uncultured Acidimicrobiaceae bacterium, assembly GCA_963767155.1. Lineage (GTDB taxonomy): Bacteria > Actinomycetota > Acidimicrobiia > Acidimicrobiales > RAAP-2 > Bog-473. Next base: position 976,788 of record CAVYCU010000005.1, on the reverse strand, counting down.
CGCCCGGGAGCGCGGCCAGTCCGGCCGCCAAGCGTGCTCCCTCGTGGTGCGCCCGGCCACACACGTCCTCTGCCTCCATCACCGCGAGCGTGGCTTTCGCCGCCGCCATTGCAAGCGGCTGGCCCCCGAACGTCGAGCCGTGGTCGCCCGGACCGAACGCGGCAGCCACCTCGGCCCGGGCCCAGCAGGCACCGACCGGCATGCCGTTGCCGAGAGCTTTGGCGATCGTCACCACATCGGGCTCGAGTCCTTGCGCCTGGAACGCGAACCAGTGGCCCGTGCGGCCGAGGCCGGTTTGCACCTCATCGAGCATCAACAGTGCGTTGCGCTCCGTGCAGAGGGCCCGCACTGCGCCCAGGTAATCGGAGCTCGGCACCATGACCCCGCCCTCGCCCTGCAGCGGCTCGAGCAGCACGCCCGCAACGGTTTCGGCGTCGAGCGCAGCCTCAAGTGCTGCCACGTCGTCGTAGGGGACATGGACGAAACCTTCGGGCAGGGGAAGGAACGGCAGATGCTTTTCGGGCTGCCCGGTCGCGGTCAGCGTGGCCAGGGTCCGTCCATGAAACGAGTTGTCCGCGCTGATGACCACATGGCGGCCACCGCCGGCCCAACGCCGGGCGAGTTTGAGGGCGCACTCGTTGGCTTCGGCCCCCGAGTTGGTGAAGAACACCTGCCCGCCGGCCTGACCGGTCCCCCCATTGATCAGGCGGTCGATCGTCAGCGCCACCTCGGGTCCCAATGTGTTGCCGTAGAGATTCGACACATGGGTCAGCGTCCGGGCCTGGGTCGCCACGGCATCGGCCACCGCAGGGTGTGCGTGTCCGAGTGACACCACGGCCAGTCCCGTGATGAAGTCGAGGTAGCTCTTTCCCGCCGCGTCGAAGAGGAGCGTCCCTTCGCCCCGCACGAAGGTGACCGGCGGCTCGGCGTAGGTGCGCATGAGGGCCCGGCGATCGGGCGCCGTGGCCGCCGTGGTCTCCGTGGGCGCCGTGGTCTCCGCGCCGACGGCGCCCGTCGGGGCGCTCACGGGAGCACCATCGTGCCGACGCCCGAGTCGGTGAAGAGCTCGAGCAGCAATGCATGCGGGACCCGGCCGTCCAGGATGTGGGCCCGGGCCACACCGCCGCGCACGGCCGTGGCGCACGCCTCGATCTTCGGTTTCATGCCGCCGACCGCTCCCCCGCCGCGCAGGATCTCCTCGACCACATCGAGGTTGGCCTGGTGGATCAGCGTGGTCGGATCGTCCGGCACGACCCGCAACCCTTCGACATCGGTCAGAAAGATCAGCTTCTCGGCCTGCAACGCCTCGGCCAGGGCGCCGGCCACGGTGTCCGCATTGATGTTGTAGGCCTGCCCGGCAGCGTCGGCCCCGATGGTGGCGACCACCGGGATGATCCCTTCGGCCACCAGCCGCTGCAGCATGGTGGGGTCGACCACGGCCACCTTGCCCACGAAGCCGAGGTCCACGTGGCTCTGCGCCGCCGTGATGAGGTTGGCGTCCTCGCCCGACATGCCGACCGCGAGCGGTCCGTGCACATTGATGGCCGAGACGATGTCCCGGTTGACCTTCCCCACCAGGACCATGCGCGCGATGTCGAGCGTCTCGGCATCGGTGACCCGCAGTCCGTCGCGGAACTCCGTGACCTTGCCGAGGCGGCCCATGAGCTCACCGATCTGGGGCCCGCCGCCGTGCACCACCACGGGCAGGATGCCGACGGCGCGCATCAGCACCACATCCTGGGCGAACGATGCCAACGCGTCGTCGGACCCCTCGGCCGAACCGTTCAGCGCATTGCCCCCGTACTTGACGACCACGATCTTGCCCCGGAAGCGCTGGATGTACGGCAGTGCCTCGACCAGGAGCGAAGCGGTGTTCTGCGCCGCGGCGCGCTGCGCCCGGGTGTTCTTGGGGAGCGGGCCCGGGTACGGCTTTGGGGGCTCCGGGAGGGGAAACGCGGCGGAACCGCCGCTCGGTGGTGGCGGCGGTGGCGGTGGAGGCGGCGGCGTCACGACGTCGTCCTGTTCTCGTCGATGTAGCCGTACCCGAGGTCGGTGCCCAGGACTGCGGCCGATCCATTGCCCAAGCCGAGGTCGCACGTGATCTCGATGTGCCGACCCGCCATGTGGGCCTTCACTGCGGCCGCGTCATGGGTTGCCGCGACGCCGCCCGCACAGACGACGGTCGGGCCGTAGGACACCGACACCTTGTCGATCTCGAAGGCGACGCCGGCCGAACCGAGGTCGCTGACCACCCGACCCCAGTACGGATCCTCACCGTTCAACGAACACTTGACGAGCATGGAATCGGCGACCTTACGCGCCGCCACGTGTGCCGCACCGTCGCTCTCGGCGCCCACCACGCGGACGTGCGCCACCTTGGTCGTCCCTTCGGAGTCGTCGGCCATCTGCTCCGATAGCGACAGGCAGACCTCGCTGAGCGCGGCAGTGAGTGAGGCGAGGGAAGGCTCCGTCGCCCGACCGCTCGCCAGCACCAACACCGTGTCGTTGGTCGACGTGCACCCGTCCACCGTCATGACGTTGAAGGAGGCGTCGACCGCAGCACGCAACGCGGTGCGCAACAGCTCGGGCGTTGCGACGGCGTCCGTCGTGCACAGCGCCAGCATCGTCGCCATGTTGGGCGCCAGCATGGCCGCGCCCTTGGCCATGGCGCCCACCGTGAACCCGGCTCCCTTGACCAGCGCCGTCTTCGGCACGGTGTCGGTCGTCATGATGGCCCGGGCCGCCGCCGCACCCGACTCCGCATTACCGCGCCGTGACGCAACAATTCCGGCCAGGTGCGGCTCCACCTCCCCAAGCGGGAAGGGGATACCGATCAGGCCGGTCTGACACACGAGGATCTCGTTCAGGTGCGCGTCGATGCCTTTCGCGACGGCACCGCACAAGCTTGACGCTGCCTCGCGGCCCGGCTCTCCGGTGGCGGCATTGGCGTTGCCCGACGTGAGGATCACCCCGGCGGCCCGGCCGCCCGTCTCGACCAGGTGGGCCCGGCTGATCTGGACTGGTGCCGCCGCCGCAAGATTGCTCGTGAAGACACCGGCCGCCGGGACGGCCCGACCGTGATCGGTCGTCACCACCGCCACATCGGGCGCGCCGGCTGCCTTAATTCCGGCCGGGCCCCCGGCAGCGACGAACCCCTCGGGTGCGGTGACGCTCACGGGTACAACCCGACCAATGGCAAACCGGTCGTTTCGGGAAGTCCCAGTGCGATGTTGGCGCACTGGACGGCCTGGCCCGAAGCACCCTTCACGAGGTTGTCGATGGCGCACAGCGAGAGCACCCAACCCGTGCGCTCGTCGACCCGGGCCGTCACATGGGCGCAGTTGGACCCGGCGGTGGCCTTGGTCGAGGGAGGCGCGTCCGTCACCACGACGAAGGGCTCGTCGTCGTAGGCCTCGTGCAACGCGTCCATGACGATCGCGGTGGTCAATTCGGATGATCCCTGCCCCCCTCCGCCGGTCCCGGTCCCGGTCCCGGTCGCGGACCCAGCCGCCGGGCGGGCGTAACACGTCGCCAAGATCCCCCGGACCATCGGGACGAGATGCGGCGTGAACAGCACCCGGGCCCCGAGGATCTGCTCCATCTCGGGCGTGTGCCGATGGTGCAGCAGCCCGTATGCCATGAAGTCCTCGTCAACTGTGCCGAAATGCAGCGACTCCTTGGGACCACGGCCGGCGCCGGACACCCCCGAGGCGGCGTCGACGATGATCCCGCTCGGCTCGACCAGGCCGGCCCGCACCAACGGGGCCAGAGCAAGCCCCGCCGCAGTCGGGTAGCACCCGGCAGAGGCAATGAGTGTGGCTCCAGCCAGGCCCGACCGGAACAGCTCGGGGAGGCCGAATACGGCGTCGGCGAGCACTTCGGGAGCCGCATGCTCCTCGCCGTACCAGGTGGGATAGAGCGCTGCGTCCCGTAACCGGAAGTCAGCCGCCAGATCCACGATCACGCCCACCCGGTCCCGTAGGGCAGGTACGATCCGCTGCGACTCCCCGTGTGGCAGGGCGCAGAACACGACGTCGAGACCGTCCAGACTGTCCATATCCTCTGGGCCGGCCGCCTCGTAGACCAGGCCCTGGTAGGCGGCGGCCAACGACGGCGTGTGTGCGCCAACCACCTCGCCGGCATGCGAATGCGCGGTGACCACAGCTACTTCGATGGCTGGATGGCCGGCCAAAAGGCGCAGCAACTCGACGCCGGTGTACCCCGAACCCCCGACGATGCCCGCCTTCATCGCATCAGTATACATATATCCGCATACTAATGCAGAGCTACGAGCGAAGGGGCCCTCTTATTTCTGACCGCTAGCCTTCTAGCGATCAAAAATTACACGTCGTCGGGGCCGAGGCAGACCCGGCAGGCCACGTCCCTTTGGGCCCGACGTGTGGCCCTCTACCCCAGAAGGCCCAGATCTCGCAGGCTCTCGGCCGACTCCACAATCGTCGTCTCGACAGGCCGGGGCCGCCACCCGAGTTCGTTGCGGGCTCGGTCGTTGTGGATGATCGGCCTCGGGAGATCATCCCCCGGCGCCTCCTCGGTCGGCACCTCTGCCGCCAGAGGGCCGAGCCGCTGGCGCAGAACGTTGGCCACCTCGAGAAAGCTCGTCGTCGGGCCGTCGGCCAGCGCCAGGTACCTCTTGCCCGCTGCCTCGGGGGAGGCCATGGCCCGGATGTGCAGGTCCGCCACATCGCGCACATCGGCGACGCCGAATCGGGCTCGGGGGGCAACGGTCATGGTTCCGTCGAGCATCATCTTGATCGCGTGCATCGACGATCGCAGCACGGAGGTGAGGGTGGGCCCGAGAATGAACGTCGGATTGACGACGACTAACTCGGTATCGCCGCCATCACTCTCCATCAGGTCCCAGGCTGCACGCTCGGCAATCGCCTTAGAACGCGGATAGGGCGCCAAACCGGGGGTGTCGGGATCCGTCCAGTCCTCTTCAGTGAACTCGGAGCCCGGCTTGGGCGTATAGCCGATCGCCGCGAACGACGATGTCAGCACGACGCGGCGGGCGCCGGCGTCACGCGCTGCGCGCAGCACCCGCAGCGTGCCCTCGCGAGCGGGACCGATCAATTCGTCGGGATCGTCCGGCTGGACGAGCGGAATAGGCGAGGCGACGTGATGGACCTCTTCGCAGCCGGCGCTGACGGCGGCCCATCCCTCATCCACCGTCAGGTCCGCGGCGACGATCTCCAAATCGGCATCGTCGGCACCGCCGCGGCGGACAGCTGCACGCACTTCTTCGCCATCAACCCCCGGTGTACGCACGGTCGTGCGCACCGGATTCCCGGCCCGCAGCAGCGCGGCGATCAACTGTGTGCCCACGTACCCCGAACCGCCGGTGACCAGGACCGGGCTCATGACAGCGTCCTCAGGGCACGTGCGGCGTCCACGAATGGTTGCATCGCCTCGTTCTCTGCCGCTGTATCACCCCGGTCGCGGGCGTCCCAAAGTGCTGCCTTCGCGCGCAGGTAGCGCAGCCGCGCGTGCTGAGCGACGATCTCCGCCTCAATGCGCTCCGCGTGGCGCAGCAACAGATCGCGCTGCTCCGCCGCCGTTTCGTGCCGCCGCGCCAGATTGGCCTGATACGTACGCATGTCTTCGATCCCCACGCCGACCGAACGGAGACACGAGAGCGCCTCGAGCGTGTGGAGGTCCTCGGTGCAGTAGCGCCGATGCCCGCTTTTTTCGTCGCGCTGGATTGGGCCGACCAGCCCGACCTGCTCGTAGTAGCGCAGCGTCGGCTCGCTCAACCCGCTGCGTCGGGCCACATCTTGGATAGTGAAGGCTGCCATACCGGAAGGATGGCATACCTCAAGCGCTTGAAGGCAAGCGCTTGAGGCCGGGTTTCTGTGCACGCGCCCGGGCGGTTGGGTAGAAATGGTCACGAGCGAGAGGACATCGCCATGGGCAAGCTGGTCGTCATCGAAAATCTGACGTTGGACGGGGTCATGCAAGCACCCGCCCGTCCGGACGAAGACCGTCGAGGCGGTTTTGCACTCGGCGGATGGGCATCACCGTACGGTGATGAAGTCATGGCGAGGGTCATGGCGGAGCGTACGGCTGGCGGCGGTGCACTTCTCCTGGGTCGGCGTACCTACACCGACTTCGCCGCCGTCTGGCCGAGCCGAACGGACAATCCATTCACCGAGGTGCTCAACAATCGCCAGAAGTATGTCGCCTCCACGACGCTCACTAACCCACTTCCGTGGCAAAACAGCACGCTTCTCGAGGGTGACGTGCGCACGGCCGTCGCACGACTCAAGAAGTCGGATCAGGACCTCGGCGTTCTGGGCAGCGGCGTGCTGGTCCAGACACTCATGCGAGAGAATCTGGTCGATGAGTTCTTTCTTTCCATTTACCCGCTGATCCTCGGCTCTGGCCATCGGCTCTTCAGCGAAGAGGGATCATTTGCAGCGCTGCAGCTGGTTGACACCGTGCGCACGACGACCGGCGTCCTCCTCGCGACGTACTTGCCCGCGCACTGACGGAGCTCCGGTCCGCCAACCCAGCACCGGTCCGCTAACGGAGCACCATTCCGCCGTCGACGCCGAAGATCTGTCCAGTGATCCACTCCGCCGGATCCGAGAACAAGAACGTGACCATTGCGGCGATGTCCCGGGGTTCGCCCAACCGGTTCAGGAGCTGGGATGACAGGTATGCCTCTTGGCGTTCGGCCGGCACCTTCGGGCGCAATTCGTCCGACAGAACCAATCCTGGAGCGACGGCGTTGCAGCGGATCCCCTCCGTACCCCAGCGGCTGGCGATGTGACGCACCAGCGCGCCCAGACCTGCCTTCGAAGTCGCGTAGGCCGGTCGCGTCGACCCGCCGGCGAACGCCGCCGCCGAGCTGGTGACCACAATGGAACCACCTCCGCCGCGAAGGAGATGTGGCACGGCGTGGCGGGCCGTATAGAAAAACCCCGTCAAATCGACGGCCAGACTACGGTGCCACGTCTCGCTCTCCATCGACACGATGTCGGTGTCGTTCCCGAGCACGCCGGAACTGAGATCGGCGGCGTTCGAGAAAAGCCCATCGAGGCGGCCGTACGTGGCAACCGCGTTTTCGATCAACGCTCTGACCGAGTCTTCGTCGGAAATGTCGAAACCGACGAACTGTGCCCCGTCGCCGATGGAGTCGGCAAGGGCTTGCCCACCGTCTTCGTTGATGTCACCGACAACGACCTGAGCGCCGGCGGCGACGAGGTGGCGCGCCGTCTCTGCGCCGATGCCGGTGGCCCCGCCGGCGACCACAATTACCTTCTGATCGAGTTCTGTCACACCTTCCCCCTCGCACCAGCATCGTCTGCTTTCGCCACGGGGGCGAAAGCGACCCGACGGACATTACTCCGGACGCTCCGTTTCATCCGTGCCGGCCGTTGCCCGGCCGCCCGGGCGCCCGCCGGCCGTTGCCCGGCCGCCCGGCCTCATGCGATCCTGGGGCGATGATCGACCACGTATCCCTCCAAGTCACCGATGTCCCCACGAGTCGAGCCTTCTACGAAGCCGTACTCGCCCCGTTGGGTATCACCTCCCGCTCAACTGACGGCCCGGCCGTCGGGTTCTTCGGATCCGATCCCGGATCGTTTTGGCTGTCGCCAGCACAACGGGTCGGAGGCCCGGAACTCCACGTGGCCTTCCGGGCCTCCGACCGTGACGCGGTCAACGCCTTTCACGAGGCCGCTCTTTCCATAGGCGCAGAAATCCTCAATGCGCCTCGGGTGTTCCCCGAGTATCACGAGAGTTACTACGGGGCCTTCATCCGCGATCCCGATGGCCACAACATTGAGGCTGTGTGCCACGCGCCGAGTGCCTGACAGCCTCCGACGGCGAGTGACTCCGGACAGCACCCGATCGAAAGACGGGTGCTAGCCCCAGTCGGCGACGCCGGTCAGCGACATGTTCATACTGCGGAGATTCCGTACCTTGCATACATGATCGTTGCGAAGGGTTTGACCAAGCGCTACCGCAAGCACCCTGGCCGTCGACAACTTGAGTTTCGAGGTGACCCCAGGAGTGGTCACGGGCTTCCTCGGGCCGAACGGGTCCGGCAAATCCACCACCATGCGCATGATCATGGGACTGGACAATCCGACCTCGGGGACGACCCTGGTGAACGGGCGACGTTACGACGAACTCGGCTGGCCGCTACGCGAAGTGGGGGCACTGTTGGATGCCAAGGCGTACTCACCCGGCACGAAGTGCGTATGACCACCTCCTCTTTCTGGCCAAGTCCAACGACATACTCCCGCTCCCGCATCGACGAGGTGCTCGACATCGTCGGGCTGACTGAGGTGGCGCACCAACGTGCAGGAAAGTATTCGCTCGGGATGGGACAGCGACTCGGGATCGCCACCGCCCTGCTCGGGGATCCCGGCGTCCTGCTCTTCGACGAGCCCATCAACGGGCTCGATCCCTGAAGGCATCCGGTGGGCCCGCTTCCTCTTCCGCGACCTGGCCGCCGAGGGGCGGACCGTGTTCGTCTCGAGCCACCTGATCAACGAGATGGCACTGACCGCGGAACGGCTGGTCGTGATCGGCCGGGGCACCCTGATCGCCGAGACAAGCGTGCAGCGCGTTCACGGCCCAGAGCGTGCTCGACGCCGTGCGCATCGTCACCCCGATGACCGACATGTTCGTGGCCGCACTCGACGATGCTGGCGCCGCGGCGAATGTCGAAATCGACGGGTCGATCATCGCCACCGGTTTGACCTCGGCCGAAATCGGCGAGTTGGCCGCCGACCGCATCCTCACACTGCACGAGCTCTCGCCGCTCAAGGGTTCCCTCGAGGACGCTTTCATGGAACTGACCCACGATGCAGTGGAGTACCGCTCCGGCTCGGGCACGCCTGGACGCACATTCGAGTGCGCACTACTACATAAGGAGCGAAACATGACGACTCGCACGCCACACGTGCCACACGATGACCACACGTGCCACACGTGCCACACGTGCCACACGAACGAAGCTACGGCATTCGGCACGCCGTACAGGCGGAGTTCACCAAACTTCGGACCCTGCGCTCGACCACCTGGACGTTGCTCGCCACCATCATCGGCACATTGCTCGTGACCGTTCTCGCCACCAGCAACATCCATCGCAGGCCGCAGGCGGTGCTGCAGCAGGGTTTTGACCCGACCAATCAGTCCCTGACCGGGCTCGCCATCGGATCGCTCACCATCGGCCTGCTCGGCATCTTGATGATCACGGGCGAGTACGGCAGCGGGACCATCCGCTCCTCCCTGGCCGCCATACCTCGGCGACCGTTGTTCCTCGGGGCCAAAGTGCTCGTGATCGCCGCTGTTTCCCTGGTTGTGAGCGAGATTCTCGCCTTTGCCTGCTTCTTCACCGGTCGGGCCATCCTCTCGGGGAATGCGCCGGTCGCCTCGCTCGGGGATCCCGGGGTCCTGCGTGCGCTCCTCATGTCGGGGGCCTATCTGGCACTCTTGGGTATGTTCGGTCTGGGTCTCGGCGTCATCATCCGCCACACGGCCGGCGCCATCACCACCTTCGTGGGAGTCGTCTTCCTCCTCCCCGTTCTCCTCCAACCGCTGAACGCGCACGGCAACCCCGGTCGCTTCACCCCGTTGCAGATGCTGGCCAATTCGGTGGCGACCGTCGAGCACCAGCAAGGTCAGGTCTCCCCGGGCCTCGGACTCGCCCTGATGGGCCTTTACTGCGCAGTCGCCCTCGGGCTCGGGATGCTGCTCCTCCAACGGCGGGATGCATGACGGGGGAACGGGCAGGCGACTCCGGACGTCCGCGTTGCGTGAATTCGGTGAAGGAAATGGCCGAAGCCGTCGTGGAGAAAGCCGGGGACCGTCACGAAAGAACTGGCGCGCATCCTCTTGCATGAACCATTCGCCAAAAGAACCTGGTCTGAATTCTGGTTTCTCACGATCGGCATGCCCCTGGCCGCCGTCGGGATGGCCTTCGTCGCCATCACCCTGTTTGCGGGCGTGATCCTGGCCATCACCTTTTTCGGCCTCGCCATCATCGCCCTCTCCGTACGCGGCTCGCGGGGCATCGGCGGATTCCACCGGCAACTCGCCCGAGGGCTCCTCAACGAGGAGATCGACGATCCTGAACCGTTCGTCCACCGGCGGGGTTTCTTCGGCTGGCTCCAGTCGGCCTTGCGTGACCGCACGGGATGGCGGTCGATGGCCTACGTCATCGTCAAGGTTCCCCTGGCGTTGCTCGGCCTCCTTGCAGCCTTCAGCGTGTGGTGGTCCGCCTTCTTCTGCCTCACCGCCCCGATATGGGGAAATGGGGGCGACCACGTCCCGGTCTTCGGCCTCCCTCGGATCATTTTCGGGAATGGCTTCTTCTCCGGTGGCCAAGTCGGGGTTGGGCACGGGCTCGGCGTCTTCCTGGCCGGTGTCTTCTTTTTCTTCGCCGCCCCATGGGCGGTACGGGCCGTGGTCGGTCTGGACCGGCGTGTCATGCGGGTCCTGCTGTCGCCCGATCCCGTCGCCGTCCGCGTCCGCTCGCTCGAGGAAGCAAGGGCGCAGACAGTCGACTCGTCTGCGGCGGCCATGCGGCGCATCGAGCGCGACCTGCACGACGGGACCCAGGCCCAACTCGTTGCGCTGGCCATGCGCCTGGGCATGGCCAAGGAGAAGCTGGCGGATGACGACCATCTCGACCTCGACCAGGTCCGGCAGTTGGTCAACGACGCGCACCAAGGCGCCAAGGAGGCCATCGTCGAGCTGCGCGATCTCGCCCGTGGCATCCATCCCCCCGCACTGGATATCGGTCTCGAAGGTGCCCTGGCCACACTGGCAGCCCGGTGCACGATTCCCACGACCCTCTCCCTTGCACTCAACGAGCGTCCGACGCCCGCCATCGAAGCCATCGCCTATTTCTGCGTGGCGGAGCTCCTGGCCAACGTGACCCAGCATGCCAGGGCATCTCGCGCCAGCATCTCGTGCACAGAGCACGGAGGTTGGCTCCGGGTGGTCGTGCGCGACGACGGCATCGGTGGGGCGTCGCTCTCCCGCATGGGGTCCTCGTCGAGCGGGCTGGCCGGCCTCACCGACAGGGTGCATGCCGTCGACGGACGACTCGGCATCGTCAGCCCACCGCGCGGCCCCACGGTCGTGACCGTGGATCTCCCGCTGCACGCCTAGGTGACCTCTCCCTCCACTCCCCTGCGCGTCGTCATCGCCGAAGACTCCGCCATCCTCCGCGACGGCCTCGTCCAGCTGCTGGCTGATCGGGGCTTCGTCATCACCGAGGCGGTAGCTGACGCCGACGCCCTCTGGCGATCGATCGAGCGGGAGCGGCCGGACGTGGCGGTGGTCGACATCCGCATGCCCCCGACCTTCACCGACGAAGGGCTGCGTGCGGCCATCGAGCTGCGCCGCCACTACGAGGGTCTGGGCATCCTCCTGTTCTCCCAGTACATCGAGACGCGCTACGCCGCCGAGCTGCTGGCCGACGATGCCGCCGGGATCGGCTATCTGCTCAAGGACAGGGTGGCCGACGTCAGTGACTTCGTCGAGGCGCTCCGACGGGTCGCCTCGGGGGGCACCGCGTTGGATCCTGAGGTGGTGACCCAACTCATGGGGGCCTCCCGCCAAACCGATTCCATATCGGTCCTGAGTGCACGGGAAAAAGAAGTGCTGTCCCTCATGGCCGAGGGCCGCTCGAACGCCGCCATCGCCGAACAGCTCGTCGTCTCTGAAGGGGCGGTCGAAAAGCACGTCGCCAACATCTTCACCAAGTTCAACTTACCGGTGTCACAGTCCGATCACCGGCGGGTGCTGGCCGTGTTGCGCTTCCTCGATTCATAGAGCGGCCGGGCGCCGCTATGGCGTACCTGTCGAACTGCGCACCGGATTGGATCCGTTGGCCTTGGTGTCGGCTTCACCACCGGACGACTCGGCAACACCTCCGGCGCTCGTGTCACCGATGGTCTTACGCAGAGTCTCATAGATGGTGAGCCCTTGCGCCACGACTCCCGTCACGACTTCGTTGACCCCTTCGGAGCCGTTGAGGACAGTGAGCGTCGAGCCCTTGATCCCTTCGGCTGCCGCACTCACGAGGCTCGGCAACATTTCGATCAACTTGTTCGCCGCGATGAGGGCCTGATTGCCTTCCGACAGTGCATCAGCCCGCATGTTGATCGCTTTCGCTTCAGCTTCTGCGACAGTCCGCTGCGCGTACGCGTCGCCGTCCGCTTCGTGTTTCTTGGCGGCAGCGTCGGCCTCGGCCTCGACCTTCTTGGCGTCGGCCCCCGCTTCGGCCAGTTTGCGCTGACGGTTGGCCTCAGCTTCGGTCTGGAAGTTCACCGTGTCACGGGAAGCTTCGGCAATCGTTCTTTGTCTGAATGCCTCTGCATCAGTCTCCGCTTTTACCCGGTCGCGGTTGGCGTCGGCCGTGGTTCGCGTCTTGTAGGCCTCGGCGTCGGCCGGACGCCGCACCTCTGCCTCCAACTGCTTCTCCTTCAGGTCGGCAGCCCGCTCGGCGAGAATCGTCTGCTGGGCGATGACGTCCTGCGTCGCCTTGGCTGCCGCGAGAGGTCCGGCTTGCGAGGCTGCTGCGTTCGCTTGCTCTGTTTCGGCATTGAAGCCGGCGGTCTTAATGGCAGTGTCCCGCTCGTACTGCGCCTTCAGCGCTTGAGCCGCCTGTTCTTGTTGCGTCGCCTCCTGGTCAGCGTGCGCACTGGCAATGCGGGCCTGGCTCGCAACGGCGGCAGCGAAGGGAGCTGCGATGTTGTTGATATAGCCCGTCGAATCCTCAATTTCTTGGATCTGCAAGGAATCGACGACGATTCCCAACTTCTCCATCTCGCCATGGCTTCCCTCTTTGACCTCCTGGGACAGACGGTCACGCTCGCGGATGATCTCTTCCACGGTGAGGCTGCCGATGATCGACCGTAGGTGTCCCGCAAATATCCGTCCGACGAGTTCCTCCATGTTGTTCTGTTCAGAAAGGAAACGTCGGGCTGCGTTGGCAATCGAGGCGGGGTCGTCGCCGATCTTGAACGCGGCGATCGCGCGGATGTGCAACCGGATTCCCTGGGTGGTGATGCAGTCTTCTGCAATCTCTGCCTCTTGAAGAGACAGCGAGAGGAAGCGGGCTTTCTGCTTGATCGGGAGGACAAAGCATCCGTGACCGGTCACGATGCGGAACTGGGTGTCTTCATCCTTCCGGTGAGAACCGGAAATAAGCAGAGCTTCATTCGGCGCAGGAACGTGCCAGAACAACATACCTAGACCTCCTCGGTCAACAAGGGGTCACCGTAACGGTCCGCCCCGACAGGCTCTCAACGACTACGACACGGGCATTCTTCGCAATCGGTTCATCACTCAGGGCGGCGAACGTTTCGGTCCCTCCCCTGATTGCCACAATCACTTCACCAGCATGATTCGGGGTGATCCCCAACGTGATGCGGCCCACCTTGCCGACTATCTCATCGTCCAACCGATCCTCCATGGCGTGTCGCTCCTCGCATCGGACGAATTCAAGGGTAGTGGGCACAATCAGTTCTCGTCTCGGAATCGTACCCACCCCAACCCTCGAAAGAGAGGGCCGCAGGTCAATATTGGGCCAGCGTTGGGCGAACGTGGCGTCTCAGCGCAACGCCGCGCCGCACTCCGCCGCCGCCGCCTCGATACAACGCGCCCGCAACTCGCCGACCTCGTCATCGGTCAAGGTGTGGTCGAGCGAGCAGAACCGCAACCGGAACGCGAGGCTTCGCGGGCCCGTCGGCGATGCCGGGGCCGCGGTACACGTCGAAGAGCGCCACCGACTCGAGCAGCTCGCCGGCCGCCGCGCCCAGCACCTCGGCCACCACGTCGGCCGGGACGTCATCGTCGACGACGAGCGCCAGGTCGATGTCCGAAGAAGGGAACCGGCTCACCGCCGCGGCGACCATGGCCCTGCCGGGCCACCGACCTCTTCGTCGAAGAGGAGTCCCAGGTCCACCTCGAGCCATCCGATCCGGCGCGGCGACGCCGACCCCGAAGGCAGCGTCAGCCCGAAGCTGGCGGCGACATCAGGGTCGATCTCCCCCACCGCCCCGATCGTGCAGCCCGGGCTTCCCGGTCCGACGTCCGCGCGACCAATCGGGCCGATCGGGTGGGGTGGAGTCCGGGCAGCGGCGCCGCCCTCGTCGGGCGCGACCAGGCGCACGCCCGACAACCGGAAGGCGTCCGCCAGGACGTGCCAGGCCACCGTGGCACTTCGTGCGTCGTCGTCGTCGTAGGCGAAGACCGCGCTCAACAGTTCACGTTCGCCCGGGAGCAGCGCGGTGTGCGGCCCCCGGCGCCACTCCGTTCGACGACACGCGGGGAAGCCCTCCGTCGGGATGGGAGAAGACGACGCCGACCTCGAACAGCCTGATGGCGCCCTGGCGCCGGCCGGCGTTGTACGCCAGCGCGCCGAGCAGTCCCGGCATGAGCGAGCGCCGGAGGAACGGCTCCTCCGCGATGAGCGGGTTCGACACCCGCACGGCCGGCCCGGTCAGTCCCACCCGGCGATGTGACTCCTCCGAGACGAACGTGTTGGTCCAGCCCTCGGAGGCACCGATGCCTGCGAGCACGCTCTTCACCAGGCGCCGCGACCGTTGCAGGGAGGTGAGATGACCCGGTTGGGGCCAGGTCGGCGTGTGCCGGGGAACGTTGGCGTACCCGAACATCCGGGCCACCTCCTCGATCACATCGTCGATCCCGTAGGGCGCAGGACGCACATCGGGCCGGTTCGTGGGCACGAGCACGGTCAGCGTGCCCCTCGGTCGCCGGTCCACGCCGGTGGTGAAGCCGATCGGGTCCAACAGCGCCGCGATCTCCGTCCCCGCTCAGCGCCACCCCGATCTGGCGCTGCACGCGGGCGATCGGCACGTGCAGGGTGAACGGCTCGGGAACGTCACCGCGCACGTCGAGGAGACCGTCACACGACCTTCAGGCCCGGGATGCTCTCCCCGAGCAACTCGACGAACCGATGCACCGCCGCGTCGATGCCCCAGGGATCACAACCTCGTTCGAAACGGGCCGAGGCTTCGGTGCGCAGACCCAGCCGCTTGGACGTGCTGCGCGATCGCCATGGGCGTGAAGTACGCCGCCTCGAGCAACACCTCGGTGGTCGTCCTCGGAGATCTCCGACGAGGCACCACCCATGATCCCCGGCCACCCCCACCGCGACGTTCGTCGCCGTCACAGATGAGGCAGTCCTCGCCGGTATCGCCCAGGCTGCGACCGGGCAGCCCCAGGGTCCGGGTGACGCCATCGAGCGTCTCGAGCGTCTCACCGGTGCGGGCTCGCCGCACGATCAGGCCCCGCCCACCGAGGTGCGCCAGGTCGTAGGGGTGCGTGGGCTGGCCCCGCTCGAGCATGACGTAGTTCGACGCGTCGACGACGTTGTTGATCGGACGCATGCCGGCCAAGGTCAGCCGCTGGGCGATCCACTCCGGTGAGGGTCCGACCACCACGTCGTCGAGAACCGACACGGTCAGACGCGGGCAGAGGTCGGTGTCTTCGACCACCGCGCTGGCCGCCTCCGGACACCGGCCGCGCCGCTCGGAGCGGGTGGCGGCGGGTTCAGGCAGCGTGAAGGGAAGACCCAGCCGGGCCGCCAGGTCACGGGCGATGCCCGCAATGGACCACGCGTCGGGACGATTGCCCTCCACCGTGATGTCGAACACCGTGTCCGCCCGCGAGCCCGAGGGCCTCGGTGAGGGGCGTTCCCGGAGGAGCCTCGATCTCGTCGCCGAGGACGAGCAGCCCGGCACCGTCGTCGGAGAGCCCCAGCTCACGACCCGAGCACAACATGCCGTGGGATTCGACACCGCGCATTTTGCGCAGGCCGATGGCAAAGCCCCCGGGCAGCACCGCACCGACGGGAGCCAGGGGCACCCGGTCGCCGACCTCGAAGTTGAAGGCTCCGCAGACGATGACGAGCGGACCCTGTCCCGCATCGACGACGATGCGGCGGATCCGGTCGGCCCCCTTAATGGCATCGATTTCTGTGACAACGCTCACGACGACATCCTCGAGGCCTTCGCCGACCTGCTCGACCCCCTCGACGACGAGTCCCAGGTCGTCGAGCGCGGCAGTCAGAACCCCGGTGTCGTCGGGGAAGGGGGCGAAATCACGAAGCCAACTGAGTGGAGCGCGCACGGATGTCTTTCTCTAGCGCGTGGCGCGGGCGTCTTAGAACTGAGACAGGAAGCGAATGTCATTCTCCATAAAGGACCGCAGGTCCGGGATCTCATGACGCATGAGAGCCAACCGGTCGATCCCGAAACCAAAAGCGAAGCCGGACCATTCCTCCGAGTCGATCCCCACTGCGGCGAACACGGCGGGGTCCACCATCCCGCACCCGCCGAGCTCCACCCATCCGATGTTGGAACACGTGCGGCAGCCTTCGCCGCGGCAGATGGCGCAGGTGATCTCGAACTCCGCCGACGGCTCGGTGAACGGGAAGTACGCCGGGCGCAGCCGCGACTGCATGTCCTCCCCGAAATAGGCCGACGTGAACGTCTGAATGGTGCCGGCCAGATCGCCGAACGTGATGCCGCGGTCCACCACGAGACCTTCTATCTGGTTGAAGACGGGGAGGTGGCGGGCGTCCGGCGTATCGAGGCGGAAACATTTCCCCGGCATGACCGCATGGATCGGCAGCGTGCCGTTGCGCACCGCCTCCTCCATCAGATGGATCTGTACGGGCGAGGTGTGGGTGCGGAGCAGCACCGTCTCGGGTTCGCCGATGTCGAGATACATCGTGTCGTACATGCCGCGCGCCGGATGGGCCGGGGGCATGTTCAGTGCTTCGAAGTTGTACCAGTCCGTCTCGGCCTCCGGGCCTTCGGCGACCACGAAGCCCATGCCGACGAACACGTCCTCCAGTTCGTCCCGGGCCTGGGAGACCAGGTGGAGATGGCCACGGCTGAGCGGCGCGGTGATCTGCTCGGGGATGACCTCGGTCAGGTCCAGGCGGTCCGCGGCGAGGAGAGCGACCCGCTCGGCCTGCGCCAGCGTGACCCGGCGGGTGGCCACCAGGGCCTCCAGGGCGGCCCGGGCCTCGTGCAGGCGCCGTCCCGCTTCCTTGCGTGCCTCGGGATCGAGCGAGCCCAGGGAACGATGGGCCCCCGACAGGGTGGAGCGCTTCCCGAACAGCTCGGTCTCCACCTGCGCCAGGGCATCTGTCGACGCCGACGCAGCGATCGCGGCCTCGCCTTCCTCGACGATCTGTCGGATCTCGTCCTCCATGTGCACCTGCGTCCGCTCAGTCACTGACCGAAATGGTAGATGCCGACGAGCCCGGCCCCGACGACCGGCGTTGCCGCAACGCCTCGAAGCACAGGACGGCACAAGCCACGCCGACATTCAGGGACTCCGCCCGGCCCTCCATCGGGATGGCCACGGCGCCACCGATGGCCTGCAAGCTGCCGGCGTCCAGGCCTGAGGCCTCGTTGCCCAGGAACAGCGCCGTCGGGACCGCCCAGTCGAGCGTCGCGTAGTCGTGACCGTCCCGTACCACTGTGGCCAGTGTCCGATAACCCGCGCCCGAGAGCGCTGTTGCCAAAGCCGCCGGATCCTCCCGGACGCTGAACGGGACGTGGAAGATCGATCCGGCGGAGGCCCGCACCGTCTTGGGGTTGTACGGGTCGACGGACTCACCGCTGAACATGACGGCGCTGACACCCGAGGCATCGGCCGTCCGCAGCACGGTGCCGGCATTGCCGGGATCCCGCACGTCGACGAGGACGATGACGAGCCGCTGGTTGGTGGGATCCGGGTCGAGAACCGGCACGTCGAGCATGGGCAGGACGGTCAGGACCGGCTGTGGCGTGACCGTGTCGGCCACCCGTTCGAGCACCCCCGGAGCCAGAGGGAACACGCGGGCGCCGGCGTCGAGCGCCAGGTCACAGGTCTCCCGGGTCAGCGGGTCCCCGGCTCCCTCGGGGGCGAGATACACCGACTCGATCCCCACTCCGGCCCGGAGCGCCGTGCGCAGAAGCTCGACGCCTTCGGCCACGAAGACGCGCTCGGCCCAGCGAGCGGAACGCTTCTGGAGGAGCCCCCGCACCCGGCGAACCCGGCGGTGCGTGAACGCGAGCGGTTGGCTCAGGAGGAAAGAGCCTCGGCCGGCTCGTGGTCGGCCGGCTTCGCCGGCGCCTCGGTGGCCGGCAACGCATTCTGGGCCGCCAGCACCAGAGCGCCGAATGCCTCGGGATCGCTCACGGCGAGATCGGCGAGCACCTTGCGGTCAACCTCGATGCCGGCCAGGTGCAGCCCGTTGATCATGCGGCTGTAGCTCAAACCGTGGGCGCGGGCCCCGGCGTTGATCCGCTGGATCCAAAGCTTGCGGAAGTCTCCCTTGCGGGCGCGGCGGTCCCGGAAGGCGTACTGCATCGAGTGCATGAGCTGCTCGTTGGCCGAACGGTAGGTACGGCTCTTGTTCCCGTAGTACCCCTTTGCCTGTTCCAGAACGGCGCGGTGGTGCTTGCGGCCGTGAACAGATCGCTTGACTCTGGCCACTGGGGGTCCTCCTCTCTTCTCGTCGTTCTCGCTATTCGGTGCTCGGTGCTCAGCTCAGCTCAGATGCCGAGCATTCTCCGGACCGACTTCTCGTCTGACTTGGACACATCGGCGCCACGACCCAGACGACGCATGCGCACGCTGCTCTTCGTCTCGAAGTTGTGCCCCCGGAAGGCCTGGCCACGACGGAGACGACCGCTGCCGGTGACTTTGATGCGCTTTGCGGCGCCCTTGTCCGTCTTCATCTTCGGCATTACGTCATCCCTCTTCGGTTGTTCCTGCGTCGTCGGTCGTTGCTGTGTTCGTGGTTCCTGCGTCGCTTGGCACCGTGGCCGCCTCAGTGGCGGCCTCAGTGGCCGCCGCCGTCACTACCGCCGTCTCCGGCACATTTCCGTTGGTCGTGGCCGCCTCTGTCGCCACCTCTGTCGCCGGGGCGGACTGCTTGTCACCGCGGTGTTGGTTGGCTGTCCTCGACGCGGCGGCCTGACGGGCCCGCTTGTCGGGAGCAAGCACCATGATCATGTTGCGGTTGTCGAGCTTGGGCTCCGCCTCGATTTTGGCGATGCCTTCCATCTGCTCGGCGATGCGATCCAAAATCCGTTTCCCGTGCTCGGGGTGATACACCTCACGCCCACGGAACATGATCGTGATCTTGACCTTGTGGCCCTCATTCAAGAACTTGGCGACCTGGCGGGTCTTGGTGTCGAAGTCCCCGGGCCCGATCTTGGGCCTGTACTTCATCTCCTTGATCCCGACGTGAACCGTCTTCCGACGGCTCTCTTTGGCCCGCTGGGCCTCGTCGAACTTGAATTTTCCGAAGTCCATGATCCGGCAGACCGGAGGTTGCGCCATAGGGGCCACCTCGACCAGGTCCAGATCGAGCTCCTTGGCGATGGCCAAGGCCTCGGGCAACGCCTTGATGCCTAACTGCACACCATCGGGGTCGACCAGGCGGACTTCACGGGCACGGATGCGATCATTGATCCGGTGCTCAGTTGTTGTTTCAGCGACGATGCGGCACCACACCTCTCACTTGGGCCCACGGTCTTTCCGCGAGCCATTCGGTGGAGCGAGGTCGACCAACGGGCTGAGCCCGCGCCGAAAAACCTTCGACCTGGCGCACCGCTGTCCCTGAACAAGCGGACGTGTGGCCAGGTGGAGGCCTTCTGGTCGGAGGCCCCGCTTCCATGTACTCAAGATGAATATTGTACCAGCATGAGCAGTCTCTGGACACCGTCAGGCGAACACTTCCCCTCGAGAGAGGAGGGCGGAGGCGGGTCGGCCGGATCGCCGGGATCGGGACCCCCGCCGTCGGGACCCCCACCGTCCTCGGGCCCCGGGGACGTCGAAGGCGACGGCAGCACGTTGAGTGCCGAGGCCCAGGCCGAACTGGACGCCATGCGCCAGCAGCTGTCCCAGACGCCGGCCGAGGTCGTCGTGGCCAATCACTGCTACGGGATATTCGAGCTGGCCACGATCTATCTGTCCAACTCCCCGCCGATGTTCTTCGAGGCCCGGTTGGCCATCGATGCCCTGGGTGGCATGTTGGAGGCGGTCAAGGGCCGCCTCGGCGAGGCCGAGCCATCCCTCCTGCAGGCGCTGTCGCAGCTGCGTTTGGCGTATGTCCAGCTGGAAGGGGCGGAGCGGGCCGCAGCGGAGAGCGCAGCCAGCGCCGACCAGAACTAACTTCGGCCGGCCAGAACTAACGGCCGGCCAACGTCTGGCTCTCCGCTGCCGCGGCGAGGCCGTTGACCGTCATGCCGATGAATCCGCCGAGGTGGCGCCGATAGATCCACCCGGTGCCGGGTACCTTGCCGCGGAAGGTCGATCGCCAATTGATGGTCGTCCCCTCCCCTGACGGCTGCAACTTGACGACAGCGACATAGTCGCGCAGGGGCAACCCGGAGAGCAGCTCGTAGCAGAACCTCTCGTTGGGCTTGACCATCTTGAGGCGCTCCCGGCTCGTGTGCCGGCCCGTGCGGAAGACTCGGATCGCCCCTACCCCCTCGGGCTCGCCATCGCCCTTCTCGACCAATTCGAAGGAGTCGATGGGCGACCACGAGGGCCAGGTCGACCCGTCGAGAAGCAACGCGAACACCGTCGCCGGAGGCGCCTTCGCGGTCAGTTCGTGCTCGATCACCTGCAGTCCCACGACGCCTCCGATCCTCTGTGCTGTCCACGTGCCGCCGGAGCGAGTGTACCATTTGGAACATGCCGGGCAGGACTTCCAAGCAGAAGCTCGTCGATCAGGTGGTGGACCACTTCGTCGTCGACGGCCTCGGTGACATGAGCCTGCGCAAGATCGCCGCCGCCACGGGGACCAGCCATCGCATGCTGCTTTACCACTTCGGTTCCAAGAGCGGCCTCCTGGTCGAGGTCGTGCGCGCCGTGGAAGCCCGGGCCAGGGAGCAACTCGCCACCATTGGAAATCAGGCGGCGTCGACGGCCGAGGGCACCGACCATGTCATCCGCGAGATGTGGGAGTTCCTCGCCGACCCCGCACAAGCGGACTTCGAGCGCCTCTTCTTCGCGCTCTACGGCCGCGCCCTCCAGGGCGACGCGCAGGTGCGCCCACTCCTGGGCGAGGCGATCGAGAGCTGGCTCGACGCCAACGACACCCTCGCCGCGGCGCATGGGGATTCCCCTCGACCACGCGCGTGTCCACGCCCGCCTGGGGCTGGCCGTGGTCCGCGGGCTCCTCCTCGACCTGCTGGCGACCGGGGACCGTGCCGGTGTCGATGCGGCGCTCGAGGTCTTCGCCGGCGGCTATGCGATCGGCGGCTCTGCGATCGGCGGCTCTGCGATCGGCGGCTCTGCGATCGGCGCCAGCGCGCACGCCTCGTAACGGCCACGATGACCAGGCGTCACCACGAAGCTCACCTCGGTGCCCGGTTCGATCCGACGTGAACCGTCGAGGATGGCGGTCGCATGGAACTCGAACGCCGAGCCTTGCGACATCCGTCACCGTTCCCAGATCCACGCCGGGCGTCGAAAGAGGTGACCCGCCCGAAAAAAGGTCGATGGGAGGGGACGGGGCCAGCCAAAGTCGTTGTCGTTGATCAGTGCACGATCTTGGAGAGCGGGATCTCCAAGATGTCCGTTGCACCCTTGTCGCGCAGCGCCGGGATGAGGATGTTGATGTCCGACTTCGCCACGACCGCCTCGAGCGCGAACGCGCCGCCGCCGGAGAGCTCCGAAATCGTGGGCGCCCGCATCGAGGGCAGCACCGACAAGACGCCGTCGAGCTCGTCGGCCGACACGTTGAGTTTGACCAGCACCTTGCCGCGGGCTTCGAGCGTGCCCTGGAGGAGCGTCATGATCTGCTCCATCGCGTGGCGTTTGGCCGGATCCGCCGCCGCCGTCGGGTTGGCAATCAGCTCGGTGTACGAAACGAGGAGCGTCTCGATGATGCGCAGTCCGGCGGCCCGCGACGCGCGCTGCCGGTCTCGGTCATGTCGACGACTGCATCTGCAATCTCGGGCACCTTGGCCTCGGTGGCGCCGTACGAGAACGAAATGTCCGCATCGATCCCGTGTCCGCGCCAGGACCTTGCGCGTCAGCTCGGGGTACTCCGTGCTGATCCGTAATTTTCCGGGGAGCGCCGCCAGTTCCGCCAGACTCTTCACCGGCGAATCACTCGAGACGGCGAGGACCACACGGGCCGGCCTGTTGGTGGCCTTGGAGTACGTCAACTCGCCGAGCGAGACCACATCGCTCCCCCGCTCCTCGACACAGTCGCGTCCCGTGATGCCCAGATCGAACAACCCTTCGGCCACGTACGCCGGGATTTCCTGCGGTCGCAGGATGCGCACGTCATCGATGCGGGGATCGTCGATCGTGGCCCGGTAGGCCACGTCCGAGGCACGCGAGACGGCCAGGTCGGCGTCCTCGAAGAGTTGCATGGTGGCGCGCTCGAGCGAGCCTTTGGGCAGGACCAGGCGAAGCATGCAGAGATCATCGCAGACCCGGGCCTGCCGGGCTGGAACCGGGGCTCAGTGCGCTCCGGGGCTCAGTGCGCTCCGGGCAGCGGTCAGTCAGTGCGACCGCGGTCTCGGCGTCGACATCCTGACGGCCCTGGCGCAGACGTCGCCGCCACTCTTCTTGGTCGAACGGGGCGGCAGCGGTGCGGCGGATGAAGTCGCTGAGGAGCGCGGCGAACCGTTCGGGGTCGGCGTGATGGGGAAAGTGTCCGGCATTGTCGAATATCTCGAATTCGCTACCCGGGCATGGCTGTGTGGGCGAGCTGGCCGTGGCTGAGGGGGATGACCGCATCGTGGCGGCCCCATACGAGCAACGTCGGAAGGCCCTCGGCGAGATACGCCCGGTCCAGCATCGTGATCACCTGTCCCCGCCAATCCAGTCCTGAACGCAGCGTGCGCAGGATTGCCCGCCGGGCGGCCGTGTCCGGGAGCGCATCGAAGACAGCGAGAAGTTCTTCGGCATCGCGGCCCAAAGGAGTAGAGAGCCGGTGCAGAACGTCCGCTGCCAGTCTGCCGACGGCACGTACTGGAGGCAGACCGAACAGCGGCATCATGACCTCGACTCCGGGGACAGCTGCCAGCCTGAGGAACGGGTTCACCGACTTGCCGACTCCGCCGCTTCCCACGAGCACCAGCCGCTCGCAGCGTTCGGGAAATTGGTAAGCGAACTGCCCCGCCACTCCCCCGCCAAGAGAATGACCGACGACGGTGGCCCGATCGATCTCGAGGACGCTGAGCAGATCACGCATGCCATTGGCATAGGCCGCGACCGAGTAGTCGGCGCGCGGCTTCTCCGAGCGCCCATGGCCGAGCAGATCGGGCGCGACAACGGTGTGGTGTTGAGCCAATTGGTCGATCACGGGACGCCATGAGTCGGAACTGTCGCCGATGCCGTGAATGAGCAGTATCGCCGGTCCCGTTCCCGCATGGACGAAAGCCCGTCGATACCCGTGGATGGTGCAGAACTGGATGGGATGGTCGCCCTCGTGCCTCTGGCCGGGGCGGAACCTGATCAGCGCGGGGTCGATCGACTTGTCCGTGGATTCGGTTGCGTCCGTGGATTCGGTTGGGTCCGTGGATTCCTGATCCCGCGATGGACTCGTCATGCCGTCAGCCGCATCATGCACCTCACCTCGAAGCCTACGGAGCCGAGGTATCCGCCCCGTGTCCGCGATATGAACTGCGAGTTTCCCCCATGGGAACCCGCCAGTATCTTCACGAAATAGAAACATCTCGTTGTTGCGTCTGGTTCGTATTAGTGGGTACGGTGCCCAGAACCGATCCAGCGGAGGCGGATGTGACCCAGGCGGCGATGTGACCCAGGCGGCGATGTGACCCAGGCGGCGATGTGACCCAGGCGGCGGTGTACGCGACGATCCCACCTTCGCGATTGGCCAGAATTCGCAGCGGTCTCACTCCCAAGGAATGGTTGCGGGTCGGCGGGATGATTCTCGTCATCGCAGGTCTCAACATCTTGGGGTGGGGAATGCTGGCGGCGGCGGCCGGGCATCACTACCACATCTCCAAAACGGGCCTCTTTGGCTTTGGCACCGGCGTGTTGGCGTACACCCTGGGTATGCGCCATGCCTTCGACGCCGACCACATTGCGGCGATCGACAACACCACCAGGAAGCTGGTCGGCGACGGCAAGCGACCTCTGGGCGTGGGCTTCTTCTTTTCACTAGGCCACTCGAGCGTCGTGTTCATGCTGGCGGTCTTCTTGAACTTCGGCCTCCGGGCCCTGGACTCGCAGGTCGGAAACGAAGGCTCCGGCCTGCACAAGACGACGAACATCATCGGCACGTCGGTATCCGGGGGCTTTCTCTACCTGATCGCGGCGCTCAATCTGATCGTGATGATCGGGATCGTCAAGGTCTACCGGGAGATGAAGCAGGGGCGATACGACAACGCCGAATTGGAGCGCCAACTGAACAACCGGGGATTGATGAACCGGTTCTTCGGTGGCTACGCCAAGCGCATTGACACGCCATGGAAGATGTACCCGGTCGGCGTGCTCTTCGGGCTCGGGTTCGACACGGCGACCGAAGTGGCGCTCCTCGTGCTGGCGGGCACCGCCGTGGCGGGCGGCCTGCCGTTCTACGCCATCTTGTCGCTGCCAATTCTTTTTGCCGCAGGAATGAGCTTGTTCGACACCATTGACGGTTGTTTCATGAATTTCGCCTACGACTGGGCCTTCGCCAAACCTCTCCGCAAGGTGTTCTACAACTTGACCATCACTGGGCTCTCGGTCTTTGTCGCCTTCTTCATCGGCACCATCGAGATCCTCGGGCTGATCGGCACCGAGGCCAACCTGAACGATCCGTTCTTCAATTTCTTTCAGAACTTCAACATCAACACCGCCGGCTTCGCGATCGTCGGAGCCTTCGTGCTGACCTGGGTGGTGGCACTTCTCTACTGGCACTACGGCCGTATCGAGGACAAGTGGGACGCCACCATGCTCCCGGACGACGACTTCCTCCCGAACGGCGAGCTACTCCCGAACGGCGAGCTACTCCCGAACGAAGTGCTCCGTCGGAGCCAGGCGGAATCGGGCGCCCACTTGGCAACGAACGAAGGTGACCTGTTGACGAGCGAGGACCGCTTGTTGACTAGGGAAGAAGGACAAGCCGCCCTGGTCGGGTAAACATCGGTCGATACCCCCCCGTCACCGTTTTACCGGCCCGTGAGGCCAGCCCCCGTTTTGCCCAGCTGGCTGCACGCCCTCTCTGTCCACAATGAGTGAGACAGCTTCAGCATCCCCGTACTGAGCAGGAGGGCGTTGGAGGATTTCTCATGGGTAAAGCACGAGCAGCGATCTACAAGGCCGATAATTGGCATGTGGACGACGGCGTGGCGAGCGATGGCAGCGGACGACCGCTGCGCAGCGCGGTGCGGCGGTCGTTCTCGCCCGAGTACAAGTTGGCCATCCTGGCCGAGTACGACGGGTGCTCTGAGACCGGTGAACGGGGGGCCTTGCTGCGCCGAGAGGGGCTCTACTCAGAGCCTGATCACCGACTGGCGCCGCCAGCATCGACAAGGCCTCTTGAAGTCCAATCTCGGGCGTAGTGACGGTGGCCGGGGCGGCCCCTCGCTCTCAGAGGTGGCCAAACTACGGACCGAGAACGAGCGGCTGCGCTCCAAGCTGGCTCAGGCTGAGGCGGTCATCAACGTCCAGGGAAAAGTGCACACGCTCTTGGAAGAGATCTCCAAGAGCGCGGCCTCCGAGGAGTAGTCGATGCCGTGCTCGATGCTGGTGTGGACGAGCTGACGCCAGTGGTCGGGCGCAAGAAGGCGTGCCAGGTGCTCGGGCGTTCTCAAGCCAGTCACTACCGGGCGAAGAAGCCCCCGGTTTGCGGGCCGCCGGCTCCGAGGTACTCGCATCGGGCTCTGTCGGGGACCGAGGCCGATGTCATTGTCGAGACCCTCAACGAGGAGCGCTTCTGCGACAAGGCCCCAGCCCAGGTCTGGGCCACGCTCCTCGACGAGGGGACCTACCTGGCTTCGGTCTCGACCATGTACCGCCTCTTGCGTGAGCGGGCCCAGGTGCGAGAGCGCCGGGCCCAGGCCCGCCGACCGCCATCGGTCAAGCCCGAGCTCGTGGCGACACGGCCCAACGAGGTTTGGAGCTGGGACATCACCAAGCTGGCCGGCCCTTACAAGTGGACCTGGTTCCAGCTCTACACCATCCTCGACATCTACAGCCGTTACGTCGTGGGGTGGCTGGTGGCCACCAAGGAGTCGGACACTTTGGCCGAGCAGCTGATCGCCGACGCCATCTATCGGCACGATGTCGAAGCGGGACAGCTCACCTTGCATGCTGACCGCGGCTCTTCGATGACTTCGCGCACGGTCAGCCAGCTCCTAGCCGACCTGGGCGTCCTCCAAAGCCACAGCCGCCCGCATCAATCCAACGACAATCCCTACTCAGAGTCGCAGTTCAAGACCCTCAAGTACTCTCCGCGTTTTCCCAAGCGCTTCAGCACCATCGCCGGATCCCGGACATTCTGCGGCGACTTCTTCGAGTACTACAACAACGAGCACCGCCATTCGGGCATCGGTTTCCATACCCCCGCCGACGTCCATTTCGGCCTGGCCGGAGCCGTCCGCGAGAAGCGTCAGGGCGTTCTCGACGCCGCCTACGCCACCATGCCCGAGCGCTTCCGGACCCCGCCACAGGCTCCCCGCATCCCCCAGGCCTCCTGGATCAACCGACCCGAGGAGGCGCCACTGGCGGCCGAAGCAATCTGAGCCACCGGTGTCTCATTCGGGTTGACAGGTACCGACGTTCCCCTCGGTGTCACACCCCCTCCCTAGGGTGCTCGTGTGGCTCTCCCCGCCTTCGACAATCGCACTCCCGCCGTTCCTGGTCCCGCTGCTCTCGCTGCTGCCGGACCCGTTTCCACTGGTCCCACTGCTGCCGCCGTTCCCGCTTCCGGTCCCGCTCCCTCCTTCGCCGCCGTGCACCAGCAGCTCACTTCTTCGGTGAAGAACATGCAGGCGGCGGTGCACGGTCTTTGTCCGTCGTCGCTTTCGGGGGAAGAGGCCGCCGCACTGGTCGACCTGTTGGCCCAAAGCGAGAAGGCAGCAGCGTCGGGGATCGCCCTTTTGACCCCGCGGGTGGTCCAAACCGGTGCCCATGCCAAAGGGGGCCACGGGAGCGCCGCCCAGTGGCTGGGGTCACTTTCTGGTTCCTCTGCTGCGGTGGCCAAAGAGCGGCTGGCCTCGGCGCAGCGGGCGAGTAGTGATCCCGACCTGACCAGGGCCCTCCATGGGGGTGATCTGTCGTCCTCGGCGCTGAAATTGCTGGGGGCGGCCCAAAGGGCGGCCCCGGGGAGTGCCAAGACCCTGTTGGACCTGGCCGTGGGCGGGGCGTCGCACCAAGAACTGAGCGACCGTGCCACCCGGCTGGTGGCCAGTGCGCGCAGCAAAGAGACCGAGGCCACCCGCAGGGCGCGGGTGCACGAGCGGCGTCATTTGCGGGTGCACCAGTGCCCCGAGGGCGGCATGGCGGGGTCGTTCTTCTGTGACGAGGTGCAGTGGGCCGCGGTGGGGCCCCGGCTCGAAGCAGAAGCCAAGGAGCGCTGGAAGACGAGCGGGTCGCGCGATCCGAGCACCCTCGAAGCGCACCGCCTCGATGCCTTCGTCGACCTCTTGGCCACAGCCGGTGCGCACAGGGGTGCGGGGACCGGCGACCCGGCGGGGACCGGCGACCCGGGCTCCCGCCGGGGCGGGGCCAAAAGGGGGTCCCGGGTCGAGACCATCGTCCTCATCGATGCCGCCGCCTTGCGCCGGGGCACCACAGAAGGTGAAGAGACCTGTGAGATCGAAGGCATCGGCCCGGTGTCGGTGGCCGCGGCCAGCGAACTGTTGGGTGAAGGGGCCCTGCGCTATGTGATCAAGGAGGGCTTTGACATAAAGACCGTGACCAGGTCCTCGCGCAGCATCGCCCACGCGGTGCACGCCGCCCTCCTTGTCCGCGACCGCACCTGTTGTGTCCCGGGCTGTGGCAAGCGCCTCGGGCTCGAGCGAGATCACGTGTTCATCGACTACGGCGACGACGGACCCACCGAACTCGACAATTTGGTGCGCATGTGCCCAGAGCACCATGCCCTCAAGACCTTCGGCGGCTGGAGACTCCTCGGTGCACCCGGGCACTTCACCTGGGTCGCCCCGGCCCACCGAAAAAGTGCCAATGCCATCGCCCGGGCCAGAAAAGTCGAAACCGCCAAGGCGGACGGCCGAGCCGGAGTGACCAAGGACCGCAACCGGCTCAGGCGGACGTGAGGGTCAAGAGAGCGTGAGGGTCAGAGCGGTCTGAGGGTCAAGAGAGAGGCCCCGTCCGCAGCAGTCGCACCATCTCGATTCCCGTCAGCGCGGCTTCCCGCCCTTTGTTCGCGGCGTCGCCCGGCTCCGAACGAGCGAGCGCCTGCTCCAACGTCTCGGTGGTCAGTACGCCGAAAATCACAGGCAATCCCGTCGAGAGTTGCACCTGTTGGATCCCCGACGCGCACTCCCCCGCCACGAAGTCGTAGTGACTGGTCTCGCCCCGCACGACCGCGCCGAAACACAGCACCGCGTCGACCTTGCCGGCCGCAGCGAACGCACGGGCCACCAGGGGGAGCTCGAACGCCCCCGGCGCCCATGCCACCGTCACGTCGTTGCGCTCGAGCCCCGACTCGCGCAGGGCCTCGAGGGCCCCGTCCAGCAGGCGCAGTGAGATGCCGCCGTTGAACAGCGCGCAGGCGATGCCGATCCGCAAGCCCGTCCCGCTGTGGTCCCCCCGCAACGAGGACCCCACCCGCGTCGCCACGTCATCGAGGGCCCCCTCGGGGAGGGGCAGCAGATCTGCTCCGGCCATCAGAGAACGTCGTCGAGGCCGTGCAGGATGTGGCCCATCCGCTCCCGCTTGGTCCGCAGGTATGCGATGTTCTCGGGATTGGCCGTCAACTGCAACGGGATGCGCTCGGTGATGTCCAGGCCGAATCCTTCGAGACCGCCGTACTTGGCCGGGTTGTTGGTCATGACGCGCATGGTGGTCACACCGAGGTCGACGAGCATTTGGGCGCCGATGCCGTACTCGCGGCTGTCCACCGGGAGACCCTGCTGCAGGTTCGCATCGACGGTGTCGTGGCCCTCCTCCTGCAGTTGGTAGGCGCGGATCTTGTGACCCAGCCCGATGCCACGTCCCTCGTGGCCGCGCAGATAGATCAGAACGCCCCGGCCCTCCTCCTCGATACGATCCAACGACGCCCGGAGCTGCGGCCCGCAGTCGCAGCGCAAGGAGCCGAAGACATCGCCCGTCAGACATTCGGAGTGGACGCGGACGAGCACGTCCTCGTGACCGGCGACCTCACCCATCACGAGGGCGAGATGCTGCTCGCCGTCCAACACGTTCTCGTACACGTACGCCCGGAACTCGCCACCCGTTGCCGGGATACGCGCCTCGGAGACGAGCCGCACGAGCTTCTCGTTCCGACGGCGGTACCGGATCAGGTCCGCAATCGAGATGATCGGGAGATCGTGCTTCTTGGCAAACCGCTCCAGGTCCGGCAGGCGGGCCATCTCCGATTTGTCCTCGGTCACGATCTCGCACAGGACGCCCGCGGCCGAAAGGCCGGCGGCCCGGCTGAGGTCGACGGTGGCTTCGGTGTGCCCGGCCCGCTTGAGCACGCCGCCCGGGCGGTAGCGCAAGGGGAAGATATGGCCGGGCCGGTTCAGGTCGTTGGGACGGGTGGCCGGGTCGATGAGGGCGCCGATGGTCGACGAGCGGTCGCTGGCCGAAATCCCGGTCGTGGTCCCGTGCCGGAAGTCGACGCTCACGGTGAACGCGGTCCGCTGTGCCTCGGTGTTCGCCGTGACCATGAGGGGCAGGTCGAGGGCATCGGCCCGCTCGGGCAACAGGGGCACGCAGATGACCCCTGAGGTGTGGGCCAGGAAGAACGCGATGTTCTCGGGCGTGGCCGCCTCGGCTGCCATGACGAGGTCGCCCTCGTTCTCCCGGTCCTCGTCGTCGACCACGACGACCATGCCGAGGCGCCCGATGGCGTCGATGGCCTCCTTGACCTCTGAGAATCCCATCAGGCCGCAACCTCCACTCGAAGATCCTCTCCCAGTCGTTCCACCGAAACCAACTTTCCTCGCCAGACCTCCCCAATTGTGCCAGCTCCGGGCCCCGCGAAAAGCGGTCGCCCGTCATCGCCACCAAATAGCAACGGGGCCAGATAGAACACGTACCGGTCCACCAGCCCTGCGGCATGGAAATCATGCGCCACCGAGGCTCCCCCCTCGACCAGCAACTGGAGCACCCCACGCTGCCCCAGCTCGGTGAGCACATCGCCCAGCGGACCCGACAGCTCGAGGGCCGGAAGGATCTTCGCCCCTGGCGGGGCCGCCCCGAGGACGACCCGCAGCGGCTGCGTGGGGGCCGGCCCGTCACCCAGCCGGACCGTCAATGCAGGATCGTCGGCCCGGACCGTGCCCGCCCCGACCAGAATCGCGTCCGAGCGGGCCCGGAGACGATGGACGTCCCTGCGGGCCTCTTCGCCGGTGATCCAACGGCTGGTCCCGTCGGGGGCGGCCGTACGCGCATCGAGGCTGGATGCCATCTTGAGGACGACCCAGGGCCGACCGGTGGTCCGGTGCTTCAGATAGGGCGCCAGCTGCTCGGACACCGCTGCCGCCGCCGGCCCCACGGTCACCTCTATCCCCGCTGCCCGCAGGGCGGCCACCCCTTTGCCCGCCACCTGCGGGTCCGGGTCCTCGATGGCGACGACCACCCGGGCCACTCCCGCCGCGATGATGGCATCGGTACAGGGCGGCGTCCGCCCATGGTGGACGCACGGCTCCAGGGTGGTGAAAAGCGTCGCGCCTTTGGCATGGAGCTCGCCCGCCCGGGCCAGTGCCGTGACTTCGGCGTGGGGGCCCCCGGGGGCGCGGTCGCCCCTTCGAAGACCTGCGACGGGTCGACCCCGGACACGACCACGCAGCCGACCCACGGATTGGGCGCTGTCGTGCCCCGCACCGCCTCTCCGGTGGCGATGGCTCGCTGCATGAATGCTTCCTCGCTGAGCTGGGCCGACATGTCCTCCCAGTTTGCCAGGGATTTGCTCCAGGTCAGCCCCGAGTGAGCACCCCGATGAGTCCGGTCAGGTCGTCGATCAGATCGGTATGGGGGGCGGTCGAGAGGGTCGCCCGATCGTGTGCGCCCGTGAGCACACCGATGACGGCGCGCGCGCCGGCATTGGTGCCTGCCTCGAGATCGCTCACCGTGTCCCCGACCACAGCCACCTTGCCGGGGTCGGGGACGTCCAACTGCCTCATGGCACCGAAGATCATGTCGGGTGCGGGACGACCATGACCGCAGTCGGCGGGAGAGAGTGCAAGATCAATGCACGCACGCCACCCCAACGAATCGATGAGCGCCTCGCGGGTGCGGGGGGCGAATCCTGTCGTCAGGCAGATTTTGACGTCGTGCTCGCGTAACGCGGCGAAGGTCTCGCGCGCGCCCTCCATCGGAAGCACCCGGCCGGCAGCGACGATGCCTTCGTAGGCGTCCGCAAATGCCGCCGTCGCCCGTACGGCCAACGCCGGTTCCAACAGGGCGTCGAAGACGTCGGACTTGGACTGGCCCATGGTGTCGCGCACGTAGATCTGCGCTGTCGCGAACTGTGGGGTCTCCGGTGTGACGCCGACCGTGGAGAGCGCGGTGGCAAACGCTTCGTTCACTGCGCCGTCATCCTGGACGGTCGTCCCTGCCATATCGAGCACGACCAAGGCAAAGGGACCGATCACCTCAGGACACCCCCGCCGCGGCCAGGGTGTCCGCCGCGATGGCGGGCGCACACGTCATGCCCCGGCCACCGGGACCGGTCACCAACCACACACCAGGGCTGATTTCCTCCCGGGCGCACACACCTTCCCAGCGTCTGGCCACAGCAGGAAGCGGCGTCCCCAGCAGGGGGTAGCTCCGCATGGCACCCAGAGTGAGCCCGCCGGCGATGTCACCTTGGACGGCCGGATTCAGTGCAACCACTCCCTCGGGATCCACATAGGCAATAGATCGACTGGCCGCATCGGGGTGATCGGCGAACTCCTCCATGACCTTGCGCTCACCGTCGGTCCGCGCCGACGTCAGCGAACCCGTGGCCCGGAAGCCGATACCCGGAATGTCGGCGCCGATTGTTTCCCAGCGGTGGCGAGAGCGCTGCGCGGCATCGAGCTCGGCCCCGGTGCGCCGCCCGCTGACCCAGATCCTTGCGGAGCGACATCGGCCTCGAGGTGCTGGACCGAATAGCCGGCCCGATTCCTCCTCCAGCGACGAGCGCGCGCTTCACACGATCACATTCAGGCCCTGCTCGCTTCGATCGATTCCCGGATGCGATCGGCCGCTTCCCACGGCTGCGCATGGCCGAAGATCGCACTCCCGGCCACGAACACGTTGGCGCCCGCTTGTGCCGCGCGCGGTGCAGTGTCGACGTCAATGCCGCCATCGACCTCGAGGTCCACGGCGTACGAGCCCGCGTCGATCGCCTGACGGACCTGGCGCACCTTGTCGAGTACCTCCGCCATGAACTCCTGCCCCCCGAATCCGGGGAACACGGTCATGCACAGCACGAGGTCCACGCTGTCCAAGAACGGAGCGACGGCTTCGAAGGGCGTGTCCGGGTTCAACGCCAATCCGACGCGGAGACCGAGCTGACGCATTTGCGCGATCAGCGCAGTCGTGTTGCCGATCTCGACGTGCACCGAGCATCCATCCGCGCCCGCGTGCGCAAAGTCCTCGAGGTAGTTCTCCGGATTGGTCATCATGAGATGGCAATCGAAGAACAGCGGGGTGTGCCGTCGGAGGGAAGAGACGACCGGTGGCCCGATGGTGAGATTCGGCACGAAATGCCCGTCCATGACGTCGACGTGGAGCCAGTCGGCCGAAGCAGTGACCTCGCCTACCTGTTCAGCCAGTGCCCCGAAGTCCGCCGAGAGCACCGACGGTGCGATGCGCACCGAACCGGTGGGACCCGGGGACCTCAATTGAACCGCGCCCAGCACAAGATGCGACGGAAGCCGTAGAAGTACGGCTCACGCTCCCCGAGCTCCTCGAGCAGGCGCTCCCGGTAACGATCCACGAAGGCCGAGAAGAGATCGGGCGTGAGGCGGGTGCGATAGGGGGTGAGGAGTGTGCCCATGACCCACTCGACGACATCGGCCGTCGATGAGAGCTCGTGACCGTAGACCTGCATCCGGACGACCTGCTTCCTCGCCCCCAGCTCGTAGAGGAGATCGGCGTAGATCTCGGGCGAGAGCACGAACCGGCCCCGGTCCTCGGGAGGATTCTCCTCCAGCGCGTCGATGAAGGGGGACTCGTTGGCCACCTGCAGCGCCAACAGGTGCGACGGGTGGCGGAAATTCGAAGGAACCTGAAATGCCATCTGCCCCCCCTCCCCGAGAGCGGTGCGCATCCTCGCCAGCAGGTTGAGGTGATCATCCACCCACTGCAACGAGGCGTTGGCGAAGACCAGATCCAGGTCGTGGCCCAGCCACGTGCCGATGTCGCCGAGGGCGAACGACAGTCCGGGTACGTCGCCGTGGTCGGCCTGGGCCCGGGCCAACATGGCCTCGGAGGAGTCGATGCCGACCGTTTCGGCCGCGTCCATGCGCGCGTGCAGCTCTGCGGTGAGATGACCGGTCCCGCATCCGAGGTCGACCACACGACCGCCGGGAACGGGCTGGCAGAGAGCGACCAGATCGTCGAACGGCTGGCGTCGTTCGGCATGGAAGCGCTCGTACTGGTCGGGGTTCCATCCCTCAATGGGCGTCACGGTCACCGAACCCATGTTTAGCCGCTGCCGAGACGCTCACCGACCGAGAGCCGCACGCCCCGGGCCCAATCCTCCGCCGCCACCGGTGTCCGGCTCTCCGGCTGGACCCGCAACAGCTGCAGCATGCCCTGCCCCGTGATGACCGACGTTCCCACCAGCGTCCCCGGTGGACCGGGGAGCGCCTCGGGATCAGTGCCCGCGCCGGGCGGCGCCGGGGACGGGGACGGGGACGGGGACGCTTCCAGGATCCCCAGCCGCCGGCCGCGGAACGTGGTCCAGGCCCGATCGAGTCGTACGACACGGTGGAGCTGGACGGCGGTGTCCTCCCAATGGAGGTGCAGGTCCTCGGGCGTCAGTTTCGGCGCGACCGTCGGCTCCCCCTCCTGGGGCTCGGGCACCGGAAGGCCGGCCAGACCCCCGGCAAGTGACGCCACGAGGAGGGCGCTCCCCACCTCGACCAGTTCGGCGCGCAGGGCGACGAGGTCGGTGTCGTGCCCGATCGGCACCACACGGCGGGCATAGACCGGCCCCGTGTCCAGCCCTTCTTCGAGCTTCATGAGGCAGACGCCCGTCTCGGGGTCACCCGCCAGAATCGCCCGTTCGACCGGGGCCGCACCGCGCCAGCGGGGCAAGAGCGAGAAATGGAGGTTCACCATGGCGACCTGCTCGAGGAGCGCGAGGGGGATGATCCGGCCGTAGGCCACCACCACGGCCAACTCGACGCCGGCCTCGGCCACGTCCTCCATGGAATGCGAGACCGGCACCCCCAGCTCGAGAGCCGCCTCCTTCACCGGACTGGGGGTGACAGCTCCCCCTCTCCCCCGGCGCCGGTCGGGACGCGTGACGCACAGTGCGATGTCGTGTCCGGCTGCGACCAGCTCCCGCAAGGGTCGGACGGCCATTTCCGGCGTTCCGAGGAATGCGAATCGTGCCACACGCCCACCGTAGGGCAGCGGCCCTGCCCCAGCGGGTCTGCCCAGCGGGTCTGCGCTAGCGGGTGAAGATGCGCGAGAGCCCGTCAGGGTCCCCCGCAGGCAGGTCGAGCGTGCGGGCCCGCAGGATCCGGAGCGCATCCTTACGCTGATCGGCGTCGAGCCTCTCGACCAGGAGAATTCCGTCCAGGTGATCCAACTCGTGTTGGAAGACGCGGCCTTCCAGTTCCGTCGCCTCGATCGAGATCTCGTTTCCCTCGAGGTCCAAGCCGACCAGATGCACCGCGTTCGGTCGGACGATGTCCCAACTCAAGCCGGGTATCGACAGGCAACCCTCTTCGTACGTCCACTCACCGTCACTCTCGACGATGCGGGGGTTGATCACCGTGCGTGCCCCCTCGCCGATGTCATAGACGAACATGCGCTTCTGCACGCCGACCTGATTCGCCGCCAATCCTGTGCCGGGGGCCTCGTACATCGTCTCGATCATGGATTCGGCCAGGGCGACGACAGCGGCATCGATGTTCACCACTTCACGGGTGATCTCCTTCAGGACGGGATCCCCGTATTGTCGAATGGTCAGCGCAGGCACGTTGCCATTCTAACGGCGCCTTGAACCATCTCGGCTTCGGAGCGGTCTCAGAGTGCGGCGGGATCCACCGCGACCCGCAGGCCACGACCGGGCGGCCGCCGCACGCTCGCCAGGAGGTCACAGAGCTCTGCGTGGTCCCGCGCCTGGACGAGATACCGATCCTCCCCCAGCTCGCTGAACGTGATCCCACCCCCCGCTCCTGCGCCCGTGCCCGCACGAGCGAGCCGCGAATGCGCCGACGTACTCTTCTGCCAGCACGCCCGAGACAGTGGCAAGCGCCGAGAACGGCGGCAGTCCCGCACTCTCACGCATCCCCGCCTCGGCGGCAAAGATGTCCGCCGGCTCACCACGGGCGACCGCCAGCAACAAAGGGTGATCGGGCACCCGGGTCTGGGCGAGGACCCGCGCCGAGGCCGGCCCTCGCCGAGGCCCCACCAGACGGGAGGCATGCACCAACAGCGAGAGGGTCTCGTCGCTTGCGCTGAAGCGCGGTGCCAACAGATGCAGGTCGATGTCGAGGAATGCCACTGCGGCGGCGCGCCGGACCCGGTGCAACACGGCTTCGGTGCCCATGAGCACGGGTGCGGACGGCACCTCCCCCAGCGTCGACGCGCCCGACACCTCGCCCACCTCGACGCCGAGCAGTGCCGCGACCTCCTCGCGCAGGCGCGTCACGCCGGCCCGCAACGTCTTCATGCGCATGCGGCCGCACGCGGCGCAGATCAGCGGCCGCTCACTCTGGCAGCGTGGACAACGGAGTCCGGATTCGAATTGGGACACGGCGGCGCCACATGTGGTGCACTGCGCCAGCTCGCCGCAGTGTGCGCAAGCCAGAATCCGGGCCCGGCCGGTCCGGTCGTAGAAGCACACCAACGGTCCCCGCTCCCTGACCACGTCGGGGTCGTCGAGCACCGAGCGGGCCAACCGCACGAATTCCTCGGAGAACATCCCACTGCGGGGATCCGCCCCGCGCCGGTCCACGTTCTCGATGGTGGACCATCCCGCCCTCTCGGCGGCGACCGGCTGGGCGACCAGTGCACGACCGGCGCTCGTGACCACCGGCGGGCAGGGCGACGTCAGGAGACAGGGACACCGATCTCGACGGGCCCGCTCGGTGATGACATCGACCGCGCTGTAGGTGGGTGCGCTCTCTTCGCGGTAGGACTCGTCATGAGCATCGAGCACGACGGCGGCCGCGAGGCGCGGGAGCGGGGCCCACGCCGCCGCCCGGCTCCCGACCACGATGGGCCAGCCCGCCCGGGCCTGCGCCCAATCGGTCGTGGCGAGGTAGCCACGCCGCACCAGGCGGGCGCACAGACGCTCGGCCCAACCGACTGAAGGGACGACCACGAGCACCCCACCCGGTCGGGCGGCAGTCAGCGGGTCGTGGACGGTGGCGAGCACGACGTCGAGCAGATCCGTGGTCGGCGCCAGCCGCAGGAGCGTGGAACCCCCGGGTCGACCCGGCCCCGCCCGGGGTCGGACCCGGGCCCCGCCCCGGGGTCGCCCGACCGCAACGCCCCCGCAGCCAGTTCGCCCACCTCGGAAACCGCCAGAGACGCCGCGCTCTCGCTCGCCCCCACCGGGGGCGTCGCCGCCGTGGGCACAACCGGCAGTCGGCGCACCGCTTCCCGGGGCGAGCCGACGCCGAGAAAGAAGGAGATCGGCCCGGCCCAACGCCACGCCGCCCATACGGCCAGATCGACCACGGACGGCGGCGGACCCCAGCCGGACCAGGCCTTCAACGGGCGGAGCTCGACGCCTTCGGGTGGTGTGACGTCGTCTTCGACCACCCACCCGCCGACCCGGCGACCGTGGAGCTCCACGCGCACCCGGTACCCACACGCACGTCCTCGGCCCAGCGCGCAGGCACGATGTAGTCGAAGACCTTGGACACCGCAGCGACATCCGTGCGCACCCGCACACAGCGCGCGCCCGGTTCGGGCCCGAGGCCGGGCCAGCCGAAGCCGGGCCAGCCGAAGCCGGGCCAGCCGAAGCCGGGCCAGCCGAAGCCGGGCCAGCCGCCGGCGGGCCAGCCGCCGGCGGCGCGGCCGCGGCCGCGGCCGCGGCCGGAGTCGTGCTTGTTCCCTTCAGCGACGCGGGCGCGGCCTCAAAGGCCCAGCGCGGAACGCAGGTCGTCGACCCGCGGGGTCGCCTCCCACGTGAAGTCCTTCTCCGAGCGCCCGAAGTGGCCGTAGGCGGCGGTCTTCTTGTAGATGGGGCGGCGCAGATCGAGATCCCGGGTGATGGCGGCGGGCCGCAGGTCGAAGGTCTCGCTCACCGCCTGCGCGATCTTCTCGGGATCGACGACCTCGGTGCCGAAGGTCTCGACCATGAGGGAGACCGGATGGGCGACGCCGATGGCGTAGGCCACCTGGACCTCACATCGGGTCGCCGCGCCGGCGGCGACGACGTGCTTGGCCACCCAGCGGGCGGCATAGGCAGCGGAGCGATCGACCTTCGAGGGGTCCTTGCCGGAGAAGGCGCCGCCGCCGTGGCGGGCCATCCCGCCGTAGGTGTCCACGATGATCTTGCGCCCGGTCAGACCGGTGTCGGCGTGCGGCCCGCCGAGCTCGAAGATCCCGGTGGGGTTGGCCAGGATCCGCACACCCTCGGTGTCCAGGTCGGTCGGCAGCAAGGGGTTGATCACGTGCTCGGTGAGGTCGACCAGCAGTTGCTCCTCGAGGTCGATCCCGGGGGCGTGCTGGGTCGAGATCAGCACCGTGTCGATACGCACGGGCCGCCCGCCTTCGTAGACGACCGACACCTGGGTCTTGCCGTCGGGGCGCAGGTAGGGCACCGACCCGATCCGCCGCACCTGGGCCAGCCGCTCGGAGAGGCGGTGGGCCAACCAGATCGGCAACGGCATGAGGTCGGGCGTCTCGTCGCAGGCGTAGCCGAACATCATCCCCTGGTCCCCGGCGCCCTGGGCGTTGAGCGTGTCCTCGCCGCCGGTGCCGGTGCGGAACTCGAAGGCCTTGTCCACGCCCTGGGCGATGTCGGGCGACTGGGCATCGAGGGAGACGAGCACGCCGCACGTGTGCCCGTTGAAGCCGTAGGCGTCGTTGTCGTACCCGATGGCGCAGACCGTCTCGCGGGCGATGGCCGCAATGTCGACGTAGGTCGACGTGGTGACTTCGCCCGCCACGACGACGAGACCGGTC
Organism: uncultured Acidimicrobiaceae bacterium; assembly: GCA_963767155.1. Lineage (GTDB taxonomy): Bacteria > Actinomycetota > Acidimicrobiia > Acidimicrobiales > RAAP-2 > Bog-473. Next base: position 938,301 of record CAVYCU010000005.1, on the reverse strand, counting down.
GTCAAGAGCGTCTCGCACGCCACCCGGCTCGCCGGATCGCCTTCGAGCATCGCGTCGAGAACGGCGTCGGAAATCTGATCCGCCATCTTGTCGGGGTGGCCCTCGGTCACTGATTCCGAGGTGAACGTCGTTTTCACTTGGGGCTCCGATTCTCGACTCTGGTGGGCAATCACCCTATCGAGTACCGCATTGGCCACCGCATCTTTGGAGGTCAAGGCGATCTCGGTGGTACTTCCGTCGGCGCCGAGGATGGTCACGGCATTGGTGTCGTGGTCGAATCCCGCCCCGGGAGCGCTCACGTCGTTGACGACGAGCAGGTCGACGCCCTTGCGCTGCAACTTCTTGCGACCACGGTCGACCACGTCGTTGGTCTCGGCGGCGAACCCGACCAGCACCTGCCCGGGCGTGCGGCGGGCGACCAGGCCCATCAGGATGTCGGGCGTCGGCTCCAGGACCAGGTCCGGCACGCCGTCCTCCTTGGAGATCTTCCGGTCGGCCGCCCTCTTCGGCCTGAAGTCGGCGACGGCGGCCGCCATGATGACGACGTCGGCCGTACGGCTCGGCTCGCTCCGACGGCCGCCTCCATCTCGGCGGCGCTCTCCACGTCGATCCGGGTGATGGCGCACCGCACATCGCCCGCAAGCGCACGGGCCGACGAGGTGACCAGCGTCACGTCCGCCCCCCGGCGGGCCGCCGCCTCGGCCACGGCGTGGCCCTGCTTGCCCGAGGAGCGGTTGGTCAGGAAGCGCACCGGATCGAGCGCCTCACGGGTGCCGCCGGCGCTCACCACGACCCGCTGCCCGGCCAGGTCGTCCGGCCGGCCCGGCCCCGGCCCCGGCCCCACGATCCCCAGGGCACGGGCGACGATGTCCGCCGGATCGGCCAAGCGGCCCTCCCCGGAATCGCCCCCGGCAAGATGCCCCACCGCCGGCGGCACGACCCCCACGCCCCGCCGCGTCAAGGTGGCGAGGTTGTCCCGCACCGACGGGTGCTCCCACATTTCGGTGTGCATGGCCGGGCAGACCAGAACCGGGGCACGCGTCGCGAGGAGCGTCGCCGTCAAGAGGTCGTCGGACAGTCCCGCCGCGTAGCGAGCCAGGAAATGGGCCGTGGCCGGCACCACCAGGATCAGGTCGGCACTCTGCCCCAGACGGGTATGGGGAATGGGCGAGGCCTCATCCCACAACGACGTCTGCACGGGCTCCGAGGCCAGCGCGGAGAACGTGACCGCACCGACGAAGCGGGTGGCCTCGCTCGGTGAGCACCGGGATCACGTGGGCGCCGGCATCGACCAGCAGCCGACAGACCTCTACCGCCTTGTAGGCCGCAATCCCCCCGCAGACACCCAGGACGATGCGGGGCGACAGCCTGCAGTTCTTCGGCCATCGAGCGGGATCCGCCGCGCCCCGACGGCTAACTTGCGGTCGGGTCCTCGTCCCCGACGGCCAGAACCTCGATGTCGGCGTCCTACCGCTCGCGGCCTCGCCTCGTACGGACGTCGTCGGTCATCGACCGCACCCGCGTGCGAGTCAGCCTCGCCGCTCAGGAGAGCGATCGCATCGCTCGATCTCATCGTCGACCGCGTCGTCGGCCAGGACCTCGGTCAGCACGATCTCGCCGACGATCTCCGCTTCGGCCGCGGCCAGCGCCGCCTCTTCCTCGGGGTCCGGCCGGGTGTAGGTCGCCTTGCCCGCGGCGATCTCCTCGAAGGCGATCGAAACCGGCTTGCCCGAGACGGAGGCCACCTGCGGTGGCACGACCTTCCCAGGCCCTCGCCCAGGCTGTTGTAGTACGAGTTGACCTGCCGCGCCCGGGCCGAGCCCAACGCCACCAGCGTGAACTTGGAATCCACCTTGTCCAGAAGATCCTCGATCGGTGGATCCATGAGCGTGTTGCGGCCTTGGGCCATTTAGGTGTCCTCCGGGGTTGCGGCGCGCCGAGCGGCCGTTCGGGTCCGGTCAACTATAGCTGCCAGCTCGGACCCTGGCCTGACGCAGGTCGTCGTTGACCACGGTGTACGTGGCCACCCGGCGACCCCGCTCGACCTCCTGCTCGCCCTTTTGCCACCCGCTGCGCGATGTGCTCCTCGTCGTCGCCCCGCGCCGCCAGACGGGCCGCCTGGGCCTCGATCGACGGCGGCAGCAACAGGATCACGGTGGCATCGGGCCGTTTGGCCAGGACCTGCTCGGCCCCCTGCACGTCTATCTCGAGGAGCACGTCGGACCCCTCCGGCGGCCGCGGAATGGGCGTCCCCATGAGGTTGCCCAGGAACTCGGCCCACTCGAAGAACTCACCCCGTGCCACCGCGTCCTCGAACGTGGCCCGATCGACGAACACGTAGGCAGTTGCGCTCGAGCTCACCCGGCCGCGGCGCACGGGTGGTCCAGCTACGGCTCAACCAGAGCGTCGGGTCCGCTGCGACGAGCTCTGCTGCCAGCGTGCCCTTGCCGACCCCGCCGGGGCCGATGAGCACGAAGATCAGTGGTTCAGCGCGCAGTCTCTTTGAGCAGCGACTCGCGCTGCTTGGCGCCCAGACCCTGCAGACGGCGGCTGTCGCTGATGCCGACGGTCTCCATGAGGCGGCGCGCCTTGACCTTGCCGAGGCCCGGAAGCGACTCGAGAACCGAGACCACTTTCATCTTCCCGACGGTCTCGTCGGAATCGGCCTGCGTGAGCAATTGATCGAGCGTGAGACTGCCCATCTTGAGCTTCTCTTTCACCACGGCCCGCTCACGGCGAACTCTGGCGGCCTTTTCAAGTGCAGCAGCGCGCTGCTCGGGAGTGAGTGCGGGAGGTTGCGGCATGGCGAGACCATAGCGCCTCTGTTCGGCCCGTTCACACCTAAAAGTCCTACTCAGCCCAGGACGGTCGCTAATTCGTCACCCAGAATCGCCGGCCGCCCGGCGCAGATCTGCCGGATCGGGCCCTGTCGCGAGGAGGCTCCGCGAGGTGCTGACCAGCACGCTTCCGGGCGTGCAGCCGCCGAATCGAGCCTCCAGATCTTGCGGTCTGCGCGCCCTGCGCGCCGAGCCCGGGCGCCAGAATTACGCCCTCCGAGCTGGCCTAATGGAAATGCCGACGTCTCCAGGGTGGCCCCGATCACGGCGCCCACCGTCCCGGTCGGTACGTCGGGGGAGGCGTTCCAGGCGGCGATCTCGGCCAGGATCGAGTCCTCCACCGAGACCCCCGAGGCGGTCACCGCCTCGTTGCAACGACCTGCCCTTCGGGATTTGAGCTCCGGGTCACCACAATTACCCCGCGGCCGGTGCGCGGCGGCCACCTGTGACCAGTGGGGCGAGGGCCGCCACCCCGAGATACGGATGCGCCGTCACCGCGTCCGCCGCCAGGGTGCTCCCCTCGCGCAGCCAGGCTTCGCGCGTACGCCGCCGCGGTCGTGTCGATGTCCCCACGCTTGGCGTCGGCCAGCACGAGCAGCCCGGCCTCCGCCGCGTCGACCAGCAGGCGCTCGAGCTCGGCCATGCCCGGCCGAGCCGTGGCGCTCGAAGAACGCCACCTGCGGCTTGATCACCGGCACCACCCCGCCGAAGGCCTCGACGCAGGTCCCGCAGAACGTGCGCAGACCCTTGACGTCGTCGCTCAGGCCCCAGGCCTCCAGGAGTGCGCCCGACGGATCGATGCCCGCGCACAGAGTGGGCCGAGACGCCCGACGGCCTCCGCCACCCGCACGCCGAAGCTCGCCCGTCCTCTCCACTCCTGCTCTACCTGCTCGACCTGCTCGACCGCTGCCACGTCCGCTGCCCGCTCGCTCCGTCCTCACTGGCGTCCCCGTTCGACCGGGCCGTGGCGCGCAGCGCGTCCACGGTCGTCCCCTTCTTCTCGCACCACCGCCCGAGCCTCACGCAGCACCTTCCAGGGTGCCCGCGGGATCGCGGAACGTGGCCGTGCCCACCTGGACGGCATCCGCCCCGGCCATCAGGAACTCACCGCGCCCCGACCCGACGCCACCCCCCCGACGCCGATGATGCCGGCGTCGGGAAAGGCCTTGCGGCACTCCCACACCGCGCGCACCGCCACCGGATGGAGCGCCTCCCCGGAGAGCCCACCGCCGCCGGCGCCGAGCACGGGGCGACCCGTCTCGAGGTCGAGGGCCAACCCGAGGAGGGTGTTCGTCAGCGTGAGCCCCTCGGCACCCGCTCGAGCGCGGCGCCGGCGATCGCCGCGATGTCGGGCACGTTCGGGCTCAGCTTGACCCATCGGGGCAGGCCGCACTCGGTGGCCGCCACGACCTGCGCCGTCGCCGTTTCGGAGTGGGCGAACATCCGCGAACGATCCTCCACGTTGGGACAACTCACGTTCACCTCGACGGCCACGATGGCCGAGCCCGCTCCCTGCGGCCGCCTGGGCCAGCATTGCTGCCGCGCCGGGCATAGTCGTCGACCGACTGTCCCCAGATACTCACCACGACCCGTGCCCCACTCTGCAGCCAGCGCGGGGAGATCGTCGGCCAGCCAGGCCGCCAGGCCGGGGCCCTGCAGACCCGACGCTGTTCAACATGCCGGACCCGACCTCGTGCACCCGGGGCGCCGGATTGCCGGCCCAGGGGCGGATCGAGACGGACTTCACCACGACGGCGCCGAGCTGCGGACAGGTCCCCGTAGTCGCCCAGCTCCACCCCGTGCCCGGACGTCCCCGAGGCGGTCATGATCGGGTTCGGAAGACCGACCGATCCCACCATGGTGGCCATGACGCTCCGGTCGCTCACGACCCGGCTCACCCGCCCGCGATGGAGGTCCTGCAGGGCGCGCACGACGAGCGGGTGGGCCCGGGCGTCGGCGATACCTCCGGCCGCCGCCCGGGCCGCCGCCAACGTCGTCAGGCACGGCACGTGGTAGGTCACCGAGGCCATGCGGATGTGCTGCCCGTCGGCCCGCGGGCCCGAGTCCCCGCGGCGTGTTCACCACGAGTTGCACCTTGCCCTGGGCGATGAGCTCCACCGCGTCGGAGGCCACGCCCTCCTCGCCCACCTTCGAGACCAGGGTGTCGACCGTCGACCCCTTCGGAGCGGAGATAGCCGGCCGTGCCCAGGGTGGCGGCGATCGAGAACCCCATGGCGGTGAAGGCGCGCGCCACCTCCAGGCCGGCCGGCTTGTCCCGGTCGGCCAGGGAGAGGAACACGGTGCCCGAGTCGGGCAGGCGGGTCCCCGCCGCCATCTGGCTCTTGGCGAAGGCCAGGCCGAACGTGCGTGTCCACCCCCATGACCTCGCCGGTGGAGCGCATCTCGGGCCCCAGCAGCGTGTCGACCCCGGGGAACCGGTCGAAGGGCAGGACCGCCTCCTTGACGCTGACGTGGTCGAGCGTCGGCACCTGGCCCACGGCGTTGCGGGGCAGCAGGCCCTCGGCCCTGAGCTCGGCCAGCGTCTGCCCCGACCATCACCCGGGCCGCCACCATGGCCAGGGGGACGCCGGTGGCCTTGGCCACGAAGGGCACCGTCCGGCTGGCCCGCGGGTTGGCCTCGAGGACGTAGACCTGACCGTCCTTGACGGCGTACTGCACGTTGATCAGGCCGCACGACCGAGAGCGCGTCGGCCAGCGAGCGGGTGTGTTGATCGAGGGCGGCCAGGACCTCGGCGCTGAGCGACTGCGGCGGCAACGCGCACGCCGAGTCACCCGAGTGCACGCCCGCCTCCTCCACGTGCTCCATGATCCCGGCGATGAGGATCTCGCCCGTGCCGTCGCGCACCGCGTCGACGTCCACCTCGACCGCATCCTCCAAGAAGCGATCGACCAGTACCGGGCGCTCGGCCGTCACCCCGCCCTCCCGGGCCAGGGCGCCGGTCGTGAGCGTGTGCATGACCCGCCGCACCGCGTCGTCGTCGTAGACGATCTCCATGGCCCGTCCCCCGAGCACGTAGCTCGGGCGCAGCAGCACCGGATACCCGACACTCCCCGCGATGGAGAGCGCCTCGGCCGTGGTGGTCGCCGTCCCGCCGGGCGGCTGCGGGATCTGCAACGAGCCGCAAAGCGCATTCCAGCGTTCCCGGTCCTCGGCCAGGTCGATGGAGGCCGGGCTGGTTCCGAGCACGAGCTCGGGGGCAACGACCCGGCCAGCTTGAGCGGCGTCTGCCCGCCCAGGGCGACGATGACACCGACGACCCTGCCCCCGGCGCCCTGTTCGGCCTCCAGCACGTTGGCCACGTCCTCCGCCGTCAGCGGCTCGAAGTAGAGCCGATCCGACGTGTCGTAGTCCGTCGACACCGTCTCGGGGTTGCAGTTGATCATCACCGTCTCGTAGCCGGCGTCGCGCAGGGACATGGAGGCATGGACGCAGCAGTAGTCGAACTCGATGCCCTGCCCGATGCGGTTGGGCCCCGAGCCGAGGATGACGACCCGGTCGCGGCCCGAGGGCCGGACCTCGTCCTCCTCCTCGTAGGTGGAGTAGTGGTACGGGGTGAAGGCCTCGAACTCCGCCGCACAGGTGTCGACCGTCTTGAACGTGGCCCGCACGCCGAGGGCCAGCCGCTCCCGCCGGACCGTCGGCCGCGTCGGTCTGGCAGCAGGTAGCGCCAACTGCTCGTCGGAAAAGCCCAATCGCTTCGCCCGCCGGTAGCCGGCCCGGTCGAGCGGGCCGGCGCCGCCGCGATCCGTTGCCGTTCCGCGGTGATCCGCTCGATCTGCCGGACGAACCACGGATCGATGCCGGTCCGGGCCACCACGCTCTTCCGCCCGGGACGCCCCGGCGGAGCGCCGCCTCCAGCTCGAAGATGCGGTCGGGCGTGGCCACGGCGACGCGGCCAGCAACTGCTCGTCGTCCAGCTCGTCGAGGACCACCTCGCCCGGGTCCGCGTTGAGCCCGGCCCGGCCTTGTTCGAGCGAGCGCAAGCGCCTTCTGCAGCGATTCGCAGAACGTGCGGCCGATGGCCATCACCTCGCCCACCGACTGCATCCGTGTGCCCAGCCGGCCGTCGGTGCCCGGCAGCTTCTCGAAGGCCCAGCGGGGGATCTTGGTCACCACGTAGTCGATCGTCGGTTCGAACGAGGCCGGCGTGGCCCGTGTGATGTCGTTCGGTATCTCGTCGAGGAGGTACCCGACGGCGAGGCGGGCCGCGATCTTGGCGATCGGGAACCCGGTGGCCTTCGAGGCCAGGGCCGAGGAGCGCGACACGCGGGGGTTCATCTCGATGATGACCCGGCGACCCGTGCGCGGGTCCACGGCGAACTGCACGTTGGACCCACCCGTCTCGACCCCGACCCGGCGCAGGCAGGCGAAGGCGTCGTCGCGCATCCCCTGGTACTCGACGTCGGTGAGCGTCTGGGCCGGGGCGACGGTGATGGAGTCTCCCGTGTGCACCCCCATGGGATCGAAGTTCTCGATGGAGCAGACGACGACGCAGTTGTCCGCGGCGTCGCGCATGACCTCGAGCTCGTACTCCTTCCAGCCGGCGATCGAGCGCTCGACCAGGATCTGCCCCACCGGGCTGGCCGCCAGGCCCTCCACCGCGAGCTGGGTGAAATGCTCCGCATCCTGGGCGATCCCGGTCCCCGATCCCCCGAGGATGAAGCTGGGTCGCACCATAATCGGGTACCCGATCTCCTCGGCGATCTCCTCGGCTTCGGCCAGCGTGTGGGCGAACCCCGACGGCGGCACCTCCAGCCCGATCTCCTGCATGGCGGCCTTGAACTTGTCACGGTCCTCCGCCGTCGAGATGGCTTCGGGACGCGCCCCGATCACCTCGACGCCGTAGCGCTCGAGCACGCCGAGCTCCACCAGCTTCATCGTCAGGTTCAACGCCGTCTGCCCGCCCAATGTGGGCAGCAGCGCGTCGGGGCGCTCCTTCTCGATGATCGCAGTGAGGACATCGGGGTCCAACGGCTCGACGTAGGTGCGGTCGGCCGTGGCCGGGTCCGTCATGATCGTGGCCGGGTTCGAATTGGCCAGCACCACGCGGTAGCCCTCTTCGGCCAGGACGCGGCAGGCCTGCGTGCCGGAGTAGTCGAACTCACACGCCTGGCCGATCACGATCGGCCCGGAGCCGATGACCAGAATCGTCTTTATATCCTCGCGGCGCGGCACGGTGACGTCCCTCTGTCCTTCTCGTTCAGCGCTGTCCGGCGCGTGTGGTCGGCTCCCCCATCAGCGAGCGGAACTCGCCGAAGAGGTAGCGGGCGTCATGCGGCCCTGGTGCGGCTTCGGGGTGGTACTGCACCGAGAACGCCGGCGGCCTTGGGCGCACGGATGCCCTCGATCACGCCGTCGTTCAAGTTCACGTGGGTCACTTCGGCGTCGGGCACCGAACCGGCGGCCACGGCGTAGTTGTGGTTCTGGCTCGTGATCTCGACCACGCCCGTCTTGCAGGCGCTGCACCGGGTGATTCGCCCCGTGATGCCCGAAGGGCAGCTTGTACGTGGTCCCCCCAACGCAGCACTGAGCAGCTGGTGACCCAGGCAGATCCCGAAGATCGGCACCCGTCCCAACAGGTCGGCGATGACGTCGCGCGGTCCGGGCAGGGCGGCGGGATCACCGGGCCCGTTGGAGAGGAAGACGCCGTCGGGGTCCAGGGCGAGCACTTCGGAGGCGGACGTCCGGGCCGGCACGACCGTCACGGTTCCGAGTGCGGCCAACTGGCGCACCATCGCCGCCTTGACCCCGAAATCGAAGGCGACGATGCGCAGGGGTCCGTCCCCGTAGGTGGTGGAGGTGGAGGCGGTGACGCCCGAGACCAGATCGACGCCGTCGGTGGTCGGGGCCGCCGCGGCGGCGGCACGCAACGCGGCCTCACCCGCCGTCCCGAAGGCACAGGCGACGGCACCCACCGTGCGCAGATGCCGCGTCAGGCGCCGCGTGTCGACGCCGGTGATGGCAGGCAGGCCGTGGCGGACGAGAAAATGCTCGAGCCCTTCCGAGGAACGCCAATTCGAGCGGGTCGCGTCGAGATCGCGCACCACGATGCCGCGGCAGAAGGGCCGTGTGGCCTCGTCGTCCTCGGCGTTGGTGCCGTAGTTGCCGATGTGGGTGTTGGTGAACGCCACCACCTGTCCGGCATAGGACGGATCCGAGATGATCTCCTGATAGCCGCTCATGGCGGTGTTGAACACCAGCTCGCCCGTCGCGACGGGAACCGACGCGCCAGCGGTTTCGCCCGCGAAGACGGCCCCATCGGCGGTCACCAACAGTGCCGGGGGGCGTTCTTCCAACCGTGCCGGCCCACTGCTCATCGCCGCACTGTTCATCGTTGGCTGCCTGTCGCCGGCCTGCCTGTCGCCGGCCTGCTCATCGCCGGCCTGCTCATCGCCCGCCTGCTCATCGCCGGGCGGCTCATCGCTGTGCCACCGCATCGATGACGACCGGCTCGCCGCGCAGAATCGTGTGCCGCACGGCGCCGGTGAAGGTCCGCCCCGCATACGGGGTGTTACGGCTCCTGCTGGCCAGTCGCGTCGGGTCGACCATGGTCGCAGCCGTCGGATCGAACACGCAGAGATTCGCCGTCGCACCCACCTCGATCGGGCCTCCGTGGGCGCTGTGTCCCGCCCTGCGGGCGTCGGTCACCGTCAGACCGGCGATACCTGCCGGTTGGGCGCTCATCAGCGCGAAGATCCGCGCCGGCGAGAGCAGCGGCGACAGCACCTGCCAGGCCAGAGGGAGCGCCGTCTGCAGACCGAGCATCCCAGGCGGTGCCTGGTCGAAGGGAACGTCCTTGGCCTCGGGCGCGTGCGGTGCGTGGTCCGTGGCGATGGCGTCGATGGTCCCGTCGCAGAGCCCCGCGATCACCGCCGCCACGTCGTCCTCGGCCCGGAGAGGCGGGTTGACCTTGTACACCGGGTCGTAGTCGGCCACCGCGGCGTGGGTCAGCAGCATGTGATGCGGCGCCGCCTCCGCCGTGACCGGGAGCCCTTCCGCCTTCGCCTGGCGGACGAGTTCCACCGAACCCGCCGTCGACAGATGCAGGAAATGCACTGGCGCGCCCGGTGAGCCGGACCAGTTGGATGTCGCGCGCCACCATGGACTCCTCTGCCGCGGCCGGTATCCCGGGCAGCCCCAACCGGCTGGACCAGCACCCCTCGTGCATTGCACCGCCCGAGGACAGATGCGCGTCCTCGCAGTGCTGGGCCAGAGTGACACCGAGGCCTTTGGCGTAGTCCAGGGCCCGTCGCATCAGCGCACCGTCCTGCACGCCGGCCCCGTCGTCGGTGAAGATGCGCACCCCCAACTCGGCCAGCTCGCCGAGCGGAGCCAGCGACTGCCCGGAGCGCCCGACCGTGATGGCGCCCGATACCGCCACTTCCGCCAGCGCGGAACGCCCCAACGCCAAAATGTCGCGCGCGACGCCGGCGGTGTCGATGGCCGGTTCGGTATTCGGCATGGCCAGCACCGCGGTGTAGCCGCCGAGCGCCGCGGCCCGGGCGCCGGTCTCGACCGTTTCAGCCTCTTCGCGACCTGGTTGACGCAGGTGCGTGTGGAGGTCGACGAGGCCGGGGGCGATGAGGCAACTTCGTGCATCGAGGACGATGGCCCCGGGCGGGGCCTCGATCGTCTCGTCCAGCCCGACGATCGTGCTGTCGCCGAGCGCGACATCGAGCCGGCGCACGCCTTCGGGCGTCACGACCGAACCGCCCCGGATGACCACGCTGATTTCAACCATCGGTTTCAGCCATCGGTTTCAGCCATCGGTTTCAGGCACCTCCACGCTCATCCTCTTCAGAACCTCCGGACCATTCGCCCCCCAGGAGGAGGAACAGGATGGCCATGCGTACCGCCACCCCGTTGGTGACCTGCTGCGTGACGACCGTGCGCGGCAGATCAGCGACGTCCGAAGCGATTTCGACCCCCCGCACCATGGGGCCCGGATGCGTCACGATGGCGTCGTCGCCCAAGAGGCCGACCCGACGGGAGGTGAGGCCCCAGCCGGCCGTGTACTCACGCAGACTGGGGACGAACGAACCACTCCCCCGTTCGGACTGGAGCCGCAGCAGCGAGACGACGTCTGCATCACCCAGGGCGGCATCGAAGTCAGGCGCCACCGTGACGGGCCACCCCTCGAGGGACGGCGGGAGCAGGCTGCCCGGCGCCGCCAGGGTGACCTGGGCCCCGAGGGCGCTGTAGGCCAGGACCTCGGAGCGGGCCACCCGACTGTGGCGGATGTCCCCCACGATGAGCACACGCAGCCCGTCGAAGCAGTCGATGCCCAGTTCCTCTGGCGCCGCCCCCTTGCGCTCGGCCAGAACCTGGCGCACCGTGAAGCAGTCGAGCAGCGCCTGCGTCGGGTGCTCGTGCCAGCCGTCCCCGGCGTTGATGACCCGGGCCCGGGTGGCCCAGCCGGCCACCCGGTGGGGTGCCCCGGCGGACGCGTGGCGGATAATGAGCGCATCGATCCCCATCGCCTCCACCGTCTCGACCGTGTCGCGCAGGGATTCACCCTTCTTGACCGACGAGTTGGACACCGTCAGGGAGAGCACGTCAGCCGAGAGTCGCTTCGCCGCTGTCTCGAAGGACAACCGGGTGCGCGTCGACTCCTCGAAGAAGAGGGTGGCCACCACCTTTCCCCGCAGGGTCGGCACCTTGGGCATGGAGCGGCGCTCGACTTCGGCGAAAGCCTCGGCCACCCGCAACACCTCGGCGATACCGTCGGTTCCGAGGTCGGCGATCGAAAGCAGATGCTGGGGGCGGGTCATCGGAGGGCCGGCGTTTGTCGGAGGGCCGGCGTTTGTCGGAGGGCCGGCGTTTGTCGGAGGGCCGGCGTTTGTCGGAGGGCCGTCATTTGTTCTCCAAGGTGCCGATCCAGACGCCTTCGTCACCGACGTCGACCATTTCTTCACGCCGGGTGGGCAGGTTCTTTCCCACGTAGTCGGGACGGATGGGCAGCTCCCGATGGCCCCGGTCCACCATGACGGCAAGCTGCACCGCGGCGGCCCGGCCGAAATCGTTGAGAGCGTTCAGAGCAGCCCGGATCGTGCGACCGGTAAAGAGCACATCGTCGACGAGCACGACCACCTTGCCGGTCAGGTCACCAGGAATGTTGGTGACGGCTTCGGGGAGGACGGGACGCAAACCGATATCGTCGCGATAGAAGGCCACATCGAGGCAGCCGACAGGCAGAGTCACCCCTTCGATCTGACCCAGCAGGTCGGCCATGCGGGCCGCCAGCGGGACACCGCCCGTCTGCAGGCCGATCAGCACGACGTCCTCGACGCCCCCGTTGCGCTCGACCACCTCGTGGGACATGCGGGTCAAGGCCCGCTGCACGTCCGCCGGGGAGAGTACCTGGGAGTGGGCCACGAACACGCCCCCGAGGGGTCGCGTATGACTGCGTTCGCGTTCGGCCACTGCTCCTCCTGTCCGTATGAGCCTCACGGGACTCACTTCACGGTCAGACGCATACCTTATCGCGCTGACAGCGGCGCTTCGCCGGGTGGGCTGTGTGCGCTCCGCGTGGCGGGCTGCTTTGCGCGCTTCCGACAGGGACGACGACGGGCTCGACGTGACCGCCGGTGCGCTGACGGACACTTGTTTTTCTGAAAGCTAGGGTTCTAACAGTCAGTTTTTGCAGGTGTCCGGCGGTGCGTGCGCACCTTGGCGGCGCCGTCGGCCGATGAGCCCGCTCGTGCCGGACGACCCGCATCCGTCGCGACCGGGGACAACTCGGGACGCCGATGAACCTCAGTCTGGCCGCACCTCGGCCGCGATGGTGGAGAGGATCCCGTTCACGAATGCACCCGACTCGTCGGTCGAGTAGGTCTTCACGAGCTCGACGGCTTCGTCAATGACCACAGCCAGCGGCGGCCCGTCGGGGTCGAGGAGTTCCGCCACCGCCAGGCGCAGCACGAGGCGGTCGATCACCGCCATCCGGTCCAGTGGCCAACCCACCGAGGCGGCCGTGATCCGCGCATCGGCCTCCGAGCGGGTTACTTCGGCCCCCTCCAGCAGTGTGCAGACGTAGGCATCGGGCCGGACCGGAAGCGCCTCGAGAACCTGCAGGGGGCTCTCCCCCTTCAGCTCGGCTTCGTAGAGCAGCGACAGCGCCCGCTCCCGTTGCTGATGCCGGGGAGCATCGGAGCCGCCAGCGGCGGCGCTGCCTCGCCCCACGCCCAACTCTTCGGCCCCGCCCTCGCCCCCGCCCTCGGCCCCGGGCCCGAGCCCGGCCCCAGGCCCGGCCCCGGCGCCCGCCCCCGCTTCGTGTGCCGGCACCGTGGCCCGGCTCAAGCTCGCGTCAGATACTCGCCGGTGCGGGTGTCCACTTTGATGGTGTCGCCGGGATTGATGAACAACGGAACCTGCACAACCAGTCCGGTCTGCAGGGTGGCGGGCTTGCGTGCGCCCGACACCCGGTCTCCCTGCACCCCTGGCTCGGTTTCGGTCACGAGGAGCTCCACCGAGGCCGGGAGCTCGACGCCGACGATCTCGCCGTTGTACATCTGCAGGTTGGCCTCGTCGCCTTCCTTCAGGTAGTCGGGCGCCGTGCCGAGGGTGTCGGGCGGCGCCTGCATCTGCTCGTACGTACTCGTGTCCATGAAGACGTAGTCCGAGCCGTCCCGGTACAAGAACTGCATGTCGCGCTTGTCGATGATGGCCTGATCGAGTTTCTCGTCCGCTCGATACGTCCGCTCGATCACCGCGCCGCTCCGCAGGTTCTTGAGCTTGGTGCGCACGAACGCGCCACCCTTGCCGGGCTTGACGTGCTGGAACTCCACCACGCTGAAGAGCCCTTCGGGCAGGTTCAGGCTCATGCCGTTCTTCAGATCGTTAGTCGAGAATGCCATGGATGTCCTTCGTGAAACGGGTCAGGGGTCGGCTGCCGCCTTCCGTCACCACCAGGGTGTCTTCGACGCGCACGCCGCCTTGGCCAGGGAGGTAGACACCGGGCTCGACGGTGACAACGAAACCGGGAGCCAGCGTAGCAGTGCCCAGTTGGCTGACCGTTGGTGCCTCGTGGATGTCGAGACCCACTCCGTGGCCGGTCCCGTGTTCGAAACGATCGGCCCAGCCCGCATCCGAGATGATGGCGCGGCAGACGTCGTCCACTTCCTTGGCCAGGATCCCGGGCCGCACCGCGGCGGCTCCCGCAGCTTGCGACGCCCCGACGACGGCGAACACCCTGGCCATGTCACCTTCGGGTTCGGCGCCGACGCTGAAGGTCCGCGTCATGTCCGAGCGATAGCCCTCGTAGGTCGCGCCAAAGTCGACGACCACAGGGTCACCCCGGCGGATGGGGCGGGCGCCGGGCCGATGGTGGGGCATGGCAGAGTTCTCGCCGGCCGCCACAATGGTCTCGAAGGCGGTGCTCTCGGCCCCGCCACGCCGCATGGCCGTGTCGAGCGCCAGCGCGAACTGCTCTTCGGTCACCTCCTGGGACATCAGCGGAAGCACCTCGTAGAGCGCAGCGTCGGCGATGGCGGCCGCGCGCTCCATCCGTGTGATCTCGGCCTCGTCCTTGATCTCGCGCAGAGCCTCCACGGCGTTGGTGGTCGGGACAAGCTCGGCCGACGTCAACAGATTGGTCCACACCCGCAGACCGGACCAGCTCACGTTGTCGGCTTCGAGCCCAACCCGGGGTGATGCCGACAGAAAGTCCGAAACGGCCTGGCGCTGATCGGTCATGTTGCCGATGGTGATGTCCACGTCCGCCCCCGCCTCGTCCACCTGCTTGGCGGACTGGGTCCGGTAGCGGCCGTCGGTCGTCAGGAGCGCGCCCTGCGGCGTCACCACCAACAGGCCGGCGGAGCCGGCGAAGCCGGTCAGGTAGCGGACGTTGGGCAGCGTGGTCACCACCAACGCGTCGAAGCCGTCGAACCGGGCCCGCAGCGCGTCCAGGCGGCCGGCGACGGACATGGGGGGCAGTGTCTTCATGTGGCTCCCTTCAAAAGCTGTGCGACGGCGTCGACAGCGAGTTCGTACCCGAGACCCCCGAAACCAGCCACGAGCCCGGCGGTCACCGGTGCCAGCACCGAGGTGTGACGGAAGGGCTCGCGGGCGGCCGGATTCGAGAGATGGAGTTCGACGACCGGCCCTTCGAAGGCCGCCACCGCATCGTGGAGGGACCACGACGTGTGACTGAGTGCGCCGGCGTTGATGATGAGGGCATCAGCCCGACCGCGGGCCTGGTGGACGGCCTCGACCAGGGCGCCCTCGTGGTTCGACTGATGGTGCTCGACGGTCAGTCCGTGCCGGGTCGCCGTGGCCTCGGCCCGGGACACGTGGTCGGCCAGGGTCGAGGTGCCGTAAATGGCCGGCTCCCGCTCACCCAACAGGTTCAGGTTGGGCCCTGACAAGAGGACGACGAGGCTCATCGCCGCGTCCTCACACCCGTGCTCCCATGTCTGCCAGGGTAGCGAGGACGTCGGCACCCGCCACGCCACGGACCGGCTCGACACCCCGGGGGCCGTCGAGCACGAATGTCAGATCCTGTTGCGCCTTCTTGTCGCGGCCCATGAAGGCCACGAGCTCGGAGGCGACAGCGCCGGCCGGCAGCTCCGTGGTGAGGTCGTAGCTCCCGACCACGCCTCGATGCTCCTGCACCCGCTCCTCGTCGATCCGCCCCAGCCGCTGGGCGAGCAGCGCAGCGAAGATCAACCCGATGGCCACGGCCTCACCATGCCGGAGGTCCCACTCGGGATGGTCCGCCAGCCCGGCGGCCTCCAGGGCATGGGCCAGCGTGTGGCCGTAGTTGAGGATCATCCGGCGATCCCCCTCGCGCTCGTCGGCCGCCACGACGTCGGCTTTGATGGCCACGCACCGCGCCACCTGCTCCTGCATCTCGGTGTCCGCCCGAGGTGCCTCGCCCAGAAAGGCGTACTTCGCCATTTCGCCCTTCCCGCAGGCCCATTCCCGGGGTGGCAGCGTCGTGAGGGTCTCGGTGTCGCAGAGGACGGCGCTGGGCTGCCAGAACGCACCGACGAGGTTCTTCCCCTCGGGCAGGTTCACCCCGGTCTTCCCCCCGATGGCCGCGTCGACCTGCCCCAACAGCGTTGTCGCGACGTTCACGTAGGGCGTCCCCCGGTGGTACGAGGCTGCTGCGAATCCCGCCACGTCGGTGACGATGCCGCCCCCTACCGCAATGACGACATCCGAGCGGGAGAGCCCTGACTGCGCGAACCGACGGCACAGGCCCTCCACCGTTTCGAGGGTCTTGTGCGCTTCGCCCTCCCCGATCGTGCTGACCTCGAACGGCACGCCAGGGTCGAGCCCCTGAGCCACCCGGCCTTCTCGACGGCGTCCTGTGTCACGACGATCGCCCGCTTGGCCCCGCCGGGCAGCAGCCGGGCCAGCTCGTGCCGTACCCCGTCGCCGATCAGGACCGGGTAGGAGCGTGCGCCCAGCGCGACCTGGATCTCACGCATCGGCTGGCGCCGTTCCGGCGGCTCCGGCCGTTCCGGCAGCTCCGGCCGCGCCGGTCCCCGCCACGATCCGCGTCGCAACCTCCGCGGGACTGAGGTCGTCGACGTCGATGATGTCGTCGGCCACCTCGGCGTAGAGGGGGCGTCGGACCGCTTCGAGGGCGCGGAGCGCGGCCGCAGGGTCGTCGTCGAGGAGCGGTCGACCCGCGCCGTCACCGACCCGGCGGGCCAATGTCTCGACCCGGGCCCGCAGCCAGACCACGCGACCGCTGGCGCGGACCAGGACCCGGTTCTCCGGTCGCAACAGCGCACCGCCTGCCACGGAGACCACGACCGGCACGGTGCTTGCGCACGCCCGGCGCAGGACGTCGGTCTCAGCGGCTCGAAACGCCGCCTCGCCGTCTCGGGCGAAGATCTCTGGAACCGTGAGTCCGGTCTCCCTCTGCACCTCGGCGTCGGAGTCGAGATACGCCCATCCGAGCTTCCCGGCCGCCAACTTCCCCGTCGTGGTCTTCCCCGCGCCCATCATGCCGACGAGGAGGATCCGTTCGGTCATCGCTCGTCAACGATGTCGGCGGCGGCGGCGCCCATCGCCGCCGACGGGGTGCTGCCCAGGGAAGCGATGAAGCCGTCGTGGTTCCGCACGAACTCGGCCAACGAATCGCCGCCGAATTTGCGGAGCGCCTCGGCGGCCAGCACCAGAGCGGTCATTGTCTCGGCCACCACGCCCATCGCCGGCACCGCGGTCACGTCCGTGCGCTCCCGGAAACTGACGGTCGATTCCTTGGTCACCACGTCGACCGTCTCGAGAACAGGGCGATTGAGCGTCGCCAGAGGCTTCATGGCCGCCCTCGCCACGAGAAGGGCCCCGTTGGAGATGCCCCCTTCGATCCCGCCCGCCCGGTCGGTGGGCCGGACGTAACCAGCGCCGGGCTCGAACGTGATCGCGTCGTGGGCCACGGAGCCACGCCGGCCCGCGTTGTCCCACCCTTCGCCGATCTCCACGGCCTTGATCGCCTGGATACTCATCAGCGCCTGCGCCAGCAGTGCATCGAGCTTGCGATCCCAGTGCACGTGGCTCCCCAGGCCCACGGGCACGCCGTAAGCCAGGACCTCCGCCACGCCGCCCAGGGAATCCCCCTCCTTGGCAGCCGCCTTGACCGCGGCCACCATGGCCTCGGCTGCCGCCGGGTCGAAGCAGCGCACCTCGTTCTCATCGACGAGGTCCAGATCTCCGGGCCCCGGGCGGGGGCTGTCCGGCCCGGTGACCGCGTCACCCAGGCCGACGATGTGGCTGACGATGGTCACTCCGAGGTGGGAGAGGAGCAACTTGGCCAGGGTCCCCGCCGCGACCCGGGCTGCCGTTTCCCGGGCCGAAGCCCGCTCGAGGACGTCACGGGCGTCGTCGAAGCCGTACTTCAACATGCCCGGCAGGTCAGCGTGACCAGGACGGGGTTGGGTCAGAACAGATGTCGGACGGCCGGGTTCGACCGCCATCTCCTCGGTCCATTTCGGCCATTCCGAGTTGGCGATCACAATGGCGACCGGCGAACCGAGGGTCCGGCCGTGACGAATTCCCCCGTCAGGGTGATCTCGTCGGCCTCGAAGCGCATCCGGGGACCACGCCCATAGCCCAGGCGGCGTCGGCGCAGCTCGTTGGCGATGTCGGCGGCCTCCACCGGAAGGCCGGCCGGCAAACCCTCCACGGTCACGATCAGGGCGCGACCGTGGGATTCGCCGGCTGTGAGAAAGCGCAACACGTGCTTACGCTAGTGGACCGCTGGTTGAGCCTCCCAAGCTCGCGCCGGTGCGCCCCGGGCCCGATTCCTTGCTTTCGGAGGCCGCGGGACCGAGCCGAAATCCCGGAAGAGCCGTCGAGACCTTGTGGTCGACGACAAGGCAGGGGATGTCGGCGTCTTCGTTCACGTAGTAGCTGGCGCACACCCGGTGGTAGCCGTCGGCGATGGTCAGCGGCACGCCACGACGAAAGTCCCCGCGCACCAGCAGGACCGGCGAGAGGTGCTCGCCCCGATTGATCTTCGCCAGGTCTGAGGCCACGTGGGCGTTGTCGATCGGAAGAAGGGCCAAGCCCGAAGCGCGCAGGAGATCCTTCGCCTGGTGCCGTACCGAGGGAGCCAGCTTGAGTGCGGCCACCAGCCGCCGGACCTCCGTCGGCTCGCACACAAGCGCGAGATACGACGCGGCCGCCGGGAAATCGTGGTCCTGGGGAACCTCGCTCCAATGCTCGGAGACGCCGACCCAGCGGTCCGCGCCGACAACCTGCGGACTCGTCGCTCCCGATGGGGACTTCTTCGCTGCAGAACCGTTCTTCTTGGACATCAACGCCCCTTCTCCGCTCAGGAGTAGAAGGGGTTCTCCCCGCCTCCGTGGTCCGTGACATCGATGACTCGCTTCAGTTCCGACACCTCTTCGAGCAGCGTGGTCTCAATCCCCTGCTTCAGCGTCATCTGTGACATCGCACACCCCTGGCAGCCCCCGGAAAGCCGGAGGTAGGCGATGCCTTCGTCGGCATCGAGGGCGAGCAGGTCAGCCCGGCCACCGTGACTGGCGATCGAAGGATTGACCGACTGCTCCAGAACGCTCACGATCCGCAGTGCCAAGGGGCTGGTGATCCCGGCTGCCAGAACCTCCGGCGGAACGCCGGGGGACGCCTCTTCGGGGGTCGGCAGGTTCGGGTTGACCAGAACCAGTCCGCCGTCGCCATCCGTCGACCATTCGAGTCGGGCACCACGCAGACGGTCCACGCTGCCCGCAGGGACGACGACCTGCACATCGCCGTCGGCATGCACTTCGTCCTCCTCCGCCGCATCGGAAGTTGCCTGGAAGAAGAGGTCGTAGACAAAGGCCCCGTCCTGCACGCCCCGCACTTCGAGCCACAGGGCCAGGCTGGCCGGCTCGGGTTCCTGGTCGAGCGCGTCGCGCACCACGCGATGTGCTTCAGGGGTCAGAGAGACGATCGGAGTGGTGGTTATGAGTTCTTCGGCAGTTGTGGCCATGGACAGCAGTCTACGGCCTCGGACGGGAAGCCCACGTCACATGGCCCTGCCATAGGCAGACGTTGTATCGTCATCGCTGTGGCGAGACCCCCGGTCGACTCCCGTGAATGGGTCAGCTTCGAGGACGAAGGCGAGGAGCGCACCTGGGTCTTCGACGTCACATTCCTGACCAGCAATTGGAAGTGCATCTTCGGCGACGGTTGCCAAGGTGTGCTCACCGGCCCCGCGCCCGAACTGGTCCAGGGCTGCTGCAGTTACGGCGCCCACCTCATCGACAAGAAGGACGCCCGACGGGTCGAGAAGGTTGCAAAGACCCTGACGGCGGACGAGTGGGAGAACCACGGATCCAAGAAGCCGGTGATCCACAAGAACAAACACGGCGAACTGGTCACCCGCATCAAGGGCGACGCCTGTGTCTTTCTCAACAGCCCCGGCTTCGAGGCCGGCGCAGGCTGTGCGCTCCACCTGGCTGCCCTCAAGCGCGGCGTCAACCCCCTCACCTACAAGCCCGAGGTGTGCTGGCAGCTCCCCCTCCGCCGTGAGGACCAGGTGGAGGAGGACGGCCACGTCATCTCCACCATCCGGCAATGGGATCGCCGCCACTGGGGCAAAGGCGGCCTGGAGTTCCACTGGTGGTGCACCGAGGACCCTGAGGCCTTCGTCGGCAAAATACCCGTCTACCAAGAGATGGAAGCCGAACTGACCGAAATGGTCGGCGCCACCGTTTACAAGCAATTCCTGGCCTACATCAAGCAGAGGGAGCGCCTGCGGGCGCAGCGTGTCCCCTTGCCGCACCCGGCGGTCCGCAAGCGTGGGCCTGCCAATGGCAGCAAGAACGGGAACGGGACCGGCAGCGCCAACGGACACGGCAACAGTGACGCCGATCTCGCCCCACAAAAGGCGAATCTCGCTTTAGTAGATGCAGAATCGGCCACGCAGCATCACGTCGATGCGGATCACGAGAGCTCGGCGGCCGAGCAGCCCACCTACCTCCCCGAGTAGCAAAGATCCGGATTCACGACCGACGAACGGAGCCCGTGCCGGGCTCCTAGTCGTTGAGCGGGTCTTCCTCCGCGTAGGACGGCGACGGTGTTGATCCCAAGATCCGGTCGTACTTGTCCTCTTCCGCCAAGCACCAAGAAGCGTGGACGTCGTCGGGCTCGGCGCCGCACTCCACGCACCGTGCGGTGGACTCCGTCGCTGATCTCTTCAAGCTTCGCGCCTCTTCAAACCGGCGGTGGCGTCCTTTTTTCACGAGAACTCCTTGTCAACCTGGGATGGAACTACCGCGTCCCACCCCGTGGTGCGGCGGTGTACCTGATTCGACCGCCGAATCAGTGTAGTGGCTACGGCCCCGATCCTGTTCGCCGGGGCGCCTGCAGCCAGGATCTTGTCCGCCGGAGGCGCCGCCGGGCCAATCCGCCGAAACCACCTACGCTGGTGGTGTGTTCGACCCCCAGGAGATGGTTGCCCGCTTTCGTCAGCGCGCCGAGGCAGTGCGCACCCGTGGCGTCCCGCCCATCGAGGGACCCGAACGGCAGCGGTTCCGCGAGCAGGCGCAACAGGATTTCACGGACTACGCAATGATCGGGGACGCCGAGGCCGAGCTGGTCGACGGCATACTCACCTTGCGTATCGACCTGCGCCCGAAAACCGACCCGCCGGACCCCGCCTGACCCCGACCCTCGCCCGACCTCCATTCGGCCGAACCAGGATTGGCCTCAGCCGCCGTAGTGCATCCTCGTGTCCTCCATGCGGAGCACCTCGGTCGGCTCTCCCCCGACCTCGCTGACCTCTCCGACGAAGAGCGTATGGCTTCCGAGCTCCTCCCGACGAACGACCTCGCACATGATGTAGCCGCTCGCCTTGGCCAGCACCGGCACGCCGCGCACCTCCCACCTCGTACACGTCCTGCCCGGACATCATCACCACCGCGCCTGCGACGGCACCGACCCCTTCGGTGCGCACCACATCGCTGACCGGCTTGACGAACCGGCGCACCACGTCCTTGTCCTGGCGCGCCAGGAGACACACGCTGAAAACGCCTGACTGCGTCACGAGATCGGCCGTCACCGATTCTGCTTCGATCGCCACCGCCACGAGCTTCGGTTCCAGACAGACCTGCACGACGAGATTCGCCGTCATGAGATTCACGGCGTCCTCATGACGGCTCCCGATGAGGTAGAGACCGGTCGGCAACGCCCACAACACGCGCCGGCGCTGACGGTCGAACTCGTCATGGACCGGTGGTTCTCCTGACGTCGGCGGTGCCGGCGGTGCCGGTCCCGACGTTCCCGGTGTCGGCGGTGCCGGTCCCGACGTCCCCGGTGTCGGCGCAGGTGCCGACGTCCCCGGTGCTGGTGTTCCCCGCGTTGCCTCACTCACACGTCGCTCCACCCGTCGTCCAAGGATCGATCGTCATCCGAAGATACTGATTGGGCCATTCTCCGTCGTCGTCGTTGTCGACGGCGCACGACCGTCGATCGCCTCGATCGCGATCACCGACCTCGAAAAAAGGGCCTGGGCTTTCTTCAAATTCTTCTCGGCCTGCGCCAACAATTTCGGGTTGGTCACGCCGGCTTTGAAGCACTGGGCGGCAGCTGCTCCTTCAAGGCCATACGCGGTGGACAACCAGTCCGTCACCTGTGGTGCGCCATGGATGGGGAGTTCGCCGTTGGCCGTGTCGGCATCGATTTCCATAGCGCCGCAGGCGGCGTGCATGCCCCCCGTCGACTTCTCCTTGGAAATGAGTGCGTTGTCACCCATCAACGTGCCTATGTCCTGGCCGAACCCGGTGTTCGCTACCCATTCCGATACCTGATGCGACGCCGATCCGGTCTGGTCCTCACCGGCGCACGACGCCGCCCCCACGGCGACGAGCACGAGGATTGCCACGGTCAGAATGCGCCGGGTCACTCCGTCGCCGCGCGTAGGACGTGCACGTCATGTCGACCCTTGCGCACGACGATGTAGCGGTCGTGCAGAAGATCGTCCGTGCCGAGCACGCGGGCCACGTCAGATTGTTGGACGTTGTTGACGTACGCGCCACGACCCTGGACCGTCCGGCGCGCCTCGCCTCGAGACTTGGCGAGGCCGGTCTGCACGAAGGCGTCGACCAAAGAGACCCCCTCGGTGATCGACGATCGCGCGATATCCGTCGATGGCGCATCCTCGGTCACCGCCAACAACATGTCCTCGCTGAGCGCGGCGATCTCCTCGCTAAACAATGCCTGCGAAGCGCTCTCGCACTTGGCCACTTCCTCCGTCGCCGTGCACGAGAGCGACCACAGCACCCGCCAAAGCCCGTGGTCCGGCGCGGACGCTGGGGCCGCTCGGACGTCTCGACATCGAGCGCTTCGATCTCCTCGTGGGACAAGAAGGTGTAGTAGCGCAGGTACGCACCGACCATCGCATCAGGGGTGTTGAGGAAGAACTGGTAGAGCGCGAACGGGCTTGTACGCGCTGCGCTGAGCCACACGTTGCCTGTCTCCGTCTTGCCCAGCTTGGTTCCGTCCGCCTTGACGACGAGCGGCGTGGTGAGGCCCCACACCTCGTCCTGGCAGACCTTCCGCACGAGCTCGACCCCCATGGTGATGTTGCCCCACTGGTCGCTGCCCCCGATCTGCAGATCACAGGCGTGCGTCCTGATGCAGGTACAGGAAGTCGTAGGCCTGCAGGAGCATGTAGCTGAACTCGGTGTAGGAGATCCCCTGATCCGGCCGTTCGAACCGGCTCTTGACCGACTCCTTGCCGACCATCTGGTTCACCGTGAAGTGCTTCCCCACGTCGCGCAGGAAGTCCAGGGTGGACAGCTCGCCCAACCAGGCGCTGTTGTCGAGGAGGAGGCCGTCGGAGAGATCGAGGAACTGGGCCAGCTGGGGGCGGATCCCGGCCAGGTAGCCGTCCAGCACCTCCCGGGTCAGGAGCAACCGCTCGTCCTGTTTTCCACCCGGGTCCCCGATCAAGCCGGTGCCGCCTCCGGCAAGGGCGATTGGCCGGTGACCGGCCAGTTGGAACCGGCGCAGGGTGCAGAGCTGCAGCAGGTTGCCCACGCCGAGGCTGTCGGCGCTGGGGTCGAAGCCGGCGTAGACGGTCATGCCCCCGGCGTCGAGTCGTTTGAGGAGGGCGGGGTCGGTGACCTGGTGGATCAGGCCACGAAAGGCGAGGTCCTCCGAAAGCGTGGGCATATCAAACCTTGCCATACCGAACTAGCCTGTGTGGCCGCATGAACCCGCCGTTGCCGATCGACGGCGTGTTGCCCCCCGATCTGCAGGGCACTCTCGTCCGCATCGGCCCCGGTTACGGCGGTGGTCGTCCCGGCGGCTCGTCTCGCACCGGTGGCGGTCCTGGCGGCGCGCTTCGCACCGGTGGCGGTCCTGGCGGCGCGTCTCGCACCGGTGGCGGCGGCGCTGACGCCAGTGGTCCCGGCGGTGGTTCTGACGGCGGTGGTTCTGACGGCGGTGGTTCTGACGGCGGTGGTTCTGACGGCGGTGGTTCTGACGGCGGGAGAGGTTCTGACGATCCGATGGCCGGCGCCCTCCATGCGATCGAGCTCCGCGACGGCGCCGCAGTCTCGTACGTCACTGCACCCTCTTCGGCGAACGCCAACGTCTTCTGGCAGGCCGGGAAGGTACTCGCCCTGGCCGAGTCGGGCCTTCCCCAGCAGTTCTCCCGCCTCCTCCAGCCCGAGGAATTCGATGGCGGCCTGCACGTGCCCATCGCGTCCCATGTCCACCGGGACGCCGCCACGGGTGGTCGCATCCTTTTCGGTCTCGAACAGGGCACCGAGACCGCATCGCCTTTCCTGCGAGTCGGCGAATGGGATGCAGCCGGCGCATTGACGCACCAGTTGGAGGTGCAACTCGAACGGGCAACATGGCAACACGATCTCGGCGTGACGGCCCGCCATATCGCCTTCATCGAATCGCCGACCGAATTTGCCGAGTTCTTCGTGGAGGAGGGTTCGGAGGAGCTCTACAAGCCGGCTGTCCCCTACCGCTGGACGCCCGGAGCCGAGGGCTGGATCGGCGTCCTCGACCGGGACGGCGACGGTTCCGACGTGCGCTGGGTCAGGGTCGACCCGTGCCTCGTCACCCACGTCCTCCATGCGTACGACGAGGACAAGCGGGAGCGGCGGCGCCGTTGTGCTGTACGTGTGCCGCTACGACGTTCCCGAGAAGGGTCAGCCGGTCGACCTCGACCGTGCCGGTGGTCGACCCGGCCGGGATCGGGATGAGCCTCATCGCCGGCGGACTCCCCGTTCTCGAACGGTGGCGCATCATCGGCGACAAGCTGGAACGCACCCAGGTGGACGAGCGCCTGGTCGAATACGCCACATCCGACCCACTGTGCGAGGGCGGCCCGTTCCGCTACGGCTACGGCGTCGAATTGGCCACCAACTGGGACCGCAGCGTCGACCGTGAAGTCGACCACCTCGGCCTCCTGCGCTTCGACATGGCGCGTGATGAGGTGACGGCGTGGAACCCGGGTCAGTACAAGACGGCGAGCGAGCCGCTCTTCGTGCGGGCCGAGGACGGGAGATCCGACGACGAGGGCTGGCTTCTTACGTCGTGTACGACGCCACCCGGGGAGCGAGCGACCTCTACGTGCTCGACGCCTCCTCGCTCGGGCGCAGGCCCGCAGGCGATCATTCACCTGCCCGACGCGGTGGCGTTACCGTTCCGGAGTCACGGGACGTGGATCTCGGCGGACCGCTACCGCTGAGGCACGAGCGAGAGGCGCCGGCCCTGCTGGGCAGGACCTGAGGTACCTCGGAGGAGGTCACCAAGAGCTGTCCCGCGACCCTGACATCATGCGTGTCACAACCAAGGTTCAACGTGCAACGTATGGCAAACACCCCGCTTCGTGACGGTCCCCGACCCGAGACCGTCTCTCGACGCACCGACGCACTCGTCGCCAGCGTTTCGCAGCATCATCGGGCGGTGTCGGCGCACCAGACGCCAACTCCTGTCCGCCGTGGCCGAACTCGATCGCCGAAAGGCCTGGCGGGTCGACGGCGCCACCACGATGGTGGCGTGGCTGGTGCAGCGGTGCTCGGTGACGGCCAACACGGCCCGCGAATGGGTCACCGCCGCCGAGAAGCTCGAGAATCTCCCCAAAATCTCCGAGGCCCTGTCGCAGGGCAAGCTCTCGTTCGACCAGGTGAAGCCACTGGTCCAGGTGGCCAAGCCCGACACGGACGCCCAACTCGCGACGCGAAGCGACGAAATGGTCGGCCAAGCAGGTCCGGGAACTCGCCGTGGCGGCCAATCGCCAGACGGACAGCGACGCTGCCAGTAACCACGCCCGGCGATTCCTCCGTTTCGACGACCGCCGTCGCTCCTTCTCAGGCTGCCTGCCCGAAGATCACTACGCCCGGGTCAAGGGAGCGCTGACCGCTCGAGCAGGACGGCGCCCCACGAACAGTGCCACGTTCGAACAACGGATGGCCGATGTATTGGTCGAAGTGTGCGGCCTCGGTGAAGCCGGCAGCGTCCCGTCGAAGCGGACGACCGTCGTCGTCCACGCCGACCTCACCTATCTCGCAGACGTTGCCGCAGGAGTGGCCCGGGACGAGGCGGGGGCCGGGGCGGATGCGGGGGGCGGGGCCGACGCGGCACAGCCGGGGCCGATGCAGGTACTCCTGGGGCCGACGGAGGCACAGCCCGGGCCGTTCCCGTCCCGGGGGCCGGCGGAGCCGAACTCGACGTGCTCGGACCGCTCTCCCCTGAGGTCGTCCGCCGACTTGCCTGTGACGCCAGAATCATCCTGTCAGCGGACAACGAGAAGGGGCATTCCCTCCAACAGGGAACAGCGAGTCGCAACCCGAGCCCGGCCCAGCGACTGGAGATCCGGCGGCGGGACAAAGGTTGCCGATTTCCCGGTTGCACGTATACCGAGTTCACCGACGTCCACCACGTCGTGCACTGGCTCAACGGCGGGCCAACTTCGATACCCAACCTCGTCACCTTGTGCGACCAGCACCATCGTGCCGTCCACGAACTTGGCTGGAAGATGTCAGGCGACGCGAATATCTCGCTCTCGTTCCGCAGTCCAACCGGACGCCTGACATCGTCGACTCCGTCCCCGACCTTTCACGCGGCGGGAGCGGGACCACCTGGCTGAGCTCGAGCCTACGAATTCGCCGGCTCACTCGTTTCGCCAGGCTGGCCGATCACATGGCCCTTCAGGCGCTCGAACTCCGCTTCGGTAATTGCGCCGCTGTTCTTCAGATCGACGAGTTTTGAGATTTCGTCGGCCTTCGACGGGGTCGTACCGGCAACGCCCTGGATGTACTGACGCGCAAATTCTTCTTGCGATTGCTGCGCCTGAATCTGGTGGGCCCGCATCTTGTCGCCCCGGAATATGAAGTACGCCAGAATTCCGACGAGCGGCAAAACGATCACGAGGATGATCCAGGCTGCCTTCGCCCAGCCTTTGAGATCGTGGCTGCGGAAGATGTCGATGAAGATCGAGATCGAGAGCCACACCTCGATGAAGAAGAGGAAGAACCAAAGAATCGAGTAGACAACCTGCCCATCGCCCCACGTCGTTGCGATCACTGTTTCCTCCTCGTTGGCATGCCCGGAAAAGACATGCTCGTTAAGCGCCCGGCCGGCGGTCGCACTCTACGTCCGGTGATGGGCGCCATTGATCAGTCGGTCGACGGGCACTCTAGGCCAATGCGTCCGAGACGGCCCGATTGACGGCGTCATGCAGGGCGACATTCCCCTTCCGTCCGCCGACCCGCACCAGCACCAGCGCGGGGACACGGCTGGCAACAGCCACATCCAGTGCGGCCTCTAACTGCTCCCTCGTCGTCACCTCATGCACCTCGAGTCCGAAGCCGCGTGCCACATCGCCGACGTTGGAGGCAGGCGGTGTTCCGAAGAGCAGTTCGAATCTTTCGTCGTCGAGCGCTGCCGCCTGCGGCAGGAACGAGAAGATCCCGCCGCCGCCGTTATCGAGGACGACGAACGTGCAGGGAAGCTCGGGGAGATTGACCAATCCGGAGACATCGTGCAGGAATGCGAGGTCCCCGAGAAGAACGATCGTCCGCCGGCCCGACGCCGCAATTCCAAAGGCGGTCGAGACCACGCCATCAATGCCGTTCGCCCCCCTGTTGGCCATCACGGTCGGTGGCTCCTCGAGCGTCGGTGCGAACCATTCGAGATCGCGCATCGGCATGGAGGCCGCCACCATAAGGACGAGATCGTCCGCCGACGCGTGACGCGCCACGATACGAGCCACGAGCGGTTCGCTGAGCCCCTCCCCAAGGACTTGGTCTATGGCGGTTTGGGCAGCAGCCTCGTGGGCCTGCCACTTCTCGAGCCATGCAAGGTCGGGGGCGTAGGCGGGCCCGGAGGATCCTGGAGCTTCGGCGGGCCCGGCAGACCCTGGAGCTCCGGCGGGCCCGGCAACTGAGGATGCGACCCCTTCCAGCGCCGCCTCGACCCAGCGCTCCCCCTCGACATGGTGGAATTCACTGACGACGACCGTGGGGTCAATCCACCGCCACCAGGGATCGACGGCGATGATCCTGGCACCCTGCGCCGCCGCTTCGGCGACGTATTCGCCGAGCGCCTTGGAGAGCCAAGGGACGCCGAGCAGCACAACCTTCGACGGCAACTCGGGGCGGGCGGGGCCACGAACAATGGCATCAGCTGCCGCAATCGTGCCCGGAACCCTGCACCCCGACCGGGGGTCAGCCAGAATCGGCCAACCGAGGCGTGCGCCGAGAAGGAGCAGCTGGGCCGGATCGTTGGTGGCATTGGCGCCGGCGATGATCATCCCCCTCCCTCCGAGGGGGGCATCGAGTGAGAACGTCGCTGCCGTACGAGTCACCGACGCGGGGCCCGGTCGCGACGGCAACGGTCCGGCCTCGCCAACCAACGGGTCACGGAAGGCAAGGTTCAGATGGACCGGCCCCGGGCCGAAAGGACCCATCTGTGCTTCAGCAAACGCCCGTGCCGCGAGAGGCCGCCACGATCCTGCCTGCGACTCCTCCGGCACCCCCGGATCACATGCCCACCGGGTCGATGTGGTGAAGAGCCCCACCTGGTCGATGGTCTGCGACGCGCCCACATGGTGCAATTCGGGAGGACGGTCGGCCGTACAGACGATGAGCGCGACCTTCCCCTGGTGGGCCTCGACGACGGCCGGATGAAGCTCGGCGCCAGCGGTTCCACTCGTCACGCAGATGATCGTGGGCCTGCCTGTGGCCATGGAGAGACCGAGGGCGAAAAACCCGGCACTGCGCTCGTCCAGGCGTACGTGGACCTGCAGCCGGGCCGCCAGAGCAAGGGCCATCGGGGTGGAGCGCGACCCGGGGCAGATCACCGCATCGGTGACCCCGGCGTGCACCCATTCGTCCACCAGGGTGGCGGCAAAGGTGGCCTGTACGCTCACCATGCGTGGGACTCCAAGTCGAACAACGCGGTTCGGCCACGGCTCCGCCGCTCGTCCTTCTGCACGGTTTCACGCAAACCGGGCGCCTGTGGGGCGCCTTCGGCGATCTGCTGGCGCAGGATCACACGCTCATCTGCGTCGACCTGCCCGGCCACGCAGGATCGGACCCGGTGCGCGCCGACCTCCCCACGACAGCCGCTCTGGTGCGCGATGCCGTCAATGCCGCAATCGGCACCAGTCCGTGTGATCTCCTCGGCTACTCCCTCGGCGCGCGCGTCGCCCTTCATGTCGTGACCGGGACGGACCTTCCTGTCCGTCGGCTCGTCCTGATCGGCGGCACCGGGGGCATGGAGGACCCGGTCGCCCGCCAAAAGCGCCGAGACGCGGACGAGGCCATCGCCGCGGCACTCGAGGGTTCGGGCGATGTCGCTGCGTTCATCGAGAAGTGGGTCGGTAGCCCCATGTTCGTCCGGTCGGCCGATGCGGCCCAGACCGACGAGCGCCTCCGCAACACGGCAACGGGTCTGGCGTCGAGCCTGCGGTTGGCCGGCACGGGCACACAAGAGCCGCTGTGGGATCGCATACCCCACCTTGCTCCCGCCCTTCTCGCTCTGGCCGGAACCGATGACACCAGGTTCGCCGCGCACGCGCTTCGCCTGGCCCATGCGGCACCCCGCGGTACGGCCTCCCTCATTCCCGGCGGTGGCCATGCAGCGCACCTGGCCCAGCCGGACATCGTGGGAAGACTGGTCCGTCATTGGCTCGCTATGGCCTGACCAGAAGGAAGCCGACGGTGAGGAGGAGGCCGACGGCGAGCTGCAGCCGCGCCGTAGCCGCCAACATCGGAAGCAACGCCCTCCCGTTGTTGTCACTCAGCGCGAGGCGCGCCGGGACAACGCCTAAGGGCAACGCAAGCAAGGCGAGGAGGGCCCAACCCCGGTAGTGCTGGAGAACGCCGATGGAGGCCGCAGCCGCGACGAGCGTCCCCACGTAGAAGTACCCGGCCCGCACCCGACCGAGACGAACGGCGAGCGTTTTCTTGCCCGATTCCACATCGGTGCCGATGTCGCGCAAGTTGTTGGCCTGGAGGAGCGCCGCGGCCAGCAGACCGACAGGCACTCCCGCCCAGAGGGCGAAGCCCCACGAAAAAGGTGGGACCACCGTCACGTGGAGGTTCGGCACGGGGGCGTAGGGCACGTGCTGCACATACGCTGATCCGGCGGTCGCCACCAGACCGAAGAACAGAAAGACGAGGACCTCGCCCAATCCGATGTAGCCGTAGGGATGCTTCCCCCCGGTGTACGCCCAACCGGCGAGGCCGCAGAGCAAGCCGATCGGGATGAACCAGTACGAGACACGGATGGCCAGGATCAGGCCGGCGACCCCGGACACTCCGAATGCCAGCAGTGCGGCCGTCTTCACCTGCCTGACTGTGGCCAACTTCCCCGCGACGAGACGCACAGGGCCGACCCGAACCTCATCGGTCCCCCGCACCCCGTCGGCGTAGTC
Organism: uncultured Acidimicrobiaceae bacterium; assembly: GCA_963767155.1. Classification (GTDB taxonomy): domain Bacteria; phylum Actinomycetota; class Acidimicrobiia; order Acidimicrobiales; family RAAP-2; genus Bog-473. Next base: position 908,078 of record CAVYCU010000005.1, on the reverse strand, counting down.
ATTGACGTAGTTGGTGCCGATCTGCAGGCCCAGGGCCACGACCAACGCCAAGATCGCGTTGAGATACGAGAAGTGATGCGTGATCGCCGCATCCGACGACGAGTGCGGAGGGGATCCCGTCGAGAGATAGCCGAACACGAAATCCCGGGTCATGACGTAGCCCGCCGCCGTTCCGACCACAACGGGGACCACGGCCGCCGGGAGGGTCCGCGGGCGCGCGCCAGCCACCCACAAGCGCCACGGGGTTTTCACGGGCGACGGGGGAACTTGGAGAAGTCAGGGTTCCGGTGCTCGACGAACGCATTGCGCCCTTCCTGACCCTCCTCCGTCATGTAGAAGAGCATGGTGGCGTCACCGGCCAGTTGCTGCACGCCGGCCAGCCCATCGTCGGCAGCGTTCATACCGGCTTTGATCATGCGCAGAGCGATAGGAGACAGGCTGAGGATCTGGCGGCACCACGCCACCGTCTCCTTTTCGAGGTCCTCCAGGGGGACCACGGTGTTCACGAGACCCCACTCGAGCGCCTGCGCGGCGTCGTACTGACGGCACAGGAACCACACCTCTTTGGCCCGCTTCAACCCGATGGTGCGCGCCAGGAGCGACGACCCGTAACCCCCGTCGAAACTCCCCACCTTGGGACCCGTCTGTCCGAAGCGGGCGTTGTCGGCGGCGATCGAGAGATCGCACACGAGATGCAGGATGTGCCCGCCTCCGATGGCGTAGCCCGGCGATCATGGCCACGATCGGCTTAGGGATGCGGCGCATGAGGATCTGCAGATCGAGCACGTTGAGCCGGCCGATCCCGCGCTCGGCCACGCTGTCGTCGCCCATGTAGCCGTCGTCGCCACGGATTTTCTGGTCCCCGCCCGAGCAGAAGGCGTCAGGCCCCTCCCCGCACAGGATGATGACGCCGACATCGGGATTGTCCCGCGCCAGGTTGAAGGCATCGGTGAGTTCGAAGAGGGTCTGCGGGCGAAAGGCGTTGCGGCGCTCGGGCCGGCAGATCGTCAGCTTGGCGATGCCCTCGCCTACCTCGTAGCGAATGTCCGAGTAGGCGCCCACCTGCTCCCACTTTGGCGGCTCGAGGGAGCGGAGATCGTCGAGCGGATCATGGGGACTGCCGGTAACCACGGTGTGCACGGCGACCTACGCTACCGGCCAGTGCCTGAACTCGTCGCACTCGACCTCCCGGGAGGGGCGGGCTTCGTCGATACGCTCCGCGGCGGTCTGGGATTCCGGTGATGCCGTGGCGCCTCTCGACCCGCGCCTGCCCGGCCCCGGCCCGCGACGCCCTCCTGGACGCGCTAGGCCCCTCCCGCCTCGTGACGTCAGACGGCGAGCAGCACATCCTGTCTGGCGGCATGCCGACCGAAGACGGCGATGCCGTCGTGGTGGCCACCAGCGGATCTTCGGGCCGGCCCAAGGGTGTCGTCCTGACCCACGACGCACTTCTGGCCTCGGCCGTGGCGACCTCGGAGCGTCTCGGCATCGACCCGACCCGCCATGCATGGCTCGCCTGCCTTCCGCTGGCGCACGTCGGCGGGCTCTCGGTCGTAACCCGCGCGCTCTTGACGGGAACGCCCCTCACGGTGCTCCCTGGGTTCGATGCCGAAACGGTTGAGGAGCTCGGGCGTTCCCGGGCTGTCTCGCACGTCTCGTTGGTGACCGCGGCGCTGCGCCGGCTGGACCCCTCCGTCTTCTCCGCCATCCTCCTCGGAGGGAGCCGGCCCCCGGGGGACCTCCCCCCCAACGTCGTGACGACGTACGGGATGACCGAGACGGGTTCGGGCGTCGTCTACGACGGCATGCCTCTCGACGACGTCGAGGTTGCGATCGCGCACTTTGGCAGCAGCAGCGGCAGTAGCGGCAGCGGCGGCGGCAGCGGCAGCGGCAGCGGCAGCGGCAGCAACAGCGGCGGCGATGGCGGCGGCAGCGATGGCGATGATGGCGGCGATGGCGGCGATGGCGGCGATGGCGGCGATGGCGAGATCCTCCTCCGCGCCCCGATGCTCATGCGCTGTTACCGCGACGGAACGACGGGTCGCGTCACGGGTCCCGACGGCACCTCCACCTGGTTCGCCACCGGCGACGCCGGGCATCTCACCGAGGAGGGCACTCTGTCCGTGGTGGGGCGCATCGCCGAAATGATCACCACGGGGGGTGAGAACGTGTGGCCCGACGAAGTCGAAAGAGTCCTCTCGACCCATCGCAATGTGGCAGAAGTCGCTGTCTGGAAACGACCCGATCCTGAGTGGGGCGAAAAGGTTGTGGCCTGGGTCGTGACCACCGGTGACATTCCGCAGGTCGCTGAGCTCAAGGAGCTGGTGGCGACCACCGTCGCCCCCTGGGCCGCCCCCAAGGAGGTCGTCTTCACGAACGAGCTACCGCGGACCCCTTCAGGCAAAATCCTGCGCCGCACCCTGGCCTGAGCTGGCCCGCACTGATTTTGGCTGACCTTCACTCGACTATCGAGTCGAGCAAGGTGTGGCCCGGAGCTGGCCTGAAAACGGCTCATCGTGCCCACGCCGAACTCAGGCTGCCGCACCCTCGGTCAGATCTTCGAGGATCGAACGCAGTTCGCGGCCCATCTCCCGGGGATTGCCCGTGACCTCGCCGATTCCCTCACCTGAGGCGTCGAGGGCGTCGCCGGGTTGAAAGAGCGACACCCTGAGACCCCGTCCCCCCGGCACAGCCATCACCACCCACGGTTCCCCTATGCGCCCCGATTCCCGCGTGGCCATCACGGCGAGCGGCGCTGCGACAACACTGACACTCCACGAATGGGTCTCGGCGGCCCGGGCGATACGCGTCAGCTCAGCGGCTGAACTCATGACAAGCGACGATTCTGGAGCACCCCGTCACCGTAGCTGGGGGCTGTCTCTCCGAAGGGGTTCTTTCAGCTCACGCCGCCCGATGGGTGCACCGTCGTACCCCCGTCCACCACCAAGGTCTGGCCGGTAACCCACGATGCAGCATCTGAAGCCAGGAACAACGCCGCCGTCGCAACGTCGTCGGGTACGCCGAGGCGTGCCAACGGGATGTGAGCCGTCACGCGTTCCTCCGCCGGCCCCTCCCAAAGCGCACGTGCGAAGTCGGTCTTGATCAGCCCGGGGGCCAGGGCATTGACCCTTATCTTCGGCGCCAGCTCGTAGGCCAGCTGCTTGGTGATTTGCAGGACGGCCGCCTTCGTCACGTTGTACCAGCCGATGCCGGGCTCCACCTCCAGCCCACCGATGGAGGCAACGTTGATGACCGATCCGGCCAGACCGGCCTTCACCGCGTATGAGGTCCACATCAGCACGGCCAGCTGGTTCACTTCGAAGGTTTTCTGCGCCCTGGGCACGTCGATATCGATCATCGGTCCGAAATAGGGGTTGGTGGCGGCGTTGTTCACCAGGATGTCCAGCCCGCCAAAACGGGTGGTCGTCTCGCCGACGCAGGCCTGCGCCTGCTCGGCGTCCCCGACATGCGCCGCCTTCCAGGCCACCCTGCCTGGATCGGCACCCCCGTCCACCAGGCCGTCCATGGCGGCGGCCAGGTCTTCGGCCGTCCTGGAGGAGAGCATGACGTTCGCACCCGCCTTGAGGAAGCGATCGGCCATGGCCAGGCCGATCCCACGGCTGGCGCCCGTGATGAGAGCAGTCTTGCCTTCGAGCGTGAGTACACGTTCCATCCCTCGAGCATTCCACGTGCCCGACCCCGTTCCGGGCAGGGTCCGACTCCGTTGCCGGCAGGGTCCGACGCCGCAGCGCCGTAGCATCGAGTGCCGTGAACCATCTGGCGGACGAAACCAGCCCGTATCTTCGCCAGCACGCGGACAATCCCGTGGAGTGGTTTCCCTGGGGCGAGGAGGCCCTCCAGCGGGCAAAGGACGAGGACAAGCCCATCTTCCTCTCGATCGGTTACGCCTCGTGCCACTGGTGCCACGTCATGGCTCACGAAAGTTTCGAGGATGAGGCGACGGCAGCCGATCTCTCCCGTTGGTTCATTTCGGTGAAGGTGGACCGCGAAGAGCGGCCCGACCTCGACTCGCTCTATATGGCCGCAACCCAGGCCCTCACCGGCTCCGGCGGATGGCCCATGTCCGTGTTCTGCACGCCCGACGGGCGGCCGTTCTACGCCGGCACCTACTTTCCACCCGAAGAGCGACACGGGATGCCTCCCTTCCGCCGGGTGATCGAGGCCCTCGGCACTGCCTGGGAGCAGGAACGAGAGGGAGTGCTGGCCCAAGCGGACGCTCTGGTCGACGCAGTCAGGAGAGAGGTCCGCCTGGCCGAGACCATGTCGGAGTCCGGCGCGGAGTCCGGCGCGGATCCGGCGCGAACCCCGGCGACTCCGCTGCCCCCGGCGACTCCGCTGCCCCCGGCGACTCCGCTGCCCCGTCAGCCTCCAGTGCCGAGGCCCGCCTGCAGAAGACCCCGCTCATCGCAGCCCCACGCATCGATGCCGACGCCCTCATCGAGCAGGTCGTGGTCGGCCTGCAAGGCGGATTCGACCCGCAATGGGGCGGCTTCGGGCCTGCCCCGAAGTTTCCCCGACCTTCCCTCGTCGAGCTCTGCCTGCGCCACCATCGGCGCACAGGATCGGAACGCTCACGGCAGATGGCGGTAACCACGCTCGACGGCATGGCCGCCGGCGGTATGTACGACCATCTCGTCGGTGGCTTCTGCCGGTATTCGACCGACACTCGCTGGCTGGTGCCCCATTTCGAAAAGATGCTGACCGATCAGGCCTCGTTGGCGCGGGCCTACCTCCACGCCTGGCAGGAAACCGGGAGGGACAACTACCTCACCGTGCTGACCGAGACTCTCGATTTCGTCCTCCGGGATCTCTCCACGCCGGAAGGCGCGCTCTTCTCCTCCTTCGACGCCGATGCCGGCGGCGTCGAAGGCAGCCACGCCACCTTCACGTTGGCCGAGCTCGAGAAGGCACTCCCGGCGCACCTCGTCGAACCGACGGCCGACTGGTACGGGATCACACCGGCCGGCAACTGGGAGGGACGCTCCATCCTCTGTCGTCCCGTCGGTGCACCGCTGCAACGTCCTCCGCTGATTGAGGAAGCTAGGCAGCTGCTGTCGGCCGTGCGCGCCGGGCGCGTGCAACCAGCCCGGGACGAGAAGGTGCTCACGGAGTGGAACGCCATGGCTGCGGCCACCCTGGCGGAGGTGGCCATGGTGACCGGCTCCACCGAGTACGCGACACGAGCCCTCGAGATCGGCGAATTCCTCATGACCGCGATGTACCACGATGGCCGCCTGATGCGGAGTTGGCAGGGCGGTCGGGCCCGACACCTCGCTGTTGCCGCAGACCACGCCTGGCTCATCGAGGCGTGTGTCCGCCTGTCCGAGCTCACCGGTGCCGCGTTGTGGCGGTCCCGCGCCAACCGGGTGGCGCACGAGCTCCTCGAGCGGTTCTGGGACGACGAATCGGGTGGTTTCTTCACGACCGGCGACGATGCGGAAGCGCTCATCGTGCGGCCGAAGGAGTATCTCGACGGCGCGCTCCCCGCCACCAATTCGATTGCGGTGCACGCCCTTCTCCGGGCTCACGCCCTCGATGACGACGAGCGCCTCCGCAACGCCGCCGACCGCACGGTCTCGGAAGCCGCAGCTCTGCTCACACGCCACCCCGGGGCGCTCGCCGACATGGTCGCGGCCTCGCCGATGCTCGCCGGACGCCAGGAGATCGTGATAACCGGCGACCGACCGGACCTCCTGGCCGAGGTGACCCGCCAGTGGCTCCCCCGGGCCGTGGTGGCCTGGGGAGATGCGGATACGTCGCCCCTCTTCAAAGGACGGCCCGACGGCGCCGCTTTCGTGTGCCGCGGCTTTTCGTGCAACGCACCGGCCAGCGATCCATCCACGCTCCGTGAGCAACTCGTGGGGCTACCCCGATGACCGAGGATCCCAACGGCATGCGCACACAGGACAGCGCCGGCCCGACCCGCAACCAGACTGCTAACCCGCGCCGTGCGCCCGAGGTCCCGACCGACCCGGCACGCCTGCTCCGGCGCTCGGCCCGGCGCCGGGAGAAGATCCCGACTGCGGGAGGCTCGACGCTCCACCTCCTGGTGCTGTCCTCGACCGTCGAGGACACGACCGTGGTCGATCTGGCGACCCGTACCGTGATCCGTGTGCGGGTGCCGTGGCCCGAGAACTACGAGCCCGACATCACGGTCTTCGATGTGGTCGAGGTCACCTTGGCCGACGACCCCGAACGCGACGACCTGGCGCAGCCGGAGGCGACGACGGCAGCCGATCTCCCGCGGCACGTCGGGACGCTCCGGGGGCGACAGTTGCGAAAGCTGCTACGCCGCATGGTGGCGAGCCCCGAGGGGCCCCTGCTCGGATTTCCCGGACCATCGGCCCCCTATTGGGAATTCCGCGGCTTCCGGCCCTCGGTGGCTCTCATCGAGCCCACCCGCAGCCCGCAACTCATTCGCCGCCAGGCCGACGGATCGACATGGGTGCGCTTCGGCTGGGACCGCGACGACGTCTGGCTACCGGTCGAGGACCGCCACGCCGCACGCGCCCTCGATGCGGCCCGCCGCGAACGACTGAGCGGCAAGAGCCTCGCTGCCGCCCTCGGATTCAACCCCCAGTACCTGCTGGTGACCGTGAGCCCGCCCCGTGACGGCCATTGCTACAAGGTCTGCGCGGCGATTCTCCCCCGCGGCTAACGCTGGTCTCCCCCGCGGCTCACGCGGTTCTCCCCTGCGAACAGCGGCTGTATTCTCCCCCGCCGCAAGCCACCGGCGGGGGCTCCGGACGAATCCGGCCCCGCAACAGCCTCAGCGCCCGAGCTTGCCTCCGGCGAGATCCTCGGCCATCGCCCACCCGAAGGTGACGAGCCGGTCACCCCGCTCGGCGTCGAAACCACCGAAATGCCCGTCGACGCCCTCGGGGATCTTCACCTTGGGGGCGAAGAAGTCGAGGCCGCCGGCGACGGAACCGTCGCCCTTGAGCACGAACGTGCGGTCGTCCAGCCTGCTCTCACAGCCGAAGCGCTTGGACAGGCGCCGGGCCCAGGCCCGCTCCTCGCCTGAGCTCTTGTGCTCGGGATACGGGACGACATCCTGCAGGCCGGAGAAGGCCCGGAAGCCTTCAGGTGCCAACAGACGGGTCCCCAGCAGGACGTCTTCGTCCGGAAACGCCAGAAGGGCGCGCCGGTACTGATCGGCCATGATCCCCTTGAGCGTCGCCTCGGCACGGGCGGTGCGGTCAACGAGAGCCAGACCCACCAACAGCGAAGGAGTCCCGCCGATCCGCTCAAGTGTGCAGAAGGAGTAGCCCCGAAGCTTGTTCCCCTCCCGCGCCAGCGTGATCAACACCCACGCCTCGCGCTCCTTGGAGAGGAACCCGATGTCGAAACCGGGGGGGCGCTCCGCACAGAGATCTGCCATTTCAACCAGCTCAGCGTCGCTGAGCGCAGTGCAATCTTTGGTGCTCACTACGATCGGCATGAGGTAAGTCTACTGGCTACGCCGGGGCCTTACCCAACCGACGACCCGGCGGCGGTCCGCACCACGATCGCGCGGGACCGCTCACCTCCCTGGTCATCAGGGTTTACGACAGGACGGCGCCCGGCCCCAGAAGCCGCTTCAGCTCGCCCACGAGACCATTGCGGCAATCGACGTTGAACTCGGGGGCCAGGCGGAGCACCTTGGCCCCGACGTGCAGGAGTACCGACGAAGGGCCAGGGTGCCCGCTCAGGATCCCCTTCAGGCCGACCAGCGTCGTATCGGTCAGCACGCCGAGTGGCAGGGCGATGTGCACATCCTCACCACCGCGTTCGAGGCGGGGCCGGCTGACCTCCATGCAGACGATCTTCGGCTCTTCCTCACGGGTGTCGAGCCGCCCCCGGACCACGAGGATGGCGTCGTTCTCGATCAGCGCGCCGTAGTCGGCCATGGTCTTGGGGAAGACGAAGACCTCCATGGCGGCCTGGAGATCCTCCAGCACGAATCGGGCCATGAGATCGCCCTTCTTCGTGTAGGTCCGGCGCAGGTCGGTCACCACGCCGCCGACCGCCCGCACCGGCGAACGGTCGCCCGAGACGTCCTCCTCCCGCATGTCCGAGAGGCTGCAATCGGTGTGCCGCGCCAGGGCCTGCTCGTAGCCCATCAGGGGATGGTCGCTCACGTAGAGCCCGAGCATCTCCTTCTCGAAGGCCAGTCGTTGCGCCTTGTCGAACTCGGTGTCGGGGATGGCGATCTTCGCCGTCCCCCAGCCCGGATCGGTCTCCTGCTCCGTCTCGAAGGCGGCGAACAACGAGGTGATGCCGAGGTCGTGCTCGCGCCGTCGCTCCAGCGTGCGATCCACGATGCCTTCCATGACGAGGCACAGACCCTGACGGGGGTGACCCAAGGCGTCGAACGCGCCCCCCTTGACCAGGGACTCCATGGTCCGCTTGTTCAGGACGACCGGGTCGACCCGTTGGCAGAAGTCGAAGATGTCGACGAACGGCCCGTTGGCGTTGCGCTCAGCCACGATCCGCTCGACCAGGCTCTCGCCCACGTTGCGCACCGCCGCCATGCCGAAGAGCACGGCTGCCCCCTCGCTCTCGCCGGAGAGATCGGGCGCGAACTCGGCCACTGAGCGGTTGACGTCGGGGGGCAGGACGGCGATCCCCCGGTTACGACATTCGGCCAGATACACCGCCGTCTTGTCCTTGTTGTCCTTGACCGACGTCAACAGCGCCGCCATGTACTCCGTGGGGTGATGGGCCTTGAGCCACGCCGTTTGGTACGCCACCAGGCCGTAGCCGTAGGAGTGCGACTTGTTGAAGGCGTAGTCGGCGAACGGCTCGATGATGTCGAAGAGGGTCGTCCCCAACTACTCCTCGTAGCCCTGCGTGACGCAGCCGGCGACGAATTTCTCCCGCTCGGCCGCCAGCAGGGCACGGATCTTCTTGCCGCAGGCCTTGCGCAGGTTGTCCGCTTCCTCCAGCGAGTACCCGGCGAACTTCTGGGCCACCCGCATGACGGACTCCTGGTAGATCATCAGTCCCTGGGTGTCGGCGAGGATCGGTTCGAGGTCGGGATGCTCGTAGCTGATCGGCTTGCGGCCGTTCTTCCGGTCGGCGTAGTCGTTGTGCATGTTGGCCGCCATCGGACCCGGGCCGGTAGAGCGCGACCAGAGCCGCCACGTCGTCGAACGAGGTCGGCGCCAACGAGCGCATCAGGGCGCGCATCGGGCCGCCTTCGAGTTGGAACACGCCGACCGAGTCGCCCCGGCGCAGCATCTCCAACGTCGGCTCGTCGGCCAGGTCGACGCCGTCGATGTCCGGCCGCGCCCCGCCGGCTGCCTCCACCAGGTCCAACGTGCGCTCGATCACCGAGAGGTTGCGCAGGCCGAGGAAGTCCATCTTGAGCAGCCCGAGGTCCTCCACCCCGTGCATTTCGTACTGGGTGACGATCGGCGCATCCTCGGGCTTCTCCCCGGCACCGGGCTTGCGCTGAATCGGCAGGTACTCGGTCAGCGGATCGCGTGAGATCACCACCGCGGCGGCATGGATCCCGTCCTGGCGTCGCAGGCCCTCCAGCCCGAGCGCGACGTCGATGACCTCCTTGGCGTCGGGGTCGGTCTCGTGCATGCCCCGCAGGTCGGCCGCGGCGGCGTAGCCCTCCTCGTGCCCCTCGGTCTTGTTCAAGCAGGCGTGCAGCGGCGTGTCACGGCCCATGACCAGCGGTGGCATGGCCTTGGCGATGCGGTCGCCCACGATGTAGGGCTTGCCCAGCACCCGGGCCGCGTCGCGCACGGCGGCCCGTGCCTTGATGGTCGAGAACGTCACGACCTGTGCCACCCGGTCGCTGCCGTACTTCTCGGCGGCGTAGCGCATGACATCGCTGCGGTAGCGCTCGTCGAAGTCCATGTCGATGTCGGGCATCTGCTTGCGGCCCGGGTTGAGGAAGCGCTCGAAGAGCAGGTCGTAACGGATGGGGTCGAGGTCCACGATGCGCAGGCAGTAGGCCACGCAGCACCCGGCGGCCGAACCCCGTCCGGGTCCCACCCGGATCCCCGAGTCACGGGCGAACCGGATCAGGTCCCACACGACGAGGAAGTAGGCGGCGAAGCCCATGTTGCCGATGACGCCGAGCTCGTAGTCGAGGCGTTCGACCACGTTCGCCGGGACGTCGGGGCCGTAGCGCTGGCGTGCGCCCCTCCATCGTCAGGTCCCGCAGGTAGGCCAGTGCCCGGTCCTCGTAGGCCTCGCCGACGAAATGAGGCGGCACGGGAAACTCGGGCAGGCTCGGCTTGCCCAGCTCGATCTGCACGTCGGCCCGCTCGGCGATGAGCAGCGTGTTGTCGCACGCCTCGGGCACCTCCGAGAAGAGGTGGCGCATCTCGCGGGCCGACTTCAGGTAGTGCTCGGTCCCCTCGAACTTGAAGCGGTTGGTGTCCGAGAGCAGCGCACCGGTCTGCACGCACAGCAACGCGTCGTGGGCCACGGCGTCTTCACGGTGCGTGTAGTGGCTGTCGTTGGTGGCCAGCAGAGGCGCATCGAGCCGGCGGGCGATCTCGATCAGCTGCGGGTTGGTCCGGTGCTGATCGGCGATGCCGTGGTCCTGCAGCTCGACGAAGAGGTTCTCCCGCCCGAAGATGTCCTGCAGCCGGGCCGCCCGCCGCTCGGCCTCCTCGACGTTCCCGGCCAGCAGCGCCTGCAGCACGACCCCGCCCAGGCACCCCGTGGTGGCGATCAGGCCGTCGTGATGGCGCTCCAGCAACTCCCAGTCCAGTCGGGGCTTGTAGTAGTACCCCTCGAGGTAGGCGGCCGAGGACAGCTTCAACAGGTTGCGATAGCCCTGGATCGTCTCGGAGAGCAGGGTGAGGTGGTAGTAGAGCTTCTGGCCGCCTTCGGCGTCGCCCCCGGTGTCGTCCACCTTGCCCCGGCGGACGGGGCGCTCGTGACGCGACTCGGCCGCCATATAGGCCTCGGTCCCGATGATCGGCGTGATGCCCTGGTCCCGGCAGGCCTTGTAGAAGTCCAAGACCCCGTACATGTTCCCGTGGTCGGTGATGCCCAACGCCGGTTGCCCGTCGGCCGCGGCGGCGGCCACCAGCTCGCCGATCCGGGCCGCCCCGTCCAGCATGGAGAACTCGGTGTGGGTGTGCAGATGCGTAAACGACCGCCCCGACACCGGCCCTCCTTTCAACGGTCGAACTTACAACCGTGTTGTTCGTGTGCGAACTCTGGACCTTACCCCGCCTCACGCAACATTGCGCACCCGCAGCACCACGGTCTGCACGATCTTGTCGTGCAGGGTCTGTCGCTTCTTGTCCCAGAGAGGAAAGAGCATGTCGACCAGCCAGACGACGCCGAGAAGGATGGTCGTCAACGCCAGCAGACGAAATATCTGCTCCACCAGGGCAGCGCAAGAAGGCGCGCCCGTACCCGATGGCATCGAGGGTCCCGTCGCGCACGACGCGGACGCCGACAGCCATCATCCCTACCGTCTGTCCCCGTGGGCCGCCGCACAGGATGGTCGCGTAGGCCAGGTAGACCAGCCCCGTGACGAGGATCGAGAGCAGGGAGAAGGTTCGTCGTGTGGTTTCGCCGTTCTTCCGCGTAGTGAAGTGCACCGTCAGCACGTGGGTGTGCCGGAACACAAGCGCGAGAATGACGAACACCGGGATGAGGATGACGAAGTCGATGAGGTACCCACCGAGGCGTATCCCCCAGGTGGCGTAGGGGGCGCCGACCGTACCGCCCGCACCGTTGGAGGGCGGGAACTGACCCTGGCCCGGGGCGTAACCCCCGACCGGGTAACTGCCGGGAGCAGCCGAACCGGGATACGACGGCGGCGCCCCATACGACGGCGGCGCCCCATACGACGGCGGCGCCCCATACGACGGTGGCGGCGGCATCGGTGGCGGCATGGGCGGGGGCTGGGCCGCAGGCTGGTCGGCCGGTGGCCGGTCCGCAGGTGGCCGGTCGGCAGGTAGCCGGTCCGCAGGTGGCCGGTCGGCCGGTGGCCGGTCCGCAGGTGGCTGGGCCGCCGGTGGCTGGGCCGCTTGCCCCGGGCCCCCTGGATACGAAGGCGGCCCTTCGCCCGGTGCTCCGGTCGTCTCGTCAGGCATCGCTGGACTTCCTCTCGGACTGCTGCATCTCAGAGGTAGGCCCCCGGCCGGGTGTTCGAGCTCTCACCCGCTCCGGGAGCCCACGCTTGCGGATCTCCTCGAGCTGGCTGCGCGCCGCCATCTGTTGGGACATCAAGGTCGCCTGGATCCCGTGGAACAGACCTTCCAGCCATCCCACCAACTGGGCCTGGGCGATCCGCAGCTCGGACTCGCTCGGCGCCTCCTCGTCGAAGGGGAGCGCCATGCGGTCGAGTTCGGCCACCAGGTCGGGCGAGAGCCCTTCGGAGAGGTCGTGGATCGACTGCTCGTAGATCTCCCTGAGCCGCGTCCTGCTCTTCTCGTCGAGCGGCGCCTGCCGCACCTCGTCCAGGAGGGTCTTCACCATCGATCCGATGCGCAGGACCTTGGCGGGCTCCGAGACCGACTCGCGGGGCTGCACCTCCTCCTCGGGACTGCCGGCGCCACCGCCGCCCACGGCCGCAACCGCCCCGGCACCAGCGTCCGGGCTCACCCCGGCTTCGAGCACTTCGTCAGGGGCTACGGGCGTGGACTCGTCAGGCATCCCTTGATACTGCCACCGGCGAGCCCCGCGTCAGGTGGAGGGCCAGCTGAGCAGGGGGATCAGCATCTCCTCGACCGTGAGCGAGCCGTGGCGGGCCAACAGCCGCAGCTCACCCGTATCGGCGGGGTCCAGGAAGGCGGTGGCGGTGAAAGGCGCCAAGACGACGTCGCCCAGGCGCGCCGAGACAGTGGTCGAAGGGACTCCACCCAGCCATCCCTCTTCGACCATCTCGTCTCGCGTGCGCACCCAGGCGACGTCGCCGAAGGCCTCCCGCGCCGCTTCGGTCACCGCGGCAGCCGCTCCGGGTCGCGTGTGGAGCCAGCGGAATCGACCCTCGCCGGAGATCAGCGTCACGCCGTCCATCACGTCGCCCCCCAGGACCTCGACGGAGGAGCCCACCGCCACCTGTCCGTGATCGGCCGTCACCACCAACACCGCTCCGGAGGGGAGCACCCCGAGCAGGTCGCCCACCAGCCGGTCGACATCGCGCAGCTCGTCGTCGTAGTACTCCCCCAACCCCCGGGCGTGCGCCACCTTGTCGATGCCCTCGTAATAGGCATAGACGAAGCGCTCTCCCTTCCCCACCAGTGCCCGCACCGACGTCACCAGCCCGGCCACGGTGTGCCACCCGTGCAGCTCGGCGTCACCGAGGTGAGCTGCCGAAAATCCCGTTGTGGCGTAGTCGTAGCGGGTGACGACGGGGACCTTGCCGGGGGCGCCGGGAAAGAGCGGGCACGGCTGGAAGACGTGGGCGGGCACCCGCATCCGGGCGTCCACACCGCCGATCGACCATTGCAGGATGTTCATGATCTCGTTGCCGTGCGCGACTCGATACCCCACCACGCCATGGTCCGCCGGCGGTCGCCCCGAGACCAACGACGTCAACGCACACGCCGTCGTGCTGGGGGCGACGGAGGTGATGGAACCCCCGACCCCGGAACGGAGCGTCGGGGCCAGGTGCGGAACGCTCCTGGAGCTGCTGCCAACCCAGACCGTCCAGGACCAGGAGCACGATCTGTGTCGCCGCTTCCACGGGCTCGGGCATCCACGCCGGCGGCGGTCTCCCCGCCGTAGAGATGTCCGAGCAACCCGGGTACCACTCCGGTCAGGCAGGCGCCCCCGAAGTCGGGCAGGACGGGCGATGTGACCTCGGCGGCGCTCACGCCGTCACACTAGGACCCGAACCGTCACACGCCCAAAACCACACGCTCTGCGCCTCGCGGCCGGTAGCATCGAAGTGTGAGGGTCTCGACACGCGGCGACTACGCCAGCCGGGCATTGCTCTCTCTCGCCCTGCACGGCGCAGAGACACCGACATCGGTGCGCGACATCGCGGAGCGCACAGCTCTGCCCCAGCCGTACCTCGAGCAGATCCTCCTGGCCCTGAAAGGGGCCGGCCTCGTCCGCTCCAAGCGGGGGGTCGGAGGGGGGTACGTCCTGGCCCGCCTCCCCGAGGACATCAGCCTGGCCCAGATCGTCTCGGCCGTCGACGGCCCCATCGCCGCAGGAGACTTCGGCGAGCCCCATGCCGACGGTGCGTGCGACCACGAAGGCCAGTGCGTCCTGCTGGCCGTCTGGGCCGACGTCGGCGAAACCATCCGCACCCACCTGCAGTCCTTCAGCCTGGCCGACATGGTGGCGCGGGCGCAGGGCAACGTCACGGCCTCGGCGTAACCCGGCCGTCCCTGACCCCCGGCCGTCCCTGACCCCGGCCGTCCCTGATCCCGGCCGTCCCCTGACCCCCGGCCGGCCCTGACCCCCGGCCGTCCCCTGACCCCCGGCCGTCCCTGACCCCGGCCGGCCCTGACCCCCGGCCGCCGATCGTCTACGGCTGACGGAGCGGCGCCCCCGGGGGCCCCACGTTCCAATTCAGGATCACCGCGTGGTCACGTTCCCAACCGAGGATGCTCACGGTGCCGGTGGACAGGGCGAAGAGTCGGCCGGCAACGGGTGGCAACCCCAGCCATCGAGCGGTGAGGACCCGCAGGACGTGCCCGTGGGCCACGCACAAGGTGTCGCCGTCGAGTTGCCGGGCCCTCTCGATGACACGATCCACCCGGCGGCCGACGTCGGCCGCCCTCTCACCGTCGACCACGCCGTCACTCCACAACGTCCATCCAGGCCGTTCGCCACAGATCTGGGCCGTGGTCCGCCCCTCATAGGCGCCGTAGTCCCATTCCATCAGATCCGGCTCCGGGTGCCCTTCGAATCCGGCGAGCGCACAGGTGGTGGATGCCCTCTGCAGGGGGCTGGTGATGACTTGGGCGAACGTCATCCCACGGAGCAGTTCACCCGCAGCCTTCGCCTGCTCGCGCCCGAGATCGAGCAGTGGAATATCCGTCCGTCCGGTGTGTTGACCACTTTGCGACCATTCCGTGGCGCCGTGGCGCAGGAGCACCATCCGTCCTGTCATGCGACGTAGGTCACCAGAAGAGGGTGCACTGCGCAACTCGGGGCGTGATACACCCCCGTGGAATGCTCGAGCACCTACCGGTGTTGTAAAGGTCAGACTGGATTCAGACAAGAGAACCCCGGGTAAACGAACGAATGAGAGAGATCGCAGAACGTCGGGAGAGAAGTTGATGAAAAGCGCGGTGAGTACATCCGACACCCTTGGATTGATGTTGAAGGACCTGGACCAATTCCCCATGCCCGATCACGAGCAGCAGGTGGAACTGGCCAAGCGAGTCGCCGCAGGCGACGATCTCGCTCGTAAGCAGATGGTCGCCGCCAACCTCCGGTTGGTGGTGCACTGGGCGCGCCGGTATCAGGATCGTGGCGTGGACATGGCTGACCTGGTCCAGGAAGGCTCGTTCGGGCTCATGAGGGCCGTGGACAAGTTCGACTGGGAGCGGGGCTTCCGATTCTCGACCTACGCCACCTGGTGGATCCGACAGGCGTTGCAGCGCGCCGTCCAGCAACACGGGCGCACCATCCGCATCCCGCTCGAAGTGGGAGAGCACATCCAACGCCTGGAGTTGACCAAGGCCCAGCTGGCCACCACCCTCGGACGCACGCCGACCGTGGCCGAATTCGACGAGGCAACGGGCATGACAGCGGACGAGCGTTACGCACTCGAAGACGTGGCCCGTGTCACGGCATCACTCGATCAGCCGGCCGCCTCGGAGTCAGCGACGACGCTGGGCGAGCTGGTGGCCCCTGACGACTCAGACTTCGTCGCCGACGTCGAGCAGACAATGGTCTACGACCGGGTCCGTGACGCCGTCGAGAAGCTGCCGGACCTCCAGCGCGACGTGTTGAGGTTGCGATTCGGCTTCGGAGGAGATTCTCCGGCCTCATTGCAATCGACAGCAGAGCGGCTCGGTGTCGGGGTGCGCCGTGTCCGCCGGGCTGAAGAGGAGGCCCTAGCGGCCTTGTCCTTCGACGCCGACGTCCTCGGCGTCCACCAGGCCGCCTAAGAAGGTCTTCAGGTCGTCGGGGAGCGGTGCGGAGAACTCCATCCGCTCACCGCTTCCCGGATGGTTGAACGCCAAGCCGGAAGGCGTGGAGGAAGAACCGTCCCGATCCGAGCGCCTTCTCCGGCGTGCCGTAACGGGCGTCACCGACGACCGGGTGGCCGATTGCGGCCATGTGGACACGGATCTGGTGGGTTCGCCCACTTTGCAGACCTGAGTTCCACCAGACGTCGTCGGGCGGGGCGACGTCCGTCGCTCCAGGACGGTGAAACCCGTTCGAGCTGAGCGCCCGCTGGCGGAGACCGCCATTTTGGTCGGCGTCCGGGTCGATCGACCTATGGGTGCGTCGATCTCGCCCCGGTCGTCGGCGACCTCCCCTTCGACCAGGGCCAGATAGCGGCGCTCCATACTGCGATCGGCGAGTTGCCCCACCAGGGCACGGTAGGCCGACTCGGTGCGGGCCACGGCGAGCAGTCCTGACGTGCCCTTGTCGAGGCGATGCACGATGCCCGGACGGTCGCCCGGGCAGACGCCCGTCGTCACCAGTTCGGCCAGGTCCGGGAACCGCGCCAGCAACCCACCGACCAGGGTCCCCTCTTGATGCCCGGCCCCCGGGTGCACCACCAGACCGGCGGGCTTGTCCACCACTGCCACTTCGGCGTCGTCGTAGACCACCCGGAACTGCACGCCGGCCTCCGCTTCGACGCCATTCCCCCCTTGTTCGAGGAGCGCGATGGTCAGCACCGAGCCCTCTTTGAGCGCGTTGCGGCCGATTGTCGCCGCGACGTCATCGACCAGAACCCGACCGGAAACGACGAGCTCCGTGGCAGCGGAACGCGAAATGTTCGCCAGCATGGCCACGGCGCGATCGATACGCACACCGGCGAGAAGCGCCGGAACTTCAACGACGAGAACCCCGTCCGCCTCAGTCATGGCGTTCCGGTCATCTGGCCACACCGGCCGCACGAGTCGTCCCGGCCGGCCGGCCGAAGAGGATGGAAGCCGCCACGACGATCACTCCCACGGTGATGGACGCGTCGGCGACGTTGAACGTCGGCCAGTGGCTCAGCGTGATGAAGTCGGCCACCTGCCCGTGGTGCAGCCCCACGATCCGCTCGCTGAGGTTGCCGAGGCCTCCGCCCAGCACGAGGCCGCCACCGATCGCCTGGGGCATGGTGCGCACACGCGCCACCAGAATGGCCAGGACGACCACGCCGATCCCCAGAATCACCGTCACCAAGGTCGATCGCCCGGTGAAGAGACTGAAGGCGAGGCCGGAGTTGAACTGCAGGGCCAAACCGAAGGGCCCCCACACGTGGACGGCTTCGTGGATATGGTCCTCGGCCACCGTGGTGGTTACACGGTCGGCCACAACGACGACGGCGGCCAAGGTGAAGGCCACAACCCGGGCCCGGGCATTGCCGCCCGGGTTCAGCGGCGCGACAGCCCCCCGCTCTTACAGGCCACGCAGAGCCGGGCGTAGGGAAGGGCACGCAGACGAGGCTTGGGAATCGGTTGAAAGCACCGCTCGCAGTAGCCGTACGTCTTGTCCGCCACCCGTTCGCTGGCGTAATCGATCTCCTCGACGGCGAGTGCGGCCTGTCCGGAAAGGGCCAAATTCCGCTCCCGGTCGACCGTGACCGTGCCACCCTCACCCGATTCCTCGTCGAACTGGACGTCGCCGGGCTCGCGCTCGAGGGCGAGCGAGTCAGCCTCGGCCCGCAGCGATGTGGCCTGCTCCTGATAGATGGCCCGCTCCTCCGCCAGCAGCTCGGTGATCTCCTCCAAGAACTTGAGATCCTTGGCGTAGGGGCCCGTCTTGGGCCGCACCGGGGGCGGGCGGCTTCGGCTTGGGCGTGAATGTGGTCCGGGCTGGCGCGGGCGGTGCCCCTTCGGCCTCCGTCGCGGCGTCCGCCGTCGCGGCCGCGGCAGCAGCCGCCACCGTCGCGCCAGTGGCCTTTGCGGTCGATGCCGGCTTCTTGGCCGGCCCGGAAGCCTTCTTGGCCGCCGGGGCGGCCTTCTTCGTCGCGGTCGTCTCTTTGTTCACCGACCCGCCACTCTTTGCGGTCGGGACGGGTTTCTTCGCAGCCTGAGCATTCTTTGTGGGCACAGCTTTCTTTGTCGGCGGAGCTTCTTTTGTCGGGGTGACCGTTTTAGCCGCCGCTACAGCCTTTGTAGGCGCACTCTTCTTCGTCGGCACGGCCTTCTTGGCTGCCGGCGGGCGCGATGCAGGCACCTTCTTCGCAGCGGTGGCCTTGCTCGCTGGGCTCATCTCGTCCTCCTTCCCGACCATTCAACTGGCCGGTTCCCTGACGGCAATCGCGTCGAGGGAGCGGGTGACCATAGCGGACAGCGGGCCGGGGGGCAATACACCCCGCCAGATCAAGCGCTATACGGCACTCCGCTCTCGGTGGAGTCGGTGACGGATTCGAGGCTCAGCGTCGGCTGCTCGCCTCCGTCGATACCTCCGTTCGTCGGGGCGTCTTCGGGGGAACTGCTTATCGCTGCCGGTTTCGGCGACCCGGCGGCCTTGGGACGCACGCCCATCAGCGCGTTGGCCGGCTGTACGTTCTCGTCGACCCAGTTGAGGATTTCGGTGAGTGCGTCACGGAGCCGGTTCCTCTCTGATTCGAGGTGGCGAGCCATGCTCTCGACGTCGGTGGCCAGTTCGGTGCGGGTCGCCTCGAGCCGCGCCACCTCTTCACGCACCTGCCGTTGCGACTCCGCCTGCAGTGTGACGGCAGCAGCCTCGGACGCCGCGATCGTCGCCCGCGCCTTCTCCTCTGCCTGGGCGACGGTCGCCGCCGCCTCCGCTTCGCTCTCGCGCTTTATCTGATCGACGAACTTCTGCGCCAGGACGAGCGTGCGTTGCAGCGTCTCGTCGGAAGGTGGAAGGTCCGCCGCGGCGACTGCGGCGGCGGCTGCGACCGGCGCCGCAGCGACGGGGGCGGGAACGGGAGCGACCGCCGCCGGAGCGGGCGCCAGTTCTTGCGGCGCAGAGGCCGCCTCACGGACATCCTTCTCCAACTGCACGATCCGGTCGCCCGCTTGGCGGAGCCGCTCGTTCAGCTGACGGTTGGTCTCCTGGAGAGCCTCCGCCTCCTGGGCGGCGCGATCGAGATACTCGTCGACCTCGTCGACGTTGTAGCCCTTGAGCCCGAGGCGGAACTCAACCGTGCGGAGCGTGTCGAGAATGGATGAGGAAGTCGTCGCACTGTCCATGGGGTGCGAGTCTACCCATGGGAGCCGGGCCTACCCACCCCTTTTTCCCGGGCCAAATGGACTACGAGAACAGAACCCGCACCACGACGTAATTGAGCACGAGAAACACGACGATGAAGGAAATATCGATGCCGCCGATGGGTCGGATCACCCGCCGGACGGGGCGCAGGACCGGTTCGGTCGCCCGGTAGAGAAAGAGCTGTACACGGGCCAGCGTCGTGCCGGGCTGGACCCTGAACCAACTCAACAAGGCGGTCGGCAGCATGATGAGCCAGATGTACAGCTCGACGGCAATCCCCGCTAGACGGAAAACATTCACTAATTCCTGAGAATAGCCTGTTCAGTCCCGTCCGAAGCCGCGCTCCACCAGGCGTTGACGCTCTTCTTCGGAAACCTTTACATTCGTCGGGGCAAGGAGAAAGACCTGGTCGGCCACTTTCTCCATCTCGCCGCTGAGGGCGTAGGTCACTCCGCTGCAGAAGTCGATCATCCGCCGCTGGAGGTCACGGTCGGCCATCTGCAGGTTGACGATGACGGGACGGTTGTCCTTGAGCCGGTCGGCGATCTCCTTGGCGTCCCCGAAGCGGGCGGGTGCCACGATATGGACCCGGGCCGCCGTACCGCCGATCGCCGTGTCCATCGGCACGGGACGAACCCCGGACGGACGGGGCACGGGACTGGGCTGTACCCGGGTGGGGCTCGGGACGGCCGATTCGCGCGGCACCATCGGACGGATGCGGTTCATCCCTCCGCCGTACTCCTCCGGCTGCTCCTGCTCCTGCGGCCGGGGGTCGCTGCGCGGGGTCGCCGTGAACGCACGCGGGGCGCGGTCTTCCAGATCGTCGTACTCGTCGTACTCGTCATCGAGTAGTCCGAGGTAGACCATTGTTTTCTTCATGAACGAGGGTGCCATACCTTCTCCTGTTCCGGCACAGCGTAGTGCCTGGTGATCAGCGTGGGAGGGACAACTGCGGGTCCTTGGGTGGTCGCTCCCCGAACAAGGCACGGCCGACGCGCACCATGGTGGACCCGGCGGCAACCGCCGCTTCGAGATCTCCGCTCATCCCCATTGATCGCTCTTTGAGGCCGAGGGTATCCGCGAGCTGCCCGACGGATCGGAAGGCCGCGACGGCCGCCGCCGCGTCGGGCGGTGCGACCGTCATGAGTCCCTCGAGCTGGAGATCGAGCGCCGAGAGTGATCCCGCCAGGGCTTCCACATCGGCAGGTGGGCATCCGTTTCGACCAGGCAGGCCTTCGCTCGTGTCCACCTGGATCAGTACCCGGGCTCCCGGCGCGTGCTGTGCGATGCGTTCTCCCTCGACGAGACGGGCTACTCCCTGCCACACCGCCACCAATGGTGCCAGCGACCGCACCTTGTTGCGCTGGATCGTGCCCAGAAAATGCCAGTGGGTCCCGGGCGGCCCGGGCGCCTTGCCCTCGCAATTCGGTGGCGTAGTTCTCTCCGACCTCGGTCAGTCCGGCGGAGCGGGCCGCCGCAACGGCCTCCGGCCCGAATCCCTTCGTCACCGCCAGCACCTGGACCCGGGTCGGATCACCACCGGCGCGCTCGATGCGTCCGACCACAGCCGCGAGGCGGGCCGCGACTTCGTCGTTACCGAAGGAAGGAGGGCACGTCGAAATCGTCGTCACCCAAGTCGAACTCGTCTTCTTTACCCGAGGTCTCCGCGAAGATGTCCACGGCGTCGGCGGGGCCGGGGAAAAGCGACGGTGGCCGCTCAGTGGTCGCAGGACGCCCGCCCTCCTCCCACCGTTCGAATCCTGCCGCGATGACGGTCACCCGTACCTCGTCACCCATGTTGTCGTCGATCACCGCGCCGAAGATGATGTTGGCGTCGGGGTGGGCCACACCGTGAATGATCTCCGCCGCCTCGTTCACCTCGAACAGGCCCAGATCGGATCCGCCGGCAATGTTGAGGAGGATGCCGCGCGCCCCTTCGATGGACGCCTCGAGGAGGGGGCTCGTAATGGCCGCCCGCGCCGCGTTCGCCGCCCGCCCCTCGCCGATGGAGGCGCCGATACCCATGATGGCCGTCCCGGCGTTGGTCATCACCATCTTCACATCCGCGAAGTCGGTGTTGATCAGCCCGGGAACCGTGATGAGGTCGGTGATGCCACGAACCCCCTGGAGGAGAACTTCGTCGGCCATTTTGAAGGCATTGACCATGCTCGTCTTGTCGTTCGACACAGTCAGGAGCCGGTCGTTGGGAATGACGATGAGGGTGTCCACCTTCTCCTTGAGGATCTGGATGCCCTTTTCGGCCTGCATGGCCCGGCGCCGGCCCTCGAACGTGAAGGGCCGCGTCACGACACCGATCGTCAGGGCACCCAGGCTTTTGGCCACCTCGGCGACGACTGGTGCCGCTCCCGTCCCGGTGCCGCCACCCTTCCCCGCGGTGATGAAGACCATATCGGCACCCTGGAGTGCCTCTTCGATATCGGCACGGTGCTCTTCGGCCGCAAGCCGGCCCACCTCGGGGTCGCTGCCCGCTCCCAGGCCCCGCGTGAGCTGACGCCCGATATCGAGCTTCAGATCGGCGTCACTCATCAGGAGCGCCTGGGCGTCCGTATTGGCCGCTATGAACTCCACGTTGCGCAGTCCCGAGTCGATCATGCGGTTGACGGCATTCACGCCGCCACCGCCGACCCCGACCACCTTTATGACGGCCAGGTAGTTACCTTGGGACGGAACGGTCGTCATGAACTCCCTCGTATTTGGGTCGATCGCCGACCAATCGCCCTCTGGGTATAGCCACCATGCGTCACCACGCCGCTCCTACCTCGAATCCCTCATCCTCTTGGGAAGGTTGACGTTCACAGAGCGGCAACGCCGCCAACCATACGAGGGGCGTTCCTGGAGGTCAAGCATGCTCGCTCACGGTCCGGTCACCGTCATCGCGCCCGGGACACTCACATCGATGATGTCACCGTCATGGAGCGTTGCGCCGGCCAACGCCGCGCTGACGTCCTCATATTTGGCGTGGAGCTGGGACGCGTCGCCGATATCGACCAGAATGGGCGTGCTCATCGCCAGCTGCACGAACCCTGCTGACACGACGTTGACCGCCGTGACCTGACCCCGAAAGGACGCCGGGAGGGTGGCGGCGATCCGAAGTGCCAGCTGGTCTCGGGCTCCCACCACGCTTCCGGGCGCACCGGGGGCTTGCGGTCCACCGATCGCGATGGGCCCGGGCGGACGCGTGGCCACGACGGCGAGCACCCGTCCCTCGGCGTCCAGCTCGGCCCACTGCCCGGCGGCGGTGGCCATGACGAGCGTCGCCACCCGTTCGGACACGACCACCCGCACCCCGTCGGGCCAGTGGACGCTGACCGAGGCTGCGCGGACCCACGGCAGGCGCTCGATGCCCTTCGCCTCGGCGCCGGTCTGGATGTCGAGCAACGGGGGGTGAGAGGACAGGCCCGCTGCCGCCTCGACCTGCGCCGCCGTCTCGTGGGTGGCACCCACCACGCTGATCGCCCGGGCCGAGAACAGCGACGAGTGCAGGAGGCACCACCCGAGGAAGCCGACGAGGGCGACAGCCACCACTATCCCCACGAGACGCAGGCGGCGGCGCCCTAGTTGACGGGTGACCTCGGTGCGACGGGCCGAGATGCGCGGATCCATGTCGTCGCGCGGAGGGGGCGGGCCGCTCGGCCCGGGGCGGAGTCGGGTCGTGGTGGGGCTCACGGGCCGCTCACCGCCGTCGCTCCCATCTCGTCAGTCTCCCCTTTCCCGAAGCCCAAGAGGCGGACCTCGGCCGTCAGGGCCACGCCACTGCGCTCGAGGACCGTGAAGCGGACGTGCTCCATCAGGGCCCGCACATCGTCCGCCCGCCCGCCCTTGTCGGCCTGGATGAAGTTGGCGTGCTTCTCCGAGACGTGCGCCGACCCGAGGCGGAAACCCTTGAGACCGGCCGCCTCGATCAGGCGCCCGGCCGAATCGCCGACCGGATTGGTGAAGACCGATCCGGCGTTGGCGCCCCCAGGCTGATGCGCACGCCGCCAGCGGACGATGGCGGCGATCTCCGCCCGTTCCGCCTCGGCGTCCCCTCGTGTGACCTCGAACGCGGCCTCCACCACGACCTGCGACGCCACGACCGACGAGGACCGGTAGGCGTACCGCAGGCGGGATGCCTCGTCGGTGCCTCCTTCGTCGCGCAGGAGGTCGACCCAGGAGTACCGCAACAGGCACCCCGCGACGTCGGACCCGTGTCCGCCCGCGTTCATCCGCACCGCTCCCCCGACCGAACCGGGCACGCCGACGGCCCACGTCAGGCCGGACCATCCGGCCTCGGCCGCCTGCCGGGCGAGGACCGGAAGCGGCGTGGCCCCTCCGGCCCGGACCACGAACGGCGGCGCGGACCCGGTCACCGGATCGGGCAGCAGGACTGTGTTGAACCCTTGGCCCAGGCGCAGGACCACGCCGTCGAAGCCACCGTCGGCCACCAGGAGGTTCGAGCCCCGCCCGATCACGCACACCGCGACGCCACTCCCGATCAGGGCGGTCCGGACCGCCCTGAGGTCGTCGGGCCCGTCGACCTCCACGAAGAGCTCGGCGGGCCCACCCACGCCGTACGTGGTCAGTGCACCGAGGGGTCGGTGGCGGGTCGCCCGCGCCCCGAGGGCGACGGCCAATGCGTCATAGCGCGGGTGACGGTCGGCGATCTCACCACTGCGGCGATTCCAACAGGTCGTCGGGCAGTGTCGTCAGGTCCCCGCACCCAGGGTCAGGCAGAGATCCCCGGGGCGCAGCAGGGAGCCGACGACCTGGCGGAGCTCGTCCCAGCTCGGGGCGTAGACGACGGGCAGTCGCGGATCCTGGGCCCGCACCGCGTCGGCGATCAGGAGCCCCGAGACCCCGGGGACAGGCGCCTCGCCCGCACCGTAGACATCGGTGACGACAAGCGGTCGGCGTCGGCGAAGGCGCTCGCCGAACTGCTTCGCCAGCTCGGCGGTGCGGCTGTAGCGGTGGGGCTGGAAAACGGCGACGATACGTGACCATCCCCCGGTCCGGGCAGTGGCCAGCGCGGCCTCAATGGCAAACGGCAGGTGGGCGTAGTCATCGACGAACGTCACCCCGTTGACCTCGCCGCGGAACTCGAAGCGCCGGGTGACGCCGGTGAAACGGGCCATGCGCGCCGGCGGCGACGTCGAACGAGACCCCCGACCTGGAGCGCCGACGCCACGGCGAGGGCCGCGTTACGGGCATTGTGCAGACCCGGTACGCCGAGGGTCAAGGCGCGGGGTACGCCGTCGGGCCCCGTGAGGGTGAAGGACGCCGCACTGCGGTGCAGCGCGAGATCGCTCATGAAGAACGTGGCGCCGCTGGCCGTGCCGACACTGAGCGATCCGTGGGCCTGTCCGATGGCGGCGGCTTCGTCGTCGTCCGCGGAAACCACGGACCCTTCCGAAGCCACGCCGACGAAAGCATCGAACGCGGCACGCAGACGAGGGAACGTTCCGTAGTGATCGAGGTGATCTGACGCCACATTGGTCAGGACCGCCCACGCCGGGCGCAACTCCTGGAATGTCCCGAAGCTCTCGTCGGCTTCGACCACCAACCACTCGCCGGTGTCCCATACGGCGTTGGTCCCGACTTCGTTCACGTCGGCGCCGATGAGAAACGAGGGCCGCAGACCGGCCTCGATCAAGATGAGCGACAACATCGATGCGGTCGTCGTCTTGCCCTTGGTCCCCGCGACGGCCAGAGCAGCGCCGGGTGGCACAGATCGCGGCCAACATGCCCGAACGGGCCACCACGCGCGCGCCCCGGTCCGCCGCCGCAACTATTTCGGGATTGGTCGGTGGCACCGCGGGAGAGAACGTCACCGCATCGACGTCGCCGACGTTCTCCGCCCGGTGGCCCACCGCCACGGCGATGCCCTGGGCCCGCAGCCGCACCGCCACCGGGGACTCCTTGAGATCGGAGCCCGACACCGCGTGGCCCATGGACCGCAGCACGAGTCGCGATGGCGCTCATGCCGGCGCCGCCGATGCCCACGATGTGGACGCGTTGGGGGGAGCGCAGATCGAGGAGCTCGTTCGGCTCGGTGGGCTGCCCGGAGTCGGCGGGGTCGGCGGGCACGGTGGGCTGCCCGGAGTCGGCGGGGTCAGCGGGCATGCGCGTCCACCAACTCGGCCACCCTGGCGGCGGCGTCGGGATGGCCCAATGCCCGCGCCGTCGCAGCCATCGTCGCCAAGCGTTCGCGATCGCACAGTAAGGCCCCGACCTCGGCCTCCAGTCGCTCCGCGGTGCACTCGGCGTCGGGGACGAGGATCGCCGCTCCCGCCGCCACCAGCGCCTCCGCATTGCGGGTCTGGTGATCACGCGGCGCCCCGGGCAGGGGCACCAGGATCGCCGGCACACCGGCGACCAGGAGCTCCGCCACGGTCATGGCGCCGGCCCGACAGACGCAGAGGTCCGCGGCGCGGTAGACCTCGGGCATCCTCTCCTCGAACTGCACCACCCGATAGTGCAGCCCGGCGACCTCGCCGCGTAGGTCGCCCTCGTCGGTCGCCCCTGGAGCGAAGCGCGCGAAATCCCGCCGGCCGGCGACGTGATAGATCGAGAGGTCAGATCGTTCCGACCAGCGGACGGCCAGATCGGCGACGGCGGCATTGATCCGCCGGGCCCCCAGCGAGCCCCCGAAGACCGCCACCGTGCGCCGATCTGCGGGCAGCCCGAGGGTCTCCCGGGCCCGACGTCGACCCTCGGGCGACTGGTCGAGCGATCCCAGTTCGGGGCGCACCGGCGTACCCGTGACCTGTGCTCGTGGGAGACCCGTGCCGGGAAACGCCACTGCGTTCGACCGCAGCGAATCGTCCGAGAAGGGCGTTGACCGCCCCGGGGACCGCATCCGTGTTGACCAGCACCAACGGCGCTCGCACGCATACCGCGGCCAGCCCGGCCGGAAAGCTGGCGTAGCCGCCCACCACCACGACCACCCGGGGACGACGTTGGACGAACGAAGCCAGCGAGCGCAGGGTCGCCCAGACCAGCCCCAGCACCGCCCCCGCATTGGCCCACACCGCGCCCGGGCTCATGCTCCGGCGAATACCCCGACCGGGCAGAAGCCGTGAACGGGAACTCCGAGGGTCGGCCAGAGCGCGGCCTCCTGGCCCCGCCGTGACCCGAAAAGCTCGATCGTGACTGCGGCGTGGCCCCGCGCCACCAGCGCCCGGGCAATCTGCAGCGACGGCACGACGTGACCTCCGGTCCCGCCGCCGGCGATCACCGTGCCCTCTCGCCTGTTTCACCGACCTCGCCCGCGGGCTGGGCGTGGCACGGACCCCGGCCCGTACGTTCGCTCGCGCGCGGCACATGGACGATGCCGCCGGCCGGGCCGGTGGCCTCTTGCCGGGCGATGTTGATGAGGATGCCGGCCGCCACCATGGTGATGACGAGGGACGAACCTCCGTAGGAGATGAACGGCAAGGGATGCCGGTGACGGGCAGCACGCCGACGACCGCCCCGATATTGATCAAGGTCTCACTGGCCAACCAGGCGACCAGTCCCACGGCCAGCATCCCGCCGAACCGCTGGGGCGAGCGCATCGCGGCCCGGATGCCGAACCAGACGAAGGAGCCCAGCAGCACCAGGACGAGCGCGGCGCCGATGAAACCGAGCTCCTCACCGATGACCGAGAAGATGAAGTCGGTCTGCGCGTTGGGCAGGAACCCCCACTGGGCCTGCCCACCGCCCAGACCGGCCCCGATGAAATGGCCCGAGCCCAGACCGATGAGGGACTGCACCACCTGGTACCCGGATCCGGCCCCGTGGGAGGAGGGGTCGATGAAGGAGAGCAGCCGTTCCCGCCGGTACGGCGAGGCCACCGCCACCACGAGCGCGATGGCGACGAGAGCCGGCCAGAATTTTGAGGACCGGTCCGAGACGCACGCCGGACACGAACAGCATGGCCAGGGCGACGACATCCCAGCACCATGGCCGTTCCCAAGTCGGGCTGCGCCACGATCAGGACGCCGGCGCAACCCGTGACCAGGAGGAGGGGCCCGATGATCCGCCGGTCGGGCGCCCCCTCATCGAGCCGCCGGGTGATCAGATCGGCTGCGAAGACCGTCAGCGCAAGCTTCATCAACTCCGATGGCTGGAGCCGGAACTGGCCGAAGCCGACCCATCGGCTCGAGCCCTGCACGTGCACCCCGAGCCCGGGCACCAGGACCACGAGCAGGAGCAGGAAGGTGATGCCGAGGAGGAGCGGGCTCAGTCGACGGAGTTTGCGGTGGTCGAAGCGGACCGCCAGCGTCGAACGCGACGACGCCGACCGCCATCCACATGCACTCGCGGATGAGGATGGCCCACGGACTTCCGTAGAGCGAGATGGAGACCACCGACGAAGCGGAACCGACCATCACCAGCCCGATCACGCAGAGCAAGCGCAACCACAACGAGGAGGACCGTCCCGGTGGGGAGCTCGGCCACCGTGGCACGCAGTCCCGACAGGGGCCGGGCCTTCGGCGTCTCCGCACGAGCCCCCTCAGGCGCGCACCTTGGTTGAACGAACGTTGGCTGAACGAACTTTGGCGCGCGGCTCCCGGTTCGGTGCGGACCGGGCGGTCGCGGCGGCAGGGGGCGTCACGGCAGTGACCCCGCGCCCGCCTGCGCGCGAAGAGCGGTCCGACACCCGACTCATGGGCCCAGTTTCCCCCATGAAGAGGCCGAAGTGGTGGAACGTCGTCATGTGATCTTCGCCACGGAGAGGAAGTCGGCGTAGAAAATTCCGAGACTGACCGCCACGAAGAGCCCGCCCAACACCCAGAAGCGGACGATCACCGTCGTCTCGGGCCAACCCACCAGCTCGAAGTGGTGATGAATGGGCGCCATGCGGAAAATACGTCGGTGGAAGACACGGAAACTCACCACCTGGGCGATGACGGACAGGGTCTCCATCACGAACAGGCCTCCGATGATCGGCAGGAGAAGGTCCAGGTTGAGCAACAGACACAGCGCGGCCAACCCGGCCCCGATGGCCAACGAGCCGGTATCGCCCATGTAGATCTTCGCGGGCGCCGCATTCCACCAGAGGAAGCCGATGCACGCCCCGGCCAGCGCCGACCGCGACAAGCGACAAATCGATCGCTGACGCAGGGAGGACGTGATAGATGCTCCGGTGGCGGAAGATCCAGTAGCCCATGATGGCCAGGACGGCGAAGCAGAACGTCGACGTACCTGCCGCCAGTCCGTCCACCCCGTCGGTGATGTTGACGGCGTTCGACGTGCCCACCATGACCAGCACGGCGAAGACGACCCAGCCCACATGGCCCAGATCGATCCCGGGCACGGTGAGACGGGTGAAGGACAGGGCTGTCGAGGTGTGCGCCCAGTGGAGGGCCAATTCGGCGAAGAGCACGGCGAAGAGCACCTGGGCCAGGGATTTGGCCCGCTTGTTCAACCCCAGGCTCCGCTGATGGCGGACTTTGATCCAGTCGTCGAGGAAGCCGATGAGACCGAAGAGGACCACCGCCATGACCGCGAGATAGCCCGTCCGCGAGAACCTGACCTGGGTGCCGAAGTGGCCGATGACATAGCCGACGACGACGCCGATGACGATGGCGATTCCTCCCATGGTCGGCGTGCCCGCCTTGACGCTGTGACTGGCCGGACCGTCCGAGCGAATGGGTTGCCCGATTCCCTGTGACCGCAACCACCGGAGGAGGACCGGTGTGACCAGGATGCTCACCCAGAGCGCGATGCCGCCGCTGTCGCCCAGACCAAGCACGGGTTAATCGCCTTCGCCTTCGGGGCGGGCGGGCGTGACAACCCAGCTCGCAGGGTCCGAAGGGAACCGGACCGACAGCGCCCGGCGGGCTTCGGCCACGTCGTCGAAGGGCAACCTCCGGCCCGCGATCTCCTGGTAGGTCTCATGGCCCTTGCCCGCGATGATCACCACGTCGCCGGCGCGGGCCTCCCCGAGCGCCCACCGGATCGCCGACCGTCGATCCGGCTCGACCACGAAGGTCCCCTGTGCCGGCTCGTCGCCCACGCCGCCCCGGACCTGCTCGATGATGGCCAGCGGATCCTCGTCCCGCGGGTTGTCCGAGGTGAGGACGGCGACGTCGCTCAGGGTCGATGCAGCACGTCCCATTTTCGGTCGCTTGGCACGATCGCGGTTGCCTCCGCACCCGAATACCACCAGCACTCTTCCCTCGGCCCCCGTCAACCCACGTGCTTCGCGCAAGACGACGTCGAGACCCGCCGGTGTGTGCGCGTAGTCGATGAGGACGGTGAACGGTGGAGCATCCGCTGCGTCATCGCCCTGGTGGGGCAGGGCGATGACCTGGAGCCTGCCCGGGGCCGGGGTGACCACGGCGAGCGCCTCAGCCACCTCTGGAGGCTCGAGACCCAGCGTGAGGGCCGCTTCTGCGGCCAACAACGCGTTGTCCACGTTGATGGCGCCCGTCAGCGGCGTAGAGACCCGCTGACCGCGCCACGTGAACGTGGTGCGGCCCGGGTGCAACACGATGTCGCCGGCGTCGCTGCGATGGACCTCCACCATGGGGATGCGCGCCGAGCGCAGGAGGCGTTGGCCCCACGGGTCGTCTGCGTTGACCACTCCCCGCAATGCATGGTCGGACGTGAAGAGCGAGCACTTCGCCTCGAAGTACGCCTCCATCGTTCCGTGATAGTCGAGGTGGTCGTGGCTCAGGTTGGTGAAGACGGCGACGTCGAAATGGATGCCCTCCACCCGGGACTGCACGAGCGCGTGGCTCGACACCTCCATGGCCACGGCATGCCGCCGGCCATCGGAGAGCTGGCGATCCCTGACCCGGGCCAGTAGGCGCTGTACTTCTGTCGCCTCCGGCGTCGTCCGGGCCCCCGAAAGAGTGCCCATGACATTGGTCGGCCGCCCTGACAGTTCGAGGACGTCGCCGAGGAGCTGGGTGACGGTCGTCTTGCCGTTGGTCCCGGTCACACCGATCATGAGGAGATCACGTGCGGGGAAGCCGTAGAAGGCCGCGGCAAGCCGCGCCATGACGGGGCGGATCGTCCCCGGCGCCACGAGTGTCTGCACAACGGGCCGGTCCAACAGCTCAGGGATGAAGTGTTCGCAGAGCAATCCGACGGCTCCGCGGTCGACCGCGTCGGACGCGAACGCGTGGCCGTCGGCGACAAGACCGGGTACGCAGCAGAACAGGTCGCCCGGCACCACCCGGCGACTGTCGTGTGCGATGCCGCGGACGTCGACTGCGGCAGGGTTTCCCGCTGTCTCAATGACTTCGATGTCGTCGAAGAGAAGGTTCATCTGCACGGTTCGCACGGTCGCCCGGGCAACGCACGTCGCACGGGAGCTCCGCGCCGCGCGCTGTCGGCCCGCTGATGGTACCGGGTCATGTGATGTCCTGCGCCTGGCTGCTGGGCGTCTGAGCAGCCGCACCCTGCGTCGCCGCGCCCGGCGTCGTGGGAATGTCGTAACGGTGGAGCGCATAGCTCATGATCTGGGAAAAGACAGGAGCGGCCACGGTGCCGCCGAAGATCGGCGTGGGTCGATCCAGGACGACGATCATCGAGAACGTCGGATTGACGGCCGGCGCGAACCCGACGAACGAGGCCATGTAGGCGCCCACCGTGTAGGCATCCTTCCCGGTCGTCGGTATTTGGGCCGTACCCGTTTTCCCGGCGACGGTGTAGCCGGGAACGACCGCGCTGGCGCCCGTTCCCGTCGAGACCACCTGTTCCAACATCGACGTGAGCTCGGAGTCGACCGTCGGCGAGAAGACACGGTGCGACTTCGAGGGTGCGGTCTTCTCGACAGTGCCCGAGGCGCTGACCGTGGCCTGCACCAGCTTGGGCTGGACGAACGTGCCGCCGTTGGCGACCGCGTTGTAGGCGTCGAGGACCTGCAGCGCGCTGACCGCATCGACCTGCCCGATCGGCAGCGACACGTAGTCGGTCGGCTCCCACTGGGCTGCGGTTGCGACCAAGCCGGCCGATTCCCCGGGGAAGTCGAGGCCGGTCGCCTTGCCGAATCCCAGGTTGCCCACCTGCGCCAGCAGGCGTTGCTCGCCGAGACCCTGGGCGATCTGCGATGTGCCGATGTTCGAGGACTGCGCCAGAATCTGTGTGGCCGTCAGCTGTTCCGTCGGGTGCGGATCGGCATCGTGGAAGCTGGAGCCGTCCAGCGTTATCTGGTCGGGGACCGTGAAGATCGAGTTCGGATTGATGAGGCCGTCTTGCAATGCCGCGGAGAATGTCACCAGTTTGAAGACCGAACCCGGCTCGTAGAGCTGACTGACAGCAGTGTTGTTGGAAGCCTCCTTGACACTGTCCTTGGGCCCGATCGGGATGACACCGCCGGCGGTGTCCGTCGTGGCAGGTGGCGTCGGCGACACCGGGGCATTCGGGTGGGTCGACACGAGATTGGCCATGGACAGGATCTGACCGGTCTTCACATCCATGACGACCGCTGTACCGCTCACGGCCTGCGACGATTCGATGGCCTGCGCCAGAGCCTGCTCCGACTCGTACTGGAGTTGGGTATCGAGCGTGAGCTCCACGCCCACTCCGGCCCGGGCGGAGGCGCGGCCGACACCCGAAGCGGGGAGGGCCACGCCGGACGGCGACTCGATGAGGGTCTTCTGGCTCGCCGTACCGGAAAGCAACCGGTTCTCGGCGTATTCGATCCCTGCCGCCCCCTTGTCGGCCGCGTTGGTGAACCCGATGACCGGCGAGGCGAGGGTGCCATTCGTCACGACACGCTTCGAGTCGTCCACGAGCGTGATCCCCGGTATGGCATCAGCTGCGATCTTCTGTCCGTCGCTCTGCGAGATCTCCTTGGCCAACACGACGTACCCCGAATGACGACGGAGCTCGGGAGCGAGCGTCGACGCGGGAATGTGGAGGAGCGGGGAAAGCGCGGCCGCTGTCTTCAGGGGATGCGCAATTTGGAAGTTGTCGGCGATCACGTCGTTGGTCGGGACCGAGAGCGCCAGAGGGGCGCCGTTACGGGCGTAGATCCCGCCGCGTAGTGAGCTCAACGTGGTGGGGTGGTGCGATTCGTCGCGCGCGTCGGCTTGGTAGGTACCCGAATGGATGATCTGCACGTCGACCAGGCGGCCGACCATGAACAAGAGGGCCACGACCAACACCATCCGTACCAGGCGAATACGTCGTTGGAATGTAAGGCCGGACCCGTTCGTCGGGCGCGTGGGTGATGTCCGGGCCCGGGGGCGGGGCCGGGGTGGGGGTCGAGGTGGGGCGAACTCCGTGCGCCTGACCTGACGGTGGGCCACCTTTTTCGGTGGCGGAACCCGGCGTCCCGTCGCAACACGACGACCGGTGTGCGGCCTGGCGGGAGACTCGGCCGCGCGGCGATCTGGGACGGTACGCGCGCGTCCCGTGGTGTGTCGCGTCGTGACGCTCATGGCGCCACAGTCGATGTGGTCGTGGCAGTGGCGCTCTTCGGGGTCACGTTCGGGGCGGGCAGCGGCGTACGCAGCGAAACGTAGGGAAGTTGGGTCACATGGGCGGGATGGACCATGTGCAGCTGTGCGGTTGCGGCACCCGCTATGCGTGAAGGGGTCTCGCGTTCGGCCACGTTCAGCTCTTCTTGTCGATGCTCGCTCTCGGCGATCTGCAGGCGTTGATCCAGACGCGCCATGCGGACCTGACCATTGGCCAACATGGCCTGCCCGCCGACAACGACCAGCAATGCCACCACAACCATGGCGACGGGCAAGAACTTGACGATGCGGCCCCGGGCACGATCGCCACGGCGGGAGGGAACGACCTCCAGGGGCGTCGGTCGGGAGGAGTTTCCAGGATTGTTGCGGGGAAGCGCGGGGGTGACGCGGCGCGCCGCGCCCGATGAAGGAGCCGCCGCCACTAGGGGGCCACCGTCCGCGCGAGAGCACGCAAACGGGCGCTTCCGGCGCGGCGATTGGTGCTGATCTCTTCGGCACCGGGGTGCCGCGCGCCGCGGAACACCAACTCGTGCCGCGCCACGGCGCCGCAGACGCAGGGCATCGCGGGAGGGCAGGTGCACCCGCCCGTACTGGCCTGGTAGAAGATCTGCTTGGTCAGCCGGTCCTCACCGGAGTGGTAGCTGATGACCACACAGCGGCCACCGACGTCCAGTCGCTCCACGGCCACCGGTAGCGCCGACGCCAGCTCCCCCAGCTCGTCGTTCACTGCGATGCGCAGCGCCTGGAACACCCGTTTGGCCGGATGGCCCCGCCGGCGGATCGCCGCCGGCACCGCCGCCGACACCACGTCGGCGAGCTGCAACGTGGAAGTGAGCGGGCGGGCACGCACGATCGCGCGCGCAATACGCCCGGACATCCGACCCTCGCCGTTCTCCCGAAAGAGTTCGGCCAGCGCGCCCTCCGGGAGCTCGTTGACCAACTGCGCCGCGGTCCTTCCCATGGAGGGGTCCATGCGCATGTCGATGGGCGCATCCGCGCGATAGGAGAAGCCCCGTGCCGCCTCGTCGAGCTGGGGCGAGCTCACGCCGAGGTCGAACAACACACCTGACAGCGGACCAGTGGCGACATCGGGGAGGGCCGAGAACGCTGCGTGCACCAACGTGACCCGATCGCCGAACGGAGCAAGTCGCTCGGCGGCTGCAGCCAGAGCGACGGGGTCGCGGTCGAGACCGATGATGCGGAGGTCGGAGTGGGCGGCCAACAGCGCCGCGCTGTGACCGCCGCCACCGAGCGTGGCGTCGACGAGGACGCCGCCAGGGACTGGGGCGAAAAGCGAGACGACTTCATCGCGCAGCACGGGAACGTGTTCGAATGAGTGGACCATCTGCAGCCCCCCGACTGGATGGAGGAGCGAAGGGTGAGTTCCCGCTTCTCCGGGGAAGAGGGTGGAGTGATCTTCCGCCACACCGGTCGAGGAGCTGCACATGGTCCAGCGAGCATCCGCTGCTGTCATGGGTTTCAGGAGGTTCTCTGCGATCACCCCTTTGCATCTGTTTCGTCGTCGTCGTCGTTGAGGAGCCAGCTCTCTTCTGGAAGCACGCGCTCGGCCCACGATGCCGGGTTCCAGAGCTCCACGCGATCGATCGCTCCGTGCACCAACACCTCGTTCTCCAGCCCGGCGAACGTGCGGAGATAGGAGGGAATCGCCATGCGCCCCTGTCGATCTATCTCTACCTCGTGCGAGCTCGATGCCCACAGGCGTGCCCTGTTCCGATTGGCGCGACCCGATTCCGCCCGCTCCTGCATGACGGCCATCTGCCGATCGAATTCCCCCGGGGTCCAAAGAGCCAGACAACCCTCGGACTGCTGCGCCAGGTAGCCGCCCCGTTCGAACTGGACACGGAATTTGGCGGGCAGGATCACCCTGCCCTTGATATCGAGCGAATGCTCGTATCTGCCTACAAATCCTGCCACTGGCCCGATCTCCCACGACGCTCCCTGAATTGCGTCCTTGAACGCTCGCTACTCCATTTCGCGCCACTCTACGCCCTTTCCCCCCACCTAGCAACCACATCCACCCCTCTTTCCCCCGCCCGCACCCTTTTGGCAACCGCGGCCGCGCAACAACCCCCTGTGTCGCCGAACAGGGGCCGCGAAAGCCCTCGGAACGAGGTCGTCAACCGTCGCAACGAGTGCCGTCAGCTGTCAGAACGAGCGGGACAGCGAAGTCGCACAGTCAGCGTGCGCGCTGCCAACCTCCCGCACGCGGGCGGCGGCAAGGCGGCCTTCAGATCCGGGAAGAACCCCAGTGAAGGAACGATGACAAGAGGCCTTCCCCGAGCTCCGCGAGCTCCGCATCCACGAGGTGCAGGTCATCGAGCCCGATGGCGGCGCCGGCCAGATCTGCGACGAGCTCCTCGCGCGAAGCGTCGGCCAGATTGAGGAGCTCCACCAGCGGACGGGGATCCCAGCGCGAGTAGGCGCACGTGTGGAAGAGCGCACCCTCCCTTCCGCGCCACTGCGAGACACCCATCACCTTGCGCTCGCCGAGGAACACCTCGCCTGGGCCCTTGCCCGAGAAACACACCAACGCACCATGTCTCCCGGGCTCGGCGCGCCCCTCATGGACGACATATCCGCCGGTGCCGTGCGCGGCCAGCGCGGCGGACCACCAGGCACCGACCCAGCCTGCGGCGACCGCCACATCGGCAACCCATAAGGGGTCCGCCCGGGGAATCCACGCCTCGATCCAAAGGTGGTCGCCGGGTCGGAGGAATACCGCTCCCCCGCCCCCTCGGCGCCGGACCACGTCCACCCCGAGCCGGGCCGCCTGCTCCCCGTCGACGACGTCGACCCGCTGGGTGCTCCCGAGGACCACCGTCGGGTGGCGTACCTTCCGCACGGCAGCGTGGCGGTGGGTCAGAACGCGGAAAGGCGCCACATCGAACAACGGGTCCGCGTCAGGCTCGGACGCAGCGCCACTCGGTGGCGTCAAGATGCAGCGGCGAGGTACGGCTCCCACAGCGGGTCGACGTCGGAGAGGTGGCGAAGCCGCCACAGATATCCGTCGGGAGGTGCCGGCTTCACCCGCAATGTCCAGCCCAACTCCGAGAGCAGGAGGTCGGCCTTGGTGAGGTTGTCGCGCTTGCAGGCCGCCACCACGTTCGACCAGTCGTGCGTCCCACCCCTGCTGCGGGGAATGACGTGGTCGATGGTGTCGGCCGGCTCGGAGCAATAGACACACAGACCGCCGTCTCGACGCAGCACAGAGCGTCGCGTGACCGGGGGCGTGCGGGCCCAGCGTGGGATCCGCACCATGTGGGCGAGACGGACGATGGAGGGAACGTCCACGTCCAGTGACGCGGAGTGGAACACGGAGCAGTCCTCGCGAAACGCCACAGGCTCGGCCCGGCCGGCCAGAACGAGGACGACCGCTCGGCGATCGGATACGAGTGCCAACGGCTCATACGTCGCATTGAGCAGGAGCACTCGCTCCATCTTCAGGCCACCAGAAAGGGGCGTATGGGAGCCGCCGGCGGTTCCGGGGCTCGACGGGCGGCCCAGCGGGGGTTGGCTCCAGCCATCAGAGAAGTCACAACGCTCAGAGGCTACCCGCGGCGAGGGTGGGTCCTTCGACACCATCGGAGGTAGGCCACGATGTCGTCGCGCTCGACGATGGCCTCGCTCCCCGTGCCGCCGAACGCGGTGACCAGTCGGAAATCCCAGTACTCATCACCGGGAACGGGGAGAAATGGTGGGCGGTGCCACCAGCCCCGGCGTGAAAGACGGGCCACCGCCGCTACAGCGGCCCACCAGAGGGAAGGGTGGGGAACAACCGCCGACAGTACGACCGCTATGTCTCTTCCTCTCCGGCGTTGGTTTCGCCCCGGTGCCACGGTCCCTGGCGCGGTCGGCGGCCCGCTCCCTGGCCCGGTCGGCGGCCCGCTCACGAACCCCCGTCCAGTCCTCGCCAACCCACACAGCCGGCCCCGACGAGAGGTCCTCGATCGGCCAGTCCTCCCGGGATGACCTTGGCCCCTCGGGCGAATTCCAGACCGCAACGAAGCTCGACCTCCCGTTGGGCGGCGTCGAAGAATGGCGTGCCGAATCCCAGGGCCACGGAGCCACTGACGACGGCCAGCGGGAGGTCGAGGAGATTGACGACCGATGCCACGGCGCGACCCACCAACGTTCCGGTCCGTTCGATGACGTCCAGCGGCGCCAGTGCCGCCGGTTGGCCGGTGATCTCGGCCAGCGAAGTGCCGGATGCCTCAGCCTCGAGGCAGCCCCGACCGCCGCATACACATGGACGCCCATCGGGCTCGACCACCACGTGCCCGATGTGGCCGGCGTTGCCCAGACGCCCGCCGAGCAGCCGCCCGTCGAGAACGATGCCGCCGCCGATGCCAGTGGACACCACCATGGCGATGAAGTTGCGCTCGCCGGCCGCGGCGCCCAGCCAGCCCTCGCCCACAGCCAAGGCTTTCGCATCGTTGTCCACGAAGGTCGGTACGCCAGTGAGCTCTCGTAACCGGGCCCGCAGCGGAAACCCTCTCCACCCCCTGATATTGAGGGGCGAGACGAGTCTCCCCTCCCGGGCTCATCGGTCCCCCGCAACCGACACCGCACACCACGATCGGCGCCTCGGCCGCACCCCCTTCTTCGCCGCCCGGTCACGTGCCGGACAAGGTCGACCAAGGTGTGCCACAACGTCTCGGCGTCCTTCTCCCCGGGACCCGATGTCGGCGGCGTCGGAACCTGTGTGCGGCGACGGAGGCTCCCCGTCCGGTCCACGAGCGCGACCGCCATTTTGGTGCCGCCGATGTCGACGGCCAACGCCAGTTCCGTCACGACGACCTCACCGAACCAGCGAAGCCGCTCGACGACGAGGCGCGGGGGGAACCCGCAGGAAGATCAGTTCTCTCGACGGTGGAACCTGGTGCGGAACCAGTCGCGCGCTTCGGTGACCGCCCCTTCGAACCCATTCGACGCCGCGGCCGCCTTCGACTGCTCACCGTCTCT
This sequence comes from uncultured Acidimicrobiaceae bacterium, assembly GCA_963767155.1. Taxonomy (GTDB): domain Bacteria; phylum Actinomycetota; class Acidimicrobiia; order Acidimicrobiales; family RAAP-2; genus Bog-473. Next base: position 870,378 of record CAVYCU010000005.1, on the reverse strand, counting down.
GCCACGTGTCAGGTCGTGCCATCCGGCCCGGCCCATCCGGCGGAGGTTGCGTTCGAAGACGACGGCCGAGCCGAACATGATGACGACGCCGATAAAACCGACCACCGGGGTCTTGGCGAAGAAGGCCACCAGGACGACCACTCCGAGAACGAAGGTCGCCGCGGCCCACTTGCAATAGCGACCGGCGTGGCGGTACACCGACTCCGAGCGGACCCGCTCGGCGAACTCGGGGTCCTGCCGAACCAGGGACTCTTCGAGCTCAGCCAGTATCCGCTGTTCGTGCTCAGAAAGAGGCACGACCCACACCCCCCACACCTCGGCCCAACATCCCGCCCGATCCAGCGCCGAACCTGTTAGTCACGACCATGCACTGCCCATATTTGCACGCGTTCCCCACGCAGACAATGCGTCCGCGCCCACTTCGCCCATGTCTGGCCGCTGCCACGGCAGACAGCTTACGGCCAGGCCGACGTACACGGGACGCGGCGACCGTCCTTTTCCCCTCCGGACCCACCCGAGCCGGACACCCCGGAGACACCTCGGACCCACCTCGGACCCACCTCGGCCCGCCCGCCGACCCCCCCGGACCCCATCCGCCTCACCCTTCGGACGCCATCCGCCTCACCCGAGCGACGGCCGACGGCACCAGCAACGATTCCCAGGCGCCATTAAGCAAGCGATAGGGTGCGCCCCTTCCCCCGAGTCGGCGAGCAGCCACTCCGAGATGGGTCCAAAAGGAGTACCCATGCCTGAGAACGAGGTCCCCACCGAAGGGTGGTTCGGCCCCTCCGCATGAGCCGTCTCCCCGAATTGCTCGGCACGCTCCCCCGCCGGGTCGAGCGCACGCCCTACGAGATGATCTTCGTCTGCACGGGGAACATCTGCCGCTCCCCCATGGCCGAGGTCGCGAGCAAGATGCTGGCAGACACCACGGTGCTCCCCGATGGCTCGGCGCTCGGCGAACGACTGGTTATCACCAGCGCGGGCACCGGTCCCTGGCACGAAGGCGAGCCGATGGACCCCCGGGCGGGTGCGGCCCTGCAGCGTGCCGGCTACCCGGACGCTCCCCACGTCGCCCACCAGATCTCGGTGCCGCGCCTGCAACGGTCCAATCTGATCCTCGCACTCGATGGTCGCCACCGCAGACGCTGCGCAGTCTCGGTATTCGAGCCGTCCCGCTTGTTCCTTCTGCGCTCGTTCGACCCCTCGGCCGGAGACGACTCGGACGTGCCCGATCCGTATTACGGCGACGACGCCGGGTTCGACTCGTGTTTGGAGATGATCACCAACGCATGCAGGGGTCTCGTCTCGGCCCTCGCTGCGTTGTGGGAGGAACTGCCCGGGCGATAGACCTGCCGCCTCGGATTGCGCAGCTTCTCGATGAGCGGCCGTTGCGGTGTGTGCCATAGTGCCGAAGTGGTCTCACGGAGGGTCAGGCGCCGGCGCCGTCAGTTCGTCACGGTCGGCGTCCTGCTCGTTCTCTTTCTGATCTATCTGGTGTTCTTCTCAGGTGGCGGCTCCAAGCCGCCCGCACCCCCCACGCACCATGCGGCGGCGCACGAGACGTTCCCCAAGCACTCCCCGCTCAACCCCTCGTGGAAGGGGAACGGTAAAGCCGTCACCTTGGCGTTCGGCGGCGACGTCCACTTCGAAGGGGCCGTGGGCCAACGTCTGACAGAAGATCCCGCCACCGCACTGGGGAACACGGTGAGCCAGTTGTTCGCCAACTCCCAGTTGCGCATGGTCAACCTCGAGAGCGCGCTGACGGACGGCCAGTGCCCCCAACCGCAGGACAAGCCCTTCATCTTCTACTCGCCGCCCACGGCGTTGACCGCCCTGCGCAATGCCTCTGTCACCGTGATCTCCCAAGGGAACGACCACGCGATCGACTGCGGCCAGACGGGGCTGGCGCAGGGTTTGGTGGCGGCCCAACAAGCGGCCTTCCCGATGGTCGGCGTCGGCGCCAACGCGACGCAGGCCTTCGCCCCCTATCGCACCACCATCAGAGGGCAGCGCATTGCGGTCATCGCGGCCACACAGATCATCGCCCCCAACTTGGTGAGCACCTGGACGGCCACGTCGAACCAGGGCGGTGTGGCCTCCGCGTTGAGATCCGACCCAATTTGATCCGCGCCGTGCAGGCCGCCAGGCGCACATCGGACACCGTGGTCGTCTATTTGCACTGGGGCACCGAAACGGTCGCGTGCCCGGCTCCCGCACAAGAGCCCCTCGCCAACGAATTGGTCAAGGCCGGTGCCGACATCGTGATCGGGAGCGGTGCACACGTGCTGCTCGGCGGCGGCTACCTCGGCACTGCGTACGTCGACTACGGCCTCGGTAACTTCGCGTTCTACGACAACACCGCGCCCGAGACGGACAGCGGCTCACTCCTCGTCACCGCCATCGGACGTCAGATCGTTTCGGCGACGTGGCGGCCCGCCACCATCGTGGCCGGGCTGCCCCAACCTCTGACGGGTACCCCGGCGACAACCGCCCTCCAGAGCTGGAACGCGGCGCAGAGTTGCACGAACCTTTCTGCCGCCCCGACGGTGAGCCACGCCTCCGAGAGGGGGGAAACCTCGCCCTTTGTCGCCCCGACGACGACGACCACGGCTCCGGCGACCACCACGACCACCGGTGCGGGCACGCCCTCGACGACGACCACGACGACCGCTGCCGCCACGACCACGACGACAAAGCCGACGACCACCACGACGTCACCTCCGACGACGACGCACCCGACGGACAACGCCGGGTAGCGCCTCGATCCGCTACGGCGAGAAGAAGCGCGGCAAGTAGTGGCGATTGGCCGCCAGCAGGGCATCGGCCAACTCGGCCGCCAAGGGGTATTGACCGACCAGTGGGTTGGCGAGAAGGGCCCGGACCACATCGTCCCTACTGCCCGAACAAGCCGCCTTGACCGCCAAATGTTCGTACGCTTTGGCGTGTTGGACCAGTCCCAGCATCTCGGGTGGGAGCGGCCGTTGGGGGATCGGATGGGCGCCGGCGGCATCAACGACAGCCCGCGTCTCGATCACCGCATCGTCGGGTAACCCGGCAATGGCTCCGTTGTTCCGCATGTCGACGACCTGGATGTCACCGGTGTCGGCGTGGAGCGAGGCCATGAGGCGGACGGCCGCCAGCGAGTAGAAGGCCCCACCCCGGGACGAGAGGCCTTCGGGTTTCGTCACCAGCGCAGGGTCGCGATACTCCTCGAGCAACGTGGCCTCCAATGCGGCCACGACATCAGCACGCGGCCGGTAACCGGGCGCCGCCTGCTGGGCGACGTCGGCATCGTGTTGGTAGTAGTAGTGGACGTAGTACGACGGCAGCGCGTCCAGCAAGCGGAGTGCCTCAACCGGGGTCCCGCTCTCGAGCGCCAGCTCGGGCCCCCAGCGCGCAAAAAGCTCGGGCAACCGGTCCTCGGACTCTCCGGCGACACGGGCCGATCGGATCCAACTCAAGTGGTTCAATCCCACATGCTCGATCTCGACGCTGTCTGGATCGAGCCCGAGATAGTGGCCCAAACGCCGTTGGCCCCAGATGGCCACATTGCACAGGCCGACGGCCCGGTGGCCCTCGTCCAGCAACGCCTGCGTGACGATGCCGACCGGGTTGGTGAAATCGACGAACCATGCGCCGGGGTTGGCGCGCCTGGACGTCTCCTCCGCCAGCTCGAGCACCGTCGGCACGGTGCGCAACGCTTTGGCCAACCCACCCACCCCGGTGGTCTCCTGCCCCAAGCAGCCGTAGCCGACGGGAAGCGTCTCGTCCACGTGACGCGCCGCTTGCCCCCCGATGCGCAGCTGGACGACGACGAAATCGGCTCCTTCGAGTGCGGCATGCCGGTCGGCCGTCGTCGAGAACGTTCCTGCCCATCCGCGATGGCGCAGGATGCGCTCGGACAATCCCCCGACGATGGCACGACGCTCCTCGCTCGGGTCGAGCAGGACGAGATCGTCCACGACCATCCGATCCTCTTGGTCGCACAGACCGTCCACGAGCTCAGGGGTATAGGTGCTGCCGCCGCCGACGACCGCAACTCTGATCCCCACGTGATGCAACGTACTATCCGGGCATGCGCGACGACCCCGGGCCGATCGTGTTGGCGCTCGACGGCGGCAGCACGAAGACAGATGCCGTGCTGGTTGCCGCGGACGGCACCCTGTTCGGACGCGCCCGCGTCGGACCGAGCAATCATCAGCTCGTGGGCCTCGACGGTGCCATTGACGCGCTGGGCGCGGCGATCGCCGAGGTCACCGAATCCGCCGGCATCAGCGAGCCACCATTCCCCCTGTGCGATGTCGGCGTGTACTGCCTGGCCGGCCTCGATCTCCCGATTGACGAAGAACATCTCGCGCCGGCGATCGCGCTGCGTGGATGGACCGGCTCCGACCTTCTGTTCAACGACACCTTCGCCGTCTCGCGGGCGGGCACGACCTCGACCTGGGGCGTCGGCGTCGTCTGCGGGACCGGACTGAACTGCGCCGGCATCGGCCCCGACGGGGTGACGGTGCGCTTCCCCGCACTGGCCGAGCTCTCCGGGGATTTTGCTCCCGGTGGTTCGTGGCTCGGGGTGCGCGCGCTGGGCCTGGCGCTCCGGGCCGGGGACGGACGAGGGTCACCCACGACGTCTGCGCACGCGTGTGCCGGCACATTTCGCCGAGGTCGACGCCGAAGCCGTCCTCAGCGGTGTCTACAGCGGAACCATTCCCTACGGGCGGTTGTTCGAACTGGCGCGAGTGTTGCTCGACGCAGCCGCAGAGGGCGACGTCCCCGCACGGGAAGCGGCGGACACACTCGCCGACGAAGTGGCCGCCTTCGCCGGAGCGGCGATTTCCCGGTTGGGCGTACAGGGACGCCGCCGTCGAGGTGGTTCTCGGCGGCGGCATCTTCGAAACCAGCGACGACGGCTTTCACGCCCGGGTGGCCGACGGCATCCACGCCGTGGCCCCGCACGGCCGTCCTCCGCCGGCTCACGGCGCCCCCGGTGCTGGGCGCCGCCCTGCTCGGCCTCGACGCGATCGGCGCCGACGACGCGGCCAAGAACCGGCGTGCGCACCGCTCTCACGAACGGCTGAGCGCCCGACAGCCCCCCGATCAGGATCCCGGGCCGTTGCGCAACGAACTACGGCGTGCCGGCACTCCCCGCTCCCGTGCCACCGCAGCAACATCGGTCTCGGGCGGAAGCGCGTCCTCGAGCATTTTCTTGTCATCAGCCAGAAGGGAACTGGCCAGTTCTTTCACCAGTTCGACGATCTCGGGATGTTCGGCGGGATTCCACCCTTCGAGCAACTCGGTGAGCCCCGTGCGACGCGCCTCGGTCAGGCGGTCCATGGCGGTCAACCCGGCCGGTGTCAGATTCACGTCGTGATCGTTTCCCCGCTGCACCACGACCACCATGCCCGCCGCGACCAACCCCCGGACGGCTTGCTGGAGGATCTCACGGCTGACCTTCAAGCGGGCAGCCACCTCCTGCACGGTCTCCCCGGGTCGATCCGCCAGGCGGTAGAGCAACCAGCACGACTGTGGCGGGAGGTCGATGCCGGCTCGTTGCGCCATCGTCTGGTACAACTCGACGCGGTTCTCCCGACTGGCGATCCGCTCCAGTGACAATTCAATTTCCTGGAGCGACGAGCGAGGTTCGGGTAACCCGAAGCCTTCGCTCACCTCCAGCGTCGATATCGACCGACGCAGCGGGAGCTCGGGCAGCAGCCAGCTGAGCAGGAAGGCAAACGCGGCGATCGGGACGGCCACCAGGAAGACGGTCTGCAACGTGCGGTAATCGCAGCGAGGATCTTGTCGTAGACCGCGGGGAACAGATGGGCCAACTGGTGCAGCGTGAACGGATCCAACGTCTGCAGATTGACCTTTGTCCCCTTGGGCAGCGCGGCGACCACGGGCTCCAGCTTGTGACCGAGGACGTTGGCGTAGATCGCCCCGAACACGGCCGTGCCGAACGACCCTCCGATCATGCGGAAGAACGTGGCGCCCGATGTCGCCACGCCGAGATCTTCGTACGACACCGCGTTCTGCACGGCCACCACCAGTACCTGCTGGGTCAATCCGAGCCCGACCCCGAACACGAACATGTAGAACGCCGTCACCAGTGCGCTCGTTTCGATGCCGATGAGCGACAAGAGGAAGGCGCCCAACGTCATGCAGGCGGTGCCGAGGATCGGGAAGATCTTGTAGCGACCCCACCGCGTCACGAGGCGACCCGAAATGATGGACGCCCCGAAGAGCCCGAACATCAGAGGGAACAGACGCAGACCCGACAGGGTGGGGCTGACGTTTTTCACGTCTTGAAGGAAAAGAGGCAGGAACGTGACGGCACCGAACATGGCGAACCCCATGACGAAGCCGATGGCGCTCGAAGCCTGAAAGACGCGCAATCGGAAGAGCTTGAGCGGGATGACCGGTTCCTTGGCCCTGTGTTCCACCAACAGGAAGAGCAGGGTCAGGACGACCCCGCCCAGAGCCAGCGCCACACTCTGATCGCGACTTCCAGCTCCACGAGATACCGCCGAGACTGGCGAAGAGGATCAGAACGGTGGCCGCTCCCGACAGCATCAGCGACCCCAGATAGTCAATCGAGTGATGCACCCGGCTCAAGGTGCCCGGCAACACCGCCCCGGTGACGATGAGGGCCAGTATGCCGAAGGGCAGGTTGATATAGAAGACCCAGCGCCAGGACAGGTAGGTCACGCACAGCCCGCCGATGAGGGGCCCGATCACGGTCGCCACGCCGAACATGGCCCCGAAGAGACCCATGTACCGGCCGCGTTCGCGGGGAGAGACGACATCGCCGATGATCGTCTGGGCGCCGACCAGCAATCCCCCGCCACCGAGCCCCTGGAGGGCGCGAAAGGCAATCAGCTCGGTCATGGTGTGGCTGAATCCCGCCAGGGCCGAGCCGACGACGAAAATGACGATGGAAGCCTGAAAGAAGACCTTACGGCCATACTGGTCCCCCAACTTTCCCCACAGCGGGGTCGAGACCGTCGAGGACAGCAGATACGCCGTCACGACCCACGTGAGATGGGAGCCGCCGTGGAGATCCCCCACAATGGTCGGGAGCGCAGTGGAGACGATCGTCCCGTCGAGAGCGGCCAGCAAGAGCCCGAGGAGGAGCGCACCGAGGATGAGCCAGAGCCGCCGCTTCGTGATGGGCTCCGCCGAGGGGAGCGCGGCCACGGTCACGCTGGACTCTCGCCGTCGGTCACCGTGCTCGCCCCCTCGTAGAAATATGTTGTCCCAGGTGCCATCTTGTCAGGCCGTGCCGCCGGCAACACCGAATCCCGTCTCGTGAAGGACACGACCGGGCGTCGGCCTTCGCCGCCGCCGTGGCACCCCCAGGCGTGGGCCGATGCGCTGACCCAATTCGGACGCACCGAGATGGCGGGTGGGGTCGTGCTCGTCGTCGCCCTCGTGGGCGCGCTGCTATGGGCGAACGTCGACTACCACAGCTATGTCGCGGCGTGGGGCCACCGGGTGACGACGGGGCCAGGGCCGGTCCCTGCGACGTTGCGCACTGTCGAGAACGACGTCGACAACGGCTTGATGACGATCTTCTTCCTCGCCGTGGGTCTCGAAATCGGACGCGAGGTCGCTGACGGGTCGCTGCGCGACCGCCGCAACGCCCTCCTCCCGGTGCTGGCGGCCCTCGGGGGGATGGCGGGCGCCGCGTTGGTCTACCTGGTCACGATCACCGCGCTCGGGTTCCCACGCCCCGGGTGATCTCACCCGGGGCTGGGGCATCCCCATGGCCACCGACGTCGCGTTCACCCTCGGCGCCATCGCGCTCCTCGGGCGTCGGGTGCCGCGCCCGTTGCGAGTCTTCGTGCTTGCCTTGGCCGTTGCCGATGACATCGGCTCGGTGATCGTGCTGGCGGTGGTTGCGTCGACGAAGATCCACTACGGCTGGCTGGCCGGCGCCGCTGGGCGCCCTCGCTGTCCTGTTTCCTCTTGCGCCGGAAGGTGCGCGACCCGTGGTGGCCCTACGTCATCGCCGCGTTGGCGACCTGGTATCTCTTCGCACGTGCGGGGATCGAGCCGACCTTGGCTGGCGCCTTCGTCGGCATGATGGTCCCGGTCACCCGGGGCGCACGCGCGGGCCGATCCCTCGAGGGCCCGGTGCACGCGGTCTCGAGCTACTTCGTCCTCCCCCTTTTCGTCCTCGCCAACGCGGGTGTGGTGCTGACCGGGCCCCGTGTGGCACTCGTCAGGATCCACCTCGGTGATCTGGGCCATCTTCACGGCGCGGATCGTGGGAAAGATGCTGGGGATCACGCTGGTGGTCGTCCTTGTCGTCCGTCTGGGATTGTGCGGATTACCCGATCGGACGACATGGCGGCACATCGTCGGCGTAAGCCTTCTGTGCGGCATGGGCATCACCGTCCCCCTGCTCTTCGCGCACGCCATCTTCGGTGCCGACCCGTTGCTCTTCTCGGGTTCCCAAGTCGGGCTGCTGCTCGGCACGCTGGGCGCAGCCCTGATCGGGAGCGCGGTGCTCCTGCGTCCCCGTGCGCCGAGCGACGGCGACCCCCGGAGCCCCGCCGTCACCGAGCCGGGCCTCACCGTCCCTCCCGATGCAAGGCTCACCACCCGATCCTGACGAAGGCACGAACAGCGAAGAGAGTTGACCAGCATGAGAACCCGGCTGACCCAACTGCTCGGCATCGAGCACCCCGTCATGCTCGCCGGCATGGGTGGCGTCTCCTACGCCCAACTGGTCACCGCGGTCTCAGAAGCAGGCGGCTTCGGATGCCTGGGTGCCTCCACGATGGATGACGCCACGATGGTCGCCGAAATCGCCGCGGTGCGGGGTGCGACGGACAAACCATTCGGCGTGGACCTGCTCACCGCCATGCCCGGAGGCATTCACGCGCAGGTGCAACTGCATCATCGATGGCGGCGCCACCGCCTTCGTGGCGGGCCTCGGCGTCCCTTCAGAAGTCGTCGAACTCATGCCATCGCAACAACGTGGTCGTCGTCAGCATGTGCGGCAAAGTCGCCATGCGTCCGTGCCGTCGAGGCCGGGTGTGACCTGGTGGTGGCGCAGGGAACCGAGGCGGGCGGCCACACCGGCCAGGTGGCCTCGTTGCCGTTGATTCCCCAGATCGTCGACGCCGTCGGCGGCACGTCCCCGTGGTGGCGGCCGGTGGCATCTTCGACGGCCGCGGCCTCGCGGCCGCCCTCGCGCTCGGGGCGGACGGGATCTGGGTCGGCACCCGGTTCATCGCCACACCCGAAGGCGCGCGGCGTGCGCGGCTACAAGGAGAGGCTGTTGGCCAGTCACGAGGACTCAGACCACGGTGAGTCGTGCCTATTCGGGGAAGACCATGCGAGTGGTGCGCAACCGCTACACCGACTACTTCGAGGCGCACCCCGATGGGCTCAAGGGCTTCCCCGAACAGACTCGGCGTTTCCTACGCGACCGGCGTCATGCACCTTGGCGGCGACTCGTCTCACCGAGGGAATCGACCTGGACCAGGAGTGCTACCCCGCCGGGCAGGGCGTCGGCGGGATCACCGAGATCGTCCCTGCAGGTGAGCTGGTGCGGCGGTTCGTGGCCGAAGCAGAGACCGCACTCGACCGGTTAGCCGACGTCCGATAGCCCGAGCGGGCAGACGACACCCGTCCCGCCTATCCCGCAGTACCCACCGGGGTTGGCCGCCAGATACTGCTGGTGGTAGGGCTCGGCGTAGTAGAAGACACCGGCCGGAGCGATCTCTGTGGTGATCGCGCCGTGGCGGGCCGCGGAGAGCGCCACCTGAAACGTCGCCGAGACTCCTTCCGCCGCGGCCGCCTGCTCAGGCGTGGTGGTGTAGATCGCCGAGCGGTACTGCGTCCCCCGATCATTTCCCTGGCGCATGCCCTGGGTCGGATCGTGGCCTTCGAAGAAGGCCCGTAACAAGCCCTCGTAGCTGACGACAGCCGGGTCGAACACCACCAGCACCACTTCGGCGTGACCTGTCCGGCCGCTGCACACCTCTCGATACGAGGGGTTCTGCGTGAATCCACCGGCGTAGCCGACGGCGGTCGTGTAGACGCCCGGGAGCGTCCAGAACGCCCGCTCTGCGCCCCAGAAACACCCCATCCCGAACACGGCCCGCTCTGATCCCTCGGGAAACGGCGGGGCGATCGGTGTGCCCAGGACGAGGTGAGGAGCGGTGATGGCTACCGCGTCGGGCCGGCCCGGAAGGGCTCGCTCGGGAGCCGGTATCTCCGACTTGTGGGATCTGAACAGCTTCATGGGCCTTCCCAGTATGCGTGTCTGACCTGCGGATCAAGCCGGCCTCCCAAGAAAACCGAAAAAGTTTCGTGACTTATTCGGAATATTGTGATATATCATTAGTGTTCATAAAAACAACCTACACAAAGGACTGAAACTTGAGAAACCACACCAAGCACCACCACGATCACGACCACCACGACACGACCACCACGATCACGACCACCACGATCACGACCACCGGGGCCACGACTTTCGGGCCCGCCCAGCGCAGAAGGAGCGCACAGATGAACCACGAACCACATCACGACCACGATCACGACCACGACGCACCGAGAGGCCCTCGGGGCGGTCGTCGGGGTCCTGGACACGACCGGGGCCCACGGGCCGACGGTGGTGGCCGGGGCGATGGGGCGGCGAACGAGGCGGCTGGGGCGGCGGGCGGCGTATGCGCCGCGGCGACATTCGTCGTGCCATCCTCTCGGCGTTGCAAGAAGGGCCGGCTCATGGCTATGCCGTCATGCGCCGACTGGAGGAGATGAGCGGCGGCCTCTGGCGGCCGAGCCCCGGATCCGTCTACCCGCACCTGCAGATGCTCGAGGACGAAGGCATGGTGAGCTCGGCCGAAGAGGACGGCACCCGCGTCTTCCACCTGACCGAAGCCGGCGCGGCGGAGGCGGCGGCTGAGACGCCGCTCCCCTGGCAGGCCCAGGGCGAGAGTGACGATCAGATCCGCAACTTGCGTTTGGCCGTCACGCAGCTCATGAGTGCGGCCAAGCAGCTTTCGGGCGCCGGCGAGAACGAGCAAGTCGAGCGCGGTATCGCCGTCATCCAAAAAGCACGCAAAGAGCTCTACCAAATTTTGGCCGAAGACTGACCGACTGTCGTTCGAGACCTGGGAAGGTACTGTGAAGCTGCGATGACCGTGACCACCGATGTCCATGCCGGGCCCGCCACGAACGGGGACGGCGCCAACCCATCATCCAGACGGTCGACCTCGTCAAGACGTACTCGGGCACGGACTTCCGTGCCGTGGACGGGCTCAACCTGACCGTCGGAATGGGTGAGGTCTACGGACTTCTCGGTCCGAACGGGGCCGGGAAGACGACCACGGTCGGCGTGCTCACCACGAGGGTGATCCCCACGGGCGGGCAGGCCTTCGTCGGCGGCATCGACGTCGTGGCCCACCCCACCTTGGCCAAGCAGATGATCGGCGTGGTCTCCCAGCAGAACACCCTGGACCGTCAGCTGACGCCGTGGGAGAACCTCTACTTCCACGGTCGCCTGTTCGGGATCGGGAAGCGGGAATCGAAGAGCAACCGCCGACGAGTTGCTCGAGCAGTTTCAACTCACCCGCTTCGCCAAGGCCTCGGTCTACGCCCTGTCGGGCGGCATGGCGCAGCGCCTCATGGTGGCACGGGCCATCTTTCACCGACCGGCCATCCTCTTCCTCGACGAGCCGACGGCAGGACTTGACCCACAGGGCCGCCTGGCCCTGTGGGATCTCCTGCGCGACCTCAACGCCCAGGGGCAGACGATCATGCTGACGACGCACTACATGGAAGAAGCCGACAAGCTCTGTGACCGGGTGGCGATCATGGATCACGGCAAGATCCTCGCTCTCGGACACCCCGAGCGAGCTCAAACAGGAGCGTGGGGGCGGACACGATCGTCACCGTGAAGGCGGATGGAGACGCCGAGTCGTTGGCCGCGGCCTTCACCCGGCGCATTGAAGGCGTCACGCGGACACGCGCTGTTCCGGGCGGCGTGGAGCTCCACGTGCAAGGGCGCTGACCGCTTGGTACCTCGCATTGTCGAAGCCGCCGAAGCGGAGGGATTCGCGCTGGCCGACCTCTCGGTCGCCGAGCCGACGCTCGAGACCGTCTTCATCGGACTGACCGGAAAGGACCTGCGCGACTGATGACCGCCACGACCGCTTCGGACCAACCACTGACTCGTCGTGGGGACCGTTCGACCTCACGCCGAGTGGCCACCGCTGCCCACTCGTTCCGCCACCGCCGCCAGTTGGACGTCGCTCCGTCGCCCTGATCCTGCGCGACCTGTTGGTGCTTGCGCAAGCACCTGGTCGAGTTCACTGTCCGCACCCTGGTGCAGCCGTTCCTCCTCTGCTTCGTCTTTCTCTATGTGTTTCCCAAAATCGGACAGGGCATCGGCGGATCGGGCATCCCCGGGGCCGAATCGGCCTTTGCCACCGTTCTCGTGCCGGGGGTGGTCGGACTCTCCATCATGTTCCAGGGCATTCAGGCCGTCGCCATGCCGTTGGCGCAGGAGTTCGGGTTCACCCGCGAAATTGAGGACCGGGTCCAGGCGCCGTGCCCCATCTGGCTCGTCGCTCTTTCCAAAGTGCTGTCCGGCGGCGCGCAAGGGCCTCCTTTCGGCCATCGTCGTCCTGCCGATCGCGTCGGTCATCCATGCGGCCGGCGTCGAGGCCCACATCAATCTCCATTGGCTCCTGATCGTCACCCTCGTGCCGCTGTCGTGTCTGGCCATGACTTCCCTCGGCCTCTTGCTGGGCACCAGTTTCGAGCCCCGCAACCTCGGCCTCATGTTCGGATTCATCGTGCTCCCGATCACGTTTCTCGGGGGCACCTACTACCAGTGGACGCGGCTCGCACCGGTCCAGGCGGGCGGCTTCCACTGGCTGCAGACGGTCGTGCTGATCAACCCGCTGATCTACGTCAACGAAGGCATGCGGGCCGCGCTCACGAACGCACCCCACATGCACCTCTATGTGATCTATCCGGCGCTGTTCGCGTTCAGTGCCATCTTCATGACGCTCGGGCTGCGGAACTTCCGGCGCAAAGTGCTTTCCTGATCCACTCCCCCACCGAACCGCCGCCGTCCCGCGCCGCAAGCCTCGAGGGGCTACCCGTTCACCCGGTGACTCTCGGTCCCGGGACACAACGGCGCCGGCGTGGACGGACCGGGAGCGGAGCTCGGTGGCGTCGTGAAGTGGTACAGGAGGATCGACCCGCCCAGCGTGCCCACGGGGCAATAGGCCCGGAGCCAACTGAGGCCGTCGTTGCGGAGGGCGCTGGTGAGATCGCTGGCCGATGCGGCGACCCATCCGGTAATGCGGCACGGCGCGACCCCGATCAAACGCCGCGCCCCCGGAATATCGGCGTTCGTGATCCCGCGGGGCCCGAAGTAGGCCACCCGCGGGTGGCGTCCGTCGCTCCAGTGCACGAGGAGGGAGAAGTCCTGCCCCCAGTCGACGTTGGAATCGGTGGCCACTCGATAGCCGGGAGAGAACGGCGGCGCCGTATAAGCGAGGGAGTCGGGAAAGGAGAGTGCTGCGAGGACCGCGGCGGCCGCCACTACCAGGCTGAGGCCGACGGCCATGAGCCGCCCCGTGACAAACAGGGCAATCGGTGACGCCACCACGATCCACAGCGCGAGCGAAGGGAGGAGGTAGCGAACGCCGAGCGTGCGCGGTCCCGGGAGCTCGAAGAGGAAGAGGACCAGGGCGGGGAGGACGACGGCCACAAGCGTCTGGCGCGCCGTGGCGCCGGCTGACCCGACCCGACCTGACTGCGGCGATGAAGGCGACGGGACCGGCGAGCAGCAACAGCAGGATCGGTGTCGAGAGCTTGACGACCAGGGATGCCGGCCAGAACCAGGGATTCGCCCCGATCCACCTGTGGCCGAGCAGGAAACCCGGCGAGCTGGCCGTGTCATTCGAAGCCAGGTACTTCACCCCCTCCACGTAGGAATGTGGAAGAAGGAACCACGAATGCGCCACGACGCCTGGATCGAGCACCACGTAGACGACCCAGACGAACAACCAGGTCGTCAACGCGATGACCAACGCCGGACGCCAGCGGGCCCACGATCGCTTGCCGGCACGAACCTGCGCCGCCACCACGACGCACGCGGCCACCCCTACGACGAGCAATCCGGTGACCTGCGCAGATGCCACCGCGCCGCACGCGACGCCGAGCCAGACGAGGGAGCGCCGATCGCGCGCCCGCAGCCATCGCACGAGCGCCCACGCGACGAGCACCGTGGTCAAGGCGAACGGGAGGTCCACCCCGTCGAGATGCCCCAACCCGAGAACGACGGGATCGAGCAACCAGAGCAACGCCGCCACGACGCCCGACCAGAGGCCGAACAAGAGCGAGGCCAGGGCGTAGAGCGCGAGCGCCAGCGCGCCACACTCCAACAAGGGCACCAGTCGTGACGCAAACGTCACCCGATGCATCGTGCCGGCCTTCAGCTGCGCCGCGACGAAGCGGGCGCTGTACTCGTGCTCGTTGTTGATCGTCCAATTCCCGTGGGGGACCACCGGATGGACAGCGAGGACCGGAAGCACCGCCAATACTTTGAACAGGGGTGGATGCTCGGGGTTGTCGGCCAGATCGTGGTGGAGGACGGCCAGAGCGCCCGACGACACGTAGACGGGCTCGTCGAATGTCGCTGAGTCATGCCACGCTTCGAACCCACCCAGGACCAAGAAGGCGACGACGGCGACCAGGACGAGCCCGAACCCGCTCCTGCTGTGACCCACTCCCGGCTGTCGTCAGTGCCCTCATGGGCGTTTGGGCTTCGCTCAAGGGACCGGCGGCGCTCCCCAGCCGCTGCCCAGCCGCTCCGTGACCATCAGGCTATGATTTTCACACATTTGTAACCAGCCGAGGCGATCAGCGCCGCCTCGAAATTACGCATTCGTTGAGGCCAGGCGCTCGGATCGGCCAGGCTCGCCTCGCGCACATGGAAGCCATTCTCACCACATGACGACAACCGAAGACGACAATCGCCGGGCCGTGGCGCCCATAACTGCCCTACGGGACAACGGCGATGTCGACTCGGTGGAGGTACCTCGGACCGGGAGGCGCTCTTTCGGCGTCTGGCTCTCCGATCGGTGGGCCGATCCGGGGCAACGCCGGGTGACGATCGGCTGGATCCTTTTCGCGGGCAGCCTGGTCGTCTACTACCTCGTCGCCGGCATCCCCTGGTCGACCAACTCGGTCCTGCTCTACGTGGTGGCCGGTCTCGTCATCTCCAGTCTCGGCAGCGGTGTCCGCTGGAAGCGGCTGATCCTCGACTGGCTACCCCTCATTGCCGTCCTCTTCGGCTACGGAATCCTCCGCGGCTACGCCTCCCATACCTTCTGGGGCCAAACGTCCTCAGCGAACGGGAGCGTCGTGCAGGCCTTCTACTCACCGCAGGTCTGGTTCGACACACACGTCTTCAGCGTCGACCCGACGGCGCAGTTGCAACGTTGGCTCTACGTCCCCGGGGCTCCACTTCTGGGACTATCTCACGTGGGCCTGCTACATGAGCCACTTCTTCACGTCGTTCATCATCGCCGGGGTCCTGTGGAAGACGAACTACCCCAAGTTCCGCCGCTATGTGCCTCTCTTCGTCGGACTCACCTTCGTCGGCTACATCACCTACGTGCTCTATCCGGCCATGCCGCCGTGGATGGCGAGCGAGTTCGGTCACCTCCCCCCGACGACCCGGATCATCGACCAGGTCTGGGCGCACCTCCATATCGGGCTGGGACAATCCCTTTTCGCCGGCGGCAGCAAATTCGACAACAACGTGGCGGCCATGCCATCGCTGCACGGCGCGTACCCCATGCTGATCTGCCTCTTTTTCTGGAAGGACTCCAGCCCTCGCAAGCGCATCCTCCTGGCGGCCTATCCCATCTGCATGGCCTTCTCGTTGGTGTACACCGCCGAGCACTTCGTGATCGACATCTTCGTGGGGTGGATCTACGCCTTCTTGGTCTTCTACTTCGGCTCCAAGCTGCTCGACCGCTGGGAGGCGAGGCGCCTGCGGAAGAACCTCGAGAAGGAGGGCGGGACCGCAGAGCTCGAAACGCTGGAGTCCGACGCTCCCCTCATCACGTCGAGCTGACGCTTCAAAGGCCACCGCCGGCCGGGCGGCACGGGCTGGACGGGCTGGCTGGCCGGGCCCAGCGATCCCGAGGGGCGGGAAATCTGCGCTGGCCTCCACGAACGACCTGCGAGGGGGCCGCGCGCTTCGTTCGGACCGGAGCTGGGTAGGGTGAGCGCAGCGAAATCACAGGCGATGGGCTGTCTTTGCATTGGGCCAGGCGGTCGATGGAGGATTGGATGTCCGACTACAGCGGACCAGACATGCAATCTGACCTCGCCGAGGCCTATGCCTCGGTGCGGGCCACCACGGAGCGCCTGGCTGCACCCCTGAGCGCCGAGGACCAGACGGTCCAGTCGATGCCCGACGTCAGCCCGACGAAATGGCACCGGGCCCATGTCACATGGTTCTTCGAGACATTCGTGCTGGGCCCGAACCTCGCCGGCTATCGCCCGTATGACGACGCGTTCGCCTACATCTTCAACTCGTACTACGAGGCGCTGGGTGATCGGCACCCCAGGAACGAACGCGGGCTGATCTCGCGTCCCGGCATCGCCGAGGTCACCCGCTACCGGGAATCCATCGATGAGGCCGTCGCGGACGTTGCTGCAGCAGGAGCTCGACCGCGGGGTGCCCGAACTGATCACCCTGGGTCTCCACCATGAGCAGCAGCATCAGGAACTGCTGCTCATGGACATCAAGCACGTCCTTTCACGCAACCCGATTCGTCCGACGTACCTGCCCGAGTGCGGGACCGCAGGCGGCCACACTGCTCCGCCCAAAGCCGGATGGATCGAGCACGATGGCGGAGTGGCCGAAATCGGACACACGGGGAAAGGCTTCGGCTTCGACAATGAGTTTCCGCGCCACCGGGCCTATCTCACGCCGTTCGCACTGGCGGACCGACCCGTCACCTGCGGGGAATGGCTGTCGTTCATGGAGGACGGCGGCTACGGCCGACCGGAGTTCTGGCTCTCCGACGGGTGGTCGGTCGTCATGACCCAGGGCTGGCAGGCCCCCTTGTACTGGTTCCGGCACCCCGACGATCCCGACGCAGTGGCTGCAGTTCACCCTCTCGGGCGTCCGTCCGGTCGATCCGGACGAGCCCGTGTGCCATGTCAGCTACTACGAGGCGGATGCCTTTGCCCACTGGACCGGGAAGCGCCTCCCCACCGAGGAGGAATGGGAGACCATCGCCACTAGCGCTGGGGACGGGTCGAACTTCCTCGGTCTCGAGGCGCCGCATCCGCGCCCGGCCGTCGGCACCAACGCCCTCCTCGGCGATGTCTGGGAGTGGACGTCGAGCGCGTACACCGCCTATCCCGGATTCAGGGCGGCACCGGGTGCCGTCGGTGAGTACAACGGCAAGTTCATGGTGAGCCAGTACGTGCTGCGCGGTGGTTGCTGCGCCACGCCTCCCGGCCATGCGCGCCCCAGTTACCGTAATTTCTTCCCACCCGGAGCACGCTGGGCCTTCAGCGGCCTTCGACTCGCCCAGGATCCCTAACCGACCATGACCTACACCATCGACGTCCGTGTCTCCCCCGACGAAGTCCGGCGACGCATGCGGAGCCGACGCCATTGCCGGCCTTCAGGCTGACCCCAAATCGATCCCACCCGTCTGGTTCTACGACGAACGCGGGAGCCAGCTCTTCGAGGACATCACCCGCCTGCCCGAGTACTACCCGACGCGCGCCGAGCGGCACCTGCTGGAAACGTACGCGCCACGGATCGCGGAGCTCTCCAAAGCGGACACCTTGGTGGAGCTCGGAGCGGGGTCCTGCGAAAAGACCCGGGTCCTCCTCGACGCGCTCCGCCACTTCGGCACCCTGCGCACGTACGTACCCTTCGACATAAGTGACGAATTCCTCCGTGACGCGGCGTCGACTCTTTCGGAGGAGTACGCGCCCCTCGCGGTCCATCTGGTCATCGGCGATTTCAGCGAGCACCTGGCCGCGATCCCCACCGACGGACGGCGCATGGTGGCGTTCTTGGGCGGCACGATCGGCAACCTCGACCCGGCCCGGCGGGCGCGCTTCCTCTTCGACCTGAACTGCACCATGTCGAGCGACGACTCGCTGCTCCTCGGCGCCGATCTCGTGAAAGACCGTCAGCCGGTTGGTGGCGGCCTACGACGATGCGGCCGGCGTGACCGCACAGTTCAACAAGAACGTCCTGCATGTGCTCAACGACCAGCTGGGCGGGAACTTCGATCCCGATCAGTTCGCGCATGTCGCCCTCTGGAACGAAGACGACCAATGGATCGAGATGCGCCTGCGGGCTCAGGTGCCCACCGAGGTTGCACTGCGCGAAGCGGGCATCGCGGTGCGATTCGCCCGGGGCGAGGACATCCTCACCGAAATAAGCGCCAAGTTCACCGCCGACCGGATCGAGGAGGAACTGGGAGCGGCGGGATTCGTGATCGACGACATGTGGGGGGCCGACGACGGGGAATTTCTCCTTACCCTGGCTCACCCTTTCTGTTGAACGGACCGGCTCGGAAAGTCCAACGGCCCCTACGACTCGCCCATCGACGGACCGCGTCGAGTCGACGAGAAGGAGCAACAGGAGCAGCGCCGCTCCTTCGCTGAGCAGGCTGGCCACCAGCCAATGCCGGGGTTGATACGAGAAACGGACCACATCGCTGCCGGCAGGAAGCGCCACCTGTTGGACCAGACCACGCTTGACTACCGGCACGGTGACCGGTGGTCCGCCGTTGGACGAGACGGAGGCTCGCCATCCGCCGTCCCATGCCACGTCGCGCACGACGACGACGGGGCCGCGGGAGCGCACCCGAACGGATGCGGCGTTGTCGCTCTGGGTCAGCACGTCGACGACGGGCGGCGCGTCGTGGCCCGATGCCAGCGCATAGACGGAGGCCGGCGCGTGCGTCCGCACGAACAGGGTGTACCGATCGACGACGCCCAGCTGGCGCCACGGCCCGGGTCGCACAGCGCTCGAAAGCGCGCCGTCCAGCTCGTAGGTCCTCTTTCCAACCACGACGTCAGCTTGGTGGGGCGGAAGGCGACCCGAAATGACCTGGACGACCAGGCTGACTGCCGAGGCTCCGGGCAGCCGGCTCCCGACGCTCCGGGCGCCGGGGGCCACCGCCACCGGGGGTCCCCACATGGTCTGTCCGCTCGTAGTGACCGTGCCGAAGCGGATCCGCGCCGTCGTGGCACCGGAAGCCAGCAGCAAGGTCGCCCGCGAGGCCACCAGCGATTCCCCGAAGAACCAGCGGCTCGACCCGCCGGTGAGGAGCTCTCCTCGTGGTCCCGGATAGAAGGAGTAGCCGCTATCCGTGAAGTCCGCCCTGTCGCCAAGGGGCAGGACCGCATCCTGCCCCTTGTGCTCGCTCGCCTGCGTGACCTCACCCAGTGCGCTGGGTGCCCCCGTCAGCGGGACGAGGAAGTACTCCGGCGTCGTCAGGATGTCCTGCAGGTCGAGCTGCGCGAAGGTTCCCGAGGCGAGACGGGGAACGTTCAGTTCGCCTTGAGAATGGGTCAACGTGGCGGAGTTGTAACTCTCATTGACGATTGAGGCGTAACCACCGACCGAGGGGATACCGGCCAAGACATTGTCGTCCGGCCGGCCGGTGTCGGCTGTCGTCAGTGCGCTCGTGTAATCCTGCGGGTCGTAGAAGGCGAAACGCCCGCCCGTCGTGAGGTGCGCCGCGACATAGTTCTCGACAGAAGTGGAACCGGCCACCACCGCGTTCGAGGGAACGGTCAGCACGGAGCTGGTCCCCGCCATCAAACCGAGATCGGCCGCCATGAATGCGGCCACGACGGCGAACCACGGGCCCCGTCGCATGTCGGCACGGAGCCAGGTGACGATGCCCGCCACCAGGCAGAAACCCAGCGCGATCACGCTCGCTTCGCGCACCGTATGGACTTCGACGGCCGAGCCGGAGGCGGTGGTCAGCGACGTGACCAAGGACCGCGGTGCCACGGCGGCCCAGGCGCTCACTCCGAGCACCACCGCCGAAGGGGATGAACCCGGCCCAGCGGTCGAACTTCAGGCGCGCACGGTCGGCGATCCTCTCGCCGGTCGAGCCAGCCGGCGAAGAGCACACACACGGCAAGGGAGACATCGATCATGTTCCGGCTCTGCAGACGCTGGTGGCCGTACAGCGGAATCTGGTTGAAGACATGTTCGAGAGGGGTGTTCGCCCCGAAGGCGAGGAGAAGGCCCAGCAGAGCGATGAGGTACCACGTCCGGCGTTCGCGGGGGGCCAGACGTGACGGCCACTGCGGTCGCCAGAGCGTCAGAAGGGCGATGACCGGAAGGATCCCGACGTAGATGCCGACCTCGGGCAAGTTGTAGTGCGAGAAGAACGTCGCCTCCCCCAGATGGCCGTAGCCGCCGAAGAGGTACGGCACCAGCGACAGCAGCGAGTTGGCCGGCGAAAAGCTGCCCGAGCCAGCGAACGTGGGCCCGAGCGCCGCGCGCTGTGAGTTGGAAATCGCAGCAATGCCCGGCAACCACTGCACAGCCGACAGAGACAAGGGCCAACGCTGCACCTCCGCCACACCGGGTGAGGACCCGCTGCCAACTCCGGCGATCGACGCCGGCACAAAGAGCGGCGTAGGCGATGACCACGAACGCCTCGTCGAGCATCGCCTCGGGGGCCCCGCCGAAGATGACCAGTGCGAAGCCGACTCCGAGGAGGACCGACCAGCGCCAACGTCCATCCCTGACGATGTGCACACCGCCAACAGCATGAAGGGAAGGGACAGCGAATCCCTCGGTCATGTCGACATGGTTGACCTGGCTCAGCACGACGCCTGAGAACGAAAACGCCACGGCAGGCCAGCACGGAGGGGATCGTCGACAGTCGCAGCGCCCGCAGGAAGAGATACATGCCGATGGCGATGAGGGAGAAGAGGATCACCTCGGTGGCTATCCACGCCACACGATCAGGGAGGATGGCGAAGAGCCCGATCAATGGATAGAACGCGCCGGCGTTGAAGCCGGCGAGAAGCGGTGTGCCGCTGAAGATGTACTGGTTCCAAAAGGGCAGTTCGCCATGGCGGTACATGGACCCGACCAGCACATGGAGTGGGTAGTTCTGCTGCAGGTTGTCGCCCGTCATCAACAGGTGACCGTCCCAAGACATCCGGAAGGATGAATGCCGCCGCAGGAAGCCCGACCAGGACCGCATAGGGCCACAGCGGGCCCGATGTGCATGCGCGCTGTCTTCACGAATCTGACGATCTTCACCTGTGAGCCATCCTCATCTGGAGCCACCGCACATCGTGGGGCTTCTTTCAATCGGTTTCCGGTCGCCCGGGAAAAGATGGCCCGCTCGCTGCATCTTCCGGTTTTGATGACAGCTAGATTTCACCCTCGTGACAGCGCGCATTCTTCTGCGCATCGCTGGGATTCCACTGAGGAACCACCCCGGCACGACAGTGGTGCGAGCGGAGCTGCCTTGAGCACTGCCGACGGCAGGAGCAACGTGGGCGGCCGCCTGACCGCCACCGCGACGTTGGGCTTCATCGCCATGCTGTCCATCGTCCTGGGAGCTCTCCTCGGTGGTTCGGCCTACGAAACCCACCTGCGCGGGAGCGTGGTTCTTCGGAATGCCCGGAGGCCTCTTCGGATCGATCGGGTCGAACCTCGTCCATCCTCCGATCGACGCCATCATCGCGGTGTACGGCGGGATGATCCTGCTGGTGCGCGTCTGGATCGGGCTGTTGCGCCACCTTTCGTCGCACCCAGGCGTACCCGTGCGCAAGGTTGTGGTCGTGGTGGTCATCTGGGCCGTGCCGCTCCTGGTTGCGCCTCCGCTTTTCAGTCGGGATGTCTACAGCTACGCCGGACAAGGGGAGATGGTCAGCCACCACATCGACCCTTACGCCTATGGGACCGGGGTCCTCGGCTCCACGCCGTTCAGCGCGCTGCCCGATTCGATGTGGACGAATACGCCCTCCCCCTACGGACCCACCTTCTTGTCGATCGACGGGGCTCTCGCAAGGGCCTCGGCGCACAAGATCCTTCCCGATATCCTCCTCTTGCGCCTGCTCGAGATAGCCGGCCTCGCCCTGATCGTGGCCGCGACTCCCTCCATCGCCCGTCGCCTCGGGCGAGACCCGGCGCAAGCCGTCGTCCTCGGCGTCGGCTGTCCGTTGGTCCTGACCACTCTGATCGGAGGCGCCCACAACGAAGCGCTCATGCTCGGTCTGCTCGTGGCGGGAATCGCCGTTGCCATGCGGTGGGGCACCATTCCCGGTGTCGTCCTGTGTGCCTTTGCTGCCGGCGTCAAAGCACCGGCTCTGCTCGGCGTCCTGTTCCTCGGCTGGGCCTGGGCGGGGCCGGGTGCACCGGTGGCGCGGCGGATCATCCACACCGCCGGTGCAGGCCTGCTCGCGCTCGTGACGTTGGCCTCGATCTCGTGGGGAACGGGCAATGGATGGGGTTGGCTCCGGACCACAACGGCCGCCGACAAGTCGTTCACCGCTGTGACGCCGGTCAACGCGATCTCGAAAGCTTCTTCGGTCGTCGCCAACGTCGTGGACGTCCACTTCTCCGGGCTGGGCGCGCGCACCGTCGTGAGTGTCTGCGGGCTCATCCTCGCCGCAGCAATCGGGATCTGGCTTCTGCTGGATTCGCCCAACCACAACGTGCCACGCAACCTGGGCCTCACCCTGCTGGTCGTGGCGCTCCTCGGGCCCATCCTGTGGAACTGGTACGCCACGTGGGGCGTTCTCGTCCTCGCCCCGGCCGCCACGCTGACACTGCGACGCGTGGTCATCGCCATCGGTACCTTCGAAGCCTTGGTGGGGGTCTCGTCGGTGAAGAACCTCGTCCTCACCACGGTCCACGCCGGCGTCCTGCCCGACCTCATCCTTCTGGGGGCACTCTTCGCCATCGCCATCATCCCGTTGGGCCAGTTCGGGCGCAGCCGCCCGTCGTTGCGCCCGAACCCCTCGCGCACCGACCGACCGATGGCCGGCTTGTCCGCGTAGTCAGTCGGCGAGGTCCGCGGCCGAATGGATGGATACGGGTCGCAGGCGGATCAGGAGCTCGCCCTCCACCCCGTTGCGCTCGCCGTAGCGCGCGGCGAGCGCCGCGCCCATGTACCGCCCTCCGATGCGCGCCGCCCACTCCCGGACCGGACCCAGATCGTGGATGATCTCGACGCTCCCCTCTACGATCACGAAACTGAACGGCGGCCGGTCGTCGTCGACGCAGAGGGCCGCCCGGCGGTCGCGCAAGAGGTTGCGTCCCTTGACGGTGCGTTCTCCCGTGTTGAAGCACAGCGCGCCGTCGTCGTCGACGTCGTACCAGACAGGAGCGACGTGCGGTCGCCCGTCAGCCCGCACCGTGGCCAGCTTTCCCGTGCGCGCCGGCAGCGCGGTGAGAAACGCGTAGGCGTCCTCGTCCGTCATCGGGTGGTACGGCACACGGGCTCCTTCCGCGTCACCACGTCAGACCCAGTGCCTCACGCATGGTGGCCTCCAACACAGCATCACTTTGCGAACGACGGAGGGCCAGGACCATGGCGGCGTCCTTTCCGACCTCCACCCGCAGCGGTGTCGACGGGTCTTCCAGAGCCTCAGCCACGGCGTGCCCCACGATCTCGGGGCCGGGCCTGCCCTCAGGGCCGACGAGCGTCTCGACCGTGCCTCCCCACTGCTCGAACAGCGCTCCGTAGACCTCCGGCCCCCGGTGATCAGCGGTGTGGTGCATGCCCGGCGCGATGTAGCCGGGCTCGATGATGACTACCCGGATACCGAAGTGCCCGAGCTCGAAGTGCAGTGTCTCTGACAGTGCCTCCAGCGCGTGCTTCGATGCGGCGTAGACCCCCTCGAGAGGTGTGCCGATACGGCCCTGCACCGAGCTGATGTTGATCAGGACGCCGCTCCCCCGCTCCCTCCACCGCGGGACGACGGCTTGGACCATCCGCAGAGGGCCGAGCGTGTTGACATCGAGCACCCGGAGGACGTCCTCGAGCGGGAAGTCCTCCAAGGGGCCCCGTCCGGTGACTCCCGCATTGTTGACGACAGCGTCGAGCTCTCCGGCGGCGTCCACTGCGGCGAGGACGGAGTCGGTGCTCTGCACATCGAGGCTGAGCACTTGTTCGACCTTCAGGTCCCGCAGTGCCGCGACATCACGGGCTGTCGCCACCACCTCATGACCGCGCTCGGTGAGTACCTCTGCGATTGCCCGGCCAATCGACCGACCGGCACCTGTGACCAAGACACGCATGAGCCCAGCATGCCAGGTGATCAGCGCCCGGAGTGGTGGATCAGCGCCAGCTGTCCCGCGACGACACCAATCCGGTCCCGGAGGAGAGAAAATGTCCGCTCAGCGTGCGCTCCGAGGTGCGCATCCGCCATTGCAGCAGCTCCTGCGTGGCCTCCCATGCTGCCTCCTTCCACGCGTTTCCCGGTTCGCGACACAGGTTGTGGGTCTGGTCGGGATCCTCGCGCAGGTCGAACAGCAAGGGTGGAAAAATCTCAGCTGCGGTTGCGAACTGCACGTACTTCTGCGTCGCACTGCGAGACACGGCCAGCGAGCAGTGGCTCATCGGCACGTCCAAGAACTGTTCGACCATCTGCTTTGCCGGATCGGAGAAGTCCCACTCGAAATGGGCGGTCTCCCGCCAATGCTCCGGAGCGCCCGACCCGGAGATGAACGGCGACAAGGACCACCCGTCGACTTGCAGTGGCACATCGGCGCCGATGAATTCACAGATGGTGGGGAGCACATCGACGGACTCGGTGATGGAGGTGACAACGGAGCCGCGACTGTCATTCGCCGCAACGCGGGGGTCGACCACAATCAGGGGAACGTGGTAGCTCTCGTCCCAGTAGCCGAGTTTCTCCAGAAGCCAGTGGTCACCGCCCATTTCGCCGTGGTCGCTTGTCACCACGACCAACGTCGATTCGGCCAGACCGCGCCCCACCAAGAAATCGAAGAGCGGCGCGAGGCCGTCGTCGACCTCTCGCTGGGCCCCGTAGTACGTGGCCCGGACCTGCCGGCGATCCTGACCGCGTCGGGGAGCCATCACATCGGGGGCATCGAGCACCATGCCTGCGAAGGGGTGGATCGCCGCCTCTTCCTCCGGGCGTTCGCACCCCGCGAATGGCCCGATCTGTTCGGCGTCATAGAGGTCGTGGTACCCGATGGGGTTGCGCCGAGGCGGGTGGGGACGAATGAAGGACGCGTGAACGAAGAACGGCCGGTCACCGTGCTCCTCCAGCCAATCGGTGACGGCCTCGGCCACGTATCTCGTCTGGGAGAGCTCGGGCGGGAATCGGGCCGGGGCCCATGTGGCGCCGTGTCTGTCGGATCCGGGGAACCCCGCGATGGGCTCGTACAGCGCATGGGGACTGCCCGGCACATCGAAGCCCTGCTCGGCCAACCATTTTCCCCAACCCGGGCTTCCCTCTTCCCAGGGGTCGTGGAGCACGGAGCGGAAGCCGGGCAGGATCCCTTCGTAGGTATAGAGACGAGGGTCGCCCGGTGGCACAGTCCGGGGGTCGGCCGCCGTGTCGGTGTGGCCGAAGAGGACTGGGTCATAACCCAATTCCCGGGCCACGCGCGCGACATTGGTGAACCGGGAATCGAGCGGTGTCCCGTTCTGCACCGCCCGATTGCGATGTTGGTAGGTGCCGGTATACAGGCAGGCACGGGAAGGCCCGCAGGGTGCGGCGTTGGCCCAGTGGTTGGCGAACAGCACGCCGCGCACGCGCCAAGGAGTCCAGTGCCGGGGTCTCGAGGACCGGATGGCCGAGAGCGGACAGGCAATCACCGCGCCATTGATCGACCGTAATGAACAGCACGTTTCGCGGTGGCGCCATGCCTCACTCTTGCCCATCTCCAGGCCCAGCGGGGAACGCCCCGTGATCCGGCGAACGCTTGCGGGTCGATCCGGCTCGTCAGGAGAGCTGGTCCGGGTGCTGGTCAGCTATCGGGCACGCCCACCACGAGGTTGACCGCCCCCAGGACGCCATCGCCCTGGGCATCGGAGTCCACGGGGTCTGACCCGTCGGGGTCTGACGCGGCGGGATCTGGCTGTGACAGGTGCGACGTCGTGCGCAGGGGGATCTCCTTCATCACCAGACTGAGCACGAAGGCCAGCACGGTGAAGGGTACCGCCACGAGGAATACCGCGTGGAGCGCATGGCTGAAGGCATCGACGAAGACGGCACGCTGTGCGGGAGGAAGACGGTTGATCTGCGCCGGATTGGCCACGACGCTCCCGCCCTTCACCAACGACAACTGTGCCTTCGTCGCATGCAGGGAGAGGTTGTGCAAAAGGCGGCCGGAGAACACGGCCCCCAGTGCCGAGACGCCGAACGCACCCCCGATGCTGCGGAAGAACGAGGCGGTCGAGGTGGCCACGCCCAGGCGCGCATAGGGCACCGCGTTCTGCACCGCCACGACAAGCACCTGCATCATGAGACCGATGCCCAGTCCGACGACGAACATGTAGGCCGAAGCCGTCGCCAGCGTCGTATGCGGGCCCAGGCGCGACAGCAACAGGAGACCGGCGGTGAGCACCAGCGATCCGGCCACGGGGAACGCCTTGTAGCGGCCCGTGCGCGTAATGAGACGGCCACTGGTGATGAAGGTCAGGACCATGCCGCCGACCATCGGGAGTATCTCCAGGCCTGACGCCGTCGGCGTGGCTCCGTGGACAGTCTGGAGGTAGAGGGGCAGGTAGATGATCGCCCCGAACATCACGAACCCCACGATGAACCCCACTCCCGACGCCGTGCTGAAGGTGCGGTTGCGGAACAGATCGAGCGGGATGATCGGTTCGGCCACTCTCGTTTCGACGATGCAGAAGGCCAACAGCAAGACCGCGCCAAGGACGGCGAGACCGATGATGGTGGCCGATCCCCAGCGGTACTGCGTCCCTCCCCATGTCGTCATGAGGATGATCACCGTGACGGCGGCCGAGAGCAACGCCGTCCCGGCCCAGTCGATCCTGTGCGGGACCCGCACGGCGGGCAGGTGCAGCACGGCGGCCACGGTGAACAGCGCCAGAATGCCGAAGGGCACGTTGATATAGAAGATCCAGCGCCACGACAGGTGTTGGGTGAACAGGCCGCCGGCCAGAGGGCCGGCGACGCTCGTCAACCCGAACACCACGCCGAAATACCCCATGTACTTCCCCCGCTGCCGGGCCGGCACCACGTCACCGATGATCGCTTGCGCGCCGACGAGAAGACCGCCCGCCCCGATCCCCTGGACAGCACGGAATGCGATCAGCTCCATCATGTTCTGCGACAGGCCGGAGAGCATGGAGCCGATCAGGAAGATCACGATCGACAGCTGGAAGAGGTTCTTCCGGCCGTAGAGGTCCCCGAGCTTGCCCCACAGCGGTGTGGAGATCGTGGAGGTGAGGAGATAGGCCGTTACCACCCACGACAGGTGGTTGAGCCCATGCAGATCGCCGGCGATGGTCGGCAGTGCAGTCGAGACGATCGTCTGGTCGAGCCCGGCCAGGAACATGCCCAGCATGAGCGCGGCGAGCACCACCACGATCCGACGATGTTCCTCTTCCTCCGTCGGGGTCTGGAGCAACGGGGGCGGTCCGGTCGACGCGGCGGAGACGTCAGTCGTCACGCGCTTCCTCGACGTCGTGCTCGAGGGATGCGGCAAACCGCCCGAGCAGGGAGGCGAACGTCTGCGAGGTCGCTTTCGTCCCAATCCTCCACCAGATGGTCGTACCACTCGCGGCGGGCATCCAGGACCCGTTCGATGGTTCGCCTGCCTGCCCGCGTCAACATGATCCGGCTGGCCCGCCCGTCGTCGGGATCAGGACGGCGCGAGACAAGTTGCTCGCGTTCGAGCTGTTGGATCTTGCGGGTGACCGTCGGCGCGTCGACGCCGAGCAAGTCGGCGAGATCCGTGACGCGGAGCGAGTCGCCATAGACGTACAGCTTGTAGAGGAGCGCCGACCCGGCGCGGTCCAGGCGGACGCCCGCGGCCGCGAGGATCCGCTCATGTGCGCGGATTTGCGTGATGGACCCGACCACGACCTGAAAGGCCGCCTGGATCTGGTCGACCGACCCCTTCGGCGGTGCGGAGCTGCGCAAAGTAGTTACTTTCGGCACATAACTAGTGTACCCCTCGGATCCGGTGCGGCTGCGTCGGGGGCGCCCGGGTTTCAGGTGCCGGGCTGCCGGGCTGCCGGGCTGCCGGGCTGCAGGGCTGCAGGGCTGCCGGGCTGCCGGGACCTATGGGAGGTAGACCACCGCCTGCCACTCCCCCGTCATCTCCTTGCGGCACAGCGCCGTGCCGGCCCGGATCGCCCAGGAGATCACGTCGTTCTCGGAGGTACCGTGCCTGGTCAGGAGCACTAATCCCCGTCGGGGGTGGTCCTGGCGAACGAGCCATCCGGGGGGCATGGCGACCCCGGCCTCCGCCAGGCGGGCCACCGCCTTGCCCCCCGTGGGGTGCAGCACGCCCAGAGTCACACCGTCGAAGGCCCGCCTCGTCGGCCGGGGCGGCATGAGCGTGCACATGGTCACCGGCGGTTGCCGGGGGCTGAACAGGCTGAAGAGACCCGCCGGCACGGTCTGCTGCTCGTCCTCGTCCAGCCGGACTCCGGGCAGGAGATTGATCCACCCTTGCCCGGCCTCGGTCAGATGTTGCAGATATCGCGCCACACGATCGATGTCAGGCGGCGTGAACTCGAACGTGTCGGTCTCGCGTCGTGAGCTCACCGCGGCTCGGGCGTCGGGGGGATCATGCGCACGGATCTCCACACTACGACGGGGTGGGCCTCAGGACCGGGTGGATCTCCCGAGTCCCGTCGCAAGCTGCTCAATGATTTCGCCGGCCGATCGTTCCTGCGCCCCGCGGAATCCCTCGCCCGCGTAGAGGCTCATGTGGTCCGGATCTGCCGCGGCCGAGGCAGCGGCCCGTAGCGGTCGGGTCAGGTGGTTGATCTCGGGGTAGGCGGCCGGCGCGTCGTCGTGCGCCCGCATGAACCCGTTTACGAGGCTGCGGGCGCGGCGGCCGCTGAACGCGCGGGTGATCGCGGTGGACGTGAAGTGGCGATCGGCGAGTGCCGCCTTGTAGGCGGGATGGGCGCCGCTCTCGGTGCACCGCAGGAAGGCGGTCCCCAGCTGCACCTGCGTCGCCCCGGCCGCCAGTGTCGCCGTCACGCCTTGCGGATCGGTGATGCCACCGGCCGCGATGAGCGGCAGGTCGCATCGTCTCTGCACCTCGCCCAGAAGGACCGCGAGCGAGTGATCCTGACCCGGGCTGTCGTCGTTGACGAAGCTGCCCCGGTGTGCGCCCGCCTCCATGCCTTGCAGGCAGAGGGCATCGACCCCGACCCGTTGCGCCCGCACCGCTTCCTCCGGGGTGGTCACCGTCACGACGACCAGCGCGCCCTTTCCCTGCAGGGCCCGCACCACGTCCGTGGCGGGACAGCCGAACGTGAAACTGACGAGAGCGGGCGGCTCGGCGAGAAGTACATCGAGCTTCGCGCCGTAGTCGTCGTCATCCCAGAGGGGCGTTCCGAGCGTCGCCCCCAGCGCGGCGGCTTCCTCCTCCAGCGAGCGGGCGTAGTCCGCCAGCGCATCGAGGTGGAGCGTGGGCTCACCCGGGACGAACACGTTCACGCCGAACGCGGCGGGTGTGGTGGCGCGGACGGCCGCGATCTCGGTGCGCATCTCGGCTGCGGACTTGTAGCCGGCGGCGAGGAATCCCACCGCGCCCGCTTCCGCCGCCGCCGCCACGAGCGCCGGCGTGCTCGGCCCTCCGGCCATGGGGGAAACCACGAGCGGGAACCGGCTCAACTCCCGCAGACGCTCGGGCGCAGGCATGCACCACAGTGGCGCGTGGCGCGGTCGAGTGGGCCGTGTCGAGGGTGGCGGCGCCCGCTACGGTCATTCGCATGGACCTCAATCTGATCGAGACCCTGCGGAGCACGGGCGCGGTACGCGAGTTCCTTCCCGAACCCATTGAGGATGACGTCCTCCACCGTCTACTCGATACGGCACGCTTCGCCCCCAGTGGCGGCAATCGCCAAGGTTGGCGGGTGATCGTCGTCAAGGACCCCGCGACCCGACGGTCCCTGCGCGATCTGTATCTGACCGGGTGGTACGAGTACCTCGCTCTCCATAGTGCCGGGTTGGTCCCGTGGGCCCCGATCACCGACCGGGCCGCCGAGGAAGTCGCTGCCGGCCACGCGCACGAGTTCGCCGAAGCCGCCGCCGCGCACGCCGCGTCAGGGGCGACACCGGGGCTGGCCGAAACCCTCGACACGGCACCTGCCCTGTTGTTGTTGCTCGCCGACCTGACCGCCTTGGCCGCCGTCGACCGTGACCTCGATCGCTACACACTGGCCGGGGGCGCATCCATCTACCCCTTCGCCTGGAATCTCCTGTTGGCCGCCCGCGCCGAAGGTCTGGGGGGCGTGATCACCACGATGCCCATCCGGCGGGAAGACGACGTGCGCCGGCTCTTCTCCATCCCCGACACTTGCGCCGTCGCCGCCCTCGTGGTGTTGGGCCGCCCGGTCGTTGCAGCACGCCGGCTGCGGCGGCTCCCGGTCGAGCAATTCACGTGGGTCGATCGCTACGAGGGCGAGGCATTCGACGGATGGCGAGCACGGTTAGACCGTGCGGTGCCCGACGTGGGCGAACCGTGATGGAATGGGGCATGGCCCAGAACGTTCTCGGAGGCGACCTCCAACCCTGCAACTACAACCCCCTCACCGGCTTTTACCGTGACGGATGTTGCAATACCGGCGCCGAAGACCTCGGCGTCCACACAGTGTGCATCCGCGCCAGCGAGGAGTTCCTGGCTTTCTCGGCCTCGGTGGGCAACGACCTTTCGACCCCGCATCCCGAACACGGTTTCGACGGGTTGGTACCCGGGGACCAGTGGTGTCTCTGCGCCAGTCGATGGCAAGAAGCGTTCGAGGCGGGAGTCGCTCCTCCCGTGGTTTTGGCCTCGACGCACGCGTCGACCTTGGAGTGGGTACAGCTGAGCGACCTGGCGCAATTCGCCGTCATGGAATAGTGAGGTCGCTGGCCCGACGGGCACGCAGGACGGTGAGTGCGGACGGTGCAGTGCGGACGGTGCAGTGCGGACGGGGCAAAACGGCCGCCTGAGATCTCCGGGTGCGGGGCTGCATCGTCTTTCTCGCTCGCCTCTCGTGGGAGGGGTGGTCAAGGGCGCCGGAGGCGAGGCCGGACACGAGTGGCCGGCCGGCCCTTGAGGAGCCCGGTGCTCCACTCTGTGCCAACCAACATCGAGCCGGTCAGCCGCCCGGCGGCTGGCCTACCTGCGCCTTTTTGCCTTCTTCGCCTGTGCCGTGAGCCGGGCAGAAGAGGGTGGAGCATGTCCACGCATCCGCCAGGGGTGTGTGAAAACTGTCCGCTAGACTTCTAGCCGTTAGTTTTCGCAAGTGTCCGGCGGTGGCGCTCACCACTTGGAGCCGCCCGTGTGGAAACCAAAGGTTAGGGCTCGAGGAGCTCCAGCAGACGCTCCGGCGGGCGGGCGATGACGGCCTGACCATCTCGGACCACGATGGGGCGTTCCAACAAGATGGGATGCGCGGCGATGGCTTCGAGCAGAGCCGGTCCGGACTGATCGGCCAGTCCCAGCTCGTTATAGATGTCTTCGCCGGTTCGCATCATGGCCCGAGGGTCGGTGATGCCGAGCTGCCCCATCAGCTCCTGCAGCTGTGGCACCGTCGGCGCCTCCTTGAGGTACTCGACGACGTGCGCATCGACAGCCGTGCTCGGTCAGGATTCCTTGTGCCGTGCGACATTTGGAACAGCGCGGATTGTAGTAGATCGAGAGTTCGTCCTGCTCCGTCACGTGCACATCTCCGATAGGTCGTTCATCGCGTCCTGCACTGTACGAGGCGTCCCGGGTGCCCACACGGTGCCCACACGGTGCCCACACCGTGCCCACACGGTGCCCACACCGTGCCCATACCGTGCCCACACGGTGTCCAAGAGTGCCCGTACCGGGGTGCCAGAGTGCCTCGTAGCGGGGTGATAGTACTGAGGCGGCCGACAACAAGCAGAGGGGTACGCCGTGGAAGGAAACATCGTCAGCGTCGAACGGGTCATTGCTGCACCAGCCGCAGATCTCTTTGCGATCGTGGCGGACATCGAGCCGCCACCCCGAGATCGATGGCTCGGGCGCCGTGGTCAAACCCAAGCCCGGGCACACCGCACAACTCACGCTCGGCACCACCTTCGGCATGTCCATGAAGGCCGGGGTGCCCTACTCGATGTCGAACACCGTGATCGAGTTCGAACAGGACCGGCGTATCGCCTGGAAGACCGTGCTCGCGGGTTTTCTCGGCCGCTACCTCGGCGGTCGCATCTGGCGCTACGAGTTCGAACCGGTGGAAGGCGGGACCCTGGTGCGGGAGAGCTGGGACATCTCCGCAGGACAAGCAAGCCACGTTCTTCCGACGGGGCAAGATGCCGTCGATCACGGCGCGAGGCATGTCCAAGTCGCTTGGACCGCCTGGCCAAGTTGACCGAATCCCCGGCAGCTCCGATGACCGACGCGTCGCGCGCAGATCGACGCAGCCTGGGAAGAGCGGATCCTGCCCACCCTGGCCGAGTACACCCGCATCAAGTGCCTCTCCCCGGCTTTCGACGCAGACTGGGAGGAGCGGGGCGCCCTCACGGAAGCCGCCGAGCTGCTCCAGCGGCTGGACGCGAGGAACAGGACGCGGACCTGCAGACCGAGATCGTGCAATTGCCCGGGCGCACACCGGTCCTGCTGGTGGAGAACGGTGGCACGGGCGATCCCGTATTGATCTACGGGCATATGGACAAGCAGCCGCCGCTGGGCGACTGGCGACCCGGGCTCTCGCCGTTCGAGCCCGTCCGCGAAGGTGACCTCCTCTACGGGCGCGGCACGGCGGACGACGGCTACGCGCTCTTCGCCGCCGTGACGGCATTGTTGGCGGCCGACGGAGGTCGCGGGCGCGTGGTCATCCTCATAGAGGCCAGTGAGGAGAGCGGGAGCCCGGACCTGTCGGCGTACGTCGAGTACCTGCAGGAACGGATCGGTACGCCCTCGCTGGTCATCTGCCTCGATTCAGGCTGCATGAGCTACGACCGGCTCTGGCTGACGTCGTCCCTTCGGGGCAATCTGGTGGCCAGCGTGCGGGTCGATGTGCTCACCGAAGGCATTCACAGCGGCATGGGAGGCGGCGTGGTGCCCTCGTCATTCCGCATCCTGCGCAAGATCCTGTCGCGCATCGAGGACGAGGCGACGGGCGCGATCCTGCTGCCCGAGCTGCTGGGGCAGGGCGTCCCCGACGGCCTGCGGGCCTCCCTCGGCGCGGCGGCACAGGAGTTCGGTGACAACGCTCTGCCCACCGTCGACGGGCTCCGCCTCATCGGGGAGACGGCGGCCGACCGGCTCATCGGAAAGGCCTGGTCAGCTGCACTCGAAGTCACGGGCATCGACGGCGTGCCTGCCGTGCGCGATGGAGGGAACGTCCTGCGACCGTTCACGACCGCGAAGATCTCGCTTCGCCTTCCCCCCGATGTGGACGCACAAGTGGCGGCAGATGCGTTGATCTCGGCGATCACCTCCGACGAGGGTGCACACATCACCATCGACCTCGAAGGCGTGGCCGACGGGTGGCTCGCCCCATCGCTCGATCAGAGGAACAGCGATGCACTCGAACGCGTGTCGCAGACGGCCTTCGGGCGACCCGTGGGCTTCCACGGCGAAGGGGGGACGATTCCCTTCCTGGCCGACCTCAAGCGCAGCTTTCCACGCACGCAATTCGTCGCGACCGGCGTCCTGGGACCGCACTCCAACGCACACGGACCCAACGAGTTCCTTCACATTCCGATGGCCAAGGCCGTCACACAGGCGGTGGCGGAGCTCCTCCGTTAGTGAGGGTGGCGCTCACAGGGATTGCAGGCCGGTCGAGAACGTCACAAACCTGTAACGGATCCCCCAGAACAGGCACAGTTGGGGCTATGGCCTCCGTCAGGCCATTCCGCCATACTGATTTCATGACAGTAGAACGTGAACTCGAGCCCACGGTCATCGAGTCATGTAACAGCACCTGGATCTTCGATGCGCACCGGATGCGGTTCAGGCGCATCGTGAAGGGCACCGAGGTGGCGGGTGAGCCGGTCGCCACGGCTGGCGGCCGTACTACCAGCTCGATGCTCCCGCCGATGCCGAGACGTTCACGGTGTATCTGAACTTGGCCGGCACCCGCATGATCACCTCGTGGAGACATGCCGCCGACTGCGCCCAGTGCGGCGACCACCAGACCGGCGAGTTCTCCCTCGACACGCTGCGGGCCGCCCTCAGGAGCTGACACCTCGCAGGCCGCTTTCGGGACAGGGCGACCGCCCGCCACCACGGCGGACGGCTCCCGGGAATCCGGGGGGATCCAAGTTAGTGTCCAGCCGTGCTGGCGTGTCGGGGTCTCCGGAAGCAATTCGGCGAGCGCACCGCTGTCGACGATGTGTCCTTCACGGTGGAGGACGACGAGTGCTACGGGTTGCTCGGCCCGAACGGCGCCGGCAAGACGACGACGATCGCCATCATCTGCGGCCTCCTCAAGGCGGACAGCGGCGAGGTGCTGGTCGACGGGAAGCCGGGGGGATCGCTCGAGGCCAAAGCAGCCATCGGCTACGTACCCCAGGATCTCGCCCTCTATCCGGACCTGTCGGCCCGGGAGAACCTCCGGTTCTTCGGTCAGCTCTACGCGTTGAGCGGCGAACGTCTCGAGCAGCGCATCACCGAGACGTTGGCGCTGGTGGGCCTGGCCGACCGGGGGAAGGAACACGTCGGCACCTATTCGGGGGGTATGAAACGGCGCGCCAACATCGCAGCGGGACTTCTCCACGAGCCCCGGTTGCTGATCCTCGACGAGCCGACCGTCGGCGTCGATCCCCAGAGCCGCCACGCCATTCTCGAGACGGTGGCCGGGCTCGGCATCGCGGTCCTCTACACCACCCATTACATGGAGGAGGCGGCGACGCTCTGCCAACGGGTGGGCATCATCGATGACGGGCGGCTCGTGGCCGAAGGCAGCCCCATCGGGCTCATCCGTCAGTACGGGGGCCAGGACCGTGCTGCGACTGATCTTCGGCCCGGCGGGCGCCAGGGTCAGTGGCGGCACCAGCGCTGCCGCCACCGACGCATCCGCCGAGGCCCTCGCAACGGCATGCCTCCTCCTCCCCGCCGTCAGCGACGTGCGCCGGATGCCCGTGGTCTCGAGCTCATGACCGAGCACGGCGCGGCCGTTCTGCCCAGCGTCGTCCGCGAGGCGGGAGGGCTCGGTGTCGAGCTCACGGGGGTCGAGGTCCTCGCGCCCGACCTCGAAGGGGTATTCCTGGCGCTCACCGGAAAGGAACTCCGAGACTGATCCGGATCATTGCCGTCAAACGAGTTGCGCCGACGGCTGCGGGACCGCTCCATTGTGATCTCCAGCCTCATCGCACCGCTCGTGCTGACCGCCATTTTGGGGTTTGCCTTCGGCCATGATGCGCCCAAGGCCCACCTCACCATCGGCGTGGCGGGCACCACGCCGCAGTTGGTGCTGCGGCCGCCCATGCGACGCAACTCCCCCCTCGCGTGGCCGTGCGCCCGATCCCCGGCGTGCCGACGCCGTCAGGCGGAGGTGGCGGACGGCAGGTTGGCGGGCGGGGTGATCCTGCACCGGTACCATCGACCAGCTCTCCGACCTGCTGATCCCCATTGTGGCCCCGGGTGCCGGCCACTCCCCCGGCTTCGACGTCGTCAGCCGGGCCTCTTCGCTGACGGGCCAGGAATGGGCCGAATCGATTGCCGCCGGCCTGGCCAGTCGCCTGTATGCCGGGCACCTTCGGCCGGGCCGGCCCCGCAGTTCGCCTCCATCAGCGTCAGCACCATGAGCCTCGGCAACGCCAGCCGCGGCGTCCTCGACTACTTCGCCCCGTCCATCGCGGTGATCTTCCTCTTCATCGGCGGGGGTCTCGGCATGCGCTCGCTGATGCTCGAACGTTCCGGTGGGCACCCTGGTGCAGGATCGCCGCGGCGCCGATACGACCGTCGCGGATCGTCGCCGGCAAGATGCTGGCCATCTTCGTCACCGGGCTCACCAGCATTCTCGTGGTCTGGGGGGCGACAACCCTCATTTTCGGCGCAGATTGGGGAGCGCCATTGGGCGTCCTCCTGCTGTCGATCGGTGCGGCGGCGGCCATGTGCGGGTTGGGTGCCTTCCTCACCTCGCTGGCCCGCAACGAGCAGGAGGCTTTCGGCGTCGCCCTGATCGTGGGCCTCTTCCTCTCGCTGGTCGGCGGCAACCTCCTCCCGCCGGGCTCACTGCCCCCGTTCCTCCAGATCGTGAGCCTCGGCACCCCGAACGGGTGGGCACTGGTTGGCTTCGGGCGCCTTGCGTTGCTGCACGAATCGGCCGGCTCGGTGATCGGGCCGTTCCTCGTGCTCTGCCTCATCGCGCTCATTTCGTTCGGGCTCGCCATGACCCGCGTCCGCCGCATGGTGGAGCCGTGATCGCGATCTTGCAGGTCAACGTCCGCCGCATCATCGGCGATCGGCGGCTCTCGCGCTTGGCCACCGTCTTCCCGCTGCTGTTCATCCTCGTCACGGGGCTGCTGGCGGGAAGCCCCAAGGAACCGGTTGGTCTCGTCAACCCCTCGCCGCGCCTCCTCGAACTGGTACAGCACACGTCGGGCCTGAAGGTCAGGATCGAACCCGACCGCGCCGCGCTGACGACGACATCCTGCGGGGACGGGTCGTGGCGGGACTGGTGGGACTCCCGGCCAACCGCACATGCCATCCGTGTCGACTTCGTCTCGCAGTCGGCCACGACTGATGCCGTGCAGGCACGCACCGATGTCGTGGCGCTGCTGGACCTGATCGCCGCAGAAGGAGCCTCGACCCAGGTGACCGACACCGTGCTGGCGCACACCCACACGCCGGCGCCGTTCAGCCCCTTCTCCTACGTGGCACCCGCCGATCTCGTGCTCTTCATGGGCATCACGCTGCTCGTGCTCTCGTCGGGCCTGGTCGCATCACGCCGCCTCGGCATACTGCGTCGACTGGCCGCGGCCCCGGTGCGGCAGCGGTCCATTGTCGCCGCCCAGGTCCTCAGCCTTCTCGTCGTCGCCGCGGCGCAGTCGATCGGCCTGCTCCTGCTGGGTCGGGTCCTCTTCGGCGTGCACTGGGGCGATCCCGTCGCCGTTGGCGCGGTCATCGCCCTCCTCGCGCTCGCCTTGTCGGGCGCATCGGTCCTCATCGGCACGTGGGCGCGGCAGCGAGGAGCAGGCCATCGCCACGTCGGTGGTCGTCGGCATCGCCGCCGGCATGCTCGGTGGTTGCGTCTATCCGCTCGACGTGGTGGGCACCACCGTGCGCATCGTCGGCCATGCCGTGCCCCAGGCCTGGGCGATGGATGCCTTCATCAGGCTGATCTACCACCACGCCACGTTCACCACCGTTCTGCCCGAGATCGGTGCGTTTGGCCGTCTTTGCGGTCGCGCTCTGCGTGCTCGCCGTGCGACTCTCTACCAAGAGAATGCTGCAATCGCCACCGGAGTGACGCTGCGGGTGGCGTCCGGGCGATGGCGAGACGTCGTCGTGCGAGTGCTACGCGGATGCAGCGACGAAATCGACAACGACCCGTGCCAGTTCTTCTCCACAGTCTTCCTGGAGGAAATGACCACCGCCGACGATGGTCGTGTGCGGCTGTCCCTGAGCGCCCGCGATGCCCTCTTGCGAGCGCGCGATGCGCCCCCCGGGTAATCGGGTCCGCATCCCCGAAGGCGGTCAGGAAGGGCCGCGCGTAGGAGGCGAGACCTTTCCAGGCGGCCACGTTCGTCGTCGTGCGCCGGATCGTCCGGGCTCGACGGCACCAGCATGGGGAAGGCGCGCGCACCGGACTTGAAGGACTCGTCGGGGAACGGCGCGTCGTAGGCGGCCTGCACCTCCGGCGCCAGATCGGTCACGCAGCCGGAATTGACGATGAAGCCCGTCGGGAAGACCTCCACCTCCTGGGAGAAGCGTTGCCAGTTGAAGAACGCTTCACCGGGCGAGACGTCGCCGGTGGGGAGGAACGTGTTCGCCGCCACCACCCGCGCAAAACGGTCGGGATGCTCACCCACGAGCCGCAATCCGATGAGTCCTCCCCAGTCCTGGCAGACCAGCGTGATCCGCGGTCAGATCCAGACGGTCGAAGAGAAAGGCGCGCATCCATTCCACGTGACGCGCGTAGGTGTAGTCGCCACGCTCGGCTGGTTTGTCCGATCGACCGAATCCGACCAGATCCGGAGCCACGATCTGCAAGCCGGCTCCGGTGAGCACGGGAATCATCGTGCGGTACAGATACGACCAGGAGGGCTCGCCGTGGAGCAACAGGACGACCGGCGCGTCCGGCGCGCCTTCGCGCACATAGTGGATCCGCAAGGAACCCCCTTCCCCATCCCCCACCTCTGCGTAGCGCGGGGACGTAGTCAAAACCGGGAAGTGCAGCGAAGCATTCGTCGGGGGTGCGCAACGTGTTCATCAGGGCGGGAGCCTAGGCGCCGGGTGCGCAGGTGGTCGCTGAGGGGCACCGGGCTCCCCACCATTGGGGTGGGCGGTGCCCCGTTGCTGGCGCTCCCGGTGTAAAAAGGGAAGCATCTCGTCGAGAGGAATCGCATGACTGAGACCCAAGAGCAGGAGTATGACCCCTTTGCGGCCTTCGTGGACGTGGTCTCGGGGGACACCCGTGACCCCTACCCGGACTTCGCCGAGAAACGGCGGAACTCCCCGGTCTGGAAGGGTCGCCTGATGGCCATGGACTTCCTGCCCGAAGGACTCGAGGCGGAGCCCGAATGGAATGCCTTCCGCTACGAGGACTGCTCGAGGATCCTGCGCGATGCCAAGACCTTCACTTCCACGGGCTATGACGCCACCATCGGCATGGTCATGGGTCACATGATCCTCGGAATGGACGACCCCGAACACAGGGGGCACCGCAACCTCGTCGCGCATGCCTTCCGGGAGAAATCGTTGGTGCGATGGGAGCCCGAGTTCATCGGACCGATCATCGATGAATTGATCGACCGCTTCGTGCATGACGGTGAGGCGGATCTGGTCCGTCAGCTCACATTCGAATTCCCGGTGCGCGTGATCGCCCGACTGCTCGGACTTCCCGAGGAGGACTTCGCGCAATTCCAGCGCTGGTCGGTCGAACTCATCTCCCTCGGGGGCGACATCGACCGGGGATTGGCGGCGTCAGAAGCTCTGCGCAACTACTTTGCCGAATTCGTCGCGCTCCGCCGAGAGGATCCGCAAGAAGACGTCATCAGCGACCTGGTCTTGGCGGAGGTCGACGGTGAGCGGCTGACGGACGAGGCGATCTACTCGTTCCTCCGCCTTCTGCTGCCTGCGGGGGCCGAAACGACCTACCGCTCCTCGGGCAACCTCCTCTACCTCCTCCTGACCCACACCGATCAGCTCGAGGCCGTTCGTGACGACCGGTCGCTTCTGCCCCAGGCGATTGAGGAGGCCCTGCGCTTCGAACCGCCGCTCCTCTCCATCAATCGCATGACCACATGCGAGGTGGAAATCGGCGGCGTGACCCTCGGTGCCGGCGCGAGCATCTCACCCAACATCGGTTCGGCCAATCACGACGAGACCCGCTGGGAGAACCCCGAGGTCTTCGACATCTTTCGACCGGCCATCCCCCACATTGCCTTCGCGCACGGACCACACATGTGCCTGGGCATGCACCTGGCCCGCCTCGAGACACGGGCCCTCGTCAACCGTGTGCTCGATCGGTTGCCCGGCCTGGCCCTGAACCCGGGCGACATGGATCCACACATCCGAGGACAGGTCTTCCGCTCCCCGACTGCTCTGCCGGTCACCTTTCAGGCGGCCTGAACCCGGCGCCTCAGCTTCGGAGCGCGAGCGTTTCGACGTCGTCGCCCCGACCGACCAGGACCCGGGACACCATGGCCGGAGGAAAGAGCCCGTGCTCCACCACACCGGCAGTGGCGCCCAACAGGACAGCGAGGCGTGCCGGGTCTTCGAACTCACCGTGGTAGTCGGCCAGCATGCCGCCATCAGGACTCGCCGGCGCGTGGCGAACCACCGCACTGGCCAGGGACCGCAGGGTGGCATCGAGCCCGAACACCAAGAGCTCGAGCGGGACGGGGGGCGCCAACCGCCGGACAACCTTGTTGGACGAGACGATCACCACGAATTGGTCTGCCGCGGCAGCGACGATCTTCTCCCTCGTGTGGGCTCCGCCGCCCCCTTTGACGAGCCATCCGGACGGATCGACCTGGTCGGCACCGTCGATCGCCATGTCGAGTCGCGAGATCCCCTCGAACGGCCCGACCGTGATGCCCTCGGCCCGGGCCAGCGTCTCCGTTGCCGGTGACGTGGCGACACACGAGATGTCGAGGTGGCGCCGACCCAGTGCCGGCAGCAGATAGGCGACCGTCGACCCGGTGCCCAGCCCGACGACCATGCCGTCTTCGACCAAGTCGGCGGCAGCCTCGGCCGCCACTCTCTTTTCCCGCTCGATGTCTGCCTGTGCGCTCTCCACTCCCCCCACCCTCGCGCGATACCGGGCACCATGACGACCCCGGTCGCCATCGGCGAAGCGACGTGGACCATCTGGTCCAAGTCGTGCGTCTTGCCTTTTCCCATGTCTGCCGACCTACACTCGCCCGTGGCCCGATTCTTCGACGAGAACCAATACGCGATCGTGCAGGCCGCGTGTGCCCGATTGATCCCGACCGATCAGGACCCCGGTGCAACCGAAGCCGGTGTCGTGGATTTCATCGACGGGTTCCTCGGCGCATTCGCCACTGATCCGCCCCTCATCTGGGCCGGTGGCCCGTTCTCGGGACGCTTCGGTGGAGATCCGCGCTTTGCCACCTTCCACCGTCTCAGCGCCAGGGACGAGCTGGCGTGGCGAACCCGGATCGAAGGATCCCTCGGCATGGCCGAACGTGAGCGCCTGGGTCCCGTGGTCGGACTGCAGGAGCAGTACCGTGCCGGCCTGGCGGCATTGGGTGAGGACTTCGCCCGCGTGTCACCCGAAGAGCAGGACGCACGACTGAGAGCAAACGGGGAGTTCCTCGAGCTCCTCCACGAGCACGCCTGTGAGGGCATGTACGGCGCACCCGAGTATTTGGGCAATCGCAACACGGTCGGATGGCAGTACATCGATTTCGCCGGCGACGTCCAACCCCGGGGTTACACCGACGAGGAGGTCAGCCAACCGTGAGCCGTGACTTCGATGCCATCATCGTGGGCTCGGGCCCCGGAGGCTCCACCGCCGCCGACGTCCTCACGGCCGCTGGTTGGTCGGTGCTCATCTTCGAGCGCGGAAAGAACTATCTGGTCAACACGGAGAAGCCCTCGGAACTTCTCTACGAATTCTCCAACGACGAGATCAAATACTGGAGCCGTCACTTCCTCGGCCCGGATCCGTGGCTCGAGCCGAGAACGTTCCGCGTCAGTGCGGCCGACGGTGATCGCATTCACGTGGGAGAGGTGAACAACCTGCCGGCGACCGTCGGCGGAGGAGGCACCCATGCGGACGGCAAGGTGCCGCGTTTTCGTGAGGACGACTTCCGGGTGCTCTCGGACCTCGGGCCGATCGACGGTGCGACCCTCGTCGACTGGCCCATCGGCTACGACGACCTGAAGCCGTACTACGCGGAGGCCGAACGCCTCATCGGGGTGGCCGGTGAGGCCGGGGCCAATCCATTCGCCGCGCCGCGCGACGAGCCCTACCCGATGCCTCCGGGGGCGCCGATGTACTGCGCCGTGGTCACCACGGCCGCCGCCGAACGATTGGGGTACCACCCCTACCCCGGGCCCACCGCCTGCAACTCCGTTCCCTACGACGACCGCCCCGCGTGCAACAACTGCGGATTCTGCGCCTATTTCGGCTGCCCGATTCACGCCAAGGGCGACCCGGTGGCCTCGCTGCGACGCGCCCTCATGACCGGGAAGGCCGAGCTGCGGGCGGAATCGATGGTTTCGAAGATCCTGGTGGACAACGGCAAGGCCTCCGGCGTCGAATGGATCGACGCGGCGGGGGAACGGCATGTCGAGACAGCGGCCCATGTCGTGCTGGCGGCCGGGGCCACCGAGACACCGCGGCTGCTGCTCCTGTCAGGCCTCGAGCATCCCGAAATCGGCCGCAACCTCATGTACCACTTCCAAACGCTCACCTTCGGACAGCTCCCGATGCGTCTCCACGCCCACAAGGGGCGTTCGGTGACCCACCTCCAGGATGATTTCATCCTCGTGAACAGCGAATCCCGGGCTGCGGCCGCCAAAGCGGGCCTCCCGTGGTTCAAGGGCGGGCTGGTCGAGCACGGCGCTGCGGCGCATCCGATGCTCGAGTCGAAGTTCTACCCCT
Organism: uncultured Acidimicrobiaceae bacterium; assembly: GCA_963767155.1. Lineage (GTDB taxonomy): Bacteria > Actinomycetota > Acidimicrobiia > Acidimicrobiales > RAAP-2 > Bog-473. The sequence continues at coordinate 827,923 of CAVYCU010000005.1, read as the reverse complement.
GGGGACCTGCGCACAAGGACATGATGCGTGCCTCACCCATCCGCGATCACATGGTTGGATTCACCATGCAGGGCGAGGACATGCCGCAGGCGATCAACCGGATCGACCTCGACCCCAGCATCCGTGACATCCACGGGCTCCCGGTGGCGCGGATCACGTACAAACCGCACCGGCACGAAATCGCGGCCTCCGCGTTCTACGGTCCGAAACTCGAAGGCATCCTGCACGAAGCGGGAGCGATCTGGGCGCGCACGGCCACCTCCCCCCACGTCGGAGAGGAATTCCGCCAGGGATCGTTCAAGAGCTCGAGCATTCCCGCTTCACGCCACGTGGTCGGAACGGCGCGCATGGGTACCGACCCCGCGACCTCGGTTTGTGATGAGTGGGGACGCCTGCACGACGTGCCCAACGTCGTGGTCTGCGACTCCTCCCCGTTTCCCACCGGATCCGGGTACGGACCCACCCTGACGCTCGTCGCGCTGTCGATCCGCAACTCTCGGGCCCTCACCACGTGAGGCACCGAGGACGATCGTCGCTCCCCGGGTGCCCCGGTGATGTGCGGGATTCGGAGTCGACTGGGTATAGTCTGCCGCTCGAAGCTGACTCTCGTGTCACCTAGAAGGCGTCCGCGGTGGACGCAGAGGACGTGCCGAAGCCAGCGACTCGAACATCGGCATAAGGGGGAAACAGGGATGGGTTCTTTCGCATCGTCACAGAGCCGCCGGGCACGCACGGACGGCCCGACGTCGTCCCGGAAGTCCCGCCTTGGTGGACGACGGGTGGTCCTGGCCGGAACCGCGGCAGCAGCGTTGCTCGGACCCCTGGTCGCCGCGAGCCTCGGCAGTCAGGGAGCGGGCGCCGCCTCCAGCAACAACACCAGCGGCGTGTTGAAGTACGGCTTTGACATCAATGACGAGTTTACGAACTTCGACCCCAGCACGTCGGTGAACGACTGCGGGTACACGGTGATGTCCAACATCTACCAGTCCGTGACGGCCCCCGGCCAGTACAACATCAGCGGTGGCGTCGCCCAGAGTTGGACCGTCTCCAACAATTCCTCGACGGTGACGTTGCACATCCGGCCCAACATGGTCTTCTCCAACGGCGAGCCGGTGACCTCTACGGACGTCATGGACAGTCTCCTGAACACCAAGAAAAGCCCGCTGCGGAGCTCGCTTGTCCGCCATCCAGTCCATGACGACGCCCGACCCGGACACGTTGGTGGTCCAACTCAACCGACCGACGGCCGGCGACTTCCTCTGGGCCATGACCTACATCGACGGCATGGTGTACCCCGCCTTCGAGCATCACCAACGCCGCCACGGCCCCGGTCGGCTCCGGGCCTTTCGTCCTAAAGAGCTATCAGCCCGGATCGTCGATCGAGTTGGTCAAGAACCCGAAGTACTGGGACTCCAAGGCCTATCCGCTGAGCGCGGTGGACTTCGTTGAGGTCAGCCCGGACCCCAAGCCGTGAGCGCCATCACCTCGGGCGCCGTGGACATGATCTCCCTCGACCCCCAGCAGTATTCCGAGGTGAAACACGACTCCAACATCGGCACTGCGATCACCCAGTCCTACGACTACACGACGCTCGAGACCCGTAACGACCGCGCCCCCTTCAACAATGTCAAGGTCAGGGCCGCACTCGAATACGCCATCGATCGTGCGGCCATCAACAAGGTCGTCTACGCCGGCGTCGGGCGTCCCGCCTATCAGCCCTTCCCGCCCAACTCTCCGGGTTACAACAAGACGGTCGGCGACAAGTACGTCTACGACCCCACGAAGGCCAAGGCCATGCTGGCTGCGGCCGGCTATCCCCACGGCATCTCCTTCAAGCTCGACGTGCCTTCCAACGACACCACGTTCCAACGCCTCGCCACCATCATCCAGAGCGAGATGGCCGCCGCCGGCTTCAAAGTGAGCATCCAGCTGATCCCCGGCAGCGACCTCTTGGAGGACGTGTACCTCAAGAAGGAAGGTGACGCGCTGCTGAGCGAGGACCTGACCAACGGGCCCGACATCTCCAATACCTTCGAGGCCGTGTTCGAGCCCAGCGGCTTCCCGGCGCAATACCTCGGTACCGAGGACCTGGCCCTGGCGCCCGAAGTCGAAGCGGCCAACGCGTCGCTCAGCCCCGCGCTGCAAGGTCCCCTGATGCAGAAGGTGGGCGCCACCGTCATGGCCCAGGGTCTCGAGACACCCATCGAGTTCGAGCCGTCGATCATCGCCTACAACAAGTCGGTGGTGGGCGGGAAGGTCGTGGCTCCCATCGGCCAGTGCCGCTCGGACCTGGCCGGAATCTACGTCAAGAAGTGAGCAGCGTTGTCTGGACGCGGCGGGATCCGGCATCCGGGCCCGACCGGCTGACGGTGTGATCTGCACAGACCCTTCAGGCCGGGACGGGTCGCTGGTACGGCGATGACCCGCATCGATGCCGCGCTGCCCGAAGAAGTGAGCTGAGCGCCCGTGGGCTCAGGTGGTTCTCTCCTCTCGTTCATCGTCCGCCGGCTGCTGATCACCATCCCCCTCCTCCTGCTGATCTCCTTCGCGGTCTTCAGCCTTGTGCTGATCCTCCCCGGGAACCCCGCACTGGCGCTCGCCGGCGGGGTCCACTCCAGTCCCGCCAAGGTGGCGGAGATCACCCGCCAGCTCCATCTGAACGAGCCTTTCTGGAGGCAATACCTGCGCTGGCTCAACGGGGTCATCCACGGCGACCTCGGGAACTCCCTGTTCAACAAGGGCCAGACGGTCGCCTCGGGCATCGCCACCCGCTTTCCGGTGACCCTTTCCCTCGCCGTCGGCGGCATGATCCTGTCGATCCTCATCGGCGTCCCGGCGGGGATCATCGCCGGTGTCCGCAACGGCTCGGCGCACGCGACCGGCTGGTCACCGTGGGCTCCAGCCTCGGCGTGGCCATCCCGGACTTCTGGCTGGCCCTGCTGCTCGTCATCGTGTTCGCCGTCGACACCCATCGTCCTCCCGGCCCTGGGCTACGTGGAGTGGTCGACCTCGCCGTGGAGTGGTTCGAACATCTGATCCTGCCCTGGGTGGCGCTGGGCATCGGCGGGGCCGCCACCATCGCCCGTCAGGTCCGTGGCGCACTCATCGACACCCTCGACCAGGACTACATGCGCACCGCGGTGGCGAAGGGCCTGAGCAATCGCGTCGTCATCGGCAAGCACGCCCTCAAGAACGCGCTCAGCCCCGCGGTCACCGTCATCGGGATCCAGTTCGGCTACCTGCTGGGCGGCACCTTGATCATCGAGCAGATCTTCTCGCTGCCCGGCATCGGCGAGTACATCCTCGCAGGCGATCAGCGAGAAGGACCTCCCTGTCGATCCAAGGCGTCGTCCTCGTCACCGCCACGGCATTCGTCATCATCAACCTGATTGTTGACGTCATCTACGGCTATCTCAACCCGAAGATCCGCCTCGGATGAGTCTCGCCCTCCCTCCGTCCAGCGGTGACCCGTTCGTCGGGCTGGCCGACCCCTCCGAGCTCATCGAGGAGGGTGTCGGCGGAGCTCGGGCGCCGCCTCGGGCTTCTGGCATCGCTTCCTCCGCCAACCCTTTGCCCTCGGCGGCCTGGCCTTCCTTGCGATCGTCACCATTGCGGCCATCTTCGCCCCCCTCATCGCCCCCTACCCGCCGAATCTGCAGAACCTCAATATCGTCAATGCAGGGCCCTCGGCCGCGCATTGGCTGGGCACCGACGACCTGGGCCGGGACATCCTGAGCCGCTTGATCTGGGGTGGCCGCATCTCGCTGCGGGCCACCTTCGAGATCGTCGGTATCGCCATGGTCTTCGCCGTACCGCTCGGCCTGATCGCCGGCTTCTTCCGGGGCGCGGTCGACTCGGTGATCATGCGGGCGATGGACGCCATGTTCTCCTTCCCGCCGCTGATCCTGGCCCTGACCGTCGCCGCCCTGCTCGGCGCCAGCATCAACGACACCGCCATCGCCATCGCCATCGTGTTCATCCCGAGCTTCGTGCGCCTGCTGCGGGGTGAGGTCATCGCCGTGCGCGAGGAGAACTACATCGAGGCGGCTCGATCGCTGGGCGCCACGTCGAACCGCCTGATCCGCCGCCACGTCGTGCCCAATGTGGCCTCGCCGATCATCATCCAGGTCTCCCTGTCCCTCGGGTTACGCCCTGCTGGTCGAGGCCGGCCTGAGCTACCTGGGTATCGGGCGAGCAGCCACCCACGCCCGAGTTGGGGTTCCATGCTGAACGAGGGCTACCGTTCATCTTCACCACGCCGTGGGCCCTCGTCTTCCCCGGTCTGGCCATCATGCTCTCCGTCCTCTCCTTCAACCTCGTGGCCGACGGGCTCGCGCGATTCCCTCGGTCGGGAACGGCCGAAGAGCTCCAGCCTTGTCAGCACGGCGACCATCCTGATGACCCGCCTCCGCAGGTCACCGCTTGGCCCGAACGCGCGCTCGCGCCGCCGAGCTGACCGGCGGCGCTCACGGCGGCGGCTGCCGTGCCGGCCGTGCAGTAGACTCGCCGACCGGCGTCCACACTGCTTTCGGTCAACGGCTCCGCATCGAGTTCCTGACCAACGGCCAATGGTTCCCGGTGATGGAGGATGCGAACTTCAGCGTCGACCGGGGCAAGACGCTTGGGTCTGGTCGGAGAGAGCGGCTCGGGCAAGACCGTCTCGGCCCTGGCCGTCATGGGCCTCCTGCCGCCCCGGGGTTGCCGGGCCAGCGGGTCCGCCCGGTTCGAGGGGCGTGACCTCATGCGCCTCTCCCCGGCTGACTTCCGCCAGATCCGCGGCAACGAGATCGCCATGATCTTCCAGGAACCCATGACGAGCCTGAACCCGGCCTACACGGTCGGCAACCAGATCGCCGAACAGGTCCGCACCCACCGCCACCTCACCAAGGCCGAGTCGTGGAAGGTCGCCGTGGAGATGCTGGAGCGGGTGGAGATCCCCAACGCCGCCACCCGGGCCCGCGACTACCCGCACGCCTTTTCCGGAGGAATGCGCCAACGGGTGATGATCGCCATGGCGCTGTCCTGCTCACCCAAGCTGCTGATCGCCGACGAGCCCACCACCGCCCTCGACGTGACCACCCAGGCCCAGATCGTCGAGTTGCTCCACACGCTGCAGAGCGAAGAGGACATGGCGATGATCTTCGTCACCCACGACCTTGGGGTCATCGCCGACGTCGCCGACGACGTGGTGGTGATGTACGCCGGTCAGATCGTCGAGCAGACGGATGCCACCGCCCTGTTCACCCAGCCCCGCCATCCCTACACCGAGGCGCTCCTCAACTCGATCCCCCAACTCACGCCGGCCGGAGAACCGCTGCACTTCATTCCGGGCATCGTCCCCCGGCCCGACCAGGTCCCCTGCGGGTTGCCGTTTCAACCCGCGCTGTGAGCCACACGCACGAGGCATGCGCCACGACGCCGGTGGAGCTGCGACCTCCCGCGCAGCGGCGCGTTGGACAGCGGAGCCCGACCCGTCGACGACAGCCCGGCGAACCGCCGCCAGGTGATGCCGTTGAGCCGTTGCCTGCGCCAGGACGAGCTCACCCTCGCCGGCGCCCGGGCCGTGGCGGAGCCGAGCACGACGCATCGGGGCCCGTCGGCTCGACCGGGGGCGAGCCGATTCTGGTGGTCAAGGGTCTCTCCAAGCAGTTCCCGCTCCGGAGCGGAGTCCTCCAACGGGTGACGGGATCGGTCAATGCCGTCGACGTCGTCGACTTCTCCATCGAGCCGGGAACGACACTCGGCCTGGTCGGCGAGAGCGGATCGGGCAAATCCACGCTCGCTCGCCTCGTGACGCGGCTGATCGAGCCGACGGCCGGCAGCGTCGTGCTCGCCGGAACCGACATCACCGCCTTGCGCGGGCCCAAGCTGCGCAGGGAACGCCAACGGATGCAGATGGTCTTCCAGGACCCCTACTCATCCCTGGACCCCCGGCAGAACATCCTGGAGATCGTCGGGGAGCCCCTCAAGATCCACACCGTCGTTGACCGCGGAGGAACGCCGCCAGAAGGTGGTCGAACTCCTCGGCCAAGTCGGCATCGGGCGCCATGTGCTCGGACGCCAACCCCACGAGTTCTCCGGCGGGCAACGGCAGCGCCTCGCCATCGCCCGGGCGCTCGCGCTCGAGCCGAGTCTCCTGGTGTGCGACGAGCCGGTTTCAGCTCTCGACGTCTCCACGCAGTCCCAGGTGATCAATCTCCTGAGTGATCTACAGGACCGCCTCGGGCTGGCATACCTGTTCATTGCCCACGACCTGTCGGTGGTCCGCCACTTCAGCGACCGGATCGCGGTCATGTACCTCGGCAAGATCGTCGAAGAGGGCGACGCCAACGAGGTCTATCTCCGCCCGACCCATCCCTACACGGCGGCGTTGCTCTCGGCTATTCCGGTGCCGGACCCCCATCGTGAACGAACGGTCCCCCGCATCGTCCTGACGGGTGAGGTCGACATGGGACAGAGCACCGCATCGGGGTGCCGCTTCCGCCAGCGCTGTCCGTTCGCCATGGACATCTGTGCGTCGGTCGATCCCGAGCCCTTTGTCACGCCGAACGGCACCACTGTCCGCTGCCACCTTCACACCGAAGGCCCCAGGCTGGCCGGGGAGAGTGTGGCCGGGCTCACCGCTTCGGTCTGAGAGAGCCCTTCTTCATCTACCTCAGGGGAACCGAGAGGTCGCATGTCACCGTGTCCGGCGTTGCTGTGCGCTGATCGGCAATCAGGAGTTGGCGGACCGGACCGGCGGGCTGGCGCGCGATTTTCCCTGACCCATCGTCCGAGAGCGTCGTAGGCCGGAAGCATCTCGGGCCATGACATTTCCTCGTGGGTCAGATGGATGTAGGCCTCATCGTGAGACTGCTCGACCCTCAGCTGGAGATCGGCCATGGCCGCGACGGCGGCCGTGCCGGTGTCGTGCGTCACCGGTCGGCACAGCTCCAGCGGTCCGTCACTGTCCTCGCTCACCTCGCCGTAGAAGATCAGGAACGGCACACCGGCGATGCCCTCGATTCCCGAGGCGGCCGCACGGAGGCGCGCAAAGGCATCGTCGAAGAAGGCATCGACGCTGTCGATGAGCACGTGTCGATTGATGGTGAGCAGCTTGCGTTCAGGCATGGTGCGCAGGTTGATGTCGTACATGCGTCGGCTCTCTCCCATCAGGCGGGCGCGCAGGTAGGAAACGAGGACCCGGCGTTCCCGCACGGTGTCCTCGACGTGGACCCAGTAGTCGGCCAGCGCGCGGGCTGCGTCCGCCGGCGCCAACTCGAGGGTCTCCCCGATACGTGCGAGCGGCATGCCGAGGCGGCGAAGAAGCCCCACGAGCTGGGCCGTATCCACCTGGTCCTCGGCGTAGCGTCGATAGCCCGAACCCGGGTCCACCTCTCGCGGCACGACGAGGCCGAGCTGCTCGTACAGCCGTAACGCCTTGGGCGAGAGCCGGGTCCTCTCCCCGAACTCGCCGATGGTCATGAGGGTCATGTGTCTCCCTGCACCACGGGCACTCTGCCCGATCACCCGATGATGCGGCTTGACCCTGGGTCAATGTCAAGCGTCAGCTGCGGGGGACGTCCTTCCAGGGGAGCTCCTTGTCGTTGCGCACATCTCCGGGCAGACCGAGCACACGCTCTCCCAGAATGTTGCGCATCACCTCCGAGGTGCCTCCTTCGATCGAATTGGCGCGCACGCGCAGGAACGACTTGTGGATGTCGGGAGTTCCCATGCCCAACGACTGGGGCCGGATCATCGGGTAACCCGCCGGATACAACATCCCGTCGTTCCCCGACAGATCCATACACAACTCGTACACGCGTTGGTTCTCCTCGGCGTAGGCCAGCTTTCCGACAGAGCCTTCGGGCCCCGGGGTCCCGGCCCGGCGCACCTGTGCCGCCCGCTGATTCGTCATGTTGATGACCTCGCTGCGGATGTAACACGAAATCAGACGGTCCCGGAGCACCAGCGTGTGCGGGGAGGTGTCGCCGCTCCACTTCTCTTTCCAGATGCGCAGCGCGTCCCCGATCGGACCCGCGCCCCGTCGGCCGACGGCCCCGCCGATGGAGACGCGCTCGTTCATCAGCGTCGTGACCGCAACACGCCACCCGTCGCCGGGAGCTCCGAGCCGCGCCGTCTCGGGCATGTGCACGTCGGTGAAGAAGACTTCGTTGAATTCCGCCTCGCCGGTGATCTGGTACAGAGGCCGCACCTCGACGCCGGGACTCTCCATGTCGATCAGGAAGGCGGTGATGCCCTTGTGCTTCGGCACATCGGGATCGGTCCGGGCCAGGAGGAGCCCGAACCTCGACAAGTGGGCCAGCGTCGTCCAGACCTTCTGGCCGTTGAGGACCCACTCGTCGCCGTCAGCGACGGCCCGGGTCGAGAGGCTCGCGACGTCGGACCCCGACCCCGGCTCGCTGAACAGCTGGCACCAGATCTCCTCCGCCGTGAACAGCGGGCGGAGGTAGCGCGCCTTCTGCTCGTCCGTGCCATGCGAGACGATCGTCGGCGCGCACATGCCGTACCCGATCGGATTCTTCACACCGCTGCTCGGCGCGCCGGCGGCGGCCAAGCGCGACTGGGCCCGCTGGTGGTCTTTGAGGGTCAGCCCGAGACCGCCGTACCCCTTGGGATAGTGCAGCCAGGCCAGCCCCCGGTCGAACTGTGCCCCCAGGAAGTCACGGGGCGGTGTGGTCGACGGGGGTAGGTCGGCCAGGAGCCCATCGACAAGCTCATCCACGTTCGTGCTCACAGCAGCACCCTATAGCGTGCCTGCGTGCGTGTACTTCCTTCCCGCCCGGATCCGAACGGCGGGGCGCAGGGTCATCGGCGGGTGCAGCGGGCGTGACCCGGTCGGTCACGCTGCCCGACGGGCGGGAGCTCGCGTTCGAGGAGTACGGGGATCCCGATGGCCGGCCCGTCCTGAGCTTTCACGGAGGCCTGAGCTCCCGGCTCGATGCCGCGCCGGCGCACGACGCCGCGCACACGCTGGGCATCCGCATCGTCTCGCCCGATCGGCCCGGCATGGGTCGATCGACGTTCCAGCCGGGGCGCCGCCTGCTCGACTGGCCGGACGATGTCGCGGTGTTGACGGACACACTCGGTCTCGATCGGTTTGCCGTCATGGGTTGGTCGTGCGGCGGGCCCTATGCGGCAGCTTGCGCGGCCAAAATGCCCGAGCGGGTCACCGCGGTGGGGCTTCTCTCGAGCGCGGTTCCGTTCGAACTCTTCGGCACGACGAGGGGTCTTTCCAGCGACGACCGGATCTTGCTGTTCCTGGTGCGGCGGGCTCCATGGCTGGCCTCCGCCCTCTTGCGCGTCTCGATCGCCGATGCGTCCGAGACGAGGCTCTACCGCGAGATTCGGCGCAGTTTTCCCGCCGTCGACGCCGCCGCCCTCAAGGAGAGAGGGCCGGTCGCGGACGCGGTCGCCTTCGTCAAAGAATCGATGCGGCAGGGAACAGCAGGGTGCCTGCAGGACTACCGGATCTTCGGCAACCCATGGGGGTTCACGCTCGGCGAAGTGGCCGCACCGGTCCACATTTGGGAGGGTGCCGAAGACCACACGGGCCCACCCGAGTACCGGGACCTTTTGCTCCGTCACCTCCCCGACGCACGCATCACCGTCGTCCCCGGCGAGGGCCACCTGTCATTGCTGCAGCACCAGGCATCCGCAATCCTGGCGGACCTGACCGCCCGGTGACCGGCGTCGTGCGGGCGTTTCGTCAGGACCACAACGCCGAGTCGATGGCGCGGTGGAACGTCGGATAGGCGTAGATCATCTCCTTCAACGTGCGCACCGGAATACGCGCGTGCACGGCCAGCGTCAACACCGCGAGCACCTCTCCCCCACACGGCCCCATCGACGTGGCACCCACCAGCACGCCGTCCTTCTCGATCAGCTTGACCAGACCTTCACCTTTGTTGATCCACCCCCGGGCCGATTGCGCGATCGGCTCACTCATGACACGGACTTCGCCCCCGGTCTCGCGGGCTTCTGCTTCACTCAGCCCGACCGACGCAATCTCAGGATCGGTGAAGGTCACTCGGGGCACGGCCCGATAGTCCGCCTCGCCGATGGGATGTCCGAGGATGTCGGCCACACAGATCCTCGCCTGATAGATGGCGAGGTGGGTGAACGCGCCCTTTCCCGTGACATCGCCGACAGCCCAGACTCCCGGGACGACACGCATGCGCGCATCGACGGGAACGGCGTGCGCCGTGACATCGAGTCCGAGCGCGCCGACGCCCAGGCCCTCGAGATCAGAACGCCGGCCGGTCGCAACCAGGACACGTTCGGCCGAAAGGGAGGATCCGTCACTCATGCGCAGAGTGCAACCCGTCGCGTCCGATGACGAGACACTGACGATGTCGACTCCCGTATGCACCTCGATGCCTTCCTGGCGCAGTATCCGGATCAGCATGTCGGAAACCTCGGGCTCTTCGGAACCCGCGAGACGGTCCCCCATTTCGACCATGGTCACCTTCGTCCCGAACCTGGACATCACCTGCCCGATCTCGAGACCCACCGGTCCCCCGCCGATGACCAACAGTGACGCAGGGACGGTTTCAGTGGCGATCGCTTCTCGATTCGTCCAGTGCGGGATAGTCGGCGAACATCGGCGGGACCCAGGCGCTGGCCCCCGAAGCCAGAACCAGCGCCTTGCCGGCGACGATCTGTTCGCCGTCGACCTCGACGGAGTCGCGACCCGTCACCCGGGCGCGGCCACGGATGAAATGTCCGCCCTTACCGACGAAGCGATCGACGGCCACCTTGTCATCCCACGAATCGGTGGCCTCTTCGCGAATACGGCGCGCCACCGGGGCCCAGTCGGGAGTGATGACCGACGATCCGGCAGTGCCCGGTATGCGTCGGCCCTCGGCCAACAGATTGGCGGCCCGCACCATCATCTTGGAGGGGATACAGCCCCAATAGGGGCACTCGCCCCCGACGAGCTCGGCTTCGATGCCGACGACGTCGAGACCGGCCTCGGCGAGACTTTCCGGCGACGTCTTCTCCTCCGGGGCCCAGTCCGACGACGACTGCATCGCAGTGCACCGGGTTACAGATTGCCCCAGTTGGTGATCTGGACCGGTTTGACCACTGGCGTTCCGACGTCGATCTGGATCTGGTAGTGATCGCCGAGCGGGAGGTCGGCCGGGTTTCCCTTGTAGATTCCCACCTTCTTCCCGGGTGCGGTGAAGAACACGGTGAGCTTCCCCGTAGCCGGCCCGACCTGCGTGGAGCTCAGCGGCTGTCCCCAGATCTTGAAGAACTGGCCGAGTGTGAAGCTCAGTGCCGTGCTGGGCGACTCCACGTGGACGACGCCGTCCTCCTGGTGGGTGTGCAGCCAGTAGAAGCAGCTCCCGGTCTCGACGAAGGCACCGTGCGCCGTCTGTACCGCCTCGGCCCCCGGAATGCCGATCCCGTAGGGAATGACCCGGGCCTTGCCGTTCACGAAGACGGTGAGATGTGTGTGGACGTGTGAGACCAGCTGCTCGTTGGTCTGGCATTGGACCCCGTCCACCGTCTGGCCCGTGGCGGCGGTGGACAAGAGTGGCCAGCTTGGGCCCGATCGGTATCGGAATGCCTTCGTAGCCCGGCGTCGTCGGGGGATCAGCGACCATCTGCAGGGACGACGGGATCGGCACGGTCTTGACGTCTGCGGCCGACTTGGCGGCAGGCGTGCTCGGTGATTGAGCCCGCCAGCAGCACGATGACCAGGACCACCACCAGGACCACCACCAGGACCCCGCCGTACCTCACGGTCGTGCGGACTCTTTTGGCTCGCAACTCCGCGGCCCGGCGCTCCGCCGCCTTGCGCTGCGATTCCGCCCGTCGTTGTGCCTTGGACTGCGTGCTCGTGGTCATTGAGGCGACAATCTAGCGAACCGTGCCGCCCAACTGGCATCTAGGCATCCATTCGGGCCTCGTGCCGCCCCGGAGCCCTCCGACGAAGGTTCAAGGTCCCGGCGGACGGCCAAGCTGTCACTCCTCCGCACAGTGCTGTTACCGTCTCGGGAATCATGGACGAGATCACGGAGCTCCTCGCCGCCAACAGGGGTTATGCCGCCGCCCGGGCCAACGTCGCCGATCCTCGTCCCGGTCGCCGGTTGGCGGTGGTCACGTGCATGGACGCCCGCATCGACGTCTTCGCCGTACTCGGGTTGCATCTCGGTGAAGCCCATGTGATCCGCAATGCCGGAGGCCGGGTCACCGACGATGTCCTGCGGAGCCTGGCCCTCTCCACCCACGTCCTAGGTGTCGACACAGTCGTGGTGATGCAGCACACCAATTGCGGCCTGGCGGGAGTCACCGACGAGGAACTACGTGCTGTCACAGGCGCTGACCTCGGATTCTTCCCCATCGACGACCACGCCGCCGCCCTCCGAGAAGACATCGCCCTGCTCACCCAGATGTCGTATCTCGCCCCCCTCGCATTGATCGCCGGTTTCATCTACGACGTCGAGAGCGGCGAGGTCGACGATGTCGTGCATTGGACGCGATCCGATCCCTGAGCACAGGCTGCTCCATGGCCCGTTCCCAGCCGGAATTGCTCATCGAGCCTGGTAGATGCCGTACTGTAGGGCAATGCCATTCGATGTCGCAGAGCTGCTGCGCACACGCCACGGCGAGAACTACGCGCTGCACGAGAAGCATCTGAACCATCAACTGGCCCGAGTACTCAAGACGATCGGATTCGACCGCTTCTATGTCCGGGGAGCGGGGTCCTACCTCTTCGACGCCGAGGGCGAGCGGTACCTGGATTTTCTCTCGGGCTTCGGCGTGTACGCCCTCGGGCGAAGTCATCCCGCCATAAAGGCTGCACTCCACCAGGCCATCGAACTCGACCTCCCGAACATGGTCCAGATGGACTGTGCGCTTCTGCCGGGGTTGCTGGCCGAGCAGTTGGTGGCCCACTGTGCCGAGAACATCAACCGCGTCTTCTTCTGCAACTCCGGAGCGGAGGCCATCGAGTCAGCCATCAAGTTCTCACGACAGGCGACGCGACGACCCAGGATTCTCTTTGCTGAACACGCGTTTCACGGTCTGACCACCGGAGCACTCGCGCTGAACGGAGGGGCCGATTTTCGGGATGGCTTCGGCCAACTGATCCCAGGCTGCGTGCCCGTGCCGTTCGGTGACATTTCGGCGCTCCGCAACCAGCTGCGCCTAGGGGATGTCGCGGCCTTCGTCATCGAGCCCATTCAGGGCAAAGGTGTTTACATGGCGTCACCCGAGTATTGGCATGAGGTGCAAGAGCTCTGCCGCCGCCACAAAACGTTGCTCGTCATGGACGAGGTGCAGACCGGCCTCGGTCGAACCGGAAAGTTCTTCTGCTACGAGCACTGGGGACTCGAGCCCGACATCATCACAGTCTCGAAGGCCCTTTCGGGAGGCTACGTACCCGTCGGGGCCGTTCTCATGTCGGATCGCATCCTCTCTTCTGTCTACAGCTCCCTTGAAAAGGCTCTTAAGCACTCGACGACCTTCGGCCGCAATCAGCTGGCCATGGTGGCCGGCCTCGCCACGCTGGCCACGTTCGAGGATGAGAACATCGTCGACAGGGCGCGAGTCACGGGTGATGCCTTTGTCGCTGCGCTCACGCCACTGGTAGAGCGGTATGAAATGTTCCAAGAGGTCAGAGGGAAAGGGTTGATGATCGGATTGCAATTCGGTCCTCCGACTTCAAGGGCTCTCCGACGACGTTTCAACACTCTCGAGCGTCTGCGGCCGGCCATTTTCTCCCAGATGGTGGTGGTCCCCTTGTTCCAGCGGCACCGCATTCTGACGCAGGTGGCCGCGGACAATGTCGACATCATCAAGCTTCTTCCTGCCCTCATCTGCGGACAGGAAGAGATCGACTATTTCGTCGGGGCGTTGGATGACGTCCTGAAGGATGCGCACGACGGTTACGGCCTTTTCCTCGAGTTCGGCCGGACCATGGCCAAAGGGGCACTTCGTCGATCCGGCAAACTTCGCCCCGATGCCCCGTATGTGCTCCCTCCCCGGAACGGCAACGGAAACGGAAACGCGCATGAACACAGCGGCGCCCCCTCGAACGGGAACGCCGTGCAGACCGCGTCTCTATGACCTTTCCTCCAGGGAGTCCCGACGAAAGGATTGGTGCGCTCTCCCTCGGAGAGGGCGATCGAGTCGTCGTATCGGGGGCGGCGGGATTCATCGGGTCCGCCGTCGTCCGCGTGCTTCTCGCACGCGGTGCCCGGGTCATCGCGCTGGTCGAGCCGAATGGCAACCACCAAAACCTCGAAGGTCTCGACGTCGAGCGCATCCCGGTCGATGTCCGCGATGCTGATCGCGTCGTTGCCGCCTGCGCAGATGCACGATTCATCTTCCATCTCGCCGCGCTCTATCGTTTCTGGACCAAGTACCCCAAGGATTTCTACGACGTCAACGTCGGTGGAGCCCTCAACTTCATGGAGGCGGCTCGCCGGGGAAGCTGCGAACGGGTGATCTACACGAGCACCGTTGGTGTCATCGGACTGGACGGCGCCGCGCAAGGCCAGGCCGCAGACGAGACCCGTTACGCCGATGTCGCGCACCTCTTCGGTCTGTACAAGAGGACGAAGTACGTGGCCGAACACGAAGTGCTGCGGGCGGCCGCACAAGGAGTCCCGGTCTCTCTGGTTCTTCCGACATTTCCTCTCGGTCCCCGGGACACCAGACCGACACCGACCGGAAAACTCGTCACTGAGTTCCTCAACGGCCGGGTCCCGGCGTTCGTGGACACAACCCTGAACGTGGTCCATGTGGACGACCTCGCCCTCGGCCATCTGCTGGCACTCGAGCGCGGCGCGGTCGGACGCAGCTACATCGTGGGCGGCGAAAACATGGGTATGGGCTCGTTCCTCGCCCGGCTCGCTGCCTGCACGGGCCTGCCGGCACCCAGATTCCAAATTCCCAAAGGCGTGGCTCTCGGTGTCGGGGCTCTTTCACAGCTCGTTGAGGGTCGCATCCTCCGCCGCGAGCCGAGCGTCGCCCTCGAGTCAGCCCGGATGTCGACCACGAACATGATGTTCGACGACACGCGGGCCCGGGTGGAACTGGGCTACTCCCCCCGCCCAGCCGAGGCGGCGCTCGAGGATTCGGCTCGGTGGTTCGTCAGTCATGGCTACATCAACGAGAGGCGTGCGGCCCGGATCAGGTTTTCCGCACCGCCTACTGCCACACCCGTACGTCACGCACCGTGACCGTGGCGCCGAGGACACCAGGCGAACCGAGCGAGTTCTCCATGACGAGGTACATCGGACCGCTGAGCGGAACAGGCTCGGAACCGACGACGCGCCCGTCGTAGACGAATGTGACGCCCGAGGTGGACCAGAGCACCCCGAAGGTGTGGGTGCCGGCAGTGGTGCCACCGACGCCACCCGGGTTGGAGACGGCGTGGGAACTCGGGCCGTACTCAATGTGGAATTGGCTGGTACCGAAGCCCTCCATGACGTCGATCTCCCCGGTCTGCGGCCAATTCTGCCCGGTGAGCCACAGGCCCGGCCAGTTGGCGATCTGCGTCCCGGACGAGGGCAGGGTGGCCGTATATTCGACGTAGACGGGCTTGCCCGGGCTCGGCGCCATCTGGAACCCCGTGTGCCCCGGCTGCCCGTCCGACGGGTTGGAGCTGACGATGGCACCCGTGCTGTTGGTGTTGAGTCGTCAGCTCGAGCCCGTTGGCATCGACCGATACGTTGCCCGACTCCATGACGGTCCCGTTCTGGGTATTGCCGTCGCCGAACCAACTTGGCGACCAGACGCTGGTGTTGAGCGACCCCGAGGCGAACTCGTCGTCGAAGATCAAATTGGTCGGGGCCTGGAGACTGGCCGGCGCGAGAGGAACCTTTGCGCCGGAACCGGCGATCGCCGCCGGGGTCGGGGTCGGTGCCGCGGCCGCAGCCACGACCGGCGCTCGCAAGGTGGTGGTCGTCGTGGGGGCGACCGCAACCGGTGCCGGCTTGGGCGGCGCCCCGGTCGTCGTGGTGACGGGAGCCGTCGTGGACGTGGTCGTCGGCGCCTCAGCCCTCGTGCGGAAAAGCGATGTGGGTGAGGGGTCAGCGAAGCGCGTCGCATCGGCCGACGACAGATCGGTTGACAGATTCACGCCCCGAGCAGCGGTAACGCCAGCTGAGGACGCACCGGCGACAACGCCGGTCGTCACGGCGAAAACGCCGACGGCGGCCACGACAGGCGAGAGCCGCCCTCGGGACGGCCCCTTGACGGCCACCGGTGCCGTCTTGGCGTGAGCCGGTCGCTTGGCGTGAGCGGGCTTCTTGGCATGGGTAGGAAATCTCTTGGTGTAACGATGCAAAACGATTACTTTCCTTTCGCTCTTGGGAGGACGGCTGCTCAAAGCAGCAGCCGGCACAGATCACCGAATTTGGGCGCGGCCCAGCGAGGGGCACTGCCGGCGTTGCGTCTCCACCGCACGCATGTTTTGCTGGGAAACCCAGCACTCTGACCGACAAGCTAGCGGGGCTTCGACGCGTGGTCCAGTGGGCCGTTCGCGTCGTGCCGGCTGGGACCCCCCTCATCCCTCTTCGCAGCGGACGCCGTGGTCCCTTCGTCGGCACGCAGGTAGCTCGAGCGAGAAATGGCCTTTCACCAGGTATCGCCCCCACTCGGGGGCCGACGGGAATCGCCATCCGCTGGAAGCCCGGCGAGCCGGACAATGACGGATCGTCGAGAAACTCCCCACGGGAAAGGGCCCCACCCGAAACTGAATCTTCATATTCACCAGCGGAATCATCGGATGATGTTCTTGCCCTGCTCGATTCTCCCGACCGGCGGTTTCGATCTGAGCGCACAGGGAACAGAGTGGTATGCGGATAAATCGGTTCGGCCCCGAGCCGTTATCGCCTGAGCAGATGTCGTCGGCCACAAAAAGTGGTGCCGTCCCCCCTGCTCCGGGTACGGGCACGGGTTTCTGAGCGAAGAAGCCTCCGATGGCAACGTGTGAGATTCCCGGGGTTAGCATTGCGCCTTGCCGGCCCATCCCTCCCAAGGGTCCCGCGAGGACACTCGTGCGGTTGGAAAGGCAGGAGCGAATCGACCGTTACCTCGGAAACGGCAGGACACTATTTGACGTATGGGCAGGCAGGTTGAATGGGCCGGATGGTGAAAAGCAAAGCAATCCGGCTCGCGGAACTGCCCAGCGACCCATTTAAACCGGCCTACTCCGAGCCGGCTCACCAGCCGGCTCGACAAAAGAAGCCGAAGCACCAGCGGGCCCCGCACAAACGAATCTGGAATGGGCGCCTGATCAGGAACGCCATCGCGTTGATGACATCATCGGGTGGTACCGGAATGCTCGGCATCGTCTTCTGGGCCACTGCGGCGCACCTGGCGTCACCCAATCAGGTCGGGCGGGCGTCTTCAGAGATTGCGGCGATGGTCTTGCTCGCCCAGCTGGCGCAGATGAGTTTCACCTCCATCTTCGACCGCTTCCTTCCGGTCACAGGCAACCGAACCCGGAAATTTGTGACGCAGGCATACGCCATGTGCAGCCTCGTCGCTCTTGTCGTTGCAGTCGTCTACCTGTCGCTGGGCTTTGGTGGCGCGTACATTCCCACCGAACTCGTGTGGAGGGCACTCTTCGTCGTTTCTGTCGTTTGCTGGACCATTTTCGTCCTGCAGGACTCTGTCCTGACGGGGCTGCGTGCGACGCGTCGGGTGCCGGTCGAGAACATCCTCTTCGCGGTGGCAAAGATCGTGCTGCTACCGGTGTTTCTCATCTTCACGACAAGTCAGGGCCTGTTCCTGGCCTGGACGGTGCCGGTCGTCGTCGCCATCGCTGCCGTGAGCGCGTACCTGTTCAGGAGACATATTCCCCGCCATCAAGTCGCCAATCCCGCCAGCGAGAACTACCCGACACGACGAGTGCTCTTCAGGCTCGGCGCGGGCCAATACGCCGTCACATTGATCACGATGCTCTCGCCGTCGATCGTCGCGCTCATCGTGATCAATCGACTCGGTTCCGTCGCCGAAGCCCAGTACTACCTACCGGCACTCATCTCGACGGGCGGCGTCGGCCTGTTGATGTTGAACCTCGTCACTTCGTTCTTGGTCGAGGCCTCCCACGAGCCCCAAGAGCTGTATCAACACGCCAAAATCACCGTGCGGGCCGGGATCATGCTGCTCGGGCCGATGATCGTCATCGGTGTGGCGTTTGCCCCGGAGATTTTGCACCTCTTCGGTCCGTCGTACGCAGAGAACGGCACCCTTCTCTTACGGTTATTGCTGCTGTCGCTGCCCGGTGCGGCGGTAGCGGCATTTAACTTTTCACTGGCATGGATAGAAAAACGAATGCTCGCGATAGCTATAGCCAATCTGGCTAGTGCCGCAATCTATTTTTCCCTCATCCTCTTGTTGATCGACCGCTACGGGATCAACTCGATAGGCATTGCGGCAGTGGTGTTGGCCTGGTTCCAGGTGGCATTTTTCGTCCCCATGGCAATGCGACGGTTCCGCATCATGACCCAGCCTTCCCCAACACCGAGTGACGTGCCCCAAACGGTGCCCCAGTAGGAAGCATTACCCCAGGTCATTGCGTCCGCCGGGAGGTCCGAGAGCGGACGGCTGAGCGGACGGCCGCCGTCTGCCCCGATGGGCCCACGTTGTCGGTGCCGACCTGACGAAATTCGGTGCTCGGTGCAGGCCGGATTTCGCCCCGAATCTTGCGTGCCCCACGACCGTGGATGCCACCCGTGCCGGGCCCTGATGCGACGCACGCGCGTATTTGCCGGAATTGGTTGCAGCCCGGTTGCGCCTTGCCCACGCGCTGGAGGAACAGACCATCGGGGAAGTACCATTAAAAGCGGCCGATAGTTCCTAAGAGCTTGTTCGCACATCATGCTTCAGACGTCAGTACGCATCGAAATGCACACACTATGACAATAGAGGCTAAGCCAGAATCTACGGGGTCCTCGTCGTCTTCGTCTTCGTCTACCATTCTACAGCGTCTCAGTGAGGGACTAAAGAAGGCCCTGGAAGGGCCATTGATCAAAAATGCCGCGCGATCTCTATGGAAGCACGGTCATTACAAGCTTCCTAGGGTTTTTCTACTGGTTCATCGCTGCTCATTTGGTCACCGCCAAGGCAGTCGGAATCGCATCAGCCGTCCAATCTGCAGCCCAGTTCATTTCCGTGTTCTGCGTCTTTGGCCTGAGCACGTTCATTATCAGCGAGCTCGCTGAGGACAGACGAGCGCCCCGCTCCCTCGTACTCACGGCGACCGTCGGGGTCACGATCGCCACCTGCATTATCACGCTCGGCGTCGCTGCCGGATTGCACTTTTCTTCGTCGGCGATCAGCGAAGGGGTCGCAGGGGTAATCGGGACGATCCTCTTCGTGGTGCTCAGCGTCTTGAGCACCGATGTGCTGGTCATGGACGACGCCTGCATTGGGCTCCTACGAGGTGACCTGCAGTTACGGAGGAACGCGGTTTTCGCCGTGAGCAAGTTGGCGCTGCTGCCGATTCTGATCACTATCTGGGCGAGTCGCTCCGGAGTCGAGCTCGTTGCCGCCTGGACGATCGGTCTCGCTATCTCGACGCTCGTCCTCTTCTACGAGCTTGCTCGACTGACCAAAGGACAATCATCACGCCTCGATTTCGGCTATATCTTCCGACGCCGGCGGTTGATGTTCCGGCATCATTGGCTCAACCTTTCGATTCAGTCGCCGCGCCTGATCTTTCCGGTTCTCGTCGCCCTGATCGTCAGTCCGCAGGCCAACGCGGCGTTTACTGCTGCATTCCTCGTCGTTGGAATTGTGCAGGCCATTCCCAACGTCCTCTCGACCGTGCTCTTCGCTTTGTCCCCCGGGGATGAAGAGGCTCTGCGGATCGAAGTCCGAAAGACCATGCGGATATCGGCGGTGCTTTCGATCGCCTCTGCCCCTTTCTTCTTCATTTTTTCAGGATTGATACTCAGGCTGTTCGGTCCGGATTACGGAGTCGCCAGTATTGCAATGGGATTCCTCGGCCTGAGCACCTATCCATATGCCATCAAGTCGCACTACGTCGCCATTGCCCGGGTTCGGGGCCGCATGCATCAAGCGGTGCTGTGGACCATGTCAGGCGCACTCCTCGAAGCCGCTCTTGCGGCGGTTGGCGGTTACCTGCACGGCTTGACAGGCGTGTCCGTGGGCATACTTGTTGCACTGACAGTGGAGGGACTCGTCTACTCGCCGAGTGTGTTCGGAGTTCTTCGGACGACTCCAAAAGCACCGCTGACGAGCTAGAAAAGGAGGGCGTCGCGCACCTCCTCTCCGCGTCGTGATGAGGCTATGACCCGAATTTTCCCACTATGTGTTCAGTGAGCAAGCGCACCGTTTTGTCTCTGCTGTGACGCTCGAAGAGCGTATGTTCCAGGTCTGGTATCACGTCCATGCGGAACGTCCTCGCTCGGCGAAGTTTGCGCATCGTGAGAGCCTCGCCGCGCTGTCAACTGGTCCGCCTCGTTGGTTCCGGCGATTACCAGAACATTCGCGCCCGCATCGACCACCTTGACCAGACTTCTCGCGGGGAAGAATCAAAGGCAACCCGGTTGAGGAGCCACCAGACCGCCCCCGGCAACCGTTGAAACGCCGACACGAACCGGGCGTTGCCGAGCAATGCCTTCCGCCAACGTAGCCCCGCGCTGGAACGTTCCGGATCATATTGGACCGCTTCAGCGAATCCATTCGAGTAGGCCTCAGTGGCGATCTCCGGGGGGCGGTCGCCAAAGGCAATTCTGCGAAGCGGCCTACTCCCCGCGGGAGGTTCAGTGCGCAGACTCCCCGCACTTTGTGCGTAATCCCACCCTCGATCGCCTGGTACGCACCCGAGCACAGCCCGATGAGCACAGCGTTGGACTGGTCCTCGGGGAGGGCGTCTGTCAAAACGTCGCGCAGGTCGGTGAGAGCTTCGGCAGAGAAGACCAAGCCGGCAGGTTGGCCGACACGTACCGGACTGTCCCCAAGACCGCTCAGATCAAAACGGATCGCCGCGAAAGCCCGATGCAGCCCACGCCCGGCTGAGTTGCACCCACAACCGCGACGGCCCGACGTGATCAATGATGCCCGCGTTGAAAAAGAAGAGGGTGGGAGGCTCACCTGGCTTCGCAGGTGATTCTCTGAAGAACGAATCAGCGCTGATCTGCACGACCCCATCACGATCGTCACGCTGCGACGTCATGATGCCGAACAGGCCGAGCGGACCAAGCGACAAGGCGTGTTCCTCGATCGGCGTGCCCGACGGCGTCGATCCGACCACAGCCCGGTCCCGACCGACGACGTCAGGGTCGACCGGCACGAGTGGACCCTCTGCAGCACGAGCGGTCAGCCACTCCACGATGATCTCAATGGTCTCAACGGGCAGAATCGCTGCATCAGGCGTGACGTCGACGAACTCTTCTTGTCCCAGAATCGTTTGCTTCTCGACGTGAGGGAGCCCGAGCCTTTCGTTCATTCGCCGATCACCCTTACGGTTCGCCCGCATCAGCAACAGCACCCCTTTGGCCAGGGGACCCTCGCTATCGGCAATGGTGATCGAAGAAAGGTCGGCGACCGTATCTTTGTCAAAGACGAGACCGGGGGTTTCGATTGAGCCGTCATCGTTCGATCGAGCCCCGAAGGCGAACGACCACAGGGCGCCCTGTTCACGGAGAAAGGTCCGTCCAGACGCGCAGGGGTCCCACAACACGAGATCATCGAGGACCGGGGGCCCGGAACCAAAGGCTTCTGCAACGAGGGTGGCGCCCACGCGCATTCCGATCACGCTCAGCCGGCCGAGACCGAGTCCCCTCATGAGGGCTTCGGCCTCGCGGATACTTCTCAGCCATGCCGCCACGCGCCCCGGATCGTGGGTCTGGCCGGCTGAATCCCCCGTACCGTCATAGTCAAAACGCAACACTGCGAAGCCGACCTCAGCCAGCCGGTCCGCCAGGCGCCTGTAGGCGGCGTGTGCGCTCACCGCTTCGATACCCAGCGGCGGGTTCAGTAACACGCCTCCGCGTACGAGCTTGTTCTCGGGCACATGCAACCAGCCGAACAGCGGGCGATCCTCTGCACCGAACCAGAGCGGTCTCATGTACTCACCCCGGCTGGCTCCCCAGACCACCGACCGGCAGCCCGAACGGATGCGCCATCCCTCGCCGTTGCCCACCGCGTCAACTGAGGAGCTCTAGACCGGGATCGAAGTCGGAATACCTACGGGTCAAGGCCAAAGCTGATCTCTCACTGACGCCGGCCAGTCGCCGGGTTGAAGGCCGTGGGTCCGGAGCAACGCCAGGGTCACCCGATCAAGACCAAAACCGATGCAACACGAATGGGCCACTTCGCCTTCATCGGTCACAATCCCGAATGGCGAACCGAAGTGGTCGAGATGACAATTCGCCGATGCGATCGCTGTCGGATACTCCTCGGAGTGAATAGGCGACACGATCTCGTATTTGAGCGTCTCCTCTCGCTGGTTGTTCGCCAGGATCTGGCCAACACGGCCGAAGAACGGGTCGTTTGCCACCACCGACTCCACCGCCAATCCGAGCCCCCCCAGCAGACCGAGGCCTAGCTGTAGCCACCGATCGCGATGCTCACGAGCGCCGGCAGCAGACCCAACATACACCAACTCATGCTGGCGAAATGCCTGCATGCGGGCCGGATCCACGCTCGGCTCGTGCCTGAAGCACCATCCCGAGACGTCGTAGCGGCTGCCCCCCGGGGGCAACACGCCCTTGAGGGTCGGATAGAGCGGATGACAAGCTGCAGAACACAACGTGACGTCCGCCGGCTCGAGCATCGTCGTCCAATCATCCCCGGCCTCCGCGAGCTCCAGCAGTTTCATGTGGTCGCGGTTGTCGCCCTTGAAGGTCGAGATAGAACCGATAAGGTCCGGAAACGAGGAGAGGTAGCCCGTAAGCTCAAAGGTCTCGCGAGGCAAAACCGGGGGGAATCTAAGTCCGATAGCCCCTTCGGACGCTGTTGTCCGAATGACCAAGTCACCCATAGCAGTCACGACGTCCTCGTACGCACGTGATCGACCGTAGATTCCGTCGGTACCGGTGAGGACGAGCAGACCGGCCTTGGTCAGTTGCTCCCGAAAATCACGCCAACCATCTTCCCTCGTTTGCTCGACCGTGCCGCTTTCAGTCCCTACTTTCGTTTCTTCGCCAGTCTCGTTCACACTCACTCTTCCTCTTTGCTCAACAACATCAGTGCCGGACGCCCGCTGATCGGCCTTCCGGGGCTCGAAAAAGAATCCCTGCGCTCATTGCCGGCCATATGGCCGGGCGCCGCTACCGACAACCGTTCCGCCCAAGTTCTGCAGTGCAATCCGCATGGCGTCGGTTGATTGTACGGTGCGCTCTCGCAGCTCTCTCCCTGCATACTCATGCTCGTACGCGGGATCGCTCAGGTGCGGTGTGGAATCTGACCG
Organism: uncultured Acidimicrobiaceae bacterium; assembly: GCA_963767155.1. GTDB lineage: Bacteria > Actinomycetota > Acidimicrobiia > Acidimicrobiales > RAAP-2 > Bog-473. Next base: position 804,516 of record CAVYCU010000005.1, on the reverse strand, counting down.
ATCGCGAGGCTCGGCGACGCTCACGCCCTCGGGACGGAACGAGCCGATCACCACTGCTGCGGCAATTTCATTCTCATGCGTGAGGCTGACCGCCAGATCTCCCATTCCGGCTGCAGAAGCCAACTCCTCGGCGTGCCCCGACAGTTCGATGGAACACCAACCGTCGGGATGACGTACGACCTCAATGGAGCGCCAGTCGGGCTGGTGCGAAGTTGGTCGCAAGACCTTGAGCGTCGCCTCTTTGGCGGCGAACCGGGCGGCCAATCCGGAGGCGGTGAACTGCGCCGAGCCGACGCAGGAATCGATCTCGTGCTCGGTGTAGACGCGCTTGAGGTACTTATCACCGAATCGGGCGATGCTTTCGGCGATACAGCGCACCTCAACCACATCCGCACCTACGCGCATCACGCTCACATCACTCACCCAACCATCTCTCCCTGCTCGCAATCCTGCCCCTATCGGCCCAAAATTCTTTGGGGGATCGATGTCACTAGCGACCCGCCTTTTGCCCAGTCCCTAAGTATAGGGTCAGCCAGCCTCGTTATAGTAGGTCTTTCAGGGGCATTCAGGCTAGACCCAGCATGGCGTTTTATGTCTACTCGATAGCTGACCTTTATCGTCGCCTTCCCGCTGGGATCCACGTGAGCCGTCTCGCTTTTAGCGTGGCTCGCCCAGCATGATCTGCGGGGGATTTTCGCGCGCTCCGTGAGGGCGACATGCACGATCGCCGTCACTGTGCCGTCGAAAACGCAACCCAGCCGTCGCGGACACTCGGGGAGCGCACTGCCGACCAGATATTTCCGGGTCCTCGCCGGTCACAGGCGGAAACCGTTGACCTCGCGAACCGCATCCCGATCAGGCAGTTGCGCTGGAATCCTCGACGGTGCCATCGATTTCGGTCAGTGCATCCCGGATGGCTCGGATTGATCGGAACGTGGTCTTCTTCAGGAGACTGTTGGGAAACTCGACATCGAACTCGTCCTCGAGCCCGAGCATGACGTTAACGGTGGCGTGTGATGTGAGGCCGCTGCGGTACAGATCCTCATCGACGTCGACGGAATTGGCATCGATTGCGAGCTTGCCGTGCTCGTCCAGCACCTTGCGAATGATGGCATCAACGTCACCCATTTAATCTCCCTTCTTTTGAATAGTTTAGTGACTAATTGGCCGGCAAAAATAGCGCCGCCCTCCAGATCCCGAGGCGATGCCACGGAACCGATTTGACCTGCCGTTCTCGGTGCTAGTAACACGCCAGCCCATTGCGCACCTGCGGAAAGCTCTCGCTGCATGTGTACTTCTGCAGCGGGGGGTGGCGCTAGCAATCAGTGAAATGTAGAATAATCCAAGTCCATTACTAGTTTATCAGCTCGAATCGCATGATTTTTCCAATGGTCGTGCTGCGCCCACGATAGGAATTATAAGAGTCTCATAAAAAGAGCTTCTAGGGGTGAGAATCCGAAGCGATAGCACGAAATGTTCACAAAAGCTCTTTCGAGCGAGTGATGGCCGAGCACAGATATGCAGGACTATCCCCGTGATGTACGACCTTGAATTGAGGTTCAGCGATAATGCCCTCTCCCCCAGTCGACGAAGACACGCATATGACGCGCCCCAAAATTGCGGTGCTCTATAACGACGCCAGTTTTTCTCCGCTGGAGATTGCTGACGCGGCACGGGACTGGTGCGACCTCGTGTGGGTGCTCCCGCCATCAGACGAGCCCTTACGGGTTCAGCGACGCCTGCTGAAAAAGTTGGGCGATGTCGTGGAGCCGACGGAGGCGGAGGCGGACCTCGAGGGCATGGTCGCCCTCCTTGGTCCGCTCGGCCTCGATGGCATCATCACTTTCGTCGACGTCACACAGATCCTCTCCGCGGATATCGCCAGTCGTCTCGGCCTACGGGCAAACCAACGCCTGACTGCGGAGAGGCTGAGCGACAAATTTGCCCAGCGCGAGGCCCTGCGCAGCGCGCATGTGCCCGTTCCCCGTTTCGCGAGCATTCCGCCTGACGCGACGCCGGCAGAGGCGGGAGAAATCGAGCGAACTGCCGGGCTTCCGGCGGTGGCAAAACCGAGGCGAGGGTCGGGCAGCAGGGACACTTTTCTCATTGAAAACACCGGAGACCTCGTCGAACTGCTCCGGTTGGAGAGGAGCGAGCCCTTCATTCTCGAAGGGTTTCTGGAGGACCGCCCCAGCCCCGGACCAATGCTCGGAGCTCATATGGTGTCCGTAGAGTCGGCCGTCATTTCGGGGCATGTCCTCAATCTGATGGTGACCGGCCGATTTCCTCTGGACGCACCATTCCGCGAAACAGGAAGTTTTCTTCCGAGCGACCTCGACCAGGGTGACACGGCCCAGGTGCTCGCCCTCGCGACGATGGCGGCGGAAGCACTCGGCGTCACGCATGGCATGCTCCATACGGAAATCAAAATGACTCCTGAAGGTCCCCGGATCATCGAAGTGAACGGCCGGATCGGTGGCGGGATCCCACGAATGATGGAGCGGATCGGGGGCCCGGATCTCTTGAAGGTGGCCCTGAAAATCGCTGTGGGCGCTCAGACCGAGGCAGAATTGGAAGGGGCTGCCGAGCCGAAGGCTGTTGCGTTTTTCCGCTGGATTCATGGGCCGAATCGACTGTTGCGTCTTGACTCCGTTACGGGCATCGATGAGGTAGGTCAACTGTCCGGGGTCGCAGAGGTTCGCCTCAACCGTGAGCCCGGAGGACCCGTAGATCCCAGGGATGGCGGCGCAGGCCACGTCGTCGCCGTGGAAGGTGTGGTGGCGTCGCACGAAGACTTGCGGATCCTTCTCAGAGCTATATCGTCAACCTTGTCGATTGTCTTTGAAGACTGATCAGATCGACTTGAGAATCCGTAGCATCTGCGCATTCTGCTGAAGCGCGCTGTCCGCTGAGGCCATCAATCCCAACCCTTGGGCGTCTCGGAGAACCCTGCCCAAGCTCCAAGGGGATCCCCCCAGATACGACTTGACGCCGCAGATTCTCATCGCTTGGCTGGCGATTTCGACAGCGGCCTGTGTCCCCATGGCCTTGAGCCCTTGGAGGTCCACGATCGTCTCGAGGCTCTGCGCATTCTCGGTTCCCTCGACCTCGGTCCAACGCTGCGCGGTCGACCAGGTCCGATCCCTTACCGACTGGAGGGATGTACCCAGTTCCGCAAGTCGCAGGGAGGCGTACTCGCTTGAGCCGTCCTGGGAACGTGTTTTTCTGACTGACTGATGAGCGACCGCTGCGGCTGCCTCACTGACCCCGAGCCACAAGCCTCCAAACAGGACATTCGTGACACCGATACCGGTCTCATTGACGATCACGTCGTAGGGACTCGTGAGAACCAGGTCGCTGCCCGTTTCGGCTTCGAGATGGAACGATCGGCTGCAGGTTCCGCGAAGCCCGAGCATGTCCCACTCCGACGTAGGCGTTAGCTCGTACTCCTTCCGTTCGCACACGAGCAATACCTGATCGTTGTCATCGGCGTCTTCACTTCGTCGGGCGGTGATCAACAGGGCGTCGGCGTATTCCCCATACGAGATGACCGGGGTGTCCTTCACGAGTCGACTGCGGTTATCGGGCTTCTGCTCGACGAAGCATTTGCTCAAGCGTTGGTCACCTTTGACAGATATCTCCGAGTTGCAGTTCGCGAAAAGCAGTTGCTCATCGACCGCTCGCTGAAGAAGCCCTCGCAGGGCGTCGTTGTCGCCATGGCGAGCCAGGACATAGAGCTGGCTGTAGTGCATAGCCAGGATCAGGCCGGTGGACGAGCAGTACCGAGAGATGAGGTTCACAGCCCTCGCCGTGTCGATCACCGACCATCCCCCGCCGCCGAACTCGGCGGAAATCGGCACCGACAGGAGACCGTCCGCACGTAGCACGTCGAAGGTCTCAGACGGAAAGCGCGGGACGCGGTCGACGTCATCGGCTGCAGGCCCGGTGATGTCGGTGCTTATGCGCGCAAACTGCGCCAGGCTGGTCATCGATCCCCCACGTCCTTGTCGGGGAGCCGCGTCATGATGTCACTTTCATCAGCGGTTCACTGCTTCTTGCTTCAGCCCACACTCCACGATCTCCTCACTGTAGGTGGGAACCTGCTCCTCATTCAAGGATGCCCGCCTGCGGGCCGGCAGCATCAACCCTGTAGGGCCTTCAGCGGGGTCAATGTGTTCACCGGCGCACAGCCACCACTGCCGTCAGATACCGGTGATCGCTGCCGAAGCCGCCTCCGGTACCGATCCCGACGACGGCCAACGACGACCCGGTGAGGACATGGTCAATGCGTACGAGAGGTGGGACGATCGCACCGTTGGGCCACGTCATGTCGAGAGCACGGCCCCGTGCCGCAGCGCCATCGGTCAGCCCGTGTCCCAGCAAGGCGTCGAAACCCTGATTTCCCCAGTTCGCATTGAAGTCGCCGACCATCAACATCCGCCCGGTGCGGCCGTTCTGTACCGAAGCATCCAGCGCAGCCAACGCCGCCTTCCATTCATGCCAGTACGACGGCAGCGGCGCCAGTGTGTGCACGATCCGCAGTGCCACTGACCCGCCAGGCGTCTGCAGCGTCCCTTCCACCACGTACGGCGTGGGGAGGCCGTCCCACTGCACTGAACGAATCGTGCAGTTACTCAGACGCCAGCGCGAGGCGACGAAGAACCCGGTGGCACCATATGCCGGCGCCGAACAGCGATACGGAAACGAGCGGAGGATTCCCGAAGCGACCAACCCACTGTATGCGTTAGGGGTGAATTCCTCAAAAGAGATCACGTCCGGACGGTACCTCGCTATGGCATGCACGTACCCAGGGGCGAAAATCAAGCTCTTATCGATGTTGGCGTCGAAGAGACGCAGGGTCGGCGCGTGCTTGGCCCAATGTGGTGGGGGTGAGGCGGCGAGAAATTCAGGTGCGATGAACGCCACCTGCGCCACAATGACGAGACCTGCCGCCCCCAGCAGCCACCAACGGCGGCCGATGGCAGCTCCGAGCGCGACGAGCCATGCGGGCAAATACACGATCAACGAAAGTGCATTTATCACGATGAGAATATCGAGACTGTCCCAGGCTACGACCCGAAGGAGTGCGAACAGAGCCAACACCGCGACGATGGCCCAGCCCGACAGGACGAGGGCCCACCGCACCTCACGCCACTTGTCCCGCGCAACGACCGCCGTTGGACGATCACGTGACCCTTCGACGGGAGTCGTGTCTTTACCATCCATCAAGGTGGGGCCCCGGTTGCGTAACTGCCGATTCGCCCAGGGGCGAATCGGTCATCGTAGGTTGGATCGACTCCGGAAATAGGCCCGAGGGCCGCTCAGATACACGCGGAATTCATGCTTCATCAATGTCGATGGATAGGAATTGACCGTTGCCGCCTGCGAGATCCGGCTGCTCCGCGTACGAGGAAAACGTCGTGCCAATTTGACGGATGTCCGCACTGCCGCCGAGGGCAACTGGGATGCGATGCCCACCAAATGCCGGGGATCGTTGCGCACCAGAGCGGTAAGCATCGCCGTATACCCCAGTCCATTGCCTTCCATCTGTTGCAACAGCTCTTCAAACTGCCGACGGTGGCGGTGATACACATACGCTGCGGGCTCGTAACCGATCCGGCCACCCGCCCAGAGGAGTGAGATGATGACCGCAAGATCATCTCCCCCGCGGGCTGGCGTACCCGTGCCCAGGACCACGTCGAATCCGCCGATCCTCTCGAGTGCCGATTTCCGGAAGGCCATATTCGCACCGGCGAGGTAGGCACCCACCCCATAAATCGGGAAGTGTCGGATATCCTCCCCGCCGCTGTTGCGCACCAGAATCCGACTTCGGTCGAAGACCCGCATCCTCCGCCGATCATGCTGCAGAGTCACTGGCTCGAAGGTACGGATTCCGCCAAATCCCCCGTAATAGCGTTCGAACCAGATTTGTGCCGGAGTTTCCAACTCCGCGGGCAGAATGAGCCCCGTGATCGCATCCAATGATGGATCCAAGACCAATCGCGTCCCGATGGCGCGCAACCAGTTTCGATCAACCCGAACGTCGTCATCGGTGAACGCGATAATGGCTGCGTCGGCATTCTCCACCCCCGCGTTGCGCGCCGCCGATATCCCCGGCTTGGGTTCGCGAATGACGCGCAGCCAAGGATTTTCACTCAGAAGTTCCGGCAGTAAGTCATCCTCTGGAACGACAGTGCGATTATCCACCAACAGGACTTCGAAATCGGGATAGTCCAGGCGTCCGATCTCTTCCAGACAAAGCTTTACGTCGGCCGCACGTTTGAGATTTGTCGGAACCACGATGGAGATACGTGGCAACTCGCTGTCTGCTACCGCCTTGGGCATCGCGCCGTTCGCGGACTCCGCCATCTGTGCGATCAACCCTTGCATGAGGTTGTGGACGCCCGTCTCACCCAGCGTCAAGTCGATCATGCTTGCGCTCCTGGGTATTCCGTCGCGACGCAAGACGACCCAGGCGTCGCTGTAGCGAGAGTCGGCGTGGAGAACCGGCAGAGGCTTCTCGATGTCCACCGTCACGATCCGGGTGGGAGGAGCCTGGGCCACCATCTCTTCCATGGAATCGGGCCCGTCCGGAGGCGGTGACAGGCGAAGCTGCAACTTGTTCGCAACAGCTTTCATCACCGGGACCGACCTAGTGCAGAATGCCGGCTGCTCGCTGTGCGCCTTGGGCTCAGTCCCAACGTGCCCGCGCCGTGAGGGAACGGAAGGCCGACAAAGCGCCCCCTGCACACTCTCCGAACTTGGAATCCATTACGCAAGGTTTGCGCGCTTTACCGGTTCATGGGAGGTTGCGTCGGAAGCTCTGCGATCGAGACGCAGGCGATGACAATCCGGCTTTCCGGGGTCATGGCAAGAAGCCCGTCGACGATTGCAATACCTCACCGAGAGGCGACATTGGGTTTGACTCACAATGTGGTTGTCTCACGATCCAACTTCCTCGTTTGATCACTCATCGACGACCAGCCCCGAGTGCTAGCCCCTTAACCATACCCCATCAACCGCACCAAAATGGACTCATGCCCACCAAGTAAAGAGGTGGCCTGACGCGGGAGGCTTCCTATAACTAGGCCACAACTTTAAGGTTCTCTTACTAGCCGGCACCGCATCTCTAGTAGTTCTTTCGCCAATCTCAGTTTGAGAAACGTTTCGCCTCACGGTTGCGTCATCGTCCAGAAGCGCTCTCCGGCGCCGACGAGGGCCGGCTCCGGCAGCGTCGACAATTACACCAGGTCAGATCGGATTTTGGATGGCGGGGGCGCATGCGCCTTGCGCCCATCGCTCCGAGATCGCCCCCACAGGATCCGCTCGGTCATTCCAGTCGAGCCCTGTATCCACCAGGATTTTACCGCGGCCAGGCGCCGCTCAGGCGTCGGTCGGCCACTCGACGACCCGATGACCACGCCCGAATGGGGCCAGCACGGGCCGACGGGATGGCCGTCGTCCCAAGCCCGAAGCCACATTCCCAGGCACGCAATGTGCGATTTGCCACGCGCCGGGCGACCTTGCCCCGGGTCGGAATCGATTTGCTCTCCCCGCAGTGGGTCCCTCGAGAAGCGATTGCCGAATTCGAGTCACTGAATTAGGACAAAAGTCCCTTGTTTAGGGCCAAAAGTCCCTAAAATCCCTAAACCGCTGGGTTACAGACTAGAATTCGATTGGTGCTTTGAACGAACCAAATCCTGATTCGTCGAGGGCATCAAAAGGGTGATAATTTACCTAGCGGGTTCCGCTCGTCGTTCGGCGGTTTCCGGCTGAGGGGTTCAGCTAGTCACTCGAAGCAGGAGAACGTTGCTTAGGCGCTAACAAGGCTCACTTCCGCATCAGCCTCACTTGAGAATGGACTTGGTCAATCCAATGACTACTGAGACGAGAGAACAACAATGGCGAGGACCGCTCGGGTCTCCGATCATCGTCGAGGACCTGAAGCAGCTGGCCGAGAATCATCGCGCCGCCTATCTGGCAGCAAAGCCGTGGCCCCACGCCATCATTGAAGGCCTGATAGATCCGGCGGCGATCGCCGCTGCTGAGAATCAGGAGATTTCCCGGGCCCTTGATTTGGAAGTTCGCAAGTTGAACAGGATGGTCAAGGCTGAATCAGCCGATGTCAGTGGTCACGCCGCCAATGACATCCTTGATGCTCTGCTCACGCCTGAGTTCGTCGAATTTCTGGAGACGCTGACGGGCATACCCGGCCTGGTGCCGGATGCGACGCATCGTTGGGCCGGTATCCACGTGAGCCCTCCCGGAGCCAGTCAAGTAATTCATCGCGACTTCAGGCTTCATCCCGATAACAACATGTACCACCGAGTCAACGTGCTCATCTACTTGAACTCCGATTGGGAGCCGGAATACGGCGGGGAACTCGAAATGTGGCCGAAGAATATGAAGGCCCGTGGTCAACGGATTCTGCCCGAAGCGGGAAAGGTCATCATTTTCGAGACCACTCCAACCTCATATCACGGTGTACCTGAACCGGTCCGGTGTCCGCCCGGACGAGCTCGCCTTTCGCTCGTCACTTACTACTACACCAATGAACCCGGGCCTTCTGATCGCAGGGAAGCCATCTTTTTGGGCCCCAGGCGGCCGCAGGATCCTCTCCGTCTACGATTCCGTGGCGCCAAGTACAGCGCATTCACCATGTGGTGCATCCCACGGGACTACTTCCGTCGGGTCAGAGCGAAACGGCAAGACCAAGCTCGCTGAGCTCCGCTCGCCAGGACTGTCGGACTCCTCGTCCTACTGCCACACGCGCACGTCGCGTACCGTCATCGTGGCACCCAGCGCCTCTGGGGTCCCGATCGCGTTCTCCATCACGAGGTACATCGGACCGGTCAGTGCCGCCGTCTCGGATCCGACCACAACGCCGTCGTAGACGAAGGTCACGCCGGTCGTCGTCCAGAGCACTCCGTATGTGTGGGTGCCTGCCGTCGTGCCACCAATGCCACCTGGGTTGATGAAACCGGCACTACCGAACGAAGAGCCGGCGGGGCCGACCTCGATGTGGTACTGGGAGGTACCGAAGCCCTCCATGACATCGATCTCGCCCGTCGCCGGCCACGTCTGTCCCGTCAGCCACAAGCCGGGCCAGTTGGCAATTTGCCCCCCCGTGGACGGCAACGTCGCCGTGTATTGGACATAGACAGGCCTGCCGGGACTGGGCGCCACTTGGAACCCGCTGTGCCCACTCTGGCCGTCCGAAGGGTTGGAGCTGACGATGGCGCCCGTACCGTTGCCATTCAGAGTCAGGTTGAGGCCATTCGCGCCGACAGAGACATTGGACGAGTCCATGACTGTCTTGTTCTGGACGTTGCCGCTCCCGAACCAGTCGGGGGACCACAGCTGGGTGTCCAACGACCCCGTGTTGAACTCGTCATCAAAGATCAACCGGGTGGGCGCACCGAGACTGGCCGGAGCCTGGGGAACTGCCCCGACAGAGCTGGCCGCGGGTGCCGTCGTCGTCGTGGCCACCGGTGGCCGAGTCGTCGTGGTTACCGCCGGCTTCGGCTTGGGTGCGACCACGGCCGCCGGAGCCGGAGCCGGAGCCGGAGCCGGGTTACTTGGCGGCGCGACGACGGGGGCGGGGGCCACGATCGTTGGCAGGACATCGGTGCCATTCGACTCGACCAAGCTGTAGCCCGCGGTGACCGGACTAACGATGATCCCCAGGACCGAATTGCCGGTTCCACTAAGAGTGCCGTCGAACTTGGCGTCACCGTAGGTGAAGACGCCCCCGTCCCTGGCGACGAGCCAGTAACCCAGCCCGTCGGGTGTCGGCGCGAGACCGACGATGGGCTGATTCAAGGTTATGGCGCCGGTTGAGCCAAAGAACTTGGCATCACCGTACGTGAAGACACCGCCGTCACTCGCAACGAGCCAGTAACCAAGGCCATCCGGTGTGGCGGCGAGGCCGACAATGGGTTCGTTGAGGGCTATCGCGCCCGTCGAGCCGTAGAACGCTGCATCACCAAATGTGAAGACGCCACCGTCGCTGGCGACGAGCCAGTAGCCGCGTCCGTCCGGTGTGGTTGCTGCGCCGACGATCGGTTGATTCAGATGCACTGCACCAGTCGACCCGTAGAATTTCGCATCACCGTATGTCAAGACCCCGCCGTCACTCGCAACGAGCCAGTAGCCCTGTCCGTCCGGTGTACCCATGATGGCGATGATCGGCTGCGCGAGCTTGACTCCGGACAGGACGGGGGAACCGAAGAGAGGAGCGCCACCGTGTGCCGTGACGTCACCGAGCCAGTCGACCGTCCAGTAGCCACCGCCCGAAGCGGCGGCCAGATAGTGCCCGCCCGTGTAATCCGCGGCCACGGTCGGCGAAGCCGTGATTGTCCTTGCCTTCACCGTCTTTGACGTCCCTGGGTTGACTGACGCCTGAGCCGAATCGCCTACCGTTACTCCGATGGTCACGGCCAACATGCAACTCGCTGCGCCCAAAATACAGAGGAGCCACCGCGTTCTTGCCGGCACTGAGTCTCGAAGCTGTCGGATCATGTGTATTTTCCCCTTCGCCCTGAGGAGAAGACCGCTGGGAAAATAGCTATGGGATGCTATTTCGGCGGCCCGGCTAACTCAGGGAGTCCCGTGGCTTTGCGTCCCCCTCTCGCGAGGGGTTTGCCTTTTCGTTGATCAATTCAAGAGTGGTCCGTTTCACCCACGATGTCAATTCGATTGGCGCACTCAATCGACCTAGCAACCGTGTCGCAACTAGGCGGCAATCCTACGGTGCCGAGAACATACGAGAACACACCAACTTAAACATCACGCACGAGAGCGTGCTTTGCCGATCCGCCGCGCGGTGGTAGCCGTGAGTAGGGAAGAACAAGCTAAGACGACGCACAAAGCACAACGCAATTACACGAAATGTAACTTGACGCGCTTTCGGCTTTTAGCCGAGACGTTCGGGCAAACGACGCTGGATTCGTCCGACGCCGTGGCCGATACCTGCCATCATCACCCCGACGATCATCGCACCAAGGCGAAGAAAGCCTTCCCATCGTCCTCGCAGAATGTCAGCCATCTCTCGGGATGCCTGCTGCGTCATCGCTCGTTGCACGAACTCCCGTTCGGCCCGGATGTTCGCGGCCTCGCCCATGTCGGCAAAAGCCTCGACTTTTTCCCGGTTGACGAAGAAACAACGGCGCCAAAAATATCGCCATGCCACGCGCTGGGCGGGAACGTAGTGATACACGATCGCTTTGGGCTCATAGAGCAATTCTCGTCCCGGGCAGTGCGCGGCGACTCGCATGCAGAGATCGAGATCGTCGAAGTCAATGGAGTGGAACCCTTCGATCGCCTCGAAAACGTCTCGTCGTACGGACATATTGGCGCCGATCAGATGAGCCAGCGGCGCAAGCTTCTCGGGCATTCCCGCATATGCGCACCCGAAGACCCAATCAAAATTCGCAGGAAACCACGTTGGGCGCGCCGTCTCGTACGCGGGCAGTGGTGCACCTCCGACGGCGACGGTGCTCGCACTCCCATAAGGGGCAAGCAGAAACGTGAGCCAGTCCGGATCTGCTGCTGCGTCATCATCGAGAAAGACCAATATGTCTCCGCGTGCAATCTCCGCCCCCGTGTTGCGGGCCCAGCCCGCACCAAAGCGACGTTTCGAACCATGTGCCTTCGCATGCACTCCGGCACCGTCGTCGTTCTGGTCGAACCTGTTCGCAATCACCCGAATCGGAAAGCCTGCGGGCGATATTTCCTTGGCCCACTTTTCCTCGCAGCGAGCAAACAGCTCAGGATTGTGGTCAATACACAGAATCAACTCCAACGGCGGACATGTCTGTGCTTCCACGGAGGCAACGGCAGCGCGGAGAAGATCCCAGCGGTCGAGCGTGTAGGCAGGAATTATGACAGTTGCACTCGGTAACGATGAGAGCGATTGCATGGAGGGCGGTCCCGTGAGGTTCGTTGGAACGTTTCGGAGCGACTCGGCCGGAGCAACTCCCCGATTGGCCACTCTTATTATAGCTTCAACGTAGGTCACTTCTGTTCACAGAGGCTACGATTGGTGGACCAAGTCCTGGGTTCCGTGATTGAGGAGACCAAAGTTATTCCATGCCGACTTCATTAATTATCGGCTCCGGACCAGCTGCGGCAGGTGCCGCGCTGGCTCTCTTGCCGCGACCCTGCCCAACAGATCACGGTGATCGACGTCGGAGGAGAGCTCGAGGCAGAACGAAAGGGCGTCCGGCACCTTTTGGCATCCACCCCGGAGGTGGATTGGGCGGATGGTGACGTTCGGACGATTGCGCATCAACCCGTGGGCGAGCAGCCGGGCGTCTTACCGGAAAAACGTTCGTACGGGTCCGATTTTCCATTCCGGAACTTCGGCCAACTCGAGGGCGTGAGTGCGATCGGCGAAGCCAACCGGTCAGTTGTGTCGGGGGCGTACGGCGGCTTTTCCAACGTATGGGGCGCACAAATCATGCCGTTCAGTGCGGCAACCTTCGATCGGTGGCCCATCAACCGCGAGGAGATGGAGCCGCACTACCGGGTTGCCCTCGACGAAATGACCCTTACGGGTGAAGAGGATGACCTGTCGGCGCTGTTTCCGTTGCTCATCTCCGCTCGCCCTCTCCCCCAACTCGCAGAACGTACTCTCGCGGTTCTGGATCGCTATCAATCGAGGCGGGCGTATCTGCAGTCACTCGGCATCACGGTGGGTCGAGCTCGGCTTGCGATGCGTTCGGAACTTTGCACCAGATGTGGGCTGTGCATGACCGGGTGTCCCTACGGGCTGATTTATTCGGCATCCCACACCTTCGATCGGCTCCGAGCGGATGGCCGAGTGACGTACCGTAACGATGTCCTCGCATTCGAAATTGGCCGAACGCGATTCCGTCCCCGAGGTCAGCGTCCGGAGTATCTCGTCAGGTCGGATCGAGCAACTCTCTGCAGATCGGATGTATGTGGCCTGCGGCGGGATTGGGACTACCCGCTTGGTGCTGGGCTCGCTGGATCATCTCGACCGCCCGGTCGAACTCGCGGAGTCCGTGCAGTTCGTCATGCCTGCGGTTTCCAGGCGACCCACGGCGGATCCGCGCCAGGAGCGAGACTTCACACTCAATCAATTCAACTTGGTCTACGACGCCAGCGGGGATGGATTCGACCTCTGCCAAATACATTTCTATCCCTATAATCCGGTCTTCGAATCTTCCATGCCAACTCCACTCCAGCATGCCGCGGCAAAACCATTGGTGACGTCGGCCCTCCGTCGACTGTCCGTCGGACTGGGCTATGTGCCTTCCTGGGCGTCTCCCGGAGTGAAGGTGACCGCACGCTCCGGGGCAGATGGGGGTCTTCCCGAGCTGACCGTTGATCGAACACCAAGTTCGGGCTGGCCCAAGATGTTGCGCGAACTGACCGCCGCCCTCCTCCGCGCCGCGCCGGCACTGGACCTGTGGCCCGTACTCCCCATGACCTCCGTCTCGGGCGCAGCGAAGAGTTACCACTTCGGATCCTCCTTTCCCCACAGCGATGTTCGAAGTGGCTTGAAAACGGATCGGATGGGCCGGCTGGACAGGTGGGACAACATTCACCTCATCGATGCGTCGGTCTTTCCGAATGTCCCCGCAACCACCTTCACGCTCACGATCATGGCGAATGCGCACCGCATCGCCTCCGAGTCACTCCACCAGTCGACGTGACTTCCCGAGTGAACGCGCCGATAGCGGCGATAACTGGCGCCAACGGGTATGTGGGGTCCCTCGTCGCCGAGAGCCTGTCCGAAAAGGGCTTTCGGATCCGTCGCCTTGTTCGCCGTCCGGAACTTGGTACGGACGACCGTTTCTATGAGATAACGGAGTGCTGCTCAAGTGAGGCACTCGCCGGAGTCGACGTGTTGGTCCACTGCGCCTACGACTTTTCCGTCACATCACGGGCGGACGTCTGGCGCAATAATGTGTACGGCACCCGCGCGCTCCTCAATTTGGCAGCTTCCAACGCCGTGCGGCGGACAATCGTTGTCTCGTCCATGTCGGCGTACGCCGGTACACGCCAGATTTACGGCCGCGCGAAACTCGCATCAGAGACAGACGCGTTCGCCAGAGGAATGTGCGCAATTCGTCCCGGGTTGATCTACGGACCTGGTTGGGGTGGCATGGCGGGAACCCTCCGTAACTTGACATCCTTACCCGTCGTCCCGCTCCTCGGTCGAAGTTCCCATCAATACACGCTGCACCAGGACGACCTCCAGCGAGCCATTGCCGCCTTAGCCCAGGCGGAGACCGTACCGACCCGCCCGCTCGGATTGGCGCACCCGGCGCCTATTTCGTTCGAGTTGCTCCTCAGGACAATTGCTCAATCCGACTCGGGACGTCGTGGGCGTTTCCTCCCTCTCCCGTGGCAGCCTGCGTATTGGGCCATCCGATCGGCGGAATTGGCGAAGATAAGCCTGCCCATCCGAGCCGATTCTCTTCTTGGTCTTGTCCGTCCAGCCCCGTTCGTGCCGAACCTCGACGACCTGGAACGACTCGGCATCGAATTTCGCCCCTTCAGCCTTTAGCGTGAGACAGCGGCCCAGCCCGCACTCACCGTGCGGGGGCAGCTACAGTGTCGCATCCCGAAAATGCGGTGAGAGTTGAGGGAAATGGACCCGAATTCGACAAGGCTATCGGGTCCTTTTTGCCTGCAATCACCCCTAATTCTGGCCATTCCAGCGTTGCGAATCGGTTGCACGTCGACGATCTTGACGCGCCTTGAGGCCCACGGCCACGTACGATGTTATAACCATGGCAGCGGGGACCTCGAGGAGACGTGACACCAGAACGCTCGTCACTCCGATAGTCCTCGCTGCGATCGCCATAGCCGTCGGATCGGTGATCGGTTTCGGAGGGCATTTGTCGAATCACGCGGGCGAGGCAGCATCGGGACAGACGACGAAGTCTCATGACGCCACAACAACCACCCTCGGATTGAAGAGTACCTACTCACCTCAGCTTCCACCGGCCGGGACACATGAGACATTTGACGCGACGTTCACCGGTTCGAGCCTCGACACGCACGTGTGGAATACCTGCTACTGGTATGCCGCCCCAGGAAAAGGCTGCGGACACCCCGGCGTCTACAACGAAGATGAGTGGTATCTCCCCAGTCAAGACGTTGTCTCTGACGGCGCGCTCAATCTCGTGGCCAGTCCGATCACCACGACCGGCACGAACGCACAAGGACAGACGCAGGTCTTGCCGTGTCGGTCAGGTATGGTGACCACCGACCCCTACTTCGATTTCACCTATGGATATCTGCAAGTGGTGGCACGGATTCCGAAGGGTCGCAACACCTGGCCGGCGCTCTGGATGCTCCCCGCCAACCACAGCACGGTTCTTCCAGAAATTGACATCATGGAGGTTGTCGGGACGCCGACGAGCGCTCCCGCGATGGCATTCCACCCCGCGACGGGGTCACAGTCCACACTGACCGCCAAGACCGCTGATCTCTCGTCGGGCTGGCACACCTTCGGCTTGAATTGGGAGCCCGGATCGCTCACGTGGTTCATCGACGGCAAGGCTGTCTTCACCGCAACGAACGAGGTCCCCGATCAACCCATGTACTTCCTGGCCAACCTCGCGATCACCAGTGAGTTTCAGCCGCTACAACTCCCCGCATCCTGTTCTGCCACCATGTCGATCCGTTCTGTCGAGGTGTGGCAGAAGACTTCCAGCTGACGAACTTCCAGCTGAGAGACCTCAGCAGCTCGGCCACGAGCCACGAGCCACGGGACCCGGGACCCGGGACCCGGGAGCGCAGCCATCGGGGGCCGATCGTGACGTACGAGGAGGCCGATGACGTCAGCAGAAGGTCAGCGTGCCAGAGATGCACAGAGGTGCACTCTCGTGACGATCTCCGCCCGCAGGCAACGATCAGGCAACAGGCGGCAACTCGAAAACCGTGAACCCAGGCTTGTTGTAGATCTGGAACCAACCGGGGGCGGCGTTGATCGCGTTGCGCATACGAGCGACACCATTGGCAGGAAGGAACCCATACGCAGTGGCGTACGCCTGCATCGAATCCGAGAAGATGAGGTATGTCGGCTCATTGGGTCTTGGGTTCGCGCGTTCGATGGTTTTCGTCAGCGTGGTGCCGTTGTAGACGGGGTGCTTGAGGATCCCGTTGGTGCCATAAAGATCGATTTCAGGGAATTCGTTGTAACGGTTAATGGCGCTGGGAAAATTGGCGTCCACATCAAAAAGAGTGCCGGCAGCCGCCGAGTTGTAGAAGGCGAGCGAGCCCTGGACCGCAGTGGTCGACATGAAATACGAAGAATCGTCGCCAAAGAAGGCCGGCAGGAACAACGCTATCGCCACTGCCAGAGCAATCGGCGCTTTGCATGCACCCAACCGGGACAACTGTCGGATAACGCGTAGAGCGGGCGTCAACGGAAATACCGGCAGCAACTGGTTGAATCGCCGAGGCGACAAGACACGCGCTCCACGGCAGCGAGAATAAGTACACCCGGAGCAAGCCTTCATTGCCATATGCCCCCGCGAAAAAGATAAACGCGGGAGAGTACGCGAGAAGGACAAGTGCGAGGGTGGGCCGGCCACTACGCCACCGACGTACGGCCCCGATGGCGGCGACGAGCCACACCCCGACCGTGAGGTAGCGCGACGCGTGCGCTGAAAAGGTGATTCCCGCCGAAACCTTGGCATGGGATCCGAGACTGACTAAGGGAGGAGTGGCGTTGCCGAAGAAGTTTCCGAACGAATTCGTCAGACCGAACCTGCTGTTGACGTAGCCGAAACGCGGAGCGAAATAACCCAGTGCTATCGCCGCGAAGATCAGCACTATCCAACGCTGACGGAGACGACCGATAAGGGCCAGACAGGCGAACTGAATCAGTACGACATACGGTGACAATTCGTGCTCGAAAACGAGGACGAAATAGATCAGGCACAGCACCGCCACCACGACCGCGTCTTTCCGCCGCGAAGATGCGGGAACGGCGGGCCACCCGGCGTCATCCCATCTCGAGGAGTGATGCACGAGATTTCGTAGCCGCGGCCTTCGGTTCGCTCGCGCCCGGAGCGACACCAGCCATTTGGGCTCATTGGTGCGCGGGAGATGATGGAGGGCAATGCCGAACAGGCCGAGCGAAATGACAACACCTAAGGCCTGAGCGGACAAATAGTCCTGGGCAATCCACATCGAGCCGGCGTAAAGAAAGAGCGCGAGCCAGCGTTCGCGGTCTGTCAGCGGCAACCCCCGGAACACGTAGGAGAGCATGATGCAGATAAGCAATTCAAAAGCCAGCTGCGCCCATTTGGCGTACGCAACGGGATTCTGCACGCCGACGGCATTGTCGAACCACGCAATGAAGGCAAAAAACCCAGGCCAGTTCTGGAAGATATCTATATGCTGATTTACGTGTCCGTGCGCGTTGACGTACTGGGCCACGCCGATGTATTTGTAAAGCCAGGCGTAGCGGGCCTGGCTGTAGACCATGGGCGCAGTCCCGTAGAGCATCAGAATCAACACGCCGAGATGAGCCCGCAATCGAATGGGCGAGAGTTGCGCCATTGAAAGCGCGAAGCCGATCGAAACGATGGCCAGAATCAGTCCCGCGTAGAAGACCGGGGGGAGCGAGGCCGGCAGGCCATACTGACCGAGCGGTTTGGTGGGCGATTTGTTCACACCCACCAGCCACAGAGCGACGGAGAGCGGGAGCAGGACGTCCCAGGAACGCAAAATTCGTGGTTCGGCCAACTCTGGCTCGAGCGTATTCAACGTCTCCGGAGGTGCAACGAGTAGATCCATCAGACCCTCAGGGGTATCCGGGTACATTCGAACTGCCGCGTGGGACAGTCCCGCCACTGACGGCGGGTGGCGGCCGTACGTGGCGACGTCATGGAGTTTGTTCGATCTGGCGTGGAGCTGGCGTGTGCGGCTCGGCAGTGGCATGCCGGCGCAAGATTCCAACGACGAGGGCCGCTATCGCAAGGGCGCACTCCGCCTCAATAATGACGGCGGGGTGCCACACATGGGCCCAGAGGGCAACTGTCGCGATCAGGGTGTTCAGAGCCAAACTGAACAGGATTGACACTGCGGTAACGGACCGCACCGCAATTTCGGGCCAGTTACTGACAATGGCCCTCCCTGGAATGAAAAGGACAAAGATAAAGGCAGCCACCGAACGCGCGAAATTGTGCTCGTTTGTCGCAAGAGCAACTGCGGTAAGGGCGCTGAGGGCGATACAGGCGACATCAAGCAGATCAGAAGCTGCCAACCCGGTTCTGTCTTTGGGCGCTATCGATTGCTGCATCCTCCCTCCCTCCCAACCCGTTTGCGCACCAAACAATCCCCTGCCAGTCTTCCGATCGAGGGCACGCTAGTGTCGGACCCTGAAAAGGAATCCGATTGTTTCGCTAGATCGGTCGAACTTATTAAATCGTTTGCCATTTGACGCCTCAATAGAGCCAGCAGTATTTGCCCGATTCCATTTTAGGAAACTTCAGATTAAATTGCATTGCATTCTGGTTGCCAAATGGTTGTGGCGGGCACCACCACCAGGCCATTCTAGAGGAGCCACGCGCAAAGCGTATGGCGGCTACGGGGCGCCAACTCGGGGTGCGCATCGCTGCCGCAGCATCGGGTGTCCAAGCATCAGCGGGAATGCGTGATCGGAGATTGGTCAAGGCATCACCGGTCCTTCCGGACAAGCACTCCCTACAGCAGAGGAAACGCGGGACGATCGCGCCGTGCCCTGTGCAAGGCCCAAGGACCCCGGAGAATGCCCCGGAATTCCTTGAATGCATTTCCCGAGCCGACCGGTACCTTCTTGGATTCGGGATCCGCCCCCGTTTCCTTGACGGTCAACATTTTCCGCGTATGCACCAGCGCCGGGATCACGAGCGGAGCCATGGCCCGGAGTGCTCTCGGGTCAGCCGCGAGCTTGGCCAGGACGGCACCTAACCCAAGTCCGTAGTTCTCCAACTGAGTGGACAGCCCGTCGTCGTCGATGCGGTGCTTGTGCCAGACCACAGCGTCCGGCTGATACACGAGGGTGTGACCTTTGAGGACCACCCGGACGAACCAATCAATGTCTTCTCCGCCACCTGTGGGCGATCCGACGCCTAGCGCCTCGTCAAAACCACCCAGCTCGAACAGCAACGAGCGCGTGACCGCAAAGTTGGCTCCCGTGCCGTAGGCGCCGAACTGGAATGGAAACAGTGGCACACCAGGAGGAGGTTCGGAGAGCTTGAAGACGGTTCTCTCGGTGTTCGACCCCCAGGCAACGCGCTGGTCGAAGTAATGCTGCGACCTTGACTCCAGTTGCCCGGTGGCGACCAGGCCCGTCACGCATCCGACATCCGCACCGACGGCGAACCCCTGACTCAGACCTTTCAGCCAGCCCTCGTGCACCAGCACGTCATCATCCGTGAACGCCAAATGCCCGAACCGTGCCTCGCGAGCGCCCACATTTCGTGCCCTCGCCAGCCCTGGCAGGTCTGCTCGCAGATAGCGCACTCCTTTGCTCTCCATGGGCTCGACAAGGAGACGGGTCGACTCGGTCGCCGGGGCATTGTCAACCACGATGATTTCGAATTCCGGGTAGTCCAATCGGAAGAGAGCGTCGAGGCATCGAGTCAGATCGTCGGGGCGATCCCGCGTGCACACAATGATGCTTATGGGTATGACCGGTACCTCCGCTGCCTCGTTCCGACGCCGTGGTAACGCCGTAAGCGCGCTTTCCAGCTCGCGGGCCCCGACCGTGCCGTGGGACACGTCCAGTTCGATGAAGCCCTGCACGAGACCTGATTCCCAAATAAGCAATCGCGCTTTCGAGAACCGCTCACCGCCCTCGAGTTCCAAATCCCGGACGGCGCCAGCAGAGCTGATATCGAGTGAACCGATCCACACGGCTGCACCAAATGGGTCAGGTGTTTCATCCGATGTCGGGGGTGGGAACGAAGGACAGAGTATGTCGTTGCTCACGTCATCCTTTGTGCTTCTGCTCGTGGTGAAGCAGTCCGCCGGTAGCCAACGACCCGGGCGAGTCGGAATTCACTGCGCCCACACCTCCGCGTTCGACTATTGGTTCACTGGACATCGGACCATTCATTCTACCCCCTCGGGTGTCGTCAATTGGATGACTTCGTCTCTCGCACCTTCATTGCAACGATGTGCGTGGGGCCGCCACCCAGACAAGTGTCCGAGGCTCGTAGACTCGGGAGGAGAGACGGCCTTGGGCGGCCCGACACCTCGGATTCCTGGCGGACTTCCCGTGCGAGGCAAAGCGGTCCACGGGTCGGCTGGGACAGGGCTGTGACCGATGGATGGTGCCGGGGGCCAAGTTGGGGTCGACCTTGTGAAGCGGCTTCGGTGCTGGGGGAATTGGACCCTCCGCATACGTTTTTCGGCCTGGTTGCTTTAAGATCGGCAGTCGGGAAAGGAGTTCTACGGGCATGCGGGAGAAAACGAAGTTGAAGCCTGATACTTCGCCTCGCGGGCCCGTGCAACCGCCCGCTTCGAGCGACCACGCCGCTGACACATCCCACTCACGTCGCCGGACCCGCAGAGTAATTGCCGTTATCGCCCTTGTTTGTGTCGTTATCGCAGTCGCGATCATCGTGGCGAGTTCGGGTTCCAACAACCCTGGCCACCAATTGAGCTATCCGACCGGAAAGCGAGGCGTCACCTCCGGCACGGAGCCGTCAACCACGACGCCCACTTCCCAGGCACCCGACACGGATCCGACGGCCGGACTTTCGCTCACCTTTGATAAGACGTTCGGCGGCTCGAGGCTCAACACTTCGACGTGGAGCACGTGCTACCCGCACTCCGAATGCACGAACTACGGAAACCAGAACGAGATCGAATGGTATCGACCTTCGGGGGCGGTGGTCTCTGGAGGCGTCTTGCACCTCGTCGCCACGAAGAAGCCGACCAACGGGACCAATTCAGCCGGCGCTCCTGAAACGTATCCGTACACCTCGGGCATGATCACGACGAAGCAATCCTTCTCCTTCACCTACGGGTACGTGTCGGTTGTCGCCCAAATTCCTGGTGGCGCCGGAACCTGGCCGGCACTTTGGCTCCTGCCCCAAACGTCCACCTGGCCGCCGGAAATCGACATCATGGAGAATTTCGGCGACACGAATTCGCTCCGCACGACCTACCATTGGTCAGGTAGCAGCGGTCCCTTGCAGTCGTCCACCAACGAGACGACAAGTACGAACCTTGCCAACAGCTACCACACGTACGGTCTCCTTTGGAAGCCGGGAGCCATTTACTGGTACCTCGACGGCAAGGAGATCTACAGCTTTACCGGCAGCACGGTCACGAATCAGCCGATGTACTTTCTGGCCAACTTGGCGATTGACGGCACGGCGCCTTCACCGAGCTCGTTCAACATCAAGTCCGTCAAGATCTATACGACGAAATAGGCACTCGACCCCGCAGTGAGGGTCACGCAGCCCGGACATTCATTGATCGGCGGGTAGTGCTCCGGCCGACGACGGCCCCGGGCAGTCCCTCATCGCCACGCAAGGCGGTCTTTGCGCACCAGTCTCTGCGGTTGCAGCACCCGGCTCATCGGCCGGACTCGTCGCCCAAGGAGCGGGCGGGAGGCTGACTCAGGTCAGCAGGCTTCTTCGCCCAGGGTCGAGAGCAGCGACCAGGAGATGCCCGCCTCGCGCTCGGCGGCAGCTGACATGGTGGCCGCTCGGCGAGTACCCCGCTTGCGCTCCGCGTGGATGGTCCTGAGGACCCGCATCCCGTCAGAGAAGGCATTGAGGTTGCTCGTACCGAAGTAACGGCTGCGCTCGAAGCTGGGAACCTCGGCAACCCGAAGACCCGCCTTGGCGATCCGGACGTTGATCAACGTCTCCACCTCGAACCCGTCACCCCAGAGCATCGTGCGCTCGCTGACTCCTTCGACCTCTCCCCCTTCGAGGTCGATGACCGAGAGGCACTCGCGGCGGAAGGCGTTGTATCCGTAGCAGAGATCGGTGTAACGCGTCCCGTAGAGAAGATTGACGGCCTTGTTCAAGAAGTAGTTCCCCAACTGACGAAATCGGCTGATGTCGCTACTTCCGGCTCCGGTCATGAAGCGGGAGCCTTTGGCGAAGTCGGCTCCGCTCTTCAGGGCGTCCACGAAGAGGGGGATCTCTGCCGGATCGGTTGACCCGTCGGCGTCGAGCATGACGATGAAGTCTCCACTGGCTTCCTCGAACCCACACGCCAGTGCATTGCCCTTGCCTCTGCGGGTCTGACCGATGATGGTGATTTCGGGCCAGAGCTGTCGGGCCACCTCGACCGTGTCGTCGGAGGAACCGCCATCGACCAAGATCACCTCGTAGAGGTCACGCGGCAGTCCCGCAAAGACGTGTGGGAGATTGAGCGCCTCGTTCTTCGCCGGGATCACAACCGAAACCGTGGGTTCCAGGTTGTGCGTCCCCAGCTTGCGCTGGGTCCGACTATTGATCTGGGTAAGAGTCAACTCATTCCGCCCTTCATCATGAATACTCGCCGATCTTCACATTCCATCCATGCTCCGCTATGGCATAGGGGCCATGACGGACCGACTTCCGGATCACCATGAATCGTCACTTCACGGACCCCTCCGTTTAACCTCCACCACATCGTTCGCCGGGCGAGACCTGCCGCCCAACTTCGCCGGCTGTCGTGCCCCAGATCGACCGACCCGGCGCCTTTTTGCCGTCTTGCCTCACCCTGCTGTCTCGCATTTTGTTCGCAAGAGTCCTCAATGTGTAGTCATTGTGGATGACCGGCGACGTACCGCATAGGGCAAAAAGTCACTTTTCCGATAAATCGGTCTTTGGCCGTCACAGCCTCGTCCCTTCCGCGACAGACGCAAGCCAGCCACGACACTGAAAAGCCGCCTGACCTGGGACTTCACAGAAGGGGTGTTGCACGCGTGCTCACACCGCCTGGCACCGTCCAGCGACACCTCTGCGCGCTGGCGAAGGTTACTCTCGACTCGGTCGCGCTGTGCTACCCGGGGTTGCCGGCATGCGGCACACCTCGAGGGGCGCGGACCCGCGAAGGAATAGCTCTTCCCTCCGCTCGCTGCAGCGGGTGGAGGGCATCGGGGCCGAAGCCGCCCCTCTCGGGGCGAAGGGCGCTGGCGACCAGGGCGACTTCCCGCAGACGGCCGTCCAGGCAGCCGAGGGCCAGGGAATGCGGAGGCTCAACCCGGCGAGGTCGACGACCGCCCACCTGGCCGGGGCCCTATGGTGTCCGGAGCCCAGAACCGGGAGGCGATGCCCCGGCCCCGGATCGTGTCAGTTCAGAGTTCGACCATGCGCCGGATCGGCGATGGAGTGATCCCTGGGACGGGGCCGCTCCATCGGGCGGGAGGGTCGATCGGCCGCAGCCGGGCGGTGCCCATTCGTTGCAGCATGCCGATCCCCGTTGAGGTCGGGCGGGAACCCGCCAGATCCACCGGCGGCACGCTGAAGCTTCCGCTCCATCAACAGTGTCCGCAGGACACGAGTCCCGTCGCGGACCGCCCGCAAGCTCGACTCGCCGTTACGACGCGGGAGCTCGACACTCGGCACTTCCGCAATTCGCAGGCCG
The DNA here is from genome assembly GCA_963767155.1 of uncultured Acidimicrobiaceae bacterium. Lineage (GTDB taxonomy): Bacteria > Actinomycetota > Acidimicrobiia > Acidimicrobiales > RAAP-2 > Bog-473. The sequence goes on along the minus strand of CAVYCU010000005.1, from coordinate 780,945 downwards.
ATGAGTTGCGCCCGGACGATGATCTCGGTCTCGATCTCGAATCCGGTCGAACGAAGATCCAGGGAGTCGAAGAAGATCTTCCGGAAGGCGAAGAATCCATAGCAGAGGTCCGTGTAGCGAACGCCGAGCAGCAGGTTCGCCGCTTCGACCAGGGCCCGGTTGCCCGCCCGCCGGATCGGGGTGATGTCGAGCGACCCTCCCCCCGCCATGAAGCGAGAACCCTTCGTGAAGTCGAAACCGTGCGCGAGCGGGTGAACGAACCGGGGAATCTCCTCGGGCGACATGCTGCCGTCGGCGTCCATGGCGACGACGACGTCTCCCGTGGCGGCAGCCAGGCCGGCTCGAAGGGCGTTCCCCTTACCCGGGGCGGGCTCGCCGATGATCCGGATGTCACTCCGGCTCGAGCGGGCCATGAGCTTGGTCACGTCGGAGCTTGCGTCCACCAGAATGACCTCGGTGATCATTTTGGGGAGGCGATCGAGGACATCGGCGACATTGCGAGCTTCGTTGCGGGTCGGGATCACGAGACTCACGGTCGGAGTCGGGAGGGTGCTGGACGGCAACTCGCTCAGTATGCGCGAGTCACTGCGGCGGCGACCGCCCTGGCGTCGCTCGACGAATCGGACCGGCGGCTCGTCCGGGCTGACGCGCTGTTCGAACCAGTCCTCGGAGCCCTGAAAGCTGCCGCTGCCGTTACCGTTCCCGTTACTGCCTTGCTACTGCCGTTGCTCCGTTCTCGCTCACGTCCACTCCACAGGTCCTTTATTCTCGCCACACGTCGATATCGGTATGCCGATCCGCTCCTCGGGCGACCAGGATCCGCGATCGCGCCACCTGAGTTGTTTGTTCTGTCTCCGTAAGGATCGCAAACGGCTGTCAATGAGCCGACCACCCAATCCCAATAGGAGCACAACTCTCGATCCCCTCGCCCGGAGGACCCGATGAGATCAGCCGATTACCGATTGCTCGCACCTCCGCCGATCGCCCTCCACGAACCCGCCTGCGCTGCCCGGCCACGGTTTCAACGGCCTCCGCACGATCGGAAAACCCCTGTCAGCGGGCTTCGCTCGCGGCGGCATTGGGGAAGGCCAGGCTCTTGTGGTGTTCGCCGATCTGACTCCAGCGGCTGGTCACGGCCTTGCCCCTCGTATAGAAGCGGACGCCGTCGGGGCCGTAGACATGCAGGTCACCGAACAGCGAGCCCTGCCAACCGCCGAACGAATAGTAGGAGACCGGGACCGGTATGGCCACGTTGATGCCGACCATCCCCGCCTCCACCTCCGTCTCGAAGCGTTGCGCCGCCCCACCGTCGGAAGTGAAGATCGCCGCACCATTGCCGTACCCATTGGTGCGGATCGAGCTCGAGCGCATCGTCCAGGGATTCGACCCGCACCACGGAGAGCACCGGCCCGAAGATCTCGTCACGGTAGACCTGCATGCTCGGGGAGACCTCGTCGATCAGGCATGGCCCGAGCCAGTAGCCGCCCTCTTCGCCGTTGTTGGGGTGCTGGCGCCCGTCGATAATGACACTCGCTCCCTCCTCCGCACCGATGTCGAGATACGAAGCCACCCGGTCCCTGTGCTCCAACGTGATCAATGGGCCCATCTCCGATTCGGGATCATCGCCCGGCCCAACGGCCAACCCGTCGACCGCGCCGTCGGATGCCTTCTATGAGCTGGTCGCCGCATCCACCCACCGCCACGAGGACCGAGGCGGCCATGCACCGCTCCCCTGCCGACCCGAACCCGGCGCTCACGGCCGCTTCGGCCGCTTCGGTCATGTCGGCATCCGGAAGCACCACGAGGTGATTCTTGGCCCCGCCGAGGGCCTGGACACGCTTGCCGTTCCGGGCGGCCGTCTCGTAAATGTGGCGGGCGACCGGCGTGGAGCCGACGAAGCTCACGGCCGCAATTTCGGGGATGGGAGAGAATGCGGTCGACGGCGACCTTGTCTCCGTGGACCACATTGAACACGCCGTTGGGAAAGCCGGCCTCGGCCACCAGTTCCGCCAGGAACTGGGAGGCGGACGGGTCCTTCTCCGACGGTTTGAGCACGAAGGTGTTGCCGCAGGCGATGGCCAGGGGGAACATCCACAACGGAACCATGGCCGGGAAATTGAACGGCGTGATCCCGGCCACGACGCCCAAGGGCTGGCGGAGGGAGTGCACGTTCACGCCCGTGGAGGCACCCTCGGTGAATTCGCCCTTGAGCAGCTGGGTAATGCCACATGCGAACTCGATGACTTCCAGCCCGCGCGCCACTTCACCCGCCGCGTCGGCCTGCACCTTGCCATGCTCGGCCGAAACGATCCGCGCGAGATCAGCCACATGATCGGCCAGGAGTGAACGCAGCGAGAACAGCGCATTCGTCCGCTTGGCCAAGGAGACGGTCCGCCAGGTCTCGAAGGCCCTGCGCGCCGCGGCGACAGCGTCATCCACCTCGTTGACGGTGGCGAAATCGACCTCTCCGCTCTGCGCCCCGGTTGCGGGGTTGAAGACCCTCCCGCGCCTCTCCGCATCGCCGACCCAGGGTTTGCCGTCAATCCAGTGTGTGATCTGATCCATAGGCGCCATTCTGCCTCTTCTGAGAGGCAGGTCCCACCTCGGCACCTCGGCTCCCGCGGGAGGGACGGCACCTCGGCAACCACGGGAGGGGCGGCAACTTCTCCGGCAGAGATACCGGGAGACGGTGCCCCCCACGCCGGGGGATTGTGCCCCTGGACCTAGCTCACCGCGTTACAGCCGGTGGTGCTGCTTTCCGTGTCGTAGTTGACCCACGTCGCCCCGGCGGCCGGCGGCGTCCCCGTGGTGTTGCCCGGTGCGATATCTATCTCGCCTGCGACCGGTGTCGCGCTCATCCCCACGCCGATGAAGTAGTGCGCCGAGTTGGAGGGCCAACTCTTCAAATACGTCGGCACGGTCCCGGCGGTAATCGCCAGGGCATTGGTATCCGTACCGGCGGCGGGGTAACTGCCGGTCTGGGCGTCTTGGGCAGCGATCGCTGTCTCAACCGTCTTCGCGTCGGCCGAGCATGCCGCCTTCCCGCTCTTCGACGTCACCGAACCCAGCGCGAAGACCACCACGGCGGCCAGGATGCCGAGTACCACGATGACGATCAACAGCTCGATCAGTGTGAACCCGGTTTCGGTTTTTTTCCCAGTCTTTCGTTGGAAATCCGCGTCGCAATGCATGCGTCAAGGCTAACGATCAGGTCTGGGTTTTACCTCCGGTGGCGACCAACCTTCGACCAACGGTAACGCAACACTCTCGCAATTCCCGGGCCAATTCCTGCACTACAGGCGCAAATCGGGGTGCACTAGCCGTTGCAACGTGAACGCTCAGTTGACGCGCCTCACGCGCTTTCAGTTCGCGCCCATCACGCGCTTCAGTTCGTCCGCAAGACGTATTGCGAGCGCGACGACGGTCAGCGTGGGATTTGCATACCCACCGGTCGGAAACACTGCGGCACCCGCCACATACACCGACGACGTTCCATGGACTCTGCATGCGCTATCGACGACGCCCTGCCGGGGGAGGTCGTGCATTCTCGTCGTACCGATGAGGTGGGCGACGCTCCCGGGCGTGGCGACGTCCGCACCCCGAGGCAGGACGTCGTCCTCTGCTTGGACGAAATCTGCCAGGCCACTGGCCTGAAGCTCGGAAGCGAAGATCTGCCGTACGCGCCGAATGCTCCGGAGGTCGATGTCCGACCACCGCCAGGAGAGGTGCGCGAGGCGATACCCGAACGCGTCCCGCCGCTCGGAGAGCGTCACGCGATTCTCACGGTTCGGAGCTTGCTCCGGTTGATAGATCAGCTTGAACGATCTCGCCCCTTTCTCCTTGACGGAGGCCTCGGGGAGGTTGAAGTGTTGCTGCAACGACCACCGGGCGATGGAGGGTGCGTGGCGGATGGCTTTGGCGAGATGTTGCGGAACGCCTGTGAACTCCTTGCGCCTGATCGAACCGAGCGCAATACGAGCCGACCTCGCTCCCTCCAACTGCGACAGCGATTGATGGTACGGAATGAACTGGGCATTGCCGTTGAGCAGTTCTTCTCGACGGAGCACCGCCTCGGAGAGCTTGAGCTTCCCCTCGAGGACGTGCCCGTCCACGACGTGCGGTTCGTACAGGTCCATGGCTGTCGTCGATCCCTTGGGGGAAAACGAACCGTGACTGAGCAACACCCGAGGATGTTCCATGAAGTACCGGCCCACGTTGTCGCATTGGTTCCCGAGTCCGGTGGAATGCTGCGCCGTCGAGTTGAGAAGGAGACGCGCAGTTTCGAGGGCCCCTCCCGCCACGACGACGTATCGACTGCGGATGGTGAAGGGGACGCCGCCCGAGGCACGCACCGAGGTGGTCGCCATGTTCTCCTCAGTGCCGTCAGCGGACACGAGTTCGACCGCAACGCTGTTCGTCACCAGGTGAACGTGATCCGAGCCGGTCATTTCAAACAGCGACGGACGAGCGAATGCCGTTGACGCTCCCAACTGATCGAGCCGTGTCACCAACTCCCCCGAGGGAGTTGAAAACGGCGGTCGACCATCCTCGGGCAGCGGACCGTAGAAATCGAAGGGCTCCATGCCGCACAGCTTCCGGGATCGGTCATAGTACGGACGCATTTGATCGAACGTGATCGGCCATCCGCTGTCTGGGACCCAGGATCGGGTTTCGAAGTCGAGGGGATCGAATGGGAGGTATCGCGCCGCGGGGGTGACTCCGTCGGGGAGGCGGTTGTTCCAAATCGCCGACATCCCACCGAATTGATTGTGCAGTAAGTGCTTCAGAAAGACGAAATGGGGGCTCTCGAAATCGAGATCCGTGCGTAGGTCGGGCGCGGCCTGGTCGCCCAGATCCCCACGCTCGAGCAGAAGGATCTCGATCCCCGAGCCGCTCAGCTCCTGCACGATCGCTTGACCGGCTGGCCCAGCACCAATAATGCACAAATCGGCCTGAAGTACCGAATCCGCGGCAATACGGCGTCCGTCAGTCAGCACAGCGGACAAGAGTAGACGCGTTCGCCGGGCACTCCCGGGACCGTGGCCCCCCGGCGTCAGGCTCCCCACCAAGGGGGCCGGTCGCCCGGTGTGGGCTCCCCAACGTCTCGTTTCTCCAGGTCAGAATGAGTGGGCCGTACAGGACTCGAACCTGTGACCCCTTGCCGCGTCATGCAAGTGCGCTACCAGCTGCGCCAACGGCCCCACTACCTACTTTTCCTGTCAGAGGCTATTTTCCTCTGTCCTGCAAACTGCAATTCCCCTCAGTAAATAACGCTGCACGTTTCGAACTTCTGAGGATCAATCATCCTAGCCGCCGACGTACGTCGGGAGGCGCTGATTTTCACCGGAAACGAATTCCATCGTGTATCCCCACCCCGGCCGAACATATTGTGAACCTGAAGTGCGTCGGAGGATCTCCCACACGTGTTGTGGCCACAGAATAAATCGTCCAGGTTCCTCGTCACGGTATCCCTCGTGGCCGGGGCACCGGACGCGGCGCAGCAGCTGCCCCAGGTACAGCCACTGTCCCACCAGACCGACTCATGGCGGCCATGCTCCTGCGGGCTGCCGGTCGGCTCCTGCACAACGATGCCGCGCTCAATACCTCCGTCACGGGCTGGGAGGCGGTGGTCGCCCGGTTCAAGCGGGCCTGCCTGCTGTTGCTCCTCCCCGATCGGGCGACCGAAGGGGCCAAGGAGCTCGCCGCATTCGGGTGCCCGGTGCCCGGGACGCCATAGCGAACCGCCCGCGGCCGGCCAGGTCGGCGGAAATCCGAGAGCGCGAGGCTCAGATTCCGGTGATACGGGACAGCGCATCTTTGGTGAGCGCAGTCGCTTCTGTGCAGTCGTCGGCGAGGATCTGCAGGCTTCCCGCGGCACCGAAGCTAATCACGACATACGACTGGAGGAGCGCGGAGACTGGCCTGACAATGCAGTAGGCATCGTGCCCGAGGGAGGGAACGGGACCACTGCCGACCGAGCCCGGGTTCTGCGCCTTGAAGTGCTTGACCGTCTCATGGGTGAAGATGATCTGATCACCGAGCGCGGTGCCGATTGGGCACTGCCCACCGACGCTTACGTACTCCGGATAGGGATATCCGAGCGCCGCGTCGATCTCGGCCGAGGTCACCGCGTCGCAGGGGTGCGCGAAGTAATACTGCACCGGATGGGTCGCCCCCGTCCCCGCTGGTGACAGGTCCGACCCCGACCCTCCCCCGCCCGCCGTCGTCGCGGTCGTTGACGTATCGGGTGTCGTCGTCGACGTAGTTCCCAACTGGACCTTGGCCGTGGCGGTCGCCAGAGCAGCCTGCCCGGTCTCCCCCACATCGAGTTCGCAGTCGGCCAAGAGCTCTGGTTTCGTAACGCCGGCGGCCTGGCAGACGGCCTTGGCGTGCGCCCGCTTCGACGAAGAGAGACCAGCGACCGTGGCGAACATGGAGGGGAATCCCTTGGCGTCGTACGAGCTCGTCGTCCTCCCATGTGGGTAGGTGAATAATGACGCCTTCTGTGTAATCCTCCAGCTGTCGGCGAAGGGGCCGTAGAGCGTCTTAAATCCGGACGGCGTGTACGGGTCGATTGTGTACGTGCGGCCGTCGCCGCCGACCAGCTTCTCCGTCCTCGCGCTCGTCACGCCGGTGTTGGGTTTGCCGCGCGATCGCGGTGAGCAGCCCGGAGAACGTGTCCACGCCACCCGGGGGCGGGGTGAAGGTGGCGTTCTCGGCCAGCCTGTCCGAGAACACGTCCAATTGGCTGCCGTCCGGCCACGTGACGACCACGTCGCCCGTGAGTCCATTGCTCGTGTAGGCCAGCTTTCCCCCTCCCGCCAGCACCCGTGCCTTGGACTGCGAGAGCGCTATCCGTTTGCCGTCGAGTCGCACCACGGGGGGCTCGCCGACATCCACCTCAACGGTGGACGACACGACGTGCATGGCGACGGCTACGTTCCAGGCCGCAAGTTTCGAGTTCCCGGCCGGCACCGACCGCACCTGTACGTCGACCTCGCCACTGGTCGAGCGGACCAGGGTGTACTCCCCTGCTCCCTGGAATTCGTACGAGCCACCGGAGAGGGTCTGGATATGGGGCTCGCCCTCCGAGTACCCGGGGGTCCGGGCGGTCGGAGCGCGCCGGCCGGGCTGCAAGGTCCGGCGCCTTTGGGCAGGCTCATGGGCGTCGTCGGGATCGGTCGGGCGCCGAGATGTTCTCCATGGTCAGCGTTCCCGGCTGAGCCGAGCCACCGGCGGCGACGAAGAACGGGACGGTGAGGGGATCGGTGTGATCTCATTCGGTGACTCCGGGCTAGTGAGCCGACAGGTGACCTCGGTGTCACATGCCTTCTCGATGCAGAAGACCTGGTCCTTGAAGTCCAGCTCGTCGGCGCGACTCGAGGTCGTGGACCGAGGCCAGGCCGTTGTCGATGCTGATCTCGACCAGTCCGTCGGTGACGGAGGACTCGGCATCGACCAGCGCCGCATAGGGCTCGATCGAGACGCTGGACCGGAACGTCCTGTGCTGGATGCTGTCCGTTCGACCGCTGGTGGGCATCAGCCGGCCGGAACGCCGATCCCGGGGGTGTCCCAGGCGTCGCCCCACGCGGGGTGGTGCAGGAGGGACGGGGCCCACGCCGCTTCGACGGCGGGAGCATCGCCGCCGAGGGCCATGATGTAGGCGTCGTTGTTGTCGCCCCCTTCGACGAAGGCCCGCCAGGCCGCGACGAATTTCCGAGGACGGTCGTTGCCGGTGGCCCGAGCCACCATGGAGTACCAGCCCACGGCGTCGTAGCTGCGAGCGGTCAACGTCCTTGTTCGGCTTGCCGAGCCACCCACTTCCGTTGGAGCCCCAAAACGACGGCGTCCCCGGCTCTTCGGATAACCGGTATAGAGGGTGGCGAGGTAGGTCGCCGAGCCTTCCGAGATCCACTGCGGGATGGTGGTGGCGTTGGCGCCACCGGCTTCTTGGAACGAGATCACCACGTTTTGGTAGCAGTGCACCGCCTCGTGAACCAAGAGGACATGGATCTCGGGCGAGACACTCTGGGCACTCTGGCTCATGCCGTCATAGGCTCTGGGGAAGACAAGCACCCGGCACGGGTGGATATTGATGTTGACCCCGGTCGAGAAGTACCGCGTCTCCATGAAGACGTTCTGGGGATCGAGCTGCGACGGCTGGTCCGAGAAAACGATCTGGACCGGGCTCGTGAGCGACGAGCCGGTCGGCGCAAGCGCGGGAAGACCCAGTAGTTTGCCGACACCGACCAGGTCGGCGACGAAGTCCGTGCACACCGCCAGCGCGATGGTGCTATTGACGGGGCCGTTGGCTTGATCGGCGCAATCGGCTATCTCGTTGGTCCGCAGTGCGGCCGCGGGCTGCGTCGAGGCCAACGCAGTGCCGGCGTCAGCGACGGCCGTCAGCAAAACGACGAGCACGGCCCAGATGGCGAGGCGCCGCGCCGCCTGCACGGTCTCAGTCCTTGGTGAACTTGCCGTGGCAGTTCCACGATCCCGAGAGCGAGAACGGTTTGCCCGCGAGGTCGAACGCACCGGGTGCGGTTTGGAACGTCCCCTTCGACGACCCGCTCTTGACCACACTGCCCGTCACCGTGACGGTGCCCCCGGACGTGAGCTTCTTGCCCCCGTAGTAGATGTCGTTGAGGATATCGGAGGTCGAAGTGGACAGGTCCAGCGAGAACCATGGCTTCTTGGCATTCCCCTTCACCGGACCGCCGTCCTTGCCCTCGACGACGCTTCCCAGATCGACGTCGACGGTGATGTCACTCACCTTGATCGATTGACAGCTGCCGTTCTTGAACGTGTACGTCGTTCCGGCAATTACCAGGGTCGCGGTGGCCGGGCCGCAGTAGTTGATGGCGTTGTGCCCATCGACGGTCGTCGATCCGCACGACGCAGCCAGTCGGGCCACGGCGGCCTGAGCCGTCGTGGCCACGAGTAGCGGGCCTGCGCTCAGGGCTGCCGTCGCAAGTGCGCCTAGGCTGATACCGATGACTCGCTTCATGTGGAGAACCCCTACTTCCCCTTGAAGACGTCGGAGCAGACCACGCCCATTTTGGCGGCAAACTTGGCGGCCGCCGCATTGGTCACGACGGGATTCCCGCCCGAAATCGTGTAGGACAGGGTGGTGTGGTCAACCTCCCCATTCGTCGTCACCATGCAGTCGATCTTTCCCTTCTCGGCCACGACCTGGGGGGCGTCCATGCCGGGAGCCTGCGAGTCCCAATACGCCTTCTGCCCGATACCCGAGAGCTTATGGTCGTCCTTGTTGAACGTCCCGTATATCGTCCCGTAGTCGTTGACGCCGATTTCGACGAAGAGCGGGGAGGCGTTGTCGTCTTGGACCGACATGCCAACGGGGACGAAGTCGCATGTCGAGCCTTGATACCCGGTCTTCGGTTGTCCGACCTGGACCAAGTAGAGCGGGGCCACCGCCGCCGGCGGAATCGCCAGGCACAACTTGCGTTCGACCACAGCTGGGCTGCCTTTGAAGATCGATCCACCCGAGAGCGTGGCACCTTGGGCCGGGAGCAGGGGCGCCTGGAAGAAACCGACAAGCACCACGGCTACGCATGCGAGCGCCGAGGCCTGCACCGAGCGTCTCGTCACGGCAAGGGAACTTCCCCGGGATGTCGGACTGATCAAGGTTTACCTCCAATTTTCGCGCGATGTGCGGTAGCTCAAACTGTGGAACTGATCATGACGAACCCGTTGCTTACCCACTTTGGCGCCAGGGGCCGGGGACTCTGGGTCCGGGGCGGGAGGGTTCAGGCGTGCCCTCGACCTGACCAATCCGCGGTCGTTCACATGCAGGATCCGAGTGACGTCGTGCCCCCCGTCGTGTTGGCTGGGGGAGCTGCTACCGCACGCGGTCCGGCTCAGGGCCGCGAGGCGAACGGCGCCACACGACAGGCTCGGGCGGCGGAGCTGGGCATAAGTTTGGTGTTCGTTGTCCACCCCCCCGACAATTGTCCGCGCGCGGCTTGGGCGGTAGTAGGGGAATGGCGGATTTCGATTCTGCGGTTAGGTGGACCACTGGGCGGCAAGGGCAGCGCGGGAGTTGATTCCTAGGCGGCGGTAGATGTCGCCGAGGTGCTTCTCGATCGTCTTTATCGACACGTCCAAGGTTCGGGCTGCGCCGTCATTGGTGTAGCCGCGACTGATGAGGTCGGCTACCTGGCACTGCCGCGGGGTCAACCGTTGTGCGCCCGAGTCCAGTTCTCGTTCGGCTCGAAGGACGCGGGGCACCGCTGCCCGTGACGGCAGGTCAAGAGCTTTGAGCACGCCTCTCACGTGGCTCTGCACGGTGCGTGGCGACACTCCGAGCATCGCTGCGATCTGGGCATTGGAACAGCCAGCGAGGAGTAGTTCGGCCACCTCGCGCTCGCGTGGGGTCATCGGTACTTGTGGTTCGCCGATGAGTCGTAGCCCGATGCTGCGCAGATCTCTGCGGGCGAGCAGCGCCAGCGACGTGGCTCCCAGCAGCATCGCCTGATCATGCGCGCTGGACAGGGCGCGTCTGGCCGGCCAACTCCCGTCGGCATCGCCTAACAGGGCCGAACCGGCCAGCAGTCGGGCGCGAGTCGCGTCGAGATGGCCAGCGTTGCCGAGCGCGATTATCGCGGCCTTCTCGGCCAGGACGGCTCCGGCGACGACCTCGCCGTCGGCAACCGCCAGACGCGCCTTGATACGTCGGATCGCGGCAGCGGCCATTCCGTCTCGAGGCAGCCCGGTTAGCGCGGCGGCGAGATCGCCCCACCGTCGGGCAGTCGGGATGTCGCCAAGGCTCAATGCCGCCGTGACGAGTAGCTCGTACCCGTAGACGCGGTCGACGAGCTGGATGTTCGGAAGTTGCGGACCACCGGCGCCGCGTAGCAGGACCTCGGCCGCTTTCTCTGCGCGCTGGGCCGTTGCCAGTGCGTAGGCCGTCAGCACCATGGAACCGGCCACGAGGTAACCGACCGGGCACTGAGACGCCAGTTCGTCGATACTGGCGGCATGCCGGGTCAACTCGTCGTGGCGGCCACGCAGGGCGTCGACGTAGGCGAGCGAACTGCGGACAACCAGCCGCAGCGCAAGCAGCCCGTGACGTCGAGCGGCTTGGTCGACCTGCCGTGCCAGTGCACTGACTTCTTCGAGTCGCCCTTGAAACAGCAAAGCCCGGGCGAGGGTCTGCCCGGCGAATACAGCTTCGGGCGGGTCAGTGCTCGCCGAGACGAGCCACACCCGACGAGCGACAGTCTCGGCGAGATCAAGCCGCCCGACCGACATCGCTGCTTCCGCCGTGAGCGCGGCCGACCAGCTGTCTCTCAGTACATCTTCGTCGCCCAGGCCCAGGATCGCCGTGGCCGCGCTTTCGACGGAAACGATGTCGGACCCGTTGCGCTCTAGACCGCCCATCCCCGAGGACAACGCACACAAAGCTCGGCATAGCGGTTGCTCAAATCCCATGTCCAGGCCAACCCGGGCATCGTCGTACGCAATCGCGAAGTCAGAATCGAGGATGTGCGCCCACGACCGCCCCGCCAACAGCCGCGCCCGGCGCGGCGAGGCCCTTCGATGCTCGGCGAGCTCGGAATCCACCAGTCGGCGGATCTCGTGACTATCTCCGCACAACAGCGCACGCTGCAACAGCACCGCGCCCTGGTCGCCTCGCGAACTCACGCTGCTGTCTTCGACTTCCCACGGCTTCAGATCGTGGTCAGCCCAGATCCGGGCCACCGCGTCCTTACCGATCCCGACCCGGGTTGCCAGCGCACGAGTGCTCCAGCGAGTCGACCCGTCCGCTGGGCGTTCGTGCAGGGTTATCCGTAACACCTCAGCCACTGTGTCCGCCGAAAACGACGACCTACGGCCACGGCCCTTGGCGATCACTCCAACCCCATCTACACCGCTCTGCACGAACCGAGCCCGCCAGCGGCGTACCGTGTCCGAGTCAACACAGCACGACCGAGCGATCTGCTCGTTAGCGACCCCGTCAGCCGCCAGCAGCAAAGCCCTCGCCTGCGTCACCACGCGAGGCGGCAACACCTTTGAACCCGCCATCTTCGCCAGCACATCGCGCTGCTCAACGCTCACAGGCAGCGGCGACGCCATAGAAGTCAGGGTAACATCAAAGTCCCGCACTATTTCACAGACGGTAGGCTCGTCAGGCCGGAGGTGGAACCATCCCCCTCGATGTACAAGTTGTCGGCGTTGGCTGGATCATCAAAGGTGCCACTCCGTATGCACTGCCGCACACCTTCTGCACAAAGACGCTGGGCAGGGATACCCGAACGTTCTGCCGTCAGTGCTTGCAGCAACTGTGTAGGTGCAGTGAGCACCAGTGGCCGATTTACCGGGAAGTCTACGAAACAAAACATAAACCCCTCGTGCAATCGGAGCGAACGCGTCATGCAAGTGCGCTACCAGCTGCGCCAATGGCCCGTCAGGTCTGACCCTACCACCGGGATAAATCCGGGTGGGCAACGTGCTGCTACGCCGCAGCGTGAAGAATCGCGGGTGCCACCGGCCATATGTAGTCACGCCGATCGATCGGGCTCATTCCACCCTTGATCCGCCAATCGTCGTAACCTTCGGCCCATTCGCGGTGCCAGTCGATCTGCGCCTGATGGAGTGCGAAGGGGTCGGTGGCTCCCAGTTCCTCGAAGCACGTGGCCAATGTGAGTATGACCTCAGCTGAAGCGATCGCATCAGCTGCCGCATCATGCGCGTTCTCTATGCACACTCCGTAATGCGCGCACAGCGCACCGAGGGTGCGGCTCCCCTTGCGGTAGCGGTCGTGATGGCGGTCGAGCACCACGGCGTCGAGCGCAGGGCCACGCCAACCTCGCTCATGGAGCCCGACACCACAGAGTTGACGCGACTGGGTGTCGAGAATGGTCAGGTCGTAGTCGAGCTTCATGCCGACAAGCGGCACGCCCCGTCGCCCCGCGGCGACCACGGCATCACTGATCAATTCGATCGCGTCCACCAACGCCATCCCCTCGTCCCGGCACTGCTGCGTCGTGATCCCGTGCACTTCGGTCGCCCCGGCCGGGATCTCTCGTCCCGGATCGACCAGTCCCGCGGACGTCGAGACGAGAACGCCGCCCACCAGGGTCACGAGCGCGAACGAGACGGGTACGTCATGGAACCGGTCGACCCCCGTCGTCTCGAAGTCGAATCCAAGTACTTCACCCGTTGCCCATTTGCTCATGGTGCGAGGTTGCCACGGCGTTGTATCAAAGGCGCGGCAATCGCCGGAAAAGGGTTGCCGCCTACCCGTCCAGGAGCGTCAGCGGAATCCACCAGATGAGCCGGGTGCCCCCTTCGCGCGACGTCCCCAACTCGAGACTTCCCCCGAGCCGCTCGGCCCGGGTACGCATGTTCTTCAAGCCCCGTCCGTCGGCACCGGCCTCCGCCATGCCCCGGCCGTCGTCGACGACGACGAGACGCAGGTCGTCGCCGGCCGCCACGGTGACCGCGACGTGTGTGGCGGCGGCGTGCCGACCCACATTGGTCAGAGCCTCACGGAGTGTCGCAAGCGCGTGATCGGCGATGGAGCCAGAGACAGCGGTGTCGACCAGCCCGGTGAAGGTCACGTGGGGTACCGCCCCGATCACCGGGGTCAATTCGTGCAGGAGATCGAACACCATGCGGCGGAAGCCGTCCTGGTTGATCGTCATCTCGAGGTTGAAGATCGCCGTACGCAGATGGCGGATCGTCTCGTCGAGCTTGTTGATGGCATCGCCGATCCGGCTCGCCACCTCGGGGCGGTCCACCAGCCGGGCGGTACCCTGCAGCGAGAGGCCTACGGCGAACAACCGCTGGATGACGGTGTCGTGGAGATCGCGCGCGATCCGGTCCCGATCCTCCGTCAAGGTGTGGTCCCGGGCCACTCCGTGCAGGCGAGCGTTCTCGATGGCGATGCCGGCGGCCATGGCCAGGGTGACGGCGGTGGCTTCGTCCTCGGCCGAGAACTCCGGCGCACCGTTCTTGTCGGTGAGGTACAGGTTGCCGTACACCTCACCGCGGACACGCACGGGCACGCCCAGGAACGACGTCATCGGGGGATGGCCGCTGGGAAATCCGTAGCTGTCCGGGCTCTGCGACAAATTGGCCAGGCGGAGCGGTTTGGCCTCGATGATCAGCGTGCCCAGAACACCCCGGCCACTGGGGCGGGGTCCGATGGCAAATTCCTCGTCCGGCTCGAGGCCGACCGTGAGGAACTGATCGAGCGTCGTGCCGTTCTCGCTCAGCACGCCGAGTGCCCCGTATCGGGCGTCGACGAGCGAACAGGCCTCTCCGACCAGGTGGCGGAGGACGACCGGGAGGCTCAGTTCCCCCTCCATCATGAGCATCGCCTCGACGAGCCGCCGGAGCTTGACGGGGTCGTCGATCTGATCGAGAGGTCGCACCGCTCACAGGGTAGCTGTCGGGTGGATCGGCGTCCGGCGGGGCCCCGCCAGAGGTCTGCCGCCTCCTTCGGGCCTGCACCGTGGCAATATTGTGGGAATGAAAATCCGCATCTTCATCCTGGACGACCACGAACTGGTCCGGACGGGATTGAAAACGCTCCTGGACGCCGAGGACGACATGGACGTCGTCGGTCAGGCCGCCACGGCCCAACAGGGGTTGGAGGAGATCGGCGAGCTCCAGCCGAACGTGGCCATCCTGGACGTGCGCCTGCCCGACGGCAGCGGCATCGAAGTGTGCCGGGAGATCCGCTCGCTCTACCCCGACGTGGCCTGCCTGATGCTGACTTCGTACGCCGACGACGACGCCCTCTTCTCGGCGATCATGGCGGGCGCGGCCGGCTACGTCCTCAAGGAGATCGGCGGAAGCGACCTCATAGGCGACATCCGCCGGGTGAGCCAGGGGCGGTCGCTCATCGACGCCACCCTCTCCAAAGAGATCTTCGACCGGTTGCGCAAGAGCCAGAAGACCGAGGCCCGGTTGTCGAGCCTCTCGCCCCAGGAGCGGCGCGTCCTCGATCTGATCGCACAGGGTCGGTCCAATCGGCAGATCGCAGAAGAGATCTTCCTGGCCGAGAAGACGGTCAAGAACTACGTCTCGAGCCTTCTGGGCAAGTTGGGCATGCAGCGCCGCACCGAGGCTGGTGTCTACGCGGCGATCCTGGCCGAGCGTAAATCGCTGAATCCCAGCGGTCAGCCCAGAATCCCCTAGCCGGCGATCTGCCCTTCCGGCCCCGCTTAGAGCGGGTCGAACTCGATTCCGCGCTCCCGGAGCAGCTCCTCGAGCCGAGCTCGCTCAGCGATCGGATTCACGAACCGGGCCGGATCGTGGTCGATGGACATCGCGGCGCACAGCGACAACAGGATCCGATCGTGGTCGAGCTCCCGTGCCAAGTCCTCGGCCACGACGTGCTTCTGCACAGCGGCCCGTCGATGAAGGCGCAGCCGGCACTGTTGGAGGTCGGCGACGAGTTCCTCCTTCGAGGGCGGCACCTCATCGGCATCTGAGCTGACCAGAAGATCGCTCAGGAGTTCGCTGTACATCGACACACCGTAGGTTTAGTCAAACGACACGGAGCCAGCTAGGGCCGAAATCCCCAACTCTTATGAAAACTTCATGTTGCGACCGCGAGAAGATCCCCAGGGTCTGGAAAGCAAGCCCCTGGTCAGACCGATAATCCGTCAGGTCCCGCGGTACGCCGCGGCATTTGTCCCGAACGATCAGGCCAGGAGACTAGGCCGCATTCCCGGCCCGCTCGAGGACCTGCTCGGCAGACTCGGCATTCCGGGCGGTCACTGTTCCGAGTGTCGTCGCCACCCGTACATCGCGCCCCGTCACAGAGATCGGATCGTCGAGGACCGCCTGCACCCGTTCCATGAGCGGCTGCACGTACTGCTCGTCCTCGATGGTCATGACCGCGACCAGCTCGGTCTCGCCCACCCGGCTCACGGTGTCCTCGCTGCGGAGCATGGCCGTCAGGCGCCTGGACATCCCGCGCAGGACTTCGTTACCCGAGCTGTAACCCATCTCGTCGTTGATGTCCTTGAGATTGTCCAGGTCGATGTGGGACACGATCACACATCCCCCGTGCCGCTGCCGGCGTGTCAGCTCCCTGTTCAGACGGTCGAGGAGCAACATCCGGTTGGCCAGACCCGTCAAAGGATCCGCGAGCGAGAGCTGCCAGAGGTCGTCGTACTTGCCGATCGGCTCACCGGGGCGCTCCAGGCGGTCACTCGAGTCCCCGAACGAGATCTCGTGGAACATCGACTCGAGACTGCTGCTGACCAGCTCACGGGGAGGACCGTGGGAGTCCACCGACGCTGTGTCCTCCAGGACCGAGATGGAGGAGGCAGAGGCGGAGCCACTCGGATCATGGCCGGATGACACCGTGTGCGCCTTTGGCACAGCTCGTCGAAATCGCACGTGACCCTCCGCTACCCAATCCCTCACGTGCATTTTAGCCACGCTCGGGACCCGGCAGTAGGACCGTAAGTCCCAATTGCCCCACGAACAGGCTCTCGATCCCTGCAGGCCGAAACGGATGAATGTGCAGGTCGGCCCACACGGACGCGTCACAAGAGGCTCCTGGGGACCGGATCGAGGTGGCCGTCTCCCTTGCTGCGGGAACGGCACGTGGGCGTCCCACATGCGAGGCCTGTCCGGCCTCGACGACCCGTGTGCTCTCGTCACATTGTCGGCCGTCCCCTTCGCCGTGTCGGCGCGGGCGCGCCATGCGGACGCACAGGGCCGGTTGAGCAAACAGGACTACTTTCGTGCCTGGTTACCCGTCCGGCTGACACATCCCGGCCCTCGCTCCATCGGAAGAGGCATGTCGTGGCACCCGTCTCCGGTTCACCGCCCGCGGTACGACCGGTCGGGGCCCGCCTTGTCCGCGGGCGGCCCCCGAGCCGTGAAAAGGCGCCCGTGGTCCTACGGAGGGCTCGGTCAGTTGCAGTCTCGTTGCCATGCGGTAGCAAGGCAGTGCGGGCACGGTTTTGGCCGAATTAGTCGGCGGAATACGTCGCTATCCAGTAGAGCGATGCGGTGAGGGGAGCCGATGCGGGAACCGAACTGCATTCACACATGTCCTGCAATTGCATGACCGGTATTTCGTTGCTCAGAGGTGTGCCGACGGTGCTCGTCGGAATCGTCGTGACGAATTGCCCGTCCACGTAGAAGCTGTCGCCGCTCCCGGGCTTCCAAAGGACCGTCACCGTATGCATGCCGGTTCCGGGGGCAGCAGTTGCGTAGGTACCCTGCGCCAAGACCTGGCACGAAGTGCACCCGTTCGCCTGCAGGATGCCCCAGTGGGCTTCACCCGTTCCGCTCCCGGCCCACATGAAATCTATTTCACCGTCGCCCCACACGTTGTTCTGCGGCCAGGCTTCGAACACGATGGCGACCTGTTGCCAGTTGGCAGCCGGGCCGGACAACGAATAGCAATACGTAAATCCGCCGCCGCTACTCGGCGCCGAATCGTTGCCGAGTTGCATGCCATCGCCGACGACACCCGGCCCGACGGCGGGGTCGTTGTAACCCAGCTCTTCGAGAGCGTTGCTCGTGGCAACAATGTGATTCGCAGCGATGTATCCACTCGGCGGCTGCACACGATTGGCGACGCCGTAATTGCTGTAACCATCCGCGCCGCTGGCTATTTGCGGGCCGGTCACCGTCTGCTTCAGCGCGTACCCGGGAAAGGCCGAACTCGTCGGGGGCGTCGGGCTCGATCCACTGCAGCCGGCGTCGTTCACAAGGGTGGGTGTAAGTGTCGGGGCGACGGACGTGCCATCGGACTCCACGAGGGTGTAATCCGACGTCGTCGGGTTGACCACAATGCCGATGATGCTGTTGCCGATGCTGCCGAACGTTCCCTGGAACGAGGCGTCACCGAAGGTGAAGATGCCGCCGTCACTGGCCACCAGCCAGTAGCCCCCTCCGTCGGGTGTGGACGCCATGCCGATGATGGGCTGGTTCAGGTGGATGGCGCCGGTGGACCCGTCGAACGAGGCATCACCGAAGGTGAAGATGCCGCCGTCACTGGCCACCAGCCAGTAGCCCCCTCCGTCTGGCGTGGCCGCCATGCCGACGATGGGTTGGTTCAGGTGGATGGCGCCGGTGGACCCGTCGAACGAGGCATCACCGAAGGTGAAGATGCCGCCGTCACTGGCCACCAGCCAGTAGCCCCCGCCGTCTGGCGTGGCCGCCATGCCGACGATGGGTTGGTTCAGGTGGATGGCGCCGGTGGACCCGTCGAACGAGGCATCACCGAAGGTGAAGATGCCGCCGTCACTGGCCACCAGCCAGTAGCCCCCGCCGTCTGGCGTGGCCGCCATGCCGACGATGGGTTGGTTCAGGTGGATATTCGAAGTGGCGGGCGATCCGAACGACGGAGCGCCGCCGTGCGCAGTGACCACCCCGGCCCAGTTGACGGTCCAGTAGCCACCATTGGGGTCAGCGGCCAAATACCGCCCGCCGCTGTAGAACTTGCTGGTCGTCCTGGCCGCATTCGAGTGCGCCGTCGCGGCGCTCGCGTTCCCCGCGGCCTGGGCCGCATCACCGACGCCGAAGCCGACCGTGACGGCGAGAGCGCTCATGGCGGCGAGAAGACAGAGGAGCCATCCAGTCCGTTTGGGAAATGTGTCTCGAAGCTGCTGGATTTTTCGCATACTGCTCCTTCAACCTAGAGGCAGGCCGCGGGAAACAGCAATGTGATGATCGCTCTTTCGGCGGCCCGGCTAACTCAGAGAGTCCCGTGGCTTTGCGTCCCCCCCTCGCGGGAGGTATGCCTTTTCGATTGCTTTAGAAGAAATGTTCGTCGATTTTCACCCGTCCGTCAATGCAGATCGCCGGATTGGGGGCGCCCGCAACCACGTCGCAACTCCGCGAAAAGGGGCCTGTGCACGAGTTCTTGTTGGAGGCGGCGCCCGGATTCGAACCGGGGTACGGGGCTTTGCAGGCCCCTGCCTAAACCACTCGGCCACGCCGCCGTGACAGCAGGGCGGTCAGCCTAGTGGGCCTGGTCCCTAGCGCCGGTAACGGCCGAGCAACCAGAAAACCGCCGCGATGAGGGCGACCACGACGGCAATCTTGATGAAGAAGAACACGATGCCGGCGATTGCGTGCAGCACGACGAACGCAATGATCACCCCGACGATGCCGACCGCAACCATGGCTGCGCTGTGTCGTGCCGGCACCGGCTGCTTGCTGTCTCGGCGGCTCACCTCTTTACTCACGCCCTCAATGCTACGTTCCCGCCATGGCCGTTGACACGTCGCTCCGGGAACGACGTGCCGCGCTCCTTGCCCAATCCGACCTCAAAGGTGACGACTTCTGCCAGGCCTACGCCGCGGAGGCCGACGAATGGCTCTCCGGTGTGGCCGAGCGTGCCGTGGGAGAAAACAACCACCACCTGGCACTTCTTGCGGTCGGGGGTTACGGGAGGAGCTCGCTCTGCCCCTACAGCGACCTCGATGTCGTGCTCCTCCACTCCGGACGTCGTGACATCAAGGCGGTCGCAGATGCGATCTGGTACCCGGTGTGGGACGAAGGGGTCCGACTGGATCATTCGGTACGGAGGCCCAACGAGGTCCTGGAAATGGCGGCCGAGGATGTGCGGGTCGCTCTCGGTCTGCTGGACGCACGCCTGGTCTGGGGCGACCACAAGGTGGCAGACCCTCTCCTGGTCAATGCCCGCAACGCGTGGCGCGATTCGCTCGGCACGCGCTACCTGACCAGCCTCCGGGCACAGATGGCCGAACGCCACAGCAGTTCAGGCGATGTGGCGTTCCTGCTCGAGCCGGATCTCAAGGAGAGCCACGGCGGGCTGCGTGATGTGAACGTGTTGCGGGCGATATCGGCCTTCGCACCGTTGCTGGCCGACTACGCCGATCTGGGCTCCCTCGAACAAGCCACCTCCGTCCTCACCCGCATCCGGGTGGAACTGCACCGGATCGCACGGCGCGAGCAGGACAAGCTCCTCCTCCAGGATCAGGACCAGATCGCTGTCCGCACTGGCCTTCGAGGATGCGGACGCCCTCATGGCCGCCGTCTCCAGCGCCGGACGTCAGATCGCCTGGGTCAGCGACGACGTGTGGCGCCGCCGCACGTTGTGGGACCCGAGCCCCAAGCCCCGCCGCCGCCGCCTTCGTCGCGGCGAAGAACGATCCGGCAAGGAGGTGCGGGATTCCCCCATCGCCCTCGGTCCGGACATGATCGATGTCGGCGGCGAGATTGCCCTGCTCCCGACGGCGGCCGTCTCCGAGGACACGTCGCTGGCCTTCCGGCTGGCCGCCACCGCGGCCGAACTCGACCAGCCCATCGCCAAGGGTTCGCTGCACCGGCTGGCGGACCGCATGCCGCCGCCCGGTGATCCCTGGGATCCTGAGCTACGGGCCGCACTGATCCGCTTGTTGGCGGTGGGCCACGCGGCCACCGACAAGTTGGAGTCGCTCGATCAGCACGGCCTCCTGGCGCGGATCATCCCCGAGTGGGCTGCTGTGCGCAACAAGCCGCAGCGCAACGCCTATCACACCTATACGGTCGATCGTCATTTGTTGGAGGCCGCCGCAGTGGCCTCGGAGCTCACCGACTTGGTCGAACGAAAAGATCTGCTGCTGATCGGCGCGCTGCTGCACGACATCGGCAAGGGCTTTCCGGGCGACCACACGACCGTGGGCATGAAGATCGTGCGCGAGATCGCGACCCGCATGGGCTTCGTGGCAGCCGACGTCGAGATACTTGTGGACCTGGTGCGCCATCACCTCCTTCTGCCCGACACCGCCACGCGTCGCGATCTCGACGATCCGACCACGGTGGCCAACGTCGCCCGGGCGGCCGGGAATCGGGTGACCCTGCATCTTCTCGGTGCCCTGACCGAAGCGGACAGCCGCGCCACGGGACCCTCGGCGTGGGGTCCGTGGAAGGCGGGACTGGTGCGCGAATTGGTACGGCGGGCCGACCTCGAACTCGCCGGGGAAACGCGACCCAACGAACTTCCGCAAATTCCGCCGGCGTACCGAGCCTTGATGGAAGAGGTCCGCGCGAGCGGACGCCCGTCGGTGTCCCTCGATCCGCCGCGGGTGGTCGTGGCCGCGCCTGACCGCCCCGGTCTACTCTCCGACGTCGCCGGCACGCTGGCACTGCACGGCATGGACGTGCGCGCCGCCAACGTGAGCGGCGAAAAGGGTGTCGCGGTCGAAGTCATCACCGTCGAGGTCGCCCGTGGCACCTGGCCGGACACGGCCCGACTGCGCGAGGACCTGGGCGAGGTCCTCGCGGGCCGGTTGCCGATCGAGGAGAGGCTCTCGGAGCGCGGACGCGTGTATCCCGTCCGCCGGCGGTCTGCCGCACACGTGCCGAGTGCAGACGTGCGGGTCGACAATGACGCGTCCGACAGTGCC
This sequence comes from uncultured Acidimicrobiaceae bacterium, assembly GCA_963767155.1. Classification (GTDB taxonomy): domain Bacteria; phylum Actinomycetota; class Acidimicrobiia; order Acidimicrobiales; family RAAP-2; genus Bog-473. The sequence goes on along the minus strand of CAVYCU010000005.1, from coordinate 759,586 downwards.
ACCGTGCTCGAAGTGCGGGCCCCCGACGAGGTGGGATTACTGCACCGCATCACCCGGGTGCTGTTCGAAGCCAATCTCGACGTGGTGTCGGCCCGCGTCTCGACGCTCGGAGAGCTGGTGGTCGACTCGTTCTACGTCCGCGAGGACATCGGGGAGAAGGTGACGGATCCGGCCCGCCTGGAGGAGATCACCGAGGCCATCTGGACGTCCATACGGGTTTGAGCGCACGCGAGTCGGGTTTGCGTGGACGCCGCACGGGTTTGCGCGCCCGCCAGGCGGGTTTGCGCGGACGCCGCACGGGCTGGAGCAGCCAAAACGAGCTGGTAGAATCCCAGACGCCATGGCGTCGGGTAAGCATTCACGTAAGAACGAGCGCACGCACACGCGCCTGTGGATAGGTCTGGCCTGCGTCGTTGCCCTGGCCGTCGCGGCAGCCGGATTCGTCCTCGTCTCGCGGAGCCACAACACGTCGGCGTCCGCCAGTACGGCAGCTCCGCCCACCCCTTTGCGCGTCGTGAGCACGACGCCGACAGGCGACAACGTGGCAGGCGACGCCACCATCTCCGTCCAGTTCTCCACCGACCTCGCCCCGGGTAGCCCGATGCCGACCCTTTCGCCGGCGGTGGCCGGCCAATGGGCCGTCTTGTCCCCTTCGCTCCTCCAGTATCAAGCCACGGCGCCGTTGGTACCCGGGACGGTCGAGACCATCACCGTTCCCGGTGGTCCGGACGGAACCACCGGGTCGCGGGGCCAGCATCTCGGTGCGGACGTGACCGCCTCGTTCACGGTGGCCCCGGGCTCCACGTTGCGCCTCCAGCAGATGTTGGCCGAACTCGGCTACCTGCCCCTCAACTTCACTGCGGCCTCACCTCTGACGTCGCCGACCCAGGAAGGTTCGGCGCAGGTCGGCACCTTCACGTGGCGCTGGGCCAACCAGCCGGCTTCGCTGACCTCACTCTGGACGCCCGGCACCTACAACGTGATCACCAAGGGTGCGGTGATGAACTTCGAAGCACAGCACAACCTCAAGACCGACGGGATAGCCGGACCCGCGGTGTGGAGCGCCGTGCTGACCGCGTTGGAGAGCGGTCAAGGCGACGCGCTCTCGTATGACTACGTGTACGTGACGAAATCGCTCCCCGAGACCACGACCGTCTACCAGAACGGCTCCGTCGTCTACCGCACCTTGGCCAATACGGGCGTGGCCGCCGCGCCGACGGCGGACGGCACGTTCCCCGTCTACGCGCGCTACACCGTGACGACCATGTCGGGTACGAACCCCGACGGCTCCAAGTACGTCGACCCCGGCATTCGTTGGGTCAGTTACTTCAACGGCGGCGATGCCCTGCACGGATTCCCGCGGGCCAGTTACGGCTTCCCCCAGAGCGTGGGCTGTGTCGAGATGCCGATCGCCAATGCGGCTGTCGTCTTCCCCCTCACTCCGCTGGGGACGCTCGTCACCATCGACTGATGCCGCACCGACCCGGGGTCCTCGCCGGGGCGCTCTCCAGACCCGGGGTCTTCGCCGGGGCGCTCTCCAGACCCGGGGTCTTCGCCGGGGCGCTCTCCAGACCCGGGGTCCTCGCCGGGGCGCCGCCGCACCGCGCGATGGTGCCCCATCCGGCCCGGCCGTAGGGCGGTTTGCCCACCATCCCGCTCCCCGAGCAATTCCGGGTCTTCGCCCAAGGGGCGGCGAAGGACGGCGCGACGACCTACGACATCATCTGCCGCGGCGTTGCCGACGATCCGGACATCCTCGCCCTGCTGGGCGAAGCACCCCTCCGCCAACGCCGGCCGAACATCCTGCTGGCGGCCGTGCACTACCTACTCCTCGGGGGCATGCGACACCCCCTGGCGCTGCACTATGACACCGTGCGGTCGATCGGCACCGGCGACACGGGCGACACCGGCGACACGGGCGACACCGGCGGCACCGGCGATACCGGCCCCGACCATCCGCAGAACCCGCCCCTCAGCGATCTGGTGGCCGATTTCAAGGACTTCTGCCTGACGCATCGCACCGAAGTCCTCGAGCTCCTCGCCACCCGGAGCACGCAGACCAACGAGGTCGGTCGCTGTACGGCCCTCCTCCCCGCCTTCGATCTCATCGCGGCGGACTACCCGGGCCAACCCCTCTCCCTTCTCGACCTGGGGACGTCGGCCGGGCTCAATCTCCTTTTTGACTCCTACGGCTACACCTACCGCCAACGCGATGACGGCACGGTTGTTACCGGTGGTCGAGCCGACTCGGCGGTCCAGCTCGAGTGCACGGTCCGGAGCGAGCTCAGTGCCGTGCCGCCGCTCTCCCTGCCACCGGTTGCAGGCAGGTTCGGACTCGATGCCGCGCCGATCGATCCGACCTCCGCCGACGGCGCGGCATGGCTTTTGGCCTGTCTTTGGCCGGACAACCTGGCGCGGTTCACCCGCTTGCGCGACGCGCTGGCGATCGCCCGTACGACTCCTGATCCTCCCGAGGTGTACCGGGGCGACATCATCGACGATCTGCCGGGGGTGGTGGAGCGTATCGACCCGTCCGCTCCGCTGATCGTCTTCCACTCGTGGGTAGCGGCCTACCTCAGCCCGCAACGGCAGCGCGAACTCGTTGCCGCCGTACGGGAGCTCGCACGCGAGCGGACGTTGCACTACCTCTACGCGGAGGCGTCCGTCGAAACGCCCGGGCTTCCGACACCGCCCTCACCGTTACCCCGTCCGACGTCCCACCTTGCGACGGCCCTTGTCCACCTCGCTTCGGACGGTTCGCCACCGGTCCGCCTGGCGGACATGCACCACCACGGAAACTGGCTCCAGTGGTGGCCTACTGCGACGGGCCCCACGGTGCGTCCCGGCGGGCCGGAACCTGCACTCCCTCGTCGTTGACCATGGAAGCCGTGCCCACGGCGGAGCGGCCGAACTTGTCACGGATCGCGTCGACCGCCGCCGTTGCGTCGTGCCACGACTGTTCGAGCGACGACGCGCTCTGCGTGCCTTCGCCCCGCCCGTCGCCGAGGTCGAACGACAACTGGTCACCGCCCCCTGCGACCAGACCGGATGCGCTCACGCCGAGCAGCCTGATCCCCTCCCCCGGGTTGATCCCGGCCAGCAGCGAGGCGGCCACCTGACCGATTGCGCCACCGGTGGTGACGGCCTGACCCAAGGTGTGTGAGCGGGTCTGCAGCGAGAGGTCGCCGAACTTGACCTTCACCGTCACCGTGCGGGCCGCGGTGGACGAGCCCCGCAACATGGTGGCCACCGACTCCGCCATGCGGAGGACATGGCGCTCGAGTTCGGCCGGGTCCACCAGGTCCTGGCTGAAGGTCTCTTCATGACCGATCGATTTCGCCGGTCGGTTCGGCGTCACCGGACTGGGGTCCTCCCCACGTGCCAGAGCCGAAAGGTGGAGCCCGCTGGCTTTTCCGAGACGGCGCACCGTGGTCTCGACCGGAATGGCCAGCCAGGTCGCCCACGGTGCGCACGCCGAGCTCGTGCAGGCGTTTCGCCGTGGCGGGACCCACACCCCACAGCGCCTCCACGTTGTGACCGTGCAGGAAGGCCAATTCGACATCCGGTTCGATGAGCACCACGCCCGGACCCGGCACGAGTCCGGTCCGGGCTGGCGCGAGGCTTGGCCGCCCGGGAAGCGAGTTTGGCGATCATTTTGGAGCGCCCGATGCCGACGGCGCAGTCCAAGGACAGTTGGGTCCGGACCCGGTCCCGCAGCCCGTGCGCGATCTTCTCGGGATGTCCGAGCATGCGGATCGCCCCGACGACGTCGAGGAAGGCCTCGTCGAGGCCGATCGGCTCGACCATCGGCGTGATATCGGCCAATATCCGGTGCAGTTCGCCGCTGATCTCGGCGTAGCGCCCGTGACGGCCGGGAAGGAAGATGGCCTGGGGGCACAACTGGCGGGCCCGGACCGACGGCATGGCCGAGTGCACACCGAAGGCCCGCGCCTCGTAGGTACAGGAGGCCACGACCCCTCGGGCACCGGCCCCGCCGACTATGACGGGCAGACCCGCCAAGGAGGGATCGTCGAGCACCTCGACGGAAGCGAAGAAGGCGTCCATGTCGACATGCAGAATGGTGGGGACAGAGGAGGGCTCACCCACCGAGGGTGAGACGGCGGAACCCCTCGGCGAAGGGCGCACCGGCGCGTCGACCCTCCTCCTCTGCCCGGCGCCGGACGGCCTCTCCGGCCCACCCGCCGGGCTCCGCGAACTGCGTGCGATGGCACTCGACGGCGGTGGCCTTGCTCTCGATCGTCTCGGAGACATCGACCCATTCGTCGGGTTCGAGCGTGCCCGACAGCAGGACCGTGGTCACCTGATGGGCTCGGCCCGCTTCGGGAAAGTACAGCGGGAGTGCGGCCGCGGGCGCCACAGCATCGAGGAGTGCCGTGCCCGCGATGCGATGGTCCCTGATGATTGAAATACTCCTGGCCGAAGAACAACGCCGAAGGGTCATGGCCACAGACCACCTCGGGTCGTAGGCGGCGCACCCATTCGACGAGCACACGCCGGAACGCATCCGAATCCTCGAGCTCGCCGTCCGGATACCCGAGGTTGGCCACACCTGCCAGCCCGATGACGGCGGATGACTCCTCCAGTTCGGCGGCGCGGGTAGCCACCAACCTTTCGGATCTGACCTTCGGATCGAAGGTCCCCTTTCCGCCGTCCGTACAGACCACGAGATGAACGGCGGTCCCTGCCTTGGCCCAGCGGGCCAACGTTCCCCCGCAAGCGACATCAGCGTCGTCCGGATGGGCGTACACGGCCAACGCCACCGCGGGTATGTCGTCCATCACCGCCGTTTGGGCTCCGTCGTCTTGGTCAAGAGGCCAACTTCTCGCTGGAAGTCGCCGGCATCTTCGAATCCCTTGTACACGCTGGCGAAACGGAGATACGCCACATCGTCGAGCGCCTGCAGCCGCTCCAGCACGGCAACTCCCACCTGCTGACTGGTTGGTTCCGCTGTCTCCGCCCGCAGCGCATCCTCCACGGCCTGTGCCAATTCCTCCATGGCGGAGTCGCTGACGGGCCGGTTCTTGCATGCGGACCGCACACCAGCCACAACCTTGGCCCGATCGAACGGCTCCCGGAGTCCCGTCCGCTTCACCACCCACAGTGGCACTTCCTCGACCCGCTCGAAGGTCGTGAATCGGCGGCCGCATCCGAGGCACTCCCGGCGCCGCCGAATGGCCCCCCCTTCTTCGGCCAGGCGCGAATCGACGACCCGATCATCATCAACGGCGCACCACGGACATCGCACACCGTCGACCATAGTCAGGGAATCAGCAGATGCTCTCCCGGCACGAGCACCGAGGATCCTGTCTCATGCACCAATCTGCTCTCCATGCCAGCGACGTTGTTCGGATCCACCTGCTTGGCGATGCGATGCGAGCGTGTCGCCGCTGTGGACCACGTACTCCTGTCCTGCGACAGGTCCCGCCCCGGCGATCGTCTTGCCACCGATGGCGCCGGATAGGCAACATGAGCAGAACGAGCAGGACCACCACGACGGCACCCAGAATCAGTCGACGCCGCTGCACCGACCCGGAGGGCCTGGCCCGCTCCGCCAAGCGGGGGCACGACCGTCAACCTGGGATAAAACTCCTCGTACTCCAGCTCAAGTGCGACCGACATCGCGTCTCCTCCTTCGAACACCTGTTCGCTTCTTCCACAGTCGAGCACGAACAGGTGTTCGCTGTCAAACAATTTTCCGAACGCCTGTTCGCTCCTCATGTCCACAGAGTACGGAGGGGGTGTATCAAGCCGTGCGGGGAGGCACGGGGAGGCACGGGGAGGCACGGAGAGAGCCCACAACCCCGGCCCGGATGGGTCGCCTGCTCGCAAGGGAATCCCACCGACGACCGAACAGGTGTTTGCTTTAGGGCTCCGGGCCAGCTATCTTGCGAAGGAACGAACGAACGTTCGCCCTCCCGGGTGAGTTGGCGGAGGGCAGAAGGAGAAGCCCGATGGCCGAAGTCCTGAGTGGAAAACGGCAACAGATCCTCACCTTCATTGCCGACAGCCAGCGGGACCGGGGCTATCCGCCTTCGGTGCGGGAGATCGGCGAAGCGGTCGGATTGGCCTCGTCGGCCACCGTGCACACCCATTTGGCCGTGCTCCAGCGTGAGGGCTACCTGTCCCGGGACCCGAGCAAACCCCGGGCCATCCAGGTGCACTACGACCCGGCCTCCACCAAAAGCATGGCCATCGTCGGCCGTGCGCAACGTGCCACTCATCGGTGATGTGGCGGCCGGCACGGGCGTCCTGGCACAGGAGAACGTCGAGGAGCTCCTCCCCATGCCCGAGCAGTTCACCGGGACCGGGCCGACGTTCATGCTGCGGGTACGTGGAGACTCCATGATCGACGCCGGCATCTTCAGCGGTGACTTCGTGGTCGTCCGTCAACAACCCGAGGCCGAGAACGGCGACATCGTCGTGGCCGGCATTCCCGACGACGAAGCCACGGTAAAGACCTTCAGTCGCCGCGACGGACGCATCGTCCTGACACCGGCCAACTCCGCCTATGAGCCGATGGTCTTCGACGGTGACGACGACGTCACCATCTTCGGCAAGGTCGTCACCATCGTCCGCCAGGTCTGACCGGCCGTCGCGATGACCGCGACCTATTTGAGCAAGCGGGACATGCGCCGATCGGCCAGCACTTTGCCGTTCGTCTGGCACGAGGCGCAATACGTCATCTCATAGGACTCGAACGACACGCGGCGCATCGCATCCCCACATCCCGGCGTCGGGCAGGGCTGGCCGAACCTCCCGTGCACAGCAAAGCGACCACCCAGCTTCGCCTCCGAAAGGCCCCCCGAGCGGGTGCGTTCGAGGGCGAGGGCCTCATCGAGCACCGATGTGGTCGCGGCGAGAAGGCGTTCCCGCTCTTCGGCGTTGAGCGAGCCCAACGATGCGAAGGGCGAGAGCCGGGCCCGGTGCAAGATGTCGTCGCCCCAACCGCGTCCGATTCCGGATACCACCTTCTGATCGCGAAGATCGCTGTGCAGGCGGCGCGTACTCGTGCTGGTGCGGATGAGCTCGGCGAAGGCGGCCGAGTCGGGCTCGGGGCCGAGCCCCGCCAACGGCCCATCGTCACCCGGAGGCCAATACCCACCACGATGCCTTGCGCTGCGTTCCGAACTCGCGCACGAGGATCGCCCGTCCCGTTTCGTCGGGCGACAGCGCCGGAGAATGTGAATCGCACAACCGATCCCCGGGGCCGGGTCCCCTTCGGCGGAGACTCCACATCGACACGCCCCGCCTGCGAGAGATGGACGACGATCCGGGTGCCGCCCGCAAAACTCCACACCAGGTATTTGGCTCGGCGGGTGATGGCCTCGAGCGTCTGACCGTAGAGATCCTCGACCTGCGGTGAGAACGTCTTGAGCGAGGAGAAGCTGAGCAGGTCAGCCTTCTCCAGAGCGCGGCCCGCAGCGAACTCCTCGAGCCGTTCGGCCAACGCCTGCATTTCGGGAAGCTCGGGCACCTTGGCACAATGTTCTCATGACTTACACCCACGGGCACCACGAATCGGTACTGCGCAGCCACACTTGGCGCACGGCGGAGAACTCCTCGGCCTACCTTCTCCCCCACCTGCGGCCGGGGCAGTCCCTTCTCGACATCGGGTGTGGACCGGGCACCATCACGGCTGACCTGGCAGAACTGGTCGCGCCGGGTCAAGCGATCGGCCTCGATGCCTCCGACGACGTCATCGCGCAAGCCCAGGCGTACACCGAGAGCCGGGGTATCACCAACCTGCGTTGTGAAGTGGGTGACCTCTTCTCCCTGAGCTATGACGACGCCACCTTCGATGTTGTGCACGCGCACCAGGTGTTGCAACACCTCGTTGATTCCGGGGCAGCCCTCGTGGAATTGCGCCGGGTGCTCCGACCCGGTGGGGTGCTGGCTGTACGAGATAGTGACTACGGCGCTTTCGTCTGGGCCCCCGCCGATCCCGCCCTCGACCGCTGGATGGAGCTGTATCTCGCCGTCACCACACGCAACGGCCACAACGCCCGTATCGGCCCGTCCCTGCTCGGCTTAGCCCGGGCCGCCGGATTCGACGACATCGTGGTCTCCAGCACCTGCTGGACATTTGCCGACCCGGAGTCTCGACAATGGTGGGGTGGACTCTGGGCCGATCGGGTCCGCTTCTCGCGCTTCGCCGAACAGGCCGTGGCGTACGGGCTCAGCACCACCGGGGAGCTGGAGGAGATCGCACAGGCGTTTTTGGCCTGGGCCGCTTCACCCGACGGCGTGTTCGTCGTCCCGCACGTGGAAATACTCGCCCACCGCTGACGAGCACCACACACACCGCCCGAAGTCGGTCACCGCCTTGCTCGGGTGACCACCTCCGCCCCCCAGTCGGTCACCGACGCAGTACCGCTACCTCCTCGAGGCGTCCGAGCTTGTGCGGATTGCGGATCGCGTAGATCCGTGTGATCCGCCCATCTTCGACCGCCAGACTCACCGCTGTGGCCTCATCACCCACATCGAACCGGATGCCGGGCATGCCGTTGAACCAGGCGGTGGTCGCCGAAAGGTTCGGGACCTCGGCCAAGCGGGCCATGAACGCCGCCACCTTCTCGGCCCCGCTGAGGGGCTTGCGTGCCGCCGCAACGAGGCCGCCGCCGTCGGCGACCAACACCACTTCGGGGGAGAGCAATTCGACCAGCCCCTGCACGTCGCCCGTGGAGATGGCGGCCATGAGCTTCTCGACGGCTGCCAGTTGTTGCGCTCGATCCACCTGCATCCGTGGCCGGCGTGCCGCGACGTGCTCGTGGGCGCGGTGTGCAATCTGGCGGACTGCTGCAGGGGTCTTGCCCACCACTTCGGCGATCTCACTGTAGGGCGTCTCGAACACTTCGCGGAGGACGAACACGGCGCGCTCCGCCGGACCCAGGGTCTCGAGCACGGTGAGCATGGCGATCGAGACGTTCTCGGCAAGCTCCGCGTCCTCCGCCACGTCCGGGCTGGTGAGCAAAGGCTCGGGCAACCATTCCCCGACGTAGTCCTCCCGGCGACGCGCCACCGACCGGAGCCGGTTCAGCGCCTGCCGGGTAACGATGCGGACAAGGTAGGACCGGGCGTCATCCACCTCGACCTGGTTGACGGCGGCCCACCGCAACCAGGTCTCCTGGACGACATCCTCGGCGTCGGCGGCAGACCCCAGCATCTCGTAGGCGACTGTGAAGAGTAGGCCGCGATGGACGACGAAGGGGTCGTCGGTCATGCCCGAGAGGCTACGGCGAGGGGCTTGAGCCCGCATGCGGCGGAGAAGCCTTGCGACTCGATCCCGAACGCAGTGTTGGAGCGGGCCATCAGGTTGGCTACCGCGATATACGAAGTCAGCTCCACGAGGGCGGCCGGACCGAGTGCCTCCAACAACCGGGCGGACAGTTCGTCTGTGACAGTCGGCGGTGTCTGTGTCATCGCCTCGGCGTACTCGAGTGCGTCACGTTCGAGCGACGTGAAGACATCGGACTCGCGCCACCGCGGTACTTCCCGTGCTTTGATCAGATCGAGCCCTTCGTTATTGGCGGCGAAGTAACCGAGATCCAAGCAGAAGCTGCAGCCGACCAGGCTGGCCACCGCCATGTGGGCGAACGACTTCAGGCTCTCGTCACACTGGTCCCACTTCTGCATCTTCCTCCCGAGACCGAAGCTGAAGTTCAGCACCTTGCGGTTGTGCCACAGGACCCCGGCCGGCTCGAGCACCTCGCCGAACATCTTGCGGGACATGCGGGTGACCAATGCGCCGTACAAGCCGGTCAGTTGCGCCTTGGGGATCCTCGTTTGTGACCTTGGGTTGCTCGTCTGTCGGTTTGGGTTGCTCGTCTGTGGGTTTGGCGTGCTCGTCGTGCTGGCCATGGTTTCTCCTCCGATTATCAGCTCTCGGCATGAGACACCGGCCGGCAGTCAAATGTGACACCAGGGCGCCGGATTTCTTCTCCGCTCTCCTGCGAAGCGGTTCCCGATGGGGCGCGAAGTGGACTTGCGGTTGGAGTGCGAAGAACATGGGCCGCCGGATGCAGCCCATGTTCCCGATGTCGGGGCCGAAGAGGAGCAGGACGCTGGGCATTCGTCGACGCAGGGCCATCGCCGACGCAGGGCCATCGTCGACGCAGGGCCATCGTCGACGCAGGGCCATCGTCGACGCAGGGGACCGTGGTCGCGGGGTGACCGTCGATGTGGCGGGTATCAGTCCGGCCAGAGCTGGTCGGTGTAGGTGTCCGTTCCTGGAATCGTGGGGATGAACGGCAACGCTGCGACCACGATGCCGAGCCCGGACTCCTCGAGACGACGGCGGTGCTCGACGATAACGGTCTCCCACGCCACCTCCGGAGGGGTACTCAAGAACCACAGCAACAGCGTGCGGCCGTCGCCTGGCCCCTCCTCCGGCACAGCGCCGGGTCCTTCGACCTCCACCGACATCGGTGTGAAGGCCGCCACCAGATCGGCGTCGGACCCGGGGAGGAGGCCGGGAAGATGCTCCGTGCGGAGCCATTCCCACAACGCTTCGTTTGCGGTGCCCTCGGCGCAATCGATGAAGACGGGCACGAAACCCCAGTAGGGATGGTCCAACGCGACCTCGATCGGTACGCCATCGGGATCGCGTCGAAACTCCCAGCAGTACTTGTACGGGAGGGTGTGGACATGGTCTCGCTCGTCGAACATGCGGCCCGCCGCGTGCAACGCGTTGACCTGACGGAGGGCCCAGCGATTCCATACCGTGTGATAACCGTCGAGAATCCAGTACACAGAGACGTACGACCCGCGCTGCGGCGCGCCAGTGATCGCCGATGGATCGGGATCTCGTAACGTCTTGAGTTCAGCCGTGGCCACAAAACGACGACCGGCAAACGTGTACGGGCCCACCATGGAACCCGAGTAGAAGTGGTCCCGCTCGTACCAACGGTTGTACGCCACCTCGTGGCCACGGTGAGGTTCCACCACGGTGAAGAGCATCGAGCCCAGCCTGACCGGATCGGCCCCCGCAACGACCTCAATGGGACGAGGTCTTTTGGACCCGGCGCGCTCAGACATGGGACCGGAACCTAACAGACCCGGTTAGTCAACAGACTCGGTCAGACCGTCCCCGTGGCGAGCATCGAGCCGGTGGGAACCACGGAGCCGCCAGCCGGCTCGACGGTAATAGCCAAAGCTGTAGGACTCTTGGCCCCCGCAGACGTGAAGGTTGCTTGATGCGGTGACTGCCCCAAAAGTCCGAGGGAGATGGAGCGACCATCGAATACCCCCCATAGTTGGTAGGTCTTACTGGATGACAACGTGGGCAAATTGGATTTCACCAGATAACCCTGTCCGTTCGGGACGACAACGAACTGGGCCACCCGACTGTGTCCTGGAGTCTCTACATTCACCACTTTGTGTCCGGGCGTCGTGAGCGCAGCTACAACTGCCGTGTGTGCGCTCGGACCCACCGCTTGTTGGAGCTGTGAGATCTGATGATTGTCGTGCACAAGATTCACGCCGAGCACTATCGCCACAACCGCGGCTGCAACTGCGACGAAGGCCACGGTGGCCAGTCGGGTCCGCAGGGAGCGTGACGTGCGTGACGAACTTGGCGACCCCGATGATCCCGATGACCCTGATGACCCCGACGACCCCGATGACCGTGACGACCGGGGGGACCCCGGCGATCGGGGCGACCTGAATTTGCGCGATCCTTCGCCCTCCTCGGCGGGAGCATCGCGCACGAGGAGTGGCATGGGTGGAGCTTCCTCGTCTTGCCGCGGCGGCAGTCGGCTGGCGATGCTGTCCCACAGGCCGTCGGGAAGGGGCTCGACCGAGTTGCCCAATGCAGCCGCCACTTCGCGATGTGCGTCGACTTCCGCCGCGACAGCGCGGGCACTCAGCAAGATGCGCCTCGATCTGCTCGTATTCGTCTCCATCCACTGCGTCGAGGGCGAACGCACCCAGCAGCTCGCTCACTTCTTCGTGCTTCACGCGTCGACTCCCTGTACTCCTGCTTCAACGAGAACCGCCCGCATGCGGCGCATGCCATTGCGAATGCGGCTCTTGATGGTCCCTTCGGGTTGGTCGAGGAGCTCCGCGACCTCGACGTAGGTGCGCCCGTCGAAGTAGGCGAGCTCAATGGCCCGCCGTTCCTCGACAGGCAGGGTGCCGAGCGCCTCCGACACCTTTTCGGCCAGCGAGAGGTCCCATACCTCGTGCTGCATATCGTATTCGGCGCTCGCGGTTCGGCGGGCATCTTTCGCCTCTCGCAGCCGACGTGAATTCAGCGAGCGGATGGCGTCAACGGCACGGGCATGCGCCTGCGCGAGAAGGAAGGATCGCAGCGTGCCGCGGGTCGGATCGAAGCGGTCAGGCTGGTTCCAAAGGCGCAAGAACACCTCTTGGGTGACGTCCTCCGCTTCGGGGGCGCTATTCAATACGCGGCGAGCCAATCCGTAGACGGCGCCCCCGTGCCGACGGTACACCTCGGCCAGCGCTACCTCGCTGTAGCGGGCAACCGATGTGACCAGCTGAGCATCGCTCACGTCTCCGATCTCTTGCATGTAATTTCCTATTCGGATCTGTATCGAGATTCAGATGTTTCGGCATTTGGCCCATCCGGGCATGGCCTCTGGTGCGAATAGTAGGTGCTATGAGAACCACGATCGATTCCTACCGAAATAGAGCGGGACGGTTGAACCTCGAGGGCATCAACTTCGATGACTTCAAGGATCAGCCCCTCCCTGGTCCAGCAATCAGGACCTTGCGCTATATGCATGACGTTGAGCACCACACCGTGTGCTACCTGCGTGATCTGCTCCTCACCCCCGCCCACCAGGACCCGGAGATCACCTCTTTCCTGTCGTGCTGGGTGTTCGAGGAGATGTGGCACGGCGAGGCGATAGGCCAGGTGCTCCAGGCGCACGGCGAAACGGCCGGTGCTCCCCGCATCGCCGCATTGCGCGAGCGGCACCGTCGCAAGGAAGCCGTGACGACGCTGAGCACCATCGCCTCGGCCGCCTTCGCTGGCAAGGCGTTCATTGCGCTGCACATGACCTGGGGCGCCATCAACGAGTGGACGACCCAGGCCGGCTACGGCCGTTTGAGCGAGCAGGCGGCGCACCCCACGTTGCGCGACCTGTTAGGGCGCATCATGAAGCAAGAAGGCGGCCACATCGACTTCTATGCCTCGGAGGCCGGACGACGCCTCTCCGAAAGCCCTCGAGCCCAGAAGCTCACCCGATTCTTCCTCAGCCATACCTGGCGTCCGGTCGGCTCCGGAGTGATGCCTAAGAAGGAGGTCGATTTCTTGGTGCATTACCTCTTTGACGGTCCCGAGGGTAAGGCAATGGCCGAACGTATCGACCGCCGGGTTGACCGGTTGCCAGGCCAGAGCGATCTGCACCTGCTTACAACAGCAGTCACCAAGCTGTCAGCACAGAGCCGAGCCGCCTGAGCCCTGCCGACAACGTGATTCTTCGGGGGACGGCGTAAAAAGGCATCTTGTGCGGACAAGGGGTCAGTAAGTCAGTAATCCCGCACGATGCCGGCATCACTGTTTCACCTCCCCTCGCCGTCGCTGGGTCCCGACCAGCTCCCGTCCCGTCCCCCTCCCGTCACTCGCCGTCGCCGTCGCCGTCCCTGTCCTGTCCTGTCCTGTCCTGTCCTGTCCTGTCCTGTCCTGTCCTGTCCTGTCCCGTCAACGGTCGCCCGTTTCGACGTTTTGTACGGGAATTCTTTTCTTTTTTGTGGCCCTGAGCAGGGGTCATCTGTCACACCCCCCTGCTTTAGTTGAGGCATGGACGCAGTGGGTGACTTCTTGAGGGCAGCAGAAGAGTTGGCGGCCGAGGATCCGTTCTCCTACGGGGATCGGGCCTCCATCGTCACGTTGCTGCGGGCCCGGGCCGTCTTTGACTACGCCTTGGCCAACGCACTGCAGAGCTTCGCCGAGGGGGGCGAGTGGGCGGCCGACGGAGCCCAGAGCGCGGCGGCGTGGATCGCCACCACCTGCCATCTTCCCGTGGCCGAGGTGCGCCGCCACCTGCGCCGGGGGCGGTCACTACCCGCCATGCCCGTCGTGGCGCAGGCCTTCGCGGCGGGCGCCATCGCCGGGGCCCACGTCGACGTGTTGGTCAAAGCAGCCGAGTCGGTAAGCCACGCCGACGCCGAGGCCTTCTCCCTTTGTGAAGAGGCCCTGGTCGACGCGGCCCGGGAGCTGACCTTCACGCCCTTTGCCAATGCGGTGACCTATTTCACCCAGATGGCCGACCCCGACGGGGCCGAAGAGGCCGACATGGCCCGAAGGGCCCGTCGTGACGTCTATGTGAGCCAGAGCGTGAACGGGACGTACCTCGTGGGCGGGAACCTCGACCCGATCAGCGGGGCCATTGTGGCCGGAGAGTTCACCCGGCTCGAAGAGTTGCTCTTCGAAGCCGACTGGGCCAAGGCCAAAGAAGGGCTCGGCCGTGACCCCAAGGTGGGGGAGCTCTCCCGGACCCCGGCCCAACGCCGGGCCGACGCCCTGGTCGAGATGGCGCTGCGCTCCAAGGGGGCCAAGGCGGGGGACCGGCGTCCTGAACCCTCCTTCAGTGTCTTGGTGGGCTATGAGTCGGCGCACGGTCCGATCAGCCGGATCGAAGGGGGCCCCATCGTCAGCCCAGGATCCCTGCTGCCCTGGATGAACGGGGCGGACTTCGAGCGCCTCGTCTTTTCGCCCGGGGGCCGCATCGAGTGCTCGAAGAAGGCCCGGTTCTTCACCGGGGCGACCCGCCGGGCCATCGAGGTCAGGGACCAACAGTGCACCCACCCCTTTTGCGAGGCCCCCGCGGAGCGTTGCCAGATCGACCACATCATCCCCTTCTCCAAAGGCGGCGAGACCACCCAGGAGAACGGACAGGTCCTGTGCGGCTTCCACAATCGGCTCAAGAACCACGGACCGCCCGGCGCTCGGGAGCGCGGTGACGGTGATCGGGGCGGGGGCGGGGGTGGGGGCGCTGACGGAGACTGGGAAGCCGACGACGAAGACGAACACGAAGACGAGGGCGGCCCGTAGGGTGAGAGCGGTCCTTTAGGTTCAGGGGTCGCGCCGTTTGTTGCTGGTTCTCGTATTTCCGTTTCTTCCCGTGGGTCAATGATCTTCGCTGCCCGCTGGCGGTCGACCCCTGGTCCCCGTCGCAACGCACAATTCGCTGCTCGCATCGGCGCGGGCTCATTTCTGCGCGTCCGGAATGCGTGTGCAGTGCCCGGGCACGGCAACGCAAGGGGAAGGGATCGCGGTCTGCCGTCAGACGCCTTCGCTACTCGCTCGATGCACCGAAACAGAGGCTCGGCACCGCAACTCCTCCGAACGGAAGGCCGCGACCGGGAATCGGGAGAGCGGAGACGGATCAGGTGACAACCGTCACGCAATAAGGCTGGCGAGTACCTCGCGGGTTCGTTCCAACTGCGAACGCGTCACCCGCTCGTCCGGATGATGGGCCAGCAGCGGGTCACCAGGCCCAAAATTCGCGGCAGGGACCCCGTGCTCCCAAAATGACGCCACATCGGTCCATCCCACCTTGGCCCTGGGAGCGGAATCAGTCTTCGCCACGAGCGCTGCAAGTAAGGGGTGGCTAAGGGAAGGCGGAGCACCATCGGCTCCATCGGTGACAGCCCAACCATCACCCTCTTCCTCGCTGAAGGTCCCGGCAAGGAGTTGGCGCAAGTAGAGCTCGGCGTCCGCCATGTGACGGTCGGGCGCATAGCGAAAGTTCAGCGTCACGCTGGCGGCGTCGGGCACCACGTTCCCGGCCACTCCCCCGTCGACCGCCACCGCCTGCAGTTGTTCGGCGTAGGCGCAGCCGTCAAGGACCACAGTTCGTCCCTCCCACTCCCCCACCCGCTGGAGTACTGCACCGAGCCGGTGGATGGCGTTGCGCCCGGTGAAAGGCCGTGCCGTGTGGGCGCGCACCCCCTTGAGCGACACGACAACGCGCATGGTGCCCTGACAACCCGCCTCGACCAACGCACCGGTGGGCTCCCCCAAGATCGCTGCGTCACCTGCCAACAGATCCGGTCGCTGTTCCCAGAGAGTCAGGAGACCGCTTTCGGCACGACCTACTTCTTCGCAGGCGTAGAAGCACCATGTGAGATCAATCGAAGGAGCACGCGTCGTCGTCGCAAGTTCGAGCATGACGGCGAGGCCGCCCTTCATGTCGGATGAGCCGACACCCCACAGTGTGTCCCCATCGAGGATGGGCGCAGCATTGTTGTTTGGTGGAACCGTGTCGAGATGCCCGGCCAACACCAGTCGCTGCGCCCGGCCATCCGTCGTTCGGGCCACCACATTGTCGCCCAGGCGAACAGTCTCGAGCCATGGGCAGCTGCGGAGACGTTGCTCCACTAGGTCAGCCAAGGCGCTCTCGCCATGGCTCAACGACGGAATGGCCATCAACTCCGCCGTGGCGTCTAACAGGTCGCTCACCGTCTCAACGTCTCACAATCTCAACGTCTCACAATCTCAACGTCTCAAGAATCTCAACAGCGTCAGGTACTGGCGCCATGCTCACGCAAGACAGCGTTCAGTTGCGCTTTGTCATGCCGCTCGCCTTCGTTGAGCCGCTTGATGATCAATACACAGGGGATGAAGAACTCGCCGCCGGGATACTCGCGACGACGGCTCGCCCGGATGGCAACGCACCATGGAGGCACCACTCCCCGGCTGATCTCCTCGCCCGTCTCCGCATCGATGACCGGGATCGACGGGTCGAGAAAGCTCCCTGCGCTGAGGACCGATCCCTGCCCGACCCGGGCCCCTCCGGTCACCATGCAACGGCTCCCGATGAATGCGTCGTCTTCCACGACGACAGGCACGGCGTTGGGGGGCTCGAGCACACCGCCGATGCCCACTCCACCGGACAGGTGCACACGTGCGCCGATCTGTGCACACGACGCCACGGTGGCCCAGGTGTCGACCATGGAGTTCTCCCCCACCCAGGCGCCGATGTTTACGTACGAGGGCATCAAGACGACACCGCGGGACAGAAACGAGCCCCAGCGGGCAGAGGCGCCAGGGACGACCCGCACCCCGGCAGAAGGCAAAATTGTGCTTGAGCGGGAGCTTGTCGGCGTATTCAAAAGGTCCGTACTCGTTGGTCTCCATGCCACGGAGCGAGAACAACATGAGGATCGACTTCTTCAGCCACTCGTGGACGACGACCTCGTTGGTGGCAGAATCCACCTCGGCGACCCTGGCCTCACCCGAGTCGAGCAGGTTGATCGCCTCTTCCACGATGCGCGCCGCGTCAGTGTCCTTCGGGGACAGCTCGCCCTTTCGTTCCCACAACTCTTCAATGCTCGCTCGGAGGTCTGCCATACCGATTTACCCTAATAGCGGTGGATCAGCCGGTCGGAGAACCCCCGCCGCCCTACCGCCAGCCCGGCCAGCAGATGGACCGATGGGCCGATGGGCCGATGAGCCGTTCAGCCAGCCAACCGCTCAGCCACCAGTTCGAGCCGATCCATCGGCTGCACCACCGCCACACGCACGAACCCGGCGCCGTCGGGGCCGTAGAGGTCACCGGGACTGACCAGGAGGCCGGCTCGAAGAGCCAGGTCCTCGGCCATGGACCAGGCATCAGGCCAGCGCTCCCCCGGCACGGGCACCCAGAGGTAGAACCCGCCCTCGGGCAGCTCAACAGGGCAGCCGGCATCGGCCAGCACCCCGGCCAAGAAGAGCAGACGCTCCCGGTAGCGCGCCCGTTGTAGCTCGACATGCTCGTCGTCGGCCAACGCCACCGCGCCGGCGGCCTGGGCCGGCCCCGGCACCATGAGTCCGGCATGGCGACGCACACTGCGGAGGAACTCCACGAGCTCCGGGTCACCGGCGAAGAAGCCCACCCGCACGCCGGCCAGATTCGAGCGCTTCGAGAGCGAGTGAACGGCCACCACGCCATCGAAGCCGGACTCTGAGCACCGAGCGGGGCGGGCCCTCCCAGGTGAACTCGGCGTAGCACTCGTCGGAGAACACCGGTATCCCGTGGGCCCGACCCCACGCCGCTTCGGCCGGCAGATCGCCCAAGCCCCCCGTCGGGTTCGACGGCGAATTCGACCACAACACAAGGGCGCGGGCGGCATCCGACGGACTGATCGATTCTAGATCGAGACCTCCGGTGAGCCGGGTCTCCCCTGCCCGACCTTGACGCGGCGGCACTGGCACCGCCCTACACCCGGCCAGTGCAGCCCCCATGGCGTAGGTCGGGTACGACACCGCCGGGTAGAGCACGGTGTCACGCGCGGGTTCTCTCAGTCGGAGCATCTGCGGCACCGAAGCGACCAGCTCTTTGGTGCCCACGCAAGCCGAAATCGAAGAGTGTGGAACGGTCCGCAGCCTGAAGCGGCGTTCCAACCAGGCCGCCGCAGCCCCGATGAGCGCCGGGCTTCCGGCCGAAGCCGGGTAGCCGCGCTCGGTCCCCGACGACGCCAGCGCCTCGATCACGCCGGGAGGCGGCGGGTCGCAAGGGGTACCGATCGAGCAGTCGACCATCCCTCCGGGCAACGCTGCCGCCAGCTTTCCCAAAGCCGCCGACGCGGTCGTAGGGATACGGCGGCAGTTGGAACGGAACCCGCACCGGCTCCGTCATAGGCACCGGCTCCGTCATCGCACCGGCCCCGTCGTAGGCGCCGGCTCCGTCATGAACCCGCCACGAATTCGGCGAAACGTGCCTTGCCTACCTCGTCGAGGACGACCTGCAGCGTGACGAACTCCTCGCTGTCGGTCTGGCCGACCACTTCTCCTTCGCGGTGCACGGCAGCCAGCACGTCACCGCGAGCCCAGGGCACCACCAGCTCGACCACCCGGTCAGAGCCGCGCAGGCGGTCACCGACCACACGGAGGAACTCGTCGATCCCTTCGCCGGTCCGGGCCGAGAGCAACACCGAACCGTCCAACCGGTGCGCCAGGCCCTTGGCTTCCAGGGGAGCCCGGTCGGCCTTGTTCACCACGACCAGCTCCGGCACATCCGCAGCACCGATCTCTTCGAGCACGGTGTGGACGGCGGCCATCTGACTCTCTGCGTTCTCGGCGGTGCCGTCGACCACGTGGACGAGTAGATCCGCCAGCCGCACGGAGGCCAAAGTGGTGCGGAATGCCTCGACCAGCTGATGGGGCAGCTTGCGCACGAATCCCACGGTGTCGGTCACCAGGACCGTCTCACCGCCGGGGAGAGCGAACTGGCGGGTGCGCGGGTCGAGGGTGACGAACAGACGGTTGGCTGCCGGCACGCCGGCGTCGGTGAGTGCGTTGAGGAGCGTCGACTTGCCGGCATTCGTATAACCGACCAGCGCCAGCTCGCGGTGGCGTCCACGGGCCCGGCCCCTCCGTTGCAGCGAACGCGTGCGGTCCACGTCACGCAGGTCGGCTTCCAGACGATGCATGCGCCGCACCAAGCGCCGGCGATCCACCTCCAACTGCGTCTCACCCGGTCCTCGGGTCCCGATCCCTCCGGCCTGCTGACTGAGGTCCCCGCCCCGCCCCCGCAAGCGAGGGAGCCGGTACCGGAGCAGGGCCAGTTCGACCTGGGCCTTCCCTTCGGGACTCCGTGCGTTCTGGGCGAAGATGTCGAGGATGACCGCGGTGCGGTCGATGGCGGTTCGCCCGAACACCTTCTCGAGGTTCCTCTGTTGGGCCGGGCTGAGCTCCTCGTCGAAGACGACCGTGTCCGCATCGAGCGTCCGGCTGAGCGCGGCAATCTCCTCCGCTTTGCCGCGCCCGATGAAGGTGGCCGGCTCCGGCGCGTCCCTGCGCTGCACCACGCGCCCCACCACGTCGGCCCCCGCACTGTCCACCAGCTGTGCCAGTTCGTCGAGTGCCTCGTCCACCGCTTCGGGGGAGATGCCCGGAAAGATCACGCCCACCAGAATGATCCGCTCGCGGAACGACCGGTCGATGAGCGTCCCGGGCAGCACGTTGGTCAAGAGAGCATCCCCGGGTGAATGTCGATGTCCGCCACCTTGCGCACGGGACCGGCCAGGAACGCAGGATCGTTCTCCCCTGCACCCAGGGTGACCTCGAGGATGCCGCCCGGGTTGCGCACCCGGATCGGTCCGTCCTCCTCGAGTACTCCCCACGACCGGGCTGCGGCGGCGGCCGCGACACTTCCCGTCCCGCAGGCGAGCGTCTCGCCCGCGCCACGCTCGAACACCCGGAAGTCGAGCAACTCTCCGTCGGCGTCCGAGATGACGCTGATCCACTCCACGTTGATCCCTCCCACGAAAGCGGACTGAAGCTGGGGACCGAGCACCGCAATGTCGACACTCTCCACCTCGGGGCCGCACAGGACGAGATGCGGGTTCCCCACGTCCACCGTGCGCACCCGACGGTCCTCGAAGTCCTGCGGCTGATCCGGACCGAGCCGCACCGGGCCCATGTCGACACTGGCGCGGGCCCAGCCGGGGGCTTCACCGGCCACGAAGTCGATCGTGCGGATGCCGCCCTTCGTCGCCACCGTAAAGGTGGGCGGTGTCACCAGGGCGGCATCGACTGCGGCCTGGGCCAGGCAGCGGATCCCGTTGCCGCTCATTTCGGCCTCTCCTCCGTCCGCGTTGTGCAGCTCCATGGAGAGGTCACAGCCATCCCGACCGGGTCCGACCCGGATGATCCCGTCGGCCCCGATACCCCGGCGGCGGTCGCAGAGCAGGCGGACCTGGCCCACGGAGAGCCCGAGGGTGTCGGTCGGATCGAGGACAACGAGGAAGTCGTTTCCCGCCCCTTCGTGTTTCGTGCAGTGCACCCGTACAGTCTCGCAGTTCAGGGCCGCGCGCCGTGCGCCCGGGAACCCTCCGGCCGGGCCGCCCCCGGCGAAACTGGCTGCCCCGCCCCCGGCGAAACCGGCCCGGCCGCCTCCGGCGCAGACAGCTGGCCCGCCCCCAGGGCCTGGTCCAGCAGGTGGGCGGGGCCAACCAAAGGATCGGTCCATACGATGCGGGGATCCCGGCGGAACCACGAGGCCTGGCGGCGGGCGAAGGTCCGGGTACGGCGGATGGCCTCGTCCACGCACTCGTCCAGGGGGGCGCCCTCTTCGACGTGGCGCAACAGCTCCCGGTAGCCCAGCGCCTGCCGAGCGGTCCTCGAGATACCGCCCGGGCGCTCGGCCAACGCCCGCACCTCAGTGAGCAAGCCCTCCTCGACCCAGCGGGCGAAGCGCTCAGCGATGCGGCGGTCCACTTCCTCGGTGGACATCGTGAGGCCGATCATGGCGACGGACGAGGGCGAGTAGGCCTCCAGCCCGGGGCCGAAGGTCGAGAAAGGCTGCCCCGAGCCCAGCGTGACCTCGAGCGCGCGCACGACGCGGCGGTGATTGGTCGGCTCCATCCGCCCGGCCGCAACGGGATCGAGGACGGCCAGCCGGGCATGGAGTTCGGGCACCGTGGCGCGCCCCCCGGAGAGCTCGTCCTCGAGAGCGATCTTCACGGCGGGAAAGCGTGCCGGGGAATTGCAGGTTGTCGACGACGGCCCGCAGGTACAACCCGGTGCCGCCGACCAACAGTGCGTGATGCCCCCGGGCGGCTATGCCATCCAACGCCTCCCGGGCCGCATGTTGGAACTGGGTGACGGTGAACTCCTCGTCGGGATCGACGAGATCGAGGAGATGGTGCGGCACCTCGGCCCGCTCGGCCGGGGTCGGCTTCGACGTGCCCACGTCCATGCCCCGGTACACGCACATCGAGTCCACCGACACGAGCTCGACATCGCCCCGCCGCCGTGCCACATCGAGGGCCGCCTCCGACTTCCCCGACGCGGTGACGCCGAGAAGGGAAACGACCGTCAAGCGCCCGCCAGCGGGATCCGCACCCGGTGCCGCGGCCGGGCCGTGACCTCGAGCAGTCGCCCGGACAGGTGATGCGGATGCCCGGCCGTGATGACGACGCTGGCCAACGCGCCGGCGGTGGGCGTCCCGCGCATGCCGGGCGCAGTCGGCGCGAAGTGCACCAATTTTCCCTGTCGGGTCCGCCCCGACAGCATCGACTCGTCGCGGCGGCTCACCCCTTCGACCAGAAGCTCTTCGGTCCGTCCGACCCGGGCCTGGTGGCGCGCCAGCGACGAGCGGTCGACCACTGCCTTCAAACGCTCGAAACGCTCAGATATCACCTCGGCCGCGATGAACTCGTCTTCCATGGCGGCGGCCCGCGTCCCCGGCCGGGGCGAGAAGATGAACGTGAACGCGCTGTCGTAGGCCGCATCGGCCACGACGGCCAGCGTGTCCTCGAAGTCCTGCTCCGTCTCGCCGGGAAAGCCCACGATGATGTCGGTCGTCACGCCGAGGTCGTCAACGGCCGCGCGCGCCGCGGCGAGCCGCTCCAGGTAGCGCTCGGCGGTGTACCCGCGGCGCATGGCTCTCAGCACGCGGTTGCTCCCTGATTGCAGAGGCAGGTGCAGCTGCTCGCACACCTCGGGCACAGTGGCCATGGCCTCGATCGTCTCGGGCCGCAGATCCTTCGGATGCGGGCTCGTGAAACGGATGCGGCCGATACCGTCGACCGCGCCGAGCGCGCGCAAGAGGTCGGCGAACAGCGGCCGGCGGCGAGTGATGTCACGTCCGTACGAATTGACGTTCTGACCGAGCAACGTCACCTCGGTCACCCCACGCCGTGCCAACCCCTCGACCTCAGCCACGATGTCAGGCAAGGGCCGGCTGACCTCGGGCCCGCGCACCGACGGCACGATGCAGAAGGCGCACGAGTTGTCGCAACCCATCTGAATGTTGACCCAGGCCGCATACGGCAGTTCCCGGACCGCGTCGGGAGCCATGAGGTGGTTGGAGATGCTCTCGGGCGTGGGCGCATCGAGGATTTCCATCACCTGGCCCTCATGCTCGGCCCGGCGCAACAACTCCGGCGCGCTGGTCAGGTTGTGCGTGCCGAAGACGACGTCGACCCAGCCGACCTTCTGCTGGATCAGCTCACGGTCCTTTTGGGCCAGGCATCCTCCGACAGCGATCTGCAGGCCCGGCTTGGCGTCGACCAGCGTCTTGAGGCTCCCGAGGGTTCCGTACAGCTTCTGGTCGGCATTCTCCCTGATGCAACAAGTGTTGAGGACGACGACATCGGCCTGCTGCATGTCATCGGTCTGCTGCATGCCGTCGGCCACAAGCATGCCGGCCAGTCGCTCGGAGTCGTGCTCGTTCATTTGGCACCCGAACGTACGGATGATGAAGTTCTTGGCCATTTGCGAGAGTCTACGACCCCCCACCGGTCACCCTTCGTTACGGCCGGTGCGCGCCGCCATCGCCAGGCTGCTGCACATCGCGCCTGGTGACCGAAAGGAAGGCGACCAGGCAGAAGATCACTCCCAAGAGGACCAACGCCACCCACCCGTCACCCCATCCGAGACCACCGGAAGTCTTCGGCTTCCCGACGAAGTCGGCAAACGATGCGCCCAAGGGGCGGGTGACGACGTAGGCGAACCAGAACGCGAAGATCGAGTTCCACCCCAGCCAGCGGTAACCCAGGGCCGGGATCAACATGATCCCCGCGAAAAGCACGATGGAGTAGCCGTAGCCCAGATGGAACGTCGTCGCCGTGAGGTCCCCGAGAGCCGTCCCCATTGCGAACGTCGCAACCACGGCGGCCCAATAGAAGGCCTCTCGGCGAGGCGTATTGATGGTGTGGATGGACAGTGTCCGCTCGGTGCGATCCCAGATCACGAAGACCGCAGCGAGAACAACGGCGTACAGGATGGAGGACGCGACGTAGGGAACATGGAATCCGACATGGAGCACGTCGGCCGCCATCGTCCCGAACACACCCACCGCCGCCACGGCCGTCCAATAAGCCCAGGGGAGATAGCGACGCCGAGAGAATTGGAGGACCAACGCCAGGCAGAATGCGACGAAGCCGAGCGCGACAGCCGGGACCGGGTGCAACTTCTTGACGAGGAAGTCGGAGGTCGATTCACCGAAAGCGGTCGACAGCGCCTTGATCACCCAGAAGTAGACCGTGATCTCGGGGACGCGCAACGCACCGACCCGCGTCCAGGCCGACGAGGGCGCGCGGGGGCGTCCGGCCCGGGCCGGTGAACGTGAGGGGTCTGCTTGTCCGCCATGCGTGACGCCGAACGATGGCACGTAGAAAAGATAGGGGGTATGGGGACCGCCCTCGACCGACTTGAGGATGACTACTTGGCCCCTTTGTCCGACCTGGGGAGGAGTTCCGAGGGTTCCGGGCCTCGTAGGGACGGATTGGGCAGGTGTGGGCCGGGCGTGGGCCGGCGTGGGCGGGCGTGGTTCGGGCCTGATCGGGCGCGGTTCGGGCGTAGCTCTGGGGTGGTTCGGGCGTGGTTCGGGCGTAGCTCTGGGGTGGTTCGGGCGTGGCCGGGAAATCATCCCCTGGTTGCTCGTGCCGCGGAAGCAGAGGCGTTACCGTGTGAGCCAATGGGCGCTGATCGAGGGGCGATCAGTCTCCGGGGCGCAAGGCGGGCACCGAGAGCGCTCGCGCCATGGACGTCACGGACGTGCTTGTGAGCGAGCTCGCGACGTTTCACCACCACATTGGGAGTGGCCTCGTCACCATCGTCCTCCTCGGCCTCGCCAGTGCCGTCGCATACGGGATCGCCGCCGTGCTCCAGCACGATGCGACGACAAAGGAGACCCCCGACGACGTCATGCGACTGGGCCTCGTCGCGAGGCTGGCGCGCCAGCCCTTGTGGCTTGCCGGCAACGGCCTCGACGGCGTGGGGTACGTCCTTCAGTTCATGGCTCTGCGGCGAGGTTCACTTCTTCTCGTCGAGCCCCTCCTCGTCTTGAGTCTGGTCGTCGCTCTGCCTGTCGCGGCCCGGCGCGAACATCAACGAATTTCTCTGCCGGCTCTTGTCGCAGCCGGCGCCATCGCCGGTGGTCTGGGACTCTTCTTGGGAGTCGCGCGAACCGGGCATCGGCCACCCCCACGTGACGGCAGAGACGTGGATAATCCTGTCCATTGTCATCGCCGCGGTCTGCACGACGACGGTCGTGCTGCGCAACCGGACAACGTCGCAGAATCGAGCCGCTGTACTGCTGGCTGCAGGATCCGGCGTGGCGTTCGGCTACGCCGCGGCCCTCACCGCGAGTACGGGTCATCTGCTGAACATGGGGGTGCTCCATGTTCTTTCGAGTTGGCAACCCTATGCGCTGCTGGTTGCAGGGGGCGTGGCGTTGATCCTGACGCAGGGAGCGTTCCACGCCGGCGCACTCCGCCTCTCGCTGCCGACGCTTACGGTCGCCCAACCACTCGTCGCCATTGCGATTGGTCTCGCCTTCGGCGAGCACATCAACACACAGGGCCTCGCCCCGCTCTTCGAGATACTGGGTCTGGTGTTCGTCATCGCGGGCGTGTTTGCACTTGCGCAAACGCCGGCAATTGCCGGATTGGAAGATGGCTCGCCGAGAGGGACGGCCTCGCACACCCCGGGGTCCACGAACGTACAATGACCCTCATCGAGCGGCGTTTCCGGGTGCTCATCTTGTGTGCGATCCCGATTTCGGCAATCCGGGTCGCACTCATGTGAGACTGAAGCTCATGGACATCGGCATCGTGTACCCCCAATACGAGCTTCGAGGAGATCCCACCGCTGTCGGGAGATTCGGGAAAGCAGCAGAAGATCTGGGCTTCGCCCACCTTCTCGCCTACGAACATGTGCTCGGGGCTGTGCACGCCGACCGGACACCCGCCCTGATGGGTCCCTATACGGAGCAGGATCCGTTCCATGACCCGTTCGTGATGTTCGCCTACCTCGCGGCGATGACCGAGCGCATCCGTTTCGCCACCGGGGTCCTGGTGCTTCCGCAACGCCAGACGGCGCTCGTGGCACGACAAGCGGCCGACGTGGACCTCCTCTCTAGCGGCCGACTGCGACTCGGTGTTGGAGTCGGCTGGAACTTCGTCGAGTACGACGCCCTTGGTCAGGACTTTCATACTCGGGGCGCCCGCCAGGAAGAACAGATAGAGCTGCTGCGCCGGCTGTTCAGCGAGCCCGTTGTCGACTTCTCGGGGCGTTTTGACCGGGCCGACAGGGTTTCGCTCGTGCCCAAGCCGGGAAGCTCCATTCCCATCTGGCTCGGTGGAGCTGGCGAGAAGGCATATGAGCGGGCAGCGCGGCTGGCGGATGGCTTCATCTTCTTCGGAGGAGAAGTCACCCGCACGGTCGATCTTTGGACGCACATGCGTCAACGTGTTGCCGGCTTCGGTAGGGAGATCGATGGTTTCGGCGGAGACTACGTGGCGATCAGTGGCGGCGACGTGGGTGAGCTCACCAGGGAAATCGACGCCTGGCGTGCAGCCGGGGGGACGCACGTCTCGATCGTCACGATGGGTCTTGGCCTCGATTCCATCGATGCGCAGGTCGACTACATCGCCTCGCTCGCCGACCTCCTCGACTTGTCGTCATAGTCGGGCGATGGATCGTTGACCCAGAGTCCGAACGGAATCTGCGTATAGGCTGTCGACAGCCTTCGACAGTGAGGGTCGGGATAAAGGTGCGCCTTTTGTCGACCGCTCGGCTCCGTCGAGGATGACCCTTCAAAACCTCCTCCAGGGGGACAGTCTCGCCATCTGCGTACTGGATTCAATTCCCGATGCGACCGCTGTTCTGGCGGGCGATGGAACCATCGTGGCCGTCAATCGCGCCTGGATGATGTTCGCCCTCGACAATG
This sequence comes from uncultured Acidimicrobiaceae bacterium, assembly GCA_963767155.1. GTDB lineage: Bacteria > Actinomycetota > Acidimicrobiia > Acidimicrobiales > RAAP-2 > Bog-473. Next base: position 732,938 of record CAVYCU010000005.1, on the reverse strand, counting down.
GTGGAGGCGAGGAATCGGTTGGTGTCGGACGAAACTACTTCGACGTGTGTGCACGATCCTCTGAGGCCGGCTGTAGGGATGCCGAGCATGTAGCCGATGGCCTTCGCTCCGTCCTGGCGGGCCAAATCGCCGAGTACGAGATTGAATATCCATGTCCTTCGGCGATCGTCAATCGGTGGTTCTTGCTACGGATCACGCCGTTGTCAGGTGCCGGAGGTGGAGCGGTTACCTCTCACGTGAATATCACCCGCCGAAAGATGGCCGAAGACGTACTCGTCCACGAAGCTGCCCACGATCCGCTTACGGGATTGGCAAACCGCACCCTCTTCATGTCCCGGCTTGCCAGCGCATTGAAGCCCCGCTCCGGGCGTCCTACCCGAAGCGATGTCGGCCTCCTCTACATCGACCTGAACCGCTTCAAACGCGTCAACGACGTCTACGGCCACGATGCGGGTGACGAGGTATTGCTCACGTGTTCGCACCGCCTCCGATCAGTGGTGCGGCCGCAGGATACGGTTTCCCGGCTCGGCGGGGATGAGTTCGCCATCGTCGTTCCACGGATCAGCGCGGCCGAGCTTGGAGTACTTGCGGCGCGCGTCACCGGATCACTCGCTGAGACCTACCTGATCCACGGTGAACACCTTCAGGTACCGGCAAGCGTCGGTATGCACATTGCCGATCAGAGCGAGCTCGGATCGGACGCGCTCCGGAAAGCTGACCGGGCCATGTACTCCGCGAAGGAACTGCTCCTGCGGAAGGATGGCGGCACGTAAGGCATCGCGATCTTGTGTTCCCGCTCTGCCGCCATACACAACATAGCGCGAGAGAGGGGGGCTTGCCGCAAGCGACCCAAACGTGCTGACAATGACCCGTTCGCTGCGCCACCAGGGCCCGAACGAAGAGTCCAGGAGTAGTGGAATATGACCGACCACGCGGTCGTCGTCGCAGGGGGTGGCCCAACCGGGATGATGCTGGCGGCCGAGCTCGCGTTAGCGGGGGTGGACGCCCTTATCGTCGAACGACGGGCCAGCCAGGATCTTGACGGTTCGCGATCCGGTGGACTGCACGCACGCACCATCGAGGTCCTCGATCAACGCGGCATCGCCGATCGGTTCCTCGCCGAGGGTCAGGCGATGCAGGTGCAGGCGTTCGCGAGGATCCCCTTGGACATCAGCGACTTTCCCACCCGTCACAACTACGGGCTGGCACTGTGGCAGAGCCACTTCGAGCGCATTCTTGGTACCTGGGTCAGTGAGCTGGGGGTGCCGATCCTCCGTGCACGCGAGGTGACCGGATTCGCGCAGGACGACACAGGGGTCGATGTCACACTGTCCGACGGCGACGCACTGCGCACGCAGTACCTCGTCGGATGCGACGGTGGGCGCAGCGTGGTCCGAAAAGCGGCCGGTATCGAGTTCCGCGGCTGGGATGCGACGACCGGATGGATCATCGCCGAGGTCGAAACGGACGTGGCGCCGGAATTCGGTCTACGAGCCGGCGGTGGCATCGGACCCGTCGACGGAGGCCGCGTACGGGTCGTTCTGACCGAAGAACCCTCCGGGCACACCAGCGAGCCCACACTGCAGGATCTCCGGGAGGCACTGATCGCCGCCGAGGGCACGGATTACGGCGTGCACGATCCCGTCTGGATCTCGCGCTTCACCGACATGACCAGACAGGCTGCGTCCTATCGCGAGGGCCGTATCCTGCTCGCTGGTGATGCCGCACACATTCACTCCCCGCAAGGCGGCCAGGGGCTCAACACCGGCGTGCAGGATGCCGTGAATCTCGGGTGGAAACTGGCCCAGGTCGTCAACGGGACATCACCCGACAACCTTCTCACCACCTACCACGACGAACGGCACCCGGTCGGGGCCCGAGTACAGCACAACACCATGGCCCAGGTCGCGCTGAGCGGCACCGATGAACGTACCGCGGCGTTGCACGACACCGTGGCCGAGCTCTTGCGCATGGACGAGCCTCGCAAACGGATCGCCGGCATGATCTGCGGCCTCGACATCCACTACGACCTCGGAGAGGGACATCCACTGCTCGGGCGGCGCATGCCCGACCTCGATGTGGAGACCATCAACGGACCCACACGCGTGTTCACCCTCTTGCATGACGCCCGGCCCGTGCTCCTCAATTTTGGCGAGGTCGGACAATTCGACGACGCGCCCTGGGCGGATCGGGTCCGGTTCGTGGACGCCAGGCATGTCGGCGCGTGGGAGCTCCCCGTGGTAGGTGAAGTCTCTGCACCACCCGCAGTGTTGATCCGACCCGACGGGCACGTGGCCTGGGTCGGGGATCTCGCCGATCCGGAGCTGCCTCGGGCACTCACGACCTGGTTCGGAGCGGCGAGCCCGATTGACTGAAGCCTCGACGTCCAACAGCACACCCGCACGCGACCGCGCGACGACGTCCAGGCGCCGGGGGCCTGCACGATCAGCCGGGAAGCGATCTTTGTGAACCTCGTGAAGCTCCCAGCCGTGCCGGGAGCTTCACGTGTGGCTATGGATTTTCGAAAAATATGCTTCGGAGCCACTACCCCGAGGACGCTGCCGGACTTGTCGGAGCTGACTCGCCTTTCGGTCCCGTGCCGGACCCGGACCCGGACTTGGACCCGGACTTGGACCCGGACCCGGACCCGGACTTGGACCCGGAGGAGCTCATGTTGGGGCAGCTCTTGGTTGAACCCGAGGACGAGGTCCCGCTCGCGCTACTGGGCGGCGTCGCTCTTGCCGATCCCGAAGAGTTCGTCGACGAGCCGCTTCCCGTCGATGAGCTCGTGCCTGATCCACCCGTACCGGTGGAGTTGGTCGTGCTCGCCCTCGATGTGTTGGTTGCCGCGTTCGCTGCCAATGCGCCTCCGGTGGCGAGGCCGCCGGTGAGCGCACCGACCGCAAGAGCACTGCGGAGATGAAGTTTCATTGTTGTGTCCTTTCTCGTTGATGCTTCCTCTCGTGAGGGAACACCATCAGTGTGCGGCGTGGACCTGTGGGTTGGTCCAGAGGCGCGTCACAACGCGATGGGAGTTTGTCGACACCCACACGGCACCGGTACGCGGGCAAAGCGCCTTTGTCCGAGCCAGTTGTCCCGGGCATCCTTACAGGGATCGAGCGAGCCCTACGGGGGATGCGAGCCCTACGGGGGATGCGAGCCCTAGAGGGGATGCGAGCCCTTTATGGATGACGTAGACGCAGCTAGAGGGAGGATGCGAGGGGTTCGTCAATCGGCACGGGACGGAGCTGGACACCGAGTTGATGGCTCACAATCCGCACATCCCCTCCCGATGGAGCGGAGAGAGCCGGACGCCCGTTCTCACGAACGCGATGAACATCGTCATCTCGGTCCTCACGACTCGAGTCGGCGGCCACTTGGGGAGCCCCGCTCGCCGCCCCGCCGAGAACCCGCACATGCGCGACAGCCACCGCCGGGCTGAGATCACGCGCCGGGTGTTGCGCCAGGCTGTCCAAATCGCGCTGCGCGCGTCGGCGTCGCAGCGATCCCGTCGGCGACCTCCGGCTACTCGTGCCCCTGTCGCTCTCGTGCGCCCATCGTTGCGACCGCTTCACGGGCGATACTTTCGCAGAACCCGCGCGCCGAACCGCGGACCGTAGCTCCTCCGGGCACCCACATTCGCCAATCAGATTCAGTCAATTCCGGGTTCAGCTCACTCAGGGCTCGGGCAACTCCGCTTCCTCGCCGTAGACAAGTCCACGCCGGTCCGCCCGCAGAACGAGAACCCGACCGGTCAGTCCTGACTCCTCGAGGGCCACCTGCGCCCCTGCGCGGACCTTCTCGGCGGACGCTTCGGAGCTGATCCCCAACAGTGACGGGCCGGCACCTGACCAGCACGATGCGAGCGCGCCGCATTCCACCAACGCCGCGAGGAGTGCCTTCGCTTCGGGGAAGAGCGTGGCGCGCGCGTTCTGGTGCAGACGATCCTCCGTTGCCGCCGCGGTCAACAACGACGGTTCAGCCAGGCCCGCGAGCAGAAGCGCCATACGGCCCAAGTTGAAGAGCGCGTCGTCCCTCGCGAGCGTCGGAGGCAGGACAGCGCGGGCATCAGCTGTGACCAGCTCGCGATCGGGGACGATGACGACGAAGGCCAACTCATCGCTCAAGGGCAGTTGGGCCGTGGCGGCGCTTCCATCGACCAGCGTTGCCGCGACGAGTCCCCCGAAGACGCTCGCTGCGGCATTCTCGGGGTGACCATCGTGACCCGCCGCGATGCCGAAGGGGTCCTCAGAGCCCGCAGCTGCTGCGGCTGCCGCCGCCAATGCGGCCGACGAACCCAGGCCCCGCGAGACCGGGATCTGTGAGCGCACGGTGACCGCGATGCGGTCGTGGCCGAGGATGGAAGCGGCGACACGCACGGCCAGATGCGATGCATCGTCACAGAGCCCGGCACCCTCTCCCTCGGTGTGGACACGCAGAGACGGCGCACGCTCCACTTCGACCTGGACGTAGCAATCCAACGCGACGGCCAGCGCATCGAATCCGGGCCCGAGGTTCGCGGACGAAGCAGGGGCTCGCGCACGCATATCCTCAGAATAGGCGTTGAAGCATGGTGGGCTTGGGCAGTGGCGCTTTCAGGCGCACCGGGATAACGGCATGCTGGGTCCCCAATCCGACAACGACCGACCCGATACGGGTGCCCGTCGCGGCGCCGGCCCGCACGGTCCGGTCGGGGACCACCCTCTGATGTGCACTGACGCCGGGCCAGCTGAGCATCGTGACCGTCGATGCGGCTGTCGCCGCGACGGTATGTCCCCCCGCCTTGACGTCGGCCACCTGATCCCCGGCGTGGACGACAGGGGTCGAGCCGATAGAGACCCCGACGGTATCGGCGAGCTTCAGCGCGAGATAACCGGCCGCATCGAGGACGTTGGGGCCGGTCTGTCCGGTGACCGCGGCGAGGATCATCACATTCTTCCCGTGTGCCCGGCGAACCACGGCAACGACATCACAGCCGCCGGCCGCAGTGGTGAAGCCGGACTTGACCCCGATCACCCCCTGGAAACCCAACCAGGGGGTGTACGTCGAGATGGTGCCGGCCACCGGCAGCGTGACCGAAGACATCTTCACGATGGCCGCGAACGCCGGATTCTCCATGTCGCGCGAGGCCACCTTCAAGAGATCTCCCGCCGTCGACTGAGAACCCTGGTCGAAGCCGCTGGGGTCGGCGTAATGCGTATGCACCATGCCGAGCTGTTGCGCTGCCGCGTTCATTTTGGCGACAAAGGTCGGCACATCGCCGGCGTCCCAACGCGCCAGCGTGTCGGCGAAGTTGTTGGCCGAATGCACGAGAAGGCCCTCGAGGAGTTGGTGTTCGGTCAGAACCTCACCGACGGTCACTTGCGCGTTGGCCTGGTCCTCCACGGTGTCGGTGTCGAAGTCATCGAGGTCGGTTTGGGTCATCGTGATACTCGGACCGTTCTCATCGGGCTTCAAGGGGTGATCGCGGAGAATGAGATAGGCCGTCATCATCTTGGTGAGGCTGGCGATGGGCACCGACTGCTCCGGCCCGGAGGTCACATCGATCCCGATCGCCGGGACGGCAACGGCGGACTGCCCGGTGGCGGGCCACGGCATGGCCACGGGTGCGGGCGCTGGGGCCACGTGCACCACCGGGGGCATCGTCGACGTCACGGCGGCGACCGGAGGCGCCGCGCGCAGGCGGACGGCGGCGACGACGCACAGCGCGAGGACCACGGCGAGGGTGAGCAGGGTCACCGTGAGTCGGCGCCTGCGCCGGCGGCGACGGCGGTGCTGCGGCTGGGAGGGTCTCGCCTTGGCGCTCACCGGGCCCCCCGGAGCGGCACTCGCTGTCCGGGCTGCTTCCAACCCCGACGTCGCCGCCATAGTCGGTGGCGGGTCCGGAGGGCTCAACTCATCGAATCGAACTCGTCGGGGGTCATCAACACCTGACGCGCCTTCGAGCCCTCGCTCGGGCCGACGACGCCCTTGCGCTCGAGAAGATCCATCAACCTTCCGGCGCGGGCGAAGCCCACGCGGCAGCTTGCGTTGCAGCATGGACGTCGAACCCAACTGTGAGCGGACCACCAGGTCCATGGCTGCGGCGAGAAGCTCGTCATCATCGTCGTCGACACCCTCGATCCCTCCGGGTAGTCCTTCGAGCACGTTCTCGATGCCGACGACCGGCTCGGTCATGCCGCCCTGCGCCTGCCAGTGGTGCACGACGTCGCGCACCTCTTTTTCCGAGACCCACGGGGCCTGCAGACGACGGGGGACGTTCGAGGAGGCGGTCAGGAGGAGCATGTCCCCCTTGCCCACCAACCGTTCCGCACCGGCCTGGTCCAGGATGACCCGGCTGTCGGCGAGTGACGACACCGACAACGCCATCCGGCTCGGAATGTTCGCCTTGATAACGCCGGTGATCACGTCCACCGAAGGCCGCTGTGTGGCCAGCACCAGATGAATCCCGACGGCCCGGGCCATCTGGGCGATGCGCACGACGGAATCCTCGACATCGCGCGCCGCCACCATCATGAGGTCGTTCAGCTCGTCGACCACGATGAGGATGAACGGGAGGACCTCCGGAGGTGCCGGCTCATCGTCGATCTCATCGTCGGTATAGACGGCGGCGTGATCGTCCCCGAGTGCGCGCGCCGCCGTCTCGGCCATGCGCCGCTTGTCGGACGGAGGGCCCGACGGTGGTATCTCCCCCGCCGCCAGAGCGAGGTTGTAACCGGTGATGTCGCGCATGCCGTTCTCGGCCAGCAGGTCGTAGCGCCGTTCCATCTCCTTGACGGCCCACTGCAACGCGTTGGCCGCCTTTTTCGGATCGACGACGACGGGGCTGACCAGATGCTGCAGGCCGTTGTACTGGCCGAGTTCCACCCGCTTGGGGTCGATCAACATGAGCCGGACCTGCTCGGGTGTGCTGCGCATGAGCACCGAGGTGATGATCGAGTTGATGCAGGACGACTTCCCGGCCCCGGTGGCGCCGGAAATGAGGATGTGCGGCATTTCGGCCAAGTTGGACATGACGGCTCGTCCGGCGATGTCGCGGCCCATGGCGACTTCGAGCGGGTGGGTCGCCGTCTTGGCTTCGGCGGAATCGAGGATGTCCCGCAGGGCGACGAGCTGGCGGGTCCGGTTGGGCACTTCGACCCCGATGGCCGATTTCCCCGGAATGGGCGCCAGGATCCGCACGTCCGGAGACGCCATGGCATAAGCGATGTCGCGCGAAAGGCTGGTCACCCGGGCCACCTTGACCCCGGGTCCCAACTCCAGCTCGAAACGGGTCACCGTCGGCCCCACCGTCTTCCCCAGCAGGGTGGTGGTGACGCCGTGCGCTTCGAGGGCGGCGACCAGTGTCTGCCCCGCCGCTTCGAGTTGGCGGAGGTCGTGACTGAGCTGTTTGGTGGCGGAGAGGATCTTGATGTCCGGAAGCACCCAGGAGCCGCCGGCGCGCGGTACGGCAGCCACAACGGTGGGTCGCACCGGTTCGGTCTCCGGTTCGGTCTCGGGCGCGGATTCGGCCGGGCTCAGAGCGAGCTCGGGATCCTCTTCGGGCTCGGGAGGAACCGGAACCGGTTCGGCTGCTAACCCGCTTGGCCTTGACCACCGGCTCGCCGTCTTCGTCCGTGTCCTCGTCCGTCTTCACTCCGCTGTTCCACCACGAGGCCAAGGTGGAACCGACGGCGGTTGCGCTGGTACCGACGATCCGTCCGAACGTGGCCAGCGAGACGCCGGTCGCGATCAGGCCGGCCACGAAGACGAGGGCGACGAACAGGACCCCGGAGCCCGCCGATCCGATGCCGGCGTGCAGCGGCCGGCCCACCAGAGCGCCCACCCAACCCCCGGCTTGTCGGAGCTCCGCGGAGGGACTGAAGGGAGGATTGCTCTTGGCCAGCTGCCCGAGGCCGCAGAAACCGATGATGCCAAGGGCGGCACCCAGACAGGTCCGCACGGGCTCCGGTCGGTCGCGCTCCACCAGCATGACCACGCCCGGCCCCGGCCGCAATGAGCGGGATGAGAATCCGGGTCCAACCCACCACGGTGGCCAACCCCACGTTGATGCCGTGACCGACCGGGCCGAGGGCATCGCCCCAGATGGCCAAGGCCAACAACACGCCGAGCGTGATGAGCCCGATCGACCACAGGTCCGGCGCATGACGGCGAAGAATCGACGGGCCCTGCGCCGAAGCCGATGGCCGTTTCCGGGGGGCCGCTTTCCCGGCTGCCCCGTTCCCGGCCGCCCCGTTCCGGGCGGCTCCTTTCCGGGGAGCCCTATTCCGGGGAGCGTGAGTGCGCGCCGCGTGCACTGGTCTTGCGGGCCGGGGTGCGCGGCGCGACAGGTCGGCGCTTCGTGGTCACCACAGTAGGAGGCAGATTACTGCTGCTCCCGCCCGGTCCGGGGGACACTCTCTTTGGAAGACGAACATATGTTCGCTATACTACGTCCCATGCCACTGCGCTGGAAGTTGGCGGACGCCGAGGAGGCCGGGTCGCTCTTCCCCGACGAACGGGCGGCGACCCGTCATATGGGCAAGGGCGCCTACGCCGGCCTGGAGTTTCTCCACGTCAACGCCCGCACGATCATCAACACGGTCCCCCCGGAGAGCCTCATGCCCTTCCGGCACACGATTAATTGCTATAGGGGTTGCAGCCATGCCTGCACCTACTGCTTCGCCCGCCCCACCCACGACTACCTGGGTCTGAACATCGGCGAGGACTTCGAGAAGCGGATCGTGGTGAAGATCAACGCCGTCGAGCGCCTGCGGGCCGAGCTGCGCTCCCCCAAGTGGGCGGGCGAGCACATCGCCATGGGCACCAACACCGATCCCTATCAACACGCGGAAGGGAAGTATCACCTCACCAAGGGCGTCATCGAGGTGCTGTCGGAGGCGCGGAACCCCTTCAGTATCTTGACGAAGTCCACCCTCATCCTGCGGGACTCCGCTGCGGTGGCGAGGGCCGCGGCACGAACCGAGGTGGCCATCAACTTCTCCGTGGGCTGCCTCGACCGCTCGGTATGGAAGCTGAGCGAACCGGGCACACCACCCCCCGACCAACGCCTCGCCGCGCTGCGCCGACTGACCGAGGCCGGCGTCTCCTGCGGCGTCCTCGTCGCACCGATACTGCCGGGACTCTCGGACGCCGATGACCAGTTGCGCGCCGTTGTCGAGGCTGCGGCGGACGCGGGTGCCGTCTCGATCAACGCGGTGGCCCTGCACCTGCGGGGCAGCGTACGTGAGCACTATCTCGCATGGATCGACCGGGTACGGCCCGACCTCGCCGCACTCCATCGTGAGCGGTTCCGCGCCGGGGCCTACCAACCACAAGCCGAGCGGGACCGCATCGCCGAGGTCGTCCGTGCCACGTCACTGCGCTGCGGCGTCACGGGGCGCGCCACCTACGCGCCGGCGAAGACCGGATCGGCGGCGGCGAAGGCCGGACCTGCGGCGGCGAAGGCCGGACCTGCGGCGGCGAAGGCCGGATCGGCCGCGGCGAAGGCCGGACCTGCGGCGTCATCGGCTGCGGCCACGTCATCACGCGCGGACGTGACGATCGCCCCGAGTGAACAGTTGTCTCTGCTGTCCTAAGTCAGTGGAGAAAAGCCCCTGAGGCCATGGGTCCCGCACGAGTCGGCGTTGTTATTGTCGCCGGGTGAGCGAGAGCGACATCTTCATCGGCTTCGGCCTCACGGTGTTGTTCGCGGTGGGATGCCAGATCGTGTCACAGCGCGTGCGCATCCCGGCCATCGTCTTGTTGCTGCCGGTGGGATTCCTCGCCGGCCATTTCATCAGCGCCATGAATCCCGCAAAAAGCTTGGGTTCGGCCTTCTCGCCGCTCGTTGCCCTTGCCGTGTCGATCGTCCTCTTCGACGGAGGACTCGACCTCGAGTTCCGCGAATTCGAGGGCCATCACCAACGAGTCGTACGCCGCTTGCTCTACCTGGGGATTCCGATCACGTGGGCCGGCGGCGCACTGCTCGCCCGTCCATTGCTCGGTCTTTCCACCCAAGCGGCGATCATGCTGGGCGCCATCATCGTCGTTTCGGGTCCCACCGTGGTGGCCCCGCTCCTCACCGCGGCCCGGCCAGGTCGTCGTGTCTCCCTGATCCTGGGTTGGGAGGGCACCACGATCGACCCCTTCGGCGCCATCATCGGCGCATTGGCCTTTCAGGCCATCGTCAACCACACGCAGACCGGCCACGGGCGGGAGATTCTCGCCTTCTTGCGCAGCGTCGGGGTCGGGGCGCTCGGCGGCGTCGTCGGGGCCGCGGTGTTGTGGCTGCTCTTGAGCAAGCTCCGCCTCAGCGGCGTGATCGCCACGGAGGCAATTCTGGCGGTGGTCGTCGGCACAGCCGCACTCTGCGATGCCTGGCGCGCGGACACGGGCCTCATCGCGGCCATCGTGATGGGCGTGGCGCTGGCCAACCTGCCCGGCATCGACCTACCCGAAGACAGGAAGTTCTTCCGGACAATTGTCCAACTCGTCATCGGCGTGCTGTTCATCTCCATTTCGGCAACGGTCACCCCGTCCTCGGTGCGAGCCGTGCTGGGCCCGACATTGCTGCTCCTCCTCGGGCTCGTCGTGATCGTGCGTCCCCTGGTGGCTGCGGTCTCGACGTTGCGCACACCGCTGACCGCCCGGGAGCGGGCGTTCATCGGCTGGATGGATCCGCGTGGAATCGTCGCCGCCTCGACCGCAGCGTCGTTCGGGGCGCCGTTGGCTGCCGCCGGGATCGCGGGAGCGGACAAGTTGGTCCCCGCAACCTTCTTGGTCATTGTCGGCACCGTGACCCTGTACGGCCTCACGGCTACCCCGGTGTCCCGGCTTCTCGGCCTGCACGAGTCCGCAGCTGAGGCGGCGGCGGAGGCCGCGGCGGAGGCCGCAGGAGAGGCTGCACAAGAGTCTGCAGACGAGAGATCAGCCGCGGCCGGGGAGCCCGGCCCACCGTAACGACCAGGAGCGGTGAGCGTAGCGACCAGGAGCGCCGAGCGCGTGCGCGCTCTCAGACCATGAGGACGACAGGGACGATCATCGGTCGCCGCCGTGTGCGGTCGCCGACGAACTTCCCCAAGGCCTTGCGCGGCATGGCGGCAGAGGACCTCACTGTCGCGGGTACCATCCTTCAGCGCTTGCGTCACGGCCGCGCCGACCACATCGCTGGCCTCGCCCAGGAGTTCTTCCGCCTCGGGAGCATGCACCCAACCCCGGGTCTCGATGACCGGCGCTCCACTCAGTGAGCCCTGACGAGGATCGACGGTGACCACCAGCATCACGACGCCTTCCTCGGACAACTTCTGACGATCGCGGAGGACACCGTGGCCGATGTCGCCCACCGTGCCGTCGACATAGACGTAGCCGGCCGGAACCTTCCCGTCGCGGCTGATCCCCTGCGCGTTGAGCTGCACGGCATCGCCGTCTTCGCAGAGAAGCACCTTCGACGGAGCGATACCCATCGAGAGTCCGAGACGGACATGATGGACGAGGTGCCGGTATTCACCGTGGACCGGCACGAAGCACTCCGGTTGCGTCACCGACATCAAGGTGCGCAGCTCTCCCTGCCGGGCGTGGCCACTGACGTGGACGGCTTCAGCGCCGGTGTGGATCACCTCGGCCCCGCGTCGGTAGAGCTCGTCGATCACGCGCCCGACCGACCACTCGTTGCCCGGGATCGGGTGGGCACTGATGATCACCACGTCTCCCGCGCCGACCCGTAACCACTTGTTGTCACCGGTGGCCATCAGCGAGAGGGCGGACATCGGCTCGCCTTGGGAACCGGTGGAGATCACACACATCTCGCCGGGTGGTACCGAGTCGACGTGCTCGATATCGATCAGGCTCCCCTTGGGGACCGAGATGATGCCCAGCCTGGTCCCCAACTCCACGTTCTTGCCCATGGAGCGTCCCAGGGTCGCCACCTTGCGACCATTGGCAACGGCGGCGTCGATGATCTGCTGCACCCGGTGCATGTGGCTGGCGAAGCAGGCGACGATGATCCGCTTTCCGGATTGGGCCGCGATGACCCGTCGTAAGCGTGATGCCGACGGACGATTCCGACTCGGTGAATCCGGGCTCCTCCGCGTTGGTGGAATCCGACAGGAGGAGGCGGACACCGTCGGTGCGCGCCAAGCTCCCCCATCCTCGAAAGGTCGGTCCGACGCCCGTCGACCGGCTGAAGATCGAGTTTGAAGTCACCGGAGTGGAGGATGACCCCTTGCGGTGTGTAGAAGGCGATGGCGAACGCGTTGGGCACCGAGTGGGTGACGGGGATGAACTCCACGTCACAGGGCCCGATGCGGCGCCGCTCGCCGTCGTTGACCGCGATGAACTCGGTGCGATGACCGAGCCCTGCCTCGTCGACCCGGTTCCTCGCCAGGCCGACCGTGAGCTCGGACCCGTAAATCGGGACCTGCAGGTCACGCAGCAGGTAGGCCAACCCCCCGGTGTGGTCCTCGTGGCCGTGGGTGAGGACGATCCCGTCGACCTTGTCGGCCCGCTCGCGGAGATAGGTGAACTCGGGGAGCACCAGATCGACCCCGGGCATGTCGGCGTCGGGGAACATGATCCCGCAGTCGAGAACGATGATGCGACCGTCGACCTCGATGCAGGCGCAGTTGCGACCGATCTCACCGAGCCCGCCCGAGGAAGACGACGCGTACAGGGGACGCCTTGGGGCGTGATTTCTGTTTTTCAGGCAACCGGTTGGCCCGTTGCGATCGGGGGGCCGTAGGCCGCCAGTATTTTGGCGGCCTGAGAGTCCAGCTCGGGGGTCGATTGACCCATCGGCAAGCGACACTGCCCGACGGGGAGGCCCATGGCACGGAGGATCGCCTTGGCAGGGAGCGGGTTCGGGTACTCGTCGCTCGACTGGAAGTCGATGGCGTCGAACAGTGCGGCATTCCCGGCGATGGCCTCGGCCAGGTCTCCACGGAGGAACGACTCGATCACCGCCTTGAACTGCGGCCCGACCCAGTGCGATGCCACACTGATCGTCCCCACGGCGCCGATCGCCAATAAGGGCAGTGTCATCGCATCGTCGCCGCTGTAGATCTCGAAACCCGTGGGCAGTCGAGCGGCCAGATGCGCCGTGCCGACCGGATCTCCGGCCGCGTCCTTGAGCGCAACAATTCCCGCTACGTCGTGGGCGAGACGGACGATGGTGGAGGAAGCGATGCGGCGGCCGGTCCGGGAAGGGATGTCGTAAAGGGTCACCGGCAACCCGCCGGATGCCTCGGCCACGGCCCTGAAGTGTTCGTAGAGGCCGGACTGCGAGGGCCGGTTGTAATACGGCGTGACCACGAGTACCCCGTCGACCCCGCAGGATTTGGCCTGCGCCGTGAGCCGGACGGAATGCTCGGTGTCGTTGGACCCGGTGCCGGCGATGACCGGGATCGTGACTTCGGCGGCCACGGCCCGCCACAGGTCCATCTTCTCGTCGTCATTCAGCACGGAGCTCTCGCCCGTCGACCCGCTGAGCACCAGTCCGTCACTTCCATGGGCGGCCAGCCAGCGGGCCAGTTCCACCGCCCCGTCCAGGTCAAGGGCCCCCGCGTCGTCGAACGGAGTCACCATGGCGGTGATCACACGCCCGAACCGGGGGGTGTTCGGCGAAGGTTCCATCACCGGATCACGCTACCAGTCACCCCCACCGTCAGAAGGCGGCCGGCTGTTCGCTGTGGGCCCCCTGGGGCTTTAGGCGACCTGTCGCTCCACGGGCGAACCATCGGCGAAGGCGTCTTCTTCCTCGGTCGAGTCCGTGAGGTGCTCGAACGCGATGGCACCCATGTCCGTGAACTTCTGCCGCAGCCAGCCGTCGGCGGCGTCCAGCAGGCCGAGCTTACGCAGATTGGGCACGATTTTGGAGAACAGGAGGATCTGGAAGTCGTCCCGATCCGGGGCGTGCGAGTAGAGCTTCACCACATCGGCCTTGGGCACCTCGAGGCGGTCCCACACCTCTTGCATGATCAGGCGGTCCTTCATGCGGATGGCGGCCTCGAAGGCGAACTCCTGGCGCTCACGCAACTCCGCCGCGTTGAGCTCCTTGTAGTACTCCTGCAAGCTCAGGACACCGAAGGCGACATGGCGGGCCTCGTCCGCCATCACGTAGCGCAACATCTTCTTGAGCAGCGGCTCGGTCGTCATGGAATGGATGAAGCCGAACGCGGCGAGGGCGAGGCCCTCCACCATGATCTGCATACCGAGATACGTCATGTCCCAACGGGAATCGCTCACGATGTCATCGAGGAGGAGACCGAGGTGACCGTTCATCGGGTAGTGGCCGGACAACTTCGTGTCGAGGTACTTGGAGAAAACCTCGACGTGGCGCGCCTCATCCATGACCTGTGTCGCGGCGTAGTACTTGGCATCGATCCACGGCACCGTCTCGACGATCTTGGCCGTGCAGAGCAGGGCTCCCTGCTCGCCGTGCATGAACTGGGAGAGCAGCCAGTTCTGGTTCTCCACGCCGAACTTCAGCCACTCCTTGTCGCCCCACTTCTCGAGCACGGTGCCGGCAAGGTCGGTCGGCCCCCACTGCATCTGGTCCTGGTTGGCCTCGGCGTTGTTCATCACGACCTTCTCCAGGTCGACCTCGATCGACCAGTCCAGGTCGGTCTGGCCGTTCCATTGCGCCTTCTTGGCCTTCTCATAGAGCCTGTCCAGTTGGGGCTTGGCTCCCTTGTCATAATCCCAGGTGAACTCGGCCGGACAGTTGTCGGGCACCCGATGGAAGCCGTCGTCGTCGTAGTGACCGACGAAATTCACCACGTACTCAAGGTCGTGGATCTGTTCGCGCCCGATCAGCTCGAGGTTGCTCCTCATGGTCGCTTGGTCACTGTCGTCGACGGTGGTCATCGCACTGCCTCCTTGATGGCTCGGTCGGATGGGATCGTTGGATCGTTGGGCGTGGCGGCGCCGGTTGTGGTTCCGGTGGCCGTGGGCGTGCTTGCCGTGGGCGTGGTGGCCGTGGGCGTGGTGGCACGCAGCGCCAGGATCCCGGGCATCACGAAGGTGCGCACAAGGGCCCGTGTGTCGTCGGGAACGGCCAGATCGGTGTCGGGGGCCGGGTCGGCCACATAGGCCAGGACGATGCGCACCGCCCACTCGGCCGCCCGCGAGGCTTCATCCGGCGAGAGCCAACGGGCGAAGAACGGCGCCGCGAAGTCGCCGGCGACGAAAAGGACCCGGTCCAGGTCGGCGAAGGTGAGGTGGCGCAGGATCGCACCGGGCTCGTGCATCAGCATGTATGCCAGCGCTCGGTGTGCACCGATCTGGCGGGCCGCGTCGACCATGCCGGCAACGAGGACATCCTCGAGATCGGCGGCTTCGCCCATGACGACGGCGAGCGACGAGAACAGGCGGGCGACCTCGGTTTCCACCACGGCGGCGACGATGGCGTCCTTGCCACCGGGGAATGTCCGGTAGAGCGTGGCCCGGGACAGCTTGGCCTCGCGGGCTATGTCGTCGACGGTTGTCTTGGCCAGCCCCTGCCGGGCCAAACACCGCAGGGTGCCATCAACGATGCGCACCCGCGTGGACGAACGGTCATCCACGCCCAGGTGGTGGATGTTCTTACGCCCCCGGGCACGGACGGGTACCGGGATCGCCGGTGACGTCACGTTGGGCACCGTCGCATTGGGCACAACCACTTTTGAGACATTACGGCGTCTTTTGTCTCAATGTCAACCACACCAGGCCAAGGATGCCTTAGGAGAGGTTGATGTGCCCCGGCGACGTGGCGGCGAGAAGCAGACCGAGCAAAGCCAGGGTCACGGCACTCGCGGCCACGGTGACTGCGATGTCCTGCACCTTCTCCCGCAGGGTCGAGGCGTAGTGGAAGGCGAATGCCAAGGCGGCGCCGATGAGCAGTCCACCGATGTGGGCCTGCCACTCGATGTTGCCCGTGAAGCCGATGACCAGGTTGATGACGATGAGCGCCACGACCGGTCCCATGGGCTTTTGCCGGAGGCGGGCCAGAACCACGTAAGCGCCCATCACCCCGAAGATCGCCCCCGACGCGCCCACGCCCACATTGTTCGCCGGCGCGATCAGGTAGGCCAGCACGTTGCCGCCGAGACCGGCCAGCAGGTACAGGGCGAGAAAGCGCGCCTTCCCCAGCATCACCTCGACCGCCGGTCCGACGATGAGCAGGGTGATCATGTTGGACCCGATGTGCAGGAAGCTGAGGTGAAGGAAGATGGCATCGAAGGCGCGGTAGTACTGGTGCTGGTCATGCACCCTGGCGGGCCACATGCCGTAGCGGTTGAGGACCGAGGCCTTCCCGAAGCCGCTGGCCACGAAGACCACGACGTTGATCACCACGAGGGAAATGACCACCGGCGTCGGGTTCGTCGAGCCGATGGCGCCGGTGCGGTTCGAGGCGGCGAAGGGCCGTATGACCTTGGTCTTCTTGGCGCCGGCGGCGATGCAGTCCGGACACTGCCACCCGACGGGGGCCTCCATCATGCAGTCGGTGCAGATCGGCCGGTCGCAATGGGCACAGACCACCGACGCCGCCCGATCGGGGTGGTTGGCACAGGTGGTCGACGTCATCGCACGCCGGCCAGGAGTTCCGCCCGGACCAGGCGGGCCACCTGCTCGGGATCGTTCAGGTCCCAGCGCCCGGGAGAGCCGATGTAAGAGAGGACCATGCGGGCCAGGAAGTCAGCCGCCGCGTCGAGGTCCGTTCCCTCGGCCATCCCGTGACGTTCGAGGTAGGGCACCAGGAATGCCGCGACCACCTTGTGGGTCTCGTTCGCCTCAATCGTCAGCCGGGGCAGCAGTCTCTCGGGCTCGGTCTGGAGGATGCGCTGGAGCACCTCGTGCCCCACGATCGCGTTGTGGGCGAAGACGAGGCCGCGTTCCATCACCTCTTCGAGCGTCTCGGCATCGTGCACCTCCTCGTAGAGGCGAAGGAAGAACCGGGCGAACTCCCACCCCACTACCGCGCTCGATGAGTTCCTCGCGTCCCCCCGGGAAGTACCGGTAGACGGTGGCCCGGGACACGCCCGCCTCCCGGGCGGCGTCCTCGACCGTGGTCTTGGCCAGCCCCCAGCGGGCCACGCAGTCGTAGGTGGCCTGCAAGAGCCGTTCCCGCACGTCACTCACGGCGGGGCCGTGTTCACGGTTCGTTGCTCACGGTTCGGTGCTCACAGATTGAGCAGTGCTTCGATCCCGACCGTCAGCCCGGGGCGGTCCGCCACCGCCCGCACGGCGAGCAGCACACCGGGCATGAAGGAGCGGCGGTCGTACGAGTCGTGGCGGATCGTGAGGCTCTGTCCGAGGGCGCCGAAGATCACCTCTTCGTGGGCGATCAGTCCGGGCAGGCGGACCGAATGGATGTGGACGCCACCGGGGCCCTCGGCACCTCTGGCCCCCGGCAACACCAGCTCGGTGGTCGGGTCGGCGGGTAGCGGCCCGGTCCCGGCGTCCGCACGGGCTTCGGCGATGAGGGCCGCCGTGTGGCGCGCCGTCCCCGAGGGTGCGTCACGCTTGGCATCGTGATGCAGCTCGATCACCTCGACCCCGTCCATATGCGGTGCGGCCAGCTCGCAGAAGCGCATCAGCAGGACCGCGCCGATGGCGAAGTTGGCGGCTACCACCGCATTGGCCGTCACGTGCTCGAAAAGCTCGGACGCCGCCTCGAGGTCGGCGTCGCTCAGACCCGTCGTCCCGACGACGGCATGGATGCCGTGCCCGGCATAGGACGCGAGGTTGGCCCGTACGGCATCAGCCACGCTGAAATCCACCACGACCTCGGTGCCGCTCTCGACGAGAACGGCCACGTCGCCCCCGATCGTGAGCCCCTCGATGATCTCGCCCTCATGGAAGGGATCGATGGCGGCGACCAGCTCGAGGTCGGGTGCCGCCGTCACCGCCAGACAGACCTCACGGCCCATCCGGCCGCCGGCTCCGACCACACCGACCTTGCGCATTGGCTGAACCCTAATGGCCGGCCAAGGACGCAACGTGGTCAGCGAAGTCCCCGTCGTCGAAGGGCCCGACGGCGCTGAGCGTACGGGGCGCCCCCACGAGCGCCTGCGCCTCGGCCAGGACCTCGTCGCGTCCGACCGCCTCTATGCGGGCCAACACCTCGTCGACCGTCGGTACGTGACCGTGCAGGAGCATGGCCGCACCGATGCGGCCCATGCGGGCTCCGGAGTCCTCGCCCGAGAGCAACATCTCGGCCCGCAGGTTGCCCTTCGCCACGGCCAGCTCCCGATCGGTGATCCCGTGGGTCGCCAGCAACTCGAGCTCGCCCGTCACGATGCGCAGGACTTCGTCGACGTGATCGGGCGCCGTGCCGACGACGACGGCGAGCGAACCGGCATCCTGGTAGGCGGCCCGCTCCGACCAGACCGAGTAGGCCAGCCCGCGCTCTTCGCGCACCTTCTGGAAGAGCCGGCTCGACAAGCCGCCCCCCAGCACGTGGTTGAGCACGGCCAGCGGCCAACGTCGTTCGTCGTGTCGCGAGACCGACCGCATCCCGTAGACGACGTGCGCCTGCTCGGTCGGCCGCCGCACCACGTGCAGTCGTTCCGCTCCGGGGCCCGGCGCTGTCCGCTGCGGCGCCTCTCCCCCTGTCTCGCCGGCGAACCGCCGCTCCAGATCGGCCGCGACCGCGTCGTGGGTACAGTCCCCCGCCACCGAGACCACCATGTTGCCGGGACGGTAGTGATGGGCGAAGAACTGGCGGATGTCGTCTGCATCCAGTGCGCCGACAGTCGTCTGCGTGCCCAGCGTGTCGCGCCCGAGGGCGTGCCCGGAGAAGAGCGAGGACTGCCACTGCTCCGCCACGAGGTCCGCCGGTTCGTCGGCGTGCATCAGGATCTCATCGAGGATGACCGTGCGTTCGGCGTCGACGTCGGAGGGACGCAGGGCCGGATCCCACATGATGTCGCTGAGGATGTCGAGCCCGAGCGGGAGGTGCTCGGACAGGAGCCGCACGTAGAAGGTGGTGTACTCCTTGGTGGTGAAGGCGTTGCAGTCCCCGCCCACCTCGTCGAGCGACTCGGCGATGGCCGCGGCCGAACGCGTCGGTGTGCCCTTGAAGAGCAGGTGCTCCAGAAAATGTGAGGCGCCGGCTACGGCATCGGTTTCATCACGCGAGCCCGAGCCGACCCAGTACGCAACTGCCACCGAGCGCACATCCGCCATGGTCTCGGTGACCAGGCGGATGCCGCTGGGAAGAACAGATGTCTCGATCAACGACGACGCGAGCGGCCACGCGGCGGACGGCGGTCGCCGCCGCTACTGCTGCGACCTTCCGCTTCGACCGCACCGGGGCCCAGGTCTCCGAGCTCGGAGACGAGCTCGGCTTCGAAGGCGTCCTCGAAGGAGGGCACACCGTTGCCGGCTGACCCGGCTGACCCGCCGGACCCACCGGAGCCGCCGGACCCACCGGACCCGACGGACGCCGCGGTCGTTGCCGGGGCGCTGTCGCGGCCACCCCGATCACCACGGTCACCACGGTCACCACGGTCACGGTTCCGATCGCCGCCACCCCCGCCGTTGCCGCCGCCGTGGCCGGAATCGCCCGAGGACGCCCCGTTGGCGCCACCCTCGGGCGCCGAGGCCAGCGAAAGCGACACCTTGCCCTGCGGGTCGATGTCGTCCACGCGGACTTCGATCGGCTGGCCCAACGTCAGGACGTCCTCGACGTTGTTGATGCGCTTGCCGCCGGCCAACGAGGAGAGCTTGGAGATGTGCAGCAGGCCGTCACGTCCGGGCAGCACGTTGACGAACGCACCGAACTTGGTGATGTTCACCACCTTGCCCGCGTACACCGCGCCGACATCGGCGGTCGGCGGGTCGAGGATGAGCGAAATCCGGCGCCGGGCTTCCTCGACGGCGTTGCCGTCCTTGGCCCCGATGGTGACGGTGCCCACCATGCCGTCGTCGTCGACGGCGATGTCCGCCCCCGTCTCCTGCTGCAGGGTGTTGATGACCTTGCCCTTGGGCCCGATGACCTCGCCGATCTTGTCGATCGGGATCTCCATGGAGACGATCTTCGGGGCGCTGTTGGCCACGTGGTCGCGCGGCTCGGCGATGGCACCGGCCATGACGTCCAAAATCGTCAACCGGGCTTCCTTCGCCTGCAATAGCGCCTTGGCCAGCACGTCGGCCGGCAGGCCGGCGATCTTCGTGTCGAGCTGCAGCGCGGTGACGGCTTCCGCTGTACCGGCGACCTTGAAGTCCATGTCGCCGAAGGCGTCCTCCGAACCCAGGATGTCGGTCAGGGTCACGTAGGTGCCGCCGTCGTAGACGAGGCCCATGGCGATGCCCGCCACCGGAGCCTTGAGGGGCACACCGGCGGCCATCAGCGAAAGGGTCGAGCCGCACACCGACGCCATCGACGTCGAGCCGTTCGAGGCCAGGACGTCCGAGACCAGACGCAGGGTGTAGGGAAACTCCTCGGCGCTGGGGACGACGGGCAGGAGGGCCCGCTCGGCCAGCAGGCCGTGCCCGATCTCCCGGCGCTTGGGGCCGCGCATGAAGCCGGTCTCGCCCGTGGAGAAGGGGGGGAAGTTGTAGTGGTGCATGTAGCGCTTGGAGTCGACCGGGGTGATCGTGTCGAACATCTGGGCCATGCGGGGCATGCCGAGGGTCGTGACGTTGAGCACCTGGGTCTCGCCCCGCTGGAACAGGGCCGAGCCGTGCGCCGTCGGGAAGAGGTCGATCTCGGCGGAGAGCGGGCGGATGTCGGCCGTGCCGCGTCCGTCGACACGCACGCCGTCCTCCACGATGCGCTTGCGCACCAGCTTCTTGGTCAAGGAGCGGATGGCAGCCTTGATCTCGCCGGCACGCCCTTCGAACTCGTCGGCCAGCGCCGCCTGGATCTCCTTGCCGGCCGCGTCCAGGGCTTCGTTGCGCTCGGTCTTGGCCGTGACCAGGTTGGCCTTGGCGATGAGGTCGGTGCCGACGCTCTCGACCCGGGCCCACACGTCGTCGGCGTAGTCGGAGAAGGTGGAGAAGGCGATCGTCTCGATCGGGCCCTTGGCGGCGACCACGCCGGCCACCAGTTGGCGCTGCAACAGGATGGATTCGCGGATCCAGGTCTTGGCGGCCTCGAGGCCTTCGGCGAGCACTTCTTCGGTGACCTTGGGCGCCCCGGCTTCGTAGTAGTCCCACGAGTGCTCGGTCCCGCCGGCCTCCACCATCATGATGGCGATGTCGGTGTCGTCGGTCTCGTCGAGGGCCCGGCCGGCCACGACCAGCTCGAAGGTGGCGGCGTCGCCCTCTTCGAAGGTGGGGTGCGGGATCCAGGTGCCGTCGACGCTGTAGGCCACGCGGACGGCGCCGATGGGGCCGTCGAAGGGGATGCCCGACAGCATCAGCGCGGCCGAGGCGGCGTTGATGGCCAGCACGTCGTGGGGGTTGACCTGGTCGGCGCCGAAGATGGTCCCGACGACGTGGACCTCGTTGCGGAAGCCGCTCGGGAACGACGGGCGCAGGGGCCGGTCGATGAGACGGCAGGTCAGGATGGCCTGGTCCGAGCTCTTGCCCTCCCGGCGGAAGAACGAGCCGGGGATCTTGCCGGCGGCGTAGGCCCGCTCCTCGATGTCGACGGTGAGGGGGAAGAAATCGGTCCCCTCCCGTACGGATCGGGCGGCGGTGGCCGTGGCCAGCAGGACGGTGTCCCCGATGCGTGCGAGTACGGCGCCGTCGGCCAATTGGGCCAACTTTCCCGACTCGAACGTCAGGGTACGGTCGGTGCCACTGATGGGGCCCGACACGGAAATGGCGTCAGCCATGATGCTCCTCGTGTGGTGTTTGGGGGCATCTCATGTCTGGTTCCCAGTGGTCGACCACCTTCCTTGCGAAAGTGACCGGCGACTGGCAGCCAGCGTCCCGAGACGCCCGGATGTGTTTCGTTACCGCCGAATGCCGAGGCGGCCGATGATGGTGCGGTAGCGCTCGACGTCGTTCTTTCGCACGTAATCGAGCAGCCGCCGACGCTGGCCGATGAGCTTCATCAGGCCGCGTCGAGTGTGGTGGTCCCCTTTGTGACCCTTCAAGTGCTCCGTCAGATGGTTGATCCGTCCCGACAGCAGTGCGATCTGCACCTCTGGTGAACCAGTGTCACTGTCGTGCAGCCGGTACTCGGCAATAGTGGCCTGCGTGTCGGGCATAAATCGAAGAACCTCGGAGAAGTTGTAGGAGTGCGGATGGGACCAGCCCAACCGGCGAACATCGTAGCAGGTGGTCAGCGATCGGCCGAGAGCACCTGTTCGGCATCCGCCACATCCCTGTGCATCTGGGCGATGAGGGCATCGACCGAGTCGAACTTCTGCTCGCCCCGGAGGCGGCCCACGAACGACACCCGGCTCAGCTCCCCGTAGAGGTCCCCGTCGAAGTGGAGGAGATAGGCCTCCACCAGGACCGATGTCGTCCCGGGCTCGTAGAAGGTGGGCCGGCGACCGACCGAGATGGCGGCCGGGTGCACGCTGCCGTCGGCGCGGGTGAAGTACCCGGCGTACATCCCGTCGGCCGGCAGGGCGATGTCCTCGTCGATCATCATGTTGGCGGTCGGGAATCCGAGCTCGGGCCCGCCCCGGCCGTCCCCGTGGACCACGACGCCCCGGACCTCGTGGGGACGCCCGAGCAGCTTGGCCGCGCCGACGACGTCCCCGGCCGCCACCAGCGTCCTGATCCGCGTCGAGGACACGGGGACTGAGTTACCGGATTCGCTGTTACCGGATTCGCTGTTGCCGGATTCGCTGTTGCCGGATGCGCCGCCGTCCCCGGTCAGGCGGGCCCCGATCACCGTGAAGCCGTAGTCCCGGCCGAGCGCGGTCAGGAGTGCCACGTTGCCCTTGCGCCCGTGGCCGAAGTGGAAGTCCTCACCCACCACGACCAAGCTTGGCGCCCAGCGTGTCGACCAGCACCTCCTTGACGAAGTCCTCGGCCGACTCGTCGGCCCGGGCCCGGTCGAACTCGATCACCAGCGTGCGATCGATCCCGCACGCCGCCAGCAACTCCAGTTTCTGCTCGAGGTCCGTGAGCTGCTTGGGGGCCGAGTCGGGACGCACGACGGCGGCCGGGTGACGGTCGAAGGTGACCACCACGGTCGAGAGTCCCTCCGCCGCGGCGAGTTGGACAGCTCGCGCAGCAGCGCCCGATGGCCCAGGTGCACGCCGTCGTAGGCGCCGATCGTGACGGCAGTTCCGGACATCGCGCTTGAGGTATAGACGTCAGGTGCCGGCGATTACGACGGCCGGTTTGATGCGGTCGGTATCGGTGGCCTCGTAGACGGCGAGGAGGTTGCCCTCCTGGTCCAGCATGGCCCAGGGACCGTCGCCCACCGCACCGATCGGCACGCGGTCGAGGGGCAGGCCCCGGCCGATCGAGGTGGCGATCCCCGGCTTCGACGGTCACCGCGGCGAGGTCGCGCATGGCCTGGGCCGGCGTGAGGACGGCGTCGGGGGTGAGGAGGTCGAGAGGGCGCATCTCGCTCTCTCCGAACGAGCCGATGCGGGTGCGTCGCAGGAGACCGACGTGGGCCCCGCCCCCGAGCGCGGTCCCCACGTCCTCGGCCAGCACACGGATGTAGGTACCCGACGAGCACTCCACCTCGGCCCGGTAGACGCCGGGACGTTCGGGGATCGCCTCGACGTCGAAGCGGGAGACGTGCACCCGCCGCGCCGGGCGGTCGACCTCAATCCCCTGCCGGGCCAGCTCGTGCAGGCGCCGTCCGCCGATCTTCACGGCCGAGACCATCGGCGGGATCTGCTCGATGGTGCCCGTGAGGGTCGCAGCCGCCTCCTGCACCTGGGCGAGCGTCACCCCGGACATGTCCCACTCCCCGACGATGTCGCCGGACGCATCGAGGGTCGACGTGTTGGTACCCAGCACGATCTCGGCCACGTAGGTCTTCGGGAGGGCCGTCAGGAACCGCATGAGGCGGGTCGCCCGGCCCAGCCCGACCAGCAGGACGCCCGTCGCATCGGGGTCGAGGGTGCCGGCGTGGCCGACCCGGCGCTGACCGAAGATCCGGCGGCAACGCGCCACCACGTCGTGGGAGGTCCAGCCGGCCTCCTTGTCGACCACCACCAGGCCGGTGGCACTCATGCAGGCGGGTCTTGGTCCCGGTCCAGGCCGCGGAGAAGCTCTTCGACCCGCGACCCCGCAGCGATGGCCGGGTCGGCCTTGAACGTCAGTCGCGGCGTGCGCTTGAGCGTCACCTGGGCGCCGATGAGACGCTGCAGATGCGGGCCGCCGCTCCTCGAGCGCATCGGCGGCGTCGGGCTCCAACGTGGCCAGGTAGACCGTGGCCGTCCGCATGTCGGCGGCGGTGTCGACCGAGGTCACCGTGACCATGCGGAAGCGCTCGTCGGCGTCGGCCAGCCGCTCGAGCTCCTCTGCGATGACCTGTCGCAGGACCTGGTTCACCCGCAACGAGCGCGGGTATGTGGCGGTACGCCGTTTCACGATGACGTCACGTCCTCGCGATCTCGCGCTCCTCAAACGTCTCGATGATGTCGCCCGCGTGGAGGTCCTGGAAGTCGGAGAGCCCGATACCGCACTCGAACCCGGCCGCCACCTCCCGCGCGTCGTCCTTGAAGCGGCGCAACGAGGTGATGGCACCCTTCCAGATGACCGTCCCCTCGCGCAGGAACCGCACCTTCGAGCCACGGGTGATCTTGCCCTCCCGCACGTAACAACCGGCGATGGCGCCGACGCGGGGGACCCGGAAGACCTCGCGCACCTCGGCTTCGCCGGTGACCACTTCTTCGTAGAGCGGCGAGAGCAGGCCGAGCATGGCCGCCTCTATGTCCTCGAGCAGCTTGTAGATGATCTCGTAGGTCCGGACCTCGACGTCGGATGCCTCGGCCAGCTCGCGCGAGCGCCGGTCGGGCCGCACGTTGAACCCGATGATGGTGGCGCTCGAGGCGGCCGCCAGCTGCACGTCGTTCTCGGTGATCCCACCGATGCCGCGCAGCACGAAGCTCAACTTCACGTCGTCGCGCTCGAGGCGCTTGAGGCTCTCGGTCACCGCCTCCAACGAGCCCTGCACGTCGGCCTTGAGCACGATGTTGAGGGTCGCCATCTCGCCCGCGCTGGATCTGCTCGAACAGGTCTTCGAGCTTGGCTCCGGTCGCCGCCGATGCCACGGGCTTGTGGCCCGAAAGGCGGAATCGCTGGGCTCTGGCCTCACCGAGGGTGCGGGCGCGTGCCAGGTCCTTGGCCCCGCGCATCTCGTCGCCGGCGTGCGGCGGCTCGGAGAACCCGAGTACCTGCACCGGTGTCGAGGGCAGCGCCTCTTTCACGTGGTCGCCCAGGTCGTCGACGAGGGCCTTGACCTTGCCCCAGGCGGCGCCGGCCACCACGGGATCGCCCACGCGGAGCGTGCCCTGCTGGACGATGACGGTCGCCACCGGGCCCCGGCCGGCCTCGAGGTTGGCTTCGAGCACGACGCCCCGTGCCTCTCCCTCGACGCGGGCGGTCAGCTCTTCGACTTCTGCCACCAGGGTGATCTGCTCGAGCAGGTTGTCGATGCCCGTGCCCTGGAGGGCGGACACCTCCACCACGATGGTGTCGCCTCCCCATGCTTCGGGCACCAGTCCGCGCTCGGAGAGCTGCTGGAGCACGCGCGTGGCATCGGCGTCGGGGCGGTCCATCTTGTTGACGGCCACGATGATCGGCACGTCGGCCGCCGTGGCGTGGTCGATCGCCTCGATCGTCTGGGGCATGACACCGTCATCGGCGGCCACGACCAGCACGACGATGTCGGTGGCCTGCGCGCCACGGGCGCGCATGGCCGTGAAGGCGGCGTGGCCCGGCGTGTCGATGAACGTGATCCGCTTGTCGTGCCACACCACCTGGTAGGCCCCGATGTGCTGGGTGATGCCACCGGCCTCGCCGGCCACCACGTCGGTCTTGCGGATCCGGTCCAGGAGGAGCGTCTTGCCGTGGTCGACGTGGCCCATGACGGTCACGACGGGCGGCCGCGGACGCTGGTCCGCGTCCTCTTCTTCGTCCTCTTCCTCGAAGTAGCGCGCCAACAGCTCGGCTTCCTGCTCCTCGCCGGGGTCGACGAGGCGTACGTCGGCACCGATTTCGGCGGCGAAGAGCTCGATCATGTCGTCGGTCAACGACTGCGTCGCCATGACCATCTCGCCTTGCAGCATGAGGAAGCGGACGATGTCGCCCGCGCTGCGGTTCAGCTTGGGCCCGAGATCCCGCGCGGTCGACCCGCGCTCGACGATGACCTCGCCGTCGGGCACCGGCGCCGTCGACGGCTGATAGCTGGTGAGCTGTGTCGGCTCGAGCTCTTCGAGGTTGCGCCGGCGACGGCGGGCGCGACGCTGCGGCGGGCGCCGTCCGGGCAGGCCACTGCGACCGGCGGCGGGCGGCCCACTCGAGGGTCCTCCGCCTCCGGGACGTCCACTGAATCCTCCGCCACCACCGCTGGGACGACCGGCGAAACTACTGCTGCCCGGGCCACCGGGACCACCGGTTGGCCGGCCTGCGCCGGGCGCCGGTCGGCCACCCGTGCGTGCGGGGTAGCCGCTCCCGCCCGGCCGCGAGGGTGGGGCGGTCGGTCGCCGACCGCCCATACCGGGTGGCGGCGGGATCGGACGGCCGCTGGGCCCGACCGGGGGCCTCGGGGGAGGTGGCGGCGGTACGGGCTTGCCACTCGGGCTCAAAGGAGGCCGGGGGGTCCGCTGCTCGGCCGGTGGCGCCGTCGGCGCGGGTGCCGATCCAGCTGCCGCGGGTGCTGCCGGCGCTTGTGCTGCGGCGGGTGCCGGTGCGGGGGCTGTTGCGGGCGACGGGCCGCCGGGCCGCACCCCCGGAGGGGCGGTGGCCGGAGCACCCGCGCCGGGTGATGGTGCGGACGCCGGCCTGGGCGTGGCGGGCGGTGCGGAGGTCGGCGCCGATGTGGGCGCGGACGTCGGCGCTGATGTCGGTGCCTGCGGTGCGGACGTGGGTCCCGCCGGCGCGGCCGGGGCCGTCCGGGGGGCGGAGGCCGGTCCGGGAGCCGGGGCTCTCGGCGGAGCGGGCGCGGCCACCGAAGGCGCCGCCGCGGCGGGAGCCTGCGTGGGGCGGGCGGGCACGCGGGGTGCGGCTGTTCCGGCGGAACCGGCCGTGCCGACCGCGCTGGATGAACCGGACGAACCCGGTGTTCCGGTTGGTGAGGCCGGCGATCCCGTCGGCCTGCTGCTGATGAGCCGGGGTGCCCGGGCGTCCCCGCTGGTCGAGCGGGCCGTCGCGGGGGACGATGACGAGATCGTCCTGCCGGCGGCCCTCTTGTCGGGAGCGGGAGCAGGTGGTGGCGGTGGCTCCTCCGGCGTCACTTCCCGGCGAAGTCCTTCGGCGTCGGCCTTCCGACGGACGCGGTCCGCTTGTGCATCCTCGATGGAGGACGAGTGGCTCTTCACCCCAATACCAAGGGAGAGGGCCAGGTCAAGCCCTTCCTTATTGGTGAGGCCTAGCTCTTTGGCTAGTTCATAGACGCGGATCTTCTTCGGCAAGTGGGTCTCGATGTCCTTCGTACTCTGTGGGCCCCGGAGTGACCCGCAGCCCCCTATCCTCGCACATCGGGTACATCCTGCTTCGACGCGCTTTGTGAGCTCGCCTGCAGATGTTCGATGGCAATGGTCGCAACCGGTGCCTTGAAGGCTCTGTCGAAGGCTCGTCTCCGTGCTGCTTCCTCTCTGCAGCCCGGCGACTCCCGGCAAAGCCATGCACCCCGGCCTGGGCCGGTTCGATCCACCCTCAGCTGGCCGTCGGCCTGCCGTACGACTCGGAACAACACGTCGGCCGGGCGCGCCTTACGGCAACCGACGCAGGTCCGTGTCGGTACTATGCCTCGGCTCCCGTCGCCGGGGCCGATGCCTCGTCCACGATGGTCACGGACTCATCGACCGTGACGGACTCATCGACCGTGACGGACTCATCGACCGTGACGGACTCGACTGCAACCGGGACGTCGTCCGGCGCCACATCGGCTTGGTGCGTCCACTCCTCGGCCGACATGGCTTCGCCGCCTTCGGCCGGCTTCCACACCATTTCGCCCGACTCGTCCTCGACCCACTCGCCCTCGGCCCATTCCTGGTCGCCGTAGCCGGCCTCTTCCTCGGCCAGCTGCGTCTCGCTCTTGATGTCGATCCGCCATCCGGTGAGCCGGGCGGCCAGGCGGGCGTTCTGCCCCTCCTTGCCGATGGCCAGGGAGAGCTGGAAGTCGCTGACCACCACGGTCGCCGTCCCGGTCTCCTCGTCGAGGCGGACCTCGCGGACGCGTGCCGGGGGCCAGAGCGTTCTGGATCAGGTCGACCGGGTCGTCGGAGAAGGGCACCACGTCGACGCGCTCACCCCGGAGCTCGTTGGTGACCATGCGCACGCGCGAGCCTCGGGCCCCCACGCAGGCCCCGACCGGGTCGACGTTGGGGTCGTTGGACCAGACGGCGATTTTGGTGCGGTGGCCCGGCTCGCGCGCCGCAGCCTTGATCTCGACCACGCCCGAGGAGATTTCGGGAACTTCGAGTTCGAACAGCCGCTTGATCAGACCCGGGTGCGTCCGGCTGACCACGATCTGCGGACCCTTGCTGGTCTTGCGCACCTCCACGATGTACGCCTTGAGCCGTGTGCCGTGCTCGTAGCGCTCATAGGAGACCTGCTCGGCCTGTGGCAGCAATGCCTCCACCTTGCCGAGGTCCAGCAGCGTGTAGCGGTTGTCGGTCTGCTGCACGATCCCCGTCACGATGTCGCCCTCGCGGCCGGCGTACTCCTCGTACTTCATGTCCCGCTCGACTTCGCGGATCCGCTGCAGGATCACCTGCTTGGCCGTCTGCGCCGCGATACGCCCGAAGTCGTCCGGCGTGTCGTCCCACTCCCGGATGACCTCGCCGTCTTCGTCCAGCTCCTGGCCGTAGACGCGGATCTCACCCGAATCGGGGTCGATGGTGACGACGGCTTCTTCGGCCGCGTCGGGACGCCGCTTGTACGCCGCCACCAATGCATTCGCCAACGCATCGAGCAGCGTCTCCACCGAGATCCCCTTGTCCCGGGCGATCTGCCCCAGCGCGTCCAAAAACTCGAAATTGGTCTTACTCATGACCTGCTCACCCTCTTACTCTCTTCGGCTGGGGACCCCATTCAAAAATGGTGCGGGCACGTTCGACCTCGCCGTAGGCGATGCGCAACGAGCCGTCAGGTAGGTCAGATCCGACAAGCGTGAATCCGGTTTCGTCCGCGGACTCGACGGTTCCCCTCACGCGGCGCACGTCCGACGTGCCACTGTGCATACGCACGGTCACGGCTTCCCCGACGGCGCGCAGGAAATGGGCCGGCGTCCGCAGGCGACGCTCCAATCCGGGGCTGGAGACGGCCAGGGTGTACCGCCCGGGTAGCGGGTCGATCTCGTCGAGCGTGTCCGACACCGCCCGCGTGGCCTCGCCGAGCGTGTCGAGGTCGACGCCGCCCTCGCGGTCGACGAAGATGGTCAGCTCCGAACCGTGGAGCTCGACGTCGACCAGGTCGAGCCCACGTGCCCCGAGCAGGGGCGACAGCGCATCAACCAGGTCGTCTGTACTCCTCGCCATCACTGTCACCTCCTCTCGACGATCACCATCACCTTCTGCTGCCACCTTCTGCTGCCTGCAGCAGGAGCCCCGTAAAACGAAAGCGTGGGCCGCAGCCCACGCTCCAACGAGGTACTGATACTCAAACTGGACAGCGCGAAGGATTATAGCAATCCGGCCGTCGCTTTGATCCCCCCTTTCGCCGTTCGGCCTCAGGAGCGCCAGCGGGCGGCCTCAGTACGAGCGGGCGACCACCGCCGTCAGATCCCCTTCGTCGTCACCGGGCTCGGCCAGGCTGCCGTCGGGGCGCTGGAGGCACCGGATCGACAGCGCCTGGGTGGCCAGCCGATCCTCACCGTCGTCCCCCAGCGCACGCACCGGGATCCGTGGCGAAACCCGTGCTCCCCGCCTCCATCGCCTCCTCCAGGCTGGACACCTCCACGGTCCGTGCCAGGCGGGAGGCCGTCGCTTCGGCCAGCAGTTCCGGGCCGACCCGACCGAGGATCTCCGTGACCGCCCCACGGACGCCGGCCAGCGGCAATGTCTCCTTCTCGCGGGTGTGCCGGGTCACCACGGTGACGTTGCCCTCGGCCAGGTCCCGGGGGCCGATCTCCACCCTGACCGGGACGCCCTTGAGCTCCCAGTCCACGCTCCGGCGCCCGAAGCTGGTGCCGGTGCGGTCGTCCAGCCGGACCCGGTGCCCGTCGGCCCGCAGCTCGGCCACCAGGGCATCCGCCGCCGCCCGCACCCCCTCCTCCTCCTTGATCAGGAGCACCACGACCTGCGAGGGGGCGAGCGCCGGGGGCAGGCGCAACCCGAAATCGTCGCCGTGCCCCATGACGAGGGCGCCGATGAGGCGGGTCGACGCGCCCCACGAGGTCTGCCAGACGTACTCGAGCACGCCTTCGGTCGTGGTGTACGTGATGTCGAAGGCCTTCGCGAGAAGTTCTGGCCCAGCTCGTGGCTGGTGCCCATCTGCAGTGCCTTGCCGTCCCCCATCATCCCTTCGCAGGTCCACGTGCGCGTGGCCCCGGCGAAGCGCTCCCGTGCCGTCTTGTGACCGGTCAGCACCGGCAGGGCGGCCACGTCCACCATGGTGGCCAGGTAGACGTCGCGCAGGATCTGCAGCGCGTAGGCGCGGGCATCGGCCTCGGTGGCGTGGGCGGTGTGACCCTCCTGCCAGAGGAACTCGGTCGTCCGCAGGAAGAGCCGGGGCCGCAATTCCCACCGCACCACGTTGGCCCACTGGTTGATGAGCAGGGGAAGGTCGCGGTGGCTCTGGATCCACTTGGCGAAGAAGCTGTTGATCACCGTCTCGCTCGTAGGACGGACGACGACCGGCTCCTCGAGCTTCTTGCCCCCGCCGTGGGTCACCACGGCCAGCTCGGGGCTGAAGCCTTCGACGTGCTCCGCTTCGAGGCTCAGGAAGGACTCGGGGATGAAGAGCGGGAAATAGGCGTTCTCCGCTCCGGCCTCCTTGATCCGCCGGTCGAGCTCCGCCTGCAACAGCTCCCAGATGCCGTAGCCCCAGGGACGGATCACCATGGTGCCGCGCACCGGCCCGTTCTCGGCCATTTCGGCCCGGGCGATGACTTCCTGGTACCAGCGGGGAAAGTCCTCGGCCCGGGTCACGATCGCGCCCTTGCTCATGGGTGCGCAGGATACCGGGGTGGACGGACAGCCTCTCGACGAACCCGCCCCTTAGATGACGCGGGTCAGTCCGACGAGGTGCGGCGGTGGATCGTCTCGATCTTCGCCGCCGTGTGATTGGGGTCCACGCCCGTCGACTCGAGCAGCTCGCGGCGGTCGGCCTCGGCCTCGGCTTCTGCCCCGGCGTCGGCTGCTGCGATGCGGGCTTCGGCCCCCTCGGCCACCAGGCGCTCTGCCTCCTCCACCAGGGCCTGCACCATGCCGTCCTCGGGGACGACCCGGATGATCTTGCCCCGGATGAACAGATGCCCCTTGTTCTTGCCCGCCGCGATGCCGATGTCGGCCTCCCGCGCTTCGCCGGGGCCGTTGACGACGCATCCCATGACGGCCACCTGAATCGGCAGGTTGAGCTTCTCGAGCGCCTCCTGGGCCTCCTTGGCCACGGCGATGACGTCGACCTGAGCCCGCCCGCAGGAGGGGCAGGCGATGAGGTCGAGGCCCTTGCGCTCGCGCAGGCCGAGCGACTCGAGCAGTTGGCGACCAGCCCGGGCCTCTTCCACCGGATCGGCGGTGAGCGAGAAGCGGATGGTGTCCCCGATACCTTCGGCCAGGAGGGTGGCGATGCCGGCCGTCCCCTTCACCAGTCCCCCGGGCGGTGGTCCGGCCTCGGTCACCCCGAGATGGAGCGGGTGGTCGAAGGTCTCCGAGGCCAACCGGTAGGCCGCGATCATCAGGGCCACCGATGAGGCTTTGACCGAGATCTTGACGTCGTTGAAGTCGACCTCCTCGAAGTAGGCCAGCTCGTTGCGGGCCGACTCGACGAGTGCTTCGGGGGTGGCGCCGCCGTACTTGGCGTAGATGTCCGGGTGCAGCGACCCGGCATTGACCCCGATGCGGATGGGCACACCCCGGTCACGCGCCTCGGCCGCCACCTGTTTGATCTCGGCCTCCTTGCGGAGGTTTCCGGGGTTGAGGCGCAACCCCTGCACCCCGGCCTCGAGCGCGGCCAGAGCCATCTCGTGGTGGAAGTGGATGTCGGCGACGATCGGCACAGGAGAGCGCGGGACGATCTGTGCCAAACCGATCGCCGCCCCTTCGTCGTTACAGGTGCAGCGGACGATGTCCGCCCCGGCAGCGGCGAGAGCGTAGATCTGGGCCAGCGTGCCGTCGACGTCGGCCGTCTTCGTCGTGGTCATGGATTGGACGGTGACGGGTGCGCCGTCCCCGATCGGGACGCCACCCAGGGTGATCCTCCGGGTGGGGCGGCGGGCGGTGAGCAGAGAGGCGGAGAGGTCCATGGTTCCGATCAGTGGAATTGGAGTGGGTGGGCGATGTCCAAAAAGATGACAGAAATGGCGAACAGGGCGAGAAAGCCGAGGACGGGAGCGAGATACGGGAACAGCTTGGTGATGTCCGCTTGATAGTAGGGCTGTCCCTTCTTCGTGCTGATCCATTCATACGCCGCGACCGCCACATGTCCCCCGTCGAACGGCATGATCGGCAACATGTTGAGGAGGGCGAAGGCGATATTGATGACGATCAGGAGGTCCAACAACGACTCCACGCCCTGGTGCAGGGCCTGCACACTCACATTCCCCGCCCCGATCAGCGAGACGGGACGTTCCGATGTGGCGGGATGGTCAGCCGCCTGGGTGGCATCGTGCGAGTTGGTCACCTGGTGGTAGAGGGAGCTCACGCCGGCCGGGGAGAACACGTGGACCAGGGCGCCGAACTCGGACGAGGTCGCCGAACCGAGATACGTGAAGGCGTGGCCGACGGCGCTGATCGGGTTCACCGACTGCGTGGCCGGGGCTTCGAAGATCCCGATGTAGCCCTGCGGCGTCTTGTCGCTCGCTGGCGCCAGGGTGGTGTCGCCGACCTTGATCCCCCGCCCGTCCTGCGGGGTGACCACGATGCTCTCGAGCCGTCCGTCCCGCTCGACGCCGAGCGTGACCGGCTTGCCGACCGAGCTCGTGATGACGTCGTGAATCGTGTTGGTGCCGTGGAGTGCACGGCCGTTCACCGACACGATGACGTCGCCCGCCTTGAGGCCGGCCTGTTGCGCCGGGGTCTGCGCCACCCCTGACCAGTGCTCGAGCGAAGTGACCTGGACATTGCTCGTCGCCACGCCGAACGCCAGGACACTGATCAGCGCGAGGACGAAGGCAATGAGAAAATGCATGGCCGACCCGGCGGACCCGACGATGATCCGCTTCCAGAACGGCTGCTGGCGATAGGTGCGCGGCTCGTCCTCCGTTGCCACGTCTTCGAGCACGGTGAAGCCCGTGATCCTGACGTAGCCCCCGGCCGGGATGGCCTTGACCCCGTATTCGGTCTCCCCGCGCCGGATCGACCAGAGGCGGGGGCCGAAGCCGACGAAGTACTCGGTGACCTTCATCCCCGACCACTTGGCCGTGGCGAAGTGACCCAGTTCGTGCAGCATGACGATCGCCACGATGATCACGATGAACAGCAGGATGTCGCCCAGCCCTGCGACCAGGAAGATGGCCGTCACGAGGGCGAGCGCGATCAGCAGCCGCCAGACTTGACCCGCGTTGCCGGTTTCGGCGCCGGGCGTGGGCGGCTCCACGTGTTCCGGGGGCGCCGCCTAGTCGGCAGACGCTGTGCTTGGCTCCTTGGCAATGAGCGTCATACCAAAGGTAAGGCTACCTCCGCGGCACCTGCTCCAGTACGGCGGGCCACCACTTCCCTCGCCCTGGCTCGCGCCTCCTCATCGGCGGCCAGCACGGATTCCACCTGCTCAATGGGCTCATCCCGCCATGCCTCGAGAGTTTCGGCCACCACGTCGGCGATGCCGCTCCAGGTCATCGCACCGGCCAGGAACGCCTCGACCGCGATCTCGTTGGCCGCGCTCAACCAGGCTGGCGCAGATCCACCGCTGATCCCCGCGCTGTAGGCCAGATCGATGCAACGGAACACCGCCCGATCGGGTGGTTCGAAGGTCAACGTGGTCGGGCTGGTCCAGTCCAGCGCGCCGAAGGGGACCGACGAACGGTCGGGCCAGCCCAGTGCGTAGCCGATCGGCAGCCGCATGTCCGGCGTCGGACAGTTGCGCCAACGTCGAACCGTCCCGCAATTCCACCATGGAATGCACGATCGACTGGGGGTGCACCACGATGTCGATGCGGTCATAGGTGATCCCGAAGAGCTCGTGGGCCTCGATCACCTCCAGGCCCTTGTTCATGAGGGTCGACGAATCGATGGTGATTTTGGGGCCCATGCTCCAGGTGGGATGGGCCAAGGCGTCGGCCACGGTGACCTGGTCCAACTCGGCCGTGGTCCGGCCCCGGAACGGGCCGCCCGACGCCGTGAGGAGGAGGCGGGCCACCGCCGTCTGGCTCGTCGACCGCGGCCAGGCACTGGTGGACGGCGCAGTGCTCGGAGTCCACCGGCACGATCTCCGCCCCCGGCGTACGCCGCGCCTTTTGCACGACCGGCGCGCCGGCGATGAGTGACTCCTTGTTGGCCAGCGCCAGGCGCTTGCCCGCTTCGAGCGCGGCCATGGTCACCGGCAGGCCGGCGAAGCCGACGACCGCGTTGAGCACCACGTCGGCAGCGCCCGCCGCGGCCACCAGCCCCGGAATGCCGACGAGCACCTCGGTCCCGGGGGGGACGCCGTCGCGCACTTCCTTGGCGTAGAGCGACTCGTCGCCGATGACGACGATCTCGGGGTCGCAGCACGGCCGCTTGGGCCAGCAACGTGTCGGTGGAGCTCTGGGCCGCCAGGGCGACCACCCGGAAGCGCTCGGGCTCGCCCAGCAGCACATCCACGGCCTGGGTGCCGATGGAGCCGGTCGATCCCAGCAGGCTGACGGTACGCATCAGCTCACCCGAGGTGGAACGCTTTGACCACGAAGTACGTGGCGGGCAGCACGAACAGGAGGCCGTCGACCCGGTCGAGGATGCCACCATGGCCCGGCATCAGCCGGCCCATGTCCTTGACGCCGAGGTTGCGCTTGATCATCGACTGGCTGAGATCGCCCAGCGGAGCCACGACGGCCACCACGATGCCGAGCACCAGCGCCTTGCCGATCGTCCACGGATGGATGAAGTGCACCACGATCACGGCCACCAGAATGGAGGCGACTGCACCGCCGAGGAAGCCCTCCCAACTCTTGTTCGGGCTGATGGACGGAGCCATCGGATGACGACCGAAGGCCGAGCCCACCAGGAGCGATGCCACGTCCGCCGCCGCTGTCGTGATGACGGCGGCAAGAAGGAACGCCACGCCGTGGCGGTCCGGGAACAGCGTCGGATTGAGCAGCAGCGCCCCGAACGAGCCGAAGCCCCCGATCCAGACCGTGACGAAGACGGTCGACGAGATGCCGGCCACGGGATCAGCTGCAGGCTCCACCCGGGCCAGGTACCACAGGAATGACGCAGCGACGAGCATCACCAGGACCAGAGGCAACGCGGCGACGCCCTTGTTGTACGTCTCGATGAGCAGCGAAAGGGTCGCCACCAGCCCGAGCAAGGTCGCCGGGTGGTACTTGGCGGTACGGAAGGCGGCGAACCCCTCGGCCGCCGCGAGCAGGACGACGATCGAAATGAGGACCATCGACGTCAGGTTGCCGAAGTGGGCACAGACCAGCGCGATCACCCCGAGAAGCAGCCCAGAGCCCCATGCCAGCTGCATGTTGCGTCCCGTCGTGCCGCCCTGGTTGGTATTCGGTGCCTCGTCGCTCAGGCGACTCGTGCGCGGGGCGCGGACCCTCGGTTGGGGCGGCACCGGAGGCGCGAGCCGGTTGTCGGCCGCGTCGAAGGAGCTCGGTACCGGGGCCGTCTCCTCCGGGGACTCCGTCACCGTCGCCCCGTACGCCGCCGCCGGAGCCACCCGGACGGGAACCGGCTCGGGCTCGACCTCGGTCTCGACGATCACCAGCGTGTCGTCGTCGGGCAGGTCGATGGCGTCGAAGCGCCAGGGCTGGCGCTCCATGTCGACGAGGTCGTTGTTGTTGTTCATCATGGAGCCCACCGCCGGGAGCTCGTCGGAAAGCATGGAGGGCTCGAAGAGCTCCTCGTGCGCCGCCCAGTCCGTGTCCTCTTCCCGCCAGGTGGGGGGCGCCAGCGCCTGCTCGTCCCCGTTCCCACGGTCGAGAACGGCGGGAACCTGGCCCGTCGGCGCATCGTTCCAGTGCGGCATGTCGGGGTTCTCCTCGACCACCGGTCCGGTCACCTCGTGGACGGCATCACCCGCCGGCTCGGCGCCGATGATCCGCACGCGGCCAGAGCGGTAGCTCGGCGTCTCCTCATCGACGCCCGTGGGATCGTCGAAGCTCCCATAGCCCTCGTTGTCGTCTGTGTCGTCCGCCATGTCTTTACCCCCTCAGACCTGCAGGAGTTCGCGCTCTTTTTGCGCCAACAACTGATCGATGGCGCCCACCTGCTCTTGGGTGATCTTGTCAAGATCCTTCTCGACGCGCTCCAACTCGTCGGTGGAGAGTGACCCGTCCTTCTGCAACGCATCGAGCTCGTGCCGCCCGGACCGGCGCAAGTTGCGTACCGCCACCTTGGCCTCCTCGGCCTTGTGCCGCACGACCTTGACCAGCTCCTTGCGCCGCTCCTCGGTCAGGGGCGGGAACGCCAAGCGGATGACGTTGCCGTCGTTGGTCGGGTTGATGCCCAGGTCCGAGGTCATGATGGCCTTCTCGATGGCACCCAGAGAGCCCTTGTCGTACGGCGTCACGACCAACAGCATGGCATCGGGCACGCTGAAACCGGCCAGTTGGCGCAACGCCGTCGGCGTGCCGTAGTAGTCGACCAGAAGCGGCTCGAGCAGGGCCGAGGAGGCCCGGCCGGTGCGGACGTTGCTCATTTCGGAACGCACATGGTCGATGGCCTTGTGCATCTTCTCCCGGGTGTCCTCGAGAACCAGACCGGCCAGATCGTCGTCCATTAGCGGACCAGCGTACCGATCCGCTCGCCACTGAGTGCGCGTGGGATGTTGCCGGGAATCATGAGGTCGAAAACCCTGATGGGGAGGTTGTTGTCCTTGCAGAAGGTGATGGCCGTGAGATCCATGACCCGGAGGTCACGATTGATCACCTCCATGAAGGAGATCTCGTCGTAGCGGGTGGCCGTGGGATCGAGCTTGGGATCGGCCGAGTAGACCCCGTCGACACCGGAGTGGGTGCCCTTGCAGAGCATCTCGGCGCCGATCTCCGCCGCACGGAGGGCCGCCGGGGTGTCGGTGGTGAAAAAGGGATTGCCCATGCCGGCGGCAAAGATCACGATGCGACCCTTCTCGAGGTGCCGGATGGCCCGGCGCCGGATGTAGGGCTCGGCCACCTCGG
Source organism: uncultured Acidimicrobiaceae bacterium (assembly GCA_963767155.1). GTDB lineage: Bacteria > Actinomycetota > Acidimicrobiia > Acidimicrobiales > RAAP-2 > Bog-473. Next base: position 695,464 of record CAVYCU010000005.1, on the reverse strand, counting down.
CCATGCTGAGCGCGCTGAGAACCCGGGTGGGCTGGCCCTGTTGCTCCAGGGCGTCCTGGAGGGCCAGGGCATTGATCACCGTTCCCAGCATGCCCATCGTGTCCGACGTGGCGCGGTCCATACCGCCGCTCTCGCCGGTCGTGCCGCGCCAGATGTTGCCGCCACCGACCACCACCGCGAGCTCGAGGTCCCCGCCGTCCATGGCGCGGCCCATCTCCTTGGCCATGCGTTCCACGGTGGCTGCGTCAATGGTCTCGTCGGAGGCGGACGAAGCCAACGCCTCTCCCGACATCTTGAGGACGATCCGGCGCGGCTCTCCCACCTTCGCAGTAGACCTCAGGCGCCGACGACGACCTGCGCGAAGGCGACGATGTGCGCCGACCCGAGCATGCCCGCGATCGTCTGCTTCTCGTCCCTCACGTAGGACTGGTCCAGGAGGACCCGATCCTTGAACCATCCGTTCATGCGGCCGTCGACGATCTTGGCCAGCGCCGCCTCGGGCTTACCCTCGTTGCGGCTGATCTCGGTCACGGTCGCCCGTTCCGCCGCGATGTCCGCCTCGGGAACGTCGTCCCGGCTCAGATAGGCCGGCTTGGTGAAGGCGATGTGGACGGCGATGTTGTGGGCCAACTCCTCGTCGCCACCGTCGATGACCACGGCGACGGCGTTGACCCCGCGCCCGGCCTGCTGGTGGGTGTAGGTGTCGACCACCTGCCCGGGTTGCGCGACCAGTTGGCGCACCTGCCCGACGGAGATGTTCTCCTTGAGGGTCGTGCGCAAGCGGTCGATCTCGTCGCTCAGTTCGCCGACCGCATCCTCGCCCTTGGCGGCGACGAGCGCCGCCAGTTCGTCGGTGAGCGCGACGAATTCATCGGCTTTGGCGACGAAGTCGGTCTCGCAACGCAGTTCGACGACCGCGGCCGCGTCGCCGGACCGCACTGCGGCCACGGCGCCCTCGGAGGCCTCGCGGTCGGCAGCGTTTGGCCGCGCCGGCCAGGCCCTTTACCCGCAAGAGCTGGAGTGCTGCGTCATAGTCGCCGTCAGTCTCCTCGAGCGCCTTCTTGCAGTCCAGCATGCCCGCGCCGGTGGCCTGGCGCAGGCGCTGTATGTCTTTCGAGGTGAAGTTGGGCACGGTCAGGCCTCTGCTCCTGTCGTCACTTCGGCCAGCTCTGCCTCGGGCTCGGCCGCTGGCGCTGCGGCGCGGCGCTTCCGCGGCTCGGGTGCCGCGGCTGCGGCGCTCGGTCGGAGGCGCCTCGGCTGCGGGCGGCTCAGTGGCGGGTGCCTCGGCCTCGGCTGGTCTGGCGCAGCTGCCTCAGCGGGACGTCGTCTCGGCCGGCGCTCGCCTGGCTGTCTCGGCCGGCGGCCCAGCGGGCGCTGCCGGCGGCGGCGGCACACGCCTCTGCCCGCGGCGACGGCCCGGTGTTCACCTCTTCGGTCGCGGGCGGCGCGTTCTTGCGCCGGTGCTCGGCGATGAAGCGGCCTTCGACGACGGCGTCGGCCAGCACCCGGCACATCAGCGAGCCCGAGCGGATGGCGTCGTCGTTGCCCGGAATGACGTAGTCGATGATGTCGGGGTCGCAGTTGGTGTCGACGACGGCGACGACCGGCAGCCCGAGCTTGCGGGCCTCGGTCACCGCGATGTGCTCCTTCTTCGTGTCGATGACGAAGACGGCGTTGGGCAGGCGCTCCAGATTGGCGATACCGCTCAGGTTCCGGCTCAGCTTCTCCAGCTCACGGGTGTGCGACAGCGCCTCGCGCTTGGGCATGCCCTCGAAGTCACCGGCGGCCTCCATGGTGCGCAGCTCCTGCATGCGCTTCACCCGTCCTGACACGGTCTGGAAGTTGGTCAGCATGCCGCCCAGCCAGCGCTGGTTCACGAAGGGCATGCCGCAGGCCTCGGCGTACTCGGCCACGGGACCCTGGGTCTGCTTCTTGGTCCCGACGAAGAGGATGGTCCCCCCTCCGGCGACAAGGTCACGGACATACGAGTAGGCGGATTCGACCCCGGTCAGGGTCTTGCGTAGATCGATGAGATAGATCCCGTTGCGCTCGCCCAGAATGAAGCGCTTCATCTTCGGGTTCCATCGGCGCGTCTGGTGGCCGAAGTGGACCCCGGCTTCCAGCAGCTGTCGCATGGAAACGACGGCCATACGTATTCCTCCGTTCGGTTGCTCCCCAGGGCGCAGCACCCCTCAGGAAGAGAGGCGACCGTGGATCGCGCCAAGGTGCGTGTTGGTCGGTGATCGCTGCCCACCGCTCGGTGAGCCTTTCCATGGTAGCCGCTCACCGGTTCGCCGCCCATGGCGCTCGGCGGCAGGCTCTGGCTCAGGCCCGGGGATGGGTCCCCTCGTAGACCGAGCGCAGCCGCTCCTTGCTCACGTGCGTGTAGATCTGCGTCGTGGCCAGGCTGGCGTGGCCGAGCAGCTCCTGGACCACCCGCAGGTCGGCCCCGCCGTCGAGCAGGTGGGTGGCGAAGGTGTGGCGCAGGGCGTGGGGGTGGGTCGGGGACTGGGCGAGGCGATCGAGAATCCGGCGGACGTCGCGTGGTCCGAGGCGGGCGCCGCGTTGGTTCACGAAGACCGCTTCGGCGGGACCCGGGCATGCCCGTGCGCCCTTCGTGCGAGCCACCCCCGGAGCGCCAGGGCCGCCCGGTCATGGATCGGGACCCGACGCTCCTTTCCACCCTTTCCGAGCACCGTGACGGTCCGCCCGGCAGGTCGACCCCACGCCGATCGAGCCCGCAGAGCTCCGAGACCCGCAGGCCGGCGGCGTAGAGCAGCTCGAGCGCTGCCTGTATCTCGCTGATCGATCGCCGATGTGCCCGGTCGGTCCAGGAGCGCCCCGATCTCCCCCTCCGACAGCACACGGGGCAGGCGACCCTTCCCCGTCGGGGCCCGCAGGCTCCGCGCCGGGTCCAGAGTCGAGACGGCCCTGGCGCACCGACCAGGCGAAATAGCACCGGAGGGCCGCCGCCTTGCGGGCCACGGTGGCGCGGGCCAGGCGGCGGGTCCCCAACGAGGCCAGGTAGCGACGAAGATGGAGGCGATCCACCCCGTCGGGTGTCGTCGACGCCGCTGCGGCCCACCCATCCGGCGAAGGCCGCCAGATCGCTCACGTAGGCCAGCCGCGTCGCCTCTGCCCGCCCGCTCAACCAGTCGCCGAAACCGGTGAGATCCCATGCCTGTGTAACGGGCCCGCTCTCTGGCCACAATCTCCCTGTTCCCCGACACATTTTCCAGGGTACCGGGCCACGGGAGGCGCCGAAGGGCACTAACCCTCCATACCCGGGGTCTCCGTGCAGCATCCGTGGAGGCTCAGAGGGGAATGCCCTACTCTGTGGGGCACGATGCGTATGGAGGGAGGGATCCATGGGAGTGCCATTCAATCGCCGCACGCTGCTCGTCCGAGGCGCAGCGGCTGCAGGCAGCATCGCAGGTGCTTCCGCACTCGGACTCGATCTGACCGGCGTCGCCGGGGCCACCACCGCTGCAGCCGGCGGCAACGGAATTTCCAAAGCCAAGCCCAAGAAGGGCGGGTCGACTGGTCTTCGGCGTCGACGCGGAGGAGTCGGGCTTCAATCCGACCACGGCTCGCTTCGACGAGGTCGGCGTCATGTACGCACGGACCGTCTTCGACCCCCTGACCATCATCGACACCAAAGGGCCTGGCAGCCGTATCTGGCCCAATCGGTGACGCCCAACGCCGACCACACGGCATGGACCATCACGGTCCGCCCCAACGTCGTGTTCCACGATGGCACCCCGTTCGACGGCGCCGCACTGCTGACCAACTTCAAGGCGCAGCAGGCCTCGCTTCTCCAAGGCCTGATCCTGAACGCCGATCGTCGGTTCGGTCACCCAATCGGGCCCGCTCTCGGTGATCTTGAACCTCAAGTCCCCCTGGGTCTCGCTCCCCCTCTACCTGGCCGGCGGTGTCGGGGGCCAGTTCGCGTACATGTGCGCCCCGTCGATGCTGGCGGCCCCGAACGGCGGGACATCCAACCCCGTGGGCACCGGGCCCTTCGTCTTCAAGGAATGGGTGCCCAACAGCCACTTCACGGCCACGGCCAACCCCCACTATTGGCGGCCCGGCCTTCCCCACCTCGACGAGATCACCTTCAAGCCGATCGTCGACGCCGAAGCCCGGGCCGAGGCCCTCAAGTCGGGAACCATCGACATCCTGGTCACCGACACGCCGCAGATCATCACGCAGTTCCGGGGCAACAAGAGCTACGCCTACGTCGACGACAGCACACATCTCGTCGGGCAGCCCGACATGAACTGCGCGCTCCTCAACCTGGCCGCAGAGCCGTTCAACAATCCCTCGGTCCGCCGTGCCGCGGCCATGGCCATCAACCGGCCCCAGTACGCCAAGGAGATCGACCAGAACGTCCTCCCCGTCAGCAACGGGCTGTTCACCCCGGGATCGCCGTATTACTCCGCCACCTCCTACCCCGCCTACAACCCGAGCGAAGCCAAAAAACTGGTCAAACAGGTGGCGAAGAGCACGGGGAAACCGGTCACCTTCACCTGGGGCTCCCCAACTCGCCCGACCTCGGAACGGGAGCAGCAGTACCTCCAGCAGGCCTGGCAGGACGTGGGCTTCGTCGTCAAGGACGTCGTGGTCGAGCAGAACGACCTGATCAACAACGCCCTCGCCGGCACGTACCAGGCACTCGAGTGGCGCCAGTTCGGCGCCGTCGATCCCGACCTCAACTACATCTTCTGGAGCTCGACGACGATCTTGTCCAGCTCGCTCGCGGTCAACATGGCGCGCAACAAGGACCCCCAGCTCGATGCCGCCCTGGAACTGGGCCGCACGAGCACGAACCCGGCCATGCGGGCCAAGGCCTACCAGACGGTCAACAAGCGCCTGGCGGTCGACCTCCCTTATCTGTGGCTGGACCGTGCCGTATGGGCGGTCGTCAGCTCACCCAAGCTGCAGAACTGGAACAACCCGACGACACCGACGGGTGCCCCCGCCTATGGGATGATCGGTGGCTCCATCTGGCCCACACAGATTTGGATGAGTTGATTCAAATGAGCGGACGCATTCTTGTAGTCGAGGACGACGAACGGATCCGCATCCTCCATGCGCCTCGCCCTCGAGGGCGAGGGCTACGAGGTGAAGGACGTGGCGAGCGGCGAAGAGGCACTCGAGCTGTTCGCCGAGTCGCCGACTGACGTCGCCCTGATCGACATCATGTTGCCGGGCATGGACGGTTTCGAGTGCTGCCGCGCCCTGCGCCGCCAGAGCGCCGTGCCGATCATCATCGTGACCGCACGGGCCGATACGCACGATGTCGTGGCCGGCCTGGAGGCAGGGGCCGACGACTACGTGACCAAGCCCCTCGTGGCCAAGGAACTGGCCGCCCGTATCCGTGCCCTCCTGCGTCGGGCGCGGCCCACCGAGGAAGACCCCGGCGCGCTCTCCTTCGGCACCTTGCAACTCCTGCCCGAACAAGGGGTCCTCCGGCAGGCCGACGGGACCGAGGTGCACTGCACCCGGACCGAGTTCCGCCTGCTGTGCGAATTGGCGGCGAGCCCGAACAAGGTGCTGAGCCGTGAGCAGTTGCTCGACCGGGTCTGGGGTTACGACTACTTCGGCGACGGTCGGCTGGTCGACGTGCACATCAGGCGCCTGCGGACCAAGGTCGAGGCCGACCCGGCGCTGCCGCAGCACATTCTCACCGTGAGGGGCATGGGCTACAAGCTGGTGCCCTAAATGGGCATCGGGGCCCGCATCACGGCCATTTTCGGGCTGGCGGCCCTCGCTGCTCTCCGTCAGCATGGGCGGGTTGTCCTACTTCACCACCCGGCACTTCCTTTTGGCCGAGCGGGAATCCGCGGCCCAGAACCAGGCGTTCGCCAACGCCCTGGTCATACGCACCGACCTCGCAGGCGGGACCAAGACGTACCCTTCACTCCTGTCCTCGCTTGACAGCACGTTGGGCTCCAATTCGATCCTCGTTCGCAAGTCCCAGACCTATTACCCGTCCTCTCCCCTTCACTCAGTGTCACGGAATCATCTCTCCCCGCCCAGCTGAAAGATGACGTCCTGGCCGGGAATGCGGCCACCCAGACGTACATCACGAAGGCCCGCGGCCACCAACCACAGATCGTGGTCGGCGTGCCCATTCCCTCCGTCAATGCCACGTACTTCGAGGTGTTCTCGCTGGCGGACCTCGGCCACACCTTGCGGGTGATCGGGCTGACCTTGGTGGTCACCGGCTTCGTGACCACCGTGCTCGGCCTCGGCCTGGGTCGATTCGCCAGTCGACGATCGTTGCGCCCGTTGACCGACGTATCCCGCGCCGCGGTCGCCATTGCCGGGGGCCAACTCGACACCCGGCTGGAGGCCGAGGCGGCAGATCCGGACCTCGTGGGCCTGACCAGCTCCTTCAACACGATGGTGGACCAGCTGCAGGCCCGCATCCAACGCGAGGCCCGGTTCAATTCTGACGTCAGCCACGAACTGCGCTCTCCGCTGACCACGCTCGTCGGCATCGCTGGAGGTGCTCGAGACGGACCGAGAGAATCTGACCCCGCGGGCCCAACGCGCCCTCCAGCTGTTGGGGGACGACCTGCGCCGGTTCCAGCGCATGGTGGGCGACCTGCTCGAGATGTCCCGGGCCGATGCCGGCTCAGCCGACGTCTTCCTCGAGGAGGTCGACGTCAGCGAACTGGTGGAGCGGGCAGTCGAAGCGGGGATGCGCAGTCTCGGCGAGTCGGCGTCCACCCCCCAGGTGGTGATCGGGCCCGACGTCGAGTCAGTCCACATCGGCGTCGACAAGCGCCGGTTCGAGCGCATTATGGCCAACCTTCTGGAGAACGCAGCCAACTACGGCGGTGGGGCCACGGTGATCTCGGTCACGACCGTCGGGCCCGACGGCTCGGCGGCGACGACGAACGGGGCCGGGGACCGGGAGGAGGGCGACGTGCGGGAGGGCCGGGCCGAGCGGGGTGAGCGGGAGGCGCACCAGCAGGCGACGCACGAGAGGGGCGAGCGGCGGCACAAGGCGGACAGGGCGGAGCAGGCGCAGAACGGCATGCATGCCGCGTCGAGATTGCGGTAGAGGACGCCGGCCCGGGGATCAGCCCCATCGAGCGGACCAAGGTCTTCGATCGCTTCTACCGGGGATCGGCCGCGGGTCGGCGGGGCGCCGGGTCCGGGACCGGGTTGGGCCTGGCACTGGTGGCCGAACATGTACGCCTCATGAACGGAGAAACCTGGGTCGAGTCCTCCCCCACCGGTGGCGCGCGCTTCGTCATCAGCCTTCCCGTTCTCGAAGACGATGAGGAACTGCCGTGGTGACCCGTCTGCGGATGCGGGTCATCGGCGCCGTGCTGATCGCTGGGCTGGCCGCCGCCGGCTGCGCCATCCCGACCCAGAGCGTGCCGAATGCGATTCCGCCGAGCAAGGTCCCGTTCGACCTGCTTGGATCCCCACTTGCCGACAACGACGACGACGACGCCGGCGTCGGTGCCGGTGAAGATCTATCTGCTCGGGCAAAACCAGCGGCTGGTGGCAGGGTCCCGGGTGGTGCAATTCCCCGGCCCGCTGAAGTCCGTCATCGCCGAGCTCCTGCTGGGACCAACCAAGAAAGAAGAAGCCGCGGGGATCAAGACCGCCATTCCCGGCAACGTGCGGCTTATCTCCGCTTCGGTCTCGAGGACGCCGGAAATCGCGACCGTGAACTTCAACGACGCGTTCGATGAAATTGCGGGCTCGGAGACCGAGCTCGCGGTGGCGCAGGTGGTCTTCACCGTGGTGACACAGACCAGCCCGACCACCGGCGTGCTGTTCCAGGTCGACGGCGTGCCGACCCCTGTCCCGATCGGCAACGGCACCTCTGTGCCGGGGCCGGTCTACCTCTCGCAATACGCGACGAACGGGACCTCGTGAGCTTCTAGCCGGCGTGCTTAGCCGCAGCGCGCCATTCGACGCGTGGGGCGCCGGACCAGAGGTGCTCGAGGTCGTAGTAGTCCCGCGTCTCTTGGAGGAACACGTGCACGATGAAGTCGCCGTAGTCCATGAGGACCCACGTGGCATCTTGCAGGCCTTCAACCCGAAGCGGCGCCAATTGATGTGATTCCTTCACACTGCGCTCGATCTCTTCGACCAATGTCCGCACATGGCGGGTGTTCGCAGCACTGGTGATGACGAACGCGTCGACCACCCCGAAGAGCTCCGTCATGGCCAACACCACCGTGTCCTGCCCGAGCTTTGCGTCAGCTGCTTCCGCCGCCGTTGCGGCAGCCGGCGGAAGATGGACGTGCACGTCCAACCCTGGGCTCAATGGAGCACGTCCAGGATTCCTACGGTGAGGCCGAAGAAGCACAGGAAGATCGCGATGCAAAACGCCGCCCACTTGCGCCGGGTCGGCCCGGGCGAGCGCCTCCTCTGCGCGACGCTCAGCCCTTCGTTTTGCCGCGGCGGGGGCACCGGCCGGGGTGGCGGCGGAACGCGGCGCTGCGGGATCGGGTGCTGTCTCGGTGGATCTCGGCCGGCAGGGCGCTCATCTGCCGACAGCGTACAGATTGCGGCGGAGAATGCAATGCACCACTTCGGCCGGCACCACATCGTCGATCGGCGCCGCCCCGCTCCAGCACGGTCCCGCACGGCCGAACTGGAGACGTCGACCATGGGGCCCTCGACCCACTCGCACCCGCCAGCCCGGCGGGGCGGATCGGGGCGGCCTGTCCCTCGCCGACGACCCTCCTCCGCCATTGGGAACCAGGGGCGGCCGCGACACCACGGCGAGGGTGACCAGCTGCCGCAGATCCTCCGATCGCTCCCATGTCCCCAGCTCAGGCACGCAGATCCGCCCCGACGACGAGGTAGATCTCGGGGCGGCTGGCCTGACTGCGGCGGCCTCGCGCCAGGAGCGTCTCCACGGTCGCCACCGTGTAACTCGGGCCACCGCGGTCGATCTCCATCCGGCTGGCCTCGACCCCCGGAATCGCCTCTGACAAGGCCTGGGCCATGGCGAAGCGGTCCTCGGCCGGGGTGATGGAGCGGGTGGGCGACTTCTGCCAGGGGTCGTTCGCCACCACGAGGAGGAGGCGATCGAGGGCCAGGGCGTCCTGCACAGCCCGCACGGCGGCGACGTGGCCCGATGTGGGGCGGGTCGAATGTCCCGCCGAAGATTCCGATCCTTTCGGACCGCGGCGCCGGGCTAGGTGGCGGCAAGCTGGGGCGGGAAGGGTTCGGAGGCATCCATCGTTGCAGCGGGGGATGCAGCACCGGCGCTCCACACCGCGAATCCGAAGATGGCCATGAAGGGCGATCCTACGGCGTTAACCTTGTGCGATGGCGAGCGAACCGGAGTACCTCTTCGTGGAGCGCCGCGTCATGGCGCCGGTTCCCGGCCGCGCAACAACCGGAGTGGCCTGACGCCGAAGCGCTCAAGAAGGCCGAGGCCCAGCTCTCGACGCTTCCCGCCACTGGTTTTCGCCGGTGAGGCCCGGCGCTTGACTTCCCAGTTGGCCGACGTCGCGAACGGCCGGGCGTTCCTTCTCCAGGCCGGCGACTGTGCCGAGTCATTCGCCGACTTCACGGCCGATTCCATCCGCGACAAGTTGAAGATCATCTTGCAGATGGCGGTGGCGCTCACCTACGCCGCCGGCGTGCCGGTGGTCAAGGTCGGACGTATCGCCGGCCAGTTCGCCAAGCCGCGCTCGTCACCGACCGAGCGCATCGGCGACACCGAACTCGATTCGTTCCGCGGACACATGGTCAACGACGAGGCGTTCGAAGAGGATGCGAGGCGTCCCGACCCGGCGCGCCTCGTGGCGGCGTACCAGCAGTCCGCCTCAACGCTCAACCTGCTGCGCGCCTTCACCAAAGGTGGCTTCGCCGACCTCTCCCAGGTCCATTTGTGGAACCAGCAGTTCGTGGCCTCTTCGGCCGAAGGGTTGCGCTACGAGCGGGTGGCATCGGAAATCGACCGGGCCCTTCGCTTCATGGCGGCATGCGGCATCGACCTGGGCGCTGAAGTGGGGCTGCACCAGGTCGACTTCTGGACGAGCCACGAGGCACTGATCCTCCCCTACGAGGAGTGCCTGACCCGGATGGACTCGCTGACCGGTGACTGGTTCGACTGCTCGGCCCACATGGTGTGGGTCGGCGACCGCACCCGCCAACTCGACGGCGCCCATCTCGAGTTCCTCTCGGGCGTCTGCAACCCGGTCGGGTGCAAGATCGGTCCGAGCTCGTCACCCGAGAACACGGTGGCGCTCTGTGACCGGCTGAATCCCGGACGCACCCCGGGTCGCCTCACGTTGATCACCCGGTTCGGAGCCGACAAGATCGAAGAGCACCTCCCAGCGCACATCCGGGCGGTCACCGAAGCCGGCCATCCGGTCGTATGGGTGTGTGACCCGATGCACGGCAACACGTTCACCAGCGAAGGCGGCCGCAAGACACGCCGATTCGACGACATCCTCTCCGAATTGCGTTCGTTCTTCGCGGTACACCGTGCAACAGGAAGCTGGCCCGGCGGTGTGCACGTGGAGCTGACCGGTGACGACGTCACCGAGTGTCTCGGCGGGGCCGAGGAGATCTTCGAGGGCGACCTCGGAGCTCGGTACACCACCACCTGCGATCCCCGGCTGAACGCACGACAATCCCTCGACCTCGCCTTCCGCGTCGCGGAATTCCTTCCGGACCTGATGCTCTTACGCAAATCCCGGCACATCGCCCTCATTGCCTTCGCCGCCTGCACGGTCGTTGCCTCATCCGCCCTGATCGCCACGGGCACCGCTGCGGCGGACGGCTCGTCGGGCGCGGCCGCGGCAAATGCGGCAACGCCTACGACGCCTGCGACGACGACCACGCCGACGACCGCCTCGACACCCGCCGCGGCAGCCACGCCCGAGGCGAACGCCACGACCTCGGTGCCGGCGTACTGGTTGGCCTCCGCCAACGGCGGCGTCTTCAGCTTCGGCGGCGCACCGTTCTACGGCTCGGCGGGCAACCTCGCCCTGCAGAAACCGATCGTGGGGATGGCAGCAACGCCCGATGACGGCGGCTACTGGCTGGTGGCCTCCGACGGCGGGGTCTTCTCGTACGGCGACGCCAACTTCTACGGCTCGACCGGGGCCATCAGGCTCAACAAGCCGATCGTCGGCATGGCCCCGACGCCCGACGGCGGCGGGTACTGGTTGGTCGCGTCCGACGGCGGGATCTTCACCTTCGGCGACGCCACGTTCTATGGCTCGACGGGCGCCATCAGGCTCAACAAGCCGATCGTCGGCATGGCAGCGACGCCCGACGGGCACGGGTACTGGTTGGTCGCATCCGACGGTGGGATCTTCACCTTCGGCGACGCCGCCTTCTACGGATCGACCGGGCGCCATCACCCTCAACAAGCCGATCATCGGCATGATCGCGGGCCCGAGCGGGGCCGGCTATGTGCTCGTGGCATCCGACGGGGGCACCTTCACCTTCGGATCCGCTCCCTTCTACGGATCACTCGGCGGCGTGCCGCTCAATGCGCCGATCACTGCGGCGGCGACGACGCCCGGGGACACGGGCTATTGGTTCAGCGACATAAAGGGCGAAGTCTCGGCATTCGGCCAGGCGAGTTACTACGGCTCTGCTCCGGCACAAATCGGCTCGCCCATAGTGGGGATGGTCAGGGCCATCGGGAACGGTACCTTCGTGGGCGCTGCGTACCCGTCGGGCTCCTTCGGCTACGACGTGAGCAAGTTCAACATGAATTCGCCGACGTGCACCACGGGCCTTCCCACCGGGGACCACACCATCAGCGTCGTCGAAGTCGACGGGTCCGCAAGCAGCTTCGCCAATCCCTGCCTGGCGGCCGAGGCGCGATGGGCGGGCGCCGGGCTCAATCTCTACACCTTCCTGGCCAACGCCGGGCTGTGCTCGACCGCGATCACTTGCTTTCAACAGGGTGAAGCGGCGGGGATCCAGGCATTCCAGGACGCGCAGGCGGCGGGGGTCAACACCAACGTCGCATGGTGGATCGACGTCGAGGGAGCCGGACAGTACTGGACGTCGTCGACGGCCAACAATGCCCAGACCGTGGCGGGCGCCATCGCCGCCCTCCACAACACCGAGGGCATCGCCGACGTCGGTGTCTATGCCAGCCCCGGCACATGGAACACCATCGTCGGCAACTACCAGCCGGCCGTCCCCTACTGGATGGCCGACTGGCTCAGCCCGCCGAGTGGTCCGGGGACGTGCGCCACCGTTCCGAGCTGGCAGGCCAAGGAGCAACTCCCCACCGGGCCGGTCCTGATCGTCCAGTACAGCGACAACGTCAACGGCGCCGACGGGGACTATGCCTGCTGATCATCAACGGCCTGCTGAACCGGAATCCCGCACGCATCGTTGAAGCGCAGCAGGATCCAGCGCTCTGAGCAGGGGCACCCACTCCCATTCGGTCAACGAGGCATGCACGATTCGCGTCCATCCCCGCTGGGAGTGAGTCGGTGGAATGGCCAAGTTGGCGATCATCGTGGATTCGATGACCCCGGCATGCACCGCCGCCACCACCTGCTCGCCCGGGTGCCGCTCGGCCAGGGCGCGCACGGCCTCGGAGGCACGCACCACGAAGCCTGACCAGCTCTCTCCTCCGGGGGCGATCACACCGATCGGGGTCGGTGTCCCATTCGGGCACACCGAAGCGGTCGACCACCTCGCTGCCAGCCCAGTCCGTCCGCTTCGCCGGGAAAGAGCTCGCTCAACTCGCGCTCCTGCACGATCTGGAGGTCGCCCTTCCCGACCACCGGGCCGCAGCAAGCCGGCGGTCTCCACCGCTCGGGGCAAGGTCGAGGCGTAGAGGGCGGTCGCCCCTTCGAGCTCACCGGTGCGCGGCCAGCCGCTCCGCCAGAGCCGTCACCTGGCGGCGGCCCAAGTCGGTCAGACCGGTACAGCCCCGCTGCCCCCCGACGATGCCGTTGATGTTGCACACCGCTTCGCCGTGGCGGACGAGCACGACGCGGGTGCTGCCGTCGGTCGGGGCGAAGACCCGGCGCACACCGCTGGGCACACCGAACGAGGTGCGGAGCGACTCAGCCTCGTCAGCCAGGCCAGATTGCGGTCATGCCAGGTTGCCGACGAAATGCTCCAACTGGCGCAGCGTCCGGCACTCGACCACTTCGTCGCAGTGCGCTGCGTACTCCCCGACGATCGAATCGCCCGAGCCCCAGTAATCACGCGGTTCGGGATTGAGCCAGTACACGTGGCGGGCCCGGCGCTGCAGGTCCTCGACGACCCACGACTGCGAGGCGTGATAGTTGTTGCGCGCGTCGCCCAGCAACAACACGCTCGAACGGGACGTCACCTGATCACCCCAGCGCCGGTGGAACTCGCTCAGCGCATGCCCGTAGTCGGAGTGGCCGTCGACCCAGATGACGTCCGCCTCCTGGTTGATGCGCGCCACCGCTTCGGCCGGATCGACCACCCCTTCGAAGAACCGCGTGACCTCGTCGATGCCGTCGACGAAGACGAAGCTGCGCACCTTGGAGAACTGGGCGCTGATGGCGTAGACCAGGTGGAGCGTGAAGCGGGCGAACGACGCCACGGAGCCCGAGATGTCGGCGATGACGAAGATCTCGGGCTTGCTCGGGCGGGGATGGCGGAACCGGGGCTCGATGGGAACCCCGCCGGTCGAGAGCGAACGCCGCACCGTGGCCCGGAAGTCGAGCGGGCCCTTGTGCCCGTGCCGGCGCTTGCGGGCCAGCCGCACCGCCAGCTTCCGCGACAGCGGCTGCAGCACGCGCTGGAGCACCGCCAGCTCCTCCCGGGTGGCGTGCATCACGTCGATGTCCTCGGGCAGGGGCTTGCGCACCGAGCGGGCCAGGGCCTCGGCCCCCCGGTCCTCGACCAGCCGGCGCCTGATTTCGGTTTCGACCGCCCGCCGGAACTGCTCGATGCGGGCCCGGTACTCGTCGCCGGCCAGGCGCTCCTCGAGGTCGGTCAGCCGCCGCCCCCGGCCGCTCCGGCCTGGGCCTGGGCCATCAGCTTGCGCCAAGACGCCGTCGAGGTCGAGATTCCGCAGCGTCCGGTAGAGGTAGTACGTCCCGCCGACCGGCCGTCCCGGCTCCATGCCGGCGTAGCGATCGACGGCGCCCCACGCCACCGCGTTCATGAGGCCGTGGTCGGAGGACAGGAGGGACTTGAAGAGCATCTCGGCCAGCTCTTCGGGCGTCATCCCCTCGCCGCCACCCGAGCCCTTGCCCCGGCCCCTCTGGCCGCCCTCAGCCGGTACCGGCGCTCGGCGTTCTCGCCCGAGTTCGTTGCCGTCGGCATCCGAGCTCCCCCTCCAGGCCGTGTCCGCCCGGTGCGCACGGCGAAGAACACCTCGAAGGCGGTCTCGAAGGCGTGCCAGTGCGACGAGGACTTGACCAAGGTGGCGGCCAGGGCGTACTTCAACCCCTCCCGATCCTCGAGGGGGATGTGGTGCACGGCCTCGGCCGCATCGAGGTGCTCGGTCAACGACACCGGAAGGCCGGCCTTGCGGAGCTCGGTGACGAAGCCCGACAGAAGATCGAGCATCAGCTCACCGAGAGCAGTTCCTTGGCAGCCCGATCGATGTCGGTCTGGTACTTCAACAAGAATGTGCAACGTGTCCCGGGCGCCGGCCGCATCGATCGTCTCGGTGCCCAGGATGACCAGGGTGCGCGCCCAATCGAGGGTCTCGGAGACCGACGGGGCCTTGCGGAGCTCCAAGGTGCGCAAAGAACGCACGATGCGGGCCACCTGGTCCGCCAGCTCCTCGGTGATGCCAGGCACCCGTGAGCGCACGATCGCCCGCTCCCGGTCGAGATCGGGATAGTCGATGTGCAGGTAGAGGCAGCGGCGCTTGAGGGCCTCGGAGAGCTCCCGGGTGTTGTTCGAGGTCAGGAAGACCATGGGCAGGCGGGTGGCCCGCACCGTCCCGAGCTCGGGGATCGAGACCTGGTACTCGCTCAGGATCTCGAGCAGCAATGCCTCGGTCTCGAGCTCGACCCGGTCCACCTCGTCGACCAGCAGCACCACCGGATCGGTGGAGCGGATGGCCTCGAGGAGCGGCCGGGCCAGGAGGAACTCCTCGGAGAAGATGTCCTCTTCGAGCTCCTTCCACGACGGGTGGTGGCGGCCGCCCTCGTTGTGCCATTGGCCGGCACCTGCGCGCGCGCCCGCGCCGCCGCTCTCGATCTCGCCGGGCCCGCCCGCCTGGATACGCAGCAGCTGCTTGCGATAGTTCCATTCGTAGAGTGCCTTGGACTCATCGAGCCCCTCGTAACACTGGAGGCGTATGAGCCGGGCGCCGGTGAGCTCGGCCACCGACTTGGCCAGCTGGGTCTTGCCCGTCCCGGCTGGTCCCTCCACCAGGACCGGCTTGGCCAGGCGGTCGGCCAGGTAGACCACGCCGCTGATGGAGTCGTCGGCCAGGTAGCCCACGTCCCCGAGCCCGCTCCGCACGTCGTCCAGTGAGGCGAACCGCGGCGGCCCGACGTCGGGCAGGCCCAGTGTGGCCGCCGTCCTCGCCACGCCCTCGTCGGCTCCTGCTGCGCTCACTGCCGCACCTGCCCGTCTCCTCGCACCACCCATTTCACGCTGGTCAACTCCCGTACTCCCATCGGTCCTCGTGCATGCAGCTTCTGCGTCGAGATTCCCACTTCTGCCCCCAGTCCCAGCTCCTCACCGTCGATGAAGCGGGTGGACGCGTTCACCAGCACCGCCGCCGCATCCACCTCGGCCACGAACCGGTCGGCCGCCCGGACGTCGCTCGTCACGATCGCTTCGGAGTGGCCCGAGCTGTAGCGGGTGATGTGCTCGATCGCACCGTCCAGATCGTCCACCACGCCCACGGCCACGATCGGGCCCCAGGAACTCGGTGGCGAAATCGCTCTCGTGGCTGCCGTCGCCCACGGGCCCAGATCGCCCGCACCCGGTCGTCGCCGCGCAGCTCGACCCCGGCACCGCTCAGGGCCGACGCCATGGTGGCACGAACGTCGCCCGCCACGGCAGCGTGCACCAAGATCGTCTCCGCCGCATTGCAGACACCGAAGCGGTGTGTCTTGGCGTTCACCACGATGTCGAGCGCCATGGACAGATCCGCCGCCGCGTCCACGTAGACGTGGCAGTTGCCGTCGCCGTCGAGCACGTAGGGCACGGTGGCGTTCTCGAGGAGCGAGGCGATCAGCGCCGGACCGCCCGCGGGGAATGAGGCAGTCGATGAGCCCGCGCAGACGCATGAAGGCGACCGCCGTCTCGTGCGACGTGTCCTCCACCAGGGCCACCGCATCCTCGGGCAGCCCGGCCTTGCCGGCCGCCCGCCGCAGGACCGCCACGATGGCCCGGTTCGAGTCGAGCGCCGAGGCCGAGCCACGCAAGAAGGCGGCGTTCCCCGCCTTGAGGCACAGCCCGGCGGCATCGCTGGTCACGTTGGGCCGATTCTCGTAGATCACGCCGACCACGCCCAGCGGTACCCGCACCCGCGAGACCCGCAGCCCGTTCGGCCGCACCCATCCCTCGAGCGACCTCGCCCACGGGGTCGGCCAGCGAGGCCACGTTGCGCAGCCCGGCCGCCATGGCCCGCACTCGTCGCCTCGGTCAGCCGCAGTCGATCCTGGGCCGACGCCGCCATGCCGGCTGACTCGGCGCGGGCGAGGTCGCCCCGGTTGCCTCCAGCAACGCCTCCCACTCCTCCTCGAGCAGGTCGGCCGCCATGCGCAGGGCGTCGTCACGGACCGGTGCCGGGGGCGCGTGCGACCGAGCGGGAAGCCGCCCGGACGCGGCGCGCCAAGTCCTCCAAGTTCCGGCGTGGTCACCGAATTAGCGTACAAGCACCAGGTCGTCGCGATGGACGACCAGGTGGGACATGTCCTCGGGCAGCTGGTCGGTCCGGCGTCCCGATCCATTCCGCCGAGCGGGCGGCCCCCAGGCGGACCAGTCCCTTGGCGAACACCTTGCCGTCGGGACCCACGATCTCGACGGCGTCGTCCAGGCCGAAATCGCCCTCGGCCGCCACCACCCCGGCGGGAAGGAGCGAACGCCCTCCCTCGGCCAGGGCCACCTGCGCCCCCTGGTCCACGATCAGCCGGCCCGAGGCGCCCAGGGCGAAGGCGATCCACACCTTGCGGGCCGAAAGCCGCTGGGGCCGGGCCCGGAAGACCGTCCCCACGCCGGACTCCCCCGCCACGGCGGCGGCCAGCACCCCGGGCCGGGCGGCGTCGGCGATGACCGTCTCCACGCCGGACCAGGTGGCGATCTTGGCCGCCGCCACCTTGGAGGCCATCCCCCGCTCCCGACAGCGCTCCCCGGTCCGCCCGCCATCTGCTCGAGACGGTGGTCGATCTCGACCACCTCGTCGATGAGGGAGGCCTCCGCCACCAGACGGGGGTCGGCCGTCAGCAATCCCGGCGCATCGGTCAGCAGCACCAGCTGGTGGGCCCGGACGAGGTGAGCCACCAACGCCGCCAACCGGTCGTTGTCCCCGAAACGGATCTCCTCGTCGGCCACCGCGTCGTTCTCGTTGATCACCGGCACCACGCCCAGCTCGACGAGGTGCTCCAGGGTCCCCCGGGCGTGGAGGTACTGCGTGCGGTGCACGAAATCGAGCGGGGCCAGCAGCACCTGGCCGGCCAGGATCCCATGCGGGTCGAACCCGTCCTGCCACATGCGCATGAGCCGGTGCTGGCCGACGGCTGACACCGCCTGAAGCACCGCAGGGTCGGCGGGGCGCTTCTCACCTCGGTCGAGCGCGGCCCAGCCGGCGGCGATGGCGCCCGACGTCACGACGACCACGGTGTGGCCGGCCCCACGGAGCTGGGCGATCTCGGCGCACAGGCGGTCGACGGTGGCCGGCGTCACCGAGGAGGAACCGACCTTGACGACGACGATCACGGCTCGCCCCAGGTGAAGGTCATGCTCCCGACGGTGACCTCGTCGCCGTCACGCACCCCGGCCCGTGCGAGGGCCCGATCGACGCCGAGGCGCCGGAGGCGCTTGACCGCCTCATCGAGGGCGCCCACGTCGTTGAGGTCCGAGAAGGCCACCGCACGCTCGGCCACCCGGCCCACCACGCGCCAGGTCCCGGGCGCGATGCCGCTGCACGTCGACGCCTTCGGGCACCGGGCGGTGGATGACGATGGCCCCGGTGGCCTCGACGATCGCCGCGGCCCGCACCTCTTGGACCAGGACCGCCAGCTTCTCCACCAGGGCTCTGCACGCCGGCCCCGGTGGCGGCGGAGAGCACCAGGTCGCACATGCCGGCGGGCACGGGTCGTGCGGGTCGGCTCGGCCTCGGGGTCCGGCCTCGGGGGACGAGAGGTCGTACTTGCTCCCGACCACCGAGCCGCGGGCCGCTCGAGCAGTTCGGGCTGGTAGCCGCCGAGCTCGCCCAGCAGAGATGCGCAATTGGTCCTCGGGGCCGTGCATCGGCGTGCGGATCGAGGTCGAGCAGGACGACCAGCACCCGGGCCCGCTCGATGTGGCGTAGGAAGCGGTGGCCGAGGCCCTTCCCCTCGGCCGCGCCCTCGACCAGTCCGGGGATGTCCGCCATGACGAACTCGGTGCCGTCACGCACGCCCCCGACCCGCACCACGCCCAAGATGCGGCACCAGCGTCGTGAACGGGTAGTCCGCGATCTTCGGTTTCGCCGCCGAGACCGTCGAGATGAGGGTCGACTTGCCGGCATTGGGGAAGCCCACGAGCGCCACATCGGCCATGAGCTTGAGCTCCATGTCGAGCCAGCGCTCCTGGCCCTTCTCCCCCTGCTCGGCGAAGGCCGGGGCACGGCGCCGGTTGGAGAGGAAGCGGGCATTACCCCGCCCGCCCTGGCCGCCCTCGGCGATGAGGAAGCGGTCGCCGTCGCCCGCCAGGTCGCACTGCACCGCCCCGTCGTTGTCGCGCACGACGGTCCCGACCGGGACCGGCACCACGATGTCCTTACCCCGGGCACCGTGCTTCTTCTGTCCCGATCCGTGACCGCCGTCGGTGGCCCGCCGGAAGGGGTGGTCACGGAAGCCGAGGAGCGAGGATTGGTTGACCGAAGCAACGAGCCAGACGTCGCCCCCGTGGCCGCCGTCCCCGCCGTCGGGCCCGCCACGATCGACATGGGCCTCACGGCGCCACGAGACGGCCCCGGCCCCCCCGTCGCCAGCTCGTGCGTGCAATTGAGCCTGATCGACGAAGCCTGCCATAACGGTCCAGCTTAAAGGGCAAAAACGATCGGGGGGCGCACGCCGCGGCCCCGGCGCTCAGAGGGGCGTCGCCGTCAGGAGCGGCCGCGACCAGGCGGCGCTGCGACGCGGCGCTGCGACGCTGCGACCCGGCGCTGCGATCAGGAGGCGCTGCCGATCAGGAGGCGAAAAGACGGTGAGCGCGTTGGCGCACCTCGGTGCGGGCCCGCGCGCTATCGATCTGGACGCACTCGCCGTCGGTGACCACGGGCGTGCCTCCCACCCACACGTCGGTCACGAGATACCCCGCACCGGCCCAGACCAGGTGCCCGAGGAGTTCGACCTCGTTGGTCGCCGGGACGAAGCGTGCGTCGTCGGTGCGCAGGCGGATGATGTCGGCGGGACGGCCTACCTCCAGGGCTCCGACCGGGAGCCCCAGCGCCTCAGCCCCGCCTCTGGTGGCGAGCCGGAGGGCGCCCGCCGAGCTGAGAGCGGCGGGATCGGCCGCGGTGGCCCTGGCCAGAATGGCGGCTAGCCGCATCTCGTCCCACAGATGGAGATCGTCGTTGGATGCCGGCCCGTCGGTGCCGAGGCCGACCCGGATCCCGGCGGCCAACATGGCGGAGAGCCGGGCGACTCCCGAGCCCAGCTTCCCGTTGCTCCCCGGGCAGTGCGCCACCGCCACGTCGTGCGCCGCCATGACCTCGAGGTCCTCCTGGTCGAGCCAGACGGCGTGGGCGGCCAGGACCGGACCGTCGAGGACGCCCAGTGAAGCGAGGAGCGCCGGCGCTCGCATGCCGTAGCGCTCCTCGACGACCTTGCCTTCGGCCTCGGTCTCAGCCAGGTGTATCTGGGTCAGCGCGCCACGGCGCTGCGCCTCCTCGGCCACAGCGATGAGCCCGGCAGGGGGCAGGCTGTACGCCGCATGGGGACCGAACCCGATGTGGAGCCGGCCCTGTTCCCCGTCCAACTCGTCGAAGATCCGGCACGCCTCGGCCAGGTGCGCCCGCCAGGTTCCGTCCTCATCGCGGCCCGGCATGTCGAACACCCCTGGGGTGAGCATGCACCGGATGCCGGAAGCCAGCGCGGCGTCGGCCACCACCGCCCCGTGGAGATACTGCTCGCAGGTGGTCGTGATGCCGTTCAACAGCATCTCGCTGGCGCCGAGCGTCATGCCCCAGAACACATCTTCGTCGCCATGGAGGGCTTCGCGGGGCCACACCGCTTCGGACAGCCAGCGGTCGAGCGGCAACCCGTCCCCGGCGCTGCGAACCAGGGTCATCGGCGAGTGTGCATGACAGTTGACCAACCCGGGCATGAGCAAGCCGCTACCCAGTTGTTGGACGTGGGTCCGCGGGTCGGGTGGGGTGGCACGCGGATCGCCCACCCACGTGATCAGGCCCTCGTCGACCTCGACTGCTCCGGGGCGCCAGATCGTGTCGTGCGCATCGACCGTGAAGACCGCATCGGCGACGAGCCGAACGGTCACGCAGAGCCGACGAAGAGGCGATCGGCGAGTTCCGTCGAAATTTGGAGGGTGTGGAGGGTCTCCCCTTCATCGCCCTCCCCTTCAACCTCTACCTCCAAATTGTCCTGTCCGTCGCGCCCGCCCACCTTGGCGACGACGCCAGGGATGAATCCCCCTTCGCCCAACATGGTGAGCGACCCGAGGTTGAGCTCCACCTCTTCGCTGATGCGCACGAGGCGGACGCGCTCACCCGATCCAACCTCGGTCAGGGGCCGCGTGCTCACCTCAGTGGCCTTTGCCGCCGAGCCCGAACCGGGGATCGGATTGCCGTGGGGACATGTGGCCGGATCGCCGAGCAACACCACCAGACGCTCCTCGACTGCATCGGAGATGACGTGCTCCCAACGCCCGGCCTCGCGATGGACCTTGTGCCATTCGAGCCCGATCACATCGACGAGCAAGCGTTCCGCCAGGCGGTGCTTCCGCACGACTTTCTCGGCCAGAGCGCGCCCGGAGTCGGTCAGATCAAGAAGGCGGCCCTGCCGTGAGACGATAGCCGTCCTCGATCAACCGTTCCAGCATTTCGGACACCGACGGCGCCGAACGACCGAGCCGCTCCGCAATGCGCGCCTGAATGACCGGGACGCCTTCTTCGGCCAACGCGAGCATTGTCTCGAGGTACTCCTCGACGGGAGGGTGGAACTCGGTAGGTTCAGTCGCCATGCCAGGTTCAGTCGCCATGCCAGGTTCAGTCGCCATGGCAGTGGCCTTGGGCGTCCAGCGGGGTCGGCGGCACGTCGAGGGCTGGATTGCGGTCGAAGAATCCGACCGGAACAAGGCTGAACCCGGTGTACTCGACCGGCATGACGGGCCAATCCTCGGGACGCGGGATGTGCGTGACACCGAAGGAGTGCCAGAGCACGACGTCAGTGTCCACGATGGCGCGGTCGTGCGCTGTCCAAGCCGGAAGACCGGCCCCGCCACCGTGCTGATTCGGGTAGTCGCCCGCAGCCCGTCGCTCGTCCTCCGCGAACGGCGTCACCCACAGGTTGTGGGCGGCGAATGTCGCCCGCTGGCCGACGGTCGACGACGGATCGGCCAACAAGGTCGGGGTCGACGTCGGGACGAGTTTGTACGCGGTGGGCTGTCCCACCGCGTTGATCTTCGACCGATTGGCGATCTTCCAAATTCTGCTGCCGCGCCGGGTCGACATCGCGCTGTGCCGCCAACTCGGACTCCAGCAATCTGGCTTGCGGCGCGAAGGCGTTACCCCACGGGTTGTCGTCGCCGAGCGGTGTGCGCAACGTGTCGACTTCGAAGACGGCGTTGTCCGTGCCGTCGATCTCCACATCGAGGCGGACGTTGAACATGTGTTGGTGATACGGCGCGGCAACACCCGGTGCAACCATGCTGGCGTGGGCGTCACCGACGCCATCTGCCACACCCATGGTCGACATGATCCCGGTCAGCTTCACCTCGAATTGCATGCTGCCGTCGAGATAGAAGTACCAGTAGAACCCGTATTCGTAGTTGCCGACGGTGGCGATCGAGCTGACGACGAGGCGTCGTGAGCGGCGGACCTCGGTACGGCCCGACGTCATATCGAGGTGCTTCCAGAGGATCCCGTAGTCCTCTTCGTGGAGGCAGATGGCATTGGGTCGGGTGTGCGGTCGGCCGCGCTCGTCGGAGAACACGTCGTCGAGGTAGGTGATCTCACCGAGGCAGTCGCAGCCGAGCGACAGCGAATTGGCCATTCGACCGAGTCCCCACTCGCCCGCGTCGAATGCGCTCTTCCACGAATGCATCGGTCCGGGGTCGCCGTAGGGGACGACCATCTCGCTGACCGAGGCCCGGAACAACAGCGGTCGCACGCGGCCCCCGTCCTCGTAGCCGACGGTGTGGATGACCAAGCCTTCGAGCGGGTCCATGCCGACCCGTAACGACCACTTCTGCCAACGCACCAGGTTCCCGTCGACGGTGAAGCTCGGGCCTTCCTTCTGCGTGATGGCCAGCGGGCGCAGATCTGCGCGTAGCGGCCCGTTGTCCTCGGGGTAGTAGCTCCCGCCCTGCGGCGGGAATGGGACGACGCCGATGTCCACGACCTCGAGCACGGTGCCCCGTCCCATGTCCACGTAGGCCAGGAGTCCCTCGAGCGGGCGGGCGTACCCGTTGTCGTCGGGAGAATCGCGGAGATACGCCAACGCCTTGGTGATCCGGCGGTTCTTCTCGTGGTGCGATCCGAAAGTACCGGCTGGCCACGGATCGATCTGCACCAGTGACTTGTCGACGATCCCCCGGCGATCGAGAGCTGCGTTCCACTCCGGGTCGGCGCGTAGGGCGCCGATGACCTTCATCGCCTCCTCGAACTGCAAGTTGGGACGGACATCCGCCACCTCGATCCAGCTGTCAACGACACCGCGGGTGACCGACACGATGACCTCGACCACGGTCGCTTCGGGCCCTTGGAGGAGTACGGCCCTCACTCGACGATCGAGGACGACCGACTCGCCGCAGTCATGCGCATGGACGAGCGCCTTCGGAGGATCACACAGCCCGAGGTAGGCAAAGCGGACCTCGTCACTGGGAATCGTCAGCAGCCCGCTCCCCACCACGATTTCTCTCGCTGCATTGATCTCGTCCCCGTCGAGCGGAGCTAGAGGATGACGGGTGGCGGTGGTCACGGCGGTAGTCATGCCCGGCTCATGATACGCGGGCGGTGGTGACAACCCCTACTGTGGCCGGATGAGCGAGACGCCCGAATGAGCGAGACGCCCGATAATGCGACCCGGACCGCACGGGAGCTGGCCCGTCGTACCGGGGTCGACCATCACGACGTGCTGGTCATCCTCGGCACTGGTCTGGCCTCGGTGGCAGAACGCCTCGGTGCCGCCGGGCCCTCCATACCCCTCGCCACGCTCCCCTTCTTTCCCCGGTATACGGCAACGGGGCATCATGCCCAGGGCTGGTCCGTCCCGATCGGCGGGAAAATGGTGCTCGTCTTCGCCGGTCGCTGCCACGCCTATGAGGGCATCGAGCTGACCGACGTGGTCCATCCCCTCCGGACCGGTATCGCGGCCGGGTGTTCGACGGTGATCCTCACCGCTGCCGTCGGCGGCATCCGGCCGGATCTGCGCACGGGATCGGTCGTCGTCGTCTCCGACCACCTGAACCTCACCGGCCGGTCTCCTTTGGTGGGTCCCGAATTCGTCGACATGGTGGGTGCGTATTCGCCCGAGCTGCGCGCCCTGGCGCTCTCCGCTGCGGCCGGCGGGGCGGGGGCCGGCGGCGGGGCGGGGACGGCCGGCGGGGCGGGGGCAAACGGCGGGGCGGGTGGGGATGCCGCACGTATCTCCACCGGGGTCTATGCCCATGTGCTCGGGCCGCAATTCGAGACGCCCGCAGAGATCCGCATGCTGAGCACCCTCGGGGCGGACGTCGTCGGCATGTCCATGGCTTTCGAAACGATCGCCGCTCGGCATGCCGGCGCCGACGTGCTCGGGCTCGCCGTCGTCACCAATGATGCCGCGGGCACTGTGTCCGATGAGCCCGTCGCCGACTTGGGTCACATCGGCGCAGCCGGCCTCGCAGCGGCCCCCAGCATTGCCGAAATCATTCGGCACGTCATAGTGTCGTTGCCATGACGGTGACGCCACTGGGAGTGGACCATGTGTCCATCAATGTCCCCGATGTTCCGGCGGCAATCGACTTCTACACGAATGTTCTTGGTCTGGTGCAGAACAACGACCGACCCGACATGGGCTTCGCTGGCGCTTGGCTCGACGTCGGAGCGGGAGGCCAACAAGTACACCTCCTCGGGTTCCCGACGCCGGAGAACAAGGGCCAACATTTCGCGCTGCTCTTCGAGGATCTCGCTGCGGTCGTCGAGGACCTCCGAGCACAAGGAATCGCTGTCAGTGACCCGGTTGCGAACGGGCCCAACCGGCATCAGGCGTTCTTGAGCGATCCTTGGGGGAATTCCATCGAGCTCCATCAGCATCCGCCGGTCGGAGCTGCGTAGAACCGTTCCTCGGGCCGCGATTCCCGGTTGACCCTGATTGCGGCGCTCCGTACGGGCCTCGGGGGCGCTCCATAACAAGTCGGAGGTCCTGCATGCAGGCTGGAGGCGCTCCACAGGTACTCGTAATTTCTGACCGCTAAATTCTAGTAATCGTGTGCGCTCGAGCACCCGGACATGCCGCAAGATGTCCGCCTGGGGGGCTGTTTCGTCTTTCTCGCGCTCGCCTCTCGTGGGAGGGGTGGCCAAGGGCGCCGTAGGCGAGGCCGGACACGGGTGGCCGGCCGTCCCTTGAGGAGCCCGGTGCTCGACTCTGTGCCAACCAACATCGAGCCGGTCAGCCGCCCGGCGGCTGACCTACCTGCGCCTTTTCGCCGTTTTCGCCTGTGCCGTGAGCCGGGCAGGAGAGGATGCAGCATGCCCCGCATCGGCCTGGAGTGTGTGAAAACTGTCCGCTAGACTTCTAGCCGTTAGTTTTCGCAAGTGTCCGGCGGTGGCGCTCACCCCTTGGGAGAGCTATCCGGTAACGATGTCGATGTGCTTGCGGCCGCGGCGAGCGCCGAACTTGACCACACCGTCGGCCGTTGCGAAGAGCGTGTCGTCTCCACCCCGCCCGACGTTCTGACCCGGGTAGAACTTGGTGCCCCGCTGGCGCACGAGGATCGATCCCGCGGTCACTGTCGTGCCGTCGAACTCCTTGACGCCCAGGCGCTGGGCCCGGGAATCGCGCCCGTTACGGGTTGAACCGCCACCTTTTGTCTTTGACATTGTGAGCTCCTTCGACCGTCAGCCGGGGGACGTGATCGCGGTGATCTCCAGCGTGGCGTAGTGCTGGCGATGTCCCCAGCGGCGACGCTGGTTCGACTTGTTCTTATAGGTCATGGCGTTGATCTTCGGGCCCTTTTCCTCGCCCACGACCTTGGCCGTGACCGATAGCGCCCGCCAGCTCGGCCGGGGTGGCCAGCACCGTGTCGCCATCCACGACGAGGACGGGCTCCAAGGAAACCTCCGCCCCGACGGGCTCGCCGAGCAACTCGACGCGGACGCGCTGGCCTTCGGCCACTCGCTCTTGCTTTCCACCGGACTTAATGACTGCGTACATGAGGGCGAAACCTTACCGCAGAACCGAGTCGTCCAATGTCACGCCCCGCCCGCCACACACGGCGCACTCGGTCGAGAGGGTCTCCAAAAGTCCCTCTGAAATGCGCTTCCGCGTCATTTCGACCAGTCCGAGCTCGGAAATGTCGAAGACCTGCGTCCGGGTCTTGTCACGGGCCAACGCATTGCGGAGGGCCGACCCCGACCTTGTCCCGATTCTCGCGTATCTCCATGTCGATGAAGTCGATGACGATGATCCCACCGATGTCCCGCAGCCGCAGCTGGCGAGCCACCTCCTCGGCCGCCTCCAGATTGTTGCGGTAGACGGTCTCCTCGAGATTGGTCTTGCCGACGTTCTTGCCCGTGTTGACATCGATCACCGTCAACGCCTCGGTCCGCTCGATGATGAGCGAGCCCCCGGAAGGCAGCCACACTTTGCGATCCAGAGCTTTGTGAAGCTGCTCGTGTACGTGGTAGCGCTCGAAGATGGGCAGCCCCTCCTCGACCGGGTCGTAATACTCGACGCGGTCCGAAAGCTCCGGGCTGACGGCACGAACGTAGTCACGTACCTGCTCGAACAGCGCCCGGTCGTCGATAACGACGCCTCGATACTCCGCATTCAGCTCCTCGCGGAGTATCCGTACCGAGAGCTCAGGCTCGCGATAGAGCAGCCCGGGGGCGTCCGACTTCTTCGAGGCGGCCTCGATGGCATTCCACTGTTCGAGAAGGGTCTCGACGTCGCGCTTGAGCTCGTCGGCCGACACACCTTCGGCCGCCGTGCGGACGATCATGCCGTGACCAGGGGGTTTCACCTCGTCGATGATGCGCCTGAGGCGGCGGCGCTCGTTGTCGCCCAACCGCTTGGAGATACCGAAGGCGCTGCTGTTGGGGACGAGCACGGCGAACCGGCCCGGCAGGGAGACCTCCTGGGTCAAGCGTGCCCCTTTGGCACCGATCGGGTTCTTGGTCACCTGGCACAGGATCGTCTGGCCGGCCTTGAGCACGTCTTCGATCCTGGGCTGAGAGGCTGAAGATCCGCCGCCTCCTCCTTCGATGTCGTCGCGGTCATACCGTACGTCACCCCGATAAAGGACGGCGTTCTTCGGAATCCCGATGTCGACGAATGCCGCCTCCATGCCCGGCAGCACGTTCTGGACCCGACCGCGGTAGACGTTCCCATCGATCTGGTTTGTGTCGTCGGCGGCCCGTGAGACGTAGTGCTCGACCAGCGAGCGCCCTTCCAACATGGCGATCTGCGTCATGGCGGGTTGGACGTGCACACAGACGAGGTAACGGCCAACCTGCTTTCCCTTGCGATCCCGCCCTGAACGGCGGCGACTGCGGCCGCGCTTGCCGTTCGGCGTCCCGTCGTCGTCTCCCTCATCGGACGAGTCGGACGAGTCGTCCGCTCTGGCCGCTCTGTCCGCGATGTCCGTTCCGGATGCCCCGGCGAACGCCGGCGGCCTGATGATCGGTGCTACTGCTGGTACGACTGGCGCGGCGGGGGGTGGAGGTGGCGTGACAGGCACGGCCGGAGCCGGTCTGGTGTCCCCTATCCGTGGTCGTGCGGGTGCTGGCTGGGGTGATGGCGGAGGCGCGGGTGGGCTAGCGCCCCCCGGAACCTCCGTGATCGGACCCTCGTGGGTCTGACTGATCTCCGGCTCTGACATGAGGGAGAGCCCTCCTTGCGTCGTTCATGAGGCACGCCCTGCGGCGTGTACCACGACGGGGTCGGTCCCGAGTCCGCTGACCGAAAGCGGCTCGAACCGTGCGCCGTCGCGCTCGATCCATTGATGCGTTCTACAAGCCCGCGCCAGCACCACATCGGTGCCGAACGCCGAAATCAGGTCGCCGGGGCGCACCCCACGCGGATGCGTCGCCAATTCGGCCCGCAAGCGACCAATCGGGTTTCCTCCCTGCTCCGACCCATCTTCCTGGGTCACGGCTCAGCGTCAAAATAGCCGGCCGGATGTCGTCCTCGGTCTGACGACCCTTCCGCTCACGGTGGATGGTGAGGCTCGGAGCAGCGAGCATCCGCTCAACCCGCTCCTGCAGTTCCTGACCACCCACGCCGTGCACCTCCAACTCCCAATCACACGATCCTACCTCTTGCTGCAGCGAACCCTCCGCCATTCCGATGACACGAGCCGCCTGGACCACCACCCCGTCGGGCAACAACGGCGTCAGCAGCCCGGGTAGCTCGTCCTCGGGGATGTCCCCGGCGTCGGCCCACCCGGTCCCACCGGGCGCACCGGTCCCACCGGGCTGCCCTGCGGAACCGGGCACCCCGGCTGATTCGAGGCGCGCATCGAGATACTCACCCGTGCGATTCGCACCCGGTCGGGAGCGCAAGACCGAAACTGAGGAGGGGGTGGGGCGAGAAACCCTGCGAGAGGGCCACGGGCAACCGGCTGCGGCGCAATGCCCGCTCCCACATGCGGGCGACGTCCCGGTGGCTGGTGAACCGGATCTTCCCCATTTTGGAGAAGCGGAAGCGCACCCGGCGGTGCCCGGCGAGCCCGGCAGACTCCGCCAGATCCGTCCTTACAGCCGGCCCCGGCCCCGGCGCCGGCCGCACCCCGGCCGCGGCCCCGGCCCCGGCCCCCGAGCGCACGCCGCTGACCAGCCGGACCGGAATCCGGCCGCCCGACCGAAAGATCCTGACCCGTCCCCTGACTCCCGCCCGCCGGCGGCACGGCCGAGGCGACCACGTGCTCCAGCCCGAAGCCGGTGCAGGCCCCGCAGTCGTAGCAAGGCGTCCAGCGGCAGTCCTCGACCGACGGCTTCGGCCAGCGCATCCTGCCAGTCGGTCCAGAGGAAGTCCCGGTGCAGCCCCGCCGAGATGTGGTCCCACGGCAGCGGTTCGTGCTCGTCCCGGTCCCGGTAGGCCACTTCGGCCAGGCTCAGCCCCTCTGCGGCCAGGGCGTCCTCCCAGAGCGCGAGGTCGAAGCGCTCCGACCATTCCTGGAACGTCCCGCCGGCCCTCCAGACCCGCTCGATGACCGCGCCCATACGACGGTCACCCCGGCTCGCCACGCCCTCGGCCGCCGAAGCCGCCGGCTCATGCCAGCGGATGGTCAGACCCCGGGTGGTGCGGGCGTGCTTCGCGGAGCAGATTGACCTTGCGCTGCAGCTCGTCGACCGTGTCCTGGCCGAACCACTGGAAGGGCGTGTGCGGCTTGGGCACGAAATCCGCCCACCGAGGCGACCACGGTCACCGATTTCGCATGGCGCCGTCCGATCTCGACGCAGTGCTTGCCGAGCTCGGCGATACCCGATCACGTCCTCGTCCCGCTCGGTGGGCAGCCCGATCAGGAAGTAGAGCTTGACCCGGCGCCACCCCTGGCTGAAAGCGGCGTCGACCGCGCTGTAGAGGTCCTCTTCGGTGATCAGCTTGTTGATGACCTGGCGCATGCGCCAGGTCCCGCCCTCGGGGGCGAAGGTCAGGCCCGGTGCGCCGCACCTTCTGGATCTGCGCCGCCGTCCCGACCGTGAAGGCATCGACCCGGAGCGAGGGCAGGCTCACCGACACCCGTCCCTGATGCACCGGATCGTCGATGATGTCGCGCACGGTGTCCTCAATGCCCGGAGAAGTCGGCTGTCGACAGCGACGTCAGCGTCGACCTCGTCGTGGCCGCTCCAGGCCAGGCCTTCGCGCACCATCTCCTTGACCTGCTCCGCCGGCCGCTCGCGGACGGGACGGGTGATCATCCCCGCCTGGCAGAAGCGGCAGCCGCGGGTACAGCCCCGGAAGACCTCGACGTTCAACCGGTCGTGGACGACCTCGGTCAGAGGCACGAGGGGCCGGGCCGGATAGGGCCAGTCGGCCAGGTCCGCCACCGTGCGCTTGGCCACCTCGGCCGGCACCCCCGGCTGGTTGGGCAGCGTCGACACCAGACGGCCGTCGCTGGTAGGTCGACGTGTACAGCGACGGGACGTAGACCCCCTCGATGCCCGCCAGGTCCAGGCGCAGCGTCTCCCGGTCGCGCTCCCCGACCGGTTGGGCCAGCCATGTCGCCGACGGCCTCGTTGATGTCGCCCACGATCTCCTCGCCATCGCCCAGGGCGAAGACATCGACGAAGTCCGCCAACGGCTCGGGATTGAACGTGCAGTGACCGCCCGCGATGACCCAGGGATCGTCGGGCCCCCGGTCGACCGCGTGCAATGGGACATCGGCCAGGTCGAGCAGATTCACGACGTTGGTGTAGACGAGCTCGGCCGACAGATTGAAGGCCATGACGTCGAAATCGCGGGCGGCGATGTGCTGCTCCACGCTGAAGAGCGGGACGCCGGCGGCCCGCATGGCGGCCTCCATGTCCACCCAGGGCGCGTACGCCCGCTCCGCCACGGCATCGTCGCGCTCGTTGAGGATCTCGTAAAGGATCTGCAACCCCTGGTTGGGAAGGCCGATCTCGTAGGTGTCGGGGTAGAGGAGCATCCAGGCCACCTTGCCCGGACCGTGCTCGGGGTACTGCGCCCCTTGTTCGCCGCCGATATAGCGCGCCGGCTTGGACACACCGAGCAGCAGCCGTTCCACCTGTGGCCAGAGGGTCTCCATTGACCCCAAACCCTACGGGACTCCTAGGCCCCCGACGGCGAGGTCGTCGTCGTGGAGCCGGTGGCGCCCGCCTTCGACGTGGTCGTCGTGGTCGTGGGCGAGGTCCCGGCCCCCGGCGTCGTTGTGGTTGTGGTCGTGGTGACCGTGCCGAAGGGTGGGTTGCTCACCGGCGCCGTGGACGTCGGTGGGGTCTTCACGGTCGGTGTCTTCACGGCGCCGATCGGGTTCGCCACGATGTAGTTGAAGATACTGCGCACCAACGGCGCCGCCGCTTCAGCGCCGTACCCACCCTCGTCGATGACCGCCAGCACGACGTACTGCGGGTTCGGGTTGGGCCCGAAGGCCACGAACCAGCTGTTTGGCTCCTTGGCGCCGGGGTTGGTGGCCGTCCCGGTCTTGCCGGCCAGGTTCCAGTTGGCCGGAAAACCCTGGAAGACCCCGTAGGCGGTCCCCGACTTGGGATTGGCGATGACGCCCTCGAGGCCCTGCAGGATCGGCGTCGGACACGGTCGGAGGAAGATTGACGTGTCCGAGCACCTTCGGCGCGAATTGGGTCACCACCTTCCCGGTGGTCGGATCGACGATCTCCGAGGCCACTTCGGGGGCGTAGCGGGTCCCACCGTTGGCGAAGGTGGCATAGGCCACCGCCTGTTCGATCGGCGTCAGCGCCGTCGCCCCCTGCCCGAACGCCATCTCGACGTTGTCGCCCGTGTACCACGAGGTGTTCGGGAAGGCGGTCGGATTCTCCTTGTGGAGTTTCTCCCGTTCGGTCTGGCTGTCGACGCGGCCCACCGACTTCGTTCGGGAGGTCGATGCCGGTGCTCACGCCTTCCCCGTACTGCGCCGCCACGTTCTGGATGGCGTTGTCCCCGTAGGTCGCCCGCCCCTCCCAGAACAGCTCCCCGAGGTTGTAGAAGTACGAGTCACTGGACACGGTCGAGCGCCATGGCGAGGTTGTACTCCCCGCCCGCTGTCGCCCGACGTTGTCGGTGAAGTTGCACGTGCCGCCGGTGCAGTTCTGTACCTTGAAGGTCCCCGTGTCGTCGTAGTACTTCGCCGGGCTGTACACCCCGTCCTGCAGATCGGCGGTGGCGGTGATCAACTTGAAGGTCGAGCCGGGCGTGTACTCACCCTGAATGGCGTTGTTGTTCTCCGCCCCACTCGCCGCCAGAGCGGCGTAGTTCGCGGTCGAGATACCGCCGACCCACTGATTGAGGTCGTAGGTCGGGATACGAGGCCATGCGCCAGCACCTGCCCGTTCTGCGGGTTCATCACGATCGCCGCGCCGTTGATGGCGGGCGGGAGCTTGTTGCCGTCCTCGGCGTCGGGCGTCTTGCGGTCCGCAGCGATCTGGTTCGCCAGATCGGTCTGCACCTGCTTCCTGCAAACCGGTGTCGATGTTGAGGACGACGGTGTCGCCGATCTGGGGCGCCGTGCGCGAGAGCGTGCCGACCACATCACCCGACGCGTTCACCGAGAGCGCCTGGCTCCCGCTGACGCCGCGCAGGTACTGCTCGTATTGCGCCTCGATACCCGACTGCCCCACCAGGCTGCCCTGGTTGTAGTCGGCCTTGGGATTCGCGTTGATCTGTGCCTGCGTGATGTCGCCCAGGTAGCCCAGCACGTGGGTGGCGGTGGTGCCGCCCTGGGGATACGAGCGCTGCGTGACGGTCTGCACGGTGACGCCCGGATAGTCGGACTGGTGGGTCTGCAGATACTGCACGGTGTCCGCCGGGACATTGGTCGCCACCGGCACCGGTTCGTAGGGGCTGTAGCGCTCGTTCTTCACCGCCTGGTCCACCTGTGCCGGCGTCTGGCCGATGAGGGCGGCCACCTTGCCGATGATGGAGGGGTCCTCGCGTGGCGGTGACACGCGAGAGCAGAAGCTCCTGCTCGGGGACGTTCGTCACCAGCACCGTGTCGTTGCGATCGACGATCTGACCTCGCGGTGCCGCCACCTGGACCACACGGACCTGGTTGCGGGTCACCGCCGCGGCGTAGGACTTGCCGTCGATGATCTGCAGCGTCCACAGGCGGAGTCCGAGGACGAGGAAGAGGACGAGGAAGAGGATCCCCACGACCCGCAGACGGAGATTCGGGCGCGACGGTTCGTCTTCGGGCGACCCGACGAGGGACGGCGACATTGACGCTCTTGCGCGGCCGCATGCGCGGTTGGCGCGACTCGCTGCGTCCACGCCGACTTCCGAGGCTGTCGCGACGAGGGCTTGGGATGGAGGCGATCTCCCCGGATGGGGTGACGCAGCGTCCGCTTCACCAAATACCACCCTCAGGCGACTGGGCTGACACCAGCGTGCGCCGGGTCCCTTCTGCGAAGAGCGCCCACCGCATCAAGCGGTTCACGGGCAGCACCAACAGCGCGCTGGACACAGCGACGATGACGAAAAGTGAGAGGTAGTCGACCTGCACCATCTGTTGTTGGCCGAAGATGGCTCCGAGCACGGAGAACAGCATGTCAGCCGCGACGCTCCCCACGACCGCGGCCACCGGCTTCAACCACACGGCGCGCCTGTCGACGGCCGCGGTGGCGGCGCCGATCGAATACCCCAACAAGCAGCCGACCAGGGCACTGAGGCCGAAGGGGGTGGGAAGGACCAGGTCGAAGGCCAGCCCGGACCAGAATCCGACGATGGCGCCCGTCTCGGGGCCGGCGAGGAGGGCGGCGGTGATCGGCAGGAGCCACAAGATGTCGGGGTGCGTGCCCCCGATCCGTATCGACAGCATCACCGTCGACTGGAGCAACAGCAGCAGGAGCGTCACCAGGGCGAGGCGGAGGATGACGCGGCCGCTCACGCCGCGGGCTCCCAGAGCACGACATTGACATAGGCCAATTGGCTGAGGTCGGCCAACGGCGTGACCGCGATCGTCACCTGGCTGGCGCCCGCACTGGTGTGGAAGGACGAGACCTGCGCCACCGGGATGCCTGGAGGGAACGCGGCCGCATCGAGGCTGCTCGTGTACATCTCCTCGCCCTTGTGCAGCGGCGTGTGCGGGGGCACCAGATCCGCCGTCATGGAGGAATCGGGCCCCTGGCCGTCCACGGTGGCCGTGTACGGACTGCGTCGCGCCGAAGCGTCACGCCCACCTTCGACTGGCCGTCCTTGACCAGCCGCACCACGGCGGTGTGATGGAAGGACTGGATCACCTGTCCCACCAGCCCGCCGGCGCCGACCACCGGCATCCCGACGTCGACCCCGTCGGATCGTCCTTTGTCGATGGTGATGGTCATGGTGAAGTTCGATGTGTTCAGCTCCACCGTCTCCGCGGTGACCGTGGGCAAGGCGTTGAGGGAGGGCAAGTTCTTCAACAGCAAGAGCTGACGGAGCTGGGACAGTTGGTTCTTCTCGAAGGCGCTCTCGGACTGGGCTGGTCGCAGGTTGCCGATGGCGGCTTGCAGTTTCTGGTTCTCCGATTGCAACGATCCGTAATGCACGGCACCGGCGAAGAAATCGCCGATCGGGCTGAGGACGTCGCTGACGGCGTTGCGCAGCGGCGAGAACACCGTGTTCGCCACTGACTTCACACCCGAGGTGATGCTGTGCGTCCGGCCGTTGAGATCGAGCGAGATGATCGAGAGCGACAACACGACCAACACGACAACCGTCAGCGTGCGGCGCGACCGCCGAGACCTCGCCACCCCGGAAATACCGGACGATCCGTCAGCGCGTAGACGTGGTGATCAGCACCCGCTTGAGCGCTTCGAACTCTTCCAGACATTGACCGGCACCGACAGCGACACAGTTGAGCGGGTCGCGGGCGACGACGATGGGCATTCCCGTCTCGTTCTGCAGGCGGGCCGCCAGCCCGTGCAGCATGGCTCCGCCACCGGTCAGGACGATGCCCTGCTCCATGATGTCGGCGGCCAACTCGGGCGGCGTGCGATCGAGCGTCACCTTGACGGCATCCACGATGGCCGAGACGGGCTCTTCGATGGCCCGGCGGATTTCCTCGGTGGACACCACGATGGTCTTCGGCAAGCCGCTCACGAGGTCCCGACCGCGGATCTCCGCGTGCAGCTCCTGCTCCAATTCGTACGCCGAGCCGAGGGTGATCTTGATCTCCTCCGCCGTACGCTCACCGAGAGCGAGACTGAACTCCTTCTTGACGAAGGCGATGATCGCCTCGTCGAGCTCGTCACCGCCGATGCGCACCGACTGGCTCGTCACGATGCCACCCAACGAAATGACAGCGACCTCTGTCGTGCCCCCGCCGATGTCGACAACCATGTTGCCTGTCGGCTCGTGCACCGGGAGGCCGGCACCGATCGCAGCCGCCATCGGCTCTTCAATGATGTAGGCGCGCCGTGCGCCGGCGTACTCAGCCGCTTCCATCACGGCCCGCCGCTCGACGCCGGTGATGCCCGAGGGTACGCAGATGACCATGCGGGGCTTGGCGAAGCGGCGCTGGTGGACGCGATGGATGAAATAACGCAGCATTTTCTCGCAGATCTCGAAGTCGGCGATGACGCCGTCTTTGAGGGGGCGGATCGCCTGGATGTTCGACGGGGTACGTCCGATCATCCGTTTCGCCTCGGCACCTACCGCAAGCGGGCGTCCGTCTTTGACGTCCACCGCGACGACAGAGGGTTCGTTCAAGACGATGCCGCGACCGCGCACATAGACGAGGGTGTTGGCAGTACCCAAGTCGACAGCCATGTCACGACCTAGGAGGGAAAGACGATTGTCTGCCATAAAGGGACTTTCTCCCGGTGTATGCGGGACGAGCACCGGAGGAATCCGGTACCTGTAGGTGAGGTACCAGGTTAGGGGACGGTTCGGTCAACCACAAGGCAACCTTGCAGCAACTTTTTACGAAGGGGCGAGTTCCGGGAAGAAAAGGGCGATTTCCCGCGCCGCCGACTCGTGCGAATCTGAGCCGTGCACCAGATTCTCGGTCGTTTCGATGCCAAGGTCGCCCCGAATCGTCCCCGGAGCGGCTTCGGCCGGGTTCGTCACCCCCATCAGCGTGCGCACCACCGCATACGTGTCCTTCGGACCCTCGACGACCATGAGCAGCACGGGTGAACGTGTGAAGAATGTCACCAACGCACCGAAAAAAGGCCGTTCGGCGTGCTCGGCGTAGTGCGCCTGTGCCTGCTCGGTACTGACCGTCCGCAATTCGGCGGCCACAAGATGCAAATTCTTGCGCTCCAAGCGGCTGACGATCTCGCCGACCAGTCCGCGTTCCACGCCATCCGGCTTCACTATGACAAGGGTTCGATCCACGAGCGGAGGACAGTAGCAGCAGCACACACGGGGTAAGCAGCACACATGGGGTAGAGGGGCACCTCGCGCTGCGCTACCCCGACCCCACATGCAGCACCACCCCACGTGCCGCACCACCCCACGTGCCGCACCACGATGTGGGTCGCACCGGCTCTAACCCTCAACTTCATGTTGAGACTCCAACCCTCAATGATTGGTCGAGATATCCGATGCCATCACCGGACTGCGATTGTGGAGGTACCGCTGCCGCGGACACCACCCAATCATGCCTCCGAGGAGGGATTCCGAGGAGAGATCCCGGCCGTCTCTAGAAGTTAATCGCTAGAGTTCTAGCAGACAGTTTTGAGAGGTTGCGGTGCGACGCCCAGCCCCCCAGCCAACCAGTCCCCAGCCACCAAGCCGCCCAGCCCCCCAGCCGCTCAACGGCCGGCGTCCTCCCAGCCGACGGCGCCGGAGAGGATCTCACCCCGGGCCGTTCCCACCGTGTAGAGCGATCCGGCGACCACCACGAGACCACGGGCATTGACCAGTCCCCTCGCCAGGGCGAGAGCATCGAGCACGGACGGTTCCACGTGCGCATCCAGACCCACGGCCCGGGCGGCGTCCGCCACGTCTTCGGCCGGCAGAGCCCGCGGCGAATCGGGCTGGCAGGCCACGACGGTGGTGACATCGGACGGCGCCAACGCCGCCAGCATCGCCAGAGGGTCGCGGCCCGAGAGCATGCCGATCACCGCCACACTGTTGCCGTCGACCGCGAACTCCTCGGCGAGGGCGAGGCCGAGTGCGGTCATCCCGGCGACGTTGTGCGCCCCGTCGACCAAAAGGAGTGGCCGGCGCCCCAACACTTCGAGACGACCCGGCACCCGGACGACCCCGAAACCCTCGTCGACGACGTCGGGATCGAGCGCACGCCCGAAGAACGCCTCCGCTGCGGCGAGCGCGCAGGCCGCGTTGCGTCCCTGATGCGCACCATGCAGGGGCACGAGCACATCCTCGTACCGTCCGCCCGGCGTCCAGAGCGTCACCAACCGGCCTCCGACGGCGACCCGGTTCTCTGCGCAGCCGAAGTCCCGATCGGCCACCCACACCCCCGCCGCACCCACGCGGGCCGCATGGGCCTCGACGATCGCCACCAGATCGGCCCGGGTCTCGCCCACGACCACGTGACTCCCCGCTTCGATGATCCCCGACTTGTCCTCGGTGATGCCTTCGAGGGTCGGCCCGAGCACATCGGTGTGGTCGAAGCTGAAATTGGTCAGGACGGCGACATCGCCGTGCAGGACGTTCGTACTGTCCCAGGTGCCGCCGAGCCCCACCTCGACCACCATGGCATCGACGGCATCGTCGGCGAACCACGAGAGGGCGGCCGCAGTCAGCAGTTCGAAGCGGGTGGGCCGCTCGGGGACCAGCGCCTCGAGCGAGGCCAGCTCCGAGAGCACGCCGAGAAACGCCTCGTCACCGATCGGTTCGCCATTGTGCGCCAGGCGCTCGGAGACACGATGCAGGTTCGGGCTCGTGTAGGTCCCGACGCTCAGCCCCTGGGCCATCAGCAAAGCCGACACCATGGCCGAGGTAGAGCCCTTGCCGTTGGTCCCGGTGATGTGGACGGAGGGAATCGATTCGTGGGGGTCGCCGAGCACCGCCATCAGCGATTTCATGCGGTCGAGTGTCGGCAGGGCACGACGGCTGGGCATGTTCGACTCGAAATCGATGTGGGCGTCGAGCCACTCCAGAGCGGCCTCGAGGTCCCCGAAACCGCCGGAACCCCCGAAAGCGGCCCCGTCGCTCTCCTCAGCCACCCGACAGCCTGCGGCCGGAGCCGGCTAGGAAGCGGCGCGCCGGGTGCGGGTCGACTTGACCGGAACGCCGCCCACCGGAACCAAGGTCGGCGCGACCCGGTCCAGCACCACGGCGCGGTCGACCACGCATTTGCCGACGTCAGAGCGACTCGGGAGGTCGTACATCACGTCCAAGAGGACTTCTTCGAGAATGGCCCGCAAGCCTCGGGCACCCGTCCCACGCAGCATGGCCTGCTCGGCCACTGCCTCCAGCGCGTCGGGCGTGAACTCGAGCTCGACGTTGTCGAGGGCGAAGACTCGCTCGTACTGCCGGGACAGCGCATTCTTGGGCTCGACCAGAATCTGCACCAGGGCTTCCTTGAACAACGGCGACACAGCACTCACGACAGGTAGGCGGCCGATGAACTCGGGGATGAGGCCGAACTTGATCAGGTCCTCGGGCAGCACGTGGCGCAGGATCTCCCCGTCGTCACGCTCGCGGCGGTGGACCTCGGCCCGGAAACCGATGCCCCGCTTGCCGATACGACCCTCGATCAACCGGTCCAAGCCGGCGAATGCCCCACCGCAGATGAACAAGATGTTCGTCGTGTCGATCTGGATGAACTCCTGATGCGGGTGCTTACGCCCGCCCTGGGGGGGACCGACGCCGTCGTGCCCTCGAGGATCTTGAGCAGAGCCTGCTGGACACCTTCGCCCGAAACGTCACGCGTGATGGAGGGGTTCTCGCTCTTGCGGGCGATCTTGTCGATCTCATCGATGTAGATGATGCCGGTCTCGGCCCGTTTCACGTCGTAGTCCGCAGCCTGGATCAACTTGAGGAGGATGTTCTCGACGTCCTCGCCCGACGTAGCCGGCCTCGGTCAACGCGGTGGCGTCGGCGATGGCGAAGGGCACGTTCAGCATGCGGGCCAGCGTCTGGGCCAAGCAGCGTCTTGCCACAACCGGTCGGGCCGAGCAGCAGGATGTTGGACTTGGCCAGTTCGACCCCGTCCTCCTGGACCGGTCCGGCCTGCACCCGCTTGTAGTGGTTGTACACCGCGACGGAGAGGATCTTCTTGGCGTATTCCTGGCCGACGACGTAGTCGTTCAGGAAACTGAAGATCTCCTGCGGCTTGGGCAGGTCCTCGAACGAGAGCTCCGCCGTCTCATCGCGCTCCTCGGCGATGATGTCGTTGCACAAGTCGATGCACTCATCGCAGATGTAGACACCAGGCCCGGCGATCAATTTCTTGACCTGCTTCTGCGTCTTGCCGCAGAAGCTGCACTTGACCAGATCTCCGCCTTCGCCGAACTTCGCCACCGAAACCCCTCTCCCGTTGCTCTCGCCGAGACGTTCTAGATGGCCTATGCAGCGCCGATAGCTTCGAGCGGGGCGATCGTGCGGGATGTGATGATCTCGTCGATCACTCCGTACGTCACCGCCTCGTCCGCCGTCATGATGAAGTCGCGATCCGTGTCCTTGGTCACCTTCTCGTGCGTCTGGCCGGTGTCCTCGGCCAGCATGCTCGTCAACAGGTCCCGCATGCGGAGGATCTCCTTGGCCTGGAGCTCGATGTCGCTCGCCTGTCCCTCCACGCCACCCCACGGTTGGTGCAAGAGGATCCGGGCGTGCGGAAGTGCGAACCGCTTGCCCGGTGCACCGGCCGCCAGGAGCACGGCCGCAGCGGAGGCGGCCTGGCCGTAGCAGAAGGTGGAGACGTCCGGCTTGATGAACTTCAGCGTGTCGTAAATGGCGAACAGCGCCGTGATGTCCCCGCCGGGCGAGTTGATGTAGAGGTGGATCTCCTTGTCCGGCTCCTCGGACTCCAAGAACAGCATCTGGGCGCAGACCAGGTTGGCCACGGTGTCGTCGACCGGAGTGCCGAGAAAGATGATGCGCTCACGCAGGAGGCGTGAATAGAGGTCGTAGGCCCGCTCGCCCCGGTTGGACGACTCGATGACTGTCGGAACGAGATAGTTGTTCGCCCTGTACCGATCACCCACGTACAGGTCACCCGCGTACAGGTCCCCCGTGTTCCGCTCACCGCTCTGCATCATCACTCGTTCTCCTCGTTTTCCTCGGCCGCCTCGTCGGACACGTCAGCGCCCTCCTCGGTGGCCTCCTCTGCCGCGTCGGCCTTCAGGTCGTCCCGTGACATCGGATTGCCCTCTTCATCGAAGAGCTCCACGTGGTCCAGCAGCCACTGCAGCGCCTTGCCCTTTCGTAACTCCGAGCGTACCGCGCCGGTTCGTCCGGCCGTGTCGAGTTGGCGCCGCAGCTCCGCCGGGTGAGGTCTCCATCCGCTCGGCCATGGTGGCGATTTCGGTGTCGAGCTCCTCGTCGCTCAACCCCAGCTCCTCGGCCTCGGCCAGGGCCCGGAGGGCCAAATCGGCCTTCACGGCCCGTTGGGCGTCGACCGCGCACCGCGGCCAGGAGATCGTCGGGCGTACGTCCCGTGGCCTGGAGGTATTCGCCCAGACCCAGCTTCTGGGCCTCCAGCCGGTGTTGGAGGTCGTGCAGCCGCTCGTTCACCTCGGCATCGACCAGCACCTCGGGGACGTCGGCATCGTCCACCAGGGCGGCGACCGCCTCGATGGTGTTTTCCCGCAGGGCCATCTGGCTCTGCACCAGCTTGACCCGGGCCAGGCGTTCGGAGATGTCCGCCCGCAGCTCGGCCATGGTTTCGAACTCGGAGCTCTCGGCCGCCCACTCGTCGGTGGGCTCGGGCAGTTTCTTGACCTTGACGTCCTTGACGAGGACCCGGAACGAAATCACCTCGTCCTCATCGCCGGGCGCAGCCGAGGAGAACGTCAAGATGTCGCCGGCCTTGGCGCCGCGCAGTGTCTCGTCGAGCTCTGCGGTGACCGTGGCGCTCCCCACCTCGTAGAGATAGTCGTCGACGCCGACCACTTCGGCGCCGCTCGGCGTCGTTCCCGTGCAGGTCGATGGTCACGAGGTCACCGTCGATGGCGGGCCGGCCCACGAGCTTCGAGCTCGGCGTCGTTCTCACGCAGCCGGTCGATCTGGCGGTCGACATCCTCGTCGCTGACGATGATGCCGGGCAGCGTCACCTGCAGGCCGTCGTAGCCGGGGATGGAGACGGTCGGCCGCACCTGGACGACGGCGTCGAAGCTGATGGCACCGCTGTCCTCACCCGAGGTGATGTCGATCTCGGGGGAGGCGATGGGGTCGATCTCCGAATCGACGACGGCGCGGGCATAGAAGTCGGGCAACGCCTCGCGGAGAGCTTCGGCGCGCAACGCGCCGGCGCCACCCATACGGGCCTCCAGCACCTTGCGCGGCACTTTCCCGGGCCGGAAACCGGGCACGCGGATTTGGGAGGCCAGGGTCTTGACGACGTCGACCGAGAGCTTTGTCGAACTCTGGCTCGTCGATCTCGACGCTCAGGCGGACGAGGTTTCCCTCCAACGGTTCAGTGGTGGCACGCATCACGAACTGCACACTCTACTGGCCGTATCAGAACATGAAGTTCATGGACTCCGAGAATCTTCTTCCCGAGGGCCGCGTTCGCCCCTCCACCTCCACCCCTCCGGCGGCCACCACCTCCTGCGCCATCGAGACCCGACCGCAGCCCAGGCGGACGAAGTCGAGGCTCGAAAGGGTCAGGGTCACCGTGGGGAGGGCCCCCGTCGGCGGCCGGGCGGGCCCGGCCGGCCTGGACGGCGAGCGTGATCCGGCGGGCATCACGGCCGGGGCCGGTCACCGAGAAGCGCACGACGGACCCCTCGGGCGCCGCCGCCTTCTTGCCCACGACGAACCCCATGGCGGCCTCGACCTGGCCCACGCCGATGGCCGAGGCCAGCCCACCACAGCCGCCGGGCCGGCCCAGGGCGAGGCGGACATCCTGCTCGTGGACCCAACTGTCGAAGACCCTGGTTTTCATGAAGTCGGCGAGGGCCACCTCGCCGACGATGGTGGGACCGACCCGGGCCCACTCGTCCTCGGTCAGGCGGCGCAGCGTGGCCAGCCTGCGTTGCGTGACGGCGACGAACTCGGTCAGCACGTCGGGCCCCGGCGAGGACCGGCGCACCGCGATCCATCGCTCGTTTTCCTCGGCGAAGGGTGTCCGGACGTGGTCGCCGAGGGGATCATCGGACGTGGGGGTCGACTCTCCGGACAGCGCGCGCTCGATGCCGATGAGGTGCGAGAGGTGGTCCTGCACGCTCCAGCCGGGGCATCCCGTCGGCCGGTGCCACTCCTGTACAGGCAGGCCACGACAGACGCCGGCCAGTGATTCCCACGTCTCCGCGA
Organism: uncultured Acidimicrobiaceae bacterium; assembly: GCA_963767155.1. GTDB lineage: Bacteria > Actinomycetota > Acidimicrobiia > Acidimicrobiales > RAAP-2 > Bog-473. The sequence goes on along the minus strand of CAVYCU010000005.1, from coordinate 653,891 downwards.
GAGCCGCTGTGGCCGCCGTGCCCCGGCCCGTAAAGGCCGGTTCTGCATCCCCCATTTGCTCACTTTTCGGCGGCCCCGGCACGTGCCTGAGGCTAGCTGTCCCCTGCCTGAATGAGCCTGAGCATCCCCCCCTTCGCCAAACCCCCCCGCTAACTTGCGGGGCAATCCCGGGGGCTCACCGACGGGCTCGCCGAAAAGAGGAGTTGGCATGGCAAATTTTGAGGGCTACTGCGTGAAGTGTCGCGAAAAGCGTGAATTCGATGGGCAAGAAGTCGAGCTGGCCAACGGTCGGCGGGCTGCTCAGGGCCTTTGTCCCACATGTGGGACAAAGATGAACCGCATCTTGGGGAAGAAGAAGGACTGACGACCCGCAGCATCAGGGGGGCGCAGGAGCGGTGCCGCCATAGGCCACGTTGAAGCCGTTGGCGTCGAGCGTCGAGGGCGTCGCCACCTGAGTGGAACTTTGCAGCATGAGAACCTGCTCGACCTCCGTGCTGGGACCCGTGAACCCGAGACCGCTGAACGTGGCGACGGGCGAAAACTGGGCCAGAGGAGCGACGCTCCCGTTGGCCGTGAGCGCCTCGAGGATCCATTCGGCGGTGGTCGCGGGACCGCTGTACGCATGATCGAGGGTGAACGTTCCCCCGTTCGTGTCGTCGGTCAGGGTGATACTCCAGTTGGTTCCGCTGATCTGCTCGATGGTCACCGTCACCTGGTCCCCCGGCTGAATCGACACGTCGGTGATGTACGTCTCGTCCGCCGGCAGAATCTCCCACCAGGGTTGAATGACGAAGCCTTTCGGGTTGTCGGGATCGTTGGGATCCGGCACTTCGTTGAACCCGGCTTGGATCAGAGCACTGTCGCCGAAGACTCCCCCGTCGATGCCCACCCACTCGGCCATGAGGTCGTTGGAGGAAATGTGGGGCAGGAGTGAGGGCACGCTGAGCGTGCCCGTCACCGACGTGAACGGGCCGTTGAGCTCTACGTAGCCGGACCAGTTCGACGAGTCGGCGGTAGAAATCGAAGACGTCGCCGGAAAGACGGCGATGGAAAGATCGGACGACGCGACGAGTGGCGTGGGCGAGGCGTCGGTGGCCCGCACGGTGAAGGTGGCGCTTCCCTGGGCGCTCGGCGTGCCTGTGATCGACCCGCTCGGAGAGAGCGTCAGCCCAGCCGGCAATGAGCCGCCGACGACCGCCCACGAATAGGGAGAAGTGCCCCCCGTCGCCGTGAGTGCGGCGGAATATCCGGTGCCGACGACGGCTCCGGGCAGTGTCGTCGTCGTGATCGACGGCGGGGGCACCTCCACGGAGATCGACACCGTCCCCGTCGCCGTCAGGGATACCGGTGCCGTGCTGTCGGTCACCTGCACGGTGAACGTGAAGGTGCCGAGCGCACTCGGCGTCCAGGTGATCACACCGCTCGTGGAGAGATTGAGACCGGCCGGGAGCGATCCGAGGGGAATCCAGGAGTAGGGGGCCACACCGCCGGTTGCCGTCAGCGTGGCTCCATAGGGCGACCCTCTCGTCGCGAGAGCCAAGGGGGTATGCGTGACGGCGAGCGGCCCCGGCGACGCCTGGTCCTCCGGGGCGGACGGCACACCGGTCGAACCCACGATGGGCTCGTTCAGAGAGAGGGCAGCGGAAGAGCCCTCCGGCGCAGCGGCACCGAAGGCGTCGACAGCTCCGTCGCGGGCGGCGATCCAATAGCCCTGCCCGTTCGCAGCGGGCGAGATGGCCACGATGCCCGCCGCCCCGGGGTCGGCGCTCGGCGACGCCCCGAAATAGCCGGCGTCGCCGAAGGTGAAGACGCCGCCGTCCGCGGCCACCAGCCAGTAGCCCCTGCCGTCGGAGGTGGCGGCCATGCCGACGATGGGCTGGTTGAGCTTTATGGCGCCGGTCGAGCCGTAATACCCGGCGTCGCCGAAGGTGAAGACGCCCCCGTCCGCTGCCACCAGCCAGTAGCCCCTGCCGTCGGGGGTGGCGGCCATGCCGACGATGGGCTGGTTGAGCTTTGTGGCGCCGGTCGAGCCGTAGTACCCGGCGTCACCGAACGTGAAGATGCCCCCGTCGGCGGCCACCAACCAGTAGCCCTTGCCGTCCGGGGTCGCCGCCATGCCCACGATGGGTTCGTTGAGTCGTAGGGCCCCGGTCGAGCCGTAGAAGCCGGCGTCGCCGAACGTGAAGATGCCCCCGTCGGCGGCCACCAACCAGTAGCCCTTGCCGTCGGGGGTCGCCGCCATGCCCACGATGGGTTCGTTGAGTCGTAGGGCCCCGGTCGAGCCGTAGAAGCCGGCGTCGCCGAACGTGAAGATGCCCCCGTCGGCGGCCACCAGCCAGTAGCCCTGGGCGCCGGCGTTGGCGGTGTTCGCCGAAGCGGACGCGGAAGCGGCGAGGGCGGGTATGGCGGTGACCACCGCCACGCCCGCTGGGAGGGTGAGCAGACCTAGGGCGGCGAGGCCGGCGATCCAAAACAGACGGCTTCTACGCCGCATACGCCTTCGGGTTCATCCGGCTCCCCGGGTCGGACTTCGCTTCGGAGCAAACGTTAACCCAGCGGACTCGAAAAGAGCTTCATGGAGCGTCACTCGGCCCGAAGAGCCAGTGCCGTCGGGACGCGCGCCGCCCTCTGTCCCGGGAGGACGGAGGCGAGGTAGGCGAACACAAGAGCGCCGACACCGACGGCGAGCACCGACAACACGGGAACGGTGGGGTCAGGGACAGCGTCGATATTGCGCACGAAGAGGATCCAGAGTTGGCGCCCGACGACGATGCCGAGCGGTATCCCCACAATCACTCCGACGAATGCCGCCACGATCGCCTGCCACGCCACCGCTGCCGACAATTGTCGTTGCACGAAGCCAAGGGTCTTTATGACGGCCAGATCCCGCCGCCGCTGACGAACTGATGCCGCCAGGGTGAGGCCGAGCGCGGCAATCGCACCCACGGCCAGTCCGACGGCGAGGATGACCGGAGTAGATCCCACGCTCCGGTAGTTCACGATCTGCGAGGGTCGCTGGACACCGAGGACTGAGACGCCGTTACCTTCGCCCGCGGGGTCATCCTTGAATATTTTGTCTGCCTCGCTCGCGACGTGTTGCATGTTTTTGCGGCCGGCAGTGGCGCTGATGCCATGGCGTAGTCGCACGAAGACCATCTCGGGGCCGTCAAGATTCGCGTCGGGGTTATGCAGGGCCCGTTGAAATGCTGCTGGCTCGATCCCCTTGGCCACGATGGCGCCGGTGCCCATGGAGGTGTGATCGGCAACGAAGCTCGTATAGCCGACGGTCGGAAGAGTGGCCGTCCCGACGATCGTGAGGCGTGTCGGCGGTACGTAGACCGGTGCGTCCGCCGGCGTGCCGTAGCTGATGACCACCGTGCCGCCGATGCGTTCGTGGAGCGCGCTCATCGTGGCCGCACCCAGCACGATCTGGCGCTTTGTCTCGAGCTGATGCCCCGAGAGGATCGGCGGCGACAGCGCGGCATTGGTGCTGCTCAGCAAAATGGGAAAGCTCTGGCCGTCGATCTGCGCGTTGGCGAGATTTGCCCCGGCCCAGGCGGCGACGTCGGGATCATGGTCCAGGACGGCGAGGGTTTGGGGTGGGACATCGTCGCTCGGGTTGAGCATGTAGTTCCAGTCCCATCCATACAGTGACGGATGCGACACCAAGGTGTTCAAGCCGCTGGCGAACGTGAGGGTGACCACCACGAGGGCCACCGCCAGAACGGTGCCCACCAAGGCGGACCGCACGGGCACCGCGGTGCCTCCCCGCCCGCGGTCGAGGGCGAGTTGCAGGCCGAGCACTCCGGCCGGAGACATCCCCGCCACCTCGGCACCGCGCACCACTTTCGAGCCCTGCGTCGCCACCAGTGGGGTGCGACGGACCCGATGCGGTGCTCCACGAATGGCGAGAGCGATGGCGGCCGATCCGAGCCCTATCACCAGAACGGTGAGGCCTATGCCGAGCACCGTCCAGTCAAAAGCGATCCCGAGATCCGGGTACACAGGGCGGACCGGCCCCAGGGGGGCCAGTGGTGACAGGCCCACCGCCACCGCTCCGGCGAGCAACGAGCCGAGAACGACGGCAAGAAGAACACCGAGAAGGCCGTCGCCGGCTGTGATAGCCGGACTGGCCCCCAATGCGCGCAACACCTGCCGGTTCGCCTGGCCGAGCCGCAGCTGGCGCGAGATTGCCTGAATCCCGAGCACCATTGTCACCAATGCGGCGATTACGCCGAACGCGCCGAGTGCCACCGATTCTGGCTTGACCGAGAGCTCGACCGCGGAGACGACCCGAGAGGTCACGTGGAATTCGTAGGTTGAACCCGCCGGGAGGATCGACGTCAGGCTCTTCTCCACCTTGACGACGTCTCGATCGCCATCCGCGAGTTGCAGGCCGTACAGAACCGGCTGGGCCGCTGTCGGCGACACCGCAATGATCTCTCGCATGAGCGCCGGTGTGACCACTTCGAAGCCGTAGTTCTTGTCGATGTCATCCTGCACGACTTCGTTGTTGAGGACGATGATGCCGACCAACCTCGCCTCGACCCGAAAACGCGGTGCGACCCGAGTGGTACCGAAATCCGATTCGTTCGTCTGTGCATCGGTGTAGAAACCCAGGGGGACGACCTGGCCGATGTGGATCCCGAGTGAGTGGGCGGTGTTCGCGGTCATCTCGATCTCGTCCGCCCGGTTCGGATCCACCAGGCGGCCCTGCACGACCGAGACGCGGTCCTGGTCGAACAACAATCCGTCCACGCTGGCCCCTGGAATCGAATTGCCGAACGCAACCAGACGCGGGGCACCGTCTTTCGCCAGCGGCACGATCTCCGGAGCGAGGAGCGTTCGGGCCGTCCGCACGTCGGGAAGGTGCTTGATCCTGGCGGTCAGTCTGGCCGAGCCCGTGGGGTTACCACCCGAGTTCGCGGCGAAGGCGGAGATGGTCAATGTGGAGGGATTCGTACTGCTGATGAACGTCGGATACGACGACTGGGTGCGGCGGGCCCCGGCGATCGATGCCATGGCGATGCCGCCGACGAGCCCGATGAGGACGATCACGCTGACATAACCGCCCCAGCGACGGCCCAACGTCGCCCGGAATCGGTACCAGGCGACCGGGAGAACCTGTCTCATAGCTCCAAGGACCCCTCGGACTGTTCACGCACGATCCATTGAGTTTCCATTCGAAGGCCGATTCTGTCGAGGGGGCTGCCCGCACTCGACGGTGTCGTGCTACCACCACGTGATTCGTGGCGAGAACCGTCGCTCCCCATTTGTTGCGATTCGTTGACAGCCACGTCGTTCGATGGTAGAAATTCCCCCGATATCGACATCGATGTCGCTAACGGCTGGGCAGACGCCTGACGACGGTAGGGGGGTAGTGACAATGCAGATGCCACTGTGGCGGGACAAAGGGCTTGCGGTGCGGGTCCTCATTGCGACGGTGATCGCCGGAGGGTTGAGCACGGTGGGTTTCATCGGCCAACCCGCCGGAGCGGCAACGCCGGCCCCCTTGGAGGTCGGCGACATCTGCAGTTGCACCGGGCCCGAGGCGTCGACCATCGCCCAGACCTCACCCACGGCGCAGGCCTGGGCGTCGTCCGTCAATGCCCAGGGAGGTATTGACGGACACAAAGTGGACGTCATCGTGAAAGACGACGGCTACAACCCCACGACGTCTCTCGCCGACGCACAAACGCTGGTCGAGCAGGACCACGTCGTCGCCATTATGGACAACAGCGACGAGGATCAGTCATGGGCCTCCTATGTGAAGCAGCAGGGAGTTCCGGTGCTCGGCGACACCGACACCGTGGCCGGCTACACCAATTCCGATTTCTTCACCCCGGGGCTCACCTTCAACAACGCAACCCCGGGCGAGGCCGAGTCCATGAAGAGGGCCGGAGTGAAGAAGGTGGCCGATCTCTATTGCGCCGAGGTGGCGATCTGCGCCCAGTCCTCGGCGGTGTTGAAGGGTGACCTGGCCAAAATCGGCCTCAAGCTCGTCTACACGGCCAGCATCGGATTCGCTGCACCCAACTACGAGGCGCAGTGTCTCGCCGCCAAGCAGGCCGGCGCAACGGGCATGGACGTGGGCGATGCCTCCGGAGTCGTGACCAAGGTGGCCCAGAACTGTGCCTCGCAGGGGTACGCGCCGTTGGAGTTCGGCGGAGACGGCACCGTCTCCATCTCTTGGCTGACCATCCCGGCCATGCAAGGGAATGTGGATGTGCAACCTGAGGTCCCCTGGTTCGTGCACGATGCGGCAACGAAGCCGATGTACGAGGCTCTCGACAAGTACGCGCCGTCCGTGCCGGCGGGACCCAACTTCGGCGAGGTCGTCGTACAGGTCTGGGCGGAAGGCACCGAGTTGAAATTGGCTGCCGAAGCGGGACATCTGAGTGCGAATCCGACGTCGGCCGAAATCGTCAAGGGCCTCTATGCGCTACCCAAGGGCACCACGTTGGATGGCATTTCGCCACCGCTCGGAGGATTCGTCAAGGGCAAGCCATCGAACAACAAGTGCTTCTATTTGATGGGGATCAATCACGCGAAGTTCGTGACCCTCAACGGGAACAAGCCGCTCTGCACCACCTAGGAACGCTCGGGCGAGGGGATGCAGACGCGTAAGCCCCATTCCCTCGCTCCGGCCTGTTCGATCCGCCCCTGATGCAGAAGGGCAGTAAAGTACCTCCTCCGTAGCTATTTGCGGGCTGTAGCGCAGCTTGGCAGCGCGCCTGCTTTGGGAGCAGGAGGTCCCGGGTTCAAATCCCGGCAGCCCGACGCCAATTTGGGGTCTCGAGCCGCCGTGCGGGAGCGATGCACATCACATCCAACCCGGCGTGTGTGCCGCTTGCTCGATCCATTTCTGGAGCTCCGGTCGCTGCGCCTCCTCCAAACTGGTCACCTTGATGTACCGAGTCCGGTCGGTCGTTCCGAGCGGTGGTGGGGATTCGAAGTCAGCCCCGCCGAGGAAGAGGACATTCACGGAGACGTCGTAGGCGGCTATTTCAATGATCCACCCGAGTTCTGGTAGCCCGTAATACGCCCTTTTTCTGTTGACGGTGTAGTCAAGGCCAGGGATCACCGCTCGGATCGACTCATCCAACCGCTCGACGATGGGCTGCAGATCTGGCATCAGGTGCTGGCGCCAATCATCGATATCGGCGTGATTCGCCGAGGGCACCGGGGGCTTTCGCCCCGCATTTCCCTTAATGACTTTCGGCATCGCTCGTCCTCCTCCACTGGGTTGGTCGCCTGACCCCTTTTTTCTATCCCCAAAAGAGTGGGTGCGTGGCTCAGAGCAAGAGCTGCGAACCCGTCTTCAGACTGCATTGAGTTGTGGGGAGCGCAAGAGCCTCGCCGGCTTCGAACGGGTGGCCACCAGGGCGGGACCGATCGCGAGGAGATTCGCGACGACGACAACGCCGCCCACCAGAAGTCCGACAAGCCAGATCGGCACGACGGAGACCGGGACGGCGCCGAGGTTATTGGCGAACGCCGTCCATATCGCTCGACCCACCACCACGCCCAGGGGGACGCCGATGATGATGCCGATAAGCGCCAACGTCATGGCCTGCCAGGCCACGGCCGCGGCAATCTGGCGATTGACGAACCCCAACACCTTCAGGAGTCCTATCTCTTGTCGGCGACGCGCCACGCTCACCACCAGAAGATGGGCGAGCGTCGCCGCACCGACCACCGCCAACATCGCGCCGAAAATGAGTGGGAAATTCACTGCCTCTCCGAAGTTGATGAGGGAAGTCGGGGTAACTGAGAGGGCCGCGGCGGACCGGTATCTCTTGAGATACCGGTTGATCGCTGCAGTCCCCTGTGGACCGGAGGCGAAGCGAACAAGAACTCCCCCACCGTTGGTGGTGGCCAATGCGGCCGCAGTGCATGCCGGTCGAGTGGCGCCCTGCGAGCAGACGGTATCCAAGTAGCCAGCGGTCGTCAGCACTGCGCCGGAACCGAGGCTCACCGCCCCTCCGATCACCGGGAACGACACCTGGGCTACCACGTGGAACATCGCTGTTCGTCGTCCGCCCGATGGCAGCGACACCGTGACATGGACGACCGAGCCCACATGCGCGCCCACCTGACGCATGGTCGTGTGGCCGAGACCGATCTCGTCGTTCGTAGTCGGGAGGTGTCCACCGACGGTCGAAAGGAGAAGCGGACCACGAACGGCTGTTCCCGCGATAGCCCCCGACTGCCACCTTGTTCACGGAGATCTCCGTGCCGATGCCCTCTGTTATTCCGGTGACAGTGCTGTCGTGTTCAACGCTCCTCAAGACCACAGGATCCGGGGTGCCACCGGACGGGTCCGTGAAGTTCAGCTGGAACGTATCGCCATAGAGCCTGGGCGTCGCCGTCAGATGCGAGAGACTGGCCCCGAACACCGCTGTTCCACACAGCGCCGTGACGGCGAGCACCGTTCCGAGAAGTGCACTGCCCACGGGAACCGGCGACCCGCCGGTCCGTCGCTCCAAGGCGTTCCTGACGCCGATCACGGCGCTCGGAGGTGCGCCCATCGCCGCGAAGTGCGCCACCGCCGCCGAGGAGCGGGTCGGACCGGTCCGGCCCTCGGGGCGAACGGCCGCTGCGGCACGGAATACGGGCCACGCACCGAGAACGAGCACGGCCACCACAGTTGCCAGCGCCCCGAGCAACAAGACCCGCGCGTCAAAAGAGATGCCGGTAGAACTTTCGGCAACCCGCGCCTCACCGAGCGGGGCGAGCGGAGAGAGCAAGGTGGCTACCGCCACAGCTCCCGCAGCGCCGACGAGCCCCACCACGAGGTTCTGTGCCATGCCGAGGGCGATCAACTGGCGGCGATTTGCCCCGAGAGCGGCCATAGTGGGGTAGTCCCCACTCTCGACGATGCTCTGACGAGCCAATGCCTGGCCTACCACCGCCAGTCCGACGAGAGCGGCGAGTCCAGCCAGGATCCACCACCCGATGGCCTGCGGGTGGATGGAGGCTTCAACCGAAACAGCAGCCGAATCCTCGTTTGACCCACCCTCCTCGCCTTGACCCTGCAGCGCAGTGGCGGCAACGTCGAATCGGGAGAGAGCAGCCGCACCGCCACGCAAATTGACCAGGTACACATAGCCGGCAGGTGCCCGTGGAATGACCGTGCGGGCAAATGCCGGGGTGGTGTAGAGGTCGTAGGAAGGGGTTGTCCCGGCGGAAAACTCGAATTCGGTGGCTTCGAATCCCGACGACATGGAGGGCGATGGTCGGACCCTTGGGTTTCGGTAGTGGGCCGACGGCGTTGTTGTAGGCCGGTCCCTGTGACAACGCGTAGAACGGCACGCGGATCACGCTCCCGAGATGTACCCCGTCGTCCTGCTTGGAGGGTGAACGAGGCCAGGACCTGGTCCGGTGCTGAGGGATCGGGCAAGCGGCCCGAGATGAGCTTGTAGGGGGATCTGCCCGTGTTGGGCACGAAGATGACCCCCAATTCCGTCGGGTTGATCGGGTGGGTGCACCGGCACGTCGGCTGACCAGTGTCGGGGCTGATCACTTCTGTGGCGGATGTCACCCCGGGCAGCTTCGCCACTTTCGCCACGGGCTGTCTCGTGTACACGTCGGCGTCGAAGCCGTGTGCGGCGACGAACTGCGGAAATGCAGCTTGGGTGCGGCGGCCGGCGGCAGCGGCGGCCACGACCAGCCCTCCAACGATGCTGATGAGGATCGCAATGGCCAACCAGGACCGCCATCGGTGGCGAAGTTTGGCGCGAAACGCCATTCTCACGGCTCCCAAAGCGTTCTCCTCGCGTCACAATCGTCTGTTGCATTGTTTCTCCGGGGGCACCGGCCGCCAAGGTGGCTAACCCCCAGGATGCCTCTCGTGCTGACACCACCCGTCTGCCGCAGTGTGCTCACGCTTTGGCTTTCTCCAAAGTGGCTCGATTACCGTGCCCGCTGTGTTCACCGTCACTGGCATCGCGCAGAAGGAGGCATGGGACCGCAACGTGCTGCCCCCGGTCGAGAAGGTGCGACCCGGCATGTGGTCCATCCCGGTTCCTATTCCGAACAACCCGTTGCGCTATGTCTCGGTCTATGTGATGGAACTGGACAACGGTGTGGCCCTCGTCGATGCCGGGTGGCCCACCGATGATGCCTGGGATGCACTCAATGCAGGCTTGGCCCAAACCGGCGGTTCCATCGGCGACGTGCGCGGCGTCGTGGTGACCCATCTCCATCCCGACCACTACGGATTGGCCGGACGGGTGCGCGAGGCCTCGGGCGCGTGGGTGGGCCTGCACCCGGCCGATGCCAAGCTTCTCGAGACGCGCTACCACGACACCGACGGCTTGGTGGACGAGATGCGAGAGCTCTTCACTCTGTCGGGAGTGCCCGCAGACAAGCTCCCCGATCTGGCGTTTGCATCCATGGAGATCAAAGCGACGCTCAGCGTCACGCAACCGGACCTCCTGATTGAGGACGAGCAAGTTCTCGACCTACCCGGTTGGGATTTCAAGGCGGTCTGGACGCCAGGTCACTCGCCGGGACATATCTGCCTGTACTCCGACCAACAGAAGCTGCTGCTGTCGGGTGACCACGTCCTGCCCCGGATCACGCCGAATATCTCGTTTCACTCGCAGCAATTCGCGAACCCACTGGGTGCGTATCTCGAGTCCCTGACCAAGGTGAAGGCTCTCCATCCCGATGAAGTCTTCCCGGCCCACGAGTACCGCTTCTCGGGGCTCGACGAACGGGTCGACGCGCTCATCGCGCATCACGGAGACCGGTTGGCGGAAATCGAAGGCGTCCTTGAGAAGAGCCCGGGCATCTCGTGCTGGGACATCACGTTGGCCCTGTCGTGGTCACGCCCCTTCGACGATCTCCCTGATTACATGCAGCGGGCCGCCAACGGCGAAACACTGGCACACCTCGTCCTGCTCGAACATCGTGGCAGGGTCACCCGCGAGTCAGCCGTCCCGTTGCGGTTCTACCTGTCGGAGTAGCCGCCCCGGCCGCGGTAACCCCCGTCGAGTGGCCTCTACGAGCCTGCTTCGGGATCAGGGTTATCCGTAGGAATTCGGGGCGGGGGTGGCCCCGACCCGAAACTGCCTCTCCCGTGCCGCGCCTCGCCGGGGGGCCCGTAGCCGCCGCGGCCTCCGTGTCCCCTCCCCCGCCCGGCGATGGAGGCAACGATCAGAGCGGCGATGACGACGAAGTACACCGCGTGCAACGTGTTGTAGGCCGAACCGCTCCGGTGGAGCGCGAGACCGAGCACCACGAACACAGCGAGAGCGCCGACGCGCACGTTGCGCAGGGTCGACCCTCCGCCACCCATCCCACCGAACATCCCTAAAGCCTACGCCGGGGTGGACAACGGCTCCGCCGGGCCGGCAACGGGTCAGCTCCGTCGAAGCGTGACGCTGCACCACGACCGCTTGCGACACGACGGACATGTCATGCGGCGGTCAAATTGACCTCGCGGCAACCACACCCCGATCGGAAGCTGGAAGATGAGCAGGTTGAGCAGGCCGACATGGGAGACCTGGCCACATCGCTGGCACCGCACGGTGAACGATCCTCTCCCCGACCGACGGGCGCAGGGCCTTCGCTCCCGCCGTTCGGCGGCGATGGCGTATCGGAATACAGGGCCCTCTTGCCTGCGGCCACGGACGCCTTGGCCGGCGAGGCCGGCGAGGCCGCCGAGCCCGGCGAGCCCGGCGAGGCCGCCGAGGGGTCGAAGGAGTCCTTCGGAGGTCCCTCGGCCGGGGCATCGTCGCCGCCACCAGGGGCTGACGGCACCCAGTACAACGCACGCTTGCCGAGAGGATCAGGGGGCCTTTCGCTCCGTGCACCCACCACGTCAGGACACCTGCAACGACGTCGTACACCTGGGTCGCCAACGTAGCGGTAGGCGACCGCTCCCGCGGATAACGGCGCGTGCTGCAGGACAGAGCGACCGAGCTCGGGGCCCTCAGCGAAGCGCACGGACTTGGGCACCGGCGGATCGAAGACCCGCAGGCCGTAGCGCTCCCCCACCTCGCCGAGGATCCTCCGGGCGTGGGTCGTGCGGCTGTCGTACATGGTGGGGATCACACCGAGCACGGAGAGCTTTTCGTTGGCGAACTGGCGCACATCCTCGATCGTCTCGAGGAGCTGCCCCACGCCTCGTTGGCTCAGCGCCTCGCATTGCAGGGGCACCAGGACGACTTCGGCCGCAGTAAGGCCATTGATCGTCAGGACCCCCAAGGAGGGTGGGCAATCGATCAGGACGACGTCATAGTCGGGCAGGACCGGCTCGAGCGCACGCGCCAACACGTGCTCCCGACCGGTTCGGCTGAGCAGGTGCACCTCGGCCCCGGCCAGATCGATGGTGGCGGGGACCACGCTCAGCCCTTCGATTCCCGGAACGGGACGCCGGACGTCGGCGACCATGGCCCGGCGCACCAGGACATCGTGCAACGAGGCGTCGAGCTCGTCGGGATCGATCCCGGACGAATAGGTCAGGCAGGCCTGGGGGTCGAGGTCCACCATGAGAACCCGCTTGCCCTGCTCGGCCAGGGCCACTCCGAGGGAATGCACCGTGGTCGTCTTGGCCACGCCACCCTTTTGATTCGCGACGGCGATTACCTTGGCCACCGCCGGAGTCTACGACCGGGCTCCGGGCACGGCCCGTTGATGCCGCAGCGGTCCCGGACCAGCCGTTCAGCCGCTCCAGCCGGCTTCCTCCTGCGCCACGTCCTGACGAGGTTGCCCAGGGCCAGGTTGACGTCGTCGGCGTGGTACCCCCAGTCCGGACCGAGGGAGGCGGTCACGATCGGTCGCGGGTCACCGGACGCCGACGTGGCATTGATCTCAAGCCATGTCGCCCCTCCCCTGCTCTTGCACTGGGCCGTGTACAGACCCGGGAAAGAGACCCAGGGGGTCGTCACCGTCACGCCCGGCACGCTCGTACCGGCGCTCAGAAAATAGGGCTGCAGGGCACCCTTGCGTCCGAGAACGTCACCGGGTTGACGCAGGCCACCTGTTCGCCTTTCGAGGCGGTCTGACCCGATTGGAGGCTGACCCCTTGCCCGGGACGGCCGAAGTCGGACGTCGCCGGGGGCGACGTCCCGAACGATCGAATAGGCGATGACGCAACCTGTCGCCCGGGGCGAGCAACACGTCGGAATGTGTTCGAAACTTCCGCCGACCGTCTTTCCGGTCGGAACCTGCACATTGCCACCGAGTATGAGAGCGGACACCATCTGCTTGCGGAGCGCCGGGTGAGGGTCGATCTGGCTCCGCAACAATCGGATCAACATCGCGGCCCCTTGCGAATGCCCGATGAAGATGACCGGACGCCCGTCGTTGTCGTGCGCCAGATAGTCCTGCCAGCCCGACAGGAGACTTCGTAGGCGACTTTGTCCGCTGTGGGGTCAGCGCCGAGGCCTTGTTCAGGCGAAGCGGCGGTGCGCTGCCGGTACATGGGGGCCCACACCCGGCAGACCTGCGAGAAACGTGACGCCTGGCTGATCGCCGCCGCTCGATCTCCGCAGGCTGGATCTTGAGGTTGGCGTTGTCTTTCAGCTGAGTGGACACCGTCGGGTACACGTAGAAGCAGTCGAACGTGGAGGAGTCGGGCGCGTCGGCATCCACGACCGTGTCGACCCGTTCGCTGACACCGTGGTGAAGTCCAGGCTGGACGCACACGGGTCCATCGGCTGGCCCGGCTCGCAGAGCCACACGGTTCCCGTGGGCGCAGCGCTTCGGAGGAGGCGGCGCCGCAGAAGCCGGACCGCCCGATGCACCGAGGCACCAGGCCAGGCCACAGAGCACGAGGGCGCCAGCCCCGCCTGAGGGTACGTCGGTGCTCCACCGGGGCTCATCTTGTACTTCGCCGACGGTCGGCGAAGCCGACCATGCGAATTTGGCCGCCGCACAGCGATCTCCTACCGGTCCGTGGCCCCCAGTGCCCACAGCAGCGGGCATCCTGGCGCATATGGTCGGGAGCACGGCTCGTGCGGTTCGGCGGGCCGACGGCAGCCCGAACCCGGACGCCGCTCACAGTCAGGAACCTTTCAGCTCGTGCCCGCAGTCGCCATCAACCAGAAGATCGCTGTCGGCGTCGTCTTCGTCTCCGCCATGTTCATGAACATCATGGACATCACGATCGTGAACGTGGCCCTGCCGACGATCGGTCGCAACTTCCACATCGCCCCGACCGCCGTCGATGGCATCGTCATCGCCTACCTGGTCAGCCTGGCCGTGTTCATCCCGGCCTCGGGCTGGCTGGGTGACCGCTTCGGCGGCAAGCGGGTCCTGATGTCGGCCATCGTCGTCTTCACCTTGGGGTCGGTCCTCTGCGGGCTGGCACAGAACATGACCGAGCTCGTCCTCTTCCGCGTCCTCCAGGGCGCCGGCGGCGGCATGATGGCCCCGGTCGGCATGGCCATGCTGTTCCGGGTCTTCCCCCCGTCCGAACGGATGCGGGCGGCCAGCATCCTGACCATCGGCACCACGTTGGCGCCCGCCATCGGGCCCGGTGCTCGGCGGGCTCCTCGTCACCGACCTCTCGTGGCGCTGGGTCTTCTTCGTCAATCTCCCGATCGGCATCGCCGCCGTGACGTTCGGGGCACTCTGCCTGGAGCGGTCAGCCCCCCAGGAGGCCGGCGTCTTCGACATTCCGGGGTTCATCCTGGGCGGTGCGGGTCTCGGCCTGCTCATGTACGGCGTCTCCGAGGGACCGCTCAAGGGCTGGGCCTCGCCGTCGGTCATCGCCAGTTGTGTCGCCGGCGCTGCACTGCTGGCCGCCCTGGTCATCGTCGAACTTCGCACTCCTCAGCCGATGGTGGACCTGCGGCTTCTGTCGGCCCGCCTCTTTCGATCGTCAACCGGCGTCATGTTCCTGGTTTCTGCCGCATTCCTGGGCACGCTCTATCTGATCCCCCTCTATTTTCAGGACGCCCGGGGCCTCAGCGCGCTCCAGTCCGGCCTGTCCACGTTCCCCGAGGCCTTCGGCGTGATGTTCGGCGCACAATTCGCCAGCCGGCTGATCTACCCCCGGCTGGGCCCACGCCGGCACATCACCGGCGGCCTCCTCGCACTGACCGTGACCATGCTCCTCCTGACCCAGATCAGCCTGACCACGAACCTCTGGCTGATGCGGGGCCTCATGTTCGTGCTCGGACTGATCGTGGCGCAGATCTTCGTGCCCAATCAGGCCGCCTCGTTCGCCATGATCTCGCCGGCGGACACCGGCCGCGCCTCGACCCTCTTCAACACGAGCGGCAGGTCGGGAGCGCGGTGGGTGTCGCCGTCCTCTCGACCGTGCTCATCGGGGTCGGCTCGACCCAGGCGCCGGAGGGATCGCCCACCCCAACCTGCGGGCCTACCACCTGGCCTTCGCTGCCGCGGCGGCGTTCGCCCTGGCCGGAACCGCGTTCTCGCTGACCATCCACGACAGCGATGCCGCGGAGACGATGGTGCGGCGGGGCCGGCCCAAGCCGTCCTCTGCAGAGGCACTCGCGGTCTCTGACAGCGCCGCATAGCCTTTCGGCACAGGTCTTGCCGGGGGCGGCACCAGCGGAAAGACTGCCGCGATGCCCCAGCTCCGTGACGTCGCCGTCTTCTGCGGGTCGCGCCTAGGGAATCGTCCCTCGTTCGCCGCCGCCGCCTCCTCCCTCGGCGCCACGCTGGCCGAACGCGACATCGGCCTCGTCTACGGAGGCGCCTCGGTCGGCCTCATGGGCGTGGTGGCGGACGCCGTCCTCGGGGCGGGAGGCCGTGCGGTCGGCGTGATCACCAGCTCACTGGCCGACCACGAGATCGCGCACCAGGGCCTGCATCGTCTGGAGGTCGTCGCCTCCATGCACGAGCGCAAGGCCCGCATGGCCGAGCTGTCCGACGCCGTCATCATGCTGCCCGGTGGGTTCGGCACCTATGAGGAGTTCATGGAGACGGTTACCTGGGTCCACCTGGGTATCCACGACAAGCCATGTGCGCGTCCTGAACACCGACGGCTTCTTCGACCTGCTGCTGACCTTCATGGAGCAGGCCGTCGACCTGGGCTTTATCGCCCCTCACCTCGTCGACGCGTTGGTCGTCTCCGACGATCCCGCTGAGCTCCTCGCATGCGGTGACATCCGTCATCTCCTGAGTCCAGTTAATCTCCCGACTCACCGTAATTGACATTGTTGACGTTTTTGGTCAAGAATCACACCCGCCGCGGGGGCCCCACGTAGTGACCCGTACGTTGCAATGTCCATTGCAGAAGCCCGACCCTGAGCCTGTGCGCAGGACGACGAAAAAGAGGAATGAGGAAGAAAGACTTGCAGACCACACCCGATTCTCCCACATCGACCAAAAGCGGGCACCGCCGCTTCGGCCGGACCTTCGCCATCGGCGTCGTCGTCCTGGCCGGTGGTCTGATCGCTGCCGCGTGCGGTTCATCGACGCCCTCGGCATCCAAGAAGACGAACGACAACAAGCACGCGAGCACGACCACGACGACTCCAAGTCCAGCGCCAGCACCACCACGACCACCGCGGCGGGGGGCGGGACGACCACCACCACGGCAAGGCCGGCGGGGTCACCACCACGACGAGCAAAGCGGCCGTCGTCACCCCTACGACGGCTGCAGCCGCGCCGTCGACGCCCGGCGGGTCGCTCTCGGCCAATCCCACCTCGTCGCCTGCCGCTTCGTTGACCGGTATCGGCGCCAGCTCGATCCAGCCCTTCTATGGCCGGGTCCTCTACCAGTACAACAAGCTCAACCCCGGCGTGACCGTCAACTTCACCGGCTCGGGTAGTGGCCCCGGCGTGACGGCGATCCAGCAGAACACGGCCAGCTTCGGCCAGAGCGAGGTCCCGATGACTGCCGCCCAGATTGCGGCATCGAAGGGTCCCGTTCTCCAGGTTCCCGTCGACCTGGGCGGCGTGGCCATCTCGTACCACGTCAGTGGCGTGACCAGCGGCCTGAAGCTGGACGGGCCCACCCTGGCGAAGATCTACCTGCGCCAGATCACCAACTGGAACGACCCCGCCATCGCCGCGCTCAACCCCGGCGTGAAGCTGCCCAACGAGAACATCATCCCGGTGTTCCGGTCTGACACCTCGGGCCCCGGCTACGACCTCGACCAGTACCTCATCGACACGTCGCCGACCTGGACCGGCGCCATCGGCACCACGGCGCCCTCGACCACCTGGCCCACCGCAGGACGCGCCACGGGCACGTCGGGCGAGGACCTCAATGCCGGTGTGGCCGGCTACATCCAGGAGACCGAGGGAGCGATCGGCTACGTCGAGTACTCCTATGCGCTGGAAGCGAACTTCACGAACGCCGCGCTCTTGTCCAAGAGCAACACGTACGTCACGCCTTCGGTGAGCACCATTGCCGCCGCCGGCGCGACCGCGAGTGCCCTGAGCTCCACCAACTTCAACATCATCTACTCCGCCGGGGCCTCGGCCTACCCGCTGGCCAACTTCAGCTGGGCGCTGCTCTACCAGAAGCAGGCGAGCACCAACACGGGCATCGTCTTGGGCAAGCTCTTCCAGTGGGTGACCACGAGCGGACAGAGCTACTCGTCGGGCCTGGGGTACGCGCCCTTGCCGTCGGTCGCGGTGACACTGGCCCATTCCACGCTCCTCGGCCTGCAGACAGCAACCGGGGCAGCGATATTCACGAGTTGATCCGTCGTCGACACCAGGGCCGTATGGTGTCCGGCTGATGACCACCGGTGCGGGGGGCGGAGAATCTGAAGTGACGGCCCATGAAGCCGTGCCTTCCGATCCTGGGCGGCACGGGCGTATTGGGCCACTTATCGCCCGGGAACGGAGACGCCCCAAGGGCCGTTTGTACGCCACAGTGCGTTGGGGCGGCGTCCTGATCTTCGCCGCCGTCGTTGTGGCCCTGG
This sequence comes from uncultured Acidimicrobiaceae bacterium, assembly GCA_963767155.1. GTDB lineage: Bacteria > Actinomycetota > Acidimicrobiia > Acidimicrobiales > RAAP-2 > Bog-473. The sequence goes on along the minus strand of CAVYCU010000005.1, from coordinate 636,030 downwards.
TGGTGAGCCTGGTCTGGCAGGCCGCGCCGGCATTCAGGCATTCGGGGTTGAGTTTCATCTTCAGCGGAACATGGAACCCCGACACCGAGCAATTCGGTGCCGGGGTCTTCATTATCGACACGCTGCTGACCACCGGCATCGGCCTCCTCCTCGCGATCACGGTCGGCATCGCCACCGCAGCGGCCCTGTCCGAGTTCCTGCCCCGCCGCATCGCCGGACCGCTTTCGACCTGTGTCGACCTGCTGGCCGCGGTCCCGAGCATCGTCGTGGGCTTGTGGGGCCTGTTCGTCCTGGTCCCCCTCTTCCAGCGTGACGTGGAACCTTTCCTGCAGAAAATCCCTCTGGTGAAACACCTTTTCGGCGGAGAGGATCTCGGATCTGGGATCCTGCTGGCCTCCGTGGTGCTCGCCGTCATGATGTTGCCGACCCTGACCGCCCTCACCCGCACCGCGTTCCAGGGCGTGTCGGTGGCCGACCGGGAAGCGGCGCTCGCCCTCGGTGGCACCAAGTGGCAGGTCGTGCGGCGCGCAGTCATTCCCGGGGCGAGCTCGGGTATTCAGGCCGCCATCACCCTGGCCATGGGCCGGGCCCTCGGGGAGGCGATCGCCGTGGCCTTGGTGATCGGCGGCGGGGTGAACTATCCCCATTCACTACTGGCGACCGGCACCACCCTCGGATCGGCAGTCGTCAGCTTCTTCTCCGAGGCCACCGGCATCCAACGCAGCGCTGTCATCGGACTGGTCGTGGTGCTCCTCGCCTTCTCGGCGCTCGCCAATATCGGAGGCCAGCTCCTGCTGCGTCGCCGCAGGGGGGGCCGTCAGACCTTCGCCGACCAGCCTGACGTACTGCCGGATCTCGAGCCTGGTGGCCTGCCGGCGTGACGATCGACCTGGAGACCGAGCGCCGGCATACGGCGGCGTTGCTTTCGCCCGAAGCCGTGGAGCGACGCCGTGGCGTGGTGCGCGCCGCCTCACGCTCGAGCCTGCGCAGGCGTCGGCTATTGGGAACGACGACGCGGATTGCGTGCTACGTCGCCCTCGTCATCGCGCTCATCCCGCTGGTGGCGTTGATCGCCTACACGATCAAGCGGGGCGTCCCGGGATTGTCCGTCGATTTCTTCACCCAACTCCCGGTCCCCGAGGGCGTCCCGGGCGGCGGGGTCTACAACGCGATCATCGGCACGCTGATCATCGTGGGGTTGGCCGCCGTCGTCGCGATCCCGGTGGGCTTGGCGGTGGCACTCTGGCTCGTCGACCGCCGCGGCAAGCTGGCGGCGACCATCCGCTTCGTGGCCGACGTCATGTCGGGCATCCCCTCCATCGCCATCGGCGTCTTCGCCTACGCCCTCCTCGTTGTGCCCTCCCACCACTACGCCGGCATCTACGGGAGTTTCGCGCTGGCTGTCCTCATGCTGCCGATCATCGTGCGGGCCGACGAGGTGGCGATGCGGGCCGTGCCCGATGATCTCTGGGACGCCGCCCTCGCCTTGGGGGCACGCCCCTCGCGTGTCGCCCGCTCCGTGGTCTTGCGCACGTCACTCCCGGGGATCGTCACGGGCAACCTGCTGGCCGTGGCCCGCGCTGTCGGCGAGACCGCGCCCTCTGCTGTTCACCGCGCTCGGGAGCACCTTGTTGGTCACTAATCCGTTCCAGCCCATGCAGGCGATGCCGCTCACGGTGTTCACCGACGGCACCCAAGCGGACGCCCACCTGCAGACGGTGGCCTGGGCCACCGCTCTGGTGCTCCTCGTGTTCGTGCTGCTGTTGAGCATCGTGGCGCGGACCTTTGCCTCGTATGCGACCCGTCATGCTCGATAGCCCGACGAGCCCACGGGCACCCGCGCTGCACGGCACGGAGATCGCCATCGCGCTCGAGCATCTGACGGTGAGCTACGGCAGGGTCGAAAACGCCAAGCAGGTCGCGGTGCGGGACGTGAACCTCGAGTTCCCCAAGAACACCGTTACCGCATTGCTCGGCCCGTCCGGCTGTGGCAAGACCACCATTCTCCGATCGATCAATCGCATGCACGACCACACGACGGGCCGGGTGAGCGGTTCGGTCCGGGTCGGTGATCTCGATGTCTATGCCCGCGATACCCAGCCCGAACTCGTACGCACCCGCGTCGGGATGGTATTTCAGCGGCCTAACCTCTTTCCGACCTTGAGCATTTTCGACAACGTGGTGTCGGGGCTCCGGATGAACGGGGTGAAGAAGAAGGATTTCCTTCTCGAAGCGGCCGAGGCCGCATTACGCCAAGCGGCGCTGTGGGACTCGGTCAAGAACCGGCTCGGGTTGCCTGCGGTGCGCCTCTCCGGCGGCCAGCAGCAACGCCTCTGTATTGCTCGCGCCCTGGCGGTCGAGCCCGAAGTGCTCCTGCTCGATGAGCCGTGCTCGGCTCTGGATCCGCAGTCGTCCGCCCAGATTGAAGAGCTGATCGTCCTACTCTCTGCGCACATCACGATCGCCCTGGTCACCCACAATCTCTTCCAGGCCACCAGGATCTCCAACCGGACCGCCGTCTTCCTCCTCGACGATGAGGGCTCGGGGGCACTCATCGAAGCGGGCTCCACCCTCGATGTCTTCCAATCCCCCACTGACCCCCGGACCAAGGCCTACGTCACCGGGCACATCGGCTGAGCCCCCGCGGCGCTTCCGGCCAGGTCAGGCATGGCCCGGGCGCCCCGGGCGCCCAGGGCCCCCCAGCCGGACCAGCCGGACCGGCCGGACCGGCCGGACCAGTTCGCGCCCCCGGCACGATTCGAACGCGCAACCTGATGGGTAGAAACCACCTGCTCTATCCAGTTGAGCTACAGGGGCAGCACATTCCAGCCTCGCATACCGCAGCGAGGACCTGGCGACGTGGCGGGGTGAGCGTACCGACGGACACTTGCTAAAACTCAGTGCTAGAGATCTAACAATCAGTTTTCACAGGGCGGGACGGATCCGCGGGCATGCTCCACCCTCTCTCGGCCTGCTCACGGTACTGAACAGGCGAAAAGACGCAGCTAGGCCAGCCGCAGGGCGGCTGACCGGTTCGATTTTGGTTGGCACGGTGTCAAGCACCGGGCTCCTCAAGAGACGGCCGGCCACTCGTGCCCGGCCTCGCCTCCGGCGCCCTTGACCAACCCTCCTTACGAGTGGAGCGAGAATGGCAAACCGCTCGGCACCCGGCCACCTTGCTGCATACCCGCCGGTCGCCGGTTGGGGCGCCCACGGCTATTGGCGGGAGCCCTTTGAAATCTAACCGCTAGAGTTCTAGCATTTAGTTTACGCAAGGCCAGCTACACATGACGGCTCAGCCCGTCGTTGGCTGAGCTCGATGCGACCTGACCTTCGTCGCGGCCTGAGCTCACCGCTGCCTCAGCTCGTCTCGTCGGGGTCTGGGCGATGTGCCACACTTATGCCCCTCGGTGGGCGTAGCTCAGTTGGTTAGAGCGCCAGGTTGTGGTCCTGGAGGTCGGGGGTTCGAGACCCCTCGCTCACCCCGAAATGCGCCGGCGACCTGTCCCAGGGCGTCGGCGCCACGAACGCACATATGGGGGATGCAGAACATGGCCACGACGCGTCGGCGGGTCGTTCTCGTCACGGGCGCCTCATCAGGGATCGGTGAGGCCGTGGCCAGGGTGTTGGCGGAGCAGGGCGACACGGTCGCCCTGGTAGCGCGTCGACAGGAACGCCTCGATGCGGTGCTGGCCGACTGCAGGGCCACATCGCCTGACTCGGAGCGGTGGGCCGCCGACCTCGCGGACCCGACGGCTGCGGCCGTGCTCGCCCTGTCCATTTGGGACCACTTCGACGGCATCGACGTCGTCATCAACAATGCCGGTGCGCCGATGCGTCGCCACGCGACCGCGTTGACCATGGAGGAGGTGGAGCGGACCATGACGACGAACTACTTCTCACCGGTAGCCATCACGTTGGCCGTTCTGCCCCGAATGCTCGCCCGCCGGTCCGGAACGATCATGAACGTCTCGAGCCTCGGTGGCCGACTGGGCATCGCAACCGAGGCCGCCTACTCCGGCTCCAAGTTCGCCTTGGCGGGATGGAGCGAGTCTCTGGCCATGGACCTCGCGGGAACAGGTGTGCGCGTACAGCTCGTACTGCCCGGTGCCATCGACACCGAAATCTGGGACCAGCCCGGAAACGATGCACCGCTCTACGACGGCCCGAAAGAACCACCGTCGGTGATCGCCCGCGGGATGGCCGATGCCCTCGAGAGCGACGCGTTCGAGCATTACCTCCCGGATATGAAAGCGGTGGTGGAGATGAAGACGTCCGACATCGATGCGTTCATGGTCGGCATGCGCGCAATGAACGACCAATCCCGGTCGGGTACTCCGCAGTGAAGGCCCTTCTCTTTGGTGCGGCACCGGATCCCGCAGAAATCCGGCCGACCCCCAGCGACGAGCTGGAGACCATGCTGGCCGGGATCCCATTTGGTCTGCACCACCTGGACGATGCCCCGTTGACCCGGCCCGATTGGGTCATCACCAAGCCGATCCTGTCGGGGATCTGCGGGTCCGATGCCAAGCTGGTGCTGGGCGATTTCAGCACGGGCGACATCGACAACCCGATGGCCGCGTTCTCCTCGCTGCCCCACGTCCCCGGCCACGAGGTGGTCGCCGAAGTCGTGGCACTCGGACCGGCCGCCACGGGTCTCTCTGTCGGCCAACGGGTCATTCTCAATCCCTGGCTCACCTGTGCCCCCCGGGGTATCACGCCCCTCTGCCCACCCTGTGCGGCAGGCGACCTCAATTTGTGCTGGAACTTCACGACGGGGGACCTGGGCGCGGGTGTCCACGTAGGGGTCACGACGGGTGCTCCCGGAGCCTGGGCGGAACTTCTGGCCGCACACGACTCCATGCTGATCCCGGTGCCCGACGGGATCTCCGACGAGGCCGCCGTCCTCGCCGACCCGTTCTCCGTCTCCTTTCATGCCATCGTGCGCCACCCACCGCCGCAGAGCGGCCGGGTGTTGGTCTATGGCGCCGGCGCGTTGGGGCTGACCAGCGTGGCCATCCTGCGCATGCTCTACCCCGACGTCGAAGTGGGCGTGGTGGCGCGATTCGAAGCCCAGTCCGCCATGGCGCGGCAGTTCGGCGCAGCGCGCGTCTTCGCCCACGAACCCCGTCTGGCGTTGGTCGAGGCGCTGGCGGAATGGTCGGGAGCGACGCTGCACACGCCGTTCGATGGATTACCCGTCACCCACCCCGGCCACATCGATGTCGTCTACGACACCATCGCCAAAGCGGAGACGCTCGAGGTCGGCGTCCGGGTGCTCGCCGAACGGGGGCGCCTCGTCTATACGGGCGTCTCAACACCGCAGCGCTGGGAGTGGACACCCACGTATTTCAAGGAGCTGACCATCGCCGGTTCCAACGCATTCGGCATTGAGGAGTTCGACGGAGTGCGCCAGCACGCCATCGGGCACTACCTGCAGCTGGTTGCCGACGACCGGATCGACATCACGCCGATGCTGACCCACCGCTTCGGGCTGGGCGACTGGTGGGACGCACTCAAGACGATCGCGCGACAGGACCAGAGCGGTGCCCTGAAGGTGGCGTTCACACCTAACGGCTAGGGCACCGCCGCCAGGCGCCGGCAGGGACGCTTACGCCCCGGTGCCGAGTTCGCAGAAGTGGCGGTAGCGCGATGCCGTTGCCCGCACCCACGTCGGGTCGGGCTCAATCCGCCGTCCGATCGTGCCCCAACGAGCGGCGTCGGTGAGCGAGGTTTCCAAGCCGGCCGCCAGACGGGCCAGATAGGCCGCACCGCGGGCCGCACCGTCGGGCACCGACACGGCCTCGACGGGGAGGCCGGTGGCATCGGCGACGGCCGCCATCCACGCCGTCACCCTCGAGCCTCCCCCACTGGCCACGATGCGCCGGGTGGGGACCCCGGCCCCGTCGATGATGCGCTTGATGACGAACCCACTGGCCTCGAACGCCGCCCGCTCGAGACCCTCGGCCCCCGTGGCGATGTCCATCCCGTAGAGATTCGAGCGCAGGGTGTGATCATTGAAGGGGGTGCGCTCCCCGCGCACGTAGGGCAACCAGACCGGTACGCGATCGGGTGAGCCGAGCCGTGGTTCGAGTGCTTCACGGGCCGGCCCGGGACGCGGGGCATCCCGCAGCAGGGTGCGGGCCCAGTCCACGAACAGGGCGCCGGCATTGCTGGGCCCCCCGATGAGGAACCGTTCGGGCGTCGTGTGCGGATAGCTGATGAGCCCGGGCACCTGCAGCCACTCGTCGGTGACCACCCAGGCGATCAGCGTGGCGCCGAAGATGACGTGCACGTCGCCGGGTTCCGTCGCGCCCCCGACGATCTGGTCGCACATGGCGTCGATCGACCCGCCCGTGAACACGGTGTCACTGCCCGGCAGGGTCCCCCCTGCCGTCGCCATTGGGACCACAGTGGGGAGTTGCGAGGGAGCGATGCCGATGGCGTCGAGAATCTCGCTGTTCCACTTCCCGCCCGCATGGAGGTCGCCCATGGAAGCCGTGACACCGGTGTCGATGGCCGGCACGCCGGCCAGGGCATAGGTCGCCACCGCCTGACAGGGCCAGTAGCCCCGTGGCGTCGGGGGCGAGCGCGTAGGCCCAGCGCATGAAACCCTCTGCGTCGGGCATCCCGGCGACGGCGACCTCGTCGCCAGCGGTGATCGGCTCAGCCGGCGGGCGCCCCTCGAAGTCCCCGTAGAGCAGTCCGGGCAGAGTCGGGACACCGCGGCGATTGACTGCGGTGAGTGAGGGCACCATGGAGGTCACCGCCACTCCTGCGATCTCACCGTTCCCGGCGGCCGCCAATTCCGCCGACAGATCGGCAAAGGCCTTCTGCGGGCCGGCTCGCCACGCTCGGCGGGCATCGTGGCGGAGCTGGTCCGCTTCCGACGGCCAGGATCCGATGCGCCACTCTGCTGCGGGCAACGACCTCCCCGTTCTCGTCGATAGCCAACGCCTTTACCGCCGTGGTGCCGATATCGACGCCCACCGTCAGTGACCCTCGCGGGTTGCTCACCAGTCCAAGATCCGTGTCATGATGCCGCCATTATGGACGAAAGTCCGCCCAGCGAGAGGAGTCCGAGGAAATGAGTTCAGCACGGCCGAAAGCCCTAGTCACCGCGGCCGTGAGCGGACCCGGGCTGGATCTGCTCCACGAGTTGGCCGATCTGGTGCTCGACTCATGGCTCGACCTCCCACAACTCCGCATCTACAACGCGCAGCAGCTGGCCGAGCGGGTGGCGGCCGAGGGCGCCAACCTGGTCGTGGTCGAAGGTGACTCCTGCGGCGCCGAGTTGTACGAGCAGCCGATCATCGCCGTCGCCAGCTGCCGGGGGGACCCCACCAATGTCGATGTCGCTGCCGCGACGGCAGCAGGCGTGCCGGTGCTGCGTGCACCGGGCCGCAATGCCGATGCCGTGGCGGAACTGGCCGTGGCGCTGCTCTTCGCCGCCACGCAGGGGGCTGGTCCCGGCCGACAAGGACGTGCGGGCCGGCGAGATCTACCGCGACGGGAAAATCCCCTACCAGCGCTATCGGGCCTGGGAACTGGCCGGCAGGACGGCGGGGCTGGTCGGTCTGGGCGCGGTGGGCCGGGCCACCCGCTGGCGCCTGCGCGGACTGGGCATGGACGTCCTGGCCTACGACCCCTACGCCGCCGACGCCACGAATTCCCTCGATGAGCTCTTCGAGCGCTGCGACGTGATCTCCGTGCACGCACCGGTGACCGAGGAGACGACGGGCATGATCGGGAAGGACGAGTTCGCCAAAATGCGCGACGGCGTGGTCTACCTCAACACGGCGAGGGCGAAGATCCACGACACCGATGCGTTGGTGGCGGCACTCCAGTCGGGCAAGGTCGGAAGCGCCGGGCTGGACCACTTCGAAGGCGAGTTCCTGGCCACCGATCACCCGCTGACGCAGTTGAGCAACGTGGTCCTGACGCCGCACATCGGTGGGGCGACCTACAACACCGAAGCGAACCACACCGCCACCATCGCCGAGGACCTGTGCCGGCTGTTGGCCGGGGCCCGGCCCCTGCACATCGTCAATCCCGAAGTCCTCCCGTCGTGACGTGACCGCGAGCCAGCCCACGATCATCGCCGACAGCATCGGCTTTCAACCGGAAGGGCCGGATCCCCAGAACATCCGCCCGGGCGCGTCGTACCGACTGGCGGCCGAGCTCGCGCATGCCGGGGAACACCCCCGCATCTGCACGATCGCCACGGCGGTCGGTGATGACTCGACGCGCCTCGCCGCGGTGCACAACGCGTTCTCCAAGCTCGGCATGGTGAGCTCGCATCTCACGCTCTTCCCCATGCCCAACGTGCCCGACGTCCGCGCCCATCTTTTGGCCCAGGACGTGATCTGGGTCTCGGGTGGGAGCACCGCCAATCTCCTCGCGCTCTGGCGACTGCACGGCCTCGACGTCATCCTCCGCGAGTGCTGGGAGTCCGGGGTCGTCCTCAAGGGTGTCTCGGCGGGATCGCTGTGCTGGCACATCGGGGGGACGACCGATTCGTTCGGCCCCGAGCTGCGCGTCATCACCAACGGCCTCGGGTTCTTGCCGTACAGCAACAGTCCCCACCATGACGCCGAGGAGCAGCGACGACCGCTGATCCATCGTCTGATCGCTGAGGGGATCCTTCCCGACGGGTACGCAACCGAGAACGGCACCGGGCTCGTCTTCTTCGGCACCGAACTCCACGAGGCCTTCACGGAAGTACCGGGAAAGACGGCGTACGCCCTCCGCCGCGACGGAGCCACGGTCATCGAAACGGCGTTGCCCACGCGCCTGCTCTAAGTCCGCCGGGGTCCGTCGCGTTTCCGAGCCGCGACGGCGCTTCCTCGTGCGGCGGCGAGCCTTCGGTTCCGGTCGATGCGACCCGCACCCGGGGGCTGCTGCGGCGGGATCCAGCCCCAATGGCCAGGTCCGCCGGAGAGACGCCAACCGCCATTCGTCTTCATGTCGTGATGCAGAGCGCAGAGCCTCGCCAAGTTCTTGAGCTCGGTCGGACCGCAGCGGGCATAGTCCACCTGGAAGTGATCTCGCTCCAGGCCAAGTCGTCTGCCACAGGCCGGCACAACGCAAGTGCGATCACGGACCAACAAGGCCATGTCGATGCACTGGGTGACGACACGGGTGCTCTTGGTCACAGTCTTGATGTCGAATCCCTCACGGACGAGATACTGCATACCCCCTTCGCCCAGTAGCTCGGTCGCCGCGGCCACAGAGACGGGGCCGATACCTTCGATCTCGCACAGCTCGTCACCTTTGGTCGTGCCACGGCGTAGTGCCTCGGCGTCGATGATCACCAGGCTGTGCGGCCGAGCGCCCCGGCGCGCCCCGTCGTCCGCTTTACCCCCTTTTCCCGTCGATCCGGCCAGCATCTCGATGAAGGCGTCCAGTCGATGCGCTTCAAGCGGCTCGCGAGATTGAGAGCCCGCGGCACGCCAGCGCCGTTGCGCTGCGGCCTCGAGCCCAGGAGCAACCCCGGCCCAGGTCACCTCGTCGCAGGAGAACTCGCCCCGGATGCCGCCACCTTCGACTTGGCTCCAGCGCAGATGTCGTTTGGCGTGGACCCTTTGTCGTTGGGCGCGCTCGTCTTCTTTGCGCCGGGCGCCGGCGCGCCGGCGCGATGCCTCGTCGCTCAGTTCTTGATGCGATGCCCCTCGATGAACCAGCTCCAACAGATCGGCTGTCGCATCTGGCGCCTCGGCCGCCGTCTTGGTCACTACGGCCAACTGGGCCGTAGAGAGCTCGCCGTCGTGCAGGGCCTGGCGCAGCGTCGGAGTGACCGCCGCACCTTCGGCCGCGACGAGGCGGCCTTTAGCCACTCCAGAGGAAGAGCCCGAGACCGCGGCCAGCCATTCGGGTGCACTCGCATGGCCGACTTTGGCGAACGAGCCCGTCTCGACTACTCGCGGGGTGAGCAGGGCGATACCTGAAGCGGCCGCTCTTTCGGCTTCGGCCAAGACGGCAGCGAATTCGAGCGCCAGGTCTCCCGACAATGACGAGGGCGACAGCACGCGCACCACGGATTGGATGTCGCACACTGAGGACCTGAGCGTTTCGAGCTGGGCCTCCACGCTGAGGGGTGCCGTCGGTGCGCCGGATGCGCCGGATGCGTCGGATGCGTCGGGTGCGTCGGATGCGTCGGGTGCGTCGGATGCGTCGGATGCGAAAAGGACCACAGCAAGAGACTAAAGAGAGGGTGTATCAGCCTTCGGGGTGAGGCAGGAGAAGTCCGCGCCCGGACTGTCACCCTCCCGTCCTTCCTCTGGTGTGGTTAGTGTCGGCCCTGGTGAGCTACACCGACGCACAAACAGCAACCGAGCACAACGGTTCGGCCACGGACCCGCACGAGCCCGCCATGCTCCCGGACCCCGCCCGTCGGGACATCACCGTGCCGATCATCTCGGTGGACGACCATCTCATAGAGCCGCCCGATCTGTTCGTCGACCGCCTTCCGGCGGCCCTCCAGGGCGGCGCCCCACGCATCGTCGAGGACGATGCCGGGAACCAGGCGTGGCTCTTCGAGTCACGCCGCTACCCCAACATCGGGCTCAATGCAGTGGTCGGCCGGCCGCGGGAACAATGGAGCATGGAACCGGCCCGGTTCGACCAGATGCGCCCAGGCTGCTTCGACATCGACGAGCGGATCGCCGACATGGACCGCGCCGGCATCTGGGCCTCTCTCTGCTTTCCCTCACTCGTCTCCGGATTCTGCGGCGCTGTCTATTCCCGGGCCGAGGACAAGCAACTGGGCTTGGCCTGTCTCCGCGCCTTCAACGACTGGCACCACGAGGTGTGGGCGGCTCCGCATCCCTCGCGCATCATCCCGCTCCAGCTTCCCTATCTGGCGGACATCGACATTGCCGTCGCCGAAATCGAACGGAATGCGGCCCGGGGCTTCAGGGCAATGAGCTTTCCGGAATTCCCTGCCCAGTTGGGCTTTCCCTCCATATTCAGCGGTCATTGGGATCCACTTTTTGCCGCATGCGAGGAGTCCGGCACCGTCGTCTGCCTCCACACCGGATCCTCGTCCTGGGCGCCGGTAGCGTCGCCGGACCCTCCCTTCGAGCTCCTGCCCACCTTGTTCCCCGTCAATGCGCTGGTAGCCGCCGGAGAATGGCTCTGGTCGGGCGTGCCCTTGCGGTTTCCCCGACTCTCCATTGCCATGTCCGAGGGCGGAATCGGATGGGTACCCATGCTCATGGACCGGGTCGACTACGTGCTCAGCCACTCCGCCTCGGGCGGCGAGAGCACGGCGTGGCCGTCACGGATGCTGCCGAGCGAGGTCCTGTCGAGGAACTTCTGGTTCTGTACCATCGACGACCCCTCCATGGTGCCCATGCGCCACGTGATCGGCATCGATCACATCATGGTGGAGAGCGATTATCCCCACGCCGACTCTTCGTGGCCGGACACCCAGGGCCTGCTCGTCACCACCTGGGGTGACCTTCCCGAAGGTGAGCTCCGCGCCATCGCGGCCGGGAACGCCGCTCATCTTTTCCATCATCCCCTCCCCGACCGGGACGACTGGCGTTAGCTACTCGCCGAGCTACAGCCAGCTCCGCAGTTTCTCGATCATCGCCACGGGGTCGCCGCCCATGGGGGTGACGTTGAGGTGGGTCACGCCGACCTCGGCGAAGGCGGCCAGTCGTTCCTTGATGTAGCCCTCGGGCCCACACAGGGACGTCGCTTCCAGCAGGTCAGCCGGCACCTTGGCCGCCGCCTCCTTCTTGTGGCCCGACAGGTAGAGATCCTGAATTTCGGCTGCCTCCTTCTCGTAGCCGTAGCGGGCGGCCAGCGCGTTGTAGAAGTTCTGCCCCTTCGCGCCCATGCCCCCGATGTAGAGCGCCGCCTCGGCGCGCCCCATCTCGCGGACCGACGCCACGTCGGACTCCTCGCCGATGGCCAACCGGCCTCCCGCAGCAATCTGCAGCTGCCCCAACGCAGGATCGCGTCGCGACGCCCCTGCAGCCAGAGAGGGGCCGAACACCTCCGGTGCTTTCTCCGGCACGAAGAAGAGCGGAAGCCAGCCGTCCGCCACTTCGGCCGTCATGGCCAGATTCTTCTCTCCGAGTGCGGCCACCCAGATCGGGATACGCGCGCGCTGCGGGTGGCCGATGATCTTGAGCGCCTTCCCGAGACCCGTCCCCTGACCTTCGGGCAGCGGGATGTGATACACCGCCCCGTCGTGTTCCAGCGGAGCTTCCCTGGTCCACACGGCGCGGCAGATCTCGATGATCTCGCGCGTTCGGGCCAAGGGCCGGTCATACGGCACGCCGTGGAAGCCCTCGATGACCTGCGGTCCGGAAGCACCGAGGCCGAGGACGCAGCGGCCGCCGGAGAGGGCGTCGATCCCCGCCGCGGTCATGGCGATCAGCGTCGGAGTGCGGCTGAAGATGGGCAGGATCGCCGCACCGATCTCCACCCGCTCGGTACGCGCCGCCAGGTAGCCCATCATGCTGGGTGCGTCGAACCCGTAGGCCTCGGCCACCCAGACGGTATCGAGCCCGACCTTCTCCAGTTCGGCGGTCTGACGGGCCGACTCGGCAAAGCCCCCCGCGTAGCTCAACGGCATGGACAGCTTCATGTCGTACTCCCTTCCCTCGTCACGCCACGACCGGCACGGACTGTAGCCACCTCGCAACCATGGCGGCTCCGGCGTTCAGCCAGGTGTCGTCCCGGCCAGATGGTGTGCGGCACGGGCCGCCAGCGCGACGAGGGTCAGGGTCGGCCCGTAGCCGCTCGCCGTCGGGAACACCGAGGAGTCGGCGAGCACGAGATTGTCCACGGTGTGCACCCGTCCCCAGCGATCGACGACCGAGGTCTGCGGATCATCGCCCATGCGCGCCGTCCCGATGACGTGCCGGCTCTCGGGGATGAACGGCGTCTGGACGTCGAATTCGGGCACACCCGGCGACGAGGTGTGGATGGTCCAGTCGGCGCCCATCTCCTTCAGCACGGACTGCAGGATCTTGCCGTAATGCAGCGAGGCGGCGAGTTCGTGGCGACCCGGTTTGTAGGTGATCCGGGCCACCGGGAAGCCCCGGGCGTCGCGGATGGACGGGCTCAGGTCGACGGTGTTGGTCGGGTACGGCAGATCCTCACCCTGCATGATGAACACCCATATCTGTTCGCTCATATTGGCGTCGCGCATGGCTCGGGCGTGGCCACTCCCCCACGGGACGTGACGCGCCCCCCCAATGGGAAACCCGCCCCCGGCATGCTCGACCAGCCCACCGCGGATCCACGGGAGATCCGCCGCGGCCGCCGCGGCGCGCGCCGCATCGTCCTGCACCATGTGGTCGTCGTGGACGTGCGTCACCGAGCGTCCCTTGTGCGGATGGAGGCGAAGGTCGTTGAAATGCCCGACTTCGATGGTCTGGAAGTGGACCATGAGATGGCGCCCTAGATCCGGATGCTCCACGCCCGACTGCAGCAGGAGCCGGGGGGTCTCGACCGCACCGCCGGCGACGATGACGACCTTGGCTTCCATGGTGCGCTCGACGCCGTCGGGGCCGATGAAGTCGACCCCGGTGGCACGCCGGCCTTCGATGCGGATGCGCGAGACGTAGGTCTCGGCCATCAGTTCCGCGCCGGCCGGTGGCCATGGTCTTGGTCAAAAGAGCCACCGGATCGCCCTTGGCGTGAATCGGACAGCCGAAGAAGGCGCAGAAGCCGCAGTTGTTGCACGCGGGCCGTCCGTCGTAGGCGATGCTGTTGGCCGCCGTCGGGGCCTCGTAGGGATGCAGGCCGACCCGCTCGGCCGCGGCCGACGACAGGACGGCGCCGTACATCGGGGCACCGGGCGGCATCGGGTAGGGGCCCGAGCGCCATGCCGCGAAAGGGTTGGCCCCCGCCCGGCCCGACACACCGATCGCCTTTTCTACTTCGGTGTAGAAGGGTTCGAGCTCGTCGTAGGTCAACGGCCAGTCCGCCACATGGGCGTCGTCCTGCGGACCGTAGGTGGACAGCAGACGGAAATCCTCTTCGCGAAAGCGCGGCACCTTCCCGTCGGCGTGCGTCCCGCCACCACCCACTGTGGTCGGAATGGAGTTCACCTCACCGACATGGGTGTGCTCACCCTCGTCCGCCGGACCGACGGAACGCCCGGGGCTCGATGAGCGGGTCGGGGCCCAGGAAGTGGCGCACCATGAACTTGATCTCGTCGTTTGAGTAGTCCGATGCGGGCTTGGTCAGGTCGTCGGCGTCGAGCAGGTGGTTCCGGCCCTTCTCCATGATCACCACCGACCACCCGGCGCGCGTGAGGACCTCGGCCGCGGTGGAGCCCCCGGGGCCCGAGCCGATGATGATGGCGTCGGTCGTCATGGCCCCGACACGTCCTGGTCGCTGTAGCCGCGTGGCTGCACGTCGCCATCCCTTCCGAGGTAGGACCACCCGATCCCTCCGCGATTCCCGCCGTATTCGGGGGCGCCGTACATCCCCTCGCAACAGTGGCCGTAGAGGAGCTCGCAGAATGCCTCGTCGGCCCGTAGCCGGCTCCGTTGCTCTTCGCCGTCGACTGCCGCGAAGTCGTCGCCGAGCGCGGCCAACCCCTCGCGGTACTGCTCTTGCAGCCCGATGACCGGACCGTTGAATTCGCGCTCGGGGAGGCCCTGTGACCCTTCGATGCGCATGCGCCAGGCCAACTCGTCCAATGCGCTCAAGCGATGGAACCGGGCAAAACCGGCCTCACCTCCCATCCGCCCCGACGTTGGACCCCCGGCCCAGATCCGGGGTGGATCGAACGTGAACGCCCCCAGAAGGATGTCGATGTAATCGGCGACGCCGGCCTCTTCGGCACCCGGTGCCCCATCCTCGGAGGGGAGCATCTGCGCGCAGGCGGCGCGCAGGACGAGGTACTCGTGATCGCTCAACCAGGCCGGCATCGGGGGCAACGGTAGCGTGCCGTGTCGCAGATTGCTGACACCGGCGTCAGATCAGAATCCGTCAGGTGATGCGGCCGTAGTACTCCGCATCGCCGAAGCGTGAAGATGCCGCCGTCGGCGGCCACCAGCCAGTAGCCGCCGGTCGCGAGGTCGGCCGCCATGCCGACCACGGGAGCCGCCAGGGCATGACCGCCCATGGAACCGGCGAAGCTCGCCTGTCCGAAATCGAAGACGCCGCCGTCCGCCGCCTCGAACCGGTAACCCTGGCCGTCGGGAAGTGCCTCCATCCCGACGATGGGCTCGACGAGGCGGAGGGCCCCTGTGCTCCCGAAGAACGGGGCGTTGAAGCTGAAGATGCCGCCGTCGGCCGCCACCAGCCAATAGCCGCCGGTCACCGTGTCGGCCGCCATCCCGACGATCGGACGGTTCAGCGCGACGCCGCCCATGCTGCCGTAGAAGGTGGCGTCGCCGAAGCTGAAGATGCCGCCGTCGGCCGCCACCAGCCAATAGCCGCCGCCGTCGGGGGTCGACGGCCATCCCGACGATCGGTGCCACCAGGTGCAGCGCCCCCGTGCTGCCGTAGAAGGACGCGTCGCCGAACGAGAAGACACCACCGTCGGCGGCCACCAGCCAGTACCCTCCCCCGTCCGGGGTGGCGGTGATCCCGACGATGGGCGAGTTGAGCAGGTCGCCCACGAGCGACCCGTCGTTGCCGGCCGCCCCGAAGGCGGCGACATCACCGTTCGACTCGGCTTCCCAGTAGCCGAGGCCGTCCTTGAGGGTGGCGATGCCGATGATGTGTGACGACGCGGCAACGTTGTTGACGACCTGATCCCACGTGAGCGTGATGCCCGAGGGTGGGGGCCCGCACGTCCCGACCAACTCGGCGGCCCATGAACCACCCGGGGCGCCCGTGGAGGAGAAGGCGGCGCCCATGGAGATGGTCATCGCACCCGACCCACACGAATTGAACTGGTGCAAGATGATGTCGCGGTGTCCCCAACAGTCCGCCGCTGACGCGGAGGGGCAGTCCGAGTTCGTCGTCTCGCCGTGGACACCGCCGTACCCGTCGGAGTACATCCAGTAGTAGTCGGCCTCGAGTACCGACGTCATGCCTCCGGCCCAGATCGAGCCACCCCAGGCCATCTGGCTTCCGCCGCCGAGCGACGTGGGGAAGCCGGGGTCGTCGCCGGCATCAGCCCCCTGTTGTGCCGCAGCGTTCAGTTGTGACGTCATGGAGGTGACGGGGGGAAGACCCCGGTCGATCCGCTCGTCATTGATCACGATGAATGCCTGCTCGGTCGTGGGGAGTGCCGAGAACGCCGCCTCCGAAATGTCCAGAGGGCCCACACCCTCCTGTGCCCGGGCCGTATCGATCGACGTGAGGAAGTCCGCGCTACTCGGCGCGATGTTGCCCGGCGGGTTGTCGGGCGGAAGGATGCCCGCCGCTCCGGCCGGAAGGGACAGTGCGGTGCTGACGAGAGCCGTGCACATGACCGCGGCAACTGCCAGCCCACCCAGAACGGGTGTACGCGCCCGCCGATCCCTGGTCCGACCCATGTGACCCACATGTCCTCTCGGGGACACTGTGGTGGGAGATGATCACGGAAATGGACGGCAGTTCCCATTCCGGCAACCCGGCTCACTCAAAGAGTCCCGTAGCTTTGCGTCCCCCCCTCGCGAGAGGTTTGCCCTTGTGCTGCAAAGTATGACTGAGGCCTCGGCGAAAAGCACCGGGAACCTGCGAATGCGGGCTGCAAGCAACCGGACGGCAACCGAATATCACCGATGCCGGCCGCGCACCCCCGTTGAGCGAACGGCGTCGAGTCGTTGCAGGCCAAACCCACTGCGGCCTGCATGAAGGGGACCGCGGCGACCGTAAGGTGAAACGGCGACCGCCGAGAAGGAGAGTGCCCATGCCGACCACAGAGCAGGAGCCGTTGGAACCCGTTGACTTCTGGTTCGATCCCCTCTGCCCCTGGGCGTGGATCACCTCACGATGGATGCTCGAGGTGGAAAAGGTTCGACCGGTGAAGACGCGCTTCCACGTGATGTCGCTGGCCGTGCTCAACGAGAACCGGGACGACCTCCCTGAGGGCTACAAGGAATTGCTGGCGAAGGCATGGGGCCCCGTGCGGGTGTGTATCGCCGTCGAACAGAAGCTTGGCAACGAGGCCCTTCCAGGGCTTTACACCGAGTTGGGTAACCGTATTCATCTGCAGAAGCGCGACAGCTCCGAGGTCATTGAGGAGGCACTCGTCGCGGCGGGGCTGCCGGTCGAGCTCGCCGAGGCCGCGTCTGTCACCGATTACGACGAGGCGGTCCGCACGTCGCATCACGAAGGAATGGACCCGGTCGGCTTCGATGTGGGCACTCCGGTGATCCATGTCGGCGGTCTGGCTTTTTTCGGCCCCGTCGTGACGCCGGCCCCGAAAGGCGAAGAGGCGGCAAAGCTCTGGGATGGCGTCCGGCTCGTGGCGGGGGTCGACGGCTTCTTCGAGCTGAAGCGCACACGCGATCGCGCGCCGGACTTCGCTTGACCGTCAAACGGACTGCCTCCGTGCAGATTCAGTGCCCCGGTTCGGGGTCCCGCGGCTGGCCGAGCATGCGTTCGGCAATGACGTTGCGTTGCACCTCGCTGGTCCCGCCCGCGATGGTCAGGCAGCGGGTCGAGAGAAACCCTTCCTCCCATCGCTGGGCCTCGCCGTCGAGAACGGCCCCGTCGGCTCCGTAGAGGGCCATCCCCATCTCCTGGACGCGCTGTTCATGTTCCACGCCGAGCAACTTGCGCACACTGGCTCCACTGCCCGGGTCGACGCCGGACAGGGATCGCAGGGTCGAGCGGAGGCTCAAAAGGGCGAGTGACTGCGCCTCGGACAACAGATGCCCGAGCTCGGACAAGCGGATCGACGCGTTGTCCTCCCCTTGACGCGCCACCGTCCGCAGCACCAGTTCCACCCCATTGCCGAACGCGGCCCCGGACGACATGGAGACGCGCTCGTTGGACAGCGTGGTACGCCCGATGCGCCACCCGTCCCCCGGCTGACCGATCACCGCGTCGTCGGGCACGAAGACATCGTTGAAGAACACCTCGTTGAACATGGCGGCTCCCGTGAGCTCACGCAGGGGCCGGATGTCGATGCCCTCGGCGTGCATGTCGACGATGAAGTAGGTGATGCCGGCATGCTTGGCCGCGTCAGGGTCTGAACGGGCGAGGCAGATGCCGTAGTCGGCCTGCATGGCCAATGACGTCCACACCTTTTGGCCGTTGAGGATCCACCCGCCCTCGACCGGTTCGGCCCGCGTGCTCAACGCCGCCAGGTCCGAACCCGCGCCGGGCTCGCTGAAGAGTTGGCACCACGCCACGGTTCCGAGGAGCGTGGGACGCACCCACCGCTCCTGCTGCTCTCGGCGTGCCGTGGGCGATGATGGTCGGCAACGCCCAGGCGCCGACGGCCAGGTGCGGTCGGAAGACGCCGGCCGCCGCCAGCTCTTCGTCGAGCACCAACTGATCCAGAGGGTCCGCCGAGCGGCCCCACGGAGGCGGCCAGTGCGGCTGGAGCAGGCCGGTCTCGACCAGCGCCGCCCGCTGGGCCGCTCCTTCTTGGGCCGCGACCTGCTCCACGAGGGGCCGCAACTCGGCCCGACGGGCTTCAGCCTCGGGCGGCAGATCAGCCGAGATGCTCCGGCGGCTTCCTTCCAACGCGAGATGGGCCACGTTCTCATTTAGGCTCTGGCCGGCACCGGTGCCGGCCAGAAGTTGGCGAGTGGCCATGGCCCGCTTCAAATAGAAGTGGGCATCGTGCTCCCATGTGAAGCCGATCCCCCCGAGAATCTGCACGCATTGCTTGGCGCAGTGTGCAACCGCGTCGACGCTCAGTGCTCCGGCCACCTGCGCGCTCAACGCACGCTCCTCCTCGGGGCTGTCCCCGCTCCACGCCGCCGCGGCATCCCATGCCACGGCGGCGCACTGTTCGACGGCGACGAGCATGTCGGCCAGGGCGTGCTTGATCGCCTGGAATTGCCCGATAGGTCGACCGAACTGCACCCGGACCTTGGCGTATTCCGATGCCGTGTCGAGGCACCAGCGGGCCACACCCGCCCCTTCGGCCGCAGCCATGACGAGCGCAAGGTTGCGCACTTCGGCGGTGGTGACCCCGGGCAGCAACGCGTCAGCCGGGAGCGCGACATCGGTGAAGACGGCCTGACCCAGGCGCCGGGTGGCATCGAGCGCCGGCAACGGCGCACTGTCGGCGTCGTGCGGATCGAGCAGGCACCAACCCCCTTCGTCGAGTGGCGCGAGCACCACCGCGGCCGTCGGCAGTCCCGAACACGGGACGCAATCTCCCGCTGGCGGAATCGCTCCGCTGCTCCGCCGCAGCTCCCCGGCTCCGAGCGAGACCGCGGCGGGCGCGGACCGTCCAGCAAGCCCGGTAGGTAGCGGGCCCGTTGCGCCGGACTCCCGTGACGAGAGATCGACGGCGGCCACCAGCACCGTGGGCAGGACCGGTCCCGGGAAGAGGGCGTAGCCGAGCTCTTCGAGCACGACCGCGAGCTCACTGAGATCGAAGCCCTGACCTCCGTCCGCCTCGGGCACGTGCAGGCCGAGCCAACCCTGGGCGACCATCTTCTCCCACACCGGAGGGAGGTCTTCGGACTCCGACTCGGCCGCCGCGCCGAGGCTCGCTCGGCGGGCAGTGGTTCTGCAGCCACCGTTGTGCGCTCTGGCGCAGCGCTTCATGTTCTTCGCTCACCGCTATCGGCATTACCCCTCCGTCTTTCCTGGAATTATCGCCATGGCGTCTGGCGCGGCACCCTCATGCTGCCCGCAACAAGATGGCACTCGTCGGCACACCCTCCCCCGAGGTGACCAGGCAGTTGGTGGCGCCCTCCACCTGGCAGGTCGAGGTCCCCCGCACCTGGCGCACGCCCTCGGTGATGAGGTTGAACCCGTGCACGTACGCCTCGGACAGGCCGCCACCCGACGTGTTGGTGGGCAGGGAACCGCTCCCCCAGCGCAGGTTGCCGTCGGCGACGAAGTCGCCGGCCTCCCCCCGCCCGCAGAACCCGTACCCCTCCAGCGAGAGGAGGATCAGCGGGGTGAAGGCGTCGTAGATCTGCACCACGTCGACGTCCTCGGGGCCCGAGCTCGGAGCGTGACCACAGCTTCGTGGCACAGGCCCAGGCCGGGCCCGTCAGCGGGTCGTCGGAGAAGTAGTTCACCATCGTCTCGTGCTGGCGGTTCAGGCCCTGACCGAATGCATGCACCAGAACCGGGCGGGTGCGGGCAGTCCTTGGCCCGCGTCCGCCGAGACCAGAACGGCGGCCAGGGCGCCGTCCGTCTCGAGGCAGTTGTCGAAGAGGCAGAGCGGCTCGGAGATGAAGTCGCGCCGACATGTAGTCGTCGAGCGTCATCGTCCTGTCGTGCATCAAGGCGGCCGGATTGCGGTTGGCATGGGCCCGTATCGGCCATCGCCACCTCGGCCAGGTGCTCACGCGTGGCCCCGTACTCGTACATGTAGCGACGGGTCAGCATCGCCACCTCGTCGACCGGACGGAGCAGCCCGCAGGACGGGTCCACTGCCCTGGGGTGGCCAGCGCCGTGGGTGCCGCCGCCCAGGGCCGCGCGGCCGGCGCTCCCGCGCTTGCGCGACCGCCAGGCCACCACGACGTCGGCCTGGCCGGTGGCGATCGCCATGGCGGCGTGGCCGATGGTGGCACAGCCGGCACCCCCGCCGTAGCCGACCTGGGAGAAGTACGTCACGTCGCCCGCCCCGATGGCCTTGGCCAATGTGACCTCGTCGGTGGTCTCCAAGGTGTACGAGGACAGGCCGTCGACCTCGCCCGGGCTCGATGCCGGCGTCGGCCAGCGCGGCGACCACGGCTTCGGCCGCCAGCTGGGATTCGGAGCGGTCGATCTGCTTGGCGAACTCCGTCTGCCCGATGCCCACGATGGCTGCTGCGTCCTGCAGCGGGCTCGACGAGCTCCGATCACGCGGCTGACGCTATCCCTCCACACGGCGAAGACGTCAACCCGCAGCGAAGACCACCGGCAACGACAGGGGCGACCGGAACGCCAGCCCCTCGATGTGGGGGGCGGGCGGCCGGGATCCAGGGCGAAGGGTCCGAGGCGATCGAAAAGGGTGTTGAGGGCGACCCGGGACTCCATCCGGGCGAGATGCATGCCGAGGCAGACGTGGACACCGAAGCCGAAACCGAGGTGCTGGCGTGCCTTGCCGGAACATGTCGAACCGGTCGGGGTCGACGTACTGGCGCTCGTCCCGATTGGCCGCGCCGAGGAGGAGCGCCACGTCCGCGCCGGCACCGACGGGCACCCCGGCCAGTTCCGTATCCCGGGTGGCCTGGCGCAGGATGACCGTCACCGGCGGCTCCCACCGCAGCGCCTCCTCGAAGGCCTGCGGGATAGAGGGAGCGATCGGCGAACAGGGCGTCGAACTGGGCACGATCCTTGAGGAGACCCAGGAGCAGGTTGCCGGTGGCACGATACGTCGTCTCGACCCCGGCCGGGAGGAGGAGACGAAGGAAGGAGTAGATCTCCTCGTCACACAGACGCGGTGCCATCGACGTCGACCCGCACGAGGTCGCTGATGAGGTCGTCGCCCGGCGACTGACGCCGTTCCTCCATGACGCCGGCGAAGTAGTCGCGTAGCGACGCCGAGGCAGCCAAACCGCGTTCCCAATTCGCCGTCACGCTGGTCAGCTCGATGGCCCACCGTTGGAAGCGCGGGTAATCGGCGCGGGGCAACCCGAGGATATGGGCGATGACCTGTGCCGGAAAATTGAAAGGTGACCTCGCGCACGAGGTCAGCGTGCCCACGATCGATGAAGGTATCGATCAGTTCGTTGACGACGACCGCGACGAGGCTCTCCTCCCAATGTGCGAGCACCTTGGAACGAAAACTGGAGGAGACCATGGCGCGGGCAACGCGGTGCTCCGGCTCGTCCATCTGCAGGATGGTCCGGCCCATCACCTTCCCCATCACGCCTTCGTAGATGCGCGAGGAATAGGTCTCGCTGTCCCGCAAGACCTGGACCACCTCGTCGAATCCGAACACAGTGATGGGGGCCGGACGGGACGGGTCGACGGGCGGCGCGCCGTCTCCGAGGTCGACGGGCCCACTGTGGACCGGCGCCTGCCGGCGCAGCTCGTGCATCCTCGGGTACGGGTCGCGGATATCACCGGAGACCACGTCCTTGAGCTCGAAGGGATCGAACGCAACGCCGGCGGCGGTCGTGCTCTCCGTGACGGCCATAAGGGTCCTCTCGTCCAGGCAGTGTCGCGAGCTCCGGCGGTCTCAAAAATGTGACGCTCGGGTCAGTCTATCGAACGTTCGTTTGGATATGGAAGTCGGGGCCCTGTTCGACGGCGGGACCAGAAACGCCGAGAATGGGGCCATGGCGAACGCGGACCAGGGGGAAGGATCGTCCACGAGGCACCGGATTTTGCAGGTTTCCCTCTCGCTGATGTCGCAAAAGGGCGTTGACGGCACCAGCATGCGCGATCTGGCCTCGGCAGCCGGCCTCAATGTCGCCTCCCTCTACCACTACTTCCCGTCCAAACGGGAGCTCCTCGAGGCCGTTCTCGTCGAGCGGGGCTATTTCCTGGAATGGGATGCGGGGCCCAAGCCAGATGACGGGCCTGCAGCCGAATCGGCGCTGGCGGCGGTGCTGACCGACATTCTTGTCTCGATGTTCGAAGTAGAGGACTTCGTACGCCTCATGGCGGGCGAAGCCATGCGGGGTGAGGAGACGGCGCGTGCGGTCGGCGTCGACCTCTTCACGACCTTCGAGGCGGCGCTGGCCGACTGGATCGTCACCCACCGGCCGGATCTGGACGAGCGGGCGGGGGCATCGTCGGTCGCACACCTGCTGACCGCAATGGTGGTCGGGATCTTCGTCCAGTACGCCGCCGGCGTGGGCGGTGAGGAGGACGCGTGACATGGGCTCGGTGCTGGCCGCACGTGCCAATGAGATCTCGCGCCTGCTGGGGCCGTCGCCGGCCTGAGCGGGCAGGCTCCCTACGGGGCCGGGGTACCCTTCCCCCGTGGATGTTGCCGCCCACCTCGTGCGCTCCGCGCCCGATCCCCGCTGGCCCTGCATCATCGGCGTGGCTCGACACACGTGGCACCCGGCTGAGAGCCCCGACGGCGCACCCGAGCCGCTCGCGATGTGGGAGGAGATGGCCCGGGCCGCCGCAAGCGACGCGAGTGCAGCGACGGGACCGGACCTGCTGCGTCACCTCGAGAGCATCGACATCGTCTACGCGCAGTCCTGGCAGTACGACGACGCGGGGAGCCGCCTCGCCGAGCGGCTGCACGCCTCGCCGGCTCGCCGCCGGTATTCGGGGATTGGCGGAACGGTGCCGCTGATGCTTGCGGCCGACATCGCGACGGACATGCTGAGGGGCGACCTCGACCTCGGGCTCATCGTCGGCGCCGAGGCCTTGGCCACGGTGCGCCGCCTCAAGCTGGCCGGACAGGAGCCTCGGTGGTCGTTCCCGCCGGAGGCGGTTCCGCCCTTCCCGATGACGGTGTCCCCGTATCCCACCGAGGTCAGCCACGCCGTCTTCGCGGCCTACCTGACATTTGCGCTCTTCGACAACGCGCGTCGGGCCTATCTGGGACGGAGCCTTCGGGGACATCGGGAGAAGGTCGGCGCGCTGCTGGCTTCCATGACGGAGGTGGCCGCGGCCAGCCCCCATGCGTGGTTCCCCGTCGCCCGCACGGTCGAGGAAATCATCACCGCGGCGCCGGCCAACCGCATGGTGGCCTACCCCTACACGAAGCGGATGACCTCCATCATGGATGTCGATATGGCTTCGGCGCTGTTGCTGGCCAGCACGGCCAAGGCCGACGCGTTGGGCGTACCCGCCGACAAACGGGTCTACCTGCGCGGCTGGGGCTACGCCGAAGAGCCGGCGCATGTGGCCGAACACGACGACCTATGGCGCGCACCAGCCATGCGTGCCGCGTCGCAGGCGGCGTTGGCGGGTGCCGGCATCGGGGTGGATGACGTTGCCCATATCGACCTGTACTCGTGCTTCGCCAGCGCGGTCTGCTTCGCCGTCGACGCACTCGGTCTCGCCGAGAACGACGCGCGTGGTCTCGACCTTGACGGGCGGGCTGCCGTACCACGGGGGCCCGGGTTCGAACTACATGACGCACTCGATCGCCGCCATGGTGGAAACGCTCCGGGCCGACGCAGGCTCCTTCGGTCTGACGAGTGGAGTGGGAATGCACATGCAGAAGCACGCCTACGGGGTGTGGTCGACGGTGCCGGGTCGGCTCACCCCGCCCGCTCCTCCCGCCGAGCCCGTGTCGACGGGAGGAGTCGTCGCGTCCTACGAAGGGCAGGGCAGGGTCGCCACGTACTCGGTACTGCACGGACGTGACGGCGCGCCCACATCGGCCCTCCTCCTCTGTGACCTTCCCCACGGTGCCCGTTGTTACGCCACGCTCGAGGGCGGGCGGGCGGCATGCGACGACGCCGAGGCCGGGGAGCTGATCGGGCGCACGGTGACGCTCATCCCGAAGGACGCGGTCAACCTGGCCCACCTCGCATGACGACCATGGGACATCCCCCTCGCCGCCGCCAGATGAGTCGGCCCCGGGTGGCCGAAATGATCGCGAACGAAATCCGCCAGCGCATCCTCGACGGGCAGCTGATCGACGGCGACATGCTGCCCAAGGTCGACGATATGGCCGAGGACTACCGTGTCAGCAAGCCGTCGGTCCGCGAAGCGATGCGCATCCTCGAGACGGAGGGCCTCATCTCGGCCCGGCGGGGCGGTGCGGGCGGCGCCGAGGTGCACATGCCGACGGCGTCCACTGCGGCCCACACACTCGGCATGATCCTGCAGTCCACGCACGCCACCGTGGCCGACCTGGCCACGGCACTCCTGGCCCTGGAACCGACGTGCGCCGCGAAGACCGCCGCCCGCGAGGACCGCGCCGAAGCGGTCGTCCCCCAGCTCCGTGCGCTGCACCGACAACTGGAAGAGAGGCAAGGCGATCCGACGGGCTTCAGCATGGTGGCACGACAATTCCACCAGGCCATCGTCAACGGCTGCGGCAACACGGCTCTGGCGCTCGTGGCCGGCGCCCTGGAGTCGCTGTGGTCACAACACGAGTCGACCTGGTTGGAGTTCAGGGACGCGGAACTCGACGATGACGAGAGGGCGGTGAAAGTTCTCGAGGCCCATGTCCGCATGCTCGATGCGATCGAGCGCGGCGACGCGGTGGAAACGCAGAGCCTTGTGGCGCAACACCTCGCCGAAAGTCAGACCTATGTCCTTTCGGAGAGCGCCGATCTGAACATCACCGTGGCGCCCCCCTACCTGCATCCGTATTGACCCGGATCACCTCTACCACGGCGGCCCGGGGGATCTTGCCGTAGCGGTTGTACGGCAGCTCGTCGACGAACACGACGATCTCGGGCACCTTGAAGCGGGCCAGGGTCTGCCGGCAGTGCTCCTTGACCGCATCGGTCCCGAGACTTTGGTCCCCGACGATCAAAGCCCCCACCCGTTCCCCGAGGTCCTCATCGGGCACGCCCGCCACGGCCACCTCGACCACGCCGGGCAGGGTCCTGATGGCGGCCTCTATCTCGACCGGACCGAACTTCTCCCCGCCGCGGTTGATCGTGTCCTTGACCCGGCCCTTGACGAAGAGGTACCCGTCCTCGTCGACCACGACAAGGTCTCCCGTCGGCATCCAGTCGGGCGTGATGTTCTGTGCCGCCCGCACCACCGCCTCGCCGACCTGCCCCACACCCACGTCCTCTTGCGTCTCCACATCGACGACGCGGAGCTCGACGCCGGGGAAGGGGCGCCCGACGGAGTCGAGCTTGCGGCCGGCCCGATGGTCGTCCGGCGACAGCGCTGCGTAGGCACCCAACGTCTCGGTCTGGCCGAACACGTTGGAGAAGTCCACCGCAGGCAGCGTCGCCACGGCACGGCGTATCAGATCGGGCTGGGCCGGTGCAGCCCCGTAGCTGAGCGCCCGCAGGCTCGAGATGTCCCGGGAGGCAAAAGCGGGATGATCGAGTATCCGGCGCAGCATGGTCGGCACCACGAACGTCTGGCTCACCCGGCACTCCTCGACCGTGCGCAGCCACTCCCCGGCATCGAATCGGGGCAGGATCACCATGGTTTTCCCCGCATGCAGGGTGATCAGCAGGCCCAGGGTACCCCCGATGTGGAAGACGGGCACCGACATCATGTCGATGGGCGGATCCACCGCGGGGTCGATGGGTGCCGCGTAGTACGACAGTCGGTCCGACACGGTGCGATGGCTGATGGACACCGGCTTGGGGAGCCCGGTCGAGCCGCTCGAAAAGAGGATCATCCCGGTGGCATCGTCATCGATCGTCACGTCGGGTAACCGGGACTCCGCCGTTGACGCGACGTCGTCCTGCGTCAGCACGGTCCCGCCCAACGCCGGCACCAGCTTGTCCTTGTGGTCGGTCCCGGCGATCCCGACCCGCGCCCTGATCATTTGGCACAGCGCGGCCATCTCTCCCGGTTTGAGGTCCGGGTTCATCTGGGCCGATGCTGCGCCGAGCCGGGCGGCGCCGAGAATGGCGGCGACGGCCAGCGGATGGCTCCCGGCGACAACCGCGACGTGATCCCCCCTCCGCACTCCGGCCGCATCCAAGGCCACGGCACAGCGCTGCGCCAGGGACCCCAACTCGGCATAGGTCAGGCGCTCGTTCCCGACGATCAGCGCCGTCCGATCCGGCACCTCGTCCACCGCAAGATCGATCGTCTGCCCGACGTGCATCAGCCTTCCCCTCCGTTCCCGTGTGTTCTACAGGAAGATCGGAGGTGCGGCGCGGGTCTCAGGTTTTGGCCGATGCGGTCGGCGTCTGTGTCGTGGGCCCCAGATACGGCGTCGTGTCGATCTGCTCGAGTTCGATCTCCCCGGACAGGACCTTACGCTTCCACTCGACCTGTTCGGCCTCCCGGGCGTGGAATTCGGGCATGACCTCCCTGGCGAACAACTCGAGGCTCTCGCAGATGTCCTCGTGCGTGTTCTTGCCCGCCTGCGTCAGCAGGATCACCTGGTCGACATGGGCCCGGGCGAACTCGTCGAGTTGCTCGCAGATACGAGCGGGTGTGCCGATGAGCCCGTCGGAATACACCTTCTGGCCCTCGGGGTTCTCCCGCCACTCCAGGTATTTGTCCCAGAGGTTCACGGTGCCCGGCTCGAACGGCCCTTCCTTGTTGTAGAGGACCAGGGCGAATTGGAAGAACGACCAGCCGTCGGAGCGACGCCGCGCTTCCTCGTCGGTGGTCGAGCAC
This sequence comes from uncultured Acidimicrobiaceae bacterium, assembly GCA_963767155.1. Lineage (GTDB taxonomy): Bacteria > Actinomycetota > Acidimicrobiia > Acidimicrobiales > RAAP-2 > Bog-473. Next base: position 608,808 of record CAVYCU010000005.1, on the reverse strand, counting down.
ATGAGCGCGCTCACCATCGCCATGTTCGGGTTGGTCTGGTAGTCGGCCAACTTGTCCAGATTCCCGACAAAGGCCCCGTAGTAGGCATTGACCCACGCCACCGCAGCTTCCACGCTCAAGAATTGGAAGCCCAGTGCGCCCATCCCGAGTGACCCGGCACGCTCGATGGTCTTGTACTGCGAGCACGCTACCCAGAGCGGAGGATGGGGCTTCTGCCGGGGCTTCGGGAGGACATTGCGGAGCGGAAAGTCGAAATACTTCCCGTGGAACTCCGTGCCCTTGGGCGAGTCGCTCAGCATCGGGATCAGGGCCTGCACCGCTTCGTCCCATACCTCACGCTTGTCGCGGAACCGCCGGCCGAACGGATGGAGCTCCGTCGTGCTCCCCCCCTCCCCGAGCCCGAGCTCCACGCGGCCGTTGCTGATCAGATCGAGAGTCGAGACGCGCTCGGCCACGTTGGCCGGGTGGTTGGTCGTGAGCTGAATGATGCCGTGGCCCAACCGGATGTTCTTGGTCGTCCGACTCAACGCGCCGAGAAAGACCTCGGGCGCCGACGAGTGGGCATATTCCTCCATGAAATGGTGCTCGGTACACCAGACGTAGTCGTATCCGAGACGGTCGGCCAGCTCGGCCTGCTCGAGCGCATTGTGGAATATCCGGTATTCGCTGTCCTCGTCCCACGGACGAGGAATCTGCAATTCGAAGAAGATGCCGAATTTCACAAAGTCCCTCCGTCCGTCAGTTTATCTTTATGAAGATTAACCCACAGCATCGGAACACGTCGATTCGCCCGCTGCCGCGAGGAGACGCACGGCCAGGTCCCGGGCGCCCGCGGACCGCACCTTGTCGGTCCCCGTCATGGCGAAGTCCGCCGCCGAGACGAACAGGACGTGGCGCGGCACTTTGTAGGCGGCCAACGCGCCGCGCAGATGGGTCAGCACCTCGTCCTCGGTGACGGGATCAGTGTCGCGGGGCACGACGAGCGCGACGATCTCCTCGCCGAGGGTCGGGTGGGGCACGCCCACCACGTGCACCAGTTCGACCCGCTTCCATCGAGAGAGCGTCGTCTCCACCTCGTAGGGGGACACGTTGACTCCTCCGCTACGGATGACACCCGCCTGGCGACCCTCCCAGTGCAGGAATCCCCGCTCATCGAGGTACCCGGCGTCACGCGTCCGCACGTAGCCGTGATCGTCGAAACCCTCACCGGGATCGGCCTTGTAGTAGCCGCACATCATCGTCGGCGCCCACACGGCGATCTCCCCCACTTCACCCCGGGGCAACTCGTCGCCGTCGGGTCCGAGGATGCGGATCTTCACCCCCGGCAACAAGGGGCCTTTGCTGCTGCCGCGGTCGGCGGGGTCGGCGTCGGCCGGAATGCCCGTCACCACCGTGAAGGTCTCACTCAGGCCGTAGGCACCCGCGGGGTCCCATGCATCCCCGCCGCGCCCGAGGACCGCAGGGAGGGGGCTGCGCCCGGACATCCGGACCAGCGCCGAAAGGTCGCGCGCCGCAATGTCCGGAAGATCGGCCAGACGGGCGGCGACGTGGGGCGGCGCATGGATCGTCGTCACCCGCTCCCGTTCGAGCAGGTCGAGCGTGCGCCGCGGATCGAACGACTCCTGCAGCACGGCAGTGGCACCGGCCGCCAGGCTCGAGCCAAGCCCCATCACGAGACCCGCCGTCCAGAACAGCGGCAACGCGCTCCAGACCCGGTCCTGCGGCCTCGTGTCCATCAGTTCGGCCAGCCGTTGGGACTGCAGGCAGAAGGCGCGTTGACGGTGGACCACCGCCTTGGGGCGATCGGTTGATCCCGACGTGTAGAGGATCATGGCCGGGTCGACGGGGCTCACCGCCCCGCGTAGTGCCGCGATCATTGCGACGGGCACCGCACGACCAGCGTGGAGGAAGTCCTCCCAACGGCTGCACCAATCCTCCACAGGATCATCGCCCAGGACGACCACGGCGCGCAGGGAGGGAAACTCGGGCACGTACAGCTCCCCTGGCGGGGAGGAACGGAGGGCCGGCACATGGGCCACGAGATCGTCCACGTAGCGGTGCCCCCGGATCTGCGACACCGTGAGGAGGGTCGACACATCGGCGTGGGCCAGAGTCCAGTGGCGCTCGTCGGCCAAGGCAAAGGTGTTGACGGGCACGCCCACAGCGCCGATGGCGCACACGGCGAAGAGCGACTCCACGAAGGCAACGGTGTTGCCCATCACGAGACCCACGCGGCTGCCGCTGCGAACGCCGGCCCGCACCAACGCGCGGGCGACCGTCTCGACCCGCTCGGCCAGTCCGTCGTAGCTCAACCGGCAGTCATCGTCGACGAGTGCTTCGTTCTCCCCGAAGCATGCGGCCACCGAACGGACGAACTCGCCGACGGTAATCTCACCACCGCACACGGGCGTCCGGCGGACCCCCCGGGAGCCCCACCCCCTCGCCTCCTCCAGCGTCATACATGTTAATATTAACATTAAAAGAGAAGATAAGGAGAGGTATGGGCGACCGCACGCCGACCATCGTGGGGATCGGATTGAGCGACTATCCGAAGACCCCGCACCTCGATGCGCTGGCCCATCACGGCCTCGCGATACGACGGGCGCTCGACGACAGCGGCGTGCAGAAGTCGGACATCGACGGACTGCTCTGCTTCGGCTCTTATGGCATAGACGACGCGGTGACGATGGCCGAGGTTCTCGGCATCACGTACAACTACCTCGACGGCACCTTCGCCGGGGGCACGGTGTTCGAGTTCTACGTCCAGCACGCCGCGGCGGCCATCGAGCACGGCGACTGCGACACGGTCCTGATCACCTACGGCTCGGACCTCCTGTCCAAACAGGGGCGGAACCTGGGGACGCAGCTCTACACGTCAGGAAACCGCCAGGGCGGCCCGCTCCAGTTCGAAATGCCTTACGGGAGCCCCCTCGTCAGTGGCTACGCCCTCGCCGCCCGCCGCCACATGCACCAGTACGGCACCACATCGGCACAGCTGGCGCGGGTGGCGGTCGACGCGTGCGCCAACGCGGCACTCAATCCGCTCGCCATGTACCGCGACCCCCTGGCGGTCGAGGACGTGTTGGCGTCGCGCATGATTTCGGACCCCTTGCACATGTTGGATTGCTGCATCATCTCCGACGGGGGCGGCGCCGTCCTCATGACGACCGCCGAGCGGGCACGCGACCTGCAACAGACGCCGATCTACGTGCGCGGCGCCGCCACGGCCCAGACGCACTGGAACATCAGCGCCATGCCGGACTTCACCGTGACAGCCGCAGCCCGTTCGGGGCCGGCGGCCTTCGAGAAGGCCGGCATCGCGCCGTCGGACGTCGACATGTTGATGCTCTACGACAGTTTCACGATCACCGTGCTCCTGCTCTTGGAGGACCTGGGATTCTGCCAGAAGGGCGAAGGAGGGCCGTTCCTCGAGGCGAACCGCCTCACCTACGACGGGGACCTCCCGACCAACACCGACGGCGGCGGGCTGTCGTCGTGCCATCCGGGCATGAGGGGCATCTTCCTCCTCATCGAGTCGGTGCGTCAGCTGCGCGGGCAGGCCGGCGCGGTCCAGGTGCCCGCAGCCGAAATCGCGGTGGCCTGCGGTTCGGGTGGTCAGCTTTCCTGCATGGGAACCGTGGTCCTCGGCAAGGAGAAGTCGTGACGGCCGACACCCCCGTCGAAGGCCGGATCCTGCCGGCCCCGAACAGCTCCACCCAGCCATTCTGGGATGCGGCCGCCCGCGGGGAGCTGATCGTCCAGTGGTGCGAGCAGTGCCAGCAGGCCCAGTTCCATCCGGGACCACTCTGCCGCACCTGCGGGAACGAACCCGGTTGGAAGGTCACGAGTGGGCGGGGCGTCGTGTACACCTACACGATCGTCCACCAAAGCCGTACCCCCCCTTTCGACAAGCTCGTTCCGTACATTGTGGCGATGATCGAGCTCGACGAGGGCCCGCGCATGATGACGAACATCATCAACTGTGCCGTCGACGACATCGACGTGGGCCTGCGCGTCGAGGTGGCGTTCGCGGCTGAGGTCGATGGCATCGCCCTCCCGTTCTGGCAGCCCGAATCCCGCGCATGAGCGGCCCCAACGAGGGGCGGGTGGCCGTCGTGACCGGGGGCGGCCGGGGCTTCGGTCGGTGCCACGCCATCGAGCTGGCCCACCAGGGGGCGGCGGTCGTCGTGAACGACCTGGGCGTCGAAATCGACGGCGAGGTCAAACCTGCCGCACCGGCTCAGGAAGTGGTCGAGGAAATCCGGTCCTTCGGGGGACGGGCTGTCGCCAACGGCGACGATGTGTCGAGCACCGAAGGGGCGGCACGCCTCGTGACGACCGCCCTCGAGGAGTTCGGGCGTCTGGACGCGCTGGTCAACAACGCGGGGGTACTGCGCGACCGCATGCTGGTCAATCTGTCCGACGATGACTGGGACACGGTGATCCGGGTGCATCTCCGGGGCACCTTCTGCCCGACCCGCGCGGCTGCCCTGCACTGGCGGACCGAGTCGAAGGCGGGCAGAGCGGTCGATGCCAGGGTGATCAACACCTCGTCTGCCGCCGGTCTTTTCGGCAATGTGGGACAAGCCAATTACACCGCGGCAAAAATGGGAATCCTCGGCTTCACGATCGAGACCGCCATCGAATTGGGAAGGTACGGCGTCACCGTCAATGCCATCGCCCCCGGGGGACGGACCCGGATGACCGCACAGCTTTTCGCCGACACGATGGAGGCCGTGCCGGACGGCGCCTTCGACGCCATGGCGCCCGAGAACGTGGCTCCCCTCGTCGCCTGGCTGGCCAGCCCGGACTCGGCAGGCGTGACGGGACGTGTCTTCGAGGTCTACGGCGGGACGATCGGCGTGGCGAACGGCTGGACCCGCGGGCCCCACTTCACGCAGGATCACCGTTTCACCCCCGACGAGGTCGGGCCGACGGTGCAGGATCTCCTACGCGCCGCCCCCGACCCGGTGCCGCCACTCGGCACCTGAGGGAGGCGTCCGGCCGCGGACGCCTACAGCGAGAGGCCCAGCAACTTGATGGCGTTGCCGCGCGCGATCTTGTCCACGGTCACCTGATCGAGATGCCCGAAGAGCTTCTCCGCCACTTGCGGAGTATTCGGCCAGGTGCCATCCGAATGCGGGTAGTCGGTCTCGAACAACACCTGGTCCGCACCGATACGGTCCAGCATCTCGATGCCGACGTTGTCCTTGAAGAAGCAGCTGAAGATCCGGTCCTTGTAGAAGGACGAGGGCAACTCGCCGGCCAACCGGTCATCGTGGGCCCACAAGTGCGTCTGCCACGCATCGTCCGCCCGTTCCAGAATGAACGGAATCCACCCGATCTGACACTCCGCGTACAACAACTTCAGGGTCGGGTAGCGGGCCAGGATTCCCGACTGCAGATAGTCGACCATCGACGCCGCACTGTTGGCGAAGATCATCACCGTCGACACCACCTGGGGAGCGTCGGGCGAGGTGATGGTAGTGCGAGTGCCCGATCCGATGTGCATGGCGATCACGGTGCCCGTTTCCTCGCATGCCTCGAAGAACGGATCCCAATGGCCGCTCCAGATACTGGGAAGATCCAACCAGGCCGGAAGTTCACTGAAGGCGACCGCCCGCACACCACGCGCCGCGTTGCGCCGAACCTCGGCTGCGGCCGCGGCAACGTCCCACAGCGGTATCAGGCAGAGGGGGATCAGTCGCCCGCCGCTGCCGGCACACCATTCGTCGACCATGAAGTCGTTGTAGGCCTTGACGCATAGCAGGGCGAGTGCACGATCTTTGGCCTCGTTGAAGATCTGGCCACAAAAGCGCGGGTAGTTCGGGAAGCACAGGGAGGCTTCGACGCCGTTGATCGTCATGTCGTCGAGCCGCGCCTTCTGCTGCCAACAGCCGGGCCGCATGTCGTCGAGCAGCACGACGTGGTTGTCGTCATAGTCCGGCGGATAGCCGGCCTGCGCGATGTAACGGATGACGGGGTAGTACTTGTCCTCGTAGTGCCACCAGGCCGCCGGAGGTCCCGTGGGATCGGGGTTGGCCACGTAGGCGCCGCTCACCTTGCGGAAGGCGTCGGCCGGCAGCGTCTCGAGGCGGGGAGCGATGTCCTTGTACTTGGCCGGAACCCTGTCCTGCCAGATGCCCGGCGGCTCGATCAGATGATCGTCCACGCTCACGATCGGTGGGATCGAGCTGGTCATCGCAAGTCCTCACATCCTTCCGCACCGCCTAATACCTTCTATCTTATAGAGGTTACTCGTCGATCGCGGGAGCGGTAGGGCGCAGGGGACCTGGGCGTCTTCAAGGGGTGAACGCACCGATTCGGTGAGACGACAACATTCGTTGTCCTGACCGAGGAGGTAGTGGCATGGGTGTCATCTTGAGTCCCGCGCAACGTGCATTGGCCGAGCGGCTCCGCGCGAAGGGGTTCACAAAGGCTGAGATCGCTCGACAGTTGAGCATCAAGGGCCTGGTCAGCTTCCGGCCGCTATTGCGCCACTCCCAGACCGATTGGAAACCGGGTCCGAGGCGCCTGGTCATTGAAGAGCGAGAGGAGATCTTGATCGGCCTGCGCCAAGGTGAGTCGATGTCCTCCATCGCCGGGCGGCTGAAGAGGGCTCCTTCGACCATCACCCGTGAGGTGCGGGCCAACGGCGGGCCAAGCGGTTACGGGGTCTGGCGGGGCCAGACCCGGGCCAAAGAGTGGGCCCGTCGACCGAAGACGCCGAAACTGTGCCACCCACCCTTGGTGGCCCAGGTCAGCACCTGGCTCGAGGAACTGTGGTCACCCGATGAGATCTCCAAGCGCTTGCGCCGCGAGTTCCGAGACGATCCGATGATGCAGGTGAGCCACGAGACCATCTACCAGTCCCTCTTCGTCCAGGGCCGGGGTGAACTGCGCCGTGAGCTGGCCCGATGCCTGCGCAGCGGTCGGGCCAAGCGGCGGACGCGCACGCAAGGAGAGGGGCGGGGCAAGATCGCGCACATGGTCATGATCTCAGAACGCCCGGCCGAAGTGGCCGACCGGGCGGTGCCCGGGCACTGGGAGGGCGATCTCATCTTGGGGGCAATGAATCGCTCCGCCGTCGGGACCTTGGTCGAGCGCTCCACCCGGTTCGTCCTGTTGCTTTACCTCGCCCCAAACCACGGGGCCGAGGCGGTCGAAGCAGCCATGCGTCAGGCCGTGAGGACCCTGCCCGAGGTGCTCTGTAAGTCCATCACCTGGGACTCTCATAATGATCTGGTCCCCTGGGCGAGAGTCGGGTCTGACCCGACGTGGGATCGGCTTTGTGCCTTACCTTGGATTCGTCGATCCGGCTCCTGCCCGGGGACGCGCACCAGCCGGTCGGACGAACGTGACCTGATAGGAGCCTTGGCCAGCACCGTGAGAGTCCTGTCCGCCGTCCCGGCCGGTGGTGCCATCCCACTGGTTGAGAGAAGGAGGCAGGTTCCAGTATGCAAAGTCATGAACGGGTTGTCATCGGCGGGGTGGACACCCACAAAGACGTCCACGTCGCGGTAGTGATCGACGAACGGGGCAAGATCCTTTCCAATGCGAGCTTCGGCACGACGGCCAGGGGCTATCGCCAGCTCGTCGCCTGGTTGCGCTCCTTTGGCGATGTAGCCAAGGTCGGCGTCGAAGGAACGGGCGCATATGGGGCCGGTCTGGCCCGCCATCTGATGGCCGAAGGCGTCGACGTTGTCGAGGTGAACCGGCCGAACCGTCAGGCTCGTCGGCGCCGGGGAAAATCCGATACCGCTGATGCCGAGGCGGCCGCCCGGGCTGCCCTCAACGGCGAGGCGGCTGGCACACCGAAGTCGGCGGACGGAGCGGTCGAGGCCCTCCGGGCCCTTAGGGTGGCTCGCCGCTCAGCCGTCAAGGCTCGGACCCAGGCGGCCAATCAGATCCGCGACCTGATCGTGAGCGCTCCGGAAGGCTTGCGGGACAAGCTCGGTCATCTCAGCACCGAGCATCGGGTCGCCGCCTGTGCGCGGATGCGCTCCGGAGCCATCAGTGTTCCGGTCGAGGCGACCAAGCGATCACTGCGGCTGCTTGCACGCCGACATCAGGCGCTGAGCGCGGAGATCGCCGAGCTCGATGAAACGATTGTCGCGGTCTGCGCAGAGGCCAATCCGGCCTTGCTCTCGGCTCCAGGAGTCGGTCCTGAGGTTGCGTCGGCATTATTGGTTGCCGCTGGGGACAACCCAGAGCGGATGCGCACCGAGGGTTCCTTCGCAGCGCTCTGCGGTGTCAGCCCGGTCGAGGCCTCTTCCGGCAAGATCACTCGTCACCGTTTGAACCGAGGGGGTCACCGCGAGGCCAACAACGCCCTGTGGCGTATCGCCATGTCCCGCCTCGCCCACGACAAGGCCACCCAGACCTATGCCGCACGCCGCCGCACAGAGGGCAAGACCAACAAGGAGATTCTGCGCTGCCTCAAGCGCTACATCGCACGGGAAGTCTTCCGGCTGCTCACCAACCCGCCGAGCGTGCCCGACATCGCCCTGCTGCGGGCCCGCAGAGCTGTTGTGGGGATGACCCTTGCCGCCGTGGCCAACCATCTCGGCACCACACCGATGCAGATCTCCCGCCTCGAGCGCGGCGTTCTCCACAGCGCTGAACTGGCTAGCCGCTACCAGGCCTGGCTCGACACCGAGACGGCCAACCACGCTGCTTGACAGCCATAGGAGCATCCAAGGCAGCGAGATGTCACGCCACGCCAGCTTCACCGTGGCCACGGGGATCCCCATCTACTTCTGTGACCCGCACTCGCCCTGGCAGCGAGGATCCAACGAGAACACCAACGGCTTGCTGCGCCAATACATGCCCAAGGGCACCGACCTCTCGGTGCACAGCCAAGAAGACCTCGACCGCTTTGCCCGTTCCCTCAACAACCGCCCCCGCAAGACCCTCGACTATATGAAACCATCAGAGAAGCTCGCCGAGCTCCTTGCGCTCACCACTTGAATCCGCCCTGCAAAAACTAAACGTTAGAAGGCTAGCGGTTAAAAATTACAGGCTGTCCGGGGGTACCCGGCGCTCAGAGCCGGACGGCGGCAACGATGCCGCGGGGAGCGTCGCTCCGCTGGGTTACCGACACGCTCTGGCTGCCCTGCTCGCCGAGAACGTGGATCTGACTCGCCTCCATGTGGGCATACGCGATGCGGGCCGCGGTCGTTCGCATCGCCGCGCTCGATGGCGTCGACCAGCTTGCGGTGCGCCCGCAGCGCTGCGAGGCGGAGGTGCCGATCGGGAAACGTGTGCCTGGCTTCTGCCCCCTCGGCCCACGCCGACTCCTGCGTCGACCACAAGGTGACCAGTGTCCCGACAGTGAGGCGCAGCGTCTCGTTGCCGCACTGGCCGACGAGCTCGTCGTGAAAGCGATGCGCAATTTGCGTGAAGGCCATGGCGTTGTCGATGTTGGCGGCCCCTTCTTCGATGATGGCCCGTAGGACCGGGACCGTCGTCGTCGCCCGGTCGGGACGATCGGCGCATGCCGCTGCGCATGCCGGTTCGAGCCGGCCCAACGCTTCCGCCAGGTCGGTGAGCGGCACCCGCCCTGCTTGCAACACGAGGCCCATCATGAAGGCGGCCGCCTCGGGCTTGGGCGCATGCACCACAGCACCACCCATGTTCCCGCGACGCACCGTGATCAGACCTTCTGTTTCGAGAATGCGCAGCGCTTCGCGTAGCGACGGACGACTCACTTCGAATTCCTCGAGGAGCTCGTCCTGCTTGGGAAGCAGCTTGCCGTCCGCGATCTCCCCGTTGACGATGCGGCTCCGCAAGCGCGACGCGATGAGGTCGGCGATCCGCGGTTGGCGGAGCTGCGCCCCTCGACTCGAGCTCGTCTGCACAACGGTCTCCAACGTGTCTTCGCTCGGCTTCAGGGCGCTCATATCTCATTCATTGTACCGAAAGCAGGGCCGATCCCCACGATACCCCAGCTCAGAGGGCTAGAGCCCCTCCCCTCAGTCCGGACGCAGCACCCACTGCGGAACGGGAAAGCCCTCGATACTCTCGCCGAAGACGGCGACGACGTGCGCGCCGATGGCCAATTCTCCGGCGGAGACGGCCCCGATCGGACCATCGGCCTGGCGGACGATGTTGCCCACCAACCGGATCTGTGGATCCTCCTCGAGCTCGACGACAGCGACGACGTAGGGCGCCTCGTCCACGAACGCCGGCAGCAGGGGCGGATGCGGCACCGCAAAGGACCAGATGCGACCGCGACCAGATTGACGAAGCCACTGCGACTCCAACGAGTGGCACCAGGGGCACATGGGGCGCGGGGGAAATCGCCGCCGGCCGCACCCGGTACAGGTCTGGACCTGTAACTCGCCGCGCCGCGCTGCTTCGAAGAAGGGCGCGGCATCGGCTTCCTCCAGAGGGCTGAACGACGTCGACATGGTCAGCTCGCCTCCTGACGGAGGATGAGGGCACTGGTGGGGACCCCTTCGCCCGACGTCACGAGACAGGACGTCGCATCCACGACCTGTGAGGTGGAAGCACCGCGGAACTGGCGCACACCTTCAGTGATCAGGTTCATCCCATGCACGTAGGCCTCGGAGAGCCCTCCGCCGCTCGTGTTGACCGGAAGCTTTCCGCCGTAGCGGATGGTGCCCCCCTCAATGAAACCCGGTGCTGCACCACGGTCGCAGAAACCGTAGTTCTCCAGTGAGATCAGGATCAGAGGCGAGAAGGCGTCGTAGATCTGGACGACATCGATGTCCTCGGGCCGCAGCTGCGACTGCCGCCAGAGTGCCGAAGCACACGCCCGGGCGGGGGCGCCAATGGGGTCGTCCGCCCAGAAATTGACCATGTGATGGTGTTGTCGCGGCATCCCCTGCGCGAACGAGTCGACGTACACGGGAGCATGCCGGCAGTCCTTGGCGCGGTCCGCCGACGTGACGACGACGGCCACGGCACCGTCGGTCTCGAGGCAATTGTCGAAAGACAGAGCGGCTCGCTGATCCAGCGGGCCTGCATGTAGTCGTCGAGCGACATCGGTCGGCCGTACATCATGGCCGCCGGATTGCGGTTCGCGTTGTCGCGAATGGCCATGGCGACCTCGGCCAGGTGTGCACGTGTGGCGCCGGTCTCGTGCATGTAGCGCCGCGTCAAGACGGCGATCTCGTCCACCGGTCGCAGGAGCCCGAACGGGCGGGCCCATGTCGCTGCGGTGACCTGCTCGGAGCCGGGAATCCGCAGTCCGCCCGGCCCGGCGGCCCAGGGGCGGACACCCGAGCCCCTCTTGCGCGAGCGCCACGCGACGCCCACGTTCGCCACACCCCCGGCGATGGCCAGGGAGAGATGGCCCACCGTCCCGCAGCCCCCTCCCCCGCCGTAGCCGATTTTCGAGAAGAAGGTGATGTCGCCGAGCCCGAGGTTCTTGGCGACGGCCACCTCTTCGGTGGCCTCCATGGTGAACGACGAGAGGGCGTCCACTTCGCCGGCCGCAATCCCAGCGTCGTCGAGGGCGGCCAGAATCACGCGCACCGCTAATTCCTCTTCGCTGGCTTCGAGGTGTTTGGAGAACTCCGACTGCGCGATGCCGACGATGGCGGTGCTGTCACCCAATCGAACCGCACCCCCCTCCGTCGGCGGAAGAGACCCCGCAGCGACCTCTCGACTCGTTGCCGGATTTTCCTATCTATGTAATGTTAGATCATGGAGCTGCGCAGGCCATGAGCGGCATCTGCGAGGGGCGGGTGGCCATCGTCACGGGAGCCGGGCGCGGCCTCGGGCGCGCCCACGCGTTGGAACTCGGGCGGGAAGGCGCGTCCGTCGTCGTCAACGATCTGGGGGTGGAGCTCGACGGGAGCGGCGGCGGACCGGACTGGGCCAACGAGGTGGCCGCGGAAATTCGGGCCCACGGCGGGCACGCGGTGGTCGACAACAGCGACATCGCGGACTGGGCCGGCGCGCAGGCGGTCGTGGAGTCTGCGCTGCGCGCCTTCGGTCGCCTCGACGTCCTCGTCAACAACGCGGGGGTTCTGCGCGACCGGATGATCATCAGCCTGACGGCCGACGACGTCACGAAGGTCGTGGGCGTCCATTTGTGCGGCGCCATCTTCACGTCCCACCATGCCGGGCGCTATTGGCGTGAGCAGGCGAAAGCCGGGGAGACGCCGGACGCCCGCATCATCAACACCACCTCGGGCGCCGGCCTGTACGGCAACGTCGGGCAATCGGCCTATAGCGCAGCCAAAGCCGGCATCGTCGGCCTCACTCTGGTCGGTGCCGCAGAGCTCGCCCGCTACGGCGTCACCGTCAATGCGCTTTCGCCCGGCGCCCGGACCCGGATGACCCAGGAGGTCTTCGCCTCGGCGATGGCCGAGGCCGGCGACGGTTTCGATGCCATGGCGCCGGAGAACGTCTCGCCCCTCGTCGCCTGGCTCGCCAGCCCCGCGTCGGGCTCGGTGACCGGTCGCGTCTTCGAGAACTACGGGGGGATGCTCGGCATCGCGGAGGGTTTTCACCACGGCCCCTCAGTGACCGAAAGCCGGAGGCTGGCCCCGGCGGAGGTCGGCGAGGTGGTGCGCGAGCTCCTGCGTCAGGCTGCCCCGCCGGAACCGGTCCAGGGCTCCTGACTCCTGGGCCGCCAAGCCGCCACTAGCGATCGGCGAAGTGCGGCAACACCTCGGCGGCGAAGGACTCGAGGACGTCCATTTCGATCGGTGCCCGTACTGCGATGTTGACCCAGTCGGCCCCCGCAACTTCATACTCGTGGACGCGGTCGATGACCTCGGTCGGCCGACCCGCCAGGAAGGCATCACGTACGCCACCCGATCCGGGCCCGAAGCGTTTCGTCAGGAACTCGTCACGGTCCTTGGCGTCGATGTCGCCGATCAAACCGAGGTTCACCCCGGCGACAGTGCCCTTTGACCCGGCATTGGCCCGCACCACCTCGCACGCCGCGCCGAACGCCTCGGGGGTGGCGTACGCCGTGTTCCAGCCGTCACCGAGTGAGCCGGCGAGCGCAAGCGCCCGTGGGCCGCGGGCACCGATCCAGATGCGCGGGGATTGCTGCACCGGCTTCGGATCACAGCGGGCCTCCTTCAAGGTGTAGAACTCCCCGTCGAAATCCACCGTCGTTTCGCTCCAGAGGGCGCGGACGATGGTGGCCGACTCCGCCATCCGCCGCAGCCGCACGGCCGGAGCCTCGAAGGGAATGCCGTACGCCTCATATTCGAGGCTGTGCCAGCCCGCACCCAGACCCATCTCGAGTCGTCCTTCGGAGAGATGGTCGATGGTGGCGCCCGCTTGGGCCAGAAGGGTCGGATGGCGGTACCCGGTCGAATAGACGAGGCAGCCCACCCGCACCCGTGACGTCTCCAGAGCCAAAGCGGCCTGACTCGTCAGAGCCTCGAAGCAGCCGCGGTCATACGGGGGCGCGGCGGCGTAAAAGTGGTCCCATACGCTGATCCAGTCGAAACCGAGGGCCTCGAATCTCTTCCAGGCACTGCGCATTTCCGCCATGGTGAGGTCCTGCGGCCCGAGATGGATGCCGAATTTCATGTTGCCCGTACCTTCTTTCTCTCCGGGGGAGGAACGCCCCCGATGGTTTCGCTCAGGAGCCCGCGACGCGTCGCCTGAGCTTGCGGTTGTCCCAGGTCACCCGCTGCGGATCGGGGTCGATCCGGATCACCGCGGCTTCGGTGTCGTAGTGCCGGATGGTGGCCGGCGGTACCTCTTCCACCGCCAGGCCGAATCCCTTGTACTTCTCCGAGACGCGGCCCATGGCGTCGTCGCGCTCCCCGCCTGCGGGCAGGATGTCGGCGCGCCCGGTGAGAACGACCGCCCGCAACTCGCCCCACAGGTCTCCCGCTTCAGCAGTGAAGCAGACGCGCGGATCGCGCCGGATGTGCGCAACCTTGCGGGTCCTGGCCGGAGTCTGCACATAGACACGTTGCGCTGCCGTGACGAACCACACAGGAAGAGCGAGAGGCCAACCGTCAGCGCGCAGGGTCGTGAGGATGCCCGTGTGCGTCTCGTCGAGGAACTGCCACAGCTCGTCCTCGTTGAGGGACACACCCACGTCAGCGCACCGTCGAGAACGTTGTCGGCACAAGGAAGCAGTCGTCCCAGTCGGTCCGGATCTCCCGGCCGAGCGTCTGCCAAATTTCGAAATCCGTGTCGGCGACCCAGGCCTCCTCCTTGCCGAAGGGATTCACGTTCTCCCACTCCTCCCCCTGGCCCCAGATGCAGATCGCTCTGGTGTTCTTCCACGGCGACCAGTAGAGGCCGACGATGGAGCGCCCCGCCGGCTCGGCCACCCGGCGGAACCACATCTCCTCGCACAAGCGCAGGTACTCCGCCTGGCGGGCCGGTTGGACGTGGATCATCTCGTGCGAGCACAGCTTCGCCCGCAGGTTCCGCTCTTTGATCTGGGCGACGGTCGGCGTCAGCTGCGACGGGAAGCACAAGAGACTCTCGCTCGCCTCGACCCACTGCCCCACCCCGTCGAACCATTGGGCCAGGTCGCCCCGCGTGCCCTCGAAGCGTTGACGCACCACGTCCACGTAGTGGCCGAAGTCGTCGAGTTCCCACACCGACACCGTCTCGGGTGTCGTCCCCAGCCCGGGAGCCACCTGCCAATAGCCGACCTGCCGCATGCCGTACCTTTCGGCGAGGGGGAGAAAGTCCCGCTCGACCGCCTCGAGCAGCGCACCCATTCTGGTGGGTCGCACACGGTTGACCTCATGCCAATAGAGCACTCACCGACTCCTCCCGGGTCGCCCCACTGTGGCCGACCCGCTGGTCGCGGCGGCAGTCCCAACACGCGTTCCGCCAGAACGTTGAGCTGTATCTCGTCGGTGCCCCCACCCAGGCGAACCCCGGGCACGCAGAGCGTGAAGTCGGACCACATCGCGTCACCCCCCGTTCCTGCCGTCACTCGCGGCCCCACTATCGATCCCGCCAGGCTAGATGCCCTCTGGAGATTGCGGCTGCGCAACAGTTTGTTGATCGAACCGGCCGGGCCCGGTGTGGCTTGTGATCGTTGGCTGACGAAATCGGCGATCCGCACACGGCTGTAGAGGTCGGCCAGTCGCTGTCGCACCAGGGCGTCGTCGCCCGATCCCCGACGCCGCACGTGTTCGAGCAGCCGGCCGAGGGCCGCTGCGGCGGGGTCCATGGCCCCCTTGCCCACGCCCGCTCTCTCGCTCATGAGCGTCGTACGGACCACGGCCCACCCGTCACCGACCTCTCCCAGACGTGAGGTCTCCCGCAGGCGTACCTCGTCCAGAAGCACCTGGTTGAAGGAAGCGTGATCGTTCATCTGGCGTAGCGGCCGTATCCCGACGCCCGGCGCGTGCATGTCCACGAGGAACATGGTGAGACCGTCGTGCGGGTCTTCGGCCGCTGCGGTCCGCGCGAGACACAGTCCGAGGTCGCTGAATTGCGCTTTCGAGGTCCAGACCTTCTCGCCGGAGAGTATCCACTCCCCCCCGTCCAGAGTCGCCGACGTTCGCACGGCGGAGAGGTCCGAGCCGGCATCGGGCTCCGAGAACAACTGACACCCGATCAGATCGCCTCGATGCAGCGCCGGCAGCACCTCGCGTCGGAGGAGTTCGCTTCCGTGAGCGAGAACAGCGGCAGAGAGCATTTTCGTGCCGACGTTGAGGGGGGTGACGTCCGGCGCGAGAAACGCTGACTCCCGATCGGCATAGAGACGCTCGAACGCGGCGGGGAGCTCTCGGCATCCGTAGCGTCGGGGTCCCGTGATCCATCCGAGCCCGGCATCGAACTTCACCGCCTGCCATGCAGCCGCCGCCACGACCGCGGTCGCCATCGCTGCTGCGGGCCGTCGCTCGAGGCCGTGCACCTCGATGACATCGGGATCTCCGGAGGTCGCCGCTGTCCCGACCTTGCGCCGCGCCAGCGTGCGGGAAAGAAACTCGTCGACTTCCCCGCCGAAGTCCTGCAGCTCTCCCGCCCGGGTGGTGTCCGTCACCACTCCGGCCGACGAAGCCTTCGGGTAATCTCCATCTTCATAATCGTATATCTGAAGGCCCTTCGATGAGCAGCCAACCGTCGCTGTACGAACTCTCCGGTCGGCGCGCGACGGATCTGGCGGTAGAGGACGGTGTTTCCCGCCGCACGTGGGGCGAGCTCGACGACCGCACGCGGGCCATCGCACACGGACTCAGGCAACAGGTTCCGGGCATCGGCAGTCACGTCGCGTTGGTGGCTACCAACCGCGTCGAGTTCGTGGAGGTCGCGCTGGCCTGCCTGCGGGCCGGGCTCGTCTACACGCCTCTCAAAAGCAGTTGGACACCGCCGGAGATCGCCACCGTTCTCACCGATGCCTCGACGTGCGTGGTGGTGACCGACGTCCCCGCGGGACGACAGGCCGCGATCGACGTCGGGGTCCCCGTCATCGACCTCGATCAGGACTTCGACTCGTGGGTCGCGGCACAATCGCTGGCACCACTGTCCTCCGCGTTGGGTGGGCGGAAGATCACCTACACGTCGGGCACGACAGGACGCCCCAAGGGGGTCGTGTCGAGCTACTTGGGAGAGCGCGCGTTCGCCGAGTCCTTCGCCGGCAGCGCGGCGATGGCAAAACTGACGGGGCTGCCGGGCCACGGCGTGCATCTCTTCGTCTCCCATCTCTTCCACGGTGCGCCACTGACCTTCGGCCTCGGCGCGTTGGCGCGAGGAGCAGCGATCCGTATCGTCCCCAGGTGGGATCCCGAGGCGGTGCTCTCCTTGCTCCCCGACGGGGTGACATCGACCTCGATGGTGCCCACCATGTTCCGTCAGCTCCTTCAACTGCCCGACGACCTCCGTGCGGCTTTCGAGGCTCCGCAAATGGTCACCATCCTGCACGGCGGTGAGGCGTGCCCGGTGCCGGTGAAGCAGGCCATGCTCGAGTGGTGGGGTCCCCGCCTCACGGAGTACTACGGCTTTTCCGAGGGCGGCATGACGATCGCCACGAGCGAAGAGTGGCTGGCCCGGCCCGGAACGGTGGGAAGAGCCCGGAGCAAGCAGCGCATCCTGATCCTCGATGACGGGGGCAAGGAGGTGGAGGACGGTGTCGACGGGACGATCTATTTCGAGACGGCCGACGGTGTGACCTTCTCCTATCTACACGACGAAGCGAAGACGGCGGCGGCCCATCGGGGAACGGCATTCACCGTGGGAGATATCGGCCACGTCGACGGCGAGGGCTATCTCTTCATCACCGGGAGGAAATCCGATGTCATCGTCTCCTCCGGGGTCAACATCTACCCGGCGGAGGTCGAATCCGCCCTGAGCGGTGCGGAAGGGCTGAGCGACCTGGCGATCGTCGGCGCGCCCGACGACATCCGGGGGGAACAGGTCGCAGCCGTCATCGTGTCGCCGGACGTCAATGAGAGTGTCGCCGTTGCAACCCGGTTGGTCCGCACTGCCGGCGAACGACTGGCCGGCTACAAGCGACCGCGCCTTTTCTTTCACGCCACCGCATTGCCCCGCGATCCCACGGGGAAGTTGCTGCGGAACACCTTGCGCGACCAGGTGTCCCGATGGGGCAGCGCGCCATCGGCGAGCTCCCTTGTCCGCGTCGAACCGCAACCAGCTCATGACGAGATCGCCGACGGGGCGAGCACACACAGAAGGAAGACCATGTGACCGGACTGTTGGAGGGAAAATCGATTGCCGTGACGGGGGCGGGGCGCGGCATCGGCCGGGCCGTCGCGTTGCACTGCGCGGCCGCAGGGGCGAACGTCGTCGTGGCCGACTTCGGCGTCGGCATGCACGGTGAGGAGCCGACGAGTGAGGTCGCCGACGCCGTGGTGCACGAGATCCGGCAGAGCGGCCATCAGGCCATCGCCGTCGCCGACTCCGTCACCGAAATGGCGGCGGGCGAACGTATCGTCCAAAGTGCGATAGACGCCTGGGGACGGATCGACGGGGTCGTCTGCGTCGCCGGCATCCTGCGCGAGCGGATGCTCTTCAACATGTCCGAAGACGACTGGGACGCCGTCATCGCCACCCACCTGAAGGGGACGTTCACGCTCTTCCGGGCGGCGTCGACCGTCATGCGGGCGCAGAAGAGCGGGTCGCTGGTCGGATTCACCTCCGCCGCCTTCCAGGCCAGTGTGGCCCAGGCCAATTACTCGGCCGCCAAGGGGGGCATCGTGTCATTGGTGCGGAGCGCCGCGGCCGGACTGAACCGTTACGGCGTGCGCGCCAATGCTGTTGCGCCCATCGCCAAGACGCGCATGATGGCGGAGGTGCCGATGGAACTACCCGAGACCGGAGAGCCCGAGGACGTGGCGCCGATGGTCACCTACTTGCTGTCGGATCTGGCGACGCACATCACCGGGCAGATCTACACCGTGGTGGGCGGCAAGATCGCCGTGTGGAATCAGCCGCACGAAGTGCGGGCGATGTACAAGGACGGCCGATGGACCCCCGAGGAGATCGCCCGGCGTCTCGACGCCACCATCGGCCAGGAGCCGCTGCCCATACTGGCGCAACTCGAGGCGTACCGGAAGGCCGCCGCCGCGGCAGCCGAGACGGGAGTCACACCGAACGCCTGAACCCGCGTTCACCGTGGGAGTTGCACACCTGCTTTCTCCCGGTCCCAGGTCCGATCGTTCAGCGGGTTGTTCCTCAGCGCGAACTTCTGCGTCCGCTGCGTCGAGTCCGTCTTCGTGAGCTCCTCGACGAATTCCACATAGCGGGGGATCATGAAGCGCGGCATGCGCGGGATGAGGAACGCGATGAGATCCTCCGGAAGCAGCGTCGCCCCGGGTTGCAGGACGACGACGACCTTCACCTCGTCCTCGCCCAGGTCGGAGGGGACGCCGATGACGGCCGATTCCGCCACGGCGGGATGCTCGTTCACCGCGCGCTCGACCTCGAAGGAGGAGATGTTCTCGCCCCGGCGCCGGATGGCGTCCTTGATCCTGTCGACGAAGAAGTAGTTCCCCTCAGCGTCGCGGGTGAAGCCGTCGCCCGAATGGAACCATCCGTTGCGCCATGCGGCGACCGTCTTCTCGGGCATCTGGAAGTAGCCGCTGGTGATGATCCACGGATCCGCGGTGCGGACCACCATCTCGCCGAATCGGTCGGGGCCCACGTCTTCGTCGGCGTCGTCGACCAGCTTCACCTCGAAGCCCGGTGCGCCGGTCCGGACACGCCCGACGGTGGTGTGGTCGGTCAGTTCCCAGCCGCTTTTGAAGGGATAGCCGATCTCGGTCATACCGAACCCCGTGCAGACCCGGAGATCGAACCGCTGCTTGAACTCCTCGAACGCGGGGATAACCGGTGCCATCACGACGCCGCGCAAGGGGTTGTCGGCGTCGGTCGGTTCGGGCGGCAACCCGAGCAGCATGGCCGCCATCGGACCGACGAGGCCACCGAAGACGCAGTTGTACCGGCGGATGTCGTCCCAATAGGCGGACAGGCTGAACGACTCCCGGAACACGAGCCGGGCATCGTGCATGAACGCGACGCTTATCGCCGCCTTGCCCGAGACGTGGTACGCCGGGTACACGCTGTAGTACCCGTCGTCGGTCGCCGGGATGATGTCCTCGGGCAACATGCCGTAGAGATCCTGCAGGCCGGCCCACGACACCAGGACGCCCTTGGAAGGGCCGGTCGTCCCCGACGTGTAAATGACAGAAGAGATGTCGCGATACGTCGGGGCCTCGACGTCCTCGAGCGCCGGCGCGCCGGCGAGAAATCGTTCGGCGCCGACCACTTCGAAGGGCAGCTCGGGGAAATCGGGCTCGGCGTCGAGCACTACCACGCGCTCGAGGATTGGGCAAGCGGGGAGCCACCTCGATCAGCCGGCCGAAGAATTGGGCGTCGATGACGAGCAGGCGGGCCCCGGAATTCTCGATGAGATACGCCAGCATGGTGCCCCGGTAGCCCGTGTTGGCGGGGACCTCGACGGCTCTGAGCCAGCTCAACCCAAGCCACACCGCGTACGAGGCGAAGGAGTGGACGACCATCGACGCGACATGGTCGCCGGCGGTCACGCCGGCTCGCCGATAGGCCGCGGCCCAACACATGTTCTCGGCGTGCAGCTCGCCGTAGGTTATGGCCGTCCCGTCGACGCACTGGATGGCGATCCGGGCCGGGGTTGCCGCGGCGCGCCCGGCGATGAGGTTCGGCAGGACCTGGTGTTGTTCGAGCATGACCCCCCAGAGTTCGCTACGTCCCGGCGACGTCGATCACGACCCGGCCACGCACCGAACCCGCAAGGATTTGTTCGGCCAGGGCCGGGACGCGGGACAGCGGCTCGGTGGTGGTGACGAGGTCGAGCAGGTGCCGCGGGACGTCGGTGTCCAAACGGGCCCATGCGGCGGCGCGGATGTCGGATGGCATCGACACCGAATCCACCCCCAGGAGTCGCACGTTGCGCAGGATGAACGAGAGGACCGTTGTCGGCAGGTCCGAGCCCCCGGCCAATCCGCATGCAGCCACCGCACCGCGGTAACGGGTCTGGGCCAACACGGTGGCCAACGTCTGGCTTCCCACCGTGTCGATGGCCGCGCTCCAGCGTTCCTTTTCCAACGGCCGGCCCGAGTTGGCCGAAAGCTCCTCACGCCCGACGATGGATGCGGCGCCGAGCTCGGTGAGATACTCGGCGATCTCCGGCCGGCCCGTCGCCGCGGCCACCCGGTAGCCCAGCTTCGCCAGCAGCATGACGGCGAAGCTCCCGACCCCGCCCCCGGCGCCGGTCACCAGGACCTCGCCGTCGCCCCCCGGCTCGATGCCCACTTCTTCGAGCGCCAGAATGCACAACATCGCCGTCAGTCCCCCCGTCCCGATGGCCATGGTCTCGCGCAGCGTCAGATGCGCGGGCCGTGGCTGCAGCCACTCCGAACGCACGCGCTGACGCGTCGTGTACCCGCCGGGGTGGGTCTCCGAGAGGCCCCAGCCGGTGACGACGACCTCGTCGCCGGCCGACCACTTGTCGGAGTCCGAGGACCGCACCGTTCCCGCAAGGTCGATCCCGCACACCATAGGGAACGAACGGACGATCCGTCCCTTGCCGGTGACGGCCAAGCCGTCCTTGTAGTTCAGCGAGGACCAGAGGACGTCCACCGTCACATCGCCTTCGGGCAACGAGGACTCCGGCACGTCTTGCAACGTTGCCGGCGCATTCTCGGTGGCGACTATGGCGGGAAACGACTCCATCGGACTCCTCGTGGTTCAGGGTGTTCGGCTCAGGGTGTTCGGCTCCGTCAGCTCATCACACAATGACGCCCTGCTGGTGCAACTCGTCGAGCAGGTCGTCGCCGAGGGAGAGATCCGCACGGAGGACCTCGTCGGTGTGCTCGGCGAACCAGGGCACCCGTCTGGCGGGGCCGTCGGGGACAGCCGACATGCGGATCGGGTTGTTCGGGAAGACGACCGGCTGTGTCACCCCGTCGGGTCGCGCCATTTCGACCAGCATGTCCCGAGACATCAGGTGGGGGTCGTGCACGACTTCTTCGTCGCGGAAGCACGGCCCGGCGGCCAGCCCGGCATCCCCCAGCCGGCGGCAGCTCTCGAGCTTGGTCTTGTCGGCGGCCCACTTCTCGATGGCGGGCCGGATGACCGACTCGATCGAGTCGTACCAGCCCTGCCGGTCCGCCAGCGTCGGATCGGTGATCCATTCGGGATGGCCGACCAGGCGGGCCAGGGCCGCGAACTGCTGCACCCGCCCTACCTGCAGGACGAACCAGCCGTCACTCGCCTGGAAGCCGTGCATGATGATCGGCGGGTCGGCGCCACCGGGCATGCCGAGGGACCAGTAGTTGGTGATGATGTCGGTCATGGCCACGGTGGAGTCGAGCATGGCGACGTCGACCTGTTGCCCGAGCCCGGTCCGGTCGCGCTGATACAGCGCGGCCAGGATGCCGACGGTGGCGAACATGGAGGTCCCCATGTCGCCGAGCGATCCACCGGGCGCCACTCGGGGTGCCTCGTCGTTCCGCCGTTTCGTCTCGTACAACCCCGACATGGCCTCGACCACAGGTGCATAGGCCGGCCAGGAGTGATACGGCGAAGAGTCGTCATTGCCGAAACCCGAGACCGAGACGTAGATGATCCGTTCGTTCACCGCGCGTACGTCGTCGTAGGCCAGCCCGAGCCGGGCCAACGCCCCTCCTTTGAAGTTCTCCGCGAAGATGTCGAACCGGCCCGCCAGGTCGAGCACGAGCTGGCGGCCACGCGGATCCTTCAGGTTGATGGAGATGGACCGCTTGTTCAGGTTGTTCCGCAGGAAGGTGGCACCCACCATCCTGCCGTCGGGGTCGGTCATGGCCGGCAGTGAGAGCCGACCGGAGTCGCCGCCGTCGGGTGCCTCCACCTTGACGACCTCGGCCCCGAGCCGGGCCAGCAGCTGCGTGGCGAACGGCAGGGCCTGCATCTGCTCGAGGGCCAGGACACGGACTCCTTCGAGCGGCCGCCCGTGGTTCAGCGCCTCGTCCGTCGCAGCTTCTTCGACCCGCACCACACCTCGTCATCCCGCGCCGCTCTCTGCGGTGCCGTCGGCTCACTTTAGACTGTCAATGCTAGGATTATATAGATGAAGGGGATTATCGGCCATGGGGCGTACGTGCCCCGTTGGCGGTTGGACCGGGCCGCGATCGGCGCGACGTTGGGCGCGGCCGGTGGAAAGGGCCGCCGCTCGGTGGCCTCCTACGACGAAGACACGACCACCATGGGGACCGAAGCCGCCCGCGTGGCCCTCCGGGACGCGCCGGGGCCAGCCCGTCGGCCCTCTGGTTCGCCACCACCAGCCCGGCATACCTCGACAAGACGAACGCGACCACCATCCACGCCGCCCTGCGGCTGGACCGCCACGTGCTCGCGGCGGATGCCGGCGGCGCCGCCCGCTCGGGCGTGGCTGTTCTCCGCACCAGCCTCGAGGGACCGGCGCCTGCGCTCGTGGTGGCCGCCGACATCAGGGGCGGCCTGGCGGGAGGACCGGACGAAGCCGCGGGAGGTGACGGTGCCGCTGCTCTCTTCGTCGGCTCCGACAACGACGGTCCCGTCGTCGCCGAGTATCTCGGCTCGGCCAGCGCCACCGAGGAGTTCCTCGACCGCTGGCGCGCCCCAGGCGACACAGCTTCCAGGGTCTGGGAGGAGCGTTTCGGCGAGGCACGTTATGGCGAACTCGGCGCAGAGCGCCTGGAAGGACGGGCTGAAGGCAGCGGGGATCGCCGTCGACGACGTCACCGACGTGATCGTGGCCGGCCTGCACGGCCGTGCGGTCCGCGCGACTCTCGCGCGCCCTCGCAGGGCCGACGGCAGCGGTGGCGCCGACGCTGGACGGAAGCATCGGATGCACCGGCGCGGCCCATCCGTTTCTCCTCCTCTGTGCAGCCCTCGAACGCGCGGAGGCAGGGTCGGTGATCGGTCTGCTCAGCCTGGCCGACGGCGCCGACGCGTTCTTCTTCCGGGTCAATGCCACAACGTCGGTGCCGGTCGAACGCACGGTCGCCTCCCAGGAGGCCCAAGGTCGGGTCGTCCCCTACGGCAAGTACCTCGCCTGGCGCAACCGGCTCCACGTGGAGCCGCCACGGCGACCCGATCCGGCCCGGGTCTCGGCCCCGGCGGCCGGCCGTGCCACGGAGTGGAAGTTCGGTTTCGTCGGCAGCCGCATTCCCGGCTCGAGCGAGGTGCGGTTGCCCCCCGCCGTTGCGGGCGCCGACCCCGGCATCGTCGCCGAACCGGCGCCGATGGCCGAAGTCCTCGGTACCGTCGCCACATTCACCGTCGACCGCCTCGCCTACTCCCCGAGCCCGCCGATCGTGTTCGCCGTGGTCGACTTCGACGGCGGGGGCCGCCTCCCGATCGAGCTGACCGACGTGGCCCCCGACGAGGTGTCGATCGGCACCCGGGTGGAGATGACGTTCCGACGCCTCAGCGAGGCCGATGGCATCGTCAACTACTTCTGGAAGGCGCGACCACTCGCCGCCGCCGTCATCGGAGGGGACGCGTAGTGGGATCGCACGGGATCAAGGACAAGGTCGCCATCGTCGGCATGGGGTGCACCCGCTTCACCGAGCACTGGGACAAGGGAGCCGACCAGCTGGCGGTCGAAGCGACGAACGATGCCCTCACCTCCGCCGGCATCGACAAAATGGCGGTCGACGCCTACTGGTTGGGGACGGCGCTCTCAGGCGCCAGCGGCATGACGCTCTCCAAGCCGCTCGAGCTGACTGGCAAGCCGGTCGTCCGGGTCGAGAACATGTGCGCCACGGGTGCCGAGTCCCTGCGCCAAGCCGCCTACGCCGTCGCGTGCGGGGCCTACGACGTCGCCGCAGCCGTGGGGGTGGAAAAAGCCAAGGACTCCGGCTACCAGGGCCTCAACGCCTTCCCGATCCCCAACGACGGCTCCGCGCGCACGCTCACGGCCGCCGCCATGTTCTCCATGGCCGTGCCGGCCTACGCCCACAAGTACGCGGTCGACCCGGCGGAGATGAAAAGGGTGCTCGCCGAGATCGGCTCGAAGAACCACGCCAACGGCGTGCGCAACGAGCGGGCGCAGTTCCGCAAGAACGTCTCGGTCGAAGAGATCATGGCCATGCCCACCGTCGCCGGCGAGCTCACGGTGATGGACTGTGCCGGCGTGGCCGACGGCGCCGCCGCCGCCATCGTCGTCCGGGCCGAGGACGCGCACCGTTACACGGACCACCCCATCTACATCAAGGCACTCTCGTCGGTGGCCGGCGACGGCAAGGGACTCGGCGACCCCGGCTACGACTACACGACCTTCCGCGAGTCGGCTGATTGCGCCCGCGAGGCGTATGCGCAAGCAGGCATCACCGACCCGCGCCGCGAGCTCGCCATGGCCCAGGTCCACGACTGCTTCACCATCACCGAGCTCATCCTCTGTGAGGACCTCGGGTTCGCCGAACGGGGAACGGCTTGGAAAGACGTTCTCGCTGGTGCGTTCGCGCTCGACGGCGAGCTTCCCGTCAATACAGATGGCGGCCTGAAGAGCTTCGGCCATCCCGTCGGGGCCAGCGGGCTCCGCATGATCTTCGAGTGTTGGCTCCAGTTGCGCAGAGAGGCCGGCGATCGGCAGTTGGATACCGGACAGCGGGCTGGCGCTCACCCATAACCTCGGCGGGTATCCCGGTGAGATGGTGTCGTGCATCACCGTGCTCGGCGACCACCTCACCTGACGGAGAGCGGCCACCGGATATGGAGCAGCACGAGGACGTCCTCCACCTCGACGTGCGTGATCGCGTGGCCGTCGTCACGCTGCATCGGCCCACTGTCCGCAATGCGCTCAACACGGCCCTGATCGACGCGTTGTGGGAGGTCCTTCCCGCCGTCGACGACGACCCCGGGGTGGGCGCCATCGTGCTGACGGGCAGCGATCCCGCCTTCTGCAGCGGGCTCGACCTCCGCGAGCTCTCCGAAAGTGGCCAGAACGCGCGACCCCGCCAACAGCACGACATCGTCAGTGCACGGGGGGCGCTCCCACCGGTCATCACGCCGATCGTCGGCGCCATCAACGGCGCCGCCGTGACGGGCGGGCTCGAGGTCGCTCTCAATTGCGACGTGCTCGTCGCCTCCGAACGGGCCACGTTCGCCGACACCCACCTCCGCGTCGGTGTCATGCCCGGGGGCGGATTGACCGTGCTGCTCCCCCGCCGCGTCGGGATGGGGAAAGCCCTCGACATGGCCCTGACCGGCGCGGTCGTCGACGCAGCGACCGCGTTGCGGTGCGGCCTGGTCGATCGTGTCGTGCCCCATGACGACCTCCTCCCGACCGCGTGCGCGCTGGCGGCGGCCATGGCGGAACGGGATCCCGAGGCCGTCCGCTACATGGTCGAGACGTTGCATCTCGTTGCCGCGCTGCCGGAGTCAGCCGGCCGCGAGCTCGAGCGCTCCCGCGGCCACGCCTGGCGCGAGGGCTCGATCGACACGGCCGCAGTGGGTGCGGCGCAACAGCAGATCGTGCGGGAGGGCAGCCGGCAACACCGTGCGCCCCCAGGGTGATCCGATGGGCATGATCCGATGGGCATGATCCGATGGTCCTGACCCGACTGCCCTACCCCACCAGGACAGCCCGCCCCTGCTGCACCAGGACCGCTTCAACCGCGTCGGCGTCGGCCGCCCCCATCGGCCGGTAGGCCGTCTCGCGCCCGGGGCGCCACCACAACGGGTCCTCGGTGCGCCATCGCTGCTCGGCGAGCACGCGCTTGAGCACCTTGTTCGTCTCGGTCACCGGTAGTGCGGCGGTGACCCGTATGTAGCGGGGGGCCCATTTGGTGCCCAGGTCCGGTTGCGCGGTCAAGAAGGCGGCGAACGCGGCGGGGTCGAACGCCGCCCCCTCGCGCAACACCAGTGAAGTCATGACGTCGTCACCCGCGTCAGGGTTGGGAACGCCGTACACGGCGACCTGCGCCACATCGGGGTAGCGCAGGAGGAGACGCTCGATCGGCGCCGTGGCGAGGTTCTCCCCGTCCACGCGGAGCCAGTCGCTCGTGCGCCCGGCGAAGTAGGCAAAGCCGCGATCGTCCACGTAGGCCAGGTCGCCGCTGCGGTACATGCCGCCCCGCATGCGCTCGCTCTCGGCCTCTTCGTCGCCGTAGTAACCCAGAAAACCGCCGGCACCCTTGGTGTTGACCATCTCGCCGACCGCCTCTGCGGCATTGAGCAGCCGTCCCTCCTCATCAAAGCGGGCAATGGCCGCCGGCTCCCCGCTCTCCTGGTGCAGAACGGCGACTCCTTCAGGCAACGGGCCCATGGCGTTGGGCGGCGTCCCGGGCGTGCGGAGAATATTGAGCCCCGACTCCGTGGCGCCGTACCCGTCGAACACGAGCAGACCGAAGCGGGCCGAGAACCGCACGACATCGGCGTGGGTGCTCTCGTTCCCCATGGCGACCCGGAGCGGGTTGTCGGCGTCGTCGGGCTGTTCGGGTGTGGCCAACACATACGCCAGCGGCTTGCCGATGTAGTTGAACCAGGTGCAGCCGTACCGCCGCACGTCGGCGAGGAAGGACGAGGCCGAAAACTTGCGCCGCAGGGCCATCGACGCACCCGCAACAATCGTGGGGCTCCACCCGGCCATCACGGAGGCCGAGTGGAACAGGGGCATGGACAGGTAGGCCCGGTCATCGCGGGTCAGCTGCAGGTGGCCGACGACGGCCGTGCCGGGCGTGGTGATTTTGGCGTGCGTGCACCGTACGGCCTTGGGATTGCCACTCGTGCCCGAGGTGAAGATCAACATGAAGAGGTCGTCGGGCTCCACGTCGACCTTGGGCACCGGTCCACCTGCGACCGTTGCCAGTGCGGCCGCCCACTCCGGCTCCTCGATACTGAGGATCCGCTCGGGCGGGACGGTCGCGCCCGCGTCGCCGAGGAGTGCGCGGTACCGCGGCTCGGTGATGATCACCTGGCAGTCGGTCTGCGCCACGTCGCGCGCCAGCTCGGGCCCACGTCGCGTCGGGTTGAGCCCCACGACAACGGCCCCGTTCAACGCTGCCGCGCCCAGCACCATGACGAAGTCGGGCACGTTGTCGAGGAGGACGCCGACGTGAAAGGGACCGTCGACGCGTCGCTCGAGCAGGAGGTTGGCCCGGTCCACGCAGGCGCGCGCGTACTGCGCCCACGTCCACGACTGGTCTTCGAAGAGGAGGCACGGTCGCGGGTCGTCGAGACGTCCCGCAATCAGCTCACCGAGCACCACGTTCACGCCCCGCCGTTCTGCTCGACCCCGCCGTTCTGCTCGACCCCGCCGTTCTGCTCGACGACACCCCGCGCCAGAAGGTCGCGCACGGACGCAGCATCGAAGCCCCACGATGTCAGCATCTCTTCGGTGTGCTGGCCCGGATGGCTGCCCGGGCGGGCCACCCTCCCCGGAGTGCGGGACAAGCGCGGCACCGGCGCCACCTGCGTCAGGCCGCCGACCTCGGTGTAGGCCCCCCGGGCCACGTGCTGTGGATGCTGCGGGGCCTCCAGAGGCGGGAGCACAGGGGCGAAGCAGGCGTCGAGGTCCGCAAAGGTCGCCACCCACTCGTCCCGGGTCCGGGTGCGCACCCGTTCGGCGACCTTCTGGCGCATGGCGGGCCAGTGCGCTTCGTCGTTCTGCGCGGGCAGGTCCTCACCGTCGAAGCCGAGCCCTTCGAGCATTGCCGCGTAGAACTGTGGCTCGATCCCCCCGAAGGTCACGTAGCCCCCGTCGGACGTCTCGTAGGTGTTGTAGAAGTGGGCGCCCCCGTCCAACAGGTTGGTCCCCCGTTGCGGCGTCCACCACCCCATCTGCATCGGGCCCATGTTTGCCGCCATGACATAGGCCGCACCCTCGGTCATGGCACAGTCGATGACCTGGCCCTCCCCCGACCGGGCCCGCTCGAGCAGCGCCGCGGTGATGGCGAAGGCGAGCAGGACGCCGCCCCCGCCGAAGTCACTGACCAGGTTGAGGGGATGGACAGGAGGGCGATCGGCGGGACCGAGTGCGCCGAGCACGCCGGCCGTGGCGAGGTAGTTGATGTCGTGCCCCGCGGCGAGGGCCATCGGGCCGTCCTGGCCGAACCCGCTGATGCGCGCGTAGACCAGACCGGGATTACGCCCCCGGCATTCGTCGGGGCCCAGGCCCAACCTTTCCATCACACCGGGCCGGAATCCCTCCACGAATACGTCGGCCTGATCGGCGAGGCGGCGCACCACCTCGGGTCCGTCGGGGTGTTTGAGGTCCACCGCCACCGAGCCGCGTCCCCGCGTGATGATGTCGGTGTCCATGGGATGCGTCGGGACGGGGCCCCGCAACGGACGGTCGATCCGTATGACGTCCGCCCCCATGTCGCTGAGCATGAGCGCGCAGAACGGCGCGGCACCCTGTCCGCCTATCTCGACCACCCGCAGCCCCACCAGCGGCCCGGCTCTCCCCCCTTCCCCCCTCAACGACCTTCCCCCCTCAACGACCTTCCCCCCTCAACGACCAGCGTCGTCGAGATACACCTCGGCCGTGGCGATCGCCATCACCGCGTCGGTCTGCGTGCGCATTTCGACGTCAACGGTGACGAAGGGACGGCCGGACCCCTGCGGCGGCACCACGATCTCCTTGACCTCGCCGGTGAGGATGGTGATGTCGCCCACGAAGGCGGGATTGCGGTACTGCGCCACTACGTGACCGGTCCAACCCCCCTCGCCCGCCCAGTTCTCGACATAGTCGAGGATCCACGACCCCATGCTCGATCCGTAGCCGTACGACCGGGGCATGCCGATCAACTGGGCGTGCTCGGGGTTGACGTGGCCGCGCGAGGCTCCCTCGAGGAGGCCGTCGTTGGCACTCGGGTCGTATTTGGCCCGATCGAAGTCACGGCCCATCTCACTGATCCAGCCGGCGTCCCACAGTCCGGTGGGGCCCTCGGTGTAGTACGCCGCTCCCCACACGGTGGCCGGTCGCGCCCTGTGCTCGGTGGTGAACGAGGCCACCGAATGCGGGCCGATGACCCGCTCGGGCAGCTGCTCCCCCTTCTCCACGGTCTCGAATGCCTTCGCCAGGTGCCCGTTGGCGTGCAGGATCCGGTAGTAGGCGCGCTTGCGCTCGTCGTTGGCCAGCAGGTCCGCGTGCCCCCAGACCGGCTCGGGCGCACTCTCGCCGAACGAGCTGCGGCGCACCGCTTCCTCGACGAGGTAGCGGATGGCGGTCGAGCGCTGCTTGCCGACGAGCTCCCCGCGCTGGTTGATGTAGGTGGTGTCGCCCCGGCTGAACATGGTGGGACCCGCGAACCGGGTCTCGGTGACTCGATAGTCGAACAACATGGTGTCGCGCTGCAACAGATCGCCGGGCCGGATGCGCGGACCGAAGAACCACCACTCGTCCCCGCCGAAGAGCATGTGGCTCCCCGGCACGCGGCCCTGGACGGCCGGGGTGGCCCCGTGTCCGTCCCCGGCGGCCACGGTGAACGACTGCGGCGCCACGATGCCCCCGAACCTGCTCTCCGCCGCGAAGTCGGGGTCGTAATAGAGGGGGTTGGGGTTCTGCATCCCCTGGGCCCAGCGCCCGATGTCCGATTCGGTGATCGGGTAGCGAAGCTGCAGCCGCTGCAGCGGCACCCCCAGCCAGCGGTCCACGTCGGTGGTGTCCAGTTCGAGCTTTCCGCCTTCCGATGCCCCGCCCTCTGACGTCATGGTCGTGATCCCCTCTCCAACGCTCTATTAACATAATCATAAAATGATGCGACACCTAGGGGGGTCGAATGGCGCGTCCGTTGGAAGGCCTGAGCGTGCTGGACCTCACGACCACGCTGGCCGGGAGCTACTGCACCAAGCTCTGGCTCGACGCAGGCGCCGACGTCCTCAAGATCGAGCCGCCGGGCGGTGACCCGCTGCGACGACGCCGGGTCGTCGGGAGCCCGGCACCGACCGGGGACCACTCGCCGCTCTCCTCGTTCCTGCATGCCGGGAAGGGCAGCATCGTGGCCGACGTCACGACCCGGGCGGGCCAAGAGACAGTCCTCGGCCTCGCCGCCTCGGCCGATCTGCTGGTCGAGTCGGCCGGCCCGGGCACGCTGGCTGCGCACGGCCTGGGACCACGGCACCTGCAGGCGGCCAACCCGGAGCTGACCGTCGTCTCCATCACCCCGTTCGGCCAGACGGGACCCTGGGCGCAGCGGCCGGCCACCGAGTTCACGCTGCAGGCGGCGTCGGGCTCCATCGGGGGACGCGGCATCCCCGAGCGTCCGCCCGTGGCCGCGGGTGGGCAACTGGGGGACTGGATCACCGGCACGTGGGCCGCCATCGGGGGTCTGGCCGCATGGCGCCGGGCCCACGCCACCGGGCGGGGCGACCACGTCGACGTCTCCGCCCTCGAGTGCCTCTCGATCTCGCTGAACCCGTTCGAACCCCTCCATGCCTCGCTTACGGGTGATCGGGAGCAATTCATGCGCCACGTCTTCCAGCGATCCGTCGAAGTCCCGTCGATCGAACAGGCAGTCGATGGATGGGCCGGGGTGGCCATGCTCAGCGCGCAGCAGTGGCAGGACTTCACGGTGATGATCGAGCGGCCGGACCTGGCCGAGGACCCCGGCCTGGCCCAGCAATTGGGACGCTGGCCCCGGCGACACGACGTGCAGGAGGCCGTCCACGCCTGGACGCGTCACCGCACCGTCGACGAGATCGTGGAGTTGGCGAGCGCGTTCCGGATTCCGGTCGCCCCCATCGGCACCGGGGCCACCATTCCCGCCATGCACCACTTCCGCGAAGTGGGCACCTACGTCGACGGTCCCGAACCGGGGGTCCTCTGGCCCCGCGTCCCGTATCTGTTGGGGCAGGCGGACGGTGATCGGGGTGGGCCGCCCCGTGCCGCCCCACCTCTCGGAGGCGGCCGGGTCCCGACCACAGGGACGCCGCCGCCGCCCGCTGCACGCGGCATCACGGCGCTGCCCCTCGACGACCTGCGGATCGCCGACTTCACCGCGTTGTGGGCCGGCCCGTTGGTCACCCACATACTCGGCACGCTCGGGGCGGA
Organism: uncultured Acidimicrobiaceae bacterium; assembly: GCA_963767155.1. Lineage (GTDB taxonomy): Bacteria > Actinomycetota > Acidimicrobiia > Acidimicrobiales > RAAP-2 > Bog-473. Next base: position 577,376 of record CAVYCU010000005.1, on the reverse strand, counting down.
TGTGGTCAAGGTCGAATCGGTGCAGCGACCCGACGCCATCCGCTACACCAGCGCGCAAGGGCCGCACGTCGAACAGTGGTGGGAGTACAGCTGGCTCTTTCACGGCGTCAACGCCGGGAAGAAGTCCGTGACCCTCGACCTCACACGTCCCGAGGGGCTGGGATTGGCCGGCCGTCTGATCGAGAAAGCCGACATCGTCGTCGAGAATTTCTCCCCCCGCGTGTTCGAATCCTTCGGCTTCGACGAGGACCACGTACGGCGCCTCGCCCCGCAGGCCGTGTTCGTGCGGATGCCCGCCTTCGGGCTCCGGGGCCCCTGGCGCGAGCGGGTGGGACTGGCGCAGACCATGGAACAGCTGTCCGGGCTGGCCAACCTCACCGGGTACGCCGATGGGCCACCGACCAATCCCCGCGGGCCCTGCGACGCGATCGCCGGCATGCACGCAGCGTTCGCCGCGCTGGTGGCGATCGTCGATCGCGATCGCACCGGCCGGGGCCAGCTGGTGGAGTCGGTCATGGTCAATGCCGCGCTGAACGTGGCAGCCGAACAGGTGATCGAGTTCTCCCTGCACGGCAACGAGCTCCGCCGCAACGGGAACCGCAGCCTGCTCGGACATCTCCAGGGGGTGTACGCCTGCGCCGGCCATGAGCAGTGGTTGGCATTGAGCGTCGAGGACGCCGCCCAGTGGGAGGCATTGGCCGCATGGCTCGACCACCCTGATTGGGCCGCCACGGTGGGGGCGAAACTCCCGACCGACGATCCGGACCTCCACGACGAGCTCGACCGGCACCTCGGCCCGGTGTTCGCCGCACGCGACCTCCAGGAGACCGTGGCGTCACTGACCAAAGCCGGTGTGCCGGCGGAGGCGGTGGTGCTCCCAGGGGACATAGAGGAGAACCCCCAGCATGCAGCGCGAAGATTCTTCGAGGAGCTGCACCATCCGGTCGCCGGCCGACAGCGCTACCCGGGCCTCCCCTTCCGTCTGGCCGCCGGACCCGATCACTGGTTCGATCAACCACCACCCCTGATCGGAGAACACAACGAGGTTGTCCTCCGCGACGAGCTCGGACTTTCCGAGGACGCGCGCGCGACGTTGTGCGCAGAGGCGATCACGGGGACCAGGCCCCTCGGCCTCTAGTTTCACTACAGTGCGGGCATGAGCGAATCTCTCGTGGGCCGCGAAGGCGCCCCTTTCCACATGGTCGTCGAGCGGGGCAAGATCCGCGAGTTCGCGCGGGCGACGAAGTCTGCGAATCCCGACTACCTCGAAGGCGAGCATCCGCTCTCGCCGGTCACCTTCCTGTCGGTTGCGGGATTCTGGCAGGACGATTCGAACTCTCCGTGGGGCAACGACGGGGAGCGCAACTACGAACGGATCCTCCACGGGGAACAGGAGTTCGTCTTCTTCGGCGAGCCGCCACGAGCAGGGGCGGCACTCACCGGCATCAGTCGCATCGACCGGGTCTACGAGAAAGCGGGACGCCGGGGTGGGGCGATGCAGTTCACAGAGACGGTCACCGAGTTCCGCGACGAGGCCGGCTCGCTCGTGGCCGAGTCGAGGACCACGGTCATCGAGACCGGCCAAGCCCCGACAGGCGACCCGTCATGAGCGCCACGACGTGGGAGGGCCTACAGGTCGGCACGACCCACCCGCCTTTTGCCGACAAGCCGCTGACGATCACCGACTTCGTGCGGTACCAGGGCGCGTCGGGTGACATGAACCCGATTCACCACGACACCGAGTTCGCCCAGAAGGCCGGGTTCCCCACGCCGTTCGCCGTCGGGATGCTCCAGGCGGGGGTCATGGCCACCTACGTCACCGACTGGCTGGGCGCCGCGGCAGTGCGCCGTTTCAAGGTGCAATTCCGCGAGCAGGCCTGGCCCGGTGACGTCATCACCTACGCAGGGACGGTCACCGCCAAACGAGAGGTCGACGGCGAGCATCTGGTCGACCTCGAGCTCACTGCCACCCGCCAAACCGGCGGAACGCACCTCAAGGGTTGGGCCACGGTCACCCTGGACTGACGCGCCGGCCCGGACGGCAGATCTCATCGATGAGCCCGAAGTCCAGTGCCTCCTGGGCACTCATGAAGATGCCCCGGCCGAACGTCTCGGCCACGACATCGGGTGTCCGCCCGACGGCGTCCGCCACGCGATCCGTGAAGCGACGCCGCTCCTCGGCCCGCAGCTGCGCCCACTGCTCCACGTCGCGTGCCCTCGTCTCGAAATGCGTCGTCGGCTCGCGCAACGAGAAACGGGTACTCGGCATGGAGGTCCGGTGATGGCACACGGACAGGACGCCCACGGCGGGACCCCCGACCTGTCCCATGCTCAAACCGTGCACGGGGACGCCCAACAGCTCGATCACGTCCATGAGGGTGAGCGCGAGGGCCAGGCTCCCGTCGGCACAGTCGATGCGCAGCGTGACCGCATCGTCCCCTTCCGCATCCAACGTCATCAGCTCGGCCGAGACCCGGGTCGCCGACAGGTCGTCCAGAGGGCCGGTCAGTAGGACCACACGTTGTGCGAAGAGCCGTTGGGCCAGGCTCTGTGACCAGTCGCCGTCATTCACGTTCGATCCTCCATTCCAGCTTCCCCCCCAGGGCCGCCGTGTAGCGCTCGATCGTGGACAGCCGGACGTCGAGATCCCCCGCCTCGAAGCGGGCCACCGCGGACTGCGACGTCCCCATACGCGACGCCACCTCCGCCTGGGAGACACCCAGGCTGCGCCGCAGGGCCGTGAGCTGGCCGCTCAGGGCATGACGCCGCTCGGCCATCTGACGGAACCCCGGGAACACGGGAAGGTGTCGCCGCTCGTCCACGGGACCAGATTATCTCACATATGAGATAATCTGGTCGATCTACAGCCGAGCCGTACCCAACTGAGGAGGAACGTCGCCATGCCCATGCCGAGCCCGTCGCAGATACTGGTGCCGACCGTCATCGAGGAGGGCGGCCGGGGCGACCACGCCTTCGACATCTATTCCCAGCTCCTACGCGAGCGGATCGTCTTCCTGGGCCAGGAGGTTGACGATCAGGTGGCGAACCTGATCATTTCGCAGATCCTCTTCCTGGAGGCCCGGGACCCCGAGAAGGACATCTACCTCTATGTCAACTCGCCGGGCGGGCAGGCCTATGCGGGCATGGCCATCTACGACGTCATGCAGCACGTGGCCCCGGACGTCTCGACCATCTGCGTCGGGATGGGCATGTCGGCCGCGGCCATGATCCTGTGCGGCGGCGCCGCCGGGAAGCGCTTCTCCCTGCCCAATTCCCGCATCATGATCCACCAGGGCTCGGCGGGCACCCGGGGTGCACCCTCGGACATGGAGATCCAGTTGCGTGAAGTGCTCGCCCTCACCCACCGGATGTCCGAGATCATCGCCCACCACAGTGGTCGTCCCCTCGAGCAGGTGGCACTGGATATCGACCGCGACCACTACCTGACGGCCGAGGAGGCTCGTGACTACGGGTTGATCGATGACATCATCGCGCCGCGCCGGGGTGTGGCCGCGCCCAAGCTCGAGGCCGCGGTCGCCTGACACCGGGGCTGCCGGAAGCAGCCCGAACCGGATCATGGTGGCAAGGCTCCGCCGCAGGACGTGGTGCCGGCGCGTAGGGTGGATGACGCAGGCGTCAGGAAAGTCTCGACGCCAGGGGAGGTTGTGGCATGCGCACCGAAGATCTGATCCTGGTCAGTGTGGACGACCACGTGATTGAACCCCGGGACATGTTCGACGGGCGGCTGCCGGCCAAGTACCAGGACAAGGCACCGCAATTGCTACGGCGCCCGGACGGCACCGACTACTGGCAGTACGACGGCAACGAAATCCCCAACGTCGGCCTCAACGCCGTCGTCGGACGCCCGCCCGAAGAGTACGGCATCGAGCCGACCTCGCTCGACGACATGCGCGTCGGCTGCTACGACGTCCACGAGCGCGTGCGGGACATGTCCGTCAACGGCGTGCTCGGGTCCATGTGCTTCCCCTCCTTCCCCCAGTTCTGCGGACAGCTCTTCGCACGCAGAGAGGACAAGGACGAGGCGCTGGCCATGGTGCGGGCCTACAACGACTGGCACATCGACGGCTGGTGCGGCGCCGAGCCGGGGCGGTTCATCCCCCTGTCCATTCCCGCCATCTGGGATCCCCACCTCGCCGCGGCCGAGGTGCGCCGCGTGGCCAAGAAGGGGTGCCACGCCGTCACCTTCTCCGAGAATCCCGAGAAGCTCGGATGGCCTTCTTTGCACAACAGCCACTGGGACCCGCTGTGGGAGGCCTGTGCCGACGAGGGAACCATCGTGTGCATGCATCTCGGATCGTCGTCGCAGCTGTTGGTCACCTCCGCCGAGGCGCCGATCGACGTGATGATCAGCCTGCAACCGATCAACATGGTGCAGGCCGCCGCCGACCTGTTGTGGTCACCCATCCTGCGCAAGTACAAGGACCTCCGCTTCGCCCTCTCCGAAGGTGGCATCGGGTGGATCCCGTACGCGCTCGAGCGCATCGACTACGTGTACCAGCACCACCACAAGTGGACGGGGCAGGATTTCGGGGACATGCTGCCGAGCCAGGTGTTCAAAGAACGGGTCATCACGTGCTTCATCGACGACGCGTTCGGCATCGACAACCGGCGCTACATGAACATCGACAACATCACCTGGGAATGCGACTATCCCCACTCGGACTCGACCTGGCCGACCTCACCCGAAGATGCGATGAAATACCTGGCCGACGTGTCCGACGAGGAGATCGACAAGATCACCCACCTCAACGCCATGAAGCACTTCCGGTTCGACCCCTTCAGCGTCCGCCCCCGTGAGAGCTGCACGGTCGGCGCGCTGCGGGCCGAAGCCTCCGATGTCGACGTGTCGCTCGTCTCACGGGCCAGGGGCCAAACGGCTGTCGGAGAGAGCGGCATCGTCGACCTGTCGATTATCACCCAGGCCCTCAGCGCCGACGACTGAACGGACGGGGGGTGTCCATCGACTACGTCGCCGGCGACGACCACGTGGTGACGATCACGATCAATCGTCCCGACGCGCGCAACTCCATGGACGCAGAGCACTTCTTCCGCTTGCGGGCAGCCTGGGAGCGCTTCGGGGAGGACGACGATGCCTACGTCGCCATTGTCACCGGTGTGGGACAGGACTTCTGTGTCGGGGCCGACCTGAAGACGTACATTCCTCAACTCACGGCGCTCCAGGAGAAGATCGACCTGGGAGGGGCGCCCGAAATTGACGGCTACCAACTTGACGACGGCTTCAAAGCGGTGCTGCGCGACGTCGCGCTGTACAAGCCGGTGATCGCGGCCGTGAACGGGAACTGCGTCGCCGGCGGCATGGAGATGCTCGGCGGCTGTGACCTCCGTGTGGCGAGCGACATCGCACGGTTCGGCGTCATGGAGCCCAAACGCGGCCTCTTCGCAGGCGGGGGCACGACCGTCCGCCTGCCACGACAGATCCCGTATCCCGCTGCGATGGAACTGCTGCTCTGCGCCGACCGGGTGTCCGCGCAACGCGCCTACGAGATGGGTCTCCTCAATGAAGTCTGCCGCCCGGCCGACCTCATGGATCGAGCCTACGACTACGCCTACCGGATCACGGCGAACGGTCCCTTGGCGATCCGCAAGACCAAGGAGTCGGTGCTGCGGGGCCTCGCCACCGACATGGAAGAGGCCTACCGGATCGAGTCGGCCCTGTCGGACCAGGTCTTCTCGAGCGAGGACGCCAAGGAAGGGCCCAGAGCCTTTGCCGAGAAGCGCACGCCCGAGTGGAAGAACCGCTAAGTCCCGAACGGCTTTACGATTCCTCGAGCCGGCCCCGCGTGACCGAGGCGGCCAGTTGTCCGCAGGCGGCATCGATCTCGGCGCCGCGCGTCATGCGCACGGTGGCGTTGACGCCGAGACTCTCGAGCTCGTCCCGGAAGGCCCGCACCCTGCGGGCCGTGCTCCCCCGCACGGCGTATCCCGGGGTGGGATTCAGGGGGATCAGGTTCACGTGCGCGCCCAGCGGGCGCGCGAAATGCGCCAGCTCGACCGCGTCAGAGCCCTGATCGTTGACGTCGTGGATCATGGCCCACTCGATCGAGAGGCGACGATGCGTCGCTTCGACATACCGGGCACAGGCCTCGGCGAGGACCGCCAGGGGATAGCGCCGATTAAGGGGCACGAGGATGTCGCGCTTCTCGTCGTTCGCCGCGTGCAGCGACACCGCCAGGTTGACGGGAAGGGCCTCGGTCGCCAGGCGGCGGATGCCGGGGACGACCCCGACCGTCGACAGCGTGAGATGGCGGGCGGACAATCCCATGTCCCCGTGCAACCGGGTCACCGCACTCCACACCCGGTCGTAGTTCGCCAAGGGTTCGCCCATGCCCATGAAGACCACGTTGGAGAGACGGCGGGGTCGCGCCGCCCGTATCGCCTCGGCGACCTGCTCGACGATCTCCCCTGCGCTGAGTTGGCGCTGGAACCCCGCTTGGCCCGTAGCGCAGAACTGGCAGGCCATGGCACAGCCGGCCTGCGTCGAGACGCACACCGTGACCCGGTCGGGATAGTGCATCAGGACGGTCTCGACCTGTGCGCCGTCATGGAGCTGCCAGAGCCACTTGACGGTCTCGCCCTCATCGGCTGACCGGCGTGACACCTCGTGGAGGGCGGGCGGTAACGCCTCGGCCAGCATGGCGCGCACCGGGCCGGGGAGATCGGTCATCTCCTCGGGCCGGAGGACCCGGGAGTGGAGGCCCTCCCATACCTGCCGCGCCCGGAACGCGGGCTCCCCCGTGAGGAGCTGGTCCAACTCCTCACGCTGCAGGTCGTAGGGAGCTACCACCCACCCCAGGCTAAGGCACCGCGGCGTCAGTCCCGACCGAGGATCACCGTCCCCGCCGCGCTCGAACCACCCACTGGTGCCGTTCACGCAGGCCAAACGGGCGTCGGGGACCTGGCGCGCCCCACATTCACCCCGCAACTGCCGCACCGCTTCAATGAGCAGGAAGATCCCCCGCATGCCGGGCTGGCAGGCCGAGAGGCCACCACCGTCGGTGTTCGTGGGCAGTGCACCACCCACGCGCAACCGGCCGTCCTCGACGAATGCGCCACCCTCCCCTTTCTTGCAGAATCCCAATCCCTCCAGGGTCAGGATGACCATGGGCGTGAAGGCGTCGTAGACCTGCGCCGTATCGATGTCGTCCGGCGTGACGCCGGCACGGGCGAAGGCAAGTTTTCCCGATCGCACGCACGGTGACTCCGTGAAGTCGTCCCACTCACTCATCGTCGTGTGCGAAACAGCCTCGCCGGTGCCGAGCACCCAGACCGGCGCCTTGGCGCAGTCACGGGCCCGCTGCTCGCTGGTGAGGACGACGGAGCCGCCGCCGTCGGAACGGATGCAGCAGTGCAGCTTCGTGAGAGGGTCCCAGACCATGGGTGCATCGAGGACGTCGTCGATGGTGATGGGGTCGCGGTAGTAGGCGTCGGGATTGAAGGCCGCGTTGTACCGCGTCGACACGGCCACCTCGGCCAACTGTTCGATGGTGGTCCCGAACTCATGCATGTGGCGGCGAGCGACCATGGCGTAGTGCGAGCCGACGGGGTGGCCGAACGGGGCTACGAACTGCACGGGACCGCGCGTCCCGAAGGAGAGGTTGGCCATCCGGAGCTTCTTCTTCAGGTCGGCCCTCTGGGTCGACCCGTACGTCAGGACCACCACCTCGACCAAACCCTGTGCGATCGCCGCGGCCGCGTGTTCGACCATGAATTCCCACACGCTGCCCCCATGGGACGTCGAGTCGGCCCAGTTCGGTCGGAGGCCGAGGTACTCAGCCAACTCCACCGGCGGCAACGTGCCGGTGGCCGACATGAATCCGTCGACTTCAGATTTGTCGATACCGGCATCGGCCAGCGCGCGCTTCGTTCCTTGAAAGTTCAATTGAAACGCAGTCTTGTCGTCGACCCGACCGCAGTCGGACGTCGCGGCACCGACGATGGCCACGCGGCGATTTGTCATGACACTCCCCTTCTCCGACGACAACAACCCCCGGTCATATACCGTAACGGGGCGAGAGGAGCACCCATGCCCAGCACCACCGAGACACCCGCCGGCGACGACGTGCTCCGGCATGTGCAGGACGGGGTGGCCCGCATCACGCTCAACCGGCCCGATGCGGGAAACGCGATGACGAGTGCCATGCGGGATCAGATCGGCACATGGGTCCTGGACGCATCGGCCGACCTCAGTGTGCGCGTCGTGGTCATCACCGGCGCGGGCGACAAGGCATTCTGCACGGGCGCAGACCTGCGCGGGGCGAACACCACCGCACGCACTCGGCCCGAAGGGGCGCCGGACGCCGTCATGGGCGACGGGGCCCGGACCATTCGCAACGGGTGGCAGCGGCTCGTCGGCTCCATCCTCGACTGCGAGAAGCCGGTCATCGCCGGCGTCAACGGAACGGCGGCGGGCGGCGGCATGCACCTAGCCCTGGCGTGCGATCTGGTGGTGGCCGCGGAAGAGGCGAAGTTCATTGAGGTCTTCGTCCGGCGCGGCATCGCCCCCGACGGCGGCGGCGCATGGCTGCTCGCCCGCCTCGTGGGCATCCAAAAAGCCAAGGAGCTCTTCTTCTTCGGTGACGACATCCCGGCCGCCGAAGCGTATCGGCTGGGTCTGGTAAATCGAGTGGTTCCCCGGGCCGAACTCGAGGACACCCTCGAGCAGCTGGCCACCCGGTTGGCCAATGGACCGACCAAGGCCATCGGCATCGCCAAATGGCTGACCAATCGAGCCCTCGACATCGACCGGGCGACCGCTTTCCAGGACGAAGCAATGGCGCAGGAGCTCCTGACCCACACGTTGGACTCCAAAGAGGGTTTCGCCAGCTTCCTCGAACGACGACCTTCCGACTTCAAAGGCTGGTAGCGCCCTCAACCAGCCGTCGTCGACGTCGAGCTGGCCGTGCCGCTCGTCGGCGGGGAGATGGTCGTGGTCGATCCTTCGCCGGTCGACGACGATGTGGTGCTCCCGACGGTCGATGTGGTGGTCGTCGACGTCGGGGTCGTCGACGTTGACGACGAGCTCGTGGTGGTCGTCGTCGTCGTGGGCTCGGGCAACGTCGTTGCCGGGGTCTCGAAGATCTTCTCGACGGTGGTGCCCCCTCCCGAGTGACCGAAGAGGTCGGCCAAGGGTCGTCCCGCAATGAGCTCGACCACAGTGACGAAGAGCAGGGAGACCACGAAGACCACGACGACGACACCGGCAACCTGGGGCCATGGAAGGGTCGCCCGTGGCGCGGTCGGGAGGTCGGACGCAGATGTCTGCCGTTCGCCTGTGTCCACGGAGCCAGTGGCCGCAGCACTGGTCGCCGTCTCCTCGTGCACGGCCGATGCGGGAGACGGTTCGGCATTGGTGACGCCGGAGGTCTTCGTTCCTCCCAATCGACGCAGCAAGGCGTTGTCCGGCACATGGACCACCACTTGTTTGACGGCCTTGTTCGTACGCTCGATCGACTGGAACACCAGAGCTGTCCCGGTCGTGGCTGCGATGGAGCCGATCGCCACCCCGACGATGGTCCCCTTCACTCCGAAGATGGAGGCGATGACGGCCGACAGGACTGCTCCCGCCGCCGAAGCAGCGATCTGACGGTAGGAGAACTTCACAACGAGCCCCTCGTACGGTGCATCCGGCGGTGCAGACGCAAAGACACGGCCTGCACCTTAGATGGCGATGGGACGTTCTCATCCTTCGCACAGAGGAGGCAGAGCTTCTCTTCAGGTCGACAGACGAAGATGCAACCCCATGCTCCTCAGCCCTTCGATCGACACACGCCCTCGATCGATGGAGCCGGAGCTGCGTCATGATCCGCCGCCGTCGCGAGGGTACCTCGAGATGTTCAATCTCTTCCGGGTGGTCGCCTGCCTGGCCGTGCTGGCGCAACACGCGTTCATCTGGGCCAACATGTCGAACAACTTCGTGGGTTCGGGTTTCATCGCGGTGCTCCATATGAGCCGGACGTGCTTCTTCTTTCTGACCGGCCTCGTCGTCTGTTACGCCCAGATCACCCACCCCCGTTACCTCATCGGCTTCTGGAAGCGTCGCTATTGGGAGATCGGGGTGCCCTACCTGGCCTGGACCGGTATCTACCTTGTCTTCACACTCATCACCGTGACGGCGTCGTGGAACGAAGTGGGGGCGTTTCTTCGCCATGCCGTGCCTCTGGGCTACTCCCAGATGTATTTCGTGGCCGTCATCTTCCAGTTCTACCTCCTCTTCCCACTTCTGCTGAGGCTCTTGCGCAAAACCCGTCACCACAGAAGTGTGATGGCCGCAAGTCTCGTGCTCGCGCTTTCTTTCAGCCTGTTCGAGCGTTACCACGCGCAACTCGCACCGGCGAGCAACATCACCCATGCCATCAATTCGGTCTTGCCCATCAGCCGCGACTTCCTCACGTATCAGGAGTTCTTCATTGCCGGGGTACTCGTGGCGCTCCACCTGGAGGACATACTGGACTTCGTCTCGCGGCGCTACCGGCAGGTCTTGATCGTGACGGTCGGGGTGGGGGTCCTCCAAGTGGCGTGGTACGCAATTTCGGTGTGGACAGGCAGCACCATCGCCCAGGCGTCGGACATCTACCAACCCTCGGCGACAGTGTGGTGTTTCACCGCGATCGCCGGCCTCTTTGCCTTCAGCTGGTGGTGGGATCAGCGGATGCTGCACGCACGGGCCACCGCCTCGCTGGCCGCGCTGACCGGCGGCGTCTTCTTCGCGCACACCCTCTTCATCAACCTCATCCGCTCCGCACTGGACGGCACCGGACTCAGCACGCGCCTGCCGTGGGAGGCGATCGTCGCCATCCTCTTCGTGGCCACGGTGAGCGTGACGGCGACCTTCATCGCACTCGTGCTCCGGACCCCGCTGCGCTGGGTACTGGGTGGGCCGGTGCGGTCCCAACAACGGGCGTCGTACACTCCACTCCCAACGTCGGGAACGAGACTTCCCGAGAGGGTCTCGGTCGGGAGACAACCGGAAGGAGGGTACGGATGAGCATCGCCGTCGTGGTGGGAAACCCCAAGCCCAACTCGAGGACGTTGCGGGTGGCCCAGAGCGTGGCGGATGCACTCACGACGCGCCTCGAACTCGCCCCGGACCGGCTAACGGTCGACCTGGCTGATGTGGCAACAGAGCTATTCGAGCAGGACTCGGAGCAGGTACGCGATCTTCTCGCCGCGGTCGCCACATCCCGCGTGATCGTCGTGGCCTCGCCTACCTTCAAGGCCACCTACACCGGGCTCTTGAAGGCCTTCTTCGATCGCTACGGCACGAACGCCCTCCATTCGAGCGTGGCCGTCGGCGTGATGACGGGAGCTGCGTCGATCCACTCCCTCGCCGTCGAGGTGCACCTGCGCCCCATGCTGGTCGAACTCGGGGCCGCCACTCCTACGAGGGGGCTCTACGTGACCGAGCAGCAGTTCGACGACCTCGAAGGGGCGATCGCCCCATGGGCAGATGCTGCGGCCCCGCTCGTTGCACGCCATCTCGCCTGATACCCAGGACGCACGCCCCCTCCCGTAGCCTCGCTTGTGCATGATGAGCGCTGAAGACAATCCGGAGGGCAGGGATCCCGGCTACGAGGTCTTTTCCCGGGAGCGTTGGACCGCATTGGCTCGACGGTCGGGCGCTGTCGTGTCTGACGCTGAAATGCGCGCCCTGGCGGCGATCGGCGAAGCAATCTCGATGGAGGAAGTGACGGACATCTACTTCCCCCTTGCGCAACTTCTTACTCTGATCGCTCAGAACAAGCACGAGGCACAACGAAGGATCGACGACTACCTGGGCCAGAAAGCCGTCACCGCTCCCTTCATCGTCGGGATTGCCGGGGGTGTCGCCGTCGGCAAGAGCACGACGGCGAAGGTTCTCCAGGCCTTACTCAGCCGTGCGGGAACAACCGACCTCCTCACGACCGATGGATTCTTGTGGCCGAACGCCACACTCGAAGCTCGGGGCATTCTCGATCGCAAGGGATTTCCCGAGAGCTACGACCAACGGCGACTCGTCGAAGCGCTTGCGGCCATTCGGGCCGGAGACGAGGAAGTGGCAACCCCCGTGTATTCGCACCTCTCGTATGACGTCGTCCCCGGAAAGCTCAAGATCATCCGGAAGCCTGAGATTCTCATCGTCGAGGGTCTCAACGTCCTGCAGGCGAGCACAAAGGGGTCCTCCCCCACCCACGGCGAAGTGTCCGACTATCTGGACGTCTCGATTTACGTCGACGCTGCTGAAACTGACGTTGCACTCTGGTTCACCGAGAGACTCTCCGCCCTGCGGGCGGAAGGGGACACACCCGGCTCCTTTTTCCATCGTCTCGCATCGATGTCAGAGGGCGAATTCGCCGTCCTCGCGGGGCAGGTCTGGAAGCAGGTCAATCTCGTCAATTGGCGCGAGAACGTCGCGCCTACCCGAGGTCGGGCCCATCTCATCGTCGAAAAAGGGCGCACCCACCGCGTCGATCGCCTGCTGCTTCGGCGTTCCTGAACCAGGCCAGGGGGCCCAACCGTCGGACCGTCCGGGCCGGAAAGTTGGGTTGCCGTTGGGTTGCGGTGGAGAGCACGGAGACTCCTGACCGTCAGGCTAGAGCTGTGTCAGTTGCCCTGGGTCTCCCTCCGACGCTGAGGTCACCCGTGAACCTCCGTACGAGCACCGTCCTGGTGCTGGCTATCGGCTTCGGCGCGAGTATCGGGGGATACCTCACCGACACCCTGCCCTGGATCTCCCTCGTAGCCGGCCTTGTCGCCACGGTGCTCGTCGCCGGCCTGCTGGACCTTGCCGCTACCCGGCGTGACGAGGCCCTTCACCTGATCGCGGAGCTCGAATCCAAGAACTCCCAGCTCGACGAGGTCTTCCGCAACCAAATCCGGGCCGAGCAGCGGCTTCGGCAGGCCCACCGCCTGGAGGCAGTCGGGCAATTAGCCGGTGGGATCGCCCACGATTTCAACAATCTCCTGCAGTCCATCCTCAGCTACTCGGAGTTCCTTTCGGACGCCATCGATCCCGAAAGTGAATTGCAGCAGGATGTGGACGAAGTGCAGAAGGCGGCTCGTCGGGCGGCGGGCCTCACCCGGCAACTCCTCGTTTTCAGCCGCCAACAGGTGACGCAGCCCGTCGTCGTGGATCTCAACGATTCCGTGCGCAGCGCGGAGTATCTCCTTCGCTCGACACTCGGCGACGAGATCGTGTTCCACTGCCGGACCTCCGAGGAACGCTTACCCGTCTTGGCCGACGTGGGCGAGTTGGAGCTCATGCTGATGAATCTCGCCATTAACGCCCGCGACGCCATGCCAGGTGGGGGCACGATCACGGTGACGGTCGATCGGGTGGAACTGGACGAGGCGGACGGCTCCGGCCTTCGCCCGGGTCTCTTCGCCCGTATTGACGTCAGCGACGACGGCGAGGGTATGACCCCTGAAGTTGCCGCCAAAGCGTTCGAACCGTTCTTCACGACAAAAGAGACGGGTAGGGGCGCCGGCCTGGGACTCTCCATGGTCTATGGCATTGCCAACCGATCCGGAGGGAGGGCGTCGATCGAGACCGCCGGCGGCGTCGGAACCACCGTTTCCGTTCTGTTCCCGCTGTCGGACAACGCAGCGCTCCCGATGATCAAAGACTTCGCACCGATGCTCGCCGAACAGGTAGCGCAATGAACTCCACTGTGACGTTTCCCCGCGCCGGGGCCGACGCCCACATCCTCGTCGTCGAGGACGAAGAGCCAATACGCCGGTCCGTGGCCCGGCTCCTCGAACGCGCAGGGTACACGTGCTCCACTGCGGCCAATCCTGCTGAGGCTCGACAGCTCCTCGCCAACGGGGAGTTCGCCTTGATGCTGTGCGATGTGACGATGCCCGGTGAGAGCGGGTTCACGCTGCTCGCCCATGTCAACGAGTCGCACCCCGATATCGCCGTCATCATGATGACCGCCGTTGACTCACCGCACGCGGCAGACCCGGCCGCGCTCGGCACGTACGGGTACATCTTGAAGCCGTTCGACACGAATGTGATCCTCATCAACGTTGTCGGCGCGCTCCTCCAACGAGCAGAACAACTTGCTGCACGAAGCCAGAATTCGCAATCGGAGTCTGACATCGCGAACCATACGGCGGAATTGGGCGAAATCGTCGAGCGCCTCCACCACGAGGATCACTCACGCTTGTGGTCCCGGGAAGGCACGGCTCGACAGGCCGCCCTGGTGGCCGAGTGGCGTGATCCTGACACCGATTCGCACCTCCACCGATTGAGCACCCATGCCGCGCGCCTCGCCTTCCTGACCGGGATGGCGCCGGAGGCCGTCGAGGACCTTCGCATCGCGAGCCAGCTGCACGACATCGGAAAAGTCAACATTCCTGAGGCAATCCTCCTGAAGACGCGGCTCTTGACCGAAGAGGAGCGGCTCATCATGCAGGGGCATACCGAGACCGGGTTCAAAATGCTGGAAGGTTTCGAATCCCCCGTGTGCCGGATGGGCTCGGTCGTGGCCCTGTCACACCACGAGCGGTTCGACGGAAACGGCTACCCGCATGGATTGGTCGGCGAGGCCATCCCTCTGGAGGGGAGGATCGTCGCCATCGCCGATGTCTACGACGCCCTCCGGAACAAACGACCCTACAAGCGGGCGTATTCACAGACGGAATCCCTCGAAATCCTCAGGCACCGTCGGCGGGCCCAATTGGATCCCGAGCTCTTGGATCTCTTCATCAGCGATCTCGAAAAGGCACCGAAAATCTCATGAAGGCGAGGACGGAAACGTGTTAGGGATCTTGATCGGTTACTGCGCCCTGTTCGGCCTCATTGTCGGCTCATTCCTGAACGTGGTGATCTATCGCGTACCCCGCAAGGAGTCGGTGGTGTCGCCGCGGTCTGCCTGCCCGACATGCGAGGTCCCGATCTCAGCACGCGACAACGTGCCGATCTTCTCGTGGCTCCTCTTGCACGGCAAGTGCCGGAATTGCGGCTCCCCCATCTCCATGCGCTACCCGCTGATTGAAGCGGCCACCGCAGTGCTCTTCGCCGGTATCGCAGCACGAATCGGCTTCTCGTGGAGCCTTCCCGCATATCTCGTTGTCACCGCAGGGCTCCTGGCCCTTGCCTGCACCGATTTCGAGCATCTGTTGCTGCCGAAGAGAATCGTCTACCCGGTCCTGATGATGGTGGGGGTTCTCCTCGCACTGGCGTCGGCGATCACCCACCACTGGGACCAATTTCTGATCGCCGCAGCGTGTGCCGTCGTCTGGTTCGTGGTCTTCTTCGCCATGAACTTCATCAGCCCGCGCCTTCTCGGCTTCGGTGATGTCCGGCTGGCTCCGGTCCTCGGACTCGCGCTCGGCTGGCTCGGCGTGCGCTACGCCCTGCTCGGGTTCTTCGCCGCTAACCTCATCGGCGCCATACTCGGCTTGTCGCTCATCGCAACGAAGCACATGAGCCGCCAGCAGCAGATCCCCTACGGGGTCTTTCTTGCGCTGGGTACGCTGCTCGCCATTTTCGCCGGGCCCGAATTGCTGCGCCCGTTTCAATCGCTCAACGGATGACTACGTCGTGGGCATGGGCCCGCGGCGCTCGAAGCGGTACCCCACCCCCCTGACGGTCGTAATCCAACGCGGGTGATCCGGGTCCACCTCGATCTTCCGCCGTACGCGGCGGATGTGCTCGGTCACGGTGGCCTCGTCCTGCCACTCGCTCGAAGAAGACCACACGTTCTGCAAGAGCTGCTGGCGTGAGAACACCTGCCGTGGCGATGAGGCCAGGAAGGCGAGGAGGTTGAACTCCATCGCCGTCAACTCGATCAGCTCACCGGAACGCTCGACCTCCCGGGTCGTGAGATCAATCTTGAGCTCGCCGAAGCTCAATCCGGACGAGGAAGCTTTGGCCTCGGGCGCAGATGCAGGACGGGTCCGGCGCAAGACGGTCTCAATTCGGGCGGACAGCTCTCCCCTGGAAAATGGCTTGACGATGTAGTCGTCTGCACCCATGCGCAGGCCGGCGATCCGGTCTCCCTCGAGCCCACGTCCTGTCAGAAAAACCGCAGGTACATCGCTCTTTTGCCGCAACTTCACCAGGAGATCACGACCATCTTCGCCACCCAGTACGACATCGAGTAGCACCAGATCAGGGGCCCCGTCCGCCACCGCCTTCAGGGCTCCCGCCGAATCGGTGGCCGTCTCAACCTCGTAGCCGTCCGCCTCCAACACCCTTTTGAGCAGGTCGCATATGTCAGGATCGTCTTCGACGATCAAGATCTTCACCTGAACCTCCGTGGTCACCCCCATTTGGGACCAGCGTAACCTTATTCATAGGTGAGAACGTGGAATGCCCAGCAACGGGGGGGAATTCGCCCCCCTCGTTACTTCAGACTCGAAGTGCCGACCAGTGCCATTTCCGAAGTCGCGGGCTCATTCGCCAGAGCCCGATTGCGGCAGTACGAAAGGAATGGGCCAGCAGCGAGCGCTATCCCGGTGGGCAGAAGCGCAATCTGCCAAAACCAGTTCGGCATTGCCCGGCGGATGGGCTCAATCGCCCAGGGAGGAAAGTTGGCGGAGGCCGCGACGACGACAATGAGCCAGGCCACCGGATACCAGCGAACTCGGCCACGAATGACGTCGGATGCTATGACCAACGCCCCAATCGCCATGAACACGAGGGGAAGACGCAGATGAGCTGAGAAGAACCACGCCTCCGCATTAGAAGAGAAACCCCAGGGAATGGGGTTGAATGCCAATGTCAAGAGCCCGAGCCACGCCACCAGCTGTCCGCGAATCCGCCCTCCCATGACATCGACCAGAACGAGCGATACGGCCATGGCCATGAAGTAGTACCCATAGAGGTTCTCCTCGAAGACCAGCCTCAGACTCAGCGACATGGCGATGAGCGGAGAAGCGGAACGGGATCCATCACCGACGATCCCAGCTTCCGGACAGCCCAGCGGGAGAGCAGAAGGGAGCAGACAATAGGCAGGATTCGGGACAGAACGACGAGTTCCGCCCCCTGTGCGTGTAGCTCCCAGATCAACGTTCCCCCTTCTCCCGAAGAGTGGCCGGTGCCGAGCAACGAGGGACGTAGCGCCCGGCCTGAGGAGAGGGCAACCATGGGTCCAAGGACCAGAGCCACGGCAGCGGACGTTGCGACGGCAAACTTCGCACGCCGGCCTTTGGGCGCCACCACAAAAAGAGGCGCGATGACCAGCAAAGCGAATTGCTGCGTCGTGAAAGCGAGTCCGACCAAGACGCCCGCCCAGATCCACCATCCACGCCGTGCACAGGCCAGGCTACCCAGACACAACCCCATGGCGACGAGATCCTGTGGATGGAAAAAATCCACCGTCGTCGCCACGACGGGAGGAACACACGCGATGAGCAGCAGCACTGCCGGCTCCCATCGACAACGCCCGCGCCCTGAGGACCGCAGCAGAGCCACCACTCCCGCCATGAAGAAAAACCAGCTTAGGTAGCCCAGCCGGACCGTGGTCAGCGCAGCGTTGGACTTGACCGACCATCCGTACATCTTGACCATCGCGGAAGAGCAGTGCGGGCCGAGCGCGCTCTGGGATGGGAACGAAACGTTATGACCGATTCGTAGGAGCGCATCGAAGGCACCGGAGATGAGCGGCCAGAGAGGCGGGGCAAATGCTTGGGCTTGGGCTACCGTCGGGATATGGTGCGTCGTGATCGGCGCATATGCACACGCCAGGTGGCCATGGGCAATCGCCCACGTCGAGTACACCGTCTCAGATGCGTCACCTTCGGCGGGGCCACCAAGAAGTGCCATCAACCCGAAAAAGACTGCAGTCGCGACGATCCACCCGATCACGCAAGAGGTTGTCGACAGGGGCGCATCAATCCACCTCGGTCGATCCTCGTTACGCTGAGATTCAGTATTGAGAAGCGAGTGCATGGTCAAGCCCCAGCCGATTGGAAGACCGGCTCGAATGGCGCTGCCGCTTGGTCCGAATTGTGTGCGGCCAGGACTGATTGTTTGCGATCCCGGACGTAAGCAAGAAGAGGGCCGATGGCCAAAGCAAACGCGGTAGGTACGAGGAGGAGCTGATAACCCACCATCGGGATCGTGTACGTCCAAGGATGGCTACCCCAGTGAAGTGGATCGTAGGCCCACGTCACGAGGACGAGCCATCCGGCAAGATAGAGGTTGCGCCGACCCCTGATGACATTGAGCACAATGAGGCACGCCGACAGCGCCAAGAAATAGTAACCGAAGAGGTTTACTTCAAAGACAAGCCGAAAACAGAGTGATGTGGCGATGAGGGAGACCAGGGGAACTGGATCGAGGACATCCCTGCCAAGGCGTCGCACTGACCACCATGCCAACGCCATCGCAAAGACAATAGGCAAGACGCGGCTCGCAAAGAGCAATGAGAATCCGTGGAATTGAAGATGGCCGAGCAGGGTGCCGCCGATATGCGGGGTGGCGGTCTTGCCCGTCAATACATCCATCATGCGTCCATGCGTGATCACCAGCATTCCAATGACCACAGCTCCTGCGGACCCGATAACTGCCGCGGCGTACCGGACACGCTCGCTCCGCGGCGCCACGACGAAAAGCGGAGCGGCGATCAAGAGCGCAAACTGCTGTGCGTTGAAGGCAAGTCCCAGCAGCATTCCCGCCCAGATCCACTGTCCGCGCCGCGCGCACGCCACCCCCGCGAATGCAAGGCCAACCGCCATGAGATCTTCAGGATGAAAGTATTGCTGGAGCGCATCGATGATCGGGGGGGTGCAACCTAACACCATGGCGGCCGCCACCTCCCAACCGCAACGCCCGCGGCCCGTGGCTCGCAGCAGGGCGACGACACCGGCAAGAAGCACGAACCACCCGCTGAATCCAATCAGGAGGGTCGCCGAGTTGGCATCAGCACGGCTGGCCCAGATGCCGACTGCATCAGCCGTCGCGCAATGCGCACCGAGCGGCGCAGACGGATACGGGAGATGATGGCCAACTCGAAGGACCCATGCCAGTGCGCCCGACACGGCCGGATAGACGGGCGGTACTCCAGGAGAGCCAGAAGCGTAGGCGCACGCAGGTGCCCCGTGGGCGAAAGCCCACGTAGACGGTTCTGAGATACTCTCATCCGCGATTGTCGGTCCCCCGAGTAGTCGGGTCAGGCCCACGAACTCAATCGTTGCGATCAGCCAGCCGAGCGCGCACCAATAGTTCGAGCGCGGGCGCTCCAACCATGAGGTGAGGGCGACGTTCCTCTGGAGAGCGGAGTCTGAGGTCGACTTCGACACGGCCATAGTTAGCGGACGATCTCCATACGCAATCCCTCGTCATCCCATTCAGGGTCTAACGGAATGCGTGTTCCACCCTTGGCAAATATTCTTCGAGCCGTCCACAACAGTGCGCCCGCGTCGAGGAGGTGCGCCAATGGAACGTCGTCCAGTTCGCACTCCAAAGAGCGCTCGATGCCCTGGATCTTCTTGATCAGGAGCGCACGGCGCTCCTCCCGACCGACTTCGAATTTCTTGGTCCAACGCAGTGGCACGTCGCCATTGAGCTGAAAGAAGCTCAGTTCCGGGTGAACTTCGAAGACGGTCCTCTGTCGGAACGGCGCCATCTCAGCCGCCACCTCACGGTACCGGGGAAGCAGCGCCGTACTAATCGCGTCCAGCCCACTCGTGTCCGGGTGATTGGAGGCCTGTTTCAACGCGGCCCGAGATGGTGCATTGTGGACTGTCGAGCCACGCCGACCGAGAATTCTCCGCGCTAAGCGATCGCAGGTCCTTCCGCCAAGCTTCTCTTCGACATACCCGATAGGTGCGTTCAGGGCGATCACCGAAAAGGATGGACGCTCATCGAGCACCTCAGAGAACGTCGAGAACACCCGAGGAAGTTCCGGTGCAAACGTAGCTCCGTTGAGCTTGGCACTCATGACGAGCCAGCCGGGAGCGCAGGGCGTTACTCCTGCGACAAGCGAATAGGGCAACTCGGGCCCCTTACGAAGAGCCATAGCGACCTCAGCTCCGGCGCGAGCTGCTGGTCTGCTCTAGGGCGCGAGCGAGCTCCTTGGGGTGAGCAGAAACGTTGAGCGCGTCTTCGTAGGTGACAGTGCCGGCGTTGATCAGCTCGGCCAAGCTGACCTCGAGGGGGCGCATACCTTCCTTTTGGCTCGTCGTCATCACATTCAAAAGCTGGTTCGAACGACCTTCACGAATGAGGTTCCGTACCGGGTTCGTGGCGACAAGCACTTCAAACGCCGCCACCATGCCGCCGCCAACTTTAGGAACAAGGCGCTGGGCGAGAATTGCGCCCAGTGACGCAGCGAGCTGAACTCTTGTCTGCTCTTGGCGCCATGCGGGGAACACGTCGATGATTCTGTCGATGGCCTGGGGGGCGTCGTTGGTGTGCAGGGTGGCGAAGACGAGGTGGCCGGTCTCGGCCATGGTCAGGGCAATCTGAATCGACTCGATGTCACGCATCTCACCGATCAGAATGACGTCGGGGTCCTCGCGCAGTGCTGAACGCAGAGCACGGTCGAAGGACGGACTGTCCAACCCGATCTCGCGTTGGCTGACCGCGGAGAGCTTGTGGTGGTGTACGTACTCGACCGGGTCCTCGATGGTGAGGATATGGCACGCCCTCGTCTCGTTGATGCGGTCGATGATGGCGGCGAGCGTCGTCGATTTTCCCGAACCGGTGGGGCCGGTGACCAGGACAAAGCCTCTGGGCAGGGTGGCCAGCCATTCGGCGGTCGGGGGGAGATCGAGCTCGTCAAAGCTGGGGATCCGGGACGGGATCATTCTCAGTGCGAGTGCGGTCTCACCTCGTTGCGTGAACGCGCTCCCGCGGAGACGGGCCCGATCGAGCCAGGAGAACGCGAAGTCCACATCTTGCTCGACGTCGAAAGTCTCAGCTTGCGAAGGTTCGATGACGGTGCGGACAAGCGCGTCGATCTCTTCTCCTGACAGAACTGGGGCTCCTTCGACCGGCCGCAGCTTCCCGTTCACTCGGATGCGAGGCGCTGAACCACCCGAGAGCAGGAGGTCGGAACCCTTTTGGTCCCAGAGGATCTCCAGCCACGGAGAAATGGCTTCGGTATCGACATGTTGCACAGATTCGCCGCTTTCTTGAGAAGGTCGGACGCCGAAGAGCCCGGCCCGAGGGCCGGGCTCTTCGGATTGTCCTTGACGTTTGTTGTTCTTCGTTGCTACGAGTTACTAGTTGACTGCGTTGCAGCCACCAGAGCCCTCGGTGTCGTAGGTAACCCACGTGGCGCCTGTCCCCGGAGTTCCCGAACCGACATAGATGTCAACTTCGTCAGCCGGGCTACCGGACACCTGGTGAATCCCGATGGTGTAGTGGGCTGAGTTCGAGGGCCAGCTCTTCAGGTACGGTCCACCATTGGTTGAGGTGGCCGTCAGAAGCGTCGACGTCGGGGCAACAGTGGTTCCGTTGTTGGCCTCGTAGGCGGCGATGGCTGTCTCAACCGTCTTCGCATCTGCAGTACATGCAGACTTGGCGCTCGAGCCGGTGACGGAACCGAGGGCGAACACGACCACGGCGGCCAAGATGCCGAGCACGACGATGACAATGAGAAGTTCGATAAGTGTGAACCCATCTTCCCTCTCGCCAGCCGCCTTCTGGCGCTGGATCTCGTGATAACGCTCTATCATTTTTCTACCTTTCGTTATTGGGCTTGCCGGACCTCGGTGGTGCCCGCTGTCTCTTCCGATGAGGTGCCGGCGGGTGCCTGCCCCTTCAACAACAAGGATGCGGGATGGACATCACTTCCCCGGCTACGCAACCTCAACGTTCCCCCAACAAGAATCTGATGATCTCGCTCTATACGGCGGGCGAGGGGAACCCCCGGGGACGGCCTCTCGAACGAGCTCTGCTGCAACGGTCGTGCCGGCCGGAGAAGGCGGAGGGGCCCTCCACGTTTCCGGAGGGTTGAGCAATCAAGTCGCCACGCTGCGAATCCGTCGCCGAGCTTGTATCGCGCCTCTAGGAGGCTGCGACGTCACCAGTGAGTCGACTTAGGGGCTGGCTAGCTCGACCAGACCCAGCTGTTGACCGTCATGCTCGTGCCGCAATAGACGACACACGCTGCGGGGTTCGGCGGGTTCGTTCCCGTTGGGTAATCGTCGAACGTCACCACGGCCTGAAGCGTGGGGTTGGAGGTGTTGGCTGCGCAAGTTGTTGCGGAGACTCCGTGAAGACAGGCATTGAGTGTCACGACCCGCGTGCTCGGACTGGTCGGGTTATATGTTGTGCTACACCACACATCGATGTTCTGGTTGTCGATAGTTACAGTCGAGCTTCCTGACCAACAGGATGCCGGACCGGGAACTGTCGTCGCCAGAAGAGGGGTGTAACGGATGTTCTGAACGGCAACCTCAGTCGCGCCGTTGAACGCATACTGGAGCGTTCGGGCCGACGTGAATTTCGCCGTGTTGTTGAGGTCATTCGTGGCCCAGGTGGCGATCGAACCCACGACTGCCCCAACGACGAGGACGAAGAGAAGGGCAAGAACCAGCACGGCACCGGCTTCATCACGCCCGTCCGAATGATTCTCGGCGTCCAGGGATCGACGTTTTGTACGGGGTGAGCGCTGGCTTTCGCTACGTGTCTTGTCCGTCATTTTGGTTTTCTCCCACAGTCCCACTACGTCATCGTCTCGATCTGCGTACCGGACAACACCCCGGCGCCAGCCACGGTGATGGTCGGAGTTCCTGCCACGCTGTCGCCGTAGTAGGCGTTCACCGACTGGGTGTTGGCCGGCAATGTCACACTGGTCACCGATGCCCCACCAGAGGTAGTGGCGAACTTCTTGCCAGACGAAGAGGACGAGAGATTGACCGTTATGGCCGATGCCTTCGTCGTGTAGTTGCCGTAGGAATCCTCGAGTGTCACGGTGAACTGATTCGTGGCAGACGAACCATGTGCGGCGTGAATGGCAGTGGAGGTGATGGCCAGCTGCGTACCGGAACCAGCATTGATGGTCTCGATCTGCGTGTCAGACGTCAACCCGGTGGCCGCCGCCATGATCGTCGGAGTCCCCGCCACGGTGTCGCCGTAGTAGGCAGTCACCGCTTGGGTGTTAGCCGGCAAGGTCACACTGGTCGCAGAGCTTCCACCAGAGGTGGTGGCGAACTTGGCTCCGCCCGAAGTCGACGTGAGATTGACCGTAATGGCTGCTGTCTTCGTCGTCGGGTTGCCGTAGGTGTCCTCGAGCGTCACGTTGAAGGCGGTTGTCGCCGACGAGTTGGCCGTGGCAGTGAAACCGTTCGAGACCAGGAGCTGTGTACCGGCACCCGCATTGATGGTCTCGATCTGCGTGTCAGACGTCAACCCGGTGGCCGCCGCCATGATCGTCGGCGTCCCCGCCACGGTGTCGCCGTAGTAGGCGGTAACGAACTGGGTGTTGGCCGGCAACGTCACACTGGTCGCAGGCGCTCCACCAGAGGTGGTCGCGAACGTGGCTCCGCCCGAAGTCGACGTGAGATTGACCGAAATGGCCGAGGCCTTCGTCGTCGGGTTGCCGTTGGTGTCCTCAAGCGTCACGTTGAAGGCGGTGGTCGCCGAGGAACTGGCTGTGGCACTGAAGCCGTTCGAGACCAGGAGCTGCGTTCCGGCCCCCGGGGTGATATTGAACGCATTGGTGGTGACCGACGTCAGCCCGGGGCTGGTGGCCGTGAGGGCATAGCTGGTGCCCGTCTTGTTGATCGAGCAGGTAAAGGTGGCCACGCCACTGGAGGCGTTGCGCGGGTTGGTAGAACAGCTCAGCGTCCCGCCACCGGGGTTGTTCGCAAAGGCCAGGGTGACCGGGGCGGCCGACGTGGTAACGACGTTGCCCAGGGAGTCCTCAACCGACACGCCCGTCGTGAAGTTCGTCCCGTCGACCGTGTTGGTCGGTTGCGTCGTGACGGCGAGCGAAGCAGCGGCGCCCGGGGTGATGTTGAACCCACCGGTCGTGACCGATGTGAGTCCGGTGCTGGTGGCCGTGAGGGTATAGCCGTTGCCCGTCTTGTTGATCGAGCAGCTGAAGGTGGCCACACCGCCCGAGGCGTTGACCGGGTTGGTGGTGCAGGTCAGGTTCCCGCCACCGGGGTTGTTGGCGATGGCCAGGGTGACCGGGGCAGTCGACGTGGTAACGACGTTGCCCAGAGAGTCCTCGACCGAGATGCCGGTCGTGAAACTGGTCCCGGCGACTGTGTTGGCCGGCTGGGTAGTGACGACGAGTTTCGCACCGGTCCCCGGCGTGATCGTCTCGATCTGCGTGTCGGACACCAATCCGGTAGCCGCCGCGGTGATCGTCGGAGTCCCCGCCACGGTGTCGGCGTAGTACGCGGTCACCGTCGAAGCGTTGGCCAGCAACGTTACGCTTGTGGCAGATGCTCCACCAGAGGTGGCGGCGAACTTCTTGCCCGCCGAAGTCGACGAGAGGTTGACCGTGATGTTGGAGTTCTTCGTCGCCGGGTTCCCAGCGTTGTCCTCGAGCGTCACGATGAAGGCGCTCGTCGCCGAGGCACTGGCCGTCGTGTTGATGGGGTTCGAGGTGATCTGCAGTTGCGTACCGGCTCCGGCCACGTTGGTGAACGCATTGGTGGTGACCGACGTCAGCCCGGGGCTGGTGGCCGTCAGCGTGTAGCCGCTGCCCGCCATGTCGATCGAGCAGCTGAAGGTGGCCACACCGCTGGAGGCGTTGACCGGCGGGGTCGCGGCACAACTCAGCGTCCCACCGTTGGGGTTGGCCGCAATGGCCAGATTGACCGGCGCGGCCGACGAGGTGACGACGTTGCCCAGTGAGTCCTCAACCGAGACACCCGTGGTGAACCGTGTGCCCGAGGTGGTGGTGGTCGGGGGTTGCGTCGTGACGACGAGCGATGCGGGCGTACCGGGCGTGATGTTAAAGCCAGCAGAGTTCACTGAGGTGAGCCCCGTGCTGGTGGCGGTGAGGGTATAGCCGGTGCCCGTCTTGTTGATCGAACAGGTGAAGGTGGAGACTCCGGCTGAGGCGTTGACCGAAGAAGCACCGCACGTCAGGGTGCCCCCGCCCGGGTTGGTCCCCATACCCAGGGAGATTGTGGCGGAGGACGTGGTGACGACGTTGCCCAGGGAGTCCTCGACCGACACACCTTCCGTGAAATTGTTCCCGGCGACGGAGGTCGTCGGTTGCGTCGTGACGGCGAGCTTCGTGGACGTGCCGGCGAGAATCGACAGGGAGGATGAAGTTCCGGTGCTCAAGCCGCTCCGGGTCGCACTCAAGGTATACGTACCCGCAGCAGCGGTCCCGCTGATTTTGCAGTTTGTGAACGAGGCCACACCTGCGACGGCATTGACCGTGTTGTTGGAACAGGCGAGAGTGCCCTGGTTGGTACCGCTGTTAGCGGTCGAATAACCGGCGATCCCGAGCGTGACGCTGCCGGAATCGGACGTGACCGTATTCCCACCGGCATCCTGCACCGTGACCTTGGGCGAAGTGGCGAAGTTCGTCGCCTCTGCCACGTTGCCGACGGGCTGGGTCGTGAACGCAAGCTGGGCGGCTTGACCCACCGAGATGGTGATAGCGCTACTCGTGGCCGCGGCATCGAACCCGTCGGTCGCGGTGAGGGTGTAGCCAGAACCGATCTTGTTGATCGAGCACCCCGAGAACGTGAACACACCGTTCGATTCACTCTCGGAACACCCGTTCAGACTGGCCCCGGCTGTCCCCGTTCCCCCCGTAATGGCAAGGTTCACAGTGGATGCGTCAGCGGTGGATGCATTGCCGAATTGATCCTCGGCCACGACCACCGGCTGTGCGCCAAAAGCGGTCCCACCGGTCGCATTGCTGCTGGGTGCGTTCGTGAAGACCAGGTGGTTCGCAGGGCCGCCTGTAACGGTCTCACTAGAAGTGTCGCTCGTGAGGGTCCCCGAGACAGTGATGGTGGGCGTCCCGGACTTTGTGTCGCCGTAGTAGAAATTCACCGACGTCGAGCCGGCCGGGATGGTGATCGACGTGATGGCCGCTCCACCGGGGGTGGCCGAGAACACGCCGGTGCTGGACGTCGACGAGAGATTGACCGTCTCCGCCACCGTTGTCGGGTTGCCGAACATGTCCTGCTCCTGGACGGTGATCGGGCCCATGTTGGCCGTGCTCGACGCGATAGCGGACAACGGGTTCGTGGTGATGTTGAAGGCGTAGGGCGGTGCAGGGGCCACATAGAAGGAGGAGCTCGTGCCAGAGGCGAGGCCGGTCTCGGCCGCCGAAAGGGTGTACGTGCCGACCATGTTGACCGAGCAACCCGCAAACGTGACGACGCCCTTGAACTGGGTGGCCGTACAGTTCGACAGCGCTGCCCCGTTGGGCCCCGTGCTCACCGACAGCGTGACAGAGGCAAATGCCGTCGTGACAATGTTGTTGTTGGCGTCCTCGACCGCGACCACGGGCTGGAAGCCGAAGGGACTACTGACCGTCGAGGAGGTACCCGTTGCCGGCGAACTGAAGAACGCTAAGTGGGTGGCCGTACCCGCGGCCGGAATGGGCCGGGCAAAGGGATCGTCAACGACGAAGCTCAACGGAGGGCTGACAACGCCTGATGCGGACGTCACGGTGATTGTTATCAGTAGGGGCGAATTCACCTGGGGAGAAATGGCGGTGCTCACCGTGCACGCACCGGCCGTCGTCCAGGGGACGAACGTGTTCTGCGTACTGGACCAATAGCTGACCCCCGTTACCTGCTCGGTGTAGCCGGAAGAAAGCGTCACGCTGGTTTGCAGCCAGGAATACGGGTTGGAGGGGCACTGCCCCCAGGCCGCACTCGACTGCTGCTGAATGAGCGACGTGGACTGCTCCGCCGCGGTTCGGAGCACCGTGTCCGCCGTCGTCAATGTGCGATGCTCCGCCGAACCTGAGATCGTCGTCGCAAAGGCCAGAAGGATGGCGACCGAAGCGATACCGAGAATAATGATGGCCAGCAGAACCTCGACAAGCGTGTCGCCAGCCTCGGACCGACGCGCCTCGGAGAAGCGCTGCCGCGTGGCACCTTCGGCATGGAAGCGGGAAGGGAGTCTCATGATCCAGAGGGCAAGAGAACGCCGAGGAACATCGCCTCGAGGCCGGTACCGACCATGGTCACCGTGAGCTGCGTCGGCGCTGGGGATTCGAGCATGACCGTTCCCGTCCTTGCATGGGTCGTGTCGGACATCGACGACGCGCATCCGACCGTTTGTGAACCGACATAGGTCGAAATGTTGACTCCCGTCAGACCATCCGGAGATGTCGGATTGGAGCATGCGTCACCGATAGGGGACGTCGGTGTATTGGGCAGAAGATTCAGAGGCGTGTTCGCGTTACCGGTTGACCACGTCATTGACTCCCCCGCATCCGTGGTCTCTGCGTCACCCGTGACCAGCTCCCAACCGGTAGCGGGCGTACCGTCGTTCTTGTCCGACACCTCGATGTTGGTGATCGTGGCGGTCGTCGTCATACCCGAGACCACTTGGTAGAGGGCCGGATGTTGGGAGGTGGCCACCGTGTAGAACCCGTTGTTGCCGAGGAAGGCTTCCGGGTAGGTGGGGAAGGACACCGCCGAGACGCCGTTGTATCCCGTGTTGTTCCCGAGGGGCCCTGTCACGGCGGAACCGCTGCCGGTCGAGACGCTCTGCACGTTGAGGCAGAACGTCAACGTGAAGGAAGTATTGGTAATGCCTGCCGACATTGCCAAGCCCTGTCCCGGACACGACGCAGACGAAACACCGTTGTAGCTATTCCACGAGGAGAAATCGACGAAGCAAAGGGAGGACGTGTAAGTACCGGAACCGGTGGCGAACACACAGCTCGAGTTTGACGACCCCACGGTCGTGGGCTGGCTCGGCGTTGAGCTCGCCTGAGGCACCGCCACGACGGTGTAGGCGTAGGGGAGCTTGCCCGCTCCCGTCGTGGTGAATGTCACGCCCGTCACACTGGCCGTACCGATCCAACCCGTAGCCGCACCGCAGTTGGTGCTGGCCCAAGAGGTATCGACCACTTGCGACCCAATGGCAAAGCCGGGACTCAACGCGGGCGATGCTGCGCTCACTGGCAGCGAGATTCCGCCGGTGCCAGCCGAGCCGGCCGTATACGTTTGGGTATTCCCCGATGAGCTGACCTGAATCGTGTCCCCAGTCGCCACGTTTGCGGGCAACGGCGTGACGTTCAACGACGTGTAAGCCGTTCCACTCGTTTGTGCGGCCGCCAGCGTCGAATCGCAGGTGATAGCCACCGTCTGACCGGCCGGCACGTTGTGGGAGACCGCGTTAGCGCTCACCGGTGACGAGTTGGCCCCGCCTTGACACACGTACCGCATGAGACTGTACCCACTGGTGCCGCCGTTCGGCACCTCTTCGTAGGAGATGACGGTCCCCCCATTCGCAGCTGACTGCAGTCCGAGTACCTGTACGCCGCCAGCTATAGGAGAGGCCGGCGTGCACTGCGGAGAACTTGGTGAGGCAGAGGTGATGAGCGTGGCATTCTGCACGTCGGTCTGGAAATTGGACGAGACGACCTGCGCGTCGCTCGAGTCCGAGACGCGACTCGTCGTACTGGACTGCAGCGAGAAGATCGAGATGAGCGCCAAGGTGATCGCACCGATGATGATCGGGATGATCAGGGCGACAATGATCAGTTCGATGAGCGTGAAGCCACCCTCGTCCCGCGTTGGGGCACCGCCGGTGCAATTGCGCCACGGCGTCCGAACGGGTCGGGGCAACTCCTGCCGGATCTTCCTCACGTCTTGACCTGGCTGTAGATGCCGTACATGGCGGAGATGAGCGCCACGGCGACGAAGCCCACGACGACACCCATGAAGATGATGACGGCAGGCTCGAACAGGCTGGTGAAGTGCTTCACCCGCACCTCGAGCTCACGGTGGTAGTACACCGCCGCTGTTTCCAGCTGCGTGTCGAGCGTCCCCGTCTCTTCGCCGACCCGGAACATCTGCTTGGCCGCACCGGGGAAGAGCCCCGTCTCAGCCAGCGGACCCGCCAGACCCTGACCTTCCATCATCTGCTCACGAATCCGGTTGATGCCGTCTCGATAGACAGCGTTATTCGACGAATCCGCGGTCACGGACATCGCCTGAGGAAGGTCGACCCCGGCCCTGATCATGGAGGAGAGCACCCGGCAGATCCGTTCCAGAACGGCCGCCTGGACGAGGAGGCCGAGAACGGGCAGCTTCAGAATGAGTCCGTCGAGGATCGCCCGACCCTTCGATGAGCGTCGCATGAAGACGAAGCCGAACACCAAGGCCAGGGCGAGTCCCACGATTTCAAGGGCGTGATGGGAGAAGAAGCTCGATCCGCTCAGCAACATGCGGGTGGGCAGGGGAAGTTTTGCATGAAGTGAATGGAAGAACACCACGAACCGCGGCATCACGAACGTGGCCAGGACGACGACGACGCCGACCGACATGAACGCCACCACGGCCGGATAGATAAGGGCTGAGGTCAGCGTGGAGCGGGCTTCGACGTCGCGCTCGATATAGTCGGCGAGCTGGTTCAGGACGGTGTCAAGATTTCCCGTCAATTCGGCTGACTCCAGAATGCCCACATAGAAGTTCGGAAACGCCTCAGGATGGGAGGCCGCGGCAGCGGTGAAGGTGTCGCCGGCACGGAGGTCGTCGATCATCTCGAGGATGACTTTCTTCATGAGCTTGTCGGTGGTCTCTGTCTCGATCACCTCCAGGGCTTCCATAATCGGGATGCCCGCCTTCATGAAGACGCCCATCTGACGGGAGAAATGCATGATCTCCTTGCGGGGGACCTTCTTCTTGGTGATCTCGAGCTTGGCGAGGCTCGTCTTCTCGGTGACCTCCAAAGGCTGGAATCCCCGCTGGACGAGCGCGAGGTGCGCGGCGCCCGACGACGCCGCCGTCTCGGTTCCCGACACCTTGGCTCCAGACGCATCGATGGCGCTGTAGCGGAATTTGAGCGTGGCCGTGTTTGTCTTCATAGCGTGTACATGCTCCTAATCACTTCGGCAACCGTCGTAATGTCCTCCGCAACGAGGTTGATGGCTTCCGTGCGGAGGGTGCGCATTCCCTGCTTCTGCGCCAAACTGCGCAGTTCTTCCTGAGTCGCCCATCCGACGATCAGCCGCCTGATTTCCGGGGTCATCTCGAGAAGCTCATACACACCGATGCGGTCCTGATACCCGGTGTCACTGCAGAAGTTGCATCCCGTCCCGCGGTAGAACTCCTCTTTCGGGGGTCCACCGCTGTCTTCGTAGAACGCCATCTCTTCGGCCGTTGGGGTGTAGCGGGTCTTGCAGGCCGGGCAGATCCTCCGCACGAGTCGCTGTCCGACAACTGCCAAGACGGACGAAGCGATCAGGAAGGATTCAATACCCATGTCGAGGAAACGGTG
Organism: uncultured Acidimicrobiaceae bacterium; assembly: GCA_963767155.1. Classification (GTDB taxonomy): domain Bacteria; phylum Actinomycetota; class Acidimicrobiia; order Acidimicrobiales; family RAAP-2; genus Bog-473. The sequence continues at coordinate 547,012 of CAVYCU010000005.1, read as the reverse complement.
CAGGGCCGAGACAGCGTCAGTGGCGTGGAGCGAGGAGACCACGAAGTGACCAGTCAGCGCGGACTGCACAGCCACCCTTGCCGTTTCCACGTCACGAATCTCACCGACCAGGATCACGTCGGGGTCCTGGCGCAGGATTGACTTCAGTCCGGTGGCGAAGGTGAGTCCCGCCTGGTCGTTCGTCTGGATCTGGTTGATAGACGGGAACACATACTCGACGGGGTCTTCGATCGTCATAACGTTCAGCGTGGGATTGCTGACCTCGCTCAACGTGGCGTAAAGCGTGGTCGTCTTCCCACTCCCGGTCGGTCCGGCGCAGAGCACCATGCCGAACGGAGCCGCGGACGATCTTGGAGTATCTGGCGTGAGTGTCGACCGGCATGCCGAGGTCGTCGAGGCGGAGGACGGATCGGGTCTTGTCGAGGATACGCATGACGCACTTCTCACCCCAGATGGTGGCGGTGGTGGCCACCCTGACGTCGACTTCCTTGCCATCGACCGTGGTCGTCAGCTGGCCGTCCTGGGGACGACGACGCTCGACGATGTTCATACCCGCCATGATCTTGATGCGACTGACCAGTCCGAGTCCCATCGCCGCAGGAAGGACGAGGATCTCTTTCAAGGCGCCGTCGATACGGAACCGCACCCGGACGATCTCGTCGGATGGCTCAATGTGCACGTCGGAGGTGCGGTCACGCATGGCCTGCACGAGGATGCGATCGACAACCTGTACCACGGGAGCATCGTCCGCGACGACCACGGCGGGGGCAGACTCAACCACCCGCTTGCGTGAGCCCTCGACGACCTCGAAGGCCTGGACGAGCTGGGCGACGCCACCGATGGCGCGGTAGTTGCTGTCGATCGCCCACAGGACATCGCTTGTCGGGGCCAGCAGGAGCCGGACCGGATGACCGCTCTTCTCCGACAGAAGGAAGCGGAGGGAGTCGCTCGGTTCGGCCACCGCCACATGTAGGCCGTCGTCGTGCAGGCTGATGGGTATGGCCATGTTCGTACGGGCGACCTCCTCGGAAATGAGTCCGAGGGCTTCGGGGTCAGGCTTATAGCGGCGAAGGTCTGCAACGGGCATCCCGAAGAACTCCGCCAGCGCTTCTACGAGGTTTCGCTCCTCCAGGACACCCATCTGGACGAGGAGTTCACCGAGCCGTCCGCCCGATGACGCCTGCAATTCCAGCGCCTCTTGAACCTGTGCGTGGGTGACCAGGCCGCGCAGGACGAGGACGTCACCCAATTGCTGACCGGCGCGTCCTGTCGCAGCGGGATCGACGATCGACTCGCGGCTCGGGACCACGGCAATGGAACTGCGTGGCTCCGCCGGCGACAGCGCAGCCGAAGGAGTCGCGGGGACCGGCGTCTGTGTCCCCGCATTGCTTGGCGCGACGACACTGCTGGGCGCGACGACGGCGCCTTGGGGCGCGTCGTTCGACTCAACGGTCGGTGCTGCGTCAGTCTTCTCTTTACGCCGTAGCTTCATTGCGGCGCTCCGCCGATGTCGTGGCGGGTTCCCGAGTTCATGGGGACAATGGTGCCTTCCGAGAATCTCCGGACGGACCACCTAATCCCAACTACAGCCCAATTCAACCTGTTCGGAGTGGGTTCTCGATTCGGCGGAGGCTCATGGGCGAAGGAAGTGGGCTCGGCGGCACGTTGGCGTCCCTGAACAGCCGTTTCAGGGCGGAATTGTGCTCCTGTTGGGATTGAGTGGGCCGTCCGGCGTCACGCTGCGCCCAAGCTGGGCTTCTTGAATGTCGCCTCATCATGACGACCCCACGAAGGTCGCCATCAACGAAACGGATGCGGGAGTGAGAAGGCGCCGCAGTTTCTGGCTGGCCGTCATGATCGTCTTTCTCACCGTTGGCTCGGTCGCGTCCGTTGTCGGCGCACGCGCCGTCGCACGTAACGATGGCAACAAGTCACGGCAGGTGTTTCTCTCTTCCGCCGCGGAAATATCCTCGACCCTGCAACAGGCGATCGTGCACGAGCAGGACCTCACCATCAGTACGGGGGCAGTGCTGGTCAGGGATCCGAACACGACCGAGGCAGACTTCCTTGCGTGGACCAATGCGGTGCGGGCCTTCGCGCGGTATCCGGAAGTGCAGTCCATGTTCGACATCCAGCAGGTGCTCCCGTCGCAATTGGCCGCATACGCCGCCCGACAGGTCGCTGACCCCTCCGGCCCCCTCGCCGCGGCGGGGACGTTCGCCGTGAGCCCCTCCGGGAGCCGTCCCTATTACTGCCTGGCGTCGGTGTCGCGCTCGCGCAAGACAACCACCGACCTTCCCGACGGTGTCGACTTCTGCCAATCGCCTCTTCGCTCCGAGCTCCTCCAGTCTCGGGACTCTGGCCAAGACGGGTACTTGCCTTACAAACAGGGGGACGTCGAGGAGCTGGCCATAGGCGCTGCCATCTACCGTGGCGGCGTCGTACCCAGCACTGTGGCTGCTCGCCGGGCCAATCTCACGGGCTGGACTGGGATCGCCATCCTGCCCGGTGTCCTCTTGCATACCGCGCTCGCGCATCACACTTCTACCGCTGTGGCGTTCCACTACGGGTCAGGATCCTCGTCAACGACCTTCAGAGCGGGCGTCGTGCCGCACGACGCGCAGTCGACCTCGATCGATCTCTCCAACAGCTGGCACATCGTCGTGCTCGGACCGGCAACCGACGGAGACCTGCTCTCCAACCCCCATGCGCTCGACCTGCTGGTCGGCGGCTTCATACTGAGCCTGCTCCTGGGCCTCATGCTCTACCTGCTCGGCACGAGCCGGTCCCGGGCGCTGGAGCTCGTGGCCGAGCGCACCGAGGAACTGCGCCATCAGGCCTTCCACGACCCGCTCACCGGTCTGCCGAACCGCGCGCTGATCCTTGACCGGATCGCGCACATGCTGGCGCATGCCCGACGCGAGCACACCACCCCCGCTGCGCTCTTCTTGGACCTCGACAACTTCAAGGACATCAATGACACTCTGGGGCATCGGGCGGGTGATGAGCTCCTTGTCCGTGTCGGTGGCCAGATTGTCCGAGGTGCTGCGGGAGGGGGACACCGTCGGGCGCCTGGGTGGTGATGAGTTCGTCGTGTTGACCGAAGGGTCCACGCGAGACGGGAGTTGCCGATGCTGTCGCAGAACGCATTCTCGCGACACTGGAACCTCCGTTCGAGATCCCCGGCAGTGATATTCCCTTGTCGATCACCGCCAGTATCGGCATCGCCACGGGTGACCGGACCATGCCCGAGGAGCTGCTGCGTGATGCCGACATCGCGCTGTACCGCGCCAAAGCAGCCGGCAAAAGCCGTTTCGCCGTCTTCACGCCTTCCATGCTGGAATCGGTCGACGATCACCGCAGTCTCGACGTGGATCTCCACCGCGCTCTTGCCGCCGATGAGTTCTTCCTGCTCTATCAACCCACCATCGACCTCTCCACGGGTGTCTTCACCGGGGTGGAGGCGCTCCTGCGCTGGCGGCATCCCACACGTGGGGTCGTACAACCTGACGAATTCATTCCCGCCCTCGAATCGAGCGGATTGATCGTCCCGGTCGGCCGATGGGTCCTTGAGGCCGCGTGCCGTCAGGGAGCGGCATGGCAGCGACAGGGTCATCGCTTCGTAGTGTCGGTCAACGTCGCCGCCAAACAGCTCCAACGCGACCGGATCGTCGACGACGTCTACCGCTCACTCTCCACCAGCGGGTTCGACGCCGACATGTTGGTGCTCGAGCTCACCGAGTCCACACTGATGCAAAACGTCGAAACGACAGTGACCCGGCTGAAAATGCTCAAGGCGGTCGGCGTGCGGTTGGCCATTGACGATTTCGGTACCGGATTCTCTTCTCTCGCCTACCTCCAGCAATTTCCCATCGACATCCTGAAAATCGACCGGTCCTTCGTGTCCGGCATCGGGGACGCCGAAAAGTCAGCCGCGATCATCCGCACCTTCGTGCAACTTGGAAAAGCGCTGGACCTCGAAATCATTGCGGAAGGAATTGAGACCCACGTGCAGTGGCGCCAGCTCGAAGCGGCCGGAGTCGATACGGGTCAGGGCTTCCTGTTCGCGCAACCGCTCGCAGCGGAGGCCGTGGACGAGCTCTTGCATGACCCTGGTGGTTTCGTCGTCATGCAGACTTCATGACGCCGCCTCCTTCATGACTCCGCCTCCTTCATGACTCCGCCTCTTCGGCCAAAGCCAGCCATGTTTCCTCTGCCTCGCTGAGGGCCGTCTGCACCTGTGCCAGCTCGACCCCCAGTCGCTGCAACGCCACGTGATCCTGCACGCCGATGAGCATGCCGGTGATCTTGTCCTTCTGGCGCTGCAGACGCACCACGTCCTTTTCCGCTTCACGAAGGAGTCGACCCGACGATGCGGACCCGCCGCCCGGCCGTGCGGCCTTTGCCGGCGCCGCCGCTTTCGGGAGCGAACCGGCCCGTCGGACGTCGCCCGTTTCTGCCCGGGCGATCCAGCCGTCGACGCCCCCGGGAACTTCGGCCACGGTGCCACCGGATTCGACGGCCACGAGACGATCGGTCGTACGCTCCAGAAATGTACGGTCGTGGCTCACGGCGACGAGTGCGCCCGGCCAGTCGTCGAGGAAGTCCTCCAGGATCCGCAGCGTGTCCAGATCGAGATCGTTCGTCGGCTCGTCGAGGAAGAGCACATTGGGGCGCCCGGCGAGCACCAACAGCAGTTGGAGCCGCCGGCGCTCCCCGCCGGAGAGTGTTCCCACGCGGGCGAATGGCAGTTCGCCGGTGAAGAGGAACCGCTTCATGAGCTCAATGTCGGCCAGCGACGGCGTCGAGCGGTGTGGCCCCACCACGAGGTCCTGCACCCGCGCCCGCAGGTCGAGCTCCACGCCGAGTTGGTCGTAGTACCCGACCACGACGGTCGGTCCGGTGTCGATCGATCCGGAGGTGGGATGCCTCCTTCCGGCCAACAGGTCGAGCAGGGTCGACTTCCCCGATCCGTTGGCGCCCACAATGCCCAGACGTTCGCGCCGGTCCAGTACGAGATCGACTCCGGTGAGCACGAAGGGCCCCTCGCCATAGCGGAAAGCGACCCCGGTGCACTCGATCACCTTGTCGCCGAGGCGCGGCGTGTCACTGGGGCGCTCCAGCTCGGCCGATCGCACGGCTGCCACCGGGGCACCCTCAATCAGTCGCTTGGCGGCGTCGATGCGCGCCTGAGGTTTGCGCGACCGCGCCTTCGCCCCACGCCGGAGCCAGGCCAGCTCGTGCCGGGCCAGGTTCCGCCTGGTCGATTCCGCCGCGGCAGCCTGGTCTTCGCGTTCGGCTTTCGCCTCGAGATACGACCCGTAACCGCCTTCGTGCATGTAGGCGCGGCCGCGGTCGAGCTCGAGCATGCGGGTCGTGATGCGATCGAGCAAGTGGCGGTCGTGGGTCACCAGGACCAGCCCGCCCCGGAAGGAGAGGAGGCGCTGCTCGAGCCACGCCACCGCACCCAGATCGAGATGGTTGGTCGGTTCGTCGAGGACCAGGAGCTCGGCGGGATGGGCCAGCACCCGGGCCAGTGCCACCCTTTTCGCCTGCCCACCCGAGAGCGAGCGAACATCCTCGTCGGCGGCTGACGCCATGCCCAGACGGTCCAGCGCCGCCTCGGCCTCCCACCCCTCGCCGACGGCGCCGCGCACCGTACCGGGAGGGAGCTCGGGCGTTTGCGCGAGAAAGCCCACCCGGGAGCCCCGTCCGCGCAGTACCTGGCCCTCGTCGGGGAGATCGGCGCCGGCGATGATCCGCAGCAGCGTTGATTTCCCGGTGCCGTTGATCCCGACCACACCGATCCGGTCCCCGTCCGAGACCGTCATCGACAACCCCTCGAAGAGTGGCCGGTCGACCCGGCGGACGGCAACGTGCTGGAGATCGACGAGGAGGGTCACGAGGCGACAAGGGTACGGCCTCCGCCGGGCCCTCCCGGTCGGCCGTCCCTACGCCGAACGGCGCACAGGATGGATCCGCGGCCGGAAGGAGAAGCGTGGTCCACGACCCGCCTTCTTCTCACCCGGCAGTGGTGCGCCCTCGAGCCAGGCCCGCGCCTGCTCGTACCCCAAGCGGAGGAGGTCCTGGGACTGACCGAGGCGGGCCAGCGGAATATGCATGTCCGGAGGCGGCACCACGTGCAGGATCGGCCTGTCGACCCCTGCGCGCGTCCCGGATGCTGCCGTCTGTTCCACCAAGGCGGCCACCTGCGCCGGCGCCGTGGGCAGGACGTAGAGGTCCCGGGCGCCCAGGGAGAGCGCTTCGCGCACCGGCACGTCGGCCGCCGCCGCACCGTCCACCAAAAGCCGGCCGTCGATTTCGACCGCCGGCAGAAGTCTCGGCACGGCACTGCTGGCCAGGAGCGCAGTCGTCGCGTCGCCCGAATTGAGGACGACCGCCTCCCCGGTCCCGAGCGCTGTCGCCACGACCGTGAGCGGGATGGGGGCGTCCTCGAGGCGTCGGAAGGTCACGAAGGTGTCGAGGATCCGGCGGATGGCCGAGGAGTCGAAAAGGTGGCGCGGCCTGCCGCGGATACCTTCGACGAAGGCACCTAGGTCGACCCCGAGCACATCCTTGCGGCGCAGTGACGACCAGAGACGTGCGATTTCGGCGAGGCCCGGCAGATCCGGACGGCTGGCGAAGAAAGCACCGTTGATGGCGCCGACGGATGTGCCGACGATCATGCCGGGACGCAGCCCGCTCTCGACGAGGGCATACATCATCCCCACCTGCAGGGCGCCCAGATTGCCGCCCCCACTCAGCACGAAGGCCGGCGACTCGTTTCCCGGTGTGCGCGCGGCGGCCGTTTCTGGCGCCCATCCCCCGATCACATCAGTCATAACCGCCCTCTCCCGTCCTCCCGGGTGAAGCCGACTAAGGCGGTTGACCTCTTTTTAGATCAGAGCCACCACGTAACCGATCCACGCACACCGGTGCGTCTGTGGGGGAGCATACCTACCCGAACCCGCTCATCCCGCGTGTGGATGGCCGAACCGCAGGGGGGCCCGGGGCAGGATGACCGTGCCCAGCAGATGGTTCCCCGGCGTCGTCGTGACGACGACCGCCAGGTGCCCAGTAGCGAGGCCGCGGGGGGCGGATACGGACGAGGCGTCGAAGGTCCCGCTGAAGGCGACCACACAGATTCGGCTGCCGGATGCGGCCGAAGTTGCGAGCTCCCGGGACAGGCTGGGTGCCCCTCGGCGGAGGCTGCCCACCGTGAACTCCTGCACTCCGAGCAGATGCCCGCGCATGTTGACCGCTTTGGTCGCGGTGGGCAGTGCGTGGTAACACGAGCTCACCGACGTGCCCAGATCGCTGCGGGCCGTCGTGCAATCCGCCAGGAAGGCAGCGGCGACCACGCAGCTGGCGACACCACCGACGCCGCGACGCCAAGCCCGGCTCGCCCGGAGGCCCGATCCCGTCATCGTTCCACCACCGGAGTGACGTCGATGCGCGCCGCATACGTGGGCCCGCTCCCGTCATCCCCGCCCAACTCGGCCTCGACGGGCGCCTGCAACGCCTGCCGGGTCCAGCGCCCTTTGCGCACCTGGTACGCCAGCTGGCCCCAGAGAATCCACCCCACCACCAGGACGAGCCAGAAACTGATCACGCGGTACATGAGCACGGCATCGAACGTCGAATTCTGGGAGCCGCCGAAGTACTCCAGGGCGATGGTGATGCTCCCCTCCACCACACCCAGCCCCCCCGGAGTGAACGGCAGGGTCGCGGCCAGTTGCCCCGCCCCGTACGCCAGCAGGAGACCCTTCCAGGGAATGCTCGAGCCCACGGCTAGGAACATCAGGGCGAAGCACCCACAGTCGAACAACCAGTTGGCGCAGCCCCAGAGGAGGATGCGAACAACCCGACGCGGTCCGAGGTGCACCGAGGTGACCAACGCCACGATCCGGGCGATGTTGGCCGCCACGTCACCGCGCGGGCGCCCCACCAGCTTGCGCGAGACGCGGATGCCCCACGTCACGACGAAGGCGAGCGGTCGCTCGTAGATGAAGAGCGCGCCGATCGCTACGGTGATCAAGAAGACGCCGACGATGACCGGAATGAGGTCGAGCGAGGCTCCTTCGCCGGCGGCGAGCGCCAGCCCGGCCGTGGCGACCAAGGACAGGGATACGCTCGACGCCACCAGGGTCCCGACGAGGGACCACGCTGCCAGCGTGTCGTCAGCCCCGAAGCGCCGGAACCAGCGGAACCCGTACACCGCAGAGAACGCGTTGCCACCGGGAAGCGAGTTCGTGATCGCCTGCGAGGCGAAGGTCATCTTCACCAGGGGTCCCTCGGGCGCGGCCAGACCGCCGCTGTCGAGGAACTCATACTGCAGGCCGGCGAAACACACGAACGAGGCGAACTCGAGGAGCAGGGCCGGCGGTATCCACCACCATTTGAGGTTGAGGAACACCTGCGAGAAGCCCGACAGCTCGTCACGGTGCGACGACAGGACCCACACGGCGATGACCACGATGCCGATGCCGAAGAAGAAGCGCAGCACCGGCCAGGCCCGGCGCAGAAGCGCACCAACGCGCCCTCGGCGTCGTGGGGGCACCGGCTCTAGCCCCTCGAGCGGATGCTCATCCGACTGAGCGGCCATACCCAAGTGTCTAGTCCACGTCCTTGACGGCTCTCCCGCTTTCGAGAAGGGAGATATTCAATCTGCTCAACGCGCGGCCGAGCGTGCGTTTGTCGTGGTCGGTCCAGTCACTCACGAGTGCTTCCATGACTTGCCGACGTTCCCCCTCCACCCCCGTCATCGTGCGGCGTCCTTCCTCGGTGAGGATGATCGTGGACGAGCGCCCGTCCGATGGGTCCGGGCGTCGTTCCACGAATGCGGCACTCTCGAGCGCTGAAATCTGGCGGGTCACCGTGGAGGCGTCGAGGTTCAAGGCTGCGGCGAGCGCTTTTGTGCTCACCGGTCCCATCGCTTCGAGCATGCGCAGGGCGAGGTAGCCCGCCCGGTCCACTTCGAGGTAGAGGGAGCTCCTCCGGCCGAACGTTTCGAGATGACGGACGAGCTTCAGGAGCTCCAGCTCGATGACGCCGATGCTGTCGAGCTCCGCAGGGGCGAGGGCGATGTCCATCGGCCTTGACCTCCCCATCTCCCGGTACACTATTGACAGATACGTGCATGATACATGTATCTCGGACGAAAGCGGATCTGGATGGTCTTTATCTTGGCGCTTGGCGCTGCGTTGGCCAATGCGCTCACGAGCGTGTTCCAGCGCATGGGGGTTGAAGACGCGCCCGAAGACAAGACGCTGAAGCTGAGCCTGATGACCTACGCCATCCGCCGGGGTATCTGGCTGCTCGGGTTCGCCCTCATGATCGTCTCGTTCATCCTCCAAGCCGTGGCCCTGCACTTCGGGCAACTCTCGCAGGTCCAACCCATCCTGACTCTGGAGCTGGTCTTCCTGGTGGCCGTTCTCTCCGTCTGGTTGGGCTTCACCGTGGGGCGGCGCGAATGGCTCGGCTCCCTGGCATGCGTGGGGGGCCTGGCGGGCTTTCTCTACTGCGCCCACCCCGAGGAGGGGAACCTCTCGGCCTCGTTCTGGAGTTGGTTGATCGCCGGGATCGCCTGCAGCGCGGGCATTGCCGTCGCGGTCGTACTGGCGTTGCGCGGGCCCCGCTGGTGGCGTGCCGCCATGTTCGGCACCGCAGGCGCCATCGCCTTCGCCTTCACCGCCGCGTGTACCAAGGTGGTCTCCAACTTCGCCGCCCAGGATTGGACCTCCCTCTACCGGCACGGGCAGACCTACGCCCTGATCTTCTTCGGCGTGCTGGCGGTCTTTTTGACCCAGAACGCGTTCCACGCCGGACCGATCGTGGCCTCGCAGTCGACGCTCGTGATGGTCGATCCTTTGGCCAGCATCCTCATCGGCGTCGGCCTGTTCGGCGACGACCTGCGCACGGGCGGCGCGTGGGGACCGTTGGAAGCGATCTCGCTCCTCGTGATGTTTCTCGGTGCGTTCTCCTTGGCGCACTCCCCGCTCGTGAGCGGCATGAAGGGCGACGACGAGCAGTACCACCAGCTCCTCTCGCAGCGGGCGCGCGCGGAACATCTGGCCGGCAACACACCGCCGCCACTGTCGCCTTCCTGAGATTTCGCTGGACCCGCGCGTCGTGACGCGCACATGTCGGCGGGCGCGCCCCGTGCACCGTCGTCGAGAGGGCACGCCGGCGGGAGTGTGGCAATAACATCGATGGCGGTATCCGTACCGGGCATGGAGTGATCCAGCGAGAGGGGTCAAAAAAGCGGCCCCCCTCGAAGGCGTGAGGCGAAGGAGGGCCCCATGGAACTCGACGTCATGAATTCGGAATCGCATGCATCTGCAGCGCGTGCACGTGTGCCGGCAGCGCAGCAGGGCAACAGCCGGGCAAGGCCGAGTGCGGCCGCGGCAATCGCACCGCTTCTGCACGCGCTCTTCAGAAAAGGCTTGCCCGTCCGCTTCGAGTTCTGGGACGGCAGCGCGCTCGGGCCACGCGACGGACCGGGGACGATCATCGTCCGTTCGCCGACCGCGGTGAAACGCATGCTGTGGGCACCGGGCGAGCTGGGCCTGGGCCGGGCCTATGTCACCGGCGAGATCCAGACGGAAGGCGACGTGATCAGAGTGCTCCGCGCGCTGCACGAGGCCGCCCCGGAGGACCTCAGAACGGGAGCCCGCATGCCCCTGGTCGCCCTTAGGGCAGCGACACGACTGGGGGTTCTCGGTCCGCCGCCGGCGCGTCCCGCCGTGGAAGCGGCGCCGCACGGGCGGCGTCATTCCAAGCAGCGCGACGCCGAGGTCATCCGCCATCACTACGACATCAGCAACGAATTCTACCGCCTGGTGCTCGGTCCGAGCATGACGTACTCGTGCGCGCGCTTCGTCGACGAAGGCACCACGCTCGAGGCGGCGCAAGAATCCAAGCACGACCTCGTGTGCCGCAAACTCGGGCTCCATGAGCGGACCGGGGTGCGCCTGCTCGACGTCGGCTGCGGATGGGGCTCCATGGCTCTGCACGCGGCCGGTCGCTACGGCGCAACAGTGGTCGGCGTGACCCTCAGCAGCGCGCAAGCCGACCTGGCGCGGCTACGGGTCAAGGAGGCCGGGCTCGAAGAACAGATCGAGATCCGGGTGCAGGACTATCGGGATCTGCGCGGAGAGCGCTTTGACGCAATTTCATCGATCGGCATGTTCGAACACGTCGGTGCCGAAAAGATGGCGGAGTACTTCACGACACTGCACACGTTGCTTTCGGACACGGGCCGACTGCTCAACCACGCCATTTCCAGCGTCGGCGGTTCCCGCATGCGGCGCAATTCGTTCATCGGGCGCTTCGTGTTCCCCGACGGGGAACTGATCGATGTGAGCCAGGTGGTGCACGCCATGGAGCGAGCCGGATTCGAGGTGCGCGACGTCGAGTCGCTCCGGGAGCACTACACCAAGACCTTGAAAGCGTGGGTGGCGAACCTGGAAACAAACTGGGAAGACGCAGTCGCCGAGGTCGGCGTCGAGCGGGCGCGTGTCTGGCACCTTTACATGGCGGCGTCGGCCAACGGCTTCGACGACGGCGGTATTTCGCTGCATCAGGTACTCGGGGTCAGGCCCACGCCCGAGGGCCGGAGCGCGATGCCAACGACCCGCAGCAGCTGGGTGTGATCACCCCGGGCCCGGTGTTCGTGCCCGAACCAGGCACGAATTGGCCTCCGCAAGGCCACTGACGCCACCGCAATGAGCGTTGAAGCGCAGGTCACGAGGACGAGGGGCGAAAAAGACGGCTAAATTCACCGGGTCGTGCACTGGGCCAGGTCGGAAACTCGAGTCGCATCTGGCGCGCGCGATCTCGGACGCGGCCCCATGGCGGCGGCGTTCCTCCTGTCGCTCACCTCGGCCGCGGTGCTCGCCGGCGGCGCATTGGCCGCGCCGGCCGGCGCCGATCAGGTCGGCAGTCTGAAGGCGCAGGCGAGGTCGATCTCCGAAGAGCTCGTGCAGGAGCAGCTTGAAGCGGGCGCCTACCAACAGCAGTATTCGGTGGCATCGGCTCAGGTCGCCCGGGACGAGCAGGCCATCGCATCGCTACAGGCCGAGATCACAGCTGATCGGCATGAGGTCACACAACGACTGCGCCTGGTGCAGCGCTTGGCCATCGAGAGTTATGTCTTGAACGGCTCGGTGTCGTCGGGGTCCGGCGCCGCACTCGTTCGCCGAAAATGTCAGCACCGTGCAGTCCGCGAACGAATACGCCACCATCAGCATCGGCAACCTGAACGAAGCGGTGGAGGGACTGCGCACCGCCAAGCGCAACGAACAGAGCCAGCAACAGTCACTCGTCCGTCGACGCACGCTCGATCAGTCCACACAGGTGCAACAAGCGTCGTATCTGGCCCAGGCCAATGCCTCGGTGCAGCAGATGCAGACCGTGCAGGCAAAGGTCACCGGGCAGCTGGCCGTCGCCGTGGCGCAACAGAATGCTGCGCTGTCGCGCGCGGCGCTCGCCGCGGTAACGACCGCACAGAAGGCGACCGTGCAACGAAGCGGGAACTCGTCCTCGTCATCGTCCACTTCGTCGTCCTCATCGTCCACGTCCTCGACTGGCGTCGCACCTCCGGCGACGAACACGGTCGACCCCGCGCTCCCGCCTTTCCTCGCCTGCGTGGTGCAGGCGGAGTCGGGAGGCGACTACCAAGCAGTGTCGCCGAACGGCCTTTACATGGGCGCGTTCCAATTCAGCCAGTCGACGTGGAACTTCGCGGCACAGGAGGCACACCGGCCCGACCTGGTCGGCGTGCCCCCCAACCGGGCGAGCAAAGCGGACCAGGACACCTTGGCCGTGACGCTCTTCACGCTCGACGGCGAGCGCCCCTGGCTGGGCGATCGCTGCAGCGCCTGACACATCAGGCTTCGAGGAGGACCGCCACCGCGGCGTCGGGCTCGATGACCCTGAAGCTGAAACTCTCTTCGAGATAGAGCCGGACTGCATCGGCGTTGTGATCGACATAACCGATGGAGATGTCCTGCCCGGAGTCGAGAATGAAGTCCCCGCCGCGCAAGCTCAGCACGACCGCTCCGTCGACGCCGGGGGCCCAGACCAGCGGGCCGCCCAGAATCTGGTGCAGGTGATCGAAGAGCAGATGGCCGCCGTGCTCGGTGGATTCGACGATCGTCGTGTAGACGCTCGGGCAGATGGCCATCCCGTAGGGACCGTCGATGCCCGATTGACGGAGGGCGTCCACTGCCTGCGCCACTGCCGTCGGATATTTCGACATGTCCGGCACGTGCCTGATCGGCGCGTGCGAGGTCGACTCGGTGATGCCCTCGATCCCGCCGGCACCGTAGCCGTGGAACACCGCCACGTTCTCCCCGACGGCGATCTGCTGCACGGCCTCGTCCAACTCGGGCAGGTCGAGGTCGATGGCGCCCCGATCGGCGTCGTCGAGCTCGACGCGCGAGACGCTGAACTCGGCGCGTACCTCGACGAGAGGCAGCACACGTCGCTGCGCCCCCGTGACGCCCTCCGATGGTCCCGAGATCGTCGTGATCCGGCCCAGCTCGGTCGCCGAATGCTCCCAGCCGTGCGGCCCGGCGAAATCGACCAGCTTGCGCGCAGCGAGATACGTGGTCAGCCGGCCCTTGGCCTCGTCGTCGATGGCGGCCCAGCCCGTGTCCGAAATTGGTGCCAGGTCCCGATGTAGATGATTCATCGCTCCACTCCCTTGAGGCTTCCGATTCCCAACGACCCCGGCGCGCCCGGAGTCGGTCCATCGCCATCCGCTCCTGCTCCACCGTCCGCGCGCCCGACCTCGGTGATCGGTTCGGTGGTGGTGAACAGGAACTTGCGCAACTGCTTGTCGAGGGCGGGATCACGCCGGCGTAGCCATTCGAGCGTCATCGCCGCGTGTTCCTTCTCGTCGTCCCGGTTGTACGCCAGGACGGCGGCCAGGCTGTCGTCCGAGGTGGCCTTCACCCGCTGGTCGTACCAGTCGATCGCCTCGAGCTCCTCGCACAACGACGTCATGGCCCGGTGATGATCCACGGTCGCTTCGTCGAGGAGGTCAGCGTCCTCGTGCAGCCCCTCGCTTGCCATCTACAGCGTCACCTCCTGGTGCTGGTCAGGACCTTTTGTTCGTGTGGACCTTATGCGGTGCCACAGTAGAGCATGCCGGGAGGCCGGATCCTCGTTGCGGCTCAGGCCTCGAACGTACGCTCGCCCGCGGCCATGGTCAATGCAACGTGGCGACTCGAGGGGGCACGAAGAGCCCTCTCGAGGGGCACGTCGAGCAGGCACAGATCTGCGGGTGCCCCGGCCCGCACACGACGGGTGGGCCCACCGGGGGCCTCCAGCGGTCCGAGGAAGAGCCGCAGGGCGGCGGCGGCCTCCAACCCCCGATCCGCGCCGACCCGTGCGCCGCTCGGGGCGAGGCGCTCGCTCGCCGCACGTATGGCGAGCCACGGGTCATCGGGACCGAATGGCGCATCAGTGCTCCCGCCGACCGCGACCCCACCCTCCAAGAAGGAGGAACAGCGGTAGAGGTCGGGGCGGTCAGTCGGATCGACGTCGCGCAGGTACGCGTCGCCCCGGGCGGCGATGAAGGCGGGCTGGGTGACAACAGTCAGAGAGAGCTGCGCCATGGCCCCGATGACGTCGGGTGGCGTCACGGACGCATGCTCTATACGGTCACCCGCCACGCTCCCGACCTCCTGCCACACGGCCAGGGCGAGCAGGAGGGCGGCCCGGGACACGCAGTGCACGGCGACCGGCCTCCCGGATCCGTGTGCGCTGGTGAACCACATGACGAGCTCGTCGAAAGAGGGAAGGTGATGGTCGGCGACGACGATCTTCACCGGTCCCTGTCTTAACGGCGGCGGCGGGTGCACGTCCGCGAGGGCGGGAGCCCCTGTGACCGCCACGGTCAGAGGCAGGGCCCCGGTGCGCACGGCGTCGGCCAGCGTGTCGTAATAGGCGGTCGTCGGCGTCGGGGTGCAGTCGGTCACGCCGGTGACGCCGAAGGAGCCCAGACGACGGCCGACGGCAGCCAGGTCGATGGTCCGGTCGTTGGGCAGACGACTCCCCAACCAGTCATCGAGGCGGAAGAGGCGTCCGGTGGGGAGACCCGCATCGTCCGTCTCCACGCCCTCCACTGCGGCAGCGGGCTCCTCGGGCCCCGCAACCTGGTGGCCGTCGAGCAGGCCGACCTCGGCCAGTGCGGCCGAGCTGAGGATCCACAGTGCGCCCGAGCGGTGCTGGACCCGCACCGGGCGGCCTGGAGCGAGGGCGTCGAGCCGCACGCGGTCCAACGGCCCCCCGGTGACCTCGTCGTAGTGCACGGCACGCAGGGCCACCCCCGGGGGCGTCGCGGCATGGGCGTCGCAAATCCGCCTGTCGAGCTCGTGCGAGACGTCGAGCGAGGCCAGGGCCGCCTCCATCGAAAGCAGGTGGACGTGGTGGTCGTGCAGGCCCGGAAGGAGCGCGCCACCGTCACACTGGATCTCCACGTCCGCCCCCCGCTTCCCCGGGGACACCGCACCGGAAGGGCCGACCGCAGTAATCCGGTCGCCCTCGACGAAGACGTCCACGCGGGCCCCCTCGACCTCGGCCCCACGGAGTAGGACGCTGCTCACGCGCCGAGCTGTGCCAGTACGGCGGCGGTGTCGGCCCCGAGCGCAGGAGCGGGCCGCCCACTTTCGCGTGCCCGCGGCGGGGCGGCGGCCAAGCCGGTCACATCGATCAGGGGCCCGGCCACTGCGGCGGCCATGGGCGCCATCGCGGCGTCGATGAGCCAGCGCCCTCCGACGCGGAGCGCCTCGAGCACCGCGGCGGCGGTGACCAGCCCGGTGAGGGGATCAGCCACGGCGTCGGCCAGGAAGCAGAGCCCCTCGGCATCGTCGGCGACCAGCCCTCCGGCGGCGGCGGCCACATCACCGAACCCCACCCGATGGCGCAGCCCGGGCGCGCGCCCGTGACTGGTGATCGACGCCCAGACCAGGGGTCCTTCGCGGTCGGCCCAGAACCTCGCTGCTGTCGATGCCCATCTGTTCGAGCGCCCGCGGCCGCGCGCTCTCGATCACGACGTCGGCCGCGGCAAGAAGGCGTCCCAGGTCGCGGCGGCCGGCAACCGAGGCCAGGTCCAACGCCACCGAGGTCTTCACCCCATTGAGCAGGTCGAAGAATCGGGCCGGACCACGGCGGGCGCCGTCCGGACGCCCCGTCGATTCCACCTTGATCACACGTGCCCCCGCTTCCGCCAGCAGCTGGCCACAGAGCGGCCCGGCCCATAGCGAGGAGAGGTCGACGACGGTGACGTCTGCCGCAGGGCGGCTGACCCCGTGGCCCGTCCCGGTCGGTGTGGCCGTCAGGGGCAGGTCGAACGCGGACGGGGCGCGACGCCCGACGGAACCCACCGCAGCGAAGGGCAGTCCCAGGAGTGCGGCCTGCTCGTCGAGTGCGGCGACGGGCATGGCCGCCGCCACCTCGTAGACGATCGGCCACGGGTCGTCGCCGGAAACGTCGCGGCCAAGCCACGCGGGAAGGGCTGCGACGTCCTCGGGCCGGGCGAGGGAGACCGCAAGCCACCCGTCGCGTGCGGGGACCAGGCGCGTCCCGCCGCCACAGGAGATGGCCCCGCGCCGGGAGAGTGCGCCCACCGCGGCCCGCTCGCCGAGCAACGCCAGCCCGTCGAGCGCCGGAACCCCGTTGCGCCCGAGGACCGCGACCGCCCGGTCCACCAGATCGAGCAACGCAGGCGGCGCGCCGAGGGGCGGACCTTCGGGCCGTCCGGTGAGGACCATGGCGCCGCTGGCCGCCCATGCGGCGGCCTTTGGATGCCCAGCTCTCGGATCCACGCCTCGATCCTGCCACCGCTTCACGCCGGAAGAATGCCCGGTCTCCGGTAGCGTCGGCACATCCGCATCCTCCACACCTCAGACGCCGAGCTGGCCGCGCTCGTGCGCTCGCCCTTTGCGGCCGAGGCGCTCTCGGATCCGGGCGGTCTCCTGGTCCTCACCTCGGCGGACGGGAGCAACCCCGGCCCACCTGTTGACCCCGACGCACCTGTTGACGGCGACCCCTCACTCGAAGAGTCGCTCTCCTCGCTCCCCTGCCTGGTGGTAGCGGTGGGCCGCAGCGCCGCTGACACCCCGGCACTGGCCGACGTGGCGCCCGAAGACGGGGTGGCCTCGGTCGATGACATCGTGGCGGTGGCGGAACGCAATCCCATCGCCGCGACCACGCTCGCACTGTGCCTGCGCCAGGCCTCACCGTCGCTCGGCCGGGCCCTGGTGGACGAATCCGCTGCCTATTCGGTGCTGCAGGCGGGAACCGAGTTCCGGGCGTGGCGGTCCAGCCGTCCCCCACGCCAGATCCGGGACCCCGCAGGACCGGCCGTCAAAGTGATCCGCACGGGCGACCGGCTCGACCTCGTCCTCAACCGGCCCCACGTGCGCAACGCGTCTGAGCCGGGCCCTCCGCGACGAGCTCCTCGAGGGCTTGGCACTGGCCGCGGCCGACGATTCCCTGACCGACGTCGTGCTCCGGGGAGAAGGGCCGAGCTTCTGCAGCGGAGGGGATCTCGACGAGTTCGGCACCTTCAGCGACCCCGCGGCCGCCCATATCGTGCGCTTGGCCACAAGCATCGGAAGGGCGATCGCCGCCCTGGGACCCCGCCTGGTGGCGGAAGTGCACGGACCGTGCGCCGGATCAGGGGTGGAGCTCCCGGCGTTCGCCCACCGGGTCTGTGCCCGTGCCGACTTCACTGCGGCACTGCCCGAAATCGGCCTGGGCCTCATTCCCGGGGCCGGCGGCACGGCCAGCATCACCCGGCGGGTCGGGCGGCACCGGATGGCCCTCCTGGCCCTCGGTGGGCGGGCCATCGACGCCGCCACGGCGTTGCGGTGGGGTCTGGTCGACGAGGTGACCGATTGAGCGCGGCGGCTCGAGGGGTCAGCGCACCGCAGGACCGTCTGAAAACTGAGCGCTAGAACTCTAGCATTTAGTTTTCAGAGGGCGTCGAAGGCGCCTCCAAAGGGGTGCGTGGCAGGTGATCGTCCGGCAGGGGTCCCGCCGGGGCCGGTCCGGCTCAGGAACCCGAAGACCCCGGGGTCAGCTCGGCCTTGAGGACGCGGCGCAGGAGCTTGCCGGTCTCGCTGTAGGGCAGCTCGGTGCGGAACTCGATGTGTTGGGGGGCCCGGGTGGAGCGAAGCCGCTCGGCCACCCAGGCCCGCAGGGCTTCGGGGTCACCCTGCGCACCCTCGTGGAGCACGATCACGGCCGCCACCGCCTCGCCCCACTCCTCGTCGGGGACGCCGATCACGGCACAATCGGCCACGGTGGCGTACGCGAGGAGCACTTCTTCGATCTCGCCCGGCGAGAGGTTCTCCCCGCCCCGGACGATGACGTCATCGAGGCGGCCCTCCACGAAGAGGAAGCCTTCGACGTCGAGCCAGCCCCCGTCGTTGGTCGCAAGCCAGCCCTCGGGCGAGAGCGACGCCCCCTTGCCGAGATACTCCCCCGAGACCTGATCGCCGCGCACCCAGATCTCCCCGTGGGTGCCGGGCGCAACGGGCCCGCCCACGGCGTCGCGGATCTCCACCTCGAGGTTGGGCAACGGCCGGCCGACCGAGCCCAGGCGTGCCCTGACCTCGGGGTCACTCGACGCGGCGGCCTCCCGGTGGTCATCGGGCCCGAGCACGGCGATGGTCGAGCTTGTCTCGGTCAGCCCGTAGGCGTTGACCAGGCCGACGTGGGGCAGGCGGTCGAGGGCCCGTTCCACCAGGGTCATGGGCATACGCCCCCCGCCGTAGGACAGGTGACGGAGAGCGGGGAGCTTCTCCCCCCGTTCGTCCAACACGTCGAGGATCCGCCCGAGCATGGTCGGGACGACCATGGCGTGGGTCACCGCTTCGCGGGCCGCGGTGTCCACCCAGCTTTCGGCGGTGAACTGCGGCAGATAGACCAGGCGCCGCCCCGACCAGACCGAGGTCAGCACGGCTGCGATTCCGGCGATGTGGTACGGCGGGACACTGACCAGCGCGGCGTCGTCGGGGTCGGCCCCCATGAACTCGACTGTCTCGAGCACGTAGCTCGTCAGGTGGCGGTGACGGAGCACCGCTGCCTTGGGCTCGCCCGTCGTCCCGCTGGTGAACAACAGCACCGCCGGATCGTCGGGGTCCACTCCTCCTGGTGCGGTGGCCTCGGGGCCGTCGGACGCCAGGAAAGCGGCCCGACTCACCATGGAGAGACCCTCGATGCCCTCACCCAGGCGGCCCGGGACCGAGGACTCGACCACCGCCACTCCGGGTGCGGCCCTCTCCAGAATGGCCGCGAGCTGGGCGTCGGAGAGACGGTAATTCACCGGCACGTAGGGAATGCCGGCCAGGGCGGCGGCGAACAGGCCGACCGGGACCGCCTCGGAGTTGACATCGACCGCAACGAGACGTTCGGCGCCTTCGCCCTGGAGGTGGCGGGACACCGCCCGCACCTTCTCGAAGAGTCCCTGGTAAGTCAGGTCACCGTCGTCGCAGGCCGCCACCGCCACCCGGTCGGGCAGGGCGTCGGCCACGATCTCCAGCAGCGAGCTCAGGTGCATGGCGGCGTCAGTCCGAGGAAGGCAGCGGCTTGGCCTCTTTGAGGGGAAGGGCCACCCCGTCGAGGGTCAAGGTGCCCGCGCCGGCCTTGGTGACCAGCAACTCGAGGCCACTGTCGGCATCGGCGAAGCGCTTGCCGATCAGCGAACCCGAGGCGAACGACGGGTCGATTTCCAGGCCGGCGTCCCGCTCGGTGCCGACCGGGGCCACGGGGTGTCCGCCACACTCCAGCGTCACGTCGCGCGTTGCGGCACGCACCACGATTACCTCGGTGTCACACACTTGACTGGCCCAGCGAGTACCAGGTTTGAGGTCCATCTCTTCCTTTGCCCCCATCGATGCGATTTTTGGAGTACTTGGTCTACCGGCAGGACAGCCCGCCGGGCAATTTGAGCCTCGGGGCCGTGCGTGGTGCCCCTCGGCGCCCGCCTCCGGCGACCGCCACCCCTCAACTCGTCCCCGGCAGCCTACGAGAACTTAGGGCCGCTCGGGTTCACCGTGGGCGGCGTTGGCTCTTCCGGCCCGCCAATAGGGCTTGGCCGAGATCTGCTCAGCCTGCATGCCCCGGGCGAGGAGGGCCTGCCGCATGGCGGCCACGACGCCCAATTCGCCGGCGAGGTAGGCATGCCCGGGCCCCGAGGGGAACCTGACGGCCGTCACGGCCGCCACCAGCTGCTTCCCCGAAGCCGGATCCCCGCCGGCCCGATGGACCCATTGCACAGGGACCTCGCGCCCGTCGGATGTCGCTGCCTGTTGCTCGTCGTCCGGGCCATCGACCTCGAGGATCACGATGGCCCGGTCGGGGTCGCTCCCCGGACGCTCGAGCACCGAAGCGGCCATAGCCAGACTGGCCGGGAGGGCGGAGTCGTCGCCCGCGAAGAGGTGCCAGTCGGCGTCGGGGTCCACGGTTATCTTCCCCCGGGGCCCGATGCCTTCGATGCGGCTGCCCGGCTGGGCCGAGGCGGCCCAGGCTGCGGCCGGTCCATCGCCGTGCAGGACCATGTCGATGTCGATGGCCGGGATGTCCGGATCGAACGATCTGATCGTGTAGCGGCGGCGAAAGGTGGGGCCGGCCGCGGTGGGCACGGTGAGCATCACGTCCTGCCCGGGAAGGTAGGACAGATCGGCCAATCCCGGCGCAGTGCAGCGGATCCGTCGCATGCTGGGCGTCAGCTGCGTGTTCCGGAGAACTTCGAGGTCCCACTGGGAGACGTCCCCCAGGCGGGCGACGAGGGCGGACGAGTCGAGAGGGCGCGGGTCGTTGGCAGGGTCGGGCGTCATGGCAGGGTCGGTGGTCACGACGCTCAGGCCGGATCGAGGGTCGGCAGCGACCCCTCCCCACCGGCGACCAAGGCTTCGCTGGTGGGCGCAGCCGGCGCATTTTCGGTCTGCTTGCGCCCGATGGCCGGGACGATGAACGAGGCGCCGAACGCAACCACGCCGAACACGGCGGCGACCCCGAAGGCCCGGGCGTAGCCCGCCGTCAACGCGGCGGCCGCCGCTGCGGGCGACGCCGATGCGTGGGTCCCGCCGAGGATGGCGTGCGTGTGGTCGATGGCGATGGTCGCCAGAATCGGCCAACCCGAGGGAGCCCCCCATCTGGCGGGCCGTATTCAGCACGCCTGAGGCCAGGCCAGCCTCGGTGTAGTGGACCCCGGTGGTGGCCGAAGAGGCGAGCGGGGTGAAGAGAAGTCCGATGGCCAGCGAAATGATGCAGCCGGGGCCGAAGACGTGCGCCCAGTAGTTGCTCTGGGGGCCGATCTGGGTGAGCCAGGCGAAGCCGACGACCATGAGCCCCGTGCCCACGAGGAGCAGCGGACGCACGCCGACCTTGGGGAGGACCCGTGCGCTGATCTGGGAGCCGATGATGATGGCGATGGCCATGGGGAGGAAGGCGAGACCGGCCTTGAGCGCCCCGTAGCCCAGGACGTTCTGCAGGTAGAGGGAGAGGAAATACCACATCGAGAAGAAGGCCGCCCCCACCAGGAACATCACCATGTTCGACCCCGTCACCGATCGCGAGCGGAAGAGGCGGAACGGCACGAGCGGCGTGTGCGCCACCTTCAGCTCGATGAACGTGAAGATAGCCGAGCAGGACGGCGGCGACAGCCAGGATCGACAGGGTGTACGCCGAGCCCCAGGGGTGCGTGTCGGTGCCGACGATGGCGAAGATCAGGGCCCCGAGGCCGGCGGTGACGGTGATCGCTCCCCCGATGTCCAGCTTCGGTGAGTTCTCGTCACGGCGTGGCGCGTGTGGCCTCGGTCAGGTACGATGAGGGCCGCCACGGTGGCGGCGATGCCGATGGGGATGTTGACGAAGAGGACCCAGCGCCAGGAGAGCTCAGCCGTGAGCACCCCGCCCAGGATGACGCCGGCCGCGCCGCCCGCGCCGGCCACGGCACTCCAGATGCCGAGGGCCTTGGCCAGGCGTACGCCCGAAAAGGTGGTGACGAGGATGGTGAGCGTCGCCGGCGACAGGAAGGCGCCCGCCGATGCCCTGCACGGCCCGGGCCGTCGGTGAGCCAGGCCGCGTTCTGGGCCAGGCCGCCGACCAGGCTGGCGACGGTGAACAGGCCGAGCCCGAACAGGTAGACCCGGCGCCGGCCGAAGAGGTCGGCCGCCCGGCCGCCGAGCAGCAGGAAGCCGGCGAACGTGAGCACGTAGGCGTTGACGACCCACTGCAGCCCGGTGGGGCTGTAGTGCAGGTCCCGCCCGATCGAGGGAAGCGCCACGTTGACGATCGAGACGTCGAGCACGACCATGAACTGGGCCACGCAGGCAATCGACAGGATCACCCAATCGGGGACCTGCCGTCCGTTCGGCGTGCTCATGGCACCGTTGTCGCCGCCGGGCGCGGCGTCGGTCACGTCAGTCATTGCGAAAGTCTGCCTCACTGGTGGTCGGGATACGCCTGCCCCCGACGGTACCGGGTTGGTGCAACCCTTCGGATCCCGCCGGTGACGTGCCTCCCGGAGGTCGCCGCCCCCGAGCGGGTCGGCAGGCCCATTGCTATCTTTGCAAGGACGCGTGCACGCGTGGGAGGGGGAGACGATGAAGACCAAGGCCGCCGTGCTCTTCGAGCAGCCGGGGAAGTGGGAGGTCGTCGAGGTCGATCTCGACGGTCCCAAGGACTACGAGGTGCTCGTCGAGTTCGCCGCCTGCGGGCTGTGCCACTCCGACGACCACCTGGCCACGCGGCGACATGCAGCTCGGCCACCTTCCCTACTGCGGCGGCCACGAGGGAGCCGGTGTCGTCCTGGACGTCGGCCCAGGCGTGCGCAGCCTTCAGGTCGGCGACCACATCGTGACCTCGTTCATCCCCGGATGCGGCAAGTGCCGCTGGTGCGCCAGCGGGCAGCAGAACCTGTGCGATTGCGGCGCCCTGCTGATGACCGGGTCCCAGATGGACGGCACCTTCCGGATGCACATCGGTGACATCGACGTCGGACAGGGCTCGCTCCTGAGCGCGTTCAGCCGCGGCACAGCATCCTGCCCGAATGGTCGTGTATCAAAATCGCCCGCGACATCCCTTTGCTGACGGCGGCTCTGGTCGGGTGCGCCGTCCCGACGGGATGGGGTTCGGCGGTCAACGCAGCCCAGGTGGGTCCGTCCGATGTCGTCATCGTCATGGGCATCGGAGGGGTGGGGATCAACGCCGTGCAAGGCGCAGCACACGCCGGCGCAGCGCATGTCGTCGCGGTCGACCCGGTTGCGTTGAAACGCGACACCGCATTGAAGTTGGGGGCGACGGCGGCCTTCGCCACCATTGACGAGGCGACGGCGTACATTCGGGACCTCACCAACGGGCAGGGCGCGGACGCCACCATCATCACCATCGGCGTCGTCACGAGCGAGCACGTCGGGCAGGGCTTCTCGTCCATCCGCAAAGGCGGCACACTGGTGGTCACCGGCATGGGCAAGAAGACCGAGGTCGGCATCCCGGCCGCGCTGTTCGAGTTGACGATGTACCAGAAGCGCATCCAAGGGTGCCTCTACGGGATGATGTCGCCCTCCAAGGACGTGCCGCGTCTCCTCAGCCTCTACCAGTCGGGGCACCTCAAGCTCGATGAGATCGTGACCCGCACGTACCCCCTGGAGCAGATCAACGACGGCTATGCGGCGATGCACGCGGGCGAAGTGATCCGGGGCGTGCGTCGACTACACCATCGACGGCTGAACGGACGGCGTGCGGCGGCGACGGCTGGCCGTCGAGCAACTAGAACGGCATGATGACCACCGACGACGCGACCAACGACGCCGCCATGACGCGAGACGACGACCAGCAACCGCCGACGAGGCGGGGTTTCCGGCGACAGCTCCGGGCCCTGGAAGCCTCCGTCGACCGGCTGGCCACCCTGGTCCGCTCCCTCAGCCCCGGCGCAGCTCCGCCAGCAGGCGTACCCCTCGGAGTGGACGGTGGCCGATGTCCTGTCGCATCTTGGGCTCCGGTGCAATCATCACCCGGGCGCAGCTCGACGGCGAGGCCGACTTCAGTCCGCAGTCGGTCTGGGACGAATGGAACGCCAAGGATCCCGATGCGCAGGCCGCAGACGTCGCTGCGGCCGACGCGGCGCTCCTGGCCCGCCTCGCCCAGCTCACCCCGGACGAAGTCGGCCACCCTGCGCTTCGCCATCGGGCCGATGGAACTGGATCTGCCGACGCTACGTCGGGATGCGCCTCAACGAACATGCGGTGCACACCTGGGACGTCGCCGTGACCTTCGACGACGCCGCGACCATCCCGCCCGACGAGGCAGAGCTCATCGTCGACACCCTGGCCATGATGGCCGGCTTCGCCGGCAAGCCGACCGGCGACCGAGCGGACGCTCACCGTCCACACGGTGGCGCCGGAACGCACCTTCGAGATCGCGTTGCGGGCGGACGGCGTGGCGCTCTCGCCGCAGCCCCCCGTCGCCGTGCCCGATCTCGAACTGTCCGGCGACGCGCTCGTCCGGCTCGTCTATGGCCGGCTCGACCCGGCCCACTCCCCCGTCGTCGACGCGCGGGGCGACCGAGCTCGACGAGCTACGAAAGGCCTTCCCGGGCTTCTGATCCCGGCCCGAGGCGCGCTACCCATTGCGCCGCGGACTCCACCGTCGCCTGACGCGGGAAGACCTTCTCCATCAGGACCCGGTGCACATCGTCATCGGGATCGAGGCAGCAATCTCGCAGGACGGTGAGCCCGAAGTCGAGGTCGGCCGCTTGCCGCAGGGTGGACAACACGACCCCGCTGGTCGCGATGCCGGCCAGGGTGAGGGACCGGACCTCGAGCGAGCGCAGGACGACCTCGAGATCGCTGCCCGAAAAGGCGCTCACCCGCCGCTTCGTCACCACGATGTCCCCGGGTTGCGGGCCACGGCCGGATGGATCTGCGTGCTGTGATCAGCCTCGCCCATGCTCGGCCGGCTCGCCAGGTTCGCGAAGATCTGGTTGCGCGGACTGACGTCCGACCCGCCCGGCCGGAAGGCAATACGGACGTAGATGACCGGCACGCCCACCCGTCGGGCGTCGGACGCGGTGCGGGCGACCGTCTCGAGCAGTGGGTGCCTCAGCGAGGAGGAGAGTCGTTCGACCACCCCGTTCTGCAGGTCCATCAGCAACAGCGCTTCGGTCGTCACGGCGTTCGCTCTCCGCACCCAGGCCGCGATGTCTCGCCGCCGCACACTCCGGGGTCCTCGAGCGGACCGAAGTGTCCGAGGTGCGGACGTTCCGACGAACGTGCCGTGCCGCAGTTGCGCCAGCGCGGCCGGGCCGAACGACGAAGGGCCCGACGCCTCCTGTCGGCCGGCGACGATGGCCACGGGCAGATCGAGTTGCGGCAAGGCCTCCCAGGCGCCGCTCTCGCTCGCCCCGCGAAAAACAGCGGCCTCTGTGGTCGGGGCGCAACGCAGCGTCACCCTTCCGTCCGCCCCCTGCGACAAAACCGCCGCGGACATACGCCTCGAGCGCGGCGGGATCCAACTGGTCCAACGGGGGCTTGGCCGCGAAATTGGCGATGGCCTCGCTCGTAGGAGTCGAACGACGCCCTCCGCCGCGCCGCTCCTTCGGCCATGGGATTGGGCTCGTCGGCCGCGGCCAGAACGCCGGGAGCGAAAATGATCGGTTCGTACAGCCACAGGGACCGGAACGACCCCGGACGGCGCGCCGCGGCCAAGGCGAGTGCGGCACCTCCCAGGGAATGCCCGATGCCATGGACACGTCGTCGTGTGGCGAGGAGATCGGCGCGCGAGCACTGCTTCGGCGTCGTCCCCGATGCTGGACCACGACAGGCTGGCACCGCGGGGGTTTCGCTGACCCCGTGACCACGAAAGTCGATGGCCAGGCAGTGAAAACGATGCGATCAGGGACGCGACCACGGGCTCCCAGACCCGCCCACAAAATCCGGTGGCATGGGCGAAGAGGAGCACGGTGGAAGTGGCGTCGTCGGGACGGTCAGGGCCGCCCAGGTCGTGGACCGCCACCTGCACGCCGTCGGACGACGGAACGAACGTGGGTGTCGTCCGCTCTGCGCTCATCCCTCAATACGTTCGGTGTGACGGAGGAGGATGCTCGAGTGCGCGGTGAGGTTCACCGCGTCATTGCGCATCTGGCGCGGCGTACGGACCGGGCCGCGCCGTGTTGACCAGCTCTTCCCACAGCCCGGGGCTCTCCATGCGCGGCAACGTGTAGGAGAGCGACCGTGCACCGGCGTTGAGGAGCAGGAGCAGTGAGTCGGCGGAGGCCGACCGCCCCCTGCTGTCCACCTCGTCTGCGGCCAATCCGAACAGGAGCATGCCGATGGTCTGGTTGGTGGGGTCCGACCACTCCTCTTCGGTCATCTCCTGCCCGTTGGCCCGGATCCACGTCACGTCCTTCGTGGTGGTTCCGGGCACCACGGTGCCGGTGAAGAAGCCGCGGCGGCGCAGGATCGGATTGCCCTTCAGGACGGCGATCAGGTCGCGGACGAAGTTCCGCATGTCCCAGCCCGATTCGCCGATGTCCCAGTCGAACCAGCTCACTTCGTTGTCCTGGCAATAGGCGTTGTTGTTGCCCTGCTGGGACCGGCCGATCTCGTCGCCACCCAGCACCATGGGCACCCCCTGGGCGAACAGCAGGGTCGTGAGGAAGTTCCTCTTCATCCGGTCCCGGGCCCGTTGGATCCGGGCCGAGTTGGTCGGTCCCTCCGCGCCCCAGTTGCGGCTGAAGTTGTCCTGCGCCCCGTCGCGGTTCTCCTCGCCGTTGGCCTCGTTGTGCTTCTCGTCGTAGCTGACCAGGTCGGTGAGGGTGAAGCCGTCGTGACAGGTGACGAAGTTGACGCTGGCGTAGGTCCGGCGCCCGCTGGGGGCGTAGATGTCGCTCGAGCCGGCCAGGCGGGAGGCGAGCTCGGGCACCTGGCCCGGGTCGCCGCGCCAGAACCGGCGGACGCAGTCGCGGAAGGCGCCGTTCCACTCCGACCACCCCGTCGGGAATTGCCCCAACTGGTAGCCGTCGGGACTGGCGTCCCAGGGCTCGGCGATGAGCTTGACCTTCGAGAGGACGGGGTCCTGCTGGATGATTTCGAAAAACGCGCTCGGTTGCCCGGCCTCGTAGCCGCGCACGAGCACAGGGGCCAGGTCGAAGCGGAAGCCGTCCACATGCATGTCGGTCACCCAGTAGCGCAGACTGTCGGTGACCAGGCCCATGGCCCGGGGATGGAGGATGTTGAGGCTGTTCCCGGTGCCGGTGTAGTCGAGGTGGTACTGCGGTTGGTCCGGCATGAGGCGGTAGTACACCGAGTTGTCGATGCCCGCGCAGGGACAGGGTGGGGCCGAGTTGGTTCCCCTCCCCGGTGTGGTTGTAGACGACGTCGAGGATCACCTCGAGTCCGGCCCGGTGCAATGTACGCACCATCGACTTGAACTCGCTCACCTGTTGCCCGAGACCTCCCGTGGCGTAGCCGACGTGCGGCGCCAAAAAGGCGATCGAGTTGTAGCCCCAGAAGTTGGTGAGCCCCTGGTCGACCAGGTGCCGGTCGTTCACGAAGTGGTGGACCGGCATCAGTTCGACCGCGGTGACGCCCAGTTCGACCAGGTGATCGATGACCGGGTCCGAGGCCAGCCCGAGATAGGTCCCGCGGAGATGCTCGGGCACGCCCGGGTGACGCTGCGTCATGCCACGCACATGGGCCTCGTAAATCACCGTCTGGTTCCACGGCGTGTTGGGCGACCGGTCGTCGTCCCACGTGAAAGCCGGGTCCACCACCAGGCACTTGGGCATGGCGCCCGCCGAGTCACGGGTGTCGAAGGAAAGGTCGACCGCGGGATCGCCGATGGTGTAGCCGAAGAGCTCGTCACTCCAACGGATCGGTCCGCTCACCGCCTTGGCGTAAGGGTCGATCAACAGCTTGCTGGCATTGAACCGGTGTCCGCGCTGGGGGTCGTACGGTCCGTCGACCCGGTACCCGTACAGCGCCCCGGGGCGCACGTCGGGCAGGTACACGTGCCAGACGTTGTCGGTCTGCTCCCCCATGGTGATCGTCGCCGTCGGCACCGAAGCGGTGGCATCGTCGAAGAGGCACAGTTGCACCGCCCGCGCGCTCTCGGAGAAGAGGGCGAAATTGACCCCCTCGCCGTTCCAGGTGGCGCCGAGCGGGTGCGGTCCCCCGGGCCAGACCCTCACGCGTCGCCCCTTTTCCCCGGGAGTCCGTAGGCACAGAACTCCCACGGCCCGAGTTGGGCCCGCTCCCCCGGTGCGAGCCGTGTCGGGAGGGCGTCACCGTGCCCCCCGAATTCGGAGGCTCGCGCGTCGAGCAACTTGGACCAGCGCGGCCCTTCCTCGCCGGAGTCCTCCCCGGCGTGGTGCCAACCGAGGGGAGGGGCCGGGAGCTCGGCCTCAGCCGTGTCGGGCGAGACATTGAAGAAGGCGGCCACGGCTCCGTCAGAACCGGAGCGGAGCAGCGTGACCACGTGCGCGGAGGCGAAGGCGCGTGCGTCGAGACGCGAGGACCGCTGGAGGGCGGGGTGTGTCCGTCGCAACCCGATGAGGGCACGGTGGAGGGCCCACCGGCAGCGATGCTCGCCCCGGTGACGCAGCGAGGGGTCGATGTGCGCCGCATCGAAGGTGGATTGGGCGTCGGCGTCGAGCACCCCGCCGCTCTCGGCGAACGCGGCGAACTCCTGCGCCCGACCGGCGCGCACGGCTTCCACCAGGGCGGGGTCGCCGTGGTCGATGAAGTAGGGAAACGGCGCCGGATCGCCGTATTCCTCGCCCATGAACAGGAGGGGCACCCCGGGAGCCAGCAGGACGAGCGCCGCCGCCAACTGCGCCTGTTCGGGTGTCACCAAGGTCACCAGCCTGTCACCTTTGGGGCGATTGCCGATGTGGTCGTGATTCTGGGCGAAGACGACGAATCGTTCCGGGGCAAGCGCGACCGACGGACCGCCGTGGTCGACGGCCGCGGAATTGCGAATATTCGCCCTGGTAGACGAAACCTTGATCCATCGCCCGCGCGATGTCGCTCACCGGGCCGAAGTCGACGTAGTACCCGGTGCGCTCGCCGGTGACGGCGGCATGGAGTGCGTGGTGGAAGTCGTCGTTCCACTGGGCGTCCATCCCGAGGCCCCCCGCACTGATCGGGGTGACCACCCGCGGGTTGTTGTCAGCGCTCTCCGCCACGAGGAACCCGTCGCCGAGGTCATCGACGGCGGTGGCCAGCGCGGACAGGAACGGGATGGCGCTGCGGTCGATGATCTCGTGCACCGCGTCGAGCCGGAGGCCGTCGATGTGGAAGTCGGTGAACCACTGGCGCGCGTTCTGCAAGAAGTAGGCACGCACGTCGTCGGAGCCGGCGCCGTCGAAGTTGACCGCCGGACCCCACGGCGTCCGGTAGCGGTCGGTGAAGTACGGACCGAACTCGGCCGAGCACGTTGCCCTCGGGACCGAGGTGGTTGTAGACGACATCGAGGATGACGTCGAGCCCCCGGAGATGGCAGGCGTCGACGAAGCGCTGCAGCCCGGCCGCGCCGCCGTAGGAGTTCTGCACGGCGAAGGGGAAGACGCCGTCGTAGCCCCAGTTGCGGCGACCCGGGAACTGGGCCACCGGCATGAGCTCGACGGCGCTGATGCCCACCTCCACCAGATCGTCGAGCCCGGCCACCGCGCTGTCGAACGTGCCCTCGGCGGTGAACGTCCCGACGTGCACCTCGGAGATCACGTGCTGCCAGAGCGGCCGCGGCCGGTGGCCCGCGTCGCGCCACTGGTGGGCGCTGCAGGTCGACCACCTGTGAGGGACCGTGCACGCCGTCGGGCTGCGCCCGCGAGGCCGGGTCGGCGAAGGGCCCCTCGCCGTCGAGGAGCAGCTGATAGCGCGTCGCCGGGCCCGCAGCCGTCCACGAGGGCAGTCGTGATAGCCGTCGCCCCGGGCGGAGAGCGTCACCGCGCGAGCACTCGCCGGGAAACGAGACGACGACCCGTTGGCGCGCGGGTGCCCACACGGTGAACCGCGTCGTTTCCTCGTCGACGGGCACGGCCCCCAGTGAGAACGCCGAGGTCATCCCGGGCCGAAGAAGACGCAGCCGAGCGGCGGCACGGTCACGGTGAGCGTCCAGGGCATGCCGTGCACCGGGACCGGCTGGGCCTCCACGCCGCCGAGGTTGCCCCATCCGCTCCCGCCGTAGATCACGGCATCGCTGTTGAGCAACTCGGACCAGAAGCCGCCGTGAGGGACACCGACCAGGACGTTGGTCCGGGGCACCGGGGTGAAGTTGCAGAGCACCAGCAACGGCGAGCCGGACGCCGACATCCGGAGGAAGCGAGAGCAGGCTCGTTGCGGCCTCGTTGGGTTGGGTCCAGGCTGAAGCCGTCGGGTTCGGTATCGCGCTCATGGAGCGCCGGCTGCGCCCGGTAGAGCCGGTTGAGATCGGCGACCCAGCGCCGGATCCCGTCGTGGGCCGGGCTCTCGAGCAGATGCCAGTCGAGACTGCCGTCGTGGTCCCACTCCCGTCGCTGCGCCAGCTCATCGCCCATGAAGAGCAGTTTCTTGCCGGGTTGCCCGAACTGGTACCCGAAGAGCAACCGCAGATTGGCGAAGCGTTGCCAGTCGTCGCCCGACATTTTGGTGAGCAGCGAGCCTTTCCCGTGGACGACCTCGTCGTGGGAGAGCGGCAGCATGAAATTCTCGGTGAAGGCGTACACCCCGCGGAAGGTGAGCTCGTCGTGATGGTGCCGGCGGTGGATGGCATCGCGCCCCATGTAGAGCAGCGTGTCGTGCATCCACCCCATGTCCCACTTGAGGCCGAAGCCGACACCGCCGTCATGGACCGGGCGCGAGACCCCGGGGAATGCGGTCGACTCTTCGGCGATGACCTGGACATCGGGATGGTCGGCATAGATCCCCGTGTTCAGCTGGCGGAGGAATTCGAGCGCGTCGAGATTCTCACGGCCCCCGTAGACGTTCGGGATCCACTCCCCCGGTCGCCGCGAGTAGTCGAGGTAGAGCATGGAGGCCACCGCGTCGACCCGCAGCCCGTCGACGTGGTACGCCGACAACCAGTGCTCCGCCGAGGAGGCCAGAAAGCTCCGCACCTCGTGGCGTCCGTAGTTGAAGATCAGGCTCTTCCAGTCGGGGTGGAAGCCGAGACGCGGGTCGGCGTGCTCGTAGAGATGGGTTCCGTCGAACGAGGCCAGTGCGAAGGCATCCTCGGGGAAGTGCGAGGGCACCCAGTCCATCATCACGCCGATGCCGGCCTGGTGGAGCCGGTCGATCAGGTACATGAGCTCCTGCGGTGTCCCGTAGCGCCGGGTCGGGGCGAAGAAGCCGGTGGTCTGATACCCCCAAGACCCGTAGAAGGGGTGCTCCATGAGCGGGAGGAACTCGACATGGGTGAACCCCATCTCGTGGACATGGCGGATCAGCGGCTCGGCCACCTCGGCGTACCCGAGCAGCCGCGCAGGGTCGGAGGGGTCGCGGCGCCAGCTCCCCAGATGCACCTCGTAGACCGAGAGCGGCGCATCGAGACGGATGTGATCGCCCCGGGACTGCATCCAGGCGGCGTCACCCCATGCGTAGGCGAGATCCCACACAACGGACCCCGTACGCGGTGGGTGCTCCGTGCAGCGGGCGAACGGGTCGGCCTTCTCGAGGACGGCGCCCTCGCGGGTTGTGATGGCGAACTTGTACACGTGTCCCGGGGCCGCCTGTGCCACCGTGCCTTCCCAGATGCCCGAGCTCCCGCGGAGGACGAGCGGATCGGCGTCGGGGCTCCAGAAGTTGAAGTCCCCCATGACGGCGACGCGCACCGCGTTGGGGGCCCAGACGGCGAAGGCGACGCCCCCGGCGGGCTGGGGATGGGCCCCGAGCTTCTCTCCCAGACGCCGGTGTGTGCCCTCGTTGAAGAGGTAGAGGTCGTCCTCGGAGAGGGCATCGGCGGTCCGTGCCGCCCCGGCGCTCATCCGACGGGCCGCGTTCATGGGGAAACCCCCGCGTGCACCGTGGGCCGGGCCTGGCGGAGGCCGTGCAACTCCTGCAGGAACTCGACGGTCCCGACGTCTTTTTGCGCCTCTTCGAGCGTGTACGACGCCCGGCGTCGCCAGTTCGACTCCTCCGGACCGGTGCCAGGCCGATTCTGCGGCTGGCGCTCGCCCCACAGTTCTTCCAGGTCCACCAAGACCAGGTCGGCCGGGCTGAGAGCCAGATGGACCAGACAGCCGCGCAGGGTGGTGGCTGCCGGGTCCCGGGCCCCCGTCACGACTGTCCGCAACGTCGCCCCGTGCCGCGACGGCGGCGCTGATGGCCGCGCGCCAGGCCGCGCGCTGCTGGCGCTGCGTCGTCGCCTCGGTCGCGGACAGGTGCCCGGCGCGCTCGTTCTCGTCGATGTCGATGCCCCAGAAATAGGCCTCGAAGCGTGCCAGGTCGTGCGTACCCCACGAGGCCAGGACCGCCGGCGGCGGCGTCGGCAGTGGGTCGTCCGCCCGCGGACTCGAACTGGAGGACCCAGGATCGCAGCATGTGGTCCCGGCTCATGCGTTCGCGCACTCCGGCGGGGACCGTCCCGAGGTCCTCGCCCACGACGACACTGCCCGCCCGGTGCGCCTCGAGCGAGACCACCGCGTGGAGCTCGTTCGGCGGGATACGACACGTACGCCCCTTGGCGGGCGCCGAATCCCTCGGGGATCCAGTACAGGCGCTGCAAGCCCATCACGTGATCGACGCGCAAGTAGGAGGCGTGCGCACACGCCGCGCCGCACGATCTCTCTGAAGTGGCGGTACCCGTCCTCCCGCATCCGTTCGGGATGGAGCGGCGGAAAGGACCAGTCCTGCCCACCCTCGAAGAAGAGATCAGGCGGGGCTCCGCCGTGCACCCCGGTGACGAAGACGTGCGGCGCCCACAATGGGTCGAAGCCCTGCGGGTGCACGCCCACCGGGAGATCGGCGTAAAGGGGGCGTCGAGGCTGCCGCACCCGCCAGCTGTTGCGCCGCCGCCCATTGCGCGTAGAGGTGGTACCCGACAGTGGAAGGGCGATCCTCCCCGCCGCGGGACCGTGCGCGCATCGAGCTCGGCCCGAAAGCGCGCGTAGGCGAGCAGTTCGGGATGCTCCCCGGCGAAGGCGCAGAGCTCGTCGCGGCGCGACGAGGGCTTGCTCGAGGAGGGCTTCGGCCATCGGCGACAGGATCTGACGCTTTAGTCGTGGAGACATCCTCGTAGTCCACGAGGGCGGCACTGTGGACCTCGGCGAGCCGCCGCCGGAAGCCGTCCGACGCCAGCAGTCGTCGCGCCTCTTCGGACCCGGCCACCTCGGGCAGCGACTCGGGGTCGACGAAGACTTCGTTGTAGGCGAGCCGGCTCACGGGAAGGTAGGGGCTCGGATCTGCCGGCGGGTCGAGGAACGCCGGGTACAGCGGCAGCGCACCCACCATGGAGCCGCCAAGATCGCCGATCCATTGCCCCAGCTCCGCCAGGTCCGGGTAACTCCCGAGACCCCAGTCCCTGTCCGTGCGCAACGCGTGCAGGGGAAGGAACACCCCCCAACCACGTGACGGGTCCGGGCACGCGGGAGCGGCGATCAGGAGGGCCGTCGCCTCCGCCCCGGGCCATTCCACGCGTCACCCGGTGATAGCCGGCGGGAATGGGACTGCGCCTGGTCCGGCTCGAGCTGGAAGCGGTACGTCGCCGACTGCCCCGTGCACGCCTCTCGTCCGCCGACATCGCCGTGATGCTCCCCAGTCAGCGCGTGGCGCCGGACCTCTACCGTCCTCGAGCTCGATGGTGCACCACACGTCGCGCGGGTGCACGCGGCTTGGGCAGCGTCACTTCCGTCGGTGTGGCTCTTCCCCACCCGGTGGACGAGAACCGGCTGCAGATGGCGACGGGCCTCCTCCTCTCGGCGCTCAGCCAACGCGGCCGCCGCCGCGTCGGCCGGGGAACCAAGGGGAGAACCCAGGGCCTGCAGAATCGCGACGAGGACGTCCTCGTCGGCCCGGTGCGTCGTTCCGTCTGCCGCCCTGGTACGAGGTCTGCACGCCATGCGACTCGGCCAGTTCGACGTGGCGGTCGTCGTCCCCGCCCGACCTCACGAACCGAGGTCCAGAATGTCCAGAATGCCACGGGCCGGGATGTCGACCCAGTCCGGACGGCTGTTGGTTTCATAGCCGAGCTCGTAGATCGCCTTCTCCAGCAGGAAGAAGTCGAACAGCTGCGTGAGCTGCGCCAGGTCGTGCGGGAGGTACTCCGCCTGGCCGGCCACCTCGAGGTAGGCGTCCAGGAATGTGCCCGAGATCCACCGGTGCCAGAAAGTGAGCCAGGTGTCGATCGTCGTCCGATCGACCGACGCCATGGACGTACCCAGGTCGCGGGTCAACCGGAGGGCGGCCGCTCTCCCGGCGTAGTGGAACGAGCGCACCATGCCGGCGAGATCGACCACGGCCGGCCGCTTCAGCCGGCGTCGCCCGAGCGAACGGCTGGGCTCTCCTTCGAAATCGATGATCACGAAGTCCTTCCCGGTCCAGAGCACCTGGCCGAGGTGGTAATCGCCGTGGCAGCGGATGCGTTCCGCCTTCATCGACATCATGCTCAACTTGCGCATGCGATCGATGATCTCGTTCTCCCGTTGCGAGCACCTGCTCCAGCCGAGGGTGACCGGAGTCCGACAACGACCGCGCATCGTGGAAGACCTTGCGCGTCAGGCTGCGCGCCGCCGTGGTAGAGCGCCTGGCGGTCCAGCGCGGTCAGTGGCTCCGGGGCGAAGTCCGGGTCCCGGTGGTCCGAGGTCAGCGCCTGGTGGAGCTCGGCGGTCCGTCTGCCGAGCAGCGACGCCCACTCGAGGTGCGCGCCCACCAGGAGATGCCCGGGTTCGAGCTCGCTCCTGTCCAGCGCGAAGAGGCTGCGCGGAGGGGCCAGCCGAAGTTCGACGTCCTGGCGATGGGCCAAGGCCTCTTCGAGGCTGTGGGTCAAGGCATCGACGACGTAGTTCCATCCGTCGTCCTCGTTCGAGATGAACTCTTCGAGGACGGCCACGGTGGTCGGGACCGAGCCCGGTGCGTCGGGCCGGTACTCCACGCTGCCTCCGCTGAGCGGGGCGTAGGCGAAGCGGGCCCGCTCACTGAGGAAGCGCCCGACCTCGACGCCCGGATTGATGCCCTCTTCGAAACGCCGGATGAACTTCATGATGGCGCTGGTCCCCGAGGAGGACGGAGCTGTTCGACTGCTCGGCCGAGAGCGGCACCGGCGTGTAGTCCTCGGTCCAAGAACTCGTCGAACTGGCGCGAGTGACGGCGACGGGAGGCCGAGAGCTTGCCCCCTCGCCCCGCTCACGGAGCGGCGGCGGGCGAGGAGCTCGACCATCAGCTTGGTGAACGCCGGCTCGAAGAGCGCGTCGTAGAGCACGCCCTTGCTCCCCGTTCGCCTTCAGGTCGGCCACCACCGCTTCCCCATGCCATTTCTTGAGTTCCTCGGCCTTGTCGCCGTGGCGAAGGCGAGTGGCAGGGAGTAGCGCTCGGGGCTGCCGTGATCCAGTTCCACCTGCACGATGACGAGGAAGGCCACGGGGTCGGATCGCCGGCCCAGGCGTGGCCAGGAGCGGCACGGCATCCACCACCGTCGGCCGCGGTGATGGTCCGGGCCTTCTGGACGAACCAGCGTCGTTTGGCGAGGTAGGCCGGCAGGAACGCCTCGAACTCGCGCAGCGGACGGCCCGCCGAAGAGCTCGTCCCACTCGCCCGGACACCTCGAACGAGCGGACGCAGCGGAGCGGACTCGTCGGCCTTCTGCTCGAGTGAGAACCAGTAGAACCCGTGCGGGCCCAGGGTGATGAAGTACGGCAGGTCGCCCACCGAAGGGAACTCCGAGTTGCCGAAGAGCTCGATCGGGGTCGCGCCGCGGAACTCCGAGAGGTCGAGCTCGACGCATTGCACGTTGCGCGACAGGTTGACGACCACCAGGATGCGCTCGTCCTCGAAACGCCGGATGAAGGCGAAGACCTTCCGGTTGTCGGGACGAAGCACCTCGAGGGTGCCCCGGCCGAAGGCCTTGTAGCGCTGGCGGAGCGCGATGAGCCGCTTCATCCACCACAAGAGGGAGTTCGGGTTCTCCTCTTGCGCCTCCACGTTCACCGCCTGGGAGTGGTATTCGGGGTCGATGATCACGGGCAGGTACAGCCGCTGCGGATTGGCGGCGGAGAAGCCGGCGTTGCGGTCGCTGTTCCACTGCATCGGGGTGCGCACCGCGTTGCGGTCACCCAGGTAGATGTTGTCCCCCATCCCGATTTCGTCGCCGTAGTAGATGATGGGCGTCCCCGGCATGGAGAACAGCAGCCCGTTCATCATCTCGATGAGCTTGCGGTCGTTGCCCAGCAGGGGAGCCAGGCGCCGCCGGATGCCGACGTTCACCCGGGCCTGCGGGTCCTGGGCGTAGGCGCGGTACATGTAGTCCCGCTCCTCGTCGGTGACCATCTCGAGGGTGAGCTCGTCGTGGTTGCGCAGGAACAGGGCCCACTGGCACTCCGGTGGCGTGGCCGGAGTCTCGGCCAGGATGTCGACCATCGGGAAGCGGTCCTCTTGGCGGGCGGCCATGAACATCCGCGGCATCAGACGGGAAATGGAAGGCCATGTGGCACGTGTCGCCGTCGCCCATGTACGCCACCGCGTCCTCGGGCCACTGGTTGGCCTCGGCCAGCAGCATCCGATCCTCGAAGCGGGCTGTCGACGTGGGCCCGGAGCTGGCGCAGGAAGGCGAAGGTCTCGGGCAGGTTCTCGCAGGTGGTGCCCTCGCGGGCGTAGAGGTAGGGCACCGCGTCGAGCCGGAGGCCGTCGACCCCCATGGCCAGCCAGTAGTCGACGACGTCGAGCATGGCTTGACGCACGCTCGGATTGTCGTAGTTGAGGCTCGGCTGGTGCGAGTAGAAACGGTGCCAGAAGTACGCCTGGGCCACCGGGTCGAAGGACCAGTTGGAGTCCTCGAAGTCCTTGAAGATGATCCGCGCCCCCGGCGAAGCGGTCCGGGGTGTCGCTCCAGACGTAGAAGTCCCGGTGCACGGAGCCCGGCTTGGCCAGGCGGGCCCGCTGGAACCAAGGGTGCTCGTCCGAGGTGTGCGCCAGGACGAGCTCGGTGATGACGCGCAGCCCGCGGCGATGGGCCTCGCGCAGGAAGAGCCGGAAGTCGCGCAACGAGCCATAGGAGGGATGCACCTGCCGGTAGTCCGAAATGTCGTAGCCGTCGTCGCGGAGCGGCGACGGGTAGAACGGCAGGAGCCACAGCGCCGTGACGCCGAGCTCGGCCAGGTAGTCGAGCTTGTCGATGAGCCCCCGGAAATCGCCGACACCGTCGCCGTTGCCGTCGTGGAAGGCGCGGACGTGGACCTCGTAGATGACGGCGTCCTTGTACCAACCCGTGGACGCCGGGCCGACGATCGCTCCTTCCGGAGCCGCCTCGCCCACAATGTGGATTTCGGTGGCCGTCATGCGGGGGCGGCCGACGACGACGGATCCTCGTCCTGCTCGACCACGAACAGGTGCGCTGCCAGTCCGGTCGGGTCCAGGAGGACGAAGTTGTCGGTCCCTTCCCAGCGGTACTCGGCTCCGGTGAGGAGATCGTGCATCACATACGGCCGTGCGGGGTCCAGCCCGAGCACGTCGAGATCGAGACCCACCCACCCCGACTGCACGCGGAGGTGGTCGAGGCTGACGACGGTCAGGATCACGTCCCGGGCCGCCGTCCCGGTCTCCCGCGTCCCGGTCTCCCTGGTCTTCGAAAAGGCGATGATCTGGTCGTTGTCGACCCGATGAAACTGCAACGTGTCGTTGAACTGGAGGGCGGGGTGGTCGCGCCGGATTTTGTTCACACGGGCGACGAACTCGGAGAGACTGTCCGGGCGGGCCAGGTCCCACGAACGGACCTCGTATTTCTCCGAGTGCGCGTACTCCTCGGAGCCGGTGGAGCGGGGGACGTGCTCCTGCAATTCGAAGGCGGGACCGTAAATGCCGTAGTTCGCACTGAGGGTGGCCGCGAGAACCAGGCGGGCCAAGAACGCGGCCCGACCCCCCGTCTGGAGTGACTCGTGGAGGATGTCAGGTGTATTAGGCCAGAAGTTGGGGCGGAAGTAGGCCGCCACGTCGGTCTTCGTGAGCTCCGTCAGGTAGGTCTCCAGCTCCCACTTGGCGTTGCGCCAGGTGAAGTAGGTGTAGGACTGCGTGAACCCCACCTTGGCCAGGTGTTGCATCACCGCCGGCCGGGTGAAGGCCTCCGAGAGGAAGATCACCTCGGGATGGTCGGCCTTCACGAGGCGGATCATCCACTCCCAGAAGGCGAAGGGCTTGGTGTGCGGGTTGTCCACCCGGAACACCTTGACGCCCCTGCGCGACCCAGAAGCGCACGACGTCGAGCAGTTCGGCCCAGAGCGCCTGCCAGTCGTCGGTCTCGAAATCGAGCGGGTAGATGTCCTCGTACCGTTTCGGGGGGTTCTCGGCGTAGCGGATGCTCCCGTCGGGGAGGTGGCGGAACCAGGCCGGATGCTCCGTGACCCAGGGATGATCGGGTGAGGCCTGGAACGCGAGGTCGATCGCCACGTCGATGCCCCGTGCCGCGGCTGCGGTCACGAGCTCCCCGAATTCCTCCAATCGTGCCCAGCTCGGGATGGACGCTCGTGTGGCCGCCTTCCGCGGCGCCGATGGCCCAAGGGCTGCCCGGGTCCCCCGCGGCCGCATGCGTCGCACCGTCGCGGCCCTTGCGGCCGGTCCGGCCGATCGGATGGATGGGCGGCAGGTAGAGGACGTCGAATCCCATGTGTGCCACGTACGGCAACTTGGCCCGCACGTCGGCGAAGGTGCCGTGGCGGTCCGGGTCGGTGGAGGCCGAGCGCGGGAACATCTCGTACCAGGTACTGAAGCGGGCCCTCTCCCTGTCGGCCACCACGGTGTAGACCTCCGACGTCGTGGAGTGGGACGGGTCGCAGAACCGGTCCATCAACCGCCCGAGGATGTCGGAGAACACGAGCTCTATGAGCGTGGACGCGCCGGTGCCGCTGGCCACCTCCTCGGAGACGTCCCCGTCGACCCCCTTCACCCCGGTCCAGAGGTCGGCGGCCACCAGGGAGAGCAGGCGCTGCGCGGTGGAGGTCGCCCTCTTCGCCGCGGCATCGATGAGCTCGGCTCCGACCAACAGCTCGAGCGTGACATCCTGACCGGCATCGATCCTTGCGCGCAGGTCGCGGCGCCAGGTCAGAAACCGATCGACCTTCGCGTAGACGGCAAACCGGTACTGGCCCATCATCGTGACGGGGAACTCCCCCCGCCAGATGTCGTTCACCTGCGCGACCATGGGCAGCGACGACCAGTTCGGCGCGCTCTCGGGCCGGAACAGCAGATCGCAGGTCAGCACGTCATGCCCCTCGGCGAATGCTTCGGCCTCCACGGAAACCGTGTCGCCGACCGCGGCCTTCGCCGGCCTGCGGCCATCATCGACCACCGGCCACAACAAAGAGACCACCGGACGGACCCAGTCCGCAGGCAGATCGGGAGCCCGCGCCGCCCGGTTGTCTGCGTCAGAAGTGCGCTCTTTTGCGTCGGCCGGGCGAGGAGCTACGCGGCGTGTCGCCATACGTCGGATACCCTCTCTCTCGTCAGTTTCTTACCCGCTCCGCGTCACGCACAAACGAGTGCATCACGCGTCGGCCGCCATCGCGCACTCGCCCGGCGCCGTATGCCGAGGGCCGGTACACACGCCCAATGCTACCGGGGTCCTCCGGTTCGACGGCACCTATCGCGGTCTTCTTTTTCGGATCCGGGAAACTCAACTCGAGAGCAGGTGAATTCCCGCGTGAACTCGACGAGACCGAGCCCATCACGACGAACTCGAGGAACTCTCGCGGCCCACCGGGTGGTTATCAGCGGCTTCCTCCGAGGTCGGGATGCGCTCGCTTTCGCTGCCCTGGAGGCGAGGGACTATAACGGGAGGCCGCGCGCCACTTGGCGCTGCGCCGGGGGAGGGACACCACATGGGCATGCCGTCCGGCATCGGGATCATCGACACGATGATGGGGTTCCCCCATCACGACATGAAGGCGGTCTACAAATTCATCACTGCGCAAACACGGGACGTCGAATCCAAGGAGGAATTCGAGTTCCCGGTGGAATACATGTTCAAGGATGTCCCCGAAAAAGGGTTCGACGCCACCGTGGACCCGAT
Source organism: uncultured Acidimicrobiaceae bacterium (assembly GCA_963767155.1). GTDB lineage: Bacteria > Actinomycetota > Acidimicrobiia > Acidimicrobiales > RAAP-2 > Bog-473. The sequence goes on along the minus strand of CAVYCU010000005.1, from coordinate 506,806 downwards.
CAGTGTGACCTTGCGTGAGATGGACCTCTGGGGGATCGACAGGGCGCTGATCACGGTCGGCGATCAATCGGGTACGGGCGCCGAGGCGATGAAACGGCACCCTGGCCGCTTCATCGCCTCCACTTCGACTGACCCCAACGACGGGATGGAAGGCATCAGCCGTCTCGTGCGCGAGTACGAGACCTACGGTGTGCGGGCGGTCGGCGTCTTTCCCGCCGGAACGTTTCCCCAGGTTCCCATCAACGACAAGAAGATGTATCCGATCTACGCCAAGTGCGTCGAGCTCGACATCCCGGTCTTCTGCTGCGCCGGCATCCCCGGGCCTCGCCTCAAGGCAGCCTGCCAACATGTCGAGCTCATCGATGAGGTCATGTTCGACTTCCCCGAGCTCGTCTTCGTAACCCGTCACGGGTGTGAGCCGTGGACCGAGCTCGCGGTCAAACTCATGCTCAAGTGGCCGGGTCTGCACTTCTCGACGAGCGCGTTCGCCCCCAAGTACTACCCCCGGGACATCATCGAGTACGCCAACACACGTGGCGCCGACAAGGTCATCTACGCGGGCTACTTCCCGATGGGCCTCTCCCTCGAACGCATCATGCGCGAAATGCCCCAGGTCGGTTTCAACGACGATGTGTGGCCCAAGTTCCTCCGCACCAACGCCTTGCGGGTTCTCGGGCTGAATGAGTAGCGGGATTCACGAGGGTCGGAGTGCGCACCCCCCGGCTCGGTATGTGTGCGCTCACCCCTTGAAGACGCCGTGTGAAAGCTGAAGGCTAGATCTCTAGTGGTCAGATTTTGCAAGTGTCCGACGACGGCGCGCTCACCCCGTGGGGGCGCCGGGCTCCGTGACAGACCCGTGGGCGCCCCGACCGGCGACCGGCGACCGGCGGGCGGAGAGGGTCGGCCGACATGCACGCGTTCCGTTGCGTGAGAGTACGTCTCCTCCCTTGGTGAAGCACGCATCACGCGAAAGAAGGAGGACAAACGGGAATTGCCCTTCATGCATCTGGTAATGCAGGCCGCGTTTCGTTACCGTTGACAGCACGCCGAGCGCTGAAGGAGGTGCCACGTTGAAGAATCCATCCGCCATGCAGATGTGTACGTGGGCATCGTCCTGCGCTCTGTGGGCGTAACTCTGCTGCAGTTGCGGCATTGAGCTAGCCCTCTCACTTTCCCTTCCGGTTCCGCCCTTTTCCGGAGCCGACGCAACAACAATCATTTGCCGAGCACGCGCGCCACTGGTCTTGCCGCGCAGTGATTCATCCTGTCGTCTCCGAGGAGTCGTTATGCATCCCGATATATTGAAGGCGTTGATTGAGGAGCGCCACGCGGACCTGCTCCGCCCCTATGAGTTCCGAGATCCGGCCGTCGCCCGTCGAGGCGGTCTCCGCCGTGTCCGGCGCATGATCGGGGCGGCACTGATTGGCGCTGGCACGTGGTTCCTCGGAGAAAGCACTCCCCGCGTCGAGGCGCTGGACGGCCAGCCATGAGACACGACCGCGCGGTCAGTCCCCCAGCACCATCTGCAGGTCCCGGACGTGCTCCTGTGTCTGTTCGAGCAGGGGGCGCAGGGCCTCGGCCACGTCGGCCAGCTTGAGGTCGTTGGCCTGACCGAAGCGTTCCCGGTAGCGCTCGAGCTGCTCGGTCTCGAGGCGGAGGTCTGCCTCCAGCGCACCGCGACTGTCGGCATTGCGCTCGACGGACGGCACGCTGGTGCCGGGCTCACCACCCAGGAAGGAGACCTGCTCCGCCAGAATCTGGGCGTGGGAGAGCTCCTGGGTGAGGTGGGCTTTCAGCTCCGCCACGATCCCGGTGAACTCGGCCCCGTTGATTGTGGCGATGTGGTTGGTGTATTGGACGATCGACTGGTATTCGGTCCCCAAGTCCTCGTTCAACAGGGCGACGAATTTTCGACCTCGGGTGAAGTGGCTTCTGTCATGCCTTTAGCCCTACCCACAGTGGCGCCGACTCACACGGAGAATTCCGACGTGGAGATAGAGTCCTCCCATCATGGCCAAGAAGACGCAGGACAACGCGCCCGCGGGTGCGCCCGACACGTTGGTGATCTTCGGCGTGACCGGAGACCTGGCCCGGAAGATGACGTTCCGCTCGCTCTACCAACTGGAGGAAGCCCAGGGGCTGCGGTGCCCGATCATCGGGGTGGCGAGTGACCCCTGGTCGCAGGATCAGCTGGCCACGGCGATCCGACAAGCGCTGGACAACTCCGGACTCGCCATCGATGCGAAGACGTTGGCGAGGTTGACAGGGAGATTCACCTACCTCCAAGGCGATATCACCGATGCCGGGACGTACGAGTCGCTGGCGACCCTTCTACACGGTTCGTCGAGGCCGCTCTTCTACCTGGAGATTCCGCCCTTCCTCTTCGGACGCGTCGTGGCGGGACTCGGACAAGCGGGACTCACCGAGCACGCAACCGTGATGATCGAGAAGCCTTTCGGCCATGACCTGGCGTCAGCGCGCGCCCTCAATGTCGAACTTCACGAGGTGCTGGCGGAAGACCAGATCCTGCGTATCGATCACTTCCTCGGGAAGCAGCCCGTCCTCGACATGCTGTTCCTCCGCTTCGCCAACGCGCTCTTCGAACCTGTGTGGAACCGCGATCATGTTGCCGCCGTGCAGATCACCATGGCCGAGGACTTCGGCGTCGAAGACCGTGGCGCGTTCTACGACTCGGTCGGAGCGTTGCGCGACGTGGTGCAGAACCACCTCCTCCAGGTGCTCGCCCTCCTGGCCATGGAAGCGCCGGTGGGCCCGGGGGCCGGAGCACTCTGGGACAAGAAGATCGACGTCTTTCGCTCCATACCCGACGTCGATCCCTCCCGCTGTGTGCGCGCGCAGTACGCGGGCTACCACGACGTTCCGGGGGTCAAGGATGACTCGAGCACGGAGACGTATGTGGCGCTTCGCCTCACCGTGGAAAATTGGCGCTGGGCCGGCGTGCCCTTCTTCATCCGGACCGGCAAGGCACTCGCCGCCAGGGCGACGGAGGTCCGGGTCGTCTTCCGGCGTGTCCCTCCTCTGTCCTTCTTGACCGAAGTGCAACATGCCGATCCCAACGAGTTCATCTTCCGGATCGATCCTGATGCCGGGGTGCGGATGCTCCTGCGCTCCAAAGGCACCGACGGCTGCGCGTGCAGGGATGTGCACATGGATCTGCCCTTCGCCGCCCAGCTCGGTCAACCTCCCGAGCCCTACGAACGATTGATCCATGACGCGCTCGCCGGCGATCATTCCCTCTTTACCAGGGAGGACTCCGTCGAAGAGACCTGGCGCATTCTGCAGCCGCTGCTCAGCGATCCCCCCGCCCCCGTGCCGTATGCCGTCGGGTCGTGGGGACCGGCGCAGGCGGACGACCTCGTCCGTGGTCACCCTTCGTGGCGGCTGCCGTGGCTTCCGGCTCCTACACCTCGTTGACGACGCCGGCCCCGACCTCCTGCGAGGCCAGGTCACCCACGTCGAGCAATCCTCTGGCCGCCTCGTCGAGCACGGAGTCCTCGGGATGGATGTAGCGACCGCCTCGTAGCCACGAGGCGATGGCCCCGACAAACGTCGTGGCGGCGGCGAAGTCGAACGCGAGGTGGAGCCCGTGGGCGAAGGCCGGTGCGATCGTCCGGGGAAAGAAGCTTCGACCCGTCAGGTACTGGGCGCGGGTCGGGCCGAGCGCGACGAGCACGTGATGGGGCACCAGTGTCTGGATCGGGTTGAAGCCGAGAAACGCGGCGAACAAGCTTCCGATCGGGGGGAGACGCGACACCTTGAGCGCCTGCGCTGCCGGCACGCCTTGGGCGGTCAATCCTGCCAACAGGTGCGCCGGCAGGGTCGAAGCCAGCCCGATCGTGACGATCGAGAAGAAGATCCCGATGGAGAGCACTCCGGCCGAATTCATGAAGGTGGCGTTGATGCCGGCGCCCGCGCCTCGTTGATCGGGCGGCAGGCTGTTCATGATCCCGGTCTGGTTCGGCGCGATGAACATGCCCGAGAAGAAGGATAGGAAGAAGAGAATGACGGCGAAGGGCGCGTAGGCAAAGTTCATCGGCAGCAACTCGAGCAGGAGATAGCACAGGCCGGCGCCGATGAGACCGATGGTGGCCACCCCCCGGGACCCGAGGCGGTCGGCCATAATCCCGAAGATCGGCCCGGAGATCATGAACCCGATCGTCAGCGGCACCAAGGCGATGCCCGCCCACAGCGGCGTGCGGGAGAAGCTGTACCCGTGCTGGGGTAACCAGATCCCCTGCAACCAGATGATGAGCATGAACTGGATGCCTCCGCGCCCTATGGCGGACATCAACGAGGCGATGATGCCGGCCGTGAAGGCCCGGATCCGGAACAGCTTGAGCTGGATCATCGGATTGGGCACTCTGAACTCGATCAGGACGAACAGGCCCAGGATGGCCAAGCCGCCGAAGACCGCTCCGAGCACTCCCGGATTGGTCCACCCCATCGTGTGGCCGCCATAGGGCTGAATCCCGTAGACGATCCCGGTCAGCAGAGCGATGAGGCCGACCGCAAACGTAATGTTGCCGAGCCAGTCGATCTTCGAGGGAACCCGAACGCCGTTGTCCTTCAGCTTCAGGTAGGCCCAGACGGTGCCGAAGACCCCGATGGGGACGGAGACCAAGAACACCAGGCGCCATTCGATCGGGGCCAGGAGGCCACCGAGGATGAGGCCGATGAACGACCCCGACACCAGCGCCACGCCGCTGATCCCCTGCGCCTTGCCCCTCTCGTGCGGAGGAAACGCGTCGGTGAGTATGGCGCTCGAGTTGGCGAACAGGAACGAGCCGCCGACGCCCTGCCCGAGTCGCATGAGGATGATCCACAGGGCTCCACCGGCACCCGAGAGCCAGGTGATGGAAAGCAGTATGGAGAAGACGGTGAAGACGGCAAAGCCGAGGTTGTACATCCGCACGCGGCCGTACATGTCCCCCACGCGGCCGAAGCTGACGACCAATACAGCGGTGACCAGAATGAAGCCCATCAGGATCCACAGGAAGTACGACGTGTTGCCCGGGGCAAGTGGCTGCATATCGATACCCCGGAAGACGTCCGGCAACGAGATCAACAGAATCGACTGGTTGATCGTCACCATCAAGATGCCGAGCGTCGTGTTGGAGAGGGCGATCCACTTGTAGTGGTCGTCCGGTGCGGTGCCGCGGCGTCCTCCGGCATTAGTTACTTGCGGCACACAAGGATCCTACCGAGACGATCGCCACCCGACCAGTCCGGCGGACGAGAGCTGCAACCCCCGTACCGCGAGAGACACCGCTGTTTCTTGCCGTTCCACGACAAACGTGTAGTACCATCGACTCGTCTACCTTCGATAGTGAGGGTTTCGTGAGGACGGCGTACGTCGTCCATTACACCCAGGCCGAGCGCCCGAGCGCCCGCTTGCCGCTGCCCACGAAGGTATGACGTTGCGCCGTCGGGCTCCACCCCTCCGCCCGTAATCGCCGACTTCTCCCCCGTTGGGAACGACATTGGATGTAGTGGGCGACGCAGGCCGGCCTCCGGGCACGAGGTTGCGGGGGGCCATCCCCCACACGACGCCTACATCGCCAACCCTCTCCGCTACGCCGAGCTCCACGTCGCCAGCGACGGGATCCTCGTTGGTCAACTTCGTGGGCTCGTCCACAGGTCGGTGATCGAGACCCCGGCTTCACGGAGCATGGCGCGCACCAGCGGGAGCGACACCCCCAAGACGTTGCTCGGCACTCCTTCGATGCCCTCGACGAAGGGCGCCGCCCGGCCGTCGATGCTGAATGCCCCGGCGAGCGACAATGCCTCACCAGTGGCGACGTAGGCGCTGATCTCCGCCTCGCTCGGCGTGCCGAACCGCACGACAGTGCTGTCGAGCCGCGACAGGGACATCCGAGAACGGGTATCGATCAGGCAATGCCCCGTATGCAGGATGCCGCGGTTCCCGGACAGGCGTTGCCACATAGCGACGGCGTCGGCGGCAGACGCCGGCTTTCCCAGTGAGATGCCGTCGAGCTCGAGCAACGAATCGCAGGCGAGGATCAACGCGTCGGACCGTCCTTGCGCCACGGCTGCGCCCTTTCGCTCAGCGAGGAGCACGACGGCACGTGCCGTCTCCAAGCCCTCCGCGTCTTCGGGTACACCGCTGACAACGACGACGGGGGCGAAGCCGGCATCACGGAGCACGCGCAGACGCGTGGTGGAGCCCGACGCCAGAATGAATGAGGGCGGAGCGGATAGCACGCCCCCATCAGACGACAAGTTCACCCGCCACGCAAGCCGGGGGCACGCCCCGTAGCATCGCAAGATGCGAAGGCTGGCGGACCGGGGAATGGCGGAATTCGCGCGCCTGCTCATCCATGTGTTCTTCCAAGAGGTCGACGTGCAGTGCGGGGAGTATCTGCCGGCGACCGGACCCGTCGTCGTCGTGGCGAATCACACCAACGGATTGGTTGACGGCCTCCTCCTCATGGCTGCATTGCGCCGATATCCGCGGTTTCTGGGTAAATCGACCCTTTTCAAGATCCCTCCGCTCTGGCCCTTCTTGAAGTTCGCCGGCGTCGTGCCGGTCCATCGCACCATCGATGGCGCCAGTGGTGATCAGAACGTCTCAGCCTTTGCCACCTGTCAGCGCATTTTGGCCCAGGGGGGCATGGTGGCCGTGTTCCCCGAAGGAATCAGCCACGACGAAGCATCACTCCAACCGCTGCGGACGGGGGCCGCACGCATCGCCCTCGAAGGTGGCTTCGGGGAAGGGGCTGCAGATCTCATGACCGTGGCCGTAGGGCTCACCTACGACGCGAAGGCGCGCTTCCGTTCACGGGCGCTGGTCCACCTCGACCGACCGACCGCCATCGGGCCTTGGAGGGAACGTTACGAACAGGACAGCCATGCAGCCGTCCGGCAGTTCACCCGTGACCTGGCTGATCGGCTCTCCGCCGTAAGCCCGAGTTTTGCGTCGTGGGAACAAGCCGTCCGGCTGTCCCGGGTCGCCGAAATCGTCGTGCGCCAACCGCAGGGACTCCCGGCCCCGGTTGCGCTCGCGGACCAGGCCGGCATCGCCGAACGGCTGGCCAGTGTCGCGCGGGCGAGACCGGGCGACGACGGCCTGGACGCACTCATGACCGCCTACTCCACCTACCAGAAGGATCTCGTTCTCCTCGGACTGAGCGACGCCCAATTGGCTGCGGCCTACCGGGCGGACCAGGTCCGCACTTCCTTTGTCCGGGCCCTGGTCAAGATCCTCCTCGCCACCCCCTTCGCACTGGTCGGTGTCGCCGTCCACATCATCCCGTTCCAGATCATGAAGCGGGTCGCAGAAATCCCGCGCAACGAGGGGATCAAGGCGACCGTGAAACTACTCGGATGTGCCGCGTCCTTCACCTTGGTCTACGCCGCCCTCGGCTTCTTCGTCGGCCGCACCTTCGGGGCGTGGTGGGGCCTTCTCGCCGCGCTGGCGGCGCCGCTCTGTGGGTATGCGACCGTGCGGCTCGGTGAGCGGGTGCAACGGGTCGGCGGACTGCTGGAGGGATACCGCGTCGTCAAGGCGCGGGGAACGGACCTCGGCTCCGTCCTGGTCCACCGGTCCCAGGTCGTCGAGGCCGCCCGCTCGTTGCTCGCCGCACCGTGAGCACGCGGGCGGTCATCTCGTACGGTTCCCACCGCGCCCAGACGGCGGAGCTGTGGCGCCCCGAGGGGGTGGCCGGCGACCTACCGGTTGTCGTCCTCATCCACGGCGGCTTCTGGCGCCAGGTGTACACCAAGCATCTGATGCACCGCTTGGCCCGCGCCGTGGTCGCCCACGGCTGGGTGGCCTACAACATCGAATATCGACGAGTGGGAAGGTTCGGCAGCGGCGGCTGGCCCGAGACATTTCACGACGTCGCCGCGGCCATCGACAGGCTCGGGACGGTCGCGGACGTCGACCTCGATCGCGTCGTCACGTGCGGTCATTCGGCGGGAGGCCACCTCGCCCTGTGGGCCGGGACCCCGCGGATGACAGCCGCTCTGCCGTCTCCGACCGTCGGCACGGTGCGCATCGCGGCCGCCATTTCGCTGGCGGGAGTGGCCGATCTCGTCGAGGGCGCCCGGCTCAATCTGGGCGCGGGCGCCGTCCAGGCCCTCATGGGCGGTGAACCCGACCGGTTCCCCGAGCGCTACGCATGGGGCTCGCCCGCGGCGTCACTCCCGCTGGGCGTCCCGCAGTTCCTCGTCCACGGCTTGGCCGACTCGACCGTGCCGGCGTCGCTCAGCGAGCACTACGTCGACCTCGCACGATCGTTCGGCGATCCCGCCGAGTATGTGCCCCTGGCCGGCCTGGGCCACATGGACATGATTGACCCGCACGGTCCCGCGTGTGCCGCCGTCACGGCCCGCCTCGACCTGATCGCCGGCCATTGAGCCTATGCGCTACACCGAGAGACGCTCCTTGTGGGTACGGCAATCCCCGGACCGGAATTCACTGACCCGGCCGCCCTCGATGGTCACCTCACCCAGTGGGAGGTCATCGATTCCCCACACCGTGTAGATCCCTTCCACCACTTCGGGATACACCCCAGCGATGAATTCGCGGTCCACGGCCCGCCGGCGGCGGATCATCGTGTGCAGGTGATGGGACCGCGGTGCGCCGGCCGGCGTCAGATCGATCTCCATGCCGAGACACGACTCGTCGGCATAGAGGATGAGTGCGCCGATGTCGTCCCCTATGTCGAGGACGAGCGCTTCGGGCGGGCCCTGCGTCGGTCCCTCATCGACGAACGGCGCCTCGGCGTTGCGCATGGGGGTGATCATGGTGGTGTGCGCGGCATGACGTCCACGGCCGACCCTTACAGCTCGGGATTCGGGTTGTAGGCAGGCGTAGCCGGCGGATTGGAGAACCCACCGTGGGGGTCGGCGAGGTAGGGGAAGTTCGCCTGATAGGCCCGGGGACTCGCCGTGACGCCTTGGTTCACCAACGCGACCGCAGCGTCCGGCGTGATAAGTCGGATCGACCAGCGGGATGGTCGCGCCGGCCACCGCCTTGAGGGCGATGGTGACCACGTCGTCGGTGGGACGCCGACCGTTGGGGTAACCGGCCAGGTCGTTACCGAGCAGACCGAGGTTGCTCGTCCCCGCCTGCGTGCCGTTGCTCGACGTCGGTGCGATGCCCATGTTGAGGCGCAGCATCTCCGCGATGACTTTGCCACCCTGATAGGTCCCGACGCCGAAGGCGTGCCCCGATCACGCTGCCCGGAATGCCCGTGGCGAAAATGGCCACGAGGTCGGCCCGGGCCTTGGTGTAGGCGGCCAAGTGGGGGAAGGCGCCCGGGTAGAGCACCGGCAGGAGTCCCTGCAGTTCCGGGTGCTCCACCGCGGCGGCGAATTGGCTGTCGTTGACCGGGGCCTGGCTGTTCCAGAAGTCCTTCGATGCCATGGGAACGACGACCTCGTTGACGAGGGGGCTACCCAGTCGTGAGACTTGGTCGTAAGGACCGGTCGCTGTGGTTGCGCCCGTCGTAGGACTGAACATGCGCACGGTTTGGCGGTGCGCCGTTGTGTAGACGCCGATGACGGCATGGGGATCGTTCGGTCCCATCGTCAACGGTGCACCATCCGACGTCAGCGAACTAATGGGTATCTGCAACGCGATCGAGTGGACGTTGACGCCGGCCAACGAGTTGATGCCGGGTGTGTTGGAACCCGGAATCAACTGGTCGCCCGAGATCGGCCGCAGATCGCCGAGGTCGAAGATCGAGCCGAGGTCGACGAAGAAACCGTCGGCTCGCTGGCCGGCGAAGACCGTCAGGCCGTCGGACAACCTGTACACCGCGGGAGCGGACAGCGACGCATAGTTGGGTGTGGTCCGAATGCCGACATTGCAGGGAGGGCACGCGAAAGCCCGACCGCTCCCCCAGGGCGGGCTGATGGGCGTGGACCAGCTGCGGCCCGTGGCGGGATCGGTGTCGATCCTGGTGACCGTGTAGGTCTGGCGCCGGTTCCAGGTGGTGCTGTAGCCCGTCGAGGGCGAATGCGTGATCGGCCCGGTGGCGTAGAGGAACGTATTGGGATCGAGGATCGTCGTCGTGAACTGGAACTGGTAGGTGATGGACGGAATACCGGTGCCCGTGTTGTCGATGTGGATCTGGTAAAGCACATCGTCGCCGACCGGCGCCGCGTTGCCCACGACGGTCTTGGCCCCGAACTCGAAGAAGTTCGGGCCGCCGTCAGGAGCTTGCAACGGCACGTAGTTCGCGATGATCGTGACCGTTTCAGGGCAGTCCGGGCTGACGAACGCGTAGACGTCCGTACTGTCAGCGGCCGGATCCTTGGAAATGGCGGGTGCTTCTCTGTGGGAAGACATGTTCAGTTCACCTCATGAAGGGTAGGGACGAGAAGGGGGTGGAACGACGGGACTACTGGGTGGCCCTGAGGAGCTCCTGGGCCAGGGCTTGGTTGGTGTAATCGATCTGCTTGGTTCCGACGAAGATGGAGATCGTGCCTGCCCTGGCGTCGACGACGTGGGCTACCACGCCGGAGCCGTCGAGAAGAGGGCCGTCGGAAGGTGACGGCGTCGGTGTCGTCGCGACATCGGCGCCGCTGACACCGCTCAGAAGACTCAGACCTCCGGCGGCCGCGACGCCCGTGGCGGCGGCGCCGATGGACGCGTTTCTCAGAAAGTGTCGGCGGCTGATGTTTGGCATGTGTGCTCCTTGCGATCGAAGGTGGATGGGGTCAATGAGAGGGGATGGGAAATGCTCAGAAGAAGGCCAATCCCACGATGGGGCCGCTGGGACTCGCCGTACCGGCCGTACCGCAGAACGACGAATCGCCGTAGTTGAAGATCCCGCCGTCAGATGCGGCGAGCGTGTAGCCGTTGCCGAAGAAGGTGCCGGCGACGCCCACGATCGGCGTCTGCAGCTGCACGTCCGCCGCCGAGCCGTAGAAGATGGAGGCGCCGAAGGTGAAAACCCCCCCGTCGCTGGCCGCCAGCACGTACCCGTTGCCGTTACGGGCGGGCGCGATGCCGACGATCGGCTTGTTCAGGGGAGTGCCTCCGAGCGAGCCGTAGAACGGCGCGTCGCCGAACGCGAACACGCCACCATCGGCGCCGACGAGCCAGTACCCGAGGCCGTCCTTCGTTGCCGCCATGCCGACGATGGGCTCGTGCAGAGTGACGCCGCCCAGTGACCCGTAGAACCCGGCATCACCGAAGGTGAAGACGCCACCATCGGCGGACACCAGCCAGTAGCCCTGTCCATCGGGCGTGGCCACCATGCCCACGATCGGCTGGTTGAGGTGCAGCGCTCCGGTCGAGCCCTCGAAGGGCGCGTCGCCAAAGGAGAAGACGCCACCATCGGAGGCCACCAGCCAATACCCCTGACCGTCGACACTCGGCGCGATACCGACGATCGGCTGATTGAGTGCGGTGCCGACCGCCGATCCATAGAACACCGCAGCGCCGTTGGCGAACACGCCACCTTGGGCCGATACCTGCCAATATCCTTCACCGGAAGGCCCCGAACACGAGGCGACCGCGTTGGCGAGGTCCTTGGCCGTTGCCGTCGCAGCCGCCGCCACACTCCCCGTGAGTGTCGATTGCAGTTGAAGGCCGAGCGACCCCGCGGTCACGGCGGCGACGGCTGCGGCGGCGAACCTTGCCCCGCGCCTGCCTCCTCCTCTGGCGAGTCCACCCCTCCGAACCTTCATCGTTCTCCTCGTCATGCGCGACCCGTGCGATTTGCTCTGGGTGCCATTCGGCACCCACCACGCATTGGATGACGAGAGTCCTCGATTCTTTGCATTGTCACGAGACCGCAACGCAGGGTGGTCACGGCCCTGCCTTGTACAGTCACCCGGGTGGAGCACACGGCGAGATGGCGAGACCTCCTGCGTCGCAGGGAGGACGACATCCCCCTCGACGAGGCCGCACTGTTGATCGCCGCCCACGCGAACCCCGGTCTCGATGTGCGCGCACAGCTGGACCGGCTCGATGCCCTTTCGGCGCAGCTCGGACAAGCCGATGTCGACGCGGTCTGTGCCTTCGTCTTCGAGACGCTCGGCGTCCGGGGAGACGTCCAGTCGTACGACGACCCCAGGAACTCGTATCTCGACCAGGTCCTCGAGCGCCGACTGGGCATCCCGATCTCGATCTCGGTTCTTCTCATGGAGATCGGACGACGCTGCGGAGTTCCCCTCGTCGGCGTCGGGATGCCCGGTCATTTCCTGGTCCGGGACCCCGCCCAACCCGATGATCTCATCGACGCCTTCTCCGGGGGAGCGCGGCTGGACCGGGCCGGGTGCGCCCGACTGCTGCACGCTGTCGCCGGGGCACAGGTCGACCTTCCCGACGGCATGCTCGCCTCGGTGGGGACACGGGCGATCCTGGCCAGAATGTTGGCCAACCTCGATCACAGCTTCCGCCGACGGGGGAACACCGAAAGCGTGCGCTGGGTGACCCGCCTGCGGGCCGCTATTCCCGGACAGTCACTGGCCGAGCAGGTCGCGCTGGCCGAGGGTCTCGCTGCGCTGGGTTGCTACGACGACGCCGCCGCGCTCCTCGAGGAGACGGCCGCCAGCCCCGGGCTCCCCGACGAGGCGGCACGGTCGCTGCGGGGGCGGGCGCAGGGCCTGCGCGCCCGTTTCAACTGAGCTCCCGGCGCGCGTCGCTCACGGAGCGAGCGACGCATCCAACGTGATCTCGGGGACGCCGGCCAGGGCCCGGCTGACGGGGCAGCCCGCTTTGGCCGCAGCGGCGTGCTCTTTGAACGTGTCCTCATCGACCCCGGGCACCCGGCCGACCGTGACAAGCGAGATTTTCGTGATCGTCGGGGCTCCGTCCACCGGCCGCAGGGTGACTGTGGCATCCGTGTGGACGGATTCCGGTGGATGTCCGGCCTGGGCCAAAATGTTGGAGAGGGCCATCGAGAAGCAGGCGGCGTGGGCCGCCGCGATCAACTGTTCGGGGTTGGAGCCCGGACCGTCCTCGAAGCGGGACTTGAAGGTGTACCCACCGCTGATGGTGTCACCCGCCGTGAATGTACCGGCGCCGGTCGGCACGTCGCCCTTCCACTCCGCACTGCCCTTTGCCGGCATATCGCCCTCCAGTCGTCGTTCCTGCCCCGATTCTCACCACTCGGCCGTGATCGCGCCAGCCGGCGCAGCCTCAGCTCAGCGACGTCGACCCGGCATAACGCCGGGTGAGACGTCGGGTGGCTCCTGTAGCGCGAGGAGGCACGCGGCAGCCGGGAGCGGCCTGGCGAAATAGAACCCTTGGACCGAATCGCAACCGAGACGTCGAAGCTCTGCGAGTTGCGCCTCGGTCTCAACCCCTTCGGCTGTGACCGGCAGGTCCAGGGACCTGCCGATGGCCAGGATCGCCGAGACGACCGCCCGCTTGGAATCGTCGCCCACAATGCCCTCGACGAAAGACTGGTCTATTTTCAGCTCGTCGACGGAGAGGCGGGTCAGATAGGAGAGCGACGAGTACTTGGTACCGAAATCATCGATGGAGATGCGCACCCCGAGGCCACGGAGACGACTGATGACCTCGGTGACGATCCCGTGTTCGACCAGAGTGGATTCGGTGAGCTCGAGGCACAGCGCAGCGGGCTCGAGCTGCTCATCGTCGAGCGTCTGTTCGACGATGTCGGGGAAATCCGCCTCCCGGAGTTGCGTCGCCGCGACGTTGACCGAGATGCTCCACGACGACCTCGGCACGGCGTCGCGCCAATGCCGGAGCTGTCGGCACGCCGACTCCAGGACGAGTCGCCCCAACGGCACGATCAAGCCCGTCTCTTCCGCCGTCGGAATGAACTCGTCGGGCTGCAGGACCCCTCGCTCAGCGTGACGCCACCGCACCAGCGCCTCGGCACGATCGAAGCGGGCCTCACGCAACGACGCGATCGGCTGAAACTCCAAGAACAACTCTCCGCTCTCGAGTGAACGCCGCAATGCCGCCTCGAGGTCCGAGCGCTCCTGGACCTCCCGGCGCAAGGCACGGTCGAAGAGCTCGCAGCGATTTCTCCCCCGCCCTTTGGCGCGCTGCATCGCCAACTCGGCGTCACGCACCATCGACTCCGCCACCGATCCGGCCCCGCCGACCGCGATCCCGATGCTGGCGGTGACGAGCGCCTCGCCGCTTTCGAGCGCGAACGGCTTCTCGATCGCCGCCAGATACCGTTGGGCCCGTTCGGCCGCCGTTGCTGCGGTGGAGATGTTCTCGCAGACGAGCCCGTACTCGTCAGAGCCGAACCTCGTCACCGTGTCGGTCACCCGCACCATCGTGCGCAGGCGGTCGGCGACGGCGCGGAGGAGTTCGTCGCCCCCAGCATCACCGCGGGCGTCGTTGAAGACGCCGAAGTGATCGAGGTCCAGGCAGAGCACGGCGACGTGGGAGCCGGTGCGCTCCGTGCGGGCGGCGGCGAGTGCCACGCGGTCCAAGAAGAGTCCACGGTTGGGCAGGCCGGTGAGTGGATCGTGCAAGGCATCGTGGGCCAGTCGGAGTTCCACCTCCTTGCGTCCAGTGATATCCCGGAGAATGCCGACGTGGCCGACGATCCCGCCTTGGGTGTCGTACGCGGCATCGGCTGCGAGGAGGAGCCAACGCAGGGCACCGTCGGGTCGGGTGAAGCGAAGCTCGAGTTCCTTCGCCGCTCCGACCTCCCGGACGTTCTCGAGCACGTCGTTGAGATGCTGGCGATCATCGACATGAACGAGGTCGAGAAACTCGGCCAGAGGAACATCCGTGGCTGGCCCGAGTCCCGTGATGCGTTAGGCCTCCAGAGTCAGATCGATGACCGCTTCGGGCCTGGTCCGGATCCTCCAGCTTCCGAAATGGCCGATGGACTGGGCATGCTCCAAGAACGCGAGGTTCTCGCGGAGTTCGTTCTCCCGGCGGCGCCGGTCCCCCACGTCCCGCCCTACCGACGACACGCCGGCGACGATCCCGCAGTCGTCGAATATCGGGGAGAATCGATTCTCGACCTCGAGGAACTCGCCGTCGGCCCGCCAGCGGAACCCGTTGACGACCTTGCTTCCCTGACCGCGGCCCACTCGTTCCATGATCTCGCGAAACGAACCCGATTCACGCTCGGGATACAGGACGCTGGCCGGTTTGCCGATCATGTCGGACGCCGCATATCCGTACAGCTCCTCCGCCCCCCGGTTCCATGCCGTAATGACGCCGTCGAGTCCCACTGCGAAGATCGCATCACCTGATCCCGCATCGATAGCCGACAGGTGCGCGATCGGGTCAGCCCCTGGCGCGTCTCTCAATGTCCCCTCATTTCTCCGCCAAAATCAGCTGTGCACCGTCTCGCAGGGCTTGCCCGACACGCCGCTCCAGGTGTTGCACAACACCGTCCCGTTCGGGAAGTTCCCGGGCGACGACCAATCGGACACGAGCTCGTCACCTGCGCTCCCACACTGGTTGACGCCGCTGGCCCAGAGGACACCGTTCACGAGGAAGCTCGCCGTGCTGCACATCGACCTGGACAGCGCGACCGAGGTCGTCCAGTCCGACACGTGGAGTCCCGTGCCCGTGACGTAGATGCACACCGAACTGGCGCAACCGTTGGCGCTGTCAGGTGTGATGCCGATGCTCGGCACCGCACTGTTGAGGGTGACGTCCGGGGTCACGGCCGAAGCCGCCTCCGCGGTGAGTGTCCCCACCGCCACGATCATCAATCCTGCTGCGAGCGCGTGGAAAACGATGCGACGCGGGAAAGCTGCAGAAAGCATGGCTCCGCCTTTCGAGTCAGTGAGGTGTTACTTGCTGGACATCCAAGTCCTACTATTTAGTAAGAGTATATGCCTACCTCACCGTAGGATCAATCTTTCCGACGCGTTCATTTTTCGGGTGCCGAGCGACGAGTTCGTGCCGCCTGCTGGTACGACCGGTCGGGCATGGCTCACGTGGACGACGGGGTGGGCCGGAGCCTTGTCCAGGTGGTGCGCCGGCTTGGGCAACCACGCACCGAGGAGGATCAGGCCGGCGAGCACCAGCACACTGACCAACTGAATGATCATCTTCGGACGTGTCCGGGGCAATGCCTTGGTGCGCAGCGCCTCGATCCTGGAGTCCAGGGCATCCAAGGAGGCCATTTCGGTGACGGTGCCGAGGCCCGGGCGGACGCGCCCGAGGACGTCGAGGAGCGCCCGGACAAGTGCCGGTTGACCAGCCACGGTCGCCGCCACGGAGTCCGCCCCGAGTTCCGACGCCACGAGCGCCTTCTTGGACAGGTAACGCGTCAAGGGCAGGTAGAACAAAGCGTCGGACGCGCACCGGACGGCCAGGGCCCGCGCCGGATCCCGACGTCGCACGTGCGCTGCTTCGTGGGCCAGCACGGCGGTCAGCTCGGATTCATCGAGTAGGTCCAACATGCCCTTCGACAGCACAACCTTTGGGAAGAGCAGTCCGCCGCAACAACAAAAGACCCTCTCGTCGGCGCACAATTCGATGTCGATGTCCAGCTTGGACCCGATCTTCGTCAGAAATGGCGGGTTGGCGATCGGCGCGCCGAGGCGCCGCAGGGCCAGCCTCGTGCGGACGTACTGGGAGATCAGCGTCACGAGGCCGGCGAGGACGGTCGCAGCGCAGATCACCAGAACAGCGACGGCCGGTATCCAGCTGCGGTAACCCACGAAGGCTACCGCGGAGCCGCAATTCGGGTGAAGGTACAACTTGTCCTTGATCCCCGAGACCCAGCACGTCAGATCGGTGTTGAGGGAGCGGACGGCCAGGACGGCGATGAAGGCCTCTACGGCGAGGACGATGACGACGACGGCCCAGAAGCTACGGGCCACCCCTCTCATCATGTCCCTCCATCAATTGGCGTCGGCAATCGCGGCACATCGGATCTGCGCCGACCAAGACTGCCACGACCAGCCTTCGGGACGCGCACGCAGCCGGGGGAGCGTCCAGGTGCGCGCCGTCCGAAGGGGGGAGGTCAGCCCCCTGTGTACTCGTCCTTACCCAACAGATCCCGGAGCGCCGCCAGTTGCTCGGGATCGGCAGCCACCTGATCGACGAAGCTCGAGAGGGCGACATCGCCGAAGCGGCTCAGGAGAGCGTCGGACGCCTTTGCAGCCTGTGCCGCCACGAACTCGCTTTGGGTCATGGTCGGGTGGTAGCGAAATGCTCGCCCTTCTTTTTCGTGGTCGAGCACACCCTTTTCGCTCAACCGCGTGCAGATGGTCAGCACCGTCTTGTAGGCCAGCGGCACGGTTCGACGCTTGTTCAGAACTTCCTCGACCTCCGACACCAACGCCGTTCCCCGAGTCCAGATGATCTCCATGACCTCGGCCTCGAGTGGACCGAGCATGTCGTCGAGCTTCGGCACGTGCGGCCTTTTCCGCCGCTTTGCGGTCACGTCAGCCACCGCACGTTCCCGGGGAAGTTGGAGTGTTCCCGACGTCTCCTCATGTCAACTCCTCCACACCCTGGACCGTGACCAGACTTCCTTGCTCACTCTCGCGCCTTGTGCGACGTCCGACGAGTCCGATCCCTCGCGGTAGAGAGCGAATTGTAGGCCTGACCGAGAGGCAACGTTCGCGGCACTCGGAGAAACCTGTGGGACGTTGCCGCCGCGTCAGGTCCTGAGAACGTAATGGCACTTGACGCGAACGTCAGCGTCAGCACCCACGTGCGGATGCCGGCGAGTCACTACCGAAAGCCTGTCCGAGTCGGCCCCGAGACGCAACCAAGACCCCGTACACCACGACTTCGGGCACGGGCCAAGGTCCACGGACCTCGAAGTCACCTACATGTGCGCGGCGACATTCTCGTCGAGATCGTCGATCAACGCCACGCGTGACGGCACGTAGATGGCGGTTGTCAGTAAGGCGATGCACATGACCCCCAGACCCACGAGCGCGCAGAGATGCAAGCCTTGGACGAAGGCCTGGTTCGCCGCTTCCTTCGTCGCCTGGGCAAGATCGCGGGGAAACTTCGCCGCCCTGCCCAGGGCGTCCCCGATCTGGCTCTGGATCGCCGGTCGGGATGCCGCGGGAACATGACGCAACGGTCCGTCGAACGCCTTTTGGATGGACGACCGATAGGCGCCCGGCGGCCAGGCTGCCCACGATCGCCACCCCGAAGGAGCCACCCAATAACTGCACCGTGGCCCGTAGTCCGGAACCCGCGCCGATCTTGTCGGGAGGCAGAGTGCCCACGATCGCGTTGGACGCCGGGGCGATCACCAGACCCATTCCGAAGCCCACCAGGACGAAGGCGATGGTCACGGGCAAGACTCCCGACGCGACCGACAAGGTGGTCAACGTCACGAGGCCACCGGTGACCAGCATCATTCCAACGAGCATGATCCTACGGAGCCCGAAGCGCGCCGTAAGCCGGGCCGCCAGATTGCTTCCCAAAATGGTGGCGGCGGCAGAAGGAATAAACCGGATACCGACCTCGAAGGGATCGGCTCCCTGCACGAACTGAATGTACTGGCTGACGAGATAACTCACGCCGAACATGACGAAGAACACCGCGGTGACCGCCCCCAAGGCCGAGGAGAAAGTGCGATTCTTGAAGAGCCTGAGGTCCAGGAACGGGTTGCTCCGGCGGCCGTCCCACACGATGAATGCCGACAGCAGGACCACTGCGAGCGTCAAGGCGACGACGACCTGGAGCGACGCCCAGCCATCCGTCGACGTCACGATGAACCCATAGGTGAGGGCCGTGAGCCCCAGGGAGGAGAGGACCACTCCCACGGGATCGAGATTCGGGCGCTCCGATGCACGACTCTCGCTGAGGGCGAAGATCCCACCCACAAATGCCAGAACAGCCACCGGCACATTGATGAGAAAGACCGAACCCCACCAGAAGTGCTGCAGGAGCCACCCGCCGAGGAGCGGGCCCGCCGCGGCGCCGATGCCGCCTACGCCGGCCCATATCCCGATAGCCCGGGCCCGACGGCGCCCGGAAAATGTCGAGGCGATGATGGCCAGCGTGGCCGGCATGAGCAGGGCTGCACCGAAGCCCATGAGGGCGCGGGCCGCGATGAGGGGCCCGGTGGAATGGACGAGAGCGCATCCCAGTGAACCGCCCCCGAAGATGGCGACACCGATAAGGAAGAGGCGTCGCCTTCCGAAGCGGTCGCCGAGCGCACCACCGAAGAGGAGGAACACGGCCGTAGTGAGGGTGTACCCGTCGGCAATCCACTGCAACCCGCTGCTCGTCGGATGGAGATCTCTGACCAGCGTGGGCAACGCGACATTCAGGACCGTCTGATCGAGCGAGATGAGCAGCACGGTGAAGCACATGACGCCGAGCGCGAGCCACTCGCGCTTCGTGAAATGGTCCCCATCGTCCAATGTGACCCCGGTCGGTCGGGCTACTGCGTGTTCTCGAAGCGAGAGAAGTCACGTCACCCCTGATGAACGGTGAGTGTGCGTCGTTCACGCGCACTAGTTCGGAAGAAGCGGTGAGGACAACTCGGTCAGCCCGCGATAGACGAATGACGCGGCATCGGGTTCCTCCTCCTGATCGGCCCACACCTGCAGAGCCGTGTTGATGGTCAAGGTGATCGCGCCAGCGATGAGGAGGTTGCGCAAATCGGACGGATCGGTGGCGGTCCGGGCCGCGATGACCTCCGCCATGAGGTCTCGTTTGCCATAGGCCTCCTCCAGCCAACGTGCCCTGAGCGCAGGCGTCTCGCGGAGCAGGGTCAGGAAGGAGCGGACCTTT
The DNA here is from genome assembly GCA_963767155.1 of uncultured Acidimicrobiaceae bacterium. Classification (GTDB taxonomy): domain Bacteria; phylum Actinomycetota; class Acidimicrobiia; order Acidimicrobiales; family RAAP-2; genus Bog-473. Next base: position 487,137 of record CAVYCU010000005.1, on the reverse strand, counting down.
GCCGTGTCCTCCCACCCCGAGGCGAGCGACTGGCCGATCGCCTCTCTCAGGGCCACCTGCAGCGACTCCTGGGGCGGCCGATTGCGGAGCGCCTCGAGGAAGAGATCCAGACTGGTCGCGCCGATGGCGACGACGAGATCCTCCTTCGTCGGGAAGTAGCGAAAGAACGTCCGCGGCGACACATCGACAGCGGCGGCGATGTCATCAATCGTGGTTCCCGCATACCCCCGCTCGGAGAACAACTCGGCAGCCGCCTCGGCCAGTTGGCGCCTCGTCCGCTCCTTCTTGCGCACGGCCAGGCCGCCCCTGGGCAATTCCATCGTTTCGATCGTCAACGATTCCGCCACCATGGCCCTGTCCTCCCGAATTTCATGAACTGCCGAACGTCTCTTCCTGACTGATGACATTAACTGCCATTTTTTTCAGCCATGCGTCGGGTGGTCCATCCGGTCGGGACACCGGGCCAGGAGTTGCGGATCGGGCAGGAGAAAGGGCAGTCGTGACCCCCTGGCGGGGGCTACGAGGGGCGAGGGTGGATGGGGAGGAACGACGCGCACTCTTCGAGGAGTTCGGCGTCCCCACCGCCATTTTGATGCGCGTCGATGTAGTCCTTCGCCTCTTCGGCGTTCACGGGATGCCAATCTTCGGGCCATTCATTCACGGACGGAACGGTAGCGCCCTCGGGATGACCGGGTGCGCTCCCGGAGTGCCGGGGCAGGCCGTCGGGTTCAGCCGGTGAATCCCCGAATCGCGTCGAGACGGACGACGAGCTTGTCCAGGGCCTCGGAGAAGTCATCCGAGATGATGGCTCGCCACTGCCTCGGGACCCTTCGCGTCGATCACCCGGACGAGCCCCGTTATCGCATGGGTCAGATCCGCCACTGCCTGGGCGACCTCATCTGTCTCCTCTGCCATCGTCGTGTCCTTTCTCGACCCGCTACGCCCGCGGCGTATGCCGCGCCCTCACCGTACCGGGGATCCGGCCACCCCCGGGCCGGTGCCGCGCCAGGCCGGATCGCCCGATCCGACCGGAGCAACGGCTTTCTCCGCCGGGCATTATGGGGAGAACCAGGGGAAGTAACGGCACGTACGACGAAAGGGTTACCGACCATGGACCAGGACCAACTCGAGCGGATGAGGGCGGGAAGGGGTTCATTGCCGCCCTCGATCAGAGTGGCGGCAGCACGCCCAATGCGTTGGCCGCCTATGGGATTCCCCGTGACGCCTACTCGACCGACGAAGAAATGTTCGACCTCATACAGACGATGCGCAGCCGAATCGCCCGGAGCCCGGCATTCGACGGGGACCACATCGTCGGTGCGATCCTTTTCGAGGACTCCTTGCACCGCCAGGTCGACGGCCTGCCGTTCCCCGACTACCTCTGGAACACGAAACGTATCGTCCCCTTCCTGAAGGTCGACCGGGGCCTGACCCCCGTCGCGGACGGCGTGCAACGCATGAAGCCGATCCCGGACCTCGATTCGTTGCTGGCACTCGGGGTGAAGGGGCACGTGTTCGGAACGAAAATGCGGTCGTTCGTCCAACTGGCCGACACCAAGGGGATTTCTGCGATCGTCGACCAGCAATTCGAGGTGGCCCATCGCATTCTCCCGACCGGGCTCGTCCCGATCCTCGAACCCGAGATCTCCATTGAGTGCCCCGAGAAGGCAGCAGCTGAGGCGCTCCTGAAGGCGGCCATCCTCGAGCATGTCGACGCCCTCGGGCCGGAGCAGCACATCATGGTCAAACTCACGCTGCCCGAGGTCGACGACTTCTATGCCGAACTGTTGCGCCATCCCGACATCCTCCGGGTCCTCGCTCTGTCCGGCGGTTACACGAGACAGGAGGCCGACGCCCGTCTCGCCCGGAACCACGGCGTCATCGCCAGCTTTTCCCGCGCCCTGGTCGACGGGCTGCGAGTCACGCCAGGATGACGAAGAATTCAACGCCACGCTGTCCGCACTCGATCCAGAGCATCTTCGAGGCCTCCACTCACCTGAGTCCCCCGAAGCGAAGCTCAGATCTCAGATTCCGGCGTGTCCCGTTCTCGGGGTGGGGTCGTACACGTGCGGCATCAGCGCGTTCGGGCGGGATCCGACCCAGACGGCCCGCTTCGAAGTCATCCATCGCCTGTTGGATCTCCGCCCTGCGTATTCATCACGAACGGCCCGTAGTGCTCGACGGGCTCGCCGATGGGTCGCCCACCGAGGATGAGGACCTCGAAATCGGCTGAGCGGGAGTCCTGGTTCTCATCCGCATGGAGCGCAAGCCAATCCCCTGGTCCGAATAGCGGACATCTGCCCGGCGTGCACAGGACGACCCTCGGTGCTCGTGCGGCCCGATCCGGCCAGCACATAGGCCAAGGCGTTGAACGCCGGATTCCACGGGATCCGCAGTTGCGCTCCCGGCCGGAGAGACGCATGCACGAGCGCCATGGGCGAATGGGTCGACCCGGGGCCGCGCACGCCCGCGAGGTCGCCCGCGATCACCCGCACCAGCGCTCCGCCGTCGGGCGACGCCAGAAGCGCCACCTCGTCGGCCTCGAGCCCCTGGTACGCCGGTGCGATGAATTTGTCCTTGGCGGCGAGATTCACCCACAACTGAATGCCGTGAAAGACCCCACCGGAGACGACGAGCGCTTCGGGTGGGGTCTCGATGTGGAGGATCCCGGCGCCCGCGGTCATCCACTGCGTGGCCCCATCGGTGATGAGCCCTCCCCCTCCATGTGAGTCCTGGTGCTGGAAGGTCCCGTCGATCATGTACGTCACCGTCTCGAAACCCCGGTGCGGATGCCATGGCGTCCCCTTGGGCTCGCCCGGGGCGTAGTCCACCTCGCCCATCTGGTCCATGTGGACGAACGGGTCGAGTTCCTGGAGGCTCAGCCCGGCAAAGGCCCGGCGCACCGGGAACCCCTCTCCTTCCAAACCGCTCGGTGCCGTCGTGACCGACGTGAGCGGGCGTTCGGTCGAGCCGGCGCACGTCGGGGTCCGGAATTCTGGGTAGCCCCGCCACGTCATCGACCGTCACCGCCGGCATTGTGCACTCCGCTCAATGAAGCAGTCGGGTCTCTTCGGCCATGACCCAACCCTCCCAACATTTCGCCCGCTCTGGCGACCGCTCACCACTATGCCAGCTCCACCCGGCCCGCCGTCCGGGTCGGCGGCGGGTCCCGCCGATTCAGCGATTTGCGCGGTGACGCGGGCGCTGATTTTGGCCCAGGCGGCCAGGTCCCGGTCATCGGCGGGTCGGCCCACCCGGGTCACGGTGTCCACGTCGGGCGATGCCGCCCGCAGCGCCCCCACGCGGCACTCGTCCTTGGTCCGGCTGCTGAACGGATCGAACTGGTAGTGGCGCATCGCGTTGGCATGCGTGATCTTGTCGATCTGCGTGTCGTCGAGGCCGCCGAGGATCACCGAGAGAACCTCCGGCGCCTCGGGCCATGTCCCGTCGGAGTGAGGGAAATCGGACTCCCAACACACGTTGTCGATATTGAAGTGTTCGAGGTTGGCGAGCCCGATCGGCTCCTTGATGAAGCAACAGAGAATGTTCCGACGGAACACGTCGGCCGGCCCGTTGATGCCTTCGGGAAACGTGTGACCCGTCCACCCGTGATGCCGGTCGAGCACGTGTTCGGCCCGCCACAGGAAGTACGGGATCCACCCGATGTCACCTTCGGTCAACGAGAACGTGAGGTCGGGAAACCGCTGAAACGCGTCGCACCAGATCAGATCGGCCAGGGTGAGGATGGAGGACACCGACGACAACGTCATGGCCACGCTGGGCGGTGCGTCCTGGCGTCGTATGGAACGTCCGCGATGAGGAGCCCACGTGGCAACAGAGCACCGTGCCCTCGTCGACTGCGGCAGCGAAGAGCGGGTCCCAGGCCCTCGAGTGAATGCTCGGCATCCCCAATGCTTCGGGATTCTCCGAGAATGTCACCGCATGACAGCCCTTCGCGGCCAGCCTACGGACTTCCTTCGCCGCCAGTTCGGCATCGAAGAGCGGCAACAGGCCGCACGGGATGAAGCGGTCGGGATAGGCGCCGCACCACTCGTCGACGTGCCAGTCGTTGTAGGCCCGGATCATTATTTCGTTCACCTGGGGATCGGGCCCTTGGTTCAGCACCTGTCCGGAGAATCCGGTCCAGTTCGGGAAATTGAGACCGGCGAGTTGCCCTCCCGGCATTCATGTCCTGCACTCGTTGGTGGACGTCGTAGCAACCCGGCCGCATCTCTTCGTAGCGATTGGCGTCGATGTTGAAGAACTCCGGCGGCTTGCCCGCGACCGCATTGAGCCCGAGGTTCCTGCCCCGGACGTCGCCGTAGTACCACTGTTGGATCCCGTCGCCGTCTTCCACCACCCGCGGCGCCAGGTCCTTGTACCGAGCCGGCACGTGGCGATCGAACATGTCGGGGGGCTCGGCGATGTGATCATCGACGCTAATCAGGATCAACTCATCGGCATCCACAGGACGAAAGTAGCAGAGAGTCCCCCTTCTGCACATGCGGTCGGGCCGGCCCCGACAACACCCCGGATGACGTGCAAGAGTTCGGGAGAACCGCAAGCATCGGAGGGAGCGCCATGGGATTGAGCGAGCTGTACCACGTGGGCATCGTCGTCCCCGAAATCGAGATCGCACGCGAACGTCTTTCCTCGCTGCTCGGCATCGAATGGGGGCCGACAATCGAGGCGGCCACCGAAGTGCGCACGGCATCGGGCTCCGACGAGGTGGTTTCCCTCAAACTCTGCTACTCGACCACGGCGCCGCATCTCGAGCTCGTGGAAGAACGCCCGGGTACGCCCTGGGTATGCAATGACGTACTCCAACCTCCATCACATCGGGTTCTTCTCCGACTCCCTGGCCGCCGACGGGCGACAGCTGGAAGGGGGCGCGTGCCCACTCGAGGTCTGTGGGCGTGCCGGCGAGGAAGTGCCGCGCATGTTCTCGTATCATCGCGACCCTCTCGGCGTGCGCTTCGAGTACGTCGATGCGGCAAGCCGCACGATGATGGAGAACTTCCTCTTCATAGCCCCCACCGGCCCCGACGGTGCGGCATGATCGCAGACCCCCGCGTACCGTCGTCAACGCATCTGACGGGAGGGTTCGAGTGCATATACAGTGCCGCGAACGCAGCTGGGCACACCGCACCTGAACCGGGGATTCACGCATGGAACTCACACTCACCGACGATCAAGAACTCCTCCGAGACACGGCGGTCAGGTTCATGGAGGCGGCGTGTCCCCTCGAGACGGTCCGTCACCTCTTCGACGACGGTGGAACGGACCTCCCGCAGGGCTATCTGCGCGAAGCGGCGGAACTCGGGTGGTTCTCGCTGCTCGTACCCGAGGAGTTCGGGGGCGGGAGCATCTCGGGCGACGGCTTGCGCGACGCGGCGATCGTCGCCGAAGAACGGGGCAGACGGCTCCAACCGGGGCCGTTCGTGGCCATGAACGTGGTGGCCGGTGCCTTGGCCCGGAGAGGAACGGCGGCGCAGCGTGACAGCATCCTGCCTGCGGTCATGGCGGGTGAGTCGGTTGCGGCCTGGGTGGCCAACGACGCCACCGGGCAATGGGCCCCAGGGCGCGTCCCTCACCGCCGCCACAAGCGACGAAGGCTTCGTACTGTCCGGCACCTCCGGAGTGATCCAGGGCGCGAGCCAGGCTACTTGGCTGCTCGTCGTTGCCGCCGGCCCCGAAGGACTTTCCCAATTCCTGGTGGCAGCTGACCTGCCGGGCGTCGTCGTGCACCCTCTCGACTCGCACGACATCACGCAGCGATTCGGCACGGTCGAGCTCAATGAGGTGCGTGTCGGTTCTGACGCCCTCGTCGGCCAGAGTGGTCAGGCCGCGGCGGACATCGAGCAACAGCTCGTCGAAGCGCTCGTGCTGTCGGTGGCCGAGACCCTGGGGGCGCTTGCCGGACTCTTCGAGATGACCCGCCAATACGCCGTCGATCGGATCGCCTTCGGCCGTCCGATCGGCTCGTACCAGGGAGTGAAGTACCAGCTGGCCGACATGAGCCTCTCGATCGAAGCCGCCCACGCGATTTCCGCCGCGGCGACCAAGGCGGCACAGGGGGGCCAAGCGGACGCCGGAGAGGTGGCGAGCATGGCCAAGGCCTGGCTCGGCGACATCGGGATCGAGGTGGCGCAAGGTTGTTTCCAGATTTTTGCGGGCATCGGCTACACCTGGGAACACGACCTCCATCTGTTCCTGCGGCGCATCACGATGAACGGCTTGCTGTTCGGTCAGTCCGAATGGCACCGTGAGCGGATCTGTACGATCCAAGGACTGTGAGGAAGGCATCATGAGTCAGAACACTGCTCTCGCAGAAGGCGTGGCCATTCCCGATCTGGACACCTACAGGCTGGAGGCCCGGGCGTGGCTTCACGACAATATGGAACGCCGGGTTGGTCCACCCGAACGCCACGAGGTGGAGTACTACACGCCCGAGGTGATGGCAGCGAGCCGTGTCCTGCAGCGCCGCACCTACGAGGCCGGATATGCGGGGATCACCTATCCCAAGGCGTACGGGGGCCAGGGACTTCCGGGAGCCTACGAAGCAGCCTTTGTGGAGGAGGCCAAGGACTACGTCCTCTCCGACTTCGGGATCCTGACCGGCACGACGTTCGGCGTCTGCGTGCCGACGATGATTGCGCACGGCCAGCCGGACTTCCTCGCGGAGTTCGTTCCGAAGGTACTGGCCGGAGAAGCCCTCGTCTGTCAGTTCTTCTCGGAACCTTCGTCCGGTTCGGACCTGGCCGGTGCACGCACCCGGGCGACGCGGGACGGCGACATGTGGGTACTCAACGGGCAGAAGATCTGGAGCACCTACGCCCATCTCGCGGACTGGGGCCTCTGTCTCGCTCGCAGCGACTGGGACCAGCCCAAGCACAGGGGTCTGACATGGTACGCCGTCCCGTGCGATTCTCCCGGTCTCACCATTCGGCCGATCCGCCAGATCAATGACACATCGGAGTTTTGCGAGGATTTCTTCGATGACGTCACGATTCCCGACCTGTACCGGATCGGCGACGTCAACGAGGGCTGGACCGTCACCCAGACGATGCTCGTACGCGAGCGGGGAGCCGGAAGGCCGATCGACCCCGACGCCGAGTTGCACCCGGGACCTCTCGCACCGGACCTCGTCGAGCTCGCTCGACGAGCGGGAACCACGGCCGATCCCACTGTGCGCCAGAAGATAGCCCGGGGGCACACCATCGACTTCGTCAGTACGGCCCTGGCCGCCCGCATCGGTGAACTCGCGGGACTGGGTCGGCTCGACGCCGGCGGAGCCGCCTACGGGAAGCTCTTCAAGGGTGTCTATGACCCTGTGCGGGCCCGGATCGCCGTCGAGGTGGGTGGCGCCGGCGCGCTGGCCTGGGACGCAGCAGACGAAGACGGGGCCGAGACGTCGTTGTACTACCTCAACTGTCGCATCATGTCGATCGCCGGGGGCACCAACGAGATGCAGCGGAACGGGATCGGCGAACGCAAGCTGGGGCTGCCACGCGAGCCCAGCTTCGATACCGGGAAACCATTCAGCCAGGTACTGCGTGACGCGACGAACTGGACGGGGAAACCCAGCAGCTGACGGCTGCGAACCGCGCACTGGCCTGTGGCGCCACGACGCTCAGGATTTCCCACCCTCGTAGACCTCGGTGAAAAGACTGCCCTGCGCCGCCACGGAGCCTGACTGTCCCCCGCCGCGACCTCGCAGTACGAAGGCGAAGCCGACGGCCACCACTGCCCCCGCCGCCGGCCCGGCCACGTAGACCCAAAATGCGGTGAAATGTGAGCTCACGAGGTCCGGTCCGAACGTCCGCGCGGGATTCATGGAAGCTCCGGAAATCGGGCTCCCCCAGAGTCCGGCCAACGCGATGTAGCCACCGACCCCGAGGGCGCCGAACATGCCGACGTTCTGCGCCCCTGACGCCGTCCCCAGAATGACCCCGACCAGTCCCATCGTCAGGATGAGCTCCATCCAGAAGGCGGCCAGGGACGAGTACCCATGCGCGGGATAGGTCGATCCGTACACGGCCGACACCTTGATCACCCCCCGCAGGAAGAGTGCCGCGAGTGTTGCGCCGATCAGCTGCGCAAGGACATAGCCGGGCACGCGGCGCCAGAGGAAGTCCCGGCGCAGAGCGAATGCAATGCTGACGACCGGGTTCAGATGGGCACCGGCGACCTTGCCCATGAACAAGATGATCGCCATGACCATCAGGCCCGGGGCGACGACGGCGGCCTCGCGACTGATGGTGCCGGGAAAGGCGCGCCCCATCATGCCCGCGCCTGCCGCGACGAGCACCAGAAGGAACGTACCGAGCACCTCGGAGACCACCCGTCGCCATTCCTGACGCGGGTCGTTGAAATCGTTGATCCGGTCGATGATTCCCTGCTCGTAGCGAGCGAGCGGGCCCTTGGTGGGGATTTCTTGTCTCGCCGTCATCGCACCTTACGCAAACCTAATCGTTCCACTCGTGAAATTGAGGTATCACGGGTGTCGGCGGCGAAAGGTGATCAGACGCAGAGTGGCGGCGTGGTGGAGGAGATCTCGTTGCTGTCGGCCGTACCACCCGGACCGACCGCCTCCACTTCGTACCAGTACGTCGTGGAAAATCCGGTGACCGAGGTGTCCGTGTAGCTGGTCGTTCCCGAAGAGACGGACGTGAGCGCACTGAGCCCGCCCGCCGTGGAGCCCCGAAGAATGACGTAGGAAGTTACCGAAGGTGATGTGCTCGCGGTCCAACTGATCGCCACCTCGGGACCAACGATGACCAGCTGGCACGATGGGGTCGCCGTGAGGCCGGTCGGCGGATTAGGCGGCGGCGGCTCCGGGGTCACCGGTGCGCTGTCGGCCGAGTCCGGTCCGGTCCCCGCGTCGGTAGTCGCCGACACCTCGAAGGTGTAGGCGGTGCCGTCGGTGAGCCCGGTGATCGTCTCGGTCGTCGCGGGGGAAGTGAAGGTGGTCACGGGCTGGGCGATGAAGCCGATGTAGGGGGTGACGCTGTAGGCGGTGACCGGGTCGCCGCCGTCTTGGGCGGGCGGGGTCCACGACAAGACGACCTGGCCGTCACCGGCCACGCCGTTGACCGACAAGGGGGCCGAGGGCAGTGCGGCCGGGGTGAGGGGACCGAATAGCGCAGACGTCGCGCTGTCGCCGACTTCGTTGGTCGCCGACATAGCGAAGATGTAGGCGTCACCGTTGGTCAGGCCACCGACCGTGCAGGTGAGCGGCCCTGCCGTCCAGATGCACGACTCACCGCCGTTGGCCGGGGTGGTCTCGTCGCCTGCCACCACCGTGTAGGCGGTGATCGCTGACCCGCCGTCAGAGGGTGGTGCCGTCCAGGTGACCGTCGCCGAGGCATTGCCGGGCGTGGCCGAGACGATGGTGGGTGGATCGGGGACGGTGGCCGGCGTCACCGTATTCGAGGGGCTCGAGGCCACCCCCACGCCCACCGAGTTGGTGGCGCTGACCGTGAAGGTATAGGCGTCACCGTTGGTCAGGCCACTGACCGTGCAGGTGAGCGGCCCCGCCGTCCAGGTGCACGACTCACCGCCGTTGGCCGGGGTGGTCGAGTCGGAAGACACCACCGTGTAGCCGCTGATCGGGTTCCCGCCATCGAACGACGGCGCCGTCCAGGTGACGGTCGCCGAGCCATTGCCCGCCGTGGCCGAGGCCCCCGAGGGCGCGCCGGGGACGGTGGCCGGGGTCACCGGTGCGCTGTCGGCCGAGTCCGGTCCGGTCCCCGCGTCGGTAGTCGCCGACACCTCGAAGGTGTAGGCGGTGCCGTCGGTGAGCCCGGTGATCGTCTCGGTCGTCGCGGGGGAAGTGAAGGTGGTCACGGGCTGGGCGATGAAGCCGATGTAGGGGGTGACGCTGTAGGCGGTGACCGGGTCGCCGCCGTCTTGGGCGGGCGGGGTCCACGACAAGACGACCTGGCCGTCACCGGCCACGCCGTTGACCGACAAGGGGGCCGAGGGCAGTGCGGCCGGGGTGAGGGGACCGAATAGCGCAGACGTCGCGCTGTCGCCGACTTCGTTGGTCGCCGACATAGCGAAGATGTAGGCGTCACCGTTGGTCAGGCCACCGACCGTGCAGGTGAGCGGCCCTGCCGTCCAGATGCACGACTCACCGCCGTTGGCCGGGGTGGTCTCGTCGCCTGCCACCACCGTGTAGGCGGTGATCGCTGACCCGCCGTCAGAGGGTGGTGCCGTCCAGGTGACCGTCGCCGAGGCATTGCCGGGCGTGGCCGAGACGATGGTGGGTGGATCGGGGACGGTGGCCGGCGTCACCGTATTCGAGGGGCTCGAGGCCACCCCCACGCCCACCGAGTTGGTGGCGCTGACCGTGAAGGTATAGGCGTCACCGTTGGTCAGGCCACTGACCGTGCAGGTGAGCGGCCCCGCCGTCCAGATACACGACTCAGCGCCGTTGGCCGGGGTGGTCGAGTCGGAAGACACCACCGTGTAGCCGCTGATCGGGTTCCCGCCATCGAACGACGGCGCCGTCCAGGTGACGGTCGCCGAGCCATTGCCCGCCGTGGCCGAGGCCCCCGAGGGCGCGCCGGGGACGGTGGCCGGGGTCACCGGTGCGCTGTCGGCCGAGTCCGGTCCGGTCCCCGCGTCGGTAGTCGCCGACACCTCGAAGGTGTAGGCGGTGCCGTCGGTGAGCCCGGTGATCGTCTCGGTCGTCGCGGGGGAAGTGAAGGTGGTCACGGGCTGGGCGATGAAGCCGATGTAGGGGGTGACGCTGTAGGCGGTGACCGGGTCGCCGCCGTCTTGGGCGGGCGGGGTCCACGACAAGACGACCTGGCCGTCACCGGCCACGCCGTTGACCGACAAGGGGGCCGAGGGCAGTGCGGCCGGGGTGAGGGGACCACTCGGCTGCACAGGGTCCCCCGCGGGCGCCGGAGTCGAGGTTGGAGGGGACGGATCAGTGGCCTGCGGACCCCCTGGGTCGAGGTGTGAGCCGAGCGGCGGGAGTGAGAGTGTCGTCCCGGCGGGGGGAGTCACCGTGGCACCAGCGGCCACCTTGGTGGGCCTTACCCCGGCCGCCACTGGAGCGGGATGGGAAGGAACTGCGTGATGTGCGCCATGGACGACCGCCACGCTGACTCCGGTTATGGCGATCGCTCCCGCGAAGGCCTGCCCCGCCGTCGTTGCAAGCTGCCCGAGTCGCGGGAGGCTGTTGAGGAGTGGGATCTCCCCGAGCCAGGAAAGCGGGCCGCCGAGCAGGTTGAAGCGACCGACCGACGCTTCCAGGAAAGCCCGGACAATCACCGGATCGAAGTGCGTCCCCGCACAAGCCGCCAGTTCTTTTCGAGCCGCTTCGGCCGTCATCGCCGCTTTGTACGACCGGACGGCGGTCATCGTCTCGTAGCAGTCCGCCACGGCCACGATCCGTCCCCCCAACGAGATCTGCTCGCCCGACAAACCGAAGGGGTACCCGGTGCCGTCGAACTTCTCGTGGTGTTGTGCGATCGTGTCGGCCCACGGACCGAGCCACGCTGCGAGCGGTGCGGCCAGGCGTGCGCCTTCCAGCGGATGGCCTTGCAATATTCGCCACTCGGCCTCATCGGGCTTGCCGGGCTTGTTCAGTATCGACCCGTCGACGGTGAGCTTCCCGATGTCGTGCAACAAGGCCGACCAGCGCAGACGATCCCGATCCTCCTCCGGCAACTTGAGCTGGTTCGCCACAAGGTCGGTCACGACTCTGACCCGTTCGGAATGCCCGCGCGTGAGCCGGTCGTGCATGTTGAGTGAGGCCGCCAGCGCGAGGATCTGCTCAGCGGCGACCGCAGGCTCATCTTGCACTCCGCTGTCACGGGCCGCGGCGAGTTGGCGCTCCAGTCCACGGGTACTCCCGGCCCGCCGGGCCACGACCATGCGGCTCGGAGCCTTGTCCGGAAAGACCAGCGTCATCTTCAGCAGGGCGGCCAACGGCAACGCACGACGGCCCAGCCGGCTGGCGACGACATAGACGACACCAGGGACGGCGAGGAGCAACACCCACCAGGCGACGAGAGCCGTCCCGGCGCGCGGTTCGGGCACAATGTGCGCGACGACGACGGACGTCGCGATAGCCAGCAGGACGGGAACGAGGAACACGGCCGCACTGACGAAGGCGGACAGCCCGACCCTGGCACGCCAGCGGTCGGCATTTTCCTCCGTCCGCATCTGCAAAATTATCCTCGATTGCCGTCAACGGACGGCCTCCGCACGCACAACGAACGGACAACTAGAGCGACAGGCGCGGTCCGCCCAATCGGCGGATGACCCCCTAGGCGGACCTGAGGTCGACCGCCCGGGGCGAAAGATCCGTGACGACGTGTTGGGCGAGATCGAAATGCCGTTCGGGTCTCGATGCCTCGACGGACAGCGTCTCGTGGGAAAGGTCGGTCAACTCGGCATCGCCCCTGTGAAGTGTCATGATCCGTGAACCTCGGCGCTTCGCATCGGACACGCGCTCGAGCAACCCCGGTGTCGCAGCACCGATCGGGCTGACCACAAGGACCGTCTGGTGGGAAGTGGCCTGAAAGAGACTGTCAACGGAAACCGCAAGATGGGGTGGCGCTCCCTGGGGGACTTCCCACCGCAACAGGGTGGGAACGAGATCCCGCCGTCCATGGCGCTCGGCCTCCTCGCCCATGTGTGCGGTGAAATGCCACGGCTCGAATTCCGGGAGGCCTACGACGAACAACCTGGAAGACCAATCCGGCCGATCTCCCAGTGCGCGGGCGAAGAGTCGCGTCTCCTTGCTCAGCGAGCCGAGAATTCTGGCCCACCGTCGCTGTACCGACTCCGCCACGTCCACGCTGTAACAATAAGTGCTCGATCCCTCGAAAGAAGGGAAAGCTACGAATTAGTAGGCAGAATCGAGCTCTTCAACCGGCCTGCCACCGCACCGCAACGTCGCAGGGTGCAGGGAGGGACTGCGCATGCGGTTCAGCTCGAGACCGATACCACCCAATAGTTGAGGACACCGCCGACGTAGGGCACGACTTGCAAATTCTTCACCTTCTTGCTGGCTCCGGTCACGAGGGGCGAGTAGTCGATATAGACGGAGAGCGCATTGGTGATGATGAGCTGTTGCACTTGCATCCACAGCGTCTTGAGCATGGGGCTACTCGGCGGAAGTCCTTCGATCTCATTGGTCAAGGTGTCTAGAGTCGGATTGTCGAAATTACAGAGGTCGCCGACCGTGTTGGCGATGTACGACGTCGTGATCTTCTGTATTCCGGGAAGGCCCTGCGGATTGAGCCCGATCTGGGCCTTGTTGTCGCGATAGAGGTCCGTCACATAGTTCGATGTCTGGACGATTTGCACTTTCACCCCGATCTGCTTCCACTCCTCTTGGAGGACCTGGGACAGCTGCGTGGTCGCCGTCAGCGGCAGCGCCATCAATGTCGTGGAAAACCCGTTGGGATAGCCCGCCTGCGCCATGAGCCGCTTAGCCTTTTTGAGGTTGTACGCGTAGTAGCCGGTCAGCGACTTATCGTAGAAGGCGGACGTGGAGGGAAAGATGCTCCACGCCGGTTGCCCCTTTCCGAAGAGCAGGCTCGCGTTGATCGCCTTGCGGTTGGTGGCGAAATTCAGGGCTTGGCGAACCTTCAGGCTTTCCAGCGGGCCTTTCGATTTGCAGATCGGCGCGAACAAGTAGTTCGCATCGGGAAACGAGGAGTTTGTCTGCAACTGCGGCAGCTTCTTCAGGGTCGGGATGTCCGAAGCAGGGAGGTCGACCTCGACTTCGGAAGTTCCTGCCTCCAGCGCATTGATCTGTTGAGGCCCGACAGGAACGTTGGTAAAAGTGATGCCTGCGAGTTTGATGCTCTGTGCATCCCAGTACTTCGGGTTCTTGACGAGAACGATGCTCTGACCCTGGGTGTAGCTCTTCAGCGTGAAGGGCCCGGCTCCCACGATGTTCGTATTCACCGATCCCGTGCTCGGTCCGGTCGGAAGCGCCATGAAGGATTCCTGATCGGCCAACAGCGGGTAGAAGGTGCTCGCCACCGGCTGGGAGAAGTGCAGCACCAGGGTGTCGGGTCCGGTCACATCGATGGAGGAGATGTCATAGGTGGCGGTGTTCCAGGCTCCGGGGTGCGGGTTGGCGAGATTGCGTTCGTAACCCGCCTTCACCGCAGCGGCGTCCAACGGAGTCCCGTTCGAATACGTCAGTCCGGATCGGACCGTGACATCAATGGTCGACGGATTGGGGATGGTGACACTCGAAGCGAGGTCGGGTACGTAATCCCCGCCCGTGGTCTCCCGGAGGAGCCCGGCGTAGATGGGCCAATTGTACGAAAAGAATCCTGCAGGACCGTTGAATTGCGCAGGGTCGAAGGCGATGGGATTGATGGAGGAGGTGAGGTCGAAGCCGACCACCAGCACCCCGGCACCCTTTGGCGCGGCCTCAGCCCCCGAGCCGGCGACTGCCTGTGTACTCAGGACAAGGCCCAGGGCCATCACGAGCAGTGTGATCCGGTGCACTGCTCTCCTCGTCACGGCGCGTTCCCCAACTCCGTGTCGTGTGCGCCCTCCCTCTCACCTGCCGGATCGAGCAGATGGCACCAGACCGTCAAAGGTCCGACCTCGGTCTTTGCCGGATCCTCAACGGCGCAGACATCCATGGCGTAGCGACAACGGGTCCGAAAGTGACAACCGCTCGGCGGGTCCATCGGCGAAGGGATGTCGCCTTCGAGCACGATGCGTTGTCTGCGCAACGCGGGGTCGAGGCTCGGCGAGGCGGAGAGCAGGGCCTGGGTGTAGGGATGATAGGCCGAGTGGTACAGATCCTCGACCGACCCTTCCTCGACGATGCGACCGAGATACATCACCGCCACCCGTTGACTGAGCGAACGGACCAGATTGAGGTCGTGGGAAATGAACAGGTAACTGATGCCCAACCGGCTCTGGAGGTCGCCCAGAAGGTCGACCATCTGGACCTGGGTGGCCACATCCAACGAACTCAGCGGCTCGTCGAGCACCAAGAGCTCGGGCTCGGTGGCCAGGGCTCTGGCAATGGCCGCCCGTTGCAACTGCCCCCCTGAGACCTCGCGGGGACGGCGGCGGGCGAAGTTCGCCGGAAGCCGGACCTGGTCGAGCAACTCGGCGATCCGGAGCACGCGCGCCTGGCTGTTCAGGTCGGTGTGGACCGACAGGGCTTCGCCGATACTCGACCCGATGTTCGCGAGGGGGTCAAAGGAGGAGTACGGGTCCTGAAAGACGAGCTGCATCCGCCGGCGCAGCGTCCGCAGACGGGCTCCCTTGGCCAGTGTGATGTCTTCGCCACCCAGCAAGACCCGCCCCCCCGTCGGACGGATGAGGCAGAGCATCAGTCGGGCCAGGGTCGATTTACCCGAACCGCTCTCGCCGACGAGACCCAGGGTTGTGCCCCGGGTGACGGAGAGATCCACGTGGTCCACCGCATGCACCGTTCCCTTGCCGCGTCCGGGAACGCGGACACTGAAATCACAAGACACGTCGACCAGCTCGGCGACCGGGCCGCCCGGAGACGTCGACGCCGGAGGCATGAGGGGTAAGGACGTGCTCACGCCGTCCTCTCGGGGGATGCGCCGAGCTCGACCCGGACCGGGGCTGTGCGGACGCCCAGCAGGCTGAGCTCTTCGGACCGTCGGCATCGGGTCTGGCGACCCTCCCCGACCACGGTGAGCTCGACCGCTTCGCTCCGGCATGCGTCCTCCGCGTAGTCGCAGCGGGGATTGAAACGACAGCCGGGCGGGAACTGACCGGCTTGCGGAACTTGTCCCGCAATCAACGAGGGCCGGTCGAGGGTCTCTCGGATGCCTGGTTGCGCGGCCAAAAGCGCAGCCGTGTAGGGGTGCAGCGGTTGGGCGAAGATGTCGGCGGTCGCGGCCCGCTCGACCATTTGGCCGGCGTACATCACGGCGATCTCGTCTGAGAACTCCGAGATGAGAGCCAGGTCGTGCGTGACGAACAGCACGGCAAGGTCCGCGGATTCGCGGAGCTCGCGCAGAAGCTCGACGATCTGGGCCTGCACGGTCACATCGAGCGCGGTCGTCGGCTCGTCGGCGATGAGCAGTCGGGGGTTACAACTCAAGGCCATGGCGATCATGACCCGTTGACGCATACCGCCCGAAAGCTGGTGGGGGTAGGAGGAGAGGCGCCGCACCGGATCCGGAATGTGCACACTCTCGAGCAGCCGGGCGGCCCGGTCCCGCGCTGCAGCGCGACTCACCTTCTCGTGGAGCCGGATCGCTTCAACGAGTTGATAGCCGATCGTGAATGCCGGGTCGAGACTGGCCAAGGGATCCTGGAACACCATGGCGATGTCACTCCCCCGTATCTGGCGCAACTCGTCGAAGTCGGCGTCCAGCAGGTTCTGGCCGTTGAAACGAATGGAGCCTCCAACGATCCGGGCGGGCGGCGTCGGCAGGAGTCGCAAGATGGCCAACGAACTTACCGTCTTGCCGCAGCCCGACTCTCCGACAAGGCCCACGATCTTTCCTGCCCCGACGTCGAACGACACATTGTCGACCACGCGGACGGGGCCGGTATCAGTGTCGAACTCAATGCACAGATCACGCACTTCCAGGAGGGAAGACGGAGTGCCGGCTGGGTGAGGAATGTCCGGAACAGCTGGGGACACCACGGCGGTCATCCCACGCTGGCGACTGGCGCGGGGCTGTCCGCGCGTCCGGTTCGTCGTCGCAGACCCGCTCAACGTGTCCCGGAGGGCGTCGCCCATCGTATTGAACGCCAGGACCGTGAGGGCGATCGTGAGGCCGGCCGGGACGAGTGACCATGGATGGGTGAAAAGGGATGTGTCGTACGCTTCTTGCAGCATGCCGCCCCAGCTGGCGGCGGGCGGCGGCGGTCCCAGACCCAGGAAACTGAGCCCTGATTCGGCCAGCAGCGCGGAGCCGAGGGCGATCGCCACACCGACGACGAGCCCGGTCAGAACGTTGGGCAGCACTCTGAGGATGACGATGCGGACCGGTGACGTGCCGATCGACGTCGACGCCTCTACGAACGATTCCTCCTTGACGGCCAGGGTCTGCCCTCTGATGAAACGGGCGAACCCCGGAGCGAAGACGATGGCCAGGGCGAACGCAGTGTCGTTCACCGAGCTACCCAAAACGGCCACCACGGCCAGCGCCAGGACCAGCGGCGGGAACGCAAGTCCGGCGTCAGTGGCTCGCATGAGGAGATAGTCGACCCTGCCACCCCGGAAGCCTGCGACGAGGCCGATGACAAGGGCGAACACCAACGCCAGCCCCACGGTCTCGAAGGTGACCTGCAGGGATCCCTGCGCACCGTAGATGAGGCGGCTCAACACGTCTCGCCCGAGGTCGTCGGTTCCGAGCCAGTGGTTGGCACTGATACCGGCTGAGGGTTGCGCGAGGTTCTGGGCGTTCGGGTCGTGGGGTGCGATCCACGGAGCGAACGCGGCGCATGCGATGACCAGAACGAGCCAGGCGATCGCCAGAAGGACGGCTGGGTTGGAAAGAAAGCGCCGGAGCTGGCGGTGTTCTCCCCACCGCTCGCGGCAGAGACGGGCGATCGACGACGGTGCTCGACATTGCGCCCGATCGTGTTCACGCCACCCGCACCTTCGGATTGAGGAAGCCGTAGCTGATGTCGGCCATAAGGCTCATCGCCATCTGGAAAAGCACGAAGACGATGGCGACACCCTGGACGACCGGCAGGTCATGATCCGTGATCCCGCTCAACATGTAGGTCCCGAGTCCGGGGATGGAGAAGATCTGTTCGACGATGACAGCTCCCCCGAGGAGGTAGCCGATCTGCAGCCCGAAGACGGTCACCACGGGCATCGACGCGTTCTTGAGGCCGTGCCGCAACAGGACCGCAGCGGCGGGTCCCTCCCTTGGCCCATGCCGTGCGGACGTACGGCGTATCGAGGACATCGATGAGCGAGGCGCGGAGCTGGCGGGCGAGCGTCGCTCCCACCAGAAGGCCGAGGGTAATCGCCGGTAAGAGGATGTCCCTGAGCCACCCGGTAAAGGAAGTCGTTATGGCCGTATAGCCGGTCGGCGGCAGAAGCTTCCAGTGGACGGCGAAGATCGACACCAGAATGATCGCCAGCCAGAAGCTCGGTATCGGCCAGCCCCAACGTGGAGAATGCACGGGCGCCGCTGTCGATCGCACCTCTCGGTCGGATACCCGAAATGATGCCAAGGGGGATGCCGACGAGAAGTGAGACGATCGCCGAAGCCACAACCAGGCCGAAGGTGACCGGGAACCGGGCGGCAATCTGAGAGCTCACCGACTGGCCTGTCGACAGGGACGTGCCCAAGTTCCCATGGAGAGCGTTGCTGAGCCAATGCCAGTACTGGACGACCAACGGATCGTTGAGATGGAGTTGGGCCCGGACCCGGGCGATCTCCGCCGGTGTGGCGCTCAAGCCGCCGGCCAACGTGACCGCCGGGTCGCCCGGAACGAGCGCCAGCAGAAAGAAGACGGCGAAGGACACGATGAGCAGCACGGGAATCACGCTCAAGAGTCGCCTGAGGATCGACTTGCCCACCCGCACCCCCTAAAGACGATCGTCGAGAAGCGGATAACTGTACGGCCGTCACCTGCCGACCACAAGCGTCGGCACGCTCCCCTCGGAGGCGGGAGCGGCCGCGCAGTCGGAGGCAGCAAGGAAAATCTGACGAGGTTCCGAGTGCCCCTTTTGGGCCCGGGTGACTGGACAGCGGGCGCAATTCGGATCAGCATGGCGATACGGCCGCAGGACGGAACGTCAGGAGCACTGTGGCCGGAGGTGCCGGGGACACCAGATCCGGCGGCGAAATGGGGGGAAAGCGATGCGGCTATCGAGCGCTCGGAATCATGGCTGGCCCGCGGGACGGCTCGCGGCAGTACTGGGAACGACGATCATGCTGGTCCTGAGCACGCAGGTGTTGGTGAGCAGCGGACCGGCGGCTGCCGCGTCGAGCGGCCAGTTCGGCGTGCTGACGGACGGCTACGACCTTTCGGGCACGACCAATCCCATTGCATTCGATCCGACCCAGAATTCTCGAGCTCCGCGTGCTGTTTCGACTACGACTGGCCCATCTATGCCGGACTGCTGCGCGAGACCGCCAGCGGCTCATATGTCCCGGACCTCGCGTCGGCCGTGACCGTGCCGAACCCGACGACGATCGACATCACGCTCCGGCCCGGCCTCGTCTACTCCAACGGGACGCCGCTCGACGCCAACGCCGTAAAAGCAGGGTGGGAGCGCAACATGACCAACCCGCACCCGGGGGTGTGGGACCAGTCCTTCTCGGAAATTTCCTCCATCAACGTCACGGGGGCCCACTCCCTGGTCCTCACTTTCTCGCAACCGGTCGCGAGTTCCTTCTATCCGCACCTGGCCGACCAGGAGTCGTTCATGGCATTGGCGACGGGTCCGAGCTCGGGCAACCCGAATGAGAACATCGTCGGAGCTGGGCCGTTCATCCTCAAGAGCTATGTGCAAGGTGAAAAGATCGTCCTGGTCAAGAACCCCAAATACTGGGACGCCAAGGCCATTGATCTGGCCGGGATCACATTCGTCGATGTGCCCAGCGGGCCGCAGCAACTCAATGCGATCGAGTCCGGGTTGGTCGACGTGGAGGGAATCCCCGACAACGACATTCCCGCTCTCAAGAACCTGTCAAATGTGCAGTCCACGTCGCTCTTTCCCGATGCGAGCTACTACTTCGTGCCGATCTGCAAGGCATCAGGGCCTTTAGCGAATGTGAAGGTCCGCCAAGCACTCAACTACGCCACCAATCGAGTGGCCATCAACAGCGCACTCTTCTTCGGCAAAGGGGAGCCCGCCTGGAGCATCTTCCCGTCGTCGTCGAGCGACTACGACAGCGCGCTGACGAACGACTACGCCTACAACGTCAAGAAGGCGAAGCAACTCCTGGCGGAGGCGGGGTATCCCCACGGCTTCAGCACCTCGCTCATGCCCCTACCCCAGGCTGAGAACACGCAGTTGGCCACCGCGCTGCAGCAACAGTGGAAGCAGATCGGCGTCAACCTCCAGATCGTCCAAGCCTCGAACTACGTGACCGACCTCTACACCGACAACAAGGCGCAGATGGGCCTCAACCCCGAGGGTCTCCCCGGAATTCAGAAGCTGACCACCCAGTACATTCCCGGCGATGTCGGCGACCTGTGCAACTACAACAATCCGACGTTGAACAACCTGACCAAAGAGGTCGAGGCGCTACCGCCGAGTAGTCCGAAGTTGCGGAGCGTCTGGGTCGAGATCCAGAAGTTCGTGGCCACGAACGCGCTGTCCATCTATGTCGACTACGCGCCGGAGGTCACGGCGGCCAAGAAGGACGTGACGCATCTCCAAGTCATCCCCTATGTGGGCGGCGTCACCAACTATTGGTCGGTCTCGGTCCCGGCGTGACCGCCCCACCTACACGTTGATGCGGAGCGCGTCGTCGATGACTGCCTTGGTGTCACGCATGCGGCCTCGTCCGTAGTCGCCGAGAATCGTCGTGCGCTGCAGATAGCGCTCGCTCTCGGCGGGCACGCCTTTTGCGCAATGCATCATCCGCCAGTTATCCCATAAGACGAGGTCGCTCGTGACCCACGTGTGAAAATACGCGCTGCTTTCGTCGGTGGCGTGCGCAATCACTTCTTCCAGAAGGGCGTCGCCCTCGACGCGTTCCATTCCTTCGATGCCCAACGCGAACCATGGCGACACGTTCAAGACCTTGCGCCCCGTCTCGGGCTGTCGAAACACGAGCGGGTGAACGACCTCGGGAAACCCGTCCGGGCGACTCATGAGCTTGCTGGAACGCGGATCCATCCGGCGTAACTTCAGCCCGGGAAGAGCACCAAAGCGTTGGTCCGACGCATCGATGTCAAAGCGATAGACCACCTCCAGCTCGTCGATCTTTTCCTTGAGACGATCGGGCAGGGTGTCGTACGCCGCAATCTGATCGATGAATCCGGTTTCGCCTCCACCCTCGGGCACCACGATGGGCCGCAAGATTCCACCATGGTTGATGCGATCGACGTAGACCAGATCGAAATGCCAGGGTAGCCATGCCCCGCGGCGGGTGCCATCGGCAACTCGTAGACTTCGCCGAACACCGAGTCGTATCGAATATCCGACAGCTCGGGCCGACCCGGTTTCGAAGGATCACGAAGCGGGTGAATTTCGGGTATGCCGAACACCGAGCTGAGCGCAATGTGTCCCGCTTCGTCTGTGGCCAAACCTTGGAACACCACGAGACCCCGGTCTACCCAGAGAGCGACCAGCGCGCGCCGCACTGCCGGATCCTCCAGCGCGGACATGTCGAGGTCGGTGACAATCGATCCGAATGCCAGGTGTTCCGACAGTGGTCTGACGTGAAAGTTCATCACCGGCGAACGTAGCAGAGCACACCATCGGGTTCAGCGGCGCTACGTTCCTTCAGACGAACCTGACCAGCTCGACGAAGACAACAACCCATGCGGCCAGGCAGAGGGCAGCCCACGGCCAAATCCTTCCCGGCCGATGGAGCAGCACCAGCCAGCTCATGATGTAGGCGTCGTCCAGACTCCTGAATCCCACGTCACCCAGCCAGATACCCGTCGCCGCGCAGAAGATGAGGGCGATCGAGACGACCCATAGCACCCGATACTCGAGGGGGGCGAAGCGGAGCGAGGTCGCACCGCCTGCGGCGACGATGAGGAGGACGGCGAGTTCGCCGAACCACAAAGCTGATGCAGTGCTAGGAAACAGCATCACGTAGTGGCGGAAACCACGGACCATCCCGAGAAACGGTGCGCCGAGGTTCTCGCCGCCGCTTTTGTACACGGGCACCTTCCCCGTTGCATGCAACAGGATCAACTGCCATGCGGCGAATCCCAACAGGGGGATGAGAAAGGCCACATCGGGCCATCGGGGCGAGATGCGGCCCCAACGTGCGCGCACAGAGGAGACTCCCGCAACGGCTTCAGGGTGTGGGCGGATCGACCGCGAGAAATAGGTTGCCAACGCCAGGGCACCGACAAGAAGGACCGATGTCTCCTTTGTCAGCACGGCGCAGAGGAAGGCCAAGCCGCTCCACACCGGGGCACGCCGGGCGAACGCGGCCAGCCCGAGTAGGACGAAGGCTGCTGCGGTGAGCTCGGTCAGATCTCGTGCGAGCGTCCAGAGGTAGCCCGCATATCCCGCAAACGCGAGCCCCCATAGGGCATGCCGCCCACTGGACTTCGCTAACAGGACGCCGGCCAGTGCCACGACACCAAAAGCGGCCACGTTGACGATGATCAACGCCAGAGGGACGGAGCCGTGCTGCCCTCGCGCCACGAGCCAGGCCAAGAACGGGTATCCAAGTCGTTCGGTGCGGGACAATGAGTCGAAGGTGATCCCGAAGGCCGTCCGCGCGAGATCGGCCGGATCAAGTGCGAGCCGGTAATAGAACTGCCCGTCGTACCCGGCACCGGCTCCGACCGGCAGGCCCTTGGGGACACGTGCACTCGAGGAGTACTTCGAACCGGCCACGACAAAGACGCCGACCTGCCGTCGGGCGGCATCGAGCCACCGCAGGACCACGAAGATCGTGGCGACCGGCACTGCCACCAGCATGGGGAAAACAGGGGAATTACAGCGCGAAGCGAGCGTCACACGGTCAGATTGTCCGTCCTTTGTTGCGGAAGGCTGGCGCAGCGTTGGGAGTCGCAAACATCTGCAGTCTAGGAGCCAGCTGTCCTTTCTGGGATTCACCTGGGAGGGATTTCGGGGTCCGCCACATTAATTCAGTTGGCACATCCCCTGATCTCGGTGCACCCTCAGTTTCGGCCTGGACCATGGCCGGATGGCAATGAACCTGAAGGACTTCCCGCGCGGACGACTACGGCATTTCGCGAAATACGCCCTCGTGTCAGTGGTGGCCACACTCACGAGCCTCACCATTCTCGGCCTCCTGGTGGGCGTGTGCGGTTGGCCGAGCGTGTGGGCGAACGTCCTCGCGACGGCGATTGGCACTGTTCCGTCATTCGAGCTCAATCGCCGCTGGGTGTGGTCGCAGGGTGGCCAAAAGCCGCGTCTTTCGCAAGTGGTTCCCTTTTGCGCGCTCTCACTGGCCGGGCTTCTCGTCTCGACCTTCGCGGTGCACGTCGCGAGTGACGCCACGCTGTCTTCGGGAAGGATCATCCACACAGCTGCGGTGGAGGCTGCCAATTTCGGCGCGTACGGTGCGCTCTGGCTCATTCAGTTCTTTCTGTGCGACAAGGTGCTCTTCAAGAAGTCCGTGCCCGGCGCAGGCATCGATACCGACCGTCGGTCCACCATCCGTTCCGACCGCTTTGCGAAGGTCGACAACGCAGCCTGACGCAGGCGGGAGCGCGTGAAGAGTCTCAGCCGGCCTTCAGCGCACGCTCGGTTCATTCCGCGTCGGGCCCCTCACTATGCCCCCATGACCATCACATCTGAATCTCGGATTCTCGGCACAGAACCGCTTTCCCCTGTTGATCTGTCATCAGCGGCGCGAGGACGATCCCGTCTGCCCGACGGAGATTCTGCAGACGGCCGATGGGTGCGACCGGCGCTGATCGCGCTGCTCGTGCTCACTGCCGTCGCCTACCTCTGGGATCTCAGTGCCTCGGGCTACGCGAACAGCTTCTACGCCGCGGCAGTCCAAGCGGGCACCAAAAGCTGGAAAGCGTTCTTCTTTGGGTCGATCGACTCCTCCAACTTCATCACCGTGGACAAGCCCCCGGCGTCCCTCTGGATCATGGAGCTCTCGGGCCGTATCTTCGGGTTCAGCAGCTGGAGCATGTTGGCCCCCCAGGCGCTCGAAGGAGTGGCCGCAGTGGGGCTGCTCTATGCGGGAGTGAAGCGTTGGTTCGGCCCACGCGCCGGGCTGCTGGCGGGAGCGCTTTTGGCCGCGACCCCGGTCGCCGCACTCATGTTCCGCTACAACAATCCGGACGCGCTGCTCGTCTTTCTCCTCGTGGCGAGTGCCTACACGCTGGTTCGTGCCCTCGAGAAAGCGGGAACCCGCTGGATCGTCGCGACCGGAGCGTTGATCGGATTCGCCTTCTTGGCCAAAATGATGCAGGCGTTCACGGTGGTCCCCGCCTTCTTCCTCGTGTACCTGATCGCGGCCCCCACCTCGCTGTTGCGCCGGGTGAAACAACTCGCCCTCTGTGTCGGAGCGATCGCCGTCTCGGCGGGTTGGTGGGTAGCCACTGTCGCGCTGTGGCCTGTCGGCTCACGGCCCATGATCGACGGATCTCCCGACAACAGCATCCTCAACCTCATTTTTGACTACAACGGATTCGGGCGGCTCGTGAGCAGCGGGGCCGGAGGAGGAGGATCGAGTTTCAGCGGATCCACCGGGATCTTCCGGCTCTTCAATGATCTGATGGGTGGTCAGGCATCCTGGCTCATACCGGCAGCACTCATCAGCCTCTTCGCCGGGCTGGCATGGCGATTCCGGGCACCTCGCGTCGACAGAACGCGCGCGGCACTTCTTCTTTGGGGTGGCTGGCTCGTCGTCACCGGCCTGGTGTTCAGCTTCGGCCAAGGCGTGATCCACACCTACTACACCGTCGCCTTGGCTCCCGCCATTGCCGCCCTCGTCGCCATAGGCGCCGTGGCGTTGTGGGACCACCGCGACCTCCTGCCGGCTCGGCTCATCGGCGCGGCGGCGATCCTCACGACGACGGGGTGGGCCTATGCGCTGCTGGACCGCTCGCCCACCTACTTCCCGTGGCTGCGCGTCGTCATCCTGGCGGCGGGCATTCTCTCGAGCGTCGGATTCCTCGTCAGCCCCTTGCTCGCTCGCGGAAGGAGATACGTGGCAGGCGGCGCCGCCACCCTGGCCCTGGTGGCGTGCCTCGCAGGTCCGTTGGCCTTCGTCGGCACCACCATCACGACCGCGTATACGGGAAGCGTGCCCTCAGCGGGGGCGAGCGTCACAAGCGCCGGCGGCCAGGGTGGTTTCGGGGGTGGCGGCGGTGCGCCGACCGGAGCCCTGGGGGCCGGAAAAGCCGGCGTCGGCGGAGGACGTGGAGGAACTCCCCCCTCGGGACAAAAGACCTCGGGGACCCGCCCATCTGGCAGCGGCGCTCCTACAGGAACGAAGCCCTCGGGCACGAGCGCGGCGCATGCATTGGCGAGCGGATTCCCGTCCTCTCGTGGCGCGTCCTCGCCCGGCGCGAGAGGCGGCGCCGGCAGCGCGCCCGGTGGTGCCGCCACCACGAGCACGGCACTGACCAAGGCGCTGAAGACGAACGCCAGTGCCTACCGTTGGGTCGCGGCGACGTTGGGCTCCCAGAGCGCGGCAACGTTGGAACTCGCAACAGGCGGCGATCCCGTCATGGCAATCGGTGGGTTCAACGGTGAGGGTGGGAACATCACGCTGGCCCAGTTCGAAGCACTCGTCAACAAGGGCGACATCCACTACTTCATCGCCTCGGGTGGCGGCGGCGGGGTGGGGGGACCCGGCGGGACGACCAACTCCGACTCCGCCATCACGAGTTGGGTCGAAGCACACTTCACCGCCAAGACTGTCGGCGGACAGACGATCTACGACCTCACGAGCAGAAAGTGAGACGGCGGCAAACGTCAACGCGCAGGCAGGCGGGAATAGCTCGGAAAGTTCCCGTAGAGCTCTTCATCGCCACCTTCGGGACCGTACGTCAGCGCGTGCACCAGCAGATCTCCCCCGACGAAGGCACCCTTCCACGACGCGCCGAGGCCCCCGAACACCTCTTCGCGGTCGCCGCGACTACGCGGTTTGTTGATCCCGACCTTGAAGGCGAGCAACTCCTCGGAGACGCGCGTGGCCATGTCGGCGTCGTCGGTGGCGATGCTGGCCACCAGTGAGCCGTTCGACACATTCATCGCGGCCACCAGTTCGGCCTGGGTGTCGACGACGACGACCGAGTCCAGCGGACCGAAGGGCTCCGCGTGATGGAGTGACCACGAGGCCGGAGGCTGGAGCACGCAGGACGGAGCGACATAGGCCGACGTGTCCTGGGCGTCGAGGAACAGGCCGTCGCCGACCGAACCCCGGTAGAGCGGAATGCCGCCACCGCTGACGGCTTCGTCGAACTGCTTCGTGAGCTCGGCGGCCTTCGTTGCGTGGATGACCGGTCCGAAGTCCAGTTCTGGGAGCGGATCGTCCGGATTGGCAACCGCCAGCGGATTACCGAACTTGATCGCATTCACGACGGGAAGGTACGTCTCCAAGAAGGCGGGGATCAGACGACGTTGGACCACATAGCGGGGATAGGCAGTGCAGCGCTGCTTGGCGTACTCGAACCCCTTTCGCATGTGTTGG
Source organism: uncultured Acidimicrobiaceae bacterium (assembly GCA_963767155.1). Lineage (GTDB taxonomy): Bacteria > Actinomycetota > Acidimicrobiia > Acidimicrobiales > RAAP-2 > Bog-473. The sequence goes on along the minus strand of CAVYCU010000005.1, from coordinate 460,858 downwards.
GCCAAAAGGTCCCACTGCGAGAAATTCCAGATGCCCCAGGAGTTGAGCCCCTCCTGTTCGAGCATGTGCCGCCGACCGGTGTCGGCCAGCGAAACAGCGGCGCGTCGGCCGTTCGCCCGACCCCCTACGAACACGAGGGCGCCGATGCCCTCGGATCGGATGAGCACTTCGCCCATGTGCGAGCCCATTCCCGAAAGAAGCGTGACCGGAAGACCGGCACGGCGCATGAGGGCATGGGCCAGGGTCAAGGCGTAGAAGCCACCCTGGCTTGGCGTCTTGGCCACGACGGCGTTCCCCGCCAGAGCCTGAACCAGCTCGGCATGGACCTGGACACTCATCGGGTAATTCCAGCTCGCGATATTGGAGACGGGCCCAGGCAGAGGATGGCGTTGCTTCCCGTCGCTCGTCGTGAGCTGGCGCTCGATTTGGCCGAGGTACCACCGGACCCCGTCAACGCAACGGTCGACATCGGCACAGGCCAGGCGCCACGGTTTTCCGATCTCCCACACGAGCAGGAGAGCGAGCAGATCGCGATGCTCGGCCAACGCGTCGACCGCTTCTGACACCATGGTCCGGCGCGCATCGAGGTCGACGCCTGCCCACCCTTCGTGTTCCTCGAGCGCGTGGGCGACCGCGGCGACCGCCTCTTCGTAGTTCACGAGTGGGGGTCCCGGGATCGGAGCCCCGTCGACGGCATTCACGTGGTCGCCCGGGATGCCGATCCGACGCCACTCCCCCCGCGTGAGATTGCGCAAGCGGTCCGAGTCGAACGCTTCGGGTGCCACCTGGATGCACTTGGCGTAGGTCTCCCACCATGACGTCCCGGGCTTGAGGATTAGGGACACCGGTGGTCGCTCCCTCCATCGCCTGCTGCAGCCGACATCCGGGAACTCTACCTGGTGAGGGAGCTACCATTGCCCGTGGTGCGTCGCCATCTGCACCCATGACGATCCCGTGGGTGGCAGCTGCCCGACATTAATTCGATGGAGGAGCGGAATGACCGACGTCATGAAGGGTGTGCGCATCCTCGAAGTGGCTGAGCACACCTTCGTACCGGCTGCGTCGGCAATTCTGGCCGACTGGGGCGCCGAGGTGATCAAGGTGGAGCACGTCGAAAGGGGCGACGCCATGCGCGGACTTGCCTCGAGCGGTGTCATGGCCTTGGGAGGCGACGTCCATGTCCTTCTGGAACACTCCAATCGCGGCAAGAAGAGCATCGGACTCGACCTGACGACCCCCAAAGGAATCGACATCGTCTACCGGCTTGCCGCCACCTGCGACGTCTTCCTGACCAACAAACTTCCGGCCGTCCGCAAGAAACTGCACGTTGAGCTCGACGACATCCGGGCCCACAACCCCCAGATCATCTATGTGGCCGGCACCGGGGGCGGGGAGCGCGGACCTGACGCCGACAAGGGCGGCTACGACTTCTTGAGCTATTGGTGCCGCGCCGGGAGCGCAATGGGTTGCACGCCCGCGGACGCCGAGGGTCTGGTGGCACAGCCGGCTCCCGGCTATGGCGACTCGATCGGCGGCATGACCATTGCCGGCGGCATCATGGGCGCGCTGTTTCATCGGGAGCGGACGGGCGAAGCGATTTCGGTGGATGTTTCGCTGCTCAGCGTCGGGTTGTGGGCGATGAGCCCGGCTGTGGCTCTGTCGCTGCAGACGAAGAACGCCTGGCGACCACCATCGGGATCGGGTGGTGGCGGCGGTCCGTCGAACCCGCTTGTCGGCGTCTACAAGACCGAGGACGGGCGTTTTGTTGCCATGTCATGCCTGCAGGGCTTTTACTATTGGCCCAGTGCTTGTCGGGCCGTGGGCCGAGAAGACCTCATTACCGATGAGCGGTTCACCTCCCATGAACTGCTCGCGGCAAACGCCGGGGCAGCACGTGAGATCCTGACCTCCGTCTTCGCTGCTGCCCCGTTAGCCGAATGGCGCGAACGTCTGGCTTCGTTCGATGGGCAGTGGTCCATCGCCCAGGACAGCCTCGAGGTTGTCGATGATCCGCAGGTGATCGCCAATAGCTACCTCGGCGAAACGGTCAGCGCGTCCGGTATCCCCTTCAACCTTGTCACCGTCCCCGTCCAATTCGGTGGCGTTGCCGCCACTCCGCACCGGGCACCCGAATTCAATGAGCACTGCGACGAGATTCTGGCGAGCGTCGACTTCGAGCCCGAGGCGGTCCTCGAACTCAAGATCGAAGGGGTGGTGGCGTAGAGCATGATTGATCGCAAAACGCTGGACCTGGCCGGAAACCTGATTGCCAAGGCGCAGCGCACTGATTTTGACGGTGAAGCGATCGCGCTCGTCGAGAAGTCCTATTCACTCCTGGCCAAGGTGATCACCGCCTACGACGATGCGGCGCCCACTGCGGGTGCAGGGGTCAGGCGACGTGAACGTCGGCTTCTCCGGGACCGCCGCGCCACGCGGCGCCTGACCATCTTCGGTTCGTCAGGTCGAAAGGCGAACCCGGCAGATGCCTATCGGCAGCTCGACCAGACGCAGGGTCAGCAGAACGACTCGCGCATCGATTTCGAGGCGTGAGACGTCGGGAGATCTCCTACGCCTGATTGGCGTGACCAGCGACGATTTCGCGCGCTTCGTGCAGCTTGGCCTGGTCCACGCCCAACCCGGCGGCCACTCGTGACCCGACATCCGCATCAACGAGCGACCAGTACACCACCACCCGCCGTTTCACCTCGTCGGAGACATGGTCGCTCGCGTGACCCACGATGTTCGTCACCAGGTGTTCACGATCTACGTCGCCGAGGACGTGACGCACCAACGAACCAGCCTGCGCGAAGTCGTCGTCCTCGGCATGCTTCTCGTAGGAGAACCGGCCCAGTTCCCCGGCCGCGACGTCCCAGTTGACCTGACTCGCGCGGTCGGGGTCGGCCACGGGGCCGCCGTAGGAGTTCGGCGCGTACACGGGTTGGTCCCCGGCATGGTGGTAGGTCATCGCCCCCTCCTTGTTATAGGAGTGAACCTCTGCCTTCGGGGCGTTGATCGGTAGTTGCTCGTAGTTGGTTCCCACACGATACAGATGGGTGTCGTGGTACGAGAAGATGCGGCCCATCAACATCCGATCCGGACTCAGTCCGATCCCGGGCACCAGATTCGCCGGAGAAAAGGCCGCCTGCTCCACCTCGGCGAAGAAGTTCTCGGGGTTGCGATCGAGCACCATGCGACCAACGGTGATAGGCGGGTAGTCGGAATGCGGCCACACTTTCGTGAGGTCGAACGGATTGAATCGATACGCACCGGCATCGCCGAAGGGCATCACCTGCATCTCGAGTCGCCACTCCGGTGCATTTCCGTCGGCGATCGCACCGAACAAGTCACGCCGGTGGAAATCCGGGTCCTCGGCCGTCATGGCTTTGGCCTCGCCGTCGGTGAAGTTCTCCACCCCTTGCTGAGTGATGAAATGAAACTTCACCCAGAAGCGCTCCCCCGCCTCATTGATCGTGGAGAACGTGTGGCTGCCGTAGCCGTTCATGTTCCGCAGCGTCCGCGGGGTCCCTCGGTCCGACATCAGGATCGTCACCTGGTGGGCGCTCTCAGGCGACAGGGTCCAGAAATCCCACTGCATGTTGTTGTCACGCAAGCCGGTCTGGGGCAGGCGCTTCTGGGAGTGGATGAAATCCTGGAACTTGGAGGCGTCGCGCACGAAGAAGACGGGCGTGTTGTTGCCGACGAGGTCGTAATTGCCGTCCTCGGTGTAGAACTTCAAGGCAAAACCCCGAGGGTCTCTGACCGTGTCTGCATAACCCTGCTCTCCGGCGACGGTCGAGAACCGGGCAAACATCGGTGTCCTCTTCCCCACCTCAGAAAGGAACCGGGCCTTCGTAAACCAGCGGACATCCTCGGTGACCTCGAAGAAGCCGTGAGCGCCACTGCCTTTGGCGTGCACGACGCGCTCCGGCACCCGTTCGCGGTTGAAATGCTGCATCTTCTGGACCGTGTAATGGTCATGCAGCACCGTGGGCCCACTCGGGCCGACGGTCAGCGATCGTTCATCACTCGGAGCCGGAATTCCCGAATCGGTCGTCGTGTGGGGCCGGGTCAGATCGCTCATTACTGTCTCCTTTTTTTCGCCTACAAACCCCGCCGCGGGCCAGCGCACGCAGATGGTATGACCGCTTTCCACCTTAGGGGGATGGTTCCCGAATATGACGGTGCCTAAACGGCGTCGGCGTCGCGACTGGCTGACCTGGTCCCCGCCGGCGTGAACGGCGCCCGCGGGCCCCGGAGGGCTCCTCCCGGGGCAGTGATCCGACGGATTCCCCATCAGGCCGGCGGGAGCCATATTGTTGGGCCGGTACAAGGGGGACGCGGTGGGCGAACTGACACACCTGGAACGTCTGGAGGCCGAGAGCATCGCCATCATGCGCGAGGCCGTCGCAGAGGCCGAACGCCGGTCATGCTGTACTCGATCGGTAAAGACAGCTCCGTCATGCTCCACTTGGCGGCAAAGGCGTTCTACCCGGCGCCCCTGCCGTTTCCTCTGCTCCACGTCGACACCACCTGGAAATTTCGGGAGATGTATGCCTTCAGGGACACATCGCGGCGAGGTACGGAGCCGAGCTCATTGTCCACAGAACCCGGAGTGTCATCGAGCTCGGCATCAATCCCTTCACTCATGGCTCCTCGGTCCATACCGACATGTGGAAGACACAAGGGCTGAAACAGGCGCTGGATCACCATGGTTTTGACGTCGCCCTTGGGGGCGCACGGCGTGACGAGGAGAAGTCGCGTGCCAAGGAACGCATTTTCTCCGTTCGCTCCGCCCAGCATCAGTGGGACGCGAAGCAGCAACGACCCGAACTGTGGCACCTCTACAATGTCCGGATGAACCCCAGCCAGAGCATTCGGGTCTTCCCGCTCTCGAATTGGACCGAGCTGGATGTCTGGCAGTACATCCGCCTGCAGCAGATCCCTGTGGTCTCGCTCTACCTGGCCGCCGAACGACCGGTCATCGAGCGCGATGGGATGTTGCTGATGGTCGATGACGACCGGATGCCGCTTGAGGCCGACGAGATACCCACCAATGAGGAAGGTCCGTTTTCGTACTCTTGGCTGCTATCCCCTTACGGGAGCCGTCGAGTCAAACGCGGACACGTTGAGCGGAGTCATTCAGGAGATGCTCCTGACGACCACGTCCGAACGACAAGGCCGAGCGATCGACCACGACCAGAGCGGATCGATGGAGAAGAAGAAGCAGGAGGGATACTTCTGATGTCGACTTCGTCAGACCTCATCTCCAACGGACATCGAGGCCTATCTGCGGGCCTACGAACAGAAGGAGCCTCCTCCGGTTCATCACCTGCGGAAGCGTGGACGACGGGAAGAGCACCCTCATCGGTCGCCTGCTCTTTGAATCGCACCTGATCTTCGACGACCAGCTAGAAGCCCTCGAACGCGACTCCAAAGCGGTCGGCACCCAGGGAGACGGCCTCGACTTCGCACTGCTGGTCGACGGTCTCGCGGCCGAGCGGGAGCAGGGCATTACCATCGATGTCGCCTATCGCTTCTTCTCGACCGATCGTCGCAAGTTCATCGTCGCCGACACCCCAGGGCACGAGCAATACACACGGAACATGGTGACGGGGGCCTCGACGGCGGATGTCGCCGTCATCCTGGCGGACGCCCGCAAGGGAATACTGACCCAGACGCGCCGTCACACGTTCCTCGTGTCACTCCTGGGCATCCGGACGGTGGTACTCGCCGTGAACAAGTTGGACATGGTGGGTTACGACGAGACGATCTTCCGACAGATCACCGACGACTATCGACAATTCGCGGCCAGCGTCGGCCTCCGGGACATCACCGTGATCCCGATCTCAGCCCTGAAGGGAGTCAACGTCACGACCAAGGGTCCGGAGACGCCATGGTACGACGGACCACCGCTCCTCGAATTCCTCGAGACCGTGCAGATGGACGACGGCGAGGGCGGCGGTCCCTTCCGGATGCCGGTGCAATGGGTCAACCGTCCTGATTCGGAGTTCCGGGGCTTTGCCGGACAGATCGCCGGAGGATCAGTCGCACCCGGCGACACCGTGCAGGTGTTCCCGTCCGGACGGATGGCCACGATCCAACGGATCATTACCGCCGACGGGGATCTTGCGCCGCGCCGACGCCCCGCAGTCCGTCACGCTGACACTGACCGAAGAGATCGACGTGAGCCGCGGCGACGTGCTGGCCAGCGTCGAAGACCCCCCCGGGGTGGCTGACCAATTCGAAGCCCACGTCATCTGGATGGGTGAGGAACCCATGCTCCCCGGCCGGCCCTATCTGGTGAAGATCGGGACCCGTACCGTCGGCGCCACGATTGCCCAACCGAAATACAAGGTGAACATCAACACTCTGGAGCACGTCGCGGCCCGAACCCTCGAGTTGAACGAGATCGGCATCTGCAATGTCAGCTTCGACCGCGTCGTCCCTTTCGATGCCTACGCGGCAAACCGGGAGACGGGCGGCTTCATCGTCATCGACCGCCTGACGAATACCACGATCGGCGCGGGCTTGATCCACTTTGCGCTGCGCCGGGCCGACAACGTGCATCGGCAGCTGGTCGAGGTCGATAAGACTCGACGCACGAGGCTTGCCGCCCACCAACCATGTGTCCTGTGGTTCACCGGCCTCTCCGGATCCGGGAAATCGACGATCGCCAATCTCACGGAGCAGCGACTCCACATAATGAGGTGCCGAACGTACCTGCTCGACGGAGACAACGTCCGCCTGGGCCTGAACAAGGACCTCGGGTTTACCGACGCAGACAGGGTCGAGAACATTCGCCGTGTGGCGGAAGTCGCCCGACTCATGGTCGATGCGGGATTGATCGTTCTCGTGGCCTTCATCTCACCCTTCAAGGCCGAGCGAGAAATGGCGCGGGCGCTGATGGAACCCGATGAGTTCATAGAGGTCCACGTCGACACACCGCTGGCCGTCGCGGAACGTCGCGATCCGAAAGGCCTGTACAAGAAAGCCCGGCAGGGAACCCTGACCAATTTCACCGGGATCGATTCTCCCTATGAACCCCCCGAGAGGCCGGAATTCCGGATCGATACGACCATCACGCCCGCATCGGTTGCGGCCGAGGACCTCGTGGCGTTCCTCGAGGAGCGGGGTATCACCGTCCCCCAATGAATGGGAGGCGATTAGCCCACGCGGTCGTCGAAGCGTCCTCGCGCGGCGCGGGCGATGACTTCGACGCACGTCTCGACGGAGAGAGCAGTACTGTCGAGAATGACGTGATAGAGCCGGGGATCGTCCTGGCGGGCGCCGAAAAAGACACGGGCGTAGGACTCTCTCGCCTTGTCCACCTCCCTTTGGCCTTTCCGGGCACTCGCTTCGTCAATGCCTTGGGCCACCACCTGTGCGATCCGATCCTCGACCGGTCCGTCCAAGCGGACGCAGAGGACATCGGGCCGTTTTCCGAGCGCCACCATCCCGGCCCGGCCAAGGATGACGCCTCCGGTGGTGTCTGCAACCTCCCCTAGCGCGGACTCGCACTCGGCACGGAACTGATCGGGAGTCTTGATGTCCTCGGGTTGCAGCTGACTGGGACCGGTCGGTGCCGGAACGTTGACGAACGCCATCGCCATACGTTCCCAACGACTGGGCACACGCTCATCGAGGCTTTCGGCGACCTCGCTCGAGAGTGCGAGCTCGTGCGCTGCCGCGGCGGGAATGGCGCGATCCAAGAACGGGAGCTCGAGCTTCTCGGCGAGAAGACGACCGATCCGGTCACCGCGTGCGCCGTAGGAGGCCGAAATGGTTACGACTCGTGGCATGACCACATTCCAGCACACCAACCTCGCGACACGCTGAGGAGGGAAGGGTCCAGGGTCGGCTCGTCACTCGGGGCGCACCACCAGATCGACCTCGTCGACCGCGAGCCGGTGACCGTTCTCGCACCGTAGTTCCGCCTGCACCGACCCCCCGCATGCGTGATGCCGGATGCCGACGGCGGCCTGCCCGAGCCAGCGGTCACCCCACTGCATGAGCGCGACGAGGACCGGAAACAGATCGGCTCCCCGCTCGGTGAGTCGATACTCCAGCCGGGTTCTCTTGCCTGGTTCCTGGTACGGCCGGCGTTCCAGCAGTCCCAGTGCAACCAGCTCTTTCAGCCGCTTGGCCGCCACCGGCTCGCTGAGGCCGACCCGTTCGGCGAAGTCGTCGAATCGAGTCGTGCCGTAGAAGGCTTCCCGCATGAGAAGGACGGCCGAACGGTTGCCCACGACGTCCATTGCCTTGGCGATCGTGCAGCCTTCGGCCTCCCATCCCCCCCGTGGTGCGAGCTCTCCGACCAAGGTCAACGTGTTCTCCGGCATCGCTCCATCCTAGCTGACTTGACTTTCCCTAAGTTAGTTCGTAGGGTACCTGACTGTTGATTACGTAAGCCAGATGCGGGACCACCTAGCGCAAGGGGACATCATGAAAATTGACGGATCGACCGCTCTCGTCACCGGAGCCAACAGAGGACTCGGGCGTCACCTGGCGAAGGAACTGCTGGCCCGTGGCGCATCCGTCTACGCCGGATCCCGCGATCCGCACGCGGTCGACATACCGGGGGCGAAGGTGCTGCAGCTCGACATCACCGACCCGCGATCAGTGACCGCCGCAGCCGAGGCCGCCGGCGACGTCAGCCTGCTCATCAACAACGCCGGTTCGTCGACCGGCGCCGATCTCCTGCAGGGCGATCTCACAGACGTTCGTCTGGAGATGGACACCCACTACTTCGGGACACTCTCCGTCGTCCGCGCCTTTGCCCCGGCCATTGCATCCAACGGCGGAGGTTCGATCCTCAACGTCCTGTCCGCCCTCTCGTGGATCAGCTTTCCGGATGTCGGCGCCTACTGCGCCGCGAAATCAGCGGAATGGTCGCTGACGAATGCCCTGCGTCTGCAACTGGCGGAGCAGGGCATCCGGGTGAGCGGCCTCCACGTGGGTTTCATGGACACGGATATGGCTGCAGAAGTGACGATGCCCAAATCCGATCCGGCAGATATCGCCAAACTGGCGATCGACGGCATCGAAGGAGACCTCTACGAGATCTTCGCTGACGACACCAGCCGACAGGTGCTCAGCATGTTGTCCGGTGGGGTGACATCGCTCTATCCCCAGTTGCCGATCGCCGCTGTCGCTTAGCCGGCCTTCTCCGTGGCCCCTGCGCGCAATCGATCGGCGACATGGCACGCCGAGATATACGAGAAGATCGCGGAGGCCCCGATGCTCGCACCTGCGCCTGGGTAGGTGCGCCCCATCACCGATGCGGTGGCGTTGCCTGAGGCGTAGAGCCCACGAATGGGGGTGCCGGCCTCGTCGAGGACCTGTGAGTGCTCGTCGCAGACCAGACCTCCGCTGGTCCCGACATCACCCGGATAAAGGGCCACTGCATAGAACGGCGGAGTGTCGATCGTCCCCAGACAGGGGTTCGGCTTGTTCGCATCGTCCCCGTACCACTTCTCGTGATCGCCTTCGCCACGGTGGAAGTCCTCGTCGTTCCCACTCAGCGCGAACTCGTTGAAGCGCTCCACCGTCGCCCGCAGCCCAACCGGATCGATCCCGCAGGTGACGGCGAGCTCGTCGAGGCTGGAGGCCTTCGTCATGAAATCCCTCGTCTTCCACTTCTTCGGGCTTATCCCGGGACGACGGAAGGCCAGGGGGTAGCGCCGTCGGTATTTGCTGTCCATGACGAACCAGCTGGGGATGGCCGGGACCGTCTTGTCCCGCTTGTACATGCACTGACCGGCTTCCATATAGGAGACGGCCTCGTTGAAGTAGCGGTCGCCACCCGCATCGACAATGATCGAGCACGGTTTGCACCGCTCTCCGTGGACGAACACCGAAGCGCCGTTGGGGCGGACGGCCGTCGGGATCCACCACGCTTCGTCCATGAGCTCTGTCGCCGCCCCGAGGCTCATGGCGATCTCTATCGCATCGCCGGTGTCGCCGGGGCTCGTCAACGACCACTCGGCGCTGTTGGGTTGGTCGCCGGAATACTTCTCGCGCATGGCTCCATTGCGCGAGAACCCACCCGCACTGAGCAGCACGCCGCCGCGGGCCCGTACGCGCACTCTCTTTCCTCGACGGTCGAGTACAGCCCCGACAACCTCCCCCTTCTCGAGCACGAGTTCGGTGAGCTTCGTCCCCGTCCACACGGGGACGCCGCGCTCGACCAACTGCTCCAGCAGCGGAGCAATCAGCGCGGCACCGTTGGTCAGGCGCATTTCCCCCTTCAGGCGCCCCGCGACGGTCCGGCCGATGATCTTCGCCACCATTTTCGCACCTTCGGTGGTGCGGATAACCAGCTGGGCGCGCGACGACTCGTGGGTGAACACCACGATTCCCCCGGTGAACGACGCGCGTAACTTCTGCTGCCACGGGCCGAGACGGCGGGCATCGAAGTAGTTGCAGGCGATCGCCCGCCCGCGGGCCACGCCGCCGCTGTAGCCGCGCACGCCCGCGTAGTAGTCGCTGTAGCCTTCGCAGCGCAAGAACTGCAGACCGAGCTGGCGCAGGAGTTGGACCATCTGCGTGCCCTGTTCGATGTACGCGTGACGGCGCGCGAGCGACGAAGCCCGCGTCGGCGGCCCGACGACGGACTCGAAGTACTCGAGGCCCTGCTCGAGTGAGTCCGTTACCCCGTCGTCGACCATGAGCGGGTTGTTCGGCAACCAGATCACGCCGCCCGACATGGCCGTCGAGCCGCCGATGAGATCCTCCTTTTCGACCACGAGGGTGTCGAGCCCGGAGGCGGCGGCGGTAAGAGCGCCGGCGAGACCTCCGCCGGTGCCCACCACCAGGAAATCCGTCAGATAATCCCACTCACTCATTCGACCTACGAACCCCCATCCTCAAATGACCCGGGCCAGCCAAGGTGTCGCGGCCAGCCTATCTACTTTGCGACATGGGAGAACCGGGGTCAGGCCATGCCGTTCATGCGGGGCGACCGGGCGAACCCGAAGTGGGAGCAGACGAATCGTTCCTCGCCGACAACGAACACGTCGCCCACCGTGACGGAGCGAAAGTGACCCACTTCCCGATAGGTCCGGACCACGTCGAGGTACTTGGCATCGCAGTGGAGTTCCCCCGGATACGAGTTGGTGACGCCGTAGGCGACCTCGCAGGCTGCGGCGGCACTGATTGCGTCCACCTCGAAGTCGATCGCCCGTACGTAGCCGGTTAGCGGTTCGTAGCCTTCGCCCGGCCGCGCGTAGACCTCTCCTTGGTTGAGGAGAACCGACACACGGTGCGACGACATCGTTCGCAAGCCCATGGAGCCCGCGTGGGTGACACCGCCGAAAGCCAGGCCGAACTCGATGAGGTGGTTGTTGATGCGCCAAGGGGCCACGGCATGCTGGCGGATGGTCCCACGCGGCACGGTCGGTGCCCGGTCGGGAAGATCGGAACCTTTGCGGCGGGCGACGATCCTCCTGAGATACCTGAACACGATCGTCCTCCACGGATCGTTGCCTCTTGCCCCGATGTGCCCAGTATGCCGCCGTCCCCAGCGCGCGGCCTAGGGTAGAAAGTCACTACGGCGAACCGTCCGGCACCTTTGCATCGATCGGCAACCGCACGTCGTCGAGCCGTTGGACCATCGCAGCGGCATCCTCGGGACGTATGGCTTCTGATGCCACCAGGGCGTCAACGGCCTCGTGCCACCGCGCCTCGTAGTGCTGACGGGACGGGTACATGGCGCGGAGCTGGTCTTCGTCCAGCGGGCGGGCCGCGCCGAAGAGCGGCGGCAACCCCGTCCCCGTCGCCGCACCTCGGTACGCCGCGACCGGGACTTCCAGTTCAGGCAGGCGGACACCCCCGACGGCGTTCCCGTGCGCATCGCGGCAGGATGCGCGGCGGACGGCTGTCCTCCACCGCGATGCGGGGAAACGACGGGGCCGGGTGCCCGTCCGCCACCCACCGGCGAACGTGACGGATGGCGGACTCTGCCACCGGGTTGAAGCGGAGGGTATTCGGCTTCCACCCGCGGGCGTTCGGGAGTTCGGGCCTTTTCGTCACTCCGTGCGGGGTGCCCGCCACCTCCCAGTACCGGATCCACCTCGAGTCGAGCGCTCCCGCGAGATGCAGCGCAAGCGCCTCGAATTCACTGTTGACGACCACGACCGGCACCTCGAGATCGTCCCGGATGACCGTACGGGCACCTCCGTACGAGATCGGGCCGTCCATGAGATCGGGGGAGCGGCCCTCCCAGACGGTCAACGCGTAGCCGTCGATGACCCGGTGCCGACGGTGGAGCGCGTTGGCGTAGGAGACCAGGCGCATCGCCGACTGCGAACCGCCGAGGGCGACGACGTGGTGCACGTCGAGTCCCGCCAAGGGGTCAACGGCGGTCGAGCGCGCCGGTCCTACGACACGGGCTGCATCGGAGAAGATGTCGAACGATCCGGGATCTCCCGGGTGCTGCAACATTCCGTAGCGTTCGGGATCTTCATCCACCATCCCTCTCGCCGAGGCCCGCGCCACCCGTCCCATGCCGAGTGGGGGCCCGTACAACCCGATCTCCTGCGCGCTGACCCCCACCCAGGCGTACCCCTGGTAGAGCTCCCCGTCGCTCGGGACGCGCTGCTCGTATCCGGCCGAGACGTTCTGCCAATTGAGCAGCACCGTGTGATTGAAGCGTGCCGGATCCATCGGCCGCGCCACGAGGAGACGGGTGCGGTACGGGGCGGCGCCGCACTCCTCCACCTCCAGCTTAGCGCCCGCGTCATCGGATACGACCTCGTAGCATGCGGCCACGCCGCGCAGGTGGTACTCCTCGACGCTATAACCGAATACCGCAGGATCCGTGCTCGGGAACCCCCATGGGGGCCTCGCCCCGTCAATCGGCCCGAGAACCTCAGGTTCCGTCCGACCGCTCACCCTGGCGAAACGGCGCAGCGCCTCCGCCCGGAGCGCCGCGTCGATGCCGCCCTCCGGTCAGTGCTCATGCACGATGACACCGCGGATATTGCGACCGGCGTGCATGTCCGCATACCCCTCATTGATCTTGTCGAGCGAATACCTGGTCGTGATCAACTCGTCGAGGCGAAGCCGCCCCTGTCGGTAGAGCTCCAACATCAGGGGGATGTCCTTCGACGGGCTGGAGGCGCCGAAGAGCGACCCTTGGATGCGCTTCTGGAACAGCGTGAGCATGGTCGGCGAGACCGGGATGCCGATTGCGGCACTATTCCCGATCCCCGTCAGGACGCACGTCCCTCCTTTTCGAATCGCGTCGACCCCTTGGGCGACATGATCACCGTCGGTCACCCCCACGCAGACGATGCAAGAATCCGCCCCCTGCCCGTTCGTAAACGGGCCGATCAGTTCCACCGCCTCGGCCATCGTCGCCGCGGCATGGGTCGCACCGACCTGCAATGCGGTCGTGCGCTTGAACTCGACGGGATCGACGGCAACGATCACCGAGGCGCCCGCGTGCGATGCCCCCTGCACCGCGTTGATGCCGATACCGCCGACCCCCATGACGATGACCACATCGCCCGGGCGCACCCCGGCCGAATTCACCGCCGAGCCCCAACCGGTACCCACGCCGCAGCCGGTGAGACAGGCCACCTCGAGTGGGACGTCATCGGGACAGCGCACTGCGGAAAGGGCCGAGACGGTGGACCATTGACTGAAGGTCGCAAGGCCGGACATCTGTCCGACGCCGCGCCCGTCGAGGTTCATCCGGTAGCTGCCGTCGGCCCTGGTCCCGTCGAGCGTGCGTGCACCGGAGTCACACAGGTTCTGCATGCCCGAGGCGCACCAGCGGCACCGGCCACAGCCGGGGAGAAAGGACATCACGATCCGATCGCCGACGTTCCACTCCGGGGTGTCAGGGCCGACCTCTTCGATGATCCCCGCACCTTCGTGGCCTCCGGCGATCGGGTAGTAGCCGAGTCGGAGGTCGCCGGTCGTCAGATGGTCATCGGAATGGCACAGCCCCGAAGCCACCATCCGGACCAGGAGCTCGCCCTGTCGGGGACCATCAAGATCGACCTCGGTGACCTCCCACTTGCCGGGCGACTCCTGCACAACCGCAGTCTTTGTCTTCATCCGAATCCTCCACTCTCGATGCGTCGGGACCGCCGGTACGACGACGAGGGAGCTCCTCCCCCACTGACACGCAATCTTGACCGAAACTACCGCCGGGCGCATCGCTCTATCGGTCGGACGCCCACACGGGCCGCCCGGGCCCCTGTGCGCGACAAAACCCCAGTTGGCAGCCCACGTTGCGGAGGCAGAGTTGTGCGGGCGTTGGGTTGGGGTGGAGAAGGAGCGACCACACTGGACCGAGGCAGGCAACTTCCCACCTCATCTCGACGACCTCTGCAATGGCCTGATGAGTTCACATCGACCGGAGCAGAGAGCTCGAGGTGGGGCCTCATGATGTTCCCAAAAGGTCACGATGCCGACAGACGAGGCAAGGACCGTGCGCAGGACTTCGGCGGCATTCTCACGCAATACGTCGTGGGCTACCTGCAAAGAGAGACGCGCGAGGGAACACTCGCCCATGTCCTCGAACCGGCAGGTGAGACACGCAGTCTCGCCGTGTTGGGCGACGCCACGACGAGAAGCTCCTACGGCGAGTACAGGCGGCTGCTGGAAGCAACGGGCCATGTGCTGGGCGGGCCGGCCGCGCTGAGCACGATCGGTGCACACGTCTTCGATTCGATCCAGTCCCCCGACCTGTCCGACTCGATGACCGCACTCGGCTCGGTCGAGGCCATCTATCCCCTCCTCCCCAGCCTCACGACCACGCCCGTCGTCGAGTTACACATCGACGACATGGGCCCGGACGAGGTTCTTGTCAGGTTCCGATTCCCCCCGGGGATACGAGCCGTTTCCCGAGCACTGTGCGCTCCACATGGGGTTCTTCGCCAGCATGCCCCGGATGATGGGGTACCGGGACGCAGACATCCACTATGAGTCATGCCAGTGTGATGGCGCCACCTGGTGCCAAGCCCGCTATGCACTGGGACACGACCAACAGCGGCGACGCACGGATCTCCCGGGCCGAACTGCAGTCCCGTTTCTCGCAGGCCCGCCTCGAAGAGTTCCAGCGCACAGTGGCCGAGCTCGTTTCCGGTGACGACCTCGAGACGGTCCTGACCCGGGTCCTGGCGGCCGCCTACAGAGCCGTACCCGCCTTGTCGTGCCTCCTCGAAATCGACGCGACCTCAACGACGGATCGTTGGGTGTGCGGAGAAGGGATCGACTCCGTCGAAGGTGAGCCCATCGACGAACGATTGCGCCGGGCGCCGAACCTCGAGACGCTCGCACACATGTGCGTGGTCTCCGTGGAATCGGACCGCATCCGCTACGGCCGACTGGTCTCCATCCGCGCCTCCACCGCCTCGTTCGAACGGCTCGAACGCCCGGTCCTCGAGTCCTACGCACGCTTGGCGGCCAGTGCAATCCGCAATGCCCGCCTCCTCGAAGAGATCCGTCATCAGTCGCTGCACGACGGTCTGACCGGTCTCCCGAACCGGGTCCTCATCATGGATCGGGTAAACCAGGCGATAGCGCGAGCGAGACGGGAGCACTTCGAGGTCGCTGTCATGTTCATCGATCTCGATGGTTTCAAGAATGTCAATGACACCCTCGGCCATGCCGTCGGCGACCTACTGCTCAAGGCGGTCGCCGCCAGGATCGACGGCATCCTTCGTGAATCCGACACCGTCGGACGACTCGGCGGCGACGAGTTCATCGTGCTGACCGAAGGTCTCTCGCTCGCGGCCGGTCCGGAATTGGTGGCGGAACGTCTGCTCGACGTGCTCGCCGAACCGTTCCATATCGATGGCGATCACGAGACCGCCATCAGCATCTCCGCCAGCATCGGCATCGCCATCGGACTACGCGAGAACGCAGAGGACTTCCTGCGGGATGCCGACATCGCCCTCTATGCGGCCAAGGACGCCGGGAAGAGGTGCTTCGTCGTCTTCGAAGCAGAGATGCAGACGGTGCTCCGCAGCAGGCACGAATTGGAGTTGGACTTGTTGGCGGCGGTCGGCAGCGACCAGTTCTTCCTCGTGTATCAGCCCATCCTCGATCTCAACGACTTGTCCGTCGTCGGCGTAGAGGCTCTCCTGCGCTGGCATCACCCGAACCGGGGGCTACTCCAGCCCGATGACTTCATCCCCGCTCTCGAGGCCTCCGGCCTGATCGTCCCCGTCGGTCGGTGGGTCCTCATCGAGGCATGTCGACAAGCGATGGCCTGGCGACAGGAGGGCCGCGTCAGCACCGGAATGTCGGTCAACGTCTCCGCGCGCCAGATGGACGCCGACTCGATACTGGAAGATGTCCAACAGGCGCTCACTCTTTCGGGCCTCCCGCCGGGCGATCTCACCATAGAGATCACCGAGACCTGCCTGATGGCCAACACCAAGAATGCGCAGACCCGCTTGTCGGCCCTCAAGTCCCTCGGCGTCCGCATTGCCATCGATGATTTCGGCACCGGGTACTCCTCGCTCGCCTATCTACAACAATTCCCGGTCGATTCTCTGAAGATCGACCGCACGTTCATCTCGGGGATGGCGCAGTCCCCCGAAGGCGACGCACTTCTCCACACTTTGATGCAGTTGGGAAAAGCCCTGAACCTCGAAACCCTCGCTGAAGGCATTGAGGAATCCGATCAACTGACGCAATTGCAGATCGAAGAGTGCGATGTCGGACAAGGATTCCTCTTCGCCCGGCCGCTGCCCGCCGACGAGGTCGAGGCGTTCCTCTCGCGAACCAGAAGGTCGGCGGAGGCTACGAGGAGAAGAGGTTGAGGAATCCTTCCTGCCATCCGACATGACTTCGTAGTGATGGCCGGGAGCAAGGCTCAGACTCGAGTCGCAGAATCCGGGCAGCGTGCTCCGCTCCCGCGTTCGCTGCGGCATAGGGGAGGTGCTCGATCCAGGGCCGGACCGCAGCGGCTGAAGTGACGACCGACATTGCGAGACTGTCGGTTCATCCATGTCGTCGTTCCAGACTGTCGACGGGCTAGGGAGGCTGCGTGCCGATGAACATGACGCTCAGCCGGCAACCGGTGTCCCCCGCCTTCCACGCATGGTCGACCCCGGGAATTATGACGCAGTCGCCGAGACCGAGGGCATGGATCCCATCGCCGAGCTCGAGCTCGACCGATCCGCGCAACACCGTGTCCAGGTCGATGGTGTGCGTCGAGTGCATCGGAAACGATTGGCCAGGTTCATAGTCGACGATCATCCATTGCACCTGTCCGGGCAGGAGGCCGATCTCGAGATGGTCGGCCTTGCCGGGGGCTGCAGTGGGTGGCGCACCGCGAGGACCCGTGTAGGCCACCAGAGCATTGAAGCCACCCTCGACGGACCGCGATCCGAGAGCGAGCTCGTCCACGACGCAGGATCGACCCGAGTCGTCGACGCCGGCAATCAACAGCCGGCCCTGGGCGAAGACGACAGTCATGTCGGAGGGGATGGTAGTGCGGACGCCGGACCATCGCCTTCTGAACCGAACGCGCCGGCTCGGAGTGCACAGCTAGAAAACGCCCCAAAGCGAACGGATCGGGCCCGCGGCGGACCTTGACTTTCGCTCGCATGAGGGGAAGAGTGAGACCACATGCAACGAGGCGGCCCCGGTCGAACAGCGTCGCCTGTCGCGGTACCACCAACATGGAGGTGGAGATGAGCAGCGCCCAGGAAAGCGGTGCCAGTGCACCGGTGAACGCCGGCGAGTTGAAGCTCGAGGTTGTCGTCGTGCCTGTCTCTGATGTCGATCGGGCGAAGGCCTTCTATGCATCGCTCGGGTGGCGGCTCGACGCCGATCTCGCGGTGGATGACGGCTACAGGGTCGTGCAACTCACCCCTCCGGGGTCGGCCTGCTCGATCATCTTCGGCAAGGGCGTCACCTCGGCGACACCCGGCTCGTTCGAGGGCCTGCAGCTGTCGGTGTCCGACATCGACGCCTCGCGCGCAGACCTCATCGCACGCGGGGTGAAAGTGAGCGAGATCTTCCACGACGTCACAGGGATCTTCCACCATGCGGGGACCGGGGGGCGCCAGAGCGGCCCCGCGCCCGAACATGCCTCCTACGGTTCGTTCGCCTCCTTCAGCGATCCAGATGGCAATGGCTGGCTGCTCCAGGAAATAAAGACGCGCCTTCCCGGCCGCTGAGAGGAGAGCCCATGGCCACGACGTATGACTCCGTGAGCGACCTTGCGGCAGCCCTCAGAAGGGCGTCTGCTGCTCATGGCAAGCACGAGGAGCGCATCGGCAAGGCGGACCCCGACTGGCCTGACTGGTATGCGCTCTACATGGTGCGAGAGAGCGCCGGGGAAGAGCTGCCGACATGAGCAACGACTACGACGTGATCGTCCTCGGCGGGGGCTCCCCGGGCGAACACTGCGCCGGCGCCTTGGCCGAAGGTGGTTTACGGGTGGCCGTGGTCGAACGCGAGCTCGTCGGCGGCGAGTGTTCGTACTGGGCCTGCATCCCTTCCAAGACACTGCTGCGGCCGGGCGAAGCCGTCCATGGGGCCCGGGAGGCGGCAGCCACGGCCGACGTCGATATCGCTGCGGCGCTGGCGTGGCGTGACTTCATGGTCTCGAATTGGTCGGACGCCGGTCAGGAGAAGTGGCTGGCCGATCACGGCATCGCCCTGCTGCGCGGCAGTGGTCGGCTGGCCGGCACGGGCGTCGTCGAGATCGACGGGGTCCGCCATACGGCCGACCATGTGGTCCTGGCGAACGGCGCAGATCCCGTGGTACCACCGGTCCCGGGACTGCGCGACCTCGAGGGTGTCTGGGGAAGCCGTGAAGCAACGTCAATGAAGGAAGTCCCCCGGCGTCTCCTCATCCTCGGTGCCGGGCCGGTCGGGGTCGAAATGGCACAGGTCGTGCGCCGGCTCGGGGGCGAGGCGGTGGTCACCGACATGTCCGCGCACGTGCTCGGCCGGGAGGCGGCGCCACTCGGTGAAGCGCTCGGCGAGGCCCTCCGTCGCGAGGGCATCGAACTCATCCTCGGTGCGAATGTGACTGCGGCGCGGCGCGAAGGCGATGCGTACGTCCTCGTGCTCGACGGCAAACCGGAACTCAGGGGCGACCGCCTGCTCGTTGCCACCGGCCGGCGTCCGCGGGTCCAGGGGATCGGGCTCGAAACGGTCGGCGTCGAGGCGGCTCCGCACGGGGTCCCCGTTGATGCACACCTGCGGGTTGCGGACCGCCTGTGGGCGATCGGTGACGTCAACGGCCTCTGGCCGCTTACCCATGTCGGCAAATACCAGGGTGAGGTGGTCGCCGCGAACATCCTCGGCAACCCCCGGGAGGCCAACTACGAGGCGGTCCCGAGGGTCGTCTACACCGATCCGCAAGCTGCGGCCGTCGGTGCCGGCACCGGCACCTTCAGCGCGACGGTGCCGCTGTCTGAAGTTGCAAAAACCGCCACGTACACGCACGCGTATGCCGATGACAAGGGTTTCTTGACGTTGCTCAGCGATGGCGAACGCCTCACCGGTGCCTACGCACTCGGCCCCGAGGCAGGTGAGTGGCTACAACAGGCCACGCTGGCGATACGCGGCCATGTGCCGCTCGACGTCCTGGACGACACGATCCAGCCGTTCCCGTCGTTCTCGGAAATCTACGTGGCCGCTCTCAAGGCGCTCCGTGGGGCGATCGCGACAGCGTCGAAGGCTGCCGGCACAGGCCCTTCGACCTCGCCCTGACGTACCGGCGTCTGCAAGCGGCAGGGAGCCGGAATTTCTATGAGCCCGCCGAACGGCAAAGTCGCGATCGTCACGGGGGGATCGAAGGGCATCGGCGCGGGAATCGTGGACGGGTACCGGCGAGAGGAGTGGTCGGTCGTGGCTGTCTCGCGGAGGGTCGCTCCGAGCGACGACCCCGGCCTGCTCGCGGTGGCCGGGGACCTGTCGGACCCCGCAACCGCGGATCACCTCGTCGAGCAGACGTTGGAGCGCTTCGGGCGTATCGACACCCTCGTCAACAATGCAGGCGTCTACCTGTCCAAACCGTTCATCAGCTACACGGCCGACGACTTCGCGACGGTCATCGGTGTCAATCTCACCGGATTCTTCCGGCTGACCCAGCTCGCCGTCACCGACATGCTGATAAGGGGTTCGGGCCACGTCGTGAACATCACGACCACCCTTGTCGACGTGGCCGATTCCAGCGCACCATCGGTTCTCACCTCACTGACGAAAGGCGGCCTGGCCGCGGCCACCCGATCGTTGGCGATCGAATACGCTTCACGGGGCATCCGGGTGAACGCCGTCTCGCCCGGCATCATCCGGACACCGGAACACCCGGCGGAGAGCTACGAGGGTCTGGGGGAACAGCTCCCGATCGGGCATGTCGGTCAGGTCAGCGACATCGTCGATGCCGTGCTGTTCCTCGAGTCATCGCCCTTCATCACCGGCGAGATCATTCATGTCGACGGCGGTCAAATTGCGGGACACTGAAGGGGGTTCCACGTCGTCGTAGATCCGCGCGAAATCCGGAAACCAGGGCATCCGTCCCCCCTACCGCAGGGTGTCGCTGCATCCGGATACCGCCATCCCGTCACCCCACTGAGCCCGTCCGAATGAGGTTCCGATCGGGTCGCCCGGAGGGGGTGCTTTGCATCACCGACACAGAACCGACATAATCACCGACACAGAACCGACATAATTGGCGCAGGCTGAGCTTGCTGAAGCAGATCGCAAGAACCGGTGCCGGACCAAGAGGGGGAATCCGCATGAAACGTCTGATCCGCATGCTCACGACCATGGCCATGGTGGTGGCACCACTCGCCGGTGTCAGTCTCACCAGCGTGGCGCTCAGCCACCCCGCTGGTGCGGCCACGACGAAGGCACCGATCAACATCGGCGACATCGCCAGCTTGACCGGCCCCGAGGCCTCCTCCATCGACCAGACCACCGAGGTGCTCGAGGCCTGGGCGAAGGAGGTCAACGCCAAGGGCGGGCTTGACGGCCACCAGGTCAACCTCATCGTGAAGGACGACGGGTACAACCCGTCCACGTCACTCTCCGAGGTCGAGGGCATGGTCACCGGGAGCCACATCGTGGCCCTGGTCGACAACTCCGACGTGGACACCGCCTGGTACAAGTACGTCGAGGCACAGAAGGTCCCGGTCATCGGCGGCCAGACCGAAGACGGCCCCTACGAGAACGCCGACTTCTTCGATCCCGGCTCGACCTACGACGACTTCACCACCGGCGAGGCCTATCTGGCCAAACTGGTGCACTCCAAGAAGTCCGCCGACCTCTACTGTGCCGAGGTCGCGCTGTGCTCCGAGGCGCTCGGACCGCTGAAGGCGGCGCTGCCCAAGTTCGGCTCCGAAATGGTCTACTCGACGGCCATCAGCTTTGCCGCCCCGAGCTATGCCGCCCAGTGCCTCGCCGCCAAGCAGGCCGGCGCCACGTCGATGACCGTCGGTGACGCGACGGCGGTCGTCAACAAGGTGGTGCAGGACTGTGCTGCGCAGGGTTACACGCCCGTGCAGATCAGCGCCGACGGAACGGTCGGCCAATCGTGGCTGACGATTCCCCAGTTCAACGGCAACGTGGACGCACAACCCGACGTCCCGTTCTTCGTCCACAACGCGGCGACGGACCCGATGTACGCGGCGCTGTCGAAGTACTACCCCCAGCAGCTCACGAACCCCAACTTCGGGGAGATCGTGGTCGAGAACTGGGCGGACGCCATCCTGATCCAGGATGCGGTCGAGGCGGCCAAGCTCACTTCGACACCCACGGCAGCCGAGGTGACCGCCGGCATGTACGCCCTTCCCCAGGGCACCACGCTCGGCGGCCTCACGCCGCCGCTGCACTTCACGAAGGGCCAGCCGACCCACAACGCCTGCTTCTTCTACATGGGGATCAAGAACAGCAAGTTCTACGAACTGCCGACCTCGACCGTCAAGCAGCCCACTTGCTTGAACAGCTATGTAGCCAAGTAGCCGAGTAGAACTCCCACACGCCGCGTCAAACTCCCCGGGCCTGCAGGCCCGGGGAGTTTGTGCTCCGGTCCCGGAAGGCGTGCCGATACGCCTGCGGGCTGGTGTGGACCAACCGGGTGAAATGCTTGCGTAGGTTCGCCGCGGTGCAGAACCCGCTTCTCTCGGCCACGGTCTCGATCGAGAGGTCGCCCATTTCGAGAAGTCGTTGTGCGAGCTGGAGGCGTTGCCGCACGATCCATTGGTAGGGCGTGGTGCCCGTCGCAGCGGAGAACCGGCGGGCGAATGTGCGGGGACTCATGGCCGATCGGCTGGCCAGGTCGTCGACGGTCACCGATTCGTCGAGGTGTTCCTGCACCCACGCGATCGTGTCGGCGAAGAGGTCCGCGGTGTCCAACGACGGCAGTGGCTGCTCGATGTACTGCGCCTGGCCACCGTCGCGTTGGGGCGGGACAACCAGTTGGCGGGCGAGTCGGGTAGCGACCTCGCTGCCGTAGTCCTGGCGCACGATGTGCAGGCACAGGTCGATGCTGGCGGCACTGCCCGCACCGGTGAGGATGTCGCCGTCGTCGACATAGAGCACCCCGGGGTCGACGGACAGGCTCGGGTACTGGCGGGCCAATGCATCGCACTCGGCCCAGTGGGTCGCGGCGCGGCGCCCGTCGAGCAAGCCTGCTTCGGCCAGGACGAAGGCACCACCGCACAGGGAGAGAATGCGGCTCCCCCGGGCGTGGGCCGCCCGCAACGCCACGTAGACGCTCTCCGCCACCTCCGCGGGCCGGTAGGTCGGGAGCACGATCACCGTGTCCACCGTGGAGAGCTTCTCCAGTCCGTAGGGCACCACGACCTGGAAACCGGTGTCCGCCGTCACCGGCGTCGCGTTGTTCCCGCAGATGAACAGGCGATACCACGGGTCACCTCGCGCTACCCATCGGTCCTCGCCGAATACCTCGCAGACCACACCGAGTTCGAACGGGGTGAAGCCGTCATAGATGACCAGGGCGACATCGTGGTTGGAACCCTTGGCAGGTACGTCGCGCACAATGTCAATACTGCCACTTTCGGCGGCGTGTCCCGGCCTAAAGGATGGGGGTGTGATGCGCCTCCAGCCCGAAGGTCCGCCGAGCGGCACAGCCACCCTGCTTCTCATCGACCCGCTCCGACCTCATCGGCTGGAACCGTCGCCGAACCGACGGTCGACCCGTTTTTTCGCCCGCATGCTGGCCTCTTCCCTCGATCGCCGACTGGCCGCCGGGCTCGCGCCCGAGCAGAGCCGCCTCCTCGCCGCCCGGGCCCAGGTGCTCGTCTCGCCGGTGATGCGCGCCGCACTGGCGGCCGATCTGGAACGGGTCGCCGCACGCAGCCGTTGGGCGCCGGTGATGCGCAGTCCCAAGGTCCCCTTGAACCGCAGGGGCATCATTGCGTGCGACCCGGTGCTGCAACAGACTCTCGACGCCCTCGTCGCGCCACGGCCGACTCTGGCGCAGGGCGTGGCGATGATCAGCTGCCTCCTCAGTGACGGCACCGGGCCGCTCTACGACAGCCGGCGTTCAGGTGACCTAGGCCGCGCTCTCCGCGAGGCCATCGGCCACCTCTGAGCCGCAGCGGCCCAGCTCGACAACCGGAACAGGCGTCTCGGTCGGTGCCGCCGTCCGGGCCCGTGGCAGGAGCAAGGTCATCGCCAAGGCAAAGGACACCAACACGACATCGACGAGCAGCGCCGTCTCCAGCGCGGCGACGATACCGGAGGTGGCTTCCCGCGCGAAGAACAGCGTGCCGACGGCGGCGATACCCAGCGTCATGGAGAACTGCTGCGTCGTGGTGAGCACACCCGAGGCCGCTCCCGTCGACGACGCCGGGACGCTCTGGAGGACACCGGAGACGATCAACGGGATCACGAGGCCGTTGCCGATCCCGATGAGTGCCAGCACAGGCGACAGCTCCAGCGCCGTGGCCGAGAGCCCGGAGACTGCGATGATCAGGGCCAGACCGGCGACGCCGAGCAGGGCGCAGGCGGCCCCGACCGAAATGATGGCGGTGCCGTAGCGGGCGTGGAGGCTCCGCCCCCGGAGCGAGGACAGGGCAAACGCCACGCCGAGCGGCGCAAAGGTCAGGCCGGCCCGCATCGGAGAGTACTTGAGGCCCTCCTGCAAGAAGATGGTGAGGGTGAGGAGGACGCTCCCGAAGAAGGAGAAGAAGCCCAGGTTCACCAGCAGGCCGACGTTGAAGGCACGGTGCTCGAACAAGCTCAGGGGCAGGAGCGGGTGACCACCCTGCCGGCCCAGGCGGTTCTCCCAACGTAGGAAGGACGCGATGAGGGCCGCACCGGCCACGAAGGACAACCAGGTCCAGAGGGGCCAGTGCTCTGCCTGGCCGAGCACCAGCGGAGCCGTGATCGCGCCGACTCCCGTCGTCAGCAGCACCACGCCGAGCGGATCGAGCCGGTCCGCCACATCGGGCTTTGATTCGGGCAGCAGGCGGCGGGAGAGAAAGATGGCGGCGATGCCGATGGGCACGTTGATGAGGAAGATGGGACGCCAGCCCCAGCCGAAGAGATTGACGTTGAGCAGGACTCCCCCGAGGATCTGGCCGGCCACCGTCCCCAGCCCGACCGTCACCCCGAAGAGGGAGAACACGCGTGAACGCTCCTCGGGACGGAAGTTCACATTCAGCATGGACAGCACCTGGGGGACCATTGCGGCGGCACCGAATCCCTGGGCGAGCCGGCCCACGACGAGGAGGGCGCTGGTCGGGGCCACGCCGGAGAGCAGCGAGGCCGCCGAAAAGATCGCCAGGCCGATCATGAACAGGCGGCGCCGGCCGAACAGGTCGCCCAGCCGGGCCCCGGTCACGAGGCCCGCGGCGTAACTGAACGAGTACCCGGCCACCACCAGTTCGAGGGTCGAGGACGAGGCGCGGAGGTCATGCTGGATGCTCGGTGCGGCCACGTTGACCACGAACACGTCGAAGAGCGACATGAACGTCGCCGAGAGCACCACCGGCAGCGACCGCCAGCGGCGGGGGTCGTAGGATTGCTCCGCCACGGCCCCGGAAGCGTCGGATCCGGCCGATCGGGTGTCCGGCGGCGTGGATGGTGCTGAGGCGGTGAGCGTCATGGAGGAAGTCCTTTCACCGGAGGGAATGAGTGGTGATAGTTCGACGTTTATACAACTATCGAACAGGAGGAGGACCGCACCTATTCCCCGGGCGGCAGGATTTCTCCGAGGAGGTGAGCAATGCGTGAACGAACTGAGCTGCCGGTAGAGGAGATGGACCTCGCTTCCATCATGCATGCACTCGCTGATCCATCGCGCCTGCGTATGGTGGCTGCGCTCGACGGCGAGGCCGAGCTCTCGTGTGCGGCCCTGGGCCAGCACGCTGGCACCGCCATGGCGAAGTCGACCACGACCCACCACCTGGGCGTGCTGCGTGAGGCCGGCCTCATCGCGACCCGCCACGAGGGTCAGCGCAAGCTGGCGACCCTTCGCCGATCCGAGCTCGATGCCAGGTTCCCGGGCCTGCTCGATGCCGTCATCGCCGGCATCACCAGCAAGGACCCCGGGTAATCAGCGGCCCGTCGGCGTGACCGGCTCACCGCCGACGGGATCCCCGAGAACGCCTCGTACGAATTTCCCCGCCCGGTCGTAGACATCCCGGCTCTCGCGGGCCCACGGCACGAGGAACGGGAAGTCATGGAACATCCCCTCGACTTCGAGGACTTCCCGGGTGACGCCCGCCTCCCCCAATCTGCTCGAGAGGGCGCGGATGGCGTCCCGGAACATTTCGTCCCCGCCATAGACGAGAAACGTCGGAGGCCAGCCGCTGAGGTCATCGAGCAGCACGTCCACGTGCGCGTCGCGGGGGTCGATCCCGTGGAGGTACGAGTTCACCGGGATGTTCCACGGCAAGACATCGAGGGGCGCGTTTTTGGTCACCGACTCCTCGCTCAGCGTGAGCGAGACCTCGGGTGAGAAAAGAAGGACCGCACCGGGGCGGGTCGCATGCACCTTGGTGATGCGCTGCAGGACCGTGCCGACCAGTCCCCCACCGCCCGAGTCGCCGGCGATGACCAGGCGCTCCGCCGCCAACCCAGCTTCCATCAGGTGCCCCACGACCGAGACGATGTCATCCGCCGCAGCAGGAAAGGGAAACTCCGGGGCCAAGCGGTAGTCGGCGACGAAGATCTCGCAGTGCGTGACGCGGGCTAGGTGCGCCATGAAGAGGGCGTACATGCGAGGCGACGTGCCGATGTACCCACCCCCGTGCAGGTACACGATGGTGCCGACCGGACCCCTCGTCTCTGCAGCATCGGGCCCGTCCGGCTGACGCGGTACAACGCCTCCGTGGCGGAACCAGACCCCGGGCACCCCGCCGAGGCGATCGGATGCGGTAGTGACGCCCTGAAGGCCCACGAACGGTGGGAGGACCCGGCCGGCCGACACATCGAGGATGCGCTCCAACGACCGGAATTCATCGATGGGCAGCGACGAGGCGAAGCCCATGAGCGAACGGACCAGCTCGCGGGTGGCCGCCATGGCCAGGTTGCGCGGCAGGTTGCCGGACCCTCGCAACGGGTTGCGGAACGGCAGTCGGCCCAGTCCGCCGGCGAGACCGGCGACGAGGCCCGCAGCATCTACGGCAGCGATCGGCCATGGAGCCGTGCGCACCTCCGGACGGTCCGACATGACCATCTTCAGATCTTCGCATCCATTCGCGACACGAGCGAGAGCGTGCTCAGCTCTGGCCGCTCAGACGGTGACGCGCCGCATGGTGGTGTAGCCGCCGACGAGTAGGAGCAGGGCGAGAGCGGCAAGGATCCCGGTGAGTCCCGCTGCGCTGAGGGCCGTGAAGAAGTGGCCGATGGCGTGCCACGCGTGGGTCCAGGTGGCGACGAGCGCTCCGATGACGAGCACGGTGACCTGACCGGCGGCGAAGGCGGCCACTCCGACCAGGCTCCAACGGCGGAAGACGAGTCCGAACCACATGCCGTAGACGAAGAAGAGGGTGAGCAGGACGAACGACGTGAGGAGGGTGAGATACCACGGCCCGCTGAGGATGTACGGCACCCGGAAGAACCCCATGGTAAGTCCCCAACCACCGGTGGCCCGCTCGACCGCCTGGCCCACGGTGGCGACCGCGGCCGCAACTGCTGCGAGTGCCACGGCGAGCAGTGCGGTCCCCAGGTAGTAGGAGCGACGGCTGAGGCCGAGGGCGAGCCCGAAGGGCAATGACCGCGAGACGCTCTGGAGGCCGAGGAGGAACAGGATCACGAGGATGGAGGCCAAGCCCCCGACGAAGCGGTGCGCGCTGTGCCCGGCCGGCGTGAGGGCGAGGATGACCACGTCGACGAAGAAGACGAAGACGAGGACCGCCCAGGGCAGGATGAGGTAGTTGAAGCGCTGGACGAGGTGGTACCGGACGACATTGATGTAGGCGGTCATGCGTTCGACTTCTCCTTCACTCCCTCGCCGGCGTCGCCGACGGCATGGACCATGACTTGTTGCAAGGACAGGGATTCGAGATTGAGATGCAACTCCCGGGCCCGGTTCCAGTCGCCGTCGTCGAGACTGCCGGCCACGACCACCGACTCGTGCGAAGCCATGCTGCGCCGGTCCCATGTGCGACGGCCGGCGACGAACTCCTCCACTGCGGCGCTCGGGCCGCTCACCGTGGTGGCGCTGCCGCGCACGTCGTCAGCCGCCGCGTCGAGCACGATGCGGCCGTGGTCGACCATCACCACGTGCTCCAGCAGGTCGGCAACCTCATCGATCAGATGGGTGGAGAGCACCACGGTGCCCGGGTGGTCGACGTAGCTGGCGAGCAGACGGTCGTAGAACAACTGGCGGGCCACCGCATCGAGGCCCGCGTAGGGCTCGTCGAACAGGGTGATCTCGGCCCGTGCCGCCAAGCCGATCACGATGCCCAAGGCCGAACGCATCCCGCGGGAGAGCTTCTTGATCGCCCGGTTGACCGGGAGGTCGAAGTCATGGAGCAGCGCATCGGCCACCTCGCCGCTCCAGTTGGGATAGAACCACGACGCGGCACGCAATGCGTGGCCGACCTTGAAGTCGGGGAACTCCTGGTCCTCGCGTACCAGCACCATCCGGCGCAGGATCGCATCGTTCTCGACCGGGCTGGCCCCCAGGACCCGGACGGTGCCGGCCGAGGCGAACTCCTGATTGGCGAGGATGCGCAGCAGGGTGCTCTTGCCGGCCCCGTTACGACCCAGGAGCCCCGTGATGGATGGTCCTTCGATATCGAGGGTGACGTCGTCCAGCGCAAGATGGTCGCCGAAGCGACGGGTCAGGCCGGTCACCGAGATCGTCGGTGTCATAGTTTGATGCCTCCTTGGACATGGTCGGACTCTCGGATCAAGGAGATCAGCGATTCCTCATCGATCCTGAGCCGGTTGGCTTCAGTCACCATCGGTTCGACGTAACGCTCGACGAAGCGCTTGCGCCGTTCGTCGAGGAGCCGCTCCCGGGCGCCGGCTGCGACGAACATGCCGATGCCACGCCGCTTCTCCACGAGCCCGTTGTCGGTCAGCACGTTGATGCCCTTGGCCGCGGTGGCGGGGTTGATCCGATAGAACGCAGCGAGCTCGTTGGTGGACGGCACCTGTCCGCCTTCGACGAGGACGCCCTCGGCGATGTCGTCGGCCAGGCGGTCGGCGATCTGCGAGAAGATCGGCGCGCCGTCATCGAGCACGGACCACCCCCACCTCCGGATCGTCGCTCGTGTGTCCTGTTCGCTGGTTCATTAGTTGACTAATGTACCAGAGAGGCTCGCAATGTCAACCCATGTGGGTGCCCGCGTCGGGCATCAGTTATGCAGTGACGACCGAATCCAGCGGGCGTGGTGCTGCGACCACCGACGGGTCCGCCGTGGGCGCCGGGTGCTTGCGGATCAGCGCGCCGCACACCCCGGCGGCGACCACGAAGATGACGGCGGAGATGGCGAACGCAAACGTATAGCCGTGCGTTGCCGCCAGCTTCACGGTTGCCGCGTGCGGGAGCTCATGCGCGTGGGCACTCAGGTAATGGCGCGTGGCCTGCGCTGCGAAGGCTGAGAGGAGCGCGACGCCGATCGAACCACCGACCTGTTGCATCGTGTTGACCATGGCCGAGGCCACACCGGCGTCTTTGAAGTCCACGCCGCTGGTGGCGGAGTTCATTGCGGGAGGGACGACGAAGCCGAAGCCGAAGCCGAGGATGATCAACGAGGGCAGCACCCCGAGCCCGTAGCCGGTGTGGGGGCCCAGCCGGGTGAGAAGCCCCATGCCGACGGCGCCCATGAGCAGCCCGCACACAATCAGCCGACGGGATCCGAAGCGGGGCAGGAGAATGATATTGGCCACGGCCGAGCCGACGACCAGATCGAGCGGCAGCGCGAGGAACGCCAACCCGGTCATCACCGGGGAGAAACCACGGATCTCCTGGAGGAAGTACGTCAGGAACAAGAAGAGGCCGAAGGCGGCGATAAACGTGAAACCAACGGCGATATACGCTCCTCCGCGGTTCCGATCGAGCACGATGCGCATGGGGAGCAAGGGGTTCGACACGGTTCTTTCGACCATGACGAAGGCCGTGAGCAGCAGTGCGCCGATGGCCAGGGGAACCCAGGTCTGCGAGCTTCCCCACGACTCCAACTGGGCCCGCGACAAGCCGAAGACGATGGCGAACAGGCCGGCGGATGCCAGGACGGTCCCCGGATAGTCCAGCCGGGGCTTCTCGCCGCGTGGAGGATTGGTGAGAAGCAAAAGGCCACCGACGACCGCAAAGGCGGCGAAGAAGAGGTTCACGTAGAGGCACCAGCGCCAGGACAGGTACGAGGTCAGCACGCCGCCCAGTAGGAGCCCTGTCGCTCCTCCGCCTCCGGCGATCGCGCCGAAGATGGCGAACGCTTTGCCCCGTTCCTTCGGCTCCACGAACGAAGTGGTCAGCAAGGAGAGCGCCGACGGGGCGAGGAGGGCGGCGAACACGCCCTGCAGGGCACGGGCACCAGCCAGCACGGCGAAGTTCGGGGCCGCGCCGCCGATCGCTGAAGCCACGGCGAACCCGATCAGCCCGCCGATGAACGTCCACTTCCGGCCGAAAAGATCGCCCAGCTTCCCGCCCAGCAGGAGCAGGCTTCCGAAGGCGAGCGCATAGGCCGTGACGATCCACTGCCGGTCGCTATTGGGGAAGCCGAGATCGAGCTGCGCCCTGGGCAACGCGATGTTGACGATCGTCGAGTCCAGCACGATCATCAACTGCGCGAGGCCGACGACAGCCAGGACCCACCAACGACGCGCGTGAAACTTCTCATCCCTGGCAATGGCCGCCGGATCCAGCAAGGCGGGTGGTGAGGTCATGGACGTCCTCGCTCTCGGGGGGCGGTCAGATCGGGAACCGCCCCCAGACTACGGGGGGCGGCCTGCCGGGCATCCGCTACTCTACGAACATATGTTCGCTCACGAGTCGGCCTGGGACGCTGGGCTGGACGAGGCCCAACTCGCAGTGGCGACGCACGGGGATGCCCCCCTCGTGGTCGTCGCCGGTGCCGGCACCGGCAAGACCCGGGCGCTGACTTCCCGGCTGGCCTGCCTCCTCGACCGGGAGGTGCCACCGGATCGGATACTGCTCCTCACGTTCACACGCCGGGCTGCGGACGACATGCTGAGTCGGGCCCGTGAGCTCGTGGGGGCCCGCCGGGACGAGCGACCCCAGGGAGGCACCTTCCACGCGGTCGCCCATCGCCACATCGCTGCCTACGCGGAGGTCCTCGACCTGCCGAAGGGTTTCGGCCTGCTCGACCCGGCCGGGGCTTGCGATCTGATGGACCTGCTCAGGAACGATCACGACCTGACCGGCACCACCACGAGGTTTCCCCGGTCTACGACCTCGTCGATATCTACTCGCGGTGCATCAACACCGAGCGACCCCTGCGCGATCTCCTGCCGACGGAGTACCCCTGGTGCGAACCGCATGCGGAAGTCATCGCCGCGCTGTTCCGGGACTTCACCGCGCGGAAGCGGAGTTCCGCCCTTCTCGATTTTGACGACCTCCTGCTCTACTGGCGGGCCCTCCTGCGTCACGAAGAGCTCGGCCCGCACCTGGCGGACCGCTTCCGCTTCGTGCTGGTCGACGAATACCAGGACGTGAACAGTCTTCAGGTCGACATCGTCCGGCTGCTCGCCCCGGATGGAAAGGGCCTCACCGTCGTCGGGGACGAGGCGCAGGCCATCTATGGGTTCCGGGGATCGGACCCGCGCCACCTGCGGCAACTCGTCCGTTGCTATCCGGGCGCCACCACCATCGCGCTCGAGCGGAACTTTCGATCGAGGCAGAGCGTCCTCGATGTCGCCAATGTGCTCCGACCCGTTGCAGAAGGAGCACCCAGGCTCAGGTTGCACAGCGATCGCGGCGCAGGAGCGCGGCCGACCCTCGACCGCTGCTATGACGCATCCTCGCAAGCCCGGACGATGGTGGACCGGATTCTGGAGGCCTACGAGCGAGGCGTGCATCTTCGCCAGCAGGCCGTGCTGGTGCGGGCCGGGCATCACAGCGACCTGATCGAGATCGAGCTGTCCGTGCGGAAGATCCCCTACCGGAAATACGGAGGCCTCCGGTTCCTCGAGTCAGCTCACGTCAAGGACTTCGTGTGTGCCGCCCGGCTGCTCGACAACTCCTGCGACGAAGTTGCCTGGTACCGGATTCTGCGCCTGCATCGCAATATCGGGCCGACCCGGGCCAAGGCGCTCATGGACGCGGTCCGACCGGCCGAAGCCGATGCGTTGTCCCGGTGGCCCGAGCTCGTCGCGGCGGCACCGCCCAACACCCGTCGCGAGCTTGCAGCCTCCCTCTCGGGACTGTGCGAAGCCCGCAACAGCGGAACATCGGGCCGCAAGGCTGCATCCGTGGTGCGCGCCATCCGTCCCCTCCTCGAAGGCCGCTACGACGATGCGCAGGCGCGCGATGGGGATCTCGAGCGGCTGGCCGACACCGCCGCCGCGGTCGAAGACCTCTCAGCCTGGCTCGCCGACCTCACGCTGGACCCGCCGGTCTCGGGTGGCGACCTGGCCGGCCCGCCCCACTTGGACGAGGACTATCTCGTCATCTCGACCATCCACTCGGCCAAAGGCCTCGAGTGGTCGCATGTCCACGTGCCACACGTCGTCGACGGGGCCATCCCCATCGACATGGCACTGAGCACACCCGAGGGACTCGAGGAAGAACGCCGCCTCTTCTACGTCGCGGTCACACGAGCTCGCGACGAACTCCACCTCTACGCGCCGCTCCGCATGCCGCACCATCGCTTCGGGCGCGACGACCGGCACAGCTTCGCCCCGCTGAGCCGCTTCGTCGACGACGACGTGCGAGGTGTCCTCGACGTCATCGAAGAGAAGCCCCGCCATATGCAGGTCCAGGCCCTGGCTGTCCGCCCCCTGGTCGTCGACCTCGATCCTCTCTGGAGCTAGCGCTCGCGGGCGCGGTGGGCGGCGGGGGCGGCGGGGCGGGGGGCGGGGGGCGGGGGCGGCGGTTGGGGGGTGAGCGCACCGACAGCGACCTCTAATTTCTAAAGGTTAGAGTTCTAGCGATCAGAAATTACAGGCACCCACGGCTTCAGGCACCCACGGCCTCAGGTACCCACGGCGTCAGATTCCCACGGCCTCAGGCACCCACGGCCTCAGGTACCCACGGCCTCAGGTACCCACGGCAACGTGGTCCGCCACTGTTCGGGAGCGGCATCGTCCTGCCCGGCGCGGCTTCGCCTTGCTGGAGCGGTTCCGTAGAATGTGTGACGCCCTCTCGGAAGGCGGCCATGCGTTCCTGAATTCTCCAGCGGAGGTAGTGCGTGAAGATCGCGATCGTCGGAACCGGGGCGATGGGTTCGGTGTATGCCGGCCTCCTGGGCAAGGCCGGGCACGAAGTCTGGGCCATCGACATCTGGCCCGAGCACATCAATGCCATCGCCACCTCGGGACTGCACGTGTCCGGCGCGAGCGGCACGTATGTCGTCGACAACCTCCATGTCGGACGCGCTCCCCGTGACGCCGGGTCGTGCGACGTATGGATCATTGCGACAAAGGCGGCCGCAGTCGATGACGTGGCGCTCGAGATCGGACCGCTGCTCGAGCCCGACAGTATCGTCATGGCGTTCCAAAACGGCCTGGGTGCGGGAGAACGAGTGGCCCGCCGGATCCCCGAGGAGCACATCCTGCTCGGTATCGCCGAAGGATTCGGGTCATCGATCCCTGAACCGGGTCACGTGCACCACGAAGGGATGCGACTCATCCGCATCGGCGAGATGCAGGGCGGCCTCACCGACCGCGTCCAACGGATCGAGCAGGCGTGGCGTGACGCCGGGTTCAACGTTCGTGCCTTTGCCGATGTGAAGCTCATGATCTGGGAAAAGTTCTTGTGCAATGTCACGCTGAGTGCGCCGTGCGCCGCCTTCGACGTCACCGTCGGCCAGCTGATGTCGAACCCGGAGGCCTGGAAGGTCGCGCTTGCGTGCACATCCGAGGCGTACCGACTCGGCATCGCCAAAGGGGTCCAATTCCCGTTCGACGATCCGCTGCGCTACGTCACCGACTTCGCCTCCACCATTCCGAAGACGAGTCCGTCGATGCGACTGGACCACCTCGCCGGGCGCCCCTCCGAAGTCGACGTGATTAACGGAATGGTCGTCACATTGAGTGCCGAACTGGGGCTCGAGGCACCCTATAACGAGACCCTGTGCGCCATTTTGCGCCAGCGCGAGTCGTTGTTCGACCTGGATCACACACGTGGGCGTTGATCCAACAGGTAGGCGGTAGCCACCACCTACATCGGCTCGCCTTCGCTCAATTCGTTGGTCGACTCGATGATCGCCTGCATCTGGCCTTTCGGGGAGAGTTCGATCCCCTTCCCGTCATCGTGCCAGAGCTCGGGGAAGCGCCAGATGAGGAGGCCGACACCGATGACGCAGGCCAATCCGCCCGACCACACCGCGAATTGCGGGCCTCCCAGTTCAGCCGCCAGGCCGGTCTCTCCGTCGCCAAGGCGAGGCCCGCCGGCTGCCACCGCAAAAAATGTCCCGGATAGGCGCCCCTGCAGGTGATCGGGGACCTTGCGTTGTTGCACGGATTGACGAAAGATGCCCGAGATCATGTCGGCCGCCCCCGCAAGTGCCAACAGCACCAGACCGATCCACAGGACAGGAATCACCCCGAAGAGCGCAATGGCTGCGCCCCAGACGATCACGCACCCGCAGATCGCCCTTCCCTGGTTGCGCCATCGCACACACCAACCCGTGAAGAACGACCCCAACAGGGCTCCGGCTCCGGGTGCTGCATACAACAATCCGACCACGCCGGCTCCCCCACCGAAGAGGCCAGTCCCGAGCGTGGGAAAGACGGCCCGCGGCATGCCGAAGATCATCGCGTTGAGGTCCACCCAATAGCTGGCGGACAACAACCTCTGTGTCCGTAAGTACCGGAAACCTTCCGCCATCGACTTGAGGGACGCCCGCTGGCCTCCAAGGGTGGGCACGAGCCCCGGCAACAGCACGACGGCCGCAAGGGCGCACCCGTAGGTGGCGACATCGATGCCATAGACGGCCCCCAAACCAAAAGCGGCGATCAATATGCCCCCGAGAGCGGGACCGGCGACCAGTGCAAGCTGCCCGATCGTCGTCTGGAGCGCGACGGCGGCCGTGACGTCCTCGTCAGAGACAAGCGCCGGCAACGCGGCTCGCCGTGCCGGCCAGTCCACGCCCTGAAAAGCCGCGCCGATCGCGGTGCACACGAAGAGAGGCCACAATGCGGGGTGCGCGAGGTTGGCGTTGGCCACGAGTCCACCACTCGCCGTCGCCATGACAATCTGGGACAAGATCAACACTCGGCGACGGTCCATGGAGTCGGCTAACGCGCCGCCCCACAGTGACCCCGCGAGCAGAGGAAAGAGCGTCACCACCCCGATCAATCCCACAATGAGCGTCGAATGCGTCAGTGCGTACGCCTGAAAAGAGACGGCGACAACAGTCAGCTGACTCCCGATGGACGAAACCGCTTGGCCGGCCCACAGACGTCGAAAATGACGATGCCGACGCAGAGGACCTGCGTCCAGAAGGATCCGACCCATCGGGACACGATAGTCAGGAGAGTCGTTCCCGGGTTGTGGAACTGCGATCAGGCTCGCTGCAAGTGACGCATTGGTGGCGACCACCAGCGAGTGAAGAAGTGTGGGGTTGTGAAGACAGTCGATCCCGGGAGATCGGGACCGGTGAGCGCGACGATTGTTGCAGCCAGTGTCAAGATCAAGAGCACTTCGTACAGAGACCCGAGGGAAGAGAATTCGCTCACCAGTTGGCCCAACCCGACGGCTCCCGCCAGGGTGGCCGATACAGAAAGGACGGCGATCGCCGACACGGTACGGGCGCCGTCCGTAGCGGACAACGGCACGAGGCCCCAGAGGAGATACCAAGGCTGAACGATCGGGCCCAGGATCACGATCGCCAACAAGCTCAATCCCAGAGCGGCCGGAAGTCCGAGGGTGCGGAGGTTCCTCAATGCCCAAAGGCAGATGATGGCCGCCGTGAGGAACCCGACGACATGGGCCAACGCCAAGAATGTCGAGGCCGACACACCGAGGTGAGGAACGATTTTCGCGATCAGGTCGGATGGGGTGATCCATGTGGTCACGGTGTCGGACGATCCGAGGCTTCGGGCCCACCCCCACCCGACACCGAACACCTGCGCGAACACGCCGAGAACTGCGAGGGTCACCGCAGCTGCCGCGGCCAGAGCGAGTGCCCTGCGCCAAACCGCACGTGCTCCGTAGGCCGACGTCCAAGCAATGGTGAACACGCCAACCGCGCCCGGAATCTTGATCGCACCCGCGAGAGCGCAGACCACTAACCCCCAACCGCAATGCCCCCAGCGGGCGATGGAAAGTCCGGCGACGAGAAGTCCAATCATGAGGGCGTCGTTGTGCCCCGAACCAATAAGGAACAGGAGGACCAGCGGGTTGAGTACTGCGAGTGAGAAGGCCAGCCCGGGGTCCTTGCCGTAACTGCGCGCCAATGACGGCAAAAAAGAGGCGATGAGCACCACGCCCACGATGGCCAGTATGCGCAAGAAGATGATGGAGAGCAGCACGTGGTGACCGGCGAGGACGACAGTCTCCCCCTCCAGCCCGCTGAACAGTGGGCCGTACGGTGAGGGCGTGTTGATCCAGACTCCCTGGGCGAGCGAGGCGAAAGGTGTCGCACCCAGGACCCCTGGTCCATAGAGATAGGGGCTTATGTGGTGACTGACCATTTCACCTTGGGCGGCATAGCTGTAGATGTCGTTGCTGAACATGGGTGGAGCGACCAACAAAGGCGCTGACCAGAGAGCGAGGATGCAGGCCAAAGGCCCGAGATGTGACTCCGGCTCACGCGCCATGCGCCGCACGATGGTCAGCCACGCCCGGCTCAGGAGTACGAGGCCGATGAAACCACATGCCAGAGCGGCGAGGAGGGCAAAGCCGTCGGCGGACGCGATTCCTTCCCCGCTACTTGGTGATGGCGCACCGAAGAACCAGGCGCCTGGCACCTTGCACGCGAGCGGCGAGCCGGGAAGAGAGCCGGCTACCGCGACAAGGACCGTTCCCCCCAAGCCCAGCAGAGCGGGGCCGCGGTAGCGACCGAGTCCTACCGGCCGTGTGCCCGGTGGCGAAGGCAAGCCGTTACTGTCCGAAGGCATATCGCTCACGTCCTGAGGGGGCCAGGGATGGTGGGTTCACGTGAGGGGGCCCACGCGGGCGCCCTTTATGCCGTGACGTCCCTCCGGGTGAAGGCCCAGGCGGTCACGAAAGCAACACCAACCAGATAAAGGGCACTGAGCGCGACTGCCCGGGCAAAGCCCGTGTTGGCATTCCCGCCTTGGCCGACTCCCAACAAGAGCTGCCCCGGAAGCCAGGGATTGAGGGCGGGGAGCACGCGGCCGACGATGCTCTCCACCGCGATCAGGTAACCCAGGCCCACAACAACCGCAAAGACGGCAGACCGGAGGAAGAGGCCGACGGCCAAGCCAAGAGTTCCGAACCCGATCACGGCAAGAAGGAGTTCTCCCAGAGCAGTTGTCAGGTCCTTTATGCCGGTCACTCCGAACCATGCGCCGACCGGGACGTGGCGCACGTGAGCCATGACAACAGCGACTCCTCCTGCCACCACGGACGCAAACACAACTGCTGCGACGAGGAAGGTGATCACGCCGAGATACTTTCCAGCGAGAAGGGTCCGGCGCCGGGGTTGTCGGACGAGGAGTTGGCGCAGGGTACCCAAGCTGTATTCGGAGGCGATCTGGAAAGCAGCCACCCCGAACGCGACGATGCCCAGCAGCACAACGACGCGATCGACACCATGGATGAGCCCATTGGGTTGGGCCAGAACCTGAAGGCTCGGAAGATCGGCGCTTCCCGGCCCCACTGCGGCGGCC
This sequence comes from uncultured Acidimicrobiaceae bacterium, assembly GCA_963767155.1. GTDB lineage: Bacteria > Actinomycetota > Acidimicrobiia > Acidimicrobiales > RAAP-2 > Bog-473. The sequence continues at coordinate 423,472 of CAVYCU010000005.1, read as the reverse complement.
TGGGTGAAGAGGAGGACAACGAAGAATGATGCGGCTATCGCAAGGCCACCGAATACGCCGAGCAGCAATGTCCGACGACGGAGCTTGACCCACTCACTGCGGAAGGCATTGAGGATCATCTGATACTCCCCAGAGAGTGCGAGGTGGCCACATCGCGCGAGTGGGTGCCGGTCAGTTCGAAGAATGCCTCTTCCAGCGAGCGGGCCCGTGTGGAAATGTGGATGAGGGTGATGTGGGCGTCCATGGCCATGCGGTTCAGTGCGGCCGCCTGGTGAGACCCCGCCTCCACCACCAACGTTTCTGAGCCGATGCTCGAGTGTTCGACATGTGCCGTGAAGCCCGCCTGGCGGACTACCGCAGAAAGTGACGCGAGGCTCGATGCCAATTCGGGGCGAAGAACCAGCTCATCACCTCGCGTCGCCCGAAGTTGCCCCACCCCCCCTTGGAAAACCGTCCTTCCGTCGCTGATCATGATCAGTCGATCGCAGATGTGTTCGATCTCAGCCAGCAGGTGGCTCGAGACGAAGACGGTCATACCCTCGTCAGCCAGCGAGCGAATCAGGTCGCGCATTTCGACGATGCCAGCCGGATCGAGGCCGTTGGTGGGCTCGTCGAGAATGAGGAGTTCGGGCTGAGGCAGAAGGGCAGCGGCGATGCCCAGGCGTTGCTTCATGCCCAGGGAGTAGCTCCGGTAGACGTCCTCGGCGCGATGGAGCAAACCGACCCGTTCCAGAATCGGCGCAATAGTTGCCCGGTCGATCCCGCCGAGCCGGGCCAGGGTGAGGAGATTGTTCCTCCCGCTGAGCTGGGGGTAGAACGCCGGAGCTTCGATCAGCGCTCCTACTTTGTGCAGATAGGTCTCGGGCTGGTCGAGGTTTCCGTCGAGAACGGTTCCGTTCCCGGCGGAGGGTCGGATCAACCCCAGCAGCATGCGAATGGTCGTGGTCTTCCCCGCACCGTTGGGTCCGACGAAGCCACAGACCGACCCTCGGGGGATGTCGAGGTCGACGGCATCCACCACCGTTCTGTCGCCGAAGCGCTTTGTCAGTCCCCTCGTGCAGACAGCAAGGTGGCTCGGGACCGCAGGATCGATATCGGGCACGCACTCGACACTAAGGATCGACCCGCAGGTGGACAATGACGCACGGGATGATTCAGGTTCTCCGGGCTCATCCTTTGGGATGAAGCCCGCAACCACGCCCAGACGACACGTGCCTCATGAGGGGCTTTCGCCCGACATGAGGCACGTGTCGCGTTGACCCTGTGAAGGGTCAGGTAGTTCTCTCTGCGTTGCTGCTTACGAAGCAGTCTTCTCGCACACCGGCTTGAGGCCGAACGGGGTCGAGTACTTGCCGTCCTTCAACAGGGCGTAGTACCAGCAGTCGACCGGGTGTGGCTTGCCGGCGGTGAAGGTCAGCGGCGGAGCGAGTCCACCCAAGGTGTTGCCGCTCAAGGAGTCGAGCCCCTTGACCAGCTCGGCCGAGGTCGGATTCCCGCTGACGCCGAGTTTCCCGGCTGCGGCTGCGGCCTGGAACATCTTGCCGGCCACCCAGGTCTCCATGGGCAGCTCGCCGTAGTTGACGTCCTTGAGCGTGCCCGGGGAGTACTTGTTGATGGCCTTGTTCATCGCCACGATCTGCGGGTTGCTGGTGGCGAAGTACGGCAGGTTGGGCACCGTGAAGTAGGTGGCCTGGTTGATGGCCGGCGTCGTGGTCAGGCTGGGCAGCAGGATCTCACCGTCGATGACCACCTTGGGCTTGTAGCCCTGGGCGTAGCAGTCCTGGATGACCTTTTCGTCAACGGTCTGCGCGTCGGCCTCGAAGAGGACCGTCGCTCCGGCCTGCTTGGCTGCCAGGCACTGGGCGGTGTAGTTGGGGGCGCTGGCCGAGACTTCCTCGGTGGCAACGACCGAGAGGTTGGCCGCCTTCGCTGCAGCTTGCAGCGGGGCGATGCCCTCCTGGCACTGGACGGCCTCTGCGCAGTAGATCAGCGCGAACTTGGTCGATCCTGCCTGCTTGACGGCGTCGATGATGCCCGCGAACAACGAGTCCTCAGTCTGGCCCTCGGGGTAGAAATCCGAGTTCAAGAAGTACGGCTCGGCCGAAGTGTCCATGCCGACGACCGGCACGCCGGCCTGCTGCACATAGGTGGCCCAGACGGCGTCGTTGTTGGAGGCGTCGAGGATGGCCACGACGTGGTCGCTCTGCACGAACGTGTGCACGATGGTGGTCGACGTCGTCGGGTTGGAGTCGTCGTTCTTGTAGATGATGTTGATCTTGTGGCCGTTGATGCCACCCGATGCGTTCACGGAGTCCGCCCAAGCCTTGTAGATGGGCGGCACGTCGACGACGGCCGCAGCGAGCGGCCCGGTGCACCCGCAGACCAGTCCGATGTTGATCGGTGCCTTGGACGTGCTGGCTCCCGCCGCCTGCGGCGCAACCAATGCTGTGGTTGCCGCCAGCCCTCCGACCATCAGCAACATAGCCATTGCCGCGGCCCAACTACGTAAGACTCTTTTCATGACAGTACCCCCCTTTTCTTTCAGTTACATGAACGTTGTGTGTCTACCACAAGTCGACATCAATGTCGAGTCTCCCTCAGTGGAGACCTCCACAACCAAGATAACCCGTACGGACGGAGCGACACGGTCAACCGTCCCTCACCGGTGCTGAGCTGCACAAACAAGTGACCCTGGGGGAGGCCGGTGGACGCAGTGGGCCGGCCGCCGATCAGGAGGAGGCGTGTGGAATTCGGGCGTGGCACCGGGTTGCTCCAACGGTGCGGATATGAACATGCTCCACACCGCGTGCCTCGGACAGCGCCTGATCCGCCCCGCCCGGTCACCTACCGGGAGGGGTACTGTCCCCTCTCAAAGAGGAGGGTGACATGGCCGCCGACACAGACGCTTGGGCCCAGGCCGGGCTGATCTACGCACTGTCGGAGGGCGTGGCGTGGCTGCGCATGAACCGCCCCGAACGTCGCAATGCCATGGACCACTATCCGGCGGGCCGAGGACCGCACGGCATGGGTTTGCGCGACGCGCTCCTAGAAGCCATCCGGCACGCGACCGAGGACAAGGCGGTGAAGGTCGCAGTGATCACGGGCAACGGTTCAGTGTTCTCCGCCGGCGCAGACCTCAAAACGGAACCCATAGAAATCGATCCGGAACACCGACGGGGCCCGACGCTGGCACGCGACGACGGTCTTCTCTATGGCTGGTACCGCCTGCTCGAGTCGATCTGGCGCAGTGACACCCCGTTCATCGCCGCGGTCAACGGCCCGGCCATCGGGGGCGGCTGCCAGCTCGCCCTGGCCTGCGATCTGATCTACGCCTCCGGAACGGCATCGTTCTGGGAGATCTTCGCGCGGATCGGGCTCCCGCTCGAGGGTGGAGCGGCCTGGTTGCTCACCAGGTCCCTCAGCCTTCCCCTGGCCAAGGAGATGGCGCTGTTGAGTGAACCCCTGAGTGCCGAGCAAGCCGTCGAGTGGCGGCTGATCAACGGGTGCGTCCCGGCCGACGAACTGGAGTCGGTGGTTACCGCGGTGGCCCGGAAGCTCGCGACGTTGGGTGCTCCTCCGAAGGGTCCGGCGGCATCGGAGGAAGCGCGTGACATGAGTGCCCGGCTCGGCCACATCAAGGGTCAGTTGAATGCTGCGTGGGAGCAAACGATGTGGCAGACGTTCCGCGAAGAAGCGACCTTGCTCAACCTGCCCGCAGGCGATGTGCTCCACCCGTGATGCCGGTCACAGATCGAGCACGATGTCATCGCTGGGGTGGGCGCAGCAGATGAACACGCTTCCGTCCGCGGGCGGCTCCACCGGGTCGGGGCTGTACGCCACATCCCCCGCGATGAGCGTTGTCTCGCAGGTCTGGCAAACGCCGGTGCGGCAGGACCAGCGGACGGGTACGTCACATGCTTCGGCCAGTTCGAGCAGGGTGCCGTAGTCACTGCTCCATGGAATCGTCAGGTCGCTGCGGGCGAACGCGATCGCCGGCCCGTTTCCGGGTTGACCGGTGGGCGGATGGGGTGCCCGCGCCGGCGCTGCCGCGATTCCCGGGGTCTGGCTCGCCGCAGGCCCGAATACTTCAGTGTGGATGCGGGACGCCTCGATGCCGAGCGCGGCCAGACCCGCGCTGATTTCATCCATGAACCCCGTGGGCCCGCACAGGTACGCCTCGGCAGCCGAAGGCGGATGCAGTGCGGCGAGCAACGAGGGTGTGAGGCGGCCGGCGCTGTCGAAGTCGCGGCCCTCGACGTCGGTCGGCCCGGGGTCGCTGTAGTACACGTGGGCCTGCGCCTTCGGCAGCGATGCGAGGAGGGCACGGGCCTCGGCGGCGAACGGGTGCTCGTGACCGTTGCGCGCGCCCTGTAACCACCAGATCTCGCGGTTCGAGTGCTCCTGTGCCAGTGCCTGGAGCATGGCGAGGACAGGCGTGGCACCGATACCGGCGCTTATCAAGAGCACGGGCACATCCGTCTGATCGAGGATGAACGCACCGCGGGGTGCTGCAACATCCAGGTGGTCGCCGACGGCGACACGCGTGTGCAGATAGCCGCTGGCCGCGCCACCACGTTCGCGTTTGACGGTGACCCGGTAATAACCCGCTCCGGGGGGCCCCGAGAGCGAGTAGTTGCGCAACACCGCCCGCTGTCCGTCGCTGGGCTGGACCCGCAGGGTGAGGTACTGCCCCGGGAGGGCCGCCGGAAGCGGAGCACCGGCGGGGTCTTCAAGACGGAGCGAGATCGCCGAGTCGCTCTCATGTGTGATGGCGGTGACGGTCACCTGGCGAAAGCCCGGCCAGGCGGGAGGAGGGCTCGCGTTGGCCAAGCCCGCGTTGCCGCCGCCGGGCTCCTCGTTCAGGAGGGCGCGGAACGAGCCCTGCCAACCGGAGCTGAGGGCGGGAACCCGCAGCGCGCGCAGGAGGTCCTGGCGTGTGTGCCCTGGGAGGTAGAGGAGTGCGTCGACGTCAGCGACCGTCATCTGTTCAGGCCCTGTGGAGAGCTTGATGATGTCGTCCCCGGCCTGCACCTCGCCTTCTTCGAGTACCCGGAAGTAGAACCCGGGTCGGTGATGAGAGACGAGCAGTGCGGGAATTTGCGGGTCATTCATACGGATCCCGACCCGATAGCACGTGACCCGCGGTTGTGTGACTTCGAAGACGGCGCTGCCGATGCGGTAGCGATCGCCGATGCACACCTCGCTGTCGGCGAGTCCCTCCACGGTGAAGTTCTCGCCGAACTGTCCATAGACGAAGTCGTTCCGTCCAAGCTCGTGCTCCCAGTACCGGTACGAGTCCATCTGGTACACGAACACCGCACGCTGCTCGCCCCCATGGCCCGACAGATCGCCTTGGCCGTCCCCCTCGACGTTGAGGCGGCCGACCCGACAGGAACCGGCGACGGGATCCTTGAAGACCCCGGTGAAAACGGTCCTCCCCTGCCAGCTCACGTCCTTCGGCAAGCCGACGTTGACCGAAACCAACTTTCCGACGGACTCCCCGGAGGCCGGCGTCGGCTCACCGGGCGCGGGCTTCGGCTGCCGGTCGATCGAAGGGGCGGAGTTCACGACACGGACTACGCTGAAGCTTGATCCGATGGATTCGGCCGGTCGGGGGCATCCTCGTCAGGTGAATTCTGTCGGAGCTCGGCCTGCGAGATGGCCCAGGCCGCGTTGACCAGTCCGATATGACTGAAAGCCTGGGGGAAGTTACCCAAGAACTCACCGCTGGCGGGATCGACCTCCTCGGACAGCAGGCCGACATCGTTGACGAACGCTATGGCCCGTTCGAAGACGGTGCGGGCCCGCGCCGTCTCCCCGGCACCGGCCAGGGCTTGGGCCAACCAGAACGTGCACAAGAGGAACGTGCCCTCTTCACCCTCGAGGCCATCGTGGGAGCGATAGCGGTACACGAGTCCCCGGTCGTCGGTCAGCCGTTCCTCTGTCGCGTGAATGGTGGCCAGGACTCTGGGCTCGTCGGCGGGAAGGAAGCCGACCAGCGGGAGCATCAAGTTGGACGCGTCAAGATCGTCCGAGCCGAAGGACTGGGTGAACGCCCCGGCCCGGTCACTCCAGCCCTTGGTCAGGATGGCCTCACGGATCTGGGCCTGGGTCTTTTTCCACCCGTCCACGCGGTCCGAGGCGCCGAGGGAGTCGGCCAGGGCCACGGCGCGGTCGAGAGCTACCCAACACATCAGCTTGGAGTACAAGAAATCGCGAGGCTCGCCGCGCACCTCCCATATCCCCTGGTCCTTTTCCGTCCAGCGCCGGGCGGCAGTGTCGGCCAGTTCGACGAAGAACCGTCGTGTCGCCGGGGCCAGATCGGGCTGGGCGCCCCATTTTTCGGGCGCCGCCATCGGCCCCACACGGGAGGTCCTGTCGAAGATGTGGTCCGACATGCGGAACACCGCACTGAGTAATTCGCCATAGACGTCGAGCTGGCGCTGCTTCCAGGCGCCGTTGCCCACGCGCACGGGAACAGAGTGGCGCCAGCCCTCCAAGTGGGGCAGTTCCCGTTCGGTCAGGTCCCGTTCGCCGCCGATGCCGAACATGATCTGCAGGTCGCCGCCCCGGTCGAGCGAACCGGCCGCGGAGGAGGTCACGTAGTCGAAGAACTGATTGGCTTCGTCGGGACAGGCGGCGACCCAGAGTGCCTCGATCGTGAAGGAGGCATCACGGACCCAGGCATAGCGGTAGTCCCAATTACGGGCGCCTCCCACCACCTCTGGCAACGACGTGGTCGCCGCCGCGCAAATGGCGCCGGTGGGTGCGAAGGACAGCGACTGGAGCACACGGCCGCTGTGGTGGACCAGATCCCGCCACGGGCCCACATAGGCCTGGTGGAGCTCCGACCACGACTCCCACGCCGTCACGGTGTCCTCGATCCGCGCGCCTATCTCGGATTGATCCCATACCCTGGCCGATGCCGTCCCGGTCCGTTCGCCGTGCTGCAGGGCGAAGCCGGCGCTTTCCCCGCGACGGAGTGTGCGTCGGCCCGAGGCCACGGACTGACCGATAGCCAGTGCCATGGAAGCGGACAGGACGAGGGCGTCGGCATCCCCTCCTGTGGCCACTCCACCGTCGATGGCAAGGAGCGCGGGCTGCACCGCCCCGTACTGGGGACGCGGGCTGTACTCAACGGTCAACTCGACTTCTCCGTCGACGCACACCGCGCGGCGCAGGAGAAGATGCGGCGCCGCCCGGCCGAGGTCATGCCCCCGGTTGCCCTCGCCCGTGGCCAACGCGTCGGTGAGCACGACCGTGCCCTTGGGGGTCGCGATGGTGGTCTCGAGCACCATGGTCCGGTCCAGGTAGCGGCGGGTCACTTCTGTGGCCCCCGTGGCCCGGATCGACCAGTGGCCGGCTTCGTCACCGAGCAGGCGACCGAAGATCGACGGGCTATCGAAACGGGGGAAGCACAACCAGTCGACGGACCCGTCCCGGCTCACCAGCACCGCGCTGTGACGATCCGAGAGAAGCGCATAGTCAGCAATGGGAATTGTGCTCACTGGTCGCTCCTTCAGCCGCACTTCAGAGGATCTGTAGCAGCGTAGCGACCTCCGAAAGGCGAGGACCAGGGTGGGGTGCCAGGGCCCCGGCATCCCGGCGATGAGAAAGTGCGGCGGCGGTCGCGAAGGATTACCTTGAGGGTTGCGCGCTGACGCGACGAAGGAGGGTGATCCATGCGATCCGACATCAGGCCCGGCAGCACCTTCCCCGATTACACCCTGCCGGATCACACGAACACGGTGCGCACGTTGAGCGAGCTCCAGGGCGACGACCCGCTGGTCCTCACACTGGCGCGGGGCAATTACTGTCCCAAAGAGCACCAGCAACATCTGGAGCTCGCCGCGCACTATGCGAAGGTCGCCGTCGGCTACACCCAGATCGTTACGATCTCGACCGACGACCATCATTCGACGCAGGAGTTCCGTGCCTCGGTGGGCGCCCAATGGACCTTCCTGTCCGATCCGGGCCGAGTGGTGCAGAAGGACCTCGACATTAAGGAGTACACCGATCCCGAGCACGATCCGATGATCCCGCACACGTTGGTGCTCAAGCCGGGACTGGTCGTGCACAGCATCTACAACGGGTACTGGTTCTGGGGGCGCCCGTCGTTCTACGACCTGTGGCACGACTTACGCGCCGCGTCCAGCGAGATCCGCCCCGATTGGGACCTGAGCAAGCCGGGACTGCGCGAGGCGTGGGAGGCAGGCGACTATTCGAGCTTCCACGGATGGAACAAACACGCGCCTGCGTCGGCGCCGACGTCGTATGCGTCATAGCGACAGGCGGCGCCGTCCGTGCTGGCCCACAGCGCGGCCGGGTGCAGTCGCAGGGAGCTGGATCGAAAGGTAGGTGGTCACGGTGCGGACGCCGGTCTGCGAGTTGCTCGGTATCGAACAACCGATCGTCCAGGCGCCGATGTCGGCGCTCCCCGAACTGGCGGCTGCCGTCTCGAATGCCGGCGCACTCGGCATGTTGGCGCTGACCTGGTCCACTCCCGCCGGCGACGTGGTACGCCAGACTGCGGCACTCACCGACCGTCCGTTCGGCGGCAATCTGATTATTGACTCCGATCAGCACCAGCGCCTCGACGAAGCCCTCGACGCCGGTCTGCGGATCGTCTCGCTCTTCTGGGGGGACCCCGCCGGCTACGTCGAGCAGGTCCATGCGGCGGACGGGGTCGTCCTCCAGACGGTCAGCAGCGCGGAAGAAGGGCGGCGCGCGGTCGACCGCGGCGTCGATGTCGTCGTGGCGCAAGGTTGGGAGGCCGGCGGGCACGTGCGGAGTCAGGTGGCGACGCTGCCCTTGGTGCCGGCCGTCGTCGACGCCGTGACCCCGGTTCCGGTGATCGCCGCCGGCGGGATCGGCGACGCGCGCGGCGTCGCCGCAGTGTTTGCGCTGGGCGCGCAAGCCGCCTGGTTGGGTACCCGGTTTCTGCTGGCCGAGGAGATGCCCGTCCACGAGGAATATCGCCGGCGCGTGATGGCAGCGGTCGAGACCGATGCGCAGTGGTACGCCGACCTCTATGACGTCGGGTGGCCCGACGCCCCCCACCGCGCGCTCCGCAACTCGACCGCCGCGGCATGGGAGGCCGCGGGCCGTCCCCCGCTGGGCAGTCGACCGGGAGAGGGTGATGTCATCGCCCACTTCCCGACCGGGGAAGCGATCGTCCGGTATGAGCCGGGGGCACCGATGGCGGGCACCACCGGCGATATCGAAGCCCTCTCGCTGTGGGCCGGACAGAGCGTCGGGCTGGTGAAGCACCTGCACACGGTGGCCGAGATTGTGGCCGAGCTCGTTTCGGGGTTGTGACCGCGGTCCCGATACTGTTGGCCTATGTACTTTCAGGGTGTCGTGATGAACGTCGCCGATCTCAATCGTTCCATCGAGTTCTACCAGGAGGTGTTGGGTTTCACGGTGCTGTCCCGCGAGGAGCAATTGGCGGCGGTGAGCGCTCCGGGGAATGACGAACCTCAGGTGATCGTGTTGCGCGCGCTCGGAAGCAGCCCGGGAGGAGGAGCCCGCCACGTCGGTCTGCGCGCGTTCGTCTTGGAAATCGAGTCAGCCGATCAGCTGGATCAGATTGCGAGCGATTTGGAGTCCCGGAGACTCTTCGTCGGACGGCGGGACCACAGCGAGTGGAGTGCAGTGGTCGGTCGCGACCCCGATGGAGTGGCCGTCGTCGTGGCCCAGCATCCCGGCGAGGGGAGCATTACGCAGGACAGCTGGAAGACACTCGATGATTTCCTCTACGGCATCGGCGAGTAGGCAGGCTCGGAAAGGCCCGCCGTCGCGAATAGGTCAACGCCGCCGTTGGGCCTGCACGAGGGGAATGCCAAAGGGGAGGAAGGCCACGATGGCCGCGGCCAGCGCCAGGAAGGCGCCCCACGACCAGCTGAGCCCTGCCGGCTTGAGCAGGAATGCCAACACCACGAGAGCCAGATTCACCCCGGTGAGAATGGCCAGGAGCTGGTCCTTGGACATGCGGCCCTGTGCCGCCAGGTCCCCGGCGCCGAAGGCGACGATCAGGACGTAGAGCACCACCACGATCGAGTTCACCACGGCGATGAACAGCCAGCCGTGCGCACTGAGGCCATCGGCAGAGAGTGGACCGATGCTGTACCAAGGCAACCAGAACGACACCAGGAGAACGAAGGTAGCGGGGCCGAAGACCCGGTCCCTCGCGGTAAGTGTGTCCAATCGTTCTCTCGATTTCCGGACGGGTTTGGGGGTCGGTCGGGGTATGACCGTCGGCCTGATGGCGGCGCCGCACTTCGGGCAAAGTGCAGTCCCCGGGGAAACCTCGACCAGGCAGCGGGAACACGCAGGCAAATCGGCCATCTCCTTCTTGCTCTCACGGACGCGTCAGCTCAGGTTACAAGCCGGTGGTCGGCCCCCATGCGAACCTGCCGGCACGGTGGCGTTCCCGACCAGAGAGGCCTTCGCTAACGGACGTGTCCGATCCCCGACGCGCCAAGCCCGTGGTCAGTGCAAGCGAGGAAGCACCTCGTCGGCGAAAAGCCGCATCGACCGTTCGACGTGTTCGTGGGCCATGCCACCGACACCCATGAGAACGACGAGGTTCTCCACCCCGGCGTCTTTCAACAACCGCAATCTCTCGTAGCAACCGTCGGGGTCGTCGAAGACCAGTATCGAATCGTTCCATTCGTCGTACGTCAGATCCGGCATGGCCGCGGCAATCCCCCCGCGATCGGACATGACATACGAGCGCGGGAGTTCTCCGCTCGGGGGGATGGTGAGCGCGCTCACGCGGGCGAAGTGCCAGTCGAACGGGGCGCGGGCGAGGGTGCGGGCCTCCTTGCGGGTTTCGGCCACGAAGATGTAGCGCATCACGGTCGCCCGTCGGCGGGTGTTGGCGACGTCGCCGCCTGCCACTTCCACCTTGGAGAGGTACTCGGCGAACGCCTTCGCCTCGTCTTCGATCGAGATGAAGCTCGAGAAGATGGCCGGTATCCCGCGCGTGACCGCATTGTCGATGCTGGTCGGGCTGGAGGCGGCGTGGAGGAGGACGTCCTCGGGCCTGCGCTCGGGCACCGGCCACAGACGTGCGGGAGGGATGTCGTAGTAGGCACCCCGGTGTTCGAACTCTTGCGGCTTCCAGGCCGACAGAACGACGTCGAGTGATTCGTCGAACCGTTCGCGGGTGGTCTCCATGTCGACCTGCATGACGGGGTATTGCGGCCATTGGTAGCCGCGGCCCACCCCGACATCGACCCTGCCGCCACTCAGGATGTCGAGCATGGCGACGCGTTCGGCGAATCGGAGCGGATGGGTGAACGTCAAGTTGACGATGGCCGTGCCGATCCGCACCCGGCTCGTCTGCGCCGCGATGTAGCTCGCCATCTGCAGGGCATCACCGCAGAGGCAATAGTCGAAGAAGTGCTGCTCGGGTACCCAAACGCTGTCATAGCCGAGTTCCTCGGCGAGCACGGCCCGCTGGATCTCGCGATGGAACACCTCGTGCGGCTCGGTCCACGGGGGACATTGGAAGGTGTGATAGGTGCCGACTCTCATCGCTCATCCCGCCTCTCTCCCACCACGCGGACGACCTCCTCGATGGCTGCGGCTACGGCATCAGGTGATTCCATGGGTTCCATATGACCGACGTCCTCCACGACGGATAATGACGCCCCGCCGATGGACCCGGCCAGGACGCGGCAATCCTCCAGGAACGGGTCGGCATCGCCGACCACCACGGCGCACGGCGTCGTGACGTGGGCCAACCGATCGGTGAGGTCGAATTGCCCGATGGCCTCCAGGGCCGCCGTCAGAGCTGTCTCCTCGCACGCCGCCACCTCCTCGACGAACTCGCCGACCTGCGTCTCATGCGTCTGGCGGTACTTGTCGCCGAAGAGCCCCGGGGCCATGGCCGCGGCCAGAGCCGCCGAGCCCTGGGTGTTGATGAGCTCCTTCAGTTGCTGCGTCGTCTGCTGATACGGCGCTCCCGCCGCGCTCGTGGTCCCGACCAGGACCAGCCCTCCGACGCGCTTCGGCCACCTGGCGTAGAGGTGCTGCGCCACCATCCCGCCCATGGAATGGCCGACCACGACCGCATCGACGACGCCAAGGGATTCGAGACCGTCGTCGACGGCGTCCGCCAGATCGGCGAGAGAGAACGCTCCCTCGATCCTCGCCGAAGCGCCGAACCCCGGCAGATCGAACGCGACGGTCTCATACCCGCCGCCGAGGCGCTCGACAACGGGAGCCCACACTGCGTGGGAACAGGCCCAGCCATGTAACAGGACGACCGGAGTCCCGTCTCCACGCCGAACCGCGTGCAACCCCACCCCTTTTCCCGGCATTGCTCACCTCATCCACCTTGGGAATCTTTCGTGCGCAAGAAAGATAACACCCGCGGGTATAGTCTGCACGGTGATGCCAATCACAATCGACGGCGCTCGCGTGGAGACGGAGACGGGTGCTCGAACGGGTGTGCCGACCCGCCTGCGGCTCCTCGAGGTGGGTGAACGACTGTTCGCGACGACCGGCATCGATGCCACCCCGACCCGCCAGATCTGCCGGGACGCCGGGGTCCATCAGGACGCCATCCATTACCACTTCGGGACGAAGGACGCGTTCATCGCCGCCATCCTCGAAGTAGGAGTCGACCGGGTCGACCAGCGCCTGGCCCAACGGTTGGCCGAGGTCGAGGATTCCGGGCGTGCGATGTCGGTCGCGTCCCTGGCCCGAGCGGTGGTCACGGCCACCGCTGACATGTCGGAGGAACCGGGCTTGGGGCGCCACTACCTGGGCTTCCTTGCTGCGTTGTTGGCGAATCCCCGGCTCCGTGCGCTCTCCACGGACCGGCGCACATCGTGGGGACAACGCATGGTCGATGCGTTGACGCCGCTCACACCTGAGCTCACCGAGTCGGCGCGGGTCTACCGTGTGGCGATCACTGGGTTTCTCCTGATCCACATGCTCGGCGTGGACTCCAGCGTGGAGCTCCTCGGGCAATGGCTTGCTGTATCCGGCACCCCGAACGACGAGGATCCCCACCAGCTGCTGGTCGAGACGCTCGTCGGCGTCCTCTCGGGTTAGAAGAGGCGGCCGTCTATCGGGACGACCACTTCGGGGTTCGTCGCTCGGCAAATGCCCTTGGACCCTCTTTGGCATCGTCGGAGCTCATGACCCGGATGACTTCTGCTTCGTTGAGCCGCCACAACTCCTCTTCGGCGTCGACGGTTCCGTCGACTATTCCGCACGCGACCCGCTTACTCCCCTGCACGGCCAGCGGCGCGTTGACGCATATGCGCTCCGCCAGTTCCAGGGCAGCCGGGAGCAGCTGGTCGGACGGGACCACCTTGTTCACCAGACCCCAGCGGAGTGCGTCGTCGGCCGACAGGGGGTCGCCGGTGAAGATCATTTCCATGGCGATCTTCGGGGGGATCTGTCGAGGGAGTCGGAACGCGCCGCCCGCCCCGGCCATGATCCCGCGCTTGACCTCGGGCAATCCGAACGAGGCCGTGTCGCTGGCGATGACAAGGTCTGAGGCCAGTGCGATCTCCGTCCCACCGCCGAGAGCGAATCCGTTGACCGCAGCGATGGTGGGTTTACTGACGGGATGCGTCACGTAGCCCGCGAATCCCCATGCTGCCCGCGCCGGATCGTCCACCCTCAGCTTCTCGCCCCGGGCCAGAGCTTTGAGATCGGCCCCGGCGCAGAACGAGATGTCACCGGATCCCGTGAGAATGACGACGCGGATATCCGGCGCGCGGTCCGCCTCCTCGAGCGCGTCACCGAGAGCGATCGTGACCGCCAGGTTGACTGCATTGCGGGATTCGGGTCGGTTGATCGTGATGATGAGCACGTTCCCGATGCGCTCTGTCACGACCGGTGCCGGGGTGGTCATGCCCGAGACATCCTCGTCCGGTGCGCTCATGCTCCTCCTTCAGATGGTTCGGTCGGCCGCTCTGTGCGCAGCAGGTGTTTCATCGTCTTCCCCAAGGCGTTGCGGGGCAATTCCGTCGCGAACGCAAGGTGCTCAGGGATCTTGAAGGCTGCCAGCCGTTCGCCGACCCAGTCGCGGAGCTCCTCCACGCCGACGGTGGACCCGGGACGCGGGACAACGGTGGCAGCCACCGTTTCTCCTTTGACCCGGTCGGGAATGCCGTACACGACAACCTCGGCGACTGCCGGATGCTCCAGGAGGCGATCCTCGATCTCCCGGGGGTAGACGTTCTCTCCGTTGCGGATGATGAGGTCGCTCCGGCGACCTTCCAAGACGACGAGCCCTTCCGTGACGCGCCCGAAGTCACCCGTCCGGTACCAACCCCGGCCGTCGAGAACGGCCGAAGTCGCGGCCTGGTCGTTGTGGTAGCCGAGGAACACCGATGCGCTTCGTATCTGGACTTCACCCACCTCGCCGTCCTCGCGCTGCGATGCGGTCACCGGGTCGCAGACGCGCACCTCGTTGCCGGGCAGTGGCCTCCCGACGCACCCCGGGTGCGAAAGCGCCTCCGCTGCGGTGGCGGACGCCCCGGTCCCGTTGGTTTCCGTCATCCCGAAGCCGACGACCAACCCAGGCTCGATATGGGGCCACAGAGTGGTCATTCTCTCGATGAGCACGGGCGGCACGAAGGACCCCCCGAAACTGACGCTGCGCAGACGAGCAAGGTCGTGTTCGTTGGCCGCTGGGGACTCGACCAGTTTCCATCCCTGCGTGGGGACGATCCGCCACGTCGTGACGTCATGGAGTGCGGAGAGCCGCAGATGCTCTTCGGGAGACCAGCGCTGTTCTGCGGACTGGTAGACGAGTTTGGTACCCGTTGCGACCGAAGAAATGGCCTGGGCGTTCAATCCCGATATATGGAACATGGGCAGTGCTGCGATCTCACACGGGCCTCGCACAGGTTCCCGCCCTGAGCTCGCCACCCGGAGCGCTATCGACTGGATCCAATGCAGGTTGTTGCGATGGCTGAGGACCGCGCCCTTGGGCCGCCCCGTCGTACCACTGGTGAACAGAATGACAAAGGGATCGTCTTCGTCGATGGCCGTCGACGGCATCTCGGCCGGCGGACCGGAGAGGATCGGACCCAACTCCCCCAAGTTGTGGCGAGGGAGGCCCGGAAACCGACCGTCGACACGTCGGAGACGCCGGGTATCACCAAGCAGCAGTTTCGGTTCGGTCAAGTCGAGGGCGTATTCCATCTCCGCTCCGGTCGACCAGCCGTTCAGGCCCACGATCACGCCGCCGAGAACGATCACGGCCCATGCGGCAATCACGTGTTCGAAACTTGTCGGTGCGGCCAACGCAACCCTGTCGCCCTTGCCGATGCCGAACTCCTCACGCAGATGCTGCGCCATGTTGGCTACCTGACCAGCCGCTTCACCAAACGAGACGACACCGTCCGGGTGCACCAGGTAGGGCGACTGCGAATACCGGGATGCGCCTAGTTCCAACAGGGCCCGTAGATGCGGCAAGCGCCGCACAAAGACCGTCTGCGTCACTCCGAGGACTTCCTCTTCGGTCAGCTGCAGGTCGCCACCGGGCCCCATGATCGCCCTTAGGTCACGTCCATTCGCCGTGTTCGGAGGAGGTTCCCAACGCAGAGTTGTTTTCATATGTCCGGAGGCCAATACTAGCCATTGATGTCGACGTCGACATTGATAAAATGCCCTCTGAACGGAGGCCACATCGATGTCTGACGAAACGCAGAGCCGCCCTCCGGCTCCGGACTCGGATTTTGACCATCATTCGTCCGCGCACGCCGCCGACCCGAGTGCTTCGTATAGACGGATGCGGGAACAATCGGGCGTTGCCCACACGTCGGCCCATGGCGGCTACTGGGTCGTGAGTCGTTACGCCGACATCGCGTCGGCCGGCAAGGATCACGTGCGTCTTTCGTCCGCCCTCCGATTCGAAGGGTCCGAGGAGATCGGTGGTGGCATCACGCTGCCGCACAACCCTGCGGCCACCCGGATGTCGCTGGCAGAGATGGACCCACCTGAATGGAATCACGTGCGGCGTGCCCTCAACCCGACCCTCTCTCCCCAAGCCGTCGAGCAATTCGCGCCTCGCATCCGCGAGATCACCACCTTCTTCATCGACCGGTTCATAGAAACCGGCAGCTGCGATTTGGTCACCGACATCTGTAGTCCGATTCCGGCAGTGGTGACGCTGCTGTATCTCGGGCTCCCGACCGACGAGTGGGAGCGCTTTCCGCGGCCCATTCACTCATCCGTCTATACGCCGCGGGAACCCGGGCATCCCGACTTCGAGCATCTCCTGAGCCAATTCGATTGGGTCTTTGCCACAATCCGGAGTGAGATCGCCCGTCGTCGGGAGTCTCCCGGCAACGACTTCATTTCTTCCTTGTTCACCTGTGACATCGAGGGCGTCCCGTATGACGACGAGCTCATTTTCGAGACCGTGTACACGATGCTTGCCGCCGGAGTCGACACCACTACCTCGCTGCTTTCGGCCGCCCTCCTTCATTTGAGCGCCCAACCAGAAGACCTCCACCGCCTCCGAGAGGATCCATCACTGCTGGACGCGGCATGTGAAGAGTTCCTCCGCTATTACACGCCCGCACAAGCCGGAGCGCGCACCGTCCGGAGCGACGTCTGCCTCAGTGGGGTCGAGCTTCGCCGAGGTGATCGCGTCCTGCTCGCCTGGGCGTCCGCCAATCGAGACGAGGCGGTGTTCGAGGATCCGGACACTTTCGTCCTGGACCGCAGCCCCAATCGCCACCTTGCCTTCGGCGTCGGGATTCACCGGTGTGTCGGGGCCCATCTGGCCCGCCAGGAGTTCAAAGTGATCATCGGAGAGGTACTCCGGCGTCTCGCCGATCTTTCGATCGATGGTGACAGAACTCCTCGCTACCCCGACGTCGGGCTCATGTTCGGGTATCAACGCATGCCGACGACATTCACGCCGGCCTCGCGCGAGGGCAGCACCGCCGTGCCCTTTTAGCGTCACCGGGTGATGGTCAAGACTCAGATCGGCAACCGACGCTTGTCCTGAAGCTCGGCGAACCAGTACCGGAACATATCCGCGGTATCGAGGCAATCGTGGAATCCGGCTTGGCGTATCTTGATCGTGCTGAGCAAGGCGGGCATGGATCGCCCTCCCAGCGAGCCGAAAAGGATATCGGCATAACTCCAAGAATCGCCGACGAAAGCGGCCATGTCGCGGGGAGCATCGAGTCCGTAACTGTCGACGATGTCGGCCCACTCCCCCGCACGCGCCGGCATCGCTTCGGCCAGTCGGAGCAATTCGGGCTCGCCGATCTCCATGCCGAATGCAGCCGCGATCTGCGGCCAGACATCCGACCAGCAGAAGACGTCGCCGTTGGTGACATTGAACGTCTCGTTGCCTGCCGCCATGTTCTCACCGGCCCAGCCGATCGCCCGTGCCAAAAGGTGGGCGTCCGTCGCCTCTTGTACCACGGGCGTGCCACCTGGGAAACGGAGTGGGCGGCCGCGGGCTCTCTCGAGGGCTGCGTACACGCCGAGCGCGGGCAACAGATTCATCGGGCTGCCGGTGGATTCCCCGAACACCACCTGCGGGCGAAGGACCGTCCACGACCACGGTGCTCCCTCCGACAATTGCCTGAGCACGTCCTCCTGCAAGAAATAGAAGTTCTCGTGGTCGTCCCGAGCGGCGCGCTCCTTGGCCGGCAGCGGCAAACTGCCGACGTGAAACCCATAGGCCTTGGCCCCCTGCAACAGGGTCACGTGGCGCAGGCCGGAACCGTGGGCCTCGAGCAGCGGCACGATGGCGTTCTCAAAAAGAAGGAGGTTGTAGCTCATCACCTCCGGGTCGCGCCATCCGGCGGCCAGAGTGCCCGACTCCTGGAGGGCGGCATACACGACGTGCGTCGTATCTCGGAACGTCGCGCCCCGAAGGACAGCATCACATTCCGTGCGGTCGGAGAGATCCAACTCGACGCGATGGATTCCGGCGATACCGGGGTCGCGACGCGACACTCCGATAACCGGAACGGCCTCGATGTCGTGAAAATACCTGGCCGCAGAAGATCCGACCACTCCGGTCACCCCGAAGACAACGACCCTCTTCACCTCCGCCAGTATCGCAGAACGGCGACTGTCAATAGGCGTTTCTGCGCCCCGAAGCTGGACGAAAATCGGCCACGATATTCGCTGCCTGTCTCGTTGTTCCGGTATTGGGCGAGCGTTGCGTGCGACTTGGGTGATAACTCAGCCGCCATTGGTCCCGCATCTTTAGAGTCTGTCGTGAGAGAAATCAGGCGAGTCGGTTTGGAACAAGGGTAACGATTCGCCAGTCATTGACTCTCTGCAGATTGAAAGGACCAATGAACGCCAAGCGCGGTGACGAGGAATTCGAAACAAATGATTCTCATCGTCTCTCGGGGTTCACGCTCATCGAATTGCTCATCGTCCTCGCCGTGCTGGGCATCATCGCCGCCGTCGTGATCTTCGCACTCAGCGGAACCAATGCTTCAGCGGCGGTCGCGGCCTGCAACGCCGACGCCAAAACGGTGCAAACGGCAGTCTCGGCCTACACTGCGCAGAACGCAAGTGTCCCGACGCAGCAGAGTCAGCTCGTCGGCCCTTATCTTCGGAGCTGGCCTGCCAGCTCGTACTACACCATCACGCTCAGCGGCACGGGCGATGTGCTCGTCACCGCACCCGCGAGTGGATCGCCGGTCAGCTACTCCACGACCGCCTGCAACGGCGCCGGTTCCACCCCGAGCAGCACGACCACCACCACAGCAGGTGGAGCCACGACGACCACGGTGGCGCCCACGACGACGACCACTACCGCCGCGTCGAACGGGGTGACCGTCAACCCGACGAGCAGCAACTCCAATGGGTACTCGGGTCAAGACATCGTGAATCTCAACAACAGCTCGTCGATCACCGCCCTCACCGTGACGATCAATGTGGCGGTGACCTCGGGCCTCTCGTACAACAGCCAGTTCAACTCGCTACCCGGCGGAGTCGGCACGCAGACCAACAGCAGCGGAGGTGGCTATGTCACCTCGACCTACACTCTGAACTCCCTCCAGACGATCCCCGCCCACTACTCCAATGGCGAAGTTGCCATCCAATGGCAGGCTTCCGGCGCCGCGCGGGTGACGAGCGGAGACACCTGGACGGTGACCAGCACCTCAGGTGGAGTGGTCTCCACCCTCAACGGGACCTTTTAGGCATCCCGTGCATCACGCCGGGAATTGCACCTGCTCTGCTTGGGCCACCAACCCCGCCCGGTCCTCGGGAAGGATGTACCCGCCCGAGATGGCCTGGTCGAGGCTTTTTTCGTAGCGGCGCAGGTAGGTAGCCTTGTCGCCGTAGAGTTGTGCCAGCTGCGCCGGGGTGAACGGGGTGGTGCTCCCGAAGAGCGAACACAGGACGCTGGCGCCGGGCGGGGCCACACCACTGAGGACGGAGGAGGGCACCTCCACGGCGGGCGTGCGCACTCCGCCTTCAACATTGCCCTCGGCGTCCTTCGCCAGAGTCACCGGATTGGTGCTCGACAGGACCATCGGCCGCGGCGACGGAGGCGCCGTTCCTTCGGTGACCCATTTGGCGAACGCGGTAAAAGCTGCCTGGACCACCGGATGCTGCGGGCCCATGTTGATTTCGGCCGAGCAGCCCAGGGAGCTGGCGTAGCTGCCGACGATGTACGAGTCGGCGTGTGAGGTGCCCGCCACTTCCCACGTGCGGATGCGACTGGTGTCCGGCTGCTGGGCCGGCGCATAGCCGAGCTTTGTCATGTCCGTCTCCGTCTCGAACATGAAGACCGGTACGTTCAGGTCGGTGCGGATACGCAGGTTGTCCGGACCGCCACTTGTGCCTGTAATGGATGCCCCACTCAACGAAGCGCCCGTGCCGCCCCGGCTGTGAATGAAAATTCCGTCGAACGTCTGCGTCAGCGGCTGGAGGGCGTCGGCGAAGGTGGTCAGGTAGAACGCTGACTGGGATTCGCCTACGGCGACGATGTGTTTGGGGTGCAGACCGGCAAAGACAACGGGGGACCTGTCCAGGCGGAGCGCTCGACCGACCTGGGCGAAGATGTCCAAGGAGTACTGGTCTCCGGGGTGATGGAGGCTGCCGTAGCGAGACGGCTCCTGTTGGATCAGTCCGGGGCTGCCGCTCGTGCTGGTGATACCTGTGCCTCCCTCGACGCCCAATGCCTGGGCGGAAACGCCGACGTAGCCGTAACCGTCTCGGGTCAGCATGGGGTTGAGGTAGTCCCAGTCCGGAGACGATTCCCCCGAGGAGACGTTCAACCACTCCACGACCACCGTGCCGTTGAATCGTTTCGGGTCTGTCGGCAGCCGGACCAGAATGCGCGTCCGATACGCGGCGGAGGTATCCGGAGCGATGTTCCAGCGCCCATCACTCGGGTCAGAAGTCGAGCGAAAGGCGGTGGCTGTCCCTGAGGCAAAGAACTCTTTCTCGGTGTAGCCATAGCTCGAGGTAGATCCGGTTGTCGCGCCGGACTCGGGGTCGATGACGTGACCGACGGTGATCGGCCCACTCAGTGTTGCGGCCTTGCCGTAGACGGGCAGCGTAAAGTGCGGGTCCTTGGGAACTCCGCTCGGCGTCGAAGCACCGGAACAGGAAACGGTCGTCGCGAGGAGCGTCACGGCCCCAACCAGAATTCCAACGATCGTCTTCACCCGACCCCTCCCCACCGGTTGCCGGAGCGCACTGCCGGTTCGGTAGCGGCATCGTGCCACTAGTGGCGTGAACTGTCAAGTGGCGGACCGCCTGCTCCAACCTCCGGGCGAGGAGCGATCCACTACGCTCGAGGTGTGTGGCTGAAACCCCGATTCGCGATCGCAAGACGCAGGAGACGCGAGCCCGCATAACCGAGGCAGCCCTCGGATTGTTCGTGAGCCGAGGCTTCGAAGAAACCACGATCGATCAGATCGCTGATGCAGCGGGTGTCAATCGACGCACGGTGTTTCGCCACTTCGCCACGAAAGGGGCGATCCTGTTCGACCATCTTGCCATCAAGCGGGATTTCGCGATGCGCCGCTTGCAGGAGCGACCGTCATCTGAGCCGCCGCTCGTCAGCTTGCATGCTGTTTTGCGGGAACTGGCTGAGCAAGGGTACGAGCGACCTCTGTTGAATCAGATCCGTCTGGTGCTCGCAATGGAGCCACGACGTGGCGGGGAAGAGTGGTCCCTCGGCTTTCGCGCATTCGAGGCGAACCTCGTGACTGTGCTCAAGGGCCGTGCGGGAAATCGATATTCGTTGGGCGAAATTGTTGCCTTGACCGAAATGGCTGAAGGCTGGCTCCTCACCGCCGTCCGTTTGTATTTCAAACAAGGCAAGCGCTCGCTCGTCAAATACTTCGACGAAGTGGTCGCCGCATGCGCCGAGTCCATTGCGCGCGACCTGGTGACGGTACTCAGTCCCGAAACAGGCCCGGGGAATTCGGGGCGGACAAGGGACCTTGACCGGGCCTCAAACTGCGGTCAGACCCTGGATTGTGCCCTGGGCGATTTCACACGAACCATCGAACCCGAGGACATGGGTGAAGCGCCCGGTCGCGATCCACGTGGTGATGCTGTAGGTCAGGTCGACGATCTCCGCATCGTCGAATGCCGCGTGCAGACGCTGCCAGAACTCCTCATCGAGGGGAAGGTCGCGCGGCGCCTCGGCGATCCTTTCGGCATACTCCATTGCCAGACGTTCGCGGTCCGAGAAGAGACCCGACTCTCGCCAGTCCTCGGTGGCGACGTAGAAGGTCTCGTCAGGTACCGGGCCGCGGGCCGCGCCGACATTTGCGGCCCCATGGCCGCCGGCGCGGGCGATGAGGTTGTCGAGGTCTGAAGCCAACCTGAAGTTTCTGCACAGAATGCAGCCGTTCATATGTGCGATTCTCATCCGCGCCGCCTCAGCGACACGAAAGCTCAGACCCGTGTGTTGGTAAACAGCCTCTGACAAAGCGACGGCGGCGTCAGCGATACGGGGTTGCAAACCGTTCCACACTGCAATGTTCGGGTCGTCCGGCCCCCGCACTTCGGGCACTCTACTCATCGCGCCTCCCCTTCGAGTATGCACCTGAACGGTACCAGAGGGCCCGGCCTGGCCTGAGAGTGTGGAAGACGCCAAGGACCCCACGCTAAAATGAGGCATGGCCTTCCAACGTCCTCCCCTCGGCGGCACAACCATCGTGGCCACAGCCGCACTGATCGTGGCGACTTCGGTCTTGGGTACAGGTGTCGCATCAGCCGCTCCCAAGAGTCCGAAACCCGGCAATTCGGGCTGCACGCTGATTCCCATTAAGGACGTGCGAGCTCTCTTCGACGCCAGCAGCTCGCTGACGTTCAAAACCACGAGCTTCGCCGACGTGCCGTCCACAGTCGGAGGGGCCAAGTTGGGTTGGAACTACTACTGCACCGTGGCGGGAGTGCCCAATCCGAACGGTTCCGAGGAAGAGGAAGTTGTCACGTGGTTTCCCGGAGCGAGCCATTCGGTCTATTCGGCTGTATCGGGATCAGCGTACGGGTTGAACACTGGCCACAACCCAGTGCGACCGCTGTCGGGGGTTGGCCAAGCGGCGGTCGACTTCGGCAATAACGTCGTGGTCCTGTCCAAAGGCAACGTCGTGGCGCTCACCGTGACCCCGTCGGGTGCCATCGGCGCGAAAGCGGCCCAACTCCCCATAGCCACTTTGAAGAAGGCCGCCACCGACGCCATCAATCACCTGCCATAAGGTGCGGGTGCACCGCGTTGGCAACTGGGGACTTTGGGACGTGCTCGTCCCGCTGTGTTCGGACCTCAATGCAGGCGGTACCGCACCGGAACGTGTTTGGGACCGCCCACGAAGAGTGTCTGCATGAACTCGGGCGCACCCGCCAGCTCGGCGTAGTCCAGCCTGGGGATCAACTCGTTGTAGAACGCGCGCGTCTCCAGCCGGGCCAGGTGGGTCCCGAGGCAGTAGTGCGCGCCGAAGCCGAATGCGACGTGGCGATTCGGGTCACGAGCAACGTCGAACTCGTCCGGACGCATGAAGACGGCCTCGTCACGGTTGGCCGCGGGAAACGACAGCAGGACCGCTCCACCTTGGGGGATTGTGACCCCGCCTATGACTTGCTCACTCACGGCGGTGCGCATGAACTGCTTCACCGGCGACACATAGCGGAACATCTCCTCCACCGCGCTCGGCACGAGCGCCGGATCGTTCCTCAGGCGCTGCAGCTGGTCGGGGCGGGTGAGCAACGCGGCAAAACCACCGCTGATAGCCGCACTCGTGGTGTCATGGCCTGCCGTGGCGATGATCACGTAATAGCCCACCGCCTCGAGGACGCCGATCGGTTCACCATCGACCTCGGCGTTGGCGATCACCGAGGCCAGATCGTCGCGAGGGTGAGCCCGGCGGTCCGCAATGAGCCCCTCGAAGTACTCGAAGAATTCGAGAAGGCTTGCCATCAACGAGTCGCCTTCGCTCTGGCGGGCCAACTCGGGGTCGTCTCTCCCGAACATCTCCTGTGTGAGCTTGAGCATGCGGGGGAAGTCCTCTTCGGGAAGACCCAGTAGGGCCAAAATGATGTAGAGCGGATACTCCACCGCGATCTCGGTGGAGAAGTCGCATGCACCCCCGAGGTCGGCCATGTGGTCCACGGCTCGCTTGGCCAGCTCTGCCGAGCGAGCGGCGAGGCGGGAGATATTGCTCTGCTTGAACCATTCGATACTGATCTTGCGGTAGGAGGTGTGATCGGGCGCGTCCATCTGGACCAAAGTCCGCACGGGGATGTCGGCACTCACCTGGGACTGCGGGGCCAGCGCCGCACGAGGCGCATTGACCCAGAGACTCGGCGCCCGCTCGACCGCCATGACATCTTCATGGCGGGTGAGGGCCCAGAACGGCGCGAACCCCTCCACGTCCACGTAGGTCACTGGGGACTCCCGTCGCAGCAGTGCACACGCGGCGTAGAAGCTGGGCTCGTCCGCGTAGGCCGACGGATCGGTAAAGACCCTTGCGGCGTCGGTGATCATCTGCTCCATCCCACGACCTTTCCGTCTCCTGCCCAGACCATCGGTCAGAGGAGTCGACGGTACCATTGGTTGACGTCAATATCGAGTGGTCACGGTCTCTCCGCTGTACTGGGGTGAGCAGTCCAGTGGGCGGAGAGTCGGACATAGTCGGCGAACAGCGGCCGGATCACGTCCAAATCGAGGCCGAACGCCTTGGGGTCGGAGCGGTTCGCCGGCTCGCGATGCGCTGAGTTGACCTCCACCCATTGCTGCATCCGCTCTTCGAATGGGTCGCTGACGGGCTCATCGAGCCACTCGTACAGGCCGCGCACTTCGCCGATCGGGTCCGCCTGCATCGCCCGAAAGTCGATGTCGTAAAATCGGTCATTACCCTCGTTCTGGCGGAACGTGATGACCCTCTCGACTCCGGTAGACCATTGCTCCACGTTCAGTCGCCCGATGTATGCACGGTCCAAGCTATCGGTGAACATGGCGCCGATGTCTGCGTAAACATCCGAGACGGACAGGAGAACGTCAGTTGGATCGCGGTGTGTCATCACGAAACGGGCATCGGGAAAGGCACGTACGAGGGAGTCGATCCACAGCATGTGGGCGGGCGATTTCAGACGCCATGACCGCGTCTGTTCTCCCCACTGCAACAGTTTGAGCACTCGACGTTCATAGATGTAGGTGGACGTCAGATCAGCCTCGGTCACCCATGCGGCATAGGTTGGGATCCGGGCGAAGGCGTGATACATCTGCGTCTTGAAGTCAAGAGCCATGAGGTCCAGACACTCCATTGGGCCATTGCTGTCGGCGGGGACGTGCGCCTTTGCGCCAACCTGCCCGGCCGGGGCTTCCATCCGAGGGTCGGGACCTTCCACCGTCGAGGGCGGAGGAGCTGGCTGCGACGATTCCCACTGCCGCAAGAAGCGGACTTCAGGATCCTGTGCCAGGAGAAACGACAGAACCGTCGAGCCCGTGCGTGGGAGGCTCAGGCCGAAGAGTGGGGCAACGATCGGAACGTCGTCGATCTCGGGAAACCTGCGATACCACTCCTCGATCTGGAGTCGGTTCACCAGGTGCCCAACCAGACGCGGATAGATGACGGCTTCGCCGGTCTCGTTCAGCCGTGCTTCATCACGGAGCGAACGCACCAGAATCTCGAGGCCCTCGCGAAAAGAGTCCTCTCCAAAATCCTCGAGCCCGGTCTGCGCTGTTGCCGCAGCGATCAAATCGTCGTGAGCAGCCATTGGATTCCCCCCACACATCGCGGAACTGTGACTGCCCCAATTATGAGGTGGACGTCAAGTGCCTCGTGGCGTCCAATCAGGCGTCAGTGCTCTCGGATCGACCGACGATTCGGAGATCCTTCATGCGCCAGTTCAGAAACTCGCCGCTGACCTGGGTCTTCAGATCAGACGGGGTCTACGACCCGATGCCCATCACCGTGTCGGGAAAAGCTGCGCCGGGGCCCTACGACCTCGACGTGCAATAACATGGACCCGACGTTGATGGACGACCCCGGCGGGGTCGGCCTGGGCCACGAACTTGGGGGTTGAATACATCATGACGTCAACTGCCGGAGTCCTTGAGGTGGCGGTGTGCCGAAGTTCACGATAGAGGAGCTCCTGTCGGGTCCCAACGTTGCTCTCGTTCTCCAGGAGATTCAGAACGGGATCGTGGGCGACTCGGCCACATTTCCGGCGTTGGCTGAAGCGGCGGCGCAGGTGGGTGTTATTCCAAACGCCCTTCGACTTACTCGAGCGGCGCGAACTGCGGGCGCACCGGTCATCCATGCCACGGCCGACGCACTTCCCGAAGCCTTCGGCGCCAACCAGAACGCACGCCTTTTCGCTGCAGCGAGGAGGTACGGAACAGAGAACGCGCAGAGAAGTGACTCTGCCCTCCCGGTGGTGGGACTTGCCGCCGATGGCGATCTGGTACTCCCCCGCTACCACGGCCTTTCGCCTATGACGGGCACCCCGCTCGATTCACTCCTACGAAACGCCGGAGTGACGACCGTCGTGGTAGCCGGCGTGTCACTCAATGTCGCAATTCCGAACTTGGTATTCGATGCAATCAACCGCGCTTATCAAGTGGTGGTGGTGACCGACGCGGTTGCCGGCACACCTCGGGCATACGGGGAAAGCGTCCTCCAGCACTCCCTCGCATTGCTCGCCACACTCGCGACTACCGACGAAGTCGTTGCGGCCTGGCAAACACCCGTGAACTGAACCCCAGGATCACCGGACGCACGCCTAGCGTGGCTGACCGTCTTCCAGAGCTTTCACCCGTTTGCGGAGTGCACTCACTTCACTGAGCAGGGCACCCACGAGCTCGTCGTTCGACAGCTTGTAGATCTTGCCATTTTCCCACTCATTCCAATCGAAGACCTCTGGTTCAGCCATGTCGACACCTTACGCTTCGAGGCCTCGCGGGGACTATGACCGTCTCCCGCCGAAGCCGCCCAACTCGCCATGCGCGCAAGAGGCGTTGACAACGACCTGGACGGACGAAACCTGGAAGAAACCTGAGTCTCCTCATCGTTGGACGAGTTGGTGTTGCTACTACCATGCCCCGTCCGCTGGTTAACCCCCTTGCGTGACGACCGATCCCTGAACACAATGCCAGCGGGAGGTCACGTTGGCGGTCGTCAGAATGCTGTTCTTGGCAGAGGTTCGCCAACGGTGGCGATCGTGGCTGCTGCTCGGTGTGCTCGTCGCCCTCTCACTCGGCCTGATTCTGGCTGGGGTCAGCGCTGGCCGCCGGACCGCTTCTGCGTTCCCCCGCCTGGTTGCCACACATGGCTTCGATGCCGTCGCCTACGGCTCAAAGCCGCTGCCGGAGATCGCGCGCTTGCACGAAGTCAAGTCAGTTGCAGCGTTAGGCGCGCTCGCAACCGGTGCTCCTTCGTGTGCCTGCAGCCACCCGATCAGTCAGGAAGAATTCAACCTCTACGTCGCGCCGAAGAAAACCGTGTCCCAGGTCGTCAATCTCGTTGCAGGAAGGATGCCGGACCCCTCGCATTCCCACGAGGTCCTGGCATCGTTCACCTTGCAGGACTACGGAGTGCATATCGGCACGGTGATACGTGTCCCCTTTTACGCGGCCGCGCAACGCGGCACAGTCCAGTACGGCCCGAAAATAACCCCGCATGGGCCGACACTGGCACTCCGTGTGGTCGGGATCGAAGCAGCGCCCTCCGAATTCCCGGGCGACGAAGGCGATCCGGAAAAGGATCTTTACGCCACGCCAGCACTCACGCGAGCGCTCGCCGGCAAGACGTTTCACTTGTCGATTTACAACGTCCGGCTGACTTCCGGTGCTCACGACCTCCCGAAGTTCGAGTCGGATGCACAAGCCCTCGGCGCATTAGGAAGCGCGGACCAAATTACCCCGGCCGACTCAGTCGCCTCTTCTATCCATCCTCAGGCAGTGGGTTGGTGGATCCTTGCGGCACTCTCCGCTTTGGTCGGTCTGATCGTCGTGGCTCAGGCCTTCGGGCGTCAGTCTCTCGTCGAATCGGAGACCCACGAGGTACTGCGTGCCCTGGGCCTGGCGCGTCGCCAGATGATCCTCGTGAGTTCGGCGAGGACCCTCACGATCGGCGTCCTGGGCGTGTTGGGTGGCATCGCATTGAGCTTTCTGCTGTCCCCTCTCACGCCCGTCGGAGAAGCCCGATTTGCCGAGCTCTCACGCGGCTTCACCTTCGACCCCCTTGTGGCCGTAGTCGGCGTGCTGGCAGGTCTGGTCCTTCTGCTCGGCATCGGCCTGCTGGCGGACCTGCGCACCCTTCGAACCGGATCTGCAGGACGAGGGCTCGTCGCCCGACCGTCCCATTTGGTCGGATCGCTCGCAAAGCTCGGAGCTCCCCCCAGCGTGTTGATCGGAGTCCGCCGCGCTCTCGAACGTGGCGTCGGGCGCAACGCAGTCCCCGTCGGGTCGGCGATACTTGGCTCGATCCTCGCCGTCGCCGCACTCTGCGCGACCTCGGTCTTCGGCGCCAGCCTCACTCACCTCACCACCACCCCGACTCTGTACGGACAACCATTCGATGTTGCGCTCAACCTCAACGGATCGCCGACCGCTCACACTTCGATGCTCTCGCATCTGGAGCGAATGCCGGGGATCACCGGCCTCACGGGTGGAATCGGCGACGATGTGGAAATCAACGGCAAGACGGTCGACGCCTTGGCCGGAGATCCCCTGCGCGGCTCCCTGTTGTTGACAACCGTCAACGGTCATCCTCCTGGCTCCGACCACGAGATTGCCCTCGGCGCCAGTACCATGCGGACGCTGCACACCCATGTGGGCTCAGCCGTGGTGGTGACCGCGCCAAAGCCCGGCGGGGGTTCGCACACATCCTCGTTTCGGGTGGTCGGCACGACGGTATTCCCACCGGACTTTGGTGCGGGTGGACTGGGCACGGGCGCGGTCTTCACCATCGGCGGATTTCTGAGCGCTCAGTGTCCCTCCGGACGTTCGCAAGGGACCTGCGAGCGGGCAGCGTACGAGGGCGGCGGAGGCGTCTACCTCGTACGGTTTTCTCGAGGGGCCGACGGCCGAGCAGCTTTCCACAACGTGGCACAACAGTATTCGAGTGCGATCGACTACCCCGTCACTCCGTCCAATCTCGTGAACTTCGGCGAGGCGGTGAACTTTCCCCTCATTGTCGGCCTGGTTCTCATCGTGTTCGGTATTACGACACTGCTGCACGTCCTCGTGGTGAGCGTGGCCCGCCGAAGGCGAGAGGCCGACCTCCTCAGGGCGTTGGGATTCGTAAGGCGGCAAATCGCCTATGCGGTGTGGTGGCAAACGGCAACGATCGCACTGATCGGGATCGCCGTCGGAGTCCCAGTCGGGATCGCGGTGGGACGGACGATCTGGCAGGAGTTCGCCCGCTCGCTCGGTGTCCTGCCTGACGCGGTCGTTGACTCACGGGTCATTGTCCTCGTGGCGGCCGGCACTCTCGTGGTTTCCAGCGCGCTGGCAATCGGCCCGGCAGTCGTTGCGGCCCGATCCCAACCCTCGTCCCTCCTGAGATCCGAATAGCGGTCCTACTGACACCGAATATGTGCCACAAGATGCCGTGCTCTCACGTCTATGTTCGTTCGACGCGGTTCTCTTGATCTCGATCCGACACATTTGAAGTGGCTTTCAGCTCCTCGATGAATGTGTCGACCGCCTTCGCGTCGAGAGGGCGGGAAAAGAGGAACCCTTGACCCGTGTCGACGTTCTCGCGTTGAAGGTGTCGACGTTGATCGTCGTCTTCCACGCCTTCCGCGATCGTCTCGAGTTTGAGGATCTTACCGAGTTCGACCAGGGTGTGGACCAGCGCGGCCGCTTCCACGGAATCCAAAATGCCCGAAACGAAGGAGCGATCGATCTTGAGAATATCGATCGGGAATTGGCGAAGATAAGACAGTGATGAGTACCCGGTCCCGAAGTCATCGATGGCGAGTCTGACGCCGAGGCCCTTGAGTCTTCTGAGACGGTCGATGGCCTGATCGACGTCGTCCATGAGAGCCGTTTCGGTAAGTTCGAGGATCAACAAATTCGGGTCGAACCCACTGGTCAAAAGAGCCACTTTGACATCATCTACGATCCGGTCTTGCTCCAGTTGCTTGGCCGACACATTGACCGAGACCGGAAAACGGTGCCCGAGCGCTTGCCAAGCAGCTCCCTGGCGACATGCCTCTTCGAGAACCCACGCACCCACGGGAACAATGAGGCCGCTCCTTTCTAGGGCGGGGACAAATGCATCGGGCCCGACGATGCCTCGATCGGCATGGCGCCAGCGAATGAGCGCTTCGACGCCGGTGAAGGCGCTCGTCCGCAAGTCAATGGTGGGCTGATAGAGGAGGAAGAACTCTTGGGCTTGCAGCGCATGATGCAAGTCAGTGAACAAGTGGCGATTGTCTTCAAGCGCCGTCTGCATCGAGGGTGCGAATACCGACACGCAGCCTTTCCCTGCGGCCTTTGCCCTATAGAGCGCGACATCAGCATTGCGGAGCAACTCGTCGGGTGTGACCTGCTCTCCTGCCGCCACGCCGATGCTCGCCCTGACAACAATCGGCAGCCGATGTCCACTTATGTCGAATGGGGGCCGTAGCACGTCGAGAATCCGCTCCGCCACGACTTCTGCCCCTACGCTCAACGCGGCATCCTCGACGAGCAGAATGAACTCGTCCCCACCCTGCCGACCGACGGTGTCGCCGTCTCGTAGCGCAGCCTTCAACCGCGAAGCTACAGCGGTCAGCACCTGATCTCCGACCGTGTGACCCAGAGTGTCGTTGATGTCCTTGAAGTCGTCGAGGTCGAGAAACATAACGGCACAAGGAAGTCCGGTCCGCCGGGAGCGAGCCAACATCTGTTCGATCCGGTCCACGATCAACGCTCGATTCGGGAGCATCGTCAATGGATCGTGCAGAGCGAGAAATTGGAGTTCGGCGGTCCGTAGTTCCAGCTTTTCCCTGGCCCGTGACCGTCCTGTGCCCAACACCAGGACGAGCGCGCCCAGCAACAGGCTTAGTACGATACCGACGAGCAGAGTGTCCCTGGCGTTCGGGCTACTGAAGAGGCCTCCTGACTGCACAGATCCCAGCGTCTCGACGGTCCAACCATTGTGCAGATTGTCCATGACCGTTTGCGTGTCCGGAGCGACCGATCCTGCCGTGAAATTCGCCGTGGAAGTGCCATCGTCATAGTGGAAGGCCACTGCGGTGTTTGGGTGACCCGCGAGAGCCGTGGACAGAAGGACTCGTGGGATAATCACAATCCCGGTGAGTCCCACGAACTCAGCTCTTTTGTCTTCGAGCGTCGTGGGCACGGTTCCATTCGCGTAGGTGGCACGACCCAGCGCCAAACTCTCTGTCGCCCCTATTTTGTAGGGGATATAAAGCGATTGACCCGAGTCGCGGGCCTCGAGGATGTGCGCGGCGATGGGAGTTTTACAGTAGTCAAAGCCGGCCGGGAGAATGGCCTTTGGGCTCCGCTGCTGTGCCACCGACTCGAGACAGTAATAAGAGCGGTCCCCCGGTGGCGTCACCTGATATGTGCCGTTGGATGCGAGAGGCCCAGGCGGATCACGGGTCTCGCGAGCGGCGAAAGCACTGAGTTGGGAAGAAGGCACCATTTCAATCTCGGACATTCCCGATAATTCCGGATAGCGCTTGAACGCAGACGTGCTGGCCATCCAATGAAGGAACTGGGTTTCAGTGATGTCAGGGTTGTTCGCAATGAACGCATCGGTGCTGACGACAAGATCCTGTTCGTGTTCGATGGCTAACTCAAGAGTCGACGCGATCTCGTGTGAGGACGCAATGAGCCCCTTTTTCGAATTGACCGCCGCATTGTGCCCGACGGCACTGGCCGCCAGGAGGGAGCCGAAAGCCCCCAAGAGTACGAGCAGGCCGGCGAGCACGACCCAGACGTGCTTACGCAGTGTCCGCTTCAACGACACCGAGTCATCTCTTCCCTTAGGCGGTGTTCCATAGGTCGGCGCTCCGGACGCTCATTTGGGGGTTCTCACGTCCGTCTGCTGCCGACGAACGTGGAGCACTGATACAACCCTACGCGTCGATGGAAAAAAGGGGCGCTCGTGGTCCCAAGGTTGAGAGATTATTGGGATTGCGTTGTCGACCTCTGCACGTGAACGACGTTGACCGAGTGCACCAAAATCGAGACACGAAGGGTACGTGCCCGACACCCATTCCTGTGACACGGTCAATGGGAACTCCAACTCGTGACGAGAGGATGAACACTCCGAGTGGTCGCGTCGCCCCCGCTGTGTCGATCTCGCCCGTACCGAGTTCTTGTGTGCACTATCTCTCACGGACTAACCTACAACTAAATGGTTGTAGGTAAAGCACATGACGCCGCCGTGGACCGCATCTTTCACGCCCTTGCCGACAGCACTCGGCGAGACATCCTCGCCCTCACTGTCGGGGGCGGCTACAGCGTGTCGGCGTTGGCCAAGCGCTATCCGATGAGCTTCGCGGCCGTGCAGAAGCACGTCGCCGTGCTCGAAGGTGCCGGGCTCGTCACAAAGGAGCAGCGGGGCCGAGAGCGGCTCGTACGCACCGACCTCGACACCGTCCAAAGGGCCCGGGTGCTTTTGAACAGATTCGAGGAGCTGTGGCGGGCGCGGGTGGACAGGATCGACGACCTTTTGGCAACCGAGAAGCGAACCACTGGAGGCAAGCAATGAGCGTGACAAGCGTCGAGAAGGACCCTGAATCCCTGACCGTCACGGTCACGGCAGACCTCGATGCCACCGTCGAACGGGCATGGCAGCTCTGGGCCGACCCCCGCCAGTTCGAGCAGTGGTGGGGGCCACCTGGTTACCCGGTGAGCGTGGTCGACCACGACCTGCGGGCCGGTGGACAGATCACCTTCTTCATGGCCGGGACCGAGGGCGAACGACACGACAGCGTGTGGGAGGTCATTGCCGCCGACCCGCCGCGCCAGCTCGAGCTGCGGGACGCCGACGTCGACGACAAGGGCCGCACGAACGACGGGAACGCAATGACGGCCTTGATCATCACCATCAATGAGCGCGAGGGAGGGGGCGCCGTCATGACGATCCGCACCCACTTCGACTCGCTTCGAGGCATGGAAGAAGTGCTCGACATGGGATTCGAGGAGGGCATGCGGACGCTGTTCTCGCGCATCGAAGCAGTCCTCGCCTCACACATCGCGTAAAAGTCACAGCGCGCACGTCTTTGCCGTTCGAATGATGAGATTCGCAAGCGCCGCCAAGCCATACGCGTTCGGGTGCACACCATCGGCGGTAAACCAGTCCCCTGACGACCCAGTTGCCGCGAGATGGGTTGACGACAACGCCGCCCAGTCGGCAAGGACAACCCGGTGATGGACCTCCCGGGATTCCTCTTTCATGAGAACGGTCCGTATCTGTAGAGCCGTTGTGGAGTAGTAATGCTCTCCGCCGAAAACCGTTGTCGGGTAGTAGCTCGGAGAGACCAATACAACGCAGGGCGACAGGGAACTGGCGAGTCTCACGACCTTTCGAATGTTCTTGTCGGTGCCATCGATCCGTGCGGCCAGCTGCGCTCCATTGTTCGCCGAATAGGCGAACGCAGCCCGGAGGGCATCATTCGTTCCGAGCTCGATAACGATGGCGGATGGGCGACCTCCGGCCGCTACTCGGACTCGCTGTGCCACGGTATGTCCCTCTACGACATCGAGCGGCCAGTTCCCCTGCGCATTTTCTCCCTCTCCCCAGCCTGCTCCCGGCTGAGCCGTTATGGCCCACGTCACGCCAAGAGGTCCATCAAAGGTGGAGATTCTGAGGTCTTTCGCAAGATCCACCGCAATGCTGTCGCCGATGAGAGCGACCTTGACGTCACCGCGTCGTGCGCTGGCCGCGTTGGCGGGAGAGGAGCCGGCTCCCACCGTGAAAGGAAGTACGGCGAGTCCCACCGCCACGACTCGGCTTAGCCTCGAACCTCCCAACCCAATGTTGCGCACCAAGTTCCTACCCGAATTGCATCAGCGTGGTGGGCGCGTGGCAGAGGGTGCGGGGGAACTTCTTCTCAGCATTTCGGACGAGCGCCGACGAAGTGCTCTGATCCGCCGGTTCACCCGCCACAGCGATCCGGCGGATCAGCGGCAAGATTCTCGGCGCAAGCCAGCAGTCGCCCTCCGCCGTCAAGTGGACGCCGTCCGTGAAACGAAGGGGAACGTCGTCGACGGTTTGCTGGTAGTGGCCATGTGGATCGGCGATTGCATTGAAATTGAGGAAGAACACCTTGGTCGGGTTCTCGCTCGCCACCTCTCGCAACATGGCGTTGTACTCGTTGACGCGTGCTGGGTCGTCCTCGGGCCATACGAGCCCATCGGGCTGCTCCCCCGTTGAGTAATAGGGCGTGCTCAAGAGGACGACCTTTCCACCACGCGACGAGAGCACTTTTACGGCCAGACGGATCTGGTTGAGCAGATAACGGTCGAATACCGGGTGTCCGATGTGCGTCCATCGCCCCTGGAACAGTCGATCGACGATATCGAGACGAGCGAGAAACACCGAGACCTGAGGGTCTTCTCGTGCAATGGTCCTTGACCAGTCGGCAGACCACCCACGGTCGCCAGACCCCGGTTCGCAGGGTGATGCGGATCCTGTGGGTCCATTGTTCTGCAGGCGATAGGTACCCGGCACCAGCGCGCAGTTCGACGTCGCGTCGTTGAGGACGTCTAGGCCGAAGTACCTCCCTACGGCCCCGGTAATACCGCTCCCCTGGGTCAAACGGAGGCCAGAGAATCCTTCCACCTCACCGTTGATGCCGTTCCCCAATGAGGCAGCCATAGAATCGCCCACAAGGAGGACTTTGGCTGTCGGCCGCGTTGCGACAACCATGGTCGGCCCGTACGGTGGTGGCATCTTCATGGCAGCTGCGGGGAGCGAGGTCGCAGCGATGAGAGCACCGGCGGTCGCTATCACGGCAACGGGTGCGGTCACTAGTGGCTTCCACCCCATTGACAGCGCGCCCTTCCGTATTGGACGCTCGAGGACGTAGAACGAGATTGTGGCAATTCCCAACGTTGCGGCGGATCGAACGGCAAAGAGCGCGTACCCAGTCAACCCGGTTCGACCGCCGTCGAGGAAGATGAAGAGCGGAAAGTGCCAGAGGTACATCCCATAAGAGATGCGACCGACGAATCGAAGTGGTGCGAAGGAAAGGGCGGCAGACAGGACCGAGCGCTGCGAGCACGTGACACTGAACAAGACGGCGGCCGTGGCGAGCGCTGCCATCAGGAACCCACCGCGATACGTCAAGGAGCTGCGGAATGAGAGTGAGGACCACAAAAGGGCGCTTAGCACTACTCCGGCGACACCGACTGCGAGCACAACGCGCCGCCCACCAATGGTTCGTGCGGCCCACGCCGGCCCCCCGCTTGGACCACGACCAATTCTGCTCCGCCGTACAGGCAGCGTTGCGTCTCGCTGACGCCCGTCCGCCCAGAGCGATAGGACTACGGAAAGTGACGCACCAACGAGGAGGGATTGGGCCCGGGTATCGGTCCCGTAGTACAGCCGATTGACCCGCAATGGAGAGTAGAGGACAGCCATCTCGACGGCCGAGGCCACCGCTCCCGTCAGGCAGACCGCCAGCAGGACTCTCTTGCTCTTGGACCACTTGAGGACGGCGAGCACGATGAGTGGCCAGACGAGATAGAACTGCTCTTCTACTGCCAGCGACCAGGTATGGCTCAAGGGCGAGACGAGACTTGTCTGATCGAAGTAGTTCGAACCGATCGCGATGAAGTGCCAATTGGCGAAGTAGAACAGCGACGCGAGTCCATCAGACCTGAGGGTCGGATAGGTACCCTCCGGCACGAGGTACGCGGCATAGAGCGCCACGCCGAGCAGCATCGCCAGGAGACCTGGCAAGAGACGGCGAGCACGCCGAGCCCAAAATGATCCCAGACGCACGGTCGCCGTCCGCTGCCACTCAGCAAGCAGGAGCGAGGTAATGAGAAACCCCGACAAGGTAAAGAACGCATCGACGCCGAAAAACCCACCAGAGGTGAGGAATACGCCGCCGTGGAATCCCATGGTGGCGATGATGGCGAGAGCCCTCACCCCGTCGAGTGCCGGGATGTAGGTGAGATTCGGCCCAACTTCAGGAGCGTCAGGCCCGAGGGGGCCGTTAGCCAAAGTCAGCGGCGCGTGGAAGCCCACTCTGGCAGGACCGACAACTGCAGTGGCGAACTTCAGGGCGAGGCACCGTGCGGAGGGTATGCCGCTCCACGGAGGAACCGCCGTGATCAGCTGAAGTCCCCTTCAAGAGGCTGAAGGTGATCTCAGGAAGTCAAACGAACACGAGGAGGCCGAGTTGGCTCAAGATCACCTGAGATCCAACGATCCTCAGGTGATGGTGCCAATCGCGGCGCGCTCGGGGCGTCCGACTCCAACTCGGTATTGATGCGTAAGTTCTGAATATTGGTTCAGAAACAAGGGGCCGGCGCGTGTCAATCAATGACGGGCCGGGCCGAGCGGTACCATCGCCCTATGTTCCCGATGAGGCCTCGCGCTCAGTTGGGAGGCGCGCGAAGATGCGAATTCTGGTCGTAGAGGATGATCGCGACCTGGCTGACACGTTGTGTCGTGCCTTGGATACAGCGGGCTTTGATTCCGACGTGGCATTGGACGGACTTACGGGGCTCGAGAAGGCGCGCTCGGGCGAATACGACCTTGTCGTGCTCGACATCATGTTGCCGGCCATGAGCGGGTTTCGGGTATGTGCCGACATCCGCTCCGACGGGAATTTGGTTCCGATCCTGATGGTCACCGCCAAAGCGGGCGAGTGGGACGAGGCCGAGAGTCTCGACACCGGTGCGGACGACTACCTGACGAAGCCGGTCTCGACTGTGGTGTTCCTCGCCCACGTGCGCGCACTGATCCGACGTTCGAAACTCCTCAGAAACACCAGTTTGACGTTAGACGGCATTGCTCTGGACCCGGTTCGTCACATGTGCACCTACCGTTCGACCGAGGTTCAACTTTCAGGTCGCGAAGTTGAGGTTCTGGCGTACCTCATGAGCTGCGAGGGATCAGCCGTCGCCAAGAGTGATCTTGTTTTCGGAATCTGGGGAAAGGATTTCGAAGGGGATCGCAATATTGCAGAGGTATACGTTCGGCACCTGAGGAAGAAATTGGAACCCCGATTCGGCCGAAAAATCATTGAGACGGTGCACGGTCTCGGATATCGATTCTTTATTGAGGCGGCAAGGTGACCAGCCGGTGGGACTTCCTTCGATCGATTCGCTTTCGGATCACGTCACTTGCGATGATCGTCGTAGTTGCCGTTCTCTTCATCGTCGGGCTTGTCTTGTTGCATTCGGTCCAGACGCACCTGCTCCAGCAAGTGGATCGGAGCCTCGTGAACGAATCGACGTACGTGCAGGCACAACTAAGCAGCCATCACTATCCATCCAAGACGACCCCAGCGGGTCAGCTTGGGCAGTTCTTCTCGCCAAACGGGACGCTACTGGGATCGAGCGCAAATCTCCAGGGCGTAAAGCCGCTCATCAAGGTACATGCAACAGGGCAAACGCCCCACCTGTCCACGTTCTACAACAGGCGATTCGGGCATCTACGAGCGCTCGAGTTGCAACTAGGCCATTCGGGACCCATATTGGTTGAATACCAGGTGATCAACCAGATTGTGGGGGCGGAGAATTCCCTCACAAATCTCCTGGTGGTTGTACTCCCTATTCTTGCCGTCGTCTTGGGCGGGCTGATCTGGCTTGTTGTTGGTCGAGCCATGAAGCCGGTCGAGATCGTTCGTCGGGCGGTAGCCGACATTTCCGAGAACGATCTGGACGAGCGCCTGCCGAGTCCGAGAAGCGGAGATGAGCTTGACCGCCTCGTACAGACCATGAACCAAATGCTCCAACGACTTCAACTCGCAATGAAGAGGGAGCGTCGGTTCATCGCTGATGCCAGTCACGAATTGCGGAGCCCGATCGCCACACTACGGGGCGCGCTCGAGACCAGCGACCACACGATGGGCGGTTTAGAAAGAGGCCATGCCGTCGCGTTGAGCGCGCTCCAGCGCCTTGACTTCATGGCCGAAGGCCTTCTCACGCTCGATTCGATCCGCGGTCCTGAAAATGGAAATCCGACCCGGCCGGTTGATA
Organism: uncultured Acidimicrobiaceae bacterium; assembly: GCA_963767155.1. Classification (GTDB taxonomy): domain Bacteria; phylum Actinomycetota; class Acidimicrobiia; order Acidimicrobiales; family RAAP-2; genus Bog-473. Next base: position 385,860 of record CAVYCU010000005.1, on the reverse strand, counting down.
TCGATGAATTGGTTCTACAACAGGTGGACGCACTCCGCAGAAGCACATCGCTTGCCATTGATGCCTCCAGTGTGTCAGGTGGACAGGTCTTGGCCAGAGAAGTCGACATGATGCGCGTCGTCGAAAACCTTTCGTCGAATGCAGTTCGCCATGCGGAGAGTCGAATTGCTTACAGCCTCAGTGAACACAGCGATCATGTGTTGCTCGTCGTGACCGATGATGGCCCAGGTATCCCTGAATCGATGCGCACGACGGTATTCGAACGCTTTGCTCGAATCGACAGCGCGAGAAACCTGAATAACGGCGGCACCGGTCTGGGCTTGGCGATCGTGGCCGAAGTCGTGAAGGCATACGGCGGGCAGGTGTGGGTCGAGTCAGCCGGCTCTCGGGGCGCACGATTTGTGGTCCGGTTACCGGCAACTACCAAAACCGCTGTCTGATTCGGGGACACCCCGGTCAACACCACGATTCAACCTGCGTATCCACGATCGCCGGGCATGGGTTGCACCTTGACTCCGGCGGCAGAGAGAAACTGCCGGATTTGGGATGCATGCTCGAGGACGTGCAGAGGCAGGCCGCCGACAATCACCCCGTACGACGTGCCGTGGTATCTATGAGCGCCGGGGAGCGGCCGGGCCGCCGCGTCCTCGGTGAGCGCGTCAAGCGCTCGACGCACCCTCCCGCGGCAGTAATCGATGTAACCGAGGAGCTCGACCTTGGTAAACATTCGGTTGGGGAAGGCATAGGTGCTCTCGTCAAAGGGTTGTGGTGGTGCCCACGGCTCGAACTCGGCGGTGAGGTCGTAGTCGAGGGTCAGCAGCGCGTGGTACCCCAAGAACCAGGGAGCTGACCCGTGCAACCCTCCGTGCGGCGTCGGTGCCGTCGGCGCCTCATCCGGCCAAAGGTCGGTCTCCCACAAGGTGTCGGGACAATCCGTCAGCGCTGCGGCCATCAGCCGCAGCGCTGTCTCGAAGTTGCTGGACATGCTCTGCACATACGGGTTCGCCACACCTCCCGTGATAGCGCATGTCGACGTCGTCTGAAAAGCGGAGGCACCGCCACGGCCAAAGAACCGGAACGGCTGTGGTGCCGGAGTGCCGGTATTACTCAGCCTCGGAAGTTTCGTACTCCTCGAGCCGCGCTCGCATCAACGCTCTGAGCAGTTCAGTCGGGAGCTCCCGCTTGTACGGTAGTTTGATAAAACCCGCACCGGCTTCGTAGCCGGCAGCCTCGACCACGGCCTTTTGCGTGGCAAAGAAAGGCGGATTGAACCGAAGGGAACAGTGGGTCTTGAAGTTCTGGAGCATCCACAGATTCGTATTCTCGCCGCGCACATATACCGGCAGGTTCCACTTAAGTACCTCCCGGGCCTTCGGGTCGACGTCCGAACTCAACTTCCGAAGTGCCTCCAGATGCGGCCGCTGCACGTCGCTCAGCTGAGCGAAGAAGTCATCGACACCTTCACGCTTGGGCATCGGCATGCGTTCATGATACGCGCGCCGACGGAGTTGAGCGTCAGGACTTTTCTGTTCTCGACCACGGCCGTACCGTGGGAGACGTTACAGTCGTCTGGTGGCCAGGACTGCCCGACGTGAGGTAATCGGTCTTCTGATCGAGAGGCAGGTGACCTACACCGAGGCCGAGGCCGATGCGCTCATCACTCAGGCGAAGAAGCTGGCCAAGCAGAGCGGGCGGACTGTGCGTGCTGAGGCGGAGCTGCTCCTGTCGAGAAACAGGGAGACCCGGCTGCGGGACCTTCAGAGCAAGGTGGAGGAAGCGAAAAAGCTTCTGACGGCCATCACCGTCGAAGTCGACGACCTTCGGGCCGAGTCAGGCGATGACGACGGGGAGCTCGCCGCCATCACGGCGGCGATGGCTGCCTCCTGCGAGCCCTTCAATTCCGTCACGCCGGGTGCTGCACCTTCGACCATAAAGCCTGCCGAGGCACAAGCGTCGTCGGCCCCGTGACCTCTGTTGCAGCGTGCAACCGATGCACGAAAATGCTAGAAGTGGCGCCGCTATCTACGACAAGCGCAAGGTTACGTTCACGGCGAGACGGAGGGACTAATGAAAGAGCATGAGATCCAGTGGGCAGTGGATGAACTGGAGATCCGAAATGTGATCGCTTCGCTTGCACTCCTGTCGGACATGGGCGATATCGAAGACTGGGGCATGTTGTTTACCGAGGAGGCTGACTACACCATAGGAGGCCGACCGTTTGAGCATGGTCGGGCTGCGATAGTCGAAAGTGGCCGCCAGCGCCGGGCGAGGGGGACGCATGGTCCGGGCAGTAACAATCGACATCTGAGCGCGTCGGTATTGGTTCGCTCCACAGGGCCCGACACAGCCGAGGCCGTGTCCTACCTTGCGATGTACAAGGACTTGCCCCCCGAGAGCGATAGTCACGATCGAGAGAATGACAACGATGGAGAGATGGTGAAGTCTCCAGAGTTGTTGGTCCTCGGCACCTATCGTGACCGCCTCCGCCGGACGAGCGACGGGTGGAAAGTAACGCACCGGGACCTGGCCGAAAGCAGCCAGACACCCCGATGGCGCGCGATTATGGAGAGCTGGAGCAAATAACCGCCGCCGCGTCGAACGGCTCCAGTGATCCTGCGCTTCGTCCGGAAGGAGGACGACAGCAGGTCACGACGAACCGGAGGTCGGAGCCGTGTCGCTCCCTGGAATGTAGGGGCCACACTGGGGACCATTCGCCGTGGGAACGAACCCCTTTGTCGTCGCCTTAAGAAAGTATTGGCAGTTGGGTGAAACGAAGTGACCAAAGATCGTTGAGTAGTCGATGCTCTTCGGCAGGAGGCCGTTGCCGTTATACGACTTGATGCTGCGAAGGGTCCACTGCTCTTGCACACTCCATATGAGCCGACCGCCATTATCAGGTGAACGCCGTGTCATCTATACGGGCTTCGGGCTCGTGCCTCGGCCCGGCGACCGTGTCGTCCCATTGTCACAGGAGCAAATCCGTAACGATCGCGCCGCGCTCAAAGAAAAGGTCAGGGATCATCAGCGCGATCGAACACTCAGCCCGAGCACGGCGAGCTTCGATCTCTAGATTCTCGTGTAGCCCCCAGATCGATACGCCTTCGGATGGGCCATCCGCCCCATCGCCCGTGCCGCACTTGGCAACGGCTTGCTCGCCGTGGAGCAGGGTGTGATCCTCGAGAGCAGTCGGACGGCCGCGCTCGAGATCGCTGGTCCCCTCGTCAAGGGGTACGGGGGACTCCCGAACTACGCGAATAGCTGGAAACGGCTCGGTTTCACCGACGACGACATCTCATCGGGCAGTGACCGTCTGATCGACGCGCTCATCGCATCTGGTGACGAGGAAGACATAGCGCGGAGAATTGAAGCCCACCAAGAAGCGGGAGCAGACCACGTCTGTATCCAGATCATCACAGCTCCGGGCAGCCCGCTCCCTCTCGACGCCTGGCGTCGGCTCGCTCCCCACTGAATCCGAAGGTCTACAGTCCGTAGCTGCGCGGCAAGTTGCCGATGGTCCACACCTGGTGACGCCTCACTCATCTGGCCGCCATGCCGATGATGGGCTTGTTGAGGGGACTCCCGCCCTCGGAACCGTAGTAACCAGCGTCGCCGAAGGTGAAGATCCCGCCGTCGGAGGCCACCAGCCAGTAGCCCTTGCCATCGGGCGTAGCCGCCATGCCGATGATGGGCTTGTTGAGGGGACTCCCGCCCTCGGAACCGTAGTAACCAGCGTCGCCGAAGGTGAAGATCCCGCCGTCGGAGGCCACCAGCCAGTAGCCCTTGCCATCGGGCGTAGCCGCCATGCCGATGATGGGCTTGTTGAGGGGACTCCCGCCCTCGGAACCGTAGTAACCGGCGTCGCCGAAGGTGAAGATCCCGCCGTCGGAGGCCACCAGCCAGTAGCCCTTGCCATCGGGCGTAGCCGCCATGCCGATGATGGGCTTGTTGAGGGGACTCCCGCCCTCGGAACCGTAGTAACCAGCGTCGCCGAAGGTGAAGATCCCGCCGTCGGAGGCCACCAGCCAGTAGCCCTTGCCATCGGGCGTAGCCGCCATGCCGATGATGGGCTTGTTGAGGGGACTCCCGCCCTCGGAACCGTAGTAACCAGCGTCGCCGAAGGTGAAGATCCCGCCGTCGGAGGCCACCAGCCAGTAGCCCTTGCCATCGGGCGTAGCCGCCATGCCGATGATGGGCTTGTTGAGGGGACTCCCGCCCTCGGAACCGTAGTAACCAGCGTCGCCGAAGGTGAAGATCCCGCCGTCGGAGGCCACCAGCCAGTAGCCGGGCCCTCCGGTGGCTACAGGAGCGGTGGGCGTGCTCGCGCCGCTTCCGCCTCCGGTGGCTACAGGAGCGGTGGGCGTGCTCGCGCCGCTTCCGCCTCCGGTGGCTACAGGAGCACTTGGCGTGGTTCCGCCGGTGACGCCACCGTTACCTCCGCCTGCGTTCCCCCCGGGGAGCCGGAGCTACTGCCGCCGGAGCTACTGCTACCCCCGAATGGGGTCGTAGCGTTGACGCCGGAGGTCGTCGTGCCAATCGTGACACTTACCAACGTGGCACTCGTTGCCGTACTCGTTCCGTTGTAGAACTCTGACTGACATGACGACGCCGTAGTGCAATATTCGAACTCGACCAGGTAGCTACCAGTCGATAGGTCGGGAATGTCGTACGTACCGTCAGGCCCGGTCACAGTCGCGAGGACGACAAGCGGGACATCTCCCACCTGCGCGACCCCTACCGCGACATTGGCAACCGGATGGCCGGAGGCATCGGTCACGACTCCGCTGATCTGTCCGCCTTGCTGAAGTTCAGCGTCGATTCCGTCCGTCGTCTGTCCCGAAGCAATGGAGACGGCCTGCGCAGACGAGAGATCCGTCGCATTGTCGTAGATGTTCGGTGCGTAGTTGCCAGGCAGTCCATTTGCTTGGCAGCCGTACAGAAAATAAACGTCATAACTACCCGGGGCCACGTCACTGAGGGAGTATGCCCCTTCGGCATCCGTCACGGCCTCGGGCCCGGAGAACTCTCCTGTAGTGGGATCAACGAGAAGCGCACAGACCCCGGCGAGTCCCACACCGCTGGAATTGGTTACCGTCCCCGCTACTGATCCAGAGGGGGCTGGCGCCGGTCCGGGAGAAGGTGGATCGGAAGGGTCATTCGAGCCGAACGCCACGAGAGTGTCGCTGGCCGGCACGACGAGGAGGTCATCGCCGGCCGCGAGTCCAGTCAGTTCATCGGCGACGTTGTGCTCATCGGGGGCAGTGATCGGCGACCCCGCATTGGCCGACCAGGTCTCCGTACCCGTGCTCTCGTTGAACGCGACCACGAGGCCGCTGCTACCGGCGACGTACACGTTCCCTCCGACGACGATCGGGGCGGAATCGAGCGACCCATCCGCTGTCTGGCTCCAGACTTCCGCTCCCGTGGATGCCTGCAGCGCCGAGAGGGTTCCATTGTCCATTGTGAAATTCGAGAGAGTTGTCAAATGCGGGGGCGGTGGTCGAGGAGTAGCCCCGGAGCACTCCGCCCGACGAAGCTGAAAGTACGGCGGGTGCCATGCCTGCGTCGTCGCGCACGTAGAGGTCTCCGTTGTACAGGACCGGTGTCCTGCCACCGCCGCCCTCGCAAGCTGTTGAGTGGTGCCAAATCAGATCGCCCGTGGTCGGTGCGAAGTCATAGGTTTGCTCACAGGCGTACGAGACATAGACACCAGTGCTGGTCACCACAGGCGAACTCTGGTCACCGTTCTCGACCGAGCCCGTCCAAAGAAGTTCACCATCGGATTCGTCGACCGCGTAGAGCGTGCCACCGCTCCCGGCCCCGCCGACATAGACGACTCCTCCGCTCGCAGTGGGTGCCGAGGTGAAGGCATACTGCCCGGGAAGAGATGTCTGCCAGACCTCATAACCTGTAGCAGCAGCGAACGCTGTCAGTTGGCCGCCGTAGTTGACGGCAAAGACGAGTCCATTGTCGTAAGCGATTCCGGCTCGCATGTAGGTGCCACCCAGTTCAATGGGACCCCAGAGAGTTTTACCGTTCGACGCATCGAGCGCGTAAAGCTGCGATCCATAACCACCTTGCCCGTTTCCGGATACGGTGACAAACACTCGATCGCCGACGATGAGAGGGTACGAAACGCTACCCCCGAATGCGTCGCTCCACTTTTCGACTGGAGAGGCCAGCGTTCCGTTTGGCTGGTCGCCGTCGTGAGTGGCGTTCATTTGGTACACGACCGAGACGGCCTCAGGTGCCGCGGCACCCGCCGGCGTCGGCGTCACAGCGGTGAAGATCAGAACGCCACACAGCAGGACGAAGGTCGCCGCACACACCGCTATGGGTCGGAAGCCGATCTGCAGCGAGGGAATCGCGGTCATCTCTTTCGCACCGTCGCGCGCCCGGACGTGTCTCGGGCGGAGTGTCTCCCGTTTGAGAATCGAGGTTGGGTGAAATCGCTTCGTGGAACTCATGTACGCAAGCCCTTTATGTCGTCGCGGTACTCCGGCCGGGGTGGTCTTCCGGTCAGAAGTCCAGGGTATGAATCGGGGATATCCACCCACTAGAGGAGAAAGTCCCACACACAAGGGAAGCAACCTGCATGCAACCAAAGCGATCCTGAGTGGCTACAGCAATAGTGAAAGCCTCAGCGCCTTCAAGGCGCCCTCTCAGATCTAAGTGCTTGAAGGCTAGCGATCAGTTCTTGCAAGCGCCTTGCGGTGCGCTCACCGCTTGGAGCTCCAGATCGACTGGTGTGATCCGACGCCCACCGACGTAAGGAATAGCGATGTCACCGGAGCCGTTGCACCAATTATGACGCCAGGCCACACGATACGTATCGTCCCAACCGTCGCTCATGTGGAAGTCCGCCTTAACGGCCGGCTCCTTGCCACCACCGACCGGGCAATGAAGCTCCACGAGACCGGGCTCCCTGCCCGCTATTACCTGCCCCGAGACGACGTGCAGATGGATCTTCTGAGGCCGACGACGTTCCATACCAATTGTCCGTTCAAAGGTGAGGCGTCATATTGGTCTCTCGACATCGACGGCGAGATCCATGACGGCATCGTGTGGAGCTACGAGACACCGACGGCTCAGGCAGCGGAGGTACAAGGGATGTTGTCGTTCTACCCCGATCGTACCGAGGTGACGATCGACGGTCAGTCGCTTCCAGACTGACCCACCCCTATCGCCGGATAATCATGCCCGGGTGCCACTGGGTCGAGCGCTGTTGCTCATCCGCGGGTGATCGCCCGTTTGTCGTCGATATCAGCCTCGTCGCAGAAAAATGCTTTGGCTACCGTCATCGCGTTGGCGTCCAGCGCTGTTGCGGCATCGCTACTCGCGGGAAGCACGAAGCTGATCCGAGTCCCGCCGTTGGCGGGCGGCTCGGCCCAGATTCGACCACCTTGAGCTTCGATGAGGCCCCTCGCAATGGCCAAGCCGAGCCCTGCTCCCCCAGACACCGGATTACGTGCGCTATCGGCTCGCCAGAATGGCTCGAACACGCGCTCCGCCGCCTCCGGAGCGATCCCGACTCCAGTGTCTTCAACCGACACGAGTACGGCACCGGCTCCGCCGGCGACTGCAACTGTGATTTTGCCCCCTCCTGGTGTGTATCGCAGAGAGTTTGTGATGAGGTTGGTCAGGACGCGTTCGATCTTGTCGGGTGCGCATCTCGATTTCGTGGCGCCACCTCGTGGTGCCACGAGAATGCGGACTCCCCGGGCCGTTGCTTCCGCTTCGAATCGATGCACGCAACTTGCCACCACCTGCTCTAGGTCCACGGCATCGAATTTCAGGGTCACTGCACCAGAATCGATGCAGGCAAGCTCGAAGAGGTCATCGACCAACGCCCCCAAAAGGCGTACCTGACTCTGCAATGGACTCAGATAATGGCGAGGTTCGACGACGCCGTCCTCTATCGCCTCGAGCATCGCTTGTAAGGAGGTTATTGGCGCCCGCAAGTCATGGCTGGCCCACGCAACGAGTTCGCGACGAGCTTCAAACGCCTCCTCGAGATGTGAGGCCATGACGTTGAACGACGACCCAAGTTCCGCCAATTCGCTGGGTCCCCCCTCGGGCGCCCGAGCCCCTAGGTCTCCCCCTGCCAATTTGTGCGAAGCCTCCCTCATGACATCCAAGGGTGTGACGATATTTCGGGCGAGCAGGAATGCCGCCAGCAATCCACTCGTCGTGACGAGGCAGGTGATGAAGATGAAGTCCGCATCGTTTCCCATGTGGAACATCACTAGACCCGACACCAGAACAGAGCCCAACGGGAGAAGGACGGCGACGAGAGCTAGGCCCATCATTTGCCACCGGACTGATCGCAAAGACCTCAAAAGCAACGCAGCCACCGTGCCGATGACAAGTGCGCCTACCCCTACGCTGAACCCGAGGAGCGTCATGCCTCGAACCTGTAGCCGACACCCCAAATGGTTACAATAATTTCGGGCTGAGACGGATCTCTTTCAATCTTTTCCCGAAGGCGCCGAATGTGAACGGTCACGGTACTTGTACCTGCGTCAAGAGCGGCTTCATAACCCCACACCTGTGCGAGAAGCTGTTCACGAGAAAACGCCGTCTGCGCGTGGCTAGCCAAGCAGAACAACAAGTCGAATTCAGTTGCGGTCAGGCTGATTTCGTCATCCCGTCGGAACACCTGACGCGAGCGTCCGTCGATGGTCAATCCGGCAGCCTCCAACACGAGAGGCGCCTTTTGCTGCCTCGCTCCGGTCCGACGCAGAATGGCTTTGACCCTGATTATAAGCTCCCGTGGTGAAAACGGCTTTACGACATAGTCGTCTGCACCCAACTCCAAGCCAGTGATCCGGTCGGATTCCTCCCCGCGCGCAGTCAGAAGAATGATGGGAACATCACTCTGTGAACGTATCCATTCACAGAGGTCTAAACCGTTGACGTTGGGCATCATTACGTCGACGATCACCAAATCAGGTTGATTATTCCGAATGATCTCTTTGGCTCGTTCTCCGTCAGCTGCCTCGAGTGCTCGCATTCCGTCATGCTCGAGGTAGCGGACGACGACGTCACGGACGACGATGTCATCGTCGCAAACCAGAATGGTCGATCGAGACTGATCGCCGGTTAGGTCTCCGACACTTTGAGCCGAGAATAGAGTGGCCATCACCTGAGAGCTTAGAGAATCACGGGACCACACCTTTCGCGGAGTTCTTACAAGTTGGTGACAGCGGTCTGGAAGAATTTCGCCTTTTGTAAGGACCTCGCAGGCCAGTTCCGGCTTCCCCGAGGGTACGTTCGTCGCATGGACCCAGGGTCTACTGGCAAAGAACCGGTTGACCTCGGAGATGGGAAGGGTGAACTGGACGATCCCGACCTCAGAACCGATCGGGAAGCCTCCTTGACAATGTCGCCGTTCGCCCGCCGCTCCCGGAGTTTGGCCAGAGGAGCGCAGAGAGGTGCTTTGCGCACCCAGTCTCACCTCGTAGGGCGAGGGCGTCGATTCGTTGCGCCACTATCCGCTCGGGCGGCGGATGAGGTAGGCCGAATCAGGCAGCGTTTCCACAGCCCGCTCCACAGCGAATGGCTCGCCGCCGTCATGGGGATCGGGCTCGGCATCAGCTTCACCATTTGCTTCCTCACAGGATTGATCGACTACCTAGCTCAACACCCGCCATCGTGGTTCCACCTCCCAGTACACCCCATCAATCTCTTTCGAATTACCGAAGGGGTGCATGTATTGACGGGGATCATGACGATTCCGCTGCTCTTGGCCAAGTTATGGGTCGTCTATCCGAACTTCTTCGCCTTCCCGCCGGTCCGGAATATCGCTCACGCCCTAGAACGGCTAAGCCTCGTTCCTCTCGTCGGAGGAGCACTCTTCGAACTAGCGACGGGCGTTGCAAATATCGCCTATTGGTACAGCCCGATGCCGTTCCAATTCACAGTTGCCCACTTCTATGTGGCCTGGATCACCATAGGCGGACTTATCGTCCACATCGGGGCAAAGGTCACCCTGACCCGACAGGTGATCTCAGGACAACAGGGGACAGCTCAGGCCGAAGGATCGATGCCAATAGCCGAGGAGCTCGTCGACCCCCTCTGTCATCCTGGGTCTGGGCATGGGCTCAGCCGACGGGGCTTCCTCGGCACTGTCGCGGGAGGAGCTGCCGTGCTCTTCATCACCGTGGCAGGCGAGACGATTGCGCCACTACGCAAACTGGCCGTTTTGGCACCGCGCAACCCGGTAATCGGGCCGCAATCTCTACCCGTCAACCGGACCGCATCAGGAGCCAACGTAATTGCCGACGCGCTCAGCACCGAGTATCGCCTGGTTGTCGAAGGAAGGTGCAAGCGACCACAGACATTCACGCTGGACGAACTGAGAGCACTTCCCCAACGCGAAGCCGGCTTGCCGATTTCCTGCGTTGAGGGTTGGAGCGCGTCAGCCGAATGGAGAGGAGTATCACTCCCCACTCTCTTGAAACTTGTAGGGGCCAAACGGTCATCTCAAATCAAGGTGGAGTCCATCGAAGACCAGGAACGACCGTATTCGAACTCGGTTATCGACCCTCAGCACGCGGCAGACCCCGACACGTTGCTGGCCCTCGAACTCAACGGATCCCAACTCGACCTTGACCATGGATACCCTGTGCGATTAATCGCACCCGATCGCCCAGGGGTCCTACAGACAAAATGGATCCGCCGAGTAGTCGTCCTGTGAGGAGCCAAGGTCCCAGCCCAGACCCGATCCCCCCCACCGCTACTGATACGGACTGGAAACCTGAGAGGGAGCGGGAAACGGACGGGCAAAGTCACGGGGCCTCCTTTTGGATTGGGCTCGCCGTGGGGTGGGTTGCAATCCTCATTGGGCTATTCGGCATTTTCGACCATGGCTCGCAAGCGGATCCTTTGAAGGTGTTCCGGCTCCTTATCGGACTGAACATTTTCAACGATGCGGTAGTCGTTCCCGTGGTGCTGGGAGTGGCTTTCGCCGTGAATCGCTGGGCTCCACGATGGCTGTTGGTCCCCGCTCAGGTGTGGCTCATTACGTGCGGAGTGGTCTCGCTCTACGCATATCCGTTCGTGGGTGATTTCGGGAGGAAGCCTTCACAACCAAGCGAACTCCCCTTCAATTATGCCCATAACTTGCTGACAGTCCTGGGCTGTATCACCCTCTTCTGTGCGGGGCTGGCAATTCGCTCCTGGCGACGTCGGCGTCGAACACAAACGTGACCCAGCGGGAAGGGGTGGATCTCCCAAAGCGTCTCTTTGCCTTAAGTCGTGTAATCACCGCTGTCGTGTGCTTGGTTCCGATCGGAGTCTTCCTCTTTGTTGCGTGCCGCCGGATTGCGTACCCCTACGAATTGGAGTGGCTGGAGGGTGGAGCAGTTGAGATCGTGCGGAGGGTTGCGACTGGGCACTCAATCTACGTAGAGCCTTCACTGCACTATGTGCCCTATCCGTATACACCTTTGTACTTTTGGGTCTGCGGAATTGTTTCTCATGTCGTCGGAGTCGGGTTTCTTCCTCTTCGCCTCGTCTCTCTGCTCTCATCGCTTGGTAGCTGCGTCATGCTGTTCGTAATTGTCCGACGTGAGACCCACGATGTAGTCGCCAGCCTCCTGGCGAGCGGCCTTTTCATGGCCACCTTCGCTGTGAGTGGTGCGTGGCTCGACATCGGCCGGGTCGATGCCTTCGCACTCTGCTTGCTCCTGATCGCGCTCTACATGGCACGACACGTGAAAACAGTACGCGGGGGCCTCGTTCTCGGCGTTCTGGCGTTTCTGGCGTTCATGGCCAAGCAGAGCGACCTACTGGCAATGGCTCCGGTGCTGATCTTTCTTCTCTTCGTTCGCCGTCGCCCCGGCATAGCAGCGCTTCTGACGATCGCCGGCCTGATCGTCGGATCCTCCTGGGCACTCGATACCCGTACACACGGATGGTACGACTACTACGTCTTTACCGAACTCACCCACCAGGGAGTGGTGTCATCAGTCTGGAGGACGTTCTTCACCCGGGATCTCTGGCATGTTCCATGGGTCATTGGGTTGGCCATTTTCGGTATCGCGCTCAACGTGCGCCGACCCGGGAACTCGTCATGTCCAACGTGGATGTTTTGGCCGGTCGCAAGCCTCGGCCTCATCCTTTCGGCTTTCGTATCCCGATTGCACTCCGGAGGCGGGGAGGACGTGCTAATTCCCGCCTACGCCGGGCTGGCCATTCTGGGCTCAATGGGTTACGCAGTCATCGTCAAGCAGTCGAAGGAGAACGACGGGGTTCGAAACCGCTGGAAACCCGCAGCGGTGGCGACAGCGCTAGCGGTAATCGTAGTGGTCCAGATGGCCGCTCTCCACTACGACCCTGCACGATTCGTACCGACGGCCAACGACAATATTGCCGGCCGCAGTTTTGTTGACCTGGTACGGAGGACTCCCGGACCCGTCATCGTCTCAAACCACCCGTATTACGACACTCTGGCCGGCAAGGCCTCCTGGGCCCAGGGTGAAGCGGTGCACGATGTACTGAGAGCTGGTCCCAGTGAAGCTCGACGCGACTTGACGGCAAGCATCAACGCATTTCTTGCCGACGGAGGGCCGACGACCATCTTTAGCGATAACCCGAACTACGCGCTCGGCTCCTACTCGAACGCCTACTTTCGTTTGACCCCGACGCGGGTCTTTTCCTGCCGCGGTGCTTCTTTCCAGTCACCGACATTAAGCGACGTCCGGCGTACCGGTTCGTTCGCCGGTAAACAACGGGGTGATGAGCGATGGCTTGTCGAGCTGCACAAACCAACGACCCGAATCCTCCCAGAGGTCGGTCAAGAGCAAACCAACGCGATTGGCACTGGATTCGGCGTCATCTGCGCTCAATGACGCCCACGAAAACCATTCTCCTCGGCCCTTCTCCGACTCGATGAACAGCTCCAGAGCTTCTGAAGGGTCGCCCGGCGCTGCGGTTTCGACTAACGCCGTCCCGCCCGGGCCGAGAAGTTCGAACACTCGTCGAAGCAGGGTGTCCGGACATCCCCCAATTCCGATGCTGCCATCGAAGAGGAGAACGGACCCCCACTTGCGATCGCCAGAAAGGGGATCGAAGACAGATTGCAGACGGACGGGCCGCCCCCACATCTGTGCCAGAGCGACAAACTCCGGAGAGAGATCGATGCCGACGACATCGGTGCCCCGTCGACTCAGAGCTTCGACGTGACGACCTGGACCACACCCGATGTCCAATACCGGCCCCGTCGCACGACTTATGACGCGAAGATCCACCTCGTCTGCTTCGGCTAACCACCGGTCAACATCGAGGAACTCGAGCCGACCAACGCGAGATCGCAGCTGGACCCGGAGGGCGATGAGTGGACTAACCACGCCCGACCCCTTGAGGTGTCAACTGTTCGAAGAATGACGGCACACATGCCCTCAGCGCGGCCGCGAACTGAGTGTCGGGAGCACGGTGTGCCGCGTCAAGAGCGTCGCTAAAAACATCCACGTCACGCAGCACGGGCAGCATTCGGCAGCGAAGCCCAAGAGATTGCACCCGCGCCAACTGCTGCCGACCAGTGTGTGCGGTACTCATCTCGACACACTCGAACATTCCCGGGATCGGTTGTTTGGTGCCGATGATCCAGAATCCGCCATCTTCGGCCAGACCGAGCACGACATCGTTGTCCTCTCGCACCAGGCATCTGGCAGCAGTCTCAATCTGGCCCACCAGAACTTGTGGCGTGTCCATGCCGACCAACAGTGTCGGAAGAGGCACCGCAGAAAAAGCATCATCGATGGCGCCGGCCAGCCGATCCGAGAACGACCCCGGGCGTTGCGCGATCACCCGGAGGTGAGGCGGTAACCACGCTCCCGGGTCGCCGTCGAGAACGACGGTGCGCTCGAGCACGCTCGCGCTACCGACGACGGTCAAGGTGTCGACCAACGCTGCCTCAGCAACGAACGCTGCCTGTGCAGGCGTTAAAGGGGGACACAAACGTGTCTTCACCTGGCCCGCAACAGGGGCCTTGGCCAAAACGATGACGTTGGCAGGAATGCTCTGGATCATCGGCGAGGGCCTCAGTCGCCTCATCGCAGAAGGGCGGACATGTCGCTCACGGCCTGTGCGGTGCCGCGTAACGTACCGGTTACCTTGGATCGTCCCACTCGGGGTCGATACGGAATCTCCACCTCGGTGATCGCAAGGCCCGCCATGTGAGCTGCGAGCACCATCTCCAATGGCCACCCAGAACGTCGGTCCATTAGAGCTAGGTCGGCCAGACGCGAACGTGTCGACGCCCTCATTGGGCCGAGGTCGCGGAGCGAAAGTCCCGTTCGACGGCGAACTTCGAAGGATAAGGCGCGATTCGCCAGGCGCGCGTGGAGCGGCCATGCCCCTTTTTCGGCCATACGTCGCCCGAGCACCAAATCGGCCGAGCTCTCGGTGATTGGTTTGACCACAGCGGGCAGATCCTGAGGGTCGAGCGAGCCGTCACAGTCCATGAAACAGACGATGCCGTCCGGTGCGGCCATCAACCCCGACCAGCACGCCGCACCAAAGCCTCGCTGAGGCTCAAGAATTACCCTCGCCCCCAACCGAGCCGCACATTCAGGAGAACCATCGGTCGACCCGTTGTCAACGACATACGGTTCATAGTCCATTGGCATCCGGGACAGAACCCAGGGCAAGGCCGCAATTTCGTCGAGTACCGGAAGAATGACCACGGGCATTCATGGACCGTACTCACAGACCACACGCTTCGAACGCAGATCAGATTACGAAATGCTTAAACCGCGCCATTCTGTCTTTCTTTGATGGAGTGGATGCGTACGCTTCGAATTGTGACACTCCAGTCAAGTACGCGTCCGGCGGCTCATCGGTGAGGGTCGTCGTCAGCGGAGGGTCAGGGTTCATCGGGTCTCACATTGTCGACGCCCTCGTAGCAGCATCACATGATGTCGTGGTTCTCGACCGGGAGGAACCCAAGTTCCCGAACGACGACGCTCGGTACGTTATTGCGGATGTGCAAAACCCAGTGGCTTGGCGACAGGTCCTCGAAAATGCAGATGCCGTGAGCCACCAAGCTGCACGCGTCGGACTCGGAGTGCGCTTCTCCGATGTCGTCGACTATGTCTCGGATAACGATGTCGGTACAGGTGCGATGTTGCTCGCGATGGATCGAGTCGGCTTCGCGGGCCGCCTTGTCCTGGCGAGCAGCATGGTCGTCTACGGAGAGGGTGCCTACAACTGCACCTGCTGCGGAGCAATCCGGCCGAAGCCACGTTCTTCCGAACGGCTCACCGAGGGTCGGTTCGAGCCCTCCTGCCCCATCTGTGGCGGAGATCTCGACCCGACTCTTACCCACGAAGACGCGCCCATCGACCCGCGAAACGTCTATGCGGCCACGAAGATCCACCAAGAACACCTCTGTTTCGCCTACGGACGCGAAAGTGGTAACTCGGTGATAGCGCTGCGGTACCACAACGTGTATGGCCCTCGGTCACCAGCGAACACCCCGTACGCCGGTGTGGCGAGCATTTTTTTGAGTGCACTACGCAGCGGAGATGCTCCACGGGTATTCGAGGACGGTGGTCAACGGCGGGACTTCATCCATGTGAGCGACGTTGCTCGAGCCAATGTACTGGCATTGACCGCACCTGCACCGGTTCAAGGCAGTTTCAACGTTGCCAGTGGGACGCCTCACACGATCCTCGATCTGGCCAACGAGTTATGGCGTTCGCTCGGACGATCCGGGCCGCGACCCATCGTCACGGGCGATTGGCGCCTCGGGGATGTGCGCCATGTCCAAGCTTCCCCCGCATTGGCCCAGGAGTCGCTCGGCTTCAAGGCGGAGGTTTCGCTTGCCGAAGGCTTGAATGCACTCATCTGAATGAGCGCCCGGTCCGAAGACGCCTAGCCAATGAACTGGCCGTGACCTGAATAGTTGGAGCGAAAGCCGCGATGCGAACCCTCTCGATAAGGTCACACGTCAACCAGCGACGTCCCACCGCCCGGCTCTTCGGGTGTCGCCATAATGGCGAGCAGCGATTTTACATCGAGATCGCGCTGAAATGGGAGCCTGAGAGGCAGGCTGCTTCTGACGTGGTACCGGTTTCGACGTCCCTCCCGTTCGCGATCGAGGTATCCAGTGCTGATGAGATCCGCCACAATTCGCTGCGCTGCCCGCTCAGTGATGTCCAGCAGGGCTGCAAGGTCACGAACGCGGATTCTTGGATCACGAGCGACCAGCAAAAGCGTGTTGCCGTGATTCGTCAGTAGCCGAAAGTCAGGAACGGTACGCAAGATTGTTCAGCCCTTCAGTGAACCGATGTTTTCCCTGGGCATCCTACTAGACCTGCTCAGAATATCAGGACATAAAACACATGATTTCTGATACACGGTATAAATGTCTGGTATAGTGTGATCTTCTCCCGAACGTCCGCCTGGTCGGTTGTTTATTTCGGGATTGTGCAAGGAGCTACTCATGCAGGTTGCCCCATCGTCTGTCCATCGTTGTGTCGTTGTGATCGTAGGAGTTCTGACAGCGCTGGCAACGTTGCTTGTTATCAGTGGGGTGACGAGTGTCCCGGCGTCGGCTGCCCCGAGTGCTCCTGCTGCTGCACAGTGTGATCCCCCTGCCTTTCCGACCGGAGCCGGGTTTGGGGTGAATTGCACGCTTGCCATCGACAACATGGTCAGTTCGGCCGGCGTCGTGTCTTCGACCGTCACCGCCACTGCTTGTCTGGCGGCCGCCGGAGTACTGCCGCCGTTTGGTTGCACGACGACCGTCACCTCATCGAATCAGCTCGTCACCTCGGCGAATCAATGCAATGACATCGTCTATGGAGGGGGCAGCAACGTCACGTGCAGCGTCTCGGTCGTCAACACCATCCCGACGGGAACAGTTAGCGCAGGTGCCACGGTCAATCAGTGCATCGGATCGGGTGACGGTGGAGGCACTCAACCGACTGTCGTTTGCGCCCCGGTCGCCAGTACGACCAACGCCACGGTCACTCAATGCAACGGCTCAGCGAACGGAGGCGGAGCGAGCACCCGGGTGCAATGTCACGTCACCGGTGCGTCGACGGCCGAACCGGTGACCATCAACCAATGCAACGGATCTTCCAACGGCGGTGGAAGCACAGTTACCTGCGTCACAACGTTCACCAACAATTTCATTGCATCCGCCACATCCACTGCACCGACGTCGCCGTCGGGAACTGGCGGAACGACGAAAACAGGTGGCACAACGGGTTCGACACCCGCACCTGGCTCTGCGCACCCGACCCCTGTCGGCGCAGGGGTGACCGGAAAGAGCGGTTCGGCATCGCCCGTGGGCGGGTCAACAGGAACCCTTGGGTTGGTACCGTCAGGGTCGCCGCAGACCGGTTTCGGTGGAGCAGCTCGCTCCGCACACGACAACGACTTGGTGATTCCGAGCGCGGTGGCACTTTTTGGGGCGGCGATCGCGATCTTCTTTGCCACTCGACGTCGTCAGAATAACCCTCATCAGGCCAAATGACGGTGCCTTCGCTAACGCTGGATAACACTGGAGGCAACCCCTATCTGGCACGTTTCGGAACGGGTGCCTACGACTGAACCAGTCCATCGAGCGATGTGAGCTTGTCCGTGCCCGTTAGCTCGGTAATCCGAGGATGCATGAATCTCGATAGCCCTTTGGGCGCTATTTCCGCTGATGAATCGCCCTCAGCGTTGTTGGACAGAAGTCGACACCATTACCGCAGATCCAGCCCTGGCTAACGGCGAATACTCGCACCTGCTCATCAAGCGTCCCGCTCCCACGGGTCTGCGGGCCCATTGGCATGCTCATCTGCCGTCCGCATTCGTCGCATCGAATGACATTTCCATTGATGGCCATCGTCACCACCCCCACATCAGGTCTAGTCCCGAAAGTCCCATTGTCAAGGCGGCCCAGATGCCACGCGTGTCCAGTTCGGGACGTCTCATGATGAGCGGAACGCCTCGCTTGCCTCTCGAGTTCAGAGACATCTTGTGCAACGTTCGTGGCCAGACCGCTTCACCCGGCGCCATGCTTTCGCAGCTCATCCGCAGCCGGGACGGTCAACGCAACGGGGGCTTCGTCGCTAACCCATAGGCTATGCAATACTTAGCTAGTGCATCTAAATCGCCCATCTGATACCGAACATGATTCGGTGGTCGATGCCGTGCTCAGCGCCAGCCGAGTGCTGGTAGCCGATCGCCGCCCGCTCTTTGGCTGACGCTGGGGAAGACGTCACCCTCACCCAGTATCGATCCTTGGTGGTCCTGGCATCTCGGGGCCCCCAAAGCATGGCGACGCTGGCTGAAGCGGTCGGCGTCACTGCACCAACGGCATCTCGCCTGTGCGAGCGTTTGGTCAAGAAGGGATTGGTGCGACGACGGAACGATCGCAACGATCGGCGCCAGGTGCGCATTGCATTGACCGAAACAGGTCGGCATCTCGTCGACACTGTGTCGAGCCCGCCGACGCCAGGAGATCAGCCGATCTCATGGCATCGCATCCCGCTCAAGACGCAACGGTCCGTTGCCACTGCGTTGGCCCAACTGGCCGAGTCTGCGGGTGAAGTGCCCGAGCAGGATTGGAGCACCGGGTGGGACCTCTAGGCGAGACATCGGCACCCCATCCATTGGGCGCCGAGAGGATCCGGGCCCTTTCGGCCCGCGCTGCTCGCTGGGTGTCTTCGGCCTCGTATCTCAAGAAGTGGACCGCGCTCGGCGTGGTCATTGGCGCGGTGGCGGGACTTGGCGCCATCGTCTTTTACGAAGCCCTGGTCGCCTGTACCCACCTCTTCTTGGGTGTGCTCGCTGGCTACCAGGTACCCACGCCGGTCGGCGAGGGCGGTCAGATGGCATCTGCCGCAGCGGCTCGTCCGTGGGCCCTCCCCCTCGTGGCAGCCGGTGGAGCACTGCTCGGGGCGATCCTGGTCTACCGCATCGCCCCCGAGGCCAAAGGCCATGGCACCGATGCGGCGATCTCCGCCGTGCATCACAATCCCCGTGGTGTCCGCTTCCGCGCAGTGATCGTCAAGATCGTCGCCTCCGCCCTCACGATCGGATCCGGCGGTTCAGGGGGAGAGAGGGGCCGACCGGGCAGATCAGTGCCGGTTTCGGTTCCTTGCTCTCCCGCGTGCTGGAGCTCGAACCGGCTGACGGCCGCATTGCCGTTGCGACGGGTATCGGGTCGGGTATCGGGGCGATTTTCGGGGCCCCCTTGGGCGGTGCGGTGCTGGCCTCGGAGATCCTCTACCGGGACGATTTCGAGCCGGCCGCACTCTTGCCGTGCTTCATTGCTTCGGCTGTCAGCTATGTCGTCTTCAGTCTCGGTCGAGGGTTTCGCCCCCCTCTTTGGCTACGTGGCGACTTATCACTTCAGCGATCCCGTGCAGTTGGTCTGGTTCGCGCTTATCGGCGTGCTGGCCGGTCTGATCGGCCTTCTCTACGCCAAGGGCTTCTATGGGATCGCCGACATCTTTGACCGACTGCCGGTGCCCCGTTGGGTAGCCCCAGCGATCGGGGGCCTCTTGGTGGGCGCCATCGGTATCGCCATCCCCGAGGTCCTCGGCACCGGCTATGGGTGGATCCAAACCACCCTCGGGCAAGGACTGCTCTCAATTCCCCTGTGGATCGTCTTGATCGTGCCGTTCGCCCGGATTGTCGCCACAGGGCTCTCCATTGGTTCAGGAGGTTCAGGCGGGATCTTCGGCCCGGGCATGGTGATCGGAGCCTTTCTCGGCGCCTCGGTCTGGCGCCTCTTCGAGCCCACGTTTCCCTCCATGGGCCACAGTCCAGCGCCGTACGTGATCGTCGGCATGATGAGCTGCTTTGGCGGCATCTCAAGAGCGCCGCTTGCCGTCATGCTCATGGTGGCCGAGATGACAGGGAGCCTCTCCATCCTCACTCCGGCCATGGTGGCCGTCGGCATCTCGTGGCTCATTGTGCGGCGCAACGATGACACCATCTACCGCAGCCAGCTCAAGAGCCGGGCCGATGCACCAGCGCAACGCCTCATAGCCGGCCTGCCGCTTCTCGCTTCGATCCCGACCAGGAGGGCAATGGCGACACCAAGGTTGGTGCTCACCACCGGACAGCCCGCGAAACTCGCAAGACAAGAGATGGGTCATTTGGGCCTTGAGGGTGCACCGGTCGCTGACCACGCGGGCCGCTTCATTGGAACGATGGACTTGACAGCCCGTGAGGAGGAAGTGAAAGACCACCAAATCGTCAGTGACTGCGTGGACCCAGGTGCGCCCACCATCTCCGTGTCGAGCACCCTCGAAGTAGCTCTAGAGACCCTGACCGAAGCACCGATGTCCTGGGTGCCGGTGCTCGACGACGACCGACGGATCGTCGGCACGTTGTCCACTTCAGATGTCGTAAGCGCCTACCGCCGCGAACTGACCGAGAGTGCGGAGAGAGCAACCGAACGCGACGCATTGACCGGGGCGTCACAGGTAATGGTTACCGCTGACTCACCTGTTGAGGGGCGCACGCTTCGTTCGGCGGAATTCCCCAAAGGTCTCCTGATCACATCCGTGAGCCGAGCAGACCAGGTGCTCGTGCCCAATGGGGACACCGTGCTGGTCCTGGGCGATCGCCTGTCGATTCTCGGCAACGAACGTGACATTGAAAAGATCGGTCAGCCCGTTCCACCCGGAACCCGGTCATCGCCTTCCGCGAAACATTTACCACTTCGTCGCTTCAAATAGTGTGAATCGGGCCGCTTGGTTCGATTGCCAAACCCCTGCACCGCTCCGCTGCAGGGGTTTGCGGAGTTGAGACGGAACTACTACGAATGGTAGTAATAGCCTCGGAAAGCGAGAGGCCGAGGAAACGTCATGAGTATCACCGAACTGTCAGCGAGGAGGCTGCCTCCTGCGAACGATGCCACTCGTGTCCCTGCCCTGAGGGCGGACCTCCAGCAGAGAAACCTTCAGCAAGTATGTCGGCTCGCCTTGGCGGCAGTGTGGCTACTTGATGCTGTTTTGCAGATCCAGCCCATCATGTTCAGCCGGGGATCGAGTGGCTTCAGCGGGATGCTGGTGTCAGCTGCGGCGGGAAACCCAGGCTGGATCGCGCGCACCATCACCTGGAACGCGTCGATCGTCGACCATCATCCCGTGTTGACGAATTCGCTCTTCGCGTTGGTCCAGTTTCTCATCGGATTCGGGATCGCGTGGAGACGAACGACCAAGAGTGCCCTGGCGCTCTCGATCGGCTGGTCGGTCGCAGTCTGGTGGTTCGGCGAGGGACTTGGGGGGATATTCCACGGTGCGGCAACCCCGCTGGGCGGAGGTCCCGGTGGCGTTCTCTTTTATGCACTTCTCGCCGTTCTCCTTTGGCCCACCCAAGGTTCCGACGAGCCGTTTATCGCAGCACGGGCCGTTGGCGTGGCGACGGCAAAAGCCATCTGGATGATCGTTTGGAGCGGACTGGCCGTGTTGTCAGTTGCAGGCTCAGCTAGGTCGCCCCAAGCGCTCCGCGAGTTGGTCGCCGCCAGCGAAGGTGGAGAGCCCCGGTGGCTCACGCATCTCGATCGATCTACGGAGTCGGTCCTCCACCACCACGGGACCGCGATCACCGTTTCGCTGGCAGTTGCTTCGCTGGCGGTGGCTACGGCGGTGTTCATCCCCCCTCGGGGCGCTCGGGTACTGCTGGCTGCAGCCATCGTCATTTGGTCGGTCATCTGGGTGTGCATCCAGAACTTCGGGGGAATCTTGACAGGGCGGGCGACCGATCCGGGCTCTGCTCCATTGATTGTTCTTCTTGTGCTGATCTACTGGCCTTTGCAGACACACCGAACGCCATCGCCCGAGATTCCCGTTCTAGGTCGATGGCAATGACGCCGCCATGGTTGTACGACCTCTTCGGCGTCGTCGTGCTCGGGGTGGCGGGGTACTCGGTCGTCCACTTCGCGGTAACCATGGCGGCACGCCGACCCGCAGGTTGGGACGTCGACGTCGCGCACACGATCTCATGGGCATCTCGATGGCCGGAATGTTTGTGGCCGGATGGGCCTTCGGTTCGAGCGTCATGTGGGAACTAGTCTTCTCCGTCCTCTTGGTGTGGTTCTTGGCCCGCAGCGCCCTGTCCGTACGTCAATTCGGATTTCACCTGTCCCATTTCTTCGTTCACGCGGTGTTGTGCCTGGCCATGATCTTGATGTTCGCGTTTCCCGGCGTCGCCAGGGATGGGTCAATGGGCTCGATGCACATGTCGATGCCAATGTCGACGTCACCGGGCCCCCGGCTTGATCCTGCCATCGCCATTTTCCTGGCGCTCTGCCTCTTTGCCTCGGCGATCTGTACGATTGGGTCGTCCAAGAGGGGTGCCGCGCATCATGGAACCCATGCACTCGCCTACGCCGGAGGAGGGAGTCCATCTGGCGTCCTACTCGAAGGGTGATCACCTCCAGCTTTCCATCGAAGGTGTCGTCACCACACCGTGGATCGAGGACGCAAGTCACGTCGTGATGTGTGTGACCATGGGAATTCTCCTCATTCTGATGATTTGAGGGAGATCCCGGCACGACGGATCAGGAGCGTCGGCGCCCAACCTCTCGGGGTTCTCGCTCGACACTTCGGAGCGTGCGTGCGAGGACGGCGGCCTCTGTTGGCGACAGCGTCTCTGCGAAGCGGACAAGTGCTGATTCACGGTCCTCGCCACCGATGGCCAAGGCCTCGTGCATGAGTATGGCAGTGTGAGCGCCGGGTGTTCCGATGGCAGTGAACTGGATGAACCGACCCTCCATTTTGCGTTGCACGAGACCCTTGTGGACGAGACGATCGAGCACCGTGGCCACTGTGGTGTAGGCATTTTCCGGAAGCAAACCTGCCACCTCTCGGCCGGCCATTGCGCGTCCAGGCTCGGCCCATAGGATATCCATCACCCGCCGCTCAAGCTCGCCTAACCTCGCAGCCCCGCAACGGCAACTGTCGCAGGTGCAAGGATCGCACGAGCACATCGGATTTTCGCATTTCGTGGACTTTGTCATGTGCAGTGACGCCTCAGTTATCAATGATCCGGCTGAGTGGGACAACGGGACCTTAAGCGTCACCGAACCCGCCCGCTCGAAACGCAATGTGACGAGAACCGTCCGGCCGACCTTGAATTCCCCCTTGGGCTGTTCGAGCATCAAATGATCCTGACCTGGTTTGAGGGACGCCTGGCCGTGGGCGGGAATTCGCAGTTCAACAGCATCGCCATGGACGACCCTTGGGCATTCTCTTGCATCAGCATGGAATCGGCCGAAATGGGCGACGAGGCCGAGATCAGGGCGTCGGGGTGGGACCCGGTGTTTTTCACCGTGAGGTAGATCGCCGCCACGCTGGGGCTGGCCGGATTCGGGAGAAATGGGTCGATCACCTCCAGGTCGCCCACCCGAGCCGCGACATTCGATGGCCGACGAGGCTGCCCCAGACGTCGTGACCGAAAGGGAAGGCGAGAGCGACTCCGAGGAAGGTCGCTCGAAAGATGACGCCGAGTTTTGTCGGGCGCACGCGCACTAAGGAACCTCTCTCGTCGGTCATGCCAGCGCGTATTCTACTACGCTACGTAGTACTTCTTTTTCTGGACCCCGGCTGAAGTAGCGCAGCCGTGCTGGGCCTTGGTGTTCGACTCGGTGTGAACCCAGGGCTGCATGCCTTTGGTGTCCCTGCGATCGCTAACTTGACGGTCTCTGCGGGATCCCCAATACTACGAGTTGTAGTAGTACGACGACGACAGAGAGTGGGCACGTGCGATTCGGGCTGGTTGCTATGGGCGTGATCCTGTTGCTCATTCCAGCGGCCACCGTCGGGGCATCCCCTCGGCCCGCCTCGAAGACCGAGGTCAAAATCGAACAGACCCGCTGGGGGCCCGTGCTGGTCAACGGAGAGGGCAGGACGCTTTACGTCTACGTCGACGACCTCTTGACCAAGGCCTCGAGTGCCTGTGTCGACGACTGCGCCAATGACTGGCCGCCGGCACTTGTCTCGGGCAAGGTCGCCGTGGCCCGGGGAATCACGGGTCATGTCGGAACGATCACCCGCAGTAATGGGCTACACCAGTTGACCATCGACGGCCGGCCCCTATATACCTTTTCGGGCGACCGTGCTCCTGGCGACCTCAGAGGAAACGGGGTCGGGAACATCTGGTGGGCGATGACGCCCTCCGGACTTTCGGCCACTTCGTTCCCCAGCCCCAATCAACCTATGGACCGGCGTCTTCAACGCTCTTGACCGTCACACAAACCAAACTCGGTCCCGCCGTGGCCAATGACCGCGGCCAGGTGCTCGTACACCTATACCGACGACACCGCCACGCACAGCGCCTGCAACTCGCCGTGGTGCCTCGTCGATTGGCCACCCCTTCAAGCCATCGGTGCACCGACGGCAATATCCGACGATCACGGCTTCCCTGGCCGTGATCACCGGGGCCGGGGGAACCCGGCAGGTGACCCTGGCCGGACATCCGCTCTATACCTTTGCCGGGGATCTCCATCCCGGCGATATTCGGGGTCAGGGCATTGGCGACGATTGGTTGATGATTTCGCCAACAGGATCGCTCGATCGGTGCGCATCATGCCACCGACGACTCCTCGCCTGCCTACGGGCCCTCCGAGGGCCTGCTCCGGCCGTCACCGGCCCTCTGCAGGCTGTTCCTGCCTGGCCGGTGCCTTGGGGCTTGCTGGTTGCTCGAGTTCGACGCCCGCCGCAACCATCACCCAAGTCGGCGGACCGCAAGAGACCAACTCGAACTATCCCGGTGCGCTCGTCTTCCCGAAGGAATACACAAAGCCCAATGTGGTCCTGACCGATACGGCCAATCAGCCCTTCAACATTGCAACCGACACACCAGACAAGGTCACGCTGGTCTACTTCGGTTACACGCACTGTCCGGACCTGTGCCCGCTCAATATGTATCTGGCAGCGTCGTCCATTGCGGGGATGCCTGCGGTCGATCGACATGATGTGCAGGTCGTTTTCGTCACCACCGACCCGACGCGTGACACTCCCGCGTCATCCGGACCTGGCTGAATCATTTCAGCACAACGTTCATCGGCCTGACCGGCACCATCGCACAGATTCAGCAGGCAGAGAAAAGTACCGGGATCCCGTTGTCGTTCGCGGAGAAGGTCACAGAACCTGGCGCGAGCTACGCGGTGGTGCATGCCGGGTACATCTTGGTCTACACGCAGGGCGCCGCTCATCTGGAGTTTCCCGCCGAGATCCACCCAGCGCAAGAGACGCATGACCTTGTCTCCCTGGTGCAGCACGGATGGCAGTCGCAATGACAGCCCTTCACCTGAAAGTGAGGTAGCGAAAATATGTCCGGCGACACCTTCGCAATGAATGCCTTCCCGGCACCGAGCGAAACAGCTCGGGCAGTTCGGATCGGCCGCATAAATCTCGTCAGGACGCAGCGCGTTCTGCAGATCATCCTCGGGTTCTTTTGGATCATCGATGCGGCGCTTCAGTACCAACCGTTCATGTTCGGCAAGCAGTTCGTTTCGACCTTCATCACCGGAAATGCCAGTGGACAGCCCGAACCGATCGCGTGGTTGATCACCACCGCTGGCCACTTCATCTCCCCCGATGTGGGCGTGTGGAACTTCCTTTTCGCCACCGTGCAGTTGGCCATCGGCGTGGGGCTGTTCTTCCGGCCCACGGTACGTCCGGCGTCTCGTCACCTCATTCTTCTGGGCCTTCGGCGTGTGGTTCTTCGGCGAGGGTATGGGCATGATCCTTCACCGGGTCGGCCACTGCACTCACCGGCGCACCCGGCTCGGTCTTCATGTACGGCCTCCTCGGTCTCATGGCGTGGCCGAGGAACACCCGCGAGACCGCTGGACTCTCGCCGAGGGGAGAGACCACAGCCGTGGCCTCTTCGGCTGCCGCACAAGGAATCGGCGGTGTTGTCACTCCGTTGGCGGCCTGGGCAGGCTACTGGATCCTCGCCGCCGTCCTGTTCCTGTTCCCGTTCAACCGGGCCCGCGGTGCACTCTCGAGCACAATCACGGGCATGGCCCCGGGCACGCCCGAGTGGTATTCGCACTTCCTCACAAGTTTCGGCAACGGCTTCTCATCCATCGGGACCCAGACCTCCTGGGTTCTTGCCATCATCTCCCTCGTCATCGGCCTGGGTCCCTCGCTGGCACGTCGGGTCGGGGTCTTCCTTTTTCTGGGAGGCCTGCTCTCTTTTGTTCTTTGGATCACCGGGCAAGGATTTATCGGAGGGGTCTTCTCGGGTTCGGGGACTGACCCAAACACGGGACCCCTAGTGATTCTGCTCGCCCTCGCCATGGTGCCCGCCGCCGCTCCCCGATCCGACGTCGTGGACCCCCCCGCTGGTTGCATTGGCGCGCCGTCGGCCCTTTGTCGTCGCAGGCGCCGGGATCGCTCTGGCATGCGCCGTCCTTCTTGCCGCCACCTACCCTGTGGCTGCGCAGTCTCCCTCGAGCCCCTCCATGCCGGGAATGTCCGGCATGTCCGCCAGCGCCATGTCGGCAATGGGATCGAAGACGGCGAGCACGGCTACCTGCACGAAAGGGAACGGGGGGAGCAGCGCGAGCCGGCTTGGATGTCACCAACACCCCGTACATGATTATGGGGGAGAAGGACGCGGGCATGAACATGAATGGCGCCGACGCGTCAGCTGCTGCCGGCCTCAACTCGACCAAGGCCGACTGGCACTACACCGGCCCCCCTTTACCGGCTGCGGAATCGAGCGAGCTCCTGGCGCAGGGCAAGAACGGCCCCGACGAGATCCATATGGTGGTCAGCGGTTGTGCGGCTGAGCCCACGTTCTCCGAGGAGATCAGCGCCATGCAATTCGTCCAAGGCACGAGCGCTGCCGTGACGGCTTACGCCACTCCGGCCGCAGCTGAAGCAGCGGGCTACGTTTCGGTCTCGCCGACGAGCTATCCCGTGACCTACTACGTGAATCCACAGATCGTGGCCGCGAACGAAGCAACGAAAAGAACGCTCAACCCGGAGCACATCGATGGCCTCGTGTTCGCTCAGATACCCTCGGGTCAGGAGGTTCTCGCCGCGGCCATCTACATCCTGCCTTCGACGGTGCGGACTCCCCCTATGCCCTATGGAGCCTTGGTGCAATGGCATGAACGGACTGAAGTATGTGGGCCAACGTCGGAGGCCGCCTCCAGTCCCTTGCAAATCTCTGGCGTGACCCCGTGCACGGCCGGAAACGTGCAGCAAGCCACTCCGTATTTGACAATGGTCTGGCAGGTCCCGGTCGCCGGGGGCCCGCTCGCCATTCAGCCGCCGGACATCCAGATCGTCGAGGCATCGGTGATGGCAACCTTGTCATGAATGGCCAACGGTCACACTTTCAGGTCTCGGTCATAAAACTGTGACAGCGATCGTCTCATCGCAAGTACGACCGCCCGACTGATCGAAGCAGCACGTCAAGAAGAACGCGTCCGAGACGAGGTCTGCGATACCTTCAGGGGACACGTGGTGACGCTCGTCTCTGGAGATCCCGAAACTGATCGGACTGCCCCGGCGCATTGCCGGGAAAGCGGGCGCTCACCTCGGCACTTCTGGACGCGTCGGTGAGTCAGCAATCGTTCGCTGACGGTTGGGCCACTACGGTTGCATTCGGCACCGGCACAAAGGTGTCGAGAATGACTGAAGGGATACAGCGATGAGTGATGGACACGTTCACAATGTTGTTCCGGAGGTGCTGAAGAAAGCACTGGAGGCGGTCGGGACGCCGCCGACGCTGGAGACCCCGTTGGGAACATTCAGCCTGGTCGACGGCGTGCCGACCGCCGATTCAGTGGAAAAACTCTACGATTCGTTGGACTTCATACGAGGCGTGGACGTATTCCTCAATGCGGTCCCCGGTGCCTCCCTCATAGCCATGCGGAACGGCTTTCGGAGCATTGGTCTGACCGAAACTCACCAGATCGGCTACACGGACCCTCGCGCCAACTCGGGAAGTTTCTTCCTCACGCCCAATACCGAGACTACCTATGGGTCGATGTTCCTCGACCTGAGGGCGACCGGACCCTTCGTCATCGAGCCACCAAAGCAGTCCCTGTGCGTGGTCGACGACTTCTGGTTCCGGTACGTCGCCGACATGGGCATTGCCGGTCCTGACGGGGGTAGCGGCGGGAAGTATCTGTTCCTACCGCCCGGCTACGAAGGCGACGTGCCCGATGGCTACTTCGTCTATCGGCCGGCCACGTTCACCAACTGGGTAGTGTTCCGCGCCTTGGGCGGCGTCCCGGCCCTGAAGGAGACAAGGGTCTATCCGCTGGCTGCGGCTGACAGCCCTCCTGCAGTCGAGTTCATCAACATCGCCGAGCCGCACTTCAATACGGTGCACGCCAATGACTTCTCGTTCTACGAGGAGGTCAACACGATCGTCCAAGAGGAGCCGACCACATCGCTCGACCCCGAGCGGGCTGGACAACTGGCGGCAATCGGAATCGTGCACGGCAAGCCCTTCGACCCCGACGATCGGCTGCGCTCCATTCTCGACAATGCCGCCCGCACGGCAGCCGCCATCAGCCGGGCGCTTGTCTATGCGCCGCGTGACCCCGAGGCCACCATCTACGAGGGATCATCGTGGGCCAACGCCTTTCTCGGCGGCAGCTACGAGTTCCTCAACAATGGTGCCCGCCTCTTGGACGCCCGCACCGCGTTCCACTACTTCGCCACGGTGATCACTCCTGCCATGGCCCACGCCCAGGTCGGGGCGGGATCGGCCTACGTCTACACGGCGGTCGACGGTAAGAAGGAAATCCTCGACGGAGCCAAGTCGTACACCTTGACCCTTCCGCCGAATCCACCGGCCAAGAACTTCTGGGCCGTCGACATCTACGACACACAGACCCGCTCGCTGCTGCAGACCGATAACCCTTACCCGAGCGTGACGAGTCTTTCGAACACCGTGGTCGCCAATGACGACGGCTCCTACACAATCTGGTTCAGTCCCGAGCCGCCGGCCGGTCGCGAATCGAACTGGATTCAGACGGTGCCAAACAAGGGATGGTTCCCGCTCCTTCGCCTGTATGGCCCACTGGAACCGTGGTTCGACAAGACCTGGCAGCCCTCAGAGATCGAGCCGCTCGACGAGGGCTGACGAGTGCCCTAACGAGCATCTGGAGCTGCCGCGCCTGGTGGCGAGTTTCTTCGAAGGCACACAGCGAAGTGCACTCCGAAAACCGCCGCTGGCCTGTATCTTTGGAGCGGGAGAGGGGATGCAGACCTTGGCAATTTGGCGATTCTGGTCCACGAGGTTCACTCCGGTCCTCTGGCCTGGTGGAGATTCGTCCCTGTTGTAGAGCGGTCTACTATCCGTTGCCCTCAGCATCCAAGGCTGCGGTGCCTCGCTGTACGGTCGAACCGTGAGGTTCGGTGGAGGTAACGGATCTCTTGACAGACGAGGCGATGAGGAATGGCTCAATCGCATCGGCGTCTAGCGGCCGGGCGTAGAGGTAGCCCTGCCCGCTGTCACACTGCTCGCGCTCAAGTTGGGAGTACTGGGCCGACTCCTCAATCCCTTCGGCCAAGGTTTCGAGCCCGAGGGTCTTGCCCAGTTGGACGAGAGTTCGGATCATCGCACCGGACTCTGGCGAGTCTGCCATCGCCGAGATGAAGGAACGGTCGATCTTGAGGGTATCAACCGGGAATTGTTGGAGATAAGCCAAGCTTGAATATCCGGTGCCGAAGTCGTCGATGGCTATGCGCACTCCGGTGGCCTTGAGAGCTGACGAGACGCGGCACGACGGTCGCCACGTTGCGCATGATCGCCGTCTCGGTGATCTCGATGATGAGCGATCGTGAGTCGAAACCGGATGCTTCGAGCGCATGGGCGATGTCCTCGATCACCTGGTCTGTCTCGAGTTGATGAGCCGAGACATTCACCGAAACATCGATCTGGTGGCCACGGGCGTGCCATCGGGCACCTTGGCGGCACGACTCTTCGAGCACCCACCGACCCACGTCGACGATCATGCCGGAGTCTTCAAGGACGGGGATGAACTCGTCAGGCTGCACGACCCCGCGTTCGGGATGGCGCCAGCGCAAGAGTGCTTCGACCCCGGTTGTCTCCCCACTCCGGAGATTGAAGATCGGCTGGTAGGCCAAGAAGAACTGCCCAGCGGTAAGTGCGTCACGCAGGTCCATCTCGAGGAGGAGGCGGTCTTGGATCACGGTGTGCATTTCGGGCTGGAAAACGACGAACTGGTCCTTGCCCGCTGTCTTGGCCTCGTAGAGGGCTATGTCGGCGTCGCGCAACAGTTCGGTCGCTGACGGTCGAAGACCCGCTGCGATCCCGATACTGGCCGTGAGCGTGAGCGAGCCACTGGGCAAGCCCTCCAGCTCGAATGGCGCCCGGAGCACGGTGAGCAGGCGTTCGGCCACGAGCTCGGGCCCAGCATCCATGGTGGCGCCGTCGACGAGCACGATGAACTCGTCGCCTCCTAAACGGCCGACGCTGTCACTCTCACGCATGGTAACCGCCAAGCGGGCGGTCACGGCTCGGAGGAGCTGGTCGCCGACGGCATGACCGAGGGTGTCATTGACGCCCTTGAAGCCATCAAGGTCTATAAAGAGGGCAGCCGTAGCCACGTTGGTACGTCGGGCCCGGGACAGCATCGTTCGATGCGGTCGAGAATCAGGCTCCGGTTGGGCAGACCGGTCAGGGGGTCGTGCAGGGCCTGGAAGCGGATTTGGTCGACCAATCGGGCGTTGCTGATGGCAATGGAGGCCTGGGCCGCGAGCCCCTTCAGCCGTTCGGCCAGCCGCGGGGTGACGACCAGACGCTCAGGTTCGGACGTGACGCAGGCCACGATGTAACCGATCACCTTGCCCGAAGAGGTAACCGGCGCGGCGATCGATGCAACGTTGCCAATGTCCGAGGGCCGAGCCGTGTGCCAGAGTCCGTACTCAGAGTCCAGCGCCAATTCGTCGGCGGAAAAAGGCCTCAATCCGAGCAGATGCACCGCGTCAACGGGAAATCCCTCGGACGCGACGAGCGCAAGTTTCCCGTCCCCGACACCTTGCCAGTCCAGGTTGTCGAGGAAGACCGCCGCCCGGTCGCAGTCGATGACGTCAGGTACCGCGCGGGCGACCTTGGCTGCCATCTCTTCGGTTCCGACGATCTCGGCCAACGAGGTGGAGAGTTCCAACAGGACCCGAGCCGTGTTGGCTTGGTGTCGAGCTTCCTCCATGGCGTGGGCGGCATCGAGGGCGGCCGCGGCCAACTGCGCGTAGGTCTCGAGAGTGCCCTGCGCTTGGGAGGCGAAAATGCCACCCCGCTCGTCGATGGCGAGCACGCCATAGTGGCCACGAACCGAAGCCACCGCAACGGCGATGGCCCCTTCCCGCCCCGCTCCCCCCAAGAGGTCGTCTGCCAGCGAGGCCGCGTCAGCCTCAGCCAGCCCTTCGGAGTAGACCCTCCGCGGGCTCCCGGGCCGAGCTTCAAGCGCAAGGATGGTGCCGCCAGCCATGACGGCACGCATAGTGGATCTGACGATTCCCTGCAGGACATCCTCGTAGCGTTCGTTCGAGGCGAGGTCCGTGATCATCTGTTTCAGCTGATCAAAGCGGGCCTCAAGAAGTTTCGTGTGCACGTCGTGGTGCTGCCCTTGCGACATGTCGTCGTCATCTTCTTGCCAGCGCACTCGGAACAAACACGCGCTGTCACCCCGGCACTGACAAGTTTCCTCGATGACCTCTGCCATAGGCAGACCGAAGTACATCGGAATCCCTGCGTACAGTCCCGCAATGAATGAACAGAATTCGGGGTACGGTGCAAAACCCTCGATGAACCACTCGCGCATCAACCACTCGTTCGACGCCAGTTCCGTTGCCTCGTAACGCCGCATCGGCAGCATCGGGTTGGTGCTTTCACCGGCTCTGAGGACGGCCCCAGGGGAATCGAAGGACTGCATGATCTCAGCAACGACGGTGACAGTCGACTCGTCAACATCAGAACTTGGCGCTTGAAACGGCGACTCCAATATGCGAGATGCCTCTTGGAGCAGACGCTTGAACTGATCAAAGGACGTCCATGAGGCAAGATCCCTGAGATCTTCGACGCTCCGCGTCTCGCCAGCCCTGACCAAGAGTTCCCGCAAATCGTCCGCCGACAACCTCTCTTCCAGGCAATCCATTATGCCCATCGTGTAGATCCCGGAAATCTGATCTGTCGCCGGTCCTGCGACGACAGTGTGGAGCAGCGAGGGTTCAGAGGACATCGCGGGTGAAGTTTCTTGCGGAGAACGCCGCTTTTGCTGCTGCGTCTGGCGCAGCAGTCGGGGGCAAGACGGGATTCTCCACCTCGACCATCTAATCGATCAAAGGTCTTCGGTCTGCCGACTCAAGCCCAACACTCGCCCAATTCTCCCCCCTTCCGGTTCGCCGCATCATTACGCTTCCCTGCCTTGTCCCCCCTGCATCATGGATTGTAGGTCTCGGACCTTTATGACTGGAAATAGCGGTTCCGGTGCACGCCATGTAGCGATCGGGACCCCCGGTAGCCAGTCAGCCGGGTCCATTGCCTATCGGCGCGTCTTTGAGAACGGGGGAAATATCAAGAGCCACGAAGCGGATCAGTGGTCGCTCAATTGTGAGCGAGATTCTTCATATGTGGCGGCGCCGTTCGGCATCGTTCCGAGATCAGAGCTCGCAACGACAGACTCAGCATCGCGGCCCCGGCTTGCTCTGCGTGCCTTTGTCCCGATGACGAAGCCCGTCGCAATGAACCAGATCGGCATGCCGAATAGGAAGGAGAAGAACGCGAGAGGTCCGAGGCAACTGACGACTCCAACAAGCAGCGACCACCAGCCCAACGTCTTCGGAAGCGGATTGCTCGAGCGGTTCAAGAGAATCGAAGCGCCGGTGCTCAAGGTCAAGAGTGCAATCCCGAAAATGAAGCCCAGCTCGTTGTTATCGCCGACGAAGTTCATCGTCTTGACGATGGCAAACTCATGGTTGTGGGCGGCGGTAATCAACACGACTTCGAAAACGCCAGCGATGACAATCCCTGCAACGAGGAGAATTCCCGCCGCATAGACAACGTTGGGCCAGAAGGTCTGTCCTCCTCCGGCGTTGCGCAAGACGGTTCGGAGCTGGCTCACGAACAGGATCAGCAGCGCCAGTCCGAACCCGACTACATAGACGGAAGCCCAACTCTGGGCCGAGTGGGCGTTGTAGTACGCGGCGACGCTTGCTCCTGAAGCATTTTGACCCGGACTCTTCCCGCTCAGCGGCCCGAATCCCACGAAGATTGTGACCACCGTCAAAAGCCCAAGAGGCCCCATCCACCGACTTATCCGCTCATCGCTCATGGCGACCCTCCCATCCAACAGTGCCGATATCGTTAGGATCCGCCCTGTGCAATTCGATGTCAAGGGTGGTTAGCACCCCCCGCCGGTGCAGCTAGTACCACTTAGGCTCAGGCCCTAATGGGTCGGCGCGCCGGAAGGCCGTTATCAGCGAAACGGCAGCTCCCCATTTCATTGTCCGAGGCTCTGAGTAGCACGCCCTCTCGTCTGTGTAACTCTTCGAGAGCAGAACGAATCGTTGTGGGCATAACGCTTGACGGTAATAACGTACTGCGTTAGTACCGGCCGGTGCTGGGCGATGCCTCCTTCAAGGACGCCGACACCAAGAGGGTCTGGCACCGACTGGCGGTACGCAGATTCGGACCAGAATTGCACAAAGCTGCGTGGCGGAAGCTGGCCTATCTCAACGCCGCCGAGAGAATCGGTGACCTTGCGGTTCCGCCCGGCAACAAGCTTGAGAAGCTCCGGGGCGACCGGGCCGGGCAATACAGCATTCATGTCAATGAGCAATACCGGATCTGTTTTCAAATGGGCCAGCACGGGACCCACGGCTGTTGAGCTGGTCGACTATCAATAAGGAGTGACGATGCCCAAGACCGAGACACCGATGATGGCTCCGGTGCACCCCGGGGAAATGCTCAAGGAGGATTTCTTAGACCCGCTCGGGGTCAGTCAGTACCGGCTGGCTCAGGCCATCGGTGTGCCACCCCGCCGCATCAACGAGATCGTGCACGGCACTCGCCGGATCAGTGCGGATACTGCTCTGCGTCTCTCGCGGTTCTTCGGCATGAGCGACGCATTCTGGATGAACCTCCAGGGGCATTACGACATCGAGGTCGAAAAGGACAAGCTCGGTACCACGCTCACCGAAATCGAACCGCTCGCGGCGGCCAGTTGAACGGAGCGCCGATGTTCGAAATCCCCTCCGGCCTGCATCTTTGGAGCGGAAGACGGGATTCGAACCCGCGACCCCAACCTTGGCAAGGTGGCGTTTTCCGCCTACTGTGTACTGTCGAATCCCCTGGCCTGCGGTTCTGTCCACCCAGTTTCCACCCGGTCCACTGAATCCGTCCCTGTTGTAGAGCGGTCTACTTCAGCGCTCAAGTGGTTCAAACCAAACAGATCCGCTCGCCATCACCGGCTGCAGCCGATCAGCAACACTTCTGAAGGTGTGGCCGTAGGGGCCACCGAGGATGAACCCGCCGGCGTCATGGCTGATTGCCGCCAAAGTTGCCGTCTTCAAACGCGTTCGAGCCCTTCGGTGCGGCGGTGGGGAAAATCACGCCGTCCGAGCTGTTGCCGAAGTACCTGTGCCACCGTCGGGTCGTGAACATCCAGCGGCCGTCGCGCTTTTCGTAGGTCTCGTTGTAATAACCGTAGACGTGCATCCAGGTCGCCGGCTCGCCGTCCTTCGAGATGCTCGCTGCGCTCATGGCCCAGATCCCACGGGCCTTGCTGGCCGACTCGAAGATGATCTCGGGGTCGTAAGAATGATGCACCGAAATCATGTCGTTCATCATCCGGCTTACGTTCTCGATCATCTCCTTCGAAGAGCGCCAAGGCTCTTGGCCGTCGTTGTGCGACACGTGGTCGGGTGCGTGCAGCGCCTCGTAGGCCTCCCAGTCGTGCGCATCCGCGTAACGATCCCTTCGTGCCTTGAGCAGCCGGATCTCCTCCAGCGCAACGAGCCATTCGAGCTCTGACATTCCTTCTGCTCGGCCACTTATCTCCATGCCTCCCCCTTCGTGCCGTTCTACGCGGTCGAACTGCAGACTGCTTCGCCGATTACAAGGCCGTCCGGTTCCCGAGCAACACCACGAGCCGTAGAACCCTTGTGGGTTTTCATAGTAGAGCAAGTGCATGCCGCAAAAACACGAACGGTGTGGGCATCAGGGAAAGCCAACGGATTCGAGAGCTTGCGTCGCCGCGATTCATGAGAGGCGGTCTTCAGGAGGAATCGGCACAGTTCAGCCTCGTCGAAGGACCTTTCTCATCGAATAGAAGTGTCCATCTGCTTGCTCCCACTGCAGCCGACACCCGGCCCCGTCGCAGCGATCGTCGGCCAGATGGCACGATGAACATCGGGATCGCACTCGACAAATCCAACGGTCACTCCATATGCAAATGTGTGGAGGACGATGATGGCTGAGAAATTAGGTCGACTCGGTGTGTGGTCCTCGGAACTGCGCTTCGGAGATCCCGCCCAGATAGTCGGCGCCGCAGCCGAATTGGAGGCGCTCGGTTAACGCTCACTATGGGTGCCCGACGTCGGAGGACCACTGTTCGAGGACCTCGACCGGCTCCTCCAGGCGAGCACTGTCACGATCGCCACCGGCGTCCTGAACGTCTGGCAACACGAGCCGATCGACGTGGGACGGTGGTGGCACGGCCTGCCGGAGGATCATCGCTGACGCAGCGAGCGCCGAGGCACAGGGCTCGGCCTTCGACAACCGACCGGATGTCCGCGAGACGAACTTCGGTCAAATGATCGGAACGGTGGTCGTATCGTGCCCTGACCGAAGGATTGCTCCGGGTCGGGCGCCGGTGAACTCACCCCGATCGACGATGACCTCGCCATTCACCAGGACCATGTCGATTCCCTTGGCGACTGAGTACAGCCGGCTACCGTTGCCGGGCAGGTCACTTCGAATCTCCACGGGTGAGCCCCCGATCGCGGTCTCGTCGAATACCACTATGTCCGCGGCGTAGCCTGCCTCCAGTCGACCCCGGCCATTGATGCCGAAGGCGCGAGCGACGTCGTCAGTGACCATCCGGATGGCGGTTTCAAGCGGCAGAAGGTGTCGATCACGCACCGTCGGCCCGATGAAGTCCGTGAAGAACGCAAACCCGTCGAGCATGTCGAGATGGGCGCCCGCATCGGATCCTCCGACCAGTGTCCTGGGATCGTTCCACGCATCGACGCGGCGACGCCACGAGTCGGGATCATCACCCTGGGGCGGGACGACGAACGTGGTGCGCAGATCGTCGGCCACGGCCACATCGAAAAGGAGTTCGAACGGATCGACACCACGCGACCGAGCGGCGTCCGCGACAGTATGGCCAACGACATCTTGGTATGCCTTCGTATCGACATGGTCGAATCGAAGCCGTTCAACGTCGTACCAGACGCGTCCCGAACCCCGCGTCTCGTCGGCAAGACGGCGTCGAACGTCTGGTTCGCCCAGCAGGCGGACCCGGTCTGCCCGCGAATGCGCCATCAGGTCGGCCCAGGCCGGCAAGGCATCGAAGAGGACCCCCGAGTCAAGGTTGATCCACATCGTCATCGGTACCGGGAGGGTGAGAGCTTGGACCAGGCCGCCATGAGTGGCGGCGAGATCGGAGGCAGCAAGCCTGTTTTCGTTGACGTCCGCCATGTCGGCGCGCACGGTGAGCAGGTTCCAGTTCAGCGGACGCGCTGCGGCAACGGACATCTTTGCCATCAGCATCGCCCTCTCCTCCGGGAACGGACCCGTCGCCCAAGGGATGAACTCAAGCCACGTCCCAGGATGGGAGCGGAGCGTCGCGCAGAGGCGGAGGATCTCCTCATCGGTGGCGAACCGAGAGGGGACGGGCTCGTTGTTCCCATCGTTGTGCGTGTCCGAAAGCGAGGACGAGAACCCGAGCGCCCCTGCGGCGAGGCTTTCGTCGACCAGGCGTTCCATCTGACCGATCTCGTTTTCGTTGGCAGCGCGCCGGAAGCCATCACCCATCACGACCCGCCGCACCGTCGAGTGCCCAACGAGAAAGCCCATATTGATCGCCACGTTTCCGTCCATTCGGGCGAGGTATTCCTCAAACGTCCGCCATGTGATGTCGACCCCCGCTCGGATGGTCTCAAGAGGGATACCCTCGACCCTCGCCAACATCTCGGTCAGGTAAGTCGCAGCGTGCTCCTCCATCGGTGCCAAGGTAAATCCGCAGTTGCCGCCTATAGCAGTCGTGACTCCGTGCAGCGGACTTGGCGTGAGGTACGGATCCCATACGATCTGCGCATCGAAGTGCGTATGTACATCGATGAACCCGGGGGAAACCACTTTGCCTGTGGCGTCCACACGCCGATGAGCGTCTTCCTCAAGTGTGCCGATAGCCACGATCCTGCCGTCCCTGATCCCGACGTCAGCGCGACGGCGCTGCACGCCGGTCCCGTCAATGAGGTCACCCCCCACGATCGCAACATCCAACATGGTCATTCCTCCCGGCCAGCTCGCGGTGAGTCGCTTAGCAATACTCATCACTCTATAGATTCCGTCGGTGACTACCCCGTCGACGCTACCCGGGGCTTTTTCTTGGTGATCGCTCGTACGGGGCGCGTCGAACCACCCGCCATTGCGGGGCGGCGCGCACAACAGCTGTAAGGAGTCGAGGCTCGCTACATACCTACGCAGATGGATGCGAGCGCTTCAAGCTTCTCGAGGTAGTCCTCCAGTGTTGCGCTAGCAAAGGCGGCCATAACGATCGTCGCCCCCAATGCAGCCGTCTCAGCGAGGACCTCCGCCGTCTTTGAGGGCTCTTTGACCGGGTCGAGGTGCTCGGTCGGTGGAAGCACCACCTCGAAATCTTGCGGTACATCCACCCGCACGAGCCACTCGGCAGCCTGGCGGGGACTAACGGCGAACGGGCACCAGCCATCGGCGAGGGTGACCGCCCGGCGGAGCGAACGCAGTGTCCGTCCCCCTACCCAGATCGGTACGTGTTCTTGGACGGCACACGGATCGACGACGAGTCCCCCAAAGTCGTAGAACGGCCCGTGGTACTCCGGTAGGCGTTTGGAGAGGGAAGCCCGCAGCGCCTTGAGAGCATCTTCAGAACGCGGACCACGGTCATCGAACGGAGCTCCGATAAGGTCGAATTCCTCCTTCAAGGTGCCGACCCCGACGCCGAGGATCAGGCGGCCATTGCTGACCTTATCGAGAGTGCCGTACCGCTTGGCGATTTCCAGAGGGTGGTGGTAGGCAAGCACCACCACGGATGTAGCGAAACGGATGCGCTCAGTTCGGGCAGCGAGGTACCCGAATGTGGCTAGTGGATCCCAATAGACCGAACCTCGGCGGTCGAGAGCCGAGGACGGCAGGGCAATGTGTTCGCTGCACGTGAGGTGGTGATAGCCAAGGCGGTCGGCAGCCTCAGCGATTCGAGCCAGGTCCTCGATAGAACCCTCGTCGGCCCAATGAGCGGCGGTCCGGGTCACTATTGGTGAACCGACTGCCAGTTGCAACGTTGGTGTGCTCATTTCCGCAAGTTGCCCGGTATACGCAACTCAGGGGACCTTAAGCGCTTCGGCCAGGTTGCCGCCCATTATCTTGCGAATGTCTTCGTCTGAGAAGGTTCCATCGAGCTCCGAGGCATAGGAGACCGGGTCGGCGAGGCCCTCGGGGTGCGGGAAGTCGGAGCCGAATACCACCCGGTCGGTGCCGATGGCCTTGAGGAGGCCTACGGGGTCTTCTTCGAAGAAGGGGTGGATCCAGACGTTTCGACGCAGGATCGCGACGGGATCCTCAGGGAAGGACTTCGGGAACCTCGCGTAGATCTCGCCTAAGGCGTCGATGAGCGGGAGTACCCAACTCAAGCCGTTCTCGACAGGGAGGATCCGCAGGTCGGGAAAGCGCGACAGCATTCCGTGGGTTACGGCTGAGCACATCGCGTCGAAGATGCCGCGGCTCATCGCATGCTGCACGGCCTGGAAGAGGGATTGTCCAGCGAACGGCAACATCTCGTCGAAGTGGCCCTCCCACTGGTTGTAGTAACGCGTCATGCCGTCATCGGACGCGTGCATCCCTACGGTGATGTCGTACTCTTGGACCTTCTTCCAGAACGGGTCGAACTCGGGCAACGCAAAAGAACGAAAGCCGCGCAGACTCGGCACCGGAGCCGGGCGAACCAAAATGACTCTCGCGCCACGCTCGGCGATCCAGTCGAGTTCACGGATCGCTTCATCGACGATGGGGAGCGTGACCACCGGCGTGGCAAAAATGCGACCCTCGTAGTCGAAGGTCCACTCCTCGTACATCCACTGGTTGAAGGAGTGGATGACCGCATGAGTTGCCTCGGGATCGCCGGCGAGCCGCTCCTCGAGGACGCTGGCCAGAGTTGGCCACATAATGGCGCGATCGACACCCTGTTCATCCATCATCTGGAGTCGAGGCTCCGGCCTGAAAAAGGCATCAGGCGACACGATTGGCTTGCCCAGCATCTCGCGGCGGCTCTTTCCCTCAGGGTTGCCGTTCTTGAAGTACTCCGCTTGGGCTCCCGGAGCTGCCACTTTGGTGAAGGTCGGATTTGGGATGTACTCAGAGATCTGGCCCTTGATAGCCAGTTTGTCGCGACCATCGACCTGCACGTATCGGATGACATTCTTGTACTCGTCCGGCAGGTAGCACGTGAACGCGTCCTTCTGCTCGTACATATGGTTGTCGGCGTCGAATACCGGGTAGTCGAGGCGGTGGTTCATTGGATCCCCTCTGATCGTCGTTGGCATATATGATTCGGGTTCTGTCGCGGCACTATCAACTGTTCGTAGCTTGACAGGGGCTCTTCGGTGGTTGTCCGACCCCACTGACCGATTGACGTGGACGAGGTCATGGGGCGATGACGAAGTCAGCGACGAGGTCAGCCACCACCCGAGCCGCACGCTCGCCGAGGTGGGTGTGGTCCG
Source organism: uncultured Acidimicrobiaceae bacterium (assembly GCA_963767155.1). Classification (GTDB taxonomy): domain Bacteria; phylum Actinomycetota; class Acidimicrobiia; order Acidimicrobiales; family RAAP-2; genus Bog-473. Next base: position 345,925 of record CAVYCU010000005.1, on the reverse strand, counting down.
TCAGGAGAGAAAGGCCGTTGCTGGCACTGACTGCATCCCAATTGCGACGAAGGACGTGATGCTGGAGTTGGGACTTCACCGTCAGCCCGATCTTCACCTCGTACGGAGGCGGGACATGGCCGGGTAGCAGGAGCTCTACCAGACGGTCATGCAACGGCAGGCACTTTACTGCTTGCTCCGTCGCGATCACGTGCAGCGCCTCGTTGTATTTGTCGACGCGCTCGTTGGTCGTACTGTCGAGATCTTCGCCGAGCATTGGAATCTCTATGACGGCGATACGCGCGTGGGTTTCGGATCGCAGCCGCCGCAGGATCGCGGAAACGTTCTCGGCGAACCACTCCAGGGTCGGCGTCTGCCGTATCCCCTTCATGCGCAAAGTGAAGCGGCTCATGGACGAGACGGGAGCGAGGGCCACATCGTTGGTTCCGACCATGAGGGTAACAATGTCGGGATCGCACTGGATGACCGTATCGAGACGCTGCAGCACGTTCCATGCCAAGTCACCCGCCACGCCGGCGTTCACGGCCTGGATTCCTTGCGGCCCTACACGCTCACGCAACATTTCAACCCAGTCGGCACTGCCGACGCCCTCCGTGATGCTATCGCCTACACATACCACGACGCTCGTAGCGCTTGGCGCTCTCCCATCACGCAAGAACGCCTTCGTCGTCCCCCGCCGGCTGTGGCGATCCATCATGGCTCCCTTCCGTGCAGGACGGAGGGCCGTCGCGCTCTTCGTTGTTCAATGGCAACCAGATCGGCCTCGACCCACCGAGGCGCGGGCAACGCTCTACGTAGCATCTTGGCGCGAGGCCGGAGGAGCGGATCCGAGAAACACGGCCCGCGCAATGTCGTCGCGGGCCAGGAGATCTTGGGTCAATCCCTCGAAACGAACCTGGCCCTTTTCCAAGAAGATGGAGCGCTCACAAAGCTCCGCCGCGATGTTTAGGCTCTGTTCGACCACAACCAGCGTCACCCCAGTGGCATGTATCCGCCGGACCACCTCCAACAGTTCGCCGACCACGATCGGAGCCAGGCCCAAAGACAACTCGTCGATACAGAGCAGCTTGGGATCTAGTAAGAGCGCTTTCGCCACGGCGACCTGCTGTTGTTCCCCGCCCGAAAGGGTGCCCGCTTTTTGGCGTCGACGCCCGGCTAACGACGGGAAGGTCTCGTAAACGACCTGGCGCCGTTCCTTCAGGTGTGCCTTGTCCATCTTGGCGGTGAGCGCCTGCATCTCCAAGTTCTCTTCGATGGTCATATCAGTGAATACCGCCCGTCCACCGACCACGAGCAGCAGTCGTTGGGCCACCAACCTTTCGGCAGGCACGCCGGTGATATCTGCTCCGAAGTAGCCGACGGTCCCGGCGCTGGCCTTCTCCAAGCCAGCGATCACCTTGAGGAGCGTGGACTTGCCGGCACCGTTGGTGCCGAGCAAGGCCAACGCCTCCCCCTGGTGAACCTCGAGGGATACCCCGAAAAGCACCTGGAGCTGCCCGTAGAAGAAGTCGATGTCACTGACTCGCAATGCAACCGGGTGGCTGCTTGGGAGAGTCACGATGACTTGTTGAATGCCGGATCAGGAACCTGCCAGCACTTGCACGAAGCGTGATAGTAGATGGCGCGCCATTCGCTCAGACCGTAAGCCGACCCCGTCGGCGAACCCGAGAAATTAATCGGCGCGAACGGATAGGCGAACTGAACCGTACCAGCCTTATGCATGGACGAGATCTGTTGAGTGGAGGAAACCGTCGAGGCGTGATTCAGCAATGCCTGAACGAACCACAGGTAGTCACACACGACGCCGCCATAGCCATCGGGCTGCTTGTAGAGGCTCGGCTGGCCGCCCGCGGCATAGATTGCGTTACACGCGTTGGTGGCTGCAGATGGCTTGAACCCCGGCGTCGTCGATTCACCATAGCCACCTTCGACGATATTGATCGTCCCGTTGAAGTTGGCCGGGTCCGGCGCGTCAGGGCCGCTGAAGTTCGTCGCAGCGGCGGCACTGTCCGTAAACACGTAGTGAGGGGTGTAGTTCTGTTGCTGCGCCACCTGCGTAAAAAGACCCCAATCGCCCAAACCCACCTCGGTCACGTCGGTCACCTTGGCGTTCTTGAACGAGAGGACCGCCTGCTCCATGGAAGCAGAGGTGTCCGTCTGACCTGCGGGCATCCCAGACTGAAGTAGTCAACAGCACTAGAAGGGACTTTTGCGGCGGCGAGGGCTGACTGCTCGATGCTCTGGGTTCCCGTGGCGCACGTATGGAACAGGACACCAAGCTTCTTGAACCCTTTGGCTGCGCTGAAATACCCGAGTTGATGCAGCGCCAGTATCCCGGTGCGGAATGCCGCTTGCGCGTTTCCGCCAATGTCGAGGGCGTACGGGTGGTAAACCGTCAAATCGTCGGGGGTCAAGTACGACGAGGCAAGCAGGATGTGATGCTGCGGGATGCAATTAGCGGCACCCACCTCGGTGAGTGCGCCGCTGTCGAGCACGATGTAGGGCTGCGCCGAGGCAATGCTCAAGCAGGATTGCTGTGCGTTGGCGGCATCGACCGGGTTCACGTCGTAGAAACTCATCACGATCTTCCGGCATCCGGCCCCGCCTTCACCGTTGATCTTTTTCGCCACCAAGTTGTAGTCGGCTTCTTGTTGTTTGGTCGACGGAACGCCCACAGTGGCATTGGTCAGCGACCCGCTGGAGACGTCGATGATCGAAGCCGCCACCTTCACTTGACTCGACGTTATGCCCGGGGCCGAACCGGACGGGCAGTGGCCTGTAGTAGCGCTCGCGTAGGTAGTGGCTGCTCCGGCGGATAGGACAACTCCCCTCCCCACACCAGGAGTCCCGAGCACCAAAGCGGTCACTACCATCAGGAGGGCGACGCACACCGATACTGTCCGTAGCCTCCCCGCCCCGAGGGAATTGGAATGCGTCACGATGCTTCTCCTTTGATTTGGACGGTCCCGGCTCGGCCGGGCCCGTGGACTGACTGATTGCCAGAACGGGTGATCGCCGTATCGTCGGTGCCCAGATAGCTGGCAATCACAGTTGGGTCGTCGCGGACCTGGGCGGGGGTTCCCTCGGCGATGACCCGGCCTGCATCCATGGCATAGATCCGGTCGCACAAACCCATGAGCACGGGCATGTCGTGCTCGATAACCAGGATCGAACACCCCAACTCGTCGCGGATGCGGCGTACCAGGGGCCCGAAAGCCTCGGCTTCGCGCTGGGCCACTCCTGCGGTCGGCTCGTCGAGCAACAACAGACGCGGCTCGGACGCGACCTGCGCCGCGAGATCGCAGATCCGACGCATGCCAGTGGACAGTTCGGAGGTCAGCGCGTCGGCCCACGGCCCGAGACCGAAAGCGTCGACGATCTCTAGTGCCCGTCGACGGCTATTGCGCTCCCCCGCCCGAACCCAGGGCGCGCCGACCAGCGCCGGTAAGAGATAGGTCTTGGCATGCTGCGAAGTTGCCACCTGGACGGTCTCGGTCACCGTCAACCCGGCGAAGAGAGACGCATCTTGGAAGCTCCGCGCCAGTCCGTAGCGCGCCCGCACCTCGGGCGGTCGACCGGCCACCTCGTGGCCGAAGATTCGCGCCGATCCACGATCGGGACGCATCACCCCGCTGATCACGTTCATCAAGGTGGTCTTGCCCGCGCCGTTTGGACCGATGAGGCCCACTATCTCTTCCGAGCCGACGATAATGTGGGACCCGTCGAGTGCTGCGATGCCACCGAAGTGCACTGTTACGTCTTCGACCACCAGCGGCGGTGCACCCGTCACCGGTGACATAGCTGCCTTTCGACCGCTGCCACCATTCCCCTCGTGCTGCGCAATGGTGGCGAAGCTGAGAGCAGACGGTAACCCTTGGACCCCAAGGCTCACCGCCGTCGCTTTTCCCTCGTCGTCGACTGCCATGAACCGGGCCGCTCTGCGGTTGAGGTAGGCCTGCCAGGAGTCTTGGACCTGACCGGCTATGCCGTTGGGAAACGCATTCATCGAGCCGACCACACCAATACCGCTGAAGAACAACAAGAAGCCAACGTTCTGACCGAAGGAACCCAGTAGACCGCTGAGATGTGGGCCCGATAAAAAAGGTACCCATGTACAACAGCACCGCAGCTGCGACGGCACCGCCCAGCGACCCCAGACCGCCAATCACCGGAATAGCCAAGACCGCGATCGATATGTCTGCGGTGAATTGCGTGGGTGACACGCTCTGCCAGTCGAGGGCCCAAAAGACCCCGGCGCTGGCCGCGACGAATCCCGACAAGGCCAGGACGCGCAACTTGACCGTTGCCGGCTTGATCCCGAACGCCGCGCTGGCTCGCTCGTTGTCCCTCACCGCGATGACGATCCGCCCGATCGCGGAGCGGCGGAGAGTCGCTGCGGCGGCTACGACTGCGACGAGCACGACCAGCACCACGTAGTAGAGGTAGAGCTGCGAGCCGATCTGGCCCAGTCCCGGTAGGACTGACGTGACCTGCACTGGCGTGGTAAAGGGGGTGGCCCCACCCACCCATGACTGCAGGTACAGCCAATCCGGGGCGATGACTGCCAGGCCGAGCGTGGTCACAGCAAGTGTCAGGCCCCGCACTCGCAGCGCTGGCAGCCCGATCGCTACCATGACCGCTGCGCCGACGACCCCGGTCACCACCAACATTTCCACGACGCTCCACCCGGAGCGTCCGGCCCAGCGGGCGGTCAGGTAAGCGGCGATACCCACCAGCGCGAAATGGCCCAAACTGACCTGCCCGGACCAACCAATCAGCATCGTGAGCGACACCCCGACCAACGCGTACACCAACACCAACACCAAGAGGAACTGGTTGCTCTTGAAGTATGGCAACAACGGGAACACCACGGCCACCACCAACGAAATCCCGACGAGCCACTTCATCCCGTGACGCAGCAGCATCGAGCTTTTGAGCACCTCGGGCACTCTGAGCCCGGGGCGTTCAGGCACCGCTGCCCCTTCGGTGGCGAAAGCCCGCCCGATGGCCCGGCCTCGCACGAAGATCGCCAACAAGATCACGCCGAATACGGCCAATTCGGCCGTGCCGGCGTTGTTCGTCTCGGCCACTACCACTTGATAGACCAGACCGAGGCCGATGCCGCCCGCCACCGCCACGGGGAACGAAACGAAGGCCCCGAAGGCCGCCGCACCCATGGTCAACATCAACAGATACGGCCCGGCTGCCGCCGCATTGAACGAGGTCGTGGTCGGACCGTTCAACACCGCTGCAAAGGCCGAGAGACCGCCAGCAATCCCCCAGGTGATTAGGCTGACTCGGTTCACCGAGATCCCGCACAGGCGGGCTGCGTCCGGATTGCCGGCCGCTGCTCGGATCTGCTTACCGGTCGAGCTGAACTCGAGAAACACCCATAGCAGCACCAACAGAGCAGGAACCACGATCATCGTCAGCACCGACATGCCGCTCAACACCACGCCACCAACCTGCAGATGCGAAGTGAAGGGCTGCGGGAACGGCGCCTGCGACGCGGGAGTCAAGCCCGGGATGTAGGTGAGCGCAAGCAGTACCTGACTCACACCGATCGTCAGGATCAACAACCGAACGGGTGCTTTGGTTTTGCGCCGTACGGGACCCACAAAGAAGCGCTCTACCAACAGTCCTGTGGCGACCCCCACGACGACGCAGCCGATGAACGACCCCCACCAGTTCCAACCCCAGTCGTTGACCACCTTCAACAACAGCACGGCAGAGAGAACCCCTAATTGAGCCCCAGCCAAATTGAGAAACCGGTTCGCCTTGTAGATCAGTACGAAGCCGACGGCCAGCAGGCTGATGATGAGCCCGTTGAGCAGGCCCAGGACGAGGGTGCCGGAGGTCATGGTCGCCGGCTCCTCTTGCGTATATCAGGCTGTGGGAACTGACTCAATAAAGTTCTCTTCTTGTGGGAACACATCCGTTCAGGCGGGTCGAAAGAGATGGCCGCGTGATGGTCTGAGTGGCTGATAGCGCTTACGCCAACGAGATTGCTGGCAATGTCGGCGAGTGTCGTCTGAGATCTCATGATCCCCCCGGTTACGCAAAGTAGCGAAATTCTGTCCTTCAGAGCGCAAGGGCGCTCCTCTTCAACCAGCCGAATTCGACCTCCTTCGAGTCGACCGTCGAGTCATGCGTTCAGACGGCTGTTTCAGCCAGGACAACATCCTCTCGATCGATGGCACGATGTCTGACACGCCGATCTCCCGTGAGACATACCTCGACAAGGCACCGAAGGTGGCATTTTTCAAAATGTCGTCCAGATCAGCGGCATCGGAGGGATTCACCCCGTCAAAAGCATTGATCATCGGATCCACGGAAGCGTTGCCTTGCGAACGCAAGCGTTCGCCGCCTACGGCCCAGCGGGCGCGCATGAATGCGTCCAACATCTGAGGGTGCTTCTCCCATGGTTCGAAGATTGTTCGCAACATCCGGATGAGCGCATCAAAAAGTGGCTCTCCTGGGCGACGGCTCTCAATGGGACCGTACGCGTGTATCTCCATCCAGCGCTCCAGTGCCGCCACAATCAGCTCGCCGCGCGACGGGAAATGCTTATAGATGGTGGCCAACGACACCCTGGCGTTCTCCGCCACATCGTCCAGCTGCCACCCGTCGTATCCGTTGGATTCCAACAAAGCGGCAACCGCATCGAGAATCACTGCAGGATCGGTACGCAGCTGTGCCGTCTTCGCGATCACGATCTCGCCAACTCACAACAGCCCCGTGGCACTTATAGGCCTCCGAGGGAGATGCCGTCCCAGCATATGCGCTCCGCCCCATTGGGATCTTTTTCGACCGATGAGGGTGTGTCGAAACGCATGGTCAACCGGTCCTTCAAGTCGTACGAGGGCCACCGGGGCAGTTCGTCATGGTTAGGGTCGCTGCTGTAAGCCAATGCAGTGAGAGCCCGGCTCGTAGCGGTGACAAGGGGACCGGCCTGAGGCCCCGAAGCGATGGAGGCCTTGTCGACGTTGTCGAAAAAGTAAGGCATGTCGGACCCGTGGCTGGACCGCACCCTCCCGGTTGGATCGGGGTGTCCCCATGCGAACGAGTACATCCAAGCGGGCTGCCCACCCCCTTCGAGCTTTGCCTCGCTGAGCCGAATGTGAGGTATCCGCATGATGGCGTCGGTCGTGATCGCTATAAGAAGTGACGTCGGGGTGTCCTGAGGTCGAATCGCACGATAGCCATCGATCATCGCTTCGGTCTGCTCACCGAGGAGGACGCCGATTCGATCCCGGAGGCCCTGTTCGGTGATGGACCAGAACTCGGGGTCGCTGATAAGGAACGCCATCATTTCGTCCGTCGTGCAACCAGACACCAACGGAATACTTGCCGCAGCTCCTCGTCGAATCGCTTCCTCGGGATGGCGGGGAAGGCTGGAACCGAGGACCGGCCCGAACCTTCGTCCACTTCCAGCGCCCACCACCCCAGGTCCCTGCAGCGCAAACTCTGCCTGAATGAGTCGGTCCACTTCGACCGCCTGAAGTTCCTTGAGATCAGCGCGAGACACAATCTGCTCGATGGTCATTTCGGTCGTGGAATGCGCTTGCTCCCGTGATTGCGCCGCCAGCATGGAGCCGCTCATGGGAAAGGCTTTGTGAAACAGTCCGCTCGCGGCAGGCATGGCGAGCAGAGCGGTCGTCTTTGCGCCGCCCCCTGACTCACCGAAGACCGTCACGTTATTGGGATCTCCGCCGAAGGCCCGAATATTTTCGCGAACCCATTTCAGTGCCTCTACCACGTCGAGCATCCCGACGTTGCCTGAATCGGCAAATTCGTCTCCCAAGTGAGACAGGTCCAAAAACCCCAGAATTCCCAGCCGATGATTGATCCCGATCATGATGACCCGGTCCCGGCGGACCAAATTGGTGAAGTCGTAGAGCGGCCATGATGCCGATCCCGTGCTCAATCCCCCACCGTGCAGCCAGACCAGGACGGGAAGGTTATCGTCGAGATCCCGAGTCGGTGTCCACACGTTCAAGACCAGACAGTCTTCGCTCATTGACGGCTCGCTGGTCAACACGCCCATCATGGATTGAACCTCGGGAGGGATGGGCACCCCGGTCATCTGCTCGATGGTCATCTGTGGGCACGAAGGCCCATAGGTCAGGCAGTCACGGACCCCGGACCACGGCGCTGGGGGTCGCGCCGGCAGGAAACGACCCTCACCCGAGGTGTCATAGCCATAGGGCACCCCCTTGAACGCCCAGACCCCATTGTCGTGCACGCCGCGAATAGTGCCGCTGTCTGTCTCAACCAGATCCGTGTGCACCCCTCCCCCTTTCAAGGTCCACACCACCGCAGCACCGTGGTCATCAGCACACTGATGAAGGCGTGTGAAATGGCGCCGATTCGACTCTGGAGCTCCTCCTCAGAAAAAGACGGAACCCATTGCCAGTTAGTTCTAGTCATTGGACACGACACCGACATCCCCCCAAAGCCTTCCTCCCGCTGACGTCTCACCTCACGCGCACTTTTGCCCTAGGCGTGCGACAGTATGAACGGTAGTCGTGTTACTGCTCAATGTCAACGGCTCACGCGCACCAAAGACACCGCGAGCCGTCGTTGTTTGCTCTGGGGTCAGCAATCCCTAAGAAAATGGTCGCCGACGCTGGGCGTGACGCATGCAACGGACGCAACATGGCAACGTAGCTTCCTGGCGTGGGGCCATTGACAACCACGACGTGGCAGAGCGTTTACCGGTACCGCAAAGTCGCCTCCCCCGTTCGGCCACCGCATGGCCGACTTTCGGGAGATAGCTTGAGTCGCACTTGGAATTCCGAACTGAAGGGATCGTCCGCATGAGTACTGAAGGCCGGGTAGTTGTCGTGGTGGGACTCGGTGGAATGGGCTTAGCCGTTGCAAAAAGATTGGGGTCCGGCTCGACGTTGGTATTGGCCGACTTCAATGCGGCGACTTTGGAGGCTGCAGTAGTCGAAGTCCGGGCTGAGGGATACCGAGTTGTCGAACACATGACCGACGTATCCGACAAATCGTCGGTCGCCTCTCTGGCAAAGGTGGCCTCTGATCTGGGGAGGGTGGAGGTCCTCGTCCACACGGCCGGGGTCTCCCCCGCGCAGGCATCGGTTGAGGCGATCCTTCGAGTGGACTTGCTGGGTACAGCACTCATGCTCGACGCCTTCGCATCAACGATTGCCAACGGCGGAGCGGGGGTCTTCATCGCGTCGATGGCAGGAAACATGTTCCCGCAGAACATCGATCTTGAAACCCGGCTGGCACGTACTCCAACTTCGGAATTGCTCGCTCTTTCCGAACTGGCTGCGCATGCCGTACCTGATCCCGGGACGGCCTACAGCCTCGCAAAGCGGGCCAACCAAGTCCGGGTGCGGTCCGCGTCATTGATGTGGGGCAAAAGAGGCGCTCGTGTGAACTCGATTTCGCCAGGTGTCATCTCGACGCCCATGGGGGAGGCTGAACTAGCCGGCCCGAGCGGTGATTTCATGCGTCAGATGGTCGAGGCGAGCCCCACGGGGCGCCTCGGCACGCCTCACGACATTGCTTCTGCCGTGGAATTCCTCGTCGGGCCCAACTCGACCTTCATCACTGGTACTGATCTTCTGGTCGATGGGGGCGTGGTCGCATCAGTACTTACGGGGACCGGGAACGGCGGTTGAGTAGGTCCCGCACGCCGAAGGAGTTCCTGAAGGCAGTCACGATGACGTTGCTCCGCGAACCTGGCTTCGCGACCGTGCTCGGTGAGGCTCCGATTGAGCGAGAAAGTCAGAGGGACTCAGGGGACCTCCCCTCTGGGGCGCCCACAGTGTCACCACTCTCCCAAGCGGCAGCGGCGCTCCCGAAAGGCCCCTACCATTGATGCCGACGTCAAGAACCGTTCGAATGGTCGAGGACACAGACCTACTTGGCCGAAACAAGGGGTGATGACCGTGGATACCACCGATGAAGATGCGCCAAATGCCCAGAAGCGAGGAATCGTCTTCTTTGCGAAGGAGGACGCCCGGATACTCGAGGAAACGGACGTTATGACGCCGGCTCGCATAGACCCTGCTGTCTACCGGAACATCGACATTCGACCCATTGGGGCCGGTACTCGTTCGGCGGTGCTTTTCCAGGGTGAAGGGCCCGATGGCTTCAGCCTGGTCACCTCCACCATGAAGGCGGGATACCGACTCCCGCGTCACACCCATTCGGGCGACTGCGTGTACCTCATCACCAAGGGTTCGGTCTTCGTAGGTCGGCGCGAAATCACCGAAGGTTCGGGCTTTCTGGTGAAAAGCGGACAGCCGTACACCTACACAGTCGGGGAACAAGGAGCCGCACTCGTGGAGTTCCGATCTGCCACAACCTTTGACATGCAGATTCTGGATCAGACGGTCGAAAAGTGGAAGCCCTTGGTCGACATCGCCCTCGCCAATCAGGAACGATGGGCAGAGGAGCCTTTCCTGTGAGCGCTACCGGTGCGCCAAGTCTCCGGGTGTTGACAGATCAACTCGAGGAGGTTGGCTACGCAATTGTCCCTGGGGTGCTATCCGACCAAGAGTCGGACGCGTTGGTCCAAACGCTGTGGAATTCAAGCGCAGAAGCCGAGCGGCGGGGCCTCCCGTCGTACGTGCCCAGTCTCGATCCCAACCCTTCAAATGTTCGGGTATTCAACCTGGTCGATCTCGACCCCGTGTTTGGAGATCTCCTCGCGCATCCGACGGCCACCGAAATCGTGGCGAGCTATCTCGGCGAGGACTACATCATCAGCAATTTTCGGCGAATATTGCTAGGCCGGGAAGTCGCCCGATGGCCTTTCATTCCGATCAAGCACTTGTCGCCCCCGAACCTTGGACATCGCCCTGGTCGATGAACGTGATCTGGTGTCTCTGTGACCTCAGGCTCGAGAACGGGGCAACGCTGCAGGTTCCTGGCAGCCATCGCTTCAAAAGTCGTTCCGAGCTGCCGCCCACAATCGAGCAGGATTTGGTTCCCATCACAGCTCCCCGGGGCTCGATCGTGGCTATGGATGGAAGGCTATGGCACACGTCGGGTGCGAACACGACCAAAAGCGAGGATCGGCCTTTGCTCTTCGCGTACTATTCCAAGCCGTTCCTGCGCAATCAGTGGAACTTTTCCGCCGCCTTACGTCGCGAAGTGAAGCATCGCATGTCCCCCGACATGAGATACCGCTTGGGACTGGACTTCACACAGAATCGCCAGAACAACGAGCAGTTGATGGAGCAAGTAACCGACAGGTGATTGGATTCTCGTTGGCTTCGTCGTCAGTTGCTCCGGCATCTCATTCGGGGCTTCTTCTCGGCAGAATATACGGACAGCGTTGTGAGATCCGTCGCCGCAACCCGAGAGGATTCTGACATGTCGACACTGCAGGAATCACCGAAATTATCGACAGGTGATCTCGTGTTTGGCGAAGGTCCTCGCTGGCGCGATGGTGTGTTGTGGTTCTCCGACATGCACGGCGAATCGGTTTGGACCGTCGATCTATCGGGCAGGCGCACCAAGGTCCTCGATGTTTCGGGGCGAAGACCATCTGGGCTTGGGTTTCTCCCCGATGGTGATCTGCTGATCGTCTCGATGCTCGAAGCGGAGCTACTTCGTTGGGATGGCACTGATCTGACTACCTACGCTGATTTGACACCCCTTTTTGTAAAGGGGTGCAACGACATGGTCGTCGACATGAATGGACGTGCCTACGTCGGCTCTTTCCCTGATGTGGCGGGTCCGGTCGGCCGGCTCGTCGCCGTGGACCCGGACGGGTCGGCGCGTGTCGTTGCAGACGAGATCGTAATTCCGAATGGCTCGGTAATCGGACCAGATGGGACCTTTATCGTCGCGGAATCACTGGGGCGACGGCTTACGGCTTTCGACATCGAACAGAATGGGGATCTCTCAAATCGACGGGTATATGCCGAATGTCCCAATCGGGGCCCCGATGGAATCTGCCTGGACCAGGACGGCGCAGTCTGGGCGGCCATGCCATTGGCTCGCGAATTTCAACGGATAATGCCGGGGGGAGAGGTTGTCGATTCAGTATCCGTCGGCGATCGAATGGCCATCGCCTGTGCTCTCGGAGGTCCAGATCGTAAGACGCTCTTTCTTTTGACGGCCCGGGATCATGACCCAGCAGCCCTCGCCGGCACTCGCGAAGCGCAGATCCATACCATCACCGTGGCTGTTCCGGGAGCCGGAATTCCCTAGCGAGGTCCACAGTTGTCGCCCACCTCTCCTCCTGGAAATGAATCGTGGTCGCATCCGTGCTGACGAGACCCACCACCATGCTCACGTCAGGCGCGATAAGCACCGAGCAATGTTGCCGTTGACCGCCACCTCCCCGAAGTTACTCAACCACCGTAGCTAGCCATCGGTGGTGAGCATTCGAAAGAGTTCGTCCGACACGGCCTCCATCCCGATCCGGTTCGGGTGAAAGGATGCCATGGTTTCTTCGGGATTGGCCCGGAACCCGAAGACCCAGGGTCGAAAGGATCCGATTCCGTGGTCACTACTCGCAGCGGAAACTGCCAGGAGTTCGGCACCCGAGCTTGCCGAAGCGATGCGGTACGCCTCGCCGAGGGAACGTTGAAGGTGAAGTAAGCCGGAAAGTTCCGCTGAGGTGAACAGTGCGCCATCCCCAGTGGGCGTGCGTTCGGTGACGACGGTGAGGTAGTCGACCAAAATAATCCGTGCCTGACTCGCACGCTCCCGAACCGCAGCAACGATCCGAGCGAGCCCCTCGGCCACCGCACTCACGTCAGTCTCGGTCGCTTCAGGAATGCCACCTCCGAACTCCTGAGCGAGCACCTGTGTGATCAAGCCATCAGGCTCAGCCTTTGACCAAGCAGCAAGCAGCATGGAGCCGATGAATTTGAAGATCGTTTCCGCCAGCCGTTACGGTGACTAAATCCGCCTCGGCGGGGAGTCCCGACACCTGCGGAGGGTAACGCACGCCGGTCCGTGACAGTTGCGGTTCGTCGAGAATATTGGCTGTCGTAGCTCCTGACACTGTCAGGTCGGTCAAGTCTGCTCCCAGAGTCGTTGCCAGTAAATGCGCATAATTCGCACCAGAACGCATTGCTCCTGTATCGGCCACAGGTTCGATCCCAGGGCCGGCAGCAAAAGAACTACCGAGAGCGACGACGAGCCGAACGCGAGGATCGTGTTGCTGGTGTCGATCTGGCATCAGGTCAGGCAGCGTATCCGCACCGCCGTTCACTTCGTCCATTCATCCCTGCATTCCGGCGGCTCGCAGACACTCAAATGCTTAACTTGTCCAGGTAGCGAGGTCGACAAGGAACGGGTTCCCAATTTTCTTCGGTGACCGCTTGTGCATATAGGGTCGTCGGTCTCCGCCAGCGCGTCGGGACCCGCAGCGCGATGCCAGCGGTCGATGCACCGTCCGTTTGTAGTGGGCACACCCGCTCGCTACGCCATATGTGCATCAATGAACCGACGCACTTCACGAGCGAGATCTTTATCCTCGGGAGAGTCCCAGAATCCGCCATGAGGCATTGCCTCAAAAACGTGTAGCTCCGCGTCCACTCCCCCCGACCGAAGCTTCCGGTGCATCCGCACCGTGTTGGACAGGAACATATCTCTTGTGCCTGATTGCAACAATGTCGGTGGAAACGGCATAGTGAGATCACCAAACAGTGGTGACAGATATGGGTTCGTGAGATCTTGGCCATCGGCATAAAGCGCGATTGAATCTGCAAGACTAGAAGTCAGCACCGAATCGATCCCGAGGTTTGTCTGAAAGGTGTCCCCTGACTCTGTCAAATCGACCTCAGGTGTCAGCAGTATAAGTGCTCCGGGAAGCGGTATCCCCTCGTCCCGAGCCCTCAGTACGAGCGCAGCGGCGAGGTTTCCACCCGCTGACCCCCCGCCAACCACAATGCGTTCGGGACGGTGCGTCTCAAGCAAGGCAGCGTAGACCTCCATGCAATCGTCGAGCGCCGCGGGATATGGGTGGTCAGGCGGCATCCTGTAGTCGACCGACCATGTGCGCATTTGAACGGTCGTGGCGGCTTTGAGCGCCATCACGCGACAGGCTTCGCCACCGCCCATGATGAGGCCACCACCGTGGATGTCGAGGAATACTGGCTGATCAGGATCATCAGACGTCCCATCAGGAGTCACGACAAATACCGGTACCTCCCCAACTGAGCTGACCCGGACAGTGGAGTCGAGATGCTTGACATGAGGACCGATCGCCGCGACTAACAGCGCGTCACGTTCCCTGATCATCGTCCGCCACCCCTCGACGTCGGCGAGATCAGGAGAACCACTGTCGCCGCCGAACATGTCCATGGCCAGGAACTGCTGAGCTTGTTCACTGACTGATGCCGGAATGGAGATGATCCGCGTCACTGCGCGCCCTACCTGGCCAGCAGGATCTTCTCGCATGGCTACTGCAACCTCCTGACATAGGTTAAGGACATAGGGCGGTCACGCGGTTGCATCAGCAGCGGCGTGCGGAGCTCGGCGAGAGACGATGGGGACACTGCAGTCTGTTTTGGAGGGCGACCAAACGTCGAGCTTTTGTCATGGGTCTCCCTTCGTTGCGTCGGACGCGTCATCGCCGGGAAGATGACGCGTCCATTCGAACGGAACCACGGCATAGAACGGTGCAGCCAAAAGGCCGATGACATCTTCCGAATCCCAACGCCTCCGAACCAGTTCACCGAGACGGGTGCCCGTCACCACCGGATCATCGTCCAGGTAGCAATAGGTAATCTGAAGTTCTCGGGCATCGGTCGCAAACGGCTCGGGCGCAACCGTCCCGTGATACCACCAAACGCCAGCAACTCCAGGAATAGACGCGAGGTCGTCCGCTGGAGTCTGTCCCCTCTCGATGACGAGATAAACACCCTGAGCCGGGCGCCAAGGAATGACATCCGACCCCGCCACAGCGATTGGAGCAGCCGCCTTTCCGGCTAGGTCCGCCGTCATGAATTCGACTGTGGGAAGGCGCAGCGGCATTCGACCGCCCTCATGCAGTGCTCCACCGAGGTCGGCGAACGGCACAAGTGACTCCACATCAGTGAAGAGGTAGGTCATGACGTGATCGACGGCGTCATACTCCTCCGTGCTCGCTGCTCGAACGGCTCGGCAAGCAGGCGTAGAGACCAGCCGAAGAGAGTTACGCATGCCCGCAAGTCGGTACTGCTCAGGCCGGTGGTCTAGGGAGTGCCACTTGATATATTCCGCGTCCCGCCCATGTGGCTCGCGAGTCGAAAGCGAGATGAAGGCCAACTGAACATCGGTGAGGCCAGTGCTAAGTACGTTGGGAAGTTGGTCTGAAGGAATTCCTTCAAGGTGAGTCATTGCGCAACCATAGGTTGTTTGCCTTTCGATTGAAATGGAACTGGACGATCTTTTGGCGGCATAAGGGTGGGTGATGTGCCCACGTTTCGTCTCTCCGGCGTCAACTCCGATGCCGAATCTCCTTGGTGAACTTTCGTCGATACCCTGATGCCATCGAGTCCCACACCCCCAGCCGATATCATCGACCGGCCATCAAACGCTGATATTGAAGAGCTTCGCGGCATTTCCCCGCACCATTGCATCAACTTCTCCCTCAGGAACACCAGCGAATTGTTTGTCGATCCATTCTTGCGACCACGGGAACGAGCCCTCGCGGTGTGGGTAGTCGTTTCCCCAAAGCAGACAATCAGTACCCGTGATGTGACGGACCTCGATCGCGAGTGGATCCCACATGAATGTGGCATGGGCTTGCCGCTTCAAGTAATAGCTGGGCGGCGCTTGCAGTGATGGCGCCCAATCGCCGATGTTGGCCATTTGCTTGAAGCGGGTGTCGTTCCAGTGATGATCCCAGAACTGGATAGCGAAAGCCAGCCACCCCGCGTAACCCTCGGTCATGATCACGTGCAGGTTGGGATAGCGCTCAAACACTCCTGTGAACGTCAGCCAGCCGAGGGTTTCACCCATGCCCACGCACTGGTTATACCAGCCGACAAAAGCCAGACCCTTATAGATTTCAGTCGGCCACGTCGGGTTCGGTGGCAACCGCGTCCCACCAACGTGCATGCTGACGGGAACCCTCAGCGAGTTTGCGGCTTCCCATAGTGGCTCCCACGAATCCCTGTGGTACGGATTGGTCCCGATACCATCTGGCAGCAATGCAGGACGCATCCCCTTTGCCGCACAACGCTCTAGTTCTTTTACAGAGGCAGCAACGTCGCGATACGGGAGAACGATTCCGGGTGCGACACGGTTCAGGTACGGCCCCCAATGCTCTGCTGTCCAGTCGTTGACTACCTCGCAATAGGCGATGTCAGCCTCTACGGGCATGGTGTCGTACCCGACTGCGATTCGCCCGATCAAGACGGCTCCTTGCACTCCGTCTCGCTCCAGCTCTGCAAGCACTTCAGCCGGTTCAAAGCTAGGCCGAGCCTCGTCCGAGGCACCAACAGCTGAGCGCACTGCCGAATCCCCCTCGATCTTGATGGCCGAAGGACCACCACTACCCATGACCATCTCCTGCGGCGGTGCCGGCGAGACCAAGTAGCTACCATCGTCTCTGACCTCGACCCTGGGGAACCACTGCCTGAAGGACTCCGGCAGTTCTTCGACCACGGAGTAGGGCGCTGCAACATGGCAGTCGGTGCTGATCAACCTTCGCATTGGATCCTCCCCGGCCGGCTATGTGCTGGCCGGGCCACTAACACAGTAAGCTGATTACTGAAGGGAATTCAACCCTATTTGTTGGTGGCAATGGGCTGAGTCCCCACACCGTTAGGTAAACATGTGTCTATGCCGACGACTCCGTTGCGTAGTGATCCGAGCATCATTCTCGACGTCGTTATCGAGCTACTCGAAAACCGTGGTTACGAGGGCTGGGCACTGAAGGAGGTGGCGGAGCGAGCCCATGCGTCCTTGGCGACCATTTACAAGCAATTCCCTTCACGCGATGACCTCATTGTCGCAGCGGTCGAGCGTTGGATGGAAGCGAACGTCTACCGGCCCATCCATGAACCTACAGAGCACCAGACAGTGTTCGAAGCACTCGCGACCCTTTTCCGAACCATCTTTGAACCGTGGGAACAGCATCCGAACATGCTCCAGGTGTTCGTGCGAGCCAGCTCAATGGATGGCGGCGACCGCCTGCGGACCCAAGGACAGGCGGCCATGGAGCCGTTACAAAGTGCATTCGGCGCAGTCGACCGCGTGTTGATGGATGACCTCAATATGGTCCTTACGAATGTCGTCGAAGGAGCGCTCAGCCGGTACGTCAACGGAAAGATAGCGATCACGGACATTCTTGACAACCTCGAACGAACTGTATCGCTACTCAGTCAAGTTGCACCGCACAATGGTCCGAACGGCACGGCAGTGCGTCCTCTTCTCCACGCGCCATCCCCCAGCCAAGGCCGGCTCGGAAAGAGTCGCCCTGACAAGTGAACGATGGACGAAATTATCACCACCAGCGAACGCGCCCCTCGGCCGCCCGTATCCGCTGGGGGTTGACGGCGGCGCCCCCGGTGCGCCGAAGTCTTAGACTTCCCCTGTCGGCGCCCCTCGGCTCGGCTGCTCAATCCGGCTCTTCGGATCTCAGCGGGGTCCCGCCCGTCTGAGGGTCCCCCGGAATTAGGCGAAGGCGCTCCACGATTTCGGTGTGAGCCTAAAACCAAGAAGCACCTTCGTCGCTGTCCACCCTAGCGAGATCCTCGAGGCCCTGGTGGGGCTGAAGGACGTCCGCGTGCTGCGTTACGAGCGTGCTGGTCCCCATGTGGCCTTGATGATCGAACAGGTGCCGGGCGTCGTGTTGTGTCCGACCTGTCACGCTCAGGCCCAGGTCAAAGAGCGCCCGGTGGTGCACTACGTGGACCTGCCCGTCTACGGCACTCCAATGGCGCTCGCCTGGAAGAAGCACCGCATGGTCTGTGTGGATCCGCACTGTGCGACCAAGTCCTGGGTACTGAGCGACCACCGGATCGCGGTCAAGGGCTGCTTGCTCACGACGCGCGCCGCCAAGTGGGCAACCCAACAGGTCGGCGGGGGCCGGACCGTCTCAGAGGTGGCCGCCGAACTGTCTTGTGACTGGCACACGGTCAACGACGCCGTGGTCACCTACGGCGAGGCCCTGCTCGCGGCGGATCGCAAGCGGTTGAACCAGACCAGCGCCATCGGGCTGGACGAGACTTCCTTCGTCCGACTAGGACCGAAGAAGCAGACCAGCTATGCCACCACGGTGGCCGATGTGGCGAACCACCAGATCATCGACATCCTCCCCACCCGCAAATACGTCGATGTCGCAGCCTGGATCGACGCCCAGCCACCGGCGTGGAAGGAGCGGATTCGAATTCGGCGCCCTCGACATGTCGAACGTCTATGCCGCGGTGTACAACGTCACCTTGCCCAAGGTCGCCCAGGTGGTCGACCCCTTCCATCTCGTGCAACTGGCCAACCGCAGCCTCGATGGCGTCCGCCGTCGGGTGCAGAGCGAACAGACCGGGCATAGAGGTCGAAAAGACGATCCGCTCTACCGGGCCCGCAAGATGCTGCTGCGCGCTGAAGAGCGCCTCGACGAGGCGGCCGCCGAGCGCTTGGCCTCGTTGCTTCAGTTGGGCGACCCGGGGGCCGAGGTGGCCATTGCGTACCGGATGAAAGAACGGCTGCGTGACTTTTACGCCACGAGGAACATCAGCGACGCCAAAGCCATGCTCGAAGAGCTCGTGACCCATTGTGTGAAGCGCACCATGCCACCCGAGATCCAAAAGCTCGGACGCACGATCCGCTACTGGTTCGACAAGATCGTCAACTTCCACCTCGCCCGGGTGAGCAACGGGCCCACCGAGTCGCTCAACAACCTGATCCCAAGCGGATCAAGCGGATCGGCTTCGGGTTCCGCAACTTCAGGAACTACCGGATACGGGCCCTCCTCTACGCCGGCAAGCCGAACTGGCGCGTCCTGGGCTCGATCGTCGTCAGGTGAAGACCTTCAGACCACGCCAGGACCCGAAGACCCGCTCTTTCTTTGGAGCGGAAGACGGGATTCGAACCCGCGACCCCAACCTTGGCAAGGTGGCGATTCTGGTCCACGAGGTTCGCTCCAGTCCCCCGGCCTGCGGTCCTGTCCACCCAGTTTCCAGCCAGTCCACCGGATTTGCCCCTGTTGTAGAGCGGTCTACTAAGGGGGCATCGGATGCCGATCGTGAGGGACCACTTCAACGGCCGTCGTTTAGCGAGTGCTCTGTCAGCCGCTATTCGGCAGCGTGCCGTCAGTGCCCCGAAAGAGGAAAGTGATGGTGAACCACACTTCAATCCGGGTGCAGTCCAGGATGCCCCGGATCAGTTCGCCTCGCTTCAAGGCGGCATAGCCCTCATTGATCTCACCGAGAGAGTACCGACGGGTGATCAATTCATCGAGCTTGAGCGCCCGCGCCCGATACATGTGAAGGAGTCTTGGAACCGCTGCCCGTGGACTCAGAGAACCAAAAATCGTGCCTTTGACTTCCCTGCTCCACATTGACAATTCGAAGAGGTTGATCGAAGCCGTGGTTTGCGAGATGGGGGCGACAGCAGTACAGACAAGTGTTCCGCCCTTTCCGACCAATGAGAGGCCTTCGCCCAGAAGTTGGCCGTACATCACAGAGAGGTCATGATCACTTTCTCAGCCAGATATCCAGCGGTTAGCTCACGAAGGAGCGGCAGGGCCTCCGACATCGAGGCCGCGGTGTGGGTCGCCCCCAACGACTTGGCAACTTCGAGCTTCATGGACACGGGGTCGACCGCGACCACATACGTCGCACCCGCCATCACCGCACCTTGCACTGCGTTGATGCCGATACCCCCGACTCCCACGACGACCACAATGTCGCCTGGTCTTACATCAGCCCTGACGGTGGCCGATCCCCATCCTGTGGCGACACCACAGCTCACTAACGCGACGGCGTCGAATGAGAAGTCAGGATAGACCTCTATAACGGAGCTCTCAGCGACACAGGAGTGCTGACTGAAAGTGCCGATTTTTGACACGAGCCCGACAGGTCGGTCTCCAATAAAATGACGGTGCGTCCCATCGGTGATCTCCCGCGACACCATGAATGTGTCGGCGCAGCTGTCGCAATATCGGCAACGCCCACAACTGGGCAAAAAGCTGGCAGCCACGTGGTCTCCCACGGCAAGTTCGTGTACCTCAGGGCCGATCTCGACACCTACACCCGCCCCAGTTTCCACTCTGTCCACTGGATTACGCCCTGTTGTAGAGCGGTCTACTCTCTACGAAAGCCACAACCTCGCTCGGCGCGGCCGTCGGTGGCTTCTCTTTGGCAAGCTCGGCCAGCCTTCAGGGGCGAGATCCCGTTAAGCGTGGTGCCCTAGGCAGAACGCACCCCTTGAAAGGTCGTTCTCAGCCAGGGCGAGCCTGTTCGCCGCGGACGAGACGACCCGGAAACACACCGGTGGGTTCGTCCTGAATGAGGGTAACCTCGCCAAGGACCACGGTTGCGTGATATCCGGTCGCCTTCTGCATAACCCGGCGGCCCTTGGCGGGCAGATCGTGAATGAGTTCGGGCAACAACACACGTACGGAGGCGTGATCTATGACGTTGAGGTCGGCACGGTAACCCGGGGCGATAATACCTCGGTCATACATCCCATAGAGCGATGCCGTCTCACTCGTCATCATGCGAATCGCAATTGGTAAGGGGATCAGTGGTCCACGAGTGCGCTCCCTGGTCCAATGCTCGAGCATCAGGGTCGGGCTGCTGCCATCGCAGGCAATCCCGCAGTGGGCGCCGGCGTCACCGAGGCCGAATACCGACGTCGGGTGCGTCAACATCTCGTGGACAGCGTCGAGACTGCCTCCTGAGTAGTTGGTGTAGGGGAACATGACCAGGTTCTGGCCGTCTCCCTTGGTGAAGATGTCGTAGAGCAGTTCTTGTGGCTCGCGACCCGCTCGTCGGGCCCGTGGGCCTATGGCGTTCGCCGTCGAGGGCTCCCAGTCGATCGGGTCACTGATCTCGTACATCCTGTCGAACGTCTCGTGCAAGAAATGAGCGAACGATTGGTCTGCCGGCCACTCGTTCGGCTCCCCCAGAATGCGCGCCTTCACCTCGGGGTTGCGCATACATCTCACCCGATCGAGGGAGGACAGATGTGCGATCTCCCGATAGCTCGGCCGCGTCGAAAATGCATGGTGCCGGCTCTCGACGCCGATCAGAACACCCGTCGTCCGGTTGGCCACCTGGGGGAATAGCGGGACACCGTCGGCCCTAAATTGTGCGCAGCGCTCGAGCTGCAAACGGTAGCGGTCGACCTCGGTATGCGTCTGCACCATTGAGAAGGTGACGGGGCGTCCGATCAAGCGGGCAAGCTCACCCATCATGTCCAGTTCGGCGTGCGCTTCGAGGGAGATCTCGCCGTCCATGCCGCGAGGCACGATCTCGAACACACCGGTGCCGAGATCACGCAGTACGTCGCCGAGAGCGGCGAGTTCCCGCGCATCGGCGAACGTCCCCGGAACGTCGCCGCGTTTGCTGGTGCGATGCGCGAGTAGCCGCGTCGTAGAGATCCCCAGCGCACCAGCGCTGACACCCTCGCGGGCCAGGTAAGCCATATCGACGAG
Organism: uncultured Acidimicrobiaceae bacterium; assembly: GCA_963767155.1. Lineage (GTDB taxonomy): Bacteria > Actinomycetota > Acidimicrobiia > Acidimicrobiales > RAAP-2 > Bog-473. The sequence goes on along the minus strand of CAVYCU010000005.1, from coordinate 324,339 downwards.
ATCGTCGACAGAGGGCTCGCCCGTGGCCGCGCGCTCGCCCATTACATAAGCGCGTAAGGCAGCGTGGGGCACCTGGGTTGCGACATCGAGCATCCATCGCCGTTCGTCGAGTGCGTCGAGGTACTCACCGAACGTCTCCCACCGCCAGTCGATTCCTTCCGCCAGGGTGGTGCCCGGGATGTCTTCGACGCCTTCCATCAGTTCAATGAGTTCGACCTCACCACCCGGCCGCAGTGGGGCGAATCCGACACCACAATTTCCCATCACGACGGTGCTGACACCGTGATACGACGACGGAGCAAGCGCCGGATCCCAGGTCGCCTGACCGTCGAAATGCGTATGAATGTCGACAAACCCGGGCGTGACCAGTAAGCCGTCGGCGTCGATCTGTCGCCGCGCCGCCCCCGACACCCGGCCGACCTCGACGATCCGACCGTCGGTAACGCCAACATTTGCGGTGAACTCAGCGCCGCCCGTGCCGTCGACGACAGTGCCACCCTTAATCAAAAGGTCATACATAGCTTACCCTCCTAGAGGGACTAGGCATTGCGAGGCGACCATGCGAGCTCTATCAGTGACGATAACACCGCACCCACGAAGGGTTGCCCACGGCTCACCCCACGGACGTCGACGGGCTGGCGGTGGTTTCGGCTACGTCCATCCGAGTCGGGCACTGTCGTCAGCGCAGGTGGTACCGCACGGGAACATGTTTCGGCCCACCCACGAAGAGAGTGCGCATGAACTCGGGTTCCCCGGCCAATTCGGCATGGTCCAAGCGTGGAATCAGCTCGTTGTAGAAGGCGCGTGTCTCGAGGCGGGCGAGGTGGGTCCCGAGACAGTAGTGTGCACCGAATCCGAATGCGACGTGCCGGTTCGGGTCGCGAGCGACATCGAACTCGTCCGGGCATGCGAAGACGGTCTCGTCACGGTTCGCTGCCGGAAAAGATAGTAATACCGCTCCGCCCTCGGGGATTGTGACTCCGCCCAGGACTTGCTCGCTCGTCGCGGTGCGCATGAACTGCTTCACCGGTGATACGTAGCGAAACATCTCCTCAACCGCGCTCGGCACGAGGGCCGGATCGTTCATCAGGCGTCGCAGCTGGTCGGGGTGGGAGAGCAACGCAGCGAAACCACCGCTGATAGCTGAGCTCGTGGTGTCGTGGCCCGCCGTGGCGATGATCACGTAGTAGCCCACCGCCTCGAGGACGCCGATCGGCTCACCGTCGACCTCGGCGTTCGCGATCACTGACGCAAGATCGTCGCGTGGGTGGGCTCGGCGATCCTCAATGAGTCCCTCGAAGTACTCGAAGAATTCGAGAAGATTCGCCATGAGCGCGTCACCGTCAGACTCGCGAGCCATGTCCGGGTCGTCTCTCCCAAACATCTCCTGCGTGAGTTTGAGCATTCGAGGGAAGTCCTCTTCGGGAAGGCCGAGGAGCGCCAAGATTATGTACAGGGGGTAATTCACAGCGACATCGGTAAAGAAGTCGCACTCACCCCCCAGGTCCGCCATGTGATCCACGGCTCGCTTCGCCAGCTCGGCGGAGCGAGCGGAGAGGCGGCCAATGTTGGTCTGCTTGAACCAGTCGATACTGATCTTGCGATACAGGGTGTGGTCGGGAGCGTCCATTTGGACCAGCGTGCGCACTGGAATGTCGGCCGGTTTCGTCCCGTCCTCCGGCTTTCGGGCCAAAGCCGGCCGCGGCGCATTGACCCAAAGGCCGGGAGCCCGCTCGACTGCCATGAGGTCCTGATGGCGAGTGAGAGCCCAAAACGGCTCGAAGCCTTTGACGTCGACGTACGCCACCGGTGACTCGCGTCGCAGCAGAGCGCACGCGGCATAGAAGCTGGGCTCGTCTGCATAGGCAGACGCATCCGTGAAGACCCTCACGGCATCGTTAATCGTCAGCGTCATTCCCTTACCTTTCCTTCTCCGATGCCCACACGGTTCATTGGTAGAGGGCAACGCGACTAATGCTCACGTCAACACCAGACTGAGACGCACCATCTCCATGGGGCGATTGAGATGAGATCGATGTGCCATTCCCGAACGCCTCTGGTCGACCTCGAGTCCCACATACATGGCTCGTCCTTTTTTCGTCGCGTCGCGGCGGCCGGCAAGCTAGTGGACGAGGCGATCCGCACCGGCCCAATAGCGGGCTCGGAGCACCTTCTTGTCGGGCTTACCAACCGCGCTCACCGGGATCGAGTCGACGATGTCGATGGACTTGGGCGCGTGATGCGAGCCTTTGCGCTGCCTTACCAGTTCGATGAGCTCCCTCTCGTCGACGGTCTGACCCGCCCGAGGGATCACGACCGCCTTCACCGCCTCGCCCCACGTCTCATCGGGAACGCCGACCACGGCGACGGCAGCGATCGATGGGTGGGTCGAGATCACGTCCTCCACCTCGCGGGGGAAGATGTTGAACCCACCCGACACGATCATGTCCTTCTTGCGATCGACGATCGTGAAGAAACCGTCCTCGTCTTCACGGCAGACATCACCCGTGTGGAGCCACCCGTGCTCGAAGGCCTCGGCGGTCTCCTCCGGCTTGTTCCAGTACCCCTTCATGACGAGTGGTCCGCGCACGCACAGCTCACCCGGTTCGCCCATGGGAACCTCCTTGCCGTCATCGTCGAGCAGCGCGACAGGAACCCACGGGAGGGGGCGACCGCAGGAAGTGAGCCGTTCAAGATCATTGATGTCGTGGTCCTCCTTGCGGAGGACGCACACGGTCATGGGTGCTTCGGTCTGCCCGTAGAACTGCACGAAGATCGGTCCCAGCTTCGTGAGCGCCTCCTGAAGGCGGGCCGGCGACATCGCCGAGGCACCGTAGAAGACAGTCTGCAGGCTCGAGAGGTCGGTCTCCGCGAAACGTGGGTGGTCGAGGAGCGCGTATATCATCGAGGGGACGAGCATCGTGGTGGTGATGCGATGTCGCTCGATCGCCTCGAGCACTGCGCCGGCTTCGAAGGTCGGTAACACGAACATTGTGGCGCTCTGCAATTGGAGCGGGACGAACAACGACGAACCGGCGTGGCTCAGGGGAGTGCACACGAGGTGTCGAACTTCTTCGGGCCACTGCAGCTCCGACACCATGAGCTGGGCCATCGTCGCGCTACCCCGATAGGTATTCATCACGCCCTTGGGCTTTCCGGTCGTGCCACCCGTGTACGCGAGCGCCGACAAGTCCTCGGCATCTACGGCGGGGGACACGAGCGCCTGTGGCGCGAAGGTTGCAGCGAGGCGCAAAAGGTCTTCACCGACGTCTGCTTCACCAAATGACAACAATCGCCGGAGTCCGGGGAGGCGATCGCTCAGGTCACGGGCACGGTCAGAAAAGCTCGGATCGAACAGCAGCGTGTCGATACCGGCGTCTTCGAGCACGTAGGCGTGGTCGTCGAGTGACCCCAGTGGATGCAACGGGGTATTCCGGTACCCACCCACCATCACGGCACCCATCGAGTACAGAACTTCGACTCGGTTCTTCGAGAGCGTCGCCACTCCACTTCCCAGCTCGACGCCCTGTGCGCGCAAGGCCTGAACATATCGGCTGATCTCATTACCCACCTCAGCTGCCGTGCGCATCTCGGCACCGATCTGGACGGCTGGCCGGTCGCCGTTCCTCGCCAATGCAGCGATCAGGAGATCTGGCAGGAACTTCGGACGGTAGAGATCGGAGACAAGTGCGTTCGGCGACGTGCCGGGGACAGGTACCAGTTCATCCTCCTCGTGCTCCTCCGTCGCCCGCGGTGTAAAGACCCCCGACGACTCACCGGGCCCCCTTCGGGAACGGGTACGTATAAGTCTTTCCAGAGATACTGATGAGTGTCAAGCTGGGGACGTGACAATCCCCTATTCCCGCCCTACGCTCGTCGACCTGCGACTAAGCCCACCGACGGGTATGTCGGCTGACATGTTTGACGGGGTACAGCGAAACCCAGACCACTATCCTGCAGGAGCCCTGAGGTGAGTCCAGATGGTGGTGAGCCCGGCCAGTACAGCCTCGCAGCAGTCAGCGAGGCGATCGCTGAGAGAATGCCAGATCACCTGGCGCTTATCTTTCGAGACCGACGACTAACGCACGCTCAGCTTTGCTCGCGCACGCGCCAGTTGGCGTTCATCTTGGAGAGTCACGGACTGGGAGCGCACCCCGTGGAACAGCGCGATCCGGATCGGCATGAGTCGCATCAGGACCATCTGGCCATCTGTGCGAGCAATGGAAACGAATACCTCGAAGCGATGGTTGGCTCGTTCAAGGCGCGCGTCGTTCCCATAAATGTGAACTACCGCTACATCGCGGACGAGCTCCGCTACATCCTGGAAAATAGCAGAGTAAAGGCCGTTATCTATCAATCGAAGTTCGCGTCGACCCTAGCTGAGGTCCTTCCCGGCCTTCCCGAGGTGAGCCTTCTGCTCCAAATCGACGATGGGAGTGGCGCTCTCCTTCTGCCGGGGGCGCAGTGGTACGAGCAGGCTCTCGCCGGCGCTCCGACAGGGAGACCGGACTGCGCCACCGAGTGGTCCGCCGACGACCTCTACATCCTCTACACCGGTGGAACCACTGGCACGCCTAAGGGCGTAGTGTGGCGGCACGGCGACATCTTCCGTACGGCCATGGGAGGCCGACATCCCCTAACGCGCCAGCCCTGGGCGGACCTCGAGCAGCTGGCGGAGTTCGCCGCCACCAATCCTTCTCCACGCGTAGTTCTCGCTGCCTCGCCCTTCATGCACGGCGCTGGACATTGGACGGCGCTCCTCGGCCTGAACCAAGGGGGGACGGTGGCGATCCAGGACGACGTGGAGCACCTCGATGCCGTCGATATCTGCCGCGTCATCGAACGGGAGCGCGTGACATACCTTCAGATGATCGGGGATGCATTCGCCCGTCCAATAGTCGAGGAAATGGAAAAGGGCGCCTACGACATGTCGTCGCTACGCACCGTGCTTTCTGGGGGCACCGCCCTCTCCGAAGGTATGAAGTCGAGACTGCTTGAACGTCTTCGGGGGATCACACTCATCGAGAGCGTGGGGTCGTCGGAAGCAGGCGGCCAGGCCGTCCAAGTGACGAATGCTGGAGGAGCGATTTCCACCGGAACGTTTACGCCGATCGAAGGATCCGTGGTCGTTTCCGCAGACCGGAGCCGCATCCTCAGTCCGGGCGAGGAGGAAATCGGGTGGCTCGCCAAGCGAGGCGACATTCCCCTCGGCTACCTCGGTGATGCTGAAAGGACAACGAAGGCATTCCCTGTCGTCTCAGGGGTTCGCGTGGTGATCCCAGGTGACCGGGCGTACTGGCTTGCCGACGGCACCATACAGCTTTTGGGTCGCGACGGAGCCACCATCAACTCAGGCGGAGAGAAGATTTTTGCCGAGGAAATCGAGGCCGCCATCACCCGTCACCCCGAGGTTGCCGACGTCGCAGTCTCGTCGAGACCCTCTGAGCGGTGGGGCCAGGAGGTCGTGGCTATCGTTCGTCTGCAACACGGAGCGTGGGTCTCGGAGACCGAACTCGCATCGGAGGCGGCGCGGCATGTAGCGCGCTACAAGCTCCCAAAGACGTGGATATTCGTCAAAGACGTCCGTCGCACCGCGGCAGGAAAACCGGACTATCGCTGGGCAGCTGAGATCGCTACCGGGACGCCGGAATCCTCAGCTGGGTAGCGGCTTAGCGCCTGTCAGGTTGGGCTGTTGAGCCGCTGTCCCTGCTCGATGCCATCGGCAATCTGGCGGTGGATGTGCTGGCAACCGATCTCGTTCCGCCCGAACACGACGAACTCGTGGCCCGCATCGGCGATGCCTTGGCCGGCGGAGGTGATGATCGTTCCGTCCTCGTTCAGAACAATGTCGCGGATGGTCGCGAGGTACTCCTCGTTGGTGCCGCCCGTCAGCGAACCAAAGGCAACCTTGGAGAGCATGGTTTGACGCAGAACGGCACGGTCGGGTGAGCCGGCCGGTCGGGCCTTGACGATCTCGCACCCAAGGAGTGTATTGAGATGACGAGATTCGGATAAATAAAGTAAATGACACTGAAATAGCGCTCATTTACCTCGGCATCATCGGGGAGGTCGACATGCCCTTTCCCGGTACGGCAATTCGTGCGTGTCGACCGTAGACGTCGAAGGTCACCGTGTTGGAGATCGTGGCCTGTCCGACCAACGAATCCTTGTGTACGTAGGGGAAATGATAGATCTCGTAGAACGCCTCGATCACGCTCTTCCAGTTGGCCTGCACCTCGACCTCCATGGCGGGGTTCGCTTCATAGGAGGCGGAAGCTCTACCAGGCCGAGGGCGGACAGCTCGACGTCATCGAAACCAGCCCGGCCAGGTTGACCCACCAATGCGCCCGTTGTGTCATAGCTCCAGCCGTGGTAGCGACTCGTGAGTCGTCGTGCGCAACCCGATTTCCCAGCGACCCTCGCACCACGATGACGGCAGACATTGAGCAGCACCCGGGTAGCTCCGTCTTCGCCGCGAATGACGACGACCGAACGTCCGTCCGGCAGTTGGCGCGTCACGTAGTCACCCTGACCCGGGATCGTTGCGCTTGGCAGGATGGCGATGGGACTGCGTCCGAAAACGTGCTCCATCTCGTCCTGAAGCACGTCAGAATCCCGATAATTGGCAAGCGGGATCTTCATTGTCGCCTCGGCGAGATCCGATCTGCGAGCTTTGACCATGGCGTGTACTCGAGGAAAGAGATCCAGCACAGGGGTGGAGATAGTGGCGAGCACGTCGGGGACCTCCAGTGCTTCGGTACCCTCAAGTTTCTCATTTGATACTGATAAGTGTCAACCGCTACAGTTCGGCCATGGCCACCGCTGCACCTCTCGCCGACGCGAAGCGCCAAGCCGCAACCCTGCACATCCTCACGGCCGCGCGGCACTTCGTGGTCGCCAACGGACTCGACGTCACGATGGACCAGATCGCCGACGCCTCTGGGGTGAGTCGGACCACATTGTTCCGTCTCTTCGGCAGCCGGGACCAGCTCATCGCAGACAGCTTCGCGGCAGCATTCGAAGACTATGGCAGTGAGCTGCCTGCCTTCGACGCTGACGGCAATGCCGAAACCTGGCTGCGGGCGACATGTGACGCCACTCATCGCATGAACGCTCGCTTCGGGCCTGGCTACTGGGAACTGACTTCACGTCCCGACCTGTCACCCCCACTCGCGGCTCTAGAGGGCACCCGGAACAAGCGGAGCCGGGCCAAGATGGCGGAGATCGCGGGCCATCTGTGGCGCTCTCACGGCGGCAGTGGTGCTGTCCCGCCTGCGCTTACGGCGACCGTTGCAGCCCATCTCAGTGCGTATTTCACCGCGGCCGTCCTGACGGACTCTGGGGAATCATGGAACGTTGCGAGCGAACTTGCCTTTGACGCCATCACGTGTGTCCTGCACCGCGTGCGTGCTGACCTCGCATAGCTCGAGCGGATAAGAAATCACAGCAATGACAATGCGGCCGCGCACTTGCCAATGAAAGTGGGCCCTACCAAACGAAGGAGAACCGTCGATGATCCTGGATCCACTCCCCGACGTCTTGGAACCGCAGATTGTGACCACGACGGTCGAGTTTCCCTATCGAAGGACGTTGGGCGTTGTTGTTGGTGAGTTTGCCGCCGGGCTCCGGGAGAAAAGGCTGCTGGCCAGTCGCACCAAGTCGGGTCGAGTGCAGTTACCTCCGCTTGAATACGACCCGGAGACCGGGGAATCCGTTGACGGCTCCCTGGTAGAGGTAGGGCCGAATGGCACCGTCGAATCATGGGCGTGGGTGCCACATCCGAGCGCTCTCCACCCCTTTTCCCGACCTTTCGCATTCGCATTGATCAAGGTGGATGGCACCGACACCGGACTGCTCCACGCGCTCACGGCGGAATCAGCCGAGGACGTCAAAACGGGTATGCGGGTGAAACCACGGTGGAAGGAAGACCGCAAAGGAACCATCCGCGACGTTGAAGGATGGGAGGCGATGGCGTGACAGGGGACCCGAAGGAACAACTTGTGATGGAAGACTTCATCTCCCTCACCTACAGGGAGGCACTCACCCCTTGCCTTCAACGTTTCGGTGAGTACTTGCTGGCGGGAAGGATCGTCGGTCACAAGAGCCCTTCGGGAAACGTCTACGTCCCAGGCCGGGGTTACGACCCCCTCACGATGGAGCTCACAAACGTGGCCGATGAAGTTGAGGTTGCAGACACCGGCGCCCTGTCCGGCTACACCATCATCAAACCGGTTGCATACTACGGACAGCGCGAGACGGAGCCGTTCGTCGTCGGTTCGGTGCTGCTCGACGGTGCCACGAACGCCATCGGGTTCCAGCGGATTGTGGTGCCTCTCGATGATGTGCGAGCCGGGATGCGGGTTCGGGCAGCGTGGAAACCACTAGAAGAGCGCAACCTCGACAGCATGAGTAATCGCTGGTGGGGCGGATTCGAGTGCGCAATAGCCGGCTTCGAACCGACTGGTGAACCCGATGAATCGGAAAATTGGGTGAGGGAGCACATCTTCTAATGAGCGCTGCAACTGATGTCGCGATCGTTGCGGTCGCCCAGACTCCCACCGTTCGTGCCGCCGCAGAGAACGAAGTGCAACTTCTGGTCCCTACCGTCAATGCGGCATTGGATTCGATTGGATTGACGCGTCGGGATGTCGAGTTCACGTGTGCCGGGAGCTGCGACTACCTCACAGGGGGACCGTTCGCATTCGTGCGCAATCTCGAAGCTGCCCAAGCCTGGCCGCCGATCTCGGAGTCCCATGTCGAGATGGACGGGGCCTGGGCGCTCTACGAAGCGTGGGCCCGATTGATGCATGGCGACATCGATATCGCACTTGTTTTCGCATCGGGCAAGTCCTCGCCGTCGATTCCTCAGGAGGTGTGGCCCCATCAGCTCGACCCCTACTTCCTCGCCCCGCTCGGGTTCGATCCGGTTTCTTATGCCGGAATCCAGGCACGTCAGCTCCTCGAGTCCGGCAAGGCCACTGAGCGGGACTTCGCCGAGGTTGTGGCCCGCAGCCGGCGCCATGCCATCGAGAACCCCAACGCTCAGCTGAAGGGCAATTACGACGTCGATGCCTTGTTGGCCGAGCCGTACTTCGCCTCGCCACTTCGCAAGCACGATCTTCCGCCGATCAGCGATGCTGCCGCCGCGGTCGTGCTGGCCCGGGGCGACCGTGCTCGATCCTTGGTCGGACGGCCGGCATGGATCAGAGGGATGGACCACCGACTCGACCCGCACCAGCCCGGGTTTCGAGATCTCACCTCGTCCCCGTCGACCACCCTGGCCGCCCGCAAGGCCGGTTTCGACGGAGGACCAGTTGACGTTGCCGAACTCTCTGCGATCTTCAGTCCCCAGGAGATCATCTTGCGCTATGCACTTGGCCTGCCCGAAGACACGAACGTCAACCCTTCAGGGGGACCGTTGTGCGGGAACCCAATTATGGTCGAAGGCCTCATCCGTATCATCGAGGCAGCCCAACGAATCCTCGATGGCTCCGCCGACCGCGCACTGGCCCATGCCACCAACGGACAAGGTTTGCAGCACAACCTGATCGCACGACTCGAGGGGGAATGATGGCAGAGCGTTGCGCAGTCGTCGGCGTGGGTCAGACGCATCACAAGAAACGACGTGACGATGTCTCGATGGTGGGCCTCATTCGCGAGGCAGCGGAGCGCGCCCTCGCAGACGCCGAGTACGAATGGTCTGATATCGACACCATCGTGATGGGCAAAGCCCCCGACGCGTTCGAAGGGATCATCCAGCCAGAATTGTTCCTCGCTGACGCTCTCGGCGGGGCGGGAAAGCCCATGATCCGGGTGCATACTGCCGGCAGTGTCGGCGGCTCGACCTTTATCGCGGGCTCACATCTCGTGAGCTCGGGGATCCACCAGCGTGTGCTCGCACTGGCCTGGGAAAAGCAGTCGGAGGGGAACGCCCAGTGGGGGCTGTCGAGCGGGCAGAGTGGCGGCGTTGGAGCGGGTGGAACGTTCGCTCCGTGGGTACGGGGTTACATACGTGACTCCGGTGCCCCCGAGTACATCGGCTGGATGGTCGCTGTCAAGGATCGGCTGAATGCGTTAAAAAACCCGTACGCCCACCTCAAGCTTCCCGACATCACGATTGAAAAAGTCAAGGAGTCGGAGATGCTGTGGGACCCAATCCGGTTCCTTGAGTCCTGCCCTTCTTCGGACGGCGCGGCGGCAGCCGTGCTTGTCAGTGAGAAGGAGGTCATGCGGAGCCCACGCAAGCCGGCCTGGGTCACGGCTACCGCAGTCCGCAGTGAGCTCAGCCAGTTTCCCGGTCGCGACGCGATAAAGCCGGCCGCCGGTGTCGAATGCGCTCGAGATGTCTACCGGCAGGCGGGAATCACGAACCCGCGCCAGGAGATCGATGTCGCAGAGTTGTACGTCCCATTCAGCTGGTATGAGCCGATGTGGCTGGAAGGCCACGAAATTGCGGAGCCCGGCAAGGGCTGGACAATGGTGGATCAGGGCGACACCGAATTAACCGGAAGCTTCCCCGTGAACCCAAGTGGCGGTGTGTTGTCGTCCAATCCCATTGGCGCGTCAGGCATGTTGCGCTTCATCGAGGCCGCCAATCAGGTGCGGGAAGAAGCCGGCGAGCACCAAGTGGAGGGTGTCCGAACGGCCCTGGCCCAAGCCTACGGCGGCGCAGCCCAGTATTTTTCCATGGGCATCCTCCGCTCGACCAAACCATGACAACGGACGTTGGCGGAGAACCGGAGACTGCAAAGCCGCATCTGATCGTTGAACGCGATGGCCCAATTATGCAGTTGACGCTCAACCGACCGAAACGACTCAATGCCATCACGAGCACGATGCTCGCGCTGATCGTCGACGCATGCCGTGAAGCCACAGCGAACGATGACGTGCGCTGCATCATCGTCACCGGCGCTGGCGGCAACTTCTCCTCGGGCGCAGACCTCCGTGCGATGGCGGGCGACGCTGACGACAGCGGTGCGATCGACCTCGCTCAGCGTCGTATCGACGATCCGCGTTATGTCGAGCGGGGCTTCTTGAAGATCGGCCGCCCGCCAAAGCCGATCATCGCTGCGGTTGAAGGTGTTTGCATCGCCGGGGGAATGGAAATACTCCTCGGCAGCGACATCAGAGTGACGGCGCGGAGCGCCCGTTTCGGGTTGTCAGAGGCTCGCTGGTCCCTGTACCCCAACATGGGGTCCGCGGTCAGACTTCCTCAGCAGGTTCCCTACACCAAGGCAGCCGAGATTCTCCTGACCGGAGAACACTTCACCGCGGACGCCGCCGAACGCATGGGGCTCGTCGGTCGGGTCGTCGAGGATGGGGAGGCGCTTGCGACGGCCTACGCGATTGCCGAGAGAGTCTGCTCGAACGGCCCTCTCGCCGTCGAGGCGATCCTGAAGACTATCCGTGAAAGTTTCGGCCTCAGCGAAGACGAGGGCTTCGCACGGGAGTTGGACCGAAGCCGCACCGTATTTGCATCAGATGACGCCAAAGAAGGACCGAAGGCATTCGCAGAAAAACGCACCCCGAACTTTTTGCGTCGCTAGTCCTTGCTCCTAGTATTCGCGCACCGAATCAGCCGCTCCAGCCGCGCTCAAATGCGTCTCACAGCACCCGGTACAGGACACCCTGGAACAACCGGGGCGGCCATTTGTCGAAGCTCTCCTCGCCCATGCCTGCTTTGGGGTCGTAGCGCTCGCCAGGCCCGGGCAAGAACCCATCCGTCAGAATGTCGCTGACCCCGTTCACGACCCACTCTGTCGGCGTGAGGGGCTCAAGGACTCGGTTCTGGATGTACCAGCGGCCCTTGGTCCGCTCCCCTCGCTGCTCGTGGACCCGGCGGGAATCCTCGCTTTCCGCCTCCTCGCCATCAAGATGGCCGGCATGGATGTACCAGTTTCGGTTGTAGAACTCCGGGGTGGTGCCATCGATACGCTGGTTGATCCACAGCATCTGGGTATGGGGGTACGGCGCTCCCAGCGGAACCGAAACACTCTCGTCGAAGATCGTCGTCGGATGAACCCGCCACCCTTGGACGTGGCCGCAGTTGCCACTCAAAACGGAATTGACAGGATCGGTCGGCACGTATGACATCGACGAGCTGATCTGAAGGACGGCGTCGATCCGCCGATCGGCGTCTCCGACCCTGACGATGGACCCCGAAAAGGCGTTCGGTTCTTGGAACGTCACCATGGCCGTCGTTGCACCTGGCACAAGCCCACTCGCAGCCTTTGCGAGATCCTCCAGGACGTAGTCCTGGAACTCCCTTATTCGCACCCCTTCGGGTCGCACGAGCGTCCATAGGCACTTGTCCCCCACCTGGGGTAATGCCGCGTTGCGCATGCTCCCTTCATCTGAGCGTGAGGATGACGACGGCGATGTCATGCCTGATTGCCGGCAAAGTTGCCGTCTCCAAATGCGTTGGCGCCCTTCGGAGTGGCCTTGGGAAAGTTCACGCCCTCCGAGCTATTGCCAAAATACTTGTGCCACCGTCGGGTCGTGAACATCCAGCGACCATCGCGCTTTTCGTAGGTCTCGTAGTAATAGCCGTAGTCGTGCGTCCACGTCACCTGATCGTCATTCTTCGAAATTCCGGCTCCGCTCATGGCCCAGATCCCACGGGCCTTGGTGGGCGAGTCGAAAATGATCTCGGGATCGTAAGAATGGTGCACCGTAATCATGTTGTTCATGATCCGGCTCACATTCTCAATCATCTCCCTCGATGAACGCCACGGTTCTTGGCCGTCATTATGCGACACGTGGTCCGGTGCGTGCAGCGCCTCGTAGGCCTCCCAGTCATGAGCATCCGCATAGCGGTCACGTCGTGCCTTGAGAAGACGGATCTCCTCCAGCGCAACGAGCCACTCGAGCTCTGACATCCCTTCCGCTCGACCGTTGTCCTCCATGCTTCCCCCTTCGTGCCATTCCAAGCCAGTGCAGACTGAGTCGCCGATTTGGCGTCCCGCATCCGGAGTAGCACCATGAGTCGCCGTCCGATTGGGTTTCTCGCCAAAGGTAGCAGTGGAGCCGAAGCTCACCGGGGCGGGCTTGACGCCGGTCGAGGTCGGTGTGGGATCCTTCGTCCCTCGGCAGCATTACGAGCCGTGAGCCGACCCGACCGAAACTGAGGACATGGAGCATGGAACTAGATCTGACCGCCGACCAGGAGATGTTCGCACAGACCACCACCAAGTTCCTTGACGACGAGGCCAGCCCCACCGATCTGAGGGCGCTCCGACACGATCCGACGGGCTTCTCCCCGGGCTACTGGCGACAGGGGGCCGAATTAGGTTGGACGTCTCTGCTGGTTTCCGAGGACGACGGGGGAGGCAGCATCAGTGGTAGCGGCTTGAGCGATCTGTCCTTGGTATCTCACCAGTTCGGCCGTTACGCTGCGCCCGGACCCCTGCTGCCCACGAATGTGGTGGCAGCCGCACTGTCACGGCGGGGTTCACCCGAGCAGAAGGCCGAAGTGCTGCCGGGGCTGTTGAGCGGGGAGACGATCGGCACATGGTGCTGGGCCGAGCCACCTCCGAACGACCGATTGGGGGTGGTTGCGATGACTGCGTCGGCGAGCGGCGACGGTTTCGTGCTCAACGGTCGAAAGGGTCCGGTGGAGGCCGGGGCACAGGCCGATCACCTCCTTGTCGTGGCGCTGTCCCACGGGTCTCCCCTGCAGCTTTTGGTACCCGCGACAGCGCCGGGCATCTCGGTGGTCTCAGCTCAAGGCCTCGACCTCACGCGGCGGTACGCCGAAATCCGTTTCGAGGACGTCGAGGTGCCTGCGGCGTCACTCCTCGGCGACTCCAACGGCGTTGTGGACGATATCGAATGGCAGCTGCAACTGGCCAACGTGATGCAACTGCATGAAATGGTCGGCGCTATGGAAAAGGCGTTCGAGATCACCATGGAGTGGATGTTCAACCGGTACTCCTTCGGTCGACCGCTGGCGTCGTACCAGGAGCTCAAGCACCGGAGCGCTGACATGAAGGCCTGGATCGAGGTCGGGCACGGCATCGCAGATGCTGCCACTCTCCATGTGCAGGACCGAGGAGACCGGGCGGGCGAGTACGTGAGTGCCGGCAAGGCCTACTTGGGCGTCTATGGCGTGGACGTGTTGCAGGACTGCATACAGATCCACGGAGGTATCGGGGTGACCTTCGACCACGACATGCACCTCTATCTCCGGCGCGTCGTCGTCGACGCCCTGCTGTTGGGAACGGTCTCGGATCACCGTCAGCGGCTCACCACGCTTTTGGTGCAGAAGGAGGAAGTAAATGCCTGAGACGAATGTCGAGCCGGTCGAGGAATTCCGGGCCCGACTACGGACATGGTTGAAGGATGAAATGCCACCGGCTCATGGCCGGCCCTGGTCGAACCAGGGCCGGCTCAGCGACGAGGAGGAGCTCGCCGAGGTCACGCACCAAAGAGAGCTCCAGCGCCGGCTGTTCGAGGCTGGATTCGCGGGGATCTGCTTCCCGAAAGAATACGGAGGGCAAGGCCTGACCCCTGCTCACCAGGACGCGCTCAACGAAGAGATCTGGCCGTACGATTACCCCTTCCGGCTGCAGGTACCCACCCTGCAGCCCTGTGCGACCGTGCTTCTCGACTACGGAACGGAGGAGCAGAAACGCCGGCACCTCCCCGCCATCCTCAGCGGCAAGGAGATCTGGATGCAGCTCCTCTCCGAGCCCACAGGGGGATCTGACGTCGCCGGCGCTCAGACCACCGCTCTTCGCGATGGTGACGAGTGGGTGCTCAATGGCTCGAAAATATGGACGACCGGCGCGTGGTGGGCCGACTGGGGACTCTGCTTGGCCCGCTCGGATTGGGACCTGCCGAAACATCGCGGTCTAACCGTGTTCATACTGCCCCTGCATCAGCCGGACATCGAAGTCCACCGCATCGAAATGCTCAACGGTTCGCGCAGAATTCTGCCAAGAGTTTCTTACCGATGTCCGCGTACCTGATACCGACCGGATCGGGGAGGTGAACCAGGGCTGGACCGTTGGCACCAGATGGATGTTCTACGAGAAGAGTTTCGGCATGTTGCCCTTCACCACCCGGCCAACGCCGCCTGAGGGGACAGAGGCCCGTGGCCGCTCCCGGTCAGAGGGTGTCGGCACGGCATATATCGCTGACGCCCGCAGGGCCGGACGACTCGAGGACACGGCGACAAGGGAGCTGATCGGCGAAGCACACGCTCTGAGCCTCGCGTCAACCGAGGGTATGCAGAGGATCGGGAAGGCCATAACCGCCGGGAAGCTGAGCAATCAGGCCGCCGGCCTCACCAAAATCATCGGAGGAACGCTCGGCGTTCGCCAGTCCAACATCGGCCTGCAGCTGACCGGATCGTCGGCGGCCGCATGGACCGCGGAGAACGAGGCAGCTGGGGAACGTGGGATCGCGTTTCTCGTCCGTCAGACGGGGCAGATCGCGGGGGGAACGATCGAAATGTCGCGAAATGTGGTGAGCGAGCGGTTTCTCGGTATGCCGAGAGAGATGAGCGTCGACCGTGACGTGCCGTTCCGCGACATCCCTCGTGGCCCGTCGTCCCACTGAGGCAAGGGGCGATTTACCAACGAAACACACGTCCATCCTGGACGGCACTCCCATTCCTGAACTAGGAAGAGCGGGAAGGAGCGAGGAATAACCTTGCTGAAAGTAATGCCCGCCGAGGGGGATCACGACATGGCAGATGACGAGCTTTTCTTCATTCGGGAACGACAGCTGGACTACCCGGTCTTCGACTCGGATAACCATATGTACGAGAACACGGACGCATTTACGAAATTCATTCCGTCCGAGTACCAAGGCATTGTGAAGTACATCCAGGAAGGCAATCGGACAAAGCTAACCGTCAAGGATCGGATCAGCCGCGCCATCCCGAACCCGACGTTCCAACGGGTCGCGCCCCCGGGAGGCCAAAAGGACGACCCGCTCCAGCGCCGTTCGATCCCGGGCCTCGACGCCTTCTTCGATGTCGAGCCTCGGTACAAGCTGATGCAGGAATTCGGTATTTCAAGGTCATTGATGTGGCCGACGCTGGCAAGCGTCATTGAACAGGCAATGCCGGAGGATCCGCTGGCCACGCATGCCGTGCTCCACGCTCTCAACGAGTGGATGCACGAACACTGGACGTTCAGCTACGAGAACGCCGTTTTCGCCACCCCTGCGATCTCCTTGTCGATAGTGGACCGCGCCGTCAAGGAACTTGAGTGGGTGACAGACCGTGGCGCGCGGATCGTGTACATCCGGCCAGCGCCGGTTTTCGGATTCGGCGGCCCACGGTCGTTCGCTCTCCCCGAGTTCGACCCGTTCTGGGAGGCTATGCAGGAGAAGGGCGTTGTCGTCGGTTTGCACAACACCGTGAATATGCGCTTCCCCGTTGACCTTGCCGAGCTCGACGGAACGCAAGAGTCGGGCGGCTATTTTGAGCGACCCTACGGTGCATCGGCACCATTCCGTGCTCTAGCAACACCGCGCTCGCAGTCGAGTGACCTCATTGCGTCAATGATCGGTCACGGCATGCTTTCTCGCTTCCCCGGGTTGAAGGTCGTGATCGTCGAACACTTCAACGAGTGGACCCGTCCGATGCTGGATCATTTCGCCGCGGCCTATGAGAGTAGGCCCACCCTCTTCGACGAGGATCCACTTGAGGTGCTGCGCCGGAACGTCTGGATCCACATCTTCCGCGACCCCAATCCTGTCGAGCTCATCGGAAGGCTCGGCGTTGCCAACAGCATGTTCGGCTCAGACTTCCCGCATCCAGAGGGGCTCCGCGACCCCTTAGCGTTCTCAGATGACATCGCGTCGATTTCGCTTGAAGATCAGCGTGCCGTCATGGGAGGAAACCTTGCCCGTCTCATGGACGTCGGATAGTGCCTGATACACTCGTTCGTCAACCTTGCATGTAGCCACCAGCGTCGACTGGAACCGATTGTCCTGTAATCGTCCGGCTTTCATCGCTCGCCAAGAAGAGCGCAAGATTGGCGACGTCCGCCGGTGACGAGATGTCGCGTAACGCAACGTTTTGAAGGAGTCGGGCTCGTTCGGTATCGACGTCCACATCGTGTTCGATCGCCATACGTGTGACCCAATTCTGCCAGAGTTCGGTGTCGATGCTTCCGGGCACCGCACAATTACACCGAATGCCAAACTGGCCCACCTCCAGCGCAACGGCCTTCGTGAAAGCCCGTAACGACGCTTTAGCCGTTACATAGTGCGTCTTGCGCACCATGCCGCCATAAGCGGCCGTTGACGAAAAGTTTAAGATTACGCCCGAACGGCGCTCCAGCATTGACTGCTTCAGGACCTCTCGCGTGCATAGCATTGCCGCCGTCACGTCAATGGCGATCGTCTCATACCAGTTTTCCAGTGTCTGCTCCCAGACCCAAAGGTCCGTACCCGGCGCTGCAGCGTTGTTGCACATGATGTCGACCTGCCCGAAAGCGTCCACAGCGCGCGCCACCATCGCCTCCACCTCATCCTCCTTCGTCACATCAGCACGCATTGCAAGTGCGCCGTCTCCGGCAGCGATTGCGGCTTCCTGCACAAGGTCCACTCGCCGCGCCGCCAACAACACCCGCGCTCCCTCCCTGACGAAGAGCGCAGCCATCACTGGACCGAGTCCTGTACTCGCTCCGGTGATGATGGCGACCTTACCTTCGAGGCGGCGATCGCTCATTAGCAAACCTCCTGGAAACACTCTTGCAGCGTCTCGCGAAAGAGTCGTTGACCGCTACCCGACGCGTCGAGGAGTCGATTGCTCCGGCTCCGGATCCGCCACCCATGATCAGTCCGCTCGACGTCCCATCGGACGGCGCTCACCCGCCACACATAGTGTCGGTCCCCTTCCCGGCGCATGATCAACGAATAGGTAAGGATGGTGGCGCAATCTCCTTCTATCTCAATCAGTGGAGGACCAGCGAAGTGCGCAACGCCCTGTTCGACTAGCGAACGGTGGCCATCACCCTGCAGCATCGCCTCCACGCCGGCGCTGCCCTGATGAGGTGTTCCTTCAGCGTCCCAGTCGTAGACGCCGTCCTTTAGCCACAGCGACCCGGCGGACGTCGCCAGTCTGGCGTCGGCAGCTGGCCCGTACGACAGAACCAGGCGAGTGATCGCAGCCTGGTCCTCGAGGCGTCGGAGGTTCAATCGTAGCTCCTCGAACTCGTCCCTGCTCACTTGATGCTCCACCCATCCTCCGATCATCCTTCCCACATTTTTGACACTGATATCAATGTAGCTTTAAGCCGTCCTAAGTCCAAGAAGGGGGTACAAGGCGATGACCACGTCTTCACAAGAGAACTCCGTACGCCTTCCGGCCCGTGACATTCCAGTTCCGGCGTCGTTAAGTCCGGAGGCCCAGGCCATCATGGCCATGGCACCACCTGGTAACACCCCTTATCCGGCGCTGAACGACATCCAGGGTTGGCGAGCCATGGCGGCCGAAACCGATGAGCAGATTGTCCAGATGATGAGTGAACGAGCGTCCCAGGTGCCAGCCGACGTCGAGGAGAGAGAGCTCGATGGCGTACGTGTTTACGTGATCACGCCGCATGATCTCCCCGGCGACGACCATCGTGCGGTGCTCGAGGTTCATGGGGGCGCGTTCATCACTGGCGGCGGCGAGAGTTGCCGGCTCATGGGTCTCCACGCCGTCGGGTTGAGCCGGGTCCGGACCTGGGCCGTGGACTACCGGATGCCACCAGATCACCCGTACCCGGCGCCCCTCGACGATTGCGTGACGGCCTACCGAGCGCTCCTGCGGGAGCATCGTCCGGACGAGATCATCGTGAGGGGCGGATCAGCGGGAGGGAACCTGGCCGCCGCCCTGATCCTAAAAGCGCGTGACGAAGGCCTCCCGCTACCGGCTGCCGCCGTGTTGATGACACCCGAGGTCGATCTGACGGAGTCAGGTGACTCGTTCCAAACCAACCTCGGTCTCGACAATGTCCTGACAAAGAGCCTGATGCCAGCAAACCTGCTCTACGCCGGAGAGCACGACCTCACCGATCCGTACCTCTCCCCCCTGTTCGCTGACTTCAACAAGGGTTTCCCGCCGTCGATGCTCACCACCGGTACACGTGATTTGTTCCTGTCGAATACTGTCCGCCTGCACAGAGCCCTGCGTTCGGCAGGAGTACCCGCAGATCTCTATGTGGTCGAAGGGGCGGGTCACGCCGGATTCTTCTTGCAAGCCCCCGAAGACGAGGACCTTGCACAGGAGATTCGCAAATTCATTGACGCCCACTGGTCGTAACTTGAGATTGATGTCAATTTAGGGTATTTTCGGGATAGGTGACCCGACCCCTGGGACATCGATTTTGGCTGCGGGAACTGTGCACGGCTGGACAGCAACCGCACGGAGGAGGACCTCGTGGAACGCCGACTGGACTATCCCGTCTTCGACGCTGACAACCACATGTACGAGCAGGTTGACGCGTTCACTCGTTTCCTGCCGAAGGAATACAAGAACGTGATCAAGTACGTGCAGGTCAACGGCCGCGACAAACTGGCCATTAAGAACGTGATCTCGGAGTACATCCCGAATCCGACGTTCAACGTGGTCGCCCGTCCCGGCGCGCAAGAGGAGTTCTTCAAGAACGGAAATCCCGAGGGCAAATCACGACGCGAGATCCTCGGCGACCCGATCCGCTCTCCCGAGGCATTCTTCAAGCCTGAACCCCGCCTCGCGTTGATGGATGAGCAGGGCGTAGACAGGGCGATCATGTGGCCGACTCTGGCCAGCGTCCTCGAAGAACGTCTCCACAATGATCCTGAGGCCAGTCACGTCATCATCCATTCCCTGAACCAGTGGATGCACGAAGAATGGACCTTCAACTACAAGAACCGGATCTTCGCGACCCCGGTCATCACGTTGCCCATCGTCGATGAGGCGTTGCGCGAGCTCGACTGGGTCGTCGAGCATGGCGCCAAGGTCATCCTCGTTCGTCCCGCGCCCGTGCCCAGCCTCAAAGGCTTCCGATCCTTTGCCCTGCCTGAGTTCGATCCCTTCTGGGCAAAAGTGCAGGAATACGACATCACGGTCGGCATGCATTCATCTGATGATGGCATGACCCGCTACTTCAACCAGTGGGAAGGCCACTACGACGATTTTCTGCCTTTTGCGAACCAGACGGCCTTCGCCACCGTGCAGCACCTCATGAGCCGCGGTATCTTCGACGCCATGGCGTCGGCGGTCAGTCACGGCATGCTGTCGCGATTCCCACGCCTGCGCATCCTCCCCGTCGAGAACGGCTCCAGCTGGGTTCTCCCGCTCATCAACGCCTTGGGGCACGCCTACGCGCAGCAGCCACGTCTCTTCGAAGAGGACCCCGTCGCGGTCCTGCGCCGCAACGTTTGGATCCACCCCTTCTTCGAAGAGGACCCCCTTGGCCTGATTAAGGCCATCGGAACCGACCGCGTCGTCTTCGGATCGGACTTCCCGCACCCCGAGGGTCTCGCCGACCCGGTCTCCTACGCCAAGGTGCTCGACAGTCTTCCCGAGCAAGACATCAAAAAGATCATGGGTGGCAACTTGGCCGAGGCACTCAATATCGCTGCTTGAGCTGCCCAGGAGATTCTCCGCCTACTGAGCGTCAATCGTCACTCGCTGGGGAGCGAATCCAGAGGCCGTGACAATGACAGTGATCGTCCCGGTCGCTGTCGGCCGCACGACTGCGAGAGCCCGACCATGGAACGTGTCGTGGCTGGTACCGCCGAACGTCTCTTCCGTACACGGGTTCGCGCTGCCAAGCCCCAACAGCTCACCGAATCCTTGGACCTCGACCGTGACGGCACGCTCGTCTCCGTGGTGCAGTCTGCCGTCCCCGTCCACGAGGGTGATGTCGATATAAGCGAGATCGGTGTCGTCGGCACGGATCTGGGCGCGGTCCACGCTCACATCGATTCCGGCCAGTCCGGTGCCGGATTGCAGTGCAGCGCAGGCCACCTGGGTCCCGTCGCGATAGGCGATCGCCACGATCTCTCCCGGATCGAAGGTCGTCTCGAATGTGGTGCGGAACTTATGCGCCGATCCTGCCTGCTGCCGGCCGACCGAGACGCCGTTGACGAGGAGTTCCACCTCGTCGGCGTCGCTTATGACGTCGACCGTGACCGGGAGGCCCTCGAAACCCGGCCACGACCACGACGGCAGAGCCTCCAGCCAAGGTTCGCCCGCCAAACCCAGGTGCGTCGGCGGCGTTCCGTGCCGGGCCGGGTCATGGACGGAGATATACGGCTCGGAACGGAGGCCGAACACGGTCTCGCGGAGATAGGAGAGCGCTCGCCGCTGACCGGTGATGTCGATGTCGGCGCACCAGGCTGCGAGCCACGGGTAGTCCCCCATCAACAATCCGCTGTCTTCGCCGTACGCGACGCGCCCGAGCCCCACCTCTCCAAGGTAGTCCCAACCGGTCCAGGTGAAATCGCCAATCACGTGGTTCAGTTCGAGCACCTTCGGCCAGTTCTGGGCGATATTCGTGTTATGGGTTTCCGTGCCGACGATGACCCGATCTGGCATACGTTCATGATCCAACTCGTAGCGCGCATCGCTGTAGTTGTAGCCCGCAACATCAAGGAAGGAATACGTCTCATCGAGTTTCTCAGCCACCGCCTCCGACTGCATGAGAACGGGCAGAGCGGCTCGCAAGCGCTGCATGACCGTATTCACCCCGGTATTCTCCTCGCCATCGTCGGCAACGTCACCAGCTTGCTGGGAGGCCATCGAGATAATGGTCTGAATGCCAACCGAAATGATTGGGTTGACGCCATTCGTGACATAGCGGGTATGGTCGAGGGCGCGGACCCGTTCGGCCAAGCGCCGTCCGAGGTCGGCGCCCGTGGGATTGCCGGTGTCTGGAATCTCGTTGCCGATCGAATAAAGGACCACACTGGGGTGGTTGCGGTCCTTGCGAACCATTGAGTCGATGTCGGCCTCCCACCACTCCTGAAAGTTACGGGCATAGTCGTTCCGCATCTTCGGTTGCGTCCACATGTCGAATGCTTCGTCCATCACAATCATCCCGAGACGGTCACACGCGTCTAGTAGCGCTTTGCTTGCCGGATTGTGTGCACAGCGAATGGCGTTGAACCCCGCCGCCTTCAGGATCTCGATGCGGCGTTCATCGGCACGCTCGACCGTTGCCGCTCCGATCACTCCATTGTCATGGTGGATGCACGCCCCGCGGAGTTTGACAACCTCACCGTTAATCCGCAGACCCCGAGCAGCGTCGAGCTGGAGCGAACGGATCCCAAAGGTGGTCACGTCACGATCGACCTCCACGCCGTCAGGATCGCGGACCACGAGCTCGCATGTGTACAGGGTCGGTGTATCCAGACTCCAACGGCGGGGAGCGGGCACCCCCAGGCGCTCCCGCACCCCCGCCGACCGTCGTGGAAAGCTCGTGAACGGCGACACCGCGGAAGCGACCACGACACCGCGGTCATCGACGATCCGTATCTCCACCGAGGTCGGCCTGGTGACTGCGCCGTCGTTCTGAAGCAGCGCTGTAACCTCAACGACAGCGATATCGTCGTCGATCTCCGGTGTCGTCACCCACAAGCTGTCCAACGCGATATGCAGAGCCTCGCCTACGACCAGTTTCACGTTCCGGTATATCCCGGCACCTGAGTACCAGCGGGCGTCCTCCTGCGCCGTGACTTCCACCAGGACCTCATTTTCTTCGCCATGACGGACGAGATGGTCAATCCCCAATGCAAAGCCGGTGTACCCGTACGGATGATGACCGGCGAAGCTTCCGTTCACCAAGACAAGTGCGTCGCGATACACACCTTCGAACTCGAGGAATGTGCGCTTTCCGTGGTCCTGCTCCGGAATAATGAATTTCTTCTGGTACTCCCAAGTCCCACCTGGAAAATACGCGTTGCCGGGACCCTCCGCTGGATCGCGCACAGAGGCGATCATCACGTCGTGCGGCAACACAACGGGCGTCCACGAGGCGATCTGGCCCCCGCGCTCCAGGAACGGACTCACCTTCGGCCGGACACTCCAGCCCTCGTTAAAAGAAATTCGCTTCATTACTTCCTGCGTTCTCGTGATGCCGAGATCACGGTTGATCTCGAGCTTCCTCAACTACGGAGTCTGGGCGCGTGGCGCCTGGACCCGAACCCAGGAAAACGGCTCGAGCGATGTCGTCGCGGGCTATGAGGTCTCGGGTAAGGCCCTCGAAGCGGATCTCCCCCTTCTCGAGGAAGACGGACCGTTCGCAGATTTCGGCGGCGATGTTGAGGCTTTGCTCAACGACGACCAAGGTCACACCTGTGGCGTGAATACGTCGCACCACTTCGATCAACTCGCCGACAACAATTGGGGCCAAGCCGAGCGACATCTCGTCGATGCACAACACCTTCGGATCGAGCAGCAGGGATTTCGCGACTGCAAGCTGCTGCTGCTCACCACCGGAGAGGGTGCCCGCTTTCTGTCTGCCGCGCGCCGCTAACGACGGGAACGTCTCATAGACGACCTTACGCCGCTCCTTCATGTGGGACTTTCCCAACCCGGCGGTGAGTGCCTGCATCTCCAAGTTCTCGTCCACGGACATGTCGGTGAACACCGACCGCCCACCGACGACCATGAGCAGGCCTCTGCCGGGAAGACGCTCAGCCGGCACTTCGGTGATCTCGTCGCCAAAATAGGCAATGCTGCCTCGCGAAGGTTTCTCCAAGCCCGCGATCGCCCTGAGGAGGGTGGACTTGCCGGCACCATTGGTGCCGAGCAAGGCCAACGCCTCCCCTTGGAAAACTTCGAGCGATATTCCGAAGAGCACCTGAAGCTGACCGTACGAGAAGTCGAGATCAGAGATGCTGAGCGCTACGGGGCGCTCTGCCTGGTTACTCACTTAAATGGCGGGTTCCATGTCGGGTTCGGGATGTGCCAGCACTTGCAGGATGACGCGTAGTACTCCGGCCGCCAATAGCCGACGCCGTAGGGTGCTTTCTTCGGCGCTGCGGTGTAGTTGACGGGTCCGTACGGGTACGAGTAGTTGACGGTACCGACCGCGTGCAACCCAACGGGCAACTGCGCTGCTTGCAACGAGCTGGCATGGTCGAGGATGCCTTGCACGAACCACAAGTAGTTACAGGTGGCACCCTCGTACCCGTCCAGTGACTTGTACACCGTCGTCTGGCCTTTGAAGATCGCGTTGCACTTCTGCGATCCGGCTCCAGGCTTGAAGTTCGGCGCCGACTCCTCCCCGTAGGCCTGTGCTGTCACGTTGACGGCCCCATTGAGGTTGGCATCGTTCGGCGCATCCGCACCAGTGGTGTTCGGAAGGGCGACGGTGTCGCTGGACAGCAAGTACTGCGGCTTGAAGTTCTGCTGCGAGGCAACCTGGGTCATAACTGCGGTGGCGTTGCCCGCCTGCACGCTGGTCACGTCGGTCACTCCTGCGCTCTTAAACGCGAGGACCGCTGACTGCATCACGGACTGTGTGAAGGTCTGACCGGCTGGGCACCCCAAGTTGTACTCGAGAATCTTGCTCTTGGGAACGCCCGCCTGCTTCAGCGCAGCTCGCTCTGCGACGATGAGTGCCGGATTACAGGTGTCGTAGAGCACACCGAGCTTCTTGAAGCCCTTCGACGGCTTGAAGTATCCCAACTGGTTGAACCCGAGGACGCTGTTCCGAATGTCCGATACCGGGACCCCGAGAAGCTGGAGGTAGTAGGGGTAGTACTTGGAGAGCTGGTCAGGTGTCAGATACTGGGAGGCAAACGGCACCTTGGCGGTCGGGACGCAGTTACTGGCATTGACCGCACTAAGCGCACCGACATCCAACACCATAAACGGTTTGCTTGCAGCGATGGCCAGGCATTGCTGCTGCGCACCTGCCGCATCTAATGGGTTGACCGGGTAGAACTTCAATTGGATCTTCCGACAGCCAGCTCCTCCCTTGTTGTTAATGGATTTCGCCACGGTGTTCCAGTCGTTCTGCTGAACATTGGCGGAGGGTACGCCGATGGTCGTGTTCGTGAGCGAACCACCCGAAATGGCGACGACGGTGACCGCCAACGTGACGGTGCTCGATGTGTAGCCCTGGCCGGAGCCCTTCACGCACCCCGAAGCGCTGACGCTCCTGAAGGAATCGTCGGAGCGCGTGGCGGCTACCGAGGCACCCGACGGTGAGCTACTAATCAACACGAGGCCCCCGAATAGGCAAGCAGCGAGCGGCACGGTTATCACCCTCTTGACTCGCGATGACCTCAGAAACCTTGACACTTTCATGTTGTTCTCCTCCTTGTGGGATCGTGGTGCCCGAGCGGGCCGAATCAGGTAGTGACGGTTATGCCGGAGCGGCTGATGGCTGTGGCGTTGGTGCCGAGGTAGCTCGCGATGACCGCAGGATCTTCCCGGACGTGAGACGGGGTCCCTTCGGCGACCACCATGCCTGCGTCCATGGCGTACACCCGGTCGCACAGGCCCATGAGGAGCGGCATGTCATGTTCGATGATCAAGATCGCACAATCCAGGTCATCACGGATGCGGCGCACCAACGGACCGAATGCTTCCGCTTCTCGCTGGGCTACGCCTGCCGTTGGTTCATCCAGAAGCAGCAACCGTGGCTCCGTCGCTACCTGTGCCGCCAGATCGCAGATCCGCCGCATCCCAGTTGAAAGCTCGGAGGTCAGGGCGTCCGCCCATGGACCAAGTCCGAACGCTTCGACAATCTCCAGTGCACGCCGGCGGCTGCTCCGCTCCGCTGACCGAACCCAGGGCGCGCCGACCATCGCGGGGATGAGGTGGGTCTTCACTCGCCGCGACGTTGCGACTTGGACAGTCTCGGTGACTGTCAGTCCGGCGAAGAGCGACGCATCTTGGAAGCTTCGCGCCAGCCCATATCGGGCCCGGATATCTGGCGTGCGGCCCGCAACCTCGTGGCCGAACAGCCGTATCGACCCTCGGTCCGGACGTAACACTCCGCTGATGGTGTTCATCAGGGTCGTCTTGCCGGCGCCATTGGGTCCAATGAGACCGACGATCTCCCCCGCACGCACCTCTATTGCCGTGCCGCCGAGGGCAGCGATGCCGCCGAAATGAACGGCCACATTGTCGACCACGAGGGGAAACGCCCCAGCGACTGGTGCCGCAGCCGCGGCTCGGCCCTCTTCGAGGTCATCACCATGCGACCCGATGCCGGCGAAGCTGACACTTGCGGCGGCCCGTTCGATCGCCGTCCCGTACGCAGGGACGGCTCCGTTGTCGCTCGACGCGACTTCGCCATCCGCAGCTGGTGCTGGCGCTACTGACGGCCTCAAGTCGTGCCGCCCTCTTGTTGAGGTGGGCCTGCCAACGCTCTTGGACCATACCGGCGATGCCGTTGGGGAACTGCATCATGGAAGCGATGACGCTGATGCCGCCTGCAAAAAGGAAGAATCCCACGTTCTGGCCAATGGAGCCCAACAGACTGCTTAAATGCGGTGCGATGAAGAACGTACCCATGTAGAGGAGCACAGCGGCGGCGACCGCGCCACCCAGCGATCCGAGACCACCGACGACCGGGATGGCCAGGAGCGCGATGGAGAGATCCGCATCGAAGTATGTCGGCGTCACGCTCTGCCAGTCGATCGCAAAGATCACGCCAGCCGCCGATGCGACGAAGCCAGAGAGTGCCAGCACCCGCAACTTGACCGTCACCGGCTTAATCCCGAATGATGCCACGGCTCTTTCGTTGTCACGAACGGCGATGATCCTCCGACCCACTGCCGATCGTCGCAGCGTTGCCGCTGCAGCGACAACGAGGACGAGTACCACCAGCACGACGTAGTAAAGGTAAAGTTGAGAGCCGATCGACCCGAAGCCCGGCAGGACTGAGAGCGCCTGCACCGGCTCGTTGAACGGCGTACTGCCCCCCAACCAACCCTGCTGATAGAGCCAGTCGGGCGCAATGACCGCCAAGCCGAGCGTGGTCACGGCGAGCGTCAGGCCCCGCACCCGCAGAGCGGGCAAGCCGATCACGACCATGACAACGGCGCCGACAAACCCGGCAACCAAAAGGAGCTCCACAACGCTCCACCCTGACTCTCCCGCCCATTTCGCTGTCAGGTAGGCACCGATGCCGACGAGGGCGAACTGGCCGAGGCTGACCTGCCCGGCCCACCCGACCAGCATCGTCAGGGACACCCCCACCAATGCGTACATCAGCACCAGTACCAAAAGGAACTGATTGCTCTTGAAGTAGGGCAGGAGGGGGAAGATGATGGCGACGAGGAGCGACAGCCCTATGAGCCACCTCGGCCCATTGCGTAGGAACGGCGACCCTCGCAACACCTCAGGCACGCGGAGACCCGGCCGTTCGGGGACGGCAGCCCCTTCGGTTGCGAAGGCCCGCCCGATCGCGCTGCCGCGCACGAAGATCGCTACGAGGATCGCGCCGAAGACCGCCAGTCTCGGCGGTGCCGGCGTTGTTCGTTTTCGCGGCAACCACTTGGTAGACCAGCCCAAGCCCAACCCGCCGG
This sequence comes from uncultured Acidimicrobiaceae bacterium, assembly GCA_963767155.1. Classification (GTDB taxonomy): domain Bacteria; phylum Actinomycetota; class Acidimicrobiia; order Acidimicrobiales; family RAAP-2; genus Bog-473. The sequence goes on along the minus strand of CAVYCU010000005.1, from coordinate 296,862 downwards.
CGACCGCAATGGGAAACGAGAGGAACGCTCCAAATGCCGCCGCCCCCATGGTCAACGCCAGCAGATAGGGGCCAAGGGCTTGCGCATTGAACGAGGTTGTGGTCGGTCCGTTCAGAATGGCGGCGAGGGCCGACAGACCGCCGGCGATGCCCCAGGTGATCAGGCTGACGCGGGATACGGAGATTCCACAGAGCCGAGCGGCATCAGGATTGCCCGCTGCGGCACGGATCTGCTTCCCGATGGAGGTGAATTCCAGGTAGAGGGTCAGGAGAGCCAGGATCACCGGTACGGCGATGAGTGTGAGGAGCGACATGCCGCTCAAGACCACGCCGCCCACCTGAACGTTCGAACTGAACGGTTGTGGGAACGGTGCAGACGACGTTGGAACGAGGCCGGGGAGATATGTCAGCGCCAACAGCACCTGGCTCACCCCGATGGTCAGGATCAAAAGACGTACTGGAGACTTTGGTCCTGCGTCGGACCGGTGCGATGATGAATCGCTCGACCAGGAGGCCCGTGGGATCCCCACGACAAGACACGGGACGAAGGAAAGCCACCAATTCCAGCCCCAATCGTTGACCACCTTGAGAAGAATCAGAGCGGACAACACTCCGAGCTGCGCGTGCGCAAGGTTGAGGAAGCGATTTGCCCGATAGACCAGCACGAATCCAACGGCCAGCAGGCTGATGATCAGCCCGTTCAAGACCCCGAGAACCAGCGTCCCGGAGGTCACCATTTCAATCCGAGTTCTGACGGACTCCCGTCTGGTGGGACCTTCCGCATCTGAGGAGTGGTGGAGTGTGGCCAGCGCGTCTGTGATCACAAACTCGTCCCCCCAGCCCTTCCTGGCGCACACCCGGGATCTCAGGTGCGTCACGCTTTCTTACATTGATCTCGATATCAATGTCAACTTGCCCCTCTTGCTTTCCATCGAAAGTGCGGAAAAGCCGCGAACGACCATTCAGAAATTGACATTGACACAGGTTTACGGTTTAGTGAGTAGAACGTAGTTCTGATAGGGGGACCCATGCAAGTAGTCGACGGTCAACGCTCTTACATTGCGGGCCGTTGGGTCGAAGGTGAGAGGTCGTTCGAGGTCGAGAACCCGGCGGATGAATCCTGCTTCGCCGAAGTCAGCGTGACGCCCTTCCCGGAGGTCCAGCGGGCGATTTCGGAGGCACGCCGGTCGTTCGATGAAGGAGTCTGGGCGGATCTCCCGGTCCGCGAAAGGGCCAAAATCCTGCATGCCCTTCTCGATCACATCGAGAAATCCAAGGAGACGCTCATCGACACGATCATGGGTGAGGCGGGTCAGCCGCGACCTATGGCCGAAGGCGCGCAGGTCGCTATGGGTCTGACCTTCGGTCGCCAAACGATCGATCTCTATCGGTCCATGTCGCACGAGGAAGCGAATCCGGTCCCGGTCGACGACCTCGTACGTGGTCGGGTGCTCTTGAGTATCCGGCGGCATGAGCCGCTCGGCGTGGTGAGCGCTATCACCCCTTACAACGGCGCCATCATCATGGCCTTTCAAAAGCTCATCCCGGCGCTTATGGCGGGTAACTCCGTGATCCTGCGGCCAAGTCCGCTGACCCCACTTTCGTCACTCGTCTTTGGCAGCGCAGCAGATATCGCCGGCCTCCCAGCCGGCGTCTTGAGCGTTGTGATCGAGGATGGGGCTGAGGGAGCCGAGCTGCTCACGACCGATCCCGCCGTCGACATGGTGTCTTTCACCGGTTCGACCACCGTCGGAAGGCAGATTCTGGCGCAGACAGCACCGACCATAAAGCGGGTGTCCCTGGAGCTCGGTGGCAAATCGGCGCAGATCTACCTGGACGATGCCATTGGACGAGTGGGCATGGGCGCAATGGCTGTGGTCGCCATGACCTCCGGACAGGCGTGCGTCGCCGCCACTCGAATGCTGGTCCCGAACGAACGGAAGGCGGAAGTCATCGAGTCCGTCTCTGCGACCTACGGAATGATCAGCGTGGGTGATCCTGCCGACCCGAAGAACCTGATGGGCCCTCTGATCAGCGCCAGTCAACGCGAACGTTGCGAGCGCTATGTCGCCCTCGCCGAAGAAAACGGGGCCAAAGTCGCCTCCGGCGGCGGGCGCCCTTCGGGTCTCGACAAGGGCTACTACTTCGAGCCAACGGTTCTCGACCTCCCCGACAACTTGAACCCGGCCGCGCGCGATGAGATCTTCGGACCTGTCATCGGAATCTTGGGCTACAAGGATCTCGATGACGCTGTGCACATCGCCAACGACAGCTCGTACGGCTTGGCGGGCCAGGTCTACGGGGCGGACGTCGCCACTGCCACAGCAGTGGCGCGACGCATTCGGGTCGGGGCGGTCAGCGTGAATGCGGGGATCTTCAGTGCCTACGCCCCCGGCGGCGGCTACAAGCAAAGCGGGCTCGGGCGCGAACGAGGACCCGACGGCATTCGTGAATTCCAAGAGGTAAAGCACCTAGCGATCGGAGAGCTGCGATGACCGAAACTCCCAACCTCGACTGGCTGATCTCAGTCGATGACCACATCCTCGAGCCTCCACGCTTGTGGCTCGACCGTGTCGCTGCGAAAGACCAGGAGCGGGCCCCGCACATGGAGACTATCGACGGCACCGAGTACTGGCTCTACGACGGCAACCGATACCCCACCGTCGGCCTCAGCGCCGTGGTCGGAAGGACGAAGGAGGAGTTCAGCCCCATGCCGCTCCCCTACTCGGAAATGCGCCCAGGGTGTTACGACGCGAAGGCCCGCATTGAGGACATGAATCGAGCGGGCATCCTCGCATCGCTGTGCTTCCCCACGATCACCCGCTTCTGCGGTCAGCTTTTCATGGAAGCCAGCGATCGTGAATTTGGCTTTCAATGCCTGCAGCACTACAACGACTGGCTCGTGGAGGAGTGGTGCGGTGCGGCACCCGGCCGTTACATCCCGTTGATGCTCATCCCCATGTGGGATCCGCTACTTGCAGCAAAGGAGATGCAACGTATGGCAGCCAAGGGGGTTACCGCCTTCGCGTTCTCCGAGAACCCCGAGCCCCTCGGACTGCCCACGATTCACGATGCAAATGGTTACTGGGACCCTGTGATGACCACAGCCAATGACCTCGAGATGGTGGTCTGCATGCACGTTGGCTCGTCTTCCACACTGCCGTCGATTGCGAAGGACGCGCCATTCATGGCCAACCTGACCTGGGGTGCCACGCGCACGTCGGGGACGATGTTGGCCTGGCTCTTCAGCGGCCTGTTCCAACGTTTCCCGAACCTCAAGATTGCCCTTTCGGAGGGCGAGATCGGCTGGATCCCCTACTTCCTCGAGCGTGCGGAGCAGGTACTCGACAAGCAACGGCATTGGGTGCTGCGGGGTCAGCAGTTCGGCGACCATGCGACGAGTGACGTCGACTTCGACAAACTGGACATCCGGGCTTCGTTCCGTGACCACGTCTTCGGGTGCTTCATCGAGGATCATCACGGCGTTGCAAGCCTCGCCGAGATCGGCGAGGACAACGTCATGTGCGAGACGGATTATCCGCACTCCGACTCAACGTGGCCGGACTGCATCGGCACCGCAAAGCGGGTCATCAAAGACCTATCCCCTGAACTGCAATACAAGCTTCTCCGAGGCAACGCTGAGCGGCTCTACCGCTTCACCCCAGCTAAGCCCCCTGCAGTGACGCCCGTGGGCGCGTGACCACCCACGAAGGGGAATCGACGCAATGAGGCTCGAGGGAAAGAATGCCGTCATTACAGGAGCGGGCTCCGGGGTGGGGCGGGCCTCAGCACTCCGGTTCGCTGAGGAGGGCGCTCGCGTCGTGTGTGCCGACCTCAACGACGGGACTGCGAAGGAAACGGTCTCGCTCATCGAAGCGACCGGCGGCACTGCAGTCTCCCTCGGGGTCGATGTGTCCCAGGAGGACGACATCGTCACCATGCTCGATGTCGCGGTTGAGCAATTCGGAAAGCTCGACATCGTGTACAACAACGTCGGCATTCCTACCCCTCGCCTGGGCATGGTCTTCGAAGATCACACGCTCGAGGACTTCCAGCGGCTCATCGCGGTCAACCTCGGGAGCGTGTTCCTCGGCTCGAAGCATGCCATTCTCCGTTTCAAGGAGCAGGGCACCGGCGGCGTCATCCTCAACACCGGTTCTGTGGCCGGCCTCGTCGGCTGGGGCGGTGCCGTCTACGGCGCGACGAAGGGTGGCGTGCATCTCTTGACCAAGGCAGTCGCTATCGAGGCAGCGCCGTTCGGCATTCGTGTGAACGCCATCTGCCCAGCCGGAATGCCCGACACCGGTTTTTTCGCTGCGGGAGGCATGGCCGCTGCGCCAGAATTGCTGCAGCAGGTCAGTGCGCAGGTGGGCTCCAGCCACCCGCTGGGAAGAGCCATCACCGCAAAGGACTGCGCCGAGGCCGCGCTCTTCTTATGCAGCGACGAAGCCGTCAACATCACCGGCGTGCTCCTCCCGGTCGACGGAGGGTACGTCGCCCGATGACCGATATCCATACACCTCCCCTCGATCGCGCGCTCATCCGTGAGCTCTTCGATCTCCGCAGCAACATCAATTTGGACGCCGGAGGCTCCTATAGGGAAGATCCGTACCCCGTCTGGAGGGAACTGCGTTCCCGTGCCCCGGTGCATCCGGGAACCGTCCACCAATTGACGGGCTACGAAGGTGACGCGATCTTCCACGGGTTGCCGTTTGCTGAGCGCCCGCACTTCTCAGTGTTCAGCTATGCCGCCTGCGACGCCGCCTACCGCAACCAGGTCGTGTTCGCGTCCTCACCCGGCGCTGCCGACGGGTCGGTCGACGACATCGGGTTCGAGCACAGCCTGCTCATGATGGGCGGTACGAAACACCGCCGCTACCGCTCCCTCGTGCAGCCCTCATTCGTGCCGGCGAAAGCGCAATGGTGGATCCAGAACTGGATTGAGGAGACAGTCCACACGCTGATAGACGCCATCTTGCTCGAGGGGCGGGCCGAGTTGAACGTCGATTTCTGCGCCGCCATCCCCGTCTTGACCATCACCGGCAGCTTCGGCGTCCCCGTCGAGGAAGCCCTTGAGATTCGGGCCTCCCTATCCAATCCGTTATCCGTGGTCGAACGTCTGGGACCGATCGTCGCAGCTCGTCGCCAGGTACCTCAGGACGACCTCATCAGCGTGCTCGTGCAAGCTGAGATCACCGAGGAGGACGGCAGCAAGCACCGTCTGTCGGACCCGGAGATCTACTCCTTCGCGTTGCTCCTTTTGATGGCCGGGTCTGGTACGACGTGGAAACAGATGGGGATCACCATCGCTGCCCTCTTGGAACGTCCGGCCCTGCTCGATGTGGTCCGCCAGGACAGGACCCTCCTTAAGGGGGCGATCGAGGAATCCCTGCGTTGGATGCCAACCGATCCGATGTTTTCCCGCTGGGTCGCCGAAGATATCGACTTCTACGGCGTGCACCTGCCGAAAGGGTCGGTACTCCACTTGTGCATCGGTGCCGCCAACCGAGATCCTGAGCGATGGGAGCGGCCCGACGAGTACGATCCGCTCCGCCCCGTGAAGCCCGCATTCGGCTTCGGCGGTGGTCCGCACGTCTGTCTCGGCATGCACGTCGCTCGAGCGGAAATGTCCGTGGGCATTGGTGCCCTCCTGGACCGGCTGCCCAATCTGCGGCTGGACTCCGAGGGCGAGCCACCAATCCCGGTTGGCTTCTACGAAAGGGGCGTTATGGAAATTCCGGTGGTGTTCGACTCATGAGCAGCGATAACTACAAAGCGCCAGACACGACGCTCCTCGGTGAAGATCATATTCGGGCCTACCGAGAGTCGAATGGTGAGGTCGGCTATCTCTGGAACGGCGTGCCGACCCTTCTATTGACCACGACCGGGCGTCGCACCGGCCAACCCCGGACCACACCACTCATCTTCGCTCCGGACGGAAACGACTTTCTCGTCGTGGCCTCCATGGGCGGTGCTCCCGAGCACCCCAAGTGGTACCTGAACCTTGTGGCGAACCCTGGAGCAGAGATTCAGGTGAAAGCTGACATCCTCCCAGTCATCGCCCGGACGGCATCACCGGACGAAAAACCTCGTCTGTGGTCGATCGTCCGGGATGCGTGGCCAAACTATGACGTCTATCAGACACGCACCGAACGCGTGATACCTGTCGTCGTGCTGACGCCAACCAACACAGATGGCTGACGGAGCATATGACGGCATTCGAGTCGTCGAGCTCGCGCAGTGGGTCTTCGTTCCCGTAGCTGGTGCCCTCCTGGCTGACTGGGGTGCCGACGTCGTTCGCATCGATCGTCTCGAAGGCGATCCCTACCGGGGTCTCGCCACGCAGGGGATCGGCACGGACAGCGGCGGGGTGAACCTGTCGGTGGCCCTGGCCAACCGAGGGAAGCGCTCGGTCGCTCTGAATCTGCAGACAGAAGAAGGACAGCAGGTGCTGCACCAACTCCTCGAGAACGCTGACGTATTCCTCACGAGTTTCCGGCCCGATGCCTTAGCTCGGCTCGGATTGGATGCTGAAACGCTCCGAGAGCGTTACCCCTCGCTCGTCTATGCGCGGGTAACGGCTACGGCGTTCGTGGCCCCGACGCCGGCTTAGCTGGATACGACGCGTCGGCCTTCTGGGCCAGGGGTGGAATTGCACACGTCCTCACGCCGGCCGATCGTGAGTATCCGATTACCCCACGGGGGGCCATGGGCGACCGTAACGGAGGGATGGCCCTCGCTTTCGGTATCGCCAGCGCTCTCATGAAGCGGTACCGCACGGGCGAGGGCTCGGTGGTCGACGTGTCCCTCCTCGCCACGGCGATGTGGACACTGTCCTCCGACCTGCTCTCGGCGCTACAGGGCGCCAAACCCCGTGCTGCAGCGGGCCGGGGACCTGTATTCAATCCACTCGTCAACACCTACCGAACGGCTGATGGCCGCCACATCCAGTTGGTGTTCCTGGAATCAGATCGCTACTGGGCCCCTTTGTGCGACCTCGTCAATCGCTCCGATCTCCGGGACGATCCGCGCTTCGCTGACCACCATGCCCGAGACGCCCATCGGGACGAATGCGCCGCCGCTCTCGACGAGGTCTTTGCCAGCCGCACCTTTGAGGAGTGGAAGGAGCTCTTGCGTCAACTCGACGCGCCCTGGGCGCCTGTGCAAGCCGTGGAAGAGCTCCTCACTGACCCCCAGGTTGTCGCGAACGGCTACCTCGGCGAGGTCGTGGTCGAGGGAAAGCCGACCTACCGACTGCCGACAGTGCCCGTGCAGTTCGACGAGATGCCGCCTGAGATGCGGCCGGCACCCGAGCACGGTGAACACACCGAGGCCATCTTGCTGGAACTCGGCTACGAGTGGGAAGACATTACGCGCCTGCAGGATGCATCGGTGATCCCGTGAACAGCCAAAGTCCGGCCAACGGTCGCTAGGCTGAATTCCGTGGTCTCGACGACGCCAACTCTCGATAACCGAGACCCAGCGTTCCAATCCGCGTCTGACATCGGTCCGGAGGCAAGAATTCTTGCGGCTGGCCGTTTGCTTATTGGTGCAAAGGGCTTCGGCTTCACGACACAGGACCTGATACGGGAAGCTGGCGTCGCCCTCCAGACCTTCTACCGGTACTTCGGGAGCAAGGACCGACTGCTCCTCGCTCTCATCAGTCAGCTCATCAAAGAGCACTGTGTGGGCCTGGCGGAAAGCGCCCGCCACTTGGACGACCCGATAGGGAGGCTCGAGTTTTACGTCCGAATGACCTTATCGCCGCTTCACAGCGCGGGAAGGGCTGAGCTCGGCAAAGTTCATCAGCTCCGAACACTGGCGCCTCCATCAGACATTGCCCGCCGAAGTTGAGGCGGCGACGCTGCCGGTCAGCGATCTCATTCGAATCGAACTCGAGGCGGGAGCAGCTGCCGGCACGCTCTCGCCCCGCAATCCTGAGAGAGATGCATGGCTGATGACAAAGACGATTATCGGGGCCTACCACCACTACGCCTTCCAGCCTGATGATCCCGCCATGGCGACGGTGGACGACGACGTCTGGTTCTTTTGCCTAGCCGCCGCGGGTGGATTCCCACCTACGCGCTGACGTCAGGCTCATCGCACTCGGGTCTACAGGCTTACAATTATCATTGGTCTTCGCCCGGCGATGTCCTTACCTCGTTCGGCTCGATGGTAACCTCCGAATAGAGATTGATATCGGAATCAATGATCTTCTGGGCGTTTGGGTTCCCCACAATCGCTGGCCAACGGCCATAAATGTCCGTTGAGTGAAGGGACCGCCGCACCGGACGTAAGAGCGGAAAGGACCGTCAGTGCCGAGAGCCCGAGCCAAAGAAAAGGTTGTCCCTGACCACCAGCCGCGCTCGGCCAAGGGCGAGCAGACGCGAGCTCGCCTTGTCAAAGCAGCGAAGGTGGTCTTCGAGCGAGACGGAATGTTCGATGCGCGGATTTCAGATATCGCCAAAAGAGCCAAGTTGTCGTACGGCGCCTTCTACCACTATTTCGATTCGAAAGAACAGATTTTTCGAGAAGTGGCGGCAGCGCAAGAACGACGACTGAGTGCCCCGCCGGACGAAACCGATCAGTCTCGTTCCGGAAGCTCGACGGAGGACAATATTCGCGACGCGAATCGACGATACCTCCAGCGCTATCGCGAAGAAACTCGCTTGATGCGAGTCATCGAGCAGGCATCCCGGTACGACCCGCACGTGAATGCGGAGCGCATGGCGAGCCAGAGGAGTTTCGCACAGCGATCCGAACGTTCGATCAAGCGGCTGCAGAGTGAGGGACGGGCCGACCCCAGAGTCAATCCGGCGCTCGCCGCCGACGCTCTAGGGGCGATGATCGGCCGCTTCGCTGAGCTGTGGTTGACGCAGGGCTACCGCGAGTATGACTTCGATGAAGTTGTAGATCAGCTGAGCCTTCTGTGGGCCAATGCGCTACGACTCAGTCCCGACGAGCCACCGCGCGATGCCCGGAAGAAGCGTTAGACCGGTCTGAGGGGCAGATCAATCACGGACTTCGTAGCGCAGCCCGTGACCGAAGCGGAACAGAGGGTCCCTAGTGTCAAAGGGTACATCGCTGTCGCTGTCGACAACGGCCGCCATCGAACGAGGAAGATCGAAAGGAAGCTTTCCCTCCGGAGAGCCCTCTCCAAAGAGCACGTCTAACAACGCCACCTCGTTGATGCCGTAGTTTCCGATGATGGCGGCGGCCCTTGTGGCGAGCTCCGTGAGTACGGCCGGCCGCTCCAGATAAATGTCGATGACAGTGGGCACGGCCTGGCAAATTCCTTCCAGACGAGCGAGCTCCTCCGGCGCGAACTCGAGTGAACCACCATGAAAGAGGTCGACGAAGCCACCGAGACCTGACGGCTCCCAGGGTGCCTTCAGCCGGAGGATGGCGATGTCTGCTTCACCGGGATCGTCCACCACGGTCGCATAATCGGCGAGGACGTCATCGGTAATGCCCTCGCTATAGACCTTGATTCCCCGTTGGAGCGGAAGCGTTGGCGATCCCAGCGTTGACATCTCGTTGGTCAAGAGTGTCAGCGCCCTCTGTTGCGCACGCAAGCCCGCGGAGCGAAAGTCTGCTCGACCGAGGATCGCGCCGGCGCGGTCTTCGTCTACAAAGGGGTGCTCGAACAGCCCGAGGACGAACTTCTCGCGGAGTAGGCGTCGCACCGACTGGTCGATTCGGGCTTCGGTGATCTGCCCAGACTTGACGAGGCGGACGATTCGGTCAGTGCAACACTCACCGCCGAACTGATCGACACCGGCCTCGAGCAGCTTGAGCAGTCGCTCGTCGGCGCTGAGGTGCTCAACACCCCACGCCCGGGCTGCGCTGAGTGGACCGGGCTCCGGCGCATCGATGACTAAGCCCCAGTCAGTGCAGACGATGCCATCGAACCCCAGCTGTTCACGCAACAACCCCGTGATCACCGACCGGTTGAAGCTGAAGCCAACCTCTTCGTATTCGGTCCCCACCGGCATTCCGTAGTACGGCATGATCTGGGAAGTACCAGCCGCAAGCGCCGCCCGGAACGGCCGAAGGTGGTAATCGAAGTTCCCTCCGGGATATACCTGTTCACGCCCCCAGGCGAAATGCGGGTCTTCCCCATCCTTTTGTGGGCCGCCCCCAGGGAAGTGTTTGGTCATTGTGGCCACGGAGTCGGGCCCGAGCGTCTCGCCCTGAAATCCGCGGATATAGGCGACGACGAGCCGAGACGTGAGGTCTGCGTCCTCACCGAATGTCTGGCTGATTCGCGGCCAGCGCGGCTCGGTGGCCAGGTCGATCTGGGGGTGGAGCGCGACCCGGATCCCCACGGCGCAATATTCCTGTCTCGCGATGTCAGCGAACTCGCGCACCAACTCCTCGGACCCGATTGCAGCGAGACCCAGCGGCTCGGGCCACTGCGAGAACGGACCCGCCAGGATCGAGAGGAGTGGGTTGTCCGTGAAGTGGTGGCGCGGATCCGTGGAGATTGTCACCGGAATTGCGAGAGGTTGCTCAGCCGCAAGGGCCTGCAGTTGGTTATGCCACTGAGCGAACTGACGCCCATCAGGTGCCGCACCCAGGAGGTTGAAGTGTCTGAGCCGGAACTCCGTGACCAACGTCGTTGCCGAGGGCAACGAAACCAACGAGTTCAGCGCATCGAGATCACCTGGCGACACCATGTCATGGAAGAGCAGCCCGGCTTTGTCCTCCAACGGCATTCGATCGATGAGGTCGGCCACGCGTCGGTCCACGGGGATTTGAGGATCCTGGTACGGGTACCGGCTCTTATCTATTCGGTTCATGCGCCAGCCCTCTCTACGCCGCGATCTCTATTGTCAAATTCAACGGTGATCCCCGCCACCATGCTCTCGAAGCCAAGTCGTAAGCCGAGTGACGCTGGCCGATGCTCCGGGCTCATCAGGTCCGTTGAGGTGGCCGTGATGTGTACCGGGCTCCGTTTCTACGATCACGTCGACGCCGGCAATTCGAAGTTGCTCGCCATACGTCTCACCCGATGCCCGGAGAAAATCGACCTCTGAGTTCAGGATGTAGACGGGTGGTTGGCCAGCCAGTGGCCCGTTTGCAGCAAACGCGTACGGATCGCTGAGTACGCTCTCCGAACCCGCGTACTGCAGGTTGAATTCGCGGACGGTCTCCACTGGAAAGGAGACGGCCGATTTCTCCGTCTCGAGCTTCTCCCGCAATTCAGCCGGAAGTGGAGGCAACTCAGGATGGACGATGGGGTATGCCAGCACAAGTGAGGCAGGCAAGGGCCCAGCGCCGTCTCGGAGTCGCTTCGTCACACCTGCGACGAGATTGGCCCCGGCGCTCGCCCCCCCGAGGTGCAGGTCACGAGGCCCCACTCCAAGTTCGCCAGCGTGGTCCGTCGCCCACAGCCAACCCGCCAAGATGTCGTCGGAGGGAACCGGATAATGGATCCCGCGCAACGCCTTGTGATAATCCAGCGACAGAACGGCGAACCCATTCGCCGCCACGGCAAGCGAAAGCCAGTGAGCCTCGGGCATGTCGAGATCCCCGCCAATGAAGGCTCCCCCATGGACCCACACGAAGCCCGCACTCCCCTCCTGGGTACCTCGGTAGACGCGACCAGGGACTTCACCGTGCGGCCCTTCAACCACGACATCTCGAACATCGACCTCGGCCAACCTGGGAAACCTTTTAAACAGCTCGGTCGTATCCATGGCGCTCACCGGCAACTCGGTGTCCTGCGACTCGAGGAATTCCACGATTTGGCGGAACTCGAGCGACTTCGGGCCATCGGTGGCCGACGGCTCCTCGGCGGTCACGGCTCACCCCTGCCGGTCAGTTTCGAAGGCACAGCGCAACAACCCCCAGAACGGCGCACGTTCATGCGTAGCGAAGCAGCTCGTGCTGCCCTGGACCACGTCGGCCAGCTTGAAGGAGATCGTAACAAAGGTTGACATCAATATCAAAAAGTTGGCTAACCTGAACGCCGAGCGCAAGACCTCAGAAATCGGTGAGAGGACGGAACCACTGCATGCATGCGAACAGGTACCAGGACGCGTCCCAGCCGGTCGAGACAAGGGTCGAAGACCTGCTGGCCCTGATGACCCTCGAAGAGAAAGTGGCACAGCTGACGGGTGTGCTCTCCTTCGATCTCCTGGGCCCAACCGGGCTCGACGAGAAGCGGTTCGATGAGCGCCTCGTGAACGGGATCGGGCAAATCTCGGCTGGGGGGCTCCTGTCGCCGGACCCGGCCCGACTGGTGTCGATGCTGAATCAGGTACAGCGGTATCTCATCGAAGGAACTCGACTGGGCATTCCTGCGATCGTCCACCACGAAGCCCTGGCAGGGCTCGTTCACCAGGCCTGCGTCGACTTCCCAACCGCAATCGCCCTCGCCGCCTCGTGGGACCCTGAATCGGTCGAGGCCATGAATGACGTCGTTCGGCGTCAGATGCGAGCTCTTGGGATCCACCAGGCGTGCTCACCGAACCTGGACGTCGCTCGGGACGCTCGGTGGGGTCGAGTCCAAGAGACATACGGCGAAGACCCCTATTTGTGTTCAGCGATCGGTGTCGCCTTTGTCCGCGGACTCCAGGGCACCGACAGGCGCAGTGGCGTGCTTGCCACTGCGAAACATTTTCTCGGTTACGGCATGGCTGACGGTGGGCGGAACATCGGCGCGGTGAATCTTGGGGAGCGTGAGCTGCTCGAGGTCTACGCCCGCCCGTTCGGTGCGGCGATCGATGAAGCTGGCCTCGAATCGGTTATGTGCTCCTATTCGGATGTGAACGGTGAGCCCGCCGCTGCATCGCGGGCGCTTCTGGTCGACATGCTCCGTGGCGCTCTCCGATTCGAGGGTCTCACCGTCGCCGATTACGGCGCCGTGACCGCCCTCTTTGCACGGCAACATACCGCTGCGGACATAGCCGATGCCGGGGTTCAGGCACTTAAAGCGGGGCTCGATGTGGAGCTCCCCGGCTCGGCTTGCTACGACGCTGGAATCGCGTCGGCCGTGCGGGAGAATCGCCTGGACGAAGCCGTCGTCGATCGCAGTGTGCGCCTCGTTCTTACCGCCAAGTTCCGGCTTGGCCTCTTTGAGAACCCATATGGTGACGAGGTGGCGTTCGCTGCGACGGCGAAGGATGAGGCGTTGCGCTCAGCCCGTGCCTTGGGGCGCCGGATCGCCGCTCGCTCGACCGTTCTACTGGCCAACCCCAAAGGTGTGCTTCCGTTGCGGCGCGACCTGGGGCGGATAGCGGTGATCGGGCCAAACGCGCGGTCGATTCGCAACTTGTTCGGTGGGTACTCGGCCGCCAATGTGATCGAAATGTTGACAAACGGCGATATGGGGTTGCCCGCACCCGTGCTCGACGGGGAAAGCGTCCTCCCCACCCCGAACACGGCCGACGCGACTCTGCCGGACGAGACGGCGGAGTCAGAGGGCACGGGCAAAGATTTCGGCTTCGTGAGACGCATTGGTCTTCGTCCGAACGAGACCGCGATGGCCGCGATCGACGCAGTGTACGGCGACACTCCCACCGTTCTCTCGGCCATTGAAGCGATCGTTGCCCAAGAGACTGAGGTCGTGTTCGCCCAGGGGTGCTACATCAACGACCCCTCTACGGAAGGAATCGCCCAAGCGGTCGAGGCCGCGACTGGTTCCGACGTCGCGATCGTCGTCCTGGGCGACAAGACCGGTCTGGTCGGCGATGCGGTGGTCGGTGAGACCCGTGACCGGTCAACTGTCGAGCTTGCCGGCGCACAGCGGGCGTTGCTCGACTCGGTCGTCGCGACCGGCGTACCGGTCGTCGTGGTCCTGATCGGGTCCCAGCCGGTGCCCGTATTGGCGGAGGAAGACGGTCCCTCTGCGGTCGTCCATGCATGGCAGCCAGGATCCGTGGGGGGTCTCGCGATCGCCGACGTCTTGTTCGGCGTCGAGAATCCCTCCGGACGTATCCCGATCACGATCCCGCGAAGTGCCGGCCAATGCCCGATTTATCACGGGTACCGACAGGGCAGCGAGCCGAGCACCTATACCGATCTCGACGACAGCGGTCCCGCGTATTCCTTCGGCCACGGGTTGAGCTACACGACCTTCGACTACCGAGCCCTCACGGTCAACGATGCCGAAGTAAAGACTGACGGTTCGGTACAGGTCAGTATCGAGGTGACAAACACGGGTGGCCGCGCTGGAGAAGAGGTCGTGCAGCTCTACGCGCAGCTGCACCGCCGGGGCATCACCCGTCCGGTGCGGGAACTCGTCGGCTTCGATCGCGTGACGCTTGATACAGGTGGTACGGCGACAGTGACGTTCACGCTCCGACCCGCCCTCCTTGCCTACTACGACGTCGATATGGATCTGGTGGTGACGCCCGGCGACGTCGAGCTCATGGCCGGACCATCCTCGGACAAGCTCCCGCTGACAACTACCTTGACGATTACCGGTAAGGCGATCACTCTGGCTTCCCGGTCCACCCACCTCACAAGATCGAGCATCGCGTACTCCTGACCGCCCATTCCTCGACGACAGCGTTGGATGGCTCCACCACAAACCTGATATCGATATCAGAATATGTTTTCAGTATAGAGTGGATCGGGTGACACACCTTGAGGGAACCCCGTCCGATCAACTTCCAGATGTCCTCGTCACGGGTTCGACGGACGTGCAGATGGCCTTCATCTCCCTGTCGGCCCGTGAGCCCCACGGCCGAGACGCTGACTACATCGCTTGGCATTCCCTCGACCATCGGCCCGAACAACACAGGCTCGCCGGATTGCGCAACTCCCTCCGCCTCGTGTCCACCCCGGCATGTCGCGCAGCCCGCGCCGCGAACGATGACCGCTTCAGCGCGGTTGACCACGTCATGACGTACCTCTTCAGTGACCCGGCAGCACTCTCGGGCTTCAACGACCTTGGGGCGGCGCTTCACGAGGCAGGCCGTATGCCGCTACGCCTCCCCACCGTGGAGTTCATGACAGCGGACTTGGCTGGGCGGGTGGCCGCACCGCGTGCGGTGGCCGGCTCTGACGTCATCCCCTGGCGTCCAGCACAGGGCGTCTACCTGATCATCGAGAGCGGCGATCCGGGCGAGACCTCAGTTGCATCGCTGGCTGAGGTTCCCGGCGTGGCGGGCATCTGGTGGTACCGCGGGGCTCTCGCCCCTGCGCCGTATTCCACGGATGCCCGCGCGCTGCAGATCTCCTACTGCTATCTGGACGACGACCCCGTCCTAACGGCCGAGCGACTCCGCGAACACATGCAACGGCGATGGGCGTCCGGCGAGGCAAAGGCGCTCTTGGCCGCACCGTTCCATACGTTGGTGCCTTTTGACTGGGCGCGCTTTCTCCCGACCAGCGTCGAATCCGAATGACCAGGGCGTCGATATGAGGATTCCTTCATGGCTCTGAAATTGGCGATCGGCACGCCCGTGGTGACAATGGACCCTGTCTCGCACGCGCCGTGGGAGGAAACCGCTGCGATCGAAGATCTGACACAAATCGCCGAGACGGCAGATCGTCTCGGTTACCACCATCTCACGTGCAGCGAGCACGTGGCGCTCCCAGCGGGGGAGATCACTCGGCGTGGCGCTCGGTACTGGGACCCGCTGGCCACTTTCGGCTACCTCGCCGCTCGTACGAGCCGAATCCGCTTTGCCACCCTCGTGTTGGTGTTGCCGTATCACCACCCGCTCGAGATAGCGAAGCGTTACGGCACGTTGGACAAGGTGAGTAACGGCCGCTTGATCCTCGGAGTGGGCGTGGGAACACTCAAGGAGGAGTTCGATCTCATCGGCGCGCCATACGATCAACGAGGTGCGCGCAGTGACGACGCCCTCCGCGCGCTCCGAGCCTCGCTGTCGCAACCGCAGCCCTCCTATCACGGTGAGTTCTACGACTTCGAAGGCTTTGTGGTCGACCCCTGCGCTATCCAAGAACGCGTTCCCCTATGGGTCGGAGGTCGGAGCCTTCGCTCTCTGCGACGGGCGGCGGCACTTGCCGACGGTTGGTGTCCCTTCGCCGTGACCCCTGCCCAGGCAGCGGAATGGCTGCGCAGAGTGGATCTTCCAGCCGGCTTCGATGTCGTCCTTCCGCCGACGGCGCGGTTAGAACCTATTGACGAACCGAGTCAGGCCCAGGACATTCTTGCGACGACCCAAGCGCATGGCGCAACGATCGTGCACTGTGCATTCAAGCACCGTTCGCTGGAAGAGTACCTCGACAAGCTCCAGGCACTTTCCGAACTCCATGCTGGTTTGCAGTCTCCGTAGCATTGTGCAGAACGCCGAGGGTTTGCCCCATCGGCGCCAGACCTCATGAACGACCACGGACCTCTGGCGGAGGGACCGTTTGCGGCCATTGACTCCTCGCCGCCCGCCGCTCCAGACAGCTCGTGAATGTATTCTGTGGTAGCGCTATCATTCGACGGTGCTGGAATATCACCCCACTTCGGAAGGGTGGGCGGAAGCGCCGCTCGAGGTATTCCGCCATCAGGAGGATCCATGACTGATCTCTTTGCCCCCCGGCCGGAGCACCAATTCACCTTCGGCCTCTGGACCGTCGGGAACCCCGGGCGGGACCCCTTCGGGGAGGCGGTCCGCTCCCCCCTCGACCCCGTCGACTCCGTGCGCCGGCTCGCCGACCTGGGTGCCTACGGAGTGAGCTTCCACGACAACGACCTCGTGCCTGCCGACGCGCCCGTGGCGGATCGGCAGGACATCATCAAGCGGTTCCGGCGGGCGCTTGATGCCACGGGAATGCACGTTCCCATGGTGACGACAAACCTGTTCTGGCGGCCCATCTTCAAAGAGGGGGCCTTCACGGCAAACGATCCTCGAATACGACGATTTGCCGTCAAGAAGGCGTGCGAAGCGATCGAGCTCGGCGCCGAATTCGGGGCCAGTATCTTCGTGCTGTGGGGCGGACGGGAGGGTATGGAGGCGGAAGCAGCCAAAGACGTCCGATCGGCACTCGATCGCTACAAAGAGGCCGTCGATCTCATCTGCGAGCACATTCGTCGTCAGGGCCTTGACCTTCGGATCGCCCTCGAGCCGAAGCCGAATGAGCCCCGCGGCGACATCCTGCTTCCCACCGTCGGACATGCCCTCGCTTTCATCGGCTCCCTGGAATATTCCGAGCTAGTAGGGCTTAACCCCGAATTTGCCCACGAGACCATGAGCGGGCTGTCGTTCTCCCAGGCGGTGGCGCAGACCCTCTGGCACGACAAGCTGTTCCATATCGATCTGAACGCGCAGCGAATCGGAAAGTTCGATCAGGACTTCCGGTTTGGCTCAGAAGGTATCCGCGACGCGTTCTATGTCGTGAAGCTGCTCGAGGACGCACAGTGGGGCGGGATGCGCCACTTCGACGCCCACCCCTACCGCACCGAGGACAGCGACGGCGTCTGGGACTTCGCCCGTGGGTGCATGCGCACGTACCTGATCCTGGCCGACAAAGCCCGGCGCTTCCACGAGGACAGCGAAATTCAGGACGCCCTGCGTGTGACAAAAGCAGCCGAGCTGGCCCAACCGACCGCCGAGGAAGACGGTCTCGAGGGCATCCTGTCGTCGGAGTACGACGAAGAGGACCTCGCCGCGCAGGGTTACGGCAACGAGCGCCTGGACCAACTCGTGACCGAATTGCTCCTCGGAGTTCGCTAGTGCCCCTAGTTGTCGGAGTGGACTCGTCCACATCCGCCTGCAAGGTCCAAGTGCGCGACGCTGAGACCGGCACGGTCGTGTCATCTGGACGAGCCCCACATCCCCCGACAACACCACCCCGAAGCGAGCAGGAGCCCCGGGACTGGGAAACGGCCTTCCATGCCGCATGTGCCGAAGCGCAGGTGTCAACAACATATCGTCCTGCCGCGATCGCCGTTGCCGCGCAACAGCACGGTCTCGTCGTCCTGGGACACCGCGACGAGGTCTTACGATCAGCCAAGCTGTGGAATGACACCGAATCGGCGCGGGACACCGAAGAACTGCTGAATGAACTCCCCGGGGGGCGTGCCGCCTGGGCCGAGGCATGCGGGAGCGTGCCCGTTCCTGCCTTCACCGTGAGCAAACTCCGCTGGTTGCGGCGCTGTGAGCCTGAGATCCTGCGTCAGGCGGCGGCGGTCATGCTTCCACACGACTGGTTGACGTTTCGACTCACCGGTCGGCACGTCACCGACCGGGGCGACGCTTCAGGAACCGGCTACTGGTCTCCGGGCGAGTCCCGGTATCGGTTCGATATCCTCGAAGACCTGATCGACCCCAGAGTGGACTGGGAAGCAGCGCTTCCCGAAGTGCTCTCTCCGCTGGCCACCGCAGGGGATTGGCCTCTTACTGGGGCGACGGTCAGTCCCGGAACCGGTGACAATATGGCGGCCGCCCTCGGACTGGGACTTCGGCCCGGCGACGTCGCCCTGAGTTTCGGCACCAGTGGGACCGCGTTCACCGTCAGCGACCAACCCAGCAGTGACCCAAGTGGGACCGTGGCCGGCTTCGCTGACGCGACCGGACGCTACCTGCCACTCGTGTGCACGATGAACGCCACGAAAGTGACCGACTCCGTGAGGCGTCTGCTCGGAGTGAACCAAGAGCGCTTCGACGAGATGGCGCTCGAAGCACCGGCAGGCTCGTCGGGGCTCGCGCTCGTGCCGCATTTCGACGGCGAGCGCACGCCGAATCGCCCTGATGCCACCGGCACGCTCACCGGTATTCGCTCCGACGTCACTCCGGAGCAACTTGCACGCGCTGCTGTCGAGGGTGTTGTGTGCAATCTCCTCGAAGGGGCGGACGCACTCGGTTGGGACTCCACCGAGGGACGTGTCTTCCTGATCGGGGGTGCAGCCCGGAGCGCAGCGTACCGCCGCGTGGTCGCCGATCTCACCGGCCGCACAGTTATCGTTCCCGCCGACGATGAGCTCGTCGCAGCCGGCGCCGCAGTCCAGGCCGCTGCGGTGCACTTTGGATGTGAGTTCGCGCAGGTGAGCCAGGCATGGGGTCTGGGCGTCGGTGACCTCGTGGAGCCGGACGACGCAGTGGACCGCGCCGCGATTCGCTTCGTCTACGCTGATGCCGCACGATCGGCGGCATCGTGACATCTCCCGATCTGGTCATCCTTCGGTCGGGAGTCCAGTTCGATGATCAAGAGGTTTGAGGTGGTATCCACTCCTCGCCCCGTGATGGCAGACGTCGCGACGCGGGCTGGCGTTTCGGTCATGACCGTTTCCCGCGTGCTCAATGGATTCCCCGGGGTAGCCGACGGGACCCGTCGGCGGGTGGAACGCGCCGTCGCCGCGCTGGGCTACCACGCCAATACCGCCGCCCGTGTGCTGGCTGGCGGGCGGTCGAGGGCGCTTGGTGTCATCGCCGTCGAAACCGAACAATTCGGACCGTCCCATATCCTCTTCGGCATCGAAGCGGCGGCGCGAGAAGCCGGGCATCTCGTGAGTTTTGTGACCCTGAGTAGGACCGGTGAGGAAATGCCGTCGACCCTGGCGCATCTTCGGGCGTCCCACGTCGAAGGCATCATCGTTGTCGCCCCCGTCAGGCCGGTGATCGATGCCGTGAAAAAGATCGAAGAGTCGATGGCCCTCGTTGTCGTGGGTGGCGACCCGCGCAGCAGCGCCGCCACGGTCACGATCGACCAGGTCGAAGGAGCCCGCATGGCCACCGGACACCTTCTCGAACTTGGGCACCGAACCGTTCACCATGTGCGCGGGGCGAGAAACTGGGTGGACGCTGCTGCAAGGGTGCGCGGATGGACCGATGCGCTTCAACTAAATGGCTCGAAACGGACAGTCCCGCTGGTGGGTGACTGGAGCGCAAAGAGCGGCTACTCCGCCGGAGTGCGTCTGGCCCAGGACCCCGATGTAACCGCTGTCTTTGCGGCAAACGATCAGACTGCGCTCGGAATCATGCGCGCGCTCCACCAGGCGGGTCGACACGTGCCGGGGGACGTAAGCGTGGTGGGCTTCGACGACACCCCCGAGTCGAGCTACTTCCTCCCTCCGCTCACCACGGTCCGTCAGGATTTCGGTGAAGTGGGGCGGCGCTCTGTCGAGCTCGTTCTTACGTTGATGGACGGGAGCAACGGCAGGCGCCACGTCGTTGTTCCAGCGAAGTTGGTTGTGCGGGACAGCTCGGCCCCCCCAGGCGTCCATCACCGCTGAAGCGAGCTCAGATCACGACGACCTCAGCGGATCAGGTCGTCCACGTGGTCCAGCGCGCCCCGATCACAGACCACCACCACGGTACCCCCGCAGCCGCCGCCACTTGCACGCGCGCCATAGACCCCAGACGTCGCCAATGCCGCCGCAACGGTTGCCGCAGTCGCAGCGTGGCCGAGGCCCATAGCCTCATATCCTGCATTGCTGGCCTGAAGGAGATCTCCCAAGAGATTTGGTTCCCCCCGCCGCAGCGCGGCGAGGGCTCTGCCGCTTCGGAGATGTTCCTCAACTCCGAACAATGCCGCTGCACGCACCGGATAGGTCACCTGTGGCTGCACCGCGGTAATCGGGTCAGCGGTATCGCCCCATCGTTCGAGGAACTGGGCGCCGCTGATCATCTCGGGAAGCTGTGCTGCGAGGGGGGGAGGAAGCTCGCTCACCCAGGACCACGATCGCTTCTCAGACTCTTCGACGATCCGCTTCCCCATGAATGCTGCGGCACGGGCCCGCTGGTACGGAGCTCCGCTGACATCGTGCGCCGCGCCGCTCGGCCAACCGACGATCTCGAGATTCGACGGGAGCGCCACATCCGGCCAGGGTGACGCCGGCCGACAAAGGATCGGCAGCAAGGCACCGACAGACCCCACCGCTACAGCCACTTGGTCCATTACGCCGCAGGGCGCCCCCACCACGAAGTTCTCCGCCTCCTGACACAGCAGAGCCAATTGCAACGGATCGATGCCACTCACCCCAAGCGCGCGCGCCGTGGCCACTTCCAATGCTGCGCTGGACGCGACGCCCATTGACACGGGCAGGTCTGACGTGATCTGGAGGCGGACGTGTGGCGGTGAAATGATCCCGTGCCGGACCAGGACGACGACGACCCCGATGAGATAGTGGGTCCACCGAGGGAAGTCCTCGAGCGCGCGTCGTACGTCCTCGTAGTCGAGACCCGCGAGACGAGTCACCTCCGCGACTGGCAGCACGGCCGGGCCGACGACAAGCGCATCGTCAAGCTCCGCTGTGACCTCGAGCGACTGGCGAGTCGGCATTTCGAGAACGAGCGCCCCCGAATAGTCAGCCACGCCACCCAAGAGGTCGAGGCGACCCGGCGCCCTACCGATCCTGCAAATCACCGATCAGCTCCGCAAGCACGGGTCCGATGCGCGAGGCCAGCGCTTCATTCGCATAGCCGACCCACGCCACAGCTGTGTGGTTGTCCAGGGGAGCTTCAAGCGGACGTCCCCAGGGGTCGGTCACGACGCCACCGGCCTCGGTGAGCAGCATGGCGGTACATATGTCGTAGGGATGGCAGAAAAGGCCGCCCCCAACGTCGAGAACCAGTGGGCGCAGATCGGCCACGAAACGATCCCGGCCGCTGATGAGTTCGTGAAGCTGGCCGCCGGTCGAGAGGTACTCGTCATCGAAGACATTGCGACAACCAAGCCGGCGGAACAGTTCAGCCTCGAGCGCTGCCAAGGCCGGCTTCCCGGGCAAGAAAAACTTGGCCAATCCACTGAAGCTGTGCTCGAGATCGGCGGCCGATGACGGTCGTAACGCGAGCGATTCCCTCGCTCCGCTTCTCAAATCCAGTCGCTCAGCCACCAGCCCAGTGCCGCGCACCGCACTTAGCTGGTCGACTGCCCCTTGCTTCGCCGTCGGCAGTTCAGTCATGACGGCGACCGAAACGTCGCGCAGAGTGCCCTCCGGCGGCGCCGCAGCCGCCAGGCACCAAGCCGGACGCTTGTCGTACATGAGCCCGCGCGTGCCGTCGATGGTGTCAACGATCACGGTCCACGCCACGGAGTCGCCGACGGTGACTGGTTCATCCAGACCTTCGGACACGATCCTGACGTCGGGCCAGTGCTCCGCAAACCAAGCGACGAGTGCCTCGTCAGCCACCCGGTCGATGGCATAAATCGTGTCGGCCACTGTCTCACCGGTCACCACCGCCATCTCGATGTCGCGCGAACCCACGACCAGGGCGCGGAGGTACTCCCCGAGCTCGCAGAGCAAGAGACGGGCCTGATCAGCCGAGGGTGGCACGGAGTTCCGCCGCCTTGTCGTCCGGATTGGACTCGTTCGTCATGGAACCGCCGCCCACCTCGGGACCAGCGAGATACTTGAGCAATCCCGGCGCGCGCAGCGGCGGGTGAAGCTCGAGGTGGAACGGGTAGTGGGGATGATCCCCTACTGGGGCCTGGTGGACTGCCAGCACATACGGCATGCGAAAGCCCCACAGCGCGTCATAGCGACGCACGACATCACGTAGGACAAGGGCGAGCGAACGGCAGCGATCGTCGTCGAGGTCGACGAGCGAGGTCGCCGGCTCACGGGGCAAGACATGCACTTCATATGCATACTGGGCAAACCACGGCACACACGCAAAGAAGTGCTCACCTTCACAGACCACTCGAGGGCCTGAGAGCTCTCGGTCGATGACATCTTGCAACAGCGAACGACCCGTGCGTTGAAAGTGTTCGGAGGAGACCTCGTCCTCGCGCGCCATGGTGGCGTAGACCAGCGAGCCGGCATAGATCTGGCAATGCGGATGCGGATTGGATGTGCCGACGAGCGCACCTCGATTCTCGAAGATGAGCACGTGGGCCACGCCCTCTTTCGCCTGGAGAATGCGCGACCGCTCACGCCACGTCGTGACGATGGTGTTCATCTCGTCATCTGTGAGATCGGCCAGGGATCGGGCAGCGTCGTCGTGGTAGCAAAGCACCTCGGCTGTGCCGCTGGCCTGCCGGGTCCGGTACACATCGTCCCCATCATCGGGCACCGGTGCATCAGGTGAGAAGACTGGGAGGTCGTTCGTGAAGACGAATACCCCCCGATAGTCAGGGTTGGTTGTGGCGATCCGTCTACCCCGAGGAGCGAGCGCGTTCTTCTCCGGAATAGGTGGCTCGTCGGGGCTGACGTGCTCGCCGATCCATGGGCGGACGTCCCGGTGCGAAGTGAAGAGGACCCATTGGCCTCGGAATGGGTGCCAACGGATCTCCCAGGTCACCGACCGGGCTCACAATGTTCGCATATGTCGGCCGGCGGCCTGACATGCTCTTTGCTCGTCAGCCGGCTCATCGCTTCGAAGTGATCTGCCACCGCTCGCATTGTCCATCCATCGCTCGATTCCTTGCCAAACATGTGCGGCATTCCCATTCTTTTACTAATGTTAACGCTACCATGGGCAAAGCGGTCAAGCTGATGTGAGATGAGGGATCGGCTGCCAGGAATCAGTGCTTCCGACGGAATGCGTCGCGTGCTTGGATTGCGCGGGTGACGAGAAGCGAGTCACGATCGATCTGGAGCAGGAAGCCGGCGGCGATCGCCTCGTCGAGGGACGTGGTGAACCGCTCCATATACGTCTGCTCGGTCCCGTACTGTTGCACGAGCATGTCGCGAGCCAGTGGCCGCTCGTCCCCGGTCAACATGAACATGCCGCCGCTCTCGGCGTGCACCTTATAGGTGGACAGAGGAACGTCGACAAAGGGAGACCGGACGCCACCGAGAGCGTTTCCTGCGGGATCGACGGCAGACTCGGATACCTCGCCGCTCGTCGCGAGCTCGATGCGGGCTGCTGACGGAGGTGCCATGCCCTCCTCCGCCCATCTGATCAGCCGTAGAAGTGCGGCTCGCAAGAACGCATCGGTGGGAAATGACGACGATGCACTGCACTCTGGGTCCACGCCAACGTGGGGCGCTCCCGCTATTTCGTACAGCCGATACAGGTCGCCCGGGATGTCACTGTCGGCGCGACGGACGTGCGCCCCTCCGACGGAGTGGTAGCTGACCCCGGGGCCCAACGTCACTTCAAAGCCTTCCACGTCCGTCTGCGTCTCGACATTTACCACCGGAGCCGACACGGGAGCCATGGGAGTGTGCTCGAAGTGTGGGAGCGGGGAGGCACCCGATTGCAAAGGGGTCAGGCTTCCCGAATGGGCGGCCGGAAAATAGCCATCGAAGACCGACAGGCCATCACCAGTTCGGCTCAGGCCATGAAGCGCCATGGCGAAGGTCGCAGTATCGACCGCACTCTGCGAATAGCCGGCCATGTAGAGCCGAGCTGCAACATGTCCGCCGATCAACGCCGCACCCTCGCTTTGCTTCAAAAGAGTACCCACCTGACGGAGGATGTCCCATTCCACGTCGTTGATGACCAGATCGAGCTCGGCGTACCGCTCCGGATCACATGCCCGCAACGCATCCCCAGCACTGGACCGCACCGTGACACCTACCCATGCGTCGCCGTTGGACTGGAGCAAGGTTGCTACCTGGTCCCAGACGACGTCGGAGTCGATACCATTCCTCGAAGTGTTAAACGGCTCGAGGAATACTCGTCCGCTGAACCGGTCTGGGTCGAGCGGGTACCGGGTGAGCAGACGGGTGGCGAAACGGTGCTCGACGCCCGTCTCTTGGGCTGGTCCCGTTGCAGGACCGGAATACGTCTTTGCCACTCCATTGACGAGATATTCGGCGTCCTCATAGCCGCCGCTCATGGGCGCGCAGGGACTCAGTCGCCCAGCGCCTCTCGGGGAGAGGGCTGGGCGGCCGTTACCGCCGACCATCCGGTCAATGTGAGGAGTCGATGTCACCATTGATGCCACCCCCAGGTGTGAGATTCGTTCCGCTCACCGTTGTCTATCAAGTGCACATTTGGGTCGATTGAACCGTGGTGAATGGAGCGATCCCACTGCGTTCCGTCGCCACGTGCGTCGGGACCCGTGAAGAGCAAGATCCGCCGTTGGTTCATTATCTCCTTTCGACGGTCAGCTCGGCCGAAGGCTGGCAGTAGCTCACTCCGTGCCTATTGGCTCAGCATGAATGGAGCTCTTGACGCCCTCCTGGCCTGTGGCTATTGTTTCGTAGAAGAAATCTATATTCGCTATACCGACCGATCTCGCATGGGGTTCTTCGAGTCAAGGTCCCCGCGACCCCACCCGGGGACTCGGAGGGGGCTGCAGATCCCGCCTCATGACCTCAACGGGGCCACGGGTGGCATATGCCAACTGACAGGAGAACGACGTGAAGCTAGACCTGCTCTACGAAGTGCAAGCCCCCAAGCCCTGGCCCGATAAGCCGTACCCTTACAACCAGCGGGAGGCGGAGCAGGCCGCCTACTTCGAGGCAATCGAGCAGATCAAGTTGGCCGACAAGCTCGGGTTCGGTACCGTCTGGGTCGTCGAACACCACTTCCGCATCGAGCGGTCACACATGCCGGTGAACGACGTGTTCCTCGCAGCCCTCTCGCAGGTCACGGAACAGATCCGCCTTGGCTTCGGCGTGACGTTGACGCCGCACAAATTCCGCCATCCAGTCCGCACTGCAGAGGCCGTCGCCTCAGTCGACCTGTTGAGCCGTGGCCGCGTCGAATGGGGTACGGGGCGCTCGATTCCACACGAGCAGAAGGCATTCGGCGTGGACGCCGAGACCAGTCGTGACTCATGGCGTGAGGCCATTGAAGCCATTGTCGCAATGTGGGAGCAGGAGAAGTTCAACTGGGATTCCGATTTTATGAAGTTTCCTGAGTTCCCCTCCTATGAGGGTGATACACGCTCAATCACACCTAAGCCCTACCAGGACCCGCATCCGCCGGCATGGATGGCAGCAGTGAGCCCAGGCAGCGTTGAACTCGCCGGACAGCTCGGCCTCGGCATGCTCGCACTCACCATCATGCAGCCGGTCGACGAGCTCGCACGACGTATTCAGATCTATCGGGAAGCCTCTGCGAATTGCACAAAGCCACTGACGAAGGTGAAGAACAACAAAGTCGCCCCTTACACACTCGTCCACTGCGCCGAGGATATGGAGAGAGCTGAGTCTTACGGTCTCTGGAGTTCCGTCGGTTGGTGGTACGACCATATGGCCCAATTCCTTATCGACTGGGAGCTCCCTCCGAACGTACCGGCGGACGAGATTGAGAAGCTCTTCCCTCGGTTGCGGGAGACACAAGCCGGCAAGGTGGACCCTAAGTTCTTCAGCGACCAGGACATGATCATTGTCGGCGATCCGGAGCAGTGTCTCGAAAAGCTGGCTCGTTACGAATCCATTGGCTGTGACTCGGTCATCTGCTACGTACAATTCGGTCAACTTCAACACAACGAGGTCATGGAGTCGATCGAAATGCTCGGAAAGTACGTAATACCGAAGCTCGAGCAGCGGGCTGGTTGAGTAGCTTGCGCCTCGTGCGAAAGCGGCTGGGCCGCAAACGATGGACCCTTCGGCTCATGGCCTTCGACGACACCAGCCGGGATCCGGACAAGAAGTCGACGTCGAGCATGGGAAGCCACTAAGAAACATGGGCCGTCAGGTTCCGGCGGTGGAGAAGGCGCTCGAAATCTTCGAGTTGCTCGCCGACCGTCCTCAGGAGGTCCTCGGACTTTCCGAAATCGCGAGAACACTTGTCATGAACAAGGCGAGTTGTCATGCCACGCTCACCCTGCTGGCCGATCGCAACTATCTCATCCGCCACGCCGACAAAACCTATTCACTGGGCCCTGGGCTGCTGCCGCTCGCCAACAGCTTCCTTCACGATCAGAATGCTCTGCCATTTGCACGTGTCGAGATGACGAAGTTGAGCCTCGAACTGAACCTCGGCTGCGTGGCAAGCAGCGTCGTCGGCCCCGAAATAGTGATCCTTGCCTACACACCGTCTCAGGGGTCGTTCGGAGTCAATATGAGGGTTGGCACCCGGTTTCCTCTGGTACCACCGGTCGGCACCGTCTTTCTCGCTTGGGCAAGCGGCGACCAGGTGCAGCACTGGCTCGCCGGCGTCGAAAAGCAATTAACGCCCGCCAAGCGTGCGCGATATCTCGACGCGCTCGCGGTGGTTCGTGACCGGGGCTACTCCGTGGCCATCGGCGAGAACGCCGAGGCAGGTCAGGACGTCGATGACTACCTTCTCTTCGAGCTACGTGAGTCGCAACGACTGCCGGTCGCGCACATCGCTGCGCCGGTTTTCGATCCCGAAGGGACGGTGCGACTGGCACTCACCGTCATTGCCTTCCGAGATCAGCTCAGCTCTCAGGATATTCCTGTGGTCGCGCAGCGACTCACCGAAGCCTCCGCCCGAGTGGCGGAAGCCACTTGGGGGTGACTGTGAACGCTCGCACTCGTTCGCGCAATTTGCAGCAGAATTCCCCCTCAATAGAGGTAAGGAGCATTTGATGCGTAGACGGCCGGAGGACCATGGTGACCGACAGATTCGGCGGATGCGGCGGATGCGGCGGATGCGGCGGATCGTTCTTAGAGTTGCGTTTCAGGGACTCTGCGCAGATCGTCGACGCAGCTGCTGAACTGGAAGCGCTCGGCTGCAGCGTTCGACAACCAGGAGTTAGTAGACTGGGGCATCGGAGGGACAGCCGAGCGACGGTCTAGAAACCGCCTCTGACCTGCACCTTTGGAGCGGAAGACGGGATTCGAACCCGCGACCCCAACCTTGGCAAGGTTGTGCGCTACCGCTGCGCCACTTCCGCGTGGACCACTGATCCTAGCTTCCCCTTGTGCTCGGGGAGAAACCACGACACCCCGGGAAATCTACCTGGAGTTTCGCAGCGATGCTGGTGCGGCACCCCTGGGTGCGTCAGCCCACGGCGCCGCGGGCGTCGAGCGGCGCAGCCGACGAGTTCGCCCAGGGCATCGTCGATGGAGATGGCGAGGTTGTCCAGTTCTGGGAGCAGCTTGCGGCAGGCCAGCAGGCCGAAGTGGAGCTGGTCGAGATACGAGAAGATCGTTACGTTGAGTCCCACCCCTTCGGCGATAGGGCCCACCGGATAGAGCGCTGAGACCCGGCTGCCCGCGCAGAAGAGGGAGAAGTCCGGGCCCTTGATGCTCGAGACCATGACGTTGAACGGGGGGCGTACCCGGTCGAACATTTTGGTGCCGGCCACCGCACGCGCCACCCGGGACACGACCGCCGGCGCGGAGATCTGCGCCAGGTTGCCCAGCACTCTTCCCCGGTGCAGCTGCTCCTGCTCCTTGGCCACCTTCGTCGACTGCGCGATGGTGGCCAGCCGCTCGAGCGGATCGTCGATGTCGGTCGCCAGCGTGACCAACATGGCCGAAATCTGGTTGCCCAGTGCGTCGCCCTCGTCGTCGGGTCGGGTGGACACCGGCACCATGGCGACCAACGCGCGCTCCGCCGCCTCTCCCCTGTCGTCGAGTAGCCGTCGCAAACCCCCCGCCACCCCGGTCAGAATCACGTCGTTGACCGTGCCGCCGAACGTGTGGCGGATGAGCTTCGCGTCCTCGAGGGGGATGGACAGCGACGAGAAGCGCTTGCGATTGGATACAGCGCCATTGAGCGAGGTGCGCGGCGCCGAGAAGAAACCGGGCGGTGACGACTCGCCGCGACGCAGGAGCTCGCGGTTGTGCATACCGAGATCCGCAATCACCTCCACCCCCGCGTTGAGCGTGCTGAGCGCCCGGGCCGGGTGCTGGGACATGGAGCTTGCGGCGTAGCGGAGCATCCGCGCGCTGCCGGGCAACGGATCGGGATCCCAAGCCTCGATCGACGTGGGCACGAGGCGCGTGCCGGGGATTGAGATCGAGGAAGACCGCCAACATGGACGCACCGCTCACCCCGTCGAGAATGGCGTGGTGCACCTTGGCGATCAGCGCGGTGCGATCACCCTCCAGCCCCTCGACCACGTACATCTCCCAGAGCGGGCGTTCCTGATCGAGCTGGCGACTCATGGCGGTGGCAACGAACGCATCGAGCTCCGCCGGGCCGCCCGGCGACGGGAGACTCGCCCGGGAGAGGTGGTCGTCCAGATCGAAATCCGGGTCGTCGACCCAGACCGGGTGATGCAGTCCCAACGGCACCCGCAGTGCGCGCTGCCGGAAGGGGGCCAACAAGGGCACCCGCTGGGCAATGACCCGGCGGATCTGGGCGTACCGCGTCGACGGGGAGAACAGCGAGCGTGTGCCCTCCGGCGGGTCGAGGACCATGACCAGCCCCACGTGCAACGGGGTGGTGGGTGTCTCCAGCGACAGGAAGGCCGCGTCCAGTCCTTCCAGAGGTTTCATGTTCCCGTGTGGCCGAAGCCGCCGGCTCCCCGAGCCGCCTCGCCCAGGCCGTCGGAGTCGACCAGAGCGAAAGCCGCTTCCTCGACGCGCACGATGACCAGCTGGGCAATGCGGTCCCCCCGCTCCACTGCATATTCCTCCACTGGGTCGTGGTTTACCAAAATTACCTGGAGCTCGCCTCGGTAGCCGGCATCGATCAACCCCGGGGCATTCAGGCACGTCACCCCGTGGCGCAGTGCCAGCCCGCTCCGGGGGAGGACCAGCCCGGCGTACCCGTCCGGAATCGCCACCGCCACCCCCGTGGGCACCAACGCCCGACCACCCTGAGCAGGCAAGACGACGGATTGACGGGCCACGAGGTCCGCTCCGGCATCACCAGGTTTGGCGTAGGCGGGCACGCCCAGCTCGGGGTCGAGTTGATGCAGCGGCACGTGCAACATCGTTGGACACTACCGGAAAGGGCCTCCGTTCTTGCCCCGGACCAGACGGCGACCAGTAGCATCCGGCCCATGCTGGCCTGGATCGATCTGGAAATGACGGGCCTCGAACCGTCCCGTCACGTCATCGTCGAGATCGCCAGTCTGGTGACCGACGACGATCTGCACATCGTGGCCGAAGGCCCCGACCTGGTAGTCCACGCCACGCCGGAGCAACTGGCCGAAATGGACGACTTCGTCATCGCCATGCACACCCGATCGGGCCTGCTCACCGAAATTGAGGAGTCGACCCTCAGCCTCGAAGACGCCGGTGCCCGGACACTCGAGTTCCTCAAGTTGCACATCCCTGAGGCGCGGACCGTCCCGCTCGCCGGTAACTCCATCGGCACCGACCGGCGCTTCCTGGCCACGCAGCTGCCCGAGATCGAGGAGTACCTCCACTACCGCTCCGTCGACGTCTCGACGATCAAGGAGCTCTGCCGTCGCTGGTACCCCGACATCTACAAGGAGGCGCCCGAGAAGAAGGGGGGGCACCGGGCCTTGCAGGACATCCGTGAGAGCGTGGCGGAGCTCGTTTTCTATCGAGGTGCGCTGTTCAACCCGGCGCCCGTCACTCTTCCGGCCCCGTCGTCCCCTGCGGCCCCGGCGGCCCCGTCGTCCCCGGCGGCCCCGGCTGCCCCATGACGACCGCGGACGACGCTCCCTCGAGAACCAGCACGCCGGCCCCCGACCAGCCGGCGAGCATTTCGGTCGCCGAGGCCAACGCGACCCTCACCGCACCGGGCCAGTTGTTCGAGATGGAGGACCGGGACATCCGCGGCATCTCCACACGGACGTGGAAGAACGCGCCAGAGACGCTGCGTACGATCCTGGACCTGTCGCTCGGCCACGGTGACAAGACGTTCCTGGTCTACGAGGACGAGCGCACAAGCTTCGCCGAGCACTACCGGATCGCCTGCACCCTGGCCCACCGGCTCCGCGACGAGTTCTCGATCACCCCGGGAGACCGGGTCGCCATCGCCATGCGCAACCTGCCCGAATGGGTCATGGCCTTCTGGGCCATCTCGCTGACCGGTGCCATCGTGGTGCCGCTGAACGCATGGTGGTCGGGCGAGGAGTTGCGCTACGGGCTGGAGGACTCCGGTTCGAAGATCGCCTTCGTCGACACGCAACGGGCCGAAGCGATTCGCCCGTTCCTCGGAGGGCTGAGCGGGCTTCACCGCCCTGATTGTGGCCGACGAGCACCGTACGGCGAACCCCGGCACGGCGGATCCGGCGCGGCGGACTCCGGCACGGCGGCCACCGTGCGCATCGCTACGGATGGTTCGGCGCCGGTGACCGAATGGCCCTTCGCCCTCGCGCTCGGCGACGTGGATGCAAACGCCTCGCCCCCCGACGTCACCATTGATCCTGAGGACGACGCCACCATCTTCTACACCTCCGGCACGACGGGTCGCCCCAAGGGGGCCGTCGGCACGCACCGCAACATCTGTACCAACCTGATGAGCCTCTTCTTCATCAACACCCGGGCACAACTACGATTCGGCAAGTCTCTCGTCGACCCCTCCGCGAAGGTCGCAGAGCGCAATCCTCTTGTCAGTGCCGCTCTTCCACGCCACGGGCTGTCACTCCGTCATGGTGGGGAACATCGGCGCCGGCGGGAAGATCGTCATGATGCACCACTTCGATCCCGAGCGAGCGCTCGAGCTGATCGCCCGGGAGCGGATCACCACCTTCGGCGGAGTGCCGGCCATGGTCATGCAGGTGCTCGACTTCCCCCGCTTCGCCCAGTACGACACCTCGTCCATCCGCAGCGTGTCCTACGGCGGCTGCCCCTGCACCACCGGACCTCGTCCGGCGCATACGCGAGGCCTGGCCCGTCGGGCAACCGTCCAACGGCTACGGCCTCACGGAGACGTCGTCGGTCACCTCCATGAACACCGGCGGCGACTACATCGCCAAGCCGGACAGCGTGGGGCCGCCCTTGCCGGTGACCGACGTGGCCGTCATGCCCGAGGATTTTGCCGGCGACGAGCCCGACGACACCGTCCCCCGCGGCGCCGACGTGCGCGGCGAACTGTGGATCAAAGGGCCCAATGTGGTCCGCGGCTACTGGAACCGCCCGGTGGAGACAGCGCAGGTCTTCACGAAGGGATGGCTCCACACCGGCGATGTCGCCCGGCTCGATACGGAGAACTTCATCTACATCGTCGACCGGGCCAAGGACATGATCATCCGCGGCGGTGAGAACGTCTATTCGGTCCAGGTGGAAGCGGCCCTCTTCGAACACCCGGCGGTCGCCGACTGTGCCGTGATCGGCATACCCGATCCGACGCTCGGAGAAGAGGTCGGCGCGGTTGTCGTCCTGCGTCCCGGGGCCAAGGTCGGGGCCGAAGAGCTCTCCGCCCATGTGCGCAACCGCCTGGCGGCTTTCATGGTTCCCGACCCATATCTGGTTCCGCGACGAACCGCTCCCCCGCAATCCCGCCGGCAAGATCCTCAAACGGGAGCTGCGCGACGAGCTCCTCGGCCCGGCCACCGGCCTGATCGACCGGCCGTCGCACCTTGGCCCGGCATCAATGCCGGCCCATGGACGCTGAACGCTCGTCTGCGAGGTCGCACCACCCGCAGGCGGTGGGACCCGCTCAGCGGTTGGGCTGGGGGGTGACGCGCAGGTAGGGCTTGAGGGCCTTCCAACCCTTGGGGAAGCGGTCCTTTGCCTCGTCGTCGCTCACGGCGGGGACGATGATGACGTCCTGGCCGTCGGTCCAGTTGACCGGCGTCGCCACCTTGTAGTCGGCGGTCAGCTGCAACGAGTCGAGCACGCGGAGGATCTCGTCGACGTTGCGGCCGGTGGAGGCCGGGTAGGTCAGCGTCAGCTTGACCTTCTTGTCGGGCCCGATGATGAAGACCGAACGCACCGTCAGGGTGTCGTTGGCGTTGGGGTGGATCATGTCGTAGAGGTCGGCCACCTGGCGGTCCTCGTCGCCGATCAACGGGAACGCGAGCGCGGAGCCCTGGGTCTCCTCGATGTCGCCCGCCCAGCCCTTGTGGGACTGCACGGAGTCGACGGAGAGGCCGATGAGCTTGGCGTTGCGCTTGTCGAATTCCGGCTTGGCCTTGGAGAAGGCGCCCAACTCGGTGGTGCAGACCGGGCGTGAAGTCCTTGGGGTGCGAGAAGAGGACCCCCCAGCTGTCACCGAGCCACTCGTGGAAATTGATGGTGCCTTCGGTCGTATCAGCTGTGAAATCCGGAGCGGTATCGCCGAGTCGAACTGCCATGTGAGCCTCCTGTAGGTCTGGCGCGAGAGTTGTCTTTTCGTGAGCATAACCGGTCGAGTACCAATTGTCGACCGGGTTAGTCACCTTTCGGGGAACGGGGTGGACCGCCGCCGAAGCGCGGGACGGGGGCGTCCCCACCGACCTGATGGCCAAGTCGATGATGCGAGAATGGGCCGGTGCACCCGGTCTACACCCCCTACCGGACCGATGCGGTCTCGGTCGTCCACGACTGGCCCGGTCACCATCGTGCAGATCACGCGGCCCGAGCGGCGCAATGCTGTCGACAGCCTCTGCGCCACACAGCTCCTCACCGCCTTTCTGGCTTCGAGCAGGACGAGAGCAGGTCCGTCGCCATCCTGACCGGCGCCGGGGGCACGTTCTGTGCCGGAGCCGACCTCAAGGCACTCTCCGAAGGTGACCGCCGACCCATTCCCGACGAGGGTCCCGGGCCGATGGGCCCGACCCGCCTCACGCTCACCAAGCCGGTGATCGCCGCCGTGGAGGGGTTCGCCGTGGCCGGCGGCATCGAGCTGGCCCTGTGGTGCGACCTGCGGGTGAGCGCCGAGGATGCCATCTTCGGCGTGTTCGAACGGCGCTTCGGCGTCCCCCTGTGCGACCTCGGGACCGTGCGCCTGCCCCGCCTCATCGGCCACGGGCGGGCCATGGACATCATCCTCACCGGACGGGCCGTCGATGCGGCCGAAGCCCTGCACATCGGCCTGGTCAACCGGGTCGTGCCCTCCGGCACCGCGCTCGGGGCGTCGGTGGACCTGGCCCGTCAACTGGCCGCACTGCCCCAGTTCTGTCTACGTTCTGATCGCATGTCGGTGCTGGAGCAGTGGGGAATGACCGAGGAAGAGGCGGCGGTGAACGAGGCCCGGCGCGGCCGTGCCGTCATCGAAAGCGGCGAGACGCTCGAAGGTGCCCTGCGCTTCGCCGGTGGCGCGGGGCGGGGCGGCACCACTCTCCGGTGACTCGATGAACCGTTCGTGACCAACCTGCCCCTACAACCACAGACGCCCCTCTGCGGGGGGTTCGAAGATGCCGCCGCGCACGGTGGCTGCCTTCGACTTCGACGGGACGCTGACCAGCGGAGGGAGCGTGCTGCCCTTCCTCGTCTCCCTACGCGGCCTCTGGCCGGTGCTGCGGGCCGTGGCCGCACTCTCGCCCAAGCTCCTCCGCTCTGCGCTGGTGGGCGGGACGGCGGCCGACGACACCAAGGAGGCACTCTTCACCCGGCTCCTCGGGGGGCTGCCGACTCGAGCTGGTCAACGACCGTGCCGCCACCTTCGCCGAGCACCACCTGGCGCGACGCCTGCGCCACGACGCCCGTCGCCGCCTGCAGTGGCATCAGGAGCAGGGCCACCACGTGGTGATCGTGTCCGCCTCTCCCGAGTGCTACGTGCGTCGCGCCGGAGAGCTCCTCGGTGTCGACGGCGTGCTGGCCACGCGCCTGGCCGTCGGGGGCGGCGGCCTGTTGACCGGTGGCTACGAAGGGCAGAACTGCCGCGGCGCAGAGAAGTATGCCCGCCTGGTCGTCCATCTGCGGGCCCACGGCCTCCTCGGAGGAGGCAACGACCAACCCGAGCTCTGGGCCTACGGGAACAGCCGGGGGGACCTGCGCCTGTTGCGCGCCGCCGACCACGGCGTCGATGCCGGGCTGCTGGGGCCCCTCGGACGCCTACGCCGGTTCCCCCGTCTCGCCGACGTGGTCAGGGAAGGCGACGCAGCCAGGCAGTTGGACAGCCGCACTCAGCCCGGGCTGGCGGCGATCCCCACGACGCGACCCGAATAGCCCGGCACCGTGGAGGCGACGTCGCCGAAGTAGGGCGCGTCGCCGAAGGTGAAGGCCTGACCGGAGCTGTCGACCAGCGAGTACCCCTGGCCGTCGGCCGAGGGGATGATGGAGGTCATCGGGCTCTTGGCCGAGGCGAGTGCGGGCGAGGTCGCAGCGGGCGGCAACGTTGTGGGCGCTCCCGAAGCCCTGCACCGTGCCGTTGGCCTCCAGCATCCAGTAGCCGGTGCCCCCTGCAGCCGGGGCCACGCCGACCACCGGCGAGCTCGGCGGCGACGCCCCCAGCGAGCCGTAGAACGTGGTGTCGCCGAAGCTGAAGATGCCGCCGTCGGACGCCACCAGCCAGTAGCCCTTCGCCGTCGTGCGTCGGCACCATGCCGACGATCGGCTTGTTGAGGACGATGTTGCCGGTGCTGCCGTAGAACCCGGCGTCGCCGAAGGTGAAGATGCCACCGTCGGACGCCACCAGCCAATAGCCCTTCCCGTCGGGGGTGGAGGCCATCCCGACGACGGGCTTGTTCAGCACGATGTTGCCCGTGCTCCCGTAGAACCCGGCGTCGCCGAAGGTGAAGATGCCACCGTCGGACGCCACCAGCCAGTAGCCCTCGCCGTCGGGGGTGGCGGCCATACCGACCATCGGCTTGTTCAGTGCGATGTTGCCCGTGCTCCCGTAGAACGGCGCGCTCCCGAAGGTGTAGATGCCGCCCTTGGTGTCATCGATCCAGTAGCCCCCCACCCCGCCGCTGGGTTGGTCGGCCAGGCTGAACCAGGTGGACTGCAGATTGAACGCGGCGGCGAAGGCGGAGCCGGTGACCGAAACCGACCCGCTGGTGCCGGTCACCGTCAGCTGGTTGACGCGGCCCCCGAAGTCACCCAACCCGTTGCGCGACGTGACGACCAGCGAGGAGAACGTGCCGATCGACGGGTAGGCGGCATCGATCGCCGCCGCACTGAGCGTGACCGTCCAGTTGTGATTTGGGTTGCACACCGACGCACTGATGCACACGGCGTCGCCCGCGTCGACCACCGCCGGGAACTGCGCCCCGGCGGAGTAGCCCCCCGACGAGGACGAGTATTCGGTCGTGGCCACCGTGGAGGTGCCGTTGTCACCATGACCTGCCCGGCCGTATCTTGCGCGGCCAGTAACGAGGTGGCGGTCTCGTACTTCATGCCCGGGTACGACTGGCAGGTCTGGTCGCAGGTGTCGGCGTAGCCGCCGTAACCCGACGGGTCAGCCTCGACATAGGAGCGCGCCGCCACGGTCTGGGCCTCGGACTGCTGGAAGCCCCAGGGCTCACCCTGTGGCTCGTCCGGCCCCGCCGAGCGTGGCCCAGCCGGACGGCGATTCAGAAGGTGCGACGTCGGCCACGTACTGCTCGAGGGGCACCGTGTTGATGGTGCGGGCCTGCCCGGGCGACGGGGCCAGTGCGGTGAGCGAGCCGTGCATCTCGATGCTGGGGCCCGACTGGCACAGTTCCACCGGTCCGCCGTTGTTGGCGGCCGCCGTGGGGTTGGTCACGTTGGTGGCGACAGGCGTCGTCGGCCATGGGCCGCCACAGGTCCCGCCCGGCCCTTCCGCGTAGACGCTGTACGTCGACGAGCCCGGTGGGAGGTAGAAGAAGACCGCCGTGGCCGAAGCGGTGACGCCCGGGCACGGTCAAGGTACCCGAGGCCGCAGTGGCGATGAGGTTGGCGCCGTTGTTCTCGGTCATGGCCACCCTGACGTTGCCGCCGTCGGATGCCGCCGGGGCACCGGCCGTACCGAGCGTCTCCAGCGTCGTGTTGCCGTAGTAGTGCGTGAGGATCTGGCTGTAGGTGAAGTTGCCCGCGCCGCCGTCCGCCCCGAGGGCGTAGCCGAGCGACCCCCACTGCCCCATGCCGATGCCGTGCCCGTAGCCGTGGCCGACGAGCGCCACGCTCGACGGGGTGGCTGGCGCCGCGGCCGCCGGCGCAGGTCCTCCGGCGCCGAACACCGCCGTGGCGGCGAGCGCAAGCGAAGAAGCCGCGAGCGCGAAGAGAGGAGCGCCGAGCAGGGATGCCATACCCGGCCGACGTGAGCGCCAGGGTTGCCCAAAGGCCGGGCGCGCACCGAGGAGGACCGCCATCGCCATGCAAACCCTAGCGGGGCGGCCCGGGCAAGGCGTGCCACCTGCGGGAACCCGGGGTAGCGCTGAGCACCGGTACACTGCACGCCCGTGCGTGTCGACCAGGTCATTCCCTCGCTGGCCAGTCGTGACGCCATCGGCGTGCACACCGTCAACCTGCGCGACGGCTTGCGACGGGTCGGCATCGACTCGGACATCTTCTACGGGAGTTTCACGCCCGACGTGCAGCACGAGGGACGTCCGGTGACCGAGCTGGGCCGCGCCGGGCGCGACCGGTGGTTGCTCTACCAGTCCTCCATCGGCAGCCCCGTCTACGACATTCTTGCGGCACGGCCCGAACGCAAGCTGGTGAACTACCACAACATCACGCCGGCGGCCCTGCTGCGCGACTGGGAGCCCAATGTGGGCTACGAGGTCGCCTTGGGCCGCACGCAGCTCGCCCGGTTGGCCCCGCAGAGTCGTCTCGCCGTGGCGGACTCCGCCTTCAACGAGTCGGAGTTGCGTGCCCTCGGCTACGACGACACCGCCGTGGTGCCGCTGCTCATCGACATGCACCAGAAAAGCGACGAGCCCGACCCGACGCTGATGGCCGACCTGGCCCGCCGCAAGGAGGCAACCGGGCGGCGCCGACCTTCTCTTCGTCGGCAAGGTCTCGCCGCACAAAGCGCCGCACGACCTCGTCAAGATGCTCGCCGTGCTACGCCGTCTCTACGATCCGGCGGCGCGCCTGCACCTGGTGGGCTCGCCGCTGGGCGAGACCTACGAGCCCGCGTTGCGCGCGTTCATCGACGAGCTCGGACTGACCGACGCCGTCAACTTCGCCGGGTCCGTCAGCGGAGCCGAGCTCGAGGCGTACCTGCAGTCGGCCGACGTGTTCGTCTGCGCCTCGGACCACGAGGGTTTCTGCGTGCCCTTGGCCGAGGCCATGGGGCACGGCGTCCCGATCGTCGCCTATGGCGTGACCGCGGTGCCCGAGACGGTGGCGGACAGGCCGGCCTGGTGTTGCCCGACAAGTCACCGGTGCACTTCGCCTCAGCGGTGGCCCGAGTCCTCGCCGACCCCACATTGCGGCAGCATCTCTCGTCCGCGGGACGGGCCCGCGCGGCCGGGTTCAGCCTGCCCGACTCCCAACGACGCTTCGTGTCGCTCGTGCAGGAGGCGATCGGCACATCCTGAACCTCGCCCGCCGCGGCGACGTGGGCGTCCTGTGAAATCTGTCCGCTAGAAGTCTAACGGTCGGTTCTGCAAGACACAGGCCCGGCGCTCCCACTGACATCCTCGTGGGTCACCCTCTCCCGCCCGGCCCTCGGCAGAAGCAAAAAGGCCGCACGTAAGCCAGCCGCAGGGGCGGCTGGCCAGTGCAATCTTGGCTGGCGCGGAGTTAACCACCGGGGTCTTCAAGGGTCGGCCGGCCACTCGTGTCCGGCCTCGCCTCCGGCGCCCCTGGACGACCCCTCCTCGCAGGAGAGCGAGAGACAGAGCCAAAGCCCCAGCGGCCGGCCACTGTGGGGCATTGTGGGGCATACCCGCTGGTCGGGGCCCCACAAAGGGTGGGAGAACGCTGGTCAGGGCGGCGCAGGAGATGGCTGGAGTACCTCTGAAAGTCGAACACTAGAAGGCTAGCGGTCAGTTTTGACAAAGTGTCCGGCGGGGCCGGCGCCGTTGCGTGGTCGTTCAGCGCAGCGCGCACACCAGGTCGACCAACCGGTCCCCGGCCGTCTCCAGATCGAGTGCCTGCAGTTGCGTGCGGGCCGCCGTCGCCAGCGCGTCGAGCCGCTGAGTGTCGCCCAACAGGTCGGCGATCGTGCCGGCGAGCGCCCAGGGGTCCTCGGTATCGGCCACGACCCCGGCGTCGCCCACGACTTCGGGCAACGCCCCTGCCGGGGAGTACACGATCGGCAAACCCACCGACATGGCTTCGACGGGCGGTACCCCGAAGCCCTCGTGCCCCGACGCCACCACGAGCACGTCGGCCCGGGCGTACGCCGCGGCCAGGTCGGCGTCGCTGGCATGCCCCCTGAAGGTGATCGCCTCCTGCAGGCCGGCCTCGAACACGAACCGGTACAGGGCACTCGCATAGGACGCGATGGCCGGCTTGCCCACAATCTCGAGTGTGGCCCCGGGGTCAGAGGTGGCCCGCGCCACAAGCAAGGCCGTCACGACATCCTGTACGGCCTTGTTGGGGGCGAGACGACCCACGCAGAGCCAGCGCGCCCCGTCCCCGTCCCCGGCCCCGCCACCGCCACCGCCACCGCCACCGCCACCGCCTGGGCCTCCACCCGCTGTCCTCGTCGCGGGGCGCCCCGCTGCGGCCAGGAAGACCGACCCGAGGGCGGCCGAAGGGGGAACGACGGCCGTCTCCTTGAACCCCGCGGCGACGAGATGGTCCCTGTTGTAGTGCGAATCGGCCACGGCCAGAGCGGCCCGCTGCACCAACAGCCCGAGCTCGCCCTGCGCCCGGAGTTGGCCCAGCGCCAGGTGGTTGTCCCACGGTGCGAGCAACTCGGGCGGGGTGATGTTGTGGTAGTTGACGACCAGCGTCTCGCTCCGGGCAGCCAGCCACGCCGCCATGGCGGACGCCGTGGCGAACTGGTAGACCAGCACGTCTCCGGCGTGGCTGTGCGCGGGATACGTCGACGCCAGCAACGTTTCGCTTTCGGTCTCGGGGTCGATCAGCTCCACGTAGATCCGGGAATCGATGCCGCGGGCCACCAGCAGGTCGCGGAGGCGCATGGTGTGGCGGCCGACAGCGTCGCCGCGGTGCAGCATCGGGGACGAAATGATGGATGCCGCTCATGCGGGCGTGGTGGCGGAGAGAGCGAACCGAGCGTCAAGCGCGACGGCACGCCGCCGTCGAGGGGAGCCACCGCGACGAAGCCGGCTCTCTGCAGCAGCACCTCCCACGTCTGGGCATGCAACGGCCGCGGCCCGACGAGTTCCTGCGCGAGGACCCCGGACGATGTCCCCTGCTGCGTACCCTGCTGCTCTCCTGCTGCCCGGGGTCGCTCGCCACGATGACGATCGGCGCGCCCGGCCGCAGAGACGATCCGGGCCCGGGCCAACAACGACACGAGAGCGTGGAGAGGGAGGCGGTCGACGACGCCGCTCAGCACGAGTCCGCCGAGGGACGCCGGTCGCTCGGGACGCCAATTCCTCGCCCACCTCGGTGAGGGCAACCTTGCGGCCCCGCTCGAGTGCCCCCAGGGCGACCGCTCCCCTGGGTTCGACGCCATGCGCCGCGACCCCCGCCTTCTCGAGGGCATCGAGGAGATGCCCTTCGCCACAATCGGCGTGGAGTACGTCGCCTCCGGGCGAGGCAGCGACGACGAAGGCCGCGACCGGCTCGACCCAATGCCCGAGTTCCTGGGCCGGGACGAGCCAGGCCGCCCCCTCGATCGGACGGTCCTCGAGCGCCAGGCGCTCCTCGAGGGTGCGCACCCGGGCCGAAAGGAATCGGAACGCCTCGACCACCTGGGCCATGGCCTCCTCCAGCTCCGTCCGGCCTCCGGTTACTCCCCCGCTTCTGGGCCCGCCCGTCCCAGTGGGGGCGCCGGCACCGGCCAACCCGGCCTTCGGCGGCGATGCGCTGCTTCCAGGTCCCGGCCCGTCCGGCCGGGCCGGGATCCGTCGCCTCCATCTCACGCGACAGATCCGACGCCCCGGGCGAGTAAGGGCCGTAGCGGTCGCCCAGGTGGGTGAAGGCCGCCAGGAAATTCCAGGCGTCGCTCTCCCTGGGGCCGCAAACGGTTGAAGGCGGCGTGGAGCGCGTCCACTGCGGCGGCTCGGCTCCCGGCGGTCGTCCCGTCACCCGGGGCCTCCACAGCTCGAAGGGTCCGGCGGCGGAGGTTGGGCGGACACGGCGACCGATGCTACCGGTCATGCCTTCCACCTGGGGTTGTGCCGAGAATGCGTCGAACCCACCGAGGGCTCGGAGCACCCCCGGGGGACTCAGAGCAGCCCGGGGGTGCCCCTCCCGCGTGCTACCACGCCCTCGAGGAACGAGGCGTAGCGGGCGATGAGCACGGGCCACTGGTAGAAGTGGTCGACGTACGCCCGCCCGTTGGCGCCCAGGGTGGCCCGGAGCCCGGCATCAGCCAGGAGGCGGTCGAGCATCGCCTCGAACTCGGGGTACGAGGTGAACCACAGACCCCCGCCGGAGCGCTCGCAATGCTCACGGGTGGGGCCGCAGGTGCCGTTGACCACGACCGGCACCCGGTCCACCCATGCCTCCAGGACGACGAGCGAGAACGACTCGAGGGCCGACGGGGACACGGAGATCTGCGCGTCCTTGACGATGTCCCACTTGTCGGCCTCCTCCACCACACCGGTGATCACGATGTCGGGATGTGGTTCCAGCTCGACCGAAATCGGACCGACCAGCGCCAGTGCCAATGGCCCGGGGTGGCGCTCCTTGTAGGTAGCGAAGAACTCGGCCAGCATCTTGGAGCCCTTGTGTTCGTCGACCCGGCCGACGCTGACGATGTAGGGCCGGTCGCCCAGGCCGAGGATCTCGCCCCCGGGTCGCCCGGCGCCGACGGATTCGCCCACGCCCAGCCCCAGGACGATCTGGGGCTTCTCCGCCACCGGGTACGTCCGCTCGACCAGCAGGCGCTCGGCTGCTGTGTGGAAGCAGAACGCATCGGCATCGCCGAAGGTCCCGCGGAACGCCGGAAGATAGAGAGCGGGCTCGTCGTGCGCCGCGGGGTGGAGGACGGCCGGCATCGGCACGCGCCCGATGGCCGCCACCGTCGGGTGGTACATGTAGGGATAGAAGGCGACGACGTCGGC
Organism: uncultured Acidimicrobiaceae bacterium; assembly: GCA_963767155.1. Classification (GTDB taxonomy): domain Bacteria; phylum Actinomycetota; class Acidimicrobiia; order Acidimicrobiales; family RAAP-2; genus Bog-473. The sequence continues at coordinate 255,289 of CAVYCU010000005.1, read as the reverse complement.
GTCGGCGGCGCACACCGCCGCAATGAGATCGGGGGAGACCGGCCCGTTGTAGTCCACCCACCGGCGACCTTCGTCCCGCGTGGCCAGCTGCGGCGCAAGGCGGACGCGTCCATCGAGTGCATAGAAATCGGGGACGCGCCCGTGCGCAGAGGCGAAGCGGTGCACGGGTACCCCGTTGATCTCCGAATCGCCGGGCTCGAGCTCGTCGGCCCACGTGTGCGGGTCGAGGGCACACGTGGAGTACGCCTCGGCCTCCCACGACGTCTCGGCCACGAGGTGCTCCGCCAGCTGACGGGCCGCCGTCTCGGCCCCGCCCATCACCTGGGGCCCGTAACGCGGCGTCACGAAGGCGACCTTCATCGGGGCGGCCCCGCCACCGTGGCGACAGCCGCCACGACCTGTGGCGTGACGGCGTCGATCGACAGCATCGGCACGCGTCGGCGGCCCGCGTCGACCAGCCGGCGCCGCAACGCTTCATCCGTGCAGACACGCCGGAGCGCCGCTGCGACGTACGACGGGTCGTCCGCCGCCAGCAGGAGGGCACCGTCGCCGACGGTCTCCGCCACCGCGCCGACGCCGCGTGCGACGACGGGGACGCCGGCCGCCATGGCCTCGACGAGCGGCACCCCGAACCCCTCGTGGACCGAGAGTGAGAGGTAGACATCGGCCGCGCCGAAGTATGCCCGCAAGGCTGCATCGGAAACCTCACCGGCGAGGCGCACGGCATCGGCCAGGCCCAGATCGTGGATGAAGCCGCGCAGGGCTTTCAGATAGGCGAAGCTCGATGTACCCCCGACCAGATGCAGGCGCGCCGAAGGGTCGTAGAGCCGTCGGTAGGCCCACAAGGCCTTGACCAGCTCGTGCTGCTGCTTCGACGGGACGATTCGTCCGACGAAAAGGATGTCGGCACCGCCGCGGGCTTTCAACGACGCCAGCTCGGCCGCTACCCGGCTGTCCGACGGAGCGTGCGACCCCACCCGTTGGTAGTCCACCAGGACCGGCAGTACAGCTGTCCGGCGATAGCCGGCGCGGCGGAGATCGAGCTCGTTGAATCGGCTGTCCGCCAATCCCAGCTCCGCCCTTCTGGCCAACAGGACCAGCTCGTCGTGCGCCAGTGCGCAACGCGCCTCAGTGTGCGGTTCCCAGCCGGCGAAGAGCTCAGGGGCGGTGAAGTTGTGAAAATCGACGATCAGGGGCTCGGAACGATCGGCCAGGTAGCCGGCCACCGCCGAAGAGGTGGAGAACTGGTAGATGTGCACGTCGCCCGCGGCCGCGTGCGCCGGGTACATCCAGTGTTTGTAGGCCTCGTGCGCCAGGTCGTCGTGTATCGCCTCGGCGAAAATCTCCGATCGCCATCCGGCGCCACGCAGGATGTGCCGCAGGAGAAGGGTGTGTGTCCCGGTGGCGTCGTGCGGGTTGAGCGTCGGCACGAATTGATGGACGGCCACCGGCGGACCCTGGGGCCCGGCGGCGCTCACCGCGCCGGCGTCGGCTCAGGCGGGGGAACGGTGGCCCGGACCGCGGTCACCAGATAGTCGGCCGCACCGGGCCCGCTCGCCACCGAGGCGTCGTACCCACTGTGCGCCAGCAACTCGCGCCAGGTGTCCATCCGGAGCGGGCGGCCCGGCGCGAGGTCCGCCTCGTAGGGAGCGTCCTCGCTGTCCCACGAGGCGCGACTGAGCGAGTGCACCACCAGCACGCCGCCAGGAGCGAGGGCCCGGGCGATCAGAGTCAGGAGCTGGGTGCGCTCGCCGCTCGCCATCCCGTCCACGACGCCGCTCAGCACTATGGCCCCGAGTCCCGCCGGGGCCACCGCTCGTAAGTGGTCGGCCAGGTCCTCACCCCGCAGGTCCGACACGGTGCGCACGCCCTGCTCGACGAGATTGGTCCGGGGATCGACACCGTAGGCGTCCCCGCCCGCGGCGATGATCTTCTGGACCAGCCAACCGTCACCGCTGGCCGCATGGAGAATCCGCCCTCGCACCGGCTTCACGACGGCCACGGCGGCCGGGACCCACCACGCATCCGTGCCGTGCTGCGCGGGGACTTCGACCACGCCTGCACTCGGTACCCGTTGGACCTCCACCTTGCGCTCGAGCTCCTTCAACCGGCCCTCGATGATGTGCAGGGTCCGGCTCACAGCCGACGCGAACTGGCTGATCTGATGTGTGATCCACCCCACGTACCAGAGGAGGACGGTGCGCATGCCCTTCTTGACCACTGCACCGGCGGCGCGCTGGGAGTCGACCGGTACCACCGGATCCACAAAGGTGGCGGCGTCGACCATGCGCAGGGCCTCGGTGAGGTCCCCCCCACGCCCGGCGACCGGGGAGTGGGCCAGGAAGAGCTCGTCGAGCTCGCGTTCGAGTTTGGGTGGGAGGTCGCCCGAGGTGCGGCGCAGCCGAACCTCCTCTTCGATCTCCTCCATGACCTGGGCTATGTAGGCCTGGGGGTCCTGGGGGTCCGCCACGTCGCCCATCCCCGGACTGTCCGCCACGCCGCTCACGCCTGCGGTTCGAGATGTGCCAACTCTTCGGGCGCCATCATGGCGAGTCCCTCACGTTGGGGTGGCCCGAGCACGGCCCGCACCGGCATGGTGATGAAGCCCGTCGCTTTTGTGGGACACACGACGTTGAACTCCCCGGCGGGCTCGCGCCAGTCGAAGAGCACGCCTCCTTTGCTGAGCACTCCCACCGAGAACGAGAACTTGCCATCGAGCAGCGAGATGTCGTCAAGATAGAAATTGACGAGCCCCGGCCCGACGGGCAGATCGAAGCGCTCGCCCAGAATTTCGCTGTCGGTTCTCATGAAGCAGTTGCCGTCCACGTCGCGCAACTCCAACGAGAACACGACGTCTTCCGTGGCGATGGAGGCGTGATAGGCCACGCCGATGATCAGCGGGTCGCCCGTCGAGAGGTACGGTGCTCCCTCGGACTTCGGGTACGAATGGATCGCATACGTGATCCGTACCGGGTGCTCGCTGTCGGGGCCCAGCCTGACGTTGATCGGCTTCTCCTCGCGCCGCTCCTCGGAAACGATCAGTTTGCCCCCTTCTTCCAGGAGACCCTCACGGAAGATACGCACCGCTTCGCCCGGAAGTGCCTCGCTGATCACGTTGCCGTGGCTGAGCACGATGGCCCTGTCGCAGATCGCACGCACCTGGTCAGGAGAGTGGGTGACCAGAAGGATGGTCCGCCCCTCTTTTTGGAAGGCCTTGACGCGGTCGATGCACTTGCGCTGAAAACGCTCGTCGCCGACGGCCAGGACCTCGTCGATCACCAGAATGTCGGGGTCGACATTGACGGCCACGGCAAAGCCGAGACGCACGTACATGCCCGAGGAGTAGAACTTCACCGCTCCGTCGATGAACGCCTCGAGCTCCGAGAAGTCGACGATGTCATCGAAGACGCGGTCCACTTCCTTTTTGGACATGCCCAGGAGGGACCCGTTGAGGTAGATGTTCTCCCGTCCCGTCAGGTCCTGCTGGAAGCCTGCGCCCAACTCGAGCAGACCGGCCAGCTTGCCCCGGACGACGACTTCCCCCGAGGTCGGCTGGAGCACGCCGCAGATGCACTTGAGCAAGGTCGATTTGCCCGACCCGTTCCGGCCCAGGATCCCGACCGTCTCACCCTCGCGCACCTGCAGGGCGACGTCCTTGAGCGCCCAGAAATCCTCCGTGGGGGAGCGCCCCCCATGGATCACACGTTCCTTTATGGAGTTGTAGCGCCCGTGGGCCAACCGGAACCGCTTCGAGACATCCTTGACGTCGACCGCGATGTCGCTCATTCCTCAGAGCTCCTCGGCGAAGTTGCCCTCGAGCCGTCCGAAGACGGCGAGGGCGACGAGGAAGAGCACGATGGCCAGGGTGAGCACCCCGCCGTCGAGCGCCAGGTACCAGAGATACCCATGGTGCGGCAACACGTAAAAGGTCTGTGGGACGTGCTTGACGATCGCAATCGGCGACACGCGGCCGTAGATGCAGCGCTGGAACGTCAGGACGAGCGGCGTCACCGGGTTGAGGAAGTAGACCCACAGCAGGCCCTTCGGGCCCAGCTTCAGCGCGATGTTCTGCTGAAAGGCGTACACGATCGGGCAGGCCCAGAACCACGCCGTGAGGATGACCTCAATGAGGTGCTGCGTGTCGCGCAGGTACACGTTGATCGACGAGAGCAGGACCGCCAGCGCGCACGCCAGCGCGATGCCGGCGACCAGCGCCAGCAGGAGCAGCGGTAAGTACGACCAGTCCGGCGAGTTGTGCAGCACCACCAGGAAGACGACCATCACACAGGCCTGGAAGAAGAAGAACACGCACGCCGAGCCCACTGCGGCCAGGGCAAGGATCTCGCGGGGGAACGACACTTTCTTGACGATCCCCGAGTTGTTGACGATCACTCCGGTACCGGTGAGCACCCCGAGTGAGAAGAGGTTCCAGATCAGCAGGCCGGCAAAGAGGAAGATGACGAAGTTGGGCATGCGGTTGCCCAGCACGACCTGGAACACGACGAAGTAGATGGCCAGCGTCATGGCTGGGGCGACCATCGACCACACCAGGCCGAGCACCGAGTTCTTGTACTTGACCTTGATTTCGGTGCGCACGAGATAGACGAGGAGCTCGCGCGAAAGCCAGATTTCGCGCAGGCGCTGGCGCACGCTTATGGTCGGTGAGACAATCCGCGTGACCTTGTGGCCCCGGGCCTCCCGGGCGCTGTACCCCGCTGCTTCCGCCGCCATCGGCGACGCGTCGGCTACAGGGCGCGCCAGGCCGTAGCCCTCGTGCATATCACCGTCTGAGGGGGGATTGGCGCCCGACGGCGAGGCCGGGACGTCCAATGCCACGTCTAAACGCTCCCTGCCGCGGCCACCGATCGATCGATGACCTGATCGATGAACCCGTATTCGCGCGCCTCTTCGGCGGTGAACCAGCGGTCGCGGTCCGAGTCCAGCTCGATGCGCTCCAGCGGCTGTCCGGTGTGGAACGCGATGCGCTCGGCCATCATCCGCTTCAGGTAGATGATCTGCTCGGCCTGGATCGCGATGTCCGCAGCCTGCCCCTGCATGGAGCCCGAGGGCTGGTGCATCAGGATGCGCGAGTGGGGCAGCGCGAACCGCTTGCCGGGGGCGCCGGCGCAGAGCAGGAACTGACCCATGCTGGCGGCGAGGCCGACACAAATCGTCGACACATCGGGACGGACGAACTGCATGGTGTCGTAGATGGCCAGGCCGTCGGTCACCGAGCCCCCGGGGGAGTTGATGTACACCATGATGTCCTTTTCGGGATCCTCGGATTCCAACAGGATGAGCTGGGCGCAAACGGAGTTTGCCGTGACCTGGTCTATGGCGCTACCGATGAAGACGATGCGCTCTTTGAGAAGTCGCTGGTAGATGTCGGACGTGGGGTCGGGTCCGCCGCCGGCGGCGACGATCGTAGGGAGGGTGAGTGCAGGAGCCATGGCCATGAGGCTAGTGGCCGAGGACGGCATGCATGGGCACATCGCCGTACACTCCGTGTTCACCCGCGGCCGATCCGGGCCGCGAGTCGCTGCGGGCGTGGCGGAATAGGCAGACGCGCCGGGTTTAGGTCCCGGTCCCCACTGGGGGTGGAGGTTCGAGTCCTCTCGCCCGCACCTCTTTTCATTATATTTCATTATCCTTCGTGCGCCACGTCGCGCTCGGTGCCTGGTCGCCTGCCCTCAGCCACCGGGCACGCGGCACACGTACGCCAACAGATAGCAGTCCTCCACTTCGCTGAACAGCCCCCGCGCGGTGGCCACTCCGTCCACGTCGAAGTGACCTGCGGCCAGGCTGGGCCCGGCGTAGTTGAGACCTTTCGCCTCCACGACCTCGAACCCGGCCCGCACCAGCTTGGCCTGCAGCTCGTCGTGGGTGTACTCGTGCTCGTGATCGGGGTCGATGAAGGCGTCCTGCTGGAGACGGGTGACCCGGGCATTCGGGGTGTCGAGGGCGAGATGTCCTCCCGGCCGCAACACCCGCCGCACCTCCGCGAGCACCACGTCGGCCACGTCTACCGGCACGTGCTCGATGCTCTGCCCGCTGTAGACGAGGTCCACCGACCCGTCCGGGTAGTCCGATAGATCCACCATGGAGTGGTAGCGGTAGCGCACCGGCCCGAGCTTGGTCTTCGTCACCGCATGGGCGGTGTCCTCCTGGTAGAGCTCGTTGCGTTCGTCGGAGGGGAGGTCGATCACGACGAGGTCGTCGAACACGTAGGGATAGCCCATCAGGACGAGAGCCCCGGTGGCGTTGCCCAGGGCGGTCCCGCCCAGATCGAGGATGCGCTTGGCGGCCGGGAGCGACCGGACGAACATCATGCGGCTCAGATGGAGCGACTGGCCCAGGCCGCTGAATGGTGTCACCGACCACCACTCGCCCGAGGCGACAGCCCAGAGAGCCACCTCCTGCGGTGTCAACGACCCGTTCTGCAGGCCCGAGAGGTAGCTGCCGGTGCCGGTCGGATCGGGCTCACGCCCGAGGATCAACTCGTAGATCACCTCGAGGGTCTGTTGGGCCGACAAACCGGAGAGCGCGCGCCATCCTTGACCGCCCGGCACCGGTAGGGGGGCTCCACGCACGCGGCGCAGTGCGCCCTTCACCGTTGGCATGCACGTCAACGTACCTTCATGACTCCGCCCCGGGGGCGATCAGGGGGCGACCAGTGGGCGGCCAGGTGCGATCAGGGGGCGATCAGGGGGCGATCAGGGGTGAACGCACCGCCGGACACTTGGGCGGATTCAAGTGGTGAGCGCAAGGAGCTCGGCGAGCTTCTCTGATGGTTTCATATAGTCGAGGGTCTTGCGGGGGCGGTTGTTGAGGGAACGGGCAAAGCGGTCGAGGTCTTCTTGGCTGTGCACCGAGAGGTCGGTGCCCTTGGGCATGTATTGGCGCAGCAAGCCGTTGGTGTTCTCGTTGGATCCTCGCTGCCAGGGCGAGTGCGGGTCACAGAAGTAGATCGGGATCCCCGTGGCCACGGTGAAGCTGGCGTGGCGTGACATCTCGCTGCCTTGGATGCTCCTATGGCTGTCAAGCAGCGTGGTTGGCCGTCTCGGTGTCGAGCCAGGCCTGGTAGCGGCTAGCCAGTTCAGCGCTGTGGAGAACGCCGCGCTCGAGGCGGGAGATCTGCATCGGTGTGGTGCCGAGATGGTTGGCCACGGCGGCAAGGGTCATCCCCACAACAGCTCTGCGGGCCCGCAGCAGGGCGATGTCGGGCACGCTCGGCGGGTTGGTGAGCAGCCGGAAGACTTCCCGTGCGATGTAGCGCTTGAGGCAGCGCAGAATCTCCTTGTTGGTCTTGCCCTCTGTGCGGCGGCGTGCGGCATAGGTCTGGGTGGCCTTGTCGTGGGCGAGGCGGGACATGGCGATACGCCACAGGGCGTTGTTGGCCTCGCGGTGACCCCCTCGGTTCAAACGGTGACGAGTGATCTTGCCGGAAGAGGCCTCGACCGGGCTGACACCGCAGAGCGCTGCGAAGGAACCCTCGGTGCGCATCCGCTCTGGGTTGTCCCCAGCGGCAACCAATAATGCCGACGCAACCTCAGGACCGACTCCTGGAGCCGAGAGCAAGGCCGGATTGGCCTCTGCGCAGACCGCGACAATCGTTTCATCGAGCTCGGCGATCTCCGCGCTCAGCGCCTGATGTCGGCGTGCAAGCAGCCGCAGTGATCGCTTGGTCGCCTCGACCGGAACACTGATGGCTCCGGAGCGCATCCGCGCACAGGCGGCGACCCGATGCTCGGTGCTGAGATGACCGAGCTTGTCCCGCAAGCCTTCCGGAGCGCTCACGATCAGGTCGCGGATCTGATTGGCCGCCTGGGTCCGAGCCTTGACGGCTGAGCGGCGAGCCACCCTAAGGGCCCGGAGGGCCTCGACCGCTCCGTCCGCCGACTTCGGTGTGCCAGCCGCCTCGCCGTTGAGGGCAGCCCGGGCGGCCGCCTCGGCATCAGCGGTATCGGATTTTCCCCGGCGCCGACGAGCCTGACGGTTCGGCCGGTTCACCTCGACAACGTCGACGCCTTCGGCCATCAGATGGCGGGCCAGACCGGCCCCATATGCGCCCGTTCCTTCGACGCCGACCTTGGCTACATCGCCAAAGGAGCGCAACCAGGCGACGAGCTGGCGATAGCCCCTGGCCGTCGTGCCGAAGCTCGCATTGGAAAGGATCTTGCCCCGTTCGTCGATCACTACCGCGACGTGGACGTCTTTGTGGGTGTCCACCCCGCCGATGACAACCCGTTCATGACTTTGCATACTGGAACCTGCCTCCTTCTCTCAACCAGTGGGATGGCACCACCGGCCGGGACGGCGGACAGGACTCTCACGGTGCTGGCCAAGGCTCCTATCAGGTCACGTTCGTCCGACCGGCTGGTCCGCGTCCCCGGGCAGGAGCCGGATCGACGAATCCAAGGTAAGGCACAAAGCCGATCCCACGTCGGGTCAGACCCGACTCTCGCCCAGGGGACCAGATCATTATGAGAGTCCCAGGTGATGGACTTACAGAGCACCTCGGGCAGGGTCCTCACGGCCTGACGCATGGCTGCTTCGACCGCCTCGGCCCCGTGGTTTGGGGCGAGGTAAAGCAACAGGACGAACCGGGTGGAGCGCTCGACCAAGGTCCCGACGGCGGAGCGATTCATTGCCCCCAAGATGAGATCGCCCTCCCAGTGCCCGGGCACCGCCCGGTCGGCCACTTCGGCCGGGCGTTCTGAGATCATGACCATGTGCGCGATCTTGCCCCGCGCCTCTCCTTGCGTGCGCGTCCGCCGCTTGGCCCGACCGCTGCGCAGGCATCGGGCCAGCTCACGGCGCAGTTCACCCCGGCCCTGGACGAAGAGGGACTGGTAGATGGTCTCGTGGCTCACCTGCATCATCGGATCGTCTCGGAACTCGCGGCGCAAGCGCTTGGAGATCTCATCGGGTGACCACAGTTCCTCGAGCCAGGTGCTGACCTGGGCCACCAAGGGTGGGTGGCACAGTTTCGGCGTCTTCGGTCGACGGGCCCACTCTTTGGCCCGGGTCTGGCCCCGCCAGACCCCGTAACCGCTTGGCCCGCCGTTGGCCCGCACCTCACGGGTGATGGTCGAAGGAGCCCTCTTCAGCCGCCGGGCGATGGAGGACATCGACTCACCTTGGCGCAGACCGATCAAGATCTCCTCTCGCTCTTCAATGACCAGGCGCCTCGGACCCGGTTTCCAATCGGTCTGGGAGTGGCGCAATAGCGGCCGGAAGCTGACCAGGCCCTTGATGCTCAACTGTCGAGCGATCTCCGCCTTTGTGAACCCCTTCGCGGAGCCGCTCGGCCAATGCACGTTGCGCGGGACTCAAGATGACACCCATGCCACTACCTCCTCGGTCAGGACAACGAATGTTGTCGTCTCACCGAATCGGTGCGTTCACCCCTTGAAGACGCCTTGTGAAAACTTACCGCTAGAGTTCTAGCGGTGAGCTTTTGCAGACCCCACGGGCCGACTCACGGGGCCGAGCAACGCATCGGGCCGATCAACTCACGGGGCCGACCAACTCAAGGGGCCCGACCCGGCGGCACCACCCAAGGCTTCGACCCAAGGCTTCGACCCGAGGGTGCGATCCGATAACTTCGGCCGTCATGCCGCACCTGGTCGCCGCGCCCGACAAGTTCCGTGGCACCGCGACGGCCGCCGAAGTGGCGGCAGCTGTCGCCGGAGTGGCCCGGAGCACCGGGTGGACAGCCGACGAGGTCCCGATGTCGGACGGCGGCGAGGGTCTGCTCGAAGCCCTCGGGGGGGAGCCCCGGGTCACCCCGGTGCCAGGTCCGCTGGGCGCGCGCGTGGACGCCGAGTGGCGCCTGCTCCCGCCTCGCGACGGCCAAGGGCCCACGGCGGTGATCGAGATGTCCCGGGCCTCGGGAAGGGCACTGCTCCCCCACCCCGGAGGCGACGATGCGCTCAACGCGGACACGGCAGGAGTGGGGCACCTTCTGCTCAGTCGCGCGTGACGCCGGCGCCACGCGGATCGTCATCGGTTGTGGTGGGTCGGCCACGACCGACGGCGGCTGGGGCGCCGTGCAGGCCGTGGGTTCGGCGTCGGCCCTGGCCGGCATCGACCTCGCTGTGGCCTGCGACGTCACGACCCTCTTCGTCGATGCAGCCACCGTCTTCGGGCCGCAAAAGGGCGCCTCTCCGCAGCAGGTCGAGCAGTTGACCGGCCGCCTCCGCTCCCTGGCCGACCGTTACCGGCAGGACTTCGGGGTCGACGTCGGCGCCCTTCCCGGGGCAGGGGCCGCAGGCGGATTGGCCGGCGGCCTCGTCGCCCTGGGTGCGCACATCGTGCCAGGCTTCGACCTGGTAGCTGCCATGACGGAGCTGGCCCGTCGTCTGGCACGGGCCGACCTGGTGGTCACCGGTGAGGGCCACCTCGACCCCCCCTCATTCGAGGGCAAGGTGCCTGGGGGCGTGCTCACCCTGGCGGCAGGGCGATGCCCGGTCTTGTGCATCGTGGGGGCGGCCGACAAGGAACTTCTGCGCTCCCCTCCCCCCGGACTCGAGATCATCAGCCTGGCCGCCCGCTTCGGCGGGACACGTGCCCGCCACGAAACCAGGACGCTGATCGCCGACGTCACCCGCGAAGCCTTGCCACGGTTCTCCCCTTAACGGGGACACACACGTGCCTCCATCCCCTTTCCGGGCGGCCGTGCCGACTACCTTCGGCGCGATGCCCCCAACGCCTGCGCCCGCTGCACGAACGACCATCGCAACCGATCCCACCGCGGCCACCTGCACGCGGTCGCCCCTGGGGACCTTCGCCGAATGCCCGCAGTGCGCGGGCGAAATGCGACCCGAGCACGCGCACTACCGCTGCGCCCGCTGCGGGTGGCGCGACTCCTGCTGCGACTGAGTCCGCCGCACGGGCCGGGGGCCACATCCGGCGTCGCCCTCCCGAAATGGGGCACGATGACGCCATGCCAGATCACGCCTTCCGTTTCGCCGCCCAGCTGAGCAAGGCTCCGCAAGGGACTGCTCGCTCGTGGGCCGAACAGGCTCGTCACTGCGAAGACCTCGGGTACTCGGCCTTGCTCATGCCCGACCACTTCGGTGACCAGCTCGCCCCGGTCCCGGCCTTGGCCGCCGTCGCTGGGGCCACGACGACCCTGCGCCTGGGCTCGCTCGTCTTCGGTAACGACTACCGCCACCCCTTTGTGCTGGCCAAGGAGGCGGCGACGCTCGACCTCTTGAGCGAGGGGCGCTTCGAGCTCAGCCTCGGTGCCGGATGGATGAAGACCGACTACGAACAGGCCGGGCTCACTTACGACACGCCGACGGGTCCGGGTCGAGCGTTTCGAAGAGGCGGTAAAGGTCATACAGGGCCTGCTCCGCACCGATGGCCCGTTCTCGTTCGACGGCACGTATTACACCGTGCACGAGCACACCCTCCTTCCTCGTCCGGTGCAGCAGCCGGGGCCACCGATCATCATCGGCGGTGGCGGCAAACGGGTGCTGACCTTCGCGGCGCAACACGCGGACATCGTGAGCATCAACGCGAACCTGCGTGACGGGACGGGCGGCCCCGAGACCGCGCCCAACATGTCGCCCGAGCGAACGCGGGAAAAGGTCGCATGGGTCAAGGAAGCGGCCGGGGCGCGATTCGACAGCCTCGAGCTCAACGCATTGATCGGGTTCGTCATGATCACCGACGACGCCAGCGGCATCTACGACGCGATGGCACCGGCCTTCGGCATCGACCCCGCCGAAGCCCGCCATGTCCCGGGCATCCTCCTCGGCACGCTCGACGAAATGGCCGAAGAGCTCCAGTGGCGGCGCGAGGAATACGGCATCAGCTACTGGTCGATCGAAGCCGACAGCTGGGATGCCCTCGGACCGATCGTGAGCAAGCTTTCGGGCACGTGAGCATCACCACGACCGCAGCCTGGGAGGCGAAGGGGCACTACAGGGAGCTCTGCGGGCACCGCATCTTCACCGTCGACGCGCCGTCGATCGGGCCTGAGATGCACGAACCTCTCCTGATCCTGCACGGGTTCCCGACCTCGTCGTTCGACTACGTCGCCGTCCTCGACCCGCTGCGCACCGGACGCCGGGTCGTCTTGTTCGACGATCTCGGATTCGGGCTGTCGGCCAAGCCGGACATGCCCTACACCCTGGCCCTGCAGGCAGACGTGGCCGTGGCCTTGGTGGGCGAGCTGGGACTCACGCGGCTGGCACTGCTCACCCACGACGTCGGCGACACGATCGGCGGCGAATTGCTGGCCCGGCGAACCGAGGGCTCTTGGACCGTCGAGGTCACCCGGCGCGTGATCACGAACGGCAGCATCTACATCGAACAGGCCCACCTCACCAAGGCGCAGCAGCTGCTCCTCAGCCAGCCCGACGAGAAGCTGCCACCCGACGCTCCTCTCACCGCAGCCTCCATCGCCCGGAGCCTGCGCGAGACGTACAGCCCTTTCTCATCCCTCGCCCACGAGGGCCCGGCAGACGACCACATGGTGGCGACGGTGGAACAGATCATGCGCGACGACGGCCACCTACTGCTGAGCAGGCTGATTCGCTACATCGAGGAACGTAGACAGAACGAGTCGCGGTTCACCGGCGCCATCGAGTCCGACCCTTCGCCGTTGCACGTCGTGTGGGGTATGGACGACCCGATCGCCGTACCGTCCATGCTCGACACCCTGCTCGCGGCCCGGCCCGATGCCACCGTGGTCCGGCTGGACGGCGTGGGCCACTACCCGATGGTCGAAGCACCGGCCCTGTTTCTCGCCGGCGCTCTGGCCGGGCTGCGCCAGTGAACCCTGACGCCCCTCAGCGGACGTCGAGCTGGATCGTCGTGACACCTGGCTTACTGCCGGCCCGCTTGATTTTGGTCGTCGTCGCCCCCGAACCGAGGTAGCGGTCGAAGAAGGCAGCGATGGTGTCGTTGACGACAGGGAACCAGGGTTCCATTGCGAACCCTTCATGAGGCGCGCCGAGCAACGAGAGGAAATATTTCGGAGCCGGAGCCCCGGCGTAGAGGGCCTGGCTGATGGCGTACGGGCCGATCGTATCCTTAGTCCCGTTGACCACAAGCAGCGGAGGATTGTGGCCCTTGAAGTAGGTGCCCGCGAAGTTTCCCTGCGGCCCGATCGGCACGTTCAGCTCGCCGTCCATTTCGACCGCAGCCTTGATGCGGGGATCGCGACAGCAGCTGTTGTAGGCGACGGCGAGTGTGGTGACCGCTCCGAGCGAGTGGCCGGCGACGCCGATTCGTTTGGCATCTATCGCCCCGTAGACGGGTGAGCCCTTCGTCCGACCGAGTTTGAGCATCTGGGTGATGACGAAGCTGACATCACCTGGCTGATGCGCGTAGTCGAGAAGATCGAGGCCGCCTGGCAGCCCCGTTGTGCTGAGCGGAAAGTCGAGAGCCGCCACCACGTAGCCCTGGGCCGCCAACGACTTCAGCGTTGGCAAGGCGCTGGCCGCGGTGGCCCCGAAGCCGTGGGAATAGACGACAAGCGGAAGTTTCCGTTGCCGACCCGAAGGCTGTTTCGGATAGACCACGAGTGTGCGCAAAGTCCGGTAGGGCAGCGCTGGCGACCCGTTGCTCGCCGGAGTGGGCCGACTGTGGTCGGTGAAGACGATGGTGGTCGAAGCCACCCGAGAGCCGATTGCGCCCGACGCCACACCCGACGCGGCTGCACCACCGAGTGATGCGACAAGAGTTGCCGCGGCCATTGCGGTCACGAAGAACCAATACCCGCGTTTCATGCCCCCCCTTGTCCGAAACATGTTCGGCCGGCTGACCCGGCCTTTCCCTCACGCGGGAAACGTGAGCTCGCGTGCGTTGTCCCGCATGATCTTCCGCTGTTCGTCGGCGCTGAGCGTGACGAGGTACTCGAAGTATTGCTTCGGGTCGGCAAAACCCTCCGCATGCGGCCAGTCCGACCCGAAGAGGATCCGCTCGACCGGCATGTGCTCGAGCAGCGCCGGTACGGCATCGCCGACGAAGGGCGTGACCCAGACGTGCTCGCGGAACTGCTCGACCGGGTCGCTCTTGAGAACAGACCTGCCGGTCCCCCGGCGGAATCGCCGAAGTGCGGCCAGGACGCTCGGGACCCAGGACGCTCCGTTCTCGATGCTCGCGAATCGCAGGTCCGGGTGACGACCAAAGAGGCCGTGCGCGACCACGGCGACCAGAAAGTCGTGGATGAGGCGGTCGTGCATCACGGCGTCCACGAAAGGTTCGTAGAAGTTGAGGGAGGAAACCGGGCCCTGACGTCGCCGGCTTTCGTATCCCCACGAACGGGCGACGGCGTCCTCGACATCGCGGTATCCATCGTCGAAGCCCGGGTGGACGGCGACGACCAGCCGTGCCTCGTCGACCCGGGCCCAAAACGGGTCGAACACGGGATCGGCGGGCGACTTCCACCCTTCGCGTGTGAACACCGGTCCGGGACGCAACGCCACGACCCGTGCGCCGCGCGTGAGCACCCACTCCAGTTCAACGATGGCCCGGTCGAGATCGGACAGCGTCATGTAAGGCGCGGCAAAAATCCGATCCTTGTAGGCGAAGCCCCATTCATCGTCGATCCACCGATTGAAACCGCGAAAGATATCGAGAATGGCCGCGACATCAGGCTGCATCGGCCCCTCCATGCAGACGCCCTGTGAAGGGAACATCCACACCGCTTCAACGCCCTGCTCGTCCATGACCGCAATGCGGGCATCCCGGTTGAACCACTCGGGGTGCGCCTGAGGGTCCTCAGCCATCAGGGCGGAGTCGATGGTGTCACTGACCCCGAGGAAGTAGTCGTGCAACGCACCGGGGCGGGGTCGCGGATTGACGTCGGCCGGGCCTGGTATCCACGGGTGCAGCTCACCCCGGATCACGTAGCGCGATCGACCGTCCACCTCCTTGACGAGGACGCCGCGGTCGGCGAACTCACTGCTGCGGTAGCGCGTGAACGCGTCAGACGTCTCCCAATAGTGGTTGTCGGCATCGAAGATCGCCGGCGCTCCCGCGACGTTGCTCGTCACGTCGTTGCGCTTCAGTCCGTGCCGTGGCGCAAGAGTCGTCCGGGCCTGGCGTCGGTGCACTCTCCGTCGATGAACGTGGTCACACCGTTGACGATGATGCGCTCGTACCCCGTGGCCTTCTGCACCAGGCGCATCTCACCTCCGGGGTAGTCCCAGAGCCGCTCCTGCGGACCACTGTCGAGACGCTCGTAGTCGTAAATGATGATGTCGGCCGGCGCGCCCTCACGCAGAAAACCCCGGTCCTTGAGCCCGGCGGCGAGGGCCGGGTACGACGAAAGCCGCCAATGGGCCGCCTCCAGCGACATGATCTCGTGCTCACGCACCCAGTAACTGATGAGCTCGGTGGGATAGCGCGCCGTGGTGACGAACTTTGTGTGCGCACCCCCGTCGCTCACCCCGGGGAGGGCCACGGGCGAGTTGGCGATCTCCTTCATCGACTCGGGAGGGGTCTCGATCAACTTCGTCGCGAAGCCGACCTTCAGGTTCCCGGCACAGGCGATGTCCAACATCGCATCCACCGGGTGCTTGCCTTCGCGCGCTGCGATCTCGCCGATGGTGAAGCCCTCGTACTTCTCCTTGATCTCCTGTGCGTGCGGTGCGTCACTCGAAATCCAGTTGACCTTGATCTCCTTGGTCACATAGCCGGCACCGAAGAGGCCCCCGCGCACGTCGTCCAGCTCTTTCATGGCCTTGCGGCGCTCCGGATCGGCGAGCTTCACCTGCTTCTCCGCGACCGTCCCCAAGAGCGCCTCCTTCCAGCACGCCAGCGTGTCGAGGAGGTTGTAATCCTCGAAGGTGAATTCCGAGACGAAGTTCGTCGTCAGGGCCTGCGCGTAGATACGCAGCCCTTCTTCCTCGTTGTAGTACGTCAGCTGCTTGATGGCGTCCCTGTGCGTGTACGCGGCACCACCGTGCTGGTTCAGGGCGCCGTCTGCGAGGAGTGCGTTCCAAATGATTGGGCGTCCGCTCTCGCGGGCCATGAGCGCTGCGACATCGAGGGATCCGGTCAGCTGAATGACGCCGCGTCCGACGGAACGCAGGGCACGCGAGAACGCCGCCACTTCACGCTCGCCCATGAAATCGGTCACCATGGGCGTGCCATCGTGATCGAGCTGCACGTTGCCGATCTCCCCACTCACCTGCGCGCTCCAGCCGCAGGCTCCCGCTTCCATGGCTTCGATGAGCAGTCCGCTCATCTCCGCCAGCTGCTCGTCGGTGACGCGGCTGGCCTTCACGCTGTCGATGTCGGCGATATAGCCGTAGAGCGGCGCAAGAGGGACGAACGCCATGACATTCACTCCCTTGGGCGTACGATCGACGCTCTCGAGGAACTCGGGGAAGGTCACCCAGTCCCAGGGCATGCCGGCCTGCATCGTCCGCAGCGGAACCGCCTCATTGCGCGAGAGGCTCAACATCGTCCGGTCACGGTCCTCGGGCTTGCACGGGGCGAACCCGAACCCGCAGTTACCGATCACGACGCTGGTCACACCGTGCCAGCCGGACATGGTGCACCACGGATCCCAAAAGACCTGGCTGTCGTAGTGGGTGTGCAGGTCGACAAACCCGGGTGCGACGTGCTTGCCCGACGCGTCCACGACTTCCGCGCCTTCAGAAGCGTCGACGTTGCCGATATGGGCGATGCGGCCGTCCTTGACGGCGATATCCGCCTTGAAGCGGGGGGTCTGCAGCCCGTCGAACACGGTGCCCCCCTTGATGACGATGTCGTAGTTGGACATGTTTCCTCCTGTTCAGGTCCGCTCGGGCGACGCGAACGTGAGCTCGTGCGCGTTCGCCTGCATGATCTTGCGTTGGTCATCGAGGGGGAACGCCTCGACATTCTTGAAGAAGTCGCGCGGGTGGCTCATGCCTTCGGCGTGGGGCCAATCGGATCCGAACAAGATCCGCTCCACCGGCAGGTGCGTGGCCAGGTCCGGCACGCTGTCCTCGACGAACGGCGCCACCCAGCAGTTCTCGATGAACTGGTCGACCGGATTGCTTGCGAACATTCCGGGATTCTGTCCGTGCAGCACCTGGAGGCCATGCAGCAAGCCGCCCACCCACGTCGCCCCGTTCTCGATGTACGCGATCCGCACGCCGGGGTGACGTTCGAAGAGTTTGTCCGCAACCAGAATGGCGGCAAAGTCACTGACGAGACGGTGCTTCATGAGCATGCTGATG
Organism: uncultured Acidimicrobiaceae bacterium; assembly: GCA_963767155.1. Taxonomy (GTDB): domain Bacteria; phylum Actinomycetota; class Acidimicrobiia; order Acidimicrobiales; family RAAP-2; genus Bog-473. The sequence continues at coordinate 238,097 of CAVYCU010000005.1, read as the reverse complement.
ACGCCGGAGTACCGCTCCACCGCATCACCGGCATCAGTGGCCGTCTCCGATCTCCCCCACTCCTCGGCTACGGCCTGCGTCACCCCCACGTACCCGTCCTCGAACCCCGCATGCGGAGCGACGACGGCACCGGCTTCGGCCACCCGGGCCCAGAACGGGTCGAACATCGGGTCTGCGGGTGACTTGGTGCCCGCGGGTGTGAAGACGGGCCCGTTGCGGATCGACAAGACCCGCGCCCCGTGATCCAGACACCACTCCAGATGCTCCACGGCCTGGCCGATGTCGGAGAGGGTCAAGAAGGGTACGCCGAAGATCCGGTTCTTATAGGCGAAGCCCCAGTCTTCCTCGAGCCACTGGTTGAAGGCCCACAAGATGTTGACGGATGCCTCGACGTCGGGCTGCATGGGGCCTTCCATGCAGACGCCCTGCGAGGGGAACAGCCACGCTGCCTCCACACCCTGCTCGTCCATGCAGGCGAGGCGAGCGTCGCGATTGAACCATTCGGGGTGCTCCGCCGGGTCCTCACACGAAAGCTCACTCCCGAGGCGGGCCTTGTCGCTCTTCCCGGCGAAGTAGTCGTACAAGGACCCGGGGCGGGGGCGATCGAACACGTCACCGGGACCAGGGATGATCGGATGGAGGCGCCCGCCGTCGAACATGTAGCGGGGCTTGCCGCTTCCGTCGACGTCGACCAACCGCACGCCGCGCTCGGCGAACTTGGGATCCCGGTGACGCGTGAAGGCGTCGCTCGTCTCCCAGTAGTGATTGTCAGCATCGAAAATGGTCGTGATCAGCTCATTGCCGGTTGCCATTCCGCCCCCATCCTCCCCGCTGTCCACACTTATTAGATGATCGTATAGCAAGTTGGTGTTTGCTGCACGCCTGGCGAATTTGTACGTTGAGGAGATGCCCACCCCGACGCGCGCCCGTCGGACCCAGGTCGAGCGCCGGGAAGAATCCGAGCGTGTCCTGCTGGCCGCGGCGTCCGAGGTCATCGCCGAACGCGGCATCAACGGGGCCTCGCTGACCGTGATCGGCGAGCGGGCGGGCATGAGCCGTGGCTTGCCGACCCACCATTTCGGATCCAAGGATGCCCTGGTGGCCCGGGTGGCCGGCGCCGCGCAGGACCGCATGGCCGAGGTGCTGCTGGCCGCGATCGAGCAGTCGGGGCGCGGTACCGCCGACATGTCCGGACTGAACCTCGTGCGGGCGTCGATCGACGCCTACCTGGAGCAATTCGAGCACCCGACCGCCGACGACCGCGTCCTTCTCGTCACGTGGGGCGCCACGTTTCCCTCGCAGTCCTCCATCGAGGGGATGCTGGACGCCGACCGCCGGGCGTACGAGGGGTGGGCACAGCTGATCAGGCGGGGCCAGAAGGACGGGTCGATTCGGGTCGACGTCGACCCGGCCGCGTCAGCGGTCATCCTCCACGGAATGCTCCGCGGCGTCGCCAGCCTTCTCCTCACTGAGTCCGAGTACACCGACATGACCAGCGTCCGCGCCACGGTCGACACGTGGATCGCGGGCGCACTCACGGCGGAGGGGCCGGTTCCTAGCTCGTAGCGTCGTCTACGGCTCGCGCAACGGCTGGTCGATCGGCACCGGCTTTACGTGAAAGCCGTGTGGACCCGCCTCCGCCGAGGACTCGGCGGGGGCCTCGACTTCCTGTCCGGACTCCCGCTCCCCGACTGCGGGCTGATCCTCAATCACCCGGACATGCCCCTTGGCCGCTCCCGGACTTACCTCCGGCGCGGCCTTTTCGGCGAGGTGTTCGAGGTGGCGGTTGGCGCGCCGGCGACGGAACCATCCACCCCGTGACGGCGGCACATCGCCCTGTCCCATCCACTGAGCCTACGGAGCCGCACCGGCCTCAGCCGGCTTCCCGTGGCGTGCCGTCGAATTCTCCCCAAATGGTGGACATGAGTTCGGGATGCTCCCCTTCAGGCCGAGGACAATCCGGCCAGTATTCCGGCACGGAACCGCGGCAGTGCACCGACACGCTGATCCAGTGTTCCCAGCCCGGCACATGACGAACGTCGGCCGCGGTGTAGCGAACGGTCAGACCCGCTCGCCGGCGTGTCGACCGGTTGGGCTCGGAGCCATGCAACAAAAGATCGGAGTGAATGGAGATCTCCCCACTCTTGAGCACATTGTCGTAGCGTTCGGCGCCCCATCCGGTGTCAGTGACCTGGCGTTTGAGCACGCGGGTCCCGTCGAGCTCCATGACTTCGTGCGACAACGGGCCGAGGAGGTGGGAACCCGGCACGAACTGCATCGCCGCATTGTCCTCGTCCACGTCGTCGATGGCGATCCACACGGACACCGTCTTGGCCGGAGTCAGGGGCCAGTAGACGGCGTCCTGATGGAGTGCGACTTCCTTGGGATCGCCCGGTTGCTTGGCGAACAGGTGCATGCCCCAGCACACGAAGTCCGGGCCCAGGATGTCCTCCACGTAGTCGAGCACGACGGGGGTCTGGATGAGGTCGTACAGTCCCCGGCAGACGATGTGGTACGAGCTGATCGAATAGGAATTGCGGCGATCGGGGGCTGACACGACCGCGTCGACGAGGTTGTCGATGTAGCGCCGCAAGCTGGCAGCTTCCGCTCCCTCGAAAGCCGGCAAGGGGCTCACGAACCCTTCCCGGTTGAAGTGATCGATATCAGAGGGTTGCAAGGTACGAGCTGCGGCAGGGTCCGCCGGAACGAACGCGAGGGACGCGAGCTGCGCCGCATCGGCCTGATAATCGACGAGCGTCGTCAGCTCCCGCCCACCTGAGGTCCCCTCCCCGTCACTCACTGTCGCCATCGTGTCATACGGCCCCTCATTTTGCCTCGACGACCCGGCCCACGGCGCAGGTCTACCGACCAGTTTCAGAACTACCACCCGCCGACACCGACTCCGCAGCGGCAATAACCGAGCGCAGGGCTGCCACATGACCCTCGAAGGCACTCCGGCCGGTGGCGGTGAGTCCGACGCGCACGCGGCGCCGCCGATTGGTCACCAACCGATCGACGGTGATGTACCCGGCGTCCTCCAAAATGGAGAACTGCTTGGACAGGGCCGAGTCGGACATACCGAGGCGGTCACGCACGAACGAGAAATCCGCCCAATCGGTAGAAGCCAATAGGGCGACGATCGACAATCGGGTGCTGGGATGGATGATTTCGTCGAATTTGGCGGTCGTCACGAGACACCGAGGCGCTGATCGACACGTCGGCGTAGGGCGTCCATCAACCTCGGTCCTCCAAGGAGAACGAGCACAGCCACGACGACACTGGCCGAGACGGCCGCATGGCGGGTGCCCTCGGCATTGAGAATGAGGGCAAGAGCGATTGTGGCGATTGTCATGAGGATCAAGAAGCCGATCACGAAAGCGGGGATGCGGCGATACACGAGGTCACGACGAACGCTCAGTTGCCGCGAAGCGTGCCGGCCAGAAAGAATCCGCGGAGCCACCGCAGCGTGTCCTGCCCCGAAGACCAACGTTCCGGCGATGAGGGCCCACGCCGGACCGTATTCGGCGAGTATGCCGAGCACGACCCACCCTCCGGCGACACTGATCCAATACCAAGCCGGTACATCGATCTCCGCGATCACCTCCTGGCGACGCTGCTCGATCGAGCGCAGCGCCTGTCGGGCCTCGTCTTCTGTGACGTCGTTGCTCATCTTCCGACTCCTTCACTTTCCCAGTTGGAAACCTTATTACTTTCCAGGTAGGAAAGTCAACCGGTGTCCGATCTCGAGCCGCGTCGGTGAGGCATCCGGTGTTACTTCCTCCTTGACAAAGTAGACAGACAGGTCTACCTTCCTGCTGGAAACAGAAGACGTTCCCGGCCCGAAGGAGTTCCATGACGACCACAACCGCACCAGTTCGGACACTCGGCACCGCCCTGGTGACCGGAGCGACCTCGGGAATCGGGAGGGCGACGGCCATCCGGCTGGGGGCTGACGGTTGGAACGTGATCGTCCACGGTCGCAACGCCCGCGCGGCGCCGAGGTGGTCTCGACCATCGAGTCGGCCGGCGGACGAGCCCGTTTCGAGGCGGCTGATCTCCTCGATCTGGAGGACATCGCGCGGCTCGTGCACGCTGTCGGCGAGGTCGACGTGCTCGTGAACAATGCCGGCGACTCGTGGTTCGGTCCGACGGGGGACCTCGATGGTGCGACATTCGACGACCTCTTCAACGGGAGCGTCCGCTCGGCCTACTTCCTCGTGGCGGCGCTCGCTCCCGGCATGGCCGCGCGAGGGTCGGGGAGCATCGTCAACGTGGCGAGCATGGCCGGGGTCATCGGTCTCGACGGGGGTTCTGCCTACGGTGCGACGAAGGCCGCGTTGAATTCAATGACCCGATCGTGGGCCGCCGAGTTCAGTCCCAAGGGAGTCCGCGTGAATGCGGTCTCGCCCGGCCCGGTTTACAGCACCCCCGAGAAGGCGGCACTCATCGACGGGCTGGCCAAAACCACCTTGCTCGGTCGCGGTGCCCACGTGGACGAGATCGCCGAGGTCATTGCCTTCCTCGCTTCGGAGCGGGCCAGCTACGTGACCGGCGCAGTCGTGGCTGCCGATGGTGGCCGCACGGCGGTCTAAACCCGGCATCACGGCTTTACGTACCACCAACCACACGAGGAGGTTCCGAAATGGCTGAGACCCGCCCGCACCTGATTCCGAGCGCCGACCATCCGATCACGCTCGGTCCGAGCGAGCGGCACGTCGTCGTCCGCGTTGGATCAACGGTGGTCGCTGAAACCGACCGGGCGCTCGAGATGCATGAAGCCGCGTACCCGCCAGTGCTCTACGTCCCGCTCAGCGACGTCGACCAATCGCTGCTCGCGACAAGCGGCCACCATACCTACTGTCCCTACAAGGGAGAGGCGTCGTACTTCGACATCACACCTGAAGAGGGGAATCCCCTTCCGGCGTCGGTCTGGTACTACGAGGACCCCTATCCCGCCGTTGCCGACATCGTCGGTCATGTGGCCTTCTACCCGGATCGGGTGAGTATCGAAGCCTCGAGGCCCAATTGACGACTCCGAGCGCCGGGGTGGACGAACGCACCACCCCGGCCAAGGCCCGCGGGTCGGGTCGTGACCGGCTTCTGACGGCTGCGAACGAGCTCTTCTACACCGAGGGCATCCAGAGCGTCGGCATTGATCGGGTGATCGAGTGTGCAGGGGTTGCAAAGGCCACGCTCTACAACAACTTCGCCAGCAAAGAGGAGCTCGTTGCGGCCTACCTCCTGTCGCGTCATGAGCGGACCACAATCATGATCGCCGAGGCCATCGCTTCCACCCAGGACCCGCGGCAGAAGATCCTCGCCGTCTTCGACGCACAGGCCGAACAGTTCCGGCAGGCCAACTTCAACGGGTGTGCGTTCGTCTCGGCGACGGCCGAGGAGCCGCGTGATGGTCTCGTTGCCCAGGCCGCTACCGAGTTCAGGCTCTGGATCCGCCGGATGTTCATCGAATTGGCCGAGCTCGCCGGAGCATCTGATCCGGAGAGTGTCGGTCGGCAACTCAACGTGCTCTATGACGGAGCGGGGTTGACCGTTCGCATGGATCACGACCCCGATATCGCCCGCGATGTGCGTCGCGCCGTCGAAGTGGTCATCGACGCCCCCGGCTGACCGCGGGCAGACGGACGACCAACCATTCACTCGGACGCTTCGCCAGAAGGACTCGACGGCCACGGAGAGGGTGACCAGTCCCCCTCCGGGTCCGTGGTTTGACCCACTTCGATCAGATGTCCGTCGGGATCGCGGATGTAGCACCGAATCTCATACAAGTGCTGCTTGGGCGGCGTCAGGAATTGCGCACCCTTTGCGCTCCAGTCGGCGTAGACGGCCGCGATGTCTTTGACCCGGATGTTGAGGAAGCTACTGACCCGGTCGGGATCGCGCGGCGTCTCGAGGCTGACGCCAGGCTTGTCATCCGTCGGGCCTCCTCCGGCATTTATGACGATCCAGCTGTTGGAGAGCTGGACATTGACCGGTCCTGTACCGGCTCCCTGGAAGACGACCTTGCCACCTAGTACCTCGGTGTAGAACCGCCGAGAGCGCTCGACGTCGTCCGAGACGATGAAATGGGTCAGCAGAATGTCCTCGACCGGTCGGACGTCGGCCATCTGGCACCTCCACGTGGTTGCGTGACATAACCCGTCGACGTCGGGTCAGGAGACGATGTTGCACGCAAGTATGTCAGGGCACCTCTCCGCGCGGAGGAGTGCTTCAGTAGTCAGCCGGAACGTTGCGAATAACGAAGAGACTGTCGATCTTGTCATCCCGGACGCTGAAGTAGTTCGTCATGATCAGCTCGCCGGGGAGATTGGTCTTGTCGAAGTCCCCGTCGTAGCGTCCCCGGACGATGCTCTGGCCGTGGTGGTCGATGGCCTCGATGACCTCGATCGTCACGTGGTCGCCGACCATCTCCTTGGCCACCCAGCGACGAATGGCTTCGGTGCCCCAGAATTCTCGGCGGGCGTCGTTCACGAGAGCGTCAGGCCAAAAGGTGGCAACGATGGCATCCTCGTCAAAGTCATTCACGGCCCTGAGGTGGTCCGAGACGACACCGGTAAGGCTGGGGATTGTCTGATAACCCATGATGATCTTCCTTTCAGTCGGGTGAAGCAGTGGCCTGATACCGATGCTGAATGATCTGGTTGCCGGAGGGTCAAGACCCCTCTTCCAACTTGACTCTCCAGCAGGGGGAGGGCCCAGACTTGTGTCGTGCCAGCGGAATTGACGGTGGGTGAGTTCTCCCGGATAACCCACCTCAGCGTCAAGACCCTGCGCCACTACCACCAGGTCGGACTCCTGGAGCCGGCCACGGTGAACCCGGTCACCGGCTATCGGTATTACACGCCGGAACAGATCCCCCAAGCCCAGGTGATCCGCCGCTTGCGTGACCTGGAGATGCCCGTCCCTGAGGTCAAAGAGGTGCTGACCGCCGACGACCAGGTGGGCCGCAACGCAGTCATTGCCGCCCACCTGGACCGGCTCGAGACCGAACTCGACAAGATCCACGCAGCGGTCGACTCCCTGAGGAGCATTCTTGAGGCACCGGGGCCTGAGGTCACGATCGAACACCGCACCGACGGAGCCACGGTCGCCCTCGCGGTGGGCGAAATGATCGATCGAGAAGACCTCCCCGCGTGGTGGCAAGGAGCGCTCGGTGAGCTGCGAGGCGTCATGCGGGCGCAAGGTGCCGACGTCACCGGGCCGAGCGGCGGACTCTTCGCCAGCGAACTCTTCCAACACGGTCGAGGACAGGCCACCGTCTTCGTTCCCACCGCCGTTGAGGGCCGTCCCGTCGGGCGCGTCCTTCCCCTGGTCGTCCCCGAGGCCGAACTGGCCGTCCTGACCCACAGAGGTTCGCTTGAGGACATCGACATCTCGTACGGACAGCTCGGGTCCTATGTAGCAACCCACGAGATCAGCATCGACGGCCCGCTACGCGAGTACTACCTCGTTGACGGGACTGATGTCGCCGATTCGGACCAATGGGTCACAGAAATCTGCTGGCCGGTCTTCCGCTCCGACGACGACTCGTAGAAACCAATGGGTTGATATTCTGCTCGCTCGCGGGAGCTGCATCTACTAACTGAGCCTTTACCGCCATTCAGGACAATCTCCTCGGGATGTAAACGTCCGACGGAGGAAGGCCACGTGAAGCGTATGAAGAAACTGATGACTGTCCTATGTGCTTCCTGCGCACTGCTGGCGTCTGTAATTGCGGTCGCGCCTCCCACACTCGCAGCGACCAGGCCGACCTCCACCGCTCTCGAGAGCTGGTACCAACAAAGCGGCCATGCAGCCTTAGAGCACTTCCTTGCCGATAGCGAACAATTGGGTGAGGCGGACGCGTCCACGACGGCCAGCGCGGCACGTCGAGACTGTAGCGATTTCACACGCGATGCTCATGCCGCGTTAGAGGGAGCGTCTCCTCCCCAGCCCGTCCTCAAGCAGGAGTACCGGTACTTCCTTCTCGCCGCGATCAAGAGCTTCACCGCGTGCATGACGGGGATCAGCTCTTCCAACGATGCGCAAGTCTTCGAAGGGGTTCAGGGTGGTGCGCAAGCGGTCGGCGCTGCGGTGAGGATCATCCGGGGGGCGCAAAAGGGACGGGTTCTCTCCGTCCCACCTTCGACCGTCAACCTCGATCCACCCATCCCAGCTTCAGTGTTGATTCCGCAATGCGAAGCAGACTTCAAGGTACTGGAGGTCGCACTCGAGGCCTACGCCGCTGAGCACACTGCCAACCTCGTTCCGCCCGCCGCTTGGAGTGCCGCCACGTATAGCCGCAACTTCACACCCCTGGAGACGTCGAAGGACGGTGGCCCGTTCTTGAACCAGACGATCGAAACGACGTACTACGTGCTGGAGTACGACTCGTCGGGGAAGATTTGGGTCGAGCCTCCGGGCACGTACGACACGAGTTATGACGCTGCTCGCGGGTCGTTCACTGCCTGTGCTGCCGTTGTGAAGTAACGCGGGTTACTTCGGTCCGAAGTAACGACCCGCCCAGTCGAACACCACTGCTGATCTGCCATCAGGCAACTGTTGTCTCCCAGTCGTGCGGCGGTAGCGGTGCCGCTGACCATCGGTCATGACGACGCAGAGCTCATTGGTGCCCCTCTCGAACGGCTGTTCCTGCCCGTCCAGGGGGCCGAGATTGAAGACGGCGATTCCAGCCGTGTCCTCTTCGACGGATCGGGACATACAGAAGAGCGTCAGCCCACAATCTCGCTCGTTTGGAGCACGGGGGAAATCGACGTGTAGTTCGCAACATCGGCGAGGACCTCACCGGTGTTCTCGGCGCCCATTGCCGCGGCAAGAGCTTCCGGTGACTCGAACTTGAAATGCACCGCAGCGACATAGGGGCCGTCGACACCCTTGTCGATCTCTGCTCCCTCGAGGCCCCAGGTTTTGACGGCGAGCGGGACATGCTTGTCCCTGTAGTACTCGTGGTCGAAGGCCGCGCCCTCGGTGGTCGGATAGAAGACGCTTAAGCGAATCATGAGGATGTCGCCCCTTTCATGTGCACGGGGTGCCGCTCTGAGCCACCTGTCGTCGCTCCAGCACGGCGCGAGAGTATCGTGCCGGGTCCGGTCTGCGCTGCCGCTATCCGCGGCGCGGCCCTCTCTCGTTCGAGGGCCGTAGCCGCTGGCCGGACCGGGCCCCCGTCGAGACCCCCTGGCGCGTCGCCACCTGGCCGTTGACCACGCTCATTTCGATCCCCTGGGCATCGGTGACCAGTCGACGTCCGCCCGCGGGCTGGTCGTTGACGAAACGTACCCCGGTCGTACCGATGCGATCAGGGTCCAAGAGCACGAGGTCGGCGGCGTAGCCGGGGCGGACCAGCCCCCGGTCGGCGAAGCCGAAGAGCCGAGCCTGGTCACCGGTGAGCATGGCGATGGCACGCTCGAGGGAGAGCACCCGGCGTTCGCGCACCCAGTGTTGCAGCGTCCAGACGGCGTAGCAGCTGTCCGTGTTGGCCAGTACGTGGGCGCCGGCATCGGAGGCGCCGATCATGGCTGCCGGGTGCGCGACCAGGCGTGCCACCTCGTCGTCGTCGCCGTTCCGCATGACGGTAGCGACCTGCGTCTCGAAGTTGTCGGCCAGAGCGAGTTCGATCAGGAGATCGACGGGATCGCTGTTCCGCTCGGCACACAGGGTGTCGAAGTCCTTGCCCTCCACGTCCGCCTGATGCGAGTAGCGCACACGCACATGGTCCCAGCGCCCGTTGAAGACGGGGTTGGGCGGCATGACCGCCCCTTCACGACGCAGCTGGGCCCGGGCCCCGGGATCAGCGGCCAGTTCCCGCACGGCAGCGGCGCCACCACGCTCGACCGCAGCCATCAACGTCGGCAGTGCTCGCAACAATGTTCCGGGACTGTCCAGTCGCGTCCAGAGCTCAAAGGGTCGGGTGGAGATCTGGGGGACCACCGCAAATCCCTCCCGCTGGCCCGCCAGGGCCAGGTCCATGATCTCTGCGGCCCCACCGGGGTCATCAGTGGAATCGAATATCGGACCGACCACCACCGGGCGCCCCGAGGCCGCGGCAAGGCGCTGATGCCACGCCAAGTCGTCGATCTTCTCCTTTCGACCCTGCAGGAGTGCAGCGTTGGCCATGGTGAACAAACCGGGCCCCGGCCCTTCGCCGAGCACGGCGGCCAATTGCAGCAGTTCGTCCTCCCCGCAGATCTGCCCGGGGAGGGCCGTGCCACCCGGACCCGGATTTCCGACGACCTGGTCGGTCGAGAAGCCGAGGGCTCCGAGGTCGGTCCCTTGGCGCAGCAACCGCCCCATCTGTTGGATTTCGTCAGCACTCGCTCGACGCGTATAGACATCGGGCACCCCCATCACCGCGGCACGGATGGGCACATGGCCGACGAGGAAGGCGTGATTGAGCAGGACGTCCAGCTCGTCGAGCCGCGCCGCGTACGACGCCAGATCGGACCAGTCGAAAGGCACACCCGTCTCGAAGGAGACCTCGGGAATCTGCTCGACGGTGCTCATGGCCGCGACCAGGTACGCACGGGCTCCCTCGTTGAGCACCGGTGCCAGGGCGTACCCGCAGTTGGCGGTCACGACGGTGGTCACACCGAAGCTCGAGGACGGCGTCAGATCGGGATCCCAGAAGAGGTTCGCATCGAGGTGCGTGTGCGGATCGATGAACCCCGGAGCCAGCACCAGGTCACGGCCACTGACCTCCTCGGCGGCATGACCGACGACGCGACCACCGACCTGAGAAATCCTTCCGCCGCTGACGGCGACGTCTCCCTGCGCGCTGGATCCCCCGCTGCCGTCGACCACCGTCACGTTGCGGAAAATCAGATCATGTTCGGCGTGCGCTGCCATCGTTCCTCCAATTGGGCTGCGCGCGATCGGGACGCGCGCTCATGTCGGGCCAACCCATGTCGACCTCTCGATCGGGACTACTCGGACAGGTCCGGTGGGGCTAGGCGAAGAGTGCGAGACCGCGCATTTCCACACTGGCCCGCGTGGGCACGCCGACGGGGCACGTCGGATCGGTGAACGCACTGTGGGGCACGCGGACCGATCGGCTGCGGTCCGTGTCGTGCGCCTTGAACACCAGGACTTCTCCGGGGGTCATGTCACGGTAGTAATACCAACGGTGAGCCGGGTTGTAGAGGTAGCCGGTCGTGTCATGGACGATCTCACCGCTGTCCTTTTCCACCGTGACGGCGGTCACCGTGATTTCGTCCTCTGGCGCAACTGTCCGGGCATCGCAGACCGCGAGCGGAAAGTCCTGCGGTGGCGGTGAGACAGCCCGCCACATGTTGTAGAGCGCGTAGCGGGAGAAGTTGCGAAGATCGATGCTGTCGACGAAGGCATCGACCATCTCGACGAGTCCGGTCGCCGAGGCGTCCGTGTTGTCGGCGTGCGGGTAGCGCGCCGGCTTCGCGTTCGACAGTGGGGCCAACCTGTCCGTTGCACTCTCGCCGTAACGCCGTTTCCCCCGGCCCAGCATGAATGCCTGCGAGGCACCGGTCACTTGTGCCAGAAGCTCCGTCATCTCGTCGATGTAGCGCTGGTCGACCTCGGGATCCTCCTGAATCAGATTGAAATCATCGATCGAGCTCGTGTGGGACACCAGCACGAATCCTTCGCGATCGAGCTCCGGCTGCAACGTCCGGGCGTTCGTGATGCGGACGGTGCGGCCGGGCAGCGTCTGCATGGTGGACTGCTCTTCGGCTTCGGTCACGAATTTGAGCGTTTCATCCTGCGGCGACCGGGGATTCCAGATGTAGTTGATCTCGGCGTCGACGGTCTGGTCCTCGAGTGTCTCGGTTGCGCCCACTGCTCGTCGTCCCCTGGTCTCGGTGCTGTCCTTGCCCGGTGGCAGGCCCTTGAGTTTACATTATTTGCCAAAAATGTAAAGGTCGGATCGGGTCATCCGGCCATGACGCGGCCTCGAGGATCACAGAATCCCTTTCACGAACTGCTGGAGAGCCTCCCGGCCTCGCACCGGTGGATGCGGTCCTGCCCTTCAGCCTGATGCGAGCATGCGGTGCAGATCCTGCTCCATGGCCTCAGTGAGTTCGATGAGGAGTTCCAATCGATGCGTCGTGCTCTCCGCAGACAGCACGCTTTGTGCATCCATCATGTTCAGCGGCGCTTCGGTGCAGATCTGCCACGACGCGACTTCGGGATCGTCGTCGAACTGCGTCTCGGCTGCGAGGGCCGCGCTGGCACCGGACTCCGAAAGAAGGCCGCGGGTGCGGCGGACGCTCTGCTCGGCTCGACGCAGCAGCGCCGGCTCCACCTCGTCAACTCGGGACGGCCACTCCTCCACTATCGCCAAGGGATAGGGATCGTCGGCCAACCACTCGCCGACCCGAATCCGGACGTCCCCCTGCACGATCAGGAGCCACCGGCCGTCGGACATCGCCGCTGCTTTGGTGATGACGGCGCGGGTGCCGACCGCCATGCGCTGGTCACCGCCTCCGACCTCGACGCCCCTCTCGATGAGCACGACACCGAACCGGGCGTCTCCCGCCAGACAATCTCTCGTCAGCTCCCGGTAGCGCGGCTCGAAGACGTGGAGAGGTATTTGCGCGTAGGGATACAGGACAGCGGACAGGGGGAACATCCCCAGTCGGCGCAAGCCTCCCTGCTCTGATGCTGCAGCCTCCGTCACCGTCACCAGACTGTCACGAATTCGAAGGCCAGCCGTACAACGAACGGGACCGGCCCTAGGGCCGGTCCCGTAATGGTCTGTTCAATGTGCCTACACACAACTCGACACGGCATTGGTCCGAGGCGTCGTGTGCGAGGGCCGACTTGTCGGCCGATCGAAACACGCACCGGCTCAAGCGCGGCCACATTCGCCGGACTCTTTCATCGTGCGAGTTGCGCTGCGGCGCCACCGGCGTCAACACCGGTGACGCGGTTTCAGTCCGGTGGATTGCCTTCCTCGGTCGAGCTTGTCGACGTCATCGGCAGCTCCTTTCCACTATGGGCAACGGCGGAGTATTCCGTTACCAATCTCCTCTCAGTATCTCCCCACGTGTCGTCGAAAGGAACCCCCTTTGAACTGCCTCTTCGCGAACTTGCTGGTCATATGGGCGCGGGAAACACAATGTTCATCCGGCCCACCGCACCGACACACCAGTTCACCGACGACAGGCGAGTCCCGCGACACGCCATGCGGTGAGTAGCCTCACTTCCCGACGGCCGAAACCGAACGACTGTGGGGTGACATGTCGGCACAACCGGTCCAGGAGATGGACCTCCCGTTGCTCCGGACCATCGGGTTGGAGCGCCGCGCCGCCATCGCCGCTGTCAACGAAGCCCGGACGCAGCACTGGCTGGCCCGCACCGAAATGGGTTTCTGCGTCACACGGCTCGAAGACGTGACGGCCGTCTTGCGGGACAAACGCTTTCACTCGGCACTGTCGATCCTCCCGCAAATGTCGGGCCAACCCGAACTCGGGCGTCCTGGCCGTCGACGCAAATCGATCCTTTCGATGGAGGGCGAGGAACATGCCCGCCTACGCCGACTGGTTGCGCCCGCATTCACGCCGGCGTCGGCCAACCGGTTGCGCCCGGCCATGCGGGCGGTGATGACCGACCTCATCGACACCATCGGTGGCATCGGGAGTTGCGAGCTGGTCACCGAAGTGTGTGAGCCCTATCCCATTCCCATCGTCTGCGAGCTCCTGGGTGCACCACGCGAGGACTGGAAGCTGTTTTCGTCGTGGGCCACCGATATCTTCAGGATCTTCAACGGCACGCTCGAACAGGACCTCCCCTTCATCGAACGAGCCTCGGGCGAGCTGACCTCGTACGTGAGCGACATGATCGCGGAACGACGTGCCGATCCCCGGGCGGATCTCCTCAGCGACCTGATCGCCATCGAGGAGGAGGGCGACCGCCTCTCGACCGAGGAGATGGCGATGCTGGCCCAGGCCGTGCTCATGGCGGGCACCGACACGACCCGCAACCAGTTGGCCTGCAGCGTGGCCCTCTTTGCCGAACACCCCGACCAATGGCGCCTTCTCGCCGAACAGCCGGCGTTGGCGCCGCGTGCCGTGGAAGAGTCGATGCGGTACCTCGGTGCGGTCCGCGCCACCGTGCGTTTCGCCTCCGAAGACGTGGTCTACCGCGGCGTCCTCTTTCCGCAAGGCACCATCGTCTCGACGTCGCTGGCCGGGGCCAACCGTGATCCCGAGGTCTGGCAGGAGCCGAACCGCTTCGACATCACGCAGGAGCGGGGCACCGCCCAGATGACGTTCGGCTCGGGCATCCACTTCTGCCTCGGGGCCGCCCTGGCCCGCGCGGAGTTACAAGAAGCCCTACCGCTGCTCGCGCAGCGGCTGCCCGGATTGGCCCTGGCTGGACCCGTCGAGTGGAAACCGGCCAACTTCGGGATCTGGGGACCAGCGCGCCTTCCTCTCCGCTTCGACGTGGCGTAGCCGGGTCGCCGGCCGCGCCACAATGGGCGCCATGGCGCATACCGAATTCGTCCCGGCACAGTTCGACCCTCCTCCACCTCCCGCGCGGGGCGGGGTTCGCCCTTGTGCCACTCCGCGTCGCGCACAACCAAGGGGACCTCGACGCCTGGAGTTCGAGCGTCGACCACATCCACGCCACCCCCGGCTTCGCCGGACATCCTTGGCCCGATGAGCCCATGACGTTGGAACGCAATGCGGCGGACCTCGCCGGGCATGAGGAGGATTTCGCACAGCGTCGTGGATTCACCTATTCGGTCGTCAGCGACACGGGCGACGAGGTCATCGGCTGCGTCTACATCTACCCCTCGGCGAAGGACGGCGTCGAGGCCGACGTCCGCTCGTGGGTCCGTGCCACACACGCCGATCTGGACTCCCCCGTGTACCAAACGGTGCGGGACTGGCTATCCACGGACTGGCCCTTCGACAGTTTCGACTACGCACCACGCCCCTGAATGCGCCCAGGGCACGGGGTCAGTCAGCGGCGTCGGGAGACGACTCGACCGACACCTCGTAGGACCACAGTTCCGAAGACACCGTCACGGGACCACCGTGGGGAGCCGGACGATCGGCGCCGGCGTGTCCGTGGGCGAACGCGGGTGAAGAGACCCAGCTGTTGAAGGAGGCCTCATCCTTCCACCTGGTGACGACCAACCATTGGCGGCGTTCGTCTGTCGGCCGCAACAACTCGAAGCCCTCGAAGCCCTCCTGGTTGTCGACGGCACCGGCCCGGGCGGCGAACCTCTTCGCCAGCTCGTCCCCGGCACCTTCTGGCACGGTTATGGCGTTGATCTTGATCACGGTGGATCTTTCATCTGCAGTCATTGCACCTCACTCGGGCTGACGGATCTTCCGATCTTGTCAGGTCCGGAGCGCGCGCGAAATCCGCTCGGGCGGGCGCCCCCCCTGCCATGGTGTGCACCCCTTCGTCTGGAAAGTAAGGGCAGGTTACACACGCATTGAAGCGGCTGCTCAGTCCTTGTCGGGCAGTTCCGCCGTGGCCTCCCCCACCACCTTTGTCTCTCCCTCGCCGTTCGTCAGCGTCACCGCCAGGTCGAGGAGCTTCTTCCCAGCGTCTTCCCGCTTCCCCGTCACCACGATTTTGGACGACAGGACCTCGTCCGGCCACGTCTGGCGCGCGAAACGGACCCGGTAACGGGTCACGTTCCCTACACCCACATAGTCGGTCAAGGCCGAGCCGAGGAGACCCATGGAGAACATGCCGTGCCCGAACACGCTCGGTTGACCGGCCGCCACTGCCAGCACCTCGTCATGATGCATCGGGTTGAAATCACCCGATGCCCCGGCGTACTTCACCAGGTCGGTCCTGGTCAGCTTGTGGGAGAGTACGGGGGCCTCGTCACCCACCGCGACATCTCCGAAGGACAGCTTCTGCTCACCCATGGTGTCGACCTCCCGTCAACGTTGTCCGGTGTGCACGCCCCGCCGCCTTCATGCGCGGTGGATCAGATTGAAGATGGCCGTGACAACGGGCTCACCGGTGCTGTCGTCGGTCCACGTGGTCTCGCTCACGAAGAAGGTCATGATCCTGCCCTTGGATTCCTTTTGATACGCGTCGACCACCCTGCCTTCGCCGAGAAGGACGTCCCCCACCACGATCGGGCGGTGGTAGATGAACTCCTGCTCACCGTGGAGGATCAGTCCCCCGTTGGCCATCAGGTGCGCCAGCGCAGCCATGAGCGGGCTCCCCGTCTCCGCGCCGGGCGGTTGTATCTCTCCGAACTTCCCGGTGAATTCCATGGCGAAGGGCCAGGTGGGCGGCGCAGGAATGGAGGCGAAGCCAGCAGCCTTCGCGGCATCGACGTCACGGTAGATCGGGCTCGTGCTGCCGACGGCAGCGGCGAATTGACTGACCGGCCCGCGCTCGACCACGACCCTGGACCGACCCGTCGACTTCCCGATCATGTCCTTGAGCAGTTCCTCCAACGCTAGCGTCGTTCCCGGCCACTCGCACACCCTCCCACTCGGCCCGATCCCACCCCTCCCAGCAGCCAGGCTACGGGTCGGCCGCCCGCTGCAGCGCCAAAGGTAGCGCCTCACCTGATCGGGCACCCCGATCCGCCGACCGGTACCATCACCGCCGTGACCGACTTCTTCGATGTAGTCCTCAGCCAGCGCGCCGCCCGCTCCTTCACACCCGAGGATGTCGACGACGCCACCGTGGCCAAAATCCTGACCGCCGCCACGCACGCGCCGACGGCGGAGAACAGCCAGCCCTTCGTGTTCATTGTGGTGCGCGACCCCGGCATCCGTGCCACCATCGGCGACATCACCGCCCGCGTCTGGGAAGGCGGCGCCCGTGACATGGAGAAGGGACGACTGGCGCCGGCATTCTTGGCCGACGTGGACCAGGGTGCGATGGGCGGATGCGCCCAGGCACCCGTGCTCATCGTCGTCGCGGGCGATACGCGCCTTACCTTCGCCGAGTCCCTCGACTCCTCCATCTTTCCCGCCGTCCAGAACCTGCTCCTCGCCGCCCACGCGCTCGGACTCGGGTCAACGCTGACCACGCTGCCGACCCTCAGTGGGAACGACCTCTCCGAAGCGCTGGACCTCCCGCCTGAAGTCCGGCCCGTCGCGGTGATCCCCGTCGGCCACCTCACCAAGAAACTCGGTCCACCGCGCCGCCTTCCCATCTCCGAGAAGGCGCATCTGAACCGCTACGGCGTGCCGTTCACTGCTGCGACGTAGTGCCCTGGCGTCGCGCCACGAACGCCTCCAAAAATGCTCCGTAGCGATCCATGACGACCGGCCATCGGTACGTGGACTCCACATAGCGCAAACCGTTCTGCCGCATGGTCTCGTGCAGGACGCGGTCGCCGAACATGCGATCGAGCTACGGCCTCGAATTCGGCGTACCCCTCGAACCACATGCCGGCGCCGGACTGCTCGCAATGCTCGCGGGTCGCCCCGCACACCGCGTTGACGATGGCCGGGGCGCCCGCGGTCATGCCCTCGATCACGGTGAGTGAGAACGACTCGACCGGCGAGGGGGCGACCAGTGCGTGGGCGCCGCGGAGCAGGCCCCATTTGGTCTCGTCATCGACCATCCCGGTGAGCACGATGTCGCGGCTCGTCATCTGGGGGGTCGACGATCTGCCCGACCAGGACCAGTCGGAGATCCCCGCGATGACGCTCCTTGTAGGAGCGGAAGTACCGCCAGAGGATCCCTGTCCCCTTCTTGTCGTCCACCCTCCCGATGCAGAGCAGATAAGGCGCGTCGCCGAGGTCGAACGCGGCCCGGGCGGACTCCGCTGATCCATCGGCCTCTTCGATCCCCAAGCCGACTACCACCTGCGGCGTGGTGGCGACGCCGAAGCGCTCCACCACAAGACGGCGCTCGCTCCGGGTATGGAACGCGAAGCCACGACACTGCGCGAACAGGGCATCGAAGACCTGCGAGGTGCAATGCCGGCTCTTCGTGGGCGGCCGGATGGAGGATGGCCCGGTCCCGCACCAGGGGCAAGCCGCGGATCGTCGGGTAGTAGAGGTAGGGGTAGAAGGCGATGACGTCGGCGTCGCTGGCCTCCACGGCCCTCAGCAGGTCGGGCGACTTCGGGCCCTGCAGATCGACCCAACGCTCGCAGTCCTCTTCGCTCGCACTGGGTGGGGTCGGCCAGCAGCATGCCCGACAACGGGTGGAAACCCTCGCCCCGACCCGCCTCCGAGCCGATGCGGTGGACCGTGACCCCATTGACGGTCTCGGTCCCGAGCGCCAATTCGTCGCGCCAGGTCAGGGCATCGAGGGCAGCCGACGTGAAGACCTCCACCTGTCCCCACGATCCGCCACGAGGTGCTCGGCCAGCATTCTGGCCCCGGTCTCCGCACCTCCACGGATCTGCGGGCCGTAGCGGGGCACGACAAAGGCGACCTTCATGACCCGCGAGACGATAACGGTCCGGCGGTGCCTCCGGACGCCCCGTTGCGGCGTCGTACCTGACGCGACCGTCAGGTACGGCGGATATGGTGAGCCGATGCAAGAGCACCACTTCTACGTCGATATCGAAGCCACGCAGGACGAGCTGTGGGAGCTCTTCTGGCTGCGCCGCGCCCTCACGCAGAACGGGGACGTCACCATTGAGATCCTCCACCCGGGCGACGAGATAGGCGAGGGCCTCGTCCGCCACTGCACCTTCCGGGTCCCCCGCTATCTGATGTCGGGCGGCCGGGGGGAATCGTGGGAGTGGCTGACCGAGGTCACGCCGAAGGTCTCGTGGAAGTACGACGCCGTCGGCAAACCGCTGTGGTCCAAGGCCCAGGGCCGCAACCGGCTGGAGGATCTGGGCAACGGCACGACCCGTGTCCACTTCTCCGAGACGCTATCACGCCTTCAATCCCATCCTCCGCTTCTTCCTCGAGAAGCGCGTGCACGATTTCATCTCCAAGGACAACGACAAGCTCATCAGGGACTCGCTCACCAACGGGGTGAAGATGATGCGCGAAGCACGGGCGGCCGCCAAACCCGACGACGCGTGACGGTCGTCGACCTATGGGTCAACGCACTGACCGGTAAATCAGCGAAGGCCTTCACCGGTCAGGTCGGCAACGAAGGCATCGTCGACCTCCTGGGCGGTGACCTCGGCGCCTCGACCACGCTCGACAAAGTTGCTGGCCACCATGGACGCCTGCGGCGTCGATCTGGGCGTCATCGCAGCAGGGATGTCCGTCCCCCGAGACCGAGAGGCTGCTCGAGGACATCGCGCCCCACGCCGACCGGCTATGCGTGGCCCTGGTGGCGGACCACGCCGGGCAACCGGTGCAGCAGTCCGCGCGGCTGCGGGCGCTGGCCGAGCATCCGTCGGTGGCGCTGGTCCGGGTCACGCCGCTCGTGGAGCAGTACCCGCTGAACGACAAGCTCTACTACCCCATCTACACGGCGGCGGCCGAGCTCGGCCTCCCCGTGGCCGTCAATGTCGGGATACCCGGGCCCCGCGTCCGCTCGGCCTGCCAGCACCCCGAACGTCTCGAGGACATCCTCATCGACTTCAAGGGCCTGACCGTCATCGGCGCCCACATGGGCCACCCCTACGAGGCCCTCCTGATGCAGTACATGCTCAAGTGGCCTGATCTCTACCTCTCCAACTCGGCCTACCTGGCCCGGTACATGGACCCCGCCCTGGTCGCCTTCATGAACTCCTCGCGCGGGAGTGGCCGGTTGCTCTTCGCCTCCGACCATCCGTTCCTCCCGATGGAGCGCGCGACGGCGGCCGCACGGGAGCTGCCACTCTCGCCCGAGGCCATGGATGCGTTCATGGGCGGCACCGCGCTGCGCCTGCTGCGCCGGCCCTGAGCCTCGACCTCGGTCCGAGGCGGGCCTGACTTCAGCGTGGAGCGGGCGCCCAGTGCGGCCGCCAGGGCGCGGAACGCCCGCCCACGATGCGAGATGGCGTTCTTCTCGCTCGGCGTCATTTCGGCGAACGTCCGCCCATCGCCCTCGCTCGGCACGAAGACCGGGTCATAGCCGAAGCCCGCGGCGCCGACCGCTCTGCCGCGATGGTCCCCTCGACCGCGCCCTCGGCCCACAGCTCGGAGCCGTCGGGGAACGAAGCCATGGCGACGGTGCGGAAGCGGGCAGTGCGGCGCCGCCACCTTCGGGCCGGGCGGCCAGCTCCGTCAGGAGCTTGGCCACGTTGTCGGCGTAGGTCACGTCCTCGCCGGCGTAGCGGGCCGAGTACACGCCGGGAGCACCGTCGAGCGCATCCACCTCCAAACCGGTGTCGTCCGCCACGGCGGCGAGGCCGGTGGCGACGACCAGCGCCCGCGCTTTGAGGCGCGCGTTGTCGAGCAGTGTCTCGCCGTCCTCGACGACATCGGGCACATCGTCGGGCCGGGGAACGAGCTCCACCTCGAGCGCATCCGTCAACACGGCGGCGATCTCCGCCACCTTGTCGGGATTGGCCGAGGCCAGGACCAGCCGCAACGGCGAGGCGGGGCTCACCGCGACGGCGGCGGCGTGGCCAGAACCGATGCCTGCGCGGCCGAAAGGTCCTTGATCCCGGCTTCCGCCAACCCCAGCAGGCTGTCCAGCTCGCCCCGGCTGAACGCCATGCCTTCGGCCGTCCCCTGCACTTCGACGAAGCGACCTGCGCCGGTCATGACCACGTTCATGTCCACCTCGGCCCGGGAGTCCTCCGCGTAGGGGAGGTCCAGCATCGGCACGCCGTCGATGATCCCCACCGAGATCGCCGCCACGGAGTCCGTCAGCGGGTTCTCCCGCAAGGTGCCGGCCTGCTGCATGCGGGAGAAGGCATCGTGCAGGGCCACGTAGGCCCCGCAGATCGATGCCGTACGCGTGCCCCCGTCGGCCTGCAGGACATCGCAGTCGACCGTGATCTGTGCCT
Source organism: uncultured Acidimicrobiaceae bacterium (assembly GCA_963767155.1). Taxonomy (GTDB): domain Bacteria; phylum Actinomycetota; class Acidimicrobiia; order Acidimicrobiales; family RAAP-2; genus Bog-473. Next base: position 217,258 of record CAVYCU010000005.1, on the reverse strand, counting down.
CGCCCGAGCACGACGAGGTCGCACACCGCCCGCAGGGAGCGTGCGATCAGGCGTTGGATCTCCTGCGTCCGACCGGACTGCTTGCCCTTGGCCGCTTCACGGGACGCCCGCTCGGGCGTCGAGCCGGGCAGCATCGAGTACTCGGCCGTGACCCATCCCTTGCCGCTGCCGCGCATCCACGGGGGCACCCGATCCTCGATCGATGCCGTGCACAGCACCTTGGTCTGGCCGAAGGTGACCAGGACCGAGCCCGGCGCCATCACCGTGTAGTCCCGCTCGAAGCTCACGGGACGGAGCTCGTCGAGGGCACGCCCGTCACCACGTGCCGTGCGGGGATCCTTGCCGGCCCCGCTCAGTTCGCTGCTCTCGGACATCGCACTCCTCTCATCCACGCTCACCGCCGGGCGTACGCAACGGACAGCGCCCATGCTCGCCTGCTCCACCGGACGCCCAAACGCCAGCTCGGCCTCACGACGCACGTCGTCGGCCGACACCGTAGGCGACCGGTGCGTGAGGAGGAGACGACCGACACCGGCGGCGGCGGCCATGGCGCCCGCCTGACGACCGCTGAGATGCAGCATCGACCCCTCCGCCTCCTGGGTGTAGGTGGCCTCGCAGAGGAACGTCCCGATGCCCCCGCCCAACGTCGTCGACCGACCAACCGGGCCCCGAGTCCGCCGAGTAGGCCAAGGTGGCACCATCGTGACTGAGGCGGACGGCCCTCGTGGCGATGCCGTGGTCGGTCGCGGCGGTGCGGACCTCCAACGCACCCACCGTGAACAGGTCCGATGCGCCCAGTTCCCGCCAGTCGAGCCAGGCGGCGCCGCAGTAGTGCGACCGCTCCCGCAATCCCGGAGGGGCGTACACCGTGAGGGGCGCACCTTCCGTTCCACAGAAGCGCTCTCGGCCCGGGCCGTACCCGGCCCAGGTGGCGAAGGACTCCATATCGGTCCAGTGATCCGGATGGGCATGGGACAGTACGACCGCATCGATGCGGGCGGGGTCGAGGTGGCGCTGGAGCTGGGCGAATGTGCCCGGACCGGCATCGAGCAGGATCGACGTCCCACCGGCTGCGACGAGGTAGCCGCTCCCGGCACCGCCCGGCCCGGGCCAGCTCCCGTCGCATCCGAGCACCGTGAGCGTGCGTGCGGACAGTCCGTCCGCAGTCGACGCAGTCGAGGCAGTCCCCGTGGTCAAGGGCTCCCCTGAACCCCCGCCGGCGCCGTCTCCAGGGCCGCCGCCACATTCGCGTAGGTCTTCAGCTCGATCACGTTCCCGCTCGGATCGGCGACCTTCGCCTTGGTCTGCTCCGTCGGCTCCCCCTCGTCATCGGTCGAGACCGGCACGACCCACTGCACCCCGCATTGCGCCAGATGCGCGGTCACCGCTTCGAAGTCACTCCGCGTCGAGCGTCACCCCGAAGTGACGGACCGAACCCGGAGGCAACGGCGCAGCCTCGTCGGGCCGATCGTGCAACGTGATCTGCATGCCGTAGAACCAGACGTCCTGGTAACCCTGGCGCGCCCGGGCGGCCGTACAGCCCAGCGCGTCCACATAGAACCGTCGGGCTTCGTCCAGATCCCGCACCGGAAGGGACAGATGGAGGATCGGCTGCACGCTCTCCACAATAGGATCAGCCTGCGTCATGGCGGATGCGAATACATCGCACTGCTCCGAAGCGTCAACGTGGCCGGCCACGGCCGCCTCGCCATGGCCGACCTGCGGCAGAGTTTCGTGACCCTCGGGTATTCCGATGTCTCGACCTACATACAGACCGGCAACGTCCTCTTCCGGTCGGCGAGCAAGAGCACCTCCACTCTCGTCGCAGAAATAGAGGACCAGCTGGAGCAGGACTTCGGCAGTTCGCCGGCCGTGATCCTGCGCACCACGGCGGAGTTCCGGCTTGTGCTCGCCACCAGCCCCTATCCAGCCCAGGGCGCCGACCCGGCCCGGCACCACGTGACGTTTCTCGCCGAGAAACCGAGCAAAGACAAACTGTCCGCCTTCAGCCCGCCCCCGAGCGGGCGCGACGAACTGGTCATCATCGGCAAGGAGGTCTACGTCCACACGCCCGACGGCTACGGGAACTCCAAACTCAACGGCGCAATGCTGGAACGCCGGCTCGGCGTCGTCAGCACGACCCGGAATTGGAACACGGTCACCAAGCTCTGCGCACTCGCCGCGTCGCTGAACGTCCTGATCGGAGTTCCTGATGGACGTCGTCGCCGTCGATTGGTCCGGAGCAGCCCAGGGCGCCTCGACGCGGATCTGGTTGGCGCATGTCATCGACGGTGAGCTCGTCGCGCTGCGCAACGGCCGCAGCCGCCAGGAGGTGACCGATGACCTGGTGGCCCTGCGCGCGAAGCGTCTCCGGGCGGCCTGATCGCCGGGCTTGGACTTCTCCTTCTCGTTCCCTTCGTGGTTCCTGCACGCGCGGTCCTGCTGCAGTGTCGATGACATGTGGCAACTGGCGGCGCGCGAGGGCGAGGCGTGGCTGTCCGACTGTGCCCCGCCCTTCTGGGGGCGCTCCGGCCGACCGCGCCCTCCACTTCCCGAGCACTTTCGCCGAGCCGAGCGCTCACTCTCGGTTGGCGGCATCTCCGCCAAGAGCACCTTCCAGGTGGGTGGTGCCGGCGCCGTGGGCACGGGATCCATCCGCGGCATGCCCCACCTGCGCCAGCTTCGGGACGCGGGTTTCAGCATCTGGCCCTTCGATCCGCCCTCCCCCTGGACCGTGCTCGAGATCTACCCGCGCCTGTGCACCGGGCCGGTCCACAAGAGCAACCCCGAGGCAGCGAGCTCGCTACCTCGACGACGTCACCCTGGCCGATCCCCGAGCGGTTCGCCGCATCCATGGTCGGCTCCGAGGACGCGTTCGATGCCGCGATTTCGGCACTCGTGATGGACGAGCACCTGGCCGACCTGGCATCGCTGCGGCAAACGACCGATCCCGTGACCCTGCTGGAGGGAGATGTGTGGCGTCCTCCTAAAATCACAGCATGAACACCGACGACGAGGGCGAGGGCGACGAGGCCGGCACCCGGCGGGTCCGAGAACCCGCGGCCCAGCCTCACGGCGCAGGTCAGACGGCGCAGGACCGATCAGCAGTTCTTCCTGCGGCTGCGCGACGCCATCCAGCAGAACCACAAGGCCCTGGAGCGGTTGGGCACGTGAGCATCGACTATCTCGACTTGGCCGACTTCTTGTTGATCGCCGAAGCCGTCCTACAGACGCCGGCGAAGGAGATCGCCCAGGACTCCAGCCTCAACCTGGCCGACTCCGCCCTCCACGCACCGCGAGCCCGATTCGTCGGCGAGGAGTTCTACCCCGAGTTCCCGAAAAAAGCGGCGGTGCTGGGCGCGCATCTCGTCAAGAACCACCCCTTGCGCGACGGCAATGTCCAGGTGGCGCTGGTGGCCACCGTCGAGTTCTGCACCCGCAACGGATTCCGGTGGTCGCCGCCCCCGAGCGACGAAGACGGTGAAGCAACTGCCGACGTCTTCCTCGGCTTGGCCGCCTCCCCCATAAACGAGCAGGTGATCGACGAGTTGGCGGCATGGATCGCCGAGCGGATCGGTTACCCCGGTCGTGGATCGGCTGACGCCGGAAACCGACGGTCCACCCAGTATCGCCACCGGATCGCCGTAGGTCATCGTCACCAACTCGGCCCAGGGGGTGCGGGTCCGGATCGCATCCGCCGCGGCATCGACGTTCATGCCGTTCATGTACGGGGGCAGGAAAGCATCGTGGTGGCAGAAGACGACCTTCGTCGGGATGGAGCATCTCGACCTGTCGCACGATGAACTCCGCCATCGTCCCCTGGAACGGTTCGCCATTGACGTTGGGCCGTCCCGCCAGCGCCAGCAGGGCCACGTCGGGGCGCAACTCACGCAGGATCGGTGTCCAACAGCCCGAGCTCGCGCTCCAGAGAATCGACCCGTACGGCGTATCGATGAAGTAGATGAGCTGGCCGCCGTCGTGATCCGAGACGGGGCCGATGGGATTGACCATGTAGTCGTACAGCTCCGGCGCCCACGAGCCCGCGTCGCGCATGTGCGCGAACAGCGGGTCCATGATCGCCCGCCTCTGCTGGAGGGAGAGGCCGAGGTCGCCCACGCAGCACCCACCCGAGTCAGGATCATTGGAGGCGAACAAGCAGGAGTGCATGCCGGGGTAGACGCTCACCTTCACCCCGTGCCCGCAGTCGACGACCTCTCCCCCCGAGACGGGCCACTGCTGTGCAACCGGCACCTTGGCTTCGTTCATGAGCCGCATCGCTTCGTACGACCCCACGATGTTGGCCCCGGTATTCCGGGCCACGATGTTCGCTCCGAGAATGTGGTCGAAGTGGCAGTGGCTGATGAAGACGTAATCCGCCTCGTCGACGTCGACCACCGAGAGCCCGACCTGCGGGGCGGCGGGAATACGGTCGAGGAACGTATCGAGCCATATCGTCACCCCGTCGACGCGCAAACGGAACGTCGTGGTGCCGAACCATTCGAGAGTCAGGGGCGTTGGCGCTGGCGCTGGCATGCCCCATACTGGCGAATCTGCGGCCGAGCGTCCATCGGGAGGCGCGTGCAACTCGGTTGGCCCCGACGCGCAGGTCGAGGCCGTGACCGTGACCGTGACCGTGCCAACGCTCCGGACACCTTGAAAAGTAGAGCGCTAGAACTCTAGCGTTCCACTTTTGGAGGCCCCAGCGGTCAGACGACTAACGTCCGCCCCATCGGTCAGAAGTAAATGATCGTCTTCGCCCGCTCGGTGACCTCGTCGAGGTCGTCCGTCCATGCACCGGTGGAGAGGTACTTCCATCCCCCGTCCGCCGAGACGACCACGATCGACGCCGAAGCGCCCGGGGCCAGCGAGGCGGCGCACTTGATCGCCCCCGCCACTGCGGCACCCGTCGATATGCCGGCGAATATCCCCACATCCGTCAAGCGCCGCGTCCACTCGATCGACTCACGTGGCCGGACCACGGTCTTGCGGTCCAGGAGCTCGGCCCCCCCAAGCTCTTCGAAGATGGGCGGGATGTAGCCGTCATCGAGGTTGCGCAGGCCGTCGACCACCTCGCCGGACGGGGGCTCCACCGCCCAGATCTGCACGGCATCACCCAACTTCTCGCGCAGGAAGCGGCCGACGCCCAGGAGCGTTCCCGAGGTACCCAGGCCCGCCACGAAATGGGTGATGCCGGGGCAATCGTGGAAGATCTCCGGTCCCGTCCCCTCGTAGTGCGCCTTGGGGTTGGCCGGATTGCCGTACTGATAGAGGAACACCCACTCGGGATGTTCTACGGCCAGACGCTGTGCCATGCGCACCGCACCGTTGGACCCCTCGGATCCCGGTGACTCAATGATCTCGGCCCCCCACAACTCCAATAGTTGGCGCCGCTCGATGGACACGTTGGTGGGCATGACGACCTTGAGGTGGTAGCCCTTGACGCGGCAGACCAGCGCCAGGCCGATGCCGGTGTTTCCCGATGACGGCTCCATCAGGATCTGATCGGGCTTGCCCGGCACGAGTCGGCCGTCGCGTTCGGCCTGTTCGACCAAGGACAGCGCCACCCGGTCCTTGACCGAGCCGCCGGGGTTCTGGCCCTCCAGCTTGATGAACAGGCGCGCCGCCGGGTTCGGGCTCAGGGAGCTGATGTCGACCAGGGGTGTGTTGCCGATGAGCCCGAGCACGGACGGGTACAGCGCCATAGCGGGGGTCAGCCTCCGGCTACGGCCGGCAGGATGGAGATCTCGGCTCCCTCGGGCACCGGGGTATTGACCCCGTCCAGGTATCGCACGTCGTCGTCGTTGAGGTAGATGTTGACGAACTTGTGCAGCGACCCGTCCTCTTGGACGACCTGCCCGGACATGCCGGGGTACTCGGCCACCAGCTTGGCCAGGACCTCGCCGATGGTGGCGCCGTCAAGGCTCACAACCGACGCCCCACCCGCGGCGTTGCGCAGGACGGTAGGTAGGCGGACTTCGACGGCCATCGGGGCCTCCTCGTTTGGTCAGCACCATCGACCTAAAGCGCAGGTCAGGTGATTGTTGACTGATCTACTTAGGATTCTAACCGCGCCCTGCGTCGATCACGCTTCGAGCCCGCGGCACCTCGACAGGCTCTTCGGTGATGACACCGTCGACGATGGCGTAGCTGCGGACGACGGGATGCGTATCGCGGAGGGAAACAAGCACGTAGTGCCAGCCCGGATCGAGCGCCTGGGCCACGTCGGTCGGCGACGGATAGGCGTCGGTATGGGTGTGCGAGTGGAACACCCCCATGATGTCCGCCCCCAGGGATTGGGCCGCCCGGTCCACCCCGAGCATCTCCTTTGGGTCGATCTCGTAGATCAGCGCCGATGCCGCCGCGTTCTTCGTCGGGAAGATATGCGTGGCCTCCTCCCCCCCGTAGGACCCCACCAGAAGGCCGCATGCCTCGTCGGGCAGGCCGCGAGACAGTGCCGCGACCATCTCCATGTAGATCTCCCTGGACAGGCGCAGCACGATGTCAGGGTACCCTCGACGTCCTATGGCCAGGGCGAAGAAGCAGATCGCCAAGCGGGCGGCCGCCCGCGACGAGCGAGGGACCGACCGTACGGTCGCCACCAATCGCCGCGCCCGGCGTGAATACGAATTCATCGAGACGCTCGAGGCGGGCATCGTGCTCCAAGGCTCCGAGGTCAAGTCGTTCCGCGAGGGCAAGGCGCAGCTCAGCGAGGCCTACGCCCGGGTCGACGACGGCGAGATGTGGCTCTTCCAGATGCACATCCCGCCCTGGCAGTACGCCACGGGGTTCGGGGCCCACGACCCCGACCGCAAGCGCAAGCTGCTCCTGCACCGCAGCGAGATCGACGAGCTTCAGGGCAAGACGCAGCAGCAGTCGCTGACCCTGATCCCGGTGTCCCTCTACTTCAAGGACGGCCGGGCGAAGGTGCAGATCGCCCTGGCCAAAGGCCGCAAACTGTACGACAAGCGGAACCTGCTCATGTCCCGCGATGCTCGAGCGCGAAGCCGCCCGCGCCACCAAGGAGATCAACCACTGGAGCGGCGCCTGAAACCGACGCCGTCAAAAGCCCCGTAGAATGGTGGGGCTGGCCATCCGGGTCAGCTGGAGAACCCACATGGGGGTGATTGGCTTCGACTCCGGTCGTCGAAATAGGAGAAGCGAGCCGTGGTCTCCGGAGCCACGTTAAAGAGCCGGAACCAAAAACAAACGCCGAGCCTCAGCTCGCGCTCGCTGCTTAGGTAGCGACGTCCACCCGGTCTCAGCCCTATGGATCGGAAAGTGGACGCCATCAAGTAGGGCTTACTCAGCGGCCACACCAACCAACTGCTGAGGACATCTACGTTGGCTACGGGGCGGCACAACCGCCGGCAGTGATGCCGCCCCCGACAATCCAATGCCGGCTGCGCTCGGAGAAGGCCTATTGAAACTCCGGGGGACGCGGGTTCGAATCCCGCCACCTCCAAGAGTCCTCAGGGAGAACCGTGAGGGCTGTTGGAGGTGCGCCGACGCCCCCATAGCAGTCGAGAATTACGGGGCCCAGTTAATGGCGTCGCTCAGGATCCGTGATGGCTGAGGCCGCGCCCAAAGTTCGAGATTCTCTGGACGGTTGTCGTCACGAACGCCGTTGCGGTGATGCACGGTTTCGCCGTCAATCAAATGTCTACCGTAGCCCGCCTTGTGTCGAGTACGGCCACCCTTCCAATTGCTGTTCGCTTCCGCTGCGTTGCTACGACATTCGTCACAAATTTCTGACTTCACTTGCTTGACATTCCCGCACCACAAACATCTTGATCTGCAGGACGGCCTTAAATGCAGGAAGGGGGCTCTACAGGAACCGGTGCAAGCCCTACTTTTGCGAGCTTTGCAAGGCGTGATTAGGGAACGAAATGAGCCGCCCGAGTGTGTCGCTCATTCAATAGCCCTGGGGCAGCCGTGGATGCCGCCCTCGATGGCACAACTCCATTAGGTGGCCGCCATGCCGACGATGGGCTTGTTCAAACTGATGGCACCCGTCGACCCATGGAAGGCGGCGTCGCCGAAGGAGAAGATGCCTCCGTCGGATGCCACCAACCAGTAGCCCTGGCCGTCGGGGGTGGCCGCCATGCCGACGATGGGCTTGTTCAACGCAATGGCTCCGGTCGACCCATGGAAGGCGGCGTCGCCGAAGGAGAAGATGCCTCCGTCGGATGCCACCAACCAGTAGCCCTGGCCGTCGGGGGTGGCCGCCATGCCGACGATGGGCTTGTTCAACGCAATGGCACCGGTCGACCCATGGAAGGCGGCGTCGCCGAAGGAGAAGATGCCTCCGTCGGATGCCACCAACCAGTAGCCCTGGCCGTCGGGGGTGGCCGCCATGCCGACGATGGGCTTGTTCAACGCAATAGCTCCGGTCGACCCATGGAAGGCGGCGTCGCCGAAGGAGAAGATGCCTCCGTCGGATGCCACCAACCAGTAGCCCTGGCCGTCGGGGGTGGCCGCCATGCCGACGATGGGCTTGTTCAACGCAATGGCACCGGTCGACCCATGGAAGGCGGCGTCGCCGAAGGAGAAGATGCCTCCGTCGGATGCCACCAACCAGTAGCCCTGGCCGTCGGGGGTGGCCGCCATGCCGACGATGGGCTTGTTCAACGCAATAGCTCCGGTCGACCCATGGAAGGCGGCGTCGCCGAAGGCGAAGATGCCGCCATCGGATGCCACCAGGTCATACCCTTGATTGCTCACCGCCGCGTACGTGAATTGGTCAGCCGAAGACGTAGGGGACGACACACCTCCAACAGTGACGGTGACGTCCACAACCCCAGCGCTATCCGCTGGTGATGTTGCGGTGCACTGCGTCGAGGAGGTGCAATTGACATTGGTCGCCGCCACCGATCCGAAAGAGACGCTCACCGCTCCCGTCGTGGTCGAGAAATTGCTACCAGAGATGGTGACAGTCGTACCCCCGCTGGACGGACCAGACGAGGGGCTCACCCCCGTGACAGACGGCGTTGGTGGAGGCGTCGTCGTATACGTGAATTGATCAGCCGAGGAGGTCGGAGACGTCAAACCTCCAACAGTGACGGTGACGTCCACAACCCCAGCGCTATCCGCTGGTGATGTTGCGGTGCACTGCGTCGAGGAGGTGCAGTTGACATTGGTCGCCGCCACCGATCCGAAGGAGACACTCACCGCTCCCGTCGTGGTCGAGAAGTCCGTACCCGAAATGGTGACCGCCGTACCCCCGCTGGACGGACCAGACGAGGGACTCACCCCAGTGACAGACGGCGTGATATCGAATGGCGCGGTCATCGCAAATGTTTGGGAAGTCGCACCTCCACTTGTGTCAAATGTCTGACCGGTCGAGACGCACACGAGTCCCACGCACGAGACGGCGTTTGCAATGCTGCCCGGAGATGAGGGGACCCCCGGTGATCCGACAAAGCTCCAAGAGCCGTCCGATTCGGTCACGACAACCGGTTGGTCCAAAGTGGCGGCCCCGCCTCCGCTAGCGCCGACAGCCACGCATGTGGTCTGGACGCACGAAAGCTGATTGAGGGCGTAGGCAGCGGAGCCCGTTGGGGGGGTCGTCGTTGACCACGAAGTACCGTTCCAATTTGCGATCAGTGCTTGATTGCCCAATGAGTTTCCGAGGCCGACGCCGATGCAGTTGGTCGCCGACTGACAAGACACCCCGGTCAGTCCGCCAGGAGAGGTACCGGGTGCCAGTGACCATGACGCTCCGTCCCACTCTACGGCTACACCATTCCCGGGTCCCACTCCCAGGCAGAAGCTGGCAGTGTTACATGAGACGTTCATCAAGTTTTCGGTCAAGCTGGTGGGGGCTCCCCCCGTGGGACTGGCCAACGACCATGAGTTCCCATCCCAATTCTCCATGACCGAGCCACCCGTCCAAGCACCGACTGCCGCACAGAATTGGGCGCTCGGGCAGGAGACGGAGTACAGCGCCGTGCCGGTGCCGGGGCCGGAAGAGACGTCCGGTACAGACTGGATGGTCCAGGTGGAACCGTTCCATAGCTCAGTGAGTGGCGAAGTATCAATGCCGGTCGTCGACCAACCCACCGCCATGCAGAACGTCTCACTCGAACAGGCAACAGATTCAAGGGTGTCGGTATCGGAACCAGGAACATTTAGTGTTGTGAGCACCGTCCACGATGAACCGTCCCATTCCTCGCCCAAGGTAGCCAGGTTGGGTGTGACTCCCGTGTTCCCGACTGCAATGCAGTAGGTGGAACTCACGCATGACACGTCATTTAGCCCATTGAGGTCACTCGTCGGCAGCGCAGGCATTGTGACGACGGTCCAGGTGCTGCCTGGACCACTGGTGGCCGACGAAGGAGCAGCACTCACGAAGAGACCGGTGGCAATGAGAACCACAAGCGGAACGACGCGGACTCCTCTGTTGATCGGCCGCGACAATCGCCTGAGTGCTTCCTTCATAAGTCTCGGACCCCTCCTGATTGAATTGTTCGGGAGCGTAATCGAGCGTTGCGGTATCGACGGGGATGTCGATGACCGGCTCGCGGCTGGATGCAACGATATGTGTCAGACCTAAGGTACGTAGAGGGTGGCCACATCGCTAGAGGAAAAGGTCCTGTGGCGACAGAGTGACACGCTGACCCACCCAGGCCGACTCAGGTGCCTCCCTCCCCGCCGGATTAAGCAGTCTGGATTGGTTCTTCGCCTCATCGAATGCCGCCGGACGTGGCTCGCCCCGCCAACCGAAGTCGGCGGGGCGTCCACCAACCCATGATGCCTAACCTGTCTCGCCGTGGGCAAGCGACAACGTCTCTGGAAGTCCCCGGCCGGGCGCCTCGTTGTCGGTCGACGATGGAAGTACGCGCCCCCACCGTGGGTGATGTACGAGGCACTTATTGATGACAGTGAGCGTTGGCTGAACTTGCTGAGCGACGAACGAGAGCCCAGAATTGTCACATGTCAAAGGGCAGTTGGGGTGATCTTCCAGCCCTGGGTTGACCCTCGTATTTCCGCTGTCGAAGTTCGCATCGAACCGCTGGAAAAAGAAGGAGCGTCCCTTACGGTCCTGGCGTATGCGAATCAGGACGACCATTTGTCCGACGAGGAACGACGATGGGTCCGGTACCGGCTTGGGACGCTGTTTGGGGCATCTCTCAGGTATTGGGTGGACGATCCTCACTGGTAGCGCTGGCGAATGATTCACGATCCGATCCAGACTTTGAGTCTGGATCGGATCGGCACGGCTTCAGGACAGGCCTGCGAGCTTGTAGAGAACGAGAGAGCCGGCAACGGCAACGTTGAGGGAATGGCCGACGCCCATCATGGGTATCTCGATCGTCTGATCCAGGTATGGCCATACCTCGGGCGGCAGTCCCGAGTGTTCATGTCCGAGGAGTACGACGCTTCGAGCGACAGCTTGACGAACCTGACCGAGTGAGATCGAGTCTTCGTCCAACTCGACGCCGATGATCCGGGCACCTTGACGTTGTTGGAGATCGATCCAATCGATTTTGGATCGCACCCAATGTAAACATGGTCGAGCGGCGAGAGTGTGGCCTTTCTTCAGCGCCTGTCGATAGTGATCAGTCTCGGGCACCGCCATGCACGCACCCACGGCATCGCAGCTCCGCATGAGAGTCCCGAGATTGGCACCATAGGCAACCCACAGGGGTGCGACGATCAGGTGATTTGTGCAAGGTATTGGTGCACGCCGCCGCTCAATATGGTGGTCTGAGCGACGGTTCCTTCGGCTCACAGAGTCCGGAGATGCTCCTTGAGGGGATCGGACTGAATGTTCATGAGCGTCGGACTTCTCGGCGTCCGTGGGCCTTCATTGTTGGAAGCGTCAGCGTACCTTGCCTCGAACTTCACATTCAACCTTCTCGACTAGCCCAGAAGGTGCATCACCCACAGTGTCGATCACTTCACCGAAGGCCTCGTCGCCACGCCCATCCGTTCTCGTCGACAATCACCTCGACTGGCCAGCAAGTGCAATCGCCGACTCGGCTGCGACCTTGAACACAGTCTGACGTGCGTCGTGTGCATCCTTCCATCCGCGCTCGTCCCACGTGTCGCCGGACACATCATCGCCCGCATAGAGGAGGACCCCAACGTCCACGTGGCGGAACTGACCCGCTGCGAACAGTGCCGCAGCTTCGCACTCAACGACGATGCAACCCTCGGACCGTCGCCGGGCGACGCGGGCCCGGGTCTCTCGAAATAGCCCATCGGTGGTCCAGGTCTTGCCCAGGGTGTAAGGAACGTCGTGGCGCTCGCACGTAGTCGCCAACGTCTCCACCACTGAGGCCGCACAAGCGATCTCGCGTGTCGGGGCCGCGTAGTGAAACGAGGTACCCTCGTCCCGCACGGCGAGAGTAGGAATGACGACGTGCCCGAGCGCCAACTCCGGAACTACGGCTCCCGCCCCGCCGCAGAACACCAACGAGCGACATCCCGCCGCGATGACTCGCTCGAGGGATGCCGTAGCCAGCGGCGCGCCAATCCCCGGGTAGAAGACACCTAAAGGCGTTCCGTTCAACTCGATCTCCCAGAGATGGGATTGGCTCGGCAGGTGGAGCAACGCCCGTCCGTCGGCCACGAAATTTTCGATGAGCTCCGGGAAATAGCAGCCGACGGCTGCCAGCGGTGCGTCGACCGCCGGCTGGGTCGCGGCGGCGGCGAACATGCCAACTTCGTCGTCGTCAAACTCAACAAGTGCCAGGTCCTGTGAGTGCGGATCCTTGCTGGACATTTGCCTCTTATTATGGTGTCCCATTTCCGCCGTGCCGCGTCGTTTCCGCCAAGGTGAGGAGAATCTCCGTCACGGTGTCGAGGGGACGCGTGCGCACAATCTCGGCTTGCAGCGCACGGGCGCGGGCACTGAAGATGGGCTCAGTCAGGACGCGCCGCACGGCCTCAGCGACCTGGTTGGGCGAAGGTCTCCCGGTTCGCAGATCGACACCGGCGCCCGACCAGCGCACCCGAGCGGCCACTTCGGGTTTGTCCTCGCTGTCACCGGCGACCACAAGGGGGACGCCATGAGCCAAAGCCTGCTGCACACCGCCATAGCCCCCATTGGTGATCATCACGTTGACATGAGGGAGGAGGACATCGTGGGGAATGAACCGCTCCAGGCGCACATTGGCGGGCAAGACCGGGCGTAGCGGAGCAGGGTCGGGACCACCGGTGGTCGCCACCACCAAAAGGTCTTCTCGACTCAACGCTTCGCCGGCGGGGATAAGGAGGCGGTGCAGGTCTGCATTGTCCAGCGTTCCTTGCGTGATGTGGACCACCGGTCGCCCGGCACGCAACTCGTCCCACCAACCGGGTGGCGTGAACGCTCTCGCGGGAAGAGGCAGCAGCGGCCCGACGAACTGCACGGTGTCGGGGAGATCCTGGCGGGGGTATTCGAAGCCGACGACCGTCGCCTGTAGGTAGGCGTCGACCACTTTCGTCGGAAGATCGACGAAGTATCCGGCGAGGGGCGGCGATCCGGTCTGGGCCAGACGCTGTTGTGCCAGCAGCTGAATATCGCGCATGACGATGTGCTCGGTGGTCCAGTTCAAGACGGTGTTGCGCAAGCGGAAGAGTGCCGTCGAACCAGGTTGCAGCGCCAAGCCGAATGGCGCCGTGTCAGGGCTGGTGGTGGCCAGGGGAGTCACGCCGATACAGGCCACTGCCGGCCGGGTCGGACGCGGGCGCAGCGCCAGTGGGAAGGCTCCGAAGAACATCACGTCGGCCACGATCGCGTCCGCTGCGAAGGTGCGCAGAATTTCCAAAATTCCCGCAAACTGCCCGGGTAGCGGATCCAGAAAGATCCGTCGGAGATCCTCCTTTAGTCCCCGAATGCCGCGCCTCGAGTTCGCCTCCCGTGCGGGGTCAGCAACCATCAGATCGTGGACATCGTCCTCGGGAGCCAGAGGCACGAAGCGGGCACCGACGGCGTGCACTCTGTCGCTGTAGTGCGGTGTGGTGAAGAAGACCACGTCGTGCCCATCGTCGACCAGCCGACGAGCGATGACGAGGAGCGGCGCCACGTGCCCCTGTGCCGGAGTGGAACAAAGAAGAAACCGTCGGGGCGTCACGGGCCTATGACGGCGAGACGACGTACAGCTGCTGACGCACAGAGAAGCTCAGCGGACATCTGGACCTCCTTCGGCAATACAAGTTTACGACGCAACCCTCGCGGCACGTCGCCGGCAGTGCTGCACGTGTCACGCTTGACAGATGAGCGATCTCCTTCCCCGGGCCCTCGATGAAGGCCGCGACCCGAACGCAGAAGACCCCAGCGGACGCCTCGCGCGCTACCTACAGAGGACTCAGACTCCCCTGGACCTCTTGGCGCTGATGACGCTGTGGATCGTCGTGGTTCCGCCGGGTGATTTCGGGAAGGGCCATCACGCGTCGACCACTGCCGTGGTTGTCCGGATCGGCGTCTCGGTCATCTACGCCATCGACATGGCAATCAGAAGTTCCCTGGCAAGCCGCCACTGGCGCTACCCCCTCACCCACCCGTTCGCCCTGGCTGCGATTCCATTTCCGCCCCTGCGGGTCGTCTTCAGTCTCCGACTCATCAGGTCGGTGTTCCGTCGAGGAAGCCTCGGCCGTTTCATGGTTGCCGCAACGATTCTCGTGCTGAACGGCGCGGCCATCGTGTACCTGGTCGAACGCCACGCACCCGGGTCCAATATCCACACGTTCGGCGACTCCGTCTGGTGGTCGGTCGTCACCGTGACGACCGTAGGTTACGGGGACTACTCCCCGGTGACGATGGCCGGGCGAGTTACTGCCGTTTTCATCATGGCGATCGGGATCTTGACCTTGGCCGTGGTCACCGCCCAAGTGGCGTCGAGTTTCGTCGACCAGGCGACTCGTCGGAGGGGATCTGATCCGAAGCAGGAGGCCGAACCGAACGACGCCACACTTGCCGCGCTCGACAGGCGACTGGCCCGGATCGAGGAGCTCTTGACGGCGAGACTCCCTGCCCTCGACGATCTTCCACGGCTGCCCGACGTCTCCGACGAAGGCGGCTGAACTCCGCAGTCGCACGTCACCCTTCACGGGTGATGACCTTGGCTTCCCGACCTGACAGAGTCGCCAGTGGAGAAGTGACGAAAGGATCGGCCCCCCATGACCTCGAAGCAAGAGGTACCCACGCTCAGTCCGGTCGGCCCCCTCGCTCGCTACGAGCAACAGCTCATCGAGCGGGTAGCCGATTTCAACGACCCCCGGCAGGAATGGCGGCGGCTCTTTTCGGAACTCTTGGGGACATTCTTCTTGGTCCTGGTGGCTGCAGGTGGAGGCATGATGAGTCAAGCCTTCCCCAACACGATCAGTCGAGAAGCCGCCGTCGTGGCCCCTGCCCTGATGGTTATGGCCATCATCTTGTTCATGGGGAAGGTTTCAGGCGCCCACCTGAATCCCGCTGTCTCCATCGCCTTCGCACTGCGTCGCGACTTTCCCTGGCGACGGGTCCCCGGCTACGTCGTGATCCAGCTGATCGGCGCCACGCTGGCCGCCCTTTTCCTGCACGCCGTCATCCACGTCTCCGCCAAATACGGTTCCAACTACCCGGCGCATGGCTACTCGTCGTGGGCCGCCTTTTGGATGGAGCTGATCTTGACCATGGGCCTGGTCAGCGTGATCCTCGGCACAGCCTCGGGAGCACAGAACATCGGCATCATCGGAGCCTTCGGAGTCGGGGGCTACATCGCGTTGGCCGGGTTGTGGGGTAGCCCGATCTCAGGTGCGTCGATGAACCCGGCGCGCACCTTCGGTCCGGATCTGGTCTCGCGTACCTTCACCCACTACGGGGTGTACGTCGCAGGCCCCATCGCCGGAGCAGTTCTGGCCGTCATTATCGCCTTTGTCCTGCGTGGTCCCGGCGGTGGGAAAGACGGCTCCGGGGCGGCGCAGGGCGACATCTTCACTGAGACCTATCGACAGGGTAAGTCCTGATCAAGAGGGTGAGTCCTGAGTCCGGGCGCGTGCCGACATCGACTCACGGGGCGTTGCCCAAGGTGACCTTGGCGGTTGCACTCTTCCCGTTGCGTTCGTAGGTGATCATCGCCGTTTCCCCGGGTTTCTCGGTCAGGGTTATTGCCGTCAGCTGATTGGGGTCGTTCGCCGTCTCGCCGTTGATCTCGGTGATGATGTCGCCCCTGTGCAGCCCGGCAGTCGACGCCGGACCACCCGGAACGACCGCCACCACATAGAGTCCTTCGCTCGTGCCCGCCTGTTGTGCCGCCGCCGGTGGGATCTGCGCCGCCTGAAGCCCGAGATACGAGTGGGTGACGCTGCCCGTGGCGATGATCTCGTCGGAGACAGACTCGGCCGTGCTTACCGGTATGGCAAACCCGAGCCCGACGTCTCCCGAGCTCGACCCACCCGATCCGTTGGGCACCGAGGCCCCCGCGGAGGGCACGCCGATGAGATTGCCCGAGCAATCGGTGAGGGCTCCTCCGCTGTTCCCCGGGTTGATGGCGGCGTCTGTCTGGATGGCCGCCACGAGGAGCGCATTCCCACCGTTGTCGCTCGGCACCTCGATGTTGCGATCGAGAGCGCTGATAATGCCGGTAGTCACAGTGCTGGACAGACCGAGTGGTGCTCCGAGGGCGACGACCGGTTCGCCGACCTGGGCCTCTGTAGATGACCCGAAGGGAATCACCGGGAGCGCTTCGGATGCGTCGACTTTGATGACCGCCAGATCGGTCTGGGGGTCGCGACCCGTCAGCTTGGCCGGGGCCGTGGTGCCATCGCTGAAGAGCACCTCGATCGAACCGCCGCCCGCGGCCAGTGAAATGACGTGATTGTTGGTCAGTATGTAGCCATCGCTGCGGATGATCTCGCCTGAGCCGGTACCGCTGGAGGTCCCACTCTTCACCATGATCGTGACGACCGACGGCAGAGTCTTGTCCGCGACGCTCGTGGCCGAGCAGGAGTTCGAATCCGACGATTGGGTCGCAGCCACGATGAATCCGCCGACCACGCCCCCCACGATCACAAGGAGGAAGGCGAGGCTGACTAAAAGCCACTTCGGAGCTCGACGCGGCCTCGCTACTCGTCTCCTCTCATTCATCGCCCTGTCGTCACCCTTGCATCATGTCCTCGGATCCAACGCTCCACCGAGGTCATTATGTCGGATACACGACGGATCCGACGTGAGGACTTCCTACCCGAGGACTTTTGCCTTCTCCGCTTCGAATTCAGCTTCCGTCAGAACACCGGAATCCCTGAGTGCGGCCAGCTGAGTGAGCTGCGCGATGGGGTCAGTTGCGCTGGCAGGAGCCGGTTCCGCAGGAGGGGCAGCCGGGGCGGGCTCTGCCGCCGGCGCCTGCTGGGCCTGGGCCGCTTGCTTGTTGGCCATGTGCCCTCCGACAACGGCGGCGGTCCCGACGACGGCAGTTGTGCGTACGGCCATGCGGGCAATCGGTCGTCTTCTCAGCATGTGTTGTCTCCTCTCTCGTTGCGCAGAATGTCTCGTAGCTCAGACCGCTGACGGCAAGTCCGCCAACGCTGGTTCGATGAACTCGTGGGGTATCCGCGCACCTTCGAGCAGGATCCCGTCAGCCCGGCGAACGGCCTCGGCGAATGGTTTCGCGCACAGGTCCTCCCAGATCAATAGCGCCGCCGACGAGTTGGGCTCGAGGGCTGCTGCTGCGTACTCGATGTCCTCGGGGCTGATGAGCCCCCCGACGTCCGCGTCAAGGTCCTCGAATCCCGCCATCGCGTCCAGCTCCTCGATCTCGAAACTGACGACTGATCCGTCGGCATCTTTGCCGATGAAGATCAGGTCGAGGATTCTCACCGTTCCCGATGCGACGAGGTCGATCAGCTCAGGTGCGATTTCGCCTGTGAACTTGTTCCCGGGGAATGCCACAATGATGTATTCGACTGGTCCTGAGGTCATGGAGTCCGTCCCTTCGTGTTCCTCGAGGTTACGGCTGGACCACCCCGAAGTCGTCATCCTGATCGGGTGATTCGGGAGCCGAGACCGCTCGCGGCGTCTTGATCGTCTCCCCCCGAGTACCGTGACGCCTGGACGGGACCGTCTCAGGAGGGGAGCGATGGATGACGTCGGATGAGGAAGGCCGCAGTGCGGGAGGTCGTGAGGTTGTCAGATTCATCCCGGTACCGACTTCTGTCAGCGAGCAAGCCCAGCAATTCCTCGGCATGGACATGTTCGGCGGGGGTGAACGGGTCGCCCCCGGTGACGTCGCTGGCTGGAAGGCCCTCATTGCACAGACCGACGAGTTGCTCGTCGCTGTCATGGGTGAGCAGGCCGAACGCCTCCACTCCTCGGTGGAATCCAGATCCGTAGGTGGAGTCCCCGTCTTCGTAATCACCCCCGAAGGCGTCGACGAGGGGGAGACGCAGCCGATCTACTTGGACATCCACGGCGGTTCGCTCATCATGGGCGGCGGCAAGGCATGCGAGGTGATGGGGCGAAGAATGGCCTCCCAGGTGCAGATGCAGACGTGGTCGGTGGATTACCGGATGCCCCCCGATCACCCCTACCCCGCTCCCCTCGATGACGTCCTCGCCGTCTACCGCGGCCTCCTCGAGGTGCGCGCACCCGAGCAGATCGTGGTGGGCGGGGGCTCTGCGGGCGGCAATCTGGCCGCCGCGCTGATGTTGCGTGCCCGCGACGAGGGACTGCCCCTCCCGGTTGCGCTTGTCCTCCTGACCCCCGAAATCGATTTGACCGAGTCTGGTGACTCGTTCCAGACAAACCTCGGCCTCGACTGCGTCCTCACTCAGAGCCTGGCCGATTCCATCGCTCTGTATGCCGGCGACCATGACCTCCGGCACCCCTACCTGTCGCCGCTGTTCGGCGACCTCAGCTCTCCGTTCCCGCCGACCTTTCTGCAGGCGGGGACCCGGGACCTGTTCTTGTCCAACACGGTCCGGATGCACCGCAAGCTCCGGGCCGGAGGGGTTGATGCCCAGCTGCACATATTCGAAGCCATGCCCCACGGAGGGTTCTTCGGCGCGCCTGAAGACGACGACCTGACCGAGGAGCTTCGGCGATTCCTGGCGGCGTACGTCCGCAGCTGATCACATGCGCGGAGGACACGGTCCGCCGAACGCCGTGGATGACCCGAACCCCGCGTCGTCGCTCATCATCATCACGACGTTCGGAGCGCCCTCCGGAGGACGGACCGGCTCGATCGGCTCGAATTTGGTGTCCGGGTCCTTGGGGTCGTAGGTAATCAAGCCGGCGTGCGACTCGTGGGGAATGGGCAGGTCGTTCCGGGCGACATCAGCCATCGATTTCTCCTTGCGTCGATCCGTCGGCCTCGAAGAAGCGATGGCGGTCATCCGCTCGAGCGCAAATGCCATTGCGTCACCTCCCCCACCGATCGTCAGCGGACGCCTCGTTGCCCTCCATGGACGCCTGCTACGCCTCGGGGGGCACCCCGAACGAGCACTGCAAACCCTGGACCACGACAG
The DNA here is from genome assembly GCA_963767155.1 of uncultured Acidimicrobiaceae bacterium. Classification (GTDB taxonomy): domain Bacteria; phylum Actinomycetota; class Acidimicrobiia; order Acidimicrobiales; family RAAP-2; genus Bog-473. Next base: position 197,830 of record CAVYCU010000005.1, on the reverse strand, counting down.
TGCCCCCGCGGCCGCGATTGCCGCTGAGCGTCTTTCGGCCGCGTTGACCCTCGGCCGATTGGAGCTCGCGCGCAAAATTCTCGGGGAGTCGCCCGATGCCGGTTGGTCCGACGAGCCTCTCGAGCAAGTGGAGAGCCTGATCCTGCGCGCATGGCTCGAGCGGTCCGAAGGGTTGACCCACGAGGCCAGGGCCAATCTCTTACGCGCGACGGTTCTGGCTGAACGGCATGCGCTCGTCGACGTATTCATCAGGGCTGGTGCGCCCGTCGTCGCCCTCTTCGCCACTCTCCCGAAGATCCCCTCTGATTTCCGCCAGATCGTTCTGACGAGGGCGGCGCGAGCCGCGCAATCCCCCACCCCGGGCGGCGAACTCGCGGATCCACTCACCGAACGCGAGCTCGAGGTCCTTTCCTATCTGCCGACCCGCATGTCCAACCACGAACTGGCGAAGAACTGCTTCGTGTCCGTCAACACGATCAAGACCCATACGACGCACATCTACCGCAAGTTGAACGTTGCCAGCCGCGACGATGCGGTGCGCCGCGCACGCGAACTGGGTTTGCTGCAAGCCTGACGCGCGGCGTCCGAACCGTCGAGGGTGGCGCAGGCACGGACCTCACGGCGCAGGGAAGATCGTCTCCCAGTCGGCGGCCATATCCACGACCGTCCAGTTACCGTCCGCTGCGGCCGACAGGAGCTGCGCCGTGCCGCTGCCCAGGATGGGATCGGTGTCATAGGCATATTCACGCACTTCATCGGTGTGGTGGATGGCCAACTGCAGCGTTCGAGACGGATTGGATGCCGTCCATTGGAGCATGGGGAGATCACCGTCGGTGTTCCCTGCGGCGAGGATAGGGCGTTGGCCCACATGGGTATGGATCGAGATCGGTTTCTGCGGCCCGTCGTTGAGGATCTGCAGATCCGTCCCCTTGACGAGTTCCGCACCGCTCTCACCGATCCGAAACTCAGTGGTCCCGATGCTGCCGATGATGCGGTGGGCCGGCAGGCCGTAGACCTCGGGAGCCCATGCCCGCATGAAGTCGGCTCCGCCGCCTGAGAAGATCCAGCAGGAGAACCCCTGGTCATCGAGCAATCTGAGCAGCTCGAGCATCGGTTGGTAGACAGTCGAAACGTAGGAAACCCCAAACCGAGGGTGGCGGGCCGTTGCGATCCAACGGCGACAAGCGGCATCGAACTCCGACGTCGTGATGTTGCCGTGGGTGAGTTTCATCAACTCGAGGAGGGCCCCGAGCCCTCCTGCCTTCAGTTCCTGGGGATCAACGGGATGGCCCAACTCGGCGCCCCGATCAATGGCGAAGGTCAACTGGGCATACATGGGAAGCTCCGCCCACAGCGTCCCGTCGTTGTCGAAGACCGCGATTCGTTCCACCTCTGGGACGAATGTTTCTGCACCTTCATCGACCACCGCGTCGACAAAGTCGATGACGGACCGTTTGGTCGGCGTGTCACGCCAACTGGGGAGCTGATCAGATGAGTTCGTCAACGGCTTCCTTCCATCGTCCTTCCCAGTATGCGTGCTCCACACCGGGAGTTCCACCTCCCGAGCGGACGATTTGCGCGACGGTGCCACGCACGACGTGTCGCGCCGAGCGACGTCCCAGGCAGGACTCAGGATGTCCTCGCAAGGGAGGTGCGGCAGCGACACGCGAGGTGTAGTTTCGGCCAGAGTTCAGCTTGAAGGAGGGTGCGTGCCGAAGCCGTTCAAGGGCGTCATCAACGTCGACATTCGAGACTCCGAGCCGGACTGGGAACCATTCGAACCGGTCAAAGCGCGGGCGGGCGCGCCGAACGTGGTCTATATCGTGCTCGACGACGTCGGGTTTTCGGCCATCAGTTGCTACGGCGGTCCGATCGCCACGCCCAACATCGACCGGATCGCCGCAGCCGGGGTCCGTTACAGCCAGTGGCACACGACAGCGCTGTGCTCCCCCACCCGTTCGTGCCTACTGACGGGTCGTAACCACACGCGGAACAGCATGGCGTGCATCACCGAGGCGGCCATCGGATTCCCTAATGGCAGCGGCACGATCCCACCCGAGAACGGCATGCTGCCGGAGATCTTGAGCGAGCAGGGGTGGAATACCTACATGGTGGGCAAATGGCATCTGTGCCCGACCGATGAGATGACGCTTGCATCGACGCGTCGAAACTGGCCCAGCGGTCGAGGATTCGAGCGGTGGTACGGGTTCTTGGGCGCCGAGACCAACCAGTGGTTCCCCGACCTCGTCTACGACAACCACTTCGTCGACCAGCCACGGACGCCCGACGAGGGCTACCACTTGACCGACGATCTGACCGATAAGGCTCTCGAATTCATCAAGGACTCCAAAGCTGTCGTTCCGGAAAAGCCTTTCTTCCTGTACTACGCCCCGGGAGCGTGCCACGCACCACACCACGCACCGAAGGAGTGGATCGAGAAGTTCAAGGGACAGTTCGACCAGGGGTACGAGGCGTTGCGAGAGGAGACCCTGGCCCGGCAGAAGGAGATGGGGCTGGTCCCGGCGGACACCGAGTTGCCGCCGATCAATCCGATCGGTACGCCGGAAACCCGTACCGGCCCTGATGGGCTCCCCTTCCCGATCCTCGACGTCACCCGGCCCTGGGATTCGCTCAACGACGACGAGAAAGCCCTGTTCTCCCGTATGGCCGAGGTGTACGCCGGGTTCCTGGGTCATGCCGACTACAACATCGGTCGACTGCTCGAATACCTCGAAGCGAACGACGAGCTCGAGAACACCGTCATCGTCGTGGTATCGGACAACGGCGCCAGTGGCGAAGGCGGCCCGAATGGTTCGGTCAACGAGATGAAATTCGCCAATGGGGTGGCGGACGATCTGACCCAGAACCTGGCGCAAATGGACGAGCTCGGCGGTACCCGTACGTACAACCACTACCCGACAGGCTGGGCGATGGCATTCAACACGCCGTTCAAAATGTGGAAGCGCTACGAATTCAATGGTGGCACCTGCGACCCCTGCATCATCTCGTGGCCGGCTGGTACAGAAGCCAAAGGGGAGGTCCGCGAGCAGTACCACCACGCCGTCGACATCGTGCCGACCATTTTGGACATTCTCGGGGTGGATGCACCCGAGACGATTAAGGGGCACACGCAGAGTCCACTCGACGGGGTGAGCATGCGACCCAGCGTCGAGGACGCGACAGCGCCTTCGGGGAGAAAAACCCAGTTCTATGCCATGCTCGGCTCGTGTGCCGTCTGGCACGAAGGGTGGAAGGCCGTCACGACCCACCCAGCGATCTCGGGATGGAGTCACTTCAACGATGACGTGTGGGAGCTCTACCACACCGATGTCGATCGCGCCGAGCTGCACGACCTCGCGAGCGAACGACCCGACAAGCTCCGCGAACTCATCAACATCTGGTTCTCGGAAGCCGGGGCGAACGGTGCCTTCCCGTTGGATGACCGTTCGGCGGTCGAGATCTTCAATACTCCCCGCCCCCAGCTCACGGCGGACAGGAATCGTTATGTCTACAGGCCAGGCACGGCACCGGTGGCGGAGTGGCTCGCCGCAAAGACATCAGGTCGGTCCTTCTCCATCGGTGCGCTGGTCGACATACCCGAACCTGGCGCGGAAGGCATTCTCTTCGCAATGGGATCCCGGTTCGGCGGGCACGCCCTCTACATAAAGGAGAATCGGCTCCACTACGTGAACAACTTCGTGGGAATCGTCGAGCAGATGATCGTCGGCTCTGAAGACGTACCCACCGGGCATAATCTGATTCTCTCGGCCTCCTTCGAGAAGGAGAGCATCGAGGCTGATCACACCTCGGGAACGCTCTCGCTCTATCACGGCGACCAAAAGGTCGGCGAGGCACAGATCAAGACGCAGCTCGGTGCATTCGCCATCGCTGGAGCGGCGCTCTACGTCGGCCGACACAGCGGTGAGCCCGTCACCGACGACTATCCGGGTGTGGCGCCGTACGCGTTCACCGGGGGCTCCATCGACCGAGTGGCCATCGACGTCAGCGGAGAACCGTATATCGACCTTGAACGAGAAGCGGCCCTGATGCTCATGCGCGAATAGCCGATCTCCCCACAGATGCCGAAACCCGCCCCCGACACAGTAGGGTCCAAGGCCGAGCCGCACCGCCGAGCGGCAGACCCCGGGAGGACACGATGACGGGCCAGGACGACGAAGAGCAGGGTGGAGAGGACCACGAGTGGGGTCAGGCCGTTCCGGCCTCGTCCGGCCGGCCCAAGCCGGGCGACATCATCACCGAGTCCGGTCTGATCCTGACTCCGGGGCCGATGGTGGGACACGACGTCTCGACCCCTCTCGAAGAGGACGAGCCCGAGCACACCATCCCTCCGGGCCCACTGTGGGCCATGAAGGATCGACGGCACACCCAGTGGCACCTTTTGCCGGCCCACGAGCGCCACGACCGCATCCGCGAGTGCCTCGACGCTGACGACTTCACCCTCTACTGCATCGACGACGGGCGGCACCACGCCATGATCGCCCGCCGCGTCGGCGACTCGCCCAGCGGCTGCGAGTACTCGCTGCTCGGCCGCATCTCCCGCGAGCGTTACGAAGAGCTACGTGATGAGGTCGTGCTGCTCGTCAACTCCTTCGACACGGCCACCGAAGTCCGTCTTTGCGGAGTCGACATCGAAGAGGACACCCGCTCCTCCAACGTCTTTGACGTTGCGCTCTACGAAGGGATCGCCGACGTCCCCGAAAACTACCGGCCGGGTTCGCCGTTCCAGCACTTCGGTCAGAGCCTCGAGATCACCGCCTACGACTGACGGCCTACGACTGATCGTAGAACTCCAGCATGGCCGGCGCGCCGAGCACCCAGGGGTCGAAGAGGTGGCCGGTACCCGCTTGCGTCGCCTCGGAGGCGCGCTCCCATGCGTCCTCGGGCCACGGGGGATCGATGAGGATCGAGCCCTTGATCAAGCTGTGGACCTCCATCGACGTGCGCGGCGGATGGTCGTAGTCCTTGGCGCCGCCCCGGATGATCAGGGTGGGCACCTTGATCCCTTCGAACTCCCAGTCGCTGACTCCGGGGATAGCTTCGTTCGCCTTGGGGATATAGGCATTCAGCCACCGGTTCATGACCCGTTCGAACTCTTCGCTCCCGACGGCCAACAAGCGGTCCCTATTGCGGGGATTGACGGCGATCAGATCGGCCCAGGAGCCAGGCCCGCCGGTCATTTCGAGGACACCCTCAATGCCCTTGGACCTCACGGTGCGGAGCTCGTTGAGCACGTACACGCCGGCGAGCAGCATGCTGCTGTAGGTTCCGCCGACAATCGACCAGACCGCGAGCTTGGTGACCAGTTCGGGCCACATCATCGTGAAAATGATGGAGTCCCGGGCACCACCCGAGCCGCCCGAAGCGATGACCTGCTCGATCCCGAGCTCTTTCAGCATCAGGCCGAGCGTCTCGGCCCGCATGTGCGATTCGGATACCCCGTACAGCTGAATGTCCGATTTCCCGCAGTTCGGACGGTCCCAAAGCAGCACGCGCTTCCCACCGTCGGCGAGGGCGTTGGCGAGCTCGTGCACGCCGCCGTAGTCCTTACTGAACCGACCGCCCGGCGTCACCACCACGACCTCTCCGTCCGCGGGCCCTATGAACTCGTAGACGACGATGCCGCCGTTGATCTCGATCTCCCCCTCAGCCATGCCTTCTCCTCGTGTCGGTCTGATGTCGCGCGTCTGGGCTGCCGGACTCGCCGGGTGGGCCACTACGCAATGAACCTATCTGACATTTCGTTCGTTGACCCGGGACGGCCGGAGGAGCGCATCGGCAGTGCGGTCAAGGGTTCGCGCTCAAGAAACGGGGGGCTTCTCGTTGGACCCCGCCGCCGTCGACCACGAGGGTCTCCCCGTTGACCCATGCCGCCTCCTCGCTGACCAGGAAGAGTGCCGCGCGCTGCGATGTCTGCCGGCTGCCCGGCCCGACCGAGGGGAATGGCGTCGAGAAAGGCCTGGCGGGACCTTCCGCGGGTCGGCGCCGTCATGGGCGTTTCGACGAACCCCGGAGCGATGGCATTCACCCGCACACCTCGGGGACCCAACTCCACAGCCGCAACGCGGGTGAGCATGTCCACTCCGGCCTTGGCCGAGCAGTAGGCGGCCATCCCCTCGCTCACCTGCCGCCCCGAGATGGACGAAATGTTGACAATGGCGCCGCCGCCATGATCGAGCATCACACGCGCCTCATGCTTGACGGCGAGGAAGGTTCCGGTGAGGCACACATCGAGCACGGCCCGCCAGCGATCCACGGGGTGCTCGTCCACGGCACCCAAGAAACCGATACCGGCGCAGTTGACCGCGACGTCGATGCGCCCGAAGGCATCCACCGCCGATCTGACCAGTCCCTCGACATCGCTCTCCTGCGAGACGTCGACAACGGCTGTCGCACTCGTCGCACTCGGGAGCTCCGCACCTCGTTGCGCGAGGAGCGCGGCGTTGCAGTCACCGAGGACGACCTTGGCGCCCTCCGCCACGAAGAGTTGGACGGTCTGCCATCCGATGCCCGACGCCCCGCCGGTGATCACTGCCACTTTCCCCGCCAGTCGGTCGCTCATCGTCTCCCCCGCTTTCGCATCGTCCCGCTCCCGCTGCCCCTCCGCGCACAAGGCGACAGCCACAATGGGGGCCTCCCCGGACGGAACTTGATCCTGATGTCGATATTGATGAAATGGTACCGTAGCGTCCCGTTGGACCATCGGTCTCGTACGGTGACACGAAGGCGGATGGTGAAAGGAGTCAGCAGGTGGAGCCGTTGACCGAACTTGGGTTCTACACCTTGGCGGGCCACTCCGACTCGCCGCGTGATCTCGTGGACGAAGTGCGACAGGCGGAGCAATTGGGCCTGGGATCGGCCTTCGTGTCCGAGCGGTTCAACCTCAAAGACGCCCCGACCTTGTGCGGCGCCGCCGGCGCCGTCAGCAACACGCTCGGCATCGCGTCCGCCGCGACGAATCACAACACCCGGCACCCTTTGGTCACAGCCACGTTCGCCACGACCATGCACCGGCTGACCGGTGGGCGCTTCGCCCTGGGGTTCGGCCGGGGCTTCCCTGCGCTTTTCACCAGCATGGGGCTCGAACCCGTCACGACCGCGCAACTCCGTGATGTGACGGGCATCCTGCGCCGGCTGTGGAGAGGAGAGACGATCCTCGGACACGACGGACCGGCAGGCAGGTATCCGTATCTTCACCAAGACGCGGACTTCGACGAGGACATTCCGATGCTGCTGGTGGCCATGGGCACCAAGACGCTCGAGTTTGCCGGCGAGTGCATGGACGCCGTCGTCTTGCACACCTTTTTCGGCGACGAGGCGCTCACCAACTCAGTAGCCAGTGTGCGGCGAGGGGCAGAACGTGCAGGCCGCGATCCGTCCAGTATCCGGGTGTGGTCAGTCCTCGCCACCATCGGCGACCATATCGATGAGGCGGCGCGACTCAAGAAGACCGTCGGGCGGCTCGCTTCCTACCTCCGGGGCTACGGCGACGTGCTGGTGACGGCGAACGGCTGGGATCCCGCCGTGCTGGCGAAATTCAGGGCCGACCCATTCGTGCAGGGCTTCCGTGGCGCCTTCGACGCGAAGGCTTCCACCAGCGACCTCGAGTACCTCGCCACGCTGATCCCCGGCGAATGGATGGCGGCTGCCGCAACCGGCACACCCGCACAGTGCAGCACAGCAATCCTCCGGCAATTCGCGCTCGGGGCGGACAGCGTGATCCTGCACGGTGCCACGCCGTCCGAGCTGGCACCCATCCTCCCGGCGTACCGCGCCGCGCGTCCTCCCGGGCGTCCGGCCATGCCCGCCAATCCGGGACACCGCCCGTGAACCCGATTGCCGGTTGTGCCGGGGATCTCGAGCGCGGCATGGCTCTCCGGGGCGCTCGAGACGGAGGTCCGTTCGGTTTCATCCGAGCAGATCGGCACCGGACAGACCTCCTCGACCTATCTCCTGCACATCGATGCGGTCGGGTGCGCGCCGACCCTGGTCGCGAAGCTCGCCGAGGGGGACGAGGCGGCGCGCCGTCAGGTTGCCACTGCGCATCGCAACGAGGTCGGCTTCTATACGCAACTGGCCGGCACGCTGGACGTGCGCACGCCCTCGTGTCGCTACGGTGCGATCTCCGATGACGGCACCCAGTTCACGCTTCTCCTCGAGGATCTGTCACCGCGCCGGCCCGGTCGTCAGGTCGATGGATGTCCGATCGATCAGATGGGTTATGCGGTGCGCAATTTGGCCGCCCTCCACGCCTGCCGATGGAACGACGACACGCTGCGCGCTGTCGACTTTCTCACCCCGCTCACCCGCCAGCGCGCCGAGTTCCTGGGCGCTCTGGCGTCGACGGCGACCGAGCAGTTCATCACACGCTTTGCCGAACGTGTAGACGCGCGCGATGTCGTCACGTTGCGTGAGGTGGCAGAGGTGCTGGTCCAATGGCTCGTTGGCCGTCCCGCACCGTTCACGCTCATGCACGGTGACTACCGGCTGGACAACCTGATGTTCCCGCCGACGGGCAGTGACGTGGTCGCCGTCGATTGGCAGACCGTCACCGTCGCACTCCCCGCCCGCGATCTTTCCTACTTCATTGCGACCAGCCTGCCCGTCGAGGAGCGTCGGGAGGCCGAGCGGACGCTCGTCGAGATGTACTACGACGACCTCCTCCGGCGAGGAGTGGAGGGGTACACCGCCGCTCACTGCTTCGACGACTACCGCTTCGGGCAGCTGCAGGGCCCGATGATCACGGTTCTCGGGACGATGACGTCCCAGGGAAGAAGCCGCTCCGCCGACGAGATGTTCCTGGCCATGGCCAGTCGCTCCTGCGCGGCTGTGCGCGACCTCGGATCGCTGCGCCTGGTGTAGCGACCGTCGTCACGTACCGTCACGAGGCGGCCCCGGGGACGACCACGGCCCGTCCCAGCACTTCCCCGGCAGCCAGCGCGCGGTAGGCGTCGATGGCCCGCTCGAGAGGATAGGCCGTGGCCTGCACGCTCAGGAGGCCGCGCGCGGCTAACGCGAGCACTTCGACCAGCTCGGCGCGACTTCCCCAGTAGACGGAGCGCACCGCCACCTCGTTGGCCGGGACGCCGAAGCGGAATGGCAACATCCCCCCGGCGACGCCGATGAGCGTGATGTCCCCCATGCTGCGCGCGGATGCGGCCGCCAGCGCCAAGGTGTCCGTCGACCCGACGCAGTCGAGGACGAGATCCGCACCGCCGTTTCCGGTCGCTCGTCGTACGTCGTGCGCAACGTCGTCACCAGCGAGGATCGCGACATCTGCGCCAAGGGATACCGCAAGCTCCAATGGGCCCGCTTTCGTGTCGACCGCCACAACCCGGGCGGCGGTCGTCGCCTTAAGGATCTGCACGGCGACATGACCGAGCCCGCCCACGCCGATCACGACGCGCGCTGGCCGTGGGTCCGAGCTTCGTCGCCGAAAGGCGGATCGCGTGAAAAGGGGTGAGCCCGGCGTCCGTCAACGGCGCCGCCGCAAAGGGAGTCAAACCTTCAGGCAGTGCGACGAGGTAGCGCTGGTCGGGCACCAGCATGTATTCCGCCATGCCTCCATCGAGGCCCAATCCGCTACCACGTCCCACGCGGTGCAACGGGTCTTCGCAGAGATTGTCCATGCCCTGCACGCAACGGGCACACCTCCCGCAGCCCCAGGCCCCGTAGACGGCGACGGGCTGACCGAGCTCGACAGATCGCACGCCCGCACCGACGACGTGCACCCGGCCGGCGGTCTCATGGCCCAAGGTGAAGGGGACGGGCCACGGTGCGGTGGCGGCCGAACCGTGCATCATGTGCAGATCCGAGTGGCACGCGCCGGCAGCGTCCACCTTGATCACAACCTGCCCCGCCAGAGGTTCGAGCTCGTCCACCTCGAGCAACTCGGCTTCCTCGTGATAGGTCGTCAGCCGGAGCGCCCGCATTGTTCGAGCGTAACGCCATGGGCGACGTGCGCGAAGGGTCAGAGATGGAAGCCTCGACCCCGTCGTTGGGAAGTGTCAGACCGCAACGATCGCCACCGCACGTCGGCAGCGTCAGCCGACGTGGCGTGCGAGCCAGTCGTTCAAGGGGCGGGCGGCGCTGAGGCAGGTGACCACGCGATCCTTGGCCTTTTTGGTGCGGAGCCAGGCTGCGACCGGCCACGCTCTGGACATGACGATCCCCTTGTATTGCAGCAGGTCGATGCGAGGGTGGTCCTTCGGATAGCCCCGCGGCGCCGTCTTGAGCACCTGATGGGCCGCCACGTCGTAGCCGTCCTTACGGAGCGCGGCCACGAGCCTCTCCAACTCCGAGCCGGATTTCTGGCCATCCACGGCGGTCCGGTAGCGCTGCAACTGCGCAGGTTCGGGCATGTAGAGACCACTGCCGACGAAGAGCCCCTCGGCGGAAAACGAGATGTAGCCGCCCGGGAGGTGGGCGGCGCAGTTCACCTTGTACGGGGACTTGTCCTGGCTGAACCGGACGTCACGATAGGGCCGAAAGACGCGGCCAGCCCCGAAGTCGTCGGCCAACTCGGCCAACAACTCCTCCATCGGTCCTGCGACGCTCTGCTCGTACACCTCTTTGTGCGCGTGCCAGTACGCCTTCGTATTCTCGGTTTCGAGCCCCTCGTAGAATTCGACGGCCTCGACCGGCCAGCCCTTGAACGCCATGCGCCATCCTTCCCGTTCTCAGGTCACTTGTGTACCGCAGGAGGAGAACGGTCGCCGCACCTTCCATCGCGCGGCGGCCTGACATCCCACCGCATGCGGTAGAACACAGGACATGAGCGACCCGGCCGCGACACCTGTGCCCAGCAATCACACTCCCGATGGTGGCGTTCTCCTCGGCGACCCCGGCGCACGGCGCCTTGTCGTCTTCGAAGACCCCCAATGCCCCTACTGCCGGCAACTGGAGGAGACCAGCGGCGACTTCCTGCAGAGTGAGATGTCGAAGGGATCCATCGCCATCGAGTACCGGATGCGGTGCTTCCTGGGCATCGAATCCGTACGGGCGGACAACGCCTTGGCGCTGGCGGCGGAAGCCGGACGGTTCGATGAGCTCCGGCGCGCACTCTTCGCGACGCAGCCGCCGGAGCAGACGGGTGGATTCACCGTGGCGGACCTCACCGAACTCGGACGGCGGGTCGGGCTCAACGACGCCGCGTATACCGCAGGGCTCCAAAGTGGCCGCTACGAACCCTGGGTGATCGAGACCGATCTGCTCTTCCAGGAGCAGGACCCCCAAGGCACCCCGGCGGCGCTGCTCGATGACGAGCCTGTCGACTCGCGCCTGCTGTTCGACCCCGACGCGCTGGCGGGACTCCTGCGCCACTGAGTTGCGGGGCCGATGCGGGCGTCTCCACCCGTGACGGGCGAGCATCCCCGCTCCTTGACTTGGGGATATGTTCAGGGCATGCACAACGACATGAGGGTGCTCGACGGCGACGGCCATGTCCTCGAACCCTGGTCCGCCTGGAGCTCGCTACCCGAGCATTACAAGCCCACCGCGGTCACCGATGGCGACGGCCTCGACCATGTGCTCATCGGGGGGCAGGAAGTCTTCGTCGCCCGTCTCGGGCAAATGGGGCAACCGGGGACCGATGTCGGCGCACCGAGCGGTCCCGTTCCGATGGAGGAGGCGCGTCCCGGAGCTTTCGACCCCGTGGCGCGCCTGGTCGACATGGACAGTGAGGGTATTGACGAGGTTGTGCTCTATCCGACCATCGGGCTCGGCTTCTGGGGCATCCAGGACCCCAATGCGGCGACGGCCGTGGCCACGCGCCTATAACGACTGGCTGGCCAGCTACTGCACGGCCGCTCCCGACCGGCTCTTCGGCGCGGCGATGGTGCCGTTCCAAGACCCTGACGCCGCAGTCAAAGAGCTCCGCCGGGCCCGCGATGAACTGGGATTCGTGTCCGCGTTCGTCCGCCCGAACCCCTGCCTCGGTCGCACGCTCGTCGACCCGGACAACGACCGCTTCTGGGAAGAGGCGGAGTCATTGGGGATGACAGTGGCCATCCACGAGGGATTCCAAAACGCTGTACCCCCGCTCGGATCGGACCGCACGCCGACGAATGTGCTCGTGCTCCACGCGTGCTCGCACACTCTCGAGCAGATGCTCGCCTGCGCGCAGCTCATCGGTCTGGGCATTCTCGAACGACACCCGGCACTGCGCGTCGTGTTCCTCGAAGCCGGCGGAGGGTGGGCTCCCTACTGGCTGGAGCGTCTCGACCACCAGGTTCCCTCCTACCATCGCTACGCGCCGCCGATGTCGCTCCTGCCCAGCGAATACTTCGCCCGCCAGTGCTGGGTGAGCTTCGAGGTCGACGAGCCCACGTTGCCGGCATTGGCGCCGTTCATCGGCCCGTCCCGGATCGTGTGGGGCTCGGACTATCCCCACGCCGACTCGACGTTCCCCGGAGCAACCGCCGAGCTCTTCGAGACCATTTCCGTCCTCGACGAGGACGTCCAACGCCGGATTCTCGGCCTGAACGCCGCCGAACTCTACGGCATGGCGTAATCCTCAGCCGGGCACCACCATGACCTTGCCGGCCAGATGACCGGACGCCAGTTTGGCGCAGGCATCGGCCACCTCGCCCAGGGAGACGCTCTCGGGCTCCACCAGAATGTCCACGGGCACCCGACCATCAGCGAGCAGTTGCACCGCTTCGCGGATGCCCTCTTCGTCATAGAGCGCTGAGCCCGTCACCGTAATCTCGTCGGTGAGCATGCGAAGAAGGTTCAGGTTCGTCGGCGGCACGATGACACCCACCAACACCAGGAAGCCGCCCGGAACGAGGGTGTCGAAGCCCGCGGTCACCGCTTTGGGATTCCCCGATGTTTCGATGACGGCGTCGAAGCGGAACGCGCTTCCCTCCGTGGGCGCCACGAGCTCTTCGGGCGACACCGTCTTCGCGCCGAGTCGTTCAGCAATGGCCCGACGCAGCGGATTCGGCTCGCTCACCGTCACCTCGTCGATTCCCCGGGCGTGGAGAGCGGCGACGGTCAACGTACCGATCGGACCGGCGCCCGTGACCAGCACACGTGCCCCCGGCTTTGCCGCGCTCCGGGTCACCCCATGGAGAGCGACCGCGAAGGGCTCTGCCAACGCAGCGGTGCGCAGATCGAGCCCGTCGGGCAGACCCACGAGGGAGTCCTCGCGCATACGCAGGTACTGGGACCAGCCCCCCTGACCGTCATCGGGTCTGCGTACCCGGCAGATGGACGGTCGTCCCGACAGGCAGGCGGGACACGAACCGCACTCACCACTGCCGCCGGTGACGCGGTCCCCCACCTTCCACGAGGTCACGCCGTCTCCCGTCGCGACGACCTGCCCCGACCATTCGTGCCCACCGATGAAGCCAGGGGCGCCCCAACCGAAAATGCCGAGCTCTTCGACGATCGCATGGAGATCAGTACCGCAGATTCCGCAGTACGCGATCTCCACGAGGACATCGTGAGGATCGTTCAGCGCCGGGATCGGGAACGACTCGACGGGCACTCTGCCGCCCCCCCGATAGACCGCGACGTGCATCGTCGACCCGTCGTCCTCGATCCGCTCCGCGGAACTCGCCATGGGCAATTTCTCCGATCTGTGAGGGTAGCTAATTCGAGCGGAAGTACTGGATCTCCACCATCATCGGCAGGAGGTACCCGATGTAACAGTTGACCAAGTCGGCCCCGGTCACCTCGGCCAGATCCGAACGAGCTTCCTTGTCCGCCCTGTGGCGCTCGACCTTCTTCTCGATGATGCGGACCCGCTCGTCCTTCTCCTTGTAGGTCTTGGCCTTGCCGAGTATCTCGTCGAGCTCGTCCTCGTCGAAAACCTGAATCCCGAAGTGATCGAGCGGGGGTGCGATCATCCCGTCCTTCTGGTCGACGATATAGAGGAAGAGCCGGGGATCCGACATGAGCATGACCAACGGATTGCCCATTTCACCCATCGGTGTGTAGGGCGTCCACCCGAACACCTCGTTGTAGAAGCCGTGGATGTCCTCCCGGATCGACTCGTCCAGGGGCATGCTCATCGCAACGTGATTGATTCTGACATCCATCACGCGACCACCTTTCTCCTCGTTACGGCCCCGGCGCTTCGAGAGCCCCGAAAAGACCGGGCCTCGAGGCACTGGTGTCGTCCCTCCCGTGTGGAGGCCCCAATAGTGCCATTCCCGGGGGACCGTGTCCCAGAATCCGTATCGGGACGGCTAGCGTTTCGATTCCATGCAGACGACTACGACAAGGGGACGCCCATGAGCGCCGGAGAAAGAGACTTCGCATCGCTCGCACTACGAGCGGCCATCGGGCCGATGCTCATCGCCCACGGGTCCAACAAGGTCTTTGGCCAGGGTGGACTCGAAGGCACCACTCGCTGGTTCGACTCCCTCGGCCTCCGGCCGGCGGCCGTCCATGCGCGGCATGGCCGCCGCCACCGAAATCGGGGCCGGGACGCTGATCACGCTCGGAGCCGGCAACCCCCTCCCGAGCGCGGCCGTCGTCGGCCTGATGGCGACCGCCGCTGCGACCGATCACAAAGGCAAGGGCTTCTTCGTCTTCAAGGGCGGTTGGGAGTACACCGCCGTGGTCGCCGCCGCCGCCACGGCGCTGGCCGGTCTGGGTTACGGGCGCTGGTCGGTCGACCGACTCCTGGGCCGCAAGTCCCGCTCCGGTGTGGGCCTGGCCCTGGGCGCCGCCGTCTTCGGCGTGGCCTCCGCCGCCGGCCTCCTCGCCGCCACCTACCGTCCCGACCAGGAGCCGGCAGCGTCGGACAGCGGGAGTGACGGGACAGAGAGCGGCGACGGCGCGAGCGAGAGCGCCGACTCGGAGAGTCAGATCTCCTGAGGGGTCGAGCCATCGTCGCCGTGGGGGGCGCTGCGGCCGCGGCATTGCTGGTGGCTGCGTGTAGCTCCACCCCGTCGGCGAACGCCCCCTCCGGGAGCACTTCGTCGACGTCTTCCTCCACGACCGCCTCCACCACGACCCCCACCACGACCTTGGCGACCACGACGGTGACCGTCCCCCTGGAGACACCGACAGGGGGCGAGTTCTACTCGCCGTCGAAGAACATCAGTTGTGAGATCGACGACACGACCTCGCTGCAGCAGGTCTTCTGCCAGACCATGTCTCCCCCACAATCGGTCACCATGAAGGCGGATGGCACGTTGACGAAATGCGCGGGCCAACAGTGCCTGGGCAATCCCGGTGAGAACACACCGACGCTCCCCTACGGGTCGGCGACGGGAACCGGCCCGTTCCGCTGCTTTTCGAGCCAGCAGGGCATGACCTGCACGATCACGAGCGGCACCGGCTTCCAGATCGCCACGGGCGGCATCACCAGCGTCGGGGGATGAGGGGAGGAGGGTTCCCTTCCTCTCAGATGAATTCGGTGAGCTCGAAGCGGACACCATTGGGATCCTCGAGCAAGACCATGCGGACCGGTCCCCGTGCACTCTGCACGGTGATCTCACGGAGCGGTCCGTCCCAGCCCATGGCATGCGAGCCGCTCGAGGACCGGATCGATGACGCATTGGAACGCCACCAGCATGAGCCCTTCGGGGGGCACGTCGCCCGCAGGCTGCCGCGTCCCGGGCGTTCCGAAGTCGACCAGCTCGAGAATCCCGCCACCTCGGTCCGCCTCGCCCAGGAAGACCGACCGGAGCGACGTCGACGGCACGTTGAACAAGGTCGGCCAGTCCCCTTCGAATTCCCCGTCCATCATCAGCTCGAGGCCCACACCCTCACGCCAGTAGGCGAGCGAGCGTTCCATGTCGCTGACGACGTATCACCGTGTGGTGGATCCACACGGTCAGTGGGCGTGGGGGTCGATGCCCTGCCTCGTGCCGCTGAACGCGGCGTAACCCAGCCGCACGCCCATGTTGCCCTCGTCCAGACCGAGCAGTTGGCGCAGGCTCGGGGTCAGCGCACGCTGCGCCGGCGGTGCGAGGAGCGCGGCCCAGTTGTACTGGGTCCGGATGAACGACGCGACGTAGAACGCGATGAGGATGCGCCGGGGACGGTCCACGCTCCGGTTGGCGCCCGACGTGTGCCACAGCCGCCCGTCCATCGCCACAATGGAGCCGGCCGTCGCCGGAATGGGCACGGTCCGGGCGAGGTCGTCGTGATCGGCCATGTCGTTCGTCGTGAACCGATGGCTCCCCGGCAGGTAGCGGGTGGCGCCGTTCTCTTCGTCCATGTCATCGAGACAGATGAACAGATTCGTGCCGTAGGGAGCGAGCCAGGGTTCGGGCAGCACGGCCATGAGGTCGTTGTGCATCCCCATCGACTCGGACCCCGGGAGCGAGATATTGGCCGAAAGGCTCGAGAGTTGGTACCGCGCACCCAGCACCGAGGACACCAGCTCCCGGACCGTCGGATCGTCCACCATGTCGGCGAAAGCGGGGTGCTGGTCGAGGAGTTGGAGCACCCGTACGCTGCGGTCGTTCACATCGACGCCCTCCCGAAAGAGGATCTGGCCCTCGGCCCGGGCCGCATCGAGGGCGATCGAGAGACCTTCGCGCAACGCGTCGAGCCGCGTTCCGGTGAAGACGCCGGGCACGGTCACCCAACCGTCCTCCCGCAGCTGCTCGGCACTCTCGGGGAGGAACGACGCGATGGCCATGGAGACGACGTTATCGCTGCGCGAGGAGTGAGCGCAGGAGCTTCGGCGACGTGGCGATACTCTGGACGGAAGCGCTCGTGGCAGCACCGTTGGTGAGGACCAGAGAGTTATGGGGGATGGCAATGACAGACACCCTGATCACAGGCGGCTACGTCGTCGACGGGACGGGAGCTCCCGGCAGCATCCGCGACGTCGCAATCCGTGACGGCCGCTTCATTGGGGCCGAGGACGTCAGCGGGTCGGCGGCCGTCATCGACGCCGGCGGGCTCGTCGTGGCTCCCGGCTTCGTCGACGTCCATACCCACTACGACGCCCAGCTGTCGTGGGATCCCGCGGCCAGCCCCTCCCCGCTCCACGGCGTCACCACGGCGATCGGCGGCAACTGTGGCTTCACCCTCGCGCCCGGCGGTGAGGAGCACGCTGACTACCTGATGCGATTGATGGCGCGCGTCGAAGGCATGCCACTGGCAGCGCTCGAGGCAGGTCTCCCGTGGGACTGGAAGAGCTATGCGGATTGGGTGGCGCGTTTCGAAGGGCAATCTCGGCATCAATGCCGGCTTTCTCACCGGGCACTCCGCCATCCGCCGGGTCGTGATGGGTGAGGCATGCCACGAGACGGCGAGTGACGGGCAGATGCAGGAGATGGCGCGCCTCGTCACCGAGGCGTGCCGCGCCGGCGCGCTCGGCTTCTCCACCTCGCGGGCGCCCACCCACAACGACGGCAATGGTGAGCCCGTCCCTTCGCGGGGCGCCAGTCCCGAAGAGCTGGTGATCCTGGCCAGCGCCGTGGCCGGTGTCGAGGGGACCACATTGGCCGGCATTCTCGACGGCTCGCTCAACGGCTACACCCAGGAGGAGACGGAGCTGCTGACCGCGATGTCGGTCGGGGCCAACCGTCCCATCAACTGGAACGTGCTCGGCGGTACGACCATCAGCGGTGGCTCCCACACCCACCAGTTGGCGGCGTCTGATTACGCGGCATCCCACGGAGGGCGGGTCGTCGCCTTGACGCTCCCCCACAGCATGGGGATCCGCCTGTCCTTCCTCTCGGGCTTCGCGCTCGACGGGCTTCCCGGCTGGGGCCCCGTGATCAAACTCCCGGTGGCGGAACGGATGCGCGCCCTCTCCGATCCCATGGTGCGGCGTCGCCTCAGGGAGGGTGCGGCCTCGGACACCGGAGTGCTGCGGCTCCTGGCGGACTGGTCGCGCCTGCAGGTGGTCGAGGTGACGAGCGAGGCGAACAGGGACATCGAAGGACGAACGATCGGGGAGATCGCCGCCGAGCGTGGTGGGCGACCCCTTCGACGTACTCTGCGACATTGTCGTCGCCGACGAGCTGCGCACCGGGTTGCGACCCGCCATCCCCCCGACGGGTGCGCAGGAGTGGAAGCTCCGGGCCGACGTCTGGCGGGATCCGCGGACCGTCATAGGGGGCTCGGACGCAGGCGCCCACCTCGACATGATGTGCGGCGCGACCTATTCCACCGCCGTGCTGGCCCACGGCGTGCGTGAGTTCGGCGTGATCTCCCTGGAGGAGGCCGTGGAACAATTGAGCGACGTCCCCGCCCGGCTCTACGGCCTCCGTGGGCGGGGGCGGATTGCCGAAGGCTACGCAGCCGACACCGTGATCTTCGATCTCGACACGGTGGGCTACCGACCCGACCGGATGCGTGAGGACCTCCCGGGCGGGGCATGGCGCCTCTACGCCGAAGGCGTGGGCATTCATCACGTGCTGGTCAACGGCACCGCCGTCGTGCTCGACGGAAGGATCGTGGGAAACACGCCCGGAACGCAGCTCCATTCCGGGCGTGACACCTACACCGTCACCCCCTGAACCCCACACCTGGTCATCGGGGATTTCCCGTGCCCGACCTTCAGGAATTGAGATTCGGGGTCATCTCTTCTTCAGATGGATAAGGCATCTATGATTGTTTTTTCCGATGGAAGCTGGTACACTCTCCTTATCGAGATTTTGTTGAGACCCACATTGAAGGAGCCGTAGATGAGCGCACCGCGAGTAGTAGACATCGGAGAACTCGAGCTTTTTGCTGGTTGCACGAAAGCCGAACTGCGGAAGATTCGCTCACTGACGACCTACCTCCAGGTCCCCAAGGACCAGGTCCTGATGCGGGAAGGAAGCCCGGCCCACGAGTTCATCATCATTGACAGTGGCACGGCCGAAGTGTCGCGGGAGACCGGCGACGGCGTCGCCAAGGTGGCAGAAGTCGGAAGCGGTGAGTTCCTCGGCGAAATGGCGCTGCTGAACGGCTCACGGCGGACTGCAACGGCCACTGCGGCCACGGACCTCGGCGTTCTCGTCAGCTCGGCCAGCGAGTTCCGCTCCATTCTGCGCCTCGCCCCTTCGGTGGCGGACAAGATCGTCAAGGCATCCGTCGAGCGGTCCGCACCGCTCGAAGTTGCCGCCTGAGCTGGACTTCAGTCCGGGCCGTTCTTAGCCCACCCGTACGCCGAGCCTCTTGACGCCGCGTACGTAGCTATCACGCGCGTACTCCATCGGGCCTTCCAGCTCGATGGTCCGCGTGCGCGTCAGAAGCTCCTCGAAAAGAACGCGTAGCTCGAGACGAGCGATGTGCGCCCCCATGCAGAGGTGAGGGCCTGTGGCAAACGTGAGATGGCGGTTGGGCTGCCGCAGGAGATCGAGCTCGAGCGGATCCTCGAATTCGCCCGCGTCGAAGTTGGCGGAGACCACGAATCCGGCGACGGGATCCCCTGCTGCAATGTGCTGTCCCCGCATCTCGAGGTCGCACGCAGCGGTGCGCCGGATGTAGATCACCGGGCTCGACCACCGTAGTAACTCCTCGATGGCGTTCTCGGGGATTCGATCCGCTCTCTCCCGGAGCCACGCCAATTGCCCGGGTCGCTGGAGGAGCGCGAGCAGCGCGTGGCTGGCACTGTTGCGCGTCGTCTCGTTGCCCGCCGCAGCGAGGGTGAAGACGAAGCCCATGAGCTCATCCTCACTGAGCGTGTCGTTATCCGCCGCCGCCACAATCACCGACATGACGTCCGTGCCGGGGCTGCGGCGGCGGAGCTCCGCCAGCTCGAGCCCGTAGGCCCACATGTGCTCCATGGCCTCGAAGAATTCGCCTGGTGTCGGTGCGTACTCGGGATCGGTGGGCGTCGTCAGCGTGTTCGTCCAACGGGCGAGGGCGGCGCGGTCCGCATCGGGCACGCCCAACAGGTCACAGATGGCGTGAAGGGGGAACTGGCTCGCCACCTCTCCGACGAAATCGAACGAGCCGAGGTCGACGGCCCGCTGGACGATGTCACCGGCGATCGTCCGGAAGTGCGCCTCGAAGCTGCGGACCACCGCGGGGGTGAAGCCGCGATTGACGAGCCGCCGGTTGCGCACGTGCGCCGCGCCATCCATGGTGATCATGGCCGGCTTGCCGCCGTCCTCCGAGACCGTCGTATGGGTGGCGCGCATGGTGACACCGCGGCCCGACAAGAAGCGATCAGGCTCGCGCAGCATCATCGACACGTCCTCGTAGCGCGAGAGCACCCAGGCGGACTTCTCGTGCCCCGGTATGTCGCAGGGAAGGCGCACGCATGGTGCGCCGTCCCTCAAACGCGCGAAGACCTCGTTCGGCAGCCCGTTCTGCCCGGGGTCGCCGTTGGCATACACCTCGGGGTCGAAGACATCGATTCCGAGAAGCTCGCTGGTGTGCATGATCCCCCCTTGCCGCCCGGCTCTGTCCGGGTGGGTCAACGCCGCTCGAGAATCCCTCGGAGATACGCCGCCTGACCGACGTGCTGCAGATCGTCGGCGATCACGCTCACCAGGCGGATACTCACCGTCACCGGCGGGTCCCAACCGTCATCCACCACCCGCTCCAGCTCTGTCTCGTCGAGCGATCGGACGAACGCCAGGGACGATTCATGGACGTCCTCGAAATAGCCCAGCAGCAGAGCGCCGTCCGCCACGACCTTGGCCGATTCATCGGGGCCGTGGCCATAGCCGGTGTCACCGGGAGCGAGCGGTAATCCGAACCGCGAGACCCACCCACTTTCCGTCCATACCTGCGGTCGCCCGGCAAGTTCGGCCACATGGTCATCCTGAATACGGGTGAGGTGCCACACGAGCCAGGCGATGGAGTTGGTTTCGGCGTCCAGACGGAAGGCCAGATCGTCGGCCGAGAGGCCGTTCACCGCCGGATGCACGGCGTCGCGGATCCTCTCGAACGCATCCATCAGGAGGTCGCGGCTCGACATCGGTGTCTCCTCTTCGGCTCACTGCGGCGATCGTTGTCTGCGAAAGCCTAGCCAGGGTGGCCAATTGCGAAAGCGCCCAGCGCCACGCTCGTGGACCGGTTTCCCTTCGGGTTCCGTTGCAGATTCCGGCGCGCGGCCGCGGATATGGTCTGCGTGATGTCCCGGTCCACCAGAAGTTCCCGGCGCACTGGCCCAACGGCCATTGCCCTCGGCCTCCTCGTGTGCACCCTGACGATCGGTGGGTGGATGCTCCCCGGGGCGAGCGCGATCGATGCCGTCGCACACCAGGCGCCAGCGGCGGGGACCCCCCACCTCGAGTCGGGCTCGGCCGGACCGGACGCGGTGACCGCGTTCGGATCGGCGTCGGCGGTTGTGGCCGGGGTCTCGCTGCCCGGCCTCAATGCACCGATCGTCGGGATCGCGGCGACGCCCGACGGGCGCGGCTACTGGCTTGTGGGTGCGGACGGCGGGGTGTTCACCTTCGGCGATGCCGCCTTCGAAGGGTCCCTCGGGAACCTCACCCTCAACGCACCCATTGTGGGGATTGCGTCCACTCCCGACGGGCGCGGCTACTGGCTTGTGGGTGCGGACGGCGGGGTGTTCACCTTCGGCGATGCCGCCTTCGAAGGGTCCCTCGGGAACCTCACCCTCAACGCACCCATTGTGGGGATTGCGTCCACTCCCGACGGGCGCGGCTACTGGCTTGTGGGTGCGGACGGCGGGGTGTTCACCTTCGGCGATGCCGCCTTCGAAGGGTCCCTCGGGAACCTCACCCTCAACGCACCCATTGTGGGGATTGCGTCCACTCCCGACGGGCGCGGCTACTGGCTTGTGGGTGCGGACGGCGGGGTGTTCACCTTCGGCGATGCCGCCTTCGAAGGGTCCCTCGGGAACCTCACCCTCAACGCACCCATTGTGGGGATTGCGTCCACTCCCGACGGGCGCGGCTACTGGCTTGTGGGTGCGGACGGCGGGGTGTTCACCTTCGGCGATGCCGCCTTCGAAGGGTCGGACGGGGTGACGACGACGCAGGGGGCTGCTGCCGTCGGGCTGGCCGCGGGTGCAGGCGGCTACTGGGTCGCCTACGGGCCGAATGGCGCAACCGAAATGATCCCGGCCATCGCCAGGTACGTCGCCAGCCGGAGTGACAACGTCACCGTGGCGGTCGAGAACCTCCGCACGGGCCAGATCCTGCAGTTTCGCCCGGGAGTGGTCGAACACACCGCGAGCACGCTGAAAGTCGACATTTTGGCGACGCTCCTCACGCGGGCGCAGGCGGCGGGCCGATCGCTCACGCCGGCCGAGCAGGCACTCGCCGTTCCGATGATTGAGGACAGCTTGGACAGCGCGGCGGATGCGCTCTGGGTGCAACTCGGGCCTGCGGCCGTGGGCGCCTTCGAGCGGGCGGCGGGCATGACGTCGACCACCCCCGCCACCGATGGCATCTGGGGTAGCACCACCACGACTGCGCTCGATCGCCTCGCCATGATCCGCACCGTCGCGCAACCCAATGGTCTGCTCTCGGACGCATCCCGGGCGTACATCCTCAACCTGATGGAACACATCAACCCGACTCAGGACTGGGGAGCGACGGGAGGGGTTCCCGCAGGCGTCACCGTGGCGCTGAAGAACGGGTTCGCGGTCGACGACGAATGGCAGATCAACACCACGGGCTGGGTCGACGGGGACGGGCGCGACTACTACATCGCCGTGCTGACCGATGGCAACGCGACCGAGTCCTACGGCATCGACACGGTCAATGCGGTCTCCTCCATCGTCTGGAACTCGCTCGCTCCCTGACGCACTCCGGAGCCGGTGTCCGCCCGGGGCCCGCCAACTCGGCGCCGTACAACTGATGTCGTGACCCAGAGACATCCAACCGCTCCCACGGTGAGTGCGGCCCACGGCGAGAGCAACGCAGCGAAAAGCACGGTTGCCAGCGCCTCGACGGCGATGGTGACGCGACGCGCCGGTGGGCCCGAAGCTGAAGAAGCGCCGATGGAACGCCGACAGGGAGTCGGTGCTGGTGATGTGCCGGCCGAGACACACCGAGAGACCGCGCACGAGTCCGAAGAGGGCCCCGACGCCGATGCCGAGCAGCGGTTGTCCACTGAGCGCGCTCAAGACAATCATCAGATAGACGGCGGAGGTCATGATGTAGGTGGCGAGACCTGTGCCGATCTGCCATCCGAACCCGGCTCCGTAGACCCACGGGCGGAAACGATCGAGCCACCGCTCGTTCACCTGGCGGTGGTGCACCGGAAGCTGGAATCCTCCGAGTCGGGTGTCAGACAGGACCGCAACGGCACTCGCCGCAAGGGCGACGACGGTGACGGCACGCGATGTGGCCGAGATCGTCTCGACGGCGGCCGTAGTCCCGCCACACAGAGGCCCAGCGTGACGCCCCCGAGAATGCTGCCGGCGACGTACCACGCGGCGGTTGTGCGGAAACGATGGCCCCGGCCCACCTCGCTGAGGGGGGTGATCGGATGCCAGCATCGAGAGCCCGCAGGGAGACCACGTCGATCGAACAGCCGCCACCAGGGTGACGACAATGGCGGCTACGACGACCCAGATGGTCATGTGACTCCCTTCTTCACGCGGCCGATCCGTAGAACAGGGCATCGCCGAAGGTGAAGATGCCGCCGTCGGCCGCCACGAACCAGTAGCCCTTCCCGGTCGGGGTCGACGCCATACCGACGACCGGCTTGTTGAGGACGGTTGCCGCCCATGGAGCCGTAGAACTGGGCATCGCCGAAGGTGAAGATGCCGCCGTCGGCCGCCACGAACCAGTAGCCCTTGCCCGGTCGGGGTCGATGCCATGCCGACGACCGGCTTGTTGAGGACGGTTGCCCCCATGGAGCCGTAGAACTGGGCATCGCCGAAGGTGAAGATGCCGCCGTCGGCCGCCACGAACCAGTAGCCCTTCCCGGTCGGGGTCGCCTGCCATCCCCACTATGGGCTTGTTCAAGACAGTGCCGCCCATGGAGCCGAAGAACTGGGCATCGCCGAAGGTGAAGATGCCGCCGTCGGCCGCCACGAACCAGTAGCCCTTGCCCGGTCGGGGTCGACGCCATCCCCACGATGGGCTTGTTCAAGACAGTGCCGCCCATGGAGCCGTAGAACTGGGCATCGCCGAAGGTGAAGATGCCGCCGTCGGCCGCCACGAACCAGTAGCCCTTCCCGGTCGGGGTCGATGCCATTCCGACGATGGGCTGATTGAGTTGTGTCGTGGACTCGTCGCCATCACCGGGGAAATCGCCGTAGGGGAAGAGCTTCCCGAACGAGGTGAGGAGGGCGTAGCCCGCACCGTCCGTACTCGACGTCATGGTGACCACCTGGCAGTTCGTGGCCGCCGACCCGCACGGGGCTGACGGGGGTGCCGTCGTCCAACACGCCACGTTCTGCTCGGCCGTCCCGTTGTCGACCGCCACCGCGGTCGTGCAGGTCGGATCGACCTCCCAGGGAGGCACACAGGCCACCACCCGGCACACGATGCGGCCCATGCAGGCGATGTCCTGATTGCATTGGCCGTAGCGAAACTGTAGGCACCCGACCATGTACGAGTTGCAGCCGTCCGGACCACAACCACAATTCGTCCCGTCGCACTGGGTGTCACAGAACGGGAACCCGCTGTCACAACCGGTCGTGCACTGGCATGTGGCGTTGCAGTCCATGTAATAGCGGGGGCCGCCGCAGAACGAGGAATTGTCGGCCTTCCACCAACCCCCCATCACCGTGTTGCTCGGACAGTAGTTGTACCCCCCGTTCACGGAGCAGCAGAAATCCGTGAACCCCGAGCAGCACGTCGTTCCACACCCGCACTGGGCATTACCGCACGAGCAGATGGCCCCGTAGGCCGTGCCGGGCTTGAGCGCAAGATCGATACCGGCGCCGATCGCCACGGCGCTGCCGGCGAAGGCCGACCGGTTGATGAAGCCGCGTCGGGACAGGCGCGTACCGAGAAAACTTGACGTGCGCTCGACCAGCGCCGTCGAGAACGTCACAGGCGCATCACCGTCTCCCCGACGCCCCAACCGCCCGCCGGGCGGCCTCCAGCGATCCGAGCAATGAAAGGGTCAGGTACGACAACCAGGCCCCGACGGCCGACACCATGAGCAGTGCGGCGCCGTGCAGCGGTTGGTGGCTCAGTGCCGTCACAATCGTGCCCCCGGACGGTGCCGCCGTCGCGACGAACGCCGTAGCGAATGCGAGCAGGAGGTTCACTGCGACGTGGAGGAGCGTTGCAGGCGTATCCGGAGTCCCGAAACAACCGCAACTGGCGAGTGCGCCACCCCGCGCCCGCGTGGAGGCCACGACCCCGGCGAAGACGAGATACGACGCGGCCACCAATGCGGCCGGTAGCGGACGTGGCAGGATGAACGCCGCCATACCGAGCCCCGCTTCGGCGAGTGCCGCGACGCGGATGACCCACCGCAGCCGACGAAGCTCGGCGAGCGCCCCGAACCGTGCCGGCACGAGCGGGGCGAGGGCCCGGGCGGTGTCGTCGGGTCTCGCCGCCTTGCTCGCCCCGGCGACGAGCAGAAGGGTGCACGCGACCAGATACAGACCGATCAGTTCCACTGTGCGGTTCCCGCGCTCTCCGAAAGGGGCTGGGGACTGACGGACAGTGCAGCGAGCAGCGCGTTGAGGCGGGGCACCAAGACACTCCTTCGCGCGTGACTCCCGAGTACCGCGTAGAACGTGAAGGGCCGGCCGGCTTCGGTGAAGAACCACTGTGTGCCCGACTGACCCCCGAGGCCACGCCGGAGCAAGATGGTGCGGAAGTCGTCGGTGCCCAACGACCGTTGCATCCCCTGCCGGGCAAACAATGCCTTGCCCACACTCTCAGGGCCGTACTCGAAGAGAACGGCGAAGATGTCGTCGGGGCCCATGAGGGTCACCGCACCCGCACCGAAGTCGCCCACATCCGGCGGGAGCGGGAACGTCGCAAAGTGCGCAACCGGGTACGAGGTCTCCCCGTTGAGGTGAGGTCGTACGAAGATGTGCCCTTCGAAGCCGTCAGGCAACAGCGCGCTCGATGCCGTGGGCGCGGAGCGTGGCCATACGGTTAACCGGCCCTCCGCACGGGGTCGGCGGGCACATCCGGTGGGAAGACGTCGGCGAGCGACCTCGGGTACAGACTCCGGTGACCGGGGTGGATACCGGCGGCGAGCAATTCTTCATCGTTCGCCGATTCGCGCGCGGGGCCGTCGAGACCATCGGCAAAGACCCTGCTCCCACTCCCCCGTCCGAACGGGCGCACGTCCACCTGCGCCCGCCGCACCAACTCCGTGACCTGACTGAAGTGGTTCGCCACTCCTTCGCCGATGCGTCGAGCGGTCGCACCGTCGACAAGCACGAAGAAGGGGGACCCGGGGACCTCATAGTCCCCCCAGGCGTCGGTGGACATGATGACAGCAGGCCGCGCGAGGCGCTTTCGCCTTCACTTCGGCCGGAATCTCGAACTCAGGACCCTTGGTGACCACCAACAAGCGAATATCCTCAGGGAGGCCGAGCTCGTGCGGCCTGTGCAACGCCTCCCAGAAGGCGGCGCAGGTCGCGCAACCCGAAGAGAGGAATGCAACGAGGGTGAGCGTGTCATGACCCGTGAGGGTCACGGCCAATGCGTCGCCGTCGGGAGTGACACCGGAGATGGTCGGCGCCGAGGAGGAGTCACGTTCTCCGGGGAGCGGTGGGCCCATTCTGAACGGCACCGCCACCGCGTGGGCCGCATGTTCCGAGCCACTCTGATGCCCATGCTCGTCCAGGCCGGATGTCGCGGGGTCACCGACCCCGGCGCCGAGGTCGTGCAACGCTTTCAAAATGTCGGCATGACTTCTGAGGAGTCCTGCGACGAGCACCCCGAGCAAGAGGACGACGAACGTCAAGACCAGAACAAGTGCCACCATTGCGTGTCCTTTGTGTCAGGGGAACCAAAGCGAACTCTACCGGCCATGTCCGCAAGATCAGTGGACACACGGTCATCAGTAGTATCCCGTCATGCCTCCCATCACCCCCTGCCTCTGGTTCGACGGCAATGCACAAGCGGCGGTCGATCAGTACGTCGCCATCTTCCCGAATTCCAGACGGCTCACGGAAAGCTCGGGTGGAGAAATACCGATCGTGGTGAGCTTCGAACTCGACGGGCGCCCGTTCATGGCCCTCAATGGAGGGCCGGAGTTCCCATTCACGCCGGCGGTCTCTTTCGTCGTCAATTGCGAGACCCAGGCACAGGTCGACCACTATTGGGATCACCTCGTCGAGGGAGGCCAGCCCTCGCAATGCGGGTGGCTCACGGACCGCTTCGGCGTATCGTGGCAGATCGTGCCGGACCGATTGGGCGAGCTCATGAGCGATCCCGATCCGGTGGTGGCCCAACGGGTGAGGAACGCCATGCTGCAGATGGTGAAGCTCGACGTTCCCGGACTCGAAGCCGCGGCGAGAGGCGCTTGATGAGCGACACCGACGCCGTCGTAGAGCAGATCCTTCGCACGTACGCAACGATCACCGTGGTCGGCGCCAGCGAAAATCCGTCCAAGCCGGCACACAACGTGCTCGCCCGCATGCAGGACCAGGGTTGGCGGATCATCCCCGTCAATCCGCGCGCCGATGAGATTCTGGGTGAACCGGTCTTTCGCACACTCGCGGACGTTCCCGAACAGATCGGGTTGGTCGACGTCTTCCGGCCCTCGCCCCAAACGCCCGAGATTGCCCGTCAAGCCGTTGCGGTGGGGGCCACGGCCCTGTGGCTCCAGCTGGGGATCACATCCGCAGAAGCTCGCTCCATCGCCGAGAGTGCCGGACTCCTCTACGTGGAGAATCGCTGCCTCATCGTCGAGCAACAACGGCTCGGTCTCCGGGCGCCCGCATAGTCGTTCACCCGTGAAAGGCCTCCTCATTCGGCCTACGCTGCCGCCATGCGCGCCGTTCAATTCGACATGTCGGACCTCTCCTTTCCCGCCACGCTGGTCGAGCTGCCCGAACCCGACCTGCCCGACGAGACATGGGCCCGGATCGCGGTAACCACCGGGGGCATCTGTGGGAGCGACCTCCACCTCTTCTCCCACAACACGGGTCCCTCCCCCACTCTGTACTCCCTGGGCGGCCAGGCCTTCGTCTTCGGACACGAGATCGCCGGCCGGATCATCGAGGCGGGATCCGACTGTCCCTACCCTCTCGGGACACGCGTTGCCGTCGATCCGTGCATCCCCTGCGCTGCCCGCGGGATCGAACCACTGTGCGCTACCTGCGCCCGGGGGTGGACATCTTCGTGCCTCAACCTCGACAGCCGGATCGTGAGCTCGGGCCGGACGCTTGGATTCACCTCGAAACTCGGGGGCGGGTGGAGCGACCAGGTGCTTGCGCACGTGTCGATGCTGCACCCGCTCCCCGATGCCGTCACCGATCGCGGCGCGAGCCTGCACGAGCCCGTCTCCATCGCCGCGCACGGGTTGCTCCGCGCCGTGCCTAACGACGGCGACCCGGTGTTGGTGGTCGGGGCAGGCATCATCGGCCTCGCCACCGTCGCTGCGGTCAAGGGCCTCTTTCCCAACTCCCCGGTGACGGTCCTCGCCCGTCACGCCCACCAGGGCGACGCCGCGGCCGCGTGCGGCGCCGAGCATGTGGTGCTGACCGACCCGGACAACGGTCACTTCGAGGAGCTCGCGGTGGATAATGGGCGTGCGCCAGGTGGGCATGGGGAACGACACCATGCTGATGGGAGGCTTCCCCTACGTGGTGGAAGCGGTCGGCGCACCGAGGTCGATCACCGAGGCGCTTCGTGCCGTGGCCCACCGGGGGACGGTGCTGCTCCTCGGCGCCGCCGGCATCAGTGAGGTCGATCTGACACCGGTCTGGTACAAGGAGGCCGCACTCGTGGGCTCGATCGACCACTCCGTCGATTCGGGCTCCACACCCGGGCTGGCCGGCGGACCCGCACGTCACTCCGTTGACCGCGCCCTCGATGTCCTCGCTGCAGGCTTGCTCCCCGACAGTGTGGTGGTGACCCACGAGTTTGCTCTCGAGGACTACCGGGAGGCGATCGAAACGGCCATCGATCGCGAGAATTCCCATGCGATCAAGGTGGTCTTCCGCCCCGAGTGAGGGCTCGACCGGGGGCTTGCCGACCTCGCAGTGCCGCGCACGGCCGCCCACAGTCAACATTTATCCTTCTCATACCTTTCCTTGACCTGGCATACAGATCGGTACGTTTCAATGCCTTCATGGCAGCCTCAAGACGGAGGCCGAGGCCGAAGGAGACACGATGACGGACGAAGTATTCGAGCAGCCCGGCGAAGCAGCCAACCATGAACTGGACACACCTCCCTATCCGATTGCCGGCGTACCGACACCGGGCCCGGGCATTCCGCTCCCGCCCGTAGGCGGCCACATTCCCGAGGCGACCCAGGTGCCCCAGACTCCTGAGACCCCGGCCATGGGCGGCCCTGCCTCCGTTCCGCCCGCCGGGGCGCCCTACGGCTCCTACGCCCTCGGTGCTTTGGCCGGCAACCCTCAACTGGGAGCGCCCTCGGGGTCAGGCCCAGCGGGACCTCCGACTTGGGGCACGCCCCCGCCGGCGCCCGAAGCACCTCGCCAAAGCGGTGGCCGCCGGCACATGGCTGCCATCCTCGGAGTCGCCGCCGTCGTTGCGCTCGCGGCGGGCGCCGGTATCGGCCACGTGGCATGGACGAGCAACTCGAACTCGCTCTCGTCGGCCGCATCGAACAACACCCCCTCGTCGAACAACTCGGGTGCATCGGGATCCAACCCGTTCGGCAACAACCCGTTCGGCTCGGGCTCGTCCGGTTTGGGCGGGTCCGGTTCCGGCTCGTCAAGTTCCGGGTCGTCGGGGTCGAGTTCGTCGGGCTCATCCGGTCCGAGCGACGTGTCGGCCATCGCCAGCAAGGTCGACCCCGGCCTGGTGGACATCAACACCACCCTCGGGTACGAGCAAGAAGAGGCAGCGGGAACCGGCATCGTGCTGAGCTCGTCGGGCGTGATCCTGACGAACAACCATGTCATCGATGGAGCGACCTCTATCAGTGTGACCGACATCGGCAATGGCAAGACCTACTCGGCCAGTGTGGTTGGGTATAGCCGGACCAAGGACATTGCCGTCCTGCAGTTGCACGACGCTTCAGGCCTGCAGACCGCAACCATCGGAGACTCCTCCAACGTGTCGGTCGGCCAAGGCGTTGTCGGTATCGGGAACGCCGGCGGAACAGGAGGGACACCGAGCGCTGCCGGTGGCACGGTGACGGCCCTGAACCAGTCGATTACCGCTAGCGATGAGGGCGACGGAAGCTCCGAACAACTCACTGGGCTCATTGAGACGAACGCCGACATTCAAGCCGGTGATTCAGGCGGGTCGCTTGTGAACACGTCGGGAGACGTCATCGGCATCGACACCGCGGCCTCGGCCGGGTTCTCGTTCCAGTCCTCGGGCCAGTCGTCGGGCAACCAGGGCTACGCCATCCCAATCGATTCGGCGATCACGATTGCCAAGCAGATTGAGCTGGGGACCTCCTCCTCCACTGTCCACATCGGAACCACCGCCTTCCTCGGTGTCGAAGTGGCGCAAGGTTCGTGCAGCAGTGGGAGCGGGGACTCAGGTTCCGGTTCCGGCTTCGGTGGCAACTTCGGCGGTGGCTTCGGTTCCGGAACCGGCGACTCGGGATCTGGCAACTCCTCATCCTCGGGAGCGTTGATCTGTTCGGTGATCACGAGTTCGCCTGCGCAACAAGGTGGGCTGGCCGAAGGTGACACCATTACCTCGTTCAACGGCCAGAGCGTCGCATCGCCGAGTGCGCTGACCAATCTCCTGCTGCCCTTCCACCCGGGTGACAAGGTGTCGGTCACGTGGACCGACTCGTCCGGGGAATCGCACACGGGTTCCGTGACCCTTTCGTCAGGCCCGCCTCAGTAGGACGTGCCGGGACACCCGGCCCGCATGGGGGGGTGAACCGATCACGGTAGGATCGTCAGGTTGTCTGGCCTGTTTTCCCGCAGGTCAGACAACCTGACGTCTTGCGCTGTCCGGCCCGACCCACGGGGACGCCAACCGGTCTGTACCGTGAGGCGCAGCGCTACCTCGAAGGGAGCTCCGCGTGACCATGGACCAGGACCTGGACGTCGATGCTTCGATGGAGGATGAAGTCCTCACCGACGAGGAGCTCTGTCGCTTGGCCTTGGCTGCAGACCCGAATACTCCGCTCAGCGACGAAGCCGTCCCGCTCAGCGTCCATCTGGCCCAGTTCGCGGGAGCGGCTCTGCCCGGGTGGTACATGGCACCGGCGACAGCTCGAGGTGGTAGACGTTGGCGAACGCCCATCGTCGTGGCCATCATTGCGGCCTTCTTGCTCATTGAGGCATTGGGCCTGTGCAACACGTTTGGCCAGCTGAGCCTCGCCTAAACCTGGACGTGCGGCCCTTCAGATGACTCCCAGCTTTAGGCCGTCCGCCGACACCCGTCGTTAGGGCCGAGACCCGGTACCGCCGCCATTGGCTGGCGGTCAATAAGCTACGGTTTACCGGCGGCGACCCAACTGTTTACACGGCTATCGCTGATGCGCCGGGCGGTAGCCATATTCGCCCATGTACGAAAGCGCGTCTTTTCGTCGCTGGTCAACTGGGAAAACAGGGTTTTGTCGCTGGAACCAGTGCTTGGGCGGGCCGCACGCGTACGGGCAGCACTACCGCCACTGGGCCGTCCTTTTGCAATGAACGGTGCAAAGGCCGCGCGCACCCGACTCGCATTGTCGCTATTTACATCGATCTCGTAGGACTTGCCGTCCAAGGAGAAGTGCACGGTTTCGTCGGCGTCTCCCCCGTCAATGTCATCGGTCAGCTTGACTATTACCGTTTTTGCCATGAAACCATACTGACAGATTGCATCGCCATAAGCCAATTTTCTGAAAAGGCGAGCGCAAACCTTAAGCTATATTCCCTGGTCGATCTAGCAAAGTTGACTAACTAGAACCGGCAATCCGTTTAGCCAATGACGTCTAGTAGGCGCTTGCGGCATGTCCTGAGTACCCGGGACATGCCGCAGCAGCAATCGCCCAGATCATCGGCCTCCTCGCGTGAGGGGGCTAGGCAGCGGATTCTGTGCATCATTCGTCAGTTGGGTGCGGTTCTCGTAGGCTTCACGTGCCCCGGCGCGCCAGATTCGACCCCTTTTCCCCCTCCGTCGGATCGGGGCGCGTCGGGGCACCTTTGCGAATACTCGACCCGATAGTCATCCCCTTAGCGCACCGCACCGACTGAGGCCCAATGATCTGCGAGCAGAATAGGACGATGGGTCGACGGAAGAACCGCACGAGAGGCACCGGACGTGGACTCCCCCACGCGCGCGCTTTGTCGCTTGGTTCGCACTGGCGCG
Source organism: uncultured Acidimicrobiaceae bacterium (assembly GCA_963767155.1). Taxonomy (GTDB): domain Bacteria; phylum Actinomycetota; class Acidimicrobiia; order Acidimicrobiales; family RAAP-2; genus Bog-473. Next base: position 165,593 of record CAVYCU010000005.1, on the reverse strand, counting down.
CTGACGGAGCACCAAAGGCCTCTTTTCGCTCGCAGCAGGACGCACTACGCGCGGCAAACGTGCGACAGATCGAATCGGGGACCGTCTTGCACGTTTACCAGTGTGACTTCTGCTCGCTTTGGCATTTGGCAAACAGCTCCGCGCGTGAGCGCTAACGGGCTCCTCGCCAACCGCCATTGCAGGAAAGAGGCCTGACCCTCCTCGCCCGGGGAAGCTGCGATCATGGGGAGATCGAAACGAACGGGCGTCCCCAAGAGCCACCTCGAGAAGAGCCGCGCACCAGGCGCTTCGACTCGTGGCGGAGGCATTCCGCCATCGGCGCGATCGCCACGGGGGTGGCCTTCGGGCTCAAGGAGATCTTCCAACCCACCAACATCGAACCGGTGATCACCGCTGAGGCTCCGGGTGATCCCCCCGACAGCGAGAATCGACTACGGGTGATATTGGACCCCGACGATCCCTCGAAGTCCGTGGCCATCGTGCCGCCGCCGGCCAGCGATACACCTCCATGATCGGCGCCGCACCCTTGATCCTCGCGTCGGTCGGGACATAGCATCCTCTGAATCAGACGATGTGTCCGATGCAGGAGGATGGACGGGAAATGAGCCTGAGCACGCCTGACGTCACGCCCGTGGACCTTTCCGACTCCCGGTCGTTCGTCGACGAAGTGCCTCACGCTTGGTTGGCCTACCTGCGCCTCCACGATCCCGTGCACTGGCAAGACGAGCCCGGCGGTCCCGGATACTGGGCGGTGACCAAGTACCACGACTGCGTGACGGTGAACCGGGAAGTGGGCCGCTTCAGCTCGGCCGCCAGGGGGACGATGCCGTTCGAGTTGGACGAGGACGCTGTCGCGCAGCAGAGCTTGATGATGCTCAACATGGATCCGCCTCTCCATACTCGCTACCGCCGGCTGGTCAACAAGGCCTTCACGCCGCGCATGGTGCTCGACCTCGAAGCCTGCGTGCACCGCTCGGCCGATGCGATCATCGACCAGGTGTGCGCAGCCGGTGAGGCCGACTTCGTCACGGACCTCGCCGCCGAGTTGCCCCTGCAGGTCATCGCCGAGCTCCTCGGTGTACCGCCGGAGGATCGCCAGAAAATGTTCGATTGGTCGAATCGGATGGTGGGGAGCGAAGATCCCGAGTACCAACAGCAGGCCGACATGGCGATGCACGCGGCGATGGAGTTGTACGCCTACGCCTCTGAGCTTTTCACCAAAAGACGAACCGATCCGCAAGCGGACCTCATGAGCGTACTCAGCGCGGTCGAAGTGAACGGGGAACGTCTCAGTCCCATGGAGCTGGAGCTCTTCTTCCTTCTGCTGACAGTGGCCGGCAACGAGACCACCCGCAATCTCATGTCGGGAGCAATGTGCGCATTTTTCCAGGATCCCTACCAGTGGGAGAGACTGTGCGACGACCGCTCCTTGCTCCAGCCCCGAGCCGTCGAGGAGATGTTGCGCTTCGTCACGCCGGTGATGAACTTTCGTCGAACCGCCATGTGCGACACGGAGCTCAGCGGAACATCGATCCGACAAGGCGACAAAGTCGTCTTCTACCACACATCGGCCAATCGCGATGAGGCCATCTTCGAGAATCCCGGAGCCTTCGATATCGGGCGTGACCCGAATCCCCACATCGCGTTCGGAGGCGGTGGCCCCCACTTCTGTCTCGGCGCGAACTTGGCGCGCATGGAGATCCGGGTCATGTTCGAGCATCTCCTCGACCGACTTCCCGACATTCACCAAGCCGGTGCGGCGCAGCGGCTGCAGTCACAGTTCATCAACGGCGTGAAACACCTCCCAGTGGCCTTTACGCCTACTGCGCCACTTGGTCGCTGATCCGTCAGCGCGAGAAAAGGACAGGGGATGGCGAGAACAGCTCCGGACGCACTCAAGGAGATGATCCGGGACTTCCGGCGGGACCAGATCATCGACACGGCCCGCCGGCTTTTCGGCGAGCGGGGAACGACGCACGTCCCCATGGACGAAATCGCGCTCGAAGCAGGAGTCGCCCGGTCGACGGTCTATGTCTACTTCACCAATCGCGACGATCTCTTGCGCGCCTGTGTGCAGTCGATGTACGAGAAGCTCAAGGAAACCGTCGCCGAAATGTCAGAGGACACGTCTCCCCCGCTGGAGCGCCTCCACTCTGTCATCGGGGGGCTCTTGGATCGGATCGATGAGAATCCCACGTTCTTCCGACTGGCCATGGCCACACAGGCCAGTGTGGAGTCATCCGGCTCCGCTGCGGTAGGGGGTGCGCTCATGATGATCGGGCTCGACATGATGCGCTTCCTCGATGACATCGTCTCGGCCGGCGTCGAGAGGGGTGTCTTTCGTCCGGACGTTGACCGGGACCGCGCGGTGGTGCTCATCGGTCAGCAGATTTACGGTGCCCTCTCGGTCCGCGCGGGAGAGCCCGACCCGGTTCCGGTCGGGCAGGCGAGCGACGAGATCTGCGACTTCGTGCTCCGTGGCATCGGTCGCTGAAACCCCTTCGGTCGACCGCCACGTAGGGGATGCATCCACGGCACAGTTCATCCTTGCGGATGATGAGAGAAGTCCCCGAAAAGGCCTACGATTGTTTTCGGCTCCCCAAGTGAGGAAAGACCTGATGTCCCCAGCTGTCGACGGTACGTACCAGGGACCGACCGGCCAGAGCTCGATCCCGGATTTCGGAGACGACGTTTCCCCCGTGGGCGGTACGTGGCGGATCTGGGAGACCTTGCGCGGTTGGGACAGACGCTTTGCCATTGTGGTGGACGCCACCTTGGCCATTGGGCTTTTCGTACTGTGCTCGGGGTGGTTCGTGTTCGACCAGGTCCCGCACCACGAGCTCTGGTTCGTTGCCGGACTCACCTTTCCGTTGATGTTCCGGCGCCGCGCTCCTCTCCCGGTCTTCATGGTGGTTGCACTCGTCGCACTCGTGCAGTGGCTGACCAGTGGCCCGCTTCTGGCCGACGCCGCGCTCTTGATCGCCCTGTTCACCGTGGCGACCACCTGCGATTGGCTGGCGGTCGTTGTTGCGGCCCTCATCGTCGAAATCGGTGTGATCATGGCCACCGAACGTTGGACGCCCGTGGGGAACTATTTCAAGTCGCTGGTCTTCCTCACCGGAATGGCCGCCGCCGCCCTCCTCGCCGGCGTCGTTGTTCGCACGTTGCGTCAGCAGATGGGGTGGCTGGTTGAACGAGCCCAGCGGCTCGAGTTCGAGCGGGATCAGCAGAGTTTTCTGGCCGCCGCGGCCGAAAGAGCACGCATCGCCAGAGAGATGCACGATGTCGTCTCGCACAACATTCAGGTCATGGTGACATTGGCCGACGCGGCCGCTATCGCACAACGAACCGATACCCAGCGGGCAACCGAGGCGATCACCGAAGTATCCGGCGCGGGGCGTCAGGCACTGCAGGACATGCGTCGACTGCTCGGCCTCCTCCGTGACGGGTCGGAAGAGGCCAAGCCCGCTCCGGATCAGGCTCGAGAAATTAGGCCCCGGCGCATTGGCACCACAGCCGGGACTGGGTGAGCTCGACGCACTGGCCGAGCGCGTACGGTCCACGGGTCTCCTCGTGCACCTCGGGACCGATGGCGAACCGTTCGCCCTGTCCGGGGCGGCCGAACTCACGATCTATCGCATCGTGCAGGAGGCTTTGACCAACGCGCTGAAACATGCGGGGTCCGCGCACTCGGTGCATATCTCACTTTCTTTCAGTGATCCGGACGTGACCGTACACATCATCGACGACGGACAACTGCCCGTGGCCGCACTTCCGGGCGGTAACCCGGCCCTTGCAGCAGGAGGACCGGGAGGAGGGCACGGCGTTCTGGGCATGAAAGAAAGGGCTGCCGCGTTCGGGGGAACGCTGATCGCCGGTCCGGCAGAGAAAGGCGGCTGGGAGGTGGTGGCGACGCTGCGCACCTGCAAGGCACCAACCCCCACATGACGATCCGCGTCGTCCTGGCCGATGACCAAGCTCTCTTGCGCAAGGGATTTCGAATGATCCTTGAGGCCGAGGACGACATTTCGATCATCGGCGAGGCGGCCGATGGTGAGGCGGCCCTCCAACTCGTGGAGCTCTACGAACCCGACGTCGTGCTGATGGACGTCCGCATGCCCACGCTCGACGGCATCGGTGCCACCCTCGCGATCACGGCTTCGGGCTCCAACAGTCACGTGCTGATCCTGACCACATTCGACCTGGATGAGTACGCCTTCGGGGCGCTGCGCGCCGGAGCGAGCGGGTTCCTCCTCAAAGACGTCCCGCCGCACGAACTGGCGCAGGCCATCCGCACCGTCGCGCGTGGTGATGCCGTCGTGTCCCCGCGCATCACCAAGCGATTGCTCGAGGAGTACGCCGACCAACTGCCGGACCTTTCGGGCGACCCGGGAGGCGACGCAGCCGTCCCTGCTGTGCTCAGCGGGCTGACGGTTCGAGAACGGGAAGTGCTCGTGGCTGTGGCCGAAGGGCTCTCGAACGTGGAGATCGGTGAGCGCCTCTTTGTCTCGGAGGCGACCGTAAAGTCGCACGTGGGCCGGGTTCTGGCGAAGCTCGGTCTCCGCAATCGGGTGCAGGCGGTGGTTCTCGCCTTCCAGACCGGGCTCGTGCGACCGTCGTAGCCGAGCCAATCGGTCGGTACACTCGATTCGTGGTCTCCGCCGATACCGAGTTCGGCGTTTTCACCGATCAGGGGCCCTGGGTTCTCGACCCGGAGAATCTTGCCTGGAAATCCGGACTGGACCGCATACGCGCCGAACTGCGGGCGGCGCTGCCCGAACTGATCCGGCCCAGAAAGCTCCCGCCGGGAGCACGGGTGGGGACGACGGTGCGCCACCTCGGCGGTGCACTCGTCCTGTGGTATGCCACCGAGCGACGGCGCGGGGGCTCCGAGAAGATTGCAGGGATATCCCGTCGGCTCCGCCTGGCGGCTGAGCAGCTGGGGCCGACGTACATCAAGCTCGGTCAGATCGTTGCTTCGGGTGACGGCATCTTCCCGCCTGAGCTCGTGGCCGAGTTCAAGTGGTGCCGGGATCGTGTCCGGCCGGAACCCTGGCCGGTCGTCGAAAGGGTCCTGGTCGAGGAACTCGGTCGGCCCCTCTCCGCCGTCTTCTCGACGATCGACCAGAATCCGCTCGCGGCCGCGTCCATAGCGCAGGTCCATGCCGCACGACTGCTCGACGGGACTGAAGTAGTCGTGAAGGTGCAGCGCCCCTCGGTCGCCCAGCGGGTGCGCCAGGACCTCGCCGTCATGTCGTGGCTCGCTCCCCACCTGGTGGGCCGGATCCCCATCGCTGCGTTGGCCAATCCCCCGGCCCTGGTTGAGCTCTTCGCCGAGACCATCGTCGAGGAACTCGACTTCCGGCTGGAAGCCGAGAACATGCTCGACATCGCAGCGACCTTCGCCAAGCTGGGCCAACGCGACTTCGTCGTTCCAAGGCCCCACCCGACGCTCGTCACCCGGCGCATGCTGGTCATGGAGCGCCTGAGCGGTTTCAACTTTTCGGATGTCGAGGGCATGCGCGCGGCGGGCATCGACACGGAAGCCGTCGTGAGAAGCGGCATGGTGGGGTTTCTGGAAGGCGCCATGATGTACGGCGTCTTTCACGGCGACCTGCACGGGGGCAATCTGTTCATCCTTCCTTCGGGGAAGATCGCGCTCCTCGACTTCGGCATCACGGCTCGTCTGAGCGAGTCCAAACGCCTGGCGCTGCTCTCCCTCATCGTCGGGGCATCCAATGGACACATCCCGACACAGGTCGCCGCCCTGCGCGACCTCGGAGCGCTGCCCGCCGACATAGATGTCGATGCGGTCATCGCCCAACTTGGTCTCGACCGACCCCCGATCGACCCCACCACGCTCACGGCCGACGAGTTGGTCGGAGAGCTGCAGCAATCGATCAAGTCACTCCTCGGGCTGGGCGCCCGGATGCCCAAGGAGCTCATGTTGTTCGTCAAGAACATGGTCTTCCTGGACGGTGCCATCGCAACCTTGGCTCCCGACCTCGACCTCTTCGGTGAGATCGAGACCATCTCCCTGATGTTCGCCGAAAAGCACGGTGAGCGGATCATGCAACAACTCGGCCTCCAGCTTCAGGAGAATTGGAAGCCGGACCTCAGCAGCGTCAAAGCCGGATTCGGGCTCGACGATGCGACCGAGCACCTGACCTACCGCGAGATTCAGGCGAGACGGGCGCAGGTGCGCCAGAAGTTCGACGGACGGAACGAGAGCCGCCGCCGCCGGCGCCGGACCACGAACTAAGCGAATCGGCTCTTACTGCGGCAGCAGGGAGGACCCCGGGGGCGGGGCGGCGACGACAGGAGTCGACGCAACAACAGGAGCTGCGGGCAACGGCGGTTTGCGACTCCTCAGCACTAACGCTGTGCCTATGAGCGCGACGGTGAGAGATACGACGAAGATCACCACGGCAGCGAGAACCCTTCCATCTGCGGAGGCCTGACATTCGCCGACGAAGGCCATCCAGTCCGCCCTGTTGGTGGCGCTGGTGCTCGAAGGCTCCGGTCCCGCGCCGATCGAGCCCGGGTTGAAGAGGGCCACGATCGCAGATTCGGAGGATTTGCCGGGACCGCAGGTCCCCCCGACTGCTGGTTTCGGGAGTGCGACCAGCAGCCCGGAGATGGCGAAGGCTGCGCCGAACAGACCCAGAAACACCAATGCCACCCTCAACCACGGCCGTTGTGAAGCCTGCGCCACCTACCATCCCCTTTCGATCCAGAGCGATGATAGGACCCGGACCCGGCGCTGGCCGGTCACGCGACCGACCGAGAAGCACGGCTTCTGGGCGACCGTCCGGACGGCTGTGGGAGGCTTACGGTGTGCATGTCATTCGGCAGTTACGGGAAGACGACTGGGATCTCTGGCACCCGCTTTGGGCCGCCTACCTCGACTTCTACCGATCGCCCCTCTCCGAGGGAACGACGCGGAGCACCTTTGACAGGCTGACGAGGGGTGCGAAGGACATGTTCGGCCTGCTCGCCGTGAGCGAAGACGGCCAGGGCTCGGGGGTCAGCCACTGTGTGGTGCATCCGAGCACGTGGTCCTGGCGACCTTCCTGCTATCTCGAGGATCTGTATGTAGCCCCGGCGGCTCGCGGGTCCGACCTCGGACGACGCCTGCTCGAAGAAGCAAAGCGGATGTCCGCCGAACGGGGTGCCGCACGCCTGTACTGGCATACGCAGGAGTACAACGGAAGGGCTCGGTCGCTCTACGACCAAGTGGCCCGGCCCACCTCGTTCATCGTCTACGAGATGTAGCCCTACGCCGCACGCTCTCCCCGAGCCGGTTCGCGAACGGCCGGAGTCGGCGTGGAAGGATGCGGACGTGCCAAACCTGCGCACCATGGTGACCGAGCTCGGCACTGGGCTCGGCATGCTCGGAGCCGACGACCTCGACGAGGTGTTGGCCACGCGCTCGTCGGTGATGCGCAGCCTGTCGCCCGAAAACTGGGATCTCCTCAGTTCCATCCGGGCCGGTGGCGCCTATGACGCCGAGTTCTACGCGGCGTGGCAGAACGGGCAGACATTCCTCGCCGCTCGTGACGGTCTCCGAGGACGCCGGCCCGAAATTGTGGAGTGGAAAGGGGCGGTGCGTGGCAGCGGCGACGAAGTCGCGCCGGTCGACCTCCGCATTGACCACGTCTACCTGGTCAGCTGCAAGTACATGTCGGACATCCTTTTCAACGCATCGCCGTGGCACATCTTCGATTCCTTGTTGGTCGGCGGCCTCGCCGGGCGCAGGAGAGGCACCGGAGGCGACTGGTACGCCGAGGTTGCGCCGGCCCAGTATCAAGAGCTCTTCGATGTCGTACGCCATGCCCTTCGAAGCGAGGAGGCTGGGCCCGACTCCGCGCCTTCCGCCCTACCTGGACTCGGATGGTCGACAGAATCGAATGGCCCAGTAGCGCGCCATTCGTCGGCCGTCTTGGATGATCTCCCCGATCGCGCGGTGGATCTCACGTCCGCGCATCGCATCGCCCTGGGGGAGCGGCTGAGGTCTGGTTGGCCCGGCGATGCGAAGGCGGCATACCGCGAGCTCTCCGATGAGGTTGCCCGTGCCTCGGTCTCCCGCTGGCATGCCGCATTGTCGGTCGGCACGAATGCCGGTGAGGCCATGCTGTGGCGACTCCTGCGGATGGGAAGTGCACCGTATTTCGTCCTGGGTTCGAGCTCGGCGCGATCGCTACGCCTCCGCATCGCCACGCCGTGGGACTGGAAACAACTCTTCCGCCTGACGAAACTCGAGATATTCGCCCAACCGGGTGGTCAGCCCCGCGTCGGATGGAAGGCCAGCGTGCGCGAGCGCAATTCGGGGCAGATCCGTGAGGTGTCGGGCCACGTCGAGGTGCGGTGGAGTCACGGCCGGTTCGGGGGACCTCCCGAGGCGAAGGGATATCTCGACACCGGCCACCATATGGTGCCGGGCTACTTTCCCCTCCAATGAGCACGTTCGACCTCGCTGCGTTCGAAGCGCCCTTGACGGTTCCACGGCTGGAGAGCGGCCCGGTGCTCCTGCGCCCGTTTCTACTCTCGGACCTTCCCCTGATCCGGCACGCGGCAAGCGATCCGTACATACCGGCGGTGACTTCGGTCCCGGTGACCTACAGTGACGATGAAGGTCGTGCCTTCATCGAACGACAGCAACGACAGGCGACCGACGGCAATGGATATCCGTTCGTGATCGCCGATGCGACCGACTCGCGTCAGGCGTTCGGGGGTCTGGGGTTGTGGCTCCATGAAATCGAGAGCGGACGTGCTTCCATCGGCTATTGGGTCATCCCATCCGCTCGAGGCAAGAACCATGCGGGGTGGGCCCTGCGGGCAATCGTCGCCTTTGCCTTCGAGAGCCTGGCGATTCCGCGGCTGCATCTCTTCATAGAACCATGGAACATTGCCTCGCAGCGCACGGCCGAGTTCGCTGGTTTCACGCACGAAGCCCTCTTGGAAGGATGGGAACGGATCAACGGCGTCCAGCGCGACGTCTACGCGTTCTCCCTCTTGCGAGAAGGGCGGAGGTCCGGTACCGGACCCGAGCACACGAATGCGCCCTCCAAATGAACCTGCGAGAACCGTGCGCCCGCGTGCTCGCGATGGTGGCGCTGTGTGCATTTTTTTGGGCCGTCGTCGGGGTAGCAGGCATCGGGGCGGACGCTGCCACGCCGCACGCCGTGGCATCCCCCCAGACCCAAACGGCTGCACCAACAGGTCTCACAACCGGACAGAAGGGAGTGACCGTCCACCCCCACAAGGAAGGGCGGCTCGCCATCGCCTTGTCAATCCTTGGCGTCGTCCTCGTCGCCGCCTTCATCGTCGGATTGAGTTCGCTCTCCGTCCGACGGCGATCACGCGACGGGCCTCCTCGCGCACACGGAGAACAACCCACTCCATGGTGGCGGCCATTCGGGTGAGCGAGAGGATCACGGGCGGTCCCGAATGATTCTGCGAAACTTCAGAAGTGCCCCGGCGTCGCCAATTTGGAACTCTCGCGGAACGAGTCGACCAGTTGATGAAGGACGTCTTTATCCTCGACGAGCGAGAGCGGATCACCAGGTTGGGCGAGCACCTCGCTTCCGACTTCGTCTTCGTGAGCCCGAGTGCGGTCGTCGACGGAGCACAAGGCCTCAGCGATGCCTACAGCACCTACCGACACGACCGTGGCTTCGAACCTCCCTCCGTCGGACCTCTGCGATCGACATGCATCATGCGCACTTCCGTTACGCCTGGGAACGTCTGGAACTCGGGAAGGTGGCCAGCTCCGGTTGGTCGTTCGGTTGGGTCGACGCGGCGGGGAAAATCTCGCGGATCGTCTCGTTCAACGACCCAGTCCCCCCTCGGATCACGTGAGTCCATGAAGAGCGGCCCGCCGTTCGTCGTTACGGGGCGTTGACCAGGGAGTTGGCGGCCATGTCGAAGTAGGCACGCAATTCTTCAGCATCACCGACCGCGAGACCGAGCGCTACCATCTGGTCGACCGCGCTGCGCATATGGCGCAACCAGGCATCGCGCTCCGCCGGGCCGATGACGAATGGAACATGGCGCATCCGCAGCCTCGGGTGGCCCCGCTGCTCGTTGTAGGTCGCTGGACCGCCCCAGTACTGCATGAGGAACAGGGCGAGGTGCCGCTTCGATTCGGTCAGATCGTCCGGATACAGCGGACGCAGCAAGAGATCACCGGCGACGCCCAGGTAAAAGCGGTCGACGAGATCCACAAAGAACTGTTCACCATTCACACGGTCGAAGAGCGTGTCCACAGGAACGACGGTAGACGCTATACACTGCTCACCGTTTCGCGGCCGTAGTTCAATGGTAGAACCTCAGCCTTCCAAGCTGATCATGCCGGTTCGATCCCGGTCGGCCGCTCAAGGAGTTCTCCCAGTTCAGAGCAGTCTTCGGGCAGCACCTTGCGCTCTCCAATCAATTCGAAATCGAAGTCGTGCCACAAACGTGCCACAGCGTGCAACACGGCACCCGCCACATCAGCTACAAAAGCTGAGGCAGCGGAGCTTCGGAAGGAACTCGATTCGGAAGGCGACGGCGAATCAACCTCGAGGAGGACCGCACGTCGACGTGCCGAGCGCCGAATGCCGGGACGGAGTACGAGCGGTGGCACTTCTGGGACACGGTCCTCAACCTGACGAAGGGTCGACTGTCTGAATTTGCGTCCAGTCAAGAAGGTGGTGCGTCAGTGACATCACGTCGTCCGAAGACATCACCTCCAACTGCTCGAAGTCCACGGAATCGAGGTCGATACTGAACTGTGTGGGGGCACCATTTTCGCCAGTGGTCAGAACCAGGCAGCGAAAGCAGGACCCTTCAAGTGGCGCATAGTAGGGCGGCAGGTCGAACGAGCGATGATTGACCAGGATCACCCTGATCGGAAATCGGGTGTCTCGTTGTAGATTTGTGGCAAGCCATTCCGACCCCCAGCGACCGCTGAGGCCGATGGACTCGCCTTTCCTTCTGAGATCGACAAGCTTGTCGGCATCGACCAGTCTGATCTCCCTCGAAACGTCCCCGCCCAAGGAGCCGGTTCGATTCGATCTTGACGCAGCACTTGTTTTCCGCTTCAAGTTCATAGACTGCTCATCATCTTTCCACTGCCCGGTACCTGACCCTGTAGGCCGGGGATGCGTGCTATTGGAGCGGCTGAAAACTGGCCTCAGCTGTTTGTAGATCGACGATCAGGACGCCATCGGGCGTATCGCGTGGCCAGCGAGAACCTTTATCGACCGACTGGAGTGTGAACCTAGAGGCTCCCTGCTTCCCTGGGAAGCGGCCATGCCCCTCGGGTGCCGTGAGTGGTACTCCCTCCGACAAAGGGCGCAATGGCCCCGCCATCTGTCGGCTCCCATGGGAGGGGCACATCGGCCTCGTATTCGATGCCGACAAGCAACGGGCCAATACCGTCTACGCCCTCGGCATTCTCCACGCCCGGAACCAGTTCGTACTCGAGCGACACGCAGGGATACGGCTCCCCAATAAAGTCCCCCACAAGTCCGTCGTCGCTCACTGATGTGCGTGTCTGGCTGTTTCTTCGAGCGCTTTGACGGACTCACAGCTCCAGTCTCGCTCAGTTTGTGCGCGATCTGATAGGTGTCCGTAACGCTGGGCTGGCGGCGTACCCGTCTCTATGCTGCCAATCGGCTCATAATGCTCGGGGGACCGAGCGACCAGATACCTCTGGGCCTCCAGCTCTACTCGACACCCTCTCCATTGAGTTAGTCCAGAAATGGTCAGTAAGTGATGACGTCGAGCGTGACCTCGTAATGGAGGCGAGCTCAGTCGAAGAGCTGCAGAAGATGGTGTCTATCTTCACCGACGAAATGTTAGAGGTTGGACTTGCCGCTGCGGAGGCGAAGAAGATCTCCGACGACGCGGTGGAACGGGACTAGTCGTGCCCCAGTACGCCTGGAGGGTGAGGCGCCTCGGCGCATCGAGACCAGTGACGGCAAAGGTCAAGAGCAGAAGACCGATAGAGTTTGAAGAGAAAGAAAATGCCTTCGTCCGCCCTCCGAAAGTCCGCAATACACCATCCGACAGCTGAACCGAGGTGGCTACTCCTGCACGGAACGCCGCTGACGCCGCATGTGTGGGATGAAGTCGGAGCGCTGCTACTCAGGGGTCGAACCGTGGCCGCACCGGCGCTTCCAGGTCCTGGAACGCAGTCCGACATCGCGCGAAAGGTGCTTGCTTCGTCCGAGATTGGACAGGGTCCGCTGCACGTGGTCGGGCACTCCTTCGGCGGGCAGGTGGCCATTGAGATCGCCTTGGAGGCGCCGGAGCGACTGGCCTCGTTGACCATCGTCTGCAGCCGCGCCACACCGTTTCCGCCATTCGCCGATGGCGCCGAGTCGCTTCGCAGAGGCGACCCATTCGATGTCCAGGCGGCACTGGCTCGCTGGTTCCTGTCCGACGAGCTTGCCGACGACGGACCCATGGTCCGCTTCGTGCGCAACTGCATCATCGCTGCAGACCGCACTCGGTGGGCCAACGACCTCGAGGCCATCTCCACATACGACCGCCTTCTGGATATTGGGGGTATCGAGGCACCGACCAGAGTGATTGCAGCTGAATTCGACAGCGTCGGGACGCCCGAGGAGATGCAGGCGTTGGCCAACGCCATACCGGGTGCTGATTTCGTCCTGGTTCCGGATGCGTCCCACATGTCGCAGTTCCTGGACCCTTCGGCGCTGGCCGAGCGGATCGCCGGAAGTCCGACCGCACATCCCTGAGGCCTGGGGAGCCGATCGGACTCCTGGGAGGACGTTCAACAGGTCCCTGAAACCACGACGCTGCCCACGGCGGCATCGCCCTCCACGCTGGCCCGGATGCCGACCGCCCCAAGGCGCCTCCGGCGCTGATGAGCGAGGAGCTCCGCGGCGGTGGCGACAGACTCGAAGACCGATAGCAGCTCACGCTGGTTCCACCGTCATCGACGGACTCAACGTCGCCTCGTCTGCGGCTTCGGGAGCTGGCCGCCGTGGCTGTCATATTGCTCCGGCCTCGCTGGGACCCGATCGGCGAGGCCGCGGACGATCGAGTAGTCGCCTCAGCCTGAGGCAATCGAGGTGAGTGGCCGTCTCAACTGCGAAAGAAGGTGATGCCATGCTGGGCCGCGAGGCCGGCGAGTTCCGCCGGGCCCGGAGGCTCGGCGGACGAGGGAGTCTCCTCGTCAGGCACTTCGATTCCGGCTTCGGCGAAGTACTCCGTCATCGTGCCTGGGACGCCCACCACCAGAAAGCGGACCTCGCTATCCGACGCGTTAATGGTCCCGTGCCATGCATTCGGCGGGACCCACACCGAATCGCCAGCTTGCGCAGTACAGAGCGTCTGGATCGCGCCGTCTTCAGCTGTCGTAATCTCCAGCGAACCCTCGAGGATGTGAAACCATTCGCCGAACTCGTGCCTGTGGGGAGGGGGTCCACCTCCGGCATCAGCCCGCACGGAAATGGCATCCACGGTGTGGCCAGTTGCCCCTGCTTCGAGCAGATTCGTGACATGGTTTCCCCCCTTGACGACCCGGACCTGGGCGTCGACTCGGCGGGTGACGACGATCGGTTCCGATTCAGCTCCAGGTTCAGCCATTGAAGGGCTCCTTCCTCCTACTCCTTGACCCAGTGACGCCTCCCCCCAAGCTACCCGGGCGCTGACGACTGATCCTTCGGTTCCCTCGTTTCACCCATTCGTGGGTCCACCACTGAGGTTTTGCGGCCAAATAGGCTTTTTCTGACCGATTCAGGGGGGTCCCGGATGACGACGACGATTCAGGCTCCGACGGGGGACGATGACGCAATCGCTATCGGCGGGATCCGGGGCATCTATTCGCGCGAGATCGGCGTACATGAGATTGCCACCAACGACGGCAGCAAGATCGAGATAACGGCTCCGGGCGTCAGGGTGATCCTCACACCTGCGGCGGCCGACAAGCTTCGACTATGGCTCGACCAGTGGATCGCGGATTCCGTCGGGGAACCCCCAGTGATCACGACTGGATCAAGCATCAGTAGGCGGCGCAACCGGTATCGGTGAGGACCCGCTTCGGGGGCTAGCGACGAGGATCCCCCGGAGCAGGTACAAGTCGAGGACGAGCGGGACGACGAAAACCAGGCCCCACCAGCGTCCAGTGGCGCAGAGCAAGGTGACGATTACGGCGATCCAAATTGCGAGTAGCGATCGAATTACCAGTGAGGACTTCCGGTGCCGCAGGTCCCAGTTGCTCAGATCCCACGTCATTGGTGAGTAATCGTAAGACAAAGAAGTAGGAGCTGGTACGTCGAGGCGTGCAAAGAGCACGCCGCCGATGGTGATGTAGCGACCGCCCGTTTCCTATCCAACGGGAGCAACCCCGGCGGCTGTTCCAAATCACCGGTTTTTGAACTCGATCCTGACGACCCTGAGGAAGTGGCAGCGAGCGTCAGTCGTCCTTCACCACCTGATAGATCCCATAGATCACACCGGGGATGTGGCCGAGCAGCTGAAGCAGAAAAGCCCAGAGCACTTGAATGCACGGACCCTTCTTGATCAGTACTGCAAGGAACGGCAGAAACAGACACAAGATGATGAGCAGCACTTTGACCATTTCCTGACCCTAGGTCGGCTGGGAGCGGATTGCTCTGGCCGGTTCTCGACCTGATCGGATTCGTGCTGCTCCTGCTCTTCGTGCTGGTGAGCAGCATCATCCTCTTGAGGCGGAAGAGCGCAGCTCGGTGACTGACGGCGAAGTAACTGGCCCAGCCCCGAAGTGCCGAATCACCTTTCCGAAGGGGCAAACGTGCACGTGGGTGGCCAATAGACTTCTGTGTGTGAAAATCCCTGTCGCTTGCTCCCTTGACGCTCGGGCGGCCAAAGCTCAGCTCGACGAGTGGCGCGGACTACTCGGCAGAGTCGTCCACCGGCAGCGAGTCTCGCCGACCAGGCTCGAGCTGAGTCCTTTACGTGACTCGGACCTCGTTGACATCGTCCAGCTCGCCCAACGTGAAGTTGCGTGCTGCCCATTCTTCACGTTCGTGATTGAAATAAAGCATGAACGGCTACTTCTTGCCATCGAAGTACCCACCGACGCAATCGAGGTTCTCGACGAACTGATCTCGAGCGGCGATCCGCGCTAAGGCTCATCGCCACCGATCCGGCGCTCGGTGGCAACCTGCGAGTGGGCAAACGTGAATCGGGTATTTGAGAGATCATTCCTCAGAAAGGAGCCGCGCATGGCGATCGAGCGCAGCACTGAAGCAGACGCCTTCCTAGCCACGGCCGACGCCGCCGCTCCCAACGCGGTGAGTGCGTGCGGGGGATGGACGACCCATGAAATCGCCGCTCATGCAACTGGCATCGCAGTGGAGGTCACTCGTCATTTGGAAGCATACCTTCAGGGTCAACCGGTGCCCAAGACGCGCAGCTTCGAAGAACGCGAAGCTCCGTTGCAGGCCTTAGGGCACGGGGACCTCCTACGTCGGCTGGATTCAGAAGAGACCCAGATGCGTCGTCTCGTCGCAGAGGTGCTCGATCGTGAGCCCGATGCCGTCATTCCGTGGACCGGCCGATGCATGGCGGTGGCCAAATTCATCCCGCACCTGCGCAACGAGCATGCCCTGCACCGGTGGGACATGGTCGGCGAGGATGACGTCAGTCGACAGCTGCTGGGCAGCGACGACCTTGTCAATCATTCGGTGGGAGAACTGGGGCAGATCCTGCTGGTCGCCGGACGGAAAAATGATCCTGATCCGGATGCAGACTTTCGGGTCCGCCTACACAGCGACGGACATCGGGATCGGGATCTGGAGGTGGTCGTCAAGGCTGGTGTCGCGACTTTGGCCTGGGCTGACGCTTCTGCGGACGATCCCTGGATCGACATGGACCCTGTTGCCCGTCACCTCTTCATCTGGGGCCGTCGACCCGATCGACATGGCCAGGCCCGCAGCCATTTGTCCCAACCGAACCTCGCCCGCCTGCAAGCTCTTCTGTCGGGCTACTAACGGCGATGGCTCACTCCAACGGCGTACATCGACAAGCCCAAACTGCGACGACCAGAGTTCAGCAGTGCCCACAGACCTGCGATGCATGAGGGCACGCTCAATGGACCATCGACACCAGATAATCCGGCGGCTAATCGGATTTTGAGGCTGCTCGGATTCGACGCTCTGTGAAAGCGCTAGATCCGCATTGCGGGCAATGGCCATACGCAGACTCGACCTCGCGGATGGCAGCACTCTTGTCGAGGGCCTGTTGCCCTGAGTCCTGCGCCAAGTCGGTATATCGACCAGGGTTGTACGACCAGGAGTTCGACGTGAATATCCCTCGGAGAGACCACCGTCCTCTCCGCTTCGGCACGATCCACGAAGATCCGCACTTCGAGCAGGTGCGTTCGTGATCTGTTCGCCAGCTCAAGCCAACGAGGCTAGCCCTTGGCTAAGAGGAGCTGTCCGTGCGATCGGACGTTCACGCCCACCGGCGTCGCAGTAGATCGTGTTGCCGTCAATCCACGGAGCTGAGACCGGCGCCAAGGATCAGGACTGACCCGTCCCAATACTCCCATGGTTTGGGGTCACTCTTGAGACAGGGCCGCAAGGGCAGCCCTCAACGGTCTAGCTTCGTCTGGGATCTACCGAGCACACGTCGACCATCCGCGAGAGGAGGGGCTGCCATGCAAGCCATAACTGTTCGAGACCGCGATGCCGGCGTCGGTGGACTTTCCCTTACCGATGTGCCCTTCCCGCACGCCGCCCAGAACGACGTCATCGTACGGGTGCATGCCGCCGGGTTCACCCCCGGCGAGCTGGACTGGTCGGGTACCTGGGTCGACCGCGCCGGGCGCGACCGGACGCCGAGTGTGCCCGGCCATGAGCTGTCAGGAGTGGTCGTCGAATTGGGGTACGGAACCACCGGCCTCAGCGTGGGCCAGCGGGTATTCGGCCTGACCGACTGGACTCGCAACGGCTCACTGGCCGAATACTGCGCAGTGGAGGCCCGCAACCTTGCTCCTCTCCCGGCTGACATCGACCACACCGTGGCCGCCGCCCTGCCGATCTCCGGGCTGACGGCATGGCAGGCGCTCATTGAGCACGCTCGCCTCACGGCTGGCCAGACGGTCCTGATCCACGGCGCTGCGGGCGGTGTCGGTTCGATCGCGGTGCAACTCGCCCTCGAGGTCGGAGCCGTCGTCATTGGCTCGGGACGGGCAGCGGACCGGGAAACCGCCGTCGGATTGGGAGCGCATACCTTCTTGGACCTGGAGGCCGACAACCTGGAGGATGCTGGCGAAGTTGACGTGGTACTCGACGTGATCGGCGGCGAGATCCTCGACCGGTCGGCTGCGCTGGTGCGCGCCGGTGGCACGCTCGTCACCACCATCAGCGTGCCCACGGTCCAGCCCAAGGACGGCCGCGCCATCTTCTTCGTCGTCGAAGCCGACCGGTCCCTGCTCGCGGACCTCGCACAGCGGGTCAGGGATGGACGGCTCATGCCGATCGTCGGGGCAGTACGGCCACTGACTGAAGCGCCTGCAGCGTTCGCCCCAGACCGGCGCACCCCCGGCAAGACGATCATCCGGATCACCGAAGGCGGACGGCCGTCCGAAAGGGTGTCCCAGTAGTGCCGAAGGGCCGCGCTCTGATCCGGCGAATGTGGATACGCCCTGTGGACCTGCAAATGCCGGAAGGACTACCACCCCTCTGATCCGCGATGAGATTGCCGACCCGCACACGTCAAAATGGAAGGCATCGGCTCTGAGCAGCCTCGCCGGACTACCAGAAGGGAGACATGATGGACGTCATAAACTTGGGTGCGACCGACGGGCTGCCGCCGGTGAACTGGACGGCCGTCGTAGAGAAACTCGATGCCGGTTCGTCGCCGGCACCCGATGCACATAACGCTCGCACGACATGGCTCTCGACGGTGAACGAGGATGGAAGCCCACACGTTACTGCTGTCGGTGCGCTCTGGCTGGACGGGAGCTTCTGGTTCCAGACCGGATCAGGTACCCGGAAGGGCCGCAACGTCGCTCGCGACCGGCGGTGCTCGCTCGCGGTATCGATTCTCGATGCGGATGTCGTCACCGAAGGCGAGGCAGAGCGCCAAACCGACCCAGCCACACTGAGGCGCCTCGCTAAGGCCTGGGCGGACCAGGGGTGGCCCGCCGAACTGGATGAGACCGGGGCCGGCATTACCGCCCCATTCAACGCTCCGTCACAGGGACCACCACCGTGGAACGTATTCCGCATCAAGCCGCATTCGGTGACCGTGGTCTTGGGCACCGAGCCGGGCGGACTGACTCGGTTCAGGTTCCAACCTCAGTAATAGCGGCCCATTCCCGGCGTGGGGCACCCTGGGAGCAGGGAGCGACGCGGCTGATCATGGAGCCTGGGGGTGGATGGTCTCACCTCGGGCCAACATCTCGACAAACTGGCCGATGCGTCTAGAGCGGGTTTCCGGTTTCTTGGCGTTTCCGATCCTGTAGAGGATGGCGTACCGATTCGCACTTGTGAGCATCTCAAACATCGCCTTCGCGCGAGGATTGGCACTCAGGGCAGCGACAAGATCCTCCGGCACCTCAATGCTGGCTTGCCCGGCGTAGGCGGCCTCCCATCGACCGTCCTCTTTCGCCTGCCGCACCTCGTCTTCGCCGGATCGATGCATTCGGCCGGTGACGATCAGCCTTTCAGCGATGGCAACGTTCCGTTGAGACCACGGGCTGCGAGCTTTTCGAGGCGTGAAACGTCGTCGGAACGTAGCGGTGTCACGACGCCCCAATTGACCATCAATCCAGCCGAAGCAGATCGCCTCGTCAAGCGCCTCGTCGTACGAGACGGTTGTCGGATCGACCGTTCCCTTTTTGGCCAGTACCAGCCAGACACCCAGTGAATCGGCGTGATGGGCGCTAACCATCTTCGCCATTCGTCGGCGTCCCCGACCAGTAGCTCTGGGAGATCCACGGCGTTCACCGTATCCCCGATGTGTCGCAGGTGGCACCCCCTTCCCCCGTTGGGGACACAGCCTTGGGCGGCCGTCCGAGGTATCTGTTGATTGGTACGCACCTTCAGGGGAACATGTGCGTATGACAATCAAAAAGGTTCAGCTGTTCTCTCTCCCTGTCTCAGACCAGGAAAAGTCGCGAGACTTCTACGTCGAGATCCTCGGTTTTGAGCTGATTTCAGACGTTCAAATGAGTCCGGACATGAGATGGGTGCAGGTCGCTCCGCCGGGCAGCACGACGTCGATCACCCTTGTGACCTGGTTTCCGACGATGCCTGCCGGTTCAGCCAAGGGAACCGTGTTAGAGACCAACGACCTTGAAGGCGATATGGCCGATCTCAAAAGCCGGGGGGTCTCGATCGACGGCGAGATCCAAGAAATGCCATGGGGACGTTATGTGACGTTCGATGACCCGGACGGCAATGGGCTCGTCTTGCAGGCAACGGCGTTCAGCAACTAATCCAAGTGGTCGATCCTGATCACTGGTGCCGCCCGAGGTCACCGGAAGATGACGTCCGCACCCCTAAATGTGCGATCAGCTGCGGCTCCGAGCCGCCGCGTCATGGGGCAGATTCGGGTGCCCCGTTAAGATGTCTTGTTGCGGCGTCTTCGGCCAACTGCTTCGAGCTGTATGGCCCTCGACGCGGTCGCAGTCCGCACAAACACACCGACATGAATCCAACCTGCCATTCGCTTTCGTAAAAAGGTCTCACGTCTCCATTCCGCTGCTACCGCCATCCCGGGGAGACTTGAGGACCACTACCGACAAGAACGCCCACACGAGGGCAAGCCCCACCCAGACAAGCACGTCCTCTCCTACGGACAATCCACCAGGTTCCCCGGTGGTTGCATTGGTTAGAGGTGCATAAGCCACCCAGCCCGTGACGAGCCGCTTGCCCAGCACGGACAACCAAAATCCCAGGATATAGAACAAGACGGCGAGTGTGACGACGATCACTATCCGTTGAGCCATATTGAGGCATTCGAGCCGCTTCATTAGTTCATGATGCCGCACTCTTCCGGCGACGGTTGGCACTCGATCATGCTGAACGCTGATCTCACCGGGAAAGGCCAATATGTGGGCACGGGATCGGGGTCAGCTCTGCTGAGGGCGGGCGTAAGGTGGTTCTTCCATCCGTCCTGCGTGACGAGGGCTGGTCACGCGCCGAACTTGAGAGTCTGAGGTATTTCCGACGACGCTCACCGCGGTCATTCAATGAGCGTACGCGGGACGTGGCGACCGAGGTAGGGATACCGGTCGCCATTCGGTTTCAATCTGATTGCTTGTCTCCGAACCGGTGGGGCGCTATCGGTAGCAGTGGTACCGTCGAATTATGGCAACAAGTAGCTCGGGTCTGCCCAACGTATATCCGTTCCTTTACAATCTTGGGATAACCTTTTTTGCGGTTCTCTTCGCGGTGTTCACCGGCATCCACCATGTGTGGGCGCTAACCGTCGTCTTCGGAATCTTGTCACTGTGGAGTGCATACGCCACCTTCACTTGGATTCGAGGTTTTGCTCGTCGGACCCGAGCGAATGGTCAAGGCGCTGAAGAGCCGTCTCCGACTCGACAGTCGGGGGCAGCGTAGTGAGTTCCCACTAGGCCGCCATAGAACGAACTCGTGGGCACCTTCGAGAATCTGCATGTCATGGTCCCGTGCCGTGCTTGCGGTCACGAGTCAGAGCGAACCCTCCAGATCAAGTATGGGGCGTGTTGGCTGCGCGACGTACGAATCGGCGACGCGGTGCGGTGGGGTCTCGACGAGGGGCCGGTCTATGGGCAACCGGCAAAGGGAAGGGCTTGGATCTCGGCCTACTCGTTGCCATGTCCTCGCTGCGGAGACCAGTCGGATTTTGCCGACTTCGCAGTGATCGTCGAGGGCAGCCTTCTTGTGAGCGTGGTACAGGCACCCGTTGGCCACCGATTCCGGGAGGATGAGAACGAGCCCGTTTCACTTCCAATTGGTGACCTACCGCAAAGCGAGCCTCTGTAGCAGCGCCACACCCGGTGTTCGGCACGGGGTCGGTCTCATGAGTGATGGGCCGGTGGATCATCTGGAAAGATGAACCAGGAGCGCGCCGCTGGTCGTACATCGTTCTAACGGGACGTTGGTCCGAGCCATGTTCTGGGATCGTGAGGCATTCTGTGGGCTCTCCCCAGGTCGCGCCGATCATCGTCTGTGATGAACATTTCAGCCAGGTGAGTGAATCGGTCTGGTGACAGAGTCCGTACTTGGCCAAGGGCGATACCGGCGCTGGGGAAAAATCCTAAGCGGCGGTTTCGTCGATTCTTGAACTGACCCGTTCCCGGCCTTATACGTGTGATCAGTGTGAAGGACGGCGGCTATGACTCGCCTCCGGCAAAAATCACACGACCGCACTTGGGCAATGGAATGTGCACCAGAACCCGTCGCACTCGAATTACGCGGATGGCCTACCTACTGGGTGGCCTAACCGCTGACTAGTTGGCTTTGGGAGTAGCTCCGTCTTCATGCCGGTCTGAGGAAAGGGAAAGCATTCCTATGCCAGGCTTTGCCGGTGGCATTGGTCTGGGTAACGGGGAATTCAGGGGTCGGCAAATCGACGGTCTGCACGCTCCTGAAGAAGCGGGGAGAGCTAGCGGTCGATGCCGACTGGTCGGGCTACTGCCACTGGTCCGATCGCATAAGCGGGCTGGTTGTAGCGGACCCGCCGGATCCCGTGCCGGCTGGATGGCTAGAGCGCTTCGGCTGGAAAATCAATCGAGCGAAGGTCCAAGCGCTTGCGGAGAAAGCGCACGGCCAGACAGCGTTCCTTTGCGGATCGGCCGAAAACGAGGAGGTCGTGAGGGACCTGTTCGACCACATGATCTGTCTCGTCGCCGACAACGAGACGATCCGGGACCGTCTCGAGGCCCGCACCACAAACGCATTCGGTAAGCACCCCGAAGAGCTAGCGGCGGCACTCGGATGGAATGACGATGCCGAGGCCAGATATCACCGGCTCGGCGCAACGATCATCGACAGTAGGCGGCCGCCGCCCGAGGTGATGGACGCGATCCTTTCTGTCGCTGCGAAGGCTCTCGGAAACCCGCGGCGCTCGGCGATTAGCGTTGCGGCCTGTACATCCGCAATCACCTAACGCTCTCGGAGGGTCCCATGTCCCAGGTCCGTGTCCACAACTTCTCGATCTCCCTGGACGGGTTCGGGACTGGCGAAGGCCTCACGCTCGATGCCCCGTTCGGGCACGCCGGCCATCGTCTGCACGAGTGGGTGTTCCCCACCCGGTTCGGGCGCTCGGTCATCATGAATCAATCGGGTGGTACAACCGGTGTCGACAACGCGTTCGCAGAACGCCTGAATGCCGGGTTCGGCGCCGAGATCATGGGCCGGGCCAAGTTCGGCCCGCAGACCGGGCCGTGGACCGATATCGGCACCGGCGACGAGTGGCGCGGCTGGTGGGGGCCGAACCCGCCGTTCCACACGCCGGTGTTCGTGCTCACGCACCATTCGCGCCCGTCGATCGAGATGGAGGGCGGCACCGTGTTCCACTTCGTCGACGCCTCTCCTCAGGAGGCCCTCGACCTTGCCCGGGAGGCCGCCGGTGACCTGGACGTGCGCATCGGTGGTGGCCCGACTGTCGTCCGCGACTTCCTCGCTGCCGACCTCATCGACGCCCTCCACGTCGTGCTTGTGCCGATCCTGCTCGGCCGCGGTGTTCGACTTTGGGACGGCCTCGAAGGCATCGAGGAGCGCTACGACATCGAGGCAGTCTCGTCACCGAGCGGCGTTACCCACCTGACCTTCACACGACGATAGGGCCAGCGGCGGCGGTTCTAAGAGGCCTCATTCTTGTGGGACTCAGTGTGAAGACAAATCCGTCTTCGACATGGAAACATTTTGGTGCTCCGCTCCTGACAGAGCCGAAGCTTCGAACCATCAGCGGGCCCTGGCCGGCGCATCAATGGGCTGACAGGTGAATAGACCGACCGAGCCACCGCCCGGCCCGAGATGCTGACAGTGGTGGGCGATCCATGTGAGACGAGGATCTGCTCCTCCGGTCAGGAGCACGAGGTGGAACTTGCTCGCTCGGATCATGCCCTCAAGTTGGTCGATGGTTGGTTCAGGGTAGACCCAGTGAAGCCGCCGATAGGTAGGAACTCCTTCCCGCTGGCCGAGATGAACTCCGACGCAACGGCCGACGTATAGACGGCCATTACGTAGGGAGAGCCCATTCGGAGCTTCTCGAAGATCGGAATGATCGACGCGATCCCCTTCGCCGATGACATTCCGAGCAGCGTCTCGTAGAGCGCCGTCGTCTTCCGCGACTCGAACGGGGTATTGGTGAACCCTTGATGATCGCCTGCGAGGAAAGCCGCTCCGGAAGCCGGAATCACCATCATGGCCACAGCGCCCGCAGTGAGCCCCAGAGCCAGGAGCCATCGGCGGGACCAGGCGACCGCCGAGACCACCAAGAACAGGATTGCTGCTGCTCCTATCGACACCGCAACGGGCTCCAGCCAGGTCGGCGCGTTCGCCCCCGACGATCGGATCAACCAGATCCCATAGCCAACCGTTCCCGCGACAACCAGGCCAGCTGCTCCACAACGCCGCATGGCCACCGATCGCACCTCGGTGCGGGATTCCCACAGACTGGCGATACCTGCACCCAGGATCGCGGCGATTGGGGGCGCTAGCGCGGCGGTGTAGTAGGCGTGCATGATGAATACGTCCGAAAAAACAAGGACCATTGGGACCAGCCACCCTGTCCACAGGATGAAGTAACTGCGTCGGCGGGTGAAGAGCCCACCCACACCCACCACCATTGCCGCCGGCAGCAGCCACCCGGTATCGCGCCCCAGGTCACCTTGCACAAGGCGGTTCCACGCCGGTGGGGGTCCGTCGAGCACCTCGGGGCTCACGGGTACCCCGCCCAGAAACTGCTGAAATGCCGCCTGTTGGCTGGTACGGCCGAAGCCGTCATAGACGAATACTTGGTCGTATACGGAGTTGTTTTGGCTGCCGTCCACATAGGGACGGTCGTGAGCAGGGGTAAGGGATACAAAAGTCATCCATGAAAGGGAAACGACTGCGGCAATCAGTCCGACCACGGCAACCTGGCCGAGCTTGTGGGCCCATCGGTCCTTTCGCCCGAGCAGATAGGCGAGCCCGAATGCTGGCAGTACCAGCCATGCCTCGAGCATCTTGGCCTGGAAGGCGAGGCCTACCCAGATCGCGGCGTACACGAGATATCGCTGCCGACCCGAGACGATGGCCGCCGAAATGGCATCAGCAGCCAGCACAAGGAACAACGTCATGGCCGTGTCGGCAATGTTGCCCCGGTTGAGAGCGACGGTTGCGGGACTGGCCGCGAGGATGAACGCAGCGATAACGGCAGCTGTCGTTCCGCGCAGTCGGTTCACGGCCCGATACAGAAAGAGGACGCTCAGAACACCCTCGATAACCTGCGGGAGGACGATCGCCCAGTTGTGGTAGCCGAAGACTCGAACCGACAGTGCCTGGATCCAGAACGCACCAGGTAACTTGTCCAAGGTCACTGTGCCCGCTGGGTCAAAGGAACCGAACGCAAAGTTGTGCCAATTGGCAGCCATGCTCCGGACGGCTGCTGCGTAGAACGGTTCGAGGGCGTCCTGACGGATCCCCCAGGCGTACGAAAAGCCGGCGAGACCGGCGATCAAGAGTAAGAGCGCTCTTTGGGGAGTGATCCGGAATCGATTCGGTCGAACCTCCGACGGGGGTGCCAGCTCAGAGCAATCAGCTTGCGACGAGTCCCCACTTCCGACCAATTGGTTGGCATCCAATGCGCCGCGCTTTCCAGCCTGGGCCAACATCGCAATCTCCCCCGGCGTGTGGGACGATCATCCCCGTTCGCCGCTGATGACAGTAGTGGGCGACCTCAAGCTGCGCCGGGAGTCAATCGCCACGCCGGGTGTGGCAAGAGCGCGAAATACGTCGCGCACCGACCCGGCCTACCAGGGCACGGAACCCGTCGCAATCGCCACTCAAGATGGATTAGGAGAGCCTCTCTCGAACATCCATCAAGGCGAAGCCGAGGAGGTTGAGCCCTTTCCACTCGCTCGGCCGACTGGCTAGCAAGTCCCGCTCCGAAATCCCAATGCCCCACACCGAATCGCGCGGGCTCGCCTCGACGAGCACGCGGGGCGTCGTCGAGAGTAAATAGGTCAAGAGGACGTCGTTCTGGCTGAACTTTGCCATGTTCCCCTCAGCCCGGCATTTCTCCCATGCGCAGTTGCATCTCCTCAGGAGAGAGGTCCTCGACGTGGGAGGCGATACTCCACCGGTGACCGAAGGGATCCAGGAACTCTCCGCCACGATCCCCATAGAACTTGTCTTCCACGGGCCGCGTGATGGTGGCGCCGGCATTGACGGCGAGTGCGACCGTGGCATCGACGTCCTGGACGTAGACGTGGATTGTCACCGGTGAGCCGCCGATCGACTTCGGGCCGCGGGCACCCATATCGGGGAACTCGTCCGCCAGCATGATCATCGAATCCCCAATGGATAACTCGGCGTGGCCAACCTTGTCGTCGGGACCCGGCATTCTCATCCGCTCTTGCGCGCCCAGAACAGAGATGTAGAAGTCGATCGCGGCATTGGCATCGTCAACGATCAGGTAGGGCGTGACTCGGGGGTAGCTGTCCGGGATCGGCTTTACCATTGGTCCCTCCTTGCTTTCCTTCACACTCTTGCACACCGGGACAACTCCGGGTCTGGTCACTGCCGGCTAAAAGCCGTTCCAACGAATAGAAGCCCTCATACTCTCAGGGCCACGGGAGTCTGGCGATTGTGTCGCTCCAAATGTTCTGGCCGACATCCGGAGTCGCCGGTTCGCCCACTCTGCGCAGATCGCCGTCGCCTGGCTTGTCGTACTCCAGGCGCACGGGTTCGACTACGAATGGGCCCTCCGGTGGAGGGTCCTGACTTTCTGCGCCATCGTCGCTCACCAAGGCAGTCGGCTTGCCGGCCGTCAGCCAGCGGTGTTGGTGACGAACATAGGGGTCGTTGCACCATCCTGTGAGATGGGTACTCACGTGTCGCTCCACCGACGTCGAGTATACGTTCGGCAGCGGCTCAAGGAGCGGTGCGGTATCGGATGTGAGCGGCTTCTGGGGTGTCGATCACTCGTACGATCTCCAACTCGATCCTGTCCGGCAGTATCGCGCTGCGCTCCCATCTGCCGATCTCCGCCGAATCGATGATCTCCTCGGTCGGCCAGCGTCCGCGGCAAAGCCGTACCACTCATGCAGCCTCATGAAGTCGTCGCCGCCAGGGTTGCCAGGTTGGTCATTGGGGCCAGCGATGACCCCGTCGAGCGACATCGACATGTAGAGCACAGATTTATGTAGTGCTCCTTCCCCGTGTGAACTTCTGATCTAAGCACCCTGATCAACGCCGAACCCGGGCGCACCGTGCGACACCCCGTCGGCGGGCCGGGAAGGCCAATCCAAGCTCCGCCCTTTGCCTAGGATAAGCGACGTGACCGGCTACAGCACGGAGGGATGGAACGAATTATTCATCCTCGCCGGAGGAGCGGCAGCGGCCTTGAGTGGCCTCATATTTGTGGGGCTCAGTGTGAATATAAAGTCCGTTCTCGACATTGAGAAAAAAGACGGTGCTCCGCTCCTGACAGGTCGCGGCCTAGAGGCGCTCGTCGATCTCCTCAACATCCTCGTGATCTGCATCGTTGCGGCGACGCCGAACATCGATCGCGGTGTCTTGGCCGCGTTCATCCTCGTGGTAGCTGCTGAGAGCGCAATTTCTCCCATCCGGGCAGCCTTGGTCACGCGAGGTCGCAGTGAGATCAGGAAGTACACGCTGCAGCGCCTGATCACCTCCGTCGCATTAACTCTGATCTACGTCGTCACGGGAGTCACCCTCGCCGTCCAACACGGGGGTGGACTGCTCTGGCTCCCCGCAGCATTTGTTCTTTCCGTCTTCATCGCTGCGCTCAACGCATGGATACTTCTTGTCGAGGTAATGCGTTAGCCGGATTTCAGGACCCCCTGCCAGCATCGAGGACTGTATCGCCGCCGGTTTAGAGGGACGGCGAGACACATTCCTATTGTTGTCTGCCCGTTGAGTCGTTATTGGGCCTCCGTTGCGGCTGTGCGGCTGGACTCATATGGAAAGAGATCGCTTGAGCGCTCCAGCAGCACGGCGAGGCGGATTGGGAGCAACGCATGGCCCCGTTCGTCCAGGAGGGTACAAAGAACACTCGTAAGACGCCAAGGGAGAATGAGAGCGAGATACGTGGCCTGAGCTGAGAATTGTCGTACGCTGAGCCATTCGTTGGGATCGGTCAGGTTAATGGAAGGAAGCAAATGGATGAGGTGGATGCGGGATCGGTAAATGACGAGCTGAAGCATCCACACTCCGGCGATTTGCTTCGCTTGACCTCATTGCGGGCCTTCGCAGCATTGATCGTCTTTTTCTTCCACCTTGGGGCCGACCGTCTTGTCGGCAGTATCGGGCCTTTCACCGTGGGTGATGCCGGGGTCTCGTTCTTCTTCATCCTCTCTGGGTTCGTGCTCGCCTGGAGCACGGCGCCCACACTCGCGAAAAGCGAGTTCTACCGACGCCGCTTCGCTCGTATCTATCCGAGTACCTTCGTGGTGCTGATGGTGAGTGTCTTCGTGCCAGTCGTTGCCGTCAGCCGGGGCCCGAAGGAATTCGTGAGCAGCCTTTTCCTGCTGCAAGCTTGGGACCCCTCCACCAACATCACCTTCGGGATGAATGGCGTCGCCTGGTCACTCAGTTGCGAAATGGCGTTCTATCTGGCATTTCCATTTGCCATGCTTTATCTCGTCAAGGCGGCGCCCTGGCAACGCTGGTCTGTCGCCCTCGGCTATGTCGCGATCTTTTTCTTGGCCGGAGTGGCCGCAGTCAACGCCGGCCATCCGGGGGCATTGCTCACCTTGCCGCCTGCCCGTTTCGGAGAGTTCTTGCTGGGGATGGTCGCGGCACTCGAAATTCGCCGAGGCTGGCGTCTGCAGGCAAGGTGGGGACTGGCCCTTATCGCTCTCGGAATACTTTGCACCTCGGTCCTGAGTCGCGCCGGGTCACTCCACACCGATTACCTAATCGCGGTGTTCTTCGCCGTGATCGTGCTGGCGGCTCAGCGGGATCTCAGCGGTGTCAAGGGCATCCTCTCGTCGAAAGCGCTTGTATACGCCGGCCAGGTCTCGTTTTGTTTCTACCTCGTGCACGAGCTGATCATCGTGAACTTACGACACCTTGTTGGAACAGGCTGGGGTGTCGCTGCGCTCGCTCTCGTGCTGTCGATCATTGCGGCCGTGCTCCTGCACCATGCTGTCGAGTTGCCGTTTCAGCGACTACTCAGGGGTAAGCGCGTTCCACGGTCGAAGAGTGCTCCTAAGCACGCCCGGGGTATAGCTCCAATCTGATGGCCCCCGGTCAGCGAGATTCTGAAGACCTCGCCCCATAAGGGTCCGACTGGCCCCGATCCGGGTCGTTGTCCTCAACAACCTCCGGCAATCGCTTCTCCGAAGATGAACCAGCGAGTTGCGTCCAGCCTTGCCGTCCAGCCTTCGAGCCCAAGAAGTGACCGCAACTCGTCGAGCTCGTAGAAGATCTCGACGACGTGGTACTCGCTACCGTCGTGTAAGCGGCGCAGATCCTGATCCGAACCGTGATGGACCACGTAGGAGTCCTTGATCTCCCCCGTCGGATGCGGGTCCTTACGGTTGTCGATGAGGAACACTCGGCCCCCCGGTGTAAGGCAGGACCGCACCAAAGACCAGAAGTCCGAAAACCGTGACCGCGGCACATGAGAGAGCCAGAAGGAGAAGAACACAACGTCGTAGCTTCTCTCCGGCCGCCACGCGAACAGATCGGCCGCGACGTAGTCCACATCGGACCGCCCCACTCGGTCGCGGTTAAGATCCAGCGTCTCGGATGAAGAGTCAATGACGGTCAGATGCCCAGCAGTGCGAGCGAGAGGCTCCGTCCACCATCCGGTACCTCCTGCCATCTCCAAGACATCACCAGTCGCGCCGAATGTGTCAAGCGCAGCAGCGACCTGTGCGACCTGGTTGTCCCATTCCTCCGTCAAATCCGAACTTTGATCGTAACGGCCGCGCCGCTGCCACCACTCGTCGTACTCGGGCGCGCGAGCCCGGTAGTACGCCTGCTGCTCAGCGAGGAGTTCCTCGTCGTTCACCGGCAAAGTCTCCCACTTCAGGGGCTGCTCTACCGACGCATTACAGATCAGCAGGCACCGCCCAAACTAGGCACGAGCAGCAGGGGCGCCGGCCCACGCGACTATGCGCCCAGGTCACGAACACGGAGGATTCGACATGTCACACATACGCCGTTTCGACCACGTCGGCATCACTGTCGCCGACCTCGATACCGCGACGCAGTTCTTTGTCGCGCTGGGGCTGGAGATTGAGGGAAGAACGTTCGTGGAGGGTGAGTTCATCGACACCGTCATCGGCATCCCCGGATCACGAACCGAAATCGTGATGCTTCGGCCTGCGGACAAAGGAACGGGCGTCGAGCTCTCTTGCTTCGTCCGCCCAAGCTGCGTGCGGGGCTCGCCCGCCGCTATGGCCACCGAGCTCGGCTTGCGCAGCGTCGCTTTCGAGGTTCATGACCTCGATGCCGCTGTCGACCGGGCTGCGTCCGCCGGCTACGGGTTGGTCGGCGGAATCGGCGAGTACGAGGGCTCTTGGCGGATGGCATACGTCCGAGGCCCCGAGGGGATCATCGTTGCGCTTGCCCAACCCATCTCCTAACAGGACGCCTACCGGCGGTTCGTCCAGTCGACGAACGCTCGGGAGCCCGATTCGTAGATACGTTCGCCTGCGGTCCTACTCGGTGCTGATCTTCTCGAGCCTCTGTAGGGTGGCCTCCATTGACTCGAGCAGCGAATTGGTCCCGTTGATCCACGCTCCGCCATCACGCAACAGGTCCCCTGGCAAGGGACCGTAGTCAAAGACCTCGGTAACGACGGTCGCGTCGTCACCGTCCGGAGTGAGGATGTAGCCCCAGCGGTAGCCCGCAGGAATGCCGACTTTGGATGGATCATCACCCTCAGCTCGAGAAGGGTCCCCGGGAGCCGGTTCCCAGAATATGCGTCGATCTGGCTCGAACTCCACCACGTAGTTGATCATCAGATAGTCATCGCCGAGCCTGTGCATCTTCATGGTGAAGGTGTCCCCCACCTGGGAGATGGGACGGTCGAGGACGGCCCCTCGGAGCATGTCGGATCCGTCAAAATCCATGTGACGCTGCGGATCCGCCAGGATCTCGAAGATGCGGGCCGACGGTGCTTCGATTCTCCGCGACGCTTTGACCTGCTTGCTTTGTTCCGCCATGGTCCCGTCCTCTCTTCTCTGAACTCTGCGCTCTGGGTCTGCTCTGCCGAATGCACGTCCGTGCCTACCCACAATTGGACGTTGCAGGTCCAGCGAATTCATCCATCAGCCACTCAACTGGCCGGCGGAACCTGGCCCCGACACGCCGCGAGGGCGTCATCGGCTGACCGAAGTTCCGCCAAGGAGGCGGCACTCGGAGTGGAGACTTCTCGTTTGGCCGCTTTGATCAATATTGTCTGGGCCTGAAATTCTCCTCCTGGAACCTCCTCGACTATTGGTGCGTCGCTGGTCTCCCCGATCACCGAACCCTTGGACGCGTACCCCCAGGCCCCGGAGCGAGCAATACTTCCCTCGTACTGATCGCTTGCGTCAATGCGCTGATCCAGATGCTCGAGTGCAGCCAGCAGTTGCTTTCGCGGGCCGACCGAAGGGTCCTTCAAGTACGCCTTAATGAGGCCCTCGACATCGACGAGGTCTGACTCAAGCGTTGCGTCCACTGCGAGCTCCGACGACCGATGAGCCCGTCGTCTCTGACTTCCGAACATGTTCCTGGTACCTCCAGTCGTACGTTGCGTATGAAATTCCCTGCCCTAGTTACGGACACCCTGCACGGGAGCGGGTCCCGCGACACGGGCGCACCCAAGTCCGGATGTGACACCATGGCCGCAATGAGAGTCGAACCGGATCCGAGCGGATCGGAGAGGAAGTTGCTCGAGCAGTACCTTGACTACCAGCGCGAGACGATCTTGTCGAAGACCGAGGGGCTGAGCCAAGAGCAACTGTCGCTGCAACTTCCATCTTCCGATCTGACGCTCGCCGGTATCCTCTATCACCTGGCGTTGGTGGAAGAGAGCTGGATGGAAGTGCGTTTCGCAGGTCTGCCCGAACGCGAGCCTTGGAGAGAAGTCGACTGGGACAGCGATCCCAACTGGGAGTTCCGAACAGCGCGTGATCTCACGCCAGACGATTTGCGGCAGCGATATCGAGATGCTTGGGACCGCAGTGTCCACGTCACCAGCAATACGGCCGGGGTCGACCAGCTCTCGGTGCACCCGCGTCGCAACGGTCAACGCTTCTCGTTGCGCTGGGTTCTTTTGCATCTGAGCGAGGAGACGGCCCGTCACGCTGGCCACGCAGACTTTCTTCGTGAGGCGATCGATGGCAAGGTCGGCGAGTAGCAAGCGCTTAGCCGTTATGGAGTGGTTTGGGTCTCACCCTTGCCGCTATCTGTTTGCCGATCAGCTTCCACTTCCTTGTCGAGATGGCGCAGCCGGCCCGAACTCACACCCTTCACCAGTTGTTCCAATACCTCCGCTCGATCGGATTCCGGCAATGCTTCCACCGCCTCGAACAGTTTCTTGCTGATCTCCTCATCCGAGGCATCGGGACCCAGCTCCTGACTTACCTTTGAGATCAGTTCGGTCACGTCTTCCATGGCCTACCTCCTTACTGAAGAGGTTACGGGCGTTGTGACCACTCGACCACATCGCTCCAGCCCCCGGCTCTGTCGAGCACCGTAGACCAGGGCGGGAAGTAGCGGCCCGACGACGGAGGAAGGTACCGTACGCTGAGATTGTGGAATTCAGTCGCGACCTTCGTGAGTCGGTTCTTTCCGGCGACATCACGGTCACGTTCCGTCTTTGGCAAAGGCCCAAGGTGAAGGTTGGCGGTCGGTATCGCGTGGGCGGTGGCCAGATCGAAGTCGACTCGGTCGAACTCATCCCCTTTGCCTTCATTGACCACGCTGACATCCGACGCGCCGGCGAGACAGACCGGGAGTCATTGCGACATCGGGCGGCCCACGCGGGGCCGATCCACGACGAAACCGTCCTCTATCGCATCGAGTTCCATCCGGTCGACTAGGTGACCTGTAGGCCATTGTGACTGGACTCCTGGGTATCATTTACGCAGCCTTCGACTGCGCCAACCCGAGAGGAACGAGGACTATGCGCTTCAGATATGACGGAACCTCGTGATGCGCGACGATATTCGCCGAGCGTTAGAAATAAGCCCATCCTCAACCCTCGAAGACCGCACGATCGATATCACCACGACCGGCCGGAGTTCAGGAGCACCGCGACGCATTGAGATCGTCTTCTATCGGATCGGCGACTCCATATATCTGAGCGGGATCCCGGCCCCTCGGACCAGGGATTGGCTGGCAAACCTGAAGGCGAATCCGCACTTCACGTTTCATCTCAAGCGCGACGTCGTCGCCGATCTGCCTGCGGTCGCCACGGTTATTACCGACGTGGCAGAGCGTCGCAGGTTGCTCGCCCCGCTCGTCGAACAGTTCAACGAGCGCCGTGGCGAGGAAAGCGAGTGGCCCCGAGCCGAGCTCGACGAATGGGTGCAGGGCAGTCCGCTAGCGAGAGTCGACTTCCTCGAGATCGGTTGACGGCTTGCTGACGATCACGAGCTCGGTGTCCCCTGGCCAATCCCAGAAGAGTCCCGATGGCGAATGGTCCATCAACACTTGACGGACGTCAGATCGAAGAGGTCGAACCGTTCACCGAACAGATGGGGGACGGCAAACGACATAGGCCCCGAGCGGCTCCGATCGGCCGGCGACCGTGTGGGTGACGAGAACGATGCTCCCGCCAGGTTCGAACAGGTCATAGACGGCTTCAGCCTGCGCCGACGGCTGCGTTCTCTCCCGCAGACAGTTCGTTCGGCCCCGCAGAGATGAACACTGCACTGACGATTGCGCCGAATGCGAGGAGCCCCGCTCCAACAGCGAAGGCAATGGCATATCCGTGTACGACTCCGGCTCGGGTTGCCGCGGCCCCATGGGTCAGGATGTAGCTCGCGGTGGCCGTTGCCGCGAGAGTGTTGAGAAGCGCAGTGCCCAGGGAGCCGCCGATCTGCTGCGTCGTGTTCACGAGCGCGCTCGCCACTCCCGCGTCCCGATCACTGACGCGTATGAGAGCGGTGCTACTGAATGCCGGAAACGCCAGGCCGAGGCCCATGCTCATCAGGATCTCTTGTGGAGCGACATGGATCCAGAAGTCACTGTGGACGCCGATCTGCGTCAGCCAGGCCAAACCACCCGCTGCGACGAGGAGGCCCACCGTCATGGGTATCCGAGGCCCGATGCGCGGGACCAGACCCGTTGACGCACCCGCGGCGAAGATGATTCCGAACGCGAAGGGAAGGAAGGCCAGTCCGGCTTTGAGCGGTGAGTAATGCAGCACGCTCTGCAGGTAGTAGCTCAGGAACACGAACATGGCGAAGAGACCTGCGCCCGTGAGCAACGAGGCGAGGAACGCACCGCCGCGGTTCCGGTCCCGGACCACCCGAAGGGGCAGCAACGGGTGACTGGTCCTTGTCTCGAGGAGCACGAACCCCGCAAGCAGGACCGCTGCAATGACCAGCAAGATGACTGTGACCGTCGCCCCCCAACCGTCGCTCTCGGCCTTGGTGAAGCCGTAGACCAGGCTGACAAGGCCCAGCGTCGAGAGGACTGCGCCGGGCACGTCGTACCGAGTGGAGCCCTCCGTGCGGCTTTCATGCACCACCAGGACAGCCCCTATTGAGGCCAGGATCGCGATCGGGACGTTGACCAGCAGGCACCACCGCCACGAGGCGTATTCGGTAAGGAGTCCACCGAGGAGCACCCCGATCGCGCCTCCCGCGCCGGAGACGGCGCCGTAGGCGCCGAACGCCTGCGCCCGCTCCTTCGCATCGTGTTGGAAGGTGATGGTCAGAATGGACAGCGCGGCCGGTGCCATGAGGGCGGCAAACGCGCCCTGAAGGGCGCGAGCGGCAAAGAGCATGGCCTGATCGACGGCAAGGCCACCCAGGGCGGACGCGCCGGCGAAGCCCAGGAGGCCGACAACGAACATCCGCTTTCGGCCCGAGAAGTCAGCGATCCGGCCGCCCAGGAGCAAGAGACCGCCGAAGGCGAGAGTGTACGCCGTGATGACCCACTGGCGGTTGGGTGTGGAGATGTGGAGTGCGTGCTGCGCCGAGGGTAGGGCAATCGTCACGATGGAGGCATCGAGGACGATCATCAGCTGCGCCACGATGACTACAGCCAGAATGCCCCATCGCTTCGGGTCTGGACCGGTCGCGGTCGCCACGTGCGAGGTCGATGCAGTCGCGACGTCATTTGACTCCACAGTGTCTCTCTTCCGTTCGCTCGATCTGAGGCCGGCTTCAGGCCTCCTCAGAAAGTACCGGGAGCCACCTTGTTCCCGTACGGTTCACGATATCGAGTGGGTGTTTCACGAAGCTAGCTCGCCACCGGGCGACCTATTCCGACGTGGCGTGCTCGCCCTCCGATGTGTTCTGGACCGGGTGCTCGTGTGAAGGCTTGGCCTGCGCCGGCTGCATGTGTTGCGCAATCGGACCCTTGTAACCGAGACGCCGTAGTATCCAGGTACCGAGTCGACTGGGAGGCTTGCGGAGCTGAGCCTCTTTCGCCTCTGCCTCGTGCCCTCGGGTCACATGTACGGGAAAGTTGTCTCCTTTGGGACTGTATTTCACGCTCCTCATCCTAGGCATCGCGGCAAAAGGAGGAGGAGGAGGAGGAGGAGGAGGAGGAGGAGGATAGATATCCGATGGCTGGAGCCTTGAGATCGAATACGCTAAAATTGCCGCGAACGGATGTTCGTCGCAAGGGTCTGCGAGGATGACCCCGTGCGCCTCGTCGTTCGACTCGGGCTTGTGGGGACAGCTCTGCTTCTTGTAGCGGTCAACGCACCCGGAGCGAATGCCTCTTCCCGCCCTGCGCTTGCCTCGAGCGTGGGTACGAACTTCGCACTCGCCGTCGGATCAGGACCGGATTTCCAGATTGAATCAGCCAGAACCGGAGCTCTGGTGAAAGATTTGGGCACCGTTCAGGGTTGGACCAACAACGGGCTGGCGCTCTCGCCGGATGGTCGCTCCGTCTACGTGGTTGTCAACCAGGCAAGTAGCCTGGCCATCGAACGCCTCTCGGCGTCGACCGGTGCAGAGACATACGTCGCCGAAGGCGAACAGCCTGCGATCAGCCCGGACGGGCGGCTCCTGGCGTACGGTTCTGGACCTTCGGGTTCCAACACACTTGTCGTGCGGGATCTCACGTCAGGGAAGGATCAATCGATCGACCTCAAGGGGCTCCTCGGTGGACAAACCGACCTTCTCAATGCCTCCATCACCTGGCTCGGTGATGGCTCGAAGGTCGTGGTGATTCCCGGAGGGGCGGCAAATGATCTCATGGGCGGCACGACTCCACCTGTCGCAGCGGGATCGTGCAGTGCAATCTCAGAAGACGACACTTGCCTGATTATCGTCAGCGTTCGGGCTGGCCATCCGCTCAGCGCCAAGCGACATATCCTCAGCGGCTTCGGATTCGCTTTCCCGGTAATGGGGTCCTCGGGATCCTCCGATGTTGTCCTGATCGGATACGCTGACCATCACACGAGCGTGTACACAGCCGACCTCTCCCAGCAGACCAGCAGGATCACCCGATTGTTTTCGCTCCCGTCCGTACTCCCACTCGCCTTCGGCGCACGGGGTTCGACATTTTTCTATTTGGTCGGACACGGCCCCGAGTCTCTCTGGTTGGCCAAAGTCACTCCACACGGACTCAAGGATGCACACGTGCTCAATCCCAATGTTGATTTGAGCGCTCTCGCCAGCTGATCCTGACACGTGGAGCATGACAATCGATAAAATGGGTTCGTTTCGCAACCCACCCGTGCCGCCA
Source organism: uncultured Acidimicrobiaceae bacterium (assembly GCA_963767155.1). Classification (GTDB taxonomy): domain Bacteria; phylum Actinomycetota; class Acidimicrobiia; order Acidimicrobiales; family RAAP-2; genus Bog-473. Next base: position 129,558 of record CAVYCU010000005.1, on the reverse strand, counting down.
CGTCATGCCGTTGACGTCCATTCAAGGTCCTGAGAATGTCGATCGATGATGCCCGAAGAGACGTCGAGAGCAAGCGACGCAGTTTGGGCGATGAGCATCCTGAAACACTCGACAGCATGAGCCATCTCGCAACGGAGTTACGGGACGCCGGACAGTACCAAAGGGCCCGTGAAGCGGTGGAGGAACTCATTCGCACGCGTAGCCGCCTCTATCCGAATGACGAATACGCCATTCAGCGTCTCACGCTCATTCTCGGAACAGTGCTTCTCGCACTTGGCGAAGTTTCGTCGGCGAGGATCTTGGAGGAGGGCGTTCTCGAATCGCAGGACCGGATGTATGGACCTGATAGCGCCTCATCGCTCATAGCTGCGCGCCACTTGTCAAACACTCTGCGAAAGATGCGCAACTATCCAGAACTTGCGAACATTCAACAACGCATTCTGGATTCGCTCCTCCGGACGGTAGGGGAAGGACATGCTGACACGCTGATCGCCATGAACCAGTTAGCTGAGACACGAAGATTGATGGAGGATTTCGAATCAGCCAGGGATCTCGACACCATGGTGATCGAAATCGCCGAACGACACGAGCTCAACCCGCGGACGGCCATCGAAGCGAAATGCAGTCTCTTCTATGACCTTTCGCAGCTCAAAGAATACAATGCCCGCCTCGTACTCCTTCTCCAGATATTCGAGGAGTCTGAAGAGCGTCTTCCGAAGGATGACCCCTTACGCAAACGAATAAGCCGGGCGCGGAAGCTGGCCAAGCCGTTCCTCAAGGTCATGCAGAGGGCAGCTAAATCAGGAAAGTCAGTTGACGCAGACGACATTCGACTGAGGCTTCCAGACTCGATCTGACCCCTAAGGCGTCACGACTCGTCGCCTGCTTCCATGTGACTGTTCAGTCGATGCGTTGCATTTTGGAGGACGCGAAGGGCTATGGCCATCTCGGCCGCGTTGGCGCCTTCGAATGAAATGGCCCGGATGACTGCGAGCGGATCGGGCAGTTCTTCCCAGAGCATCACTCCCACATCCGTGATCTGCAGCAGACGTTGACGCTGGTCCTGTGAACTGGGCGTCTGGTCGACGAGTCCCTTGCGTACCAGTGTCGCCACGACCCCACTCAGCGTCGCCCGCTCGATCTGCAGCATGCGGGCGAGGTCGCGCTGCATGGTTGGCCCATTTTTCGCCAACTGATGGAGGACGTACCACTGTGTGGTCCCAAGGTCGTAGGGACGCAGGACCGACTCCATGGCGGCCCGGACTGCGAAGTAATAGCGCTTTGCCCATGCCCCCACCGACGCATGATCCCCGTCTTCCACTTCGTCAGCCACCTAACACAGTTAGCTGGCTCACGACTCTCCCGTCAAGACCTCCTTGCGGGACCGGTCACCAAGGAATCGTTTCGTTCTCCCACCTGGTGAACGTGCCTGTCGGACCGTCGGGACCGAGCAGCGCCACACGGACGACCTCGCGGAACCGTCCTCGACGGACTCCGTGCCTGCGAATCCGTTGAGATTCGTACTTGTGAAGGCTGGCGAAACCAAGTTGATCTTGATGTCGGTCGACTCCAATTCGATCATCATGGCGAGCGTGATGGCGTTCAAAGCCGCCTTCGACGCGGGATAGACGGGCCCGTACATCGTGCGGTAGGGATATGCCGGGTCTGCGTTCGTCGTGAGTGAGCCAACTCCGCTCGACACATTGACGATGCGGCTGTCCGACGACTCGCGGAGAAGCGGCAACATCGCTTGATAGACGGAGAGCACGCCGAAGACATTGGTCTCCCACACTGCGCGTACTTCGTCGAGTGGTGCGTTGCTTGCCTTCGAAAGCTCCGCATACTCTTCGAGCGACATGATGCCCTTTCTCGTGTTCGAGATTGCGGCGTTGTTGACCAGCACGTCAAGGCGACCAAATTCGCGACGGATTCGCTCTGCCGCTGAGGCGATGGATGGCTGATCAGTGACATCGATCTGAAGAGCGACTGCCCCCGGCCCGATCTCTTTGGCGGCGGCATCACCACGCGCGAAGTCGCGCGACCCCACCAACACTGTGAGGCCGGCAGCGACGAGCTCCTTCGCTACTTGGAGTCCGACGCCTTGATTGGCTCCGGTGACCAGCGCAATGCGATTGTCCTGCATGGTTTGACTCTCTTTCCTTCTTGCCGGTGCCAGTCGCGAACTCATGGCGGAGGCAGCAGCCACGACGATGCTGGACTCGAGGCTCGTCGGGCGGTATGAATATTGTTCGTTACCTTACAGATTATGTTAGGTACCTAACAATTTGTCAAGTCGTCGTTGGCCTGCACGCGAGACCCATTTCGTATACTCCGGCGCCAACGACCGAACGTAAGGGGGCGACAATGTCCGACCCGACATTCGAAGATTGGCTGGCCATCGTGGGAGGACTGAACCGCATGGCCGCCCTCATGGACGCGCGTGAGTGGGATCGCATTGGTGACGTCGTACTTCCCGAAGCCCGGTGCTATGGGCAACTGGGTCATGAAGCGATCGTCACCAACGTGCTGCGCCGCGCCCTTGGGGGGTGCGGTCCGACGCAACATCTCCTCGGCAACTACGACATCCAAGTCGACGGCGACGTGGCGAAGTCGCGCTCGCTGATTCGTGCCTACCACCTCGAAGCAGGCGGGGAGGAATTGGAGGAACCTCGCACATATGTGTGGATGGGGGTCTACCTCGACGGTTGGAGGCGGACCGGTGACGGTTGGCGAATGAGCGAGCGTACGACCGAGACCAACGTCTCCGTCGGCGACGCCTCGGTCCTTCAGCCGGGCTGACGAGCGACGCGGCATGACCGAAAGCTGGCGGATGCAGCAGTGTATTGGCTTACAACGGTTCGTCCTGACGGCCGCCCCCATGTCACGCCGTTGTTGGGGATCTGGCTCGAAGACGCTCTCTACTTCTGCGCCGGACCCAATGAACGGAAAGCGAAAAACCTCTCAGCCAATTGTCATTGTGTCCTCACGACGGGGCAGAGCTCACTCGACGGTCTTGATCTTGTGATTGAAGGTACGGCCGAAGCGGTGAGTGACACCGTCGAGCTCGGACGTGTCGCCCACACCTACGAATCGAAGTATGGACCACACTTCGTCGCACCGGATGGAACGTGGTCCGGCCTGGGTTGCTTGCGGCCGAGAAAGGCCGCCACTCGGTCGGCCGCGGGGCGCTCGTCGCCGCACCACTGCTCTTCACCGTAGGGACGACCAGCACCGCGGAGCCCTGGAAGTCTCACCATCTGCTTTAAGAATGCGAGTACGTATTCCGCCAGTTCCGGGTCGAGGTCGGCCGGCTGACCGGTCGCGATTGCGAGGTCCCAGGCGTGGGTGAGAAGGTCACTCGTCCGTATTTCGATGAATGTCATGCCGGGTATGTCTCCGATAGGCAACTGGTAGGTGCGGGTAAGGCCCCCGGGCGCGGCGAAGATCGCGTGCGCCGCCTGGGCGGAGACGCGGTGGGCGGCGTTGAGGTCTACAGGGAGTGGCGCCACTTGGCCACCGGCTCGCTCTACGACACGCTGATTGCCCGTTGCGACGTGGGCGATGAGAGCTTTCACATCCCATTCATCGCACGGCGTGGATGACGACAGCTGATCGAATGTCACACTGACAAGCACACGGGCGAAGGCATCCTGCCCCCGCTTGTGGGCGACCAGTGGGTCCATGGCGATGGACCATACAGCGCCCACAGTGTCGCCCATGGGAGCCGGCAACCGCGATGACGTTCTACGCGTTGGGGCTAATACCCGTCAGGTGTACGATGAAGGCCTACCGAGGAGTGAGCCGTGTCCGTTGTGTGACCGACCTGATCACCAACCGAGCTCGATGATTCCTCCTGTGTTTCCGGGTCTACGAACCGCGCCATGACCGCTGCGACGACCGTGAGGATCTCACGTCAGGGAGGAGGGTCGGGCGACTCTCACAATGGTCGAGCGTGGCAGGTGGTCATCGATGGGCGTGTCGTCGGCTCTGTGGCCAACAACGAGACGGTCGAACTTCGGGTTGAACCGGGACCCCACACTGCACGGGTGACATCCATGCGGTTCCTGGGCAGCCCGCAGGCATCGGTCGAAGTAGCAGAGGGGCACGTCTTCGGTCTCTCGTGCCGTCGGCGACCTCGCCATCCGTTCATCGTCCAGCGATCGATAGCCCTCTTTGTGGCCAGCCTGTTCAAGCACGACGTGTGGATCAGCCTGACGCCTGACGACACCGGCTATGAGGTCGATGGCGACAGCAACAACCTCCGAGCACAGGTTGACGCCCCGTCGGTTTCACCCGTCAGCCCCCGCACGATCACCAGGGTGAAAGAGATCGCCAGCGCGCCCACCATCAAGGAGAGTGGGAGCCCGCCGGCCATCGCGGTGCATGAGCTGACCAAGCGCTTCGGTCAGCGGACTGCCTTCTCCGACGTGTCCTTCGAGGTCGCCTACGGGGAGGTGTTCGGCTTCCTGGGCCCCAACGGTGCGGGGAAGACCACAACCGTTCGCACGCTCGGGACACTGATTGCGCCGACCTCGGGTTCGGCCACGGTCGCCGGGATCCCACTCAGCCCCGAAAACGAAGTGGAGATCCGTCAGCACATTGCGATCATGCCCGAAGCGCCCGGGCTCTATCTACGCCTGACCGTGACCGAGAACCTGGAATACTTCGCCGGCCTGTACGGCTTGCACGACCCCGGGCCGCGGATTGAACGGGCGCTCGAAGCCGTCAACCTCGCCAACCGGGCCGGAGATTTGTGTGGCGGGCTTTCCAAGGGACTTCGCCAGCGTGTGGGTCTGGCCCGAACACTGCTGAGTGATCCGGCCGTTATGTTCCTCGACGAACCAACGTCGGGACTCGACCCGGTGGCCGCACGCGACGTACACGACCTCATTGTCGGGCTCCGCCAGCGAGGCGTGACCATCTTTCTCACGACCCACCGGCTCGATGAGGCTGAGAAACTGTGCGACCGGGTCGCCATCATGAACACCACGTTGCGCACCGTCGGTACGCCAGCGGGGCTGCGGGAACAGCTCTTCAAGAAATCAATCGTCGTGACCACCGCCGCGCCGGTCCAGAATCCCCAACAGCTCTTCGCCAGCGTCAGGGGCGTCGAAGGCTGGAGCGCCGAAGACCCGACTTCCTATGTGCTTTCGGTGTCGGAGCCGAGGACGGCAGCACCTGAGGTGGTGCGAGCCCTCGTGCACGCCGGAGCAGATGTCATCGGTATCAGTGAGACGCATCATTCACTCGAGGACGTGTACCTCGAGTTGATCGCCGAAGACGTCGAGGCTCAGGCGTCATGATCGGTCTTGACGCCACGCGTGTCGGCGCGGTCATCCGGAAGGAACTGCGGGACTTCCGGCGCAAACGGTCCATCGTTGTGACCATGTGCATCCTGCCACTTCTCTTCCTCATTGAGCCTGTCGTCACCATCTTTTTGGTCACGCCGAGCACTTCGGGTACCGCATTGCAGAAGAGTCTCATCCTCCCCATCCTCTATCTCCTGCTCATCCCGACCATCATGCCGAGCACGCTGGCGGCGTACACCGTGGTCGGCGAGCGCGAGCAGGGAACGCTTGAACCGCTGCTCACCACTCCCATCCGTCAACAGGAGTTCCTCCTGGGCAAAGCCACTTCGGTGATGATCCCCACGCTGGCGCTCTCCTACGCAGTGTTCGCCCTCTTTCTCGTCGCCGTCCAACTGTTCGCCAGCGCGGCCGTATCCTCAGCGGTCTTCCACGACGGTTCGGTGATTCTCGCTCTGTTTCTCCTCGCCCCCCTCCTTGCCGGTTGGGGCATTGTGGTGGGCATGGCCGTGTCAGTGAGGGCGAGCGAAGCGCGAGTCGCCCAGCAGTTGAGCGTCCTGGCCAGCTTTCCCCCCGTGGGCCTCATCATTCTGCTGGCGGTCGGTGTGGTCAGTCCGACGTTTCCCGTAGCGCTCGCATTCGCCGTCGGGTTATTGGTGGCCGATGGACTCCTTTTGCGTTTCGTCTCTGGAATGTTTGATCGGGAGCGCCTTGTCACCGGGACGAAGGCCGCGTAGAGAGTCCACGTGACATCGCGGTCCGCGCCCGCAGCGAGGGGGACAACGTCGTCGCCTCAGCACGCAACCCGGCCCAGGTCGAGGCGGCGTACACAGGCCGGGCTAGCGGGGTTCGGTCGCTCTCCCGCTGCGGGTAGCCGTCACATGCCAAGCCAAGGCCCCAGCAGAGTCCCAGGTGAGCTCGATCACGGCCGGCTCGATGGAATCAATTTCCCAACCCACGGAAAACGCGACGTGGATCTCGTCCTGTGTCACCCGACGCGGCCCCCAGTCACCCGGCTGGTGATCGCTGAAGCAGAGCATGTGACAGCGACCGCCCGGGGGGACCACGTCAGCCAGGCTCTCGACGTAGCGCTCGCGCTCGTCATCAGCGAGAACGTGGAACAGTCCGCAGTCGAGCACGGTGTCGAAGTGCTCATCGAGATCGGCGAGGTGAAGCGCATCCCCGACGATGAAGCGTGCCTTCACGCCACGTTCTGTTGCCTTCGCCTTGGCCAGTTCGATGGCCGTGGTCGACATGTCGATCCCTACTGCGACAAGCCCCGCTGCTCCCGCCATAAGGGCGTGCTCGCCAGTGCCACAACCGACATCGAGCACCCGGCCAACCAGCGTCCCCATTGTAGCGAGCCCCGCGAAGACTGGCTGAGGTCTCCCGATGTCCCACCCGGGGGTCCCGTCTGCGTAGATGGCGTCGAAGTCATGGGGTAGCCGCGGCATGGGAACATGCTGCCAGGGATCGCCGGGCCGGCGTCGTCGCATCGCCTCCACGGTGGGATCCTCTGCGCATCCCGGTGCATTACGGCGTCTCGACTCGACGCCCTTCGGGCCGTGTAGTGAACTTTGCCGATGATCAAGAGGCTCGAGATCTCACGCGATATGACCGCCCCGCCCGAACTGGTCTATGCGGCAATCTCCGATGTGACACGCATGGGCGAATGGTCCGAGGAATGCCACTCTTGCGAATGGCAGGAGGGCTACGACGGCCCGGTCGTCGGCGCGACCTTCGACGGGCACAACCGCCATGGCGAGCACGAGTGGACAACCCAGGCCAAGGTCGTCGAAGCGGAGCCCGGTCGGGCGTTCACGTTTGAGTGCTCCATGATGGACATCCATTATTCGACATGGGGATACCGCATCGAGCCGACAGACACAGGGTCCCGTGTGACCGAGTGGAGTGAAGATCTGCGCCCCGAATCCGCCCTCGAGTTCAGCAAGCGCCTCTCGGGTGTGGATGACCGCACCGCACGCAATCGCCAGACGATGAGCGAGACCCTCGAGCGCCTTGCCGCTGCCCTTGCGACATGACCGGTTCGTGCCAGGAGTACCGCCGGTAGCGTCGAAGTCTCAGAGGAAAACGGCGGAGGTGGCGATGAGGGTGGTGTTCGTGCACGGTGCGTGCGTGCGTGATGGTGCATGGTGGTGGCACCGCACGGCTCAGCTGCTGGCGGAGCGAGGAGTACCAAGCGTGGCACCGCGACTGCCGAGCTGCGGCGAGGGTGCGCAGCCGGGGGGCGCCGGCGGTCCGGGACTGCCCGAGGACGTCGCTGCAGTCCGGCAGGTACTGCAGGACGGCGACGAGCCGACCGTCGTGGTGGCGCACAGCTACGGAGGGATCGTCACCGCTGAGGCGGCCGCAGGGGTCGACTCAGTCCGCCACCTGTTGCTGGTCTCCAGCTACCTCCCCGAGGTCGGCCAGAGTCTTTCCGACTTCAGCGACGGCACCCCTTCCCCGTTCCTCGACGTCGACCCCGACGGCGGCACGTTCGGCGTCCGGCCGGAGTTCCTGGTGAAGACCTTTCTGCAGGACTGCGACCCCGACATCCAGGCACAAGCGGCAGACAAGCTCGCTCGACAAAGCGTGCACGTGACAGTGCAGCCCGTAGGGGCGGCGGCCTGGCAGCAGATTCCCTCGACCTACCTCGTCTGCGCCCGGGACAAGGGCACACCCGCACGGCAGCAGCGAGACTTCGCCAGGAAGGCCGGCGCCGTCGTCGAGCTCGAGACAGGCCACCATCCGTTTCTCTCCCAGCCGGTCGCCGTACAAGACCTGCTGCTCAGCCTGTAACCCGCTCCTTTTGGGGGGCTCATTTCCTGGCGGTTGGGCGACGCAAGTTGCGTGATTAGCATGACCTCCATGGCCAGTAACGAGCCCGAGGCGAGCTTCGGTAAGCGCCTCGAGGCCCTCGCCCTCTGTCCCGTACTCTGCCTGGTCACGCTCGGGATCGGCTGGTTGCTCTGGTGTGTCTTCGAATGGCGAAACGGCCGGACCCCGAGCTATCGAATCTTGAGGCTGCACGTTGTCCGGTTGTCCGATGGACAGCCGATACGTCTGGGGAGATCCATCGTCCGGAGCAGTATCTGCTGCCTCTTGCTCGTGCCGACGATCGTGGTGTGCGTCGTCATCGGCATTTCGTTCGCCTTTGGCGCTTCCGCCCCCGACAATCTGTTCCGCGAACCTCGGAGGGCCCCCTGGGACCATTTCACGAACACGAAGGTCACCACTGAACGAGCAGAGCCTCTGGTTGGCGGGAATTTCACGCCGATCCTCGAGCCCATCGATCTGGCGACATCGAAAACGCCATCCAACGCGTGCTACAACTGAGTCCTTTCGGAGAAGCGGTTGAGAAGCCTTCGCCCACGCCCGAGAGCGCGGTGCGGTAGCGAGTGCGGCCCGGCCGCGCTCCAGAAGACACGGTTGAGTTCGGCGCCGAAGCGAACACCTACCGGGCGTCGGCAGACGTAGCTCAGCAAGTAACAATCCGCGATTTCATGGAAACACCCGCGCCTGGTGGCGACTTCTTCGGTGTTGAACACACCATGAGCGACCGACGCTCCTCCGTAGTTGATCCCGAGCGCCTGTTCGATCAGGAACCCATGTCCACGCAACATGGCGGCCATCTCGTGGTGTGAATATTCGTACTTGTGATCGGGATCGATAAAGGCATCCTGTTGCAACCGTGTGAGCTTGCTGTTGGGTGTATCGAGGGCAAAATATCCCCCGGGCTTGAGCACCCGGCGGACTTGCGCCAACACGTTGTCCGCCTCGCGTCTGGTGACGTGCTCGATACTCTGCCCGCTGTAGACGAGGTCGAATGTCGCAGACTCATAAGAGCTCAGATCGGTCATGGAGTGGTAGCGATAGGTCACAAGGCCTTGGGGCGTCTCGATCGAACCGGGACGGGAATCATCCTGGTAGAGCGGGTGTCTCTGGTCGCTCGGAAGATCCACGATGACCAACTCGTCGAACGGATAGGGGTAGCCCATGAGAATGAGGGCCCCGGATGGGTCGCCGAGTGCCGCTCCCCCGATGTCGAGGATCCGACGAGCCCGGGGAAGACTGCGGATGAAGACACCTCTCCCGTAGTGGAGCGAAGGCCCGAACTCCGTCATGGGGGCACCGTGCGCCCACTCCGCCGAGTTGATGAGCCACTCGGCGAGTTGCCGGGGGGAGAGCGCCCCGCTCTCGAGCTGCTGGACGTACCAGTCGTCGTCGGCGAGCACGGGTTCGCGCCCAAAGAGCAGGTGGAAGAGACCGCGCAGGAGCTGCCTGCTCGGGAGATCCTCAATCAGCCCCGATCCGGGTAGAACAAGGTCATCGGTCACAGCGGGCGACAGTACATGACGAGGGGTGATGTCACGACAGGATCCCTACATCGCGGGGAGGAAGAACTCCAATGCGATGTTGTCCGGGTCACGGCAGGACAGCGCAGAGCCATAGTCGGCATCAACGATGCCACCGTTGACGACACCGAGTTTATCGAGCCGCGCCTCCCATGCCTCCAGATCAGGCCGACTCTCACATGTGAACGCCAGGTGGTCCAGGCCGATTCGACGCTCATCAAACGGAAGATCGTCGGACGGATCAGGAAACTGGTGAAGTCCGATGAGCGTTCGACCCCCCACAAGCCAGACGGCGCGTCGAAAAGGTCCCGGGGTCTCGTCCAGGATCATCTTCATGTCGAAGAGTCGTTCGTACCACTGAACACTCCGATTGAGATCGCTGACCGTCAGAGTCACATGAGCGATTCCAGGGACTTCGGCCATGGGAGCCTCCTTGTCTACAGACGGTCGTACCGATCTTCGAGTCGCACGACGTCATCGAGCTCCGTCGTACTCGCCTCAAGGATGACCGTGTCCTCCAGGGCCGTCATGCGGTGTCGGGTACCGGGGCGGAGATGGACTGCCTCGCCGGGCAGCAGCTCGAATGACTCAAGCGGAGTGTCGGCTTCACCCACCTCGAAGAGAAGTCGGCCCGACTGCACCGCGACAGTCTCCTCTTTCTGTTCGTGATACTGCAGTGAGAGTGCGTGACCCGCGTTGACATGCAGCGCCTTTCCGCAGTACCGACCATCGACAACCGCGAAATGCTCTTCGTATCCCCACGGCTTTTCGACTCGGAGAACGGCGGATACCCACGAATCCTTTGTCATTCCAATCACCTCCCGGGAAGCGAGAGCACACTGATGCTGTGCAGATTACCATCGCACGATGGGACAAACTCTTCCTCGGTGAAGAGAACGGGACAAGGCGCGCAACCCGAGTACGACTCCATCGGAGTGGGTTACAACACGCAGCGTGTACCGGATCCGCGGCTGAGCCGCGCCATTCTCGATGCGCTGGGGGACGCGGGGACGATACTCAATGTGGGCGCCGGAGCCGGGTCCTACGAACCATCAGATCGATTCGTTGTCGCTCTCGAGCCATCCGGCGTCATGCTCGCGCAACACGGCGGGACGCGACGAGTCCGGGGGGTGGCCGAACACCTTCCCTTTCGGGACGGCACCTTCGACGCGGCCCTGGCGGTCCTCACGGTGCACCATTGGGACGACCTGAGGCTCGGCCTCGCTGAACTGCAACGAGTTGCCAGGCGCCAAGTCATCTTCACCTGGGATCCCGATCACACGAGGAAGCTGTGGATCACCAACGACTACGTACCGGCCATCGACGAACTGGAGACAAGTCGGTTCGCCCCTTTGCGTACCGTGGTCGATGCCCTTTCCGCCCACAGGGTGGAACCCTTCGAAATACCGCACGATTTCAGTGACGGGTTCCAGGCAGCCTATTGGCGACGGCCTGAGATGTACCTCGACCCGAGGGTCAGAGCGGCGAGCTCCACCTTCGCGTCGTTGCCACCCGAGCTGGTGGAGCCCGGCATCGAACGCCTCAGGAGCGACCTGCAGACCGGGCAATGGATCGAGACGTACGGAGACCTGCTAGGCCATGAGAGCATGGACTTCGGTCACCGGATCGTGATCGCCGGCTGATCGTCAGCACGCGCTCCCGGTGAGTGGTGCCCGAAAGAAGGGAGCAGGCGGAGAACGGCATAGACGATGATCAGCCCTACCAGAAAGGCCCAGCCGACAATGGCCAGGGCGGCATCGGTTGTGTCGTAAGAGTGGGCGCTCGGGAGGTCGGCGAAACAGGCGACGGCCGACAGCACCAGCAGGAGCCGCAACGTCCACGCCTCCGCGATCACCGCCAGAAAGGCGAAGCCCCACGTTTCGTACCACGGCCACACCACCGGCCCCAGAGCCACAAAGACGAGAAGGCTCCAGCCGAGAGCCTGCATCGCGCCGATCCGGGCGGAGCGCAGAACCAATCCGACCGAGATGACCGCGGCGAGACCGAGACCAACCCCTCTTGTCCACTGGACGTCCGTCGCCGAGTGAGCGCCAAACCCCAACGCACCCGAGAGATGGCTGAGCGATAGGCCCACCGCGGTCACCGGGTCCACCCAGGACACCACCGTGCCCGGGCTGCGCAACCCGGCGAGCCAGTGCCATCCGAGTCCCGCGACCAGTCCGATGACCGCGGTCAGAGCCAATGTGATCAGGATGGCGCCGGCGACCCGCACAAGCCGTGGCCGCCAGGGCGCGGTGTCTCCGCTCCACCACCATCCGATGAACAACGCCCCTATGAGCGCGGGGACTTTGACCTCGGCGGCCAATGCGCACAGCATCAGTCCGATCAGGTAGTGGTTCCGGCGAGCTACCGCACAACCGGCGACGAGGAGTCCCAGCATCAACGCATCGTTGTGCGCGCCACCGAGGAGCACCAGGAGCACCAGAGGATTCAGCACAGCCAGGGCCAGGGCAGCTGCAACGTCCCGCTCGACGGATTGCGCCAGGGCTGTCACACCCCAGGCAATAAGTGCGACGCCGATCAGCGCAACAACGCGAAACCCGACAACGGATCCGATCACGTCGTGACCAGCGAGCCGTACGATTCCCTCCCCCAGGCGTTCCCACGCCGGTCCGTACGGCGCATGACTGGTTCGCCATATCGGGTCGACCAATTTCAGTGCGGAGTCGCCGCCGAGTGCCGTCGGGTCCCGGAGGTAAGGATTCAGGCCGCGACTGGCCATTTCGCCTTGCGCCACGTAGCTGTACACGTCGCGACTGAAGAGCGGCGGCATCACGAGTATCGGCACTGACCACACGACGATGATCTTCACCACGCTCGTGACGGAAGTCCCGGGATGGCGGCGGAGGGTCCGCACGATTTCGAACCAGGAAGCGATCAAGAGGGTAAGGCCCAAGTAGACGAGCATGATCCCGAGAAAAGTGCCGTTCCGGCTGACGTCGGATGTTCCTCTCGCAACGCCGAAGAACCAGGAGTTCGGCAACTTCGACGCGAAGGGTGAGCCACTCTGTGCGACGCCGATGAGCACGCAGACCGCGCCGACGAAGCCCACCGCTGCACCAGCTCTCAGCGGTAGCGGCCGAAGGGAGCCTGCCTCGACAACGAGAGGGTCAAGGAGATCGCTCATCGCCGTACCGAAGCGTAACGTCTCGATGCAACGCTGAAGGATCATCGAGGGCCGAACAGGGTTTAGGCTTTTTCCATGGCCCAGCTCGGTCCCCTCCTCGAAGCCATGCACGAAGCTCCGCGGGCAACCTCGTTCTTCGGATCAGCCCGCCAGGGACGCGATCCAGCAGGCTTACAGCAGTTCGTCGAGCGGCTGAACCGTCGTCCCGGAGGCTCCAGGTCCGTGCTGCACCGGATGCATGCGTCATCATCGACCTCCGGGGCAGAGCCCCTGTCCGGCTACGCCGAATCCTCCATTTCCTTCTGGTATTCCGAGGGAAAGGGACGGGTGGACCGCGACGAAACCCGGTCCATCTCGGTCCCCGGCAAGAGCTTCCGTTACTCTCGGGGAACTGGAGGAATTGTCGACACTGACGAGCGGCAGCAGTCCGGACCATTCGGTCAACTGGGTCTGTTTTTCAAGCCCGCGGTATTGCTCGGGTCGTTCAAATTGCGCATCATCGATACGCCCGCTCACGCCGGACGTCCGTGTTGGCATGTCGCTGACCAAGGAAATCGCATCAGTACGTCAGGCCGTGCCGGTATGGGCCATGGCCGGGGAGGACATAGAGCTCTGGCTCGACCAGGATCTCGGCATTGTGCTGCGTACGAGGGCCGTTTCGAGGGCGAGGTCATCTCACGCTTCGAGATCACCGAGCTTGTGGTCGGCCAACCCATTGAGCCCGCGGTATTCGCTTTCGACAGCCCCGATGGGTCTCCGGTCCGCTCGCAGGGCGAGATGTGGCTCGAACGGCTGAGGGCAAGAGGCGTCGATGTCACCGGCATCGACCCCGAAGATCCGGCGCAAGTACAAGAGGCCATGCGCACGACGATGGGTGCTCGCCATACTCCAGTCGATGTCGAGCAGTTGGCGGCCCAACATGTCCCGAAGGGTCCGCCACCAGCCGACGAAGCTGCCGCACGCCGGGATATCGAAGTGCTTGGGAGCACATGGGCGAACGGAGCAAGGATGGCGCCGGTCTCGTCAACGTCGAGCGGGGTGAAAATCTCGGCCCGAGCTCGGAGGAGATCCAAAAGCGGTTCCCGCAATACGTCTACGAAGGAGCTGGGACCCCGCCGGAGAAGATCAAATTCCTCGACGCATCGGAGGCTGTCGTCTGGTCTCAGCCATCCTGTCATCGGAATTCGGGAAGGTCGTGCTGTCTTGGTCGACGGAAAGTGGAAGGTGAGTCGTGCCACCTGGTCCGGGCTTCTTGCTGGGGCCGGCGTGATCTGCCCACCTCCCCCCGGGGAGTCTCAGTAGTTCCTCACCACGCTGTCCGGGCCCATGACGATCACCGGGTCCATCGAAGGCTGCAGCCACCGCAGTACCGCCACCAGGTCGGCCAGCGGCAGGCTGACGCACCCGGCGGTCGGTTCGCCAATGTTTGCGTGGAGGAAGATGCCGGCCCCGAGCGGCCCGACCGGCGGCGTGTTGAAGTTGATCACGGCGAAATACGGGTAGGCGTTCGTCTCGGTCCAGCAGCGCTTCGCTTGCTGCGGCGTACGGTGGCGTCGTGCCGCAGGGAACGTGCTGGAAGGTGTTGTAGGTGGGGCTGCTCCCGTAGCCGTCCTCGTCCCACCAGTCGCCGCAGACCAGCTGGTGGTAGGGAAAGGAGACGCCCGGGTTCGGCTCATTGCCGTACATGGTGGCGCCGATCGGTAGATCCCGATCGGGGTGCTGCCGTCCGCCCTCGCGACGGTCCGGGCCGTACTCCCAGCCGGACGCGCCGTTGACCGCCGGCATCGCCGGGAGGGCCTGCTCCCAGCCATTGCCGTCGTTCTGCCAAGTGGTGAGGGTGGCGGTGGTGCTCGAGAAGTTCGGCGCGTCGACGACGATCACCTGTTTCGCCCCGTCGGTCGTGGCGAGTTGCTCCACCAGGCTCAGCGGCTGCGCCCCGTGAAACGGCGGCGTCGCCGAACGTGAAGATGCCACCGTCGGCGCCGAGCTCGAAGTAGCCCTTGCCCGTCAGCTGTGGCCGCCATGCGCGACCACCGGACGGTTTATCGGCACACCACCCATCGAGCCGTAGAACGCGGCGTCGCCGAAGGTGAAGATGCCGCCGTCGGAAGCGACGAGCCAGTAGCCCTTCCCGTCGGGCGTGGCCGCCATGCCGACGATGGGTTGGTTGAGGTGGATGGCACCGGTCGAGCCGTAGAACGCGGCGTCGCCGAAGGTGAAGATGCCGCCGTCGGAAGCGACGAGCCAGTAGCCCTTCCCGTCGGGCGTGGCAGCCATGCCGACGATGGGTTGGTTGAGGTGGATGGCACCGGTCGAGCCGTAGAACGCGGCGTCGCCGAAGGTGAAGATGCCGCCGTCGGAAGCGACGAGCCAGTAGCCCTTCCCGTCGGGCGTGGCCGCCATGCCGACGATGGGTTGGTTGAGATGGATGGCACCGGTCGAGCCGTAGAACGCGGCGTCGCCGAAGGTGAAGATGCCGCCGTCGGAAGCGACGAGCCAGTAGCCCTTGCCCGTCGGGCGTGGCCGCCATGCCGACGATGGGTTGGTTGAGAGTAGCGGCCGAGATGTCACCGAGGAAGTGCGCGTCCCCGTCCGTCGCCACCACGCCATTGCTGTGGCGGTCCAGTACCCCCCATCGTCCGCAGTCGCGACGAGCGCGACCGCGGAAACCGGCAGCGGAGCCGCCGTCGCCGCGGCGGCCACCCGAGAAGTCAACGCCGTCCCCGCAACGGGGACCATTGTGGCCGCGAGCAGAAGGGCGCACACGACAAAAGAGAGAGCATGACGCGCGCTCGGCCGGCGTGTACCCTCATCCGACACCTGTAGTCGCCAAAGGCGTCTCAGCCATGTAGCCCCTGGTGAGACGGTACCGAAGCCACAATCTTCCACTGTACCGATCGTCGGAGGGTGCCTTCAACGAGCCGGGCGACCTTGCTACCGTAAACGGCCATGGCAAACGGTCGTCCCCCCGACGACGGATCCCGACGCACCCCCCGGGGTCTGGGCCGTGAACGCGTGGCAAATGAGGAGGGACTCGCGGCCCTTGGTCGGGCGTCTGCCGAGAGCGGGGGACAGAGTCGCGGCACGGGCCCTCCAGCCAGGAGTAGGCGGCCGGACCCCGGTCCAGGGCCGGTCCAGCGTCCAGTGGCCAACGAGTCCGGCCTTACCGCCCTTGGCGCCCGGATCGACCGGGAGAAGCGAAAACGCAGGTTGCGGCGCAGCGGCAAGCCCCGGTGGAGCCGACGCCGCAAGGTCGTCACGGTGCTTACATCCGTGGTCGTGCTGGCCCTGCTGATCGCCGGGGCCGGATACGGCTTCGTACGCTACGAATTCCGTCAGATCAAAACCGGCAAATGTGCCAGTTGCGTCGCAGTGGCCGACGGTGCGCCGTTCAACGTCCTCGTGATCGGCTCGGACACCCGGATCGGAGAGACGGCGGCGGAGGCAAAAGAGTTCGGCAATCAGACGACCGCTGGTGGCCAGCGCAGCGACACCATCAAGATCATTCACGTCGACCCGAAGACGGGTACCGCCAGCACGCTTTCGATTCCCCGCGACACATTGGTCACTCTTTCTGGCGTCCCCGCGTCGTCCGGAGTCTCGAGCCCGAACAAAATCAACGCTGCGTTCGCCTCGGGGCCCAATGATCCCAACCCGAACGCCACCGGGGCCAACGGTTTGGTCCAAACGATCGAGAACACATTGGGCATCCCGATCACTCACTGGATCGTCATCAACTTCTTCGGCCTCATGGACATGGTGAACGCCCTCCACGGGATAAATATGGATGTGCCCTACCCCGTCCGCGACTACGGCGACTGCAACGCAAATGGTATCGACGAAAACTGCACCGGACTGGACATCACCACGGCGGGATGTCAGACCCTTTCGGGGAAAGAGGCATTGGCGTTGTCCCGCTCACGCCACTTCGAGTACTTCGAAGACGGAGAGTGGATGAGCGATTATTCGTCGGACATCGGTCGGATCGAGCGCCAGAACCTGATCATCGAAGCGGTGATCAACAAGGCCAAGTCCACGTACAACCCGCTGTCGGTGGTGTCCTTCATTTCGTCTCTGGCCCACGATGTCACCCTTGACAGCAAGCTCGGTCCGGGCACCCTCCTCTCCCTGGCCGAGCGCTACCACGCCCTCTCCGGATCTTCGCTCAATTCGTTCACCTTGCCCACGACGCCCGGCGTCTACGCTCCCTACGGCAACGAGGACGTCGAAGTCGTACAGGAACCACAGGCCAGCCAGACGATCACCACCTTCCTCGGCGGGAGTCCCGAAACAGCGACGACCCCGCCGCTCAACCAGTACGGCGACCCCCAGACGGTGACGTCGAGTCCCCCGCCAACGACGACTGCACCCACCACCGGGTCGTCGACATCGACAGCAACCAGCGGATCGTCGTCGAGCTCGACCACCACGACATCCATCCCGTCGTTCGACCCCCGACCATGCTGAGGCGAACCTAGGTCAGCTGGTGCCGTTCCCACTGTCGGCGTCTTCGCCGGCACCGTCGGTCTGCCACTTCTTCAACCAGCCGCCGAGTTGTTTGCCCAGGTCCTGCACGTTGCCGGCGGTGCGGTCGAGAAATGTCGAGAACCGTTCTCCGTAATGGGCGACCGCCGCGTTGAACTCGGCCGACGGCGGCGGCTCGTGTCCCCGCTTCGGGTAGTCGCCGCCCCGGATACGGTCGTACTCCCCCGACTGCACCCATTCGGTGAGCTCCTTGACCCGACGTACCGCGATCGGGTGGGTGAGGTTGAGCTCGGCCCAGAACCTCGTATGGCGCGAGAACAGGTCATCCTCGTCGTGATAGTCGGCAGCTTGCTTGAGGAACGAGTCGAGGCTCATTCCGGGAACAGCGCCACCGGCGAGACGCATCAAGAGGCGGCATACGGCCAGAGGGTCGTCCATGACGAGGGCCGCCGCCCGGTCGCAGGACAGCTCCGCCGCCCGGGACCACTCGAGCAGAGCGAAGTACAGCCCGCGCACGGGAAGTCCGAAGAGGAGCGAGCGCGGCAGCGCTCCCTCCATGAATTGCTTGAGCAGCAGCAATGCGGTCGAGTAGTAGTTGTGTTCCGAGAGCACATGCGCGAGCTCATGACCCAGAACCGTCTCGATCTCCTCGGTCGAATACGACCCGATCAATGACGAGTTGACCATCACCATCGGCGTCTTGGCACCGATAGCCATCGCGTTGACCGTCGGATCGTTGATCATGTAGAGCTCGGGCACGGCGCCAAGATCGAGAATCGACGCGCACCGGACGTAGCGATTCCACACATCGGGCACCTGGTCCGGACCCAGCCGCACCGCGTTGCCCATGACGATCTGTCGCAGGCGGCGCTCGTGCCCGAGGTCGGTCAGCCGCTTGACGACCTTGTCGAGCAGCGGGACCGAATGGAGCGCCGAGGTGGCAGCCCGGTCAGCCGGGTGTTCGTACGCCTTGGCACTTATCTGCTCGTAGCGGTGCGCCAGCTCGATTGCCATGGCCTTCTCCCCTGTGCGTGTCACCTGACATTACGTCCATCCCCGCCCTCGCGGGCCCGCGGCCAGCTCTCGCGGCATCGATCCGACCATCGACGCACATTGCGCGAGGCTGACACCTGTCCGGGGAAGGCGTCCACCGGAGGAGGGTGCAATGGCGAACGGTAGTGGCCTTCTGTCCAGGCCCGCAGGAGGGCTGGCGGAGCGGCCGTCGATTCGCGCCGCTCCCCCCGCCAGCCGAACGGTCCTCGCCCGGATCTGGCCTCGCGTCGGGTGCGTCGGAATCGCTCCATTGCGCTGCTGATCGTGCTGGCCCTGATCGGAGCCGGCCTCTGGCTCAGCCTCGGTCGGGGGCACCACGCAGCCGCCCCTCCCCCACATCCGCACGCCCCTCGTCCTCTTCCCGCAGCTCACAAGGCAAATCCGCGCCTGGACCCGGACTGGGAAGGCAACGGGAAGCCCGTCACGATGGCGTTCGGCGGTGACGTCAACTTTCCTTCGGGGAGCACGCTGGGCGATCGGTTGGCTGCCGATCCTGCGACCGCACTCGGGACCGGGGTGCCGACGCTCCTCTCCGGCGTCAACCTCAGCATGGTCAATCTCGAGACCGCCGTCACCGATGGCACATGCCCCGACCCCCAGCCCAAGTCATTCGACTTCTTCGCACCGCCCAGCGCGATCACCGCCCTGCAGTCGGCGGGGGTCACCCTGACCACCGAAGCCAACAACCACGGTGAGGACTGCGGTCCGGCCGGCCTCCAGATGGCGTTGTCGGCGCGCACCCAGGCCAATTACACGGTTCTGGGCATCGGCCAGAACGCGGCACAAGCCTTCACCCCGTACCAGACGACCATCAATGGTGAGCACGTCGGCATCGTCGCCGCCACACAGGTCATCGACGACGACCTCCAGGCGAGCTGGACGGCCACCGCATCGCAGCCCGGATTGGCCTCGGCCTACGACGTTGCCGACCTGGTGTCGACCGTGGAGGCGATGCGCAAGGTCGACGACACGGTTGTCGTCTTTCTCCACTGGGGCGTCGAACTCGATGCCTGTCCCGACCCCTTGCAGGAGCCCCTGGCCAACCTTTTGGTGCAGGCGGGGGCCGACATCATCGTCGGGAGCCACGCACATGTGTTGCTCGGAGGCGGCTACCTCGGCTCGGCGTACGTCGACTACGGGCTCGGAAACTTCGCGTTCTACAACACGCCGGCCCCGACCGACCAGAGTGGATCCCTCGTGATTACCGCCACCGGCCGCCACATCGACGGCGTCACATGGCGGCCGGCGATCATCGAAGGCGAGCTCCCCGTGCCCCTCGCGGGAGCGGAGGCCACCGAAGCTCTGCAGAGCTGGACGAGCGCGCGCACGTGCACCGACCTCGAGCGCGACGGTCGGCGACTCCTTGGCGACGACGACGACCGAGACGTCCCCTGCTCCCGCCGCAGTGGCGCAACAGCTGTCGGTGGACGACTGAACTGCGCTATTTCGCCTCGGCGATCTTCTTCAGCGTGGCGAGGGTAATCGGGATACCTGTTTGCGCCGCCTCGACACGGCTGTCGATCTCTTTCTGCGCAGTCTCACCGAAGTGGTCGTTGAACATCTTGATCCCGGCGGGAAGAAATTCCCACGACTCCGTCACCTGCGTGCCGTCGTCCGAAGGGCTGAAGACGTATCCCCAACGAGCCAGGTTGCCCCCGACGATCCAGGCGAACTCCTCGCCCGGCTTCGCCGCGACGACCTCGGAGCGGGTCTCCCACGTGGCGTCGCCGTTGACGTTGCGCCCCGTGAACCATGCGCCCACTTCCGCCGCTGCGCCTTCGTCCCACCAGCACTCTTTGCAGATCGGGCTCCACTCCCCCATGCGGGAGATGTCGCTCACCATCGCATAGAGGTCTTCAGGTGGACGGTTGATGACGATCGATTCCGAATAATTGAGATTCCCCATGGGCAGAGTATTCCCCGTGTGCGGCCCCTTGGCCAGTTTCCGTCGTGCGCCTCCCTGCTGTGGCCCACCCCGCTGTGCTCCAATAGTGAGGTGAGCGCGTACAAGGACCGATGGATCGAGTGCACCGACACGGAACTGCTCGTGAAGGGCTACTACTTCGCCTGGGGCGACTTTGCCTGGGCCTCCAAGCGAATTCCCTACAGCCGCATCAAATCCGTGAAGCGCTTCGACCTGTCGCCGTTGCGCGGGAAGTACCGGATCTGGGGGTCCGGTGACTTCAAGCACTGGGGTAACTACGATCCGCAACGCCCTCGGAAGTCAGTCGGGTTCTTCCTCGACCTCGGCGGGCACGTGGTCCCGTTCGTCACGCCCGACGACCCCGATGCCTTCGCACAGGCGCTGGCGGCGCACGTGCCCGTCGGGTCCCCGGACTGATCAGAGGGCGGCGAGCACCTCTTCCGCCGAGCTGGCGTGCAGGCCGGGACCGGGCTCCACGCCGAGCCAGGTGACGATCCCGTCCTCAATGATGGCGGCGTACCGCTGCGACCGTGCGCCGAGTCCCACGCCGCTGCCGTCCATGCCTAGGCCCACAGCCGCCGTAAACTCCCCGTTGCCATCGGAGACCATGAGCACGGCGTCCCCCACCTTCTGGTCGTCGCCCCACGCTCCCATGACGAAGGGGTCGTTCACCGAAATGCAGACGATCTTGTCGACGCCCTTCGCCCTGATCTCATCGGCGCGCAGAACGAAGCCCGGCAGGTGGTGGTCCGAGCACGTCGGGGTGAAAGCTCCGGGAACGGCGAAGAGTGCGATCTTGCCTGTACCAAGCAGCTCTCCGGAAGTGGTCGCCTGCGGACCGGCCTCTCCGAAGGTGAACACCTTCACGTCGGGTATCTGGTCGCCGGTCGCGATCGTCATGTTGTCTCCTCTGCTGTTCGGGTTGCCTGCGGCAAGGTTGCCACATCGCCCCGCGCCACCCGCAATCGACCGGGGCGAGGTAGCCTGCCCCGGCGTCCAGGCGTCGCGAGGGGGGTTGCCATGACACACGCATTCGACCGGCGGTCGTTTCTTGCCGGAGGTATCGCCCTGGGGGCCGGATTGGCCGCTCTGGGGGCCGGGTCCGAATGGGCCGGAGCGGCGGCCACCAACGGCGCTGGCCGCAACGGAGTTTCGGCGGCGACACCCAAACGCGGCGGCTCCATCACGTTCGGCATCGACACCGAGGAGGGCGGATTCGATCCCACCTCGGCCCGGTGGGACGAAGGCGGCTATCTGTACGGCCGCACCGTGTTCGACCCGTTGGCGATCGTCACCGCCACCGGCCAGGTCGAGCCCTACCTGGCCCAGTCCATTACCGCCAACCCGGACTTCACCGTCTACACCATCACCCTGCGGCCGGGAATCGTGTTCCACGACGGGACGCCTCTGAACGCCGCCGCACTCCAACTCAATCTGGAGAAACAGAGGGCCTCTCTGCTGACGGGACCGGCCCTCCGGAGCATCGCCAACACGCAGGTCACCGGACCCCTCACCGTCACCGTCACGATGGATGCACCCTGGGAGCCGTTCCCTTATGCGCTGGCCCAAGCCCAAACCGGCTACATCGCCGCACCCTCCATGCTCAACAGCGCGGATGGCACGTCGCACCCGGTCGGCACGGGGCCCTTCGTCTTCGGGGAGTGGGTTCCCAACAGCCACTTCACGGCCACCGCCAATCCCCACTACTGGCGCAAAGGCCTGCCGTACCTCAGTTCGATCACCTTCAAGCCGATCATCAGTCCCACATCGAGGGTCAGCGCTCTGCAGACGGGCACGATCGACATCATGCACACGAATACACCGCAGTCCATCCTCACGTTCCGCCACAACAGGCAATGGGCGTACGTGGACAACAGCGGCGCCATTCTGGGGCAGCCCGATGTCAACTGCGTGATGCTCAACACCGCCGCGCCACCGTTCAACAACCACATGCTGCGCGTCGCGATGGCAAAGGCCAGTAACGCGAAGCAGTACGCCAAAGTCATCGACGTGAACGTCAATACCCCCATGACGGGAATGTTCCTCCCGGGGAGCCCGTACTACACCAAGACCGCGTATCCCGAGCCGGACCCCAAGGGTGCCGCGAAGTTGGTCAAGCAGGTCGAGCAGCAGACCGGCCAACCCGTCTCCTTCACGCTCATTGCCACCAATAATCCAGAGGTCGAGCGGACGGCGCAGTTCCTGCAACAGGAGTGGAGTGAGGCGGGCATGAAGGTCGCCATCAACGTGCAGGAGCAGGCCGCGCTCATCAACGACGCGTTGGCGGGCAAATACCAGGCCGTCACCTGGCGCCAATTCGGCGCTGTGGTGCCCGACCTGAACTACGAATGGTGGAGCACGACGACGGTCAGCGAGCCCATTTCGCTCAACATGGCACGCAATGCCGATGACCGCATTCAGGCCGCACTGACGAGCGCCCGTGCGTCAGGCGATCCGGCCGTCCGGATCAAGGCGTATCAGAAAGTCAACCAGTACCTGGGGGAGGACATTCCGTACTTGTACGGGGACCGGTCGACCTGGGCCGTGGTAGCCAAGCCGAACGTCCAGAACTTCAACAACCCGGTAACGCCCAAGGGGACGAAGGCCCTGGGGTTCGACTCGGGGGTTATCTGGCCGGGCCAGATCTGGGTGTCCTGAGGAGCGCCGCGGCGCTCAGCGCATCTCCACGTCGTCGAGATACTCGTCGCGCCAGTGCGTGAATTGCTCTTCGGGGAGGCGTAGGCAGTAGGTGGGCTTGAGTGCCTCGACGAAGCTCCGCTCGTGACTCACGGCGATGATGGTCCCGGGCCACATTCCGAGCATGGTGCCCACGGCCGTGATGGACGAGGGATCGAGGTTGTTGGTCGGCTCGTCGAGGAGCAACAGATTCGTCTCACCGGCCGACAGCATGGCCAACCCGAGCTTGGCCCGCTCCCCGCCCGACAGGGTGTCGGGCATCTGATCGGCCGCCTTCGACGGGAGGCCGAAGGAGCCCAGGAGGGCCCGCCGCTCCCGTTCGGTGGCCAGCACCGCGTCGCTGACGTTGTCCAGCGTGGTCAACGAGAGGTCGATCTGCTCGTGCTCCTGGGCGAAATAACCCAGGGCGACGTTGGCCCCGAATTCGATCACGCCGTTGGTCGGCTCCTGCACGCCGGCGAGGCAACGTAAGAGGCTCGATTTTCCCGCACCGTTACGCCCGATGATGACGACATGGTCGCCCCGGCTCACGTGGAAATTGACCTTGGTGATGACCTCGTTCTTGCCGTAGACCACTGACAACTTGGAGACCTCGAGGGGGATGACACCTCGAGCGCGGTGGGTCGGCAGGCGAAAATTGCTGGCCTTCTCACGCTTGTCGACCTGCGTCCGCTGCCCCTCAATCCGCTCGACCCGCCTGTCCAGCGACTTGGCCACCTTGGCCCGCTTCGCCGTCTGGCCGCGCATGGAGTCGGCCAGGGTGGAGAGGCGGGCGATCTCGCGCTTTTCGAGCGCGGCCGACCGCTCCCGCTGCGACTGATCGGCCTCGTGCTGGGCCTCGAACTTCGAATAGTTCCCCTTCCACTCGGTCAGGCGTTGATTCGAAATGTGCAGGACCTTGGAGATCGACCGGTCCAGCAGCTTGAGGTCGTGGCTGACCACGAGGATGGCGCCGGGGAAGCGCTCCAACTCGTCGAGCAGCCATCGCTTGGCCGCGCGGTCGAGGTGGTTGGTGGGCTCGTCCAGGATCATCAACTCGGGCTCTTGGAAGAGCACGCGCATAAGGTCGACGCGGCGGCGCTGGCCGCCGGAAAGGGATTCGATGTCCTCCAGCAGGAGCTCCTGGCGCAGACCGAGGCCATCGGCCAGGCGGGCCATCACCGATTCCGCCTCATAGCCCCCGTTGGTCTGAAACTTCTCCTGCAGGTCGGTGTAGAGCTCGATGTTCTCCGCCGAGGGATCGTCGGCCATGGCTTTGCGCGCCGCCCCGACCGCCTCGTCGAGCACGTCGAGGCCGCGGGCGGAAAGGATATGGGAGAAGCCGGTCGGCTCGAGACCGAGCCCTCCGGGCACGGGCGCCTGGGGCAGGAATCCGAACGAACCCAGCACCCTGACATTGCCCCGGTGACGGAGCTGCGGGGTGGGCTCACCCACGACGACCGAAATGAACGACGACTTCCCGGTCCCGTTCCGCCCGACCAGACCGACTTTCTCGCCTTCGCCGACGACGAACGAGGCATCGGAGACCAAAGTCCGATCGCCAATTTCGATGGTGAGTGACGAGCCGACGATCACAGCACATTGTACGGGCCGTCACAGGCCCTCGATACACTCCGCTGATGCCCAGCCTCGAACGCAAGTGGTGGACCCTGATCGCGGTCTGTACCGCCATCTTCATGCTGCTGCTCGACATCACGGTCGTCAACGTGGCACTGCCCGACATCCAACGTTCGCTCCACTCCTCCTTCTCGGACCTGCAATGGGTGGTGGATGCCTACTCCCTCACCCTGGCCGCCTTCCTTCTCACCGCCGGGGTCATCGGGGACATCTACGGACGGCGCAACGTCTTTGCCATCGGGTTGGCCGTCTTCTCCATAGCGTCGCTCGTGTGCGGTCTGTCGACCGACTCGCTCATGCTCAATTTGGCGCGGGCTGTGCAAGGTGTCGGGGGCGCCATCATGTTCGCCACCTCCCTCGCCCTCATCGCACAGGCGTTTCAGGGCAAGGACCGCGGCACCGCCTTCGGCATCTACGGCGGCGTCATCGGTGGGGCCGTCGCGGTCGGACCACTGGTCGGTGGGGCCATCACGAGTGCCATCGGGTGGCGTTGGATCTTCTTCGTGAACGTGCCGATCGGCATCGTCGCCATCTTCGTGACGCTGACCCGCATCGCCCCGTCGAAAGACATGCGCACCCGCAGCATCGACTGGATCGGTTTCGTGTCGTTCTCGGCCAGCCTCTTCCTCTTGGTCTTCGCACTCGTGCGGGGCAACGACGAGGGCTGGTCGAGCCCGACGACGGTCAGCTTTCTGGCGGCGTCGCTCGTCCTCATGATCATTTTCTTTCTCAACGAGCAGCACAGGAGTGATCCGATGCTCGACCTCTC
This sequence comes from uncultured Acidimicrobiaceae bacterium, assembly GCA_963767155.1. Classification (GTDB taxonomy): domain Bacteria; phylum Actinomycetota; class Acidimicrobiia; order Acidimicrobiales; family RAAP-2; genus Bog-473. The sequence continues at coordinate 104,201 of CAVYCU010000005.1, read as the reverse complement.
GCTCTTCAAGCGTCCGGCCTTCGTCGGTGTGTCAATCGTGGCGTTCACGATCTCTTCGTCGATTTTCGCCATGTTCCTCTATCTCACGCTCTACATCCAGGACAACCTCGGCTATGGACCGTTCCCCGCCGGAGTCCGGTTCCTCCCTCTGACCGTCCTGGCGTTCGTCGTCGCACCCTTCGCCGGCCGCCTCACCATCCGCGTCCAATCGCGATACCTGCTCGCCTTCGGCATGCTGCTGATCACCGGCGGCCTCCTCCTGATGGCGCGTACCCACCCGGACTCCACCTGGACCGTGCTGTTGCCCGGGTTCCTTCTGTGCGGGTTCGGGGTCGGCGTTGTGAACCCGGTGTTGGCTTCCGCCTCTATCTCGGTCGTGGAGCCACAGGCAAGTGGCATGGCCTCTGGTGCCAACAACACCTTCCGCCAGGTGGGCATCGCCACCGGCATCGCCATCCTCGGGGCCGTGTTCCAGAGCCAGATCGTGAGCCACACCACGACCCTGCTCCGCCAGACCGCCGTCGGCCGCCTGGTGCTCCACCAGGGTGGATCGCAGCTCGTTGCCGCGGAATCGGCCGGGGAGGTACACCAAGCGGCCTCGAAGATCCCCGTGCCCGCCGCGCGTAGCGAGCTCCTGCGGGCATATCACGTGGCCTTCTCGACCACGCTGAACCACCTCACGATCATCGGCGCCATCATCGCCTTCGTCGGCGTGATCGGCGCGTTCATCCTCGTTCGCCAACGCGACTTCGTGATCCCCGCGGGTGGTGGTGGCGGCGGCGGCCATGCCTGAGCCGTTCGTCCTCGAGGGGACGTTCGTGCGCCTCGAGCCACTGTCCGAGACCCACATTCCGGCTCTCGTCGCCGCTGCGGCCGAGGACCGGTCGAATTACCACTGGACCTACACGCCCGAGGGTCTCGACCAGATGACCGCCTACGTCGCCGACGCTCTGGAGAAGGTCGCAGCAGGCGCGCATGTGGCGTTCGCCACGGTACGCAAGGGCGGCACAGCGGATGGTGGCGAAGGTGGCGATCGCGTCGTGGGTGCGACCCGCTTCTGCGAGCTTGGGTTCTGGCAGTGGCCCCCTGGAGCGTCACATCAACGGGACGGGATTCCCGACGTGGTCGACATCGGGTTCACGTGGCTGGCCGGCTCGGCCCAACGGTCAGCGGTCAACACCGAGGCCAAGGTGCTCATGATGACGCATGCATTCGAGGTGTGGGAGGTGCACCGCGTGGCGCTGCAGACCGACGTCCGCAACGCCCGGTCCCGCGCCGCCATCGAACGGATCGGCGGCCGACTCGACGGGATCATGCGGGCGGACCGCCCGGGCTCCGACGACACGGTGCGGACGTCCGCCCGGTTCTCCGTCGTGGCGGCCGAGTGGCCCCCGGTGAAAGACCGCCTGACGGCGCGGCTACAGGCGGGCTAGCCCGTGGTTGATCAGGCGCGGGCGAGGGAGGCGGAGATCTTCCGGCGATGGAGGTCGCGCACGGCTGCCTCTGCCTCGTCCTTGGGACGGATGGCGGCGACGGCCTTGCCGGTGCGATGGATCGTCCACGCCAACTGATCGGCCCGCTCGACCGAGTGGTTGAAGATCTCCACAAAGGCCTGGATCACCGTTTGGAAGGTCGTGACGTCGTCGTTCCAGACGATGATCGCCCACAGGTCCTCGGTGTCGAAGAACGCGTCGACATCGGCGTCGTCGATGACCCGGTGGTCGACGGTGGTCTGGTTGTCGAGTGTGAGCGTCATGGGCGGGTGAGCAGGGCTACCGGTTGATTTCGGCCCCAGGCACTGTAGTTCCCCCGGATCGGTCGTGGTGATGCTCCCGCCCCCGGGGCCTGGTCACGCCTGGTCCTGCGTGTCGAACGAGCGGGGATCGCGGATCTGCGGCGTCTTGAATCCGGTCGCAGGCCCGTAGGGCAGTGCGCCCTCGGGGTCGTCGGGCGAACGATTCCGCACGGAGGGCCACTCGACCTTGCCCAGTCCGGGACGGGGCAGGAACCACGGGGCCGGGGGTGGCATCACCAGCCTGGTCAGGACGTCGACAATCGATTCGTAGTTGACCCGCCAACCCTGGAAATGGCGCCAGGCGTCGTCCAGATCGCGTTCCATGGGGAAATGCAGCTCCGCCAGCCTGTTGTAGCCGTCGGTGAATTCATCCTTGGTCAGCCTCGTCCCCGCGGTCGGGATCGGGTCGGGGTCGAAGGGGATCTGCAGGGCACCCGCGATGGAGCGCAGACAGTTGGTGCCCATGGAGAGGCAGAGACGGGCCTGACGGGGCGTCTCGGTGGGATTGACGGAGTGGTACAGGGCCGCGGAGTCCATCATCGCCACCAGGCTGAGCAACCAACTGCGGGTCGAAACCGGTGAGCGGAACCAGATCAAGGCCGGGTAGTTGGAGTGGCTCTCGGACACCGCCGCCGCCCACCGTTCCCAGCCGGCGTAGAGATCGGGGAGTTCGGCGATGTTGTCCAGCATGTGGTGCCGGGCCAGGATCTCGGGGCCCCAGGCCGGCGTCCCCGAGCGGCTGGCCAGCAGCGTCACTTCGGTCTCTCGGGTCGAAAACGCGTTATAGAGCGCGGGCAGGTACGCGATCTCCAGCGCGATCACCAGCAGGCCGATGCAGGCGGCGACGATCTCGATCGAGCGCGAGCTCGAGCCCGGACTGGTGGCGATGCCCAGCGTGAAGACCGATGAGCCCGAAATCCCCAGAGAGGTACCGAAGTCCTGCCCACTCACCCACCAGGTGATGAAGCCGAACCCGAGGACAAGGGAGGCCAGCCACAGGACGAAGAGGGAGACCATTGACAGCGGCCCGACATAGGACATCAGGCGATCACGCGCTTCGTAACTGGGTAGCCGCGGCAGTATCTGCCGCGCCGTGATGCCGATGACCTTGGCCACGGTGCGCATGGCACGTGACGAAGTGACGCGGGGCACCACGAGTGCGGTGAAGACACTGAGTGCGGTGGAACCGACGATGAAGATGCCGACGATCAGCCCGCCCAGCCGAAGGACCGTCTCCATCCCGACATCCTGCCATGCCGTACGCGACCCTTCTCCGGGGCGACGAACGAGCGAAATGCGAGGTGTCGGCTAAATGGCGACCTTCTGCTCGCCGACGAGCCGCGCCAGCTCCTCGGCCACTGCCGCCTCGTGCTCGGCCGCGTCCCGACGAGCGGAAGACGGCCTCCAGCGGCCCTTGATCACCCAGATCAGCGGGATGAATACCACCATGCCCGCCAGGTCGACCCAGAACCAGTGCTGCCACTGGTGTGGGGCCTCGGCTGAGCCTTTCTGGAGTTTCTGCAGCGCGTCTTCGTGCGCCGAGATAAAGGTCAGTTGGTCCTGGTACGGCACGACCAGGGTGGTGAGTTCCGTCTTGTATTTGGCCAGCTGGGTGAGCCCGCTCACCCCGAACGCTTTCACCGCCGCGGCGACGTTCGCCGCCGACGGGTTCTCGCCGACGGCGGCTGCCGCGGCCGGATCCTTGGCGATAAGGGCCAGGAGGGGCCCGTGCGCGGTAGCGAACGCGATGGTCTTGGGGTGCTGGGCGACGAAGTCCTGCACCGTCTGACCGTGAATGACGGTCTGGGCGACCGGGAGGTTGTCGACGATGGGGTTCACGCTCGTGATCACCAGGGGAAGGAAGATGAAGGAGATCCCGACCGTGAGCCTGAGAATCCACCCCCAGAGGGCAAGTCCCGTGGCGACGAGAGCGGGGTTCTTCGCCTCGACACTCTCGGTGTAGCTGGCGATCCAGGGCGCGAACACGAGCGAAATACCCACCCCGATGATCGACGCTTCAATGGCCAGTGTGTAGTAGCTCGTGTGGGGATGCGTGGCGTTGCCCATGAAGATGAGCAGCATCACGATCGAGAGGATGGCGCCCACCAGCATGAACGGTTTCCGGACCTTGACGGCGTCCGACAGAAGCCCGACGACGATGAGGCCGATGATGTCAGCGGTCCAGAACCACGTGTTGAGCCCGTTCGCCTGGGTCACAGAAAAGTTCGTGCCGTTGGCGTTCTGGAAGATCACCGGGTAGTAGATGGTGAAGAGGCTCGCGGCGGCGTAGTACAGCAGGAGGAAAAGGGCGATGCCGATGCACGCACCGATCAGGTCCCAGTGCAGGATCTGTCGCCACGGGCGCTCGGACGCGGCCTCCAGGTCTTTTTCGGTCAGACCGCGGGCACGGGCCTCGACCAGGGTCTGATCGCGGACCGACACCATGAGCTGGTCGCGCAGTTTCGGCGAGAGGTCCTTGAGCCAGAAGAACGACACCACGAAAATCACCAGCGCCGCACAACCGGCGATGACGAACTGGCTCTTCCAATGGGTCTGGCCGAAATGATCGAGGGTGTGCACGGCGACCAAGGATGCGATCAGGCTGCCCGCGACCGGGCCGATGGTCCAGAAGCCCATCGCTGACGCACGTCCGAGTTGCGGACTGAAGTCACGGACCAGCGCAGGGGTGGCCACAAGTATGGCGCCCTCGACGATCCCGAGCAGGCAGATGGTCACGAGATACGACCACTGGCCACCGGTCAGCGGAACGCCGACGGCCGTGATGAGCCCGACGAGTAGCAGCCCGTAGATGACGACGTTGGTCCGCCCTATCCGATCGGTCTGGCTGGCCGGGAGTGAAGCGAAGGCGCCGAGAAGGTTCGACACCACCGTGATGGCGATGAAGAAGTCGAAGCTCATGTGGTAGCTGGCCAGAATGTTCGGTGTCACGCCGAACTGCGTGTAATAGGTGTAGTAGAGGACGATCGTGGCGAGAATGGCGAGCGTGAGATAACGGGCCCTCTGCGAACCTGTCGGGTACTCGGTGACGGTGTGGTCGAAGAAGAGACGGCTGAGCGGGCTCCGCACCCTCGGTTGGACCGTCGCAACGGCACCCCCGTTGGACCCGAGGTGTCCGTTGTTGATGTTCGGTGATGGGTCCATTGTTGACATCACGTCCTTCGTACAGTCACCCGCGCCCGGAGCTTTCCTGTGTCGGCGCGCAACCCCCCGAGTACATGCCACCACTCTAATGTGACAGGGGCGTTCTCGGGGGGGATCGTTGGTGCTCTCACCCCCGGAGAATGTGTGCGTCCCGAGTCAACGATCGTTCGGCGGGCTTGCCACTCAGCAACAATCTCGACGGTACGACCACGCGGCGCGAACGCAGGAGCTCGGCCAGTCCTTTCGCCTGCGTGTCGAGACGCAGGTTCGACGCGACGCCCCAGCCGAGTATGCCGTGCACTACGAAGTTGACGGCGCACAGATTCGCCAGTGGATAGCGGCTGACCGCGAACGGCGCCGCTTCGGGGAGCGCTTCTTTGAGCTGCGCGACGTCGAATTGCTCGCACAACCACTCCGCCACGGGTTCGGAATCGGCCCAAAGTCCGATGTTCGCGTCGCCGCCTTTGTCGCCCGAGCGCCCGCCGACCAGCACCCACAGCGGCACCGACATCGTTTCTTCGTCCTCGGGCCGGACGGATCCCGCTGGCGTTGCCCCCCGACCGGCCGCCGCGTCCAGCGTCGCGTCAGTCGTCGCGTCGGTCATCGCCTTGGTCGTATTCGCATCCCACTGCGGGCGCACCGAGGCCGGGATCGTCCGCCCCTCACACTCGATGTGCACGGCGACCGCGTCAGCCGCAACGGTCGTGGGCCAGTAACGCGCCACCGCCTGGGCGCCGCTCGGCGCCGATGTGAAGAAGGTCCCGGGGTAACTGGCCAAGCTCGTCCCGACCACGGCTCCGGAGAAGGCGCGCCCCACGGCATGCTCCTCGCCCCCTCGCACGGCGAGCCGCAAGAACGCCATCCCTCCGCCCGTGAGGTCGCCCGAGACATCTTCGGACGTCTCGGCGAACGCGTCTCGCCCACCGGGCACCGCAGCCCAGACGGCAGCCGCAGCCATGCGTGCCTTCCTCTCCACGTGGGCACCGGTGATGGCCAAGGTCATCGCGTTGCGCCATCCGGCCTCGAGGTTCGCGGCGACCTTCAAGGTCGGCGGTGGGGCCGCGCCCCGCACGCCGCTGATCCGTACGCGGTCGGGACCGTCCTGGTCCACCGCAATAGTGTCGAAGCGGGCCACCGCATCAGGGCTGAGATAGCGCGGTCCGCCGATCTCGTAGAGAAGCTGCGCCGTCACGGTGCCCACGGTCACCGCGCCGCCGCTCCCGGGATGCTTGGTGATGATCGACGATCCATCCGGGAAGAGCTCGGCGATGGGGAACCCGATGCGTTCGGGATCGGGGATCTCTTCGAAGAACGCATAGTTGCCCCCACAGCACTGCGCACCGCACTCGATCACATGCCCGGCCACGACCGCGCCCGCAATGGCATCCACCTCGTCATCGCCCCACCCGAATGCATGGAGCCCGGGGCCCACGATGAGCGACGCATCGCTGACCCGTCCGGTCACGACGACCTGGGCCCCGGCCGCCAGGGCATCGGCGATGGGACGGGCCCCGAGGTACGCGTTGGCGGTCACCAGCGGCGCATCGGCGGGCAAGCGGCTCGCCCGTGTCGAGGTTGATGAACGACTCGCCGGCCGCCGGCAGCCAGGCACCCGCTCGGTCAGGTCGTCGCCCGACACCGAGGCGACGCGGACGTCACGCCCTGGCGCCGCGCCAGTTCGTGCACGGCCGTTGCCAGGCCCTTCGGGGTGCAGCCCGCCGGCATTGGAGACGATGGTGATCCCCCGCTCGAGGCAGGTGGGAAGAACCTCTTCGAGTTGCGCCAGGAACGTCCGGGCATACCCGCCGCTGCGGGCTCGGTCTTGTGCAGGATGTACATGGTCAGCTCGGCCAGCCAGTCGCCGGTCAGCACGTCGATCGGCCCACCCTCGACCATCTCGGGGCCGCCGACAGCCGATCACCGAAGAACCCGCTGCAGTTGGCCACCCGCAGCACCCTGGCCTCGTTCGTCACGAGGGCGGCTCGCACGACCACGAGGACGTCGCCCATGTCGACCTGGTCGCCCGGCGCGCACAGGATCTGCGCGACCGTCCCCGCGCCGCCGGACCGCAACGTGTGCTCCATCTTCATCGCTTCGAGCACGACGAGTCCCGTCCCTTCGCCGACCTCATCGCCCGCCGCGACGAGTACCTTCGTCATGGCGCCGGGGAGCGGAGCCCGGCACTCCCCCGCCGTGCCGCCCCGCTCGTCTGCGTCGTCGTCGGTCCGGCGCGTGAAGCTCGACTGTCCCTCCGGCCCGTTCACCTCGGCGCGCTGGGCCGTCATGCGCACCCGGTAGCGCCGACGGGCTCCGTCGACGGTGAGGTCGACGATGCCCGCTGTCGTCGTGTCCCCGTCGCCGTGCCCACCTCGTTCCACTCCTCGCCCACGAGGACCGCCAACGCGTCATCGGGTCCACCCGAACGGATCTGGAGCGCACCTTGCACGTCCACGAAGACGTCCACGTGACGCGCCAGCCCCACGTTGCGCCACCCGGCGGCGGGGATGGGCACCAGGCTTGCAGCGGCCCGTTGCTGCAGGAGTGCGAAGGCCGCTGCAGCGGCGTGGCGCTGGCGTACGGGGTCATCGAGCGCAGCGTGGCGGAGATCGTCGCGCTGATCGAGGAAGTCGATGCGGGCCTCCCCGTCGAGAAAGACCGGGTCGGCAAGGATCGCACCGAGGAGCTCCCGATTGGTCTCGAGCCCGTCCACCTCGAGCGCGCGCAGCGCCCGCAAGAGTCGTCCGATCGCCGCCGCCCGCCCGCCGGCATGCGCCATGACCTTGGCCACGAGCGAGTCGTAGGAGGAGCTGACCGCACTCCCCGACTCGATCGCCGCGTCGGATCGCAGCCCCGCACCCTGCGGCCAGCGCACGTGGGTCGCCGTTCCCGGCGTGGGCCGGTAGTCCTCGGCGGGACGCTCCGCGCACAGCCGCACCTCGATCGCATGTCCCGCCACGCGGACATCCGCTTGGGCGAACGGAAGCCGTGCTCCTCCCGCCACCGAGAGTTGCAGTCCCACCAGATCGAGACCGGTGACGAGCTCGGTCACGCCATGTTCGACCTGCAGGCGGGTGTTCATCTCCAAGAAGAAGAACTCGTCGCCATCGACGAGGAATTCGACCGTCCCGACGCCCTGGTACTCGACGGCACGGGCCGCCGCTATGGCCGCCTGCCACATGCGCTCGCGCGTCGCGGTCCCGACCTGGAGCGCCGGTGCCTCTTCGACGATCTTCTGATGCCGCCGTTGGACAGAACACTCGCGGTCGAAGAGGTGCACAACCTCTCCGTGGTTGTCGCCGATGATCTGCACCTCGATGTGACGCGGCGCGGCGAGGTACCGCTCGAGAAAGACCTCGTCCGAGCCGAAGGCCGCTCCCGCTTCGCGCTCGGCCGGCTGCGACGGACTCGCGCAACGCGTCGGGCCCCGGCACCAGACGCATACCCCGGCCGCCGCCGCCCGCCGCGGCCTTGACGAGCAACGGATAGCCGACCCCTGCGGCGGATCGCGCCAGCTCGTCCGGGGCGGTTCCGGCTGCCACGACGACGCTCGGCAGGACGGGCACGCCGGCAGCCGCGACCGTCTCTTTGGCCCGCACCTTGTGGCCCATGACGCGCATCGACGCCGGTGTGGGACCGACCCAGGTGATGTTCGCCGCGGCGCACGCCTCGGGGAGGACCGGGTTCTCCGAGAGAAACCCGTAGCCCGGATGCAACGCGTCGGCTCCGGCGCGTCGCGCGCACTCCACGAGGGCTCCGGGGTTGAGATAGGTCTCCGCCAGGGTCCGCCCGGGGAGTTCCAGTGCGATGTCGGCCTCTCCCACATAGGGCGCGGCGCGGTCTTGCGCGCTATAGACCGCTGCCGCTTCGAGACCCGCATCATGGGCGCCCCGAATGATGCGCCGCGCGATCTCACCCCGGTTGGCCACCAGGACACGGTGCAGGCGCCTCGATGCCACTAGTGCCGGACCACGCCGAAGGTCGCTGTGCCCTTCACCGGCGCCGAGTGCACCGCCGTCAACGCGATCGCCAGCACGGTGCGGGTGTCGCGCGGGTCGATGATCCCGTCGTCCCAGAGGCGACCGGTTGCGAACAATGCCGTCGACTCCTCTTCTATCTGTGCCTCTGTCGCCATCGTGAGCTCGCTGTCCGCCTCCTCGTCGAAGGGGCGGCCGGCCGCCGCGGCCGCGTTGCGGCGCACGATGGCAAGGACGCCGGCGAGTTGCTTGGGTCCCATGACGGCAATGCGGTGATTCGGCCACGTGAAGACGAACCGCGGGTCGTAGGCCCGCCCGGCCATCGCATAGTTCCCGGCCCCGTAGCTGGCGCCGACCATGAGCGTGAGATGGGGCACGGTCGAGTTGGACACGGCATTGATCAGTTTTGCCCCGTCTTTGATGATCCCGCCTTGCTCGTAACGGGTCCCGACCATGAAACCGGTGATGTTCTGCACGAAGAGGAGCGGCGTGTCGCTGCGGTTGCACAACTGGATGAATTGGGCGCCTTTCTGTGCCTCCGCAGAGAACAGGATGCCGTTGTTGGCCACAATGCCGATGGGATACCCGGCCAGGGACGCCCACCCGCAGACGAGCTGCGCGCCGTACATGGCCTTGAACTCCTCGAAGCGTGAGCCGTCGAGTACGCGCGCCGAGGATCTCGCGTACGTCGAAAGGGACACGCACATCGACGGGGGCGACACCGAGAAGCTCCTCGGCCGCGTACAGCGGCGGCTCCGCCCGGACCGCCGGTCCCGGACCGAGACGCGGCCAGCGCAGGTGGGCCACGATCCCGCGCGCGATGCGGATGGCGTCCGGCTCGTCCCGGGCAAGATAGTCACACAGACCCGAAGTGCGGGCGTGCATGAGGGCGCCGCCGAGCTCCTCTTCGTCTGCATCCTCACCGGTGGCCATCTTGACCAGTGGGGGCCCGCCGAGGAACACCCGGGCCCGCCCCTCGATCATCACCGTGTAGTCGCTCATGCCGGGGAGGTAGGCGCCGCCGGCGGTCGACGACCCGAAGACGACACATATCGTCGGGATACCCTGCGCCGAAAGTTGGGTCAGGCGGCGGAACTGTTCGCCCCCCGGGACGAACACATCGGCCTGGCGCGGGAGGTCGGCTCCGCCCGACTCGACCAGGAGCAGCAGCGGGAGCCGGTTGATCTCCGCCACATCCATGGCGCGCAGCAACTTCTTGATGGTGGTGGGACTCGTGGTCCCGCCACGGACGGTGGGGTCGTTGGCGATGACCAGGCACTGGGTGTGGGCCACCTCGGCCAGTGCCACGACCACGCCGCCCCCCACGGGGTCCTCGGTCTCCAGGCCGGCGAGTGGGCAGAGCTCGAGCACCGGAGTGCCGGGGTCGACCAGTGCTTCCAGCCGCTCGCGCACCATGAGCTTGCCCCGCGCCCGATGACGCGCCACATACTGCGGACCGCCGCCGCCCAACACCTGATCATGCAGGGTTCGTACGTGTGCGACCAGCGATGCCATGGCGCCAGCCTGCAGGGTGAACTCGTCACCCGTCACAGCCAGGCGCGTCCTGATCGGCGCGCTCACGGGGCCTCCGTCGTTGTGCTCATGCAGTCACGTCCCAGGACGGCGCGCGCTTACCCAGGAACGCGTCCACTCCTTCGGCTGCTTCGGCCCCGGCGAAGAGCTGAGCCGACGTGGCCTGCGCCACCACGAGTCCCTCGGACCAGGGAAGCTCGGGCAGCTGCGCAAGGAGTGTCTTGGTCGTCGCCACGGCGCCCGGAGCCGACTTGAGAATCGAAGCGACCACACCCTCCACCCATGTGTCGAGGTCCGCCGCGTCGTCCACGACATCGGTGAGAAGACCGGCCTGCGCCGCTGTTGTCGCGTTGAACGGCTCACCGGTGAGGCTGGCGCGCCCGAGGAACCGCATCGCCGCGACGCGCAGGGCGGGCACCAGAATCATCGCCGGGGCCACGCCGATCCTCACCTCGCTGAAGGCGAACGTGCTGTCGCTGGCCGCCACCGCCAGGTCGCAGGCCGTGATCAGCCCGAGCCCCCCGGCGCGGGCATGGCCACCGACCCGGGCGACAACGGGAACGGTTACCGAGCGGATGGTCGTCAGGATCTCGGGCAGACGGGACGTGACGGCCCCGGCTCGTTCGGAGAGGTCGGCACCGGAGCAGAACACACTGCCGGTCGCTGTGAGGACGATCACCCGCACCCGTTGGTCGTTCACCGCCCCGGCCAATGCCTCTGCGAGTTCGTCGAGCAGGTGCACGGACAACGCATTCCGGTTGTGGGGCGAGTCGAGCGTGAGCGTGGCGACGGGCCCCTCCCGGGCGGTGTGGACCAGCGCGTCCGTCATGAATCCGCAGTGTAGGGGTCCTGCGCACGCCCGGGAGAGATGATTACCCGGTGGTAGCGTTCGGTCGTGATCGAGACCGACGAGCACCAGATCTTCCGCAAGACCCTGCGGGATCTGTTCGAGCACGAGATCGAACCGCACGTCGATGCGTGGGAGGCGGCGCGGATCTTCCCGGCACACGAGCTCTTTCCCAAGTTGGCGGCAGTCGGTCTGCTCGGCTTGGAATACGAAGAGGCGTACGGAGGCATGGCGGCCGACCCCTCCTTCACGCTCGTTGCCGGCGAAGAAATGGGACGCATCAGCTGTGGCGGCGTCCCCATGGCCATCGCGGTCCAGATGTCGATGGCGACGCCGGCGTTGGCGCGCTATGGGTCGGCGGCGCTCAAAGAGGAGTATCTCGCCCCGTCCATCCGCGGCGAGCTCGTGGCCTCGGTGGCGGTGACCGAGCCCGATGCCGGCAGCGACGTGGCCGGTATCCGTACTCGAGCAGTGCGTGACGGCGATCAGTGGATCATCAACGGGTCGAAGCTCTACATCACGAACGGAACCCAGGCGGACTGGCTCTGCCTCCTGGCCCGCACGAGCGAGGACGTCGGCCACCGCGGCATGTCCCTCATCGTCGTGCCGACGGTGCTCGACGGCGTCGTCGTCTCGCGCAAGCTCGAGAAGCTGGGCATGTGGTCGAGCGACACGGCCGAGCTCTCCTTTACCGATGTCCGCGTCCCGGTGTCCCACACCATCGGGGAGATCGGGCGGGGCTTCCAGCAGCAGATGGTGCAGTTCCAGGCGGAGCGGCTGATCACCGTCTACAAGCAGGTCGGGGCGATCGAACTGGCACTGCAGCGCACGCGCGCGTACCTGTTGGAACGGCAGGCCTTCGGCCGGCCGCTGCTGGCGAACCAGCACCTCCAATTCGTGCTGGCCGAGCTGTCAGCCCGCCACGACATGCTCAAGCAGTACGCCCGTGCCGCGGCGGACGCGGTGGCGCGCGGGGAGGACGCCACCCGTTTCGCCACGATCGGCAAGTTGCTGGGCTCACGATTACAACGCGAAGTGGCCGACGTCGCCGTGCAATTCCACGGAGGGGTCGCCTACATGGCCGAGCACTGGGCGTCGCGCTTCTACCGCGACACGCGGCTCGACTCCATCGGGGCGGGAACCGACGAGGTCATGCTCCGCGTGCTCTCGAGGATGGACGGCTACTCGGTCGAATAGCTGGGACGGCCGCCGTCGTGCGGGAGCTTCTCCCACATATCGCGTGTGAGTTCGGTGACCACGACGACCTCACCGCGCTCGGGGTGGTGCGTCGTAAGGATCGGGACGAAGTTGAGCCGCTCCATCACGCGGCCCGAGGCGGTGTTCGCCGGCTCGTAGATACTGACGATGCGGGAGAGGCCGGCGGCGGTGAAGCCCCAATCCACGGCGGCCCGACCCGCTTCGGTGGCCAGCCCCCGGCCTCGATACGGGCCCGAGAGCCGCCAGCCGACTTCAACCGCGGGCAGGACCTCGGGCAGAAAATGGGGGACGGCCAGACCGGCCCACCCGATCAGGTCCTCGGTTTCACGGTCGATGAGCGCCTCAATGCCGAAACCGTCCGTCGCATAGCGCGCCATCGTCCGGTGCAAGAAGAGTTCCGTCTGCTCCCTCGTCATGGCGGCGCGGAGTGGGTACCACCAGAACGACTCCTCGGCGTGCACCTCGACGAGAGCAGCCAGGTCGCCGGCAACGAAGGGGCGCAGGATCAGGCGCGCCGTGGTGAGCCGGGGTATGTCCACCCTCAGCCCAGGGGGAGGCCGGGCGCCTCGGCCAAGGAGGGATCCCGCCCGGGGCGGGCGGAGGCCGCATAGAGCTGGTCGGGACGGAAGGAACGCACGGCACGGTCGCCCTTGCGACCACCCACCACTTCCACCCATTCCTCGCCGGTCTCGGCGTTGGCGACGTGGGCCACGAAGGACCACGAGGCACCGCGGAGCCGCGTCCCGGTCACCTGGACCGGGTCGCCGGGCTGCAGGCCGGCCCAACGTGTGTTTCGGCGCAGGTCAGCCGGCGGCATGAGATTCCACCATAGAGACTCTTTTTAGTGCAGGCGCGGGGTACCGGTTCGGCGGTGCGCGGGGGAATCGCCGGACATGTCACGGGCTCGTCGTATCCTGGCCCCCATGGCGCTCGATCTTCCCCGCACATTGACGCCGTCCAAGGTGACCGCATTCACGAACTGCCCCTTGGCCTTCCGATTTTCGGTGATCGAGCACAGGCCCGAACCGCCGTCCCCCCACGCCGTCAAGGGCACGCTCGTGCACGCCGCCCTCGAAGGGCTCTTTTGGAACCATGCCGCAGCGGCCCGCACACCGGCCGCGGCGGCCCACGAATTGGCGCGGGCATGGAAGGAGTTGGCGACGGACCCCGAGTTCCTCGCCCTCGGGTTGACCGACGAGAACGCGGCCTCCTTCCTCGCTGACGCACGCACGCTGCTCGACAACTATTTCCTTATTGAGGACCCCACGACCGTCCAGACGATAGGGGTCGAACTCGGGGTGGAGATCGAACAGGACGGGATGCGGCTGCGGGGCATCATCGACCGCCTCGACATCGGTCCCGACGGCGCGCTGACCGTCGTCGACTACAAGACCGGGCGGGCGCCCTCGGAACGGTTCGAGCACGGCCGCATGGGCGGGGTGCAGACCTACGCGCTGTTGTGCGAGAGAATCCTGGGCCGCTCACCCACCGAGGTGCGACTCCTCCATCTGCGCGACCCTCTCGTCATCACCGCGATCCCCACTCCACAGACCCTGCGCGGACAACAGCGGCGAACCTCGGCGGTCTGGGGTGCCATCGAGCGGGCGTGCGTGACCGAGGACTTCCGCCCCAACGTGGGCCCGCTGTGTCAGTTCTGCCATTTCAAGTCCTCCTGCCCCGCATTCAACGCCGCGTGAGCGCAGCACCCTCGGTGAAGGCGGCGCCGCCTGAAGATGGCTTCATGACACGCTTCGACGAGTCGGTCGATGCCGTCTTCGAGCCTTTCCGGGGAAGGCCCCAGGTGGACCGGGTGGCTGCGCTGGTGTCCAACCTGGCCGACTACGGGCTCGTGTGGGTCGTCCTGGCGCTGTTCAAGGCGCGGCGCCGCGGACCGAACCGCCGGCGTGCGATCGCAGCCCTGTCCGTGGCCGGCGTTTCGTCCTACGGCCTGAATCGGGCTGTGAAGTCCGCCGTGCAACGTGAACGCCCCGACGAACACCTCGATGCGGCCGTCCGCACCCCTTCGAGCAGCAGCTTTCCGAGCGGCCACACGCTGGCGGCGTTCTGCACCGCCTTCGTCCTGGCCGAATCTGCCGCCGAAACGACGGCCTACGTCGGCTTCGCCGGGGCCGTCGCGGCCAGCCGGGTCCACCTGCGGGCACACCATCCGAGCGACGTGGTGGGCGGCGCCGCACTGGGCTCACTGCTCGGGCTGATGCTGCGCCCCGTGCTCGACCGGGTGACCCCCGGCGCCCGCCGCCGCCTGGTCCGGACGGCCGCCCGGACGGCCAAGGGAATGGGACCCGATGGCTATCTGTTGAAAAAGCTATGAAGCCATTCGCCGTCACGTGGGATTACCGCTGCCCGTTCGCCCGCAACGTCCATGAGCACCTGCTCGCCGGGTTGGCCGACGGGGCCGACTGGGACGTCACGTTCGTGCCGTTCACTCTCAGCCAGGGCCACGTGCCCGAAGGTGGAACCCCCGTGTGGGACGATCCGGCGAAGGTAAACGACCTCGTCGCTCTCGCCGCAGGCATCGTCGTACGTGACCAGTATCCAGACCAGTTCGCCACGGTGCACCACGCACTGTTCGAGGCACGGCACGACGACGGACTCGACATCCGCGATGCCGCAGTCGTGGCCCGGGTCCTCGACACCCACGGCGTCCCTGCCGAAAAAGTCCTGGCCGAGGTGCACAGCGGCGGCCCGATCGACGAGATCAAGCGGGCCTATCAGGAAGCGGTCGGCACGTGGAGCGTCTTCGGAGTGCCGACGTTCATCGTCGGGGATCGCGCCGTCTTCGTACGGCTGATGAGCCGCCCCCAGGGCGATGGCGCGCTGGCCCGGCAGTCCATCGAGAACGTCGTCCGGTTGATGGACGAGCAGCCGGATCTCAACGAGTTCAAGTACACGACACTCGACCGCTGAGCCGGGACGCCCCTCTACGCGGAGCGCACCAAGGAGCTCAAGAGCGCGAACGTCCGGTCGCGCTCTTCGCGGTTGCCGACAACGGATGCGATGAAGTCGGTGGCGCCGGCCGCCGCCAGTCTCTCGATCGAGGCGGTGACCGTATCTTCGTCACCGACGAACGCGACGTCAGCCGGACTGGCGGCGCCTTCCTTGTCCAGCATCGCCTTGTACGAGGGCAGGTTCGGATAGATGGAGAATTCCTCGTTGACCCGCTCCCTGGCCGCATCGACGTCGGCGGTAACGCTGACCGGGAGGGCGACGGCGATGCGGGGTAGCGGCCGCCCCGCCACTTCCGCGGCCTGACGAATCACCGGGGAGATGTGCGATTCGATCGTGCGGGTACCGGTCATCCAGGTCACGGTGCCGTCGGCGACGCGTCCCGCCAGTTTGAGCATGGTATCGCCCAACGCGGCGACGAGCACCGGAGGCGTCGAGGCGCCGCGCAACTCGAGGGGTGCAAAGGCATGGGTCGTGACGCTCTCGCCGTCGATGTTGCACGCCTCGCCCGCCACCAACGGCATCAGAGAGGCCAGGTACTCCTTCATGTAGCGGGCCGGCTTGTCGAAACTGAGACCCCACATGCCCTCCACCACGATCTGATGGGAGAGACCGATGCCCAGAATGAGGCGGTTCCCGGTGGCCCACTGCACGGTCAGGGCCTGCTGGGCCAGCATCATCGGGTGGCGGGTGTACACCGGCACCACCCCCGTTCCCAGACCGATGCCGGGCACCATCGAGCCCGCGGTGGCCAGGAGGGTCAACGCGTCGGGCCCGAAGATCTGGACAGCCCATGCGTGATCCAGCCCGGCGTCGGCGAACCGCTGCAACTCGGCCACGGTGTCGGGCAATGAGCGGTCGACATCGAGCAGGCTGCCGATGCGCAGGGGTTTGGTCATGGTGTCTCAGGGCTCCTCGCCTAGTGTGCCGGGCATGTCCGGATCACTGTTGTCGCCGAGGCTAGCGACCTGAGCGCCCACCAGGTCGGGGTGGTGGGCGCTGGCCAGCTGGCGCGGATGGCCGTCGAGGCGGGGAGCGCCCTCGGCCTGTCGGTCGCCGTGTTGGCCGAGAGCCCCGACGATGCTGCCTGTGCCGTCGCGTCCGAGGTCCTGATCGGGTCTCCCCTGGTCGAGGCCGACCTGCGCGCCTTGGCCGATCGAGTGGACGTGGTCACCTTTGATCACGAGCAGGTGGATCTGGCCATCGTGCGCGCCCTCCTCGACGACGGTGTCGTGATCCGGCCCGGCCTACAGACCCTGGAGATGGCGGTCGACAAGGCTCACATGCGCGCCGTTTTGGACCAGGCCGGGGTGGCGTCGCCGGCCCACACCGTGCTCCAGGTAGGCCTGGGCCACCCTCCCGACACCGCCATTGACGCGATCTCACGCTTCGGCGGAGAGCACGGATGGCCGCTCGTCCTCAAGACGGCCCGGGGCGGCTACGACGGCAAGGGCGTCTGGGTTGTCGACGACTTGGCGGCGGCGGCCTCGGTCGCTGAGCCGCTCTCGGGAAAGCTGCTCGTTGAAGCCCTCGTCCCCTTCGAGGCGGAGCTGGCCGTGATGGTGGCCCGCCGCCCGTCGGGGGAGACAGTCGCCTGGCCGGCCACGGAGACGACCCAGGTCGAGGGCATTTGCCGCGAGGTGCTCGTCCCGGGCCGGCTGCCCGGCGAGGTCGTCGACCAGGCGACTGCACTCGGACGGCGCATCGCCGACATCGCCGGAGCCGTGGGGGTCCTCGCGGTGGAGCTCTTCTGGTCGGGCGGGGTGCTGATGGTCAACGAGATCGCCGCCCGACCACACAACTCGGGCCACTGGACGATTGAAGGGGCGGTCACCTCCCAGTTCGAGAACCATCTCCGGGCGGTGCTCGACCTTCCCCTCGGATCCACGGCGCTCCAACACGCCCAAGTGGCGAACGTCAACATTCTCGGTGGTCCCGAGGGGACCGATCCCGTCGCACTCCTGCCGTTCGGACTGCGCATCGAGGGGGCCCATGTGCACCTGTATGGCAAAGGGGCCAGGCCAGGGCGCAAACTAGGGCACGTGACCGTGTGCGGAGACGATGCCGAAATCGTTCGTGAGCGGGCCTGGGCGGCGGCGCAGGCCCTGGGGACTCCCTGCCCGGACGGAATGAACGCACCCGCAAGGACCCACTCGTGACTGCCCCCGCTCCCGCCCCCGTCGCCCCGGTCGTGGGCGTGGTCATGGGCAGCTCGTCGGACCTCGAGGTCATGCAAGGTGCGGTCGCCATCCTCGATCAGTTCGACGTGCCGCACGAGGTGCGTGTCGTTTCGGCCCATCGGACGCCCGCCGACATGATCGCCTACGGGCACGCGGCAGCGGCCCGTGGCCTCAAGGTTCTGGTCGCCGGGGCCGGTGGTGCCGCCCATCTGCCCGGCATGCTGGCCTCGGTCACCCCCTTGCCGGTCATCGGGGTCCCGGTCGCCTTGGCCCGTCTCGACGGGCTCGACTCACTCCTGTCCATTGTCCAGATGCCCCGTGGGGTCCCCGTGGCCACCGTTGCCATCAACGGGGCAACGAACGCGGGGCTGCTGGCGGTTCGTATCCTGGCTATCGGTGACGACGCATTGACTGAAGCGATGGAAGCGTTCCAACGGTCGCTCGCCGCGACGGCGTGGGCGCAGGACGCCGCGGTCGAAGGCGGTGCGGTCGAAGGCGGTGCGGTGGGCGGTGCCCCCGGCGCCGCGCCCAGAGAATGACGGGCGCGATGAGGCAGGGTGCATGAGCGAGCCGACACTGGCGCAGCGACTCGGCTATCCCGCCGACGCCAAACTGCTGATCATCAACGCCGACGAACTCGGGTCCTGCCACTCCGCCAATGTCGGTGTCTTCGAATGCCTCGCAACCGGCGTGGTCACCAGCGCCGCCTTGATGGTGCCGTGTCCCTGGGCCCGCGAAGCTTCGAGCCGCTACCGGGGCGAGGACATCGGCGTCCACCTGACCCTCAACGCCGAATTCGAGCTCTACCGCTGGGGCCCCATCACCCACGCCCCCTCGCTGCTGGGAGGCGACGGGGGCTTCCCCCGGACGATGGAGGACGTGTGGGACCACGCCGACCTCGATGAGGTGCGCCGCGAATGCCGGGCCCAGATCGAGCGGGCGATCCTCTGGGGCTTCGACGTCAGCCACCTCGATGCGCATATGGGCACGCTGCAACTGCGGCCCGAGTTCTTCGACGTGTACCTGGACATGGCAATCGAGTTCGGGCTCCCCCTGCGCATGATCAGCCCCGGCATGGAGCGCTACGTCGGATTCCCGGGCCGGGCCGTGGCGGCTGAGGCCGGAGCGATCTTCACCGACCACATGCGCTTCGTCCCGGGCGTGGGGAGCCGCCAGACCTTCGAGAAGGATCTCGCCACCCTGCGGCCCGGCGTGACCGAAATGCATCTGCATCCCGCCGTCGACAGTGCCGAACTGCGTTCGCTGGCCACCGACGACTGGGAGGCCCGAGTCGATGACTACCGCATGATCTGCGAGGAGACCTGGGTCGGCGAGACGATCTCCGCCGTGGGCGCCACGCTCATCGGCTACCGCCCCCTACGAGAACTGGCCCGCTTCGGCGGCTGAAGCCGCCCGGGCGTGCGCCGGGTCCGGACGCGCTCGAGCGCACCCCGGCGGACAGTCAGCGCACCCCGGCGAACAGATCGTCCTCGATCAGTCCGCCCCCGGTCGCTCCCCCGTCGCTCGCCGCTCTGCGGCGACGCCGCCGACGCGGCTACGGGCCAGCCGGAACTGATCGGTCGGTTGGATCTCTTCGAGCACGTTGGCGGGGAGGCCGAACCAGAACGGCGAATTGGGATCGACCTGGGTGGCATGTGCCTTCAGCGCAGCCCCCCGCACCTCCTCGAAGCCCTGCATGTCGATCGCCGTCGTGTAGGGGTCGTCGCGGGTCAAGCGTGCCAGACACTTCTCGTCGAAAGGTGACTCCATCCCCAGCTCGAGGAACTTGGCGTGAATCTGCCGGAAGCGCTCGGCCGGCCACACCGAGTAGTAGAGCTTCAGGGGGACGAACGGCTCCCCCGCCTCAGGAAAACGGTCGGGGTCGCCGGCGGCGTCGAAGGCCACCAGGGAGATCTCGTGCACCCGGAGATGGTCGGGATGGGGATATTCGGACTGCTCGTCGGGGTAGGTGATGATCACCTGCGGCCGCTCCCGCCGGATGACCGCCACCAGGCGACCCACCGCTTCGTCGAGCGGGGCCTGGGCGAAGGAATCCGGGCGGGCGTTGGCCTCCGAGTCGGGCATGCCCGAGTCGCGGTAGCCCAACATGACCGTCTCGTCGTAACCGATGATGTCGGTGGCCGCCTTCAGTTCGGCCAGGCGGACCTTGCCGATGTCCGCCCGCACCTCGGGCGTGTCCATGGCCGGATTGAGGATGTCGCCTTCTTCTCCCCCGGTGCAACAGACCAGCACGGTCCGGACCCCCTCGGCGTGGTAGCGGGCCACCGTCGACGCCCCCTTGGACGACTCGTCGTCGGGATGGGCGTGCACGGAGAGCAGGCAGAGAGATTCAGCGGGCACGTCGCCGACCTTAGCGGTGGCCCGGCGGGCGTCCCGACGTTGCTCCGCGGCATCTCGCGGCCAACTGCAGCGCCCGACTGGCGCGGCCGGCCGTTGCCCCTTCGGCCCGCTGGGCCTTATGCTCGGTGCCATGGCAGGCACGTTCAAGCGGATCGGTGGGATCTTCCAGGCCAAGGCCAACAAGGTCCTGGACAAGGCCGAAGACCCTCGCGACACGCTCGACCTCTCCTATGAGAAGCAGCTGGAGCAGCTGCAGAAGGTCCGCCGGGGTGTGGCCGACGTGGCCACGGCCCGCAAGCGGATCGAGCTCCAGGCGCAGGGCCTGCAGAAGCAGGCCGACAAGCTGCAGACCCAGGCCAAGGCGGCGCTGCAGCAAGGCAACGAGGACCTGGCCCGCGAGGCACTGTCCCGGCGGGCTGCGCTGGGTGAGCAGCTGGCCGACCTCAAGACGCAGCACGACCAGATCAGCGAGCAGGAGCAGAAGCTGATCGACACCTCGCAGCAGCTCCAGACCCGGGTCGAGCAGTTCCGCACCAAGAAGGAGACGCTCAAGGCCAGCTACACGGCGGCCGAGGCGCAGACCAAGGTCGGCGAGGCCGTCTCGGGCATCTCGGACTCCATGGGCAGTTCGGCCCAGGCCATGCAGCGGGCCCAGGACAAGATCGCCAGCATGCAGGCGCGAGCCGGCGCCATGGACGAGCTGCTGGCTTCGGGTGCGCTCAATGATCTGAGCACCCCGGTGGACGACATTCAGAAGGAGCTCGACAAGGTCACCGCGACGTCCCAGGTCGACAACGAGTTGGCCGCCCTGAAAGCTGGAGCTCGGAACCGGAGCGGTGGGACCGCGGCAGAAGACGCAGCGGCCCTGCCGGCGGCAGACCAGAGCGGAGCCGCTCGGTGGAGGAGCAGCCAGCTGATGGCGCTGTCACGCAACATCAAGGCCGATCGGGGCCTGACCACCCGCATGCTGATGACCGGTTTCTTCCTGGTCGTGCTCTACGCCGCCCTCATCGGCGTGCTCTTCATCTTCCTGAACAGCCTGGTGCTGATTCTGGTCATCGCCTTCGGGCTGCTGTTCTGCCAGTACTACTTCAGCGACAAGATCGCCATGTTCGCCATGCACGCCAAGGAGGTGACCCGCGAGAGGCGCCCGAGCTGCACGGCGTGATCGATCGTCTGTGCGCGCTGGCCGACATGCCCAAGCCGCGGGTGGCCATCGCCCAGACCGACGTGCCGAACGCGTTCGCCACCGGCCGCAGCCCCAAGGCGGCGGTGGTGTGCGCCACCACGGGCCTGCTGCGCCGGCTCGACGAGCCCGAGATCGAGGCGGTGCTGGCCCACGAGATCTCCCACGTGGCGCACCGCGATGTCGCCGTCATGACCATCGCCAGCGGACTGGGCATGATCGCCGGGCTGTTGACGCGGGTCATGTTCTACTCGGAGATCTTCGGCGGCGGTGGCCGGGGCAATAACAACAACAGTGGCAGCCAGCTGGTCATCGATCGAGATGATCGTCCTGCTGGTCTCGGTCGTCGTCTACTTCGTGAGCTTCCTGCTCACCATGGCGCTCTCGCGCTACCGCGAGCTGGCCGCCGACCGCTCCGGTGCCATCCTGATCGGGCAGCCGTCGCTGCTGGCGTCCGCGCTGATCAAGATCACCGGCGAAATGGGCCGGATCCCGACCAAGGACCTGCGGGCCGCCGAGCCGTTCAATGCGTTCTTCTTCGCGCCCGCCGTGGCGCCAGGACGCACAGGACCAGGCCGGGACAGGGCCAGGGCGGCAACGGGTTCAGCTTCGGCAACCTCTTCCGCACCCACCCCACCCTGGAGCGCCGCCTGGCCCAACTCGACGAGCTCGAGCGCGAGCTCGGCCAAGCCCACTGATCCGCCGACCTGACGTGGGCCTCTTCGACACCCTCCTGGGCCGCACCAAGCCGGTCAAGGCCAACCTCGACGCCCTTTTCGCGCTTCCGACGGCCGCGCTCACCCTGCAGAGCGCCGGCGGACTCGTCACCTCGGGTCATGCCGGCGTGTGCTGGAAGCCGCCTGCGGGCCAAGCCTCCCAAGATCTGCAGACCGAAGTGGCCCAGCTCGTCGGCGACGGCTTCACCCAGACGCAGGACTCGTTCGGGTACGGCTGGCTGCTGCTAGCCGAGCCCGCGCTGGACGACCTGGTCACCCAGGCCCACATGGCCAACACCACGCTTACCGAAGCGGGCTGGGGCGCCCAACTGCTGTGCTCGGTGTTCGGCTTCGTGCCCGAGCCCGGCGCAGCCAGCGACGCCCGCGCTTTCTGGCTCGTCTACCTCTACAAGCGTGGCACCTTCTACCCGTTCGCACCGGTCGACAACCAGAAGGAGCGCCGCGACACCGAGCTCGAGCTGCGCATCAGGACCATGCTCGGCGTCGATCTTCCGGTCGAGGCGGATCTGAGCCGCTGGTTCCCCATGTGGGACCTGCCGGTCAAATGACGGTCGACCGACTCATCGAGCTCGAAGGGGCGGTGAACTTCCGTGACCTGGGCGGCTACGCCACGGGCGACGGCCAGCACACCCGGTGGCGTGAGCTGTTCCGGGCGGACGGCCTGGGCGAGCTGACCGAGCCTGATCTGGAGATCCTGCGCCAGCTCGGCATCCGTACGGTGATTGATCTCCGTACGGGCCACGAACTCCAACAGAGCCGCTTCGACGTGGAGGCCCACCCCGTCGAATTCCACCACTTCCCTTTCATCAAGTCGCTCAGCAACGCCGACGACTTCGAGCGGGCACCCGGCTTCCTCGGCACGCAGTACCAGCGGATGCTCGAGGACGCAGCCCCGCAGATCGTGGGTGCGCTGACGGCGCTGGCCGCACCCGACGCCCGGCCGGCGGTTTTCCACTGCACGGCGGGCAAGGACAGGACGGGCCTGCTCTCTGCACTGGTGCTGTCACTCCTCGGGGTGCCCGAAGAGACCGTCGTGGCCGACTATGCGCTGAGCGGTGCGGCCATGACCCGGCTGCGGGCCAAGCTGCTCATCAAGTTCCCCGACGGCAAGTTGCTGGTGGACAGCGATGCCGACGCCATCTTCTCGGCCGATCCGTCGAACATGGTGGCGCTGTTCGCACACCTCAAGGAGCGTTACGGGTCAGTCGCCGAGTACGCCACGGCGATCGGGCTCCCCGACGACGTGGTGAGCCGCCTGCGCCAGGCGATGCTCGAGCCCTGAAGCATTACCCTGCGGTCGAGGGCGATCGCCACCACGTGAGCCGGGAGGAGAGTGCGCCGTGCGCGTCAAGACCGCGTTAACGGTGCCCTGCGTAGGCCAGGAGAGCCAGGAGGAGGGCCAGGAGGGCTAGGAGGGCCAGGAGGAGGCCAGTAGGGCCTGGGCGGATTCAAGTGGTGAGCGCAAGGAGCTCGGCGAGCTTCTCTGATGGTTTCATATAGTCGAGGGTCTTGCGGGGGCGGTTGTTGAGGGAACGGGCAAAGCGGTCGAGGTCTTCTTGGCTGTGCACCGAGAGGTCGGTGCCCTTGGGCATGTATTGGCGCAGCAAGCCGTTGGTGTTCTCGTTGGATCCTCGCTGCCAGGGCGAGTGCGGGTCACAGAAGTAGATCGGGATCCCCGTGGCCACGGTGAAGCTGGCGTGGCGTGACATCTCGCTGCCTTGGATGCTCCTATGGCTGTCAAGCAGCGTGGTTGGCCGTCTCGGTGTCGAGCCAGGCCTGGTAGCGGCTAGCCAGTTCAGCGCTGTGGAGAACGCCGCGCTCGAGGCGGGAGATCTGCATCGGTGTGGTGCCGAGATGGTTGGCCACGGCGGCAAGGGTCATCCCCACAACAGCTCTGCGGGCCCGCAGCAGGGCGATGTCGGGCACGCTCGGCGGGTTGGTGAGCAGCCGGAAGACTTCCCGTGCGATGTAGCGCTTGAGGCAGCGCAGAATCTCCTTGTTGGTCTTGCCCTCTGTGCGGCGGCGTGCGGCATAGGTCTGGGTGGCCTTGTCGTGGGCGAGGCGGGACATGGCGATACGCCACAGGGCGTTGTTGGCCTCGCGGTGACCCCCTCGGTTCAAACGGTGACGAGTGATCTTGCCGGAAGAGGCCTCGACCGGGCTGACACCGCAGAGCGCTGCGAAGGAACCCTCGGTGCGCATCCGCTCTGGGTTGTCCCCAGCGGCAACCAATAATGCCGACGCAACCTCAGGACCGACTCCTGGAGCCGAGAGCAAGGCCGGATTGGCCTCTGCGCAGACCGCGACAATCGTTTCATCGAGCTCGGCGATCTCCGCGCTCAGCGCCTGATGTCGGCGTGCAAGCAGCCGCAGTGATCGCTTGGTCGCCTCGACCGGAACACTGATGGCTCCGGAGCGCATCCGCGCACAGGCGGCGACCCGATGCTCGGTGCTGAGATGACCGAGCTTGTCCCGCAAGCCTTCCGGAGCGCTCACGATCAGGTCGCGGATCTGATTGGCCGCCTGGGTCCGAGCCTTGACGGCTGAGCGGCGAGCCACCCTAAGGGCCCGGAGGGCCTCGACCGCTCCGTCCGCCGACTTCGGTGTGCCAGCCGCCTCGCCGTTGAGGGCAGCCCGGGCGGCCGCCTCGGCATCAGCGGTATCGGATTTTCCCCGGCGCCGACGAGCCTGACGGTTCGGCCGGTTCACCTCGACAACGTCGACGCCTTCGGCCATCAGATGGCGGGCCAGACCGGCCCCATATGCGCCCGTTCCTTCGACGCCGACCTTGGCTACATCGCCAAAGGAGCGCAACCAGGCGACGAGCTGGCGATAGCCCCTGGCCGTCGTGCCGAAGCTCGCATTGGAAAGGATCTTGCCCCGTTCGTCGATCACTACCGCGACGTGGACGTCTTTGTGGGTGTCCACCCCGCCGATGACAACCCGTTCATGACTTTGCATACTGGAACCTGCCTCCTTCTCTCAACCAGTGGGATGGCACCACCGGCCGGGACGGCGGACAGGACTCTCACGGTGCTGGCCAAGGCTCCTATCAGGTCACGTTCGTCCGACCGGCTGGTGCGCGTCCCCGGGCAGGAGCCGGATCGACGAATCCAAGGTAAGGCACAAAGCCGATCCCACGTCGGGTCAGACCCGACTCTCGCCCAGGGGACCAGATCATTATGAGAGTCCCAGGTGATGGACTTACAGAGCACCTCGGGCAGGGTCCTCACGGCCTGACGCATGGCTGCTTCGACCGCCTCGGCCCCGTGGTTTGGGGCGAGGTAAAGCAACAGGACGAACCGGGTGGAGCGCTCGACCAAGGTCCCGACGGCGGAGCGATTCATTGCCCCCAAGATGAGATCGCCCTCCCAGTGCCCGGGCACCGCCCGGTCGGCCACTTCGGCCGGGCGTTCTGAGATCATGACCATGTGCGCGATCTTGCCCCGCGCCTCTCCTTGCGTGCGCGTCCGCCGCTTGGCCCGACCGCTGCGCAGGCATCGGGCCAGCTCACGGCGCAGTTCACCCCGGCCCTGGACGAAGAGGGACTGGTAGATGGTCTCGTGGCTCACCTGCATCATCGGATCGTCTCGGAACTCGCGGCGCAAGCGCTTGGAGATCTCATCGGGTGACCACAGTTCCTCGAGCCAGGTGCTGACCTGGGCCACCAAGGGTGGGTGGCACAGTTTCGGCGTCTTCGGTCGACGGGCCCACTCTTTGGCCCGGGTCTGGCCCCGCCAGACCCCGTAACCGCTTGGCCCGCCGTTGGCCCGCACCTCACGGGTGATGGTCGAAGGAGCCCTCTTCAGCCGCCGGGCGATGGAGGACATCGACTCACCTTGGCGCAGACCGATCAAGATCTCCTCTCGCTCTTCAATGACCAGGCGCCTCGGACCCGGTTTCCAATCGGTCTGGGAGTGGCGCAATAGCGGCCGGAAGCTGACCAGGCCCTTGATGCTCAACTGTCGAGCGATCTCCGCCTTTGTGAACCCCTTCGCGCGGAGCCGCTCGGCCAATGCACGTTGCGCGGGACTCAAGATGACACCCATGCCACTACCTCCTCGGTCAGGACAACGAATGTTGTCGTCTCACCGAATCGGTGCGTTCACCCCTTGAAGACGCCCTGTAAAAACTGATTGCTCGACCTCTAACGTTCAGTTTTCCCAGGTGTCCCGCCGGAACCCTATGGTCCCGTCAGAACCCTCAAGGTCTGCGGCCGCCTCCGGTCAGCTGCGCGGCCGCATGCGATCGATCGCGGCCGCAAGCGCCAGGTCGAGCACGGTGAGCCCACCCGAGTCGTGCGTGGTCAACACGAGATGCACCTTGTTCCAACGGATGTCGATGTCGGGGTGGTGGTTCGCTGCCTCCGCCGCTGCCCCGACCTTGTTGACGAAGGCCAAGGCCTCAGCGAAATCGTGCAACTCGACATTCGTCTGCAGCTCGTCACCGACGTGATCCCAGAAGATGTCCTGCTCCTCCAAGGCGAAGTCGACCTCGTCGGGTGACAGCGGTGGCTCTCTCACGGATGCGTCATCTCCTCTGGCCGCACCGCGGCATCGAATTGCTCGGCCGTAAGGAAGCCCAGTTCGAGCGCAGCTTCACGCAACGTGGATCCTTCCTTATGGGCTTTCTTGGCTACCTGCGCCGACTTGTCGTACCCGATGATCGGGTTGAGGGCGGTGACCAGCATCAGCGAATTCGCCAGATGGCGGGCGATTTGAGGATAATCAGGCCGCAGGCCCTCGACGCAGAACTCCCTGAACCCCCGGCAGGCATCGGTCATCAGGGAGATCGACTGCATGACGTTGTAGATGATGACGGGCTTGCAGACGTTGAGCTCCAAGTTGCCCCGGCTGCCCGCGATGGCGATGGCCGCGTCATTGCCGAGCACCTGGATGCCGACCATGATCATGGCTTCGCTCTGCGTCGGATTGACCTTGCCGGGCATGATCGACGATCCCGGTTCGTTCTCCGGAAGGGCCAGCTCTCCCAATCCACTGCGGGGACCCGAGCCAAGCCAACGGATATCGTCGGCAATCTTCGTCAGCGAAATCGCCAGCGTGCGCAACGCCCCGTGGGTGAACATCAACGCGTCGTGGGCCGCCAGGGCGGCGAACTTGTTCGGCGCGGTGACGAAGGGGAGCCCGGTCATGTCCGCTATCGCCGTGGCGACACGGCTCCCGAATTCTGGATGCGTGTTCAGCCCGGTTCCCACCGCCGTTCCGCCCGCTGCCAGCTCGAAAATGCCGGGAAGGGTCGATTCGATCCGCTCCAGATCGGCGGTCAGCTGGGCCACGTACCCGGAGAACTCCTGGCCCAGCGTAAGCGGTACTGCATCCATCAGATGGGTCCGGCCGATTTTGGTGACCTCGGCGTAGGCCACTTCCTTCTCGTGGAGCGCGTCCCGCAGCGCCCGCACCGAGGGGAGCAGCCGGTGCACGATCTCCTCGGCCGCCGCGATGTGCATGGCCGTGGGAAAGGTGTCGTTGGACGACTGCGACATGTTCACGTCGTCGTTGGGATGGACGGGCACCTTGGACCCTCTCACCCCGCCGGCGAGCTCGATCGCCCGGTTGGAGATCACCTCATTGGCGTTCATGTTGGTCTGCGTGCCGCTTCCCGTCTGCCAGATATGGAGCGGGAACTCGTCGTCGAGCTTGCCCGACGCCACCTCGTCGGCCGCCTGCTCGATGAGGGCAGCCAGGTCCGGCGCCAGCTTGCCCAGATCGCGGTTGACCTTGGCCGATGCACCCTTCAGGATCCCGAAGGCCCTGATAAGGGGCTCGGGCATCGTCTCGCGCCCGATGTCGAAGTGGTGCAGCGAGCGCTGCGTCTGCGCGCCCCAGTACCGGTCCGAGGGGACCTCGATCTCCCCCATGCTGTCGCTCTCTATCCGAGTGTTTTCCACGCCGCGCAGCTTACGGCCGCCGCTTGCACGACGGTGACCCCCGCCCGCCTATGGTCGATCCTGACCCGGTCACCGACAGCCGGATCCCGAAAGGACACACCACATGGCCGACACACTTTCCGCCAAGGCCCGCGAGCTCATCGCCCGTCCGGTCCTCGCCTCACTCACCACGCTGAGCGCCGACGGCTCCCCCCAGGTGACGCCGTTGTGGATCGACCGGGACGGCGACGACCTCCTGTTCAACACCGCCAAAGGACGGGTGAAGGCGCGCCACATCGAACGCGACCCCCGCGTCCGCGATCTCGGTGGTCGACCCTGATGACTCCTACAACGTCGTGGCGCTACGCGGCACGGTGACCGACATCACCACCGAGGGGGCGGACGCCCACATCGACTGCGCTCGCGAAGAAGTACCTGGGCGTGGACACCTATCCGATGCGGACGGAGGGCGAAGTGCGGATCAAGGTGCGGGTGCGGACCGATCACATCGCCATGCAGGGATAGGCGACTTCGCCCCTGCCCCAGGCCCGTTCGGCCCCCACGGCCCGGGTCACGCCGCACGCAGCGCCGCGTATCCAGCACACGTCGACCCCCGGAGGCAGAGGGTCCGGCGGTGCCGCGCCGACAAGCACGAGCACGAGATCGCAGGCACCGAGGAGTGCCGCGTCGGGGACCGTGCCGTCGGTCAGATCCAGCGCGATCGGCGGGCCGCCGGGACTCCGCGGTAGCGGTCGATTGACCGCTCCGGCCGCCGGGTACCGCGGACCTCCACTGACGGCGATACCCGTGCGCCACATGTCCCGGCACAAGGTGACCGCCTCGATCGTGGCTGCGCATACGGCGCTCGTGAACGGACCCGTGAATGCCAGCATCACCCGCCCTCCGCTCACGTGGTCGAGGGTCGTCATCTCGCGGGCGAGAACGGTCGGGTGCCGATGCGGCACCGGCCCCAGGCTCTGACGGACGCCCAGGAACAGCTCAGGCAGCATGGCCGCCAACCCGGCTGCCAGGACGATCGCGTCGCCGTACCGGCCATCGGCGAGAAAGACGACCTCGACACCTTCGTGGCGAGCACGCTCTGCCTGGGCCCTGAGGTCGCCAACGCCGAGGTCGCCAACGCCGAGGTTGTCGAGGCCGAGGTTGTCGAGAAAAAGTCCCTCCACCGCGCCGCACACTAGTGCCAGGCCCCGTCACTGCCAGGCCCTGTTGGCGTCCCGATTTACTAAGGTAAACTGATCAGGTAGACTTATTATATGGCACGACGCAGCGTCACCGAAAGCCGATCTGACGTCGCGGAGAGCACGAACCCGGAACCCCAGGGTGCAGACCTGGACGGCGTGGGCGGCCTGGACGGCGTGGGCGTGGGCCGCGTCGCCGGCTTGGACGCCGTGGCCGAAGGCCTCCTCGCCAGCGTGAGCCTCCTGGTGAGGAGGATGCGCCAGGTGCAGGACGGCACCGGCCTCACGCTCTCCGAGCGCGCCGCGTTGTCAAGACTGGACCGTGACGGCCCGACGACCTCGGCGGCGCTCGCGCGTCACGAACAGATCAGCCCCCAATCCATGGGCGCGACCCTCGGCGGACTCGAGGAGCGGGGACTCGTCGCTCGTCGTCCCGATCCTCTCGATGGCCGGCGCGTCGTCCTCTCGGTGACAGCGGATGGCAAGCGCCTCCTCAGGGACAAGCGGAATGCCCGGAGCAAGCTTCTGGCCGAGGCACTCTCCTCGGAGTTCACCACGGCCGAGATCGCGCACCTGCAGGCAGCGTCGGCGCTGATCGAGCGACTGGGCCAGAGCCTTTGACGTCACGCGTCGACCGTCCGGGTGAGGGTGGCGGGGGGACTCCCGCACCTACGCCTGGTGGGGCGGCAACAGACGAGGGGTACAAATGGATCGCCCTGGCCAACACAACGGCCGCCGTCTTCATGTCACAGCTCGACGGCTCGATCGTGATCATCGCCCTGCCCGCCATCTTCCGCGGCATCCACCTCGATCCGCTGGCACCCGGCAACATCGTCTACCTGCTGTGGATGATCATGGGCTACCGCCTCGTGCAGGCGGTCACCGTCGTCAACTTCGGCCGCCTCGGCGACATGTTCGGTCGCGTGAGGATCTACAACGCGGGGTTCGTGGTCTTCACGGTGTCCTCCATCCTGTTGTCGGTCTGCCCCTACACGGGCGTCCGTGGTGCGCAGTGGCTGATCGGCTGGCGGCTCGTCCAGGCCCTCGGCGGTTCCATGTTGACCGCCAACTCCGCGGCGATCCTGACCGATGCATTCCCCCGGGAGCAGCGCGGTTTCGCGCTCGGTCTCAACCAGGTCTCGGCGCTCTCGGGCATGTTCATCGGCCTTGTGGCGGGTGGGTTGTTGGCCACCGTGGATTGGCGGCTGGTCTTCTGGGTCAACGTACCGGTCGGCGTCTTCGGGACGTTGTGGGCCTATCTGAAGCTCAAGGATCCTCCCGGCACACGGCAAGGCGGCCGCATCGACTGGTGGGGCAACATCACGTTTGCCGTGGGCCTGAGCGCGCTTCTGATTGCGGTCACGTACGGCATTCAGCCCTACGGGCGCCACGCCATGGGGTGGACCAATCCGGCCGTCCTTGCGCTGCTGGCAGGCGGCGCGTTGCTGTTGGCCGCATTCGTGGTGATCGAGACCAACGTCGTCGACCCGCTGTTCGAACTCAGCCTGTTCCGGATCAGGGCCTTCACCGCCGGGAACGTGGCAGCCTTTGCTGTCTCCATCGCCCGTGGCGGCCTGCAGTTCATGCTCATCATCTGGTTGCAGGGCATCTGGCTGCCCCTGCACGGCTATGCCTACAGCCAGACGCCGCTGTGGGCCGGCATCTTCCTGCTCCCCCTGACAGCGGGTTTCCTTCTTTCGGGCCCGCTGGCCGGAACGCTCTCCGACCGCTTCGGGGCGCGGGGGATGGCCACCGCCGGCATGGTGGTGTTCGGGACCAGCTTTATCGGGCTCCTGGCGCTCCCGGTCCGCTTTCCGTACTGGGCCTTCGCGCTGCTCATCGCCGCCAACGGGATCGGCAGCGGCATGTTCGCTGCGCCCAATACCTCGTCCATCATGAGCAGCGTCCCGGCCAAGTACCGCGGCGTTGCGTCGGGAATGCGCTCGACCTTCCAGAACTCGGGCACCGCGTTGTCGATCGGCGTGTTCTTCGCCATCATGATCAGCCAGCTCGCGGGCTCCCTCCCCCGGGCGCTGGCCCGTGGTCTGCAACACCAGGGCGTGTCAGCTGACGTCGCACACCACGTCGGCACCCTGCCTCCGGTGGCGTCACTCTTCGCAGCGGTGCTCGGCGTGAACCCGTTGAAGCACCTGCTCGCCGCCAGCCACGTGCTGCGTACCCTTCCGGCGACGGCGGTGCACACCATCACCGGGCGTGAATTCTTCCCCGACCTGATCTCCGGGCCGTTCCACCACGGTCTCGGCGTGGTGTTCGCCGTGTCGGCCGCGTTGGCCGCCCTGGCCGGGCTGGCCTCGCTGCTCCGGGGCAAGCGCCACCTGCCGACCGAAACCGGCGGCGAAGGGGGCGACGCTGCGGGCGAGACGGACCTGGCGCTACGTCGTCCGCTCCCACCACCCGCCGAGGTCGTGGGCCAGTCCAGCCTGCGCTAACCGCTCGAGACCTCCGCAGAGCTCAGGGAATTCCAGTCCGGTCAGGCGCACCAACTGATCGAGCGACGTCGGATCGGGGGACAGCATCTCCAGCACCGCCCGATCCGATGTGCTGAGATCCGCCCGGCCGCTCGGGGCGTCAGGCCCGGCCACGGTCCCGTTGCCGGGGCCCGTGGCCCGACGGGACAGATCCGGCAGCGCCACGCCGCGCAGCGAGAGCGCGGTCAGAACGTCGGCCACCGAGCACACAGGGAAGCACCCGTCAGCCAGGAGGCTGTTGGTGCCCTCCGAGGTCTGACTGCGGATCGAGCCGGGCACCGCGCCGACGGGTATCCCTCGTTGGGCCGCGGCGGCAACCGTGTACATGGAGCCACCCCGGTGGCGACTCTCCACCACGATCACCACGTCGCTGAGCATGGCCAGGAGGCGATTGCGGACAGGGAAGCGCCACTTCTCCGTGCGTATGCCCGCAGGGGATTCCGAGTAGATCGCGCCGTGCTCGGCCACCCGGGCCCAGAGCCGGGCGTGACGCCGGGGATACGGATCATCCAGTCCCCCGGCCACCACGGCCACAGGCGGAGCCCCTGCCGCGGTCGCTCCCTCGTGGGCGGCGCCATCGATGCCGAGCGCCAATCCCGAGATGATGCTCACCCCCAGAGCGGCCAGATCGGCGGCGAACTGCGCCGCCACCCCGATGCCGTAGCGGGTCGGACTGCGGGTCCCGACGATCGCCACGGTCGGATTCCTGTTGACTGCCGAGGGGTCGCCCAGGCAGAACAGCACCGCAGGGGCCTCGGGGTCACCCACCAGCCGACGCGGGTACGACGGGCCGTTCTGCCAGCACACCTCGATCCCCTTCTCCTCGTGCTGTCGCCAGATGCGTGCCACGTCGCCGGCGAAGGAGCCCTGCGCCCAGGCAACCGAGGGCAGGTCGCGGGCCAGGAGCGTGCGCAGAGTGGCAGGGCCCATGTCCGGCGCTGCGGCCAGCGCAGCCGCGAATGCCTCCTCGGGAAGGTCCCCCGTCATGGGGTCACCATGGCACGCGCGGTGCGCAGGGCGAGCGCATCGCTGACGTGTTCCTCGCGCACCTGCTCGGCGCCGAGAAGATCGGCCACGGTGCGGGCGACCCGGGAGACCTTGTGCAAGCCGCGCGCCGTCAATGCACCCTCCCGGAGTTTCGCCGACAAGAGCCGGGTGGCCCCGGGCTCCATGGGTGGATCACCGACACCAGCGGGCTCACCCGGACCGGTCCGCGCCGCTGCCCGTTCGCGGGCACGCGCCACCCTCGCCACCGACGCTGCAGTGGAACCGCCGGGCGCGCCATCCAGGAGTTGCTCGGGGTCCGGCCGGGCCAGCGGCACGACGAGGTCGAACCGATCGAGGAGGGGGGCAGAGAGACGACGGGTGTAGCGCGCCCGGTCGGCCGGGCTGCACGAGCATGCCCCCGGAAACACGCCCTCTCCGCACGGGCAGGGATTCATGGCGGCCACGAGGAGGAACCGGGCCGGGAAGGCGACCGTCCCGCCCGCCCGACTGATCCTGATGACCCCCTCTTCGAGCGGTTGGCGCAGTGCCTCGAGCGCGGTGACCGGGAACTCCCCCATCTCGTCGAGAAAGAGCACGCCGTGGGTGGCCAAGCTGATCTCCCCGGGGCGGAACGACCAACTCCCCCCGCCGACCAGCGCCACGATCGACGCCCTGTGGTGCGGCGCACGAAAAGGAGGCTGACGCACGAGAGCCCCATCGGGTAGTGGACACCCGGCGGCCGAATGGATCCGGGTGACGGTGAGGGACTCTTCGAGCGTGAGTGGTGGCAGGAGCCCGGCCAGTCGCTCGGCCAGCATGGTCTTTCCCGATCCTGGCGGCCCGACCATGAGCAGGTGGTGCCAGCCGGCGGCTGCCACCTCGAGCGCATGACGCCCGACCGGCTGCCCCTTGACGTCAGCCAGGTCCGGAGCATCGCTTGTGACCGGCGTCGGGGCGGCCGCCGGCGTTTCCGGCCACGCTCCGTCCGTGCGGAGGATATGGGTGAGGTCGGCCAGCGATGCCACGCCGTGGGCCGCGTCGCCCCGGACCAGTGAGGCCTCGCGTGCGTCGCACAACGGCACGACCAACCCGAAACGTCGACCCTCGCCGCTGTGGCCATTCGCCGGACCAGGCGCGTCGTCAGTGGCGGCATCAGCCAGGGCGATCATGCCCGGCACATGCCGCAAGGACCCGTTCAGACCGAGTTCCCCGCAGAACGTGAGCCCATCGGTGCAACCCGGAGGGAGTTGGCCCGTCGCCACCAGGACCCCGACCGCGATGGCCAGGTCGAGCCCTGCCCCACCTTTGCGCACACCCGAAGGTGCGAGATTCACGGTCACCCTCCGCATCGGCCAGGGCAAACCACTCGAGAGGAGCGCAGCACGGACGCGGTCGCGCGACTCACGCACGGCTGCGTCGGGCAGGCCCACGATGGTGAATCCCGGGAGACCGTTGGAGACATGGACCTCGACCGAGACCCGCCGGCCGACAGCGCCGGTCAGAGTGGCGGCGGAAATGGAAGCGAGCATGCCGAGGAACGGTCGACCGTCGGCCTGGCATCGCGGAAAATGTGCCCTGGCTTGAGTACGCTGCGGCATGGCTTTCGGTCCGTGCGTTGCGTGTAACAAGCCCTCGGAAGTCGGTCACCCCGCCCGAAGAGGGTTCATCCTCCGAGACGGTGAGTCCGAACCGACACAGCTCCCGCCCCAGTTCGTCTGCCAGTTCCACTTTCAAGAACTGCGGGGCGGGCGGCTGTTACTGGGCTGGTGTGAATCAGAGGAATGCCGGAAGTGGGGAGTTGCCGGCACCGAGTCCCCGTGCGGGGAGCGGTTCGCGTAACGGGTAGTGCCCTTAAGGGGTCGTCACGGCGCCGTTCTTGGCGCCGTTCTGCTTCTCGGGCGCGTCGGGTGACGCCGAGCGGAGCGTACTGAGGAGCACTTCGGCCGAACCCATGAGACTGGCCGCTTCATAGGGCACGACCACTTTCGCGTTGTTGGACGCGGCGATCTCCTGGAGCGCGCGCAACTGGAGCACCGCGAGCGTGCGCGGATTGATCGTGGCCGTGTCGAGCGACGAGAGCCGCGCCGCCTCGCCTTCGCCGCGGAGGACGAACGCCTTCTTCTCACCCTCGGCTTGGAGCTCGAGCACTTTCATTTCGGCTTCGGCCCGGAGGATCGCGGCTTCCTTCGCCCCTTGGGCCTCGAGCACCGCGGCCTGCTGGCGACCACCGGCACTGTTGATGGCCGCCTGCTGCTCACCCTCGGACTTCAGGATCGCCGCCTTCTTGTGCTGCTCGGCCTCCTTCTGCTCGGACATGGCCTGAATCACGTTCGTCGGCGGGGTGATGTCGAGGATCTCGATCCGGTTCAGTCGCACGCCCCACTTCACCGTGGCGTCGGCCATGTGGTCCTGCATACGGGCATTGATCGTCTCGCGTTGGCTGAGCGCCTGGTCCAAGGTGAGCTCCCCGAAGACGGCCCGGAGCGCCGTACGGGAGAGCTGGTCGACGGCCAACCGGTAGTCGTTGATCTCGAAGAGGGCCGACTTCACGTCGATCACCTGGCAGAAGATGGTGGCACTGACCCAAAGCGAGACGTTGTCCATCGTGATGACCGATTGCTGGTCCCCCGTCATCGGGAACTCACGCATGTCGACCTTGTCCATCTTGTCGACGAAGGGACGCAGAATCCGCAATCCCGGTTGGTCGACCGACTTGAACTGGCCGAAGCGCTTGACCACGCCGACGCTTCCCTGCTGGACGATCTTGACGCAGCGAGAAGCGAACCACAGAGCGAGACCACCCCCCACGACGACTGCAACCGCAACGATCCCGATGATTTCGCCCGTCGATGCCAACATGGTGATCTCCTAACTGTCAGGAGCGTAGACGACCAGAAGGCCTCTCTCTACGTCGGCCACCACGACCGACGTGCCCACCGGGATGCTGCTCTCATGATCCAGGGGAATGGCGAACCACTCCTCGCCGCGGGCCCGGACACGGCCCGGGGTGTGCTCGCCCTGGATCTCACGGGTCACCAACGCGGTGTCGCCCACCATTCCTTGGACCCCGTTCAGCACGCTCCCACTCTACTGAGACCGGATCGACCCAGGCAGCGGCCGTGACCACATCGGCTTCACCGGGTGAGCGCAACGACGGACACTTGTGAAAAGGCAGGAGACCTTGTGAAAACTGATCGCTAGAAGGCTAACAATCAGTTTTCACACGTCGCCCCGGCTCTGCTGGCCCATCACTCCCTCGCTCCACGCTCTCCCGTCCGGCTCACGGCAGAGGGAAAAGACCGCGAGCGAGGCAAAGCAACGGAACCCGGTCAGCGGCCGAGGAAGGTGGGCTCGCGCTTTTCGACGAAAGCGTTCAGCGCCTCCCTGGTGTCCCTGCTGGCGAAATTCACCGCCTGGCAACGCGCCTCGTTCTCGACCGCCTCTTCCATCGAAGAGTGGGCCGAGCCGTTGAGCATGGTCTTCGTGAGGGACAACGCCAACGTCGGGCCGGCCGCCAGGGTCGTGGCCCAATTGTCGACGAATGCGTCGAGTTCGGCGAGGGGGACCACCCGGTTGATCAGCCCCAGGGCGAGCGCCTCCTCGCCACTCCACATGCCACCGAAGAGCGCGATCTCCTTGGCCTTGGCCAATCCCACCATCC
Source organism: uncultured Acidimicrobiaceae bacterium (assembly GCA_963767155.1). GTDB lineage: Bacteria > Actinomycetota > Acidimicrobiia > Acidimicrobiales > RAAP-2 > Bog-473. Next base: position 68,018 of record CAVYCU010000005.1, on the reverse strand, counting down.
GCGGCAGCAACCACGAGGCTCCGTTGTCGAGCGACAGTCCGCGGCGCGAGAAGATCATCGACAGCTTGGCCCGATCGCTGCAGACGACCAGGTCGCAGCCCAGCGCCAGGGAGAACCCGGCACCGACCGCGTGGCCGTCGACCTTGGCAATGGTGGGCTTGGTGAGGCGATGGAGGGCGAGTGCCGTATCGCCGAGCTGGCGCATCCCCTCGAGGCTGGCAAAGGTCGCCGGTGACTGCGGATCGGACAAGTCGGCGCCGGTGCAGAACGATCCGCCCGCCCCGGTGAGGACCATGGCCCTGTCCTCAGGATTGCCCTGAATTTCGGTGAAGATTGCCGGGAGCTCGCGCAACATGACGCCGTTGGCCGCGTTCTTGCGCTCCGGGCGATTCATCGTGACGGTGACGACACCATCGCGGCGCTCGACGATGAGAGTTTCGGGGGTGGATGCCATTGCTAGTGACCCTATGCCGTTTCAAAAGGCGCGTTCGATGACCGTGAGGTCGGGACCGAGGATCGCCACCACGTCGAAGCGCACGTCACAGGGAGCAGCCACGTGCGCCACGAGGTATTCGGCTGCGAGCCGGCGCAATCGCAGCTGCTTGACGCGGGTGACCGCTTCAGCCGGTTCGCCCAGCCGATCGCTGCGCCGGGTCTTGACCTCGCAGAAGACGATGACGTGGCCGCGGACGCAGACGAGGTCGAGTTCGCCGCCCTTGCTCCGCCAGTTACGTGCGGCGATCCGGTAGCCACGGGCGCGGTACCAGTCGGCGGCGCGGTCTTCGCCGGCCCGGCCCAGCGCGATGCGACGATCCACACCAAGGAACGGTCGCGCCTCCGGCCCGGCGCCCTGCGCCCGGCGTCCGGAGCTCAGAGCTCCTGTTCGGGCAGGCGCTCGATGTTCACGTCACGGAAGGTGACGACGTTGACCGTGGGGACGAAGCGGGCCGGGCGGTACATGTCCCATACCCACGCATCACGTAACTCGAGCTCGATACACGCAGGAGTCGTATCGGACCGGACCTTCAGTGAGACCTCATTGGCCAGGTAGAAGCGGCGCTCTGTCTCGATGACATAGGAGAAGACGGGCAGGACGGCTCGATACTCCTGAACCAGTCCGAGCTCGATCTCGGCTTCGTAACGCTCGAGGTCTTCCTCGCTCATGCGGTGCCGCCCTACGGCTTCGCCGTCCGGAGCTCCTTGATTTTGGCGGACTTCCCGTGCCGCTCACGCAGGTAGTAGAGCTTCGCCCGGCGGACGTCGCCCAGGGTCACGACCTCGATGGAGGCGATGGTGGGCGAGTGCACGGGGAAGGTCCGCTCGACGCCGACGCCGAAGCTCACCTTGCGCACGGTGAAGGTCTCCTGCACGCCGCCGCCCTGGCGCTTCATGACGGCGCCCTGGAACTTCTGGACGCGCTCACGGGTGCCCTCGACCACCCGGACGTTGACGGCGACAGTGTCGCCGGGGCGGAAATCGGGGATGTCGGAGCGCAGGCTGTCGCGATCGATGATTTCAGTGGGATGCATGGGGAAGGGCTTCCTAACGTCACACCGGCTCAGTGCCGGACGGAACATCGTAGCCCTGCTCGGCCAACGACCGCACGTCGTCGTCCGTGAGGGCGCCCTCCCCCCGCAGCCGCTCGAGCAGATCGGGCCGCCGGGTGGCGGTGCGCAACAGGGACTGGGCCCGGCGCCAGGCCGCCACCGCCGCGTGGTCGCCCGAGCGCAGCACGGCCGGCACCTCCCACCCGCGGAAGTCGGCCGGCCGGGTGTACTGGGGATATTCGAGGAGGCCGCTCGTGAAACTCTCGTCGAGGGCTGAGTCCTCGTTGCCCAACACTTCGGGCAGCAGCCTCGCCACTGTTTCGATCACGACGAGGGCCCCCAGCTCCCCACCCGCGAGCACGAAATCGCCCACCGAGAGCTCGCCGTCGACGAGATGGTCGCTGACCCGCTGGTCGACCCCTTCGTAACGGCCGCACAGCAGCGAAAAACCGCCCGGGAGCGTGGCCAGCTCGGCGGCCACCGCCTGGGTGAACGGTCGCCCGCCGGGCGCCAGCAGCAACAGCGGCCGGGGCACGCCACCGTTCTCCGAGCCGCCCTCGGCCGCCTCGGCCGCCTCGGCCGTCTCGACTGCTTCGACCGCCCGGAACACGGGCTCGGGCATCAGCACCATGCCCGGGCCACCGCCGAAGGGGCTGTCGTCGACGGTCCGGCGCGGCATCGAGTGCGCCGAGACGAAGGTCGTGCACGCGCACGTCCAGCGCACCGGACTCCTGGGCCCGGCCGAGGATCGACGTGGTGCAGTACGACGAGACGGCATCGGGAAAGAGCGTGAAGACGGCGATCCTCACCGCACGGCTCCGCTCACGTTCACGGGTCGAGGAGGCCCTCGGGAATGTCGACCACAAGGGTGCCGGCCGCCGCGTCGCTCTCCGTCACGAAACGCAGCGGAATAAGTCCCCCCGTTTCGAGGACGAGGAGATCGCTGGCCGGATTGGCTTCGACCGCGCCCACGGTACCCAGGGGCGTCCCGTCGGTGCCGAACACGAGGGCGCCGACCAGTTCGTGGACCCAGAACTTCCCGGGGATCTCGACGGCCTCGGCCTCGAGCTCGACCCCGCGCAGACGCTCGGCCTGTGAGCGGTCGACGATGCCTTCGAACTGGACGATCCAGCGGTCCTGGAACGGGCGCGCTGCTTCGACGGTCAGCTCGCCGTCGGGCGTACTGAGAACGGAACCCGGGTCGAGCCGTTCGGTCAGATCCGTCCAGAGCTGGACGACGACCTCCCCACGGAGACCGTGGGCCTTGGTGATCCGACCGACCTTGAGCAGATCAGTCGTCGACGATATCCACGCTGGCCTGCACGCCGTCCTTGGCGCCGGCCACGTTGACCAGGGTGCGGATGGCCTGGGCCGTCCTGCCCCGGCGCCCGATCACGCGTCCCATGTCGTCGGGCGCAACGTGCAGGCTCAGGCGCAGCCCGCCCCGCCGTTCCTCGGTCTCGATGACCACGGCATCGGGGTCGTTCGAGAGGGAGCGGGCCAGGTAGGTGAGCACCGCCAACGGCGTGCCGCCCGCGATCGCACCATCGGACTCGTTCCCGACGCCGCCCGACTCGTTGCCGTCCTCGACGTCATCGACATCATCGACGTCGTCGACCGCATTGACATCGAGCTCGTCGTCACCGTCGACCGTGTTGATGTCGCCGGCTTCGTACAGGTTCGTCATTTCGCCCTCGCGGCGGCGAACTCGTCCCAGGCACCCGAGGTCTTCAGCAACTTTTCGACGCGCTCGGTGGGCTGCGCGCCGTTGACCAACCACTTGACTGCCTTCTCGTTGTCGATCTTGATCACAGCGTCGGGTTCGGCCGTCGAGGCTCCCCGGGGTGCGTACGTGCCCACGATCTCGAGGAATCGACCGTCACGCGGCGACCTGCTGTCAGCGGCAACGACCCGGTAGGTCGGCTGCTTCTTCTTTCCCATCCGCACTAAGCGGAGCTTCACTGCCACGAACTGATTCCTCCATCATCTGGACTTTGTGCGTCCATTCTGGCAGATAGCGGCCCTACCGGCTTTTCGGTGGGGTCACGCGTCCGCCCTTCTTCTTCTTTTTGGTGCCTTTGTTGCCGCTCACGATGGGCCGGGGCGTCGAAGGCGCCGGCAGCCCTGGGAACAGGGGGCTCTCTGCCCCCAGGTCGCCTCCATCCCCCATGAGCTGGGAGAGCATGTCGAAATCGGCACCTCCGCGGGCGCCGGCGCCTCGGCCGCCCGCGGACTGGGCCGCCATCTTCCGGGCAGCTTTACCGCTCAGGCCGGCCATCGCCCCCATGCCGGGAATGTTGGGCATATTGCCCGAGGCCATCCCCTTCATCATCTTCTGCATCTCCTTGAACTGCTTGAGGAGGGTGTTCACCTCGGCCACGGTGGTGCCCGAGCCCCGGGCCACTCGGCTGCGCCGGGAGCCGTCGAGGAGGGTGACGTCGTCCCGCTCGGCCGGTGTCATGGAGCAGACGATGGCTTCGACCCGGGAGATCTCCCCGTCGTCGATCTGGCCGGCGGCCTGGCGCATCTCCTTGGACATGCCCGGCATCAGCTTTATGAGACCGCCCAAGGAACCCATTTTCCGTACTTGGCGGAGCTGGGACAGGAAGTCGTCCAGCGTGAATTGGCCCTGCATGAGACGGGCGGCACCCTTGGCCACCGTGTCGTGGTCCATGGTGCGCTCGGCCTGCTCGATGAGGCTGAGGACGTCGCCCATGCCCAGAATGCGATCGGCCATGCGGTCGGGGTGGAAGAGGTCGAAATCGGCCAGCCGCTCACCCGTGCTGGCGAACGCGATCGGCTTGCCGACCACGCCCTTGACGGAGAGGGCCGCGCCACCACGGGCGTCGCCGTCCAACTTGGAGAGGATGACGGCGTCGAGCTCGAGGGTCTCGTGGAAGGCCTTCGCAGTCGTCACCGCGTCCTGGCCGATCATCGCATCGATGACCAGGAACGTGTAGTGGGGGTCGGTCGCGGCCGAAATCCCCCTGATCTCCTCCATCAGGTCCGCATCGATCGTGAGCCGGCCGGCGGTGTCGATGATGCAGACGTCCTTGCCCAGACGCTGCGCTTCCTCGACACCGGCCCGGGCCACCGCGACGGGATCGGTGGCCTCGCTGAAGACGGTGACGCCGGCCTGGGCACCGAGTACCCGTAGCTGTTCGACCGCGGCCGGACGCTGGAGGTCAGCCCCGACGAGTAGCGGATTGCGACCCTGCTGCTTCCACCACAGGGCCAACTTGGCGGACGCCGTGGTCTTGCCCGAGCCTTGGAGCCCGGCCATCAGTACGACCGTCGGCGGCCGGGAGGCGTAGGAGATCTTGAGGCTCTCCCCGCCGAGGACGCCGACCAGCTCCTCGTGGACGGCCTTGATCACCTGCTGACCCGGGGTCAGGCTGGCCGAGAGCGACTCCGTGCTGACCCGCAGGCGGATCCCGTCGCAGAAACGGCGGGCGACCGAGAGCTCTACGTCGGCTTCGAGCAGTGCGGTGCGGATCTCCCCGAGCGCTTCGTCGAGGTCGGCTTCGCTGATGCGTCCCTTGCCCCGCAGGCGCGTCGAGATCCGCTCCAGGCGGTCAGAGAGGGCGTCGAACATGCGGCCTTCAGGCTACCCGGAAGGCAGCCGCACGCCCCGACAACTCGTGGCCGGAAGTCGGCGCTGCTCAGTCGAGGCCGAGCAGCGCGTCGACGAATGCCTCAGGATCGAAGGCGACCAGGTCGTCCGGTCCCTCCCCCAGGCCCACCAGCTTCACCGGGATCCCCAGTTCCCGCTGTACGGCGACGACGATCCCACCCTTGGCCGTCCCGTCCAATTTGGTGAGCACGATTCCCGTCACGTCCACCGCCTCGGTGAACTGCTTGGCCTGCACGAGCGCGTTCTGCCCGGTCGTCGAGTCCAGCACGAGCAGGACCTCGGTCACGTTGCCGGGATCCCGGTCGGCCACCCGGCGGATCTTCTTGAGCTCCTCAACCAGGTTGACCTTGTTGTGCAAACGGCCGGCCGTGTCGGCCAGCACGAGATCGTTGCCCCGTGCGGCGGCCCGCTGCACGGCATCGAAGACGATCGCACTGGGGTCGCCGCCTTCGGCGCCCCGGACGATGTCCACCCCGGATCGCTCGGCCCACATGCCGAGCTGGTCGGCCGCCGCGGCCCGGAACGTGTCCCCCGCGGCCAGCAGGATCGAGTGGCCCGCGGCGGACTCCTGGCGGGCCAGCTTGCCGATCGTGGTCGTCTTCCCGACCCCGTTGACCCCGACGACGAGCCAGACGTCCACGGCGCCGGGGGTGCCGTCGAAACGGAGCGCACGGGACTCGGGCACATCGAGCAGCGCCCTGATGGCATCACCGAGAGCGGACAACAGGTCCGTCCCGTTGGCGATCTCCTTGGCGTCGACACGGGACCGGAGGTCCTTGAGCAACGCCGTCGTCGTCTGCACCCCGACGTCGGCCCGGATGAGTGCCTCTTCGAGGGAGTCCCAGGTCGCCTGGTCGATCCTCCCGCTGCGCAGGGAGGACACCGCGCCGCTGAAGATGCCGCGCACCGTGCCGAGTCGGCTGCGATAGGTCGGCGGCTGCGGTTCGGGCTCGGGAACCGGCTCCGGGGCCAGTATCGGGGCCGGGACCGGCGCCTGCGCCGGCGCCTGCGTCGGGGGCTTGGTAGGAGGCTTGGTAGGGGGCCGCGTCGCCGGTGCCTTGGTGGCCGGCGCCTTGGTGGCCGGCGTCTTGGTCGCCGGCGCTTTGGTCGCCGCTCCGCCGGTGGCCCGGCCCGACTTGGGGGGCGGCTTCTCGAGTGCCGCCGCACGGCGGCCCCGGCCGACGGAGGAGGAGCCGGAGGCCCGCCGGGAGCGGGCGACCAGGAGGAGGGCGGCCACCAGGACCACGATGACCACCCCGATGGCGATCCACAGCGCCGTCATGCGTGCTCGCTCTCGGGTTGGCGCTCCATCGAGCGCTCGACTTTCTGGCTCACGACCTGAGAAGACCCGCCCGGAGCCATCGTGACGCCGTAGAGGGCGTCCCCCGTCTCCATCGTGCGCTTCTGGTGGCTGACGATGAGCAGCTGGGCCTCGTGGCGGAATTCACGCACCAGGCCCAGGAAGCGGTGCAGGTTCACGTCGTCGAGCGCCGCCTCCACCTCGTCCATCAGATAGAAGGGCGAGGGCCGGCTGCGGAACACGGCGAAGAGGAAGGCGAGCGCGGCCATCGAGCGCTCGCCACCCGAGAGCAGGGAGACGCGGCGCACGTTGCGCCCGGCCGGGCGCACCTCGATCTCGACGCCGGTGTTGAGCAGGTCCTCGGGCTCGGTCAGCACCATCCGCCCCGTCCCGCCCGGGAAGAGCAGCGCCACCAGGGTCGAGAAGTGCTCGTTCACGTCGGCCGCCGCGGCGGCGAACGAGGTCATGATCTCGTGGTCCAGCGTCCGGACCACCTCGTGCAGCTCGCGGCGGGCGCCCCGTACGTCGTCCACCTGGGCCTCGAGCTCCTTGTGGCGCTCCTCCAACGTGGACAGCTCCTCGAGGGCGAGCGGGTTCACCGGTCCCAGTGCCACCAGTTTGCGTTCGAGCTCTGCCGCGTGCACCGGCAACGTCGTGTTCTCGGGCACCTCGGGGATGGGCAGGCCGGTCAGGTCGTCGGGCACCGTGCCCAGCTCCCGCACGATGTGCTCGTGCAGCGTCTCTGAGCGCAGCGCCACCTCGTTGGTCTCCAGATCGAGGGAGCGGGTGCGGGAACGGACGGCATCGAGACGCTGCTCGGTCGTCTGGCGATCCTGGCGGAGTTGCTCCAGACGCGCCCCCCCGGCCCGGACGGCATCGACCTGGTCCTGGTAGTCGCCCCGCAACGTGTCGAAAATACCGTTGAGGCGTGCGTGCTCCGCCTCCACGACCGCCTCCAGGCGCGTCAGGGCCGTCCCCTCCGCTTCGAGGCGTTGGCGGCGCGAGGCCGCCGTTGCCCGCTCCTCGGCATGCCCCTGCAGGCGGCGCTCGACCTCGGCCTGGCGCTCGGCCAGCACCCGGCCGCGCTCGGCCAGCCCGGCCACCCGCACCTCGAGCTCCTGACGTTTCTGCAGCACGGCCCGGCGATGCTCGGCTAGGACCTGCCACGCGGCCGCTGCCTCCTCTATGTCGGGGAGGCTGGCCGCGAGCTGCGCCCGCTCGGCCTGCACGGCCGCCAGCCGCTGCCCCGCCTCGGCCAGCGCCTGGCGTGCCGCCCCGAGCTCTTCGCCCAGGCGGCGCACCTCCTCCACCGTCCGCTGGCCGTCCGCGGCGGCCGTCCCCCGCGCCGAGGCATGGCGATCGGCGGCCCGTTCGGCCTGGGCCAGAGCGTCGCGGCGCCTGGGCGAGGGCCGTCCGGGCCCCGGCCAGGTCGGTCCGGGCCGCGTCGGCCGCCGCCGCCGCCTCGGTGGCCCGGCGCTGGGCGTCTTCGACCGCGGCGGCGGTGACCACGTTGGTCGACGAGCGCACCCGCCATCCCGTCGGCGCGAACCGATCGCCCTCCGGCGTCACCACGATCAGGTCGTCGCGCGCCAGGGAGAGGTCGATCGCCTCCTCCCATCCGTCGACACGGACGGCGTGGCCGATCAGCGCATTGAGCACGGACTCGGCGATCGCCTCCCCGTGACGGGCACGCACATGGCTCCGGACGGCCTCGGCCCGTGAGCCGGGCGGCAGGTCGAGCGCCGGCGCGCCGGCCCGGGGGGCCAGGACGGCTCCGGTGACACCGCGCTCTCGCAACGTCGCCAGGGCCTGATGGGCCGACTGCCGGCCGTCCACCACGACGGCGGCCACTCCGGCCCCGGCCGCTGCTTCGAATGCGGCTTCCCACCCGTCGTCGATCTCCACCAGATCGAGCAGCGAGCCCACCACGCCGTCGACCCCGCTGAGCAGCTCGCGCCCGCCCGCACCCTGGAGATCGCGCAGCGCCCGCTCGAGGGCCTCGGCCCGGGCCGCGCTGCGGTGACGGGCCTGCTCGCGCTCGTCGGCGACCCGCTGCGCCGTGCTCCGCGCTCTGGGTGGCCGTCGCCGAGCGCGGCCCGGCCGGTGACGGCGTCCGCCTCCAGGCGGGACGTCGTCTCCTCCAGCGCGGCCGCATCGGCTGCCAACAGGTCGGCTTTGACCGCGGCGGCAGCGTGGCGTTGCTCGAGCGAGGCCACCTGGCGCTCGAGGGTCGTCGTATCCTGGCGCTCCCGCGCCTCGGCCCGGCTGAGGGGCTCGCTGCGGGCCTGCACCTGGGCCAGGGCATCGTCCGGCTCGCCGTCCCCCAACACCGCGGCCCAGCGCCGCCGGAGGGCGGCCTCCTCCTCTTCGACCACGAGCGCCTCGGCCTCCAGCTCCGCCGCACCCGGGTCGGCCGCGGTCTCCTGCGCCACCGAGGGCGATCTCGCTGGCGAGGCGCGCCGCTTCGGCCTCGAGGGTGGAGACGACGTCGACGTCGGCCGCCGCGTCGAGGGCGGCCACGACGGCCCGGCCCCGCTCGCGGAGCACACCCGAGGTCCCCCGGGCCCGCTCGACCAGGCCCTGCACCCGGCCCAGGGCGCGGGCCAGGTCCTCCTCGCGGTGCGAAGAAAGCTCGGCCGACGTGGAGGAGGCCTCGGCGTCGAGCGCCTCGAGGGCCTCGTGCAGCTCGCGCTCCTCTTCGTGGCAGATGGTCAGGTTGTGGGCGGCCGTGCGGCGCCGGGCCGACAGTTCGGCCAGCTCGGCCCCGGCCAGGTAGCGGCGGATGGTCAGCAGCTCGGTGGCGACGCTGTCGTGCGAGCGGGCGGCGGCGGCCTGGCGCTCCAGCGGGCGGATCTGGCGGCGCACCTCGCGGACCAGGTCGCCGAGGCGTTCGAGGTTCTCGGCCGTGCCGGCCAGGCGGCGTTCGGCCCGCTCGCGGCGTCGCCGGTGCTTGAGCACCCCGGCCGCCTCCTCGATGATCGCCCGGCGGTCCTCGGGACGGGCGTTCAGCACCGTGTCGAGCTGGCCCTGCCCGATGATCATGTGCTGCTGGCGGCCCACGCCCGAGTCCGAGAGCAGCTCCTGGACGTCGAGCAGGCGGCACGGGGCGCCGTTGATGGCGTACTCGCTGTCGCCGGACCGGAAGAGCGTGCGGGTGATGGTGACCTCGGCCAGGTCGATCGGGAGCTTGCCCGAGGCGTTGTCGATGGTCAGCGAGACCTCGGCCCGGCCGAGCGCCGGACGCGACGAGGTCCCGGCGAAGATGACGTCCTCCATTTTGGCCGAGCGCAGCGAGCGGGGACCCTGGGCGCCCGAGGACCCAGGTGACGGCGTCGACCACGTTGGATTTACCGCTGCCGTTGGGGCCGACCACGACCGTGATCCCGGGCTCGAATTCCAGCACGGTGGGGTCGGCGAAGGACTTGAACCCCTTCATGCTGAGCGACTTCAGAAACATCGGGGCGACCCTACAGGCCTAGAGGGTCACGGGCCTACAGCGACCGGCGCGGCTCCGGCCCCGCTCCGGCCCAGCCGGCTCAGACCTGGCAGTGCTCGCAGAAGAAGGTCGACCGGCCACCGGTCTTGACCCGCACGATCGTGTTGCGGCAGCGACGGCACGGTTGGCCCTCGCGGTCATAGACCTGGTGCGAGCCCTGGAAGTCCCCGATCTCCCCGAAGAGATCGCGGTACTGCTCGTCCGCCAGGGAAGAGCCCCGGTGCTTGATCGCATCGGCCAACGTCTCGACGATGGCTCGATACAGCCGCCGCACCTCGGTCGCCGTCAGCGTGTTCGAGGGCCGGTCGTAGCGCAGCCCGGCCTGGTAGAGCATCTCGTCGGAGTAGAGGTTGCCGATGCCGGCGGTGAAGCTCTGGTCCATCAGCATGGACTTGATGCCGGCCTTGTGCTGGTGCAGCAACAGGCCGAAGCGGTCCCAGCTCATGAGGTCCTCGACCGGGTCGAAACCCAGGTGGGCCAGCTCGGGAATGGCCTTGCGGATGGCGGCGCCGTCGCCGCCGGCGGTGCCCGAGACCGGGCTCAGGAGGGTGCCGTCGGGCTTGAGCGGAGGCGTGGAGACGAACAGTTCGCCGAACGTGCGCGGGTCCACGTAACGCAGCTCGCCGCCCTGGGTGAAGGTGATCACCACGTGGGTGTGCTTGGGCTTGGGCTCCTTGACCGACTTCACCCGCAGCAGCTGCCCGCTCATCCCGAGATGCACGACCAGCGTGTCGCCACTGTCCAGCGTCATGAGCAGGTACTTGCCCAGGCGGCCCACCGACTTGATGGTCCGGCCCTCGAGCGGGGTGCGGAAGTGCTTGGCCGAGGGGTGCCGGCGCACGGAGCGGCCGTTGGCCACCGAGACGGTCTTGATCTTCTTGCCCGGCACCTCGCGGGACAGGTCCTGGCGCAGCGTTTCGACTTCGGGCAACTCAGGCATTCTGCAGACCCTCCCAGGCATTGCGCGCCGCTTCCTGTTCGGCATCCTTCTTCGATCGCCCGACACCGACGCCCAGCCGGGTGCCGGCGACGAACACCTCGGCCTCGTAGGCCCGTTCGTGGTCCGGGCCGGAGCCGACCACGACGTAGCGGGGCGTGCCCTCGCCGTCGTGGACGGCCTTCTCCTGCAAGCGGCTCTTGTGATCGAAATCGTCGGGCTCGTTGGCGGCCCGGGTGATGGCGTCGCGCAACTCACGCAGGACGAGGAGTTCGGCGGCGTCCCACCCCGCATCGAGGTAGACGGCACCCAGAATGGCCTCGAAGGCGTCCGCCAGGATGGAGGCCTTCTCGCGCCCGCCGGAGGTTTCCTCGCCCCGGCCGAGCAGGAGCACCTCGCCGACCCCGAGGCGGTCGGCCACCTGGGCCAGCACGCGGGCGTTCACCACGGCCGAACGCACCTTGGCCAGCATCCCCTCGGGGAAGCCGGGATAGCGCTCGTAGCTGTAGCGGGCCACGATGAGCCCGAGGACGGCGTCGCCCAGGAACTCGAGGCGCTCGTTGGAGGGCGCGCCACCCTCCTGCTCGCCGCACCAGCTCCGATGGGCCAGGGCGTGCTGCAGGAGGCTGATGTCGCCGAAGTCGTGGCCCAAGCGCGTGGCGAGCCGGGCCGCCCCTTCGGCGCCAGCGTCACCCCGCCTCGAGCTTGGCGTAGACGTAGTCAACGGCATCTCGGACGGTGCGGAGGTCTTCAAGGTCTTCATCGTCAATGCGGAACCCGACGGTCCGCTCCCCCAGTTCTTCTTCCAGTCCCTCGACCAGTTCGATGAGCGCCAGCGAGTCGGCGTCGAGGTCCTCCACGAAGGAGGCTCCCTCGGTGATCGTCGACGGATCGGCCTCCAGAATGTCGGCCAGTTGGTCCCGGATCAGAGCGAACACCCCGCTGCGATCGAGCGGTCCCTGGTTCGTGTGGGTTTCGGCAGGCACGGGCACTCCTGGGTCGAGATGGTCGAGATGGTCGCGATGCTCGCTGTGTCCGCGAGGGCATCGCCGCTATGGCATCGGCCATGCTACCGGTTTTTCAGCCGAGACCACTCGGATAGCCGCCCTGAGCTGGGTCTTTCAGGCCTCCCGCGGCGGACGCACGGCTGCGGCCACCTGGTCCGCCAAACCCCAGGTGGCGCACTCGTACGCCACCTTCACCGCGTTGACCATCGCCGTGGCGTTGGACGAGCCATGGCTGATGACGCACACGCCGTCGATGCCCAGGAGCATGGCCCCGCCGGTGTTCTCGGGCTCGAATTCGGCCGCCAGGGGGAGCAGATGCGGCAGCAGCACGTCGGCCGCGGCCTTGGTGTCGTCGTCGAGCATGAAGACCCCGGTCACCACGTCGAAAATGAAGCGCAGGGTCCCCTCGAGGGCCTTGAGGGCGACATTGCCGGTGAACCCGTCGGTGACGATGACGTCGGCCGGCGAGGGCAGAGGTCCCGCCCTTCGAGGTTGCCGATGAACTCGAACCCGGCCACCGGGCCGTGCCCGGGGCCGCCGGGCTGCCGGCCTCGGCGCCTGCCCCTCGGCCCGCCCCCCCCCGGCGCTCCTCAGGGCCTCGGCGACCAGGAGTGCGTGCGTCTCTTTGACGAGCGGCGTGCCCTTCGTCGGCTCCTCGCCGATCGACAGCAGCCCGACGGTGGGCGACGTCGTCCCGAAGCGGGCGGCCACGTAGGCCGCGCCCATCTGGGCGAATTGGACCAGCATGGCCGGGCGTGCACTCGGTGTTCGCACCCGCATCGACCAGGACCGCCGGCGTCCGGCCGAGCCGGGGCAACGGGGTGGCGATGCAGGGACGGATCGACGCCGGGCAGCCGCCCCATCCGCAGGAGGGCGGCGGCCATGGTGGCGCCGGTGTTCCCGGCGCTGACCATGGCGGAGGCCTGGCCGTCACGCACCAGTTCGGCCGCTCGCACCAGGGACGAGTCCTTCTTGCGGCGTACCCCGCCGGCAGGGTCCTCGTCCATGGCGATGACCTCGGTGCAGGCGACGAGCGGCAGCCCGAAGGTGTCGCCGACCTGCTCGGGCGGCCCGACCAGCACGACCGGGATGCCGCTCTCGGCGTCGACCCGTCGTGCTCCTTCGACGATTTCGCCGGGGGACTTGTCGCCACCCATGGCATCGACCGCCACGGGCAGTGTGGCCAGCGCCGCGGTGCTCGGACGCTCGCCCCGTCGGCTCAAGTCAGTCGACCTCTACGGCTTGGCGCCCCTTGTACCACCCGCAGCTCGGGCACACCACGTGCGGCGTCTTGGCCGACTGGCAATGGGGGCACACGCTGCGGGGCGGGCGGCGTAGCACCCAGTTGGCGGCCTGGCGGCTACGCCCCTTGGCCTTGGACGTCTTCTTCTTCGGGACAGCCATCGTGGGTCTCCAACGATCGGATCGGGGCGGGCGGACCGCAGAGGGTCAGCTACCGGAGCACATCGAGGTTAGCCCAACGCGGGTCGACCGGGGCAACGCAGCCGCAGTCGGCCTCGTTGCGGTCGGCTCCGCACTGCGGGCACGAGGCCCCGGCAGTCCTCCCGGCACAACGGCGCCATCGGGAGCTCGAGCACGATGGCGTCACGGACCAGGGGGCCCAGGTCGATGGTGTCGTCGACGATCGGGTAGAGGTCGTCCTCGCCGAGCGGGCCCGTCGCCGAAGCGCTCGCTCACCGCGATCTCGAGCTCGCCCGCTCACCGGGACGGCGCAACGCCGGCAGATCCCGACCCACGGCGCGCGCACGGTGCCGACGGCGTCGATCCCCCCGCTGAAGGCGACGCAGCGTGATGTCGGCCTCGGCCTCGGCCTCGAGCGGGACCACGCTCCGGCCCGGGTCGATGCCCAGCTCGTCGAGGGGGCCGGCCAGCTCCACCGGCCCGCGCCGCACCTCGTGCGACGACCGCGCCCGGGTTGCGCCGCAACCGCGCCACATGCACCACGAACGGGTCGGTCGCCATCAGGACACGTCCTGATCGAAGAAGCCGTCCTCCTCGGTGCCGTGACCACCGGCTGCCGCCGCGCCCGGTCCCCGTCCAGGGCCGTTGCCCTCGTGTTCGACCGGAGCCGGAGGAGGCGGCGAGGCCAGCTTGGCCCGACCGGACTGCACCGTCCTCGTAAGCCGGTCCAGCACGATCTCCATGCCGGCCAGCTTCTGGTCGCAGAAGTCCTCGGCCTCGTGCCGCATGGTGCGGGCCTCGTCGTTGGCGTCATCGAGGATGCGCTGGGCCACCGAGTTGGCCTGCCGGACGATTTCGGTGCGCTGCACCATGCGCTCGGCCTGGGCCCGGACCTCTTCCATCAGCGTCTCGGCTTCCCGGGTGCGCTCGGCCAGGAATTCCTCACGCTCACGCAGGAGCCAGCGAGCCTGGCGCAACTCGTCGGGCAGGCGGTCCAGCGCTGTCCGCAGCAGGCCGATCACTTCTTCGCGCGAGACGATGACCGACGAGGAGAGCGGCATCGACTTCGCGTTGTTGACGATGTCGAGCACGTGGGAGATCACCGCTTCGGCACTGACATCCTGTTCGGATTCCTCGATGTCGAGATACTGGTCAGTCACGACTCCTCCTTCCCGTCCTTCCCCTCGAACTTCTTGACGAGGTGTTCGGCCACGACCTTCGGCACGAACGCAGAGACGTCGCCCCCGAAGTGGGCGACCTCGCGCACCAGCTTGGAGGCGATGAACGAGTACTTGGAGCTGGTGGGGATGAAGATGGTCTCGACGCCCGACAGGTGGTGGTTCATCTGGGCCATCTGCATTTCCGCCTCGAAGTCCGAGACGGCGCGCAGGCCGCGCACGATGGCCGTCGCCCCGACATCGCGCGCCACGTTGACCAACAACGTCGACACCGAGACGATGCGCACGGCGGGGATGTGCGCCGTGACCGCTTCGAGCATGCACTTGCGCTCGTCGAGATCGAACAGCGCCTGAGCTCTTCTGCGGGTTGCGCAGGGCGGCCACGACCACCTCATCGAAGAGGCGGCTGGCGCGTTCGACGATTTCGAGATGTCCGTTGTGAAAGGGATCGAATGAGCCGGGGAACAGACCGACCTTCACGAGCCGGCCTCCACGAGCCCGGCCTTCACGAGCTGGTTCCGCTGTGATGAGCCACGGTCACGAGCGTACCGCCGTACCGGCGTTCTCTTGCGACCACCCACCCCTCGGGCAGGTCGACGGGAGCCGACGACTCGAGAACGGCGGTGTCGGCCCGCAGGATCGACAACAGCTCGGGCCAGGCCTCGAAGGTGTAGGGCGGGTCGCACAGGGCGAGGTCGAACGCGGGCGCCCCGGCCAGCCAGCCGGGCAGCGCGGCCCGGACGACGGTGATCGGCTCGTCACCCAGTCCGACGGAGGCCAAGTTGGTACGGACCGCCTCGAGGGCGGCGGCATCCTGGTCGACGAACGTGGCCGATGCGGCACCCCGCGAGAGCGCCTCGAGCCCCAGGGCCCCGCTCCCGCAGAAGAGGTCGACGACGCGGAGCCCCTCGACACCGCCCCGGGACCCGAGGATGTCGAAGATGGACTCGCGCACCCGATCCGACGTGGGGCGGACGGCGGCCGGGAGCTTGGCCGCCAGGCGCCTGCCCCGGCTCCGGCCTCCGATGACGCGCACCGGAGCCAGGGTAGATCAACTCTGGCCCGCTCAACTCTTGAAGAGGTACTCGCCCTCGTCCTCGCTCAGGAACAGCTTGATCTCGTCGGCCAATGCCGGATGCGCCTCGAGCAGAGGATCCTCCGTGACGATGGCCTCGGCCACCCGCCGGGCCTCGGTGAGGAGGAGCCGGTCGTCGGGGTCCGACAACGACGCCAACCGCAGGTCGGTGTGGCCCTGTTGCCGGGCCCCCAGCAGCGTGCCTTCGCCACGCAGGCGCAGGTCCTCCTCGGCCAAGTCGAACCCGTCGGTCGTCTTCTCGACCGCGGCCAGGCGCTCCCCGGCCACCCCGTCCTCACCGCCCGTCCCCGAGCAGGAAGCACCAGCTCGGCAGCGCGCCCCGGCCCACCCGCCCCCGCAACTGGTGCAGTTGGGCGATGCCGAAGCGATCGGCGCTCTCCACCACCATGACCGTGGCCTCGGGCACGTCGACGCCGACCTCGATCACGGTCGTCGCCACCAGCACCTCGATGTCCCCCCGCCGGAACTGTGCCATCGCCTCCTCCCGGGCCGCCGGCGCCATCTGCCCGTGGAGGAGCCCGACCTTCAGGCCGGCCAGCTCGCCGCCCTGCAGGCGTTCGTACTCCTCGGTGGCCGAGCGCGCCTCGACCCGGAGGGAGTCGCCGACCAACGGGCAGACGACGAAGGCCCGATGGCCCGCGGCCACCTCTTGGCGCACCCGGTCCCAGGCGACGTGCTCATCGGCCGGCAGCGGCAACCACTTCGTGGCGATCTTCACCCGGCCCGGGGGCAGCTCGTCGAGCACCGTGAGGTCGAGGTCGCCGAAAATCACCATGGCCGCCGTGCGGGGGATCGGCGTGGCCGTCATGACCAGAAGGTCCGGATCGCCCTCGTCGCCCTTGGCCCGCAGCGTGGCCCGCTGCTCGACCCCGAAGCGGTGCTGCTCGTCGATGACCACCATGCCGAGCGCCTCGAACGCGACCTCCTCGGTCAGAAGGGCATGGGTCCCGACCACGATCGCGATGTCGCCGGCCGCCAGGTCGGCCAGCATCTGGGCCCGCGCCTTGCCCTTGACCCGGCTCGTCAGCAACTCCACCCGGACGTCGAGCGCGCCGAGCATCTTGCGGACCGCCACCGCGTGCTGCTCGGCCAGCACCTCGGTCGGCACCATGAGCGCTCCTTGATGTCCGCTCTGCACCGCGCCCAGCAGCGCGGCCAACGCCACCACGGTCTTTCCCGATCCGACGTCGCCCTGGAGGAGCCGGTGCATGGGGAACGGACCGGCCAGATCGGCCACGATCACCGCCAGCGCGCGGCGCTGGGCCATCGTCAGCTCGAACGGAAGTGAGCCGAGGAACTCCGACACGAGGGTGCCGCTGACGCCACCGGTGATCTCGCGAGGGGACACATCGTGGCGCAGGGCCCGCGCGTTGTGCTCGAAGGCGCGCCGGCGCAGGACCAACGCCAACTGCAGGCGGAACAGCTCGTCGAATGTCAGCCGTCGGCGGGCCGGTGCGATCACGTCGAGGGACGCAGGCTCGTGGATGGCCCGCATGGCCGACGTGCGGTCCCACAGGTCGAGCGAGGTGAGCCATTCCCCGGCCAGCGGGTCTGCGAACTCCCCGGCCCGCTCGAGCGCCTCCTCAATGAAGGTCCCGATCTCCCAGCTGGTAAGCCCCGCCTTGGCCGACGCCGGATAGACCGGCAGGATCCGCAGGGTGCGGCGCTGGCGGCCCACCACGTCGTCGTCCACCCCCGCCACGACGTCGACGACGGGGTTGACCATCTGACGCGTACCCCGGTAATCCCCGACCTTCCCCCAGAAGATGGCCTCGGTCCCCTCCCGCAGTTGCTTGGCCCGCCACGGCTGATTGAAAAAGGCGACCTCCATGGTTCCGGTCTCGTCGCGCACGACGATCGTGACGGGCACCTTGCGGCTGCGGTTGTAGCCGCCTCCGCCGCCGCCTCGCACCCGCACGACTTCGGCCAGCACGGCCGCCGCCGTCCCGATGTCGAGCCCCGACACGCTGGCCTTGGCCGTGCGGTCGATGTACCGGCCCTTGCGCGGGAAGGTCATCAGCAGGTCGAGCACCGACTCGACGCCCCATAGTCTCGAGCTGCGCCGCCTTGCGGTCCGAGACGGTCTTGAGCACCGAGACCGGCCGCAGGCTCAGATCACGGAGTGTGCGGGGGGATGCCACTCGCCCCGCCCGCCTACTCGAGGCCCAGCAGGTAGGGGTAGAGGGGCTGGCCGCCGTGATGCACCTCGAGCGCCACTTCGGGGTGCTCTTCGTTCAGCCACTCGCTGATCTTGCGGGTGTCCGCCACCCGGGAGCCCTCCCCCTCGATGAGCGTGATCAGCTCGTGCCGCTCCTCGAGCAGGCGGTCTGAGGAGGAGGCGCATCGCCATCACGGCCGAATCGGCGATGGAGATGACGCCGTCGCGTGAAAGGCCGATCCAGTCGCCCTCGTGCACCTCGCCCGCGTCCGTGGACGCATCCCGCACCGCCCGGGTGATCTCGGCCGGCACCACACGGGCCGCCGACTCGCCCATGCTGGCGGCGTTGACCGCCGCACCCGCTGCGGGGTCGTAGGCCAAGAGCGCGGCGAACCCCTCGAGGATGCTGCCCGTGGCCACGACCCGCACGGTCTTGTCGCTCAGGGCGTCGACCTGCTCGGCCACCGGCCGGATGTTCTTGTTGTTCGGGAGGATCACCACCTCGTCCGAGCTCACCAACTCGACCGCCTCGAGGAGGTCCTGGGTCGAGGGATTCATCGACTGCCCCCCGACGACCTGGTGGTGGACGCCGAGCGAGCGGAAGATGCGGCCGATCCCGTCCCCGGTGACGACGGCCACCACGCTCGTCGTGGGCGCCGGCCCGACCGGTTGCCCGACGGGGCCGCCCTCGGGCGCGTTCGACGCCTCGCGGACCCAGCGCTCCTCTTCGACCTGCTCGGCCAGGTCGGTCACCCGGATCCGCTGGGGACGCCCGGCGTCCACCCCGGCCTCGATCGCGGCCCCGATGTCGTCGGTGTGGATGTGGCAGTTCCACAGCCCGTCCCCGCCGACCACGACGATCGAATCCCCGATGCCGGCCCAGACCTCTTTGAAGTCGGCCATGGAGTCGTCCGGGGCGTAGAGGAGGTACATGACCTCGTAGCGCAGGTCGCCCACGTCGTGCGACTCCGCCTTCACCTTCGGCTCCCTGCCCCCGTTGGCCCGTGGCCCGTTGCCACTGCGCCCGTCGCCACTGCGCCCGCCGCCACTGCGCCGCTCGCCGGCGCGCCGCTCGCGGCCGCCCTCTAGCGCCGGCCGGTCCGAGGAGGTCCACCTCGGGGACGTCGGAGGGCTCCGGGAGCAGGTGCGCGCCGTCGATGATCGACCAGCAGGCATCGAGCAGCAGCAAGAAACCGGTGCCCGCCCGCATCGACCACGCCGGCCTGGGCCAACACGGCCAACATCTCGGGTGTCCGCGCCAATGCGTCGGCCGCCGTGCTGTGCGCCTCCTCGACCACGCCCACCAGGTTGGACGCGTCCCGGCCGGCACCGGCGGCCGCACCTTCAGCTGCAGCCGAGGCCACGGTCAGGATCGTCCCTTCCACCGGGCCGCACGACGGCACGACGGGCCAGATCCGAGGCATGGGCCAAGGCGTCGGCGAGCATGGCGCCATCGACGCCCGCGTCGCCGGCGCCGCCCATCCGCTCGCACATGCCCCGCAGGAGCTGGGAGAGGATGACGCCGGAGTTGCCCCGGGCGCCCATGAGCGAGCCGTGGCCGATGGCCCGGCACACCTCGGACAGGGCCGAACCGGCCGGCACGCTGTCGAGCTCGGTCACCACCGCCTCGAGCGTCAGCGCCATGTTCGTCCCGGTGTCGCCGTCGGGCACCGGATAGACATTCAGGCGGTTGATGTCCGCCTGATGGGAGCGGAGCGCATCCCGGTAGCGGCCCATCACGGCACGCAGCTCGTCTGCGCCCAAGGTCGCCAGGGAGGTCATGGCAAGGGATGCTAACCTTTGCGCCGTTCGTGACGGCCTGCTCGGTGAGAACACCGCGGCCGCCCACAGGAAGGTCTACCCAATGGCAGCAGTGTGCGATATCTGTGGCAAGAAGCCGTCGTTCGGCATGTCCGTGAGCCACTCCCACCGGCGCACCAAGCGCCGCTGGGACCCCAACATCCAGCGCGTCCGTGCCCTGGTGAACGGCGCACCCAAGCGGCTGCACGTCTGCACCTCGTGCATCCGGGCCGGCAAGGTGACCAAGCCGGTCCGGCGGACCCCGGCCTCGTCGGCCAGCTGAACCCTCGTCCGGCCTCTGACCGGACTGCCAACCGGGCGTCCGCCGGCGACACCTTTGAAAACTAAACGCTCGACTTCTAGCGATCAGAAATTACACGGCCCTACGGGCGGGTGGCGGCTACGGCCGGCGTTCATCGGCTACGGCCGGCGTTCATTCAGTCCACGGGGAGTGCATAGCGTGCGGCTCGGACGGCTGCCCCCTCGTCCGGCCTCTGACCGGACTGCCAACCGGGCCTCCGCCGGCGACCCCTTGAAGACGCCCTTTGAAAACTAAACGCTCGACTTCTAGCAATCAGAAATTACTGGCTCTCCTGCCATATGTGTGGGTCCGTTGACCTGGTCTTGACGCGAACAACGCCATCTCCCTCTACGTTTTTGGGCTGCTTGAAGGTCCACAAACGAGACAAGGAGAATGGCGTTGTTGGGAATGAGCGTATGGCGCAGCCTGCTGGGTGTCGACCGGGCGACGGTCATCGAGGAGATCGACTTCGACGAGGAGTCAGAAACCGTGGTGGCCCACGTCCGGCCGCGGCGTTCGACCAAGCGTCGCTGTGGGCGCTGCGCCGTGCGCGCCCCGCTCTATGACCAGGGCCGGGGTCGGCGCCGGTGGCGGGCCCTCGATCTGGGCACCCTCAGGTGTCACCTCGAGGCCGACTCCCCCCGGGTGCGCTGCCCCATCCACGGCATCACCGTCGCACAGGTGCCCTGGGCCCGCCACGATGCGGGCCACACCAAGGACTTCGACGATCAGGTGGCCTGGCTGGTCACCCACACCTCCAAGTCCGCCGTGCAGGCACTCCTGCGCGTCGCCTGGCGCACCGTGGGCTCGATCGTGGAACGGGTGGTGGCCGACGGAGTGGCGCAGCACGATCCTTTCGAGGGGTTGGTGCGCATCGGCATCGACGAGATCAGCTACAAAAAGGGGCACCGCTACCTGACCATCTGCGTGGACCACGACAGCGGACGCCTCATCTGGGCCGGGGTCGGGCGTAACAAGGCGACGCTGGTTCAGTTCTTCGACCTCTTGGGCAAAGAGCGTTGCCAAGCGATCCGCCTGGTCTCAGCCGATGCCGCCGAATGGATCGGGCACACCGTGGCCAAACGCTGTCCGGCAGCCACCTTGTGCATCGATCCCTTCCACGTGGTGCAGTGGACCACCAACGCGCTCGACGAGGTCCGGGCACAGGTCTGGCACCGTGCCCGCAAGAACGGCCTCTTCGGCCACGCCAAAGAGCTCAAGGGGGCCCGCTATGCGCTGTGGAAGAACCCCGAGAACCTGACGGAGCGCCAAAAAGAGAAGCTCGCATGGATCGCCACGCTGAACGGGCCCCTCTATATGGCCTATCTGATGAAAGAGCAACTGCGCCTCATCATCGCCACCAAAGGGGAAGCCTCCTTGGTCATGCTCGACGCCTGGCTCGAGTGGGTGCGCAAAAGCGATCTCCCCGCCTTCGTCGAGGTCGGCCGCAAGATCGCCAACAATCTGGAGGGCATCAAAGCGGCTCTCACCCACAACCTGTCCAATGGCCTCATCGAGTCGACCAACACCAAGCTGCGGGTGCTGCACCGCATGGCTTTTGGCTTCAAGAAGCCCGAGCACCTCATCGCCCTGGCCATGCTCGACCGAGGGGGCTACTGCCCGCCCCTCCCGGGACGCCGTGCGGCCTGATCCACCCACACATATGGCAGGAGAGCCAAATTACTGGGTGCCCTGCGGGCGGGTGGCGGCAACGGCCGGCGTTCATCGGCTACGGCCGGCGTTCATCGGCTACGGCCTGCGTTCATCGGCTACGGCTGGCGTCAGTCAGCCGACGGCGTGCTGCCAACCCAGTCGTCCTAGCTCCTGGTCGCGCCAGCGCCGGGCGGTCGGATCGGCCAAGAGCACCCCGATCTGCAGCGGTTGTCGCAGTCCAGCGGTGGTGCAGCGCGCGACGTAGGCCTCGACGTCCCGTGGGTCGACCGCCACGATGAGCTCGTAGTCCTCACCGCCGCCCAGCGCCTCCTCCAGCGTAGCGCCCTCGGCCACCGGGACGGCGTCCAGTGCGAAACCGACCCCGGAGGCGTCAGCCAACCGGTGCAGATCGAGCGCCAGCCCGTCTGAGACGTCGATCATGGCGTGCGCCCCCGCCATCCGGGCCGCCTCTCCCTCGGCCAGCCGGGCCACGGGCCGGCGGTACGCCGCGGCCAGCGCCGACTCCACCGGTCCGATCTCGACGAGCCCGGCCCCCCGGCGCCCCCCCGGCCCCCCGGGCCCCCCGGGCCCCCCGGCCCGCAACACCCGCAGCCCCGCCGCGGAGCCCCCGCACGGGCCCGTGACGAAAACGGCATCACCCGGCTTGCGCGCCCGCCCGCTCCACGCGCACTGCCACCGTCCAGCGTCCCCATCACCGTCACGACGACCGTCAGCACGCCACCGGCCGAGAGGTCGCCACCCACGACCACGCAGCCACTTTCGCGCGATGCCTCGGCCACGCCCTCCATGACACCGAGTGCGAGGTCGCCGTCGCCCGCGACTTCGGGCACGCACAGCGCCACCAGCGCGCCCGACCGGGCCGAGCGCCCATGGCCGCCAGGTCGCTGACGGCCCCCATGAGCGCCTTCCACCCCACGTCGGCGGGGCTGCAGATGGCGAGATCGACGTGCATCCCCGCCACTACGCTGTCCGTGGAGACAACGAGCGAACCGCCGCCGGGGACACTCGACCACGGCTGCATCGTCCCGGAGACCGGCTTGCTCGATTCCACCTCCGAGCGTGCGGCGGATACGCTCCAACATCTCGTCTTCAACCAGACGAGGGATGTGCCCAGGTTTGGGGGAACTCACGGCACATGCCTAGCATTGGACGCCGTCGTACCGGCCGAACCGAGGAGAAGAGCCACACCCCATGCCCCGCTCCACGAATGCCAAACTTCTCGCCTGGGTGGATGAGGTCGCGGCAATCACCACACCCGACCGCATCGAGTGGTGCGACGGCTCGGCCGACGAGTACGACCGCCTCTGCCAGCTGCTGGTCGACGCCGGGACCTTCACCAAGCTGTCGGACGCCAAGCGGCCCAACAGCTACTGGGCCCACTCCGACCCGGGCGACGTGGCCCGCGTGGAGGATCGGACCTTCATCTGCTCGGAGAAGGAGATCGACGCCGGCCCCACCAACAACTGGCGTGATCCGGCGGAGATGCGGGCCTGCTCAACGGCCTCATGGCCGGCTGCATGAGGGGGCGCACCATGTACGTGGTCCCGTTCTCCATGGGCCCCCTCGGCTCGGAGATCGCCCACATCGGCGTGGAGCTGACCGACTCGCCGTACGTGGTGGTCTCCATGCGGATCATGGCGCGCATGGGCACCGGGGCGCTCGAGGTCCTGGGCGAAGACGGCGACTTCGTTCCCTGCCTCCACTCGGTCGGCGCCCCCCTCGAGCCCGGCCAGGCTGATGTCCCCTGGCCCTGCGACGCCGAGAACAAGTACATCGTCCACTTCCCCGAGACCCGCGAGATCATCTCGTACGGGTCGGGCTACGGCGGCAACGCGCTGCTCGGAAAGAAGTGCTTCGCCCTGCGCATCGCCTCGGTCATGGCCCGCGACGGCGGCTGGATGGCCGAGCACATGCTGATCCTGAAGCTGACCTCCCCCGAGGGCGAGACCCGCTACGTGACGGGCGCGTTCCCTTCCGCCTGCGGCAAGACCAACCTCGCCATGCTCATCCCCTCCCTCGAGGGATGGAAGGTCGAGACGGTCGGCGACGACATCTGCTGGATGAAATTCGGCGAGGACGGCCGCCTCTACGCCATCAACCCCGAGGCCGGATTCTTCGGCGTCGCTCCGGGCACCAACACCCACACCAACCCGAACGCCATGCTCACGCTCGACGGGAACTGCATCTTCACCAACACCGCCATTGACCGACGACGGCGACGTGTGGTGGGAGGGCATGACCGACGAGCCGCCGGCCCACCTCATCGATTGGAAGGGTCAGGACTGGACGCCCGCCTCGGGCACCCCGGCCGCCCACCCCAACGCCCGCTTCACCACCCCGGCCAGCCAGGACCCGGCCATCGCCCCCGAATGGGAAGACCCCCAGGGCGTGCCGATCTCCGCCATCCTCCTCGGCGGCCGCCGGGCCTCCGTGGTGCCCCTGGTGTTCCAGTCCCGCGATTGGGACCACGGCGTCTTCCTGGGCTCGATCATGGCGTCAGAGACCACCGCCGCGGCCGCGGGCGCGGTGGGCAACCTCCGGCGCGACCCCTTCGCCATGCTGCCGTTCTGCGGCTACAACATGGCCGACTACTTCGCCCACTGGCTGGAGATCGGCGCCACCGCACCCGACCAGGAGCTTCTGCCCGAAGATCTTCTACGTCAACTGGTTCCGCAAGAACGCCGACGGCAAGTGGCTGTGGCCGGGCTACGGCGACAACTCCCGCGTGCTCGAGTGGGTCTTCAACCGGGTGGTGGGCAAGGCCGACGCCATCGACACGCCGATCGGCTCGGTCCCGGGCACCGGTGACATCGACATCGAGGGCCTCGACGTCACCGACGCCGACATGGCCGAGCTGCTGCGGGTCGACACCGCCGAATGGAAGGCGGAGATCCCGTCCATTCGCGAGCACTACGCCCAGTTCGGTGATCGCCTTCCCGCCGCGCTGACCAAAGAGGTCGACACGCTCGAAGAGCGCCTGGGCTAGCGGCTCGAGCCGCGCGCGGCTCCGGGCGGCGGGCGGCGGGCGGCGGCGACCGGCTACGGCCTGCAGCCGCTCCGTGCGGCTAGCGGCTCCGCACCCGCCGTGACCGCACGGCACGCCGTCCGGTCACGTACGTCACACCCCCGATGCCGGCCAGGACCGCCATCACGGCGTCCCCCTGCGGCAGCGTGAACGACACGACGACCGGGATCATCGAGCCCAGCACCCAGATCAGCTGCTGCCGGGTGGCGAAGCGGGCGAAGGCCCGGCCCTGGGCCGCCTGGGGGATGTAGCGCTGCGTCATGGCATCGAACGACGGCTGCGCCAGCGCACCGGCCAGGCCGACGAGGAAGGCCAGCAGCACCTGCGCCACCAACGTCCCCCAGATGGCGACGCCCAGCGACGACACGGCGATCAGCCACAGCGACGACAGCAGGAGCTGTTGCTCGCTCATGCGCTTGCGGAGGCGGCCCAGCGAGCACCAGCCCGACGATGGCCCCGGCACCGCTCGCGCTCAACGCCAGTCCATAGATGTAGAGCCCGACCTTCAACCGGCGCAGGCCGAAGGCGAGCAGGAAGATCTGGAAGCCCTGCAGGCCCTCGGATGATCGACATGGCGGACAGCCCCAACAGCACTTCGGGATGGGCGACCGGTTGCAGCCGGGCCAGGTCCGCCGTGCGGTGGTCGACCTGGGGGTCGTCGAAGGTCGACTCCGCGAACATCTGGTCGGGTTGGTCGACACGGGGCCGGGTGAACGTCGGCAATCGGATCCCCGCCACGGCGGCGCCGACGAAGACGAAGGCATCGACCCACAAGAGGGCTGCGGACCCGCCCAGCTTCCAGATGAGCCCTCCGGGCACGGCGACCACGAACCCGGCGATGGTGCCGAGCAGGGTCAGCCGGGCGTTGAGCGTGGCGTACTGCGTCTGTTCCCCGCTCTGATCGAGGCCGGACATTGCCGCGACCTCGGGCACGAGAGCGCCCCGGGTGACCAGATAGAGCTTGGAGAGGACGAGCACCAGGAAGGCCAAGGGGAACAGCAGGAGCGAGTGGATGTGCATGGCCATCAGCGGGCAGAGGACGGCACGGCCGACGGCGGAGAACACGACCATGGCGCGCCGGGCCCCGCGGCTGCGGTCGATGAGCGGACCGAGCAGCGGGGAAACGATGGCGAACGGGGCCAGGGTGAAGAGCAGGTAGTAGAAGACCTTGCTCTTGGCTTCGGTCGGCGAAATCGAGAAGAACAGCGACCCGGCCAGCGAGATCGTGACGAGGGTGTCCCCGGCCAGCATGGCGACCTGCACCAACGACAGCCGGCCGATGGGCGTCGACTGGTCGAACAGGTCGTCCCGGGCCTGTCGAGCCATCTCACGGAATTGCTCGATCTTGGCGGCCCTCGGCACCCCATCAATGTACGGTGCGCCATGGCCGTCCATGCGTACGTGCACCACCCGGACCGTGCCGGCCCGCGTCACCTGGCGTTGCGGCCGTCCCGGCGCAACCACCGCTCCGTCCTTAAGAAAGCGGCATCAACTCAGCGCGCCGGCCTCGCGCAGCTTGGACACGGTCCCTTCCTCAATCCCCCACTCGACCAACCCGGACACCGTGTCCGCTCCCGGGTGCGACGGTGGCTTGCTGATGGACGAGGGGGTGCGACTGAAACGGGGCGCAGGCGCAGGCTGTATGCGGCCGTCGACCTCCACGAAGGTCGCACGTGCCTTGTTGTGCGGGTGCAGGTGGGCCTCCCACGGGGAGAGGACAGGCGCTGCGCAGGCATCGGTCCCCTCGAAAATCGCCGTCCACTCGTCGCGCGTCTTGGTAGCGAATACCTCGGCGTAGCGCTCTTTCCATGCCGGCCAGTTGGCCTTGTCGTTCTGCTCGCGTCCGACGAACGCCGGGTCGCCGGCCAACCCCATCCCCTCCAACAACTCGTCGTAGAACTTGGACTCGAGGCCACCCACGGCGAAGTACTTGCCGTCCGAGGTCTCGTAGACCTCGTAGAAGGGCGCACCTGTGTCGAGCAGGTTGGCGCCCCGCTCGTCGTTCCACATGCCGAACTCGTGGAACGAATGGACCATCGTCATCAGCGACGCCGCGCCGTCGACCATTGCGGCATCGACCACCTGGCCCTCACCGGAGCGGGAGGCCTCCAGTAGCGCAGACACCATGCCGAAGGCGAGCAGCAGGCCACCGCCGCCGAAGTCCCCCACGAGATTGAGGGGCGGCACAGGAGGCGATCCGGCGCGGCCCAACGGCCACAGCGCGCCGCCGATGGCGATGTAGTCGATGTCGTGCCCCGCCATCTTGGCCATGGGCCCGTCCTGACCCCAGCCGGTCATGCGTCCGTAGACGAGGGCACGGTTGCGCTCCCAAGCACGCGTCGGGGCCGAGGCCGAGGCGCTCAGCGACGCCGGGCCGGAACCCCTCGATGAGGCCGTCGGCCTGCTCGACCAGCTGCAGGACGAGCTCGACGGCCTCGGGGTGTTTCAGGTCGATCCCCACCGAGGCCCTGCTCCGATTGAGGAGGTCCCAGTGCGATCGCGTTTCCGCGGTGGCCCGCTCGGGTGCGCCGGGCGCCGCCCGCTCGAGACGAAGGACCTGCGCACCGGCGTCGGCCAGCATCATGGAGGTGTACGGGGAAGGCCCGATCCCGGCCAGTTCGATGATCTTGATGCCGCTGAGCGGTCCGGTTCTCGATGTGTGCGCCATGGCAGGATCGTCCCCCGAGTGGCCCGCAGGGGTCAAGCTGGGGCAATGCTCATCGCTCGCGCGCCGGGAAGGGTCACCCTCATCGGCGACCACACGGATTACAACCAGGGTCTTTCCCTCCCCATGGCCATCGACCTGGCCACCGAGGCCACCTTCACCCCCAAGCCCGGCAGTTTCCTGGTCGGCGTGGCCAGTGACCAGTTCGCCGAGCCTTGGGAGATTGCCCTGAACAACGCACTGGGCACTACCACCCCCTCCCCCCCGCAGGCCGTACTGGCGGGCGCCCTCCTCGCCCTGGCCCATCCCTCCTCGGGCGGCGCCATGCAGGTGACGAGCACGATCCCGGTGGGTGCCGGACTCTCGTCGAGTGCGGCCTTCTCGGTGGCCTTCCTGCTGGCACTGGGGCTGGATCAGGACCTGCTCGAGCTGGCGACCTCCTGCCAGAGTGCGGAGGAGGTAGCGGGCGCACGCGTCGGGCTGCTCGACCCTCTGGCGATCCTGGGAGCCCGGGCCGGCCACGCCCTCGTCCATCGATTTCGCCACACTCGCCATGCACCAGGTAGCCATCCCCGAGACGGCGGCATTCGTGGTGGTGCACAGCGGGATCGGCCGCGAGCTGGGAGCGTCGCTCTACGCCGACCGCCGGGCCGAATGCGAGTCGGCGGAGAACATCATCGGCAAGCCGCTCGGTCTGTGCGAGCTCGGCGACCTGAGCGCGCTGCCGGGCTCGGTGCTGCGCCGCCGGGCACGGCACGTGATCACCGAGTGCGCCCGGGTACGCGAGGTCGAGCGCCTCTTCGGTCGGGGCAATCTGCCGTGCCGTGGGCACGCTCATGACCGAGGGGCACCGCAGCCTGGCCGAGGATTTCAGGGTGTCGATCCCCGCGCTGGACGAGCTGGTCGACCGCCTCACGCAGACGCCCGGGGTCTACGGTGCGCGCATGACAGGAGGGGGGTTCGGGGGCTGCGTCATCGCCCTGTGCGAGCCCGACTCACCGGCCCTCGATGTCGGCAGCCATGCCCCACTCCGGGCCTGGCGGGTCGAGCCGTCCGCCGGAGCAGAGGTCCGCACCGGCCCCTAAAACGGTCAGTCCCCGGGGAGGTCAGTCCGCCGATCGGGCGTCGTCAGTCGGCTGATTCGGCCGCAGCATCCTGCGACGTCGCGACCAGCGCTTCGAGTGCCGCCTCGGCCCGACCCCCGTCGATGGAGTCGTTGGCCGCCTGCACCCCGGCCGCGAGATCGTCGACCTTTCCGATGACCATCGAGAGCGGCGGCGGCGTTGAGCACACCGATGTCACGGTTCGCACCCTGCTCACCCGCCAGCACGGCGCGGATGGCGCGGGCATTGAACGCGGCGTCGCCACCGCGGAGGTCCTCCATGGTTGCCGGCGCGAAGCCCAGGGTGGACGGGTCGATGCGCCACTCGGAAAGCTCGAAGCTGCCCCCTCCGTCGCCGTTCAGCTCGAGCACGGAGGAGGGCGAGGTCACACTCAGCTCGTCCAGCCCGTCATCGGCGTAGATGATCATGGCGCGCCGGCTCCCGGTCGACCCCAGGACGGTTGCCATCGTCCTCGCCATCGCCGGGTCGTTGACACCGACCAGTTGATGGCGCGTCCGGGCCGGATTGGTCAGCGGTCCGAGGAAGTTGAAGATCGTCGGAACGCCGAGTTCGCGGCGGATCGGCCCCACGTAGCGCATGGCCGGATGGAAGCGCTGGGCGAAGCAGAATCCGATGCCGGCCTGCGCGATGCAACGCGCCACTCCCACCGGGCCGATCTCGATCGCGACGCCGAGCGCCTCCAGGACGTCCGCCGAACCCACCGACGAGGAGGCCGAACGGCCCCCGTGCTTGCAGACGGTCACGCCGGACCCGGCGACGATCAACGAAGCCAAGGTGGTCACATTGATACTGCTCAGGCGATCCCCCCCGGTCCCGACCAGGTCGACCACCCCGTCGGCCCCGTCGGGCAGCACAAGAGGCAGCGCCGCCGCCAGCATGGCGCGCGCCAACCCGGTCACCTCGGCCACGGTCTCGCCCTTGGCGTGCAGCAGGGTGAGGAACGCACCGATCTGCGACGGCGCGGCCTCGCCGGCCAACACGGAGCCGAGGATCGCCTCGGCCTCGGGTTCGGAGAGCGACTCGCCGCGGGTCAGTCGGCTCAGGACATCGGGCCATGCCGTCATCAGTCCCACCACAGATCGCGGCGCAGGACCCCCCCGGCAATCAAGCCGAGCTGGACCTGCGAGGTGCCCTCGACGATGGTCAGTTGCTTCGCGTCGCGGTACCACTGCTCCGTCGGATGGTCCTCCATGTAGCCGGCTGCGCCCAGGAGCTGTACGGCCAGCGACGAGGCACGTACCGCGAGCTCGGTGGCGTGGTATTTCGCCATGGAGAGATACGGCACGTACTCCTTCGTGTACTTGCCCTGGTCCGCCATGACGGCGGCGCGATACGTCAGGAGACGGGCCGCCTCTATGTCGACGGCGCACTTGGCGATCTCCCACTGGATGCCTTGGAAGTCGGCGATCTTCTGCCCGAAGGCCTCGCGCTGCTGCACGTACTCGGTGGCGTACATGAGGGCGCCTTCGGCCAGACCGATTCCCCGGGCGGCCACGATCGGGCGCATGGCGTTCAGGCCGAGCATGGCGAGACGGAATCCCCCGACCTCGCCGATCACATTCTCGGCCGGCACGTGGACGTCGGTGAGGATCAGCTCACCCGTGTCGACGCCCTTGACGCCCATTTTGTGATCGGTGCGCCCGACGTCGACGCCGTCCCAACCGCGCTCGACGATGAAGGCGGTTACCGAGTCGTGGGCCCGGCTGGTCGGCTCACTCGTCTTGGCGAAGACGGTGTACCAGTCGGCTTCACGCACACCGGACATCCAGCACTTGGTGCCGTTGAGGATCCAGGCGCCCTGAGCCCCGGCATCGGGCACCCCACGCGTACGCATGCCCATGACATCGCTCCCCGCCTGCGGCTCGGAGAGACCGAACGAGGCCCGCTGGGTGCCCTCGGCGATCCCAGGCAGGTAGCGCTGCTTCTGTGCCTCGCTACCGGCGATCATGACCGGCCCTGTGGGCAGCCGGGTCAGGAGCAACATGAGCGACGGCGGTGTTCGAATACTTCGCCACCTCCTCGATGGCGACGGCAAGTCCGAGGATTCCGGCGTCCGATCCTCCATACTTGCTAGGAATGCACAGCCCCAGCAGTCCCGCATCCCGAAACGCTTCGAAGATGTCCTGTGGATAGGTCCCGTCCTTGTCGATGGCGCGGGCGCGGGGGCGCACTTTGTCCTGAGCCAACCGGCGCACCGAACTCTGCAGCGCGATCAGCTCCTCCGGGAGGTCAAAATCCACCGGCGAAGGCTACCGGACGGTCCTGCCATGTATTTTTTGTCCCTTGACTCCTGACGAGGAATCCGAAGAGACCCCCGAAACGACCCCCGCGCAAGCTTCGGAGGTCGTTGGCGCTCCGCATGACGCTCCGCCGGCGGAGCTCTCGTCCGACGAACCGGCCACCGATGCACCCACAGCAGACGAAACGTTGTCCGACGCGCCCCCCGATGGCGATGCGGCAGTCGTACCGGCAACGGATGCAGTAACGGAAGGCGTCCCCGGAGAGGAGGCGTCGCCGGGCGCGGAGGAGGCACCTGCCGCCGGGGAGGACCAGGCGTCGCCCGCCGCTGAGGAAGGGGCGCCCGATGCCGCGGACGACGCCGATCCGCCGGAGAAAAGACTCGTGGCATCGTCGAAGACGTTCGTGCCGGGTTCAGCCGCGGCAGCCGGAGCGGCTGCGGGCGGGGCGACCGGTGCGGCGGCTCTCGAGTCGCGGGCCGATGTCCAGTCGGACCTTCGCAAGGCGCGCAAGAAGGAACAGCGTCGCAAACATCGATGGCGTCGCCGCATCATCTACGCGCTCTCGTTCATCGTCTTCCTCGCTATTGCCGGCGCAGGCGGCATTTTCTTCTACGCCCGTTACCGTTACGACGAGATCCCCAAAATCCACTCGAAGCACCTCATCAAGCAGGCCGCTGCGCCGGGGAAGCCGTTCAACGTGCTCCTCGTGGGGAGCGACTCGCGGGCCTTCGTGGACAACCCCACACAAGTCAAGGCCTTCGGCGACGAAGCCGATGCCGGCGGGCAGCGCAGCGACGTCACCATGGTGGCCCGCTTCGTCCCGGCGACGAAATCCGTCACCGTGATCTCCATTCCCCGTGACCTCTGGGTCGACATCCCGCAGAACAGCTCTGACATCCAGGGCATGAACCGGATCAACGCGGCCTTCAACTCCGGGCCCGATCTGCTCATCCAGACGATCGAATCCGTCCTCCACATCCCGATCAACCACTACATCTCTGTCGGGTTCCCTGGGTTTTCCGGCATGGTGAACGCCCTGGGGGGCGTCACGATGGACTTTCCGACCGAGGTCAAGGATTCCTACACGGGGCTGGACGTCACCACGCCGGGGTGCCAAGTGATCAACGGCACAACGGCGCTCCAACTCGTGCGCTCCCGGCACCTCGAGTACGTGAACAGCAGCGGTCATTGGGAGTATGACGGCCTCTCCGACTTCAGCCGCATCCAGCGGCAGGATTCCTTCTTCCGTGCCGTGCTGGCCAAGGTCAATACATCCATCACCAATCCGCTGGCGATCAACGGTTTCATCTCATCGGCTGTCGGCAACCTGGCGATCGACGACACCCTCAGCGAGAGCGACCTGTTCCACATCGCATCGGAATTCAGGGGCCTGCAGTCCTCGCACCTCGTGACCGAAACGCTCCCGACGACGAGTTACGTGACCGGAGCGGGCGCAGACGTCCTGTTGGCTGCCCAGCCCTACGCCGACCAGATGATCGCTGCGTTCAACCAGCTCGGCCTCCCGAAGACAAATCCGACCACGACGACCACGACGACACCCCCCTTGGCGAACAGCGTGGTCTCGGTGAACGTGCTCAATGCCTCGGGCGGCGGGCTCCTGGCCACCGACACCGCCCAAGCGCTGAGGAAGGACGGCTTCCAGATCAGCGGCATCAACGACGCCCCCAGCGTCATCGCAGCAGGTGACCCCTCGGAGATCTTCTACGGTCCGACCGGCTTGCCCGCAGCCAAGACGCTCGGGGCCTCCCTTCAGGGCAAGGTGAAGTACGTGGCCGACCCCAGCCTCAGCGGAAACAACGTGAACCTCTGGGTGGCGAACGCGACGCTCACCGTGACCTCGACGACGACCACCACGACCACGGGAACAGGGACAACGACGGTCCCGGGGAACGTCTACACCAACACCCAACCCGAGCGTGGAATCCGGTCCCCTGCACCCTCGGCGCGTCGGCCAATCAGGCGTCGACGACGACGACGAGGTCAGGCTGAAGTCAGGCCGACTTGCGCCGCTGCCGGACGATGCGCCGGCGCTCACGCTCCGTGGTGCCACCCCAGACGCCCTCACGCTCGCGGTGGGCCAGGGCGTGCTCGAGGCAAGCCTGACGGACCGGGCATTCGCCGCAAATGGCCTTGGCTTCAGCCGCATCGGCCTCGTCCTCTGAAATCGGGTAGAACGCCTCAACATCGAGGCCCCGGCAGGCGGCCTGCTTGCGCCACGTGGTGGCACTCATGGGAAACACTTCCTCGCAAAGTCGGATATGGGCAATTTCGCCCTAGTCGGAAGCACAGCTGGGCTCGACCCAACGGCGCCGGCACCGAATTCCGGCGAACGAAGAGTATGGCCTACGGTCGGTGCGCCTGTAAAGACCTACACAAGAATTATCCCTGGTCAGCCGATAGGAAGCGGCTTTGTTGTGCCACGCAGGTCGCCGAGCAGTTCCTGACGCACCTGGTCAGGAAGGACCGTACGCTCCTCGTAGGCAGGGTGGCGTGCCACCAGGGCGACCTCTTCGAGGTCGGCGAAGGCCGCCACCTGGGCCGGGGTGAAGGCGAACCGGATGTAGTGGACGGCAGGCGTAATCGTCTCGCGCACCAATGCCGCCGCATGCGCCTCCTCCGGGGCACTGGGAACTACGTCGTCGCCGAGCGCCACGCCGAGCGCCGTCTCGATCCCGACCAGCTTGGGCAGCCACTCGCGCATGGAGGCATCGGACGTGAGCTCGATGAAGAGGGTGGCCGAAAGCTCCCCCACCTGGGGGAGCAGCCGGTTGTAGATGTCCAGCTCCACCTGGATCGCCTCGTCGGTCAGGATCTTTTCGACTCGGGCCATCTCCTGAATCTGGAACCGGACCGTGTCCACGGACTCGAAGACCAAGGTCATGATGGGCCCCAGGGCGATCCTCCGGAGGCGTTTGCGGGCGATCACCCGGGCCCGATACTCCTCGCGCACGCGCTCGTACTCGCGCAGATCGAGCACGTCGGCCAGGGTCAGAGCCGCTGTCATGCCGACCCGACGGGTCGGGCGCGCAGCTGCCGCAACGCGACGGAGGTCGCCCCCCGGTCACTGGTTCTGCCGCCCGGCGCGACCCGCCGCGTGGCAAAGGCCGCGGACTGCGGGTCGGTCGGGCCCTCAAAGGGGGTTGCCATGCTGCCCTCTAGGCGAGGGACTCGAGCCCCTGGGTGAAGCGTCCGGCGTGGGACTTCTCGGCCCGGGCCAGGGTCTCGAGCCATTCTGCGATCTCCTCGAAGCCCTCGTCGCGTGCCGTCTTGGCGAAGCCGGGGTACATCTCGGTGTACTCGTAGGTCTCGCCCTCGATGGCCGACTTGAAGTTGTCCTTCGTCGGGCCGACGGGAACACCGGTCGCCGGGTCGCCGACCTCCTTGAGGAAGTCGAAGTGGCCGAACGCGTGGCCCGTCTCACCCTCGGCAACCGAGCGGAACAGCGCCGCGGCATCCGGGTACCCCTCGACATCGGCCTTCTGGGCGAAGTACAGGTACCGACGATTGGCCTGGCTCTCGCCGGCGAACGCCGCCTTCAGATTCTCCTCGGTCTGGGTGCCCTTCAATGCTGGCATGGTTGTTCGTACCTTTCTTGTTCGCTGATGTGTCTGACTACTGCTGATCTGGTTGACACTCGTCACAGAGGCCCCGAAAGACGACCTCGGCACTGAGCACATTGAATCCGGGTGCGGCACCCGACGGCACGCGGAAGTTAGGGAAATCGGCGTCGACGTCGCGCACTTTGCCACACCCGCGGCACACCACATGGTGATGGGCGGCCTCGACATTGGGATCGAAGCGAGCGGCGCCCGTCCCGAGGTCGAGCGCGGTGATCTGTCCCAGTTCGGACAGATCATGCAACGTCTGGTAAACGGTCTTGAGCGACACGTTCGGCATTTCGGTGCGCACCCTCTCGTAGACCTTCTCGGCCGAGGGATGCGTGACATCGCCCTCGAGAGCCCGAAAGATGCACTGCCGCTGGGCGGTGATCTTGCGTCCGTTTGCCCGGAAGAGATCGGTCAGCGCATCGGGAGACTGCATGCCGTTGTCACCATAGCGTCCCTCCCCGGTTTTGACAATCGTTGTCAAACAGCCGCGAAGCGCGCTACTTTGCTCGGGTGGCCGACTACGTGATCCCCGAACCCGAACCCAAGGAGATTGACGAGAAGCTCGAGATCGAGTTCCGGCACCTCGCCGAGAATGCGGTGCTGAAGGGCAAGCCGTCAGGCACCGAGAAGTGCGAGAACTGCCGGTACTACCTCGAGCCGCACAAGGACATCTCCTACTGCTGGCACCCGAAGCTGCGGATCCTCGTAGGTGACCAGTGGTGGTGCCAATGGTGGGAGGCGATCCCCGAGGAGTAGGCGTCGCTCCACCACCGGGCGCTCCGATCAGCCCACCGTGGTGAGAACAAGGTCAGCCTCCGCACGAGAGGCCCCAAGAGACGCCTCGCCATCGGGAGCCTCAGGGGCCGCGACAGCCTCGTCGGGCGTGAACTCGTCCTCCCGGGCCCGCCGGGGCAACAGGCCGGTCAGGACCACGAGGACGGGCATGGTCGCGAGGACCACCAGGAGACAGCGGTTGATGGCCACCACAAATCCCGCGTGACCGAGTGTCGTGAAGAAAATGGTGCCGAGTACGGCGACGCCGACGGCCCCTGCCAATTGCTGACTGGCATTGAGCACACCTGACGCAGATCCGACCTCGTCGTCGGTCACCGCCGACAGGATGAATCCGAAGAGCGGCGAAATGAGCATCCCGATGCCCAGACCGAGCACGATTTGCGGCGCCGCCAAGCCCAGCGAGGTGGTGGACAGTCCGTGGGCGGCGATGACCTCGCGGAGCCACCAGATGCCGCCTCCGACGATCACGGCGCCCACTTGCAGCACGATGCGACCGAATCGGGGCACCAGGACGGTGGCCGCCGACACGGCGCCCAGGGCCGAGCCGACGGCGAACGGCGCCAGGGTGATGCCGGCGTGGATGGCGGAGAAATGCTCGCCGAACTGGAGATAGAGCGTCAGCACCAGAAGGGTGCCGATCATGCCGGCGAAGAAGACGATGATGCTGGCCAACCCGGCAACGTAGGAACGGTGGCCAAAGATGCTCGCTTCGACCAGTGGGTCGTCCCCCACTCTCCGGGCTCGGCGGCTCCAGACGACCAGGAGCCCGAAGGTGACGACGCTGCCCGCGATCATGGCGTAGGTCCACAGCGGCCAGCCCGAGCTCTGTCCCTGAATGAGCGGGTAGATCAGCAGTCCCATGGCCAGTGCCGCGAGAAGGGTGCCGACCAGATCGAGCCGGGGTCGCCCGGGCGCCCTTGACTCGGGCATCAGACGCGCCGCGCCGAAAGCAGCCGCCAGACCCAGCGGAAGATTGACGAAGAAGATCAGACGCCAGCTGGAGCCGAAGGCGTTGGCGTCGATGAGCGCCCCACCGATGATCGGGCCCAGCATGGACGACAACCCGATCACCGGGCCGAAGAAGGCAAAGGCTGAGCCGAGATCGTCGGGGGAGAAGACGCTCCTGATGATCCCGAGCCCCTGGGGGATCAACAGCGCGGCGGCGGTGCCTTGCGCCAACCGGCAGGCGATGAGCATCTCCGTGGAGCCCGCGAAGCCGCACGCCACCGAGGCGGCCACGAAGCCGCACGCGCCGAGGACGAAGAGACGCTTGCGACCGTAGATGTCGCCGAGGCGGGCACCGGTGATCAGCCCGATGGCGAAGGCCAGTGCGTAGCCGCCGATGATCCACTGCAACCCCGATGCGCTCGCGTGCAGATCGGTCCGGATGGTCGGCGCAGCAACATTCACAATCGTGCCGTCGAGCAGGTCCATGCACTCAGCGGCGAGCACGAGGGCCAGAACGGCCCACCGTTTCGGATGGTTGATGGTTGCGGACACGCTCGGCCTCCTTGGGATCGAATTATTTTCCGAACATTGTTCGGAACAGTGTTAGTTATATAGTGGGTGCGTGAACCCGTCAAGCCCGAAACCCGAAACGCAGCCAGTGGTCCCGCAACGGGTGCCAGGAGGGCGCGGGGCGGGGAGCGGGGGCCTCCCCGCAGCCCCACGGCGGTTGGCCCGCCACTCCGAGCGACCGGGGAGGCGTCCGACCTTGTCCCTTGACGCCATCGTGGCGGCAGCGATCGCGGTGCTCGACGAAGCCGGGGTCACCGGTCTGTCGATGCGGCGGGTCGCTGAGCATCTCGGCACGGGCGCCGCTTCCCTGTACGGGTACGTCTCGGGCCGCGAAGAGCTGTTGGAGCTCGTGTACGACGAGCTCGTGGGCCAGGTGCCGCTCCCCGAGCCTGATCCTGAGCACTGGCGCGAACAGGTCTTCGACATGCTGCGCGGGTACCGGAAGGTGTTGATGTCGCATCGAGACGCCGCCTTGGCCGGGCTCGGTCGCATTCCGACGTCACCGCAGACATTGGCGGCGACAGAGGTGTTGGTGACTGCGCTGCGCATGGGGGGACTCACCGACCGGGTGGTTGCGCTCGGGCTCGATCAGCTGATCCTCTACGTCTCGGCCTGCGCTTTCGAGGATGGACTGCTCAAGCAGTCCGGCATGGACCCCGCGGAGGTACGGCGGTATTTCGATGAAGTGCACGCGTTTTTCGGCGCGCTGCCGTGTGCGCAATATCCGGTGCTCGCTTCCATTGCACCGGACATGACATCCGCCGACGGCGACGAACGCTTCGAGTTCGGCCTGGCCACGATCGTGGCCGGCCTCGAGGTGATGAGCCGCGGCGGGTAGCGGGCGTGCCGCCTGCGGGGAAGAGGCTCCGACCCTGTGTGGCAGGCTGGGAACGTGCATCGATTTCGACGCGAGGACTCGCTGCGCCGCCTCGCCGACGAGCACTTCGACGTGCTGGTGGTGGGCGGCGGTGTCACCGGAGCGGGGGTGGCGCTCGATGCCGCAAGCCGGGGTCTGAAAACAGCCCTCGTCGAAAAGAGTGACTTCGCCTCAGGTACTTCGTCCAAGTCTTCGAAGATGATTCACGGCGGCCTGCGGTACCTGCAGCAGCGCGAGTTCCGCCTGGTCTACGAGAACTTGGCCGAACGCCAGCGTCTTTTGAACAATGCACCGCACCTGGTGAGCCCGCTGCCGTTCCTCATCCCCCTCTTCGGCCGCGACGGCGTGGTCTCCAAGACGGTGGCCCGTTCCTACTCCGTCGCGTTGTGGCTCTACGACGTGACCGGAGGTCTCCGCATCGGCGCCCGCCACAAGCGGGTCACCAAAGCCCAGGCCCTGGCCCACCTCCCGACACTGAACACGGACCGTCTCGTTGCGGGCTTTCTCTATTTCGATGCCCGGGCCGACGATGCCCGCCTGACCCTCACCCTGGCCCGCACCGCCGCCATCGAATACGGCGCCGTCGTGGCCAACTACACGTCGGTGGTGGGCCTCACGGCCGACGACCACGGAAGGACCAACGGCGCGCTCGTCCGACCCGATCCGTCCGACGCTGCGAGTGCATTCCCCGTGCGGGCGCGCGTCGTGGTCAACGCCACCGGCGTCTGGGCCGATGACGTACGGGCACTCGATGAAGGCGCCCACCCCCGCTCGATCCGGCCGGCCAAGGGCATCCATGTCTCCGTGCCGGCGGAACGGCTCCCGAGCGACATCGCCGCCGTCATTCCTGTCCCCCAGGACCGCCGGTCCATCTTCGTCGTGCCATGGCCCGAGACGGACCTCGTGTATCTGGGCACGACCGACACCGACTATCAGGGCCCTCTCGACGACCCCTCGTGCACGCCCGAAGACGTCGACTACCTCCTTGACGCCGCGAACAATGTCACGACCTCTCAGCTCACGCGTGCCGACGTCACCGGCGTGTGGGCGGGCTTGCGCCCGTTGCTCGCTCCATCCGACAAGGGCGGTCACGTCTCGGAGCGCACCGCGGACCTCTCCCGTCGTCATACAGTGCGCACATCGGCGCACGGTGTCGTGACCGTGACGGGTGGCAAGCTCACGACCTACCGGAAGATGGCGCAGGACACGGTCAACGTCGTGGTGGAGCAACTCGGCGAGTCGCCGAAGAGCCGTCCTTGCGTGACCAAGTCGCTCCGGCTCCTCGGCGCGACGTCGGCGACCAGGGATCCCGTCACGATGGCCCACCCGCGGTCGCACCTCCTGGGCCGCTACGGAACCGACGCCTCGGCGGTCCTCGCGCTGGCCGATGCGCGACCGGAGCTGCTCGAGCCCGTCATCGCCGGCCTGCCGTACATCGGCGCAGAGATCGTGTACGCAGCGCGAGAGGAAATGGCGCAGACCCTCAGCGATGTATTGATCAGGCGGACCCGCGCCAACATCCAACGGGCGCTCCCGACCATGGCGGCGGCGCATGCGACGGCCGAACTCCTCGCAGCCGAGTTGGGATGGGACGAGCAGCAAACAACCGAGCAGGCCAACGACTTCATCGAGGCCTGCCAGAAAGAGCTGCTGACCGCCGGGCTGGATCTCCCTTGACCGTTCCCACGCCGGTCACGCCGATTGACGCCGCGCCGGGGGCCGTGGCCGATCGGCTCTCCGGCTCGGTCGTCCCGCTCCCGGACGGGCTGCTCAGCCGGCTGGCCGAGAGCGGCGCCGAGGTACTCGTCGACGAAGCGGCGCGGGCGGAGGCGGGAAGGGACTGGTGGCCACTCGCCATCGCGTGGGCCGCCGAGGGCGCCGTGCCCCAACGCCCCGGGGTGGTCGTGCGCCCGCACACGACCGAAGAGGTCTCCGCCGTCCTGGCGACCTGCCATGCAGCAAGCGTCCCTGTCACTGCGGCCGCGGGCCGGAGTGGCGTCTGCGGCGGCTCGATCCCGGTGTTCGGCGGGGTCGCGCTCGACGTCACCGCCCTGGACGGCGTCATCAAAGTCGACGAGACCTCTCTCACGGCTGACGTACGAGCCGGCACCTTCGGGCCCGACCTCGAGGCTGCACTCGGTCGGGTCGGCCCCGGCTACACCCTCGGGCACTGGCCGCAGTCGATGGATCTCTCGACCCTGGGCGGATGGCTGGCGTGTCGCGGGGCCGGCCAGTACTCGACCCGCTACGGCAAGATTGAGGACATGGTGCTCGGGCTCGAGGTGGTGCTGGCCGACGGCCGCGTCGTGCAGACCGAAGGACACGGTCCCCGGGCGGCCACCGGACCCAACCTGACCCAGCTCTTCGTGGGCAGCGAAGGCACGCTCGGGGTCATTACCGCAGCACGCGTCCGCATCCACCCCCTGCCCTCCGCGCAAGAGCGGCGGGCGTTCGGCTTCACCACCTTTGCCGCCGGCCTGGAGGCCTGCCGCAAGGTGATGCGCCGTGGCGCCACACCGGCCGTGCTCCGCCTCTACGACGAGACCGAGTCCGTCCGCACCTTCGACCAGACCGACACGAACGTCCTCATCGTGTTGGACGAGACCGATCCGGCACTCCTGGCGGCGACGCTGGCCATCGTGGACGACGAATGCCTGTCGACCGGTGCGCAACCCCTGGACGTCGCCCTGGTTGAGCGCTGGCTCACGCATCGCAACGATGTCTCGGCCCTCGCCCCGCTTTGGCGGGCCGGCGTCGTTGTCGATACGGCGGAGATCGCGGGAGCGTGGGCCGTCCTCCCGGATCTCTTCGACGAGGTCGTCCGTGCTCTCAAGGCGATTGACGGCACGCTGGCCGCCTCGGCCCACCAATCACACGCGTATACCGACGGCGCCTGTCTCTACTTCACCTTCGCCGGCAAGGGGCCCGACGGTGATGACACCTGGCGCGAGGGGTACTACCGCCGCGCGTGGGACGCGGTGACCACGGCGACGATGGCACACGGTGCTGCGATCAGCCACCACCACGGCATCGGGCTCAATCGTTCCCGCTTCCTTCCCTGTGCCCTCGGTTCGGGCTTCGACGTTCTCGTCGGCCTGAAGGAGACCTTCGATCCGGCGGGCATCCTCAATCCGGGCAAACTCGGCCTGCCCTCCCCCTTCGGGCCGTCCCCGTGGTCGTGAGCAGCAAGGGAGGAACCGTCCTCGTCGTCGACGTGGGCACCTCGGGCGTCCGCGCCGCGGTCGTGCGACCTGACGCGACCGTCGCGCATGTGCACCATGCTCCGGTGCTCCCCGACTCCCCTGCCCCGGGCTTGGTGGAGTTCGACGCCTCCGTAATGGCCGACGCTGTCCTGAAGGTGGCTACCACGGCGCTCCACGACGGTGGACCGGTCGAAGCTGTCGGCATTGCCAACCAAAGGGCATCGACCATCGTGTGGGAGCGGGCGACCGGCAGGCCCGTCGCACCGGGCATCGGCTGGCAGGACCTGCGCACGGTGGGGACATGCCTCGTCCTGCAGGCCGACGGCATCCGGTTGGCCCCCAACGCGTCGGCCACGAAGTTGATGGCCATCCTCGACGAGGTTGACCCCGATCGTGCCCGCGCCGAGGCCGGCGAGCTCTGTTTCGGCACGGTCGACAGCTGGGTGGCCTGGACGCTGTCGGGTGGCGCCGGCGCGGGGAGCGACGCCCTCCACGTCACCGACGCCACCAACGCCGCCGTCACCGGGCTGATCGATCCGTCGTCCATCGAGTGGGACATGCCGCTCCTCGAGCGCCTCCGCATCCCTGCGGCGATCCTTCCCCGCATCGTGGATTCATCGGGAGCCGTGGGAGCCTGCCACGCCCTTGCGGGAGCACCTGCCATCTGTGGCATCGCCGGCGATCAGCAGGCTTCCCTGGTCGGACAGGGGTGCACGCGCCCCGGGCTCGCCAAAGCCACCTTCGGGACGGGCGGCATGTTGGACCAGTGCACCGGGTCGGACCAGCGCCCGATCCATGCCGGACAAGGTGCCCACGGCACCTTCCCCATCGTCGCCTACCGGATCGACGGAGTCGCAACCTGGGGCGTCGAGGCGGTGATGCTCTCCGCCGGGAGCTGCATCGAATGGCTTCGGGACGACCTCGGCGTCCTCACCTCCGCCGCCGAGTCCGCCCGGGTGGCCGCAGAGTGCGAAACCACCGGCGACGTGTGGTTCGTCCCGGCACTCCTCGGCCTGGGTACACCGGTGTGGGACTTCGGCGCCCGGGGCACCCTGGTGGGATTGACCAGAGGCTCGGGCCGACCCGAGCTCGTGCGGGCCGTCCTCGAGGGTGTGGCCCACCGTGGCGCCGACCTGGTGGAAGCAGCCGAAGGCGACAGCGGTCTCCCCATCGGGGCGCTGCGCGTCGATGGGGGCATGTCGGACAACGAAGTCTTTGTGACCGCGCTCGCCGACGCCATCGGACGGCCGGTCGAGATCTCCCCCGTGCTGGAGGCAACCACGCTCGGAGCGGGGCTCCTCGCCGGGTTGGCCATCGGCACCTACGGATCAGACGATGACATCGCCGAGACCTTCTCCCCTCGGCGCGTCATCGAACCCCGCATCGGACGACGCCACCCGTTCCCATGCCCGCGAGCGCTGGTTGGCGGCGCGAGGCAAAGCAGAAGCGACGATCCCCGAGCTTTCGGGCATCTCCTTCTGACGACGGCAGTGGAGCAGATCGCTCTAGGACGCCTCGTGTTTCAACGCGTCGTCCCAACTGCTGCCTGCCTCGAGCAGGGGGCGATATCCCATCAGCCTTCGAGGCCGTCCGATGGCCATGGCGGCACGTAGGCGGCCGGCCCGGCCGAACAACGCGACGAACTTGCCCTCCTCGAAGGAGCCGTCGACAATCTCCACATCGTCCGTACCGCCGGGATTCCCCAACACCTGGAAGCGGATGCCGAACTGGTCGGACCAGAAGTAGGGAATAGGCGCGAACGGCTCCGCATCGGTCGGGCCGGCCAGCACGCTGCGCGCCGCCGCCACGCCCGCTTCCGCGGCGATCTGCCAGTGTTCGATGCGAATGAGCTCTTCCCCACCGTCGTGGTGCCACAGCCAACGAGCCATGTCACCGGCGGCTACGACGCCGTCCGCTGCGAAGAGCCGGTCATCACAGACCACACCGTTCTCGAGCGTCAGCCCCGAGTCCTTCGAGCCAACTCGACCGCCGGCACCACGCCGATGCCGACCACCACCACGTCAGCGTGGAGAACTTCACCGCCTTCGAGCTCGACGTCGAGTCCGCTCGTTGCGCCTTCGACACGACGGACTCCCGCCACACCGACTCCTGTCCGCAGATCGACACCATGCGCAGCGTGCAGAGAGGCGCAATGGGTGCCGATCAGTGCTCCCAGCACGTTGGACAGTGGGATCTCCATCGCTTCTATCACTGTGACCCGACATCCGAGGCCGGCACAGGTCGATGCGACCTCGGCCCCGATGAACCCGGCGCCGATGACGATGACGCGACACGACTCGACCGCAGCGATGGCGCCTTGCAGGGCGACGGCGTCATCGAGTGTGCGCAGCGTGAACAGTCCGTCGCGGTGGCCCAGTCCCTCGGTTCCCGGCAGGAGTCTCGGAGTGGCCCCCGTTGCCACCACCACGGCGTCCCCGGCGAGGATGCTGCCGTCGTCGATCTCCACCCGGCGTCCCTCGACGTCGAGCCGGATGGCACGATGCCCGAGGACCTCATGCACCCGTAACTCGCTGCTTCTCTTCTTATCGGCCAGGACGGCCTTTTCCGGTGGCCATGTGCCCGCCAACACCTGCTTGGACAGCGGAGGCCGGTCGTACGGAAGGTGCAACTCCTCACCGACGAGCGAGAGAGTCCCGTGGAAGCCCTCGGCCCGCAGCGTCTCCACGGCGCGCCAGCCGGCGAGTGATGCGCCGACGACGACGACGGAACCGTCCATCGGCACCCCTTCGATCGTCATACGCCCCCGAACATCGCAGTCCACTCCTCGACCGAACGAGGGCGAAACACGTAGTTCGTCTTGCGTGTCTCGCCCATGCCCTGCGAGGGGTCGCGCTGAGTACAGGTGGCCGGGAAAGAGGACAGCGTCATCGGGCACACGAGCCAGGCGATGGTTGATGGAGTCGTACATGGCGAGCGGATCCGAACCGGGGAGATCCGTACGACCGCAACCTTCGAGGAAGAGCGTGTCGCCGGCGACCAGCCGTCCGTCGACGAAGAAGCACTGACTGCCCGGCGTATGACCCGGTGTGTGGATCAACTCCACCCCGACGGAACCGACCTGGACCACGTCACCGCTGTCGTGGCCGACAAGATGCGATGCGCTCACGCCGGTCGTCCGCTCCACCCACGGCACCTCCTCCTTCTGGAGGTGGATCGGGACCTGGACCGCCTCCAAGCAGCGTGCTGATGCCCTCGAGACCCCACCCTGCCATCTCACCCCCGACGTGATCCGGGTGGTAGTGCGTGGCCAACACGCCGGTGAGTTTCATGCCGTCTGCCGCCACGATGTCGAGCAGGTCCTGCACGGCATAGGCGGGGTCCACGATGACCGCCTCACCGGTCGCCCGATCTCCGATGAGATAGACGAAGTTGACCATCTGGCGGGCGATCTGATCTCCCCGGGCGAAGTCCCGACCCGACAGCAGCTGACGGAAGTACAGCCGTTGGTCGTCGACCGACTCACTCATTGTCGCCACCGTCTACTTCGCCGGCCAGCGCATCGAGCCGCGGCACGAGATCTTCAACCTGCGCCCGCGTCTGACGGAGCCGACGGTCGAGCTCGTCGATGAGAGCGGTCGCACGCTCGAGGCGCGCCACCAGCACGTCCACATCGACCTCACGCTGTTCGAAGAACTCCACGATGGAGTCGAGTTCCCGACTGGCGTCGGTGTAGCTCAGCCCCTCCACCGGGAGCGGCTCGTTCGTGACTGCGGTCATTGCATCTCCTCATCCTTCTCTTCGACACGATCATTTCGGACTTCGGCCGACTCCACGCTGCGAGCGGGCCGTCCCATCGGCAAAGCGGGTGACGACTTCGGTCCCCACGGCGAGGCCAGCCGCACTCCGCACAAGTGCACCCGACGCCGGTGTGGGTCAACGTGTAGCCCCGCTCCAGCTGGCGCTCAACGTCATAGGCGGTGAGCAATCGGCGCCACGATCGGACCCGTTCCACCTCTTTGGCGATGATGGCCGGACGCCAAGGGACCGAGTCGGGCCGCATGCGTCCGCAGCCGCACTCTGGCGCGCCGCCAGACCCTCGGGGGCCAGACGACCGACGGCCGTGGC
This sequence comes from uncultured Acidimicrobiaceae bacterium, assembly GCA_963767155.1. Classification (GTDB taxonomy): domain Bacteria; phylum Actinomycetota; class Acidimicrobiia; order Acidimicrobiales; family RAAP-2; genus Bog-473. The sequence continues at coordinate 23,306 of CAVYCU010000005.1, read as the reverse complement.
ACGACGGGACAACCGTTCCCGGTGGACCCGCAACTGGCTGCGGGCAGCACGGGTGAGCCGGCCGCGTGCGGCGGCGTCCCGTGCTTGCGCCTCGGCGAGAAGCGAAGGCACGCGACGGCTGAGCACGGAGGCCGCCGCACCGACATGCTGCTCCCACCATTGACCGACCCGCAGGACACGAGCTCGTGCCCACACTCGGTCGGGGTGATGAACGCCCGATTCGCCACAATGTCGGCAACGGACTCATCCCCCGTATGGCCTATTCCGGTCCAGACCGGCTTCGTGGCGCTGGCGATGGCGCGGGCCACGACTTCGGAGTCGAACGATGCCAGGTCCGCCTTCGATCCGCCACCCCTCACGACAACGATCACGTCGCACTCGGTGCGGCACAGCGCCCTCACTGCTCGTGCCACTCTGGCACGGGTGCATCCCCACCCTGGACGGCGACCGGGCACCACCTGGACCTGGAACCCGAAACCCGAACCCGTCAGCTGACCCAGGAAGTCCTGATAGCCCTCGGTCCCGGGACTGGCCACCAGCCCCACCCGGAGCGGCACCTCGGCCACGGGGAGCGCCGCGTTGCGACGCAACAGCCCTTCGGCCTCGAGCTTCCTCAAGAGCTGTGCGCGTTGCGCCGCCAAGCGGCCCAACAGCGCGGTCACGTCGAGCTCGGAGAGGATGAAGCCGATTTCGCCCTTCGGACGGTAGAGATCGATCGTTCCCCGCAGGATCGACGACCATCCCCTCGGCGAGCATGACACCGTTCTTGGCCAGGGCGCCCTTCATGGGCAACCAGGTGCCCTTCCAGCACTTGACCCTCAGGGCCGGGGCGCCCCGACCTCGTGCAGCCTGGCCGCCCCTGCCCGTCGTCGGGGTCGACGAGGTCCAAATAGCAGTGGCCCGATCGTCCGGATTGATCGGAGAAGCTGTGGATCTCCCCCCGCACCCACAATTGCCGATTCCGGGGAAATGTCGAGGTCAGGGCATCCTCGACCTCGTCGTAGAGAGCGCCGATCGAGAGCACGCCCGGACGCCCGCCGTCCTCTGTTGGATCCTCCGGCTCATGGCCGCGGCGGAGCCTCGGGGTCGAAAAGCTGGTGGGCGTGACTGGACATTACGGACACCCTACCGAGGAGGTGTGCGCCGCTCCTGACCTCTCCACTAGATGGCAGACTGGTCGGGACGGTGAGTCGGCCAGGTGGCCGCAGCCCGGACCGCATTGCGGGATCGTGTTGAGGAAGGTCGGGACTCCGCAGAGCAGGGTGCTGGCTAACAGCCAGTCGGGGCGACTCGCAGGAAAGTGCAACAGAAAGCAAACCGCCGATGGCGGACCTCCGGGTCCGCACAGGTAAGGGTGAAACGGTGCGGTAAGAGCGCACCAGCGGTCAGGGCGACCTGATCGGCTTGGTAAACCCCACCCGGAGCAAGGCCAAGCGTGGGAAACGGGCTGCTCGCCCGCTCCTCGAAAGGGGAGCATCCCCAGGTAGGCCGCTTAGATGGATGGTCACCAAGGCCCGCAAGGGCTGAACAGAATCCCGCCTACAGGCCGACTCACCGTCAACCAGGACTTTTGTAGAAAATCGGGTCGAAAATGACTCAAATGTGACTCAATCTGCGCTAGGTTTCTCCGATGCCATCCGCCAAGCCCTCGCGTCGCGAGTACGGAACCGGGAGCATTACGTGGCTGTCGCCCCGGCGCGCTCGGCTCCGAATTCGGGTGCCCGGCGAGACCGGTCAGCGCACCAAGGTCGTTCGAGTGGCCCCCAAGGACAAGGGCGGTATCGGGGAGGCCAAGGCGGAGCTGGAGAGGTTTGTCGCCGAGTTGGCCGTTGGGACTCCGACCGAGAGAACGACGGTCACGGTGAGCGAAATGCTCAAGGCATACCTGGCCCACTGCAAGAGGGTCGGGCGTACGCAATCGACTATTGAGAGCTACGAATACTCCACCACACGCGTCCCGGCGGCACTCGGGTCGTTGCCGCTCACAGCAGCTCACCTCTCACCATCTGGACACTCTCTACGGCGACCTGGCCGAGCGGCTCGGTGACAACACCATCCGTCAGACCCACGCAATCCTGACCGCCGCGCTCGAACAGGCACTCAAGTGGGGATGGATAGAGGACAACCCCGCCAAGGGTGCGACCGCTCCAGGGCGCCATCGACCGAAGCGCAAAGCCCTGGCCCTGACTGACATCGCGAGAATGGTGGCCGCAGCTTCGACGCCCCGGAAGAACGAGACGGACGGTGACGTGGTGCTGGCGATGGCGATCGCCATGGCAGCGTTGACCGGGGCGAGACGTGGCGAACTGTGCGGAATGAAGTGGAGCGACATCGACCCCGCCACGTGCTCCATAACAATTGAACGTCAATGGGTTCCCGGCAAGGGCGGGCAGTATCTCGCCCCACCGAAATCCGAAGATGGGGTGCGTTCGATCGTCCTCGGACAACTCGGCCTCGGCCTGATCGAGCGCTACCGCGACATCATGCGAGAGATGCTGCGCCGCGAGCCCGAGGGCTGGCTGCTGAGCTACGACGCCGGCACGACTCCTCTGCGCGCCAAAGCGCTGGGCCAGGCGATCGCCGGCCTCGGCAAGGGGCTCGGCCTGGACGTCACCACGCACTCCTTCCGGCGGGTGTCAGCCACCCAGCTCGTCGCCGCCGGCATCGACGTTGATACGGCCGCTCGCCGGATGGGTCACACCAAAGAAGTCATGCTGGCGTCCTACGTGCTCGGGGCCGATGACCGATCCATCGCTGCCGCACAGACGATTGAAAGTCGCCTCGTGGCGCAGGGTCTACCCCTCGGAAACATCCTCGGCGGTGAGCCGGAAACGGTGAAGACCTGAAGTCACCCGCCTCAACCTGGCACGAGTGGCGATGCAAGGCCAGTATGCGTCAATTCATGATTTAGGTGAATTGACGCATGACTTAGGTAACATAGCGTCAAACTCACCTATTCAGTGAATTCACGCTATACTGACCAGCGAGAGGAGGCCGCCATGGTCCGCCAGCTGGAACTGATCGACACCTTCCTGGCCACCGGGCGGGAGGAGTTCACATTCGAAGAGGCCAAGGCCGCCCTCGGCCGATCGCCCGCTGCGACGGCAAACGCCTTGCGGCAACTGAACGAAAAGGGTCTTGTCGATCGGCTAACCCGCGGGCACTACGCCATCCGACCTCTCGGCTCACTCGGGACCTCAACTGCCACAGACGATCTCCCTCTCGCAGTTGGGGCAGCGTTCGAAGGCCGCACGCACCGGATTGCCTACCTGAGCGCGCTGAGCGAGCTCGGACTGCTCAGCCATCCCGTCCGTACCGCCTTTGTGGCATGCACCCACCAGGTTCGCATCCGGACCATCAGCCGCCGTCCCCTTCGGGTCATAGTGGAACGGCCCGAAACGATCCACCTCGAAGCCGAGCGCATCGGGCGGTCTTGGCGCTCGACACTAGAGAGAGCGCTCTTCGAGTGCGCGCTCCGGGTTGACCTCGCCGGGAGTGTCGAGCGCCTCGCCGAGGCTCTCGCAAGAGGAACAGCCGAGGTTGATTCAGCCCGTCTCGTCCGGCTCGCAGGAGCCTTCGGCGCCAGGGGTCTCGCCGCTGAGCGTCGGCTCGCTTCGCTCTCCCTGGAACTCGACCTTCCACTCGGGCTCGAGCCCAAGGTCATGCCGACCCAACCCGTCATCCGACTCGACCCTCGCGATGACCACGTCGACTGGATCGATCCCACCTTCCGCGTGGCCTGGAATACCACCGCCGATGAGCTTCGAGCCGCAGTCCGGAACTAGTGCTCACCCGCCATGCCATCACCCGTAGAGCTGACGACGATGGCGTCGACGCCGCGATAGTCGAACGCGACTACATCCTCGCCCACGTCGTCGCGCAGCTTTATCGGGCCACGCCCACGGACGGAGGCACTCTCGTCTTCAAAGGCGGAACCGCCCTGCGGTTCGTTCACATCGGCGACTACCCCATGATCAAGTGCGCACTCCTGGCGGCTCCATCAGACATGGCCAGCACGTCCTGCCAATCGCCTGCCAGGCATTTGATTGCCCTGATCGCGATATCTAGCGCCTCTTGGCACATCGGGACGTTCCGGCTGCAGCGACTCCGGGCGTCATTGAGGAGTTTGCACGAACCACGAAGGACGGCGGATATTTGCCACTGATGATCAAGACCGGAGTGGGGTCCTATCAGTTCAGATCGGAGCTGGTCGACGGCGGAAAAGGATTCGTCCAACTTTGGGATCCAGATGAGATTAAAAGCCTTCTGGGAACCTTCGGTTAAACGTTTCTTCATACGAGGCTCGAGAGCCAATCTCGCCCTATGAGTTCGAGCATCCAAAGATGATGCTGAACACAGCCTCATCGTCGCCCTGTAAGGGCTGCCAATCAAGGGTGGTAGGTGGATGGCGTTAGTCAAGCTGGCCGCGAACGTATCCTTCCCGAAAGCCGTCGACATCGGGGAATAGGACTCTGCGTCGTCGGTTGTAAGTGTGTTTCAGCGGGTCGCGTAGCTTGTCTTTGACTGTTGCAGGAATCACAATCGCGCAAAAAGGAACGCTAGCGGGTCGCCCTTGGCCCGCCTCCGTCCTTAGTAGCTTTGCTAGCTTCTCGCTGCCGGGAGCTGATCCAATCGGGTTTAGTCCCACGACGCCTGGGGCAACATGGCGGAGCGGGACGGAACTTCCTACGAAGAATCCTTCCTGTGCCTTCATGCGCTCGTCAGGAAGTGCTGGGAATGCCCTGAACATCTGGTTGTCTGTTGCGGACTTCGCGAGGGCCTGTTTATAGGTGGCTGCAAGTGGGTTCACCAAGTGGTCGGAGGTTTGTCCTTCGCCGTGCTGGAACGTTTCGTACCAGGGGGTCTTGCTAACATCGATCGCAAACAGCGCACCCGGGCTTCGACGTGCACTTGGCCAATGCTCTTCCACGGCGAACCAAAGTGCTGTCATCGGGTTTGAAGTTACGTCGATGAGCCGGGTCGGGACTCCGTGGTGCTGAAGGACGGCGAGCATATGTAAATCAGTCGCCGATGGCCCCAGATCGCGTCCAAGGCCCCAACGTCGTGCCTCTTCGAGAAGTTCCAGCTCGGCATCACGAATTGTTTTCTCGGTTACCTTCGATCCGCCCTTAGCAAGACGTCGGTACAGGGAAGGGCTGAAGTCCCAAGATGCGTCATTCTGTCCCCTCCAGGCGTAGGTCCGGCTCTGCTCCAGCAGGGCAATGTGACTGATGATCCTAAAGAGCTGATGGGGAGTTGTGACTTGAATGCCCCACCCGTGGGCTAACCAGCCATCAAACCTCGGGGGACTTGCCACGATATGACTTTATGGCAACTCGATTGTTAATGGTGGCCTCAACTCAGTGCCAGGAGGTGCCCCCAGTTCGGCGTCAGCAAAGGCAGCTGCAATCCGGTCAAGTTAACGCACCCAGAGTTGCCGATAGAAGGCGGCATCCTCCGCACTCAGGCCGGACAACTGGACCTTCACATCGGTGCCGTCACTTGTCGGGATGAACGTGATCTCAATTAATGCGGGTGTCGATGGCGCTTCGTCGGTTCCGTGACGGTCCCATCCAATCACCATGCGTGCGGGGGACCTACTTCGATGTAGCGGCCGGAAATTGCCGTCCCGTCGATGTCGAGGTGGAACGTCTCCCCGACGCGAGGAGCTGTCACGAAATGTCGCTCATCTTTACGAGGCCGGTCGATGTCGGAGAGATACGAGCGATCAGGGTCGGCTGACTTAGCTCGCGGAAAACCAGACCTGAGCAACTCACTGGGAGCGACGAGGCCTCCCTCATCAGGACCGGCAGCCGGTCGCAAACGCATCGTTTGAAATTCACATGCTTCATCCAAGAACCGTGGGCCGACCTTGGCGATGGCTGTGATCGAACCCGGTATGGGTTCATCTGTCGATGGCAAGGGCAAGAAGGGTATTTACCGCAGTTTCGAACGGGCGGGTACTCCGTTGCACCTGGGAGAGTAGAAGTCCTCCTTGGAGCGTGGCGAGCAGCGTAATGGCGAGGTCGTCCGGGTCGATGTCCGACGGGAGTTTCCCGTCGGATCGAAGGGATCTGAGTCCATCGCCGATTGCGGCGGCCCACTGATCGAACCCTGCCGCGATGAGCGCTCGGGCCTCGGGGTCACTCTCGGCGAGTTGACCAACGAGCGAGCCAAGTTGGCAGCCCCCCTTTGCTTTGGTGCGCTTCGCTGCGGTGATCACCATGTTCCGCCAAGTTTCGACTCCATTCGCGCTGCTGAACGCGTGCCGCTGGCGATTGACGATGCTCTCGGCTTGGTAGTCGATGACCGCCTGCACGAGTTCGTTCTTGTCGGGGAAGTAGTGGTACATCTGAGAGCCGCTGACTTCCGCCGCCACCTTGACGTCTTCCAAGGTGGTGCCCGCCACCCCGCGCTCATGGATCAGGGCGGCCGCCTCTTCCACTATTCGTGCCCGGGTGCGTGCTCCCTTGGGGGTGAGCCTCGGCGAGTCACTCGTCTCGTTGACCATGCAGCAATGCTATCAGGATTCTGAGTTTGACAACCCAGTTACGAAGTGTAAGAGTGAGTCACACAACCCATTTTCTAGCGAGAGGGCGAACCATCGCATGACTGACCTAAAGGGCAAGACTGCTCTGGTTACGGGCTCGACGAGCGGGATCGGCCAGGCTACGGCCATCGCCTTGGGCGCCCGCGGCGCTCACGTACTGGTAGTCGGACGCAACGAACAACGAGCCAATGACGTGGTCGCCGAGATCGAAGGCAGCGGCGGTAGTGCAACGTTCCGGCTCACTACGTTGAGCGACCTGAAATCGGCCCAGGAGCTGGTCGAGTGGGCCATTGAGGCGGGCGACGGTCATGTCGACATCCTCATCAACAACGCCGGCATCGCCTTCCTCGGACCAAGCAACGCAGCCACCGAAGCAGAGTTCGACGAGTCCTTTGCACTGAACGTCAAGGTGCCGTTCTTCCTCGTTGCGGCCCTGGCGCCAGCCATGGCCGAACGCGGATGGGGCTCGATCGTCAACATCTCCACGATGGTCGCCAGCTTTGGACAGGCCGGCATGGCTTTGTACGGCGCCAGCCGAGCAGCCCTCGAACTCTTGACGAAGACCTGGGCCGCCGAATACGGCCCCCTTGGTGTTCGGGTCAACGCCGTTTCCCCCGGCCCGACGCGCACCCGCATGATGGAAGCAATCTCCGCCGAGATGGTGAACCAGCTCGCAGCACTCGCACCAGCAGGTCGCGTCGCTGAGCCCGAGGAACTTGCTGCGGCGATCGTCTTCCTCGCCAGCGATGATGCCAGCTTCGTCCACGGCGTCACACTTGCGGTCGATGGGGGCCGAGTAGCGACGTAACGCCTGCCGGGGGTTGACGCTTATGGCTGAAGACCTACAACACAGATCACAACTAACTACGAAGGAGTATCAACATGAGCGCATACGTAATTGTCGAATTCACCATCAAGGACCCGGATGTTTATCGTGACAAATACGCCGCCAACGGCGGGCGGACGGCCAAAGAGTACGGAGCCGAACCTCTCGCCAACAGTAACTGGGAGATCCTGCACGGCGATGGCTCGCTCACTTCAGGAGCACTCATGCGGTTTCCCGACCGTGAGACGGCCCTCAAGTGGTACAACTCTCCTGAATATCAGCAGCTGATCGATGTCCGAAATGTCGCGATGGATGCCCGTTTCAGCTTGCTCGACGGCCTGCCTATGCCCACAGAAGATAAGAGCGGCTCCCAATGAGGACACTTCCAGAAAAGACGGCACTCATCACGGGCGCCAACGCTGGAATCGGCAAAGAGGTGGCCCGGCAATTGGCATTACGTACCGAGATGGCGCGTATCTACCTGGCGTGCCGGAACCGAGACCGGGCGACAGCGGCACAAGCCGAGCTCGAAGCGGAGACCGGCCGGCACATCTTCGACATCGTTCTCATGGACGTCGCCGATCTGGGTTCGGTGCGCGCTGGCCTTGCGGCCATCGACGGATCCGTCGACGCGCTAGTCATGAATGCTGGTGTCATTGGCCCACGGTCGATGGGCTTGACGGCGGACGGGGTCACCACCGTATTCGCGACGAACGTCCTTGGCCACGTCGTTCTCCTCGAAGGGCTCCTGGCCGAGGGGCGGCTTGGCGAGGTTGCGGTCTTCGTAGGAAGTGAAGCAGTCAGGGGGGTCCCGAAGTTGCGGATGAAGGGGCCATCGTGGGTCTCACACTCCGCCGAGGAGTTCGCCACTGTCATCGATGGCAGCTATTTCGCCGACAAAAAGGCTGACTTCAACCTAGCTTTCGGGCAGGCCAAGTACATCGGCGCCCTATGGATGGCCTACCTGGCGCGCCAACACCCCGACCGTCGCTTCATCACCGTGAGTCCCGGCAACACCACCGGCACCCAAGCAGCCAGTGACCTCCCATTGCCGATGCGTATCGGGGCCAAATACATCATGCCCACCCTGGGTCTCAGCCACAAACTTGACGTGGGCGCGAAGCGACTGGTCGATGGTGTTACCGATCCGAGCCTGTCGAGCGGCGTCTTCTACGCCAGCGCGGCTAACACGCTTACAGGTCCCTTGGTCAATCAAGCCGAATTCCTCCCCGACCTGGCCAACCCGTCGTTTCAGGACCACGCCAACGAGGCCATCCACCGCTTCATTGCCAAACATCGTTCTGAGCCTCACCGCTTGGAGTCCGATCGCTAAGCGGATCCGTGCAGGCCGCCGATAACTGATTTTGGCTGGGCTATTAACCCATCCTAAATGAAGTGCGGCCGCACTTCATGTAGGATGGGTTCGTGAGCATCCTGGCCATTGGCGAAGCTGAATCGGCCGGCACTGCTTGTGTCTGTCGGGGCGACGCTTTCGACCTCCTGGGTGACCTTCCCGAAGCGTCAGTGGACCTAATTCTGACATCGCCTCCCTATTGGGGGCTCCGGACGTACGGTCTTGATCACAACGCTGAGACATTGAGCGAATGGGAGACCCTCGGAAATACCCGGGAGTGTGTACCCCCATACGAGTGGTATCGAGACGCCGGGGGAGTCCTGGGCCTGGAGCCATTTCCCTCCTGGTACGTGGCTCACCTGGTTGAAATACTTGGTCGGGCTCGGCGGGTCCTCAAGGCCTCGGGCAGCATCTGGCTGAATCTTGGCGATACCTATTTCGCCCGTTGGTCCAGCATTCGGGACGGCGGCGGACAGGGGCAGCGCGGAAAACCGAGACAGCGCAGAATCACGCCCGTTGGCGGGTATCTGCATGACAAGCAGCTACTGCTGATACCCGCTCGATTTGCCATCGCAGCCCAGGACGACGATTGGATTCTCCGAAATGACCTCATTTGGTCGAAGCCAAATGCCATTCCTCGGCCAGAGAATGATCGCCTTCGGATGACCCACGAGCACTGGTTTCACTTCGTCACGAGGAGCGCGGGTCGCCGGCCGACCTACTACTACGACTTAGATGGCGTCGAACCAGGAGCCAATGACGTGGTCTCGTGCATGACCGAGAAGGGCGCCGCTGGTCACAATGCAACATTTCCTTCTGCGATCATTCGACCGCGAATAGAGAGCAGTTGCCCGCCCGGGGGAGTGGTTCTCGATCCCTTCTGCGGAAGCGGACGGGCCCTTGTGGAAGCAGTACGGCTAGGCCGAACTGCTATCGGATTTGAGGTGTCACCTGAGTTCTCAGAGGCGGCTCGAATGGCAATTGACGAGGTAAACACCAAATCGCTCACTCCTAATTGGTCGAACCCTAGGTGGTAGGACCATAAACGGGGCACAATGGGATAATGGCTGAGGCACACGGGGTAGACGTCGATACGACAGAGGTACTTGCCGTCCTTCAGGGAATTCCGAAGATCGGCAACAGACCAGATGTCGAAATTGCCCAAATCGTTGCCGAAATAGAGTCCGACTCAGCAGACGAATCGCATATCCGATCTGTACTGACCTCACTTCTCCGCAATGAATTTTGAAATCCGCACGGACCCCCCTGGTCCGCTAAAAATTCTCAGCAATATCCCTGATCACCGGCTCGCTGTACTCGAAGGACTTAATGGGATTGGCAAGACGTTGGCGATTCGTCTCCTTCAGCTTTGTACTGGCACTCCTCCCTATCGAACGACTTCAGAGCCCTGGAACAGCCTTTGTGTGGGGCTTGGCGCGTTTGAGATAACGGCAACTGACCTGAAGAGCAACACAACGATTACGTGGGTAGGCGATTCTCGTGAATGGATCGACATGCCGCCCCAGGAGTCAGCCTGGTCTCGCATTCATGTCACGATTAATGATCAACCTTCCGACATTGCGGCTGTTCGTCAATTTCTCACGGTCGAGCGTATTTCGGGTGACGAAGGCATTCTCGAAATGTTGGCCTTACAGATCGAGAGCAATACGGCTCAGTTCCAACGCTGGAATGCTCGATATACGGGGCAGGATCAAGGCCCGCTATCACGGATCGAATCAATTGCTGACACAGCTCAGTCCGCACTTGGTGCACCCAATGCATCAGATTTCGAGCAGATGCAAATCGCAGTCGAGCGGTTACATGCTGAAGCAAGTGGAGAAACCGAAAGAGTCGATTCCTTGCGAGATCGACGTAGTCAACTTACGAACGTCGTTCAGATGCGACTCCGACTCTCGGATGCTGAGAACAATGCGCCGATTCTCGACGCCGAAATTGCCAGCTGCGAATCTGAACTTGCTACCGCAAATCAGGAACGGGAGGACATCTATCGGTCTGTCACCCAGCTAGCGCAGGAGACAGCCTTTGCAGAGCCACAACGGCGCGAGCTGAGGAATGCCCGACGTGCTTTGCAGCGGAATCGCGAGGATCTCGCCTATTGGTTGAAGTGGTCGGTAACAAGCGCCGCCGATCTCCGAATCGAGCCTGAATGGCCAGACCTGCGTGCTTTTGAAAGCGAAGTAGACCAAGTCATCTCTGAATTAAGGGAGAGGCAACGTGCACTGGATGCGGCGCCTGCAATGCGTCAACTCCTTGAAACCACGGTCTCAGACTTCAGTGAAGCAGAGGACGCCGGGCTGGGCTTGCAAGTAGCAATTGACGATCCGGAGATAGACGTTCGCCTGACGGTATCCCAGGCTCGATTAGGAATGTCCACGCGGCATACCTTTCTCGAAGGTCAACCTCCACCGCCAGAAGTGCTCGAGGTCCAGGAACAGCTGGATGAATATCAGAAGATGAAGCAAACCTGTCGGAGTATGAACAATTCGCTCTCCGAACGGGATCGAAATCGACGACTCGTTGATAAGAACGAAGATCGAGTCAATGCTGCTCTTGCTATGGCAGATCCGGAGGCGGCCGAAAAGCTTCACAGGCTGGAGGCATCGCTCCGTGAGACAGACGATCGGATTCAAGCGCTGGCGGCAGCGCTGGCCGGACTGCGCCACAAGCGAGGAATGCTCGTAGGCGAAAGTACTGATGAAGCGCTTCGCGCACAGTTCACGGCAGCTCTCCAGGAACTCGGTGTTGAAGAGCAAAGCCTTGAAGGCGCATTGAGCGAGGTCACATCTTTCTACGAAGTTGCACTCGCTAGGGCAACTGTGCTGACGGCCCAGCTCGGTGAAGCGCAGCGATCGATTGCTCGCGGCGAGGCAGATCTTCGTCGCGCTGCAGGAATGATTCGCACTGACGAGGAGTTTGAATGGGTCCGTCAGGCTCTTCCGGACCACTTGATGCCTGGAGCCAACTTCAGCGTCCAACAGCTGATTATTTGCATGGATCATATTCGTGACTCTCTCAATCGACTTGTCGATCGACTTGCAAATCACCGAACCGACATGGGAGCTGTAATCGCGGGAATGCAGTCAGTCTCAGGGCATCTGCAAGAACAGGATCTCAAGGACACGAGATACGACGAAGCGATCCTGGAGTTTTTCGGATCTCGCTTTGGTAGTTGGTTTTCAGACCAGAGTGTCCGTGAAATCTTGCTTCCTGAATCACAAGGTGAGATTTCTGTTGATCTTCGCCAACTCAGCGTCAAATGGAATGAAGGCGCAATCGTTCATACCAGGCCACTTGAGGCGTTCAGTAGCGGTGAGCAGGCGTTTGCATACACCCAAGCTCGGCTCGCCGCAGTCGATCAGGAGACGGCTCGCCCCACGAATCGACTCATCGTTCTGGACGAATTTGGTGCCTTTATTGCACACGATCGTTTGCAGAAACTCATCGACTATCTGCGCTTGAGGGCACAAGACCACGGAGAGGACCAGGTCCTCATCGTTCTGCCACTCAGCCGTGACTACGCCAGCCTGGCGAAAGAAGCAATTAGCCCCATTGCTGAGACATATGAGAGCTACGCCCAAGAAGTGAAGGAGCGGGGATACGCACTCAGGGTCGAGGTGGAATGACCGAAGGTGTGTCGTCTCCTATGGGGCCCGACAGGACGTTCAGCATCGGGGAAGCCCGGGATATCTCTGAGGCGCTCCAGGAGCTGTGGAAGTTGTCAATAGGCCAAGCGCCGGGTCCGCTCGACGCAGACTTAGACAAGTTGCACCGCTGGTTCGACCCGGTTGCCCAGGGACAGAGATTGCGGAAAGGCGTCGATTCCCTTCAGGCTCCATCGGTATCTCTTTTCGATCCAGGGGATCCATTCACTCTGGCAGTTGGCCAGGGGAAGCTCCTGGTCACGCCAGAGGGCCGATGCCTGATGGAACTCCTAAGATATTCGTGGTACGGATCGCCCTGTCGAAATGGATCGGCAGAGCACCGTCAACTACGACCGACAATTGGCCATGCTTTATCGCAAGTGGTGTCGGCACCGAATTCAATCGGTCGTTGATTTGCGTGAAGGGAACACCAAGCCTCTGCAGATTCCAGCAGCAGCCGTGGTCATTGCTCTTCTTGTCAATCGCTGCACGAGCGAGGATCGAGCCCTTAAACGTTTCGCCGCCGGGCCTCCTCGTAGCGTTGTTGACGCAGCTTTCTTTGAGCCCGTGAAGGCCTTCTCTGACGTAATTGCGCCGTCGACCAGGCGAAACAATGGCGATCCAAAGCTCGTGAGTGGGTGGATGCTCTATGAGGCCAATAGACGATTGGCCGATGATCTAGTGGTTCGAGATTCTCGTCAAGGCAAAGACGGAGCGGTTTGGATTCGTGAAGGCCGAGAATCTGACGTCATTGATCGCGTGGCAAGAGATTTGGTTCGAGGTCATCGGGCCCGGGCTACAGCGGAGACTTTTGGCCAGGCCTTTGATGCCCTGGTGACGAGTCTTCGGTTGGAACTAACCAAACTTGCCGGATACGGACTTGGTCCACGAACGGCCGAATCACACCAAGAGAGTGCGACAAGAGTTCCTTGACGCACTGGCACTCCACAGTGACGATGGCCGATGAAATTCGACTCGGCCTTCGACCTGGCTGGCGAGTTGGCCCGAATTCACGAAAAGGATCTCGATCTCAATGACTCACGGGTCCATTTTGTCCCAGTTGTCGTAAGTGACTTGTCGCGGGTCCTACCTGTTCTGGAAGCACTCTGTACGTTTGGTAGCGGCGCTTTGATGAATGCAGTCTCTGATGCCAAACTGACTGGACCTGTTCCGTCCACGAAGGACCCCGTGAAGCGCGCAGTCGCCGAAGCTGAGCTCGTCACGACAGGGTCCGGCGGATCGATTGATGTTGAGTACGTCGATGTCGGGACGGATCAGGTCGATGCCCAAATCAAGGGACGGCCCTCAGGAGCCACACTGAGCACTGGCGAGTCGATGACGTTGGCGGTGGCGAGGGCGGTTATGCATGCCGAACTGGATCAACGATCTCTGGCAGTAATTGTCTACTCCGACGGACCATTGGACATGTTTCTCAAGTCTGCGCTCTGGCGTGTAGGTGCCAATCAGCTATCCAAGCTGAAAAGTCCTGTTCTCAGAACTCTCGTGTTTGTTGTCGAATCGCAAATCGATATTGCTCGTCATTGCGGCGGCGAGGGTGGATTCAGATTTGCTATCGAGGGTGACAGGCTTCTCCGACGCCATCTTCCCGACTCGCTCAGCTCGGACGCCCAACAAGTTGCGAGCCATCCGAGTGCAGTCGTCCTTTTCTTGGGGGCAGGGTTTGCCGCCTCATCTCAGCTTCCTATTGGCAACTCATTGAGGGACGAGGCCATTTCCCGTCTACTAGGTATTCCATTCACTGCAGATCCCGACTCAGCCGATCTGTCCCGGCGCTTCCATGCCTACGCCCTCGATAAATCAAACATCTTGCTGGAATCAGAAAAGAACATGAATGCCAAGCAGTTTCAAGAAGAGTTGACGCTCGAACAGGTCGTGTATGCAGAGAAGCTCTATGGTCAGCAGTATTCGACGCTGGAGAAGTTCAAGGGCACACACGACAAGCGTGTCAGTACTCCTGGGGCGGCGGTTATTGACTTGGCCCGCGTCATAGAGGCGAGGCCAGAGCACTTCATCATCGTCGAAGTCAACTTCGATCTCCTAATTGAGACGCACTTGAAGGTGCCGTATCGGGTCTTTGCCACGGAAGCGGAATTCTCTGAGGCCGCCGAGTACGTCACCAGGTTCCTTGAAGGAAAGGAATCAGCGGTGCCGGTGCTTAAGCTGCACGGCACGATTTCTGATTTCGAATCTTGCGTAATTCAGGTCGACCAAACTGGAACTGGTCTCGGTCCGGCCAAAAGAGAGGCCCTGGAGGCGTTGATTGGGGACCCAGCTCGGCTCTGGATTTATGTTGGAGCGAGCATGAGAGACAAGGATCTGACACCGTTCTTCCTGGGTGAAGAATGCGCAGATGGTCTAGATGAGCGATGGGTGTCTCCGTATTTGGTTGAGACGATCGAGCGGTTTGCAGGCAACCGGGAACGAAAGTGGCGAAAGACTGATCGTCCAGCGCTCCATGACCGACTGATTAGCGAGACTGCGGACACATTCTTTGCCAAGCTTGCTGAGATCATGGTGGTGCCGTGAGGCTGACGCGGCGAACAGAACTGAACTGAACTTCTGATCGCACAATGTGGTGCCACTGCTCGCCAAACCGTATTCAAATCGGCGGACTGATTGAGTCGCCGGACGCAAGAGGCACTGAGCCGATTAGCTGGGGTGCTGGTTGGCGAAACGCCATTGCTCTTGGGCAGGGCCGAACGGATGTGGTCTTTGTTTATTGGGCTGAGGACGACAATCCTTTGAACCACATCGGACAAGCATCCTGGGCCGAGCGCGATCGCTACTTCTACGAAGTCGAACCTCTTGGGATTCTTGAGACTGATCCGGACCGGACATCCAGGCCGACCTACAAATGTTGTGGCGAAGCGAGGGTCATTCGGTGCTTCTTCGAACCAAGCATGCAGTCACCGTTCGAGGGTTAGCCGACACACCAATCTTGTGCAGAGTGCACGAGCCTCAGGAGCTAGGGAGGACCCATAATCCATAGGTCCAAGCCTCGCCTAATTCCACCTTCTCCGTTTCCGGATCTCCACCCCGTCCTTCTTGATGGCCGCTCGTACCGTCTCTGGGTTGCACTTGAAGTAGTCCCCAATCCTCTTCAGAGACCAGCCACTCCGATACAGATCGCGGCTTGATAAATCTCTCCGTTGAGAGCCCCTGCTTTCGTCTTGGAATGCCGCTTCGGTCCAGGATCTCCACAACAGTGCACCTGTGGATTCCGAATCTGCCGGCCAGCGCGTTTATGGTTGACCCACTCACATAGCTCGATATCAGTTCCTCGAATCTCGGGATCTTGCAACCGGCGCTGCATTTGATGGGGGGCAGGAGCGTCCAAACGTGGCCCTTTGGGAACCATATTGAGGCACTCTTCAAGGTATTGCCTCTGTTCAGAGAGGTTCGAGAGTGGACGACAAGGTCCACCTAACCAGAGTCGAACCCCCGACTTCGTGAACGCGTTCGCCCCAAAGAGTTGGCCATTGCATGATCCTGGGCAGAGGTTCCGATCACGAACGCTGACGATCGCTAGCGTCCAAAGCCGCGACCGTGGCTTGACCCCCGTCCGCGGTGACGCGCAACGTGGGTTTTAGCGATCTCGTGCCCGGACTGAGGGTTGCGCTCATCGGCCATTCGCTCACCTGGTACCAGCTCTTGCGGTGAGCTCGTCTCGAACCGATCGTGCAGCTCCTCGAGTTCTCGGGAGAGATCGTCGACCAACCCTCGGGCCGTTTCCGTTTCCCCTCGGGCAACGTGGGCCTCGCCGATCGTCCGGAGTGTTCGACCGAGCTGGTCGATCAGCATGGCCCAGGCCATCGGCGATTTGTTGCTCAGCTGCGACTGGGCCACGATCGCCGCAACCCCGCGAAAACTGCGCTGCCGCGTCCCGGCTCGGCACGGGATCACCTGGTCGACTCTGCGCCGATCGAGCCAGTGCGTCTGCCGCTGCTGCCATCGGCCCGGGAGTGTCCCGTTCGAAGCGTCTCGACCAGGCGGCAAAGAGGCCGGCGGCTTCTCGGGAAGCCCCGCGCCATGCGGCGAGGTCGGACACTGGTACTTCCTTCAACTTCTCGACGGCCCTTTCGATGGCCCCCGCCGCTCGTCGCCAGTCGTCGGGAATACCAATGATGGTTTCTCTCCCTGGGGCCACCGCCTTGGCGGCACTCCATTCGATAACCGCCGACGTGCGATCCGCCACAGAGACCTCCCAAAACTGGCGCAGGTTCGGCAAGGTCAGGTCCCTCGCCAGCTTTCCTCCGCCGAACCAGATCGGCGCGGCGCCGTCCCTGGTCCTTACGGCGACCGAATAGCCGACGACGGCCTCTTTCCCTCCGGTCTCGAAACGGGGTCGCAGGAGTACTCCGCTCCCCCGCAATCGCCGGACGAACTCCGCTTCGTCTCTGGAGGCAACCGACGCCTCCCGCACCATGCGGGCGAGGGTAAGCCGCGGGGGCTCGGCCATCTGCTCCCTGGCGGTGCGCTCCAGTTCGGCTCTGCTCAGCCCGGGCATCCCCTTGCCCTCTCGGCCCTCTATGACAGTCAGGCCGTAGGTGGACTCGATCTCGGCGCACAGTCGAGACAGGGTCCGCTGGGACTGCCAGGCATTTACCCGGCTGCCGTCGACCCGGACCAGGGATGCCGCCAGGTGGATGTGCTGGTTGCCGTTGGCACTCGTCCCGTGCCCGATCGCCACCCAGGCCGCCGGTTGCTTTCCTTCACCCTCCAAGCCCAACGCCTCCATGGCCTTGTGGGCGATCTGTGCCCACTGATCGTCGCTCAACTGGCGATCGCCGGGTGGGAGCGACAGCGACACATGGAGGATGTGGCCACCCTTCGGGTTCGTGCCGAATTCCTCGTGGGCCGCGTCGAGTCCCGAACCGATGTCGGCGATCTGCTCGCTCGACAAGTTGCCACCCGCCAGCGCATCGCCGCCCAGCTCGAGTCCCGAGGTGATGACCCGTTGGTCGGTGTGCTCGTTCGCCTGGCCCGGTCCGAACAGGTAGCGGATGAGCCCGCGGCCCGAGGAGCCGCTGGTGACCTTGGCGATCATCGAGGCTCCTCGAAGCTGGACCTGAAGTCGTCTGATGTGTCTCGGCCACCTCGGTGGTGGCTCGGCGGACGTCGTCGAGAGCGACCCCGAAGGCGTCGGGGAGGACATGGTTGGTGTTCGCCCACTTGGCCAACTGGTTCACATTGTTGGCGATGCTGGTCAAGACGAGTCGTGCTCGCTGCACATCCCTCTGCGCTCGCCGCCGCTCGGCCGATTGAGCGGCTGAACCGGCCATTGCCGCGTCGAAGAGGAATCGCTGCACCGACATTCCCGCTGTCGTCGCTCTGCGCCGAAGCTCATCGTGCTCGGAATCGGACAACCGCAACTTCACCACGAAGTGCCGGCCACCGGTCAAGGTCGGCATGCGAGATATCCGCTTCGATGTCGACGTTGTTGTCCCGCTCTTCGTCCATTGGTTCGGTCATCTCGCCCAGCGCAGCGACCACGAGGAAACCTCGGGGACACTCCTCGAGCGAGGCCAACGGCAACGCCGCCTCAAACAGGGGACCTGTTTGACCATCTTGCTCTGTGCTTCATGACGCGCCGCGACCTTCATGATCGTCGCGCGTGGCCGGAGAAACAGTGAGCCCTACGGGCTCTCGTTTTGTCTTCGCACTTCGATCGGACTTCGAAGCATTGTCGGCACAACATAGAGGCTGATGGCGAAAAGCGTCAGACGTGATCGCGTGGAGCTCTCGCGTCCGAGTGAGCAAACCAAATGTCTCTCCCACCAGGCAAACGAGGCTGAGAACGCGACGCTCCTGTCGAGTTGCCACGCATGTGGGCGGGGTTCGGCGGCCGTTGGATTCGGTTGGTTTGTTCGCATGCAAAGAACTGGGCAGCGAATTCGGCGCGCGAGCTTTCCTTCATGATGAACCCTCTCTGCTCCGTCATGAAGGGGTTCATGGTTGCCACCATGAACCCCTTGAGCTGGGATGTTGTTCTCCCGATCCACCGCGTCTTGTCTGACCTAACGGGCAGGACCTACACTGTCGACCGACGGGCCACTCGGTTCGTCAAACCCTTCATGATGGGAAATCCCGGTAGGGACCGCCCTTGCGGGCGGCCCCCCGGACAGATCCCAGCGTGCGGAACTACCGCACTGGGCTCCTGCCTTGGGTCGTGGCGGCGAAGCGCACGTTGGGGTAGGGATGCACGATGCGGGCGGGAGGGAGCCACCGATTACCGATCCGGTTGAATCGCTCCCAGGTCATCCGGGTGCGCTGGCTTCGACGCCGAAGCGTCTCCCGCCAGTGCCTTCTCACCTGGTCACGAAAAGCCTTGACGGCGTCGATGTTGCCCGGCACGGCGTAGTAGGCGAGATGGCCTCGCACCACGCTGGCCAGCCAGCGCCCCTGCACGGGGATGGGCAGATGTCGGCGTCGTCGAAGTTCGGCTTTCACCTGCTTCAACTTCGTCCTCATCCTCTTTTTGATGGTGAAGCGCCGGAGCCAAAAGCGCCCGCTCTTGCCCTTCCCACACACGTGGGTGAAGCCCAAGAAATCGAACGTCTCCGGCTTGCTCAGTCCCTGCTTCTTTCGGCTCTGAGCCGCAAAGCGGCCGAACTCGATGAGGCGGGTCTTGTCCGGATGCAGCTCCAGGTTGAACTTCGCAAACCGTTCGCGAAGCTCTGAGAGGAACTGCTTTGCATCACCGAGATGCTGGAACCCGACCACGAAGTCATCGGCAAACCGGGTGACGATCATGTCGCCCCGTGCGTGCCGCTTCCTCCATTGACGGACCCAGCGGTCAAAGACGTAGTGAAGGTACACGTTAGCGAGCAGCGGCGAAACCGACGCCCCCTGCGGTGACCCCTCGGTCGTCTCCGACCATTTTCCATCCTCAATGACCCCTGCGGCCAACCATTTATCGATCAACCGCAGGACTCGTTTGTCCGCAATACGGTGCTCGAGGAACTTCTTCAGCCAGGCCTGATCGAGCCTGGAGAAGAAGTCGCTGACATCAGCGTCGAGTATCCAGTTCACCTTTTTCTCCGAGATCCCGACCGCCAGCGCATCGAGCGCATCGTGGGGCTTGCGCCCCGGCCGGAACCCGTAGGAGAAACCCAAGAAGTCCTCCTCGTATATGGCATTCAGTACCTCGACCACCGCCCGTTGGAGGATCTTGTCCTCCAAGGTGGCGATGCCGAGCGGGCGAAGCCGCCCGTCTGGTTTCGGTATGTACACCCGACGAGAAGGGCTCGCCCGGTAGGCACCGCTGTGGACACGGCGGAGCAGGTCTTCGAGGTTCGTCCTCAAGTCCTGCCCGTAGGCGTCCCACGTCACCTTGTCCACCCCTGGTGCGGCCTTGGGGTTGATGGCCACAAAAGCCGCCCACAGGCGGTCCATGTCGACGTGGTGCAGCAGTGCGGTGAACCGTGCTTCCTTATCCCTTCGTGCTACTTCTCGCACACGGTCTAGCCCGTTTGGCAGGTCTTTTCCGGCCCTGTGTCCGGGACGTGTTGTGCTGTCCGTGTTCCCCTCGGCCAGCCCCCTTCCCTCCCCCGCCTCCGCCGCCACTGTCGTGGCCTTGTTCGGCGAGTTCGTCGGTACTACGGGGCTGTCAGACTTCTCGTGCTCGTCCATCTCAGGTGTGCGGCCTTGGCCTTTCCTGAGCGGCCCGCCCGGTGATCACCCGGACGGGCGAGCACGAGATCTCCCGGTTCTCGCGTAAAGAGGTTCCGTACATGCAGTGGTTCTCTGACCGCGCGGGGTCCGCCAACAGCTCGCGAAAACGCTGCTGACGATGTGGCCTTCCGTTCTCATGAACGACGTCGGCACCCCGAACCCAGTGATTACGCGGCTCCATAGCCCTGCCTGCACGTGCCGCTACCGACGCTTCGCCGAACGCCCTCACGGACGCCGACGCACGGCTTGCGGTCATCGTGGTTCGCTAGACCTTCGATGTAGGACTCTTTCATTCCTTCCTCTCTGCCGGTTTATCCCGGCGCTCCCATGAACCCCGCACGCAGGGACTTTGCCCGTTCTCTAATTTACGCCGAACGCAAACGCCTGGGCCCCTCGTCTGGTGATTGATGGCGGGTGGGGCGCTTGTGGACCCGCCTTTTCCCGTCATCGATCACCTACTCGCGATTTCTCGCACCGGCGGCGGCCGTCAATGGACGGCCATGGGCCGAGCGAGGACCATAAAGGCCGACCCCGGCGCCGGCGTGGCCGGCGATCTCCGGGGGCGAGCCGTATTCCGCAGCGACCATTGACTGACGGCGACGGTGCGACAACAGGCGAAGCGCTCGTGCCCCCGCTGCCACGTTTGCCTGCAAACGCTCGGCGGAGGATTAACCCTTCACGGTCGGGAATCCCGGTAGGGACCGCCCTTGCGGGCGGCCCCCCGGACAGATCCCAGCGTGCGGAACTACCGCACTGGGCTCCTGCCTTGGGTCGTGGCGGCGAAGCGCACGTTGGGGTAGGGATGCACGATGCGGGCGGGAGGGAGCCACCGATTACCGATCCGGTTGAATCGCTCCCAGGTCATCCGGGTGCGCTGGCTTCGACGCCGAAGCGTCTCCCGCCAGTGCCTTCTCACCTGGTCACGAAAAGCCTTGACGGCGTCGATGTTGCCCGGCACGGCGTAGTAGGCGAGATGGCCTCGCACCACGCTGGCCAGCCAGCGCCCCTGCACGGGGATGGGCAGATGTCGGCGTCGTCGAAGTTCGGCTTTCACCTGCTTCAACTTCGTCCTCATCCTCTTTTTGATGGTGAAGCGCCGGAGCCAAAAGCGCCCGCTCTTGCCCTTCCCACACACGTGGGTGAAGCCCAAGAAATCGAACGTCTCCGGCTTGCTCAGTCCCTGCTTCTTTCGGCTCTGAGCCGCAAAGCGGCCGAACTCGATGAGGCGGGTCTTGTCCGGATGCAGCTCCAGGTTGAACTTCGCAAACCGTTCGCGAAGCTCTGAGAGGAACTGCTTTGCATCACCGAGATGCTGGAACCCGACCACGAAGTCATCGGCAAACCGGGTGACGATCATGTCGCCCCGTGCGTGCCGCTTCCTCCATTGACGGACCCAGCGGTCAAAGACGTAGTGAAGGTACACGTTAGCGAGCAGCGGCGAAACCGACGCCCCCTGCGGTGACCCCTCGGTCGTCTCCGACCATTTTCCATCCTCAATGACCCCTGCGGCCAACCATTTATCGATCAACCGCAGGACTCGTTTGTCCGCAATACGGTGCTCGAGGAACTTCTTCAGCCAGGCCTGATCGAGCCTGGAGAAGAAGTCGCTGACATCAGCGTCGAGTATCCAGTTCACCTTTTTCTCCGAGATCCCGACCGCCAGCGCATCGAGCGCATCGTGGGGCTTGCGCCCCGGCCGGAACCCGTAGGAGAAACCCAAGAAGTCCTCCTCGTATATGGCATTCAGTACCTCGACCACCGCCCGTTGGAGGATCTTGTCCTCCAAGGTGGCGATGCCGAGCGGGCGAAGCCGCCCGTCTGGTTTCGGTATGTACACCCGACGAGAAGGGCTCGCCCGGTAGGCACCGCTGTGGACACGGCGGAGCAGGTCTTCGAGGTTCGTCCTCAAGTCCTGCCCGTAGGCGTCCCACGTCACCTTGTCCACCCCTGGTGCGGCCTTGGGGTTGATGGCCACAAAAGCCGCCCACAGGCGGTCCATGTCGACGTGGTGCAGCAGTGCGGTGAACCGTGCTTCCTTATCCCTTCGTGCTACTTCTCGCACACGGTCTAGCCCGTTTGGCAGGTCTTTTCCGGCCCTGTGTCCGGGACGTGTTGTGCTGTCCGTGTTCCCCTCGGCCAGCCCCCTTCCCTCCCCCGCCTCCGCCGCCACTGTCGTGGCCTTGTTCGGCGAGTTCGTCGGTACTACGGGGCTGTCAGACTTCTCGTGCTCGTCCATCTCAGGTGTGCGGCCTTGGCCTTTCCTGAGCGGCCCGCCCGGTGATCACCCGGACGGGCGAGCACGAGATCTCCCGGTTCTCGCGCAAAGAGGTTCCGTACATGCAGTGGTTCTCTGACCGCGCGGGGTCCGCCAACAGCTCGCGAAAACGCTGCTGACGATGTGGCCTTCCGTTCTCATGAACGACGTCGGCACCCCGAACCCAGTGATTACGCGGCTCCATAGCCCTGCCTGCACGTGCCGCTACCGACGCTTCGCCGAACGCCCTCACGGACGCCGACGCACGGCTTGCGGTCATCGTGGTTCGCTAGACCTTCGATGTAGGACTCTTTCATTCCTTCCTCTCTGCCGGTTTATCCCGGCGCTCCCATGAACCCCGCACGTAGGGACTTTGCCCATCCTCCGATTCATGACCAACCCAGAACGCCTGGGCCCCTCCTTTGGTGATTGATGCCGGGTGGGGCGCTTGTCGCCCCGCCTTTTCCCGTCATCGATCACCTAGGCGCGATTTCTCGCACCGGCGGCGGCCGTCAATGGACGACCATGGGCCGAGCGAGGACATAAAGGCCGACCCCGGCGCTGGCATGGTCGGCGATCTCCGGGGGCGAGCCGTATTCCGCAGCGACCATTGACGGACGGCGACGGTTAAGGCCGCCCCGGGAGACCCGAGCCCCCGCGGTCACGTTTGTCGGCAACCACGCCGTCGGAGGATTAATCCTTCACGGTCGGGGATCCGGGTAGGGACCGCCCTTGCGGGCGGCCCCCCGGACAATCCCAGCGTGCGGACTACCGCACTGGGCTCCTGCCTTGGGTCGTGGCGGCGAAGCGCACGTTGGGGTAGGGATGCACGATGCGGGCGAGGGAGCCACCGATTACCGATCCGGTTGAATCGCTCCCAGGTCATCCGGGTGCGCTGGCTTCGACGCCGAAGCATCTCCCGCCAGTGCCTTCTCACCTGGTCACGAAAAGCCTTGACGGCGTCG
>CAVYCU010000004.1:0-363123 GCA_963767155.1 uncultured Acidimicrobiaceae bacterium | reverse complement strand
ACGAGCGTCGGTCTCGTACTCGACGTGGGCGATCGTGATGGTGATGCCCCGCTGCTTCTCCTCAGGAGCGGCGTCGATCTTGTCGAACGCCGTGAAGGACGTGTTGGGGTTCTTCTCCGACAGGACCTTGGTGATCGCCGCCGTGAGCGTGGTCTTGCCGTGGTCGATGTGTCCCATCGTTCCCACGTTGACGTGAGGCTTGGTGCGCTCGAACTTCTTCTTGGCCATCGCCGTAACTACTCCCTGATATCGGACGGGACCCCCGTGGGCCCGCCGCGGCGACTGAACGCCGCTTTCTGTGTCTGCTGGTGCGAATGTGTCTGCTGGTGCGAAATCTGTCTGCTGGTGCGAACTGTTGCCGGAGCCCTGAGCCCCGGCTACTCCCCGTGGGCCCGGGCGATGATCTCCTTGGCGATCGACTCGGGCACCTGATTGTAAGAGTGGAACTGCATCGTGTACGTGGCGCGACCCTGGGTGCGCGAACGCAGGTCAGTAGAGTAGCCGAACATATCGGCCAACGGTACCTGTGCCTTGACCACATGGCTGTTGCCCTGCTGCTCCATACCCTCCATCCTGCCCCGGCGGGAGGCGAGGTCGCCCGTGACGCCGCCCAGGAAGTCGTCGGGCACCGTCACCGTTACCTCCATGACGGGCTCCAAGAGGACCGGACTGGCGGCTCGGAGCGCCTTCTTGATCGCCAGTGAACCGGCGATCTTGAACGCCATTTCCGAGGAGTCCACGTCATGGTACGAGCCGTAGGTGAGGGTGACCCGGACGTCGACGGTCGGGTAACCGGCCAGGACGCCGGAGGTGAGGGCACCTTGGATGCCGGCATCGACCGAGGGGATGTACTCCTTGGGGATCACACCACCGCTGATTTTGTCGACGAACTCGTAGCCGCCCCCGGGCCCGGTGGGCTCGGCGCTGATGACCACGTGGCCGTACTGGCCCTTGCCACCGGTCTGGCGGACGTACTTCTCCTCGATCTTCTCGACCTTGGCTTGCGGATGGTCTCGCGGTAGGCCACCTGGGGCTTGCCCACGTTGGCGTCCACGTTGAACTCACGCAACATGCGGTCGACCAGCACCTCGAGGTGGAGCTCGCCCATACCCGAGATGACCGTCTGACCGGTCTCCTCGTCGGAGCGCACCTGGAAGGTCGGGTCTTCCTCGCTCAGCGAGTA
Source organism: uncultured Acidimicrobiaceae bacterium (assembly GCA_963767155.1). Classification (GTDB taxonomy): domain Bacteria; phylum Actinomycetota; class Acidimicrobiia; order Acidimicrobiales; family RAAP-2; genus Bog-473. The sequence continues at coordinate 361,940 of CAVYCU010000004.1, read as the reverse complement.
CAGAGCCCGGGACAGCTTGTCCTGGTCCGCCTTGGTCTTGGGCTCGACGGCCACGTGGATAACCGGCTCGGGGAACTCGAGGGCCTCCAGGACGATGGGATTGCCGGCGTCACAGAGGGTGTCACCGGTCGTGGTGTTCTTGAGGCCGACCACGGCCACGATGTTGCCGGCGAAGACCGCTTCCTTGTCCTCCTGATGGTTGGCGTGCATCTGGAGGATGCGGCCGATCCGCTCCTTCTTGTCCTTGGTGGAGTTGACCACCGAATCGCCCTTGCGCAGCGTGCCCGAGTACACCCGCAGGTAGGTGAGCCGGCCGACGTACTGGTCCGTCATGATCTTGAAGGCCAGGGCGGAGAAGGACTCGCCGTCGTCAGCCTTGCGCTCCAGGACGTCTTCGGGGTGGTTGGGCTTGGTCCCCTGGGTCGGCGGGAGGTCCAGCGGACTGGGCAGGTAGTCGACGACAGCGTCGAGCATGGGCTGCACGCCCTTGTTCTTGAAGGCCGAGCCGCACAGCACCGGCACCACTGCGGCCGCCAGGGTGGCCGTCCGCACGGCCCGGCGAAGGTCGGCCGCGGTAATCGGCTCCTCGGCCAGGTACTTCTCCATGATGGTGTCGTCGAAGTTGGAGACGACATCGATGAGCTGGTGGCGGGCGTCCTCGGCGTCGGCCGCCATCCTCTCGGGGATCTCCTGGATCTCCCACTCCTCGCCCATGCCATCGCCCCAGACGAGAGCCTTGCTCTCGAGCAGGTCGACCACGCCCACGAACTCGGACTCGGAACCGATGGGCAGCTGAATGACCGCCGGCAGCGCGTCGAGGCGGTCACGGATCATCTCGACGGTGCGCTCGAAGTCGGCGCCGATGCGGTCCATTTTGTTGACGAAGCAGATGCGGGGGACGTGGTACTTGTTGGCCTGGCGCCAGACCGTCTCGGTCTGGGGTTCCACGCCGGCCACGGCGTCGAAGACGGCGACGGCGCCGTCCAGCACGCGCAGGGACCGCTCCACCTCGACGGTGAAGTCCACGTGGCCGGGGGTGTCGATGATGTTGATGACGTTGTCGTGCCACTGGCAGGTCGTCGCGGCCGAGGTGATCGTGATTCCCCGTTCCTGCTCCTGCACCATCCAGTCCATCGTGGCCGCGCCCTCGTGGACTTCACCGATCTTGTAGTTGCGGCCGGTGTAGTAGAGGATCCGCTCGGTGGTGGTGGTTTTCCCCGCGTCGATGTGGGCCATGATCCCGATGTTGCGGGTCTTGGCGAGAGGGAAATCGCGTGTGGAGAGGGCGTCAGCCATGGTGCGTCGTGGTCCTTCGAATGGAGTTGCGGTCCACTACCAGCGGTAGTGGGCGAATGCTTTGTTGGATTCCGCCATCTTGTGCATGTCCTCCCGGCGCTTGACAGCGGCGCCGATGTTGTTGGAGGCATCCAGGATCTCGCCGGCCAGGCGCTCGGCCATGGTCTTCTCGCGGCGTTGGCGGGAGTAGGTGGTCAGCCAGCGAATGGCCAACGTGGTGGCGCGGCGGGGACGAACCTCGACCGGGCACCTGGTAGGTGGCGCCGCCGACCCGGCGGCTCTTGACCTCGAGCTCGGGGCGGGTGTTCTCCACCGCACGCTTGAGGGCCGCCACGGGGTCACCCCCCGAGCGCTCCTGCACGAGGTCGAGGGCGCCGTAGACGATGCGCTCGGCCAATGTCCGCTTGCCCCTCGACAGGATCTTGTTGACCACCTGGGTCACCAGGACCGAGCGGTAGACCGGGTCCGGGGCCAGTTCGCGGCGGGTTGCTGGTCCGTTACGGGGCATTAGGACTCCTTCTTGGCGCCGTAGCGACTGCGGGCCTGGCTGCGCTCACGGACGCCGGAGGTGTCGAGCGCACCCCGGACCACCTTGTAACGCACACCGGGCAGGTCCTTCACACGACCACCCCGGACGAGGACGATGGAGTGCTCCTGCAGGTTGTGGCCCACACCTGGGATGTAGGCCGTGATCTCGACCCCCGACGAGAGCCGGACACGGGCCACCTTGCGCAGGGCCGAGTTCGGCTTCTTCGGTGTGGTCGTGTACACGCGGGTGCAGACACCCCGTCGCTGGGGCGCGCCCTTCAGGGCCGGGGTCTTGGTCTTTGTCACCTTGGCCTGACGTCCCTTGCGGACGAGCTGGGCGATTGTGGGCACGCGCTACCTCTCGATACTGAAATGGTGAACCCATGTGCGACGCGGTGACCGCGTAGGCCGAAGCCTCACATGGCAGACGGAAGATGATAGCCCGTGCCCCGGGGTCCGACAATCGCGCCGGGTCGATGGAGCTGCAACGACCGCTGCTCCATTGTAGCGGTCGCGCCCCACCGACCAGGCGGATCTGCCGCGCCGCGCGGCCGGGGTGCGGCCGGCGGGCGGCCGGCTTCCGGGCGGGTGCCGGGGGGCGTTAGCCTGCCCAGCTATGGAACATTCGATGGCTGAGCGTTTGACGGAGCTGGCCGAGCGCAAGGAACAGGCCTTGCACGCGGGCAGCGAGGCATCGGTGGAGCGGCATCACTCCAAGGGCAAGATGACCGCCCGGGAGCGGATCGACTATCTCCTCGACGAGGGCTCGTTCCAGGAGCTCGACATGCTGGCCCGCCACCGGGCCCACGGCATGGGCCTCGAGGACAACCGGCCCTACACCGACGGTGTGGTGACGGGGTTCGGCACCATCGACGGCCGCCGGGTCTGCATCTTCAGCCAGGACTTCACGGTCTTCGGCGGGGCCCTCGGCGAGGTGTTCGCCGAGAAGATCCACAAGGTGATGGACCTGGCCGCCTCGACCGGGGTCCCCATGATCGGGCTCAACGACGGCGCCGGGGCCCGGATCCAAGAGGGGGTGGTCTCGCTCCACTCCTACGGCGGCATCTTCCACCGCAACGTGACCGCCTCGGGCGTCATCCCCCAGATCAGCGTGATCATGGGGCCGTGCGCCGGGGGCGCCGTCTACTCGCCGGCCATGACCGACTTCATCTTCATGGTCCAGGGCACGTCCCACATGTTCATCACCGGTCCCGACGTGGTGAAGACGGTCACCGGGGAGGACGTCACGCTCGAAGAGCTCGGCGGGGCCATGAGCCATGCCACGAAGTCGGGCGTGGCCACCTTCGTCTCGCCCGACGAGAAGGCCTGCCTCGACGACGTGCGCCTCCTGCTCTCGTTCCTGCCCTCCAACAATCTCGAAGAGCCCCCCCGGGAGCTGACCGGCGACGACCCCGAGCGCCAGGTGCCCGAGCTGATCGACATCATGCCGGCCTCGCCCAACCAGCCCTACGACATGAAGAAGGTCATTGCCGCCGTGGTCGACAACGGGGACTATTTCGAGGTCCACCGGCACTGGGCCATGTCGATCACCTGCGGCTTCGCCCGCATGGACGGGCGCGTGGTGGGGATCGTGGGCAACCAGCCGGCCGTGCTGGCCGGAGTGCTCGACATCGACTCGTCCGAGAAGGCCTCGCGCTTCGTGCGGGTCTGCGACGCCTTCAACATCCCGCTCCTGACCTTCGTCGACGTGCCCGGGTTCATGCCCGGGACCGATCAGGAGTACGGCGGCATCATCCGCCATGGCGCCAAGCTCCTCTACGCCTACTGCGAATCGACCGTGCCCCGGATCCAGATCATCACCCGCAAGGCCTACGGCGGCGCCTACGTGGTCATGAACTCCAAGTCGATCGGCGCCGACCTCGCCTTCGCCTGGCCGTCGGCGGAGTTGGCCGTCATGGGCCCCAACGGCGCGGTCGAGATCGTCTACCGGCGAGAGCTGGCGGAGGCGCCGGATCCGGCCGGTCGTCGGGCCGAGCTCATCGACGAGTACACCGAGCGCTACGCCAACCCCTACATCGCGGCGGAGCGCGGCTACATCGACGATGTGATCTCACCGGCCGACACCCGGGCCGTCATCTGCCGGAGCCTCGAGATGCTGGCGTCCAAACACGAGGAACTGCCCCGCCGCAAGCACGGGAACGTGCCGCTGTGAGCAAGGCCGCCCCGGCCAAGAAGGCTGGCCCCGAGTCCCTCCCGGCCATCGACCCGGCCCAGCTGGCCCTGCGCCCGCGTCCGGCGCCCGACCCCGAGACCATGGCGTTGATCACGGCAGCGGCCCAGCTGGTCTGGCCCCGACCGGCCGCACCCGACGCGCAGAACCCGGTGCACGACGCGTGGCGCTTCAGCGGGCGCTGGTGGGCACAACCGATCACCATGCGACGGTCCCGACCGTGGGCGCGCCCCTGACCGTCTACGTCGACGACTGGCGCCAGCGAGCCGTCATCCGCCAGCGCGAGGACCGCTGGTCGCACCTTGTGGCGGACGATCCCGTCGAGCTGCACCAGATGGCGGCGCGCCTCGGCATCCCCCGCCGCGGCTTCCAACGCCACCGGCGTTCCTCGGCGCTGAACCACTACGACCTGCCCGAGAGCCTCCGTGAGCGGGCGATCGAATTCGGTGCCGTCGCCATCACCTGGCGAGAGCTCGGCCGTCTTACGCGTGAGTGGCGCCGCGCTGGCGCTCCGCCAGACCCACCAGATCCGCCATGATGCGGTCGAACGAGTAGTCCTTTGGTGTATACACCGAAGAAACCCCCTTGCCGAGAAGGATCTCGGCATCGTCGGGCGGAATGATCCCCCCCACCACCACGGCGGCGCCGATCCCCGGCGGCACGTAGGCGATCCAGGATGTCGGGTACCAGCTCCATGTGGGACCCCGAGAGGATGGAGAGCCCGACGATGTCGACGTCCTCGTCGCGGGCCGCTGCCACTATCTGCGCCGGTGTCAGCCGGATGCCCTGGTAGATCACCTCGAATCCGGCGTCGCGGGCTGCCACGGCGATCTGCTCGGCCCCGTTGGAGTGGCCGTCCAGCCCCGGCTTGGCCACCAGCAGGCGCGGCGGACCCCCGGTGGTCGCCGCCAGGGCCCGGGTCCGGGCGATGAGGGGCGCCAGGTCCTCGCCCCGGCGACCGACCCCGCCACTCACTCCGGTCGGGGCCCGGAACTCGCCGAAGACCTGGCGCAGGGCCCCGGCCCACTCTCCCGTCGTCCCGCCGGCATGGGCGAGGGCGATGGTCGCTTCCATGATGTTGGCCTCCGGACCGTCGTTCTCGGCCACCCGGCGCAGGGCATCGATCGCCTTGTCCACCGCAGCCTGGTCGCGGGCGGCCCGCCACCGTTCGACGTCGGCGATCTGTTCGGCCTCGACCCGATGGTCGACCTTGAGGATGTTCTCCATGTCGCCGTCGGCCGTGAGCGGCGAGGGTGCCGTCTCGGTGAAGCAGTTCACACCGACGACGCGCTGCTCGCCGTTTTCGATCCGCCGCACCCGCTCGGCCTGGCTGCGCACCAGCCGCATCTTGAGCTCGTCGATCGCGGCGAAGGCCCCTCCGAGGGCCTGGACGCCCTCCAGTTCGGCGTCGGCCGCCTCGATGAGCTCTGCGGTCTTCGCCTCGATCACCTTGGACCCTTCGAAGATGTCGCCGTACTCGAGGAGATCCGACTCGAACGCAAGGATCTGCTGGATCCGCAGCGACCACTGCTGGTCCCAGGGGCGGGGAAGGCCGAGCGCTTCGTTCCAGGCCGGCAGCTGTACCGCACGCGCCCGCGCGCTCTTCGAGAGGGTGACGCCCAACGACTCCAGCACGATGCGCGGCACGTTGTTCTCGGGTTGCTGCTCGGTCAGGCCCAGCGAGTTGACCTGTACCCCGTAGCGGAAGCGGCGCAACTTCGGATCGTCGACGCCGTAGCGCTCGCGGCAGATACGGTCCCACATCGCCGTAAAGGCCCGCATTTTGCAGGTCTCCTCGACGAAGCGCACGCTCGAGTTGACGAAGAAACTGATCCGGCCGACCACGGCGGGAAACTCGGACGGGTCGATCTTTCCGCTCTGGCGCACCCCGTCGAGCACACCGATGGCGGTCGCCAGGGCAAAGGCCACCTCCTGGGTCGGCGTGGCGCCTGCCTCCTGCAGGTGGTAGCTGCAGACGTTGATCGGATTCCACTTGGGTGCGTGACGCACCGTGTAGGCGATGGTGTCGATGGTCAAGCGGAGACTGGGGCCGGGAGGGAAGATGTAGGTACCCCGGCTGAGATACTCCTTGACGATGTCGTTCTGCGTCGTCCCCGACAACAGGCGGGGATCGACCCCGCGGTCCTCGGCGTGGGCCACGTAGAGACCGAGCAGCCACGCCGCCGTGGCATTGATGGTCATGGACGTGTTCATTTTGTCCACGGGGATCCGGTACATCAGCTCTTCCATGTGGCCCCGGTGCGCGACGGGCACCCCGACCTTGCCTACCTCGCCGGCGGCCTCGGGGGAGTCCGGGTCGTAGCCGGTCTGCGTCGGGAGGTCGAAAGCGATGGAGAGGCCCGTCTGCCCCTTGGCCAAGTTGTTGCGGTAGAGCTCGTTGGAAGCCCGTGCGGTCGAGTGGCCCGAATAGGTGCGCATGACCCAGGGCGCATCGCGTGAGGTCTCGTCACCCAATCGATCTCACCTCCCTGACGTGAGAGAAACGTCCCGACCATTGTGCCCCTTGCGGCGCTGGCTCGTCGACGAGCGCCGACCGGGACTGACCGGTCGTTGATGCGTCAGCGGTTGTAGTCGTAGAAGCCGCGCTTGGTCTTGCGGCCCAGCTGTCCCGAAGTGACCATGCGGCGCAGCAGGGGAACGGTGGCGTAATTCGGGTCCCGGAATTCGTCGTACAGGGCATCGAGGATGGCGACCGAGGTGTCCAGTCCGACGAGGTCGAGCAGGGCGAACGGGCCCATCGGGAAACCGCACCCGCCCTTCATGGCGGCATCGATCCCCTCCTTGGAGGCGACACCCTGCTCCAACAGCCGCACCGCATTGTTGAGGTAGGGGAAGAGCAGGGCGTTCACGACGAACCCCGCCTGGTCCTTCACTTCGACCGGGTCCTTCCCGCAGGCGGTGATGAACCCGAGCGCGGCCTGCATCGTGGTGTCCAGCGCCGTCACCGGGCGCACGACCTCGACCAGCGTCATGACGGGAGCGGGGTTGAAGAAGTGGATGCCGCAGACGAGGTCGGGGCGGCCCGTGGCCATCGCCATCTCCACCACGGGCAGGGTGGAGGTGTTGGTGGCCAGAATTGCACCGGGCTTGCAGATGCTGTCGAGCTCGGCGAACAGGGCCTTTTTCACGCTCAGGTCCTCGACCACCGACTCGATCACCAGGTCGAGGTCGACCAGGTCGCCGAGGTGGGTGGTGGCCGACACCCGGGCCGCGATCTCGTCGGCCTCGTCCCGGGTGCGCTTCTCCTTCTCGACCTGCTTGTCCAGCGATGCGGCCAATCCCGCCAGCATGCTGTCCGCCGACTCTCTGCTGCGGCTGCGCAGGACGACCTCGAAGCCTGCGGCGGCAGCCACCTCGGCGATGCCCGAACCCATGATGCCGGACCCGACGATTCCTACCCGTGTGATGGCCATGGGGACTAAGGCTACCGGCCGGTAACAAGCGTGGTCGACGGCGGGCTTCCGTCGTGCGTGCAAGAGTGGATCATGACGACGAACGGCCTGCTCGCCCTGGTGGGCGGGTTCGAATGGACAGAAGGGTGCACCTTCGATGCCGACCCTGCTCAGCGCCTCGGGCGGCAAAGAGGTGGTGGTCCTCCCGACGGCCGCCGCCTACCAGCACCCCGAGCGGGTGGCGCTCCACGCCGCCGAATGGTTCGCCACCCTGGGCGCCCAGGTCGAAGGCCTGATGGTGGTCGATCGGGCCTCGGCCAACGACCCCGGCATGGCGGCGGTGGTCCGCGCCGCCCGCTTCGTGTACCTCGCCGGCGGGTCCCCCCTCCACCTCAAGTCCGTCCTCAAGGACTCCGCCACCCTCGACGCGCTGCGGGAGGCCTGGACCAAGGGTGCGGTGGTGGCCGGGTCCGCCGCCGGCGCCATGGTGCTCACCGATCCGATGGTCGACCCCCGGGGCGGAGCCCTGACGGTGGGCCTGGGGCTGGTCGATCAGCTGGCCGTGGTGCCGCAATTCGGCGACGGCCTCGAAGATGCCCACGGCCAGAAGCTGCAGCGCACGGTGGCGCTGGCACCCGACCGGGCTGCCGGTGGTCGGGATCCCGGACCGCACCGCCCTCCTCCGTGCCGGCGACGGCAGCTGGAGCTACGAGGGCGCTGCGCCCGCCGGTGGTGTTCCTCAACGGCGCCCGCACCGAGGGGCTCGGCGCCCTCCAGCGCTAACCCCCCGAACGTGAGTCAGCTCAGTCCTCCTCGGCGATCGTCACCGACTCGATCGTGACCGTCTCGGTCGGCTTGCCCGAACGGGTGCCCAGGGCGTCGATGGCGGCAACGACGTCCCCTCCACTGACCACGGCGCCGAAGAGGGCGTACTGGGGCGGCAGGCGGACACCGTCGGGGCCGCTGATGACGAAGAACTGGCTGCCGTTGGTGTTGGGGCCGGCGTTGGCCATGGCCAACGAACCGATCTGGTAGCGGCCGGGCGCCGGCAGCTCGTCCGCGAACTTGTAGCCCGGGCCGCCGGTGCCCGTACCCGTGGGGTCGCCGCCCTGGAGCACGAAGCCCGGGATGATGCGGTGGAAGATGACGCCGTCGTAGTAGTGGTAGCGGGCGAGGAACACGAAGCTGTTCACCGTCTTGGGGGCGGCCAGCGGGTCGAGCGCGATCACCAGGGTGCCGTGGGAGGTGACCATGGTGGCGGTGTAGCGCTTGGTCGGTGTCGATCACCATCGGGGGCTCCTGGTCGAACTTGCGCTGCTGCGGGCTCGATCCATCGGCGGCGGGTGGAGTGGGTATGGCCATGTGTGCGGTCTCCTGGCTGTCTATGACTCGTGGATGGTGACGGAAATGATGCGTTGGGTGACATCGGGCGGCACGCCGGCGGTCGAGCCCTGCGCGTTGATCTTGTCCACCACGTCCATGCCGGTGGCGACCTGGCCGAAGAGCGAGTAGCTGTTGGCGAGACCCTCACCTTCGGGTCCGGCCACGATGAAGAACTGGCTTCCCCCGGTGTGGGGCTGGCCGGTATTGGCCATGGCGACCGAGCCCAACGGGTACTGGGTGGACGCGTTGGTCGACTTGGCCGGCAACTCGTCGGGGATGGTGTAGCCGGGGCCGCCGTCCCCGGTGCCCGTCGGGTCACCGGTCTGGTCCATGAAGGACGGGATGACCCGGTGGAAGATCACGCAGTGGTAGAAGTTCTTGTCCGCCAAGAACACGAAGTTGTTCACGGTGACCGGGGCCGCCTTGGCATCGAGGTCGATGGTGAAGGTCCCCGCAGTGGTTACGACGGTGGCGGTGTAGCTCTTGGACGTGTCGATCGTCATGGCCGGGGCCGCGGAGTACGTCTGCGTATTCACCCTGGTGCTCGTCGAGGCGGGGCACCCTGCCGCAACCGCCACCTTGTTGGCGGCCTCCTGCGCCTTCGCGTTCGTCGAGGACCCGGCCTTGGTCGTCGTCGTGGTGGTCGTCGATGACGTCGACTTCTTGCTTGGGGCTGTTCGAGCTGGTGAGGAACACGATGAGGATGATCACTCCGGCAATGACGGCGATGATGATGCCGTTGCGTATCTGCTTGCGGCGCTTCTGGGCCTTGGCCTCTTGCGCCAAGCGGCTCTCTCTCGCCGCGCGCTGACGGGCTCTCTTGTCGCTGGGCACGGCCTGAGACCCTATCCGGCTCCGAAGAGGTAGTTGGATCGGGCGTCGCCGGGCCGTGTCCCGGGTTCTCCCGCGGAGACCATTATCGTCATGGCCTATGCCGGTGGTCGTCCAGAAATACGGAGGAACCTCGGTCGGGGACGCAGACCGTATCCGTGCCGTGGCCGATCACATCGCCCGGACCCGACGTGAGGGGACGGATGTCGTCGCCGTGGTCAGCGCCATGGGCAAGACGACCGATGACCTGATCCACCTGGCCGACAGCGTGAGCAGTATCCAGCCGCCGCGTGAGTACGACATGCTGGTCAGCACCGGAGAGCGCATCTCCATGTCCCTCCTCTGCATGGCACTGGCCGGGCTCGGCGTCGATGCGTCCTCCTTCACGGGAAGCCAGGTCGGCATCATCACCGACAACGACCACACGCGGGCCAAGATCCTCGAGGTGAAGGCGGACCGCCTGCGCGAGGCGCTGGCGGCGGGAAAGGTGCCGGTGGTCGCCGGCTTCCAGGGCGTTTCGCTCGACCGCGAGATCACGACGCTCGGGCGGGGTGGTTCCGACGCCACTGCGGTGGCGCTGGCCGCGGTGTTGGGGGCTGACGCCTGCGAGATCTACACCGATGTAACCGGGGTGTTCACCGCTGACCCCCGGGTGGTGCCCACCGCCCACCGGATCAACCGGATCTCCTTCGATGAGATGCTCGAGATCGCGGCGACCGGGGGCCGTGTCCTGATGTTGCGGGCGGTGGAGTTCGCGCGCAATCACAACGTGCCGCTGCACGTGAGGTCCAGTTTCACCTGGGAGCCCGGAACCTGGGTCGTCGAGGAGGATGCAGACATGGAAGAAGCCGTTGTCACCGCGGTGACCCACGACACGAGCGAGGCCAAGGTGACGGTGAGCGCCCTGCCGGATCACCCCGGGATCGCTGCCAAGCTGTTCCGGGCCCAGGCGAACAAGTCCATCAACATCGACATGATCGTGCAGAACGCCTCGGCCAACGGGACGACCGACATCTCTTTCACGGTTCCCAAGACCGATCTCGCCACCTCAGTGGAGACGGCGCGCGCCAGCGCGGACGAGCTCGGCGCCAAGGGGGTGACCTCCGACAGCGATGTGGCACGTGTCTCGCTGATCGGCGTCGGCATGAAATCGCATTCGGGCATCGCGGCCACCATGTTCGAGACCCTGGCCCGGGAGGAGATCAACATCGACATGATCTCCACGTCGACGATCCGTACCTCCTGCATCGTGCGCACCGCCGACGTCGAACGGGCGGTGCGCACCCTGCACGCAGCCTTCGAGCTCGGGTGACCCCGACGGAGGGGCGCACGCTCTGGCTCCTCCGCCACGCCAAAGCGGTGGCGGATCCGCCGCCGGGAGGCGACGACTTCGACCGGGTGCTCGCTCCACGGGGGCGGCGCGACGCCGAAGCGCTGGGCCGTCTCATCGGGCCGACGGGCAAGGGGCTGGGTCTGGGCAAGGTCCGGCTGCCCCAGCTGGCCCTGGTCTCTCCGGCCGCACGCACGACTGAGACCGCAGACCTCGTCCTCGAGGGCATGGGCCCGGGCGCAGGCGGCGGTGCGGGCGCTGGCGGCGCGGGCGCTGGCGCTGGCGCTGGCGGCGCGACGACACCGCAGGAACACCCTGACGACCTCTACGGGGCCGAACCCGACGAAGTGCTCGCCCTCCTGCGCCTCTTGCCCGACGAGGTCACCTCGGTCATGGTGGTTGGCCACAACCCGACCGCGCACGCCCTCGCCGGCGGCCTCATTTCCGCCGAGGACACGAAGGGACGCGACCTTGCGCTGCGCCGCGGCTTCCCCACCTGCGCGTTAGGGCTCTTCCGGCTGGAGATCGCGACTTGGACCGAGGTGGACGCACGGTGTGGCACCCTCCTCGGCCTGTTCATCCCGCCCTTCGGCAAATCCTGACCCCGCGCCGCATCACGCTCCGTCGCCCCGCTCAGGCGAATACGGTGCGCGAGCCTCAGACGAAGACGCGCAGGATGGCGGCGTCACCTTGGCCGCCGCCACCGCACAGCGCCACGGCCGCCAGGCTCGCCCCACGTCGACGAAGTTCGAGTAGTGCGGTGAGAGCGACCCGGGTGCCGGACATGCCGACCGGGTGCCCGAGGGCGATGGCGCCACCGTTGACGTTGATCTTGCTCTCGTCGAGTCCCAGATCATCGGCCGAGGCCAGGCCCACTGCGGCAAAGGCTTCGTTGATCTCGAAGAGATCGATGGTGCCGATGTCGATGCCGGCCTTCTTCGCCGCTTGGGCGATGGCCCGCGAGGGCTGGGTCAGGAGCGAGGTGTCGGGCCCTGCCACCTGGCCGTAGCTCACGATCTGGCCGAGCGGGGCGATGCCGAGCTCCTTGGCTTTGTCCGCCGACATCACAATGACCGCGGCGCCGCCGTCGGAGATCTGCGAGGCGTTGCCCGCAGTAATGGTGCCCTCCTTGTCGAACGCCGGCTTCAGGGCCCCGAGCGTCTCGGCCGTGGTACCCGGACGCACGCCTTCGTCGACGTCGAACAGCAACGGGTCGCCCTTGCGCTGGGGGACGTGCACCGGGACGATCTCTTCGGCCAGCCGTCCATCCTTGGCCGCTGCGGCCGCCTTCTCGTGGCTCGCCGCGGCGAATGCATCCTGACGCTCCCGGGAGATCTTGGCCTTCTGGTTGTAGTGCTCGGTGGAGAGCCCCATGGCGATGTGGTCGAACGCGTCGGTGAGGCCGTCGTGCATCATGGAGTCGATCACGGCACCGTCGCCGAGGCGGTAGCCGGCCCGTGCACCGGGCAACAGGTACGGGGCCTGGGTCATCGACTCCATCCCGCCCGCCACCACGATGTCAGCGTCTCCCGCCCGGATCATCTGGTCCGCCAGGTAGATCGTGTGAAGACCCGAGAGACACACCTTGTTGATGGTGTTGGCCGGCACGCTAAGGGGGATCCCACCCTTGACTGCCGCCTGTCGTGCCGTGATCTGGCCCTGTCCGGCCTGCAGGACCTGGCCCATGAGGACGTAGTCCACCTGGTCCGGTGTCAGCCCGGCCCGGGTCAACGCCTCGGCAATGGCGAATCCACCCAGGTCCATGGCCGTGAAGCCGGCAAGTGCCCCGGACAGCTTGCCGATGGGGGTCCGAGCTCCAGCGACGATGACGGCTTCAGCCATGACCACAACCTCCGAATCAGTGCCGGTCAAGTTACCGGCCGGAAACCACATCTTACGGGCCAACTATCGTCGGGGCACATGAGCGACATTTTGAGCGCCGCCCTCGTGGGCGCCCCCGCCGATGAGCTGGCCGCACTGCCCCTGCCCGACAGCTACCGGGCTGCCGTGGTCCGCCGCTCGGAGACCGAGATGTTCGCCGGGATGGAGTCCTCGCAGAAGGACCCCCGGGCCTCGCTTCACGTCGAGGATGTGGCCTTGCCCGAACTGGCCCCCGATGAGGCCTACGTGGCCGTTATGGCCTCCTCCATCAACTTCAACACAGTGTGGACGTCCATCTTCGAGCCGCTTCCCACATTCGGGTTCCTGGACCGGCTGGGCAGGGAGAGCATCTGGGGCAAGCGCCATGCGCTCGACTATCACGTGGTGGGCTCGGATGCATCTGGTGTCGTCCTGCGCACGGGGTCGGCCGTGCGCAACTGGAAGGTGGGCGACAAGGTGACGATCCACTGCAACTACGTCGACGATCAGGACCCTTCGGCCCATGACGATTCCATGCTGGCCGCCAGTCAGCGCATCTGGGGCTTCGAGACGAACTTCGGTGGCCTCGCCGATGTCACGGTCGTGAAGGCCAACCAGCTGATGCCCAAGCCGACCCATCTGAGCTGGGAAGAAGCTGCGATCAACGCCTTGTGCAACTCGACCGCCTACCGGATGCTGGTCTCGCACAACGGGGCACAGATGGCCCAGGGCGACAAGGTCCTCGTTTGGGGAGCGAGCGGTGGCCTGGGGAGCTACGCCGTGCAGTACGTCCTCAACGGCGGCGGGACGCCCGTCGGGGTGGTCTCCTCGGCCCAGAAGGTGGACCTGCTCCATGACCTCGGGGTCGACGCGGTCATCGACCGACGGGAAGCCGATTACAAGTTCTGGAGCGACGAGCACACGCAGGACGAGTCCGAGTGGCGCCGCTTCGGCAAGGACATCCGGGACCTCGTCGGCGGCGAACCCGACATCGTCTTCGAGCACCCCGGACGCCAGACGATGGGGGCCTCGGTCTTCGCCTGCACCCGGGGCGGGATCATCGTCACCTGCGCCGCCACCTCGGGGTACATGATCGAATACGACAACCGGCATCTGTGGATGAAGCTCAAGACGATCAAGGGGTCGCACTTCGCCAACTACCGCGAGGCCTGGGATGCCAATCAGCTGGTCTGCGAGGGCAAGATCCTCCCGCCGCTCTCGGCGGTCTACCCCCTCGACGAGGTGGGCGAGGCGGCCTACCAGGTGCACCACAACCTGCACGAGGGCAAGATCGGCGTCCTGTGCCTGGCCCCCGAGGAAGGCCTCGGCATCGACAACCCCGAGCTCCGCCAGCGGGTCGGCGAGGACCGCATCACCCTCTTCCGCAGGCACGGGGCATGATGATGGACATGCTCACCGAAATCGATCACGTGGCCATCGCCGTCAACGACCTAGAGGCTGCCATCGCCTGGTACGCCGAGGTGTTCGGGGCCACGGTGGCCCACCGCGAGCGGGTCGAGTCCGACGGAGTCGAAGAGGCGCTCTTGGCCGTGGCCGATTCCTATGTGCAACTGCTCACGCCGATCAGGGACGACTCGCCGGTGGCGAAGTATCTCGCCAACAAGGGTGAGGGCCTCCACCACATCGGCTACCGGGTGGACGATTGCGCGGTTGCCCTGCAATCGGTCAAGGATGCCGGGGGACGGGTGATCGACGAGGCTCCCCGCCCGGGCTCACGGGGAACGACGGTGGCCTTCGTGCACCCCAAGACCTCGTTCGGCACGCTGATCGAGCTCGTCCAGGAGTAGCGGGCGGGGCTGGGCTGTAGCCCAGACGCGAAGCGGGCGTGACCCCGACGCTGTAACGCCGAGTCCACGCCCGTCTCCGGAACTGCTCTCACTTCTCAAACGGCTGTGCTTGACGCCCGTGGGGATCATACCGACCTCGCGCAGACTTCTTTTTCCAACCGCTAGCCTTCTAGCGATCAGAAATTACAACCACTTGCTCGGTGCCCGGCGGCAGGCTAAAGCCACGGTGCCCAGGCTTAAGCCACGGCGCCCGCCCCCGGAGTGGCCTAAGCCCCCGCCTCCGCCGCCCCTTCGGGCGGGCTCGGGAGTGCGTTGCCGAATCCGTCGTCGGTCGTCGGGGCCGCGCCCAGCCAGCTGGCATCGATGGACGGGTCGAAGGGGTCGTCGCCGACGCTCTCCCCGCTCATGTCACGCAGCCATGCTGCGAGGTCCTCGGTGTCCGAGTCGCCCGAGCCGAGGGCCCAGAACGGCATGGCTTCGGCGTCCGGCATCTCGAGACGGATGTTGCGGTAGTGCTCCATTCCCGATCCGGCCGGGATGAGCTTGCCGATGATGATGTTCTCCTTGAGACCGAAGAGCTGGTCGCTCTTGCCCTCGATGGCGGCCTCGGTCAGCACTCGTGTCGTCTCCTGGAAGGAGGCGGCGGAGAGCCAGCTCTCGGTGGCCAACGAGGCCTTGGTGATCCCCATCAACTCGGGACGCCCTTCAGCAGGCGTCTGCCCGTCCTCGACGAGCGTGCGGTTGACCTCGGCGTAGATCTGGTTGTCCACGCGCTCACCGGGCAGGAACGGCGCATCGCCCGGCTCGGCCACGAGGACCCGCCGCAGCATCTGGCGCACGATCAGCTCGATGTGCTTGTCGTGGATCGACACACCCTGGTCGCGGTACACCTTCTGCACCTCTTCGACAAGGTACTGCTGCGTCTCGCGGATGCCCTTGACCTCGAGCAGCTCCTTGGGATCCTTCGGTCCTTCGACCAGAGCATCGCCGGCGCCAACCTCTTGGCCGTCGGTCACCTCGAGGTGCGCCCGGGGCGCGACGAGCGTGGACACTTCGTCCCCGTTGTCGGCGATCACGGTGACGTGACGGCCGATCTCATCGTCGTCGATACGGACCACACCGGAGTGATGGGCCAGGACGGCGGCACCCTTCGGTGTGCGGGCTTCGAAGAGCTCGACCACGCGGGGCAGGCCGTGGGTGATGTCCTCACCGACCACACCACCGGTGTGGAAGGTTCGCATGGTCAGCTGGGTTCCCGGCTCACCGATCGACTGGGCCGCAATGACGCCGACCGCCTCACCGAGCTCGATCATGATGCCCGTGGCCAACGACAGGCCGTAGCACGAGGCGCAGACACCCTGGGGCGACTCACACGTCAGGACCGAACGGGTCCTGATGCGGTCCACCGTCGGATCGTCACGGATGGTGGCGATGTTCACGTCGTCGAGCAGCGTCCCCACTTCGTAGACGGTGCCGTCGGCCAGCTTCACCGGCTCGGTGAGCAGGCGGCCGAAGGCGCGCGTCTCGAGGTAGTTGCGGTGACCCGGACCGTCGGGCGAGACGCCCTCGATCCAGATGCCGCGCGTCGAGCCACAGTCGTCGATGCGGACGATCAGTTCCTGGGCCACGTCGACCAGCCGGCGGGTCAGATACCCCGAGTCGGCCGTGCGCAACGCGGTGTCGGCCAGTCCCTTGCGGGCGCCGTGGGTGGAGATGAAGTACTCCAGCACGGACAGGCCTTCACGGAACGATGACTTGATCGGCCGGGGGATCATCTCGCCCCGGGGGTTGGAGACCAATCCCTTCATTCCGGCGATCTGACGGATCTGCTGCGAGTTCCCTCGGGCACCGGAGTCCACCATCATGTCCAGCGGGTTGAAGGCGATGGTCGCCAACTGGGCCTCCATGGCCCGTCCCACCTCGGAGTTGGCGGACGTCCAGATCTCGATTTCCTTCTGGCGCCTCTCGTCGTCGGTGATGATGCCCCGCTTGAATTGTGTCTCCGCCTTCTCGGCTTCCTTCTCGTAACGGTCCAGGATCGCCTGCTTGTCCGGCGGGGTCTGGACGTCGTTGATGGAGATGGTCAACCCCGACTGCGCTGCGAAGCGGAAGCCGAGGGCCTTGATACGGTCCAGGCTCGACGCCACCACATGCTTGGGGTAGTTCGCCGCCAGGTCCTCGACGATGGAACCGATGGGGATGTTGCGCTTGCCCACCACGTCGTTGACGTAGGGGAAGCCCACCGGAAGTGCCTCGTTGAAGAAGACGCGGCCCGCCGTCGTGCTGAATGCCAGCTGCTCGTCCTCGGGCGCGGTCACGCCGGCAGCGGCCAGGCGCTGCGCCAACCCCGAACCCGGGAGGGGACGCACCACGATCGGCACCTGCAGGTCGAGATCGCCGGCATCGAACGCCGCCTCTATCTCGTGGATATGGCGGAAAGCCCGGCCGGCACCCTTGCGGCCCTTGCCGTGACCCTCGCCACTGCCATTCCCGTTCTCGATGGCCTCGGCCCCACCATCGACCAACAAGGTGAGGTAGTACGCCCCGAAGACCATGTCCTGTGTCGGCACGGTGATCGGTCGCCCGGTGGCCGGGGAGAGGATGTTGTTGGCCGACAGCATGAGCACGCGCGCTTCTGCCTGCGCCTCTGCCGACAGCGGCAGGTGCACAGCCATCTGGTCACCGTCGAAGTCGGCGTTGAACGCGGTGCACACCAACGGGTGCACCTGAATCGCCTTGCCCTCGACCAGGACGGGCTCGAAGGCCTGGATCCCCAGGCGGTGGAGGGTCGGCGCACGGTTCAACAGGACCGGGTGCTCACGGATGACACCCTCGAGGACGTCCCACACCTGGGGACGGCGACGCTCGACCATTCGCTTGGCCGACTTGATGTTCTGAGCCAGCTCGGCGTCGACCAGCCGCTTCATCACGAAGGGCTTGAACAACTCGAGCGCCATGAGCTTGGGCAGGCCGCACTGGTGCAGCTTGAGGTTCGGACCGATCACGATGACCGAACGCCCCGAGTAGTCGACGCGCTTACCGAGAAGGTTCTGGCGGAACCGGCCCTGCTTGCCCTTCAACATGTCGGAGAGCGACTTGAGCGGGCGGTTGCCCGGTCCGGTCACGGGACGCCCACGCCGGCCGTTGTCGAACAGTGCGTCGACGGCCTCTTGGAGCATGCGCTTCTCGTTGTTGATGATGATCTCGGGCGCGCCCAGGTCCAGCAGCCTCTTCAGCCGGTTGTTCCGGTTGATGACGCGGCGGTACAGGTCGTTGAGGTCCGAGGTGGCGAAGCGGCCACCGTCGAGCTGCACCATCGGGCGCAGGTCGGGCGGGATGACCGGCACGGCCTCGAGGATCATGGCCCGGGGGTCGTTGATCCGGCGGCCGTGGTCGTCACGGCGGTTGAACGCGGTGACGATCTTCAGGCGCTTGATCGTCTTCTGGCGACGCTGGGCCGACAACGGACGGCGTCCGTCCTTGGCGTCGATCATGTCGCGGAGCTTGATCTCCTCGGCGTCGAGGTCGATGCGGTCGATGAGTTTGAGGATGTACTCGGCCCCCATGCCGCCCTCGAAGTACTCGTCGTAACGCAGGCGGAGCTCGCGCCACAACATTTCGTCCTCGATGATCTTGCGACCGTGGAGATTGCGGAACTCGTCCAGCGAACGCTGGGCGATCTCTGCGTCCTCCTGCGCCCGCTCGCGGGCCGAGGCGATCTCCTTCTCGACGGCGCGCTGGCGCGCCTTGATTTCGGCGTCACGCGCTCCATCGGTCTCGAGCTGCTTGAGCTCCTCCTCGAGCGCCTTGAAACGGCGGTCGATGTCGAGGTCGCGCTTCTTCTCGATGTCACCGATCTCCTCGGCCATTTCGGCCTCGAGGGTCGGCAGGTCCTGCTGGCGCTTCTCGTCGTCGACCCAGGTGACCAGATTGGCGGCGAAGTAGATGACCTTCTCCAGCTGCTTGGCCTTGAGCTCCTCGCGGGGCTCGGTGCCCATCAGCAGGTAGGCGAGCCAGCTCCGGGTGCCCCGCAGGTACCAGATGTGGACGACCGGGGCGGCCAGCTCGATGTGACCCATGCGGTCACGGCGGACCTTGCTCCGGGTGACCTCCACGCCGCAGCGCTCGCAGATGATGCCCTTGAAGCGCACCCGCTTGTACTTGCCGCAGTAGCACTCCCAGTCCTTGGTCGGACCGAAGATCTTCTCGCAGAACAGCCCGTCCTTCTCGGGACGCAGCGTCCGGTAGTTGATCGTCTCGGGCTTCTTCACCTCGCCGTTCGACCAGCCCCGGATGGAGTCACCCGTGGCCAGGCCGATACGCAGTTGGTCAAATGTGTTCACGTCGAGAGCCATTAGGAGAAGCTCCTCTCTGCGGCACGCCGCTCATCCTCTTCATCGGACCCACGCTCGTTACGACTGATGTCGATACCGAGCTCCTCCGCGGTCCGGAACACGTCCTCGTCGAGTTCGTGCATTTCGATTTCCCGCCCGTCGACGGCGAGCACCTCGACATCGAGGCACAACGACTGCATCTCCTTGATGAGCACCTTGAAGCTCTCGGGGATGCCCGGTTCGGGGATGTTCTCGCCCTTGACGATGGCCTCGTAGACCTTGACCCGGCCGAGCACGTCGTCCGACTTGATGGTCAGCAGTTCCTGGAGGGCGTAGGCGGCGCCGAATGCCTCGAGCGCCCACACCTCCATCTCACCGAAGCGCTGCCCACCGAACTGTGCCTTCCCACCCAGCGGCTGCTGGGTGATCATGGAGTACGGGCCGGTGGACCGGGCGTGGATCTTGTCGTCGACCAGGTGGGCCAGTTTCAAGATGTACACGTAGCCGACCGAAATCGGGTTGTCGTACTCCTCGCCGGTGCGACCGTTGTAGAGCTTGACCTTGCCGTCGGTCTGCATCTGGACGTCGCCGTTGGCCGAGTCCGAATTCAGCGTCCCGAAGATCCTCTGGATCGTCGGGTGCTTGCCGGCATCGTCGACTTCGTCCCAGTGGGCGCCGTCGAAGACGGGTGTGGCCACCCAGGCGGCCGGCTGCGTACGCGGGCGCGTCTTGCGCGCCGCCCCGTCACCCTTGGCACTGGTACCTACCTCGTCGTTGACCGTGACACCCTCCCAGCCGTGCCGGGCGGCGTAGCCGAGATGCGACTCGAGCACCTGGCCCACGTTCATCCGGCTCGGCACGCCCAGCGGGTTCAAGATGATGTCCACCGGTGTGCCGTCGGACAAATACGGCATGTCCTCGACCGGGAGGATCTTGGAGATGACGCCCTTGTTGCCGTGACGGCCGGCCAGTTTGTCGCCCTCGGAGATCTTGCGCTTCTGGGCCACGTAGACCCGCACCAGCTGGTTGACCCCGGGGGGCAGCTCGTGCGACTCCTCACGGGAGAAGACACGGACGTCGATGACCTTGCCGTACTCACCGTGCGGGACCTTGAGGCTGGTGTCACGCACCTCGCGGGCCTTCTCACCGAAGATGGCCCGGAGCAGGCGCTCCTCTGGCGTCTGCTCGGTCTCACCCTTGGGGGTCACCTTCCCGACGAGGACATCGCCCGGCGCCACTTCGGCGCCCACGCGGATGATGCCGCGGTCGTCGAGGTCGGCGAGGATCTCCTCGGACAGGTTCGGGATGTCCCGGGTGATCTCCTCCGCACCGAGCTTGGTGTCACGGGCGTCGACTTCGTGCTCCTCGATGTGGATGGAGGTCAGCACGTCGTCGCGCACGAGGCGCTCGGAGAGGATGATGGCGTCTTCGTAGTTGTAGCCCTCCCACGGCATGAAGGCGACCAGCAGGTTCTTGCCGAGCGCCAGCTCGCCGTTGTGCGTCGAAGGCCCGTCGGCGATCAGGTCGCCCCGCTCCACCTTCTGCCCTTCGACCACCAGCGTGCGGTGGTTGATGCAGGTGTTCTGGTTCGAGCGGCGGAACTTCGAGAGGCGGTAGGCCTTCTTGCCCAGCGTCGTGCCGATCCGGTCCTTCTGCCCCGGGGTGTACTCGATCGTGACCGTGTCGCCACTGATCTCGACCACCGTGCCGGTGCCCTCGGCGACGAGGACATCGCCGGCGTCACGCGCCGCGCGGGCCTCGACACCGGTGCCGATGTAGGGAGCTTCGGGCACCACCAGGGGCACCGCCTGCTTCTGCATGTTGGCGCCCATGAGGGCCCGGTTGGCGTCATCGTGCTCGACGAAGGGAATCAGCGCGGTCGAGACCGAGACGATCTGCTTCGGCGAGACGTCCATGAGGTCGACCTCTGAGGGCGGCACGAAGTCGATCTCACTGGTCGTGCCGTACGAGGTGTTGACCGCCCCCATGCGGACGCCGGTGCCTTGCGGGCCACGGCGTACGAGCACGCGCTCCTCGGTGAAGTTGCCCGCCTCGTCGACGGCCGCGTTGGCCTGCGCGATGACGTGCTCCTCCTCCTCATCGGCGGCCAGGTAGCTGACCTCGTCGGTCACCCGCCCATCGACGACGGTGCGGTACGGCGTCTCGATGAAGCCGTACTCGTTGACCCGGGCGTACGTGGCCAAGGCACCGATCAGGCCGATGTTCGGGCCTTCAGGGGTCTCGATCGGGCACATCCGGCCGTAGTGCGACGTGTGCACGTCACGCACTTCGAAGCCGGCGCGCTCACGGGAGAGACCACCGGGTCCGAGGGCCGAGAGGCGGCGCTTGTGGGCCAACCCCGACAGCGGGTTGTTCTGGTCCATGAACTGGCTGAGCTGGCTGGTGCCGAAGAACTCCTTGACCGCCGCCACCACCGGGCGGATGTTGATCAGGGTCTGCGGCGTGATGGCCTCGACGTCCTGGGTGGTCATGCGCTCTCGCACGACCCGCTCCATGCGGGAGAGCCCGACGCGCACCTGGTTCTGGATGAGCTCGCCGACCGAGCGGATGCGGCGGTTGGCGAAGTGGTCCTGGTCGTCGATCCGGTAGGTGGACTCACCGTCGGCCATGTGCAGGGCGAGGTGCAGCATGTAGGTGGCCGAGGCCAGGATCTCCGACGGGCTGAGCACGCTCTGGTTGGGTGCGGGCTTCTCGATCTCGATGCCGAAGAGATCCGACAGGCGATCGATCTCGGGTCCGAGCTTGCGGTTCAACTTGTAGCGACCGACCCGCGTGAGGTCATAGCGCTTGGGGTTGAAGAACGCGTTCTCGAAGTAGACCCGGGCCGCTTCCGCGGACAGGGGCTCACCCGGACGGGCCCGCTTGTAGATCTCGAGCAGTGCCTCCTCGCGGGTGGGCGTGAGGTTGCGCTCCTTCTCCCACTGGCCTTCGAGGAAGTCGAAGTGTCGGACGAAGCGGTCGAGGAATGCCTCGTCGCCGTAGCCGAGCGCGCGCAGGAGCACGAACAGGGACAGGCGACGCTTGCGCGCCACCCGGCAGCCTGCGGTGACGTCCTTGCCCGGCTTGGCCTCGATGTCGAGCTCGATCCACTCACCGCGATAGGGGTGGATGGTCCCGGTGAAGACGGTCTTGGCGTCGCGACCGGGCTGGAAGATGACACCCGGCGAACGGACGAGCTGGCTCACCACGACACGCTCGGTGCCATTGACGATGAAGGTCCCACGGTCGGTCATCATCGGGAAGTCCCCCATGAAGACCGTCTGCTCCTTGATCTCACCCGTGGTGGCGTTGAGGAACCGCGCCCGGACGAACACGGGGGCGGCGTACGTCATGTCCTTCTCCTTGCACTCCTCCACCGAGAACTTCGGTGGTGGGCGCAGGTCGGGATCCGTCGGGTCGAACTCGAGCTCGAGGCTCAGTTGGCCGGTGAAGTCCTCGATCGGACTGATGTCGTGATACGCCTCGGCCAATCCCTTGTCGAGGAACCATTGAAACGAATCACGCTGGATCGCTATGAGATCCGGAAGCTGTAAAGCCTCATTGATGTTGGCGAATGAAACACGTTCGGGACTGCGGGACCGTGAGGACAACGGTCAACTCCTCCCAGGTGGGCTTGCGGCGGGTGGGTCGGTACTGGATTGTGGGTAGTCAGGGACGGTAAAAAGTGGACCTGATCAGGGTCCGAGGGTTGCCAGGGCGCGCGCCGACCCCACGGAATTGCGGGGACAGCAGACAAAGGGACGCACGGCAACCCTGCATCTTACCCATGGGCGTGCCTGAACACAACCCCTAGGCCGCGACAGCCTAACGGGCGGGGTGCCCGAACTGTGCGAAAGGGTACGGGCGCCCTCCCCCGGCGTCAAGATCCCTGGTTCCGGACCGGGCATCGCGCCCGGCCGGAACCCCGGACTACTTGACTTCGACGGTGGCTCCTGCCGCCTCGAGGGCGGCCCTGGCCTTCTCGGCGTCGTCCTTGTTGGCCTTCTCGAGGACAGGCTTGGGAGCCGCCTCGACCAGGTCCTTGGCTTCCTTGAGCCCGAGGCTGGTCAGGGCGCGGACTTCCTTGATCACCTGGATCTTCTTGTCGCCGGCACTGGTCAGGATGACGTCGAACTCGACCTTCTCCTCTTCCGCACCGCCGGCGTCGCCGCCGCCTGCCTGGGGGGCTGCCGCCACGGCCACCGGAGCGGCCGCCGTCACGCCGAAGCGCTCCTCGAAATCCTTCAGCAGCTCGCTCAGTTGGATCACCGTCAATTCGGCAATCCCATCGAGGATCTGTTCCTTCGTCAGGGTCGCTGCCATCGCAATGGCCTTCCTTTCTTTCCTTCGGTCTGTGTGCTCTCTGTTCGAAATCTTCTGCTGGACTTGCTAGGCGGCTGCGTCGGCGGCCGGGGCCTCTTCGGCCGCAGCCTCCACCACTGGCGCCGCATCCTCTGCCGCCTCAACCGGAGGCGCTTCGGCTTCCGCAGGCGCTTCGGCTTCCGCAGGCGCTCCGACTTCCGCAGGCGCTTCGGCTTCGTCGGTTGCAACCGGGGACGCCTCCTCGGCCGGAGCCTCGGGCAGCTTCTCCCCGCCGGCCTCCCTCTGCTCGATCAGCGCCGAGAGCCCGTAGGCGAAACTCCTCGGCAGCGCCTGCAGGAGCCCGGCCATCTGTTGCAGAGGCGCGGCCAGAGCACCGGCGATGCGGGCCAGCAGCACGTCGCGCGGAGGCAGATCAGCCAGTGCCGACAGGTCGGCGGACGACAGCAACGAGCCATCGGCCAGTCCGCCCTTGATCACGAGAAGCGGGTTGGACCGGGCGAAGTCCTTGAGGGCCTTCGCCACCGCGCTCACGTCGCCCTCCACGAAGGTCAGCGCGCTCGGGCCGTTGAGGTACTCGGACAGCGGCTGGTACTCACCGCCATCGATCGCTCGGCGGACCAGGGTGTTCTTGAAGATCCGGTAGTCGCCACCCACGGCGGCGAGCGCGATGCGCAGCTCCTTGAGCTCGGCGACCGACAGGCCCCGGTACTCGCTCACGATCGAGGCGCTGGCATCGCCGATGCGCGTGCGTACCTCGTCGACTACGGCGACCTTGTGCTTCATCTGTGCGTTCTGCGTGACCATCTGTGTCCTCCACCGGGATCTACCGCCCGGCGACGGGTCAGGATCTCCGATGTGCGACAGAACGACACCGGCACAAGTCCGGTTCTCGCAGGTGTCGCCTCGTCAGGCGGGCCCGGGTGGGCCCCTTCCGCACCCGGGGGTGCACCGGAGGTCTATGGCGTCTGGGTTCAGTGCTCGTCCGCCCGGAGGCGTGAGCTGTTGGGCAAAGCGTAGTACGCCGGTCGGTGTCTCTCCGACCGGCCGGTGAGACTCAGGCGGAGGCGGCGAGCTCCTCGTCCACCAAGCGGGCCCGGCTGGGGTCGATGTGGACCCCGGGGCCCATCGTCGTGGCGACGGTGATCGACAGCAGGTAGCGGCCCTTGGCCGAAGCCGGCTTGGCTCGCTGGAGTTCCTCGATCACGGCGCGGAGGTTGGTCACGAGCTGATCGCGGGTGAAGGATGCCTTGCCGATACGGATGTGCACGTTGCCGACCTTGTCGGTCCGGTACTCCACCCGGCCGCCCTTGAACTCGGTCACGGCCTTGCCGACCTCCATGGTGACCGTGCCCGTCTTGGGGTTCGGCATGAGACCACGGGGACCGAGGACACGTCCGAGCGTCCCCACCTGACCCATGAGGTCGGGGGTGGCGATCGCTACGTCGAAGTCGAGGAATCCTCCGGCCACCTTGGCCACCAGGTCATCGGCACCCACGACGTCGGCACCCGCCGCCCGGGCCTCGGTCGCCTGCTCGCCGGCGGCGAAGACAGCGACGCGCTCGGTGCGGCCGGTTCCCGCTGGAAGCGACAACGTGCCGCGCACGATCTGGTCCGCCTTGCGGGGGTCGACGCCGAGGCGGACCGCGAGCTCCACCGTCTCATCGAAGGTGGGACGGGACAGCCGCTTCACGATGTCGACCGCCTCGGAGACGCCGTAGAGCGCCTCGCGATCGACCTGGGCCAATGCGTCTCGGTACATCTTTCCGTGCTGAGCCATCTTTTCTCTCCTGTGGTGCGGTCGCTTAGCCTGCGACCTTGATCCCCATGGAACGCGCGGTTCCGGCGACCTGCTTCTTGGCCGCTTCGAGGTCGGTCGTGTTGAGATCCTTCAGTTTCACCTGGGCGATATCAGCCAGCTGTGCCTCGGTGATGGTGCCGACCTGCTCACGACTGGTCGTGGCCGATCCTTTGGTCACGCCGGCGGCCTGACGCAGGAGGAACGGCGTCGGGGACGTCTTGAGGACGAAGCTGAACGTCCGGTCCTCGTAGATCGTGATGTCGACCGGGACCACCTGGCCCCGCATGCTCTCTGTGGCCGCGTTGTACTGCTTGCAGAACTCCATCGTCTGGACCCCGTGGGGTCCGAGCGCTGTTCCGACCGGCGGGGCGGGCGTCGCCGATCCCGCTTCGAGCTGAATCTTCACAACGGCGAGCACACGCTTCTTTGGTGCCATCGTCTCTGGTCTCCTTCTTCTTCCTTCTTCGTGCGTTCGCTCAGGCTGAAACTGTGAAAGGCCGTGTGTGCCTAGAGCTTCGCTACTTGGCTGAACTCGAGCTCGACTGGCGTCTCTCGTCCAAAGATGTTGACCAGCACCTTCAACTTGAGCTGGTCCTCGTTGATTTCTGCGATCTGGCCGGAGAAGTCGGCGAACGGGCCTTCCTTGACCCGCACCGTCTCGTCCACCTCGTACTCGAGGCGGGGGCGGCTGCGCTTCGTGGCCGCCTCGACGCCCTCCACCTTGACCTGCAGGATGTTCTCCACCTCGCGCCGGGACAGGGGCGTCGGCTTGGTCCCGGGTCCCACGAACCCGGTCACGCCCGGGGTGTTGCGAATGGCGCCCCAGGTGTCATCGTCGAGGTCGCAGCGGACCAGGAGGTAGCCCGGGAAGACCTTCTTCTGCACGGTGACCTTCTTGCCGCCCTTGAATTCGACGACGTCCTCCATGGGGATCACGACCTCGAAGACCCGGTCCTCGATGCCACGGGAGGCCACGACGTTGCCCATGTTCGAGCGCACCTTGTTCTCGTACCCCGAATAGGTGTGGACGACGTACCAGCGGCCGG
The DNA here is from genome assembly GCA_963767155.1 of uncultured Acidimicrobiaceae bacterium. Classification (GTDB taxonomy): domain Bacteria; phylum Actinomycetota; class Acidimicrobiia; order Acidimicrobiales; family RAAP-2; genus Bog-473. The sequence goes on along the minus strand of CAVYCU010000004.1, from coordinate 335,799 downwards.
GACGGTCGTAGGGACTCTCGACCGGGACGATCTCCTCTTCCTCGTCGTCGCCGCCCCAGCCCAGTCCTTCGTTCCCTGTCGAAGCTTCCGGTTCGGCGACCTCGTTGTCCGCGGTGGCGTCGAGCACCAGGTCCGGCTCACCCACCGAGTTCTCGGCAGTGTCGTGGACAGTCATAGGTGCATCCTCCGCGTCGGTGTTGGTCGGTGTCGGTCATCGTCGGGCTACTTGGTGAAGAGAAGCGTGATGAGTCTCCCGAAACCCAGATTGAGCACGAAAATGAGCCCGATCATGAGGAAGAGCGTGGTGATCACGACCGACGTGTAGTTGATGAGCTCAGAGCGCGAGGGCCAGGCCACCTGGCGCATCTCGTCGCGGACTTCGCGAGTGAACTGGATCGGGCTCGTCCGCTTGCGTCCCGACGGGCCCTTGCCCGGCGCCCGGGCCGCCCCACGACTCCCCTGTCCACCGGCGGGCGCGCGGCGGGCAGCCGGCGACCCGTCGGCCTCCATCTGTCCTTGGCGCTGCATCATGCGCTTTGTTTCGCGATTCACGAGTTGTGCCTCACATCGATGTCTGGGTCGTTAGGTGTTCTGGGATCTACTGCGTCTCGGAGCAGGGCAGGAGGGACTCGAACCCTCAACCGCCGGTTTTGGAGACCGGTGCTCTTCCAATTGAGCTACTGCCCTCAGTGGGCTGCCTTGGGTTTCCATCCGGCAAAAGGTTCATCCCCCTGACCTGGGGAACAGCCAGCCAGAGTAGCACCGGCCGGCCCGACATCGTTCAGCGGGTCTCCTTGTGCACCGTGTGCTGGCGGTCCCACCGGCAGAACTTCTTCATCTCGATCCGTTCCCGGTCGTTGAGCTTGTTCTTGGTGGTGATGTAATTACGTCGTTTGCAGACCTCGCACGCCAGCGTGACCTGCACCCTCTTCTCGTTCTTTGCCATCTTCAGTCCTTCCTTGTCGCTGCCCCGGGGACCGCCCCGGAACTGGTAGCGGCGGCGGGACTCGAACCCGCGACAACACGATTATGAGCCGTGTGCTCTGACCAACTGAGCTACGCCGCCAGGGGCGAGCCCCCTGTCAGAATCGAACTGACGACACCAGCCTTACCATGGCTGTGCTCTACCGACTGAGCTAAGGGGGCGCCGCGGCCATCCGGCCACGAACCGTCAATGATAGCCAGAGCACGACACACGACGCCTGCGCCTCCACTGCTGGTGAGGGGCCCACTGTACCATCCGGCCATGCATATCCGATTGGCCGCCCCCGGCGACGCCGAAGCGATCCGGGCCATTTACAACGTCGAGGTGCTCGGCAGCACCAACACCTTCGACATGGTGGCCCGGACCAAGAAGGAGCAGGAGTCGTGGCTCCTCGAACACCGGGGCGTCCACCCGGCCATCGTCGCGGTCGAGCCGGCGACGACGGACGAAGGGTATGTCGGCGCCGACAACGAGAGGGTGCTCGGGTTCGGCTCCCTCTCGCCCTTCCGGGACCGATCGGGCTACGCCGCCACCGCCGAGAACTCCGTGTACGTCGACCGGGCCCAGCGGGGACGGGGCATCGGCCGCGCCCTCCTGGCCGAGCTCCTGACCCTCGCCTCGGCGCATGGGTTCCATTCGGTCATCGCCCGTATCGCGGGCCACAACGAGACATCCATCGGGCTCCACAAGGCAGCGGGCTTCGAGTTGGTCGGCGTCGAGCGCGAGGTCGGGCGCAAGCATCGCCAATGGCTCGATGTGGTCGAGCTCCAGCGTCTCCTCTGATGTCCCCCCGGGGGCGCCTGACCTGCTCCCTGGCCGATCCGGACCCGGCCGGCTCGGGCCGGGCCGGTCCGACTCAGGATTCGAAGACGGGGGTGACCGATCCCGGTGCGGCCGGGAGGGCAGACCCCAGGCGGGCCCGGTCGAGACGCCACGAGGTGGTCCATCGTCCCAACGGCAGCATGACGATGCCCCAGAGGACGAAGACTGCCAGCACCATGCTGAGGGGATTTGTGGCCAGCAACTGCTTCAGGAGCGACGCGCCACCCGTGAGACCGATGAAGGGCGCCACGATCGAAAGCGCGAGTGCCAACCCGCGCAAGCGGCCGAGGATGACGGGCGCCATGAGGATGATGCCCCAGGTGAGGTACCACGGCTGGACCACGGGGCCGAGGAGGACGAACGCCAGCAGGGTGACCCCGAGCGCGACCAACATCCCCATCGTCTCTTTGTGACGCAGGCAGTAGGCGGCGATAGCGGTCGCCGCCAGCAGACCGAGGAGGCGGGTGACGGTCAGGACGCCGCCGAGGCCCACCCCGATGTGGAGCACATGGAGCGTGCCCGAGATGACCAGGCCGACGGCGGTCGCCGGTGCCATCCACGAGCGGACGGCATCGGGTGTTCCCAGATTGGCGATCCAGCCCCAGCCCAGGCCCGAGACGAACGACAACAGCGCCATGACGGCGAATGAGATGACACCGCCCTTGAGCAAGGGCCGCACGCGCCCCCGCCAGGACACGCCCGGACCGGCCCAATCCCATGCCACGTAGACGATGCCGACGGCGGCAGGCACTTTGATGGCGGCCGCCAACGTGCACAACACGATCCCGACCACGGGATGCCGGTACTTGGCGGCGGTGACACCGGCCAGGAGCAGCCCGACCATGATGGCGTCGTTGTGCGCCCCTCCGATGAGGGCGAGCAGGGTGAGCGGGTTGAGCAGCGCAATGGTGAAGGCTGCGCCCGGATCGCGCCCGTAGGCCCGGGCCAGCTTGGGCACGCAGTAGGCGATGAGCGCGACCCCGGCCACCGACATGAGACGGAGCAGCTCCACCGTGATGAGGGCGTTGTGGCCGCTCAGCGAGGCCGCCCAGCCGGCCAGCATGAGGAAGAACGGGCCGTAGGGGGCGGGAGTGTTCAGCCACAGCGACCCGACCCCGGTCACGTACTGACCCGAGCCGATGGTGCCCGGTCCGTAGTTGTAGGGGTTGATGTGGTGGCTCATCATTTCGCCCTGGGCCGCGTAGGAGTACACGTCCTTACTGAAGAGAGGGGCCACGAAGAGCAGGGGGACGATCCAGAGGGCCAACATGCCGGCCAGGGCGCTGATGGGGGCCCCGGGGCGGTGGCGAAGCGTCTGGACCAGCCCGAACCAGACGCGGATGAACAGGATCATGCCGCCGTAGACCGCCACGACGCCTGGCAGCAGGAGGAAGGTGTCGCCCGGATTGCTCTGGCTCGGGTCGCCGAAGAACCACGTGCCGGCCAACTCGGTCTTGAACGGCGAACCCGTCAGGGAGGCACCGATACACACCGAGACGATGGCCAGGAAGCCCAGAAGTGCCGGCTGGCGCAGGAAGCGCCAGTCGTCCGGGGCGCCGTTGTCTGCTTCGACCCGCTCGGAGAGAGCGAGTCGGGGGGTGATGCGCACCCGGGCGGCGTCGACCGCCATGGAGATGCGCTGCAACCGCGAGTGGACACGGGCCATCAACTCGGGTGGAGAAGGCCTCGTTGCTTGTTCTTCCACTGGGGTCTTTGTCTCGCTTCTTCGGTGCGGCGACGGCCTTACCGTCCGATGCGCGGGTACGGACCTCCCGAACAAGGGAGCCCCGCAACTACCTCGCAATGTCATTGTAATGACATATTGGGTGCCCGCAAGGCCACCTGACTGCGCCGATGAAGCTGACGTCTACGTGGGCCGGGGAGGATTCGAACCTCCGTAGGCGTCAACCGACAGGTTTACAGCCTGTTTCCTTTGGCCACTCGGACACCGACCCGCAGGCTGGGAGGTTAGCCGGGTCCGACGCCCTGCCCGCAAACCCCGGGCCGCGGCATGCGGCCGGTACGCTGCACCGCATGCCCACCTTCGACATTGTCTCCGAAGTCGACATGCAGGAAGTTCGCAATGCGGTCGACCAGGCCAACCGCGAGGCCTCGACCCGCTTCGACTTCAAGAACACCGACTCGGCCATCGAATTGAGCGAAACCGAACTGGTCCTGCGCTCCTCGACCGAGGACCGGCTGCGCGCACTGCACCAGGTGCTGGACGAGAAGCTGGTCAAGCGTCAGGTCTCCCTCAAGGCTTTCGAGGACGGCAAGATCGAAGAGGCCCAAAAGGGCACCTCGCGCCAGAAGATCGCCATCCGGGCCGGCATCTCCTCCGACCACGCCAAGCGCCTGAACAAGTTCATCAAGGATCTCGGGCTCAAGGGTGTGTCCTCGCAGACCCAGGGCGACCAGCTACGCGTGACGGGCAAGAAGCGGGACGACCTGCAAGAGGTCATCGCGGCCTGCAAGGGCGAGGACTTCGGCATCCCGTTGCAGTTCGACAACTTCCGGGACTGACTCGACGGCACCCGGTGCGTCAGCGAACGGGAGAGCCCTCTTTCGACTCTTCCTCGGTCAGGTGCTCGTCGAACTCCTCGAGGACGACCTTGAACATGCGGTTGAAGACCAGCAGCTTCACGACCCAGAAGACGGCGAACGACAAGAAGTTGGCCACCAGGACGAGCACGGTCTGGTCGAAGTGGGACAGGTTGTAGTGGTTCCCGATGCGACGGGCCAGCGAGGCACCGATGATGGAGAAGGCGATACCCAGGGCGGCCATGCCCCAGAACGGGAGCACCTCTTTGACCATGTGGGAACGTCCGTGCTTGCCCCAGGCCCACTTGCGGTTCAGCCAATAGGACGGGAAGGTCGCAACGGCATTGCCGAAGATGGTGCTGGGTACCTCGGTCCAGAGGTGGAACACCCCGTAGACCAGCACGATGACGACGGTGGACACGGCGGTGGAGATGACCGACACCATCGTGTAGCGGAAGATCTTGCGGCCGTTGTGGGTGTGCAGCCAGGCGTAAAAAGTCCGCAGCCGGGAAAGCACGGAGCGACTCTAGCCGGGAGAGTGACCGAAGGTTCGGGCGGGGCACTATGCGAGAAACGATCGGGACGGCGTTGCTCCGGGCCACCTCGCCGAACCAGTAGGCGCTGGGTTTGGGACGGCGCTCGAAGGTGCCCGGGGCCACGGCCACCATGCCGAACTTCGGCCCGTAGCCCAGGTGCCACTCGAAATTGTCCAGCAGGCTCCAGACGAAGTAGCCGCGCAGGTCGATCCCCTCCTGGAGGCAGCGATGGGCACTCTCGAGGGCCTCGCCAGGAAGGCGATGCGCTCGGCATCGTCGTCGGTGGCGATGCCGTTCTCCGTCACGACGACGGGCCGCCCGCTCACCGCGGCGGCCCGGCGCACGGTGTGCTCCACCGCCTGGGGCCAGCGCTCGTCCCCCATCTGGGTGAGCGGCACCTCGGGGTCGTTCCCGGCGAGGCCGTCGGGACCGAAGTGCATGCGGGTGTAGCACTGGACGCCGACGAAATCGTCGCCGTCGGTCGCCCGCAGGAAGACGTTCTCCAGCATCTCCTCGGCCGCATCGCGCAGGGACTCGCCGCCCTCGCTCCGCCGTGATCTCCGCCATCGAGAGCGTGAGGCCCACCGGGAAGTCGCCCGGGCCGGCGCGCAGGGCGTCGACGGCCAGGCGGTGGGCCCGGACCATGGACTCGTTCACGGCGGCGTAGCGGTGGAAGTCCTCCTTCACCCCGGGCGGGTACTCGCCCTGGAAATAGCCCATCACCGCCACGACGTTGGGCTCGTTGATGGTGCAGGCCCATCCGATCAGATCGCCCGAGGTGCGCGGCGGCGCGGGCCACGTAGCGGGCGAAGAGATCCGGAGCGTCGGCCGCCTCCCATCCGCCCGCGCGCCGTGAGCCACAGGGGCGTCGTGAAGTGGTGGAAGGTGACGACCGGCAGGATCCCCCGGCCCCGGCAGGCGGCGCAGATTCGCCGGTAGTGCTCGAGCGCGGCGAGCGAGAACTCGCCCTCGGCCGGCTCGATCCGGCTCCACTCGAGCGAGAAGCGGTAGGCCGTCAGACCGAGCTCGGCGACCAGATCGACGTCCTCGGGCCAGCGGTGGAAGGAGTCGCACGCGTCGCCGCTGGGCGCCACTGTGCCCGAGTCGGGGTTGTGCTCCCAGGCCCACCAGTCATTGTTGACGTTGCCCCCCTCGATCTGGTGGGCCGCCGTGGCCACACCCCAGGTGAATCCCTCCGGAAAGACCAGGCGTCCCGGCGGCGCGTCTTCGTGCCCGCTCCGTCATGCCGCCGCACGGTAGCGGGCCGCGGCCGAGGACGCGCTCGGCCACGTCGGGTCCCGGGGCCTGCGATGATCTGGGCGCCATGAGTGCGTCTCTCGATTTCCTCGTGAACCTGCTCGACCTCGAGCCGATTGAGGTGAACATCTTCCGCGGGATCCAACCCAACGAGGAACGCCAACGGGTCTTCGGCGGGCAGGTGGCCGGGCAGGCCCTCATCGCGGCCGGCCGCACCGTCGACCACGGCCAGGTCCACTCGCTCCACTCGTACTTCTTACGTCCGGGCGACCCGCAGGTGCCGATCCTCTACGAGGTCGACCGCATCCGCGACGGGCGCTCCTTCACCACCCGGCGGGTGGTGGCCGTTCAGCACGGCCGGGCCATCTTCAACCTGTCGGCCTCGTTCCACGACCTCGAGGAAGGTCTCGACCACCAATTCCCCATGCCCGAGGTCCCGGCGCCCGAATCGCTGCCCCCGCTCTTCGAGCGCCTCGAGCCGTGGCGGGACGAACTGGTGCAGTGGTTCGAAAAGCCCCATCCGATCGACCAACGCCACATCGGCGACCTCCCATGGCACCGCCAGGGGGCCGGCGAGCCCTACCAGCGCCTGTGGATCAAGGCGGACGGCGAGTTGCCGGACGATCCCCTCCTGCACGCGGCGATCGTGACGTACGCCTCGGATATGTCGCTGTTCGACACGATCCTGGCCCCCCACGACGTCCGATGGGAGGACGTGGATTTCATGGGCGCCAGCCTCGACCACTGCATGTGGTTCCACCGGCCCTTCCGGGCCGACGAGTGGCTGCTCTACGACACCGACTCCCCGATAGCGGCCTCGGGCCGAGGGTTGGCCCGCGGCTTCCTCTTCGACCGCTCAGGACGCCTGTGCGTCTCCATCGTCCAGGAGGGACTGGCCCGGGCCCGGGATCCGCGCCTTTAACGACGGCGTGTCCGGGGGGCCGGCGCCGGGCTGTTCCGGGGGTGGACTAACGGGTGGAGATGGGCACGTAGTCCCGGGGCTCCGAACCGATGTAGAGCTGGCGGGGACGGGCGATCTTGGAGTCCTGGTCGAGCATCTCCTGCCAGTGCGCCAACCACCCGACGGTACGGGGGATGGAGAAGAGGACGGTGAACATCTCCATCGGGAAACCCATGGCCTGGTAGATGAGACCCGAGTAGAAGTCGACGTTCGGGTAGAGATGGCGTGAGGTGAAGTACTCGTCGCTCAGCGCGATCTCTTCGAGCTTCGAGCGCGATATCGAGCAGGGGGTTCTTACCGGTCACCTCGAAAACCTCGTAGGCGATCTGCTTCACGATCTTCGCCCGGGGGTCATAGCTCTTGTAGACGCGGTGCCCGAAACCCTGCAGGCGCTGTCCCTGTCCCGACTTCACCGTGGCGATGAAATCAGGGACGTTGTCGATGGAGCCGATGTCGGTCAGCATGCGGATGACCGCCTCGTTCGCCCCCCCGTGCCGGGGCCCGTAGAGCGCCGCCGCAGCGGCTGCGGTCGCCGAGTAGGGGTCCGAATGGGAGGACCCGACCACCCGCATCGCCGTCGTCGAGCAGTTCTGCTCGTGGTCGGCGTGCAGGATGAACAGCACGTCGAGGGCATGGGCCAGGACCGGGTTCGCCTCGAAGCGGGGCTCGGCCACCTTCCACAACATGGACAGGAAGTTGTCGGTGAAGTCGAGGGAGTTGTCCGGGTAGACGAACGGCATACCCACACTGAACCTGTGAGCGGCGGCGGCCAACGTCGGCATTTTGGCGATGAGCCTGATCACCTGCTTCTTGCGTGACTCGGGGTCGAAGATCTCCTTGGCATCGAGGTAGAACGTCGACAGCGCCGCGACGGCCGAGACGAGCATCCCCATGGGATGGGCGTCGTAGTGGAAACCCTCCAGGAAGCGCTTGCGGACATTCTCGTGGATGAAGGTGTGATTGGTGATCTCGTTCTTCCACACGGCGTACTGCTCCGTCGTGGGGAGCTCGCCGTTCAGAAGGAGGTAGGCCACCTCCAGATAGGTCGAGTTTTCGGCCAGCTGCTCGATCGGATACCCCCGATAGCGCAGGATGCCCGCCTCGCCATCGAGGTAGGTGATGGCGCTCTCGCAGGCGGCGGTCGACATGAAACCGGGGTCGTAGAACCAGACTCCGGGTAGGAGTTTCGACCATTCAGAGGCCGAGACCCCCCCATTCGTAATCGGAATCTCAATCGACTCGCCGTTGCGGTTGTCAGTGATCGTGATGCTGTCGGTCACGTGGGCGATCCTTCCAATTCCTCAGGGTTCGGCAGCGATCCTATGACCCTTACGGGCTGCGGTCGAGATAGCCCCCCGGCGACCGTCCTGATCAGGTGCTCGGAGCGATCTGAAGGACCTCGCTCAGCGATGTGCCGGTCCGGTCCGTCTGCGCCGCGGGAAGAACGACGCCCACTGTGAGCTGGTAACTCGAGCCGGGCTTCACAGTGAACGACACAGGCACCAGGCTGACCGATCCGGAGGCGGCGAGCCTGGACGACTTGGTGACCGTGACCGCCGTTCCGGTGGGTTGCGGCGTCAGCTGGAATTGCACGGAGGCATGGGGCTCGTCGACCGAGCCCAGGTTCGTGAGCACCACCTGCACGGCCACCTGGGTGGAGGGCGACAGCATCGAGAGCCCCGGTGTGGCCACACCCGTGGGGGAGGGCAGCGCCGGCGGCGTGACGTTGACGACGCTCAGCACGAGCCGGTGGGTCATCAGCAATGACGGCGAGGAGATCACCAGCTGCACCTGAGTGGCGACCGTCCCGGGCTGCCAGACCGTGGCCGTCGTGACCCAGCTTGAGGCCGGGAGTCGGGCGTGCCCGGCCAATTGTGGCAGTGCACGACGCAGGGCGCGATAGCTGCGATCGGCGTCGGTCAGGGTGGTGCCCGCCGCGACGATCTGATCCGCGGCCTGGGCGGACGGCAACAAGGCGGGTGAGGCCACGACCTCGGCCTCGGCCCCGGGGGCGCCGGCCACCGGGAGGGGATGAAGACCGAGCAGGCCGTCATAGGCCGTGCGGAGAGCCCGCGTCGCCTGGGCGCGGTCCGCAAGAACTGTGGCGAATGCGCCTTGCACCCCTCCCGGGGTGACCGGCGTCGCCAGGTTCTCGGCGGCGACCGCCTCCTGATCGGCCTGAGCCGTGAGGGTGTCGAACTGGGCCTGCAGGGAGAGCCGATCCTGATCCTGCATCTTCCTCATCAGGCTGCGGAGGGCCGCTCCGGTCGCATTCGACTGTTGGACCACAGTCGCGCCCTGGGCGGCGAACGAGCGGTTCACGCTCGCATCGAAGGGGCTCGACTGGCTCCCGATCTTCGTCACACCACCGACGAGGAGGGCCAGGACGAGCACCACGCACGCCCCGATGATGAGGCGTTGTCGGCGCGACCGCCTGCGGGCGCGACGGTAGGTGCTCAGCGGCGGCATCGCCGCGTCACGCTACTGCCGGGTCAGACCGCGAGGAATGGCGCGTCCGAATCTGCCGTCGCCGTTTTGAGCGTGCTTGATCTCGACCGCCACTGCACGGTGGGTGCGATGGCGTCGACATCGACCCGGTCCCGATGGCGCTCGATGAGGCTGAGCATGCCGGCGATGACGCTGTCGGTCAGGAGATGCGGCTCCAGGCCGAGATCCAGCAGCTTCGTATTGGCGGCATTGAAGTAGTGATCTTCGTGCTCGACGCGGGGATTGACCAGTCCCTCGGAAACCTCGACCGGCTTCGAGGACGCCTGCTGGACGAGTGCGGCCATCTCACGCACGGAGAAGGACTCGGTGAACTGGTTGAAGACCCGGAACTCGCTCTGGGCGGCCGGGTTCTCCAGGGCCAGCTTGACGCAGGCCAGGGTGTCCCTGATGTTGAGCATGCCCCTCGTCTGCCCCCCGGCCCCGTAGACGGTCAAGGGATGGCCCATCACCGCCTGCACACAGAAGCGGTTGAGCACGGTGCCGAAGACACCGTCGTAGTCGAATCGGGTGGCGAGAACCGGATCGAGATCGGTCTCCGTGGTCGATTGACCGTAGACGATGCCCTGGTTGAGATCCGTTGCCCGCAACCCCCACGCACGGCAGGCGAACATGATGTTGGCGCTGTCGTGCACCTTGGAGAGGTGGTAGAAGGATCCGGGTTGCTTGGGATACGGGAGCACATCGGTGCGTCCGTGATGCGTGATCTCGATGAAGCCTTCTTCAATGTCGATGTTGGGATATCCGTACTCCCCCATCGTCCCCAACTTGACGAGGTGGATGGCGGGATTGACTTCGGCGATGGCATACATGAGGTTCAACGTGCCGACGACGTTGTTCACCTGTGTGTAGACCGCGTGCTCGCGATCGATCATGGAATACGGGGCAGACCGCTGCTCACCGAAGTGCACGATGGCGTCAGGCTCGCACTCGCCGACGGCGGCGTAGGTGAACGCGGCATCGGTGAGATCGCCGATGCGCGTCGTCGATGCGGTGACCCGATACCTCTTCCCACTTCGCCACACGCTCGGCGAGTGAGAAGATCGGCACGAGGCTGTCGACGCCCATTTCGGTGTCGTATTCGCGCCGCACCAGGTTGTCCACCACGGTGACCTGATGACCCGACGCCGACAGATGGAGAGCGGTCGGCCACCCGAGGTAGCCGTCACCGCCGAGCACCAGTATGTTCATCCTCATCCTTTTCTCGTTCGCCGAGCGGAGAACCGGAAAACGCACTCGTTCACCCATCATGAGCCGTGTATCTGTGCGCACGCTGAGCGGTCACTGAACAATTACTGCGTGGCGAGGGGTCAATCCGTCTGAAAGTGCTGAAGCGTGCCGCGGGCTGAAATGTAAGCAATGTCTCTCACCTGAGCCCGTGGCTGCCCTATGCCCGCACCGTCTCGCGGCCAAACATCAACCCGCCAGGTCGGTGCGTCGGCTCCCGTCCGGGGCGACGTTTCCCATGTCCGACGTGTCGTCGTCCGCCACCAGCTCGATGGCCTGGAGCAGGCGCGGCGATGTCTCCACCGGCTGCAGATCCGCGATGACCTCGGTCTCGGTGCCCACCACACCGAGCGCAGGGAACCGGCGGGCCGAGACGAGGACACGGGACTCGAGTGATCCGACGGCGTCGTTATACGCAGATACGCTCGCCGTCAGGCTTCTCTGCAGCCTCTGCATGTGTGCGCTCATGGTCCGCAGCCGTTCGTAGAGCTCGGCCCCCAGCTTCTGCACCTCACGCGCGTTCTCGGCCAACGACTCCTGGCGCCAACCGAAGGCGACGGTACGCAGCAAAGCAATGAGCATGGTCGGCGTGGTGAGCAGCACGTTGTTGGCCATGGCGTGCTCCTGCAGCGTGGGGTCGGACTCGTAGGCGGCCGAAAGAAGGTGGTCCCCGGGAATGAAGGCCACCACCTGCTGCGGTGACTGTGCGAACTGCTTCCAGTACTCCTTCTTCGGCGAGGTGGTCGACGTGGGTGCGGAGTTGGCGGGCGTGTGCAGCTTGATACAGCGCACGCGCACCATCGTCGTCGGCCTCGACGAGTTTCAGGAACGCCTCGAGCGGGACCTTGGCATCAACGACGATCTCCCCGCCTCCGGGAACATGGACGATCATGTCGGGGCGCAGGCGACCCTCGTCGGTGGTGGTCGAGACCTGCTCGTCGAAGTCGCAGTGCGCGACCATGCCCGCCATCTCCACCACCCGGCGGAGTTGCATTTCGCCCCAACGACCTCTCGTCTGTGGCGAACGGAGAGCCGTCACGAGATTGCGCGTCTCCTTCTGCAGCAGTTCGTGGCCGAGATGCAATTGCGCCACTTTCTCGCGCAATCCCTCGTACGCGCCCCTGCGCTCCACCTCTATTTCCTGCAGTCCCCGCTCGTAGCGGGCCAATGTCTCACTCAACGGGCCCAACAGCTGGGAGATGGCCTGTTGGCGCTGGGTGAGATCCCCTTGCGCCGCGGTCTGCACCTGGCTGAGCTTCGTCTCGGCCAGGGCGAGGAATTGCTCGTTGTTCTTCTGCAACGCCTCGGCGGACAGCTCGGCAAAGGTACCGACCAACTGCTGACGGTCCTCGTGTGCCCGTGACCGGAGCTCCTCGGTCGACCTCTTGAGAAATTCCAGTTCGGCGGCGGTCACGGCACGCGCCGTCTCGGCTGCCGCAGTGCGAGCCTCCAGGGCGGCGTTCCGCGAGAAATGCCAGACGAGTCCCGCTGCCAGACCGATCAAGAGACCGATAATCACTCCGAGGGCCATGAAAGAAGGGTAACGGCGGGGTGTATCGCGAACGGGGGACCCACTTCGGGCGGAAGCCCGGTCCGCCTCCGGCCGATAACGTGACGGGGATGGCGTTTCGGATCGGTGGCAACGTACGCCGGACAAAAGAGTCGGACCAAGAGGATGGTGCGACCTTGGTGACCGGGCCGCTCGTCATGGAACAGCCGCTCTGGCCGACCATACCCGTCCCGCACGAGGTGGATCGCCTGTTCGCCCAGGTGTTCGCGCTGGTGGGCGAAGGTATCGCCGGGGCCACGCATGCCCTTCTGGCCGGAGATCGTGAAGCTGCCAAGGTCCTGGTACAGCGCGACGACGTGATCGACGAAATCATCAGGGAGATCGCACGTTCGGTCCAGGAGCAGCTTGTCCACGGCACCACCACACCCGAAGAACGGCGCGAGATGGTGGTGATTCTGCGGATGCTGCCCGACATGGAACGCAATGGCGACTTGGCCGAGCACATCGCCCGGCGGGCTGCCCGCGGCCTCGGCGCCGAAATGTCAGCCCGCAGCCGCGGCCTCGTCGAGCGCATGGGCGAGGTGGCGACGACCATCTGGCGCAGCACCGGCGACGCCTTCGCCGAGCGGTCGGCCACCGCAGCCACGGCAATCGACGATCTGGACGACGAGCTCGATGATCTCCACGTCACGTTGACGGCCGAGGTCGTCTCGGGCACGATGCCTCTTCCGGTGGCGATCGAGCTCGCCATGGTGGCCCGCTTCTACGAGCGCTTCGGCGACCATGCCGTCAACCTGGCCCGCCGGATGTCCTCGCTTGTGGCCGGAGGCCCCGAGCCGGGATCGTCGGGACCCGACTGAGCGCAGCCTCTCAGCGCTGACCGGAGGCGAGGAGGGCCTCGGCGATCTGGACCACGTTCAGCGCCGCTCCCTTGCGGAGGTTGTCCCCGACAACGAAGAAAGCAAGCGCATTCGGTGCACCGTGGGCCCGGCGGATCCGCCCGACATAGGAGATGTCGCCTCCGGCCGCCATGAGTGGAGTGGGTATTTCCGCCAGCTCCACCCCCGGGGCCGCTCCCAGCACCTCGGTCGCTCGCTCCACGGAAAGGTCATCGTGGAATTCGGCCACGATGGCCGCCGAGTGCCCGGTGAACACCGGCACCCGCACGCACGTGCACGTCACGGCCAGCTCAGGGATCCCGAGAATCTTGCGCGCCTCGTTGCGGTATTTCTGTTCCTCGTCGGTCTCGAGTGAACCATCGTCGACAATCTTGAATTGGAGGGGGATCACGTTGTGCGCGATCGGAGCCGGATAGACGGAATACGGCGGGTAGTCGACCGCGCCACCATCGAAGGTGAGGTCCTGGGCCCGGTCGACCGTCTTGGCCAACTGCTCGGCTAGTTCGCGCACCGCCTCCACGCCTCCACCGGAAACAGCTTGATAGGTCGAGACGATGAGTCGTGTAAGTCCGGCCGCGTCGTGCAGGGGCTTGAGAACGGGAATGGCCACCATGGTCGTGCAGTTCGGGTTGGCCACAATGCCCTTGGGGATGGAGGCCAGGGCGTCCGCATTCGCTTCGGGCACGACCAGCGGCACATCGGGATCCATCCGCCAGGCCGATGAGTTGTCGACCACGATGGCTCCGGCCGCGGCCAGGCGAGGGGCCAAGATGCGTGAGACCGACGCCGGGGCCGAGCACAGGGCCAGATCGATGCCGGAGAGGTCCGCGGTGAGCGCATCCTCCACCACGATCTCCTGATCCCCCCACGGCAAGGTCGTTCCGGCAGACCGGCTCGAAGCGAGGTAACGCATCTGGTCAACAGGGAAGGCGCGCTCGACCAGGATCGACCGCAGGACCACACCTACCTGCCCGGTAGCCCCGACGATCGCGATTCGCATTTCCCCAGTCTAATTGAGCGAGAAATGCCAATAGGCCACACCCGTCGGCCGCTGACCGCCGGCCGCCGGTCAGCGCGCCCACGGCTGCGGCTGGAAGGCCTTGGCGGATGCAAGGTGAGCGCACCACCGGACCCTTGGCGTCTTCAAGGGGTGAACGCACCGATTCGGTGAGACGACAACATTCGTTGTCCTGACCGAGGAGGTAGTGGCATGGGTGTCATCTTGAGTCCCGCGCAACGTGCATTGGCCGAGCGGCTCCCGCGAAGGGGTTCACAAAGGCGGAGATCGCTCGACAGTTGAGCATCAAGGGCCTGGTCAGCTTCCGGCCGCTATTGCGCCACTCCCAGACCGATTGGAAACCGGGTCCGAGGCGCCTGGTCATTGAAGAGCGAGAGGAGATCTTGATCGGTCTGCGCCAAGGTGAGTCGATGTCCTCCATCGCCCGGCGGCTGAAGAGGGCTCCTTCGACCATCACCCGTGAGGTGCGGGCCAACGGCGGGCCAAGCGGTTACGGGGTCTGGCGGGGCCAGACCCGGGCCAAAGAGTGGGCCCGTCGACCGAAGACGCCGAAACTGTGCCACCCACCCTTGGTGGCCCAGGTCAGCACCTGGCTCGAGGAACTGTGGTCACCCGATGAGATCTCCAAGCGCTTGCGCCGCGAGTTCCGAGACGATCCGATGATGCAGGTGAGCCACGAGACCATCTACCAGTCCCTCTTCGTCCAGGGCCGGGGTGAACTGCGCCGTGAGCTGGCCCGATGCCTGCGCAGCGGTCGGGCCAAGCGGCGGACGCGCACGCAAGGAGAGGCGCGGGGCAAGATCGCGCACATGGTCATGATCTCAGAACGCCCGGCCGAAGTGGCCGACCGGGCGGTGCCCGGGCACTGGGAGGGCGATCTCATCTTGGGGGCAATGAATCGCTCCGCCGTCGGGACCTTGGTCGAGCGCTCCACCCGGTTCGTCCTGTTGCTTTACCTCGCCCCAAACCACGGGGCCGAGGCGGTCGAAGCAGCCATGCGTCAGTGAATCACCCTGGGTTCGATGGAGACTCGGGTTATTGGTTTCCAAGCCCCGGTAGGACCGGATCCTTGCCAGCGTAGAACGCTGCTTCGAACTCCGCCGGCGGGATGTCGCCGCAGTAGCCGTGTAGGCGCTCTTCGTTGAACCAGTGCACCCACGAGAGCGTGGCAAGCTCGAGGTGGCTGACGTCGTCCCAGCCGCAGGTGTCTGGGCCGTAGACGCACTCGGTCTTGTAGAGGTTGTTGATCGCCTCGGCGAGGGCGTTGTCGTACGAATCAGCGACGGTTCCGATGCTCGGTGTCGCCCCGATCTCGTCCAGGCGCTCGGTGAATCTCACGGACGTAAATTGCGATCCGGCGTCCGAATGGGTCACGAGACCGACGAGGCGACCGGCCCGACGTGAGTGGCGAGCCATCTCCAGCGCGTCGAGCACCATGTCGGTGCGCATGTGGGCCGCCACCCGCCAGCCGACGATCATCCGGGAGAAGGCGTCGGTGATGAAGCACACGTAGGCCATCCCGGTTCTCGTCGGCACATAGGTGAGGTCTGTGACCCACAAGCCATTGGGTTGGGCGGCGCTGAAGTCCCGATTGACAAGGTCGGGTGGCCGGCCGGCATCGGGATCGGACCGGGTGGTGAAGACCCGCTTGCGGCAGCGGCTGACGCCACGAATCCCCAGCTCACGCATGAGTCTGCCCACCTGGTCCCGGCCAACGTCGTGGCCGGCCCGGCGCGCCGCCTTCCACAGCTTGTGAGCCCCGTAGACCTTGCGGTTGGTACTCCAGAGCACGAACAGGACGTTCTTCAAGAAGGCGTCGCGGAGCGCCCGGGCCGAGGGTTGGCGCTTCTTAGCCGCGTAATAGGTGCTCGGGGCCACCTGCAGCGCTGTGCAGATGGGCTCGACCCCGTGCTCGTCGCGGTGTGCATCAATGAACGACACCATCACCGCGGTGGGCGGTCGAGCTCCGCCTGGGCGAAATACGCTGATGCCTTCCTCAAGATCTCATTGGCCCGTCGGAGCTCTTTGACCTCCTGCTCAAGCTCTCGGATGTGTTGGGCATCCTCGGTGCTCGTCCCGTCTTTGACGCCACCGTCGATGTCAGCCTGGTTCACCCAGGCCCGCACTGATTCGACGCCGTAGCCGAGCTGTTGAGCCACGCGGGCGACCGTGCCTTGGTCGGTCCCGATCTCCTTGCGCAGCTGGCGGACCAGACGGACGGCCTGTTCTCGCTCAGCGGGTGTGTAGCGCCGCGTCGACGGCTTCCCTGGGATCCTCTCTGTTGGCATGACTCCATCTTCCTTTCAAAGGTATGGAGTCTCCAAGTAACCCAGGGTGATTCAATACTCCCGGAAATCAGGGTCGAAGCGAGACAGCCCACGGCCGAGTTCGATGATGGCCAAGCGCAACTCGACCGATCCCTCCCGGCTGATGTGCATGCCCGAGCGGGCCCGCTTGGACGACTGGTACATCGTCGGCACCAACCCTGCCGCGCGATAGGCCGCGGCGGCGTTGGGGAATCTGTCCGGATCACCAATGGCCGCCCCGTAGTTCGAGGCCCGCACGACCGACACGCCGGGCAGGCTCATCAAGACCTTGGCCGGGGTGTCGCCCAGTACATCGCTGAGCGCGGCCTCCGCCGCCACGATCTGTGCCTCCAGGGCGCTCAGCAGGGCCACATCCGCCGCAAGCAGGCGACCCCGGACGACCCGCTCGGCCTGAGGGAGACGCAAGGCCACCGTGGCCGCCTCGACGATCTTGGCGGCTTTTGGCCTCGACAGCCGCCCGCCCCGACGGCCGACGAAGCGGCGCAGGCCCTCTGCGCCGAGGCGCTGCACCCGGTCGGGGTCGCAGATCTCGTTCACTATGATGCGCCCCGATTGGGCGCCCAAGACATCGACGAAACACTCGTCGAGACCGGGGAAGACCAGGTCCAAATGCCCTATCACCTGGTTCGCCAACGCAATCCGGGCGTGAACCTTGCGGCGCCGATGTCCGACCCAGGCCGCCTGGGTGCCCAGGGCATCGGTGCGTAGGGCCGGGGCCCGACCGCCACCGCGGATCATCAGCTCGGCCATCGCCCCGATGTCACGGGCGTCGCTCTTGAGCCGGCGCAGCAACTGCTGGGAGCGGGCCTCTTTGACCGCGGCCGGGTTCAACTCGACCACCTCGAACCCGCCGGCGCGCAGACGAGCCACCAAGGTGCGGTGATAGTGACCGGCCGCTTCGACTCCGACCCGGACTATCTCCGCGTTGCGCTCGGCTTCGGCCCGGGCGATGGCCGACGCCAGCGTGGTGAATCCTGTCTCAGTGAGGGCGAACTCGAACGGAGGCGCCACCACTTCGCCGTAGTGATCGGCAACTAATGCCATGGCCGAGGACTTGCCGACGTCAACGGGGACCACCAGGCAGCGGCCCAGATCTTTACCTCGGACCCGAGCCATGAACTCGGCCTGGAGGCGACCACCAACATGTGCCACGGAACACTTCCTTTCAGATGAGCGACGGTTGTCGATCTCACCCTGCGTGCCCCCAAACCTCGAGTGGGGGACCTAAGGAAGATGTATCAGCGATCAGTTTACAGGGCCGGTATCGGAACGCTCGCTACGAATCTGCAGAGGGCACGCCGATTGAAGGGCATACCCACTCCTGTAAGTACTGCAGGATCCCGATCACCTCCGACTCGTTGTTCGAATCGATGGCCGATTCGAGCGGCGCCGCCTCATTCGAGAGTGCACCCGGCGACTGCGTGAGCAGTGCCTCAACTCTGCTCGCAACATCGAACGCGGCATCGGAAGACGTCAGTTGGCTGAAGTCGAGACGATTGATGGCTGCACACGTGAATCCGCTCATTGACGACGACACGGCGACGGAAGCCGGGTTGGTGCTCGTGGGGTTAGTGCTCGTCGGGTTGGTGCTCGTCGGGTCGGTCGTCGTGGGGGCGGTCGTCGTGGCAGTTGTGGTGGGTGCGGTCGTCTGGGTGGCGGTGGTGACCGGAACGCTCGTCGCGGTCGTCGTCCACACCCGTACGTCACGCACGGTCACGGTCGCTCCGAGCGACGGCGGCGACCCCAGCGAGTTCTCCATCACGAGGTACATTGGGCCGGACAGGGACGCGCTCAGCGTCCCGACCACCTGACCGTCGTAGACGAATGTCACGCCAGTCGTGGTCCACAACACGCCGTAGGTGTGCGTACCCGCGGTCGCCCCCCCGACGCCACCGGGGTTCGAGACGTCATTCGGGTTCGGTCCTGATTCGATGTGGTACTGGCTCGTACTGAAGCCCTCCATGACGTCGATCTCGCCGGTCTGTGGCCAGTTCTGCCCAGTGAGCCAGAGACCGGGCCAGTTCGCAATCACCCCGTTGATCGAAGGAAGGGTGGCGGTGTATTCGACATAGACGGATTGACTTGGAGTAGGCACAATCTGGAACCCGGTGTGGCCGGGTTGTCCGTCGTCGGGGTTGGAGCTCACGATGGCACCGGTGCTATCAGTGTTCAGCTTCAGCTCGAGCCCGTTGGAATCAACCGACACGTTGGAGGAGTCCATGACAGTACCGTTCTGGGTGTTTCCGTCCCCGAACCAGTTCGGCGACCAGACCGAGGTGTTCAACGATCCAGAGTCGAATTCATCGTCGAACACGAGATTGGTGGGCGCATTGAGATTGGCCGGAGCGTCGGGAACGAACGCGTTGAGGTTCGAACCTCCAGCGGACGTGGCGGCCACGGCACCGCACGCGCCCAGCACCGCGAGAGTGACGACGCTCGTCACGGCAATGTCAGCGCGCGCGCTCTGGACTGCATTCTTGAAAAACGCGCGAACACGGGTGGGGACTCCGACCTTCGCTGAGGGCAACGTTCCACAGATCTCGAGCGCCGGCTTGCCCTGTGAGATTCTGCTCATGGAACGCAACTGCCGCGTTGCCGCCCCTCAGACTCATGCGCCATCGTCAACTGCTCCCAGCCTCTTGCCATCGGAGATCGCCGTCAGTCTTGTCGGGAGGAATGACTTCCTGGTGACCTGGAAATGAACTCTGCGTGAATGTGAAAGAGGTCGCGCTGCGATCGCAGGTCGCGCTACTTGCCCCTCATTTTGACCGGCGACACACAGCCGGAAGAGGGTCGACCGGGTCGAAACCTACGTGCGAGACCTGAGTGTGATCCGTTGACATCGGTTGTGTGAAATCGACGCGAACACCGTGCGCATACGACCGCTTCTTCGGCGATCCGTGCTTCAGACTTCGAGGGTGCGTCGTCCTTCCAGGGCTCGACCAAGTGTCAGCTCATCGGCGTACTCCAGATCGCCTCCGACCGGTAGTCCGCTTGCCAGACGCGAGACGACGACGCCGAGCGGGGTCAAGAGCCTCGCGACATACATTGCGGTGGCCTCGCCTTCGAGGTTGGGGTTCGTACAGACAATGACCTCTTGCACGGCACCGGCATCGATGCGAGCCAGTAGCTCACGAACCTTGAGTTGATCTGGCCCAATACCTTCCAGCGGATTGAGGGCCCCGCCCAGGACGTGATAGCGACCATGAAACTGCCCGGTCCGCTCCACCGCCACGATGTCCCGGGGATCTTCGACCACGCAGAGTAAGGAGTCCGTCCGCTGAGTATCACTGCATATTGCGCACGAATCTCCCCCCTCTGCCACATTGAAGCAAATGCTGCAGAGGGTTGTCCGCTCCTTTACGGTGACGATGGCATCGGAGAGCCGACGGGCGTCCTCGGCCGGCACTCGCAAGATGTGGAACGCGATCCTCTGGGCTGACTTCGGTCCGATTCCGGGAAGTCGTCCCAGTTCGTCGATCAGGCTTCTCAAGGGACCCGTATACATCACTCGACGATTTCTTCCGCACCCGGAAAGGCCTGCAGCAGGCGGTCGACCGCAGACGCAGGTTGCTCGTCCTCGAGGTCACTCGGGGTCTCATAGTCGTATTCGACCTCAGCTTGCGCCGATGGGGGTCCTTGCTTCGAGTCCGGAGGGTTTGACGCTTGGGCACCGGGATCGCCGCCCTCAACGACGAGGACAAGTCGTATCTTCGTCTCGAATCGTTCGTTGAGCGCTGCCTCCACTTCTGGGACGAGTTCCAGACAGCGTTCCCGATGTGCTTCGTTAGGAAGCGCGAACTGCACATGGTCATCGTCCACTGCGACGAACCTTCCAGCGCTGTAGAGCGCTTTCGCGCGGGCGGACAATCCATGCAGCACCCCGTCGCCCCACGCTTGCGTGAAGCTCTCCCGATCGATCGGTGAGACCGAGCCGGCTCCGCCATGCATCGGCGCAGCTCCGACCGGCGGGGTACCAGGTTCGGGCTCGCGAGGTAAAGCGGCGCCCCTGGCGGGTGCCGACGGAGCTGCCGCGGACTTGCCACGGAGGACCGCACCGACCGACGGGCGCGCGGTCACCCCGGGCTCCCGGACCACCGTTGCCTTTCGCTCTTCGGCCTTGGGCGCTGTCTTCGGCTCCTCGGCGCTTTCGGGTTGGCGCGCCCCATGCCCTTCAGCGGCAACGGCGCGCTCCAAAATTCCCACTCTCTCGGCAAGTCCCGCAGTGCCTTGATCGAGATCGGGTCGCGCTGCTCGCACGAGGGCGATCTCAAGGACGACTTGCGCGTCGGGTGCGTCACGCATGTCGACCATTGCGTGCCCCAACAACTCCATGCTGCGCACGACCCGGGGGAGTCCCATCGCATGTGCGAGATCAGCGAGTGCCGACCGCTCTGCACCAGCGGCCGCACCGCAAAGATCGGGGGCGAGCGCAGCAAGAAAGACCTGACGGAGATCGTCCACCAACTCGGTTGCCAGTTGCTGTGGCCCCCATCCTTCCGCCAAATGCGCACTCAGGGTCGTGAGGACAGCGGATACTTCGGATTCGGCGATCGCAGAAAGAACGGACGACAGCTCCGGTCGAATACTCGCGACAGCACCCGATGCGACGACCTGATCGAGCGCAGACAGGGCGTCGCGGGCCGAACCGCGGCCCCGTCGAACTACGGACCGCAGAGAGCTGTCGTCAATGTCGATCCCGGCGCTGTCCCGGACGGATTCCAGCAGCGTCTGCAGCGTGTCGGCAGTGAGCAAGCGAAACTCGAGATGTTGGGTCCGGCTCCGGATTGTGGCCGGCACCTTCTGCGGATCGGTGGTGGCCAACACGAACACGACATGGCTGGGCGGTTCTTCGAGGGTCTTGAGCAGGGCATTGGCGGCTGCGCCCGACAGCATGTGCACCTCGTCGACGATGTAGACCTTCCAGCGCCCGGGAGTCCCCAAGGCCGCATGCGACACCAGCTCCCGCATGGCGTCCACACCGTTGTTCGAGGCGGCATCCAACTCGAGCACGTCGAGCGATGTTCCCCGTGCGATTTCCGTGCAGGAGCTGCACACGCCGCACGGTTCCCCATCCACCGGGTCAAGGCAGTTCAGCGCCTTCGCAAGGATGCGCGCGGACGACGTCTTCCCGGTACCCCTCGGTCCGCTGAACAGATAGGCGTGTGATACCCGGTCGTCCCGCACTGCACTCTGCAGAGCACGGACGACATGGTCCTGACCACGTAATTCATCGAATCGACCTGGGCGGAAGCGCCGGTACAAGGAGACGAACGGAACTTCAGCCATGGTGCGGGAGCTTAGCTGGCAGCCAAAAAACTCCAACCCGAGAGCAGTGGCCCGGGCGGCGATGAGAGCATGACAGCGCCCGGACCCGAGAGGCGCTGATGACGGCGTCCGGGCGACCTACGACGGAGCCACGCGGCGTCGGCGACGACGGATGGACAATGCGCCCCCGACGACGAGAGCCCCCGCGACGGGCAAGGCGATAACGGCTGGGCTCTCAGGAGTGGGAGTACCGAGGTCACTGCCGACGTAGAAGGGCTGTGAGAAGACAAAGGGCGCACTGAAGTTCGCGACGTTCTGTCCGATGTAGAGCACGCAGGCACTCGTGGCGCTACACATGGGGCTGCCGTTCGCGCTTTCGAACAAGGCCGCGCTTGGTAGCTGGTAGATCTCGTAATTTGTCGCGTCGACCGCGCCCCCGTCCCTGCGATGATCTCCTCGCCGACATTGAGGGTGAGGCCGTCACAGGCCGTACCGGACGTGGGGAGGTCGTCAGCCAGGCCGTCTGCATCGGCACATTCGAAGATGTTCAGCTGCTGTCCGGCGGTGAAGGGTGAGTTGCTCACCGGAACCACCACCTCGACCTTCGTCTGGTCGTTGATCGTGGGTATGGGGGCCGTCGGCAACTGCGTGCCGCCACCGGAGCCGGGCTCCAGCAGCTCGCCGGTTTGCTGGGGGGTCGTCGCACCCGCCTCGCTCGCGGAGGGCAACGCCATTGTGACGAGGGCAGCCAGCAAAATCGGCGAGGACACGACGCACCACCTGATTGCGCCCCGGCTCATTACCTTCACGATGCTTGATGCTCCTCTCCTCGAATCCGCACCGGCCACAGCCGAAACCGGATCGAAGGTACGTGTCACTTCGTAGCTTGTGGCCGTGCCGACCAGGAAGCAAGGAGGATGGCGACGTCCGCGCAAGAGTTCATTCCTCGTTGGCAGATGGTTCGCACGACTGTCACACGGTGGCTTCCACCACGCCCCGAACGTGACTCTGGATGCAGAGGCGACGGAGGCCCGGTCGGACGGGCCGGCGGGAGCGCTCCCAGGATCGACCCGGGCGCCCCGACCGCCACCGCTCCTGTGCCGAGCGCGGTGGCCAGGTTGGCTACGGCACCCGGCCATACCCGCTGAGAGCTGCTGCCTTCCGACCCTGACTCGATTCACGAGCGGCCGTTGCGCAGGACCCGGCCACCGCGCCCAGAACAGGAGCGGTGCAACGAGCAAGGTTAGTCCTTAATGGGGGTGTCGGGTCTCGACTAGCCTTACCGGGCTGCAATCTAGGAGGCGTGCGAGAGCGGCCGAATCGGCACGATTGGAAATCGTGTGTTGTGAAAGCAACCGTGGGTTCAAATCCCACCGCCTCCGCGGAGCTCCGGGCTACCCCGGACAGGACCTCCGGTTGGGCCTTGCGATGCCAGCCTCACCCGGCGAAAGCCGGCTCAATTGTTGATCTTCACCGTCGTCACATACCAGCCGCCGAGCGCCTGCACCACATCTATCTCGTAGATGGGGTCGGTCGGAGCCGCGCCTCCCGGAGGACCGTAGGTACACACGATCGGTGAGAACGCCACGCTGCAACCTCGGTCAATGACCAGGCCCGGCGTGTACCGGCCGGCGAAAAGGGTGGTCACGGCGGGCGACATGGCCACAGACGATGCCTGGGCCTGGTTTCCCGCAGCCCAGCTTGCAATCAGCGCGGCAGCTGCGGCGGCAGGTGTCGGTTTCAACGCCGCGGGAAGGGCGACCGTGGTCTTCGTCGCACCCGTCGCCGGATGCGTCGTGGACGTCGAAGCGGGCGCGTTTGAAGCGGCGCTCGGCGACGTCCCATGGCTCTCGAGATGCGTGACGCCCACGACCAGCGCGCTCGCCGTCATGGCTGTCAGCACGGCTATGAAGGCGTACTTGGTAGGGCGAGTCATCGGCGGGCTGGGTGGACAGACCGGGGTAGTCGGACGGGTCACTTGCACCGGCTCCGGCTTACGCTCCGGCTTACGCGCAGACGAGCCGTTACTCCCGTTGGCAGACTGCTCTCGAACCTCGACGGCAGGCAGCAGTGCCGGCTCCGATTCGAACGGCGGCTGACCCGACCCAAAGCTCGTGGGCAGGATCGGCAGCTCTCCCGGCGGCGGCTGGTCGTACGATCTCGCACTCCCGTCGGCAACAAGCAAGGTGGGTTTGCCGTCGTCGGAAAAGAACCGGAACTCGTGCTGCCCGAAAGGGTCGGGCTGCCACCCCGTGCGCGCACCGGTCAACGTGGCCGCCTTCGTGGGCGCTCTCCACCGCAGCACTGCGCAACGAGCCTTGTCATTCCTTCGTCAACCGCGAGCAGCACCTCGTACTCGATGGATCTAGCCGTCGAAGAACTTGTCGGAACACATGGAAATGGTTCACCTCAACCCGGATGGATTGGTTGCAACCGAGGTAGTGGAGAGTACCGGCACTTCGAACATTTCCACAATCGCCGAAGAGAACTTTTGAGGCGTCAATTCGGCGCTCCTGAGGTAATCCGCCGGAGACGGTGACATCCGCATTTCCTGTCTTACTCGAACGTGACGGGTAGGCGAACCCTGGGAAATTGAACTGGTCCGTCGTTGGGGCGGATGGTAGTAACTCTCTTCTATGAGCAGCAACCCGATCGATCCCCGGTACACCTCCGCCTCCTACGCGTTCGATGAAGCACCACCCACAAATGGGAACGGCGTGGACTACGCCCTCCGAGACGACCAGGCCGTGGAGTCGGCCGGTTCGGAGTTGGGCTCAATCGCCGGCGCAATCGAAACATTGCAAAATCGGCTCGCCCAAGCCCAAGATCAATTGAGCAACGTTGCCGCTGTGCAGACAACCGAGTACGAGATCAGCCGTTTGTTCGTGGAAGCACAACGCTTCTCCGAAGCGTCCCTTTCGAAACTTGAGATACAGATTCAGGAGATCCTGATTGAGGCCGAGGCGAAGGCGGCCGAAATCCTTCGTGAGGCCACAGAGGAAGCCGCGGAAATCCGACGGCAGGCTCACCAGTCGACGTCTATTCCCAATCGCGCCGCCGAAGAGGTGCAATCCGCAATCGCCGGGTTCGCCAGTGTCAATAGCCAGCTGGTTCGGGAGCTGGCCGCGCTGAACGACATGTTGACGACATCGACCGACCATCGCTCGCCCTCAGTGGGACGGCCGTCCGGCCTCGCCAGCCCCCAATAGCGCGGTTCCTGCATCCCTTTCCACGTCCAGATTGCAACCACGAAGGGGAATGAACGACTTCAGTATGGACCTGGAATCCACGACGCACTCCTCGTCACCGGACCCTGAGCTCGTCGCACGCTACGGACTCGCAGGGGCATTCGTCGACCACCTCTTAGAACGGGAAGATGCGTCCGATCCCACCGAGAGCTCGACACGAGCTTTGCAGAGCGCAGCGACCACTTCGGGTTCACTCGAACAAGCAGTGGGACGATGGGTCGTCCTGGCAGATCTCCTGTCACGCGGCGTCTTGTCGCAAGAGGACCTGGCGGGCGACGAAGTCGACGCGAAGCGTCGGGGTTTTGTCCTTGGACGAGTGCTGTCCACCCGCAAGGGCACCTCGGCGGTCCTTTTGGGAGCGACCGTCTTGTTGGTGACCCTGCTGGTTGTCGTCACCACTATGTTCGGTGGTGCGCCACCGACAGCGCCCAAGGCGGCACAGCATGCGGGAACCGAGGGCAACGCCCAACTGGTAGGCAACGAGGCTCCGGAGGCACTTACAGCGGACCGGGCCACCACGACAACGGTCAACTTGCCGGTGGCGACAGTCCCACCCGCGCCGACTCCACCTTCACTCGCCTCCGTTCCACCACTTCGCCCCCACGAGGTCTTTGGATTTGCCCCGTATTGGACGCTCTCGCAAAGCGCGGGATTCGACCTCAGCCAGATCTCTACCATCGACTACTTCAGCGTCGGCGTCAACGCCGATGGAACGCTCGACGAGTCAGGACCCGGTTGGAATGGCTACCAAAGCCAGGATTTTGCCAACCTGATCACCCGGGCGCACGCAGCGGGCGATCGTGTCGTCCTCACGGTGAACGACTTCGACCAGAGTTCGCTCGATCAACTCACCTCGTCGGCGTCCGCTCCCACAACCCTGGCCAGCGCGCTGTTGGGCGCCATACAGGCCAAGAATCTCGATGGTGCGAACTTCGACTTCGAAGGGTCGGGCAGCGCCGATCAGAGCGGGCTCACCAATCTGGTCACACAGGTCTCCGGCGCCCTCCACCATGCGAATGCCAACTATCAGGTCACCATGGATACCTACGCCAGTTCCGCCGGCGACACCAAAGGCTTTTACAACATCGGAGCCCTCGCTCCCGCAGTGGACGGTTTCTTCGTGATGGCCTACCAACTGAACCTTCAATCGACCGGTTCGTCAGACTCACCCCTGACCAGCTCAATGTTCAGCGAGAAGACTGCGATTGCACAGTACGTCGCGGCAGTGCCCGCGTCGAAGGTCATTCTCGGCCTGCCGTTCTTCGGGATCGATTGGCCCACCACCGACGGCACGCTCACTGCCACCGCCACGGGACCGGCCACGAATGTGACCTACGGTCAGGTGGTGGCGAGCGGGCATCCGATCTACTGGGATGCGACGACGCAAACGGGCTGGACGTCGTACCTGGTCGGCACGCAGTGGCACGAATCCTTTTTTGAAGTACCCACGTCACTGTATGACGCCGCAGAACTCGCAGCGTCATACAACGTGGGAGGAATGGGTATCTGGGCCCTCGGCATGGACGGGAACGACCCGACTCTGTTGTCGGCGATCCGTGGCTTCTCGCCTGCTCTAAAGAGTCTGCCGGTAGGTCCCACTTCGACGACGACATCTTCGACGTCGACGACGTCCAGCACGACGGCACCATCGACGTCCACATCATCGACGTCCACATCGTCGACGGCACCAGGCTCGACCACCTCGACGTCGGGCTCGACCACCTCGACGTCGGGCTCGACCACCTCGACGTCGGGGACTCCGGCATCAACGACTAGCACGACGGAAACGCAAATCCGTCGGCCGGTCGGGACGACATCGACGACCTCGTCCCAGGTCCCGTCATCGCCAGCGACGACAACCACAACGACCGGATCTTCGCCTTGACGCCCGAACGGCGAAGGCGTTCAACGTGAGGCGCCCCGGGAACACGGGTGACTCGGCTCGCGATTTAGGGCACGATGTAGCCCGTGGAGCTCAGCGGAGGAATGACAGGATCCAGCGGCTCCCGCGAGACGGAGCCATCGCCGGACAGCCCCTGGGCGGCTCCGCCTGACCCCGAAGATTCTCAGGCCGTCGACGAACAGCTCACCGCGATTCTCGAAGCGATCCGATCCTGGGACTGGAGGGCGGGCATATTCTCCGACGACGGTACGCTCACGCGAGCAACCGATCCGACGGGACCCCCTAGCTCGGGACACGACCCAGGTCCGGATCCCCTTTCCTTCAGCGGCCTCTTCATCGAGCCATCGGTCGACGCAATCGAGTCGCACGACTCCCGCGGCGTCAGAGGTATTTCCCGCCGCGGATCCGAGGCCACTGCTCCAAGACCCTCTGGAGGCGTCGTGGACTCCGAGAACCGTGCCCCCACCGCTGGTAGCGGTTCCCGAGGTCGAAGCCGCAGCGCCCCCTCCGCCAGAACCTCCTCCACAAGGGCTCACCCAGGCAACCCCTCCGCCCGTACCCCTGCCCTCCCTCGTCGACTCGCCTGCAGGCGTTATAGCGAATCCTTCCGCAGAGGTCGCTGCACCGACGCCCGCATTCACGGCCCCCGTCCCGGTCGCTCGAGAGCCGGAGCCGGAGCCAGAGCCAGAGCCAGAGCCACCAGTGTTCGTGGCGGTACCGAGTCGCAGCATGCCCGAACCGGCCATGGAAGCATCTGCGCCGCAGGACAACGTCTCGGAACCGTCCACCGAGGAGACGGCACCTGATCGCCACGTGACCTTGCCGGCGACCGCCGCTGTCGGCGCAACCACTCTGGGCGCCACGGCAGTGGGCGCCACACCTCTGGGCGCCACGGCAGTGGGCGCCACACCTTTGGGCGCCACGACAGCGGGCGACGTTGCGACCGCACCGGGTCCCGAGCCGGCAAGGGGCACGTCCACCGTGATGCCGACACCACCGCGGTGGTGGGCGAAGTACGTGCTGTGGCTGGGGACCGCCATCATCGTGGTGATCATCGTGGCCATCATCCGTTCGAATTCCCCCGGCTCGACGTCGGGGCCCTCCCTGCCCTCGAGCCCCTCTGCGAGCTCCAGCGCGACGAAACCGCTCGTTCAGGTCGGCAGAACGGATCTGATCGAGTTCACGACCATCTCCAAAAAGCTCGATACCGCCAACATCGCTGCGACAAAGGCACTTGCCGGCGGCGAAAGTCAGTCGGTGGCGCAGGTCGCCACCGAGGTCGCGCCCTACCTCACGGCTCTCGATACCTTCAACTTCGACCTCCACTTGATGAAGTGGCCCACGGCGATGGAGGTGCCGAGCCAGGACCTGGTCCTCCGGACCCAATCGCTGGCATCATTCGCTGGTTCAGAGTTGTCGACCAGTGCCGCCAGCCTCGGTTCCTGGTTCACCCAGTTCCACGCCCTGGCCCAACAGACCCAAGCAGCGGACAATGTCGTACGGCGCGACCTGGGACTCCCGGTCACGTCCAACTACCCGTGACGGGCCGGATTCGGAATAGCAACGCCAACCCCCTATAAAGGGGTGATCAGCGATGCCCGCTCCACTCCTCTTTCGGCACCCTTGACCGACGACGAGGCCATGGGCCTGGCCCTCGAGGAGGCTCGGGCCGCATCCGCGCACGCAGACGTGCCTGTGGGGGCCGTCGTCGTCGTCAACGGCGAGGTGGTCGCGGCGCGGCACAACGAGCGTGAGCGCGCAGGCGACCCGACAGCCCACGCAGAAATACTGGCCCTTGCGCGATGCTGCTGCGAGCGCTCGGGGGTGGCGTCTTGTCCACCGGCCACCCTGGTGGTGACGCTCGAGCCCTGCCCCATGTGCGCCGGGGCCCTCGTCGCAGCCCGGGTGGCGCGTCGTGGTCTTCGGGGCCTCGGACCCCCGGGCCGGGCGCTTGCGGAACGCTTTACAACCTGTGTTGCGACCCCCGGCTCAACCATGAGCTGCCCGTAACCGGTGGCGTCCGCGATCGGAGTGTGCAACCCTTCTGACCTCGTTCTTTGCGGGGAAGCGGACGTTCCGTAAGCCCGGCCGACTCCCGGACACCGGAGGCGCACCCGCTAGGATCTCCCCGGAGGGATGCGAGAGTGGCCGAATCGGACGGTCTCGAAAACCGTTGTGCCTCATGGGTACCGTGGGTTCGAATCCCACTCCCTCCGCCACCGGGTCGAAGCGGCCCGTCGCATCTCTGAGAAGGATCTTCACGGTAGGGCAGGCGCTCTACCGGCAGCACCTGGTCGTCCCTACGACCGGAAAGGAGTTAACCATGGCACGCGCACGCTCGACGTTTGGCAAGCTTCAGCGCGACCAGGCCAAGAAGGACCGGGCCCGGGCGAAGATGGACGATCGGCAGTCCCGCCGCGAGGACAAGGCCGCGGATGATCTCGATGGCAACGGCAACGCGAACGGTGAGGTGGTCGATCAGACCCGGCTACTCGAGCAATTCGCCCGCTTGCACGAAGACCTGGCCGACGGTCGGATCTCGCTGGATGACTTCGAAGTTCGCCAGGAGGAGCTCCGCTCCAAAATGGTCGTTGAATAAGAGCCCCTGGACGAATCGACCGGGTCAGGTCGGGATCTCGCGCCCCTCCAGCCAGCGCCGGAAGCCCGCAGCATTCGAGTGCACGCCATTCAAGGTGTCGAGTTTCTCCTTTTGGGAGGGGTCGATGTCCCCGAGCGCGGCGTCGAAGCGGGAGGCGAGAGCCTCGGCGATATCGGTCCCGGCCCTATAGGCAGCCTCGGCCGTCTCAGCCCACTCCCGTAGTGTCTCCCCGGCCTCGGCCAGGAGTTCTTCGGGGCCTTCGAGCAACCCGTAATGGGCCAGGGCGATGGCCGTGGGGCGGCGGGCTGCGAACCTCTCGAGTGAGGCGAGGGCGAGGCTCAGATCGAAGTCCGGAGGCGGCGTGGCCGGGCGTAGAACCCCGCCATCGGGCAATTTGACCCCGACGGCGTCTCCGGCGAAGAGGACGCCACTGAGCGAGTCGTGAAAACCGACGTGATGCTTGGCGTGCCCGGGGGAATCGATTGCGACCAGGGCCCGGCCGGGCCCGACGGTAATCGACTCCCCATCTGCGACCACGTGGAGGCGGGCGGCCTCGGTGGGCGTCATCCGCCCGTAGAGCGAATCGAGCAGGGGTCCGTAGACCCTTGAGGCAGAGTCGATAAGTCGGGTCGGGTCAGCCAGGTGACGCGCTCCCTTCTCGTGCACATACACCGTGGCGGAGGGAAAGGCACTCGCTACATCGCCAACGCCACCAGCGTGATCGAGGTGGATGTGCGTCACCGCGACGCCGGCCAGCTCCTCGGGGCCCACCCCGATCTGGTCGAGGGCCGCAAGGAGGGCGGGGACCGACGATTGGCTGCCGGTTTCAATGAGGACAGGCGCGTCGCCCTCGATCAGGTAGCCGGCGGTGACACGCTCCCAACCGCCGAGCAAGGTGTCGATCTCGAGTACGCCGGGTGCGATCGTGCGCGGCACGGGCGCGACGGGAATTTCGGCGCCACTGTCGGGGTGATGCGTGTGCGGCGGCGAGTCCCCGCTGCTGTGCGGATGCGAGCCGCTCATGCCCGGCAAACCTCGATCATCACCTTGACATCGTCCATGCGCACAACCCCCGCAAGATCAATACGTCGACCCGACCTCTTTGATCCATTCACTAATTGTCTGTAGGCAAACTGAACACGGGATCCGCCTTTCGGCAGCCAAGGGCGCCGCTTTGACTTTGTCACCCTTTTTAATCTCTTGGGCCTCCGGACACTTATAGAGAACGTGATAGACGGGAGGCGATTCTTTGATCGTTGAATAAATGAAATCCATTGGCATGACATTTACCCTTCTGCACATCCGATTTAGAGTTCTCTATGTTCGCACTCCATTAAACCTGCTTGTCTCTACAAATGCAGGTCAGGGTACGCATCAATGGTCCTTTTGGGTCAACGTTCCTTACGGGTGATTGATGCAAACCGGTGGTGAAGCGGTAAGCCATCGGGCCATTGCGAGTAGTAGCGCATGCTCGGGCACGACACCGAGTATGCCCAGGGCGGGTTTACGCGCGTCTCAACGCTTGGCCGCGCCCCTGTTCCGTACGACGTGCGTCCGCTTGCGTTTGGATGGGCGCGGCAAGGTGGGCAACAGGGAGAGCGCGTGGTCGACCACACGGGTCCGGTGCGTCGCGTCCGCCTCCTCTAACTCCGCCTGGGTGGCGAGCGTGTCGTGACCGCCCAGGCGGAAGGCCGAATTGACGAGCGACACGTGGGAGAAGGCCTGGGGAAAGTTGCCGACCAGGCGCCCGTTATGGGCGTCATACTCCTCGGAGAGGAGCCCGAGGTCGTTACGCAGCGACAGCAGGCGCGCGAAGAGCTCTTCGGCCTCGTCGGTGCGGCCGATCATGTGCAGGCAGTCGACCAGCCAGAACGAGCACGCCAGGAAGGCCCCTTCGCGGCCGGTCAGACCGTCGACCTCGCCGTCGTCGGCCGTGCGGTACCGCAGGACGAAGCCGTCGTCCACTAATCCCTTCTGCACCGCTTCGACGGTGCTGATGACCCGGGGGTCCGTCGGCGGGAGGAATCCCACCAACGGGATCATCAGGACGCTGGCGTCGAGCAGGTCGCACTCGTAGTACTGGGTGAAGGAGCCGAGCTTCTCGTTGTAGCCCTTCTTGCAGACTTCGGTGAAGATCTGGTGGCGCAGTACGCGCCACTCTTCGAGCGGCCCTTCGAGTTCGGGCCACTCCTCCAACGTCCGCACCGCCCGGTCGACCGCGACCCAGGCCATCACCTTGGAGTGCGTGAAGTGCCGGCGTGGTCCGCGTACTTCCCAGATGCCGTCGTCCGGATCGTCCCAGCCCGTCCGCAAGAAGTCGATCAGCTGCGTCTGCAGCGCCCAGGCCGCCCTGCTCTGGACGCCCTCGCTGTGCGCTGATGCGTGGAGGGCGGACATGACCTCGCCGTAGACGTCGAGTTGGAACTGCCCCGAGGCGGCATTGCCGATCCGCACCGGAGCCGAATTCTCATAGCCGGGCAACCATGAGGCCTCCCACTCGTCGAGCCGGCGCTCACCGGCCGGGCCGTACATGATCTGCAGGCGGGACACGTCACCGGCGACGGCGCGGAGCAGCCAGTCGCGCCATGCCATCGCCTCGTCGAAGTAGCCCCCGCGCATGAGGGACTCCAACGTCAGCGTGGCGTCGCGCAACCAGCAGTAGCGATAGTCCCAGTTGCGGCTGCCTCCGATCGCCTCGGGCAGAGACGTGGTGGCCGCAGCAACGATGCCGCCGGTGGGTTCATAGGTGAGTGCCTTGAGGGTGATGAGCGAGCGGACCACCGCGTCGCGATACGGGCCCTCGTACGTGCACCGTGAGGACCACTCCTTCCAATAGGCGTCCGTGAGATTGATGGCGTAGTACGCGTCGAGTGGGGGTGGTGGTTCTTCGTGGGAGGGGAACCAGACGAACGTGAAGGGAAAGCGCGAACCTTCGCGCACGGTGAAATCGGCTTCGGTGTGCAGGTCGTGGCCGATGGGGTCGACCCGGTGCCACAACGCCACGGCGTCCGGCCCGGCCGTCATGCGGATCAACCCGTCGGTCGAGGTCAGCCACGGGACAATTTCGCCGTAGTCGAACCGCACGGAGATATCCATGTGCATGTCGACCGTCCCGGACACTCCCTCGACGAGTCGGACGACATGGGGATGGCTGTCGCGCATCGGCATGCAATCGGTGACACGTACCGTGCCTGTCGCCGTGTCGAATTCCGTCTCGAGGACCAGGGAGTCCTCGCGGTAGTGACGGCGCATCGCCACGATGCTCGTGGGTCCGCCCGCGGGAGCCAGTTGCCAGAATCCGTTCGTCTCGTCACCGAGGAGGCGGGCGAAACACGATGGGGAGTCGAAGTGGGGCAGGCAGAGCCAGTCGATCGATCCGTTGTTGCCCACGATGGCAGCCGTGTGGAGATCGCCGATAACGGCATAGTCCTCGATGCGCAGCGTCATGGCCTCATTCTGCCCTTCTTCTCAGGTGAGGTTATGCGGCGGTGCACTTCTGGGTGCTCACCGCCCCTTGTCTCGACTCGGCCAGTTGCACGCGCGCGAGCACTCCCGGTGAGGCCAGGGCGTAACCCACGTTGGGGTAGACGGTGGAGCGGGAAAAGACGATCCCGACCACCTGGCCACCGGAAATCAGCACCGGACCACCGGAATTCCCGGGTCGTACATTGGCGTCCAGGGAGTAGACACCACGGGTCACCGCCCCCTGGTTGTAGATGTCGCGTCCGAGGGCGGTGATATAGCTCGAAATGCCCGCGCCACCGAGAGTCAACGGACCGTTCTCGGGGTAGCCGAGGATCGCTGCCTGCGTGCCTCGCGGCACGGTGTTCGGGTCGAGTGAGAGGCTCGGACCCAACGGCGCAGCCGTCCGCAGAACAGCCAGATCGAACTGCGGGTCGAAGAGGACGACCGTTGCTCCGTACGAGTTGCCGCCGACGACGACCTGGGTGCTGGACTCGCCTGCAACAACGTGGGCGTTGGTGACGACCAGTCCGTGGCCCACCACGAAACCCGACCCCTCCTGCTCCTCGCCACACGCCGCACCGAGGATCTTGACGGTGGACGAGATCGCCGGATTGGCCAGGGACCTGGTCGCGGCATCTGTCGGCGTGGCCACGACCGCTGGTGACGGTTGGGTCAAGGTGGAGAAGACCTGCGGGAATCCCTGATCGTTGAGATAGTTCTGCAGATCGTTGAAGACCGGTGGCACCGTGGGCAGGATCCGATCGACCGAGTGCAGAATGTCGGAGCGGGCGACCGCAGAGCTCAGCCACGTGTAGCGGCTGTTCGGCGACGTGATCACGCTCGCCACGAGCCACGAGGAGAGAAGGACGGCGAGCACCGCCACGCCGACGCCGAGCGCGGCATCGATATGTCCGAGGTGATGCCGCCGCAGTGTGATGTTGCTATAGGTCCCGGCGACCCGCCCGACGATACCCAGTGCACCCGCGGTCAAAAGGACAGCGGCGACGGTGATCCCCAGGCGCTCGTTGGCCGGGTGAACGAACTTCAACGCCGGCACCCACAGGACTGCACCCAGGAGAAAGCCCACCCAGAAGCCCACGAACGTAAGGATCTGCACGAGTGCACCGAGCCGGAGGCCGTGGACTGCTGCGATCAGCATCAACCCGATGAGCAGCAGATCGACCCAGTTCACAGAAGCGAGGGTAGCCAACGGTGCACCGAGAATCCGGCTGCCCACCACTATTGTCCTCCGCCGGTGCCCTGCAAACCATCACGACGACCCTGGCGCGCCCCCACCTGGCCGGTGGCTGCCGCGGGGGCGTGGTGGTTCTCACCCTGGGAATCGCCGCGGCAGCCTGCACCACGACGACGTCCCCCAAGCGTCGGGTGTTCCGCGCGGTGCTCGGGCAGGAGTCGGGCACCCCGGACGTCGTGGGGCAGCCCGCGCCGGCGGGGACAGGGCAGCTCGACGCCGTTTCGTGTGCCACGGCCCTGCTCTGTTGGGCAGTGGGATCCCCCGGTGTCACCGCTGCGGCTCGCCACCACTTCCCCGCCGACAACCGGCGCTAATGCAACGGGCACCAATGCCACCGGCGTCGATGCCACCGTCGTCGATGCAACCGTCGACGGTGGTCGGACGTGGGTGGCGCAGCCTCTTGGTCTCGACCCGGCACCGGCCCTGACCGGGATCTCGTGCCCGACCGCCCGACTCTGTATGGCTGTCGGCCTGGATGGTTCGACCTCAGCGGGCATCGTGGTCACCACCCACGACGCGGGAGCGAGTTGGCAAGCCGACGCCATTCCCGCGGGCGCGACGGTGATCACCAGCGTCGAGTGCCCGAGCGCCGGTGATTGCACGGTCATCGCAACCGATGGCACGACGTTCTGGTCGGCCCACTCGACTGATTTCGGACGCAACTGGCAACGTGGGGGGAGCCTCCCGGCGGGCTTGCAGGGTGCGGGATCGCTCACCTGTATCACTGGCGGGTCGTGCCTGGTGACCGGGTTCACGGCGACGACGGCTGGGCACGGGCAGGGGGCGATCGTCTTCAGCAGCGACGCCGGTGCCACGTGGACCGCGGCCAACGTCCCGCCGAAGACCGGGTTGCTCCAGAGCGTGGACTGCGCCACCGTGACCTCATGCCTGGCCGCGGGGACGACCTCGACGACGGTCAGCGCCGTTGTCCCGGCGCACGGAGAGATGCTGACGAGCCAGGACGGTGGACAGACCTGGACCCGCTCTCCGGCGCGGCCTTCGATCGACGACGTCTACGGCGTTGCGTGCCCCTCGCCGAACCTGTGCGCCATGGTGGGTACCAAGTGGGTAGGCAATCCGGCCATCGGCATGGGCGGAGTGGCGCAGAGTCGCAACGGGGGCGGATCCTTCATCGCATCGACGACCGAATACACGCCGCTCCCCCTCACGGCACTGGACTGCCCGACCACGAGAGGCTGCATCGCCGTCGGCGGCAACACGCTGGCACGGATCGAGCTCGCGAAGGCCAAGCCCGCCGCATCCGCCACGCCGACGACGCCGGCGGGCGGCGCGCACCGGCCCGCACTCCGTGGCCGGGGCTGACGCGCGACGGTCACCCCGACCCCCGGCCCCGGCGGGCCGGACCCGGCGCTCACGCCAGATGCGGTACCACGCTGTCGCCCAGGAGCCGGATGTGGTCGAGATCCTCGAGGTCGAGAACCTGGAGGTAGATCGTGTCCGCGCCCGCCGCCGCCGAGTGCCTGGCAACGCGCCACCACTTCATCGGGGGTGCCCGCTGCGCCGTTGGTGCGGAGCTCGGCCACCTCACGTCCGATTGAGCGGGCCCGGCGGGCGACCTCGGCTTCGTCGGCGCCGCAGCACACGACCTGGGCCGCCGACAGACCGAGGGTCCCCGGGTCACGCCCGATCTGGGTACAGGCCGCACGCACCCGGGCGAACTGCGCCTCGGTCTCGGCCACCCCGTGAAAGGCCAGGTTGAATTCGTCGGCGAACGTAGCCGCGAGACGAGGGGTACGGGTGGTCCCTCCTCCACCGATGACGACCGGCGGGTGCGGCTGCTGGACCGGCTTCGGGAGAGCGGGACTGTCCACCAGTTGGTAGTGCTCCCCGCTGAAGGAATACGTCTCGCCGGCCGGGGTGTCCCATAAGCCGGTGATGATCGAGAGCTGCTCCTCGAGACGCTCGAAACGCTCGCCCAGGGGCGGAAAGGGGATGCCGTAGGCCTTGTGCTCCCCTTCGTACCAACCCGTGCCGAGCCCGAGCTCGATACGGCCGCCGCTCATGGCATCCACCTGGGCCACCGTGATGGCGAGGACACCCGGCCAGCGGAAGGTGGACGACGAGACCAGGGTGCCCAGCCGGATCCGGCTGGTTTCCCGGGCGATGGCGCCCAGGGTCAGCCAGGCGTCGGTGGGGCCCGGCAGGCCGTCGCCGCCCATCGTCAGATAATGGTCGGAGCGGAAAAACGCGTCGAACCCACACGCTTCCGCCTCTTGGGCCACCGTCAGGAGGCGCTCGTACGTGGCGCCCTGTTGGGGCTCGACAAAGATTCGTACCTTCATTCGTGCGACCCTAACTGGAGCGGGCACACTACAGGCATGCAAATCGGTGTCATCTTCCCCCAGACCGAGCTCGGGGGTGATCGCGGTGCGGTCCGCGCCTACGGACATGCCGCCTCGTCGCTGGGCTACTCCCACGTGGCGGCCTACGACCATGTGCTCGGCGGCGACACCGCTGTCCTGGGCGATCTCGGCGGCCCCTACGACATCCACACCACCTTTCACGAGCCCCTGCTGTTGTTCTCCTATCTGGCCGCGTTCACCAACCTCCACTTCGCCACGTCGATCCTCATCGGGCCGCAACGCCAGACCGCGCTTCTCGCCAAACAGGTGGCCGAGCTCGATCTGCTTTCCGGGGGGCAGTTCCGTCTCGGGCTCGGCATCGGATGGAACCGGGTCGAGTACGAGGCCCTCGGGCAATCCTTCGCCGACCGGGGGGCGATCCTGGACGAGCAGATCGAGGTGCTGCGTCAGCTCTGGACGCAGGAGAGCGTGACGTTCCATGGGCGGTTCCATCGGATCTCGGCGGCGGGCTTGGCCCCGCTCCCGGTCCAACGCCCCATCCCCATTTGGCTCGGAGCTTTCGCCCCGGCGGCGCTGCGACGCGTCGGTCGCGTGGCCGACGGCTGGTTCCCCACGGTCCGGCCCGGGGGCGGCCTGGCCGACGCGCTGGAGATCATCGCCGAAGCCGCCAGCGAAGTCGGGCGCGACCCTTCCACCATCGGGTTCGAGGGACGGGTGAACTACACGCCCGGCGACCCCGACCTCATGGCACAGCATGCGGAGAAGTGGCGCGAAGCGGGAGCGAGCCACGTTTCGCTCAACACCATGGGAGCCGATCTGCAGGGCGTGGACGCGCACATCAACGCTATTTCGCTCTTCGCCTCCCAGTTGATGTAGGGCCAGCGGGGCCAGGGGGGGCGGCTGTCCCCCGGGCCCACGGCGGTGAGGGAGGATGGCTGGGTGAGCGACGATCTGAGCGGCTACCCGGGCGCGCCCCCGGGGTGGTACGCCGATCCCGCCGGTGGCCCGGGCCAACGTTGGTGGGACGGCTACGCCTGGACCGCGGCCACCGTGCTGCCCGAGATCCCGCCCCCACCGCCACGACTGCCATCGCCGCCATCGCCACGACTGCCACCGCCTCCCGGCAGCTCTCCCCGCTGGGCGCCCACGTCGAACACGGCGGATCTCGTGAACCGCGAGCTCGCCATGACGCAGACCGCCCGGGTCGCCGTCATCTTCTTCGGGCTCTACAGCCTGAGCGTCCTCGTGAACCTCCAAATCCGTCGCTCGGCCTTCCGCACGCTGGGACACCATCTCCGTGTCGCCATCGACGCCTCCGGCAACGGACAGCCGGTGCCGAGCTTCTCCACGCCGCAGACCACGGACCCGCTCGAATTGATCGTCGGCCTTGCCGCAGCGGTCGCGCTGATCTTTGCCCTGATCTGGCAATTCCGGGCTGCCACGGCGGCCCGGGCCCTGGGCTACCCCGCGAAGCGTTCGCCGGGATGGGGCGTCGGATGTTGGTTCGTGCCCATCGTCAATCTCTGGATGCCGTATCAAGCCATCAGGGACTGCCTGGCGCCCGACGATCCCCGCCGCCCACTGGTGCTCCGCTGGTGGCTCGTCTGGATCGGTACGCAGATCCTCACGGCGGCGGCAACAGCGGCGGCGCTCGCCTCGAGCCACATCGCGCTCGGGATCTCGCTCGTCGGCGCAATGTTCGTTCTCGCCGTCATCGCCACGGCACGCCAGGTCGTCGCCACCGTTTCCGGCGCGCACCGGGCGGCACTCCCGGGCTCTCGCGAAGTGTGAGCACGACCAGCGGCAGACCATAAGGTTGGTGGCCACCGTTCGAGACGAGAAGGAGTGCCGGTGAGCGCAGGACCTGAGTGGGGCCCATTGGCCCGATTGGCGGGAATCTGGGAAGGCGACACCGGAGAGGACGTCGCCTACTCCAACGAGAAGGGGAGCGTCGGTCTGACGCCGTACCGCGAGCACACCGAGCTCAAGCCCTTCGGTCCGGTGGAGAACGGCAGCCAGACCCTGTACGGGTTGGACTACCGCATGGCCGCGTGGCGCGGGACCGAAGAGAACCCGTTCCACACCGAGGTCGGGTACTGGCTGTGGGACGCCACCGACGGTCAGGTCATGCGTTGCTTCCTGATCCCGCGCGGTTCCGCCCTCATCGCCGGTGGCCCTGTGGCCGTCGACGCCACCGCCTTCACGCTCGCCTCAGAAATCGGTTCGGAGACCTACGGGATCCTCTCCAACCAGTTCCTGGCCGCTCAGGCACGCTGCGTCCGCTACGAGGTGGTCATCGACGCGAGTGAGGAAGGGGTCTTCCGCTACGAGGAGGTATCGCTCATCGAGCACGGGAAGCTGACCGAACACCTCAGCCACACCGACAGCAACACCCTCTACAAGATCGGCGACGCTTAGGAGGCCGAACCGATAGGGTCCTCCCCGGTGACCGGCACCGAGACCGAAGCGGCCATTGCCGCTGTCTACGACGAGATGGTGGACACCCGTCGCGCCGTCCACCGCCGACCCGAGCTGGCGTTCCACGAGTACGCCACCACCGCGTTGATCCGGGACCGCATGGCCGAG
The DNA here is from genome assembly GCA_963767155.1 of uncultured Acidimicrobiaceae bacterium. Lineage (GTDB taxonomy): Bacteria > Actinomycetota > Acidimicrobiia > Acidimicrobiales > RAAP-2 > Bog-473. Next base: position 296,563 of record CAVYCU010000004.1, on the reverse strand, counting down.
TTGGACATCGGGGAGTTACGCCGGGTCACCGAGACGGGCGGGATCTTCGCGTTCGACGGCGGTCGGCCGGGCCGCAGCGTCGTGCTCCGGGCCGACATCGACGGGTTGCCCATTCAGGAGGACGCGGGCATACCGTTCAACTCCGACGTCGACGGCACCATGCACGCCTGTGGGCACGATGTCCACGTAGCGTCGTTGCTGGGTGTCGCCCACGCCCTCAGTGCACGCCGCGCTGAGCTCCCCGGGCGCTACATCTTCTTGTTCCAGCCGGCCGAGGAAGCCCTGTGCGGTGCCAAACGCATGCTCGAAGGCGGTGCCCTCGACGTCATCGGTGACGCGCGCCTCGTCGGTTTCCACGTCACGTCACAGATCCCGACGGGTGTCGTCACCTTGCGCGAGGGCATCGCGATGTCGGAGGCGCATGCGTTGCGAATCACCCTGGTCGGCCCGGGCGGCCACGGCGCCATCCCGACGGCGAACGGTGATGTGATTAAGGCCACCGCCGATCTCGTGTCGCGTCTTGGCTCCGTCGTCACGGGTCTCATCTACGAAGGTGCGAGCTGTGTGTGCAGCGCCGGCATGCTGTCCGCAGGCACCGCGGTCAACGTCGTCCCCACGACGGCCATCATCTCGGGCACGCTCCGCACGTTCACCGACGATCAGCGCGAAGAGGCGTTCCTCCGTTTGCGGGTGGTGTGCGACACCATCGCTGACTCCCACGGCGTCGAGGTCGAGATCGAAGTGCCCGAGCACACCCCCCGGGTGGTCAACGACGGCCGAGTGACCGACCTCGTCGAAGCGGCTTCGCAGGACCTCCTCGGTCGCGACCACGTCATCCGGACGCTGCCCCACTCCCCGAGTGATGACGTGAGTGAGTTCCTCAGCCACCTTCCCGGCTGTTACTTCTTCGTGGGGGGGGCCAATGCGGAAGGGACGAGCGGGATGCACCACAGCCCCACGTTCTCGGTCGAAGACGGGGCATTGCGCGTGGGGGCCGGCGTGGTCCTGCGCAGTGCGGTCGCCATGGCCGCCCCGTGACGACCGACGACCTGTTCTCCATCGCCGGCAAGACTGCGCTGGTCACCGGCGGGACCCGGGGCATCGGCAGAATGATCGCCGAGGGATTCGTCGAAGCGGGCGCCGATGTCTATGTCTCCTCACGCAAGGCCGACGCGTGCGCCGCTGTCGCCGCGGAGCTCTCGCCCAAGGGCCACTGCATCGGCCTGCCGGCAAACCTCGCCACCGAAGCGGGTTGCCGTGGTCTGGCGGACGAACTGGCCGCCCGCGTCGATCATTTGGACATTCTGGTCAACAACGCAGGCGCCACCTGGGGCGCGCCTCTGCCCGAGTTCGACGAGGCCGCGTTCGAACGGGTGCTGGCGCTCAATGTCAAAGGCGTGTTCCACCTGACCAAGTTCCTCGTGCCCCTCCTTCAGGTGGCGGGCACGGCCGAGGAGCCCGCCCGGGTGATCAATATCGGTTCGATCGAAGGCTTCGCGGTGCCGGTTCTCGAGAATTACTCCTACTCGGCCAGCAAGGCTGCGGTACACCACCTGACCCGGCATCTCGCCAAACGCCTGGCCCCCGAAATCACGGTCAACGCCATCGCGCCCGGACCCTTCGAATCGAAAATGATGGCCGCCACGCTCGAGACCTTCGGGGAGCAGATCGTGGCCAACGCACCGCTCAAGCGGATCGGCCGCCCCGACGACATGGCGGGCGCCGCCATCTACCTTTCGTCGCGAGCCGGGGCGTACGTCACCGGTGCGGTCATCCCCGTCGACGGAGGTATCGCGACCACACGCTGACGGCCGCGGTACGTGCCGGTCGGCCGACCCTTGACGACGCCGGTGGTCGACTCTGGGCCAGCCACGATTGCTTTGGTCAGTCGCCCTGCTGCTGGCCTCGTTGCGGCATTTTCGCCTCGTCCGTGAACCGGTTAGGAGATGGTGGAGTGAGCGGCGGAAGCGTGAGGGGAGTGGGCGTGTTCAAGGGCGCCCACGGCGGTGTGAAAACTGAAGGTTAGAAGTCTAGCTTTCGGCTTTCACACGCCCTGTCCTCCCTCTTTTGCGGTGCCTCCCCCTCTTTTTTTGCAGGTGCCTCTTCCCTTGTACAGAGGGGCTGATTCACCCGAGAGGTAGGAGCGAGGCGCCCCTACCGAGGCGCGAGGTTCTGCGGTCCCGTCGCCGGATACCCGGCCGCAGCACGTATGGCACCGCCCCACGTGGTCAATTGTGCGATCAGCTCGTCGAACTCGTCGCCCAAGGACCGCACCATGACGGTGCACTGGCGGTCGGTGGCCACTTCGATGTTCTCGCGCACGGTTCGGCCGAAATCGGTGAACCCGCCGTCGTCGATGAGTCCGTGCTCGCGGAGGTGGGCCTCGGCTACATCGAGCTGGTCTCTCGACCACGCCGCGAGCGCACGTAGGTGCGGAGCGGGATGCCCCAGAACAGCTCGGACAGCAGGCCGACCTCGGGAGCCTTGAACCCGCTCGAAATCCACGCGGCCGTGTGCGAGTCGCCGCGGTACTCGCGCAGGAGGTCGGTCAGCCGCCACATATCGCCGAGCGGCGTCCCGGGCAGTCCGAGGTGCGACAACCCGGCGTAGAGAGGCCTCCCTTCGGGGCGCAGTTGCGAGGTCGCACGGGTCAACAGTTCGGTGGCGCGCGGCGAACCCCTCGGGCTGTGCACCGAGAATCCTCTCGAGCTGTGCCGTGGCGCCCTCGGTGCGGGCGGTGCAGATGGTGACGGCGTCGGTGAGTTCCCATCCGTGGCGGACGCTGCGGGCAACGGTCTCGGGATTGAAGACGGCGAAGGCGGCTGCCACCACCTCACCCGGAACCTGGCCCATCACTGAGCCTCGACTAGTGAAGTACGCCGGACCGTCGGGCAACTGCACCCCATTGTCCAACTGCCCCGGGCTGGGCGAGAAGCCCAGTTTTTCATAGGCCTCGTGACACTCGGGGGCGAAGTAGACCTGCGCCGCCACGGGTTCGAGGGCAGAAGCCAGCAGGCGTGTCAGGGGCTCGAGATGCTTGTCGATGCTCACAGACCAACCCTATGCCCGTGCCGTTCCCGATTACGCCTCTGTGCCGGCCTCTTTGACCGCGTCGTCGAGGTCCTTGGGACTGACCTTCAGCTCTTTCGCAATGTGCTTCTGCGCCCGCAGCTCGGCCTTCTCGATCGCTTCCTGCAGTGTCGACTCACCGACGACGATGAGGGCGGCTTCGCCGTTGTCAATCAGGTCCCCCAACTCCTTGACATCCGAACGGGACATCCCCTTCCAGAGGTGGCCGCTCACACCACCGACCGCTCCTCCGACCAATGCGGTCCCGATGATCGAAGGGGGGAACAAGATCCCCACCAACGCACCGACGGCAATCCCGCCCCACGCCAGGTGCCGGGTGGTCGTCTCGTCTTTGTTGACATGGATCTTTCCCGTCGCGCTCTTCGTGACGACGGCGGCATCGTACGTCCCGACCGCCCCCACGAGGTGGAGGTCCTTGACGACGTCGTAGTCCAATCGCGCCGACGCTTCATCGGGGTACGTTCCGATGAAGAGGAAGACCGCATCCGCCTTAGCCATGTTGTATCTCCAAACTTTCGCACGTTGGGAACCGACCGCACCGACTGTATCCCTGCCGGTTTCCTCTGACAACAGACTGCTCAGGCCCTTCCGACACCTCTGAGGCTCGATCCGCTGATCAGCATGGAGGCGACAATTCCGAGTGGCAACATCCCCCAGTACCCGACGGCGTGCGTCTGTATGTTGCCAAAGAAGAGCATGAGCAACCAGGTCGCCGGGAACGTCGAGACGAGGAAGACGACGATGGCCAGCAAGAGCACTCGGATCATGATTACCCCCAATTGTCTGAGAATGTGTACCGGCCCGCACTCTAACCCGTCGCGGTCAGGACACGTCGACTCGTGTCGGCCCTCCACGCCTCGCCTCGAGTGCGACGGCGTGACGATCGCTTAGCGGCGCCGAGATGGTAGCAGGGCGCCGATCAACCAGAAGAGAGGGAAAATCAGGCCGATCAGGAACATCACCCAGTGGCCCTTCCGGATGGACATGATGCCCAGAGTGATCATGAGCACCAGATAGAGAACAGTCCATAATGCGATAAAACCGCCGCCGGTTACGTCGCCGATCATTGGGCCCCCTTGCTCGAACCTCTGCTCGATCGGCGATTCTTACATGGGGTACGTGGCGGTGGCGAGAGAAGGCCCCGGCATCATTGTGTCTTGGCGGTGAACCTCATCGGAAAGTGCTCGATCGAGCGGATGTTGGGTGTGTACACCAGCGTATGACCAGGCTCCACCGAATACTCGGGGATCCGCCGGTGCCACTCGCGCAGCGCGACCCGCAATTCCATGCGGGCCAGATGCGAACCGAGACAGCGATGGATGCCACCACCGAAGGCGATGTGACGGTTCACCTCGCGGTCGAAGCGAACCTGGTCGGCGTCGGCGACCTCGTTGTCGTCCGTGTTGGCCGAACCGAGCATGAGAACGATCGAGTCCCCCTTGTTGACCGGGCAGCCGGCAAAGGTCGTGTCTTCGAGGGAGGCGCGGGCCACCATCTGCACCGGCGTCTCCCAGCGCAGAAGCTCTTCGATTGCCGATGGGATCAGGCTCGGGTCCTCGGCCAACTGCACACGGTGTTCAGGATGCTGGGAAAGGAACGCGAACATGCAGTCCAATGTCGCAGTCACCGTGTCGAGGCCGGCGATGAGGAACAGGAAGCAGATGTCCAAAATGTCCTCACGGGTCAACGTGTGGCCGTCCACTTCCGCGCTCAGGAAGCGTGACACCAGATCCGCCCGTGGCTCCTTCTCGCGCTCGTCGAGAACCTGGTTGAAGTACGCGTAGATGGAGTCAGCCACCTCCTGTTGATGGGCGTCGGCCACCTCGCTGCCATAGGGCGAACCGGTGACGTGATCGGGGCGGATGATGCCGTCTTTCATGGCCAGGAAACGGTCGAGCTCCTCGGGTGGCAATCCGAGCAGCTTGAGAAAGACCTGCGACGGATACGGCACGGAGAACTCCGCGGAGAAGTCGACTTCGCCCCGGTCGATGAAGCGATCGATGAGATCGTTGACCAGGACCGCCACGTCCTCCTCCATCGCCGTCATCAGGCGGGGGGCGAAAATCGGGTCGAGCAGCTTGCGGTACTTCTTGTGGTCGGGCGGATCGATCTGCAGAGGGATCAGGGGCCGGATGTTCTTCAGATCCACCGCTGACATGTTCGACGTGAACATCTCGGGGTGCCGGAGGGCTTCGTCGATGTCGGCTTTGCGGCTCAGGACCAGGGATCCCTCAAGGGCCAACACCGGGCTGCCGTCCCGTAGCGCCTTGAAAATCGGCTGAGGATTGGCCGCCATGTCCGATTCACCGTCGAAGGGGCTCGTCAGCTCTGCTTCGGTGGTTTCCGGTACGTCAGTGGTTGCGTCCATGTGCTCTCTCCTGAATGGGTTCGTGGTCGAATCGGTTCGACGCGGATTGCGGTCTCATCGGTGGGGTGGGCCTGATCAGGCGCTCGCCGACGGCAGGAGGATGCCGTTGACGGACTGTACGAGCGCACGGTCGTCGGGTTCGGGAATGATGAAGCTCGAGGCGAAGAGCCGGACGACCACATCGACCAGTTGCTCCCGGGTGAGGGCCCCGGTGGCCACCGCAGGGACCGAATCGAAGGCATCACCGAGCTGGGACAAGAGGGCGATTTCCAGCTTCGGAAGGTGCACCAGCAGATAGCCGAGGACAAACCCGGGCTCGATGCTCGAAGAGCGCCCGGGCCGGGTGCATACGGATGTAGTCGAAGGCAAAGGCCACGAATGCCCGCATGCGCTCGGATGGTTCCTCGCACGCCGCCAATGCTGACGCGAGCCCCTGGTTGAACGTGCGCTCGTCGAATACCGCCACCGCGTCGAGGAGGCACTCCTTGCTCGGGAAGTAGCGGTACAAGGTGCCCCGGGACACGCCCGCCGCTTCGCTCACTTCTTGCATCCCGAGCCGCTTCGCTCCACGACGGCCGAGCAGCCGGAGCGTGGCACCGAGGATCCGCTCTTCCGTGGGCCCGTAACGCGGGCCCCGTCGGGTGCAGCCTCCATGGGCTCGAGATCCTCGGAACCAGCGCCCACCCTGAGGCGAGAGTCCAACGCCACTATCATTGTGGACATACTAGACATTTACCGTCCCGTTTGTCTCATCGCGGTCCCGGCGAGCGACCGGCGGGATACGTCATCAGCCGGGGTCGACATGGCGTTAGCGTGCGCAGGTGCGCATCGTCTCCCTCCTCCCCTCGGCCACCGAAATCCTCTTCGCGGTGGGCGCCGGTCCCGACGTGGTGGGGGTGACCTTCGAATGCGACTATCCCCTCGAGGCACGGGCGTGCCGGATCGTCTCGACGACGACGCTGCCCGAGGGCCTCTCACCCCTGGAGATCGATGCCGAGGTCCGGGCGCGCATGGACGCCGGTGAGGACCTCTACACGCTGGACGAAGGGGGGTTACGCAGCATCGATCCGGACCTCGTGGTGACGCAGGACCTCTGTGCCGTGTGCGCCGTGGATATCAGCGAGGTGGACCAGGCCCTGGCGCATCTCGGGTGCCGGGCCGAGGTCCTCACGCTCGATCCCATGACACTCGACGACGTCCTTTCCTCCATAGAGACAGTCGGCCACGCCACAGGCACCGTCACAGCGCGCCGCGGAACTCGTGCGGACACTCCGCCAGCGACTCGAACATGTCGCCCTGGCCGTCGCCACCCGTCACCGCCCCCGGGTCGCCGTCCTCGAATGGACCGACCCGCCCTTCTCATCAGGCCATTGGGTGCCGGACATGGTCACGGCGGCGGGGGCCGAAGCGGTCCTGGGCGCGGCAGGAGAGCGTTCGAGGCGCATCGAGTGGAGCGACGTCAGCGCGGCGCGACCGGACCTGATTGTGGTCGCTCCCTGCGGCTACCGGCTCGAAGGCGCACGCGAACTCTCCGAAAACGTCGTTGCCGCAGGAGTCCTCCCCCCGGATGTCCCCGTGTGGGCGGTCGACGCAGATGCGGCGTTCGTGCGACCCGGGCCACGGGTGGTCGACGGCGTCGAAACCCTGGCCGCCATCATCCACCCCGGCGCGGTGATGGCACCTTCGGGAATGGCTGCCCTCGTACGGGACTCGTCGGGCCGAAACCAGAGCTAACGCGGCGACCGTCGTCACGCTCCGCAGCGGCGCCGCTCCACCCGAATCCGCCCCGGTCGGCGCGGAAGGTTGGCTGCGGCGGCTCCTCGCGTGAGCCGCAGCCCGGCGTAGGTGGTTGACCACCTCGACGGCCTGTTTGCGGCGGGCGCTCCCGTGATCGGGATCGAAGAAGTAGGCCACCGAGAAGCCCAACCCCGAGACCACCAGCCTCCCGGTTGATTTCCTGGCCCGATGGGCGTGGCCCCGTGCCGATTCGAATGTTTCCTTTGGGTCGATCACCAGCATCTGCCTCGTTTCCGTCTCGCAAACTCTGTCTTGCCCATACCCCAAGGCAACCCGACAGAAACGCCGCGTCATCGTGTGCTGCCGCTCCATCACCGAATCGGCTCAGTCGATCTTCGCCAACTCCTCCTCGATGCTGTCGAACCCCGCCTCAATCTCCTTGAGCTCGTCCGCCGTGCCCTGCACCTTCGGCCCGGTGAACCACTTGCGTGCGCTGAGCAACCAGTAGCCGCCGGAAAACACCAGGACGACGCCCACGGCGATCGGGGCGTAGTTGAAGTTGTCCCGGTTGATGCTCGAGAAGGACACCTCCGGGAGCATGAAGAGGACCGCAATGAAGGCCACCCAGATGATCCCGACCCAGCCCACCAGTGGGCTCCACTTCCCCAACGACCAGCGGCCGCCTTGCCAGCTCTTCCCCTGCAAGCGTCGCAACAGGGTCGGCAGCACATAGGCGATGTAGAGGCCGATGGTGGCGATCGAGGTCACTGCGGCGTAGGCCACACCGCTCCAGAGCGAGGGGACGGCGAGGATGAAGGCGAAGACCACGCAGAACCAGATCGAGTTCGTGGGCGTCCTCGTGCGCGGGTTGATGCGGTGCCAGTACTTGTGCCCCGGCACGGCCCCGTCGCGGCTGAAGGCGAACAGCATGCGCGGAGTTCGCCGTCACCGAGGCCATGCCGCAGAAGGCCTGTGCGATGACGGCGATGAGCAGGAGGAGCTCGGCGCCGAGGCGCGAGAGCGCGACCTCCCAGATCGCCACCGGCGCAGCGGTATCCGCGGCCGTCGCCGCGTAGACCGCCGGATGGGTGGGGATCACCGAGGTGATGGCGAGGATGAGGATCCACCCGGCGATGAGGGAGACGACGATGGAGCTCACGATGCCTCTCGGCGCGGCCAGATCGGCGTTGCGGGTCTCTTCGGACATGTGGGCCGAGGCGTCATAGCCGGTGAAGGTGTACTGCGCCATCAGCAGCCCGAGCATGAACACGTAGATCGGCACGCCCAGCGTGCTCTTGTTCTCGAATTTGGTGAAGATGAAGCTGGCCGAGGCGTGATGGCTCGGGACGAAGAAGAGCACGATGGCGATGGTCAGCACCCCGAGGACGTGCCACCACGCACTCACGTCGGAGAGGAAAGAAACGATGCGGACCCCGAAGGTGTTGAGGATGCCGTGCACGATCAGGATGCCGGCGTAGATGATCAGGACGTAGCCGGCTGTGTCCTTATAGCCCGTAGTCAGATTCAAGAACACGGTGAAAAAGGTGGCGAAGCCGTAGTCGATGCCTGCGGTGATGGCGACCTGGCCCAACAGGTTGAACCATCCGGTAAACCAGCTCCACGCACCGGGGTTGTTCTTCGACAGTTTGGCCGACCAGTAATACAGGCCGCCGGCCGTCGGATAGGCCGAAGCGATCTCCGCCATGCCCAGGCCGACGATGGTGGTCATGACGCCGACGATGACCCATCCCCAGACGATGTCCACCGGACCGCCATACGTCATGCCGAAGTAGTAGAGCGTCAGGCATCCGGACAGGACCGAGATGATGGTGAAGGAGACGGCGAAGTTCGAGAAACCTCCCATCCTCCGCCGCAGCTCCTGCGCGTACCCGAGAGCATGCAGTTGCGCCACATCGTTGTCGCGGACCGAACCGCTCACCGTTGCCTCCGGAGTCGTCATGGTCGTCCCCCTGCCGGCGCAGCTCCACGCCGCTCGATGTGACAATTGTGGTGACACATGGGAGCAGGGATCAACGCCCGTGTCAAGCGCCTTTTTGAGGGGTTGCACCTCTGGAGCTGAGACAATCATCGCGGCAACTCCGAAGGTCGGGTCGGGCGCTCCGGAGAGCGGGGGGCCGCGGTCCGGTTGAAATCCGCGTGCAGCGGGTATACCCCCCGCACCGGGTCACCGTCCGATCGCTCAGGTCGACGTCCGAGAAGCAATCCCCGCAGAAAACAGCGAATTCTCCTGGGAACTCGGTAGTGAACACCCGCCCCGCTCGCGGAGGGCCGTCCTATGACAGAGGAAAAAGCAGGTCGCTCAGGCTGGCGGCGGCGCTACCGCGTCCTGCCTCGCGTCGAGCAACGCACCGTGGGCAGTCGTTGGCTCTACCGCGTCGACCACTACAGCTCCCTTCCCGCGGCGGCTGTCGGCGTCGGCGTCGTGTTGATCTCCGCGTTCATCGTGGGAGTCATTCTCGGATTTCCCAATGGGTGGATCATCGCGTTCGAATCGGGTACCTCGGCTGTGACCCTGGCGATGGTGTTCGTCATTCAACACACCCAGAGCCGCGAGCAGGCGGCCACGCAACGCAAGCTCGACGAGTTGCTCCGCGCCCTTCCCGAGGCTCGCAGTGGGCTCATCATGCTGGAAGAGGCTTCGGAGGAGACCATGAAGAGAGTCGAGGAAGGACAGCGCGACCTCAAGCGGCACGCCGGCGACGAGGACGCATCCCTGACCCCTCCTGTCGGCGCTCGACCAGGTTGAGCCGGGCCGCCGAGGCGGTCCTCACGCGGTCGGCGCCAGCTCCTGCCAGACCAGCCCGGACAAACCCTCGATGGTGGTGATCCCACCGGCTTCCGTGGGACCGTCGGTCATGACTGCGATCACGTAGTTGCGACCGTCGCCGTTGACGTAGCCGATGCTGTTCACCTGCCAGCCACCGCTGTCGAGGGGAAGCCATCCGTCCTTGAGGGCGACCGCTGCGTCCGCCCCCGGTCCCGAAGAGACCCCCCAGTCCTGGTCGGACTCGATATGGGACATGAGGCCCAGCTCGTAACTCTGCGACGCTGCCGTGAGGACGCCATTGGGGTACGCCACGGTGCGCACGAGTTGGACCTGGTCGGCCGCCGTCGTCGTCGACAACCCCCAATACCCCGCCGCGTCGGGTGTTGTCTGGGTAAGTCCCGCCGTGGTGTTGAAACTCTGGACCGCCGCGGCGCCGCCAACGCCGTCCCACAGGTCTTGCGCGTCGTCATTGTTGCTCTGTTCGATCATGCTCTGGCTCAACGTCTGATCAGATGGCGTGAGTGCCTGGCCATCGGCCTGGCTCTGCGCTAACAGGGTCGCCAGTATGTCCACCTTCATGATGCTGGCCGTCACCTCTTCTGTGCCGGGGCGGTACAGCGAGGTGCGCCCCGTGACGTCGTCGTACACGGCTGCGGTGACATCCTCCGTGCTGTTGGCGGCCAGATACGACGCCACCGACGGTTGGGTGAAGAGATCGCCGTCACCGGGTGTCGCATGGTGGGTGACAGTGACGACGGTCGAGCTGGTCGACGTGGTCTTCTTGTCTCCCTTCGTCGACTGATCGGCGTGGCGGATGGGACCGACCGGGCGGTTGAGGAACACCACGCCGGCCACGCAGAGGGCAAGAACCGCGCAGAACGCCCCGGCGAGTCGATGCCGCAGGCGGCGCCGTTTGGCACGTCGTTTCGAGACCCTCGACTCCGGCGCCTTGTCCGGCCCCGCCGACAACGGGGCAGCCGGCGCAGCGGGATCATCCAGCGCCGGCATCCCGCAATCGTAACGAGGGGATGGCACGTGACCCGGTCATTGGACGCTCAACGTAAGGTGCGATCCATGGAACTCGGAATTCACTACGCCAACTTCACCCTCCCCGGCGGGCCCGAAGCCATCGGGCCCACCCTCGCCGCCACCGCACAGGCGGCAGAGGACGCAGGATGCTCCGTTTTCACCCTGATGGACCACTGGTTCCAGATGGAGGCATTCGCCACATCACAGGACCCGATGCTCGAGGGCTATACCGCGCTCGGCTTTTTGGCCGGCAGGACGCGGCGCATGACGCTGGCCCTGCTGGTGACAGGCGTCACCTACCGCCACCCCGGATTGTTGGCCAAAATCGTGACGACCCTCGACATCGTCTCGGGTGGGCGGGCGCAGTTGGGCATCGGTGCCGCCTGGTACGAGCGCGAGCACCTGGGGCTCGGTGTGCCGTTCCCACCGCTCAGCGAGCGTTTCGAGCGGTTGGAGGAAGCGCTCCAGATCTGCCATCAGATGTGGAGCGATGACGAAGGCCCCTACGAGGGCACGTACTACCAGCTGGCCGAGACCATCTGTTCGCCCCGGCCAATCCAGCAGCCTGGCCCGAAAATACTCATCGGTGGCAGCGGCGAGCAGAAGACGCTCAAGCTCGTGGCCCGCTACGCGGACGCGTGCAACCTCTTCGCCGCCGACGCTTCCGTCGTGGCGCACAAGTTGGACGTGCTCGCCCGGCACTGCGAGGCGGAGGGGCGCGATCTCGGCAGTATCCAGAAAACAGTCCTCGGTCCGAACCCCCTGGACGACATCGACGCGTTCCTGTCGCTCATGGAGGACTACGCCAAGCTCGGCGTCACACTGGTCGAGGTCATGCCGCCCGGTCCGGACCCGGCGGCGTGGGTGGCAGAGCTCGGCGAAAAGGTCGTGCCGAGACTCACGGACGTCTGATCGACGGGGTCCTCAGGCTTCGAGGCGGAAGGGCGGATACACGTCGGTGAGCAGGACCGCGTAGGCCATGACGCGGATGCTCCACCGGTAGTAGCCGATGCAGAACTCCCGCATGCCCTCGGGCCATTTTCCCGTGAACAGCACGATGAACCACGCCAGGAGCAAGACCACGTTTGCCGCAATTCCGACGAAGTAGACCACCACGTAGGCGGGAATGACCCAGATCAGGCGGAGCGCCACGGTCAGCCGGTTGCGGGTTGTGTCCGGGACGCTGCTCAGCACCGCAGGGTAGCCCCCGGGGTCGGCGTAGCCCCCCGGCAACTCGAACCCCGGGTACTGCTCGGTCCACCCGTAGAGATAGGCGTACACCCGCCACTGGTAGCGGAACACCTTGACCATGAACGCACCCCAGTTTTCGGGCATCTGCCCCGTGAAGAGGATGACGAACCAACTGACGATGGAGAGGATCTCCACGCCGATGAAGAAGACGAAGAGCACCACGACCGGTGGGATGACCAGGAGCCAGTTCACCAGCGGACGCCAGCGGGGAATTTCTGCGGGACTCGTTACCTCGAGATTCAGCGGGTACGTCATCGTCATTGCTGCCCCCTCTTTCGCCGTGTGCCGCCGACCCTAGCCTTGGGGCTGCCTCCGGGGCGGGTTTGTCGCCGGCTTCATCGACTCCATAATGTCGGCTGCCGCCCGGGGGACGCTCCAATCCACTTCGCTGTCCACCCCGGCCAGCACGGCGAACGGACGCAGTGTCGTGAAATAGGAGAACGCGCCGGCGGCCATTTTCTCTTCCCAGGTCCAGGCCGCGACCTGGCGGTAGAGGCTTCGATGTGCTTGTTTCGCCGCGCCGGCCGCCACCTCCAACTCCTCGAATCCGATCGGCGTCAAGACCCCGTCGTCGCTGGCGAACAAGGCCACTGCCTCGAGATCGACCATGGGATCGGCCGGGATGCACACACTGGTGGCGGTATCGCCGACCTCGATACGCACGCCCGGACGAAAGACCAACGCCGCAACCACGCTCTGGAAGGGTGCGTCATGTGCCACCGCGCTCCACGGTAGGAAGCTCTGACCGAGGTACGCGAACTCTCGCACGAGCATGACCCGGTCCCGGGGGAGGGCGTAAGGGCCCGTCTCTCCTATCCCCACGCGGCACTCCATGAAATTGAGGAAAAGGAACTGCATGAGTGCGCCCATGGAGCGACGCAGGTGCGTCACCTCTGCCGGCGACACGCCGACGGCCGTCGCTGCCAGCCCGGAGATGCAGGCACCGGGATACGGCTGGACGACGTTGCCGGCTGCCCAGGCCGTGGAGAACCCGTCGCCCCGCCAGCTGGTCGTGACGCCGTGCCAGAAGTCGTGCATGATGGAGAAACGCTCAGCGGTATCGGGATACCTCACACCGTGGCGCAGCCAACCGTCGTGACCGCCCGGCGGCAGGCAGGCCAAGCAGAAGAAGTGCGTGGAGTTCACGCCCAGGCCGGGCCGGCGCATGCTGGCGCCGAGACTCTCGGGCGGATACGCAGCCGTTATGCGGTCCACGATGGCGGGCCACCTGTCCCACACCTCGAGGCCCTGGATGGCGAGGTACTCCATCGGGATGAGCGGCGAAGCGAACATCGTGCGCGTCCCGGCCTGATAGCCCGAGATGCGGGTCACGATGTTGTGGCGCCACTCGTCGATCTCCGCCGTACTCAGCACATGTGGGCTCACCGCCTCACACCTTCAGGGCGCGGAGTTGACCGCTTTCGAGGTCCAGCTCGACCAGCATGCCTTCCCGCAACTCCTGACCCTCGGTGATCTCGAAACCCACCAGGGCCGGTGTCCCCAGCTCGCGGCTGACGATAGCCAGATGGCTCCCGAGATCCCCCGAGAGACAGACCAAGCCGGCCAGGTCGGCTTGGACGGGGCCGAGAAACGTGGCACCGGCATCGCTGATGACGGCCACGAGCGCCCGTTCGTCGATGTCGTCCAACAGGGCAAGGACGTCGGACGGTTCGTCGAGCACGATGAGGTGGCCCGAGACGGCCGCACCTTCGGCGACGGGTATGCCGACACCGAGGACGGTCATGGCAGCTCCGTTCGTCGCTTCACTCGGGCGCCCCAGCACCGTCGGACTCGAGGGCATACTTCACGTGGTCGCCGAGGATCGTCGTGTCGAACACGCCGTAACCGACGTCCTCGCCCCGGTGAAACCGGCAGAGGCAGGCATCGATCCGGCTCGTCGGGAAGAGTGCCGTTTGCTCCGTACTCGAGAACTCGACACGGCGGTCGCCCACGTAGGAACCGTGTTGCCAGGACTCCGACTGCCCGTACCCGCTGCCTTTGTCGAGGCAGAGACGGGCGAGGGCTTCGATCTCGATGGCAGGTTGATCGGACGCGAATGAAATCCTCCCTCCAGCCAGTCGTCGCGAGCCCGGAACAAAAACCAGCTGATGGTCGGTCGGGCCGAGATCGGACACTCCATCACCTGGGAGACGAGCGACCAGATGCGCGGCGCGACGTTCAGGCACGCCCTTCGCATCCTCGAAGGCGGCATAGAGGACTGTGTACTCGTCGAACTGCATCGGAGCCCAGGTGAAGAACGATGTGAAGGAAGCGCGGGGGAAGGGCACGAGCGGCACGCTGTCTGCCAACCGGCGCAGACCCCAGCTTCGGTCGCGCGCGCCCCAGTGGCAGTCCGGCGTGATCGAGAACTGCTCGCCACCCAGCCGCAGGCTGCCCGCCCAACGACCGGTCTGCACGAAACGCTGGCCGTCGTCGGTGGTGCGCGGCCCCACCTTGGCTTCGTGCGCTGCTCGAGGTAGGGCGCAGTGTCGGCCTCGCCAGGTGAGGTCGAATTCGATCGGCGATCCTTCGTGTTCGTCGGCCCGCACGTTGACGGACCGGGTGCCCGAGAGGATTTCGACGCCGAGCGGGCCGGCGCGCGTGACGCCGCGGTCGCCGTCGAAGACAACGGAACTGCGCAGCGAGTGCTGCACTCCGTGGCGCACCGCGATGGCATAGGCATCGATGAGGCCCCGGTTCGGGATACTGCCCGAGCCCGACGATCATGAACAGGTCGTCGCTGTGGGAGTAGAGGTTGAAGTAGAAGCGCTCGAAGAAGTTCGGGTCCGTGGTCGCCACCGTGGCCAGCAGCTCGGGCGCCTGATGGACGGCGTAGTCGTCCATGGCGGACACGTGCCCCCGCTCGTCAGCCATCCCGTGATGGTATCCGTCCTTGCCCTCGACGGCCCCTGCCGACGAGAAAGTAGCCTGGGCTGTGCCATGACAAGCTTGCCCTCGGGGCCGCGCAAGGTCCTCCCGCCCGTGCCAGGTCAGGAGGACCTCGACCCGGACGCCTACCGTGTGGTCCACGCGCTGAGCGTGAAGCAGGTCGCGACGGTACCCGAGCTGGTGGCCTTGACGTCCATGGAGCAAGATGCGCTCGAACGACAGCTGGCCCTGTTGGAGCATGCCGGCGAAGCGGTCCTTCGGGCCCGCCACCAACTCTGGCAGCTGACGCCGGATGGCGCGGCGCGCCACAAGCACCGGCTGGCCGACGAGGCAACCCGCAACCCTGGCATCGAGAAGCTGCGTCAGGCCTACGACGACTTCCTTCCCCTCAATGCGACCTTGAAGGAACAGTGTGGAAAGTGGCAACTCCGAAGGGGGAAGCCCAACGAGCACGATGACGTCGCCTACGACACCGGGGTGCTCGACGGACTCGGAACGATCGACCAGCAGGCCGGCGACCTGCTCGCCGCCATGACGACTGCGCTGCCGCGCCTCGGTGGCTACCGCCCAAGGCTCGGGGACGCATATGACCGTCTGCGTCACGGTGATGCGGATGCCTTTACGGGCGTGTCGTGCGGTTCGTATCACGACGTCTGGATGGAACTACACCAGGACCTGATCCTCACGCTCGGCATAGACCGCCTGGCGGAAGGCTCGGCGTGATCGCTCGACCGGGCGGCACGCGACTCGTCTTTCCCTTCGCCCATCACCACGGCACGGACGAAACGACGTTGCGCCATCGGCTCGGCGGGAAGGGCGCCAGCCTGGCCGAGATGACGACCGTCCTCGGCCTGCCCGTCCCACCCGGCTTCACGATTACGACCGAGGCCTGCCGCGCCTACCTCTCCGGCGGGTGGCCGGAAGATCTGGACCGACAGATCGATGAGGCCCTGGAGGAGTTGGAAGCCACAGCCGGCCGCCGGCTCGGCGACGGCGTCGACCCCCTGCTCGTCAGTGTCCGCTCGGGCGCTGGCCACTCCATGCCCGGCATGTTGGACACGGTGCTCAACGTAGGCCTCAACGATCGGGTGCGCCACACGCTCACGGTCAGATCCGGCAACGAGGACTTCGCCTGGGATTGTTACCGGCGCTTCCTTCTCATGTACGGCAAAGTCGTCCTTCGGCGCGACGAGCAGGTCCCCGACGGAGATCGTGCAAGCTCCCGCCAGGCATGCCGCGCCCTTCTCGCGCACGGCGCAGAGGCGTACCCCGATGATCCCCGCGAGCAGGTGGCGGCGGCTGTGCGCGCTGTCTTCGCCTCGTGGAACTCGCCTCGTGCCGTCACCTTCCGCCAGCACGCGGGGCTCGATCATGCTGAAGGTACAGCCGTCAACGTCCAGGCGATGGCGTTCGGCAACCTCGACGAGCGTTCGGGCAGCGGGGTGGCTTTCACCCGGGATCTCTCGACGGGCGCCCGCGTCCCCCGTGGGGAATTCCTCTGGCAGACCCAGGGTGAGGACGTGGTCTCCGGCACGCATGCGACCTTGGACCTGGGCGTACTGGCCGAACGACTCCCCGACGTCCATCACGAGCTCTTGGCGACGTTCGATCACCTCGAAGAGCATTTCGCCGACGCGTGCGAGGTGGAATTCACGGTTGAGTCGTCGCGTCTGTGGATCCTTCAGGTACGCCGCGCCAGACCGTCCGGATTGGGCGCCATACGCGTCGCGGTGGGTCTCACCACGCAGCCCGGATGGTCCATCACGCGAGAGGAGGCGGTGGCCCGGATCACTATCGAGGATCTGGTCCAGGCCCAACGGCCCGCGTTCGAAGACGACTCCCACCCACTCGCCTTCGGCGTGGGAGCATCCCCCGGCGCCGCCGTGGGGCGAGCCGTCTTCAGCGCGGACCAGGCGCTGGAGCGGTCCGCGCCGGGTGTCCCTGTCATATTGGTCCGCGACGAGACCTCACCGGCCGACGTGCGCGGCATGCAGGTGGCCGAAGGCGTGCTCACCTCCCGGGGCGGCATGGTCAGCCACGCGGCTGTCGTGGCGCGGAGTTGGGGCATTCCGGCCGTGGTGGGCGCGCCCATCGAGATCGAAGGTGACAGTTTCCGCGTGGGGGGCACCACGGTGGCTGCCGGTGACCTTCTCTCGATCGATGGCGCCACAGGCGCCATTTCCGCGGGTGCGCACCACATGAAAGCTCCCGCACCGGACGAGGACGTGACGACGATCCTCTCGTGGTGCGACCACATTTCGGGCGAAGACCCCACAACCGCCGGACCGGAGGAACGCCTCCGGGCGGCGCACCAACACCTCGGCCGCTAGGTCCTTGGTTGCCAGGTCCCCGCTAACGCTGATTCTGGCGGGGAACCGCAACCTCTTCGAGGAGGAGGTGGATGGTCGCCGCCACCGGAATGGCGACCAGCGCGCCGATGAGGCCCAGCAGACGTGCCACCGATGAGGGTGGCGATGATCGTGAGGCCCGGCGTGACCTTCACCGTGTGCTTCATGACTCGTGGATTGACGAAGTAGTCCTCGAGGTACCGGTACACGATGTAGAAGGCGACCGTCGCCACCGCGACCGGTACGCCCTTGGTCAGGGCCACCAGCGACACGATGATGCCGGCGATGGTCGATCCCACCATGGGGATCAGGTCGAAGAGCGCCACAACGAGGGAGAGCAACAGGGCATAGGGCACGCCGAAGATGATCAACCAGATGTAGGTGCCGATCCCCGAGATCACCGACGTGAGGAGGTTGCCGAGCATGAACCCGCCGACGCGGCCGAACACCTCGTCGGTGAGCAGGCCGGCCCGCACGCGACGGCTCTTGGGCAGGAGCGAGAGCCACAGTCGCTTCACCCCTGGGAGTGCGATCAGGAAGTAGATGGTGAGGGCGACGACGCTGATCGTCGCCATCCCCACCGACAGGAGCACCTTTCCCGCACCGAGGATCCCCCCGTAGGGGATCTTCAGCTTCTGCTTACCCTTCAGATAACTGGTGAGATGGAACTTCACCGCCAGCTTGCCGGCCCAGCCTCTCCCCTGTGCGATGTTGGACTTGTAACGGGGGTAGTTCTTGACGATCGTCTGAATCTCGTGCGACAGGGGTCCCACCGCGGCGAGGACGAACGCCGCGATGAGGAGGACGAAGCCCAGGGTCACGATGCCGACCGCCACGCCACGCGCGATGCCACGATTGACCAGGAAGACCAGGATCGGGTCCAACCCGATGGCGATGAAGAGGGCCAGGCCGATGATGATGAGGACACTCGAAATGTCCGCCAGGCCGCGCACGAGGAAGTAGGTCACGGCGACGCCGAAGGCACCCGACAGACCGACGAAGAAGGGAGAGCGGTGATCGAAGGGGCGTCCGAGCATCCCCAGGGACTCGTCCGTCTGGTCGAGTTCCCGCTCCACGCTCGGCGGCAGGATCAGGACGCCATTCGACGACGGGATCTCCTCGCCCGGGACCGGAACCGGTGATTCACCCGGGTCGAACGTCATCGCCGTGTCACATGCACTGACGTACCCGATCGGCGCCGGCTAAAACGACCCGGCCTCGATCTCCCTGTGTTCCCTGGTGGCAGCCAGTATGGCGCCCCCGCCCGGGACGCTTCATGAGTAATGTCTGACACCCGGGTTGGCAGGCGCGTTCCCGGGCACCTCACCGAGGTGGGCGCCGACCGGCGAGACCGGCTCAGAGGGGGACGACATGCGAAGGATCGGATCTGCCGTCGCGACAGTGGCCGCGATGACGCTCGGATGCTCAATCCTGGCCACAATCGGGCCTGGCGCCGGCGCAACCACGGCATCTGGGACTGATGACGTCCGTCCAGCGCCACTTCAAAGCATTCCAATCCGCTGTCGCCCAGGCCACAGCGAAGGCCAAGCACTACCAGTACGTGCATCCGGCCTCGGCCCCCGACACGTCAGACGCGGCGAACTACGTCCGGCAGTTGGCGCAGCTCAACCTCGATACGCAGCTGTTAGCCCTCGATCCCGATCACCCGGTTTTCTATCGCGATCCCGATCCCTTCTCCGTTCCTGGTTCCAATCCTCCCGTCCGCTCAGGGATCTACGACCCGGACAACATCAGTTACATCGCCATCGTCAACGGCTCGGACCAGTACCGGATCACCGGAAAGCGCGGCAACTCGGATGACCTGAGCGTGCAGGCCATCACCGGGTTTCCCGGCGCCGGCTCAACGGGTGATCCCACCGCCACCTTGCTGAAGAATCAGATCACCGTGAGCAGCAACGGCACGTACACCATCACTATCGGTGGGACGCGACCGGTGGGCACCGCCGTCAACTGGCTACCGACCGTTCCCCAGACGACGCTCATCTCGGTGCGCGAAGCGTTCAACGATTGGCCCGATGCCGTCGGCGACCAGTTGCGCCTACAAACCGTGGGGCAAACCGGCCGCCCCGGGCAACACTCACCAACCAGCAGTTGATCACCGCCATCGACGCCGCCACCAGCGCCGTCACGCAACAGGCCTCCTACTGGACGACCCTTTGGGGCTCGCTGCTCTCCTCGTTGCCGCGCCAACCAGGTGCGGACCCCCTCTCCGACACAGGGTGGTCTGGCCGGGCAGCTCTCCTCCCTCTCCCACTTCGACCTCGCTCCCGGCCAGGCGCTCGTCGTCAGCGTCGGCAAATCCGATGCCGCGTACCAAGGGTTCGAGGCGGCGGACGCGTTCGCCCAGTCGCTGCCGTACGCCACGCACCAGAGCAGCCTGAATGCGACCCAGGCGCAACTCTCGAGCGACGGTCGTTACTGGTTCGTCGTCTCGTCCACGGACCCCGGCGTGCCGAACTGGATCGACACGGAGGGCTACACCCAGGGCTTCCTGTTCCTGCGCTGGCAGGAGCTCACCGGGACGCTCCCCCCGGTCGACGATCCGACATCGCAGGTGGTCGCGCTCTCGGCTCTGCGCAGCGCCCTGCCGGCCGGCACACCGAGGATTACGCCGGCGCAACGCAAGGCATCACTCACCGGCACGCGACAAGGCAGAAGCGCACCGTCTCCGCACGGCGAGCAATCAATCAGCGGGCGTCCTCACCGGCTACCTGCGCCAGATCGCGGCCGACGTCGGCCGGGGCCCACTGCTGGCGATCTACGCCGGCTCCACCCTCGGATCCCGCCTGTAGGAGAGACCGCACTCAGTGGGCGTACGCCTGCGGCGCTCCCGGCGTGGATCTCGATCCATTCCGCACCCTCGTCACCGGCGGTCCAGGCATAGAGCCGATCCGGGCTGTAATAACCCATACCGACGCCGGTCACCCGGTTGCCGTAGTGCAGGGAGCCCCGCAAGACGTAGGTGATCTGGTGCGTGCCATGCCGGTGGGGCTTGACCTGTTCCCCGGTTTCGCCTCCTCGTGGAAGACGGAGAGGTTGGGCGACTGGAGAATCACCTTCGTCATGAGATCGCGCCCGAAAATGTCATACATCGCCTGCTTGTCCTCTTCACTCGAGTCCGTCTGATCGAGCATCTGCGAGATCGAGGCCGCCGGCAGATCGGCGATCGAATAGAAGAACGGGCGCACCCCCCCGTCATCCTCGGTAGCCGCGGTCGGCTGTCTCCTGTGCATCCATCGGATCTCCTCCCCGTTCTCGCTCCGACGTTCCCCACCCTTGCGCTCTAATAATGTAAACGACGTGGCAGACACGGGGGATCTGGCGGCGTGGCGCGTTCCACTGCGACGGGAATCCACCGTGGCGACACCGCCCGCTCTGCGCGAGCAGCGGGCCTCGATCCCTCGGCCGACACCGACCTCGACGGCTACGGTCGAGGTGACGACCGAGACTCTGGGCGGCGTTCCCTGCGTCGTGTGCCAACCAGCGGAGCCCGTGGCAACCCTGGTGCACTTCCACGGAGGCGGCTTCCGGCTCGGGTCGGCCGCCGGATCGGCCGCCTTCGGCACCCGGATGGCCGATGTGGCGCGCCTGCGCGTCGTTCTGGTCGATTACGCCCTGGCGCCCGAGCACCCGTTCCCAGCCGGACTGCACGACGCCATCCACGTATACGACGCCATCCGCGCCGAATCCACCGCGCGGCCGACGCTGGTCGGCGGAGACTCAGCCGGTGGTGGTCTGGCCACGAGCCTTGTCGTCGCCGCCCTGGCCGCTGGCCTGCCGCTCCCCCGCGGCGTCGCCCTCTTCTCGCCCTGGCTCGACCTCACGGTAAGCGCCGGCTCCTATGACGGACGCGCCCAGTCCGACATGCTCTTCTCGGCAACGAGCGCGAAGGAAGCGGCGAATCTCTATCTCCAGGGCTGGGACCCGCATGATCCGCTGGCTTCACCGGTCCTGGCCGATCTTCACGGCTTTCCGCCAACCATCCTCTTCGTCGGATCAGAAGAGGTCCTCCTCGATGATGCGCTGACCCTCGCGGATTCCCTGTCCCGCTCCGGTTCCACCGTCGCCCTCCACTCCGTCGCGGGCATGCAACACGTCTGGCCGACCATCTGGCCGGAGTTGCCCGAATCCGCAACCGCCTTGCGCCTGCTCGCGGCATTCGTGGCAGACCTTCAGACCGGGGACCGGCTAGCTTTCCGACGACGTCTCGGCTGCAGCACCTGAATGGGGGACCACTGTGAAGCTCGATCTGCTCTATGAAATCCAACCGAAGGTAAGGCCGTGGGATCTTCCCCATCCCTACGGCCAGCGCCGGGCGGAGCAGGAGGCCTACGACGAGGCCATTGCACAGATCCAGCTGGCGGACCGGCTGGGTTTCAACACCGTGTGGGTGGTCGAACACCACTTCCGCGACAGCCGCTCGGCCTGCCCCTCCTCTGAGGTGGTGCTCGGCGGCCTGGCCCTGTCGACCAGCCAGATCAGGTTGGGGTTCGGGGTGACCCTGATGCCGTTCGGGTTCATCCACCCGGCCCGGGTGGCGGAAAAAGTTGCCACGGTCGACATCCTGAGCCACGGCCGCGTCGAGTGGGGAACCGGCCGCTCCACCCCGATGGAACAGACGGCGTTCGGCGTCCCCATCGACGACCGCTCACGCGAGCAGTGGAAGGAAGCGATCGAGATCGTCGTGGGCATGTGGGCCGAGGAGAGGTATTCCTACAGCAGCCCGAACTTCGAGTTCCCGCTCCGCATGCAGACCCCCAAGCCCTTCCAGGATCCGCATCCACCGGTGTGGCAGGCCGCGACCAGTGACAGCAGCGCGGTCAGCGCCGGCCGTTACGGGCTGGGCCTGCTTTCCCTCTCTCTGAGCCGGACGGTCGAGCAGATGGCCGAAGTGATCGCCAGCTACCACGCGGCGCCAGGCCGAATCGGAGCCGCTCACCCACGTCAGGAACGACCGCGTGGGGGCGTACACACTGGTTCACTGCTGCGACGACCTGGACCAGGCGGCCCAGTCCTACGGCCTCTGGGACTCGGTCGAATGGTGGTACCGCAACCTGGCCGAGTTCATCATCGAGTGGGAGCTCCCCAATCTCACCAAAGAGGCCCAGGACCGTGCGTTTCCCCTCCTGCACCTTTCCGCAAACAGCGAGACCGACGTCCAGCGGTACCAGGAGCAGGACATGATCATCATCGGAACACCCGAGATGTGCCTGGAAAAGATGATCCGTTATGACGAAGCCGGCGTGGACCAGTTGCTCTGCTACATGCAGTTCGGGATGCTGCCCCACGAGACGGTCATGCATTCGATAGAGCTGCTGGCCGAGCACGTGATGCCCGAGCTCGAGCGCCGGGGGCACCGGGTGAGCGCCACCGCGGTGGCCGTCTGAAAAAGACGCGCGTCACAGAGAATTCATGGCTCGGTCACGGTCGTGTCATCCGGCGTAGGGCAGACTCATCGCCATGCCAAAACGGCTTCATGACGACCACCGTCGTCCCGACAGGATGGCAGCCGGACCCGTCCGGTGGCCATGAGCTCCGGCTCTTCTCTCCCGAGGGCACCCCACCGCGCACGTGAGCAGCCACGGGCGCAACTCCTACGAGGAAATGCCGGGAGCGGTCATCGTGGATCCCCCTCGCCCGCGTGGTGCCACCGCGTCGGCTCGCACGCAGTAACCCAAGATTCATCTACGAGTCGCGCCACCGTTACACCAGCTTCGCGAGCCGTTCATCTCGACTCCGTAAGGTGAGCACGCCGGGGCAGCCTCCCTCCCCGCGTATCCAGACGACGACGGGGGTTCCCCCCCCGCTCCCCCGTCGTCGTCTGCCCTCTCCTGGGAGTAGTCCCTCACAACATCAGGACGACGGCTCGACCACCGGCTCGGGCCCAGAGAGGTTCAGCCTGCGAATGTAGAGCTCCCGGGAGTGCGGGTACCCGACCCCGGTCGGGAGCCAGGCGTGAAAAGCGATCCATCCGGACCCTGAGCCGTCGAAGAACACCGACTCACCACCGGGGCCGACTTCGCTCGCATCACCGGAGAGGATGGGCTGAGTCCAAGGCTCGGTGCAGGGCCCGAGCGGGCCGCTGCAGCTTGCAACGCCGACCGCATAGTTCGCGGTGTCCCAGTTGTTTCCCGAATAGAAGAGCAGGTACCGCCCGCTGGTCAGCACGAGATCGGGCGCCTCGATCACTCCCCCCTCCCAGCCCAGATCGGCCGTGAGCAACTCGCTCGGCCCGGTACCGATCACCGCCGTCCCCGACGGAGCGAGTTGTTCCGACCACAGGCGCGCCGGCTGATTGTTGGTGCCGTTCGTCTTCCACTCAAGATAGGGAGTCCCGTTCGCATCGACGAAGGGCGACGGATCGATGGACCCGCCCAACGAAGGCTGGCAGACGACGGGCGCGGCCGAGGTGTCGGTGAAGGGCCCTTGGGGCTGCGTCGAGGTGGCGGCCGAAATGCACATTTCGCCACCACCTGACCCGGCCACGATCGCCGAGTAGTACAGCACGTAGGTGCTCCCCAACTGCACCACAGCGGGGGCCCACGTCGCGCCCGCGACCGCCCACTTCGGAAGACTTACGAGGGCGTTCCCCAACGCGCTCCAATGCAGCAGGTCCGTCGACTCGATGATCTGGATGTTCCCACCCACGGAGTTGGTCCCGTAGGCGAAATAGTCGCCTCCCACCCGCAGGACGAATGGATCGGGAAAGTCGAACGGGTAGACCAGACCGTCACTGTCGCTGCCGTCGACGGAGAGACAGGCCGCGGAGACACCCGAGAGGTCTGCGGCTGCTTGGTCGTTGTCATGCGCAGCAATCTGCCCATACGCCTGCTGGACGCCCGTCAGACACGTCTTCAGTTGCCCGATGTCGAGGCCCTCGAGGTAGGTCGACACATTCGACTGATTCAGCGATTGCTGGGCCGCCCCCAGAAGCTGGAGCGCCACGGAGACGGAATCCTGCAGTGTTTGTTGATGCGTCGAATCCACGACTTGCGTCCGTGTCTCTGTCGCAAGCGCCGACGTGGTGTCGGCCAATGTGGTCCGCGCCGACTCCAGCGCATTGTGCTCGCTGCGAGTACGCGCGTGCGCGTGCAGATCAGTCACGACAGCAATGACCACGACCGCGACCATCACCAACACGACAAGAACGCGCAACCATTGGGGGCGTCCTCGCTTACCCACCAGAGGTCGTGACACTCTGGCAGGCGGGGGAGACATCGTTCAACGCGGAGACCGCATGGTTCTCGTCTCCCACCGAGAGGGCATTCAGTGCTTGCTGTACGCCAACCTGACACGCCTTGAGGTTCGCGATATAAGCGGACTTGTCCGAGGCATCCTCCTGGGCCTGCACCAGAGCGGTTCGCACACTTTGCAACGTCGCCGAGTCCGAAGAGAGGGCGGTCTCGGAGGAGCTGATCTGCATCTTCGAGAAATTCCAGATCCCGACGAACCGCTGCGAGCTGGATTTCCGCGGCCGCATTACGAGCGTTCGTCTGGACGAGAGCATCGTGGGACTGCTCAAACTGGGTGGTGGCCTGACGCTCATTCCCGAAGATGAAGACGAGCACAACGAGAACAACCAGGAGCGCCACTGTGACCACGACCCGAGGACGCCGGATCCGGGCGGGTCGCGGGACCGCCTCCACCTGGACAGCCCTGTCGTCGACCACGTCGAGGGCCACGGCCACGACCCCCTCTCAGTTTCCTCGAGAGCGAGCTCGGTGCCGAGAAACCCTTTGCGGTGATACCCACGTGGACGAGTGGTCAGCCGCGAGAGTGACCCACATCCGACGCAATGTAACGCAGCGCACCATGGAAAAACTGCGCACACCGGAGCACACTGAAGGCGTGAAACCCACGTTGCCGAATCACGGCTTCAAGTGGTTGAACTGCTCAGACCCGGCACTGAGCGAACCCGTCGGGCCCTCCCGCACCGTTCTCGTTCACACAGAAATTATTCGACGGTCACGCGGATGTCATCGGACGAGCAGCCATTCATTCGACACTGGCGGAGGCGAGGCGGATTGCCGTCGCAACCGCCTCCTGAGGGGTCGCCACGACATGGATTCCCTCGTCATTTTCACCACCGGGACGAATGAGTGACCAGGTCCGCAGGCCGACCACGGGGATCCCGGCCCGAAGGGACAACGCGATCTCGGAGAGCGTTCCATATTCACCGTCGAGGGCTATCACTGCCGCGGCAGACCGCACCACAAGAAGATTCCGCGCCTCCCCGAGTCCCGTCGGGATGATCACGTCGACCCAGCCGTTGGCCGCAGCCCGGTCCGAATCCGGCAGGATACCGACCGTCCTTCCCTCGCCCGCCTTCGCACCTCGACAGGCTGCGGCCATCACCCCTCCCAGACCACCGCACACCAGCGTCACCCCAGCGGAGGCCAGGGTCCGACCGACTTCCTCGGCCTGTCGCAGTACTTCCGCTGAACCCTCTCCCCCGCCGATCACCGCTATCTGCATGAGGGCGGGATTAGCAATCAGCTTCCGGCAACGACGGCATCGGACGCGACGAGGGCGTCGATCTCCTCAGGGGTGTAGCCGATCTCAGCCAGAACCTCTCGCGTGTGCTGCCCCTTGTCAGGTCCGGCGCGGCGGATTGAAGGTACCTCGTTGTCGAACTGCGCCGGTGCAGCCGCCAGCCGGAGTGACGGATGATCCGGATGGGGCATCAGGTAGCCGTTCTCAGTGACGGCGGGGTCAACGACCACCTCCGGCGGAGAGGCGACGAAGGAGAAGATGCAATTCTCCCGCGTGAGCCGGTCCATCAAGTCGTCACGGGTGAGTGCCCCGATGGTGTCGGCGAACTGATGGCATATCTCTGGCCACGCGCTCCGTCGGGCCGCCCCGTCCGCGTACTTCTCGATGAGCTCCTCGCGACCGAGGGCTCGGCACGCTGGGCTCCAATAGCGCTCCTCGTCGAGCATCATCAACATGAGCCACCGCCGGTCAGCGGTGCGATATGTCCAACCGAGCGGCGATCTAGCCCCGGGTGAGGCGACGGGCCTCGGAGGTTCGGTTCCAGTCATGGACGCGTACGCAAGGTCGGGGCTGAGGGTCCAGTTGGCACCATTCAAGAGAGAAGTGTCGACCAGGACCCCCTCCCCCGTCCGTTGGGCATGCACGAGTGCGGCACATATCCCACCGGCGAGGAACATCCCACTGGGTACATCGCCGAACGCAGGCCGCGGAGAGAGCAGGGTCTCGGCGGTCGGGTCCGTCAGCATGTGACCGATCCCACCCCTTGACCAGAACGAGACCGCGTCGAAACCACCCTGCTCGGCGCCGTCCCCACGCTGTCCCTGTCCGTGCCCGCGGGCGAAGACCAGACGGGGGTTGAGAGCGAAGAGATCCTCAGGCTCGGTATGCAACTTGCGCCGAACCCGGGGCAATTGATTGGTGATGTACACGTCAGCCCACTTCACCAGGCGCTCGAACACTTCACGCCCGGCGGGATCCAAGACGTTGACGGAGACACCGCGTTTGTTGCGGTTCACCAGTTGGAACAGGTAGTCGTACCCGTCCACGTCGGCGACGAGACCTTGGCGGATGATCTCACGCATCGGGTCGCCCTCGGGTCGTTCCAGCTTGACCACGTCTGCGCCCCAGTCGGCGAGCGCCGCCGCCCCGGAAGGCACGAAACCGTGCTCAGAGAAGTCGAGAACTTTGATCCCAGCGAGAGGTAGTGTCACGGCCGCAACCCTATGGCCAAGCCGAGGGTGCGTGCAGGGGAACCGGATTCGTCGAGCACCCACCGGGACGCTGGTCGGCGACTACATCACCACCCCACCGTTGGGACTGAAGACCCATCCGGCGTAGAACGAAGCCTCTTCCGAGGCCAGGAACCGCACGGTTGCCGCCACGTCCTCTGGACGGCCCCAGCGACCGAGCGGAATCCCACGCAGGCCCTCCTCCGTGTACTCGTCGGAGAGCGCAGTAAGCAGCGGCGTTTCAACCGGACCGGGGGCGACGCAGTTGACGTGGATCCCCTGGGGAGCGAGTTCCCGGGCCAGGGCCTTGCTGAAGGCGATCACCCCGCCCTTGGATGCGGAGTAGTGGACCATGCCCGCCCGGCCGACCAATCCCAATTCGGAGGCAATGTTGATGATGACGCCGCGCCTCATTTCGATCATGGGCGCGGCAACGACCCGGCAGGTGTTGAAGACGCTCTTGAGGTTGACGGCCATCATCTCGTCCCATTCGTCCTCGGTCATATCGATGAAGCTGCGCACCGGGCCGATGCCGGCATTGTTCACGAGAACGTCCACCGCGCCCAACTTCTCGGTGGCATCGTGCAAACAGTCGGCAACATCAGCTGTCCTCGAAATATCGACCTCGGCACAGTGAATGCGATCGTGGCCCGCCATATCGGCCAACTCCCGCCGCACCTCCTCCTCTACGGGGCGCCGGTCGAGTAGGACAAGGGAGTCGCCGACGGCAGCGAAACACCGGGCGATGGCGGCCCCGATTCCTCCGGCGGCGCCCGTTATCACCACGGTGCGCCCGGAGATCACTGAACCCTCGGGGCGATGGTGGTCATGAGGAACGATCTTCGCAGATCGCGGAACGAGCGCAGAACTACGGAGCAGTTGTCTGCGCAAAAGCCGCCGTCTCGGAGGGCTCGATCGGCGAAATATCGAGCGTCATACCGATATCCCCGGGCTCGCACGAGGTGAGGCCTCCCGGAGGATTGTCAAGCACCAAGGCGCCGGTGTCATCGGGTGGTATGAAGCGGAGCGTTGCCGCGTCCGCCACCTGGGTCCCGACGCAGACGTTCTGGTTGATGAGCGCGAACCCTGTCGCGCCCACGGCGAGGTCCACCGGCCCAGGGGGTGAACTGGTGACCATCTGGTCTCCCCTCCACGCATACGAAAGCGGCAGCAGGACTCCCTGGGCGTCGTAGAGCGAGATGCCGGGGTAGCC
The DNA here is from genome assembly GCA_963767155.1 of uncultured Acidimicrobiaceae bacterium. GTDB lineage: Bacteria > Actinomycetota > Acidimicrobiia > Acidimicrobiales > RAAP-2 > Bog-473. Next base: position 268,107 of record CAVYCU010000004.1, on the reverse strand, counting down.
GAAGAGGTAGCACGCGACTGAACCGACGTTGGTGACCGTCAACATTGCCGAATGCTGTTGGGTCCTTTCGGGCACCGTGGGACCGAACCCGAGCTTGAGATCCGACGGCTGGCATCTGATCGATGCCGCCACCGACGGCACAGTCGTCGGAGCTGTCGGAGTCATTGCGGTCGTCGTTGTCGATGCCGGAGTCGTTGTCGTTGTTGTCGCAGTTGTCGGGACAGCCTGCCGATTCACCTTTTTGCCGACGGCATTGGGCGACGTGGCGCACGCAGAAAGCGTCAGCATTGCCGCCGAGAAGCAGACAACGGAAGGCACCACTTTCAATTGCATAGCCCGTACGCCGCTCAGCGGACCAGGTTCTTGATGATCCCCTCGACGAGTGACGCCAAGAGTGGTCCCTTCGACGGGAACCTGACAAGGCGATCCAACTCTTCTTGGGCGATCCGCACCGCCATTGCCTCGGAGACTGATCTGGGCCTGATCTTCAGCGCAAACAGTGTTGCCAGCTCTGCGTAAGAGTCGATAATTCTTCTCTGCGCACTGACGGAACCCCTGACGGCCTGCGGAAGGAGTCGCTCCTCCTCGTCCCGACCCAGGGGCCGTGGCCCATCACCAGCAAAAACCTCTTCAACTGCTGATGCGATCCCGCTTCTTCCAAGTCGTACCGGAGGGCAGTTCACCGGACGGGCGAGCACTGTGCTCGACCCGATTCTGTCCAAATCGCCACCCGACCCCAGCGCCCATCCGGAGAGAAGGTCGAGCGCACGCCTCTCGTCGTCTTCGGATGTCCGCAGAACTATGAGTACGGCGTGGTCCGCACGAAGTAGTGCTGTGACGACCTTGATGTCCGCAAAGACACGGATGACGACCATGCGGGGCGCTCCGGGAGCCGGGGTGGAGGCCACTTCTTCAATCGGCACCCCCTCAGGCTATAACCGGCCTCACCCAGCCTGCGACGCACGGAATGACCCGGTGCGATCCGCCTCGCGCGCTCAAGTGGTGCGAAGAAGAAGGCCCGCGTGCCGAGCCCGATGTGTGGTCCGCAAGGCGAGAACGACGGCTGCTGCCATAAAGAGCAACGCCGCGACGTCGATCGACCCGGTGCGGAACAGCCCCCTCGGCCCGGGTCCACCACGAAGGACCCACCAACAGGCCGCACCGAGAAACGCTTCCATCACCAGCGATGCTGTGCTGCCTACGAGAATTTCGAATCGCAAGGCTCGCGGTGAAAGGTCCACGCGCCGGATTACCTTGACCATTCCGACGACTGAAGCGCAGAGCGCGAACGGGCTGACGAACATCCAGGCTACCTCGGGCGGCGGGAACGCCGAGAGCGCCGAGGGATGGGCCCAGTACGAAGTGACCGACAACGTCGAAGCCCACGCGAATGCCGCAACGCCGCCTGGAACCAATCCTTGGTGAGCCCACGGGTGGCCACCGGTGCCCGGCCAACCGTTGGCAAAATGCCGGCTCCCGACAATCAGCACTAATGCGCCACTCGCGGTCAACAGCAGCGGACGCCACAGGGTGCGGACTCCGTGACCGCGTAGAGCACGCAGAATTGCGATGCCGATTGGCACCGCAGCAGCGACGCCGAGAGCTGCGAAGCAAAGAACGCAGGCTGACATGGCGATCATGGCCATGGTGGTCGCCGAGGTGCTCGGAGCTGACCATTGCCACCCGATGGAGAGCTGGGCCCACATCGACACGCCGAACGTCAGGAACAGCGCCAAGCCGCTCCCTAACGCGGCGAGGCTCGTCATCGCCTGACGCTGCGGCTCCGCCATAGACCCGACAAGCCCCGCGCCATGCAATCGGGCCACCACCGCGCCGCGAACAACATCAAAAGTGCGGGACGGGCAGTGTGGACGTTCGGCGAAATCAGCGACCAACAGTTCGAAGAATTCGCCCTCGTAGCGCCGGCGCCACGCTGCGGGATACAAGCGCATCATGCGCCGGGCCTGCGTTTCCGCGGAAGCGATGCCTGTCATGCGGCGCCCCAGTTGCGGGCCAACCGGACCAGACCTACCTCGGCCACTTCTCGTTGTGCGTTGAGGTGGGTCCGTAGGGCGGCAGCTCCTGCCGTCGTCAACTTGTAGGGCTTGCGTCGGTCCTCACTGGGTATCGCCTCGATGAGGTGTTGCCCTTCCAGTCGGCTCAACGCCTCATAGAGCGTGCCGGGGGCCAATCGGATGCCGGCGAACTCCTCGATGTCTTTTGTCAGCGCGTAGCCGTGTTTGGGGCCCTCCGCGAGGCTCGAAGAATGAGGGTCGCGGGCCCGGCGTAGCGACCAAATGTTCCGAGTGAGGCTGCCTCGACCTGCTCAGGAGCCGTTCCCTTACCCCGTGCCATTGACGTAATCCTATATCGGATCACGATCTATCGCGCCACGATTGCTCAACCATCGCGGGAACGAGAAACGGGACCCGGGATGCCAGAAACGCTCGCGAGAAGGGATCGCGCAGGCGCCAGATTCCGGCGTCGATCACGAAGTGGGCCATCGTCACCCCGAGATAGGCGCCGAACATTGCTCTCCCCAACGCCGGCGCGTTGTGCAAGTGCGAAGCCGTGCTCAAGAGGATTCCGCCGAAGAGGGCGAGATTGAAAAGCAGGACTGGTCCGAATGCCCGGTTCCTCCCGCGACTCCTTCCCGCCGCGACGAGTCCCACCAGGACCAGATACTGGAACCCGTGTCCAATGGTCATGCCTCCTACCGCGGCATAGGGCGAGCGGAAGACGAAGACGGGTGCAAAGAAAAACAGTGCCATCAGGTAGGTGGCGACGAATCCCGCGCTCTGCTCACGTCGAACGCGAACCAACAAGAGCGCTATCCCAGAAACTGCTGCACAGGCGAAACCGAGAAACGCAAAACCGAAGAACCTGCTGAAGGGAGTGACGACGCTGAGTTGCAGCAGGCCGGGATGGGCCAACAGCCCTGCAATCCCGAACAACGAAGCGACGGAGATCGTCCACCGTTCCGAAGCAGAGAGTCCGCGCCGAGTTGTGGAACGCGCAGCAAGAGCAACCATCCCGATGTTCTGCTTGTGGAAGTGAAAGAACTGCCAGGCAAAATACGGCAATAGGCTCCAAGCAAGGTCGCGCACGGACAGGAGCGATGCGAGCGTCGCCGCCGAGACGATCAGTAGGAGGGGCATCCAGACATACCGGATGCGGTGTCCTGCGCTGTGGGCCCGAATGTCCGCCTCGGTAAACAAATACCCGGTCGTTGCCACATGCACAGACGACCCAAGGAACAGCAGGAGGGTCAGAGAGCGTACGGGAACTTCCTTCCCGGTCGGTGCGAGAACCACTCCAGCGATGATTGCGACCACCGTGACCGAAAAGGACGTCCAGAGCCAAGCCCCGCTTCTCGGGTCAACGCCCTCGACCGACTGAGCGCGCGCACGATGAATTGCGATATCAGCCTCCACCGCATCCCCCAGCCGCCCCGACTGATGACACGTGCATCGCAAAGAAAATGATCAGGCCGGTAATTGCGGAGCGCGAGGAGCAACGACCACCACGTACCCCACCTCCACCTGCCACCATGGTGGAGGTCATCAGTCCAATCGGCACCTTCCAGTCCCGGGGTCTCGTTCACACCCGCACTCTATATCGTTATCCGGTATATCGTCAACCAGTAGATCGGTAGCCGACCCAGTTAGCCAGTCTGCAAAGGGCTCGTTCGAGGGTGAGGGTCGTCCCCGGTTTGGCCCGTACCCGCTATGAACGAAACGATGGAAGGTTGGTTCAGCGATCGGACCCAGCGCCACGAGATTCGTTGGAGCTCGGAGGGGCAACCCTACGAGCGTGGCCCTAACGAGCCATCCCAAGATGCTGGCGCGTGCTCAGGCCGACAGGACTCCTCAGACTGCCTTGCGGCTCCAGCTACGAACGAATCCCGGCAATGGCGACGGATCCTTCACCCACCCGCCAACCCCGAAATAGGTCCGCAGCGCCCACTCGGCCTCAGCGAAGCACTCGTGGACGGCCTGCGGTGGATGCACCTCGTGGTAATACTCGTGCGGACACTTCGTGTCTGGATTCGCCGGGTCACCATCGAAGATTCTGAGAGTCCAACTTCTCACATCTTCGGTATCCGACAAGGACAGGCATAGACCCGCTGTCTTCGTCGACAGCACTGACCTGCTCAGGACCGGGTCCAGAAAATCATTTTGTGAAACCAGGAGTGACACCGACGTAACCCCCGCTGCATTAGTTCTGATCGAGTCGCTCGATCAGAAGGGAAAACGTTAACACCACGCGACTCCGCTTGTGCATGCACCCAAAGGAACTTTTCGCGATCGTTCAACCTCCTCTGCACAACAACGCCGACTCCTGGCGGCCATTGATCGCCTTCGCCGCGGAGAGTTTGCTTATGTCACAAACTCGTCACTCTCACGTCGCTTCGTCTGTGATGTCGAGCTTTCCCTTCGCGGGGCGTACAAGCAAGCTCCTGCGGTTGCAATCTGGTTGCTTCTCGTTTTCACACGACCTCTTTGGCCGCAGTCCATGAGATCCTGAAGAGATGCGATGAGGCGGCAGCGATCCCCATCGCCAAGAGGAGGTCGAGAATGCGGCTCGCGGAATGGACGACCGGCTCCCCCTGCGACCCTGACAACCTGGTCTACTGTCACCGGTGCAAACCTCGTGACCTGCCTGCACATGTCTACCGATTGGCGTGGTCGACTGCATTCCATAAGGCGCCGGGTTGCAAAGCCCTCACCACGGCGCAGGGGGCGGTCGAGCGGCGAGATGATTCACCGCCAGAAGTGGTGGGCGTTCACGTCGGAATGGCAATCAGTAGTGGGTTGGCACCGTGCCTCCACTGCTTTCCCGCCTTCAACGGGCGCACCTGACTGTCGGCCAACCACCGGCCCGGGCGATTTCTGCCGTCCGGGGGTGTGCGAGCTCACAAGGTAGGGGCTCCTGGCCCTAGACGCGCCGAGGCGTTCTCCTCAAGCAAGCGTGTCTCACCCTGGATAGTCTCAAGACGTGTCGGATGGAGCGCCACTTAGGACAAACACCACCGGTATTTCTTCTCGCGAGCCCGGTGTCGCTGACAGGGGTGCTTGCTTTCTCCGCAATGGTTATGTCTCGGGATAGGGCCGCAACGTCGAGGAGAGGGCTACGAATAGAAGGCCATGCCGGGAGAACTCAGGGGCTGGCGATCGGACCCATACGGTGTACATGAACTGCGCTATTTCAGTGCGGACGGCAAGCCTTCGCGTCTAGTTCGCGACGGAGACGCCTGGTCCAAGGACGAGCCACCGGGGGAATTCCATTCGACGGGGTCCACCCTTGCTCGACCGCCGGCAGAGCCGCCGCAGCTCAGTCCCGAGAAAAGCACCGTCGAGTCGGGCATTGTCGATGCCGGTCCAGGCAGGCGTGGGAACACTCGACCTCAACGGAGGAGCGTCTTGCTCACATTCGGGAGCTCATCATCGGTACCCACGTCGGTAGGCCCCAACTGATCCCTGATGTTCAGGGGAACACCCTCGTCGCTCACCCCGCCGGTTGGTATGAGGACCCCGGCGATGCCGATCGACTCCGATATTGGGACGGGGTGGGATGGACGAACGAAACGCACCCAGCGACCCAATCCCTCCAGGGTTCAGCTGCGCCGCTCATAGGAGGTTCCGCAAAGCCGGGAATGACATTCGCGGATGCCTCGGCAACACCTGCGACATCTGACGAGGCGGCACCCGAGCTTCCGAGACCGCCTCTTTACAAGCGATGGTGGGCCTGGTCAATTGCGGCCTTGGTACTACTCATCATCGTTATCGCTGTGGCGACGGGTGGGTCCAAGGACAATCCACAGAATTCAGCAACCACGACCACGATCGGCACGCGGGCCGGCTCTTCGACCACTGCGACGACGGATCCCGCCTCGGTCAGTCTCGCCGGTACCGCAACAACCACAGCTGGTCCATCGACAACGTTTGCACCACCGACGACGACGACTCCTCGCCGTCAGATCGCGGCACCGCTTCATTCCGTTGCCACGCCCACCACGGTGAGATCCTCTCCGGCAGCAACCTCTCTTGGCACGGGACCCACGACGACCGCAACCACCGGTACTACCGGGACGAGTGTGACAGGAACGACTGCCATAATTCTACCGCCGCCTTCGACTGAGCCAACTTCAACGGCCTCAACAACGTTGGCAACCTCGACGACGACCACCACAACAACCATTCCCGCAACAACCACTTCAACGACGGGCGCACCCACTACCACTTCAACGACGGGCGCAGCCGCCACAACCACTTCAACAACCGGTGCTCCGACGACGACTGGCGATTCCTCCGCAAACGTGGCCTCCGACATTGCCTCAGCTCATTTGACCGCCTATTCGGCCGCGCGTTCCTCCTTTGCTTTCAGGGGTGTGTGGCTGGGAGCCGTTCCGGCGATCTTCGGGGGGGTTCTCTTGTGTGCCATCGGCCTGATCCGTCGACGAAAGAGCGCTCGCCGACGCCAAAGGCAGGCCTAGCAAAGTTCATCTCCGTTCAACGTCCCAGTCGCGACACCATCGCGAGCCGTTCATCTCTGCGTCTTACGGTGGATACCAGTGGAGTCGACGCTTAGGCGCACATGTTCTTCCGGTCGAGAACTACCTCCCCTCGACCCGACGCGGCGTCAACAGTGCACGCGGGATTGCGGCCCTCGCGTGCCCAGGCGACGGCGGGGTTCCCCCAATGCCCCGTCGTCGCCTGATCCATCCGGTTTATGAGTGGCGGCAGCAGGGCGACCCATCGCGGGCCACGTTGGGTGTCGGTCGGTTTCGTTGCAGCGACTCTTAGCGTTCTGGCATTGCCTCGCACGATCGCGAGTGGGCTCGGGCCAATCCTCATCGTCGCGAGCGCAATCATTCTTGTGTTCTTGCTATCTGGCCAAGAGTAAACTCTCGCGGGCCGCTGTTGGTATTGCAGCGCGTTCGTGAGTGGCCGAATCAACCAGGACGCGAAAACACGATCACTTCAGCGCCGTACTTGTCCACCCTTTTGGAAACCAATTCCCAACCGTCGTCCTGTCGTTCGGCGACAATGTCGTCAGAAGACTGATTGACCTCCGTCATGGGTATGAGGACCACCCCGTAGCGTTCACCCATACAGGGACCGTAGCCGCCGAATATCGAACTCGGCGGGAACGGAAGATGAACAGATTGTGATGCGAGTTTCCAAAGCGCATGCTGCCTCCTCCTTTCGGTGGCATACGCGTTGTCACTGGGGGTGAGCCGGGGCAAAGGTCACGCAGAGTTCATCGGCGAGTCACCAAGCCGTCACTCGGCGACTGTCAAACTGCCAATCGAGAAGACAGCACAGGCGGCAGACATATGGCGGAAAGATTCACGGGGTGGCACCCCGATCCGTGGGGTGTTCATGAACTTCGCTACTTCTCGATGAGCGTAACAGCGACTCGCCTTGTCAAGGATGGCGCGAAGACATCGCATGACGCCCCTCCAGGGGACGCAGCCGCGCACGACGACCGTTCGCACCAAACCGATCCGGCTTCGAAAACAACCAACCCGTTCTCCCCCGCCAACTATGCCCAGGCATCAGATGATCTCCTCACGCCTCTCATCCCGTCGTTGCACCCAAGAGTGGCGGTGGCGGAATTGGATACTGGCCCTGGACGCGTCGCGAACCTTCGCGAACAGATCGAACTCTTGGAAGGCTTGATCCGCACACAGATTCCGGGTGCGGAGTTGGAGCGGCGACAGCTCGAGAAATCGCTGTTGGTCTCTCGACTTGACAGAGTCATCGGTGACCGCGGAGACGATGGGCGGATAGCTGGACAGGGAACCCTTCTAGAGGGATTGATACAGCTTCTCGACGAGCTTCGCATGGCTCAGCATCCAGTTGTTGAGCTCGAAGAAGTGAAGAGTGTCGCGCCACCCACTCCATCGCCTAACGCGAAATCGGCGCTCACGGATCCGCCTCGCACGAGTGAGGAAATCCCGTCAGTGCCGAGCAATGCAGCGAGTCCACGAGCAGTTCGGACCGGAACGGAAGTCAAGGCGTCAAAGAGCCTACGGATAATCTGTTGGACTCTTGCTCTTAGCGTGCTCCCAATTTCGATACTTGCCACCATTTATGACTTCGAGAGGACTACCTACCACGTCACACATATCAACCATAGGGTTCTCAATCCCCAGGAAATCAGGGTTAGTTGGATCGTTCATAACACCGGCATGCACACGGGGGCACCTGATTGTGAGGTCAATGCCCGTTCAGCCGGGGATGCGTATACAGGATTCGCTACGGCTAGAGGAATCAAATCAATCCGGGCGGGCGGTCAACACGCCGCCTTCACAACTTTGACGATCGCCAATGATGGTGCAGAACATGTGACCAAGATCTCCGTGTCTTGCTAACGATCGGAGCAGTTGCACATGGGAACTGCGTCGATCTGTTAAGAAACCACTTCGTAGAACGTTTGTACGACTCCCTCGTCGAGAGTGGCAAGCACCTTCTCCAGATGGCCGCTTGCCATGATCAGCTCTCCAAATGCAGCGTCATGCGCTTCTCGGGATGACCAGGTCTGGATGAAGGCTGAGGAACGAGAGTCAGCCTGATCGTGGAGGATGTCGAACGACTCGCACCCCTCGGCAGCCAACATCCGCCGCCGTCCTTCGCTCTGCAGCTCAAGGAGCGTCGCCTCTTGACCTTCGGCGGCGTGGAATCGTGTAACGGTTGTAACGCTCATGGGGTCTCGATTCTCAGGGGATCGGGAGAACCGTAGTGCACGCAGTCAGCAGAAGATTCAAAGGTTCGAAGTGCAGAATCGAAGAGAACACGATAGTCCGTTTCGAGTTCCCCACCTCCGTCAGTCACACCCCGTCGGTACGGTTCGGGCATGATTATGAATTACAAGTCCACCGCCTACGGCGAGTGTATTGATGACCTCTGCCGGGGCTGCTCACGATTCGAGACGCGATGACCATCGACGCCGATGGTTGTGCCACTCATCGTTCACATTGGAGCCGAAGGATGCGGCACCACTACAAAGGGCGCTTATACGGGTCGAAGCCGAACTTCTCGTTGAAGATCCGGACTCGCTCGATTGCCAGCACTCCCAGGATCGCACGCATCGTCAGCGGACCGCTGTCGCGCCAATACGCCTGGTTCAAGCGATCGGCGAGCGCGCGGCAGATTAGATCTGCCTACCGACCTGCCCGGGTGTCAGGCATTTGAGAGTGCCTAGGGTCTGTCTGGGGACGTTGTGTCAGTCCGGGGACGTTGTGCGGCTCTCACGAGGTTCTCATTGGGGCACCTCGCCAAAGGAGCGTTGAGCCATAAATGGCTCCTACCAGGATGTCTGAAGCGCGCTCGGAGGGATTCGAACCCCCAACCTTCTGATCCGTAGTCAGATGCTCTAGTCCGTTGAGCTACGAGCGCTGGGTGCGACGAGCCAGTGTACTGAAGACGGATCGCCTCCTCGAAATCAGCGGTCGGACCAGCTCAGACGGAGATCGGCAACTTGGTGTAGCCCCGAACGGTGCTCGTGTGAAGGGGAACGGCCTTCTCGAGATCGACCGACCACTCCGGGAAGCGCCGGAGAGTCTCTTCGAGGGCGATACGCCCCTCGAGGCGGGCCAGGGCAGCACCGAGGCAGAAGTGGATGCCGTAGCCGAAGGACACGTGGTGATCCATTTTCCGGTGGATGTCGAAGTGGTCGGCGTCAGGGAACGTGCGCTCGTCGCGGCCGGCCGACCCGGTAATGAGGAGCACCTTCGAGTCGGAGGGGATGGTCTGACCGTGGAGCTCGACCTCTCGGGTCGTCCATCTTCCTTGCACCGGAGAGGGTGCCTCGTAGCGGAGGAGCTCCTCGACTGCGTTGGGGATCAGCGCCGAGTCGGCCACCAGTTCAGCCCGTTGGTCGGGGTTCGCGGCGAGCACGACGCCGGCCCAGCCGATGAGGCGGGCAACCGTCTCCGTACCGGCGCTGGCAAGGAGTAACGAGAACATCGTTGCTTCTTCGAACGTGAGCCGTCGTTTCTGCCCGTCGTCATCGAGGATCTCGCCCTCGAGCAGATCCGTGAACATGTCGTCGCGTGGCGTCGTCTGACGCTCCTCGAGCTGCGCCCCGATGTAGGCATGGAGCTTGCCCATGAACTCCGCTGCTGACCTCGTTCATCATCCCCTTCTCGGGGTCGAGGTGGAAGGAGCCATCGATGAGCTCACGCATCTCCTCGCGATGACCCGGCTCTACGCCGAGGAGCGCAGCGATGACGGTGGCCGGGACGCGAGCCCCGAAGTCCTGCACGTAGTCAAAGGTGCCGCTGCCGACCTGGGGGTCGAGGAGGTTGGCGCAGAGCTCCCTGATTTCGCCTTCGAGCACGGCCATCCGGCGGGGCGTGAAGGCCTTGGACACCAGACGACGCAGCCGGGTGTGATCGGGGGGATCCGTGAAGATCATCATGCCACCGATGACGTCCGGGCCCATGATCTCGAGCACGGTGCCATGGGCCGAGCTGAACGTCTTGGGATCGCGGTGGGCGGCGTCGACGTCGACGAAGCGGCTGAGGGCGTAGAAATCGTGGGTCGGGTTGTAGTACACCGGCGCCTCGTCCCGCAGGAGACGCCACACCGCGTGCGGGTCGTCCTTGTACTGCTCGCTGATGGGATCCCACGACAGCGGGCTCTCGGTCCGGGTCGGGCTCACGACGTCTTCCCACAGCTTGATGCCGCCCAGAATGCCGGCCGTGTTGTCGACGATCGTGATGCGCTCCAAGCGCTTCACCCAATTCGTCGCGGTCCACCCGTCGCGCGTTCCCACCACCGATGTAGAGATGGTCGAAGAAGAACAGGGCATCGATGCGTGGCGATGGCTTCACGGACCCGATGGTTCCAATGCTCGTCGCCCTTGCTCTTGCGGGCCAGCTCACCCAGATTCTCGTCGTAGGTCTCGTCCTTGCGGAATGGATGGTGACCCAGCTCCAAGTGAGGCATGAGCTGACCGTCCATGAAGAAGGCGCAGCCCATCCCGGTACCGAGGGTGATCACCACCTCGAGGCCCTTCCCCTGCACGACGGCCCCGCCTTGCACGTCGGCGTCGTTGGCCACTTTGGTGGGTTTGCCCAGGGCGGTCGAAAGGGCCGCGGCCAGATCGAACTTGTCCCACGCTTCGAGCAGCTTCTTGTCCACGGGCGCCGAACCCGGGCCCTTCTTGCAGATGAAGTGGGGTGCGCTGAGGACGATGCCGCCGCGCACCATGCCGGGGAATCCACAGGACATCCGGTCGGCTTCGGGGAGCGGCTTGACCAAGTTGGTGAGCGTGTCCACCAGTCCGCCGTCACCGTCAGGAGTGAGCGGGTACTTCGTGTCGACCCTGACCCGGTCAGCCACCATGGTGCCGCTCTTGCTCAGCACCGATGCTTTCAATCCCGTGCCCCCGACGTCGATGGCGAGGGTGAAGGGGTGCTCGGCGGTTTCGTCGCTCGGGTGGGTGGCACGTTCCGCACTGTACTCATCGATCCCGACCCGGTTGATCGTCACGGCGGTCTACCGGAGAAGGTCGGCGATGGCCTCGCGCAGAATTTCGCTCAGCTCCGACGACGGAACGTCGGCGAATGCGTCACCGGACATGAAGATCCCCCCCAGGACGGCACCGAACGACGCCGCCATACGGACACGGTCCCGAACCGAGAGCCGTTCGTCGGAGAGCACCCGCTGGAAGCTCGCGTGCAGATCCTGGTGTTGCGCGTCGTGCTCCTCCCGATGGAGCGCCTCGAATGCGGCTTGATTTCTCTGGTGGAGCAGGAAGATCTTGCGGTGCGCCAGCATCTGATCGACGATCTTGGTCCAACAGGTCGGCCCACCGCGCCGGCGTAGGCTCCTGCTCGCCGAGCTCGGTGAGTGCGTCGAGGCCGAACTCGTGCAGGCGCAGGTGGAGCGCCATCAAGATGTCTTCCTTACTGGCGAAATGGTAATAGAGCGCCGCTTTCGTCACCCCCAGCTGCTCGGCGATCTCCCGCAGCGACGTCTTGTCGAAGCCCTTCTCGATGAACAGGTCGAGCGCCACATCGAGGATGCGCTCGCGGTAGTGCTGAGCGGGACCTTCACCTGTTCCGCAAGGCGGTGTCGACTGCGTCGTTTTCTGATCGGCACAGTCTCAATATTACTTGACGGCCGGTAAGTTTGCCGCTTACCATGCCAGCAGTGACTAACCGACCGGTAAGGAAGATATGGCACCGCTGAACATGATCGAGGCAGTCGGGTTGACCAAGGCATACGGGGAGACCCAGGCACTGGCCGGCGTCGACTTCGCCGTACCGGCCGGGTCCATCCTCGGCGTGCTGGGCCCCAACGGGGCCGGAAAGACGACGGCCGTGCGGATCCTGACCACGTTGGCCACGCCCCGACGAGCGGACGAGCCACGGTGGCCGGCTACGACATCCGCACCCAGGCCGCGAGGTACGCCGTCATATCGGCGTGGCGGCGCAGGACGCCACCCTCGACGGCATGCTGACCGGGCGCCAGAACCTGGCCCTGGTCGGCGAACTGAGCCGCATGGGACGCTGCGGCCTCGAGACCCGGGCCGTCCGAACTGTTGGAGCGGTTCGAGCTGACGTTCGCCGCCGATCGGATCCTGAAGGGCTATTCGGGCGGCATGCGCCGCCGCCTCGACCTGGCGGCCAGCCTCATGACCACGGCCCCCCGTGCTGTTCCTCGACGAACCGACGACCGGGCTCGACCCCACCAGCCGCCAACGGGTCTGGGACGTCATCCGGGAACTCGTGGGCGAAGGCGTCACCGTATTGCTGACCACCCAGTACCTGGAAGAAGCCGACACGCTGGCCGACCAGATCATCGTGATCGACCATGGGCGCGTCATCGCCGAAGGCACACCGCGCGAGCTCAAGGAAGCCAGCAAGGGCGCGCGCCTCGTCGTCACGCTGGCGAGTCCGCACGAGCATGCCGTCGCCGCCCTCCAACAGCTGGTCGAAGGGCGGGTCCACGTGAGCGATGACGGCCGCCAGCTCGACGCTGCGGTCGACAACTCCGCCGGGCCTGGCCACCATTGTCGTGCGCGCCGCTCGATGCCGCCGGCATTCTGGTCGACAACATCGAGGTGCGACCGCCCTCGCTCGATGACGTCTTCTTCTCCCTCACCGGCCATCCGGCCACGATCGACCCTGACCTTGACGCGGACGAGCCCGCCCGCACACTCGAAGGAGCCACCCTGTGACCACCGCTGTCGCCGTCCCCTCACTCCGAGTCGCCCCGAGCAGGCCGTCAGCCGCTTCACCGACCGGCTCGCCGATGTCTGGGCACTGACCCGGCGCAATCTCATTCATGTCTCGCGCGAGCCCATGCAGCTGTCCGACGTCACCGTGCAGCCGGTGCTGTTCACGCTGCTCTTCATTTACGTCTTCGGCTCGGGCATTCCGATCGCCGGCGGGAGCTACAAGGACTTCGCCCTGGCCGGGTCTGCTCACCTTGAACCTGACCACGTCGACCATGGGCACCGCCGTCGGCTTGAGCACGGATCTGCACGAAGGCGTGATCGACCGCTTCCGGACGCTGCCCATGTGGCGTGCCGCCATTCTGGTCGGGCGCTCGATCTCCGACCTGTTGTCCGCCACGGTCTGCGTGATCATCGTGGCGCTGACCGGCCTGGCCATCGGTTGGCGCCCCGACGCCAGCATCCCTTCGGTCATCGGCGGCTTCGCCATCGCCCTGTTCTTCAGCTACTCGCTGTCGTGGGCCTCGGCCTGCTTCGGCCTCAACAGCAAGGGGCCGGAGTCGGCGCAGTCCATGGGCTTCATCTTCTTGTTCCCGCTGGCCTTCATCTCCAACTCACTGGTGCCGACGACGGGCATGCCCGGATGGTTGCAGGCCATCGCCAACTGGAACCCGGTCAGCGCGGTGACCGCCGCCGCCCGCCACCTGTTCGGGAATCCCAATCCCTCGGGCTCGAACCCACGCCTGGCCCATGCAACACCCGGTGGAGGCGGCGCTGCTCTGGTCCGTCGCCATCCTGGTGGTGTGCGCCCCCTTGGCCGTCCACTTCTTCCGGGTGCGCACGGCCGAGTAGGGGCGCTGCCGGGCGCATAACCTCCGGTGACGATGTCACCCACGGTCGTCCACGTTGCGCCCCATCCCGATGACGAGGCACTGGGATGCCCTGGCGCACTCCTGCACCTTTTCGACCGGGGCTGGGAGGTGGTCAGCGTCCTCGCCAGCCTGGGCTTCCCCCACCAGTGGGAGCGCCGTCGGGCCGAATTCGAAGAAGCCTCGCGGCGGGCCGAGCTTCGTGCCGGTCGTTTCTCGATCCTCCTCTTGCCATCTCGCTCGAAGACGACCTGGCGCGGGCCACCGAGCGGGTGGCCACGGAGCTCCCCGGCATCGTGTCGTCGCTACGGAGCGTCCGTGGTCGTCTCGCCGTCCCCGCATGACGTGCATCACGGGCATGAGGCAGTGGCCCGCGGCGTGCAGCGGGCCATGGATCGTTGCCGCACGACGGTGCGGTGGTGGATGTGGGGCATCTGGGGCGACCTCCCGGCGCCCAACGTCTTCTTCCCGTTCGGCGAGGCCGGCACTCGTGCCGGATGCTGCACATTCTCGAGGCCTACGAAGGCGAGCTCGAACGCAACGACTACCGGCGGCTGCTCACCGGTCGGGCCTGTACCAATGCCGTGCTGGGCTCCGAGCGGGTCTTCGGGTTCGGCGCTGGTGCCGCCAGCTCGCTGCCCTACGCCGAGGTGCTGACCGAGGTGCGGCGCGTCGGCCGCGGTGGATGGCCTCGCAGGCGCACCACCTCGACGAGGGCCCGCTCCTCGATGAGCAGTTCACCATCGACCTCACGGCATGGGTGGAGTCGCCGAGCGTGCACCAGCTCGTCGGACCCATCGGCGAAGTGCGCCGCGAGGACGAGGACGAGGACGCCGGGCCGTAACGTGTCCCACCACGGGCGCAGGCGCAGCTGGCCGGCGGCAGGGTGCCGTAGACCAGGACGGCTTCACCGCGGCGCAGGCAACGCAGTTCCTCGGGCGGAAGGAGCCGGCGCGGACCTCGTGGTCGAGGTGGTCGACCGGCCGCCCTTGGCGTCACGGGTCACCGAGGGCGTCGTGACTTCCTCGTCACCGATCAGTCGGCTGGCGTATTCCAACGTGTCCGGATCAGCGATCCCGGGCAGGAAGATCTTGGCCCGGTGGTTGTTCAGCACCGTCGGCGCCCGCGCGCCGTAGCGGGCCCGCACCTGGGCCAGGTCCTGCCAGACCGTCACCAGTTGGATGCCGTGCGAGGCACAGGTGGCGGCCAGCCCGTCGAGTTCGGGCAAGGGGTGCGATGTGGGCCGCCTCGTCGAGCACGACCAGCAGCGGCGGATCCAAGCGGCTTCCCGGCTGCGGGTGGCTTGGTTGAAGGCCTGCGAAAGGACCTGTTGGGTCAGCGCAGTGAAGTAGCCCCGTAAGCGGCGCTGGTCGTGGGCCGGCGCACACAGGTAGAGGGTGTGGCAGCCACCGAGCAACTCGGTCGGTTCGAACGCATCCGTGACCGGGTGCGGTCTCGTTACCGGCAAAGGGCGCCAGAATCGTCTCCGCCGTCGTGTACACCGAGCTGCGCGTGCGCTCGTCGCGGCACCAGTCGAGGCGCGGGCGGCATCGAGCGCCTCGGTCACGCCCGCCTGTTCGAGAATGAAGGACACCTCGCTCGCCTCCTGGGTGTCGACCCATCGCACCACGTCGGCCATGGAACGGCGGTCACGTGCCGCGGCGAAGAACAACGGGGCCAGCAGCTTGGCCGCCGTGGCGTACCAGAACTCTCCGTCGGCTGTGGTGCCGTCGCCCTTGGCCGTCTCGGCCAGGTCGGCCGCCACCCGGCAGGCGCTCGGCCCATTCCACGCAGGGGGTAAGGGGCGACCACGTGCTCGGCCGGGCCCCGGTAGATCCCGTCGGGTCGATGCACCAGATGCGCCCACGTTCGTTGCGCTGGCGTCTGGGTGGCGCGCAAGAGGTCGCTCTTCACGCTGGCTGCCACAACCGGGCCCTTCCCACGCCAGGATCGCCGGCATGGCCAGCGCGGTGGTCTTCCCGCTCTGCGTCGGGTCCGACCACCACGACCGACTGGGCCCGTTCCGCCGCCACCACGGCCGGATGCCAGAAGCCGTGCACCGTGCCCAAGGCGAGGCGACCCGGATGGGGCAGCGCCGTGGTCGAGCAGCAGTGGCGCGCAGGTCGTGGCGGGTGGCCCACCGGGCGCCCCGTGCCGGTGGTCTTCTCGGCGCCATGGAAACGTGAAGGAGCCCTGGTCGGACGAGACGGCGGCGAACAAGCGCCCCACCGAGGGCGAGCGGGAGGACGGCCTCGAAGTGAGTCGCCGGCACGCGGTTAGCCGGCGCCCATGGCCGCATCGGTGTTCACCAGATGCGCTCCATCTGGCTCAGCCGGTGCTGGACCAGGAACGAGCCCTGACCCACCTTCCACAAGGCGACCCCCCGTCCGCAGTTGCGGCAGCAGTTCGGCTTCGGTCGTCGGACAGCGACAACAGGTCCGAGGCCACGGTCAGTTCCCCGGGTGACTGGGCGTAGACGACGCGGGTCTCGGAGTCCGCCAGGAGTCCCTGCGCCAGTGCCACCTGCTCGGAGTCCGACGCGCCGACCGAGTGCAGGTCCGAGACCCGGTGCAGCACGGCCACGTTGGAGACGCCGAAGGCGCGCGACAGCTTCCACGACGACTGGAGCCAACGGGCCACACCGAGATTGGACAGGATCGCCCAGGCCTCGTCCACCACCAAGAAGACCTGCCCTCCCGGGGCCGGGCCCGACGTGGTCCGGGCCAGCGCCGCCTGCAGCCAGGCCGTGGCGCAGGCCATGAGCATGCCCGAGCGCGGTCGAGGTGTACAGCGCCGAAAGGTCGAGGACGACCAACGGAGCGGAGAGGTCGAGCCCGGCGTCGTCGGGCCGTCGAACATGCCGCGGAGATCCCCGTGCACCAGCCGGCGCAGCTCGAGTGCGACGTCCCGTCCATCCTCCAACAGGTCGCGCAGTCCGGTACGCAGCGATCCGGCCGCTTCTGCGGTCGGGGCCAGAAGGGCTTCGACCACCGACGGGCACCGTCGGGCTCTTCGTGCCCGAGCGTCGCGGCGGCAAGGGCCAGACCCGAGCGCGGCGCGTTCACGAGGCAGCAGGTTCCGGCCGAGACAGGCGCACGGCCAGCGACGAGAGGAGCTCGATCTGCCGGCGGGCCGTGCTGCCCGGACCGTCCTTCTCCGACGACGCTCGGGGCCGGCGTCGAGCGGGTTGAGCCGGATGGACCCGCCGGGTCGCAGTGCCACCGGGCGCACGCCCCACGCCGCCGCCAGGTCACCGTACTCACCCTTGGGATCGACCACCCAGGCCCGGCGACCGAAGACGGCCTGGCGCCACAGGAAGGTCTTGACGAATGCGCTCTTCCCCCGGCCGATTTGGCCGAAGACCACCATGTTGGGATTCGAGACCACTCCCTGGGCGTACAGCTCGAAGGGATCGAAGACGAAGGACCCACCCAGAAGGTCGTCCCCGATGACGACGCCCCGCTGACCCAATCCCGGCTTCGGCGATGAACGGGTACGCCGCACCGAGGTTGCGCGTGGTCACCTGATGGGCCGGTACCCGTGGTGTTCGGTCCATGACGGGAGGGAACGGTTGCGGCACCGGCCCCGGTTACACGCACCTCACTCCGGCGTGATGCCCTACGGGCGCTAGGCCCTTTCGGCCTGCTCGCCTCTTTCTGCCCGCATGACGCGTAGCCGGTGGATGAACAGCACGACCACGGCGAGAACAGCGACCGCGGCTAAGACGTAGCCGACGTAACTGAACCGTTGAGGACGTGGCGGTAACTGCTCCCGAGTTCGTAGCCGATGGTCGCCAATGCGGCACACCAGACCGTGCAACCGATGACGGTGAAGAGAAGGAACTTGGCAATAGCCATTTCGCCCAGACCCGCGGCGAAGGACACGAATGAACGTAGGAGCGGGATGAACCGGCCGAAAAGGACGACCGGTTCGCCTCGACGCGGAGAACCATGCCTCAGCCCGGTCGAGGTCCCGGTGCGTGAGAAGGACGTACTTGCCGACCCTGTCGACCAGCGGACGGCCACCGAAATACCCGATCAGGTAGCCCGCCAGTGAGCCCAGTACTTCGGCCAGTACCGCCACAACGATCACGAGCACGAGGTTGAGATGGTGAGGCTCGTTCGGCACCTGACCGCTGGCCAGCACCCCCCCGTAAATGATGGCGACCTCGGCGCCGACGGGCAGACCCATCGACGAAATGAAGCTCAGGACGAAGACGGCGAGATAACCCCACGTTTCGAGAAAGTGCTCCATTGGTCAGGAGTGACCCGTCTCGGCACGGCGGAGATGGCAGGTTGAAGGCACCGCCCATTCTCGCGTGTCGCGCCGCCCCGGCGAATCCACCCCAGGGATGACTCGGACAATTTTCACCCAATCGGTTGCATGACGGCGATTTCTCCAGTGTCCTCAACCATATGGTTGAGCACGCCGATGACCTGGATACCCCGTAAACCTCGACCCGCGGCGAGTGTGAAAACTGAAAGCTAGAACCCTAGCGTTCAACTTTCACACACGTCCGGCCCCGATCCCGATGATTGAGGGCACGATCAGACCTCGGAGTGGGCACTCTGCCCAAGTCGCCCCGACGCCCCGACGCCCCCGACGCCCGACGCCCCGACGCATCACCGCCCAGCGAGACCTCGCCCCAGGGGCAATGTGCAGGTGTAGGCACCTGCCTGGTCGCCGTAAAGGCGGCGGATGACCAGGCGGGCCTGGCTCGCCGCGTGCTGCACGACGTCACAAGCGGCAGCGAGTTCGGTGGCGGAAGCGGCCGAAACCGTGAGGAAGCCTGAATAGCGGAACGACGCGTGCCCGTCGGCCAGTTCGCTTTCGCGCCGGGCCAAGACCTCGGACTCGCGCGCGTGCCGGGCCGTCGACATGAAGCCGCTGCGGCGGCGCAGCTCGGCGTCGGCCAGATCGGCGGTGCGCGAGGCCTCGACCTTGCGCACGGCCTTCTCCGGCCCGAGAGGCTCCATCACCACGGACAAGGCGGCGCGGGCCGAGCCGAGCAGCAAAGGCGCCAGAAAATCGCTCCGTACTTCAGTGCGCGGCCACTCCGCGACCCAGAACGTGACGTGTAGCAAACCATCGATGCGGACCTGGCCCCACTCCTCCTCCATGGCCATCGGCCACGGATCACTCGAGACTTCCTTGCCGTCCGTCGTCTCCGGGAACGGCTCGTACGTACGCAGGAGTCGGGCAATGAAGTCGTCCGCGCCGAGTACGCCTTCGACCACGATGTCGGCATCCGCCAGAAGCCGGCTCAACGAACCCATTTCCCTCTGCAGAATGGTGGCACCGGCCTCGACCGACTTGGTCAACCGCACCTGCACGGTGAGGACCACATCATGGGTGCAGGCATCAGCGTCGATGTCGGTCAACAACGATTCGTAGGATGCAGCGCAGGCCGAGCCCGGATCGGCCCGCTGGTTGGTGGACACGAAGTTGCGCACCCCGAAGCCCTGATCGGGGAACGAGGCCGCTAACCACTGCACGCGTCGAATGTGCGATCCCTCCCGGGCCAGTGTTGCGAGCACCGATGACCAGGCGGCTACCCGGCGGTCCTGCTCGTCCGGTCCGAGCAGGGCAAAGCCCTGGCCGCGCAGGGAGAGGGCGGCCGTAAGGGTGCGACCTCGCTGGTCGTGCACGGCACCGATGGCGTGCGTCCCGACACTGAGCAGGCGCAGTCCCGCCAATGCATCCATCCCTCGCCTCCCCCGGGGGCCAGTGCGCCGTGCGCCCCAACGCACCACGACAGGAAGCCACTGGTCGCCTGTCCGCCCGCTGACGGGCCAGGTGGCCATGGCGCCACACGCCACCAGAATGAGCACGCCCACAGCAACGCCGGCGGGATTCGGTTCCGCCCGAAGGATGAGTACCCCGAAGATCAGCCCTACGGCCACGGTGAGAATCTGTCCTGCCCGCCATCCGGCCAGGGCCCCACCCCGTTCACGTGGTCCAAAGCGGTACCTCGCGCCGTCGCCGCTCACGAAGAGCCCGCGTCGTCGGGACGGGGCCTCTCGCGCAACGGCGACAATCCCCATACCTTGGGCCCGGAGGCGTCGTTCGTCATGGCCCAGCGGCGGTCGTACGGACCCGGATGCCCCATGAGCTTGGCACCCGGTGGAAATCCGTCA
This sequence comes from uncultured Acidimicrobiaceae bacterium, assembly GCA_963767155.1. Lineage (GTDB taxonomy): Bacteria > Actinomycetota > Acidimicrobiia > Acidimicrobiales > RAAP-2 > Bog-473. The sequence goes on along the minus strand of CAVYCU010000004.1, from coordinate 247,907 downwards.
TAGACGGACCCGCCACCGTCCGCACCACCGCCCTCGGAACCAGCCCCAGCCGGCGCACTGCCTCCGGACCCACCGCCGGCGGCGGCCGCCCGTGCGGCCCGGGTCTCAGCGGGGGAGGGAAGGAGCGGCTTCGGCCCCTTCGGCTTCGGTGGGGCATTCATGCGCGCCATGGCCCGTTCCCCCGAGCCCGGCGTCCCCTTTGCCATGGGAACGCGTCCGCCGAACGGCACCCCTTCATCCTCGCCGGTGCCCCCCGTGTCGGGGCCCCCGTCACCTGCTCCGCCACCGCCACCGCCACCGCCACCGCCACCACCGCCGCCCAGGCCCCCACCGCCCGCGCCCACTCCGCCCACACCTGAACCTCCCGTCTGATTGTGACCACCCGTTCCGGGTTGGCCGGCCTGCGCCATCAACTTTGCGGCGCCACTCGCCTGCTGTCCCCTCCGCAGGACGTAACTCCCCGCTTTCATCGGCAGCTGGGTGAGCCCGGCCGTGGCACGTTGCCGCACCCCGTCGAGATGAGCCACCGCACCCGCTTCGACCAGTGGGATGAGACGCAGAATGGAGAAGGGGACGAATGTGGCGAGCACCAGCAGCGCGGCCCCCGCCAACACCGAGGCGAAACCGGCGCCCGCGTCGCCCGTGCCCGCAGTGCCCGATCCCACCGCGCCGGCGGCGAGGCTCAGCGTCGCCACGATCACGAACTTCGACAGGATGAGCGCCGTCAACGTCTCCACCAGGCGCCGGCACCAGTGGGCCACCGTGGGCCAGACCAACGTGGCCATCGCCAACGGGAGGAACAGCACGGCCACATAGACCGCAGCGGCGCGTACCAGGAGCTCGAGCCAGAGCACGAAGGAGGCGGCGGCTACCAGGAGGCCGACCAACAGGAGCACGAACGTCGCCATGCCCGGGTCAGCCACGGCGACGATCAACCCCTTGGACATGCCGGTCAACAAGGCCTGCACGTCGGACCCCGATCCCCCGGCCACTTCGGTACAGAGCGCATCAGTCGCCGAAAGGCAGAGGATCACGATCTGCACGGCCACCACCCCGAGAAGGAGCGCCAAGGGGAGCTGGACGAGGAACGACCGGACGAGCTGACCCGCGTTCTGCCGGTAAACGGCCTGCAGCGTCGACACCAGCAGGAGCGGCAGCACCACGACGGCGGCCAGAGCGGTCATGACCTCGTAATGCGTCATGAACCAGTCCGCGCCGAGATCGATGGACGTTGTGCTCACCAGCACGTTGCCGATTTGGGACAGCAGCCATTCGGCCCCACTCGCCACCCACTGGCTGAGTCCGTCGAACACGGCACCGATTCCGGCCGCCGCCACCGACCCTCCGATGCTGCCCGCCGCGCTTGCGGCGTAACACAGAGGGTCGACGGCCTGGAGCCCGGTGCAGCCTGCGGCGTGCAAGGCAGACGCCGCCATGGGTGCCGTCACAATGGCAAGAACAAACATGATCGGTCCAGACCCTTTCTCAGTGGAGGGTTCTCAGTGGAGGGTTCTCAGTGGAGGGTGTTGCCCTGGCCCCAGAAGAAGTTGACGATCTGCGGCGCCGCACCGATGAGGAGCGCCGCCAGCCCCGAGACGAGAACGGCGCGGCGGCCGACCATCGACTGCTGGAAGTTCTGCGAATGGACACCGAGGGCCCAAGCTCCGGCGCCGATGACAAGCCCGACGAGAGCGGCAATGAGCGCCCAGGCCCCCAATCCGTTGACGAGTGCCTGCAGCGTGCCTCCGCCGGGCAGCGAGTCCAGTGAAGGGTTCAACGTCACTCCGGTCGAGGCGCCGGCTAGATACGCCAGGATCATCGGTCACCCTCCATCAAGCTGTTGGTCTCCCGGCATCTCCGGTCGATCGGTAACTGCATAATGAATGGTTTCAGGTCCTTTGAGTGTTTCTCATAATCTTGAGGGCGTGACAAAAGAGCCCGTGTCCCCGCTCCCCTTCCCGGGCTGTCATATTGGGGACCGTGATCGGCGGCGAGGAGTTGATTGCACTGAGCACCGCCAGTGCCATCTATGTCATCCTCGGCACCGTCATCCTCTTCGTCGTCGCCATTGTCGTGGCGACCTCATTGGGAAGGCGGTGGGGACGCAGGGGCATCTCGCAGCGGCTGACGTCACTGGGATCGAGATTGGGGCTCGATCCGCCCGAGGACGAATCGAACATCGAGACCGCATTGGCCTATCTCGAGCAGGTCACCGGCGGGGCGGCCCAATCGGTTGCCGAGTCGAGCTCGGACGCCATCCGACTCAGGCGCTCCCTCGATACGCTGACGCAGGGCGTCGTGTTGTGCGACGAGAACGGCAACGTGATCTACCGCAACGGACGCGCCAACGCGCTCATGGTGAGCCGACACGGGGACGCGCTGGCGGCACAGGCGGTCACCGAGCTCCTTGAGGGCGCGTGGCACGAGGGCGCGGCTGAACGCACACTCGATCTGTACGGACCCCCCCGCCGGACGTTGCAGGTACGGGCACGACAGATCGACGACGGCCGTCGTCCGCTCGGCGTCATCGCGTTGATTGAGGACATCTCCGAGCGACGCCGCCTCGAGGAGATCCGTCGTGACTTCGTCGCCAACGTGAGCCACGAGCTGAAGACGCCGATCGGGGCACTCGGCCTCCTGGCCGAGACTCTGGTGGCGGAGCCCGACGCCGAAGTGGCCCAGCGCCTGGCCGGGCGTATCCACAACGAGGCCTTCCGGGTCAGCCGCATCATCGACGACCTCCTCGACCTCTCGCGCATCGAGTCCGAGGAAGCTCCGTCACGCGAACCGGTCCTGGTCAACCTCGTCATGGCCGACGCCATCGAACGGGTCCGCTCCACCGCCGATCAGCGCGGCATCGAGATCGTCCTCCACGAGCCCTCTCCCCCCATCGCCGTTGTCGGCGAGCGCCGCCAGCTCGTCTCCGCCATGCACGCTCTGCTCGAGAACGCCATCACGTACTCCTACGACGACTCCAAGGTGGTCGTGACAGGCACGGTGCGCCGGGGAACCGCCACGACGGGTCAGACCGCCCTGGTGCCACCCGAATCGGTGGAGGCGGCCTTCAACCTCGAGACCTTCGGCGAGAGTGGCACGGCCCATGCGGACGCTCCCGGCGCCGACGTGGCCTCCGCCGCTGTCGCTTCGAGCACCACCGCTCCCATCCCAACCGAGGGTGAACAGCTGCCGGGTGGCATCGACAACGTGGCCGGCCGCAGCGACGTGCGGTCCGAGGAGCGCGACTACGTGCGGCTCTCGGTCCAGGACATCGGCATCGGGATCCCTGCCCGCGACCTCGACCGGATCTTCGAACGTTTCTACCGGGTCGACCACGGCCGCAGTCGCGACACCGGCGGCACCGGGTTGGGGCTCTCCATCGTGCGTCATGTGGCCAACAACCATCAGGGCTGGGTCGACGTCGAATCACGCGAAGGCGAGGGCTCCACGTTCAGCCTCGTCCTCCCCCTCCACACGGACCGCCTCGTATGAGCAAACAGGAAACGGGCAAACAGGGAATGAGTAGGCCGGGCATGACCAGATCGGGCAGCAGCAAGCCCGGCGCGCACAAACAGAACCAGGCGTCGGCACGCGCGGGCAGCGAAGGCCCCATCAGGGTGCTGCTGGCCGAAGACGAGGAATCCTTCATCGACGCGCTGGTGATCGGGCTCTCCAATGAGGGATTCAGGGTCATTGTGGCGCGCGACGGGGCCGAGGCGCTGCGCCTCTACGACGAGACCGACCCCGACATCCTCCTGTTGGACCTGATGCTGCCCAAAATGTCCGGTGTCGACGTGTGCCGGACCATACGCACCCGCTCACGCGTGCCGATCATTATGGTGACTGCGAAAGGGACCGAGATCGATACCGTCGTCGCTCTCGAGATGGGCGCTGACGACTACGTCACCAAGCCCTACCGTCTGCGCGAACTGGTGGCGCGTATCGCGCGCCGTCCTCCGCCGTGCACCGGGCGGTCCCGATGCGGTCGAGCAGAGCGGCGCGGTCGACCTCGACGGTGAAGGCGTCTGGGAAGCGAGCGGGATAAAAATGGACTTCGATCAGCGACGCGCTTTCGTGCGTGGTGAAGAGGTCCACTTGCGGCGCAAGGAATTCGAGTTGTTGCGCCTCCTCGTCGAGAACTCCGGCCGGGTCCTCACCCGTGACGTCCTCATCGACCGGGTGTGGGGTGCCGACTACATCGGCGACACGAAGACACTCGATGTGCACATCAAGCGATTGCGCTCGCGGATAGAGGCCGATCCCTCCGTGCCGGTCCTCATCACCACCGTGCGTGGTGTCGGCTACCGCTTCGCCGCACTCACCTCGTAGAGGTCTCCCAAAAGACCACTTCGGCGGGGGTCACCTGCCTACACTGGGAACCTCATTGGAGGATGGAGGGCCCCCGGATGACCACCGCGGACGCGCCACTGGCGCGTCTCCTTGACGAACTCCCCGACCTCGTTCTCGTGCTGGGGGCCGAAGGTCAGGTGTTGTGGGGAAACGCCAGAGCCGAGGCGATGTTCGGGCTGACCCTCGAGGACTACAAGGGACGCTCCGCCATCGACCTCGTGCACCCCGACGATCTCGAACTGGTCGCGGCGCTCGCTCGTCTCCATCCAGAACAAGGAAATAGGGACCACGCTCGAAGTGCGGGCCAAGACCCCGTCGGGTTGGCGCCTACTCGAACTGATCGGCACGCCGGTGAGCTGGTTCGCCGACGGTGCCGTGCTGTTCAACATGCGCGACCTCACCGAACGGCGCCGCTTCGAAGTCGCGCACAACGAAGACGACCGCTTCCGGTCGCTGATCCACAACGCGGCTGCCATCACCATGTTGGTCTCGTCTCAAGGTGAGATCGAGTGCACTTCAGCTGCCTTGACGAGAATGCTCGGCCACGACCCCGAACACGTCGAATACATGCCGCTGACCGACCTCGTCGCCGAAGACGACCGGCCGGCGTTGAGCGACGCCATCGTTCGTGCCGCGGACGACGCCACGGTGGCCCACCCGGTCACGGTCGAAGTCCGTCTGCGACGCCACGAGGGCACCGAGACGGTCCCCTTCGAGTTGTCGATCGTCAATCTGCTGGACGATCCCACCGTCGGCGGCTACGTGATCACGGCACACGACATCAGGGCCCGCGTTGCGGCCGAGGCCGAACTGCGCTCGGCCCTGTCGGTGCTGCGCGCCACATTCGACTCGACCGCCGATGGACTCATTGTGGTGAACGAGAGGGGTGCCATCTCGAGTATCAACGGCCGGTTGGCCGATATGTGGATGCTGCCCGAGTCGTACTGGATGGACCAACCCAACCAGCACACACTCTCGGCCGTGATCGATCAGCTCGTCCATCCCGAGGCTCTGCTGGCCAAGGTGGAGGAGCTCGCCCTGCACCCCGATATGGAGACGACCGACATCCTCGAATTCAAAGATGGGCGCGTCTTCGAGCGCATCTCCAAGCCACAGGTCGTCGACGGCCAGGTGGTCGGCCGGGTCTGGAGCTTCCGCGACAGCACCGAACGGGCACGTCTCGAATCCGAGCTGACCTATCAGGCCTTCCATGACTCCCTCACCGGCCTGGCCAACAAGGCGCTCTTCGCCGATCGCCTGAACCAGGCCGTCGCGCGCATGGACCGCACCCGCCGGCCCATCGCCGTCATGTTCTTGGACCTGGACAATTTCAAGACCGTGAACGACAGCCTCGGACACTCCACGGGGGACGAGTTGCTGCGCGCCGTGGCGGACGTCCTGCTCGGCTGCATCCGTCAGGCCGATACGGCGGCCCGCCTGGGCGGTGATGAATTCGCCGTGCTCATTGAGTACATTGACGGCCATTCCGACATCGTCAAGTTGGCGGAGCGGATACTCGCTGCCCTTCGTCGCCCGGTCACGCTCGACACGACCGAAGTCGTCGCCACCGCGAGCATCGGGATCACCTTCGGGGTGCCCGGCACCACCGGCGAGCAACTGCTGCGCAACGCGGACCTGGCCATGTACATGGCCAAGGAGCACGGCAAGAATTGCTACGAGGAGTTCCGCGACCAGATGCACACAGCCATTGTCGAGCGCCTCGAGCTCGAAGCCGACCTGCGGCGCACGACGACGGGCAAAGAGCTCGTTGTGCACTATCAGCCCATCGTCAATCTGGAGTCCGACGACCTGATCGGCTTCGAAGCGTTGGTGCGTTGGCAACATCCGCTGCGGGGGTTGCTGCCCCCAGGCTCCTTCGTCCCCTTCGCCGAGGAGGTCGGGCTCATCGACGTAGTCGACCGTTTCGTCCTCGCCGAAGCGTGTGCCCAACTCCATCACTGGCAGACGCGGGGCCTCGTGTCGCCTGACGTCAGTATCAGCGTCAATCTTTCGGCTCACGAGCTGGCCGACGCGGAAACCGGGACGAACGTGGCCGCGATGCTGGCCGCCAGCCAGTTCGATCCGTCCAACCTGGTGCTCGAAATCACCGAGAGCGCGATGATGCGCGATACGACGGCTGTCATCGAGAACCTGCAGGCCCTCAAAGCCCTCGGCTTGCGGATCGCCCTCGATGACTTCGGTACGGGATATTCCTCCCTGGCCTACCTGGAGCAGCTGCCGATCGACATTCTCAAAATCGACCGCTCGTTCGTCGATGCCCTCGGCGACGCCGAGAAGGTGACCCTGGCGCAGGCCATCATCAAGATCGCCGAGACGTTAGGGCATGTCACCATTGCCGAAGGGGTCGAGAGCGCGGCCCAGGTGACGCGCCTACGCGAGCTCGGCTGCCGGTTCGGCCAGGGGTACCACCTGGGCGTTCCGCTGGACGCTCGGGGAACCGAGGAGATGTTGCGAGAGCGGGAGATCTCCCGGCACGCGTCGACTCCGCGTTAGCGCCACATTCCTCACGGATCCCGCGGGCGCATGCCCAACAGCCGGAGAAACGCTCTCCCGAGTCGTCCCGGGCTGTGGTGATCCTTGCCGTCGGAGCCGTGGCCGAACCGGCCTCCGGAGTGATCGTCCAGTCCAGCCCCACCGGTCAGACCCGGGATCGGGAAGCTATTCGGCTCCTCGTACTTCGGAACCTTCGGGAGACGATGCTTCTGTTTGCGCGCTTTGTCCCCGGCGGAGCCCATGGCGTCATCATGCCTCACTGCACGCGTCGAGGCGTTCGGGCCTAGGGTCGGTGTGCGAGAGAAGAGACGCGGGCACGAGCTCCGGAAGGGATGATCCGCTTTGGTCGACGACGCTTCACAGTGGGCACTCCGATCGGTACTGATCAGCGTGACGGACCTCGAGCGCTCCACCTCCTTCTACAAGGATGTCATGAGCATCCAGGAGTTGCAGCGGGGCGACCAACTGGCGCTCCTCGGGAGTGCCGTGACGGGCTCCCTCATGGTCATTTTGCGACAGGCACCACGCACCTCGGTCCACACGGGGCAGCAGTCACTCGGAGTGCGGACATTTTCGTGCAGCGTGCCGACGCGGGCCGAGCTCGACCGGGTGGAAGAACGGCTTCGTGCGCTCGACGCATTTCGAGACCGCCAGAAGATCGGAGATTCCCCGGACTTCGAGATACTCCGTGCCTACGATCCCGACCGCCTTCCGCTGACGTTCGTGACATTCGACCCGGGCAACCCGATTTCGACGGACGAGTATCTCCGTGCGATGTCCGAGATGTACGGCGTCGATATTTAGCCTGAGGTCTGGGTCGGCGTGCCGAAGAGGCCGTCCGTTTCCTCCTCGAGATCGGCCCCGATGACCGGCGTCAGCCACCGGGCATAGGTAGCGGTGATGTGGTTGTCGTCGCGGTAGACCAGGATGTTGTTGACGATGACGGCGCATGCGTTACCGGCGCAGAACCACGGCTGCGTGTCGATGTAGCCGGCTCCGGCAGCAGCAGCTGCGGCCTCCTCCTGGCCGACACCCGAGGGATTGAAGTAGGGGTACTGCTTGGGCATCGTGCAGGCCGTGGCGTCCGCAAGGTGGGCCGAGAGACAGTTCGGCACGAGCCCGCTCTGCGGGTAGGGGACGTCACCCATCAGGACGACCTGGGCCCCGGTGGCCCGCAACGTGGTCATCATGGACGACAGACCCTGCATCCAGGCTGCTCCGTCGACGACGACCCGGTCGTCGGGAATGCCGTACTCACGGGAGAACCCGAGCACGACCAAGGCAGGGTGCAGAGCCTGGATCCGGGCCACGACGGCTGCCCGCCATTGGTCGCACCCGGTGTACCACTCGCCCAGAACAGGGCTGTAGACGGGGATGTAAATGGGGGGACACGTCGCCTTGGCCTGGGGAATCAAGTGCCACCCCTCCTGGTCGGCCAGGTTGTCGAAGGCCGGGAACCACATCAGGGCGTGGGAATCGCCGAAGAGGACCACGGTCTTGGAGGGCGGTGCCGTCACGTCGCCGTAGTTGCACGGGTTGACCGAATTCTCGGTGAAACCATCGAAGCAGCCGTCGACAAAGGGCGCCGCCTCGTCCGCGGAGGCACCGGCGAGGCTCGGTGTCAGGTTGGCCGGGACGGCTTGGACCCCAACCGACTGGGCGACGTCGGTCTGGACCTGGTTCGTCAGGCTCTGGGATGCGGCGGCGACCGGGTCGAGCGTGGTTGCGGTCGCGCTGCTCCCACCCTCGAGCTTCGTCGAAAGCTGACGTGCGGCGGCGTGCCCGCTCCCTGTGAGCGCGGGCAGTGCTGCCGTCGAGAGCGCAATGGTGACCACGACGAGCGCAGTCAGCACCACCGTGAGAAGGAGGCTGCGCCGGGGGCGGGCCAGCCACGTGGCCCGCTGCACCGGTCGCTCGAGAAAGACGGTCGTCAGGGCGGCCAGCACGAGGGCAATGCCGCAGACAGCCACATTGCCCCACACGCTCACGCGGTGGCCGACGATCGAGGGGGCGAGGATCAGGGCCGGCCAGTGCCAGAGATACCAGGTATACGAGACGCCGCCGATGAGCTGCAGGGGCCGGCGGCCGAGGAGCCGGACGGCGCCGAAGCCTGACCGGGCGCAGCCGCCGGCCACCACGGCGGCGGCGCCCGCCACCGGAACGAGGGCCGCCGTGCCCGGGAACGGGGTGGCGGAGGTGAACGTGACGGCCGAGAACACGATGGCCCCGAGGCCCGCCCAACTGAGGAGGCTCATGGCAGTGTTCGGCAGTCGGCCCAACTGCGGGGCAAGGAGGGCGAGGAGGCCTCCTACCGCGAGTTCCCATGCCCTCGTCGGGAGCGAGAAGAAGGCCCAGGGTTGGTTGACACGCGTGAGCCAGATCGAGAGGGCCAGAGAGCTCACGCCCAGGGCCGCCATCGCCACCAACATGGCGGAACGCAGGGGCCGGGCCTGACGCTGCGAGGTGACGCGCGTCCTCTTGTTCCTGGGCCACCAGACGAGAGAGGCGCCGAGGAGGAGCGCCGGCCACACAAGGTAGAACTGCTCCTCCACCCCGAGCGACCAGTAGTTGAGGAGCGGCGAAACGGGGCCGGTGGAGCTGAGGTAGTTCGTCGCCTGCAGGGCGTAGCGATAGTTCCCCACATAGAAGGCGTTGGCGAGCCCGTCCCTGGCCACGCTCATGGCTTGGAGCGGGGGGAGGACGACGCAGGAGACCGCAACGGTGACCCCGATGACGAGCAGGGCCGAGGGAAGGAGGCGTCGGGCTCGCCGGGCGTAGAACGCGCCAAAGGAGATGCCGCCCCGCCCGGCGAGCTCGCGGCCCAGGTGGTCGGTGATCAGAAACCCCGAGATCACGAAAAAGACATCGACCCCGATGTAGCCCCCAGGGACGGCCGACCAACCGGCGTGGAAGGCCACCACGGCGAGAATGGCGACGGCGCGCAGGCCTTCGATATCCGGTCGAAAATCGCCGCCTCGACGACGTCGGCCGCGCGCCGGTGCTGCGGACAGTTCGCTGATTAGGGGGCCTTGAGAAGAAGGTCGCCCCCCAGATAGGGCGCCAGGCATTCGGGGAGAAGGACAGTGCCGTCGGCCTGGCGCCCGCTCTCCACCAGGGCGGCCCATATGCGGGGCCAGGCGAGTGCGGAGCCGTTGACGGTGTGGACCAGTTGGGGCGGTCCCCCTCCGGCGGGGCGGTACCGCACCTGGGCCCGCCGGGCCTGATAATCGCGGTACCAACTGGTCGAGCTGACCTCGAGCCACTTGTCGACGCCCGGCGAGTACACCTCGAGGTCGAAGGTACGTGCGGACGGACCACCGAGGTCACCCGTGCACAGGTCCAGGACCCGGTAGAACAAACCGAGCTCCTGGAGCAACGACTCGGCGCGGCGGAGAATATCGGCCTGCGCCTCGAGTGCCTGGTCGGGCGTGGTGTACGCGAAGAGTTCCACCTTGTCGAACTCGTGCACGCGCAGGAGTCCCCGGGTATCGCGCCCCGCAGAGCCTGCCTCACGCCGGTAACAGGCGGTCGCGGCGGTGAAGCGAAGGGGCAGCACGGATTCTTCGAGGATTTCGCCACGGTGCATCGACGTCAGCGGGACTTCTGCCGTGGGGATGGCCCAGAGGTCGTCGCGCTCGAGGTGATACGCGTCGTCGGCGAACTTTGGCAGATGACCGGTGGAGACCATGGTCTCGGTGAGCACGACCGTCGGAGGGCGGATCTCTTCGTAGGTCGGCGTGTGGCGGTCGAGGGCGAACGCCGTCAGCGCGCGCAGCAGCCGGGCGCCGGCGCCGCGATACAGCGGGAACATGGAACCGGACAAGCGGGCACCGCGCTCCATGTCGAGCAGTTGCAGCGCCTCGCCGATCTCCCAGTGCGGCACGGTCTGGTCGTCGCCCCGTACGGGCTCCGGATCGCCACTCGCCTGCCCCGGCCACCAGCGCCGGATCTCGACATTGTCCGCCTCGCCGTCCCCCGTGGGGACGTCGTCGGCGGGGATATTGGGCAGGTAGAGCAGCCCCTGGTGGACTTTCTCCCACTCAAGATCGGCTTGCGCTGCCGCGGCGCGCTCCTCCTCCCCCAGGCTCCGGCTCCGGGCGCGCAGCTCGTCGGCCCGGGTCGTGTCGCCGGCCTTCATCGCTTCTCCCACGGACCGGCTGAGCGTCTTCACCTCGGCCCGCAGCGCTTCGGCCCGGGAGAGCCGGGCCCGGTGGGTCACATCGGCCGCAATCACGGCATCAACCTCGGACTCGGCAACGCCCCGGCGGGCCAGCGCCGCTTTGACCCCCGCCGGATCTTCCCGCAGCGCGCGGATATCGATCATGGCTGCTCAAAGTAGCCTGCGACGCCATGCCAACCGACACGGTTTCCGCCGTCGTCGTCCGCGACCTCACCATTCGTTACGGCCCGGCGGCCGAAGTCGCCGCGGTGAACGGCCTCGACCTTCAGGCCCAGCGGGGAGAGGTGCTCGTCGTGCTCGGACCGAACGGGGCCGGGAAAACGTCCACGATCGAGGCGCTCGAGGGGTACCGGCGGCCGACGGGCGGCCACATCTCGGTCTTGGGGCTCGACCCGCTGGCCGAGCACGCGCAACTCACCGGCCGCATGGGCGTCATGTTGCAGCGGGGCGGTGTCTATCCCATGTTGGGACCGCGCCGGGTGCTCGACCTCTTCGCCCGGTACTACCCCGACCCGCTCGGGACCGATGCCCTGCTCGACCTCGTCGGGCTGCGCAGAGTCGCCACGACACCCTGGAGACGCCTCTCCGGGGGCGAGCAACAGCGGCTCTCCCTCGCCTTGGCGCTGATCGGGAAGCCGCAGGTGGCCTTCCTCGACGAGCCCACCGCCGGCGTCGATCCCGAAGGCCGGCTGGCCATACGGGCCGTGGTGGCCGACCTCCGTCGTCAAGGTGTGTGCGTGCTCCTGACGACCCACGAGTTGACGGAAGCCGAAAAGATGGCCGACCGCATCGTCATCCTCTCTTCGGGTCGCGCCGTGCTCGAGGGCACCCCGCAGGCCTTGACCGCGGCTCGGGGGAGCACCGGCCTCACGTTCGGCGCCCCGGCCGGGCTCGACACGGCCTCGCTGGCGGCGGCACTCGGGCCCGAGGCTCGCGTCACCGAGCGCGTGCCCGGTCGCTATGACGTAGCCGGCGTCTCGGGTCCGCAGACCACGGCCACCTTGGCCACCTGGCTTGCGGCACGCCAGGCCACCATGACCGACCTGGTCACCGGGCGCACGTTGGAGGACGTGTACTTCGAAGCGGTCGGCTCGGTGGCGCGCGAACCCGAGGAGTCCGGTGAGGTTCGGAGGCGGCGGCGAGGCCGGGGTTCGCGCGGTGACGGATCGTGAGGGCGCTCCTGGCCCAGACCGAGGCCGAGGTCTATATGACGCTGCGGCGGGGGGAGACCTTGTTGTTGACGGTGGGCATTCCCGTCGTCTTTCTCGTCTTCTTCTCCTCCGTGCACGTGGTGGCGACGCCGCATCAAAAGGCGGTGGACTTCTTCGTGCCGGGGATCCTGGCCCTGGCCGTGATGTCGACGGCGATGGTCTCGCTGGGGATCGCCACCGGATTCGAGCGGGGCTACGGCGTGCTCAAACGACTGGGCTCGACCCCGCTGGGGCGGCCGCGCCTCCTCGGGGCCAAGATCATCACGGTCGTCCTGGTCGAGATCCTCCAGGCCGGCGTGCTCATCGGTGTCGGTTTCGCCCTGGGCTGGAATCCGGGTGGGCACGGATCGGGCGTGGCCGGCTTCGGCGCCATCGGTGCGGCGTTGCTGGGCACCATCGCCTTCGGCGGCATCGGTCTCTTCATGGCCGGCGTGCTCAAGGCCGAGGTCAACCTGGCCGCAGCCAATGGCCTCTACCTGATCCTGTTGCTCCTCGGCGGCATGATCGTGCCGATCTCCAAGTTGCCCGCTGGCGTGGCGGACGTGGCCAAGGTGCTGCCGGCAGAAGCGCTGTCCGCCGCTCTCCATGCCACCCTCGGTACGGGGTCTCGCCGTGCCGGCGCTCTCCTGGGTCGTGTTGGCGGTGTGGGCTGTGGCGGCCCCCCTCGCCGCCGCCCTCAGCTTTCGCTGGGAATGAGCTTCTTCTCCTCCGCCGTGAACTGGGCCGGGGAAAGCGGACCGGGCACGATGGCACTGATGGTGCCGTCGCCCTTCACGAACACGGCGTAGGGGTCGCCCTGGAAATAGAAGTCTTCATTGGTGATGGCGATCACCGAGTCGTGGGCGACGGGGAACTCGACGCCGGAGGACTTCACGAATGCCTCTCCCACGCTCTGCTTGTGGTCGCTGTCCACGCCGATCACATGCACCTTGGCCAAAGCTCCCCCCGCCAGGTCCTGCTGTCGGACCGCCGCCGCCAGCGGGGGCAGTTCCGCATGGCACTGGCGTGCACCAGTTGCCGAAGAACAGGAGAACTGCCGGTGTTCCGCCGCCTCCGCCGTCGGCCGGCACCTGCGACGGTGCCCGATCCGTTCAGACGGGGGGCGGAGAAGGAGGGCACGGGTCCGCCCTGATGGGGCGGACCGCTGTTCTTGTTGGTACCGAGGGACGTGAAGAGACCGACGCCGAGGGCGGCCGCGACCACGAGACCGACTACGAGGAAGATCTTGCGGGGCTTGCGGGGTGGCACGTCCGGCGTGGGTACGGCATCCGTCGGGGTGTCAACCGAGAGGTCCGTCATGCGACGGCCAAACTAGTGAATGTGGTTCGAGATGAGTACGTCACCGGCCATGGCCACGAACAAAACGGTGAGATAGGTGATCGAATAGCTGAAGACCCGCATGGCCTCGCGCCCGGTGGCGCGGCCTGAGCGGGCCAGACCCCAGAGCCGGGTGGTCATGAAGAGGAAGCCGGCCCCGAGCAGAGCGGCGGCGATCATGTAGATGAGTCCCAGGTGGGCCACCGGCCCGAAGAGGAGGGATACTGCGACCAGCAGCACGGTGTACATGACGATCTCGCGTGTGGTTCGCTTCATGGAAGCCACGACGGGGAGCATGGGCACGTCCGCCGCCGCATAGTCCTCCTTGTAGCGCACGGCCAAGGCCCAAAAGTGCGGCGGCGTCCAGATGAAGATGACCGCGAACAGCACGACCGGGGCCCACGAGAGGCTGTTGGTCACCGCGGCCCAGCCGACGAGGACCGGGACGGCCCCGGCCGCGCCGCCGACCACGATGTTCTGCGAGGAACGGCGCTTGAGCCACAGGGTGTAGACGAAGACGTAAAAGAGGGTGGCTGACACGGCCAGCACGGCGGAGAGGAGGTTGACGGCCAGCCAGAGCTCGACGAAGGCGGCCACTTCCAGACTGAGGGCGAAAATCAGCGCCGCCCGCGGCGACATCGCTCCGGTCACCAGAGGCCGGTTCTTGGTGCGGTTCATGAGCCGGTCGATGTCCCGGTCGACCACCATGTTGATGGCGTTGGCACCCCCGGCCGCCAGGGTGCCCCCGACCAGCGTGGCCAGCATCAGCCAGAGCGACGGCAACCCGCGCTTGGCCACCACCATGGTGGGCAGGGTGGTGACCAGCAGCAGCTCGATGATGCGCGGCTTGGTCAGGGCGACGTACGCGCCCACGGTCGACCGCGCCGAAGGCTGAGCCTGCAGGATGGGAGCCGGGGCGGACATTTCGCTCAGCCTACGACCAGGTGCCCGTTCAGGACCAAGCGGGAGGTCCCGGTACGATTACCGCAAGTGTCGCGACGCCGCCCCTTCACCGTCTCCCCCTCTCTCAGCCATCGCCTCAACGTCGTCGCCCTGGCCCTGGTCACCCTCATTGTGGTGACCGGCGGCGCCGTCCGCCTGACGGGGTCCGGCCTCGGATGCAGCGACTGGCCCGAGTGTTCAGTGGGCCACCTCACCCCGGCCGTCCAATTCCACGGGCTCATCGAGTTCGGGAACCGCCTGGTCACGGTGGTGTTGACGATCGCCGTCGCCGCCGCCTTCCTGGCCGCCGTCTTTCGGCGTCCCCGCCGGCGCGACCTCATCTGGCTGAGCGGGGGCCTCGTCGTCGGGATTCTGGCCCAGGCGGTGCTGGGGGGGATCGTGGTGTACACGAAACTCAACCCGTATCTCGTCATGGTGCACTTCTCCGCCACCATGGTCCTCCTGGTCAACGCGGTCGTTCTGGTCCACCGCTCCACCCGTGACTATGGTCCCGGCTCGGGCCATCTGCTCATCCCCCGCGCACTGCTCCACCTGTTCTACGGCGTCCTGGTCGTGCTGGGCTTCGTGATCGCGGCCGGGACGGCGGCGACCGGTGCCGGGCCCCTCGGGGGCGAATCCTCCGGCCAGGTGATCGCCAAGCGCATTCCGGTCTCGCTGCGGGATCTGGCCGAGCTCCACGCCAGCCTCGTCATGCTCCTCGTCGGGCTCACCGTCGGACTCGTCGTCGGGCTGCACATGGCGGACGTGCCCGAACGGGTGCGGCGGGCGGGGCGCGTGCTCCTCGCGGTGATGGTGGCGCAGGCCGCCGTGGGGTACACCCAGTATTTCACCCACCTGCCCGCGGCTCTGGTGGAAGTCCACCTGCTCGGCGTGACCATTCTGGTGATCGGGGCCACCCAGTGCTTCTTGGCCTGCACGTTCCACGCGCCCGAGGTGGTGGCGGCGGTCGTGCCGGATCAGGTGGCGACGGAAACCGGCGTGCCGATCGGCGCCAGGTAGGCTTATCTACTGCTTCGTCTTCGTCCGGTCGGTCGTCGCACCCTCTTACGGTGCCCGGCCGGCCACCGGCCCCCATCGTCTAGCGGCCTAGGACACCGCCCTTTCACGGCGGCAGCACGGGTTCGAATCCCGTTGGGGGTGCTCGCTCGTTGGGGGTGCTCGTTGGGGGTGCTCGTTGAGCTTGACCCCGTGCGGTGTCGCTCGCTCTTAGGGGCGTGTAGGACTGCGCCGGGGCGCCGCCCACGTCCAACCCTTACGTTTTCGGCTTCCGGCGCGCCTTGGCCTTCGGGAGCGGTTCATCGGCCATCTGCTCCAGCCGCGTCCTGATCAAAACCAGCGACCTGAGGAGCCGCTCACGATCGTCCTCGGGGACGTCACCGATCGCCTGGGTGATGACTGCGTGGATGACGGGCAGCTGCACGTCGATGATCGGCTGTGCCAGCGGCGTGAGTTCGACGAGGATTTTGCGGCCATCGGTAGGGTGGGGACGACGCTCGATCAGGCCCCGACGCTCGAGCGTGTCGAGCAGCGACGTCATGCTGGCCGTGCTCACAAGTAGGCGCTCCGCGATGACCACCGAGGGCAGAGGGCCTCCGGCGCCGTCGAGGATCGCCAAGGTCTGGAAGGCGCTCGTGGACAGATTTGCCGCCTGACGCGGAGGCCGCCCGATCGCAGTTTCGAGCGCAGTAGCGGTCCCGACAAGGGTGGCCGCCACCTCAGCAGCCGATCGGCTGGCACCGGGAAACTCGTGCTCGAAATGAGCAGGCACACTTATGATTGCGTCGTCGGGCACGGCCCGATGTTAGGGCTACGCCGCCATCGGACATGTGTTATTTCTAACTGCTAGACTTCTAGTGATTAAAAATACCCTGCGGAGAGAGAAATCGCTTGCCGATTGGAGGGAACAGCGCGCCGCCGGACACTTGCAAGAGCTAAGTGCTAGATCTCTAGCCTTTGACTTTCAGAGGGTCCCCGCCCCAGACTGGCGGGTATCCCGCAGGGCGTCCGGGGCTTGGCCGAGTTGCTTTTATGCTCCCTTCGCGAGGAGGGGTCGTCCAGGGACGCCGCAGGCGAGGCCGGACACGAGTGGCCGGCCGACCCTTGACGACCCCGGTGGCCGTCTCCTCGCCAGCCACTCTTTGACCAGGCCAGCCGCCCTGCGGCTGGCCTACCTGCAGCCTTTTCGCCTCTCCCGTGAGTCCGGGCGGGAGAGGGCGGACATGACCCAGGGAGCTGTTGGGGGAGTGTGAAACGGCAGAAGGCGCCGTGTGCAAACTAAACGCTCGACTTCTAGCGGTTTTCACAAGGGTCCGGCGGTGCGCTCACCCCTTGAACCCACCCTTGCCATGTCGAGAAGGAGGCACCCGATGTCGCACGAAAACAAGGGCCTGATCCGCCGGTTCAACTAACGGCTCAACGCAGGTGACCTCGCAGTGGTCGACGAAGTCGTCTCAGACAAGTTCGTCGAGCACGAGGTGGTACCGGGCTCGCCCGGATGACCGGCACGCACCGGGGCGACTTCACGGGGATTGCCGCCACGGGAAACGACATCGACAACAACGTCTGCGATTACTGCGGCACACTAAGGGCCTGTAGCTGCGGTCAGCCCCTCCGGCACGCGCGCCAGGCGCAGATCCACCCTCCCCCTGCGCAGCGGTACCCCCTCCTTCCGCAGCAAATCGAGCTGGCGGCGGCCCTTGGCGACCGATCCGTCCGCCCGCACCACGCGGTGCCATGGAACGTCCGCCACGGTGTTGGCCAGAACATGGCCAACCAACCGGGGGGCGTGGGGATCGATGTCGCCGTACGTGCGGACGAAACCCTCGGGAATGGCCCGCACGCGAGCCAGAATCAGGGCGGCCCGGGCGGACGATTCCTTTGCCGGCTCAGGTGGCAACGCTCGTGGGTGTTGTGCCGTTCGTCGGCGTCACGCCACTCCCGCCCCCGTTCTCCAGGGCGTTGAGGCTGACCGCTCCGGCCGGCTTCACCGGTTTGACGGCAGCGCCATAGGAGCTGAAGGTCAGCATGGCCGAGGAATTGCCCTCGCTCCCCTGCACATCGACGATGTAATGACTCCCGCCCGTTTCCACGTACATCGTGCCCGGACCGTCCGACATGACACCGATCGCGTGCTTCCCGTCGACCACCTTCGCCGAGCCCTTGGAGTACGGACCGCTATCGGTGCCGAAGAACGATTTGATGAAAGTCTGCGGGCTGAGGAACGAGGCAAAGCCCGAAAAGAGCTGATTGGAGACCGGGGCATAGACCCATTTGCCGGCGAACAGCTCCGCTGTTGCGGCATTTGCATTCTTCGTCCAGAAGGTTTTGTCGCCCTTGAAGTACCCGGTGCCGGCGATCTCCCTGATTTGGACGTTGCCCCCGTTGATCGAGAGCGTTCCCTCCGACGCACCCGACGCGCTCAAAGAGAGATCGAGGGAGAGGTTCATTTTCGGCTGACGGATATCGCCGCGGACCGAGAAGGAGTGTGCTGCAGCTGAGGCCGCAATAGCAGACTTGAAGATCTGCGACGCGCTCTTGGAGGAGAAGCCATCGGCCCCCGCCACGGGCGGCGCAACCAGTGAAACAACTGTGACCACAAGTGGAACCACCGTGACCACAAGCGCGGCCGGGATCGCCTTCATCGGTGCGTTTCGCATGTGCGTACAAGTATGACCGGACCCTCCGTGTGCCGGCGCACCGTGTGCGGCACACCGTGCAGGGTCCCGCTACCGGTTACCGGTTACCGGGTTAGCGGAGACTGGGATCGGTGCCACCGCGGAACAAGCTCACCGCCTCCCAGCAGTAGCGGGCAACCACGGAACGGTAGGGACGAAACCGATCACCGAGTGGCACGAGCTCTTTCGCCGTCGGCGCGGCCGCCAGCCCCCACGCCAATCCGTAGCCTTGCCGTACACCGAGGTCGTCGACCGGCCAGATGTCCAGCCGCCGTAGCTCGAACATCAGGTACATCTCGGCCGTCCACCGTCCGATGCCACGCACAGTGACGAGGCCGGCGATCACATCCTCGTCTGCCTTCCTCCGGCTGCCCGAGAGGTCGACCGTCCCATCGAGCACCTTGCGTGCGAGGTCGCGTACCGACGCGACCTTGTTCCCCGACAGGCCGGCGCCGCGCAACTCTTCGTCGGGTACCGCAATGATCGCTTCGGCCGTGAGCTGGCCGCCGGCAGCGGAAACCACGCGCCCGAGGATGGCCTGCGCAGCCCGTCCGCTCAGTTGCTGCGAGACGATGGCGCGGACCAGCGCACCGAAGTGGCCGTCGGCACTCCGTGGCCGGTGCCCAAGCGGGCCCACCAGCGCAACGAGGTTCGCCATCACCGGATCGCCGCGGCCACCTCGTCGATGGCGGCGGCCAGCGAGACTCGTGCCATCAGCGGATGGTGCGTGAGCGGCCCCACAACGCCGTCACGAGTCCGCCCGCTGCAGGAACTCCGTCGCCTCCTGGGCCGACCGGGGGACGTGCCCGTTATCGGCCATTTCCATGACAAAGGCGGTGGCGGCCGAAACCCCGTTTAAGAAGAGCTCGTCCTGCTGGGCCGCGGTGAGATCGAAGTCGGTCGCCGTGAGCCCGGCGTTGGCCACGAAGATCGTCCGTGCCGCCGTGGAGGCGTCGACGCTGTAGGCGTCCCATTCATTCATCATGGTGTGCAGGCATCCCTTGGCCACGTCGAAGGCACTCGTGGCGGAACGATCGGCCGGGAATGTCGTCTGGAGCGATGAAAGTTTGATGCCGATCGTCGGCCAGCGGGGAGGCTGGCCATCGACCCGGACGAAGGCGTCGATCGGAAAGTTCCGCAACATGCCCCCGTCGACCCAGGTGACCGTCCCCCCGTCATAGTGGGTGCTGATGACCCCGCCACCCGGTGTCGGGACATCGACGTCAGCCGGGAGGGCGGTGAAGGTGACCGGCTCGAAGAAGAACGGTATGGACATCGACGCCCGCACCGCGGCAACGACATCCTGCGTGTCGCGATCGCACCCGTAGTGGTCGTAGTCCCAGGGAAGGTGGACCAGTTCGCCCCGCGTGATATCCGACGTGTGCACCACCAGGCGGTATCTCCGGTCGGGGGGCAGGCTCATGCCCGGGTCCTCGGCCGGGGCGATCTTCAGGTCGGCAAAAGTGTGCACGCCCAGCTGGTCGTGAAGAATCGGGCCCAACCACTCGGCCAGGTAGTCCCCGGGGTACAGGCCCATCCGATGGGCGAGGATCCCCGCATCGGCCACGGCGCCGCCCGGTTTGCCGAACCGGTCCAAGAAGTGGTGCAGCTTGCCCTCGGGCATGAAATTCCTGAACGAGAGCGCATCGAGATACCCCCGGAGCGAACTCATCGGTTCACCGGCCTTGGCGATGGATGCAATAAGGGTGGCGGCGATCGCCCCTGCGCTGGTGCCGGCCACGCGGGCGAACCGGTAGCCGGCTTCGGCCAGTACGGACACCGCTCCGACGATGCCGATCCCCTTGACGCCCCCTCCTTCGAGGGCGAGGTCGGCGACCAGCTCCTTGGGGCCTGCGGCGGACCACCCGTCGGCGTTGCGCAACGACACTGCGGCGGCATCGAAGGCCTCTTGCAGCGGCTGCGGCCGCCTGTACCCCCACAACGCGTCATGATCCACGACCGCTCCGTAGCCATCGCCGGGGTTCCACGCCATGATGCCCCTCCCTTGCCGTCGCGCCGTGCCGTCCATGCCCGTCGAGCCGATTCTGGCATGCGGCGCCCACCAGAGACCGGGACGGAGGTGCTCGCTACAGCGGCACGAACGGCTCTCCTGGCGGCCGGCTCTCCAGCGCGCTCCAACCCATGTCCGCGTCGCGCCTCGCGACATCGGCTGCGTGACCACCGCGCAACCCGAAGAGCCGCTTGCCCAGCGCCAGGTAGGCGACGACGGCCAGGTTCAAGATGAGCGTCACCAGCTTGAACCAGCCAAAGCCGGAGGCCAACTCGTAGAGCTCGAGCGGCACGAAGGCGAGGGTGGCCACGAACGTCAGGTATTCGGCCCATCGCTTGGCCATCCAGAGGCCGACCATCTCGACCGCCTCGAGTGAGGCATAGCCCACGAGCACGAAGCCGATCCAGTAGAGATGCGAGGGCGAAATCACGAAAATGTGCCGGAAATCGCCGAGGATGCCCTTCCTGGCGTTCGGCCCGCCCGACGCCCCGAAGAGTCCGTTCATGATGGCGACGTAGTCGTGCTTGAGCGTCTTGCGGTGACCAATGAAGAGAAACACGGCGGCCGCCAACCCGCTCAGCACGAGGACGTGCACGCCGCGTTCAATGGCGATGAGCCGCAGTATGTAACGATCGCGCAGCGCGGGTCCCCGCAACGGCACCTCGATCTCGTCGCGGCCCGGCAGGCGGTCACGGCTCGGCTGGGCCGGCGGCTGGCGCGGCAACCACGCATCACAGCGCAGGCAGCGATGCCAACGCAGACCGTCGTGCTCGCGCACCACGAGCGCGTCCCCGGCCACGATCACGGCGACGTCGGTCCCTACCAGCGCGTGACCCTCCAGGGCGCAGGCGATGAGCTCGTAGCGATTGGCCCTGTCCTGCTTCGACTTCCTAGGCATCGTTCACTCAGTAGCCATCGGGCCCCACGACGCCCTCCAGCGGCTCCCCGGCCAGATACCGCTCAAGGTTGTCGCAGAAGTATTCGGTGGCGGCGGCGAATTGGGTCTGCCCCGCCCACGAGGCGTGTGGCGTGAGAAACACCTTGGGGTGATCGAACATCCAGTGCCCGGCCGGGAGCGGCTCGGGCGTCGTGACGTCGAGCGACGCCCGCCCGACCGTCCCGTCATCGAGCGCGCGGCGAAGCGCGTCCTGATCCACGAGCGAACCCCGGGCGATGTTCACCAGGTGGACACCGGGTCGGACGAGGGCCAGCGTCTCGGCATTGAGCACCAAGCGCGTCTCGTCGGTGGCGGGCGCTGCGAGCACGAGGTGGTCGGCCACCGAAATCAGATCGTGGAAGGAGGTGGTCATGACCACACCCTCGACCGGGCTCGGCAGATCCCGTCGCCGCATGGCCACCACTGACATATCCAGGGCCAGCGCGATGCGCGCCACCCGCTGAGCGATGCCGCCGAAACCGTAGAGAGCGAGCGTGGAGCCGGCCAACAACCCGGCCTGCTGAACGAACCAGCGTTCGGGCGGTTCCCGGAGCCAGTTGCCCGGAAAGTCACGGACGAACGCGCCCATGGTGGCGATGACGTACTCGCTGATGGCCACAGCAGCCACGCCGCGGGCCGACGTGAGCACGGGCGCCGCGCGCACCTCGGGCGGCACACCGTCGAGTCCGGTCCCGATCAGCTGCGCCCATTGCACGCCGGCGGCCATCGCCTCGACTGCGTGAGGTCCCCATCCCCCGAACAACACCTCGCCCCGGGTGCCGCCGAGCACACCCCCTGAAATATCGACGACCTCAGTGTCGGGGAACCGGGACCGGATGCGGTCGATTGCACCGGGAAGACCGCACAACACAACGACACCGGACTTCTGCGCAAAAGGTTCTGACGGCACGGTTGCAGTCTCGCACCGACGGCCCTGTGATTCCGATGAGCAGCGCGCCGGCCCCCCGGCCCCTGCGTGGCCCCCCGGGCCCCCGGCCCCGGCCCCCCGGCCCCGCCCCCCCCGGGGGGCTCAGCGGCCCAGGACGACCGGCGCCAATTCCTCCAGCTGGGCGACCGCCCGGGACAGATCGCCCAGCGCCTGGAGCAGGACGTGGTCGGCGCCGTTGTCACGATGCTCGGTGATCCGGCGG
Source organism: uncultured Acidimicrobiaceae bacterium (assembly GCA_963767155.1). Taxonomy (GTDB): domain Bacteria; phylum Actinomycetota; class Acidimicrobiia; order Acidimicrobiales; family RAAP-2; genus Bog-473. The sequence continues at coordinate 225,602 of CAVYCU010000004.1, read as the reverse complement.
GCGACGTCCTCCGCACTGCCCCAGGCGACGATGGCATCGACCAGGCGGTCACTGCCCCCGTCGGCCAGGTCGTCCGCGTAGCCGAGATGCTTCAGGTTGTTCACGTAGTTGGGCAACCGCAGGTACCCCGAAAGATGTTCACGGGCGATGCGCCGGGCTTCAGCGGGGTCGGATTCGAGGACGATGGCCTGCTCGGGGATCAGCAGCTTGTCGGGGCCCAGTGCGGCGCGGGCCAGCGTCGTATGTGCCGTCGGCACGAGATACGGATGGGCCCCGTCCGCGCGTGTACGTGCCAGGTCGAGCATTTTGGGGCGCAGTGCCGCCAGCACGCGGGGTACGGGGACCTCGCTGTGGGGCGCGTGGACGATGGACGCATCCATGCCGTCGAGGTAGTCGATCATCGTTTGCAGGGGCTTCTCGTAGACCTGTCCACTCATTTCGACGATGGGGCCATGGCTGATCCCGATGCCGAGTACGAAACGACCGGGGTACGCCGCACCCAGGGTGGCGCCGCCACCTTCCATGGCTCCCGGCTGGCGGGCCCAGACGTTGGCGATCCCGGTGCCGGTCGAGATGCGCTCCGTCGCCGCCAGCAGCACCGACTGGTGGGCGAAGGCCTCCTTGCCGCCGACGATCTCACCGGTCCAGATGGAGCCGTACCCCAGCTCCTCGATGCGCCGGGCGACCTCACGCTCCCGCTCGATGGTCGCACCCATCAACGAGCCCATCCACACCCCGACCGGTCCCAACCGCTCCCGGGCTGCAATTACCTCGTCATTGCTCAACATGGCGGAACGCTCCTTCACTCCTCGTGACCTGCCCTTACTAGCCGACAACGGCCGCCCCGGCCTCCGCAAGGGCCAACGCCCGATGGAGGAGGCCGATTCCAGGTGTTTGCGAGGAGGGAGAGCAAGATGCTCAACTCGTCCTTTGCGGCAGGCCGGGACCTGCCGCTGGAAGAAGGGAAACAATGGAGATCCAAAGGGTTGGCGTTGTCGGCTGCGGCCTCATGGGATCGGGCATCGCCGAAGCGGCTGCGCGGGCCGGCTTGGATGTCCGTGTGGTCGACCTCGACCAGGCCAGCCTCGACCGGGGACGTCAGCGCATCAGCGATTCCATCGGCCGGGCGCAGAAGGCCGCCAAGCTGAGCGAGTCCGAAGCCGGGGCGGCCCTGGCCAACATCGAGTACTCGGCCGACCTGGGATCACTGGCGGACCGCCAGCTGGTCGTCGAAGCGGTCGTGGAATCAGAGGCTGAAAAAGTGGCCGTCTTCGAGGCCCTCGACAAGGTCGTGACGGCCCCCGATGCAGTCCTGGCCTCGAACACCTCGTCGATCCCGATCATGAAGCTGGCGATGGCGACGGGCCGCCCCAGCCAGGTCATCGGCATCCACTTCTTCAACCCGGTCCCGGTGCTGCCGCTCGTGGAGGTGGTCTCGTCGCTCCTGACCAGTGCCGAGACGGTGGAAAAAGCGGAGCGCTTCGCCACCGAGCAGCTGGGCAAGCAGGTGATCCGCTCGCAGGACCGGGCCGGTTTCATCGTCAACGCGCTCCTGATCCCCTACATCCTCTCCGCGGTCCGCATGCTCGAATCGGGCTTCGCCACCGCCGACGACATCGACCTCGGCATGGTGAAGGGCTGCGCCCATCCCATGGGACCACTCCACCTGGCAGACCTCATCGGCCTCGACACGACGATGGCCATCGCGAACTCGCTCTACGAGGAGTTCAAGGAGCCTCTCTACGCGCCCCCGCCGTTAGTGGCCCGCATGGTCGAAGCCGGATTGCTCGGCCGCAAGTCCGGACGCGGTTTCTACGACTACAAGGCCTGACGCAGTGCCTGCGCACGAGGCAGCCCCTGACGCAGTCCACGCGCAATTGGCGCACGACCCCGCCGTTGACGCCTGGATCGAGCGGGACGCCGCAGTCGTCTGGCACGGGTTCACCCAGATGGGCGCCTACGCCACCAACGCACCGCTCGTGATCGACCGGGCCGAAGGACGCGAGCTGATCGATGTCGGGGGGCGACGCTACCTCGATGCGATCTCGTCCCTCTGGGTCAACACGCTCGGCCACCGTGTCCCCGAGCTCGATGCGGCACTCGTCGCACAGGCCGGCAAGGTGTCCCACAGCACGATGCTGGGCAACGGCAACACCGTTGTCGTCGAGCTGGCCGAAGCGCTGGCGGAGGTCGTGCCGGTCGACGCCCCGCACTTTCTTTTTGCGGCCGATGGAGCCGTCGCCGTCGAGCAGGCCCTGAAGATCGCCTTTCAGTACTGGGTCAACCGTGGCATCGGAGGGCGTACCCGATTCCTGGCACTGGGCGACGCGTATCACGGCGACACCATCGGCTCGTTGTCCCTCGGTGACGGCGGCGTCTTCAGTGCCGTATTCGATCCCCTCTGTTTTCCCGTTCTCCGCACGCCCGGGTATGCCGACCCCGGCTGGACGGCCAAGGCTTGCGCCGCCGTCGAAGCTCACGCAAGCGAGTTGGCCGCCGTCGTTGTCGAGCCGCTCGTGCAAGGAGCCTCGGGCATGCTCTGCGCGCAGGCCGAGGACGTCCGTGCCCTCGGCGAGACCTGCCGGGCGAACGGCGTGCTGCTTATCTGCGACGAGGTGGCGACCGGATTCGGACGGACCGGGACCCTCTTCGCGTCCGAGCAGTGCGGACTGCGGCCGGACCTGCTGTGCCTGGGCAAGGGGATCACCGGCGGGTACCTGGCCATGTCCGCCACGGTGGCGTCGGGCGACGTGTTCGCTGCGTTCCTCGGTTGCGACCTCGGACCACAGACGTTCTTCCACGGCCACTCCTACGGAGGGAACGCCTTGGCGGCCGCGGTCGCCCTCGAGCACCTCCGTCTCATCGAGGCGTGGGACGTCATGACGCATGTCAACGCCCGCAGCCGTCAACTTGCGACGCTTCTCGCCGACCGGATCGCCCCCCTCTCCGCCGTCAAGGAAGTGCGCCAACGGGGTCTCATGGTCGGCGTGGAGCTCGCGCCGCCGGCTCCGGGCCTTCGCTGGGGCCGCCGCGTCTGCGCCGGCGCCGTCGCCCGCGGCGTCCTGTTACGTCCCCTCGGCGATGTCGTCGTGATCATGCCGCCACTGACGACGACCGATGACGAGATCGTGCGCATCGTGGAGGCCCTCGAAGGCGCGCTCCACGATGTGACCGACGCATGACGCCCCCCGCACCGCATCTGGACCGAACGGGTGCGCGCCCGGCTCGACACGGTCATTGCCGGCGGCCGGTGGCGCGAGCCCCGCGAGTTCGACGCCTTCGGGCCGCAGGGCGCCCTCGACGGCGCGCCCGTTGTCTCGTTCGCCTCCAACGACTATCTCGGCCTGAGCGCGCACCCGGCCGTGGTGGACGCGGCGGTCGCCGCCACCCGCCGCTGGGGGACCGGCGCCGGCGCCTCCCGGCTGGTCACCGGCTCGCGGCCCGTGCACACCGCCTTGGAGCACGCCCTGGCCGAGTGGAAGGAGACCGACGCCGCCATCTGCTTCCCCACCGGATTCGCGGCCAACCTCGGCGCGCTGAGCGTGCTGGGCGGCCCCGAGGTGCGGGTCCTCTCGGACGAGCTGAACCACGCGTCGATCATCGACGGCTGCCGGCTGTCACGATCCCAACTGTCGATCTACCGGCACTGCGACATGGCGCATCTCGCCGCGTTGCTGGACATGGATCCCGCCACACCGACGATCGTCGTCACCGACACGATCTTCTCCATGGACGGCGATGCCGCGCCGGTGGGCGAGATCGCCGCGCTCTGCCGCCGCCACGGTGCGTTGCTGCTGATCGACGAGGCCCATGCGGTCCTCGGGCCCCATCTGCCGCCGGACCTCACCCACGAACGGGACCTCACCCTGGTCCGCATGGGAACGCTGTCAAAGACACTGGGTTCGTTGGGCGGTTTCCTGGCCGGTCCGCAGGACGTGATCGACCTGATGGTCAACCTCGCCCGCCCGTACATCTTCACCACCGCCCTGACGCCCGGTGATGCCGCAGCGGCGCTCGCCGCGCTCGGCGTGTTGCGCTCTCCCGAAGGGGACGCGCGCGTGGCCCGTCTGGCCGACCTGGTGGCGCGGGTCGACGTCCCCCACCAGCCGAGCCCCATCATCCCGGTCGTCCTGGGCAGCGAGGAGCGAGCGGTCAAAGCCTCGGCCGCGTTGCTGGCGCAAGGGTTGTGGGTACCCGCCATCCGCCCTCCCACGGTCCCAGTCGGCACCAGCCGGTTACGGGTGACCCTTTCGGCCGCCCACACCGACGAACAGGTGACGCGGTTGACCGAGGCGCTCGCCCCCCTGCGGACCGCGCTGCTGGACCGGGTCGTCTGACCCAGGTGCCGCCGCGGCCCCAACGCCTCGTCGCGGTCGTCGGGACGGCAACCGACATCGGGAAGACCTGGGTTTCCGCCCGTCTGCTGACCACCCTCCGTCAGGCGGGTGTGACTGTGGCGGCCCGCAAACCCGCCCAATCCTTCGCCGCCGGTGAAGACCCGGCCCGATTCGACTCCGCGGTGCTCGGCGCGGCCACCGGGGAGCCATCGGAGACGGTGTGCGTTCCACACAGGTGGTACCCGGTGGCGATGGCACCCCCGATGGCGGCCGACGTTCTCGGGCGCGAGCACATCACGACAGCGGACCTCATCGAGGAGCTGACATGGCCCGCAACCGGCGTCGAGGTCGGTCTGGTCGAGACCGCGGGAGGGGTGCGTTCCCCGCAGACGCACGACGGCGACGCAGTTGCGTTCCTCCACGCGTTGGCTCCCGACGTGATCCTGCTCGTCGCCGACGCCGGGCTGGGCACGATCAATGCCGTCCGCCTGACCGCCGGCGCGCTGACGCGTGACGGTCTGGCCGGTAAGGAGCTCATCGTGGTCCTGAACCGCTTCGACGGGGTCGATGACCTGCACCAACGGAACCGGAATTGGCTGCAGATGCAGGACGAATTGACGCTCCTCGCCCTGCCCGGCGAGGAGCGGGAACTGGCTGCAATGGTGCGCGGTGCGGCGCCCGCGCCATAAATTCCTGCCCAGGTCGTGCGAAAGTGCTCGCCATGCTGCGACGATCCACGACCATCCGAGCCTCCTTCAAGCTGGCGGTGGTCGCGTTGGCCGCCGTCGCGGCCCTGAACGGGACGGCGCAGGCCAGTACGGCCGCAGGGCTGCGCACCAGTGCGAACACGACCTATTACGTCTCGCTCGGCGACTCCTATTCGGTCGGATATCAACCCGGCATCGGAGCGAGCACCGGGTACACGGGGTACGTGGCGAAGAAGACGCATCTCACGTTGGTCAACTTCGGCTGTGCGGGAGCGACAGCGACGTCGATCCTGCAGACCGTCTCGTGTCCCGAGATCTTGCCGAACACGGCCGGCGCGGTCCCCTACCCGCACACCACCCAGGCCGCAGCAGCTGAGGCGTTCCTGCGCGCCCACCGCGGGCACATCGGGTTGATCACCGTGTCCATCGGAGGGAACGACGTCACGGCCTGCGCCACAGAATCGGACCCGATCACCTGTGTGGGCAAGGCCGTCATCGGCGTCGCTCTCAATGTCGTCAGCCTCGCCCGGGCACTGCGTGCCGCGGCGGGCCCCAACGTGCCGCTGATCGGGTTGACCTACCCCGACGTCATACTCGGCTCGTACGTCTACCCGTCGCAGCCCCCGACGGCGGTGCGCATTTCGCTGGCGCAAGCCTCGGTCCCGGCTTTCAAGTTGCTCCTCAACCCGGCGCTGTCCCGGTCCTATGCCTCGGGCCGGGGTGTCCTCGTCGACGTGACGAAGGCCACCGGTGCCTACACGCCCCTCACCACCACGACGACGCTTGCCCCGTATGGTGCGGTCCCCGTCGCTGTGGCCAAGGTCTGCACGCTGACCTGGTACTGCAAGGAGGGGAACATTCACGCAACGACGCAGGGGTACGCCTTCATCGGTCAGCTCGTCGCAGCCCGTTACGCCACCATGAAGAAGGCGTGATCGCTCCCTCCGTCACCCGGCGTCGAACCGCACCGGCCACAATGGGACCGATGGCGAAGACCCTGATCGTCCGGCGGCTCGCGGGTGGCACGCTCCTGCTCCTCGTCACCAGCCTGCTCTTGACGGCATGTTCATCGGCGAACAACTCGGGGAACAAGACGGCCTCGACATCGACCACCTCGACATCGACCACAACGCCACCCTCCACAACAGCGCCGACGGTGGCGACGACGGGTCAGTTGCAGGTGTCGGCCACGGTTGCCGTGCCCATTCTCTCGAACGTGCAGATCACCGCAGCCGAGGGGCCGGACGGCGCGGTCTTCGTGGCGCCCGAGGGACACGACCCGGCCACGACGACCGTGGTGTGGGTCGTCGATCCCAAAGGGCCCGCGGAAATCGCCGAACATGTCAGCGGCGGGGTGAGCGCGCTGGCCGCCGACGCCACCAACCTCTACGTCGTCGCCGACAACAGCGTGATCGGCTACACGCGCAGCACGGGCGATCAGATGGGTCAGTGGAAGTTGCCCGCCATCAACACCGCCAACACATCCGACGCGGACGTGGTTTCGATGAGCGCCGCCGGCGGCCAGGTCCTGGTCATGATCACCCAGGGCAACGCGCAGGACATCTACCGGATCGTGCCGACGTCCACGGCCGCACCCAAAAAAATCGCTGAAGGAACTAGCGCCGCCTTCGGGCCCGATGGATCCGTGTACTTCGAACGATCGGACAACCACCTCGTCAAGCTGAGTCCCGCCGGAGTCAGTACCGTCGGACCTGCGCTCGCCGACAACCCCAACGGGAACGGTGGCGGCATTGCCGCGGTCGACGCGGTGGCGGGCGGGTTGGTGTGGATCAGCGTGCCGGCGGGACAGGGACTCGACGCGCAGCTGAGCCCGTACAACGCCGACACGCTGCAACCCATGGGTAGCTACTCGGGACTGGTCTCCGAGCAGATCGTCGATACGTCAGCCGGCGGTCTCGTCCTCGCCGGACCCGACGGACCGGGCGTGTGTCCCCAGGGTGCGAGCGGAGACTCCATCAGTTGCGTGTTCCGGATTTCACAGACGGCGCAGCTGACGCTCCCGACGCCGGTGGGAACAGCGGACCAACTGCTCGGCCCCGTCCCCACCGTGGTGACGGCGAACGCCGCGTCAGCCGTTCTGGCGGTGGACCGACTCTCATAGGCCGCCCGACGTCGAGCGTCGTCGTGTCGAGCCGTCGATCTACGTAAGAAGGAGTGCCGGCAACGGTTCCGCGTGGACCAGACTCAGGTGCTGGATCGGCCGCGTCATGGCCACGTACAACAGCCGCAGGCCGCGGGGTCCATCTCCTGCATTGGCGATGGCGCCAGGCTCCATCACCACCACGGCATCGAATTCGAGGCCCTTCGCCGCCGTGGCCTCGACCACCGTGACCCGTCGGTGCATACCGTCGCGATCGAGCAACCCGACATCAGTCCGCTCCCCGACGAAGGTGGTCAACCCGCCGAGGTCGTCGGCCGACACGACCAGGCCGACGAGGAGTCCCTCCTCGGCCAACGCAGTGGCTTGGCGCACGCTCTCACTGAACAGCTGATCCCGCTCCACCTGCACGATCCGGGGCTCGCGGCGGCCCTGACGTATGGAGCGGGTCGGTCGCACCGTAGGGGCGGCGACAGGGAGGAGCTTCGAAGCCAGGTCGAGGATCTGCCCGGGGGCGCGATACCCGAGAGTCAACTCGTCATGACGGCTGTGCGCCGCGGCCGGCAGGTAGCGGAGGATGTCTTCCCAAGTGGCGTAGCTCCACGGGCCGGTTGCTTGCGCCAGGTCTCCGAGAATGGTCAGCGAACCACCGGGCGCACGCCGCGCCACCATCCTGAACTGCATCGGCGTCAGGTCTTGGGCTTCGTCCACGATCACGTGCCCGTAGGTGCGCGTCCGCCCGTTGACGAGATATTCGGCCTCGTCGAGAAGTGGCAGGTCGTCGACCGTCCACGCCTGCGTCCCGACCCGTTTTCCCCTGGCCCGCAGGAGGCTCCGCCACTCGGGCTCCGTCAGGATCCCGTCCGCTGCCGAGGCCAACCGCTCGACACCGGTGAACAGTTCGCTCACGAGGGCGGCGGGAGAGACGGATGGCCACACATGGTCGAGCAGGGTGCGGAACGCATCGGACGCCGGAAGCTCACGGTCCAGCCACGGTTGGTCCGCCTCCATCCTTCCGGCCGCCCTGAGCTTCTGACGCACCAGAGCGACCAGGCGGGCGCGCACCGCCAGTCGTCCCGCCTTATAGGGAGCGGGCTTCTCGGCGATGGTGTGGCAGAGATCATTCACCTCTGACGAGGTCAGGGTGCAGTGCGCGAAACGCGCCCGCAGCGTGACGTCGTCTACGACGGGCCGGCGTCGCTGCGCGAGCGCCTCGCCCAGGAGCGCCGTCATGCGCGGGTCCCCTTTCAGTCGCCGCACCTCGCGCGTCTCTTCGGCCCGCACCTTGAGACGAGGAGCGAGGTCGCCCATTGTCGACTGCACCACGGCCTCCTCCCCGAGCGACGGGAGGACGGCGGAGATGTAGCGCAGAAAGGCGCGACTCGGCCCGAGAACGAGCACCCCCTCGTTGGAGAGGGCTGGATAGTTGTAGAGCAGGAAAGCGGCTCGGTGCAGTCCCACCGCCGTCTTTCCCGTTCCCGGTCCCCCTTGGACCGACAACAGCTGGTCGAGCGGGGCCCGGATGATCTCGTCCTGCTCGGCCTGGATGGTGGCCACAATGTCCAGCATCTCCCCGGTCCGCGCACGCTCGAGCTCGGCCAGCAGCGCATCGCCGCCCCGCAAGCGGGTCCCCACGAGCTCGCCCCTCGTCTCGCCGAAAAGATCGTCAGCGACGTCGATCACCTGACGTCGATCGACCATCACCTGACGGCGGAGCTTCAGGCCGAGGGATTCCCCGACCCGGGCCCGGTAGAACGGCATGGACACCCGCGCCCGCCAATCGACCACGACCGGATCCCCGAGGTCGTCTTCGACATGGCGCCTCCCGATGTGCCATGACGGTCCGCCGTCCTCATCGATACGGCCGAAGAGGAGCGGCCGCACGCTCTCGCCCAGCACCGCCACCCGGTGCACCAGAGCGGCCTGGTAGTCGAGGTCGGGTTGGCCGGCTCCACGGAGGTCATCGAGGAGGGCCTCCGCCCGGGTTCTCATGGCCGTGAGCCACAAGTGCGCGCCGTCGAGATACTCCTGCTCGCTCTGTAACTCGGGATCCTCGATCGCCGCTGGATCGGTCACGAACGCACCGCGACACACCTCGGTGCGGAAAGGAGCTGTCTCCTATGGCCAAAAAGAGTGAGTCCGAACGCGCAAAAAGACCCGGTCATATCCGGGAAATATACCTAAAAAATGAGGCGATCTACAAGCGCTCTACCAGGGAAATTCTTACTTCTCCACCCTCTCTCTTTGGTACTTGTTCAAAGAGGAGTAAGTGGATGTCATTGTAGAAAAAAATCCGAGCCGACGCAAGCTTTTTTCTCACATTGAGGGCGAATCGCCTCGGCCGCGGACACCGGCGGCGGGACCATTGACATGACGTGTCCCGCACAGCACACTCGGGGGTCGGAAATTCCGCCCCGTTGCACGTAGGAGGTGTGTCCATGTCGTCTACAGAGTTCGTCGGGACCCACCTGCACTCGCTTGTTGCTTCCTAGCGGCATCGTTGCCGGTCGGGCTGTGGGTTGACCGCTTTCCCACATGAGTGACGACGCGGCGCTTCTCGCGAGACTGCGCACGTTGGGGGCGGACGACACCGAACTCGAGGCGCTCACTGATCTGCTCACGGCATCACCACCGGGCGTGTTGGCCGGGCGCGTCGGGCGCGTCGACCGTGGTCGCTTCCAGTTGCTCACCGTCGGCGACGACATCTCCGTCGCCACCTCCGGGGTCTCTGCTGGTCTGTGTCGGGGATTGGTGCACGGTAGGGCGGAACCCCGGGTCCCGACGGATCGACGACGGTGCCCTACGCACTGCACGACGTACTCCCTCGTCGCACCGCACTCGTCCGCCAATCGTCGGGGTCACGCGTCGAGTCCCAGGCGCTGGCCGCCAACATCGATACGGTCATGGTCGTCATTCCACTCGACCGGCCCATCCTGCGGCGACAGGTCGAGCGCTTCCTGGCCCTGGCGTGGGACAGCGGGGCCCGCCCCGTGCTGATACTGACCAAGGTCGACCTGGTCGACGACGATGCCATCGCAGCGGCGGGGACCGAAGTGCACGCGGTGAGCGGGGACCTCGCCGTCCTCGCCGTCTCGGTGGTGACCGGGGCGGGCATGGAGGCCGTACGTGCCTTCGTCAAGGCCGGCACCACGGTGGCACTTCTCGGCACATCCGGCTCGGGCAAATCCTCCTTGGTCAATGCCCTCATGGGTGCCGATGTCGTGCAGACGGGTGAGGTCCGCCAGGCTGACAGCAAAGGACGTCACACGACCACCTGGCGAGAGTTGCTGGTGGTGCCCGGAGGCGGTGCGCTGATCGACACCCCCGGACTCCGGGAACTGGGCATGTGGGTCGACGACGAGGGCATCGATGCGGCGTTCGCCGACATCACGGATCTCGAGGAGCAATGCCGCTTCAACGACTGCGCGCACGGGAGCGAGCCGGGTTGTGCAGTCCTGGCCGCTATCGCAGCTGGTGAGCTCTCGGCCGATCGACTCGACAGCTACCGCAAACTCCTGAGTGAAGCGGCGTTTGCGGCGCAGAAGAACGACCATCGCCTGGCCCGGGAAGCGCAAAAGGTCGGGAAGAAGCGAACGCTCGACGAGCGCCGCAAGTCGCGCCCATGAACGGAGCGGAGCTCACCATCTCCGCGAGCCACCTCACCGAGGTGGGGGGACTGGAGGTCCACCGTTCCCTTCCCCGGCGGGGGAGGCGGATGGTCGGCGCATGGTGCTTCCTGGACCGCTTCGGACCGGTCGACGCCACGCCCGAACGGACCATGATCGTCGGTCCGCATCCACACATCGGCCTGCACACGGTGACCTGGCTCCTCCGGGGAGAGGTCCTGCACTCGGACAGCCTTGGAAACAAGCAACCGATCCGACCCGGACAATTGAACCTCATGACCGCGGGGCGAGGCATCGCGCACGCCGAAGACGGCCGGGGCCAGGCGAGTGGGCTCATGGATGGCGTGCAACTTTGGGTGGCCCAGCCTGAGGACACCCGACACGGTCCGCCCGCGTTCGCGCACCACGACGATCTGCCCCGGGTCGATATCGGCCATGCAACAGCGACCGTCCTCATCGGCGAGTTCGGCGGAGTACGGTCGCCCGCCACCGTCGACTCGGATCTGGTCGGCGTCGATATCGACGGGAGCGGTCTACTCCCGCTGCCATTGGACCCCGCATTCGAACACGCCATCGCGGTGCTCCATGGGAGCGTGCGCATTGGGGACACACGGGCAGAACCAAATGAGTTGATGTATCTCGGCACCGGTCGTGGGGACCTCGAGCTCGAACTCCATACGGGGTCCCGGATCCTCCTGCTCGGTGGTCGACCCTTCGGCGAGGAGATCTCCATGTGGTGGAACTTCGTCGCACGCGACCAAGCGGAGCTGACCCTGGCCTTCACCGACTGGCGTGACCGGACGGAGCGGTTCGGTCCGGTGGAGAGCTCGCTGACCCGCATTGAGGCGCCCCGACCTTTCTGGTTCCAGGAGGGGCATCCCCTCTAGTAAGGCCGGGACCAGGGACAACGGCGCCGTGGGACTCCCTTCGGCATTCGGCTACAGTGAAGGGCCGCTCAAAGGGGAGACGAACATCGAACTGGCGAAACGCACGGCTCACGCCGTTACGGACCTGTGGTGCAGCCTGGAGTGCACGCCGCCCTGTCAAGGCGGAGGTCGCGGGTTCAAATCCCGTCAGGTCCGCCCGCCAGATCCGATCGGTCAACATGACGGTCGAACCTGGTCACCCGGTCGGGTAGCTCAGTAGGTAGAGCGCGCGCCTGAAAAGCGTGAGGTCACCGGATCGACGCCGGTCCCGACCACTGGATAGGACCAGGTCAGAGGCCATTATTCGGGCCGGCTAAGTTTCGGCGTCAGAATTTCGTGCCCCACACGTGCCCCACAGAATTTCTGAGAAATGCCGATTTCAGCGCGGACGGATACTGAATCTGGGCTGAGAATAGAGCGTTATCCGACCCGATTGAGCCGCACGCGATTTGCCCGAAAGGACGCATTCCGAGCCCAGCCTCGGACCCGAGATCTGACTGTCATTAGCGGTCATCGTCGGGATGACAGGAGGTCATGGGACGGCGGTAGGCCGAGTGAGGACACTTCGATCAGGATTCTCCGGCGTCGATTGATTCGAAGTTGATGATGTCTGAGTGCTTCTCGGATTCGGACTGACCCAGAGTGAGGACGACCCGATTCGGTGTCCTTTTTGTGATCTGTCGTCCGCGTCGGAGAGCACTGGCATCATCGCACCGGCCGGCTGGGACGGACGTGACCTGATAGGAGCCCGACCACGAGTCCCTGAAGTGTCCTGTCCGCCGTTCCAGCCAACCAGTGCATCCCCATTCTTTGCGAGAAGGAGACGACATGGACACATTGCCAGATTCGAAGCGACTTGTCACCGGAGGCGTCGATACGCATCGAGACTTCCATGTGGCAGCCGTCATCGATGAAGTGGGTCGCGTACTTGGAACGGAGGCCTTCAGCGTCAGTGCCGACGGCTATGACGCACTACTCAGATGGATGCGATCATTTGGATCGCTCGACTCGGTGGGAGTGGAAGGCACCGGTTCGTATGGAGCCGGGCTGGCTCGTCACTTGAGTGCCCACGGCGTCGATGTGCTCGAGGTGCTCCGACCGAATCGCCAGACCCGCCGTCGTCGGGGCAAGTCCGATCCCGCTGACGCAGAAGCGGCGGCACGAACGACGCTGTGCGGAGAGGCCTCGGGGACCGCCAAGGATCGCAGCGGCCTGGTGGAGGCCATTCGCGCTCTGCGTGTCGTTCGGGCGGGGGCGGTCAAAGCCTCAACGCAGGCATCGAACCAGCTCAAGGACCTTTGCGTGTCGGCTCCCGAGGCGCTTCGAGCACGAATGATGCCGTTGACGATCGCCAAAAGAGTGGACCTGGCCACGAAGTTTCGTCCGGGCGCCATTGAAGATTCAACCGAGGCGACGAAGGTCGCGATGCGTTCAGTTGCCCGCCGCTGGATCGCCCTGAAAAGCGAGATCGCGCAGATCGACGACCAGCTCGCCATATTGGTCACAGCAGTCGCCCCTGAGGGGCTCCTGTCCAAGCAGGGCGTCGGTATCGACGTGGCCGGGGCCCTGTTGGTGACCGCAGGCGACAATCGAGAACGACTCGGTTCCGAAGCCGGCTTTGCCGCGCTCTGTGGCGTCAGCCCCGTGGACGCGTCATCGGGCAAACAGGTTCGTCACCGCCTCAACAGAGGCGGGGACCGTGAGGCCAATCAGGCCCTCTGGCGCATTGTGATCACACGTATGGCCCATGACCCACGGACAGCCACCTATGTCGCTCGGCGGGTGACCGAAGGCAAGACGAAGAAAGAAATCATCCGGTGCCTCAAGCGTTATGTGGCCCGCGAGATCTACCGCGAGCTCGTAGTTCGTGTGCCCCAAGAGATCGCCGCACTCGCCCCACCCATCGCCGCCTGAGCGGATAAACGCGTTCTGCTTTGTCGCTGTCAAGGCCGGCCGCAGGCCGCCCGGAGGGGTCCGCCTTTACAGCGACGATTCGCCCCGCATCATGGATTAGGACCTCCCCTTGGAGGTCCTGGATGCCCCGTGCGTGGCAGTTGGACGCCAAGTTGTCCTCGACGTGTTGTGGCGATCAGCCAAAGGCGCAGCTAGAGAGACCGCCGCTCATCGGTTTGACATAGGAGTGCCCTATGTCAAGCCTGCCGCTGTGAACCGGGCTCGATGGAGGTTGGGATCGAAGGCAACGCCGTCTTGCCAGCAGCGCCAAATGATGCGCAACCACGCCCGGGCGAGGATGCGGATGGCGTGCGGGTGGCGGCATCCTCGGTCAATCGCACGTTTGTAGATGTCGGCAGCCCAAGGGTCTGCCATGCGACTCCCGTTCGCGAAATCCATGACGGCGAAGCGAAGCTTCTTGTTGCACGACCACCGGAAAACGGCACGCTCGTACTTCCCCGACTGGCGGGTCGAGGGACACGCACCAGCGAGGCCAGCCAGGGCACCGTCGGTCGGGAACCGCTCACGGCAATCGCCAATCTCAGCCAAGAGGCTCGCTGCCCTGACCGTCCCCGACCTCGGCAGACTCGAGAAGATGTGTTGATCGGGGTGGGCGGCGAAGAGTCCTGGGATGAGGTCTTCAACGACAGCGATCTGAATCACCCTGGGTTACTTGGAGACTCCATACCTTTGAAAGGAAGATGGAGTCATGCCAACAGAGAGGATCCCAGGGAAGCCGTCGACGCGGCGCTACACACCCGCTGAGCGAGAACAGGCCGTCCGTCTGGTCCGCCAGCTGCGCAAGGAGATCGGGACCGACCAAGGCACGGTCGCCCGCGTGGCTCAACAGCTCGGCTACGGCGTCGAATCAGTGCGGGCCTGGGTGAACCAGGCTGACATCGACGGTGGCGTCAAAGACGGGACGAGCACCGAGGATGCCCAACACATCCGAGAGCTTGAGCAGGAGGTCAAAGAGCTCCGACGGGCCAATGAGATCTTGAGGAAGGCATCAGCGTATTTCGCCCAGGCGGAGCTCGACCGCCCACCGCGGTGATGGTGTCGTTCATTGATGCACACCGCGACGAGCACGGGGTCGAGCCCATCTGCACAGCGCTGCAGGTGGCCCCGAGCACCTATTACGCGGCTAAGAAGCGCCAACCCTCGGCCCGGGCGCTCCGCGACGCCTTCTTGAAGAACGTCCTGTTCGTGCTCTGGAGTACCAACCGCAAGGTCTACGGGGCTCACAAGCTGTGGAAGGCGGCGCGCCGGGCCGGCCACGACGTTGGCCGGGACCAGGTGGGCAGACTCATGCGTGAGCTGGGGATTCGTGGCGTCAGCCGCTGCCGCAAGCGGGTCTTCACCACCCGGTCCGATCCCGATGCCGGCCGGCCACCCGACCTTGTCAATCGGGACTTCAGCGCCGCCCAACCCAATGGCTTGTGGGTCACAGACCTCACCTATGTGCCGACGAGAACCGGGATGGCCTACGTGTGCTTCATCACCGACGCCTTCTCCCGGATGATCGTCGGCTGGCGGGTGGCGGCCCACATGCGCACCGACATGGTGCTCGACGCGCTGGAGATGGCTCGCCACTCACGTCGGGCCGGTCGCCTCGTCGGTCTCGTGACCCATTCGGACGCCGGATCGCAATTTACGTCCGTGAGATTCACCGAGCGCCTGGACGAGATCGGGGCGACACCGAGCATCGGAACCGTCGCTGATTCGTACGACAACGCCCTCGCCGAGGCGATCAACAACCTCTACAAGACCGAGTGCGTCTACGGCCCAGACACCTGCGGCTGGGACGACGTCAGCCACCTCGAGCTTGCCACGCTCTCGTGGGTGCACTGGTTCAACGAAGAGCGCCTACACGGCTACTGCGGCGACATCCCGCCGGCGGAGTTCGAAGCAGCGTTCTACGCTGGCAAGGATCCGGTCCTACCGGGGCTTGGAAACCAATAACCCGAGTCTCCATCGAACCCAGGGTGATTCAATCTGCGCGTTGAGGTTCTCGACCGCGCTCACGAGGCACAAGGTGATCTCGCCTCGAGCGTCGGCTTCGGCGCCGACGAGACCGGGAGCGGCCGCCGCAAGCCGACCATAGAGCACCTCGGCCGCGATGCCGCCGTTGTAGCCGACCGAGCGCAGCCATCCATCCATACGCTTGGGCGACAGCCAAGCTGCTTTCGCTGCAGTCGGGAACCGTCGCAAGAAGCTGAGGGTGATCGCGCTGTCGGGCTTGGAGAACAGGCCCAATCCGCCCGGGAACGCCAATTCCAAGTTGGCCCGGAGCTGGTTGACGACCCCGACGCGGACCTCGACGAGGTCCTTTCGGGACCGGCATAGCGCTCGCAGCGCCTTGGTCGCGTCACTGTCTTCGCGCAGCGGACGCCAGCGGTGTCCATCGCTACGCAAGGTGTCGGCAAGGAGGTAGGCGTCGAAGCGGTCGTCCTTGTTGCCCGCCGACCCGTATCGTTCCCGCAACGCCTTGACTTGACGCGGCGGAACCACGTACACGGCCAAGCCGGCGTCCATCAGGGCTTCGACCACCGGGCCATCTCCTCGCTCAATTGCTACCCCGCTGGCCTTCATTCGCTTCATCCGGCGGATCATGTCGGTGATGGCCGCGGCATCGTGTGTGAACTCGAAACGGTCAACTACCTGGCCATCAGAACCCACCACACACGCCACATGGAGCATCGATGCCCAATCGATCCCGGCGAACGTCACACTCTCATCCATCAGCACCTCCTCGTCTCGTGGATAGTTGCTTCACCAGGCGAAGGCGTTGCTGCTGGTCGCTCACTGCAAGGCGCTCGAGGCGCATGGCCCTATCGCCAGTCTCAACGCCGGACCGTCGGACCCCGCCGCACTCCTATTGGCCCTCGAGGGGCGAGCATCGCTAGCGGTGGCCCGACGGCACCGGGTTCAGCACCACCAACCCTTGCGGGTTCCGGCCTGACCATGGTGGATCAGTGAGCATCACGAAGCGAAGCGAAGTCCCGGAGCGGCCCTTGACGCACCGGACAAGTGCACAGAAGATCATGGAATAGGCCGGACCCTTGGGCCGGCCTACATGCGCCGTTGCTCGGCCAATCACGTAAATCCCCGCTACGTGTTGGCCTACTGCGCCCACCCGTTGACATGGATTTCCAAGGTCTCCCCAGTTCCTGTTCTCACTTCCCTTCTCACGTACCTCCGGATAGCTGACTGCGGATTCCGAGGACCAACTCGTCCAGCACATGCGGGCGGCGCTCCAACCGGCTCCGGATGGTCGTCTGCGCCTCGACAATCCGACCACTGGCGACGAACGCATAGATGAGCGTGTCCTCGACGACCGCTCGTTGCGCATTACTCCCCCCAAGACGTGGGAGGTCGCTCATGATCGGCTGGAGATTTGTGACTACCACGTCGAAACGGTTTTGAAGCACGCCGATCAGGGCCTGAATTAGCGGAGCGACCAGATCGGAGAAACCTGGCCTCGTGTCAGAGCTGGCCCGCCTGGCGACCGATGCGAGCATTTCGCTATCACCGGCCGAGCCCAAAGCGAGGCAGGCGTTGAACGTGAGAAACGAAGTCTGGAGCGTCTCGATGGCCTCCGCCGCAGCCGTGACGGCCTCGTTGGCCTCGCTCTGTACCTGACTGCCTGCCAGCTTGCAGCGCCAAAGAAGGCTGCCGGCGTCGTTGACGGCGCTTGGTGCGATCTCGTTCCGGTAGCGGGTCATGACCTGGTCGATGTCGCCGAGTGCCAGCACATGGAGGGCGGCGTGCCCCCGGAAATGGTTCTGATAGCCGAGGACCGGGTGCTCTGTCTGCCACGAATCGAGCCAGGCCAGGCCCGCAGCGTGCTCTCCGGTCTCGTAGTTGACGTGCGCGAGCACGTGGACCCCCGAATCCGGCTGTCGGTTCCTCCCGGAGGACGCTCTCAGCCAAAGCTCGAGCGTCGTCGTAACGACGTTGCTCCTGGCGTGTCATCGCTAGCTCAGCGTCAAACCGCCAGTCCCCGCGGTGTGCGCGAGCATCGAGCTCGTTCAACGCGTGCGCACGCTCCCAGTCGCCCCGAACGCCGCTCATGACGAGGTTGGAGTAGCGCAGCAACCTGGCCGGGGCATCCTCGTCATACTCTTTGCAGTGCTCGACCAGCGCCACGGCTGCGGCTGCGCGGTCTCCTGAGATCACGAGTTCGAGGGCGCGAGCCAGAGACTGGTTCACTGGCGTTGGATCGAACGCCATTGCCAAATCGAGCTCTGTCCTCGGATCGAAGGGCGCACCGAGAGCCCTCGCTGCGGCGCAGCGGAGGAGGTACACGCGAGCGCTTGGGGCCTAGCGGACGGCCTTCTCACTCAGCTCGATGAACTGCGGCTCCAGTCGGATGAGTGCGTCCTCGATGCGACGGATGTCCTCCACATCAGGATCTCGGTGACACATGATCAAAGCATCGCACCTTGGCCGACACTGACCCGGCACTGCCCAACGGGCGTCCGAATAGCCAACACCCACCAGGGGGTCGCCCAGAGTCTGACTGACAGAGCGACACCTCGCTATTGGCGAGCCCGGCGTCGCAGTTATGCCTTCGAGCCGTAGAACTGGGCGTCTCCGAAGCTGAAGATGCCCCCATCGGAGGCCACCAACCAGTAGCCCTGGCCGTTCGGCGTGGACGCCATTCCCACGATCGGCTTGTTGAGGACAAGGCCGCCGGTGGAGCCGTAGAACTGGGCGTCTCCGAAGCTGAAGATGCCCCCATCGGAGGCCACCAACCAGTAGCCCTGGCCGTTCGGCGTGGACGCCATTCCCACGATCGGCTTGTTGAGGACAAGGCCGCCGGTGGAGCCGTAGAACTGGGCGTCTCCGAAGCTGAAGATGCCCCCATCGGAGGCCACCAACCAGTAGCCCTGGCCGTTCGGCGTGGACGCCATTCCCACGATCGGCTTGTTGAGGACAAGGCCGCCGGTGGAGCCGTAGAACTGGGCGTCTCCGAAGCTGAAGATGCCCCCATCGGAGGCCACCAACCAGTAGCCCTGGCCGTTCGGCGTGGACGCCATTCCCACGATCGGCTTGTTGAGGACAAGGCCGCCGGTGGAGCCGTAGAACTGGGCGTCTCCGAAGCTGAAGATGCCCCCATCGGAGGCCACCAACCAGTAGCCCTGGCCGTTCGGCGTGGACGCCATTCCCACGATCGGCTTGTTGAGGACAAGGCCGCCGGTGGAGCCGTAGAAGGTGCTCTGTCCGTACGAGAGTATGCCGCCGTCAGCTGACACCATCTGGTAGCCAGAACCCGATGGCGTCGAACTCAGCCCAACGATGGGTGAGCCCAAGCCGGGCGTACCTTGAACGTGGATCCAGCTCGGATCCTCGCCGTTGATGTCCCCGGTGGTCGATGTCACGTGTCCCTGCAGACTCAGCACTTGCATCGATCCTTGGGCGGGAGTTCCCGCGGCGACCAAGTGAGCGCTGTCAGGTGCCCACGTAAGCGCGCTACCGAGATAGACCAGAGGGCCAACGAGCTCGCTGACGCCGCCTGTGAGCACGTTGATGACCTCGACCGTAGAGCTTTGTATTCTTGCCTGTGTCACCGCTTGGAATTCGATGTAAAGCCCGTTGGGTGACCACTCCGGTAGCTCGGCGTCCACGCCAGCTGCGTTGCTGATTCCAAGCGAGGCAGAGGTCGTCCACTGATGGACACCTCCCCCAGTGGACGACGACATTGTGAAGATCTGTCCGTTCTGCGCAAAGACGATCTCTTTGCCATCTGGCGACCACGTCGGATCGGTGCCTGTCGCCGTGAGACGCACAGCGTCGCTGCCGTCCAAGCTCTGCACCCAGATACCCGGTTCCGATCCCGAGCTGGCCGTACCCATCGCCTGGTATGCGACCTTGGAACCGTCTGGCGACAACGCAGGAGTCTGGACACACCCAGCGCCCGGAGGTGTCGGGACGTTGGTCAGATCGGTGCCGTCCACGTTGATGAAGGCGATTCCTTCGTCGAAGCATCCCGTGGTCGGGCTCACGGACGGCAGGGTCTCAAAAAGCACTGTGGACCCGTCAGGGGAGAGTTGCGGATAGGCCACTTGGCTGCTGTCGGGCCCTTGTGGGTAGACCTCGACCGCAGTCGAGTCCGTTCCGTCAGCGTTGACAAGCCCAATCAAACCGCCATCGTCGGGGTTGACGTACGCGATTCGGTTCATGTCGACCCCGTTGGGATACGAACTGGCTCCAGCCATGCCGGGCGAAGTGAGCCCAGTCAGCGCCACGGTCATCAGGGCCAGCATCACAGCGGCTCCCAGACTCACAACGCGGCTACTTCGCGTACTTTCACTCCACATACCGCCCATACCTCGCACTCCTTATTGAGAAATTGCTCGATGACGCGATGGCGGTTCCGCTCTTTTGCAAACAGCCGACGTGGCCCTTCCGGCGGCGTTTGGTTTGAGGTCTTTACCCACGGCGATGATGTGAGCCCCAGAGCTGACGCGGTGAAGACCGGATCGTCAAGTACGCCAATCGCTACGCCCGAAAACACGTTCAAGAGCACGGCAACACGCGTCGCAGTTCTCATTCCCTGATTCTTGCCCGGCCCTGTTCGGTCGACCAGGGGTCATTGGCCCCAAACTGCGTAGGCATAATTACCCAATCTCAGACCCGCAGTCTACGCCTCGACGCCTAGCTCCACAGCGAGACGAGTCAGCTCAGTCCGACGGCGCAATCCCGATTTCTCGCCGATTCGATCAAGATGGGATCGAACGGTGCTAGGACTAATGAAGAGCTGCGCACCGATCTCTCGGTCCGTCAGCCCCTTGGCGACCAGTCCAAGAACCTGTCGCTCCCGTTCCGATAGGTCGAGGGGCTTCTTGGGACTGGAGGTCTCCGCTTCGGTTGCATTGGGATCAGCATCGGTGACAAAGACAATCCAGGTGCCGCCGAGTTGGATCCGATCGCCGTGTCGCAGGGGATGTCTCTGCACCCGGCGCTCGTTCACACGCGTTCCGTTGCTACTGCCCAGGTCTTCGAGAAACCACTGCCGGTTCCGCCTCTGCAAAACGGCGTGGGATCGAGAGACCTTGGTGTCATGGAGAAGCGCTATGTCATTGCCGGCGTCTCGCCCGATGGTTACGGCGTCTCCCTTTAGCAGCCACCTCTCACCATCGGGCAACTCAAGGCAAGCCATCGCGCCTAGCCTACCGGCGCAGCGTGTGCGCTGGAGAACAACTTACTGTCGGTAATGTTGCGCTGTGGAGCGTCTGGGCGCATACCCCTCAATTCTTAACGATCGCTACGAGCTTTTGGCGGTGATCGGCTCAGGAGGCATGGGCGTGGTGTGGCGGGCTTATGACCGCTCGCTCCAGCGTCAGGTGGCGTGCAAGGTTCTTTCAGATTCGATTGGCCGTAACCTCGCGGCGGAGAGACGGTTCCGTCGAGAGGCTCACCACATCGCATCGCTCTCCCATCCGAACATCGTTTTGGTCTATGACGTCGGAACAGAGGACGACTATCCCTACATCGTTATGCAGTACGTAGAGGGTGCGTCACTACGGCACGTGCTCGCATCAGAAAGGGTTCTCCCCGTCGATGTCACCGCCGCCTTGGCGGTTGACGTTCTTGCGGGGCTGGGGCACGCACATAGCCGCGGAGTTGTGCACCGCGACGTGAAGCCCGCAAATCTCCTGCTTGAGTTCGGTGGGGACACCAAAGTGGCGGACTTCGGGATCTCCAAATCGTTCAACGCAGTCTCCGCAATAACCGTTGAAGGCGCATTCGTCGGTACTCGGGCCTATGCGTCTCCCGAACAACTTGCGGGGAACGAAGTTGGACCTGCGTCTGACTTGTATTCGCTGGGGTGCGTCCTCTTCGAGTGTCTGACGGGAGCACCACCCCGTACCGGCGAACAAACGGACCACAGAGGGATGTATCAAAGCCTTGCGGATCCGCCATCGCTAGAGGATCTACCGTCGGGCACCCCTGGTGGACTGGCTGATGCCATCGTGCGTTCGTTGTCCCACGATCCATCAGATCGGTTCACCAGCGCAGAGGACATGCAAGAGGCTTTCGTGACATCTGCATCTCACGATTCTCTCCGCCAGTTCGCGCTTCCTCATTTCTCCATTGCGGATGCGAACGGAATTGAAAGGACTGTGTCCGAAGACACTCCTGTGGCTAAGAACGGACTGGCGCAAGCGCGTCACTTTCCCGCAGAGCCGATGGCCCCTCGGCGTCGAACATCGATTGTAGCGATTGCTGTCGTGCTGCTATTGCTTTTCGGCGTGATCTTGACCGCAGTCTTCGTCCTGAGTGGCAGGGGGAATGGGAAACCAACTGCGTCCAAGTCCGTACTTCCGTCGGGTGCTTTTCTTCGACCCGGCCACTCAATCCAGTCTCCCAACGGCAGGTTCAAACTTGCTATGCAGTCAGACGGGAATTTGGTGGAGTATGCGCTGCCGGGAAAAGTAGTCCAATGGCAGAGTGGAACGAGCGGAAACTTCAACGCCTACGTTGTCATGCAGCCCGACGGCGACCTCGTCGTATATCCACCCGGCAAAACGGCCCCTGCTCCTGGAGATCTGACGCAGGCGCTGTGGAGTTCGGGAACCTTTGGGCACTCCGGGGCATCAGCTGCATTGCTCGACAGAGGCGAGTTCGTGATTAGGAATGGCGGCACCAATGCAGTTCTCTGGAGGGCGCCGGGCCCGAGCACAACAAAGCTCACTCGCCACGCAGTACAGCTAGGAGTCGAGGCATAGACCGTCGATCTGGAATTAGGCAATTCTACCTACGGGATGTGGGCTAATGCACCCCTGGTGGAGGGGACGGAACTCGGCCAGGATCAAAGGCATGAGAACTGCGACACGTCTGCCTGTACTCCTCAGTGTGTTCTTGGCTGCAGCAAATAGCGCAATCGCCGCGTCTGGTACTTCAGCATCGGCTGCGTCATCCTCGGGCCTCACCCCAGCGCTATGGGATGAGATTGCAAGTCCTTTTCCACCCAACGCATTTGCGGGCGGATTAAGCGGAGTCTCATGTACTGGACCGACCTTCTGCGTCGCTGTTGGCTATGCATTCGAAACGGAGGCAGGGCAAGCATCGACCGTACCTGTGATCGAGAGCTGGGATGGGGCTTCGTGGTCGATCGACTCCTCGCCCAACCTCGGCAGCACATCTTCGTCTCTCTCGGGAGTGAGCTGTATCTCCATCACTGATTGCATGGCAGTGGGAGGCGGCACGACGGCACCTCTAGCCGAGATCTGGAACGGGTCGAGCTGGTCTGTCGTCAACGTACCCTCAAGCGGAGGGCTGGATGCGGTCTCTTGTACGAGCCCGACCGACTGCTTCGCAGTCGGATCAACAGGCCTGTATGCACAATGGAACGGAACATCGTGGACAGTGGCCCCAGGTCCTAACGTTGTTGGAGGGCTCTCGGCTCTTTCTTGCTCTGAACCAAATGCCTGCATCGCAACCGAAAACCCCAACGGTCCGAACGAGACGGCTCAGGGTCCTGCCGCCGTTCGATGGAACGGACTGTCCTGGTCGACAGCACCCTCACCAGACGTGGTTGGTGCTTACCCGACGTTCATCACCGGTATCTCTTGTACCGGGACAACGTCGTGCACAGCGGTGGGTTACTGGAGTGAAAACAACGACACCAACAACACGTTGGTAGAGACGTGGAACGGGGTGTCGTGGTCGATCGTGAAGAGCCCAAATGACCCGACGTACGCTTCCAACGAACTGCACGGCGTCTTTTGTACCTCAGCAAGCTTCTGCGAGGCCGTCGGGTCTCTGGGAGGGAGTGCCACCGCTGACGGCACCCTCTTCGAAACCTGGAACGGCACGACGTGGGCCATTAGTTCAGCCCAAATCCTAAGCCAATTCGCCCAGGCCGTGACGTGCACTGCCCCGCTGGTCTGTACGGCGGTCGGTGGGAGTTACAGCCTCTTCAACAGTACAGGCAGCATTGCCTCCACCTACGGTCAGGCCCAGCCGTCTCGCGTCGTCGGCATGGCCGCGAGCTCATCAACGAACGGTTACCGTGAAGTCGGATCGGACGGGTCCGCCGTGGCCTTTGGTGCTTCTTATCTCGGGTCGCAGGGGGGCGCTTCGTTGAATCAACCGATCGTCGGCATTGCGTCGACCCCTTCAGGAAACGGATACTGGGAGGTCGCCTCGGACGGCGGGGTCTTTACCTACGGCGACGCTCAGTTCTACGGATCGACTGGAGCGATCCACTTGAATCAGCCAATCGTGGGCATCGCGTCCACACCCGACGGCGACGGGTATTGGCTGGTTGCTTCCGACGGGGGTATCTTCTCGTTTGGCGATGCGCCGTTCTATGGCTCCATGGGAGCTATCCACTTGAACAAGTCAGTCGTAGGGATGGCTACTACTCCCGACGGAAGGGGCTACCGGCTCGTGGCATCTGACGGGGGAATCTTCACTTTTGGTGACGCGCAATTCTACGGGTCGACGGGGGCTATCCGTCTCAATCAGCCTGTGGTGGGTATGGCATCGACACATGACGGCGCCGGTTACTGGCTAGTGGCAGCCGACGGCGGGATCTTCACTTTTGGGGACGCGCAGTTCTACGGGTCGACGGGGGCTATCCGTCTCAATCAGCCTGTGGTGGGTATGGCATCGACACATGACGGCGCCGGTTACTGGCTCGTCGCCGCCGACGGTGGCATCTTCACTTTTGGGGACGCGCCATTTCTGGGATCCTGGGCCTAAACGGGTGATTCACAGGCGGGTCTCCGCCAGGGCGAGCTCCTTGCCTTGCGGCGAGCCGATCTGGATTTAGAGGAGTCTCTCGTCTATGTACGGCGTAAGCGACAGATCCTGGATTCGGGTGCGATCTTGGAGAATGCACCCAAACCGCAGGCGGGGAGACGTGCGGTCTCACTGCCAGAACCGTTGGTAGCCGAGTTGCACACGCACCTCGAGCTGTACGTCGAAGCCGGGAGCATGGCGTATGTGTTCACGTCGAGTGAGGGGGTGCCTATCGAGCGGAACAACTTCCGTCGACGGGTCTGGATGCCGGCAGTCGAGGCCAGTGGCCTGGATGGATTTCACTTTCATGAACTCCGGCACACGGCAGGGACGTTGGCCGCTCGAACAGGGCTACCACCAAGGAACTCATGTCCCGATTGGGTCATGCCAGTCCTCAAGCGGCGATGATTTATCAACATGCTGCGTCTGACCGGGACCGCAGCATCGCGGAAGGTCTGACTAACATGCTGCGGGAAGCCGAGGCGGAGAATTCCCATGCGGCTGAGGAATGATCGTGGACATCCATCGAAACTGAGTTCCGTGAGTGATCACTTGGCCGCCACTCAACCGCCGCAGAAGGACGCCCGACCATCGGCGACTACATGGCCGGAAGGGTCCCTGGCCGTCGACTACATATCGAAGTGAATCGCTGGGACCATCGGCTGTTGTTGCTGGCTCTTGTTCTAGCCGTCACTGGAATGATCATCTGGATGCAATAGGAGATGCTGAGCGACTCCTCCCAGACACTGCTCGCAAGACCCGACTTCCAGAAAGGCTGCACTGCTAGCATTCGCCGCCTATTCAGGATCGGACCGTCAGAGGCGCATCGGCATCAGACGTTTGTGAATACGACCGATGCAAGAGGAGCGCCATGCCGATTTCCATTGCAGTGTTGGCCCTGGCCGGGTCGCTTCTCCTTCCTTCTCATGCTGCTTCTGCAGTACCTACGGCTCCGGCCAGTGTGCACGCTCGCCTCACTGCAGAATCCTTACCGAGATCGGCAACACCCTCTACCGATGCCTTCATTGATGAAGAGGCAAATCTGAACGGCGAACCGATCTCCTCTGTTCCCGGCCAATCGGTCGACCCTGCAACGTACGCCGGCCAACAGTTCCAGTCCCAAAATGTGGCGACCTCAATCAACCAATATGGGACTGAAGTTACAATCACGGCCTTCGGCCCCGACGGTGTCAATGGTCCCATCACCGACGACTGGACCATGTATTACGCTCCGCAGTCCGGCATCCTTACGACCGGCGATTTCTCAATTCCATCATCCCAACCAGGCCACTTCAGTATCTCGAATGGCAGGGGTTGTGGATGGGGCCCCGCTGATGTCGACGTCCTCGATGCCACCGTGACGTCAGGCCAACTGACCTCGTTTGCTGCTACTTTCGAATATCACTGTGCTCTTGGGTATGGAGCGACAACAAATCCCGCCATATTCGGCGAGATTGTCTACAACTCGTCGGTCCCGATGTACGCAGCTGATCTTTCAACCGACGTAGCGGAGATAGCGGCTGCCGGAACCGAGCCCTCGGCCATAGATGTGACCTTGACCAATACCGGGCAAACGGCCCTTCATCCGACCGGATTCGGTCTCGGGGGGAGCGATCCACAAGACTTCGAGCTGTATTCGACCACTTGCGAAGGATCGCTCGATCCCGGTTCGTCGTGCGACTGGATCTTCGTCTATCTCCCCCCGAGCGAAGAAGCATCGGACACTGCTGTATTCACGTTCAACGACGAACTGGCGGAGCCACAGAATCCGATCGGCGAAAATGGCCTCGGGTCGGGTCGCCATATTCTTCTCTACGGCGACTCCTTCAACGGCTACTACGTGGCCCACAGCTCCGGAGCAGTGGACGCGCTGAGGAGACGCTTCGTCGCTAGGCCAACCAAGTGGGTCGCTCAACAAGCCGATCGTCGGCATGGCGGCCACCCCTGACGGAGGTGGCTACTGGCTGGTGGCGTCTGACGGCGGGATCTTCTCGTACGGCGATGCCCAGTTCTACGGCTCGACGGGTGCCATACACCTCAACAAGCCGATCGTCGGCATGGCGGCCACGCCAGATGGTGGGGGCTACTGGCTGGTGGCGTCTGACGGCGGGATCTTCTCGTACGGCGATGCCCAGTTCTACGGCTCGACGGGCGCCATACACCTCAACAAGCCGATCGTCGGTATGGCGGCCACGCCAGATGGTGGGGGCTACTGGCTGGTGGCGTCTGACGGCGGGATCTTCTCGTACGGCGATGCCCAGTTCTACGGCTCGACGGGTGCCATACACCTCAACAAGCCGATCGTCGGCATGGCGGCGACACCCGACGGAGGTGGCTACTGGCTGGTGGCGTCTGACGGCGGGATCTTCTGCTTCGGAGACGCCCAGTTCTACGGCTCTTCCGGGGCGATCCACCTCAACCAGCCGATCGTCGGCATGGCAGCGACACCCGACGGAGGTGGCTACTGGCTCGTGGCGTCTGACGGCGGGATCTTCTCCTACGGCGATGCACCGTTCCTCGGAAGCGCGACGGGCCACGGTACCGACGTCGTAGGAATCGCCAATCTCTTCTAGACGAGATGCACTGAAGTTGACCGGCCGACTGTGCCCCCGAACCGGCAAACGGTGCTACACGGCGGGGTTCGACTGGTCGGAGTCGACCCGACTAAGTGCGGTTTCTGGGCTAATCACCTCAAGTGCGCAAGCGTTCCTGATCAGCGTCGCGATATCTTCAAGGGAACGTCCCATTGGGTCGCGTTTGTTGTAAACGGCAAACTTGTCGATCGCTACCAGGGCGTCGACTTGTGCCAACAGGGCGGCTCCCAGGAGGTGCAAGCCGAACTGGGAAGCCGGGGGCGTTCCCACGATCTTGCCTAACTCGGCCAAGATCACTTTTTGGGAATCGGACACGACGATATCGCCCCACTCGCGTCGTGAAACACCAATCGCGTAGGCCCCAGGAACGCGCTGGATAAAGGGGCGTTCGGACAGCCACTTGCGCCTCCCAGCGAAGAGGTCCGGAGAGTTGATCTGAAGGTCATATTCGACCCTCGTCACCACGAGCGGCCTCACCCGACCCGCCCTTCCAGCTTCGATGAGCCGCGCCGCCGCTTCGTTGTAATGGAAGTTCGTGGGACGGTCTGCGGCTGCCACCAGGCACCGGGTATCAAGGAGGAAGGTCAGCATGGCACTTGCAACCCGGTTCTCACGCTTGAATTCTCATTACCGTCCCCTCGCCACTCTGAACCTGCCCAGTCCCGGCGGTAGGGGGCACCCGCGGAGTCAGACCGGTTGTGGCCCCACGACGCCGTCGTCGTCTGGCGGCGTGTAGATCAGAGCCGAATCCCCGTCGTCCTCGCTCTTCGGAAACACCCCGTAATAGACCATCTCGTCAAACAGGTTGACCCGCAAGGCGTTCGGGAAGCTCCTCGGGAGAGTAGACATCCATCTCAAGCTCTGGCTCTCCGAGCCGATCCCTTCCGAGGAATACCTCACCGGTGGCTGTGGCGATGGCGTTGATCTGTTCGCCAACCTCGTCGGAAAAGGGTTCTCGACGGATTCGGTCATCGAAGTAGAAGCCCACTCGGCTGCCCGGGCGGAAACTCGGAAGAAGCGCGACGACCTCAGCCATCGAGCGGCAATAGAACCAACGAGTTGCCCCACCGCCACGGGCTACTCGCTCAAGGATAATGACGCCGTCGACCGATGCCATGAGTGGGTCGATCCTTTCGATGAATCGGCCCCTGATGTCGTCTGTCACCGTCCGATCATGCCCAACATCCGGCGGATTGGGGCAGACCCCAACTTTTGGACCAGAAGTGCGACTAAGCAACTGCGGCCTAGGATTCTCGGGTGAGTGCATCTCGGTGTCTCCAGGAACGCTTGCTCAATCGAGTCAGACAGTCTTGGGTGAGCGCAAGCCATGAGCTCCCAAATCATGCCTCCTAATCGGATTAGTCATCAGAGGCCCGTCCCTCGTCCAAAGGAGAAACGCCGTCGCAAAAGACCGCTCCTGTCTACCGAGCATTCGGGTCCGCCAACTTCTCAGCGGCCGAGTCGCCGGGACTCCTGGCAACGGTTTCGTCAGCAGGCGATGCAAAGCCCGAAGGCAGCCTTCGACGATCTGAAAGTGGCTCTTGTTGGCGTCGTGATCGTGTTCCTTGGCAGTATCATCACGGCCGGCGGCTGGTATTTCTCAGGTACAACTCGTTACGTAGTGATTGCAGGTCAGCAGCAAGCGGCACCTGAGCCGATTATCGGCGTAATCGTCTTCTTCATTGGAATCGTGTTTATCGGAATCGGAGTTATCGCAGCGATTCTCTGTGTCGTCCTCTACATCTGGGGCCGATGTGCTCGACGTAAAGAGCTCTGACTACACCGGCACGATGCACTCGACCCGGAAATGGCAGGTCGTCCCACGGTGCCGAAGTGCCGCACCGGCGAACTGGGACGATCGAATAGGTGATTCCACCTGAGGGGAGTGTCATTCCTCGGTACGAGACGGGCGCTCATGAACAGACCGATCAGGGAGAGTGACGCTGTACATCGTTAGAGGGTGGTCGTCGGTCTCGTCGTGGTCGATGCGGGCATGGTTGAGGTTCAAACCGGTCAGTGCACGCGTCACGATATCCACGTTTTCGTCCGACAGGAGATCGACTAACCAGGGAAGCGATGCCTCTGAAAGCCGATAGTCAAGCCCGTATTTCGCTATTGGATGCGATTGGACCCATCGAAGAGCATCTTGTGCGTTGGCTAAATGGGTTGGCGGCGAATCCCACTTTGGCGCTCGACGGAGCAAGCGATCGCGAAGTCTTGGCCACGGTTGGCGCAGACGTTCGATCGCCCGTGCCCTCGCTTCTTCGCTTTCATAGTCCACAGCGCCGATCTTTGCAGGTTTGTTGGCGGCTGGGAGTCTGTCGGATGGCCTAAATGCGGTGCCGACATTCCGGCGTTATACAGGGCAGGCCGGATTTCGCAAAACATCCCGCTGTTTATGCGGCCCGGACCACGTCGCCAATACGGACATCAGCCTCGACTTCGGAAATGCTCAGACCAGCTTTCCCTCTCAAGGTGTGGTGTTCAACCGTGGCTGGGCAGGTGAGCACGATAGCTCCGTTCCGGATAATCGCGACCAGTGCTCCTGACTTGCATGGAGGGGTGCCCGGCGGGAACTCACCGACCAAGACCGTGCCTCGTCCTTCGATATGAAGGACGTCTTCGACGACGAAGCTGAAGCGCGTTGCCATCTACAGAGTCTCCCACTGAGAGATACCCTCGTCGTCGGGGTGTCTATGTCCCTTGCTCGGGCGCATCTTGCCGCTCAACCACGTTGAGATGATGTTGAACGATGTGTTCAGCAGCGTGCAACAAGTCACCTGCCACCCAGCCATACCTGCCGGTGTTCCCTAGGCGTCTCTCATCGGGCCAGGGTTCCTTGGTGGCCCACACCAGGTCTACCCACTGATCGATCGTGAGGGCTGAAGATGTGCGTCCGGACTCCACCTCGTCGACCCAGGTGTCCAGCACATCGTGCCCACAGAATTTCTGAGCCATGCTGGCGAGCGCCATGACGGGTGCGCCGACTCATTGGCGAACGAGTTTTAGTGCCAGCTTGGGAACAATGAAGGATGCCAAAAAAATCGGCAAGAATCTCTTACCGGTGCATCGGAAGGTGACAATCTCATCCTCAGCAGCGTCGAACGTCTCGATGCCACTCGACTTGCGGCCATCGCGGATTTGTAGGGTGTGACGCCCAGGCGCAACTTGTATCTCGGTTGTGTTGTTCATTTCGACGGATCCAACCTGGTTGCCGTCCACGAAGACGTCGTACGTACCTCGACGGGCCTCTGCTCCGATTGCCTTATGCGTCACTCTGAGAGTTGTTGACACCGATAGTCCTGTCTGTGTCGCCGATCTGAATCGGCGCAACCCAGTCTTGCTTGTCCCAGAGCCTCCTGCCACCGGAGCGTGGTCTGCTACACAGCGTGCCGGGGCAAAGTCCGAGGAGGAGTCTTGACGAGTATCGAGCCTGAACTGTGGGTGGAAAGAGCAAGTGCTGCGGTCAACTTCTACCAGGCAGCCTTCGGGGCAAGGGTCCTCCACATCGTTGGCGAAGGTGATGACATCGTGGCGCAGCTTGCGGTGGGGGATGCGAGGTTCTGGGTGGTCGCTGCAGACGAAAGCAGGAATCGCTTTAGCCCCCACCGCATCGGTGGGACGACCAGCAGGACTCTGCTTGTGGTCGACGAACCAGTCGCAGTTCTGAACAGAGCGGTCGCCGCGGGTGCCGACATGCTGAATCCCGTGAGCGAGGAGCACGGTTGGGCGCTCGGTCGGATCATTGATCCGTTCGGTCACGAGTGGGAACTCGGCAAACCGATTGGTGCATGGCCCTCGAGCGAGTCGACTCCCCCATAAGTAGCCTCAGACGGGGATCTGGCCCAGCGTGCGGATTACGACGCGCCACCTTGCCCGTATTCGAGCCGTAGAGTCTGAGGCCGGGCCTGCCAGAGTGCCGGTACGGCATGGCCGTCCTCTGGCAAAAGTCCGTCGGATCAGGCTGCGAATGAAATCATCGACCGCACACTTGCTCTCCGACGGCGAGAAAAGGGCATTTCAGTATCAGAACACTCAGCCTTGGGCCACAACGCGAGTGGGCTGCAAGCGCACGGTGACGCGATGCTCGAGCGGGCCCGGGAAGGAAGCGAGGTCAGTGCCGTAGGCAGCCAGGACAGCCTGCAGAGTGACCAGCTCCGGGTCAGGCTCGATGGTGACGTCACCGCGGACTTCGAGGGTGCGGTAGGAGTTTTCAGGGTCGACGACGAAGACTGTTCCCTGCGGTCGAGCTTGTAGGTTTTTCAACTTCTGACGGAGGGCGGTCAATGACGTCACGACCACGTCGCCGTCCAGAATCACCCAGATGTAGGTGACCTGGGGGTATCCGGTCGGGCCTATTGTCGCCAAGGCAACTGGTATCGGGTTCTCGAGCAGGTCGCGATGCGACTCAGGAATGATCGGTTCAGCCATCCCCGCAATCTAACGGTTAGCTCGAGTGCATCCGTTCGACCGGACTGAGAACTTCGTCGGCGCGGCCACCCGACCCAGGTCGAGAACAGTGGGGTCCTCGTACGTCGTTGACCGCCCCCGAACTGCAACCCGATGGCACCCCACCGAGGAAAATGATTCCACCAGAATGAGAGAGTGACCGACTCATTTCACAGATCTGCGGCGGGGCGTGGGTGCTCACAACTCAACGACTTCCTGAGACCATGGACAAAGAGTCTGGCCCTCGTCGCGTCGGTGATCTTGGCTTGCTTGATTACCCTGACCGCAGTCAGTTCCTCAAGCGATGCCGCTACACCGCGGGGGTCTCTGTTGAATACCGATGTGGCTCACAAGGTCTTCAAGTCCCTTTGGCCAAAGTTCGCCCTGGCATACGCCACGGGGAATAGCGCGGGCATCGCTCGGTATGCCGATGGCGATGTGCAAAAGGCGATTATGGGGTGGTTCTACTGCGGCTGCGGACCCTCGCCGACGGCTTATCAACGAGTCGCATTTACTTCGCCGCCAGAGAGGAGGTACCCGCTTTCGTTCCTCGCTGAGGTCCAAGCCGAGGAGTACTCGACCCAGCCCGATGTCATCGAGGTGGTGTACACCAAGCAAACCCCTCACTCGCGGTGGCTCATTGCCTACCTGGTGCCCTATGTAAACGGCTCGCCGCAGTTGGATGGGACGACCATGAATACTCCGGCGCCCAAAGTGCCGGTAAGCGTGGGTCAGGTGGGCGCTCGACTCGCCGCATTCTTTCAGACCGTTTACAACACCGGTCTCCCCACCACGACGTGGCCCCAAACTGGCGCACTTCTCGAAGAGACCACGCGGATACAAAGCGATCGCGCATACATGAGTGCAAATCACTTGATGGAAACGCTGGCGTATTACGCCGGGCCTCATTCCTTGGCCTTCTTCAGTCCGCAGGGCGACCTGATGTGCGGTGAGATCCGCTCGCATTCGGTCATCACCTCGGCCACGGTTGGGGTCGCCCTCGAGCAAGGTCCAGACCAGAGTCTTTTCGGACTCCAGCTTCCGACTGGCTCGTACTCGTCGGTGGCAAGCCAAAGTCTTCGTGACGCCTGTTGGGGCGCGACACCCGACGGTGTCACGCAACCAATCAGCTTCTTCGGTGGGGTCTACAGCAGGGTCGGCGTTCCGGCACCGCTGCCTTGACTTGGCGCTTCACCATTTCCAAGACCCCTCCTCGTGTCCCGGCCGGGTATCGCCCAGCTGCAGGCGGAGCATCCCGGCTAGCGGCACGACACAATCGGAACCGGCCAGGCACATGAACGACCAGACCTACTTCATCAAGGCGCTACGGGAGCGTTGCGATCATCTCGATGATGTCTTCCCGCCGATAGCCCTGAAGCCGGGCAAAGTCGACCAAATCGCGAACTTGTCGTAGCACTGCGCTCTTCTCCGGGGTACCGGTGACGGTAATTCCTCTGCCCCTGGTGAACTCGAGCAACCCCTCATCTCGGAGAATATGCATCGCCCGTAGGACCGTGTTCTTGTTTACTCCCAAAACGGCTGCGATGTCCTTAATGAGGGGAAGGCGATCGCCAGGACCGGCCTCACCATCGGCGATGGCCCGGCGGATTTCGGCCGCCACCTGGTCGTGAAGAAGGACGGGGTCTTCCCGGTCAATGTTGACAGAAATCATGGTCCTAGTCATAGTAGTTCTGTGGACTTGGGATTACCACCTCTTCGATGACGATTACCGAGGCGCCACCCGCCACCTTCCCGGACCGCGGGACGGTAGAAGCTCTGTTCAAAGAAGCCCGTCAGCGACGGCGGCGGCGATGGGCAGTCGCGGTCGTCGTCGCTGCGGTGCTCATTGGTGCCGCAGCCATTGCGGCGACGAACGGAGGACCACCCGTTCACCCGACGGCGAAACCGACAACAGCGGCCGCCGGCAACGCCGGCAACGGTGGGCCCTCCGTATTGCGTGAGGTCGAGGCCAAGTACGGCGGGGCGTTGGTAATGCAAATGGGACTGCTCGGAGACACGTCGCCAACCGGACCACACGCTGGTTGGGCCGTGAACGGGTTAGGAATCTACGTCACTTCCGACGATGGTGCGCAGTGGCGAAATGTCACCCCGTCACTCATCGCCGACCAAGAACCGGGCGATCGTGTGGGTGCGGTGACAGGATCTGGAAGCGAAGATCTGTGGCTGCCCGTTGTGGATGTCATCGACCTGGTGCCATTTTCGCAGTCTCTCAACGGTAGCGATCGGGGCGAATGAATCGAACGATCGACCGATGGTGGCCAGACCTGGCAATTCTCGTCTCTTCCCGGCTGCCTGCAAACGTGCGGCGGGAACTTGAAATTGAGCTTTGTCGATCCCCTGCACGGCTTCGCCGCGACGGGGCCAACAGATGCTGGAGGAGCAAAGTTCTTCTCCACGGATGATGGTGGCGCCACCTGGAAACCGATAGGCACGACCTTGGTCACCGACGAGCCCCTCGGAATGGTCTTTACCTCACTATCGCGAGGTTGGCTCTTGAGCGGCCCCACCTTCGGGAACGACGGCAAAACTACCGATCCCGGCCGGGTTCTGTACTCGACGATCGACGGTGGCGCGACGTGGACACGAGCGAAGGGCCTCCCGACGAGCGACCTCTACGATGTCCCAACCTTCTTCGGACCTTCTGTCGGCGTCGTGCTGGCCCAGCCAAGAGCTCCGTCGGGTCCGCTGGCTGTCTATCGAACGGAAGATGCTGGAGCCACCTGGACGAAGTACCCCGCCCCGGTTGGCATTTCGATCTCCCAGACATCAGCGTCCGAAACGCTTTCCCTACCGTTTTCAGCATCGAGCCCGAGCGACTGGCAACTCTTTCCAGGTCGATCGCTCTACACGACCGCCAACAGCGGGCGGACATGGACAAAGGTCAGTCCCGCTCCCCACTCGTTTCCGACAGCAGTGACCTCGATTCGATTCGCTTCGGCGAAATACGGCTGGGCGGAAGCACTCGTACCGAACTGCCCGAGTGAGAGCGTCAGTTCATGTAGCGAGTTCCAGATACCCATACTGATGTCAACGACCGACGGTGGAAAGAGGTGGAAGGTGCTCGATTACTTCAACTCTGAGGCCTCTGCTCCATCCAAATCGGGCTAACGGGATGCGCATTGGCGTCATCGGAGTTGGCATCGTTGGTGCCAGTGTCGGTTGGCACCTTGCTCTGCGAGGTGTCGATGTCGTCATGATCGACGCCGGATTGCCCGGAGAAGGGGTCACCAACTGGAGCTTCTCATGGGTTAATGCCTCCAGTAAGACTGAGACGAGGGAGTATTTCAACCTCAACGTCGCCGGTATCGTCGCCTACGGCGATCTGGCGGCAACACTCGCTCCCGGGGAGTGGTGGCACCCGAGTGGGCACATGAGATGGCACGAGGATGCCGATGGGGCCAAGGATCTCTGGAGGGTCGTCGATCTCCTCGGTTCTTGGGGATACGACGCGACAGTCTGGCCAGCCGACAAAGCGCAGCGCCTTCTGGAGCCTGAGGTCGAATTCCCCTCCGGGGACACTCCGGTGGCTGTGTTCGGCGATGAAGGCTGGGTCCATGGTCGATCACTCGTAGGCAACCTTGTCGCTGATGCCGCACGCCACGGTGCGCAGTTGTGGGTGGAGAGCAACGTCGCCGGCGTCACCCTTCGAGACGGGGCCGCCAGTGAGATCGCGTTAGCCGATGGACGACGGGTAGAAGTGGACGGCGTGGTTAACGCTGCCGGTCCGGCGGGCAACAGGATCGCCGCACTTGTCGGACGGGATCTTCCCATGCGAGAAGAACCGGGAATAGTGGCCAGGCTGCGGTGTCAACGGGTGCCGATTCACCGGGCGATGCACGCTCCGCGGATCGAGCTACGCCCTGATGGCGGCGACCTTGTCGTGATCCACAGCCGAGAGATCGACGCGTTGATCAATCGGGACATCGAGCCTCAGGAACTTGCCATGCGGCTTCATGAGCTCGCTGTGGATGCAGTACCTGCTCTCGGGAGCTCGGAGCTGATCGGCTCGAAGGTCTCGATGCGCCCGATACCAGGGGATGGCTTCCCGTCCGTCGGCGCCGTAGATGGACTTGGCGGGTACTTCGAGGCAATCACCCACAGTGGTATCACTCTTGGGATCATCATCGGCCGTTTGCTCTCACAGGAAGTTGTTGACGGCAGCATCGACGACCTGCTCCGGCCGTACCGGCCTGGCCGATTCTGAGGCAAGATCGCGACAGTGGGATTCGAAGTAGCACAAGTGGCGCAGGATGACTCGCGGATGTGGCGTGCGTTGAGGTTGGCCGCCTTGACGGAGGCTCCGTACGCATTCGCCTCCACCCTGTCGGAGTGGAGTGCGGCTGGCGATACCGAAGAGCGGTGGCGCGGTCGCCTCGCGGTTGTGGCGTTGAACCTTGTCGTAAATTGGGATGGCGAGGCAGTCGGCATGGTAAGCGCTACGGCCCCCGACAATGATCGGCCGATTGCGGTGACGTCGATGTGGGTGGCGCCTGCAAGCCGTGGACACGGCGTCGGGGACGAAGCCATGCGACATGTCTTGGCGTGGGCCGGCGCACATTTCCCAATGAGCAGGATCGAGCTGTCGGTCAAGGCCAACAACCAACATGCCATTGGTCTCTACGAGCGGCATGGGTTCGTCGACGTCGGTCCCTCCCCGGCTGGATCGGACCAGCGGTTGATGCGTCTTTGAGGAAACAAGGCCGGGCTCAGGCTGGGAGTTCTGCCGAATGTAAGGATTGGGGCGGTGCCGGAGATATATCTGTCGTGAACGACGTACACGGCGTCACTGGTCCGCATTGGGACGAGGACCCCTCCAGGGCCCGACGCTTTGACGCTCTCTACGTACAGCATTACGGAGCCCTTCTGGCCTACGCCATTCGTCGAACGGCTACTCGAGACGATGCACAGGACGTGGTGGCCGAAGTGTTCACTACCGCATGGCGACAAATGGACCGACTGCCCGACGAACCAGGCGACCGCCTATGGCTCTATGGGATCGCACGAAAGCTCCTCGCTCGGCACTATCGAGGACGACAGCGCCGATCTCGACTTCTTGCACGCCTTGCTGTTGCACACTCCGAACCATCAACGACCGAGCAGGAACCACGCGCCATCGAGCTTCTGCGCTCGGCCATCGAACAGCTACCACCTCGCGATCGTGAGGCCATCAAGCTTGTGATGTGGGACCACCTCAGCCACGGAGAAGCCGCACAGGTTCTCGGGTGCTCAGTGAATGCGCTCGGCGTTCGACTCCACCGCGCTCGCACTCGCCTGCAACATGAACTTGGTCCACAACAAATCGGATTCCTGATTCCCCAGTCGAAAGGACCTCTCTATGAGTATTGACTTCGACACATTGATCACCCGATCAGATCCGCTGTGGGGGCACGAGCCACCCGACGCCCAGTCGACTGCTGGGAGGCAGCTCTATGAACGACTGCTTACAGGATCTTTGCCCGAACCGAGGAAGGGCAATTCTCGGAGAGTGCACCTCGCCATTGGAAGCGTCGCGGTAGCGGCCGTAATTGCTTGCGCACTCTTGTTGGTGCTCCAAAGTGCGCCACCAGCCTCAGCCGCAGCCGAGCTATCCCATATTGCCCGCATTGTGGCAGCGCAGGAGCCATCAACACTGCTCCCTTCGCAATCTCTCTATTCGCAACGTAGCGCCATGGTCGAGCTCACGTTTACGAATGTGAACGGAATCGCCGTGCCCGCTGTCACGGCCGACATCCCAATGACAATTGACATCTGGATGAAATCTGATGGCTACGTCGCCGTTGGAGAGCGCCTCGGCACAGCCCAATTCGCGTCGTCTGCTGCACAATCGGCGTGGACGGCTGCGGGCCTGCCCGTGCAACTTCCAGACGCCGAACAATATTTTATGAGTCAGGGAACCGAAGGGGTTCCCCCGGTGGGCCTGGATGTCTCCGGGCTTCCCGTAGACGCGACCGCCTTGGGCGCTTTGATCGAGAGTGGGGACACCGGAATACCTCAAATCGACCGGATCTCCCCTGGACCGGACGCAATCAGTGAGAGAGTCACGCTCTTGCTGCTGGGACCCGATATCGGGGCCACCCCACAGTTCTACTCTTCCCTCTACAAGATCCTGTCGACGGTACCTGGCGTCACGCAGCTTGGAGCCGTCACCACGCATTCGGGACAGACCGGCGAAGCATTCGCCGTGGGTCCGTCTGGAGTGGGCGAACAAGAACGCCTCATCGTGAACCCAGACACGGGGAGATTGTTGGAGGCTCAGAATGTCGTGTTCGGACAGGACACCCTCAAGAGCGACTCGTCGACGGCGTACACCATGTACCCCACGTTCCAGATGCTTAATCGGATGGCAGAGCCTCGGACGCTGGGATCCTCCGTGCCGTCGTCCGCACTGTGGATATCAGCAACGAGTACGGACCAAATCGTGAGTGATAGTACGTTGCCCAGTCAGGCTAGACCTCCTGATTCGCCCATCGTCAGCCAAACGACAACGTCAACAAGTCATGCGGGTCTTCCTGACTCGCCCTGAACGATCGTACTGGTCGAGGTTCTGCCCAGACGCACCCAACCGGGTTCACATCATGCTGCAGATCCATAAAAGGGCGCGTCACCGAAGGTAAAGATTCCGCCGTCAGATGCCACCAGCCAATAGCCACCTCCATCGGGGGTCGGCGCCATACCGACGATGGGCTTGTTCAACGTGAGGGCGCCCGTCGAGCCGTAGAAGCCGGCGTCGCCGAAGGTAAAGATTCCGCCGTCGGAAGCCACCAGCCAATAACCCCCGCCATCGGAAGGGGTGGCCATCCCGACGATGGGCTTATTCAGTTTGAGGCTGCCCGTCGAGCCATAGAAGTTTGCGTCGCCGAAGGTGAAGACGCCGCCATCGGAGGCCACCAGCCAATAGCCACCTCCATCGGGGGTCGGCGCCAGGCCGACGATGGGCTTATTCAGTTTGAGGCTGCCCGTCGAGCCATAGAAGTTTGCATCGCCGAAGGTGAAGACGCCGCCGTCGCTCGCCACCAGCCAATAGCCACCTCCATCGGGGGTCGGCGCCATGCCGACGATGGGCTTGTTCAACGTGAGTGCGCCCGTGGAGCCGTAGAAGCCGGCGTCGCCGAAGGTGAAGACGCCTCCGTCGCTCGCCACCAGCCAATAGCCACCTCCATCGGCAGTCGGCGCCATACCGACGATGGGCTTGTTCAGGATGGTTCCACTCGTCGAGCCATAGAAGAGGGCCTGGCCATAGGAAAGAACTCCGCCGTCCGAGCCGAGCATCTGATAGCCGCCTCCCGATCGAGTCGGCGTCAGTCCGACTATTTGTGCCGATGCCCTCGGTACGCCCGGAACACGGATCCAACTGGGATCTGGAGAGAAGCCTCCCAAACCGCCGGTGCCGGTAAACGTCTGTGTGATCGTTCCCTGCAGATTCTCGATCGCGATAGCGCTGCCGCTCGCAGCTGTCGCATTCGTCAAGAAGTGCGCGCTGTCGGGAGCCCAGGAGTAGATCCGACCAACGGAAGGACCCCCGAAGAGGATACGGGCATCAGAGCCATCGGTATTCATCACGACCGTGGAGAGGGTGACGCCGCTAGTTGGCGTCTCTTGAAATTCGATTGTGGCTCCGTTGGGTGACCAGAAAGGGAACTGAGGTACTTCACCGCTGATCTTCGTGAGTTGATGCGGCGTCCCTCCCTGGGCCGGCACCGAATAGACCTGGAAGGACGACGCTGGAATGTTCTGGGGCGAACCGACGAACACGATTTGAGAGCCATCGGACGACCATGATGGCTCGTCGCCGAAATTCGCTACCTCGGTCGGATCGGTACCATCGGGGTTGGAAGTCCAGATTGCGGAGGACCCTCCAGATGGGGCGTACACGATTCGTGACCCGTCGGGGGACCATCGTGGGTCGTAGATACAGCCTTGGTTGAGTTGCAGTGGCGTGAGATCGCTTCCATCGCTATTGACCGTGTAGAGCGTCGTGATACAGACCGGGTCGTCGGAGTATTCGACGAAGAGAATGGTTCTCCCATTGGGTGAGAGGTCAGGATCGAGAATGCTGAATGCTCCCGTAGGACCCTCAAGGTTGGTCGGCGATATCGTGATCGTGCTGCGGTGGGTACCGTCAGCATCAACGAGACCCAATGATTGTTGGCCTGCCACGTAAACGATCTGGTTGGTATCAGTTCCAGAACTGGGAGCCGTCGAGGCTGCTTCTCCGGTACCCATGAGCAACATGGATGCGATCATGCTGAGACAGAGGGAGGTGAGCAGCGCCATGCTCGTCAGCCTATGGCGCAGATCGTTGCACTGAAAGCGGCGAAGGATCGGCGGTGGAAATATTTAGCTAAAGCGAATGTGCTTTGCTCCCGTCCACGCTCTACGGAGACGTCCTCGCAAAACTGAGTCCGTGTTTGGCGTGAGTCGCAGACCCGCCGAAAGAGCGATTCTTTCAGCAACCTGTGAGATCGTGATCTGGTCCGTCCACACGTGTTCAGCAAATTCCGGGCGGCCGAGGTTCTCGAGGCAACGGTCGAGCCGTGAAACGGCGAAACTCTCCCGAGCTAGTGCGTCGTCACTTCCGGCGATGATCTGCAGAACTCGTCCGAAACTTCGTTCACGCAGCCGTCGTAGGACGGTTGACCGGTCCGCCAGCAGCGCAAAGTGTCTCACATCGTGGCCGCAAGCCCGCAGCCGGCCCACCGTTTCTTCGAAGTACCGGTGCTCGACCACCGTCATGGGTGCGATGACGACACCCGCGTGCGCAGAAGCAACCCGGTCGAGCACTTCGAACACTCCCTGCCGCCACGACGAATAGTCCTGAAAATCATGACGCAGATGCGAAGGCGTCATGCGGTGCAGACCGAAGCCGACCTCTTCAGGATCGCAAATGACGCTGCCGGGGAGACGGCGTTGCATCTCGTGCGCCGTCTGTGTCTTACCGCCCCCGAACGGTCCATTTATCCACAGCAGCATGCCCAGAATCCTACGAAACCTCCCAGCAAGCCGTCACGGAGCTCGGGAGCAACCCTCAGCCGAGCTCCCAACGAATAGAGGGCACTGTCACCTTCAGTTGATCTCCGGCACCGCTCCCACTGAAGG
Organism: uncultured Acidimicrobiaceae bacterium; assembly: GCA_963767155.1. Taxonomy (GTDB): domain Bacteria; phylum Actinomycetota; class Acidimicrobiia; order Acidimicrobiales; family RAAP-2; genus Bog-473. Next base: position 185,019 of record CAVYCU010000004.1, on the reverse strand, counting down.
TGCCCCAACCTTGGGCGGAGACATCGCCACCGACCCAAACCCAGATGACGTACTGGTGATCGTGATCGACCTGAATCGGGGGCGCGTAGAGCCCAAATCCGGCGTTCGAGCCTTGACCCGTTCCGCCCGACCACCAGGAACTATCGCTCCAAAGAGACACCTGCTGGTCAACCACCGCTCCCGTCGGAGCTCCCGTGAGGTCATAGCTTGCGACATACAAGCCGATCCAGCCATCCGCGTGGGCGCTGTCGAAGGAGCAGATGTCATACCACTGGTCGGTGTACGCCGGTGACGACCAGATCTGCAGTGTGCCGTTGTCCGCGGGCGGATAGAAATAGATGCCTACGGCTGCCCGGCCACTGATACTCGAACTGTTGCCGCCGTCGTCGGTATCGAAGACGAGCGACATTTTTCCCGAGCTTCTGTTGGCGGTTTCGGTGTTGTCGGAGGGATTGCCGTCGACCGCACTCCAGGTCCACTGGTAATCGAAAGGTGGCTTTACGACCGCTCCGATCGATCCGACGTAGACGCCCTCCTTCACATCCGCACGGTGGGGGTCCCGCAGCTCTCGATCCCGAATTCGCGCTGATATTTGCCGCAATTCGGCGACGGCGTCGGCGCCCTGGTTCTCGTTCGCCAAAGCAAGGATCGGTTTCGCGGCGATGCGTGCCTGTGCCGCTATTTCAGCGTTGAGGCGGGTCCGCTCCTGGAACTCGGCATCCAGACGCTCTTCTAATGTGCCCATCGATTGCAGCACGACTTCTGGGGCGAGAAATCTTCCTCCAAAAAGATCCTTCACCGCGATACCTCGACGAGTCGCTGACATTGGGGTCTCCTTATATTGTTTGTGGCCCTCGAGCGGGCCGACGATGGAATCTGGCTTCACGGTTCAACGGGTGCTCAGCCGAGCATCGGCGAAGCCGCTCACGCAGTGCTCACGAGCGGCTCACCTGTGCGACGTGATTGCCCGCTTCCGTCCGACCCGGCGCGTGGAGAGAGAGCCATCGTGGCGTCGCGGAGTCACCTCTGCTTAGATTCGTCAATTCCTATGGGTGGAAATACGGCACGGCGTTTGCGAGATGGATTGCGAGCGATGCTGATGCTCCTGGTCGTCATCCCGGCGATCGCGGTTCTGGTTGGTGCGCGACCCGCCTCCGCCGCGACCTGGCAACCGGCGTTCAACCAGGACTTGCCGGATCCGATGATCCTGCACGCCAACGGCGTCTACTACGCCTACTCCACTGAAGTGGGTTTGCTCAACATCCCCTTCGTTACGTCGACCAACGGGTTGCAGTGGTCCTCTTCCGTTGGGGACGCAATGCCCACACTGCCCAGCTGGGCGACGTTCGGTGCGACCTGGGCACCGACCGTGGCGAGAAATGCATCCGGTCAGTACGTGATGTTCTACGCCGCCTTGGACAGGTCAACGGGGACAGAATGCATCGGGGAGGCCGTCTCCGGCTCTCCCGCCGGGCCGTTCGTTGACGGGAGCAGCGGTCCGGTGATCTGTGACCCCGCAAACGGGGGAGACATCGACCCCGATATTTTCGTCGATCCGAATACCGGCCAGAACTATCTGATCTGGAAGCTCAACGCCAACGTGGTCGGGGAGCCGACATCGCTGTGGGCAGAGACGCTCAGTCCGAACCTGACCCTCAACGGGCCACCGAACCACTTGTTGACGGACGATCAGTCCTGGCAGGCCGGCAACATTGAAGGGCCGGCCATGATCGAACAGGGTGGCACCTACTACATCTTCTATAGCGCGAACGACTACGACAGCGCTGACTACGCCATCGGGTACGCGACCTGTGCATCGCCGGTCGGCCCGTGTACCGACGGCGTCAACAATCCGGTCATCGTCAGCAGTGGCACGATGGCAGGACCCGGCGGCCCATCCCCCTATTTCGGACCCTCCGGATTGGAGTTGGGCTTCTCCGCATGGGACGGCACCGTTGGCTACGGAGACGGGGGCTACCGAGCCATGTACACCGCATCGGTGACCTTTCAACATGGAGTCCCGAACTTTGCCCCATTGCTCCAGAACAACAGTGATTCGAGCTACTGGGTCTTCAGCGCCAATGGCGGGGTCCACAACTTCAGCGCACCCTCGGACGGTGCAACACCCGCCGCTCCCCTCGCTCCGGTCGTCGGTGGTGCCTCGACTCCCGACGGTGGGGGCTACTGGACGGTCGCTGCCGATGGCGCGGTCGATGCCTACGGCGACGCCCAGAATTTCGGCGGCATGGAGGGTACACCGCTCAACAAATCAATCGTAGGTATGGCGCCCACCCCTGACGGCGGCGGCTACTGGCTGGTGGCGTCCGATGGCGGTGTCTTCAGCTTCGGAGACGCTCCCTACGACGGCTCAATGGGCGGCGTGCCGTTGAATCGGCCGATCGTGGGCATGGCGGCGGATTCGGCCAGCGGGGGGTATTGGTTGGTCGCCGCTGACGGCGGGATCTTCTCCTTTAGTGCCCCATTCTTCGGCTCGACGGGCAATATCCGACTCAATGAACCGATCGTCGGCATGGCCCCCACCCCTGACGGAGCCGGCTACTGGCTAGTGGCGTCCGACGGGGGCATCTTCACGTTCGGCGACGCTCCGTTCGACGGGTCGACGGGCAACATCCGGTTGGATAAGCCGGTGACGGGTATGGCCCCCACCCCTGACGGAGCCGGCTACTGGCTGGTGGCGTCCGACGGGGGCATCTTCACGTTCGGCGACGCCGGGTTCGCCGGTTCTACGGGCGGCGACCTGAACGGGGCACCGACGGTGGGAATGGCCGCATCACCCCGTTAACGGCCTAACGTGCGATAGCGAACAAACGCCGCAACGGATCCGCGCCGACCGTCGCGACAGGCCAGGGCAAAGCGGTCTTATCCCACTGGTCTTGTTCCAGACGGAATCGCTCGACCTCGTACAGGCGGCCACCGTTCCTTACTGTTTTCAGGCCCGCCTCGCGATACCCGAGGCCCAGCGACACGCCGCGCGAGGCGCCATTGAGGGCCCAGTCGTGAGGGGCGAGAGTGGCCCACCGGCTCAGGTGGTAACCAACAAGACGTCGCCCCGAAGTCACCAGGTCGTCCGGGTCATACCAAGGGCCGATAGTCGTTGACGCACTTACTTCACGCCTAAGGAGCGTCGCGTTCGTCGTCGACACGTATGCCCAAGGCGGAGAACACCCGAAGGGCCAGAGGAAGCACCTGCGTGCTATCGATCACGATGTCCTTTAAGTACTCAGCGCCTTTGAGCTCATTGAGCAATGACCCGTGGAATCGAGCGCCTGCGACAGCCGCCTGTGAGAATTCGGCTCCGCTCAAATCACAGTCGTAGAAACATGCTTTGTTGAAACGCCCGGCCGAGAAGTCCGCGTCGCGCAAGTCCGCCCGATCAAAGAGGATAGGTTGAGCTTCGCTCATGCGGAAATTGGCACCATCGAGCTTGCAATCGGTGAACGTGACATCCTGCAGCCCGGCCCGCGGGATCAGCGCCCCGGACATCCGGCAGTCAATGAATTCGACTCGACGAAACGAAGCCTCTTCCATGTCCGCGCCTGAAAAGTTCGCTCCATCGATCATCACATCAATGAGCTGAAGGCGACGGAGGTCTGCTCCGACGAATGAGGCGTGAACCACATGCGCTTCCTCCACCGTCATCTCCTGACAACGCTGACCCGAATAGTCCCCCTGGATTGTCAGCTGGAAGAGCTCCGAACCGTCGCGCAGAGGCGGTGCGGACGACGACGGCAAGCGGGAGGGAAGTCGTGGCCTTTGAGGAAGGCCGTTCCGATTGTCCATCGCTACTAGCTGCGCCGCCGATCTCCGCTCGAACGATCGTCGAATCTCGCGAGCTCGTTGTAGAGATCCAGCACGCGATCCTCGGTCAGGGAGGTAACCCGAAGTTCCAGCACGTGCTTCGCCTGGATCTCGCTGAAGTTGAAGGGAAGGCTGGTGAGGGTCTGGAATGCCGAGGCCGCGTCGGGGCATCTCCGCACCGCGACGTGCACCTGGTCGTACTCCTCAATGGCCCGAATGAGCCCTTCGAGTATGTGGAGGCGATTGCGCCTTTTGGTTTCCTCGGCTTCGATGGCTTCTCGTGGGCCTCGGGCGGACATGAGGGTGAGGGCTTCTCGACGCACCCGGTTCAGATTGATCCCCCGGCGGTTCAATGCTTGGGCCGCGACTCCCTCACCCAAACGGGCCAGTCCGAGCAATATATGCTCCGTGCCGACCTGGTCCTCGCCCAACTGCGAGGCTTCACGCTCGGAAAGTTCGAGGACCTTTTCGGCGCGCGGCGTAAGGATCAGCGATTCTGCCGGCGACTTCGATGCCGCCCTCACTTCCTCTTCGACTTCTTCTCGCGCTGCTTCCAAGGTCACACCGAACGAACTGAGGGCGCGGGCAGCCACCCCTTCGCCCTCGTGGATGAGGCCAAGAAGGAGATGTTCGGTACCGAGATAGCCGTGATGCATGAGTTCGGCTTCCTCTTGAGCCAAGGCAAGCACCCTTCTCGCCTGGTCATTGAATCGCTCGAACACGCTGCCAAGAGTCCCACCTTCATAGGGTCAAGTCCAGCATTGACAAGTCCCCACTCAGGGCCGACCCGCGTCCATGTCCTCGGAGCGATGAAACCAGAACGTGGTCGGCGCGTCCTCACAGTGGCGGTGATCGACCCATCCATTGGGTCGGCGGCAGGCTGGTGCAGCCGGCCGACGGGGACTTCACGAGTCGCTCAGATTGGCGAATCGGGACGATCCCACCGGAAAAGGTCGCAATAACAGTTGCACTGCGTCATACTGGGTGGTGTGACGCAAGAAGATGCAGGCGAATCGCCGTCGGAGCAGTCACCGGAGATCGAGCGAAGGTTCGTCAGCCGAAGAACCGGGGTCGACCGCCGCACCAGGGATTTGCCGCCCCCAGGGGGCATCGAACGGCGCAGCGGTGAGCGGCGCCGACAGGAGCGCAGAAAGAGTGATCGTGAGTCTGACTCTTAGTCGGGGCTCAATCTGAACCTTCCGGACGCTCTGGGCGTCCTCGTTACATGGTGAAAGTGGCACGACGCGCGATGGCGGCTCTCGGGTCCGCGTTGTTGCTCTCGGCCATTGTCTTCGTGCCGGGGATGGCCGACGCGTCGACGACCAAAGGTACGGTTGTCAGCGTTGACCTGGCGCAGGCGCTCCACAAGTGGTCGCACTTTCCAGCCGCAACATCACCCCGACCCCTGATCCCGCTCGAGGGGTACGTCCTTGGTCCCGAGGACGGATTTCCCGACGACAGCAGCAAGACCGCCTTCCTCAACGGGGACATCACCGCTCCGGCGCGCTGGCCAGCCTCACCAAAGTCGTCGGGAGGATTTCCGATCATCGCAGCTTCGAAGGCATTCAAGACCTTGACCGCCTCGCACAGCGTTCTGGGGTCGCCCCCGCCGCTCACTACGACCGGCGTCACGCTTGGCTCGGGGCTCTTCCTCACCGACAGAGGGTGGCGAGTCCTCCCGGCCTGGCTCTTCTCGCTCTCGGGTGTACAGAACCCGGCGAAGGTGCTCGCCGTTGGATCATCCGACATCTACTCCGCTCCAGTGACGCGGGACGGTGAGTCTCTTGCACAGCTTTCGGTAACGGTCAGCCCAGGGGGTCGCCACATCGTCGCGAACATTGTCGGCTCCCCGGCTGGCACCGGACCCTGCACGGCGAGCTACACACTGTCCATCAGGGAGTCCACGCGAGCGGTCGCGATCGCCGTTGTCCCCCATCCGCACGGAAGTGGCGCACAGGGTGGAGGGTTGGTGGCGTGTGCAGGAGTCGGCTACCCGAGGCATGTCAGCGCTGAACTCAACGCTCCGCTCGGCATCCGGGTAGTCGTTGATGCCGGGACCGACGGCGCCGCGGCTGCCTCGGCCGCGCCTGCTCCCTCAACATAGGTCCACATCCGCCTCGGTATGATCGCCGGAGTGGAGGCTGCGCCTTGACCGAGCCGAAATTCGATCGGCGTTTCTGGGAGGAGCGATGGTCAGCGGTTCTCCGCGACCATCCCCATCAGGTGGCGAGCCGGCCTCCGAACGAATGGCTCACGACTGAGGTGGCGAACCTGCCGCCGGGGTTCGCCCTCGACGCCGGCTGCGGTCACGGATCCGAGACGTTGTGGCTGGCCGCGCGCGGCTGGAACGTCACAGCAATCGACTTCTCGACTACCGCATTGGCCCACGCCCGCTCGACGGCCGAGTCGTTGGGCGCGGACGTCGCTGAGCACATCGACTGGGTGGAGGGTGACCTGTCGTCGTCGATTCCACGGCCTGCCCACTTCGACCTGGTGCTCTCGCTCTATGTACATGTGGCGGACTCAGTGGAGGCGATGGTGCAGCGACTGGCCACAGGTGTCGCCCCCGGTGGGACCCTGTTCATGGTGGGCCACCGCCCGATCGACCCGACGACCGGAGCCAAAACGGCCGCAGCCGGTCAGCTTCAGGTGTCGGTCGACGCTGCAACGGCAGCACTGGATCTGGACCGCTGGATATTCCTCGTCGCCGAGGACCGACCGAGGCCAATGGCAGGCACCGGTGTCGACGCCGTCATCCGCGCGCAACGACAGACCTGAGCGCAGTCCGACGGAGCAGACCGTGGAATTCGAGGACTACTTCTTGATGTAGATACCGGTCAGATCGGTATGGCACTCGCCGATCGGGGCTTTGACCGTGCCACCGACCACGTTCTTGTTGTAACCGATAAGCGAAGGTTGGAAGATCAGCGGGACCTCGGCGCCAATGGACATGGCGAGAGCACCGGCCTGCCGCATGAAGGGACCCTGCTGTTGGGCCGTCACGTACTGCAGGGCCTTGGTGATGTAGGGGGCGAGCAGAGGATTGGCCGTTCCGTAATGCTGGGTCAGAAAGCCGATCGGCAGGAATTCATTCTCGAAGTTGTTGGCCAGGTCAGGCCCATTCGACAGCTGCTCGGTGAGGACGGCATCGCCTTCGCCCTTAATGTAAACGTCGACCAGCAGGTCAGCCGGGTCGACCTGCTGCAGGGTGACGTTGAACCCGGCGGCCTTCGCCTCCTGCTGGATGATCTGGGATGCCTGGGCAAACGAAGGATCGCCACTCGGCACAGAGAGCGTAAACGAAATCCCCTTCGGGAAGCCCGCTGCCTTGAGCATCGCCTTGGCTTTCGCCGGCTGATAGGTGTACTTGTTCCCGACCGTCTTGTTATAGCCCGGGGACCATGACGGGAACGGCTGGTAGGCCGGCTCGCCGAGGCCGTCGTCAACCACCTTGTTGAGGGCATTGCGGTCGATCGCATACTCCAACGCCGCGCGGACCTTGGCATTGTTGAAGGGGGCAGCGTTCTGCCGCATCTGCAGGTCGACGTAGTCGTAGGACTTTCCCACCACCGCCGCGAGGTTCGGCTGATGCTTCACTGCAGCCACCTCGTCGGGCTCGAGCGACGCCATGTCGATGGCACCGGACTCGAGTGCCGAGACGATCTGGGGTCCGGCCGTTGCCTGGTCGAAATCGACGCCGCCGAGCAGGTATTGCCCCTTCCTGAAGTACTTGGGGTTGGCGACGAGCTTGATAGAGGACCCCACGTTGTAGCTCTTCAAGACAAATGGCCCAGCTCCGATGGGTGTTTTGCCATCGGTGGTGATGTTGGCGGGATCGTAGATGGTTCCGTCCGAGTGGTACATCGCCTGGACGACGTCACCGGGAATCGGGTTCGAAAGGTTGAGCACGAGGGTCAGGGGATTGATGACATCGATGGTGGAGATGGCCGTCAACGTGGTCAGGAGGGGGCTCTGCCGGCTGTACAACAGGCTCGTCTTGATTGCGTTGGCGTCAACCGGGTCACCGTTGGAGAACACGACGCCGGGCCGGATGTGGAGGGTCACCGTGTTCGGCGTCGTCGACCAACTCGTGATGACGTTCGGGAGGAAGGCCGTGTTGGTGATGTCGAGGCCCGAGGCGTAGATGTTGGAGAGGATGGCGAACCCGCAGGGGTTGAGGGATTGCTCGGGGCTGAACGTGTTGTCGAACTCGTTGTTCAGGTCGACGCCGTAGGTGAGGATCCCATTGGGATTGGCGTCCTTCGGGAGGGTCGCGCCGGCGGTCAGGGGCTGCAGGAGGGACAACACGGTGACGGTCAGCGCTACGGCGGCGGTGACCCTGCGGCGCCAGCCAGGCGGGCGAAGCTTGCCACCGACACTTCGCCGCCGCTGCGTTCCCGGCATCCCCATGCACTCCCCACTCGCTGAGAAGCCCTCATCTTAGGCAGGAAACCGTCCCGGTGCAGTGAGCGGAGGGACCGTCTTGCCCTTCCGCGTCTTCGAGCGACGCAGGAGATCGTGCCGGCTCCGCAGAGCGTCGCGATACCGACCCTCGAGCGCAGCGACAGCGACCTGGCGAACCAGAGGATCCTCGTCCGAGGAAGCGGCAACCTCAATGGCTGCCCGGGCCCGGGCATCGCGACCCGACAGCCGCAAAAGGATCGGAATCGCCCTGTGGCGGATGTCGGCGCTCGTATCCGATGCGATCACCCTGCTCAGCACCGGTACGACATCGGCGACGCAGAGCTCCACGGCACGACATTGTTCACAGGCCAATCCATGGAGCGCCAACTCCCGTACCGGCGTGACCGGGTCATCGAGCGCCGCGAGAAATGTGTACGTTGAGGTGTCGTTCGCATAGTGGTCGAGGAAGTACAGACACGCTCGCCGCGCCCACGGATCCGGGTGGTCGACCGCCGCAATCTGCATATCCGCGAGGGGGATCTCTTTCGTCAAGCAGTGCTTCTGCTTGTGTGGCACGGCATTCCAACGACGGAGGAAGTTGTCGACCCGTTCCAATGCGTCATCGGCAGGCATGGGACAATTGAAGCACACCGGGGGTCGTCCTCGGAGGTGACTTGGTAACGTCGCGAGGCATGTCGTCCCGGCTCGACAAAAGTTGGCTCGTCCTGGCCAGCCACCAGATGCCCGACGCCAGTCGCTGCGTCGATATTTTCTCACGACCTGACGGGTCATTCGGCTTCGAGGAGTTTCGCAGGGACCCGGAGGACCTGGGTGCCTGGACGCCGATCAGCTATTACTCGGGGCGCGAGTACCCGACGGAGGAAGGCGCCGTCGAAGCCGCCCGTCAATCGATACCCTGGCTTTCGACCCTGCTCGACTCCGTCAGCGGACAGGGCAACGAGGCATGATCAGCCGGCGCTCATGCCCGGCCGGTCTGGACCCGACGACGGGCGAGAACCACCATGTCCGCCAGCCGTAAGGCGTCGAGTGCGCCGACAACGATGTCCGCCTGCGAGAAATCGAGCGACCGGGTGAGCTCGTGTGGAACGGCAACAGTGAAGAGCCCGGCAGCCACGGCGGCCGAGACGCCGTGCGGAGAGTCCTCGACGGCCACCGACTGCCGAGGGTCAGCTCCGAGTTGCGCACAGGCTAGAAGGTAGGAGGTGGGATCAGGCTTGGACGGCACGTCCCCGCCGCGCCCCACGACGCATCCGAATCGATCCCTCAGTCCGAGCCGATCGAGATGTGCTTCCACCCATGCGACCGATGACGAGGACGCGACTCCGACGGGTACTCCAAGGTCATCCGCCTCGGTGGTCCACTCCTGAAATTCCCGGTCGTACGTCGTAGCGCGCGCCTGGAGCGCGTCTCTCCGGGCACGCCGCTCCTCGTTGAGCGTCGGATCCAGAGGTGCCCCCACAAGTGATTCGAGCGCCTGCCATGGATCAAAGGCGTCCTCCATGCCCAGCGTCCGTTGCCACTCCGCGAGGGGGAGATCTTGTCCGTGCACCGCCCACAGTTCGGCCCAGGACCTGTAATTGGGCTCCTCGGTATCGAGAATCGTGCCGTCGAAGTCCAACACCAGGCAGGTCCCGTCCACCTCGAGATTCTGGCAGCCGTCAGGCCGTCTCCGCCGCAGGTCCGATGAAGACGAATTCATCGATGGGCGTACTCCCGTCAAAAGTGACCGTTACCTCTCCGAGGCGGACCCATCCCCCACTCTCGTAGAGACGGATGGCCGGGACGTGGCGGTCGACGACGTCGAGGATCGGCCTGAGCCCGCGCTGCACGGCAGCTCGGGCTGCATGATCCAACAGCGCTCCGCCGATGCCTGATCGGCGAGCGAGCGGAGAGACCAAGAGTCGAGCGACCACCCCGAAGCACGACGCCGGCATCCCCGTCTTCTCGGTCGCAAGATCCGTCACCGCCCCGGCGCGGCCCGGATGCAACGCGACATGGCCGACGATCTCGCCGTGGTTGACGGCGACCCAGGCCCCGATGGCATCCTGCTCCACAAGGAACGAGCGGAGATCTCCGGCCAGATAAACGGGATAGCCGTCGTTTGCGTGCACGATTTCGGCCAACCGCACGCAAGCGACAAGGTCGGCGTCAACCCGGGAGCGCACTTCCATCGGCCCACGATCGCACAGTCTCCGCAACCCCACGACATGGCGGATCCGGAGCACTACGATGCGCGCGCGAATGATCCCAGCGGCGGAACGGCGGAACGGGTGACCGGTCTCAGCGCCATCATCGATATCGACCTCACCGACTACGACCTCTACCGCGCAGGCTTTCCGCACGACGTGTTTACCCGCCTGCGACGTGACGCCCCGGTCTGGAAGCACCCGGAGACCGAAATGCTCCGACAAGCCGGTGTGTTGCCCTTCTGGGTGCTGTCCCGACATGAGGACCTGCGAACGGTCAACCGGGACACGGTCACCTTCACGGCCTTCGACGGGGCCCAAATTCGCGACACCAGCCCGGAGCGCAAGGGCAAGATGCTGATCTCCATGGACGGGAAGCCTCATGCGCGCCTGCGCCGGCTCGTCTCGCACGGGTTCACCCCCCGGATGCTCAACACCCTGGAGAGCCATCTCAAGTGGCGCACCAACCGGATCCTCGATTCCATCGAAGGCAGGTCCAGCATCGATTTCGTCACTGAGGTGGCCGAGCTCCTCCCTCTGCACGTGATCGCCGACATCATCGGCATTCCCGAGGACGAACGCCCCGACGTCTTCAAGGGCACGAACACGATCCTGCGGGCCTTCGATCCGCAGGGCGGCGTGGGGCTCGAGCAACGCCTGGAGACCGAGCGTCGGCTGTTCGCCTACGCCACCTCCTTCAACGACGCAAAACGCCGCACACCGGTCGACGACATCTGGTCGGTGTTGGTGCAGGCCGAGATCGTCGACGACGACGGCACGCCCACACGTTTGAGCAATCACGAGCTCGACCTCTTCTTCTTCCTGCTCGCCGCGGCGGGGTCCGAGACAACCCGCAATGCGATCTCGTCCGGCATGCTGGCGTTGACGGAAAACCCCGAACAGTTGGCGCGGCTCCGGGCTGAGCCCGCTCTGCTCGACCTGGCGGTCAACGAAATACTCCGGTGGAGCTCGCCGGTGTCGTACTTCCGGCGGACGGCGACAACCGACGTCGAATTGCGGGGACAGCACATCAGATCGGGCGATCTCGTAACGTTCTGGCATCCCTCGGCCAACCGGGACGAGGACGTCTTTGACGAGCCGTTCCGCTTCGATGTGGGACGCACGCCGAACGACCAGGTGGCATTCGGTGGCGGGGGGCCGCACCACTGTCTCGGCGCGACCCTGGCCCGGCGGGAGATCCGCATCATGTTCGAGGCACTCCTGGAACGGTTCGCCTCGTTGGAGGTAACGGGTGCTCCCACATGGGCTGTGCCCGGACCCCTGGTCACGGTTGTCTGCTCGCTCGACCGCCTTCCGATGCGTCTCCGTTGAGCCGCGCCACCGAAAGCGCCCCGCCCGACCATCGTGCGACGACGGATCCATTGGCCCTACGGTCTCGTCCACAGCTGTAGATCGAGAAACGGGGAGGCGAAGTGCAAGACCACAAGTTCGAATTCGTCGTCGAGGGAACACCCGAAGAGGTGTGGGATGTCATGGCGGCCCAATCGCGCGCCAACGTGGACAGGGGCTCCGTGCAGATCGAGATCCTGCATCAGGGCGACGCCGAGGGGAACGGCCTGGTCCGCCACTGCCACTTTCCCGTGCCGAAGTATCTGCTCACGGGCGGCAAAGCCGAGTCGTGGGAATGGATCACCGAGGCCACGCGCCCGATCTCGTGGCGCTACGACACGGTCTCCAAGCCACTGTGGTCAAAGTCGACGGGCTGGACCCGCCTGGAGGATGCGGGCGACGGAAGGACGAAGGTCTCCTTCCGCGAGACCTACGAAGCATTCAACCCGCTCTCCCGTCTGCTCTTGGAGAAGCCGGTGCATACGTTCATTTCCAAGGACAATGACCGACTGATCGAGGCGGCCCTGGTGCATGCCCTGGCCGAAGCCCGTCAAGGGAATCCGACCACATGAAGTTCGGGACGTATCACACGTACCAGGTGCCGCCCTGGACGACGACGGAGCAGGTCATGGCCGAGGAGCTGGAACGGGTGCACCTGGCCGAGCAGCTCGGCTTCGACAGCGTGTGGGTCCCCGAGCAGCACTTCTTCGACTACTGCGCCTGCCCCGATGCGATGACCATGGTCACGTATCTGCTCGGACAGACCAAAAGGGTCCGAGTCGGCGCCGCCGTCGTGAACCTGTCGCTGACCCACCCTCTCCGCTTCGCCGAGCGGGCCGCCCTCCTCGACCACCTCGGCCAGGGACGCGTCGACCTCTGCATCGGGCGGGGCTATCAATGGCCCCAGAACGTGGCCTTCGAGGTGGAGGAGGCCACGACCAAAGCCCGGTTCACCGAGTCACTGGACATCGTGCTGGGCGCGTGGAGCGGGGAATCGCGGAGCTACGACGGGACGTACTTCGTGTTCCCGACGGTACGAACCTGGCCACGCCCGATCCGTCGACCCGAGGAGATTCTTCTGATGAGTGTGGGCGGCACGACACCGCTCGAAGAGACGGTGGCGCGCGGCATCCCGCTGGCATTGTCGTCCCCTTTCATGCCGATAGAGGCCACGGCTGACGCGTTCACCCGCTATACGGCACTGCTGGAGAAGTCCGAGCACGATGGCGACCTCTTCTTGGACCGTGCCATCGTGCTGCTCTACACCCTGCTGGCGCCGACGGCCGACGAGGCACGCGCGATCGCCAAACCGCCCTACGAGTGGCACATGGCCCGCCTCGCCGCGCTCAGCATGCCACCGCCGGCTCCCGACCAGGCGTGGGACTCTCTCACTTCCTACGGTCCCCCGCCCGCAATCCCCGACGCCGACTACGCCCGGGCGACGGAGACGAACCTTCTCTTCGACGACCCCGAGGGCTTCAGCCAGAAGATCGAAGTCCTGCGCGCCGCAGGCGTACGCAACATCGTCACGTGGATGGGTGTCGGGGGCGTGGCCCAGGAGCACGTCCTGCGATCGATGCACCTCTTCTCCGAGGAGGTACGGCCCTGCTTCGCGTGACACTTCCTGGACAGGACGCCCCGGGTGACAGAAAGCCGGCGCTTGGTTAGGGTCGCGAAGCCGTCGGTGCGCGACGGCATATGTGGGGGAGGCGTCCTATGAGCGATCCACAAGGTGCAGTCGTCGTCGGGGGCTCCTCGGGCATCGGCGCCGCGGTGGTCGACCGCTACCGCGCTCAGGGGAGAGAGGTGCTGGTCTGGGACATCGCCGGCAAGCCCGACGTGGAATGCGACGTGGCCGATCCGAAGTCCGTCGATCACGCCGTGGCCGAGACGCTGCGCCTCGCCGGCGTCCCGGCCGAGTTGACGGTGACGGCGGGCGTCGGCCACGTCGGCATGCTGCTCGACGAACCGGTAGAGGAATGGGATCGCGTCTTCGCCATCAACACACGGGGTCCGTTGCTCGTGATGCGGGCACTGGCCAAGGCCTCCCTCGCGGCCTCCTCCCCGGCGTCCTTCATCGCCACGTCGAGTGTCAGTGCACGCCTGGTCGATCGCAGCATGGGCACGTACTGTGCCTCGAAGGCGGCGCTCAGCATGCTGGTCAAGGTGGCGGCGTGCGAGTGGGCGCCGCTCAGCATCCGGGTGAACGCGGTGGGACCAGGCGTGACGCAGACGCCGATGCTGGGCGAGGCAACCACAGGTCAGGGCTGGTGGGGCGCCGTCGAGGACCGGACCCCGATGGGTCGCCTCGGTCAGCCGGGCGACATCGCAGAGGCGATCCTTGCGCTCCATCAACTCGGGTGGGTCACCGGGCAGGTCCTCGAGGTGGACGGCGGACTCGCGCTCCACAGTCCCATCGACGCGTACGGCGAGAACACCCGACACGCATCGAGGTGAACCCGGCCTCGCCTTAGGGGCCGGCAGAACTCGAACGCTTCACCCGCACACCTTGACTCACCGTTGCGAGACGCTCGCCCCGGACGTTCGAGATCGTGGCCACCACGAGACCACGCTCATCGTGCCGGGTGCTCAGCGTGGCGTCGAGATACAGCCAATCGTCGAACCGCGGGACGCCGTGGAACCAGATGGTGTGATCGATCGTCAGAGGCGTCGCATACGGATCCCCCACCGCTTCGTGGACGACCATGACCAGTGCCATGTCCGAAATAAAGGCGATCGCCGCCGCGTGGACTGCGGGATCGTCAGGAAGATCGACCCGTGGCCTCACCCAGAACGGGTGAATCGCCTCGGGATTGCAATGGACGACCTCTACCTCGTGGAAACCCCAGCGCGCCACGAACGGCGAGCGGGGGTCAGAAGCAGTCGGCGCCATGACATCGGATGCCGAGGCTGTGGCTGCTGTCGATGGGGGTGCATCCTGCGGGAGCGGCTCGAGCGCCACCTGCACCGCAGCGATCGGTCGCCCGCTCTGGCTCATGGCAATGCCCCGGTGCCGGATCGAACGACCATCACGCAGGTTCGTGACCGCGATGTCGATCCCGGACCCGGCCGCACCGCGGTCGAGTAATTGCGCTTGCAGCGACACCGGGATCCAGTCCCCTTCGGCGGACTGCGCCGCCGCCATCACCGCGAGTCCGAAAAGCTGCCCACCGAAAATGGAGGGACTGGCGACGATTTTGGTCTCAGCGGAGCACGCCGTACCCTCACCCGACACCACGAAAAGATCGGCTAGTCGCGGTTCACCGCTGTCCTCCTCACCCAATAGGGCCACCGGCGATGCTCACCAGAATGCGATGGAACTCCTCTGGCCGCGACACGAACGGAGAGTGGTCGGTGTCGATGCTCTCAACCCGCCCCGCCTTCTTCGACATGGCGCGCTGCATCTCCGGGGACATGGCACGGTCTCGTTCGCAGATGACGTAGGTCGTCGGCACCGTCTTCCACGGGTCGGAACCCGGAGTCGTGGTCATCCCAACGGCCGCCGTGGGGCGCATACGTAACGAGGCAGGACCGGCCACGTCGCCCGGCGTCTCGTGGTAGAAGCAATTGAGTGCCGTCTGCGGGCTGAAGACCATGGAACCGTCGTCGGTGTACTCCATCTGCTCGATGAGCAGTGTCGGTGGGAACTGGCCCGCCATGTCGAGCACGCTCTCATCGGAGGCCACCAGTACTGCGGCGACGTAGACCAGTTGCGCCACATCGTCCCGCCCCCCGGCCGCCTCGGAGATCACGAGACCTCCGTAGGAGTGCCCGACGAGGATCGCCGGCTCGTCGAGAGAGTCGAGGAGTGCGCGGACGGCTGCCGCGTCGTCCTCCAGGCCGGTCAGGGGTAGATCCAGCGAGACCGACGTGTAGCCCGCCGCGGCGAGATCCTGTTCGGTGCGCTCCCAGCACCAAGCTCCGTGGCCGGCTCCGTGCACCAGGACGAAGGTGCTCATCGGCCTGAATCCGCCGTGTCACGCCCGCTGCGGAGCAGCGTGCCATGGCGCGAGGGAAGGAGCGCCCCGTCCTTAATGATCGGCGAGCCGTTGACCACGACGTGCTCAATCCCCTCGGACTCGGCATACAGACGGCCCGAACCTCCGGGAAGGTCGTACTTCATGGCGACGTCATGACTGGCGACGGTGGCCGGATCGAGCACGACCAGATCGGCGTAACCCCCCTCAGTGACCAGTCCACGATCGGTGATCCCGTAGAGCTGGGCCGGCTCCTCGGTCATATGGTGCACGGCCTCCTCCAGCGAGAGCAGGCCGTGCAAGCGGACGGCCTCAGCGAGAATGACGGTCGGATAGTTGAACGTGGCGAGCAGGTCGAGGTGGGCGCCGGCGTCCGAGCCCCCCAACAGTGCCCGCCCGTCCCGGATGACAGCGATCCGCTGTTCCCAATCCTCCTTGCTGAGAACCGGGGTGGCGGCACCGAACGACGTCCGCAATTCGTCGGCCACGGCAATGTCGCACAGGACGTCCCAGGCGTCCCGACCCTCCTGTTCTGCGATGTCGCCGATACGTGCACCCTTGTACTGCTCGTTCTCCGGAGCCACGACGTCGTAGATGAAATGGTCCTGCCACGACATCAGATGCCGCAAGGGGTACGACTCGCTGTGCGCCGCCGCATTGAGCGCAGCGCGCGCCGCCGGATCGGTGAACAGTGCCATCCGCTCGTCGCGCGAGGTTTTCATGGGACCTTCCCAACCCGGGATCGAGTCGAGGAAGAACCCGCTGGCGAAGTTGAAGCGCATGGTCACGGGAAGAGGCAACGTCAATGCGACGACCTCACCGCCATGTGTGCGGGCGTAGTCGCCGGGGGCCAGGCGCTGTTCAATCTCTTCGGCAGACCCGCGGGGGACGAGTAGGTTCCAGTTCAACGGGCGCTGCGCCGCCGCGGACATGTCGGCCATCAGCTCGACGGCCCAGGGATCGAAGGCGCCGATCATCGGGATGAACTCCAGGCTGGTCCCGGGGAACTCACCGGCTACCGCGCTGAGCGTCACCAGCTCCTCGGCGGTCGCGTGGCGCGAAGGGACCATCTCGCCGTCCGCATCGTTGTGGGTGCGGGCCCACGACGAGGAGAATCCCAACGCACCGGCCTCGAAGGCCTGCCGGAGCGTATCGGCCATGTGTGCGATCTCTTCAGTCGTGGCCGCACGCGTGATGGACTCGGGACCCATCACCAATCGCCGGATGGCCGAGTGACCCACCATGAACGCGGCATTGATGCCGAGCTTGGGTTCGACTGCAGCAAGGTAGTCGTCGGTCGAGCGCCAGTCCCACGGCACTCCCTGGCGCAGCGAGTCGACCGGCATCCCTTCGACCCGCGCCAACATCTGCAGCAGGTACTCGGCGTCCGCGGCGTCGCCCGACAGCGGCTGGATACTGAAGCCGCAGTTACCGGCCAACGCCGTCGTCACGCCGTGGAACGGCGAAGGGGTCAGCGCGCCGTCCCAGAAGACCTGGGCATCGAAGTGTGTGTGGACGTCGATGAAGCCCGGCGTCACCACCTTCCCGCTGGCATCGATGACGGCGATCGCATCGGTGGCCAGGTCGCCGATCGCCACCACGCGGTCGCCCTGGACGCCGATGTCCACGCGTCGACGGGGTGCCCCCGACCCGTCGACGAGGTCACCGCCTCTGATGATCAGATCGAGCATGATCCCTCCCTTTGGGGCTGCGACAGCCCCTGCCACACTAAACGAGCAGGTCAACGGGGAACAACTGCGGCGCACGGAGCGACACCGCGCCGGGAACGGGGCAGGGATACGCTGAGCTGCGCCTTTGTGATGCGCCGGCCCTGCCGGTTGCGCCCAAGGAGCGAACCCAGAGGGAGGGCGACAATGTTTGATCTCACCGTCGAGGACGGATTGTTGCTGGATGGGACCGGCTCCACAGCGCAGCTCCGGGACGTCGGCATCACCGACGGGCGGATCGTCGAAATCGCAACGCCCGGCGCACTCGGCCCGACGAAGCGGCGGATCGATGCCGGTGGGAAGGTGGTGACGCCGGGTTTCATCGACGTCCACACGCACTATGACGCGCAGGTGCTGTGGGATCCCTACCTGTCGCCCTCGTCCCTTCACGGTGTGACCACCGTGATCGGGGGCAACTGCGGCTTCTCGATCGCGCCCCTCGGCGACCACGACGACGGGTACATGCTCCGGATGCTGGCCGAAGTCGAGGCGATCCCGGCCGAAGCCCTCCTCAAGGGACCAGGATGGGATTGGCGGTCCTTCGGGGACTACCTCGACGCGGTCGAAGCGGCGAAACCGGCCCTCAACTTCGGCGTGATGGCCGGCCATTCGGCGCTGCGACGGGCCGTCCTCGGCCCACGCCACACCGAGCCTGACCCCGGGCCGGCGGCGATCTCCGCCATGCGGGCGATGCTCCGGGACGCGTTGGCGGCCGGGGCGCTGGGCTTTTCGTCATCTTGGAACTCGCTCCACCTCGACGGCGAGGGCGCACCGGTGCCCTCACGCTTCTCGCTCGCCCCGGAACTGGTGGCGCTGGCCGGCGAGGTTGCCGCATTCCCGGGCACCCAGATCGAGTTCATCCCCACGGTCGGTGCGTTCAGCGACGAGCACATCGAGACCATGATCGCCATGTCACTGGCCGCCGAGCGCACGCTCAACTGGAACGTGCTCATCCCGGTGGACCCTGACGTCTCCCGCAAGCAACTCGAAGTCTCCGATCTGGCCGCGGCAAGAGGGGCGGCCATCGTCGCCCTCACGTACCCGGGGCCGACAGCGATACGCCTGGCGCGCCGGAGCCCTTTCTTCCGCTCCGTTCCCGGCTGGGCCGAGCTCCTCGACCTGCCCCTCGCAGAGGGGCTCGCGCAGCTGCGGGACCCCGCTGTACGGGACCGTCTCCGACGGTCCGCCGAAGAAGCGGAGTCGCCGCTGGCCGCCGGGGTCGCCGCCCTCGTCGTGACCGACACGCATTCCGAGGCCAGCTCGGCATCGGCCGGGCGACGACTGGGAGATATCGCCGCGACCGGCGCAGGCGACGCGTTCGACGCCCTGTTCGATCTATGGATCGCCGACGAATTCCGAACCGGATTCCAACCCGAGCCGATCGCCAACAGTGCGGCAAGTTGGAAGGTCCGGATCGAGTCCCTGCACGACCCACGCGTGATCATCGGCGCCTCGGATGCCGGAGCGCACGTGGAGATTCTCTCGACCTTCGATTATGCCGTCGTCCTGCTGGCGTTGGCCCGTGAGCAGGACACGCTCACCCTGGCCGAAGCGGTCCAGAAGTTGACGGACATCCCGGCCCGCCTCTATGGCCTCGAAGATCGCGGGCGAATCGTCGAAGGCGCGTGGGCCGATCTGGTGGTCTTCGATCCCGCCACGGTCGGCCCGGGCGCACCCGGATGGCGCAACGACCTCCCCGGCGGCGCGGGCCGGATCTACAACGAGCCGAAGGGCATCGACCACGTCATCGTCAACGGAACCGAAATAGTGGGGCCGTCCGGTCTCACCGGCGAGCGATCCGGCAAGTTGCTGCGGAGCGGGACCGACACGCACTGACGGTGGCGTGCGGGCACGGGACCTCAGCCCTTGGCCACGTCCCGCCGCTCGATCGTGGCGAAGCGCTTCTCTGCGTTGTCGTTGATGTGCCAGCTCCAGATCACTTCGGGCTCGATCCGGATGCGCAGCCTGCCCTCGTGCTCCTCCACCGCGGCGGAGCCCCGGACCTTGATCCCCCGCGGACTCCACGGATCGGTCGAGGCCACATCATCGATGACGATTGTGGCGCGAGGGTTCTCCCGGAGATGCCGGAAGCGGACCGTCTTGGTCAGATCGATCCCGCCGCTAAGGATGGAGTCTCCGTCCAGCTCGAATCCGACCGCAGACACGTCCGGTTGCCCGGTCGACGACGCGGTGGCTAAGCGCGCCAGGCGCTGCGTACCTAGGTACGCGACTTCGAGCTCAGTGAACACTCCCATCGGGTCCTCCCCTCTACGTATGCGTCGGGGTCGTCGCAGGCAGACGTGGCGCAACGCAGCTTGACGGGCTCACCGATCCGGGAGGGAGCGCCGCCTCCAGAACGGCCTTCATGATCGGTCCCGCCACCTCAGCCCCGTCGGAGGCGATGTTCTGCTCGGGCACCACGACGGCCACGGCGACTTTGGGGTCGTACGCCGGCGCGAACCCGATCATCCATGTCTCGGTCACATTCTGGGTGGGGCTCGTTTGCGCCGTCCCGGTCTTGACCGCGGCGCACAGGTACGACGGGAACCCGACGCCCGATGCCGTGCCGTGCTGGACCACACCCACCATCAACGACGTGACCTGTGCTGCGGCGAGTGGCGTGGCCGTCTCGGGCAGCGGTTTGGGCGTGTACTGCTCGACGAGTTGCCCCTGTGAATCACGGATCTCCGACATCAGATGCGGGGTCATGACGACACCGCCGTTGGCGACGCCCGACGCGACCATGGCGTTCTGGAGCGCGGTCGCCGCGACGTCGTACTGGCCGATGGCGCTGTCGGCCAAAAGGGCCTGCGAGTTGTCGGGAAGTGAGGGAAACACGGACGGGACCACACCGGGAAGGTCGATGCCCGGCACCGAGTTGTAGCCGAACAGTTCGGCCTGCTTCTCCAGCACGGGGACACCCAACTTGACCCCCAACTCGCCGTACCCCGGGTCACACGATTCGGGGAGCATGGACGTCATGGTCCCTCCGCATGCACCGCTCTGGTCACAGAGGGGCACGTTGGAGTCGGAGAATGTCTGGCAGCGTTGCACCGGGTAATCGAAGCTCGCCAGCTGCGGCGCGAGATTGTAGGTGGCCGTACTCGTGATCACCTTGAACGTCGACCCCGGAGCGAACCGGTACCCCGTCGCGATAGGTTGCAGGGGAAAGAACCCCTCGTGGTCCTTGGTGTTGTAGTTCTGATACGCCTGTTGCTCCTCCGCCAGATTGGGACTGACCAGCGCGTTCGGGTCATAGGTCGGATTCGAGACCATCGCCTCGACGTCGCCGGTCGACGGCTGCAGGACCACGACCGCTCCGTCCTTGTTGGCGCCCGGCGGCAACGTGCTCAATGCATTCCATGCGGCTTGCTGCAGGCTCGGCTGCACGGTCAGGGTCACATCGTCGGTGATGGAGGGGATTTTCTCCCCGAAAATCAGCTGACTCAGGTTCTGCGGACCCTGGCTGTGTGCGCTCAACTCGGTGTTGTACTCCTCTTCGATGCCCGCCGTTCCGTAGTACAAGGGCGAGTAGTAGCCGGTGATGCCCGCATACAGCGGCCCCTGTGGATACTGGCGGAGATAGGAGTAGGGATACTTGTACGGACCCGGGGTGGTGGCCACCGACTTGGCCAGCACCGTCGTGCCATCGGCGGCGTAGATCGTTCCCCGGGGGTTGACGTACTTCAGGACCGCGACGCGCGGATTGTTCGGTGAGGTGGCCAGCTGATGCGCCTTGACGAATTGGATGTTCACGAGTTGGACCGCGATGAGCCCGAAGAGAAGGACCATGACGACACCGAGCCAGCGGATGCGGCGTCTCATGCGGCGGGCGAATCACCCTCGAGACCATCCCAGCCCCAGTGGGGGACGGCAAGGCCCGACGGCACGATCGAACCCTTCGGGTTGTAGGTGTGGACATCACCGGTCGCCCACTCCATGTAGGACCGGAGCGCCGCGCGGAACTCGCTCGTCCCCGGGCAGGCGCGCGTCATCGATCCCCTGGAGGAAGCAGGCGAGGAAGCGGGCCCCGAGATCATCATCGGCCTGCATCCCCGCATGAAGGGCCAGCATGCCCGACTGCCCGTCGGACGATCGGCTGTAGAGCGGGGGACCGCCGAATACCTCCGCCCAATAGTTGCCCAGGCGTTCAACGTGCTGCGGGTGTCCCGGGTGGGAGAACGGGTGCTCCAACACCGGGTCCTGCAGGCACCGTTCGTGATGCGCCGCCGCAAGCTTCAAGAACGCGTCCTGACCACCGGCAAACTCGTAGATCGACGGGCGCGACACCGGCATACGTTCTCATATTCTGCAGCGGAGATGGAAGCCACGCGTGTCTCCAGAGGAGGTCAGCCGGGTACGGTGCAAATGATGAACGCCGCACGCCGCCGATGAAGCCACCCCTGCGGTCCAATGACCCCTGCTGGTGCGGCAGCGGGCGCAAGTACAAGCGCTGTCACCAGGCGACGCAGGAGCGGGTACTCGCCGGTGCGGTCTCGGGCCGGCGCGCCGTGCCCCCGACGATCCCCGGGCCCGATTATGCCGCGAGCGGTCGCCCGCTCAGGGTGGATGAGCCCATGGTCAAGAGCGACGGGGTGATCGAGCGGATGCGACGGGCCGGTCGGGTGGCCGCTGACGTGCTGCAGACGACTTCACGCGGCCATAAAGGTCGGCGTGACAACCGACGAGCTCGACGCTCTCTGCCACGAGGCGACCATCGAACAGGGTGCCTACCCGAGCCCCCTCAACTACCACGGCTATCCGAAGTCGCTCTGCACCTCGGTCAACGAGGTCATCTGTCACGGTATCCCCGATTCCCGACCGCTCGGCGACGGCGACATCGTGAACCTCGACGTCACGGTCTACCTGGACGGGGTGCACGGCGACACCAATGCGACCTTTGGCGTCGGGAACATCGACGACGAATCCCAACGCCTCATTGCGGTGACCCGAGAATGCCTCGAAAAGGCCATCGAAGCCGTCAACCCCGGACGACCGGTCAGCGATCTCGGGCGGGCCATCCAACGCCATGCCGAGGCAGCCGGATTCGGCGTAGTGCGCAACTACTGCGGTCACGGGATCGGCGAAGTGTTCCACTCGCTCCCCCAGATCCCCCACTACTACGAACCGAGTGCGGTCACCATCATGGAACCGGGCATGACCTTCACGATCGAACCCATGATCACGGCGGGCTCCTGGCGCCACGTGATGTGGGAGGACGGCTGGACCGCGGTGACCGCCGACGGGAGACGCACTGCACAGTTCGAACACATGATTCTGGTGACCGACACCGGCGCGGACGTCCTGACGCGGGCCTGACTGGCCGCCGCGGATTCCCGCACGTCCGTCAGTCGAGTTCGGGGCCGCCGAGCTGCGGGCCGCCGTTCACCGAGAACGTCTCCCCGCTGACATAGGACGAGGCGTCGCAGCTGAGGAAGAGGATGGACGAGGCCACATCGACGGGCTCGCCGACGCGCCCGAGCGGGATGCCGTGACGGAACGCTTCGGGGTCGATGCCCGCCACCTCCCAGGCGTCGACCGCACGTTCCGAGGCGACGAGCCCGACCGCGACGCAATTGGCCCGGATACCGAAACGCCCCCATTCACCCGCCGTCACCCGTGTGAACATCTGGAGCGCTGCCTTGGCTGCGCTGTAACCGGCGCCGTGTCGTACACCGTTGACCCCGGCCCCTGACGACACGTTGACGATGACGCCCGACCGCCGCTCGATCATGTACTGGCCCGCTTCGCGCGTGCACAGGAAAGGACCGCGCACGTTCAACGCGAAGACAGAATCCCATGCCTTGGTCGGTGTGCTCTCGAGTGGTCCCATGCGCGTGCCGCCGGCGTTGTTCACGAGGACGTCGATACGACCGAACGCGTCGATCGTCTGCGCCACCAGATTGACGACGGACGCTTCGTCCTTGACGTCCGTCGGCACGGCAAGGGCTCGCGTCGGCCACGACGCCTCGATGTCGGCCGCCACCGCCGCTATCTGCGCACCCGTACGTGCGGCGAGGACGACCGCCTCCGCGCCGTGGGCGGCGAACAGCCGCGCCGTTGCGGCTCCAATCCCCGTTCCCCCACCCGTGATGATCGCCACCCGCCCCTGCAGATCCAAGCCGTCCTCGGTCATCGCCGCACCATAGACGTGCGCGTGCGTGGCGTCACACGCATGCGTGCCAGACTCCGGCACGGAGGTACGGCCCGTTGACGGACGCTGAATCCACAGCCGAGAGTGCGGGCGGGCCGGTCCAACTCGCCTTCGGGACCAGTCAGGGACGCTGGGTCATCGCGGCCATGGTCCTCGGATCGGGCATCGCGGCGCTCGATGCCACTGTGGTCGGCATCGCGCTCCCCACCATCGGGCGGGCGTTCCACAGCGGCGTCGGCACCCTGCAATGGGTCGTCTCGGGGTACTCGTTGACGCTGGCCGCATTCCTGCTCCTCGGCGGATCGCTCGGCGACCGCATGGGACGCAAGCGGATGTTCTCCATCGGCATCATCTGGTTCGCCGTGGCATCCATGTGTTGTGGGTTCGCCCCCAACGCGGGGACGCTCATTGCGGCACGTGTCCTCCAAGGTGTCGGTGGCGCTCTCCTGGCTCCGGCCAGCCTGGCCATCCTGCAGGCCTCATTCCGTCCCGACGACCGGTCGCGGGCCATCGGCGCCTGGTCGGGTCTCGGAGGCGTGGCCACGGCGGCGGGGCCGTTGTTGGGCGGCTACCTGATCGTCGCCGCCTCGTGGAGGTGGGTGTTCTTCATCAACCTCCCCGTAGCTGTCGTCGTCCTCGTGGTGACCGCCCGTCACGTGCCCGAGTCGCGGGATCCCTCGACGGCCGGCCACGTCGATTTCCCGGGCGCCGGACTCGCGGTGTTCTTTCTGGCCGGGTTGACCTACGGGCTCATCGAGGCACCGGGACACGGGTGGACGAGCCCGGCCGTGATCGTCAGCCTGCTCGTTGCCGCGTTGGCCGCCCCGGCGTTTCTACTGGTCGAGCACGTCAGCGCCAACCCCATGCTCCCGCTCGGGTTGTTCCGCACCCGACAATTCAGCGGGGCCAATGCCGTCACCTTCGTCGTCTACGGCGCCTTGGGCGGCGCGCTGTTCCTTCTCCCGGTCGAGTTGCAGTTGGTGGTCAATTACAGCCCCCTCGAGTCCGGTCTCGCCCTCCTTCCGGTCACCCTCATCATGTTGCTCTTCTCCGCCCGTTCAGGTCAGCTCGCGGCGCGGATCGGCCCCCGCCTGCAGATGACGGCGGGACCGTTCGTGGTCGGTGCCGGCCTGCTCCTGCTGACCCGGGCCACTCACAGCGGGAGCTACGTGCTCCAGGTCCTCCCCGCTGTCATTCTCTTCGGCATCGGACTGGCCATCACCGTGGCGCCCCTCACCTCTACCGCCATGGGCGCCGCACCGGCCGAGCATGCCGGTGTGGCCTCGGCCGTCAACAACGTCGTGGCACGCGCCGCCGGCCTGTTGGCGGTGGCCGTCCTTCCGCTCCTGGCCGGCATCACCGGTGCGGCCGCGCTGGATCCCCACAATTTCGCCAAGGGCTTCCACAACGCGATGATCATCGCCGGGCTGACCAGCGCGGCAGGGGGCCTCATTGCGGCAGCGACCATCCGCAACCCGCAGGGCGCCCGCGGACTGCGCGACCTCCACCTCCGCAGGTACCACTGCGCCCTGGACGCCACCCCGCTCCGATCAGACGAGACGGCGGGGGCCACGGGGGCGGCGGGGACCGCACCTTCCACCGCTCCCTGAGCCGGTGCGGGTCACCGCGCTGTCGGGGGCGGCATGTCGCCGTTGCTCAGGGGCGGGCACCATGCGTCGTCGGGAGACCGGCGTCCCGCCAGGCCACGAACCCGCCGTCGAGATCGGTGACGGCGGTACGCCCGACCTGCAGCAGGCTGACCGCGGCCAGGCTGGAGGCATAGCCCTCCTGGCACACGATCACGACGGGTCGGTCGGGGTCTTCGGCTTCGGGGATGCGGTGGGAGCCGCCGGGATCCAGCCGCCACTCGAGGTTGTTCCGTTCGATGACCAGGGCCCCCGGGATCTCCCCGAACTCGGCGCGTTGCGCCGCCGGTCGGATGTCGATCAACAACCCGCCTTCCTCGTGTATCTGCTTCGCCCGCTCCGCATCCACCCGGTGAAGTCCGAGGCGCGCCTGCGCCAGCACCCGATCGACTGCGCTCAAGGGGCCCACGAGGGATCCGCGCGGTATTCCGCCCGGTCGACGACGAGGCCCAACGCTTCCTGCCGGTAAAAGGTCATGGACGGCATAGGAGGAGAGTAGGCGTGCACGCTGGTGGCTGGGGCGGATTCCGCGTTGACCACGTCATGGATGTAGGCGGGGCCGAATGCGGCACCGCCCCCCGAGACGAGGGTGCGATGGGCCACCGTGCGACGACCCTGTAAATAGTGCTCCTCGAGACTCCCCGAGACCACCCAGAGTGCGCCGACCGAGCCGCCGTGGTCATGCAGCTCGAGCCCACGGCCCTGCGGCCAATGGATGGCCCAGATCTCCAGGTCGTCGGTGAGCTCGAGTAACTCGTACCGGCGCTCGGTCAGACCGGGTTCGGCCACGGGCAACAGGCCAGCCATTTCGGCTGTGTAATCCTGCAAGAGGTCGAGAAGTTCCAGTGGCCCCAATGTGCCGGGCGAGGCCGGGGCACCGATCGCCAGTTCTTCTGCAATCGCCCCCTCCCGTGTGATGGTCATCGTGAGCCCTCCCAGGCTGTTCACATTTGTTCTCTATTTCCGATGACTTTAGTCGTGTTTTGAGCCGAAGGGGGTGCAGGGCGCATTTCATGCTGTTCGGACGCTCGTCGTGCCGGGGTAGCCGCAGCCCGGGGCCGCCCTCCCCTCTGCAGGCGCCTCCCTAACATTCAGGCCGAAACGCCAGCCTCCACGGCCGCGTCCGCCGTGGCGGGCCTCCGGGCCCCGGTGCGGACAGCGATCGCCTCGGTCACGGTGATATCGGCCCCACAGGTCGTACAGCGGCGGCGATCGTCGAGCTCACCGCCGCATCCCCGGTGCTGGATGACCACGGGGGGTTCGCCGTCGATGGCGTAGCGGTCGCCCCAGTGAAGGAGCGACAACAGTACCGGCCACAGATCGGCCCCCTTCGTGGTGAGCCGGTACTCGTAGCGGACCGGGCGTTCCTGGTAGGGACGCTTCACCACAATTCCGTGCTCGACCAACCGCTCCAGACGGCTCTGGAGGATATTGCGTGCCACCCCTAAATTCCGCTGCAAATCGTCGAAGCGGCGGATGCCCAGGAAGATGTCGCGCACGATCAGGATCGTCCACCGCTCACCGATGATCTCCAGGGTGGAGGCCATCGAGCAGTACTGGGTTGGGTACTCCCGATTCAGCATCCATCCAGGATAGCTCTTTTTTCTCCGTCATGCATTGCGCCATGCAACTCACTCCACTACGCTTCGTTTTATGACACTACTCACAACGTTGCGTGGCGATACCCAGAAGGAATCGGCCCCGCGGCCAGTACTGACCGCACTGGTCGTTCTGACCGGCGTGTTCTTGTCCTCTCTCGACCTCTTCATCGTCAATATCGCGTTCCCGAGCATCTCGCGGAGTTTCCACGGCGAGTCGCTGCGATCGATGTCGTGGGTCCTGAGCGCCTACACCATCGTGTTCGCCGCGTTGCTGGTGCCGGCCGGGAGATGGGCCGACCGGACGGGTCGCAAGAAGGCCTTCCTGATCGGGCTGGGCATCTTCACCGCGTCCTCCGCCCTGTGCGCCGTGGCGCCGTCGCTCGACCTCCTGGTGGCCGCCCGCATCCTGCAGGCCAGCGGGGGAGCACTCATGCTGCCCACCTCGCTCGGGCTTCTGCTCCCCGCGTTCGGACCGGCTCGCAAGGGTGCGGCGATCGGGCTGTGGTCTGCCGTCGGTGGTGCGGCGGCCGCCTTCGGGCCCCCGATCGGCGGACTGTTGGTGCAGATCAGTTGGCGCTGGGTCTTCTTGGTGAACCTGCCCTTCAGCCTGGTCGCACTCGTCGTTGGCGCGCGGGTGCTGCGCGAGATCAAGGACCCGGTCGCCCACAAAGCGGACCTGTTGGGCGCCGCGTTCCTCTCTGTCGCGGTGGCCAGCCTGGCTGCGGCCATCGTCGAAGGATCGAGTTGGGGCTGGACGAGCGCGTCGATTCTCGGGGCCTTCGCCCTGGCCGTCCTCGCCAGCGTCGCACTCGTGGTGCGCTCGGGCCGCCACCCCAACCCCATCATCGAACCGGCGGTGATTCGCCATCGTGCCGTCGCTCTGGCCGACGCCAGTTCACTGGTTTTCTTCGCCGGCTTCGGGGCCATGGTGCTCGGCGGTGTCCTCTTCCTGACCGGTGTCTGGCACGAGCCGGTGCTGCGTGCGGGCTTCATGATCGCGCCGGGACCGCTGGTGGCGGCGATCTCGGCCTTCCCGGGGGGACTGCTCGGATCACGGTTCAGTCACCGCGCGGTCGGCACGGTCGGCAGCCTGCTCTTCGCCGCCTCCGCCGTCTGGTGGATCACCCGGATCGGGGTGACGCCGGACTATGTCGGTGCCTACCTCCCCGGCAGTCTGCTCGGAGGCATCGGCGTCGGGCTCATGCTCCCCTCGCTCGGTGGCGCGGCCACCGCACCGCTGCCCCCCGAGCGCTCAGCGACAGGCACGGCCCTCTATGCCATGTGCCGGCAGATCGGTCTTGCTCTCGGGGTCTCCTGCCTGGTGGCGGTGCTCGGGACGGCGACCGGGCTCGATGCGGTCCACGCCTTCCACCACGCCTGGATCTTCATGGCCGCCTGCAGCCTTACGGCAGGAGCCATCCTGCAGGGAATCCCCCGCAAGGCGACGGTCCGGCGCAGGAGCACCGAGCTCGTGGCCGAGGGCGAGGCCCAGGCCGGGGGCGGGGGCGGGGGCGGGGGCGAAGGGCAGACGATCCTGGCGTTGGCCACCAGTAAGTGACGGCATTCCCTCCACGGGTACCGCCGAACACCCTGTAAAAACTGACTGTTAGAATTCTAGCGGTCAGTTTTCACACACCCCAGTCGGATGCGTGGACATGCTCCACCCTCTTCTGCCCGGCTCACGGCACGGGCGAAAAAAGGCGAAAAGGCGCAGGTAGGTCAGCCGCTGGGCGGCTGACCGGTTCGATGTTGGTTGGCACGGAGTCGACACCGGGCTCCTCAAGGGACGCCCGGCCACCCGTGTCCGGCCTCGCCTACCGGCGCCCTTGACCAGCCCTCCCACGAGAGGCGAGCGAGAAAGACAAAACAGTCCCGTCGGCCGGACATCTTGCGTCATGCCGCGCCGGGTGCCGGTCACCGGGTGCCGGTCACCGGTCGCCGGTCGCCGGGCGCCGGTCGCCGGTCAAGGTGCACATGGGTATCTCAAGGAGAGCCCGTGTCGCCCGCTCCAGGTGCTTGTGTGAAACTCGCCGAACAAAGGGAGCGACGATGCAGGGGGAGCGACATGCGCGCTGCAGTCACCAGGGGCGGCGGGCTCGTCGTGAGCGAGGTGGACGACGTGACGCCGGGTGCGGGTCACGTCGTGGTCCGCTCGTTGGCCGCCGGCATCTGCGGATCGGACCTCCATGCACTGGCCGACTTCACGCGTTTCACCGGGTTGATGGACGCCGTCGGAGTCCCCGCGCTGGACCCGCGCCGTGACTGCGTCTTCGGGCACGAGTTCTGCGCCGAAGTCGTCGACCACGGCCCCGACACCTCGCGGACCCTCGCCGTGGGCACGCGCGTCTGTTCGGTCCCGATCATCGTGGGCGCCACCGGGGTCGAACAGATCGGCTATTCGAAC
Organism: uncultured Acidimicrobiaceae bacterium; assembly: GCA_963767155.1. GTDB lineage: Bacteria > Actinomycetota > Acidimicrobiia > Acidimicrobiales > RAAP-2 > Bog-473. Next base: position 155,730 of record CAVYCU010000004.1, on the reverse strand, counting down.
GCGTTCCCCGGCGCGTTGGCCGAATACATGGCCCTGCAGGAAATGCTGCTCCTGCCGGTCCCTGAGGCACTCGACACTGACCTCGCCGCGCTGACCGAACCGCTGGCCGTGGGCGAACACGCCGTGGCACTCTCGGGGTTGCAGCCGGGGCAGCCGTCCCTCGTCGTCGGCTGCGGGCCCGTGGGGCTCGCGGTCATCGCCGCCCTCAAGGGCCGTGGCCAGGGCCCGGTGCTGGCCGCGGATTTCTCGCCCACGCGCCGTCGCTTGGCCGAAGCCTTCGGAGCCGACGAGGTGATCGATCCCGCCGAGCATTCACCCCACGAGCGCTGGGCCGACTTCGGGGTGGCGACGAACGTGATGGCACGCGCCGGTGCAGCGATGTTCGGGAACCAGGTCACCGACCCGGTCATCTTCGAAGCCGTGGGCGTGCCCGGCATGTTGCAATCACTCATCGCCGACGCGCCGCCGCACAGCCGCATCGTGGTGGTGGGTGTGTGCATGCACAGCGACACCATCGAGCCCTTCATGGCGGTGGTCAAAGAGATTGAGCTGCGTTTCTCGTTCGGGTACACCCCGGCCGAGTTCGCCGCCACGCTCGAACGACTGGGAGCCGGCGTCCCCGGAGCGGACCTGCTGGTCACCTCAGCCGTCGATCTCGCCGGCACGCCCGGCGCCTTCGAGACGCTGCGCACGCCGGGCGAGCACGGCAAGATCCTCGTGCATCCCTGAACCCGCCAAGAGAGGAAGCTCCACCCCATGACGACCATCGATGCGGGAGATCGCCTGAATTTCGGCATTTTCCTGGCCCCGTTCCACCCCGTCGGGCAGAACCCGACGCTGGCCCTCGAGCGCGATCTGCAGCTGATCGAGCATCTCGACGAGCTCGGGTTCGATGAGGCCTGGATCGGCGAGCACCATTCGGCTGGATACGAGATCATCGCCTCCCCCGAGGTCTTCATCGCCGCCGCGGCCCAGCGCACCAGACACATCCGCCTCGGCACCGGCGTGTCGTCGCTGCCGTATCACCACCCGTTCATGCTGGCCGACCGGCTGGTGCTGTTGGACCACCTCACGCGCGGGCGCCTCATGATCGGCGTGGGACCGGGCGCCCTCCCGTCGGACGCGTTCATGATGGGTATCGACCCGGCGAAGCAGCGCGACATGATGGAAGAGGGCCTCGAGGCGATGTTGCTGCTCCTCGAGGGCAAAGAGCCGGTCACCATGGAGACGGACTGGTTCAAGCTCGTCGGCGCCCGCCTGCAGATGCGCCCGTTTCAACGCCCCTATCCCGAGGTGGCGGTGGCAGCCCAGGTCTCTCCCGCCGGCCCGCGCACCGCGGGCCGCTTCGGGGCCAGCCTGCTCTCGATCGGTGCGACGTCGGCGGCCGGAGGGTTCGACATACTCGGCGCCCACTGGGACGTCATGGAGGAGCGGGCGGCCGAGTTCCATACGACGGTCGACCGCTCCAAGTGGCGCCTGGTCGGACCGATGCACCTCGCCGACACCAAGGAGCAGGCCGTGCGGGACGTGGCCTTCGGCCTTGCACAATGGGTCGACTACTTCCAGCGGGTGGCGGCGTTGCCGTTGGCGCCGGACACCGCCAACTTCGACTCGCTGGTCGACGCGCTGATCGCCTCGGGCTTCGCGGTCATCGGCACGGTCGAGGACGCCATCGCGCAGATCGAACGCCTTCGGGCCCAATCGAAGGGCTTCGGCTCGTTCCTCCTCATGGGTCATGAGTGGGCGGACACGGCGGCGACCCGACATTCCTACGAGCTCTTCGCCGCGCTATGTGGCTCCGGAGTTCCAGGACTCATCTCGCACGCTGACCGCGAGCCGCGACTGGGCGGCCGAGAACCGCCCCGAATTCATCGGTGCCGCGGGAAACGCCGTCATGTCCGCCATTCAGAAACACCAGGAAGAGAAAGCGAACAAGTCCGCCGATGCCTGACTCCCCTGCGGTTCCAGCAGCGCCGAACCCGTTCGACGAATCCGGCTTCGGGCACGAGCACATCACGACGAACGGGATCGAGCTCCATGTAGTCACCGCCGGACCGGCCGACGGGCCACCCGTTGTCCTGTGCCACGGCTTCCCCGAGCTCTGGTACTCGTGGCGGTACCAACTGGCCGCGCTCGGCCGGGCCGGGTACCGCGCTCTCGCGCCAGACTTGCGCGGCTACGGAGGGAGCAGCCGCCCCTCCGAGGTCGCGCAGTACGGCGCGGACAACCTGACCACCGATCTGTGCGGGCTGCTCGACCATTTCGGCTACGAGAAGGCGGCGTTCGTCGGGCACGACTGGGGTGCCATCGTGGTGTGGGAAATGGGGCGGCTGCATCCCGACCGGATGTCGTCCCTCTTTGCCATGAGCGTGCCCTACACGAATCCACCCGTCCCACCGATCGACATCTTCGAGAAGATCTTCGAAGGCAAGTTCTTCTACATCCTCTACTTCCAGCCGATCGGCATCGCCGAGGCCGAGTTCGACGCCGACCCGCGGCATTTCCTGCGCACCATGCTGTACTCGGCCAGTGCGGAGGGCATGGCCAACGGCCGCCGGGCGCTCGCCGACGCCCCCGCCGAAGGCACCCGGTTCGTCGACACCCTCGCCCCGGCGCCCGCAGAGCTCCCACCCTGGCTCACCGAGGCCGACGTCGACGTCTACGCCGCGGCATTCGAGACGAGCGGGTTCTTCGGGCCGGTCAGCTTCTACCGGAACATGAACGCGAACTGGGAGCGCAGTCACCTCATTGAGCCGTCGATCTACACCATGCCCGTGGGCTTCCTCACCGGCTCGCTCGACCCCGTCAACACCATGATGCCGGGCGCGGCCGACACCATGGCCCGCATACTTCCGGACTTTCGTGGCACGACCCTCGTCGAGAACGCCGGCCACTGGGTGCAGCAGGAGAAGCCGGACGAGACCAATGCCGCCCTGTTGCAGTTCCTCGCCGCCGTTCGCTGATGGGCGAGCTGGTCCGGCTTCTACCCCAACCCGAAGGCGTGCCGTGGCCGACCGTCGAGTGGCCGCAGAGTGATCCACCAAGAGAGGTGCGCACCGAGCTCGAGGCGCTGCTCGACCGCGTGTGCGACGACACCGGACCGCTCGCGACGACGCATGCCGTGGTGGTCGTCCATCGCGGTCGGGTGGTGGCCGAGCGCTACCGGGGCGCGCTGGAACAATTCGACCGGCCACCCGAGCCCGTCAACGCAAAGACGCGTCTGTTGAGTTGGTCCATGGCGAAGTCGATGTTGCACGCCATCATCGGTCTGCTCGTCGGCGACGGCGTGCTCGACCTCGATGCTCCCGTCGACGTCCCGGAGTGGTCCGCCCCCGACGACCCCCGCCGCGCCATCACGCTGCGCCACATGTTGGCCATGCGCGACGGGCTCGACTTCGTCGAAGACTATCTACTCGACGGCGGTGTACCGGACGTCGATGTTGACGAGCGGGTCTCCGATGTGATCGAGATGCTGTTCGGCGCCGGGCAGTCGGACATGGCGCACTTCGCGGCCGACCGACCACTGGCGGCGGCACCCGGCATGCGCTTCAACTATTCATCGGGGACGTCCAACATCATTTCGGCGATCGTGGCGCGCGCCGTCGGTCATGGTCCGCCCTACGAGGAGTTCCTCCGGTCCCGCCTGTTCGCTCCCCTCGGCATGGACAGCGCCGTGGCGGAATTCGACGGGGCGGGCACCTGGGTCGCTTCGTCCTATCTCCGGGCCACGGCCCGCGACTTCGCCCGCTTCGGACTGCTCTACCTGCGTGACGGCATCTGGGACGGGACACGGCTATTGCCCCAAGGATGGGTGGACTACGGCCGCACCATGGCGTCGGACGATCCCGTGGACGGTCCCTACGGCGCGCACTGGTGGGGCTGTGCCGGCGACACCCTCGGGAGCTTCCGCGCCTCGGGCTACGAGGGGCAGTCGATCACCATCTGCCCAGCTCACGACCTCGTACTCGTCCGTCTCGGGAAGACCCCGGCCGTCCACTATCCCGATCTGACCCGCTGGAGGGCCGACGTCGTGCGGGCTTTCGACGCCTCCTAGGGAAGCCGATTCGGTCGTGGGGGCTCGCTGCAATCCCTATGTTACGTTTTTTGACTTTTTTGACATATTCGTCACACAACTGACTAAGGTCCGGAACGCAACATTTGTTAACGCAGTATTAAGTCCAACACAGGCCGGCCCGCTGGGGGCCGTCCGGGAGTGAGTTCAGGCGGGCCCCAGGGCCCGGATTGGGGTGGCACATGCGTACGAAGAAATTGGGCCGGTTGGGCCGGTTGGCCAGTCTGACCGCCGTGGGGGCCATGGCAGCAACGGGGCTGACGATCTCGGCGGCCGGGTCGAGTGGCGCTTCGACACCGACGTTGACGACGAAGTCGTTCACCAACAACTTCTCCGCCATGAAAGAACTGAAGAGCTTGGCCAAATCGGGCAAGGGCAAGGTGGCGGCGATCATGCCCGACACCGTCAGCTCCACCCGGTACGTCGAGTTCGACCAGCCCGACATCAAGAAGGCACTGACCGCCGCCGGGCTGCCCAGTTCGGACATCATCATTCAGAACGCTCTCGGCAGTGATGCGACGCAGCTCACTGATGCGCAGACGGACATCACCAACGGGGCCACTGTGCTCCTCATCGACCCCTTCGACTCCGGCGTCGGCAAATCGATCGAGACCTACGCCAATGCGCCACGGCGTCGACGTCATCGACTACGACCGGCTCACCCTGGGCGGGAGCGCCGAGTACTACGTGAGCTTCAACAACGTGCAGGTCGGCAAGCTGATCGGCCAGGGCCTGGTGAGCTGCGTCGCCGCCTGGAAGATCGCCAAGCCGCAGGTCGTGGTCATGCACGGCGCAGCCACTGACAACAACGCCACCCAGTTCGCCCAGGGCTACGACGCGGTGCTCAAGCCGTACTTCAAGTCGGGCAAGTAGGTCGACGTCGCCAACACGGCCGACACGTGGGACCCACCGACCGCCGAGACCGAGTTCCAGGAGGCCTACACGGCCCACCCGAACATCAACGCGGCGCTGATCCCCAATGACGAGACCGGTTCGCCGATCATCTCGTACCTGCAGTCCCAGAACGTGGCGCCCAAGACGTTCCCGACCACCGGTCAGGATGCCACCGCAACCGGCCTCGACGACATCCTGTCGGGCTACCAGTGCGGCACGGTCTACAAGCCCATCTTCATTGAGGCATCGGCGGCTTCGGCGATCGCCATCTACCTGCGGGACGGGAAGAAGCCACCAACCAGCCTGGCGAACGGGACGACGGTCGACCCCACCTCCGGCCGGAAGGTGACGTCGTCGCTCCTGACCCCGGAATGGGTGACCGCCAAGAACATGAACGCGACCGTGATCGCGGACAACTTCGTGCCCGGCCTCACAGCTCTGCGCCGGTTCTTACGCCGCTGACTGCACCGCAGCGGGTATAACTCCATAAGCAGTTCGGCCGGGCGGGCGTCCCGGTATCCAGGCGTCACCACGCAGTCGCACCCCCTCCCGCCCCGGCGGGAGGGGGTGCCGTGGACCGGCCGAGCGAGGAGGGGGCGCAATGAGCGACGGAAGGTTCCGAGCCTGACGGCACTCCGCTCATCGAGTTGCGCGGGGTCAAGAAGAGCTTCGGCGCCGTCCAGGCGGTCAACGGCGTCGACCTCAACATCATCGAGGGCGAGGTCACCGCGCTGGTCGGCGACAACGGGGCCGGCAAGTCGAGCCTGATCAAGACCATTTCGGGGCTCTGGGAGCCGGACCAGGGGGAGATCTTCTGGGAGGGCAAGCCGGTACGCCTGCGCTCCCCCAAGGACTCCGAAGCCCTCGGCATCACCACCATCTACCAGGACCTGGCGCTGTGCGACAACCTGGACATCGTCCAGAACATGTTCCTGGGCCACGAGGTGCTCCGCCACTTCACCCTCGACGAGGGCTCCATGGAGATCACGGCCAAGAGGATCCTGGCCGAGCTCGAAGTCACCACCGTCCGCTCGGTCCGCCAGCCCGTGGCCTCGCTCTCGGGCGGGCAGCGCCAGTCGGTGGCCGTGGCCAAGGCCGTCATGTCCAACGCCAAGCTGGTGATCATGGACGAGCCGACGGCCGCCCTCGGCGTCTCCCAGACGGCCCAGGTGCTCGCCCTCATCAAGCGGCTGGCCGAGGGTGGCATCGACCGTCTTGATGATCTCGCACAACCTCAACGACGTCTTCGAGGTGGCCGACCGGATCGCCATCCTGCGCCTGGGCCGCATTGTGGCGCAGGGGCCCGTCGACGCATTCGACAGCTCGGTGGTCGTCGACTACATGACGACCGGCCGATCGGAGCGAGCCCTCGCCGGCAGCGGGAGTGGGAACGGGAGCGGACAATGACCATTGATCCGGGGGGGAACGCGGACAGTCCGGCGGCCGGTGTCGGAGACGAAGTCCGAGCCGACGCACGGCTCCTCCTACCGACGGCCGACGCCGTCCACGACGGAGCACCACCACGAGGAAACGCCGGCGGCCGTCGCCCTCGTCGCCGCGGCGCCCGAAATCCTGGCCGACTCGCTGGGTGAGTACCTCGAGGCCTGGATGAAGCGGATCCGCAGCGGCGAGAGCGGGGCGCTGCCGATCATCGCTCGGCCTCGTCGCTCATCATCATCATCTTCCAGGTCCAGCAGTCCAAGTTCCTCTCGGCCGGCAACATCGTCAACCTGTTCGTGCAGGCCGCGTTCTTCGTGCTGCTGGGCCTGGGCGAGATGTTCGCCCTGATTCTGAGCGAGATCGACCTCTCGGTCGGCTTCGTCGCCGGCATCGGCGCCACCATCACCCTGGCCCTGCTCTCCCCGTCCTACGGCTGGCCCTGGTGGGCCGCCGTGATCGTGGGCCTGCTGGCATGCGCGGCCCTCGGCGCTCTTCCAGGGCGTTCTGATCACCCGGCTCCACCTGCCGTCCTTCGTGGTGACCCTGGCCAGCCTGCTCGGCCTCGGCGGCGTGCTGATCTTCTTGTTCGACTCCTTCCACGGCGCCGTGGGCGGCGTCATCAGCCTCCCCACCAGCGGTCCTCTCTACAACCTGGTCAACGGCAACATGAGCGCGGCCGCCAGCTGGATCGTCCTGGTGGTGGCGGTCGGCGCTCTACGCGCTGGTCACCGTCACGCGCAACCTCCGCCGGCGGGCCCGTAACCTCAGCGCGCCCCCGCTCAGCATCACGTTGCTCACCATCGGCGTGGCGGGGGTGGCCGGTGCCCTCCTGGTCATTGTGTGCAACATCAACCGCGGCAACCTGGTCCCCCTCAGCGGGGTGCCCTGGGTGCTCCCGCTTCGTGCTCCTCTTCGTCGTGGTCTGGACACTGTTGCTGTCCAAGACCCGGACGGGCCGCTACATGTACGCCATCGGGGCCAGTCCCGAGGCGGCGCGACGGGCCGGCATCCGCGTGCAGTGGATCCGCACCGTCGCCTTCACCCTGTCCGCCTTCACCGCCGGTCTCGGCGGGCTCGTGTTCGCCTCGCGCCTCGGGTCGATCTCGGTCGGCTACGACGGCTCGACCTATGTCCTCTACGCCGTGGCGGCCGCTGTCATCGGCGGCGCCAGTCTCTTCGGCGGCTACGGCAAGGCGGTCCACGCCCTGCTGGGCGGCGTCCTCATTGCGGCCGTCGTCAACGGCTTGGCCCTCATCGGGGTCAGCACGGCCGGGGAGGAGATCGCCACCTCACTCGTGCTGTTGGCCGCGGTCACCGTCGACTCGCTCGTGCGGCGCCGGGGCTCGACGAGCAAGTAGGCGGCGACTTCTTCCCGCGGGTCACTACGCCGTCCCGTTGGGCTGACTGAGGGGCGGTGCGCTTCAGGCCCCCATCACCTCCGAGAGCGACGACGGATCCGGGGCCAAGGGGCCACCGGTCACCGGCGTCATCCACACGTGCATCATCGGCGGCGTCACTCTGTTGGAGCTTCCGGCTGCGCATGAACCGGCCTTGTCGTTGCCGACCACCTGGCCGCCCCCGACACAGAGGTCGGTGTGGACATGCCACTGCGTCAGGCATCCGCCGGGTTGTGGCAGATCCGTGGTCCCCGTGCCTTGCGGCATGAGGTACATGGCAGCAGAGAGGACGGCGCCATGTGCGGTATTGACGTACACGAGCACCGGGATCGATGCCGGATCCAGCTGCTTCCCTTGTCGATAGATCGAAGGGTTGATGTAGTGCACGATCCTCTGCCCGGTCGGCGTCAGTGGGACATACCCGGCCGCCTTCGCTGCGGCCAGACTCTTGAACGGAGCGGCGGCAGTGACCGTTTGGTCGACGAGTGCCACGGCCGCCCGTTGTTGCGCTCCGGTCGGCTGCGCCGTGCAATCAGGGGTGGCCATCTTCATGCCTGGTGCCATCGCCATGGTGGTGTCGGGCCACGTGATCGGCCCGGCCGGGGACGTGGTGGCCAGCGAAAGCGCCTTGGTCGGCGACGTCGTCGAGGGTGTCATGGACGACATTGATGACATTGACGACGTTGCGTGGGGACCGGGGGATGACGAAACCACAGACGCCGTCGTCGCACTCGCGAGCGCCCCGGTGCCCAGGAGGGTGACGAGTGCCAAAGGGAGAGCGGCGAGGCCGACCCAGTGTTCACGCGATGGTGTGTTCGCGAGGACCGGAGACAGCACCATGAGGGCGGCGGCGAACTCAATGGTGGTGGTCAGCAGGCCGACCAGGTCCATGGTCTCCCAGCCACGCAGTATGTAGAAGGCGTAGGCGACCGCCGTACCGCCGGTGATGGCTACCGACGACCAACCGCCAATGGTTGCGACACGTGAAGGTCCAGAAGAATGCGATGAGAAACGCAACGGCATCAACGATGAAGAGAATGGCCGTCACACGCTCGTCACCCCAGTGTGTCGGCACGATCGCTATGTGGACGGTCGCGCCGACCAAGGTGGCGAACAGCACAGCCTTGGCGGTGAAGCTCAGGCCGTCGTAACGACCCACGCACCGCAGGGCCGGGGCCGAGCCCGCACGGGCCCTCGCGCGCAGGGCGCTCAGGGCGAGCCAGAGCACCGGCGCGATGACCACCAGGACGACGAGTCCGGGGCGGTGCTCGGAAGGAACCGAGAAGATCCCGTTCGAACCTGACATCGTCATCGCAAGCATGTCAACACCAACCTTTCGTGGTCATTGCGCCACCCTGGAACGAACATCGGCATCGGACCCGGTCACATGGCCGCAGGTGTGGGCGGTGCCGGCGCAACCGCTGATGAGCGTGGAAAGCACGCTCTGATCCCACCCGTTGATGAAGTCGCCATGGGCGGTGTCGGTCGAGCCTTGCTGGCCCGGTCCCATGGAGAGGGTGAGGCCTGCGGCCGAGGTGATCGGATACACGACGTGGAAGATCACCGTCGGGATGCGCACCGGGTACCCAGGCGGGCAGCTCGCGCCCTTGGTCGGATAGGCCACGTTGGTCTGATCGGCTCCGGCGAGGCTGGTTCCATTCCAGCACGAAGGGAAGGTGATCCGGAGTTCTATGCCGTCGGTGCCGGCACAGTTGACGGGCGTCGCAGACACCGGCTGCGGCGTCAGGGTCAGCGTCTGCGTCTGCGTCGCACAACGCCAGTCGATGACCTTGCTCGACTGCGGTGCCGTGGCATTCTCGTCACCGGCGATCATCTCCAGTCCCGCCGGTGGTGCAGTCACCGCCGGATTCTCGGCGTGGAGTCCGGACCAGTAGATGAGATTCCGGACCGGCGTGATGGCCACGCCGTTCTGATAGAGCACGGGGGTCCAATAGGCCGACGCATCGCGGCTCGTCGTGCAACTCGTCGCCCCTCCGACGAGTTCAGGTGCGGTCGATGTGGCCGAAGTGGTGACGTTCCCGAAGAAATCGTGGGCCATCGACTGTCCCGTCGCGCCGGGCTGCAGAATGGGATCGTCGTTGGCTTCATGGCTGTAGAGGCACGTGTCGCTGATCAAGTTGGACGTCGTGGTCAACGTTCGCGCCACCCGTCGTCGGTGTGGTCGGCACCACCGGATCAATCGCATGCGGCGGCGGCAGGGATGTTGCGGGAAGCGAAGACATAGGGGTTGTCGTCGAGGTCGGGGGGCTGAGGGGTGCAGCGGATTTTGCGCCCCCGGACGTGACGGCGACGCCGAAGGCCGTCCCTCCGCCGACGACGGCCAACACGACGATGACCAGGGCGATGAGCTTGCAACGTTCTCTTCGGGTTCTGGCAGCGATCCTCGACATGATTCGACTCCCCTTTCGGGCCACTACCCAAAGGATGGAGGGCGATCATGAGCAGACCATGAGCCTTATGTGATGAATTTGTGTGGCGCCACGGTTCAGGCGCCTTCGTAGTCGAAGCCGAGATCGGGCGCCGTGAGGATGGCCCGGAAGGTGAGTCCCTCGGCCGCGGCCATGGCTTCGCGCGGTGCCCCCGCGATCGACGACGGCCACCAGCAGGACCGGATCCGCCCCGGCTTCGCGAATGGCCAGGGCCGCCTCGAGCAACGACGTGCCCCGGGTTACCGTGTCCTCGGTCACCACCACCTTGTCGCCCGGCGTCCAGTGCACCGGCGATGCGCCCACCGCCACCGTGGTCCTTCACTTCCTTGCGCACGCTGAACGCCTTGAGCAACCGGCCCCGGGTGGCGGCCACGCCGGCCGTCACGAAAGCCACCGGGTCGGCTCCCATGGTCAGCCCCCCGATGGCGGTTGCCTCGGGCGGAGTGACCGAGAGCACCGCATCGGCCACGAGCAACATCGCTTCGGGACGGCACACCGTCTGCTTGGAGTCGATGAACCAGCTGCTGCGGCGACCGGACTTGAGCACGAAGTCTCCCCGTCGCACTGAATGCGCCAACAGGTGGGCGCGCAGTTCGGGAAAGTCGTCGGCTCCGCTCATCGGATCTCCACGGTATGCGCCCCCTCGACGACGGTGCCGATGACGCTCGACGGCACGCCGGCCTGCGTCAGCGCGGCCAACGCCGCATCGACCGCGGCGGCCGCCACCACGAGTGCCATCCCCACGCCCCGGTTGAAGACACGGTCCATCTCGGCCTCTTCGACCGACCCCAGTCGTTGGATCTCGGCGAAAATCCGCGGCTCGACCCACGACGCGCGCGTGAGCACGGCACCGAGCCCCTCGGGCAGGGCACGCGGCAGGTTGCCGACGATGCCCCCGCCGGTGATGTGGGCGCACGCGTGCAGCCCGCCATCGGCAGTGTCCTCCCGGCCGTCCGCACTGAGGGCGGCGCGCACTGCAAGCACGGCAGGCGTGTAGATCACCGAAGGGCGCAGGAGTTCATCGGCCACGGTGTGCGTGGCCCCCTCCCAGGCCGGATCGCCCAGGCTCCGGCCGGCCCGCTCCAGCAGCACGTGGCGCGCCAGCGTGTACCCGTTGGAGCGCAGTCCCGGGGAGGGGAGTCCGATGATGGCGTCGCCAGCGCCGACACACGCTGGGCCCGAGCGTCGCGTCCCGATCCACCACGCCGACGGCGAAGCCGGCAATGTCGAGGTCGTCGGGTGCCATCACACCGGGGTGCTCGGCTGTCTCACCGCCGATCAGCACACATCCGGCCTGGCGGCAGCCGTCCCCGATACCTTCCACCACGGTGGCGATCCGGTCAGGGTCGACCTTGCCCGTCGCGATGTAGTCGAGCATGAAGAGGGGCTCGGCCCCGAGACAGACCAGATCGTCGACGCACATGGCCACCAGATCGATCCCCACGGTGCCGTAGCGGCCGGTGGCCTGGGCCACCGTGAGCTTGGTCCCCACCCCGTCGGTCGACGAGACGAGGACCGGGTTCGTGCAACGCGTCGTGTCGAAGGGGAACTGCGCCCCGAAGCCGCCGATCCCGGACACCAGGCCCTTCATCTTCTCCACCGCCAGGTCGCCGGCGCCGATGTCGACGCCCGCTCCGGCGTACGTGGCTCCCGCCGTCACCGCGGGCCCGGACCCTCGGGCACCGCCCTCCGCCACGCCGTCAGACCCCGGGGAGCGCAGCTTGGTACGCGACCGGCTTCTCCGGTGTGGTGAACAACACCGGCGTCGAGGTAGGCACCGAGGTGGGGTAGTTGCCGGTGAAGCAGGCATCGCAGAACCCGCCGTCAGCCCCGATGGCCGCCTTCAGGTTCTCCACGCTGATGTAGGCCAGCGAGTCCACTCCGAGGATCTCTTTGATCTCCTCGATGGAGTGGTTGGCCGCCAACAACTCGTCGGTCGAGGGGGTGTCGATGCCGTAGAAGCACGGCCAGCGCCACGGGGGGGAGGAGATCCGCAGGTGTACCTCGGTGGCGCCGGCTTCGCGCAGCATGCGCACCACCGAGCGCTGGGTGGTGCCGCGCACGATCGAGTCGTCGACGACGACGAGACGCTTGCCGTTGATGGTCTCGGGGAGGGGATTGAGCTTGCGCCGTACCGCGTCGCCGCGCGCCTGCTGATCGGGGGCGATGAAGCTGCGGCCGATGTAGCGGTTCTTCACCAGGCCCTGCCCGTAGGGGATACCGCTGGCCCGCGCGAATCCTTCCGCCGCCGGCACGCCCGACTCTGGCACCCCCATGACGAGGTCGGCCTCGGCCGGCGCCTGCGCGGCCAACAGCTCGCCCATGCGGACGCGTGTGGCGTGCACCTCGCGTCCGTACAGCTTGCTGTCGGGGCGGGCGATGTAGGCGAACTCGAAGATGCACAGCCGCGGCTGCACTTCCTTGAGCCACGGGATGACCAAGCTGCGCGGCCCGTCCTCGTCGATCACCACCAACTCCCCCGGGGCGATCTCGCGGACGAACGTGGCGCCGATCACACTGAGGGCGGGCGACTCCGACGCGAGGACCCAACCCTCCGGTGCATCCGCCGGCCCGAGTCGTCCGAGGCAAAGGGGGCGGAATCCGTACGGGTCCCGTACGCCGAAGAGCTTCTGGGTGTTCATCAGGACGAAGGAGAACGCCCCTTCGACGATGGGCAGCACGGCCTGCAGTGCAGCGGAGAGTTCCCCGGTCTCGGGGAACGCATGCGCCAACAATTCGGCCACCACGTCGCTGTCCGAGACGATCGACCCGGGGAACATCCCGACCTTCTCCGCCAACTCGGTGGTGTTGGTCAGATTGCCGTTGTGCCCGAGTGCGAAGCCTGCCCGCCCGACGGGGCGGTACACAGGCTGTGCGCCGTCCCAGTCCGAGGCGCCGTGGGTCGAGTACCGCGTGTGGCCGATGGCCATGTGACCGTGCAGACCCGAGAGTGTGCGTTCATCGAAGACGGTGGCCACAAGCCCCATATCCCTGACCACGGTGACGGTGTTGCCGTCGCTGACCGCCATGCCAGCGGACTCCTGGCCGCGGTGCTGCAGCGCGAACAGACCGTCGAAGGTGAGATTGGCCACCTTGCGCCCGGGGGCGTAGACACCGAAGACACCGCAGGCTTCCTTCACGGTGCGCACATTCTCGCACACGCCCGCACCCTCATGAGTCCCCCAGCAATTGGGCCAGATTGCCGTCGTGGGCCTCCCGCAGGGCCTCGAGAGGAAGGTCGAGCAGGTCCCCCACCACGATCCGGTCCCCTCCGGCCCGGCCCACAACGTGAGCCGGGATGCCGAGTGTCTCGGCCCGCAGGCGCAGTTCGTCGGGCATGGCCGTGGCCACCAGGAAGCGGGAAGGAAGTTCGGTGAAGAGCTCGGACGGATCGTCGAGCGCCACGGCACATCCGATGCCGCTGGCGACCGCCATTTCACCCAGGGCGACGGCGAGGCCGCCCGAGGACACATCGTGCACAGCGTGCAGCAACGGCGGCTGAGGATCGCCCGAGACGATGGCACCCACCAGCCCGGCCACGAAGGCGCAGATCGCGCCGTGGCGTTCCAGATCGATGGCGGGCAGTGTCCCGCTCCGGTGGGCGCGGCGCTCGGTGGCCCAGCGGGACCCGTCGAGCCCGAAGGAGCCGTCAGGCGCGGCGCGGGCTCCCAGCAGCACGAGGGTGTCGCCCTCGTCCCAAGCCAACCCCGGCGGCGGGGCGATAAGGAGATCGACGAGGCCGAGCACACCGAGCACGGGGGTGGGGTCGATGTCGGCGCCTCCACTCTCGTTGTAGAGGCTGACGTTGCCACCGATCACCGGCAGCGCCAGGGCCTGACACGCCTCGGCCATGCCGTCGATGGCTTCCGAAAGTTGCCACATCACTTCGGGGTGCTCGGGATTGCCGAAGTTCAGGCAGTTGACGACCGCCACCGCGGTCGCACCGACACACGCCAGATTGGCGACCCCTTCGGCCAGGGTCAGGATCGTGCCCCGTCGGGGGTCGAGGGCGCAGTACCGCGGGTTGGAGTCCGTGGTCACGGCGACACCCCGTTCGGACGGCGGGAGTCCGGGCCCCGCCAGACGCAACAGCGCAGCATCCCCGCCCGGGCCGACGACCGTGTTCAGAAACAGTTGATGGTCGTACTGGCGAAAGACCCAACGCGCGGAGCGCAGGAGCGCCAACAGGTCCGCGGCACAGTCCTCGGGTGGCGCCACCGCGGGTGAGGGGACCGGCGCCGGTTGGCGGCGCGGGCGATCGTAGAGCGGCGCGTCGTCGGAGAGTGATGCCGCCGGGACGTCGGCCAGAATCGGCCCGTCGAACCCGTCGCGGATGCGCAAGCGACCGCCTGCCGCGGGATCGGGTGCGGTGACCCGGCCGACGACGGTGGCCCGGACCTCCCATTTGGCGCAGATGGCGGCCACCGCACTCCAGGATGCGGGCGTGACGATGGCGAGCATGCGCTCCTGGCTTTCGCTCGTCATCACCTCCCAGGGCTCCATGCCTTCTTCGCGAAGGGGGACGGCGGTGACATCGACGTCCATCCCGACCCCGCCGCGCCCGGCGGTCTCACTGGTGGCACAGGCCAGACCGGCACCGCCCAGATCCTGGATACCGACGACCAGCTTCTTGTCCAGGAGCTCGAGACAGGCCTCGATCAGGCGTTTCTCCTCGAAGGGGTCCCCGACCTGCACGCTCGGGCGCTTGGTGTCATCGGCCGTCTTCGGCCCGGTTCCGCCGTCGTCGGTGCCGGCGAACCCGGCGGAGGCCAGGACGCTCACGCCGCCGATGCCATCGCGCCCGGTGCTGCTGCCGAGGAGCACGGCCAGGTTCCCCGGGCCCGATGCGATACCCAGCACCAGGCGGTCGGTCGGGAGGGCCCCCATGCACAGGACATTGACCAAGGGGTTCTGGGCGTAACAGGGATCGAAGGTCAGTTCACCCCCGACGGTGGGCACGCCGACCGAGTTGCCGTAGCCCGAGATGCCGCTCACCACGCCCTCCATCAACCAGCGCTGGCGGGGGTCGTCGGGTGAACCGAAGAAGAGCGGATCCATGATCGCCAGCGGCCGGGCGCCCATGGTGAAGATGTCCCGGAGGATGCCCCCCACGCCGGTGGCCGCGCCCTGATACGGCTCGATCGCGGAGGGGTGGTTGTGGCTCTCGATGCGGATGGCGATGGCGATGCCGTCGCCGGCGTCGATCACCCCGGCGTTCTCCCCCGGGCCGACCAGGACCTTGGGTCCTTCGGTGGGGAGCCGCTTCAAGTGCATGCGGGACGACTTGTACGAGCAGTGCTCGCTCCACATGACGGCGTAGAGCGCCAGCTCCAGATGATTCGGCGACCGCCCGAGAATTTTCCCCACGGCCTCGAACTCGTCGTCGGTCAGGCCGAGTGCCCGGTGGAGCTGAACGTCAGGCAAGGGCTCCTCGGCGCCGGGAGTCATGGTGCCTTACAACTTAGTGGCCGTGACCGGGGTGATCGGCCACATCGGCGGGGATCACCGGGTCAGCTGGCGTCCTCGCTGATGCGGGCGTCGCACTCACGCTCGATGGCGACCGCTTCGCCGTATTTGAAGATCCATCCCACTTCGCGGCCCGCCTTGAGGTCCGGCAGCGGTTCACAGCCGCTAACGTCAGTTTCCTCGGGGCCCACAACCATCTGACAACTTTGGACCGTCGCCGTCGCAATTTCGGTGATGACTGGTTGCAATCGGGGTGCCAACTGCCCCTCAGGATCAGGAGCGCGGGCGTCGTTCCCCGGGGTCGATGCCTGTTCGGTGGCGGCGCAAGCGGGCGGGCGCCGAGCCGCACCGAGAGGCACCGGCGGGTGCCGAGCCGCACCCAGAGGCACCGCAAGACACTTGTAATTTCTGGTTGCTAGAACGCTAGCGTTAAGAAATTAGAGGTCAGTCAGGGTTTAGGACCGGGATTGAGCATGGGTGACTGCAAGGCCCACTCGAGCACCTCGCCGAAGGAAAGGTCGCTTTTCCACCGTCCGCGCTCTTCGGCCATCCGGTCGAACTGGGGGCCGACGGCCCTCTTGATCTTTCGCGCCTGGATCACGACCCTCTTCTTCCCCACCCGCTGCGCCAGGATGATCGACACCACGACAGGCGCGGAAGCCCCGAAGACCATGGCCGTCGCATGCCGCTTGACTTGCTTGGTGACGGCCACGTCAGCGCGCCGGCATTCGGCGAGATTGCAACGAGCGGATGAATTCCACAGATGCAGGTTAGTAGCGACAGCCGGCTGCGCCCAATGACACCTCTCGCCCCGTAACACCTCTAGCCCCGTAACACCTCTCGACGTGGCCGCTCTGCTTCAAATAGTCCTCGAAAACCCCTGCCCTGGCCCAACGGGCGTAGCATGGCCGCCGATCAGGAGGACTTCGTGGAACGTTTCGTCTATGAACACCGTCCAAACTCGGGCGGAATCACAGCCAGGCCGCGGCCATGACACCCGAAGAAGGAGTGGGTAGGCACAGCGACGATCCCACTCCGGCCGAGGATCTCAGCCCGGCCGAGGATCTCAGCCCAGAGCCGGCGATCGACACCGTCGCCAGCATGGAAACTCCCGACACTCACGACGCACCCGACGCTCCCGACGCAACAGACCCCGAAAAGGGCAAAGTTGCACGCACACGCAAATCACGTCGGTGGCGCCGTGCCCTGACTGCGATTCTCCTCGTCCTCAGTTGCCTGACCGTGCTCGTCTCGTCGGTCAGCATCTGGGCCCACCGGACCGTCTTCAATACCGATCAGTGGGTGGCGACCGTTGGTCCGCTGGCGCAGAACCCTGACGTCGTCAAATCCGTCGCCGACCACGTCACCAAGCAACTGGACAACACAATCAAGCCCGAGCAAACAGCCAAGAATCTCTTGCCCAGCGCCTTGGACCGCTTTGCCGCACCAATCGGTCAAGGGTTCGAGCAGATCGTCCACGGCGCCGTGACGAGAATCATCGAAACGGACCAGTTCCAGAAGTTCTGGATCGCGGCCAACAAGCAGGTGCACGCACGCGTCATCGCCGTCCTGAAAGGGAAGCCGACACCGCACCTGACAACATCCAACGGCGATATCACACTGAATCTGCTGCCGGCCTACTCGAAAATTCTGAAAGTTGTCGAGTCCAACGCATCGGGCCTGCTGAACGCCAAAGGACCCATCCCGACCATCACCGCCTCCACGCCGCCAGACCAGGCCCGGTCCGAGCTCAGCGCTGCGCTCGGGCGCAATCTACCGCCGAACTTCGGGACACCCGTCCTGTTCCACAGCGATGAGCTGGCCTCCGCCCAACACCTCGTCCATGTGTTCAACACATTGATCGTTGCTTTGGTCGTCGTCACGGTGGCCCTCATCATCGGCACCGTGGTGGTCGCCGAACGGCGGCGGCGGGCGATTATCGGGTTGGGAATCGGCATCGTCGTCGCGATGAGCCTCGCCGTCGTGCTCACCAAGGTGATCACCAATCAGGTCGTCTCGTCCATCACCACACCTGACGACCGCGGCGCGGTGAAGGCCACGATTACCTCGGTACTCAAGGGCCTGAACGTCATCAGTGCGATTCTCATCGCTGCGGGGCTGGTCTTCGCCATTCTGGCGTTTCTCACCGGACCGAGCCGCTTCGCCGGATCGGTCCGGCACCATGGCGCGGAGATCGGCCGGTCTCTCACGGGGCGAAACCACGATGGCCCCGTGCCGCCGTATCTGGCCTGGATGGCCCGCTACCGACTGCCCCTGGCACTGGGAGGTCTGGCCATCGCTCTCCTTGTCCTGATTTTCGCCGTACAGGGCTGGGTGGGCGCGCTGGTCACGATCCTGGTGCTCGCCGCGTTCGAGGGACTCGTCACGTGGGTGGCGCGGAGCTCCGGGCATGGTCCGGAGAGTGGTGCCGGGAATGAAGTCACGGCCGCAATAACTAGCTAACCCGGTCCGTTTGGGGGAGGCTCTGCCAGCGCTATGAAAATAGACCACGAGGCAGATTCCCCGAGTTCTCCGGATACTCCGCGTTCTCCGAGCGAGCCGAGCGTGGTCGAGCCCGCGGGCGTTCCCGACGGCGTGCAGCGCACGGTGACTGAGCCGGGAGCCGCTGGTCACCATCACGTCAGCCGGATCTCGCGATCGCTGTTCTATGCCCCGCACGGCGACGGTCAGACACGGCGCCGCGGGTCGGACGCCACACGTGTGGTGCTCTCGATTCTCTCCGCATTGGTGTGCTGGCTGGCGGTGAAAGCCAGCTCGCACACCGAGCATGCGGTCGCCAAGTTCCTCACGCCTCCGCCGAATGGGGTGAGCTGGCTGGTGACGACCGTGTGGTGGGGCGGCACGGCCGGAGTCATCGGCGTCCTGGCCGTCCTGGCGTTGTTCACCCGCCGTTGGCAGGTCATCCGGGATGCCCTCTTCTCCGCCACGGTTGCCTTCGCCCTCTCCGCTGCATTGCGGGCTCTGGTCGGCGCTGACGGGGGCCGGCCGCCGGATCCGACACTCAAGGGCATCGATCTCGGTTTCCCCGTCGTCTGGATCGCCGTCACCACCGCCGTCGTCCTGGCGATGATCCCGTATCTGAGCCGTTGGCTCCAGCTGTCATCGAAATGCGCACTGGTGTTGGCTTCTCTCGCCGGCGGCGTGCACGGCGCTGGCATGCCGGTCGCCATCCTCGCCAGCCTGGCCATCGGATGGGGAAGCACTGCCGCCATCCGCCTGATCTTCGGGTCGCCCGTCGGTCTGCCCTCGGTGGCCGAGGTGCTGGCCCTCCTGGAGGAGCTCGATATCACGGCCACGGCGATCACCCCGTACCCGCGCCAGGAGTGGGGCGTCGGCCGCTTCACCGGCCGGGTGGGTGCAGACCCGCTCGACGTCTCGATTTACGGACGCGACGCCTCGGATGCGCAGCTGCTGGCCAAGACCTTCCGCTTCCTTCTCTACCGCGACTCGGGACCGACGCTCAGCCTGACCCGCCGGCAGCAGGTCGAACACGTGGCACTGCTCACGATGACCGCGCAACGTATCGGGGCCCGGGTCCCCGATGTCGTGGCCGCCGGCCCCGTCGGGCCAGCCAACGATGCGGTACTGGTGACGACGCCGCCTCCCGGTCGCCTGCTCTCGAGCTTCACGCCCTTTCCGACGAAGATCCCCGAAGACGGCACCGACGACGGCGGCCGGCCGGAACCGCCACTGCCAGCCATCCCGGCGGACCCGGTCGAGGAGATCGATGATGCAGCCCTCGACAGCATCTTCGCCCAGGTCAGCACGCTGCGCTCCGGGGGGATCGCCCACGGTTCCCTCTCGACCGAGACCATTGTGGTGGACGCCAAGGCGGCAGGCCTCATCCACTTCCGCACGGCGGCGATACGAGCGACCCAGGACCAGCTCGACCGGGACATCGCCGCCGCACTCGCCGCAGCCGCGATCATCGCGGGACCGACACGGACCGCCGAAGCGGCCGTCCGTGTCCTCTCAAGCGACGACGTGGCGTCCGCGCTCCCCTTCTTGCAGCGTGCCGCGCTCGATCCGGTAGCCACCCGGACCCTGCGCCAGAAGAAACCCCTTCTCGCTGATCTCCGGACCGCGTGTGGGAAAGCGGCCGGCGTCGAAGTTCCGAAGTTGCTCGAGCCGCGGCGCATCAGCTGGGTGAACTTCTTCATGGTCCTGGGCACCCTTATCGGCGGGTGGGCGCTCATCGGCGTCCTGACCGATGTGTCGCAGTCCTGGAGCACGATCCAGGGGGCCGCGTGGGACTGGGTCGTCGCGACGTTCGTGCTCTCCCAGGCGGCCTACCCCGCCATCGCAATGACGACCGTCGGCTCGGTGACGAGCCCGTTGCCGTATGGGCGCACCCTCGCGCTGGAGGTCTCCGATACCTTCGTCGCCCTCGCGGGAGGCTCCATGGCCGTCCTGGCCACCCGGATCCGCTACTTCCAGAAGCAGGGCTTCGACGCAACGGTCGCCGTAAGCTCCGGCGTGCTCGTGAGCACGGCCAGTTGGATCGTCAAAGGCGCGTTGTTCCTGATCGCCCTCCCGTTCGCCCTCCACAGCCTGCACTTCTCCGAACCCTCGTCGACCAGCAGCAACAGCCACCAGAATCTGGTCTGGATCATCGTCCTCGTGATCGTGCTCGTCGGCGTGGTCGTCGGCCTTGCTCTGGCCGTCCCCCGCTGGCGTCGCCTCGCCGCCGCGAAGGTGCGACCGAAGGCGACTGAGGTCTGGTCCCACTTGAAGATCCTGGCGACGCACCCGCGCAACCTCATCGAGATATTCGGCGGCAACCTTGTCGCACAAGTCGTCATTGCCCTTGCGCTCGGAACGGCACTGCACGCGTTCGGCCAGCATCTCGGTCTCGCCACGCTCATCGTCGTCCTGACACTCGCCGCGATGCTCGGGGGCGTCTCACCGGTCCCCGGCGGAATGGGTGTAGTGGAAGCCGGCATGATCCTGGGCCTACAGGCAGCCGGTATCTCCCAGCCCGACGCCGTCGCGGCAACCTTCGTGCAGCGCCTCTTCACGGCCTACCTGCCGCCGATCTGGGGCTGGTTCGTCCTCGTCTGGCTGCGCAAAAAGGACTACCTGTAGGCCGCGCATTTGCGGAAATAGGCATCGGTGAATTGCCACAATGCGAGTCGAAATATCGTCAAATGCCAGGGCGGGGAGGCACCGGACGGGCCACAATGGACGCATGGTGAAAGCAAAGACCCCGGCTCCTCGCAAGCCGATGAGCAACGGCCACAAAGCCGCCCTGGCGCGCGGGCGGGCCGAAAGCGCGTCGGTGCGCCACTACCTCGAAGCGCTGGAGACCTCCAAACCCAAACGCGGCCGCAAACGCACCCCCGCTTCCATCGACAAGCGTCTGGCGGCGATCGAGGCGCAGCTGGCCAACGCCGATGCCCTGACCAAACTCCACCTGCTGCAGGAACAGAAGGACCTGACGGACGAACGGCTACGGGTGGCCAAGGTCAAAGACCTCAGTGCCCTGGAGAAGCAGTTCATCAAGGTCGCCGAGGCCTACGGGCAACGCAAGGGCATTTCCTACGGGACGTGGCGGGCGGCCGGGGTGAGCGCGAGCGTGTTGCAGGCGGCCGGCATCTCGCGCACTCGGAGCTAGGACACCGGCCGGAGACTATTCAGGCCCCGGCCCCGGCCAGAGACGATTCAGGCGGCGGCGCTGGACGTCGCGGCGGCGAGCAGTGAGCGCAACAGGACCAGCCCGTCCTCGGAGCCCAGCAGCGCGTGGGACGCCCGTTCGGGGTGCGGCATCAATCCGACGACGTTGCCCCCTTCGTTGGCGATACCGGCGATGTCATCGATGGAGCCGTTCGGATTGTCCAGGTACCGCAACACCACGCGGCCCTCGGCGTTGAGCCGGCGCAGGGTCTGCTCGTCGCAGGTGTAACTCCCCGAAAAATGGTTGATCGGGATCACCAATTCCTGTCCGATGTCGGCGAGACCGGTGAGAGCGGAGGCGGTCGACGTCACCTGCAGGCGGGTCGGCTGGCAGAGGAACCGGAGGTGGCCGTTCTTCTGCAACGCACCCGGCAGGAGCCCGGCCTCGGTGAGCACCTGGAACCCGTTGCAGATGCCAACCACCGGCCCTCCCTCGCGGGCGAAGCGGGTCACCGCCTCCATAATCGGTGAAAAACGCGCCAGTGCGCCCGGGCGCAGGTAGTCGCCGTGGGCGAAACCGCCGGGGAGGACGACCGCGTCCACGGACCCGATACTTGCGTCACCGTGCCAGAGCAGCTCGCCGCGGGCCCCTAACCGCTCGGTGGCCGTAACCACATCGTGTTCGCAATTGGTCCCCGGGAAGACAACGACCCCTATCCGCGGCGCCACTCAGCTCCCCAGGGCCACGAGCTCGAGGCGGCTCTCCTCGATCACCGGGTTGGCCAGCAGGCGATCGGCCAGCTCGGTGGCCACGGTGCGCGCCGCGGGCTCGTCGAGTGCATCCACCTCGAAGCTGAAGGAACGCCCGGCCCGCACATGAAAGACCCCGTCGAAGCCCAGCGCAGGCAGCGCGCGCTCGATTGTGGCGCCTTCGGGGTCAGCGATACCGGACCGCAGCTGGACCTCGACCCGCGCCTGGAACCTCATGCTGTCGCACCGTACCAGTCGTCGAGTGCGCGTCCGGTGACACGCTCGTACGCGGCCACGTAACGCTCGGAGAGCGCTGTGGTCACACTGGTCGGGAGGGGCGGCGGCGGCGGCGTGCGGTCCCAGGGCTGTGCGGCCAACCAGTCCCGCAGGGGCTGCTTGTCGAACGCCGGCGGCGTGTGGCCGGGAACAACCTGGTCGGCCGGCCACAAGCGTGAGGAGTCCGGCGTGCACACCTCGTCGCAGAGGCTGAGCACGCCGTCGACGTAGCCCAGCTCGAACTTGGTGTCGGCCAGAATGAACCCGACGTCAGCGGCTCGCGCCACGGCGCGGGTGTAGAGCTGGAGGCAGATCTCCCGGGCCGCGTGCGCCGCATCCGCCCCGACCAGATCGACCGCCTGGTCGAAGTCGATGTTGATGTCGTGCCCTTCGGCGGCCTTGGTCGACGGGGTGAAGATCGGCTCGGCCAAGCGGTCAGCCAACTTGAGGCCGGGCGGCATCACCGTGCCGTGCACCGTGCCCGACTTCTCGTACTCCTCGTGGGCCTGGCCGGCCAGATAGCCGCGCACGATGCACTCGATCTGGAGCATCTCGGCCCGTTGCACAAGCACGGCGCGACCGGCCCAGGCCGGAGGCAGGTCGCACCCGAGCGCCGCCTCAATCTCCCTGGGGTCGGTCGCCAGCAGAGTTCCGGGAACGACGTCGGCCATCTCGCCGCACCAGAACGCGGTCATCGCTGTAAGCACGCGGCCCTTGTCACGGATGGGCTCCGCCATGATCACGTCGAAGGCACTGACGCGGTCCGACGCCACCATGAGCAGGCGCTGCTCACCGGCGTCGTAAAGCTCGCGGACTTTGCCCGAGTGGATCTGCGGCAGGTCGATCGTCATGGCAGCGCGGTGAGCGCGTCGGCGAAGCGGTCAACGTGACGCAAGGTCCGCGTGAGGTCGAAGGCTTCGTCGAGTTGAGCCTCGGTGAGCCGCACCTCGGGATCGGCCGTCAGGACCTGGCGGAAGTGGCGGCGTTCGGCCCACGCGGCCCGGGCGTCACGTTGGACGATGCGGTAGGCCTCGTCCCGGGTCAGGCCCGATGACACCAAGGCGAGAAGGACGGACTGGCTGAAAACGAGGCCGAAGCTGCCGCTGGTCAGGTTGTCGAGAGCGCGATCGGCGTGCACCACCAGTCCCGACGCGAGACCGGTGGCCTTGCGCAGGACGTAGCAAGCGAGAAGGGACGCATCGGGCAACGCCACCCGTTCCACCGAGCTGTGCGAGATGTCACGCTCGTGCCAGAGCGCGACGTCCTCCAGGCCGGCACCGAGGTAGCCGCGCAGCAGGCGGGCCAGACCGCACAGCCGCTCCGACAGAATCGGATTGCGCTTGTGCGGCATGGCCGAACTTCCCTTCTGGCCCGCCCCGAACGGCTCCTCGGCCTCACCGAGCTCGCTCCGGGCCAGATGGCGGATCTCCGTGCACATCAGCTCAATGGTGGCCCCGACCGATGCGCACGCCCAGAGATACTCGGCGTGACGATCGCGGGCGATCACCTGCGTCGCCGGCACGGGCTGCAGACCCAGCGCGGCACAAACGTGGGCCTCCACGGCGGGATCGATGTTCGAATAGGTGCCGACGGCGCCCGAGAGCTTGCCCACGGCAATCGCCTCGCGGGCCTTGCGCATGCGTTGCCGGTCGCGATCGGCCTGGAGCGCCCACAGGGCGAACTTGGCCCCGAACGTGGTGGGCTCGGCGTGCATGCCGTGGGTGCGGCCGGTCACGGGAACATCCATGAGCTCAAGGGCGCGGGCCCGCAGCGCGTCGACGAAGGCATCGAGGTCAGCCAACAGGAGGTCGGCGGCGCGGGTGAGGGTGGCACAGAGCGCCGTATCCACCACATCCGACGACGTCAGCCCATAATGGATGTACGAACCGGCGGGCGCACCGATGCGGTCCTGGACGACATCCACGAACGCCGCCACGTCGTGGTCGGTCACCCGCTCCCGTTCGAGCACATCGGCCACGAAGACGTCGTCGACGGTCGGTGCCTTGGCCCGGCAGGTCGCCGCATCTTCGGCCGGCACCACTCCGACGGCGGCCTGCGCCTCGGTGGCCAGCAATTCGACCTCGAGCCAGAGGCCGAAACGGGCGGCGTCGGTGAACAACGCAGCCATGTCGGCGGGCGAATAACGGGGAATCATCGGACCAGCTCCTCCACATCATCATTGTGAAAGTTGACCGCTAGACCTCTAGCATTCAACTTTTACAACCTCCTCGAGCTCGTCATCGGTCTGGTCGCCGGCCGTAGCGTCCGCCGTGGCGTCGGCGTCGGCGTTGGCGTTGGCATTGGCGGCGGCCTGGGCGTCGCTCGCTTCGGCCGCCCGCGCAGCAATGTCGCTCCGGACCAGCATGCCGTCCCAGTGGATCGGCGCGAGCGCGGCGTAGGCCTTGGCGCGCGCCGCCGAGAGCGTCGGCGCCAGGGCCGTCACCCCGAGGACCCGTCCGCCCGAGGTCACGAAGGGCCCGCCGGGATCGGGCCTGCTCGTGCCGGCATGGAACACGGTGACGCCGTCGACGGCGGCGATCGAGCGGCCGGACGCGTCCAACCCCGAGATCACGCCGCCGGTCCGGGGGTGCTCGGGGTAGCCGGGCGAGGCCAGCACCACACACACCGCGGCGTCAGCGGAGAACGTGGGGGCCGGGAGCCGTTTGAGCGAGCCCGCGGCGACGGCCATGAACAACTCGGCCGCGTCGCACGACAACAGGGGGAGCACCACCTGGGTCTCGGGATCGCCGAAGCGCACGTTGTACTCAATGACCTTCGGCCCGTCCTCGCCCAACATCAGCCCGGCGTAGAGCACGCCGCGGTAGTCGATGCCCCTCCGCTGCAGGGTGGCGATCAGGGGTTCGACCGCCGTCGCCATAATGGCGTCGACCTGCGCCGCCCCGATGTGCGGCATCGGCGCATAGGCCCCCATGCCCCCGGTATTGGGGCCGCGGTCATCGTCACCGATGCGTTTGAAGTCCTGCGCCGGGAGCAGCGGCACCGCGGTCGTGCCGTCGAAGAGCACCAGGAGCGAGCACTCCTCTCCCGCCAGCCCCTCCTCAATGACG
This sequence comes from uncultured Acidimicrobiaceae bacterium, assembly GCA_963767155.1. Lineage (GTDB taxonomy): Bacteria > Actinomycetota > Acidimicrobiia > Acidimicrobiales > RAAP-2 > Bog-473. The sequence continues at coordinate 130,283 of CAVYCU010000004.1, read as the reverse complement.
ACGCGCTCCCCCGCCTCGCCGAAGGACTCGCCCGAGAGCTTGGCCGTCACGTCGGCCCGCGCCTCCTCGAGGCTGTGCGCTACCAAGACGCCTTTGCCGGCGGCCAACCCGTCCGTCTTGACCACCCAGGGACCGGGCAACTGCTGCAGGTACGCCAACGCCTCGGCGTGCTCGGCCGCCCCGAACGCCGCGAAGTGGGCCGTGGGCACGCCCGCCTCGGCCAGCATCTCCTTCATGAAAGCCTTGGACCCCTCGAGGAGGGCGCCGTCGGCCCCTGGTCCCATGACGGCGCGTCCGGCGGCCCGCAAACGATCGGCCAGCCCGTCCACCAGCGGTGCTTCGGGCCCGATGACGAACAAGTCGGCCTCAATCTCCTCGACCGGCTGGGCCGTGACGCGAATGGGGTCCGCCATGCCCGGGTTGCCGGGACTGACCACCACGTCGGCGGTGCGTGCCAGCACATGCGCCAACGCGTGCTCACGGCCGCCGCTGCCGACGACGCAGACCTTCATGCCCGGCCGCCCCTCACGCCGTGGCGAATGAGACGAACTGCTCGCGGCCCGGGCCCACCCCGACCAGGCGTACCGGCACGCCTATCTGTTCGGACAGGAAGGAGACATAGTTACGGGCGGCCTCGGGCACGTCCTCGGGCGCGGTGGCCGACGTCAGATCGGTGCGCCACCCCGGGAGCTCCTCATAGATCGGCGTGACGTTGTGGAACGTGGACTGGTGATAGGGCAGATGGGTGTAGCGCACGCCGTCCGCCTCATAGGCGACACAGACCTTGACGGTCTCGAACGTATCGAGCACGTCCAACTTGGTGAGGGCCACCTCCGTCAGGGAGTTGAGCCGGACGGCCTGGCGCAGCATCACCGCATCGAACCACCCGCAGCGACGACGGCGACCCGTGTTGGTCCCGAACTCGTGGCCGCGCTCGACCAAGAGGTTCCCCGTGTCGTTGTCCTGCTCGGTCGGGAACGGCCCCGCACCCACGCGGGTCACGTACGCCTTGGCGATACCGATGACCCGGTCGATGTCGCGCGGCCCCAACCCTGAACCGGTGCAGGCACCGCTGGCCACCGGGTTCGACGACGTGACGAAGGGATAGGTCCCGTGATCGAGGTCGAGGAAAGTGGCCTGGGCCCCTTCGAGGAGGACCGACTGCCCGGCGTCGAGGGCATCGTGGATGAGCCCGACGGTGTCGCCCACCATGGCCTCGATCCGTGGCGCATACTCGTTGAGGTACCGGTTGGCGATGTCCTCGGCCGACAACGGGAGCCGGTTGTAGACCTTCGCCAGGATCGCGTTCTTCTCCTTGAGCACCACATCGAGCTTCTGGCGGAAGATCTTCGGATCGAACAGGTCCTGGACCCGCAGGCCGACCCGGGTGGCCTTGTCCGCATAGGCCGGGCCGATCCCGCGCTTGGTGGTGCCGAGGGCGTTCTTGCCCAAGAAGCGCTCCGTCACCCGGTCCAACTCCTGGTGGTACGGCATGATCAGGTGCGCGTTACCGCTGACGACCATGCGGCTGGTGTCCACGCCCTTGGCAATGAGGCTGTCGAGCTCGGCCAGCAGGACGGCCGGGTCGACCACCACCCCGTTGCCGATCATCGGCGTGATGTGCTCGTACAGGATGCCGCTCGGCACCAGCTGGAGGGCGAAGGCCTCGCCGTTGACGACGATGCGGTGGCCGGCGTTGTGGCCGCCCTGATAGCGCACCACCATGTCCATCTCACGGGCCAGGAGGTCGGTGAGCTTGCCCTTCCCCTCGTCGCCCCACTGGGTCCCCACCACCACGGTTGCGGGCACGCGTCATCTCCGTTCGCTCTGTCGGATTACGCACAATTGTAGCGCCCCGGGCCGGGTCGGCGGAAAGTTCCGCCGCAGCCGGGCAACGGGGGAGGCATATCGCGCCCCGGGGGACCCACCTTTCGGGCCTCGGCCAGGGGCGGGCAAAACCCACAAATTGTCTCTAGGGTGGGCGGGTGACCAATCCTCTGAAACGCCCTCTCTCCTTCGCCTTTCTGGCCAGCCTGCTGGCCCTGGTGGCGCTGCCGATCGCCGGGGGCACCACGGCCGCGGGAGCGAGCACGCCCTCTGCCGTGGCACACGACGTTGCCTTCAATCCGACCACGGTGGGCGACATCCTCGGGCCCGAGGGATTTGAGTTCAACAACCCCATCACCAACCCCGCCGTGACAGGGTTCGCCATCGGGGGCACCGACCCTGACGATTTCACCGAAGGCGACAACTGCGCCTTTCCAATAGTGCCGGGGGGGTCATGCGACGTGGACATCTACTTCGTTCCCGGCGAGCTCGGACCGAGGACAGCCACGCTGATCCCGCTCAGCGGCACCACGGAAGACCCTGCGGCGGTCACGCTCACGGGCACCGGTAGCGAGGGCTACTACGAAGTCACCGCGCAGGGCGCCGTCGCGGCGCACGGGGACGCGCTCCCGCTCGGCGACGAGTCGGGAACACACCTGGCCCAGCCCATCGTCGCGGCGGCCGCCACCGGTGACGACTCGGGCTACTGGCTCGCCGCGGCGGACGGCGGGATCTTCACCTTCGGTGACGCCGGCTACTACGGCTCGACCGGGGCCATCCACCTGAACAAACCGATCGTCGGCATGGCGTCGACCATCGATGCCGGGGGCTACTGGCTCGTCGCCTCGGACGGGGGCATCTTCACCTTCGGTGACGCCGGCTACTTCGGCTCGACCGGGGCGATCCACCTGAATCAGCCGATCGTCGGCATGGCGGTGACGCCGGACGATGAGGGTTACTGGCTCGTCGCATCCGACGGGGGCATCTTCAGCTTCGGCGACGCCAGCTTTTTCGGCTCGACCGGGGCCATCCACCTGAACAAGCCCATCGTGGGCATGGCGTCGACACCTGACGGTCAGGGCTACTGGCTCGTCGCCTCCGACGGCGGGATCTTCAGCTTCGGGGACGCCCAGTTCTACGGCTCGACCGGGGCCATCCACCTGAACAAGCCGATCGTCAGCATGTCGGCGACGCCCGACGGTCAGGGCTACTGGCTGATGGCCTCCGACGGCGGTCTCTTCACCTTCGGCGACGCGCCCTTCGACGGCAGCTCGGCCAGCGCGGCGGGCGGGACCTACGTGAGCATCGCCGGCGATGGCCCGCCGACCGTGCAGGCCCTTCTCGATGTGCCGGGCGTACGCAAGGGCCTAACCGCGACGCAAGAGGCGCGCCGCGGTTAGGGCAACAGTCCCACCGCAGCAAACAGGTCAGCCCAGGGCGATCTCGTCGTCGACCACGCGGACGGTGACCGTCGAGCCCTCGGGATAACGGCCCTCCAGGAGCGCCAGCGCCAAGGGGTCCTCAATCTTGCGCTGGAGCACCCGGCGCAGTGGGCGGGCACCGAAGTCGGGGTCGTAGCCGGCGCGGGCCAGCCAGGCCTCGGCCTCGGGCTCGACCACGAGTGCGAGACGACGCTCGGCCAGCCGGTTCCGCAACTGGTCCAGTTGAATCCCGACGATCACCGTGAGATCGGCCTGGCTCAATGGCCGGAAGCGGACGATCTCGTCGATGCGGTTGATGAACTCCGGCTTGAAGTACTGCGAGGGTTCGCCCGCCAGGTTCGAGGTCATGATCAACACGGTGTTGGTGAAGTCCACCGTGCGGCCCTGGCCATCGGTCAGCCTCCCGTCCTCGAGCACCTGCAGGAGGATGTTGAAGACGTCGGGGTGGGCTTTCTCCAACTCATCGAGCAGGACCACGGCATAGGGACGGCGGCGGACCGCTTCGGTCAACTGCCCACCCTCGTCGTAGCCGACGTAACCCGGAGGCGCCCCGACCAGGCGACTCACGGAATGCTTCTCCATGTACTCGCTCATGTCGATGCGCGTGATGGCCCGCTCGTCGTCGAAGAGGAACTCGGCCAGCGCCCGCGCCAGCTCGGTCTTCCCCACGCCGGTCGGCCCGAGGAAGAGGAAGGAGCCGATCGGGCGGTTGGGGTCCGAGAGCCCGGCCCGGCTGCGCCGGATGGCGTTGGCCACGGCCGACACCGCCTCTTCCTGTCCGACCACCCGCTCGTGCAGCGTCTGCTCGAGCCGCACCAGCTTCTGGATCTCGCCCTCCATGAGACGCGAGACCGGGACCCCGGTCCAACGGCTCACCACCTCGGCAATGTCCTCGGGATCGACTTCCTCTTTCAGGAAGCGCGTGCCGGACTGCAACTTCGCCAGGTCGTTGGTGGCCTCGACAATGCGCCGCTCCACCTCGGGCAACTCGCCGTAACGGATGGCCGAGGCGCCGGCCAGGTCGCCCTCGCGCTCGAGCCGGACGGCGTCGTCACCACGCGCCGTCTGCTCCTCCTTGAGCAGGCGGATGGTGTCGATCAGGGCCTTCTCCTGCTGCCAGTGCGCCGTCATCCCGTCGCGTTGCTCGGCCAGGTCGGCCAGCTCCGCCTCGAGGCGGTCCAGGCGCTCACGGGAGGCGTCGTCGGTCTCCTTCTCCAGCGCCACCTTCTCGATCTCCAGTTGGCGGATGCGCCGGATCACCTGGTCCAGCTCGGTCGGCAGGGAGTCGATCTCGATGCGCAGCTTGCTCGCCGCCTCGTCGATCAGGTCGATGGCCTTGTCGGGCAGGAAGCGGCCCGTGACATAGCGGTCCGAGAGGACTGCGGCCGAGACCAACGCAGCATCTTGGATGCGCACCCCGTGGTGGACCTCGTAGCGCTCGGACAAGCCGCGCAGGATGGCGATGGTGTCCTCCACCGAGGGCTCGCCCACGAACACCGGTTGGAACCGGCGCTCCAGGGCCGCGTCCTTTTCGATCGACGTCCGGTACTCGTCGAGGGTGGTGGCGCCGATGAGCCGGAGCTCGCCGCGCGCCAACATGGGCTTGATCATCTGCCCGGCGTCCATGGCCCCTTCGGCCGCGCCGGCGCCGACGAGCGTGTGCACCTCGTCGATGAAGGTGATCACTTCGCCCTCGGCGTCGGTGATCTCCTTGAGGACAGCCTTCAGCCGCTCTTCGAATTCACCCCGGTACTTGGCCCCGGCCACCATGGAACTGAGGTCGAGCGCGATGACGCGCTTTCCCTTCAGTCCCTCGGGCACGTCGCCTTCGATGATCCGGTTGGCCAACCCTTCGACGATGGCCGTCTTGCCCACGCCGGGCTCGCCGATCAGCACGGGGTTGTTCTTCGTGCGGCGCGACAGGACCTGAATGACGCGCCGGATCTCCTCGTCACGCCCGATGACCGGATCGAGCTTGCCCAGACGCGCCGCCTCGGTCAGATCGCGGCCGTACTTGGCCAGCGCCTGGTACGTCTGCTCGGGGTCGGCCGTCGTCACGCGGTGGTTCCCGCGCACGGCTCGCAGCCCGACCAACAGTGCGTCCTTGGTGACGCCGATTTCGTCAGCCAGGGCCAGCAGGAGGTGCTCGACCGACACGTAGTCGTCGCCGAGGTCGCGCCGGTTCTCGTCGGCCGCCTCCAGAATGGCCCGGGCCTCACGTGAGATACCCGGCTCCGCGCCGCCCTGAGCGCGGGGCAACCGGGACAGCTGGGTCCGGACCCGCTCCTCCAGCACGTCGGGGTCCACCCCTACCTGGGTCAGCAGGGGGCGGGTCATCGTCTCGTCCTGCGCCAACAGGGCATCGAGCAAATGGGCGGGCGTCAGTTCGGGATTGTTGGACGACGCCGCATGCGCCGTCGCCGCGCTGAATGCGGCCTTCGTGTTATTGGTCCAGCGTTCTGGGTCGATGGGCATGAGTCCCTCACCTCCTCGTGTAGGCAACCGGTGACTGACGCAGCGGGACCAGGTCCCGCCGGTACTGCCGATGGGTGGCCGCCACCGCCTCGCGGGACTGCGTGCGGGCCTCCTTCAATTCGGACTTCAGCCGCTCCAGCTCGTTCTCGAGCTCGAGCACCCGGCGCACTCCTTCGAGATTCAGTCCGGTCGCGGTCAGTTGTTGAATGTGGCGCAGACGGGAAAGGTCCGCGTCCGAAAAACGGCGGCTCCCGCCGCTGGTGCGCGAAGGGTCCAAGAGGCCCTTGCGCTCGTAGATGCGCAACGTCTGCGGGTGCACACCCGTCAGCTCGGCTGCCACCGAAATCACATAGACAGCCCGGTTGGCGTCGCTCTCTGCCATGTCAGTTCTCCACCTCAGCCTTCAATCGCCACCCGCGGTGCGTCGTCCGTCACCGCAGCCAGTGATTCCACCGCCGCCCGCTGCTCGTCCGTGAGCTCGGTGGGCACAATGACTTCCACCTTCACCAGAAGGTCGCCCGGCTTCCCGGCATTGCGGCCCGAGCCCGCCGGCACGCCGCGACCCCGCACGCGCAACGTGGTGCCCGATGCCGTTCCCGGCGGGACCTTGAGCGTCACCTTGGAGTCCAGGGTCGGCACCGTGATGGTGGTACCGAGCGTCGCTTCGGGGAAGGTGACCGGCACCGTGATGGTCAGGTTGCGGCCGTTGCGGCCGAAAACCGGGTGCTTGCCGACATGGACCACCACGTAGAGGTCTCCCGGAGGCGCCATCCCCTGTCCGGGCGCGCCCCGGCCCTTCACCCTGATGCGCTGCCCGTCTTCGACGCCGGGCGGTATCCGCACTTTGACCGAGCGCACCTTGCGTTCGGTGCCGGACCCCTTGCAGACCGGGCACGGCGTGTCGAAGAGCGTCCCACGCCCGACACAGTCCGGACAGACCGTGCTGAGCGAGAACAACCCCTGATCGTCGTTGAGCGTCCCGGTGCCCCCGCAGCGCGGGCAGGTGTGCGTCGCCGTTCCCGGTGCCGCGCCGCTGCCGCGGCAATTGGTGCACCGGACGTCCTCGGGCACGTTGACCGACGTGGTGACGCCGTGGACGGCGTCGGAGAACGACAGATGCAGCGCCGCCTCCATGTCCGCGCCGCGCGCCGGTCCCCGGGTGGTCGTCGGGCCGCGTCCGCGGTTGCCGAACAGGCCGCCGAAGAGATCACCCAGATTTCCCACGTCGTCCATGCGGAACGTCCCGCCGCCGGGCGCGCCGCCGCCGAATCCGCCGCCGAAGGCACCGGCCATCGGGCCCTGCTTGCGGACCTCGTCGTATTCCTTGCGCTTGTCGGCATCGCCCAGCACGTCGTAGGCCGCGCTGATCTCCTTGAACCGCTCCTCCGAACCGGGGTTGGCGTCAGGGTGATACTGCTTGGCCAGTTTCCGATAGGCGCGCGTGATCTCCTTGTCCGTCGCCGTCGACACGACGCCGAGCACCTTGTAGTAGTCCTTCTCGAACCACTCCCGCTGGGGGGCCATGAATCAGTTCACCCCCGCACGCTGACCATGGCCGGCCGGAGCACCTGGCCCCGCCAGCGATAGCCCGAACGGAGGACTTCGTCGATCACCTCTGGACCGCCCTCTCCCTCCGTCCGCGCCACAGCATCGTGCACGATGGGGTCGAACGGCACGCTCGCCTCATCGACCCGCTCCAAACCTTCCTTGCCCAGTGTGTCGAGCAGCATGGTGCGCGCCGCGGTCAATGCCTTGGCGTCGTCGCTCTGCGCGCTGGACTCGGTCTGATGCGCCTGAGCCAGGTCGAGCGTGTCGAGCACCGGGAGCAGCTTGGTGACCAACGCCGAGGCGGCGCGGGCCGACTGCTCCTCTTGCATGCGCTGGATGCGCTTGCGGTAGTTCTCGAAATCGGCCTGGGTCCGCTGAAGGGCGAGCAGGTACTCGTCCCGCTCGCTCTTCAACACCACCATCGGGTCACGCTCCTCCTCCAGCACTAGTTCGGCTTCGACCACCTCGTCGTCGGAGGTCCCGTCGGCGACCAACTCGGGCTCCGGCGTGACCTCCTCGGCGGGGATGGCCTCGTCGGAGAAGCTCACTGTTCGTCGACGATTTCGGCGTCGACGATCTCGTCGTCGGAGGCGCCGCCACCGTCACTGCTCTCGCCGCCCCCGTCGCCGCCACCCGGCGCGCTCTGGGTCTGCGAGGCCTGCTCGTACAGTCGCTGGCTGAAGCTCTGACTGACGCCCATCAACTTCTCCGTGGCGTCCTTGATCGCTTCGACGTTGGTTCCGTTCAAAGCGTCCTTCAAGTTGGCCACGGCGCTCTGGACGTCGTCCTTCTCCGTGCCCTCGAACTTGTCGCCCTGGTCCTTGAGCAACTTCTCCGTCTGGTAGACGAGAGTGTCCGCAGAGTTGCGCACCTCGGCTTCCTCACGGCGGGCCCGGTCGTCCTCGGCGTGTGCCTCGGCGTCGCGGACCATGCGCTCGATGTCGTCCTTCGCCAGCGAGGACTGGCCGGTGATCGTCATCGACTGCTCCTTGCCGGTTGCCTTGTCCTGGGCCGAGACGTGGACGATCCCGTTGGCGTCGATGTCGAACGTGACCTCGATCTGCGGGATGCCACGAGGCGCCGGGGGCAGGTCGACCAGCTGGAACTTGCCCAGGGTCTTGTTGTACATCGCCATTTCGCGCTCACCTTGGAGCACGTGGATCTCCACCGAGGGCTGACTGTCCTCGGCCGTCGTGAAGATCTCGGACCGCTTGGTCGGGATGGTCGTGTTCCGCTCGATGAGACGGTGCATGACCTGACCCTTGGTCTCGATACCGAGCGACAGTGGCGTCACGTCGAGGAGGAGGACGTCTTTGACCTCACCCTTGAGGACACCCGCCTGCACGGCGGCACCGATGGCCACGACCTCGTCGGGGTTGACGCCCTTGTGGGGCTCCTTGCCCGAGAGGGACTGGACCAGCTCCTGGACGGCGGGGATCCGGGTGGATCCTCCGACCATCACCACGTGGTCGATGTCGGATGTCTTGAGCCCGGCGTCCTTGATCGCCGCTTCGAACGGGCCGGTGCACGCGGCGACCAGATCAGCGGTCAGTTCGTTGAACTTCGCACGCGTGAGCTTGAGGTCGAGGTGCTTGGGGCCTTCGCTGGTCGCCGTGATGAAGGGCAGGTTGATCTGCGTCTCCTGCACGCTGGACAGCTCGATCTTCGCCTTCTCCGCTGCTTCCTTCAGGCGCTGCTTGGCCATTTTGTCGGTCGACAGGTCGACCCCTTCGGTGTCCTTGAACGACTTGACGAGCCAGTCCATGACCTTGTCGTCCCAGTCGTCACCACCGAGCTTGGTGTTCCCCGAGGTCGACTTCACCTCGAAGACGCCTTCGCCGATCTCGAGCACGGAAACGTCGAAGGTCCCACCACCGAGGTCGAAGACCAGCACGGTGCGGTCGGCGTCTTCCTTGTCCAGGCCGTAGGCCAGTGCAGCCGCGGTCGGCTCGTTGATGATGCGCAGGACCTCGAGCCCGGCGATGGCGCCGGCTTCCTTGGTCGCGGTGCGCTGGGCGTCGTCGAAGTAGGCCGGCACGGTGATGACCGCCTGGTCCACCGTGTCGCCCAGGTACGCCTCGGCGTCCCTCTTCAGCTTGCCCAGAATGCGGGCGGAGATCTCCTGGGCCTTGTACTTCTTGCCGTCGATGTCGACGGTCCAGTTCGTGCCCATATGACGCTTGACCGAACGGATGGTCCGGTCCGGGTTGGTGATGGCCTGGCGCTTGGCGACTTCGCCGACCAGCACCTCACCTGTCTTGGAGAAGCCGACGACCGACGGGGTTGTCCGTCCACCCTCAGCATTCGGGATCACGACGGGCTCGCCCGCCTCCATCACACTGACCACTGAGTTGGTGGTCCCCAAGTCGATTCCTACGGCCTTAGCCATTCTGCGTCCTTCCATTCTTCTCGTGCTCGGTGCTGCCCTTTTTTTCGCTTGTGACCAGTGTAGCAAACTTGAGTGCCTCTGTGTCAACTTTTCTGCTGGTAAGACCAAGCTAGACGAGGAGCCGAGTCCATGGGGTGGCAGGCGATGCAAAACTCCAGTTCACGACCACATCCAATCCCTGCGGCCGGTCCGTGCGTAGTCCTCTAGGAGACACCATCAACGGTATTGAGGAGACGCACACCATGAAAAGACAGCCCCGACAGGCCACAAAAGGGCTTCGGGCCGGCACCCTGGCCACCGCAGCACTCGTCCTCGGCGGGCTTTCGCTCTCCGCCATCGCCGCCGCCCCGGTTGGCGCGACGACCAGCCGCACCGCCAAGGCCGTGGTGGTGAAGACCGTCACCGTGGCCAAAATCGGCACGGTCCTCGCCAGCGGCAAGACGCTCTACACCGTGAAGCCCAGCAGCACCGCCTGCACGGCCGCCTGCCTGCAGGTCTGGCCCGCGCTCGTGCTCCCCAAGGGCGTCACGAAGGTGACCGCCGGCTCCAGCGTGAACAAGGCCAAACTGGGCACCGTGACCCGGGCCGGCGGCGTGCGCCAGGTGACCTATGGCGGCAAGCCGCTCTATTACTTCGTCGGGGACACGGGACCCGGACAGGTGCACGGCAATGTGTCCGACACCTGGGGCACCTGGACGGCGGTCACCACCGCAAAGGGCGGCGGGTCGAGCGGCGGGTCGAGCGGCGGGTCGAGCTCTACTTCGTCGACCGCCGGCAGCGGGGGAACCGCGTTCTAGCGGCGCTGGTTCTGGACTAAGAAATCGCCATGGTGATCGCGCTCGATGCGCCGGCTGCACCCGTAGCACCAGCCGCGCCCGCCCCCCTCGCGCGCACAGCGCCGACGTCGCTCCTCTCACGCGTCTACCTGCCGGCGTTCTCGATCGTCGCCGTCGCCGCGGTGCTGGTGGTCATCGGCTTTGCCGACCACTGGGGCGGCAACGACTTCACCGCGTCGATGACGAGCCTCCGTGTCGTCCTGGTCGGACCACTGGCCCTGGCGCTGATCGGGGTCTTCCTCGTCGTCGAACGACTCCATCCGGCGCAGCGACGGCCGCTCTTCGCCCGGGGGTACCGCCAGGACCTCCTCTTCACGATCCTCAACGCCACGCTCATCGTGCCGCTCGTGACCGCGCTCACCATCTCTTTCTCGGTGCTGGCGCAGCGTTGGCTCCCGTGGCTCGTCCTGCCGAAAATCGGCACCATTCCGCGCTGGGGAGCCATCGCCGCCATCTTCGTGGCCATGGACGGCCTCAACTGGTTCGCCCATCTGTTGAACCACCGCTCCCGCCTGCTGTGGCGCTTTCATGAGTTGCACCACTCCCAAGAGGACATGAGCGTCCTCACCGTCTTCCGCACGCATCCCCTCATTCACGTGTCGTACCTCATCGCACTGATCCCGGGCATCGTGCTGCTGGCCAACGGCACTCTGCCGCTCACCCTCCTCGTCGTGTACGGCGGCATCGTCGCCTTCGCCCACTCCAACACCGACTTGGGCTTCGGCCCGCTCGGGCGGATCTTCGTGAGCCCGAACTTCCACCGGATCCACCACCGGCTGAAGGGACGCCAGGACGTCAACCTCGGCTTCGCGTTGTCGATCTGGGATCAGCTCTTCCATTGCGCGGTGTTCCCGACCCCCGAGACCATCGGGGCCGACACAGGGTTGCCGGGCCGGCCGCTCGTCGTCGAACAGGCGGGAGAGCGGCCGCGCCATTTCGCCGTCTTCGCCGCACAACTCGTGGCGCCCTTCCGCCCCATGGAGAAGGACCTCAGTCTCCGGTCGCCTACCATCGAAGCGTGCTCGACCTCGTCCTCCTCCGCCACGGGCAGTCCACCTGGAACGCCGAGAACCTCTTCACCGGATGGGTCGATGTCGATCTGACCGAAGTCGGAGAAGCCGAGGCGCGCGCCGGCGGCACGTTGCTGGCCGAAGAGCCCGGACTGGATCTGCGCGTCCTCCACACGTCGGTACTGACCCGGGCCATCCACACGGCCGAGTTGGCCCTCGGCGCCGCCAAACGCAGTTGGTTGCCGGTGCGCCGGGACTGGCGGCTCAACGAGCGCCACTACGGAGACCTGCAGGGGAAGAACAAGAAGCAGACGACGGAGGAATTCGGGAAGGAGCAGGTGCTGCTCTGGCGCCGGAGCTACGACACCCCGCCGCCGCCCCTGAGTCCCGAGAACCCCACATCGTCCGCCGACGATCCCCGCTACCGCGACATCGACCCGTCGGAGATCCCGACGACGGAGTGCCTCGCCGACGTCGTGCGCAGGGTCCTCCCCTACTGGGAGTCAGCCATCGTGCCCGACCTGCGCCACACGGCCGAGCGGGGCGGCGCTGTGTTGGTCGCCGCCCACGGCAACAGCATCCGGGCTTTGCGCAAGCAGATCGAAGGAATTTCCGACGACGACATCGCCGGACTCGAGGTGCCGACGGGAATTCCCTTCCGCATCCTGCTGCACGACGACCTCACTGTGCAGTCATCGCGATTCCTGGGCGACCCGGCGGCAGCTGAAGCTGCGGCGGCCGCCGTGGGTCGCCAGGCCGGCTAGGCCCCGCTTCGGCGACGACAACTCTGGTGGGCGACACTCACCAGGTCCCCGGTCTCAGGGTCCGGGCCGACTGCGAGAGCCGCGGACCCCGAGACTTCACGTCGGGGACAAACTGGGTTGGGCTACGTAAGCCGACCGCAAAGGCCGTCGGCTGCGGCCGGGGGTCGGGGCGCCTCGCCGCACCCCGACCCAACCCGACCAACTTCGCAAGGCCGCGCCCTATAGGGCGTCGGACCCGCGTTCTCCGGTGCGTACACGCACCACGGTTTCCACCGGGACGACCCAGACCTTGCCGTCACCGATCTTTCCGGTGGCGGCTGAGGTGACGATCGCGTCGACCACCTCATCGGTCTGTACGTCATCCACGAGTACCTCGATGCGGATCTTCGGCACGAAATCCACTTCGTACTCCGCACCTCGGTACACCTCGGTGTGCCCTCTCTGACGTCCGAAACCCTGCGCCTCGGTCAGGGTCATCCCCTGCACCCCGAGGTTCTTCAGCGTTTCTTTGACGTCATCGAGCTTGAACGGCTTGAGGACAGCGACAATCAGCTTCATTTTGAGCTCCTTTTCGTCCTGGTCGGGCCTAGGACACTGCGTCCGGTGGAGGCGTTGCTTCCGACCCTATCGGAGGCGGATCCGAACTCCCGATGCCCGCCAGAGCAAAAGCGCCGTCGGTGCGGGTAGCGAACGTCTCCTCTGGGAACGCTTCCTCGCCGTGGATGGCCAGGTCGCCGACTTCGAGGATCTCGTCCTTGTAGCGCAGACCACCGAGGACCAGCCCGATGAGCTTCGTCAGGATGAAGGTCACCAGCGCCGACCAGAAGATGACGAAGATCGCCGCTCGGAACTGTTCCCACAGCTGGTGCGCGGACCCGGTGTACATCAACCCGTTCACGCTGAAGGGCACGCAGCTCCCCTTGGCCGTGACGTAGGCCGTCGCCGACGTGTTCACCACCTGCCCGTAGGCGTTCAGGTGACCACACCCGTACTCGACCATGTTCGGGTCACCCCAGAGGCCCAGGAACAGGCCACCGAAGAAGCCGGCGATGCCGTGGGTGTAGATGACACCCAGGGCATCGTCCACCTTGGAGAACGGCCGCACCTTGGAGAGGTAGTTCCAGGAGAACCACACGATGACGGTGCAGCTGGCACCGACCATGATGGCGCCCCAACCGTTGACCCAGCCGGCGCACGGCGTGATGCCGACCAGACCGCAGATCATGCCGTTGACACCACCGAGGAATGTGGGCTTCTTCTCCTTGGAGAGCCAGGCGTCCATTGCGATCCACACCAGGACACCGACCGCAGTGGCCAGGTTGGTGTTGACCACCGCACCTGCCGCACTCGCACCGGCGTAGTACGGGTCACCACCGTTGAAGCCGTTCCAGCCCAGCCACAGGATGCCGGCACCAACGGCCGCCATCACCAGGTTGTTGGGCAAGGCATGTTGTCTATCTCGTAGGAGCCGGGGCCCGAGAACCCAAGCCGCAACGAAACCGGACACACCGGCCGACATGTGGATCACGTACCCACCGGAGAAGTCGAGCGCACCTTCCTGGGCGAAGTAGCCGCCGCCCCAGAGCAGGAAGGCGTCGATCGTGTAGACGAAGGTCGACCACAGCGGAACGAGCAGGCACCAGGCACTGAACTTGATGCGACCCAGCACGCTTCCCATGAACAGCAGCGGAGTGATCGCTGCGAACACGAACTGGAAGTAGGCCAGCGTCGACGTCGGGAAGTGGAAGGGGATGTCGGTATTTGCTGCCGACACCGCCTGGCCCTGTTCGCCTGAGCTATTGAGGATCTGACCCGGCTTACCCCAGAGGTTCTCGAAGAAATGCTTGAACGTTCCCGTCGGGTTCACCGCCGTCGTCGGTTGCTGGGTCCATAACCCGTTATGTACACCTCCTCCGAGGGACGTGGAGCCGAAGCCCAGTTTGTAGCCCCACAGCACCCATGCGACCAGCACAAGGGAGAAGCCGGCGAACATCATTGCCAATACGTTGACGGCCCATTTCTTGGGCACAATCGACGCATAGAGCACCGCCAGGCCGGGAGGCTCATCAGGCCGACAAACGTGGCAGCAGTTATCTGCCACGTATTGTCTGCTGGATTTAACCAGCTTGGATACGGCACATAGGCCGTTGCGGCACCTACGAGGTGGATCACTCAGCTCTCCTATCTGTGTTACCCGGTGCCCCGCTCTGAGACCAGAGCGTCACAGAGCACCAGGTGCGGCAAGGCCACAGCATGCGGATGGTTGTTCCGCCACGGAAAGAATGAAGGGCACGAGTTTCGTCACGGTCACGCCAGTGTTTCCAGTGCGTTAAACCGCGACGTGGGACAGGGAAAGCGGTCGTCCGTAGGCAGGATCAGCTTCGAACTCCTGCGACGGCGATGTCTCGCTTCCCCACTACTTTTCCAGAATTCCCGCCCTTTTAAACGTCACCCCACGCAAAAAGTCGGCGGGCACGCGATCACCGCTACCATCATCGGGTCACCACAGGCATCCGCCGCAGGGCGCGCGACGAAGCAGGGGGGAACCACAGGCCGATGACCGATCCGGAAGCACCGGCTCCCTCAGGCCCGCCCAGATCCACCAGTGAGCCCCTCACGACGCTGCGGGGGGCCGGCGTCAACTACAACGCCCGCAAGGTCGGACAGGTGGTCGTCGGGCTCTGTCTGCTGACCCTGGCCGTTCTCGTCGTCATCTTCACCGTGGCCGCGTTCCACCGGAACAGTCAGATCAACGAGCTCCACCACGACGGGGTCCCGGTGACGGTGACGGTCACCAAGTGCATCGGGCTCATGGGAGGCAGCGGCAGCAACGCCGCCGGCTACTCGTGCACGGGCAGCTTCACGCTCCACGGCTCGCAATACACCGAGGCTCTCCCCGGCAGCGGGTTTCGCAAGATCGGTTCCACCCTCGAAGCCACCGCCGTCCCGAACGACCCGGCCCTCGTGTCCCCGAACAGCATCCTGCACTCCGAGCACGCGTCGTTCAGCGTCTTCGTGCTCCCGCTGATCCTGCTCGCCGTCCTGGTGCTCCTGGTGGCGATCATCCTGCTCGTGCGACGGCGGCGGCGCGAGACGCGCCAACAGCACCGACGCCCCAGACGACTCCCTAACTCGGCACAGTCCCCACTTCAGCACAGCTCCCGCAGGTTCAGCTGCGGGGTTTGGCCTTCTTCTCCGTGGGAGGGGTGTAGCGCTTGTTGGGTCGCGGCAGCACGCCTCCGGCAGAAGGCAGGCGGCTGTTGGGAGGCCCGTACCCGCTCTTCGATCCGCCCCCGGCCAGGCGCAGCTTCTTCTGCAGCCGGTAGGCGCGCACCAACAACCAGGCTCCGGCCATGAGGAACGGGATGCCGAAGCCCCAGAAGCGGAGATTGAAGATACCCAGCCCGAACATGGCGAGCAGGATGCCCATGAAGAGGCGCTTGCGGAGCCACGACGTCACCAATATGAGCACTGCCATGCCCAAGAGGACGAAGGTCAGCGTCTGATAGACGGACGTGCTCTCCCCGAGTGATTTCGCATGATTGATCAGGTTGGCCGAAATGAGGAGTGCCACCACCGCGCCTATCGGCGCCGCGATGAATCCGATGTTGCGTTCCTTGTCATCGGCCCTGGCAACGGCGGCCTCAAGCTCTTCGACAGATTGCTCAGGCTCCGCCGATTTGCCCTTCGGCGAATCGGGGTCGTCCGGCTTGACGATGGCTGTCTGAAAGCGCATCCACAAGCTGGGCTTTGAAGGTTTTTCGCCCCCGGAGTCGGCGAAATCTTGGTCCGGAGGCATGGAGGGAATGCTAGTGCGCGGCATCGAGCGCAGAGTATGGAGCCCCAACATCACGTCTGGGATTCGGGTGTGTTTCCAGCAGATGAACAACCCGGCCCAGGAGCTGGTCGGCCTGCCTCAGCCGGTCAGCTCCACTCGCCGAACTTTCGCACCCGTGCGCGCAAGGTGGGGGCTTCTGTCGGAGCCTGCAGTGCCTCCGGACGGTTCGTCGTCAGCCACGAAACGAGCTCGTCGGCGTAGGGGAAGACGAATTCCCTCGTTGGTTTCCCACACGTTGAACTCGATCGAATTGCGCTCCACGTTCACCGAGAACTCGACTTTCCCCCCGGAGCGGAAGCACCACACCGGGGGGGCACCTGGCGTCAGGCTTGTCTCGAGGTGCCAGCCCGGGCGACCCGTCAAAAGGTCGGAGAGCTCCTCCCTCGAAGGGGTGACGCGGGGGGTCGGGGGCAGATCCAGATCTTCGGCCAATTGCTCAACCTCGTCGGCGTGCTCTCCCAACGACTTGTCCAGGAGGTTCTGGTACATCGCAATGGTCTCCTCGGGTTCACCGATCCAGCGCAGCATGGAGACCAGGCTTTCGAGAGAGCTCAGCGTCGCCGGGTCATCGGGGCCCAGAAGGCGATTGCGTACTCCGAAGATGCGTATGCGCAGATCGCGGCGCCTCGGGCACCCGCTCCATTTGAAAAAGCGTGGTGGCCAGGTGCGACATCGTGCGCATCGCTTCTTCGGTCTCTCCGGCATCGTGGGCCTCGTAACGATCCACCGCCTCCTGGAGCAATCGACGGGACTCCTCCAGGTCGCCGAGATTCCGCTGCACGCAGCCGAGACGATCCATCGTGAGCAATGTGGAGGCGTCGTCGGGCCCCAGGGCCTCGGTGCGCACCGACAGCACATGGTCGAAATGAGGGAGGGCGTCGCCATGCCGACCCAGTCGCTCGAGCAGGATTCCCTGAAACTCCTCCGCTTCGAGCGTGCGGGGATCGTCCTCACCCAGCTGACTCCGCAGAGAGGTCGCGACGTCTCCCCTGAGCGGAAGCGCTTCTTCGAATCGACCGGCGCGTTCCAAAAGCTCGGCCACTTCACGCTTGGCATTCACCGTCAAGGCCGAGTCGGGGCCGTTGCGGCGGAGCGACCAGTCCAGGGTCGTCTGGGCCGTCTGCAGCGCCGCCTCCGGCTCAGCATCGAACTTCTCAGCCGCACGCTGTGCCGACTGGTTGACCCGGCCCCGTAGCCAGGGAACGAGACCCCGTTTGCTCTCTTCGGGCGGCGGCACCCACCCAGCGTAGGTCGACCCGGCACGAGGCACAGGCTCCCAAGTACCCTGTCGGAATGGCCACAGGTGCCCCCGCCCTCGATCTCTCGACGATCTGGCTGTTTTCCACCTCGTCGGCCAAGGACCTCCGCACGATCCGCAAGGCCCTCGAAGAGGTCACCGTGCCTGCCGGGCCGCCTCCTCACCGAACAGGGCACCATCGGGCGCGAGTTCTTCCTCATCGTGTCCGGCCAGGCCTCGGTGCGCCGGAACAACCGGAAGATCGCCACGCTCGGACCGGGTCAGTACTTCGGCGAGCTGGCGCTGCTCGATCGTCGGCCCCGCTCGGCCAGCGTGATCTCCGATACCGAGATGGACCTGCTCGTGCTCGGGCAGCGCGAATTCAACGGGGTGCTCGACCAGGTACCGGCCCTGTCCCGCAAGCTCCTCGCCGCCATGGCCACCCGCCTGCGGGACGCCGACGAGAAGGCCTACGCCTGATGCCACCCCGCTGACCAGGTGAGGGTCCGCGGCCCAACTTGGGTTGCGCTGTAAAACTCCGTATGCTCGCAGTTCCTCGCCTGAACAAGGAGTGACCGATGTTCGACCCCAAGAAACTGGCCGCCGAGTTCTTCGGCACCTTCATTCTCGTGTTCATCGCCGTCGGGGTGGCCACCGAGAGCTTCGGCTTCAAGTTGTTCGGTACGAGCATCGCCGCCGGCGTGGTGGCCACCGCTCTCGCCTTCGGCCTCGTCCTCATGGCCCTGGCCTATGCCATCGGGCCCATTTCGGGGTGCCACGTCAACCCGGCCGTCACGCTGGGCTTCGTGGCTGCGGGCCGGATGAAGGCCACCGAAGGGCTCGGCTACTGGGTGGCCCAGTTCGCCGGAGCCATCGCCGGGGCGGCCGTCCTGTGGCAGATCTTCGAAGGGGTTCCCACGTACCACCGCAAGCTGCAGGGGTTGGGCACCGACGGCTACGGCAAGGCCTCCCTGCTCCACCTGAACCAGAGCGGCGCCTTCGGTACCGAGGTGATGCTGACCTTCGTCTTCGTGACCGTCATCCTCTTCGCCACCCACAAGGCGGCGATTCAGGGGGCCGCGGGCCTGGCCATCGGTATGTCGCTCGTCGTGGTCCACCTCATCGGCATTCCGCTGACCGGCACCTCGGTGAACCCGGCCCGGAGCCTCGGCCCCGCCCTCATTGTGGGCGGCACCGCGCTGAGCCAGGTCTGGCTCTTCATTGTGGCCCCCTTGGTCGGCGCCGTCTTCGCCGCCATCATCCACCTGTTGATCTCCGGCCGGGCTGACATCGTCACGCCCGAAGCGGCCCGACCCGATCCGGAGCCCGCTACCGTCTCGTAGATGGAACTCAACGAGGGGCTCGAGTTCGTCCGGGCCCGCAAGAACGGCGTCCTGACCACCATCCGGGCGAACGGCCGGCCCCAGCTGTCCAACATCCTCTATATGCCCGAGGACGATGGCACCTTCAGCATTTCGGTGACCGACAGCCGCGCCAAGACGACCAATATCCGGCGGGACCCCCGCGTCTCCCTCTACGTGCCCGGGGACAACTTCTGGCAGTTCGTGGTGATCGACGGGACGGCCGAACTGACACCGGTGGCCGCCGATCCGCACGACGCCACCGTGGAGCGACTCGTCGCCTACTACCGGGCCGGGAACGGCGAACACCCGGACTGGGACGACTACCGCGCCGCCATGGTGGCCGACGGGCGTCTCATCGTCACCGTCCACCCGGAGCACGCCTATGGGATCGCCCCGGCCTGAAATGCCCTCTAAACGGGGACGTCCTCCAGGCCCGACCGGATCATGGCGTGGAGCTCAGGGGTGTCCTGATGACCGTGCTTGGCCACGGCGTGCGCCACGGCCGCCTCGAGCACTTCATCCTCTTTGCCAGCGATGGTCAGCGTGCAGTTGATGTCGTTCGGCACCTTCCCACAGTCGATCATCTTCTTCGCCATGGCACTCTCCCATCCGTCTCGGAGCCAACCTGATCCACTACCATTGTTTACCTACTAGTAGGTAAATTCAAGAGGGCCAATGACCAGTACGGGCGTGAAGACGAGCCGACGGGGCGACATGGCGACCCAGATCCTCGATGTGGCCGAAGCCCTGGTCCAGACCCGCGGCTTCAACGCCTTCAGCTACGCCGACGTCGCCCACGAGCTCGGCTGCACCAAGGCCGCCCTCCACTACCACTTCGCCAGCAAGACCGAGCTCGGCGAGGCTCTCCTCACGCGCTACACCGAGCGCTTCGTGGAGGCACTCAAACTCATCGAGGCAGCGTCCCAGGACGGTCCCACTCGCCTCGGCAAATACGCCGACCTGTATTTCGACGTGCTCCGCCATCAACGCATGTGCCTCTGCGGCATCCTCGCCGCCGAGTACGCCACCCTTCCCGAATCGATGCAGCGAGTCGTGCGCCACTTCTTCGATGCCAATGAAACGTGGCTCACAAGCGTTCTGCTGCAAGGTCAAGAAACGGGCACACTGACCTTCCAAGGACCGGCCCTGGAGACGGCACGCGTCATTGTCAGCACCCTCGAAGGAGCGATGTTGATCGCCCGGCCGTTCAACGACCTCGAACGATTTCAATCAGCGGCGGACCATCTGATCGACGGCCTCCGAACAACCACTGCTAACTGAGCGACTCCTCGACGAGCTGGGACAGATCGAGCACCCGGACGTCGTCTTCCTTGGCGTTGGCCCGGACCGCATCGTCCAGCATGATCATGCAGTAGGGGCAGGCCGTCGAGACCACGTCGGCCCCAGTGCCCAACGCCTCGTCCATGCGCTCCATATTGATGCGCTTGCCGATGTTCTCCTCCAGCCACATGCGGGCACCGCCGGCCCCGCAGCAGAACCCCCGCTCCTTGCACCGACGCATCTCGATCTGCTCCACCCCGGGGATGGCGCTCAGGACCGACCGAGGTTCCTCGATGATCCGGTTGTGTCGTCCCAGGTAGCAAGGGTCGTGATACGTCACTTTGCCCTTGTAGCCGGTGCCCGGGGTCAACTTGCCCGTGCGCACCAGGTGCTCGAGCAGCTCGGCGTGGTGGATCACCTCATAGTTCGTCTCCGCCAGCTTCGGGTACTCGTTCTTAATGGTGTTGAAGCAGTGCGGGCAGCTGGCGATGATCTTCTTGGCGCCGGCCTCGTTGAGCGTGGCGATATTCATACGCCCCTGCTCCTGGTAGAGGTACTCGTTGCCCAGGCGGCGCACCGGGTCCCCCGTGCACGACTCCTTGGGCCCGAGGATCCCGAAGCTGACCCCGGCCCGGTGCAGCATGCGCGCCGTGGCCTGGACACCCTTGCGGGCCCGCTCGTCGAGCGCCCCGGCACAGCCAACCCAGTAGAGGTACTCGATGTCATCGGGAATCTCCCCGGTGATGACGGGGATCTCGAAGTCGAGGCTCTGGGTCCACTCCGTCCGCTTGCCCTGGCCCAGGCCCCACGGGTCGCCCTGATTCTCGACGTTGCGCAGCATCAAACCGGCCTCGGAGGGGAACTCGGACTCCATGAGCACCTGGTAACGCCGCATGTCGACGATGGCGTCGATGTGCTCGATGTCCACCGGGCACTCCTCGACGCAGGCCCCGCAGGTCGTGCAGGCCCACAGCACGTCGGGATCGATGACGTTCGGGACCAAGGCCGTCTGCTCTCCCTCGCCGCCCATCAGCGGAGTGGCGGAAGCGAACATGTTGTCCCGCAGAGCCATGATCAGGAGCTTCGGCGACAGCGGCTTCTCGGTGTTCCAGGCCGGGCAAGCCGACTGGCAGCGCCCGCACTCGGTGCAGGTGGCGAAGTCCAACATCTGCTTCCACGAGAAGTGGCCGACCTCGCCCACGCCGAACACGGTGTCCTCGTCGATGTTCTCCATGTCCATGTCGGGCGTCTTGTCCAGTGCGCCCAGCGCCCGGGGCCGGCGGGAGAAGGCCACATTGATGGGGGCCATGAAGATGTGGAGGTGCTTCGAGTAGGAGACGAAAACCATGAAGCCCGAGATGACGGCCACGTTCAGGATCAGGAAGACGGTGGCCAGGTCGCTGTTGACCCCTGGTCCCAGTGGGTGGAGGAGCTTGGCGATGCCGTGGGAGGCGAAGGCACCCCAGCCGTAGGGGAACTGGTCGGGGTTGACCGTGTTCACCTGGGCCGCCCGGTAGAGGAGCAGGGTGATGATGACGGCGGCGATCATGCCCAGGACGGCCCAGGCGGCGCCGGTGTGGGAGCCGTAGAAGCGGGACTGGCGCTCCTTGCGGGCCGGGGCGTTCTTGATCCGGATGATGGCGAAGACGACCAGGGCGACCAGGACCATGACGGCGAAGAAGTCCTCGACGAAGCCGACCCAGTCCCACTGGCCGATGCCGGGGAAGTGGAAGTCCTTCTGGAACAGGGCCCCGTAGGCCTCCACGATGGTCAGCAGCAGGATGGTGAAACCCCACATGGTGAAGAAGTGGGCCAGGCCCGGAATGGTCCATTGCAGCAGCTTCCGCTGCCCGGCCACCTCTGTGACCTCGGCTTCTGCCTTCGGAACGATGCTCCCCCGGGTCCGCTCAGGAGCCGGCTTCCCCGACCGGATCAGCTTTGACAGCCAATGAAATCGCCGCGCCGGCGATGCCAAAGCCCACCAAGGTGACCGCCAACCCCAAAATGATCCTGACCGGCACGGACTCTCCTCGCCTACCTCAAACGTCGACACGAACAGGTGACGGCACTGCGAGCGCCACCTGGGAACTTGATGCCCCGCAGACGATAGTGTGCTGGACGTTCGCGGGCGTAGTTCAGAGGCAGAACATCAGCTTCCCAAGCTGAGAACGCGAGTTCGATTCTCGTCGCCCGCTCTCACTCATCAGAGCCAGGTCAGCGGTACTTTTTAGGGTCGTCGCAATGACCGGCTGAGACCCCAAAATTGGCGTCGTGCAACAAACGTGCAACACCGTGCACCACAACGGGCCGCGTTCTCAGCCACCCACGCTGAGAACAACGGCCTTCCGAGGGGAGCGTTCTCAGCTACATACGCAGAGGACGTTCCGGCGTGCAACACGTGCAACACGGTCGCTGGATCACTGCTCAAACGTGGGACGCCGTGCAACTAGGAGCGCGCCGTCATCGGCGATAACGACCCTCGAGGTACTCGTCCACCCACTGCTGTGTGCTGCGCCACTGACCATCGGATCCGTGTTGTGCCCGGAGGCGACCACGGTTGGCTGCCACTCGCAAGGCTCCGGTGGTGAGTTCCGGGGTGGCAAGAGCGGCCAGAGGAACCAGGCGCGAGGGTCCAGCGATGGCCGGCACCACGAAGCGGTAGAGGTTGTCCAGCACCGAACGGGCTATCAAGCTCCCCCAATGCCCCGGCATCTCCCGCGTCGGCTCGACGTAACGCGGCCAGGTAGCGGGACCGATCCCGCTTGTAGACGATGGCCGGTGGATAGCCGAGCCGCACGAGGACCAGATTGAGGAGCAGGCGTCCGGTCCGACCATTGCCGTCGAGAAATGGGTGGATTCGCTCGAAATGACAGTGCGCCAAGGCCAGCGCTTCGATTGGTCGGGGGGCCTCCGGAATGCGGCAGACATCGGCGATCCATTCGCCCATCGCACCAGGGACATCAACCCAGGAAGGTGGCGTCATTCCGCTGGGAAACCGGGCTATTTCGTGCTCCCGGAAACTTCCGGGCGCCTCACGTTCCGTTGCGGCCGGATGAGGCGCGATATCCCACACCGGCTGCATCGCCATGCGGTGCACGTGGCGTACCTCGGT
Organism: uncultured Acidimicrobiaceae bacterium; assembly: GCA_963767155.1. Classification (GTDB taxonomy): domain Bacteria; phylum Actinomycetota; class Acidimicrobiia; order Acidimicrobiales; family RAAP-2; genus Bog-473. The sequence goes on along the minus strand of CAVYCU010000004.1, from coordinate 107,160 downwards.
CAAGGTGAGGACGTCTCCGCTCGACCACCCGTCGCTCGCCAGACCTTGGCCATAGACCCACTGGGCGGCATCGGCGTACCCGCGGACTTCCATGTACTCCGACAGCTCTTTGTCCCCGACAGCCCGCCCCTCGGCCAAGAGAGTCTCGACCTGTTTGAGCACGAGGGTGTTGCCCTCAATGGCGGTGGAGTGATGGGCCTCCTCGTACCAGATGGTGGTCCAGATGCCCTGGGCTTCAAGGGTTCAGGAAGAGCCCCCGAGGCGCTCCCGCACCTCGGTGATGGCCGCCTTCCAGGCGTTGATAGACCTGTTCCCGACTGGGACGAGGCATGAGACTCCCTAAAGTGTCGCGGTTGAGCTAGAAGAACTTTACCGTACACATATTAGGGAAAGTGTCGCGGATAGGAGAAATAAACCGTACCGTACACATTCGACGATCGCATCAACCGGGCCATCACGCCCGGCGGCCGCGCATCGGACAAAAGAGCGCACTTCCCAGCGTGCGGCGTAATCTGCCGGCGCCGACCTGAACGGCGATATCGAATGGAGTGCGATGGCGGAGTTGGTAGGGGGCCTCGACGGTTGTCGTAGTGGTTGGGTCTTGGTGACTACACCGGCCGATGGCAACGGCCCATCCAAAGTTCCCACCGCTCGGAACGGCGCCTCTGGAGACAATCAAGATGTCATCGTGCTTTCGGTCCTCTAGTTGCGTCCCCGCCGTGCGTTCCGAGTCACGGTAACCTCGTCGCAGTAGAAACGAGGCTACCCTCCGAGCGAAAGTGCCGCTTCCTGTTTTATGAGACTTGCCCATATCGCATCTTGGAGTTCACCGTGGATGCTTTCGGGCACCAAACAAGGATCGCCAGCGACTGCCGTCAGAGCCCACTACTACCTGGACACGGCGGCCCATTGCTAGAGAAGGTCGCTCTGGTAGTGGGAGTCGCCAGCCCCAGTAGACGAGCAACGGGGTAACGGCCACTCCCGATGCCGATGAGGGCAAAAGGCGTTTCAACGCGGACTGCGTTGCTCGCCACCTGAGCGGCGTCGGGCGCGGATTTGCTTGCCAATACGAACTGCCCCGAGGTCAATCGCATTCGTTGAAAACTTTGATTCAACCACCAGAACGCCGTACGGACCTACTGCCACATGATCGACGTCGAGAATCCATGTGTCGGGAGGATGTCCTTCCTCAAAGGCCAAATTATGCAGAATTCTCCAGTCCGGGCCTAAGGCAAGTAATTCCATGCCAGTCCATCGCTCTGCGGCTGACCCTGTGATCCAGTTGACGCCTCCGGAGAGGACCGCAACAATGCCCACTAACACCAGAAAGGCTGTTGCCACGAGAGCGCCCGCTATGAATGCCGTCATGGTGTTGCTTGTCCGCAAACCCGACGCCCGAGCAATCGCGGCTGCTCCATATGCGGCGACAATTTCTCACCGCGAGCGTTGCAACAACGATGCCGAGCACGGCCGGCGTAAGCGCGGCCCCCCGGACCTTCCTCCATCCGCGGTGTCCAGTGCTCCACCCGGGCTTCTTCGACATCGCCTCGCAACTCTTGCCTACATAATCACTCTTCAGGGTGGAACTTCTCCACCGTATACAGTCCTGATCTGACGACGGTGGATCCCACTACAGCGGGTGGCTCGTTTGTCACCGAGTTCAGCGCACCAAGAGCACCTGGTACTCCGGTCGCTCCGTGTCTTTCCTTGAAATTCACGGTATCAAAACCGAGTGTTCGGAGATTCGGCCGGTTGCCAAATGCCACTTGATTCCAAACTGCCACTGCGATTAGGACGCAATTCACCTAAGAGGCGGGTCGGAACTTCGTCCATCGAATCTCGAGCAGGTCTGGATCGGGACGGGCTGATCGTCTTGACCGGAATCTCGATGGGTTGACCGTTTATGGCCTGAAGCGTGTAACGCAAGGTCGGACCATCCAGCTCGTCCATGACATCGGGCCGCACACCAACGCGGTAGTTGGGAGCAATGCCGAAATGTCTGCGTCATAAGCCGCATGATGGATCTTGCACATTGCAATCCCGTTGGTAACAACCGGCTCACCCCCATCGGAGTCAGCCAGCACGTGAGCCGCATCTAGTAACCGGATGTGGCGGAGTTGGCAGATCGAGCAGCGATTCTGATATGCGAGCAGAACTCGTTCTCTGAACATCGCTGGTGGAGCCGCTCCTTCACCACCCTCTCGGCGTAGCTTCGAACTAAGGAGGGGTCGTGTAGCACCAGATCTTGTCGAAGTTGAAGCGACTGGTTATCGAGTGCAACGACGAACTGTTGAGCGTTTGGTTCCTCGTCTGCCAAGTAGACGGGATAAACGGGTAAGTACAGCCCCGATGCCACTCCTTGGAACCAGATCAGCGGGAGCCCCTGTTCCATTGCTGCCCGCATAGCCCGATTTCTGGGCGGGAGTAGTTCTCGGGATCGGTCGCATCCCGGTAGCGCCACTTGTATCGGAGAAATCCATCCGGACCCACCTCATCGTCATAGGGTCGCCGCGATGGATCTCGGGCATGCACTGTTCGAAAGCTCAGCGCAGCACTGAGCTGGCGCGGCTTCCAGATACCCGTTTGGGTTGCCATAAGCCGAAAACGCTCGCCCTCGAAGGTGAACCACGAGAGATCATCCTGGCGAACGAGCGCAGTCCCTCTGCGCTCGGCGGTGTCAGCCAAAAACGCAAAGGCTGCCGCTCGGACCCGATGTTCGGTGTCGAGTCCGAGCGTCATAGGCAGAAACTAGCGACCATCTGGCTGGAGTGCTCGGACCTCGAATGCGTCTGCCTTCGATTCAACGCCTCAACTTCACGGCTTGGCTCAGCGAATTACCGCTTCGGGCATCCACGAGCGGTACGGCTTCCCGCACAGTCCGGCATCTCAAAATGAGTGTCGGAACCGGCCCGGGCATCACTCGCCCGATACCGACGCTGGAACAGCCGAACACGTCAGTCGGGTGCCTGGCCCACCCAGTTATCAGCGCTGGCTGGCCGTCCCGGTCAAACTCCGGGCACTGTCAACGAGCCACTCGAAGAGTCGCCGCTGTTCGGGGCGTTGTTGCATGCTCTCCGGGTGCCACTGGGCGGCGACAAGCGGGTGGTCCGGGTACTCGATCGCCTCGACGAGCCCGTCCTCGGCCCACGCGACCGGTCGCAGCGGCGCAGCCACTTGCGCGAGTCCCTGGTGGTGCACGCTATTTACTCCGATGGATTGAGCTCCGACGATTTTGTGGAGGGCGCTGCTTTCAGCGATGTCCACACTGTGCGCTACTTGGCTCCGATCCCCCACGACGAGGTGCTGTTGGGAAGTAACCGACGGAAGATGCTGAATGAGCGATCCCCCGAGGGCGACGTTGATTACCTGTAAACCTCGGCAGATGCCGAGAACAGGCAGAGCTTCCGCAACGGCCAGTCGGACGAGCTCGATTTCGAACTCGTCGCGCTCGGGATTGACCGAGGCGGTCTCGGGCCAGGGTTGTTCGCCATAGCGAGCCGGGTCCACATCGCCGCCGCCGGTCAAGAGGAGGCCGTCGAGGCCGTCGAGAACATCGGCCGGGTTGAGGTCAGGAAACGACGGCAAAATTCGGGGTAGTCCGCCGGCCGCGACGATCCCCATGCTGTACTCGTGCTGGATGCTGTCGGTCAGCCGATCACCGATGACCACGGACAACGAAGTCACTCCGATTTTCGGGCGCGTTGAGGCCCCGGTCGTCTCCGTCACTGCGCCCGTCCGGCCGTTCCCCGCAGTCCCGAGTCGAGCGGGCGCTCATCGTCTGTCGCCTCCCCGATGAGCAATGTCTGCTGTAAGAAGGCGAGGATCGCCTCCAACACCAGGAGTCGAGACGACTCCCGCTTGTACTCGTGCCCTTCATTCTCGACCTCGAGATATTCCACCGTTCGGCCCTTCGTCCGGAGCGCCGCCACCAGTTGATGGGACTCGCCCAATGGCACATTTGAATCGAGCGCGCCATGAACCACGAGAAGTGGGGCTCGGATCATGTCCAAATGATGCATCGGCGAGACGCTGGCCAGGAGCCACGCATCCTGCTCGGGATCGCCGTATTTCGTCACCGCGGCGCGGGCGATCCAAGGTTCGGTGTCCCGGTAGAAGGTCAACAGGTCCGACATGCCGCAGACGTCCACACCGGCGGCGAACATGTCCGGGTGCCGGGCGAGCGCCATGAGCACCGCGTAGCCACCGTAGGAGCGGCCGGTCACCGCGATCGACTCCGGCGCGGCGACGCCTTTTTCAATCAGGAATGCGGCACAACTAGCGACGTCGTCAATGGCGTCGAGGCGGCCGAAACGGTCGTCAGCGTGCACGAAGGTTCGTCCGTAACCCGACGAGCCTCGGATGTTCGGCGCGAAGACCACCGCCCCGGCTGCCACCAGAAGCTGGTGTTGCGGGCTGAAGACGGGGCGCTCCTGCGCTTCGGGGCCGCCGTGCAGGTAGATGACGGCTGGACGCTGGGACGTATTGTGCGCTGCAACCGGATTGTCGTCGGGTTGGTAGAGCCAACCACTGATCTCGAGGCCGTCGTGGGACTCCAGGCGTTCGAGTGTTGGCTGCACCAGTGGCGGACCGACGTAACTCGATGCCGTCACCGGCGTCCATGACCCGCCGGCCACGTCGAGTTCCCACAGACGGCGCGGTTCCTGAGGGCTCTCGACCGCAAGTACCGCTCGGCTCCCGTTGCGGCTGAGCACGGCGCCGGCGACGACCGTCCCGGGCAACCCCTCGAACGGGCGGCGATGCCCACTCAGGACATCGAGCAGTTCAACCTCGCTGCACCCACCTACGTTCCAGACGAGCAGGAGGGAGCGTCCGCTCTGGTCGGCATCGACGAACTCGAGCTCGGCATCCGATCGAGCGGCCAGGGTGCCTCCCTCATCGCGGTGACCGTCGCTGCCGAGCGGTACCGCAACGAGGGACGCCCGTGGCAACCCGGCGTCCGTCACGAGGTACGCGACCAGGTCGTGGCTACCGGGCAGCGGGGCCGGTCGGAGGACGCCTATCTCTGTCGATCCTGCCGCCGGGAAGGGCAGCAGTGTTTCCGAGCGACCGGTGTGGTGGTCGAAGACCGTGCATTGGTGGGCGCCCCGGGTCCCGTCGCGCAACAAAAGGAACCGTTCGTCATCGGAGAAGTCGAGGACCTCGAGGAGCGGCCCCGCCACGAGCGCCGCGCGCTCTCCGGTCGCCGGATTGAAGAGCAGCGAGTAGTTGTCCTCCTCACTGTCATCGCCGCACACGGTGATCACAAGGTGATGCCCATGTCGGCTCCAGGGCCCGAGGATGGCGTGCTCGGGTTCGCCGGCCACCCGTCGGGCATCGGAACCGTCCGGGCGCACCACCCAGACCTCGGAGCGCACACCACCGCCGGTGGCCACCGAGCAAGCAACCCAGTTGCCGTCCGGTGACCACCGTGCGCCGAGGACCGGGTCGTCACTCAAGTGGAGGAGTCGTGGGGGTCCTTGCGCCGGATTGGTCGGCTGGACCCAGAGCTGCGGTTGGCCGCCCCGGTCGCTCACGTAAGCCATATGCAGTCCATCGGCGGTCAAGCTGGGTGCCCAGGACCCCCACGCCTCGACCAACTGGCGGGCCAGGCTGTCGAGATCGTCCGTCACGGGATCTTCATTGCCTGCAGCCACAGTTCGATGAGACCCAGCTGCCAGAGGGCGTTCGACCCGAGAGTGGTGCGCGTCTCGTTCGGTGCGGCGAGCATCGATTCCACGGCCGACGGGTGGAACAAGCCCCGCGCCTGTGCCGCCGGGTCGAGGAGCGCCTCACGGACCAGCTGCAGGAACGGGCCCTCGAGTTGGCGGATGGCCGGCACGGGGAAATACCCCTTGGTGCGGTCGATCACCTCGTCGGGTACGACACCTCTACTGGCCCGCTTGAGCACACCCTTGCCGCCGTCGGCCAGCTTCAGCTCGGGAGGGATGCGCGCCGCCAGCTCGACTACCTCGTAGTCGAGGAAGGGAACCCTCGCCTCCAGTCCCCAGGCCATCGTCATGTTGTCGACTCGTTTTACCGGATCGTCCACCAACATGATCGTGGTGTCGTTGCGCAGTGCAGCATCGACGGAGGATTCGGCGCCGGGCTGCTCGAATTGGTCGGTGATGTACTCGAGGGGGACGTCGTTGTCGACCATCCAGGGCTCGGCCAACAGCTTGGTCAGTTCGCCGAAGCGGCGGTCAAAGAAGACATCGGCATAGGCCTCGACCGAATCGGCGCGTGCGACCGAGGAGAGCGGGGGATACCAGTCGTAGCCGGCCAGAATCTCGTCTGCGCCCTGCCCGGTCTGTACCACTTTGACGGCCCGGGAGACCTCTTCGGACAGCAGGTAGAAAGCGACGCAGTCATGACTCACCATCGGTTCGCTCATCGACCCGATGGCACCGCTGATGGCCGGTAGGAGCCGGCTGCCCGGAACGAGAATGCGCCGATGATCGGTGCCGAACCGTTCGGCCACCAGATCCGAGTACTCGAACTCGTCGCCGGATTCCCCTCCTGATGCCTCGAAGCCCACACTGAAGGTGCGCAGCCCGTGCTGGCCGGCCTCCGCCAGCAACGCCACGATGAGCGACGAGTCGATCCCTCCGGAAAGCAACACTCCGACGGGCACATCGGCGACCATCCGGCGTTCCACCGCCCGGCGCAGCGACGAGAGGAGTGCATCCTGCCACTGTTCTTCGTCCCAGTCGGCCCGGGACGGGTCCCGGTCAAAAGGCGGGTTCCAGTACCGATCGTCTTTGTACGAACCGTCAGGCTCCACCACGCGGACGGTCGCCGGTGGAAGCTTCCGCACGCCGCGGAGGATCGTCCGTGGCGGGGGGACCACCGAGTGGAACGTCATGTAGCAGGCCAGCGTGTCGAGGTCGATCGTCCGGTCGGTGCCCCCCATGTCGAGCAGGGCGGGAAGGGTCGAGGCGAACCGCAGGCGCTCGGCGGTGGCGTCGAGGTAGAGCGGCTTTATCCCCAGCCGGTCCCGGGCGAGGATCACTCGGCCACTGTCCCGTTCAGCTACGGCGAAGGCGAACATGCCGTTGAAATGCTCGACGCACCTCGTCCCCCATTCCCGGTAGGCCTTGAGCACCACCTCGGTGTCGGAGTGGGAGAAGAAACGGTGGCCGCGTGCGAGAAGCTCATCGCGCAAGGCCGGATAGTTGTAGATGCAGCCGTTGAAGACGACAGCGAGCCCGAGCTCAGCATCGACCATCGGCTGGGAGCCCGCCGGCGACAGATCGATGATGGACAGTCGGCGATGCCCCAACCCGACTGGTCCTAAGGCATAGATCCCCGCGCCGTCGGGACCCCGGGGGGCCAGACGATTACATCCCCGTTCGAGCGCGCCCACATCAGCGGGCGACGCATCGAAGCGAACCTCACCGACGATGCCGCACACGGTGGCCTCGCAGTTTCATCGATGGTCTCGTTTTCATGGCTCCTGATCCGTGTCGATCAGGATCCAGGTGTCTTTGGCGCCGCCTCCACGCGAGGAATTCACAATCATGCTCCCCGACGGTGCCACACGCGTGAGTCCCAAGCCGGCCACTTCGGCCTGGTTCCGGCCCGTACCACTGAGATAGACGAACGTCCGCAGGTCCACCGAACGCGGTTCGAGCTGCCCTCCGGCCATGGTCGGCAGGGTGGAGAGCGCCACGGTCTCCTGTGCCACCCAACGCGCCGGGTCGGCGTGCAGCTGACGACGTCGCTCCTCGAGCTCGGTCGCTCCCGCTTCGGCTCCCACCAGGACCCCGCCTCCGCCGTAGCCGTCCACCGGCTTGGTCACGAGCTCGGGCAGCCGGTCGAGCACGATCTCGAGCTCGGTGGCGTCCGCACAGCGGTAGGTCGGCACCGAGAGGAGTAGCGGGCTCTCGGCCAGGTAGTACGTGATGATGTCGGGGATGTGGCAGTACATCGACTTGTCGTCGGCCACCCCATTGCCCGGGGCGTTCACCACGACAACCTTGTGGCGCCGGGCCGCCTCGAGGATCCCGCCACCGATCCCTCGTCCGGCGTCGTCGACCAGATCGACGAGCTCTCCGTCAATACGCAGGTAGATCACGTCCAACGGTCGCCCCTTGAGTGTGGGTCGTCCGACGCGGAACTCGACGTCCTTGGGCTCGCACAGCAGCAGATCGGCCCCCTCGGCCAGCAACTGGTGCTCGTACCAGGCGGAATTGGCCGGCCCGGTGGAGAGCAACGCAACCACCGGCTCGTCGATGTCGTCGCGCGCACCCACGCAGCGTCCGGCTCAAGACCGCGTAGACCTCCTTGGGGTCGTGCATGGCGACGCCTGCGGCAAGCTCGGGGACCACGGCGTCGAGCACGCCGCGTGTGCCGATGGCGTACCCGACTCCCGACGGCACGCGCACGTTGTCCTCGAGGACCCGCCAACCCGCCACCGGATCGCGTACGAGGTCGAACCCGAACACAGCTGCCCGCACGACACCGGGCGGAATGGCCCGACCCTCCTTGCGCCATCCCGGCTTTGTCTCGATGTCCGAGTTGTCGAGCACGCCGTCGGCTACCACGTGGGCGGGCCCGTAGACGTCCTGGAGGAAGGCCTCAATCGCCCGGGCGCGCTGGGTGAGGCCGGCCGCCAGCGTCGACCACTGGTGGGCGGCGATGATCCGTGGAACGAGATCGACGCCGAAGGTCTGTTGGCGGCCCTCCACCCCGAACGTCAGTCCCTGCTCGACCGATATCTCGGCAATCCGTTCTGCCCGCTTCTTCATGTCGGTCGCCGTCATGCCGTCGAGCACTTCGAAGATCCGGCGATAGGTCACATTGGGTACACCGCCGGTGATGGCCTCGTCGCCGATGCTGGCCGAGTAGTCGCGTGTCCAGCGCAGAGCTTTCGGCCGTTCGCGGATGACGTTCGCCGTCTCGTCGAGCACCAGCTGCACGACGTCGATCATGCGCCCTCGCTCCCCGAAGCGGGCTCTCTGACGGGCGGCCGAACAACCCCGGGCCAACGTCGCATCGGCCAGTTCGCGCACCGTGTCCCAGTCGTCACTCGCCTCGAGGTGGGGACGCAGCGCTACGAGGAGGTCGTCAACGACCTCGGCGGCCGGCTGGGGCTCCGGCTCAGGGCCAAGGCCCAACAGATCACCACTGAGGCCGCTGCGGGCGGCGCGCCACATTGCTGTCCGCTGGATCGGGGGCGTCCGGCGCGGAAGCGGCTCCCCGGCCTCATCGGCTTGCGCGCCGCGAAACACGGCCGCACGGAACAACCCGGCAATGAGCACGGCTTCCTCAACCAAGGGGCAGGCATCGCAGACACGCAGCTCCAATGTCGGCACGTGGTCCGACGGCCGGACGTCGAAGTACGCCATTTTGGCGTCGCTGATGACCCCGGTGCCGACGAGCGCCCGCACCATCCGCTCGTACTCCTCCATCGACTCGAAACGGCCCGCGCTGCCCGATGTCGGCCAGCGTCCCCAGATCATCGTGCGCATACTGGCGTAGCCGGTGTCGCGGCCCCGCCAGTACGGGGAGCTGGCCGACAGGGCCAGCAGGATGGGCAAGGTGTCCTCGACACGACTGGTCAGGCGGGCGGCGAGATCCCGGTCCTCTACGCCCACGTGCACCTGGTAGCCGCAGATCAGCTGCTCGTCGACCAGCAACCGGTACTCCTCGTGCATGCGGCTGTAGCGGCCGCGCACGGTGAGCTCGAAGTCGTCGTCGGTGGCCCCGGGCGCCATCCCCACTGCTGCCACATCGAGACCGAAACCCTGGGCGACGTCGCGCAACTGGCGGCGGAGCCGGATCATTTCGTCATTGAGGTGCGAGAGCGAGGTGGTGGCCGCGCTGTTGATCTCCACCGTGCTCCGTTGCAGCTCGGCTCCGAAGGACGTGTCGGGAAGTTTGCGCAGCAATCGGGCGGCGCTCGGCACCAGCTGCCCGGTGCGGGGGTGGACGATGTGCAGCTCCTCCTCCACGCCCAGCGTGCCCTCGACCGGCATGGAATGACGTTAGGCGTCCATTGTTTCTGCCATGTGACGTCTGCTCGGGCCGATCCTGCCCCTGCAACCCCTCGACACAACATTCGACATCACATGCGGGTTGCGTCACCTCCCGTCGCACGATCTTCCCCATCGGTCCTGCCCGGAGAGACATCGCCGGGTCTCGGTCGGCGGGGCACCCGTGTTCCGCTCCATAGCGACCGAGCAGGCATGATGTGGACGTCACCTCTGACCTCTCAAGGAGCGAAATTCGTGTCAGCGCCGTACGAGGACAGTCCCGGTCGCTGGAAGACCGTCCTGATGGAGGATGGGAAGGCGGAGATGTCCTGGACGCCCACACCCGACATGGCGAACCCCTTCGGGAGCGTCCATGGAGGCATCATCGCCACGGTCGTCGATGAGGTCACTGGGGCCGCGGTGACGTCGGCGATCGAATCCGCTTCTGCGCCGACGGTTTCGCTGAACGTCGAGTATCTGTATGCAATCCCGATTGGTGGGACCTACACCGTCCTCGGGGAGATCATACGAATGGGACGGGCAATGGCGATCGCCGATGCGCGCATCCTGAATGAGGAGGGCAAGTTGCTCGCCCGGGGTACCGGTATCTACCAGATTCCCCGTCCGAAGTAATGAGCGGTGGCCCAGTGGTGGACGCGTCGGCGGAGGAGTCCACGGCGGACCGCATTCTGGCCGGCGCACTGCTCGCTCTGGGCGAACATGGTGTGGAAACGCTCAGCATGCGGGAGATCAGTGAAGCGGCCGGCGTTTCACGTGGGACTCTCTACCGGTACTTCAAGAGCCGGGACGAGCTGCTGCGGGCGGCCGCTCGCTACGACCAGCGTCGCTTCGACCATGGTGCCAGTGTCGCCATGCAGCAGGCCGGTGCCGGCCCGGACCAACTCCGTGCGTTGTTGCAGTACGCCCACGGCTTCGTCGCCGACCACCCGTCACGCTGGATGGTGAAAGTCGACCCCGCCTTCCTGCTCGCGTACCTGGACGAACGACTTCCCGAGACGATGGGCACCCTGGCCGAGGTCCTCCGCCCGACCTTGGAAATCTCCGACCCGGTGCGCTCCGGACATGCGAGCGTGGAAGAGCTGGCCGACGTGATCGTGCGACTGATTGTCTCCATGTACCTGGTGCCTGCCGGCGGTTCAGATGCTCCGCTGGACACGATTACCGCCCTGATCATGGGTAGTCCGGGCACGCCGAATGAACCTGGATAGGCCAGAGAACCCCAGCTCAACCTGGGTGTGGGCCGGTGGGCTGAACAACTTTTCCCTTTTCTGTTCCATCGGCTGCTATCGTCCGCCTTTTGCCAGAACAGCGAGGTGGCCATGGACTTCACTCCTCCGGACGACGTGCAACGGATCCGGGACCAGATCGACCATCCGGTGGTCGACGGGGACGGCCACCTCGTCGAGGTCATCCCGCTCATTCTCGAGCGCATCAGCGACATCGGTGGCGCTGATGTCGCAAAGGCCTTCGCCGGCTACCTCGGGAAGATGTTCGGAGACGGCTCGGGTTTCACGTCCGTCCGTCAGCCGTTTTGGGGCTCGCCCGGGCCGACGATCGATCGGCTGACCACGGCGCTCCCGGCACTGATGTACGAACGGCTCGTCGAATTCGGCATCGACTTCGCTGTGCTGTATCCCGGCGTGGGACTTCCTCTCATGTCGTGCGCCGACGACGAGCTACGCCAAGTCGGTGCGCGGGCGATGAACACCTACTGTGCCGAGGTCTTCGGCCCCTATGGCGACCGCATGACACCGACGGCGCTCATTCCGATGTTCACGCCCGAAGAGGCGGTGGCCGAGCTTGACCACGCGGTAGGGACCCTCGGCTTGAAAGCCGTCGTAATGACCGGCGTCGTGCCCCGGCGCCTCCGTGCCGACAGTGCCGCCGGATGGCTCGACACGTTGGGCCACGACTCCGACTTCGACTACGACCCGGTCTGGGCCCGCTGCCAGCAGCTGGGTGTGGTGCCGGCCTTCCATGGCATCGGGTTCGGGTGGGGTTCACGGACGTCGCGCACCAACTACGTCTACAACCACCTCGGCAACTTCGCCGCCGCCCAGGAAGCGATCTGCCGCTCGCTGATCATGGGCGGCGTGACGACCCGCTTCCCCGACCTGCGCTTCGCCTTTCTCGAGGGTGGGGTCACCTGGGCGGCACAGCTCTACGCGGACCTGATCGGACACTGGGAGAAGCGAAATGGGGAGGCCATTCTGGCCAACGACCCCGCCGCCATCGACATGGAGCTGGCAAATCAGCTCATCGACGAGTTCGCCATCGGGATCTTGTCCACCGGTCGTGAACACGTGCGCTCGTCGGTACGGGTCAGTCCGAGCGCGGCGGTCGATCCCGCCACCATCGACGAGTTCGTCGAGTCGGGCATCGATGGTCCGGCCGACGTGGCGCGCATATTCTCCGAACAGTTCTTCTTCGGGTGCGAGGCGGACGATCCGTTGAATGCCCTGGCCTTTACCCCGGGCCTGCTTCCTCTGGGTATCCGGCTGAACGCGTTCTTCGGTTCAGATATCGGCCACTGGGATGTCCCCGATCAGCGCCAGGTCCTTCCCGAGGCCTGGGAACTGGTGGAGCACGGGCACGTATCGAAGGACGACTTCCGGGACTTCACCTTTCGCAACGTCACGCGCATGTTCAGCGATGCGAATCCCAACTTCTTCGACGGCACACCGGTGGAGGCCGCAGTACGAAAGGAAGCAGATGCTTGATCTGGCTATTCGAGGGGGCATGGTCGTCGACGGGACGGGTGCGGCACGCCGACGGGCCGACGTGGGCATTCAGGGCGATCGCATCGTCGCCGTCGGGGAGGTCGGCGAAGCCGCAGAGGAGATCGACGCCACCGGCCTGGTGGTGACGCCCAGGTTCATCGATGTCCACACGCATTTCGACGCGCAGGTGTTCTGGGACGGGCAACTGACCCCTTCCCCGTTGCACGGTGTGACCACTGCGCTCGGTGGCAATTGCGGCTTCACGATTGCGCCCCTCTCGAACGACACGCGGGACGCCGACTACCTCATGCGGATGTTGGCGCGCGTCGAGGGCATGCCTCTCGAGACGCTCGAGTCAGCCGTTCCCTGGGGGCAGTGGACCTCGACACCCGAGTATCTCGACGCGGTGGACGGCCGGCTCGGCATCAACGCCGGATTCATGACCGGACACTCGGCCCTCCGGCGAGTGGTGATGGGAGAAGGCGCCACCGCGGGGGAGGCTTCCGACGACCAGGTGGCGGCCATGGGAAGGCTGCTGCACGAGGGGTTGGAAGCAGGCGCGCTCGGATTTTCGTCGTCGTGGGCCCGCACCCACAATGGCGCGGACGGCCGGATGGTGCCCTCCCGCTACGCCTCCAAGAGCGAAATCCTTTCGTTGTGTGGGATCGTCGCGGAGCACGCCGGCACGTCATTGGAGTTCATCCCGATGATCGGAGCGTTCGAACCCTGGGCGGTCGACCTCATGGCCGACATGTCCGTCGCGGCGCAGCGGCCCCTGAACTGGAACGTCATGCCGGTCACGGCATCGACACTTGAAGCTGCGATGGAGCGGCTGGAAGCGTCCAGCGAGGCCCAGCAACGGGGTGGCAAGGTCGTCGGCCTGACCATTCCGATGGCCATCTCCACCCGACTTTCTTTCGCGTCGGGGTTCGTGCTCGATGCCATTCCGGGGTGGGAAGAGGTCATGCTGCTGCCGCTGAAGGACAAGTTGGCGATCCTGTCTGACCCACGCGGACGGGAGCGCCTCGATCGTGCCGCGCAGCAACCCGGTCACACGTTGCGGGCGGTGGCGAACTGGTCGTCGAAAATCATCTACGACGTCGTCGCAGCCGAGAACGAGCAGTACAAAGGTCGCTCGGTCGGCGAGATCGCGGACGAGCAGGGTCGCGATCCTTTTGATGTCCTGTGCGACATTGCGGTGGCCGACGAACTCTTGACCAGTTTCGGCGAGCCGGCTCCCGTCGACACGAAAGAAGATTGGGAGGCGCGCCTGGCCGTCTGGCGCGATGGCCGTGCGATGATCGGCGGGTCCGACGCCGGGGCCCACCTCGACCTGCTGGCCACGTTTAACTACGCCACGGTGCTGCTCGAACACGCCGTCCGGCGTCACGAGGTTCTGTCCCTGGAGGAGGCGGTGTACTTCATGACCGACGTGCAAGCCCAGCTCTATGGCCTCCGTGAACGGGGTCGCGTGGTCCCGGGGTGGTTCGCCGACCTGGTCGTCCTCGATCCTGCTGTCGTCGGCAGCCAGGAAGTGGCCATGCGCTTCGACCTCCCAGGCGGCGCCGGGCGGCTCTATGCCGAAGCAAACGGGATCGACCATGTCATCGTCAATGGCTCGCCGGCGGTGCGTGGCGGCGAGCTCACAGGACGGCTCGAGGGCCGGCTTCTGCGCAGCGGGCGCGATACGGCAACCGCATCGTTGGGCTGAGGTCATCAACAGCTGAACTGACGGAGTGGCCCGCTCCATAGGGTTGGGAAGATGAGCCGTCCGAAGCCGATTCCACCCGGACCGGGCCAAGAGTCGGTGTGGGATTATCCGCGCCCGCCCCGTCTCGAGCGATCGACGGCGACTATTCAGGTCGTCCTCGGTGGCGTGACCATCGCCGAGACGAACCACAGCTTCCGGGTCCTCGAGACGGCCAGCCCGCCCACCTACTACCTCGATCCTGCCGATTTCGTCCCTGGCGTCGTACAACCCGCCACGGGCGAGAGCTGGTGCGAATGGAAGGGCCGGGCCTCGTACGTCGACCTCGTCGCCGGCGGAACCGTGGCGCCGCGGGCGGCCTGGCGGTACCTGCAGCCGACTAAGGCCTATGCGCCCCTGGCCGGTTGGCTCGCCGTCTATCCCTCCCGGGTCGATCGGTGCCTCGTCGATGGCGAAGAGGTCCGTCCTCAGGACGGGGACTTCTACGGCGGTTGGATCACTGCCAACATCGTGGGGCCCTTTAAAGGTGAAGCAGGGACGTTGGGCTGGTGAACAAAGGCTCTCAATCAGTCTCCGTGAGTCAGGTGGAGGCCGCTCGGCTGAGCCAAGGACATGCTTTCTCGTTGATTCGATTGCAGTCCTCCCATGTCAGCCAACCCAACCGGGAGGGAACGCTTGAGAGGTCTTCGTCCATCCGATGGGGCAAGTGGTCGCGAAGAAGGGACCCGTTTTCCTTCGCATACGCATCGAAGAGCCACCCGTAGAGCCGGCTCTTTCTCTCAATCGAGTCGGGACCGCTCCCGGGAGGACCACGAAACACTTCGGGCGTCAGCAACACAAGGCACGTCGTGGCGGGGTCACGGCTCCTGAGGGGTTCTTCGACGCGTGGGTTGGAGTCGAGCATCACATCGATGTTACGAATCAGCTGATTACGCGTTACGTCATAGTTCGTATGGGTCGAGATGTCAGAGAGCACCTTGGCCTCGAAGAGAACGGCGAATTTCGTGCTTTCCGAAACGAGCACCGCATCGACCTTGGTCGTACCTTCGATACTTCCTCGCCGAGAAGCGTTGGCTGCCGCCTCGAGCATGTACGGAATTGAGAGAACCCGATCCGTCGTATGCTGCCCGAGCTGTGCTGCCCCAGCTTCTTTGTACTTGCGTGGAACTGGGAGATTCACCTCGAAATACAATTTGAGGGCTTCAGGTTGTCCCAGGGCTTCGGCCCAGGTGTCGAATTTGGCCAACGGCGGAGCGGAACCCAAGGACATACTCAATGCCTTCGAGAAGTTTGCCGCACGATTAGGAGAGAAATACAGCGTCATAAGTGCTGAAGCGACCCAGAAACGTTCGTCCTTCTCCATCTGATTGCCAAGAACGGCGGCGCGCCGATCTTCGCCAGGTGCAGCAGTCGCGAGAAATGCCTTGTGCTCCTCTCGCGCTCTCTTGCTGTTCAGGTAATAGGTGAGGTGACGGTCAGGAAGACCCGTACCCCTGACCCGGAGAAAGCACTCATTCAGCCGATCAGGTGTGAATCGGAGATAGATCGGATCGATGAAATCCGTGTCGCCGTCGTCTTGCTCTATCGACATGGGCCTCCCAAGACCGGCCACCACTCACCATCCGAGTGCGGATCCACGTGTTTAAAGTATTCCTCGTAGCGTTCGCCGGCTTCGGTATGGATGGGCACCACTCGGGATGGCCGAAGGGCACTCACGAGGCGCTGCAGATCGGCCACCGAAGCGTGCCCCGATGCATGGTCGATACCGAATGGCACGCGGGCTCCTTCCAGCGATGCAATGAGCCTCTTGCTCGAGCGCTCTTTGAGGTAGCCGGGCCACATTGACCAAACAACTTCTCCACCTGCCAGCACGCCAGCTCGGAGCAACTCCGGGATGGCCGAGGACGGCTGAAGGAGTGTGACCTGCCCGGCGTGCTCGGCCAGCCACTCGGGGAATACCCGGCACGTACG
This sequence comes from uncultured Acidimicrobiaceae bacterium, assembly GCA_963767155.1. GTDB lineage: Bacteria > Actinomycetota > Acidimicrobiia > Acidimicrobiales > RAAP-2 > Bog-473. Next base: position 90,766 of record CAVYCU010000004.1, on the reverse strand, counting down.
AACCAGAAACATTCTGTCGAACTCACGAGTGGACTTGACGAGCACTCGTTGGCGATTGGGGACATAGACCTTGTAGCCCGGAAACCCCGGCTGCGGGATCGTCGACCGACCGATTGCGGCCGCCAATGACGCCGTATAGAGATCGGTGACCAAGACCCGACCGGCGCAGCGGCAGGCCCGGTAAACGGTCACGAGCCGATCGATATTCTGGGCGGAAGAGATGACGGAGACCGCTCCGGCGGTATCTCGCATTCGCCGCATCAGCGAGGTCTCGACGTCGGATTCACTGCGCGCCGGTACATCGTTTTTGTTACCAGATCGAATGTGTGTCCCTTCGCACAACAGCACGTGAATCGGCTGAGGTGGATCAGACAGAAATTCGTCGAAGAGGCGAGCCTTGCGCCCGTGACCACGAATGTCGCCGGTGTAGAACAGTCGGCGACCGTCCGCTTCGACCAGGAGGGAGTACGAGTCGTAGCCGCTGTGGTCCATGAGATACGGGGTAACGGTGAAGGCTCCAATCTGCAACGGGACCCTGTCCTTGAGAAAACCAGCGGGCTGTACCTTGAGGCCAGCAGCCGAGAAGAACTTGGCCGCAGCCAGCATCCGTGAGGCCTCTTGTCCGATGAACAGAGGCACCCGTGAATCGACCTGATCGAGAAGCCCGAAGTGGTCGAGGTGCGGATGGGAAATAACGACCCCCGCCAACGATCGCGATGACCCATCCGCCAAACCTGGAACGGATGGCAGCGGCACGACTTCATCCCACCCCGCCCACAGTGGCTTCCCGACGTCGAGGACGATACGGCTGCCATTGGACTCCAACTCGACGCAGCTCCCTCCGATCTCGTGGGCTCCCCTGTGAATCCTCACGTTGAACCCATGGCCCTGCGGCGGTGGCCTCTCACGAAACGTGGACGTGATGCTGTGTACGCGCTGCAACGACAACGCTGACGTCACCATTTTGAAATCTCGCCCTCATAACTCTTCATCTTCATGACCGGAAGCTACAGGGAGGGTGTGACAACCGACTTGACCGAAGGTCCAGGTCAGCGTCCCACCTATCCCACGCCGGGGGTGTCTTGGAGTGGTTGTAACAACCGGACGCAATACTTGCGAGACAGAATCACAGCAAAAGATGCCGTGGAGAAATGAAGTGAAGCAACATGCCGTACAACGTCTATTACAACCCGCAGTACGTGGCTTCGGACTACGCGTTCGACACCACGAGGAAATCCGGTGAGATTGCCGCGGTCATCGAGACGGGCGACTCAGCAGCCACGCTGGTGGACCCTGCAGCATTCACCGACCAGGCCACAGCCCTCATCGGTAGGGTACACACGAGCGAGTACGTCGAGGCTGTGTCAAAGGGTTCGCCGGCGAGCCTGGCTGAATCCCAGGGCTTCAGTTGGGACCCGAAGGTTGCTCCTATGGCGATCGCGCATTCCACTGGCTTGGTCGCGGGTGTGACAGAGGTATTGAGCGGCCGAAGCCGAGTCACTGGGTCTCTTTCCTCTGGGCTGCACCATGCCCGAGCCGAACGGGGTGCGGGTTATTGCACGTTCAATGGATTGGCCGTCGCTGCCGCCTGCGCGTCGGACCTCGGCGTCGAACGATTATTGGTGCTGGATCTGGACGCCCATTGTGGAGGCGGAACTCGATCGATGACCGATCGGCACTCGGTGGTGCAGATAGACGTTTCGACAGTGAATTTTGACCGCTGGACACCTTCTGGCCACGATGCTCTCCTGATGGCCGATGTCGGGAACTACGCGCACCGAGTCGCAGAGGCCCTTGAGTGCGCCGACCGAGCTGGTCATTTTGACCTCGTTCTCTACAACGCGGGCATGGATCCCGCTAACAGCGGGGTCGCCACTTCGGACCTAAAACAACGGGAGCACATGGTGGCGGAGTGGACGGCTCGTCACGGTTACCCTCTTGTTTACGCTCTGGCCGGGGGCTATACGAGCGGGATCACGATGGAGGAACTCGTTGCTCTCCACCTTCTCACGGTAGAAGCGTTCGGGTAGGTCGTTGCGTTTGTAAAGCAGCTCAAGGAGTGCGAGTTGCTCGCTTCGCGATCTCGCCGCTCCCAAAAAATTCAGGGCTTCCTGACAATCCGAAACCCTTCAACGGGGCAGACTGCAGGGATGAGCGATGGAGTTTCTCGCGGCGGCGATGTACCCGGATGGCAGGACCTCTCGAAGAACCGGGCCGGCCAGTCTGCCCGCAAACGAGCGGAGGAGTTGCGAAAGGAAGCTCCGGTCAGATCCGTCCTTGCTCGTCTGCTTGGGAGTCCTCGGGACGAGAGGAATTGGGCGGTTGGGGCTGACGGAGAGGAGGAGGTCGCCTGGCGATTACGCAAGCTGGACGACCATTGGCATGTGATTCACTCTGTTCCCTTGGGCGCACAGGGGGCCGATATCGACCACGTGATAATCGGACCCGGAGGTGTGTTCACGTTGAACACGAAGAATCACAGCAAACACAAAGTGACCGTTACTCGTGGCGGTATTTACGTCAATGGCCAACCGACGGAGTACCTCAAGAAATCTCGGATTGAGGCGAAACGAACGAGGGTGGCTCTCTCTTCTGAATGCGGCACCGTCGAGGTGCAACCCGTCATCGTTATTTTGGCGAGTGCACTGAAATTCAGCTCAGAACCTACGGACGTCAGCGTCGTTGGCCGCAAATCGATCGCACGATGGTTAAGGACCAGGCCGCCAGTGCTCACGTCCGAACGGGTCGAAATGATCTTTGAGCAGGCGCGCCGTGACACCACCTGGAAACCGAGACCGGATCGCTGAGTTACGCGATCACCGAGGCCGTTATCTCCCGGTCGGCGAGGCAACGGTCACGTCCCATGAGACGGGGAACGGCGGTCCGCTGCTCCCCACGGCGAGACCTTGGCCGGACGCTTCGGTGGCGCTGATCCGGGCCAGGCCCAGTGACGCGTTGATGGTGGTGTTCACCCCCGCATCGGGGTCGGCGACCGAGAAGGATCCCCCGCAGATGGCGATCACGCAGCTCTCCTTGAAGGTGACCGTGACCGATTGGCCCTTCGATCCCGCCACCACCGCCGTACCGGTGATCTGATCGATCAGGCCCGTCGTGATGGAGATCGCACCGGACAGGACCGGGCCGCTGATCGAATACGGTGCGGGCCCTCCGATCGACACCGACACCGATTCGGCGGGCAACACACCGGCGAAGGACGTGGAGGTCAGCTGGGACAGGGTCGGGCTGCTCAGCGCGCTGAGCGTGAGGGTCACGCACGCCGGGGTGAACAACCGGGCGGGGGTGTACGTGGACGGTGTCGCCGTCTGCCAGCCTCCGGCGCCACCGTTTGCAGACGGGTTGAACCACAGGAAGCTGGTGGCGCCTCCGAGGGCACAGTCCTGAATGGTCACTGACGTGAACGTGTTGATCGATGACAAGGCGACATCGAAGCCACTCCCCGTCGTGCGGAATCCGACGCCCGACGGGATGGTGCCGTACTGCCCGACCGTCAGTCCACCCGACCCGTGCGCCGTGACCGTGACGTTGCCCTGGGGACTGGTGCTGGTCGCCGTGGCTATCCCTGTGGGGCTGCTGCTCGATGCGGTGTCACACGCCGTCGGCGTACCGATGCCCGGGGCCGATCCCGTGGCACCGCCACAGGGTGGTGGCGCCGTGCTTCCCGCGGCCACGCTCAACGACAACGTCGCCTGGGCGGTGCCGGACGGGTAGTCCGAATCGGACACCGCCACCGAAATGGGGAAGGAACCCGTCGCGGTGGGGATGCCGGAAATGACGCCGCTGTTCGCCGCCAGGGTGAGGCCGGCGGGGAGCGGGGCGGTCGCCGTCCATGCATACGGCGCCAGGCCACCGCTAGCGCTCAGCGTCGTCTTGTAGAACTGCCCCTTCACCGCGGCCGGGAGCGTCGTCGTCGCCACCTCGAGCGGCGTGACCTGAGGGACGGGCGGTGCGGCACCGAAGGGCACGATGGTGTCGAACTCCGACCCCGGCTCGGTCGCCAATGTTGCGCTGGTGGAGGCGTTGATGACCACCAAGTCACCTCCGCTCTGCAAGCCGTTGACGGCCGCATAGACCTTCGTGCCGTCAGTGCTCACGGCCACGCCGTTGGGGATGTTCGGGAGGTCGATGTCCGACACCGTGCCGGTGCTGAGGTTCACCACACCCAGGTAGGGGGTGCCGGTGTGGCCCACATTCCCTACGACGTAGGTGCCCACGTTGGCCACGTACAGATGGCCGCCGTCGGGACTCACGGCCACGGCTACCGGCTCGGTCATGCCGCTGTAGGTGCGGGTGATCGTGTTGGTGCCGGTGTTGATCACGCTGACCGTGCCCGCATCCTGCGCCGCCCCGTTGAACCCGTTGGTGACATAGACCGCCGTTCCATTGGAGGCGGCGGCGATACCCTCTGCGCCCCGTAGGGGAATGACGGCGACCACCCGGTCGGTCGAGAGGTTGACCACGTCGACCGACGTGTTGTTGAGCACCACGAAGAGCTCGGTGCCCGCCGGGTTGACGGCGAGGGCCTGCGGGAAGCTGGCGGTCCCGAATCCGCCGATCGTGCCGATCACCTGGTCCGTCGCCGTGCTGATGATGGTCACGGCATCGGCGGGCGCGCTATCGGCCACGAAGAGATCGGCTCCCGACGGGGAGAGGGTGAGGTCCACCCCCCAACCGGAAATGCTGATCGACGTGAGTACCGCACCGTTCGCGGTGTTCACGACCTGGACCACGCTGCCCGACGAGTTCGGATCCAGCACGTAGGCCCGGGTGCCGTCCTTGCTCACGGCCAGGTAGTCCTGGGCATTGCAGCCGCAGGCGTTGCTACCGACCCGGAAGGACGCGCCCAGCGCGTTGGTGGCGCTGTTGAAGATGTCGAGGGAGGTGCCTTCCCCGCTATCGACGAACAGCGGCGAAGCCACGGTCTGGGTGAGGGGGCCCGAACCGCTCGCGAGGTGCGTGGTGTCCCTGGCGTAGGACGCAGTGATGGTGTGGTTGCCGATGGCGTAGGCCGAGGCCAGCGCCGAAGCGGTGAAGGTGGCCCGACCATTGACCGCGGTGACCGTGCCGAGCACCGTGCTCCCGTCTTTGAAGGTGACCGCACCGGTCGCCGGTGCCGATCCACCGGTGATGGTGGCCGTGAAGGTGGGCGGAGCGCCCACCGTGGAGGGGTTCTGCGACGACGTCAATGCCGTACTCGTCCCCCCTTGTGCGGTCTGGACCGTTTCGGACACCGCGTTCGACGTGTCCGACTGGTAGTTGGTCGTGGTCGCCACCGACGCGGTGACCGGGTGGATCCCCGCGGCCAGCGTGCTCAGGTTCAGCGTGGCCACACCACCGGCCCCTACCGGGGCCGTACCGATCACGGTGGCCGGGGTCGTGCTGGCGTCGCTGAACGTCACCGTGCCGCTCGTTGGGGTGATCGTCGAGCCGAGCGTTGCCGTGAAGGCGACCGACTGCCCCGTCGTGGCCGGATTCGGGCCGGCGGATAGGACGATCGTCACGGGGGCGGGCGTCACCGTGACCGTCTGCGCGGTCGAGGTACTCGTCGCGTTGGTCCCGTCACCCTGGTAGGCGGCGGTGATGGCGTGGGAACCTCCGCCGAGCGTGGTCAGGTCGAGGGTCGCCACGCCGGCAGTGAGCGTCGCGCTCCCCAGTACCTGATTGTTAGTGGTGTCGGTGAAGACGACGGTGCCGGTGGGTGGGGTGCTCGTGGTGTTGGACACGGTGGCCGCGAGAGCGACGTTGCTGCCGTAGACGACCGGGGACGTGAGGGACAAGCCGGTGGATGTCCCGTTGGCCGAGACCGTCTGACCGACCCCGGACGACGAGCTGCCGACGAAGTCCGTCGTCGCCCCGTACGAGGCTTCCAGCGTGTGGGAACCGACGGCCAGGGTCGAAAGGGTGAGCGTGGCCGAGGCGGTGCCGTCCATGTTGGGAATCAACGTGCCCGTGCCGAGCGTGACGGCGGGGGTCGTCGTGTTGTCGGTGAAGGTCACGGTGCCGCCGGGTGTGCCGCCCGGGGAGGAGACCGTGGCCGTCAGCGTGACGGTCTGACCGGGTGCGGAGGGATTCGGCCCGGTCGAAAGACCCGTGTTGGTGGAGGCCTGGGTAATGGTCTCGGGCGCGACGTTGGATGTTGTTCCTTGATAGTTCGCCGTGGCACCCAACGTGGCGACGATCGCATGGGCGCCCACGGCGAGGGTGCTGACGCTGAGGTCGGCCGCCCCCGTGTCATTCACCGGGGCCGTGCCGAGCACCGTGGCCGGTGTCGTCGAGGTGTCGGAGAAGGTCACCGTCCCGCTGGTCGGCGTAATGGTGCTCGACAAGCTCGCAGTCAGCGTCACCGGTGCGCCGAAACTGGCCGGAGAAGGGCTGGGGACGAGGGTCGCCGTCACCGCAGCAGGTGTCACCGAAGCAGTCTGCGCCGTCGACGTGCTCGAGGCATTGTTGGTGTCCCCGTTGTACATCGCCGTGATGGCGTGGAGACCGACGGCCAACGTCGAGACGGAGAGGCTGGCGCTACCACCCGAGAGCGTGCCCGTCCCCAGGGTGGCGTTGGTCGACGTGTCGGTGAAGGTCACCGTCCCGGTCGGCGAACCTGTGCCCGTGACCGTGGCGGTCAGCCCGACCGAAGCCCCGTAGAGCGAGCCGGACGGTGCGACCACCAACGAGGTGGAGGTCTGTGCGGCGTCGACCGTGACGGGGAAGGGTGCGGAGGCACCTGAGGAATTCAGAGTGTCGCCCCCGTAGGACGCCACCACCTGACTCGTTCCGAGGGGCAGCATGGTGGTGGCGAAGGTGGCCTGCCCCGCGCTCAGCGGTGCCGTCCCGAGCGGCGTGGGGTTACCCTGCAGGGTGAAGGTGACCGTCCCGGTGGGTGGCGTGCTCGTTCCGTTCGACACGGTCGCGGTGAACGACGCCGACTGACCGAGCTGGAGGGATCCGCCTGGCCCCGCCAGCCCGGTCGAGGTCGGCTCCTTTCCCGCCACCAGACCTACGTGCGCGGTGCTCGTGTAATCACCGGAGAACCCATTGGTCACCGTCGCGAAAGATCCGGCGTAACTGCCGCTGCCTGATGCTTGAATCACCAGGTACTCGCTCAGCGGCGCCGGGACGTAGCCGCTGACCGCCAAGGGCACGGCGGTCCCGCCCAGGCTGATCGGTGCCTGCGCCGAGATCTTGCCGAAGGACGTTGCACTGGCCAACTCGAAGGTCAGGGTCCCGTCAGATTGGTTGACCAGCCTGGGTGCGGTACCGGTGCCCGACACGGCGACCGTGCTGGTGGGATCGATAGTGATGTCACCGTCGTTCGTGTACGTGCCCCCGACGATGTTGAGCGAGCCCTCGACGGTGAGCGAACCGGTGCTGTCGAGGGTGAGGCCGCTGAGGACCGAAGCGATCTGTTCGGAGGGCACGTCGATGGTGCCGGCGTTGGTGACGGTGTCGCCAGTGCCTGCGCCCAGGGTGGCGCCGTCGATCAGTGCGATGGTGCCGTCGTTGGTGACAGAAGACCCCGCCGTCAAGGTGCCGTAGCCCGCGGCGGTGCTGCCGACGGTGACGGTGTAGCCGCTCGGGATCGTGCCGTTCCAGGTGACGTCGGCTGCACCCTGGGTCCCATAGTTGGGGACGGCCAGGTCGTCGTGCAGCTGACCCGTGCCGCACGACCCGGTCGCGGTCACACCCGAGTCGAAGTCCAAGGTGCCCGGCTCAATGCCCACCTGGGTCGCGGTGGCGGTACAGATCGTGCCGCCGGAGACCTCGAAGGTGCCGGTGTCGGTGAGGGACGCACCGGCGGCGAGGGTGAGGGTGCCGTCTTGGACGAAGGTGGCCGTATGCCCGCTGGAGCCGACGGTGAGCACGCCGGTCGAGGCCAGCGACATCGATCCGTCGTTGGTGTACGTGCCCCCGACGACGTTGAGCGAGCCTTCGACGGTGAGCGAACCGGAGCTGCCGAAGGTGAGGCCGCTCAGAACAGAGGCGTACTGTGCGGTTGGCACATCGATGGTGCCGGCGTTGGTGACGGTGTCCCCGCTGCCTGCGCCCAGGGTGGCGCCGTCGATCAGTGCGATGGTGCCGTCATTGGTGACCGAGGAGCCGGCCGTCAAGGTGCCGAATCCAGCGGCGGTGCTGCCGACGGTGACGGTGTAGCCGCTCGGGATCGTGCCGTTCCAGGTGACGTCCGCTGCACCCTGCACGCCGTAGTTGACGATGGCCAGTTCGTCGCGCAGCTGTCCGGTGCCGCACGATCCCGTCGCAGCCACACCAGCGTCGAAGTCCAAGGTGCCCGGCTCAATACCGACCTGCGTCGCGGTGGCCGTACAGATCGTCCCGCCCGAGACCTCGAAGGTGCCGGTGTCGGTGAGGGACGCACCGGCGACGAGAGTGAGAGTGCCGTCTTGGACGAAGGTGGCCGGTTTCGTGCTGGAGCCGACGGTGACGACGCTCGTCGAGGCCAGCGACACCGATCCGTCGTTCGTGTACGTGCCCCCGACGATGTTGAGCGAGCCCTCGACGGTGAGCGAACCGGTGCTGTCGAGGGTGAGGCCGCTGAGGACCGAAGCGATCTGTTCGGAGGGCACGTCGATGGTGCCGGCGTTGGTGACGGTGTCGCCAGTGCCTGCGCCCAGGGTGGCGCCGTCGATCAGTGCGATGGTGCCGTCGTTGGTGACAGAAGACCCCGCCGTCAAGGTGCCGTAGCCCGCGGCGGTGCTGCCGACGGTGACGGTGTAGCCGCTCGGGATCGTGCCGTTCCAGGTGACGTCGGCTGCACCCTGGGTCCCATAGTTGGGGACGGCCAGGTCGTCGTGCAGCTGACCCGTGCCGCACGACCCGGTCGCGGTCACACCCGAGTCGAAGTCCAAGGTGCCCGGCTCAATGCCCACCTGGGTCGCGGTGGCGGTACAGATCGTGCCGCCGGAGACCTCGAAGGTGCCGGTGTCGGTGAGGGACGCACCGGCGGCGAGGGTGAGGGTGCCGTCTTGGACGAAGGTGGCCGTATGCCCGCTGGAGCCGACGGTGAGCACGCCGGTCGAGGCCAGCGACATCGATCCGTCGTTGTCCACTGAGTCGCCGGTGCCCACGGTGAGCGACCCTTCAATGGTCGCCGCACCGCTGACGGTGGCGGTGGTTGTGTCCAGTTGCACCGGTGAAGGCTCGGCCGGGACATCGAACGTCGCCCCGTTGCTGACGGTGAGGGACACGCCGGACAAGGTGGCACCGTCGACCAGGGTGAGTGACCCGTCATCGAGGACGCCGTTCGTCGCGGTCAATGTGGCGAAACCGCTGGACGTGGTGCCCACCAGGAGGCCGCCGGACGCTTCCACGTGGACGCTGTCCACCGTCGAGGTCACGTTCGGATAGGTGACGACGTCGTTGGCGGGGATGCAGGCGTCCGATGACGTCCCGGGGGTCCCGGCCGACCAGTCAGCGGTTGTTTCCCAGCTCCCGCCGGTCGCAGGGCCGGTCCACGTGTCGTTGCAGGAAGGGAACGGGCTCTGGGCCCCCGCGCTGCTCAGCAGCACGCCGGTCGCTGACAGACCGCCGACACCCAGCGTCAGGGCGAGGGCGAGCGACCCCAGCCGCCGCGTTGCGGTGGTGCGTCCTATGTGCATCGGAGCCCCCTCCGGTTCGCCAGCGCCGGCCTCGCTGCGGGCGTTGGGCGTCTGTGCGGCCGCCTACGGTGGCCGCCCCAACTGGGCAACCGACCTGGTCACCGCATGGGCGATATGCAAACACCCCCGTTTTGCAGCCACAATGGGGTGAACCACGTACGCGTTGTCGGGACCGAGAGGGAGGTCGCGGGCGATGGTCAGCACCATGGATGCGCGCGACGTCGACGCGCTGATGACGACCGTCGCCGAGTTGACCCCGGTGAGGTCCGTCGACGAACTGCGCCGTGACACGGTCGCCCTCCTACCGGGGCTGGTGCGCTCCACCTTGGTCGCCTGGAACGAGGTGGACCTTGCAACCGGCCATATCGAGGCGGTCATGGTCCCGGAACGGAATTGGGCCGACGGCCAACAGGCGTGGGCCGAGCACATCGGCTCGCATCCGGTGATCGCCTACTTCCAGGCGACCAACGACGGTCGGCCGTATGCCATCTCCGACTTTCTCAGCGAAGAGGCCTTCCACGAGACCGGCATCTACCAGCACTTCTATCGACGCCTAGAGGCCGAGGACCAACTCAGCTTCGTGCTCCCCCACCCTGACCTGCTGGTGGGGATCGCGCTCAACCGCGACGTGCGCGGCTTCTCGGCCAACGATCATCGGATGGCCAACCTGCTCCGACCGTTCCTCGTGCAGGCCTACCGGAATGCGGCGGCGTTCGATCGCAGCCGGCTCCTGCTCGACCAGATCAACACGAGAATGGAGGCGGACGGCGAGGGGCTCGTGTTGTGCGACGCCGAGGGTCGACTGGTGGACCGCACCGCCGGTGCGGCCGACCTCATCGACCGCTGGTTCCCCTCGACCGAGCCCACCCAGATGCCGTCGCCACTGGCCGACTGGTTGGCCGTGCGCGGCCGGCCGGGACCGGCGTGGCCCCTGATCCTCGATCGCGATGGCGCCCGGTTGCTGGCCCGCCGCCTCCCCGGCCCCCACGACTCGCTCACGTCCGTCCTGCTCACCGAACCCCCCGTGGGGCGGGCACGAAACGCACTTCTCGCCGTGGGCCTCACCGGCCGGCAGGCCGACGTGGTGGCGATTATGGCCGAGGGAGCGAGCAATGCGGACATCGCCGAACGGCTCGGCATCAGCATCCGGACGGTGGACAAGCACCTCCAACGGGCCTTCGACAAGCTGGGCGTCGAAAATCGGACGGCGGCGGCCAACCTCGTCCGCCAGCTCGAGCGCCAGGGCTGACCGGGCGGGGATCGGAGAGCCGTCAGCGCTTCGGTGCCCGTGACTTCGCCAGCGAGTCTGCGAGCACGTCGATCCCGCCGTTGGTGTTCACTTCATCAATGAATTCGTCCATCGCAGCCCGGTCGGTGGGATCGATCCCCCGTTGTTGGAGGGCGAGGGAAATGGTCTTTGCGGGTCCCCACTCCTCGGTGTCCTGGGACAGGTCCATCATTTCGTCCGCGAAGTCGTAGACGGCTTCGACCGCATCGGCGATGGCTTCCTCCGGGATGCCGCGCCGGCGGCCGACGAAGCGAATCCAGGCCGCGAGCACGTCGGGGAGCAGCGAGAAACCGTCGGCGTCGAGAGCAATCTTGCGCGGGGCCCAGTCCAGGCAGAAGATCTGCACCATGGCCGGGCTGAACCGCAGCGCCGTGCCGCGCACGTAATCCGAGGAGAAGGTCAGTATCTGTTCGGCCAGGTGCTCGATGAGGTCGGCCGCTTCTCCTTCGGGCGGGACACCCCAACGCTCCACGGTCTCGTCCGACTTCAGGAACTCCGCCAGGAGTTCATCGCGCTCTTTCTCGCTCGTGCTCGAAGGCTCCGGAGCTGGCCGGGGACGGGGCAGTTTCGACGAGCGCGCCGAGACGAGCGCGCGCGAGGTGATCGAAGTCTTCGCTTGTGGGCGGGTGGAGCATCCTGTCGGTCATCTCCAGAGACTCCGCCCAGAATCCTGACGCCTCCTCGAGTGTGATCTCGCGAAAGGCGGGCTGTTCCGACCCCTCGACGCCCTGCTGTATGCCCATCAAGTGGGCCACCCCGAGCGGCATGGCAAAGACGTCCTTCGCCATCCCCACCAGGTTGTGGTCGATGAAGACACCTATGGTGTTCGGCTCACCGGGCCCGTCGAATTCGACCATGACGTTGACCCCGTCATCGTCGATCGGATCGTAGGAGAGCCAGGCCTGCGTCGGCTCACCGGTTCCGATCACTGCGGCCCACGACCGCTCAGCCGTGCCAGCCCCGGCCAGACGATCCGCCTCTTTCCGGGCACGCGAACCGTACGGCTCGGGCGCGACAGCCCCGAGCGCCCGCAGCGCCATGCACGCGCTTTCGGTCGCCTGCTTCGCCGCGTAGGCGATGAAACCTCCGGCGAACACGTCGAGAGGATCATGCTCGACCAGCACCGATGTGGCCCACATGGACCACACCTGCGATGCCCACATTTCGACGGCCAGCGGAGGAAGATCATCGCTCAGATCATTCGCAGCGGACCCGAGGACCATCTCGAAGATGTCCTGGAGGCCGGCTCGCGCATCGGGGGTCCTCCTCCCCCGGGAGGGACCGCCCTTGGGTGTGACCCGTCCACCCTTCTTCTTCCGTTGTCCGCCCATCGTGTCGGCCTCCTGCCTCACTCAGCTCCACGGTACAGCGGCAGATCGAGTCGGTCGTAATGACCGTTCCGCACCTCGACGAGCGCCTCGCCTCCCTCGAACAACCGCCCGAACGGCACGGCTGAAGGAGCCGCAAGGGCCTGGGATCACCCACTGAAGGTGCAGGTCAGACGTAGAATCTACGGCAAGTGTCACAACGTCTGTTTACGGTCCATCCATGACCAAATTCGTGCACACGTCGGACTGGCAACTCGGCATGACGCGGCACTATCTGTCGGGTGAAGCGCAGGCCCGCTTCACGGCGGCCCGCCTGGAGGCGATCGCCAGCATCGGTGCCCTGGCGAGGGAGGAGGGCTGCTCCTTCGTCGTCGTCGGTGGTGACGTGTTCGAGTCCAACCAGGTCGAGCGCCAGGTGGTCGTCCGCGCACTCGAACTCATGAAGTCCACCCCGGACGTCACCTTCTACCTCCTGCCGGGCAATCACGATCCGCTCGACGCCGCTTCCATCTTCCGCTCGACCGCGTTCCTCGACAACCGCCCGGAGAACGTGGTCGTGCTCGAGAACAGCGAACCTGTGATGGCCGGCGCTGGCCTCGAGATCGTCGGGGCCCCCTGGCCGAACAAGCGACCTCTGGCCGATCTGGTCACGCGAGCGGTGACCGGGCTCCCCTGCGACGGCACCCTCCGGGTGGTCGTCGGACACGGGGGCACCGACAGCCTCTCGCCCGATGCAAGCGACCCCGCGCTCGTCGTCCTCGGTGACCTCGAAGCAGCCGTCACAGCAGGCTCGGTGCACTATGTGGCCCTGGGCGATCGGCACTCGACGACCGAGGTGGGTGGCACCGGCCGGATCTGGTACTCCGGGGCACCGGAGCCCACGGCCTATGACGAGATCGATCCCGGGAACGTCCTCATCGTCGAGCTCACGGCTGATGCGGCAACGGTCGAGCGTCGGCGTGTCGGCACCTGGCAATTCGTGCTCCGGGACTTTGACGTGACGGGTCCCGAGGACTGCCTGAAGGTCGAGCACTTCCTCGACGACATTTCCGACAAGCCGCGGACCATGGTGAAGCTCGGATTGGTGGGGCAGCTCTCGCTCGCCGACATGGACCGCCTCGAGGCCACCCTCGACCACGCGTCCGATCTGTTCGGTGCCCTCGAACGCTGGGAACGTTGCTGCGACCTCGTCGTCCTGCCCGATGACGATGATTTCTCCGAGCTCGGGCTCTCGGGCTTCGCTGCCGCCGGGCTCGAGGATCTCCGCACACTCGGCGCGGGACCAGGGGAGGACGCCCTCACCGCCCGGGATGCCCTCGGACTGCTGTACCGCCTCGCCGGAAGGTCCGTGACGACATGAGGATCCACCGGATCAAGCTCTGCAATTACCGGGGCGTGAGCCACTCCGAGGTGGTGTTCCCGGTGCAAGGGGTCACCATCATCGAAGGAGACAACGAGATCGGGAAGACCTCTCTCTCCGAGGCCATCGACCTTTTGCTGGCCGAGCGCGATGATTCGGGCAAACAGCGGGTGAAGGCCGTCAAACCCGCGCACAAAGATGCCGGCGCCGAGGTCGAGATCGAGTTGTCCACGGGCCCGTACCGCTTCGTCTACCGCAAGCGCTGGCACAAGCAACGCGAGACCGTGCTCGACATCCTCGAACCCGGGCGATCCCAGTTCACCGGCCGGGAGGCGCACGACAAGGTCCGCGCCATTCTCGACGAGACCCTCGACGAGGCGTTGTGGGACGCCTTCCGGCTCAAGCAGGGCGCCCAACTCGAGCAGGCCGCCTTCGCCGGTGGATCGCTGGGTCGTGCGCTCGACAAGGCAGCCGGTGGTGAGGCGACGGGCGATCGCGAGGACGACCTCTGGGAGCGCATCAGCGCCGAGCGGGACCGTTACTGGACGGCCACCGGCCAGGTCAAAGGGGATCGCACCGCCCTCGCTCACCGGGTCGCCGAGGCTGCGTCGAAGGTCGCCGCACTCGAGACCACGCTGCGCTCGCTGGACGACGATGCCGCAGCAGTGGACCGGCTGGTCGATGAGGCCAAGGTGCTGGCCGAGGGAAAGAGCGCGCAGGAGGAGAGCGAGCGAGCGCTCGCGGTGCAGTTCGAGGCGATCCAGAGCCGCCGTCACGACGTCGCCCGGCTGAAAGGTTTGCACGACACGGCAGTCGCGCAGCGTGACCACCTGCTCAGCGTCAGCGGAATCCGGGCCGAGCTCAGGGAGCGGGTCTCGCAGACTGCGGCCGCGGTGGTCGAGATGGAGGCACAGGCGGCACGCACGCTGCCGGCGCGCCAAGAAGTCCTGACCCGTCTCGACAAGGTGCAGCAGGAGTTCGACGCCGTGCAAGCCGAATTGGGCCACGCCGAGCGTGCCCAGCAGCGGGCCTCCGCAGACCGCGACTTCCTGCGTCAGCAGATTGAGGTGGCACAACTTTCCGAGCGCCTGGATCGGGTCACCGACGCGGTGCGCCGCCGCGAAGTTGCGGAAGCGGTCCTCGAGTCGAGCCGGGTGGATGACACCCTGGTGACACGGATCGAGGCGGCCGGCATCGACGTCGCAAGGGCCGAGGCGGCCGCCGCCACCGGTGCGGCAACCATCACCGTGCGGGCACTGGCCGACATCGACGTCGAGATCGGCGGTCAGGCCGATGCACTCGCGGCCGGAACCGACCGCCAGCTCATGGTCGACGGTGCCACCGACGTCCTCGTGCCCGGTGTCCTCAGTGTGGTCGTCAACGCGGGGGCGCAAGCCCAGGCGCTGGCTGACCGGCTTGCAGAAGCCCGTGCCGCGTTCGTGGCGACATGTACGGAGGGCGGCGTCACCGGCCTGGCCGAAGCCCGCCTCGCCGCGACGGAACGCAACGAGGCCGCACGCACGATCGCCGAGACGGCCAAGTCACTCAACGACGACCTACGCGACCTGACGGTGGATGCGCTGGCCCAGAAGGTCACCAGCCTGACGGCGCGGATCGCCCGCTACCGACAAGATCGTCCAACGGTGCCGCCGCTGCCGTCCGGTTATGACGCAGCCGAACGAGTGGCCCTCGAGTCCGGCGCTGCTCTCCAACAGCGTCGAGAGGAATTTGACCGTCTCGGAACGGATCTGGAGCGGACCAGAGAAGAGGTGCGGACGCTGGACCTCAATGAGGCGGGCATCACAGCCCGACTCGAGCAGGCGCAGGATGCGGCGACCCATGAACAGCAGTCCCTTGCCCGGGCGCGAGACATCACCCCGGACGAGGCGATCGACGCTCAACTGGCCGCCGCCCAGGCGGCGGTGTCGACCCGCGCCGCTGACCTGCGCGAGGTGCGGCAACAGTTGGCCGCACACGATCCCGACACCGTGGAGGAACTCCTCCGCAATGCCCGTGCGGTGCGGGCTCGTCTGGCGGGCGAACTGCACGACAACGAAGGAGCTGTGCGCGAGCTGCGCACGAAGTTGTCGCTTCTCGGCGATGAAGGGCTGGCCACGCAACTGGACACGGCCACATCCGAGCTGGCCCACCTCACGGCCGAGCACGAGCGACTGGAGGCGCGTGCGGCGGCGGCCAAGCTGCTGTTCGAGACGTTCGCCCGGCGACGGACCGAGGCTCTCCACCGCTACGTCGCTCCCTTCCGCGAGGGCATTGAATCGCTCGGTCGTCTCGTGTTCGGATCCACGTTGGAAGTGGAACTGGCCGACGATCTTCGCATTGCGCGCCGCACGTTGCACGGAGTCACGCTCGACTTCGCCGATCTGAGCACGGGGGCGAAGGAGCAATTGGGGATGATCAGCAGGCTCGCCTGTGCCTCCATCGTGGCCGCCGACGGGGGCGCGCCGGTCATTTTCGACGACGCGCTCGGGTGGAGCGACCCGCGGAAGCTCGACCGCATGGGCGCGGCCATCTCCAAGGCTGGTCGTTCCTGCCAGATCATCGTGCTGACCTGCACGCCCGGTCGTTACGCCAGTGTCGGCGACGCCTCGGTCGTCCAGCTCGCGAGCTGATTTCCCGTCGCACCCCCACTGATGAGCCGTCGAGGTCTGCCGGCGACTGTCCTGCTCACCGTTCTGGTGGGTGTCGCACTCTCGATTGCCGGCTGTTCCGCTCCGGTCCGGTCGCAGCGCACGACGACCTCGACCCGCGGCGCCCGGACAAGCGGTACGACATCGACTTCTCCCAGCGGTCCGACGAGCACCACGACCGCTCTCGCTCCCACCACGACCGCCGCTGCACCGGCGCCGCTCTCCCTCATCGTCGAGCCGCAAGGCGGTATGACGCCCCTCTACAACTTCCTGTCCTCGGCCCGACGAAGTCTCGATATGACGATGTACGAGTTGTCGGACACGGCGGCCGAGCAGATTCTGATCGCGGACCACCGCAGGGGCGTTCAGGTCAGGGTCCTGCTGGACCGTGACTACAACGGCGGGTCGGTCAACCAGGCTGCGTATGCGGCACTCTCCGCGGGCGGCGTCTCCGTGGCCTGGGCGAACGACTCTGAGATCTTCCACCAGAAGACCATCACGGTGGACGGGGCCGAGTCCGCCATCATGACCGGCAACCTCACACCGCAGTACTACGCGACCACGAGGGACTTCGTGGTGATGGACGGCCACGCGGCCGACGTCGCGGCAGTCGAGACGACGTTCGCCGCGGACTGGTCGGGGGCGGTCCCGGCCGCGGGTCCCCCGGGGGCGGACCTCGTGTGGAGCCCCGGATCCGAACCTTCTCTGGCGGCGCTCATCAACTCGGCCGGTCACAGTGTCGTCGTGGAGAACGAGGAGATGGACGCCACGGCGATCGAAAGCGCGCTCGAGTCGGACGCCCGGAGAGGGGTCGACGTCACCGTGGTCATGACGGCCGACTCGGAGTGGGACGCTGCGTTCTCGGCGCTGGCTGCAGCCGGGGTCCATGTGGTGCTGTACCCGGACACGTCGTCGGCTCTGTACATCCACGCCAAGGTCATCGACGTCGACAGCACGAAGGCCTTCGTCGGTTCGGAGAACTTCTCGACTGCGAGCCTCGATTACAACCGCGAACTGGGCCTCATCACTTCATCGGCCGCCGTCCTCGGACCGTTGAACAGCGCACTTTCCACCGACGTCTCGGGCGGACAGAAGTTCCAGGGGACGAGCGCTTCACCATCCGCCCCGACCCCGGTGTCGACGCCGGCGCCGAACCCGGTGCCGACGACGCCGAGTCCCACCGCCGCGGGTTGCACGCCCATCGACGACGAGGGTGGGTGCTACAAGCCGGGCGAATACTGCCGGGACGACGATCACGGGACAACCGGTCGGGCCGGGGACGGTCAGACCATCACCTGTGAGGATGAGAACGGGACCTGGTACTGGGAGGCGACGTAGCGGCTTAGGAACCGTCCGCTCGTCAGGTCGGCGGGTGCACGAGCAAGACCGAAGCGCCCGCATGGGCCACGACTGCGGTTGCCACGCTACCCCCGAGGTGTCCCACCAGTCCGCTGCGCCGGTGGGAGCCGATCACGATCAGGCTCGCTTGGTGCTCTTCCGCCGTCTGGACGATGCCTTTCCAGATTGGTGCCGCCTCGACCGCCAGGCTCTGCGCCGCGAGCCCCGCTTTCTGGGCCAGGGACGCGCCGTGTGCGGCGGTTTCTTCCGCTGCCGTGCGCACTTCTGTCGCAACATTGGCGTCGAAATGACGCGTGCCCACAGGGTCGAATCCGACGTCGGCCGGCTGCCAGACGCACAGGACCAGCGCCTCTCGTCCGGGTGCCACTTGGCGTGCGGCCTCTTCGATGGCGAGTGCTGCCAGCGCGGAGCCGTCGTAGGCCAAAAGAACCGGGCCGTGCCGCGGGGTTTGTGTTGGTCACCATGTCAGTCGGCGCCTCTCGTGGCGAGCTGCGTCACGGTCTGACGCGAGCGGAGCTTGGCCAGGAGTGGAGGCGAGTACCACGCCGGGGTGTTGCCCTCCAGGAAGATATCGAAGTCAGCTGCCTGTGGCCGCGCGCCACTGAAGATGTAGATCGCGATGCCGATGACGGCGCCACCGATGGCGAGGCCGAGCCCGATCCACAGCGAGATGGCGGTGCCGTTGACCAGGTTGCCCGCATCGTCCGCGGCGAAGTGGGCGAAAATCGGGGCGATCATGAACGCGGCCACGGCGCGGAACAGCTCGACGAGGGCCAGGACGCGCTGGAGGCTGGCGCCGGCGAGGGAGAAGCCAGCGACGAACAGCGCCGGGGCGACCGTGGCACCAAGCCCGAGCCCCGTCAATCCTGAACCGACGAGGGTGAGTGCCTCGTTGGAGGGCACCTCAATGCGGAACACCGCGATGCCGGCCGCAAGCAGGAGCATGCCGACCAACGGGAGGTAGTGCAGCGCGCGTCTCCTGATGACCGCACCGAGCGCAAGGGCCGAGATGATGGCCCCGCCGACCTCGGGTAGGTACAGCACCCCTATGTGCAGCGGCGATCCCTTCAGGACTCCGGCCGTGAGCCCCGTGGCCGAGACGGACGCGGCAGCCGCAAAGAGTGCGACGACGATGCCGGCGACCGGAATGGAGCTGGTCAGCAACGTGCGGATCATCAGCAGCGGCCGCGGAATTACGCACTCGTAGACCACGAGCATCACGATCAGGGCGAGGCCGCCCAGCAGCGGGATGATCACCTCGGGGTCCATGAAGCCATGGGTGGTCAGCTGTGCGGCACCGACGAAGGCGGCGACACACCCGACCGTCGCCAGCCCGATGGCCGGAAAATCGCGGGGCGAGTCGGGATTGGCGGGCGGTGAGTCCTCGAAGGTCAACAGAGCGAGCACCAACGCCATGAGCGCAACGCCCGCGACGATCCAGAACAACGGTCGCCAGGCATTCGACTCGGCCTGAAGGCCGCCGATGAACGGGCCGAACGCCACCGCCCCGAAGATGCACATGTTCAAAATGACCGTGGTGTCGCGGAGCTTGTTGGGCGGATAGCCGAGCGCCAGGGGTGGGACAGCGGCGATCAGGAGCAGGCTGGTGCACAGGCCCTGGATCACATGGCCCACGATGAACATGGTGGCGTCCTGCGCCGACGCGGTCAGCACCGATCCGATGACGAGCAGGACCGCGTAGATGACCAACATGCGGCGTTGCGGGAGGTGCTGGGCGAACTGGACCGCCAGCACCGTGCCGATCGCGTAGCCGGCGTTACCCAGGCCGGCACCGAGGCTCATCGTCTGCAGGCTCGTATGGAGCTGCTTGGCGATGATCGGCGTTAACGGGCCGAGCGCAGACGACAGGGCCAGGTACGGGACCAGCGCCAACATGACCATGGCCGCCACTGCGGGATAGCGACCAGCGAGTGGGCCCTGGCGCATCAGTTCCCCACGGTCGAGGTGAGGGGGGTCTCCCGACCAGGGAAACGCCGTTGGACCCGGCGATACATCAGCCTCCTCGAGTTTGGGAGCTACGAAACGGAGCTCCGGCCCGGGCACCGTTTGCCCGTCGCCGACAGTTCTATCAAAACCGGAGGACTAACTCCAGTTAGTTCTTTACTTTTGACTTATCCCACTTCAACAGGGATTTCTATACGGATCGCCTTGTCCGATTGACGACGATCGCTTCTTTGCATACGCTGCCGCGGGGGTGACGGTGTCCACGAACCAGCTGCGTAAAGACGCGTTGCGCAATCGGGAGGCGATTCTGGTCGCCGCCCGCGAGCTGTTCGCCGACTCCGCCGAGGTCTCCATGTGCGAGATCGCTCGCCGGGCCGGTGTGGGACAGGCGACGCTCTACCGGAACTTTCCCGAGCGCAGCGCACTCGCCGCCGAGGTCCTCGGCGAACACATCGAGCGCATCGCTGCGGTGGCGGCCGAGGTCGCCGGTGACCCGGATGCCTTTTTCGTCCTCCTTCGGCGTCTGGTCGAGAGCGTGGTGGACCTCTATGCCGTCGGCGAGTTGGCCCGCGAAGACGCGTGCGTGGATTCACGACTCGAGGCCGAACGGCGGCGCATCGCCGACTTCATGAAGGTTCCGTTGAGTGATGCCAAGGCCAGCGGTTCGCTACGTCGCGACACCTCCATGGAGGACGTGTTCCTTGTGCTGCTCATGGCCCGGGGTGCCATGACGAGAGCCAACGGTGCTGCCGCGCGCGCTGCGGCGGCGAGCCGTACCCTCACGCTGGCCCTCGAAGGTCTGGTACCGCCCCGCGCCCGCGACTGAGACCTCGCGCGCATTCGCCTTACGTCGGCGACGGGGTGCCGGCGAAGGCACGTGCCTCGGCCTGGGTTGTCAACCGGGCATAGGCCACCTCAAGGAGGTCGGCGACTTCCCGACCCTGCGCCATGAGGACACCGCGCGGCAACAGGCGCAACACCGCCCCGGGCACCTCGGCTGCCCGCGGGAGGCAGTGCACATCGGCGAGGTCGGAGGCGGTCTGCCAGAAGGTGGCGATGTCCTCGACCAGAGGCCGCGACGGCACCGCTGCTGCCGAGGTTGGCGTCGGGCTGTCGCCGCCGTGCTCTTCGACGAAGCCTCCGCGACGGGCGCGTAACTCGGCCAGCAGTGCTTCACGTTCCCGTCCCCGGAAGGCGAGCAGCAGGAACGGGTCGTCGTCGAAGGCCTCGGCCATGAGGTAGCAGACGGCGGCCGCGTGCTTGCAGGGAGTGGCCCAATCAGGACACGTGCAGGTCGTGACCAGATGCGAGCCGCGTTCGGGGAACAGCGCCACCCCGGCTTGGGCGAAGACGTCCTCAATCTCGTGCGGCAACTCTCCGGCCAGCAGGCGGGCGGCGTACCCGGCCTGTCCGGCCAGCGTGTCGACAATCGCCGCCCAACGCTCGTCGCTCGCGGCCGGCATCGATATCTGGACCCCGTACGGCGTGCGCCGCGTGCCCTGGACCTGCGCCACGACGAGGCCGGCGCCGATGCCCAGATCGATCACCTGCCCCTGGCGGGCATATGTGCGGCCACGGGTCAGCCGGCCGCCCGTCAGGATCGACTCGACGGCGGCGAGGAAGCGCCGGGACCACCAGCTCTCACCGATGGCACCGCGTCGACTGCGCAGTTCCAGACCGTCGTCGACCGGGATCCGCTTGGCCGGCGTGAACCGGGACCAGTCCCTGCGGGCCCGCCACTCCCCCGACTCGTCCTCCTCCCAGATCTCGTCGTCAACGTCATAACCCTCCTCGTCGTCTTCGAGGAACGCACCGGTCGTCTCGACGTCGTCTTCGTCGGACGTGTCGTCGTCCTCGTTGAGGTCGAGCGCCTCGAGCAGAGCTTGCCGGAGTAGGGAAAGTTCCGCCGCGCTCTGAGCGGACGGTTGTGCCTTGTGGCGGCGCCGGAGAGCCTGGACCTGATCGACCAGCCCTTGGAGATCGCCGACCGCAGCAGCCGAGGCGTGGTTGCGATTGGGCTGGCGCGCCGGCCCCGGCTTCTTTCGGGACGGCCCCGGCTTCTTGCGCGACGGGCTCACGTACCCACCGCCACTGCGGCCGAAAGGCGCAACACATCGGCCAGGTCGTCGGTCGACAGTTCCGTGAGCCAGCCTTCGCCCGCGCCCACCACCCGATCAGCGAGGTCGCGCTTGGAAGCGATGAGCTGGTCGATCCTGTCTTCGAGCGTGCCGGCACAGACGAGTTTGCGCACGAGGACATCTTTGCGCTGGCCGATGCGAAAGGCCCGGTCGGTCGCCTGGTTCTCCACGGCCGGGTTCCACCAACGGTCGAAGTGGATGACGTGGTTGGCGGCCGTCAAGTTGAGACCCGTCCCGCCCGCTTTGAGGGAGAGCACCATCATGGGGACGTCGATCTCCGGATTCTGGAACTCCGCGACCATGCTGTCGCGCTGGTTGCGGGGCACGCCGCCATGGAGATACGAGATCCGACGCCCGAACCGGGCCGAGAGATAGTCGACGAGGAGCGAACCCATTTCGGCGAACTGGGTGAACACCAGCGCACGTTCACCCGAGTCGAGGACCTCTTCGAGAATTTCGGCGGCCCGCTCGAGTTTCCCCGAGCGTCCGGCGAGCGCGGAGCCGTCACCGAGAAATTGGGCCGGATGGTTGCACACCTGCTTCAGTCGCAGCATCGCGGTCAGCACCAGACCCTTGCGGGCGATGCCCTCTGCCTCCTCGATACGGCGCATCATGTCGTCCACCACCGCCTGGTAGAGCGTGACCTGTTCCTTGGTGAGGGTGCACAGCTCGTTCATCTCCATCTTCTCGGGGAGATCCGGGACGATGGTCCGGTCGGTCTTGAGCCGCCGCAGAATGAAGGGGCGGGTCAGTGACCGCAGCTGTTCGGCCGCATCCTCGTCGCGGAAGCGCTCGATCGGAATGACGAAACGCTGCCGGAACGACGCCGCCGATCCGAGGAGCGCGGGGTTGAGAATCTCCATAATCGACCAGAGCTCGCCCAGGTGGTTCTCGACCGGTGTGCCGGTGAGCGCGACCTTGCGGGGAGAGGGCAGTGAGCGCACGGCCTTGGTCTGCTTGGCTTCAGGGTTCTTCACGTTCTGGGCCTCGTCGAGCACGATGCGCCGCCACGGCACCTTGGTCAGAAGCGCCTTGTCCCGTGTCGCCAGGGCGTAGGTGGTGATCACGATGTCCGCCGCTCCGGCCAGCTTCTCGAAGGTCGTTTCCCGGGACCGTGTCGCGCCGTGGTGCATCATCACTTTGAGCGCGGGGGTGAAGCGCGTCGGACTCCCGCTCCCAGTTGCCGGCCACCGACGTCGGGCAGATGACGAGCGTCGGCCCACGCGATGCCCCTCGGCCCTTGGTGAGGTGCTCATCCTGCAGAAGGGCCAGCACGGTTGCCGTCTTGCCCAGACCCATGTCATCGGCCAGGCATGCCCCCAGCCCGAGCCGCTCCAGCATCTTGAGCCAGGCCACGCCGCGCTGTTGGTAAGGACGGAGTTCACCGATGAACCCTTCGGGCGTCGACCCGACGTCGAGCGTGCCTTCGAGCTCGCCGCGCAGCAGCGCCCCCAGTTGTCCTTCCGCCGAAATGCCGAGCATGGGCACGCCCGGGTCGGGACCGACTCCCGCCGCGACCTGCAGCACTTCGCCGATCGTCATGGTGCGGTCGGCCCTGGTCTTGGGCTGCGCCTCCAGGAAGCGGACGAGACGATCCACCTCGGCCGGCCGGAACTCCATCCACTGGCCGCGGACGTTGACGAGTGGTGCTTTCAGCTTGGCCAGCCGCGCGAGCTCCGACTGGTCGATCTGTTGGTCACCCAGTGCGGCTTCCCAATCGAACGCGCAGAGACCGTCCTGGCTGAGCAGCCCCCCCGAGCCGGCACCTCGTGTCGAGGTCGATGGCGACGAGGCCTTGAGCCGTACCCCCAACCGGGCTTGGGGCCGCCCCCACCACGACGGCAGGAGCACGCCGAAACCCGCCACCTCGAGAGCCGGCGCGGCATCGGTCAGGAAGCTGTGGGCGCCACTGAGATCCAACAGCAGACCGGTCGGCGTGGGCTGGCGCAGCGCTTCTCCCAACGCGCGGTAGATGCGCACGGCCCGGCCCAGTTCGGCCAGGAAGACCTCGTGCGGGTCGCTCAACGATCTGCTGGCGCGCCGTAACTGGTCGCCCGCCCGCCAGACCTCTTCTGCGGTGACCAGCAGACTGAGATCATCGGTGGCCTGCAGGAGGAGTTCCAGACGCCAGGTCGGTTGGGCATCGTGACCCGCTTGTGCGCCGTTGACCCCGTCACCGCTCTTCGGGCCGCCGTCAGGTTCGCCGTCCTCGCCCGGTGGAGGCTCCTGCAGGCGGAGGCACAATCTCCAGGATCCGCCCCGCGACAGCCGCATCAGCACGCCATTCCCCGATGAGACGCTCCAATTTGGCCAGCTCGCCCGCATCGGCACTCACGAGTGGCGACGGGGATGAGAGAGCCGTCAACCAGGGCTCGACTGCCGTCGGTGTCTGGTCGGCCCGCGCCCGTGGCAGGCGGATGACCGAACTCCGTGACGATGCAAGCGACTCGCGGCAGACAGCATCGACGAACGCACCGAGAGCGTGATGGACGACTCCCTCTGCCGGCACGCCCTCGGCGGTGAAGGCGCGGCAGACCGGAGGGAGCACACGGGTCACGGTCCGCACGCGTGCGTCGTCCGCACCGTTCATCAATGGTTCCCATCTCGCTTCGAAGCCCTCGGGTCCCGATGCGGAGGTTCGGCAGCACCCGACCGGCGGCGACGATCTCCAGCGCCAAGGCAGCCAGAACGGAGAAGGGCCGGACCGAGGCGCCCGGGTGCAGATCGGGCGAGGCCACCAGCCGCAAGGCAAGGGCGACGTCGAGGGCCGCTGACGGGCTCAAACGGAGGGCGGTCACTTCGAAGGGCCAAAGCGCCGGGGCCTGCCTCGCCCGGGTGACGCCTTCGGGCCGGATGAGTTCGGGCGAGGGGAGCGGGGCGTGGGCCTTTCCCGGCAGCCAGAGGACCTGCGTCTCTTCAGTTCCTCCGGCCACTGCCGCGTAAAGAGAAGGGGCAGCGTCGGTGACGGCCTCGGTCAGGCGTGATCCCGAGGCCGTGAACGGATGGGGTCGCGGCAGGGGTTCGACCGGATTCCGACCCGCGCCTGGCGGGACCGGTCAACTCCCGGTCGCTGTCCTCGCCCCACAGTAAGAAGCCGCCACCGTCGTCGTCGGTCCAGAGGAGATGGACTGCGAGCACCCAGTTGACTGTACCGGTGGGTTGCTCGTCCTCTCACCAAGCTCAGCGGGGACCGGACCACGGGCTCCTTCGTGCCACATGGTGGTCAGGTGCGCCGGCTTCAAAGGGTCGGGGACCTCCTCGGCCCTCGGCGAGAGCCTCTAATTTCTGACCGCTAGAACTCTAGCGCTTAACTTTCAGAGGGCGCCTTCAAGGGGTGCACGCACCGATTCGGTGAGACGAGGCATGTTCCCCGTGCGTCTAGGCATTCGGTGAGTCATCGTCGGCGGGGATCGGCTCAGCCAGGGCAGCCCGTCCGGGAGCCGCCGGGAACGGGTCGGCGAAGTACTGGGTCTCGTGCGTGACGAAACCGTCGGTGAACTCCATGAGGCTGACCGAATAGGTCGGGACGCCGTCGTAAGTGATCACGCACTCGCTGACCCAGAAACCGCCTCCGCCCTGGATCCGGCGGACTGTGAAATGGCGCTCGGCCGGGTGCCCGCCGCGCTGCGCCCGGATTTTGGCGCGGCCACGGAAGCGCTCGCCCGACTGCGGGTAGTCGAGGATTCCATCTTCGGCGTAGATCGCGTGCTCCACTTCGCCATCGCCGCTCTCGGAGGCGTCCCAGTGCTCCTGAATCCGAGCCCGCGTCCCGGCGTCACCATCGGTCGTGCTGTTCACCGACTACCCCGCACTGGTCGAGAACCGCCGCCGCTCAGGCGACAGCCCGCTCGCTGTCGACGGTCGTGCGGTGCATCAAGCGGCCCGACTCGAGCGCGTAGTGATGGGCCCGGTGCAGAATGCCGGTGTTGTCCCACAACACGAGATCCCCGCGCTCCCAGTGGTGCCGCATGGCGAAGCGCGGCTGGGTGGCCCACTCGAGAAGCCTCCCGAGGAGCGCCTCGCCTTTGTCCAGCGGCCAGCCGATGACCTCGCCGGCCTGGGAGCCGAGCAGCATCGACTTCCGGCCCGTGCGATGGGTCCAGATGAGCGAACGATCCCGGGGCGGCAACTTCTTGTACGTCTCGATGGCCTCAGGCGTCATGAACCCCTGTCGGAGGCGGACCCGGTTCAAGTAGCTGTAGCGAACCTGAAGGCCTTCGAGCTCGTCCTTTTCGCCGTCGCTCAGCGCGTCGTAGGCGGCGTAGGTATTGGCGAATTCCGTATCACCGCTGCCGTCACCGGCCGGCTCGAGGCACGAGAGGAGGGTGATCTGATGGGGGTACTCGACCATCGTCCCGTCGATGTGCCACTGGAACGTCCCGCGCTGCACGGCGGCGGACTTGCTCACTTCGGGATCGAGGCTGACCACCGAAACCTCCGGAAACTCGTGCACCGGACCGAGCAGGCGGGTGAAGGCGAGCAGATCCTCATCCCCGATGAACGCGTCGCGATAGACGAGGACGCCATGCGCGTCGAGCAGGCTCCAGGCCTTGGCAGCGACAGCTGGATCGACGAAGGCATGTCCGGAGATCCCAACAATTTCGGCACCGATGTTCGGTGTGATCGGCGTGACAGTCGGGTCCGGGTCCATATGTCCTCCAGCCTGCGAGTGGCTCTCCGACGCCCATGATCTCATACTCGGCTCGTCGCATGCCCGGTTCGGAGGAGGCACGCTGGCAGGGTCTGCAAGACGCAGAGTAGCGTCGCATCGCGCAAGGTCGGCGTTGCGGGGCATCGGCGAGATCTGAGGGATGACTTAGTGGACCATCACGTCAATGTCGCCTTCGTCGTCGACACGTTCCTGCTGTTCCTGATCGGCATCGGGCCCAAAATCGCACTCCTGCCGTTCCTCGAGATCACGGCCGACATGGACGCTGCCACGAAGCGGCTCGTGACCCAGAAGATGCTCAGAACGGCAAGCGTCGTCGCGGTCCTGCTGTTGCTGCTGGGAGAGTTCCTGGCCCGGTTGCTCCACTTCACGACCGGCGCCCTCTCCATCGCAGGTGGCATCGTGCTGCTGATCATCGCCGTGACGATGGTGCTGGGCTCGGGAGAGAAAAGGGACGAATCGCTGAAGGGGAGAGACCCCTTGCTCGTGGCCGATTTCCCGTTGGCGGTGCCGTACCTGCTCAACCCGGTCGGCATCGTCGCTCTCGTGACGCTCTCAGGCGACGCGAACACGTGGGCGTTGTTCGGCGTGGTCCTCGGCGCCCTCGTCGTGGTGCTCGCGCTCGACTTCGTCATCTTCCGGTCGGCCAACCGGGTGAGCAAGCACCTGGACGAGGGCCGCATGCTGATCACCGAGAAGGTGTTCGGCTTTCTGTTGGCCGCACTCGCCGTGCAACTCGTCCTCGACGGGTTGTCGGACGCAGGTGTCATCCACCTGTCAGGCCATTAGGAACCTCTCAGGCCATTAGGCCAGGATTTTGGCCTTCTGCGACGCGAACTCCTCGTCGGTGAGGATCCCCTGCTCCTTCAGCGCGGCGAGATCCTGCAGCAGCTTGATCTTGTCCTCGCCCAAGCCCCCTGCCGGTGCCGGGGCGGGCGCCTCTACGTAGACGGGTTGCGCCTGCGCCTGCTGATAGGCGGCGGCATCCTGCTCCTGCTGGGCCTTGGCCTGCTGGTGGCGGGACACGCCTCCAACGACGGCCGTCGCCGTGCCGGCGACCACCGCGGTCCGTGCCACCGTCCCGACCAGACCTGGGCGGCCGACCCGTCCTATTCCGCGCCTCATCATGTGCTTTCTCCGTTCCGTTCGTTCCGTTGAGTTGAGTTGAGTTGAGTGTTGCGAGATCAACCGTCGATGGCCGCAAGAGCGGCGTCGACCACCAGTGCAGGCACGCGACCGCCCGTAATCAGCTCGCCTCCGCAGCGGAGCACCGCTTCTTGGAACTCGGTCGCCCAGACGTCCTCCCAAACGAGAAGCGCAGCCGACGAGCCCGGGTCGAGGACCTCGGCCACGGCTTCGATGTCCTCATCGCTCAGTAGGGAGCCGGCTTCGCCATCGAGCTCCGCCAATGCCGCGACTTCTCCGGGCATGTCCTCGTATTCGAATCCGACGACGTTGCCATCTACATCCTTGGCCACGAACACGAGGTCGAGAATGTGCACGAGTCCTTTCTCCACGAGATCGGCGAGCGCCGGGATGATGGTCCCGTCGAACTGATTCTCCGGGAATCCCACGACGATGTACTCGACCGGCCCTATGGGCATGTTGCTCCTCCTTCTAGACGCTCTGTGTCGGATTGTTGCACCGATTCTGGGAAGGCGCCAACGGCGAGTTGCCTCCCGGCGGGCCGAGCCGGTGCAGGTCGAGACCGTAGTGTCGCGGACGTCGGATTGATCCCAGAGGAAGGATGAGGACCATGCCCGGTCTTGCCCAATCCCTGTACGGCCGCATCCAAGGACGCGTCCCCGGCTACCGGTTCGGCGGGGTCTTCGTCCTGCTGTTGCTGACCTACGTCTTCCTGGCGTCGGCCCCACCCACTGGGCGCTGGGTGCCGGTCGTGAGCATGGCGCTCATGGGCGTGACGCTCCTCGCCGCCGTCCTCGCTGCACGAAGCGGCAAAGTGGCGTTCTATGCCACCGTGCTCGTGTTTCTCGGCGGCCTGGCGGCGGTGATCTTCGCCGTGTTCGGCGGTTATTCCAGCGAAGAGGCGATCGCCTACGGGGTGAGCGCACTCTTGGTCCTGGCCGCGCCCGTTGCGATCATCCGGGGTGTGGTGCAGCGCGGCGTGATCGACGGGAGGACCATTCTGGCCGCCCTGAGCATCTATGTCCTGGCCGGGATGCTGTGGGCCTTCATAGAGCTCACGATCCAAGCGGCAACGTCCCATCCGTTCTTCGCGCAGACCAGCAAGGGGACAGCATCGGACTTCTTGTACTTCAGCTTCATCACATTGACGACGGTCGGCTACGGAGACCTGACCGCGACCGGGGGGTTGGAGAGGGCACTGGCCGTGCTCGAAGCGATGTTCGGACAGATCTACCTGGTGACTGTCGTAGCGGTGCTCATCACCAACCTCAAGTCAACGCGCAAGCTCATGGATCCGAAGACTCCTGTCCAAGCGCAGACATCCTTCGATACCGAGTAGAGGCTGATACTGAGTAGAGGCTGAGCCTCCTGCCGCCCGTTACTTCGGCGGCGCCCTGAACTCCATGGCTCCTCGCCCGGCCAACCAATTCGTCAGCGGCGCCGGCATCTCGGCGGGACGCTCACCCCAGTCGTAGACGACGCAGGTGCGCGCGATGTCGTCGTGGAGCGCCTTGCGTTCACGGCCGAGAACGGCCATGAACAGCCCTATGCCGAGGAGGATCACGCTCAATGGCAACGTCAGGGTCCGTATGAACGACTGTTTTTGACCGACCGCTGCACCATCGGTGGCGACGACGCGTAGCCCGACCAACGCCATACCGAGGGTGCGGCCGGCGATGGCCGGCCCGATCCAGTAGTAGATGAACGCCCAGATGGCCAGCGCGATCGCCCACCAGAAGCCGTTCGTACTCCCGCGTTCGAGGTGGTACCCGGTGAGCAGCCGGATGAGGTAGTTCAGGATGGAGGTCCCCAGGGCGAACCCAAGGAAAATGAGGGCCAGGTCGATGCCGAAGGCGAGCAGGCGACTGATCGGCCCGGCGTAACGACCGCTCACTTTCGAGCTCGTGTCGGTTTCCCCGGTGGGGATCAGGTGTGCCGGGCCGAGAGGAAGTGCGTCGGGTTGTCGCCGGAGCAGCCCGTCGGTGGTGCGGAGGATCACCAGGTCGACGCCGACCACCTGGCGCCGCACCAGGTCGAGCATGGAGTGGAGAAAGCTCTCGGTGCCTTTCGTGACGGCCGCACTGATCTTTCCCGTGAACGAGCCGATGTCGACATCGTCCATGATCGCGTTGATATCGACCCGTCCCACAAGAGCGTTGATGTCCACCCGCTCCAGAAGTTGGTTCAGGTCCACGTTCTCGAGCAACGCGTTCAGATCGATACGGTCCAGCAGCGGGTTGATCCCTATCCGGGCGATCAGCGCGTCGAGATCGACCTTGTCGAGTACCCGGTTGAGATCGAGTTTCTCGATGAGGGTCTGCAGGTCGATGCGGTCGACGACGGCATCGAGGTCGATGTGCGTGAGCAGTTCGTCCAGATCGACCCGCCCGATGGTCTCATCGATGTCGACCGCGTCGACAATCGCCGGCATGACGACGTCGGCAACGGAGGAGACGGGTTGGGAGATCAACCTGCCGATGAACCCGGGTCGCCCCGGGGGATGCGCGCTCACCGGCACATCGCTTGTGCCCGGCCACGACCGCAAACACCCATGTGACGAGGCCGCCGCTCGCTACGCATCGGCCTCTGACCGTACTACGGCCCGATCCACGGACGCGGGTGCTGCCCGGGGTGCTGGCCGGTTCAGGACCGCCGGATAAGGCGGCCGGGCCGGGCTTCGGTCGGGATCCCCCCCACGCTGGTGAGTGCGCCGCAGACCACCGTCGCGTGCATCCCCTCTGCCTCCTGGACGAGCCGTGTGCCACCGGCGGGGAGGTCGGCGCGGGCATAGGGCAGCTTGGGCCCAACCGTTGCGGGGTCGATCACCACAAGGTCGGCCACACCGCCCTCCCGGACGTGGCCGCGTCCACCGAGGCCCCACTCGCGTGCGGGCCTCCCGGTCAACATGTGGATGCCTTCCTCCCAACTGAAGGCCTGCCGATCACGCACCCAGTGCGCGAGGAAGTGTGTCGGGATCGAGCTGTCCATGAGTTGCGAAACGTGCGCCCCTGAGTCGGACTGGGCGATGATCGTGCGGGGGTGACGCAGGATCATCTCCACCGCCGCCTCGTCCTGGTTGGCGAAGGGCTGTGTGAAGTACTGCTCGAAGTCAGCCGCCAGCGACAGGTCGATCATGACGTCGACGGGGTTCGTGCCCCGGGCCCGAGCCAGGTCCGCCACGGACGGATTCGGCTGCGTCGGCGAAACGAGCACCCGCAATGCTTCGTAGTCGGGCAGGCGGGCCTGCACTTCGACGACGACCTTGCTCGTGACGTAGGGACCGTGGAGGGCCTCGTCGACGAGGGCGTTCCGGCGCTCGGGATCCTCCAGCGCGAGCCGTTGTTCGGACAGGGGCCGGCGGCGTAGCTCGCGCCACGTCGGGAGAAGATCAAACGGGAGCCCGACCTTGAACCCGATCACGTTCACCAACGGCCGCACATGCGCCTGACCGATGATGCGCGCGCCCTGGTCCGCCGCGTGGTCGAGGAAGGCGAGACTGGACCGGAAGCCCTCCGGTTGGTCCGCCTTGTAGATGCATCCTTGGTGCACCGGGCGACCTCCCACGCGGGCAAGGTCGAGAAGGTGCTCCTGATTCTCCGGTTCGGCCATCAGGGTGGCGAGTTGGAGGACGCCCGTGCGGGTCCGCCCGAGGACACGCGTCAGATACTCGACTTCTTCCCACCCACCGATGTAGCTCGCCACGGGTTCGTCGGCCATGGTCCGGTGTTGCGAGATCTGCGAGGTCGAGAACCCGACTGCACCTGCCGCCATCGCCGCCGTCAGTTCCCGGCCCATCCGCTCGAGATCGTCCCCGGTCGCCGGATCGTGGTACGCCCTCTCCCCCATGACGAACGTGCGGAGGGCCGAGTGCCCGACGTACCCGGCCAGATTCACCGCCTTCGGTGTTCTGTCCACGGCATCGAGATAGTCGGCGAAGGTTCGCCAACCCCACGGGACCCCGGTCTCGAGGTCGCCGCGGGAAATGTCCTCGGCGCGCTCGATGCTCCGTATGGCGAGCTCTTCCATGCCCGACTGGACGGGGGCGAGCGTAAAACCACAGTTCCCCATCACGAGCGTGGTGACCCCATGCATGGAGACGGGCGTGGCCAGCGGATCCCAGAAGATCTGGGCGTCCAGGTGGGCATGCCCGTCGATGAAGCCGGGGCAGACAAGGAGCCCTCGTGCGTCGATCTCCTGGCGCCCTTGGTCTTCGACGACCCCGATCTCGGTGATCACCCCGTCGTCGACCGCCACATCCGCCGTAACGCCAGCCGCACCCGTGCCGTCGATCACCGTGCCGCCCCTGATGACGAGGTCGATGCTCATGGTGAGGCTCCTTCCGCGAGCCGGCGCCGGGTTACTGCAGGAACCCGGCGCGCCGACGACCGTCAGTCTGCCTGATCGGTCGGTGCCCGGCGCGGTGCGCCCTTTACAGGTCGTGGGAAAAGTGATATCACTTTGATAGGTACCCGGGTTGGCGGGTGCTCCAGGGAAGAGGAGGTATCCCCATGGGGATCGCACCAGAAACCACAGCCCGGGTGCCCGGGCTCCTGAGCACAGTGGAGGAACGGGAATTGGGTTCCGGTCCGGGCATTGCCGTCCTGATCGGCTCGCTCGCCGCATTCGTCGCCGGGATTCTCCTCGCCCGGGCGGGTGGGTCGGCCGCCGTCTGGACCGCAGTCGCGCTGTTCGTCCTGGGGACCGGCGGTTTCGTCGGGCTCACTGCCATCAAGCCGGGCGAAGTGCGCGTCGTGCAGCTCTTCGGGGGCTACCGGGGTACCGTGCGCAAAACCGGCCTGCGATGGGTGAACCTCTTCGCCGTACGCCGGCGGGTCTCGGTGCGGATCCGCAACAAGGAGACGCCGACAGTGAAGGTCAACGACGCCGACGGCAACCCGATAGAGATCGCCGCGGTCGTCGTCTGGCAGGTGCGCGACACCGCCCGCGCCACATACGGCGTCGAGGACTTCGTCGCCTTCGTCGATACGCAGAGCGAGACCGCACTCCGGCACGTGGCCAACGGTCACCCGTACGACAACGCCGACAGCCAAGCCTTGTCGTTGCGCGACCACACCGACGAGGTCGCCGGACAGCTCGCCGCCGAAATCGCGGCCCGGGTCGTCCCAGCCGGCGTCGACATCATCGAGGCCAGGATCACCCGGCTGTCGTACGCACCCGAAATCGCCCAGGTGATGCTGCAGCGCCAACAGGCCGGGGCCGTCATCGCCGCCCGCTCTCGTATCGTCGACGGCGCGGTCGGAATGGTCCAGATGGCACTGGGTCGCCTGGCCGACGAAGGCATCGTCGAATTCGACGAGGAACGCAAGGCCGCCATGGTCTCGAACCTCCTGGTCGTGCTCTGCGGCGACCGGGGCACCCAGCCGATCGTCAACACCGGCTCGCTGTACCAGTAACCGGGTCCCGATCCGCGCAGTGGCCGAACGTAAGAGCATCCTCCTCCGCCTCGACCCGTCCGTCCATGACGCCCTGGCCCGGTGGGCGGCGGACGAGTTGCGGAGCACCAACGCCCAGATCGAGTTCCTGCTGCGGCGTGCGCTCAACGATGCCGGCCGGGGTACGTCCCCGCGACCCCTCCCCAAACGCGGTCGCCCGAGAAAAGATCCCGGTCCCGAGTAACGGGGTGTGACCCACGCTCTGGGCTGGGAAAGTTGGGTTCACAGAACGGCATTTTCCGGTGACGGAATGGTCCAGGTCGTGGCCCAGCGAAAACAACCGTGCTCCGATCCGATAACATCCCGGAGTGTGGCGTGAAGCGCCCTCAGGCTCTCAGTTCCATAGGAGGAATGCTCGATGACCATCACCTCGGACGCACCGGACACCGCTTCGGCAACGCCCAAAGCACTCGCCGTGCTCGATGCTGATTCCCACCTCACCGACGTCGACGACCTATGGACGAAGAGGGCGCCGGCGAAGTACAAGGACGACATCCTCCATGTCGAGCGGATCGACGGCTTGCGCCAGTGGGTGATCGAGGGTGAGGTCGTAGGCAAAGCGGGCGGCGGCAGCACCATCGACAAGGCGGGCGCCAAGCACCCCTTCCTCGACTCGATGGTCGAGTGGGACTTCGAGAAGGCCCACGTGGCCGCCTGGGACATCGACGCCCGCCTCGAAATCCTCGATCGCATGGGCATCCAGCACCAGGTGCTCTACCCCAACGCCCTCGGGCTGGGCGGGCAGGCCCTGGCCGGTGTGAAGGACCCTGTCCTGCGGCGCCTCGCCGTCGAGATCTTCAACGACTCCCGGGCCGAAATCCAGAGCAGCACCAACAATCGCCTGCTGCCCATGCCGATCCTCCCGGCCTGGGACATCGAGGGGTGCGTGCGCGAGGCCCAGCGGATCTCCGAACTGGGGCTGCGCGGCGTGAACATGACCTCTGACCCCCAGGACCTCGGTTCGCCGGACCTGGCCAACCGGGCCTGGGACCCGCTCTGGGAGGTCTGTGCCGACCTCGAGCTCCCGGTGCACTTCCACATCGGTTCGAGCCTCACGGCCATGAACTTCTTCGGCCAGTACTTCTGGGAATCCCAGGATGAGCACGTCAAGCCCGCCATCGGCGGCTCCATGCTCTTCATCGGTAACGCCAGGGTCGTCATCAACACCATCTTCTCCGGCCTCTTCGACCGCCACCCGAAGCTCAAGATGGTCTCGGTGGAGAGCGGTATCGGCTGGGTGCCCTTCATCCTCGAGACCATGGACTGGGAGCTGCCCGAGAACGCGCCCGTCCAGGCGGCGCAGCTCGGCAAGGCTCCGTCGGAATACTTCAAGTCCAACTGGTGGGCCACCATGTGGTTCGAGACGGGCCGCGGCCACCTGCAGGAGTTGGTCGACAAGGTCGGCGAGGACAACATCATGTTCGAGACCGACTTCCCCCACCCGACGAGCCTGTGGCCGAACCCACTCGAGCACGTCCACGAAGCCATGGCGACGTTGCGGCCGGAGTCCCGCACGAAAATCCTCGCCGATAACGGGAAGAAGCTCTACCGCCTGGGTTGAGCCCCGCCGGCGACACCGATCTGCGCCGGCGCGCGCTCGACGTTCTGGCGCGCAATCACCGGGACGGCTACACGGTCCCCGCTGAGGGCCTCTATCCCTTCCAGTGGTGTTGGGATTCAGGCCCGATCGCCCTGGGATGGGCTGCCGCAGGCCGCTGGGACGACGCATGGCAGGAACTCGAGCGGCTCTTCTCGGCGCAATGGTCGTCGGGCATGGTGCCCCACATCGTCTTCTGGCGCGAGAACGACGGATACTTTCCCGGGCCCGAGGTGTGGGCGACCGGACGGAACCCGCCGACGACTGGTCTGACCCAGCCCCCACTCCCCGTCACCGCAGCCGCCCGCCTGTTCGACGGTGACCCGGATCGGGGCCGCGCCCTCTCGTCGTTCCGCGTCGCTGTGGCCGCACCTCGAGGCGTGGCTCTCGTGGATCGAACGGGCAAGGAAGGGACCGCACGGCGCGGCGTTGATCGTGCATCCGTGGGAGTCGGGCATGGACAACTCGCCCTCGTGGGACGAGCCCTTGTCCGTCGTCCCCGAGGTCAGCAACGAGCACATCGAGCGGCGCGACGTCGCGACCGTGTCAGCCGATCAACGACCGACGTCACGCGAGTACCGGCAGTATCTCGGGATCGTCGCCGCGTTGCGGACGGCGGGGTGGGATACCGAACGACAACCGGCCGACAGTCCGTTCGCGGTCGAAGACCCGGGGTTCACCGCCATCGCCGCGCGAGCGGCGAGCGACGCCGCGGCTGCCGCTCCGGTCGCGGGAATCGACGGGCGCCACGTTGCGGGAGTAGCGGACGCGCTGCAGGCGGGGCTCGATGCATTGTGGGACGACGAGCTCGCGTGGTACCGGCCTTACGACACTCTGGCGCATCGCCCGGTGGGACCCGCCACCTCGACGGGCCTCGTTGCCGTCTGGGCCGGAATCGATGCGTCCCGGGTGGAGCGAATGATGGATCGTGTCGATGCCTGGCGCACGTCGTTGCCCTCCGCGATCCCGACCTGCCAACCCGACGATCCGTCGTTCGACCCGATCCGCTACTGGCGGGGCCCGGTCTGGGTGCTCGTCAACTGGCTGGTCGCCGACGG
The DNA here is from genome assembly GCA_963767155.1 of uncultured Acidimicrobiaceae bacterium. Lineage (GTDB taxonomy): Bacteria > Actinomycetota > Acidimicrobiia > Acidimicrobiales > RAAP-2 > Bog-473. The sequence continues at coordinate 55,128 of CAVYCU010000004.1, read as the reverse complement.
GCTTGCCGGAGCCGGGTTCACCGATCGGGCGGCCGTGCTGCGCACCGACACCCGACGGCTGGTCGAACAGGGCTTCTCGGAGTACTACGACCCGCGCAACGCCACCGGCATCGGCGGCCAGGCGTTCTCATGGAGTGCTGCGCTCACACTGGCCTGGCTCACGGACGCCTGATCTGGCCCACCGCCTGATCGGGGCGCCGAAAAGTGTCAGCCGAGGGCCCCTCAAGGCCTGATGACTCGCTGACTAGTGTTGTCGCAGACAGAAGAGAGGTCGACCCGTGGACGAAGGACGCCCAATTTCTTACCTGGCCTTGTCGGTCGGCACCGCCGTATTGAGCTCGACCGGGACCGAGTTCGGAAAGGTCGAACACGTGCTGCAGGTGCCCGAACTCGATCTGTTCGACGGCATCGCCGTGAAGACGAAGCACGGCCTCCGGTTCGTCGATCGCGATCAGGTGGCGGACATCACCACGACCTTGGTGCGCACGACCATCACCGATCAGGAAGCGGACGCGTTGCCCGCCCCGAAGGGGTCTCTGGTCCTCCATCCCGACACGGCGCACGACGAAGGCCCGTCCTTGACCGCCCGCTTCGGGCGCCTCTTCGGACGCGAGCACTGGAAGGAACTCGAATAGTCACCCATCGTGGAGATAGGGCACGACGGCGCGCCCGCCGAGCTCCACCAGACGCTCGTTGATCGCCAAGGCAATCACGTCGTGGTCGTAGACGCTCGGAACCTGCAGACCTTCCAGGAACGCCTCGAGTTCGAATCCGGCGCACATGCCGCCCAACTCGAAGTAGCGCAACCAGAGCTCGGAACGGGAGAGGCCCGCCTCTTGGCAGTACGTGTCGAGGACGTCATGCGGTTGCTGCGTCAACGGTCCTCCGATCCCGATCCGGAGCCCGAGCCCGATCCCACCTGCGGCCTCAGGGCCGAGTGCACGGTTGCCGCAGCATGGTGGAGAAGCGGAACGCCCTCGGTCAGAGAGAGCTGCAACAGCCGGCTGAAGGCCTCCACGGCGTCAATGCCCTCGCGCTCCATAATGATCCCCTTCGCCAGGGATACGACCTCCCGGCTCCGGAGTGCCTCCTGGAAGCGAATGGCCATTTGGGTATCGCTCACGCCGGCCTGGGCATCGCTCAGGATCACCGATGCCTTCTCGGCGAAAGCCGCCGCTTCCTTCTGATCCTTGACCTCGAACGTCTCCGCAGTGCGCGAATAGATGTTGAGCGCGCCCACCGGCCTGTCCGACGCGGTCAGCGGGGAGGACAGAATCGCTTTGATCCCGAGCGACCGGGCCCGGGGCGTGAAGGACGGCCAACGGACCTCGGCATCGAGTGACTCGGCGTGGAACCAGTGCCCCTGGACCGAGGCGTCGACGCAGGGGCCCTCCCCCGTCGCGTACTGGAAGGTGTCCATCGCCATGATGGTCTGATCGCTCGCCGCCACCGTCGAGAGCACGCCGTGGCGCATGAGGGAGATGCTGACCCCGTCCGCCGCCCCGATACTGGACCGGGACAGTTCGACGATCAGACGCAGCGCGCCGTCGACGACGTCGGGGTCGGTCGGCATGCTCGTGACCCGGCGCAGGTCCTTGGTCGAGAGGCTCGATGCGAATCGCTGCGTGGACGCGTGCACATCGGTCATCTGTTCGGGCCCCAAATGGGCATGTTCGGGCGACCCGCGTTCCAGCCGTGCCGTTTCCGCTCCCTCCATAATCCCGAGAAGGCGGTTCACCAGAGCGGACGGGGATTGGACTTTCAGCGCGACGCCCACCGAGGCGAGCCTGTTCTCCGCATTGGTCACGGCGATCAGACCGGCCGCCCCCATGAAGTCGAGCTTGGCCAGAGTCCAGGACCATCGATGTCGGATGGCGATCGATCACTGCGTCCAGCGTGGCGCTGAGCGTGAACGCGGCGGCGTTCTCGACACTGCCGCTCAGCACGACGGTGGCCTCACCCCCTTCGAAGTGGGTGATCGCCTCGAACCGTGGCGCGTCATCGGTCATGGACATGGCAAGCGCACTGCGTGGACCTCACGCTCAGAGGCTGGCCGGCGCCGCACACCACAACCACCAGCCGATCCTGTGGAGGAAAGTCGTCGACGAAGGACGGAGGAGCCCAAGGGCGGAGCGCCAAACCTTGTAGGAAGCAAGTTCCGGCGCAGAGCGCCGGTCGGAAGCGGTGGGCGGCGTCGGCCGTCCTCACGGAACCCTCGCTGTTGAAGGTAAGCAACCCGGATGGTACTACCGATCCGCACGATCGAGCCACTACTTTGGACCGAAAAGGGCCTCACCTGGCCGGTTCCCCGGTGCGGGCGCGGAGCAGGACCGGTGCGAACAGCCATCGCCTACCATCCGCAGTGATGAGCGTTGACGCACGCTGGGTGCGCTATGGCAGGCCGGCAGCCGAGGCGTTACGTGCGGCGATGCGCTCGGCGAAAGGTGGGGACCCGCTCGCACCCGTCACGGTCATCGTGCCGTCCAACTACGTCGGGGTCGCCACCCGTCGCCTGTTGGCCTCCGGCTCGCTCGGACCGTTGAGCGACCGTGGAACCGGGGTGGCGGCCGTTTCGTTTGTCACCGTCTACCGACTCGCCGAACTCCTCGGGTCACGGCGGCTCGCCGCCGGCGGTCGCCGGCCGGTTTCGACACCGGTCATCGCCGCCGCCCTGCGCACGGCACTGGCCCGACAGCCCGGCATGTTCGCTCCCGTCGCGCAACACGCGGCGACCGAGACGGCTCTCATCGCCGCCTACCAGGAGTTGCGAGATCTCTCGGGCAACGCCCTCGACGCGCTGGCGAAAAGGAGTGCACGGGCAGCCGATGTGGTCCGACTGCACCGGTCGGCCCGGGCCATCCTCGAACCGGCGTTCTACGACGAGGAGGACCTCCTCGACGCAGCAACGGCCACTGTGCAGGAGGAGGCAGGCGAGGTCGCCCGACTCGGTGCCGTCATCGCCTACCTGCCCGAACGCCTCTCGCGCCATGGCGGCCACCTGCTGAGTGCCGTGGCGGCATCCGGCGATCTCGTCGTGCTGGCCGGAATGACGGGCGACGCCCGGGCGGACGCCGAGGTCGAACGCTCGGTGCGCCGCATCGAGGCCACGGTACCGGACGCGTCCAGAAGTCGGGGAGCCCCTTGACGTCGTGGCCACCGAGCGGACCCGCATCGTCACGGTGTCGGACTGCGACGAGGAGGTGCGGGCCGCCGTTCGCGTCGTCGTCGATGCCGCGAGGGCGGGCACCCCGCTGGACCGCATCGCCCTCCTGCACGCCAGTCCCGAGCCCTATGCCCGGTTGGCCCACGAACAGTTGGGCGCCGCCGGCATCCCCCTGAACGGAGCGGCCATCATGCCGCTCACCGCCCGTGTCCTCGGGCGGACGCTGCTCGGGCTGCTGTCCCTTCCGGGTCGGGAGTTCCGCCGTGAAGACGTGTTCACCTGGCTGGCCGGGGGCCACCTCCGCCACGAGGGACACCCCATTTCGGTCACCGCCTGGGAGCGCATTTCCCGCGAGGCCGGGGTCGTGGCCGGCCGCGATGACTGGGACCGTCGCCTGACGACGTTCGCCGCCGCGCAGGAGACGAGGGCGCTACAGACTGATGCCGACCCCGACGCCCCCCCGTGGCGAGCCGACACGCTGCGCACCGAGGCGACCCGCGCCCGGGCGTTGCGCGCGTTCGTACTGGCGCTGATCGATGACCTCGCCGCCGCGACCGCGCAACCGCGGCCTGGGGGGAACAGGCGTCCTGGGCCCGGCGACTCCTTCGCGGGTTGGCCGGCGACGAGCGCCACCGTACGCAATGGCCTGCCGCCGAGCGCAAGGCGGCGGAGCGGGTCGAGCTGGCCCTGGACCGGCTGTCCACGCTGGACGAGGTCGAACCCTCTGTCAGCCTCGACGTGTTCACCCGCACCTTGGAACTCGAGCTCGACGCCGACCTCGGACGGGTCGGGCGCATGGGAGAAGGCGTGCTCGTCGGTCCGGTGAGCATGGGCGTCGGCCTCGATCTGGACCTCGTCGTCGTCCTCGGGCTGGCCGAAGGCCTGTTCCCCTCTCCGGCGCACGACGACTCTCTCCTCCCCGACCACGAACGCCTCGCCACCGGCGACGAGCTGCCCCTGCGCGCGCAGAGCGTCGAGCGCCAACACCGCCAACTGCTGGCCACCTTGGCCGGCGCGTGCGAGCCAGGTGCTCTGCGTCCCCCGCGGTGACCTGCGCCGCAACGTGGAGCGGGTTCCTTCGCGCTGGGTCCTGCACATCGCCAGTGCCCTGGCCGGCGAACGATGGTGGTCCGACGACCTGCTCCAGAACGAGCGCAGCTGGCTCACCCACGTGGCCTCCTTCGACGCCGGCCTCCGGCACATGGACTTCCCCGCCACGGAACAGGAGCACCGGCTGCGCGTCCTCATGGGGCAGGGGTCGGTCAGGCTCTCGGAGCGTGCACTGGCGGCGGCCGACGACACGCTCTTGCGCACGGGCGCCGACGTCGTGGCGGCGCGGCGCAGCGACGCCTTCACCCGGTTCGACGGGAACCTGGAAGGGCTGACAGCTCCCGTCGCCGGCCGAGCGGGTCACCTCGGCCACCCGGCTCGAACGTTGGGCGAGCTGCCCGTTCGCCTACCTCCTGCGCGACATCCTCGGCGTCGACGAGGTCGAGAACCCCGAAGACGAGCTGCAGATCACCGCGCGCGAGCGGGGATCACTCGTCCATCAGGTCCTGGAGGACTTCATCAGCGAGGTGCTTACCCGGCCAGATTCCACCCGATCCGCGCGAACCCTGGTCGCCCGACGATCACCGCCGCATGATCGAAATCGGTGAGCAGGTGTGCCGCGACTACGAGGCCAAGGGCGTGACCGGTCGGCCTATCTTCTGGCGCCAGGACAAGAAGCGCATCCTCGCCGACCTGCGGCGATTCCTGCAGGCCGACGACACGCAACCGCGCCCGGTACGGCACCCGGCCCCTGGCCGCCGAGCTGGCCTTCGGACTGCCCCACGTCGAGCTCGGCTCCGTCGCGTTGGCGCTACCCGACGGGCGCAGCGTCCGCTTCCGCGGAAAAGCCGACCGGGTCGACATCGCACACGACGGCACGCTCCACGTCGTCGACTACAAGACCGGGAAGGCGGACCCCTACAAGAATTTGAGCGAAGAGGAGCCCGATGCCCAGGGGCGGCAGTTGCAGTTGCCCGTCTACGGACAGGCGGCGCGCCTCCTCCAGGGCGACCCCGACGCACCGGTCCAGGCCGAATACTGGTTCGTCTCGAGCCGCGGACGTTTCGAGCCGGGCCGGCTACTCGGTCACACCCGCCGTGCTGGCCCACGTCGGAGAGACGGTGGCGACGATGGTGCGCGGCATCGAGGCCGGCGTCGTTCCCCCACCACCCGACGGCGTCGAGCACGACCCCGTGGGTCGAGTGCCCCTTCTGCGATCCCGACGGCATGGGGGTGACCGAGCTCCGGCGCGATTTCGAACGCAAGCGGGCCGCACCGGTCATGGCTCCCTTCGTCGATCTGGCCTACCCGCCCGAGGACCTGACCTCGACCAGGCCGACCCGGAGCTACCCGTCGATGCCTGAACTCACTCGACGCGGCCCGCTCCCCCCGGATCAGGCGGCCCGGCTACGGATCACCGAGGACCTCGACACCACCCTCTTCGTCGAGGCCGGCGCCGGGTCCGGCAAGACCTCGGCCCTGGTCAAGCGCGTGCTGGCCCTGGTCCTCGGAGGACAGGCCGAGCTCAGCCGCATCGCCGCCATCACCTTCACCGAGAAGGCGGGGGCCGAACTGCGCGACCGCATCCGGGCCGAGCTCGAGCGGGCGGCCGAGGCCGAGCGCCGGACGAGGGAGGCGAGGCGACGCTGCCAACGGGCCCTCGAACAGCTCGACGGCGCCGCCATCGGCACGCTCCACTCGTTCGCCCAACGCCTGCTCTCCGAGCACCCGGTCGAAGCGGGGCTCCCGCCCGCGGGTCGAGGTGCTCGACGAAGTCAGCTCGTCGGTCGCCTTCGACGCCCGCTGGTCGTCGTTCCGCGACCAGCTCCTGGCCGACCCCGCCATCGAACGCACCGTCCTGCTGCTGTTCGCCGCCGGCGTGAAGCCGCCGGCCCTGCGGTCGCTGGCCGAGGCCTTCGACGACAACTGGGACCTGGTCGAAGAACGGGTGCCGGCCGCCGCCCCCGATCCCCCGCCGGTCCGCACCCTGTTGGACCCTGCCCTGGCCGCCATCCGCCGCGTCTGCGCCGAGCCGTGTCACGACCCGACGACAAGTTGCGCCTGCGGCTCGACGAGATCGCGGACTGGGTGGCCGGGCTGGGCGCGCATCGACGACGAGCTCGACCTGCTCGAGGCGATCGGGCCACAGGCCAACCCGAAGCCGCCCAGTTTCAAACCGGGCGCGAGAGGGAAAGCGGCTTCGTGGCCCTGCGATGTCGCGTGACCTCAAGAGCCAGCATGGCCGCGGCCGGGGAGGGGCTGGCGGCCGTCAGCGCCGAGGTGGCCAGCAGCGTGCGCCATCCGGCTGGGCAGCGCCATCCGCGCCTTCACCCTGGCCAGTGCGGCCGAGCGCAAGGCCGCGGGCCAGTTGGAGTTCCACGATCTCCTCGTCCTGGCCCGGGCCCTGCTCCGTGACCCCGTCCACGGGCCGGCCGTGCGCAGGACATCTGCACGAGCGCTACGACCGGCTGCTCCTCGACGAGTTCCAGGACACCGATCCCATCCAGATCGAGCTGGCCGTGCGCATCGCCGCCGCCGACCCGGGGAGCGCGGCGGCCGGCACGCGAGCCCTGGGACGAGGTCGATGTGGCGCCCGGCCACCTCTTCGTCGTGGGCGACCCCAAGCAATCGATCTACCGCTTCCGCCGGGCCGACATCTCCACGTTCTTGCGGGCGGCCGACCGCTTCGGGCCCCAGGGCGGCGGCGTGATCGAGCTCACGGCCAACTTCCGGACCGTGGCGCCCGATCATCGACTGGGTCAACCACACCTTCGCCACGCTCATGAGCGAACCGGACGACGTGGAGACGCCCGCTGCCCTCGCAACCCGAGCTACTCCGCACTCGAGGCGACGCGCCCGGCGTCGGGCGTCGGCCCGCCGGTCTCGATCCTCGGTCGCCACCGCCCATCCCCAGAGCAGCCCGGGCCGACGAGATGCGGCTGTCCGAAGCCAACGAGGTGGCGGCCACCGTCACCCGGGTCATCGGCGAGGGGTGGGACGTCAGCGACAAGGACGGGCGGGTGGCGGCCGGCCCGGCTGGGCGACATCACCATCCTGGTCCCGGCCCGGACCTCCCTGCCGTTCCTGGAAGACGCGCTTCGACCAGGCCGGCATCGCCTACCGGGCCGAGACCAGCTCGCTGGTCTACGCCAGCCGGGCGGTGCGCGACCTGCTCATGGTCCTGCGGGCGGTCGACGATCCGACCAACCACCTCCACATCGTGTCCGCGCTGCGCACGCCGCTGCTGGGCTGCGGCGACGACGACCTCTTCCGCTTCAAGTGGGAGCGCAAAGGGCGTTGGAGCTACCTGGCCGACCAGCCCGACACGCGTCCCGCCGGACGATCCGGTGCGGGCCGGCTTGGCCTACCTGCGTTCCCTCTACGACGAGCGGACGTGGGTGGCCCCGTCGGAGCTGCTCGGGACGCATCGCCCGCGACCGTCGGGCGTTGGAGCTCGGCTTCGCCGAGGGCCGGCCGCGCGACGTGTGGCGGCAGGATCCGCTTCGTCACCGACCAGGCCCGGGCCTGGAGCGAGGCCACCGGGGGCAACCTGCGCCAGTACCTGCACTGGGTCGGCCGCGCAGACGGCCGAAGGTGCCCGCGTGGCCGAGTCGATCCTGCCCGAGAACGACGACGACGCCGTCCGGATCCTGACCATCCACGGCGCCAAGGGCCTGGAGTTCCCGATCACGATCGTCTCGGGCATGTCGACCGCGCCGCAGGGCAGGCCGGCGCCGGCCGAGGTGGTGTTTCCCGCTCACCGGAGGGGTCGGGTACAAGTTCGGGAGCAAGGTCAGCACGAACGAGTACGTCGAGTGGGCGCCGATCGACGAGCAGATGGGCCTGCACGAGCGCATCCGCCTGCTCTACGTGGCCTGCACCCGGGCCCGCGACCACCTGATCGTCTCGGTGCACCGCAAGGAGCGGACGTCCGCGCCCGAGCCGAGGAAGCGCACCAACGCCGAGCTGCTGCTCGAGCGGCATGGGCGACCTGCCATCGCAGGACCTGCCCGACGCGGCCATGCCGGCGGACCCGCTCCATCCCGTGGTGCTCGCGCCACCGCCGCCGCCCTTGCCCCTGGCCGAGTGGGCGGCCGAGCGCACGGCGTGCCCTGGAGCGCGCCGGCGCGCCCGACGACGGTGGCCGCCAGTGCGCTGACCGACGAGGGCGAGCCCGACAGTGAGGGCGAGCCCGACCCCGGTCTCGCAGAAACGTCCGCGGGACCTCGACCTTCCGCCGTGGCTGAAGGGCCGCTACGGCACGGCGGTCGGCCGGGCGGTCCACGGCGTCCTGCAGACGATCGACCTCTCCGACGGGTCCGGTCTCGACGAAGCACTTGCGGCCCAGTGCGAGGCGGAGGCCGTCCCCGAGCGGGCTCGACGAGGTGCGCGCGCTCGTCCTGCAGGCGCTCGGCTCCCCCTCGGTGGTGGAGGCGGCCGCGTCGCCGCACTGGCGTGAGATCTACGCGTGCACGCCGCAGGACGGCCGGCTCCTCGAGGGCTACATCGACCTGCTCTACCGAGGGCCCGAGGGTCTGGTGGTGGTGGACTACAAGACCGCGGCCAGCTCGGCTCCCGAGGTGCTGGACCGGCGGGTGGAGGGCTACCGGCTGCAGGGGGCCTCGTACGCCCTCACGGTGGGCGACGCCGACGGCCGAGCCCGTGAGCTCGGGTCACGTTCCTCTTTCTCACGCCCGACGGCGCCGTCGAGCGGCACCTCGCCGACCTCGAGGCCACGATGGCCGACGTGCGTCGCCTGATGGACGCCGGCGCAGAGCTCGTCACCGATTGAGCGGTTCCGCTTGACCCCGTCGGCCGATTGACCGCTCGGCCGGTTGGAAGGTTCACCGCCCGATGCGGGTGGTTCTCCTTCAAGAAGTCGGCGAAGAGCGGCACGGTGAAATCGACCTGTCCCCGGCGTGGGCTCCAGATGAGGCCCTTCGCGATGAGCGAGTCCCGGTGCATGGAGGCGCGCCGCTGGTCGCTGACCCCGAATGCATGCGCCACCTCGCCTACGGGATAGGGACCTTCGCCGAGGGAGGCCATGGCGGAGAGGTAGCGCTGCTCGGTGTCGGTCGCCATCTCGAAGCGGGTCCCGAAGAAGTTGCGGGCCAGGCTGTCCTTCACGATCTCGCGGGCACTCTCGAGGTCCTCCAGTGTGATCGGCGTGGTCTCGGCGAAGTTCCACAATTCACGGCCGTACTCCTGGAGGAAGTACGGGAATCCCGCCGCCTCCTGCACGATCTGGCGGGCCGCCTCCTCGTCGTACGCCACGCCGGCGGCGGCCGCCGGCCCGACCAGGGCGGAGCGGGCCGCCGGTTCGGGCAGCCGGCCGAGCTCCTCGTAGGAGAAGAGCCGATCGGCATAGGGCTTGGCCGAAAGCAGCCGGACACGGAGATCCGGGAGTCCCGCTCCGACCATGGCCACCGGGCAGCCCGGCCCGGCTGATGGCCTGGAAGGCCATACAGATGGCGGCGAGCGAGGGCGCATCGAGGTTCTGCATCTCGTCGATGAGGAAGAGGGCGCCCATCTGGTTGGCCTGAGCCACTTCGCCGATCTCCCGGAACAGATCCGCCAGGTCCCGTTCGGGATCGCCCGAGTCGGCCACACCGGCCGACGTGTCCACGTCGAGCTTGATCTCGACCCGACCGGGGATGGCGATGCTGAACGCCTTGACCACCGAGAGCGCGCGTTCGATGCGCTGCTTGGCCCGATGCCGCCGGCTCATGTTCATCAAGAGGCGGTTGGCCATGCCGGCGAAGGTGGTGCGGAAGTCGGCGTTCGAGCCGACCTCCTGGACGTCGGTCGTGGCCCACCCCGCCTCGCTGGCCAGGACGTCGAACTCCATGAGCAGGACCGTCTTCCCACCCCCCGCAGCCCGGTATAGATGAGGCTCCGCTCATAGGACCCGGCGTCGAGCCGCTCGACCAATGATTGAAAGCTCTCGAGGTCATGGTCCCGCCCGGCCAGGGTCCGGGGTTTCCGACCGGCCCCCGGCGTGTAGGGGTTCTCGCGCTTGTTCATGCCTTGCTCCCCGTACATCGGGCTCAGTAGATTTCTAAATATTTCTTTAGAATATCCTAGATACCGGGTCCCGCGGGTGGACGGCGGAGTTCCTCGGAGCAGTCGCCCACTTTCGAATTTTCCGTGAGAAACGTCCGAGAAAGGCCCGTCCGCGCTAGCTCGGCGACCGGCTCGTCGAGCTTCCGCCGGCTCTCACGCAGCCGCACGGCGGTAGCCGCCCGCTCGTCACGAAAGCCTGGATACGGCCCAGAATCTCGTCCAGGCGGGCCAAGAGCTGGTCGTTGGCCACGGTCGCCTCGTCCAGAAGCTCGCGGTGCCGCTCCGAGGGGAGGTCGCCCGCGTTGAGCTCCGAACGCACCCGGTCGAGCACGTCGACATCTTCGGTGCCCAGGACCGTCCGGACCTCGGCCAGCGAAAACCCCAGGAGCTCCTGCAGATTGCGGATCCGGGTGACCCTGGCCACGTCGGAAGGCGAATAGAGCCGCTCCCCGCTCGTGCGGTAGCTGCTCGGTTGGAGGAGCTCGAGCTCTTCCCAGTAGCGCAGCGTCCGGGTCGTGACCCCCGTGAGCTTCGCCACCTCACCGATCCGCCACAGGACCGGCTTCGCCTCCGTCGCCATCGCCTTGGACGTCATCGCCCCCTCGCCTCCGACCTCGTCGGGGCGCCGGCTTCCGCCGGCTCCCTGACGGCCTGTGCGTCGCGTTCGTCAACCGGAGGGAGCTTACCGTCGGCCTCCTCGTGGGCCGGGGTTATGTACAAGGTCGCCGACCCGGTCGGAGGCGGCGCGCTCCAGAACCACGAGATCACGGCCGCGAAGATGCTGCCGAGGATGGCGAAGTCGAAGGCGGCGCGCAGCCCCGTCCGGAAGGGCGCCGCGATGAGCGAGGGGAAGAAACTGCGGCCGGTCAGCGTGACCTGCTGCGCGTGGGGCAGTGTGGCCAGCGCCTGCGGTCCGAGGAGCTCGTGGATCGGGTTGTAGCCCAGCAGCGCGGCGAACAGCGTGGAGACGGGAGACAGGCTCGCCACCCGGTGCGCCGCCGTGGGAGAAACCCCGTGGGCGATCAAGCCGTGGTAGAGGCTGTGCGGAAGTGATGCGGACAACCCGATGATGATGAGCGAGAAGAAGATGCCGATGGAGAGCACCTGCGCCGAGTTCACGAACGTGGTGCTCATCCCCGAACCCACACCCCGATGCTCCGCGGGCAGGCTGTTCATCACCGCGGCCCGGTTCGGCGAGCCGAACGAGGCCATGGACAAGCCCATGCAGAAGAGCAACACGGCGAAGACCCAGTAGGAGAAGTTCACCGGCAGGGTTTCCATCAGCACGAAAAAGAAGGCCGTGGCGAGCATCCCCCCGGAGGCGTACGCCCGTGCGCCGTGGCGGTCCGACAAGATGCCGGCCAACGGTCCCGCGATGAGGAACCCGGCGGTGAGCGGCAGGAGGGCGACACCGGCCCACAGCGGCGTGTCGGCAAAGGAGTAGCCGTGGAGCGGCAGCCAGATGCCCTGCAGCCAGATGATGAGAATGAACATCAGGCCGCCCCGGCTCAGTGCCGCCAGCAAACCGGCGAAGACGCCAGCGGTGAAGGCGCGGATCTTGAACAGCTGCAGCCGGAACATCGGCTCTTCGACCTTGGTTTCGATGATCGCCGAACACAATCAGAAGAAGCACGCCGAAAATGAGGCAGAACAGCACCAGAGGGCTCGTCCAGCCCATGGTGTGGCCGCCGTAGGGCTCGATGCCGTACGTGATGCCGATCATGACCAGGATCAGTCCGATGGCGAAGGTGATATTGCCCGGCCAATCGATGCGGGCCGGTCGCCGTGGGCTCAATTCACGGAGCTTGTAGTAACCCACCACGGTGCCGAGTACGCCGACCGGCACCGACACCAGAAAGATCAACCGCCAGTTGATCGGTGCCAACACGCCACCCAACACCAATCCGATGAACGCGCCGCTGAATGCAGCCGCCTGGTTGATGCCCATCGCCATGCCCCGTTCCTCGGGGGGGAACGCGTCGGTGAGGATGGCGGAGGAGTTCGCCATCAGCATGGCGGCGCCCACCGCCTGGAACACCCGCATCACGATGAGCCAGATCGCCCCGGCGTGCCCGGTCGTCCACGTGACGGTGAGCACCAACGAGAAGAATGTGAAGACGGCGAACCCGAGGTTGAAGGTGCGGACCCGCCCGTAAATGTCGCCGAGACGGCCGAGCGTCACCACCAGGACGCTCGTCACCACCAGGAATCCCAGAATCATCCACAGGAGGTAGAAGCTGTTCCCGGGCTGCAGCGGATCGATGTCGATCCCACGGAAGATGTTCGGCAGGGCGATCAGGGTGATGGAGGCATCGATCGTCGCCATGAGCATGCCCAGGGTCGAGACGAACAGCGCCGTCCACTTGTAGTTCGCCGGGATGGGCTGGCTCAGATCGAGACGTGCGGCGCGGGCGCCGTTGGATCGCATCGTTGGGTTCAGGACGGACATCGAGCTCCGGGGGTTGATGGCAACTACGTGAATGAAGCATAACGCTCACGTCAACTTTGTCCGCCCGCGGACTGTGTGCTGCGCCTCTCCTGGGGGCGCGTTGCCCTTTGCGCTGGCGGACCTCTCGTGCCGTGCAGGTCGGGGTGGCGCGTCAAGGTACGGACCTGGGGCTTCACGGGGCGGGCGCACCGCCGGACACTTGTCAAAACTGATCGCTAGAACGCTAGCGTTCAACTTTCAAAGATCCCCCAGTCCGGTCCAGTCCGGTCCAGTCCGGTCCAGTCCGGTCCGTTCGACTTCACGAGCGGGCCTCGGGCCGCAGGGCCGTACGACCGGAGGACCGTAGGACCGGGGACGCACGGGGTAGACAAGGGTGGTGAACGTGGCGCTCGACGCAAGCCCGGGAGAGAAGCGGGCGACGATCGGCCTGGTGCTGGGCGCGGGTGGCGTGGTCGGCCAGGCGTATCAGGCCGGCGTGCTGGCCGCGCTCGAGCGTGAAGCACACTGGGATGCCCGGGACGCCGACATCATCGTGGGCACTTCGGCCGGCTCGGTCACGGGCGCCGCGCTGCGGCTGGGCGTCCCCGCAACCGACCTTGCCGCCTCGACGTACGGGCGCCCGACCTCCGCACAGGGCGGGGCCATCCTGAAACGGATCCTCACCGACGAGAGCCCGCTGCCCGTTCCGTCGGTGATCTCACTCCTGCGGCCGTGGAATCCGCCCTCGCCCGACCTCATCAAGCGCACCGTCCGACGCCCACTCGCCTTCCGGCCCGACGTGGCGACCATGACCCTCCTTCCCCGGGGCCGCATCGACATCAGTGCCCGGGCCGCCGCTCTGCACGAACACATCGGCGACGCGTGGCCCGCGGGACTGTGGATCTGTGCGGCACGACGTTCGGACGGAGCCCGGGTCGTGTTCGGCCGTGAAGGATCACCAGCCACCAGCCTGGCCTCGGCCGTGCTGGCTTCGTGCGCCATCCCCGGCTATTTCGCCCCCATCACCATCGGCGGCACCGAGTACTTCGACGGGGGCGTGCATTCACGGACAAATGCCGACGTGCTCAAGACCCAAGTGCTCGACACGGTGGTCGTCGTCTCCTCCATGTCGGCGACCAACGGGCGCTCCATCGGCGCCGACAGCCTGCTGCGCCTGTCTGTGCACCGGCGACTGGACCGCGAGATCGGCCGTCTCGAAGCGACCGGCACCGAGGTGATCCGGCTCGAGCCCGGTCCCGAGTCGCGACGGGCCATGGGCTTTTGGGCCATGGCCGAGGATCGTGCGCCACGCGTGATCGAAGCAGCCTATGAAGAGACGCGCAAAAGGATCCTCTCGAGCCCCGTTCTGGCCGACCTGTGCGGCGCCGGTGCCACCCAAGCCACGGGCTGAGACCTGCGGGGCGCAATTGCACAACTTTCGGTTACGCACATGGCGCTGCGATGAACCCAGAATGAACTTGTTGCGAACTATCCCCGTTGCCTGATGACCGCAGCGTGGACCCGCTGCTAAGAGTGCACAGGTGGGTAACACCTTCATCCTCGTCGTGGTGGTGATCACCGGCCTCGGATTCGATTTCACGAACGGATTCCACGACTCGGCTAACGCCGTCGCCACTTCCATCGCCACCGGCGCATTGAAGCCGCGCGTCGCGGTGGCCATGTCCGGCGTCCTGAACCTCCTGGGGGCGTTCCTCTCGCTTTCGGTGGCGGCCACCATCGCCTCGGGCATCGTGGATCAGGGCTCGGTCACCCTGGAAGTCGTGTTCGCCGGACTGGTGGGCGGCATCGCCTGGAACGTCGCCACGTGGTATCTCGGCATGCCCTCGAGCTCCTCACATGCGCTCATCGGTGGTGTGATCGGTGCCGAGCTCGTGCACGCCGGCGGTAGCTCGGTGATCTGGTCCGGTGTGATCGGCAAAGTCTTCATCCCCGCCATCTTCGCTCCACTCTTCGCCGTGATCGTGGCCGGCGTCGGAACGGTGCTGGCCTACCGGATCACCCAGAAATCGAAAGAAAAGGTAAAGACCAGGTCATTCCGGATCGGGCAGGTCGGCACCGCCGCGTTGGTCTCGCTCGCCCATGGGACCAACGACGCCCAGAAGACAATGGGCGTGCTGACCCTGGCACTCATCGCCAACAAGTCGATCCCCGCCAACTCGTCGACTCCCGAGTGGATCGTCATCCTCTGCGCCATCTCCATCAGCCTCGGGACGTACCTGGGCGGGTGGCGCATCATCCGCACCCTGGGCAAAGGCCTCATCGAAATCCAGACCCCGCAGGGTTTCGCCGCCGAAGCCTCGTCCTCCGCCGTCATTCTGGCGTCGACCCACTTCGGCATCCCTCTTTCCACGACGCAGGTCACCAGCGGGTCGGTAGTCGGCGCGGGGGTGGGTCGACGCCAACCGGTGCGGTGGAGCGTGTTCCGCCGCATGGTGTTCACCTGGTTCGTCACGCTGCCTGCGGCGGGACTCGTGGGAGCCGGTGCCTTCTCCCTACAGAACGCCATCGGCGGATCGGCCGGAGTGGTCGTGCTCGCCATCCTGCTCGTCCTGTACTGCGCGAGTATCTACGTGCTGTCCCGGAGGAGCGCGGTGAACCCCGAGAATGTCAACGACGAATGGGACGAGGGGAAGTCCGCATCCTCGCCCACCGCAGTGGCTGCGTAGGAGGTCGTCATGCTCGCCGATATTTCGACGTACATCAATGCCGGTGCCCTGGGGAAGATCCTTCTGATCGGGCTGATAGCGGGAGCTGGTCTGACCGCCATCTACTCCTTCGGGGTGGAGGCTCTGTCCCGGGGGGGCTACGGCAGCGAAGCCGAAGAAGGCCACTCGGCGTCCACGCGCAATCCGCTCAGTCTCGTCGTCGCCGTGGTGTGCTTCCTCGCGGTGGTGGGCGGCGTCGCTTACGGCGTCTCTGTCGCGCTCACCAAATAGCTCCGTCCATCATGTTCAAGGGACTCCACAACAAGCTTGGTGAGAACGGGCAGGCCCTGACCGTGTTGAGTCTGCTCGAAGGCCCGCCCTATGCCGGCTCCGAAGATATTGCAGGCAGTCTGCGCGATGTCAGCCAACGTCTGCGCGACATCGCCGGCGGTGACGAGTCGGAACTGGTCAGTATGTACAGCGTGTATCCGAACCAGGAGGGCTCGCTCGAGTTCCTGGCCCTCGAGCTGGTGCCCCTCCGCCAAGCAATTCAGAGAATCAATCAGATCAACGGCGGCAGCGAGGACGCACCGACCGTGATGCGGGTCATCGACAGATCTGACGAGTTAGAGGACGCCGAAGGTGACGGTGACGGTCACGACGGTCAGGCGGACCGGGCCGTTACCCGCCTGCGCGACACGATGCGCGGTCTCTTCAACCGGGCGGGTGAACACGGGCAGGCCCTGACCGTGCTGAGCCTGCTCTCCGAACGGAGCCAGAAACAGGAGCCGGGGAATTTGAGTGCAGCTCCCCGGTTCGGTGACTTTCACCGGCGCTGACGGAACTTCTTGACGAACACGACCACCAGCAGAATGGCCACGAAGACAAAGATCACCGAACCGACGTAGTACACCGTTGCCCTTCTCCCGTCGGGACGCGTGTCCCGATCCGTCGCCGGAGTGACGCGTCGTCAGGCGAGGATCTTCGCCTTCTGGGCCTCGAACTCCGCATCGCTCAGCACGCCCTGGGCTTTCAGGTCGGCCAACTTGGACAACTGGTCGGCCGTGCTGCTGCCCGAAGTGCCCGCCGCCTGCTTCACATAGTCGTCGAACGCGGCCTGCTGGGCTTGGGCAGCCTCGGCGGCGCGCTCGTGCATTTTGCCGCCACGGACGATCAGGTAGACGAAGATCCCGAGGAAGGGGAGGATGATGACGAAGATCGACCAGAGGGCTTTGGCACCTCCGCCGATGTCCCGGCTGCGAAAAATGTCCGAGAAGATGATGATGAGCAGCCAGAACCAGATGACGAGAAGGAAGAACCCGAGCATGGAGCCGAAGAGGTCGAGCAGGGGATAGGTATAGGCGAGCATAGAAATCTCCTTGAGGTGCGTCGTTGTGCCCTGTTATAAAAGCACACAGGGATTGCCTCTGTCGCCACCGATGCCCGAAGGCTCGGGCCAAGGTGCGCTGGCACAGGTCAGATTCAGGTTGCGGGGCCCTCGTCCCTCTCGTGGAAGGCGTCCGCCAACTGCGGTCCGCGTGAAGGGGCGGGCAGGAACGCCGGCGCCCCTTCCACAAGCAGTGCCTCAGCCCCGAATCTGGCGAGGCGTCCCACAGAGCCGGTGTCTTCGACCAGCACGGGCCCGGCGCACGCCCCGATCATGATGCAGATCGCCGCACCCGAGAACCACGAGACCAGTGAAATGGCGATCCCGAAGAATCCGAACTGGCGGTTGTTGCTCAACACACTGTGGGGCATCCAGATGGTGGCCGACAGCGCATAGACACTCATCAACACTCCGGTGATGACACCCGAAGCGATCAGCACGCGCGGTCGAACCTGGCCGAGCATCATGAGCCACGCGGTGAACCACCAGAACGACGCGGACATGGCCAAGGCGATCACGACGAAGAAGACGTCGCCTACCGTCCCCGGGAGAATCTTGCGGATACCACCCAGTGCCGCCAGAAAGACGATGATCGCCACAATCCACTCCACGCCACGCGAGTAGGCGCCGACCGGTCCGGCCGAGGGACGTCGCCATGCAGCCAGGTACATGCGCTGCAGCGCTCTCGTAAACGACGTCGCGAAGAAGATGGTGAAGATGAGACCCAGGACCCCCGTGGCCCTCCGGATGTCACTGGCCGAACTGAACGATTGCTGCACCGTCGTCAACGCGTGACCGGCCAGCCCGAGACGGTGCACGAGCGTCGTCACGATCGATTTGCGCAGTCGTTCCGGAACGAACGCGGCAACGACGATAACGAGGGGGAAGAAGGAGACAAATGCCTTGCCGGCGAGTGCGACACTCCGGTCGATAAAGGTGGCTTCGAGAAGTCGCTCCCAAATCTTCCAGGCAATGGTCTGCTCCAGCCTGTGCTGCAGCGTGTCAATCGTCCGCCGAACGGAGTGATGCGTCCCTGAAATGAGGCGCGTCAGCTGTGACATCGGGCTAATCCGTTCATCGACCGTTGGATCATAGGTTGGGCGCGAGCCGGGCGGGATGGGCCAGTCCCACCAGAGCTCCCTCGAAGAAACTGGCAGTAGCCTGTCCCGACGCTGCCCCCTGCGGCTGCACATGCGAGTGATCGGGACCGTCGGGTCCACTGATGAGGAGGTTGGTGACATGCCAGACGATCTGCCTGGAATCGTGGCGGTTGAGGTGGCGGACCCCGATCAGGAGCGGATCCCCCCGGTACCGAAGGGGCCCCGGCCCACTCGAGCCGAGCGCGTCGCCCGCGGCAAGGCGGCGCGTCGTGAGGTCCCGCTCGAGGCGCACGCGGTGCTGGCGCCGACGGAGCTTCGCCCCGATCCGGTGGAACTTCTCGAGCGGCAGGCGGTGACCCGGGTTCCCGAGTTGGTCCCCATCCGGTACGGGCGCATGCTGGTCTCGCCGTTCACCTTTTACCGCGGCGGTGCCCTGTTGATGGCGTCGGACCTCGCCGGGACCCCCAACTCCGGACTCAGGGCGCAGCTGTGCGGGGATGCGCACATGAGCAACTTCGGGGTCTTCGGTTCCCCCGAGCGCCATCTGGTCTTCGATGCCAACGACTTCGACGAGACACTGCCGGGGCCCTTCGAATGGGACCTCAAGCGACTGGTCACCAGCCTCGAGATCGCCGGGCGCGAGAACGGGTTCAAGTCGAAGCAACGCCGGAGCATGACGGTGGCCGCCGGTGCCGCCTACCGGGAAGCGATGCGGACATTCGCGACCCAGTCGAATCTCGAGGTCTGGTACGCCCACCTGGATATCGAAAAGGAGATGGAGACAATCGCCCCCCTGCTGCGACCGGATCGGGCCAAGCTCACCAAGGCGGCGCTCACCAAGGCGCGGACCAAGGACAGTTCGCAGGCCTTCGAGAAGCTGGCGACGGTCGTGGACGGTAAACCGCGGATCGTCAGCGACGCCCCCCTGATCGTCCCCATCACCGAGCTCCTCCCCGAGAGGGACGCCGCCGGACTGTTCGAGCAGTTGGGGGACCTCCTGGTGGCGTACCGCCGCACGCTGCCCTCAGACCGGAGCCACCTGTTGGAGGAGTACCGGCTGGTGGACATGGCACGCAAGGTGGTCGGTGTCGGCAGCGTCGGCACCCGGGCGTGGATCCTGCTCATGGAAGGCATCGACAGCGGTGATCCGATGTTCCTGCAGGCCAAGGAAGCACAGGCCTCCGTGCTCGAGGAGTTCGCCGGAGCCAGCGCGTACACCAATCACGGCGAACGGGTGGTGGCCGGTCAGCACCTGATGCAGGCCGTCGGTGACATCTTTCTCGGCTGGGAACGCACGCAGGGAATCGACGGCGTCGTCCGGGACTACTACGTGCGCCAGTTGCGCGATTGGAAGGGCTCGGCGGAGACGGGCACGATGCTTCCCACCGGGATGACGATCTACGGGCAGCTGTGCGCGTGGACGCTCGCTCGCGCCCATGCCGCGCTCCGGGGACAGAGTGGCGATCGCGGCGTATCTCGGCGGTAAGGACACGTTCGACCGGGCCATCGCCGATTTCGCCGGTGCCTACGCGGACCTCAACGATCGCGACTACGCCGCGCTGCAGGCCGCAGAAAAGAGTGGACGGGTCGAGGTGAAGTCCGGGCTCTGAGGAAGGCCGTCACCGCGCGGTCCAGCGTGGCTCATTGCCGGTACTCCGCCCCGGACCTCATCGGGTTCGTGCAGCGACGTGTACTACCGTTCTCGACAGGGCCAGCCTGGGTGGAAAAACGGTGAGCGGATCCGATCGACAGACGTCCGACAGGGCAGCACCAGCCAGCCCCGACCCGACCCCGCCCCGTCCGGACACACGGCGGCCGGGACCGATCGATCCGCGACTCTTGCGCTACACGCGCGGCACGCGTCGGTACCTGGCGGTCGCCGTTCTGCTGGGCGGCATCACCGCCTTCCTGGTGGTGGCCCAAGCCTGGCTGATCGCAACGACGATCGCTGCTGTCGTCGTGCATCACCGGGGATTGGCACGCGTCGAAGCGCGCGTCGTCCTTCTCTTCGTCGTGATCCTGGGTCGGGCCGCAGTCGGCTGGCTGACCGAACGCACGGCCGACCGTGCTTCGGCGTCGGCCAAATCGGATCTACGCGAGGCGCTCGTGGAGCAGGTCGCAAGACTCGGCCCCGCCGGCATCAATCGCGAACGGTCCGGGAGCCTGGTCGTCCTCGCGACCACCGGGGTCGACGCGCTCGACAGCTACTTCGCCCGCTACCTTCCCCAACTGTTCCTCGCGGTGATCGTGCCGGTCACCGTCGTCGTCGTGGCATTCGGCGCCGACTGGATTTCGGCCGTCATCATCGCCGTCACCATCCCGCTGATCCCGCTGTTCATGTCGCTCGTAGGCGCCTCGGCCAAGGTCCGCATGGCCCGTCAGATGCGGCTGCTCCAACGCCTGGCCGGGCACTTCCTCGACGTCGTCGCCGGCCTCCCCACTCTGAAGGTCTTCGGGCGGGCCAAGGCGCAGGTCGCCGCCATCCGCGACATCACCGATCAGTACCGGACGGCGACCATGGCCACCCTCAAAGTGGCCTTCCTCTCCTCGCTCATCCTCGAGCTGCTGGCCACCATTTCGGTGGCCCTGGTCGCGGTGTCGGTCGGACTCCGGCTGCTCGGCGGCCACCTGAGCCTGGCCACCGCGCTCTTCGTGCTCATCCTCGCTCCCGAGGCCTACCTCCCCCTGCGCCTCCTCGGCACCAACTACCACGCCAGCGCCGAGGGGATGAAGGCGGCCGAGGACATCTTCGAGGTCCTCGAACGACCGGTGCCCTCGCACGGGGTCCGCCGCGACCTCCCCGATCTGTCCCGATCCACGCTCCGGGTCGAAGGGCTCGAAGTCGTCCATGCCGGGCGCCCGCGTCCCGCGTTGCGGGCGGCGAGCTTGAGCGTGCACCCCGGCGAGGTCGTGGCCGTGGCGGGGCCGAGCGGCTGCGGGAAATCGACGCTCCTCGGCGTGCTGCTCGGGTTGATCCCTGCGTCGAGCGGTTCCATCAGGGTGGGCGACGTCGACCTGGCCGACATGGACCCCGCTGCATGGAGGGCACAGATCGGCTGGGTCCCCCAACACCCCCACCTGTTCGCCCGGTCGATTGCCGAGAACGTCCGCCTCGGCCGTCCCGACGCCAGCGACGACGCGGTGCGGGCCGCCCTCGCGCAGGCGGAACTCGAAGAAGTGGTGGCCCGACTCCCCCTCGGCCACGACACAATCCTCGGGCACGAGGGGGCGGGCCTGTCGGTGGGCGAGCGGCAACGCGTCGCCCTCGCCCGCGCCTTCGTCCGCGACGCCCCCCTGCTGCTCCTCGACGAACCCACCGCCAACCTCGATGGACGAACCGAAGAGCGCGTGCTGGCCGCCGTGCGCCGGTTGGTGGTGGGCCGCACCGTGGTGATGGTGGCCCATCGTCCGTCCCTGTTGGCACTGGCGGATCGGGTCGTCCACCTCCACGTAGCAGTGACGGCGGCATCCTGAATGCCCCTCCTCGAGGTGCACCCGGAGGACGTGGCGATGGCGCCCCTGCGCGCCACCCTGGGCATTGCCCGGCCGGCCACCCGCCGTCTCGCACTCGCCGCTTTGCTGGGGGCGGGCGCCATCGCTGCAGATATCGGACTGATCGGCACGGCGGCGTGGCTGATCTCGAGAGCGGCCCAGCATCCCAACGAGTCCCATCTCGCCGTCGCCATTGTCGGGGTGCAGTTCTTCGGGCTCTCCCGGGGCTTCTTCCGCTACGAGGAGCGACTCGTCGGGCACGACGCCGCCTTCCGGCTCCTCGCCGACCGCCGGGTGAAGGTCTACCGACGGCTCGAAGAGGCTGGCGCCGGCCGGACTACCCGCCTTCCGCCGCGGTGACCTCCTGGCGCGGGTCGTGGGAGACGTCGACTCGATGCAGGACCTGGCCATCCGGATCATTCCGCCCTTCGCCATCGCCCTGCTGCTCGGAGCCCTGACCGTGGCGCTCCTGTGGTGGATGCTTCCGGCAGCCGGCTTGATCCTCTTCGCCGCGCTCGCGCTAGCCGGCACGGTGGTCCCGTGGCTGACGGGGAAACTGGCGCGGCGCAAAGAATCGAGATTCGCCCGCGTCCGGGGCGATCTGACGGCGGCGATGGTGGACCTGACCGAGGGCGCGGCGGAGCTCGTCGTCTTCGGAGCGACCGAGGCGCACCTGGGTGTCGTCCGGGAGCACGACCGCGAGCTCACCGCCATTGCCGCGGCATCAGCCGGAACCGCGGGGATCGGTCTCGCCCTCACCACCCTGCTCGCCGGGCTGGCCAGTTGGGGTTGCCTCCTCGTCGGAATTCCCGCCGTCATGGCCGGCCGGCTCGACCCGACCGAACTCGCGGTCATCACGCTGGTCCCGTTGGCCGCGTTCGAACTGGTCGTTGGCCTGCCCGTCGCCACTCAGACCCTCCAGCGGGTACGCCAGGCCGCGGCGCGCGTATTCGAGGTGACCGACGCACCTGTGCCCGTCCCCGAGCCGCCGGTGCCGGCCGCCTTGCCCGTCAGCCCGTACGACCTCCAGGCCCGCGAGGTGTGGGCGCGCTATCCGGGGACTGCTGCACCTGCAGTGCAAGGAATCGACCTCTCCCTTGCGCCGCGCCGGCGTGTCGCCATTGTCGGCGCGAGCGGGTCGGGGAAGTCCAGCCTGGCCGCGGTGCTCGTGCGATTCTTGGCGTACGAGTCCGGCACGGTCTCCCTCGACGGCGTCGCACTCGATCGCCTGGGGGGCGATGACCTGCGGACGGTCGTGGGCCTGATCGGCCAGGAGGACTATCTCTTCGATACCGACCTCGCCGAGAACCTGCGGATCGGGCGACGTGACGCCTCCGACGCTGATCTGCGCACCGCTCTCGACCGGGTCGGACTGGCCGATTGGGTCGAGGACCTCCCCGATGGCCTGGCCACCGCAGTCGGACGGCACGGCGCACGCCTGTCGGGTGGGCAGCGCAAGCGCGTCGCGGTGGCACGATCCCTTTTGGCCGACTTCCCGCTCCTCATCCTCGACGAGCCGGCGGAACATCTCGATGTGGCGGCGGCTGACACGCTGACCGCCGACCTCCTGACGGTCACCGATGACCGCTCGCTCATCCTCATCACCCATCGGCTCACCGGTCTCGCACGCGTCGACGAGGTGTTGGTGATGGACGGCGGCCGGGTCGTCGAGCGGGGAACCCACGACGCACTCGTCCTCGGCGGCGGCCTGTATTCCCGCCTCTGGTGGGAAGAGGCGCGGCATCTCACCCCCAGTGACGTACACCAAGCACGACCGACAGAGCCGATGATCGCCGCGTCCGCTGGCGCCCTGAACGACTGGAGTCTCCTGCGATGAGCACCGACCTCGCCCGCTGGCAGTTCGCCACCACCAGCATCTACCACTTCCTCTTCGTGCCGTTGACGATCGGCCTCGCCTTCCTGGTGGCACTCCTGCAGACCAGTTGGTACCGCAACGACGACCCGACCTTCAAGCGACTCACCAAGTTCTTCGGGACGCTCCTGCTGATCAACGTCGCCATAGGCGTGGTGACCGGGTTGGTCCAGGAGTTCGAGTTCGGCATGAACTGGTCGAACTACTCGCGCCTCGTCGGCAACATTTTCGGGGGCCCTCTGGCCATGGAGGGTCTGGCCGCCTTCTTCCTCGAGTCGACGTTCCTCGGCCTTTGGATCTTCGGCTGGGACCGGCTCTCGAAGAAGGTGCACCTGGCCTGCATATGGCTGGTGGCCGCCGCCACGATGGTCTCGGGGCTCTTCATTATGGCGGCCAACTCGTGGATGCAACACCCGGTCGGCTACGTGATGAACGCCCAGCACCAGCCGGTGCTCAACGACATCTGGGCCCTGTTCACCAATCCGGTGTTCCTGTGGGCGTTCCCGCACGTGATTCTGGCCTCTTTGGTCACCGGGGCTCTGGTGATGTTGGGCGTCTCGGCCTGGCACCTCAAGAAGAGGAGCGCAGTGACGGCCTTCCGCCGCACCGCGATCATCTCGCTCGCCGTCCTGACCCCGGCGGTGTTTGTGAACATGTTCATCGGCAGCGAACTGGGGGTGGTCGAGGGCAAGTACCAGCCGATGAAGATCGCCGCCGCCGAGGCACTCTGGAATACGTGCGACTCGCACTGCGCCTTCTCCCTCTTCCAGATCGGCGGGGGGAACAACGACGAGACACCGACGCAGATTTTCGAGGTCCCCGGATTGCTCTCCATTCTCGCCACCAACCACATAGACGGGACGGTCCAGGGCATAAACAACCTGCAGGCCCAGTACGTCAAGGAGTACGGCCCGGGTAATTACATCCCGAATGTCTTCATTCAGTACTGGGGCATGCGGGTGATGGCCTACCTGGCCGCGCTGATCGCGCTCTTCGCCCTCTGGGGTCTGTGGCTCATCCGCCGCAAGACGCTCGAGAAATCCAAGTGGTTCCTGTTCATCGCGCCCTGGTTCGTCATCACGCCCTTCCTGATGAACACCGCCGGTTGGCTGCTCACCGAGAGCGGCCGGCAGCCCTGGATCGTCCAGGGACTCATGAAGACCTCGCAGGCCGCGTCGCCCTCGGTCACCACCACTGACGTCTTGATCAGCCTGATCGTCTTCGTGCTCCTCTACGCAGCACTCGCGGTCGCCGACGGCTATCTCATGATCCACTACGGCCGCAAGGAGCTGGCGCAGGACCGGGAGGAGGAAGGCGGCCACGGTGCGGGTGAAGGTGACCACCCCGGTCTCGATGGCGGCGACGGCACAGGCGACGGCGCAGGGTCAGAAGAATCCGCCGACGGCCGGATTCCGGCCCTTATCTACTAGGAGGCGACGGTGATCCATCTCAACAACATCTGGTTCATCATCGTCGCCATCTTCTGGGTGGGATTCTTCGTGCTCGAGGGATTCGACTTCGGGGTGGGGATGCTGCACTCCTTCGTCGGCCGGAACGACCAGGAACGGCGTGTCACCGTCAACTCGATCGGGCCGATCTGGGATGCCAACGAGGTGTGGTTGATCGTGGCGGGGGCCACCATCTTCGCCGCGTTCCCGTCGTGGTACGCCACCATGTTCTCCACGTTCTACCTCGCGTTGCTGGTGGTCCTGGTCGCCCTCATCGTGCGCGGCCTGTCGTTCGAGTTCAACCGCAAGGTGGACGACCCCCGCTGGCGCGCCACCTGGCGCTGGTCGCTCACCATCGGCAGTCTGCTCATTCCGTTCCTGCTCGGCACCGCACTGGGCGACCTGCTCCACGGCTTGCCCATCGACTCGGCGCACAACTACACCGGCAGCTTCTTCGGGCTCCTCGTCCCCTTCGGCCTCTACACCGGCCTCACCTTTACCGCCCTCTCCCTCTTCCTGGGGGCCGGCTACCTGACCCTTAAGACCGATGGCGAACTCCACGACCGGGTCGCCAAACTCTCAGGCCGGCTCGGCTGGATGGCCGCGGTGATCACCTTCGGCTGGCTCACCTGGATCCACGTCGGCCTCGGCGCCGGGTTCGTCCCCAACCCCCTCGAAGCCCTGGCACTGGCAGCTGTGGTCGGGGCAGCGTTGCTCGCCGAGGCGCACGCCGAAGGGTGGGCCTTTGCGGCGGGAGCGACAGCCATGGGCAGCGCCGTCGGCTCAATCTTCTTCGAGCTCTTCCCGCGGGTCATGGTGTCGAGCACCAACAAGGCATACGACCTCACGGTGTCCAACTCCGCCAGTCCCTCGTACACCCTGAAGGTGATGTCGGTGGTGGCGATCGTTCTCCTCCCCGTCGTGCTCCTGTATCAGGGGTGGGGCATCTACGTGTTCCGGAAGCGGCTGGTCACGCCTGTGCCCGAGGCACAGCCCACCGGCGGCACCGCCCCGGCCGAGGCGAGCCCGAGCGCGTCGACTAGTTGACGAGTTGGTAGATGCTCTTCCCGACCAGCCACAGTCCGAGACCGAGGGAGAGAATGATGATCACCTGGTCGGTGTGCGTGTCGATCCAGGACCTGACCCCGGCCATCAGGGCCTGTGCCTTTTCGGCACGGAATCCGGCGTAGATCTCCATGACCAGATAGAGCCCCGTCGCGACCAGACAGAACAGCACCAGCCCGACGTAGCTCTCCCACGAGCTCAGCTTGGCCTCCATGATGATGGCGACCCCGGCGGCCACCAGACCCCACGGCTGGGTCAAGGGACCCAGGCCGATGACCAGCCACGGCGACATGTTGTCGATGCCGGTTTGCCACTTCGGAGGATTCTTGGGCTCCTTCGGACGCCCGAGCCGGGCCCGACGCCGGAGTCCGATGACGAGCAGCACCACGCCGATGAGGATCTTGAGGGCGATGGCACCGAGAGAGGGCGCTGTGTTGGGCTTGGGCGGATTGTTGCCGGTGGCCACGACGGTCAACGTCACGACCGCCGCCAGCGAGAGCAGCCATCCGAAAATGAACGCCGCGCCCTTACGGACGCCGCCCTCGGACGCCAAGACCAAAATGAATGCCGTCAGCGGGATGGGCTCGAGCGTGATGACCAACGCGATGAGGAGCAGCTCGAAGATCATGTTTCACCCTCCCCGCGAGAAGGGTCGCCTGAGTGTGACGGCCGTGCGACGCTCCTCAGGCGAGGATCTTCGCCTTCTGTGCCTCGAACTCCGCGTCGGTCAGGACGCCTTGGGCTTTCAGGTCGGCCAACTTGGACAGCTGGTCGGCCGTGCTCGCACCCGGGGCGCCAGCCGTCTGCCGTACGTAGTCGTCGAATGCGTTCTGTTGGGCCTGGGCATCTTTTTCGGCCCGCTCGTGCATCTTGCCGCCCCGGACGATCAGGTAGGTGAAGATCCCGATGAAGGGCAGGATGATCACGAAGATCACCCACAACGCCTTGGCCCCTCCGCCCATGTCCTGGCTGCGGAAGATATCCCCGAAGATCACGATGAGAAGCCAGAACCAGATGACGAACACGAAAATGCCGAGCATCGTCCCGAACAGGTCGAGCAGCGGGTAGGTGTAGGCGAGCATCCAGGGCCTCCTTGAGGTGATCGTTCAAATTGCCCCGTCATCAAAGCACAACGGGTTCGGCGATGTGGTCATCATCAGGTCGGCACGTCGGTGTAACTCTTCGGCGTCAGGCTGACCTCTACGTCGACGCCCGAGAGGCCAGCGGCGACGAGCTGTTGATGGAGAACCGACAGATCGGGGGCCGGAACGGGGCCCGTCGCATCGACGAAGACCCGGTTGCCGTCGGCCGTGACGCCGGACACGCTCCAGCCGGCTGCATTGGCCCAGTGGTCGGCGACCGCCTGGACGTCGGCCTGCCGCACGTTGGTCCGGTCGATCCGGTCGGAGTTGATCGTCAGGGGGACGATGACGGCGGCGAGGAACACAGCGACGACGGCGATGGCACCGCTGCGATGGAACGACGCTGCCTGCGCCCGGTCAAAGACCCGGTGGGTGCGGTAGAGCGCCATGACGACGATGCCACTGGCCAGAATCGCCGCGACATTGGTCGTGAAAAGGAGGAGGGCGCCGAGCGCCTGATGGGGGGCTCCGGATTCGAGCGTCAGACCCACCACGGCCAGCGGGGGGACGAGGGAGATGGCTATCGCGACGCCGGGCAGGGTGTCGGAGATGTCGGAACGGGCGAGGGCGACCGAGCCGACCGCCCCGGTGGCCAAAGCGGCGATCAGGTCGATGATCCGGGGCGTTATCCGCTGTGCCACCTGGCTGTTCGTGGCGGCGACGACGGGATACGGAATGAACAGCCCGAGGATCCAGGCCAGCGCGATCACCGACGCCGCACCCACGACGACCAAGGCGATAGAACGACGGAGGTTCTTCGCATCGGTGAGCACCACGGCCAGAACGATCCCGAGGATCGGGGTCATGAGCGGGGCCACGATCATGGCCCCGATGACCGTGGCGGTGGAGTCGCTGATGACGCCGGCCGAAGCAATGACCGCCGAAAGGGGCAGCAGCAGCCAGAACCGGCTCAGTCGCCGGTTACGTTGGTCGCCCTCGAAGAAGAGCTGATCGCG
This sequence comes from uncultured Acidimicrobiaceae bacterium, assembly GCA_963767155.1. Classification (GTDB taxonomy): domain Bacteria; phylum Actinomycetota; class Acidimicrobiia; order Acidimicrobiales; family RAAP-2; genus Bog-473. Next base: position 27,295 of record CAVYCU010000004.1, on the reverse strand, counting down.
CATGCGCTGCAGGTCGGTTTCGTTCAGGCCGGCCACGGATCTCGACTGTGGCACACGGCCGACCCGATGCGGCGGATCACCGGTTGCGGATCACCGGTTCAGACGGTGGCGACCTCCGCCTCAATGAGTTGCGACACTGCATCGATCAGCGCCAGATGCGTGAAGGCTTGAGGGAAGTTCCCGAGGTGTTCTCCGGTCGTGGCATCGATCTCCTCGGCGTAGAGATTCAGCGGGCCTGCGAAGGAGAGCAGTTTCTTGCAGAGCGCGCGGGCCCGCTCGAGCTCGCCGATCAACGCCAACGTGGAGACCAACCACCACGAGCAGATCGTGAAGGTCCCCTCCTTCCCCTCGAAACCGGTATCCGTGTTGTCGACCTTGTAGCGCAGTACCAGGCCGTCCTCGGTGAGCTCGTCGGCAATGGCCAACACGGTCGCTCTGACCCGTTCGTCGTCGGGGGGCAGGAACCCCATGATCGGGATCAGGAGGAGTGACGCATCCAGCTCATCGTTCTCGTAGGCCTGACGGAACCGCCCGCGATCGTCGACGCCCTTGGCCAGAATCTCCTCTTTGAGTGCGTCGGCCCTCTTCTGCCAATCCTCGGCCCGGTCGGCAGCGCCCCGGCGCAGTGCCAGGCGTGCGCCGCGGTCCGCGGCGATCCAGCACAGGACAGCGGAGGCGGTGAAATGTTGCGGCTCGCCGCGTATCTCCCAGATCCCTTGGTCAGCGTCGCCGCTGTGGGTGAGCGCCTGCTCGACCAATCCGGCGAGTCCTTCCCACACTGCGTGCACGATCTGGGCCGCACCCTTGGAGAGGTGGGTCTCGACGGCGTCGAGGAGCATGCCCCACACGTCGTTCTGGTGCTGATCCCACGCACCATTTCCGACCCGTACGGGTGACGCGCCCTCGTAGCCCGACAAGTGGTCAAGGGTGCTCTCGGTCAGGTCCCGCTCGCCACCGATGCCGTACATGATCTGGAGCTCGTACGGCGGGTCCAGCTTCCCCTGCGTCACCGATTCGAGCACGAACGCGAAGTACTCGAGTGCCTCCCAATCGAAGCCAAGTCGATAGAGGGACCGCAGCATGAATCCGGTGTCGCGGATCCAGGTGTAGCGATAGTCCCAGTTCCGGGCGCCACCCGGCGTCTCGGGCAGAGAAGTGGTGGAGGCCGCCATAATGGCGCCGGTCGGCGCGTAACTCAGCCCCTTCAGGGTCGAGCGCGCTGCGCTCGATATAGGGACGCCACGGGTGGTCGGGGAATGTCCCGGTCGCCAACCAGTTCCGCCAGTAACTCACGGTCGAGGTGATGTCCTCTTCCACCTCGTCCTGGGTGGTCGGGGGGGAATCGCCCCACGACAGCGCAATGAAGGCCGATTCACCTTCGGTCAGGCTGGTCCGGCCGTAGCAGCGGGCCCCCGTGAGACCGAGCCGGAGGCTGCTGACCACCGACAGCGTCGTCTCGCCGTTCGGCGCCTCGACGGTGAGGGAGCCGTAGCCGTCACCGCTGTAGTCCCACTGACCGACGGCTGCGCCATAGTCGAACAGCGGTATGCAATTGGCGACGACCTCGACGTTGCCGGCGGCGCAGGTCGCCGTACGCAGGAGGACACCGACAGCCGCCGAATCCGTGGGTGCCCGCCGGTACCCGGGGCGCCGGGCGCCGTCATCCACCTTGCGGATGACCATGAGATCCCGCACGATGAGCCAGCCCGTCGGGGTATGCCAGGTCGTCTCGACCACCATCGTGCCGGGTATGTAGCGGCGGTGATGCGGAACGACGGTGTTCGACGGTCCGAAGCGGAACGAACCGGCCGAGCGGTCGAGCAGCGCCCCGAACACACTCGGCGAGTCGGGACGGGGCAGGCAGAGCCATTCCACGGATCCGTCGGGCGCGATCAGACAGCTGTTCTCGCAATCCGAAAGGAAGGAATACTCGGCGATCGGCGGAAACGTGCTCATGATCGGGTCCTCCTCTTGCTCGCCCGGGAGACAAATTCCGTCGGGCAGTCGGTCACTGACCAACCTCTGGTGCGACAGTAGCTTGCCGCCGGCGCAGAGGCTCGGGGCGTCCTCGAATCACCCCGGAGGGATGACGAAATCAACGGCAGCCGACCGTAACCTCAAAGAAAACGCACAGCGTTCTGTGCATAGGATGCAGATGAGTCCGGTCGCAATCCCCGGACCGGAAGGAGTCCAGGTGACGCTCCAGGGCAAAGTAGCCATCGTGACGGGCGGCAATACCGGCATCGGCAAGGCGGTCGTACTCGCGTTGGCCGCCGAAGGCGCCTCCATCGTCATCGACTACGTGACGAACCCCGACGCGACCGAGGCCCTCGAAAAACAGCTTCGGGACCTCGGGGACAAGGTGACCGCTGTGCAGGCCGACGTCAGCAAGATCGCCGACCTCGAAACACTGATCGGCACTGCGGTGAGTACGTTCGGGCGGCTCGACATTATGGTCAACAACGCAGGCATCGAGACGCGGACCTCCGTGCTCGACACGACCGAGGACCAGTACGACAGGGTGTTGGACATCAACCTGAAGAGTGCGTTCTTCGGCACGCAACTTGCAGCCAAGCAGATGATCGCCCAGGGTGACGGCGGCCGCATCATCAACATGACCTCGGTGCACGAGGACTGGCCGATGCCGAATAACACCGCCTACTGCCTCTCCAAAGGCGGCATGCGGATGTTGACCCGGACGGCGGGCGTGGAACTGGCCCCCCATAACGTCCTGGTGGTGGGGGTCGGCCCCGGAGCTGTGGACACCCCCATCAACAAGGCCACGGTCGCCGACCCCAAGGCGTTGGCCACGCTCGACAACGCCATTCCGTTGGGCCGACTGGCGCAACCCGAGGAGATAGCGAGCGTCGTCGCTTTCCTCGCGGGTCCGGGCGCGAGCTATCTCACCGCCACCACGATTTTCGCCGACGGCGGCATCATGCAGAGCAGCCCGGGACTGTGAGGTGACAGTCGACGCGTCGGGGACGCGTGGATGAAGTGCCGGACGTGCGCCATCGGGTCGTGATCGTCGGCGGTGGTTTCGGAGGCCTGCCCGCCACCCGGCTGTTGGGTGGCAAGCCGGTCGACGTCACACTGATCGACCGGCGCAACCACCATCTCTTCCAACCGTTGCTGTACCAAACGGCGACCGGCATGCTGGCCCCGGGCCAGATCGCGCCCGCATTGCGCCACGTTGTGCGCAAGAAGAAGAACGTGCGGGTGCAGTTGGCCGAGGTGAGCGGGTTCGACCTCGAACGCAAGGTTGTGCGTGCGAACGTCGCCGGAAGGTTCGAAGTCGAATACCCCTACGACAGCCTCATTGTGGCCGCAGGTGTGAGCCAGTCATATTTCGGCCACGACGAGTTCGCCTTCTTCGCTCCGGGCATGAAGACCCTCGATGACGCCCTCGAGCTGAGGCGGCGTATCTTCGGCGCCTTCGAGATTGCGGAGCTGGTCGCCGATGCCACCGAAAAAGAGCATTGGTTGACCGTCGTCGTGGTCGGCGCCGGGCCCACCGGCGTCGAACTGGCCGGCCAGGTCCGTGAGTTGGCCACCCGGAGCCTGCGCGGAGAATTCCGCACGTACGATGCCTCGTCCGTCAGGGTGATCCTGGTCGATGGTGGGAAACAACCGCTCGCGACGTTCGGCAACCAACTCTCCACCAAGGCGGCAAAGACGCTGGCACGACTGGGCGTCGACGTGCGCATGGGTTCGCAGGTCGTCGGCATCGACGCGGCCGGCGTCGATGTCAAAGGGGCGGAAGGTACCTCGCGGATTGAGGCCCGCACCGTTATCTGGGCGGCGGGGGTCCAGGCGTCGCCCCTCGCCGGCCTCCTCGCCGATGCCTCGGGTGCGACCATCGATCGCGCCGGCCGCATCGCCGTTCTCCCCGACCTCACGATTCCGGGCCACCCCGAGGTGTTCGCCGTCGGCGACATGGCCAGCCTGGACAACCTTCCGGGTGTCGCCGAAGTGGCCATGCAGGGTGGCCTCCACGCGGCGAACTCCATCCTGCGGCGCCTCAAGAACAAGCCCACAAAGGCGTTCACCTACCGGGACCTCGGGAGTGTGGCCACCATCGGTCGCTTCCGGGCCATCGTGAGCGTCAAAGGGATCCGCTTGAGTGGCTTTCCGGGCTGGGTCGTGTGGATGTTCGTGCACCTGGCTTTCCTGACCGGCTTCGGGAACCGCTTCACGACCATGTTGCGGTGGCTGCGCTCCATGATCGGGCGGGGCCGGGCCGAACGCGTGTTCAGCGTGGCCCATACCGGAGGCGACCTGAGCCTCCCGGATCAGGTCAAAGAAAAGGTCCAGCCGAAACTGTTCCCGGTCCTGGAGGATGCGGACGCAATCGGCGGTTCCGACACCGAGAGCGGAGCCGCCGCGCCCGCAACCTGAAGCAACCGCCTACGAGGAGGAAGCGTCATGCCTGAGCATTTCGATGTCATCATCATCGGAACCGGAGCCGGTGGGGGAACCCTGGCCCACACGCTCTCTTCATCGGGAAAGCGGATCCTCCTCCTCGAACGCGGGGGACTTCCTGCCGCGGGAAATGGAGAACTGGTCACCCGACGAGGTCTTCGTCGACGGCCGGTACATCTCGAAGGACACCTGGTACGACGGCGACGGCAACGCATTCCAGCCGCAGGTCCACTACTTCGTGGGCGGGGCCACCAAGCTGTACGGGGCCGCCCTCTACCGCCTCCGGCCGGAGGACTTCGGAGAGGTCCAGCACGTCGACGGGGTGTCGCCGGCGTGGCCGATCGGCTACGACGAATTCGAACCGTGGTACACGAGGGCAGAGGACCTCTACCAGGTGCACGGCACGCGCGGCGAGGACCCCACGGAAGGGCACTACTCCGCCCCCTATCCGGCGCCCGCGCCGAGTCACGAGCCCCGCCTGCAGCAGATCGCGGACGATCTCAGGGCCAAGGGGTACCATCCGTTTTCGGCACCGTGCGGCATTCTTCTCGACGAGTCCGATCGCAGCCGGAGCCACTGCATCCGCTGCGCGTGGTGCGACGGCTATCCCTGCCTCGTGCATGCCAAATCCGACGCCGAGGTCATGGCGATCCGGCCCAGCCTCGAATCACCGAATGTCGTCCTGCTGACCAACGCCACGGCGACACGGCTCGAGACGGACCCGACCGGGCGGACCGTCACCAGCGTCGTGGTGCAACGCGGTCCGACCCGAGAGGTCTACGAAGCCGACATCGTCGTGGTGGCGGCGGGCGCTTCCAACAGTGCCAAGCTCCTGCTGAATTCGGCCAACAACACGCATCCCACCGGTCTGGCCAATGGCTCGGATCAGGTCGGCCGCAACTACATGTTCCACAACTGCAAGGCCGTCGTGTCGCTCGGCAAGGAACCCAACGACACCGTGTTCCAGAAGACACTCGGCATCAACGACTTCTACTTTGCCGGCGGCGACCGCAAATGGCCGCTCGGGAACATCCAGATGGTCGGGAAATCAAATGCCGGCGCCATGAAGGGCGAGGAGCCCAAGCTGACCTTACTGGCGCCCCACTTCTCCCTCGAAGAGGTGGCCCAGCACGCGGTCGACTGGTGGTTGACCACTGAGGACCTGCCCCGTCCCGAGAACCGGGTGACCGTCGACGGGGACGGGAACATCCATCTCGCCTACGAAGCCACCAATAACGAGGAGGCCGATGGCCTCTACAAGGAGCTGCGGACCATCCTCAACCACGTCGGCATGGCCGATCATCATGTGCTGAGCAAGAATTTCTACATGAGCATGAATGTCCCGGTGGCCGGCTGCGCCCACCAGGCCGGGACCGTCCGCTTCGGCACAGATCCGGCCACCTCGGTGCTCGACACCAATTGCAAGGCCCATGAGCTCGACAACCTCTACGTGGTCGACACGAGCTTCTTCCCCAGCATCGGTGCCGTGAATCCCGCACTTACCGCCATGGCCAACGCCATCCGGGTCGGCGAGCACCTGAAAGAGCGGATCGCGTAAAGGACGTGCCTCAGGAGGGGGACGGGTCCGGCGCGGGCGCCACCGGATCGGAGGCGGGCGCTGGAACCAGGTGTGCGCTGACGACGTAGGCCACCACGACCGCCACGATGATGAGCGGTGTGAGGGATAACCCGTCCGCCTGCAGGAGGAGCGTGGCCAGAAGGACCGAGACCAGGGGGAGGCCGAGCATCGCCACGGTGAGCGCCCCGATGCCCATGCCGACGCCGGCGATCATCGGCAGACCGGGGAGGTGAGAGAGGAGAATCCCCAGGGCGGCGCCGATGAACATGCCCGGGAAGATCGGGCCTCCCCGGAAACTGCTCAGCGACGCGCCGTAGGCCAGGCCCTTGCAGAGAATGAGCACCGCCAACGGCCCTACCGTCCACCCCGCCGCGTGCTGGATGAGACCCGGGAGGGCACTCTGCCCGGAGAAGAGCACGTTCGAGAACGGCTTGCCGGTGATTTCGGCGAAGGCGATGGCCATGGCCGCGACGAAGAGTCCGACGAACGGGGTGAGGAGCACCTTCCGCTTCTCGACAACGGGTTGCAGGGCAAGCGCTCCCCGCTTGATCGCGAGGCCCAGAAAGGCCGCGGCTATCCCGATGCCTACGGCCCAGAGAAATTCTGCCCCGGTCGGACTCCCGAAATGCGGGATGGTCCCGACGTTGAGCGAGAACGTGCCGAATCCGGTCCAGCGGTCCAGACCCACGAAGATGAGCGATCCGATACCCGCAGCAACGAGCCCGGGAACGAGGACGACCCCCAGAAGTGGCCCGCCGATCCCTGACGCCTCCATGAGCAAGAAGGCGCCGACGATGGGAGACCCGAGCAAGGTGGCGATGGCGGCAAAGCTCCCCGCGGCACCGATGACGAGGGCGGCCATCGGCGGCGCGTCCTTCTTGACCAGATGGACGGCCAGCACCCCGAGCCCGCCCCCGATCGCAATGAGCGGTGCTTCGGGGCCCAGCACGGCACCCAGACACAAGGTGGCCAGAGAGGCGAGAATGATCCCCGGCAGGTCCACGACCTCGACCCCTCCGGCAGCTTTGAATCCTTCGGCCGGCTTGTGACCACCGGTGCCGTGGAAATACTTCAGCGTGAGGGCGACCAGGAGGCCGCTCAGGACGAGGGGGAGTATCGGCCACCAGGCCGGTGTCCCGCTGAATCCGAGGTTCTTGGGGAACGTCGTGAACACGAACGTCTGGGAGATCGCGACGAAATGAAGGTAGAAATACGCGATCGCCGCAATGGGGGCCCCGATCACGGCCCCCAACACGAGCATCGTGAGGTAGTTCTTGCTCCGCAGTATCGCCTGAGGGTCGGGGACGGCGGCCGGAGCAGGCGGTGGTGCGGCCGGAGGCGGTGGTGCGGCCGGAGGCGGCGGTGCGCTCGAATCCGTCACCTGATCCCCCTGTCGTTCGGCAATGTGCAGCGCGGGCCGACGGTCTAACAACCTTCATTCGGGGCATCACCGACTAAAGGTGGCTGAAGCCGCTGGCCTCTTCTTTGGTCATCGCCACGGACACCGGATGGCGATCGAAGTGCTCCACCGCGACCTTGAAGTCGTCGAGCAGGATGGAGGCGAGGTCGCGGTCCACGCCCTGCCGCACCAGAATCCGCTGCACCGCGATGTCCGAAGCCGAGCCGGTCAACGTATAGGCCGGTACCTGCCAGCCCCGGTTCCGCAGGCGGTCGGCCAGGTCGAAGAGCGTGTAGCCGGGGTCTTCCCCTTCGGCGATGCGCCACGTGACGGCGGGGATGCCCTCTGCCGGATTGCTCCGACTGAGCAACTCGAACGGTCCGAGCTTCGGGATCTCCTCGGCCAGGAACTGCCCCGTCTCGTAGCAGGCGTTGTGGATGGCGGAGTAGCCCTGGTGGCCCAGCCGGATGAAGTCGTAGTACTGGGCGATGATCTGTCCGGCCGGCCTGGAGAAGTTGATCTGGAAGTCCGGCATGTCCCCACCGAGATAGTTGACGTGGAAGATGAGCTCTTCGGGGAGTTCGGCAGCATCGGACCACACCACCCAGCCCACGCCCAGTGGTGCCAGCCCGAACTTGTGGCCCGACGTCGAAATGGACTTCACCCGCGGGATCCGGAAATCGAACTCGATTTCGGGCGCGCAAAACGGCGCCAGGAAGCCGCCGCTCGCGCCGTCGACATGGATGTCGATGTCCAGGCCGGTGCGCTCCTGCAGATCGTCGAGGGCCAACGCCAACTCGGCCACGGGCTCGTAGGCACCCGTGTAGGTCACACCGAATGTCGGCATGACGAATATGGTGTTCTCGTCCACCCGCCGAGCATCTGCTCGACGTCCATGCAGTAACGGCCGGGCGCCATGGGGATCTCGCGGAGCTCGACGTCCCAGTAGCGGGCGAACTTGTGCCAGACCACCTGTACCGGGCCGCAGACCATGTTGGGATTGTCGGCCGGCTTTCCCGCGGCCTCCCGACGCGCCCGCCAACGTCGCTTGGCCGCCATACCGGCGAGCATGCACGCCTCTGAGGAGCCGATGGTCGATGTCCCCACGGTGTTCGCGGCATCGTGGGCGCGTGCCAAAGGTCGGCCATCATGTGCACACAACGGCGCTCGATCTCGGCCGTCTGGGGGTACTCGTCCTTGTCCTCGAGGTTCTTGTCGATCGCCAGGTCCATCAGCGCATGGACCTGGGCTCCTCCCAGGTCTGGCAGAACGTCGCCAGGTTCTGTCGCGAGTTCCCGTCGAGGAGAAGTTCGTCGTGGATGACCTGGAAGGCCACGTCGGGAAGTGTCTCGAGGGGTGGGAACTTGTACTTCGGCAAAGCCACCGAGAGGTCCTTGGAGGCGAAGACGCAATCGAGGATCTGGTCGGCGACTTCTTTTTTCTCGTGCAACCCCATGGAAAGCTCCTGTGCTCAGCGGTGGGCCGACTCTAGACCTGCAACCCCTGGTTTGTGATGCTGCCTCACTCCTAGGCGGTGTTCGCCCCCAGCGCCACGTCGCCCGGGGCGACGTGCTCGGTCCGTTCGATCAGAAGGAGCACCGCGCCGATGAGGAACCCGAGGGCGCCGACGAATGTCCCGAGGTTGGACAGGGCTTCATTGCGGAGTTGACCGGTCGACGGCACGACATAGCCGGCGACCGCGGAGACACCGAACGCCACTGATCCGAGCAGGTTGACGAACGTGATCCACCAGTCCACCTGCCGGGGGCGCCATGCCCCCCATCCCTGGCACACCTCACCCCACGCAAGCAGGCTGGCGACAAGGAAGCAGACGGATCCCACGGCGTCCGGACGCCACACGGTTTGCTGTGCCGCCTGGGCCGAAAGGTCGATCCGACAGGCGTTGCCGGTGCTGCGATTGAAGAAAAGCGTTCCGGCGAGTTGGATCGCCACGGCCGACCATTCGATCCGGCGGGGACGGAACACGAAGAATCGACGCCGCGGGCGTCCGGCTTCGGCCGGCAGGGCATCGACGACTTCTCGATACTGGAGGAACGCCGCCGCGGTGAAGAAAATCGAGCCGACGAAGAACGTGTAGGAAGTGGCGGCCGCCCCGAGCGACGTCGCATACGGCGGGAACGCGCCCAGAGCGAAGAGGATGGAGCCGACGGCGAACAGGACACCGATCCACCAGCCGCGGGCTCTCGGTGCCCACCACGTCGACCCGGCAGAAGACGCCGGGGGCGGGTGCTTCCTGATCCAGCGCGCCTCGAGCCGGCGCGGGAGCCGCTCTCTCTTGGACACGACCGGCGGCGTCGATCAGCGGGTGGCCGTGAAGTCCGGGCAACAAGGCCACTTCAGCCGCCAGGTAGCTGCGCAGCCCGGACACGATCATCTGCTCGACCGTGCGGCCGACCAGAAAGACGTGCACCTTGAGGTCGCCCTCTATCGTGATCACCGAGGAGCCGGATCCGTTCGACCCCTCGTCGAACCGGAACGTCCCCTGGCACTCGAGCCGATCGGGGTAGTGGTCGGGCAGCACGGTGAAATTGCTGCGGCGTTCATCGCGGTGCAATGGCGGTGCGGGTGACCCAGGTCATCTTGGCTCGGATCGACGACGGCCCGGACGGCCGACGACACCGACCCGGTGAAGTTGTAACGAATCTCGATCGTGTCGACGGCCGCCCTCGCGTGATGCCCGACCACCCCCACGAGAGAGATGTCGCCGGTAGGGGCGCGCCCCTCGTAGAACCTGGGGTTGCCGTAGGCGGCCACGGCGGCGTCAGGGGCCACGGCCACGCTCTGACCGATGGAGAACTTCACTCTGTTCCGGCCGACGGCGTCGGCGTCGGCGTCGGCGTCGGCGACGGCGTCGGCGTCGGCGGCAGCCCGAGCTTGCGGTGGTCCCAGCTGACCGTCCGCTCGGCATGCAACTTCACGGCGACGCGCTTGTGCAACATCGCTTCGAGGAAGGGCCTGGCCTCCTCGCTGTAGGGGCCGTTGTACCGCTCGAACACGCTGAGGCCCAACGTCCAGAGCTGCACGGGATCGTCGATGATCTCGGCCCGGCCCACCAGTTCGACGCCGCGCAGCTCCTCGTAAGTACTCGCCGGCTTCGAACAACAGCGTGAGCCGCGGATCGCGCCGGAGGTTCTGCACCTTCTGCGACTTGGCTTTGGTCTCGACGGTGACGCACCCGTCGAGAAAGCCGTACCACATGGCCACTGCGTGGATGGATCCGTCGGGCCCGAGCGAGCACATCGTCATGGTCCGGCGCTCGGCCAAGAAGGCGTCGACCTCGGTCGGATGTCATCTTGATGAGGCCCCGCTGGTTCACCCCGTGGCCCATGGCCTCTGTCATCTGCCCACCTCCGCTCTAGCGGAGAGGGTAACGCCAGCGCGACAAAGTTGCAACGGGAAGAGTTCATCTCCGTGACACTTCCCAGTTGCAACGGTTTCGCGAGCCGTTCATCTCGGGTCCCTACGGTGGCAAGCGATGGCGCTCGCACACCACGACACGCCACTGCTCCGGGCGCGGCCTTCCGCACTGCTCTGCACCTGCGGAGGCGCCGCCACGATCGGGGCATGTCTGGCCGAGGTCGTGCCACTCTGGCCGGCGCCCCCCTCCCCGCGTGGCAGGGGCACTCAAGCTGAAGGCTAAGTTCACGCAGGTCGTCGCCTCCCTGCGCGCGCAGGCGCCGCCGGAGGGCGCACCCCCCGTGCCTGCGTCGCCGCCCGCCCCTCTCGCCCTGCTCCCGTCGCTCGTTCACCCGGCCGCGCCTGACGACGCGGCCTGATGGATCCGCGCACATGGCCACCACGACGGTGACCAACGGTCGGCAGGTTCCGAGCGCCCAGGCGCGCGACAACCGGCCGCTCGTCCTGGTGGTCGACGACGAGGAGTCCTACCGCCAGGCGCTGGCTTCGGGCCTGACCCGGGAGGGCTTCGCCGTCGAATGTGCCGGCGACGGGCACGAAGCCCTGCGCCTGTTCCATCGGGTCCACCCCGACCTGGTCCTGCTCGACGTCATGCTGCCCGATCAATCGGGGATCGAGCTCTGCCAGCAGATGCGCGCCCTGAAGCCGGTGCCGATCATCATGGTCACGGCCCGGGACTCCGAGGTCGACGTCGTCCTCGGGCTCGAGCTCGGCGCCAGCGACTACGTCCCCAAGCCGTTCCGGCTGCGCGAGCTGGTGGCACGCATGCGCGCCGTCCTGCGGCGTGGCGTCGCGGTGGCCGAGCACCACGAAGAGGTGCTGCACGTGGGCCCGGTCCGGCTCGACGCGGGCCGGCGGGAAGTCACGGTGCACGACATGCCGGTCGAGCTCTCCCGCAAGGAATTCGACCTCTTGTCCCTCCTCATGTCCCACAGCGGCCAGGTGGTCACCCGCGACGGCTGCATCGACCGGCTGTGGTGGGATCAGGAGCTCACCGACACGAGGACGTTGGACACCCACATCAAGCGGCTCCGGCGCAAGATCGAGCCGGACCCGGCCAACCCGCGCCACCTCGTCACCGTGCGTGGGGTGGGATTCCGCTTCGAAGCCTGAGCGGCAGCGCCGATCCGGATCGACCACCTACATTGTGCGGCTATGCGCAAAGGTGACGTGGTTCCCGATTTCGAGCTCCCCGATCAGACCGGGACGCCCCGCAAGCTGAGCGACCTGCTCGCCAACGGGCCCGTGCGTGCTCTTCTTCTACCCCGCCGCCATGACCTACGGCTGCACCAAGGAAAGCTGTCATTTCCGCGACTTGGCAGGCCGAATTCGCCGCCGTCGGAGCCCAACGGATCGGCATCAGCGCCGACTCCGTCGACAAGCAGAAGCAGTTCGACGAGAAGGAGTCCCTCGGCTACCCGCTCCTCTCCGACGCAGACCGGACCGTGGCGAAGCTGCTCGGGGCCAAGCGTGGCGGGCCGAGCTTCGTGCCCAACAAGCGCATCACGTTCGTCATCGACACCGACCGGACCCTCCTCGAGGTCATCCACACCGAAATCTCCATGGGCGCCCACGCCGACAAGGCACTCGAGATCCTCAAGGCGCGCCAAGCGGCCTGAGGAGCGGGGCCCGAAGCCTCGCCCTACCGCCGGCTGGCGGGAGCTGTCGCTGCCTGGCTGGGATTTCCCGCTGAGCGACCTGCAATCCGCGTAGCCAGATGAACTGACGTTTGTCAAGGGTTCATCCCCGGGACACCGGAAGTTTGCCAACTCGGTCGAGTTCCGTTCAGCTTGGCTCGATAGGAATAGGCCGACGGAAAAGTCGCGCCTGGATACGGCGGCGTCGGCACCGCACCTAGGAGAGGAGCAGTACGTGTTCAAACGAGTCACCCCAGAGGAAACTGGCCCGGTGTCCCGGCGCACCGGAAAGCGGTGGCTCATCGGCACCATGGTCCTGGCCGGAGGGCTGATCGCGGCGGCCTGCGGATCGAGCACGCCGAGCGCCAGCAAGAAGATCGACGACACACGACCACGACAAAGCAAAGAACAACTCGACGACCACCACGACGACGACGCTCCATCCACGACGACGACCACCGCCGCCGGCAGCACGCCCACCACGGCCGCCAAGTCGACCGCCACCACGCCGACGACCGGCCAAGCCCACCACGGCCACGACGACGGCCCCACCACGCCGACCACGGCGCGCCGCGGGAACAACGCACTCGGCGGAGCCAACGACTTCAACACGCCGGCGGCGGCGCTGACCGGTGCCGGATCCACCTTCGACCAGCCCCTCTTCGCCCGGCAGTTCTACGACTACAACAAGTCGAACTCCAAGGTGACGGTGAACTACGCCTCGGTCGGCTCGGGAGCCGGAGAGAGCGACATTCTGGCCGGTTCGGTCAACTTCGGCGCCTCTGACGTGCCCGAGCCGTCCACGACCACCGGCAGCGGCGGCGCCATCCTCCAGGTGCCCGTGGTCCTCGGTGGTATCGCCATCGTGACCAAGAGCTGCCCGGCAGGATTCCACATCACCGGCACACAGATCGCCCAGATCTACACGGGCACCATCACCGACTGGAGCTCCATCTCCGGGCTGCACCGCCGGCCCGATCGAGCCGGTCTACCGGGCCGACTCGAGCGGCACGTCCAACGCCTTCACCAACTACCTCCACGCGGTCGACCCGACGGACTGGCCCTCGAACCTCGTCGGCAAGCAGCCCACCTTCCCCAAGGGCGAGGGTGGCAACGGGAACGCCGGCGTGGCCGGTGACGTCCAGGGCGGCGGCGGCACCGTCGGCTACGTCGAGCTGGACTACGCCCTGCAGCCGGGCCTGCCCTATGCCGCCGTCGAGAACTCATCGGGGGCCTTCGTAGCTCCCAACGGCACGTCGGTGGCTGCCGACGCGGCGGCCTTCCCCAACGTGACGGCGGACAACTACCTGATCGTGAACGGATCCGGCGCCGGGGCTTACCCGATCTCGACCTACAGCTGGGTCATCGTGTACCAGAAGCAGGCCAACACGAACAACGGGATCGCCCTGGGCAAGTTGCTCCACTGGATGGCCACCGACCGGCCAGGCCGACTCGTCGGCCATCGGCTACGTGGCCCTGCCGGCCAACATCCAGGCGCTGGCCAATCGCCACCATCCTGAAGATGGAGAACTCAGCCGGGCAACCCCTCTTCTCCTAGGTGGAGGTCAAGGAGAACTCTCCGCGAAAGCTACTGGAGCAACGGCGTAGCTCCCTGTCTTCGGGCAGGGGCTACGCCGCGCTCCTCTGGGGTTCGGCGGCGCTCTTCGTCGTGGTCCTGGCGGGGATCATCGAGGGCATCGTCAGCCAGTCGACGATGGCCTGGAGCCACTTCGGCATCGGGTTCCTGTGGTCCACGGCCTGGGACGAAGCCTCCAACAGCTACGGCGCCGGGCCAGTTCATCATCGGCACGCTGATCGTGACGGCCATCGCCATGGTCATCGCCATACCGATCGGCCTGGCCACGGCTGCCTTCCTCACCGAAATGTGCCCCCGGCGCATCGCCACACCGCTGGGCGTGGCCATCGACCTCATCGCGGCCGTGCCCAGCATCGTGGTCGGGTTATGGGGTCTCTACGTCATGCAACCGATCTTCCTGCGTGACGTGCGAGCCGTTCCTTCAGAAGATCCCCGTCATCGAGCTGCTCTTCAAGGGCGACGCCCCACGGGGCGAGCTACATCCTGGCCGGGTTCGTGCTCTCCATCATGATCGTCCCCACCATGGTCGCCCTCTCCCGCACCGCGCTGGCCGGCGTCGGGGCCCTGGACCGCGAGGCTGCCTTCGCCCTCGGGGCCACGCCCTGGCAGGTCGTCCGCAAGGTCGTGGTGCCGGGAGCCAACTCGGGCATTCTGGCCGCCACCACGCTGGCCCTGGGGCGGGCCGTCGGCGAAACGATCGCCATCACGCTGCTCATCGGGAACAGCCTGATCCTCCAGCATCCGTTCTCGCTCCTGAACCCCGGCTCCGTCGCTCGGTTCGGTCATCGTCCTGAACTTCGGCGAATCGCAGTCCGGCACGCTGCTGCGCAGCACCTTGCTGGCCCTGGCGGTCGTCCTTCTCGTCATGACGCTCATCGTCAACATCGGCGGCCGCCTCATCGTGCGCAAGAACGCGCAGTTCAGGCTGCCATGAGTACCGACGTGCTGGAGGCCCCAGCTCCTTCGGGCAAGGACCCGGCTACTACGAACGGCGCACGCTCATTCAGGCCGGCGCGCGCCACACGCATCAAGCGGCGACGGGCCATCGCCCTGGCCATCCGCATCACGTTCGCGCTCTGCACGGTCCTCGTGCTGATCCCGCTGGGCTTCCTGGTCGTCTACGTGTGCAAGCGCGGGATCCCGGCGATGTCGGTCGCGTTCTTCACCCACACGCCGACACCCGAAGGCGTTCCGGGCGGCGGTATCTCCAATGCCATTGTCGGCAGCCTCCTCATCAACGGCCTGGCCCTGATCGTCGCCATGCCGATCGGCCTGCTGATCGCCCTCTTCCTCGTCGAGAAGCGGGGCCCGATCCCCAACGCCATCCGTTTCGGGGCCGACGTGCTCTCCGGCCTGCCTTCCATCCTCATCGGGCTCTTCGCCTATGCCGTGATCGTCGTCCACACGGGTCACTTCTCGGCGTATTCGGCCAGTGCGGCGCTGGCGGTGCTCATGCTGCCGATCATGATCCGGGGCGACGAGGAGGCGATGCGCACGGTACCCAACGAGCTGTGGGAGGCCGGCCTCGCCCTCGGTGCCCGCCAGTCACGGGTGGTGCGCTCGGTGATCGTGCGGGGCTCGGTCCCCGGGCTGGTCACCGCCAACCTGTTGGCCCTGGCCCGGGCCGTCGGCGAGACGGCACCCCTCCTCTTCACGGCGATCGGGAGCCAGATCTTCAGCCTCTCGATGAACCAACCCATGAACGCCATCCCGATCGTGATCTACCAGAACGCCAACACCGCGTCACCCGATCTCATTCAGGACGCGTGGGGCGCCGCGTTCGTCCTCATGGTCGGCGTGCTCATCCTCAGCATCATCGGGCGGATGTTCGCCGCCCGCTTGACCAGGAAATCTCGATAGTGTTGCTCCAGCGCAGGGGAGAGGGAAATGACTGATACCACGTCGGCGGTCGCTGCACGTATCCAGCAGGAGGTGCTGGCTCAGGGCACCGGACATGCAGGGTCCCTCGACGGTGCCCCCGCCGTCACCCTGACCGACGTGTCGGTGGATTTCGGCAATGTCCACGCCGTGCGGCGGGTCAGCTTCCCTCTCGTCGAGAACCAGGTCACGGCGCTGGTGGGCCCCTCGGGTTGTGGCAAGACCACCGTGTTGCGCGCCATCAACCGCATGCACGACCGTTCCGGGGGCAAAGTGGGCGGCTCCATCCGCCTGGGCGACATGGAGATCTACGGCCGCGATGCCCAGCCCGAGGTCATCCGGAGCCGCATCGGCATGGTCTTCCAACGCCCCAACCCCTTCCCCACCATGAGCATCATCGACAACGTGACGTCAGGCCTGCGCTTCAACGGCATCCGCAACAAGCAGGTCCTCAAGGAGGCGGCAGAATCGGCCCTGAAGTCCGCTGCCCTCTGGGAAACGGTCAAAGACCGCCTCGACCAGCCGGCCGTCCGCCTCTCGGGTGGCCAGCAGCAGCGCCTGTGCATCGCCCGGGCCCTGGCCGTGGAACCCGAGGTGCTGCTGATGGACGAGCCGTGCTCGGCCCTCGACCCCATCTCGACGGCAGCGATCGAAGAGACGATCATCGAGCTGGCCTCCGAGGTCACCATCGCCCTTGTGACCCACAACATGTTCCAGGCCACCCGTTGTGCCGACCTCACCGCCGTCTTCCTCCTCGACGACGCCGACCACATCGGCGAGCTCGTCGAGTACGGGGCCACCCAGCAGATCTTCTCTGCGCCGTCGGATCCCCGCACCGAGCAGTACGTCACCGGCCAGGTCAGCTGAGCCCCTGTCGTCCCGGCTCCCAGCTCCGGCATCGGCACCGCGCCATTCCACACAATTCCAAGTGTGCAACGAGGTTTAGTCTGAGCTAGGTTGCCCGCGGTTCCGACGGACCAGCAGCAGGCCTGCAGAAACGGAAAACGAGGGTCGAACGTTCATACTGGCGACACCTCCCGTTTGCCTTTTGGTCAGAAAGAGTTCAGCTTCACCAGATAGGAATACCCCGAGAAAACAAGGCGGCCTGGCTGCAGTCAGGCATCCACGAGAGGAGCGGTTCGTGTCCCACGATGTCACTGGCAAGGTGGCTGCATCCCCAGTTCGAGCAAACCGGAAGGCCCGCCGGGCTCGCCGGGCCCGTCGCCTGGTGCCCACGGCGCTGGTGGCCGGCGCCCTCGGCACGGTGGTCCCCCTGACCCTCGCCACGACGCCCGCCGGCGCGGCCGTCCCGGTCGCCTCCGGTTACACGCTGGTCACGTCCCAGGGCGGCACGTTCAACTTCGGCGCCGCCCCCGCCGACGGCGGCCCTCTCGGCGTGGCGAACGGACCCGTGGTCGGGGTCGCCCCGACCTCGACCGGGAAGGGCTACTGGGTCGCCACATCCAACGGCGGCGTGTACACCTTCGGTGACGCCACGTTCTACGGCTCCCTCGGTGCGCTCAAGCTGAACTCGCCCATCGTGGGCATCGTCCCGACGGTCGACGGCAAGGGTTACTACCTCGTGGCGAGCGACGGCGGCGTCTTCACCTTCGGTGATGCCGCGTTCTACGGTTCAGCTGGCAACCTGTCACTCGTGGCCCCGATCGTCGGGATCTCCCTGACCTCGGATGGCAAGGGCTACTACCTGGTGGGTGCGGACGGCGGTGTATTCACCTTCGGTGACGCGGTCTTTGCCGGTGTGCTGTCCGACACGCTCGGCACCTCGGAGCCGGACGGGCCCGCCGTCGGCATTGCGGCCAACCCTGTTGGACCCGGCTACATCATTGCCACCGCACAAGGGGCGATCGTGGGCTTCGGCAACGCACCGTTCTTCGGTTCGCCGGCCCTCAGCGGTGCCACGCCGGCGCAGCCGCTGGTCAGCATCACCTATGCACCGGACGGCACGGGCTACTGGGCCACAGGGGCCGACGGAGGGATCTTCGCATTCAACTCGACGATGACCGTCGGCACGGGATCTTCCAGCTCGCTGGTGGTGACCGGCCACGCCGGTTTCTTCGGGTCGGTGCCCGGAGTCATCGGGACCTCCGGCATCCCTCTCCCGACAACGGTCGTCGGGTTCGCACCGACGCTGTAGCACCCACGCAGAACAGAGTAGGAAAGGGTCCCCTCTCTCAGAGAGGGGACCCTTTTTTTCAGGCCTTCACCCGCTGCTCCCGGTCGTGGCGTCGGTGCGACCGGCCCGCACCGACGATCGTCGCGGCCAACGCCTGGGCCTGGGTGGCCTGCGTCGACGTACACGGCCGGGGCGTGTAACACGCGAGTTCGACCAATCCGGCCAGGTCCGCCACCGCATCCGCCTCCTCCGGCCCCTGCTTTGCCACGTCGGTCCGGCGCACCCGGACGGCGAACTCAGCCGGTGTCTCGTCGGGTCGGCGCGTCAGTCCCTTGCGTCGCAACGCCAGGACCGCCCGTTCCCACGCCCGCACCACACGTTCGTCGGGTCCGAGAGTGGCCTCCCGGACGTCGTGCCGGCGGCGCCACGCCCACCGGGCGGCAGCGGCGGCGAGAAGCACGGCGATCACAGCCGGGACCACCCACCACACGAAACCGTGGCCTGATGCCTTGGCCGAGGTGGGCTGCCGGTGCTGCTTCGGCGAGGTGGCCGGTGTGCTCTGCGATCCGGCCGGGATTGCGCCTCCGCTCGTGACCGGGACCGTGGAGGTCGCCCCGACCGCGGAACTCCCCGGGGTGGTTTGTGACCCGGTTGTCCCCGACGGCCCCACCACGCCTTCGGCTCCCGGCTCGCCGGTGGCCGCCGGGGGTGTGGGCTCCACCGAAATCCAGCCGGCATCGGGCCCGAGATACACCTGCGGCCAGACGTGGGCATCGGCGCCGGTCACGGTCGTGGTTCCGTCGGACCCGACCTGGCCGGCCGTGAAGCCGACCACCAGCCGCGTCGGGATCCCGAGAGAACGGGCCAGGACCCCGTAGGCGCCGGCAAATTGTTCACAAAAGCCGGCTTTGGTCACGGTGAGGAACTGCACCAACGGGTCCGACCCCCCCGTGGGCGGCGGCGACAGGGTGTAACGGAACCTCCCGGAGCGGAACCAGTTGACGAGAGCTTGTGCCTTGGCCGCGGGCGTCGACGCATCCCCGATCGCCTGGTGGGCCAACTGGTCGACTACGGCTGGCTGCGCCGGGAGAGCGAGGTAGGGGGCGAGGAGGGGATCCGAAGATCGCAACTGGCTTCCCCCCGTTGGGAGGGCCGACTGGAGTGGTGCCGTCACGACGTAACTGCTGTCGGTCAGATCAGCGGAAGGGACGAGAACACCCTCTTGCGGGATCGCGGTCGCTCCGTCGACGCCGCGCACAGAAAGCGTGCCCGGCGGAGCCGGCAGGAGCCGGCTGGCGAAGTTGGTGATCGTCACTCGCGCCGTGAACGTCTGCGCCGGCGCGGGCGCCGGGAGCGCGGTCGAGGCCAACGCCGTCTTCAGTTCGCCCGCCGACCCAGTGAGTGCCTCGTTGACCTCCGCGCCAGGGAGCCATTCAGTGCCGTTGAACGACGAGAGGGTGCCGACCTGCCAGTAGGTACGTACCGGTGAGGAGGCGTGGAAGATCAATGTGTGCGATTCGGTGATCTCAGTGTCGAGAAGACTGTCGACCAGCGAGATGCCCGTGATCACGTTTTGCGGAGCACCCCCGCCGACGCCCGTCGCGGGTGGGGTCACGTGGAACACCGTCAGCCGCATGCCCGAGAGTCCCGCACCCGCCGCGGCTGCGACGAGGACAACCAGCACGCACGCGACCACTGCGCCCACTCCCCACGCGCGTTGCCCGGTCGGACCGGCCCGACCGGCGGTGCGGTCCGCGGCGGCGGTGCGGTCGGCAGCGGCGGTGCGGTCGGCCAGGACCACGAAGATCAAGACGCCGAGGAAGTAGGCGACGAAGGCGGGAACCCGACTCTGCTCCACGCTGACGAGGGTGGAGTACAAGAAGATGGCGACCGAGGGGGCCAGGCACGGCGACAGCGGGCCACGCCCCTGGTCGACGAAGGTCCGGCGCCGCTGGCGGGCCCAGATGCCCCTTGTCAATGACGCGGCGCCGGCTCCGATCGCGCCCAGAATGATTACGACCCCGCTCAAGAGCGGCAAGGGGGTCCCGTCGTTGGCCAGCGCGGCGCGCCCCTCGCGCAGTTGCCCCGAAATGACCGACAGGTGCAGGAAGTGCGCTGAGCCCGGATCGAACACCGAAGGGTCGACGGTGACGAGGAGGCTGCAGAACGAGAGCGCACAGCCCATCGCCACGGCCAGCGCCACGTTGACGCGCAGGCGGAGGGCCAGAGCCGTGACAACGTCCGCGATGACGATCGCCACGACCAGTGGCACCAAGACGCGAGCACTCATGCCTTGAGCCGACAACCGGGCAAGGGCGGCGGCCACCGATACGGAGAGAACCAAAGGAGCGAGACTGCTCATGTCGACACGATGCGACGTGCGGACCCGTTGTGCTGTCGCGACGTCCGGAGGTGCGTGTGGCGCGGGGCCAAGGGTCGTCGTCACGGGGCGATCAGCAGCCGGGCGAAGGCGAGGCTGTCCGGGAGGGTGCCGACCCCGTCGGCGGTGGTCACGACAAGGGCCGACGGCGACGTCGGCTGCACCTCGACGACGCGTTGCGCCGGCGAGGGACGGGCGCTGCGCCGGAAACGGCGCCCGAACCGGTTGGCCGGGTGTGAGGTGTCGAGCGAGGCGATGGTGCGCAGCAAGGACACGGCCCCGAGAGGTCCGGGCCCGATGGCCATCCGCTCTCCCGCGGTCGTCGAGAGCTCGACCACGGAACCGTGCGCCAGGACCTGCAACCCGACACCGGCCACAGTGGCCAGCACGCGTTCGGATCCTTGCTCGCCGATGAGCGCGCGGACGTCAGCGACAATGTGCACGCGGAGCGGGCCCGCCTCCTCGAAGTCACGCACCATCAGCTCTCCGCTGCGCGCCAGGGCCGGCCAGTAGAGCAGCCGCAATCGATCCCCCGGGACATAGGGACGGAGTCCGGAGAAATCACCGGAACCTTCACGCCTCGACTGTGCCGGCTGCGGCACGGACTGGTTCTCCTCCGCCTCGCGCTGCCCGTGGAGCAGAGCGCCCCCCACCTCGATGAGGACCGGTGCGGGATGCACGGTGATGGTGGCGCTCGGGCCGACGGCGATCGTTCGGGCCACCAGTCCGAAGGTGTCGAAACACCACAGCCGCATCCCGCGCAGCGTGAAGACGCCGCGCATGTCGGTGGGCGCGGGGAATCGGAGCTCCATGGCATCCCCGCCGTCGAGATGCGTGATCCTCAGCACCAGGGACGGATTCGGCATCCTCCGCCGCCGCTCTCCGGCTGGAGGGGCGGCCCGGTCGTCCCGGTGGACCCGGTCGTCCCGGTGGACCCGGTCGCCCCGATGGACCCGGTCCCAGCATTCCTGTGGATCCTCCAGCCAGACCGGCGTGGCCCCACCGCGTCCGGCCACCGCCAGGGTGACCGTCATGTCGAGCTCGCTACCCACTTCCGCGTCGCTGGTCGCGAGGACCACCTCCATGCGCCAGTTCCCCCGGGCCCGTCGGGCTCGCGACGCGCTCTGCACGACGCCGGCGATGAGCACCGTGACGAGGGCAAGCGCGGCGAGGACCAACTCCTCTGCGCCGAGGAGGGCGCCGGCCACCGCGCCGACGGGCACCGCACCCAGCGCGATGACCCCGCGCGTCGTCAGTGTCAGTCGGTGCTTCAGTGTGAATCCGTGCTTCAGTGTGAATCGGTGCTGCGCCATGCGGGGCGCCGTCTACCCAGCGGCGACTGGCGCGCGCACCGGCACCGGGATACTCGCCAGGAGCTCGGCGATGACGAGCGCTGACGACGAACCCCCCAGCTCCGCGGCCGAGGTGATGGCGAGCCGATGACCGAGCACCACGCCGGCGACAGCCTTGACGTCGTCCGGCGTGACGTAGTCGCGCCCTGCGGTCACGGCGAAACCAGCCGCGGTGCGCAGCAGGGCCAGCCCCGCCCGCGGCGACGCGCCGAAGAGGAGACTCGGATGCGTGCGCGTCGCTTCCACCAGATCGAGGATGTACGCCCGGACCTCGGGAGCAACGAAGACGTTGTCCACCGCCCGGGCCAGGTCGGCCAACATGGGCAGCCCACCGATCACGCCGAGGTCCTCGGGCCGTGGCCGGGCGCCACTGGTGGCCAGCAGGTGGTCCTCGGCCTTTCGGCCCGGATAGCCGATGCTGGTGCGCAACAAGAACCGGTCGCGCTGGCTGAACGGCAAGGGGTAGGTACCCGACGCGTCATAGGGGTTCTGCGTGGCGATCACCATGAACGGCTTGGGCAGCGGATGGGTCACCCCGTCGACGCTCACCTGCCCCTCCTCCATGGCTTCGAGCAGGGCGGACTGCGCCTTGGGCGAAGCCCGGTTGAGCTCGTCCGCCAGCAGAATGTTGGTGAAGACCGGTCCGGGGTGAAAGACCGGGGTCATCCGTTCCCGATCCAGAACCATGGCCCCGATGAGGTCGGAGGGCAGCAGATCGGCCGTGAACTGGACCCGGCGGCAGTGCAGGCCGAGCGTCTGCGCCAGCGCCTTGGCCAGTGTCGTCTTTCCGACACCGGGAAGGTCCTCAATCAGGAGGTGGCCTCCGGCGGCCAGGCAGGCCAGGGTGAGCCGCACCACCTCACGCTTGCCGAAGAGCACGGACCCGACGTTGGCAGCCACCTCGCCGAGTTGGCGGGACAGGAGAACCACGGTATCGATGGTCCGCTCTTCTCCTGCGGTCGTCATGCGGGCCCATCCTAGGGGAGGCACCGGGAAGGCAAAAAGAGCAGGCCACCTGCATGTGACGAGAGGGTGAACGCACGGTGACGCCGCCATCCCGATGCCGCCGCGGCAACCCGTAGGCTGCGTCCATGCCGGGAAAGATCCTGGTGGACACCACCCCGTTGCGCGAGAGCAGGGACTTCAGGCTGCTGTTCATCGGCCAGTTGATCTCCATGCTGGGCACGCAACTGACTGTGGTGGCCATCCCCTATCAGGTCTTCACCATCACGCATTCGTCGCTCCAGGTGGGCGCCATCAGCCTGGCCCAGCTCTTCCCGTTCATCGCCGGCGCGCTGGTGGCCGGACCCCTGGGCGACTCCCTCGACCGCCGGCGCATCATGCTCATCTCGGCGGTCGCTCTCTCGCTGACCAGCGCAGCGCTGGCCGTCAACGCCGCGGCCAGCCATCCCTCCCTGCTAGCGATCTACCTGGTGAGCTCGGTCGCGGCCGCCGTAAACGGCTTCTCCAACACGGCACGGATGGCCTCGGTGCCCGGCCTCGTGGAACGTCGCCACATTCCGGCGGCAGCCGCGATGATGCAGATCACCTTCCAGGTGGGGAGTGTCGTCGGCCCGGCCCTCTCGGGAATCCTCCTCGGCGTGGGACTCCCCCTCGTCTATGGGATCGACGCCGGCACGTATGTGGTCGCGTGCATCGCCACCCTGATGATGGCCCCGATCCCGGGCGTCGAGGGCCCCGGTATCGGCCCCTGGGAGTCGATCAAGGAGGGGATGCGGTTCTTGCGCGGCCATCAGGCGCTGCAGGGCGTCTACATCATCGATATCAACGCCATGGTCTTCGGCATGCCACGAGCTCTGTTCCCCGCCATGGCCGGCGCGGTCTTCGGCGGAGGCACGATCACCTTGGGCTTCCTCTATGCCGCGCCCGGCGTCGGTGCCCTCATCGGGGCGTTGACCACCGGGTGGGTGGCCAACCTCAAGCGCCAGGGCTGGGGTGTGATCTTCGCCGTCGTCGTCTGGGGTGCGGCCATCGCCGTGTTCGGACTGGTGGACACCTTGTGGGTGGGATTGCTCATGCTCGCCATCGCCGGCTGGGCGGACGTGATCTCGGCCGTGCTGCGCAACACGATCCTGCAGACGAGCATCCCCGACCGGTTCCGCAGCCGGATGTCGTCCATACAGATGGCGGTCGTCCAGGGTGGGCCGCGCCTGGGCGACATGGAGTCGGGAGCCGTGGCCACTGCCACCAGCATCGAGTTTTCGGTCGTGTCCGGTGGGCTGGCCTGCATTGCTGGGGCGGTCATCATCGGCCTGCTCATGCCCCGGTTCCGCAATCATCTCGCCGTCCCCGACGAAGTGGACGACGTCGCCGTGTAGCGCGGCGGCGTTGCAGGGCGTCGCCGTATAGTCCGCTCATGGCATTCGCAGAACCGACATGGGGCGTCGTCGACCCCGAGGTATTCCGGCGCATCGTCGTCGTGTCGCCCCATTTCGACGATGCCGCCATGGGAGCCGGTCACCTGTTGGCCAGCTATCCCGACACGACGGTGATCACCGTCCTCGCCGGCGAACCTCCGGCCTACCCCGAGGTCCCCTCGGAGTGGGATGCCCTGGGAGGTTTCAAAGCGGGCGATGACGTGGTCGCCGCCCGGCGACTCGAGGACCTGGCCGCACTCGAGGTTCTCGAATCGGACCATCGTTGGCTGGAGTTCCCCGACCACCAGTACCTGGCCCCGGCCGATCGCCCGACCCCTGAGGAGGTGGCGCCCGTCCTGGCCGACGCCATCGCCGAAATCGACCCCACCGCGGTCTTCGTGCCCATGGGCCTGGGCAACCCCGATCACGTGATGGTCCACGAGGCGTCACTGCTGGTGAGGTCCGAGCAACTGGACCGGGTCTGGTTCTGTTACGAGGACCACGGCTACAAACACATCCCCGGCTTATTGGCATGGCGCGTCGCCAAGCTGCTGCGGTCACGGCCGTGGCCGACACCGGCCATCGTCCCGCATGTTCCCGACGAGGAGCGCAAACGCCGAGCCATCTTCTGTTACACCAGCCAGATCCCACCGCTCGAGAACGAGCACGCCCTCACGGCCCGACTGGAGGGGCACGTGCCGGAGCAGTTCTGGCAGCTGGCCCCGCCGCCCGAAGGCTGGGAAGGCATGGCGGACCTCCTCTGAGGGTGGGAGCCGAGGCTTCTCCGCCAAAAGAGCGTCGGAGTGGCGCGCAGGAGAGCCTGTAATTTCTGACCGCTAGACTTCTAGGATTCAGTTTTCACACTGCCGTGGGCGAAGGCGCCCACACGTCAACTCCCTGCTCTCACCCCCTACGCTCCCTGCTCACCCCGTGAGCCCCCTGCTCTCACCCCGTGAGCCGTCGGCCCGCCGCTCTCACCCCGTGAGCCGTCGGCCCGCCGCTCTCCCGCTGATGTGTCCGCTGCGTTTCCCACGATTTCGGGCGGAAGAAACTGCGTCGCCAGGGGTTGCCACCAAGCGGCGCCCCCTCCAGAATCACCAGAAAGGAGGCGATCACATGACCGCGCTGGAGGAGCTCGAAGGCACCGGGGAGACGTTCTCGCTCGAGCAATTGATGGATGTCCGGGCCCGCACCCGCAAGGCGGTGCATCTGATCGCTGAACAGGTACACGCCGGCATGCGCGAGGACGATGCGATCGCCGTGGCCCGTGAGACCCTCGCCGGACTCGGCATGCGACGGGGGTGGCACAAGACGCTCGTGCGCTTCGGCCCCAACACAACCAAGAACTTCTCAGATCCATCAGCCGAAGGAACGATCCTCGGCGAGAACGACATCTTCTTCATCGACATCGGACCGATCTACGAGGGGACCGAGGGCGACGCCGGCGACACGTTCGTTGTCGGCACGAACGTCGAGCACCATCGGGCCAAACGCGAGGTGCGGATCATTTGGGATCAGGTCCGCGACAAGTGGTTCCACGACGGCACGACGGGTAAGGATCTCTACGCCTACGCCGTCGCTGCGGCGGCGAGCCTCGGGTGGACGTTGAATCTCGACCTGACGGGTCATCGACTCTCCGACTTCCCCCACTCGGCCCACTACGACGGCACACTTGCCGAGGTCGAGTTCCGCCCCAATCCGAATCTGTGGGTGCTCGAGATCATCATCGCCCACCCCGACGGAACCTTCGGGGCGTTCTACGAGGATCTCCTGTTGGAGGACCAGTCGTTCCCCGCCTGAGGAACACCGCCTGAGGAGCACCGCCCGAGCTACATGCTCCGTCCGTTCTCGAAGCGCGCGTACTGCTTCAAGAACAACAAGTTGGCTTTGCCGGTCGGACCGTTACGGTGCTTGGCCACGTCCACCAACGCATCGTCGGCCCGGTCGATGGCGACCTCGTCGTTGTATTCGGACTCGCGGTACAAGAACAGCACCACGTCGGCGTCCTGCTCCAGCGAGCCCGATTCACGGAGGTCGGACAGCATCGGGGTCTTGTCCTGGCGTGACTCGAGATTGCGGCTCAACTGTGACAGCGCGACGACCGGCACTTCGAGCTCGCGGGCGAGGATCTTCAGGCCCCGGCTGATCTCGGCCACTTCGGTCTGCCGGTTCTCGGCCCGGCCCCGGCCGGTCATCAACTGCAGGTAGTCGATGACGACGAGCCCGAGATCCCCCTCCGATTTCTTGAGCCGACGGGCCCTGGCCCGGATGTCCATCACCGTGACATTGGGATTGTCGTCGATGAAGATAGGGGCGTTGCTCAACCGCGTGACTGCGGTGCCCAGCTTTGGCCAGTCCTGGGTGCGGATCTGACCGGTTTGGAGATTCTGCCCGTTCACCTCGGCCTCGGACGCCAACATGCGCTGCGTGAGCTCGAGGTGTCCCATCTCGAGCGAGAACAGGAGAGCCGGTCGCTGCACCACTACGCCGACGTGAGCCAAAATGCCCAGGGCGAAGCTGGTCTTCCCCATGCCGGGACGAGCCCCGACGATCGTCAACGTCGAGGGCTGCAGACCGAGGAGGATCTTGTCGAGCTCGTGATAGCCCGTGGCCACCCCGGTGATGGCCGAGCCGCGCTTGCCGAGTTCCTCGATCCGATCCAAGCCCTTCAGGAGCAGTTCGTGCAGCGGTGACATGGTGTCGGCCGTCCGGCGCTCGGCCACGTTGAACATCATCTGCTCGGCTTCGTCGACAGCGGTTTCCACGTCTTCGGGCACCGAGTACGCGAGGTCGGCGATCTCGCCGGCCACGCCGATGAGCCGGCGCAGGAGCGAATGCTCCTCGACGATGGCGGCGTAGTGCCGGGCATTGGCGATCGAAGGTGTGTTGGCCTGCAAGGAGATGAAGACCGACGGGTCCCCCACCGCCTCCAGCAACCCGGACCGCTGAAGCTCGTCGGTGACGGTCACCGCGTCGATCGGCTCGCCCCGCTCGATCAGTGCACGGATAGCCCCGAAGATGTGCCCATGGGCCGGCTTGTAGAAGTCACCGGCCGAACACTTCTCGATTGCTACCGAGGCAGCGTCGTTGGAGAGCAGCAT
>CAVYCU010000003.1:0-186752 GCA_963767155.1 uncultured Acidimicrobiaceae bacterium | reverse complement strand
ACTACGCGCACGTCGACATGCCCGGCCACGCCGACTACATCAAGAACATGATCACCGGTGCGGCCCAGATCGACGGCGCCATCCTGGTGGTATCGGCGGCCGACGGCCCCATGCCCCAGACGCGTGAGCACGTGCTGTTGGCCCGCCAGGTGGGCGTCCCCTACATCGTGGTGGCCCTCAACAAGGCCGACATGGTGGACGACCCCGAGTTGCTCGAGCTGGTGGAGATGGAAGTACGCGAGCTCCTCAGCAACTACGACTTCCCGGGCGACGACACGCCGATCATCCATGTCAGCGCCCTCAAGGCCCTCGAGGGCGACGCCGAGTGGAGCGAGAAGATCGTCGAGCTGATGGACGCGGTCGACTCGTTCATCCCCGAGCCCGAGCGTGACGTGGACAAGCCGTTCCTGATGCCGATCGAGGACGTCATGTCCATCACCGGTCGTGGCACCGTGGTGACCGGCAAGGTCGAGCAGGGCATCGTCAAGGTGGGCGAGGAAGTCGAGATCGTCGGGCTTCGGGACACCCAGAAGACCACGGTCACCGGCATCGAGATGTTCCGCAAGCTGCTGGACGAGGGGCGGGCCGGCGACAACGTCGGTGCCCTGCTGCGAGGCACGAAGAAGGAAGAGGTGGAGCGCGGCCAGGTGCTGTGCAAGCCCGGCTCCATCACCCCGCACACCAACTTCGAGGCCAACGTCTACGTGCTGAACAAGGAAGAGGGCGGCCGTCACAAGCCGTTCTTCACCAACTACCGGCCCCAGTTCTACTTCCGGACCACCGACGTGACCGGCACCATTTCTCTGCCCGAAGGCACCGAAATGGTCATGCCCGGTGACAACACGGAGATGACCGTGGAGCTGGGCAAGCCCATTGCAATGACTGAAGGTCTGCGCTTCGCCATCCGTGAGGGTGGTCGCACCGTTGCTTCCGGTCGGGTTACAAAGATCCTCAAGTAACACCCGAGACGTAACGGAACGAGAGCAGGCATCATGGCTGACGGCCCCAAGCAGAAGATTCGCATACGGCTCAAGGCCTATGACCACGAGATCCTCGATCAGTCGACCGAGAAGATCGTGCAGACGGTGTTGCGGACCCAGGCCAAGGTCCTGGGTCCCATCCCGTTGCCCACGGACAAGCACCGCTACACGGTGATTCGGTCGCCCCACAAGTACAAGGACTCCCGCGAGCACTTCGAAATGCGGGTGCACAAGCGCTTGGTGGACATCGTCGAGCACACGCCCAAGACGGTCGACTCGCTCCAGCGGCTCGACCTGCCGGCCGGCGTCGATATCGAAATAAAGATTCAGACCGCCTAATCCGGGCTTTTCCGCCTGGCAGAGCGAGGCCCGCGTGGTGTAACGTCGCACGGGCCGATTTGGCACCCGATGGCGCCTCCGGCGCCGTCCTCTACAACAGAAGTGCGTGAACGCCGGTGTATGCCGGTACCTCACGCCAAACCATTCGAGCGCTCCGCTCGGGATTCCCGGGCGGAGCGTTGGCGTGCGCACGGGAAGCCGTGGGCAGCGCAGGGAGATAAGACACGTGGCAAGCAAGGCGATCGTCGGCGAGAAGGTCGGCATGACCCAGGTCTGGGACGAACAGAACCGCGCCATACCGGTGACGGTGCTGAAAGTCGCGCCCGTGCGCGTGGTCCAGGTCAAGACGGTCGAGTCGGACGGGTACTCCGCACTGCAGGTGACCTGGGGGTTCCGCCGGGCCTCCACTCTCACCAAGCCCCAGATCGGGCACTACGCCAAGGCCAGCGTCGAGCCGGGCCGCGGGCTGGTCGAGCTGCGGCTCGACGACGTGGCCGACTTCAGCGTGGGGCAGGAACTGGCAGCAGATATCTGGTCGGCGGGCGATCGGGTCGATGCCATCGCCGTCAGCAAGGGCAAGGGATTCGCCGGTGGTATGAAGCGCCACAACTTCAAAGGCCAGGGGGCCTCGCACGGTAACCACAAGAGTCACCGTGTGCCCGGCTCCATCGGGGCCTGTGCGACGCCGTCCCGGGTCTTCAAGGGGACCCGCATGGCCGGGCAGATGGGTGGCAAGCAGGTGACCGCCCTCAATCTGCAGGTGATCTCCGCCGATCCGGAACGCCAGTTGGTCCTGGTCAAGGGGGCCGTGCCCGGCGCCCGCGGCACGGTCGTGGTCCTCCGGGACTCGGTCAAGGTGACCACCAAGCCGGGAGGGTCTCGATGACCATCACTGATTCGGTGATCCGCGGACCGGTCAAGAAGGACCGTCCGGCTCCCGTCACCCGTAGCGTCACGCGGCGCAATGTGGCCGGCGACGTGCTGGGGTCGGTCGACCTGGAGCCTTCCATCTTCGGGATCGAGCCCAATGTGGCCGTGCTGCACCAGGTCGTAACGGCCCAACTCGCTGCCATCCGGGCCGGCACCCAGTCCACCAAGACCCGTTCGCAGGTCCGTGGCGGTGGGGCCAAGCCTTTCGCCCAGAAAGGCACCGGCCGGGCCCGCCAGGGTTCGAGCCGCTCGCCCTCCATGAGCGGTGGCGGCATCGCCCTCGGGCCCAAACCGCGCAGCTACAAGCAGCACACCCCGAAGAAGATGGTGCGCCTCGCGCCTGCTGTCGGCCCTCAGCGACCGGGCAGCCAACGACCGGGTGGCCCTGGTCGACGAGTGGGGCTGGGAGGGTCCGAAGACCAAGGACGCCGTCGCCGCACTCGCCAGCCTCGAGATCTCGGGCTCCGTCCTGGTAGTGCTGGCCGCCGACGAGACGATCGCCGGCCGGTCCTTCGCCAACCTGCCGCACGTGACGACCACGTCCTTCGGGCAGCTCTCCGCGCACGACGTGCTGCGCAACGACTGGATCGTGTTTTCCGACCGCACGCTGCCGGGGTCCGATGCCTTCGCCGGCACGGCTGCGCCCGAGGCCCCTGAGGCAGCTGTCCCTGATGCTGCTGCCCCCGAGGCAGAGGTGGATGCCCCAGAGGCAGAGGTGGATGCCCCAGAGGGTGCAACCGCCGTCGTTGCCGATGACGTTGACGATGTTGCCGATGCCGAGGAGACCGACGCCGATGCGTGATGCCATGTCAGTGCTGATCCGGCCCGTGGTCTCCGAGAAGAGCTACGGGCTCATGGACCAGAACGTCTACGTCTTCATCGTGGATCCCGGTGCCACGAAGATCGACGTCCGCCACGCCGTCGAGCAGGCCTTCAACGTGCGGGTCACCAACGTCAACACGCTGAACCGCAAAGGCAAGTCGACGCGTAACCGGCGCACGAACATCAAGGGCCACCGCCCCAACACCAAGCGCGCCATCGTCACCCTCCATCCCGACGACTCCATCGATCTCTTCGATCGCTGATCACAGGATCGCACTCCATGCCACTTCGCTCACGTAAACCCACCAGCCCGGGCCGTCGTTTCCAGACGGTCTCGGACTTCTCCGAGATCACCCGCGATCACCCGGAGAAGTCGCTGCTCGCGCCGAACCCCGGATCGGGCGGCCGTAACAACCACGGTCGCAAGACGGCCCGCCACCGCGGTGGCGGCCACAAGCAGCAGTACCGGATCATCGACTTCCGTCGCAACAAGGACGGCGTCCCGGCCCGGGTGGCGGCCATTGAGTACGACCCCAATCGCAATGCCCGGATCGCCCTGCTCCACTACGCCGACGGCGAGAAGCGCTACATCCTCGCTCCGGCCGGGCTCAAGGTGGACGACAAGGTCCAGAGCGGCCAGGGGGCGGACATCCGCCCGGGCAACGCACTGCCCCTGCGCTATATCCCGGTGGGCTCGACGATCCACAACGTCGAGCTCCGTCCCGGCGGCGGCGGGAAGATGGCCCGCGGTGCGGGCATGAGCATTCAGCTGGTGGCCAAGGAAGGCGCCTTCGCCACCCTGCGTCTCCCCTCGACGGAAATGCGCCGCGTGTCGATCGACTGCCGCGGCACCCTGGGTGTGGTCGGCAACGCCGAAGCAGAGCTGATCAAGATTGGGAAGGCCGGCCGCAACCGCTGGAAGGGCAAGCGTCCCCAGACCCGTGGCGTGGCCATGAACCCGGTCGACCACCCGCTCGGTGGTGGAGAGGGCAAGTCCTCGGGTGGACGTCACCCGGTTTCGCCCTGGGGCAAGGCCGAGGGTCGCACCCGGTCACGCAACAAGAAGTCCGATTCGATGATCGTCCGCCGGCGCCGCACCCGCGGCGCGCGGCGATAGGCGAAGGGTTGAGCAGGTATGCCGCGTAGCTTGAAGAAGGGCCCATTCGTCGACGACCACCTGTTGAAGAAGGTGGACGTGTTGAATTCGAGCGGGGAGAAGAAGGTCATCAAGACCTGGTCCCGGCGTTCGACCATCATCCCCGACATGGTCGGCCACACCATCGCCGTCCATGACGGCCGCCGGCACGTGCCGGTCTACGTGACCGAATCCATGGTCGGCCACAAGCTGGGCGAGTTCGCCCCGACACGCACCTTCCGGTACCACGCCGGGCAGGAGCGGGAGCGCGGCGCTGACATGACTGCCACCAAGACCAACGAGCGTCCCGGGACGCGCGCCGTTCTCCGTCACAGCGGGTTGTCGGCCTCCAAGGTCCGCCAGGTGCTCGACCTCATTCGCGGGCAGGACGTCGACCGGGCCGCCGAAATCCTCGATCGGCACCGAGCGCGAGGCAGCCAACATCATCGGCAAGGTCCTGGCTTCGGCCGTGGCCAACGCCGCCCACAACGATTTCCAGAACCCCGACGAGCTCTACGTGTCGGCCTGTTACGCCGACGAGGGAACGACGGCCAAGCGCTGGCGCCCCCGGGCCCGCGGCCGGGCCACCCGCATCCGTAAGCGCTCGAGTCACATCACGATCATCGTGAGCCGGTTGCCGCCCGAAGAAGCTGGAGCTGCGCCGCAAGCGCATGGAAGCGGTCAGCGCGCACCGTTCCCGCCGGGTCGACGCCTCACGGCGCCGGGCCGACCTCTCGGGTCGCCTTTCCCGCCGGCGCGCCTCAGCAGGCGGTGGCCGAAGCTGAGGCCGCAGCTGCGGCGGAGGCCGAGGAAGAGTACCGTCGATCCGAACGTGATCGACGTGCCCGAGCTCGAGGATGCCGGCGCGCACCCCGACGACGAGCGCAGGAGAACGAGGTAGACGACGTCAGCGACGAAGGTGCCGCTGAAGTCGTCGATATGGACGAGGAAGACGAGACGGCCGAGGCAGACGCCGACGCCGAGGAGAAGGGCGAGTAGATGGGCCAGAAGGTAAACCCCTATGGCTTCCGTCTCGGTATCACTACCGATTGGAAGTCCCGTTGGTTCGAAGAGCGGCATTACCGCGAGTTCGTGGTCGAGGATTGGAAGATCCGCGACTACCTGATGACGCAGCTCGAGGCGGCCGCGGTCAGTCGTATCGAGGTGGAGCGCACGCGCGACCGCTTGCGGGTCGACATCCACACGGCCCGCCCGGGCATCGTGATCGGCCGTCGTGGCTCGGAAGCCGATCGGCTCAAGAAGAAGCTCGAAGAGATCACCGGTCTCCAGAACCGGATCCAGCTGAACATCCAGGAGATCAAGCAGCCCGAACTGGACGCCGCCCTCATCGCCCAGGGCATCTGCGACCAGCTGGTGCGGCGTGTCGCCTTCCGTCGGGCGATGAAGCGGGCCATTCAGACCGTGCAGAAGGCCGGCGCCCAGGGCATCAAGGTGCAGTGCTCGGGCCGGCTCGGTGGTTCGGAAATGTCGCGCAAGGAGCAGTACCGCGAGGGTCGGGTGCCGTTGCACACCCTGCGGGCGGATATCGACTACGGCTTCCGCGAGGCGCGGACGACCTCGGGCCGCGTCGGCGTGAAGGTGTGGATCTACAAGGGCGACATCCTTCCGTACAAGGTGTCCATCGAGGACAAGATCACCCGTGAGGCCGCCATGGCCGTCGGGCGAGACCTCGGGCCAGAGCGGGCCCCGGCGTCTCATCACCGCCGGCGGTGGTCGACGCAAGGCCGATTTCGGGGCGCCCGGTGAGGATGTCCCGGCCGAGAACGGCGCCGTGGCCGACAGCGACCTGCTCGACGAGCTCCTGATCGACACCCCGAACGGGACTGAAGCGTTCGCGGTGGACATCGTCGAGGCCCCGGTCGCCGATGCAGTGACCGACGACGTGGCGGATGACGTGGTCGAGGCCCCGGTGGCCGACCTGCTCCCGGTCGCCCCCAGTGAGCCCGACGACTTGGAACGCCAGTTGGCCAAGGACGAGGAAATGGAACGTCAGAACCGCCACGAGCACCACGAGGCTCCGCACTTCCGCAAGGAGTCGGATTGACATGTTGATGCCCAAGAAGGTCAAGCACCGCAAGACACAGCGCGGCCGCCTGAATGGACAGGCCAGAGGCGGCGCGTCCGTCGCCTTCGGCGACTTCGGCATTCAGGCCATGGAGCCCGGCTGGTTGACGGCACGTCAGATTGAGGCGGCCCGTATCGCCATGACCCGTCACGTCAAGCGTGGTGGGAAGGTCTGGATCCGCGTCTTCCCCGACAAGCCGGTGACCCACAAGCCGGCCGAGACCCGCATGGGCTCAGGGAAGGGGAACCCGGAGCTGTGGGTGGCCGTCGTGCACCCGGGCCGGATTCTCTTCGAGCTGGCGGGCGTCGACGAGGAACTGGCACGTGCCGCCATGGAGCGGGCCATACAGAAACTGCCGTTCAAGGCGCGCTTCGTCGTGCGGCCGGGGACGCATGGGCACGCGGAAGTAGCGGTCTGATGGCGAGTGCAAGTGATCTGGCCCAGCTGGACGGCGGTGAGCTGGCGACCCGTCTGGGTGACGCCCGGCGCGAGCTGTTCAACCTGCGCTTCCAGCTGGCGACCGGTCAGCTGGACAACCCGGCGCGGGTCGGACAGGTGCGCCACGACGTTGCCCGCATACTGACGGTATTGCGTGCCCGCGAGATCCTCGAGGCCGAAGGCGTCTACGTGGCACCGACAGCCGCGGCACACTCCGAAGCACTGGCCAAGTTGGCGGCAGAGGACGCAGAGGTGGCCGAGCGGGCCGCTGCCCGAGCCGCAGCAGCCGAAGCCGAGGCGGCGGCCGATGGTCACGACCATGACCACGATCACGACCACGTGCATGACGATGTCGATGTGGATGATGTCGATGACGACGATGTGGATGACATCGACGACGACCTTGAAGACGACGACGAAGAGGAAGAGGCCTGATGGCCGACGAAACCGAAGAGACAACCGACGAAGTGACCGAGCCCGTGGAGGCGGCCGTGGCGACGACGCCCATATCCGCGCCTGAGCCCGAGGCCTCCCCGGTCGTGTCCGCCACGCCGGCGGCGCCCAAGGCTGCCGCGGCGCCACTCGACGTCGAGGACGGTCCGCGCCCGAACCGGCGCAAGGTCCGTGAGGGTGTCGTCGTGTCCGATGCCATGCAGTCGACCGTGGTGGTGGCCGTGGTGGAGCGTGTCCGTCACCCCCGCTACGGAAAGACCGTGCAGCGCACCAAGAAGCTGTACGTGCACGATGCCGAGGACACCGCCAAGGTGGGGGACCGGGTCCGCGTGCAGGAGACCCGTCCGCTGTCCAAGCTCAAGCGCTGGCGCCTCACCGAAGTTGTGGAGAGGGCCCGATGATCCAGCAAGAATCCCGCCTGCGGGTGGCCGACAACTCCGGGGCGCGTGAGGTGCTGTGCATCCGCGTGCTCGGTGGGTCCCGCCGGCGTTACGCGAGCATCGGCGATGTCTTCGTGGCCACCGTCAAGGACGCCATCCCCGGTGCCGCGGTGAAGAAGGGCGACGTGGTCAAGTGCGTCGTCGTGCGCACCAAGAAGGAAAAGCGCCGGGCCGATGGCAGCTACATCAGGTTTGACGAGAACGCGGCGGTGCTGATCAACGACCAGCAGCAGCCCCGCGGCACCCGGATCTTCGGCCCCGTCGGGCGCGAGCTGCGGGACAAGCGGTTCATGCGCATCGTGTCGTTGGCTCCGGAGGTGTTGTGATGCGGATCCACAAGGGCGATCAGGTGATCGTGCGCTCGGGCAAGGACAAGGGCAAGAAGGCCGAAGTCGTGCGGGCCTTCCCGCGCGAAGACGAAGGTCATCCTCGAAGGCGTCAACGTCGCCAAGCGCCACGCCAAGCCCACCCGGGCCACGCAACAGGGTGGCGTCATCGACAAGTTCATGCCGGTCCACGTCTCTTCTGTCGCTCTGTGGTGCAAGAGCCACGACGGCCCGGCACGGGCGGGGATCGACATCGGCAAGGACGGCGAGAAGGTCCGCGTCTGTCGTAAGTGCGGAGCCCAGCTATGAGCACGACCGTGAGTGCACCGGCCCGTCCCCGGCTCAAGGAGCGTTACCTGAGTGAGCTGCGGGCCCAGCTGCAGACCGACCTCGAACTGGGCAACATTATGGAGGTGCCCGGCCTCGAGAAGATCGTCATCAACATGGGCGTCGGCCGCGCCACCCAGCAGGCCTCGCTCATCGAGGGGGCCCAGCGCGACCTGGAGATCATCACGGGACAGAAGCCGATCGTGACGAGGGCGAAGCAGTCGATCGCCGGATTCAAGTTGCGTGAGGGTCAGGCCATCGGCGCCAAAGTAACCTTGCGCGGCGATCGGGCCTGGGAGTTCTTCGACCGCCTGCTGAGCTTGGCCATTCCCCGCATCCGTGACTTCCGGGGGCTCTCCCCCCGCTCGTTCGACGGCAAGGGCAACTACACCTTCGGGGTCACCGAGCAGCTCATTTTCCCCGAGATCGACTATGACCGCATCGACAGCATCCGCGGCATGGACATCACCATCGTCACCACCGCACGTACCAACGAGGAAGGGCGGGCGTTCCTCGCTGCGTTCGGCTTCCCGTTCCGACAGGAGACTCGATAAGCATCATGGCAAAAAAGGCTTTGATTGAGAAGCAACAGCGCACACCGAAGTTCAAGGTCCGGGGCTATACCCGCTGCCAGCGGTGTGGCCGTCCCAAGGCCGTGTACCGCAAGTTCGGGCTCTGCCGTATCTGCCTGCGTGTGATGGTGCACGCCGGCGAGATACCTGGCGTGACAAAGGCGAGTTGGTAGGCGCACCATGACGATGACCGATCCCATCGCGGACATGCTCACGCGTATCCGCAACGCCAACTCCGCCATGTTCGACACGGTGAAGATGCCCGGTTCCAAGCTGAAGGAGTCCCTGGCGGGCATCCTCGAGCGTGAGGGCTTCATCGCGGGCTACCACGTCGAGCCGAACGGGGACAAGCCGGGCACGACGCTCGAGATCTCCCTGAAGTACTCGGCCGACCGCACCCGCACCATCGCCGGCATCAAGCGGATCTCCAAGCCCGGACTGCGCATTTACGCCCGGGCCGACGGCATCCCGCGCGTGCTCGGCGGCATGGGGGTGGCCGTGCTCTCGACGAGCCAGGGTCTGGTGACCGACCGTGAAGCCCGCCGTAAGCACCTGGGCGGCGAGGTGCTCTGCCATGTCTGGTAGTCCCATGGCCGCCCCGACCGCACGGGAGGTGAGGCCTGATGTCACGTATCGGACGTTCGCCCATTCCGGTCCCTTCCAACGTCACCGTCACCCTCGACGGCAACACGGTCAGCGTCAAGGGACCCCAGGGCCAGCTCGAGCGCGAGCTCCCGGCCGGCATCTCCATCACCCAGGAGGGTGAGGAGCTGGTGGTCACCCGCCCCGACGACGAGCGGCGCCACCGTGCGCTGCACGGCCTGTCGCGCTCGCTGGTCGCCAACATGGTGACCGGCGTGACCGACGGATTCTCCAAGGACCTCGAGATCGTCGGCGTGGGCTACCGCGCCATCGCCAAGGGCCCGGGCTCGCTCGAGCTCGCCCTCGGCTTCTCGCACCCGGTCTTCGTCGACGCCCCCGAGGGCATCACCTTCGAGGTGCCCCTGCCGACCCGCATCACCGTCAGGGGCATCGACAAGGAAAAGGTGGGCCAGGTGGCCGCCGACATCCGCAAGCTCCGCAAGCCCGAGCCCTACAAGGGCAAGGGCGTGCGCTACGCCGGCGAGCGGGTCCTCCGCAAGGCCGGAAAGGCAGCGAAGTAATGGCACGCACAGACGATCGGACCCGGCTGCGGGTTCGCCGCCATGCCCGGGTCCGGGCCAAGGTCACCGGCACCGCCGAGGTCCCGCGCCTGGCCGTGCACCGTTCCAATCGCCACATCTCGGCCCAGGTCATCGACGACACCACGGGGCGCACGCTGGCGGCCGCCTCGTCGGTGGAGCCCGAGCTCCGCGCGAGTCTGGGCCAGAGCGGCGGCGGTAACGTGACCGGCGCGGCTTCGGTCGGGCGCTTGTTGGGAACAAGGGCCAAAGCGGCCGGCATCACCAAAGTGGTCTTTGACCGTGGTGGCTTCGTCTACCACGGCCGTGTCGCCGTCCTGGCGGATGCGGCACGGGCCGAGGGACTGGAGTTCTGAGCATGGTCGACACACAGTACGAAGAGCGCACCATCAAGGTGAATCGCGTGGCCAAGGTCGTCAAGGGTGGCCGGCGGTTCTCCTTCGCCGCCCTCATGGTGGTCGGCGACGGCAACGGCAAGGTCGGCCTGGGCTACGGCAAGGCCAAGGAAGCCGGGCTGGCCGTGCAGAAGGGCATCGAAGAGGCACGCAAGAACCTCTTCGAGGTCCCGCTGGCCGGCAGCACCATCGTGCACCCGGTCATCGGGGAGAGCGGCGCCGGCCGCGTCATGCTCAAGCCGGCCGCTCCCGGTACCGGCGTCATCGCCGGTGGGGCGGCGCGGGCCATCCTCGAGATGGCCGGCATCCGCGACATTCTGGCCAAGTCGCTCGGCTCCTCCAACGGGATCAACGTCGCCCACGCCACCATCGCCGGCCTCAAGGCGTTGCGCCGCCCCGACGAGGTGGCGGCCCTGCGTGGCAAGGCGGCCGACGAAGTGACGCCGGGTGGCGTGCTGCGGGCCTACCGTGAGCGCAAGCGTGAGACCGACCTGTATGCGGCGGAGGCGCGCTGACCATGCCTGCACGTCCGCCGAAGGCCACCAAAGATGTGAAAGCACGCCTGGTGATCACCCAGACGCGCTCCGCCATCGGGAGCAAGCCCAAGCACCGCGGCACGCTGCGTGCGCTGGGGCTGCGCGGCATCGGCCAGTCCAACGACCTGCCCGACCGCCCCGAAATCCGGGGCATGATCGCCCGCGTCCCGCATCTGATCAACGTTGAGGAGGTGTCGCCATGAAGCTGCACGACCTGGCGCCGCCCAAGGGTGCCACGAAGGCCAAGCAGAGGGTCGGCCGCGGCACCGGCGGCAAGGGCCACAAGACGGCCGGCCGCGGGACCAAGGGCCAGCACGCCCGCAACACCGTGCCCGCCGGCTTCGAGGGTGGACAGCTGCCCCTCATGCAGCGCATCCCCAAGCTCAAGGGATTCACGAACCCCTTCCGTATCGTGTACACCCCGGTCAACATCGGGGTCCTGGCCGGGCTGGAGGGTGACGAGTTCACCGTCCAGACCATGGTCGACG
Organism: uncultured Acidimicrobiaceae bacterium; assembly: GCA_963767155.1. Lineage (GTDB taxonomy): Bacteria > Actinomycetota > Acidimicrobiia > Acidimicrobiales > RAAP-2 > Bog-473. The sequence goes on along the minus strand of CAVYCU010000003.1, from coordinate 175,304 downwards.
CCGGACTGTGCCGGCCGAAGGATCTGGTCAAGGTGCTCGGGCAGGGTGCGCTGTCGCGCCCGATCCGGGTGACCGCCCATGCCTTCTCGGCTTCGGCCGCCGCCGCAATCACCACGGCGGGCGGTAGCGTTGAGAAGATGCCACTCCCCTTCGGCCATGGGCGTCCCCCGGCATCGGGCAACGCCTTGATGAACCGGTAGTGACGACACCCGGACAACACTGAGAAGGCGCGTCCATGCTCTCGCGGCTCGCCAATGTGTTCAGGGTTCCCGACCTTCGTAACAAGGTCATCTTCACCCTGGCCATCATCGCCCTCTACCAGATCGGGGCCAACGTCCCGGTTCCGGGGGTGAACTGGAGCCGCCTGCAATCCCTCGAGGCGGGCGCATCGTCGTCCGGCGTCCTCGGCTTCCTCAACCTCTTCAGCGGCGGCGCACTGGTGCGCCTGGCCGTGTTCGGCCTGGGCGTCATGCCCTACATCACCAGCTCCATCATCATTCAGCTGCTCTCGACCGTGATCCCGAAGCTGGAGGAGTGGCGCGACCAGGGCGCGGTCGGGCAGAAGAAGATCACCCAGACCACCCGTTACCTCACCGTCGCGTTGGCGCTCATGCAGTCGTCCGGGCTGATCTACGCCTTCCACGGGCACGACGCCGCCCTGCTCGGCACCACGGTCGACCTCATTCCGAAGTTCAGCTTCCCCCTGGCCGCCTTCATGGTCCTGTGCCTGACCGCGGGGACGGCGTTCGTCATGTGGCTGGCCGAGCTCATCACCCAGCGCGGCATCGGGCAGGGCATGTCGATCCTGATCTTCGCCAACGTGGTGGCGGCCATCCCGAACGGGTTCCGCTCGATTCTGGCGGAGGGCGGCAAGTTCAAATTCGGGGTGATCATCGCCGTCTCGCTCATCCTGCTGGTCACGATCGTCTTCTTCGACCAGGGCCAACGACGAATTCCGGTCACCTTCGCCCGTCGGGTCGTCGGGCGCCGCATGTACGGGGGGAGCAGCACCTACATCCCCCTGAAGGTGAACCAGTCCGGCGTGATCCCGATCATCTTCGCCTCGTCGGTGCTGTACATCCCGGTCCTGTTGTCCAACGTGATCCAGGTGGACTGGTTCCAGAGTTTCGTCCGCCGCAGCCTGACGCCGACCAGCTTCTTCTACATCGCGGCGTACTTCGTCCTCATCTTCATGTTCACGTTCTTCTACGTCTACGTGGCCTTCGACCCCCACCAGCAGGCGGACCTGATCCGCAAGCAGGGCGGCTTCGTCCCCGGCATCCGGCCCGGGCCGCCCACCGAGCGGTACTTCGCCCATATCCTCAGCCGGATCACGGTGGTCGGCGCCGTGTTCCTCGGTTCCGTGGCGGTCGTCCCCTCTCTCTTCATGGCGCTGTGGCATCTCAATTCGTTCCCCTTCTACGGAACGACGCTGCTGATCTCGGTCGGCGTCGCGCTCGAGACGATGCGCCAGATCGACAGCCAGTTGATGATGCGCAACTACGAGGGCTTCCTCAAGTAGGGGATCTGTGATCCCCGGGGTCAGGCTCGTGGTCCTCGGCAAGCAGGGGGCCGGGAAGGGAACGCAGTGCGTTCGCCTTTCGCACCACTATGTCGTGCCCCATGTCTCCACCGGGGACATGTTGCGGGGCGAGGTCAAGTCCAAGACGCCGCTCGGCGTGCGGGCCCAGTCCCTCATGGACAAAGGCGAGCTCATCCCCGACGACATGGTCATGGAGATGGTGCAGACCCGCCTCTCCGAGCGCGACACCAGGGGTCGCGGCTTCGTTCTCGACGGCTGTCCCCGCACCACGGCCCAGGCCACCGAACTGGACGAGATCGTGCACCCGTTCGGCTTGGACATCGTGATCGACCTCAAGTGCCCACCGACCTGGTCATGAAGCGCCTGGCCTCGCGGCGGGTCTGCGTGGACTGCGGGGCGAACTACTCGACGGCGGCGCCACCCATGGTCAACTGGACCTGCGACGTCTGCGGCGGCGAGGTGGTCCAGCGCGAGGACGACACCGAAGAGGCGATTCAGCGCCGGCTGGACCTCTACGAGGCCGAAACGGCGCCGCTCATCACCTGGTATACCGAACGTGGCCTTTTGGTTTCCATCAACGGGACCGGGTCACCCGATGCGGTCACCCGCCGGGTGGTGGGGGCCATCGATACCCAGCGCCAGAAAAAGAGGAGAGTAGTGAGACGTAACGACGAAGAGCTGGCCAAAATGCGCAGGCCGGCAAGGTCGTGGCGGAGATGCACGAGGAGACCCGGGCGGCGGCCAAGCCCGGGGTGACCACGGCCGACCTGGACGCCGTGGCCCGGGCGGTGCTCGAGCGCCGGGGGGCCACGCTCCAATTTCCTGGGCTACCACGACTTTCCGGCCGTGATCTGCACCTCGCCCAACAGCATGATCGTCCACGGCATCCCAGGGGCCTACCGGCTGGAGGAGGGGGACATCCTCTCCATCGACTGCGGGGCGATCATCGAGGGATACCACGGGGACGCCGCCTTCACCATGGGCATCGGCAAGATCTCGGCCGAGGCCCAGAAGCTGATCGAGGTGACCGAGCGCAGCCTGTGGGCCGGGATCGAGCAGCTCAAGAAGGGAAATGCCCTGCACGAGGTGGGGCGGGCCGTGCAGAACGTGGCCGAGGCCAGCGGGTTCAGCGTGGTGCGCGAGTACGTGGGGCACGCCATCGGCACCGCCATGCACGAGCAACCCCAGGTGCCGAACTACTGGCCCGGCAACCGTGGGCCGACGCTCAAGACGGGAATGGTGTTCGCGGTCGAGCCCATGGTCAATGCCGGTTCGGCCGCCACCGAAATGCTCGACGACGGCTGGAGCGTCGTCACCGCCGACGGGCGCCTCTCGGCCCATTTCGAGCACACGATCGCCGTCACGCCGGACGGCCCGGAGGTCTTCACCTTGGCCTGAGAGCGGACCCTGACGGGGCGCGGACCGGGTCCGTACGGGGGCCGTTGGAATTGTGCCGCCAATTGGGGTAGAATAATTCGCTGGTTCTGGGCCAGGTCGCTTTTGGGCCACTTGCCGTCGAGCCACATCCGATTCCGCCCCGTTCCGGCCTCGCGCCACCGGTGCGCTCGGAGCAGCACAGAAATCGATCATTGAGGAGAGTCACCTGCCCAAGCCCAAGGAAGATGCCATCGTGCTCGAAGGCACGGTGGTCGAGCCACTGCCCAATGCAATGTTCCGCGTAGAGCTGGAGAACGGACACAAAGTGTTGGCGCACAGCTCGGGCAAAATGCGGATGCACCGTATCCGCATCCTTCCGGGGGACAAGGTCCAGGTGGAGATCACTCCGTACGACCTCAACCGGGGTCGTATCACCTACCGGTACAAGTAGGCACCGGTGCAAGTAGCGAGAGATAAGGACGCGACGTGAAAGTTCGGCCAAGTGTCAAGCCGATCTGTGAGAAGTGCAAGGTCATCCGGCGGCATGGCGTCGTCCGGGTGATCTGTGAGAACCCGCGCCACAAGCAGCGCCAGGGCTGAGGAGAGGAACCATATGGCTCGAATTTCGGGAGTGGACATCCCCCGCGAGAAGCGGTTGGAGATCTCCCTGACGTACATCTTTGGCATCGGCAGCACCCTCTCGAGCCAGATCTGTGAAGCCGTCGACGTCAATCCCTCGACGAGGGTGCGTGACCTGACCGACGAAGAGGTGGCGCGGCCTGCGCACCTACATCGACGCCAACTTCAGGGTCGAAGGTGACCTGCGGCGCGACGTGTCCCAGGACATCAAGCGCAAGATGGAGATCAACTGCTACCAGGGTGTGCGTCACCGTAAGGGGCTGCCGGTCCACGGCCAGCGGACGCACACCAACGCCCGGACACGTAAGGGCCCGAAGAAGACCGTGGCCGGGAAGAAAAAGGTGAAGAAGTAGATGGCAAAGCCCACCAAGCAAGCTCGTCGCCCGCGCCGCAAGGAGCGCAAGAACATCAGCTACGGCGTGGCGCACATCAAGAGTTCGTTCAACAACACGATCGTGTCGATCGCCGACCCCGAGGGCAACGTGCTCGCCTGGGCCTCGGCCGGCAATGTCGGTTTCAAGGGTTCCCGCAAGTCCACCCCGTTCGCGGCCCAGCTGGCCGCCGAAGCCTGCGCCAAGCGGGCCATGGAGCACGGAGTGCGCAAGGTCGACGTCCTGGTCCGTGGCCCCGGCTCGGGTCGTGAGACGGCAATCCGGTCGCTCGCTGCCGTGGGCATCGAAGTCGTCGGTATCAAGGACGTCACCCCCATCCCCCACAACGGCTGCCGCCCCAAGAAGCGGCGTCGGGTCTAGGTCTAGAGGAAGAGTTTTATGGCGAGATACACCGGACCCGTCTGCCGTCTCTGCCGGCGTGAGCGGACCAAGCTGTTCTTGAAGGGCGAGCGCTGCTACTCGCTCAAGTGCCCCGTCTCCGAGGCGGTGACCGATCGTCACAGCCGCGCCTACCCGCCCGGCGAGCACGGTCGTGACCGCATGCGGCAGGGGTCCGAGTACCTGACCCAGCTGCGCGAGAAGCAGAAGGCGCGCCGGATCTACGGCCTGTTGGAGAAGCAGTTCCGCAACCTCTACGAGGAGTCCAGCCGCCAGCCCGGCATCACCGGCGAGAACCTCCTGCGCAACCTCGAGCTGCGCCTCGACAACGTCGTCTTCCGGGCCGGATGGGGCGCCAGCCGCCGCCAGGCCCGCCAATTCGTCCGCCACGGCCACGTGCTCGTCAACGGCAAGCGGGTCGACATCCCGAGCTACCGCGTCCGCAAGGGCGACCGGGTCACCCTCAAGAGCGGTACCCGCGAGAACTTCTCGGTGCGCCGCAACATGGACACCCTGGAGCGCCAGACCCCGGCCTGGCTGGAGACCGGCGACGGCGGCTTCAGCGTCGCCGTGCTGAACCCCCCGCTGCGCGAGCACATCGACGAGCCCGTGCAAGAGCAGCTCATCGTCGAGCTGTACTCGAAGTAGGACCTGACCCTCTCATCCGGCGTCCCCACGCCGCCCCGACCCACCCCGACGCAACACAGGAGTTCCCACGATGCTGATCATCCAACGACCGACAGTGGAAGCAGTCGACGAAGAGCAGAACAACCGGCAGCGTTTCGCCATCGGCCCGCTCGACCCCGGCTTCGGCACCACGCTGGGCAACTCGCTGCGCCGCACGCTGCTCTCGTCCATTCCGGGGGGAGCGGTGACGCAGCTTCGCTTCGATGAGGCGCTGCACGAGTTCACGACGCTTCCCGGGGTGAAAGAGGATGTCACCGACATCATCCTGAACCTCAAGGACCTGCTCGTGCGCATGCACACCGACGAGCCCGTGACCCTCCGTCTCGACGTGCGGGGCCCGATCGACGCCACGGCCGCCGACCTGCAGGCGACGTCCGACGTCGAAGTCCTCAACCCTGATCTGCACATCGCCTCGATCAACGCCAAGGGCCGCCTGGCCGTCGACGTGACGGTCGAGCGGGGTCGCGGCTACGTGTCGGCGGACAAGAACAAGCGCTCCAGCACCATCGGCGTCATCCCGATCGACTCCATCTTCTCGCCGGTGCACCGGGTGACCTTCGACATCGAGCCGGTGCGGGTGGAGCAGTCCACCAACTACGACCGCCTGGTGCTCGACATCGAGACGGACGGGACCATCACCCCCCGTGAGGCGCTGGCCTCGGCCGGTGACACCCTGCGCAACCTGGTCGGTCTGGTCGCCGATCTGGAGGACGCGCCGCAGGGGTTGGAACTGGGCGTCACCGGCCTGTCCCCGTCGGGCTCGCCCGACCTCGACCTGCGCATCGAGGAGCTCGACCTGTCCGAGCGTCCCCGTAACTGCCTCAAGCGGGCGCAGATCAACACGATCGGCGAGCTGGTCGAACGGACGATGGACGATCTGCTGGCCATCACCAACTTCGGACAGAAGTCGGCCGATGAAGTCGTGCAGCGCCTCGACGAGCGCGGGCTCTCGCTCCGCACCCGGGACTGATCGTCATGCAGGGAACCCCGAAGCGTGGACGTCGCATGGGTGGCGAGCTCGGCGCACCAAAAGGCGATTCTGGGCAACCTCGTCGCCTCGTTGATCGCGGCCGAATCGTTGGTGACCACCGAGGCCAAGGCCAAGGCGCTCCGCCCGGTGGCCGAGAAGTGCGTGACCGCCGCCCGCAAAGGTGGGATCCACCAGCACCGCCGGGTCGTGGCCCTGATCCGGGACAAGGACATGGCCCACAAGCTCTTCGAGGAGATCGGACCCCGCTATGCGGAGCGTCCGGGCGGCTACACCCGCATCCTCAAGCTCGGTCCGCGCCCGGGCGACAACGCGCCGATGGCGCGGATTGAGTTCGTCTAGCCCCGGCATCGATCTGGGCGAGCCCGGCCCTTCGGACGCTGAGCACTGCGTGAGCAGCTGCAGCGCTGGAGGCTCCTGATCGCCTACGACGGTGCCGCCTTTCGCGGCTTCGCCCTCCAGCCCGAGGTCCCGACGGTGGCGGGCGCCCTGCGCCATGCCCTCGGCCGGACGGCCCGCATGAGCGAGCCCCCCCAGTTGACCTGTGCCGGCCGCACCGATGCGGGGGTGCACGCCCGCGGCCAGGTGGTCCACGTCGACCTGCCCCCCGTGCCCTTCGACGGCGTGGGACTGGCCCGTGCCCTCAACCGCCAACTGGCGCCGTCCATCGTCGTGCTCCGGGCCGACGAGGTTTCCCCCGGTTTCGACGCCCGGCGTTCGGCGCTCGCCCGGAGTTACCGCTACCTGGTGTGGAATGCCCCGGCCCCTGATCCCCTGCTGGACCCGATGGCGTGGCATGTGCGCGATCCGCTCGATCTTCGGGCCATGGAGGCGGCCTCGGACGTGCTGCTCGGCACCCACGATTTCCGCTCCTTCTGTCGCCGTAAGCCCGGCTCCAGCCCCGAGGAGCCGATTGTCCGGCGGGTGACCCGGGCGAAGTGGGTTCTCGAAGAGAGCCGCGAGCTCTCCGACATCGGCACCGGCCGCCTCCTCCGCTTCGAGATTCAGGCCAATTCCTTCTGCCACCAGATGGTCCGCTCCGTCGTCGGCAGCCTGGTCGAGGTCGGCCGTGGGAAGGCGAACGCGGCCACCCTGCTGGAGCGCCTGCGGGCGACGACCCGGCACCGGGCGGCCGATCCAGCGCCGGCCCGGGGGCTCTGCCTGGTTTCGGTGGACTACGGGCCCGATGCCGGCTGACCGGGCTGACAGGGGTGGCCGCGACAGCCCGGCTTGCCCGACCCGCTCCGGCGCTCTATCCTGGTAGGTCGGCCCGCGGGACCTCCGAAGGCCTGAGCACACCTGTAGGTGGGCGCTCTCCGATTCATCTGTCAGCGAAAGACCGTTCCCTTGCGCACATTTTCACCCAAAGTCAGCGAGATCCAGCGGGCCTGGTACGTGGTCGACGCCGATGGTCTCGTCCTGGGCCGCCTGGCCTCCGAGGTGGCGCGCATCCTGCGCGGGAAGCACCGCCCCTACTTCGCCCCCCATGTCGACACCGGTGATCACGTGGTCGTGATCAACGCCGACAAGGTGATCCTCACCTCGGGCAAGGCCGCCGACAAGCTGGCCTACCGCCACAGTGGCTACCCGGGTGGCCTGCGTTCCACCAGCTACGCCGAGCTGCTCGAGAAGTCGCCGGACGAAATGATCCGCCGTTCCGTCCGCGGCATGCTCCCGAAGAACACACTGGGTCGGGCCATGTTGAGCAAGCTCAACGTCTACGCCGGCCCCGACCACCCCCACGCAGCCCAGCGCCCCGAGCCGCTCGAGCTGCCCGCGGCCCGCCGGGCCAGCTGACCGAACGACTGAAGGAGTTCACCACCGATGCCCGCACCACTTACCCAGACGACCGGTCGCCGCAAGCAGGCGGTGGCCCGTGTCCGCTTCCGCCCCGGCCAGGGCGCCATCCGGGTCAACAAGCAGCCGATCGAGGCGTACTTCACCTCGGCCACCCATCGCATGTTGCTGACCGAGCCCCTGCGGGTGACCAACACCACCGAGTCCTACGACATCGACGCCACCATCGACGGCGGCGGGATCTCGGGCCAGGCCGGCGCCATGCGCCTGGGCATCGCCCGCAGCCTCTGCGAAATGGACCCCGAGCACCGCGCCGCTCTGAAGCGCTCGGGCCTCCTCACTCGCGACGCCCGCGAGAAGGAGTCGAAGAAGTACGGCCTGAAGAAGGCCCGCAAGGCGCCGCAGTACTCCAAGCGGTAGGAGGGTGGCGTCGGCACGCTTCGGCACCGACGGCGTCCGGGGTGTCGCCAACGAAGAGCTCACGGCCGAATTGGCCTTGGCGCTGGGCCGTGCCACGGCCCGCGTCCTGCCCGCCCCGGCCTTCGTGGTAGGTCGCGACACCCGCCGCTCGGGACCGCTGCTCCAGGCGGCGCTTGTCGGCCGGACTGGCCACCGAGGGCGCCGACGTCATCGACCTGGGCGTCCTGCCGACGCCCGGCGTGGCGACGGTGGCCGAGCGCCGCAGCATGCCCGGCGCCATGGTTTCGGCCTCCCACAACCCCTTCGGCGACAACGGGATAAAGCTCTTCAGCTCGCTGGGCACCAAGCTGCCCGTCGAGCTCGAGTCCGAGGTGGAGCACGAGCTGGCCTCCATCCTCGGACGACGCCGAACGGCCACCCCGGCGACCGACCGGGTACGGGGTGGGCCAGATCATCACTCGACGCCGCCGCGGCCGACCTCTACCGACGAGCATCTGCTCGCGGCCACCGAGGGGCGCGGGCTGGGCGGCCTGCACATTGTGGTCGACTGCGCCAACGGCGCCGCCAGCGCCTTCGCCCCGGGGATCCTGGCCGAGCTCGGGGCGACGGTGACCACGCTGTGCGCCACCCCCGACGGCACCAACATCAACGACAAGTGCGGGTCGACCGATCCGGGCCTGCTGGCGCGCACCGTGGCCGAGCGGGGGGCCGATCTCGGGCTGGCCCTCGACGGCGATGCCGACCGGGTGGTCGCGGTCGATCACACCGGAGCGCGATGGTCGACGGCGACGTCCTGCTGGCCCTCTTCGCCCTCGACCTGGCCGGCCGGGGCCACCTCGCCGGCAACACGGTGGTGGTGACGGTCATGACCAACCTCGGCTTCCGCCTGACCATGGAGACGCACGGCATCGGGGTACGCGAGACCGACGTGGGGGACCGCCACGTGCTGGCCGCGCTCGATGCGGACGGTCTCGCCCTCGGCGGCGAGCAATCGGGTCACATCATCTTCCGCACCCGTTCGACCACGGGCGACGGCATCCTCACCGGGATCGCCCTGGCCGACCTCATGCAGCGGACGGGCCGGCCCGCTGGCCGACCTGGCCCACGGCCTGGTCGAGCGGGTACCCCAGGTCCTGGTGAACGTCCCGATCCCTCAGCCCGGGCGCCTGGCCGACTGCGACCCGGTGTGGGAAGCGGTGGCCGAGGCGCAGGCAAACTCGGGCACGAGGGAAGGGTCCTGCTCCGGGCCAGCGGGACCGAGCCCCTGGTGCGGGTCATGGTCGAGGCCCGGGAGGAAGCCCAGGCGAAGGCCATGGCGGCCGAGCTGGCCGGCGTGGTCGAGTCCGAGCTCGGGCAAGTCGGGGGCTGACCCGCGCGCGCCTGGGCTACCGGCGCCGGCCGACCCCCCAGGTAGCCTGGGCGGATATGTGCGGCATCTTCGGCGTCACGGGCGAGCCCGCCGCCCTCCCCCTCATCCTCGGTGCGCTGCACCAGCTGGAGTACCGGGGCTACGACTCGGCCGGTGTGGCGCTCGTGGCGGACGGGGGCATCTGGCGGGCCCGGGCGGCCGACGGCACCCGCTCCGTTGCCGACCTGGCGAGGCTCACCTGCGGCGAGGGGGATACCCCGGCCACCCTGCCGCCACCCGCGGGGCACGGTGCAGGCATCGGCCACACCCGCTGGGCGACCCACGGCCATCCGACATCGGAGAACGCCCACCCCCACCTCGACTGCACGGGACGCCTGGCCATCATCCACAACGGGATCATCGAGAACCACAGCGCCCTGCGGATCGAGTTGGTGCGCGCCGGGCACACGATGACCTCGGCCACCGACACCGAAGTGATGGCGCATCTCATCGAGCAGCACATGGCGACGGGACTGTCCTTGCCCGACGCCACACGGGCCGCGCTCGGGCCGTGCGCGGCGCCTTCTCCATCGCCGTCGTGCATGCCGACGAGCCCGACACGGTTGTCGCCGCCCGCCGCTCCACCCCCCTGGTACTCGGACTGGCGCGACGACGTGGCGCTCCTGGCTTCGGACATCCCGGCGCTCCTCGGTCACGCCGACCATCTCTATTCCCTCGCTGACGACGAGGTGGCCGTCCTCACCCCGGGAGCCATCACGGTCACGACACTCGAGGGCGCAGCCGGTCACCCTCGAGGAGTTGCACATCACGTGGGACCTCGAGGCGGCCCGCAAAGACGGCTACGACGACTTCATGTCCAAGGAGATGCACGAGCAGCCGCGGGCGGTGGCGAACACGCTGCTCGACCGCCGCGACGCCGCCGGCCAGCTGGTGCTCGACGAAATGCGACTCAGCTGCCGACGAGCTGCGCCAGATCGACAAGGTGTTCATCGTGGCCTGCGGCAGCAGCTACCACGCCGCGCTGGTGGCGAAGTACGCCATTGAGCGCTGGGTGAAGCTGCCCACCGAGGTCGACATTGCCAGCGAATTCCGCTACCGGGACCCGGTGATGACGGAGCGCACCTTGTGCGTCGGTGTCTCCCAGTCCGGCGAGACGCTCGATACGTCCAAGGCCATGCAGGAGGCCTCCCGCCTCGGCGCCAAGGTGCTGGTCGTCTCGAACGTGGTCGATTCATCCATGGCCCGCCAGGCGGACGGTGTGCTCTACACGAGAGCCGGGCCCGAAGTGGGCGTTGCTTCCACGAAGTGCCATCTGGCCCAGATCGTCGCCCTCGAGCTCCTCGGCCTCACGCTGGCGCAGATCCGCGGCACGCTGACACCCGACGGGATCACGGCGGTGCTCAACGAGATGGACCGCCTGCCCGATCTCGTCGAGGAGGCGCTGCGCCGGGCCCCCGCGGTCGACGACGTGGCGGGCAAGCTGGTCGAGGCGCGCGACTTCTTCTTCCTGGGGCGTCACGTCGGGTACCCGATGGCACTCGAAGGTGCCCTGAAGTTGAAGGAGCTCGCCTATCTGCGGGCCGAGGGGTATCGCGGCGGGGGAGCTGAAGCACGGTCCCATCGCCCTTATCGAGCCGGGAACGGTCGTGGTCGGCATCGCCACCCGCAACCGGCTGTGGGAGAAATTGCTCTCGAACATCGCCGAGGTGCACAGCCGCGGCGCCACCGTCGTGCTGGTGGCCGACGACGGCGACGAAGAAGCTGCAGCCGTGGCCGACCATGTCCTCTGGGTGCCCCCCTGCCAGCCCCTTCTCTCGCCGGTGCCGGCGGTCGTCCCCCTCCAGCAGCTGGCCTACAGCCTGGCCCGCCTGCATGGCAACGATGTCGACCGTCCGCGCAATCTGGCCAAGACGGTGACCGTCGAATGAGTGCCGGCCTCGACGTCGCCGCGCTCGACGTCGCCGCGCTCGACGGATCTGCCCACGAGGTCGCCGGACGCGTGGGTGCCGCTACCGCCGCCGGCGGACTCGGTCGTCGGCGTCGGCGTGGATGCGGTCGATGTGGCCCGGTTCCGGCGGGTGCTGGCGCGCCGCCCCGGGTTCGCCGCCCGCTTCTTCACCGAGACCGAACAGGCGGACGCCGGCGCGCTCTCCCGATCCGAGCGAGTCCCTGGCCGCACGCTTCGCGGCGAAAGAAGCCGTGATGAAGGCGCTCGGAACCGGGCTCGGCGGCTTCGCGCTCACCGACGTCGAGGTGCGCCGCTCCGTCGGCGGCCGGCCCGACCCGCAATGCTCCGTCGGTCGTCCTGCACGGCGCCGCGGCCAGCGCTGGCCGGCGATCGTCGGCGCCGCGGCAGTTCCATCTCTCCTTGACGCACACGACCGAGGTGGCCATCGCGTTCGTCGTGGCGGAACGGCACGCTCCGTGCTCCCCGTCCTGACCCGGGACGAGATGCGTGCGGCCGACGCCGCTGCACTCTCGAGCGTGAGCGAGGAGACCCTGGTGGCGCGGGCCGGTACGGCCGTCGGCCACGCGGCGCTCCGTATCCTGCGCGGCGGCTACGGCCGCCATGTGACGCGTGATCGTCGGCAAGGGGAACAACGGTGCCGATGGCCGTGTGGCCGCGGCGTTCCTTGCCCGCCGCGGGGCCCGGGTGACGGTGGTGGCGGCGGCGGACGCCCCGCCGTCGCTTCGCCGCAGTGGACCTCGTCATCGACGGCGCCTACGGCACCGGCTTTCGCGGCGCCTACGACGCCCCGCTGGTCCCGCCGGGAGTTCCCGTTCTCTCCATCGACATCCCTTCGGGGGTCGACGCCGACACCGGCGACGCGCCCGGCGCCGCATTCGAGGCCAGCCACACCGTCACCTTCGCCGCCTACAAGCCCGGGCTCCTCCAAGGCGCCGGTCCGTCGCACAGCGGCGCTGGTCGAGGTGGTCGACATCGGCATCCCCCTGGCCCCCGCACGCGCCGCCATGATCGAAGACACCGATGTCGGCGGCGTCGCTGCCACCCCGGCCGCGCCAGTCGAACAAATGGAGCACCGCGCTCGGCGTGGCGTCAGGATCGATCGGCATGGAGGGCTCGGCCATCTTGTGCACCCGGGGGGCGTTGGCGGCCGGAGCGGGCATGATCCGGTTGGGCACGCCCGGAAATCCCGCCGGCAACTGGCCGACGGAGGCCGTGCGGGTCAGCCTGCCCGATCCGCACTGGGCCACCCCGTTCCTCGAGGCGACCGTGAAGTGCAAGGCGATGGTCATCGGGCCCGGACTCGGCACAGCCGAAGTGGTACAGGAACAGATCCGTGCCGTGGTCGCTGCCGCGCCGTATCCTCTGGTGGTCGACGCCGACGCCATCACCGCCCTCGGCGACATCGCACGCGCCCGCGCCCTCCTGGCGCAGCGCGCGCACCCGACCATCCTCACGCCGCACGACGGTGAGTACGCCCGCCTGGCCGGGTCGCCCCCGGGCGACGACCGGCTGGCGGCCGCCCGTGACCTTGCGTCCGCGGTGGGGGCCATCGTCCTCCTCAAGGGCCCGCTCACCGCGGTGGCCGCTCCGAGCGGGACTGCGTCGGCGGAGACGACGCCCGATGTGTTGCTCGCCGGGGCCGGGGTCCCGGCGCTGGCCACGGCAGGAACAGGCGACGTGCTGTCGGGCATCATCGGTGGCTTCCTGGCCCGCGGCGTGCCGGCGCATCTCGCCGCCGCACTGGCGGCCCACGTCCACGGCAGAGCCGCCGGGCGCGGCCGGTCCGAGGGCCTGGTGGCGGGCGACCTGCCCGCACTGGCGGCGGACTTTCTCAGCGAGGTCCGTGGCGATGGCTGACCGGGCCGATGGCTGACCGGACCGAGGGCCGGTCGCGACCGGCCTGGGCCGAGATCGATCTGGCGGCGGTCACCCACAATGCCCGCTTGCTTTCGAAGCTGGTGCGCCCGGCCACCCTGTGTGCCGTCGTCAAAGCACACGGCTACGGGCACGGGGCAGTCGCCGTTGCCCGCGCCACCCTGGCCGGAGGGGCGCGCGGGCTCGCGGTGGCCCTGGTCGACGAGGGCGTTGCGCTGCGACGGCACGAGCTGGAGGGACCGATTCTCCTGCTGAGCGAATGCGAGCCGGACGCGGTCGATGCAGCCATGGCCTACGGGTTGACGCCCACGGTCTACAGCGCCGAGGCGATCGAGCAGTTCGCCCGGGCCGCCCGGACGTCGGGAGCAACCCACGCCGGTCCACGTCAAGGTGGACACGGGGATGCACCGGGTCGGTGCGACTCCCGAAGACGTGCCGGGGCTCCTGCGCGCCATCACCGAGGATCCTTTGCTGCGCTTCGAAGGGCTCTGGACCCACTTCCCGGTGGCCGACGGGGAGAGTGCCGAGGACCGGTCGTACACGCTCGGCCAGCTCGCGCTCTTCGATGCTGCGATCGACGAAATGGCCCGGGCGGACGTCCGACCCGACGTCATCCACGCCGCCAACACCGCCGGCGCGATCCTCTATCCCGAGGCACGCTATGGCATGGTCCGGTGCGGCATCGGGCTCTACGGCTACCTTCCCGGTGCCGCGGCCGCCGCAGCACTCACCACAGCGTCGGGAGGCGAGAAGCTGCGTCCTGCGCTGTCGTTGCGGGCCCGTGTGGTCTCGGTGCGCACCCTGGCGGCGGGGGAACGACCCTCCTATGGGCGCCTGCGGGCGTTGCCACGCCGATCCGTGGTGGCCACGGTGCCGATCGGCTACGCCGACGGGGTGCCGCGGGCCCTTTTCGCCAAAGGCGCCAGCGTGCTCATCGGCGGGAAGCGCCGGCCCCTGGCCGGCATGGTGACCATGGACCAGATCATGGTCGACTGCGGGGAGGACAGCTCGGTGCAGCCGGGCGACGAAGTGGTGCTGCTCGGTCGTCAGGGTGACGAGGAGATCACGGCCGATGAGTGGGCCGCACTGTTGGGTACGATCAGCTACGAGATCCTCTGCGGCATCGGCCCGAGGGTCCCTCGGGTCGGTCAACGCCCGAGCACGGCGGTTACACACCGCTGAAGGCAGGATGCAGTGAAGACGGCGGTGACGCGCCGGTACGGGCTCGACCTGGGAACAGTTGCGCACCACGGCATGTGCGTGCACCCGATGCGGACTGGCCGAAACAAGGACCCAGGTCGTCTTCGGGGTGGGGGATCCCCACGCCGCGCTGTTGTTCGTGGGCGAGGCTCCGGGTCGCGACGAGGACCTGGCCGGCGAGCCGTTCGTCGGGCGGTCGGGCAAGCTGTTGGACCGGTTGATGTCCGAGGAGATCGGGATCACGAGGGAGCAGTGCTACATCGCCAACGTGGTGAAGTGCCGGCCCCCGCAGAATCGGGATCCCGCCCCACCCGAGATCGAGGCCTGCCGTCCGTATCTCGAGCAGCAGATCTCGCACATCAATCCCTCGGTCGTCGTCACCTTGGGCAATTTCGCCACCCGACTGTTGCTCGACAGCACCGACGGCATCCGCCAGCTGCGTGGGTCGGTCTACCCGTTCCGGACGGGCCACCTCGTGCCGACGTACCACCCGGCCTACGTGCTGCGCGCCGGGGGAGAGGCAATGGCCGAAATGCGCGCCGACCTCGTCCGGGCCAAGCGCCTCATGGCCCGGCCGGCGTGACCTCCATGGGCGGGACGCCATGCACATGAGCAGTTGGCCGCTGATCGTCTCCTCGGATTCGCCTGCCGCGACCAAGGAGGTGGCCGGTCGCCTGGCCGCGCTCTGCGCCACGGGGGACGTGGTTCTCCTGATGGGCGATCTCGGGGCCGGAAAAACCGCGTTCGCCCAGGGATTCGCAGCTGCACTCGGGGTCGATGGCCCCGTGACGAGCCCTACGTTCGCGCTGGTGCGACAGTACCGCTGCGCGGAGACGGCGCCCGTAGCGACGCTGATCCATGCCGACGTCTACCGGACCGGCGGTCTCGGTGAGGTGGTCGAGCTCGCGCTGGCCGAATTGGTGGAAGAGCAAGCCATCGCCCTCGTTGAATGGGGCGAGCTCGCCGCACCGGCCTTGGGCGACGATGCGCTCGAGGTCCTGCTCGAGCTGCCCGACCCGAGCATCGACGTCGCCCGGAGTGACGTCGCCGGGAGCCAGGTCGAGCGGAGCGAGGTCGAGCCGCAGGAGCGGACCATCAGCATCACCGGTCGAGGTCGTTGGTCCGGGCGGGTGGACGACATCGCACGCGCGCTGTCGCTCAGAACGTCTGAGGCGGCATCGTGAACATCGTGGCTCTCGAGACTGCGACCGAGACCATCGGCGTGGCTGCGCGCACGGACGCCGGCGCACGGGCCGCATTCACCTTGAGTGGCAGGCGCCGCCACGTCGAGACGTTGGTCCCGGCGATGGAGCACGTGCTGCTCCAACTCGAGCTGAAGGTGACCGATGTGCATCTCGTCGCTGTCGACGTGGGCCCTGGCCTCTTCACCGGACTCCGCGTCGGCGTGGCGGCGGCCAAGGGACTGGCCCAGGCTCTGGGCATCGGCATCGTGGGCCTCTCCAGCCTGGACATCCTCGCCCGGGCCGCTCTGGAGCAGGGCCATCGCGGCTATTTGCTGGCGGCGGTCGACGCGCGCCGAGGCGAGGTCTTTGCGTCCGTGCGTGAGTTGCGTGACGACCGGCCCGAGGCAGAGGATGTCATCGCTTCGGGGCTTTTCTCGCCAAAGGAGTTGGCCGAAGCGTTGCTCGAGCTCGGAGGTGTTCCCATCGTGGGTGTTGGCGACGGGGTGCAGCGTTACGCGGAGATCCTCGGGGGCGTGCCAGGTGTGGCCTGCCTCATGGATGCGCTCGCATTCCCCCCTCCGCTCACCCTCGTGGATCGAGCAGCCGAGCTCGTCGAGGAGGGCGCGGTGCCGCTCGATCCAGCGTTCGTCGTTCCCGTGTACATGCGCGAGGCCGACGCCAAAAGCAACTTCGCGCAGGTCACCTCGGGCTGAGCCATCGCCATGGACCTGCGCATCGAGAAGCTGAAGCGGAAGGACCTCCGTCACGTCCTGCCGATCGAGGCCGTCGTCTTTCCGGAGCCGTGGAGCGTCGGGGTCTTCCACTCCGAGCTCGCCCTTCGCCATGGACGGCTCTATCGCGCCGCCTGGCACGGCAGCGACATGGCGGGTTACATCGGGTTCATGATCGTCGGCGATGAGGCCCATATCACCACCATCGCCACCGCACCGGCGTACCAACGGCGCGGCGTGGCGAGCACACTGCTCATCGACGGGATCCACACGCTGCTCCCCTTGGGGGTCAAGCACCTTTCGCTCGAAGTGGCGGCCAACAACGAAGCGGCGCAGACGCTCTATCGCCGCTTCGGCTTCGCGCCGGTGGGGGTACGAAAGAACTACTACCCGGTAACCGGCGAGGACGCCCTGGTGATGTGGGCCTACGACATCGACACCCCGCAGTACTCCGAACGGCTCGAGGAACTGGCTCCACGCTGAGGAACTGGCATTGAGCGGCGGGAAACAGCGGATGCAACCCCCACTCCAGGCACTCTTGTGGAGAAACGGGTCCCGCGCCATGTTCGGTGTTATCGTGCAAACTTCGCTTGCAGCAGCGGTGTAATCGAAGCGGGGGGGGAACCTCGCTCAGAGTGGGAGAACTCATATGCATGTCATTCGTACGCGCTGGGCCGTACCGGCGACCGTTGCTGTCTTTGTCGCCACGTTCGTCGGCTCGTTGGCGATCGGCACTCCGTCGGCCTTCGGAGTCGGCACCGATGCCGCGAACTCGACTGTCGCCGCCGCGTCTCCCAGCGTGGTCGCCGACGGGACGACCGACACGATCACCGTCACGTTGCTCGACAACACCCACGCTCCGGTCGCCGGCGACACCGTCACTCTGACGCCGAGCGGTGGAAGCTCCCTCGTTTCGGCGGCGAGCGGACCCTCCAGTGCCAGCGGCGTCGTCACCTTCACGGTCAGCGACCTTGTGGCACAGGGCGTCACCTACACCGCCCGCGACACGACGGCGGGGGTCACGATCACCCAGACGGCGCATGTCAGCTTCACCGCCGGGCCGACCGACGCCGCCACATCGACGGCCACCTCCAGCCCTGACGCCGTTCCCGCTGACGGCGCGACCCAGTCGACCATTACCGTGACCCTCCTCGACGCCAATAGCAACCCGGTCGCCGGCGACACGGTCACCCTGACGCCGAGCAGTGGAGGCTCCACCATTTCGGCGGCGAGCGGACCCTCCGATGCCAGCGGTGTCGTCACCTTCACGGTCACGGATACCGTAGCTGCGACCATCGTCTACACCGCCGCCGACACGACGGCGGGGGTCACCATCACGCAGACCGCCACGGTCTACTTCATCGGCCCGGCCGACCCGGGCATGTCGACCGTCACCGCCAGCCCTACCTCGGTTCCCGCTGACGGGACGACCCAGTCGACGATCACCGTCACCCTGCTCGACTCCAATGACGGTCCGATCGGTGGTGACACCGTCACCCTGACGGCGAATGGTGGAAGCTCCACCATTTCGGCACCGAGCGGACTCTCGGACGCCAACGGTGTCGTGACCTTCACCGTCAAGGACACGACCGTTGAAAACGTCATCTACACGGCCCACGACACGACGGTGCCGATGACCGTCACCGAGACGGCCACGGTCGACTTCACGCCGGCAACCGCCGCTGCCACGTCGACGGTCACCGCTGCCCCGACCTCGGTCACGGCCAACGGCACGACTTCGTCGACCGTTACGGTCACTCTCCTTGACTCTGCGCACGGCCCGGTAGCCGGGCATACCGTCACCCTGACGCCGAGCGGTGGAAGCTCCACCATCTCAGCTGCGAGCGGACCTTCGAATGCCAACGGCGTCGTCACCTTCACCGTCCGCGACTCCGTGCCGGAGACCGTCACCTACACGGCCCACGACACGACGGCCACGGTCACGATCACCGAGACGGCTGCGGTCACCTTCACCAGCCCGCCGCCGCCGCCCCCCGCCCCGGCTTCCGGCTACTGGTTGGTGGCCGCCGACGGTGGGATCTTTACCCACGGTGACGCCTCGTTCGATGGTTCCCAGGGCGCGACACCGCTCAACTCGCCCATCGTGGGCATGGCGTCGACGCCGGATGGGGGTGGCTACTGGTTGGTGGCCGCCGACGGTGGGATCTTCACCCACGGCGACGCCGGCTTCTTCGGCTCCCAGGGCGCCACACACCTGAACTCGCCCATCGTGGGCATGGCGTCCACGCCCGATGGAAAGGGTTACTGGTTGGTGGCCGCCGACGGCGGGATCTTCACCCACGGCGACGCCGCCTTCTACGGCTCCCAGGGCGCCACGCCACTCAACTCGCCCATCGTGGGCATGGCGTCCACGCCCGATGGAAAGGGTTACTGGTTGGTGGCCGCCGACGGCGGGATCTTCACCCACGGCGACGCCGGCTTCTTCGGCTCCCAGGGCGCCACGCCACTCAACTCGCCCATCGTGGGCATGGCGTCCACGCCCGATGGCAACGGTTACTGGTTGGTGGCCGCCGACGGCGGGATCTTCACCCACGGCGACGCCGGCTTCTACGGCTCCCAGGGGGCGACGCATCTCAACTCGCCCATCGTGGGCATGGCGTCGACGCCGGATGGGGGTGGCTACTGGTTGGTGGCCGCCGACGGCGGGATCTTCACCCACGGCGACGCCCCGTTCGATGGTTCGCAGGGCGCCACGCAGCTCAATTCGCCCATCGTGGGCATGGCGTCGACGCCGCAGCCGGCCTAACGGCTTTCTCCGGAGGACGAGCTCAAGAAGCAAGCTGAACTGACGCTGCACGCATCGGAGAAGCGCGTCACCGGGCTCCGCGACAACGGGAAAAGAAAATTCGGGAACCCTCATTGGAGCAACGAGTGTGTTGCGCCGCGCACACGGATTGCACGAACGCTGTCAACCAGGGGTGGGCAAAAATACCTATTTTCGGTGTTATTCTTCTGTCACTCATTTGAATTCAAGTTTTAACTGAAGCGGGTCCTTGGGTGAGTTGATGCGGAGCCTTCGCTCCGCGCTGGAGTCTCACGATGCATGCCACCCGCACACGCTGGGCCGCACTGGCGACCGCTGCAATTTTTGTCACGACCTTCGCTGGATCGTTGGCCATCGGAAGTCCTTCCGCTTACGGCGACCCGACCGATGGCGCAAACTCCACGGTCGTCGCAAGCTCCCCCAGCGAGCCCGCTGATGGGACGACCGCGACAATTACGGTCACGCTGCTCGACGACAACGACGACCCCGTGGCTGGGGACGACGTCTCCTTGAGCCAAGGAGACACGACCTCCAGCATCTCGGCCGAGAGTGGCTCTTCCGCCGGCGACGGCACCGTCACATTCACTGTGAGTGACACCGTGGCCGAAGACGTGACCTACACGGCCACCGACACGACAACGAACACCCCCATCGACGCGACCGCAACGGTGGACTTCACCACCGGTCCGACCGACGCTGGCACCTCGACCGTCAGCGCCGCTCCGACCAGCGTCACCGCGGACGGCGTGTCGACTTCCACGGTCATGGTCACCCTGCTCGACGCCAACGACAATCCGGTCGTCGGTGACACCGTCGCCCTGACCCCCCATGGCGGAAGTTCGGCCATCTCCGACCCGAGCGGTCCTTCCGCGGCCGACGGCACCGTCACCTTCACCGTGAGCGATGCCGTGGCCCAAGACGTCGCCTACACGGCCCGCGACACGACAGTGCCGGTCACCATCGAGGAGGAAGCCGAAGTCACCTTCACCAACGGTCCGACCGACGCTGGCACCTCGACCGACACCGCCAACCCGACGGTCGTCACCGCCAATGGCACATCGATCTCCACCATCACCGTCACGTTGCGAGACGCCAATGGCAATCCGGTCGAAGGTGACGACGTCACCTTGGACCAGGGAGCCGGCACCTCGACCATCTCCGATCCCAGCGGTCCTTCCGCGGCCGATGGCACCGTCACCTTCACCGTGACTGACGGCTCGGTCGAAGACGTGACCTACACGGCCACCGACACAACAGCGGCCATCGTCCTTGCGCACGCCGCCGTCGTGGACTTCACCGCCGGCCCGACCGATCCGAGTACCTCCACAGTCTCGACCAGCCCTCCGACCGTCACCGCCAACGGCACGTCGACCTCAACCATCACGGTGACCCTGCTCGACGCCAATTTCCACCCGGTCCAAGGTGACAATGTCACCCTGGCCGCCGGGAGCGGGAGTTCCGCTATCTCCCTCCCGAGCGGCCCCTCCGCCGCTGATGGCACGGTCACCTTCACTGTCTCTGACGCCGCCGCCCAAGACGTCATCTACACCGCCACCGACACGACAGTGCCGGTCACCATCGCCGAGGAGGGCGAAGTCACATTCACCCCGGGCCCGACCGACGCTGGCACCTCGACCGTGACCGCCGATCCGACCAGCGTCACTGCCAACGGCACGGCGACCTCAACGGTCACGGTCACCCTCCTCGACGCCAATGGCAATCCGGTCGTCGGTGACGACGTCACCCTGACCCCCAATAGCGGAAGCTCGACGGTCTCGGACACGAGCGGGCCTTCGGGTACCAATGGCACCGTCACCTTCACCGTGAGCGATATCACGGCTCAGACTGTCGTGTACTCCGCAGAAGACGCCACCCAGACCGTCCCCCTGTCTGCGACCGCCGAAGTCACCTTCACCGCCGGCCGAGCCAACGACTTCCGGTCCACCGTGACTGCCAACCCGACCCCTGTCACCGCGGACGGCATCTCAACCTCCACCATCACCGTCACTCTGCGCGACGCCAATGGCAACCCGGTCGCCGGGGACGACGTCTTCTTGGACCAAGGATCCGACAGCTCGGATATCTCGGCCGCGAGCGGCCCCTCGGCCGCAAACGGCACCGTCACCTTCACCGTGAGCGACACCACGGCCGAAGATGTCACCTACACGGCTATCGATGATTCAGCAGGCGCCATCATCAACGAGACGGCGGCAGTGGACTTCGTCGCGGGCCCGACCGATGCCGGCACCTCCACCGTGACGGCAGACCCGACCAGCGTCACCGCCGACGGCACCTCGACCTCGACCGTCACGGTTACCTTGCGCGACGCCAATGGCAATCCTGTCGTCGGCGACGACGTCACCTTGACCCAGGGAGAGGGCAGCAGCTCGGCCATCTCTGACCCGAGTGGGCCTTCCGCCGCCGATGGCACCGTCACCTTCACCGTGAGCGACGCCGTGGCCGAAGACGTGACGTACACAGCCACCGACACGACAGTGCCGGTCGGCATCAACCAGACCGCCGAAGTCACGTTCACCCCGGGCCCGACCGATGCCGGCACCTCCACCGTGACGGCAGACCCGACCAGCGTCACCGCCGACGGCACCTCGACCTCGACTGTCACCGTCACTCTGCACGACGCCAATGGCAACCCGATCGTCGGTGACAACGTCATCTTGAGCGCAGGTAGCGGCAGCTCAACCATGTCCGTGCCCAGTGGCCCTTCGGCGGCCGACGGTACCGTCACCTTCGGTGTGAGCGACGCCGTGGCCGAAGACGTGACCTACACGGCCACCGACACGACAGCGCCGGTGGTCATCGCCGAGACCGCGTCCGTGGACTACATCGCGGGGCCGACCGACGCCGCCACGTCCACGGTCTCCGCCGACCCGCCCTCGGTCACCGCCGACGGCGTGTCCACTTCGACCATCACCGTCACCCTGCTCGACGCCAACGGCAACCCGGTCGTCGGTGACAACGTCACATTGGACCAAGGGGAGGGCAGCGCCTCGGCCATCTCCGACCCGAGCGGCCCCTCGGCCGCTGACGGCACCGTCACCTTCACGGTGACCGACGCCGTGGCCGAGGTTGTTATCTACTCAGCCGAGGACACCACCGAGCTCGTTGACCTCAACGAGACCCCCGATGTCACGTTCACTTCTGGCCCAGTATCCGACGGGACATCCACCGTCACCTCCAGCCCCCCGGCCGTCACCGCCGACGGCACGTCGACCTCGACCGTCACGGTCACCCTACGCGACGCCAATGGCAACCCGGTCGCCGGCGACGATGTCTCCTTGACCCAGGGAGAGGGCAGCAGCTCGGCCATCTCTGACCCGAGTGGGCCTTCCGCGGCCGACGGCACCGTCACCTTCACCGTGAGCGACGCCGTGGCCGAAGACGTGACGTACACAGCCACCGACACGACAGTGCCGGTCGGCATCACCGAGACCGCCGCGGTGGACTTCACCGCCGGCCCGACCGATGCCACGACCTCCACAGTCACCGCCGACCCGACCACCGTCACCGCCAATGGCACCTCGACCTCGACCGTCACGGTCACCTTGCGCGACGCCAATGGCAACCCGGTCGTCGGCGACGACGTCACCTTGACCCAGGGAGAGGGCAGCAGCTCGGCCATCTCTGACCCGAGTGGCCCTTCCGCGGCCGACGGCACCGTCACCTTCACCGTGAGCGACCTTGTGGCCGAAGACGTCACCTATACCGCCACCGACACCTCCGTGGCGTTGGGTATCACCGGGACCGCCGCGGTGGACTTCACCGCCGGCCCGACAGACGCCACAACCTCGAACGTGACGGCCGACCCGACCTCGGTCACCGCCGACGGTGCGTCCACCTCGACGATCACGGTGACCTTGCTCGACGCCAACAACAATCCTGTCGTCGGTGACGATGTGACTTTGACTCCCAACGGCGGAAGTTCCGCAATCTCCGACCCGAGCGGTCCTTCCGACGGCCGATGGCACGGTCACGTTCACCGTGACCGACACGGTGGCGGAGAGCGTTGTGTACTCGGCCGAGGACACCACGGAGGCCGTCCCACTGGATACGGCGGTTGAGGTCACCTTCGTCGCCGGTCCGGCCGATGCCGGTACGTCCACCGTCACCGCGAGCCCCCCGACGGTCACCGCCGACGGCATCTCGACCTCGACGATCACGGTCACCATGCGCGACGCCAATGGCAACCCGGTCGCCGGCGACTTCGTCTTCTTGAGCCAAGGTGGCGGAAGTTCCACCGTCTCCGGCCCGAGCGGCACCTCCGCCGCCGACGGCACGGTCACCTTCACCGCCAGCGACACCACGGCTGAAGTTGTCACCTACATGGCCTACGACGATACAGCGGCGATCTTCGCGACCCAGACCGCTTCGGTGGACTTCACCGCCGGCGCGGCGGACGGCACCACGTCGACCGTCACTTCGAGTCCTCCGACCGTCACCGCCGATGGCACGTCGACCTCGACGATCACCGTCACCCTGCTCGACGCCAACTTCAACCCGGTCCAAGGTGACGACCGTCACCTTGGCCGCCGGCAGTGGAACTTCGGCCATCTCCGACCCGAGCGGGCCTTCCGCCGCCGACGGCATCGTCACCTTCACCGTGAGTGACACCGCCGCCCAAGATGTGACCTACACGGCCAACGACACCACCGTGCCCGTTGCCATCACCGAGTCGGCCGAAGTCACCTTCACTCCGGGCCCGACCGATGCCACCACCTCCACCGTCACCGCCGACCCGACCACCGTCACCGCCGACGGCACCTCGACCTCGACCGTCACGGTCACCCTACGCGACGCCAATGGCAACCCGGTCGTCGGCGACGATGTCTCCTTGACCCAGGGAGAGGGCAGCAGCTCGGCCATCTCTGACCCGAGTGGGCCTTCCGCCGCCGACGGCACCGTCACCTTCACCGTGAGCGACGCCGTGGCCGAAGACGTGACCTATACCGCCACCGACACGACAGTGCCGGTCGGCATCACCGAGACCGCCGCGGTGGACTTCACCGCCGGCCCGACCGATGCCACGACCTCCACAGTCACCGCCGACCCGACCACCGTCACCGCCAATGGCACCTCGACCTCGACCGTCACGGTCACCTTGCGCGACGCCAATGGCAACCCGGTCGTCGGCGACGACGTCACCTTGACCCAGGGAGAGGGCAGCAGCTCGGCCATCTCTGACCCGAGTGGCCCTTCCGCCGCCGACGGCACCGTCACCTTCACCGTGAGCGACCTTGTGGCCGAGGACGTCACCTATACGGCAACTGACACCTCGGTAGCCCTGGGCATCACCGGGACCGCCGCGGTGGACTTCACCGCCGGCACGGCCGATGCCTCCACCTCCACCGTGACCGCCGACCCGACCACCGTCACCGCCAATGGCACCTCGACCTCGACCGTCACGGTCACGCTGCTCGACGCCCAGGGCAATCCGGTCCAGGGGGACACGGTCACCCTTACCCCCAGCGGCGGAAGCTCGACCGTCTCCGACGCGAGCGGCCTCTCTGCGGCTGACGGCACCGTCACCTTCACCGTGAGCGACACCGCGGCCGAAGACGTCGTCTACACGGCCACCGACACGTCAGTGCCGGTCGTCATCATCGAGTCAGCCGGGGTCGATTTCACCCCCGGGCCCGCGGATGGCTCCACCTCCACCGTCACGGCCGACCCGACCTCGGTCACCGCCAACGGCACGTCCACGTCGACCGTCACCGTCACCTTGCTCGACGCCCATGGCAACCCGGTCGTCGGGGACGACGTCGCGTTGAGCGCCGGAAGTGGGAGCTCGACCATCTCTGACCCGAGTGGCCCGTCAGCCGCCGACGGCACCGTCACCTTCACCGTGAGCGACACCGTGGCCGAGGGCGTCACGTACTCGGCCACCGATACCACCGCTGTCGTCCCGCTGGTTGCGACGGCCGAAGTCACCTTCACCGCGGGCCGAGCCGACGCCGCGCTGTCCACAGTGACCGCCGACCCGACGTCGGTCACGGCCAACGGCACGTCGATCTCGACGATTACGGTCACCTTGCGCGACGCCCATGGCAACCTGATTGCCGGGGACAGTGTCCTCTTGAGCCATGGAGCGAGTAGTTCGGTTGTCTCGGCCCCGAGCGGCCTCTCTGCGGCCGACGGCACCGTCACCTTCACCGTGAGCGACACCGCGGCCCAAAGCGTCACCTACGGGGCAGTCGACGACACAGCGCTCGTCGACATCACCGAGACCGCCTCGGTGGACTTCACCCCTGGCCCGGCCGACGGCACCACGTCGACCGTCACGTCGAGTCCGCCGACTGTCACCGCAAACGGCATGTCCACCTCGACCATCGCGGTCACCCTCCTCGACGCCCATGGCAATGCGGTCCAAGGTGACACGGTCGCCTTGAGCGCCGGCAGTGGGAGCTCGACCATCTCTGACCCGAGCGGCGTCTCGGGCGCCAATGGCGTGGTTACCTTCACCGTGACCGACACGGTTGCCCAAAACGTGACCTATACGGCCTCCGACACGACAGTGCCGGTCGACATCACCGAGACAGCGGGCGTCACCTTCACCGCGGGCTCCACCAACGCCGGCACGTCGACGGTCGCCTCCGCACCGAGCAGCGTCGTTGCAAACGGGACCGATCTCTCGACCATTACGGTCACGTTGCGCGACGCCGACTTCAACCCGGTCCACGGCCACTCGGTCACCCTCACCCCCAATGGCGGAAGCTCCACCATTTCCGCGCCGAGCGGCGTCTCGGGTGCCAATGGCGTGGTTACCTTCACCGTGACCGACACGGCTGCCCAAAACGTCACCTATACGGCGACGGACACCTCAGCGCCGGTCGTCATCACCGAGACGGCACAAGTCAGTTTCGTCCCTGGTTCGACCGATGCCAGCACCTCGACCGTCGTATCGAGTCCGCCGACCGTCACCGCCAACGGCACGTCGACCTCGACTATCACCGTCACCCTGCTCGACGCCAATGGCAATCCGAAGCAGGATGACACCGTTACCTTGCAGCAGGTGACTGGAGCCTCTGCGATCTCCTCGGCGAGCGGGCCCTCCGGCGCCAATGGCGTGGTCACGTTCACCGTGACCGATACCACGGTCCAGGATGTCGACTACGTGGCAACCGACGTCACCGATGCGGTCGTCATCGCACAAACGGCAGGGGTCAACTTCATTACCGGACCGACTGCAGCCGGTACCTCCACCGTGACGGCCAACCCTGCCAGCGTCGTCGCGGACGGGGCCACGACATCGACGGTCACCGTCACACTCCTCGATGCGAACGGCCACCCCGTGGCTGGTCACGTCGTCACCTTGCAGGCCGGGAGTGGAAGCTCCGTGGTGTCCGCAGCGAGCGGCAACTCCTCTGGCAGCGGCATCGTCACCTTCACCGTCCGCGATGGCAGCGCCCAAGCCGTGGTGTACACAGCGAGGGATACCACGGCCGCCGTGACGTTGACCGAGAGGCCGACGGTCACCTTTACGCCGAACTCCCCTGAGGCGGCGAACTCGACCGTCGTGGCCGACCCGGCGAGTGTCGCCGCCGATGGCGCGACGACCTCCACGGTCACCGTGACGTTGCTCGGTGCAGAGGACGTTCCGATTCCCGGCCATACCGTGAGCCTCATCGCCGGGAGTGGCAACTCGATCGTCTCTGCGCCGAGCGGGGTCTCCTCCAGCGCGGGTGTCGTCACCTTCACGGTCACTGATACCACCCTGGAGAACGTCGTCTACACCGCTCATGACAACACGGCCGTCGTGATCGTGACCGGGACGGCAACGGTTGCATTCGTCGCAGGACCTACCGACGTCGCCACATCGACCGTCACCGACAATCCGGGCAGCGTCGTCGCCGACGGCGTCACCGCCTCAACGGTCACCGTCACATTGCGCGACGAGCAAGACCGCGCCGTCACGGGTCACGTGGTGACGCTGCAGGCCGGAAGCGGAAGCTCCGTGGTGTCCGCGGCAAGTGGGGTTTCCACCGCCGGCGGCGTCGTGACCTTCACGGTCACTGACGCCACCGCCCAGGTCGTCGTCTACACCGCAACCGATACGACCGCCGCCGCTTCGCCTACCGCAACGGCGAGCGTCACCTTTACGACGCCACCTGGCGGAGGCGGCACGCCGCCCGCACCTCCCGGTCCGACTTCGGGGTACACGCTGGTGGCGGCCGACGGTGGCATCTTCACCTTCGGCAACGCCGGCTTCTTCGGCTCCGAGGGCGCCACCCATCTCAACTCACCCATCGTGGGGATGACGGCGACACCCGACGGCGGGGGCTATTGGCTGGTGGCGGCCGACGGTGGCATCTTCACCTTCGGCAACGCCGGCTTCTTCGGCTCCGAGGGCGCCACCCATCTCAACTCACCCATCGTGGGGATGACGGCGACACCCGACGGCGGGGGCTATTGGCTGGTGGCGGCCGACGGTGGCATCTTCACCTTCGGCAACGCCGGCTTCTTCGGCTCCGAGGGCGCCACCCATCTCAACTCACCCATCGTGGGGATGACGGCGACACCCGACGGCGGGGGCTATTGGCTGGTGGCGGCCGACGGTGGCATCTTCACCTTCGGCAACGCCGGCTTCTTCGGCTCCGAGGGCGCCACCCATCTCAACTCACCCATCGTGGGGATGACGGCGACACCCGACGGCGGGGGCTATTGGCTGGTGGCGGCCGACGGTGGCATCTTCACCTTCGGCAACGCCGGCTTCTTCGGCTCCGAGGGCGCCACCCATCTCAACTCACCCATCGTGGGGATGACGGCGACACCCGACGGCGGGGGCTATTGGCTGGTGGCGGCCGACGGTGGCATCTTCACCTTCGGCAACGCCGGCTTCTTCGGCTCCGAGGGAGAAATGCACCTGAACTCGCCCGTGGTCGGCATGGGCTGACCCTCCTTCGCTTGACGTAGAGCGCGCGGCAACTCTCGAGGTGGGACGCGTCCCGCACGCGCGCAGTCCTCGGAGCGCGCGGAGCTCTACCAGGAAAGGTCATCGCGCGGTCGACCAGCTCGATGAGGGCGACTTCCGCCGCTTCCAGCCGCGATTCCAGGGTGACAATCCGGCGGCCAACATCGCGATCGTCGAGCGCATCGACGCCGTGGCCGCGGCGAAGGGTTGCACGCCGGCACAGGTGCCGCTCTCGATGTCGCGCTGTCCGAAAGCGAGTTGGCAGTCTCGGCGGAATTGGGCGCCGCGCGAACGGGGACCGCTACGCCGACATGACACCCGTCAACGGCTAGCTCGATGCGGGCGACCGGGGACGCCGCCGCTCAGTCGCTCCCCAGCTGACCTGAGTACCGTGCGCATGCCGAGGTGGCGCACTCGCCCAAGACCTGTAGTGTCTCGGTTACCTCTCGGGAGGTAATCCATTCGGGTGAGTCGGCATCTGTGACGCATGTGATGGGAGACCGCGTGGTGAGTGGTGGGAGGATTGTCGAAGAGGGCGGTGGAGGAACGCGCCCGAGCGCGGATCTGGCCGGCGTGCTCTCCGCCCTGTGTCGCGAGTGTGCGGAATTCACGGACATTTTGGCCTGTTCCGTCGTCGTGAGAGAAGACCCCTTCGGGTTCTTCTCGGCCACGGGTTCGACCGAGTGGGCCTGCACGCTCGACGATTTTCAGTTGAGCGAAGAGACGGGTCCGACCTGGGAATGCTGTCAGACATCCACGGCGATGCAAGGGGACGGGTCGGGTCAGCGCGGTCTCACGGGCGCTCATCTGGCCGAACAGATGTCCCAGTACGGCGCCGTCGGCGTGCGCGCCGTGCCGCTCTTGCGGGACGGCGCGATCTGGGGAGCCCTCACGCTGTATTGGGGCCCGGCGACCCGGCCCGAAAACCTGATCATGCCGGCGGGGGCGCTGGCCGCGACGGTCACCGAAGCCATCGAACGCCAGCACCGCGACGAGATGCAGGGGAATCCAGCGCCCCGGGTTGTGCACGCCGCCGGGGGCGACCGCAACAGCCAGGCGACATTCCAGGAGCGTGAAGCGCTTTCGGAGGAGCGGCATGCCCGGGCAACGGCCCGTGACCTGCGGGCGGCCGAGCGCGACCTGCGGGCGGCCGAGCGCGACGTCCGGGCCACCGAGCGCGACGGCAGGGCGCGGGCGCGGGACGAGGCGGCGCAGGCGCGCCCTGCGGGCCAGGGCTGGACCGACCACGAGATGACCGCCGCACGGGTACTGGCCAGGCGGGACCGCTATGCGGCAGCCCGCGATCGCTTCCACGCCAAGTCCGACCGTGCCGCGGCTCGTCTGGACCGCGTCGTGTCGGCGATCGAACGTGTGGAGTCGTCGATCGACGGGTTGACCGGGGCGTATCGCCGTGAGGCGGGGATGATGGAGCTGGAGCACGAGATCACCCGGGCCAGAAGGACGGGCGACACGTTCGTGCTCGCTTTCGTCGACGTCAACAACCTCAAAGCCCGCAACGACACCCACGGCCACCTGGCCGGGGACCAACTTCTGCGGAAGATCGCCGACACACTGCGGGCCAATGTCCGTTCGTACGACCTCGTCGTGCGCTACGGCGGCGATGAGTTCGTCTGCGGGTTCCCCGCCCTCGACGTGCACGATGCAGCTGAGCGTTTCGCTCGCATCAACGGCGACCTGGCGGCCACCGAAGAGGCATCGGTCGCCTTCGGACTGGCGGAATTGGAAACGGACGATTCGTTGGCCGAACTGATTACACGGGCCGACAGCGTGATGTATGCCAACCGCTACCAGCAGTTGCGTGCCGGTGGTAACGCCGCGAATGCTCACGCGGCCGCCACCAGCCCGGCCCAGACGGTCGGCCGCGTCTCGTCCGCCACCGACTAGAGGAAGCGCCCCGGCGCAGGCTACGACTCGACGACGATCCCGCTCCACGGCGCCAGGGTGACCGGGCCCTCCACGGTGGTGCCCTCGAGACCCCGCTCGGTGGCCAACGTGATCGACCCCGCCAACCCGGTGATCTCCGTTGCGGTATCGGCCATGTTCAGCGCGACGACCGACCGGTGCCCGCGCCGGAAGACCCAGGAATCGCGCGGGCGACACCACCGGGTGGTACGACCCCAGAGCCAGGTCCTCGTTGGCGCGCCGCCGTGCGATTGCCCGCCGGGTGAACGAAAGAACCGAATCGGGGTCCGCCGCCTGGTCGGCCACATTGCACAGCGCGGGATCGGCCATCGGTAGCCATGGGCGGACCTCGGCGTCGTCGCTGAATCCGCCACCCGGCCCCGGCGACCAGGGCATCGGCGTCCGCTCCAGCGATCGCGTCCCTTGTAGTGGGGCCAGAACCTGATGCCGACCCTGTCACGCAAGTCGGCCTGCTCGATGGGCCCGTCGGTCAGGCCGATCTCGTCACCTTGATACAGAAAGGGCGTGCCGCGCAGGCACAGCAGGATCATGAGGGCACAGCGCACCTTGGCCCTGTCGCCCCCGCCCCATCGGGTGGCCAGCCGGGAGACGTCATGGTTCGAACCCGTCCACAGCGGCCAGGCCCCCTCGGGCAGCAGGGCCTCGACGTCCTCGACGATGGCCCGCATGACGTCGGCCTCGAGCGCCGCATTGATGAAGACGAAGTTGAACCCGCCGTGCAACTCGTCGTGACCGTTGCCGTAGAACTGCATGAGCGTCGACAGTCGTTCCACATTGGTCTCACCGATGAGCAGCCGCGGTGGGTCATAGGTGTCGGCGATGGTCCGCCAGTGCCGCAGGATGTCATGGGCTTCGGGCCGGTCGCTGTTGTAGACGGACCTGACGCCCATGAGTTGCTGGTCGAGGGGGTCGTCCTTGGTGGCCGGTGGGTTGTCCCGCAACTCGGCGTCCTTGATCATCATGTTGCAGACGTCGATCCGGAAGCCGGCCACTCCCCGGTCCCACCAGAACCGCACGATCGCATCGAAGGCGTCGCGGACGTGCTGGTCCCACCAGTTGAGATCGGGTTGTTGCATCTCGAAGTTGTGGAGGAAGTACTGGCCGCTGGGCGCATCGAGCTCCCAGGCCGAGCCGCCGAAAATGCTGACCCAGTTATTGGGTGGGCTCCCGTCGGGTTTCGGATCGGCCCAGACATACCAGTCCCGGTGTTCGGCGTCGCGAGCCACGACGGGCGTCTACGAACCAGGGGTGTTGATCGCTGCTGTGATTGGGAACGAGGTCGAGGAGGACCCGGATGCCGCGCCTCTCGCCCTCTCTGACCAACGTGTCGAGGTCGTCCAGGGTACCGAAGTCGGGGTCGATATCGCAGTAGTCGGAGACGTCGTACCCCCAGTCACGGTTCGGTGAGACCGTGACTGGTGAGAGCCACAACGCGTCGATACCCAGCTCGGCCAGGTAGTCGAGGCGGCTTATGATGCCGGGGAGATCTCCGTATCCGTCCCCGTTCGCGTCGGCGTAGGAGCGCGGATAGATCTGGTAGAAGACGCCCCCCCGCCACCAGCGCTCGTCCTCGGTGCTCATCGCGAGGGACCGATCGCAGTCATGCCGCCATCGACGACGATGCTGGTTCCCGTGATGTAGGCCGCCTCGTCGGAGAGGAGGAACCGCACGACCGAAGCGATGTCTTCTGGTTGGGCCAGGCGCCCGAGAGGCGTCTGCGTGATCAGCTTCTCCTTTGCTCCGGGGATGGCGAGCAGAGGAGCCAGGAGCGGGGTGTCGACGGCACCCGGACAGACCGAGTTGACACGGATCCCGTCGGGACCGAGGAGGCCGCAGGCGGAACGGGTCAGTCCGAGTAGCCCGGCCTTGGACGCGCAGTACGCCGGCAGGAGAGGATCGCCCACGAAGCCCTCGATCGACGAGATGTACACGATCGCCGATCCGGGGTTGGCTTCGAGGAGTGCCGGGTGGAGTTCTTTGGTCACGGTCGCCCCGGCGCGCAGGTTCACGTCGAGGACCTCGTCCCAGGACTCGTCGCCGATGTGCGTGACCGGGACGGGCCGCCCGATGCCGGCCGCATGGACCAGGCCTCCGATGGGGCCGAGCTCGGCCAGCGACCGTCTGACAGCGGCCTTCAATGTGCTCGTCTTCGTGACATCCACCTTGAGGCCGACCCCTCGTACGCCGTACTCGTCACTGCAGCGGGCCGCGGCCCGTCGGGCGGCGGCGCCGTCCCGGTCCCAGATCGCGACAGCCCGGCCGACCTGAGCGAGCGCCAGGGCGGTGGCCAGACCGATACCCGAAGCACCTCCGGTGACGACCACACCCGAGTCGGGGGAGGAAGGGCCGCTCCGGTGGGCCCGCCGCCGCACTGCGCGCGGGGCCCGGCGCGCTCCCGGCCCCGACGTTGCCGTACTGGTGCCGGCGCGCAGCGCTGTCCGCGGCCGCCTGGTTGGCGCCGGTGAGGTCGGCGCGGATGGCGCTGTCGGTGATGATGGCGCGGTCGGTGATTCCGGTGCAGCCGGCCCCCGTCTGTCCTCTGCCGCCATCACGTCCCCTTCCAGGCTCGCGGGCCCGGTCCGGGGCCGGGAATGCTCATGGAGCGTATCCATCGACGAGGGGACGGACGTTCTCCCTACAGGCGATTGATCGCGGCCGTGATGATCGGCTGGGCGATCGCAGTGGGGAACGCCGATCCGTAGGCGTTGAAGTCGATCTCCTGGCCGAACTTTCCTTTCACGTAGTAGACGGCCGCGATGTTGGCCGTGACGGACGTGCCGTCTGCGGTGATCGGGAGTGAAATGACGAGCCCGGTGGTGCCACTTCCGAACTGCGTCGGATCGGCCCTCGTCACGGTGATTGCGCCGAGCTTTGCGCCCTTCCCGGCCGAGGCCGGATCTTCGCCTTGAACGTGCCGTTCATGATGGTGGCCATGCAGGCGGGCGTCCTGGTGTTGGCCATGGCGGCCAGCTCGGCCTTGGCCACCTTGGCCGAGCCGAACACCGACACCGTGTCCTGGACCTCGAGAGACCCGCTCTTGTTCTCGTAATAGGGACTGTCGACTTCGGGCGGATTGGAATTGATGAGCTTGGAGGGGACCCCGATGCAGCTGGCCAGCTGCTTGGCCCCGGGGAGGCTGCCCGACCCGCTGCCGGACGAGCCCTTCTCGGTCTTCCATCCTGCGGGCATGTCGGACAAGGTCAGCAGGTACTGCTTGGCCTGCGCCTTGTCCGACGCTGTGCTGGCTCCGGCACCGGCGGTCTGCACGGCGCCGAACAGCGCGGAGGTGATGACCGCTGCGGCGACGACGGGGCCGAACGATGCCGGCATGGCCGCAAGACCGTCACGGCCGGTCAACAGGGCATCAGACCTCCAGTGCCTTCGCGCGGAGGCTCTCCCACCCGGTCGTGGGGCGAAGATTACGGTGGATTAGCCCGGCATGTAACCCTGAAGATGGTCGCCCCAATGACACGACGACGTGTCCCCTTGCCCCTCGGCCCCAGGCCCGCTATCTTTGGCACTCTCAACCCGAGAGTGCTAATCAAGTAAATAAGTAATGAATGCCAAGGAGGCCCGTTCAGATGCCGAAGCTGCACCCGCTCGAAGACCGGATCGTCGTCCGGCCCGGCGAGTCTGAAGAGACCACCGCGTCCGGCCTGGTCATCCCCGATACCGCCAAAGAGAAGCCCCAGCAGGGCGAAGTTCTTGCCGTCGGCCCGGACGCCGTGGAGAAGACTCCGGAGAGCTCATCCCCGTCGACGTCAAGGTCGGCGACACCGTCGTCTACTCCAAGTACGGAGGAACCGAGATCACCGTGGAGGGCGAAGACCTTCTCATTCTCTCCAGCCGGGACGTACTGGCCAAGCTGGCCTAGTTGTCTCGACGACATCGCCGAGCTGGCCGTTTCTTCGGCCGGCCGGCGGTGCGTCACCCCATTCACTGAAGTAAAAGGACTCGAGAGGAGTTCCCTACAGTCATGCCCAAGATTCTGAAATTCGACGAGGCCGCCCGCCGTGGGCTGGAGGCCGGCGTCAACAAGCTCGCCGACACCGTCAAGGTCACTCTGGGACCGAAAGGTCGCAACGTGGTGATCGAGAAGAAGTTCGGCGCACCGACCATCACCAATGACGGCGTGTCCATCGCCCGGGAAGTCGAACTGGATGACCCGTTCGAGAACATGGGCGCCCAGCTGGTGAAGGAAGTCGCCACCAAGACCAACGACGTAGCCGGCGACGGCACCACGACGGCGACGGTTCTGGCCCAGGCCCTCATCACCGAAGGGCTGCGCAACGTGGCCGCCGGTGCCAGCCCGACCGGGCTGAAGCGGGGTATCGAGAAGGCCGTCAAGGCCGCTGTCGAGGACCTTGCCAAGCAGGCCAAGGTCGTGGACGGAAAGGTCGAGATCGCCCAGGTGGCCTCGATCTCCGCGGCCGACCCCGCCATCGGCGACGTGCTGGCCGAAGCCATCGACAAGGTGGGCAAGGACGGCACTGTCACGGTCGAAGAGTCCAACACCTTCGGCATCGAGCTCGAGCTCACCGAAGGGATGCAGTTCGACAAGGGCTACCTTTCGCCCTATTTCGTGACGGACGCCGAGCGCCAGGAAGCGGTACTCGACGACCCCGCCATCCTCTTCTACAACTCCAAGGTGAGCGCGGTCCACGACCTCGTCCCCGTCCTGGAGAAGGTCATGCAGACCGGCAAGCCGCTGCTGATCATCGCCGAGGATGTCGACGGAGAAGCGCTGGCCACCCTGGTGGTCAACAAGATCCGTGGCACGTTCACCTCCGTCGCCGTCAAGGCCCCGGGCTTCGGTGAGCGCCGCAAGGAGATGCTGCAGGACATGGCCGTCCTCACCGGCGCCCAGGTCATCAGCGAAGAGATCGGCCTCAAGCTGGAG
Source organism: uncultured Acidimicrobiaceae bacterium (assembly GCA_963767155.1). GTDB lineage: Bacteria > Actinomycetota > Acidimicrobiia > Acidimicrobiales > RAAP-2 > Bog-473. The sequence continues at coordinate 140,200 of CAVYCU010000003.1, read as the reverse complement.
AGCGCCACGATCGACCTGTTGGGCCACGCCCGCCGGGTCATCGTGACCAAGGACGACACCACCATCGTCGAGGGCGGCGGGAGTGCCGAAGACGTCAAGGGCCGCGTGGCGCAGATCAAGCGCGCCATTGAGGACACCGACTCGGACTGGGACCGCGAGAAGCTGCAGGAGCGCCTGGCCAAGTTGGCCGGCGGTGTGGCCGTGGTCAAGGTCGGGGCCGCCACCGAGGTGGAGCTCAAAGAGAAGAAGCACCGCATCGAGGACGCGTTGTCCGCCACCCGCGCTGCGGTCGAAGAGGGCGTCGTGGCCGGCGGTGGCACCGCACTGCTGCGGACCCGCAAGTCGGTCAATGCTCTGGCGGCGACGCTGGACGGCGACGAGGCCACGGGTGCCCGTATCGTGGCCCGCTCGCTCGAGGAGCCACTGCGTTGGATCGCCTTCAACGCCGGACTCGAGGGTGCCGTGCTCGTGAGCCAGGTCGAGTCGGCCAAGGGCAATATCGGCCTCAACGCCGCCACGGGCGAGTTCGAGGACCTGGTCAAGGCCGGGATCATCGACCCCGCCAAGGTGACCCGCTCTGCGCTGCAGAACGCGGCCTCCATCGCTGCGCTTCTCCTGACCACCGAAGCTCTGGTGGCCGACAAGCCTGAGAAGGCTGGAGACGCTGCAGCCGCCGCTGCCGCCGCCATGGGTGGCATGGGCGGTATGGGTGGCATGGGCGGCATGATGTAACTCCGCCTCTCGCACCAGCGATTGGCTGATTGTTTGTGGTTGTGGCCGGGTCTTCGGACCCGGCCACAGCTGTTTCACCTCCCGATAGCGCCGGTCTCGACGGCAGGACCCAGCGACAGGACCCTCGAAAACTGATCGTTAGATTCCTAGCGTTCAACTTTCACACGGCGACGCCCACGCCGTGGGCGCCTTGAAGGCGCCCACACCCATACGCACTGCGGCGGCGTCGTCCGCGGGAGCGGGAACGGTCGGCGACGTGGCGAGTGGAACGGGCAGGACACAGCGTGCAGGACGGTCCGGCGACGAACATGCCGACATATCGTGACGGGTATGCCCCGCCCGGTTCCGCCGCAGGTGATTCCACGCCCGGCCGACTGGCGTATGGGCGATGCCGCCCCGTGGGCCGGCCTTCCGGCGGGTGGGCGCAGCGGGATCAGTCTCGCCCGTGTGCTCGAGGCACTGGGGTCGCGGGGACAGCTCGGGCCGGTTCCCGAGGACATCGGGGATCAGGGGGTGCTCGTCCCCCTGCTGTTCGCCGACGAGTCGCGCACGCCCGACCGACCCGTCAATGCGGCGGTGCTGGCGTTGCTCTTCGAGGAGGAAGGTGAGGCCCGGCTGATCTTCACCCGGCGCTCGACCAAGCTGCGGTCGCACCGGGGCGAGGTGAGTTTCCCCGGAGGCCGCATCGACCAGGGGGAGGACGCACCGGCCGCGGCCCTGCGGGAGGCCTACGAGGAGATCGCGCTCGACACGTCCCACGTCACGCCCGAAGGTTGGCTGCATCCCGTCGTCACCGTGGGGACCGGATCGCTCATCATCCCGATTGTGGCGAGCACGCCGTCGCGACCCCGTGTCGTCGCCAGCCCGGCGGAGGTCGAACGCGTCTTCGACGTCTCTTTACGGGATCTGGCCGACCTCGAGAACTACCACGAGGAGCGTTGGCGGTTCGCAGATGGCGAACGCCCGGGCGTGGCCGCTGACGGACTCACCGTCTGGTTCTTCGAGGTGGCAGGCGAAATGATCTGGGGTGCCACGGCCCGCTTGATCCATGAACTGCTCACCGTCGTCCTGGTCCCTTTTGCGTGAGACCCGGACGAATTCAGCCGAAAGCGCCGTTGCATGAGCCGAAAGCGGCCCGAGGGCCAAGCCCGAGAGAGTAAAGTGGTGGATCGTCGGAGTGTCGGCCCGGCGTTCGCTATTGCCATGCCGGTGTGGACCGAGAGTGCCGTACCGGCCCCATCGAATGCCGGAGGGCGAACAAGTGGCTGAGATCGAGATCGGCGTTTACAAGTCCGGGAGGCAGGCCTACGGGCTCGATGACATCGCCATCGTGCCCAGCCGGCGCACCCGTGACCCCGAGGACGTCGACATCTCCTGGGAGATCGACGCGTACAGCTTCGACCTGCCGCTCCTCGGCTCGGCCATGGACGGGGTGATCAGCCCGGCCACGGCGATCGAACTGGGCAAGCTCGGCGGCCTCGGCGTCCTGAACCTCGAGGGTCTGTGGACACGCTACGAGGACCCCAGCAATCTCTTCGACGAGATCCGTGAGCTCGACGACGAGAAGGCCACGGCGCGCATGCAACAGATGTACAGCGAGCCGATCAAGCCCGAACTCGTGACCGAGCGCATCCGCCAGATGAAAGAGGCGGGCATCACGACCGCAGGTTCGGTCACCCCGCAGCGCACCGAATCGCTGGCGCCGGCGTGCTTGGCGGCCGAACTGGACATCCTGGTGATCCAGGGGACCGTCGTATCGGCCGAGCACGTGTCCAAGACGGTGGAGCCTCTCAACCTCAAGCGCTTCATCCGCGAGTTCGACCTGCCGGTCATCGTCGGCGGCTGTGCCTCCTATCAGGCCGGCCTCCACCTGATGCGCACCGGTGCGGTCGGGGTCCTCGTCGGCGTCGGTCCGGGCAATGCCTGCACGACCCGCGGGGTGCTCGGTCTGGGAGTGCCGCAGGCCACCGCCATCGCTGATGTGGCCGGGGCGCGCATGCGGCACCTCGACGAGACGGGCGTCTACGTCCACGTCATCGCCGACGGCGGCATGTCCAAGGGCGGCGACATCGCCAAGGCCATCGCCTGCGGAGCGGATGCCGTCATGCTGGGCTCGCCCCTGTCCTCCGCCTTCGAAGCCCCTGCCCGCGGCTTCCACTGGGGCATGGCCACCTTCCACCCCACCCTGCCCCGTGGGGCCCGGGTGCGCACCTCGGTACGCGGCAGCCTCCGCGAGATCCTGCTCGGACCCGCCCACGAGAACGACGGCCGTATGAACCTCTTCGGAGCCTTGCGGACGGCGATGGCCACGTGCGGCTACGAGACGGTCAAGGAATTCCAGAAGGCCGAAGTGATGGTCGCCCCCTCGCTGCAGACCGAAGGGAAGTTCTTCCAGCGGACGCAGGGTGTCGGAATGGGCCATTGAGCTCTCCCGGGAGCCATCCATTGAGTCGGACTCGGTGACCGATACCGTCCTCGTCGTTGACTTCGGGGCTCAGTACGCCCGGCTGATCGCACGCCGGGTTCGTGAGGCGCACGTCTACTCGGAGATCGTGGCCTCAACCATCAGCGTCGAGGAGATCCGGGCCCGTCAGCCCAAGGGCATCATCTTCTCGGGAGGTCCCAAGTCGGTCTACGCCACGCCGGCGCCGACCATCGATCCCGCCGTGTACGAGTTGGGCATCCCGATCCTCGGCCTCTGTTACGGAGCCCAGCTCATTGCCACGCAGCTGGGCGGGCAGGTGGCGCACACCGACAACGGCGAATACGGGCGCACGGCGTTGACGCTCACGGCCCCTTCGCCCCTCTGCCTCGACTGGCCCACCACGTCAGAAGTCTGGATGAGCCACGGGGATGCCATCACGGTCCCGCCGCCGGGGTTCGTGGCCACGGCCACCAGCGAAGGCGCGCCGGTGGCGGCCATGCACGACGCCGATCGCCGGATCTTCGGACTGCAATTCCATCCCGAGGTCGTGCACACCGAGCGCGGCAGCGAGATCTTCGAGCGGTTCCTCCTCGACGCCTGCGGTTGCCTGCCGTCGTGGACCCACGTGTCGATCATTGAGCAGCAGGTGGCGGCGGTGCAGGCACAGGTCGGCAGCGAGCGGGTGCTGTGCGCCCTGAGCGGCGGCGTCGACTCGGCCGTGGCGGCGGCGCTCGTCCACAAGGCCATCGGAGACCAGCTCACCTGCGTGTTCGTGGACACGGGCCTTATGCGCGCCGGCGAGGCGGACCAGGTGGAGGACACGTTCCGCCGGCAGTTCAAGATCGACCTCGTGCACGTCAAGGCAGCCGACCGTTACTTCTCCGCACTGGAAGGAGTAACCGATCCCGAACGCAAGCGCAAGATCATCGGCGAGCTGTTCATCCGCATCTTCGAGGAGGTGGCGCGCGACCTCGGTGCTGGCGAAGCCGACGCTGCCACGGCCACGGCCACGGCCACGGCCACGGCCACGGCCGCCCTTGACGACGGAGCGGGGCCCAAGTTCCTCGTCCAGGGCACGCTCTACCCCGACGTGATCGAGTCGGGGAGCGACACGGCCGCCAACATCAAGTCACACCACAATGTGGGCGGATTGCCCGACGACCTGGCGTTCGACCTCGTCGAGCCGCTGCGGCTCCTGTTCAAGGACGAAGTCCGCGCCGTGGGTGAGGAACTCGGCCTGCCCCACGACATCGTGTGGCGGCAGCCCTTCCCCGGCCCGGGACTCGGTGTCCGCATTATCGGCGAGGTCACACGCGAGAGGGCGGAGATCCTGCGCAACGCCGATGCCATCGTCGTCGAGGAGATCCGCCGGGCCGGTCTCTATCGCGAGCTGTGGCAGAGCTTCGCCGTCCTGCCGGCCGTCCGCACGGTCGGGGTCATGGGCGACGGGCGGACCTACGCCTACCCGATCGTCATACGGGCCGTGACCAGTGACGACGCGATGACGGCCGATTGGGCCCGGCTTCCGTACGACCTGGTCGAGCGCATGTCGTCGCGCATCATCAACGAGGTCGAAGGGGTCAACCGAGTGGCGCTCGACGTCACGTCGAAGCCCCCCGGCACGATCGAGTGGGAGTGAGCGGGGCACGTCAGAACAGCAGTGGGGCCGAACTGTTCGACATGGACGCGTTTCACCAGGTCAGGGCAGCCGCGACAAAGGGCGCCGCGACAAAGGGTGCTGCAGCGAAGGGCGCAGCGCCCAAGACAGTCTCGGTTGCGCCAACAGCCGCACAAGACGACGGCGCCCCGCCGTACGACGACTCTCTCTTCCACGACGTCCACGACGTCCACGACGTCCACGACGACCCCGTTGACGGCCCGTTCGACGATGCCGCAGCGGGTGCCGCAGCCGCGGCCGACGTGGCGGCAGCCATCGGGGCCGTCATCGAACCCGAGGCCGACCCCGCCGATCTCCCCAACCCACGCAGGAGGGGCGACGCGGTCGCGGCGGCCGCTCTTCTCGAGGGCCTCACCCTGCCCCAACGGGCGGCCGTGGTGCATCGCGGCGGGCCGTTGCTCGTGGTGGCCGGCGCCGGCTCGGGTAAGACGAGGGTCCTGACCCGGCGCATCGCCCACCTGCTGGCCACCGGCGACGCGCCGCCCTGGGGCATCCTCGCCATCACGTTCACCAATAAGGCCGCCGAGGAGATGCGCAAGCGCGTGGCCGAGCTCGTCGGTCCGAGAGCGGAGAAGATGTGGGTCTCCACCTTCCACTCGTCGTGTCTGCGCATCCTGCGGAGTCACGCCCACCGCCTGGGATACCGGCCGAATTTCACGGTCTACGACGACACGGACACGCGGCGACTCATCGAGATGATCGTGGCCGAGATGGGCCTCGATACGAAACGTCTCCCGCCCCGTTCCGTCGCCGCCGTCATCGGCCAGGCGAAGGCCGAGCTGATCGACTTCGAGACGTTCCGCGAGACCGCCCGTCAGGAGCACGACCCTTTCCAGCGCAAGATCGCCGACGTCTACGCCGAATACCAGCAACGCCTGTTGGCGGCGAACGCACTTGATTTCGATGACCTCTTGATGGTGACGGCCAACCTGTTGCAGGCCTGCGACGATGTGCGCGAGTCGTACCAGGAGCGCTTCAATCAGATTCTGGTCGACGAGTTCCAGGACACCAACCACGCCCAGAACGAGATCGTCCAGTTGCTGGGCCAGGCCCACGGCAATGTCTGCGTGGTCGGCGACTCCGACCAGTCCGTCTACAAGTGGCGGGGCGCCGACATCCGCAACATCTTGGAGTTCGAGCAGGCGTTCCCGAGTGCGACCATCATCGTGCTGGAGCAGAACTTCCGCTCGACGCAGACCATTCTGAACGTGGCCAACGCGGTGATCGCCAACAACCTCGACCGTCCGAACAAACAGCTCTTCACGGCGGGCGACGCCGGCGATCCCGTGCTGCGCTACCGGGCCGAAGACGAGCGCGACGAGGCATCGTGGGTGTCGGGCGAGATCCTGCGCTTGCGGGCGGCCGAGGCGCTCGCCTGGGGCGACGTCGCCGTCTTCTACCGCACCAACGCGCAGAGCCGGGCCCTCGAGGATTCGTTCATCTTCACCGGCATCCCCTACAAAGTGGTGGGCGGGGCGAAGTTCTACGACCGGCGAGAGGTCAAGGACGTCCTGGCGTACATCAGGGTCCTGGCCAATCCCGACGACGAGGTGTCGGCCCGCCGCATCGTCAACGTGCCCAAGCGCGGCATCGGCGATACGTCGGTGGCGCGCCTGGCCGCCTGGGCCCAGGTGAACAGGGTGTCCTTCAGCGAGGCCATCGACCGGGCCGAGGAAGCCGGGCTCGCCGGCAAGGCCCTCAAGGGTGCCCAGCAACTGTCCAAGGTGTTGGGCGAGCTCCGGCCGCTGGTCTCCACCGTCAACCCGGCGGATTTCATCCAACTGGTGGCCGACCGCACCGGCTACATGGCCGAGCTGGTGGCGGAGCACACCCACGAGTCCGACGGGCGCATCGAGAACATCGCCGAGTTGGGCAGCGTCGCCGGCCAGTTCGACGATGTCGTCGGATTCCTCGAGACCGTGGCCCTAGTGGCCGATTCGGACGACCTCGACGGTGACGGCACGAGGGTCTCCCTCATGACGTTGCACACGGCCAAGGGCCTGGAGTTCCCGGCCGTGTTCGTGGTCGGCCTCGAAGACGGGATCTTCCCCCACCTCCGCTCCCTGAGCGAACCGGCGGATCTCGAGGAGGAGCGCCGCCTCTTCTATGTCGGTATCACCCGGGCCCGGCGCCATCTCAACCTGTCGCACGCGCTGGTCGCGCACGATCTTCGGGCGCACGCAACAGAACATCCCGAGCCGTTTCCTGGGCGAGATCCCCACCGAACTGGTCAAAGACGTCGGACTCGTCACGTCACGTGAGAGTCGCAATCTCTCGACCGACAGCCGCCGCTCGGGGTACGGGCGCGGGGGCAACGGGTGGAGCGACGACCGCTGGGGTGACGATCGGTGGAGCGACGACCGCTGGGGTGACGACAGTTCCGGTGGCAGCCGAGCGGGAGGATCGTTCCTGCCCAGCAGCCCGCTGGCGCCCCGGCCGAGCGGTCCCCGGGCCAACAGCGGAGCCGAGGACTTGGGCCTGGTGGCCGGGGACCGGGTCGTGCACGACCACTGGGGTCCGGGCGTGGTGCTCGATGCCAAAGGTGAAGGCTCGCGGGCCCAGGCCACGGTCGACTTCGAGTCGGTGGGGAAGAAGAACCTCCTCCTTTCCGCCACTCCGCTCCGGCGAGCCTGAGCCTGCCCTGAGCTCAGTCGGTCGCCTGTTCCGGCGCCCGGTCTGGGCCTGGTCTGGCGTCAGCGCAGGGGCGTCCCTATCATCGAGGGTTCATGAAGCGTCCCTACAGGGTGGTCGTCGCCAAGCCCGGGCTCGACGGCCACGATCGTGGGGCCAAGGTCATCGCCCGCGCCCTGCGCGACAGCGGCTTCGAGGTCGTCTACACCGGCCTCCATCAGACGCCCGAACAAGTGGTCCAAGCCGTGGTGCAGGAGGACGCCGACGCCGTCGGGCTCTCGCTGCTCTCGGGTGCCCACTTGACGCTGGTCCCGCGGGTCGTACAACTCCTGGCCGACGTCGGTCGTGACGACGTGCTGGTGATCGTCGGGGGGATCATCCCCGAGAACGACATCCCCGTCCTCAAGGAGCAGGGTGTGGCCGCCGTGTTCACACCCGGTGCGCCGCTCGACTCCATCGGTACCTGGCTGGGGGAGGCCCTCGACGAACGAGAGGATGCGTTGCATCCTTGAGCGCGGCACTCAGGGGCTGAGCCCCGCCCCACACGACTCCCCGCATCACAGGACACCGGTCCCACACGACACCCCGAGAGCGACACGACACCCGAGAGCGACACGACAGAAGGAGAAGGCACCACAAGTGGATCTTTACGAGTACCAGGGCAAGCAGTACTTCGCCCGCTTCGGCATTCCGACTTCACCCGGAGGGGTGGCCGACACGGTGGACGAAGCGGTCGTGCAGGCGGATGACGCCGGCTACCCGGTCGTCGTCAAGGCACAGGTCAAGGTCGGCGGCCGCGGCAAGGCGGGTGGCGTCAAGCTGGCGGACAACGCCGACGAAGTGCGTTTTCACGCCGGGAACATTCTCGGGCTCGATATCAAGGGACACGTGGTCAAGCGCCTCTGGGTGGAGCACGCGTCGGATATCGAGAAGGAGTACTACGCCAGCTTCACCCTGGACCGTCCCAACAAGTTGCATCTCGGCATGCTCTCCGCCGAGGGCGGGGTCGAGATCGAAGAGGTGGCGGTCACCAACCCCGACGCCATCGCCATGCTGCACATCAACCCGCTCGACGGCCTCGACGAGGGGACGGCCCGCGAGTGGGTCGACCGGGCCAACCTCGACCCCGAAGCGCGCGAGCAGGCCGCCACGCTGCTGGTGCGGCTCTACCACTGCTATGTCGAAGGTGACTGCGACCTGGCCGAGATAAACCCGCTGATCCTCACGCCCGAGGGCAAGGTGCACGCCCTCGACGCCAAGGTGACCCTCGATGAGAACGCAACCTTCCGCCACCCCGAATGGGAGGAGTACAACGACGACTCCGACATCGACCCGCGGGAGAAGATGGCCAAGGAAAAGGGCCTGAACTACATCGGGCTCGAGGGCTCCGTCGGCATCATCGCCAACGGTGCGGGGCTGGCCATGAGCACGCTCGACGTGGTGACCCAGGCCGGCGGCGCCGCCGCCAACTTCCTCGACATCGGAGGGGGGGCCAACGCCGACGTGATGGCCGCCGCCCTTGAGGTGATCAACGCCGACCCGGCCGTGCGCTCCATCTTCGTCAACATCTTCGGGGGCATCACCCGGGTGGACGAGGTGGCCAAGGGGATCATCGAGGCCATGTCCCGGGTGAAGCTGAGCTCGCCCGTCGTGATGCGCCTGGACGGGACCAATGCCACCGAAGGCCGGGCCCTCCTCGCCGACCACCTGTCAGACAGTTTGATCGCCGAGCCCACCATGCTCGACGCCGCACGCCGTGCTGTTGCCCTGGCCAAGGCCTGAGGCAGAAGGGAACAAGGAAACAACGTGAGCATCTTCGTCGACGAGACGACCAAGGTCGTCATTCAGGGCATCAGCCCGACCAGCCAGGGCCTCTACCACGGCCTACGCAACAAGGCCTACGGCACCAAGGTCGTGGGCGGGACCAACCCCAAGCGTGGGGGCGAGGTCATCGAAGGCATCGACGTCTACTCGTCTGTGGCCGAGGCGGTAAAGGAGACCGGGGCGACGGCGTCGTTCATTTCGGTACCACCCCGCGGTGCGGCCGATGCCATTGTGGAGGCGGCCGAGGCGGGTATCGCCTTCATCGTCTGCATCACCGAAGGCATCCCGGCCCAGGACGAGGCGCTGGCCTACAACCGGCTGGTGCGCGAGTTCCCCGGCACCCGGCTGCTCGGGCCGAACTGCCCGGGGATCATCTCTCCGGGGAAGTGCAATATCGGGATCACGTCGGGTGACATCGCGCTGGCCGGCGGCCCGGTCGGCATCGTGAGCCGCTCGGGCACGCTGACCTACCAGGCGCTGCACGAACTGTCGCAACAGGGCATCGGGCAGACCACCTGCGTCGGCATCGGCGGCGACCCGGTCCCCGGCACCAACTTCATCGACTGCCTCGCCGCCTTCGAGGCCGACCCCGAGACCCGGGCCGTCATGATGATCGGCGAGATCGGCGGCTCCGAAGAGGAGCGCGCGGCCGAGTTCATCGCCACTTCGATGACCAAGCCGGTGGCGGCCTACGTGGCGGGCGTGACCGCGCCTCCGGGCCGGAAGATGGGGCACGCGGGAGCCATTATCTCGGGTTCCCAGGGCACGGCCCAGGCGAAAATGGAGGCACTGAGCGCCGCCGGCGTCTTCGTGACCCAGAACCCGACCGAGTGCGGCGAGAAGATGGTCGCCATCGTGCGGGAACTGCCCTGAGCCGCTCCGGGGCTGACCGGCTCGAACTGTTCTGACCGCCCGTGGCGGGAGCATTGGCCTGACCGCCCGTGGCGGGACATTCCTTCCGACGGCCAGTGGCCGAGAGTTGGGCTGTTGTTGGGCGTCGGTGGATACTCCGGCGTTGCGCGGCAGTGAGTCTGGGACCAATGGGTAGCACGTCAGTTTTCCGCGTCGCGACGAGGCGGGGAGCCGTCGTCGTGCTCGCCGCGCTCGTGGCCGTGACGACTGCCGGCGTCGTGCTGACGGGAACGGGCACGCCGGCGCGTGCCGCCACCGTCGTTGCACACTCCACCGCGGTGTCCGCCGGGCTCGCTCTCTCGTCGGCACCGTCCGTGACGCCTGCCTACGGGGGAGACGCGGGCGACCCCGATGTGGTCGAGTCGGCCGGGACCTATTACGCCTTCAGCACGGGAACCGCCCTCGGCAACCACCTGCAGGCTCTTGTCGACACGTCGGGAAATCCCGAGTCCGGTTGGCGGAGCTACACCGGGCAGTCGTACGGGTCGACCGCACTGCCGAACGTCCCCTCATGGGAGGCGGTCAACACCCAGACGTCTCCGGGCGTCTTCTTCTTCGGTGGCCACTGGGTGATGTTCTACGACGCGGCGCAAGCGGGTCATGCCTCGGACACCGGGTTCGACTGCCTGTCCGTGGCGACTGCCGCCGGCATCAGCCCGACGGGTGCGGCTTTCACCGACAACTCGAGCGGACCGCTGCTGTGCCAATCGGCTCTGGGCGGCGCGATCGACCCGAGCCCCTTCATCGACCCCGCCAACGGAAGCCCCTGGCTGGTCTGGAAGAGCAACGACGGAGGCTCGTCGCAACCGGCGGGCATCTGGACCGAAGAGCTCAACAGTGCCGGCACCGGATTCCTGGCGGGCTCCGCTCCCACCGAGATCTTCTACAACAACACGGCTGCCTACCCCTGGGAGAACACGGTGGAGGACCCCTCCATGGTCGCCTTCGGCGGCGAGTTCTACCTCCTCTTCAGCGGGGGGATCTACACCTCGTCGAGCTACGCGGAGGGAGTCGCCGTCTGCGCCACGCCGACGAGCACATGCGCCCAGAGCGATCCCAACCCGATCCTGTCGTCCTACGGTTCGGTAGCCGGCCCCGGCGGGGGATCGTTGTTCCAAGATTCTTCAGGTAACTACTGGATCGCCTACGGCGGATGGACCGCCGGTTGCACCAGTTATTCGTGTGGCGGAGCACGCCGGTTGTTCGCCTCCCCTGTCACGTTGAGCGTCGCCTCGGGCGGGCTGAACCAGCCGGCGGTGGATATGACCAACACCCCGGACGGGAAGGGCTACTGGGTCTCGGCCCGGGACGGCGGCATCTTCACCTTCGGCAGCGCCGGATTCTACGGTTCCACGGGCGCGATCCATCTCAACGCCCCGATCGTCGGCATGGCCTCGACGCCCGACGGGAAGGGCTACTGGATGGTCGCTTCTGACGGCGGCATCTTCACCTTCGGCGACGCTGCGTTCTACGGCTCGACAGGAGCGCTCCACCTCAACCGACCCATCGTCGGCATGGCGGCCACGCCCGACGGGAAGGGCTACTGGCTCGTGGCCAGTGACGGCGGCATCTTCACCTTCGGCGACGCCTCGTTCTACGGTTCCACCGGCGCCATCCACCTCAACCAACCGATCGTCGGCATGGCCTCGGCTTCCGACGGCCGGGGCTACTGGCTCGTGGCGTCCGATGGCGGCATCTTCACCTTCGGTGACGCCACCTTCTACGGCTCGACGGGCGCCATCCGCCTCAACCAACCGATCGTCGACATGGCATCGACACCCGACGGCAAGGGCTATTGGCTCGTGGCCACTGACGGCGGCATCTTCACCTTCGGCGACGCCAGGTTCATGGGCTCGACAGGCGCCATCCACCTCAACGCGCCCGTCGTCGGCATGGCGTCTTCGCCCGACGGCGGGGGCTACACCCTGGTCGCCTCCGACGGCGGCATCTTCACCTTCGGCGACGCCACCTTCTTCGGCGCACCGGCCTGACCCGGGTCCCCGCCCACTGACCTCCGGCCCCACGCGACGTGCCGCCGGCCGGTCGTCGGGCTGACGACGCGCCGGGGTGCACGGCACGACATCGGCGCGGCCGTTGCTAGCGTGACCGGCGTGCGCGTAGGGGTCCTGGTATCGGGAAGTGGAACGATCCTCGACGCCATGTTCGAGGCCGGGCTTCCCGTGACCGTCGTCCTCTCCGACCGGCCCTGCGCCGCACTGGAGCTGGCCCGGGCCCATGGCGCTGCGGCGGAGCTCGTCGACCGCAGCGGCTACGGCGGCTTCGGGCCCGCCTTCGATCGCGCCGCCTACACCGCCACGGTGGCGGCCACGCTGGTGGCCCACCAGGTGGACCTGGTGGCCATGGCCGGTTTCGGCACCGTCTTGTCCCAGGCCGTGCACACCGCGTTTCCCGACCGCATTCTGAACACGCACCCCGCCCTTCTCCCTGCCTTCCCCGGTTGGCACGGTGTGCGCGACGCACTCGCCGCGGGCGTCACCGAGACCGGGTGCACGGTGCACCTGGCCACGCTCGAGATGGACGCCGGACCGATCCTGGCCCAGCACGTCGTGCCGGTACTCTCGGGCGACACGGAGGAGTCGTTGCACGAACGCATCAAGGTGGCCGAGCGCACCCTGTACCCGGACACCGTGGCCTGGGCTCTGGGCGAGCTCGAGGCCGGACGATCGATTGAACCACCCGCGCGACCGGTGCGTACCGCGTCACCGGCGCGCCCGCGCAATGAGGAGATGACTTCGTTGAGGGCATTGCTGTCTGTCTACGACAAGGAAGGGCTGATCGAGCTGGCCCAGGGCCTGGCCGACCTGGGGTGGGAGCTGGTCGCCAGCGGCAATACGGCGGCCGCGCTGGCCGAGGCCGGTATCGCCCACCTGCAGGTGGCGGAGGTCACCGGCTCCCCCGAAATGCTCGGCGGCCGGGTCAAGACCCTCGCACCCGAAGATCCACGGCGGCATTTTGGCCGACCGCGACGTGCCGAGTCACCTGGCCGACCTGGAGGCCAACGGCATCGAGCCGATCGACTTGGTGGTCACCAATCTCTATCCGTTCTCGTCGGACCCCTCCATCGAGCTCATCGACATCGGCGGGCCGTCGATGGTACGCAGCGCTGCGAAGAACCACGCACACGTGGGGATCCTGACGTCGCCGCAGGACTATCCCGGGGTTTTGGCGGAGCTCCGCCAGGGGGACGGGTCCCTGTCCGCGGCCACGCGCCGCCGGTTGGCCCGGGCGGCCTTCGCCCACACGGCGGCCTATGACGCCGCCATCGTGGCCTGGCTCGACGCCGGCGGGCCGGGACCCGTCGGTGCTGCCAGGGACGCTCCCGCGGACGCCGCCGACGCCGACCGCGCCGCGGCGGAAGCCGACGAGCAGGCGCTCGCCGCTGTCCTCCCGCCGACACTGCACCTGACCTTGGAGCGCACCGCGGTGCTCCGCTACGGCGAGAATCCACACCAGCGCGGGGCGCGCTACCGCACCGCCGGCACGACGAGTTGGTGGGACGACCTCGAGCAGCACGGCGGCAAGGAGCTCTCGTACCTCAACCTCTTCGACGGCGACGCGGCGTGGCGACTCGTCCACGAGCTCGCGAACGATGCCGGGCAGCCGGCCGTGGCCATCATCAAGCACGCCAACCCGTGTGGCGCCGCCGTGGCCGACGACCTCGTCACCGCCTACGAACGTGCGCTCGAATGCGACGTGCAGTCGGCCTTCGGCGGCGTGGTGGCCATCGGCGGCGTGGTGACCGAGGCGTTGGCAGACGCCGTCGCCGCCGGACCCCAGGCCGACGTCATCATCGCCGCCTCCTACGAGCCGGCGGCACTCGGAGAAGTTGACGACCCGGCGCAAGGCCACCCGCCTGCTCTCGGGCCCGGCCCCCGAGCAGGCGGTGCGCCAGTTGCGCAGCCTCGGCTCGAGCGTGCTGGTGCAGGACGTCGACACCTTCGTCTCGCCCCGGGCCGACTGGGGCGTCGTGACGGCACGGCAGCCGACCGAAGAGGAATGGCGGGACCTGGTGCTGGCCTGGCGGGTCTGCGGGCGCACCACCTCCAACGCCATCGCCATCGTGAACGACGGGCAGGCCGTCGGCGTGGGCGCGGGCCAGCAGTCGCGCGTGGTGGCGGCCGAAATCGCCGTCCGCAAGGCCGGGGAGAAGGCCAAGGGAGGCGCCGGAGCGAGCGATGCCTTCTTCCCGTTCCCCGACGGTCTGCTCGTCCTGGCCGCCGCCGGCGTCACCGCGGTGGTCCAACCCGGCGGCTCGGTCAAGGACGGCGAGGTGATCGCCGCCGCCGACGAGGCCGGGCTGGCCATGGTGGTCACCGGCGAGCGGCACTTCCGCCACTGATGGCGGCGATCCTGCTCGACGGCGAGGCGGTGGCGGCCCGCGTGCGGGCCGAGGTGGCCGACCGGGTGGCGCGTCTGGCCCACGAGGGCATCACGGTCGGCCTGGGCACCATGCTGGTCGGCGACGACGGGCCGAGCGAGCGCTATGTGGCCATGAAGCATGCCGACTGCGCCGAGGTGGGCATGCTCTCGGTGGGCGAGCACCTGCCGGCCACGGCCACCCAGGCCGAGGTCGAAGCGGTGGTCGCGCCGCTTCAATGCCGATCCGGCCGTCAACGCCTACCTGGTCCAGCTGCCGCTGCCCGCCGGGCTCGACGAAGAGCGGGTGCTGCTGGCCGTCGACCCGCCAAGGACGTGGACGGCCTCCACCCGACGAATCTGGGCCGCCTCGTCATGAGCGCGCCCGGCCCTCTGCCGTGCACGCCGGCCGGCATCGTCGAGCTGCTCGGCGGCCTACGATGTGCCGGTGGAAGGTCGCCATGTGGTGATCATCGGACGGGGCCTCACCATCGGCCGCCCGCTCTCCCTCCTGCTGGCCTCCAAACGCCCGGGCTGCAACGCGGCGGTGACCGTGGTGCACACCGGGGTGGACGACGATCTGGCGGCCATCGTGCGGACCGCCGACGTCGTGGTGGCCGCGGCCGGCCGGGCCGGTCTGGTCACGCCCGACATGATCAAGCCCGGGGCAGCCGTGGTCGGGGCCGGGACCAGCTGGGCCGGGCAGGAAGCTGCTCTCCGACGTCGCAGGAGGACGTGGCCGAAGTGGCCGGCTGGATCACCCCCCGCCTGGGCGGGGTCGGTCCCGATGACCCGTGCCATGCTCTTGCGCAACGCCGTGCGTGCGGCCGAGCGTGCCGCGTAGTGCCGGCCGCGCCGCTACGCCGGCCAGGGAGGGTGAGGCCACATGACCGAGGGTGAATTCTCCGAGCGTCCCTGGGGGAACTACACCGTCCTGAGCGACGACGCCCCCGACCACAAGGTCAAGCGCATCGTGGTGCACCCCGGGCAAGCGGCTGAGCTACCAGCGCCACGCCAAGCGGGCCGAGCACTGGTTCATCGTGGCCGGGACGGCCCAGGTGACCCTCGACGGCAACGTGACCGAGCTCACCCCGGGCCAGGCCATCGACATCCCGATGGGGGCGGCCCACCGGATCGCCAACGAGGGGACCGACGACGTCGTCTTCATTGAGGTGCAGCACGGGACCTACTTCGGCGAGGACGACATCGTCCGGCTCGAAGACGACTTCGGCCGGGCCGAACCGGCAGGCCGGCCATGACCAAGATCGCCGACCTGCTGGCGGCCGGGCAGACGTACTCCTTCGAGTTCTTCCCGCCCGAAGAACGACGCCGAGCTGGCCACGCTGGCCCGCACCATCAGCGAGCTCGCAGCCGCTCAGCCCCTCGTTCGTCTCGGTGACCTACCGGGGTGGCGCGGCCTCCCGGCAGCGCACGCTCGACCTGGTGAGCGGCATGCTGCACACCACCTCGCTCAATCCGATGGCGCACCTGATCTGCGTGGCCCACAGCCGGCTGGAGCTGGCCGACATCCTGGTCACGCTGCGCAAGGCGGGCGTGGAGAACCTGATGGCGCTCGGCGGCGATCCCCCGTCGGACCCCGGCGCCGGCCCGGGGGAGCTGGCCTACGCCACCGAGCTGGTGGAGCTGGCCCGGGCCATCGGCGGGTTCTCGGTCGGCGTGGCGGCCCATCCGGCCGGACATCCCCGGTCGCCGAGCACCGAGAGCGACCGTGACTTCCTGGCCGCCAAGCTGGAGATGGCCGACTTCGGCGTCACCCAGTTCTTCTTCGAGGCCGCCGAGTACGAGGGGTTGTCGGCCGACCTGGCCGCCCGGGGCGTGCAGCACCCCTGTCCTGCCCGGGATCCTGCCCGTGACCTCGCTCGGCTCCATGGAGCGCCTGGGCACCATGGGCGCCGCCGCCCCGGACTGGATGGCGGCCCGCCTCCGGGCCGCCCACGAGGCCGGCGGGGCCGAGGCCGTGCGCAGCGAAGGGGTGCAGCTGGCCACCGAGCTCTGTGCCGACCTGCTCGACGCTCGGCGTGCCCGGCCTGCACTTCTATACCTTCAACACCTCCAGCGCGACCCGGGAGATCTACGCCGCCCTCGGCCTGGGACCCTCCCTCGCCGCCACGGGCTGAGCGGGGCTCCTCGGCCCGGAGGCCTGATCGCCCACCCGGCGGGCGCCCGATGGTGCGGCTCAATTGGGACACCCCCGCCCCACCCCCTAGCATCGAAGAAATGCCAGAGAAAATCTCCATGGGCGCCGACGGTGCGCTCACTGTCCCCGACGAGCCCATCATCCCCTTCATCGAGGGCGACGGCACGGGGGTCGACATCTGGCCCGCGGCCAAGCTGGTGCTCGATGCCGCCGCGGCCAAGCACGGCAACAAGGTGGCCTGGAAGGAGGTCCTGGCCGGCCAGAAGGCGTTCGACGAGACCGGCAACTGGCTCCCCGACGAGACGGTCGAGAGCTTCCGGGACCACCTGATCGGGATCAAGGGCCCGCTCACCACGCCGGTCGGCGGCGGCATCCGCTCGCTCAACGTGGCGCTGCGCCAGATCCTCGACCTCTACGTCTGCCTGCGGCCGGTGCGCTGGTTCACGGGCGTGCCCTCGCCGGTCCTGCACCCCGAGCTGGTCGACATGGTCATCTTCCGGGAGAACACCGAGGACATCTACGCCGGCTACGAGGTGCAGGAGGGCACTCCCGAGGCCCTCAAGCTCATGACCTTCCTCCGTGACGAGATGGGCTGGCCGGTCCGCGACGGCTCGGGCATCGGGATCAAGCCGATCTCCGAGATGGGCTCCAAGCGCCTGATCCGCGCCGCCATCAACTACGCCCTCGAGCACGGCCGGGCGTCGGTCACCATGGTGCACAAGGGCAACATCCAGAAGTTCACCGAGGGCGCCTTCATGAACTGGGGCTACGAGCTGGTGCGCGAGGAGTTCGCCGACGTGGCCGTCGGCTGGGACGACTGCGGCGGGCGACGCCGGCGACAAGCTGCTCGTCAAGGACTCGATCGCCGACATCACGCTGCAGCAGGTCCTCACCCGCCCGGCCGAGTTCGACGTGATCGCCACCACCAACCTCAACGGCGACTACCTCTCCGACGCCCTGGCGGCCCAGGTGGGCGGCATCGGGATCGCCCCGGGCGCCAACATCAACTACGTCACCGGCCACGGCATCTTCGAGGCCACCCACGGCACGGCGCCCAAGTACGCCGGCCAGGACAAGGTGAACCCGGGCTCGGTGCTGCTCTCGGGCGTCCTCATGTACGAGCACCTCGGGTGGCAGGAGGCGGCCAACGACATCGTGCGGGCGCTGGAGGCCACCATCGCCGAGAAGATCGTCACCTACGACTTCGCCCGCCAGATGGAGGGCGCCACCGAGGTCAAGTGCTCGGAGTTCGCCGCCGCCATCGTCGACCGTCTCTGAGACCGTCGACCAGTCCCATGAGAAAGGACCAGCACCCATCGACCGCAAGCCCCCCATCCACGTCACCGTCACCGGCGCCGCCGGCCAGATCGGCTACTCGCTCCTCTTCCGCATCGCCTCGGGCCAGCTGCTCGGCGCCGACCAGCCCATCGTCCTGCGCCTGCTCGAGATCGAGCCGGCGCTGGGCGTGCTCGAAGGCGTCGTCATGGAGATCGACGACGGCGCCTACCCGCTGGTGACCGACATCGTGGCCACCTCGGATCTCAAGACCGCCTTCGACGGCACCTCGTGGGCCCTGCTGGTCGGCTCGGTCCCCCGCAAGGCCGGTATGGAGCGCGGCGACCTGCTCAGCGTCAACGGCGGGCATCTTCAAGCCCCAGGGCCGGGCCATCGCCGAGAACGCCGCCTCCGACGTGCGCATCCTCGTCGTGGGCAATCCCTGCAACACCAACTGCCTCATCGCCCGCTCCAATGCGCCCGAGGTCCCCGCCGACCGCTGGTTCGCCATGACCCGGCTGGACGAGAACCGGGCCAAGGCCCAACTGGCCCACAAGGCGGGCGCACCCGTCGGCTCCGTCACCAACGTGGCCATCTGGGGCAACCACTCGGCCACGCAGTTCCCCGACTTCGCCAACGCCCGCATCGGTGGCGAGCCGGCCACCGAGGTGATCACCGACCACGAGTGGCTGCAGGGCGACTTCATCACGACCGTGCAGAAGCGGGGGGCGGCCATCATCGAGGCGCGCGGCTCCTCGTCGGCGGCCTCGGCCGCCTCGGCCGCCATCGACACCGTCGTCTCGCTACGCACCAAGACGGCCCCGGGCGACTGCCACCTCGGTGGCCGTGGCCAGCTCCGGTGCAGTACGGCGCTCCCGAAGGGCTCCAGTTCGGCTTCCCGGTCGTGGCCGACGGCCAGGGGAACTGGTCGGTGGCCGAGAACTTCGAGCACGACGACTTCGCCCGCCAGCGCATCGCGGTGACCACCGAGGAGCTGCTCAGCGAGCGCAATGACGTGCGGGAGCTCGGCCTCATCGAGTGATCCCGCTGCGGGGCCCCCCTCCCTCGCCCCCTTGGTGTCATCGACCGTTCGCGCCCGTGAAACCCCCGCGAAACACAAGCCTGTAAGCGTTATGGGAGTGGGCGATCTGTTCGATGGCTACGGGGAGGCCGCACGCGGCCTGACGAAGGCCGCCTTTGACGAAATGGTGGGCCATGACGGCGCCACCCGCTCCCCCTATGCCGGGGTGGCATCGTCCCTCTCGCAGATGGGCCCCGAGGACGTCTCGGCCCGCGCCACCCGCCTCGCCCGGGCCTTCATGGACCAGGGCGTCACCTTCGACCTCGACGGCGAGGAGCGCCCCTTCCCCCTCGACGTCGTGCCGCGCATCTTCACGGCGGGCGAGTGGAAGCAGGTCTCGACCGGCGTGGCCCAACGGGTGCGCGCCCTGGAGGCGTTCCTCTCCGACGTCTACGGAGCGGCGCGTATCGTCAGTGACGGGTTGATCCCGCACGAGGTCATCACCAGCTCACCCGGCTTCGTGCGGGCGGCTTTCGGGCTCGCGCCGCCGAATGGCGTGCGCATCCACGTGGCCGGCATCGACGTCATCCGCGACGAGGAGGGTGAGTTCCGCGTCCTGGAGGACAACGTCCGCAGCCCGTCGGGCGTCAGCTACGTCCTGGCCAACCGGGCCGCCATGGCGCGTGTCCTGCCCGAGCTCTTCTGGGGCCAACCCATACAGATGGTGACCGACTACCCGGCCCACCTCATCAACGCCCTGCGCCGCGCCGCGCCGACGGGTGTCCAGGACCCGACCGTGGTGGTGCTCACCCCGGGCGTCCACAACTCCGCCTTCTACGAGCACGCGCTGTTGGCCCGCCTGATGGGCGTGCACCTGGTGGAGGGGCGGGACCTGGTCTGCCACGGGACCGAGGTGTTCCTGCGCACCACCGAGGGTGAAGTGCCCGTCCATGTGATCTACCGCCGCATCGACGACGACTACCTCGACCCCCTGCAGTTCCGCCCCGAGTCGCTTGGTGGGCTGCCCCGGCGTGGTCAACGCGGCCCGGGCCGGCCGGGTGACCATCACCAACGGCGTGGGCAACGGGGTGGCCGACGACAAGCTCGTCTACGCCTACGTGCCCGCGATGATCAAGTACTACCTGGGCGAAGACCCGATCTTGCAGAACGTGGAGACGATGCACCTGCAGGACACCAGGGTGCGGGCCGACGCGCTCTCCCGGCGCGACGAGCTCGTCTTCAAGCGGGTTGACGGGTCGGGCGGGAAGGGATTGGTCATCGGCACCTCGGCCACGGGCAGCGAGTTGGACCAACTGGCGCTCGAGGTGGAAGACGCCCCCCGCCAATGGATCGCCCAGCGCGTGGTGGCGCTCTCGACCTCCCCCACCTGGGTGGACAGCGAGATGGTCCGCCGCCATGTGGACCTGCGCCCCTTTGCGGTCAACGACGGCGAAAACGTGTGGGTCCTCCCCGGGGGATTGACCCGGGTGGCCCTCCAAGAGGGCGGCCTGGTGGTGAACTCCAGCCAGGGAGGAGGCTCCAAGGACACCTGGGTGGTGGGCGGCGGCCCCCCGACCCCCGTGCTCCCGCCACGCCAGGTGGCCGCGGTCAATGCGAGTCCGCCCATGGACGCCGGTCCGGGCGACGACTCGGAGAACCGCAACCAACAGCAACAGCAACAGCAACAGCAACAGCGGCCGCAACGATGACGCAGGCCCTGCTGAGCCGGGTGGCCGAGTCGATCTTCTGGGTCGGCCGTTATGTCGAGCGCGCCGAGGGCACGGCGCGGATCCTCGATGTGTCCGTCTTCCAGGCGCTCGAGCAGAGCGACACCGAAGGCGGTCACGCGGCCCGCCGTCTTTTGGCTGTCATGGGCCTGCCCGACAACGAGAACGAGACGCTGTGGCAAGCGACCGAGCGGCTGGCCACCGATCCGAAGAGCCGTTCCTCCATCGCTGGAGCGATGGCAGCCGCCCGGGAGAACACCCGCGGCGTCCGCCATGTCGTGCCCGTCGAGTTCTGGGAGCACATCAACGCCACCTGGTCGGCCCTTCCCCTTCAATGGGAGGCCACCCGCCGCGCCGGGCCGGCGCCCTATCTCTCTTTCGTCAAGAGCCAGGTCGCCGGCATCACGGGCCTGGCCGACACCATGATGAGCCGGGACCAGACCTGGCTGTTCTTCACCCTCGGCCGTTGCCTCGAGACGACCGACGTCGTGGCCCGCCAACTGGCGACCGTCGAGTTCGACGAGGTCTTCGACAGCGGCCTGGTCATGCTCCTGCGCTCCTGCGGTGGCTACGAGCCCTACCTGCGGTTGTCGCAGGGTGTGGTCGAGCCCGGACGCGTGCTCGACTTCTTGTTGCGCGACCGCCTCTTCCCCCGCTCGGCCTACGCCTCACTGACGCTGGCCGAAGAATGCCTGGACAAAATCAACTCGGGGCGCCACGGCACGTGGGAGGACGCCCGCGGCCTGGTGGGCCTGGCCCGGGCCGAGCTCGAGTATTCGTCTCCGGCCTCCCTCTCCCGTGGCCTCGGCACCCGGCTCGAGCGCCTGCAGGGGTCCATCTCCTCGGTCTGCGATGCCGTGACACGGCGTTACTTCGCCCAGGATCTGCCGACACAGTGGCGTCGTGGAGGTGGAGGCGGGTGACCAGGGCCGACGGGTGGCGGTTGCACGTGTCGCACGAGACACGCTTCGACTACAACGCGCCGGCGCGGGCCTCCTACAACGAGCTGCGCCTCACCCCCC
The DNA here is from genome assembly GCA_963767155.1 of uncultured Acidimicrobiaceae bacterium. Classification (GTDB taxonomy): domain Bacteria; phylum Actinomycetota; class Acidimicrobiia; order Acidimicrobiales; family RAAP-2; genus Bog-473. The sequence continues at coordinate 118,418 of CAVYCU010000003.1, read as the reverse complement.
GCACAGAACGCCGGCAGACCGCCCTCGAGACGAAGATCGCGACGGTGCCGCCGGCGCCCCAGTACTCCTACGTCGATTACTGGGGTACGCAGGTGGTCGCGTTCAACGTCGACCGGGGGCACGAGATGCTCTCGATCACCGGGACGGCGTTGATCGACACCCAACGCCCCGAAGAGCCCGAGGACGCATCGTGGGGGGACGTCGACGACGCGGCGCGCACGATGGCCGACTACCTTTCGCACAAGCTCTTCACAGCACCCGGGCCGGAGCTGGCGGAGCTCGGGGGGAGCCTGCGCGCACAGACCCCGTTGCAGACGGCGCGCAACATCATGGAGCGGACCCACGGATCCCTGCGCTACATGCGCGGCGTGACCAACGTGCACACGTCGGCGTACGAGGCCTTCGTGGACGGCGCCGGTGTCTGCCAGGACTTCGCCCATCTGGCCTTGGCTATGACCAAGTCGGTGGGCTTGCCCTCGCGCTACGTGTCGGGGTATTTCCACCCCGATGCCGAAGCTGTCGTCGGCGAGGAGATCGTCGGGGAGAGCCATGCGTGGGTCGAGGTCTGGACGGGTTCGTGGTGGGCCTACGACCCGACCAACGACTGCGCGGTGGGGGAGCGTCACGTCGCCATCGGCCGGGGACGCGACTATTCCGACGTGCCGCCGGTCAAGGGAATCTACGCCGGGAACGCCGAGCACACGATGCACGTCGGGGTGCACATCATGAGGACCAACTAGGCCATGTCGGTGCACGCGCCGTGCTGACCCGCATGCGGATCTGGCTGCCCGATGCACCGGGCGTCCTCGGCGCCGTTGCTGCGGAGATCGGGGCCGTCAAGGGCAACGTCATCGCGCTGGAGGTGCTCGAGCGCGATGCCGGTGTGGCCATCGACGAGTTCGTGGTCGAGCTCCCCGATCTGCCCGGTGCCATCGACGCGGTGTGCAAGGGCATCCGCAACATCCCCGGGGCGGGCGTCGAGGATGTGCGCGAGCTCGGTGCCGCAGCCCAGGACCGCGAGGACACCGTGCTCAATGCGGCGGCCGCGATCCTGCAGGCGGCCACGTCCACGGCGGCCATGAACACGTTGTCCGGCCAGCTCATGTCGCTGTTCGACCTCACCTGGCTGGCCGTGGCTGACCTCGGCGTGAAGACTTTCACCGAGGTGCACGGCGACGCGCCCAGTATCGACTGGCTCACTGCCTTCGCTGCGGGCTCGCAAAGCGGGGCCGATCCTTCAAACGACACCACAAGCTCAGGGGTGTTCGTCGAGGCGATTCCCGAGACCGAGCTCACCGTCTGCGGCGGCCGCCCGGCGCCCATCCGCCGACGCGAGCGACATGCCATCGCCATGCTGGTCGTCGTCACGGCCCGCTTCGTCGACGCCCTGGGTTGGCGCGACCGGGTGGTGCACTGAGATCAATGGTGCACTGAGATCACGTGCCGCCCCTGCTCTGCACGCCGCCCACGACCCTTTTGAGGTGTGGGCGCACCCGTCGGACACTTGCGAAAACTAAAAGCTAGAACTCTAGCGTTCAGTTTTCAGAGGGCGTCTTCAAGGGGTGAACGCACCGATTCGGTGAGACGACAACATTCGTTGTCCTGACCGAGGAGGTAGTGGCATGGGTGTCATCTTGAGTCCCGCGCAACGTGCATTGTCCGAGCGGCTCCGCGCGAAGGGGTTCACAAAGGCTGAGATCGCTCGACAGTTGAGCATCAAGGGCCTGGTCAGCTTCCGGCCGCTATTGCGCCACTCCCAGACCGATTGGAAACCGGGCCCGAGGCGCCTGGTCATTGAAGAGCGAGAGGAGATCTTGATCGGTCTGCGCCAAGGTGAGTCGATGTCCTCCATCGCCCGGCGGCTGAAGAGGGCTCCTTCGACCATCACCCGTGAGGTGCGGGCCAACGGCGGGCCAAGCGGTTACGGGGTCTGGCGGGGCCAGACCCGGGCCAAAGAGTGGGCCCGTCGACCGAAGACGCCGAAACTGTGCCACCCACCCTTGGTGGCCCAGGTCAGCACCTGGCTCGAGGAACTGTGGTCACCCGATGAGATCTCCAAGCGCTTGCGCCGCGAGTTCCGAGACGATCCGATGATGCAGGTGAGCCACGAGACCATCTACCAGTCCCTCTTCGTCCAGGGCCGGGGTGAACTGCGCCGTGAGCTGGCCCGATGCCTGCGCAGCGGTCGGGCCAAGCGGCGGACGCGCACGCAAGGAAAGGGCGCGGGGCAAGATCGCGCACATGGTCATGATCTCAGAACGCCCGGCCGAAGTGGCCGACCGGGCGGTGCCCGGGCACTGGGAGGGCGATCTCATCTTGGGGGCAATGAATCGCTCCGCCGTCGGGACCTTGGTCGAGCGCTCCACCCGGTTCGTCCTGTTGCTTTACCTCGCCCCAAACCACGGGGCCGAGGCGGTCGAAGCAGCCATGCGTCAGGCCGTGAGGACCCTGCCCGAGGTGCTCTGTAAGTCCATCACCTGGGACCAAGGCAGCGAGATGTCACGCCACGCCAGCTTCACCGTGGCCACGGGGATCCCGATCTACTTCTGTGACCCGCACTCGCCCTGGCAGCGAGGATCCAACGAGAACACCAACGGCTTGCTGCGCCAATACATGCCCAAGGGCACCGACCTCTCGGTGCACAGCCAAGAAGACCTCGACCGCTTCGCCCGTTCCCTCAACAACCGCCCCCGCAAGACCCTCGACTATATGAAACCATCAGAGAAGCTCGCCGAGCTCCTTGCGCTCACCACTTGAATCCGCCGAGGTCGCCGAGGGCCTCCCGTCCCGTTCTGCCGCGTCGGTCGCACCCAGCCAGCCGAGGAGCGGGGATCATGGTCTGCCGGGTCTGCTGCAATGCGTCCGAGTGCTGGGCTTTGACTCCTTCGCTTTCCTCGCGAGGAGGGGTCGTCAGGGGGCGCCGCAGGCGAGGCCGGACACGAGTGGCCGGCCGACCCTTGACGATCCCGGTGGTGGACTCCTCGCCAGCCATTCTTTGAGCCGGTCAGCCGCCCTGCGGCTGGCCTACTCGCGCCTTTTGGCTTCTCTGTGAGCCGGGAAGGACAGGGGGGAGTGACCCACGGAGCCTGTCAGGGACCCACGGATCCTGTCGGTAGAGCTGGCGCAAACTGATTGCTAGATCCCGAGCGTTCAGTTTTCAGGGGGCGAATTCACGGGGTAGGTGGCCGGGTCAGCCGCCCACGCCGGCGTTCTCGAGCGGTTCCTTCTCTTCAGTGTCGCCGCCTTCAGTGTCGCCGCCGTTAGTGTGGCCGCCTTCGTTCCGGCCGCCGCCGTCGCTGTCGCCTCCGCCGCCCCCGCTGCCGGCGGTGGGCTCATCGGCATTCGGCGGCTCGGAGTAGATGTACTTGCCGCCACGCAGCCATGAGGCGGCTGCGGCGATCAGGCAGGCGATGACCGCGAAGTCGAAGGCGGCGTGCAGCCCGGCCTTGAACGGCTTGGCGATCAGCAACGGGAAGAAACCTCGCCCGTTGAGCGTCGCCTGGTTCGCGGCCGACAAGTGCGACAGCACGGGTGCGCCCAAAATGTGCTGGACCGGGCTGAAGCCGAGGAACGCGGCGAAGAGCGAGGTGACCGGGGGGAGGCCGGCCGCGCGCCGCGCCGCCGGCCCGGGGACCCCGTGTGCCCTGAGTCCGACGAAGAGCGCCCCCGGGAGTGTCGAAGAGAGACCGATGATCATGAGCGTGAAAAAGATGCCGATCGAGAGCACCTGTGCCGAATTCTGGAACGTCGAGTTCATGCCGGCCCCGACCCCTCGGTGCTGGCTGGGCAGGCTGTTCATGACGCCGGCCCGGTTGGGCGCGGCGAATGCCCCCATGGCAAGGCCGTTGCAGAACAGAAGAATGGCGAAGGCCGGGTAAGGGAAGTCGACCGGGAGGAGCTCGAGCAGCCCGAAGGTGAGCGCAGCCGCCAACATGCCACCGGTAGCGAAAGGGCCGCGAGCCGAAGCGGTCGGATAGGAACCCCGAGATCGGACCGGCGATGAGGAAGCCGGCCGTCAGCGGCAGCATGTAAATACCGGCCCAGAGCGGGGTGCGGGCGAAGTCGTAACCGTGCAGGGGCAGCCAGATGCCCTGGAGCCAGATGATCAGAATGAACATCAGGCCGCCCCGCCCGATGCCGGCGAGCAGGGTGGAGATGCAGCCGGCGGTGAACGCCCGGATCCGGAAGAGGTCGAGCCGGAACATGGGATCGTCCACCTTCGTCTCGATGACGCCGAAGGCGATGAGCAGGGCGACGCCCCCGATGAGGCAGCCGAGGACGAAGGGGCTGGTCCAGCCCATGATGTGGCCCCCATAGGGCTGTATCCCATAGGTGATCCCGACCATCAAGGCGATCAGGCCCACGGCGAACGTGATGTTGCCGGGCCAGTCGATGTGCCCGTGCCGCCGCACCGGGACCTCCCGCAACGAGCGATAGGCCCAGATGGTGGCGAACAGCCCGATCGGCACCGAGACCAGGAAGATCAGGCGCCACTGGATGGGGCCCAGAATTCCGCCCAGCACCAGGCCGAGGAACGACCCGCTGATACCGGCCACCTGGTTGATGCCCAGTGCCATCCCCCGCTGGTGCTCGGGGAAGGCGTCGGTCAGGAGAGCTCCGGAATTGGCGATGAGGAAGGCGGCACCCACCCCCTGGAAAATCCGCATGATGATCAGGTAGAGGGCGGCGGCCGAACCTGACATCCAGGTGATCGACAGCAGGAGGGAGAAGAATGTGTACACGGCGAAACCGAGGTTGTACATCTTGACCCGTCCGTACATGTCGCCCAGGCGTCCGAGACTCACGACGAGCACACTGCTGACGATCAGGAAGCTCAGGATCATCCAGAGCAGGTAGAACGTGTTGCCGGGCAGGAGCGGATTGATGCCGATGCCGCGGAAAATGTCAGGCAGTGCGATGAGGAGGATGGACGAGTCAATGGTGGCCATCAGGACACCGAGCGTCGTGTTGGACAGGACCGTCCATTTGTAGCGGTCCCCCCGGTCGTCAGCCAGGGGCAGCGAGGAGGCGGAAAGCGTGTTGCTCACGCTCCGGGGACCCCGCTGGTGGTGTACATGCGCTCTCTCTCCCCCGACGTCACTCTGATGACCACCGATCGTACCTTTACGTCAACGGTAGGAATGCACCCGGCCCGGCGGGACGCCCCGGAGCCTGCGGCGCGCACCGGCCGAGCGGTACGCCCCGGAGCCTGCGGCGCGCACCGGCCGAGCGGTACGCCCCGGTGTGGACCCCCGCGCGTAGTGTCCGGAGCGTGGTGCGCATCGGATTTGTCGGCACCGGGCTCATCGCGTGGGCCCATGGGCTGGGTTTGCGGGCGATGATCGAGGCCGGTCTGGTCGATGCCGACATCTCGGTGGTGCTGGACCGGCGTGAGAAGCGGGCCGAGCGCTTCGCCACCGCTCTCGGGGCCGACGTCGTGCGCGACCTCGATGCGCTCATGGACCGTTGCGACGCCGTCTGGATCTGCACACCCACGGTGGCGCATCGGCGCGCGGTCGATGCTGCGCTCGCCCACGGCTGCGCCATTTTCTGCGAGAAGCCGTTGGCCACAGATCTCGACGCTGCCCACGCACTGGTCACCGCGGTCACCACGGCCCCGGTCCCCGTCCCGGCACAGTGTGGACTCGTCCTGCGCTCGGCCCCGGTCTTCCGTGCTCTCCGCCACCTGATCAGCTCGGGCTCGCTGGGCCAGCCGATGGCGGCCATCTTCCGTGACGATCAGTACTTCCCGATACAGGGCACATACGCCTCACAATGGCGGGCGGACGTGACCCAGGCCGGTGGTGGTTGCCTGATCGAGCATTCCATCCACGACGTGGACATCCTGCGTTTCTGCTTCGGCGAGGTGGAGAGGGTCAACGCCCGCACGGGAAATTTCTCGGGGCACGACGGCATCGAAGACCTGGCGACAGTGTCGCTCTCGTTCGCCTCGGGTGTGGAGGCCCACCTGACAAGCGTGTGGCACAACATCCTCAGCCGTGGCTCGACGCGTCGCATCGAAGTGTTCTGTCAGGAGGGCATGGTCTGGCTGGACGACGAGTTCGAGGGGCCACTGCACATCCAGACCAACGGCGGCACCGAAATCCGTCCTTGCCCGTTCCCGCCCTGGGTCGATGCGCTCCCCCTCAGTCACGACGAGGTCGGTCTGGCCATTCGGGCCTACGTGGAGGCGGATCGTGGTTTCGTCGAAGCAGTCGTGGATGGTCGCGCACCTGTTCCCGGTCTGGACGAGGCGCTGGTGGCCCATCGGCTCGTCGACGCCGCCTACCGTTCGGCCGAACGGGGTGGGATGCCGGTCGACGTGTTGCCACCGGTGTGACCGTCGGCCCGGCCCTCGCTCTCCGGCCGGGTCACGGGGCGGTCCAGCGCACGTAGTCGCGGTAGTGATACCGGGTCTCGTAGCCGAGTTTGGCGTAGAGCGGTTCGCCCATCGGCGAAGCCTGCAGTGTCACCGACGTCGCGCCCATGTCGAACGCCACGTTGGTCGCCCACACGGTGACCGCCCGGCCGAGGCCCGATTGGCGGGCTGCGGCGACGGTGCCGACCCACTGCAAAGATGCGACCCCGCCGCTGAGATACGTCAACGCGGTGGCGACCGGCTGCTCCGCCCGGTAGGCCACGACAATCGTGGTCTGCACGTCCGCCACCAACCGCTGCGGCCGATCGAACAAGTGGACGAAGACGTCGGCCGGCATCCCGTAGGTGCCATACGCATCGGCGTTCACGGCGGCGAAATCCGCCACACCTTCTTCGTCGCGCACTGCGCGCAGAGAAATACCGTCCAGCAGAGTCGGTGCGTCGACCCTCTGATGGCAGATCATCTGCGGCGTCGGTTCACCGAGCGGGACCAGGCCGGCCGCCTCGCACGCCTCCCGCAGATCGTCGTCCTTCCCGTTATCGCGAATCTTCACGCTGTAACCACGTTTGCGGCGGCTGAAAAAGTCGTCGGTCCGGACCAGGAACCCGGCCGGTTCCACTGCATCATCGGTGCGGAACGCCCCGTTGCCGACGACGGGAATCCACGACCCGCCTGCGTAGAACAGCGCACCGTCGTCTTGATGGAGGGATCCCCTGCTCGCCCATTGGGTCGAGGCCCGGCTGTAGTCGATCAGGTTCTGGTGACCCAGCCGGACCTCGTTCTCGTCGGACATGGCGCTCCCCGCATCGTCGGGCCCGTGCCGTGATGGTCTATCAGCGCAGGATGAACACCGGGTGTCGCTGGGCGATGGCGGCGAAGTCGGCGTCGCTCGAGTCGGGACCCACCCCTTCGAAGAACATGCCGACTTCGAACTTCCACCGCCGGAGGTAGGCCCGCAGGACGTCGGCGCGGGCCTCCACAGGTACTTCCGCTGCGATGCGGGCCTGACGGTGACGACCCAGGATCAGGGTGAGGTTGCCATCGGCGGCACGCACGTTGCGTACCCACTCGGTCTCGCCCCGGGCGGCGACGAGGTACTCCTTGTCATCGAGTTTCAGCACGTTCACCGGCGTGTGGTGCAGGGTCCCCGACCGACGGCCGCGGTGCTCGAGCACCCGGGAGCCCCAGGCACTGATGCCGAGCCGCATGAGCAGGTTCAGGAAGGGGGTGAGGGTCTTGCGCATGAGCCAGCCGGGACGCTTGTAGTAGGTGGGCTCGGGGCTGGGCTCGGTGCTGGGGGCGGTGCTGGGGGCGGGGCTGGCCATGGGATTCTCCGTTCTGTGGGTGTCGAGAACACTAATCATGAATGTGAACAGTGTTCTTGTCAAGTACTTGTGTTCACGCTTAGGACCAATCAGACTGACTCCATGTCCGTCGCCCGCACCGCCAGGGATCGGGTACGCGACGAGGTGACCCGTGAGATCCTCGAGGTTGCCGGGAGACACCTGGCCCAAGAGGGTGCGGCGGCGCTCTCGTTGCGTTCGATCGCCCGCGATCTGGGGATGGCCCCTTCAGCCCTCTACCGCTACTTCGATGGGCGCGACGCGTTGCTGAGCGCGTTGATCGTTGCCGCTTACACGTCGTTGGCCGACGAAGCCGAACGGGAGGCCGCACGTGCGGCGGCGCGGGCGGAGGCCGGCGCCGCGGGCGACGCCGAACGCTGGATGGCTGTGCCATGTGCGATGCGGGCCTGGGCACTTGCCCGTCCCCACGAATGGGGGCTCATTTTCGGCTCGCCGGTGCCCGGATACCGTGCCCCCGAAGAGACGATCGCTCCCTACGTCCGGCTGGTCGCCGCGTTGGTGGCCCCGATCGCCGAGGCCTACCGCTCTGGCCGTCTCAGGATCGAAGCATCTGCGCCAGCGTCTGCGCATTCTGCGCATGCGGCCGCACTCGACGCTGCGTTGGCACCCGTCCATGACGTCCTCCTCGGCGATGCCCCGACCTCTGTCGCCGTGCGCGCAGTGCAAGCGTGGAGCACGATCGTCGGTGTGATCAGCCTCGAGCTCTTCGGTCACTGGCGCAATGCCGTGCTCGACCCGGAGCTCTTCTTCACCGAGACGATCGCGTCCCTCGGCGATCAGATGGGCCTCCCCCGCTAACGCGCGCCAGAATCTCAACCAGGGTTTCCAGATCACGGACCGGCAGTCCTACGAGCCCCGCCGGTGGCCGATCGAGGATCTGTTCAGCCTGTTGCGCCAGGGCCGCACCCTCGGGGGTTGCTGCGACGAGTTTGACCCGGCGATCGGTCGGATGGGGCTGGCGCTCCACGAGTCCCGCGCGCTCCAGGTCGTCGACCACGGTCGTCAGGTTGGGGGGATCCACGCCGACCAGTGCGGCCAGTTCGCGCATGGGCATCGGGCGCACGGCGATCCGCCGCAACGCCCTCATCTTGCCGAAGCTCAGGCCGGTTTTTTCACTGACCTCTCGCCGGCGCTCGTTGTCCAGGACGAGATCGCCCATCGCGTGCCAGGCCTCGCGAATCGCTTGGTCGCGACGAACGCCCGCCTTGGTCATGCCGCGCTCCGTTCGAGAAATTCGGGATTGATCGACTCGGCCGTTTGCCGCGCTGTTTCCCGTGCCCACGGGGACGTTGCCACCAGGCCGACGACCAACACCACCACACCGCATCCGGCGAGGACCCACCAACCGGCCCGACTGGCCAGGGCGAAGTTGAGATGATTCCCCGTTTGCAACGACGCGGACACGAGTGAGCCCACCACGGCCACACCGAGGGTCTGCCCGATCTGACGAGAGGTGGAGGCGATGGCCGCGGCCACACCGGCCTGCGCCCGCGGCATGCCCGCCACGGCGGTGTTGGTGATGGGCGCATTGACGAATCCGAAACCGATCCCGAAGACGACGTAGGCGGTGAACAACCACGAGAAGGGGGTAGTGGCACTCAACCCCACCAGCATCAGACACGAGGCGGCGAGCGCGGTGCCGGCAATCACAAGGGGGATCCTGCCCCCTCTGCGTCCGACGATCCGCCCCGACACCGGCGGCAGGAGCATGGTCATCGCCGCCAGGGGCAACGTGTCGAGCCCGGCATCCAAAGGAGAGAGTCCGCGCACGTCTTGGAGATAGAGCGTGTTCAGGAAGAGGAACCCGCCGAGCGCGGCGAACGCAGCGACGGCGATGATTGCCGCGGAGGAGAATGGCACGGAACGGAAGAATCGCAGGTCGACGAGCGGCTCGGGCGTCCGGCGCTCCCAGACGAGGAAGGCGATCAACGAGACGCAGGCCACGGCGAAGGCTCCCATGATGAGAGGTGACGACCACCCCCGACTGGGGGCCTCGATGATGCCGTAGGTCAGCGAGGTCAGCAGCGTGATGACGAGGACCTGCCCCGGAACATCCACTTTCCGCGCGACGGGTGCCTTGGACTCGGGTATGTACCGACGGGCCAGGATCACCGCCGCCACGCCGACCGGGATGTTGATCCAGAAGATCGACCGCCATCCCACCGACGTCACCAGAATCCCACCGAGTACCGGACCGAGGGCCATGGCGACACCGACCACGGCCGCCCAGACCCCGATGGCCTGGGCGCGTTCGCGGGGGATGGTGAACGTGTTGGTGATGATCGACATCGCCACGGGGTTGAGCATCGACCCCCCGACGGCCTGCACCATGCGGAAGACGATGAGCAGCGTCAAGTTCGGTGCCAAGCTGCACAAGAGCGAACCGGCGGAGAAGGTCAGCAGTCCGATGATGAAGGTGCGCCGCCGCCCGAGTCGGTCGGCGGTCGAACCCGAGAGCATGAGCAAGCTGGCCAGGACCAGCGTGTAGGCATCCACCGTCCATTGCAGGCCCGACAGCGGGGCGTGGAAATCCCGGCGGATGGAGGGAAGCGCAACGTTGACGATGGTGACATCGAGTCCCACAATCAGCAGGCTCATCGAGCAGATCAGCAGGATGCCGATGCGCCGCCGCCGGCTCAACTCGTCCATGACGGTCAGGCTCGGGAGATTCGCTTGCATGGACATAATAGTTATTACATCATCACTATCCATGCAGCGTCAAGGGCAAGGAAGCGCGGCGGGTCGGGAGACGGCCGCCGTCTGCGAAATTCGGTCCGTTTAGGACGGAATAGGGAGTCGCACCTCGATGCCGGCGTTCTGCAGGAAGGCCAACTTGTGCTCTAACGCCGATTGCCAATCAACCATGTCTTTGTCGAACTGGACTCGATCGCCCTCTTCGCACGCGTGCTCGAGTTCGTCGAACGCCACATCCTCGGCGTCGAGCAGACTGCGGTACCTGGACAGGAAGTGGTCGCTGATCGGCTGATGCACGTCGTCCTCCCTACTGCGGCCCGCTCGTTACGAGCCGGTAGCGCCAACGATACCGCTGCGGTAGGCGTCCTGCCCGGGAAAGGGTTCACCAGCTCTTTCGGCCCCGGTGGTAGGTCCTCGGCAGCAGGGAACGGAACACCATGGCGACGTCGGTAAGCCTCGATGCGCTTATCTCCAGCGAGGATTCCCCCGCCCGCGCCAAAATAATGCGTGAGACCGTTTCGACGTGGCGGATGGTCAGCCGGGGCGGCTGACGCAGGCCTCGGCGCAATGCGCCCAGGCCGAGATCGGTAGCCATGAAGGCGGGGTACACCACATGGATGTCGATGCCTTGTGGAGCAAGCCGGAAGGACGTCGACTCGCTGAATGCGGAAAGGGCCGCCTTCGACGACGGATACGCGCCCGGGCCCGGCGAGGGGAGTCGACCCCCGTCGGACGACACGTTGACGATCGTCCCCGAGCCGCGGGCCCGCATGGAGGGGAGTACGGCCAACGTGGCGGCGACAGGGGCGAAGAAGTTCACCTCGAAGGTGTTGCGGAAATCATCGACGGTGATGTCCGTCAACCGCACACCGGGATCTTGTGCGGCGTTGTTGATCAGGAGATCGATCGCGCCGTGCCGCTCGATGACGCCGGCCAACGTGGCGCACAACTTGTCGGTGTCGGTCACGTCGCAGACCACCATGTGCGAAGCGGGTGAGACGGCGCGCAGCAGTTCGGACATGGCATCGAGGCGGCGTGCGTTGCGGCCGAGGCCGACAACCGTCGCACCGGCGTGCACCAGGTCGACGCAGAGTTGCGCACCGAGCCCGCTCGATGCACCCGTGACGACGGCGACACGATCGCGATAGCGGTCGCCGTAGAGGGGCGGCCGACGCGTGGGCCGGGTCATTCGTCGGGGTTGGCCGTGGCGTCCTGGTCGGTCAGGTCGGTCAACGTCCGACCCAGTGCGGTGGAGGCGGCGTTGAGCACCGACTGACCCGCCACGAGGACAGCGAGTTCGCCCCGCACGCGGACGCGGCCGGCGGCGAGCGCCTCCGCCGGGTCCAGTTCGCCACGCGCAATGGCGAGCGCGTCGGCATAGCCCAGGACGATGGTGACGTTGGAGGGCAACGACTCGTTCGGGTCCGACGTGAGGGTGATCCGCCCGTCGTCGACGGTGAGGACCGTGCGCACGACGGCCCCACCCACTCCCGCCGGGGCGTCGGTCACCACCTGGGCCACGCCGAACGTGCCCTGTGACGCCGTCAGTGAAGCGGCGCCCGCCGCGGTGATGGCCTCGGTGAGGTCGAGCCCGTCGAGGGCTTCATTGAACGCCTGAATCCAGGCGGGCGAGAGGTAAGGGGGCATAGCGACCCGGCGAAGTGGTCCTCCGGCTCAGCCGGCGGACGCCTCTTCGGCGGTCTTCTTGGTGCGCCGCAGAATTTTGCGACCGAGCCAGGCGACCGGGTCGTAGTGCGCGTCGACCACGCGTTCTTTCATCGGGATGATGGCATTGTCGGTGATCTTGATGTGCTCGGGGCACACCTCGGTGCAGCACTTCGTGATGTTGCACATGCCCAAACCTGCGCCGGACCGAGCGAGCTCGCGACGGTCGTTGGTGTCGAGCGGGTGCATCTCGAGCTCGGCGAAACGGATGAAGAAGCGCGGTCCGGCGTATTTGGGCTTGTTCTCCTCGTGGTCGCGGATGACGTGGCAGACGTCCTGGCACATGAAGCACTCGATGCACTTGCGGAACTCCTGGCCCCGTTCGACGTCGATCTGCGCCATCCGGTAGCCGCCCTCGGGCTCGGGGCCCGGCTTGAAGGCCGGCACGGTCTTCGCCACCTCGTAGTTGAAGCTGACGTCGGTCACCAGGTCGCGGATGATGGGGAACGTCTTCATCGGGGTCACGGTCACCGGCTCTCCCTCGGGGAGCGTGTCCATGCGGGTCATGCACATGAGGCGCGGCAGGCCGTTGATTTCGGCCGAGCACGAGCCACACTTGCCGGCCTTGCAGTTCCAGCGGCAGGCCAGGTCGGGCGCGGGACCGGCCTGGATCCGGTGGATGACGTCGAGGACGACCTCACCCTCGACCGCGGGCACCACGTAGTCGGTGAACTCGCCGCCGCTCGGATCCCCCCGCCACAGGCGCATGGTGAACTCGCCGGTTGCCTGGTTCTCTGGCATCAGTGGCTCTGGCATCAGTGGGCCTCCTCGAGCAGTGCCCGCAACTCCGCCGGCATTTCAGGCAGCGGCTCGGGATTGATGGATATGGGCGCCAAGTAGCCGTGCTCGCCCGTCTGGCGCTGCACGAAGTTCACCTTGCCCATTTCGGGGTCCGGTCCCGGATAGTCCTCGCGGGTGTGCCCACCGCGCGACTCCTTGCGGTTGAGCGCACCCTGGGCCACGGCGATCGACGTGGTGACCATGGACGGGAGATCGGTGGCCAGGTTCCAGCCCGGGTTGTAGGCCAGCCCGCCCTTCACGCTCAGCTTCGCCGTGCGCTCCTTGAATCCTTCCAACTTGCCCAGCGCCTCTTCGAGCTCGGGCCCGGTGCGGATGATGCCGACCAGCGCCTGCATGGTCTGCTGCAGTTCGTGCTGGACGTCGTAGGGGTTGCCCCCACCCTCGCGCCCGAACGGGGCCAGGGCGTCGTCGATCGCCGTCTGGACCTCGCCGGCATCGACGGTCGGTGTGCCGGAGCGGCCTTCGGCGAAGTCGGCTGCACCGATGCCGGCTCGGCGGCCGAAGACGATGAGGTCGGAGAGCGAGTTGCCGCCGAGGCGGTTGGCACCGTGCATGCCGCCCGACACCTCGCCGATGGCGAAGAGGCCGGGGACGGTGGCCGCCTGGGTCTCGGGGTCGACCCGCACCCCGCCCATCATGTAGTGACAGGTCGGGCCCACCTCCATGGGGGTGGCGGTGATGTCGACGCCGGCCAGCTCCATGAACTGGTGGTACATGGACGGGAGGCGCCGGCGGATGTACTCGGCGCTCCGGCGGGAGGCGATGTCGAGGTAGACGCCACCGTGCGGGCTGCCCCGGCCGGCCTTGACCTCGGAGTTGATGGCGCGGGCCACCTCGTCACGGGGCAACAGGTCCGGGGTGCGGCCGTTGTTGATGTGGTCCTCGTACCAGCGGTCGGCCTCCTCCTCGGTCTTGGCCGTCTCCGCCTTGAACATGTCGGCGATGTAGTCGAACATGAAGCGCTTGCCCTCGGAGTTGCGCAGGACGCCGCCGTCGCCGCGCACACCCTCGGTGACCAGAATGCCGCGCACGCTCAGCGGCCACACCATGCCGGTCGGGTGGAACTGCACGCACTCCATGTCGATGACGTCGGCCCCGGCCCAGATGGCCATGGCGTGGCCGTCGCCCACCGACTCCCAACTGTTGGAGGTGTACGTCCACGACTTGCCGATCGACCCGGTGGCCAAAATGAAGGCCTTGGCGGTGAAGACCACCATCTCGCCGGTCGGGCGCATGTAGCCGACGGCGCCCGAGATCCGGCCCTCGCCGTCGGGCAGCAGCGCAGGATCTTGCACTCCATGAAGACGTCGGTGCCCATGGAGACCACCTTCTGCTGCAGGGTGCGGATCAGCTCCAGCCCGGTGCGGTCGCCCACGTGGGCCAGGCGGGCGTAGCGGTGACCGCCGAAGTCGCGCTGGGTGATGCGGCCGTCCTTGGTGCGGTCGAACAGCGCCCCCCAGCGCTCCAGCTCGAAGACCCGGTCGGGCGCCTCCATGGCGTGGATCTGCGCCATGCGCCAGTTGTTGAGCATTTTCCCGCCGCGCATGGTGTCGCGGAAGTGGACCTTCCAGTTGTCCTCGGGCCAGACGTGGCCCATGGCGGCGGCCATGCCGCCCTCGGCCATGACGGTGTGGGCCTTGCCCAGGAGCGACTTGCAGACGAGGGCCACCCGCAGGCCGCGCTCCTTGGCCTCGATGGCGGCGCGCAGCCCGGAGCCGCCGGCCCCGATGATGATGACGTCGTAGTCGTGTGTCTGGTAATCGGCCATGTGCGAGGTCCTTTAGAAGTGGAAGCCGGGATCGGTGATGGTCCCGCTGGCCACCAGGCGAACGTAGAGGTCGCACAGCGCCACGCCGAAGAGGCTGATCCAGGCGAACTTCATGTGGTGCGCGTTCAGCGGCGTCACCAGCTTCCACAGCTTGTGGCGGATGGGGTGCTTGGCGAACGACTTCACCTGGCCGCCGCAGAAGTGGCGGCAGGCGTGGCAGCTGAGGCTGTAGAGCCAGAGGAACGAGGCGTTGAGGCACGAGGATCACCGTGCCCACGCTGATGCCGATGCCGTACCCCGGTTGGCGGAAGGCCTCCACGGCGTCGTAGGTGAGGATGGCGTTGAAGATGAGCAGGATCCAGAAGAAGTAGCGGTGGACGTTCTGCAGGATCAGCGGGATCTTCGTCTCGCCGCTGTAACTGCCGTGGGCGTCGGCCACGCCGCAGGCCGGAGGCGAGAACCAGAACGAGCGGTAGTAGGCCTTGCGGTAGTAGTAGCAGGTGAGGCGGAATCCCAGGGGGAAGATCAGGATCAGCAGGGCCGGGCGTGATGTGCCAGGCCTCGATCCAGACGCCGAAGGGGTGGCTGCCGGCGACGCAGCTGCCGGTGAGGCAGGGCGAGTCGAGGGGGGCGATCAGGTTGCGGTGGAGCGCCGGGCCGGCGAAGTAGTCCCGGTTCATGAAGGCGGCGCAGGTCGCGTAGACGGCGAAGGCGGTGAGGATGGTGAAGGTGACGGCCGGCTCGATCCACCATCGGTCCTTCCGCAAGGTGGGCTTGTCCGGACCTCCCCTCGGGGCTCCGATGGTGACCGGGATCCCCGGACGCCCGGCGCCCCCGGTATTGCTCGACCGTCGTCGTCACTTCAGACCTCCTCAGTGCCCGCACAGGATGGGCCGTGGCGGGCCAATCATTTCATCCTCTTGGCGCGAAACCGCAACTTTGTGACGCGCAATCCGCGGCGCGACGCTAGACACGCGCCATAAAGACGTCAAAGACATAGTTAGCATTACATTGATAGCCATAGAGCATGAATCCCGTACACTGCGCAGATGCAACTGCATCAGCTCAGCTATGTGGTGGCCGTGGCCGAGGAGCGCCACTTCACGCAGGCGGCGGAGCGGCTGCATCTGGCCCAGCCGTCGCTGAGCCGTCAGGTGCGCCTGCTCGAACGCGAGCTGGGCGTGCTCCTCTTCCACCGCGGGCCCGGGCAGGGCCTCGTGACGCTGACCGCCGACGGCGAGGCGCTGCTGCCCTTCATCCGCCGGGTCCTGGCCGACGTGGAGGCCACCAGCGCCGAGGCGCGGGCCCTGAGCGGGATGTCCCGCGGCCGCCTCTCCATCGGCGCCACGCCCAGCCTGATCACCCGGGTGCTGGCCCCGGCCCTGGTCGAGTTCCACGCCAGCCACCCCGGGATCGAGCTGCTGGTGGTCGAGGCCGGCTCCCGCCAGCTCGTGCGCCAGCTGGCCAGCGGCGAGGTCGACCTGGCCCTGGTCGTGCTGCCCATCAACGACCCGCTGGTCGCCACCACGGCGCTCTTCGACGACCCGCTGGTCCTCGCCGTGGCACCCGACCATCCCCTGGCCACCCCCGCCCGCCGCAGCGTGGCGGTGACCGAGCTCGACGGCTTGCCGCTGGTCATGTTCCGCGAGGGCTACGACCTGCGCGAGGTCACCCTGGCCGCCTGTCGCGATGCGGGTGTCGAACCGCGCCTGGTCAGCCAGGGCGGCGAAATGGACGGCGTGCTCGCCTTCGTGGCCGCCGGCCTCGGCGCCGCCGTGGTGCCGGCCATCGCCATGCCGGCCGAGAGCAAGTTGATCGCCATCCGCTTCAAGTCCCCGGGACTGAGCCGGACGGTGGCGCTGGCCCACCGGGCGGACCGGCCGGTGCCGCGGCCCGGCCCAGGCCCTGGTGGCGCAGCTCGTCAGCCGCCGGGCCGCGGCGACGGCTTTAGGCGGGAGAGAAGTCACTACACTCCGCGTATGGACGGCCCAGCGCACACTGACCCCTCATCGACCCCCGGGCCCGGGACGCTGCGACCCCCAGCCGACCTGGCCCGCACCCTCGGAGCCCTGCGCGCCTCGGGCTGGAAGTCCGTGCCCGTGGCCGAGGAGATGCGGCGCAACACCATGGCCCGCATCGCGGCCGACGAGTCGCTGGTGCCGGGCGTGCTGGGCTTCGACGACACGGTCATCCCCCAGCTCGAGAACGCCATACTGGCCGGGCACGACATCATCCTGCTGGGCGAGCGGGGCCAGGCCAAGACCCGGGTGATCCGGGCCCTGGTCGGCTTGCTCGACGAATGGCTCCCCATCGTGGAGGGCTCGGAGATCAACGACGACCCCTACGCTCCCGTCTCCGCGTGGCGCCATCAACGTCGTCAACGACCTGGGCGACGACACGCCCATCGCGTGGGTGCACCGCTCCCAGCGCTACGGCGAGAAGCTGGCCACCCCCGACACGTCGATCGCCGACCTGATCGGTGAGGTGGACCCGATCAAGATCGCCGAGGGCCGCTACCTGAGCGACGAGTTGGCCCTGCACTACGGCCTGATCCCGCGGGTGAACCGGGGCATCTTCGCCATCAACGAGCTCCCCGACCTCTCCGAGCGCATCCAGGTCGGGCTCCTCAACGTGCTCGAAGAGCGCGATGTGCAGATCCGGGGCCACCGCATCCGTCTACCTCTCGACATCACGCTGGTGGCCACGGCCAACCCGGAGGACTACACCAACCGCGGGCGCATCATCACCCCGCTCAAGGACCGCTTCGGGGCGCAGATCCGCACCCACTACCCCTACGACACCATGACCGAAGTCAAGATCATGGAGTCCGAGGCCGAGTTGCCGACCGCCGGGATCCCGGTCACCGTGCCGCTCTACTTGAAGGAAGTGGTGGCCGAGATCAGCCAGTTGGCCCGCCGCAGTTCCCATCTGAATCAACGCAGCGGCGTCTCGGTCCGTCTCTCCATCGCCAACTACGAGACGCTGGTGGCCAACTCGGTCCGCCGGGCCCTGCGCACCGGCGAGCCGGTGGCCGTGCCGCGTGTCAGCGACCTGGCCGCCCTCGTCCCCTCGACGCAGGGCAAGGTCGAGGTCGAAGCCATGGAGGAAGGCCACGAACAGGATGTGGTGGCCCACCTGGTGGCCGCGGCCACGCTGGCCGTGTTCCGCCGCCGCGTCACCCTCAACGACCCCAGTGCCATCGTCGCCGCCTTCACCGAGCAGGTCGTCGTGCACGCCGGCGACGATCTGCCGTCGGCCGCCTATCTGGCCGTCCTGGCCGACATTCCCGAGCTCGAGCCCCCGACCCGCCAGTTGGCCGGCCCCGATGCCACCGAGTCTCCTGCCCTGATGGCCAGCGCCCTGGAGTTCCTCCTCGAGGGCCTTCATCTCACCAAACGGCTGAACAAGGACGCCTCGGGTGCACGCGCCCTCTACCGGGGTCGCAAGTAGGGATCGTCGTGACGGCACGGTACGACTACTCGGGATGGGACGGCACCCAGGAGTTCACCGATCTCGATGTCGACGACCTGCTGGCGAGCCTCACCGACGAGCTGCTCGAGAAGGGCGACCTCGACGATGCCCTGCGCCGTCTCATGCGGGCGGGGATGCGCACCCCCGATGGGGAGCACATCGCCGGACTGCGGGACCTCATCGAGCAGCTGCGCCGTCGCCGGGCTGAGCTGTTGGCCGAGGGTGATCCCGACGGTCACATGGCGGAGATCGCCGCCCGTCTCGACGAGATAGAGGCAGACGAGCGGGCCGCCATCGATGAGCTGGTGGAGGAAGCGACGTCCTCGGGCGACGAGCGGCGGGCCGACGTCACCAACGACGTCGCCACGGAGCGCCGCATGGCGTTGGACCTGCAGCCGGGTGACCCCGGTGGGCGGATCCAGTCATTGCAGAACTACGACTTCGTCTCCTCCGAGGCCCGCCAGCAGTTCGAGGAATTGGTCGAGGAGCTCCGTCGTGAGATGGCGGACACCTTCTTCCAAGGAGCCTCGGACGCGCTGTCCTCCATGGACCCCGAGCAGATGGCGCGCATGCGCGACGCCTACGACGCCCTGAACCAGATGCTCGAGCAGCGCGAACGGGGTGAGGAGCTCGACCCGAGCTTCGAGCAGTTCATGGAGCAGTACGGCGACATGTTCCCGGGCGACCCGTCGACGCTCGACGAGCTCCTCGAGCAGCTGGCCGAGCGCATGGCGGCCGCCCAGGCCGTCTGGAACTCGCTGTCCCCCGAACAGCAGTCGCAGTTGCGCAGCCTGATGGAGGCCGTGCTCGAGGACATGGACCTGCGCTGGCAGGTGGAGCGGCTGGCCCAGAACCTGCAGCGGGCGGTGCCGGGCGCCGGATGGCAGCGCTCCTACGACTTCGAAGGGGAGGGCCCCATGGGCCTGTCCCGGGCCACCGACCTGGCGACGCAGCTCGGGCAGCTCGACAGCATGGAGGACATGCTCCAGTCGGCTTCTTCTCCGGCCGCACTGAGCGAGATCGACCTCGACCAGGTCAGGAACCACATGGGCGAGGATGCGGCCCGCTCGCTGGACCGGCTGGCCAAGCTGACCAAGTCGCTGGCCGATGCCGGAATGATCGAGCAGCACGGGGGCCGGACCGAGTTGACACCCCTCGGGGCCCGCCGCCTGGGGCAGAAGGCGCTGAGTGACCTCTTCGGGCAGATCAACAAGGACCGCCTGGGCGACCACAGCACGGTGTCGACCGGGGTCGGGAACGACCGTGAGGAGACGACCAAGGCCTACGAGTACGGCGATCCGCTGAACCTGCACCTTTCCACGACGGTCCACAACGCCGTGCGCCGGGGCGGCTCGGGGGTCCCGGTCCGCCTGCTGCCCGAGGACTTCGAGGTGGTCGAGACCGAGGCCCTGGCCCGTTCGGCCACCGTGCTGCTGGTCGACCTCTCGATGTCGATGCCCATGCGGGACAACTTCGTCCCGGCCAAGAAAATGGCCATGGCGCTGCAGACGCTCATCAGCAGCAAGTTTCCCCGTGACTACCTCGGCATCGTCGGATTCTCGGAGGTAGCCCGGGAGATCCGTCCCGAAGACCTGCCCACCGCCATGTGGGACTACGTCTACGGCACCAACCTGCAGCACGGCCTGGCCCTGGCCCGGCGCATGCTGGCCCATCAGCACGGGACCAAGCAGATCATTGTGGTGACCGACGGCGAGCCCACCGCACACATCGACGACTATGGCGAGGTCCACTTCAACTACCCGCCGGTTCCCGAGACCCTGCGCCGCACGATGGCCGAGGTCATCCGGTGCACACGGGCCAACATTGTGATCAATTGCTTCGCACTCGATCTCCAGCGGACGCACTACCCGTTCGTCGAGCAGATCGCCCGGGTCAACGGCGGCCGGACCTTCTACACCACGCCCGACGCCCTCGGCGGCTACGTCCTCGTCGACTTCCTCAAGCACCGCCGCGTCCTGCGCCCAGCCGGCTGAGATCGACCGCCGGTTTCGCCGGCTGACCCTCCCGCAGGCACGGCCCGGGGCGGGCTCAGGCACGGCCGTTTGCTATTTCCCCTTGCGTTCCGTGACGGTGTGGTGAAAGATGACATCGTTGTAACTACACGAATGCCACCTAAGTGGCGAGGGAGGCGAACTCGTGGACATTGTGACCACGCTCTATGGTCGCCAGGAACGCAGCTGGCAGATTCAGGCGAACTGTATGGGAGTCGACCCTGACCTGTTCTTCCCTGAACGGGGTGCGTCGACGCGTGAAGCCAAGGAAGTGTGCCGAGGGTGCGTGGTGCGTGAGGACTGCCTGGAGTATGCCCTGGCCAATGGCGAGAAGTTCGGCATCTGGGGTGGCATGAGCGAGCGGGAGCGTCGACGTGTCCGGCGGGCCCGGGCGCTGCAGCGCCGCGACACCGGAGCCAGCGCCTCTTAGCGCCGTACCGCCTCCTACGCGGTCTAGGTGCGCAGACGGCTCTCGACCGTCTGGTCCGCCGAGAGGCCCAGCTCGGCCCAGCGTGTCGCTGCAATTCCCGCCAGGATCGCCCGGGGGACCAGTCCCACCAGTTCGGCCCCCGAGACGTCGCCAGCCTCCGCGTCGACCAGGCCCGCCACCAGGTCATAGACCTCGGCCGGGCCGACCTGAGCGGGGTCGTCAGGTTGCACGAGACTTGGGCCCCGTCGCCGACGGCCAGACCGAGCGCACGCACGAAGGGGCCGCGGACGCGCGGGGCAACCCGCTTCGCCACAGCCACGGAAGACACCCACACGTTGTAGGCGACCAGGACCGGCCTGGCCCCGACGGCCGTAGCCCCGGCCGTGCGGTGCGGGAGCGCCGGCCCGAAATCGGGGGCCATCTCGGTGAAGGCATGGCGTCTGACCTGGGGCAATGTATGGTTCTCGCCGCCCTGCAGGGGTCCGTAGAGAAAGCTCGGAATGCCGAATTCCGCACTCAGCCAGCGGGCGAACTCGTCCCGCAGCGGCACGACGGCGCCGAGATCGTGCTCGGGGAGATGGCCGGGGCGGTAGGGCACGAAGGGCACGACATCGAGCACGCCCAGGCGCGGGTGCGCTCCCTGGTGCGCGCCGAGATCGAGGCGGGTCACGACGGTCGCAGCCAGTGCCCTCACCGAAGGGAAGACCTCGTCGACGTCGCCGACCAGGGTGAATACGGAACGGTGATGGTCGGCGTCCGCGTGCAGATCGAGCAGGACGGGCGCGGCCGCGGCAGCCAGTTCTCCCAAAAGGGCCTGGTCACGGCCCTCGCTCACGTTGACCACGCACTCGATGATCACGCTGGTGCGAGGGTCAGAGGCGGGAAGGCTGTTCGCCGATCAGCTAGCCCACCGAGACGGACTGTGAAACCCGACGGCGGCGCAGGATCCGCCGGCGTTCGCGCTCCGAGCAACCACCCCAGACGCCGTGGTCAATGTGGTTCTCGAGGGCGTATTCGAGGCAGGCTTTCGACACGGGACACTCTGCACAGATCTTCTGCGCCACGAGCACTCCCATGCCGTCACTCGGGAAGAAGACGTCCGGTGCAACCTCTTGGCATTTTCCCCGGGCCATCCATTCAGTGTTCACTTTGCACTCCCTTTCTGGCCCTCATTGTAGAGAAAAAGGGCTGCTAGGAGAACATCTCGGGCATAGGAAGTTCGTAAGAATCTGGGTGCACAGGCACGGGGAAACCCGGGCCCCGAGGCTCCGGTACGCTGACGGCCGTTCGCCCAATGCAGTCAGGCCAGGAGGTGCCATGTCCCCGGAAAACGAGGACGAAGTAGTCGAGACCGCCGAACCGATCGACCCGATCGGGCACGTGCGCGTGGTCTACCTCGGGCCCATCGCCCCCCACTGGGACGTCCAGTCCGACTTCGGTCCGGCCGACGTGATCGATGCTTTCCGGGAGCGGGTGCTGGCCCGTCTGGTGCTGCTCCCGCCGCACGACCCGCAATTCCGGCGCAACCGTGAGCGGGTGGTGCGGGACGCCGAACGTGAGAACCTGCGGCTGGAGTGGGACCTCGGCATCCCCGAGGACGGCGCCGAATAGTCGGGTCAGTCGGGTCAGTCGAGCAGGCCGATGCGGGCCAGCCACAGGCCCGGCGCATCGACCTCGGCCGGCGTCGGCAGGTCGCGCTCGTCCGCCCACAACCGGGTCAGAGCCTCTTCTCCGGCGCGCTCGACGACGCCCTCGATGAAGCTGGCGCCCCGGTCCACTTCGGCCTGGCCGACGTTCAGACCGAACAGCCCGGCGAAGGCCTGCTCGCCCTTGGCGTCTTCCACCCGGTAGCGGTACCAGGCTTCCCGCAGCGCGGCCGGCGACGATGTCAGCTTCGCGGCGATCCCCGCCGTCACGTGGTCGACGTACGCGCCGATGCTCGTCGTGAGGGCCGTCAGGGCGTTGGAGATGTGTTGCTGCTCGGGGCTGATGAGGTCGGCCAGCAGTGATTCGGGATCACTCAGCACACCCTCGAGAGCGGACGGGTCACCCAGGCCGTCGCCCAGCCGCTCCACCATCGAACGTTGCGAGGCAGCGGCGTGCGCCGACGCATCGGCGAGCAGGAGGTTGAGCGACGACCGCACCCCGGGACGGGTCATGACGGCATGCATGGTCAGCTCGCGCAGGCAGACCCAGAGCTGGACCTCCTGCAGGGGCAAGCTCCAGTCCTCGGCGAACTTGGCCACGTTGCCCGGCACGAGCAGCAATGTGTTCGATTCGGGCCAGGGCAGTGGCAGGGCGTACTGCCCGAACGCACGCCGGGCGAGGTGGCCGGCGGCAGAGCCGAACTGCATGCCGAGGAGGACAGGGCCGAGCGTGAGGGCGAACTGGCTCAAGAGGCCGCTGATGCCGCCCGACATGTCATCCGGAAGGCCCAGGTCCATCGTCGGTGGGACGGATGCGGCGCCCTGCTGCTGCGCCTCGACCATGAGTTGGAGTGTCGGCCGGTAGGCGGTCAGCACGCGGAGGACCATTGCCCCGGACCCACGGCGTCGAACGAAATGGTGGAGCCGCCACTCGTCAACGAGATGCCGGTGGCCTCGGCCACGTGGAGTTCGGCCACGCGGGCCAGCTCTTCGAACGTGATGCGCACCAGCGGGTCGGCGTTGTCGTCGGTCTCGCCGTCGGTGGCGACGCCGTGCGCCAAGGTCCGTGCCGCATCGAACCAGGTGTCACCACCTCCCGGTGCGGATCCGATGACCTTCAGGAGATCACCGAGGAGTCCGCCCATCGGGTTGTCAGGGTCTCCTGCGCCGAACATGCTCACGTCAACATGCTAGGGGGAGGCACCCAGGGTCACGTCCACGACACGGGTGGAACCGTTGCCGACGACCGAGAGCCCGACCTTCGACTCCGGCGGCATCACGTAGAGCCGGGCCCGGAGATCGGCCATGGAGCGCAGCGGCACCGAGCCCAGGGCCAACACGACATCGCCGGGATGCAACAGGCCGGCCGCGGGGCTCCCCGACATGAGGGCCGCCACCCGTACCCCACTCGCACCGGGGGCGGTGGCACCCTCCACGCCGAGCCAACCGTGGACGACCTTTCCGGTCGATCGGAGGTCGTCGGCGACACCGAGCACGAGTTGCGTCGGGAGGTAGGTGGACGTGGGTCCCGCGCTGTAGAGGATCCCGATCACCGCACCCGCCTGATTCAGGAGCGGATCACCCGGTTGCTGGTCGACCGCGGTGGCCACCGAGGTGATGCCGGGCATGCCCTTGGCCCACCCGCTGGCGATCGCCGTGTCGATTCCCGTCACCGTGCCGCCCTCGCAGTGGAGCGTGACCGTCCCGGCGGGCGGGGAGTCCACGGTCAACATCATGTCGGCGTTCCCCTCCGACAGCGTCGCGTCATCGGCGAAGGGGGCGACCGGCACATCGTCGGGCACGCTGACCAGAGCGATGTCAGAAGCGTCGTCGACGCCGACCAGCGAAGCCCGGTAGCTGCGGCCGTCGCTGGCGATCATGGAAATGCTCTGCAGCCCCGAGAGCGAGTCGGCGGTTGTCGCCACCAGTCCCCCCTCGGCTACGGCGACACCGACCAGGGGGACGACACCGTGGGTCGTGACGGCGCGCAGTTGCACCATCGACTGGCCGGCCGCCTGCGCCAGGGTGGGGACCGTCTCGGTCCGGGCGGCCAGCGTGGTCTGGGGGATGTCCGACGCACTCTCGGTCGCCCGTGACAGGCCGTTGGGCTCGGGGGTGGGGGCGAGCAACACAATGGCCCAGGCCACGGCGGCCAGGGCGGCTGCGCCGCCGATCAGGAGGGTGGCACGGGGGTGGCGGCTGAGGAGTGGGGGACGGGTGCCTGCACTCCGTGTCGCCCGCGCGGCAAGCTCGCTCGGGTGTCGCCAGAGACGATCGTCAGGGTCGATCCAGCCGCGTAACGCGGGGTCGGCGTCGTAGGGGGATTTGCCCGAATTGTCCTGGTCCGGTCCCTCTTCCAGTGGCTCCTCGGGGGTAGGGGTCACAGTACGAGGCTACCGATGAACGAAGCCGAAATGCGGTCGGGGTACCCGCCCGGCCGTACCATGAGGCCACGATGTCACGCGATCTGGCCATTGACCTTGGGACGGCCAACACTCTGGTGTACGCCAAGGGCAAGGGCCTGGTGCTCAACGAGCCGACGGTGGTGGCCCTCGATTCGCGCACCCGTGAAGTCCTCGCCATCGGCACCGATGCATGGCAGATGATCGGCCGCACGCCGGGGTACATCGTGGCGGAGCGCCCGCTGCGCGGCGGTGCGATCACCGACTTCGAAGTCACCGAACGGATGCTCAGCGTGTTGCTGCACCGCGTCGGCGTCAGCCGGCTGAACCGGCCCAAGGTGTTGATCTGCGTCCCCTCGGCCATCACGGCGGTGGAACGACGCGCCGTCAAGGAGGCGACCAGGCGAGCAGGCGCATCGGCCTGCTTTCTCATCGAGCAACCCATGGCCGCCGCCATCGGCGCCGGTCTCGCCATCCATGAACCGGTGGGCAACATGGTGGTCGACATCGGTGGGGGAACGTCCGAAATGGCGGTCATCTCCCTCGGCGGTGTGGTGGCCGTACGGGCGCTGCGCTGTGGCGGCTTCGATTTCGACGCGTCGATTCAGGCCTACGTGCGGCATGCGCACGGCGTGGCCATCGGCGAGCGGACAGCGGAGGCGGTCAAGCACGCCATCGGTTCCGCTTTCCCCTATCCGGGCGAGCAGGGGGCCGAAATCAGAGGGCGCGAAGTAGCGACCGGGCGCCCCAAAATCGTCGTCCTCTCCCCGGAGGAAGTGCGGGCAGCCCTGGAGGAGAACGTCGCACAGGTTGTCGCGGCCGCGGCCACCTGTCTGGGCGAGGCCGCACCTGAATTGGCGCAGGACATCATGTTCCAGGGCGTCCACCTCACCGGCGGGGGAGCCCTCCTGCGCGGGGTGACGCAACGTCTGGCCGATGCCACCGCCGTCCCGGTCCACCTGGTCAACACTCCGCTCGAGTGTGTCGTGCAGGGCGCGGGGCAATGCCTCGAGTCGTTCGACCGTCTCAAACGCCTCTTCACCGACGACGACTGACGGCCGTCGCCCACGCCTCTACGGCGCCCTGTGAAAGTTGGCCACTAGAAGTCTAGCGGTCAACTTTCACAAGTGTCCGGTGGTGCGTCGCCCACCCCTTGAAGCTGTCCGCCCCACCTTGTTTCTCTCAAAGCTAGAGTTCTAGCTGTTCAGTGCCTCCCGCTGTCGTCCTCCTCGAGCAGTTCGTCTGCGGCTTGCCGCACCTGCCAGTCCCTGTCCTCAGCCGATCGGCGCAAGGCCGGCTCGACCCGCGGGTCGTCGAATCCGGCCAACGCAACCGTGGCCCGACGCCGGACAGTCGGTTTGTCCCCCAGCGCCTCGATGACCGCCGGCAGCCCGCGGGGTCGCCGATCGCCCCCAATGCAGCGACGGCAGCCTCACGGCAGCGCACGTCCTCATGGGTGCCTGCGATGGTGGCGAGGTCCCCGACGCCGGCGGCGATACGGCGTTCGGAGAGGAACCACGCTGCGCCGACCACGACGAGAGGGTCGGGATCCGAGAGGGCGGCGAGGAGTGCTGCGTACAGCGTCGAGCGTGAGCCTGGTCCTCGCACCGACAGTGCGGCATCGGTGGCCCGCCGTCGTACGGGCGCCGGTGCGGTGCGCAGCGCTTCGGTGACATCGGTCACCGTGAGGGCGTGGAGTCGGGCCAGCGCCCCGAGTGCGGCTGCCTGGACCGTTGCATCGGGGTCACGCAAACCTGCACGCGCCACCTCGAAGCTTCCTGCATGACCGGCCGCGATGACCCGCCGCCGGCGGAGGGCTGCGGCGCGGCCTGCGGTGGCGGGTTCCGTGGGAGGATCATCGCTCACAAATTCGAGTATGGCCGACATCACGACAAATTCAGCCGGGGAGGCCGAGGTCATCCCTCCAGCATCGGGCTTCGGCGCGCCGGACGAGGCCCGCCGGCGGCGTTGGCCCCTCGTTCTCACGCTGATCGCTGTACTGCTCGTGGCGACGGTGGTCGTCCTGAGCCGCTGGAACGTCAACTACTACGCCCTCTCGCCCGGCGATGCGTCGCCCGTCACGTCGTTCATCACGGTTCCCTCCGACCTCGACCACCCGCTGACCGGCAACATTCTCCTGACCGACGTGTTGGTCAAGCCGCTCACCGCCTTGACCTACCTCCAGGAGCGTTACCTCTCATCGGACAGCCAGGTCATCCCAGCCGAGGAACTCCTGGGTCCCACCACCCCGCCTGATCAACTGGCGGCGCAGGGCTACTTGGAGATGAGCCAAGCCCAGGATCAGGCGAAGGCGGCTGCGCTCTCGTATCTCGGGTACACGTCGACGGAGAAGAACGCCGGAGCGCTCGTGTTCGGCGTCGCACCGGGATCACCGGCTTCGAATGTCTTGAAAGTGTCGCAGGTCATCACCGGGGTCAACGGCGTCGCCGTCACCGATGACTGCTCACTCGTCACCGCACTGCACGGGTTGAAGCCGGGGACCGCGGCGACGCTCTCGGTCGAGCAATCCTCGGTCAAGCCTTCGGGCGCATTCGTGAACGGGCCGATTGTGCAGCGGCAGATCGAGCTCGGGACCCCGCCAAAGTCCCTGACCGACGGAGGGTGCGGACTCGGGAAACCAACCGTCTACCTGGGCATCGACCCCGAAACCCAGCAGTCCTGGACCTTCCCCATCGACGTCTCGGTCAATACGGTGGATATCGGTGGTCCATCCGCCGGGCTTTCCATGACCCTGGGCATCATCGACAAGCTCGCCGGGGGCCATCTCACCGGGGGCCACACCATTGCGGCCACGGGCACCATCGATGCCAGTGGGGCCGTCGGTGACGTGGGTGGCGTGCCGCAGAAGACGGTGGCCGTCGAGAGAGCGGGGGCCACCACCTTCTTCGTGCCGCCCCAGGAGTACAAGGCCGCGATGTCCAAGGACACCTCGCAGCTCCACGTCTATGCGGTGTCGACGCTCGACCAGGCCCTGTCGATACTCAAGAAGCTCGGGGGCACATTGTCGAACAACCACGTGCAGGCCAAGGCGGCGCCGTAGTCTTTCCTCATGCCTGAAGGCCGGTTACCCATCTCCTCTGCCCGACTGACGGCAGGGGACGTCACCCGTCACTCCTTCGCCGTCGTTCGTCGGGGCTACGACGTCGACGAGGTGAAGACGTATCTGCAGACGGTGGCCCGGAGCATCGAGCTCCTCGAGCAACGGGAGGAGGAGCTACGCGCCGCGGTGGCGGAGGCCGAAGAACGAGCGGCCCACCCGGTGGTCGACGAGGCCACGCTCACGGCCTCTCTCGGCCAGCACAGCGCCCAGATCCTCCGCCACGCCCACGACGAGGCGGCCAAAATCGTGGTCCAGGCCCAGGAAGGTGCGTCCACCCTCTTGCGTGAGGCGCAGAGCCGGGCCAACGAGATTCAGGAGCGGGCCGAGGCATCATCGGCTGAACGTGTGGCAGAGGCCGAGCTCATGGTGGCCAACGCCCGCCAGGAGGCGCTGGCCGACGTCGAGGGGATCAGGCTCGACGCGGTCGCAGAAGGTGACGCCGTGATCGCGCGTGCCAAAGAGGAAGGACGCGCCCTCCTCGAGCAGGTCCAAGACGCACGCAAGCGGCTTATGACCGACCTGGCGGGGCGCCGGCGCGCACTGTCGATCCAGATCGAGCAACTCCGGGCTGCCCGCGACGAAATGGCCGCGTCGATTCAGGGAACACGGGGGTCCGTCGACGCCATTCTCGCCCGTCTGGAACGGTCCGACGACGAAGCCCGGGCGGCCGCACTCGCTGCGGGCGACCAGGCCCGGTTGCAGCCGAAAGATATGCCGCACGACCAGGAGGCATTGGGCGACGACACCGAGACCGCCGGAGTGGGCGACCCGCGCGACGAGGCTCCCGGCGCGGCCTCCGCCGGCGCTGCGGCTCCCTCGGTCGACGAGTTGTTCGCCCGGATCCGGGCGGCCTCTGACTCCGACGTGGCGCCCGAACCGGTGCGGGCGCCGGGTCGCGGGGGGAATAGCGGCGTCGGACAGGGCCATGGCACCACGACCGTTGTGATCGAGGTCGAAGAGGAGATCGAGCTCGACACCGAAGCCGAAGCCGAAGCCGAAGCCGAAGCCGAAGCCGAAGGACCGGATGCGGCGTTGATCGCCCGGCGCGACGATCTCCTGTCACCGATCTCCGCCCAGCTCTCGAGCCACATCAAGCGTGCGCTGGGCGACGATCAAAACCGGCTCCTCGACGTATTGCGCAGTTCGCCCACTCTGTCCGGAGAAGCGTTGCTCGGTCCTGAGGACCTCCACCTGTCGATGTTCATTACCGCTGCCCAAGGCCACCTGAGCGACGCATTCGCCGCCGGGACCGTTTTCGGCGGAGGAGAGAGGAGCGCTGCCGCGTCCAACGGGGCGGCCGAACAGGCCGCAGCAGGCCTGGCCCGCACCGTCGTGACCATGCTGCGCCGGCGCATCATGGATGGCGGCGAGAACGGAGAAGAGGCAGCCGATCGCGTCGGATCGGCCTTTCGCGAATGGCGGGGCGAGCGGATCGAACGGCTGGTCGGCGACTTCGCCGTCCAGGCCTTCTCAGCCGGCGTCGCTGCCTCCTCGTCCTCGGACGGCATGGTGCGCTGGGTCATGACGTCGGCGACCGGTTGCTCCGACTGTGACGACAATGCCCTGGCAGGGGCCGTGCCGCTCGCCGATGGGTTCCCCACGGGTCACGCCTATCCCCCCGCCCACTCCGGCTGTCGCTGTCTGGTGGCACCCGTAGAGCACTAGACCAGGACCGTTGGGCGGCGGACGTTAGGCTCGCCCCCGTGCGTACCCCCAAGGACCTCTCGCCACCCCGCTCGCCCCGCTCGCGCCGGCGAGCCCGGTGGTGGATCATCGGGGCCATCGTCGTCTTCATCATTCTGGCGGCTTCGCTGCGGACGCTCGCCAGCATCTACACCGACGGCCTGTGGTTCTCCTCCGTGGGCTATCACAATGTCTTCTCCACGCTGTTGGTGGTGAAGCTCGGCCTCTTCGGTGTCTTCGGGGCCATTTTCTTCGTCGTCATGTGGGTCAATCTGGTGGTCTGCGACCGCTTGGCCAGCGAGGACATCGGTGCCGTCCAAAAGGACGAACTCGTCCGCCGCTACCAGCAGATCGTGCGACCCTACGCCGGACGCGCTCTACGTCGCGCTTGTCCATCGTGATGGCCCTCATCGCGGCCTCGGGAACGATCGGGGAATGGCAGAACTGGATCCTCTTTCGCCATGGCGGCAATTTCGGGATCAAGGACCCTCAGTTCGGGAAGGACATCGGGTTCTACATCTTCAAGTTGCCGTTCCTGAACTTCGTCGTGGACTGGACACTGGCCATCCTCATCGTGACGCTCATTGTGTCGACGATCTTCCACTATCTCAACGGCGGGATTCTGCCCCAGCGCGGGGTCCCGCGTGTACGGCCGGCGGTCAAGGCCCATCTCTCCGTTCTTCTGGCTCTGATCGCGTTGACGAAGGCGGCGGGCTACATCCTGCAACGTTGGGGACTGGTGAACTCGCACGACGGCTACGTCAACGGCGCCGGTTATACCGACGTGCACGCCCGGCTGCCCGCCCTGCTCCTGCTGGTCGTCGTGTCCATCTTCGCCGCGGCAATCCTGCTGTTCAACATCCGCCGGCAGGGGTGGACGCTGCCCATCCTCGCGGTCGGGATCTGGGCCTTTGTGGCGCTCGTCGTCGGTGTCATCTACCCGGCACTTCTGCAGACGCTGAAGGTCACGCCGGCCCAGTCTTCGCTCGAAGCGCCCTACATACAGCGCAATATCAAGGCGACGCGGAGTGCCTACGACCTCAATCATGTCGCGGTCAAGTCGTTCGACGCCACGACGACGATCCCGAAAACGACTGCGTCCGAGCCCGCGTCCTCCGCCACGCTGAGCAACATCAGGCTGTGGGACCCCGATCCATCCATCACGTTGCAGACGTTCCAAAGCAGCAGGCGATCAAGTCGTACTACAGCTTCCAATCACTCGGCGTGGACCGGTACACCGTGGACGGGCAGACCACCCCGGTCCTCATCGGTGTCCGCGGCATCAACCCGAGCAACCTGCCTTCGCAATCGTGGGTCAACCAGCACCTGCAGTACACCCACGGTGACGGAGCCGTCATCGCCCTCGCCAACGAGCCCAGTCGAACGGCAACCCGACCTACGGGATTAAGGACGTGCCGCCGACCTCATCGAAGGGGCTGCCGAAGATAAAGCAGCCCAACGTCTACTTCGCCTCGGGTGATTCCGGGTACGTGGTGGCCGACACCAAGCAGCTCGAGCTGGACTACCAGACGGGCAACGGCACCAATGTCGAGAGCCATTACAAGAGTACGGGTGGCGTCCAGTTGACGTCGTTGTTCAAGCGGGCGGCGTTCGCCCTTCGCCTGGGCGACTTCAACCTTTTGATCTCTGACCAGATCACCGACAAATCGCGCCTGCTGTTCGTCCGTGACCCGGTCCAGATCGCAGAGAAGGCGGCTCCCTTCCTCACCTTCAACCAGAACCCCGTACGCCGTAGTGAACACCAACAGACGGGCAGATCTACTGGATCGTCGACGGGTACACGACCACCAACCAGTATCCCTACTCGCAGAACGCGGACACCCAGCAGGTGGCATCGGGCAGCAGCCTGCCCGGCAGCTACAACTATGTGCGCAATTCGGTGAAAGTCGTCATCAACGCCTACTCCGGCAAGACGACGTTCTACGATGCAGACCCCAGCGATCCGATCCTGCAGGCCTACGAGGCGGCATTCCCGAACATGTTCACCCCGCTGTCGAAGATGCCCGCCGCCGCTCAAGGCGCACCTGCGGTACCCGCCGGACATCTTCTCGATTCAGTCCGCCATCTACGGCCGCTATCACCTGACGTCGCCGTCGCAGTTCTACGCGGCCAGCAACGCCTGGCAGCTCTCGCCGACGGCGGGTGCCGGACCGCAGTCGCAGTCACTCCAGGTGCAGGTCACCTTCAATCAGCAGGGACAGGCGGTCTCGTCCAGCCCGGACCGCATGGCCCCGCTGTATCAAGTGACTGCTATTCCGGTTTCATCGTCGCCAGCGCAGGCCTTGACCGTCACGGATGCCTATGTGCCGGCGACGCAGTCGAATGCGACGGGGGCGAACAACCCCAACCTCACCGCGTTCATGGTGGCGACGTCCGATCCGGGCTGACTACGGAAAACTGTCCGTCTACGAGGTGCCACAGGGGACAGCGGGCCCCGCCAACGCGGACGCGTCCATCGGACAGAATCCGACCGTTTCCAAGGACATCACGCTGTTGGACCAGCACGGGTCCGAGGTCCTATTGGGGAACACGCTCATGGTCCCGATCGGGCAGTCCATCGTGTACCTGCGGCCTTTGTACGTTGCGTCGTCCTCGACGCTCTCGCAGCCGCAATTGAACTACGTCATCGGCGTGCTGGGGCAGAAGGTGGTGATCGAGTCGACCGTCTCCTCGACCCTGAGCGACCTTCTCCAGACGCAGATTTCCGGAGGTCGGCGGATCGTCCAGTACGAATGTGGGGAGGCACGGTGCCCGCTGCGGTGCAGCAGTACCTCAACGCGGCACAAACCGACTATCAGAATGCCCTGGCGGCGCTCGCGGGCCGGCGATCTGGGCGCCTACCAGACCGATATCAACGCGATGCAAGCAGAGATCGCCAACGCCCAGGCGGCGCTGACCGCGGCGCCGGGCACCAAGACGACGCCGACAACGACCACGACCACCGCACCAGCCAAGAGCAAGAGCGTCAAGACCAGCGTCAAAACGCCGACCAGCACCGAGCCGGATACGTCGACGACGGCCACGTCGCTGGCCACGGCGTCGCCCCCGGGATGAACGACGGCGTCGATACGCATGGGATGCTGGTGACACACCGCACGGAAAGGATGAGTTGATGGGATTGCTCGACAAGGTAAAGGCTCAGGCGACGGCGGCCACTGTCCTGGCCAAGGACGCGGCGCAGAAGGGCCAGGCCAAGTTGGAC
The DNA here is from genome assembly GCA_963767155.1 of uncultured Acidimicrobiaceae bacterium. Taxonomy (GTDB): domain Bacteria; phylum Actinomycetota; class Acidimicrobiia; order Acidimicrobiales; family RAAP-2; genus Bog-473. Next base: position 85,699 of record CAVYCU010000003.1, on the reverse strand, counting down.
GAGGTCCAGGCCAAAAAGGCGGCCGACGGCATCCTGCGCGACCTCGGCGCAGCGGTCTACGCCACCAAGACAGGAAGGGCCACCCCCACCACTGATTCCGACATCGATCGCCTGGTGGCCGCCCTCGAATCCCACGAAGCCGACCATGGGCCGATCGTGCTGGCGCCCGAGTCGGCCGCGGCAGCACCCACTGCGACTACGTCGGGCAGCACCCCGCCGCCTGCCTCTCCACCCCCGACGCCGTAACCCACTGGTGGTGCGGGCCCAAGTGACCCGTGTACACTTCTCTTCTTCGCCGCGGGGTGGAGCAGTCTGGTAGCTCGTCGGGCTCATAACCCGAAGGTCGTAGGTTCAAATCCTACCCCCGCCACCAAAGACGTCTTCACCTTTGGAGGCGTCGCATCTTCACGTTTCGCCTGCGTGGAAGTGTTGCACACCGGTGTGACACTTCTTCGTGACCCTGCCGCTGACGTGGCGCCGGCTTGGCACGCGTGTGGTCCCATTCTCGCCGCGGCAGCGGGGTTGAAGTGTCTCTATGGGGGTGCCCCAGCGGCGTCAAGCAGATCCGAGATCGTCGTGCGTCGCCGCCGGCGTGTTTTTGGTCCGAGACCGACTGCTGCCCGTCGTTGCTCTTCGTCGCGTCGGGTCTCGAAGGAATCAACGACGCGCAGATTGCGTACGACCAGGGCACAGGTGAGAAGCAACGTCATCGGCGTGAGCCCCATCACCCGGCACCATCCTCGTGCGATGTCGGTGGAGGCCGGATCTTTGATGGTGGCGTTGGTGCGTTCCGCTGCGCTGCGCCGGGCATAGGAGCGCCGGTGCGCAGCCGAGGGGTAGTCATGTTTTTGGGCTGTCTTGGCGTTGACCGACGGTGGCACAGTGATGGTCCGTTGGCTACAGCACGGCGGCCGATGGTCGGGAGGCTGAGAAATCTCGGGCCGCGCGTAGCCGAGCGCCATGGAACCTTCGCGTAGCGGGCAGCGCACCTTGCCGAGGGCCGCCGGACAGCTGACGCGCTGATAGCCGTCGGCGTCTGGGGCGCTCGAGGCGCCGAGCTTGTAGTGCGCAAGCTCGGCGGCGCGTGCGTCATGGGCGTGCACGGTGTCGCGTGGTGCCCCTTTGGCCAACGGCGAAAGTTCGAACAACGGGCGCGGGGTGGCCGGGCAGTAGAGGTTGCCGTTGTGACAGAGCGCCCCGGCGAAGGTGCCCCCGAGGCCCCGGTCGCTCGGGTGCAGGTCCATCACCAGCTCGGCCCCGATCCGCCGCAACGGCAATGCCCAGTGCTCGGGCACCCGGTGCGCGTAGCCGGCATCGACGATGACGTCACCGACAGCGACCCCCGAGGCGGCCATGGCCTCGAGCACGCCCACGAAGGCAGGCGGGGGGTCCACATGGCACGAGGTGAGCGCCATGCGCCGGGCGAGCTCAGGGACCTTGGTTCCTCCATCGTTGTGGACCATGGTGGCGAGCTGGAGGTAGTAGCCGAAGAACCGGTCGTCTTTCTCCCCCGGTCCGCCCCCTTTGCGATGGCCCCATGACGCGTCGGGGTCGTTGTAGGCGCCCTGCACCCGGCGCCTCCTCGAGAAGCTCTCGACGTCGGTCCAGTCGACGGCATAGGAGCTGGTGGCGTCTTTCGTCGGACGAGGGCACGCTGGCTTCTAACAAGGCGTCGGCCACCTCTTGGAGGAGCACCGAGACCGTTCCGTCTCCTTGGTTCTGTGCCAGGGTGTCGCTGAGCAGGGAGAAGGTGCGCTCGATCTGGCGATAGGTCAAGGTGTGGGGACCGGCCTTCCACTGGACGACCACACCCAGGCGCAGGCGCTCCTCGAGAGGGAGGCCGCACAGGGCGCGGTGCACTCGGCGTAGATGGACGGGACGTCCGTCGGCAATGACGAGCAAGAGGCCGACGAGCAGGGTGCGCACGCTGAGCTGGCGGGGCCGCACACCCACGGGGAGGCGCTGCTCCATTACTTCGGCGACGCCCGAGGCGTCGACGATCTCTTCGAGGCGCCACAGCGTCAGCGCGGTGCGCAGCTTTCCCGCCGAACAACGCGACGGCCGCGCTTCGTCGCCGGGATCGAGGTGGGCCACCACGTCACCCAGGCGCTGTGAGCAGCGCACACCGGCGGCGGCCATGAAGGTGGCCAGGCCGATGTCAGCCGCACAGCGGGCCACCCACGTCGCACGCAGACGGGCGAGGGAGAGCCGGGGCAGATCGGCTCCCCCGGCGAGCGAGGCGATGAGGGGACTCGTGACGTTGCGCCGGTTGGGCTCGGCCCCGCCCACGATGAACCCACCCTTGGCCCATGCTGCTGCCGCAAGGGCGCGCCCGGACAGCTCGGCGCGCACGGGGACCGTCCGGGGCGCTCGGGCGCGCACCTCGACGAGTACTCCGCCGGAGCGAGCAACGACGTCGGCGCCGGTGACCGCCCGCAGGTCGGCCCCGATCAATCCCGCCCCCGCCCCGAGCGCGATCAGCCCCGAGGCTCTGGCCCGGCGCGCCGCAGTGGGCTGGGCGTCGGCCAGGGCCAGATAGACGCGCCAGTTCGGCCTCGCTGTAGGGCGCTTGGGCCCGCTCACGCGAGAGCGGCACCGGCTCCGGTGCGGATGCGAAGAACCGATGGGCCAAGAACAACAGGTTCGAGCGCACGGTGCGCCGCGCCGCGGCGGACCAGCCCGGGGTCCCGCGCACGATGAAGCGCTCGATCAGTGCTCCTTGCAACAGCACGCAGGGCTCGGGCTCGTGCCCCCAGCCGAGCGCGAAGTCGCACAGGCGGCTGGCGGCCCACAGCAACGAGCGGGCCCGGGCCCAGGTGGCCGGGGTCGGCCCGCTGGCACCACCACCCGGGCGAAGGCACCGGCGCGCTCGTCGACCCCACGGGGGACCCAAGCCGACAGGTCCATCTCAGTCATACAACATATATACTGACGGATATGACCCAGCGGGTGGATCCTTGGTGCCAAGGTTGAGCAGTGCCACCGACCCCCGCCCAGCGCGCCGAAGCCCGGCGCATCGCCCGCTCCTTGGCCGACGTGGGCTTCGTCTTGCCCGGCACGATGACCGAACGCCTGACGCGCTGTGGCAAAGCAAACTGTCGCTGCCACGCTGAGCCCCCGGTCCTGCACGGGCCTTATCACCAGTGGACCCGCAAAGTGGACAACAAAACAGTCACCCGACTCATGAGTGACGAACAACTGGCGGACTACGGCCCTTGGCTCGACAACGAACGACACCTGCGTGCATTGGTCGCCGAGATGGAGGCGCTCAGCTTGGCCATCGTCGAGGACGATCCCCGCTGGGAGCGCTGACGTCAGTGTGAACGAGCGTCGCTTACCCCGCGAGTGATCCAGAAATCACCTGTAGAAGCGCCTGCTCAACGCCAAAGGTGAAGACCTCACCAAAACCAAAAAATTCTTACCGAAGTCCGGCAGCGGGTTCACCGAAGCCAGCGAACTGCCTGGTAGTTGACCATGCGGGTGTGACGGGTCGTCGCTGCCTCGAGCTGTGCCCCAACTCGCCGCCCTAAGGCCGCGGGGACGGGCTGCCACCGCGAAACGGGCGGCCTGCGTCCTCCTACTCAGTGCCGCCCCCCATGCTTTGCAGCGTGTCGACGTGGCCCTAACGGGCGATCAGATCGCGGAAGCGCGGTCGCTGATCGACCCGGTGGCCGCCGGGGCCGGTTATGCCGGCAAGCCGTTGGCGGCTGCCAACGTGTCGGTCGCGCTCCCGTCCGATCCACTCCTTGCGCTGTGGCAGCAAATCATGGTGGTCCGCGAATGGCGAGGCGACGCCCACTTCATGGTGCTCGCCAACAACGAGATCGGGCCGTGCGACTGCAACGTCATGCACGCCGCAACAGGTCGGGCCGCGGCAACGGCCCGTCTCGCCGCCCGCGGCTGGCTCAACTCCGACGGCACCGTGACCGACGCTGGCACAGCGGACCGCGAGCAGGCCCAAGTCGAGACCGACAAACAATGCGCCGCGTTGTGGGCGCCCATCGGCAATGCTGGCATCCTCCGGCTCTCCTCATTGATCACACCGATCACGATGCCATGCACCGCAGCAGGGACCTACGGACAGTTTCGCTCGTAACTACTAGAACCCCCGAGACGGTCGGTTCAAATCGCTGAAGCCCTGAGCGCCAGCAGCGCAGGGTCGGTAGGTACATCGGCTCTAGACCCGATTCCTCCAAGCTAGGTGGTCCCCTCGAGGCTGTGGGCGACCCAGCCGGGTGTTTCGAAGCGCACCGGCGATGCACCGACCAGAGTTGCGAGGTGAGACTCAAGTCGCTCGAACCGCTTGGCGCCGATCTGCGCTTCCACTTCTCGCGCAGCTCGTCGAAGATGGCCTCACCTACTCGCATGACCTCGAAGCCGAGCGGGGTGACCTGAAGGCGTTTGCGACGGGCGTCGAGCGGATCGGCACCGCGTGCCACGAAGCCGCGTTCTTGGAGCACGGCGACGGTTTTTGCCGCTGCTTGCTTGGAGACAGACAGACGGCGGCCCAGTTCCGAAGCGTTGTCGGCGCCCGCGGCGATGGCTCGCATCGCGAAGTCGTGGACGGGCCGCACGTCTTCGTACCCGCGCGGTGCGAGCTCCTGTACCGCGTCGTCCACCAGGGCGCGGAACCCGCCGAGCAGGAGCAGTGCGAGTTCGGCGCCCGAGCGTGACATGTGGCAGATCCTAAGGCAGACACTTGACAAGGTCAACCCGGTTGTCTAGTCTATGGACAACCAGGTTGACGACTAAGGAGAGATTTACATGACCGCCACTGCCAAGCAGGCCTCGCTTGTCGAGGTCACGCACCACTACGCCAAGGTCAACGGGACCCAGCTGCACTACGTGGCGGCGGGCACCAGAAGGATCTCCCGTCCTGCTGGTCCACGGGTTCCCTGAGACGTGGTGGACCTTCCGCAAGCTCATCCCGCTGCTCGCCACCAGCCACCGCGTCTATCGCAGTCGATCTGCGCGGCTTCGGTGACTCTGCCAACGGGCCAGGCGCCTACGACAGCAAGACCTCTGCCGAAGACCTGCACCTTCTCATCGAAGCAGCTCAACGTCGGCCCGGTTCACCTCACCGGCCAGGACATCAGTGGGGCGACTGTCCTCCGCCTCGCCGCCATCGCACCCCGACGACGTGCTCAGCCTCACCGCCATCGAGATGGGCCTGCCCGGGTTCGGCCTCGAGATGCTGGCCGACGTTACCCACGGGGGCGCCTGGCACATCGGCGTTCTCGCCGCTCCCGGCATCCCCGAGATGCTGCTCGCTGGTCGCGAGCGCGAGTTCCTCGGAGGTTTCGCCTTCCCGGCTATGAGCGCCACCCCCGGGGCGATCACCGACGCCGACATCGACGAGTTCGTCCGCACCTACTCCCGTCCCGACGGCTGGCGCGGAGCGATCGGCCTCTACCAGTCCATGCTGCAAGAAGGCGACGAGATCGCAGCCCTTGTGGCCGACCGCAAGCTGACCATGCCGGTACTGGCGATCGGGGCTGGAGGCGGCGAGTTCACCTTCGCAACCATGAGCCAGGTCGCTCCGATCCTGTTCGATCGGTGGCGCTCGAAGGCGTCGGCCATTACGCAGCCTTGGAAGCACCCGACCAGGTGGCCAAAGCTCTTCTCGATTTCTTGAGCACTGTTGACTAGCAGCTCGTGAAGAGCGGTGGAGATGGGTAGGGCACATCCTTCGAGATTTTGCGAAACAGCATGTGCAGGTGACGCCAGGCGGCGGCGTCACCTGCATGGTGCAGCCCTGAGAAAGACAAGTAGGTCCCAGCGGACGTCCCAGTTGCCCATATCCCTACCTACGAGCGGGAGTGTCGCGAGCAGTCGCACCATTGACCACCTTGGCTCCACTCGTTCGTCCGCTAAGTAGGACGAGCGCTGCTCCTCAAGGATGTCAGGTTTTGTCTCACGCACCTCGATCAGGTGGCCGTCTGGATCGGGCATGTAACAACGGATTTCTGGCCACGATTGAGCGGCGGGGTCAGAAACTTGGCGCCTTTGGCAAGGGCGACGACGGTCGGCTCTCCGTCGAAGAGGACTTCGCCACCTAGGACATCAACGTAGAAACGCCTCCAAACTGTTTGAGGACCGCTTGACACGTTGGGCTGTGGCGCTACGATATGTAGACACGTATCGAACAATAGCAAAGCCACAAGGAGTCCAACATGAATTTAAGTTTGAAAGACAAAGTTGCAGTGGTAACAGGTGCTTCCAAGGGAATCGGCGCTGGCATTGCAAAGACACTCGCCGAAGCTGGAGCGACCGTCGTTGTCAATTTTTCAACCGATCAGAAGGGCGCAGATGCAGTCGTATCGAACATCGTGGCGAAGGGAGGTAAGGCCATCGCTGTTCAAGGCAGCGTCACCAAGGCCGCTGAAGTTGAGTATCTGTTTGCGGTAACGAAGAAGGAGTTTGGAAAGCTCGACATCCTCGTCAATAATGCTGGCGTCTTCTCGTTCGCTCCCATTGAGAATCTTCAAGAGGACGAATTCCATCGCCAGTTCAACACGAACGTTCTTGGTCCGCTACTGACAATCAGGGAGTCGCTCAATCTCTTCGGCCCAAACGGAGGAACCATCATCAATATCAGCTCGATCGCAAGCACTGGTCGCGCTCCGACTATGGTCGTCTATGCCGCCACCAAGGCCGCAGTGGATTCCGTGACACGGGTGCTGGCTGCAGAACTCGCTCCGAAGAAGATCCGTGTGAACACCGTCGCACCAGGCGCAACAGAGACCGAAGGTCTTGCTGCCGTGGGTTTTAGCGGAGCAAGTGTTGGAGCAGGCCGCTGCAGGCAATCCGCTGGGGCGCGTTGGTCAACCCGTCGATATCGGTCAAGCCGTCCTCTTCTTAGCCTCTGAGAGCTCCTCCTGGATTACAGGGGAACGCATTCAGGTGGCGGGCGGGGTAGCACTTTCTAGTCCTGTCAACCATTACCGGACCTTTTACGCCGCGCGTCGAGGCCCGGAAATGAACCTCACTCCAGAAAGGTAACTAAGACTAATGAGTCTCGCAACTGATCTCTCGACCCTCAAAGACGGCATGCACGCGCAAATTCCTAAGGAGCATTCCCACGCAATTTCGAAGTCCATAGAAGATTTCACTGCAAACATGGAATCCTGCGAACGCGATCAATGTCGGGCAGCCATTTCCAGACTTCAGCCTGTCGGATGCAACCGGCAAGCAGGTGTCCATGAAGGAGTTGCTCGCAAAGGGACCTCTGCTCATTTCGTTCTACCGGGGAGGTTGGTGCCCTTACTGCAACTTGGCCCTGAAAGCCCTTCAAGACAGTCTCTCGGCCATCAAAGCCAGAGGTGTGACGCTGGTCGCAATCAGTCCCGAGCTGCCCAATCAGTCCCTCACCATGCAGGAGAAGAACGAACTTCAGTTCCCGGTGCTCTCCGACGTGGGGAACAACCTCGCCCGCAAGCTCGGAATCGTATTCCAACAGCCAGACACTCTGCGGCCCATCCTGGAAGCTACGGTGTTGATCTACAGGCGCGAAACGGAGACGACAGCTATGAGGTTCCGTTTCCCGCGTCTTATCTCATTGACAGTAAAGGCATGATCCGATACGCATTCCTCGACCCGGACTACACCCGTCGCCTCGAACCATCGACTGCTCTGGGATGGATCGACGAGATGCAGCAGCCGTAAGCGTCAAGTGGAGAGCATCCCGTGGATCGTGGATGGGTGGCCTCCCTGTCTCGAATATTCTGGAGCGTGCCTATTGAAAGTGAAGATGCTTAACTGAGCGGACGCGTAGCGAGGGGCGACCAAGACGATGTCGACAACGAAAACGAAGAATTCTAAGTACCGGCTGCCAGCAAAGCAGTTTGCCCACGTGGCCAAGGTGCTTGCGGAGCCGCGTCGCGTGGAGATCCTCAAGCAGGTCGCCGCGAACGGAGGCCAGATCGCGTTCAGCGACCTGCTGACGTTGCACAACATCACCAGCCAGACGTTGTCGCACCATGTTCACGAACTGGGGCTGTCTGGCCTCATCGAAATCGTTCGCGAAGGAAGATGCGGCACCCTCCACTTGCAACGGAACGTGCTGCAAGCATATTTGAACGAGCTTAGTGATATTTAGCCTAAGGCCTTCTATGAGACGGCTTCAGGAACGAACTTCCGTCCACCTAGAACTGAAGACATCGTGGAATCGGACGAGATGGTGAGGGCTTCGTCCAAATAGCTGCTGAACGTCGACGGTCCACCTAGAACTGAAGACATCGTGGAATCGGACGAGATGGTGAGGGCTTCGTCCAAATAGCTGCTGAACGTCGACGGTCCCGACCCGAGACACTGAGGATCCTGGCGGAGTGCCGCTCGGTTTACGGTGCTTCTCAGTTTCAGGCGCTGTCAAGCTTTGCGCGGGTTTGCGTCCAGACCTGGTGGGCGAGGGTCGCGTCCGTGTGAGCTCTTCGAGGAGTCTGTCAACTTCCCAGCGGTGACATATCCGGCGGTGTTGGCGCCCAGTTCCGGATCTGTTGCGATCGCGACGCTGCTAAGCGCGCCTTTCGCCGGGCTGGCCAACATGAGACTCATGGCCTTCATGATTAGGCCCATGAAACCGCCTGCTTTCTTCCCGAATCCGGTTTTGACTTGCCCTGGGTCGGCCGCGTTGACAGTCACGGTGGTCTTGTCGAGCTGTGCGGCGAGGGCGTAGGTGTAGATCAGATTGAGAAGCTTGGCGTCGGAGTAGGCACTCATCTGCTTGAACTTCTCGGGGTACGTCCAGTCCGTGACCGCCTTGCCTTTCTTGTGGATAAATGAGGACAGGTTGACCACGCGAGAGGGCTGCCCGGAACGCTTGGCGCCTTCGGTGAGCAGGTCCAGGAGGTCGTCGGTGAGCGCGGCGACCGCCAAATGGTTGATCGCGATGGTGCGCTCGATCCCGTCGGGTGAGAGCTTCCGTTCGCTGAAGGCGGCACCCGCATTGTTGATCAGGACGTGCAGCCCGTTCGGCGCGCCTTCTCGGACCTGGTTGGCGAGTTCGTGTACGCCGGCGAGGGATCCTAAGTCGGCGTACACAGGGGTGAAGGTGCCGCTCGGGCTCTCTTCCCGCAACGCCCGGGCGGACTCCGCTGCTGCCTGCGCGGAGCGGGCATGTACGAGGACCGTCGCCCCCGCGTCGCCGAGCGCGACGGCGGTGGCGGTACCGATTCCGGCGGCGGCACCAGTGACTAAGGCAGTGCGTCCCCCGAGGGACCCGAAAGTGCGGGTGTGCTTGGTCATGATGGGACGGCCTCCTGGATGGCAACTCTGTTGGAATGATTTGGAAGGTGTGGCGCAGATCCCCGAGGATCTGTCGATATGTGTCTACATATCATACCATCGAGGACTTGGCTGTGGTTTACCTTGACCTCAACCGGGTCCAGGGCGAGGCGCCCGCCACCGACTGACCGACAAGGGCTACGAGCTACGAAAGGCCGGGGATTAGGTCGTCGACCGGCCCGCAGGGCAACCCGCCGGTGGGGGTCAAGGCTCAGGTCGCCGTACACGAGCTCGGCTGGCGTCGGGCCCTCAAGCATTCCCGGGGGTGTATTGACTGACTAGCCACTCATCAATACACTTCTGTCATGGTTCGGCCGAAGAGTGAGGACAAGCGGAATGCCTTGATGGCGGCGGCCACCCATGTCATCGCGGCCCAAGGCCTGAGCGCGCCGACGGCGGTAATCGCCCGGGAAGCCGGCGTATCAAACGGCTCGCTGTTCACCTATTTCGACACGAAGACTGATCTCTTCAACAACCTCTATCTCGAGCTGAAGTCAGGAATGGCCGCTGCATCGCTGACAGGGCTTCCCGCGGACGCTCCGCTGAGCGAGCAGTTATTCCAGATGTGGTCGAACTGGATGCGATGGGCGACGTCGAACCCCGAGAAAAGGCGTGCGCTCGCCTTACTGGACGTCTCCGATGAGATCACCCAGGAGGCCCGCGCGGAGTCGCATCAGGCGATGGCGGAGGTTGCACGAATGCTCGAACGAGGCGCGCTGCCAAGGGGCCGCTGCGGGATGCTCCAACGGAGTTCGTGGTGGCGATGATGAATTCGTTGGCCGAAGCGACGATGGACTTCACGATCAACGACCCCGCCAACGCCGACGAGCACCGCCGGGCGGGATTCGACGCTCTGTGGCGGATCGTGAGCGGTTGACCCCTTTTTTTGAGTTCATGAATGACTAACCAGACAGTCAACGAAGGAGTACAGATGACAGCGACAGGTCCGAGCGAGCGAAACGCATACGTCATCACCGGCCCCACCTCGGGGCATCGGCTATCGCACCGCGCTGGAGCTGGCCAAACACGGCACGGTCGTGTTGGTCGGACGCAACCCGAAAAAGCTCGACGAGGTGGAGAAGACGATCGAGCAGACAGGCCAGCACGCGGTGTCCGTCGTCTGCGACCTGTCGGACATCAAGAGTGTTCGACGTGCGGCGGCGGAAATCATCTCGCTCCAGCTTCGCATCGTGGGCCTCGTCAACAACGCCGGCCTCCTCGAGATGCATGCCACGAAGAATGCCCAGGGCTGGGATACGACGTTCGCCACGGACCACCTCGGTCCATTCGCGTTGACCGAGGCGCTCATGGCACATCTCCCCTATGGAGCAAACGTGGTGTTCGTCTGCTCTGCCGTCGAAGATCCCGAGCGCCGACCCGCCGTCATGGCTGGTTTTCGGGGCGGTCGCTATATCTCTGCTCAGGCAAGTGCGGCCGGCGAGTGGGAGCCGGGCGGTTCCAAGCATGCTGGAGCCGACGCCTACGCGACCTCGAAGCAATGCAACCTGGCAACGGTGCTGGCTTTTGCACGCGAAACTCCACGATTGCGCTTCATCGCCGTCGAACCGGGCTTTAGTCCGGGGACGGGTCTTGGGCGCGACGCCAGCGTCTTCTTACGGTTCCTATCAAAGTACGTGCTGTCGCTCATTGCCCCATTCATTAAGTACTGGAGTACGCCGGGACGGGCAGGAAAGCTCATCGCTAACGCCGTCCTGAACGAGGCAGGAGAGACCGGCGTCTACTACGACGAAAAAGGTCGTCCCATGCTCGGCTCGACGCTGGTGCGTGATCCCGAGTTCCAAGACCGCGTTGTCGCCGAGACGCGTGCTCTGTTGGCGACGTCATTAGTCTGAAGCCCGTTACGCACAGAATGCTGTGGGAGTGAATCCATCCTTCTCACATACGAGTCCTGCAGGTAGTAGAAGATCTTGACGATGCGATCCTCATTGTCTGAGTTGATGGCCCTCTGGAGCGATGCCGCTTGCCGTAGCCACAATCCGGTGCCCGCGCTTTAACATCGCCTCCACTCGGATTGCATCGGCTCGAGAGATGGTGAAGTGAGCGGGGACGGTGGGTCGGAGAGGTTGATTCATCGAAGGGCACTCCTACTCTCGCTGTCGCGGTTTCGCCGCTCGAGGGGTAGCACCCGAGGACATCCGGGGGATGCACCATTTGGTAAACTATGCATACCCCTGTATAATTATTCGAGTCCGATTCGTAACGCGGGGTGGAGCAGCCCTGGGTTCGAGTTCCAGCCCCGCAACCACGTTTGAGACCTCTGGGGCACCGCAAGGCGTGATGACCGTCGGGTCCGTAACCCGAAGCCGTTGGCTGGTAGCGGACCATCTCTTCGGATCCTGACGTGGGGGCCTCCATCCGCTGGACACACCTGGTCGTCGGGTACGGTCGTCGCTGTGAGCCGCACGCCCGATCCTTGGGCCGACGTCCTGGCTGACCCTCGGGAAAGAGCCCGTGCCAAGGCCAGCCAACACCCCGAGGTGGAGGCAGTGGTGGGGCTGCGGGTGGTCCACCGGGCCTCGGGATTCACCGGCCGAGTGGTGGGGCTCCGCGGCAATGTCGTCACGCTCCAATCCAAGTCCGGCCAAGTGCGCATGTTCACCTTGCTGCCGGGGGCCTTCGGTGCGGGTGGGCGGGTGGCGACCCTGGTGCGGCCCCGAGTCGCATCCACCACCGGGTCACGCACTGCATCCGGTTCGGTGGCTGTCACTGGCCGCCGGGCCCGGGTTGCTCGGACGAGCCGAATCCTTGTGGAGGGGATTCACGATGCCGTGTTGGTCGAGCGGGTTTGGGGCGACGACCTCCGGGTGGAGGGGGTTGTGGTCGAGCGCTTGGACGGGATCGACCATCTGGCCGCCGAGATAGCGGCCTTCGGGCCGGGACCAGGCCGTCGCCTTGGTGTCCTGGTCGACCACCTGGTTCCCGGCACGAAAGAGAGCCGGCTGGCCGAGGAAGTGGCGCATTCCCATGTACTGGTGACCGGCACCCCCTTTGTCGACGTGTGGCAGGCCGTCAGGCCGTCGGTGGTGGGGCTGAGTCACTGGCCGACCGTGCCCAAGGGCCAGGACTGGAAGACCGGCATTTGTCGAGCGCTGGGCGAGCCCGATCCGGCCACCTGCTGGCGGCGGATTTTCGGTTCGGTGCGCAGCTACGCCGACTTGGAGCCGGCGCTGGTCGGAGCGGTTGAGCGGCTCATTGACTTCGTCACGGAGCCGACGTCCGCCGACCCTGGTTGATCCCCGTTGTGGCTCGATTGAGAGTGCGTTCTTGAGCCCCAGCCTTCAGGGTTGAGGCTGCTCATTACGGATGGACCCATGTCAGCACGAAGCTGCCGGTGCGGTAATCGCCTTGGGTGACCTGCAACGTCGAGCCGTTGTAGGAGTTCCACCGCGACACCTGTGACACCTGCAGAGGAGTCCCGTCGATGTTCACGGCGGACATGGTCACGGGCGAGAACCTGGGTACCGATCCGCCCGTCAGGACCCCGGCGGAAGCGAACGTGGAGGCATCGCTGCACGACGCAGACACGGTGTACGTCAGCCCTGTCGTCGTGTCGCGGACGGACCCGCGGCAGGTTCCACCGGAGTTGCTGGCGGTCGCAACAAACGTGTGGCCGCCCGGCACGACAGCCCCAGAACTGAACGTCCCGTTGAGATCGAAGAGCAGGTGGTAACTGGCCGTGGTGCCCGTGCATGCAGCCTGAACCCCCGACTCGGTCGCAACGGTGTCGTTGTAGACCGATGCCTCGTAGTACGCGTCGCCCGTCGACGAGCAGGAGACGGTGGGCAAGGTGAACGTGGCGGTGGAACTGGAATACGAGCCTGGACCTTCCACGTATCCGGTGAAACCGGTGTCGGTTTGCGAGACCCCAGTGGAAGCGGAACTGCTCGGGGATGGGGAACTGCCCGGAGACGGCGGGGTAGCTGCTGAAGTCTCCAAGGCCGTGGCGTGCGCCTCCGGTGAGGGAACGCTGGCACCCTCGCCGTTGTACGCCTCGACCGTGAAGTAGTAGGTAACTCCGCCGGTCAGCCCGGTCACGGTGTAGGACGTGGATGTCGTCGTTGGGTACAGCGGCGTGGCGCTCTCGTTTCCGGGCGCAGTTCCCTCGAAGACCTCGTAGCCATTGAGGGGGGAGCCGTTGGTGACCGACGCCGGCCAGGTGAGTGCAACCTGTTTCAGTCCCGCCGTGGCCGTGAGCGAAGCCGGCGCAGCGGGCACACCGCTGGCCGTGAAGTCACCGGAGTTCGACGCCGCGACGGATGCCGGGTCGCTCGACGTCGAGACCTCCAGACCGCTGAAGGGTCCCGACGGCGGGTTGACGACGCCCGGGATAGAGAGCGTCACGGTGTCGTCGGCGGCGATGGCGAACGGTATCCCTATATCCAGCGTGCCTTCGAAAGAATCGCCGTCGCCGTCGCCGCTCGCCCCGTTCACCGAATCAGAGATTTCGAAATCGCTGCCGCTGGGCAGGGTTGTTCCTGCCGGTGCGGCCACCTGGATATAGCCCTCATTTCCCAAGAACCCGGCATAGGGGTGGCCCAGGTCACTGAGCATCTGACCGGTCGCCGACGTCTCGAACGTGACTGTCCACGTGGCCAAAGCGCCACCTGCCGCGGTCGACGGGGCGAGGTTCACTTCCGACACCGAACCCGCCGGCACGAAGCCGCCGGGCGTCGACGCCGCAACCGGCGTCACGTCACCGGTGCTCGACACGGTGACACCAGCGAACGGCTGGCCCGCAGCCGGATTCGAGACGCTCGGTATGGTCAGGGTGACGGTGTCATTCGGCGCCAGTTCCGGCACGCCGTAGAGCGTGACCTCATTGTCGGAAAAGCCCTCGTTGACCGTATCGATCATCTGGTGGATCCCATTGACGGTGTCGGAGACATAGTACGGGTAGATGTTGGGGATCTCCTCGTCGAATTCGTCATACGTAAAGTACGTACCGGTGGGGCCGGTGACAGAAATGTTGGTGAAGTCGCCGGACGAGACCGTGGCCGGCGTCTTGAACGTCACCTTCCAGGTCACTCCGGTCGCTCCGCCCGCATCGGTCGACACCGAAACGGACACGTCTGACAACGACTCGGTAGACGCGGCGGCGGGAGAAGCCCCGGCTGCCTGCACCGCAGCGGAGAATGCTCCCAGCACGAGGAGGAGGACCCAAAGGGTGCGATGAGCTATTCGTAACGCCGATCGGTGCTGCTGATGTCCCCGGTGCAATAAGCCCATAGCCCCAACCACCTTTGGTAAAGCGGTGATCGCACACCGCGTGAACCAGACCCTCGGCAGGGTTCTACCTCTAGGCAAAATGGCAGCGCCAGCGAAAACAGTGTTGATTTTCGATTGCACCCCGTTCGCCACCATGTGGCAACCGTCACGGTCACTCCAGGCCGTCGAACGAGTCTTCGACACGACAGTGTCCGCAACGTCGCGTCATGCGTGGATCAGAACTTCGCGCACTCCGATGCTCTCTCGGTCCGGTGTTACTCCGGGTGCATCCGAGCGATCACTTTTGAGAAGTCCGTGCGCGACTCAGCGTTCGGGCGTGACCACATCCAGTCGGCGGCGAACCTCCGACGTGTCCACGCCGAGAGCACCCAGCAGCACTGCCGCAGGATCTGGTGGTTGAAGAGCGAGGATCTTGGCAAGCACCTCCTGGGCCGTGATCTGGAGCTTCCGACGGTTGGGCCTAGATGCTTCTTCAAGCACTTTCTTTGCCGCGGGCGTCATCCGGAGGCGATCCTTTTGCGCGACGTCTCTGAGCCTCGGCTTTTTCGGCACGGCGCGCATCGGCAGTGGGGGAGCGTCGGCGTCCGAATCCAGCCCGAGGGCACCCAGGGCTTCGCGATCGAGCGACGCAAGAGCCTCGCGAGCTTGCTGCAGGTTCACTCCCAGCACGCCTTCGACAGAGGGATCCTCGAACAAGGCGAGTAGGAGGTGTTCTGTGCCGGTTCGTCGATCACCTCGGCGACGAGCCTCCTCACTGGCCTGCAGATAGATGGCCCAGGGATGAAGAGTCTCCGGCATGACGGATTCGGTGATCATGATGTCTCCTTGTTGTATTTGGTGTGCGCGGATTGGCGGGTGACGCCCAAAGCGTCCCCGATCTGCTGCCACGACCAGCCCTTTTCCCGGGCCGCTGCCACGTGGTGCGCTTCGACCCTCTCAGCCAGGCGATGGAGTGCCAACGAAGCGCGTAGCCCCATAGCCGGATCGTCCGACGAGAGATTCAGGCTGAGCTTCTCAATGTCCATAGCCGTCAGTTTAGACTGACAACCACCCGTCTGTCAACCTAAACTGACACATCCGATCATTGGTTGCCGGGGCGGTAGGACATCAGTTCAGTTCAGCTCAGGAGGTTCTTCCCAAGGTCGGGGCGTCGCACCGCGCGTGTCGGCGATGGCGAAGAATCGATCGGCGCTCACGCGAGTATCGGGCCCCCACCGCCATTGCTCGCCACTGCGGCTCATGTCCGGCGGCAGCGCGCTTTGCCCTCCGATCCGCAGGCCAATACGGACAAGCCCAAATGCAACCTTTTGTCGTGACGTGCGCATCAGGTACCTGACGCTTACAGCCGAGCGTCTCGCGCTCGGCCCGGAACCCCGGAGGGCCTTCAGGTCCGTTTGGTGCTCATGCGCGAGCTCCCTCAGGTGGGCTGGATGCACGTCCCATCCGTTCGGGGTCTGGTTCGTCCACGTTCTGGGGACATCACCGCGCCGCCCCGGTCAGCTGGGCTCGCTGCTGCACGGCTGCGGCGAAGCCGACGATGAGCGGGTGGACCAAGGTCGCATCCGATGACAGCTCTGGCTGGAACAACGCGCCGACGAAGAATGGATGTTCGGTGATTTCGGCCACTCGGACCTGTCCGTCGAGATCCCGTCCGGCGAACACGAGGCCCTGCCTCACGAGCGGGTCCTCGTATGCCGCATTGACTCCGAAGCGGCAGAAGTAGCGCTCCGTGGTCGGTCCCGCCCCCATTGTCCGCGCCGCCGTGGTTCCCGGCTCGATGATTACCGTTGCCTCTTCTCCGAAGAGGCTGCACGCCAGGGGCTCCAAGAGGAGATCGGGTGCATCGGGCTCGCTTTCTCCATGGGCGAGCGTGGTCAGGCCGCAGACGTTGTGGGCGAACTCGAGAAGCAGGTACTGGAAGCCTCCGCAGGTACCGAGTAAGGGCAGCTCCGTGCTCCTCGCCGTCTCGATTGCTGCGAGCACTCCCGCCGGATTGCGGTAGGGGCTTCCGGGGACCACCCAGATCCCATCGAAACCGGATACGTCGCGGCCCGAGTCGATGTCGGTGCTGGCGAGCCAGTAAGGCTCGATGGGCTCGGCTCCATCGGCAACGAGCGCGGCCAGCAGGTGCGGGATCCGATTGTGTGCCTCGACCGATGAGGAGCGATCGCCAACCAGGGCTATGCGGGGAGGCCGGGAGATGTGGGTCATGCCTCGATCATGCGCCTCCTCCATGCAGTAGGTCCAACGTTTTTCATGTATCTGGACATCAGCATTCCTAATGTGGATACTGGTGCATGGAGTTGCGTGACCTCCGGGCGCTCGTGGCCGTGGTGCGGTCGGGATCGTTCACGGCTGCCGCCGCAGAGCTCGGGTACACCCAGTCGGCGGTGTCGCAGCAGGTCGCATCGTTGGAACAAGAGCTCGGACACCGGCTCGTAGAGCGTCGACCGGTCCGCCCGACCCCAGCCGGGCTTCGCCTGGTCGAGCACGGCACTCGGATTTTGCTGCGGGTCGACGTCGTTCGCAGCGAACTCGCACGTCTCGACGATGCGAGCGGGGAGCTGCGTGTGGACGCGTGCCCCTTAGCGGCGCCAGCTGCGTTGGCAGGGGCACTCCGACAGCTCCGCCGCTCCAATCCATCTCTTCGCGTCACGGTCTGCTCCACCGATGCACGTACCGCGGTCGCGAATTTGGCCGACGGCGTCACCGACGTTGCCCTCATCGACGGGATCGTCCCCCCTGAGAATCCTCTCGACCTGACCGAGCCGGGTCTTCTCTCCGCCACCGGATTGATCGAGGAGCCTGTCGCCGTCGTGCTCCAGGAAGGACACCCCCTTGCAGCCCGGGCATCGCTGGACCTCTCGACGCTGGCCGATGCCCCCTGGGTGGTGTCCCAGGCCCTGCCAACTGAGCTCGCTGCCCCTGCACTTCCTCTTACGGTCACGTACACGGGGAGTGACGTCGTGATGGTCCTCGCCTTGGTGGCCGCCGGACTCGGCGTCGCCCTGCTGCCTGCGTCGACGTGGTGCCCATTCCCCGGCGTGGTCACCGTGCCGCTCGGGGAACCCAAACTGGTACACCGGACCGAGGCGCTCACGTTGAGGAGCGCGCGGCTCCTTGCGACGGCGCTGGTGGAGGAGCTGCGGATCCGCGCCCGAGCGGGTGGGGCTGTCGCCCCTCTGCATTCGTGATCAGAATTCGGTGATCAACGCACACCGACGACCAAGACCAGGAGACGCAACGTGGCCCGAATCACCAAGATGCTCGCAGACACCACATCGAGGGTGTTGTTTCGAAGCGCCGAAGTTACGGAAGTCACCGGCCACGGAGAGAACTTCCGGACGATTGTGTTAGCCGGCGACGCGTTGCGCAAGGCCACATGGACGGTTGGGGACAAGGTCCAAGTGCGAACTGATCCCGACGGGTTCACGACGCGGACCTACACCCCACTTGGCTGGGACACTGCCCGAGGCTCGACGACCCTGCTGGCCTACGCGCATGGAACGGGTCCCGGATCAGCGTGGGTCCGGGGCCTCACTCCGGGGGTCAGTTGCCAAGTGTTCGGCCCGCGATCGTCACTCAAACTCGATGACCTGGCGGGCCCGGTCCTCTTCGTCGGCGACGAGACCTCCTTCGCACTTGTTGCAGCCTGGCGGGGAGCGAATCCTGAGGATCGGGCGATTGCGGAACTGTTCGAGGTGATCGATCCCGACGAGGCGCGCGTTCCTCTCGGCGTGATGGGCCTGCAGTCAGCTTGTCTTTTCTCCCGACAAGACAACTCTGCACATCTGGAACCGCTGTCAGCGGCTGTCATCGAATCGTTGCGCACCCATCCGGACGCTTCACTGTGCCTTACCGGTAGGGCACAGACCATTGCGGCCATCCGCCGGGCGCTCAAGGCCTCCGGCCTGGCCGGACGACCCATCCGCGTCAAGGCCTATTGGGACGAAAACCGCAGCGGCCTCGACTGACCGCCCACACCCGCCTCGCGGAAGTATTCGAGGTCAGGGAAGAGAAGTTTGGCGGCGTAGTGGGTATCGAGGTATTCACGAACGGAAGCGATCTTGCCGTCGCGGATGACAAAGAGCCCGCAGTAGTCGTTCTCGTAGGGCCGACCAACAGCGGTTCGTGCATGAACCCGCCACTCGAGGACGGCGGTGTCACCCTCGGCGAGCATCGTCGGGAACTCGAAGACGTGGCTCCCGGTATCGAACAATGCACCCACCAGACCGCCGAGGAACTCGTCGACGATCTGGTCACGTCCGCGCCAGGGGCCTGCGATCGGTAGATCCGTCAGGATCGTCCACGTCGCGTCGTCCGCGAAGCATTCACGACCGTTCACCGGGAACGATGGATCGGATGGCGGCAGCGACTTCGGCCGGACGCTCTTGTTGGGCGAGGTGACTAGCGCGGTCGATCGTGACGACCCTGCCCCCTTCAATGAGGGCGGCTACTTCGAGGGGAACATGGATCGGCACCACCTTGTCCAGTGAACCGTGCACGTGGAGGATCGGCGCGACCACGTCGGGGAGCCAGGGGCGGGGGTCATAGTTCGCTTGCTCCTCGAACAGGGCATCAACATGGGGGGAGGCATCGAGCACCTGCCGCGCCGTCCAAGAGCGAAGCGCCTCGCTCGCGTGCTCCGTGTACATGTTCTCGACCGACGCGGCAATGGTGGACGCTCGGTCCACACCGAGGTTGCGGAGGTGAGTCCGGAGCATGTCGGCCAGGTTGGGCGCCCAGTGGCAGTGGCCGGGACCGGCGAGCACGACAACGCCACCGACACGGTCACCGGCGGTGCGGGCGGCTTCGCACGCGAACAGGCTTCCGACCGAACTGCCGACCAGCACCGGTCGGTCGAGGGTGAGATGGTCGACAAGAGCGAGGAGGTCGGACGCGTTCTGGCTGATCGTGTTGCCCCACGACGTGCGCTCACTTCTCCCGCAGCAGCGCCAGTCGTATGCGACGACGAAGTGATCGGCGGAGAGATCGACGATGACCTGGTCCCAGACCCTGAAGGTTGTCCCCCAACTGTTGATCAGGACGACCGGTCGCCCTGCGCCGGCTGTCTCGTAGTACAGCCGGATTCCGTCTAGTTGCGCGTGAGGCATGCCTCTAGTGATCCACGACCGCTGGGGAGGATCAACGACCAAATTCGCCCTAGACTTATCACGAGACGTGATCAATGAGGTGACGGGTGGAGATTCGCCAAGTCCGCTACTTCCTGGCTGTGGCCGAACTGCGCCACTTCGGTCGCGCCGCAGAACAGCTTCATATCGTCCAGCCCGCCGTGAGCCAGCAAATCCGCCGACTGGAGCGCGAGCTCGGTGCTCCGCTCTTCCTCCGGACCACCCGCAACGTCGAGCTCACCCCCGCTGGTGTCACTTTCCTGGAGCACGCCCGAGAGATCATCGCAGCGGTCGATCGCGTGGACCGGGCGGTGCGGAAGACGCAGGCGCACGGTGCACCGCTTCGGGTGGGGACCAGCACCGGCCTCGGGGATCTGTTCGCCCTCGCGCTCGAGGAATCCGGACGCCGGTGGCCCGACCTCGACGTTGATCTCGTTCGCCTCTCCGAAGAGCAACGTGTCCGCCAGGTTGCGGACGCCACACTCGCTGCGGCGACGGTCCGCGGGAGTGCCGAGGAGCTGCCAGAGGGTCTTGAGTGCGTGCCGGTCCTTTCCGAATCGCTGGTCGCTGCGCTACCGGTTGGGTCCACGACCTCGGGGCGAAGGACCGTCCGTCTCGTTGACCTTGCCGCCCTCCCGGTGCGACTGCCCGAGCGTGACCAGAGCCCCGTACTCGTCGACGCACTGAGCGCCGCATGCCGACGTATCGGCAGGACCCTCCGATGTATTCCGGCCGGCACGGACGAGGACATGCTCGCCCTCATCGCAACGGGTCGGCCTTCGTGGACTGTCTTCTATCCACACAAAGCCGAACTGCTCGCCCGCCAATCACCACATGGAGTAGCGCTTCGGCGGATCGTCGCTCCCGCTGTGACCGTTACCACTTCCCTCGTTTTTCGAAGTGACAACGACGATGCCCGGAAATTCACCGAGGCCTTCCGCACCGTCGTCAGCGCACGCCACGAGGATCGCTGACTGCCATCGCGACTGAGGTCAGCCGGTTGAGGTCACCGTTTCCGCTGCGCCGCGAAAATGCCGGATCGGCGGTGAGCTGGAATCCCCTGAGGCAGGCCTCGACGAGTTTGATCTGGTGGGCGTCGAAGCTCCTCGACGTGTGCCGGATGGTCTGGTCGTTCCACTGCGCCTCGCCGCCGGCGGCAATTGGTGCCACACCTCGATACAAGCACCGGTGTTCAGCGTGGAGTTGCATGACAGCAGCGCGAGCATCAGCCGTCGCGAGGTGGGCGGTCAACAAATGGACGGCCATCGTCCCGGTTACCCCATGGAGGCTGAAGATGGTCGGATCGGCCAGATAACAGCGAGCGCCTTGCGCCGCGGCGTGAAGGGCTATGAGCGGGGGGTTGTCGAATCCTGCGCCTTCGTCGACCGGCTGACCCGGAGCAAACCAGACCGCCCAATTTCCAAGGGCCCGGGCTAGTTCCGCTCGGCGTGCATCGGTGTCAGCGGCTGCAATCGCCCGCACGGCATGCGAGGTGCGGATCACTCCATGAAAGAGGGCCGCAACGAGTCCGGGCATGAGCCTCGGCACCCATAGTCCGATGACCGATTGCCAGCCCTCGTCGTTGATGGCTCGTCCGAAGTAGCCCATCCATTCGGGGAGAAGGCGGTAATCCCCGAAGCGGTTCATCCAGTCGAAGCCGGTCTCCCAACCTGGAGCGACAGGCTGCACCGCTTGGCCCATGAGCGACTCGTACCGCTCGACCCACTCGTCGATGACGGAGTCCATGCCCAGGGCCGCGAGAGCCTCGCAGGCCATTGGTCCGTGATTCACGAACGGATTCGGGATCTCGTAATCGAGAGCCGATACCCGGTCATAGGCGTGATCGAGGATTGCGAGACGAGATGTGACTGCGTTTCCGGTCATCCCCAGACTCTAAAACCTCAACCAAGATTGAGGTCAAGAGGGAGCTTTCAGGCGCGGCGTCGGGCTACGAACGTTGACGAGGTCCGGGTAGTTTGGCCACGTGACACTTCTCGGCTATCAGATTCCCAACTTCACCTATCCGCGCGTCGCTCCGGGCGAACTGTTCGCCACCGTGCGGCGACAGGCGGTGGAGGCCGAGGCCTCCGGCTTCGACACGGTGTTGGTGATGGATCACTTTTATCAACTGGCCAGCCTCGGACGGCCCGAGCAGGAGATGATCGAGTGCTACACGCTGCTGTCCGCGCTCGCACAGCACACCACCCGGGTGCGGCTCTCGGCGCTGGTCACCGGCAACACGTACCGGCATCCCTCATTGCTGGCCAAGACCGTGACCGCGTTGGATCTCGTGTCCGGCGGACGGGCTCAGCTCGGGATCGGTGCAGGCTGGTTCGAGCTCGAGCATGAGTCGCTCGGGTTCGAGTTCGGCACGTTCACGGACCGCTTCGAGAAGCTCGAGGAGTCGTTGCGCATCGTGCTCCCGATGCTGCGGGGCGAACAGCCCACACTGTCGGGAAAGTGGTATCAGGTGACGGACGCGATCAATCATCCCGCACCGCTCGGCCGCATTCCCGTGTTGATCGGCGGCGGAGGTGAGCGCAAGACACTCCGGTTGGTTGCGCAGTACGCCGACGAATCGAACCTGATCTGTCCTGCCGACGAAATCCCGCGCAAGCTCGAAGTGCTCGCTGATCACTGCGCGAAGCTTGGCCGCGATCGGTCTGAAATCACCGTCTCGTACCAGACGTCCGCCTGTATCGCGCCGACCCACGAACAAGCGGTGGCGGAGCTCGAGGACTACATCGCCCGCCAGCCCGAAGCCGAAATGCGACGGGCCATGGTCATTGTCGGCAGCCCGGACGAGGTCGCAGAGAGGTATGCACGCTTGCGCGAGACCGGGATCGACGGTGTGACGGTCAACGCCCCACCCAATGGTCACATCGAGGGACGCGTGGCCCTTCTGGGCGAGACACTCGCCCCCCTCTTCACTCGTTGATGTTCGGGCCGCGGTGCTCTTCGGGGAGCATCGTGGCGAGCCCATCGAGCACGCGCTCGAGGCCCACTTCGAAGCCGTGTTCGAGCCGGTCGGGATCGTGCGGCGTGCGCGCATCGAGGACGACGCGGGTGACGAGTGGGTAGCGCCCGCTCTCAATCAGGCTCTCGATGTACGGGATCTGGGTCAGCATCCAATCGTCCTGGCTGAGGCCGGAACGACGGACGGCCTCCTGCTCGGAGAGATCCTCCAACGTGCGACCACGGATGAACGCATCCAGCGTTTCGATCATCACGAGCATGTCGTCGATCTCGAGGCCGAGACCGTCGATCGCGCTGAGCACCCGTTCGTAGGTCTGCACCGTGTTCGGTCCGAAATTGCGCGGCCCGGCGCCCTGGATCGCCATCCAGGGGTGGCGCAGGGTCATCGCCCGTAGGCCACGGGCGATCGAGCGCATGTCCTCGCGCCAGTTCCCGCGGACCTCGAACTGCAGGTCGTTGCCCATCACCGCGTCCACCATGAGGTCGATCAACTCCTCCTTGCGGGCGACGTACCGGTAGAGCGAAGCCGCTCCCACACCGAGCTCGACCGCGAGGGCCCGCATCGAGACCGCCTCGATTCCCTGCGTGTCGGCCAACGCCACGGCGGCTGTGGTGATCTCCTCCCGCGAGAGTGAGGGGGCGGGGCCCCGCGTCGCCCGCTCGGGGCGGTCCCAGATGACCCCACGGTTCGTACTCATTGCGAACACTGTACTCAGTCTGCTACCGTAAAGTACTGCGAACGGCGTACTCAGTAAGGGGCAATTATGGAAGCGTCAGCGGAGATAGGGACGATGGTCCAGGTCACACAGCCGGCGCACGTCACCGGTGGGGTCGCGCGACCGGGCGCCAATCCGCTGCGCTGGTTCGTATTCGCGGTGGTGATCGCCGCCAACATCATGGATCTCATGGACGCGACGATCGTCAACATCGCCGGCCCGTCGATCCGGGCCGCACTCGGGGGCGGCGCCTCGACCCTGCAATGGCTGCCCGCCGGCTACACGCTGGCGTTCGCCGTGTGCCTGATCACAGGGGCCCGGCTCGGGGACAAGTTCGGCCGCCGGCGCCTGTTCCTGATCGGTTCTGCCGGGTTCACGTTGATGTCCGCGGCCTGCGCGGCCGCGCCATCCATGGAGGTGCTGATCGCCTTCAGGGTGCTACAGGGCGCGTTCGGGGCGCTGATGATTCCCCAGGGGTTCGGCATGCTCAAAGAGGTCTTCGATGACGAGGAGATGACCAAGGTGTTCGGCGCCTTCGGCCCGGTGATGGGACTTTCGATCCTCGCGGCGCCGATTCTGGCGGGTGCGCTCGTGGAGGCCAACCTCTGGGGGATCGGGTGGCGGCTCGTCTTCCTTATCAATGTTCCGGTCGGCATCGCTGCCTTCGCCGGGGCGGTCCGTGTGCTCCCGCGGACGGTTGCGCACCCTGGCATCCGCCTGGATACCGGCGGCATGGCGTTGATCGGCGTCGCGCTCACTGCGATCATCTACCCGCTGATCCAGGGCCGCGCCGACGGGTGGCCTGTCTGGACCTTTCTCTCGCTCGCAGCCGGCGTCGCGGTGCTCGGCGCATTCGTGGTGTGGGAGCGCCGACGCGGCGGTGATGCGCTGATCGAGCCCGGGCTCCTGACCAACCGCACCTACACGAGTGGCATCCTCGTGGCGCTCGCCTTCTTCGGTGCGTTCGGTGGCCTCGTGCTCTGCGTCTCCTTGTTCGCCCAGCTGGGCGAGCACTTCTCTCCGATCCACGCCGGTCTGACCCTGATGGCGATGGTCGTCGGCATGATCGCCGGGATGGTCGTCGGATTCGCGCTCGTCGGACGGCTCGGCCGCCACCTGCTCCACCTCGGTGTGGCCATCATCGTCGCCGGCACGGTCGTGTTGGCGCTCACCATGACCGGGGCCCAGACCGCGTCCAGCTGGGATCTGGCGCCGTCACTGTTCCTGATCGGTCTCGGTGCCGGGGCAAGCATCGGCCAGCTGTTCGATTTCATCCTGGCCGGAGTCGGGATGGATGAAGTCGGCTCCGCGTCCGGCGTCCTCGAAGCGGTCCAGCAGCTCTCCAGTGCGCTGGGCGTCGCCGCGCTGGGAACGATCTTCTTCTCGGCGTTCGCAGGGCATCTCCCCACGCACGCCTTGGCGATCACGGCGTGGGCGTGCCTCGTGCCCCTCGCCGCCACGTTCCTGCTGCTGTTCAACCTGCCGATGCACGCCCGCGAGCCCGCGGCCTGACGCTTTTGCGAGACGCCCGCTGTGCCGTGGAAGGCGGCGGACGTTCGTCATAGCATCGTCGGGACACCTCGCCGCGGGTGTACTGCCGAACCAGTGGAGGTGCCAGATGGCCGAGTCCTCATCGCCCACAGAGGAGATTGTGCTGGCCCATTTCATCGTCTCGGACGATGTCGAGCGCTCCGCGCGCTTCTACACCGAAGTGCTCGGGGGCACGTTGGTGTTCTCGGGGGATGTGACCTATGTCGCCCTCTCCAACAGCTGGATCATCATCAACGTGGGCGGAGGCCCAACCGACGACAAGCCTGCGGTCACCCTCGAGACGCCGAAAGATCCCGACCGGGTCAGCAGCTTTCTGAACATCCGGGTCAAAGACATCGAAGCGGTGTACGCAGAGTGGAGCGCCAAGGGTGCCCATTTCCTGACACCGCCCAAACAGCACCGTTACGAGATCCGTTGCTACATCCGCGATCCCGACGGGCACCTGATCGAAGTGGGCCAGACCACGGATCCAGAGGGGGACTGGAGGCCTACACACTGGCCGTCGACTCCCTTTGAGGAGGAGTCCCCGTGAGTACGGCCCTCATCGGCACCGGAGGGCTCGGATCGGTCATCGCCGAAGCGTTGGCGGCCGGCGGAGAGACACTGCGGCTCTCGAGCGCGGAGAAAGAGTCGGCGCGCGCATTGGCAGCACAGATTGGTCACGGGGCTGTGGTGGCCGAGGACAACCACGACGCCCTGGCCGGCGCCGACGCGGTCATTCTGGCCTTGCGCTTCAGCGTGCTGGAGGGCGTGGTCGACGAGATCGCCGACGTGCTCGGGGACAGGCTCGTGGTGGTCCCGAGCAACCCGTTCGGCCTCGACCCCCAGGGCAAGGTCGTCCGTCTGTTGCCCGAAGGGCAATCCTCAGGGGAGGTTGTCGCCCACTGGTTGCCCACAGGGGTGCGCCTGGCCATGACGTTCGGGACGATGTCGGCGGACCTCTTCGAGTCCTCGCGCAACCGTTCGCCCGAGCGGGCGGCCCTCTTCTACGTGAGCGACGACGGCCGGGCCGCCGAAGCTGTCGAGCGGTTGATCCGCACGGCCGGCTTCGAGCCGGTCAAGGTCGGCGGGATCGACCAGTCGAGCCGACTCGAAGTGGGTGGGGACCTCCACGATCTCGTCGTCGGGCCGGCGCAGGCACGGTCGTTGATCAGCGCGGGCTGACGTTCACTCGTCCGCCGGCGCTGGCCGGTCAGGGTACCGTGGACCGATGGGTGGTACGCGAGTGCCAGGTGGGGTCGTGCACAAGCTTCCGGGAGATCTGCGTGCGGCGCTGATCGACAACCGGACCGCGCTTGCTGCGTGGAAGGACATCACGCCCCTTGCCCGCAACGAGTTCATCTGTTGGGTCGAGGATGCCAAGCAGCTCGTCACGAGAGCGCGCCGCATCCGCCGGACACAGGAGGAGCTGGAGGAAGGCATGCGGCGGCCATGTTGCTGGCCGGGGTGCTCGCACCGCGAGCGCAACGGACGGTAGCGTGACGGGCCCGCCGGAATCCCACAAAGGGGTGGATGTGCAACCTCAACGCTCGGACAGGAAGGTCTAGACGTGCTGGTGCGATTGGGCATCCGGTTGGTCCTGGTGGCCGTGGTCTTCGGGATCGTGGCCCACCTGGTCAATGGCATCCACATCAACGGTGGATTCCTGTCCCTCTTATGGATCGCAGTGATCTTCACGCTCGTGAATGCCATCGTCGGACCCATTCTCCGCTTGCTGAGCCTCCCGCTGGTCATCCTGACCTTGGGCCTGTTCCTGTTGATCATCAATGCCGTGTTGTTCGCGATTACGGCCTGGCTCTCGAGCCGGTTGTCCGTAGACAATTTCGGTGCCGCACTCCTCGGCGGGATCATCGTCGGGTTCTTCAGCTGGCTCGGGGAGATGTTCCTGCCCCTGCGGAGCCGCAAGGACTAAACGTCGGAGATCAGAATCCGGAGAGTCCCTTCCCGATGAGGACCACCCCGATGACCAGCATCAGGACCGCCATGACCGTGGTGTTGTTGGCCTGAAGCCACGCATTGAGGGACTCGAGGGTGCTTTGGGCTCGCGTGCCGAGAACCCGATACAGCACGACCGGCGTCACGACGGTGGAGATGGCCATCACGACGAAGACGATGGCCGCCACGACCTTGCCGCCGGTCGATGTGGGTGCGTTGGCGATCGCAAGACCCCCGCCGACGATCAGGAGGAGGTTTTTCGGGTTGACGGCCGAGAGGGCGACGCCCAGGCCCCCGCTCTTCGCCGGGGTGATGCTCTCGATGGCCTGAAGCCACTTGGGCAGCACCACGGGCTCGCCCGCCTTCGGCCGCTTCTTCCAGTTGCGCAGCCCTACCAGGAGCAGCAGGACACCGAGGATGATTTTCACGACGGAGACGCCGTGGGACGGCGCCCCGCCAGAACCGGTACCAATGGCCCCTGAGGCGAGGATGACCACGGTGAGAGCGCCGGTGACGCCGACGACCCACCCGAGGGCGAAGGCGAGGCTGTTGGCCCCGGCCTTCTTCGACAGGAGCATCAAGATGATCGCGATGATGGGAATGGGGCTGATGGCCACTCCGAGAGCCAACGTGATGCTGTCACCGATGGCTTGTCCCATGGTCTCTCCTCCTTGGTGGTCGATCAGTCGTCGTGGCGTGCGGCGAGTGCAGCAACGGCAGCATGCACCGTCGGGAACACGGGGATGGCGGCATGTCCCCCTTCGTTGAGCGAGAGTACGTCGCGCACCTGGCCGAACTCTCGCGCCACGACGAGCTTCACGTCGTCGCGTGCCAGGTCGTCGACGAGTCCGGTCAGCATGCCGGCGGCGGTCACGTCGATGGTGGGCACTGCCTCCACGTCCAAGACGACCGCATCGGTAGCGGACCTCTGGGCAACGGCGCGGATCGTCTCGCGCACGGTTTCGGCATTGGCGAAGAACAGCTCGCTCTCGACGCGGAGAATCGCCACTCCGGCGACGGGGACGGCCTCGGGGTTGCGCTGAAGATCGACATAGCGGCCAGGCTGACCGGCGATGGCACCCAGCTCGGCCACGTGGGGCCTCGAGGCT
The DNA here is from genome assembly GCA_963767155.1 of uncultured Acidimicrobiaceae bacterium. Lineage (GTDB taxonomy): Bacteria > Actinomycetota > Acidimicrobiia > Acidimicrobiales > RAAP-2 > Bog-473. The sequence continues at coordinate 57,751 of CAVYCU010000003.1, read as the reverse complement.
CGGTAGACGATGAGGATGACGGAGACGGCGATGCCGATGAAGAGCCCCGGCAGGGTGTCGAAGATGACCACACCCAGAAGAGCGCAGAGGGCGGCGATGAAGTCGGCCCGCGCCGCCACGCCGTAGATGGCCCGGAGCGATCCGGTCACGGTCCGATAGAGCCGGACCATGGCCCCGATGTCGATGAGTTCGGCCACGGCGACAATGACCACGGCGGCCAGCGTCGCCTCGGGCAGGTACTGAAAGAGCCCGGTGAGGAACAACAGCGTCAGGATGGTGAGCACAGCCACCACCAGACCCGACAGCTGGGTCCGGGCACCGGCGGACCCATTGACCGCTGTTTTCGACAAAGAGCCGTTGACGACCATGCCCGAACTCAGGCCGGCGGCGATGTTCGCCGCCCCCAGACCGATCAACTCGCGGTTCGTGTCGATGTCGTAATGCTGGCTGGCCGCGTAGGTCTTGGCTGCCCCGAGGCCCTCCGCGAAGCCGACCAGGACGATACCGATGCCGAACTGGCCGAGTTGGACGTAGTCGTGGACCGGCGCATGAGGGAGCCCGTAGTGCGGGAGGCCACGCGTGATGTGGCCGACGAGTTCCACACCATGGTTGTCGAGATGGGCCACCTTGCCGATCAAAATGCCGAGAAGGACCACGATGAGAGAGCCGGGCAGTCGGGGGGCGATCATCTTCAGGCCGATCAGGAGTGCGAGCGAGCCAGCTCCGACGATCAGGGTCCATCCGCTGGTGTCGCTCAGGTGGGCGATCAGGTGCCAGAGCTGCGCAAAAAAATCGCCGCGTCCCTTTCGCTACGCCGAACAGCTTGGGTACCTGTCCGATCATGATGGTGAGAGCCAGTCCGATGATGAACCCCTTGAGGACGGGTTCGGAGATGAAGTTGGCGATGAAACCCAGCCGCAGGAGTCCGAACACCAGGGCGATGATCCCGGTGGTGATGGCCAGGGTGGCGGTGAGAATGGTGAAGCTACTGCCGCTTCCGGCCACGACACTGCCGACGGCAGCGGCGGAAAGCGCCGCGGTGGCGGACATGGGACCGACAACGAGGTGCTTCGAGCTCCCGAAGGCCGCATAGAAGAGGAGCGCCGAAGGCGCGGCGTAGAGACCGACCGCGGGGGAGACCCCGGCGATCGAGGCATAGGCCAATGCTTCGGGCACCAGGACCGCCCACACGGTGAGCCCCGCGATGACGTCACGACTGAGCCATTCCTTCCGGTAGGGGAGGAGGGACGAGAAGAGCCACGATGGCAACCAACGGGTCGGGGTGGGACTGGGCGCGGTGCGGGGCAGGCATCTCGGTGCATCGTTGCATAGAGATCCCGCCGACCTCCGACGCAGGGCCACCTCTCTGGGCGACGGGAGCTGTCGACCGTTGCGACATCCCGGGCGAGCTGGTAGTACGAGAAGCGTTCCGCTGGGAAGTAGGAGGAGGAGCGCATGGGCACGATCACCACGACCGACGGCACCGAAATCTTCTACAAGGACTGGGGCAGCGGTCAGCCCATCGTCTTCAGCCACGGTTGGCCCCTGTCGTCGGACGACTGGGACGCCCAGCTGCTGTTCTTCCTCCAGCACGGCTACCGGGTCGTCGCCCACGACCGGCGTGGCCACGGCCGGTCCACCCAGACGGGAGACGGCCACGACATGGACCATTACGCCGACGACCTGGCGGCGGTGACCACCCACCTCGATCTCCACGACGCCGTCCACGTGGGCCATTCGACCGGCGGCGGCGAGGTGGCGCGCTATCTGGCCCGGCACGGCGAAGACCGCGTGGCGAAGGCGGTGCTGATCAGTTCGGTGCCGCCGCTGATGGTGCAGACCGAGGCCAATCCGGGTGGCCTGCCGAAGGAGGTGTTCGACGGCTTCCAGGTGCAAGTGGCGACGAATCGGGCGCAGTTCTATCGCGACCTGCCCGAGGGCCCCTTTTACGGCTTCAACCGACCTGGGGTCGAGGCGGTGCCGGGCATCATCGACAACTGGTGGCGTCAGGGCATGACGGGCGGTGCCAAAGCACACTACGACGGCATCGTCGCTTTCTCACAGACCGATTTCACCGAAGACTTGAAGAAGATCACGGTGCCGGTGCTCGTCATGCACGGAGACGACGACCAAATCGTTCCGTACGCGGACTCGGGTCCTTTGACGGCCAAGCTCGTGCAGAACGGCACCTTGAAGACCTACAGCGGATTCCCGCACGGCATGCCCACAACGCAGGCGGAGACCATCAACGCCGACCTTTTGGCGTTCGTGAAGTCATGAGATAGCGCTGGGACATCGAAGCCATGCGCTCTTGTCGATGGTGGCGTTGGCCGGGGCGTCCCTGCTGGCGGGTTGCAGTACCGGTTCCACGTCGAGCACCGCACCCTCTCCGCTCTCCCCCGGTGAGAGCAGGATGGTGGAGTACTGCAACGGCGAGACCGCCCGGATAACCGAACCTTCGTCGAGCGATGGAAAAGCGCCGGCGGTGATCTACCTTCATGGCGGTTCCTGGATCGGCGGAGACCACGATACCGGTGGGTTCATCATCCATGCGATCGGTCCGGCGCTGAACGCGAGAGGCTTCGTTGTTGCGAGCGTGAACTATCGACTCGGGCCGAAGGAGCCATGGCCGGCGCAGATCGTGGACGCCAAGTGCGCCGTTCGCTTCCTCCGGGCGCACGCGCGGGCCTTCCATATCGATCCGGCCGAGATCGGGATCTGGGGACATAGCGCCGGGGGGCATCTTGCCAGTCTCGTGGGGACCGCAGGACCTTCAGCGGGGTGGGACACAGGCGCCTACACCGACGAATCGAGCCGGGTCGAGGCGGTCGCCGATCTTGCCGGCCCTGCGAATCTCGTCACACTGGGGGAGGAGGGTGTGCCGGGACTCGTCAAGAGCAACTTCACGTCCCTTCTCGGCCCCATTTCGGAGAGCGATCTGCCCGCAGCCCTTGCCGCTGCCAGCCCGGTGACGTACGTCTCGCGGGGGGACCCGCCTTTCCTCATCGTTCACGCGGATGATGACGGATTCGTCCCGCTGGCGCAATCACAGGAGCTCGCGAGCGCTTTGGAGGCGGCGAGCGTCCCGGTGACCTTGGTGGTCGTGCACGGCGGCGGTCACTCCCTCGACGTCCCTGGTGGTCACCCTGATCCCACACAGATCGAAGAACTGGTGGTCAACTTCTTCACGAAGGAGCTTGCGACGGCCTAACGCCGACCATCCCAATGCTCGGCGTCGCGCACGACCTGATCGAACGGCTTGTCGCGGTCGTAGCTCGGCTCGCGCGGGAGTCCCAGAACCTGCTCACTGATGGCGTTCCGTTGCATCTGATTCGTGCCGCCCGCCACCGAGTTGATCATGCCGTTGAGGAAGGCGAGTGCGGTCGACGCGCTGGTTCCCTCGGCCTCTGACGGCATCCCAGGCGACGAGGTCACCCCGCGCGAGGTCGATGCCGATGTTGGCCCGCTCGGCGTCGAAGGTCCCGTGTGCGAGCGCCCAGTACGAAGCGAAACCCGGATTGGCGCCGTGTGCCCGCAGGGTACGGCTGACCCGTTGGCTGAGAGCTTCACGGAGGAACATCAAGCTGTGCCCCCGGGCGATGAGTTGGCGGGCCTGCGGATCGTCGATTCGACCCACGGCACGGGCGAGAGCGACCAGGTCCGGAGCGAGGGGGCCCGGCGTTAAGGGCTTCTCGGACACGTCGGTGCTTCCACCGCGCTCATGCACGAGCATGGTCTGTGCGATCGTCCATCCCTGATCGACGTCGCCGATCCGTTCTGCGTCGGGGATAACCACGTCGTCGAAGAATTCCTCGCAGAAGTCGGCACCGCCGTTGATGAGGCGGATCGGCCGTACCGTGACTCCCGGTGCGTCGACCGGTACCGCGAACCAGGTCAGGCCGCGATGCTTCGGCACACCCCAGTTCGTCCGAGCCAGACAGAGGCCCCAGTCGGCCAGGTGACCGAACGATGTCCAGACCTTGGCCCCGTTGAGGACCCAGCGTGTCCCCGTCGCGAGTCGCCCGGGTCCGGACTCCGGCGAGGTCGGATCCACCCGAGGGCTCCGAGAAAAACTGCACCCACAGCTCCTCCCCTTTGAGAATCCGGGGCAGGTGGCGACGCTTGAAGTCCTCCGAGGCGTGCCCGAGAATGACCGCCGCGCACACGCCGAACGTCATGGAGCCGGCGTACCCGAAGTCGGGCATCTCGTAGCCTGCGGTCTCCTCGAGGAACGCGCGCTCGTGGGCCCGGGTCAGTCCTTGTCCGCCGAATTCGACCGGCCAGGTTATCCCGGCATATCCGGCGTCGAAAAGCCGGCGTTGCTTGGGCCGTTCCGCGTCAATCTGCTCTCGTGTGTACTCGTGACTCCCGCGCAGGTTGGCTGCGACAGGATCGAGGTTCTCCGCGCGCCGGGTGAGATTGGCGGCGATCCACGCGCGAGCCTCGCGTCGATAGTCGTCGAGATCGACCGGTGTCGTTATGGTCATTGCCCCCATCCTCGTGTCACAGGCCGTGGATCCGGCAGATTCGTTCACGATGCCACGACGGATCGCCGTAGAGCACGCGGTCGACGGCCAAGCGCCGCAAGTAGAAGTGCAGATCGTGTTCCCACGTGAATCCGATGCCGCCGTGCATCTGCTGGCAGGCCTGCGCGACAGCGACGCCCGCATCGCCGATGTACGCCTTGGCAATGCTCGCGATCTCCGAGGCATCAGCGGAACGGTCGCCGACCACGCGTGCGGCCGCGGTCGCACCACCTGCGCTCACCTCCACCAAGAAACTGGTGTCGGCCAGCAGGTGTTTCAGCGCTTGAAACGAGCCGATCGGACGACCGAACGCGGTGCGATCCTTGGCGTACGCAACGGTGAGCTCGAGAACTCGACTCATCGCACCGACCGATTCGGCGACGCTGAGCGTCGTGGCGACGTCGACCAGCGTGTCGAGGAGCGCCGACGGATCACTGGTGGCAAGGACCTCGTCTGCCCCAACCAGTACGTCGTTGCATGTCACCCGGGAGAATTCGCGGGTGATGTCGAGGCCGGTGAGCTGCGTGATCTCGACGCCTGGCGCGTCGGAGGGAACAAGGCACTGCACGGCCTCGCCCGAATCACCGCGGGCCGTGACCAGAAGGAGTCCTGCGCTGGTGCCCTCGGCGACAAGTTCGGCCGTGCCCGAGAGCGCAAAGCCGGCATCGGTGGCCCGCGCCCTCAGCGCGCCAGCTTCAGGGGTGCCGGAGCCGTCGCTGATCGCCCAGGCAGCCGAGAGCTCGCCACTGGCGAGGCGTGGGAGCCAGGCTTCCTGCTGGTGCAGCCGACCCGCTTCGGTGACCGCCACGGCAACGACGTTCGTCGACACGAATGGACCCGGCTGGACGGCGCGGCCACGTTCTTCGGCCACAATGACTGCGTCACGCAGGGGGACTCCCGAGATGCACCCTCCGCCGAATTCCTCGGGGACGAAGAGGGCGTACCAGCCGAGCTCGCCGGCATCTCGCTGGACGCCGGGATCTCTCAGCCGAGGATCGTCCGCCATGGCCCGCACCGATGCGAGGGGACTCCGGGCGTCGATGAAGCGGGCGGTCGTCTCACGGAAGAGCTCCTGGTCCTCGGAAAGATCGATATCCACCCTTACGGCTCCTTGTCAGCGCCCCTGGATGCACGAGCACCGGCTCGAGACCCTCGCCCCGGCGACGCTAGCAGCGCGCCATGCGGCGAGACGACCCGTCGTGGACCCTGACTACCCTGCAAAATGGTGCAAAGGCGTTCCAGACGGGCTGCTAAACCTGGACACGCCCAGAGGGCACGTGAGGAGGGGGAGGGTTGCGATGGGTGCGATCTCGCGGGTGTTCCATGATCCGGAGGGCCAGAGCAGGGTCCCCTCGAGCGGAGATGTCGACCCGGATCTTCTGACCCAGGTCGAAGAAGATGGGTTCTTTGTCCTGCCGGGGGTGATCGACCGCGCCGCCGCCGCAGCGGCCCGGGAGGCATCGGTCGCCGCCGCGATGCAGGCTGCCGCCGGCGGCTATCCGATCACCTGGGAGGACCTTGACCCCAACGGGAGAAATGTCCGGATTCCCGACCTCCTCGCGTATGACCCGGTTTTTGCCCGGCTGGTGATGCACGAGCACGTGACCCCCTACGTCGCCGCCCTGTTGGGTCCGGATTGGGTGGTGTCGAACTTCTCCGGCAACATCGCCCTTCCCGGCAGCGGATCCATGAACGCCCACTGCGATCAGTCGACGATCATGCCCGAGCCCTGGTTGGAGCAGAACTGCCTCAACGCGATCTGGTGTCTCGACGACGTGGACGAGGAAAATGGGGCCACCCGCTACCTCCCCGGGAGTCACAAGTTCACTCGTTTCTCCGAGGTCCCCGCTGATCCCAAGGCCGGAATGCGACCGTTCGCGGCGTCAGCGGGTTCCGTGATCATCATGCACGGCCGCATGTGGCATACCTCGGGAGAGAACATCAGCGCAGACCGTGAGCGTTGCCTGCTGTTCGCGCTCTACGCCAGTGGCTATCTCCGGCTTCAGGCGAATTGGTGGCAGATCATTCCCCAGGAGAGGCTGGCCGAGATGCCCTCCGAACTCCAGCAGCGACTCGGTCTGACCACGCCGAACCGGGGGTACGGCGCGTATCTGGTCAGCAGTGCCCCTCAGCCGAAACTCGGGTCCTGACGTGTTCGACTTCCTGGTGAGTGCCGATCTGCTGATTGACGACTTCCCCTCGGCGGTGGACACGATGCTGACGCGCCTCGGGTTCGGTGACCCGAAGCCGCAGTGGTACGCCGGAGGCGAAGGGCGGGGTTTCGACGTCGTGTTCCTACGGGCGCAACCGCGATTGGCGGGATCGCCGACCCGGCTCGAGGTGATGGCGGCGAACACTGTCGACCCATCGCTGCCCGCGCCGCAGACGCTGCCGCACATGCCTGGCCTGCGTCGCGCCCAGGACGATGCCCCGGTGCGTACCCACGGCACAGTCTTTGCCGTATCCGATATGGAAGAGGCCATCGAGCGCGTCCGGCGTGGCGGGTTCCGGCACTGGCTCGACGCCGCCAACGACCTGATGCCGCACCACCGGTTGTGGGTCGGCGTCAGCGAAGAAGAAAAGGACGTCTGGGTCCCAGGGGACGACGGCGGACTTCTGATCGAGCTCGTCGAGAGCGTGACGATCCCAGGCGTGGTGGAATCAGCGGAGGAGCCCCCACACCCATCGGACCTACCGCCGGGCGCGATGACCCGCATTGCGGCCCGGCGCTGGCTCGTCCCCGACGTCGACCAATCCGTGGCCCGGCTGCACGCGACCTTCGACTGTTCCATCGGTCCCGTCACGCACACCTCCGACGGATCGCGTACGGCCTCGATAATTTGCGCCCATCCCCGTAGCGCCGTCGTCGATCTGGTGGAGCCCGCGCCGGGAGCGCCGCAGGCGGGGTTCGTTGCGGCGCGCGGGCCACTGCCCTGCACGATCGTCGTGGCAGTCAACGATCTGGCTGCGAAGGCCCACGATCTGGAGGCACGATTGACGCCGTTCACGCATGTCGACGACAGCGTGACCGGACTGCCCGCTCTCGCCCCGGACCCTGCCACGACGCTGGGTGTTCCGTTTGCGTTCGTCGAAGACACGCTGTGATGCGCGGCTCCTCGTCGGTCTGAGGCTACGACGCAGCGGGAGGGTCGACGAGCCTGACCATGGAGACGGCGGAAGCGATGCCCTCGGTATCGGAGATGGTGGCCTGGACCTGGCCGCTCCCTGTGTGGCCCAGCCAGCTCCGGCCGTCGATGGAGAGCCACTCTCCGGTTGGCTCGCGCACGACATTGAGAGCCACGTCGGCGTTGATCCAGCTGACCTGCATCGAACGGTCATGCCCCACACCGCTGGCGGTGTCGGCGACGTAGGCGAGCCGGGCCACCGGCCGTGGGCGCTCTCCCGCGATGACATCGACGCGCAGACGCATCCAACCGGGGTGCCTGAAGTACCCGCCTGACCCCTCGAAGAGGTATTCGATGGCCAGCCTCGAGCCGGGTGGTGGGCCCGGCGCGGAGAAGAGGTCGTCCTCCACGGGTAGTGGCTCGGTCGGGAGAGGGTTGGCGAACCGGCCGTCGGGGAGACCGTCGGCCTCCACCGGGGCACGCCGGATACGGAGCGCCGTGGCCCGGGTGACTTCGACGTCGTCCGCGTAGAGTGACGCCGCCACCACTTGGATCTTTTTGCCCTCCCGGACGATGTGTACCTCGGCTTTGAGAGGGGTGAGCGGCGTTGGACGCATCAGATCGGTCGTGAGCCGCGCCAGCTGCATGGGTACCAGGCTGGGAGTCGTGTCGATCAGCGTGGCCAAGAGCGCGGCCGGAGAGCCCCCGAACTGCGCCCCCGGGTCCCAGGGTCCCTGGCAATAGTGCGTCGGCACGTACAGGTCGCCGTCGGGGACGTACAGGGCGGCGTCTTTCTCCACGGTGTACCGCACGACCGAGGGAGCTTCCCCGCGATGATCCCGGGAGTGCAAGTCGGCGAAGGCCCCGCTGGCCGAGGGTCACCGCACTCGTTACCATCGGGGCACGCCGAGGGGGACTGGAGGCAGACGCATGTCAACCCGCCAGCAATTGCGTTCACTCATCGCCGGGGGGCCATTCATGGCGGCGGAGTGCTATAGCGCTTTGACCGCACGCATTGTGGAGGACGTGGGTTTTCCCGCCGCCTACATGGGTGGTCACGGAACGAGCATGATGCACTACGCCATTCCTGACAACGGCGTCTTCACTCCTACCGAAATGATCGAACAGGCCGGCCGGGTCGCTGAGGCGATTTCGATACCGCTGATCATCGACGCCGATCAGTGCGGTGAAACCGTGGCGGACGTCTATCGGAGCATCCAGCGCTACGAGTACGCCGGTGTGGCCGGGGTCCATATGGAGGACGAAATCCCCCCAAAGCACTCGAGGTGGGACGGGCCGCTCCTTTCGATCACCGACATGCAGGCGCGGATCCGAAGTGCCGTCGCCGCGCGTCGGGATACGGATTTCGTGATCATCATCCGATGCGACGAGCTCTATGCGGTCGGTGGCGGTGGTTCCGGTTCGCTCGACGAGACCATTCGTCGGGGTATCGCCTACCAAGAAGCGGGTGCCGATGCATTCCTGCCCACATTCGCCTCCGAGGATCAGATCGCGGCCATTAAAGCCGAGGTGACGCTGCCCCTTGTGGGCTTCGGCAGCTTCACGCCGGGGGTAGACGTCGTGCTCTCGACCGGGTGGGGCACGGCCTCCGCAGCGCGGGTGCACCGTCAGTGGGCGACCCATCTTCTCGAACATGGTGACCTCCCCGTCGAGGCGTTCGAATTTCCGGGCAAGGCCGAGGCGATCCGGCAGGAACCTTACGATGCGCTCATCGGGGAGTGGGTGGCCAGCACGGGGCGGGTGTTGCGCCCATGAGCCTCACCGTCGACCGCTACTTCGCCGCGATGGAACGCCACGACTGGGAGGAACTGCGCGGTTGCCTCTCGGAGTCCTTCAGCCGGGTCGGACCCTATGAGGAGCATGCGTGGGGCAACCCCGATGACTACGTCGCCTTCCTGCGGGACCTGTTGCCCACTCTCAAGGGTCAGAAGGTCGATGTCACCGAAGTGATCGAAGAAGGGCCACTGGTGCAGGTGAACGTGACCGAGACCATTGAGGTCCAGGGCTCACCCCACTCGGTGCGGGTCGCCGGGACGTTCCGCCTTGACCACAATGAGCGGATCGAGCACATCGAGGTCTTCGTCAGACGGCTGTCGCCCGGCGCCGTTCCCGGCTGACAATGGACTACGACCACCATCGTCCCCTCGACGAGTGGGATCCCGTGTCCACGCACGCCCAGTTGCGCGGTTCGTGTCCGGTGGCGCACACCCCGGCGCACGGTGGTTACTGGGTCGTGACGTCGCACGATCTCGTGCGGCGGTGCGGCCGCGACCCCGGAGCGTTCTCTTCCGAGCACGATCTCGACGGGTCCCGGTTGGGCCAGGAGTTCGGAGGTATCGCCATTCCTCCTCAAGGCCGCTACCGGGGCATTCCTTCGGAGATCGACGGCCCGGCGTTCCATGCGTACAGACGTCTCCTCCTGCCGTGGTTCACCCCGGCGGCGACGACTCGGTGGGTTCCCGTCATCCGCACGCTCACCGAGGAGAGGATCGATCGCCACCTGGCGTCGGGCCGGATCGATCTGGTGTTGGATCTGGCGAATCCTGTTCCCGCCATGGTCACCATGATGCTGGTGGGGTTGGAGGCTGACCAGTGGGAGAGGTTCGCCGGTCCCTTGCACTCCCTCGTTTTCGCCCCTCCTCACTCGGCGAGCTGGCACGCAGCGTTGGAAGGCATCAGCCATTTGCGTACGGCGTTGCTCGATCTGGTGCATGTGCGCCGCCGGTCTTCCGCACACGACGTCGCGTCGGCGGTGGTGGAAGCTGAGATTGAGGGCGAACCCGTGAGCGACGCCGATGCGGTGAATGTCCTTTTCGCCATTGTGGCCGGGGGGGTCGATACCACCACTGCGTTGATCGCCAACTCCCTCTTCTGGCTCTCCGCACACTCTGACGTCCGTCGCCAACTCGTCAGTGATCCGGAACTACGGCCGTCGGCTCGTGAAGAGTTCCTCCGTGTCTTCAGTCCCGCCCCCGCCACTGCCCGCACGGCGACCTGCGCTGTCGACGTTGGCGGGCAGCACCTCGAGCGTGGCGAGCGTCTCTTGCTTTCATGGACGGCAGCGAACAGGGATCCGGCCGTCTTCGAGAACCCGGACCACGTGGATGTCACCCGTGACGCCGGACCGCACGTTGCCTTCGGGTTCGGCCCACACCGTTGTATCGGTGCCCCGCTCGCCCGGGCCACCTTTGACGGCGTGCTCGATGCGGTCCTCGACAACCTCGGCGACTACGTCGTCGACGTCGGAAGGGCCGCCCGCTATGCGAGGGTGGGCGCGGTCAACGGATGGGAGCGACTGCCGGCCCGCTTCAGCCCTCGGAAGGGGTAACACCTGTCGGGGCTCGTTCCCCCCGCCCTTCCTTGACCCGCTAGGCCGTTGTCGGATCATCGCCGGACCAGGTCCACCGGGGCACTTCGCGCAGGGGATGGAGTTCGGTGTCGTTCGAAGCGTTGGAGTTCTGCTTGGCCACTTGGGTGCCGAACTCGACGTGTTCGAGTACGGCCTCGCGGAACGGCTCATCCTCGGGCATATCGGCTTTGTCGAGCGCGGCCCGGTAGAGCTCCACGAAGCGGAGGCGTTGTGCTTCGGTGATGTGCAGTCCCCGATGGACGTCGATCAGATGGGCAAATCCCAGCTCCCGGGAAAAGCGGTCGGGCCCTCCGAACGACTCTGCAGTGAACCAGGTGAGGTGGTCGACGTGCTGGGGCTGACCGGCACCGAAGAGCGGCTGGAGGAGCGGGTCGTCGAGCACGCTGTCGTAAAAGATGCGCTCCAGGCGGTGGAGCGCCTCGGTTCCCCCGGCATGGTCATAGAGAGAGGGCATGTCATCACGCTACCGCCGCATGGGATGCAGCGAGCCTGACGATGGTGATAGGGCAGTCGTCCGCGTGGTGTAGGCAATGCTCCGAAACCGACCCGAGGAGCAGACTCGCCACCTCGCCCCGCCCCCGGCTCCCCACGATCAACAGTGACGCCCCCTTGCTCGCCTCGACGAGCACCTTCCCGGCGGACCCGTGGATGATCTCACCTTTCGTCACCACGTTCGGCTCGAGTTGGCGGATGAGGGCAAGCGCAACGTTCACACGCAAGACCGCGTTCTCCTCATAGGGCTCGAGGGGCAGCACGACCCAACTGGCGTCGGGCTCTAGTTTGTACGCAGTCACGACATGAAGAAGGGCGCCCCACCGTGCGGCTTCATGCGCTGCAAATTCCACCACTTGTTTCCCATCGTCCGATCCGTCGACCCCGACGACGATGCGCAGCTCGCGGCTTTTCATGTCTTCCTTCTTTCCTTGCCCGGCACGTAGCCATCCTCACAAAACAGGAGGTGGGCCACGTAGGGACCAACGTCCCGACGACCAGGGCACAGCGTCCCTCACTGCCCGTCGCCGGCCGGCTGCGGGGACCAATTGCTCCCTGAAAGGGACCAATTGCCCCAAGGGGCGCGGTACTGCCTCTGTCACAATGAAGTGGATGCAAACCACGGCCACGATTCGCCCGATCGTGCCCGGCGATGCCGCCGCACTCGTGCGGTTCCACGAGCATCTCTCACCGCCATCCGTCACGCTGCGTTACTTCTACCCGCACCTCGAACTGAAAGCAGCGGAGGTTGCACACTTGACCGAGGTCGATGGACGGGACCGCGCGGCCCTGGTGGTGGAGCGAGACGGCGAGCTCATTGCGGTGGGCCGGTACGACCGATTGAACGACCCCACACAGGCCGAGGTCGCATTCGTCGTTGCCGACGCCTTTCAGCACCAGGGGATCGCCACCACGCTGCTCCGTCGGTTGGCGACGCTGGCGAGGGAGGCCGGCATCAGCTGCCTGGTCGCCGAGGTGCTCGTGGGCAACAAGCCGATGCTCTCGGTATTCCATGCCGCCGGCTATCCCATTGCGTCGACGATGGCGTGCGGGACGATCGAGCTCAAAATGTCCATCGTCCCGGCTCCCGCGACGTAGTCGGAGACGACTTACGCCGGCACGCGCCAGATAATTCGGGTGCCGCCCCCTGACACGTCCTGCGCCTCGAATGTGCCCCCGAGCTTCTCGGCGCGACTTCGCATGTTGGCCAAGCCCATTCCCGTGCCTCCTGCCCCGGGAGCCTGCAGGCCGACGCCGTCATCGGTGACCTCGAGGGTCACCTCGTCGGCGACCGAGACGACGATGGAGAAATTGGTGGCCCGGGCGTGCTTCGCAGCGTTCGTCAATGCCTCGCGCAGAACAGCCAGGAGAGCGTCCGCCACGTGCACCGGCACGCTGGAGTCGATGGAGCCGACAAAGGTGACCCCGGGACGTGCCCCGAGCGTCGACGACAGCTCGCCTGCCAATTCGAGCACTCCATGGCGGAGACCCCTACGGGTATCGCTGTCGAGCTCGAATATCGCCGTGCGGATCTCTGTGATGGTGGTGTCGAGATCGTCGATCGCCTTGTTCACTCTCGCCAGGACGAGGGCGAGCTCATCGAGCCTCGTCGCTCCTTCGAGAGTCATGCCGACGGCGAAGATCCGTTGAATGACGCGGTCGTGGAGGTCCCGGGCGATGCGGTCGCGGTCGTCCAGGACACTGAGGATCCGCACCCGGTCGTTCAGCCTCGTGTTCTCGATGGCGATACCCGCCGCCAGCGCCAGTGCCTCGGCCATGGCCTCGTCCTCGTCGCTGAATTCCTCGGCCCCCTGCTTGTCGGTGAGGTAGAGGTTGCCGTAGACGGCCTCCCGCGGATCGGACGGGAAGCCCGAGGAAGGACTTCATCGGGGGGTGGTGTTCGGGGAATCCGTAGCTGGCAGGGTGTTCGACCAGGTCGTCGAGACGCAACGGTTCGGGATCGGTGATGAGGAGCCCGAGAACGCCGCGCCCCGTTGGGCGGCGTCCTATCCGCAGTTCCTCCTCGTCGCTCAGTCCGACGGTCAAGAACTGCTCGAGCCCGGTACGCGCTTCGTTCAGGACGCCCAGGGCGCCGTACCGGGCGTCAACGAGGGAGCACGCTTCTTCGACCAGATGCCGGAGAAGGACGGGCAATTCGACATCGGCCTCGATCATGAGCACGGCGTCCATCAGGCGGCTGAGCTTGGCCGGACTGTGGATACGTCTATACGGCACCCTCGCGACCGTAGTCCCTGGCAGCAGGCCAGACCTACGCCCCGGAAGGCCGCGGACACGACCGGGGACGACCCGCTGCCATGATGTGGTGTGCCTATCCGCGTTTTTCTGCTTGATGATCACGAACTCGTGCGCGAAGGGGTCCGGAGTCTTCTCGAGAGCGACGAGGACATCGAAGTTGTCGGGGAAGCCTCGACGAAGGCTGAAGCGCTTGCACGGATACCCTTGGCCAAACCCGATGTGGCCCTCCTCGACGTCCGTCTCGAAGATGGCACCGGCATCGAAGTCTGTCGCGACGTCAGATCGATCATGCCGGAATTGGTCTGCCTGATGTTGACCAGCTTCGCCGACGACGAGGCCCTCTATGCCAGCGTGATGGCAGGAGCGTCGGGCTACGTGCTGAAGCAGATCAGGGCACGCGACCTCATCGACGACGTGAAGAAGGTGGCCGGAGGAGCCTCGCTCATGGATCCTCGAGCAGTGGCGCAGGTCGTCGAGCGCATCGCGAACCCCCCGCAATCGGACCCGGCCATCGAGTCGTTGTCGCCACAAGAAAGGCGAATCCTCGGCTTCATCGCCGAGGGGAAGACGAATAGGCAGATTGCCGAGGCGATGTTCCTCAGCGAGAAGACCATCAAGAACTACGTCACCCACTTGTTGGTGAAACTAAAGGTGCACAGTCGCACCGAGGCGGCGATCTTCGCCACCAAGGTCAAGGCGAGCGGACCCAAGCCCGGCACCGCTCAAGGCTGACGCCCGGTCCATCGGCCGGCGGAGGTCAGGTCGATACCGGCGCTTTTCAACTCCAGCTCGAAACGCCGCCGCCCTCGCGCTGGATCTGAGAAATCCGTCGGGAGCGCAGCGATGTCCTCCATGGCGCAAAGCTTGAGCAGGGCGCAGTCGTAGGCGACGTCGACGGCCAACGTTGCCATTGCCGTGGCGCACGCTCTCGGCCCTGCTGCCAGCATTTCGGATCGGCGCGCGAGCGCGTACCCAACGAGGGCTTTGCCCTCCAGGTCCTGCAGCAGACTGTCCTGTGCGCGAACGAGAAGGTCGGTGTACATCGACATGGCCCCATTGTCGACCTTCCTTTCTGCAGTTGCGTAGGGACCAACTTCCTCAATTGCCTGTTTCTCTTTGACCGTCATGGCCCATTCGGGCCCAAAGGGTCCTAGGTCACCGGTGCGTGGGACCAATTGCCCTATGGGTCCCTTCGCCCGCCGGCTCAGACTGGCGAGATGACATCCTCTTTCGTCGACAGCACCACTGGGCCAGCAGCCGGGGCGCCCAAAAGCACGCACGTCGGAGACCTGGCCCGCCGGGTCACCCACCGGCGCAACGAGCTCGGCCTGAGCACCGAGGAGTTGGCCCGACGGGCCGGCGTGGACGCCTGGTTCCTGGCCTACTTCGAGCAGAGTTCTGACACCACGCTGAGCGCGGGGGCTTTGCTGCGGTTGGCGGTCGCTCTCGACACGACACCCTTTACCCTCGAAGGAGGCCAGGTGGATCGTCCGCCGGGAGAGGGGCGTGCAGGCGCCAACCCAGTGCTCGAGAACCTGACCGCCCAAGAGTGCGAAGATCACCTCACGGCGGGGGGCATCGGCCGGATCGTGCTCTCCACCAGTACGGGTCCCGTGGCCTATCCGGTGAATTTCGTCTTCACCGATGGTGCGGTGGTGTTCCGCACCTCTGCTGCCATGACCGACTCGATCGCCGGCGTCGTCGCGTTCGAGGTCGACCATATCGATGAGGCCATGAGCGAAGGATGGAGTGTGCTCGTGCGGGGCCACGCCCGACGCATCGAGGACCCCGACGAACGTGACGCGGTGGCGCGGCTCGACCTCGAGCCCTGGGCCGGCGGTGCCCGATTGAACCTGATCGGCATCGAGCCCTTCGAAATGACCGGGCGGGTCATCGTGCAACGCCAGCCGAACTAATCGCACAACAAAGAAGCACTACCTACAGGAAGAGGCACCATGATGAAAGCGCTCGTGTACAAGGGACCAGGGTCCAAGGCCTGGGAGGACGTCCCCCATCCGACCATCCAAGCCGACACCGATGCAATCGTGCGGGTTGACTGCACGACAATTTGCGGTTCGGACCTCCATATCTTGAAAGGCGACGTGCCCGAAGTGACCGAAGGACGGATTCTCGGTCACGAAGCGGTGGGCACGGTCGAGTCGGTCGGCGCAGCCGTCAAGACGGTTGCGCCCGGCGATCGGGTGCTCGTCTCGTGTATCAGCGCCTGTGGACGCTGCCGTTACTGCAGGGAAGGCCGCTACGGCCAGTGCCTCGGTGGCGGAGGTTGGATCCTGGGCCATCTGATCGATGGCACGCAGGCCGAATTCGTCCGGGTGCCTTTCGCCGATACCTCGACGTACAAATTTCCCGAGGGAACGAACGACGAAGAAATCTTGATGTTGGCCGACATCCTCCCCACTGCCTACGAAGTGGGGGTCCTCAACGGGCATGTGCAGCCCGGAGACACGGTTGCCGTGGTCGGAGCGGGCCCGATCGGTCTTTCGGCCATACTCGGAGCTCAGCTGTACTCCCCGAGCCACATCATCGCCATCGACCTGGCCGACGCCCGACTCGATGCGGCCAAGCTCTTCGGCGCCGACCTCCACGTCAACAATGGGCGCGACGATCCCGTGGCCTTCGTGCACCAGCTCACGGGCGGTCTCGGAGTCGACGTGGCTATCGAGGCCGTCGGAGTGCCGGCCAGTTTCGAGCTGTGTGCCGAGCTCGTGCGGCCCGGGGGTCATGTGGCCAACATCGGGGTGCACGGGAAGCCTGTCACCCTTCACCTCGAGAAGCTGTGGACGAAGGATGTCACTATCACGACCGGTCTGGTCGATACCTCTTCGACCCCGACGCTCCTGCGGCTCGTCGCATCCCATCAGATAGAAGCGGCTCGTTTTGCCACGCACCATTTCGGGCTCAACGACTTCATGGAGGCGTACGACGTCTTCGAGCGCGCGGCGGAGACCGGTGCGGTGAAGGTCGTCCTTACCCGCTGAGGGGATGAGGCTGTATCCGAAGGCCTCAGCCGCGATCGTCGCCCAGTCGCACCTGCATGGTCTTTATGCCGCGGATAAAATTGGAACGCACCCGCGTGGGCGGCCCGGCCACTGCAAAGTCGGGAAAGCGTCGCAGGAGCTCCTCGAACATCACGCGGATCTCCAGTCGGCCGAGTGCGGCCCCCAGACAGAAATGGGGGCCGCCTCCGCCGAGTGCGACGTGCGGATTGGGGTGACGGGTCACGTCGAACCGGTCGGGATCGACGAAGACCTCCGGGTCGCGATTTCCCGCGCCGTAGAACAGGACGAGCCAATCGCCTTCTCGAATCTGGCGACCCCGGAGCTCAGTGTCCCTGGTCGCGGTGCGGCGAAAATGCGTGACGGGGGAGACGAACCGGAGCATTTCCTCTGCGGCTGATCCGATGAGTCCTGGCTCCTCACGCAACAGTTCGGCCTGGTCGGGGTTCTCGGCCAGCGCGAGGAGTCCCCCGACGATGGTGTTCCTGGTGGTTTCGTTGCCGGCGAACTCCAACAGCAGGAAGAAGCCCCGTTGGGCCTGCTCGCTCAGTTGTTCGCCGTCGATTTCGGCTTGCATGAGGAGCGACACGAGGTCGTCGCCCGGAGAATCGCGGCGCGCCTCCTGCATGCCGGCCAGATACGTCATCATGCTCGTGATGGCGGCGAACCCGTCCTCATTCTGTCCATCCCCGCCCCCGCCACCCTCGGTGATCCCGTCGCTCCAGACCTTGATGAGATGTTGGTCCTGGCGGGGCACGCCGAGCAGCTCGCCGATGACGTAGCTCGGCAGGAGCGCGGCGACATCCTCGACGAAGTCGATCTCGTCGCGGCCTGCGACGTCATCGAGGATCGACGTGGTCAGCTCGCGAATGTGCGATTCGAGGGTTCTGATACGAGCCGGGGTGAAGCCCCGGCTCACCAGGGCCCGCAACCATTTGTGGGCGGGATCGTCCATCGTCACCAGGTTTTCGAACTCGGCCATGTCGTCTCCGCTGCCACCCTGTATGGCGATGCCCTTGCCGGAGCAGAACGTCTCGGGTGTCTTCGACACGGCAACGATGTCGTCGTGACGGGTCAAGGCCCAGAAGGGATGCGCGGCCGTGTCGTGGTAGTGGACGGGATCCGCGTCGCGCGAAGGCGTGCCAGGGTCGGATAGGGATCCGCCATCCAGAATTCCGGACGGGTCAGATCGATGTGCTCGTCGTCCATACTCATGTGCTTCCCCCCAGGGTTCGCCCTACCAAAAGAAGTGGTTCCGGTCCTCGCTCTTCGCGTCCTCGTATTCGGCCTGCCAGATGGCGGTGAGAAGGGAGCGTTCCTCGGTACCCGTAGAGTCCTCCATCCAGCTTTGCAGGTCGACAACGGCAGCCCGCAGGTGATCGAGGGTCCGCTCGAGCGCCGAAATCCTGTAGTCGTGAGCGGCGTGTGCGACCTCAGTGAGCGCCTGTGCGAGACGGTCGCGACGCGGGCCCATCGTCAGCGCCGCACCGCGTCGGATGATATCGGTGTAGCGCGAGATTCCGGCGAGACGAGTCGAGGCACATGTGTCCCATTCACGTTCGATGATGGAGAGCAGAGAGGACACGCCGCGAAGGCGTGAGATCTCCTGGGCGTCGGTTGACCCGGCGGTGATCTCATCGAGGGTTTCGAGGGCGGCTCTCATCACGAACTGCGGATCGGGCCTCATCGGGTTACGACCCCCATCTCTTCGAGCGCCCACTTCTCCTGTGAGCCGATGTTGAGCCAGCCCATGGTGCCGAACATGAGCTCATTCGTGCGGCCGGTGGAGAATTCGTGGGCCGCGGTGGCCCAAATGGCGTTGGCCTTCACGTGGCTGAACAACTGCCACCAACGAAGGGACGCCGGATCAGCGCGCATGCCGCTTGTGCGTCTCCCACTCGGCGATCGCCTCCACGGGTCGCAGAGCCCCCCCGATCATTTCGGGAGTGGCGCCGCTCCGCCAGTTCCTGGCCATACTCCAGGCGAGGTCCTCGTGGGGATCGCCGAGGTGGGTCATTTCCCAGTCGAGAACCCCGACGACCCCCTCTGGTGAGAACAGTACATTGCCCACCCGGAAGTCGCCGTGCACGATCCGCGGCCGGGTGACCGGCGGTGGCGGATTGCGTCGCAGTTCCCGGATCACCGCCGCCGTGATCGGCATCGGTCCCAGATCGTGATCGTGCAGGGTCTTCTCCCACCGCTCGAGCTCGGGCTCCCACGCGTTGTCCCGGGTCGGCACCCGCAGGACAGCCTGGAGTCCGACGGCTTCGTAATCCACCGCCGAGATGGCTCCGAGGACTTGGAACATCTGGCGCACGAGCGGCTCGCGGCGACCGTCGAAGGCGGGGGTGAGCAACTCCTGCGGCCAGGCCACGCCGCCGAGTCGCTCCATCACGAAGAACGGCATGCCGAACGCATCCTCGTCGTCTTCGATGAGCAGGGGTTCGGGTAGGGGGATGCCCGGAGTGCCGTACAACGCACGGTACATCGCGTACTCGGTACCGCGGTTGCTCTCGAGGAGCGAAGCGGGCGGGTCCAGGCGGAAGATCAGCTCACGCAATTGCGGGGAGCCGTGGTTGTCGTTCCACGCCGCATCGGCGGACCAGGTATGGCGCGATGCGCCGCCGATGATCCTGCGGGCGCCGCTGACCTCGAGCCCGGGCTCGTGCCACGACTTCCGCAGGTACATGGTGGCGCAGAGCGCAAAGGTCGATGGGTCCATCAGTCCTCGAGGAGAGCGAATCCGGGCACCCTGTCCCGGCACATCTCGTAGAGGACCGGATTGGAACACTCGAGGAGGCCGATCGTCTGTTCGCCCTCGCACGTCGCGATGACCAGGTGGTCGTCGAACCCTGCGATCCGCTGCCGGACGGCCGGATCGCGCAAGTCGAAGCTCTCCCCCCGGATCATTTCTCCCCCCCGTACGTGCCTTGAAACCAGTTCTCCTCGGGCGTGCCGTTCAGGTCCGGCCCCATGTACATTCCGCAGCGAAGGTATGCCACCCGGTGGCCAATCTGCTCGTAGGTGATCTCCTTCACGGTGCCGTCGGCGAAGCGGCTCTGGATGACCCCGCCCGTGAGGTGCCTGGTCTCGGGATCGAAGCGCATCTTATTGGAAAAAGGGGTGACCACTTCGGCCCCCGGGTGTCCGGTGTCGCCGATGTTGCGCAGACACCGCCAGCCCCAGATCGACCAGTCGGAGAATTCGACCCACTGACCGAGGTGGGAGCCCCGCGCCTGTGGCTGAAGATGCCCCGGCCCGCCGACGCCGTTGCGGATACCCCAATGATGATCGCGGCTGCCCCGGGTCGACTCGGTCGAGAGCGCAATGGTCTTCCCCCTGATCGACACCTCACCCTCGATGCGCCCGAAGCCCTCGTACCCTGCGGTGGGGAGCGCCGGCCTCCCGTCATGGCTCGTGTGCATCCCGGCGCCGCCCATGCGATGGAAGACGGCGCGCTTGGTGTCGTGCCACCTGAGGTCGACATGGAGGCCCTTGCGCGTTGTCCCCGACCGTCAGCCGCCACTCCCGGAACGGTTCGATCACCTCGCCACGCACCGGCCCCGTCCCGATGTCCGTCCGGTCATCCTCCAGTACCCGGTGCGCCCTGACCGTGGTGTGGGTGTCCTCGTGCACGAGGATCGCGAAGGCATCGGCGGTGCCCAGGTTGGGATAGAAGCCGAAACCGACCACCAGGAGCACGTCCTGCGCCTGATCGGCGGCGGTGAACCAGTACCGCTCGTAGGCCCGTGGATCCGAGGTGCCGAGAATGCGGAGGGGCTCAGGAATCTGATGGATGGGGTACTCGTCGAACCCACTCATCGGGCTGTGCTCGGACTTCATTCGTGACCATCCCCCGCTTCGTCCCCGGTACCGTCAACGTACCAAGGCTGTAGGCGTCGGGAGGTCGGCCCTCAAGACGGAGCCGGCCGAGCCGGTCCCCTTCGCCGCCTTGTAGGCGCTGATGACCCGCCCCCGGGCAAAGTCGTGGTCGATGATCGGATGGGGGTACGAAGCGCCGAGCGTCACACCCGCCGCCGCCAGTTCCATGGGCGGTGCCGTCCAAGGGGCATGGATCCATGGCGCCGGGACGCCGGCCAACTCGGGTACGAACGCCCGGATGTACGCCCCGTCGGGATCGAACTTGCCCGACTGCACGACGGGATTGAAGACGCGGAAGTAGGGAGCGGCATCCGGACCGGTACCGGCGACCCATTGCCAGTTGCCCGCGTTCTGGGCGATGTCCGCATCGACCAGGAGCCGTCGGAACCATCGCTCGCCGATCCGCCAGTCGACCAGCAGATCCTTGACGAGAAAGGAGGCAGCAACCATGCGCACGCGGTTGTGCATCCAGCCCGTCGTCGCCAGCTGACGCATGCCGGCATCAACGAGGGGGTAGCCGGTGCGACCTTCTTGCCATGCCGTGATGTCGGCCGGGTCGTTCTCCCACGCGACGTTGTCGAACTCGGGTCGTAGGGCTGCGTCGACGAGCGATGGCATCTCCCACAGCAGATGGGCGTACCAGTCGCGCCAGGCCAGCTGGCGAACGTACGCAGCCCTCCCCTTCGTCGACGTGCCGATCGCTTCGGCCACGGCACCCGGCGCCAGGACGCCGAAGCGCAGGTCGGCCGAAAGCTGGGATGTGCCGTCCACTGCCGGCACATCCCTCGTGCGGTCGTACTCGTCGACCCGTTGCGTGAACGCACGCAGTCGGTCCCACGCCGCCTCCTCGCCGCCCCGTTGGAAGGGCGCTCCTACGACCTCGGGAACGCCGTCGCCGGGGTCGCTGTCGAGGACGGCCGGGCCACTCTCGGGCCACGTGGGCCGCGCCGTGCGGCTCCACTTGGCGGCGAACGGGGTGAAGACACGTGAGACGCGCCCGGTGGAGGCCAGTATCGACCGCGGGGGGTGGACCAGATTGCCCCACCACTGCTCCGACGAGCCTCGGTGCCCCTCGGCGACGGCACGATCGCGTCGCCGTGCGTACGGGGTCACGTCGGCGTTGCTGCACAGGAGGTCTGCCCCGAGGGACTCGGTGATCGCCGGAACCAGCGTCGTGGGCGCGCCTGTGCGTACGAGAAGACGTCCGCCCAACTGTTGCAGGGCCTCGTCGAGTGCCCGGAGATGTGCCATCAGCTGTGTCCGTCGGAAAGTTCCGCATCCCCCCAACAGCACGGGGTCGAGGACGTAGAGCGCAGTGACCCGATCGGCGCGGGCGGTGGCCGCGGCCCAGGCCGGGTTGTCGTGCAGCCGCAGGTCGCGGCGGAACCAGACGACGCCACGTTTTGTCACTGTGGCAGACGGCTGACGCACCAGTCCCAGAGCGCTGCACCGTCGCGCTGGCGCTGCGCCGGCGTGCGATAGGTGGTCGGGAGGTAATACTCCGAGCGGCGGTGCCGGTCCAGCCAGATGCCCCCCGGTTGTGGCTCCGGGGGGACATGCTGCCCAGGCCCATCTGCAACCAACCACGTCACGGTGTCGGCTCCCTGCGCCGGCGTGCGCAGAAACGGCCCGAGATGGGCGAAGCCCGGGAGTCCCGTCGCCAGCCCCGGTGTGTCCACCCACCCCGGATGCATGACGTAACTGGCGATGTCGTCGGGACCCCAGCGTCGGGCCCATTCATGCGCGAGCACCACTTGCGCCCGTTTGGCGCGGGCGTAGGCGGTTGCGCCCCGGTAGTCGTCTGCGTGCATTTCGAGGTGAGAGAGGTCGAAGCGCTGTGTGTACATCCCGCCCGAGGACACGGTGACGATGACGGAGGAGGGAGCCTGTCGCAGCAGGGGAGAGAGCAGGCTGCTGAGGCGAAACGGCGCAAGCACGTGCGTGGCCAAGGTCAGCTCGGTGCCGTCCGCAGCTCGCCGATAGTCCCCGAAGAGTGCCCCGGCACAATGGATGAGCCCGTCGAGACGATCCTGCGACCTCGCCGTGCGGTCCGCGAACATCCTGACCGCGTCGGGATCGACCAGGTCCAGGGGAGCTGTGAAGATACGCCCCGCTTCGTGGAAGGCCATGGCCGCTCGCCGTGTCTCCGCGAGTCGCGCCTCGTCACGCCCGACGAGAACGAGCCCCGCCCCGAGGCGCGCCAGGGCGAGGGTTGTGGCCTGGCCGATCCCCGACGAAGCGCCGGTGACCACAACGACCTTGCCGTCGAGCCGAGGGGGCGCGGTCCATGCCTCCATCCGGCTGCGGAGGGCAAAGCCGAGGCGCGAGAAGCTCCCGACGATGGTCGCTTCGAGGAGGCCGTCGGCCCCGGCGGCCAGGGCGTGTCGGGGGTCAGGCAATCGACATGCGTCAGCCGGCACTGCTGTGCGCGTGCTGGCGGACCGTGCCGGCGATGCGCTCCACCGCCTCGACGGCCGCGTTGGGCCCGGGACCGGTCCAGATGTCGCCTCCCAGTTCGCGGCGCCTGCTCCTCTGAACGTATGCCCGGTCCGCCGAGGAACACGACGACTTCGGGCAGCGCTGCTCGCACCGCGCGCACCGATTCGGCCACCTCGGCCTCGAGCCCGCTCGTGGTCGAGACGATGCCGACGGCCAGGAGGCGATCCTGATGGGCGACAGCATCGGCCAGGACCTCGGCCGGGGTATTGGCTCCCAGCTCGAGTATTTCGAAGGCGTGCCACCGCAGAAGATCGGCCACGATGGTGACCGGGAGCGTGTGCAGATCGCCAGATGGAGCGGCGAGCGCGACGACGCCGCGGCTCTTGCCCCGGCGTCCGAATTGCAAGCCCAGGTGACCGACCAGTCGCTGGGCGACCGCGGTCGCCCTGTGCTCCTCCGCGACCGAGACATCTCCGCCGGCCCAACGTTCCCCGATGGAGCGGAGCGCAGGCACGACCAGCTCGGTCAGGACCCCACTCGGATCGAGGCCGCCATCGAGCTGACTCTTCACGAGCCACCAGGCCCCGGAACTGTCACCGGCCAGCATGCAGCGCTCCAGCCCTTTTGCGTCCGCCCGTGCTCTCGCCGCACCACGACGTGCCTGTTTGGCCGAGGGGCCGTGCAAGGCGTTCACGTCGACGGCGCGAATCCTCCATTCGGCACCCACACGGGTTGCCGGCAACCGCCCTTGCCGGACGTAGCGGTAGGCCGTCATGTAATGCACGCCGAGCCGGTCCGCAGCCTCCTGCAGCGTCATCGTGGTGGGCCCGACTGTCACAGAGGCGGATTTTAGCACTAAAGTCCCCGGCATGGCTCACACTTCGTGCAAGAAGGCGACCACTTGACCGAACGACGCGGGAATGCGCGCCGGAGTGTTGCCGTCGTCGGTGCCGGTGTCGCCGGGCTCACGGCGGCCTACCTCCTTCAGGACGCCTTCGACGTGACGCTCTATGAGGCGGAGGACCGCCTCGGTGGTCACGCCCATACGCACCATGTCGTCACGCGGGACGCCGGAACGATCCCGGTGGATTCAGGGTTCATCGTCTACAACGATGCGACGTATCCGCTCTTTCGGAGGCTTCTGGGCGAACTCGGTGTGCCGACGCAAGCGAGCGAGATGAGCATGTCGATCCGTTGCGACGGATGCGGGCTCGAATACGCAGGCGGTCGCGGTCTCGGCGGCGTGCTGGCGCGGCCGAGGTCGGTTGTCCGTCCCCCCTTCGTGAAGATGCTCGTCGAGATCAAGAGGTTCTACGGCCGGGCGAAGGCGACCATCGCGCAGGGAGACGACAGGCTCACTTTGGGTGATTTCTTGATCGAGGGAAGATTCTCTCCGTATTTCGTTCGCCATTTCATCGTGCCGGTGGTCTCTTCCGTATGGTCGGCCGGCACCGCCACCGCACTGGAGTACCCGGCTCGCTACCTCTTCGTGTTTCTCGACAATCACGGCATGCTGTCCGTCGCCGGTTCGCCGCAGTGGCGGACGATCACCGGAGGCTCGCGGGTCTATGTCGAACGACTTGCGAAGGAGTTGCACGCGGTGCAGACGGCCACTCCAGTCCGTTCGGTCACCAGGAGTGCGGGCCGGGTCGAAATCCACGATGAGGGCGACGACGTGACAACGTTCGACCGCGTGGTGGTGGCGACGCACGCCGACGAAGCGCTCCGCCTTCTGGCCTACCCGACGACCAGGGAACGAGCGGTGCTGAGTGCGTTCCGTTATTCCAAGAACGAGACCTACCTCCACGCGGACGAAAGCGTGCTGCCGCAGGCCTCGCGCGCCAGAAGCTCGTGGAATTATCTCCTGCCGCGCTGTGACGCGGATTCGGACGGTGTGCTCGTTTCCTATGACATGAACCGGCTGCAGTCACTGCCGACAGGTTCCCCGCACCTCGTCACGCTCAACGCCACCGCCCGGATCGACCCCGCTCTCGTGATCGACCGCATGATGTACGAGCACCCGATGTATACCTTGGCCTCGGTGGCGGCCCAACGGCACTTGCCGGCCCTCAACGACGGGACGATCGCCTTCGCCGGGGCGTATCACGGCTGGGGCTTCCATGAAGACGGCTGTCGGTCCGGCGTGGTCGCCGCAGCATCATTCGGAGCGACGTGGTGAGCGCGTTACCCGAGCTTCCGGCTCTGTATGAAGCCGAGGTCATGCATGCCCGGAGCTCTCCGGTGCGGCATACGTTCGCCTACCGGGCGTCGTATTGGTTGGTGGACTTCGATCAGCTCCCACAACCGCGGGGATTCGCGCGGTGGTTCGTCCGTATCAGGCGCGGGGATCACGTGGATGTCCGCAGCCTCCTTACGGAGCGAGGAATCACCGCAACCCGTGTTGTCATGCTGACCGGCGCGCGCACGCTCGGATACGCGTTCAATCCGATCACGGTGTTCTGGTGTTTCGACGAAGCCGAGACACAGTGCGCTGTTGTAGCCGAGGTGCACAATACCTACGGAGATCGCCACGCGTACGTGCTCGAACCCGAGGACACGGACGTTTCCAAGGCGATGTACGTCTCGCCGTTCAACGGGGTCGACGGTAGGTATCGGATCAAGGCTGATCTGCCCGGCCCCACGGTCGGCGTTTCGGTGACACTCGAACGAGAAGGAGAGGCACCATTCGTGGCAACGCTGCTAGGTCGGCGACAGTCGATCACCGGCAAGTCGGTCATTCTGGCCGTCGCGCGTTATTCCGGCGCCCGCACGCGGCTGCTGATCCAGTGGCAGGGACTACGTCTGTGGGGTCGCGGGCTCAAGGTGGTACCGCGATGAGCTCGTCACTCGACACCGGGATGGATACCCCATTCCTTGCCGTTGACCTGCAGCGCTGGCCGGCGTTGGCCGAGCCCAGGCGGGCACCCGTGCGCGCCGCAGCGGCCAGGCTGGCCATCGCGCGGGCGGTGCAACTTGCCGGCATCCACCTGCGCTTCCCCGATGGGACCTCCCTCGGGCTGCCAACGGGCCCGCTGATGGACGTCCGCCGCCCGGATGCGTTCTTCACCCGGCTCGGGCGTGACGGCAAGATCGGATTCGGCGAGGCCTATATGGCCGGCGAGTGGGACGCGCCGTATCTGGTCGATGTCCTCGAGGCAATGGCCCGTCAGGTCGACACGCTGGTTCCCCCCAAGCTGCAATGGGTACGTCGCATCTATGAACCGCGGCATCCGAAGCAGGAGGACAACGATCGTGACGGGGCCCGCCGCAATATCGCTCGACACTATGACCTCTCCAACGACCTGTTCGGAGCGTTCCTCGATGAGTCGATGACCTACTCCTCCGCCCTTTTCGGAGGGGGGGCGGAGGAGTCGCTCGCCGAAGCGCAGGCCCGGAAGATAGATCGCCTTCTCAATGTCACCGGGGTCCGGTCCGGGTCGCGCGTCCTCGAGATCGGCACGGGCTGGGGTGCATTGGCCCTTCGTGCGGCGAAACGGGGGGCGCGTGTGACGACGGTCACCTTGTCAGAAGAACAGGCGGTGCTGGCCCGCGAGCGGATCGAACGGTCCGGCATGTCCTCTGCCGTTGATGTCCGCGTGGAGGACTATCGGGACGTGACGGGTCAGTTCGACGCCGTGTTGAGCGTGGAGATGATTGAGGCGGTCGGGGCGCGGTGGTGGCCCGACTACTTCCGCACCCTCGAGAAGAGATTGGCGCCCTCGGGCCGGATCGGCCTCCAGACGATTTTGATGGCGCACGACCGGCTCTTGGTCACGAAGGCATCGTGGACGTGGATCCACAAGTACATCTTCCCGGGTGGCGTGATCCCTTCGGCCCAGGCGATCCGCCAGACGCTAGGCGAGCACACCAGTCTCGAGGTGGTCGACCAGATGCACTTCGGGGAGAGCTACGCCATCACCCTCCGGCGCTGGCGCGACCAGTTCGACGCCCGGGCCGAGCAGATCGACGAGCTCGGCTTCGACCGCACCTTTCGGAGGATGTGGGATTTCTACCTGGCGTACAGCGAGGCCGGATTTCGCAGCGGGTATCTCGATGTGGCGCAGTTCGTCCTGGCCCGGGGTGCGTTACGGTCGTGACAGGGAAGGTGGGCGCTCCATGGTGAAGGTCCTGGTGTCCGAAGTGATCTCGGCCGAGCGGCATATCGTCTGGTCGGAGTTGGCGCGGCTCGAAGACCATGTCGAGTGGATGATGGACGCGACGGCGATCCGCTTTCTGGGGTCCTCACGGTCGGGCGTGGGCACAACGTTCGAGTGCGATACCAGGGTTGGTCCGATCCGGCTCACTGACGTCATGGAGATCACGGAGTGGGAAGAGGCGGAACGTATCGGGGTCCGTCACCTCGGGGTCGTGAGCGGGTCGGGCCGTTTCACACTGTCCGACGTCCCAGGCCCGGCCACGCTTGTCGCCTGGGAGGAACAGCTGCATTTTCCATGGTGGTTGGGGTCGACCGTCGGGGCGAGGCTGGCCACGCCCGTGTTCACGGCATTGTGGAAGGGGAACCTGCGCCGTTTGAGGCGTCGGATCACGGCGGTCGACCAGGCGCACACTGCGCCGGGAGTGGAGCGTCCGTGAAGATCGCCATCACCGGGTCGGGCGGGCTCATCGGGTCCTCGCTGGTCCCCTATCTCCGCACCCAAGGGCATGAGGTCGTCCCCATCGTCCGTGGGTCGGCGACGGGCGAGGAGATCCTGTGGGACCCAGCGCAGGGCACCATCGACATCGACAAGCTGCACGGCATCGACGGTGTCGTGCATCTCGCCGGCGCCGGTGTGGGCAGTCGCCGATGGTCGGCCGGGTACAAGCAAACGATCCTTTCCAGCCGGGTGGATGGGACGACGACCCTGGCCACGGCTTTGGCGAACGTCGCGAGTCCTCCTTCTGTCATGGTGAGTGCGTCCGCTGTGGGCTACTACGGAGTCCGGGGTGACGAGGTTCTGACCGAGGACGCGGGCAACGGAGACGGGTTCCTGGCCGATGTCTGTGCGCAGTGGGAGGCGGCAACGGCTCCCGCTGCGGCGGCGGGCATACGGGTCGTCACGATCCGCACCGGTGTCGTACTGAGTGGGGCCGGCGGTGCACTGAAGAAGCAGCTGCCGCCGTTCAAGCTCGGCCTGGGTGCGCGGATCGGCCGTGGCTATCAGCAGCTCAGCTGGATCACACGACGCGACGTCGTCGCTGCCATCTCCCTGCTGCTGCGTGACTCGACGCTGTCCGGTCCGTTCAACCTCACGGCTCCCCATCCCGTCTCCAATGCCAGGTTCACCAAGGAGTTGGGGCGAGCCTTGCACCGGCCCGCCCGTCTCGTCATCCCCGAGAAGGTCATCCGGCTGGCGTTGGGCGACGAAATGGCCGCGGAGTTCCTCCTGGCGTCCCAACGGGCGGTGCCACAACGTCTTCTCGCCGCGGGGTTCTCCTTTGCCGATCCCGACCTCCCCGGCGCGCTGGTCACGGCCCTCGAGGACCGCTGACTCAGGCCGGGGGCCGGCTGAGCAGCCATGCCGCATTGTCACGGTAGAGACCCGCGGTCTGCGCGGAGGGGGCAGGCCCGCCCGAAGCGTGGAAATCTTCGAGGGGATGCGCCAATCCTTCGGCGTGCGGAAAGTCGCTGCCGAACATGAAGAGGTCGCCGAAGGTCGTCGCCAATTGGGCCGGCTGTTCGAAGCCGAACGTCGCCACCCGCACCTGTCGTCGGACGTACTCGCTCGGGAGGAGCTCGAGGGGGGAAGGTGACAGCCCGTTGTACCCGGCATGAAACTTATAGCAGGCGTCCATGGACGAGAGGAACTGACCGAACCACGACGAAGTGAACTCGACCAGGCCGATCCGCAGGAGCGGGTGACGGTCGAGCACGCCACCCACGGCCAGGTCGGTCAGCGCCAGCATGGGCGTCACCGCAATGAACGAGGACATCAACAGGGGCTCGATCGGATTGGCGTCACCCTGGTACCACGCATCGTCGAAGGGGCGGGGACCATCGGAGATGTGGAAGATCACGGCCACACCGTGGTTCTCGAAAGAGCTCCAGCACCGGTCGAGGTCCCGGTGGGAGAAGGGTCGTCCGTCGACCGGGCCGATCGGAACCATCGCCGCGGAAACGCCGGCCGCCGACAGGGATGCCAGTTGGGTGTCGAGCCACGCCGGATCGCGGAGTGAGACGTGGCCGACGGGGTGGAGCCGACCTCCCCCTGCGGGCAGGATGCCCTCAGCCGCCCAGCGGTTCCACGCCTCCATGTTGGCCAGCTGCGCGTCCAACCGGTCTTCGAGCGTGCGTACCCAGAACAGGCCGAAATTCGGGAACACGATGGCTTCGTCCACGCCCTGGTGTTCCATCAGGCCGACCCGGGCGCCGGGGTCATGATCATGGGCCGCAAGCGCCGCGAAGGGAACATCCGGCGGCAGCCCTGCACGTTGCCGGATGCGTCGTGCGCCCATCGTCATGATGTCCCCGGGCGTGTGGACCTCCGCCAGGTGGATGTGCGCGCCGTCGGGGGCGTTCAGCCAGGCGTAGCCCAGTGCGTCCTGCTCAATCCGCACCGCCAGGTGCCGGCGGGCCTTGGGGAGATGCTCGGCCCACAGCGCGCCCGTCTCGAAGAGGTGGGTATCGGCATCGATCACGACTCCTGGCATCGCGCCAGCGTAGAGAAGGGACGCTGCGCCGTGCGTCGACCCGGCCCGGGCATGGCGGGAAGGGGGGCGTGGGCCTACAGTGCACTGTCGAGGAACGGGGAGGGAAGATGGACGGATCCGAAGCCGGCGGGGGCGTGACCAGGCAGCCGTTGATCGACTTTGATCACTACCGGCAACAGAGCCTGTCCGAGTCCGACCGGGCCTGGCGTGAGCTTCGGCAGGAGTGCCCCGTCGCCTGGACCGAGGCGAACGGGGGTCACTGGGTCATCGCCGGCTACCAGGAAGTTGCGAGTGCGTTCAAAGACTGGGAGTCGTTCTCTTCGGCGCGCGTCGATCCTGATGTCTCGTCCCTGAGCGTGGGAAACCTGAGGATCCCGCCGCTGTACCCCGAAGAGCTCGATCCGCCGCAATGGCATCCCCTGCGGCGGATCCTCAGCGAGTTGCTCTCCCCGGGCGCGGTGCAACGCCTGCAGCCCCGCATCGCGCATTGGGTGACGTACGCCATCGACCAGGTGATCGAATCGGGCGAGTGTGACATGACGGACGATATCGCCTGTCCCATCCCCGCGGCGGTGTCGTTGGAGCTTCTCGGGTTCCCGCAGTCCGACTGGGAGCGCATGTCGAACGCATTCCACGGAATCGGGAGCTTCGACCGCTCGACGCCCGAGTTCGCGCAGGCTCTGGCGGACGTCGCCTGGACAGGTACGCGGGTGCGCGAGGAACTCGAGGAGCGTCTGGAGCATCCTCGGAATGACGCCATGAGCTTCATCGTGGCGCACGACGTGGATGGCCGGCAGATTGCACTCTCGGACGCGGAGGCGGTCGTGCTTCTCGTCGTGGGCGGTGGTGTCGATACCACGACCTCGCTCGCGTCATCGGCGCTCTTGTATCTCGGCCGGCTCCCCGAACTCCGGTCCCGGTTCCTCGACGACCCCACCCTCCTCGACTCTGGTACCGAGGAATTCCTCCGGATGTATCCGCCGGCGCGGTACGCACGCCCGGATCGCGGCGCGGGACATCGAGCTCGGGGGCTGCCACATCGCTGCGGGTGACCGCGTCCTGCTCAGCGAGGTATCGGCATGTCACGACGAGAATGCCTTTCCCGACGCGGAACGATTCATCGTCGACCGCTTCCCGAATCGGCATGTGGCCTTCGGCCTCGGGATCCACCGCTGCCCCGGTTCGCACCTCGCCCGTGCCCAGTTCAAGGAGATCATGCGGCAGGTGTTGCTGCGCATGCCGGACTATCGGGTGGATCAGGAGCAGGTGGTCGAATACCCGAATTGGTCGGGCATCGGGGGCTGGGCGAGGATTCCCGCCACGTTCAGCCCGGGGCGTCGCATCCTGTGAGGTCGGCCACCCCCGAAGAAGGGAGAACCCCGTGCGGGTGCGCGTAGATACGGAGCTCTGTACCGGGCATGCGCTGTGCCACCTGCAGGGTCCCGACGTCTACGTGCTCAACGAGCTGGGATTCAACGAGACCGATCGGATCGACGTGCCGCAGGAGTTGTGGGAGCAGGCACGGCGTGGCGCCCTGGCCTGTCCCGAGGGGGCCATCGTGATCGAAGACGACGACGGTGTCAGCCGAGACGACGCTGTCAGTTGAGATGCTGCTGCCAGTCCCGGGGGACCTTCCCCTCCGGGCCCGGAACGGGCTGCGTCAGCGGGTGCGAATGCGGCGGAGCCAGGGGCGGCCCGTCGGCATACTGCTCGGTGCTGTAGTCCCAGAACCAGTCCTCACCGGGCTCGAAGCTCTGGATCACGCTGTGCTGCGTGCCCTTGGCGTGCGCGGTGGCGTGCTGGCTGGGCGAATTGTCGCAGCAGCCGATATGACCGCATGCGGCGCAGCGGCGCAGGTGCAACCACCAGCCGCCCGTGGCGAGACACTCGACACAGCCCGTGCCGCTCGGCGGGACCTCGGGATCTATCGGATCATCTGCCATGTTCTCCTCCTCGGGTGTGACGACTATTGCGTTGCTCTGGCCTCACGCGCCTGGCGTTCCTGAGCCTGGGCCCGGTCGAACACCAACCGTACGGCCATCGATCCTTCTCCGATCGCGGTGGCGACGCGCTTGACGGACCCGCTCCGCACATCACCCACGCAGAAGATCCCCGCCCGGCTGGTCTCGAGCAGGTAAGGGGCGTAGGTGGGGTCGAGGAGGTGGGGGTCCGGCACATCCCTCCCGGTGAGCAGGAAACCGTCCTCATCCTCGGCCAACTGTCCGCCCAGCCAGGCGGTGCTCGGTGTGGCCCCGATGAACACGAACAGGCCGCTGATCGACAGGGTACCGGTCGCCTGGGAGATGTTGTTGCGTATCTCGACGCCCTCGAGGACCGAGTCGCCGATGAGCCCGGAGACCTCGGTGTGCGGCGACACGCGGATCTGGGGATGACGCTCTATCTGGTCGATCAGGTAGCGCGACATCGTCTCCTCCAGGGAGTGCCGACGCACGAGGATATGCACCTCGACGCACGTACGGGCGAGAAACAGCGCAGCCTGTCCGGCCGAGTTCCCTCCGCCCACGACGACCACGGGCTTGTCCCCGCAAGCCTGTGCCTCCGTCTGGCTGGCCGCGTAGTACACCCCGACGCCTTCGAGCTCGGTCAGCCGGTCCAGCGGGAGCCGGTTGTAGCGGGCACCGGTGGCGATGATGACGGATTTGGCGTTGACCACGTCGCCGTCCTCGAACGTGACCTGGTGCGTGCTCTCCGCGCTGGTGAGGCCGGTCGCACGAGATGCCAACTTCACCCGTACGCCGAATTTCTTGGCTTGCAGGGCGGCGCGGGCGGTCAGTTCGTCGCCGGAAAGACCCGCCGGAAAGCCCAGGTAGTTCTCGATCCGCGAGGAGGTTCCCGCCTGACCGCCGAGCGCCGTGTCCTCGGCCAGCGTGGTCGTGAGTCCTTCCGACGCACCGTAGACGGCAGCGGCGAGCCCGGCAGGCCCGCCGCCGACCACGAGGAGATCGCAGACCTCGGACAGGTCGGTCTGGCGACTGACCACGAGGCCCAACGCATCCAGAAGCTCACGGCTGCTGGGATTGCGGAGAAGGGACGCTCCGGCGATGAGGATGATCGGGAGGTCATCGGGTTCGATGGCGAGCTCGTGCAGGAGCGCGTCGGCCTCGGGCGAGTCGACCGGGTCCAGCCACCGGGAGGACAACCGATTGCGCGCCAGCACCTCCAGCAACCGTCGGGTGTCGACGTTCGCGCGGGAACCGATGAGGGTCAGTCCGGATCCGCGGTACGTGAGGCGGGAATGGCGGAGGAGGAAGGCCCGCAGTATGAGCTCGCTCAGGTCGAGTTCCTCGGCCATGATCACGTGCACCTGATCGACGGGGATCCGCAGGACCCGGCCCGACGTGCTGGCGACTGCGGTCAGGTACGCGTGTTGGCCGGTGAGGAGGCCCATTTCGCCCAGGAACTCGAGCGGCCCGTAGCGGGCGATCGTCACCTCGTCGGGCAGCCCGTAGTGCTCGACGATCTCCGCTCTCCCTTCGAGGGGGACGAGCAGATCGTAGGTCTCGTCGCCGTCGGCGAAGAGCACGTCCCCCGCCGCGACCACCTGTTCGACGCCGTACCGTCGGAGAACGTCCAGCTGCACCTCCGTGAGGACAGGCCGGCTGCCCGGCTGTTCCGGCGGCAGGTCGGCCTGCCGCCGCTCCGGTGGGCTCACGACTCCTTCCCCGTGGTCATCGGCATGACGATATCGCCCGCAAAGCGATCGGCAAGCCCCTGTCTCTACGGCGAGAAGTCGGCGATGAGCAGGCACACGTCATCGTCGTGCGTTCCTTGGAGCATTTCGCGCAGGACGAACTCGCAGGCCGAGGAGACGTCGGCGTGGCCCAACGTCTGCTCGGTCGTGATCATGAGGTGCGTCAGGCCGATGTCGAGGTCGATGCCGCGACGTTCGAACAAACCGTCGGTGAACATGATCAACCGGTCACCCGGTCGGAGGTCCAGCGCGTGCTCAATGGGTCGGGTGTCACCGCAGCCGATCGGTGGGCCGGGCCTCCCCTGCAGGTAGCGCGAGGTGCCGTCGCGGCGCAGGAGGATCGGCGCCGGATGCCCGGCGGAGGCCCACACGCCCTGACCGGTGCGCGGATCTATCTCCACACAGATGATCGTGGCGAACGCATCGGGTTCCTGTGTCGCCACGAAACTGTTCAACTTGGCGATCGATTCGGATGGACCGAGAGATTCGAACAGGTGGGCCCGGAGCGCATTGCGGATCTGGGTCATGAGCGCCGCCGCCTGGAGCCCGTGTCCCGCCGCGTCCCCCACGACGAGTGCGATGTGCCCTGACTGCAGCTCGAAGGCGTCGTACCAGTCTCCACCGACTTGCGTGCCCTCACTGGCCGGGCGGTAACCGGCGGCCAAGTGAAGAGATGGACTGACCGGAAGGGTCTTCGGCAGCGCGGCCGCCTGGAGTGCGCTCGCCGTCTCCCGCTGTGTCTCGAGCTGTCCCACGTCCTCCAGCAGATCGGCCACGCTCTTCAACGCCTCTTGCATGACGGTGACGTCCTCGTCGCTGAAGAGTTCGCCCCCGCGGCGGACCATGGTGAGTACAGCGATCACCCGCTGGTCGGAGAGCACGGGCATGATGAGGCCCGGACCGTCGCCCATCAGCCGCAGCGTCCGTCCATAGGCCGCGCTGGACACGCTGCCATCGAGGTCGTTGACGATCTGCTCGGCCAAATGCGCGAGGCGAAGCGGTTGGCCGCTGCGATAGACCACAACGCCGGGCGAGGGTCCCGTAAATGCATGGGGATAGCCACCGACGAGGCGTCGGGCCAGGCTGTTGAGAATCGGATCCTCATGGTACGCGGCGACCCGGATCAGTTCGTCCCCCGACGGCACGACGACGGTCGACCAGTCCGCCATGGACGTCGTCACGGCCTGGCTGAGTCTCTCGTAGAGCTCCGTCCGGGTGTGGACGCCGTGCAGCTTCGACGAGAGCTCGGCCAAGAAACGCAATCGGGCGTGGGCCCGTCGCGCCTCGTCCAGCGCCACGGTCTGTTCGAGTTCGGAGCGGTGGCGCTCGCTGACGTCGGTCAGATAGACGTTCAATCCATTGCGGTCCGGCCACGCATGGACTTCGAACCAGCTCTCCAACGGGGGGAAGTACTCCTCGAAGACAACCGAGGTGCCGGTCGTAATCGCGTGCTGACAACGCGCGACGAATTCGCTCCCCGCGGTGTCGGGGAAGGCTTCGACAAAGCCCAAACCGATCACCGCGTTGCGCTGCGTGCGCGCCAAGCGTTCGGCTTCAGCGTTCAAGTAGGTGATCGTCAGGCCGGCGTCAAGGGAAAAGAAAGCATTGGGCATCGTTTCGACGAGGCTCGGTTGCAGGTCTACGGGTGCGATTTGCGGCTTGTGCTGCAGTGCCCGCTCCAGTGCAAGTCCGACCAGCTGGGCCAAAAAGTCGAGCCGGCGCCGTCGTGCCGTCGTGAAGACCTGGGGCCCGGGCCAACCGATGCCGATGGCACCGAGCGTGGCCCCGCTCGCGGCATAGAGAGGGATCGAAGCCCGGGAGTGCAGGCCTGCCTGTTCCCGCTCACTGAGCAACTCCGGGTAGCGGGTTCGAATTTCGTCGGGCGAGCCCAGAAGAACCGGCAATCCACCCCGGATGGCCTCGCAGACGGGCGTGTTGGCCGCGAGATCGAACAAGCCACGTTGGGCGACCACCTGGGGATTGAAGACGGGGCGGTGCACCACCTGGACCAGATCGGGCGTGTCACTGCGGATGGCCATGTTGGCGAAGGATCCTCCTGCGGCCAGTGCGCCCTCCTTGGTGAAAGCCTCTGCCACCTCGAATGGCGTCACGGCCCCTGCGAGGGCCGTGATCAGGCGCCACAAGGCCTCCTCGTCGGCTTCTTCGACGCTCACGTCATGCTCCTGATCAACGGTCGAACTCGGGGTGACGGCCACAGGTTCACTGTTGCGCAACATCGGGTGGTCCCGCCGGAACAGGTCAACGTTATTTGGTGGGGCCCTCGACCGCAAAGCACACACTGATCCGGGCGGACCGCAGAGGCAATCTTCAACCGTCAGGATGTCCGTCGTGGACAGCGCGACAATGTTTGTCCCGACCGCAAGCGAGATATAACTGAGGGATGGCTCGCCAGGAGACTCGGGTGACGGTGGGGGATCGTGAGCTCACCGTGTCGAACTTGGACAAGGTCCTTTTTCCGGAGGCGGGGTTCACCAAAGGGGAATTGATCGACTACTACGCCAAAGTGGCGGCGGCGATGTTGCCGCACATCGAAGATCGTCCCCTCACCATGAAGCGGTACCCCGACGGAGTGGAGAAGGGCTACTTCTACGAGAAGCACGTTCCCTCCCACGCCCCGCCGTGGGTCGACACGGTCAACGTGCCCAGCTCGGAGGGCGCGGTCGACTACACGGTCGTGAATGATCTGCCGTCTCTGGTGTGGGCCGCCAACCTGGGGACGATCGAGTTCCACGTGCCTCTGTGGCGCGTGGGAAAGCGACGCCGCCTGCCTGCTCCGCCCGATTTGCTCGTCTTCGACCTCGATCCCGGAGAGGGGACGGCGCTCGTCGAGTGTTGTCAGGTGGCCCTCTTCGTGCGCGACGAGCTCGACGGCAGAAAGCTGCGGACGCGGGTGAAGACGAGCGGATCCAAGGGCATGCAGGTGTATGCCCGCATGGAGGGCAGGACCTCGTGGGAGAAGGCGCGTGACGATGCGCACGGGATTGCCCGCGGCAATTGAGCAGGCGCATCCGGAATTGGTGACATCGAACATGCGCAAGTCACTCCGCCCCGGGAAGATCCTCATCGACTGGAGCCAGAACCACCCTTCCAAGACCACGGTCGCCGCCTACTCAATGCGTGGCCGGGCGCTCCCGACGGTGTCGACCCCCATCACCTGGGAAGAAGTCCACGAGTGCCTCAAGAAGGACGACCCCTCCCTTTTGGAGTTCACGAGTGCCGTCGTCCTCGCCCGGGTGGACGAGCTCGGCGATCTGTTCGCCTTCTCGTAGGGTTGCTGCATGGCCTCTCGATCAAAGGGCGCTCCCCACGAGAAGGACGACGAGGGCGCCCTGGAACCGTATCGGGCCAAGCGGAATGCGGCGAAGACCCCGGAGCCCATGGGGGATCGCCCCGCCCGCCGGCGGCGGAAGGATCTGCCCGTCTTCGTCATTCAGGAGCACCACGCCCGGGCGCTGCACTGGGACTTCCGCCTCGAGCACGACGGCGTGCTGGTCTCATGGGCGCTTCCCAAGGGCGTCCCGGAGGACCCGAAAACGAACCACCTCGCAGTGCACACCGAAGACCACCCTTTGGACTATGGATCGTTCGAGGGTGATATTCCCGCCGGGGAATACGGCGGGGGCCGGGTCAAGATCTGGGATCACGGCCATTTCGAGGTCGAGAAATGGCGCAAGGACGAAGTCATGGTGGTGCTCCACGGGTCGAAAGTCAACGGCCGCTACGTGCTGTTCCCCACCGGCGGAAAGAACTGGATGATCCATCGCATGGATCCCGCGCCGCAGGATTTCCAGCCACTGCCGGAGAAGGTCCGACCGATGCTGGCCACACTGGGAACGCTCCCCGTCGGCGATGAGGGGTGGGCCTTCGAAATCAAATGGGACGGGGTGCGGGCCATCTCGTTCGTAGAAGGCGGTCGCATCCGGATGATGAGCCGCAACGACAAGGACCTCACCCCGTCCTTCCCCGAGTTCCGCGAGCTGGGAGAGGTCCTCGGGTCACGTCCTTGCGTGCTGGACGGCGAGATCGTCGTTCTCGGAGAGGGTGGAGCTCCCGACTTCGGGCGTCTGCAACATCGTCTCCACCTGGCGAGTCCGCACGCAGTCAAGAAGCAAAGCGCAGAGTCGCCGGCGAGCTACGTGCTCTTTGATGTTCTTCATCTCGATGGGCACCCGTTGTTCGCACTGTCGTACGACGAGCGACGCGCACGTCTCGAAGAGCTCGGGCTCTCCGGTAATTCGTTTGCCACCGCGGATTCGTTCCGGGACGCCAAAGGCGAGGACATCCTCCAAGCGACGAAGGAGGCCGGTCTCGAAGGGGTGATCGCCAAAAGGCGCGACTCGCCGTACGCCGAGGGTAAGCGGAGCGACGCATGGATCAAGATCAAGAACGTGCGAACCCAGGAGGTCGTCATCGGCGGGTGGACCGAAGGCGCGGGCAATCGGACGGGAAGTATCGGCGCGCTTCTCCTCGGGATCCCCTCGGAGGAGGACGGGCTCCGTTTCGCCGGAAAGGTCGGCACCGGATTCAGTGACGACGATCGCGCTGCACTCATGGATCTGCTCCGGCCATCGGGGCGGGCGAGCAACCCGTTCACCCCGCCCTCTGACGTCAAGGAACGGGAGCCGCACTTCGTGGAGCCCGTACTCGTGGGGGAAGTGCGCTTCGGCGAATGGACACAGGCCGGCCGCCTCCGTCATCCGGTATGGCGTGGCCTCCGCCCCGACAAAGATCCGAAGGACGTGGTCGTCGAGTCCTGAGCCGGTTCGGCGTCTACCAGCGGTAGAAGCGGTGTCGCCCGGCGGACTCGCCCCGGCCGATGGCTGCACCGACGAGCCACAGGACCAAGAAGACGATTGCCACAATCCACAACAGGTGGACCGCGAAACCGATTCCGAAGAAGAGCAGCACGAGAAGGAGGGCCAGGAGGAGGATCATGAAATATTCCTACCCGGCCCGTTGCGGCGGCAAACGTCGTACCGAGGACGATGTCAGCGTGTCCGTTCGGCGACGTGCGGGGTCGACGCTTCTTCTTCCCGTGCGGACAGCCATTCGCTCTGTGTCATCGCGGGCGCGGTGAAGTCGACCGAAACCTGCTCCTCGGGCCGGCGCCGGTTCTGGGTGGCCTGAAGAGCGAGGGACCTGTGATCGGCCTCGGTGAGAGGCGGCTGGACCAGGCCTCGGGGCCAGAGATGCCGGGCCAGCACCGCATTCAGTTCGGCGGCGTAGATCGTTATCTGCGAACCGAGGTAGATGAAGGCGACGAGACCGAGGACGACGCCGAATGTCCCGTAGGTCGTACTGTCGTTCTTGAGGTCATGGCCGATCAGGTAACCACCCACGGCCTGCAGGATGGTCCAGGCAACGCCTCCGACAACGGCCCCGGCCACGAGTTGGCGACTCGGCACGGCCTTGGGGGTGAGGACCCGGAACGCACCGAAGTAGGTCGCGATGTTCACGAGGATGGCGAGGGCCTCGCTCACAATGCCCAGAGTCAGGTTGTGACGACCGAAGGTGCCGAAGCCGGCCAGGGCAGTGGTGACGACAAGTCCCGACGCGAGGACAGCGAGAAAGGCGATGCTCCGGCCGAGTCGCTTCACGAAGCTCGGCCTGTCGGCGCCAGGCAGGTTCCACACCTGGGACATCGAGAAGAGGCCGGACTGCGCCAATCCGGTACTGCCCCAGAGAAGGGCGAGGAGACCCACGACGAGCCCGATCACCGAACTTCGTTGCAGACCGTGGATCTGGCTTCCCAGTTGGGTGCCCACGACGGGGAACTCGTGCAGGGTCGAGTGAAGGAGGGAGCTCCGTGCCCCGGGGTCGTGGACCAGCACGATGTTGAGCACGGTCACCAGAAGCAGCAGGAGCGGGAACACGCACAGGAAGGCGGAGAAGGCGAGGTTGGCCACGAGGATGCCGGCGTTGTCATCCCCGAACTTCTTGACGACGCCGAAGATCACGGCGGCAGGGGCCGACCGTTGTTGCGCGGCGTCGATCCGCCGCATTGCCTTCTCGAGTGCATGCATGCCGACTTCCTCCGTGCGACGTCACCTACCCGAAGAAGGCCCCCGATAACACGTGATGCTCAATCGCCCGAAGCGGTGGCTCCGGCGTGAAAGGCGTCGACCCACTCGTCCACGACGGCCCACTCCAGCGTGAGCCAGGCCAAGCGAGCGTCCTCACCTGGTGGAATAGGCGCCGTCGGCCATGCCCGGACCGTCATCGGCGTCGTAATCGGCAGCTCGTCCCACGCTTGGCGGGCACTGACCACCTTGTCCAGTCCGGCGTGGGCGACGACGACCACGGGCAGATCGGGGCGGGCATCGAGACAGGCGAGGACGCCGCCGGGACGCGGGGGCAGGACGTTGGTCATCAATGTCGCGGCGCGGGCGGGCTCCGCTTTGTGCTCGCGACGTAACCGGCTGATGGCGCGCTCGACGTCGGTGCGGTGTGAAGTTCGCACCCTCGGGAAAGAGGAGGAGAGCCTCTCGCGGCGCAAGTGTCGCTGCCATCGCGGCGACCTTCGCGCACAGCTCCGCCCCATCGCCTGAAGGGGACGCCAGGAAGCAGCAATCGAGGCGGTGCAAGAGGATGTCGATGAGGGGGTCCAGCTGGAGGATGTCCTTGAGGACGATGCGGACGCTCCGGTGGTACCTCGTCAACAGCAGATGGACCAACGCAAAGGAGTCACCCGGGCCCCCGTGACGGGCGAGCACAAGGACGGGAGCCTCCTCCGAGAGCGGCGTGGCATCTGACGAACCGACCACGTTGACCTCGAAGCCGAGGCAGCGGTGCCCGGCCCGCAGCACCTTGCCGAGCGCCCAGGCCAGGAGCGCCTCATTGGCGACGATCCATTGCGGTGGACCTTCGGGCCGGGAACGGGTCGCAAAGGCGTGCCGCAACCAGAGGAGGCCGGCCGCCGTCAGCGACGCCAGCTCAACGAACGCGTAGCTCAGTGCGAAGGCGGAAAGTCGGAGGATCCTTCGTCGGGGCGTCAGCGGTGCGACCAGCGCGCCGATCACGCTCCCCACGGCGAAGACGGCCGCCGAGATGAGGAAGGCCACCACGTAGACGGGCAGGAGAAGTCGGCGCACCGGAAGCGAGAGAACGGAGGGCATGGTGGGTACGCTACGAAGAGGATTTTGCGTCGAGATAGGCGGCGGTCGCCGCATAGGCGGCGTCGATCCGCCCACGGACGCCCGAGGTGTGACCGGTAACGCATCGACAGGGCCGGCGGGGTGGAACCACTGGGCAGGACATTGACCTCCACCGTCGTGCGGTAGGCCCGCGAGCTCTTCTCCGAACTGATGGCGCCGGGCTATCTCGAATGCGACAACCGCGACCTGCCATGGACGTGTCGGCGGCTTCAACGGCTGCTCGAGGCGACCCACGTGCAGCACGAAAATGCGGGTCGCACCCAATTCGGCGGCCCGTCCGATCGGGACGGAGCGCACCAGCCCGCCGT
Source organism: uncultured Acidimicrobiaceae bacterium (assembly GCA_963767155.1). Classification (GTDB taxonomy): domain Bacteria; phylum Actinomycetota; class Acidimicrobiia; order Acidimicrobiales; family RAAP-2; genus Bog-473. The sequence continues at coordinate 16,780 of CAVYCU010000003.1, read as the reverse complement.
CGAAGTAGTGCTGACCGTCGATCTCGACCGGCGGGAGCAGCCCGGGTACCGCGCACGAGGCGAGCACGGCCGGGCTCACCAATCCTGAGGAGAACCACGTAGCCGCTGCCCGTTCGATGGATGCCGCGACACACTCGAAACGAACCGCCAGTTCGTCGAATGCGAGCGGACCGAGTTCGTCGTCGATCAACTGCCGCAGGCTGTCGTTGCTGTGGAGGTGTGTCCCATGGCGGGCGAGCGTACCGATCTGGCCGAACACCGATCCGCCGAACACACCCCGCTCGGACAGGCCCGTCCAGACCTCGACCATCCGGTCGACCGCGGCCAGGGAAGGTTCAGCGGCGATGAAGGCCCCGTTGAGCGCGCCCACGCTGGATCCGACAATCAGGTCGGGCGCGATGTTGCGCTCGAAGAGGGCACGGAGCATGCCCACCTCGGCTGCACCGAGCACCCCGCCGCCACCCAACACGAACGCGGTAGGACCTCCCGAAGTCGTCATCCCACGAGGTTAGGCCCGAACATTCGGTAAGTTGGCGCCCTGGTTTGGGCTGTCCGGAGGCGGGTACATGGGCAACGTGGGTGTGCATGACTGAGGAAGGTGTCGAACCTCCGTCCGGAGCACTGGTGCGGGTGAACGACTATTCGTTGTACGTCGTCACGGCGTGGGCGGACGACGAACCCAGTGGATGCCTTGCCGGGTTTGTGACACAAGCGAGCATCGACCCCGTGCACTTCATCGTGTGCGTATCGAAGATCAACCACACGTTCGGGGTTGCCTGCGCGCGCGACCAGCCTCGGGCTGCACCTTCTCGGTGCGGATCAACGGGAAACAGCGTCTCTCTTCGGGGAGCAGACAGGTGACGTCATCGACAAGTTCACGCGTGTGCAGTGGACGCGGGGCGCAAATGGCGCGCCGATCCTTGCGGAATGCGCGGCGTGGATTGAGGGGTGCGTCATCGATCGAATGGATGGCGGCGACCATGAGGCCTTTTTGATCGACGTGGTCGACGGAGGAGGTGGGGCGCACCCGGGCCGACTCACCAAGGAGGACGCCTCCGGCTTCACGCCGGGACATCCGGAATAGGGACGGGCGTCCGGCGGGAATGCGTCGATCAGAACGGCCCTGCGAGGTCGCCGAGCGTGGTGGTGAGCCGAAGGTTCTCCGAGTAGTCCACCGGGCAGGCGATCACGGAGACGCTGTCTGCAGCCAGCGCTTCGTTGAGCATCGGCAGCAGGTCCCCGGCGGCGCGGACCTGATACCCGCGCGCGCCGAAGCTCTGGGCGTATGCCACGAAATCGGGGTTGGTGAAGTCGGTGGCGACGTCGTGACCCAGTTCGAGGCGCATCTTCCACTTGATGAGCCCGTAGGCGTCGTCCTGCCAGATCAGCACGGTGAGCGGAATCCGTTCGCGTACTGCGGTCTCCAGCTCCTGGGAGTTCATGAGGAACGCACCGTCGCCGACGGCGGCCAGGACCCGGCGGTCGGGTGCCGCCAGTTTGGCTGCGATCGCGCCCGGCAAGGCGAAGCCCATGGTCGACAACCCATTGGACACCAGGCACGTATTGGGTTCGTAGGTGGGGTAGAGCCGGGCCATCCACATCTTCACCGCACCGGTGTCGGCGAGGACGATGTCGGCGCGATCGAGCGCGGCCCGGGTGTCGGCGACAATCCGTTGCGGCTTGAGCGGGAAGCTGTCATCGACAGCGCCCGACGAGAGGTCATCGGCCAGCAGGCGCCGGATCTTCTCGCCGCTCGCCGCCGGCGTCGAAGCGACGGCTGGTGGCACCGGCCAGCGCGTCGAGCGTCCGGCTGATATCTGCTTGGACCCCGACCTCGACGTCGTAGTGCGCGTCCACCTCGGCCGGGAATCGGCTCAGGTGGATGATGTGCTTGTCCCCGTGGGGGTTGATCCGTTGCGGATCGAATTCCTGGAGCTCGTAACCCACGCTGATGATCACGTCGGCCTCGTCGAAGCCGAAGTTGACATAGTCGTGGCTCATGAAGCCCACCGCGCCGAGGGCATTCGGATGATCGTCGGGGAAGACACCCTTGCCGTGGAAGCTGGTGGCGACGGGAAGCCCCAGGCGTTCGGAGAAGCGGATGAGTGCAGCTGCCGCGCCGCTCCGCGCCGCGCCGTGGCCGGCGAGCACGATCGGCCGACTGCCCGCATCGAGCACTGCGGCCGCGCGTGCGATCTGTGAGGGCGAGGGCTCGTCCGGGCGTGGGACATTGACGGCGAGGGGCGTGGCGTCGTCTACCACGAAGAGGGCTTCGACATCTTCGGGGACCGCCAGGAAGACCGCGCCCGGGTCGTTCGGTCTGTGCCAGCTTGAAAGCCTTGCGCACCATTTCGGGGACGGCCGCCGCCGTGAGGACCATGTCGGCCCACTTGGTGACCGGGGCGAACATCGCGACCAGGTCGACGCTCTGATGCGATTCCTTGTAGATACGGTTCAGGCCGACCTGCGCCGAGATCGCCACGAGGGGAGTGCTGTTGCTGTTGGCATCGGCGGTGCCGAGGAGAAGGTTTATGGCTCCCGGACCGAGTGTCGACGAGCAGACGCCGGCACGACCGGTGAGGCGTCCATGGATTTCGGCCATGAACGAGGCCGCTTGTTCGTGGCGTACCAGGACGTAGCGGATCGACGACCGCGACACGGCATCGGTGAACCGGATGTTCTCCTCACCCGGTACACCGAAGACGCACGTGACACCTTCGTTCTCGAGGCACCGCACGAGCAGATCGGCGACTCGCCCTTGCTCTTCGGCCACGTGGGGGAGCGTACGTGCCGACCCCCGCGGGAGAGCTCGACGTCAGGGACGCGGTGCCGCCTCCCAGCGCCACACGACAGAGGCCCACGTCATGCCGGCACCGAAGCCGACGAAGAGCACCGCGTCGCCCGGATGGAGACGCCCCTGCCCGATCGCATCCACGAGCGCAAGCGGAATGGACGCTGAACTCGTGTTCCCTGTCCATTCGATCACCGAAGCGATCCGGTCGCGGGGGATGCCGATCCGATCGCCGATCGCTTCCATAATCCGTTGATTGGCCTGATGCGGGACGAACAGGGCGACATCCGCCGCCTCGACCTTGGCCAGATGGAGGGCCGCATTGGCCGAGTCGACCGCGGCCCTGACGGCCTTGCGGAAGACCTCCTGGCCCCGCATGATCATCCCCTCACCGTGGTCGACGTAGAGCAGGTTGACGAGGGAGCCGTCCACACCGGCGTCCCATCCCGAGGAGCGAGCCGGGGCCGCTCACCGCTTCGAGGACGAGCGCTCCCGCTCCGTCCGCAAAGAGGAAGGCGTTCGTGCGATCTTCCCAGTTGAGGGTCCGGGTCATCGTCTCTGCCCCGATGAGGAGCACCTTGCGGGCACCGGTCGACAGCATGCCCGCCGCGGTGATCAAGCCGTAGGTGAAGCCGGCGCACGCCGCATTGAGATCAACCGCTCCCCCCGTGATGCCGAGCGCTCCGGCGACGGCCGAGGAGGTGCCGGGCATCACCTGGTCCGGTGTCGTCGTGCACAGGAGGACGAAATCGATTTCCCCGGGCTCCGACTGGGCCGATGCCGAGTGCCTGCCGGCCCGCCTCGATGGCCAGCGTCGGCGGTCGTCCCGAGGCCCCCGGCCGGGTGCGCGTCCGGGCCCGGGTGAGACGAAGGGTCCCGTGGCGGTGCGGCGGGTCCGCACGCCCGAACGCTCGACGATCCACTCGTCGCTCGTGTCCAATATCGACTCAAGATCCTTGTTGGTGACCACCGTGGGAGGCAGTGCGGTGCCCCACCCGGTGATGACACAGCCCCGTTCGCTCACCTACGACCAATCGCAGTCAGGTGGGCAGGTGGAACGACGTCCGCCGAGGGAGAGGTCATAGGCCCAGCGTACGGGATTAATTCGGTGACCGGCGAGTAAGGGGGCGTGTCAACGTGGGAGGTACGTCGTGGAGAACCGTGGTTTTTCCTCCCCGGCCTCGGCCGGACTGGTCCTGTCACGGTCAAAGACCCTCGTGAGCGAGTTCCCCGCCAGGTCCTCCAGAATGCCGTCAACGACCAGTTCGTAGGGCCCGGCTTGCCAGGGCTCGGCCGGCACCAGTCGCCACGATCGTTCGTCCGGCCCGGTGTGACGGGTGGGGCTGTGCAGCTTCCAGTCGGCCGGCTCCACCCGCCGACGTTCACCTCCGCCGCCCGTGCCGGCTCATCGGACCGGCGGGAGGCTGGGTGACGCCCGTGACCCCGAGCGCATCGCTACCATCCCCCGGGTGTTCGCCCCTCGCTGCGGTCGCTCCCGCTCGAGGTGTTCTTTCCTGCGCCGATGCTCCGGAAGCGTCGTTGCCGTCGTAGTGACGGGCATCGCCGCATTCGGTTGCGGGGGCGGGACGCCGAAGACCGCATCATCTTCAGGAGACGCGCAGCCGCAGCCCCTCGACGCTGCCGCCTTCGCCCCCGGCGCCTGCGTGGCGTTCGGGCCCACCAAAGGTGACCGCCACCAGACGGTGTTCCTCGACGCCGGTCACGGTGGGATCGATCCCGGCGGCGTCGGCACCACGGAGGCGGGCACGGCGATCAACGAAGCCCATTTGACGCTCCCGGTGGAGCTCGATGCGATGCAGCTCCTCCGAGCCAAAGGGTTTCGTGTCGTCGTGTCCCGCACGCAGCAGACAACCGTTGTGCGCCTCGGCCCGGGGATGGCATCGGGGGGCGAGCTCACGCTCGAGGGTTCCCACGACGACGTCGTTGCGCGCGACATCTGTGCCAACGACGCCCACGCCAGCGTGCTCGTCGGGATCTATTTCGATGCAGGGGCCTCGCCCGAGAACGCCGGAAGTCTCACGGCGTACGACGATGCACGGCCCTTTGCCGCGGCCAACCAGAGGCTGGCGACGTTGGTGCAGGACGACGTCCGGGCGGACATGAACGCCCAAGGTTGGGGGATCCCCGACGACGGGGTCCTTCCCGACACCGCGTTGGGTTCCTACGTCGGGGATCCGTCAGACGGGGGCATCGCCGGTGCAGCTGCTTCCTACGACCATCTTCTCCTCCTGGGACCGGCCCAGGCTGGTTTCTTCTCCAACCCCAGCCAGATGCCGGGAGCGGTCATCGAGCCCTTGTACCTGACCGATCCGTTCGAGGGTTCGATCGCCGACACGGCGCACGGCCAGACGGTCATCGCAGGCGGCCTCGCGACCGCGATAGAGACCTTTCTCAAAAAGACCCCGACGTCCTGAAGTGTCAGGGCGCCGCCGGGATCAGTCCCGGGCGCCCGGCTTGTCGCCCTTGCGCCGGTCACGAGGCCCGGTGTCGGGCCGCTCCCCGGTGTCGACCAACGTTTGGGCGACCTCTCTGAGTTTTATGTTGAGGTATTGCGAGGCCCGCCGTAGTACATCGAAGGCCTGGTCCGCGGCGATCCGCTCCCGTTCCATCAGGATGCCCTGCGCCTGGCCGATGATCTCTCGACTGCTCAGCGCCGAGTGCAGATTGTCGATACGCCGTTCGTCGTCTTCGTACAGGTGGGCGGCCGCAAGAGCTGCACTGGCCAACGACGACAGGATCACGCCTTTGGCGCGGTCCACCACGCCGAAGGCGGAGGGGAACGCGGCGTAGAGGTTGACGGCGCCCAGGGCTCCGTTTGCGGTCAAAGGTAGGGCCAGGGCGCTGCGCATGCCGCTCTGGCCGGCACGGGGACCGAAGTTCGGCCAACGTGGGTCGGTGCTCAGGTCGTCCCCGTAGACCATGGCCCCTTGAGCGATGGCATCGAGACAGGGTCCCTCGCCCGTCTGATGTTGCAGGAGATCGATGGCTTCGACGATCGGATCGGTGGAAACCGGGGTGACGACCTTGTCGCCCTGGACCAGGAACAGCCCGGCGAAATCACAGCCTTCGATGGTCTCGACGGCAATGGTGACGATCTGTTCCAGCGTGCTCTTGACGCTTCCGGCCGAAAAGAGGAGCCGGGCTGTTTCGGAGAAGGTTGCAGTGAGCTCCGCCACGGGGTCCTGGCCGACCGTTTCGACTTCAATGGGGTCCATAGTGAAGCTCCTCTCGCCCCAATTCCCCACAGTATGGCACTCGAATCGCTCTCGAGCACTGGATGTGGGGGAAAGGTGCGGGGTTGGAGTCGGTCAGAAGCCGGACATGCCCACGATGGGCCGGTTCAGGTGGATGGCGCCGGTCGACCCATAGAAGGTCGCATCGCCGAAGCTGAAGATGCCACCGTCGGAGGCCACGAGCCGGTAGCCCTTCGCGTCGGACGTGGCCGACATGCCCACAATGGGCTGGTTCAGGTGGATGGCGCCGGTCGACCCGAGGAAGGTCGCATCGCCGAAGCTGAAGATGCCACCGTCGGAGGCCACGAGCCAGTAGCCCCTCCCGTCGGACGTGGCCGCCATGCCCACGATGGGCCGGTTCAGGTGGATGGCGCCGGTCGAGCCGTAGAAGGCGGCGTCACCGAAGCTGAAGATCCCACCGTCGGACGCGACGAGCCAGTAGCCCTTCCCGTCGGGTGTCGATGCCATGCCCACGATCGGTTGATTGAGATGGATGGCGCCGGTCGAGCCGTAGAAGGCGGCGTCACCGAAGCTGAAGATCCCACCGTCGGAGGCGACGAGCCAGTAACCCTTCGCGTCGGGTGTCGATGCCATGCCCACGATCGGTTGATTGAGATGGATGGCGCCGGTCGAGCCGTAGAAGGCGGCGTCACCGAAGCTGAAGATCCCACCGTCCGATGCGACGAGCCAGTAGCCACCGGCGTCGTGGGTGGCCGCCATGCCGACCACCGGTTTGTTGAGACCGATGGCGCCCGTGGAGCCGCAGAAGGGGACGTTGCCGAACGTGAAGACGCCGCCGTCCGACGCCGTCATGTAGTAGCCGTGCGGCGCACTCGAGGGTGCGTTGCAGGGAACCTCAATGGTTTGCTGCGTCCCCGCGTCACCCGTCAACTGGGGGTCGTGGTGGAACTGCGGCCAGGCCCCCGCCTCGTTGACGACCGATCCCCGTTCGAGCCCGCGATTTCGTAGTGGTACACGACGCTCCCGCCGGCCTGGTAACCCGCCAGCGTGATCCCTATCGTTCCGTTGGGATCATCGGTGATGAGGGGCGAGTTCTGAAACCCGGTGTCGGGCTGCAGGGTGGTGATGGTCGCCCCGGTCTTGCCGTCGAGCACGACGACCCCGTTGGTCGTCGGCGCCAGGACGTCCTGATAGCCCGAACCCAGATCGGCCGTGACGACCGAGCCGATCACCCGGTTCATCGGCGTCTGCCAGAGGACCGCGCCCGTTCGCGCCATTGAGCGCGTACACCGAACCCGTCGAGCCGTTGTCGGTGCCTTCCACGACCTGCAGTTGGCCATTGCCGAGCACGTCGGCGAGGGCCGGGCTGCTCTTCGTATTCCCATTGAGTGTCGCGGACCACGCGAGGTTGCAGTGGCTGTCGACGGCGATCAGCTGATTGGTCTCGCGACGTGTGGTACGTGGCGCCCGTGCCGAAGACGATGCCGACGGTTTGCGAGCTGCCGAAGAATTCACCGACCGCCGGGGACGACTCGACCGTCTCGTTGGTGTCGTACTCGCAGTCGAGACCGCCGTTGGGTTCCGCCTGTCCCGCGTTGCCGGCGGGGCTGAGAATCCTCAGGTGGCCGCCGTTGACGTAGTTCTGGCCGTACGCAACGCCGGCGGTAGAATCGCCACCCTCGACGATTTCCGTCGTCCCGTTGCTGTAGAGGTCGGCGAGGGCCGGAGTCGTAAAGTTGCTGTCCGCCTCGAACCACGGGAATCCGGTGAGGAGCGCGCCGTTGCTTGCATTGAGGGCGTCCTGGTTCTGGCCGAGAGAGCCTGCGGTCACGTCGTTGCCACCTTGGAGGTCGCCGACGGCCAGCGACGCCTGCACGCCGTTGTGTGTGGTGGGATCGCTGGACGGGTTGGTCTCCTGGACGAACCACTGGTCACCGCCGCTCGGGCTGATGGCCTGGTAACCACCCGCGGTGGGGACAGCGGCGTCGCCCGAACCCACGAACACGCTGTCGAGGGCACTTCCCGGCGTGGTGGCCGCCACCGACGGGCTCGAGTTGACCGGCGCGCCGGCGTTATAGGTCCATCCCCGGGCACCGGTCGCAAGATTGAAGCTGTAGACAAGGCCCGATTCGTCTCCGACGACGACGGCTGGCTCCTCCGGGGAGATTCGCCACATTCGGCGAAGAGAGGGCGATGGGGTTCGATCCATCGGGCAGCACGGCGCTCTGCCAGACCGGTGAGCCGAAGGAGATGGCATGAGGGCTTGCCGCGCCCGAAGGGAGCTGGCCCATGAGCCCGATGATGGACCCGACTCCCATCGTCACGACGCCGGCCAGTACGACCCGGCCGAAGCTTCCTCGTTCTCGCCGGGCGCGCGACGCCGACTCGTACCGCTTGGTCATGTGCATCTCGTCCCTGCCCTTTTGGTCGTTATCCGAAGACGCGCTGATCCGGGCGAAGACCCCATTCGAGCCGGGGTGACGCGTTCGAGATGCGGTCGAACAGTGTGTGGCCAGTGTCGCGCTGCCTTCCCGAATGGAGGCGCGACGTGCGCCCAACATCGTCCCAATTCCCGGAGGTACTGCGGTCGACGGGGTGCCAACGCCGGTTTCCCAACGCGCATTGTCCGAAGCGTTGACCCTGGTGGCATCGGCATTCGCAGTCGTTGCGCAATGTTCCGCGGGCTCCGCGCTCGCGCTCCACGTCGGCCAGGTTCCTGCACGGCGAGGCATGATGCACGTTGCACCCGCACACGGCGGCACAGATTCGCTTCCACCCCGCAAAGGACCGGTGAGATGGCGCTTCCTCCAGCCATAGAGATCGCACGTCAGGCGACGCTGCGGCCGATCGAGGACATCGCCGCGCAGATGGGGATCCCCGGCACCATGCTGGAGCACTACGGCGCCAACGTCGCCAAAATCGACCTGCAGGCGGTTGCCGCCCTGGCCGACCGGCCCAAGGCCCGCTACGTCGTCGTCACGGCCATCACGCCGACGCCGCTGGGTGAAGGGAAGACGACGACCACCATCGGACTCGGGCAGGCCCTGGGCTGTCTGGGCAAGCAAGCCACCATCGCCATCCGCCAGGCTTCGATGGGCCCGACGTTCGGCATCAAAGGCGGCGCCGCCGGGGGCGGCTACAGCCAGGTCGTGCCGTTCGAGAACCTCAACCTGCATCTGACCGGGGACCTCCACGCGGTGACCGCGGCCAACAACCTCCTGGCCGCCATGGTCGACAACCACCTGCAACAGGGCAACGTGCTCGGCCTCGATCCTCATGCGATCACCTGGAAAAGGGTGCTCGACGTCAACGACCGATCGCTCCGCAACATCGTCACCGGTCTCGGGACGCGCGAGGACGGGACGCCCCGCCAAACGGGATTCGACATCACGGCGGCTTCAGAGGTCATGGCGGTCCTCGCTCTCGCCACGTCGTTGCAGGACCTGCGGGCGCGTTTCGGGCGGATCGTCGTCGGGTTCACTACGAACGGCGAGCCGGTCACCGCCGAGGAGCTCAAGGCGGCGGGCGCGATGACCGTGATCATGCGTGACGCGATCAAGCCGAACCTGCTGCAGACCCTCGAGAACACCCCGGTGCTGGTGCATGCCGGCCCGTTCGGCAACATCGCGCACGGCAACTCCTCGGTCGTCGCCGACCTCATCGGGATCCATGCCGGTGAGTACCTGATCACCGAGGCGGGATTCGGGTCGGACATGGGCGCCGAGCGCTTCTTCAACATCAAATGCCGTACCTCGGGCCTGGTGCCCGATGCGGCGGTCGTCGTCGCCACCGTGCGCGCGTTGAAGGTGCACTCGGGGCGGCACAAAGTGACGGCCGGCCGACCGCTTGCCGCCCGAGATGCTGGAGGAGAACCCCGAAGAAGTACGCCTCGGCGGAGCCAATCTGCTCAAGCATCTGGAGATCGTGCGCAGACACGGCGTCACCCCGGTGGTCGCCATCAACGCGTTCGCAGAGGACTTCGCCTCCGAGCACGAGGCCATCCGGGAGATCGCAGCGTCGGTGGGGGTGCGCGCCGCGGTGTGCACCCACTTCGTCGACGGGGGGAAGGGCGCGGTGGAATTGGCCGAGGCGGTCATGCAGGCGACGGAGGAGCCGGGCGCGTTCCGGATGCTCTACGACAGTGCGGCGACCCTGACCCAGAAGATCGAAGCCATTGCCACCGAAGTCTACGGAGCCGATGGCGTGGACTATCTGCCTGCGGCGGCCCGCCAGCTCGCCACCTATGCCCGGGCAGGTTTCGGCGACCTTCCCGTGTGCATCGCCAAGACGCATCTCTCGATTTCGTCGGACCCCTCCCTCAAGGGCGCGCCGACGGGTTGGCGCCTACCCGTGCGCGAAGCCAGAGCCAACGTGGGCGCCGGGTTTGTCTACCTGGTGAGCGGGGACATGCGCACGATGCCCGGGCTTTCGTCGAGCCCCGCGGCCGAGAAGATCGACATCGACGAGAACGGCAACGTGGTCGGCCTCTACTGAAACGTCAGCCGCAGATCGGGCTGCGGTCCGAAGCGCAGATCGTCGCCCCCGCCGTCGGCGAACTTCTGCCAACCCGCAATGCCGATCATTGCGGCGTTGTCCGTGGCGAGGGATTGCGGCGGAATCAGAAGCTGGCAGCCGAATTCGTCGGAAAGCGCCTGCGCCCGCGCCCGCAGGATGGGACTGGCGGCGACACCACCCACGATGGCCAGCGCGGGGTCACCGAATTCCTCCAGCGCCCGGCGAATTTTCGCGCACAGCACGTCCATGCATGCGGCGACGAACGAGGCGGCGACGTCGGCCACCACGAACGCCGGCTCCTTGCGCACGTAGTTGACGACTGCGGTCTTGAGGCCCGAGAACGAGAACACGTACCCGTCCTGAATCATGGGGCGCGGAAAGCTCAGCACGTCGTTGCCTGTCGCAGCGAGCCGGTCGAGGACGGGTCCACCCGGGTAGCCCAGACCGAGATAGCGGGCGATCTTGTCGTAGGCCTCGCCGATGGAATCGTCCACCGTCTCACCCAGCAACTCGTACCGGCCGAGCGCCGTCGCCCGGGTGAGCATGCAATGGCCTCCCGAGACGAGGAGCGCCGTCTGCGGGAAGGGGACCTCACGGTTGGCCAGGAAGACACTGGCCAGGTGGCCCTCGAGGTGGTTGACGCTGACGATCGGCACGCCCCATGCGAAGGCCAGTGACTTGGCGGTGGCCATCCCCACCAGGAGCGCCCCCACGAGTCCGGGACCCGACGTCACCGCAACGGCCGTCAGCTCGCTGCCCGAGACCCCAGCTTCGGTCAGGGCCTGCGTGACGATCGGCGTGATGAGCTCGACGTGGGCGCGGCTGGCGAGTTCGGGCACCACACCGCCGAACTCGGCATGGAGATCGATCTGACTCGCGACGACGGACGAGCGCACCGTGTAGTCATCGCTGATGACGGCGGCTGCCGTTTCGTCACACGACGTCTCGATGGCCAGCAGATGCCGGGGCGCGGGGCCTGTCATGCGGCTCCTCCCGAGGTCACGCCCAGAGCCTCCGCCACCGCGCTGCGGGGGATGGTTCCTTCGCGTTCGACCTCGGCGACAGCCGAGCGGACATTGACCAGCGTCGAAGGGGAGGCATCGAGGATGCCGGCATCGATGGCGATGTCCACATACGGAGCGAGCTGCTGCCCCGCTTCCTCCGCCGAAGACGGGGTCGGGGCACCGTGGCGATTGGCGCTCGTGACGAGGAGCGGTCCGGTGGTGCGCATCAGGGCGAGCAGAAAAGCATTCCGGGGAATCCGCACGGCCACCTCGTCGCGCCCGGCCAACCAGTGCGGTCGGGTCGCCCCGGCCGCAAAGCCGAACGCCAAAGTCAAAGGGCCGGGCCACCAGCGCGCGGCCAGGGTGGTGGCCGCGTTCGTGAACGCCACGCCGAGCTCGTGGACCTGCGCCAGCGAGGAGGCGAGCACCGGGAGAGGCAGATCGCCGGGCCTGTCCTTGGCCAGATAGATCCGGTCCGCGGCGCCCTCGACATCGGGCAACGCAGCGATCCCGTACACGGTGTCGGTGGGGACCACCACGAGCTCGCCGGCGCGCAGTGCGGTGGTGGCGGCTTCGTGCGCGGCCGCGTCGGTCTCGTGGAGGGTCCTCATCCTGTGCAGTCTGTGCGCCGGGGTCTGGAGGCGCACGTCAGAGACGGAGTGGCCGGATCGGCGCCGCGAAGAGCGAGGGGTCGTTCTTCCAGTCGACGCCCGGTACGTCCACGTAGAGCTCGATCTCGTTGCCATCGGGGTCGAGGATGTACAGGCTGTGGGTGACGGTGTGGTCGGACGCGCCCACGACGGTCACACCAACCCGTTCCAGCTCCTCCACCACGGTGCGCAGTTCCTCGTCGGTGTCTCCCACCTTCAGCCCGAAGTGGTACATCCCGACCCGACGCCCACGGGGAACCGGCGCTGCATCGGGCCCGACTTCGATCAACAGGAGCTCGTGATGCGTGCGCCCCGAGGAGAATGCCGCCGCGCCGACAGGAGCTTCGCCCGGTTCGGGCATGATCTGACGCCACCCGAGGACATCGCGGTAGAAGGCAGCAGAACGCGTGACGTCGTGGACGTAGAGCACGATGTGGCCCAACTCGCGGACGCTCATAGGATCCCCGCATCGCTCATCTCGGCCGGCGGTGCCGTCGAGGTGCGGACCCGGTGGGCCGTGGGCGGCATACCGGCACCCAGGTGCAGAGGCATGTCGAATGGATCCTGCTGCAGCCCGGCTGCCAGCATGAGCTCGGAGAGCGCCGCCGGTATGGCCGCCGCAATATCCCAGAGCCGCGGGACAGCGCGGGCATCTGCAGCCAGCCCCCAAGAGAAAACGCCGCGATAACTCATGATGGTGATGTTAAGCCCCAATCCGTCGATGACCGGTCCGAGAGGGAACATGCCGAGCATCTCGCTGCCGCCCATGTAGAGCGGGACATCCGGTCCGGGCACGTTGGAGATGATCACGTTGGCCAGCGGGCGGTGCTGCTTCGCCCCCTTCATCGGCGTGTACAGGCGTGCGGCCGCGGCGAACACGTTGGGAGCGGCGTGCTCCGACCAGTTCCGCAGGGAGCCGGCGCCCAGGGCCTTGAGCTCCTCTTTGGCCCCCTTCGTCCCGTCATGTATGGCCGCAAGGCGCGCCAGGGGGTCGTCCAGCTCACAGGGCAGTTGGACGAACAGGGGGGAGATCCTGTTGGCGCCCTTCACCCCGACCGGGTCGGGATCGACCGCCACCGGGACGACGGCGACGAGCGGAACGCCGGGGAGCTCGTCCCCCGCCAGGAGGTACGTGCGCAGAGCGCCGGTGCAGATGGCCAGAATGACGTCGTTGACGCTGGTGCCCATCGCGTGTTGCAGCTTCTTCACGTCCGTGAGGCTGGCGCCAGCGAAGGCGACCCGCCGGCGCGCGTGCACCGGTGCGTTGAGGGAGGTGCGCGGCGCCCCCGGCCTGCCCGATCCCGCGCTGCCACAGCACGCCGACGCCCGGGATGGCGTGTGTCGCCGCCAACGCGGCGCGGCCCATGTCGACCGGTCGGACCACGAGGTTCGTCAAGAGCGAGTGGGAAACGAGCTCGAACGTCGAGGGGACCCGCAGGTCGAGTTGCCGGTCGCCCCCTCGCTCTTGCGCCGGCGGATCGGGCTCGAGGTCGAAGAGCGCACCCAGGAGTTCCGCACCCGACACCGCGTCGATGGTGACGTGGTGCATTTTGGCCACGAGGGCGATCTTGCCGTCTTCGAGCCCTTCGACCACCCATATCTCCCACAACGGTCGATCGCGGTGCAGCTGCCGGCTGGCGACGTCCGCGGCAAAGTCGGCCAGCTCGCGCATACCGCCGGGCGAGGGGAGGGCTGCCCTCTGTACATGGTTGTCGATATCGAACTCGGCGTCGTCCACCCAGGCGGGCTGCCCCAGACGGAACGGGACCTCGACCAACCGCCGCTGGAACACGGGGAGAAGCGGGATCCGCTCCATAATCCTTTGGCGGACCCGCCGGAAGGAGTAGCCCCCCGGCACGGTGGTGGGGTCGAAGACGGCCACGATCACGACGTGCATGTGGACGGCAGGCGTCTCCATGTAGAGGAAGCCGGCGTCCTGGCGGGTCAGTCGTTCAGGGGTCACCGCTTGCTCCTTTGCCCCTCAGGCGTCTTCGGCCAACTCCACCGACACGGAGAAGGAGTCGCCGTCGACCAGCAGCAGCTCTTCCACCCCTCCGGCATCGATCAGGTCGCCCTTTGCCGCGTCCACCGCGGCCAGGCTCTGCGGGGGGCCGGTCACGACGAGGCGCCGCACCTTGGCGCGCATGGACCGTTTCTCGGTCGTTTTGGCGCGGCGAACGGCGGCGAGGACCTCGGCGGCCACGGCGAGAACGGAGGTGTCCCCGTCGTGGTGCGCACCGAACTCGGCGAGCGCCGGCCACGGGGAGCGATGGACCGAACCAGGCTGCCACCACCTCCATACCTCTTCGGTGACGAAGGGAAGGAACGGGGCGAAGAGGCGCAGTTGCACGGAAAGGGCCAGCGCCAGGGTGGCGCGGGCCGAGTCGGCCGCCGGCCCCCGCTCCGGTCTCTCCCTCGCCGTAGGCCCGCGTCTTGACCAGCTCCACGAAGTCGTCACAGAACGACCAGAAGAAGGTCTCGGTGATCTCCTGGGCCCGGGCGTAGTCGAACTCCTCGAAGGCGGACGTGGCCGCGGACGACGACATCCGCCAGCTGTGCCAGCAGGGCGCGGTCGAGCGGCGTGTCACAGCCGTCAGCCCCGGAGCGGGTTCGTCGCCGAGGCGGCCCAGCGAGAACTTGGACGCGTTGAGGATCTTGATCGCCAGCCGGCGGCCGATCTTCATGACGCCGGTGTCGACGGCGGTGTCGGTTCCCGGTCGCCCGTTGCAGGCCCAGTAGCGCACGGCGTCGGCCCCGAACTCGTCGATGAACGGCATCGGGGTGACTGCGTTGCCCTTGGACTTGGAGATCTTCTTGTGGTCCGGATCGAGCACCCACCCGTTGAGGGTGGTGTCGCGCCACGGCAGGGTGTGGTGTTCCAAATGGGAGCGCAGTGTCGTGGAGAACAGCCAGGTCCGGATGATCTCGGGCCCCTGGGGGCGCAGGTCCATCGGGAAGGTCGAGGCGAAGAGCGTGGGATCGTCCTCCCATCCGCAGGCGATCTGAGGCGTGAGCGAGGACGTGGCCCAGGTGTCCATGACATCGGGATCACCGACGAAGCCCTCCGGCTGGCCCCGCTGGGCCGCGTCGTAGCCGGGGGGCACGTCCGTGGTCGGGTCGATGGGCAGGCTCTCTTCGGCGGGAATGATCGGCCGGGCGTGGTCGGCCTCACCGTCGGCGGTCGACCGGGTACCAGACCGGGACCGGGACGCCGAAGTACCGCTGCCGGCTGACCAGCCAGTCGCTGTTCAGCCCGTTGACCCAGTTCTCGTAGCGCACCTGCATGTAGGGCGGGTGCCAGCGCAGCTCGTTCCCCGCGGGCGAGCAGATGCCTGGCGCAGCTCGGCGTCCCGCCCACCGTTGCGGATGTACCACTGGCGGCTGGTCACGATCTCGAGCGGACGTTCGCCCCGTTCGTAGAACTTGACCGGATGCGTGATCTTCTTGGGCTCGCCGATGAGGTCGCCCGATTCGGTGAGGAGCTCGACCATGGTGCGCTGCGCCGCTTTGACCGTGGTGCCGGCGATGGCCTGCCAGGCCGGGCCATCGGGCACGCCAGCCGGCGGCGTCTCGGTGATGCGCCCGGCCCGCGTGACGATGGACCGGGTCGGGAGGTGCAGCTCGCGCCACCAGATCACGTCGGTGACGTCGCCGAAGGTGCAGATCATGGCGATCCCCGACCCCTTCTCGGGATCGGCCAGCGGGTGGGCCACGATCGGGACCTCGACGCCGAAGAGCGGCGTGTGCACCGTGGTGCCGAACCGGGCCGAGAACCGTTCGTCGTCGGGATGTGCCACCAGGGCCACGCAGGCGGCGACGAGCTCGGGCCGCGTCGTGTCGATCTCGATGTCGTCGAAGCGCAACCGGTGGTAGGCGCCCGGGACGCTCGCGGTCCTCCATCTCGGCCTGGGCCACCGCGGTCTGGTAATCGACGTCCCACAATGTGGGCGCCTCCGCCGAATAGGCCTCACCGCGGGCCAGGTTGCGCAGGAACATCCGCTGGCTGGCCCGGCGGCTCCGATCGTCGATGGTGGCGTAGCTGCGGGTCCAGTCCACCGACAGGCCCACCCGTCCGCCACAACGCCTCGAAGGTCTGCTCGTCCTCTGCGGTCAGCTGATGGCACAGGGCGATGAAGTTCGGTCGGCTGACCGGGATGTCCTCCTTCCCCGGCTCTTCCGGCGGGGTGAACGATGCGTCGTAGGGCAGGGAGGGATCGCAGCGGACGCCGAAGTAGGTCTGGACCCGGCGTTCGGTGGGCAGGCCGTTGTCGTCCCACCCCATGGGGTAGAACATCTCCCAGCCGCTCATGCGCCGGTACCGGGCGAGGCTGTCGGTCTGCACGTAGCCGAAGACCGACCCCATGTGCAGCGATCCCGAGACCGTTGGTGGCGGGGTGTCGATGGAGAAGACCTGTTCACGTGCGGCGGCCGGGTTGAATCGGTACGTGCCTTCGTCCTCCCAGACGGCGGCCCACCTCGCCTCCACCCCGTCGAGGGTGGGCTTGTCAGGAACCTTGGGCGCGCTGGTCGCGTCGGTCGACATGATCGGGTTACCGTACCCGGATGCTGCACCTCCACGACACCGCAACTGGCACGATCCGCCCT
>CAVYCU010000002.1:0-1438867 GCA_963767155.1 uncultured Acidimicrobiaceae bacterium | reverse complement strand
GCGCCGTGACCGAGGAGCAAACGCCACGGCGGGTTTCGCTAGGAGGAGGAGGCCGAGCGCGGCCGGGACGACGAGGGCGAGCATGGCGCGCAACCTCTCCCACAGGCGGGCCGAGAAACGCGGCGAGCCTGGCCGGTCGACCAAACGCTCGGCCAGGTCGGGTGCGACAACCGACATGATGGTGATGGTGACTGATGCCATAGGGCATCTGGAAAAGGCGTAGGCGTAGGTATAGGAGCAGACGGTCGGATCCCCCTGCGGTGCCGGCGAGGAGGATGACCACGAACTGGGGCCACCTGGCTAGGCCAGCCGGAAGCCGAAGGTCCAGGGGGCGCGCACCACGGTCCGAGTGCGGCGTCGTGGAGATCCCAGTGCCAGCGGATCCGCCCGAGGTCCGCCCCGTGTAGACTCGGGATCAGGGCGAAACATGTCCTTCGAGCACCACGCCAAGGCAACACGCCCAGCCCGAGCAGGACGATGCCGGGAGCGGTCGTTCTTCGAGGGTGGCCAGGCTGGCGCCGCGCCCATTGTCAGGACCCCGAACCAGACGAGGACACCGATACAGACCACGTTGTTGACGATCGGTGCCCACGCCGACGGCGACGAAACGTCGTTGCGTGTTGAGGAGCGCGGTTGCCAGCGCGGGAAAGAAGCCGTAGGCCGCGGGTCCCCAATCACGAACCAACGCAGCACGTCGTGGCGTCGGCGCGTGGCCGTGATCGTGTGGATGAGGTGGGAGTGCGCTGACGTATCGAGCGCGGTCTAACCGCCGTAATGAAGGCGGGCGCCAACAACAGGGCGGCCACCGTCGTGGTCACGAGGACGGACCATCGAGAACGTGAAGGATGGCCGAGATGGACTTGCACCCCCCGTCGGCGGAGGTGCGACTGACCCAGGTGGAGCGCCCACAATCCGCAGCACGCCGGTCAGGCGCGAGACCCCCGTCCCAGTGCGACGTACGAGGCTGCGGTTGAGAGGGAGAGTCCTCCGCGGCGCGCCGGGTGCCGGCCGCGGTTGCCGACGGGGGCACCGTGGGAGGCGGGAGTGTGGTCATGGGGGCGGGGTCATTCGGCTGTCGTGATGTCGGGTGCGGCCCTTGGGCCCCGGCGGCGACCGCCCGCCATGTGCGGGCCCACCACACCAACAGGACGAGGGCGGCGAGACAGGTCAGGGCCACGCCGACCAGGGAGATGGAGGTGGAGTGCACGGTCAGGATGGTGCGGGCGATGACGAGCTGACCGTCGGGCGTTGTCAGGGTGACCCCGATGGGGAGCCGGTCGCCCGAGGTGCGCGACCGGGCCTGAATGCGGATACCCGGTCGTGGGGCGGTCGAGGGTGAGGGGGCGCGAAGTCTCCGGCCCGTCGGACCCGAACTTGTCCCTCCCAGGTACCCGCACCTCATCGTGTAAGGGGCCTTGGACAGGACGGTGATCGGAATCGGCGCGGTGCGCGATTAGGTGTGCCCAGGCCGCCAGCGAGATCAGATCCAGCTCGTCAGTGAAGTGCTGGTTGGAGACTGGGCCGAGGCCGCAGGCCTGCGTTGCGCCGGATCCAGTGCCCGTTTGGGGTGGTGGAGCAATTCGGTCGGAGAGCTCGGCGAAGACCTCGGGGCGACCGGCCACGGCCGCGCTCAGCGAGGGGCGATACGTGCGGTGACGAGCCTCGTGGCCCACGAGGCTCGCCACCGCACGTACACACCTCACCTCGCTGAGCGAGGCCGTGGCCGGTCGCCCCCGAGGTCTTCGCCGAGCTCTCCGACCATTGCTCGCCACCGAGAACCAGGAGTTCGACCGGCGCAACGCAGCGTGCGCCCTCGGCGTCTACACCCAACACTTCGACTGACGAGCTGGATCTGATCTCGTTGGCGGACCTGGGCACGATCACCTTCACCTCGCGCACCGCGCCGATTCCGATCTCCGTCCTGTCCAGCGCGCCCTTACACGATCAAGGTGGTGGTCTCTCTCGACAGTGACAAGTTCAGCTTTCCCGACGGGAACTCCCGCCCCTCACCCTCGACCGCCCCACGACGCCGATCCGCATACAGGCGCGTTCCCGCACGTCGGGCGACCGGCTCCCCGTCGGCGTCACCCTGACGACGCCGGACGGTCAACTCGTCATCGCCCGCGCCGCCTTGACCGTCCACTCCACCTCGATCTCGCTGGTCGGCGTGGCCCTGACCTGTCTGGCCGCGCTGGTCCTGTTGGTGTGGTGGGCTCGCACATGGCGCCGTGGCCGCCGCCGTGGCCCGCGGGCCGCACCTGACGTCATGACGCCGATGACCCCGCCCCCATGACCACACTCCCGCCGCCACCGTCCCCCCTCCGGCTCCGTGCCGGCACCCCGCGGAGCCTCTCCCTCTCCACGGCCGCCTCCTACGTCGCACTCGGCACGGGGGTCTCCCGCCTGACCGGCGTGCTGCGGATCGTGGCGCTCGCGTGGGCCCTGGGTCAGTCGCACCTGGCCGACGCCTTCAACCTGGCCAACACCACGCCCAACATGCTCTACGACATCGTGCTCGGCGGTGTGCTCTCGGCCACCTTCATCCCGGTCTTCGTCAACCAACTCGCCACCCGCACCAAGGAGCAGGCGTTCACGTCCATTTCCGCCATGCTGACGGTCTCGATGGTCGTTCTCGGTACCACGACCGTGGCCGCACTGATCCTGGCCCCGGCCTTCATCACGGGACTGACCGCGCTCGATACGTCAGCGCACTCCCACCTCATCCACACCATCATGGCCGAACGCGCCGACGCCACCGACGTTGCTGCGCTGGTTCGTGATCCAGATCGCCGCCTACGGCTTCTTCGCGCTCGCCACCGCGCTGCTCAATACGCAGCGTCGTTTCGTCGCCGTCGCCTGGGCGCCGATCGTCAACAACGTGGTCTGCATCGGCGTCCTCGTCTGGTTCGGCCTCCTGACGGGGCGCGGCGCCACCCTGGCCAGCCTCGAGAACAACCACTCCGAGCTCGTCCTGCTCGGGCTCGGCACCTCCCTTGGCGTGGTGCTGCAATGCTTCGCCCTGATCCCGAGCCTGCGCGGGGCGGACCTCGGGCGGATCCGCTGGCACTGGGACCTCCACGACGCCGCACTCCGCACCGTGATCCGCCTCAGCGGCTGGACCTTCGGCTTCGTGCTGGCCAACCAGGTGGCCCAGTTCGTGGTCATCCTCCTCGCCGGCACCGCAGGGGGCGCCGACCCGGTCTCCTCCTATACCTACGCCTACGCCTTCTTCCAGATGCCCTATGGCATCGTCGCCGTCACCATCATGTCGGTTGTCGCACCCGACCTGGCCGAGCGTTGGTCGACCGGCCAGGTCGCCGCGTTCCTGGCCCGCCTGTCGGGAGGGTTGCGCGCCATGCTGGCCCTCATCATCCCGGCCGCGCTCGGCCTGCTCCTCCTAGCGAAACCCGCCGTGGCGTTGCTCCTCGGCCACGGCGCCAGCACACCGGCGGAGACGTCGACCACCGGCGCGGCGCTGGCCATGTTCGCGTTGGGCCTCCCCGGCTTCTGCACCTACCTCTACGTCGTTCGCGTGCTGCAGTCGATGCAACGCACGAAGGTGGCCTTCTACCTCTACCTGATCGAGAACGGCATCAACATCGCCCTGGCCGTTGTCCTGGTCCACCCCCTCGGTGTCCGCGGACTGGCCCTGTCGCTCTCGGTCGCCTACACGGTGGGCGCCATTATCGGGCTGGCTCTTCTGCGCCGCTGGTTCGGTCGTCTGGGCACACCCGAGACCTGGGATCCCCTGCGCCGCGTCCTGTGGCGTCGCTCGCCATGGGTGTGACCGTCCTCGTGGTGTCGAACCTCTCGGGCTCGACCCAGGGGCTCATCCTCTTCGCACCGCGTCGTCGGCGCCGTCGTCGCCGGCATCGTCGTCTACGCCGGGGTCGCCATACTCCTCGGACGCCGCTACGAGGCCCGTAGCCCGGGAGGCCCGGCGCCACGAGACGCGACGGCTCGTGGCCCACCAACGCTCGCCCCTCATAACGGACATTGCCCAGGTGCCCGTGGCAGACTCCATCGCATGCCCGGTGTGCGGATAGTGACCGACAGCGCCTGTGACCTGACCGAGGACCTGGTCAAACAGCACGATGTCCTGGTCGTGCCGCTCACGATCCGCTTCGGCGCCGAGGAGTTCGAGGACCGGAGCGAGCTGACGCCCGACGAGTTCTGGCACCGGTGCAAGGGCAAGGGCGATCTACCCGGCACCGCCGCTCCCCCACCGGGCATGTTCATGGAGGCGTTCCAACGTGCCGCCACCGAAGGGGCCGAGGCTGTGTTGTGCCTCACCCTTTCTTCCAAGCTGTCGGCCACCTACGCCTCGGCCGTCACCGCCGCCGACACCTTCACCGGGATACCCGTCCACGTGGTCGACACCCGTTCGGTGACCATGGGACAGGGCCTGATCGTGATCGCCGCCGCCGAGGAGGCTGCGGCCGGGGCGGGAATTGAGCAGCTCGTCGCCGCGTCGGAGGACCGGACCTCGCGGACCCGCGTGTTCGGGGTACTGGGCGGGCTCGACTTCCTCCAGCGTGGTGGTCGCATCGGCGGTGCCCAGGCCCTCCTGGGTTCGCTCCTCTCCATCAAGCCCGTCATCATGGTCAAAGACGGCGAGGTGGCCGAGGAATCCAAACAGCGCACGCGGACACGCGCCGCTCAGTTACCTCAGCAACAAGGTGGCCGGTGACGCGCCGCTGGAGCGCCTCGCCGTGGCCGACGGAGCATGCGACGACATCGACGAGGTCCTCGCCGTCATGAGGGCGATACCGGGACGGGCCCCCATGCTGTCGGTCCCGCTCGGCCCGGTGGTCGGCTCGCACACCGGCCCCAACACCGTGGGGGTCTGTTACATCGTGCCGGCCTCGGCCACCGCCCTCGACGACTAATCTCTGGTCGTGGCCGATCAGAACATCACCGATGAGCTGTCCAACAAAGCACTCGACGCGGTCGATGCGATCGTGGCCGTCGTCAATGACAAGGCGGTACGCCCTGCCATCGTCGCCGCACGCACCATCGTCTTCGGGGTCATCATCGTCGTCATCGCCCTGATGATCGTGGTGCTCCTCAGTGTGGGCTTCATCCGCTTCACCACGGTCTACTTCTTCAACGGCAAGGTCTGGATCTCCTATCTGGTGCTTGGCGCCATCTTCTGCGCCGGCGGGGCATTCGCCTACTCCCGGCGCGGCGTTGTGATCCGAAACGATGCCTGAGCGCCGTAAGGTCGTCATCGTCGGTTCCGGGCCCGCCGGCCTGACGGCGGCGGTCTACGCCGCGCGAGCCCAACTCGAACCCCTGGTGATCGAGGGTGAACCTTCGTCGACCAGTGACCAACCCGGCGGCCAGCTGATGCTCACGACCGAGGTCGAGAACTACCCCGGCTTCGTCGACGGGGTCATGGGGCCCGAGCTCATGGGGAGGATGCGCGAGCAGGCCGTCCGTTTCGGCGCCGAGCTGCGCACCGCCAAGGTCAGTCGCCTCGACCTCTCCGCTCCCTCGCCGTTTCCCTTGTGGTTGACCAATCCCGAGTCGGACGAGCCGGCGATCGAGGCGGATGCCCTGATCATCGCCACCGGCGCCCGCTCCCTCATGCTCGGATGCCCCAACGAGAGCCGGTTGGTGGGCTACGGGGTCTCCACCTGCGCCACCTGCGACGGGTTCTTCTTCCGCGAGCAGCACATCGCGGTCGCCGGTGGGGGCGATTCCGCCCTCGAAGAGGCCATTTTTCTCACACGTTTCGCCTCCAAGGTCACCGTCGTGCACCGTCGTGACGAGCTGCGAGCCTCCAAAATCATGCAGGAACGTGCCTTCAAGAACCCCAAGATCGACTTCCTCTGGGACTCGGTCATCGTCGACGTCCTGGGTGACACCAAAGTGAGCGGGATCAAGGTCCAGCACACCACTTCGTCGGAGACCTTCGAGTTGCCGGTGAGCGGGCTCTTCGTGGCCATCGGGCACGAGCCCAACAGCACGCTGGTCAAAGGCCAGCTCGAGCTGGAGGCCAACGGTTACGTCCGCACGATCGGGAAGTCGTCGCGGACAAGTGTGGAAGGTGTTTTCGCCTGTGGCGACGTGCAGGACGACTACTACCGCCAGGCCGTGACCTCGGCCGGATCGGGTTGCACGGCGGCCATCGACGCCGAGCGCTGGCTCGAAGAGCGCGGCGAATAACACCGGCACCCTGCGGGAACAGAACTACCACCCGGGGCGTTGCACGACTGTGACAAGGAGAACACATGAGTGAGAAGATTGTGACCCTGAGCGACGCTACCTTTGACGAGCATGTCAAGAGTTCGGATGTCCCCGTACTGGTGGACTTCTGGGCCGAATGGTGTGGCCCGTGCAAAATGATTTCACCGGTTCTGGAGGAAATCGCCGAGGAGCAGGCCGGCAAGATCCAGATCGGGAAGCTGAACATCGACGACAACCTCGAGGTGACGCGCCGATTCGACGTGATGAGCATCCCGACCCTGATCCTGTTCAAGGACGGGCAGCCGGAAGTCCGCCTGATCGGGGCAAAGCCGAAGGGTCAGCTCCTCCAGGAGATCGCGGCGTACCTGTAGGCCTTCCGCTCTCCCTCGGCGACGAGGGAGAGGCGGTCGCAGATGTCCAGCGTCGATTGACCGCCATTCTCCAGTGGCGCGCCGATCGACGCGGACGGGTACTTCGGCGACGCCACCCGGGCGGCCATCGAGGCTTTCCAACACCTGCGCGGACTCCGGGTCGACGGCGTCTGTGGGACGCAGACGTGGAACATCCTGGTCGAAGCCGGGTTTCGGCTCGGTGATCGTTTCCTCTACCGTCGCACGCCCATGCTGCGGGGCGACGATGTGGTCAATCTCCAGCAGCGGCTGAGCACGCTCGGATTCGACACCGGACGAGTGGACGGAATCTTCGGCGACCGGACCTCGCGTGCCCTGGCCGAATTCCAGCGCAATGTGGGTATGCCCGTCGATGGCATCGCCGGCGGCGCCACCCTGCGGGAGCTCATCCGGCTCGAGAGCCGTCATGAGGAGCCCGAGCTGATCTCGTCGGTCCGAGCCCGGGCCCAGCTGCGCCACGCCCCGCCGACCCTCACCGGACGCCATGTCGCCATCGGCGAACGGGGCGGATTGGGCAGCGTGACCGGCGCGCTTCGGCGGCGGCTCGTGCTCGGTGGCACCCAGGTGACCGATCTTCATCACCCCGACGACTCGACGCAGGCCCAACAGGCCAACGAGCTCGGGGTGGAGGTGTTCCTCGGCCTCCGACTCAACCCCGCCCGGTCCGAATGCCACACCTCGTACTGGGCCGGCATCCACGACGAGTCACAGGGCGGACGGCTCCTGGCCGAACTGATCCAGGAGATCGTGCCGGGCATTCTGGGGATCACGGACGGGGGAGCCCACGGCATGTCGCTGGCCATCCTGCGGGAAACTCGCATGCCGTCTGTCCTGGTGGAGCTCGGCCCAGCCAGTCTGGTGGTGGAGCGATGCCGCGCTCTTGGCCGCAGCGCTCTCCACTGCACTGGGCCAATGGGCCGACGCCTCCTGGGACTGACAGAGTGAATTTTGAGTGACCAACCTCACCCGGAGATGAACGCTTGGCAACAATCCACAACCTGTGCATGACGTTGTGGATGAAGCTGAACGGTGACTTGACAGTTCTGTGAATAACTAGGCGGACCCGTCACCGACCATGGCACGGTAGATCCGCTCGAGGTCCTCGAGTGTGGCGAACTCGACCACCAGCCGCCCCGTCGATTCTGGATGTCGACCCTTACTCTCGTGTTCAGATAGGTAGAGAGAAGGTCCTCCAACTCCAACACTCCAGGTTCGGGCAGCTTTTTCGGCGGTGTCCGCCGCACGCCCAAACCGGTAGGACCAGTGGTAGTACCGATTTCTTCCTCCAATTCCTCCGGAACTGCCTCCGGCGGCGGCGTTGGCAGCAGCAGGACGGTGCGCCACCCGCGGACTATCTCCTCGACGGCTCGAACCGTCAATCCCTCGGTTGTGATCTGCTCGACCAGCTTCTCCTGGAGGGTCCGATCAGGCGTCCCCAACAAGGCCCGAGCATGGCCGGCCGAAATCGTGCGCTCGGCCAGCGCCCGTTGCGCCCCTGCGGGAAGTTGCAGCAGGCGGAGCGTATTGGTGACGGTCGCCCGACCCTTGCCCATCCGGGTGGCCACCTGCTCATGGGTCAAGCCAAACTCGTCGATGAGTTGCTGATACGCCGCCGCTTCCTCCAGGGCGTTGAGATCCTCCCGGTGAAGGTTCTCCACCAGAGCCTGCTCGAGGCTCGTGACGTCGCCCGTCTCGGGCTGCACCAGCACGGGGATGGTCTGCATGCCCGCCCGCCGTGCCGCCCTCCAGCGGCGCTCCCCGGCGATCAGCTCGTAGCTCTCCTCCTCGCCGTCGACCTCGCGTACCAGAACCGGCTGAAGGAGACCGACCTCTCGGATCGAAGCGGCCAAGGCCGACATCGACTCTTCGTCGAAGTGACTCCGGGGCTGAAAGGCGTTCGGCTTGATATGCGAGATGGGCACGACACGAAGCGCCGAGTCCATCTCTCCCGTCGCTTCGGACGGAATCAGGGCGCTCAGGCCTTTACCGAGTCCGCTGCGGCGCGCCATTGCTCACCTCCTTGGCCAGTTCACGGTAGGCCACGGCCCCTCGTGAGGTCGGATCGAACACGGTGATCGGCTGACCGAACGATGGCGCCTCGGACAGCCGCACGGTCCGGGGAATCACGCTCTTGCAGACGCGATCGGCGAAGTGAAGTCGCGACCTCGTTGGCGACGTCCACCGACAGCCGGGTCCGAGCGTCGAACATGGTCAGCACGATGGTCGTGACCTCCAGTGACTCGTTGAGATTCGACGACACCAGATTGACGTTGCGCAGAAGCTGGCTCAGGCCTTCGAGGGCGTAGTACTCGCATTGGATCGGCACCATGACCTCGCCCGGCTGCGGCAAGGCCGTTCACGGTGATGAGGCCAAGAGACGGCGGGCAGTCGATGAGGATGAAGTCGAAGTCGTCCACGACGGTGTCGATGGCCCGCTTCAGTTTCATCTCCCGGCTGAAGGCCGGAACCAGCTCGATCTCTATTCCGGCCAGGTCGATCGTGGCCGGTGCCACAAAGAGGTTCTTCACGCTGGTCGGCTCGATGCAGTCCTCCAACGATTGATCCCGCATGATCACGTCATACATCGAGAGCTCGAAGTTCCGGGCATCGATACCCAGACCGGTCGTCGCATTCCCCTGGGGATCCAGATCGATGACGAGCACCCGGTAGCCGATCTCAGCCAGGGCCGCGCCGAGGTTGACCGTCGTCGTGGTCTTCCCGACGCCACCCTTCTGGTTGGCGATTGCGATCACCCGCGGGAGCTCCCTCGGTGCCGGACGAGAACCATCGAGAAGACCGTCGGCTTCGGACCGGATGGTCGGCGTCCTCATTTGCGGACTCGAGGCCTCCTCGGCAATGACCGGAGCGGGGGGTGTGACCGGGACCGGCTCAGATACCGCAGCGGGTACTGGACCTGGTGCGGCGTTTGGTGTCGAAGTGGGAGAGGGCTTCGGTGCCACAACGGGTTCGGCCACGGCGCCTCCAACGGGAATATCCGTCACCGGAGCCGCGGGGGGACAGCCAGCGGAGTGGGAGGGAGAGGCTCATCGGGAACAAGTGCCTCTACAGGTGATGACACCCGGGGAGGCGCTTGGGCGACCTCCGGCGTCGGCGGGGGAGTCGGCGCAAGCAGAGCTTGGTCAAATGGAGGTGGGGTGGAGGCGGGTTGCACAGCTTCTGTTTCCCGATCGATCGCCGGCGACGGGGGAGTTGCCGTGAGAATCAGATCATCCAATGGCTGGCCAGAAGGCTCCACCGCCTCGACGGCTGGAGCTCGGGTTGGCTCTCCCCTGTCCCGACGGCGGATCCGCATTAAGCAGTCACATCAATTCGCCGTGTCACATTGCCTATCCTGGCCTGCCGACCGACCCTAGGTCAAGGCTCCCTCGAGTGTTTCACGTGAAACATTGGGCCGACACCGGCGTTGCCGAGCACCTGGGATGACGGAGGCGCTTCACCGAGCGCCATCGCGAAGCACCGGCGTTACGCCGGTGGTTCCGCTGTGCACAGGGCCGTTCCGGCGTAGTCAGGCAATCCCTGTGATGAGATTCGATCTGGCCGCTGCGCTCGCCGCCTCGCTTCCATCGAACGGTGCGCGTCCCGCCACCACGGCGGACAGATCAGCTGGTCAGGAAATCTTCGTCTGAGGGCCCCTCCTCTGCCCTCACGCAACGTCCGTCGCCGACCAGATCCCATCTGAATGAGTAGATTGCCCCAGGCGCTCAGATACGGCGCCCTTCCACTGATGTAACTGATACGCCGATGACACCAACAGGCCGACCGAGATCAAATCCGAGGAAGTCCGGCGACTCCCTTAATTCCGGCCCCCCGATGCCGACCGTCCCGGCGCTGTGCATGGACAAGACCGTCGGGACGTAGTCCTCAGACCTTCGCCGACCCGGCAAGTACGGTTGCCCCGCATCTCGATGGCGACCGGCTCGTCGGCTGGCCTCCTCTCATCAGGCGGGTCACCTGCAACGTATCCTGCGCCCAACCATTTCCGAGTCTTGCCTTGCGAGGATCATGACGTGGGTCGAGGTCGTTGCCGCACCGACAACATTCGAACGCATCCCGAGAAGTAGTCAGCGCAAGCCGGCCCGGGACCTCCGTCGCTTCTTCCCCGAGCGATCTGCTCCGAGCCAGTGGAGAAGCACGACGAACGCAGGGACTGACGCAAACTCTCAGCTCTACGACGCACTTCTCTCCGATACGCCACAAGGCGCAAGGGGGCCTCCATCCCTGAGAGGTGCAGGACGCACGTTGCCAGGCGCACAGAAGGATTCCGGGCCAGCTGTTCCAGAACCACGTCCTTGACGAGGCGGGATCGGCTAGGAGCTCTCAGGTCTTACCAAACGGAGGAGCTCACCAACCTGTCCGAACAAACCACCCCAAGATGGCGACTGCCTGACAGTTACCGCCGAGGACACGCTTCCAGCCAAGAGCCAGGAGGTGGCAGGAGGTGGGTCGACGGAAAGATATTCCGGCTGCCGAGTTAGGCGTTCAGATCGACAACCTTCCACCGCGGCAGGCAGCCAACGAGCCCAGGCTATGGCGGAGGCGCCGAGGCGGACTGGCAAGCAGGTGCAGAGGCCGACCCATCGTGGCAACACGGACTTCCATCATGACAGGGTGGGCGTGCTTCCCAAATGGCCGGATCTACGTCTTGGCTCATCCCCATGAAGCGCCGAGGGTCACCGGGTCGACTGGGGGAAAGAGCTAGAAGGGGGACTTCATGGGTCAGTGGAGCGCAGGGCGGCTTCGCTATCCCGGACGGGCAGCCACCCAAAAGGGGGAGTTGGCTGCGCTTGGCCAGGCCTCGGAATGTTTCACGTGAAACATCCCAAACCCACCGGCGGGCGCCAATCCAGGCTCCACAGATGACGTCGCCTTCGCCGCACTCAACGTCGAACGACGAAGATACTTGGCCACATCAAGCTTGCAGGGGAGATGCTGCCCTTCCCGGATTCACTGTCCATCCAGATTCCCCAGCGAAGCCAGGAGTCTCGGTAGCTTCGCACCGTTTCGCGCGATTTCCCTAGACCCTACCTTCCCCTCAAAAAAGGGGCTTCCTGCTCGGGACACCGTCGCGACGCGGAAACCTCTCCGGGCAGAGCTCGAACTGCCGCAGCACCTGATAGCCGAACTCCCGCTGGACAAATGACTCTGGGTTGAGCCCAACCTCGGCCAACAAGTCCGCTGGCCAACGGCCCGATTCGTCCTGCGACGCCTCTCCAGTGACCGCTGCGATGTCCTCATGGAGCTGCGGGAGCAGGATCACTTCGGGTGGCGGCTCGGAAACGATGAGCCATCCACCCACACGGAGGAATGGCGCGGCACACTCGGCAACGACGGCCGGGGGCCCGAAGGATCGGACGACGACACCCTCGAATGCCCCTCGCAGGAGGGAGTCTCGTCCGATGACTTCAGCTCGCCCCTGTATGACCTGCACCCGGTCCTGACATCCGCAAGAAGTCACAGCCCGCCGCAGGAAATCGGTGCGGCGCTGATTGGCGTCCAAAAGGACGAGTGTTGCCTCTGGCCATTGATCAGCCAGAACAAGGCCAGGGAGACCTCCGCCCGACCCCAGATCCAGAATGAGAGGCGCCGACGACATCAGGGGCTGATTCTTCGCCAGGTCGACGAAACCTCGCGGTGAAGCAACTGCCGATCGATTGGCCCCGGACCCAGAAACCCGAGCTCGCGTGCCGCGAGCAATGACGCTCTGACAGGTCCGGGCGCTCCGTCGTCGTTGTCGGCAACCGACATCGACGGCCTTGAATCAGCCGGCTGGAGCGATGACGATGTAGCGGTTGGGGTCCTCACCCTCCGAGCGGGTGGCAACCCCTTCGATCTCGTTTACCGCGTCATGAACTGCTTTGCGATCCGCCGGGCTCATCGCCTCGAGAGCCTTCTCCTGCCCCGACGCGATGACCTCCTCGGCGATCTGCGTGCTGAACCGCTTCAAGGCCGCTGAGCGCTTCTCGCGGTAGCCGGCGACGTCGACCAGGATCCGGTCGGTACGAGAGGGGCACTGACGTTGCACTACGGCGCGCGTGAGATCCTGCAGCGCACTGAGCGTCGATCCACGGGGACCGACCAAAAGGCCGAGGTCCTCACCCACCGCAGCGACCTCCACCGTCTCCTCGTCCAAAAGGCGCGTCTCGACCGTCGCGGTGACCCCGTATTCGGTCAGCAGGCCGGCCAGGAACGCTCGGCCAACCTCACCCTGCTCCTCGAGCGTCATACCTTCGGCCATGTCAACTGTCTCCTTCGGTTCTTTAGTGCGTTGCGTGTTCTTCGGCGTTGCGCCGTTCGAGGCTTCCCGACTCGCCGTGGCGGATCCGTTTTGCCCCCCACCTGAAGGCCCGGCGCCTCCTTGGCTGCGGTTACGGCGTCGACGTGCCGACCGGCTCGTTCCTGTCCCTGCGCCGGTCACTGCCCCGGGACCGTTACCGGTGCTCTCCGAAGCCCCATTGGTTGGAGCCTTCTGCTCTGCGCGCGGTGTCGCTGGGGCGGTTTCCCGACCCGTTCTGCCCACCGCCCTTTCCACCTCGGCTTCGGTCCCGGGAGCGTTCACGCTTCGGGCGTGCACCCACGGGACGTACCCGGGCGCGCACTCGGGCTTCAACTCTCATTCGCCCGAACAGACCTGTTTTGGGTTCGGTGACGACGATTACCTCAGCGTCACCAACTGCGACACCGAGCTGATCCAAAGCGAGTTCAGTTGCCTCGGCGATGGTTTTTCCTGCGACTTCTACCCACTCCACGCTCTATCGAGCCTTTCTTGTCCTCTTGGATCGCGAGCGTGGGTGCTCTTTCGGCACCGGTGTGAGCTCGATTTCCGCGTCCTTTGATGGTGTCTTGCCGTTGGCGCCGCCAGCTTTGCCAGCCGGTGCACCCTTGCCGTTCGTGGCTCTCCCGCTCGTCGTCCGTCGAACGGTGCCGGGGGGTTTCCCATTGGCCGCCGTTTTCCCATTCGGCGCCGATCCGTTTTTCGGTGTGGGAGCCCCTTTCGGCGGCGTGACTCCCTTGGCGGGTGTCTTGCCACCGCCCGTTCCGATGGCCTTCTGCGGTCCCGCGGCCTTCGGGGGGTCTGCTGCACCGCCTATTTCGCGCTCTGTTGCCTTTTCGGCGGGCGCGGCTCCAACCGGTGTGACCATCCCGGATCGGAACATGAACTCCTGCGTCCCGATTCTCATGGCCGACGAAACAACCATGTAGATGGTCGCCCCAGCCGGGACCCGGAGGTAGATGACACCGAAGATAATAGGGAAAAACTTCTGCATCTGCTGCATTTGAGGATTCGCAGCCGCTGCCTGAGGATTGCGACTGTTCATCTGCTTCATTTGGTAATACTGCAAGAAAATAGCCATCCCGATTAAGACCAAATAGGGGATGGTGAGAAGCGCCTGATTAGCCCCATGGTGCGTGAATGGAGCGGAGGAAAGATCCATTCCAAACCACCAATGCATCTGGCCACCACTGGCCACCAAATCGTGATGCATTTTGGAATTAGTCGGGATATACCGGGGCATCGGTATAAATTTTCCGGACTTTGTCGTTACCCCATAAGACAGCCCACGGATAAGCGAGTAGAGGACAATCAGGAACGGCATTTGCAAGAGACTCGGCAGGCACGCACCGAATGGGCTTGTGCCGTTCTCTTTGTACAGCTTCATCATTTCGGCGTTGAGCTGCTCGCGGTTCTCCGGGCCCTTGTACTTGACCTGGAGCTTCTTCATTTCGGGCTGCAGCCGCTGCATCGCGATCATCGACTTGGTGCTCTTGATCGTCACCGGGGTCAAGCACGCCATGATGATGATCGTGAGCCCGATGATGGAGGCCCCGTAGTTCGGTATGACGGCGTAGATGCCGGCCAGGATCAGGCCGAAGAGCTCGAAGAGCGGGTGGAAAATCTCGCCGATGGACTTGAAGAGGGCGTTTTCGCCGAGCAGGGAGCTGTTCATCGGACGCGACCGGCCTTGGACCCCGTTCTCACGTGCACGTGCAGAGGAACCAGGTCGACGCCGTGGGGACCAAAGGGTCGACAGCGGATCAAGCGTCGAGCCGTCAGGGCCAGTCCGGACCAGAATCCGTGTTCCGTGAACGCTTCAACGGCGTAGTTGGAGCAGCTCGGGTAGAACCGGCACGGAGAAATTCTCCCCGATGCCGCACTCTGGTAGGCCAAAACGGTACGGATCGCCGCTCGGGTCACGAAGCTCGGAGACGTTTCGGCCTCTTTCATGATGATCCACGCACCGACCGGGGCGCTCGGCGCAGCGCCTCCTGCACAAACGTCACGAACTGTGCCGGCTCCGCAAGCACAGCGGCCGGCTCGACCCGGAGCAGATAGGTACCGCGGGGGAGGGTACCGGCGATACTCCGCGCCGACTCCCGCATGCGTCTCCGCAGCGAGTTGCGGACCACGGCATTGCCACAGTGTCTTCCCAATTGCGTACCCCACCTGGGGATACAGGCCAGATGCACCCGGGTCTGCCGGTACAAAGGTGGCGCGCACCGGCCCGCAACTCGACCGGGCACGGGAACGTTGCAGTTGGCCGAATGCTGCCCTGGTTTGGATTCTTCCAACCGTCCTGGGGGCCACGAGCAGCTCAGACGGTGAGACGGTGGCGCCCCTTGAGCCGCCGCGACTTCAGGATGGCCCGGCCCGCCCGCGTGGACATCCGCTTGCGAAAGCCGTGCGTCTTCGCCCTCTTACGGGTATTCGGTTGGTAGGTACGCTTCACGTCATTCAGCCTTTCGCCACGCTTTCACGGCACTGGCCGGGGCGTGACAGAGTTCGTTTCACCAGCTGGTCTGGGGCCAGTGGTAGTGGAGTGCGTCCATGTTAGGCGCGATTGCACAATCCCCACTAGTCGACCGGTGTGACACGGTGTACCGTCAACGAATTACCCGCACCGAGGAACGTTCAGACCTGCCCAGGACGCCGCGGACGGAGGAAGGGCTATCGGACGACGCGGTGAATCAAGCCGGAGAACTATGGAACCGGTGTACCGGGTCGTTGCGCGAGCAGGTTTCGGAGACGACCTGGCAGTTGTGGTTGTCGGGGATCGAGCCCGTGACGTTCGCCGACGGCGTGTTCGTCCTGTCCGTGCCGAACGGTCTGATCCTCGAGCGGGTGGAGACCCGTTATCTGCCGATGATTGAGGACACCCTGGCCAACGAGGTCGGCTCACCGGTGCGAGGTCGCCTCGAGGTCCACCACCACGAACCGGACGAGCCGGAGTTGGAGGAGTTCCTCGGCGTGGCAGCCCAGCCCGAGGCGACCCCCCGGCCCGCGCCGGTGCCACAGGTCACGACCAATGGCCGGGAATCCCCGGCTGTCCAACTCGATCCCAAGTTCGTCTTCGAAACCTTCGTCGCCGCTTCCTCGAACCGTTTGGCCCATGCAGCCGCGCAAGCGGTCGCTGAAACCCCTGGTCGGTCGTATAATCCGCTCTTCATTTACGGCGACAGCGGCCTGGGCAAAACCCACCTCCTCCACGCCATCGGCAACTACGTCTCGGAGAATTTCAGCCGCCGCAAGGTTCTCTACGTCACCACGGAGACGTTCATGAACGACTTCGTCGACTCGCTCCGCACCTCGACCACCCTGGCCTTCAAGCGTCGCTACCGCGAATGCGACGTCCTCCTGATCGACGATGTCCAGTTCATGGAGAACAAGGAGGGCCTACAAGAAGAGTTCTTCCACACCTACAACGACCTCAAGGGCGCGTCCAAGCAGATCGTCCTCACCTCCGACCGGCCCCCGAAATCGATCGAGACCCTCGAGGACCGGCTCCGGAGCCGCTTCCTCTCCGGGCTCATCACCGAAATCGACCCCCCCGACCTCGAAACCCGTCTCGCCATCCTCCGGTCCAAGTCAGAAAGTGAGCGCCAGGAGGTCCCTGACGATGTCCTCGAGTTCATCGCCACGCACGTGAAGAACAACATCCGGGAACTCGAGGGGGCGCTCACCCGCATCAGTGCCTTCGCCAAACTGAACAAGGAGGCGATCTCCCTGGCGCAGGCCGAGCGGGTGCTTTCGGACATCGTGCTGGCCGGTGAACCGCGCCGGATCACGCCACAGATCATTCTCGAAGCGACTGCGGCCAGCTACGGGTTCAGCATCGAGGCCATCTGCGGGCCGAGCCGGACGCGGCCCCTGGTCACCGCCCGTCAAGTGGCGATGTACCTGGTCCGGAACCTCACGGACTACAGCTATCCGGCCATCGCCCGGGTCTTCGGTAATCGCGACCACACGACTGTGATTCATGCTGTGGACAAGATCACCGGGCAGATGCAACAGCGTCGCCAGATATACGAGCAGGTCACGGAACTAATTCAGCAGGTTCGTGCGGGAACATGAGCACCCCGTACACCTGCCGGAGAAGCTGTGGACAACCCTTCTCGTGCTGGGGATAGCGTGGTCGCCCGTCCCCAGACCGAGGCCGGGAAATGACATCGCCCGCTGTTTCACCCGCTCGTCACCCACACCGCCATGGGGACGGGATTACGGCCATCCACCAGCACCGGGTGACGGTCATCCACAATCCACAGCCCTTATTACCTTTACTACATACATTTCTCTCCTCCTCACTCAATGATGACTGGGGACACGGCCGAAAGGACAAGCACCGGTGAAGTTCAGATCCGAGCGGGATGCACTGATCGACATGCTGGCCACCGCTGGTCGGGCCGTCGGTGCCCGAGCCACCTCCTCCCCGGTGCTGTCCGGACTTCTCCTCTCGTGCACGGGAAATGTGCTTTCGGTCACCGGAACGGACCTCGACCTCACGATTCAGGTCACCGAGGAGGTGATCGGTATCGAGGACGGGAGCTGCGTCGTGCCGGCGCGGCTCTCGACAGACATCGTGCGAAGGCTGGAACCCGGTGCGGTCACCTTCGCCAACGATGACGACCACATCACGATTTCGGCGGCCCGCTCGAACTTCAAATTACGGACGTACCCGGTGGTGGAGTTTCCCGCCGTCGGCAAAACGACAGAAGCGACCACAGACCTTCCCGAGGCTGCGCTGGGGGAAGCGGTCCGCCAGGTCGTGCGTGCCGCTTCCCATGACGACGCCCGCCCGCTTTTGACCGGGGTCCTGTTGTCCCGCGTCAACGGGTCCATCCGGATGGTCGCCACGGATTCGTACCGGATGGCCATGCGCGATCTGCCCGGTATCACCGCGTTGCCGGGGGAAGAGGATCTTCTCGTCCCCGCACGGGCTCTGGCCGAGCTACAGAGGTTGCCCTCGCGTCACGCGGCGGGTGAAGAGGGGGAGAGCCATGTCGGCGTCGCTGCCGGCACGAGCGAAATAACGTTTTGGCAGGGAAACGTGCAGATAAGCACCCGCCTCCTCGAGGGAAGATATCCCGATTACAACCAGCTGATTCCTGATCACTACCCCAATCGGCTCCACCTGGGGAAGGAGTCATTTCTCTCCGCATTGCGCCGGGTCCAGCTCCTGGTGCGGGACAACACCACGCCGGTTCGGCTTTCCATGCGCCAAGGGGGAGTGGATCTCACGGTGGTCAGTCAGGAGGTCGGGGACGCGTCAGAATCGGTGGATGGTGATTTCACCGGTGAGGACCTGGTGATCGCCTTCAATCCCTCGTATCTCATCGACGGGACCGAGGCGGTGCAGGGCGACGAGGTGATTCTGGAGTCAGCGGACGCGTCACGCGCGGCGACCGTGCGGGGCGCCGACGACGACCAATTTCGGTATTTGTTGATGCCGGTACGCGTCTCGTGAGCGAGTTACAACTTTTTCGGTGAGTTTGCGGCAGATAGAGCTCGTAGACTTTCGTATTTTCCGCGCAGCCGTCTTCACTCCGGAGACCGAGGGAACGACCGTCATCACGGGCCTGAACGGCACCGGCAAGACCAGTGTGCTCGAAGCGTTGGTCTACCTGGGAACGCAGCGGTCGTTCCGGGGCGCGCCGCGGGAGGCGATGGTGCGCACCGGCTCGGCGCGGGCCATCGTGCGGGCCGAGTTGCAGCAACACGGCAGCCCCACCCTGGTGGAAGCTGAGATCGTCCCCGAGGGACGGAGCCGCACGCAGGTGAACCGCAAGGTCGCCCAGGCGCGGAAGGACCTGGCCCGGGCCACCCCGTGCACGATCTTTTCCCCCGAAGACCTCGCCATCGTGAGTGGAGGGCCGAAAATCCGTAGAGAACTCCTCGATGATGCCCTGGGCCTCCTCGATGCTGAGGGAGCCCGGGCGGCCGACGAGGTCGAACGGATCCTGCGCCAGAGAGCCGCATTGTTGCGTCAGGCGGGTGGCCGGGTGACTGCCGACGTGGCGAGCACCCTTGACGTCTGGGACGAGCGGCTGGCGCAAGCCGGAAAGATCCTCGTAGGAGCCAGAGAACGCCTGGTGGGGGCCCTCGGGGTCTATGTCGGGCCCGCCTACGGGCGCCTTGCCGGGGCTTCCGGCGACGTGCTGATCGGACAGGAGTACGTCAGGAGCTGGACGGGCGAGCTGCTCGACGCACTGACGGCGCACCGGAACGAAGACCTCCGGCGCGGGGTCAATACCTTGGGGCCGCACCGGGACGATCTCCTCCTGACCCTGGAGGGGCGCGAGGCCAGGACCCACGCTTCGCAGGGAGAACAGCGTTGTCTCGCCCTCGCGTTGCGTATCGCGGTCCACCAGCTGGTGGTCGAGAACACAGAACTCGCCCCGGTCCTGCTCCTCGACGACGTCTTCTCCGAACTCGATCCGGCCCGCAGCCGGGCCCTCATCGCCGAGCTGCCCGAGGGGCAGTCGATTCTCACGACCGCCGCGCCACTTCCGGTGGGAATTGAGGTGGCGCAGATCGTCGACATCGGCCAGATCGCCCGGGTTTCATGAGTGGGGAGGAACGGCGGCGGCCGCGTGGCCCCGAGGCCGGTCCCCAACAGGTTGGCGAGGCTATTGCGAAGGTCCTGAGCCGAATCGGGGCCTCGCCGTCGACGCAGACGATGGAACTCGTCTTTACCCGCTGGGACGAGGTCGCAGGCACCGAGCTCTCGAGCCACGTCCGCCCGATGCGCCTGCAGAATTCCACGCTCATCGTCGGTGCGGATCACCCTATTTGGGCGACCCGGGCACGGATGGCGACCGAGCGGATGCTGCACCAATTGGACGAATTGGGAGACCGTTCCATCGAGCGGATAGAGGTGGTCGTCCAACGGTCGTAGCTACCTGTCGCAGACCGCCGAAACGTACCGAAAAGTGACGGCGGTCGGGTAGGATGAAGTGTTCGGATGCGAATGCCGGGGACCATGGTTCGGGGATTCGATCCGCACCGCGAAAACTGCCGTTTTGAAAGGGCGCGCCTGTGGCGATAAAGGTAGATGGAGTCACAACTCCGCAGGACAGTTCCTACAGCGAGAGCGATATCACGATCCTCGAGGGACTCGAGGCTGTGCGCAAGCGTCCTGGGATGTACATCGGCTCCACCGGGCCGACAGGATTGCATCACCTGGTGTGGGAAGTGGTCGACAACTCGGTCGACGAGGCCATGGCCGGACGGGCCTCGCGGATCGATGTGACGCTGTTGGCCGACGGGGGCTGCCGGGTGAAAGACGACGGTGCGGGAATTCCCGTCGGGCCGCATCCGAAGAATCTGAAGACGTCGACGGCTGAAATCGTTCTCACCACGCTGCACGCAGGGGGCAAGTTCGGCGGAAAGGGCTACCAGGTTTCCGGCGGGCTCCACGGCGTCGGCATCTCAGTGGTGAACGCGCTCTCCACCCGGTTGATCCTCGAGATCGACCGCGACGGACAGCGTTGGGAGGCCGAATTCGAAAAGGGCGGGAAAGTAAAGCGCAGGATTGCCGCCACGGGCCCTTCTCCGATCGACCGATCGACCGGCGAGCCGCGCACGGGGACGACGGTTACCTTTTGGCCGGACGGGTCGATACTCGACGAAACCGAGTTCCGGGCCCAGACGATCACCGAGCGGATGCAGATCATGGCCTTCTTGAACAAAGGTCTGGAGATCCGCTTCACCGACGAGCGGGCGACACCCGAGGCGAAGACCACGTTCAAATACGCCGGTGGGATCGTCGACTTCGTCAAACACCTCAACGCATCCAAGGAATCGCTGTTCCGCAAGGTGGCCGGGTTCGAGGAAGCCGAAGAAGGCCAGGAAGTCGAAATCGCCATGCAATGGAACACGGGGTTCCACGAGTCGATCTTCTCGTTCGCCAACGGCATTTCGACTGTCGAAGGCGGCATGCACGAAGAAGGATTTCGCACGGCCCTGACCAACACCGTGAACCGGTATGCCCGGGCGCGCAATCTTCTCAAGGAGAAGGAGGACAACCTTCAAGGAGAGGACATCCGCGAAGGCCTCACGGCGATCATCTCCGTCCGGTTGCAGGACCCGCAGTTCGAAGGGCAGACCAAATCGAAATTGGGCAACCAGTCCATCCGGTCACTGGTGGTCAAGGCCACGAACAAGAAGCTGAGCGAATGGCTGGAGGAGAACCCCAAAGAAGCCAACCAAATTGTGGCGAAGGCCACACAGGCCGCGCGCGCCCGGATGGCCGCACAGGGCGCCCGTGACCTCACCCGTCGCAAGTCCGCACTCGACGGCGCAGGCCTGCCCGGGAAGCTCTCGGACTGTTCCTCCCGAAACCCGCGCGAGTCCGAACTCTTCATCGTCGAGGGCAACTCGGCCGGTGGATCAGCGAAGGACGCGCGCGACCCGCGCACCCAGGCGATCCTGCCCATCCGGGGAAAAATTCTCAACGTCGAGCGGGCGCGCATTGACAAAATGCTCAAGAATACGGAGATTCAGGCGCTCATCTCCGCCATCGGGGCAGGTCTGGCCGACGACTTCGACATCGAGAAGATCCGGTACCACAAGGTCATTTTGTTGGCGGACGCCGACGTCGATGGAAGTCACATCCGCACCCTCCTTCTCACGTTCTTCTTCCGTCAGATGAAGCCGCTCGTCGAGGGCGGCTTCGTCTACGTCGCCCAGCCGCCGCTCTATTCGACGCTGGTCGGCAAGGAGAAGGTCTACCTCAAAGACGACGCGGCGAAGGCGGCGTTCCTGGCCGAACACCCGGACCACAAGCACGACTTCAACCGGCTCAAGGGCCTCGGGGAGATGGACTTCGCCGAATTGCGCGACACCACCATGTCGCCGTCCTTACGCTCGCTGCTACAGATCAACGTCGAGCAGGCTGCTCTCGCCGACGATGTCTGCTCCATCTTGATGGGCGACGACGTCGAGCTGCGCCGGCACTTCATTCAGACCAACGCCAAAGACGTCCGTTTCCTCGACATCTAGGCGACCGGACCAGGAGAACACATGGCACGACAGTCGACGCGCGGAAGCGGCGGACGCGGAGGTAGTGGCGAAGGCGGAGGGGCACCCCCGAGCGACGAAGCTCCGGTCAGCGGCTCCGTAGAGCCCATCGAAATCCAAGAAGAGATGGAGCGCTCGTTCCTCGAGTACTCCATGTCCGTCATCGTGTCGCGGGCACTGCCCGACGTGCGCGACGGGCTCAAGCCGGTGCACCGCAGGATCCTCTTCTCCATGTTCGACCGGGGTCTGCGGCCCGATCGGCCCCACAACAAGTGCGCCAAAGTCGTGGGTGACGTCATGGGGACGTACCACCCCCACGGTGACTCCGCCATCTATGAGGCGCTCGCCCGGATGGTGCAGGAGTTCTCCCTGCGCCATCCGCTGATCGACGGGCACGGGAACTTCGGCGGACGTGGGCCCGACGACGGTCCGGCCGCCATGCGGTACACCGAATGCCGGCTCGCACCTCTCGCGCTGGAACTCATGGCCGACATCGACGAGGAAACCGTCGACATGATCGCCAACTACGACGGATCCGACGAAGAGCCGGTCGTCCTGCCGGGCCGCTTCCCCAACCTGCTCATCAACGGCTCGCAGGGCATCGCGGTCGGTATGGCCACCAACATCCCGCCCCACAACATGGGTGAGGTGATCGATGCGGCCATCCATGTGCTCCACAACCCCGAGGCCACCCCCGATGACCTCATGGCGTTTGTGAAGGGCCCGGACTTCCCCACCGGAGGGCTCATCCTCGGGCGTCAGGGAATTCTCGACGCCTACCGCACTGGTCGGGGGTCGATAAAGATGCGCGCGGTCGCCGAGATCGAAGAGGGTCGCGTGGGCGATCGCATCGTCGTCACCGAGTTCCCGTACCAGACCTCGGTCGAGGTCATCGAGCAGAAGATCTCCGACCTGGTGCGCGCGGGCGAGCTTGACGGCATCAGTGGCGTCCTCAACTCGTCGGCCAACCAGCAGCCCCGTCTGGTCATCGAGCTCAAGCGCGACGCCAACGCGAACGTGGTGCTCAACAACCTCTTCAAGCAGACGCCGCTGCAAACCAGCTTCGGTGTCAACATGCTGGCCCTCGTCGATTCGGTCCCACGCACGCTGAACCTGGCCCAGGCGCTTTCGCACTACATCGACCACCAGATCGAGGTGATCACCCGTCGGACCGAATTCCGGCTGGACAAGGCGCGCAAGCGGGCCCACATCGTCGAGGGCCTCCTCAAGGCGATCGACATGCTCGACGCCGTGATCGCCACTATCCGCGGTTCGGACGACCGCCCGACCG
This sequence comes from uncultured Acidimicrobiaceae bacterium, assembly GCA_963767155.1. Taxonomy (GTDB): domain Bacteria; phylum Actinomycetota; class Acidimicrobiia; order Acidimicrobiales; family RAAP-2; genus Bog-473. The sequence goes on along the minus strand of CAVYCU010000002.1, from coordinate 1,415,661 downwards.
CGCGGACGGCCCTGATGGCCGAGCCGTTCTTGTTCAGCGAGACCCAGGCCGAGCACATTCTCGACATGACGCTGGGCCGGTTGACCCGGCTGGGGCGCACGCAGCTCGAAGAGGAGATGGCCAAGCTCCTGGAGGAAATTGCGTATCTGGAGTCGATCCTGGCCGATGACACCAAGTTGCGCGGCGTCATCGCCACCGAAATGACCGCGATCCGCGACAAGTTCGCCAACGCGCGCCGCAGTGTCATCACGCACGATCCGGGCGAGTTGGGGGTCGAAGATCTGATCGACGACGAGGAGATCGTCGTCACCATGACCAAAGGCGGCTACATCAAGTCAGTGGCTGCGGCCGCTTTCCGCACGCAGGGCCGGGGCGGCCGGGGAGTGCAGGGAGCCCGGCTCAAGGAAGAGGACCTCGTCAATCAGGTCGTGCATTCGTCGTCCCACTCCTACCTGCTGCTCTTCTCCAACCACGGCAAGGTGTACCGACTGCGCGGGCACGAGATCCCGATCAAGGAGCGGACGGCGAAGGGGACCGCAGCGGTGAACCTCGTCCCGCTCGCCCCCAACGAGTCGGTGCAGGCGATCATCACGACACGCGAGTTCTCGCCGGACCAGTACCTGGTGTTCGCCACCGCCCAGGGTCAGGTCAAGAAGACCGCCCTCAGCGAATACGACAAGTCACGGCGCGAGGGGTTCATCGCCATCAACCTGCGCGACGGCGACGAGCTGGTGCGCGTGGTCGCGACTTCGGGGGATGACGACATCTTCGAAGTGACGAGAACGGGTATGACGATCCGCTTCAACGAGGCCGACGTGCGGGCCATGGGCCGCGACGCCGCCGGCGTGCGGGGAATTCGTCTCCGTGCCGGTGATGCCGTGGTGTCATGCGATGTGGCGGCTGACGATACGGACATCCTCATCGTGACCGACGCCGGCTACGGCAAGCGCACGAAGCTCGAGCGGTTCAACCGACAGGCCCGCGGGGGCCAGGGTGTCCGCGGAATCCGTCTGACCGGGAAACGAGGCTTCGTCGTGGCCGCGTTCATGGTCGCGCTCGACGAGGAGATACTTCTCGTCTCCTCGGGTGGCGTCGTCATCCGCACGGCCGCCCGCGAGATCGCGTCCCAGGGTCGTGACGCGACAGGCGTGCGGGTCATGAACCTCGATGATGGCCAGTCCGTCGCCGCCGTCGCTCGCGTCACCGCAGAAGGCGAAGAGGAATAAGCGCAGAGAGTCGGGGCGCCTCGGTCAGTGTGCGGGGTTGAACGTCATGGTGAAGGGCGTCTTGGCCGGGACGTACGTCTTCAACAACGCGAATCCGTAGTAGACGGAGGCTCGGCCGGCTCCGCTGCCCGTCTCGATCGTCATCGGGCTCGTGACCTTGAAGAAGTGGCTCTGGCCCGCGGGGAGAACTTGCGCGAAGACCGGTTTGGGGTTGCCCAGCTCGATCGCCTGCACCCAGCACGGGGCGTTGTCCGCCAGTATCTTCACGGTGAACGAGGTTTCCGAGACCGTGAAAGTGGCTGCCTGTCCGGATGGGTCCGCGACGACCTTGACCGTGGGGTTTTTCGAGCTCGGCTTCGACGAGGTGGGGGTCGTGGTCCCGGTGGCGGAGAAATGACCCTTCGGCGTCGACGTGATGCCGACTGCGACTTTGGCATTGTCGTACCAGTGGGCGGTCGACGACCGTGCATTGTCGTACCAGTGGTTGACGTTGTCGTGCTCGAGCAGAGCGACCGCGCCCACCACGATCAAGAAAGCCACGAGCCCCACCAGCACCTTCAGGATTCTGGGTGTCCGGAGGTTGACCGCCGCCACCTGGCCCGTGTCGATGGCCGGGACTTGGCTGGTGTCGCTCAGAGAGGCGCCGTCGGTCAGCGGGACCTGCCGGGTCACGGGCTCGAAGACCCCGGTCGTGGTGGCATCAGCCACCCCTGTGGCTTCGCGGCTCCAGATTGCGCTCCCGCCGGCCGGGGAGTGCCCGCCTGCGGGTGCTGACGAGATCGTGACCACCGGGACCACGGCGGTGTCGTTGCCCGCCACGGGGGCGGGCGCCCCGGGGGGCCATTGCTCCACGGCGACCAAGACGTAACTGTCCCCGGGCAGGCCGAGGGCGTTGGCGTAGGTCCGGAGACTGCGCAACGTCTCGATCCGGTCGTGCTGCGGCCCGACACCGCCGCTTTCGAGTGCCTCGAGCGAAGTGTCGCGGAGTCCGAACCGCTCGGCGGCCTCCCCCAGAGTCAAGTTGGCCTGTTCCCGGGCGAGCTGGAGCGAGCGTCCGATGTCCGTCAGGGCCGCCGGCAGCAGGTTTGCGTCGCCTGTTGCAGAGCTCTCGCCGCGGCTGCGCACCATCGCGTCCCTTCTGATCACGAAAAGGTTCCCTTATCGTACTGAGCGGAGCATCTCACCAGGCGGCGGGCGTAAAACCGCGCACGGCCAGGGAAGCACTACCCATTTCGCAGGAGTTGGAACCCCGCCCCTAGAAGAAGCGTAAGCCGCTGAGGGGCCAGACCCGCACATCCACCTTGCCGACGATGAGGGAACGGGAGATCGGACCCCAGTACCGGCTGTCACAGGAGTCGGAGCGGTTGTCGCCCATGACGAAGTAGTGGTTCGCCGGAATCAGGTAGGGCTTGGTGAGGTTGTAGGGCGTCCCGGCCGGACCGGGGAACGTCATTCCCTGCACCGAGGACGGGAGCCACGTCTCATTGAGGCGTTTCCCGTTGATCTCGACGTAGCCCCTGCTGCCCTTGGTCAGCGAGATCGTCTCGCCGGGGAGCCCGATAACCCGTTTGACCAGGTCGGCCACCGGTGTACCGCCGCAATTCTCGTCCGCGGGCCGCCGGAAGACGACGATGTTCCCCCGATCGACGCCGTGGAGGTGGTACGCCAGCTTGTCCACCACAATCCGGTCGCCGATATTGAGGGTGGGCTCCATGGAGCCCGAAGGGATGAAGAAGGTCTGCACCACGAAGGCACGGAGGAGAAGAGCGGCCACAATGGCGACGACGACGACGATCCCCGTCTCGCGGAGCCAGTGCGACCGTCGAGGAGGCTCGTCGACCATCTGTGCAGAGAAACCTGCCTGCCCTGTGGGTGCAGGGTCTGAGGGGTCTGCCGTCACGGTAGGCGCAGGCTAGTCGCAGGGACCGGGTGTTCTCGATCACCCGCCCGCCTCACCCTGGGGTAGCGACGACGACGGTGAGCCGCCTTGTGGCCGCGTCGGCACGCTTCCAACGGGGGCAAATGACCATTGCGGGGCGCGCCTTGTGGATAACAATTGCGTGCCTGTGCAATGTACGTGTACCCGCCCTTCATCCCCAGGTCATCCACAAGCTGCCCCCGACTTCGGCACGGACCGGACTTTCGTGTGGGCCCACCACGTGCTTTGCTCATAGCGTGACTCAGCGACAGGTGGTGCTGAGCCTCCCTTCCAGCGCCGAAGGGGTCCTTCCGGGCCACCTGCTCGAGCGGGCCATCCGCGCCGGCTATGTCGACGCGGGTCGGTTCAACATTCCGGGATCCAACGTGCAACCGGCCAGCCTGGACCTGCGCCTCGGGGAGCGGGCCCTCCGTATCCGGTGCAGTTTCCTGCCGGGCGACGACACGGTGGAGCGCAAGCTCAAGGACTACATCCTCGACGAGATCGACCTGCGGGGCGACGGCGCCATGCTCGAGGCCCGGTGCCCGTATCTGATCGAGCTCAAGGAGCGCCTCGACCTCCCAGCCGGGCTGCGGGGGAAGGCCAACCCGAAGAGCTCCACCGGCCGGATCGACGTCTTCACCCGTGTGATCACCGATCACAGCGACCGCTTCGACGAGATCGCGCCCGGCTACCAGGGACCTCTCTACCTCGAAGTCGTGCCGCTCTCCTTTGCCGTACGGGTGCGCGAGGACCTCACCTTGAACCAGCTGCGCCTGTCCATCGGCCGACCCTGGCTGACCGACGATCAGGTGCGGACGGCACACGAGGAGGAGCCCATTCTCTTTCGCGACGGGGAACCGGTTCCGAGCGAGCGTCTGGTCCTGTCCGACGGGCTGTTCCTCGGCCTGGATCTCCATGGAGACGCCCAGGGTCGTGTGGGGCACAGCACGAGGGACAGTGCCCCCCTGCTCGACCTGACGTCGCACGCGTGAGGTGGATCCCTCCGCGTTCTGGGACCCCGTGTACCGCGAGGAAGGCGACCGGCTGGTGCTCTCGCCGCGGCGTTTCTACCTCCTGATGTCCCACGAAGCGGTGAGCATTCCGCCGTACCTGGCCGCGGAGATGACGGCGTACGACCCCACGAGCGGTGAACTGCGCACGCACTACGCCGGGTTCTTCGATCCCGGTTTCGGTTTTGACCCGAGCAGACGCTTCCGCGGCTCACGGGCTGCGCTGGAAGTGAGGGCACACGACGTGCCGTTCATGGTCGAGAACGGCCAGGCGGTGTGCAAGCTGACGTTCGAGCGCATGCTCGAGGAGCCGATGGCCCTGTACGGGTCCGACATCGGGTCGTCCTATCAGCAGCAGGAAGAAACATTGAGCAGGTATTTCAAGCGAACCCCGCGCTAAGGGAGGTCAACTGATGCAGTACGTCAATCTCGGCAAGTCAGGTCTGCGGGTCTCCAGGGTCTGCCTGGGCATGATGGGCTTCGGGAAGAGCGAAGACCGGCCGTGGGCGATCAGTGAGGACGAGGCCGAGCCCATCGTGCGGGCCGCCGTGGAAGGCGGGGTCACCTTCTTCGACACGGCCGACGCCTACAACAAGGGTGCGAGCGAGGTGGCCACCGGGAAGCTCGTGAGCAAGTACCTGAGCCGCGACGAGGCGGTCATCGCCACAAAGGTGTTCATGCCGGTGACGCCGGGAGAGAACGGTGGCGGGCTTTCGCGCAAGCACATTCTCTCGGGGATCGACGCGTCGCTCGGTCGCCTCGGACTCGACTACGTGGACCTCTACCAGATCCACCGATGGGATCCGCGCACGCCCATCGAAGAGACGATGGGTGCACTCCACGAGGTCGTCGCAGTCCGGAAAGGCCCGTTACATCGGCGCCAGCAGCATGTTCTCGTGGCAGTTCGCCAAGGCCCAGTACACGGCGGAGAAGAACGGGTGGACCGCGTTCGTCTCGATGCAGAACCACTACAACCTGATCTACCGGGAGGAAGAACGCGAGATGATCCCCCTCTGTCTCGACCAGGGCGTCGGGATCATCCCGTGGAGCCCGCTCGCCCGCGGGGTCCTGGCCGGCACCCGGACCCGGGGTGGCGAGCGCATCACCCCACGGTCCAACACCGACTCGTTCATGGACTATCTCTACGAGCAGCCGACCGACTACGACGTGGTGGAGAGTGCGCAACAAGTGGCGGCCGCCCGGGGTGTTCCGACACCGCAGGTGGCGCTGGCGTGGTTGCTGGGCAAGCCCGGGGTCACGGCACCCATCGTCGGCTCGACGAAGCTGGCGCACCTGGAGGATGCCCTCGCCGCCGAAGCGCTGGAGCTGACCGCTGATGAAGTGGCGGCTCTCGAGAAGCCGTACGTGCCGCACCCGGTGCTGGGTCACTTCTACCGGGGCGAGGGCGCTAGGGTCGAGCGTCGGGGGTCGCCGAGAGGGGAGCGGGTACGATGCGGGTCGCATTGACGGTGGCGGACTTTCTCAATCGGGGGGCGACGGTCTACGGCTCCCGGACCGCGGTGATCGACGAGCCCGACGTGCCGGGCTCGCTCGGCGCCGTCACCTACGCCGAGCTCGAGGCGCGGGCCCGTGGAATGGCGCGGGGCCTGGACCATCTCGGCGTGGCGCACGGGGAGCGGGTGGCCATCGTCAGCCCGAACTCCGCCCGGTTCCTCACGTCGTACTTCGGCGTGAGCGGCTTCGGCCGCATCCTCGTGCCGATCAATTTCCGCCTCACGTCGGCGGAGATCGCCTACATCGTCGAGCACTCCGGGGCGTCCGTCCTCCTGTACGACCCTGATCTCACCGATGTGGTGGCCGACATCCCCGTGGCACACCGGTTCGCCCTCGACGGGGTCGACGACGCCGAGCTCTTCGCCGCCGCACCCGAGGGAGCGCACGCGCGGGAGTGGGCGGGTGACGAGGACGCATCGTGTTCGGTGAACTACACCTCGGGCACGACCGCCCGGCCCAAGGGGGTGCAACTCACCCATCGCAACTGCTGGATCAACGCGGTGACCTTCGGTTGGCACACGGGCGTGAGCGACCGCGACGTCTTCATGCACACGCTCCCGATGTTCCACTGCAACGGGTGGGGCATGCCCTACGCCGTGACGGGCATGGGTGGGCTGCACGTGGTGGTGCGCAAGATCGATGGCGAGGAGATCCTGTCGCGGGTCGAGCACCACGGCGTCACCCTCTTGTGCGGCGCCCCGGCCGTGGTGGCCGCCATCCTCGATGCAGCGGCGACCCGTACACGCGAGGGACGGCCCGTTCCCGGGGGCGGCACCGTCCGCATCGTCGTGGCGGGTGCGCCGCCGCCCTCCAAGGCGATCGAGCGGGTCGAGACCGAGCTCGGATGGGAGTTCGTGCAGATCTACGGGCTCACGGAGACCTCGCCCCTGCTCACCATCAATCGTGCCCCGGCCGAGTGGGACAGCGATCGGCGCGGTGGAGCGCGTCGCAGCGGCTGAGCCGCGCCGGCGTGCCGGCCATCGGCGTGCAGATCGCCATCAGTGAGGAGGACGAGGTGCTGGCCCGGTCCAATCATGTCTTCGCGGGCTATTGGGAGCAGCCACAGGAGTCGGCGAAGGCGCTCGACGGTGGCTGGTTCCACACCGGCGATGGCGGTTACCTCGACGGGGACTACCTCGTCATCTCCGACCGCAAGAAGGACGTCATCATCACCGGCGGCGAGAACGTCTCCTCCATCGAGGTGGAGGATTGCCTCTATCGGCATCCCGCCGTGGCCGAGGTCAGCGGTGATCGGCGTCCCGCACGAGAAATGGGGCGAGACCGTCAAGGCCCTCGTGGTCCTCCGGCCCGATTTCGATGCGTCGGAGGGGGACCTCATCGGGCACTGCCGGGACCACATGGCCCACTTCAAGGCCCCGACGAGCGTGGAATTCCGCGACCGCGCTCGATCGCACGGCGACCGGCAAGCTGCAGAAGTACAAACTGCGTCAGCCCTACTGGTCGGAGCGTGAGCGGACCGTGAACTGAGGCCGGAAGGATCTCTCTTCGAGCACCAACGTGCCGTCCGTGTCGAAGGCCGCCGCCACCGATCCTGCCATGAGGCTCCGCAGGGGATCGCCGGCGATGGAGCTGCGCCATCCGACATCGAGCCGGCTGGTCTCCCCGCTCAGGAGGTTCGAGATATCGGCCCGCGTGGCCAAAAGGCCCTGGTCGAAACTGAGGTCGTCGGCGATCTGCCGCACGAGCCCGGTACAGACGGCCACTGCGGCCGGGGGAGCCTGCGCCTCCCTGCCGTCGGGGGGGAGCCGGATCTCCTCGGGCCTGAGGGCCAGCCCCTTTGCAATGGCGTCGAGGATCTCGCCGGCACCACCCTGCGCCAGGTGGCGGCCGTCGACCCCGCGCGTCTGCTGGAGCTCTTGGCGGTTCTTTGGTGGGCGTTGCGAAATCGCCAGCAGCGCCAGGTCCGAGAGGACGGTGCGACGCGGCCGGTCGAGGGTCGCGGCCCGCCGGTCGCGCCACGCCGCCACTTCTTGTGCCACACCGCGGGACCGTCCGGACAACTTGCGGATATCACCCATCTTCCACCAGAGCTCTTCGGGCGCCGCATGGCGGCGGCGGATCGACAGCATCTGTGCGCACTCCTCGAGGGCCCACGTCAGGCGGTCGAGTTCCTCGAGCCGGTGTGACAGGACGGCGCGCAGCTCCAGGAGATAAGCGACGTCGCCGGCGGCATAGGTGATCTGACGGTCCGGAATGGGACGCTGCATCCAGTCCGACAGCTGGTCCGCCTTCGGAAGTGCAATGCCCAACACCTGATCGACCAACCGCGACAGCGAGGGCGAGGACATGCCCAGGAAGCCTGCGACGATCTGGGTGTCGAACACGGTCGGGGGCACTGCGCCGCACGCCGTTTCCAGGACCTCGATGTCCTGTTCGGCTGCGTGGGCCACCGCCACCCCGTCACCCGCGAACACACGGGCCAGCGGGCGGGGGTCTACCGCCAGGGGGTCGACCAGCGCCACCTTGTCGGCCCATGCCAGTTGGATCAGTGCCAGCTTCGGGTAATACGTGCGTTCCGTGTGGAACTCGGTATCGATGCCGTAGTACTCCTGGCCGGCGATTTCGGCGCACAGTGTGTCGAGCGCGGCATCGTCCACCACCAAACGCGGCGCGGTCGACCCGCCTGACCTCATGCCGGATTGGATGCCGAGTCGCGTTGGTTCATCTGCAGCCTCGATTCTGCCAGGTTTGTCGCCGAACATCGGGACCTTCGGCTCTGGTGGCCGAGGCCGGCCTGGATGACAATTGAAGGGCGTCCCCCAGTTCTCTCCAAGCTGGGCGACGCGCGCTCGTAGTCTTGCGGGCGTATGCCGCGTCGACCCGTCATTCAGTACCGGCGTGCGTTCGACTTCGACCATGCTCCGCAGCAGGTGTGGGCCGGGATCGAACAAGTGGATCAATTCGAGCACTGGTGGCCGTGGCTGCAGGAGTTCCGTCTGGAGGGAGATTCCTTGACGGCGGGGTCGGTCCTTCACGGAGTGGTGGTACCGCCGCTGCCGTATCGCATGCGCATCCGGGTTGCACTGACACGTTGTGAGCCGCCCGTCGCCATAGATGCAGTGGTCGCCGGAGACCTCGAAGGGCGCGCTGAAATGCGGATCGCGCCCTATCAGGGAGGCGCGCGTATCGAAGTGGCATGGACGATGGAGATGATGCAGCGCCCGATGCGTGTCGCCAGTCGATTCGGGCTCCCCGTTTTGCAGTGGGGTCACGACCGGGTGGTGGAGATGACGCTGCGGAGCTTGCCTCCCGAGTTCGGGTACCTACCCGAGCCGCGCCACGGCCAGTGACGCCGCCACCAGCACGATGCCCCACGACATGGCGTGCAAGGTCGTTTCGAGCGGCGCCAACAGCGAGCGCTCGTCGAGGGGGACCTCTTCGCCGTCGGACAACCTGATCCGGCCTTCGACGTGCGACGCCCGTCGGCGGAGCAAGCGGGCCGGCGTGCTCAAGCGACGCTGTGCCGCCGACAGGGCGAAGGCGCCCCCGGCGGCGAGTCACCGGGCTGAGCGCCAGCCGGCCGGTCTGGGCGACATAGGCCACCAGCACGGGGAACGATCCCCAGGCGAGCGCGAACCCGGCGTCGGTGTGGACCAGGCCCCCGAACAGCTCCCAGTTGTAGGCCACGACGAGGAGCGGGCCGAGCACCATGAACGGAAGCAACGGCCACCCGACGCGGGCCACTCCGACGACACCGAGCGCGATCGCTCCGGCCAAGCCAAGCACCGTGACCCCGATCAGCGTCGGCGTCGGAATGCGGGTTCCGAGCGGACGCCCGTGCAGTTCGTCCAGCGCATGCGCGGCCAACCCGACGGCGAGGAGGAACGCCAGGAGCGTGTACAGGAGCCGGTTGAGGTCGACGTGCGGCGCCAGTGAGGCGCCGATCACCACGTAGGACGAGATGCCACGCCGTATAGGGAGGGTGGAGGAGCGTCCACCAGTCCCGCCATCCGCCGGTCCCGGCTGCGTAGAAGGCCGGGACGGCGCTCAGCCTTCGGCGGGTCCACCGCTCCGCGTTCCCCACATCACGAGGCCTCCGCCGAGGCTCATCACGCGGACGCCGACGTTCTCGAATCCGGCGCTGCCGCCAAGCGTCCTCGGTCCACGACCAGCGGGTACCTCCGGTAGTGGCCCGAAATATTGGGGCCGAGGAACTTGCCGACCCTGAACCACTCGCGTCCGCCGGTCAACCAACCCCCGGCGGGGAGGACGAGCCGCGTGTAGAGGACCCACCAGAATCGCCAGAAGGCGCTCGGAGGAACGAAGAACTCGAGGCTGGCCACGGCACCGCCCGGTTTGACGACGCGGGCGAGCTCGCAGCAGCGTGCGCTTGGGGGTCGTCGACGTAGCGCAACAGGTAGGTGAAGGTCAGAGCGTCGAACGAGCGGTCGGGGAAGGGCAGCTGCTCGGCCCGCCCGGCCACCAGGTGTGACCCGCTGGGCCATCCCGGCGGCTGCGACGTTCTTGTGACCCTGGGCCAGCATGCCGATCGTCAGGTCGACGCCGACATGTCGGCTTCGACTGCGTGCCGCAAGCTGGAGAGCGACGCCGGCGGTACCTGATGCCACGTCGAGAACCCGGCGGGGAGAGGACGGCACGATGTGGTCCACCATCGCCCGGCGCCATCGGCCGTTCTGTCCCATGGAGAGGAGTTCGGCCAACCGGTCGTAGCGCTTCGGGAGGGAGGTGAACAGTTCCTGCGCGAACCGGTTCGGATCGCCAGTGACGTCGGGCAACGCTCTACCTCCGGGAACTGGAAAATCTCACTGTAGGTCGGCGGCGGCTCAGATCCCGAACGTGGCCTCGTGCGGAGCTGCGCCACCAGGCCGGCATCGCCGGTGATCTTCAGGCGGGCGGCGGTCTGCCGCCCGGCTGCGAACATCGTGAGCTCGCCCGGATCCCCGCTCAGCACCAGTCGCGGGCCGGTACCCGGCCACTTTCTCCGGACGTCCGGGGGAGGTGATGACGATGGTGGCGGGAACCTTCTTGGCCATGCCGCCGGGACCGACCCGGGCCCAGAGCGCATCGGCCAATTCGTCGGAGAGCGGGCGGGGCTCCCACTGCGGCTGGGCCCGGCGGACGTCTTCGACGTGGATGAAGAATTCGACCGTGTTCATCGGCCCGTCGAACGGCCGCAGCAGCATCGGGGGACCATGGCGCACGTTCTCGACCAGCTCGCTCCAGGTGGTGCGCTCCTTGAGGGACCGTCGGACCTTGTCCGTGTAGCCCGCCAACGGCGGCCACACGATCCCGGGCCCGCTGTCGGGCCGCCGCTCCCGCACGACGAGATGCGCCGCCAGATCGGCTCGTGACCCACCCCTCGCACAGGGTCGGCGCATCCGGACCCAGCTCGACGAACAGGTCGCAGATCGTCCCTCGTTCCAGCTGGGCGAGGATCGGTGAGCGCCATCGGCGCATCCTAGGACCGGGTCGAGCGTCACCGCTCTGCGAGTGCCGCCACCCGGTCGGCCAGGGCCATGTCCCTGAAGTGGCGGCAGACATCTTCGAAGTCGCCGGTCGGGCCACGCCAGGCCAACGACGACACGCTGTCGAGGAGGGCGGGATCGATCCGCAGGGTGGCGAGCTCACGGAAGAGCTCTGCCGATGCCCGCTCTCCGGCGAGTCTTTCGGCCAACTTGGCGGCACCGCGCACGGCCTGGCGCACCGCCGGGTCCCATTCCGTCACCTTGTCCGGAATCCGGTCCAGCTGTCCGTAGTGGGCCAGCACGAGCGCAGCCGAACGTTTACCCCACCCGGCCAACCCGGGGAATCCGTCGGCGGAGTCGCCGACCAGGGCGAGCCAGTCGGGGATGGACCCGGGTGCCACGCCGAACTTCTCCCACACGGCGTCTTCATTGCTTACCTTCCCGGTGCGCCGATCGAGCTGGACCACCCGGTTCCCGACGACACACTGGGCCAGGTCTTTGTCGGGCGTGCAGATGATGACCTGGCGCACCTCGGGGTCCTCCGCCGCGACATGTGCGGCCGAGGCCAGCGCGTCGTCCGCTTCGAGCTCGACCATCGGCCACAGCCCGACGCCGAGAGCATGGAGTGCGGTCTCGAGGATGTCGAACTGTGACCGCAGTCCGGGGTCGATGCCGGCCCCCGTCTTGTAGCCCGGCCACAGTTCGTTGCGGAACGACTCGATCACGTGATCGGTCGCCACACCGACATGCGTGGCCCCGTTTCCCAGCATGCTGCACGACAGTGGTGACGACGCCACGTGCTGCGCCGATCTCGCTTCCGTCCTCGGCTTTGCGCGGCGGCTGCCCGAAGAAGTGCCGGAAGAGCTCGTAGGTCCCGTCGACGAGGTGGACGTCCACGGGAGCAGTCTGTCAGGTGGTGTGCGCCTCGGTTAAGGCGCCGCCGTTGACGGCGTTGCCGGAACCTGATCGACCACGACGTACCCGTCGCCCAGGGCCGCTACATCGTTGGCCGGATCGACGGCGGTGGACGAGCAGTCCGAGGTCGGGAGCGGGTTGCCCGTCGCCGCCGGTGGCACGTCGACCGTCCCCCGGGGGGAACCGGTGGTTCCGCACGAGGGCCCGTTGATGTTGACGATCGTCTTTTTCGGCGTCGTGCTCAGCGTGAGCTTCGAACGGTTGCTGATGATCCACTTGGTGACGGCCTCGGCGGTGACGGAGAAGGCGACCGGATTGCCGAGGCCCTGGCTCGAAGCCACCGCGGGGATGCCTTGTGCCGCTGCCGCCCGCGCGGCACCGACCGTGCCCGACAGATCGAGGACCGGGCCGAGATTCTCTCCCAGGTTGATACCGGAGACGACGAGATCGGGATGCAGGTGAAGCTGCTTGAGTGCCACCCGGATGGTGTCGGCCGGATAGCCCTGCACGGCGATGGCCGGATACCCGCTGAGCGTTTTGACCTTCATCGTCGTCAGTGTGCCGGCAGTGGTCTTCGCACCGGTGCCACTTTGGTTGGTGGCCGGCGCGACCACCTTCACGGTGACGCGGGGCAGGGTGCGCAACGCCTGGACAACGGCGTTGATACCGGGAGCGTTGTACCCGTCGTCATTGGTGACGAGAATGGTGAGAGGTTTCGGAGCGCTCTTGGCTGATGCAGCGGGGCTCAGCGCGAGAACGACCGCCGCAACAGTGAGCACGGACACAGCTCCGAGGTGCGCGATTCGATTGAGAGTGCCCGGCCTGGCCCGTGTGAACATGGCGGCTGACAGTAGGAGACGGAAGGGGGGGTTTCCAGTCGCCACCCAGGTGAGTGACGAGCATGGTGCGGGTCTTCCACGTCTGCTCCTTCCGAAAACGGACATGGATGGCACACTTTCTTCGGACGGATGAAAGGGCCGGAACGGATGACTGCACCTACGTCGAACAACTTCCGACGTCTCTCAGGGCTGGCGGCCCTGGCCTCGCTGGCCGGGGCGGTGGTCGTCCTCGTCGTCGGGACCATCGTCAATTTCGGGCCGACGGTGATGATCCTCGTCGGCCTGATCGTGGCGATAGTCGGCTCCTGGGATCTGCTCACGAGGCGAGGAGCCCTCCGGTTCGTCGCGGCTGTGTTGGTCGTCGTCGGGTCCGGGCTGATGGTGGGAGGTTTCGTGTGGGCCGACCTGAGCGCAGGTCGTATCGTGGCGATCGTCGGCTTGGCGCTGGTGTCGGCGATAACGGCCCGGTGCGCGCTGGGGAAGATGGACGGGGAGGGCGCGCTCAGCAGACAGCGCTCCGGGTGTCTCTCCGGCCGCACGTCCGGTGCTGATCATGAACCTGAAATCCGGCGGTGGGAAGGCGGAGCGGTTCCACCTCGTCGACGAATGTCAGAAGCGGGGCATCGAGCCGATCGTCCTCCGCCCCGGGGATGACCTGCGGCAGCTCGCCGAGGACGCGGTCGCCAGGGGGGCCGACGTCCTCGGGATGGCGGGAGGCGACGGTTCCCAGGCGCTCGTTGCCTCTGTCGCGGCCCGTCACGGGCTCCCCTACGTGGTGGTTCCGGCCGGTACCAGGAATCATTTCGCGCTCGACCTCGGCGTGGACCGCGACGATGTCGTCGGTGCGCTCGATGCCTTTGCAGACGGCGTTGAGCGCCGTGTCGACCTGGCCACGGTCAACGGTCGGGTCTTCGTCAACAACGCGACGCTGGGTCTCTACGCGAGGATCGTGCAATCGCCCGAGTACCGCGACGCGAAACGCCAGACCGCCGCGGCGATGCTCCCGGACCTCCTGGGGCCGGACGCGCCGGGGCTCGACCTCCGCTTTCGCGGTCCTGACGGGAACCTGCACCAGACGGCGGACGTCATTCTGGTCTCGAACAACGCCTATGAACTCGAGCGGTTGTCAGGTCTGGGCACACGCGAGCGACTCGACCTGGGTGTCCTCGGGGTCGCCGGAGCAACCATTGAGGACGCCCCTGCCGCCGCCCGCTTCGTCTCGCTCGAACTCGCGGGCCAGGTTCGGCACTATCCCGGTTGGCTGGAATGGACGACCCCGCGCTTCCAGATCGACGCGGACGAGGCCGTGGCGATCGGGATCGATGGCGAAGCGCTGACGATGGAGCCCCCGCTCGTCTTCGAGGCAATGCCCGGAGCACTCGTGGTACGTCTTCCCCGCCATGCCCTGAAGCGGTCGCCTGCGGCCCGTGCCGTACACATCGTCTCGCGGAGCACGATCATCGACCTGGTCCGGATCGTGACCGGAGTCCGCGCTCCTGACCAGGCGGTATGTGCGGACGTCACGTAGGTTGCCCGGACGGTCACCGGGATGCCAGCATGACGACCCGTCCTGTCCGGGGTGAAGGGAGCCGGACCACCAACTGACCAGGGGAGGAGCGATGAGCGAAGTCGCAGCACAGAGCGGGTCCCTCGGCTCCAAGGCGTCCTCTGCTCCCGTCCGGGCAACCGTGGTCGTCGTCGTGGTCGGTCTGCTGATCACCCTGTCAGCCTCGTGGACGGCGTGGACGTTGAACCGGCACAACGAACGCAGTCTGTTGGAGGTCCAGACCCGGCAGGTCAGCGCTCTCCTCAGTGCGTCGATCCTGAGCCTCCGGGATCCGCTCGAGACGGCCTTGGAGATTGAGAACGCCACGGCGGGCAACGTGCAACAGTTCGACAGGTTCGTGTCCACGCTCGTCGGGCCCAACCGGTCCTTCGTTTCAGCCGTGCTGTTGCGGTCGTCCGGCACGACGTGGCACGCGGTTTCTGTGGTGGGGGTCAAACCTCTCCTGCCCCCCGGGTCATCGCAAGCGGCGTCGTTCCTCGCTCAGTTGCGGAAGAGTCCCACGTTGGTCGTCACCCCCGTCCCGGCCCTGGATCCGCGCCGGGTCGGCTACGCCATCACCGATCCGCAGGACCCGACGATCGTCGTGTACGCCGAACGGGCGATCCCGGCGGACCGCGTGGTTCCCATCGAGAAGGACTCCGCTTTCTCCGACCTGAATTTCGCGACGTATCTGGGTCCCACCACGAAATCGTCCGCGTTGGCCACGACGGATCTCCCCGTCGCCCAGCTGCCCATCGGAGGCGATGTGGTGCAGACGTCGATTCCGTTCGGCGATTCGAGCATCACTCTTGTCACAGCCCCACGGGGCGCTCTCGGCGGCACGCTGGGCGGGGTGCTCCCCTGGATCTTCCTCGTCAGCGGCGCGCTCCTCACCTTCGGCGCGGCGGTTGTGACCTACCAACTCGTCAAACGCCGGCGGAGTGCCGAACGAGATGCGCAGACGATCGCCGCCCTCTACCGACAGCTCGATGGTCTCTACGGAGAACAGCGCTCCATCGCCGAGACCCTGCAACGGGCCCTTCTGCCCCAACGCAATCCCGAGGTTCCCAACCTCGAGGTCGCCTCCCGGTACCTGGCCGGAACCGACGGCATGGAGATCGGTGGCGACTGGTTCAGCCTGATCGAGATCGACGACCGTCACTTCGCCTTTGCAGTGGGTGACGTCTCGGGCAAGGGGGTGGATGCCGCCTCGATCATGGCGCGCCTGCGGTTCACCATTCGGGCCTATCTCACCGAGGGTCACGCCCCCGATGTCGTCCTCGAGATGTGCTCCCGGCAACTCAACGTGAACCGGGACGGACACCTCTGCACTGTGCTGATCGGCGTGGGAGACGCCGACACCGGAGTGATCACCCTGGCCAACGCGGGACACCTGAATCCATTGACGATCTCCGCCCTATCGGCCGAATTCATTTCCACCGACGTCGGGCTGCCCCTGGGTGTCGCCCCCAGCTCCTACTCGGTCACGACGCTGCAGCTCACCAGCGGATCGACCTTCGTCGCCTTCACCGACGGGTTGGTGGAACGACGCGGTGAGAGCATCGACCTCGGTCTCGAACGGCTGGTGCAGGCTGCGTCCGGTCCCATCCGGCCTGTCGACGAGCTCCTCTCGCGCCTCCTCGGTACCGTGGGACCACTCGGATCTGACGATGATGTGGCCGTCTTGGCGTTTCGGTGGACGAGCCCGGCTGAAGCGCACCCCGCTCGCACGCCACTTCTCGATCCGGTGAGATGAACGATCCCTCGCAAGATGGTGACCCGCCAGGTAACTTGGCCGGACCTGATCGGACAGTTGCACACGGTGGACCTTGCGGGAGGGACGGGGAATTGAGCACGACGACCGCAGGGATGCCGACACCTGGCCGACCGCAGGTAGAGGTGGGCCTCAGCCGGGGCGATCCTTCTGCCCCCGTCATCTCCCTGGCGGGTGAACTCGATCTGGCGGGTGTGGAGGCGGCGAAATCGGGCATGGAACCGTACCTGGCCACCAGGCCGGCATGCGTGACGTTCGATCTGGAGAAGCTCACATTCATGGACAGTTCGGGGATAGCGCTGCTGGTCCAGGTCGCCAACGACGTGGGAGAGGTGCGATTGATCCATGTCTCGCCGATCGTGCACCGGGTGATAGAGGCCAGCGGGCTTCTCGAGCACTTCGGGCTCCAATGACGGAGGGCAGCCGGCAATGACGGCGAGAAGCAGGTTCGACACCTCGAGAGAGTCGATTCGCGCCGCGAGGACGTTCGCGACCCGCGTCATCGGCGACGCCCCTGTCGAGGTGCGTGAATCCGTGGCGGTGATGGTCTCGGAGCTCTCGACCAACGCCCTCGTCCACGCGGCCAGCTGCTTCGACGTCGTCGTGGATGTTTCGGAATCTGCCGTGACGGTCGCGGTCACCGATTGGGGGGAGGGGGCGCCAGAGCTGCACTCGCCCAATTCCACGGAACCTCATGGCCGCGGGCTCCGGATTGTCGAGGCATTGGCGGATGAGTGGGGGATAACTTCGACCTCGGACGAGGCGAAGACCATCTGGTTCCGACTCTCACTTGGGTCCTCGACCAGGGGTTTTGTCGACCAGGACGCGTGAGGCACGATGCGCATTCTTCATGCTTCCGACCTTCACTACTCCCTGCCCCAATTCGACTGGCTCGTGGCCGAGGCATCGGATTTCGACCTGGTGACCCTGGCGGGAGACCACTTGAAGATCGGTTCCCTCGTGCCGCTCGAAACGCAGAGCGAGACGGTTCTGGAGTATTTCGCCAAGCTCCACTCGGCCGCCCCGCTCGCTGTGTGCTCGGGGAACCACGACCTCACGGGTCCCGACGCCGACGGCGAAAGAGCTGCGCTCTGGCTCGGTGCGGCCGACGCCATCGGTATCCCGACGGACGGGAGTTCAGTCGTGATCGGCTCCACGCTCGTGACGGTCTGTCCCTGGTGGGACGGACCCCGCGGACGTGCGGCACTTGTCGCACGATTGACGGCGGATGCCGCCCGACGCCCGGCCCGATGGATCTGGGTCTATCACTGGCCGCCACGTGGCTCACGGACCGCGTGGACCGGTCGACGTGACCATGGCGACAGGGATCTCAGGGTGTGGATCGAGGAGTTCGGGCCTGACGTCCTTCTGACGGGCCATATCCACCAGGCGCCGTTCACGCCCGACGGCTCCTGGGCCGATCGGATCGGCGACACCTGGGTTTTCAACGCCGGTCACCAGATCGGACCCGTCCCAGCCCACGTCGAACTCGATCTCACCGAGAACACGGCCAAATGGGTGTCACTTCTCGGTACCGAGGAGTTCGACCTTTCGGCCGGGGTGGCCCCGGAGAGGACGTCGTTCTGAGAGAGGTCTTCCGACCAGGGGTTTTGCCGTGTTCCTTGGTGGGCGAGGGGGGACTTGAACCCCCACATCCTTTCGGACACAGGAACCTGAATCCTGCGCGTCTGCCTATTCCGCCACTCGCCCGAGCAACCGGGCAAGAGTAGTCCCTGGCCGGGGGTGGCCTCAGCGCCTCGCTGCGCCCGATCGGCTCGCTGTGCTGGTCACACCGCCAATAGGCCAGTATTGGTCGCACCGGCCCATTAGTCTGGCGAGGACCATGGGACTCCAGCAGTTCGAGGAGCGCCTCGAGCGTTTGGTGGAGGGTACGTTGGCGAAGCCATTTCGAAGCAACCTCCAGCCGGTGGAGATCGGCCGGAGGCTCACACGGGAGATGGACCTGCACCGCCGGGTCGGCGTGCGGGGCCTCATCGCGCCCAACGTCTTCGTGGTGACGCTGGCTCCGGCCGACGTCGAGCGGTTCTCCAATTTCATCGATGCCCTGTCCCGGGAGCTCTCCGATGCGGCGCGGGAGCACGCCAAGGTCGAGGGGTATCTCTTCGTGGGACCCGTCGAAGTGGAGATCTTCGAGGGCTCGAGGCTCAAGGCCGGCAGGTTCACGGTCGAGGCAGAAGTACGGGAGGACGCCGACGGCGGCTACCTGGCCGAGCTCATCCTGACCGACGGACGCCGGGTGCAAGTGGGGACGGAACCGCTGGTCATCGGACGTCTCCCCGAATGCGGAGTGGTCCTGGCGGACTCCAACGTGAGCCGGCGCCATGCCGAGCTTCGTCGTGACGGCGACACGGTCGTGCTGACCGATCTCGGTTCGACCAACGGGACAAGGGTCAACGGAGCTCCAATCCGGGAGCGCATTCTCGCCAGCGGGGACGAGGTCAGCGTTGGGTCGACGAAACTCATCTTCGAGATGACGTGAAGGGTCTGACCGCGCTGGCGCCCCTTCTCGCCTCGCAGAATCTGAACGCGGTCCTCAAGGTCATGCAATGGGCGGTGATCGCCCTCATCTTCCTGTTCTTCCTGCGGGTCATCCGGGCCGTGTGGGTGGAGATGAGCCCGGCCACCATACGGAAGACCCGGGGCGAGCGCCGCCGGGAGAAGGTGGCCGCTCGCCCCCCCCGACCCGAACCCAAACGCAAGGAGCTCTACCTTCGTGTGGTGGAGCCGCCGGCCCGGGAAGGCCAGACCTACGATCTCGACGACGAGCTCACCATCGGACGTTCCCCCGGTTGCGGTGTTCGCCACCCCGGACGACATCTATGCCTCGACGCTGCATGCCCGGTTGTTCCGCAAGAAGGACCAGCTCTGGGTGGAGGACCTCGGGTCGACCAACGGGACGTATGTGAACTCCGAGAAAATCACGCAGGCTCAGCGCCTCGGTCGGGGCGACATGCTCCAGGCCGGCTCGACGGTCTTCGAGGTCACCCGGTGACGGTCCTCCACTCGGGCTCCGCCACCGACGTCGGGCGGGTGCGGAGGGTGAATCAGGACCTCCCTTTGGAGTCGCCCAATCTCTTTGCGGTCGCCGACGGCATGGGCGGGCATGTCGGCGGGGAGGTTGCGGCCCAGGTGGCGGTCGACGCCCTGCTGCAGGTTTTCAGCCGGGAGCCCACCAAGGACGGCCTCGAGGAGGCATTCTCCAAGGCCAATGAAGCCGTCTGGCAGGAAAGCCAGAACCACGAGGAACTGCGTGGCATGGGCACGACGCTCACGGCCGTTGCCCTGGTGGGCGATGCTGAGGGGCGCGACATGCTGGCCCTGGCCAACGTCGGCGACTCGCGCGCCTATCTCTTCTCGGACCAACGCCTGGTGCAAGTCACGGCCGACCACAGTCTGGCCGAGGAGCGCATGCGCCACGGTGAGATCTCCGAAGAAGAGGCAGCGGTGCATCCGCAGCGGCACATTCTCACGCGGGCGCTCGGGATCTCCACCGAAGTGGAAACCGATATGTGGGAGCTGCAGCTGCGCTCCGGGGACCGGATCATGCTCTGTAGCGACGGACTCAGTAATGAGCTCAGCAACGAGCAGATCGCCGATGTGCTCACGACCGAGCCTGATCCGGAGGCGGCGGCGCACCAGTTGGTCGAGCTCGCCAACGAACATGGTGGTTCCGACAACATCACGGTGATCGTCGTGGATGTCCTCGTGGGAGAGAAGTCATCGGATGCGTCGGTGATCACGCCCATCGGGGAACGTGCCGGCGTGCCACTCGTCGTCGCGCCCGAATCTGACGCCGGCGGTGCTGCGCCGCCGTCCTCGACCACCGTCGCCGCCGGCGCCGCGAGCACGACGTCGGTACTGACGAGCCAGTTCGTCCCCGTCCCCGCTGCCGATACGGCCCCCGCTCCCGCTGACACGGCCCCGTCCGACACGGCCCCGGCCCCCTCCGACACGGCAACCGGCGCCGGCGCCGAAGGCGCAAACGGCGGTTTGTTGTTGCAGGACACGCAGGCGGTGCCGGTGGCTCGTGCCACCGTGCGGTCCGCTGCGATCACGTCCCCAGCGGTGACTCCGGAGGTTCCGCCGAACGAGAGCCGTGGTGCGCGGCGTCGCCGGCTGGGTATTCCGCGACGGATCACATTCCGCGTGGTGTTCTTCGTGCTGTTGGTGGCGGCCATCCCCGTCGGCGCCTTCTTCGCCATTCATTGGTACGCCTACGACAACTGGTTCCTGACGGTCCACAACAACGAGATTGTGGTGAAGCAGGGCCATCCGGCGGGAGTTCTCTGGTTCCATCCCCGGGTGGTCGACAAGACCAAGGTCAGCACGTCGGAGATCCCCTCCGGCGCGGTCGCCCAGATCCGGGCCATCGTGCAGGAGCCGTCCCTCGCCGACGCCAAGCACTACGTCGCCAACCTCCACAATGAGTACCTGTTGGCCGAGGCGGCCAAGAAAGCGAGCCAGAACGCAGCCAGTGTGGGTGGCTCCACCACCACACTCCCCGGCCTCACGCAGACGACGGTCTCGGGACTGGGGACGGCAGCGGTGCCCGGCGCCACGACGACGTCCACGACCGCACCATGAGGGTTCCGCACTAGTGGGCCGTCGTATCCGTTGGTTGGGTGTCGTGCTGCTCTTCTGCTTCGGCTTGGTCGCAATCCAGTTGGCGAACATCCAGTTCCGCCAAGCTGGTGCGTTGACGAGTTCCCCGAACAACCCTCTCGTCGCGGCGAAGGTGTACGACAACGAGCGCGGCACGATCACCGCATCTGACGGAACCATCCTCGCCAAGTCGGTCAAGACGACCATGGCCTCAGATCCCTATCACTACACCAGGGTCTATCCGGAGGGATCCCTCTACGCGGACATCACGGGGTACGACTCCCTCTACTACGGGACCTCGGGCATCGAGTACCAGTACAACCAGTACCTCGAAACGCATCCCCAGAGCCCACAGAACTTCAGCCAGCTGCTCTTCGACAAGCCGCCCTCCGAACCCGACAACGTGACGCTCACGGTGGACCCCGTGCTCCAAAAGGCCGCCACAGAGGCGTTGGCCGCCACTCCCGGGGCGAACAAGGACGGTTCGGTCTTCGTCCTGGACCCGACGACCGGCGCCGTGCTGGCCATGGTCTCGAGCCCGACCTATGACCCGAATCAGATCTCCAGTTCCGATGTCGCCACCGAGCAGGCGTACGACGCGCAGGCGGGCAAGAACGACGCCGAAGGATTCTCCGGCCTCGTCCCGATCGCGACGCAGGAGCGCTTCCCTCCCGGTTCGACGTTCAAGGTGATCACCAGCACGGCGGCGTACAACCTGGCGCCGAGCCTCATCAATTACAGCTTCCCGAACGCCGTTTCGATCAAGTTCTCGGACTCGGACAAGGTCCTGTCGAACGACGGTGGCTCAGCCTGCGGTGGCACGATGGCGTTGATGTTGCCGCAGTCGTGCGACCCCGGCTACGGCCAGCTCGGCATCGAGCTCGGGGTCCCGACCCTGACCAAGCAGGCGCAGGACTTCGGCTACGCGCTCTACGGGGCCGGCTCGCAGTACGTCCCCGACCTCGATCTCCCCAATGTCATACCGTCGACCTTCTCCGACCTGGCGCCCAACAGTCAGGCCAATCTGGCGTACAGCGCCATCGGGCAGTACAACGACGCCACCACGCCCTTGGAGAACGCGCTCGTCGCGGCGGGGATCGCCAACGGCGGGGTGATCATGACGCCGCACCTGATGGAGCAGATCCGGGACTCCCAGGGCAACGCGGTGGCGACCTATCAGCCCACACCGATGCTGACCGTGTCGACCCCGGCCGCGGCGGCGGCGGTGAGCAAGCTGATGCAGAGCGTGGCCAACGACACTGTCTCCGGCGCAACGGCGAACGGGATCTTCCCGGTTTCCTGGCACGTGGCCGTCAAGACGGGAACGGCGCAGGTCCAGGCGCCCAACCGCCCGGAGCAGACGGACGACTGGATGATCGGTTTCATGCCCGCCGTCGGCACCCCCAAGCTCGCCATCGCGGTGGTGGTGCCGCAGCAGAGCTTCTCGGTCACCGGGGCGCAGGTGGCGGGGCCGATCGTCAAGCAAGTATTTCAGGCGTATCTCGACGAGACCGGAGGACAAGGATGAACCTGCTGCACGCTCACTGCGACGACGGACGCGCAGCGTAGGCTCAGGGCGCCATGGAACCGGTCGAGACACCGCGGGTCTTTTCAGATCGCTACGAGTTGACGCATCTCATCGCCCGCGGAGGCATGGCGCAGGTCTACCGGGCGCGCGATCGCCAGCTGGACCGCCCGGTGGCCCTGAAGGTGCTCTTCCCCGAGCTTTCGGTCGATCGGGCCTTCGTCGAGCGGTTCCGCCGGGAGGCGCAGGCGGCCGCCAACCTCTCGCACCCCAACATCGTCCCCGTCTTCGACTGGGGCGAGGACAACGGGTCGTACTTCATCGTCATGGAGTTCGTCGACGGGCGCGCCCTGTCGGCCGTCCTGCGTGAATCGGGGCCCCTGTCGCCGCAGCAGTCGGCCACCATCGGGGCCAACGTGGCCGCCGCCCTGGCCTTCGCCCACCGGCACGGCGTGGTGCACCGCGACGTGAAGCCCGGCAACGTCCTCATCACGGCGGACGGCATCGTCAAGGTGACCGATTTCGGCATCGCCCGTGCCATGAACACCGAGGAGAGCCTCACGCAGACCGGTGCGGTCATGGGCACGGCGGCCTACTTCTCGCCCGAGCAGGCCGAAGGTCATGGCGTCGACGCGCGCAGCGACATCTACTCCCTCGGGGTCGTTCTCTACGAGATGTCGACCGGCAAGCCGCCGTTCACGGGGGATTCTCCGGTGGCGGTCGCCTCGAAGCACGTGCGCGACCAGCCGGTGCTTGCCGCGCAGCGTGAACCCCGCCATACCGGCGGCGTTCGAAGCGGTCGTCATGAAGGCGATGGCCAAGTCGCCCGATGATCGTTACGCCACGGCGGAGGAGTTCCGAGCCGATCTGCTCCGATTTGCCGACGGGCGTCCGGTAGAAGCCACCGATCCCGGTCGGACCACCATCCTCGCGCCCGTCGGCGCGACCGCTCCCGTCATGGTGACCGGCCAGACCCAGGCGCTCGCGATGGGTGGCGGCGGGGTCGGTGGTCTGGATGGCCGCGGGGCCGGTGTCGGAGGCGCGGGCGGCGCCAGCAGGGCTGAGCAGGAGCGCCAGCGCCGCATCCGGCGGATGGTCGTCCTTCTCGTGACCCTTCTGGTCGTGCTCGCGGTGATCGCATTCTTCCTGGTCCGGGCCCTGACCACGACCGACCACGTCACGGTTCCGGACGTGGCCGGCCAGACGGTGCCGCAAGCCACGCAGACCTTGCAGAACGACAACCTCACAGTTGGCGGCACCACGTCGAAGACGAGCTCCAGCGTCACCAAGGGCGAGGTGATCTCCACCGACCCTGCCGCCGGCGCCAAGGCGGACAAGAACAGCCAGGTCGACCTCGTCGTCAGTGCAGGCCCGACCGTGGTCGACGTCAGTGTGCCCTCGGTCGTGGGCCAGCAGCTGGCCGTGGCCATCCAGCTCCTTACGAGCAAGGGACTGTCGTACAAGGTCGACGACGTGACGGGGAGCAAGCCTCCGGGGACCGTGCTCACGCAGAGCCCGGCCGGAGGTGCCACCGTCCCCTCGACGACGATGGTGAAACTGACCGTCGTGCTCAGCCAGAACTCGGCCCAGGTCCCCAACGTCGTCGGGCTCTCGCCAGCAGCGGCCGGGAGCACCATTAAGGGGAGCAACCTTACGGTGGGGTCACAGAGCACGGCGTGCTCGCAGCAGGTCTCGGCCGGGAACGTCGCGTCGCAGACTCCCGCGGCCGGATCACAGCAGCCGGCGAACACGGCGGTCAATCTTGTTGTCTCGTCCGGTCCCTGTACGGCCACGGTGCCGAACGTCGTCGGGCTCACACAGACGGCGGCGGCGAGCGCGATCTCGGCGGCTCCCGGCCTGAACTTCGTCGTTCATGCAGGTCGACTGCTCCTCGAGCGGAGGCACTGCGGGCCAGGTCCAGAGTCAGAGCCCCTCGGCCGGCACCGTGCTGAACCCGCCGTTCCCCCAGACCGTCACGATCTCGGTGTGCTCGACCACGACCACGACGACCCAGACCACGGTAGGGGCGACGTCAACGACCACGACATCGACGACGTGAGCGGGTCCTTGCGCACCTGACGGCGGGGCCAGGGGCTACGGGCCAGAAGCAAGAAGCCAGAAGCCAGAAGCCAGGAGCCAGAAGCCAGAAGCCAGGAGCTAGGAGCTAGGTCGGGGTCGGGGTCGGGGTCGGGACCATCCCCAGCTTGGACAGGAAATTGCCCAGAAGAGCGGGACCAGAGACGGTCAGGACCGACTCGGGGTGGAACTGCACGCCTTCGACGGGCAGTTCCCGATGGCGCAGACCCATGATGACCCCGTCTGTGGAGGTCGCGGTGACGATGAGTTCCTTGGGGAGCGAATCCGGATCGACCACAAGAGAGTGATAACGGGTGGCCACGAACGGATTGGGCAGTCCCTGGAAGAGGCCTTCTCCGTCGTGATGGATCTCCGAGGTCTTGCCGTGCATGAGATGGGGTGCCGCGATGACCCTGCCCCCGAAAACCTGGCCGATGCATTGGTGGCCGAGGCAGACCCCGAGAATCGGGATTTCGCCGGCTAGGGAGCGGATGGCGTCCAGTGACACGCCCCCGTCCTCGGGTCGTCCGGGCCCCGGTGAAATGAGCACCGCGTCAGGCCGCTCGGCCCGGATCCCCTCGACGTCGATCGAGTCGTTGCGGAAGACGATGGGAGCCGCTCCGAGCTCGCCCAACTCCTGCACCAGGTTGTAGACGAACGAGTCGTAGTTGTCGAGAACGAGAATCCGTGCCGCCATGGGGCACCCACGATAATCGAGCCGGACGGAACGCCCCGTCCGGGCTGACTATCCTCACGCTCGTGGCAGCCAACACCAAGACAGGGCCGGGAGGCGCTTCCCGCAAGGGCAAGTCGGCCGCGGGGCGGAGCACTTCGAAAGGGACGTCCAAAGTCGGACGTCCCTCGACGGCCGAGGAGAGCGGTCGCTACACGCGCCCGATCCCGAAAAGCGTCCGCAGCAGCCCGGCGTGGTACGGGGTCCTCGTCCTGGCCCTCCTGATCGTCGGCGTCGCCGTGATCGTGCTCAACTACCTGGCTCACATACCAGGGGTGGGACACGGTTCAGCGTGGGGCCTCGTGGCTGGTTTGGTGCTGATCTTCGCAGGATTCCTGCTCGCCACGCGTTACCGCTAGTTGCGATGAGTCGCGACTAGCGGCGTGGGTCGTCGTGCCGGTGGGGGGCTGTTCCGAGGAGTGAAAGCGGACCGTGACGAGTTGGGCCTTGAAAGGTTGAGCGCACCGCCGGACACTTGCGAAAGTTAACCGCTAGAAGTCTAGCGGTCAGTTTTGAGAGGGCGGCAGCCGCGTCCGGCATTCCGCGCGGCGCTCGACCCGGGTCCTGGACCAAGCCGTTCAGCCCAGCCGCCCCATCCAGCCGCTCGGCGGTTCAGCTCAGCCGTTCAGCCCAGCCGCTCGATGATGGTGGCGTTCGCCAAGCCGCCGCCCTCGCACATCGTGAGCAGCCCGTAGCGACCCTCCGTGCGCTCCAGCTCGTTGAGCAGCGTGGCCAGGAGCTTGCCGCCTGACGCCCCGAGCGGGTGGCCCAGCGCGATGGCGCCGCCGTTGGGATTCACGATCTCCATGTTGGGGTGGTGCTCCTTCTCCCACGCCAGCACGACCGAGGCGAAGGCCTCGTTGATCTCGATCGCGTCGATGTCGTCGAGGGTCAACTTCGCCCGCTCCAATACGGCGGTCGTGGCCGGGATGGGCCCGGTGAGCATGGTGATCGGGTCGACGCCGGCGAGGGAGAAGGCGTGGAAGCGGGCCCGGGGGCGCAGGCCCAACTCGCTGGCCTTCTCCTCGCTCATGATGAGCACAGCGGACGATCCGTCGGTGATCTGCGAGGAGTTGCCGGCCGTGATCTTGCCGCCTTCGGGCTTGAACGCAGGCTTGAGCTTGGCCAGGGCCTCGACCGTGCTGTCGGGGCGGATGCCCTCGTCGGTCGTCAGCAGGTCGTCGGTGTCGTTGCCCTCGTCGTCACGGATGCTCACAGGGACGATCTCGTTGTCGAACCGGCCTTCCGCCGTGGCCCGGGCGGCGCGCTGGTGACTCTGCACGGAGAACGCGTCGAGTTGTTCCCGCGAGATGTCCCACTGGTCGGCGATCATTTCGGCTCCGATGCCCTGACCGACCAGACCGCCCTTCGGCTTGTAGCGGTTCATCATGCGCGGACCGAACGGATAGCCGAGCTCACGCACGATCGACGAACCCATGGGCGTACGCGTCATGCTCTCGACGCCGGCGGCCACCACAACGTCGTAGGCCCCGGCCATGACGCCTTGTGCGGCGAAGTGGACTGCCTGCTGGGAAGAACCACATTGGCGGTCGATCGTGGTGCCGGGTACCGATTCGGGCCACCCTGCGGCGAGCACCGCATTGCGCCCGATGTTGAGGGCCTGCTCGGAGACCTGCATGACACAGCCCATGATGACGTCGTCAACAAGCGAGGGGTCGAGGCCGTTGCGCTCCTGCAGCGCCCGCAGGGCCTCGGAAGCGAGATCCACCGCATGCCAGTTCCGGAGTTTCCCATTGCGCTTGCCCCCGGGCGTGCGGACAGCATCGACGATGACTGCGGTGGTCATGGTGTGTCTCCTCCCTACGCCGGCGGATTCCCGACCGGATGCGAACCAAGGCATTCTACCGGCCCCCCGCGGGCCACCGCCGGCCCCACCGCGGGCCACCGCCGGCCCCACCGCGGGCCACCGCCGGCCCCACCGCGAGCCACCGCTGGGCGCACCGTCACCGATAGGGTCTGCGGGAATGGGCGAAAAGGACCTGGGCCGGAAGAATATGGACCGCTGGCTCGGCGACGGCGGCATGCCGATCATCGCCCTGGTCGGTGGTGCATTTACGGACTACGGCGTGGATGGAGAGGACCTGGGGTGGGTGGCCGGGACCTTCACTCCCGAAGAGCTCGCCTGTAACCCCCACGGGATCACGCAGGCAGGTATCCACTCCCTGCTGCTCGATGCGAGCATGAACTTCGCCATCAACGCCGCGCTCCCGGGTCGGGACCGGACCCGGGGCACGTTGGAGATGAAGACCGAGACAATGCGCCCGGCGGTACGTGGCACCCCCTACATCCTGCGGGGCGAGGTGGTCCGGATGGCCAAGCAAGTGGCCTACGGGGAAGCGACGGTGCATGACGAAGACGGTCTGCTCGTGAGCCGGGCCACGGGGACCTTTCTTCTGCATCGAGACGAGGCGACCCCCCACACCTGAGGACAACCTTGCGGCCGCGTGCCGCACATGCTGCGGCCCGACCAGCCGCCGCTTCGCCCATTGCTTCGCCTGCACGGCAGTCAGCCGGGCGCTCAATCTTCCATTGCACCCCGTGCTCCCGGCCCATGTGTGCCCTGTGCCTGGTCACCTTTACCGCACGTTGATGGGCTACAAGGAATCACCCGTCGACGAGGTGCGCCGGCACTTCTCGCGCTGCGTCGGAGACTCCTTCGCGGAGTTCTTCGCCGCGCACGTTGCGTGCGTGGTGACTGCGCTGGGCGGTGGGGCGGACCTCGTCGCGCCGGTTCCCTCCTCCTCTCGCCCTGGTCGCGCATCGCTGGAAGGCGTCGAGGGGCTTGCCGGAACCGTGGTCTCGGCGCTCGGGCCGGCCGTACGGTGGTTGCCGTCGACGTTGGGTCGTGCCGAAGGCGCCATCGGGCCCATGTGCCCCAACGCCCGCGCCTTTGCCGTCTCGGCAGCGGGTCGTGCGGCGGTGCCAGGCTCGCGGGTGATCTTGTTGGACGACGTGTACGTGAGCGGTGCGCGTGCGCAGAGTGCCGCGGCCGCGCTCCGTCTCTCCGGCGCGCGTTCGGTGCTCATCGTCCCCCTCGGCCGGGTCGTCCGCCCTGAAAGGTTCGTCACCCATGCCGCGTTCGTGGACGCTTGGGGGACCGGCAACGGCCACGCAGAGCGGTGCGTGGTGAGTCTGCAGGGTTTCGATCAGGCTGGCGTAGGCAGCGAGTAGCGCACACCCGTGAGTTCTTCGGAGATCTCCCAGAGGCGCGCCGCGTCCGCCGCGCTTCGTGCCCGTTTCGCGGGCTGCACCAGCGCAGGCGGCCCAAAGAGTTGGAACGCATGGCCCGGTCCGATGAACTGGCCGGAGCTCACCTCCGCAGCGGTGGCCGCATAAAGGGTGGGCAGCGCCCCCGTGGCCGTGGCCTGCCCCAGGTGTGACCCGATGGCTCTACTTGCTTTGGCCCGGGCTCTCGCACTACCGACTGCCGCGCCAGTGCCGAACAAATTGCTGCGGGTCCAGCCGGGGTGCGCTGTCACCGCGATCGTCGTCTCGCCGTCGGCGAGGAGACGCCGACTGAGTTCAGCGGTGAAAAGGAGATTGGCCAGTTTGGAAGCCCCGTAGTGCTGCCAGGTGTTGCGGATCTTGAGGCCGGCCACATCGTCGAAATCGATGTGGCCGTTGCGATGCACCACCGAACTCACGGTTACGACGCGGGAACGGCCGGACGTCAACAGGCGATCAAGGAGAAGACCGGTGAGCGCGAAATGCCCCAGATGGTTGGTGGCCATCTGCAGTTCGAAGCCGTCCGCCGTCTGACGATAGGGGGTACCCATGATGCCGGCGTTGTTGATCAGGAGGTCGAGCCGGGCATGTTCCGACAAGAACTGCTCCGCGGCACGGCGCACGGAGACCTGGTCCGACAGATCAAGTGCCAACAGCTCGAAGGACGCCTGTTCGAGGTCGTTCTCCATTTTGTCCGCCGCCGCGTTGCGCTTTTTCGAGGTCGCGACATGCCATGACGACGTGGGCACCGTGATCAGCCAGCACGCGGGCTGTCTCGAGACCGATGCCGCTGTTCGCGCCGGTGATGAGGACGACGCTGCCCGGTCTGGTCGCCGATATCGTCGAGGCTCCATGCCTCGCCCGGCATCCGGGTCCGGCTCACCCGTGGCCGATGTGGTCCGCTGGGATGGTGCCCAATCGGCCAGCCTGATAGTCCTCGAATGCCTGGACCAGCTCATCGCGCGTATTCATGACGAAGGGCCCGTGGGCGACCACGGGTTCGCCGATCGGCTGACCTCCGAGAATCAGAACCTCCAGGGCTGGGTGCCGCGAATCCTGGGCCGCGTCGGCCCGCAGCGAGATGACGTCGCCCGATCCGTGCACCACAAGTTGCCCCGAGTGGATCGGTCGGGCGTCCGTTCCCACCGACCCATTCCCGGCCAAGACATACAGCAGGGCATTGAACTCGTTCGGCCAGGGCAACGTGAGTTCGGCGCCGGGCTGTACGGTGACATGGACGAGCGAGATCGGCGTGTGCGTCGAACCGGGCCCGCGTTGCCCGGCCACGTCGCCGGCGATGATGCGCACAAGCGCCCCGCCGTCGGGCGACGTGAGGAGGACGACGTCCTCCGCTTCGAGGTTCTGGTAGCGGGGGTCGACCCATTTCGCAGCCGCAGGGAGATTCACCCACAGCTGGATCCCGTGGAACAGGCCCCCGGTGGCGATCAGCTGCTCGGTCGGGCGCTCGATATGCAGAATGCCCGATCCCGCGGTCATCCACTGGGTGGACCCGTTGGTGATCAGTCCACCACCACCGATCGAGTCCTGGTGCTGGAATGTCCCGTCGATCATGTAGGTCACGGTCTCGAAGCCACGATGGGGGTGCCAAGGCGTGCCCTTGGGCTCACCCGGCGCATACTCCACCTCGCCCATCTGGTCCATGTGGATGAAGGGGTCGAGATCGGACACCGAGACGCCGGCGAAGGCGCGGCGGACGGGAAATCCCTCCCCTTCCAACCCCGAGGGTGCGTCAGTGATGCTCTTCACGGCGCGTACCTGTGCCCCGGGCTCAGCCGGCAGAATGCGGGGAAGCGTCAAATTGTCGGGAACGGTTACAGCAGGCATAGCGGACTCCATCCGGCTCGTTCTGGATCACAGCAAGACGTGCAACGCCGCAGCGCACGCTTCTGTTCCGATGGATCAGGCAGCGTCGAGCCGCGCCACCTGCGCCGGGGTCAGCGTGACATCCGCCGCCGCAGCGGACGCGATGGCGGTTGCCGGCCGGCTGCTCCCGGGAATGGGGATGACCCGTGAGCCCTTTGCCAGCATCCAGGCCAGCGTGACATTTTCGGGCGTCGCCCCGACTTCGGCCGCCACTTCGGCGAAGGCGGGAAACTCGTGCGCGATGCGGTCAGCCTGACTGATTCCTCCGAGCGGGCTCCACGGGATGAAGGACACCCCGATGCTCTCGCAGTGCTGCAGTTCACCCTCCGAGGAACGGAAGCGGGGAGAGAACTCGTTCTGCACGCTGACGAGGCGCCCGCCCAACACCTGCTGCGCCTCGTCGATCTGCGCCACCGTGGCGTTCGAGATGCCCGCCATCTGAATCTTCCCGGCGTCGAGGAGATCGGCCAGGGCTCCGATGGACTCGGCGTAGGGAACCTCGGGATCAGGTCGATGGTGTTGGTAGAGGCCGATCGACTCCACGCCGAGTGCGATGAGCGACAGGTCACAAGCCCGCTTGATGTATTCGGGGTCGCCGTGCACGGTCCAGCTGCCGTCGCCCGGCCTTCGATGGCCGCCCTTGGTGGCGACCAGGATGTGATCGGTGGGGCCGCCGTAGGTCGCAAGGGCCTTGGCGACCAGTCGCTCGCCG
Organism: uncultured Acidimicrobiaceae bacterium; assembly: GCA_963767155.1. Taxonomy (GTDB): domain Bacteria; phylum Actinomycetota; class Acidimicrobiia; order Acidimicrobiales; family RAAP-2; genus Bog-473. The sequence goes on along the minus strand of CAVYCU010000002.1, from coordinate 1,384,669 downwards.
TGGCCGTGCTCTTCGGTGTTCAGCGCATAGGCATCGGCTGTGTCGATGATGGTGACGCCCGCATCCAGCGAGGCGTGGATCGTGTTGATGGCCTGGGTCCTGTCGGGCCTGCCTTCAATGGACAACGGCATCTCACCGAGCCCGATGGCGCTGACCTTCCGGTCGCCGATCTGTCGCTCTTGCATGCAGGGTCTCCGTTCCGTACCGTGACGTCGCTGCGCGCCGCGGCGTGTCGTGCGAGCCTAACGCTCACCCTCGAGGGCCGGGTCATGACGGCGCGACGCGGACACTTGACGCACGGCACAAGCCAGTTGTAAAAGACAGTGGTGACGGCAATGAGGCAGAGTCCCGGGCCGCCGCGCACTCCACTTCGCTGGGCGGGTGGCTGGGCAATTCGCGGTCTTCTGATTCTCGGCGCGGCAGGGGTGATCGCCGCCTGCGGGACCGATCACGGGTCGAACCTCGCCAACAGGCCGTCGTCGAGTACCACGACGGGCGTCGGGTCCCAGACGCCCTCGGCCGAGGAGCCGACGACAGCGGATCCACCCACGTCGACGACGGATCCCCCCACGACGTCCACTGATGTGACCACCACCACCGAGGCGCCCACGACAACGACCACCGAGGCGCCCACGACCACCACCACGCAAGGCCCAACCACCACCACCACCACCGAGGCGCCGACGACGACGACCACCGAGGCGCCCACGACCACCACGAGCGCCCCGAGCCACCCTGTGTCAGGGAGTGCGACGCCCTGGGGCTGGATCATCGGGGCGATCGTTCTTGTCATCGCCATTGTCGTGCTGTTGTTGGCGTTGGCCGCGGCCCGCAAGCGCCGGCAAGCCGAGCACGAATGGCAACCGATCGCCTCTGCCGCGCTGACAGCGACCCAGCTTGCGCGTGACGCGGTCATGACCGCGTCGGTGGTTCCCGATGATCCCTCACGATTGATGGCGGTGCGCCGGCAGGTCGACGGGGCAACCGAGTCCTTGCAGCGGGCGGTAGAGACCGCCCCCGACGACGTGGCCCGGCGGGCTGCCACCTCCACGGTCGACGCCCTCCGCGGCCTCGCCTTTGCGATCGAGTCGGAAAGGCTGCTCCATGACCGCACCGTCGCGCCAACGGGTGAACAGCTCGCACAAGCCGATGAGGCCCGTCGGGCTCGTTCCGCCGATCTGGAGTTGGCACTCTCCCGCCTGGGAGAGCGCATCGGGCCACCGGCAGATCCTGCGCGCTGACGTTCCTTCTACGGTGTCGGTGCGGGACCGACCGGAAACGCAAAGGAGGACATCATGACGGAGGCAATTGAAGGCGAGGATGCCGGCGCTACGGCGGAACGGCTCTTGGGATTCCCTTTGGTGCCTGCACTGGGTCCGGGGGAACCCGAAGTCGGGGGTGACTTCCTGCGGATCGGGATGGAGCACACCTTCGGGGGCGTCTGGCAACGACCGGGCCTGGACCTTCGCAGTCGCGCGTTGATCTCGGTGAGCATCGCGGCTGTTCTCGGCACGCCCCAGCCCCTGGGCGGGCAACTGAGAATCGCGCTCAACTGCGGCGTCACGAAGGAAGAGATCGTTGAGCTCTTCATTCACCTCCAGGCGTATGCGGGGGCATCCCGAGCCGTGGAGGGTTATCAGGTCGCCAAAGCGATATTCGCCGAAAGGGCCTGAGATGCCATTCGACGGCAAGGTGGCGCTGGTCACGGGGGCGGGATCGGGCATCGGGCGCGCGGTGGCGCTACGTCTGTCTGGGGCGGGGGCAATGGTTCTCGGTGTGGACGTTGACCGGGGCCGGCTCGACGAAGTGCAGCAAGCCGCGGGCGCAGGTCTGTCGGTTCACCTTGCTGATCTGAGTGAACCCGACGCCTGCGTGGCCGCGGTCTCCGACTGTGTCACCAGGTTCGGACGCCTGGACATTTTGGGCAATGTCGCCGGTATCTACCGTCCGGCCCATACGACGGACATGAGCCGCGAGGTCTACCGCAAGGTCATGGCGGTGAACCTCGACGCATACTTCTTTCTGGCCCAGGCGGCTATCCCACACCTTCTCGCCACCGGTGGCAGCATCGTCAACATCGCGTCGAACGCGGGCATCCAGGGCGTCCCGTATTCGGCCGCGTATTGCATGAGTAAGGGTGGGGTCGTCCAGTTGACGCGTTCCCTGGCGGTCGAGTTCCTCAAGACCCGGCTGCGGGTGAACGCCATCGCCCCCGCTGGAACGAATACCAATATCGCCGCCGGCGCGAACTTTCCCGCCGACATGGATCCTGATCTGGCGGCCCGTATGGCCGGCCTACGGGGCCTTGTCGAGCCCGACGAAGTGGCGGCGCTCTTCTGCTTCCTCGCGTCGGACGATGCCCGTTCGATCACCGGTGCCGTCTACGCGCTCGACAACGGGCTCACGGTGAGCTGATGGCGCGCGAGCTTGCACCGGTCGACCCCGCATCCACCCCCTTCCTAAGTGGCCGGTTCGCGCCCGTGCGCGACGAAGTAGAGGCGGAAGCTCTCGCCGTGGAAGGATCGATACCTTCCGACATCGCCGGTGCGTTCCTTCGAAACGGTGCCAACCCGCAGTTCACGCCACTCGGGAGTTACACCTACCCCATGGAGGGTGACGCCATGCTGCACGGCGTGTGGCTCGAAGACGGCAAGGCCCGGTACCGCAACCGCTACGTGCGCACCAAAGGTTTCGAATCTGAAGCACGTGCCGGCCGGCCGCTTTTCGGCGGACTCATGACGCCTACCTTTGTCGATCCGTCACTCCTCGGTGAGGATCCCGATCCCGGCTGGCCCTTCCGTCTCGACCCCTTCATCAATGTCATCGCGGACGGGAAGGACTTTCTCGCTCTGGGCGAAGGAGTTCCGTCCTACCGGGTGACCGGCGACCTCGACACTGTGGGTCTGTTCGATTTCGACGGCGCCCTCACCGCCGGCATGACCGCGCACCCCAAGCGCGATCCGCAGACCGGAGATCTCGTCAGCTTCTGCTATGGCTTCGAAGAGCCGTTTCTCACCTGGGCGGTGATCGGAGCCGACGGGTCGGTGCCCCGCGCCCCGACTCCGGTTGAAGGTGTCGACACATCCTTCATGATCCACGACTTCGCAATTACCGAGCATTACGCGGTGTTCGTGCTCGGACCGGCGACGCTGGACCTCGACGCCATGATGTCCGGCGGCCAGGTGCTCAAATGGACCCCGGAATTAGGTACCCGCATCGCCCTGGTGGACCGGATCGGGCTGTCGCCGACGCAATGGTTCGACGCCGAAGCGTTCTGGGCGTGGCATTTCGCCAACGCATTCGAGGACGGTGACCATGTGCTGGTGGATTTCCCGCAGTGGAGCGGCCCGGGGCTGGGCCTCCAGGGGGATCTCCCTATCACCGGTTGCTTCGTACGTATCGCTCTTCACACCGCCTCAGGTGCGGTCAGCCTGACTGAGATCGACGGGACGCCATCGGAGTTCCCGCGTATTGACGACCGCCGCCTCGGCCAGAGCTATCGCTACGCAGTGGTGGCGGCTCGATCGCGCGAGGCGGACCTCGCTGCGGGAGAACACGACGTCCTTCTTCGCCATGACCTGGTGAGGGGCAGGAGCGAACGCGTCGAAGCCGGGGCGGCTATCGGTGAGGTCGTGTTCGTGCCGCGGCACGGCGCGACTGAAGAACTCGACGGCTATTACGTCACGTTCGGGACATCACTTGCAGACGGACGCTCGAGCCTCTACATCTGGGACGCGGATGAGTTGCGGCCCGATCCCCGCGCGCGGATTTTTCTCCCACAGCGCGTTCCCAACGGGCTCCATGGCAATTGGTTTCCTGCGCTCGACGTTTGAAAGAACGCGCGAGCGTCCACGAATGTGAAGGAGGGGCGCGCTGAGCTTCTGGCGCTCGCGTCGTCGTCGCAGGGAGGAATGCATGAAGCGTGGTCCAGTTGCCGACAGGGGTGCCGACCTGAGTGGTCTCGTCCGCTTCAGCATGGCAGGAGTCATCGGCATGGGAACGCTGGTTCTTGCACTTGCCACCGGTGTGTCCTCGGCGGGCGCGAGCACCGACAGTCTTTTCAACTCGTCGACGCCCGGCTTTGTTGCGGGCGCAGTAACCATCCCGGCGAATGTCTGTGCAGTCACCGTGACCGCGACCGGAGGATCGGGAGGGGCGGGTGACAGTGGCGGAGTCGGCGGCGATGGTGCCGTCGTGACCGCCACCGTCAGCGTCACGCCCGGCGAGGTATTGGACGCGCAGGTGGGTGGGGTCGGAGCTGATTACACCACCAGCACCGGTGGTACCGGCGGCGGTGGCGGCGGGAACAACGCAGGTGGCGGAGGAGGTGCGTCGGCGGTCAGCGCGTCCGGCGTCCCACTTGTTGTCGGCGGCGGCGGCGGCGGTGGCGGCGAAGACGTCGACGGAGGGGCTGGTGGCACGCTCGGAAACGACGGAGGCGCGGGGAACGCGGCAGATGGGTGTCGCCGGTCAGGGCGGGACGGCTGCAGGCGTCGGGGGAGGCGCGCAGGGGTACGCAGGTGCCGGTGGTGGTGTCGCGGCCGGCGGCATTTCCGGCGCCTCGTACGGGAACGGTGGGAACGGAAGTGACGGTACGGGCGGCGGTGGCGGCGGTGGCGGCGGTGCCGGTGCGAACGGTGGCGCTGCTGGTGCCAGCGGTCAGAATGGAAGCGGCGGTACGACGACCCCACTTGGCGGCAACGGCGGAGCGGGCAATGGCACCGGCGGGAACGGCGGGAACGGAGCGAATGACAACGGCGGCGGTGGCGGCGGCGGTGTCGGCTTTGGCGGCGGCGGTGGGGGATATGGGGATGACGGCGGCGGAGGCGCTGGGTACGGCGGGGGCGGAGGAGGCCTCGGCCCCGAAGCAGCCGGTGGGGGCGGATCTTCCTATGTGATCCCGGCGGCCACCGGCACGTCTTCTTCGGCCACCAATGTGGGTGATGGTGCGGTGACGATTACCTACGATCCGGTTGCAAACGTGTGCCCCACGACTGCGACGACCACAGCGCTGCAGTCATCGCGCAACCCCACGTTCGTGGCGCAGGGAGTCACGTACACGGCGACCGTCACTCCGGCTCCCGACGGGGGAACCGTGGCATTCTCCGACGTGGGCAGCCCGATCAGCGGTTGCGCAACCGTCGCAGTGAGCACGACGACCGGTAAGGCGTCGTGTGACGTCGCGTACGGGCTTTACGGCACCCACAGTGTCAGCGCAAGGTACAGCGGCGACGCCGGTTTCACGGGTTCTGCTGCTACCCCGATCACACAGGTCATCGACACCAGCTGGGTCCCGCTCCCGTTGGCCGTGCCACCTACGCCAGCGATCTTCGGACCCGTACCGGCATGTATCACGGCTGGCTTTCACGGAACCAGCGCCTTCGTCTGCGCGGCGTATGAGAACCTGCTCGGCCGGCTACCTGACACGAGTGGGTTGGCCACCTTCGGGGGACTGTTGAACGCCGGGGTGAGCCGCACTCAGGTGGCCGCAGACCTGGTGAGCTCCGCCGAGTACAGGGGCGACCTCGTGAACGCCTTCTTCGAGCAATTCCTCGACCGGCCGGCCGAGCCGGGGGCGCTGGCCACCTTCGTGGGACTGTTGAACGCAGGAGCCACCGACCAGCAGGTCATTGCCGACATCGTCGGCTCCCCGGAATTCTTTGCTCAGGCCGGCGGCACGAATGCGGGTTTTGTCAATCTGACGTACCAGAGGATTCTCGGTCGTGTGCCGGATACGAGCGGGGTTTCCACGTTCCTCGGGTTGCTCAACGCCGGCGCAACGCGCGCGCAGGTGGCGGGCTCTCTTCTCAACTCGGGCGAGTACCGGGCGATTACGGTCACCTTCTACTTCACCTACCTCTTGCATCGCGTCCCTGACTCGGGCGGGAGCTCCACGTTTCTCGGGCTACTCAACGCGGGGGGCACGGTCGAACAGGTGATCTCGAACATCGTCGGTTCGAACGAGTACAACAACGCTGCCACCAGTGCCGGTGCCGGCTGAGGCCCTCGGGTAAGAGGGCGGAGTGGCGTAACCGTCTCAACGGAGGGCGAGGGGCTGGGCGTGCCGTAGGCAGGGCGCCCGTTCGTGCCGAGCAACCATGCGTAGTGTCCTCGCATGAGTCTCGTCGTCGCCATTCTGGCGTTGGGCCTGCTGGCCAGTCTGTCGCCGAGCACTCTCGTCGTGTTCATTTTGCTCCTTGCGACCACCCGCGCCCGACAGAATGCCGCAGCATTCTTGGTTGGGTGGACGATCTCGCTGGTGTTGGTCTTTGTCGCGAGCTACCTGGTCGGCGGGAGTCACGCCGCGCGTGCAGGCGGCGGGCACACCGTCGTCAACGTGTTCGAAATTGTCTTCGGGCTCGGCCTCGGCTCTTTCGGATTCCGTAAGTGGCGTAGGCGGCACGAACCTCGGGAGTCCCAAGGGGTTTCGCACGGCCTCGCGGCCAGGGTCGAGCGCCTGAATCCAGCCACCGCGCTCATGCTCGGGGTCCTCGAACAGCCGTGGACACTCACGGCGGCAGCGGCGATCGTGGTCGTGCATGACCACACCGCGCTGCCCGTCGTCATCATCGCCTTTGTGGGCTTCACCGTGATCTCCACTGCCACGGTGGCTGGCATTTACCTTTACTACGCCCGACGGCCTGGCGAGGCGCAAGCCAGGCTTGACGCTCTGAAAAACCGTCTGGTCCGAGCGGGACCCAGTCTCTTCGCCGCAACTTCAATCCTTGTCGGGATCTATCTGGTTGTCGATGGTGCGCTCAGCCTGGCCGGGATCTGAGCGCAGGGAAAGGTGAGGAAAACCAAGTTCCCGACGGCCGTCGTCACGCGGCGGTCGTCACGCGACAGTCACCGATGGGAAGACCACTCCGGTGAGCTCTTCCGAGACGGTCCAGAGGCGGCGCTGGAGGTCTGCATCGTGCGATTGTTTGCTGGACTTCGCCAGTACGGGATGGCCCCGCACTCCCCCCAGGCCCTCGGGGCCGTAGTACTCGGCGCCCGCCGCAGCGGGATCGGTGGCGGCGCGTAGCGTCGGCAGGGCGCCCATGGCCGCCGATTGACTGAGCAGGGAGACTACCGGCGCCACCAACGTGGGCAAGTGTCGCATCAGATCGGTGTCCGAACCTCCGGGATGGGCTGCGGTGGCAATGGTCGACCGGCCTGCCGCGGCCAGCCGACGTTGGAGCTCGTAGGTGAAGAGGAGGTTCGCCAGCTTTGACTGACCGTAGGCCGCCATGGCGCTGTAGTGGTGCTCCCACTGGAGATCGTCGAAGTGGATCGAGGCGCGGATGCGATGCCCGAAGCTGCTGACCGTGACGACCCTTGATGACGGGGTGGACAGCAGGCGATCCAGCAGGAGCCCGGTCAGGGCGAAGTGTCCGAGGTGGTTGGTCCCGAACTGCAGTTCGAAGCCGTCTTCTGTGATCTGCTTGGGTGGGTACATCACCCCCGCGTTGTTGATCAGAAGGTCGAGGTGATCGTGTTTGGCCGTGAGCTCGTCAGCGGCTGCCCGAACGGAGGTCAACGAGGAGAGGTCGAGATGCTGAAGTTCGACCTCCGCGCCAGGGGTCGCGGCGGCGATCCGGGTCAGTGCGTCCTTTCCCTTGTCGATGTTGCGCACCGCAAGGACGACACGGGCACCTCGCTCTGCGAGCGCGGCGGCGGTCGCAAAGCCCAGTCCGGTGTTCGCACCGGTGACGATTGCGGTCCGACCCTCTTGGTCTGGGATGTCGGCGGTTGTCCACTTTGCCATGGTTGGCTCCTTGCTAGAGTGGAAAAGCGGGGCGGGCGCCCCGTCTATTGCACACTATACGGAACGCACGCCCCGTTTTGTCAAGGGATTTGTTGCCGCAGGAGGTGATGGCGTTGCTTCAAGTCGACAAACCCCTGCGTGCCGACGCCGCTCGCAACCGTGACCTGGTGCTCAAGGCCGCCTATGCGACATTCGCCAGTGAGGGTCTCGCCGTGTCGCTTGACGAGATCGCCCGACGGGCCGGCGTCGGTGCAGGCACGGTCTACCGGCACTTTCGCACCAAGGACGATCTCTTCCGAGCCGTCATCGCCGACCGGCTGCGCCAGATCGTCGACGCCGGCCGCGCCTTGCTTGCCGGGCCGGAGTCGGACGAGGCCCTGTTCGCGTTTCTCCGATTGATCGTCTTGCAATGGGGCGTCGAGGACCGCGGCCTCGTCGATGCATTGGCCGGCACCGACCTCGACTGGGGGTCGGCAGGATCCGACGCCGAAGCGGAATTCATGGCGTTGCTCGGCGATCTGTTGCGGGCCGCCCAGGACGCAGGCAGGGTCCGCTCTGACGTCACCCCCCCCGAGGTCAAGACGCTCCTGGTGGGCTGCCAGGCGATGCAGGGCTACGACGACGGCGTGGCGGCCAAAGTCACCGAGGTGGTTCTCGACGGTCTACGTCCGTGCACACGTTAGCAGGATCAAAGAGAGCGGCAACCCTGGAGGGGTCACACCCTGCGAGAAGTTCAGTGTGGTGGTGGGGCTAGCAAGAATCGAACTTGCGACCTCAGCATTATCAGGGAGCCACGGAGGGTCCTCTGGCATCCGTCTCAGTGCCGCTAGGTCCCAATGCGTCCTGCTCAGAGGGCCATGGGATGTGTGTCTTGAAACCGAAGGGGATTCAGTGGGACACGGTGGGACCCGATTGTTGGGACGGAGTTGGGATGACGGGTGGCACTGAGCGACCGATCTCGCCCGACCTTCCAAAGCGACGAGCGAGACGGTCTACTGGGCCCTGCTCTTACGCCTACTCTCCAGCGCGTTCAAGAGGATCTTCACGTCTTCTTCCGTACGACGTTCTTTCACATATTGAGTAACTGCCTCTCGGAGCAGGGTGCCTGGCTCACAATCGTTCAGGTACGCACATGCGTTCAGGACGTCGACCTGCACTTGCGACAGGCCGACCTCGAGCTCCTGCACAACATCATCACCGGTCTGGATCCACTCCAGCGTCTGGCCTATCGCGGCAGCAATTCTCGCCAGTGACGCCGGATGAGGGCTTATGACGCCGCCGTTCAAGATCGTGTTCAAGTGCCTCTCAGACATTCGGGTTGTCTGGGCCAGCTTGTAAGCACTCACCCCCACATCGACGGTCACTGAGCGGAGACGCACTAACCACGGCGGATAGTCAACCGCGGTAGAAACCGCGGTAAGTCGAGGTCGGCTTGCGTCCATATATTATCCCAGTTCAAACGGTAGACAACGCTAGTCTAGTATGACAAACTACATCCATGGTATTCAACCGAACCGCGGCAAAAACCGCGGTACCGGAGTTCGACCTAGACGGTGAAGAAAACGTTTCCTTGCACGGGCCGCTTCAGGCTGATCAGGTCAGCAGCCAGGCACAGCAACAGGTTTCGCGCCAACCACGGGCGGTTCTGTGCGGCTCGTACCGTCGTGACGTCGAGGGCTTGATTCAGGCCTGGGAGCGGCTGACCGCAGCGGGAATGAGAGTGCTGTCACCCAGGGGGCTCGACTTCGTCGCCGAAGTAGACGGTTTCGTCCTTAACGAGGACGAACTCAATACGTCGCCGGAGGCGATCGAGCGAATTCATCTAGAATTGCATCAGGGCCGCGGATCTTGTGTGGCTTCATGCTCCGGAAGGTTACGTTGGCATTAGCGGTGCGTTGGAAATTGGATTCGCTAGCGCCGCAGGGATCCCGGTTTTTGCTCGTGAATCTCCAAAAGATGTAGCTATTCGATCACTGGTCACCACCTCGACCCTGGATGACGCCATCGCACGAGTGAATGCCCCCCGGTCCGATAAACCGGGGGCCGTCTTGCGTCCGTTGCAGGAGTACTACGCAGCCATTGCCAATGAGCGCGGTTACGACCAGGAATCGCCACAGGACACGATGCTTCTCATTACGGAGGAGGTTGGCGAACTGGCCCGCGCAGTCCGAAAGGCGGTCGGTCTTCGGCGGGACGGTCGCTGGGGCGAGACGTCTGTCGCGGAAGAGCTCGCAGACGTGCAGCTATACCTGCTTCACCTGGCAAACGTAATGGGCCTCAACCTTGCGGACGCTGTGACAGATAAGGAAAAGAAGAACGCGGAACGGTTCACTGCATCCGCGCTAGCAGCCTCCGCTTAGAAGATTATTGGCCCGTGGTACGAAGCCGCGTGGACCCTGATTTTCAATTCCTCCAGTCAGCACGACATCAGTTGATGGATATTTGCAAACGTCACTGGTCCAGTGTCTGGAGTTTTCAAGCCCCAGATGAACAACCCTGGTTCTTGCTGACTCGCGACGAACCCGTTAAGGGCGTTGGTGTGAGACATCTGTCCTTGAGCGCATCGTGCCTTGAATCGCTACGCGAAGCATGGCTCGAAGATGACGAAAAGCGATCGAGTAAGGAGCTGAAACTCAAGGAAGCAGTGGACGAGTTCGCGGCGGAAGCGCTGGGACGGCCTATGGAGCGGTGGGAGAGCGAAGGGGGAGGTTATATATATTGCCGCGTCAGAACTCTCCCCGAGATCCTCACGTCGGCTGCTCAAGACGTCATAGAAGGCGCCAAAGAAAAGATCGAGGAGCACCTCAAGTTCATTTGGAGTGAGGTCTGCGCAAACGCGGGACGCCAAGGAATTTGGGAGCGCAACTACGTCGCGGCAGATGCCGGCCTCACGGAGAAGACTGGCGGTACTGGCGAGGAAGATAGCGAAACTCAGTACCCTCCAAACGCATTTCTGACCTATTGGGGAATGCGGACGCTTGAGTGTGCTGCCAATCGTCAGCTTTGCGATTCGGATTTGTTTGAACAGCAACGCAAAATAGCACAACTGTGGTTGCAGCGAAGCCTGGCCGCTCAGATCGCGTTAGCTATAGCTAGTTCATCCGAGCGAGCCGATCCTCAGCAACTCTGCTGGGCGCTCTGCGGCATGCTCCGCTATGCCGACCGAGAAGAATTGAAATATCCATCCAATATCGACCTGGTGATCGCGTCTCTTGAAGCGCTGTTTGACCAGCAACATGAAACCGGGCTTTGGGCAAGAGGCGACGCGCTGTTTCACTATCCGAAATCTGGCAACGCCTACTGCTTCACATATGAGACGCTGACGGAGCTGATACGTATAGCTGTGGAACAACGGGATCCCGGAGAGCTGCTACGACGCTCTCTCAGACCGTACGCATCGGATCTGTTCCGAGCGGCTGAATACGCAATTGCGAATTCAGAAAACCTCGGCGATAGCGGCCTTGGTTGGTGCTCTCGCCATCACCCGCAGCGAACAAAGCCGGAGTCATGGGCCACCGCAGCTACTCATGCTTATCTCGAAAACTTGAGATGCCTGATTGGCCTGTGGACAGCAGACTCAGCGCGGCGCGAGCTACGGGTTCGTACGCCGCGATGGCCCGAACCAGATGACGCGATGCCGATGTTGTACAACCGCGGGCGATCCTGGAGGATCGACGGATGGGACGCCGAAGAGCTATTGGCAGGCCTGTTCCTGCATCCAGTTATCAGTGACAGCTGTCCGCGATCAGCGACTAGACCCGGATCGTCCACTGATTCCTAACAATCATGCAAGGTCGGCCATTCTCTTCGGTCCTCCTGGGACTTCCAAAACGACTCTGGTGGAAGCTCTTGCAGGCAGCATCGAGTGGGATTTCCTTGAGATTCATGCTTCAGACTTTCTGAGTCTGGGGATGAACGACGTGCCAAGGCGAGCTGACGAGATCTTCGATCAGATCATGGAATTGGATCGTTGTGTCGTCTTGTTTGACGAGATCGATGAACTGCTCCGAGACCGCGGAGGCGGATCGGACCCGTTTGGGCGATTTTTGACCACGACGATGTTGCCGAAGCTGGCCAAACTTTGGGATCAGCGACGGGTTCTCTTTTTTGTCAACACCAACTGGATCGACAAGGCGGACCCCGCCATTAAACGAAGTCAGCGGTTCGATGCAACAATTTTTGTGATGCCTGCTGGATTTGAGACGAAGAAGGCAAAGCTTGCCGAACTTCTGACCGAAGAGGCCGCAAAGAAGTTGACGGCGGCTGCGGTTGATTCTGCGATCAAACGTCACGATGATCTTGGATGGCTGGCGTTCATTCGGTTCGACCAGATTGAGGCACTTCGCACTCAGATTCTTCGCGCGTCTGGGGGTGAGCCAGCGGACTTCGACGACTTCAAGAGCGTACTGCGGACGTTTGGCGAGAGGCTCACTGCGGCGGATTGGCATACCGGAACCGCGACCCAACACTCGCCCGAGGGTCAAGAGGGTGCAGAGATACACCCTTTCGACAGATTCCTAATGCTGAAGCGAGATCATGGATACGACTACTCGAGGGATCGCTTGGTTCACTTAGACAAAGCGGTCTCGGAGATTCCCGATGGATTCGAATCCGTCACCAGTACGTCGCAGAACGGGCAGTACCTTAAGTTCGCCTGGGAGGTTGAATCACCAGTAAGGCGACTCAAGACTGACTTATGGACTGCAAGTCGGATTGGAGGAGGCCTGCTTCGCTATAAAGTCAGCTTTGCCTCGTCCCGGCGAGGAAAGCTGGTGCAGAAGTCACCGTCGTGAGCGGACCCAAATGATTTGCGTACTCATCGCAGGCCAGATGGGAGTCGGCAAAACGACGGTCGCCAACTTGTTGGCCTCCGAGATTAATGCAGTGCGCGTGTCCGTTCGGCAGGCACTCGCCGAAGTGCTGGGCCTCGGTGAAGCCGGAGGAGACAGAAGAACCCTCCAAGAGCAAGGCTCCCGACTTGATCGGAGAACTAGGGGACGTTGGCTAGCTGATTTCCTCACTGAGAGGATGGAACGAGAGGAGGATATAGTCGTCGATTCAGTTCGTACCAAGCGACAATGCCTTCCGGTACTCGAATTAATTTCAGATTCGGTCCTGATCTACCTCGATGGAAGCGTTGAGACCCGAAGAGGACGCTTCGTTGAGTCCGCCGCCTTAGATTCGGTGAAGCAATCCATGCCCTTTGACCGAGCCAGTAGGTATTCGACAGAAGTGGAGGTTGTAGAACTCAAGCCGATCGCTCAGTTGGCGATACCCACGGACTCTTTGACTGCGAGCGAGGTCGTAGAAGAGATTATTCGCTATCTCGGACGCTCGGAGACCAAAGCGTGACTATTGGGCAGAAACAGACCTGAAGGATGCAGAACCGTTATGCGGGTGACGTCGGAGACTTCATAAAACTCGGACTTCTCCGTCACCTAGCACGCGGCTCACCGGATCTTCGGATTGGAATCAACTGGTATCTGGCTAGTGATGAAAATCACAACGCAGACGGCAATCATCTTGGTTATCTTTCGCCCGGGAACCGTTTTGCGAGGCTTAGGGAACTTGACGCGGCGCTCTACGATGGATTCTCCGAGTTGGTAGCTGACGATAGATCGGTGGAGCGCTTTCGAGAATTGGGAGCGCTCTATTCGGATTGGCAAACCTTCAACGCACCGGTTCCGGCAACAAGGGCGCCAGAGCCCCGAAGGGACTGGCACCACGCTGCTACGGAGGAACTAAAGAGTGCGGATCTGATCTATCTCGATCCTGACAATGGACTGGCGTGGCACAGAGCAGCTATCACGTCCAAGCACGCCCTGACTAGCGAGCTACTCGATTATCTGGCCGGCGGCAAGAGTGTGATTTTCTATCAGCATGCTGACCGCAGCCGGGGTGGTGCTCTAGCCCAAGCCACTCATTGTTTGAACACACTGGAAGATCTGAGCGGCATTAGACCGGTCGGAGCAGTGATCGGGCGACGGGGATCTTGCCGCTTTTTCATGGTCATTGCCGCGCCTCGACACGCAAGGGCATTGGCTGCAGGGGTTGAGACGTTCGCCGCGAAATGGGCACCACACGCAAGTCTGTTGAAGAATACGAGTCTCCGAATCCGGTTGCCGGGCCAAGGAGATCCAATAGGCCGACACATGGCGTGCTCCATAACGTGACGGAATGAATAGCGAGTCTGTTGAGGTGTAGGAGGATTGTGATTGGGAACGCCGCACGGTGCCGTCCGCCTCCGTTAGTTGAGGAAATCCACATGAGAAGGCAGAAGAAGGCCTTGCTGGCGAACCGCGAGGGCATAGGTCCATGCCGATGGCCGCGTACGTGCGATTTCTCGAGGAGGACATCGAGGATATGGAGGATATGGAGGCGGACCGCCTCTCACGTAAACCGTGGTTGCACGGGAACAACGTGGCGTCCCCACCTGGGGACTTCAAGAGATCAAGGACCTGGCTGACCTTGACGTCGATCCGTCGCTGCTGAGGATCCTCGACGTTGTGGTGTGGATGGGTTCTGAGCGTTCCTGAGTGCAATACTGACGCAGGAAATTCGCCCTTTAGCCATTTATGTGCCAGTGGTGGAGAAATTGACATCGAAGATCTGCCTTGGGAACGATCGGGTGAGGGGGAGAATCTTCGTTCGGGAATCAAGGCCCGGTCCGCGCTCTTGTAGTTCAGGTGGTGGGGGGGAGGCCCTGATGAATCGGCTGGTGGGCGGTATGGACGGGTGTCGCTCGGGTTGGGTTCTGGTAACCATCCCAATAAAAGGACTCGGTGAGTCCCGGGTTGAGGTTGTCACGGACTTGTCGGGCATCGCTGAACGAGTCGACGCCGGCGAGCTGGCGGCCGTCGCTATTGACATGCCCATCGGCTTGCCCGCTTCCGGTCCCCGGGCTTGTGACCTACAGGCCCGGAAACTCATCGGGCCCCGAAGAAGTTCGGTATTTCCTACGCCCGTCAGAGGCGTCCTGGAGGCAGAGACGTACGAAGAGGCAGCCCGAGCATCCATTGCGATCTCCGGAAAGGGAATCTCTCGGCAGGTCTTCTCGATTCTACCGAGAATCAGGGACGTGGACCGATTCATGACCCCCGAACGGCAGCGATTGGTCGTAGAGATGCACCCTGAACTCAGTTTCGCGATATTGACTGGCAGGCCCATGGACCACCACAAATCGACGCCAGAAGGCCGAGCCGAACGACTCGCCGCATTGCGGATGGTGTTCTCCGATGTCGATCTATGCTCCGTTCGCCCACCCGTCGGCGCCCAGCACAACGATGTGCTCGACGCTTTCGTGGGTGCATGGACGGCTCGGCGATGGGCGTCGCAAACCCACAAGCAACTCGGAGGGGAGTTGGACCAGCGGGGTTTGAGAATGGAAATGATCGCCTAACGATGGAGATCGGCAGGCGATTCCTGTGGGCCGCCGACCTTGTCATAGGGGTCGATCGTTGGTTCCTCCTCCGCTATTGGACGAGCCGGGGTGACTTCATGAGAATGGCGCTGTGACCGTGCCATCGCGCCGTTCCGGACATCGTCGGATTGGATTAGTCGGATGTGTCAAGGAGAAGGTTCATCAGCCGAAGCCGGCGCGGGACCTCTATACATCGACCCTGTTCATGGGCCGGCGCCGATACGTCGAGAGGGTCTGCAACGAGTGGTGGATTCTGTCGGCCGAGCACGGTCTCGTTCATCCCGCCGATCACCTCGCACCTTACGACGTGACGCTCAAGGACGCTGGCAGGACGGAGCGCCGCAACTGGTCCGCCCGGGTGCTCGCATCGATTGACGATCGAGTGCACCTGGAGCCAGGCGATGTGTTCGAGATCCACGCTGGTGCCGAGTACCGTGACTTTGGCTTACTTGACGGGCTGCGGACGCGAGGTTGTTCCGTCGAGATCCCTACTGAAGGGATGCGGATCGGTCACCAGTTGCGCTTCTACAAGGAGGCCACCCTTTCGTGAACGAGGTTGTTCGTCGTGGGTTGCTCGACCGGTTCTACGAGACGCTCGCTGAGGTCGAGGCCGTTCATGACGGCACGCGTCGTCTCGTCGGCTGCTCGGGGCGGATGGATTGGCCGCAGCGTGGTGTGTACTTCTTCTTTGAAGACGGAGAGCTCCGGGAGGATGGCTTTACGCCGCGGGTCGTGCGCGTCGGGACCCACGCGTTGCGCCCGTCGAAGAGCACCCTCTGGGGCCGGCTTTCCCAACACAAAGGCAGCGAGGGCGGGTCGATGCCCGGCGGTGGGAACCACCGAGGCTCGATTTTCCGGCTTCACGTTGGCACGGCGCTGCTGGAGCAGGATGGTCGGAGGAGATTCCGTCGACATGGTCGGTTGGCAGTACGGCGAGGGGCGAGGTCCGGCGAGCTGAGTACCCGCTCGAGCGGGCGGTCTCGGATCACATCGGTGTGATGCCATTCGTGTGGCTGGCGGTTGACGACGCTCCTGATGCCGGCAGTGACCGTGGGGTCATCGAGGCGGGCGCCATTGGTTTGTTGAGCAATCTCGACAGAAGTTCGATCGATCCGCCGTCTGCCACCTGGCTGGGCCGGTTTGCGGCTCGTGACGTGATCCGTCGCTCGGGCCTCTGGAACGTCAACCATGTGGCCGACGCACCGGAGGAAGACTTCCTGATGGTTTTGGAGAGATGGGTCACTCCCACAACGAGCTCGTAGCGTTGTAACCGCTGGACCGGGCGGGAGTTAACACCAGGCGGCGACGGTCGTCCCCACCGCAGATCGAGTTGTTCGTGCAGCTCAGCAGCCACCAGCCAAGCCCCCGTTGCACCCCCACCGTTTGTGCCTGGCAAGTAGGCAGATCTGCGAAAAACCACCGGATGCCATGACGGCAGATCACCACGATGGCGTGCGATGACGGGGTAGCACCCGAGGCAATGCCTCTTACCAGGCAGCGGTTGTTCCCAGCGGTAACGGTAACCTCACGCTATGTAAATATGGTCACGGTAACAGATCTATCAGACTCACATTGATTGTGACTTGACGTCACAATCAATGTGAGGTATAGTCCTGCCATGCACACGACAAGCCGTAAGATCCATTTGGTGGACATCGAGAACATCTGCGGCGTCGCTCGCCCAACGCGTTGTGACGTCCAGAGTGTTCGAGGGCGTTACGAGACGGTCGAAGGCACGAGGACCGGAGATCTCGTCGTTCTCGCCTGCAATCACGGGGCCCTCCTTGAGGTTGGTCTCGGGTGGCCCGCGGCCCGCCTGATCGTCCGCTCTGGAGTCGACGGCGCAGACCTGGCTCTCCTCGATGTCATCCAACACGAGAACATCACTGCCCGGTTTAACGAAGTGGTGATTGCGTCGGGCGATGGGATCTTCGCTGAAGTGGCCGCACTTTTGGCTGAACGCGGTCTCGACGTTACGGTCGTGTCAAGACGACGGGCACTGTCGCGCCGGCTGCGTATGGCCGCAGGCCGGGTGCGCTACTTGCCTGAACCGGAACTCGCTGAGGAGGCGGCATGACGTTGACTGGCCAAACGGAAGGCGTCTTGGTCGGGATCGCCGAGATCGCCGAGATCGCAGGGGTGCAGCGCACTGCAGTCAGTAACTGGCGCAAACGCAATGTCGATTTCCCAACACCAGTCGTTGAGACCCCTTCAGGGCTCCTGTTCGACCTAGGGGAAGTTGAGCGCTGGCTGATTGAAAAAGGAAAAATTGCCCAGCGAGTCCCCATTGTGTCCGTCCTTTGGCGGGTTCTTGACGCCATTCGAGGTGATCTCTCGCTATCCGACCACGGCAGGTTCATCATTTCGGCGCTCGTGTACCTCGAGGTCAGTGATCGCATCAGGGTCGGACGCCTTCCGGAGTTGGATAGGCGGCTCACGTGGACTGAGATTCGCGAATCCGGTTTCGACGAGGTGGTTGTAGCGCTTCGGGACGCAGCGATCGAAATTGAGGCAACGTATCCCAAAGTCCAGGGACTGATCGTTGACGGTCTCTTCCCTCATGTCCATCCCTCAAACCACTTGGTGGTTCAAGCGCTTGACCTTCTAGACCGCGTAACTCGCGACGACGAGGTGCCTCGATTTGACCTCTTCGAACAGATCCGTGATCGCATCCACGAACGCGACCGATTCTCCGAAGAATGGGCCACTCCTCACTCCTTAGAGTTCCTGCTCGCCCGCTTGACAGAGAGGGCAGAATCGATTTTCGACCCAGCGTGTGGAGAGGGAGGGGTGCTTCTCATGGCGGGACTTATCGACGGTCGCTCGGCGTCGCCGAGCCTTCAGGGTTGGGATCGCAACCGAGGCGCCTGCGAACTGGCACGGACCCGGTTCTTCCTCTATGACGTCGAAGCAGAGATCGATTCTCATGACAGCCTGCGGGAGCGCCCGCTTCCAAGCGAGATCGAAGCCCTAGTCCTCGATCCCTCCTACGGGATGCAGAAATGGGGTGATGCCAGCACCTATATGTCCGACCGTTGGCGATTCGGAGCACCCTCACCGAGCTCTGCAGACATGGCCTGGTTGCAGCTCGCCATCGAGCCGCTGGCTCGGGAAGGCCGTGCTTTCGTGCTCCTTCCCTGGTCGTCGCTTTACCGTGATGGGCGAGATAAAGCGATCCGAAATGAAATGCTCGCCGCGCATGTGGTGGACGCCGTCGTCACTTTGCCCGCTCGGCTACGGCGGGACACGTCAATCCAAGTGGTCCTCTGGTGCTTGCGTTCCGAGGGCGCGCCTCGACAGGACGACGACATCCTTCTGATCGACGCATCACAGATTGGCACCGCCGGGCGTTCAACGGTCAGCCTCGAGGAGGACGAAATCGAATCAATCGTGAATCTCCTCCACACCTGGTGGTCTAGAGGTGCTGTGTATTCGGATGAGTCACGGTTTACATCGGATTCCCCGCTTATGGTGGTTCGTGTCGCGTCCGAGGTACTGGCCGCTGCAGACGACCTCACCCCGATGGCCTGGTTCAGGCCCACGCCGCCGGACCGTTCGACGTTGCGGACGGAGTACGAAGAAGCCCTGAATGGCTTTTTCGAGTCGAAGCAAAGGGCCGATGCCGCCTTGACATCGCTCCTCTCTGATCTTGAGGTCGGTCGATGACAAGCGATTTGACCGTGCAGGACGTTGCCGAGGTGCTTCGCGGCGTGACGCCGGCGAAGACGGTTGATGGCATCGGCGATGAGCCTAAAGGTCCCTCGTTCTTTGGCTTGCACGAGATCACTGACGGGGGTGCCACGTCTCGGTTCTTGGAGCCGTCATTCAGTGTGGAACGAGCGGTCTTCCTTCGAAAGGGTGATGTCGTAGTGGCGTTGCTGGGAGCGATTGGAGCGGTCGCGATCGTGAACGACGCGACGGACGGAGCGGTGCTCGGTCGTGAGTGCGCTGCACTCCGTCTTCGCTCAAGTGAAGACAGGTTAACTTCTGGATGGTTGCAACTGGTCTTTGAATCACGGCCGGTGCGTGAGCGAGCTCAGGCCATGGCCACCGGCCAGACGATGCCGCGGCTCACACCCAAGGCGTTGGGAGAACTGACGATTCCGATTCCGCCACGTGACGTCCAAGACAAAGTCGTTGATCGGATGGGCAAGTTCGATGAGGCAATCAAGTGGCAAGAGGACCTTCTCATCAATCTCAGGGACCTGCGGGGACGCGAAATCGAGCTTGCTATGAGTGGTCTTGTTCACTCGAAGCCTCGGTTCGATTTCCCGCGCGAAGATCTCGAAGGTCTCGTAGTGTCACCGAGAGAAGATGGAGAGTTGGAACTCACATGATCAAACACGGCGAGAAGGTCAACTTCATTTGGTCGGTGAAGGAAGTCCTCCGGGACCACTATAAAAGGCACCAGTACGGCGAGGTCATCCTGCCCTTCTGCGTGCTGCGCCGGCTGGATTGCGTCTTGGAACCCACGAAAGACAAGGTGTTGGCCAAGGCGGCGGGAATTAAGGGAGACCTCGACGCCCAGGCGGACCTGTTGGCGCATACTGTGGGGCAGCCCTTCTACAACACCTCGAAGTTCACGATCTCGGCGCTCTTAGGCGATCAGCACAACATCACAGCCAACGTCCACGACTATGTAAACGGATTCTCACCCAACACCCGTGACGCGCTTGAGAAGTTCGGCCTGGCCCGCCACATTGAGAAGATGGGCACCGCTGGCATCCTCTACATGGTTGTCCAGAGGTTCGCCGAAATCGACTTACACCCCGATGTCGTCTCGAATCTCGAGATGGGCTACATCTACGAAGAGCTCGTCCGGGTTACGGCTGACCTCTCCAACGAGGAGGCTGGTGAGCACTTCACGCCACGCGAGGTGATTCAGCTCATGGTAAACCTGCTTTTCGCTGATGAAAGCCGGCTGCTCACGCCCGGCCGGATCGCCAAGATCTATGACCCCGCGGCGGGGACCGGTGGGATGCTTTCTGAGGCCGAGGCGCACCTGAGAGTGATCAACCCTAGGGCCAAGCTCCACCTCTACGGCCAAGAGATCCAGCCCGAGTCCTACGCCGTGTGCCGCTGCGACATGTTGCTCAAAGGCCAGGACGCATCCAAGATTGTATTCGGTGACTCCTTCACTCAGGACGGCTTCCCCGGAGAACTCTTTGACTACATGCTGGCCAATCCCCCCTACGGCAAGGACTGGAAGACAATTGAGAAAGCGATCAAGTCCGAGCACGAGAACCTCGGCGACATCGGCCGATTCGGGGCTGGGCTTCCTTCGACGTCCGACGGTCAGATCCTGTTTCTTCAACAGATGATCTCCAAGATGCGCCCAGTCCACGAGGGTGGGAGCCGTATTGCGGTTGTGTTCAACGGCTCACCACTGTTCTCGGGCGACGCCGGTTCGGGCATGAGTCAGATACGCCGTTGGATCATCGAGAACGATTGGCTCGAAGCCATCGTCGGGCTGCCCGATCAGATGTTCTACAACACGGGCATCAACACTTACATCTGGGTCGTAACCAACCGCAAGCGGCCCGAGCGGTCAGGGTACGTCCAACTTATCGACGCTCGAGACCTCTACGCCAAGATGCACAAGAGCTTGGGCAACAAGCGGAACGAGCTCACCGAGTCACACATCGCCCAGATCGTCCAGATATACGAGGATTTCGCTGAGGGTGAGCGCTCCAAAGTGTTGGCGAACGAGGCGTTTGGGTACCTCAAAGTCACCGTCGAACGACCGCTGCGTGTGAGATATGAAATAACGGCCAACACTCTTGAAGGCTTCGCTGCGTCCAAGGCACTCACAGCTTTGAGTCCCACTGACTTGACCCTGGTACTCGAGGCTGTTGGGCCACTTGCAGGTTCAAGCTTCAGGGACCTCCATGAGCTCGAACAGGCTCTCAAGCCAATCTACGACAAGGTCGGGAAATTCTCGGCCACTGCCAAGAAGGCCCTCATCGCTGCCTGCACAGTTCGCGACTCCCAAGCACCTCCGCTCAAGAGCCCTAAGAGCGATGCTCTTGTCCCCGACCCAGAACTCCGAGATGCCGAGAATGTCCCGCTTGGTGAAGAAATCAATGAGTTCATCGCGCGAGAGGTTCTCCCGTTTACGCCCGAGGCCTGGGTAGACCTCACCAAAACCAAGGTCGGCTACGAGATTCCGTTCACTCGCGAGTTCTATAGGTACGTGCCGCCGCGCCCCCTCGTTACCATCGATGCCGAGATCAAAGCCAGCCAGCAGAGGATCCTCAAGCTTCTGGAAGGAGTGACCGAGTGACTCCCAGCGGTATTCGATACCAAGCACCGCCAGTGGCGTCAGCTCTGGCATCATTGCCTCAAACCTGGGAGGTCCAGCGAATCAAAAGTATTGCTACGATCAACGCCAAATCCCTGCCGGATGACACTGACCCGGAGGTTGTGTTCAGCTACGTCGACATAGGGTCAGTCGACTCACGCGGACGAGTGAATCAAACGAACGATCTGTCATTTGCAGACTCACCTAGTAGAGCTCGCCGTCTCGTCAAGTCTGGGGACGTGATCGTTTCGACTGTGCGGACCTACTTGAAATCAATCGCCTACATCTCTATGGACACAGAACATTTGGTGGTGTCCACGGGATTCGCGACTCTCAGTCCGGGCAACAGGGTTGCGCCGAGGTACCTGTATTGGTGGTTGCGGGGAAGTCCATTTGTCGAGGAGATCATGGCCCGATCTGTCGGTGTGAGCTATCCAGCCGTGAATGCCACTGATGTGGGTGACGTAGCCATCCCCTTGCCCCCGCTGAAGGCGCAAGAGCGCATAGCAGCCTTCCTTGACGCTGAGACTGCGCGGATTGATGAACTCATTGATGAACAGGAGCAAATGCAGCTGCTTCTGAGAGAAGGAATGAGATCTCGTGCAGTGGAGCTTCTACTGATGGGCTTGGATCCGATCACTGGCCTTGGGCTATTGAAGACAGGCTGGGCGTTGGCGCGACTCGGAGATGTATTGACACTTCAGCGCGGATACGACTTGCCGACTGATCAGCGGAGCGCAGGAGATGTTCCAGTGATCTCGTCCGGTGGGATTTCGGGCTTTCACGATATGGCAGCCGAAAACCCTCCTGGCGTCGTGACAGGTCGTTACGGGACCGTCGGCGAAGTGTTTTACTCAGAGGTGCCGTATTGGCCTCTCAATACCTCATTGTTTGTGTCCGACTTCAAAGGTAACGATCCGAGATGGTGCTATCACCTCTTGAAGCGGCTACCGCTGGATGTCGACAGTGCCAAATCTGCCGTGACTGGGATCAATCGAAATGTGATCCACCGGCTTTACGTCCCTAGGCCGTCACTTGAAGAGCAGAGAGAGTTGGTTGATCACTTGGACAAACGCGAGTTACAGCATAAAGAGATCGACGATGAAATTACGCGTCAGATCCAACTTCTCCAAGAACACCGCCAAGCGCTCATCACGGCTGCCGTTACTGGCTTGAGCGAACCCGTAGTCTGGTAGGCCTGATGCCTGAACATGTGAAGGAGAAGCAGTTCGAGTCCGACGTCGTGGAATGGCTAACGACCTACGGCGGCTACACGCAAGGGAGCGACTCACACTACGACAAGAAGGCTGGTATTGACACGGCTGAGCTCTTCGCCTTTATCGGAGCCACCCAGGGCGAGAAGTGGAACCGGCTCGTTGACTTTCACGGGAGCGACCCGGAAAAAGCTCAGGTGAAATTCATAGCGCGAGTCGTTTCAGCGCTCGCTCAGCGCGGGACAGTCGATGTCTTGCGCAAGGGAGTCGACGATCAGGGCATCGTGTTCGAGCTCGCTCACTTCAAACCGGCCTCGGGGAAGAACCCTAACCTGGTGGCCCTTTACGAGAAGAACCGGCTGACGGTGACGCGGCAACTCCACTACTCGACGGCCAACGCCAACTCTCTCGACCTGTGCCTGTTCGTGAACGGGATCCCGGTCGCCAGCTGTGAGCTGAAGAACCCACTCAACGGACAGAGCGTCGATGATGCCATCGCCCAATACAAAAGCGATCGCGACCCTAAAGAGCTCCTGTTGGGGCAGCGGGCACTCGTTCACTTCGCTCTTGACCCGCACCTCGCCTATATGACGACTCGTCTCGCTCACAACGCCACAGAGTTCCTGCCCTTCAACCTGGGGAGCGCGCCGGGCCAGCTGTCGTGCGGCGAGGGGAATCCCACTAACCCGGCCGGCTACAAGACCTCCTATGCTTGGGAGCGGGTCTGGACCTACGACGCCTGGCTCGACATCCTGGGGCGCTTCGTTGAGAGCTTCGATGAGGGAAAGAGCAAACCTCGGCGCATCATCTTCCCGCGCTTTCACCAGTGGGACGTGGTCACGAAGCTTGCAGCTGAGACCTTGGCCAACGGTCCCGGACATTCGTTCCTGGTGCAGCACTCGGCCGGCTCGGGCAAATCGAACTCGATTGGATGGTTGGGGCACCGGCTGTCCCTGTTGCACGACGCGGGCGACAAGAAAGTGTTCGACAAGGTCATTGTGGTTACCGACCGGCGTGTGCTCGACGATCAGCTTCGGGCGACCGTCCAGCAGTTCGAAAGCGTCAAGGGCACGATCGTCACAGTCGAGGGGAAGAAGGACTCCAAGTCGAACGAGTTGGCGAAGGCATTGACCGGACCCGCCCAGATCATCACGGTCACGCTTGAGACATTTCCCCACGTAATAAAGAAGATTGAAGAGGAGGACTTGGCCAAGAACAACTACGCCATTGTCGTCGACGAGGCTCACTCATCGCAGACCGGGGACGCTGCGACCTCGCTCAAGCAGGCACTCGGGACTGGGGGCACTTCGACTGGGGCCACCTCGGGCGGAGACGGAGAGTCCGGTGGCGAGGAGGAGATGGACTCAGAGGCAGCCCTCGCCGCCATCGTGGCCGCCCGCGGACATCAGCCCAACCTCAGCTTCTTCGCTTTCACTGCTACTCCCAAAGACCGCACCGTCGAGTTGTTCGGGACAACCGACTCTGCTGGGCAGAAGCGTCCGTTCCACCTCTACACCATGCGCCAGGCCATCGAGGAGGGGTTCATCTTGGACGTGCTCAAGAACTACGCCACCTATGAGACCTACTTTAAACTGGCTGCAGTCTCAGAAGAAGCTGCGAGCGCAGAGGTCGAAGTGCGCAAGGCTGCGTCGGCCATACGGTCGTACGTACGCAAGAACCCAGCCCTCATCGCACAGAAGGCCGCCATCATCGTCGAGCACTTCCGGGCGCACACGGCGCACGAGATCGGTGGCCAGGCCAAAGCCATGGTGGTGACGTCCTCTCGGCCTTCGGCAGTCAAGTACAAACAGGCCATCGATGCCCACATCGCCGAGCACCACATCACCGACGTGAGAGCTCTTGTGGCTTTCTCGGGCACAGTGCACGACGACATCGAGGGCGACGTCACCGAGCGTTTGATGAACGACTTCCCCGAAGCCCAGACGGCCCTTCGCTTCAAAGGCGAGCCACCGTACAAGCCAGGGGATTACCAAATCCTTATCGTTGCCGAGAAGTTTCAGACTGGCTTCGACTATCCGTATCTGCACACCATGTTCGTCGACAAGCCCCTCAAGGGCCTCAACGCCGTTCAGACGCTCTCGCGACTCAACCGGACGGTCCGCGGAAAGGACTCGACGTTCATCCTCGACTTCGTCAACAAGCCCGAGGACATCGAAGCCGCGTTCCAACGCTATTACGAGGGTGTGATCATTGAGCCGACCGACGTCAACGTGCTCTACGACCTCTCGAAGAGGATCAAGGGTGTGGGGATTCTGGAAACAGCGGAGATCACTGCGGCGAGCGATGCCTACTTCGGCATCGACCCTGCCAAGCGGAGCCTCAAGGCGATCTATGCAGCCGTGGATCCGGCTGTCGAGCGTTTTAAGGACTTGGACGCTGATGAACAAGCGGAGTTCCGAGATGCTACCGACCGTTTCATCCGCGCTTACGCCTTCTTGTCCCAGGTGATGGTCGCCCCTGACGCAGAACTCGAACGCCTCTATGTCTATTCAAAAGCACTCAGCGCCTGTCTGCCCAACCAAGTCTCGGGTGGCCTCGACCTTGGCAGTGACATCGTGTTGACCCACCTCCGGCTTGTAGACACCGGTACGACCGACATCGACCTGAAGGACGGGGAGATCAAGCCGGGCAAGCCGTTCCCCGGTGAGGGCCATGCAGGGGCACCCGGCGAGTCGCTCCTTGACTCTTTGTCGGCTGTTCTGGCCGAGATCAACGAAGTCTTTGGCGCCGATCTCGACGATCGGGACCGCCTCGAGGTCGAGAAGATCAAAATGGCACTGCTCGAGCGGGAGGACCTCAAGGTCTATGCGGAGGCGAACACCGAGGAGAACTACGCGCTTCGAGTTTGGTCCGGTGTTCAAGGGCGCAGTCCTGGATCAAGAGGAACGCAACCGCCAGCTTTACGATTTGCTGCTATCGAAGCCGGCTCTCGCCGAGATGATCGAAAACGTGATGATGCGAGAGACATACACGCAGCTTCGGTCAGATGGACAAGGCGCACCCGAGGCAAGCGAGGACGAGTCAAAGGATTGAAATTCCGTTTCACCGACGGCTTGAAGGAGTAGGGAGGGTCTACTCGCGCCGGTCCTCCGATGCCGTCATGACGGCCTGGATGCGGAAGCCGACGAGAGGGGCGGAGCAGAGGGCAATCGGCCACGGAGTGGCCGTGCGGCAGCGCTTCTCGGCCTTGCCAGGTGCGCCGACTTCGAGACGGCGAAGCACGATCACCATTGGAGGCGGCCGGAGCCGGCGTAGGCCCAAGCCGGAAGCCGGCACAGGCCGCCGTCCGACCTGGATTATCGAGAGTTCGCCGGTCCCGCAAGACGGGCGCAAGGTGGCAGGAGCCGCTGAGGCGGAAGACGGACAGCAACATCCGAGGCCGAAGTGGCCAGCTGCTGGCGGGCCACATCGTCGGAGGGGCGCAACCGGAGCCGTGGAGACGGAGAGCGGAGTTCGGGCGCAGGGTCCTTGAGCTGGGCGTTGTCCAAAACGGGTACCCGAGAATCCCCATTCATTACGAGGGAGGAAATGCCTTCCTCGTAAATGCAATGGAGGAATCATGCGACTTCCCGTCGACACATCGGCCATCAGCTTCGTCACGGCCGGACCGGCCGAGCCGGCCATCGACTTCGACACCAAGGCCCCGAAGGCCGACGAGAACGGCGAGCTCGTCTTCAACGTCCACCTCTTCAGCGTGGGCGCCGGTGGCCGCGACGTCATCACGGTCAAGGTGTCCGGCGAGCCCAAGGGCATCGGCCAGTTCACCCCGGTGCGGGTGACCGAGTTGGTGGCCACGACCTGGGCCATGGGTGACCGCTCCGGCGTGTCGTTCAAGGCGGCCAAGCTCGAGGCGATCGGCTCGACCAAGGCCGCACTCTGATGGAGAGGGTCGTCGTCGATCCTGCTGGGCTTCTTCTTGGCCCTGGTCCTTCATCGAGGAGATGGCCGTCCACCTTTGGCTGGCGCTCATTTTCGCCGTCGGTGCCGGAGTCGTCGGCCGTCACCTGCGGCGCAACGGGGTCTGAGCACGATGACGGAGCTCAAGAGGGAGAACCTCGGCGCCCTCCACTCTCCAGTTGGCTTCGGCCTTCTGGGAGTGGAGGGCAGAGGCCGGCATCGGTGTGCTGGCCATGATCGCCTTCGATCTCGTCGGCCACTATCTCGGTCCGACCGGCGTCCAGGTCGTGCTGGCGGCGGCCGGACTGGTCGCCTGGCGTTACCGCTCGAAGTCCGGGCCGCTGCGGACAAGCTGCGTCATCCTGTCGGTCCGCCACTCGTGGGCCCGGGCCACCCGGCTGTGCGGATTGGCCGGACCGCACGGCGAGCCGGCCCGACGGCGGTGCGGATCGTCTCAGCACCCTTCGGCGACGACCTGTTGGTCAAGATGCCCCTCGGGACCCATGTGGCCGAGCTCGAGGCGGCGGCAGAGCCCTTGGCCGCGGCGCTCGGGGTCCGGGAGATCCGGGTCCGGCGCAGTGCCGAGAACGCCGCCTTCGCCCACGTCGTCATCGTTCGGCGGGACTCCCTCGCCGGCGCCAGCGTCCCCTGGCCGCTGAGCGGTGCGCCCCGGGCCTCGTTGTGGAAGGCGATCCCGGTCGGGACCGACGAGAACGGTCGGCCGGTGACGCATCGGGCTCCCCGAGCGCAACGTCCTGATCGGTGGGGAGCCCGGAGCGGGCAAGTCGGTCTTCCTCTCCCTCTTGGTGGCGGCAGCCGCCCTCGATCCGACGGTGACCCTCACCCTGCTCGACGGCAAGCTGGTCGAGTTGGCGGCCTGGCGAGGATGCGCGGCCGACAACGTCGGGCCTTCGGTCGCCGACGCCATCGCCGTGCTTGTCGGCGATCCAGAGCGAGATGGACGAGCGCTACCGCACGCTGCTTGGCGCTGCGCCGACGCAAGATCGAACCGGGAAGCGGCGTGCCCCTCCATGTCGTGGTGATCGACGAGCTGGCCTTCTATCTCGGCGGCCAGGACCGCAAGCAGCGGATCGAGATCACCGAGCTGTTGCGCGACCTGGTGTCGAGGGGCCGGGCGGCCGGGATCATCGTGCTGGCGGCCACGCAGAAGCCGAGTGCCGATGTGATCCCCACCCAGATCCGTGACCTGTTCGGATTCCGGGTGGCGCTGCGGTGCTCGACCCCGCAGGCTTCTGACACCGTGCTCGGTCAGGGTTGGGCCGCCCTTGGTTACTCGGCGGCCAGTGTCGACCCGACGGCCCGGGGCGTGGGCTTCCTCCTGGCCGAGGGCGGCGTGCCGGTGCGGTTCCGCTCCTGCCACCTCTCCGACGGCGAGATCCATGTCTCGCCGACCAGGCCACTGCTCTGCGACGCCGGGGCGGGAGGTGAGCCCCATCATGGAGGCCGGAAGCGAGCGGGCCCGCCGGGCCCTCGAGGAGATCTCCCGGGCCGGCTCTTGCGCCCACCCGATCCGGATCGCCGTCCTACGTGAAGGTGCCCCAGCGGAGGACCGCGTCATGCTGGTGGCCTGCAAGGACCGCCGAGCAGTCCTGTGCCCGGCGTGCGCCCACACCTACAAGGGCGATGCCTGGCAGGTGGTGGCGTCGGGTCTGCGCGGCGGCAAGGGCGTGCCGGCCGAGGTCGGGATGCGACCCCGGGTCTTCGTCACCCTCACCGCCCCGTCCTTCGGAGCGGTTCATTCGGGTGGCGGCCATTCGGGGAGCGGCCGTTCTGGTGGCGCCCCTTCGGTCAGAGGGGACGTAAGGAGAACGATGGGCGGCACCCGCCGGATCTGTCACCCGGGCCGCCCGGGCAGATGCCCGCACGGTGTACCCCGGGATTGCCCACGGATCCACGACGGCTCTGACCCGCTGCTCGGCCAGCCGCTCTGCCCGCAGTGCTTCGATTACCGGGGAGCGGTGCTGTGGAACGCCCACGTCTCAGGGCTCTGGAACAGAACGACCATCCGCCTTCTGCGCACACTCGGGCGCATGGGCGACGTCGGTGAGGACGGTCTGCGGCTCTCGTACGTCAAGGCGGCCGAGTTCCAACAGCGCGGACTGGTCCATCTGCACGTGGTTCTCCGGGCCGACGGCCACGAGGGTCCCGAGGCACCCCCTCCGCCATGGCTGAGCACCGGAGCCCTCATCGCCGCCCTGCGCGAGGTCGTCCCCCACGTCACCACGTCGGTGCCCGGGCTCGACGGCTCGGCGCACGAGCCAGATCCACTGGGGCGCCCAGATGGCAGCCACCGAATTGATGGCGGGCGAGGTCGGCGACGATCGCGCATATGGCCGTGGCGGCGTACGTGGCCAAGTACGCCACAAAGACGGCGGACTCGACCGGCGCCCTCGCCTACCGGATAAATCGGGGCAGCGAGATCGCCCGGCTCCCGGTCAACGAGCATCAGCGCCGACTGGTCGAGACGGCCTGGACGCTCGGTGGGCAGGAAGGAACTGGCGGACGCTCCGCCTCCGGCGCTGCGCCCACGCTTTCGGATACCGGGGCCATGTGGTGACCAAGAGCACCCGGTACTCGACCACATTCTCGGCGCTGCGAGCCGTGCGGGCCGACTACCAACGGGCTCGGGATGAGCCAGGAGCAGGCCCCGACGACGAGGTCCACTACGGCTTCGCCGGGCGTGGCTATGACGACCCGGGACTCGGGATGCTCGCCTTCCATCTGGCCCGGCTGGCGACGTCACATGGTGAAGAACCTGTGGAGAGCGCCGACGAAGGCGGGACCGGCGATGGATGACCATACGGCACGTTCCAGCCCTTACACATCCGTTGAACAGGGCTTACACGATCTCAACACGACCGAGACGGTCGGTGACGACTCTGCACCCGGCGCAGAAATTCTTCGGAGTCGAGAACGGGGTCGAGAAGGAAGTCGAGGGTGGAGCGGCGAGATGGGCTCCATGGACACACACGAAGGACCCATCTGGCGGTTGACCCGTTCTCTCGAGATCCGGTGCCGGGCCGGCGGAAGCAAGAAAACCTTGACTCGTCTCGCTACTAGCGGATTGGCGGTGGACGGATGCGACAGCCTCTTCGCCTTGGCCTGCAGCTGTCACGAAAGCAAGGACCGCGCCAGAGCCGACGCCGTGCTCGGGGCGCTGCTTCGATTGGCGGGAGATGACGAGCTGGCCGTCATGGCGGTGCTGGTTGCTCTGCGGCCCGCGCTGCTTGGTCTTGTCCCGGCGTCTGATCGGTGTGGGGATCGATTCAGCGGTGGCACAAGGTGACGTGGTTGCCATGGCCTATGACCGGGTGCTCGCCCTGGCACCGAACCCACCGATCCATGTGGCCCGGGCCATCATTTCGAGCAGTTGGGACCGGCTGCGTTGGTCGCTCCGAGCCGAGCAGCGCTGTGCCCTGCGCCGCCTCCCGCTCTCCGCCGTCGGCGACGTGCCCGAGTCCGGAGCGGACGAGAGCGCCCCGGGATCGGCCGGCTCTGGGGATTTGAGGTCGGTGCTCACCGAGGCCGTGTCGGCTGGGGTGATCTCGGCCACCGCGGCGCAAATCGTCTTGGCGACCCGTGCGCAGGGCACTTCGTTCCGGGCCTTGTCGTGTGAGCTCCACAGGGGTGAAGCGGCGCTGCGCAAGACCCGCCAGCGGGCTGAGTCGGCATTGATCGCCGAGGGCCGTGGCACCAGTAGACGGGACGCCAGGAACGTTCAGGAGACGCCGTGAGGCGGTGCGTCCCCACCGAGCTCTTCAAGGAGCTCCGTCACCCCGTCGGCCCCGAGAGTGGAGCGGGCCGAGCGCCAGGCTCGGCGGAGTGCGGCAGGGTCCGCGTCTGACCCGGGTGGACCTGATCATGGCGGCTTGGAGCACGTAGGAGTCGGCCACGGCCAGCAAGCCGATCCGGGCCGCGTCGATTGCCCCGGTGACGTCGCCGGCACGCAGCCGCGCAGTTCGAGAGTGTGTGCGCACAGGCGGTGATGGCGACTTCCATAGCGGCCAGATGGTGCTCGCTCGTCGCCCACTCGAACATGTCAGTGGTGGAGCCGGCGAACGGGGCACCCCGCACCAAGGAAAGAGCCTGGGCCTGCAGTCGTCCCGCATCGTTCGGCGAGGCGTCGCGGGATTGGCAGCAGGGCCACGAAGGTTCCCCAGTCGGTCGGTATTCCGCGCGTGAGCGTGTAGCCGTCGGCACTGGCGGCGTCGGGCACCATGCCGTCGGGAAGAGCTCGCCGCAGGTCCGAGACATAGGTATGCAGGCTGGCCCGGGTG
The DNA here is from genome assembly GCA_963767155.1 of uncultured Acidimicrobiaceae bacterium. GTDB lineage: Bacteria > Actinomycetota > Acidimicrobiia > Acidimicrobiales > RAAP-2 > Bog-473. The sequence continues at coordinate 1,353,768 of CAVYCU010000002.1, read as the reverse complement.
GCCTCTTTGCGGATCGAGCCGAGCGGCCACAGTGCGCTGAGGATCTGATCCCCACTGACCGGGCGCTCGGGGTGCAGGGCCAGATAGCAGAGCAGCGCGGTGACGATCCGGCGCCGGGGGCGGCGTCTCCAGCCGCGTACTTCTACCGGCCCGAGGATGAGGAGCTCGATGGTGCGGCTGGCACCGTTGGTGCGGGGAGAGCCGTGCCGGGCGTCGTCCTGGGTCACCCTGAGAAGCGGAGCCTCGGTGGTCGATCCGGGCGGGGTTGGCGGCGAGATCTTCGGCGAGCGGTAGCCGTGCATACGTGGTTCTCGTGGTGCCGTCCGTGGTCCTGGGGGAAGGGCGAACACGGGACTGCTGCGGAGAACCGACGCCGCTTCGACATGGGCCCCAACACCGAGGGGCACCAGCGGACGATAGGGAGCCGGCGCCGACTTGGCGCCGGAGCGACGGTGGCGGCTGCGGCGTCGAGACACCAAGATGACGGCGCCGAGGATCCCCGCCGCCCCGGCGGCCTCTACGGCGTCCAACCAGTCGGCGCCCGCCGTCGGCACGGCGCCACGCACCACCGCACTCGCAGGATTGTTGTCGACAACGGGCAAGGTGGAGGTGCTCGTCGAAACGATCGGAGCACTCGGAACCGGGGGCAGGCTCATGGTGAACGTCGCCGGTTGGGGGAACGTGATGCTGTCGGTCAGACCGGTGAAGTTGTCGTAGACGACACCGCTCACCGTCCCAGGGGCGACCGAGAGGCTGGCCGACGTCGTGTCGGCCGGGACGACGAAATAGTACGTACCGGACAAGAGGCCATCAGCGGAAGGGCCGCTATGGGCCCCCGCCGCTGTCACCCCATCGGGCAGGGTGAGGGTGAGCGCGCTGGGTGCCACGGCCGAGAAGCCGTCGACGAAGTGTGCGCCGGGGAGATAGCCAGGCGGCGGATCGGGATCTGCGGTGTCGGACCCAACAATGGCCAGATAGGCCTCGTTCGGATTGCTCGGCTGGACGGAGGGATCGCCCGGTTCGAAGTCGGTGAGGATGGCGGACTTCACTCCGAGGATCTCCTCGCTGCTGAAGGCGTTCGTCGGGGCTTCGACCGGGACGGGGACGTTCTGACCCACATTCACCGTGAGGTTCGGCTGAGTCGGGTCGCGGTAGAGCACAGCGGGTTGTTCGCCTACCCGGTGCAGGGCGGTGAGCGAGAACGAGGACGTGAAGTTCGCTGCCGTCATCTCGAGATCGATCTCACTGCGGCGGTTGGGAACCGAGACCACATAGGTGGCTTGTCCGTTCGCCCGGAGTTTGTCCACGTCGATGGGCAGATAGCCACCGTCGAACGCCACGTTGGCAGTGAGCGAGGGAGCGGTCCCGTCGCCGAGGGCGGCGGGTGCGAAGTACTGGGTCAGGGCGAGAGAGAACACCACGAGATGACGATGGAGTCCGGCAGACATCGCTGTGGAGTTGGTTCCTACGGAATCGACGGCTGCCACGCCGGTGATCACGGCGGAGAACCCGTAGCCACGGAGCCGCCCGTCGCTTGGTCGGATCAGGGCCACGCCGGGGTCGGACAGCAAGATGACTTGGTCGACGGGGACCAGGCGTTCGCTGGAGAGCGTGGTCGGACCAAGGGGGCTCTGAGGTTCGCTCCCCTGCGTGGAGACGACAAGAGTCGCGACGATGCTGAAGGGAATGAGAAATGACGGGATCGGGCGGCGCACATTTAACGAACGGTCCCCGGAATTCGGGAAATGTCAGAAGTTCGAAAAGAAATGTTTCAAGGGCCCCAGGCCGGCCGCTACTGAGCCTGGAGGAGACGGCGTTGCTCCTGGGCATTGGCCGGTCGACGATGTACCGTGCCGTCCAAAACGGGAGTGTCCCGTTTCCGGTTCACCGCATCGGTGGTTACTGGTACGTGCCCACGGCTGTGCTGCAGAGATTCTTGAACGGCGAGCAGGTGGGAGCCGTAGCAGAGACGGCGCAGCCCTCCCGGGAGTCTGGCTCCGGCTAAATCCTCGGTAGCGTTAGGAAATGCGATGGGTACGGCCAAGCCTTGGTGGCTCGGGCACCGTCGTGATAGCCGGACTTACCATTTTGGCTGGCGTCTTCCGCGCTCCGGTTCCGCTCGGAGTGGGCTGCGTCATGACTCTCGGTGGCGGAGCGTGGTTTGTTGCCAGTCTGAAGCATGAGCGAAAGCAGAAGGGAATTCAAAGGGTTGCGCCCCCGTCCCTCGGCACCCACCTTCCTGGAGAAACGACAACTATTGCGAAAGATCCCAGTGGCTCTGAATACTTCGAACGCCGCACTTTGGAAGTAGGCCGGATCATTCACCCTCCTACGGCAACAGGAACGGGAGCGGGAGTACCAGCGGCGGCGGTGTCCACTTCAGCCCCGCGGCTCCAACTGGCAGTTCAGGTGCCCGCAATCGGACTGACGCCAGTGAACGCGTACGTGAAGGACCTCGCTCGTGACTTCGCGATCGTCTCCAGCGATCGAGTCCGAATCACCAACCGTTCGAGAGAACACAGAGTCAGCCTCATTGTTGCTTTTCGATTCAGCTACCTCAGTGGCGAGCAGGCCCGGCTTGGGATGGACTCTCTCAAGCAAAGCCTTGGGATTTGGAAACGCATCGACCCTACCAATGGGTTGCATGAGTTCGTAGATAGCCACGAGATGGGACCGATTGAGTTGGACCCCGAGTCTGGTGGGCTCTTTGCCGTTTGCTTTTGGGATTCCATGACAGATATGACGTTCTCGAAGTGGAAGGAAGGGGTCGACATGACGTCGCCTCGCTTTGAGATCACGGACCATGTCTCGGGTGAGACCATTTCCATGAAGGTTCCCGGCGAGTACCCGGACTGACTACTCGTGCAAGAGGGGATCAATGGTGTCCGCTGCGTTCGTCCTGAACGCGAGTCAATTGGGAACCATCGAGAAGAGTCCCGATGTGATCTGCCGCCCGGCGGTCCTCGCCAGAGATCGAGTCGGTGTAGTGACGGGCCATGTGCACCGTCGACCAGCCGAGACGGGCTTGCTTCTGACGTTCGGGGATGACGGAATCGAGCGAGGTCGCTTGGAAATGTCGAAGTGAGTGCAGGTGCAACTCCGCCGGCAGGCGAGCGGCAACTCTGGCTTTGGTGAACGCCCGGCTGATCGTGTCCGGGTACGGAGGTAAGACTCCGCCCGGGTCGGCTGAGAAGACGAAACTGCTGTCGGGCATCGACACGTCGGCATCGGAGGCGAGTCGTTGCTGCTCGGCCCGCAACACTTTGAGCTCAGCAAGGGTGCCGGCGTCCACGGCGACTTGGCGGATGCTGGCCCTGGTCTTCGGGGATTTGACGATGGCGCCACCATTGGACGGAATCACGGACTCGTCTATCGACAACTTGGCTTCGTTCCAATCGATGTCAGACCATCGCAGGGCACAGGCCTCGCCTCGCCGCACTCCCGTGGCCGCTACCACCCGCAGGCACGCGGCGTAACGCAGATCGAGATCCTGGGCGCAGACCAATAGGCGGCGGACTTCCTCGATTGACGGGGCGCGTACCGGCTCGGGGGATCCTTGAGCCCCCACGAAGGAAGCTCGGTATCGACGATCGGATTCGGCAGCTGATTGCCGCTCCACTTGCGGGCCAGCCGGCAGGCACGGTTAAGAAGTGAACGAACATAGCGGACAGTTTCGCGGCCGCACCCATTCGCTTTCAGGTCACGGAAGTACCGTTCGACGACATATGGGGTGAGCGACGCAATGCGCTTCCTGCCGATGGTCTTCTTAATGTGCACCTTCCAGACGCTCTCGTAGCGCCGAGAGGTGACTGGGCTCAGATCATCCCATCCGTTCAGCTTCCATCCCTCGATGGCGTCGTTGACCGTGGTGAGCGGGCCCCAGAGCCGAGTAGCTGGTTCGGGGATCGGTTCGGGCTCTACCTCCTGGGCGATCAGGACGCGAGCGAGCTCCTTCTCGGCTGCCCGGCGGGATCCCCGGAACACCTGGCTCTTGTGCCGCACGTGTCCGTCGCTGTCTCGGCCGAGGAAGATTCGCAACTCCCAGACTTCAGGCCCTCGATCAGGACGCGGGCGGATACTGCCGGCCATGTTGCTCCCTTGGTCCGAGTCCCAACTCGGCAGTCCCGGAGGAACTTCCGGGAATTGTTGGGACGGCTGTTGGGACGGAGCGTACCGGGCTCGTGAAGAGTTCGTGCATGATGCTTTTACCTGGACTTACGTGGTGGGGCTAGCAAGAATCGAACTTGCGACCTCAGCATTATCAGTGCTGCGCTCTAACCGACTGAGCTATAGCCCCAGAGGGAGATTGAGGCTACACCAAGGCCGTCAGGACCTCACTCCGGTGCCCCGTTCTGGTCGGGCCACAGCCGGACCACGAACGATTGGCTCGCCGTGGCGAGGAGCTCCCCGTCCTGCGACCACAAAAAGGCCACACCCTGGGCGTAGCCATTGACGAGGGCATGGATGCGGACGTCACAGAGCACCCATTCAGTCGGTGTCGGCCGCGCCACACGCAGCGTGTTGTCCAGGCTGCGACCCATCGACTGACGTCCCAGAGGCTGCGATGCGCCGCCCGAGACGTAGTCGCCGAAAATGGCCAGAGTGGCAGTTGACGGGGTGAGATCATCGGGGACACGTGCCCACAGGGCCGAATCGGGGTCCCCCGGTATTCCGCCCAGTTCTCCGAGCGGCAGACCCTTGGCCACGCGGATCTCGACCTTGTCCAAAATGGTGTTGCGGAACATTTCGGGCACAAGGCGAGGCGGACACTCGTCGGGGGGCAATACTGCCGGGGGCTCGACCCAGACACCATTGAGTGGCAACTGGTCGAGTCCGAGAGCGGCATTGACCGTCAGGATCTCTTGGTCACCCACCTTCCCCACGGCTCGGCCCTGGGTGACGTGGCTTCCGACGACGGCCAGGGTGATCTCCCATTCCACGAGTGAGTGTGTCGGCGCGTAGGAGAGGTACTGGCCGGTGGCCCACACCGTGGGGCGTCCTGATGCCCCTTCCAGGGCCACCAGGGCGGCGCCCAGGCCGCAACCTCCGAAAAGAAAGTTTCCCGGCGTCGTGACCTGTGGCGCGACGCGCATCTGCCAGTGGAGGCTGTCGCCCACCTGCTCCATTCCGAGGAATGTTCGGGCATCCATCGAGGCGCACCCTAGGTGGTGGTTCAGCCCCGCATCAATGTCATCGGTGATGAGTGATGCGCACTGCATCGACCCCCGGAGATTACGAGGTCCGGACATGCGGCACGGTGCCTCTAACATGGTCCCTCGCCGCTGGCTCGACTGCGTCCCCATCCGGCTCTCCGATTCCGTGTGTGCTGCGGAATGCGGGGGTGTAGCTCAGCTGGTAGAGCGGCGGCTTTGCAAGCCGTAGGCCGAGGGTTCGAGTCCCTTCACCTCCACAAATTCGGCTGGGTCACGCGGCACGCCGCTGGCTAAAGGCGGGTGAGACGCCAGGTCGGCGAGGGGCCGGAGAGATGGCCTGCGGACCGCACGTCGACATCGACGCCGTGACCGTCCAGATCGATTTTGAGCACGCCGACCCTGGTGTTCGTCGCGATGTGCGTGGGCAGCGATGCGACCTGCAGCTGCGTGGCGAGCGGCAATCCGGGCCAACCGACGATGTCAGGGCCTCGTGCAACCTTCACCGGCACGGAGCTGCCCCAGCTGGCAACGACATGCCCGACGACTTGTCCGGGGGCGACCAAGGGCATCTTGGCCATGCCGGCGAAGGCCGCTTGCGTCAGCGCCACCGCCGCACTCAGTACGGCGGTGATGGGACTCGAAGTCTGTTGGCCGAGGACCGCTCCGACGAGGGTCACCTTCTTGCCGTCGACCATGCTCTGGGCCTCGAAGAGGAAGCATCCGCCTGCAGCTGCGTCCGTACCGGTCTTGATACCGATGATTCCGGCATGGCCGAGGTCGTAATCGAAGTTGATCAAGCGCCCCGCCACGGGGAGAGTGGCTTCGCCCATGCCGACGACCTGCGCGAAGGCCGGAAGGGCCATGGCGGCCCGTCCCAAGTTGATGAGGTCGATTGCCGTGCTTTCCGATCCGGGATCCAATCCACTTACATCGACAAAATGGCTCGAGGTGAGCCCGAGTTTCTGCGCGGCGCTATTCATCTTGGCCACGAATGCGTCGGTACTCCCGGCATCCCAGTCCGCAAGAAGCACGGCGATGTTGTTGCCTGAGGGGATGAGGAGGCCCTCGAGTGCTTGAAGTTCGGTGAGGCTCTCTCCCGCTGCCACATCGACGACCGACTGCTGGGTGGCCAGACCCGTTTGATACGCGGCAATGGTCGCCGCGTCGACCGGGATGGCCGGTCCGGTGTCGCCCGAGGAAAGGGGGTGATCCGTCAGCACGACGTAGGCAGTCATGACCTTGGTGATGCTCGCGATAGGGACCGGTTGCGTGTCTCCGACCCGGCCGAGGCTTCCCACGCCTTCCAGCGTCAACGCGGCCGAGCCCGTTGTGGGCCACGGCAGTGCCGGAGCGGTCCCCGGGAGGTGGACGGAGCTGGACAGGCTGGCGTGGAATACCGGGGAAGGAACCGGACGTGACCACTCATAGCCGGCGCCCGCACCCACGAGCACGAGAAGGAGCACCAGGCTGCCGAAGAGCATGTAGCGGCGGGTTTTCCCCCGGGAGGACGCGGCGTGTCTAGGAGTCATGGTCGGGACGGACCTGCGCAGTTGGTCGTCAATCCGTCGACTGCTTTCCGCGAAGGGCTGTGCGCGACCGCGGCCCGAGCCCCATTTCCATCCGGGGCATTCTTACCGACGGAAGATCCGATGCGGGCGGCAGGGTCGACCGACGTGCCCGACGTGGCGACTCGGGCGCACCGCAGATGCGGTGAGGATTCAGCGCAGAGGCGACCACTCCGTTGGTTCCAACAGGGCGGCGATGTACGTCCGTTCAGTGTCGCGAGCTTCCTCACGCCATGCTGCGAGCTCGTGAAATGCCCGGGTATTGCCGATCGCTTCGGTGAAGGACGTCAGGTTTGCGAAGGCCCATTGGACAAGCACTTCGGACTCGTCACGTAAGAGCACTTCGTAGGCACCGTGCAACGCCATCCCCCGCCCGGCTCGCCCGATGACCGTGCCGGCCGATCTCAGAGATTCCAGGTACACCGGGGCCGACCCGGCCGGCAGACCGACGGTCTCTTGGAGGACGAATGGCGCCCGGCGCCCTTCTTCGACGATCTGGTCGAGGGTCGGCGTCCCCTCCCACGGTTTGAGGAGGCGATCGAAACCGCCGCTGCGATACTGCTCCTGGCCTTCGGGGTGGTCGAACATGAGGTTGGTCTTGGTGAAGTGCTCGATGAACCAGTCCCAACTCGTCATTTCCCACTGGCCCACGACCTGGATCCAGCGACCTGTCGTCCAGTTCACCACCCACTTGCCCAGGTTGCGCATCTGCGAACCCGGAATATTCGTGCGCTCCGTCACGGCCCGACCGACCTTGTCGAGGTAGGCGAGCGCCTTTTCCCGGACAATCGATGCGTCAATGGTCTCGTGGTAGTAGATCGGCATTCTCCGCAGCCTCCTCGCGCCCAACCGCACTGGAGGTTTTCACACTGGCGACACTCGTGCTCGCCGCGTGGGGATCACCGTCTCACTGAAGTACCCCTGCGGCATCGGACTCGGCCGTGCATGCACCACTGCTCGTTGTTGCGCCCAGCTCGTGCGAGCATGCCAGCAGCTCCGCCATGAGCGCCTGAACCCGACAATCGATGTCATCGATGATGGGTCGGACTGCGTCGACCGGCTGCCCGGCGGGATCCTCGAGCTCCCAGTCCACGAACCGCTTGCCCGGATAAACGGGGCACGTGTCGCCGCAGCCCATCGTGACGACGACGTCGGCTTGCCTGGCAAGCTCGTCGGTGAGCAGCTTCGGGAACTCCCGACCCGGGTCGTGGCCCCGCTCGAGAAGTAGTGCGACAACCGACGGGTTGAGCTCGCTGGCGGGTTCTGAGCCAGCAGATCGTACGTCGATACGGCCCTCGGCGTAGTGGTCGAGGAGAACCCGTGCGGCGAGGCTGCGACCGGCGTTGTGCGTGCACAGAAATAGGACTACGGGCACTTCGTTCATAGGGGCGGTTCCCTTGTTGCGTTGGGCACCACCGGGTCTGCGCCCAGTTCGTGCGGCAGGACGGCATCGGCGGCCTGTGCGCTCGTCAGGCCTGGATACAGGCACTTGATGAGTCCGAAGGCAACAACGCCGCCAACAATTTGGGCCGACAGGAAGCTCGGGACCGACGACGGCGCAATGCCGGCGAAGGTGTCGGAGAACATGCGCCCGACGGTGATGGCAGGGTTGGCAAAGCTGGTCGAACTGGTGAAGAAGTAGGCCGCTCCGATGTACGCCCCAACGGCGGCCGGAGCCAGGTGGGAACGTCCCGTACGGGCCAAGGCGAAGATCACAAGGATCAGGCCAACTGTGGCCACGACCTCGGACAACCAGTGAGCCCCCGACGCTCGATGCTTGGTGGAGATGGAGACGGCAGCCCGGGAGAACATCACGTTTGCCATCACGGCCCCCCCGATGCACCCCGCCGCTTGGGCGGGCAGGTAGGTGCCAGCGTCCCTCCATGAGAGGCCACCGAAGGCCGCATCGACGAACGAAACGATGGGGTTGTAGTGACCACCCGAGATCGACCCAAACATCAAGATGACGGCGAAGAGGCCAGCGGCAGTCGCGACGGCGTTCTCGAAGAGCTCGAGACCGGTGTTTCCCGGCGTCAGATTTTGTGCGGCGATGCCCGAACCGATGACGATCGTGGCAAGGAACGCGCTTCCGAGGAGTTCGGCGAAGAGCCGTCGCCACAGGGGGACACCGCGAGGCACTCCTTCGCTCCGGATCCGACGACGTTCTTCAGCAGCAGGACGAAGAGGAGGGGTTCACGTCTACCGTCCCCGGCAGTGCCCGGGAGGCGCCGGATGCACAGCACGAGCCGTCGCCCGCGATGCCGGTCTCGGTGGGCGCATCGGCCAGAACGGTGTACACCTCCCAAGGGGCGCCGTCGGGATCACTGACCCAGACCTTGTCCTGGACGGCGTAACAGCATGTCGTGTTGTCCTCGGTCCTCGTTTCGAGCCCCTGGGCGATCAGTCGACCTGTCGCCGCTGCGACCTCGTTTGGACTGTTCACCTCGACGCCGAGATGGTTGAGGGCTCCTGCGGTGCCGTGGCCTCGTGCGGACCGGTCCTCAATCAAGACGAGCTTGAGCGGTGGGTCGGCGATGACGAAGTTGGCGTAGCCGGGCTGTCGCTTGGCCGGTTGGGCCCCGAAGAGCTTTGCGTAGAACCCGACGCTCTCTTCGATGTCCGAGACGGTGAGTGCAAGCTGGACACGGGACATCGCTACCTCCATGGATCGACAGCTATCGATTGATCGAGTATCATGGATACATTCACCATTGTCAATGGGAGGATGGATGGCTAAAGGGTCTACGGCCTTCGAGACGAAGGTGCCCGTACAGTGCTGCCCTTCCGTGTTGGCGGCTCCCCTCGATGCCGTCGATGCCGACGAGTTGGCCAGCGGGTTTAGTGCGCTGTCAGACCCAGTACGACTGCGGGTACTCAGTATTTTGGCGGCCTCACCCGAGGGGGAAGTATGCGTCTGCGAGTTCGTCGGTCCCCTTGGCAAGAGCCAGCCGACGATCTCGCACCATATGAAGATTCTCAGTGAAGCCGGACTCGTCCGAGGCGATCGGAGGGGCAAATGGGTCTGGTACTCGCTCGATCGCGCCCGCCTGGCGCAGTTGCGTACGGCGATCGACGGGTAGCTGCACGTTCGGCAGGGAGTTCGGCAGGGAGCAGGAACGCGCCATTTCCGCGCCAATTGCTCGGGAGGAGCCAGGCGCCTCAGACTCCTGAGGCCCTGACCAGTGATTTTGGGTCGGGCTGCCCGGATTTGAACCGGGGACCTCTGCGTCCCGAACAGGGCCTGACGTGAACTCATTGGCGCTGGTCGCAGCCCAACGGCAGCCAAAAGTCCAGGTTAAGTCCAATCACTTCGGGCAGCCGCCTGACCGTTCGATCCCGTTGGTTACCGATGCAGTCCATGAGATCGCGCCAAAATCGCGCCAAAGTGCACCGAGCTGCCGATTCCATTGACCAAATGTGCGGATCCTATTTGCCAATACAGGCAGACTCTTTTGGACTAGCCGCCGAAGATGGTGGGTGACCGAAGCTGCCTTTCAGGTACTCGCCCCGCTAGAAGCCAAACCGACAGGTATAGCCCGCCTTGCCCGATGGATCTGCTGTGAAGGCATACCAATCGCCCACGAGATGACGCGTGCATAGGCCGCTGAGGGTGTTGGTAGCTGCCTCGGTGAAGATCAACCCGCGATCCGGGCTGACATCGGACTTCGCACCTTCAGAACGGGCCGTGAACTGGACCTGGGATCCGGGCCGACCGTTTATTGCACACTGCTGGTACGGCGCATGCAGCGGTCCAATCGACCCCCTGGTGACGATGACGCACACGCTCCGTTCAACTCCGATGCCCTTCAATGCTTCGAAGGCTCGTGGCGTGGCATGCGTGTCCCAGCTCATCGCTGCGGGCATCGCAAAGGCCCACGCCCACCACGTTGCCAGCAGACCTGCAATCAGAATTGAAGTCGTGAAGGTGGCACGGAACTTGCGACTCCTCGATCTGAACAACCGCCATCCGATCGCCGCCGCCACAATGGCGATGACTGCCACCAGAAGGCAGTGCCCAGCCAGTGAGGTCCCCGGGGACTCGATGCGGTAGGCGATGTAACCGTCCAGTGCGCCAAACAAAAGGGCACCAACCAAGAGAGCGAGGAGGACAGCCCATCGGACAGGCTGTTCGTCGGCGGGTCGAGCGGCTGGGTTCATGTCGCCGTCGGACGGAGTGAGGCCTGCCCCCGTCGTTTCGTAGACACGCACCGCTTACCCTCCGACGCCCAAACCACAGTCTCGCATGGAGGACCCTTACTTCTTTTCCCGGCAGGGCATTGATGCCAAGAAGGGATTGCGATGGAAGCGAAAAAGAAGCGGCGGTCAAGGGCGGCCGTAGGCCGGCGGAGCGGACCCTTGAGGGCAGCGTCGTGAGTGATCCGCCCGTTAAAAATTGAACCGGCTGGGCGCTCGGCGCCCGGCCTACATGCCAAAACGGTCCCTACACGGTGGGTGCGGGCCCTGTAACACAGCACCCACAAAATACAATTCCGCCTCGATCCCCTCAGAAGGCGGCAATAAGTTAGCCACCGGTTTTGTAGCAAGCCATAACGATCGGGCTCGCCTCCCGGTCGAAGTTCTCGACGCTACTTTGCGCTCGCTCCGACGTGAACCGGCTCGCCCCCCCGGTCCCGGGCCAATAGGACACCAGACCCTTGGACAGGCACGTCTCGAAACCTGCCACGTTCAGTGTGGATTTCTTAAACAGGTTCAGTGAGAAACTGAACGCCGACCCTGGACGGGTGCATGTCACGACCGTTCTTTTGGAACCGCCAGAAGTGACGCACGCGATGTCTGCCGCTCCGGATGTATGGGTTATGGGCCCTGCGGAGAGCCCTAACCCGGCGCCGAGACATGTCCCGAGTCCAAGCATGCCGAGTAGCAAATAAGGCACAAGGCGATTAGGTGGCTTCACGGTGCAGGGTACGCCAGTCCCATACCTTGGAAAAGGTGGATCCACTTGGCCACCTGGCAACTAGATTTGCCTAGTCGCATCATTGAGTGTTCTCAACCCCCGTGGTTGAGTGAGAGAACCCTGGTGATACGCGATGTTTTCTCCCGTGCTGACTTGACAGATCCCGGATTTAGTTGCATATTTACGACTTACTATGAGCGAGTCTCCCGACTTCCGGTCCGAGAAGATGGACAGTCCCGAAGGAAGGGGGATTGCTTTGGGCCGCTGGTCGGCGTTTTGGTATTCGATTCCCGACGATGTGCTTGCAGACGCCTACGGGGACAATCCCAAGCGCTCCATCGCCGACTACGACGATGAGTTGCGCGATGACATCGCCCAGGCCGTGCTCGACGACTCCGAGCTGATCGGTTTCTGGTTGGCCTGGCACCAGGCCGGCGGTTTCGCCCATCTCGAGTCGGGTGGGTGGCACCGGGCCACCATTTTTCGCAAGGTCCGAAAGTTCCGCACCCGATACGGCGCCCACCCCGACGAGTACACGTTTCCGTGGATCAAGCTCGACCTCAAGCGCACCTGGAGCGAGGAGCTCTCAGGGCGCCTCCGTCCCATCCCGGACCCGAGCTGAGCCATGCACTCGCAGCCACCACCGCCGATCTTTCAACATGTAGTCGCAAATATGCAGCTACCTGAGCCGGGAATAAAAGAGCTGGCCTCGGGCGTCGATGCCCTCTACCTGTCCGGTCATGCCTACCTCCCGAAGGCGTTCTTGGCCCGCTTGGAGGAATCCCGGCTCTTCGCCGACCGGGTTTCGTTGCCCGTCCCCTTCGAGCTGGGGCCCCTGACGTTCGGCCTCACGCCGCATGGGTGGGGGAAGTACCGCTTCTGTCTCGATCACGAGTCCGGCCGTATTGGCTTCACGTCGAGCACCAAGTTGCCGGCGGTCCGGATTCAGCCCCGGGCAGAGCTTTTGCACTCCCTCGGTCCGGCCGGTACCGTCCGACATTTCGAAGAACTCCTGCGCCCGGAGATGGACCGGCTGGTTCTGAGCGTGGCCCGCATCGACCTGTTCTGTGACGTGGAGGGCATCGTTTTGCGGGGGGAGGATCGGCGGGCCTTTCTGTGCCGGGGCGATGACTGCACCACCTACGAGGCCGGCCACGTCTGCACCGGATTCTCCTTCGGCTCGAGGCGCACGCAGCGGATCAGCGCCCGCATCTACGACAAGACGGCCGAGGTGGCGGCGAAGGGGAGCGACTGGTGGGAGCTCATCTGGGGTGACCGCCACCAGGCCGGGGCGCAGGTGTGGCGGATCGAGTTCGAGATCGGGCGTACCGCCCTGACCGCACTTGAGCTCTACCACCCTGAAGCTGTCCTGGCGGCGGTTCCCTCGCTCTGGCGCTATTGCACGGGTGAATGGCTGACGCTGCGGACACCGGGCACGGACTCCAACAGTTCCCGGTGGCCGGTCGCACCGTCGTGGCGGATCATCCAGACGGTGACCTTGGCTGGCGGAGCCACCGGGCTGACCTGGATCCGCCGGCGTAAGCGAGCCAGTTCTTTTCGTCGGCTCATGCCAGGACTCGTCGGGTACCTGGTGAGCTTTGCCGCCCTCTCGGGCACCTTCACCGTGGCCGACACGCTCGAAGCCCTGACGGCACACCTGGCCAACGATGAGATCGCTCGCCGGACGACCTTCGCCGAACGAGTTCGTCGTCGTCGGGCGGAAGGGGGCCACGGATGAAGCCCAGGGATCACAGTTCGACACGGGCCACCGAGGGAGAGGGAGGGCGCCGAATGGCGCCTGTCGGCGAGGCCCGGCCCCAAGGCCGGGCCGGAGCCGCAAGCGACCCTCGAACCCGCACCCGCTCCATACGGTGTGGCCTCTGCCAGGAGTTGAGAGACCCCAGGGCACTCATCACGATGGCTGACGTTGCGTTCCGCCTGGGGACGAGCGAGCGCCACATTCGGCGACTGGTGGCCGAACGGCGTATCCCCATCGTCAAGGTCGGGCGCTTCGTCCGTTTCGAGGAGCATGAGATCGACCACTGGGTTGATGAGCACCGGGTCGCTCCTTCTCGCTCGACCGTCCCGGTACGCCGGGGCAATTAGCGTGGATCTCCCGAGTGCTGCTGGGCATCGCACCGAGTGTGCGAGCTGGCAGGTGCCTCATCCATTGACCGAACCCATTGGGTTCTTTGTCTCCATGAGGTAATGGCTATGCCCAGACGACAGTTCGGAAGCCTGCGGCAACGACAGGGGCGTTGGGAAGCGAGCTGTTGGCACAACAGCCAGCGCCACATTGGGCCAACCCGCTTTCGCACGAAGGGCGACGCCAACGCCTTTTTGTCCGAGATCGAGACCATCATTCGCCGAGGGAGTTGGATCGACCCGGCCGCCGGCCGGATATCCGTCCGGGAGCTTGCCTTCGCCTGGGTTGACGCCGATCCGACCAAGCGAGAGTCGACGAGGGCCCGCGAGGCGCTGACACTTAGGCTCCACATCTTCCCGACGTTGGGCAAGCTTCGGATCGAGCAAGTCGGACCGCAAGATGTCCAAAACCTGATCAACGTCTGGAGCACCGGTCATGCTCCTCGAACCGTGAAGCGGAATTACGAGGTCTTGCGGGCCATGTTCGGTTACGCCGTGCGCAACGACTGGTTGGGCCGCAACCCCTGCCGCAACATCAAGCTGCCTGCCGTGGACGGCACCAGGCGCTATGACCTGACCCCCGAGGACATCCCTCGCATCGCCCTCCAGATGCCGCCCGAGTATGTGCCCATGATCTGGTTGGGAGCGTCGCTTGGTCTTCGGTGGTCCGAAGTCGCCGCTCTACGAGTTGGGCGTCTGAACCTTTCCGACGGACGGCTCACGGTCGCCGAAGGGCTGACTCGTGGTATCGGGGGACGCAACGTCTTCGGGCCGCCCAAGTCGAGTGCGGGGCATCGCACGATGTCCGTGCCGAAGACGATTGTCGTCATGCTGGCCGCTCACTTAGAAGGCCAGGGACTGACAGCGGAGGACATCGACAGTCTCGTGTTCACCGATGAATTCGGTGGCGCCCTCCGCTACTCGAACTGGCGACGTCGCATCTGGCTCCCCTCGGCCAAAGCCGGCGGCTGCGAGGGAGCTGGCTTCCATGACCTACGGCGACTGAACGCCACCACCCTGGTGGTGGGCGGGGTGGATGTGAAGACCGCCCAAGTTCGCCTCGGCCATTCAGACCCGAGGATGACGTTGTCCATCTACGCATCGGCTCCAATCAGCGCCGACCGGGCTGCCGCAGAGACCGTCGATGAGCGGTTTTTTGGTGGGGCACCGAAGAAAGCCCGACCGTCGAGGCGAAAGTGATGGACCAGAAAGGGCAGGCGAACGAGGGCTTTTACTGCGAAATGGCGTCAAGTGCCAAAAAGATCGCGCCAAAATCGCGCCAAAAATCGGTGGACCCTGAGTGAGCTCGTCGAGTGTAACGCTCTCACCAGGGGCTTTCGTGGTCGGGCTGCCCGGATTTGAACCGGGGACCTCTGCGTCCCGAACGCAGCGCAGGCGAATTCAGTCGCTCCTGCTCGGCGGTCGGATTTAGCAAAAGGCCACTTCAACGACCTGTTATAGCCGTTCGGCGCCGACCGTTTGATACCGCCGAATACCGTTGTTTTCCATCGTTCCGCGCCATTTCCGCGCCATTTTCAGTCCCTAGGCTCGCTTACGAATCTCACCGAGAATCGCCGCCATCGACCGCTCGATCTGGCTCGAGGGAATCAAAAGCAGAGTTCCCGGGAGGTCGGGATTGAGCGCCCAGTGAACGAATCTTCCAGGCTCGATTCCGATCGCTCTCTGTAGCTCCCGTGGGATCGTCACCGTATTGATCTTCTGGACCCTGTGAGGGCCATACAGAATGTCGACGTCGGGATCCACCACTTCATGGTAGGTCCTCATTAAATTTATTGCATGGGACCGTTGCGACGCTGGTTCAGGCGACCCTCCTCCCTGTACCGTGGTCCAATGGACAGAGCGCGTGTCGCCCCCCTGCCTCGCCCTCGGATGCTCAACAACTACCAGGGACTTTGGGTCGCCGTGGTTGGTGACGAGGTCATTGCAGCAGCCCCTACCTCCCATGAACTCGCCCTTCAGCTTCACCACATGGACCATCGGAAGCGGGAACGAGCTGTCGTCGAATTCGTCCGTCCCGACAGCGACGCGTACATCGTGGGCGTGGGCTAGCCCTGTCGTCAGACGACACTCTTCATCCATTTCCATGGACTGAGGAGGAGAGTGCGTATGGCCATCGGATCCAGCGGCCCACTCTTGAGGTACAGCTCTCTGCGAATGGAATGTCCATTTCCACGAAGGCACTGATCGACACCGGTGCGCCACGGTGCGTATTTCCCCGGGGAGTCGGAGACTTGTTGGCAGTCGAGTTCGCTGACCCGACCAAGAAGATCACTTTGATGGGTAACACGTGGTCGGCAGTAACGGTCTCGGTCAGTCTGGTCTTGGGCCCCTTTCCCGACACTTGTTGGGACGCCGAAGTCGATTTTGTGACGGACGGAAACCTGCCGTTTGCACTGTTGGGCTACGAAGGATTTCTCAATCGCTGGGCCGTTGGCTTTAACGGCGCGCTCGGTTACTTCGTCATCGAACAAGCGGACGCCTTTCATGAACGACAGCCGGCGGAAATCAAGCGGAAGCTAAGAGAAAACTGGCCCGACCTCCTTCCGAAAGAATGGTCTTGACGCAACCAGCAGTGGCTGGCGAAATCAACGGCGGCGATCAAAGGGGTTTAAATCCAAGGGCTGACTGGCCCGAATCTTGAAGCCCCGCTAGAAGCCCCCTCGACAGGAGTAGCCCGCCTTTCCCGAAGGATCTGCGGTGAACGCATACCAATCACCCACGAGATGACGCGTGCATAGGTCGCTGAGGGTGTTCGCAGCTGCCTCGGTGAAGATCAACCCACGACCCGGACTGACATCGGACTTTCCGCCATCAGACCGGGCCGTGAACTGGACCTGTGATCCCGGCTGACCGTTGATCGCGCACTGCTGATACGGCTCATGCAGCGGTCCAATCGACCCCGTGGTGACGATGACGCACACGCTCCGTTCAGCTCCGATGCCCTTCAATGCTTCGAGAGCTCGAGGCGTTGCATGCGTGTCCCAGCTCATCGCTGCGGGCATTGCAAAGGCCCATGCCCACCAAGTCGCCAGAAAACCCGCAAGCAGAATTGAAGTCGTGAAGTTGAGACGGAAACTGCGACTCTTCGATCTGAAAAGTCGCCACCCGAGGGTCGCCGCCGCAGCGGCAATGACCGCTACCAGAAGGCAGTGTCCAGCCAGTGAGGTCCCAGGGGACTCGATGATGTAGGCGACGTAACCGTCCAGTGCGCCAAACACGAGGGCGCCAATCAAGAGGGCGAAGAGGACAGTCCATCGGACGGGTCCCTCGTCAGCCGGCTGAGTGTCCGGTTTCGCCGCGGCTTCGGAGGGAGTGAGACTCGCCCCCGTCGTTTCGTAGCTGTTCACCGACTACCCCCGACGTCCGACTCCAAGTGTCGCATGGAGGAGGTTTGCTCGTGAACGTGTGTAGATCCGGCGGTAAGTGGGGATTGCGATGAAGTGAAGGGCAAGCGGCGGTCAAGGGCGGCCAACGGCCGGCGCAGCGAACCCTTGAGGGCTGCGTCGTGAGTACCCTTCACAGCCCATAATCGAACTGGCTGGGCGCACCAGCGCCCGGCCTACATGCGAAGAGGGCCACCAACATGCGGGTGCGGACCCTGTAACACAGCACCCGCAAAATACATTTGGGCCTTGGGACAAGAGGTCACGTACGGCGTCCGGTTGTAGTTCGGCCCGCTGTGGCGTCGGAGCACCCAGGGGGACGAGGCGACAGAAGAACCAACTGCTTAGGATTCATCGGCGGTGCGCTCATTTCTGATCCTCGCCGCCACGATCGCTAGCGCCGTGGGTGTCTCGGCCTGCTCGTCATCCGGTCCGTCGGCGTCGTACACCGACGGGTTCAACGCTGCCCATCCGATGGCAAAGCAATCGTTCTTGGGATCGAGCGCCAAGGTCCAATGCGCCCTGCTTGCATCTCAACTACTGGCTCCAGGTGAGGACAATGAGGCCCAGTGGGAATCGGGGTGCGAAGCAGCTCTGGCTCATTCCAAGTTTCTCGCCAAGTGATCTCCGACACCTAGTTCCCAAATCCCCATTGGTTGCGGGACCGGTCGGTCGTTGGAGGCCTTGAAGGTGGGCTCGTCAGCCTGGGCCGCACCGACCTCGGGCATCCAGTGGGAGGCCTCTAGTCGCAGATTTATAAGTCCAGGTTGGACCACATTCTGTCTAATGGCCAGTTCGCAGGGTAGAATATCTCGTGAAGTGACTTGACAAGGATCCGTAATGAGTCGCATACTTGCGACCATCGTGAGTGAGTCGCCTGATTTCCGATCCGAGAAGATGGACAGCACCGAGGGCCGGGGCATCGCCTTGGGCCGGTGGTCGGCGTTTTGGTATTCGATTCCCGACGACGTCCTGGCAGATGCCTACGGGGACAATCCCAAGCGGTCCATCGCCGACTACGACGATGAGTTGCGCGATGACATCGCCCAGGCCGTGCTTGACGACTCCGAGCTGATCGGTTTCTGGGTGGCCTGGCACCAGGCCGGGGGATTCGCCCATCTTGAGTCGGGTGGGTGGCACCGGGCCACCATCTTTCGGAAGGTCCGAAAGTTCCGCACCCGTTACGGCGCCCACCCCGACGAGTACACGTTTCCGTGGATCAAGCTCGACCTCAAGCGCACCTGGAGCGACGAGCTCTCGGGGCGCCTCCGCCCCCTCCCGGACCCGAGCTGAGCCATGACCATGCGGTCGTCAGCGCCGACTTCTAATGAGGTAGTCGCAAATATGCAGCTAGAGGAGCAGGGCGTGAAGGAGGTGGCCTCCGGCGTCGACGCCCTCTACCTCTCCGGGCAGGTGTACCTGCCGAAGGCGCTCCTGGCCCGGCTGGAGGAATCCCGTCTATTCGCCGATCGGGTCTCGCTGCCCGTACCTTTCGAGTTGGGATCGCTGACCTTCGGGCTGGCGCCCCACGGGTGGGGGAAGTACCGCTTCTGTCTCGACCACGAGTCCGGCCGTATCGGATTCACCTCGAGCACCAAGCTGCCGCCGGTACGCATTCAGCCCCGGGCCCAGCTCTTGCACTCCCTTGGTCCGGCCGGCACCGTCCGACATTTCGAAGAACTCCTGCGCCCGGAGATGGACCGGCTGGTTCTGAGCGTGGCCCGCATCGACCTGTTCTGTGACGTGGAGGGCATCGTTTTGCGGGGGGAGGATCGGCGGGCCTTTCTGTGCCGGGGCGATGACTGCACCACCTACGAGGCCGGCCACGTCTGCACCGGATTCTCCTTCGGCTCGAGGCGCACGCAGCGGATCAGCGCCCGCATCTACGACAAGACGGCCGAGATGGCGGCGAAGGGGAGCGACTGGTGGGAGCTCATCTGGGGTGACCGCCACCAGGCCGGGGCGCAGGTGTGGCGGATCGAGTTCGAGATCGGGCGTACCGCCCTGACCGACTTGAGCTCTACCACCCTGACGCTGTCCTGGCGGCGGTTCCCTCGCTCTGGCGCTATTGCACGGGTGAATGGCTGACGCTGCGGACTCCGGGCGCCGACTCCAACAGCTCCCGATGGCCCGTGGCACCGTCGTGGCGGATCATCCAGGCCGCGACCTTGGCTCGGGGGGCGACCGAGTTGACGTGGATCCGCCGCCGTAAGCGAGCCAGTTCCTTTCGTCGGCTCATGCCCGGACTCGTCGGCTACCTGGTGAGCTTTGCCGCCCTCTCGGGCACCTTCACCGTGGCCGACACGCTCGAAGCCCTGACGGCTCACTTGGCCAACGATGAGATTGCCCGCCGGACGACCTTCGCCGAACGAGTTCATCGTCGTCGGGCGGAAGGTGGCCACCGATGAAGCCCAGGGATCACAGTTCGACACGGGCCACCGAGGGAGAGGGAGGGCGCCGAAAGGCGCCTGTCGGCGAGGCCCGGCCCCAAGGCCGGGCCGGAGCCGCAAGCGACCCTCGAATCCGTACCCGCTCCCTACGGTGTGTCCTCTGCCAGGAGTTGAGAGACCCCAGGGCACTCATCACGATGGCTGATGTTGCGTTCCGCCTGGGGACGAGCGAGCGCCACATTCGGCGACTGGTGGCCGAACGGCGTATCCCCATCGTCAAGGTCGGGCGCTTCGTCCGCTTCGAGGAGCATGAGATCGACCACTGGGTTGATGAGCGCCGGGTCGCTCCTTCCCGTACGAGCACCCCGTTGCGCCGGGGCAATTAGCGTGGACTTCCCGAGTGCTGCTGAGCGTCGCACCAAGGGTGCGGGCCGGCAGGTGCCTCCTCCATTGGTGAACCCGTTTGGGTTCCGGATCTCGATGAGGTAGCGCGCATGCCAGCAAGACGCCCATTCGGAAGCGTGCGCAAACGGACCAACCTCTACGAGGCGAGCTACTGGTACGGCGGTCGGCGCCACCTCGCCTCGACATCGTTTGCCACCAAGGGAGAAGCTCGAGCCTTCTTGGCTTCCGTTGAGACCGATATTCGGACGGGGCGTGTGGATCGACCCATGGGCTGGGCGCATGTCGGTCAAGGAGCTGGCTGAGGAGTGGGTCGCCTCGGATCCCACCAAACGTGAGTCCACCACCGCCCGGGAAGAGTTGACCCTCCGGCTCCACGTCTTCCCTGTCCTGGGCGAGCGACGGATCGAGCGTGTCGGGCCCCAGGACGTGCAGCGGTTGGTCAATAGCTGGAGCACCGACTATGCGCCCCGGACGGTGAAGCGCAACTACGAAGTCGTCCGTGCCATGTTCGGCTTCGCCGTGCGCAACGATTGGTTGGCCCGCAACCCGTGCCGCAACATCAAACTCCCGCTCGTCGACGGGACACGACGCCATGACCTGACGCCCGAAGACGTGGCCCGGATCGCCCTCCACGTGGCCCTCGAGTACCGACTCATGGTCTGGATCGGCGCCACACTCGGGCTGCGCTGGTCCGAGGTGGCCGGGCTCCGAGTGGGTCGACTGGACCTGGTCGGCGGAAAACTCTCGGTCGTCGAGGCCATCGTCCGTGGGATCGGAGGCCGCAACGTCTTCGGACCGCCGAAATCCCGGGCCGGCAAGCGCACCATGTTCATGCCTGCTGCCATCGTTACCATGCTGTCGGCGCACCTCGAACGGGCTGGACTCACTGCGGACGAGGGTGACGCACTGGTCTTCACGGACGAGAATGGCGGCCCCTTGCGTTACTCGAACTGGCGCCGGCGGACCTGGCTCCCGGCCGCCAAGGAGCCGGCTGTGAGGGAGCCGGCTTTCACGACCTTCGCCGCTTGAATGCCACCACGCTCGTGGTCGGGGGGATCGACGTGAAAACGGCGCAGGTGCGACTCGGTCATGCCGACCCGAGAATGACGCTGGCTATCTACGCTGCCGCCCCGGCATCGGTGGACCGGCGGCGGCGGACGTCATCGGCGAGCGATTCTTCGGCCAAACCGACGAGAACCTGCGCCCCAATCCGAAGGCGATGGCAAAATCTCCGCGCCATTTGCGCGCCATGCGCTCCCGGACGAGCCAGGCGCCTCAGAATCCTGAGGCCCTGACCTGGGATTTTGTGGTCGGGCTGCCCGGATTTGAACCGGGGACCTCTGCGTCCCGAACGCAGCGCGCTAACCAAGCTGCGCCACAGCCCGTCCGCCTCCCGAAGGAAGCAGGTCAGTCACCTTAGCCTTCTGAGTCCGGGGGCCCTTCGGCGCCGGCATCGGCGGGGGTCGGGCCCAGCGACGTGGCCACCACCTGGGCCACCCGCCGCTTGTCCATCTCGACCACCCGGAGGTCCCAGTCGCCCACGCGGACCTGTTCGCCTTCGCTCGGAATATGACCGAAGAGGGCGAACAGGAGCCCGCCCAACGTGACGTACTCGCCATCGGGTACGTCCATGCCGAGCCGTTCACGGACTACGTCGACGTTGGTCTGGCCGTCGATGAGCCAACGGGTGCCGTCCACACGCACGATCATCGGCTCTTCGATCCTCGTCGAACTCGTCGTGCAGGTCGCCCACCAAAGGCTCGAGAAGATCCTTGACGGTGAGGATCCCGGCCACACCGCCGTACTCGTCGACGACCACCGCGACCGCCCGGCGGTGCTTGCGCATGTCGGCCAGGGCCTCGAGGACGCCCAACGACTCGGGGACGAGATACGGCTGACGCACCTTGCGCGAGATCTCCAGTGGACTGGGGTCGGTCGCATCCCGCGTCAATGGGCCGTCCGGCCCCGTCCGGAAGATGTCGTTGACGAACAGGATGCCGATCAGATCGTCGAGGTCGTCGTGCACCACGGGGAAGCAACTGTGTCCCGACGTGCGCACGGCACGGGCGATGTCGTCGGCCTGCACGGGGATCGTCAAGAAGGTCACGTCGACCCTCGGGGTCATGACCTCACGAACGTCCATGTCGCGCAGGTCCGCCAGGGCCTCGATGATGATGCGCTCTTGCTCGGAGGCGTCGTCTTTGGGGAGCTGGGGCCCGTCGGACCGGCGCTCCCCGTTGGCGCCCCGGCGCCAAGGCCGGCGGGCGCGTCGCGGCGGGTCTGCTGTTGGTTGCGTCTCCCGAGGGCTCGACACCGGGATGCGGATCAGCTCGTCGGTGTGCTGCCCGCCTCGAGCTGGCGTCCGGCGCCCACCAGCACGGGCACGGGCGTGTACGAATCATCGGCGTAGGTGCCTTCGTCGAGGAGCGCGTTGACGGCTCGCCGGAGACGGAGCGGGTCGAGGGGCTTGACCAGCCATCCCTCGGCGCCGGAGCGCCGCGCCAGGAAGACGTCGGGCCGGCGGTCCAGCAACATGAGCACGGCCACGTGGTCCAGGGCGTCGTAGGACTCCTGCAGCCGGAGTTCGTGACACACGGCCATGCCGCCCATGTTGCCCATCTGCATGTCGACGATGACCAGATCCGGCGCCTCGTCGGTCACGAAGGCGATGACCTCGGGTCCCGAGGTCACGGCATGGACTTCCACGTCGGGGCCGCTGATGACCGCTTCAATCTCCCGCCGGAGAGTGGGCGCATCGCTGGCGACCAGAATGGTCTGCACGGGCGCAGACTATCGGAGTGCAGGCGCGGTGCGGTAGCCCGGTCTCCTTGTCCGGCGAAGCCACTTTCGGGTCGGTACGCTCACCTCTCGAAGTCACCCGGTCGGTACTTCTCATCACTAGATTTCTAGCGCTCAGAATTTAACCAGGTCTCCCGCCGGCTCTCTTGGATGTCCGAGGGCCTCTTTCCCCCGCTCACGTAAGGCGAAAAAGGCCCGAATTCGCCGTCACCGCCCCGCCCTGGGCGCTTCTCAGCCGAACAACACGTCCGCAGCACGCTGGAGCCCGCCGAGGTCATGGACGTCCTGGCCGAAGAGAGGGATTCGCCCCAGCGCGGCAGGCGCCAGTTCAGCCGCCAGGGCGCCGTACGAGCTCTCTTCCCGCCTGGCCAGATCGTTGAGGGCGGTCAGGTTGGCCGCGAGGGCGGCCAGGGGTCCGGGGGTAGCGGGGTCAACGGGAGGCGTGCCGTCGACGGGAGGCGCTCCGTCAACAGGCCCGAAGTGGGGGTGGATGCGGTTGACCACCAGGGCGGCGGGGGAGATGTCGCGTTCGGCCAATTTCTCTGCAAAGAACCGGGCCTCCGTAATGGCGTCGGGCCGGGCCGAGGTCACGAGGACGTACGCGGTCGCGGGATCGGCCAGGAGCTCCCGCACGGCCCCGGCCCGCGCCCGAAACCCTTCTTCCATGCCGTCGAAGGCCTGGAAGAAGGCGATGGCATCCTGGACGATCTCGGCCCCGGCCACCTTGGAGATCGTGCGCAACAGCGCTGTCGTCGCCAGGCCGACCGCCCGCAAGGAGACGCGCGTCGGAAAGAGGAGGGCCCGGAAGATGCGGTTCTCGAGGAACCGGGTGAGCCGGCGTGGTGCGTCGAGTAGATCGAGTGCATTGCGGGTGGGTGGAGTGTCCACCACGACGATGTCGAAATCACCTGATTCGACGAGCTCGTTGAGCTTCTCCATGGCCATGTATTCCTGGGTCCCCGAAAGGGCACCGGCCAGGTTCTGGTAGAGCCGATTGGCGAGGATGCCCTCTGCCTGCTCCGTCGTGCGGGAATAGGTGTGGATGAGGTCGTCGAATGTTCCCTTGGTGTCCAGCATGAGCGCGTGCAGGTGTCCGGGCCAGTCGCCCTCGACTTCGGTCGGAGTGTTGGGGAGAGACTCGACACCCAACGAATCGGCCAAGCGGCGTGCGGGGTCGACGGTGACGACGCACGCTCGTCGCCCGGCCCGCGCCGCGGCGAGGGCGAAAACTGCGGAAACGGTCGTCTTGCCGACACCGCCAGACCCGCAGCACACGATGACTGAGCGCTCGCTGACGAGTGCAGTGAGAGGGCCGGCGGTCGCGGTCATGGGTCGGGGACCTCGGGTGCCGAGCGCGCCGATCGCCTGGGCGAGGGCGGATGCCAACTGACGAGTCTCGGCCGGACGGATCTCCTCGGCGTCCAACTTGGGCACTAGGAGCTGGGGCAGTGGGAGATCACTGGCCAGGCGCTCGATCTGGGAGGCCGAGAGCGCATGGCGCTCGAGGCGGAACTGGCGCGCCTGTTCCATCGCCTCCAAAACGTCGGGGTCGATATCCAGTCCGGCCGCCGCCTCGCGGGCCGATCGTTCCAGACCGGTGGGCTCGGGGTCCGTTCCGTTGACGATCACCGGGCCCAATTGCACTCCGGCCTTGTCCTCCAGCGTGAAGGCGGACTCGATGGTCTCGCTGACCGGCATTTCTTCGGGCAGCGTCACCAGGATCACCCGGCAACGGGAGGGATCGCCGAGGAACTCGACGACGTCGGTCGCCTGGGTCCGCAAGGGGCCACCCCGGGCCGCATTTACCAGGCCGCTGGCTGAGGTGAGGAAGGTGATGGCGTGGCCGGTGGCGGGCGCGTCGACCACGATCAGGTCGGCGATGCCGTCCCGCTCCAACTGCTTGATCTTGCCCAGTACGAGCACGTCGCGGATACCGGGTATCGCAGTGGACACCACGTCGACCACGCCGGAACTGACCAGGCGCTTGGAGACGCGGCGCAATCCGTGGTCCTCGAGGTACTCGACCAACGCGTCATCCGGCGTGATCCGCCGGGCCCGAACGGCGCCCTCCTCGGGACCGCGGGCCGGTTGCAACTCGACCTCCTCGTAGCCCAGGTCCTCGCCGATGCCGAAGGCGCCCGTGATGCCGGATTTCCCTTCTAATTCCACGATGAGCACGGAACGGCCGGTCTGCGACGCCATGCGGGCGAGCGCGGCCGCCATAGTCGTTTTTCCGACGCCTCCCTTGCCGGCCACGATCAGGACGTGGCTTTGCGCGCAGAAGGTCCCCACGTCCATGTGCGGCCGAGCGTAGTTGGGGCTTTGGTGCCAGCGAGCGTCGACCAACTAAAGATCCAGTTCAGGGCCCTTGATGCCGTGGCAGCGCGGCAGTAAGTTGGCGAGCGGGGGGTACCTCATGTACCCATTCTGGGGGTCATATGCGTCAAGGACTAGACACGTGGCAGGTCAAGGCAGCCTGTCGGGGACCGCAAGCTTCGGCGTTCTTCCCGCCGTCGCATGCCGAACGGAAAGAAGAGAAGGCCGCACGGGAGCTCCGGGCCAAGGAGATCTGCCATCAGTGCCACGTACGGGGGGATTGTCTCGAGTACGCCATCCGGATCCGTGAGCCGCACGGGATCTGGGGCGGGCTGAACGAGGTCGAGCGCAAGCTGGTGCTCGACCGCCGGGCTTCCTGACCCACTCCCACTCCCACTCCCGCTCCCACTCGCAGCTCGCTGCGCCAGCCCGGGAGGTCGGCGCCCCGTAGCGGGCCTCAGCCGGCGTTGCGGATCTTCATCTTGGCGGCGGCAGCGGTGACCCCGCGCGCGTCGCATACCGTTGCTGGGCGGTCGCCCGTCACGCTGCAGATGGACGCCGTAATCTCGTTGGCCGAGGCGACGATGGCCTGCGTGACCGGATTCGCCGGGTAGGCCAGGTCGTCGGCGATCTGGGACTGCGTGAGACCGTCGAGGACGGTAGGCGAGAAGCTCGATCCGACGAGCACGTAGTGGTTCGCGATATCCAGGAGCGGGAATGTCTTGGTCGACGTGTCGTAGACCGCGACCGACGCCGCCTGCCGGGCTGTCGGCGTCTGCAGGGAGGTGTAACCGGCGCCCGTCGGATTGAGCGAGCTATAGCGCTCGTGGTCTGCAGGTCGATCCAGACGCTCGAGTACGTGGCGTGCCAGAACGTGAAGGTCGGGGTATCGGAGAAGGCCACCGAGGAACTGGACTGCATGAGGCCGAGCTGGCCGAACGTGCCGAATCGCGACAAGGCCACGACGACAGGCCAACGCTCGGCCGCCGCGTACGGGGCGAATTCGGCCCCGTAGAAGAAGACCACCGGACGGGTCGCGGCCCCCCCTGTCGACGATTCCCAGATGGGAGCGTTCCCCGTGGCCGTCGGCGACGTGATCGGGTTGTTGGGCGAAGATACGCCGACGGCGTTGCTGACGGTGGCCGGTATGTGGGCGAGCGAGGTGAGCAGCGAGGTGGGTGCGGGCGTGATGGTCTCGACGTCCGACGTGGCATCGGTCTGGTCGGCGTGGCGGATCACGATGAGTGCGCCCACGAGAATGATGGCGATCACGATGAGCCCCAGGGCGACATAGCGCCGGGGAATCGTGTGCACGACGGTCGACTCCGCAGGGGTCGACTCCGCAGGCTCGGGGGCGTCGAGGCTCATGGGAGGCATCAGCGTAGACCAGGGCTTTGGTCATTCTGAGGGCGGTCCGGCCCATTCTGGGGCCGTCCGGCTCGGTGACGGTAGCCTCGCCAGGTGGCCTCAATCCTTCCCCGTCGCTCGCAAGGCCGGCCGGGCGACGCGGTCGTGCTGCGGCCTGCGGCCACGGTGCTGCGGCCTGCGGCCACCGTGATGTTGGTGCGCGACGCCGAGGAGCCGGCAGGCAGCGACGACGCGCTCGAAGTCCTTATGGTCCGGCGCAACCTGCAGTCCGACTTCGTCGGCGGGGCGTACGTCTTCCCGGGCGGCGCGGTCGACCCGCTCGACGGCGGCCGGGAGGCCGAAGCCGTGTCGCAGGGTCGGAGTGACGTCGAGGCCAGCATTCTGCTCGGGATCGAGAGCGGTGGCCTGGCCTACTGGGTCGCTGCGCTCCGCGAGACATTCGAGGAGGCCGGCCTCTTATTGGCCGAGCGGCCGGCGGGCCCGCCGTTGCTGACGGGTGACATGGAGGAAGAGGCCCGCTTCGTCGCCGAGCGTGCTCTGGTCAACAAGGGGGAGCGACGTTTCCTCGACGTCTGCCGCGACGAGCAACTGCAGCTACTCGTCGGCGACGTCCACTATTTCGCCCACTGGATCACGCCCAGAGGGGCCACGCGCCGCTATGACACCCGGTTCTTCGTGGCGGCCGCCCCGCCGGGCCAACAAGCGGCCCACGACGCCGGCGAGACCATTGCCGAACGGTGGATCTCGCCGCGGCGCGCCTTGGAGGGTCACCGCAAGGGCGACTTCGAAATCATCTTGCCGACCGTGCGCAACCTTCAGGCGATCAGTCGTTTCGCCACCAGCGCCGAGCTGTTGGAGGCGGCCGAGAGCGCATCACGCTCGGTCCCGACGATCGAACCCAGGTTGATCGCCGACGGGAGCGGGGTGCGGATCCTGCTTCCCGGCGACAAGGGGTACGACGACGTGCGCTCCGACGATGGCACGCCGGCGCTCGGTCGTGACTTCAACGACGCCATCCGGACCGTCTCGCTCGCGGCCAACACAGATGACGGTTCGACCGAGGGTGGAGCGACGGCTCCCCTTCCGGCATGACCCCTTCCGCATCGTCCGGCATGATTCCGGCGGTACCCGACACAGGCGTGGGCCCGGTCCCGGTTCCGGGAGAGCCGGTGGAGTTGGACGAGGGGCTCCTGCGCCTGACCGCGCCGAACCCGGGGCTCATGACGGGTCCGGGCACGAACACGTACGTGATCGGTACCTCGGAGCTCGTCGTGATCGATCCCGGTCCCGACGACGAGGGTCACCGGAATGCGCTGTTGGCCGCCGCCGCGTGGCACGCTCCGCTGGATACTGGTGACCCACACGCACCGTGATCACGCCCCCGGTGCGGCCGCACTGGCCAAAGCCACCGGCGCCCGTGTGGTGGGCTTCGGCCCGGCCGACGATTTCGTTCCCGACCTCAGCGTGCGCGGGGGCTGGACGCTGGCGCTCCCTGGTGCTGCTCACGCTGGAAGCGGTCCACACTCCTGGGCATGCCTCGAATCATCTTTGTTGGCTCATCCGGGAGAGCCGGACACTGCTGACGGGGGACCATGTCATGCACGGGTCGACGGTGGTTATCAACCCACCGGATGGGGATCTGGGGGCGTATCTCGCCAGCCTGGCCCTCGTGCGTGACATGGAACCGGCGATCGATCGCCTCGCCCCGGGCCACGGGCGGCTGATGCGCGATGTCCCGGCCGTCATCGACGCGCTCATCGCCCACCGGCTCGGGCGTCACGCCAAAGTGGCCGACGCACTGCAGGCCGTAGGCGGAGGCACGGTGGAAGACCTCCTCCCGGTGGTCTACGCCGACGTGACCGAGGCCCAACACAAGCCGGCCCGCATGTCGCTTTGGGCGCACCTGCGATTCTTGGCCCACGAAGGCCGGGCCGTGGCTGTCGAAGAGGCGGAAGTCCCCGCCGGGCAGGACGCAGCCACGACGCGGTGGCGTTGGGTGGGGCCGAAGTAGCTCGCCTACCGGGTGGCGCCGCTTCAGTCCAGCTTGTGTTCGCCGCTGGCCACCGCGGCTTCGACCCGCTCGACGAGGCGCGCCGAGCAGGAGGACGTCTCGAGCAGCGGCGCGACGTCCTCGGCCACTACCCGGGCCAGTTCGGCGAAGAGCGGTGCCAGCTCACCGTCGCCCTCGGCCACCGGTGTGCCGGCGTCGCCGGCAGCGGCCAGATCCGGATGGAGCGGGATGGAGCCGATGAGCGGCACGCCCAGCCCGTGGGCCAGGCGGGTCCCCCCACCCGAGCCGAAAAGTGCGTATGTCGTGCCGTGCTCGCAGGTGAAGTCGCTCATGTTCTCGATGACCCCGGCGACCCGCAGATAGCCCTTACGTGCCATGTCGGCGGCCCGGGCCGCTACCTTCTGCGCCGCCAGAGGCGGCGTGGTGACGACCAGCATCTCGGTGCGGGGGAGAAGACGGGCCAGGCCCATCTGCACGTCGCCTGTCCCCGGGGGCAGGTCGATCAGCAGGTAGTCGAGATCACCCCAATGCGCGTCCTGCAGGAACTGCTGCACGGCACGGTTGAGGACCAGGCCGCGCCACATGATCGCCTGCTCCTCGTCGGCCAGGAACCCCATGGAGAGCACCCGGACCAGCCCAGCACCGACTTTCTTCTCCAGCGGGACCATTTTCCCCTGACGAGCCTCGACGTCCCCCTCCATGCCGAGGAGGCGTGGCACCGAGAAGCCCCAGATGTCCGCGTCGAGGATCCCGACGGTCAGACCCCGGCGGGCCAGGGCCACGGCCAGGTTGACCGTGACCGACGATTTGCCGACCCCGCCCTTGCCCGAGGCCACGGCGAGGACGCGGGTGGTGGCGGGGATCGCGGTTTCCGGTGCGTCCTCCCTGGCCTTCCAGCGGGCCCGTGCCATGACGGCCGCCCGCTCGGGGGCATCCATGGTGGCGATGCGGATCTCGACGGAAGCCACCCAGTCGAGCGCCTCGATCTGACCCCGGACGTCCCGTTCGATCTGGGAGCGCAGTGGGCAGGCGGCGATGGTCAGGGCGACATCGACGACCACGTGATCGCCGGCGACGGTGATCGTACGGACCATGCCCAGGTCGACGATGGTGTCACCGAGTTCGGGGTCGATCACGGCGCGCAGACTCTGGCGCACGTGCTCCTCGCGTTCGAGGGCGGGGAGGGGAGCTGCGACCTCCGGCTCGGGACTCATGTCAGCATTCTACCTGCGTGCAGCTTAATTCCGATCTCTTTGGTCCGGTATGGACAGACCATGCCGACACACCGGTAACATGGGGACATTCCTGCTGCACTGTGCAGCGGGGCGGCCAGCGCCGCACGGCGCGCGACAAGGAGGCTCCTGTGACCACCATGACCACTTCGGTCAACATCGGCAAGAAGCCAGCTCCGGTCACCCTCAGCGATCTTGCCATCACCAAAGTGGCCGAGTTGTTGGCCCAGGAAGAAGGCGACTCGCTGGCGCTGCGTGTCGCAGTGAAGCCGGGTGGATGCTCGGGCTACAGCTACGAGATGTTCTTCGATTCCGAGTTGATGGCCGATGACGTCGTACGCGAGTTCGGCACCGTCAAGGTTGTCGTCGATTCGGCGAGCGCGGAGCTCCTGGTCGGCTCCACCCTCGACTACAGCGATGGACTCCAGGGAGCCGGGTTCCACATTGTGAACCCGAACGCCACCCGCACCTGCGGCTGTGGCTCTTCGTTCAGCTGAGCGAAGCCCCCACGGCCTCAGCCGTTTCCTTTTCGCTCAATGGCACCACCGTCCTCGTCGACGACGACCACGGGACGTCCCTGCTTGACGCGCTCCGGGAGCAATTGCGGTGCCGTTCGGTCAAAGACGGATGCAGTCCCCAGGGCCAGTGCGGGTGTTGCACGGTCTGGGTGGACGGCGCCGCCCGAGTGGCGTGCGTCACTCCGGTCCGCCGCATCGCGGGCCGAAGTGTCACCACCGTCGAGGGCCTGAACCCCGATCTCGAGGCCCGCTGGGTCGGCGCATTCCTCGCCGCCGGAGCAAGCCAATGCGGCTTCTGCACACCGGGAATCCTCATGCGCTTGGCCGCCATCGAGAACGGGAACCGGGCCGTCACCCGGCACGCCGTCGAGTCCGCCTTGCTTGCCCACCTCTGCCGCTGCACCGGGTGGCAGTCCATCGTCGAGGCCGGATGCGACGCGCTCGGGTTGCCTCGGCTCGCTGCAGATGGTGTGGACGACGCGCAGGGCACGCACGGAGCGACCCCGGTAGTGGATCCGCTGTTGACGCAGTGGCGGGCACAAATCGAAGGATTGACCTCGCAGATCTCAGGCCACGAGGTCGTGCTGGGTGGAGGGGGCTTCGCCGACGACAATGCGCCCGCCGGAGACCCCGCAGCCGGTCACCCCGCATCCGGAGACCCCGCATCCGGCGCAGGTCCGGCGAAGGTGCAGGGACGAAACAGCACCATGCCGCTCGTCTACCCGGTCCCGCTGCCCGAAATCCCAGGCGAGGCGTGGGCGGTCACCTTGCAGACCACGTGGGTCGAACCGGCGTACGTCGAGCCCGACGCGAGTTGGTGCTTCCCGGGGGGCGAGCCGGCGAGCCCCCTGGCCAACGGCGGCGCCTTCGGCGGCAAGCAGCGCAGCCCCGTCCCCCTGCTGGCCCGGACAATGGCGACGAAGACACAGCACCGCGCCCGGGTGCTCTGGAGCCGCGAGGACGTCGTTCGGTACGGCCCCAAGCGTCCGCCGCTCGCCCTCGGGCTCCGGTCCGACGGCTCGGGCGTGGTGCGGATCGGTCGCACGCCGGGGTCGCCCGATCTCCGTCGGTTGCGGGCACGAGTAGCCGCTCTCGCCCCCCAAGTCGTCATCGAAGAGGTCGACATCGTCGGGCCGCCGGTAGGCGACGAACTCCGCGGGGCGGGTTGGGTGGAGTTGCTGGCCGCGCAGCACGTGGTGCGCACGCACGACGAACGCGGGGGCGACCTGGGCGGTCAGAGGCCAGGGACCGGGTACTGCGATGTCACGGTCCCGGGCGGTGGCCGCGCCAAGGTGGGTCTGACGCTGGCGGGCGGCCCGTTCGGCCGGGGAACCGTCACCGTCGAGGTGTGGGCCGGCGAACTCCTCGATCCTGTGACGCTCCGCTCCTACGTCCTTGGTGCCGTTCATCAGGCGTTGGGTCTCGTCTGGTCCGAGGGGATCGCGGTGGACGCGGCCGGAAAGCCGCTCGACCTGACGATCCGCTCCTTCGGTATTCTCACGGCCCGGGAGATGCCCCAGGTCGAGGTGGTGCTGCACCCCGAGGATCGCTGGCCGGTGAACGGTTCTGACGCGGTCTTCGCGGCAACGGCCGCAGCGGCATGGATGGCCGAAGGTGATGCAGCGCGGTGGCCGACCAGGCGTGGCGGCGCGGGGACAAAGACCGCTGGGACAAAGAGCGCGGTGACGAGGAGCGCGGGGACAAAGAGCGCGGTGACGAGGAACAAGGAGGAGCAGCGATGAGTCCGACGTTGGGTCCCTATTCACCCGTCCGCCGGGCCGGGGACTGGGTGATCACCTCGGGCCAGATCGGGCTGGCCACCGACGACAAGGGCGTCTCTGCCCTGGTGGAGGGGGGGACGATCCCACAATTCCGTCAAGCCCTCGACAACGTGGTCGCCGTCCTCGCCACCGAAGGTGTCACGTTGCGCGACGTGGTCAAGACCACGCTCTATCTCGTCGACATGAGCGAGTTCTCCGCCGTCAATGAGGTCTTCGCCGAATACTTCCCTGAGCGGCCGACACGCTCGGCCGTCGCTGTGGCCGCGCTTCCGGCCGGGGCGCGGGTCGAACTGGAGGCCTGGGCCTACGCGCCGGCTGCGTCGACGCCGGCGGTGCCCGATCGCTGATTGAGCCCGGGATGCCAGGCCACCTGGCCGAAGCGGTAGCCCACGGAGCGCACGGTCTGGATCAGGTGCGCGTGTTCCTCGCCCAACTTGGCCCGGAGCCGCCTGATGTGGACATCGACGGTGCGTGCGCCCCCGTAGTACTCGTAGCCCCAGACCCGGCTGAGCAGTGTCTCGCGGGTGAAGACCTTGGCCGGGTGACCCGCCAGGAACCGGAGCAGCTCGTATTCCATGTAGGTGAGGTCGAGCACGCGTCCGGCGACCGCGGCCTGATACGTCTCGAGGTTGAGCATGAGAGGCCCGTACTCGATCAGGTCGGGCCGCATGCTCTGCCCGTTGCGCCAGAAGAGGTGTTGGAGCCGGGCCGTCAACTCGTCGGGCCGGGCCGGTAGGACGCAGAAGTCGTCGAACAGGTCGTCGCGCAACAGCAACTCGCCGACCTGTTCGGCCCGGATGACGAGGAGGAGCGGGCTGAGGGGCACCTCACGCAACCGGATGTGGCGGCAGAAGGCGACCGCGGCCGTCATGTCGTCGCCGGCGACCACGACCGCGCCCGACCACGTCTCTGCGGTGCCCTGCCCGTTCCCGTCGCCGACCGCCTCGGGGCCCGATACGGCACGATGGGTGAGCCCTGCGCTCTGAAGGGCGAGGGTCACCTCGGCGGGGAGGTCCGGCGGGAAACAGAGGAGGGCGTCCATCGAAATGCCCTAGTGCCGGTTCACAGGAGGGGGAGGTAGCGGTCGAGCTCGAACTGGGTCACCTGGGACTGGTAGTCCTCCCACTCGGCTCTCTTATTGCGGATGAACCACTCGAACACGTGGTCGCCGAGGGTCTCGGCCAGCAGTTCGGAGCGCTCCATCTCGTTGACGGCGTCGTGCAGGCTGGCGGGCAGCGATTCGATGCCCTTGAGTGCCAGTTCCCGGTTGGAGAGCGTGAACAGGTTGGCGTCGGCCTCTGTCGGCAGCGGGTAGCCCTCGGTGATGCCCCGGAGTCCGGCGGCCAGAATCACCGCGAAGGCGAGATACGGATTACACGCACTGTCCGGCGCCCGGTATTCCAAACGGGTCGAGTCCGGCTTGCCGTGCTTGACGACCGGGACGCGGACGAGCGCCGAGCGGTTGTTGCGGGCCCAGCTGACGTGAACCGGGGCCTCGTAGCCGCCGATGAGACGTTTGTAGGAGTTCACCCATTGGTTCGTGACGGCCGTGATCTCGCGAGCGTGCCGCAGCAAGCCGGCGATGAACTGGCGGGCCACCTCGGACAATCCGTACTCGTCGTTCTCGTCGACGAACGCGTTGCGCTCGCCTTC
Organism: uncultured Acidimicrobiaceae bacterium; assembly: GCA_963767155.1. Lineage (GTDB taxonomy): Bacteria > Actinomycetota > Acidimicrobiia > Acidimicrobiales > RAAP-2 > Bog-473. The sequence continues at coordinate 1,320,113 of CAVYCU010000002.1, read as the reverse complement.
CCACAACGAGATGTGCGTGTGCATGCCCGAGCCCTGCACCCCGCCCAGCGGCTTGGGCATGAAGCTGGCGAACACGCCCTCGCGCCGTGCCATCTCCTTGACCACCATCCGGGCCGTCATGACGGTGTCGGCCATCGTCATGGCATCGGTGTAGCGCAGGTCGATCTCGTGCTGGCTGCGGGCGTCCTCGTGCTGCGTGTGCTCGACGGGGATCCCCATCTCCTCCAGCATGAGCACCGAGCGCCGGCGCAGGTCGCTGGTCAGATCGGCCACGCTCAGGTCGAAGTACGAGCCGGAGTCGAGTGTCTGGGGACTGTGCTCGGGATCGGCGTCGGCGAAGTAGAAGTATTCGATCTCGGGGGCGACGAAGAAGGTGTACCCGGCGGACCGTGCCCGCTCGAGGGTACGGCGCAGCGTGTGGCGGGGGTCGCCGCTGAAGGGTGTGCCATCGAGGTTGGCGACGTCGCAGAAGACGCGGGCCACCGCCGAGTCGTCGTCGTGCCACGGCAGTAGCTGGAATGTCTTGGGGTCGGGGCGGGCCAGGACGTCGGCCTCCTGCACCCGGCTGAACCCGTCGATGGCCGACCCGTCGAATGTCATCCCCTCGTCGAGCGCGTTCTCGAGCTCCGCCGAGGTGATGTTGAAGCCCTTGGGCGTCCCCAGGACGTCGGTGAACCACAGCTGGACGAAGCGGATGCCGCGCTCCTCCACCGTTCGCAGCACATAGTCGCGTTGGCTCTGCACCCCACAAGCTTCGCAGGTACGGGACCCCCTCCGTCCATTCCCGGCCTCACCGGTACCCTGTCGGCGTGGCGGGAGACGGCGAGGGACACCGAGAGGGACTCGGCGACGGGCCGCCGGCCAGGTCGCCGGCCGGGGCGCGAGAAGAGCTCGAGGTCGCTTCGGGTCGGGCCCGGTTGTCCGCCTTGCGGGCGGGAGCCGGTGGGGCGCCGCACGTGGTGTTCCTGCACACCGGTATCTCGGATAAGCGCAGCTGGGAGGAGGTGCTGGCCCTCCTTTCGGACGACATCGACGGGGTGGCGTACGACCGGCGTGGCTTCGGTGCCACCACCTACCGGGCCGAGGCGCACGACCAGCTGGCCGATCTGCTGGCCATCCTGGACACCCTGGGCCTCGACCGGGTGGTCCTGGTCGGCAACTCCCGTGGGGGCCAGATCGCCCTGGACTTCACCTTGACCCACCCCGGACGCGTCGCCGCCCTCGTGCTCGTGGCTCCGTCGGTGTCGGGGGCACCCGCGGTCGAGGACGCGCAGATCGACCCGGTCGAGGCCGCCATTTGGGACACCCTGGTCGCCGCCGATGCCGCCGGGGCGCTCGACGCGCTGAACATCGGCGAGATCCGGCTCTGGGTCGACGGCCCCCACGCCCCCGAGGGGCGGGTGGACGGGCCACGGCGTGCACTCGCGCTCGAGATGAACCGGATCGCGCTCCACGCCGAAAGTCCCGGACACGAGCCGGCGCCTCCGGTCGAGGCCTGGTCCCGCCTCTCCGAGGTGCGTTGCCCTGTCCTGGTGGTGGTGGGCGACCTCGATCTCGGTCACATCCGCGAGCGGTCCCGCTCGATCGCGTCGCAGATCCCTGACGCCCAGTTCACCGTCATGGAGGACGCCGCCCACCTCCCCGGATTGGAGCAGCCGGCGGCGTTCGCCTCGCTCCTCCGCCAATTCCTCGGGCTCGGGGGGTGAAAGGGTGCTCCTTCGTCGGAGCGGGAGAAATCGTCGGAGCAGGAGAAATCGTCGGAGCGGGAGCACGCATGTCCGCAATGAGGCATCGAGGAGGGATCAAGGAGGACCTCTAAAAGTAGACTGCTAGACCTCTAGCCTTCTACTTTTACGAGTGTCCGGTGGTGCGCTCAGCCCTTACATCCGCCCAATCTCCGCCGGCAATCTCTGCATCCGCCGATTACTCCCCGCCGGGGCGGAACGAGCGGCGGGGGCGGATCCCCCGACACGCCGGCGTGCGGCGAGAGTCCCGGGAATTGGCGCCCGGTAGTCTGGATGCATGTCTTTCCTGCGCGTGGCCGCAGCCCAACTCGACACGGTCGTGGGCGATCTCGCGGGGAACGTGGACCGCATCCTGGCCGCCCTGTCGGCGGCGGAAGCGGCGGGGGCGGACATCTGCATCGTGCCTGAGCTGGCCATACCCGGGTATCCGCCCGAAGACCTCCTTCTCAAGCCGGCCTTCGTGGCCGACAACGTCGCCGCGCTGGAGAAAGTGGCTGCCGCGAGTGGGCAGTGCGCGATCGTCGTCGGCTACGTCGGGGCCAATCCCACGGGCCCGGGCTTGTCCAACGCCGCCGCCATCTGCGCCGGAGGCCGCGTGGTCGGGACGTACCGCAAGCGATGCCTACCCAACTACGGCGTCTTCGACGAGCAGCGCTGGTTCGTGGCAAGCACCGCCACGCCGACCCTCTTCGGGGTGGCAGGCGCATGGGTCGGCATCTCGGTCTGCGAGGACGTGTGGTTCCCCGATGGCCCGGTGGCCGCGCAGGGACGCGGCGGGGCCGACGTGGTGGTCAACCTCAATGCATCGCCGTACAACCGGGGACGCCGCAACGAGCGCCTCTCCATGCTGCGCACAGCGCGTCGCCGAGGCCGGGTGTGCCATCGCCTACGTCAATCAGGTCGGGGGGCAGGACGAGCTGGTCTTCGACGGCGACTCGCTCATTGTGGCGTCCGACGGCACGCTTCTCGCCACCGGGGCACAGTTCGCGCCGGATCTCGTGGTCGTGGACGTCCCCTTCGGTGAGGCGGGAACTCGGACGGTGGTGCCCGACGACCCACTGCCCCGGGTTGTCGCCACCGGACCACGGTCCGAGCGGCCATCGAGCGCCGAACCCGTGCGCCGGCCGGCCCTGCGACCCGCAATGTCCGACGAAGCCGAGGTCTATGCCGCGCTGGTCCTGGGCACGCGTGACTATCTGGGCAAGAACGGGTTCACCGAGGCGGTGATCGGCTTGTCCGGCGGCATCGACTCGTCGCTGGTTGCCACGATCGCCGTTGATGCCTTGGGCCCTTCCCACGTGCACGGGATCTCCATGCCGTCGCGCTATTCGAGTGACGGCTCGCGCCACGATGCCGGCGAGCTGGCCTCCTTGCTCGGCATCGACCTCCGCGTCGTGCCGATTGAGGAGGCACATGTTGCCTTCACCTCCATGTTGGGGACCGTGCTTGGGCACGAGCCGTCCGGCCTGACCGACGAGAACCTCCAGTCCCGTCTGCGCGGCGTCCTGCTCATGGGCGTGTCGAATGCCAAGGGGTGGATCGTCCTCACGACAGGCAACAAGAGCGAAATGGCGACCGGCTACTCGACCCTCTACGGCGACTCGGCCGGTGGTTTCGCGGTGATCAAGGACGTGCCCAAGACGCTGGTCTACGAGCTCTGTCGGTACCGCAACGCCCAGGCCGTCCTCGATGGGCTGCCGGCGCCGATCCCCGAGAGCGTGATCGACAAGCCGCCGTCAGCGGAGTTACGACCGGACCAACGCGACGATCAGTCGCTCCCACCCTACGAGGAGCTCGACCCGGTCCTCCAGGGCTACGTCGAGCGGGACCGGACCGCTCCCGACCTGGTGGCCGAAGGTTTCGATCCGCTCGTGGTCGACCAGGTGGTGCGGCTCGTCGACGGAGCGGAGTACAAGCGGCGTCAGATGCCACCCGGGGTGCGCATCACCACCAAGGCGTTCGGCAAGGACCGCCGTATGCCGATCACCAACCACTACCGACCGCCGGCTCCACAAGAACCGTCGCATGGGTGACCGGGCCCCGACGTTCCGCCCGATGGGTCAACTGGCGGCGCGCTGTGGGCATTACTGCTGGCTCGAGCACCGGCTCTTCACTCTGACCGGGTCATGGGCTGGTGCACCGGCAGTCGTCACCGCCGCGCCTGGCCCGCCCGGTGCATGGGACGCCGAGGTGCGCGTGGTCTGCAGCGAGATGTCCTCGTGGCACGCTTTCGCCGCCGCCTCGTGGCACGACCGCCTCCCCGTCCGGGCGGGGGTGGACGCCGACGCGCTCGTCGTGGCCCCGTCCGGGTCCGTCGCCCAGGCACTCGACCTTCTGGCGGCGGAAGCGGAAGAGGACCTGGTCGACGCATTTGGCGGGCTCGTCGGGCAGATCCTTCCGGCATTGCTCGCGGCCTATGACGACGATTTTGCCGACGGCTCCGCGGTGAGCGAGGCCCCCGTGCGCGCCTTGCTCGACCTGGTGCGCCCCCGTGTCCACCAGGAGATCGACCAGGGAGCGGTGCTGCTGGGCCGCGCCCGTCGGGACGATAGCTGGGCCGCCAGGGGTGCCAGGACCGACGGCGATGGCGGCGTGGAACGGGGCAGGGAAGGGGTCGATCTGGCGGGCCGCCTTCAACGGGTGTTGGGGGGCGAGAAGCGCCATCTTCCCTGCTGCACGGGCATCTTGACACGCCCACTACAATGTTTCTGCAGCCCTTGTGCGCCGAAAGCGACGCAAGCTGCATGACGGAAGTGAGCGCCCGGCAAGGATCATACTGCCGAGGCCCGCAGCGAGGGAAGGTTCGGCACATATCTTGGCCAAGGAACGTATCGAGCGCGACGACGAGGATCTCGTACGTCTCTACCTGACCGACATCGGCCAGTACCCACTGCTGACAAAGGACGATGAGGTCCGACTCGCCCAGGCCATAGAAGCCGGCCGGGAAGCAGAAGCAGCAGTGGCCAAGGCCCCCAAGGGGCTGACCACGGCCAAGAAGCGCGAAATGCGCCGGGCCGTCATGGAGGGCGAGCAGGCGCAGCAGACCTTCGTCCAGTCCAACCTCCGTCTCGTGGTCTCCATCGCCAAGAAGTACCAGGCGTCCGGACTGCCGCTCCTGGACCTGATCCAGGAAGGCAACCTCGGCCTGATGCACGCCGTCGAGAAGTTCGACTGGCGCAAGGGCTTCAAGTTCTCCACCTACGCCACGTGGTGGATCCGTCAGGCCATCACCCGTGGCATCGCCAATACGGGACGCACCATCCGCCTTCCCGTGCACGCCGGTGACACGCTGGCCCGGGTGCAGAAGGCGCAGGCTCGTCTCGAGCTCAAGCTCGGTCGTCCGGCCACGCTGGCCGAATTGGGCATCGAAGTCGAAATGCCCGAGGACAAGCTGGTCGAAGCACTCCGCTTCCGCGCCGAGCCGCTCTCCCTCTCCGAGCCGTTGCGTGAGGACGGCGACGCCGAGCTCGGCGACGTGGTCGAGGACCGCTCCGCCGAGTCCCCGTTCGAAGTCGCCGCCGTGTCGCTGCTGCCCGACGAGATCGGGCGCCTGCTCTCCCCGTTGGACGAGCGTGAGCGCGAGATCCTGCGCCTGCGCTTCGGTCTCGATCGGGGCGAGCCCCGGACGCTCGAAGAGGTGGGCGAGCACTTCAACCTCACCCGGGAGCGCATCCGTCAGATTGAGGCCCGCGCCATGTCGAAGTTGCGCCACCCCTCCTCGGACACCGGCGCCCGCGACCTCCTGACCGTCTGAGCAAGAAGTCCGGTCAGCCGGTCCGCGACCGATAGGCTGCGGCGCATGAAGAAGTTTCTGCTGCTCGCCATTCTCGTTGGTCTCGGTTTCGTCGCCGCAAAGCGGCTGCGCAGCGACGCCTGACACTCGGCGACTGAACCACTCGACGGCGTATCGACGCCTCCGCCCCGGCGTTTGAGGACAGCGGGGCGGCTCAGGCTGCGGCGCGCCCGCCCGGATCGGGGCTGCGGCCACGCACGACGCCGCGACGCCACAGCAGTAGAGCGGCCCCGGCCACGGCCAGGCTCGTCGTCACGACGGGCGTTGTGCGTCCGACCCGATCACGCAGCCGGATCGGCTTGGTGAATTGACGCATCTCCCAGCCCCGCTCCCGGGCCACCTTGGCCAGGGCGCGGTCGGCGTTGACCGCCACCGGTCGGCCCACCGCCTCGAGCATCGGGCAGATCGGTGGCCGAGTCCGAGTAGGCGCTGCTCGACGCGAGGTCGATGCCCGTGCGTGCCGCCAGCTCTCGGATGGCGGTCGCCTTCTCCGGGCCGTAGGCGTAGAACGCCATCCGGCCGGTGTAGCGGCCCTCGGCGTCGACTTCGCCCCGCGAGCAGATGGCGCCGTCGACGCCGAGCATGTCGGTCAGCGGCAGCACGATCTCCTCGGGTGAGGCCGAGACCAGGTAGACCCGGTGGCCGGCGGCGCGGTGGAGCTCCATCAGCTCGAGCGCCTCGGCGTACATGATCGGCTCAATGGTCTCGAGCAGCGTCTCGCGGACGATCTGGCGCACCTGGTCCCGGTCCCATCCCTTGGTCATGGCGAGCATCGATTGGCGCACCCGCACCAACCGCTCTTCGTCCGCACCGAAGTAGAGATAGATGAGTTGGGAGAAGGCGGCGCGGGCCACCACCCGCCGGTTGATGAGGCCGCCCTTCATGAAGGGCCGGCCGAAGGCGGCGATGGAAGCGCGGTCTATGACCGTCTTGTCGAGGTCGAAGAAGGCCGCCTCCATACACACCATGGTAAATCGGTCCAGGTCAGCCCAGTACCGCGGGTGACAGTTGGCGGAACTGCGCGCGACGGTACGGGGGTCGGGCTCGGGCTCGGGTACGGGGCTCGGGTACGGGGCTCGGGTACGGGGCTCGGGCTCGGTACGGGGCTCAGGGGCTTCGGGGTGACAGCCCCGGCGGCGTGTGCCCCTCAGTCGCGGATGAAGAGGGTGTGCACGGCATTTTCGGCGTCGGCCGTCGAGAGGACGAACACTTCGTCGCCGGACATCAGCACGGTGTCGCCCCGGGGCACGATCAGGCGCTCGCCCCGGACCACGGCCACGACCACGCCGTCGCGGGGAAAGGCCAGGTCGGCGATGGCGAGGCCGTTCGCCGGCGAGTCCTCGGCCAGGGTGATCTCCACCAGGTGCGCCGCTCCGCCCTGGAACTGGAGCAGCCGCACCAGCGCGCCGACCGAGACGGCCTCCTCCACCAGTGCCGTGAGCAGTTGCGGCGTGCTGACCGAGACGTCGACCCCCCAGCTCTCGTTGAAGAGCCACTGGTTCTTGGGGTGATTCACCCGGGCCACCACGCGGGGGACGGCGAATTCCTGCTTGGCCAGGAGCGAGATGACCAGGTTGTCCTCGTCGTCTCCGGTGGCCGCCACGACCACGTCGACGCTGGAGAGTCCTGCCGCCTCGAGGGATGCTGCCTCGCAGGCGTCGCCGGCGATCCAGGTGATGGCCAACGTCGGCCGCAGGCGTTCCACCAGATCGGGGTCCTGCTCGAACACCATCACCTCGTGACCGTTGGCGAAGAGGTCGGCGGCGATCGCCGTCCCGACGCTCCCGGCTCCTGCGATGGCGACCTTCACGGGGCACCCGGTTCGAGGAGGGCGTCGAGCTCCTTGCGGGCGTCGGTCATGATCGCCAGGTGCAGGACATCACCTTCCTGCCCGACGAGCTCGCGGGCATCGAGTCGGGGTACGCCCGAGCGGGTCACGGCCACCACGCTCAGCTGGCCCGGCTCTTCGAGGTCCGAGAGCCGCCGGCCGGCCCAGGACTCGGGGAGCGAGCGGTCGAGCAGGGTGAGGTGCCCGGAGGGGTCGGACCAATCGCCGACGTCCTCGTCGGGCAGAAGGCGGCGCCGCACCTGGTCGATGGTCCAGGTCACCGTGGCCACGGTCGGGATGCCGAGGCGCTGGTAGATCTCGGCCCGCCGCGGGTCGTAGATCCGGGCCACCACGTTGGGGATCAGGTAGGTCTCGCGGGCGATGCGCACCGTCAGGATGTTGGTGTTGTCGCCGCTGGTCACCGCCGCCAGCGCGTCGGCGCCGACCGCGCCGGCCCGTTCCAGGTCGTCCCGGTCGAATCCCGAGCCGACGATGCGCGGGCCCGTCCCAGTCCTTCAGGCGACGAAAGGCCCGGGCGTTTTTGTCCATGATGGCCACCGAATGGCCCTGGGCCACGAGGGAAATCGCCAGCCCGGAGCCGACCCGGCCACATCCGACAACGATCACGTGCACGCCACAGCACAACACGCGACGCGCCGTTGTGCAAAGAGGGGCAGCCTGGAGTAGGCTCGCGGTTTCCTTCTACGCTGGCGCCGTGGCGCCGCAGTCCAGGTCCTCGGCCCCCGGTTCCATTGTCGGGGCTGGTGGCCGACAGCATCCCCGAGCGACGGCTCTACCGCCTGAAGAACAAGCTGCTCGGGCCGCCGTTGGTCACCGAGCAGCTGAGCTCGGAGCGCCTGGGCCGGCCCACCGCGCTGGGTGTGCTGGCGCCCGACTGCATCTCGTCCTCGGCCTACGGCACCGAAGAGATGCTGACCCAGCTGGTGCCCGCCATCGGGCTGGCGGCCTTCAGCCTGCTCGTCCCCATCACCCTGGCCATCCTCGGCGTCCTCTTCTTCGTGACGCTGTCCTACCTCGACGTCATCCAGTACTACACGAAGGCCGGTGGGGCCTACGTGGTGGCCCGGGACAACTTCGGGCCGAAGATCGCCCAGATCGCGGCCGTGGCGCTGCTGATCGACTACACGGTCACCGTCGCCGTGCAGACATCGGCCGGCACCGCCGCGCTCACCAGTGCCATCCCGAGCCTGGCCAACACCTCCGACACGGTGGCCATCACCGTCGGCGTCGTCCTGCTCCTCTCTACGGGAACCTGCGCGGCATCCGCGAGGCCGGGAAATTCTTCGCCGTCCCGACCTACTTCTACGTGGGCGCCCTGGGGATCGTGATTATCACCGGCTACGTCAAGGAGGCGCTCGGCACCCTCCACCACATCCCGCTGCCACCGCAGCAACGAGATCTTCGGCGGGCATCTCGGGACGCCCGGCCACGGGCTGGCTCATGGGGCTGGCCTTCATCACCCTGCTCCGGGCCTTCGCCAACGGCGGCTCGTCGCTGACCGGCCTCGAGGCCATCTCCAACGGTGTCAGCTCCTTCCGGCGGCCCGAGTCGGTCCACGCCCGCCAGACCCTGGTCGTCATGAGCTCGGTGCTGGCGTTCCTGGTCCTCGGCACCACGCTGCTGGCCACGCTGGACCCACGCCGTCCCCTACGCGGCCGGCTCGCCCACCGTGGTCTCCCAGGAGGTCCAGGCCATCTTCGGCCGCAGCTTCTTCTACTTCGTCGTGCAGATCGCCACCCTCCTCATCCTCTACACCGGCGGCAACACCAGTTTCAACGGCTTCCCCTTCCTGGCCAACTTCGTGGCCGGCGACCACTACCTGCCCCGGTCCCTGACCAAGCGGGGCCACCGCCTGGCCTTCTCCAACGGGATACTGGTGCTGGCCGGCGTGTCGATCATTCTGGTCCTCGTCTTCAAGGCCCAGGTCGACGGACTGGTCTCGCTCTATGCCATCGGCGTGTTCACCGGCTTCACCTTTGCCGGCTCGGGCATGGTGAAGCACCACCTCACCAACAAAGGGCCGCACTGGCGCCGCAGCGTGTGGGTGAACGGGTTCTCCGCGTTCTTGTCGGGAGTGGTCGTCCTGATCTTCGCGGTGGCGAAGTTCAAGGAGGGCGCCTGGGTCATTTTCGTGGTGGGCCCGTTGCTGTACTTCGGCCTGATCCGGTTGCACCACCAGTACGACCTGGAGTCCACGCTGCTCGAGACCGGTGCGGTCGAGGCCTCGGAGGCGCCGATCCTGCGCCGTCACGTGGTCGTGGTGCTGGTGGCCCGGCTCGATATGGCCACCGCCCGTGCGCTCCAGTACGCCCGCACCCTGACGCCCGACGACCTGCGGGCGGTCCACTTCGACATCGACTCCAAGGAGGCGCGCGAACTCGAGGAGGAGTGGGGACGCCTGGGACTGGCCCGCTTGCCGCTCGACATCATCGAATGCCCCGACCGCCGGCTCGGCCGCGCCGCGATCGAACTGGTGGCCGACGCCACCCTCGACGGCGACACCGAATGCACGGTGCTCCTTCCCCGTCGCAGTTACTCGCGGGTCTGGCAGCGCGTCCTGCACGACCGCACAGCCGACAAAATCGCCGCCGTGCTCTCCCAGGTGCCCCACGTCGCGGCCACCATCATTCCCTACAACCTCCCGGGCCGCTTCAGCGAGAAGGTGCGCACCTACGGCCGGTCGGTCCAGCGCTCCCGCCTGACCAGCACATCCAGCGAACCGGACGCGTCGACCGGTGCCCCCGGGCAGGGAGCGCCGGTGGACGCCGAGGGGCGCACCGGGGTCGACCGGGCCGTCGTCCGGCGTGACAACCAGCGCAAGGCGAACGCGGTGGACGAGGCCGATCGCGAGCTCGCCCGGCGGGCCGGCGTCACGACGCCCATCGCCAACGTCACCGTGCGCCAGAGAGTCAAGGTGGCGGGCCGGGTCAAGTCGGTGCGGGTACAGCCGAGGGCGGGCAATTCGAACCTCGAATGCGTCCTGAGCGACGGCACGGGGGGCCTGCTGCTGGTCTTCCAGGGCCGCCCGAAGATCGCGGGGATCGAGCCCGGGGCGCGGCTCGTCGCCGAAGGAATGGTCGGGACCTGGGGGCGCCGGCCGGCCATGCTGAACCCGGCCTTCGAGCTGGTGGCCGGGGCCGATCAGGACGCCGGCGGGAATTAACCGCGAGGAGCGTTCTTGCTCCGCACTCCCGCAGTAGCTAACGTGCCCCCCGGCCCGTCGGCCGGTGCATGCGCATGCGCGCCTTCGACCTGGGAATACCGCATCGCAACGAAGTGGGCTGTACGTAGGCGGACCGAGACAGCTATAGAAAGGGCACACCAGGCATGATCAACCTCCTCGCTGCAGGCAACGGTGGATACCAGGCGTTCCACCTTCGTGGAGCGGACAAGACCTGGCTGTACATCTGCCTGGCCGCCGGCGTCGTCGGCATCGCGGCCGGTCTCCTGCTGGCCCGCAACGTGTTGGCGGCGGACACCGGAACCCCCAAAATGCGGGAGATCGCCCTGGCGGTGCAGGAGGGCGCCGAGGCGTTCCTCAAGCGCCAGTTCCGCACGATCGCCATCATCGTGGTGCCGCTGGCCATCCTCATCTTCTTCACCGCCACCAAGGTGGTCAAGCCCGACGGGGGCATTGCCCTGAGCTTTGCCCAGGACGGCCTCTACCGGGTGATCTGCTTCCTCTTCGGCGCGGCGTTCTCCGGCCTGACCGGCTTCATCGGCATGAGCATCGCCGTGCGGGGCAACGTGCGCACGGCGGCGGCGGCGGCGAAGGGCGGCGGGATGGCCGGCGCCCTGCGGGTCGCCTTCCGGACCGGCGCCGTGACCGGCATGCTCTGCGTCGGCCTGGGCCTGGTGGGTGCCACGGCCATCGTGCTCATCTTCCAGAACTCGGCCACCGCCGTCCTCATCGGCTTCGCCTTCGGTGCCTCGCTCCTCGCGCTGTTCATGCGAGTCGGCGGCGGTATCTTCACCAAGGCAGCCGACGTCGGTGCCGACCTGGTGGGCAAGGTGGAGGCCGGGATCCCCGAGGACGACCCCCGCAACGCGGCCACCATCGCCGACAACGTGGGCGACAACGTGGGCGACTGCGCCGGTATGGCGGCCGACCTCTTCGAGTCCTACGAGATCACCATCATCGCCGCACTCATCCTCGGCTACTCGGCCTTCCGGATCGGCCACAACCCCACGCCTGCGGTCCTGTTCCCGTTGATCGTCCCTGCCATCGGGATCTTCGCCTCGGTGATCGGCGTCCTCGTGGTCAAGGCCCGCACCAAGGACCGCAACGCGCTGGCGCCCATCAACCGCGGTTTCTGGCTGGCCGCAGTGTTGACGGTCATCGGCGCCTTCCTGGTAGCCCAGTACTACGTGCACGACCTGAAGGTGTTCTACGCCGTGCTCACCGGCGTGGTGCTGTCCCTGGTGGCCAGCCAGATCACCGAACAGTTCACCTCCACCGAGCGGGGCCCGGTCAAGGAGATCGCCGCCTCCACGCGGACGGGCCCGGCGACGGCCGTCCTCTCCGGTATCTCCATCGGCCTCGAGTCTTCGGTGTGGGCCATCATCGCCATCGCGATCGCCATCGGGGTGGCCATCGGCCTCGGTGACGGCAACATCGAGCTCACCTTCTACCTGGTCGCCCTCATCGGCATCGGGCTGCTGGCCACGGCCGGCATGGTCGTCTCGGAGGACAGCTTCGGACCGGTCTCGGACAATGCGGCGGGCATCGCCGAAATGTCGGGGGAATTCACCGGTGAAGCCGAGCGCATCATGGTCAGCCTGGACGCAGTGGGGAACACGACCAAGGCCATCACCAAGGGTGTGGCCATCGGCTCCGCCGTCATCGCCTCGGTCGCCCTCTTCGCCTCGTTCATCGAGACCATCGGCGAGCAGATCCCGAGCCTGCATGCCTCGGGGGCCAAGCTGTTCTCCATCATCCAGATCAACGTGGCCAACCCGACCACCTTCATCGGGCTGCTCATCGGAGGCTCCGATCGCGTTCCTCTTCTCCTCACTGGCCATCCGCGCCGTGGGCCGCTCCGCCGGAACCGTGGTGCTCGAGGTCCGGCGCCAATTCCGTGAGCACCCCGGGATCATGGACTACACCGAGAAACCCGAGTACGGGCGGGTGATCTCCATCTGCACCGCGGCAGCCCAGCGCGAGTTGGCCACCCCGGCCCTGCTGGCCATCCTGACCCCGGTCATCGTCGGGTTCGGGATCAACTACCTGGCCCTCGGCGCCTTCCTGGCCGGCGCCATCCTGACCGGGCAGCTGATGGCCAACACGTTGTCGAACTCCGGTGGAGCCTGGGACAACGCCAAGAAGTATATCGAGGACGGGCACGAGGGGGGCAAGGGCTCCGAGGCCCACAAGGCCGCCGTCATCGGCGACACGGTCGGCGACCCCTTCAAGGACACCGCCGGCCCGGCGCTCAACCCGATGATCAAGGTGATGAACCTGGTCTCCCTGCTCATCCTCCCGGCCGTGATCTCGTTGCGCCACCACAACGGCGAGCGCTATGCCGTCGCCGCCGTGGCATTGGTCATCCTGCTGGGTGCCCTGGCCTTCTCCAAGCGGGCCACCGAGGACATGGGGGCCGATGCGACCGCCGTTGAGGCCACGCCCGCCGTGGCTGCTGCATCGGGCGACTGACCTGGTCAAGGCCACGAAGAACCCCCGTGTTGTCCTGTGCCTCCGCGGAGGCGCCCTTGACAGGAGGGTGTGGGACCTTCAACCTTGCGTGACCATGCAGACCGAACGAAATGACCAACTGAGGCGTCAGCCGTGGCCCGAACTGGCGTTCGGACCGGGCCGGGAACAGGCCTGTCGTGGGTAAGGCGCTGGTCATCGTCGAGTCGCCGGCCAAGGCCCGCACCATCAGTGGGTTGCTCGGTCCGGACTTCATCGTCGAGTCCTCCATCGGCCACATCCGCGACCTTCCCCGGGGTGCGGACGAGGTTCCTGCGGCGTACAAGGGTGAGAATTGGGCCCGCCTGGGCGTCGACGTGGACAACGGCTTCAAGCCCCTCTACGTGGTGTCGGCCTCGAAGAAGTCGGTCGTCGCCAATCTCAAACGGTTGCTGAAGGACGCGGACGAGCTGTATCTCGCCACGGACGAAGACCGCGAGGGCGAGTCGATCGCGTGGCATCTCTTCGAGGTGCTGTCGCCGACCGTGCCCGTCAAGCGCATGGTCTTCCACGAGATCACCCCCGAGGCGATCACCCGGGCCGTCGAGGAATGGCGGGAACTGGACCGTCGCCTCGTCGACGCCCAGGAGGCACGACGGATCCTGGACCGCCTTTATGGTTACGAGGTCTCCCCGGTGCTGTGGCGCAAGGTCATGCCGCGGCTCTCCGCCGGCCGGGTGCAGAGCGTGGCCACCCGCATGGTGGTCGAGCGCGAGCGGGCCCGTATGCGCTTCCACTCCGCCACCTGGTGGGGGATCGAAGGGACGTTCAGCCACACGCAGGCCGACGAGGCGCCGCCCCCGTTCGGCGCCACGCTGGTCTCCCTCGGGGGCACGGCCGTGGCCACCGGCAAGGATTTCAACGAGGACGGCGAGCAGACGAGCAAGGGCCAGGTGCGCGTGCTGGCCGAAGACGAGGCGACGTCGGTCGCCTCCTCGTTGGCCGGACAGTCCTTCACCGTCAGCGCGGTCACCGAGCGGCCGTTCCGACGCTCGCCCGCGGCGCCCTTCATGACCTCCACGTTGCAGCAGGAGGCCGGCCGCAAGCTGCGCTTCAGCGCCCAGCGGGCGATGCAGGTGGCCCAACGCCTCTACGAGCAGGGCTACATCACCTACATGCGGACCGACTCGACCACGCTGTCCGAGCAGGCGTTGACCGCCGCCCGGTCCCAGGCCCGCGAAATGTACGGCGACGCCTACGTGCCCGACACGCCACGCCGCTACGAGCGCAAGGTGAAGAACGCGCAGGAGGCGCACGAAGCGATTCGCCCGGCGGGGGAAACCTTCCGCACGCCCGAACAGGCGGCGCGGTCGCTGACGGGGGACGAGCTCCACCTCTACGACCTGATCTGGAAGCGCACCGTGGCCTCCCAGATGAACGACGCCACCGGCACGAGTGCGCAGATCAGGCTCGTCAGCGAGGTGCCCGCCGGAGGTCCCGGCAACATCGCCGCGGGTGAGGTCGCCGAGTTCTCGGCCAGTGGCCGCGTCATTGCGTTCCCCGGGTTCCTGCGGGCCTACGTCGAGGGTCAGGACGATCCTGATGCCGAGCTGGCCGACCGTGAGGTCGTGCTGCCGGCGCTGGTCGTCGGCGACGTGGTCGAGGGCACCGCCTTCGAGCCGGGGTCCCACACGACGCAGCCGCCCGCCCGCTACACCGAGGCCTCGCTGGTCAAGGCCATGGAAGAGCTCGGCGTGGGCCGCCCCTCGACCTATGCCAGCGTGATCGCCACCATTCTGGACCGGGGCTACGTCTGGAAGAAGGGCACGGCTCTCGTCCCCAGCTTCACGGCGTTCGCCGTGGTGGGCCTCCTCGAGCGCTACTTCGGCGAACTGGTCGACTACGGCTTCACCGCCAGCATGGAGGACGACCTCGACTCGATCGCCTCCGGCCGCGAGGAGTCCCTGCCCTGGCTCTCGCGCTTCTACTTCGGCACCGCCTCTCCCGGTGTGACCCTGCCCGGCGGCAACGACGGCGCAACGCTCGGGCTGAAGGCCAGTGTGGCCGCGCATCTCGGCGACATCGATGCCCGGGAGATCAACTCCATCCTGATCGGTGCGGGGGCCGACGGGGTGCCGATCGTGGCCCGCGTCGGCCGTTACGGGCCCTACCTCCAGCGGGGCGACGACCGGGCCTCGCTGCCCGACGACATGGCCCCCGACGAGCTCACCGTGGCCCGCTCCGAGGAGCTTGCTGGCCGCGCCCACCAACGACCGTGTCCTCGGCGCCGACCCCGAGACGGGTCTCGACGTCTCCGTCAAGGCCGGCCGCTTCGGGCCCTACGTCCAGCTCGGCGAAGCGGGCGAGGGTTCTGGGTCAGCCTCGGGCAAGCCACGCACCTCGTCCCTCTTCTCCACCATGGACCCGGCCACGCTCACCTTCGAGCAGGCTCTCGAGCTGCTCAAGATCCCGCGCACCGTCGGGACCGACCCCGAGACCGGCGAGGAGGTGGTCGCCCACAACGGCAAGTTCGGCCCCTACCTGAAGAAGGGGACCGACACCCGCAGCCTCACCAGCGAGGACCAGATCTTCAGCGTGACGTTGCCCGAGGCCCAGGCGCTCTTCGCCCAGCCCAAGCAACGCCGCGGCCGCACGGCGGCGGCTCCGCTACGCGAACTGGGGGCCGACCCGGCGTCGGAACTGCCTGTCGTGGTCAAAGAAGGACGCTTCGGGCCGTATGTGACCGACGGGACGACGAACGCCTCTCTGCGCAAGGGCGACGACGTCGAGTCGATCACCATCGAACGGGCGTCCGAGCTCCTGGCCGAACGGCGGGCCGCCGGGCCCCTCCACACGCAAGAAGGCGGGCGGGGCGAAGAAGGCCGCCAAGAAGGCCGGAGGCACCAAGAAGGCGGCGGCCACGAAGAAGACGGCCGGGACCAAGAAGGCCGGTGGCACCAAGAAGGCCGCCAAGAAGACAGCCGGGGCGAAGAAGGCGGCTGTGGCATCGGGGGCCGCAGCGAACGCGGTACTTCTCGAACCGTTCTGACGTGGCGCCCCGGGGTCGCTTGCTCGCGCTCGAGGGGATCGACGGCTGCGGCAAGTCGACCCAGGCCCGGGCCCTGGCCGGCGCTCTCGGCGCCCGGTTGACCCACGAGCCGGGAGCCACCGTGCTCGGAGCCGAACTGCGGCGCCTCCTGCTGGCGCCGGACTCCCCGTCCGTCTCCTTGCGGGCCGAGGCGCTCCTGATGGCGGCGGACCGGGCCGAGCACCTTGCGTTGGTCGTCGAACCGGCTCTGGCCGCCGGAGAGTGGGTGGTGAGCGATCGCTTCTCGGGCTCGACGTTGGCGTATCAAGGCTACGGACGTGGGCTGGAGACGGCGGAGCTGGGCCAGTTGATCGCCTATGCCACGTCGGGTCTGAGCGCCGACCTGTCGATCCTGGTCGATGTGCCCGTTGCCGTCGCTGCGGCCCGGCTCGGAGCCGCCGCCCCCGATCGGCTCGAACGCCTCGGCCCCGCCTTCGCCCAGCGCGTGCGCGACGGCTTCCTTTCCCTCGCTGCGGACGATCCGGCCCACTGGGCCGTCGTCGATGGGACCACCGATCCTGCGGCGCTGGCCACCCGTATCCTGGCCATCGTGTACGAACGCCTCGGCCGACCGTCACCTCTCGAAGGGACTCCGTGAGCACGCCCGGCCTCGTTGGTGTGGAGGCCCCGCCGGTGGCTGGGCTCTTCGCCGACGTGGTCGGGCAGGAGCCGGCTGTGGCGGCCTTACGCAGCGCGGCTGCCCGGCCCGTCCACGCCTATCTCTTCCGGGGTGCCGCGGGCAACGGGGGCCTGGCCGCGGCCCACGGCTTCGCTGCCGCGCTCCTCTGCCCCGACGGCGGTTGTGGGAACTGCCGGACCTGTCTCGCCGCGCTGTCGGGTCGCGACCCCGACCTGCACGTCATCCACCGGACCGGCGCCATGATGAGCGTCAGCGACGTGCATCGCCTCGTCGCCGTGGCGCAACGCCGCCCGCTGCAAGCCGCCCGCCAAGTGGTGATCATGACCGACGTGCACCTTGGAGGGCGGGCCGCGCCGGCTCTCCTCAAGACATTGGAGGAGCCGCCCGGGGCCACGGTCTTCATCCTTCTGGCGGACGACATCACCCCCGAACTGGCCACCATCGCCAGCCGCTGCGTCGAGATCGCCTTCCCCCCGGTGCGCCGCTCGACCATGGTGGAGTGGCTGACGGGGCAGGGGATGACCGCTGAGGTGGCCGCGGTGGTGGCGGATACGAGCGGGGGGAACCCGGACCGGGCCAGGGTCATGATTGAGGACCCCGAGGTCGCGGCGCGGGCGTTGCTGTGGTCATCGGTGCCCGACCAACTGACCGGGACCGGTGTCGTCGCCGCGGAGGTGGTCCGCGGCCTTCTGGCCTCGGCCGAGCAGGCGGTGGAGCCCCTGCGGGTGGAGCACGCCCGCGAGCTCGAGCGTCTCACCGAGGAAGCAACGGCCTTCGGCGAGAAGACGCTGCCGGGACGCAAGGAGATCACGGACCGCTTCCAGCGTGAGGAGCGGCGTTGGCGCACCGATGCCCTGCGGGCCGGGCTGGGTGCCCTGGCCCGGGCGTACCGGGACCGCCTGACCACCCAGATGGGCGGGAGCGATGCCGTCGCCGACATCCACGCCGCAGCTGCGGCCGAAGCAGTGGCACTCATCACCGAGACCGCACGCTCCCTGGTCCGCAACCCGCAAGAATCGCTGCTGCTGCAGGCCCTTCTGGTGCGGTTGGGCGCGCTGGCGACGTGACGGGGGACGGCGGGGCACCTTGTCATCAGGGTGCGGGATGGGCGCCAGCGGCTTGAAAAGCCGAGGGGAAGTACGCTTCCGCCGATGACGTCGGCGTCCGCCGACCACACAGGCGCGAGGGTGGGGACAATGGAAAGGTTCCGGACGCGGTTCGCTCGCCGGGCGCGCGATGTCCTTGGCATCACGCAACTGCAGCAGCGTCTCGTCGATTTCGATACGGAGCTGGCCGGTCGAGGTGACGCGCTCTCCGCGGTGATCGGGAGAATCGAACACCTGATAGCTAGCTCAAGTGCGGACACGCACGCGCAGCGCCAGAGAGGGGTCGACCAGGCGGTCCAACACCTCCTGCGCTTGCACTACCGGGACCTCATCGAAAGTGAGCGCCCGTTGCCACCCTTTGGTGACGTCGAAATGCGCTTTTACTCGCAGAACGGCGAAGACGGCATCATCCAGTTGCTGATCGCGGCGGTCGGCACGGTGACCAAACGGTCGGTGGAGATCTGTGCGGGCGACGGGCTCCAATGCAATACGGCGAACCTGTTGATCAACCATGGTTGGAGTGGCCTCCTCGTCGATGGTGGCGAGGAGCTTGTGACGCGGGGTCGAGCTTTCTACGAAGGGGGGCTTGAAACGTGGATCCACCCCCCGCGCCTCAGGCAGGCCTGGGTCACCATGGAAAACGTCAACCAACTGGTCGAAGAAGCCGGATTTGATGGGGACATCGATCTGTTGAGTATCGACCTCGACGGCATGGACTATTGGATCTGGCAGGCTCTCGACTGCGTGCGACCGCGCATCGTCGTGGCTGAGTGCAACGGTGTGTGGGGGCCGAACGAGTCGCTCACCATTCCCTACGATCCGAATTTCATCTGGGAGGGGGGAGGCAGCGCCTATGCCGGAGCGACGATCGCGGCGATGTGCAAACTCGCATCGCAGAAGGGTTACAGGCTCGTCGGCGCGCAACGTTATGGGTTCAACGCCTTCTTCGTACGCGACGACCTCGCCCGTGACACGTTACCCACAGTCACACCCGAAGACTGTCTGCTTCATCCACAGTGCGCCTTGGACCGGGCCCGGGTGGGCGACGTGAAGGATCGACCATGGGTTTGTGTGTGACCCTGGAAGTCTGGCGCGTCTGCCTGAGTTTCCCGCCCCCTCTCAGCGTTCAAGCAACAGGTTGACCTGACCGTCGGGGCCGCCCGTGTCGCAAAGCTCCACCACTTCCGCATCGGAGAGTTGGAGGAGATCATCGCCGGCGGAGACTCTGATCCGATAGCCCAATTGACGGTACCGGGCCAGAATGTCGGTCGGCAGACGATCAGTGGCTCGCAAGGGAGCCGGCCAGAACTCGGTCACGATGCGCACCCCGGGTGAGCGGGACAGGACGCCGTCAAGCCCCAGCAGCACCTCGAATTCCCACCCTTGGACATCGACCTTGACGAGGTCGAACGCCCGGTCTCCGAAGAGTTCGTCACCGGATGCGGCGGGAACGATCCATCCCGCTGGCGCCTCGTCCGAGCCATGGTCCGAACCCCCCGGTTCGTCGTCAGCGGCGCTCGGGGCGACCCGATTGCTCCTGAGATCACCAAGGTTGGTGACATTGCCGGAGAGATGGAGATAGCGGTCACGATTGTCGAGGGCCAGGGGCCACACTGTTGCGGAGACCCGGTTGGACCACAGGTTGAACCGCAGCGCCCGGACATTGCCAGGGTCCGGCTCCACGCAGTCGACGACGACGCCGGGTGCCGCCTTTCCGATGAGGATCGAGAAGTAGCCGACATTGGCACCGATATCCAGAAAGCGGCACCCGGGCTTGACGAGTGAAAGCAGCAACTGACCCTCCTCTCGCTCCCAAGTGTGTGCGCGCTGCATGAACGGTCGCATCACCTGATCATGTCGACTCATCCAGAGGTTGCCTGCATCGACTTCGATGAGTTCGTACTCGCCGTCAGGGAGGGGGGCAGGGAACGATACATGCGAACTTTTCTGGCGATCCGGACTCGCGTTCCATTTGGAGGCCACCTTGTCGACCAGAACTTCTACTCGTGACCCCAGACCTGGTCCTTTCGATGCACTCATGGTGTTCCTCCGTTAGTGACAGGTTTTTTGGATGGGGATACTCGTCGCTGCCATGCGCCCAACTGGTGCCCGAAGCGTCGTCCGAGCAGACGCCCCGGCCGCTCTACCAGCGAGAAACTGCCACAGGCCAAGGCAATCGAGATTACCCAGATCGCTATGACCTTGAGTGCCATGTGGCTGGTGTGAGGTGGGGCGAAGGCCGATCCGATCCCGAAAACGACCAGAATGACTGGAAAATGCCACAAATAGAGCCCGTAGCTTCTCTCTCCGAGCCAGACTCCGCCTTTCATGGGCGCCCGCAGGCGACCGCGCACCGGTCTCGAACCGTAAAGCAGTGCAGGTACGGCGAGGACGCAAAGGACGTAGTCGAAGAAGGTAAACCAGATCCAGTGGTTGTAGAAGGAGGCGCGCCCGATCTCGCGCAGGAACACCAGGCTGGGTACGAGGAGGAGGAGGAGCAGGAACAAACTGGGATGCCTCGTGGGCTTCTTTACCCAGCGGTCCAGATGGCCCTGCAAGACGGCCCATCGAACGGCCATGCCGAGGACGAAAATGGGGAGGAGGCCGATGAACTGACGAGACAGGTAGAGATACTGGAACGGAAGGAAGGCCGCCGAATGCGCCCCAAAGTAGAATTGGGTCAGGGCGGCGCCATGGAGAGCTACGTACAACCTCCAACCGACGCCGATGGCTGCCAGTGCCAGAGGGGCGATGACCGGACGGCGCGCGATGAGGTACGCCATCAACGGCATGACGAGATACAGCGTCATCTCAATACTCAATGTCCACAGGGAGCCGTTGACATTGAGATTGCTCTCGGTCGCGGGAAAATAGTGCTGGGTAAAAGTGGCATTTGCGAGGATCTGGTGAAATCCCTGCGTGCTGAACACCTGGGTTCGTTGGGCGTAGAACAAGTAAAGGAGCCCGACACAGACGTAGTAGGCGGGTGCAATGCGAAAGAATCTTCGAATGTAGAACTCGAGGGTTGTCTTGCCCCGTCGGTTCACCCAGAAGAAGTCTGCCAAGAGGTAACCGGAAAGCAGAAAGAAGATGTTGACGCCCCAGCTCCCCAGGCCTTGGACGATGCCAAAGCCAAACGAGGCTTTGCCATCGGAGAGTGCCCAGGTGTGGTCGACGACGACGGCAGCCGCAGCGATTCCCCGCAAGGCTTCGATGGCCGGATACCACTCTCGATCCTCTGGAGGGACCGGCGGGCTGATTCCGAGAGGCTCTGTCCCGCCAGCCGCTTCCTGTGTGCCGCCCGACGTGGAGGCGGGGCCCGGACCGGTTGGCGCGGATTCAGACACGTGAGGGGTAGCACACCTCACGTTGTACCTGTGCCCCGATGGCTCCAAATCCGGCGGTCACGTCACCCATGCGCCCCCCTGGCTCAATCACGCGGACCGAATCCGGTGCTGAGCCGAAATACTCGAA
This sequence comes from uncultured Acidimicrobiaceae bacterium, assembly GCA_963767155.1. Taxonomy (GTDB): domain Bacteria; phylum Actinomycetota; class Acidimicrobiia; order Acidimicrobiales; family RAAP-2; genus Bog-473. The sequence continues at coordinate 1,298,789 of CAVYCU010000002.1, read as the reverse complement.
GATCCCTTCGGGCAGATTCTTGAAACGGGGCAGCACCTGTTGAAATCCGATGTATTGCACCACAGCCCTGAACGTCCCTTGGGATTCTTCAATTTCGACCACGGGCCCTGCACTCCCAGGTCCGGGAGGGTTCAATCCGGCGACCACCGAATAGCCCCATTGGCGGGCGGCATCGACGAGAATTTTCTTCCTCGCATCTCTGCGGAGATTGTCGAGCGTCTCGGAGTTCACGAAAGCCTCGACCTGGGTCCGGAAGAGGGGATAGCGGTGGTCGATGATCCGCTCATGTGCGGGGACGGAGGTGTGGCCGGAGCTGAGCAGTCCCGCGTCGATGTTGGTGGCGCCTCCCTGGTGGTACGCGAAGCTCGAGGGGGAGAGAGTGATCCGGTATCCGAGGCTCTTGCTTCGAAGACTCCAATCCGTCTCTTCGCAGTAGCCCCGCCCGTAGACCGGATCCATGACTCCCACGTGACGAAGCACAGGGACCGGGATCAATATGCAGAACGAGATACCCGCGGGGATGTCGACGGCGGCCGCTCCAAAGTTGCCGTAAATGGACGCGGCCAGCCAGTTCACCCGACCCTGATCACGCAGAAACCGGTCGGGATCGTCGTTCGGCAAGGAAAAGATCGAGACATTGTTCGACCATGCCGTCACAGATCCGATCAGCGGGTCCGAAGCTGCGGTTTCGACCATCGTGTCGGGGAGGGTCTCTGCGAGCAGAATGTCCGAGTTGGCGATGATGACGAAGTCGTAACCGGCCTCCATGGCGCGGAGAAGTCCCAGGTTCACGTTGCGGGGAATCCCGAGATTTCTCGGGCTTCGGTAGTACTGGAGCCCGAGTTCGCCGCACAGCGCGTGAACCTCGTCGCTGAAGCCCGGCTCTGGACTGCAGTCGTCCAGAACCAGTACATCCATATCGACCGTCGTCGGGCGAAGGGCAGCGGCGGACCGCAGGCAGGCGGGAACGACGGAGCGTCCGTTGTAGACGGTGATGGCCAACAGCAGGCGTGGCTTATTCACACTTAGCGCCGGAGGAGGCTTCGGAGTGCGCCCGCCTTTTGCGCCAGCTGATAGGCGCGCGAGCCACGTAGCTCGGCGTGACGACCGTTGAGCTCGGCGTGAAGGCTCTGCAACTGGACCAGGGTCGTCTCCGAAAGATCGTTCGCCTTCTGGAGCTCGACGATTCGTTGATTGGCCGAAATCAACCGCTGGGTGAGATCAATGACGCGCGCATTGGCGATCTCGAAATCCCGGACCGCCTGCATGAGGGAGAGACGGTCCAACTCAGACTCCAGTTGTGCGTCCGCTGCCGCCCGATCGGCGGACGCTGCCCGTTGGCTCTGGGTCGCCTTGGCCACCGGAACAGGCTTGGCCCCGGTCTTCTCGGCTAATTTTGCTTCTTCAGGCATCAGTCCCCGTTTCGTGTGGCGCGGTCACAGGCTACCGAGTGGCGGTCGGGCCAGCAATGCTCGATAGACGGTCATGTGCGACTCGGCGGATCGGTGCCAGTCGTACAGGGGCATTCCGGATGCTATGGCTTCCACCTGGGCCTCCGAGAGGCTGGGGTCGGACAGAAGTGCGACACACGCGTCAGCCAGGGCCCCGACCGACCAGTCGCCGGGAGCTACCGGTAGTCCGGACATCCGTTCTTCGAACGGGCCGAACGGGACGACCACGGTGGGTGTCCCGAACGCAGCGGCTTCGTGGGGGATGAAGCCGAACCCTTCAGCCCCACTCGGATAGAGGACGAGCTCAGCGTGGCGCAGGAGCCAGTTTCGTTCTTCCGACGAGACGTCGGGAATTGTGAAGACGCGGTCTCCGGGCGTCCGGGCAATGGCCTCGGCCATTCGGGACGATCCGAAGGGGACGAAAGCGCCGGCCAGGACTAATGCGAGGCTCAATCCTCGGTTCTGCAATTCGTGCAGCACCCGTATGGCCAGATCACGGTTCTTGTGGGTGTAGTTGGTTCCCAGTACGAGCATGAAGGGCTGCCCGCCGAACCCCCGCGCCAGGAGTTCAACGGGTTCGTATTCGGGCTCGTCGCCCCGCAGGTGGTCCACTCCCGCTGGGACCACGAAGATCCGTTGCTCGTCGATCGACAACCGCTCGAGCCCTATCTGTCGAGCCGTGTCGGCTGAGCTGGCGACGATACCGTCCACTGCTGCCGTCGATGTCCTGGTAGCAGTCCGGTAGGAGAACCAATCGTCTGCCCCGTCGTGGTACACGGGGATTTGAAAGGCGACGAGATCGTGGATGGTGATCACCGTGCGCTTCCCAACGGCTCGCCACGTGGCCGGATGTACCGCCTGCGTCGCCTGGTACGGACGGTGGACGATATCGACTTCCGGGAAGCCGCTTACCTCTCCGACCGGGGTGGTGCGGACATCGATTTTGGGATGGGACAGCCAAGGAGTCGCGTAAGGCGGTATCACCCCGGGAATGGATACTCCCAGGTATGCCACATCCGCACGGTCGGCTAGTGCAGCGGCCAATGCGAGAAACGCCACCTGGGTGCCCATTTCCTTGGGCCCGATGCACGATCCCTCGAGCACGATGCGCATGCCGAGCGTGTTGGCACGAGCCAAGGTCAAAGCTTGACGCAGCGCCGAGTTTGTTTCGGAGGGTTCGTTCGGGACCCTGATGATTCCCGGGTGGTAGTGGTTCAGCTCCAGCTCTTCGGGCGTCGTCAGCCCGGCAACCGAGGGATGGTCCCCGGGCACGTCTGTGGGCCGTGAGACGAAAGTGCCAGGATCGAGCATGCTGATCAGGCCGCGGTCTCTTGCGCTGGCTCCGAACTCGGCGAAACAGGCCGGTACCGCGCGCCCCCCGATCGGGGAACGGCCACACCAGCGACAGTCCCTGGGCGCTGATCAGAACGGCAGGTCCCACCGGGTAGGGGATGGGGACGGCCTGCAGGCCCTCAGGATGTGCGCGGAGCCGTCTGTTGATGGCGACCTCATCGAGATCGTCGATCTGGTGGGTGGAGACCTGGTCCGGATGGGGGAATCCGGCGTAACCGGCGATATTCGACAGGAACGAGACACTTGAACAGCGAAGGTCAGTGTCGACGATCGTCAAGGCCCGGTCGAGAAACTCAGGTACGAACAGCGCAGGAGCATGGACCAGAAGTTCGTGCCTGGGCTGGCGCTCGTAGACATGGTTGACCAACCCTGAGGCAGAGTATTGAACCTCTACCTGGACGCCGGGACCCTCGAGCCGTGAGAGAAGGGCCATATCGGGACCACCGATGATGATGGGCAGGTCGGGGGCGCTCGCCTGCAGGGACGTGATGGTCGGAATCCATGCCTCGGGAACTGCCGCGACGTAAAGGAGAGCGACGCATCCATCGAACCGTTTCGGATCGCCCTTATCGGTTGTGTCGGCCGTTGTCACGTGTCCCCCAATTCGATGCGGGCACTCACGAGAAGTGCCTCGAGACCTTTGCCGAGCGTCCACTCCGGCGTGTAGCCGAGCTCCTGATGCGCGTGGTCGATGATGGTGCTCGCCGCGCGGACATCGCCGTCGCGGAATGCGCCGGTGACGGTTGGCGCTGGAGCACCGCACAACGCCGCAATGTGCGTGGCGACGTCGAGGATGGTTGTCGGTGATCCAGAACCGATGTCGAGTGTCCGGTGAATGGTCGGCGGCCGGTCGATGGCTGCGCAGATGGCCCCGGCCACGTCGTCCACGTACACGAAGTCGCGGAGGATATTCCCATCTTCATACACGTTGAGGCTCGCTCTCGAGAGGGCCTGCCTGGCAAACGTCGAAAGGACACCTGTGTACGGGTTGTCGAGCGACTGACCGGCACCGTACACATTTTGCAGACGGAGGACGCTCACGGGGCATTCCATAGCCGCCCCCCACGCTTTCAAGATGTGCTCTTGGGCGAGCTTCGTCGCGGCGTAGACGTTTGTGGGCTCAGTGCGCGTCCGATCCGCGTGGCTGGGGAGGGGCGTGCCGATCCCCCCGTCGGGAGCTGGCGGGTCCCAGACCCCTTGACTCAGATCACGGTGCGTCCGGGTAGGTGGGTAATACCTCTTCCCGCCAGACGTCCAGGCGCCTTCACCATAGACCGCACGTGACGAGGCAAGAAGGATGTGGTCCGGCACATGATCGTTCCGCGACAGGACGTCGAGCATCTGGGTTGTTCCGACGACGTTCACCGAACCGTGCGTCGTCGCCGCTCGCAGTGACTGGCCGGTTCCGGTCTCGGCCGCCAGGTGAATCACCACCGAGGGCCGCTCGATCTTGAGCAGTCCGTCCCATGCCGTCGAACTCGTGACGTCGAAGGGAAAGAGCGGCACGGATTCGGGTAGCCGGCTGGGGCGTCCGTACCCCTTATGCACCTGGGGATGGAGTGAATCCACCGCCAGAACATCGCGTCCTGCGGCCACCAGACGTTGCGCGACGGCGCACCCGATGAAACCAGCTCCACCGGTGATGAGAACCCTCTGGTGCGCCAACAGTTCAGCCTCTCTTTGCGGCCCGCCGCCGAGCGGACGCTCGCCGTCGTGGGAATGAGCGCCTGAGCCCGCCAGAAGTCGGCAAGATCGGGGCCGGCCCAGAAATAATAGGCGACCCGCAGCGATCGTTCACTCCCGTTGAGCGGAAAATTCCGGCTGCGGAGGCGGGCCAGTGGTTCCAGAGTGTCGTGGCGACGAACCAGCTCTAGCCACCGCGATGCTTGTCTTGGCGTTGACGTATCCTGCGGACGATCGGAGCCGCCAGGGCCCGCGCCGAAGACGAGGGGCGGAGAGCGGTCGGCTGACTGTTGACCGATGCGTCCACCTGTGCCGTTGCCTCCGGCGCGGCACTGGATGATGAGCGCTCGCGCTGGATCGTCTCGAACCTTTGCCGCACAAAGTCTGCGGCCTGCTCGATCCCATGTTCGGTCGTGATCGTTTGACGGGCACGGCGGCCCTTGTCGATTGCTTCCTCCCGGTGAGAGGCGACATGCCGCATAAATTGCGCTGCGGCGTCGAGGTCCGGGTCAGCCCAGAGAGCACCGACCGGGTAGGGATCGCAGCCCGGCGGCACGGGGATTGGCTTCCAGGGAACAAGGTAGGCCGTTTCTGCACTCATGAAATCGAGATTGCCCGAGTAACCCGTCGCGATGACGGGCTTGGCCAGCGCCATGGCTTCCGCCATCGTGAGTCCCAAACCCTCGCTGCGGTGAAGGGAGACGTAGCAGTCGGTCAACGCCAGAAGGGCACCGTATTCGTCGTGTCCCAAGTAGTCGTCGATGATGAGAATGTCCGGGCGAGATTTGCAGGCCCATCGAATTCGTTCGAGATCATCGACGCGGCGCTCCCCGTTGATGATCTTGAGTGCGAGAATCGATCCGTCATCGGGGGTGAAGGCGCGTTGGAACGCATCGATCAACCCCATTGGGTTCTTCCTCTCCACTATGCTCAGCAGGTCGAAGGAGAACAGGAACAAGACCCCTTCTGGCAGCCCGAACGAAGCCCGGGTGCGTCCCGGCGCCACGGTCGGCTCCAGAACCGGCAGCGGAACCGTGAAGACGGGTTTGTCGGTCACTGCAGCGATCGATGCTCGATTGAATTCGGACAGCGCCCAGACCTCATCGACCAGGTCGAGGGCCGGCCAGAACTTCCTGGGAAACTCTTCCAATTCCCAGGCCCATTGTCCGATGGTGTAGCGACCGGAGAAAAAGGACGGGCCCATCTCCTGCGCGAATTCGCGGAATTCGTCGGCATTGACCGCGACGATGTTCGTATCAAGGTTGCGTTTGGGTTCGCTCTGGATTTCGAACGGGTGCTTTTGGCGGCTGTTCCATGCGGTCGTTGTGAATGTCGTGAAGTCGATCCCTGTTGCCTCGACGACCCGAGCGGTCAGGCGGCCGGCCTCCCCGACTCCCAATTCGCCGTTGAGGTACCCGACCACGGTGATGCCGGGTTGGAGAGCGTTCGGCGAAGTCCATCTGCTCAGACGCTCGCCTGTTGGGACCTCTGAGAGCTCGCCCGTGCCCCGGGGCACCGTGACGAGTGCGCGTGGCATCCGGCCCAACTCTGACTCTGCGAAAGCCCATCTCATGAATGCGGGTCGATCGGTGAACTGCGGATCCGGGAACAAATCATGGAGATCCCGGCGCGTCGCATACAGAGTGCCCAAGTAGAGTGTGAGGTTCCCGGGATCCCCCTCGGCTCCAGGAGGCTCGTTGAGCAGCGCGATCAGGTCGGCCAGCTCGGCCGGTTCGAAGGGATCAGGAGGACGAGCCCCCCCACGCTCGTCAGCTTCTTCGACCAGCCGGCGATAGAGCAAGAGGATGGTCTGATCAATTTGGCGAGCCATCGGCCATGGACGCGAATCCATAGGGAGTGTGCTTGTGCGCGTTGTATCCGTGCTCGATCAAGGACTCGGCGTACGCATCGCAGATGCGCACAAGGTCGGGATGCTCGCTCAGGAGGATCCGCGGATTTGTGCCCTGGTGCTTGCTCAAGCGGTAGGGCGCGTCCGGGGAGTAGCCGCTGAAATGAAAGAAGGCGAGTGGGCGCCCTTCTACCTCGTAGCGCTCTCCCGTCCACTGCAACGTGCGGGAATGAAGGTTCCAATAGGCGACGTTGTATTGGAGATCTCGGACGATGACGTTGTCGAATATTCCCGGAACGAAGTCGGCCCACCGTTGGCTGGCGACGCGTGGCTCATGCCCAACCTTTAGGGACTCTCGCCGTATGCGCTCCTGCCAGAAATTGAGAAAGGGCGCGCCCCCTCGCCAATCCCGATGAATCCGAGGTTGTAGATCCCGGCCGTCAAGATCGTGTTCTCCGAGATCGTCTTCCCGTCACATGGATAGGGCGCGTCGACGTGCGGAGTCAAGACGAGTCCATGCTCGACCGCGAGATCCCCGAGCCTATTGAGGGAGTCGAACACCTGAATATCCGGATCGAGGTAGAGGGCGTGAGAAGCCCCGGAGTCCAAAACTGCCTGGAGGAGCCACGGTTTGAGCGATGTGGCGAACTCCGTGACGTCGTAGTTCATCGCCATTCGCTTGAACTCCGCGTCGTCTATCCGTAGGTCATCGTACCGATAGACCTCGAACGGCTCCGCATCCGGGTCCACTTCACCGCGCAGGTCGTCCAAAATCAGGACCACCACCCGTCCGTCGGGATGCACCGAACGGAAGGACTCAACCAGAACGCGTGCGTGAGCCAGATAATTTCTGGCCACGATTGTGCAAACGGTGAGACCCACGGACCTACCTCCACGGAATCCGGAACGTCCGCGAACCCTACTGTTTCATCTCGCTGCCGACGCGCTGTGACGGGGGCACGCCCCAGACCGAGGATTGATCCCCCCTGGTTCCCAGACCCATCCGGCGGCTCCGAGGCTGCCCCCGTCCCGAAAACTCTGACAGCTTGTGTGGCCGCAGCGGAAGGGTCGAAGGTCCCTATCGTCACGTCGCGATCGTTATGTCGCGGAATCGGGTTCCTCGCCGATCACTTCCTGCAGGGCCTCGGCAATGAGGGCGACCAGTTCGTCTTTCGGTACCGACCGGACCTCGTCGAACCACCCGAGGGACCGGGAGAGGCTGATCCCCAGCATGGCTGCCACGGCTACATCAGCACGCAATTCGGGCCGGTCGACTCCGCGCGCTGTCATGTCGACGACGAGTGGTTCGACCAAACGGCGTCTCACGCGTTGGAGGGCCGCGCCGCGGATGTCGTCGGACGCATCGAGCCGGATGAGGGCCTGCAAGATCGGGCCCGGTCCGTGATCGTCGGCCTTGGACACGACCGTGTCGGCCATCTGTTCGAGCCCCGCGAACCCTCGCGGCTGTTGTTCGCCGGCATCCTCGGCCGCTACCGCGGCAAAATAAAGATCGGCCTTGCTGCCGAAGTAGCGAGCGATGAGGGCCGCATCGACGCCGGCCCGCTCCCCGATGTCACGGGTCGTGGTCCGCTCGAACCCCCTCTGGCCGAAGAGCTCTTGTGCCGCCTGGAGAAGCGACTCCTTGCTGGCTGCGGCGTCGCGGGACCGAACCGCCTTCGGGACGTCGTCAACGACAGCGGCTTTGTGCGAAACGCTCATTGGACCTTCTCCTCTGACCCGGGGGCGTGCTGGGCTTCGGCCAAGACCAGACCTGCACCGGCCAGCTCAGCCTCCTCCTTCATGGTCTGTTCGAGTTCCTCTTCCTGGCGGGTCCCGCGAGCGGGACCGTGTTCGACCATCCGTCCCGGAAGGACGAAGCTGAGAACGGCTGTGGCGATGCAGATTCCGGCTGCGATCAGGAGCGTGTCCTGAAAGCCGCTGACGTTCGGGAGGGCCTGTCCCCGCGGGGTGTGTGCCATCAGGACCGCCGCACTCACCGCACTCCCAAGCGTCAATCCGATGCTCCGGACCACCTGGTAGAAGCCCATGGCGCTCCCGGTCTCGGTGCCGGCGACCGCCCGCACGATGAACCCTGGCATGGCGCCGGTGGTGAACCCGATCGCCAGCCCGGTGAGACCGGACGTCACGAAAGCCTCCCAGAGCGCCCGGTGTTCCAGGGCGAAGAAGCCGGCCGACACCGCGAAAAGAAGCGAGCCGAGCGGGATCATGCTTCTGGGCCCGAACCTCCGCTCATAGACCGCCAGGACCTGGCTAGCCAGGAAACTGCATAGCGACAGAGGAAGGAGCACCAGACCCGAGACCACGATGGAAGCCCCGAAGCCATAGCCCCGGGCCACGGGGATCTGCACGAACACGACGAGGCTGGGGATGAGGATGTACATGGCGACGCTGATGAAGAATCCGGACACATCGGCGGTCAGCACGGCGCGGTGCCGGACCTGTCGCAGATCGACCAGCGGGTCGGCGAACCTGAGCTCGAAGGGGATCCATATCGCGAGCAGGACAATGGACACGGCCATGATCCCCAGGGAGCGGCCAGACGTCCAGCCCCAACCCCCGCCTTCGCTCAGCACCACCGAGAGACCGACGACGATGAGGCTGAGAATTGCCGCGCCGACCGTGTCCAGACGGCGGGAGGGAACGTCGGAGCGGCGCGGCAGGACCACGGCTGCGAGGATCAGCGCGCCACCGACGGCGATCGCCCCGAACCAGTAGGCGGCCCGAAAGTCCCAAGCCTGTGCGATCAATCCGGTAATCGGGTACCCGAGACCGACGCCGATTGCCGTCGTGACCGACAAGGTGGCGATCGTCCTGCGGGCCCTTTCTACGGGCAGGTGCCGCCGGGCGATGGCCATGGCCACAGGAAGCACGCCAAGACCAACCCCTTGGAGGCCCCGCCCTATGAGGAGTTCGGCGAAGTTCTGCGAAACAGCCGCCACCGCACAGCCGGTGACGACGCAGATGAGTGCGAAGAGGATCACATCACGCTGCCGGGGCCCGTCGGCGAGCCGGCCCATGACCGGTGTCACCAGGGCGCCGGTCAACAGGGTGATCGTGAGCATCCATTCCCCCGTGCTGAGCGACACGTGGTCGGTTCGAGCCAGCGTCGGGATGAGGGGGGCGCCCAGGCTGGAGACCACGGCCATCAGCGCGCCGGCGGCCAACAGGGTGGGGACGAGGAGGCAGGCGTGCCTCTCTCCTATGTCATCGACTGATGTCATCAGCCAATGATATTAGCCGGATCGCACCGTCGGTGCGTCATCGGGTCTGCTCAGCCCCAACGGATGAGGGCGGCCAGCCCCAGGCCGAAGGGGACCAGCACCCAGCCCCAACGGACGGCGACATTCACCACACCGGAACGGAAGCCATAAAGAACGGCCTGCTGGATCGGCGTGAAGGACGGTGCACTCAGTGCGCTGAGCGCGGCGACGATGGCGAGTGGCGTCGAGGACGTGCAGAGAACGATGAGGAGGAAGTAGCCCACCCGGACCGCAGTCAGCCAGCCCCACCGACGGACGGTATGGGGTGGGGTGGGGATCGACAAATTGTGGGGATGGACGACGGATCCGGCAAAGAGCGCGGCGCCCGAGAAGGCCAGGAGTGGTCCTGCCAGTGTCAGGACATCCTTGGTGGAGGCTGGTGCAGGGCCCTGCAGGTGCAGCAGGAGCCCGACGACCAGCGCCAAAATCGGCGACTGGTCGACCCACGTCGTGGAGCGGCGCTGGCGTATGGGCGCGTGTCGCGGCGCATGAAGTGGACGCTGACGGCGTTCTGCCCCACGTTGGCCGAGTTCGCCAGAACAGCGATCATCGCACCGGTCGAACCGGCAAACGCAGTGGCGACCGGCACCACCCAGAACCCGCTGTTCGGGCCCACGGCCCAGGACTCGAGCATCGCTTCACCCGAACTGCGTGGTCCTCGCGTCGCGACCGCTGCGACCAGAAGGACCCATAAGGCCCCGGCCAGGACGAGCGGGCCGACCAACTGCCCCAACGAGGTGAGGCGCCAGGCAGCCACGAGCGAGAGGGTGGCGGAGGTCAGAAGGATCTGTACGCGCAGCACGACGGGCCACGCCACCTGAATCCACCCGCCACGCCGAGAGGCGAACCACCCGATCAGACCTCCGACGATGAAACACAGGAGGCTGAGCATGGGCACGATTGTGCCTGTTTCCGGCGACGCCCGGTGTCGATCCTTGCGCCGGCCCGGTACGTCTCAGCCGGAAGGGGACACTCCGACAATCGGCTCGTTGAGTTTGGCACCGCCCATGGACCCGAAGAAGCCGGCGTCGCCGTACGTGAAGATGCCTCCGTCTGAGGCGACGAGCCAATATCCCTGGCCGTCGGGGGTTGGCGCCATGCCGACCACCGGGTTGTTGAGCGGCTGGCTCCCGGCTGAGCCGAAGAAGCTCGCGTCGCCGAAATTGAAGATGCCGCCGTCCGAAGCGACGAGCCAGTAGCCGAGACCAGTGACCGACGGTGCCATGCCGACCACTGGCTTGTTCAGTGTGATGCCGCCGGTCGAGCCGTAGAACTGCGCGTCGCCGAAGCTGAAGATGCCCCCGTCTGAGGCGACGATCCAGTAGCCCTTGCCGTCAGGGGTGGCCGCCATACCCACGATTGGCTTGTTCAGTGTGATGCCGCCGGTCGAGCCGTAGAACTGCGCGTCGCCGAAGCTGAAGATGCCCCCGTCTGAGGCGACGAGCCAGTAGCCCTTGCCGTCAGGGGTGGCCGCCATACCCACGATCGGCTTGTTCAGCGACTGGCCGCCCATGGACCCGAAGAAGCCGGCGTCGCCATAGTTGAAGATGCCGCCGTCGGCGGCGACCAGCCAATAGCCGGCTTTGTCCATCGTGAGAGCCATGCCGACCACCGGCTTGTTCAGCGACTGGCCGCCGGCCGAGCCATAAAACCCCGCGGCGCCATAGTTGAAGACGCCGCCGTCGGAAGCGACCGTCCAGTACCCATTGGCGGGCGGCCCCCCTAACGCATACCAGGTGCCGCGGCCTGGGCCCGCGCCGAGAGCCACACATGCCGACGGGTTGCACGAGATGGCCGTGGGCTGTTCGATGCTCGGCACGAAGGTTTGTTGGGTCCACGTTCCCCCTCCGTCAGCGGTGCCCAACAATACGGTGCCAGCGACGAAGCACCTGGTAGTCGAGATGCACGACACGGTGCTGGGAGGGTACCCCGACGTGTAGTTGGCGGGGACGTTGAGCAGCTTCCAGTTCTCACCGCTGTTCGTGGTGGCCATGATTTCGCCCTCACCGGCGGCGTAGCACGTCGAAGTGGATGGACACGAGATCGATATCCCCGCCGCGGGGACGGATTGGACCTGCCAACTCACTCCGCCATCGAAGGTTGCCCCGACATTGTCGCCAATGGAGTAGCACGTGGTCGCGCTCGGACAGCTGATCGACCCCTGATCGCCCAGGGAGGGAGGGACGTTTTCCGGGGACCAGGTAACGCCTCCGTTTGTCGTGGCGAAGATGGCCCCGATCCCTGGTTGGGAACTTTGGCCCACCACGAAGCAGTCAAACGTCGTCGTGCAGGCGACGCCATTAAGAAAGTTCTGTGCTCCTGTGACGTCATCGATCGCCCACTGTGACCCGCCGCTCGTGGTGACGAGGAGCGCGAAGAGACTGCCGAGCGTCACGTAGCAGGTCGTCGTGGACGGGCATGAAATGTTGGCGAGGCCGCCAACCCCTGAGGGAAGCGACTGGCTCCTCCAGGTCGCACCGCCATTTGTCGTGGCGAGGATGAGCGAGAACACACCAGGAGCAGGACTTGCGAAATAGTTCCCGACCGCATAGCACCTGGATGTCGACGGGCACGTCATGGCGCTGATCACGTACTGCGCCGGGAGGGGCGGGAGGGTGCCTAACTGCGACCACGCATTGACGTCAGCAGCTGAAGCCTTAGGAATCGAAGGTATGAGGGTGGCCGAGGCAGTCAACAGCGCGACAAGTACGGTCATGACGCTCGCACGAAGTCGCATGGTGTGTCCCCCCTCGCGATGGCGCGATACCTCTGGATCCCACCACCTACACTTCGAGTTCTAGTCACAGCTCCACTGCAGTCCGATTCTGCCATGGGAGCACCGCAGCGGACCGGAATGGGGCTGTGACCAGGCAAGCCTGGGTAGCTCAGTCGGTAGAGCAGCGCACTCGTAATGCGCAGGTCAGGAGTTCGAATCTCCTCTCAGGCTCCAAAGGACTGTCGTACGTCGAGCGATCTCAATCTCATATTCAGACGCCGCTGTGAGAGGGATATTGTGCGTCCATGCACACTGCGCGGATCCGTGAGGCCCTGGTTGATGCACTGGCCGGACGCCAACTCCTGACCCATCCTTTCTACCGACGTTGGGAGGCCGGGGCCCTCGCTAAGGGCGAATTGGCGGCCTACGCCGAGCAGTACCGGCTTATTGAGCGTGCGCTCCCGAGGACGTTGCACGACATAGCTGAGGCCCTGCCCGAGGGCCAGGCTCGTGCGCTGGTCGAGTCGAACCTGGCCGATGAGCTCGGCGTGCCCGCACCCCATGCGGTGCTATTCGAGTCCTTTGCCCAGGCTGCCGGTGCCGCACCCGATGTCGCGGCGACGCCTGCCACCTCGGCTCTCCTCACTGCAGTACGCCACGCATCAACGGCGGACCCCGTGGCCGCCATCGCCATGGTCGCGGCCTACGAAGTGCAGGCGGCCGATATCGCCGCATCCAAGGCGGAAGGGCTTCGTCGCCACTACGGCATGGATGCGCAGGGCACCCGGTTCTGGGACGTCCACACGTCCCAGGAAGTGGCGCACGCCGACTGGTCGATCGACGCACTGGCAGCGCTCGGCGCCGACCCCTCCGTTGTACGGGCGGCAGCGCAGGGCGCGGCCGACGCCTGGTGGGACTTCCTCAGCGAGCGCGAGGCGCTCGCTCCCGCTGGCGCTACCTGCTGAAGAGCGCCGCCGCTCAGGTCAGGGGCCCGTACGTGGCCGCAGCCTCGGCGAACGAGCGCGACCGCTCGCGGTAGTCGCGTATAGGCGCCGAAGCTGGGTGCCGCCGGCGACAGCAGGACGACCGGCTCGTTCATAGTCCCGTTCTCCGTACTGTGGGCCCAGGCCCATGCGATCGCCACAGCTTCTTCGAGCCCCTCGGCATCGATGACCTCAACCGCATCGCCCACGACCTCGCGGATGGCGCTCCCGATGCGTGGCCCGTTAGCGGGCATGGTGACCACCAGAGTCGGTACGGTGCGCCGGGCCATGGCCTGGCCCAGGGGCGTGTAGTCCAGCCCCGCGTTCGTGCCCGCCGACCAGCAGGGCCACCGGGCGATCGCCGTACGCCTCAAGGGCCGCTTGGGCCGGCAGCACGTTGGTGGACAGGCCGTCGTCCACGAACTCCACGAGGCCGACGTGTCCGACCGTATGGCAGCGGCTGGGCAATCCTCGGAAACCCTCCGCCGCCGCCTCCATGCGGGCCTCGTCCTCGGCCTCGACGACGCCGAGGGACCGCAGAACGGCGCGTGCCATCGCCGCATTGCGGGCATTGTGCTCGCCGGGCAGGCCGAGGGCGCGGACCCACGACCCGCCGAACGCGGGGTCGCCGGAGTCGACCCATTGCACATGGGGGCCCAGGGCGCCGGCTCTGTGCACGCAGCGTCGCACTCGACCCCTCGACGATCGCCGTCCGGACACCGGGCTTGGTACAGAGGGCCAGTTTGTCGGCGTAGTAGCGCTCGATCGACCCGTGCCAGTCGAGATGGTCGGGTGAAAGTGAGGTGACGGCGATGACGGGCGGACCGTTGGTCAGATCGGGCACCTGATAGCTCGATGTCTCAATGACCCAGTAGTCGGGATCGCTCGCTGAAGAGGGCTCCCAGGGCGGCTGCCCGATGTTGCCGCCCACTTTGGCGTCGTAGCCGAGTCGGGTGAGGAGGTGACCGGCGATGGCGGTGGTGGTGCTCTTGCCCTTGGTGCCGGTGATGCACGTCACCCGTTCGAGGGGGACGTCCTCGAGCCAGAGACCGAGCCCGCTCCGCACGGGGATGCCCGCCCCCTCGAGTTGTGCCACTTCGGGACGGTACCGGCTGATGCCGGGGCTCTTGATGACGACATCGCAGGCCAATAGCGCCTGGAGGCCGCCCTCGTCGGTGGCCAGAATCTCGAGCTCGCCGAGCGTGGCTGTAGCGGGTTTGTCGTCGACCAGGACCGGGACCAGACCCATGGACTCGAGGCGCCGGAGACTGGCTCTTCCTTCGACCCCCAAGCCCCAGAGGCCGACGGACGCGCTAGCGAGCGCGGACCAGGAGATCCGGGGGGGCATAACGATCGGGGATGTGATGGGATCCGACGGGCGAAAGGAGGTCGATCGTCTCGGGAGAGCTCGAGTCCGGAGCGGCGTCGATGGCCGCGCGCAAGGTCTGGAGCAGTGAGCTCCCCTGGCGGTCTGCTCTGGCCGCCGCGAGACGGACCGCAGCACGGCATTCGCCCACGTCGCCGACGCACTCGAATGGCCGCACCTCGGGTGTCAGCCCCAGCAACGTAACGAAGCGGTCCTCGAGTTGGGCATTGTCCAAGGGCTCCACACCGCCGAAAATGCTGCTCAGGTCGGTTGCCTCCATGAAGGGAGCCAGGATCAGATCGATGAAGCAGCACTTATCGCAGGTGCCGCACCACTGTCCGAGGCGCTCGGCTGGGTTCTGGTGGAAAGCCCGATTGCAGCTCCGGAAGACGCCATGGAATTCCTTGAGCTGGGCGAACTGCTGCGCCACCCAGAGTTCGCTCCTGCTCCGAAGGTAGGAGAAGACCGAGAGCCCGGGGCCCAGTGCGTTACCCACCATGTGGGCGAATCCCTCCTCGAACTCGGCCCCTTTGGACCACTGGTGATTGATCGGGCGGTCCAAATGCATGAGCGTGGGGGTTGAAGCGGACCACTCGTTCGAGAGCACCACCGCATCGCGTCGATCGAGAACTGCTGCGACGAGGGAGGCCGCCGAAATAACTGCGGTGATAGGCACATGGCCGTTGAAGAAGCCCATCCTTTCGGAAAGCCTCACCTTGGAATCGATCTCACGCGCGATGCGGATGACGGGCACCCCGGTCACAGCTGCCGCGTCTTCGATGGCGGCGAACCGTTCGTGCGGTGGATGGACGACACAGAGAGCGGCGTCGAAGGATCCCTCCCGGAGCGCGCTGACGGTCACGATGGAGTCGATACCTCCGCCGAACGGGATCAGAGGGCGCGGCTCGGTTGCGTCCGGGAGGTAGGCGCGCGGGCGACGGATCGGTCTTTTCCAGCCCGATCCACGACAATTCGGAGAGGTCAAGGTCGTTGCGATAGGCGAACTCACCCAGACCGTGCACGAAGTACTGCGCCAGGAAGGAGCGTTCGTCCTGCGTCGTCGCCGTGGGACCCAGATCGATGACCCGGGCCGCCCTGGTCTTGTAATACGAGACTCCGGCCATGAGAAAGAGGATCCGTACGGCAGCCTCGACGGCAGGATCGCCCCAGTTGCCCTCGGGGCCGAAGACATAGCGCTCGGTGAAGGAGTAGCCACCCGTCGAATAGGTGCAATGCACCTCACCCCTGGTGGGGTCGATCGTGTAGCCGTCGTAATAAAATCGCTCGGCTCTTTGGGGGACAGGTGGCATGGGGCGTCCACATGCTACGGGGCGAGTGGTTACTGCGAGGTCATCAGCAGACGATCGGCTCCGTGAGGCGTGCGAGCAGGGCAAACCGCCCGCATGGGCGTGCCGCTCGATCACTGAAGTAGTCGTCGTCCGCGGTGGTGACGCCGCAGTCGAAAATATGGGCAGGAGCGACTCCGGCAAGCACCAGCTGTTGACGATTGGCCGCCATCAGGTCGACCCGCCACCGCCCATCCCCGGCCGACCGGGCCACGTCGGCCGACAATTCGTCCGGGGCGACTGCCTTGAGGAGGGACTCGAACACGACCTCGTCCACTTCGTAGCGCGCCGGGTGCACGCCGGGGCCGATAAATGCGACAACGCGCTCGGGCTCTGCCCCAAGCGCCACCATTGCCTCGAGGGCCCGGCGGCTCGCCTGGGAGGCCGTCCCTCGCCATCCGGCGTGGACCGCGGCCAGGACGCGCGCCTGGGGGTCGAGCAGAGCCATGGGAACGCAGTCGGCGACGAGAATGGCCAACGTCGTATCGAGAGCGGTCGTGACCAGGATGTCAGTGGAAGTGACGGCATCCTCCATCCGCAACGTGCCCCGGCCGCGCTCTGTGTGCCCTACGACAGTCGCCGAGGCGCCGTGCACCTGTTGGGCGAAAACGAGGTCCTCCAAGTCGCCCCCGAAGGCATTGGCTGCCCGTCGCCGGTTTTCGATGACGCGCTCAGGATCGTCGCCCACGTGCAGTCCCAAATTCAGCGATTCGTGGACGCCATCGGAAACCCCGCCGTGCCTCGTCGTGACGGCCAGAGCGACGCCGAGCGCCGCCGCTTCGGGCCACTCCAGAAAACGCACGGTCTGGCTGGTCTCCATCGAGCCCACGCTACCGATCCGCGGGCTCTCGGGCACGGGGAGCTCGTGGCGACGTCGCAACCCTCATGTGAAGTGTTGTTGTTTGCGGATTTCCCAGCAAGGGCAAAAACAGCGCCGGACATCACTGCTGCTGTTGCGTTGGGACTCTGAACCTGAGGTCCTTCCCGAGAAGGAGACCTCGCTATGCGCATCCACCTGGTTCAGAAAATCGCACTGGGCACCGTTCTGGCCCTCGGCGCCTCTTTCGTGGTCCTGGCTCCGGGAGCCTCTGCCTCGTCCGTCACCACCGTGACGGCCTCCCCGAACCCGGCGACTGCAGGAGCACCAGCGACTTATTCGGTTGGGTTCTCCAATAGTGCAACTGGCTCGTTAAGCACTACCAGCACCATCACCCTGACTGGCCCGACGGGCACCGTGTTCCCTCTCGAAGCAGCGGACTACACCGTGAACACCGTTCCCGTCATTGTCACTCCGACTCAGGTTGGAACCGCAAATGTGACCATCACGTCGCCCGTCATTATTGGGACCTCGGGGGCGGTTGCGGTAGTGGCAGGCGTGGGCAATACAGCGACGAACCCCACGCTGGCTGGGACATATTCCATTGGTGTTTTTACGTCATCGGACCAAACTGAACTGGCTAGTAGTCCGACATATTCAATTCTCGCTGGACCGGCCAGTGCCACAACGACGTCGATCTCGGCCAACCCCACGACGCTCGTGGCTAACGGGGTCACTACCTCGACCATCACGGTCCAAGCGAAGGACACCAATCACAATGACCTCACCGCATCGGGCGGAGTCGTGACCCTTCACGCCTCGGTCGGGGCGATCGGCACCGTCACCGACAACACCAACGGCACCTACACGGCCACATTCACCTCGCCCACAGCGACCGGTACGTCCACCATCACCGGCACCATCGGCGGAAACGCGATAACCACACCTTCGCCCACCATCGCGCTCACTGCTGGACCGGTGAGTGCCACAACTACGACCATTTCAGCCAACCCAGCGACGCTCGTCGCCAATGGGACCACCACATCAACCATCACGGTTCAGGCTGAGGACGCCAATCACAACGACCTCACCGCATCGGGCGGAGTCGTGACCCTTCACGCCTCGGTCGGGGCGATCGGCACCGTCACCGACAACTCCAACGGCACCTACACGGCCACATTCACCTCGCCCACAGTGACCGGTACGTCCACCATCACCGGCACCATCGGCGGCAACACCATAACCTCGACTCCGTCGACCACCATCGCCCTCACTCCGGGAATCGCGAGTGCGACGATGACGACCATCTCAGCCAATCCAGCGACGCTCGTCGCCAATGGGATCACCACATCAACCATCACCGTCCAGGCCAAGGACACCAATGGCAACAACCTCACCGCCTCAGGTGGAGCCGTCACTCTTCACGCCTCGGTCGGTGCGATCGGCACCGTCACCGACAACTCCAACGGAACCTATACGGCCACATTCACCTCTCCCACAACGAGCGGTACGTCCACCATCACCGGCACCATCGGTGGCAGCGCGATAACCACAACCTCGCCCACCATCGCGCTCACCCCAGGAACCGCGAGTGCAGCGACGACGACCATCTCGGCCAGCCCCGCCACGCTTGTTGCGAATGGATCCGCGCAATCGACCATCACGGTCCAGGCGAAGGATGCCAATGGCAATGACCTCACTGCTTCGGGCGGAGTGGTGACCCTGCATCCCTCTGTTGGCACAATCGGTACTGTCATCAATAACAATGACGGAACCTACACAGCCACCTTCACTTCACCCACAACGACCGGTATGTCCACCATCACTGGCACCATCGGCGGCAACGCGATTACTAGTTCGGCAACCGTCGCGCTTACCTCTCCGCCTACGCCTCCAGTAGCCCCGGCAGGTGCTACGAGTTCGGCGAGTGGGACGTCAGATACGTCTGGAGGGACGGCCACAGCCGTCAATGCCGGCACAACGGCGAGCGCTGCTGGAGTGGGCGGCCTAACCGTGGCGCAATATGGATCTGACCCCGTAGCCGCTCCGACGTTCACCTCGACCGGGGAGTACTTCGATGTCGCACTGTCGGCCGGGAACTCGTTCTCATCCGTGACGGTCACAGATTGCAATCTGGGCGGAGGCAACAGTTTGGAGTGGTTCAACAGCGCTTCCAACGGCGGGGTTGGGGCCTGGCAGGCGGTTACGCCAGCAGCAACCGTGACTGCCGGTCCTCCGCCGTGTGCGTCCGTTGTACTGAACGCCAACAGCAGTCCGACTTTGGCTCAACTCACCGGCACGGTATTCGCAACGTCATTCGTCACTCCAGCTCCTACGACCGGTTACTGGCTCGTGGCCTCCGACGGCGGCATCTTCAGCTTCGGTAACGCCCAGTTCTACGGCTCCGAGGGTGGCACCCACCTGAACCAACCCATTCTCGGCATGGCCTCCACGCCCGATGGTCTGGGTTACTGGCTCGTAGCTTCTGACGGCGGCATCTTCAGCTTCGGTGACGCACACTTCTATGGCTCCGAGGGTGGCACCCACCTGAACCAACCCATCGTCGGCATGGCCGCCACGCCCGATGGTCTGGGTTACTGGCTCGTGGCTTCTGACGGCGGCATCTTCAGCTTCGGTGACGCACACTTCTATGGCTCCGAGGGTGGCACCCACCTGAACCAACCCATCGTCGGCATGGCCGCCACGCCCGATGGTCTGGGTTACTGGCTAGTGGCTTCCGATGGCGGCATCTTCAGCTTCGGTGACGCACACTTCTATGGCTCCGAGGGTGGCACCCACCTGAACCAACCCATCGTCGGCATGGCCGCCACGCCCGATGGTCTGGGTTACTGGCTAGTGGCTTCCGATGGCGGCATCTTCAGCTTCGGTGATGCGAAGTTCTATGGCTCCGAGGGTGGCACCCACCTGAACCAACCCATCGTCGGCATGGCCGCCACGCCCGATGGTCTTGGTTACTCACTCGTGGCTTCTGACGGCGGCATCTTCAGTTTTGGTGATGCCCACTTCTATGGCTCCGAGGGTGGCAGCCACCTGAACCAACCCATCGTCGGGATCGGCTAGATACCCCGAAAATCCGTTCGCCCTTTACGGCTTGGCATGCTCCGCTTCATTGCTACACGATGAACAGAGGCCGAAGATCTCGACGGTGTGACTGATGTCCGTATATCCCAAGGCGTGCGCCGTCGACTCCGCCCACTCTTCGAGATCGGGTAGTTCGACCTCGGTGCCCCGTCCGCATTGGCGACAGACGACGTGGTGGTGGTGGTGACTGCTACGGCAACGCCGGTAGACAAGTTCGCCCTCTGCGGTCTGGAGGGCATCGAGCTGACCGTCGTCAGTCAGAAGTGCGAGGTGACGGTATACCGTTGTTAGACCTACAGCTTCACCAGCCGCGCGTAGTTCGGCGTGGATGTCTTGCGCACTACGGAAGTTCTCTGAGCTGTCCACGATGCCCAGGACGGCTTGACCTTGCCGCGTGATGCGCGCTGGACGGGTTGGCGGTTCAGTCACCCTGCAACTCTGCCAAATCTTCCGGGCCAGCGTCGGGCACTGCCGGGACAACTCGTACTCGTTGGCGAGCCACCAGGCTCGGACCCGCAAGACGCGCGACGACATAGAGCAGGAAGCTGATCGCCACAATGAGGACGCTCGGCTTGACCGATGCGAACTGGAAGCTCAAGAGCAGGCCTCCTTCGGCCGAGACGACAGCGAATATGACAGAGAGTACGGCTACCAGAGTGGGGCTGGCCGAGAAGCGCTGTGCCGCCGCCGCTGGGGTAATGGCCAAACTGAGAACCAGGAGAGTCCCCACCAGCTGTGCCGCTTCAGTGACCGTGATGGCCAGGACGAAGAGGAAAATGAGGCCGAGAAGCCCGGTCCGGACACCACGCGCCTGGGCCACGTCAGGATCAACCGAGGAGAAAAGAAGGGGCCGCCACAACACGCCCATGGCGATCGCAACGCCCAGAGCGATACCGGCTAGCAGGATGATCTGTCCTGTGCTGACACCAAAGATGTTCCCGAAGAGAATGTTCAGCGCTTCGCTTGCAAAGCCATGGTAAAAGCCCAGGAGATAGACGCCGAGTCCTAGACCTGCGGCGAGGATTACGCCGATTGACGAATCGCGTTCCGATGGCTTTTGCCCCATCGCGCCGATCAAGGCGGCGACGACCACCGCACCCACAAGTGCTCCAACAAGTGGGTTGCCTGCAATGAGGAGTCCAGCGACCGCACCCGTGAAGGCCAGCTCGCTCGTACCATGCACGGCAAAGGCCATTGATCGATTGATCACGAATGGTCCTATAAGTCCGCAGCTGACGGCTACCAGGAACGCGGCCTCGAGCGCATGTTGGGCAAAGCCAAATTGGAGGTAATAGCCGATGCCCATCAGCGCGTCCGTTTGCCGTCGTGGTGTGCATGGCTGCCGGGTTCGGTGGAACTCTCGTGCTCAGCACTGAGCACGATGAACCGATCCCGAACCTTGATGACGTCAACGGGAATCCCATAGAGCGAACTGAGTCGTTCGCTCGTCAGGATCTCACTGGGAGTGCCGATCGCCCACCTGCCCCGAACGAGATACAGGATCCGATCCACGTATGGCAGTACGGGGTTGACCTCGTGAGTAACGAAGACAACCGGAGTCCTGTGACTCCGTCGCCGTTCGTCAATGAGCGCAGCGACGGCGTCTTGGCTGGCCAGGTCCAATGCCAACAATGGCTCGTCACAGAGCAGCACACGAGGATCTCCTAGGAGCGCCTGTGCAATCCGCAATCGCTGTTGCTCGCCTCCGGAGAGCAGCCCGACCGGGGCGTTGGCGTACGGCAGTGCGCCGACAGCCTCCATGACCTGGTCGACCCGTCGGCGCTGCGATCGGGACCGCAACGAGATGCCCCATCGATGGCCGTCGAGGCCGAACCGCACCAAATCTCTCGCTCGGATTGGAAGACTCGGGTCGAAGGCGCGCTGTTGAGGGATATAACCGACCTCGTCGTTACCTCTATGAGGAGGCGCGCCGTTGATCAGCACTTCGCCGGCGCTCAGGGGGACCAGCCCAAGAAGCACCTTCAAGAGAGTCGTCTTGCCGACACCGTTTGGTCCGAGTACAGCCAAGAACTCACCCGATTGCACCGAGAGGGTGACTTCGGACCACAAGGTGCGCGTTCCCAGGCGCACAGCCGCCTGCCGTAGTTCGACCGATGGCTGTGGAGTCGCAGTCACGACTTGGCCGTAGCGCCTTGAAGAGCACGGAAAAGAGCCGTCAGCTGAGTCAGCTGCCACTTCTGATAGGTGTGGTCGGAAGACGGCATGGTTTCAGAGACGCCGACGATGGCTATGTCGTGTTTCTCGGCCAGGGAGCGTATCTCCGTGGTCACTGGGGTCACGGTCTGGACGTTATAGAGGAGAACATCCACGCGATGTCCGGTGATCAGCCGCTCCATCGCGAGGGTGTCCGCTGGGCCCGGATCCTCTCCATCCTCGATCGACCGGGCAAAGCCCTCGGGCGTCTTCACCGCAAGATGGGCTATGGCCAAGGCGTACCCGGGCACGCGCTCGGTGTATGCAACAGGAGCGCCTGCGAACTGGCTCCTTATCGCAGCCAACATGGCCATCAGGGGGGCAAGCGAGGAATCGAATCGACGCAGATTGTTACGAAAGGCGGAAGCGTTTTGAGGATCCACCCTCGTGAGGGCCGCCGTTATCGCTGCCGCCACCTTGGGCACCTTGGGAATGTCGTACCAGAGGTGCGGGTTGGGGTCGCTACCGGTCACATGCAGGACATTCGCGGCATTGACAACCGTTGGGTGCCCGCTATCAGCGCTCAAAAGGGAACTCATCCAGCCGTCGTACCCGGCTCCATTCTCAACGACTACCCGTGCCTCGGCCAGTTTCGCCGCGTCGGCCGCATCCGTTTCGAAAAGGTGAGGGTCGGCATTGGGATTGGTGATCAACGAAATCACGGAAACGTCGCTTCCCCCTAACTGGCTGGCGATGTTTCCCCAGAAATTCTCGGCAGCGACGACCTCCACGATTTTGTGCGGCGCTGAAGCGACGGCGGGCTCTGATGCCAGAAGCGCGGTGGTGCCGATGAGGGAGGTCAACACGAGAACCCACCGAGCGGTCGGGCGGGTGATTGGCGACATGCTGCAAACTGTAACCGAAATCATTTCGGATAAGCAACCCACTCCGTGTACAGTGCCTGTGTCTACTGAGCTCAAGGCGGATTGCCGGCAATGAGGATCCTTGGACCAGGCGGAAGAACTGAGGAACCAGTTACAAACCGTGCGACGGTCGCCCGTTCCCTGAGGGGACATCGATCCTCCGACGACCGCAGTCCAAGAGAAACGTGGGTTCATTGTGAGTCAGAGACCAGCTGTTCCGCGTACCCAAGGTTGTGCCATGAGGTATGGCTTAGGGGCCGTTCTCGTGGCGTTGATCCTTGGACCAATGTCACTAGTCGGGTCGCTGGCGGGGGCCGCGCAGTCGGCGCCCCACGTCATTTCGACGACGGCTGGGACCTACGTGCCCCTGAATCCCACGCGTATTGCCGACACCCGTGCGGGGTCGGCATATCCCAACTCTGGTGAGCCCCTCGGTGCCGCCAGCCAACTCGATGTCCAGGTGGCAGGAACCGGAGGGGTCCCGACCGGTGGTGTCTCGGCTGCAGTTTTGAATGTGACGGTTGTCGGGCCAACGGCGGAAAGCTATCTCACGTTATTTCCTGAAGGCACGACGCGACCAGTGGTGACGAATCTCAGTTTTTCAGCCAATGAGGTCGTCGCCAATCTGGTTACAGTCCCTCTGGGGGACCAAGGTGGAGTGACTATCTTCAACGCTGCCGGCAGCGCGAACGTCACTGTGGATGTTGAGGGCTATTACACGACCTCTCCCGCATTGATCGGGCTCTACAACCCGTTGGCTCCTTTCAGAGTTCTGGGGAATCTGGACAACGGCGCGACCGTGGGCCCCGGAACGTCCACGTCGGTAACGGTTGCGGGTGTCGGTGGGGTTCCGGATCAGGTTTCCGCCATTGTGGCGAACGTGACAGTGGCCGGTTCGACAAGTTCCGGAGATTTAACTGTGTTCCCGGCTCCAGCTTCGGGTCCCCCGACTCCGCCGCCGGTGTCCAATATGGATTTTGCAACCGGGCAGCTTGTTTCCAATCGGGTCATCGTTCCTGTCGGGGCAAACGGTCAGATCGAGGTGTACAACCCCACGGGTTCTGCAAGAGTCGACGTGGATTTGGATGGCTACTACACGGGATCCGCCGGGCAGCTGGGAAGTGCCTTCACGCCTCTAGCGCCAACGCGGCTTACTGACACAAGTGTCGGAGATAACGGAACGCCAATCTCGCCTGCATCGAGTCAGACATTCAATTTTCTGAGCGATGGTATACCAGCCAAAGCCGTTGCGTTGGCAGCGAATTTCACTATTGTCGCTGGCGGAGCCGATGGCTATGCGACGATTTATTCGGCAACGGATTCAACACCGCCAGCGGAGAGTGATCTGAACTTCACGTACGGCAGCATCTCGCAAAGCTTCGTGCAGGCTCCGCTGAACGAAGCATCTACTGAGATATTTAGCAGTAGTGCGTATGCCGTTAATGTCCTAATAGATGTAGACGGCTACTTTGCCCCACCACCGCCGTCAGTTGCCGTGGTGGCCGGCGCATCAACTCTGGCCGCTGATGGCCTCAGCTTTTCTGCTTTAACGATCACCGTTCGCAATGGTTCTGGGGTTGTCTTTAACGATCCAGTCGCTCTGAGCTGGACGCCGGAGATTGCTGGTTCATGCGGGACCGTTGCAGCGACCGGGAGCACGAATGCCTATGGTCAGGTCACCAGCACGTATACGGCATCGACGACACCTGGTTCGTGCACGATCACGGCTACGGAGGCCGACGGGGGAATTTCTGGCAGTGTGATCATCACGCAGACCAGCCCTACGCCGACCCCCCCGGTGCAGACCGCCCCGGCGCAGACGAGTGCAGTGGGGCTGACGTGCGCCGTGTTGAACGGACCGGTTTCGATCCTTTCGCCTTATCCGACTCTGGTGGTGTGTTGCGCGGTCGGCCCTCTCGGGCGTAAGTGCACAACCGCTGCGCGTCGGTGAAGTTGAGAAACTCTATAAGGTCGAAGATGGAGCCGCCGGGTCCCCGGAGCGCATCGAGTGCAGCCCGGCCGGCGCTCCCGGCTACGGGCGCATGGGTGGTGAGGAGCACGAGGGGGAGTTTCTGACCGCCCTGTTGCAGGACTGCGGCTTTGCCCAGCGTCTTCCACAAGGTGTCGGCGCGACGAAGGCCCATTTGGCTCGCCGAGAAGGCACCGGAGACGTCGAAGGCCCATTCCTCGCCTTTGCGGTCAGTGGCGAGAAAAGAAAGTTCTATTCCGAGCCGCGGGAACTTCACGTCAGCCCGGATGTTGGTGAATTCGGAGCTCTCGAGGAGAATCTGCGCGAAGTCTTTAGCCTGCCGCCCCTCCCGTACGGCGAGCGCCGGTAGGTCCGTTCCCGCCACGATGCTCCGATCGGCGGACAGCTGGACCCGGAACGGGGCCGCGAGCTCCGTCGACTGCTCGAGGTTCGCTTTCTCGGTTGCTATCCGGGTCCTGGCCCGGGTCACGTACGACCGGTCGGTCTCGAAGCCGATGTAGTGCCTGTTGGTCCGCAGCGCGGCGACGGCCGTCGTACCAGAGCCCATGAACGGATCCAGAACAACATCGTTCTCGTAGGTGTAGAGCTCGATGAGACGCTTGGGAAGCTCGATCGGATACGGAGCCGGGTGTCCCACCCGGGTGGCGCTCTCCGGCGGAATCTCCCACAGGTCCGTCGTTGCCTCGAGGAACTCATCGCGGGAGATCGTTCCAGTCGATGGCAGCCCGGCGGCGAGGCGCTGGTTCGGCTTGAGGGCCCGGTCGAAGCGGCCCTTGCTTGCGATGACGATCCGTTCGGTCACGTCCCGGAGCACGGGATTGCTCGGTCGCTGGAACGTGCCCCAGGCGCAGGAACCGCCGGCCGCCCGGCCCTTCCACCAGATGACCTCGCCGCGTAGGAGCAGGCCGAGGTCTTGGAGGATCTCCGTGACGTCGCCGGCCAACGAGCGGTACGGTCGTCGGCCCAGGTTCGCCACGTTGACCGCGATGCGCCCTCCGGGTTCGAGCACGCGCTTGCACTCCTCGAAGACACCGTGCAGGAGGTCGAGGTATTCGAAATAGGTGCCGGGGACGCCGTTCTGACCGAGCGCCTGCTCGTACTCCTTGCCGGCGAAGTACGGAGGAGAGGTGACGACGAGCGCCACAGAGTTCGACTCCACCTTGCCCATGTCGCCGCGCGTCCTGCCTGTAGACGACGTCCCTCTTCTTCGGGGATACGACCGTCGAGTCATCGGAGAGCTCGGGAGCGACGAACCGGTCGTAGAAATCGGTTGCGTCGTGGCTCTCGCGCCGTGAGGAACCGAACCGGGCTGTGGTCGTGGTGCGTCGCACGCGGCCGCTCCCGGGTGCAGGCAGGGGTTCAACTGTCACGGCGGCGCTTCTTCCCTTTGGAGCTCCTGGACGGGGTGTCACCAGCCGGTGGGAGCTCGGCCAAGTACGTGGAGACGGCGCGGGTCACCAGGAAGTTGACGGAGACGTCCCTTTCGGAGGCGACGGTCTGCAATTCCTCGTGAAGCGACGTCGGCAGACGGATGGCCGTCGCGACTCGTGGTTCGTCGTAGACCTTGGGACGGCTCATGAACACGACCGTAGCGACCGGGTGTGACAATGTGGCGGATACCGCGCGCACAAATACGCGAAAACCGTGGTCGTTCCGGGTGACGCGTCGTCCCGCCCCGCTTACGATGCTGCATGGCTTTCGTCCACTACAGCCCGGAGACCCCCGAGGGCCGCGAAGCGCAACTGCAGGCGATCGCCATCGTCACGGCAGGACTCGACAGTCCGGAGTTGTTGCAACAAGAGCTGCGCGCTGCCCTGGGCGCGAAGCCGGACGCGAAATCCTGGACCCTGCTGACCATTGCCCTGGGGCAAGTCGGCATGAAAATGGCAGCGCTGGCGGCCACGCTGGACGCGCAGAACGTAGAGGTCGTCTCCGGCGCCAGGGAACAGATCACGCCGTTCAACCTTCTCCAGAATTGGGCCCAGTTGATCCTCGAGGGCGGCGAGCCGACCGACCCGTAAAGAGGATGGACTCCATCCTGGGGGAGGGGGTCGGACAGCGTACCTCCGGGTGGGTAGGGTGGGACGATGGCTGACCAGGCCCGGTTCACCGAAGTTGCGATGGAGCACATGCCGGGGCTCTACAGCGCGGCCCTGCGGATGACGCGCAACGCCGCCGATGCCGAGGACCTCGTCCAGGAGACCTATCTCAAGGCCTACCGTGCCTACGCCTCGTTCCAGGAGGGCACCAATCTGCGCGCCTGGCTCTACCGGATCCTCACCAATACCTATATCAACAGCTATCGGGCGGCCAAGCGGCGTCCCGAAGTGACCGATGTGGAGGACGTCGAGGACCTGTACCTCTACAAGCGCATGTCCGGTCCGGGAGGTATCCGGGCCGGTCGCAGTGCCGAGGACGAGGCTCTCGACACCTTCACCGACGACGTGGTGAAGACGGCCTTGGAGGAACTGCCCGAGGCTTTCCGCATGGCGGTCCTGCTGGCCGATGTGGAGGGTTTCAGCTACAAGGAGATCTCCGAAATCACCGATGTGCCCATCGGAACGGTCATGAGCCGGATCCACCGGGGAAGAAGGGCGCTCCAGAAGACGTTGCACGATACAGCGGCCGCGCGTGGTCTCGTGGGGAGCACGTCGGGTGGTTGCGATCGAATGAGGAGGTGCGCGAATGACTGAAGATGCGAATGTGGGCGGAGGAGCCAGCGCCCTCTTCGGAAAGACGATGAACTGCGATGACGCCGTCCATCAGCTCTACCATT
This sequence comes from uncultured Acidimicrobiaceae bacterium, assembly GCA_963767155.1. Classification (GTDB taxonomy): domain Bacteria; phylum Actinomycetota; class Acidimicrobiia; order Acidimicrobiales; family RAAP-2; genus Bog-473. The sequence goes on along the minus strand of CAVYCU010000002.1, from coordinate 1,270,999 downwards.
TCCTCGACGGTGAATTGACGGAGGAGCGGCGGGTGCTGATCGCCGAGCATCTGACGTATTGCGCACCCTGCGGCGGTGCGGCCGAGTTCGAGGCGGAACTCCGGTTGGTCATCGCCAACCATTGCCGGGATCACGTGCCCGAGAGCCTCATTCGCCGGATCGCAGCAGCCATTGACGAAGAAAGTCGCCAGCACGACGGCGGGAACTGAGGCACTCGTGAAGGGCGAGGGAGCGGGTGTACCTCCGGGCATGGTCGATTGGGACCTGGCGCAGCGGGTGGCGACCGGCGCCCTCATCCTCAAGCCCGCCCCGGCCACCTACCGCTCTGCAGACCTCCAGTCGCAGTTCGATGAACTGACGGCGCGAGCCGAGCTCCTGGTCAGTGAGGCCACCGGACTGCATTCCTCCCACGGGTCTGGCGCGGGCCAAGGTGACCGATCCGGCCGGAGTGGGCTGCCGCCAACGTGCGCTCCATGGAGCGGTTGGTCGGGCCGGCGTTGGCCAACATTCAGAAGAACCGAACGGGCAAGAAGGGCGGGCAAGTCCACGCTGGCGGCCGGTCGGGTCATGAGCGGCACCCAACTCGGGCTGATGCTGGCCTACATGTCCACCCGGGTCCTGGGTCAGTACGACCTGCTGATCCGCGACGAGAATCCCGAAGACCAGGACCTGGTCTATTACGTCGGGCCCAACGTGGTGGCCATCGAAGAGCGGTACGGGTTCGTCCCGAGCCAGTTCCGGCTCTGGCTGGCTCTGCACGAGGTCACCCACCGGATGCAGTTCACGGCGGTGCCCTGGTTGCGCGATCACTTCGTGGGCCTGGTGGGAGAGCTGTTGGAACCCCTGCAGACCGACCCCTCCGGATCTGGCCGAGACGATCCGGCGTGTCTATGTGGAAGTGCGGGCCGGTCGCAATCCGCTGGAGGAGTCCGGGGTCATCGGAGTGCTGGCCACCCCCGAGCAGCAACTGGCACTCTCGAAGATCTCGGGAATGATGAGCCTGCTCGAAGGCCACGGCGACGTCACCATGGACCGTGCCGGCGCGGCGGAAGTGCCAGGTGCCGCCGCCTTCAGCAAGGTGCTCCACGAACGCCGGACCAACACACGCGGCTTCACGAAGCTCATGTCGCGCCTTCTGGGACTGGAGGCCAAAATGCGCCAGTACGCCGAGGGCGAGGTGTTCGTCGAGTCGGTGGAGGCCGCAGGCGGGCCCGAGTTGTTGAGCCGGGTCTGGCGCGGCCCCGAGTGGCTGCCCACACTCGCCGAAATCCGCAGTCCGAACGAATGGGTGGCTCGGGCAGGTGGCGCGCTGGCGTGAGCGCTCCGACCGGCGGCTGGCCTCCCGTGGTCGTCGATCTCCTCGCCAGATGCGACTTTCCCCCCGCCCGGCGCGGTCCTCAGCTGCGCCGTCTCGGGTGGTCCCGACTCGCTGGCGCTCCTGCTGCTGGCCGCCGCCGCCGGCTGCACGGTCACCGCAATCCACGTGGACCACGGACTGCGACAGGAATCTGCGGCCGAAGCTGCGGTCGTGGAAAACGCGGCGTCGCTCGTCGGGCGCCAAATTCGTCGCCGAGAAGGTATCGGTTGCTTCGGGGCCGAACCTCGAGGCGCGGGCCCGCGCCGCCCGCTTCGCAGTGTTGCCCGCCCGCTGTCGCGACGGGGCACACCATGGACGACCAAGCCGAGACGATCCTGCTGAACCTTCTGAGGGGTTCGGGTGCCGACGGGTTGGCCGGCATGGAGCCGGGCTACCGGCATCCGCTGCTGGGGCTACGGCGACACGAGACGCACGCGGTCTGCGCTGCGACGGGCCTGACGCCCATCCACGATCCCAGTAACGACGACGCTGCGTTCCTCCGTAATCGGGTACGCCACGAGTTGCTCCCCCTCTGTGCCGACATCGCAGGGAGGGACCCCGTGCCTCTGTTGGCTCGTCAGGCCGGCGTCCTGCGCGATGAGGTCTCGCTGCTCAATGCCTTGGCACGCGAGGCGGCACCCGACCCGCACGATGCCAAGGCGATCGCCGTCCTGCCGGCTCCGTTGGCCCGGAGGGCAGTCCGGATGTGGCTGCAGGAAGCGGGCGGTGACAGCGGTGGGTGGGCCTACCCGCCGACCCTGGCCGAGGTGGACCGGGTGCTGACCGTGGCCGGCGGTCTCGCGGTGGCCACGGAAATCTCTGGCGGCCGCAGGGTGGGGCGCAGCGCCGGCCGGCTTTCAGTGGAGAGGTCGGCCTCGGATAGTGTCAGCCCGGTGATCCCTGATGAGGCCGCTGACGCGGTCCCGCCCTGGGCCGCGCCGCAGGTGGGTCCTGTGCTCGTCGACCAGTTTCGCCTCGCGGCACGGGTGGCCGAGCTGGGCGCGCAGATCACCGAGGACTACGCCGACGATCCGCCGTTGTTGGTCGCGGTCCTGAAAGGCGCCATGCTCTTCATGAGCGACCTCTGCCGCGCCATCGCCCTACCGGTGGACGTCGATTTCATGGCCGTCTCGTCCTACGGGAGCGCGACCCGTACGTCCGGTGTGGTCCGCATCGTCAAGGACCTCGACAGCGAACTCGAAGGCAGGCATGTGCTGGTGGTCGAGGACATCATCGATAGCGGGCTGACCCTGAACTATCTGCGCCACTACCTCAATGCTCGTGCCCCCAAGAGTGTCGAAGTGTGTGCGCTCCTGGTCAAGGACGGCGAACAACGGGTGGAATTGGACCTGCGCTACGTCGGCTTCCACATTCCCGCATCATTCGTGGTCGGTTACGGGCTCGATGTGGCAGAGCGTTACCGTAATCTGCCAGGGGTCCACCTCTACGTCGGATCAGACGATGAGGCGACGTGAAAACGAGCCCATGAGGAGGATCCGGTGGCGGTAGACGTAAAACGCGTGGAAGCGGCGGTGGCCGAGATACTGATCGCCATCGGAGAGGACGTGGATCGCGACGGCCTGCTCAACACCCCCCGCCGGGTGGCCAACATGTACGAGGAGTTGTTCTCGGGGTTGCACGACGACCCGGCGCGGCATCTCGAGGTCACCTTTGCCGCCGAGCACGACGAGATGGTCATGGTGCGCGACATCCCTTTCGCCTCGCTGTGCGAGCACCACCTGGTGCCGTTCCTGGGCAAGGCGCATGTGGCGTACATCCCGGCCGAGGACGGCCGCATCACCGGTCTTTCCAAGTTGGCCCGGTTGGTCGATGGCTACGCCCGCCGGCTGCAGGTCCAAGAGCGGATGACCACCGAGATCGCAGACGCCATCGACAAGGTGCTGGCACCTCGCGGCGTCCTCGTCGTCATTGAGGCGGAGCACCTCTGCATGTCGATGCGGGGCGTCAAGAAGCCGGGGACGGTCACCGTGACCTCGTCGGTGCGCGGCCTCTTCCGCTCGGACGTGGCGACCCGGGCCGAAGCCATGCAGTTCATCCGCGGCCGCTGACGTCATTCCATAAGCACTGTCGTACTATCTGAGCGGTTCTCATGCCTAGGTAGCCTGAGACTTGGCTATTTGGCCAGAAAGTAGTACGTGTTAGCGTAGGACATATGCCTGACCGGGAGCTGCTGCGGGCAGCCACCGCGGTACGCCAGGGTGTCAATAGCCTCAGTCGCCGGCTCCGTATGGAGCGGCCGGCGTCGGGGGAGTCCCTACTCCACTTGTCGATCTTGTCGTTTCTCCATCGCCGGGGCCCCATGACGGCCGGGCAGCTCGCCGTGGTGGCGGGGCTCCAGCCTCAGTCGCTGACACGGGCGTTCGCCAGTCTCCAGAGCAGGCAGCTGATCGTCCGGAAGCGTGATCCCCACGACGGCCGGCGTTCGCTGTTGGCCCTTACGGAGAAGGGGCTCGAGGTGCTCCGGCTCGACATGGGACCCCGTGACGCGTGGCTGGCCGCAACGATGGGCGACCACCTCACTCCGACCGAGCGCGACCTGCTGGTGTTGGCCGGCAGACTCCTCGAACGGCTCGCTGAAATCGACGACGACGTTCCGCGGGGGTGACGTGACCGGAGAGCCCTCGTCTGCGGTACCCGTTGCGGCCGCGGCACCGCAAGCCGCACCCCCGTGGCGACGTGCTCTTTTCTTTTGGCGCTCGCCGGAGGACCAACCACCGTGGGCCCGACCGGCGTTGCTCGTCCTGACCCTGGTCTCCGGGCTGGCCTATGGCTGGCGGATGGGGTCGAGCATCGAGATCTACTACGCCGCGGCCGTGCGCAGCATGTCGATGAACTGGCACGACTTCTTCTACGCCGCGTTCGATCCGGCGGGAACCATCTCCATCGACAAGTTGCCCGGCGCCTTCTGGGTGCAGGCGCTCTCCGTGCGGATCTTCGGCGTCCACACATGGGCCGTCGCGCTGCCGCAGGTCCTCGAGGGCTCCCTCACTGTCCTTGTCCTCTTCCGCGTCGTGCGTCGCCTGGCCGGTCCTGCGGCCGGCCTGCTGGCAGCCGGCGTCCTGGCTTTCTCCCCAGCGGTCGTGACACTGGACCGGGGCAATATCTCCGACACCTTGCTCGTCCTGCTACTGGTATTGGCAGCCGACGCAGCCGTGGCCGCCTTGCAGAACGGACGCTGGCGCAGCGTCGCCATGGCCGGGGTGTGGGTGGGCTTGGCCTTCCAGGCCAAAATGGTGGAGGCATGGTTAGTGCTGCCGGCGTTGGCCGCAGTCCTCCTTCTCGCCTCCGCCGGAGCATTGCGAGCCCGCTTCCTCCGGGTGCTCGCGATGGTGGTCATCACCGCGGCGGTCTCCTTCAGCTGGATGCTCTTCGTGACCCTCACCCCGGCTTCCCAGCGGCCGTATGTCGACGGGAGCCAGCACAACTCCGTCTTCGCCCAGGTGTTCGACTACAACGGGTTCGGCCGGGTGGGCCAGCCGTCGCCGAATGTGGAGATGGGCCGGACCCTCGATATCGCGTTCCTGGCCCGACCCGAGCCGGCCCCTCGCTGGGACCGGTTGCTGACCGGTCCCTACGGCCGCGACGGCGGCTGGTTGCTCCCGGGGTCTCTCGTGGTCGTCGTGGCGGGGTTGCTCCTGCGGCGACGGCAACCCCGCACGGATCCGGTGCGGGCGGGGATCGTGCTCTGGGGAACGTGGCTGATCGTTTTCGGGGTCGCCTTCACCCTCAGCTCCACCATCAACTCGTACTACCTCGCGGCCCTGGCCCCTCCGGTGGCCGGGCTCTTCGGGAGCGCCGCAGCGTGGGCCTGGGAGAGCCGCCATGCGCGGTCCGTCCGGGTGGCGCTGGTCGGGCTGGTCCTGGCGACGGTCGGCTACGCCGTCTGGCTCCTTCCCGGCACCGGCACCGGGCTCCCGGCCTGGTTGCGACCGACCGCACTGGTGCTGGGCATCGCCGTGGTGGTGGCGCTTGCTGCCTCCCTGGTGCAGCGCGGTCCCCGTTCTGTAGGGGTGCTCGCCGTGGTGGGCGTCGGTGTGGCGGCGGTCCTGGTCCCCATGGTGGCCTCGGCGTCGGTCGTGTCCAACGATCTGGGACCATTCGACACTCCGTTCCAGTCCGTGGCGATAACCCAGTTCACGAAGGCCTTCTTCGGCGTCCCGCTGGAGACGATCTCCTCGTTGCCCACCCTCGAGCAGGCACAGGCGGGCGCCCCCGACCTCATTGCCACGCAGACGTCGGTCCTGGCGGCACCATTCATCTACGCCACGGGACAGGAGGTGCTGCCGATCGGGGGGTACACGGGGCACACCCCGGAACCCTCGGTGCGCCGGCTGGCATCGGAGGTCGCGGCCGGTGATTTCCATCTGGTCATTACGGCGGCGGCCAGCGACGACCCGCGGGTCGCCTGGGTCGATGCGCACTGCCTCAAGGTCCCCACCCCGGCCAACGCCGTCAACACCGGGGTCGTTCTCCCGGTGGCGATCCGCTACTGCACGCCACGCTCGTAGTCGAGGTCCGTGGCCTAACCTGACGGGCGTGCCCGCACCCCGCCCGGATCGGCCTCTCGTGATGGGCATCTTGAACGTCACGCCCGACTCATTTTCGGACGGGGGGCTCTTCCTGCAGACGGACGCCGCCATCAGCCACGGGTTGGACATGGTGGCCCAGGGGGCCGACATCGTCGACGTGGGTGGCGAGTCGACCCGGCCGGGAGCCGAACCCGTCCCCGAGGAGGTCGAACTGGCCCGGGTGATCCCGGTGATCGAGGGACTGGCGGGCCGGGTACGGGTCTCGATCGACACGTTGAAGCCCGACGTGGCCGCAGCGGCGCTGGAAGCCGGCGCCAGCCTGGTCAACGACGTCTCTTCGTCCCTTTTCGAAGTCGCAGCTTCGTCGCACGCGGCATGGGTGGCGGTCCACATGCAGGGATCCCCGGCCACCATGCAGGTGGCGCCGCACTACGACGACGTCGTGAACGAGGTCTTCGGCTACGTGCTCGAGCGGGCGCGTACAGCCTTGAAGGCCGGCGTCCGGGAAGTGTGGGTCGATCCCGGGATCGGCTTCGGGAAGACGACGGCGCACAACCTCTCGCTCCTCCATCACCTGCCCCAGCTGGTGCGGGCGGCCGAGGCGACAGGGTGCGCAGGGGTCATGGTGGGCACGAGTCGCAAGCGCTTCCTTGGCGTATTGGCCGTCCCGGAGGGCGACGAGCCCGCCGGCGTGCAGGACCGGATGGAAGGTTCGCTGGCCACGGTGGCCTCGGCGCTCGTCGCGGGGGCCTCCATGGTCCGGGTGCACGACGTTTCGGTCACGGTGCAGGCTGCCCGGCTGTATGGTCCAGCAGCATGAAGGGAAAGTGGGCAGCCGGCATCCCGCCGCGGAACTTCACCTGGGTCATGAAGGACCACCTGGCGATCAGCGAGCGACCGGGGGGGTATGCGCCGAATCACCGCAAGGTTCGCCGGCGCGAGGAGATCATCTGGCTCCGTAACCAGGGATTCGGGCGCGTGATCTCCCTCCTTCCTTCCCCGCACAACCTTGCCGCCTACGACGACGAGGGTCTCGCCTGGGCCCACTATCCCCTACCCAAAGTGGGCGATCCCCGACCGGTCCTGACCGAGTGCTTCCTCGACATCGATGCCTCGTTGGCCGCCGGGTTGCGCCTGTTGGTGCACCAGGACGAACTGGGCGACCGGGTGATGGGGGTCGTGGCGGGCTACCTGGTGTGGTCCAAGCGGCTCCACAGCCAACCGCAGGCCGTCGCCCTCGTCGAGCATGTCTGTGGGCACGCCATGGGGGAACCGGGGCGGGAGCTCCTGGCCACGTTGGAGGGCCCCCCGCGGCGTCCAGCCGAGGCATGAGCGAGCGGGGGGCCGAGGGGGACCGGATCGAAATCCGGGACTTGCGGGTGGTGGGTGTGCACGGTGTGCTGCCCGAGGAACGGGAACGGGCCCAACCGTTCTCCCTCGACATTGTGGCCTGGGTCGACATGGCAGCCGCCCAGCAGAGCGATGCCCTCACCGACACCGTCGATTACGGCGCGCTGGCCCAGGTGGCGGCCGATGTGGTGAGCCAGCGGTCCTACCGGCTCCTCGAAGCCTTGGCCGGTCGGCTCGCCGAAGCCCTGTTGATCAGCGACGCCCGGCTCACAGCGGTCGAGCTCACGGTCCGGAAGCTGCGCCCTCCGTTGGCCCTCGATGTGGCTTCCACCGGGGTGCGGGTCCTGCGCGCCCGTAGCTAGCACCGGGGCGCACAGGGGCGCACAGACATCGTGGCAGCTCAAGGCCATCGCGGGAGCGTTGCTTTCGCCGTATAGAGCATCCGCTATACGGCCCTAACGCAGATATAGATTTCCCCGATGGACCAGGTGCTGAACCCGTACAATCCCGGGGCCGGTGCGCGACCTTTCGAATTGGCCGGGCGGGACACCGAAGTGGGCGACATGGATGTGGCCCTGCAGAGAATGCTCGGGGGACGTGCCGCCAAAAGCCAACTGGTCACCGGATTGCGGGGCGTGGGCAAGACGGTGCTACTGCACGAGTTCGGCCGGGTGGCGGTCAAGCGGGGCTTCGTGCACGAGCACATCGAGGTGCACGACGGTGGCCAGCTTCCGCTGCAACTGGCCGTCGCCCTGCGCAAGGCCCTCCTCAAACTCGGGGGAAAGAAGAAGACCAAAGGCGTGAACCGCCGGGCGCTGGGTGTCCTGAGGGCCTTCACCCTGGCCCACCCGGTGGCCGTGGCCCTCCAGAGCGATGCGGAGGTCGTGCCGGGCGTCGCCGACTCGGGGGATCTGGGGAGCGACCTCGAAGGGCTCTTTGGGGAGGTGGGCGCGGCGGCCCGGGCCCACGAGGCGGGCATCTTCCTCACGATCGACGAAATGCACCAGCTCCCGTCGGCCGGGCTCGATGCGCTGCTGCTCGGGCTGCACCGCACCAACGAGATGGGCCTTCCCTTTGTGGTGGCCGGCGCCGGCCTCCCCTCGCTGGCTGCGGTCAGCGAGGAGGCCAGGGGCCACGCCGCGAGGATGTTCAAGGTCCACCCCATCGGGGCGCTGGCGCCCGACGAATGCAGTACCGCCCTGCTGGCCCCGGCCGCATCAGAGGGCGTGACCTGGAAGGGCGCCGCAGTCAACAGGCTCTTCGAAGTCACGCAGGGGTACCCGTACTTCATTCAGGAGTTCGCCCGGCAGGCGTGGGATCTGGCCGAGGAGGGTTCGAGCGTGATCCGCCCGGCTGACGTCGAGCGCAGCATCCCGCTGGCGGTGGCGGAGCTCGATCAGGGGTTCTTCCAGTTCCGGGCCGCGAAGACCACCGATCCGGAGCGCCATTACCTACGGGCGATGGCCGAACTCGGCCCCGGCGTCGTGCGGTCCGCCGACGTGGCGATGCTCCTCCACAAGAAGACCACCCAGGTTGCTCCGGTGAGAGATTCCCTGATGAAGAAGGCAATCTGTTTCTCTCCGCGCTTCAACGAGCTCGCTTTTACGTTCCCGATGTTCGACCAGTTCATGAAGCGCTGGATGCCGTCCGTATGACGGCAGCAGAGCGGCACCGGGCCTTCATCGGGCTCGGGTCCAACCTCGGCGACCGGGAGGCCATCCTGCGCCAGGGGGTGGCCGGGCTGGCAGCCGCCGGCGATGTCGTCGCCGTCTCGCCGCTCTATGAGACCGAGCCGGTCGGCGGCCCCGCGGGGCAGGGGGCCTTCCTGAACCTGGTGGTCGAGCTGGAGACGGCGGATACCCCCCGCGCACTCCTCCGCCGCTGTCAGGCCTTGGAGGACGCGGCGCACCGGGTGCGCACGGTCCGCTGGGGCCCCCGCACCCTCGATGCCGATGTCCTCCTCGTCGATGATCTGACGGTGGACGAGGCCGACCTCATCGTCCCCCATCCCCGCATGTGGGAGCGGCGTTTCGTCCTCCAGCCGCTCGCCGATCTGGCGCCCGAGCTCGTTCCGGCCGACCGGATAATTGCCTCTGGTGGAAAGGTCGCCCGCGTGGGTAATCTGTAGCGGTCAGTTGTTTCGATCGTCTGTAGGCGAACGGCACCCGGGAGGGGCTGGAACGCCGAAGGGGGTTTCGTGCAATCCATCCGTATCATCGGCCCCGGGCGGGCCGGAACGTCACTGGCTGCCGCACTTTCGGTGCTCGGTTGGGACGTCGTCGGATTCCTCGGTCGGCACGATGACCCGATGGCCGCCGCGGCCGGAGTCGACGTCCTCGTCATTGCCACGCCTGACGATGTCGTCGCCGGCGTTGCCGCCTCGGTTGCCCCGCAACCGGGGACGACCGTCCTGCATCTCTCGGGCTCCCTCGGGCTCGACGCGTTGGCGCCGCATCCCCGCCGGGGCGCCCTGCACCCGCTGGTCCCGCTCCCCAACGCCCACGTCGGGGCCACCCGGTTGGCCTCGGGCGTGACCTTCGCCGTGAGCGGCGAGCCCGTCGCCCGCCAGATCGCGCTCTCGCTGGGTGGTCGTGCGGTCGAGGTGGACGATGCCGACCGGGCCACGTACCACGCTGCCGCGTGCATCGCCGCCAACCACGTGGTCGCCCTCCTCGGCCAGGTCGAGCGGGTGGCTGCGGCCGCCGGCCTCGATCTTGAGGCTTTCTTACCCCTGACCAGAGCGGCGGTCGACGATGTGGCCGCGCTCGGGCCACGGCGAGGCGTTGACCGGGCCGGCGATGCGAGGTGACTGGGACACGCTGAGCCGGCATCTTGATGCACTTCCGGCCCGGGAGCGGGCGGGCTACCAGGCGGGCGCCGCCCTGGCGACCCAGCTAGCCGCTTCGGCGGGGTCCGCCGTCCCCGGTGCCGCCGTCCCCGGTGCCGCCGTCCCTGTCGTCCCGGCGGTGGTCTGAGTCATGCGGGTCGTCGAGACCGTGGCCGAATGCCGCGAACTGCTCCAGCAGGCCCGGGCCACCGGCCGCACCGTCGGGCTGGTCCCGACGATGGGCGCCCTGCATGCCGGTCACGTCTCGCTCATGACCAGGGCGCGGGCCGAGAACGATGTCGTCGCGGTCAGCATTTTCGTCAACCCCCTCCAGTTCGGTGACCCCGAGGACATCGCGCACTACCCCCGCACCCTGGACCGGGACAGGGAAGTGTGCGCCGCAGCGGGCGTCGACGTGGTGTTCGCTCCCTCGGTGCGTGAGATGTACCCGCACTGGCCCACGCCCGTTGCCACGACGGTTTCGGTTGTCGGCGTCAGCGAAGGGTGGGAAGGGGCGTCGCGACCCGGCCATTTCGACGGGGTCGCCACCGTCGTGGCCAAGCTCTTCGCCATCGCCGGACCGTGCCGGGCCTATTTCGGCGAGAAGGACTTCCAGCAGTTGGCCGTCGTGCGCCAGATGGTGGCCGACTTGTCGCTCCCGGTCCACGTTGTGGGCTGCCCGATCGTGCGCGAACGCGACGGCCTGGCTCTCTCGAGTCGCAACGTCCGCCTCTCGCCGGAGGAGCGCCAGGCCGCCGTGGTGCTCTCCCGGGCTCTGGCAGAAGGGCGGGCCCTGCTCGCGGGGCGTCGAGTATTCGTCGAGCGTGGCCGAGGCCATGCGCCGGGTCGTGGAGAGCGAGCCGCTGGTGCGGCTGGACTATGCGGTGGCGGTGGGTCAGGAGGATCTTGTGGCGCGCGAGGTCATCGTGGACCCGGCGTCCGTGCGACTGCTCATCGCGGCCGAGGTCGGACCGGTCCGGCTCATCGACAACTGTGCCGGGGTCGGGGCCGGGGCCGGGGCCGGGGTCAAGGCCGGAGTCGGGGCATCGGCGTCCGCCCGATCCGAGAATGTGCCGGCACGCCACTTGGAACGGATCGCTTGACGGATGCGGCGCCGCATGATGAAGTCGAAGATCCACAGGGCAACGGTCACCGGGGCGAACCTGCACTACGTCGGTTCAGTCAGCATCGACACCGAGTTGATGGCGCTGGCCGACATCCTCCCGTATGAGCAGGTGGCCGTGCTCGACATCGACAACGGGGCCCGCTTCGAGACCTACGCCATTGAGGGGGAGCGCGGCCAGATCTGTCTCAACGGTGCCGCCGCCCGACTGGTCTCCCCGGGGGACAAGGTCATTTTGATCACCTATGGCGAGTACGAGCGCGAAGAGCTTTCGACCTACGTCCCGCGGGTTGTGCACGTCGACGGAAAGAATCGGGTCATCGATGCGGCATCGGCCCTCCTCGACTCCGAGCTCAGCCTGACCGAACCGGCGTGAGCACCCCCGTCCGGCCGGGACCGTTCAAGGTCCTGGTCCTGGGGAGTGGCGTCGCCGGACTTTCGGCCGCGGTCCGGCTGGCGGGACCGGCACCCCGCGGCGGGTCGTCGCCCTCGTTGGGCGTCCTGACCAAGGGCGTGCTCTCCCAATCGGCGACCCGTTGGGCCCAGGGGGGCGTGGCCGCCGTACTCGGGGGCGACGAGGACTCGACCGATCTGCATCTTGCGGACACCCTGGCAGCCGGGGCGGGACTCTGCGACGAGGAGGCTGTACGCATTCTCGTCGACGAAGGGCCCGCCCGGGTCCACGAGCTGATCACGCTCGGCGTCGAGTTCGATCGTGAGGCCACCGGGCTGTTGGCCCTGGCTCGAGAAGGTGGTCACTCACGCCCGCGCGTGGTCCACGCCGGTGGCGCCGCCACGGGCGCCGAGGTGGAGCGCGCTCTGGTCGACGCCACCTATCGCACGGCGAGCGCGGTCCTCGAGGGTTGGTTCGCCCTTGACCTGATCGTCGAAGGCGGACGTTGCGTGGGCGTGAGGGCGTTGCCGCCGCAGGGTCCCGTGGTCGAGGTGCGGGCCGACCATGTCGTGCTGGCGACCGGCGGGGCGGGTCAGCTCTTCTCGGTTACCACCAACCCGCCCGAATCGACCGGGGACGGTGTCGCGATGGCCCTGCGCGCCGGGGTGCCGACCGCTGACGTCGAGTTCGTACAGTTCCACCCGACGGCACTGCACCATCCCGCCATGCCGCGCCCACTGCTCTCCGAGGCGCTGCGAGGGCACGGCGCGTTGTTGCGCGATGACGCTGGGGACCGGTTCGTCGACGAGTTGGCCCCACGCGACGTGGTGAGCCGGGCCATGGCGGCCCGCATGGCCGAGCAGGGCACCGACCACCTGTGGTTGGACGCCACCGGCCTGGAGCGGTTCCCGCAGCGCTTTCCGAACATTGCGGCCTCCTTGTCGTCGATCGGACTCGACCCCGAGATCGACTGGCTCCCGATCGCGCCGGCAGCGCATCACCTGTCGGGCGGGGTGGTCACGGACCTGTGGGGTGCGACGGCCTTGCCCGGCTTGTGGGCTGTGGGTGAGGTCGCATGCACGGGCGTGCACGGGGCCAACCGGTTGGCCTCGAACTCGTTGCTCGAAGGGATGGTGTTCGGCGCCCGCCTGGCCGAGCGCATCGCCTCCGATCACTCCGGGCCTGAGTCCAGCGGGGCGCTACGGGCCGTCCTCGGTGACGCACCTCTCGACGGCATCCGTTGTGTCGAGTTGCCTGCGCATCGCCGCTCGTGGCCGACGACCGACGCGGGAACGATGCCCGACGTGGCCAAGTTGCGCGAGTCGTTGCAGCGGACGATGACCGACGGGGCCGGCGTTGTGCGGAGTGCGCAGTCCCTTGAGCTGGCCGCCGCCGGCGTGGCCGATGTGGCCGCGGCCCTGGGTGACCGCACGACTTCGGTGGCGGCCGGCGAACTGGGCAACCTCTTGCAACTGGCCGACGCTCTTCTTCTTTCGGCCGGCACGCGGACCGAGAGCAGGGGCGCCCACTCCCGCAGCGACTATCCCGACACCGAAGCGCGATGGCGTCTGCGCCAGGTGCACGGTGCGGCCGTCCCTGTTGACACCGTCCCTGGTGACACCGTCCCTGTTGACACCGTCCCTGGTGAAATGGCGCAGTGAACGCCGCCACGACTGCGCAGGACGACGCGGGTCCCGATCCGGTCGCGGCCGACACAGATCCGGTGGTCGCCGACGCGGTGGCGCGCGCCTTGGCAGAGGACCTGTTGGCCGACGGCGACATCACGACGGCGCTGGTACCTGAAGGGGCAACGGCGCACGTTGCCCTCCGGGCCCGCCAGGCCGGCGTGTTGGCCGGACGGGCCTGTGTCACCGAGACCTTCCGCCAGCTCGATCCGCAACTCGACCTGGTCTGGTACGTCGGTGACGGCAGCGTGCTGGTGGCCGGGCAGACGATCATGGAGGTCACCGGTTCGCTCCGCCCCATCCTGACGGCGGAACGCACCGCCCTCAACTTCCTCGGGCGTCTTTCGGGCGTCGCTACCCTGACTGCGCAGTACGTCGCCGCGGCGCACGCCCGCAATCCGGCGGTGGAAGTCCTCGATACGCGGAAGACAACGCCGGGACTGCGGGCCCTCGAGAAGGCTGCGGTCCAAGCCGGCGGGGGCGTCAACCACCGATCGAGCCTCTCCGAGGCCGTGTTGGTCAAGGACAATCACCTTGCCGGCGTCACCATCACCGAAGCGGTTGTACAAGCGCGGGCGTTGTGGCCCGGCCGCGTCGTGCAGATCGAGTGCGACACCGTGGAACAGGTGGTCGAGGCGGCGCGGGCCGGGGCCGACGCCGTGCTGCTCGACAATATGGACCCGGCGACGGTCGCGCGGGCGATTGAGGTGGCGCGCGCCGAGTCGAACGGACCGATTTTGATAGAAGTATCGGGAAGGATGACGCTGCAGTCGATCGGTGACTATGCCGCTGTCGGACCGGACCGTATTTCGGTCGGTTCGTTGACGCATTCGGCCACCGGGCTCGATCTGGGACTCGATCTCATCTGGCGTCGCGCCGAGGGGGGCTGACCGTGCTGTTGGTAATCGACGTGGGGAACACCGAGACGGTGATCGGGCTCTACACCCTGTCCGAAGACGACTCGGTGTCGGAGCCCGAGGAGAGCGTCGGTGTGGGGATCGGCACCGAAACCGATCCCACCGCACCGCGTGGGCTGACGCACCACTGGAGACTCTCGACCGTGCCGACCCGCACGCCCGACGAGCATGCCGTGCTGCTCACCCAACTCCTCGATCTCGAAGGGCTCGACATCGCGAACTCGGTCACCGGCATCGCCGTGAGTTCGTCCGTACCCCATGTCACCGGTGAGTTGCGGCAGATGGCCAGTCGCTGGTTCGAGCAGGTCCCGTGCGTCGTGCTGGGCCCGGGCACCAAAAGTGGCATGCCGATCCTCTACGACAACCCAAAGGAGGTCGGGGCCGACCGGGTGGCCAACGCCGTCGGGGCCTACGACCTCTACGGAGGCCCCTGCGTGGTCATCGACATGGGGACCGCCACGACGGTCGAGGCCATCAGCGCGGCCGGCGAATATCTGGGGGGTGCCATCACACCGGGGGTCGCCATCAGCCTCGAGGCGTTGTACCAGCACGCCGCCGCACTGCGCCGCGTCGAGATGGTCGAGCCCCGTCATGTCATCGGACGCTCGACCGTCGAGTCGATCGAGTCAGGGACGCTCTACGGGTTCGCGGCGCAGGTCGATGGCCTGGCCAGGCGTTTCATGGAGGAGCTCGGGCCGTCCACGGTGGTCGCCACCGGAGGGCTCAGTTCGCTCATCGCGCCGCATTCGGACACCATTGAGCACGTGGAACCCTGGCTGACCCTGCACGGACTGCGCATCGTCTACGAGCGCAACGTGTCGGACGGCAAGAAGTGAGCGAGGACGGGGGGCGCAGCGAGATCGCGGGCAAGAGCGGGATCGAGGGCAGGAGCGAGATCCCGTACCGCTTCGCCCGCACTCACAGCGCGGCGGAGGTTGTCGACGGCTGGTCGCACCTCACGGACGGCGAGGAGTCGGGCGAGACCGTCGCCGTCGCGGGGCGTCTGATGCTGCTGCGGCCACAGGGCAAGCTGGCATTCGGCGAGCTGCGCGATGCGTCGGGTTCGGTCCAGCTCTTCGCGCTGGCCGCGGTGACGGCGCAGTTCGACGAGTTCGTCCGTCTCAACCTGGGTGACTGGATCGGCGCCCGGGGTGAGGTCGTGCGCACGAGGCGCGGCGAGCTGTCGGTCAAAGTGAGCGGCTGGGAGTTACTGGCCCAGGCGCGCCGCAACTTCGGCGACAAGTGGCACGGCGTGTCCGATGTCGAGACCAGGTACCGCCAACGCGAGGTCGACCTCTGGGCCAACGAGCGGACACGGCAGCTCCTGACGTTGCGCAGTGACGTGGTGCAGGCAATGCGCCAACGGCTGTGGGCGCAGGGCTTCGTCGAGGTGGAGACACCCATCCTGCACGCCATCGCCGGGGGGGCGACAGCGCGGCCGTTCATCACACATCACAATACGTTGGACATCGACCTGTATCTCCGGGTGGCGCCGGAGTTGTACCTGAAGCGGCTCGTGGTCGGGGGCTTCGACAAGGTGTTCGAGATCGGCCGGAGCTTTCGCAACGAGGGCATCTCGCCGCGGCACAATCCGGAGTTCACGACGCTCGAGCTGTATCAGGCCTACGCGGACTACAACGACACGATGGTCGTCTTCGAAGAGTTGGTGGCCGGCATCGCGCTCGACCTCCTGGGCACGACCGTGTTGTCCTACGGCGGGCGCGAGCTCGATCTGACGCCGCCATGGCGACGCGCCACGCTGTCCGAGTTGATCGCCGAGGCGACCGGCTCACTCACTCACCGTGCGCAGCCCTCGCGACGAACTGGTGAAGGTGGCGACCGAAGTCGGCATCGCGGTGGCCGACGACTGGGGCCCGGGAAAGATCCTTCTGGAGATCTATGAGAAGACGACCGAGGCCGAGCTCTGGGGCCCCGTCTTCGTCATCGACTAC
The DNA here is from genome assembly GCA_963767155.1 of uncultured Acidimicrobiaceae bacterium. Lineage (GTDB taxonomy): Bacteria > Actinomycetota > Acidimicrobiia > Acidimicrobiales > RAAP-2 > Bog-473. The sequence goes on along the minus strand of CAVYCU010000002.1, from coordinate 1,254,844 downwards.
CCGGCCGAGGTGTCACCGCTGGCCCGCCGCCATCGTGACGGCCCCGATCTGGTGGAGCGTTACGAGCCGGTGGTCGCGGGCCGCGAGCTTGGCAACGGCTTCAGCGAGCTCACCGATCCCGACGATCAGCGGGCGCGCTTCATGGAACAGGCGGCCCGCCACGCCGCCGGCGACGAGGAGGAAGTGGCCGAGGTCGACGAGGAGTATCTCCGGGCCCTCGAGTACGGCCTGCCCCCCACATCCGGCTTCGGTCTGGGCGTCGACCGTCTGCTCATGTTGCTGGGCGATGTCACCAACATCCGCGAGGTGATCGCCTTCCCGACGCTGCGTCCCGAGGCGCCACGGGCGTAAGCGCAGCGCAGGACATGAGCGCAGCGTAGGACGTGAGCGCAGCGCAGGAAGTGAGCGCAGCGCAGGACACCTGTAAAACTAAAAGCTAGAAATTCTAGCGTTTAACTTTCAAAGGTCTCGTCTGAACCGGTCTGGGATACCTGGGGACTCTTAGGGTCATCTTCGCAGGAGGTCCTCGTCCTCTTGGCGGAGGAGAGCCCTTTTGACTCCTGACATTCTCCTCACAGCTTCCTCACATTTGACCCGCAGAGTGAGGGGCAGGAGTTCCACACCGGGCTCCGCGAACAGAAGTTACGAAAGTAACGGGAGTTGAGGAGTTCATCATGATGCGCAAACTCATTGCAGTAGCCGCAGTGTCGGGATCGCTGGTCTTCGGCGCCGCCGGCATCATCGGACCGTCGGGTACGGCTGGCGCCGCCGCGTCGACGCAACGACCGCACCGGCGACTGCCGTCCAACGTCACGCCGGCGACGCACGCCTCGCGGTGTGCCAAGGCGGAAACACTGGCGACGCGGATTAAGGCCCGCGAGACCAAGGCCGCCGCCTGGCTCCCCAAGGCGCAAGCCCGTGAGGCCAAGGCGACGGCGGCCGGCCACACGAAGGTAGCCACGAGGATCTCCGACCGGATCACCCGCGTGCAGAAGTTGGAAGCCAAGGGCAACACCGTGCTGGCCAAGATCGCCGCCAAATGCGGGACAGCGACGAGCTAGTCGGGAAGGTCGTCGAGACCGGAACGGACTGCTAGCCCGGAAGGTCGGTGAGGAGCTCGGTGGCCAGTTGGGTCAGGCCCTCTTGGAGGGCATGGTTGGCGATACCCGAGGTGGCATCCCGGGCCCGGTCGACATACGTGCGCGCCTGCGTCGACCGCGACGGCGATGCCTGACGACGCGGCGACGATGGCGCACGCCTTCTCCCGCTCGGGCTGGCCCAGCGGTCGCCCGAGGAGCGCCCGAAGGTCGGGGCCCGCATCGGGATCGGCCAGGGCCACCAGCGTCGGCAGGTTGTAGATGCCTTCGGCGAGGTCCTGCCCGGCCGGCTTGAGCAGCTCGCCCGCGGTGGCCGTGATGTCGAGGATGTCGTCGCGGATCTGGAACACCATGCCGAAGCAGTGGCCGTACTCGGTCAGGGCGTCGACCTCGGAGAGCGGGCCGGCCACCGGTCAGCGCGCCGATGCGGCACGACGTGGACGTGAGCGCGGCCGTCTTCCCGGTGATGGCCCTGATGTAGTCCTCCCGGGTCCGGGTGATCTGGAAGGCCGAGCGGACCTCGGAGACCTGCCCCTGACAGAGGTTGGCCAGCGTGTCGGCGAGGAGCGCGGCGATCTCGACGCCCAGGCTGGCGGCGATCGCGGCCGAGCGGGCCAACAGGTAGTCGCCGGCCACGATGGCGACCAAATTTCCGAAACGGCTGTTTACGCTCTCGACGTTGCGGCGGATCGTGGCCTCGTCGATCACGTCGTCGTGATACAGCGAGGCCAGATGGACGAGTTCGACCGCCACCGCGCCCATCAGCTCGTCGTGGGTTGCGTCACGCTCCCCGCCCGTGGCCGCGGCCAAGGGCCAGGAGGGGCCGAAGGCGTTTGCCACCTGCGGTGATGAGATGCGTGGTCACCGAATCGAGGAAGCTGTCGCCGGTCACCACGTTGGCATTGAGCAGGGGTTCGACGCGCTGCAACCCCTCCTCGAGGAGGGGCAGTTCGAGGGCCTCCGACGCATTCACTCCCCGTGACGATAGGCGACAGCCGAACTGGTGTGACAGCCGATGAACGGCGCGCCGCGTCGGGGGTTGCCTCCAGCTTGGTCCCCAATGCGTTCCCAATATGATCCCAACATACGACCTGCCGCCGATTGGACAAGGGCCCGCAGGTACACTGAAGTACGAGTTAGAGAGAGAGGCGGTCAGGGTGTTCGAACGCTTCACCGACCGGGCACGGAGGGTGTTGGTGTTGGCTCAGGAGGAAGCACGTCTCCTGAACCACAGCTTTATCGGTACCGAGCACATTCTGCTCGGGCTCATTCACGAGGGCGAAGGCGTCGCGGCCAAGGCTCTCGAGTCACTCGGGATCTCCCTCGAGGCCGTGCGCGAGAAGGTCGAGGAGACCATCGGGATGGCCGGCACGGCACCCAGCGGCTCCCCTCCGTTCACCCCGCGGGCCAAGAAGGTCCTGGAGCTCTCGCTCCGCGAGGCTCTGCAATTGGGCCACAGCTACATCGGGACGGAGCACATGCTGCTCGGTCTGGTGCGCGAGGGCGAAGGCGTCGCCGCCACGGTCTTGGTCAGCCTGGGCGCTGACCTCGGGCGGGTGCGCCAGCAGGTCATCCAGCTCATGTCCGGTAACCAGGGCAAGGAGTCGGTCGGTGCCAGCCAAGGCGCCGCCTCGGGCGAGAACCCGTCGGGATCGCCCGTGCTGGACCAGTTCGGTCGCAACCTGACGCAGCTGGCACGCGACGGCAAGCTCGACCCCGTCATCGGACGCGAGAAGGAAATCGAGCGGGTCATGCAGGTCCTCTCGCGGCGCACCAAGAACAACCCGGTGCTTGATCGGCGAGCCCGGCGTGGGCAAGACGGCGATCGTCGAAGGTCTCGCGCAGCGCATCGTGGCCAACGAGGTCCCCGAGACCCTGACCGGAAAGCAGCTCTACACCCTCGATCTCGGCGCACTGGTTGCCGGGAGCCGTTATCGCGGTGACTTCGAAGAGCGCTTGAAGAAGGTGCTCAAGGAGATCCGCACGCGCGGCGACATCGTGCTGTTCATCGACGAGATCCACACGTTGGTCGGTGCCGGCGCGGCCGAAGGTGCGATCGATGCCGCTTCGATCTTGAAGCCGATGCTCGCACGCGGCGAGTTGCAGACCGTCGGCGCCACCACCATCGACGAGTACCGCAAGCACCTCGAGAAGGACGCCGCCCTCGAGCGTCGTTTCCAGCCGGTCAAGGTGGAGCAGCCTTCGGTGGCGTTGACCATCGACATCTTGAAGGGCCTGCGCGACCGCTACGAGTCGCACCACGCCGTGAGCATCACCGACCAGGCCCTGGTGGCCGCGGCCAACCTGGCCGACCGCTACCTGGCCGACCGGTTCCTCCCGGACAAGGCGATCGACCTCATCGACGAGGCCGGCAGTCGGCTGCGCATCCGTCGCATGTCCACCCCGACCAGCACCAAGAAGCTGGACGAGGAGATCCTGCGGCTGCGTGCCGACAAGGAAGCCGCCATTGAGAAGGGCGCCTTCGAGCAGGCCAAGAAGTTGGCCGAGCAGGAGAAGGAGCGCCTGGACCGCAAAGAGGTGCAGGACGCCGAATTGCGGGCCGACGGCGTCGATCTCTTCGACGTCGTGGACGAGGAAGTCATCGCCGAGGTGTTGGCGGCCTGGACCGGAATTCCGGTCTACCGCCTGACCGAGGAGGAGACGGCCAAGCTTCTCCGCATGGAGGACGAGTTGCACAAGCGTGTCGTGGGCCAGGAGGAGGCGCTCAAGGCGCTCTCGCGGGCCATCCGGCGCACGCGGGCCGGCCTCAAGGACCCGAAGCGTCCGAGTGGCTCGTTCATCTTCCTCGGCCCCACGGGCGTGGGGAAGACGGAGCTGGCCAAAACGCTGGCCGAGTTCCTCTTCGACGACGAGGATGCGCTGATCCAGCTCGACATGAGCGAGTACATGGAGAAGCACACCGTCAGCCGTCTTGTGGGCTCGCCTCCGGGCTACGTGGGCTACGAAGAGGGCGGTCAGTTGACCGAGGCGGTGCGGCGGAAGCCGTTCTCCGTCGTCCTCTTCGACGAAGTCGAGAAGGCGCACCCCGACGTGTTCAACACGCTGCTGCAGATTCTGGAAGACGGTCGGCTGACCGATGCCCAGGGCCGGTCGGTGGACTTCAAGAACACGGTGCTGATCATGACGTCGAACCTCGGTACCTCCGATCTGCGCAAGACCGCCATCGGTTTCGCCCAGAACTCGGAGGCCGTGACCCACGAGCGCATGAAGGCCAAGGTCAATGAGGCTCTCAAGTCCCACTTCCGTCCCGAGTTCCTCAACCGCATCGACGAGGTCATCGTCTTCCACGAGCTTTCGCTGGCGGAGGTCACCGAAATCGTCGACCTCCTCATGTCACGGACGATCACGCAGCTGTCGGATCAGGGCATCGGCCTCGAGCTCACCCCGGCCGCCCGTACGTTCCTGGCGGAGAAGGGCTACGACCCCCAGCTCGGAGCACGGCCTCTGCGCCGGGCCATCCAGCAGCTGGTCGAAGACCCCCTCTCCGAGCGGATCTTGTGGAAGGAGTTCCGGGTCGGCGAGACGATTGTCGTCGACGTGGAGGATTCCCCCATCGACGGGGAAGGGCCACAGCTCAGCTTCCGGGCCATCGAGGGCATTCAGCCGCCACCGATGGAGCTGGCCGGAGCGGGCGTCGAAGGGGAGTAAGCGCAGCCTTTCGCTCCGACGGGTGATGCGGGGAAGGTATCCCGCTTCTTGTCACAGCCTTTCCCTAGGGTGCCGCAATGGCCCGACGGATCGAGATCTACCTCTGCACGCGCATGTGAGGGCGTCGCCCCCCAATGGGTGGGGCGCTGCCCGCACTGTGGGCAATGGAACACGCTCATGGCTTCCAGTTCGCCGGCAGCAAGCCGGCGCGGGCACCGCTTCGCCCCTTTCCAACGGTGCCGTCGCGGTGTCGCTCCGTCACGTCGACGGCTGCGAGGCCCTCCCGATGCCCACCGGCGTGGTCGAAGTCGATCGGGTGCTGGCCGGGGGTTTCGTCGCCGGTTCGGTGACGTTGGTCTTCGGCCCTCCGGGTGTCGGCAAGTCCACCCTCCTCTTCCAGGTGCTGGCCTCGGTGGCCGGATCCGGCGTCGATGTCCTCCTGGCCTCGGCCGAGGAGTCGTTGACCCAGGTCAGCGGGCGCGCCACCCGGATCGGGGCCGTGCCGGAGAACCTTCTGGCCCTGGCCGGCAACGATGTCGTGGCCATCGAGGAGGCCATCGTCCACCATCAGCCGGCCCTGGTGGTCGTCGATTCGATCCAGACCATTTCCGACGACGAATTGCCGGGCTCCGCCGGAAGCCTGGCTCAGGTCCGGGCCTGCGTGGACCGCCTGACCCGGCTGGCCAAATCCACCGGCATCCCGATCGTCCTGGTGGGCCACGTGACCAAGGACGGCGACCTGGCCGGTCCCCGGGCCAGTCGAGCACCTGGTCGACACCGTCCTCTCCTTCGACGGGGACCGGCACCATGCCCTGCGCATGCTCACGGCGGTGAAGCACCGCTTCGGGCCGGCCGGCGAGGTGGGGATCTTCGAAATGCGCGAGGACGGGCTGCGGGCCGTGCCCGATCCCGGGCCCATGTTGTTGGGGGACCGCATGCCCGGCGTTCCCGGCAGCGTCGTCGTCCCCGTGCTCCAGGGCCGGCGGCCGCTGCTGGTGGAGGTGCAGGCACTCCTCGGCCCCGGCGCAGAGGGGACACGCCCCAAGACGCTCGGGATCGACGCCGGCGCGGGTAACCCTGCTGCTGGCCGTGCTGAACAGCCGGGCCGGAGTCGCCGTCGGGCCGGCCGAGGTCTTCGTGGCCGCCGTCGGCGGCATCACCATCGTCGAGCCGGCGGTGGACCTGGGGGTGGCTCTTGCCGTGGCCTCGGCCGCGGAGGCGCTGGTGGTGCCGCCCGAGTTCGTCGTGTTCGGCGAGCTCGGGCTGGCCGGCGAGGTCCGGATGGTGCCGGGAGCCGAGCGGCGGTTGGCCGAGGCCTGGCGCGCCGGCTTCAGCCGGGCCCTCGTGCCGGCCTCCACTCCGTCCGAGGGCGTCCCCCCGGGCATGGTGCTCCACCGTGTCCGTACGCTCGACGAGGCGCTGACCAGTACGATTCCCCTGTGGTCGAACGTGGCAGCCAGCCGCTGAACGACGCGCTCGCGCTGGTTGCTCCCGGTACCGCGCCTGCGCGAGGGGCTCGACCGGATTCTGCAGGCCAAGCACGGGGCGCTGATCGTCGTGGGCGACGATCCGGCCGTACTCTCGGTCTGCACCGGGGGTTTCCTGCTCGATGCCGAGTACAGCCCCCAGCGCCTCTCCGAGTTGGCGAAGATGGACGGCGCCATCATTCTGGCCGCCGATGCCTCCCGGATCGCCCGGGCCAATGTCCACCTGGTGCCCAAGGCCAGCATCGCCACCACCGAGACCGGCACCCGGCACCGTACGGCCGAGCGGGTGGCCCGCTCCATCGACGTGCCGGTGATCGCCGTCTCCGAGGCCATGGCCACCATCGCCGTCTACCGCAACGGCCTCAAGCACACCAGCCAGTCTTCGGGGTGGCTGATCGACCGCTCCAGCCAGGCGCTGGCCACCCAGCAGCGCTTCCGCATGCGCTTTGACGATGCCTTGACGGTGCTGACGCGGCTCGAGATGGAAGACACCGTCTCGGTGCGCGACGTGGTCGCCGTGTTGCAACCGGGGGAGATGGTGCGCCGCATCGCGGAGGAGATCGACGGGCATCTCGTCGAGCTGGGCTCCGACGGGCGCCTGGTGCAGCTGCAGGCGGTGGAGCTCAGTGCCGGCGTCAGCGATACCGTCTCGCTGGTCCTGCGCGACTATGCCGGTCCGCTGGCCCAGGCCCGCCTCCGGACGCTCTCGGCCGATCATCTGATGGACCTACCCCACGTGGTGGCCATTCTCGGCCTGCCGGCGCCCGATGACCAGCTCTACGCCGAAATAGCCCCCCGCGGCTACCGCCTCCTGCACCGCCTGCCCCAACTGGCCCCGGTCCTCATCGAACGGCTGGTGGAGCGCTTCGTCACCCTCCCCGAAATCATGTCGGCCAGCGCGGCCGAACTGGAGTCCGTCGAAGGGATCGGCGCGGCCACGGCCCGCCTCATCCGCGACGGGTTGGCGCGCATGGTGGAGGCGAGCATCTTCGAGCGGTACGAATAGTGGGCGAATCTGGTAAAATAGGAAGCTGCCGTTCGGCCGACTGACCTGTCGGGACCGGTGCGGCACCTCTGAAATCGTCGCTGGCCCGGCGCCGTGTCCGTGCAAGGGAGTTCCGTGTTCAAGGTCGGAGACAAAGTCGTCTATCCCCACCATGGGGCAGCAGTCATCGAGAAGCGTGAGACCAAGGTCGCCTTCGGCGAGAAGCGCGAGTACCTGGTGCTCCGCTTGGCCTACGGGGACCTGATCCTCAATGTGCCCGCCGACAACACCGAGGGCGTCGGCCTGCGTGAGGTCATCAACGACGAAGAAGTCGAAGAGGTCTTCGCCGTGCTGCGCAAGAAGGAAGCGCGGATGCCGACGAACTGGTCCCGCCGCTACAAGAACCACTCCGAGAAGCTGCGGTCCGGTGACATCTACCAAGTCGCCGAAGTGGTGCGCAACCTCTCCATCCGGGACAAGGACAAGGGTCTCTCCGCCGGCGAGAAGCGGATGCTGCAACGGGCCCGCCAGATCCTCGTCTCCGAGCTGACCTTCGCCCTCAACGTGGACGAAGAGACGGCGGAAGAGCGTCTGAACGACGCGTTGACCTAGCGGCGACGCCGTGTCCACGGTGTGGGCGATCGTGGTGGCCGGCGGTTCGGGTCAGCGCTTCGGCCAGATGAAGCAGTTCGCTCTCCTCGCCGAGCGTCCCGTCGTCGAATGGGCGGTGGCCGCCTGCCGCCCCTCCTGTGCGGGTGTCGTGCTCGTCGTTCCCCACGGGACGGGGGTCGAGGTCGCGCACGGAGCTGACGTGGTCGCCGAGGGTGGGGCCACGCGGGCCGAATCGGTCCGTCTCGGCCTGGCTGCGGTCCCCGATGGAGCCGATGTGATCGTGGTGCACGACGCCGCCCGCCCGCTGGCCTCCGATGCGCTGTTCCGCTCGGTGATTGCGGCGGTCCTCTCCGACGGTGCCGGCGGGGCGATCCCCGGCGTGCCGGTGAGCGACACCATCAAAGTGGTGGATGGCACCAACAACGTGACACGGACCCTCGACCGCGCCTCGCTGGTGGCGGTGCAGACCCCGCAGGCGTTCGGGGCGGAATTGCTACGCCGGGCCCACGCGCGAAGGAGGAGAAGCCACCGATGATGCCGCGCTGGTCGAGGCACTCGGCGCTACCGTGCGGGTCGTCCCCGGCGATCCCCGCAACCTGAAGATCACCACCCCCGCCGACCTGGGCACGGCCGAAGGTCTCTTGAGAGGTTGAGCGTGCGCATAGGACAAGGCATCGACATCCACCGGTTCTCCGAGGATCCCCACCGGCCGTTGGTGCTCGGGGGGGTGGTCATCGAAGGAGCCCGGGGGCTGGGCGGCCACAGTGACGCCGATGCGGTCTGCCACGCGATCTCCGATGCCGTGCTCGGCGCGGTGGGACTCGGCGACCTGGGCCGGCACTTCCCCGATACCGACCCGGTCTGGGAAGGGGCGAACAGCGTCGAACTGCTGACCCAGGTGGTGCGCATGGCGCGCGAGCAGGGCTACGTGTGTGCGAACGCGCGACTGCACCGTCGTGGCGGATACACCTCGCCTTTCTCCCTATACCGAGGCGATGATCGCCAAATTGACCGCGGTCCTCGGTGGCCCGGTCTCGGTGAAGGCGACCCGCGCCGAGGGCCTGGGCGCCCTGGGACGGGCTGAGGGCGTCGCGTGCCTGGCTGTCGTGTTGTTGGAGGAGGCATGACGCCGCCGTCGGGCCGGCGAGGGCCGCCCCGGGGTGGGGGCGGTGGTGCCGGCGGTGGCGGTGGTCGCGGAGGTCCGCGCGGTGGGGGCGGCGGCGGGCGCAGCGGTCCGAGCCGGAGCGCCGGGGGACCGGGCGGCGACGGGGCCCGGCGCGGCCGTCCGCATCGTCCCGACCAGCGCGAGCCGAGTGAGCTCGGCGGGGATCAGGTCGAGGGCCGGCAGGCCGTGCTCGAGCTCCTCTCGGTGGGCCGCCGCACGGTTCGCCAGATCCTGCTGGCCGAAGACCAGGACCCCTCACCGCTGCTGGACCGGATAGAGGAACTGGCATCGCGTCTGCGCGTCCCGGTCGAGACGGTGCCGCGCCATCGACTCGACGCGCAGGCCCGCACCGAGGCGCCTCAAGGTGTCCTCGCGCTCGCGCGGCCGGTGGAGCCCGTGCCGCTGGAGGACCTCTGCGCGCCGAGCCGGCAGGGGGTACAACCCTTCCTGCTCGTCGCCGCCGGAATGACGGACCCCCGTAACCTCGGTGCACTGCTTCGCAGCGCCGAGTGCGCGGGCGTGAACGGGGTGGTCCTGCCCCGTCACCGTTCGGCCCGGCTGTCACCGACCGTGGCGAAGACGGCGGCGGGAGCGATCGAGCATCTCCGGTTCGCCGTGGTGGGTGGCATACCGGCCGCCCTCTCGCAGATGACCGAGCTCGGAGTCTGGTCGGTCGGTCTGGCCGGGGAGTCGCCGCAGTCGCTCTACGACCTCCCACTCGGCGAGGGCCCCATCGCATTGGTGGTCGGCAGCGAGGAGAAGGGGCTGGCCCCCCTGGTTCGCCGCCGTTGCGATGCGGTGGCCTCCATTCCCCAGCACGGATCGCTCCCGTCGCTCAACGTGGGTGTCGCCGGTGCCGTCGCCGCCTTCGAGGTGGCTCGTCAACGCAGCGTTGCGCGGCCCTGAAGGCGGCACGAACGGGGCCTTCATTTCCTGATCGGGCCGGAGCTGACACTTGTAAGTTTTTCTGCCCGGGCCGGAGCTGACACTCGTAAGTTTTTCTGCCCGGCCCGGAGCTGACGCCTGTAATTTGGCTCTCCTGCCATATGTGTGGGTGGATCAGGCCGCACGGCGTCCCGGGAGGGGCGGGCAGTAGCCCCCTCGGTCGAGCATGGCCAGGGCGATGAGGTGCTCGGGCTTCTTGAAGCCAAAAGCCATGCGGTGCAGCACCCGCAGCTTGGTGTTGGTCGACTCGATGAGGCCATTGGACAGGTTGTGGGTGAGAGCAGCTTTGATGCCCTCCAGATTGTTGGCGATCTTGCGGCCGACCTCGACGAAGGCGGGGAGTTCGCTTTTGCGCACCCACTCGAGCCAGGCGTCGAGCATGACCAAGGAGGCTTCCCCTTTGGTGGCGATGATGAGGCGCAGTTGTTCTTTCATCAGATAGGCCATATAGAGGGGCCCGTTCAGCGTGGCGATCCATGCGAGCTTCTCTTTTTGGCGCTCCGTCAGGTTCTCGGGGTTCTTCCACAGCGCATAGCGGGCCCCCTTGAGCTCTTTGGCGTGGCCGAAGAGGCCGTTCTTACGGGCACGGTGCCAGACCTGTGCCCGGACGTCGTCGAGCGCGTTGGTGGTCCACTGCACCACGTGGAAGGGATCGATGCACAAGGTGGCTGCCGGACAGCGTTTGGCCACGGTGTGCCCGATCCATTCGGCGGCATCGGCTGAGACCAGGCGGATCGCTTGGCAACGCTCTTTGCCCAAGAGGTCGAAGAACTGAACCAGCGTCGCCTTGTTACGCCCGACCCCGGCCCAGATGAGGCGTCCGCTGTCGTGGTCCACGCAGATGGTCAGGTAGCGGTGCCCCTTTTTGTAGCTGATCTCGTCGATGCCGATGCGCACCAACCCCTCGAAAGGATCGTGCTGCGCCACTCCGTCGGCCACCACCCGTTCCACGATCGAGCCCACGGTGCGCCAGGCGACGCGCAGGAGTGCCTGCACGGCGGACTTGGAGGTGTGGGTGACCAGCCAGGCCACCTGATCGTCGAAGTCCTTGGTGTGGCCCGCATCGTGGCGGGCCCAGGGCACCTGTGCGACGGTGATGCCGTGGATGGGGCAGCGCACCCGGGGGGAGTCGGCCTCGAGGTGACACCTGAGGGTGCCCAGATCGAGGGCCCGCCACCGGCGCCGACCCCGGCCCTGGTCATAGAGCGGGGCGCGCACGGCGCAGCGCCCACAGCGACGCTTGGTCGAACGCCGCGGCCGGACGTGGGCCACCACGGTTTCTGACTCCTCGTCGAAGTCGATCTCCTCGATGACCGTCGCCCGGTCGACACCCAGCAGGCTGCGCCATACGCTCATTCCCAACAACGCCATTCTCCTTGTCTCGTTTGTGGACCTTCAAGCAGCCCAAAAACGTAGAGGGAGATGGCGTTGTTCGCGTCAAGACCAGGTCAACGGACCCACACATATGGCAGGAGAGCCTGTAATTTCTTAACGCTTGCCTTCTAGCGATTGGATTTACGAGGGCGTCTTCAAGGCGTCCATCACATTGCGGGCTCTTCGAAATTCATCGGGACGCCGCCCACGTTGAGCCCGAGGCAGGAATCGAACCCGCGACATCTTCATTACAAGTGAAGTGCTCTACCAACTGAGCTACTCGGGCAGAAATACCATCCTAGGTCCTCTAGGGCGCCACAGGGGGAACGAAGAGTCGGCTCCTTCGGCCCGAGGACGTTCCAGACCCCGGTCGTCCATCGCGTGGGGCTATCCGGAAATCTCACCGTTTCCGCCCGCTTCCTGGGTTTCCAACAAACGCTGCGTTTGATGGCGCACTCGCAAGCGGAACTCAAACATGCGCCAGAGAAGTAGCGCGCCGACGGTGGCGAGGAGAATGCCCGCCACGCGCCCCACCGCGGCCAGCCCGACGCCACCTGCGATCATGGCGCCGGCGATCACGTAGCGCTGCCAGGGCTTCCCGTACATCATTGTTTGGCGAATCACGTGCCCCGTTCCGTACGGCATTACTGCCTCCTCACTGTCGCTTGTGCTCGAAGTAGTCCCTCATCCGCATCTGCTCGCCGTCACCACCCAGTGCGTCAAGTAACGTTGTCAAGGCGGCGAGCCCAGCGGGTCCGAGCTCGTCCCGCAGTTCGCCCTCGATGCGCTGGGTGGCGCTCCGCTGGGCATCGAGATAGGCGCTTCCTCGGGCGGTCAGTGTGACCGACTTCTCGCGTCCGCTGAAGGCTGAATCGGCGACGGACACGTAACCACGCTCGACCAGGTGCGTCACGAGTTTTGTCGCACCTTGGCGGGTGATGCCGATCTCCCGCCCGATGGCCGAGATCGTCGCGCCGGGGGGATTCGCGCACAACCTCAGCACGCGCCCATCGGGGAACCGGCGTTCGCCGAACCCCGCAGCAACCATCTCTTTGTCGAGCCGGATCTGGTAGCCGACCCAAGCACGGCGCAGGGTCGGTCCGAGGCCCACAGCGGTCAGCTGTTGGGGGGTGGTGTCGTCGGAATCCTTCTCGCCAGTGGGTGCGTCAGCCTCCATGGGTAGATGGTAGCAGACTGTCAACTTAGTTGACAGTCTGGCGCTGTGGCCCCATACTTCGGGGGTGCTTTGTTTCGCGTCCAGTGGCGCCCGGCATTTGCCGCAGCTGGGGGCACTGCTCGGAGCGACCGTGCTCGTCGTCCTCGGCTGGGCGGCTGCCACCGGTGCCTCGTCATTTTCGACGCACACCGATGTCTACCGCTTCGGTGTAGTCGGAAACCGGGGTGCGCTCACGCAGCTCCAGCTCAACCGACCAACGCCGATCCTCGGGATCAAGGGCCGGGTCGTTCAAGTTGCCACGTCTAACTCCGATGGGTACGCCCTCACCTCGAGCGGGGCGGTGTGGGCCTGGGGGGTGGCCAACTACGGGGAGCTCGGCAACGGAAGCGACCCTGCGTACTCCACCCGGGGGGTTGCCGTCGAGTTCCCCACCGGTGTGCGGATTGTGGCCTTGGCCAACCCGATGCCCTTCGATGGTGCTCTTGCCATCGATTCGCATGGCCACGTCTGGGGTTGGGGGCTTAATGCGTTGGGTGATCTGTGCCTCTCGGGTCTCACCGAACTCAAGCCCCTGGAGCTCCCGTTGAGCAACGTCACGCTGGCCACCGGTGCGCGGACCCACTCGCTCTTCGCCACTGGGGGTTCGGTCTCTGCATGCGGGAGCGCCCAGTACGGGGCGCTGGGCACGGGCTCGACCACGAGCAGCGCTACCCCCGTCCCCGTCGTCGGTCTGCCGACCTCGGTGCGAGTGATGGCACTCACCTCCTCATGGGAAGGCTCCGGGGCTCTCTTTAGTAACGGCGCGTACTACGACTGGGGCTACAACGCGGATGGACAGCTCGGCAACGGTTCCACAGCAGACAGCGCAGTGCCGATTCGGGTGCCTTTACCCGGAGCCGTGCGCCAGGCGTTCCAGGGTGGTAGCGGGCCCGCGAACGGCCAGACCGTGGCAATTCTGGCGAATGGTTCGGTGTGGGCCTGGGGCGACAACGATCGAGGCCAGCTCGGCGACGGCACACGAGTCAGCTCCGATGTTCCCTCACGCGTGGATGTCCCGCGTTGGGGTGACCTTCGCGAAGGTCAGCTCAGGTGGGTACGCCAGCTACGCCATCGACCGGTCCGACCGGCTCTGGGCCTGGGGAGGCAATCAGAACGGCCAGCTCGGGACGGGCGGGACACCCGTAATCGCCACAAGACCGATCGTGGTGGGCATCCGACTCGCCCAGATCTCCTCGACAGCGCAGAACGTGGCTGGGCTGCGGGGCGGTACCCTCAGGTCATGAGGGCAGCAGGGCGGTACCGTGATGGTCCCGACGGCTAGATCCCGCTCGGCGGCAAGAATTTAACGGCGACGAACCGCGACGCACATCTAGGCGAAATAGCTCATTTCAACAGCGATTATGTAGAAACTTGCTGATCGCGCCACTCAAGGCGGTGCCGCATGGGGAGGCAGTTGACGCCGACGTAACGTGATGGATGAACTACTCCATTGGGGGCATCAGATGCGCGTCTTGTTCATCGGTGGCACCGGTCTCATCAGCTCGGCCTGTTCGGTCGCCGTCGAGCGTGCAGGTCACGAACTCTGGCTCGTCAACCGCGGCCAGTCGAACTTGCCGACGGCCGTCTCGAAGGAGCGCATCATCATCGCCGATGCGACGGACTCAGCTCAGCTACGGCACGCGCTATCGGGAACAGTGTGGGACGTCGTCGTCCAGTGGGTCGGTTTCCGGGAGGACCATGTTGCTGACGACGTCGAGACCTTCGCGGACGTTGGCCAGTACGTGTACATCTCTTCTGCATCGGTCTACGAGAAGCCCCCGTCGAGCTGGCTCATCACCGAGAGAACCCCGCTCGCCAATCCGTTCTGGGACTACGCGCGGCAAAAGATCGGTTGCGAGCGGGTGCTCCGCCGGGCGAACGAGGAGTCGGGCTTCCCGGTGACGATCGTCCGGCCGTCGCTCACGTACGGCAACTCACAGATTCCGGTCATCGTCGGGAGCTGGGAAAGGCCGTTCACGATCGTCGATCGGATGCGACGCCAGGCCCAGATCCTCGTTCCTGGCGATGGCACGGCGATCTGGACGTTGACACATAACTCCGACTTCGCGAAAGGGCTCGTCGGCCTATGCGGCCAAAAGCCAGCCATAGGCGAAGACTTCCACATCACTTCCGATGAGGCGCTCAGTTGGAATCAGATCTACGAGCTCGTCGGCGAGGCCTCCGGTGCCGAGCCGAACATCCTGCACGTTCCGAGCGACGCCATCGTCGCCGCCGATCCGACGCAGCTTGGCAGCCTCTGGGGCGATAAGTCGAACAGCGCGGTTTTTGACAACTCCAAGCTTCGCTCGATCGTGCCGGAATTCGCAGCGACGACGCCGTTCGCTGCGGGTATTCGTGACACGGTCGCGTGGTTCGACGCCGAACCCAGCCGTCAGACGGTCGACGATGCGGCAAACGTCCTCTGGGACCGGCTTGGAGCGATCTACACGCAGGCGCTCGGGCAGGCCGTGGCTATAAGCTCAACGGCCGATCGGCCAGAACCACCGAGCACTCTTCATGCTCAAGGAGGACGCCATGACGAATGACCACGTCGCACGACCGTGGGCTGTTCGTTCCACACTGGTCGTCGTCGCCGACCTCAATCGGTCGGTCGCCTTCTACGGAGAACTGGGTCCATTCGAGGAGATCGTCCGTGAGGATGCAGTAGCAGTGCTCGGGGGTGTCGCACCCGCGTCGATTGTCCTGATTCTCCGTGAAGCGCGGAGCATTCAGGCTCGCCGTGGTCAGCAGTCGTTGGGACTTCGGTCAATCACCTTCAATGTCGGATCCGTCAGCGAGTTGGATCGGATTGAGGCCATGTTGCGAGAGCATGGTCTTTTCACTTCCCGTCATCCACTTGCCGACGGCGCATCGGAAGTTCTCCGCGGACGGGATCCGGATAATTCGCCTCTGGTATTCATCAGCTACACCGAAGGTGCAACGCTCGGGCCCGATTATTACCGCGCGGTTGCCAATCTCGCCCATTCGTTGGACGTGTGACGTGCCTCGTCGGAGCCTGAGGCACCCGTAAGAACCGCACTCCTGGGAGGTCACCATGGTGGAGAGAAAACCAAGACTCGCGGTGCTCGGACTCGGCACGATGGGCCGGGGCATGGCCGGATCTGCATTGCGCAGTGGCATCCCCACCATGGTGTGGAATCGTGATCTCAAGAGGGCGAAGCAGATTGCTGCAGCAGGAGCCGAGGTGGCGCCGACGCCGACGGAGGCGGTGAAGGGGGTCGACATGGTCATCACGATGCTGACCGACACCGAGGCGGTTACTTCGGTCGCCCTCGAGCTCGGCATGCTCGAGGCTCTTCCGGCTGGTGCCGTCTGGGCCCAGATGAGCACGATCGGCGTCGAAGGAACCGAGACTGTCAGCGCGCTGGTCGAGAGGGAGCGCCCAGATGTCCTTTTCCTCGACGCTCCGGTGTCGGGGAGCAAGGTCCCCGCCGAACGGGGGAAGCTTGTCGTCTACGCCTCGGGTCCCGAGCAGGCTCGGCCCACCGCCGAACCCGTTTTCGACGCGATCGGCCAACGTACGGTCTGGCTCGGCCCGATCGGAGCGGGTTCGCGTATGAAACTCGTGAACAACACGCTGCTCGCCTTCAGCGCCGAAGGCGTCGCCAATTCCCTCGCTCTCGCCCAGCGCCTTGGACTGGACGCGCGTCGCGTCCTCGACGCGTTCGAGGGTGGGCCCCTTCTCTCACCCTGGGAGGCCGGCAAGATCTCGCGGATAGCCGACAACGACTATTCGCCCGAGTTCCCTCTGGCCCTGGCTCTCAAAGACGTCCATCTTGCTCTCGAAGAGGCGGGTCCGGAACGTTTTGCCGTTCTCGCCTCGCTTGCCCGGGAGTGGGAGCAGCTGGTCGATCAAGGGATCGGCGGTGAGGACGTGACCGTCGTCACGCGTGCGCTGGAGAATTCAGGCACTCTCAGTCGATGAATTCGATCTGAGGTTCGAAGACGGCCCGTCGTGAGGCACGGCGCAGCGCCGCGAGCACCGGTCGGCCCAACACCAGTATCAGCACGGCGCACGTCGCCGCACGGGTCAGGTCGAAGCCCAGGGATGTGACCAGGTCGAAGAGGATGAACCGGTGGAGGTTCTCCAGCGTGCCGAGACCGGGCTCGAACTGATATCTCGTTGTCGCGCCGACAAAGGGCCAGAACCAGAAGTTGGTGAGGAGTCCGTAGGCCAGTGCCGAGACCACCCCGTAGCCGGCGAGCACAAGGCGCTCCGCGAAGCCGCGCATGGGCGGCAGGCAGCCGGCACCGAAGCCCACCCACGCCGCGACGATCATCTGGAATGGCAGCCACGGCCCGACGCCACCGGTGATCAGGGCCGAAGCGAAGAACGCCACCGCGCCCAGGACGAAGCCGAATCCTCGTCCGAACACGCGTGCGGCGAGGATGAGCAGGAACCACTCGGGCTCGAAGCCGTTGATACCCGGGCTCGCCATGCGTAAAGCGGCGAAGCAGGCGGCGAGAACGCCGAGAAGGGCGACAGCTTTGGCGTCCATCGCACCTTCGGAGAGCTCGGCCATGACGATGGCCAACAGAAGCGGGATCAAGGCGACGAACACCCATGGCGCATCACCGCTGTGGGCGGTGTTCTGGCCGGCGTGCTGATGAATCAGCAAGGGCCACACGAAAGCCGCAATGCCGAACAGTGTGGTGAGGAGCATCAGGAACGAGGACCGCCGGCCGATCCGGAGGGCCGGGGCGAGCCGCTGTTCCAACGGCATTGAGGGATCCCGGAGGCTCATGCCGCACCCTGCCCTGCGAGCGCCAGACGGACTTCGTCCACGGTCAACCACTCCTCGGGGGCCATGACCTTCGCCACCTGGGGCGCGAACACGGGGGAATGACACACCACTTGGCGGGCCGGCCCGTCAGCGATGATCTGACCATCGGCGAGGACAACGGCGCGGTCGGCCACGCGGGCCGCCAGCTCCACATCGTGTGTGGCAAGAACAACGGCATGGCCCGCGTCCGCCATGTTCCTCAGGACCTCGATCAGGCGGTCCTTGCTCGGATAGTCCAATCCCCTTGTCGGCTCGTCGAGCAACAGGAGAGCGGGAGCCGGAGCGAGGACGATGGAAAGCGCGAGGGCGAGCCGCTGGCCTTCGGACAGATCACGGGGGTGTCGATCGGCTGGCACGCCGGGCAACACGTGATCGAGGGTGTCCGACGTGGTGCCTGGCCTCAACCCCGACACCTTGTCGGCGGTGTGGCATTCGTTGCGGACACTTTCGCCGTAGAGCAGGAGGCCGGGGTCCTGCGGTACGAGCCCCACGTGCCGGATCAACTCGGCTGGTCGATACGAACGGGGATCTCGCCCCTCGACCTCCACCGTGCCGCGGTTCGGGGCACGTCCACCCGAAAGTGTGGTCAGCAGCGTGGACTTGCCCGAGCCGTTCCTGCCCATGAGCACGAGCACCTCGCCCCGGACAATCGAAAGATCGAGACCGTCGATCGCCAGCTGTTGGCCGTACGAAACGCTCAGCTTGCGCGCCGATAGCCGCCTCAACGTCGCCTTCTGACGAGTGGCCCGTTCGCGGGCGGGGCGGAGGTGTTGAGGCGAGGCGTTGGCGCAAGGGAGCCGCCTGCCGGCGGGCATCGCGAATCGAAAGGGGGAGAGGATCCCAGCCGACGAAACGACCCAGTTCCACCAGGGGCGGTGCCACCGGGGAGGAGCGCATGATCTCCGCCGGGGTCCCGTCGACGAGCGCCACTCCGTCACCGGGCACCAAGACGATGCGGTCAGCAAAGGGGACCACACGCTCGAGACGATGCTCAGCCATCACCACGGTCAGCCCCAGGTCGTGCACCAAGCGGGCCAGCGTGCTCAGGACCTCCTCGGCGGCGGCGGGATCGAGGGCCGACGTCGGCTCGTCGAGCACGAGGATCCGGGGTGAGGCCGTGAGCACAGCCCCGATGGCTACCCGCTGCTGTTGACCCCCCGACAGTGCCCGTAGGGATCGGTGGCGCAGGTCGTGGAGGCCGAGGAGATCAAGGGTGTCCTCCACCCGACGTCGCATGGCTTCGGGTGGCACGCCGATGTTCTCCATCGTGTAGGCCAGCTCGTCCTCCACCGTCTCGGTCACGAACGTGGCCAATGGGTTCTGCCCCACGAAGCCGACGACGTCGGCGAGGTCCCGCGGACGGTTGTCCTTCGTCGTGCGCCCTTCCACCGTGACCGTGCCGGCCAACGTCCCGCCGCTGAAGTGGGGCATGAGCCCGTTGATGGCCCGGAGCAACGTAGTTTTCCCGGAACCCGTTTCCCCGACGACCACCCAGAGTTCGCCCTCGGGGATGTCCAGGTTGACCCGATCCAGTGTTGGCCGTGAGGCTCCGGAGTAGGTGAAGGACACGTTCTCAAAGCGGATCACTTCGTCGCCGCCGAAAGATTCACAGCACTGACGCGAGCCTCGGCCACTCCGAGGTTGTCGTGCCCGAGATCGCCAACCTGTGCCGGAGTGAACGTGAGAGGTGGCGGTGGCGCGACCAGGGCCGGAATCACGGCAACGAGGATTCCGAGGATCGGTAGCAGAGGGATGCTCGGAAAGACCAAGGGGTTGAACGACACGGTCAGTCCCGGGACGTCGAGCGCATGGGCGACAGCCATGGCGATCAGTGCGATGAGGCCCGAACCCACCACCATCCACTCGGGCCGAAGCCACGGGTCCGGTCGATAGCGTGAGCGTGACGTGCGGCGTCCTCCCAGGGCGAGGCCTATGCCGCAGAGGACGGCGCCGACTGCCAAGACCGCGAGGCCGAGACCGAAGAGTGAGCCCGGATCGATGATGCCATAGAGGCCGACGGCGAGTAGCAGCAGTCCGCCCACCGTCATCACGTTGGCCAAACGGCGAGAGCCTTTTCCCACTGCGGCCCGCCGCCCGTACCCACGCGCATCCATGCTGGTGGCCAACTGCAACGAGCGATCAAGCGCACTCTCAAGTACCGGCACAGCCACGCCCCGCATACCGCGCAAGCCCTTCGTCGGGATGCCCCGTTGTCGGCGAGCCTGGCGTACGTCGCCGATGGATTGGACGAGTTCAGGGGTGAAGGCAAGGGCCACCGTGACCGCCACGCCGGTCTCGTACAGCACGGCCGGCAAGGAGCGTAAGAGCCGGTAGGGGCTGGCCAATGAGTTCGCCGCTCCGAAGCAGAGCAGGATCGCCGCGATCTGCAGTCCCAGCACGAAAGCGTTCAGTATGGATTCCACGGTGACGGGACCGCCGATACTCACGGCGGCCGCCCATGAGGGCAGAGGGACCCTGGGCAGTGTGAAGAGCACGTGTCCGGGCACACCGCGTTGCCCGAACAGGATCTCGATGGTGACCCGAATGACGATGACGACCACGCCGAGGCGGAGGAAGAACGCGATCGAATGCGACCAGGGCGCGCTCGTCCGACGCGCCGACACCACGAAGCAGACGACGGCACCGATTAGTGCGAGGAGGAACGGGTTAGTCGTCCTCGCGGCGCAGGTTGCCAGCGCCGCGGCCCACAGCCACCAGGCCACTGGATGCAGGGACCGGCGCCGGGGTGCGGCGACCCGTTTCATCCGTCCGCCGGCTTACGACGCCACCGAATAAGTGCCAGGGCGCCCAGTCCCGCCACTACGGCGGCGACGAGCACGACCGGGAGGACTTGGCTGCCGGAGCCGCCCGACGATTTGTGGAGCGTCGCACTCGCGTCGCTCTGGCGCGACGACGCCGAAGCCCCGCCTTTGCCAGTGCCGGTATCCCGCGAGCTCGTGGTCGGCTGTGTGGTGGTCGTCGTGGTGGTCGTGGTTCCGATCGCGCTGCTCGCTGACGACGTCTTCGATCCGGTTCCTGTCGCGGTCACACCCGACGCCCCGCCGGATCGGGGGGTGGTACTTACCGTCGTCGGTGTCACCGATGGCGACGTTGTCGTCGTCGTCGTGGTGGTGGTGTCGGACGTTGACGTCTGGGACGGGGTTACCTCCGTCGAGGCGTTGCAAATCTGTGCATACGAAGGCGCGACCGACGGCGATGGAGGTGGGTTACCGGGGTTATCCGAACCATTGGTCTGGTATCGCAGACCGACCACGTCGTCGGCCGGGCTGTCGACCGGTTGTTCGGTCGGGCCATCGCTGGCGTAGACCCACGTTCCCGAAGCCCCGTGCCAATACGACCAGTAGTCGTAGGTGCCGTTGCCAACGGCCTGTCCGCAGTTCTGGACACCGTTGGCGGGGTAGTTGTCAATCGCGCAGAGAAGCCCCGAGTCGTTGTACGACACGTTGTTGGTCCCTACTGCTGCCGCCAGTGCGTCGGAATCACGAGACGTCGACGCAACGGGGACGCACTTCGAGATCGTCGACATATTCGAGCCGCCTCCGAAGTCGACAACGACGGCGACGTAGACGCTGTTGCCAAGCGACGCAGCTGAGGCAACAGCGATCTTCAGCGGATCCAAGGCTGTCGGCCCTGCGGGCGCCAACGCGGCGCCGGCCGCACCCAGGAGGAGTCCTCCCGTGAGCAGCCGACTCCGATGTGCCAGGCCCCGCACGGCTACGTGGAACTGGTCCCGATAGCCACAGCGTTGGTGACGCCGGAGGTCGCAGCCGAACCGGAGAAGATGGCGTCACCGAAGTTGAAGACGCCACCGTCCGCAGCCACCAGCCAGTAACCGTTCCCGTCGGGCGTCGACGAGATGCCGACCACTGGCTTGTTCAGCGTGATGCCTCCGGTCGATCCGTAGAACGACGCATCGCCGAAGCTGAACACGCCACCATCGGAAGCCACTAGCCAGTAACCGCCGCCGTTTGGATCGGCAGCAATGCCGACGACGGGCTTGTTCAGGTGCTGGGCACCCAAGGACCCGTAGAACGCGGCATCCCCGAAGCTGAACACGCCGCCGTCAGCCGCGACGAGCCAGTAGCCGCCACCGTCCGGGGTCGCAGCGATGCCGACAATGGGCTTGTTCAGCACCTTGTCGCCCAAGGACCCGTAGAACGCGGCATCCCCGAAGCTGAACACGCCGCCGTCGGCCGCGACGAGCCAGTAGCCGCCACCGTCCGGGGTCGCAGCGATGCCGACAATGGGCTTGTTCAGCACCTTGTTGCCCAAGGACCCGTAGAACGCGGCATCCCCGAAGCTGAACACGCCGCCGTCAGCCGCGACGAGCCAGTAGCCGCCGCCGTCCGGGGTCGCAGCATCACCCACGATCGGTTGCCGCAGAGGGGTGGTGGTCGCGGTGCCGTGCGAAGAGGCGGTGCCGAAGGGGTAGACGGCGCCGCTGGCCGTGAACACCCAATAGGACCTGCCCCCCGTACTGCTCGCGGGATACGGGAGAGTCAACCCGACCAGCGCAGGAACCACTTGGTTGGTAGCGAGGAGGTTGCCCGTCGTGGCCGAACCGATGCCGGGGAAAGAGAAGGCACCGTTGTCGGGGCCCGACGTCACCTGGAACGTCAACAGCGCGGCCAGCGGTGTGTTCAGGCTGGTGGTCGACTGCCCCAGCGCCAAGAGCGCTTGGATCACCAATGCGGTCGAGTCGGGGTCCGATGTCTCGGGGTTGGCGGTCGTACTCGGCGAGTAGTTCCACCCTCCGTCAGTCGCCTGCGCCGCCGTCAAGAAGCCCAGCGCCTTGGTAGATACCGTCGACGTGAGCGCGCTCTGTGCCGCCAGACCCTGCACCGCATACGAGGTGGTGTTCGTGTCCTCGTTCGGGAACGCACTGCCGATGGGGTCCGGGTCACATGCCGTACTCACATTGTCGGGGTCCGTCCACCCCCCATCGGGACATTGCTGGTTCGTGAGCCAGTTGATCGACGCGGCATCGGCCGGCACCTTTGCGGCGGCCAAGGCGGCCAGGGCGAGACCTTGGTCCAGGGTGCCGGAGTTGAACGCCGCGTTCTGGGCATCCGTGCCGAATCGGCCGATGTTGGCTCCTGTCGTCTGCTCTGTGGCGAGGAGGCGCTGGACGAGGTTGGTGCCACCGAAGTTGGTCGGGCTCGCACCGAGGGCATGGGCCGCCAATATCAGGTTGGCCAATTGCCCGGGCCCATCGGTGCCCTGCTGCGAAATGTACTTTTGCGAGTTTGCCTTCAGATAGGAGAGCCCGGCCCGGGCGCCCTTGAGATCCACTCCCGTGACGCCGAGCGCAATCACCGTCTGTACGGTGGCAGAGAGGTCGGCCGTGCCTGGCGTCACGTCATCGATGGTTCCCTGGGGGGTGAGTTGACCGGCGAGCCAGCGGGCGGCGCCCTGGGCAGCGGTTGTTTGCGGCAGCGTGGGTGTCACGGCTCCCGCGGGAGCCACGGATGGTGGTGCTGCGATACCCAGCAAGGCGGCGAGGCCGATGGCTGAAGCACCCATCAGGGTGCGGCGAATGATGTGCACGGTTCTCTCTTCCCGATCCTCGACCCGGAAGACCCCGCACGGTCACGGCGTCACGCCCGAGCCCCGGATCTGTGTCTCGACGGTGGGAACTCTTCTGACCTTGAGGTATCCCGGCTGATGGTGCGCCCAACTCGGCGCACCATTTCACGGTTGCGGACCAGCACCGGAATCTCACCGGCTTCCCCTCACGGGCAGTACTTCTACAGCAATATCGCTGCGCCGGTCACGGTAGCACGGGAACTCCTCATAGGGTAGGGGTCCCGGTTCGGGCCGGCGCTTCTTGGGTTAGGAGTGGCTTTCGTACGTCTGCTCACGATTGGCGTCGTTGTACATCTCCGAGACGATGAGCCAGGACCCGTCCCCTTGGCGCTGGAGGACCCGAAGTGAGTGGTTGTCCCTCACCTCGATCTCCCCGCCGTCCACGAGCCTCTGTCCTTCGACCTGCAGGTGCGCGGACACGAGCACGACGTCGGGCGTGAGCACCCGGATGGCGGTCTCGGGAGGAGCCTTGAGCGTCCCTGCGTTGAAGTTGTCGTCCGAGAAAAGACCACGGAGATACTCCACGATCTCGTCACCGCCCTTCTTGACGGTCCCGAAGGCATTCACCCAGTCGGCATCGGAGGTGTAGATGCCGACGAGCTTCTCGGCATCCCGCTCCCGGAAACCCGTCATCAACGAGATCAGAGTTGTGCCGATGGCGTCCTGATCCGCTTGAGGAAGGGCGGAAATGTCATGGGGGTCAGCTGTGGTCATTTCGCTTCCTTAGTTAGGAGGTGTACCGCACATTCACCTTTTCGATCTTTCCTGTGAACGGAAACGGCGCCCGGTCGTAGTAGTCGAGGGAGATCCGTCCCCCGAGGCACACGCCGATGTCGAGACAGTCGTTCGCGGTGAACAGAAGGGGCGCACTGATCGGCACCCGCCTGATGCGATGCCCGCTCCGTTGACGCTCATGGAGACGTGCAGTGGCCCACCCGGTTGCGCGACTTCGTAGGCGGTCTCCACCTCGATGATGGCCGAGCCGGCCGGGAGCGGTGTTGCCGAACGGATCTTGGTTCGCTGGAGGATGAACAGGTTGTACTCGTAGCAGAGATAGCCGTCATCGAGATAGCAGGTCAGTCCACCGCCGGCCCCTCCCAATGCGTAGAGCACTCCGTTCGCCGACTCGGGAAGGTCCGCGTCGATCGTCACTCGGTTCTCCCGGTTGCCCAGGGCGGGGGCACAGAATTCGGGCATTCTGGTGATGTCACCGGTGAAGTTCCATTCGCGGTAGGGCGTCGAGATGCGCAGTTCTGGGTGGAGTGCGATAACCCAAAGGCCGCCGCCGACCGGGTAGACGCTGTTCCGGGCCGCTTCGATGGCGAATGTCTCCTCGCATCTGCGCGAGTTTTTCGGGCTCTGAGGCCGCCAGGTCGTTGGCCTGCGACCAGTCCTCGTCGAGGTTGTACAGCTCGCCACGTGTCCTGGTCGGGCGTCCACTCGTGGATGCCCGGGGGAAGCCCGGGCACCCATGGCAGCCGTGGGCCGGACGCAGAGGCCATCCAGCCGTCGTGGTAGATCGCACGGCTGCCCATGATCTCGAAGTACTGGGTGACCAGTCGGCCTTCGGCGTCGGGGCTCGTCGAACGTGTAGGCGAAGCTGGCACCGTCGATGGGATCCTGCGGGATGCCGTTGACGACTCGCGGCGGCGTGATCCCGACGACCTCGTAGATCGTCGGGACGACGTCATTGCAGTGATGGAACTGGGTACGCGGCATCGCGTCGGGCGCGATCTTGGCCGGCCAGCGGACGGCCATCGGGTTTCGGGTGCCCCCGAGATCGGAGGCGAGCAGCTTCATCCCTTGTAGGGCGTGCTGCCCGCCCATGCCCAGCCGGCGTGGTACATGTTGTCCACCTTGGGCGAGCCGAGCAGGTCCAGGCCGCCCATTTCCTCGAGCATCCTGAATGTGCATGTCGACGGTGGTCGGGATGCCGTTCTGCGCCAGCAGCTCGCTGATCGTCCCGTTCTGGCCTTCGCCCGATGACCCGTTGTCGCCCCAGATGTAGAAGACCAGCGTGTTGTCCGCCAGGCCCAAGTCGCTCGATCTCGTCGAGCAGCCGGCCCACCTGGACGTCGACGTGCTCGGCGAATCCGGCGGCGACCTCCATCAGGCGGCGCTGGAACGGTCGCTCGGTCTCGGGGATGTCGTCCCAGGCCGGCATCTGCCGGATCGCGCGGCGTCAGCTGCGCTTCCTGGGGGATCCAGCCCTTCTCCTTGGCCCGGCGAAAGACGCGCTCCCGGTAGGCGTCCCAGCCGTCGTCGAACTTGCCCTGGTACTTGTCGGCCCACTCCTTCATGATGTGGTGCGGTCCGTGCAGGCACCCGCTCGCCCAGTACATGAAGAAGGGCTTGTCGGGCTCGAACGCCTGATGGCGATGGAGCCAGCCGATCGCGTCGTCGGCCAGATCCTCGCTGAGGTGGTAGCCCTCCTCCGGGGTCTTCGGCGGGCAGGACGATCGTGGTGTTGCGGACCAGGTTCGGCTCGTACTGCGACGCCTCGCCGGCCAGGAAGCCGTAGAAGTACTCGAAGCCGATCCCCGTCGGCCAGTTGTGGAATGGCCCCGCAGCGGACGTCTCCAGAGCCGGAGTGTTGTGCCACTTGCCCGAACGCGGCTGTCGCGTACCCGTAGTCCTTCAACACCTCGGCGCCGAGCGCACTGCTCTTGGGGATCTCGCCGGCGTAACCGTCCCAGTCGTTGGCCAGCTCGGCGATCTGTCCGTTTCCGATCCGATGGTGATTGCGACCGGTCAGCAGCGAGGCTCGGGTCGGCGAGCACATCGCTGTCGTGTGAAACCGGTTGTAGCCGATGCCTTCACCGAGGACCCGGTGAGAGTGCGGTGGTCGTGACATCTCCCGCCGAACGTGTCTGGGCAGGCCCGGGCCGGCGTCGTCGATCAGAACGATCAGGATGTTGGGGGCGTCCTCAGGAAGGTGGCTCTCCGTGAACCCGCTGCGCGTACGTGGACTCCTGCATCGTCCGTCCGGCCCGGCTCGCCGAGGGCGTCGGCGGGAACGGAAGCACATCTTGGGACATCAGGCCGCCTTTCATTCGAGATAGTGGATGACCGAACCCTCACGGGTCTCTTCGGTCTGTCACCCCGAGTTCAGAGTAGGCCGAAGACGCGCCGCCGACAAAAAATGCGGCTCTCCGGGCGGAGCGGGAACGACCGGCTTTACCGGTCAGATGCGGGACGTCAGACGAGGAGTGCGGTCCCGTCGATGACGAGATACCCGCCGATCAGGACGAGCACGGTCACCAGGGCCTGGCGCCCATGGCGATCGATCCACTCTTCGGTTCCGCGGAGCACGCGTGTGGTGGCCAGAGGCGCGGAAGCGTACGCGAGGAGGGGGATCTCCACGGTGAGGAGCACGATGGCGATGACCACGAGCAGCTGCAAAGCGGGAGGCCAGCCGGACTTTGTGGTGGCGATCTGTTGTACGGCCCCGAGGTAACTGCCCGACGGTGAATAGAGGATGGCCCCGGTGAGAAAGACCGCGGCGGGCCGAGCTCCACGGAGCCGAGCCTGCCAGGCCGGCTCCTTCTTCGCTCCCTGCGGCGCGGAACGGCGCGAGATCAGCCAGGCTCCGACCAGCATTGCTGCACCCAGCCCGATCTGGAAGCCTCCGCGGGCGGCACCCGTGCTGTGGCCGTTCAGCCCGGCACCATGAAGCACGGTGAGCACCAGAATGCCGACGACGAGCAAACTGGTCGCGGCCCCGGCGAAGAACGACAGTCCCAGTCGCATCGGCCGGTCGGTGGCCAGTAGGAGGCTGACCGCTAAGAGCCCTACCGGATAGAGGGCCGCCACAAACGCAAGAGTCAGTGTCTGGGCTTGCACTTCTCCGTGCCTATTGCTTGGCCATCGCGATGCGAAATCGTTCCTCGGGGTCGATGAAGTGGTCGTGGTCGTCGTCGCCCAAGTCGATTTGAACCCACTGGAGCTTGCCAGTGAAGCGGCTGTCTCTCGTCGTGTAGTCAGGGGTGACCGTCGTTCCCGACTCGTAGCCGATATCGGTGGTCTCGTCGGCGGAAAAGATCATGGGCTGCGTGGCGCCCACCTGACCCGTTCCCACCGGGGCGCCGTCGTAGTACAACGTGACAGCGCCGCCCTTTGCCAATCCGCCGCCTTCATAGGCGAACTCCATGCGTACCTGGTGGCGCCCCGGTGGAATAGTGGTTTCGGCCTCGATCGCGAATTCCCGGATGCCCAGCACGTTGTACACGAACTTGGCCTTGCCGTCCTTGGCATAAAGGGCCCAGCCGCCGAAGCGGCCGCCTTGGGCGATGATGACGCCGTTCACTCCGGCGTCAGGTACATCCATTTCAGCCGTCACGGAGAAGGATTTGTTCTTGATACTCACAACGCTGTTTTCCGAAAGGCGGCCCATCCCTGGGTAGAACACCTGGGTGTTCCCATGAATGAGCGTCGGTGTCTCGAGTGCGGCCATGCCATTGAAGTTCGCCATTTCGTTGAAGGCGCCGTGAAGGGTGCCCTCCGCGGAAGCGCCATTGTCGCCGACGATGTAGTAGATGATCGTGTTGTCCAGGACACCGATCTGCTCGATCGCATCGATCACCCTGCCAACGTGGAAGTCGGTGTGCTCCAGGAATCCGGCGTAGACCTCCATTTCCCGCTCCAGGACCGGCTTGAGCTCCGTCGGCATGTCATCCCAGGCTGGAATTTCGGTGTGCCGATTGGTGAGCTCCGCATCCGCCGGGATAACCCCCATCTCCTTTTGTCGTGCGAACGTGCGCTCACGCAGTGCGTCCCATCCGTCCGAGAACTGGCCGGTGTACCTGTCAGCCCACTCCTTGGGGACATGATGCGGCGCATGGGTCGCTCCGGGCGCGAAATACATGAAGAAAGGCCGATCCGGCATCAAAGCCTTTTGCTGGCGTACCCAGGCGCACGCGCGATCGGCCAGATCCTCGGTCAGGTGGTAGCCCTCCTCGGGGCTCGCCGGCGGCTCCACCGGTGTCGTGCCGTCGTACAGAGCCGGGTCCCACTGGTTGTTCTCGCCACCGATGAAGCCGTAGAAGGTCTCGAATCCACCGCCACCCGACGGCCAGGCGTCGAAAGGCCCCATCGGTGAGGACTGCCACACCGGTACCTCGTGACACTTGCCGAACTGCGCGGTCGAATAGCCGTTCAACTTCAGTGTCATCGCAAGGGGTGCTTTGGTGTTTGGCCTGAGTGAGCTGTTACCCGGCGCCGATGTCGCTGTCTCGGTGATGCTGCCCATCCCCACCGAGTGGTGGTTGCGGCCGGTGAGCAGCGCCTGCCGGGTCGGCGCGCACAGTGCCGTGGTGTGGAAGCGGTTGTACTTCAGGCCACCCCCAGCCAGACGCTCGGCATTCCGCGTCGCACAAGGACCGCCGAATGCACTCGATGCTCCGAAGCCAACGTCGTCGAGCAGCACGATCAAGACGTTGGGTGCACCGGGAGGGGGCAGCAGCGGCTCGATCGGAGGGTAGGAGGTGTCCGGGTCCTTGGCGTCATAGGTGGTGAGGCCCGGAGCCGGACGATCGGGGATCGGCAGCATCGCTCGGGCATGTGCGTCGCTGGAACTCGTCACGGCATCCTCCGGTCTCGGTGAAGTTCGCCACCCTAACGGTGGTCCTGCACCGTCGTCATCTCCGGCCCAAAAAGAATCGTCAGGGCAAAAGCACGCGAACGACGATGGGCTATGCGGGCGGTTCCGCCTCGGTGATGCGAGTGGCGCAGGCGCCGACCGCATCTCGCACGCTCCCATCGAAATTGTCCTCGCCGATCATGGTTGTCAGGCCCGTGGCATCGAACCGGCTCGCCGTTGGTCCCTTCAGTCGGGCTACCACCAGGGTGATCCCGTTTTTCGCCAATGCAGCATGGAGCTCCTCGAGCATCTCCACACCGGACGCGTCGATTCCGTCGACACTCTCGGCGTCGAAGACGAGAAAGAGCGTGGGGGTGGGAGCACCGTTGATCGCTTCGAGAATCCGGGCTTTCACGTAGGAGGCGCTGGTGAAGATCAACCGCTCGTCGAGCCTGTAGACGACGATTCCCGGCTCCAGTCGGGCTGAGGAGTGCACCGCTGCGTCGCCGTAACGGCCTAGTCGCTCGACCCAGCCCAGAACGGCGTCGTGCGGCTTCTGGGTTCGGGCGATCACGTCGATGATCGAGAGCACCACCGCAATGATCAAGGCATTGAGGACCCCCACGGTGATCACGCCGACAGTGGTGACTCCACCGATGATGACCTGGCGGCGGCCGGCGGACCACAGCGCGCGCCAGGCCTCGGGCTCGATCAATCCCGCGGCGGCTATGACGATGACTGCACCCAGACAACTCTTGGGGAGATACGCGACCGGAGCCGTCAGGAAGAGAAGGATCAGAGCGATCACTGCGGCCGAGATCAGGCCGACGAACTGCGTCCTCCCACCCATCTGGTCGTTGACCGCTGTACGCGACCCGCTCGCTCCTACCGCAAAGGACTGCGAGAAGCCGGCGGCGAGGTTGGCCACCCCTGATGCCAGGAGCTCCTGGTTCGCCTTGACGTTCTGGCCGTGACGCCCGGCGAAGGAGCGCGAGGTGAGGATCGAGTCGGCAAAGCCTACGGCGAAGAGCCCAAGGGCGTCGGGAACGAGATCGACCACGCTGTGCCACGGCGCCCGGGGGACCTTCAACGTCGGGAGCCCGGGGGGGATGTGACCGACGATGGCCACGCCGTGGCTCTTGAGGTTGAAGGCGGCCGACGCTGCAATGCCGAGGATGACCACGACCAGTGCGCCCGGCACTTTCGGGGCTTTGGACTTGAGGACGACCAGCAGGCCGATCGACAGCAGCCCGACTAGGAGGGTGGCGGCGCTCAGTTCGTTGAGGTTGGCGAAGAATTGTCCGAGCTGGCGCAGTGGATCTTCAGCGGGCGTGGGAACCCCGGTGAGCTTCGCCAGCTGGCCGATGATCAACACCACGGCAACACCGTGAAGGTAGCCGACCAGAACTGCTTTGGAGAAATAGTCGGCAACCCATCCGAGCCGAATGACCCAGGCCACGAGATAAATGCCACCGACCAAAAGTGCCAAGATCGCCGCGAGCTCGGCGTAGAGCGTCGCGTCACCTCCTGCAAGCGGCCCCACCGCGGCCGCCACCATCACCGCCAGCGCCCCTTCGGGACCGACGATCAGTTGGCGAGAGGAGCCGAGGAACACATACGCCACCACGGGTAGGAGCAGGGCATAGAGCCCAGCGATAGGTGAGAGACCGGCCAGTTGGGCGTATGCCATGCCTGACGGCAACGCCAGGGCAGCCACGGTCACTCCGGCGATTGCGTCTCGTTTCAGCGAGCGTTGTGGATAGCGAGTCAGGGTCTGCGTGACCGGGAAGATCCGCTTCACGAAAGGCTTGGCTTGCTCCGGCTGGAAGGGTGAGGCCTCACCCTCGTCGTAGGGCGAAGAATTCGCGCCGGCCGGACCTGGGTCGACGGGCTCAGCTGGCACGGTACCTCATCCGCACGAGCCCCTTTCGGAAATTCATCGGCTGAGAGTCAAGCACGGGTGGCGCTCGAGACGGTTAGCCAATGGCGACGCCTCCGGAGAAGGCTTTACCGGGTTGCAGGACGACCTGGAGGAGCAGAACCACAAGTCCGACGATGAGTCCCGCAACGACGAAAGCGAAAACGCGCCATCCACCGAGCCCAGCTCGACGGGCTGCGACGAGTCCCCAATAGCCGAGGGAGGCGGCTTCGGCCCACAGAGTGACCCGGATAGCCCCGCTGAGGGACACGTTGAACGCATACAGCACGCTCACGATCACAACTGGGGGGACGGCGAGGAGCAGAAAGCGGGACTCCGATCCCACGATCGTCGCTGCTTCGGCGCGGGAGAGCGGTCGACCGATTTCGATCTGCCTCGCCAATGCGGCGGAGAAGACGTGGCCGATGAACATGGCGATGATCGGACCGACGATGACCAGGACGACATCGATCAGCCTCAGCGTTTGCCACCCGTCGTAAATAATGAGGACGCTCATCACGGTGATCGTGGCGTAGACGATCCGGTCCACCAGAACAGGCCGGGAGAGCGTGGCAAGCGGCCGACTCACTGATGGCCACATCTCCTTTGTGAATCCCCGCTCATAGAGGACAGCCTTTCGTGATCGAGTGATTGCCGCTAGAGATTTTCACGGAAACGGAGCACACGCAACGGCGGTCGGCAGCGCTACCAAGGCCGGAGCCGGCCGAGGCGACTGACGCCGAGGAGGATGGCAAATGCCACGGCAAGTTGCACGATTGCCAACACCATCGCCTGCCCATGGGAGCCGAAGAAGACGGCGTTGTAGAGGGCGATCGGCATCGTCGTCGCCATTGGCACCGCGCCACCGACGATCATGGTTGCCCCGAAGTCGCCGAGCGCACGACCGAATGCCATCGCGATACCCGCAATGATGCCGCGCCGCGCCAACGGCAACGTCACGAGAAGCGCGATACGCCACCTTGGCAGCCCCATGGTCCGGGCGGCCTGTTCGAAGCGCGGATCGACATCGGAGATCGCCGTTCGGGAGAAACGCAAACAGTAGGGAAACGATTCGATGATCTGTGCGATGACGATACCGGTGAACGTGAAGGTGAGCGGATGGCCGAAGAGGTGGACCTCGGCATTGCGGATGGGCCCCGGTCCTCCCATGCGCGTGAGCAGATACAAGCCGACGACGGTGGGCGGGAGTGCCATCGGAAGGCTGAAGACCGTCTCGATCGCATTGCGTCCGGGGAAGCGCCCTTTTGCCAGAATGTAGGCCAGAGCAATGCCGAAGACGGTGACGACGATCGTCGCCTCGAGGGCGGCGCGCAGCGAGATGGACAGCGGGTTCCAGATCCAGGGCGGAATGCCAAGTCCGTTCAACCATGAGTGCGGCACTAATCCGGTCACGCCGGCTCCGCGCGCTCTGCCGTTCCGCCCATGGGCTCGGGCCACGCTGGCTGATCGACGATGCGCCTGCCGGTCACGCGCCCGTGGTCGTACGCAATGACGACGTCACCGAGGACCTCTGCTTCCTCTGCATCGTGTGTCACGAGCACAGCCGGAATTCCGGACGAGACGATCACGTCCCGAATCAGTGTTCGCAACTCGCGGCGCACCTCGAGGTCGAGTGCGGAGAGCGGCTCGTCGAGAAGGAGCAGTGCCGGATCCCCGGCGAGTGCGCGCGCCAGCGCTACCCGCTGGCGTTGACCACCCGAAAGGGAGCCGGGCCGCCGGTCGGTGAAGTCCGCGGCGCCGACGCGTTCGAGCCAAGAGCGGGCAACCGCACGACGGGCCCGCCGGCCGCTCGCCTGGCGGACGGCGAGCGCGACGTTGTCGAGCACGGAACGATGCGGCAGCAGCAGGCCATCCTGAAAGACCATGCCGACGCGGCGTCCTTGCGTCGAGACGGAGAGATGGCGGGAGCAGTCGGTCACGACACGCCCGTCGATCACGATCGTCCCGCTATCAGGACGGAGGAGGCCGGCGATGAGGGAGAGGGTCAAGGATTTTCCCGCTCCGGACGGACCGAACAGTACCGACAAACCAGATTCGACCGTGAAGGCCACATCCAACTCGAACTCCCCGATCTTGCGAGCCACGACGACCTCGAGTGCGTTGGTCACGGCCGGCTCCGGCCGAGCAGACCGACGCCGGTCATGGCGGAGATAGCCATGAGAACGAGGATCAGGATCATCGTGTTGCGTTCGGGCGTGGTGAACGAGTCGAGGATCGCGAGCGACATGGTGCGCGTCTTGCCGTCGATGTCCCCACCGACCATGAGGGTGGCGCCGTACTCTCCGAGGGCCCGCGCGGCCCCGATCG
The DNA here is from genome assembly GCA_963767155.1 of uncultured Acidimicrobiaceae bacterium. GTDB lineage: Bacteria > Actinomycetota > Acidimicrobiia > Acidimicrobiales > RAAP-2 > Bog-473. The sequence continues at coordinate 1,222,058 of CAVYCU010000002.1, read as the reverse complement.
TGAGCCCGGCCGCGATGCCCCGCCGGGCGAGCGGGAGGGTCACGAGCAGGGCGACCCGCCAGTTGGGCAGACCCATCGCGCGGGCCGCTGTCTCGATAGAAGGGTCCACACCCTCGATGGCGGCGCGGGAGGCCCGCATGCAGAACGGGAATGCGGCCACTGTGGCGACGATGATGCAGCCGAGGACGTTGTAGACGAGAACGTGGCCGACAAGGCGTGTCAGAAATCCCCCGACCTTCGTGCCGGGGGACAGTACCCGGAGGAGGTAGAAACCGATGACCGTGGGCGGGAGGATGAGCGGGAGGCTCCCCAGGGTTTCCAGCACGTTGCGCCCAGGGAAGCGGCCCTTGGCGAGCGCGTATCCCGAGGCGACTCCCGTGATCCCTGCGATCAGCGTCGCTGGAATCGCGACGCGTAACGAGATGACGAAGGGCCCCGACACGACGCCCCAGTAGGCGATCGAGCCGGCCATGAGATGGGCGACCCCGAACCCGAGTCCAGAGCCGACCAGCACAGCGGCCACGATGGCAACGGCCTTCTGCTTACCTCCGAGTGACTGCGCGAAACTCCGCGTCCGAGTCACCGACGCGTGCGCGCCTCAGCTAGCTGATCGGGTCGTAGCCAAAGGAGGCCAACACGGCCTGACCCTTGGCAGAGAGCAGATAGCGGATGAAGGCCTGGGCGGATTTGCCGTCGGCACTCGTCAGGGCAACCGTCGCATTCTGACCTTGATCATCGTTTTCCGCGACGACCCACTGCCTGATCGGCTGGTAGTAGCCGTGGAGCCCCAGCAGGGTCTTGGGGCTTTCGCGCGCCGCTCTTCCCAAAGTTGCCGGAGCTGATTTTGGCGGCGACGTTGTCGTGCATTCCTTTGACGTAGTCCCTATCGATGCAGGACTCGACGTGGGTGATGTGGGTGGTCCATCCGTTCGACACGGACGCAACCGTAATGCTCGTGACGTCGCAGGCGGGGATCTCCGCCCAGAAGTTCGTGTCCTTCCCGCTCGGTGCGACGACGAAGGACTTCGGGAGCAGCGCGATCTGCGAGGAACCGGCGACCACGGAGTCCTGGGTAAAGGTCACGTTGTCGCCGAAAATGATCGGCAGCGTCGGATCGGAGTAGTTGCCATTCCCGGCCTGTCCGCCCGAAGACGGACTCGTCGTGTTGTAGTTGTCCAGACTGGACCCTTTATCGGTCATCTGGTCGATCTCTGCGCACGCCTGGTCGGATGCGGTCGCGCCAAGGACCTTTTGCGGATGCGCGTGGTAGTAGCCGACGGCCGCGACGTAGAGCGCTTCCATTCCCGCCAGCCCGTACGGTGCGTTCGGCGCCACATTGGACGGCCCGCAGCCGGTGTCTGCGAAGACCCAGCCGTTCTTCGGATCGGCTATTGCGAGGTACCCCCCGACATTGGAGGCGGCGGATCCTCCATACGTCTTGCTGGTGTGGGCGAGGAGGTCGGTCCACACCTGCGCCATCGTTGACGGCGCCTCGGTCGCACCGCTCTTCGTGAAATACCCACCGACGGGTTCGGCACATGTCGGCGCGCCCTGTGCCGGGGCAAGTGTGCTGCCGCCACTTCGGCAGGAGAAGACGACCAGCCGTCCCGAGGTGTATTGGGCGCGCGTCGAGCCGATGCCGGGACACGACGTCCCGTCACTGTTGCCACCGTTGGCAGCGGAATACGTCGCCGAATGCGGAGTGATGCACTGTCCAGTGTTGTATTTCGGCACGGCGCCCTTGTTCTTGGCGGCGGGCGCACCGGCAGGGATCGTGTTGTCGACGTTGGCCTCGTCCGCCGAAGCGAAAAGGGCAAAGCCGGCGGGGGAGTTTCCGGTGCCGTTCGATGCGTAGTCGACACCACCGTCTATCTCTCCGGCGAGCTTCCCCGAGCCGGCGTAGGTGAAGGTGACGGTGTTCCCGCCGTTGGCGCTCTGAATGAAGTCCTGCGTCATGAAGTCGAACGCCGGCTGTGTATTCGATGCAGCGAGAAAGGTGGTTCCGGTCGACTGGGCTGATGCCGGTCCGCCAACGACCCCAAGGGCACCGAGCACGATGCCGAGGACCAGTCCTCCTGCTCCAGCGAGTCTCGGGAATAAGCGCTTCGAGGACAACCGTTTTCTCCTTCAGAGATTGGCTCCCAAGGGTGGAGGAGCCGCCGACCGCTGAGCATAGAGGCGACGCCAGCGCTGGGCAAAGCAAGTCCGAGCTTTTGGGCCTTCTGAGTGGGCAAATACGGTTCGAGACCCGATCCCTGTGCGCAAATCACACTTATGCCTTTCGTGTGGGGGAGCAGGGCGCCGGGGCGAGTTCCCGTCAGCCGGCGGGCGACTCGTAGGCCGGGGACCCGACGACGATCGTCCCGCAGCCCTTTCCGGGGAGGAAGACGGTGGAGTTGTAGACAGGTTTGAACGTGAGGAGGCCATCCCGTCGCAGCGTCGCTATCGAAGCGTACGTGCCGAACCTGAGACAGCTCGTCTTCTCCGCCGTCTGGATCGTCGCCCTTTCAGCCGAAATGGCGCTGGTCGTTCCTTTGTTCGTCGTTGCGCCCGACAGAACGAAAAGGGCGAACCCGGCGATGAAAGAGAGGGCCAGGACGACTCCGAGAAGGTGCCTGAATGAGAGATTCTTGAACATGAGGATGCGCCTTCATCACGCTGCGGCTGTGGCAAGGATAGGCCAAGGGAGGCATAAGCTGAGCGTTCGATGACGTACTACAGCGTGGGCGAGGCGGCTGGGCTGCTCGGTGTCAGCGCCGATACTGTGCGGCGCTGGATCGACAACGGCAGCCTCGACGGCACCCGAACAGTGAAGGGCAGACGTCAGATCGAAGGGGTGGCCCTTGCTCGATTCGCCCAGTCACTCCACGAGAGCACCGACCCGCTCGTCGCAGCAGGCGAGTCTGCTCGTAATCACTTCGTGGGAATCGTCACCCGGGTGGTGAAGGACAAGGTCATGGCGCAGGTGGAATTACAAGCAGGCCCTTTCCGTGTCGTTTCCCTCATCAGCCGCGAGGCGGTGGACGATATGGGCCTCGTGCCCGGCATGATGGCCTCCGCAGTGGTCAAGTCGACGAATGTGTCAATCCAGCTGTGACACTCGGGGCCGGCTCGGCTATGGCGACCATATCGTCATCTGCCGGCTCTGGGCCTCTCGATACTGGTGACCATCCCTCACTCGGTCCGTAGCACCAGGTTGACCGGAGTGCGGGCGGCCGCGCGTGCCCGGGAAGGAGCGCGACCAGGTTGGCGAGCACGACGGTACCGACAGCCACGAGCACGACGGCGAGGACCGGGACGGTCGGCGAGGGGACGACATCGAGCTCGTGGGCGAACACGTCCCAGAGGGCTTTGCCAGTAAAAATGCCGAGAGGCACACCGACGATGGTGCCGAGAACGGACGTGATGGTTGCCTGCCACCCAACGGTGCCGCCCAACTGCACGCGCGTGAAGCCGAGTGCCTTGAGGAGTGCAAGATCCCGGCGGCGGCGCCGCACCGACGCAGCCAAGGTCAGACCGAGCGCGACGACCGCGCCGAAGGCCAGTCCGCTGGCCAGGATGGCGGGCATCGACCCCATCGTCTTGTAGTTGATGATCTCGGCGGGGAGCAGCAAGCGGAAGTCCTGTAGCCCGGCTTGCCCACCCGTCGTCTCGTTGATGGTGTTCGCGACCTGTTGCACGGACCGGGTGGCGACGCGGAAACTGGCTTTGTCGTTGAAACGGACGAACACCGCGTTGGGACCGTTCGTCGCTGAACCTTGGATGTTGCGGGCGTTCTCCGGTATGAGGTTGTAGTCGACGACTGCTCCGGTACCGATAGAAAGGTGCAGCCCGAAGCCGATCCCGACTGCGGGCAGGATGGCCTCACCCACGATCGTGAGGGTCTCACCCTCGGAGGCCACCCGAAACCCGGACCGTGTCGCCCACCCGTTTGTGGAGGGCCGCGAGCGAGGCCTTCCCGAGGACGACCTGGTTCGGACCGCTCGACGCCGTGCCCGGACCAGAAGAGGCGGTGCCACCGCCGCGCCCGGGCGTCGCGCCGATGACCGGGACGGGCTGGCCGTCGAAGAGGAGCGAGTCGAAGTAGATCCCGGAGAAGGCGGCCACGTCCTTGTCCTTGTGCAGCTGCTCCGTCGAGCTGGGTTTGCGGGAATATCGCCGTATCCGGCGTTCGACTCCATCATGGCGTCTCCAGTTCCACCCGTACAGGGGCGGGGTGCGAGATGAGGGTGTTGAGGCTGTTGCCGAAGGTGAGGGCCGTGACGACCACTGTCACTGCCAGCACGACCCCACGATTGTCGAGCGCACGGGGACAGCCGAACGGCCATGGCCTGAGGAAAGCGCGAACCGGGTGCCTGTGGCTGCTGCCACAGGCAACGAAGCGGAAAGCTGGGCGATCTCGCTGCCCCGGGTAGAGCGCAAGCGACGGTCACGGCGCCGCGTCGAGGCGATGCGGCCGCGGTGAACACGGACAGGGCGACGGCGATGCCGCCGAGAATGACGATGAGGGCGAGCACGCCGAAGCCGATGACGGTCCAGTCGAAGGAGACGCCGCCGGGTTCCAGGGCGCGCACCGGCCCGAATCTGATAGGCGAGAGGGCGACAGCGACGCCACCTGCGGCCACGGACCCGGCACCGATCGCCAGCCCGGCACCGATCAGTCCGTCTGCGGCCGTGAGTCCGGGACCGGCGCCGAGGGAGCGCATGATCTCGGCGGTCCCCGGTGTCGAGCTGAAACTGGCGCGAGAGGGCAAGCCCGGCGATGAGCAATGTCGTCAACGACCGCAATGCTCCCGAAGACCGCCAACGCGACCGATTCGGGCTTGATCGATCGCTCCGCCTCCGCCTCGACGACGGAGGTGACGTGGAAGTAGTAGGGGTCGCCGGGGGAAGGAGCGCCAGGTACTCCCGTTCGACGGCGCCTACCGCGGTCGGCGCCGCCTCGGAGCTGGAGCCCGCTCCAGGCGTATGAGATGCAACAGCCCAGTAACTGCCGGGTCAGGGCCGGGGTCATCAGCATTTGGGGGATCTGGTCGACGTCGTCCTCCACCACATCGTTATTCAAGACACCGATACCGACGACACGCAGGTTGATCACCTTGTAGGCCGGGGTCGTCGGGACGCTGCTCCCGCCCAGTTGGGCGTTGGAGAAGAATCCAAAGCGGAGGACGTCGCCCACGTGGTAGTGGATGTAGTGGGCCGCCAACTCGTTCACGACAACTTCGTCCGCCCGATGAGGATTGGCCAGACGGCCCGCGACGATGTGGACCTTGTCCTGGTTGAAGTACAGCCCGTTGACGCTCGCCTCGAAGTTCGGCTCGACCGATTCCAGGGTAAATGGGTCGATCGTGCCGTTCTTCCTAACCGGGTCCGCATTGGGGGAGACGTACGTCTCGAGTGCGCGCACCTGCGGCAGGCGGCTGATCTTGCGGAGGACGGCCGGGTCGTAGTTGCCGACGTCAATATCCAGGTCCGAGGGATTGGTACTCGACAGAAACGCCGGAAACGAAGCCTCGGTGCGCCGGGCGGAGGCGATGCTGCCGATCGCCAGGCCGCCGACGAAGGCAATGAGCACCGCCAGGGTGACGTAGCCAGACCAGCGCCGCCGCAGCGTGGCCCCGAAGCGGTACCACGAGACAGAAAGGGCGTGGGCAGCTGAGTCTCGCATCTCACTCCTTTATCGCATGCCTCGTGCGTCCGGGCCAGGGTGCAGACATGCAGTGCGACGGTGGTGGTGAGCCCACCTCGGGGTTGGTGACACCACATCGCCCCGAAAGGCTTGCTTTGAGGGAGTAGGCACGGAAGGCTGGACCTTCGATGACCTCTGAACCTCCCCCCTCTGATTCCGACGGTTCGGGTGGAGGGGCCTCGCACGATGGGCACTCCACCGGTGGGATCGCGCCCGTGCGCGCCGCGGTCGTCATCATCATCTTCGTGGTTGCGGCCATCGCGTTGGTTGCCGTCGGCACCCGTCCCATGGTCAATGGAGGGGCGGCGACCACCCCGACCACGACGACCACCACGGTGCCGAAGACCGCGGCGACCACAACCACGACGACGACGATCCCCAACAGTGCGGTCAAGGTCGTGGTGGCCAACGCCACCGAAACGAACGGATTGGCCGCGGCATTACACGACTGTCCTCGCTGCACAGGGCTGGGCGATGCAGACCCCGGCTGATGCGTCGGCAACCGTGCAGACCTCGGCGGTGTACTACGCCAGCGCGGCATACCAGACGGCAGCGACCACGATCGCCTCGACACTCGGCCTCAAACCGGCAGCGGTCCTCCCCTTGAGCTCTTCGGTGCCGGTCACCGGCATCACCGGGGACGACGTGGTGGTCGTCATCGGAGCCGACCTGGTCGCCGGGGCCTGATCAAGCCGCCCCGGTCGGTGGCCGCGGACGCATTTCCGAACATCTTCCGGCCGTTCGTGCGAGACCACGGGCACAGCGCGCTGTTCCTCGATTTTGACGGCACCCTGTCGCCGATCGTGGCCGACCCGGCGGCGCCCGCCCGCTCCCCGGCGTCCCGGAGCTCCTCACCCGTCTGGCCTCCCGGTTCGGCCTGGTGGCGGTCGTCTCGGGCCGCCCGGTGGACTTTCTCGCAACGCGTGCTCGAGTCTCCGGCCGGGGTCACGCTCATCGGTCTCTACGGGTTGGGCCACGTAGGACCGGACGCTCGCGGACCTGGGAGGGCGCCATCAGCGAAGCCGTCGCCGAGGCCCGGGCAGACGCGCCGGACGGCGTCTACGTCGAACCCAAGGGCCTGACGGTGACGTTGCACTGGCGCAACGCCCCCGGAGCGGGTCCCTGGGCCACGGCGTTCGCAGCCCGTCAGGAGGATGAACGGGGTTTGAGGGTCCACCCCGGCCGCTTGTCGCTCGAACTGCGCCCCCCGCTCGACGTGGACAAGGGCACGGTGTTCCGTTCGCTCGCCCCCGGGCAGCGGGCGGTGGCCGTCTTCGGCGATGACCTCGGCGACCTTCCCGCCTTCGCGGCCGCCGCGGAGTTAGCGGCGCAAGGGGTGCCGGCGATCCGCGTGGCGGTAGTCGACGACGAGAGCGCGCCGGAGGTGGCGGCCAACGCAGACGTGGTGGTGGAAGGCCCGGCGGGCGCGCTGGCGCTGCTCGAATAGCTGGCCGAGGCCGCCTCGGCGAACGGTTGACCCGTCAGCGGTTGGAGAGTCCCGCAGCGGCCAGTTGCTCGTCGAGCCAGTCGGAAGCGGTGCGAGCGAGCACCAGTTCCCGCAGACGGGCCGGCCCGGCTGCGGCGCTCCCCGAGATCCATCGAAAGGGCCAGGTGGAGGGTGTCGGCCGTGCCGGCGACGTCGAAGGGATTGATGCCCAAGGCCGCTTCGGACAGCTCCTCCCAGGCGCCGGCTTCGTGAGAAAGGACCAGTACCCCGTCACCGGCGTTGAGCAACGCACCTTCCTTGGCCACGAGGTTGAGGCCGTCGCGCACCGGGTTGACCAGCAATACGTCGGAGATCGTCAGTGCGGCCAGCGAGCGGGGCCGGTCGTCTTCGACATGGAGGAGGATGGGGGTCCACGTGGACGTGCCCCAGGCGTGATTGATCCGCTCGGCCACGTGCGTGACCTCCGCTCCCAGGGCGAGATAGTCCGCCAGCCCCTGGCGTGAGGGATAGACCAACGCTACGTGGACCACCTTGTCGATCCATTCGGGGTAGGCGACCAAGAGTTCCTCGAAGGCCAGCATGCCTCGAACGATGTTCTTTGACGGCTCGACGCGATCGACCCGCAAGACGATGCGCCGGCCTCCCGTTTCGGCGCGTAACGCCTCGACGGACCGGGCGCAGTCGTCGCTCGCAGCCTCGGCCAGAAGGCCATCGTGATCCGAAGAGAGCGAGGAGACGAACGTCGCCGGGGGGACGGCCGTTCCTGCGAGGGCGGACAACTCCGGGTCGGCGTAACAGGCGCGGAACGCCGCCTCCCACCGGTGGGAGTGGAAGCCGCAGGCATGGAAGCCGGCCAACCCGGCGAGGAGCTCGCCGGCCGCCGCCTCGGGGAGGACACGCAGCATATTCGGATCGGCGAAGGGAATGTGGTTGAAATGCACGGCGCGCAGATCGGGCCGTGCCTCGGCCAGCATCTGCCCGAGAAGCGAGAAGTGATAGTCCTGCACCAAGACGACCGAGTCCGGTGCCGCGTGCGCGCACACGGTGTCGGACACCAATTTGTTGTAACGCCGGTAGCCGTCCCAGGCCTGTCGCCAGTACCGGTCGAATCGGGGCCGACGCGGCAGATCGAAGAGGTGGTGATGCACGTACCACAGCGTTGTGTTGGCGATGACGTCACACCCAGCCCGGTAGGTGTCGTCATCGACGACTACCGGCAGCAGCGTGAAGTCCTCGTGCGTCATACGGCCCTGGGTGACGGCGGCCCGGTCGGCCGCGCCCATGGTCACCGAGGCCCAGGTGGTTCCGGTGCCGGCCAGGAGCGGGCCGATCGACGAGACCAGGCCGCCCCCGCCGGGAACCGCCTGGAGTCCGCCCGTGTCGTCGAACCGGAAGGAGAGTGGGCCGCGATTGGAGACGACGAGCAGCTGGTCAGCGTGGGCCGATGAGTCGGCGTGGGCCGATGGGTCAGCGGGCGGCACGGGTTCAGCGCGGGGCGCGTGCGAGCGCGGTGCGCAACACGTCGGTCGCCTGCGGGCGCAGCTCGTGCAGCGGGCGGTTGCGGTGGATGCGTACGCCGAGGTCGACCTGGGCCAGGACGCCCGCCCCGAGATCCTGCGCCACGTCGATGAGCAGGCCTATCTCGACCCCGTAGCCGTCGGCAAATTCGACTTTTTCGAAGACCCATCGGTGGGCCGCCGTCTCGCCGGCGAGCGGTTGGCGCACATCGGAGAGCTCGGGGAAGAGCAGCTCGAGGACCGGGCGGGCCACCAGTTCGGTCACACGCCCGCCCCCGGTCGGATCGCCGTGTAGCGGCCGTGTGTAGAAACCCTTGACCAGGGCGACGTCGTCGAAGAACAAGAGGGGGCCGAGCATGCCCGTGACGAAGGCGGGAGTCGTGTTGGCGACATCAGCATCGAGGAAGACGACCACGTCGCCGCTGGACGCCGCCAGAGCGGCTGCCATGGCCTGACCCTTCCCCCCTCCCACTTCGATACCTTGCACCACCCGGGCGCCCGCGTCGATGGCCTGCGCCGCCGTGTCGTCGGTCGAGCCGTCGTCGAGCACGATGACCTCGTCCACGAGGCCGTTCCCTCCGGCCGAAGCCAGGAAAGGTTGCACCACGGCCCGGACCACCGAGCCCACGGTGGAGCCCTCGTCGCGGGCGGGGATGCAAACCGAGACGGTGCGGCCGGCCTTGGCCTCGAGCACCTTGGCGACCGGAAAATCCGCGTTGTGGAAGGTCCGGGTGCTCGGCGTTTCCTGGTCGTGTTCGCCCGACATTCCTAGAGCATGGTACCCGCCGGCTCGTGTTCCCAACCCCGCTGGTGAGAGCCTGAGCGCGCGGGTGGTGAACAGGAGCTACCATTGTCCGCCATCATCCAGAGCGACTGAGGGACGGGCCCGTTGACGTCGCGGCAACCGTTGGATACCCCGCCCGGGGCCCAACAGGTGCCAATGCCCGATCGATGAGGAGGACCGATGGTCGATTTTGTCACTGGGCTGCGTTGTCGGGAATGTGCGCGTGCGTTCCCCGCCGAGGCACTCCACGTCTGTGATTACTGCTTCGGACCGCTCGAGGTCGCGTACGACTACGAGCAGATTGCCGCCACCGTCACCCGGGAGCGGATCGCCAGTGGTCCTCGCACCATCTGGCGCTATCGCGACCTCCTGCCGGTCAGCGACGAGAGGCCGGTCGACCTCGGCGCCGGCTTTACGCCGCTGGTGCGGGCCGACCGCCTGGCGGCCGAGCTCGGGCTGGACGAGCTGTGGATCAAGGACGACACGGCCAATCCGACCGGATCCTTCAAGGACCGGGTGGTCTCGGTGGCGCTGACCAAGGCCCGCCAGCTCGGGTTCAAGGTCGCCGCCTGTGCCTCCACCGGCAACCTCGCCAACTCGGTGGCCGCCCATGCGGCCCGGGCCGGCATGGAATCCGTGGTGCTCATCCCCCACGACCTCGAGAGGGCCAAGGTGACCATGACCACGATTTACGGGGGAACCGTGATCGCCGTCGAGGGCACCTACGACGACGTCAACCGGCTCTGTGCAGAGTTGACGAGTGAGCGCCCGAGCTGGGCCTTTGTCAACGTCAATGTGCGGACGTACTACGCCGAGGGCTCCAAGACCCTCGCCTTCGAGGTCGCCGAGCAGCTGGGGTGGCAGGCTCCCGATCACGTCGTGGTCCCCATCGGCTCGGGCAGCCAGCTGACCAAGGTGGCCAAAGGTTTCGCCGAGTTGGGCAAGGTCGGCCTGCTGGACGAGGTACCCCATGTGCGGATTTCGGGAGCCCAGGCCGAGGGATGCTCTCCGGTCGCCACCGCGTTCGCCCAGAACTCCGACGCCATCCGTCCGGTCAAGCCCAAGACGATCGCCAAGTCGCTGGCCATCGGCAATCCCGCCGACGGGTGGTATGCCCTGCAGGCGATGCGCCAGTCCGGTGGCTCCTGCGCCTCGGTGACCGACGACGAAGTGGTCGAGGCGATCGGGCTGCTGGCCCGCACCGAGGGGATCTTCGCCGAAACGGCGGGCGGTGTGACGATTGCCTCGCTGATCAAGCTCGTCGCGTCGGGGGCCGTCAAGCGCGATGAGCGCGTGGTCGCCCTGGTGACCGGGCACGGCCTCAAGACCGTTGAGGCACTGTCGGACTACACGGGCCCGACCGCTACCATCGCCCCCACCCTGGCGGACTTCGATGCTGCACTCGAAGGGCATTGAGTTGAGGCGCACCGACCTCACCGAGGAGAACGACCGATGAGCCTGACCATCCGCATTCCGACCCAGCTCCGCACCCTGACGGGTGGCGCCGGCGAGGTCCAAGTCGAAGCATCCAGCGTGGGAGAAGCCCTCAAGGCCCTCGATGCGGCCAATCCCGGTCTGGCCGACCGCCTCTTCGACGAGTCCGGTGAGCTGCGGCGCTTCGTCAACGTCTTCCTGGCTGACGAGGATGTGCGTTTCCTGGACGGCCTTGCAACTCCAGTTGTGGACGGACAGACCCTCTCCATCGTTCCCGCCGTCGCCGGGGGATAGTCGAGGGATAGGGGCCCGGCTCCGGCAGAGGCGAAAGGCCGCGAGTAAGCCAGCCGCAGGGGCGGCTGACCTACTCCAAGAGTGGCTGGCGCACCGTGAACCACCGGGCTCGTCAAGGGTCGGCCGGCCACTCGTGTCCGGCCTCGCCTGCGGCGCCCCTGGACGACCCCTTCTCGCATGGGAGCAAGAGGCAAACGTCCAGCACCGGATACCTTGCGGCAGACCCGCCGATTGCCGGTCAAGGTGTCCACGGATACGCCAGGAGGACCTGTAATTTCTGATTCCTAGAAGGCGAGCGTTCAGAAATTACAGGGCGGATTCAAGTGGTGAGCGCAAGGAGCTCGGCGAGCTTCTCTGATGGTTTCATATAGTCGAGGGTCTTGCGGGGGCGGTTGTTGAGGGAACGGGCAAAGCGGTCGAGGTCTTCTTGGCTGTGCACCGAGAGGTCGGTGCCCTTGGGCATGTATTGGCGCAGCAAGCCGTTGGTGTTCTCGTTGGATCCTCGCTGCCAGGGCGAGTGCGGGTCACAGAAGTAGATGGGGATCCCCGTGGCCACGGTGAAGCTGGCGTGGCGTGACATCTCGCTGCCTTGGATGCTCCTATGGCTGTCAAGCAGCGTGGTTGGCCGTCTCGGTGTCGAGCCAGGCCTGGTAGCGGCTAGCCAGTTCAGCGCTGTGGAGAACGCCACGCTCGAGGCGGGAGATCTGCATCGGTGTGGTGCCGAGATGGTTGGCCACGGCGGCAAGGGTCATCCCCACAACAGCTCTGCGGGCCCGCAGCAGGGCGATGTCGGGCACGCTCGGCGGGTTGGTGAGCAGCCGGAAGACTTCCCGTGCGATGTAGCGCTTGAGGCAGCGCAGAATCTCCTTGTTGGTCTTGCCCTCTGTGCGGCGGCGTGCGGCATAGGTCTGGGTGGCCTTGTCGTGGGCGAGGCGGGACATGGCGATACGCCACAGGGCGTTGTTGGCCTCGCGGTGACCCCCTCGGTTCAAACGGTGACGAGTGATCTTGCCGGAAGAGGCCTCGACCGGGCTGACACCGCAGAGCGCTGCGAAGGAACCCTCGGTGCGCATCCGCTCTGGGTTGTCCCCAGCGGCAACCAATAATGCCGACGCAACCTCAGGACCGACTCCTGGAGCCGAGAGCAAGGCCGGATTGGCCTCTGCGCAGACCGCGACAATCGTTTCATCGAGCTCGGCGATCTCCGCGCTCAGCGCCTGATGTCGGCGTGCAAGCAGCCGCAGTGATCGCTTGGTCGCCTCGACCGGAACACTGATGGCTCCGGAGCGCATCCGCGCACAGGCGGCGACCCGATGCTCGGTGCTGAGATGACCGAGCTTGTCCCGCAAGCCTTCCGGAGCGCTCACGATCAGGTCGCGGATCTGATTGGCCGCCTGGGTCCGAGCCTTGACGGCTGAGCGGCGAGCCACCCTAAGGGCCCGGAGGGCCTCGACCGCTCCGTCCGCCGACTTCGGTGTGCCAGCCGCCTCGCCGTTGAGGGCAGCCCGGGCGGCCGCCTCGGCATCAGCGGTATCGGATTTTCCCCGGCGCCGACGAGCCTGACGGTTCGGCCGGTTCACCTCGACAACGTCGACGCCTTCGGCCATCAGATGGCGGGCCAGACCGGCCCCATATGCGCCCGTTCCTTCGACGCCGACCTTGGCTACATCGCCAAAGGAGCGCAACCAGGCGACGAGCTGGCGATAGCCCCTGGCCGTCGTGCCGAAGCTCGCATTGGAAAGGATCTTGCCCCGTTCGTCGATCACTACCGCGACGTGGACGTCTTTGTGGGTGTCCACCCCGCCGATGACAACCCGTTCATGACTTTGCATACTGGAACCTGCCTCCTTCTCTCAACCAGTGGGATGGCACCACCGGCCGGGACGGCGGACAGGACTCTCACGGTGCTGGCCAAGGCTCCTATCAGGTCACGTTCGTCCGACCGGCTGGTGCGCGTCCCCGGGCAGGAGCCGGATCGACGAATCCAAGGTAAGGCACAAAGCCGATCCCACGTCGGGTCAGACCCGACTCTCGCCCAGGGGACCAGATCATTATGAGAGTCCCAGGTGATGGACTTACAGAGCACCTCGGGCAGGGTCCTCACGGCCTGACGCATGGCTGCTTCGACCGCCTCGGCCCCGTGGTTTGGGGCGAGGTAAAGCAACAGGACGAACCGGGTGGAGCGCTCGACCAAGGTCCCGACGGCGGAGCGATTCATTGCCCCCAAGATGAGATCGCCCTCCCAGTGCCCGGGCACCGCCCGGTCGGCCACTTCGGCCGGGCGTTCTGAGATCATGACCATGTGCGCGATCTTGCCCCGCCCCTCTCCTTGCGTGCGCGTCCGCCGCTTGGCCCGACCGCTGCGCAGGCATCGGGCCAGCTCACGGCGCAGTTCACCCCGGCCCTGGACGAAGAGGGACTGGTAGATGGTCTCGTGGCTCACCTGCATCATCGGATCGTCTCGGAACTCGCGGCGCAAGCGCTTGGAGATCTCATCGGGTGACCACAGTTCCTCGAGCCAGGTGCTGACCTGGGCCACCAAGGGTGGGTGGCACAGTTTCGGCGTCTTCGGTCGACGGGCCCACTCTTTGGCCCGGGTCTGGCCCCGCCAGACCCCGTAACCGCTTGGCCCGCCGTTGGCCCGCACCTCACGGGTGATGGTCGAAGGAGCCCTCTTCAGCCGCCCGGCGATGGAGGACATCGACTCACCTTGGCGCAGGCCGATCAAGATCTCCTCTCGCTCTTCAATGACCAGGCGCCTCGGACCCGGTTTCCAATCGGTCTGGGAGTGGCGCAATAGCGGCCGGAAGCTGACCAGGCCCTTGATGCTCAACTGTCGAGCGATCTCAGCCTTTGTGAACCCCTTCGCGCGGAGCCGCTCGGCCAATGCACGTTCGCGCGGGACTCAAGATGACACCCATGCCACTACCTCCTCGGTCAGGACAACGAATGTTGTCGTCTCACCGAATCGGTGCGTTCACCCCTTGAAGACGCCCAGGTCCTCCCCGCCGGTTCCAGCCCGTTTCCCGCCGGCTCCCCGCCGGCTCACGCCCGTTTCCCGTGGGCTTTCCGCCGCCTTCAGGGCAGCGTCTGCACCTCCGCAGGAGGGCGGCGATGTTGACGCCGGGCGTCTTTAGGGGGGCTGAGCAGGGTCTCGAATCTCGCTCTTGCGCGCGGGCCCTCAGCGTGGTTTCCTATTAGCACTCGACAGATGAGAGTGCTAATGGCCCTCGATGGGCCAGCAGAGCGATGGAGGAACACACCAGATGGCCAAGCTGATCGCCTTCCAAGAGGAAGCCCGACGCGGGCTCGAAACCGGCATGAACAAGCTGGCGGACGCCGTACGTGTCACCCTCGGCCCGAAAGGCCGCAACGTGGTGCTCGACAAGAAGTGGGGCGCCCCGACTATCACCAACGACGGAGTCTCCATCGCCAAGGAGATCGACCTGGAGGACCCCTTCGAGAAGATCGGGGCCGAGCTGGTCAAGGAAGTCGCCAAGAAGACCGACGATGTCGCCGGTGACGGGACCACCACGGCCACCGTCCTCGCCTGGGCCATGGTCCGCGAGGGCCTGCGCAACGTGGCGGCCGGGGCCAACCCGATGTCGCTGAAGCGGGGTATCGAGGCGGGTGTCGAGGCTGCAGTGGCCTCGATCCACTCCATCGCCAAGGAGACAGAGTCCAAGTCGCAGATCGCCCAGGTCGCGTCGATCTCCGCCGCCGACACCGAGATCGGCGAAATGATCTCCGAGGCCATCGACAAGGTCGGCCGTGACGGGGTCATCACCGTCGAGGAGTCGCAGACCTTCGGCATGGACATGGACCTGGTCGAGGGCATGCGCTTCGACAAGGGCTACATCGCGCCGTACTTCGTGACCGACCCCGAGCGCATGGAGGCCGTCCTCGAGGACGCCTACGTGCTCCTCGTCGGCTCCAAGATCACCGCCGTGCGCGACCTGCTGCCGGTCCTCGAGAAGGTCATGCAGGGCGGCAAGCCGCTGCTGATCATCGCCGAGGATGTCGAGGGCGAGGCCCTCGCCACGCTGGTCGTCAACAAAATCCGCGGCACGTTCCGCTCCGTTGCCGTCAAGGCCCCCGGGTTCGGCGAGCGCCGCAAGGCCATGCTCCAGGACATCGCCATCCTCACCGGCGGCCAAGTGGTCACCGAAGAGGTCGGCCTGAAGCTGGAGAACGTCACCCTCGACCTGCTGGGCACCGCCCGCAAGGTGGTCATCACCAAGGACGAGACCACCATCGTCGAAGGTGCCGGGAGCGACAACGACATCAAGGGCCGGATCAACCAGATCAAGGCCGAGATCGAGAACACCGACTCCGACTACGACCGGGAGAAGCTGCAGGAGCGCCTGGCCAAGCTCTCCGGCGGTGTCGCCGTGATCAAGGTCGGCGCGGCCACCGAGGTCGAGCTCAAGGAGAAGAAGCACCGCATTGAGGACGCCGTGTCGACGACCAAGGCGGCCATCGAAGAAGGCGTGGTCCCCGGTGGAGGCGTTGCCCTGCTGCGGGCCCAGGTGGCCATCCTCGAGCGGGCCGAGAAGCTCGAAGGCGACGAGGCGACCGGAGCCCGCATTGTGGCCAAGGCCGTCGAAGAGCCGCTGAAGCAGATCGCCGTCAACGCCGGTCTCGAAGGTGGCGTCATCGTCGACAAGGTGCGCAACCTCAAGGGTGCCCACGGTCTCAACGCCGCCACGGGTGAGTATGGCGACCTCTTCAAGGAGGGCGTCATCGACGCCGCCAAGGTGACCCGTTCCGCGCTGCAGAACGCGGCCTCCATCGCGGCCCTGTTCCTCACGACCGAGGCGGTCATCGTGGACAAGCCCGAAGAGAACGCCGGCGGCCATGCCCGGCGGCGGGATGGACGACTACTAGATCGAGCGGGACTGCCGGGAACGGCGGCATCGACGCAGATCGTTGTTCGGAAGCGACAGGGGCGCCCTTCGGGGCGCTTCTTCGCGTCCAGCCGGCGGCGACTGCCGGCTGCCCGGAGGCGGCTCCCCTGTTCCCTACACTGGCGTCGTGGCAACCGACTCCCCCCTCGTCCCCTCGGTCGGCCAGGCCGTGCTGCACCTGTTCTGCCATGTGCCCGCCGGCCGGTGGCTTCGATGGCGCCGTCCTCCGTCAGCGCGGTGAAGGCGGCAGAGGCGGATGGCTACCAGGTCATTCCGGTCGCCCTCCTGGGCCACAAGGCGGACCTGGGCCTCATGGTGCTCGGTCCCGACCTGTGGCGCCTGCGGGAGTTCCAGAGCGCGGTCCAGCGCTCCGGGGCCGCGGTGGCCGCGTCCTACGTCTCGCTCACCGAGATCTCCGAATACGCCGCCGGAGTGCCCGAGGAGATGCGCCAGGCGCGCCTCTATCCCCAGCTGCCCGCCCGAGGGCAAGACGGCCTTCTGCTTCTATCCCATGTCCAAGCGCCGATCGGCCGAGCACAACTGGTACAGCCTCGACTTCGAGAGCCGCAAGGAGCTCATGATGGGTCACGGCAAGGTCGGGCGTACCTTCCACGGCCGGATCCTGCAGGTCATCACCGGGTCCACCGGGCTCGACGAATTCGAATGGGGCGTGACCCTGTTCGGCGTGCACCCCGACGACCTCAAGGACTGTGTCTACGAGATGCGCTTCGACGAGGCCTCGGCGCACTACGCAGAATTCGGGCCCTTCTACACGGGGATGGTGGGCGACCGTCGATACCGTGCTGGCGGCCGTCTCGACGACCGGGCGAGCGGGGTGACCGCCTCACTCGACACCTTGCGAGACGAGTTGCGCCAGCTGGGCCGGGTCGTGGTGGCTTTCAGCGGCGGGACGGACTCGGCACTCTTGGCCAAGGTGGCGCACGACACACTCGGTCGAGCGCAGGTGTTGTGCGCGACGGCTCTTTCACCATCTTTGGCCGCCGACGAGGCCCAGGACTGCGAGGCCCTGGCGCAGGAGTGGGACCTCCGTTGGCTGGGTGTGCCCACCGACGAAATGGAGGACCCGGCGTACGTTGCCAATGGTGCCGACCGGTGCGCCCGTTGCAAGACGGCGCTCATGGACGTCTTGGGCCCGTTGGCCCAGGCGCGAAGCGGCCCACGTCGTGCTCGGGGTCAATCGTCAGCGACCTGGGGGATCACCGCCCCGGTCAGGCCGCCGCGGCCGCGGCTGGCGCGACGTTCCCCCTCGTGCTGGCCGGCTTTACGAAGGACGACATCCGCCACTGGTCCAAAGAGCTCGGCCTGCGCACCTGGGACAAGCCCGCAGCCGCCTGCCTCGCTTCCCGCCTGCCTTACGGCACCCCGGTCACGTTGGGCCGCCTGCAGGCGGTGGACGCCGCCGAATCCGCACTCCGGGCACTCGGGTTCCGCCAGCTCCGCGTCCGCCACCACGGTGCGGCGGCCCGGCTCGAGTTCCCCCCCGACATGCTCGTCGCGGTCCTGGAGCGCCGGACCGAGGTGGTAACGGCCGTGCGATCGGCAGGTTTTCGCTTCGTGGCCTTGGATCTGGAAGGCTTCCGCTCGGGGAGTATGAACCGGATGCTGGACGGGATCGAGGAGACCACGTGAGTCAGGTTCGGGTGAAATTGACCTTTCCCGAGTCAGAGGTTCGGCGTGCCGTTCTGGCCACGCTCGTGCGTACGTTCGACGTGGAGCCCAACATTCGCAGGGCCGATGTCGAGGAGCACCGTGGTTGGATCGTGTGCGAGCTCGACGGAGAAGCGCCGCAGGTCGAAGCGGCCATCGACTGGTTGCGCCAGGAGGGCATCACGGTCGACCTCCTGGGGGACGTCCTCGAGAGCTGAAACTGCCGGAGCCGGCGGGGCTTACCCCGACCGGGGTCGTGGGCCGGGATCTTCGTCCTTTTTCGGGCTGACCTGCCATCCGGCCTGGGAGACTTTCCGAGGTTCGTAGAAGATGCATCCCTCGGGGCAGGCGAAGGGGAGAGGCTCGTTGGCGTCCACTTTGCAGCGCTCCAATCGATCGCCACGGGGTGTTGTCCGCATCACGTAGTGGCGGCAATCCTCATTGACGGTCATAGGCCATTCTGGCCCATGAGGCACGGCGCGGTAGCGTCAACAGCCGTGGATCGGAATGTTCCCCTCAAGACCCTGCTCCGCTGGAGCGAGAGCCTCTCGGCCATCGCCCGCACCGGGCTCGGTTTCACCGAGAGCCTCTACGAGCAGGAGCGCTTCGAGGAGATCCTCAAGGTCGCGGCCGACATCCGCTTCGAGGCCGACGAAGAGCCCCACGACGCCGATGCCGAAGACGGCCTCGTCCAGGAATGGATGGCCACTGTCGGCAAGGGTGTTCCCGGCTATGTCACCCCGAAAGTGGCCGTCGGAGCTGCCGTGGGCAACGACAAAGGAGAGCTCCTCCTGATTCAGCGGGCGGACTCGGGCATCTGGCTCTACCCGACCGGCTGGTGCGATGTCGGCTACTCGGCGGCCGAGGTCGTGGTCAAGGAAGTGGAGGAGGAAACTGGGATTGAGGTGGAGCCGGTCCGCCTCATCGCCGTTCTCGACGGGCTGCGTCTGGGTTTCACCCGCGTCCCGCTGTACTCCCTCCTCTTCTACTGCCGCGCCATCGGGGGTTCGTTGCAGCCGCATCCTCTGGAGTGCCGCGACGTCGGTTGGTTCACCCGGGACACCATGCCTTCGCCGATCGTCGGATCGGAACGCTGGAGCGACACGGTGTTCGCGGCACTAGCGGGCGAACACCGCGATGTCCTCTACGACAGTGTCCGCCAACCCATGTGGCGGGGGGATTCGCAGAAGATCTGATGGTGGATCACGGAATCACCGTGGACGTGGCACAGACCGCGGACGCCGAATTGCATGCCATTGTGGCCCATCTGGTCCCGCAACTCTCCCGATCGTCGAAGGCTCCGTCGCTCGCACGGCTCACGCGGATTATCGAGGACCCCGCCACCACGTTGTTGCTGGCGCGTGCGGGCACTGGCGAGGCCCCGGCGGCCCCGGGGGGCCCGGGCGTTTCCGGGCAGGGACAGGTGGTGGGCATGCTCACCTTGGCCGTCTTCACCCTCCCCACGGGTGTGCGCGCCTGGATAGAAGATGTCGTCGTCGACGACGCCTCGCGTGGTGCGGGGGTGGCAAGCACCCTGGTCAGAGCCGCAATCGACCGCGCCGAGGCCGAAGGAGCGCGTACGGTCGACCTCACCTCGCGTCCGGACCGCGAGGCGGCCAACCGCCTCTATGTACGGCTGGGCTTCGAACGGCGTGAGACCAACGTCTACCGGTTTTCGCTGAAGGGGTGACACCTACCTGACATCGGCAAGCCCCGGAGGGGGGGTCCGGGCCCGGGGGCCGGCTCAGCCCGCCATGCCGACGATCGGGGCGACGAGGTGCAGCGCACCCGTCGAGCCTTCGAAACCGGCGTCCCCGTAGGTGAAGATGCCCCCATCGGCAGCGACCAACCAGTACCCCCCACCGTCGGGCGTGGCGGTCATGCCGACGATCGGCTCGTTGAGGGAGAGGGCGCCGGCGGAGCCGTAGAACGGCGCAGCGCCGAAGGTGAAGATCCCCCCGTCCCTGGCGACCAACCAATAGCCCCCGCCGCCCGGCACAGCCGCCATGCCCACGATGGGCTGGTTGAGATGGATGCCTCCCGTCGAGCCGTAGAACGCGGCCGAGCCGAAGCTGAAGATCCCGCCATCCGAAGCGACCAACCAGTAGCCCCCGCCGCCCGGCACAGCCGCCATGCCCACGATGGGCTGGTTGAGATGGATGCCTCCCGTCGAGCCGTAGAACGCGGCCGAGCCGAAGCTGAAGATGCCTCCGTCCTTGGCAACGAGCCAGTAGCCGTTCCCGTCCGGGGCCGCCGCCATGCCCACGATGGGCTCGTTGAGGCGCAGGTTGCCGGTTGACCCGTAGAAGCGGGCGTCGCCGTAGGTGAAGACTCCGCCGTCGGCCGCGACCAACCAGTAGCCCCCACCATCAGGGGTGGTGGCCATGCCGACGATCTTCGCCGCCAGTGGGGCACCGGCTGCGGATCCGAAAAACGGCTCGCAGAAGGAGAAGACACCCCCGTCGGAGGCCACCATGCGGTAACCGGGCGCGGACGAGCACTGGACCGCGCCGCCGTTCTGTGTTGCTTGCCCCGAGTTCGGATCAACCATCAGGGATGACTCGTCGACTGCCTCGAAGGCGCTGGCAGGCACCTGCTTGAGCTCATCGACGAGGGCACTGGGCCACGCCGGATCGGCCGTGCCCCCGAAATACCAGTTCGAACCGTTGTCGGCCAGGATCAGCCCGTACTGCTGCATGGCCCGGAGGACGACCTGCGCCTGGGGCGAGAACGTCGAGATGTTGAAGCTCGCCTTCAACCGGAAACGGGCGCCCATCGGGGGGAGGTCGGGATTGTCGGCGGCGCCCGCGGCATGACGGGCGGGCCAGATGAATGCATCGTCCGTCGTCTCCGCCGTCATGCGGATGGCATGGGTGATGCTGCCCGACTGCACTTCGTCATAGCGCACGAGCCCGGGCAGGATCGGCAGACCGGCTGCGTCCGCCGAGGTCCACCCACTCGGACGCAGCGCGTTCGAATTGAGGTTCCAGATCGCCCCGGAACCGGCGGTGGAGCCCGACGCACTGTAGTGGGCGTCGTAGAGCTCATAGAGGGTGCAGGTGCTCGGGTTGACCATGAGGGCGTGCCGGTCCCCGGTCGACGCCGCGCCTCCCTCGATCGGTGTGTCCGCACCGAACGGATACGGGCCCGGGTCGCTCTCGTCGCCGTACTGGAACGAGACGCTCGTGAGCGGGTGCGAGGGCGACACGACGGTGTAGGGAATGCCATAGGGGTTGGTCGGATCACCCGAAGGCCCGAAGTCCGGATGCAGGTCGGTGGTCGCGCTGTCCATGCTCGCCATCCACTCACTGCTGTGGGGATCCACCGGGAGGGCGGAGATGTTGGTGTTCCACACGTTGTCGGCCGGGAACATCTGACAGCCCGGGGCGCCGGGAAGGGGCGAACCGGCAGAGGCCGTCCCCGGTGCGGCGACCAGCGTCAGTCCGCCCGACGCCATGCCGGCGAAAAGCAAGATCGCCAGGAGCGCCCTTTTCGGTTCCCGCGGGTGCATGCGCAGGTCACCGACCGTAGCCCAGGGATGACGACGCCCCCTGCTGTGCGCGACGATGGCGGCACCGAGACCCGAAGGATCGCGATGACGACCGCCACCGGCACGAACAGGAACCTCATTCTCGCCGCGATGATCTTCGCGGTCGCCATGACGTTCATCGATCAGACGATCGTCTCCATCGCCGTGCCGAACATCCAACGCGAGCTTTCGTTGTCCGCCACCGGCGTGCAGTGGGTGGTCAACGGCTACCTGTTGTCCCTCGCCGCGCTGTTCGCACTGGGTGGCCGGCTCTCCGACATTTTCGGGCATCGCCGTATGTGCGTCCTCGGGGTCATCATCTTCGCCGGCGCGTCGGCGATGTGCGGGCTGACGCCCAAGGGAGGCGCGGCCGAGGCATGGATCGTGACCTTCCGCGTCGTGCAAGGTGCCGGCGGCGCGCTCATGTTCCCGGCCGCTTTGGCGATCGTGGTGCGGACCTTCCCCTTCCAGGACCGTGGCAAGGCCCTCGCCATCTTCTTCGGCATCGCCGGTGGTCTTACTGCGATCGGGCCGATCCTCGGTGGCTATCTGGCGCAGTGGACGTGGCGGTCGATCTTCTGGGTGAACATCCCTGTGGCGGTGATCGCCCTGGTACTGACGTTCATTTCCAAGCCCGAGAACGAACCGGTCCCGGCGAGGATCGACTACCGGGGCGCGGTGCTCGTCGCGGTCGGCATCGGTTTGAGCATTTTCGGCCTCCAGCAATCGGCGTTGTGGGGATGGGGCAACGGGGGGACATGGGCGTGCATCATCGGCGGTCTACTCGTGATCGCCATCTTCGTCGTGCTCGAGATGCGGACGCCGGCACCTCTGATCAACGTGGGGATCTTCCGTATCCGGGCCTTTGCTGTGGAGAACATCGTCCTGTTCATTTCCATGATGGTGTTTATCCCGGTGTTCTTCTTCGCCAGCGAGTACGCCCAGATCTCGCTGCACAAGACCGCCTCGGAGACGGGCCTGTTCCTCCTTTATTTCTTCATCGGCTTCGCCATCGCGGCGCAGATCGGGGGGCGGATCCTCGACCGTGAAGGGGCCAAACGCGCGGTCGTCATGGGTTGTGTCATCGCCGCCGTGGGATTCGGCCTCTGGGCGTCCAAGGTGACGCAGTTGAACTTCTCGAGCCAGGTGATCTGGATCATCGTGGCCGGGGCCGGGATGGGCATGATGCTGGGCCCGGCCAACACGGACGCGATCAACCGTGCCTCGAGTCTCTCCTACGGGGAAGCGACCGGCGTGACCCAGACGGTGCGCAACTACGGGGCGAGTCTCGGCCTGGCGGTGTTGGGCACCATTCTGCTGACGGTGCAACGGTCCAGGCTGACGGCGTCACTCGTCGCCCAGCACGTCCCTCACGCGGCGACGGTGGCCGCCACTTTCTCGCAATCCCAGGGTGGGCGATCGGTCAGCTCCATCCCGCACTACGTCTCGGTGGACTTTGCCTACGCCACCCGATCGGTCCTCTTCGTCATGTGCGGGATCATGGGGGTCGCCGGACTGGTGGCCTTTGTCGCCCTCACCCGGGGCCTGCAACAGACCACTCCGGAGGAGGACATGGTTCCCGAGGTGAGCCCGACCGAGTGACCTCTCCCGGGTGACGTCATTCTTCGCCGGCGTTCGCGAAACGCTGGTCCCTCCAGCCGGAGGGCGGCACGGCCCGCTGCCACAGTTCCTGGTCGCACTGACGGTCGTCACCGGTCTGGTCGACGCCTTCAGCTATCTGGTGCTCGGTCACGTCTTCGTGGCCAATATGACCGGGAACGTCGTGTTCTTGGGCTTTGCACTGGCCGGTGCTCCCGGGTTCTCCATCGCAGCCTCCGCGGTGGCGTTGGCGTCGTTCTGGTGCGGCGCGTTAGTTGGGGGGAAGGTCGGGGCACGGTTCGGCGCCAACCGGGGGGTGCACCTGGCGACGGCGGCGAGCATCCAGGCGGCATTCCTGGGCGTCGCCGTGGTGCTGGCTGCAGTGAGCGGGAACCCGGTATCGGCCGGCTATCGCTATCCGCTGATCTTGAGCCTGGCCCTGGGCATGGGAATTCAGAACGCCACCGCGCGAAGCTCGCGGTACCCGATCTGACCACTACGGTTCTTACCTTGACCATCACGGGAATCGCAGCCGACACATCGAATGCAGGTGGGGCGGGGTCGTCGAACGGACGGCGCTTCGTCTCGGTGACGTCCATGTTGTTGGGCGCGCTCATCGGCGCGGTGTTCGTGCTCCATGTCGCCATCGTCCTCCCCCTGGCGATCGCCCTGATCCTGCTCCTACTGGTGGCTGTCGCGTCACGTCTGCGCGGCACGGACGATGCCGACTGGGTGCGGCCATGACCACGTTCATCACGCGCTACGAGACTTCGGGCCCCGGTGTCCGCCTCGCCGTCAAGGACCTCATCGACATGGAGGGGGAGCCCACGACTGCGGGCTGCAGGGCGGTAGCCGACCGCGCGGTACCTGCCCCGCGCGACGCCGCCTGCCTGGCCGGGGCGCGGGCGGCCGGGGCACGGATTGTGGGACGGACGAACCTGCACGAGCTCGCCCTCGGGGTGACGGGCATCAACCCTTGGTACGGCACGCCGGTGAACCCGATCGATCCGACGCGTGTGCCGGGGGGCTCCTCGAGCGGATCGGCCGTCGCGGTGGCCGTCGGCGACGCGGACGTGGCCTACGGCAGCGATACCGGGGGATCGGTGCGCATCCCGGCCGCCTGTTGCGGCACTGCAGGGCTCAAGACGACCTGGGGCAGGGTCTCCCTCAACGACGTGTGGCCCCTTTCGCCCAGCTTCGACACGGTGGGCCCCATGGCGCGTGACGTCGCCGGCCTGGTCGTCGGTATGGAATTGCTCGAGCCGGGCTTTGCGGTAGCCGAGACCACCGGCGTCACCATCGGCCGCCTCCGCCCCCCGGCCGATCCGCTGATCGATGCCGCCGTGGACAAGGCCCTGCACGACGCCGAATGGCCCGTTCTCGAGCTCGATGTGCCCGAATGGGACCAGGCCACGGGGGATGCCGGTCTCCTGCTCATGGTCGAGGCCTGGGAGTCCAACAAAGCGTTGGTGGCGCGGGACCCCGGTGGCATCGGGGACCTCGTCCGTGAGCGGCTGACCCTGGGCGGATCCTTCGATGCGGCCACCATCGCTGCGGCCTGGGTAGGCCAGCGGGCGTGGAAAGAAACGCTGGAGCGGCTCTTCGAGCAGGTCGACTTTCTGGTCACGCCGACGCTGACCATCTTCCCGCCCCGACTCGACGACGGGAACGACCTGTTGGTGGCGCGCTGCACGATCCCGGTGAACCTGGCCGGGGTGCCTGCTCTCGCCCTGCCGGTGCCGACGGAGGGGGAGTTGCCGGCCAGTATCCAGGTGATCGGCCCAGCCGGCAGCGAGGAACGTCTTTTGGCCGCTGGTGCATGGTTGGAGGCGGCGATCGCCGCGGGCTGACGGCCGGGCGCCCTGGCGAACTGCGGACCTGGCGACCTGGTGGAGGACGTGGGGACGTGCCGCCGGAATAGCCGTCGTCCGGCGGCGTTGAAACCACTATGCAGATAGATGTCTGGTCAGACTTCGCGTGTCCCTGGTGTGCCCTCGGCCTACGCCGGTTGCACGTGGCACGCGAACAATTCGCCCATGGTGATGAGATCACCGTGGTGCACCGTTCGTTCGAGTTGGATCCGCATGCGCCGGCTCGCCGCCCCGAGACCATGAGCCAGCTCCTCGCGACGAAGTACGGGATGAGCCCCGAACAGGTCCGTGCGGGCCACGAGCGTCTTGCCGCATTGGGCCGTGAGGTCGGCTTCGCCTTCGACTTCGATCGGATCCAGTCGGGCAACACGTTCGACGCCCACCGGCTGGCCAGCGCCGCCCGCGGCACCGCGATCGAAGATGCACTTGTGACGGGCCTCTTCTCCGCCTACTTCACCGAGGGCGAACTGCTCTCGGATCATGAGGTTCTGGTGCGCGTGGCGAAAGCGGCAGGCATGGATCCTGACGTCGCGGGGCGCACGTTGGCGAGTGATGCCCAGACAGGCGAGGTGCGGGCGGACGAGGAACTGGCGCACCAGCTCGGGATCACCGGTGTGCCGCATTTCGTGATCGACGGGAAGTGGGCGATCCCCGGGGCGCAGGACGTGGACACCATGGTGCTGGCGCTCGCCCGGGCCTGGGAGCGCACCGAGCGTCTGGAAACCGCGCACGTGGAGTCCGAGGGCGTGGAAAAGGCAGGCGCGCCGGCGACCTAAGGTCGCTCTTCATGCGAATAGGCAACATGTACGGACCCGACGCGACGTTCGTCGGGGTGCCGTCCGCCGATCTCGACGATCCGTCCAGTTATGCCGATGCTGCCGCGGTGATCATCGGTGCACCTTTCGACGGTGGCACGTCGCACCGGCCCGGCTGCCGCTTCGGGCCGCAGGCGATTCGGACGACCGACTACCTGCCCCATGACGGCAGCCGGCCCCACCTTGCGCTCGATGTCGATCCGTTGCGCGAGTTGGGGGTGGTCGACGTGGGCGACGTCAAGATGCTCCCGGGCGAGACTGACCGGGCCCTCGAGAGGCTGGAGGCCGCCGTTGCGCAGGTGGCCCGGAGCGGCGCGCTGCCGATGATTCTGGGGGGCGACCACACGATCGCCCTGCCCGACGTCACGGGAGTGGCCCAACACGTTGGATGGGGGCGTGTCTCGGTCATCCACTTCGATGCGCACGCCGACACCGGTGACAGCCACTTCGGTTCGTTGCACGGTCACGGCACGCCGATGCGCCGGTTAATCGAGTCGGGCGCGGCCCGCGGCGACCGCTTCCTGCAGATCGGCCTACGGGGCTACTGGCCCGAGCCCGAAACGTTGGCCTGGATGAGCGAACAGCGCATGCGGAGCTTCGAGATGACCGAGGTCGTCAGTCGCGGTCTCGATGCAGTTCTCGAAGAGGCCGCCTCCATCGCCATGGACGACTGCGATGCGGTGTTCCTCTCGGTGGACGTGGACGTCGTCGATCCCGGGATGGCTCCAGGGACCGGGACGCCCGAGCCGGGAGGCCTGACGAGCCGCCAATTGCTCGATGCGGTGCGCCACCTCGCCATGACTCTGCCCCTGGCCGGGGTCGATGTCGTCGAAGTCTCGCCGCCCTACGATCAGGCCGAGGTCACTGCCTATCTGGGAAATCGCGTGGTCCTCGAGGCGCTTTCAGGCGTCGCATGGCGCCGGCGCCAGCAAGCGGGAGAAGTCGTCCGACGGCCCGACGATCCTCTCCTCGCACACCGCCGGCCCGGGGACGGGCATGGGCTGACCCCCTGAAGCCGCCGGGTGGGGGCCGCACGGCATGTGAAGCCGCCGATGGCACGTGAGGCCGCCGCTGGCACGTGAGGCCGCCGCTGGCATGTGCAAAAGCTAACCGCTAGAGATCTAGCTTTCAGAAATTCAAGGTGCCCGACGGTCAACCTGCCCGGGCGGTCAAAGAGTCCCTGGGCCACGGGGTCCCGAGGGCGCAGCCAATGCGGCGGCTCACGCCATCGTGTCGAGGATCTCGCGGATCATCTCGACCGTGGTGTTGGGGTGGAGGAAGGCGAAGCGGGCCACGGTCTCGCCCTCCCATGTCGTTGGGGTCACGAAGCCGATCTGGTCTCTGAGCAGTCGGGCCGACCACTCGTCGTAGTCGGGTTTTCGCCAACCTGTCCGGCGGAAGAGCACGATCGACAGCTCCGGATGGCGCACCAGCTCGGTGTACGGCGTCCCCTCAATCATCGCAGCGCCCTGCCGGGCGATCGACAAGCCGGCTTCCACCGCCTCGCTGTACGCATCGATCCCGTACACGGCCATGGAGAACCAGATCGGCAGGCCGCGGGCACGCCTGGTCAGGTGATACGCGTAGTCGCTCGGGTTCCACTCTTCGGGATTGTCACTGTGGAGGACCTCGAGATAGGAGGCGTCCTGGGTATGGACAGCCTTGGCCAGATTGGGCTGACGGTAAAGCAGGGCTGCGCAGTCGAACGGTGCGAACAACCACTTGTGCGGATCCACGATGAACGAGTCAGCGTTCTCGAAGCCGGCGAATTTGTGCCGGGTCGAAGGTGCGAACAACGCTGCTCCGCCGTAGGCCCCGTCGATGTGGAACCACACGTTGCGCTCGCCCGCAACCTCGGCCACGCCGGAGAGATCGTCGATGATCCCGGCGTTGGTTGTTCCCGCCGTGGCGACAACGGCGACGACGTCGTCCACGCGCGGATGGTGTGCCAGGACGCTTCGCAACGAGGTGCCGGTCAGGCGGTGGTCGTCGGTGGGTATGACGAGGGCCTCGACGCCGATGACGTGGAGAGCCTTGCCGACCGAAGAGTGGGCCTCGTCGCTGATTGCGATGAGTGGGCGGGAAGGACCGGACCCACCGCGCCTATGGCCGGCCGTATCGCGGGCCACGACGAGTGCCGACAGATTGCCCGCCGAGCCGCCGGCGACGAAGCACCCTCCTGCTCCGGAGGGCAGGCCGGCCGTGCGCGCAATGACGTCGAGGGCCTGGTTCTCGGCGACCACGGCGCCGGCCGCTTCGAGCCACGAGGTTCCGTGCAGGGAGGAACACGAGACGAACATGTCGAAGAGGAGCGCAGCCTTGGTTGGCGCGGCGGGGATGAACGAGAGGAACCGCGGGCTGTCGCAGGACACCACGGCCGTGGCCAGCCTGTCCACGAAGAGCCGGAGGACATCGGCGGCGTCGTTGCCCTCGGGGCGCATCAGCCCCGTCAATACGGAGCTGAGCGCCGGGGCCTGACCACCGAAGTCGAGCGGCACTGGGTTGAGGGCCAGGCGTTCCTTGCAATACGCCATGACGAGGTCGGTCATGTCCTCGTCGTAGTCGAACATGCCGTGCGACGTCATGGGGCGGGATCATTCCCCTGCCGCCGTCGCCATTCCGCTTCGGCCCGCGAGGCCACGTCGCGCACAGCGGCACCCGTCACCGAGGCGATCAGCGCCACATCCTCGAATTCGGGTTTGGCCCGACCGGCGCTGACCTTCATGCGCACGGGCATGCCGTCGACGGACACCTCGTCGAAGGAGCGGGCGGCGGGCCAACGCCCGGCGACGGTGGCCCGCACGCCGAAAGTGCCGGTCGTGGTCTGTATGAGGTGACGCAGGACGTCGAGGTGGGCGGCGTCGGTCAGCACGTGCAGGACGTGTCCCGGCCGCCCCTTCTTCATGATGACGGGACTGACCCAGGCGTCGAACGCGCCGGCTTCGAGCGCGGCGCTCACGGCATACCCCAGTTGCTCCCCGGTGACGTCGTCGAGGTTCGTCTCGAGGACCACTGCGGGTTGTCCCGAGCCGATGGACTGCCGCTCGTCGAACTGTCCGATGACGACCTGGGTGCAGTTGGGCAGGTCCTCCAGCTCGTTCTTCCCCGCGCCGAATCCGCTGTGGTGGACCACCATGGCCGGCAACGGTCCGAACGAGGTGGACAGCGCGGAGAGGAGCGCGGCGCCGGTCGGCGTGGTGAGCTCCACCGTTGTGGCGCGTCCGTAGGTCGGCACGCCTTCGAGGAGGCGGACCGCTGCCGGCGACGGATTAGGGAGGGGGCCGTGCGCCGACCGCACCATTCCCGTTCCGGTCGCGACGGAAGATGCCGTGATCTCCTCGATCGCGAGCACTTCCAACGCGGCAACGGTGCCGACGATGTCGATGATGGCGTCGTGTCCACCCACCTCGTGGAAGTGGACCTGATCCACGGGCACCCGGTGCAATGCCGATTCGACATCGGCCAGCCGACGGAAGACCGCGAGCGCCCGTTTGGCGACGCGTGGGGGGAGGGCCGCCCCGGTGATGAGGTCTGCGATGGCTGCGTGCGTGCGCACGGTACCGTCCTCGCTGCCCTGCACGAGCGCGCGCGTGCAGGCGACGCCGCCGCGGAGTGTCTCCTCGGTGTGGAGCTCCCATCCCGGCAAGGAAAGGCGGTCGAGCAGCAGGCGGATCTCCTTGAGATCGGCCCCGGCATCGATGAGCGAGCCCAATGCCATGTCGCCGGCGATACCGGCGAAGCAATGGAACCAGGCGACCGTCCGGGCCGGTGGATCCGGGTTCACCGGAGGATCCGGGCGACCGCACACGCAGCGCCATAGCCGTTGTCGATGCCGACCACGGTGACGCCCGACGCGCATGCTGCGAGCATGGCGAGGAGAGCGGTCATCCCTTCGAATGCTGCGCCGTACCCGGTGCTGGTGGGTACCGCGACGACGGGTGCCGGCGTAAGACCGCCGACCACACTCGCGAGAGCACCTTCCATACCGGCGATCACCACCACCACGTCGGCCATTGCCAGCTGGTCGACCTCGGCCAGCAACCGGTGGAGGCCGGCCACACCGCAGTCCACCAGCAGGGTCGGCTCGAACCCGAGGGCCCGCTGCACGGCTACGCACTCGTAGGCGATGGGCAGGTCCGCGGTGCCGGCGGTGATGACGACGATCCGGCCCGCACGCAGAGGTGCCGGGCGGAAGGTCACCGTGCGCAGGAGTCCGGACCCTGCGATGTCGCCCGCGCCGTAGCCGAGAGCTTCGGTGTGGGCGGAAACGGCCTTGACCTGGTCCTCGGTGGCCCGGGTCAGCAGGACAGGGCTGGAGCCGGTGCCCAGCATCTCCTCGACGATGGCGGCGCAGTGCTCGGGCGTCTTGCCCGGGCCGTAGACGGCTTCGGGCATGCCTTGTCGCAGATCACGATGGTGATCGATGCGTGCGAACCCCAGGTCGGCGTAGGGCAGGCGACGCAGCTCTCGCACGGCCTCGTCGGGAGTGCAGTCACCTGAGGCCACCCGATCGATCAGGGAGCGTAGTGAGGAGGGGTCCATAGAACTCTCTATCCTGCCCGTTCTGGCGCGGTCCCGTCGCGGCATGCCCGGGAGTGGACGCGCAGAGATGGTCGACCGTTCGATCCTCGTTCGCGTCCGGTTCATGCCCTTTCGTTACCTTGCAGCGCATGTTCCCTGAAGACGAAAGAAATGGTCTCGTCGCCACGGCCGGTCCGGTGCCGAGAGCCGGTCTGTCACGTCGCCAGTTCATGCAGGTCGCATCCGTCGCCGGTTTCGCGGCCGTGGCATTCGACCTCGGCTTGCGCGACAGCTATGCCTTCGGCGCCGGGCCGGGTGGTGCCAGCTCCCTCGGCTCGGGGACGGTGCCCGAACAGATCCACCTCACCTGGGGGGCCGATCCCTCGAGCGAGGTGACCGTGTCATGGGCCGCCCCGGCGGCCCAGACCACGCCACAAGTCACGCTCTCCCCGGCGGTCGGCGGTCAGAGCGTCTTCAGCGCCACGCCCCTGTCCTATACCGACGGCCTGAGCGGCGAGACCGTCCACTGCTACCACGTCCCTCTCACCGGTCTCGCGCCGAACACCGCCTACAGCTACACGGTGGCGGACGCTGCCACCCCCGCAGTGACCTTCACGAGCTCGTTCACCACCATGGAGACCGGGCGCTTCGCCTTCGCCTTCACGAGCTTCGGTGACCTCGGCACACCAGGTGCAGGCGCCACGTACGCCCTGGCCGACGGGTCGACTGTCCAATCGAGCGTCTACAGCGAGTCCCAGTGGAACGCCTACACCGCCGTTAGCGAAGTCGAGGCGCTGAGCCCGATGTTCCATCTCATCAACGGCGACCTCTGTTACGGCGACAAGGCGACGATCTCGTCCACGGGAGCGACGACGTCGGGGTCGACCGGCGTCCAGACAGCGCCCGAAGTGTGGCGGGACTTCGGCCTCAACACCCAGCGGTCCGCAGCTAATCGGCCGTGGATGCCCTGTATCGGAAACCACGAAGCAGAGCTTGACAACGGCCCCAACGGCTACAACTCGTACAACACCCGTTACATGCTGCCCGACAATGGCACGGCCTTCCGCGGGAGCTTCTACTCGTTCCAGGTCGGCTCGGTGCTCTTCATCAGCCTCGACGCGAACGACGTCTGCTACCAGGGTGCGGGGGCTTACAACGTCGGATTCGTCGCCACCACGGATGCGGCGCTCAATCCGATTCCCGCCTCCGCCCACGTCTACAACCAGTTCTATACAGGCGGGTTTACCCCGAATGTGGACGGCACGCTCTCCCCGGGCGGGGCGATGCCGAATGCGCAGACGCAATGGCTGGAGAACACCCTCTCGGCGGCGCGCGCCGGCACGACCGTGGACTGGATCATCGTTCAGATGCATCAGTGCGCCCTCTCGTCGACCACCGACAACGGATGTGACGCCGGGATCCGGCAGGCCTGGGTGCCGCTGTTCGACCAGTACGAAGTCGACCTGGTGCTCAACGGGCACGATCACGACTACGAGCGCTCCTTCCCGGTGCGGGGATTCGCGCCCTCCCCCTACCCGGGCACCTCGACCTGGAAAGGGTCGTCAAATACGCGCGTGGCCCAGCAACTTCGTCTACAACACGAGCGGACCGACGCAGGTGACACCCAACAGCGGAGCGGTGGTCAACACCTTTACCCCGGTTGTGGTGGCCAACGAAGGGACCGGCACGCAGACAAGTCCCTTCGACACCACGCGCGGCACCGTCTACATGGTTCTCGGTGGTGGCGGAACCAACAAGCGTGACAATGTCTTCAACGCGGGCACGGCGAACGTCACCACGTTCACCCAGATCCGCGTCGGCACCGCCTTCGACGGCATTGCCGCAGGGACCAAGCCCATCCCGGACGCCTCGCGAGCCCTGCTCCTGGTCGGCCGTCAAGGACACCGCCGACGCATACGGCATCGCTCTGTTCAATGTCGACCCCGGGTCGCCCGGAGGCAATACGACCATCAAGATCACCTACTCCCACGCGACCACCCAGACGAGCGGCGCTCCCGCCTACACCGTTTTCGACACCTTTTATTTGTCCCGGCCGCGTAGCGACAACCCGCCCACCGCAACGCCCGAGTTCCCGCTTCCGGCCTACGCGGTCGGGGGGGCGGTGGCTCTCGGGAGCGGTGCGCTGCTCGTCCAGCAGCATCGTCAGGCCAAGAAGGCCGCACAACACGAAGAGTTGGCCCGAGTGTCGGGCCCGGCGGGGAACTGAGCCGACCGCCCGTGGCCGGAACCGGATGGGTGGCCCGGTCGGAATATCTCAGTATCCTCCCCGGGAGTGAATCCCCCCCCGACCACGGTCGCCTACTTCGGCCCGGCAGCGACCTTCACCCAGGAGGCGCTGCTCACCCAGACCGACCTCGCCGGGGCTGACCTGCGCCCACTCTCCTCGATCGCAATCGTCCTCGACGAGGTGGCCGAGGGGAGAGCGGACCTGGGCTTCGTCCCGATAGAGAACGCGATCGAGGGCACGGTGAGTGCGACCATCGACGGCCTCATCTTCGACGTGGACCTGTATATAGAGCGCGAGGTCGTGATGGACATCCATCTCCACCTCATGGCCCGGCCGGGGGTACGGCTCGAGGGGATCAGGCGGGTCTCGTCCTATCCCCACGCACTGGCGCAGTGCCAGAAATTCCTGGCCCGGGAAGTCCCCGCGGCCGAGCACGTGGCAGCGAACTCGACCGCCGACGCCGCCCGGCTTCTCGGTGAGTCCGACGCCGATGATGCAGCTGCCATCGCCCCTCGGCTGGCGGCCGAGCGCTACGGGCTTGTCATTTTGGCCGAGGACGTCGAGGACCACCCCGAGAACCAGACCCGGTTCGTTGCGGTGGCCCGTGGGCGCGTCCCGCAGCCCTCGGGGCATGACAAGACGAGCATCGTGTGTTTCCAGCAGGCGGACCACCCGGGGAGCCTGCACGGCATCCTCGGTCAATTCGCGGCACGCAACATCAACCTGACCAAGCTCGAGTCGCGACCGACGAAGCAGGGTCTGGGTGACTACTGCTTCGTGATCGATCTCAACGGGCATGTCGGCGACGAGGTCATCGCCGATTGCCTTCGTGATCTGCACACCAGCCTGGCCGGTGTGAAATTCCTCGGTTCGTATCCAGCGGCGGGCACGCAGGGGGACGACAAACGACGCGAGGCGGGCGCGGCCTGGCAGGCCGCTGACGAATGGCTCAGTGGGCTCCGGAGGTCGATCGAATGAGGTGGTCGTGATGGGCGTCATCGGCATGGCCAATCTGGCGGTCAAGGTGGCCGACCTCGAGTCGGCGTGCGCCTGGTACGCCGCCGCGGGCGCCACAGTCACCGAACCGGTTGCTTGGGAAAACGGGAGGCGTGCCGACGTGACCCTCGGGTGGCTGCATCTCACGTTGTTCACCAAGGCGATCTACGAGGATGCCTGTCAGTTGCCGGACGAGGGCTTCTTGCATCCCGCCCTCTTCGTCGACGATCTGGACGAGGAACTGTCCAAGCACGAGGTCCTCTGGGGCCCGCGCATCGTCTCGGGTTCGTTCGGAGTCCGGCGCATCGCCTTTGTGGAGGCACCTGGCGGCATCAGGCTCGAGTTCATGGAGCAACTCGAAGACCCGACCTGACGCCGCGGCGTGCATGCGCACGCGGCGATCGCATCCAAATGTCGTACGCAACAGTTGCTGTGCGAATACCCACTTTCTCGACACGTTGCGGCGTGCAACGCGGGGTGGTCATCCCGCATAGCTATGTCACGTTGCCCCAGGGTTGCGAGCAGGGTGGGACCCCGGCAATGCCCTCATTTGCCTTGACTTACTTCGGCAATGAGTCCAGTGTGCGGACCTGAAAGCAGTATTCGAAAAAGGCAAACCCACCGCGAGGTGGGGACGCAAAACCACGGGACTCCCTGAGTTAGCCGGGTTGCCGACGCCAAATAGTCATTCACATTTCTATTTTCCGCGGCTCCTTACTTGAGCTTTGAGAGGAAAATATGAAGAATGGCCGGAAACTTTCACATCAGGCATCGACCCGGAGGCGCATCGCTGGCGCCGCAGCCACCTTGAGTGTGCTCGCCGGTGTCTTCGGACTCGAGACGGGTGCTCTCGCAGCCCCTTCGAACCACGCAGTGAACATGCGCCAGGTCGACCGTGAATACAGTCACCGGGCCGGCCTCGTCACCACATCGACGACCTCCCCCACACTGCCGGTCATCTCGCAGCCGGTGACGGCGCCGACCACCCCCGTGGTCGTCACCACACCGACCACGCCCGTGACCACCACGACAACGCCGGTCACGACAACGCCCGTGACCACCACGCCGCCGGTCACCACCCCGCCCGTGACCACCCCGCCCGTGACCACCCCGTCGGCCGGCACCGTCCCCGAGGCCCCCGCCAGCTTGAACGCCCCCACCACCAAGATCTTCGATGACGAGTTCTCCACGGGCTCGTTGAACACCGCGGTGTGGGCCCCCGACTGGTTCGCCAACGGGTCGACCCAGAACAACACGGTCATGGACGCCTCCAACGTGTCCGTCGGGGCCAACGGGCTTAACTTGACGCTGAACGCCAACGGCACCGGCGCCTTGGTGAGCTCCAACCCCAACGGCGGCGCAGGCACCGGCTTCCAGGTGGCGCCGAGTGCGGGTCACCCCGTCTACGTCGAGTACACGGCCACGCTGCCCGCCTCGGGCAGCCAGATCGCCAACTGGCCCGGCCTGTGGCTCACCGGGCAGACCTGGCCCAACACGGGCGAGATCGACGTCATGGAGGGTTTTGGCACCAGCCAGTACCACATTGAGTACGGCCCGAGCTCGAGCCAGGTCTCGAACCCCGGCGGCATCGGCGGCACCACGGCGGGCACCCACACCTACGGGGTGCTGTGGACCACCACCGGCGTGACCTTCGTCTACGACGGCGTGGTCGTCGGATCCGAGACGGCGGCGCTGAGCGGCCCCATGTACCTGGTCATGGAGAACTCGCTCGGCTCCCCGAGCGTGCCCGGAGCCACCGTGACGGTGCGTGACGTGCGGGTATGGCAGTAGTCGCCCACGGCGCACCCACCATCTCGGCACCCTCGCCACGCATCTGAGGAGGACGGACCGAGAACCCCGACTGCGGTAGGGATCGACACTTCGGTGCGGTCCCTACCGTTTTCGCGTGGACGGGTTCATCGCAAGCCCAAGTGGTCCGCCCAATGGGGTCAACCGCAGTTGGCGGAGGGAGTGGGATTCGAACCCACGGAGGCTTGCGCCTCACAGCTTTTCAAGAGCTGCGCATTTGTCCGCTCTGCCATCCCTCCAACGAAGCCGTAGCGCTGCACATGCTACGTGAGCCGCCCGTCGTTGGGTCGAGCTAGCGGTCCGAGGCGTTCTGGTCGCGCAGCCGTCCGCGTGCCCGGCCGCGTTCGGCCTGGGCGAGGACGACCTTGCGCAGGCGCACGACCTTGGGTGTCACCTCGACGCATTCGTCCTCAGAGATGAATTCGAGCGCGTGCTCGAGGGAGAAGGCCATGACCGGGGTCAGGCGCTCAAATTCTTCGGCGGTGGACGACCGGATGTTGTTCAGCTTCTTCTCTTTGGTGGGGTTGACGTCCATCTCCTCCTGACGGGCGTTCTCACCGATCACCATGCCCTCGTAGACGTCTTCACCGGGTCCGACGATGAGCGTGCCTCTCTCCTGCAGGTTCATCAAGGCGAAGGTCGTCGTCAGCCCACGTCGATCGGCCACCATGGAACCATTGCGGCGTGTCTTGAGCTCGCCGTGCCACGGCTCCCAGCCGTCGAAGATGTGGTGCAACACACCCGTTCCCCTCGTTTCGGTCAGGAACTCGGTGCGGAAGCCGATCAGCCCGCGGGCAGGTACCCGGTAGTCGAGGCGGACCCACCCCGTGCCGTGATTGACCATCTCCGTCATGGTCCCTTTGCGCAGGGCCAGAAGTTGCGTCACGACACCGAGATAGTCGTCCGGCACGTCGATGGACACCCGTTCCACCGGTTCGTAGACCTTGCCATCGATTTCCCGGGTGACCACCTGTGGCTTTCCGACCGTCAGCTCGAAGCCTTCCCGTCGCATGGTCTCGACCAGTACCGCCAGCTGCAATTCACCCCGGCCGAGGACCTCCCAGAGGTCGGGCCGGTCTGTCGGCGCAACCCGGATGGCGACGTTGCCGACCAGCTCGGAGTCGAGGCGGTTCTTCAGCAGCCGAGCAGTGAGCTTGTTGCCGTCGGCACCGGACAACGGTGACGTATTGATGCCGATGGTCATGGCCAGGCTGGGCTCGTCCACCGTGATGGCAGGCAGGGCGATGGGGTTGTCCACGTCGGCCAAGGTCTCGCCGATGGTCACCTCGGAAAGGCCCGCGATCGAGACGATCTCACCGGGCCCGGCTGATTCGGCCGGGACCTGTTCGAGGGACTCGGTCACGTACATCTCGGTGATCTTCGCCTTCTCGATCGTGCCGTCGAGCTTGCACCAGGCGATCATTCCGCCCTTGGTCAACTCGCCGTTGTAGACCCGGCAGATGGCGAGGCGGCCGACGTAGGGCGAGGCGCTCAGGTTGCAGACGAGGGCCTGGGTGGGTGCGTCCTCTTCGAACTGGGGAGCCGGGACGTGGTCGATGATGGCTTGGAAGAGCGGGCTGACGTCGGTGCCCTCGACGCCGCTGCTCGGTGCTCACCCAGCCGGCGCGGGCGTTGGAGTAGAGAATCGGGAAAGAAATCTGATGTTCGTCGGCGTCGAGGTCCAAGAAGAGCTCCTCGACCTGATCCACGACTTCTTCGATCCGGGCGTCGGGCCGATCGACCTTGTTGATGACCAGGACGACCGGAAGCCTTGCCTCGAGGGCCTTGCGCAGCACGAATCGGGTCTGTGGCAATGGGCCTTCGGAGGCGTCGACGAGAAGCAGCACGCCGTCGACCATGGTCAAGCCACGCTCCACCTCACCGCCGAAATCGGCGTGACCGGGCGTGTCGACGATGTTCATTTTCACGCCGCCCCACCGCACGGCGGTGTTCTTGGCCAGGATCGTGATGCCCTTCTCGCGCTCGAGGTCACCGGAGTCCATGACCCGGTCGGTCACCTCCTGGTGGGCGCCGAAAGCTCCGGTCTGGCGCAGCATGGCGTCGACGAGCGTCGTCTTGCCGTGGTCGACGTGGGCAACAATGGCCACATTTCTGATGTCATCTCGGTTTTGCATGGGGGCTACAACGATAGGCCAGGTCAGAGGGTCTTCATGCCGCGGGCAGCACGACCCCCTCAAAAGGCACCGACGCGCCGCCCGTCCGGGCCAATGTCCGGGCGATCGCAGCCACTCCGGCGTCCAGCGCGATGTGGTCCACTTCGACCTTCACCAGATGCCCGGAGTCGGGCCACCAGCCGACGATTCGTCCCGGCGGGAGTGCGCGTGGAGCCTGCATCGCCTCCACCATCGCAAGGACGCTCAGCTCGGACCGCACGGTAGGGCGCCGAGGGCCACTGAGGACGACCAGGTGCACCGAGAAGGTACTGCCCTCCTCATCGGTGACGATCGACCGCACCTCAGCCCGGCTGCGAATGGCCAGAAGTGCCGAATGCGGGCTGTCCCACCACCGGTCCCGTCCGATCACAGGCGGTTCCGTGAAGGCCTCCCAGTCCAGCGCACACCAGAGACGAGTGGCCCAGGTGGCGGCGTCTGCCTGGACCGCGGTCACGCTGGCAGGAGACAATGACGAGAGCCAACGGCCCATGGACGAGGCGAGATGATCACCTGCCCGTGCCGCGTCGATGGCATCGTCGATGGCGATCCGGGCGCCATCGACGGGGGCGTGGGCCTTCCGGGCCACCAGGGCCTGCACGGCCCGCAACCCCAGTGCCCGGCGTGCCGTGCGCGCGGACCAGGCGAAGGGCGACTCCGTGGCTGCGGTCCGGTCGGCCGGTCCGAGGGCGACGCGTACCTGGTGATCGGTGATCCGCAGGGACGGGCCGCCGATCCCCAGCGCAGCCACGTCGGCCAGGGTGCGGGGCAGTCGGGCCGCCGTCTCGAGCAGCGTGGCCCGACCCTGCGCGTCGAGGGCGGTGACAGGGTCCAGGAGCTCGTTCGTCAGCAGAGCGCGAACCGGGGCCGTCAGACATGGGAGCCGCCTGCATCCGGGCCACCCGTCTCTGTGGACGCGAGTTCCGTCAGTCGGAGCACGACGTGGGACACGATCGCCCGGAGGTGCTCTTCGAGGACATCCTCGACGCCATAGCGGCCGAGCGCAGAATGCAGCAAGGCCACGCGGAAGGGTGGGGTGCCACTGCGCAGCGTCTCCAACAGGGCGAGATAGTGCAACGCGGTCCGGGCCTGGGCCCAGCGGCCACCGGTCGTCAGACCGAGCGCGCACAGCGTGGCCGTGCCCGGCACGGGGGCACCCACGAGGAGATCGAAGACGCCTGACAGCACGACCCGGCCTCCCGCGAGCGGGATGGCGACACGGTCGTTGGTCCGTGGCAGCCATCCGGCGGCGAAACGGGGGGTGAGGTTCTTCAGGTGGGCGACGTGAGGCGCCAGCGTGGCGGCGAGTGCCTCGCGCGCCGGGTCGGACAGCTGGTCGATCCAGCGGACCATGGTCAGGCGATCGGGGTCGACCCGCAGGGCGTCGAGCGCATCGGTGAGGGGGTCGCCCAGTCGGCCCGTCGTCACCACTTGGCGGAAGAGCGTGCGGATCAGGCACGAGGTCACCAATTCGGCAGGGAAGGGGTCGGCGGCCGTGGAGGAAGCCGGGTCGGCCGCCGCGGCCGATGTGTTCCAGAGGAGCCGCGGCCCGAGATACAGAGGACCGGCATCCTCCCCACGGGCGTTCGCCAACGCGCTCGCGCCGTCCTCCAACCAGGCCCGCAGGCCGCCGGACAATCCCGGGTCGAACCGGGGCCGTCGGCCCGAGCCGTCGCGCAGGAGGGCGAGCACCTCGTCGCGCGCGGCCGTCTGACCACCTGGATGGAGGTCCACTTCTCGCGTGACCGTGGTGCCCGGCGGCTCCCACGGTGCGAAGGACTCCTGTCGGGGTGTCACGAGAACCATGGGACGAGTCTGCCCGGGGGGTGTGACGCGGCCCCTCCGCTCACTCCTTTAGCCTTGCTGGTGCCATGGCACCCGTGCTCTCACTGCTGGCTTCGGATTCGGTCGCCTTCGGGGTCATCTTCGGGATATTCGTGGTCGCGCTCGTCGTCCTCATCGTGATCGTGCTGCGATGGGCCATCCGGAGCGACCGCCGCGGCCGTGCCCTCTGGAGACAGCGGCAAGAGAGCGGGATGGCCCCGACCGAGGGCGATGTGCCGCCGCCCTCGTCGCTGCCGTGAGCGCGGATGGGTGGATCGAGGATGCGGGCGGGACCCGGGAGGGACCGACCTGGCCCGACCGCATGCGCTCCCGATGGGAGTCCGTGCGATCCCACCTCGGCCGCAACGAGCCACCACCGCCGGAGCAACGGACGGCCTTCGTTCTCGCCGGCGGGGGGAGCCGGGGTGCCGTCCAGGTCGGGATGCTGGGCGAGCTCGTCGACCGGGGCATCCGCGCCGACCGTGTGTTCGGCGCCTCGGTGGGGGCCATCAACGGCGCGGCCTACGCCGGCAACCCCACCCGGGAAGGTATCGAGCGTATGGCCACAATCTGGCGGGACGTGAAGGGCACGGACATCTTCCCCCGGTCCGCCCTCGACGGCCCCTGGGCCTTCCTGCAAAAGCGCGCCGCGGTCCATGCCAACTCGGGGCTGCGCGCCATCATCGAGGCGGGTATCGACTTCGAGAACATCCAGGACACGACCATCCCGTTCGAAGTCGTCACGACGTCGCTGACCGATGGCCGCGAGCGCTGGATCGGGCACGGCCCGGCGGTCGAGGCGATCCTGGCGTCATCGGCGATTCCCTCCATCTTCCCTCCGGTCGTGATCGACGGCGACGTCCTCGTCGACGGGGGAGTTGTCAACAATGTGCCGATCAGCCGGGCTCTCGGGGCAGGATGCACGCGCATCTATGTCCTGTTGTGTGGCCCGCTGCACTACCACCCGCCCCTTCCCAAGCGCCCGGCCGAGGCTGCATTGACCGCGTTCTTCGTCGCCGTGCACGCCCGGTTCGTCCGCGAATTGGCGTCGCTCCCGCCGGGGGTCGAAGTCGTGGTCTTCAGTGGGGGAGGCGAACCCTCGGCGCAGTACCGCGACTTCTCCGCCACGAAAGAGCTCATCGACGACGGTCGAGCCGAAGTGGCCGAGGTCCTCGATCGCTACGCCGGAACGTCGCAGGACCTGACCCCGCACCGGGCCCCGCCGCCGCCGTCGACCGCCCCGACCGGTTCCCGTGCGGGCGAGCCCACGGCGGGTCCCACGGCGGGTGTCACGGCTGGGCCCACCGCTGCGACCACCACAACGGGACAGTGACCGAGAGTCGATATCTCCTCCCGAACGCCACCAGCGCCGCGGCCGAGCGGTTCGCCGCGTTCGTCGAGCTCTTCGACCCGTCGACCTTCGCCCATATGGAGAACCTCGGCATCGCGCCCGGTTGGCGCTGCTGGGAGGTGGGGGCGGGCGGCACCTCGGTGGTGCACTGGCTCGCCGGCCGGGTGGGCACGCAGGGGTACGTCCTGGCCACCGACATCGACGTGACGTGGGCCGGCGCCGGAGCGGAGGGGACGACCCCGCAGGTGGAAGTGCGCGCCCACGATGTGGCACTCGACCCTCCCCCCGACGGCCGGTTCGACCTCGTCCACGCCCGCCTGGTGCTGGTGCACGTCCCGGCGCGGGCCAAGGCGATGGAAGCCATGGTCGGCGCGCTGCGACCGGGTGGGTGGCTGTTCGTGGAGGATGCAGACCCCGCATTGCAACCGCTCAGCTCTCTGGAGGTGCGAGGACCCGAACAGGAGCTGGCCAACCGGATACGGAGCGGCTTCCGGGCGCTCTTGGCGAGCCGGGGTGCGGACCTCGCCTATGGCCGCACGCTGCCGCGACTCCTCCGGGAGGCCGGGTTGTCCGATGTAAGGGCCGATGCCTCGTTCCCCGTCGCCCACCCGGCCTGCGCCCGCCTGGAAACGGCGACGATCACGCTCATCGCCGACCAACTGGTCGAAAACGACATCGCCACTCCGGCGGAAATTGACCTCCACCTGGCCAACGTCGACGCCGGGCTCCTCGATCTCACCCAGCCTCCCATGATCGCCGCCTGGGGACGCCGGCCGATCTGATGCGACTCGGTGGGTGCGCGCGGGGATGTCCGTGCACGGCGGTCACAGCATCCTGGTGAAATAGAGGGATGAGGGGTACGGCAACCGACATCACGGGCAGCTTTCATCCTGCCGTGGCGGCCTGGTTCGCCGGACGGTTCCCCGACGGTCCGACGGCGCCGCAACGTGAGGCGTGGCCCCACATCGCCCAGGGGAAGGACGTTCTGGTGGCATCGCCCACCGGGACCGGAAAAACGCTGACCGGCTTCCTCGTCGCCATCGATGCCGCCTACAGGGCGGCGGAGGCCGGGACCCGCCAGACCGGGCTTCCTGAGGTGCTCTACGTCTCACCGTTACGCGCCCTGGCCGTGGACGTGCACGAGAATCTGCACATCCCGCTGTCCGAAATCAAGGACGAGGCGGCAAGGTTGGGCTACGCCGACCCCGGTCTGCGCGTTGCTGTGCGCACCGGCGACACCCCTGCGGCCGAGCGCGCTGCCATGCGCAAGAACGCTCCGGACATCCTCGTGACCACGCCGGAGTCGCTCTATCTCCTGCTGACCGCACCTTCCTCGCGTGCGCTGTTGCGCGGGGTGCGCACGGTCATCGTCGACGAGGTCCACACCTTGGCGCGCGACAAGCGAGGCAGCCACCTGGCCCTGAGCCTCGAACGCCTGGACGGTGTGGTCACCGAGAGCGGTGGCCATCTGCAGCGCATCGGGCTTTCGGCCACGCAGCGTCCACTCGACGTGGTGGCCCGCCTGCTCTCGGGCGTCCATGACGAGCGCCCGCCCACGGTGATCGTCGACTGTGGCCACTCCCGCCAACTGAACGTGGCGATCGAATTGCCCGACAGCGAGCTCGAGGCGGTGGCGAGTGGGCTCCAGTTCTCCGACATCCTGGACCGCATCGCGGAACACACGCGCCAGCACCGCACGACGCTGATTTTCGTCAACACCAGAAAGATGGCCGAGCGCGTGGCGCACCAATTGGCCGAACGCTTGGGCGGTGCGGACGGGCAGGGTGACGACGTGGATGCTTCACTGCTGGTGGCGGCGCATCACGGCAGCCTTTCGGCGGCGCGTCGGCGTATCGTCGAGACGCGATTGCGGGCCGGAGATCTGCGCGCGCTCGTGGCGACGGCCTCGTTGGAATTGGGCATCGACGTCGGGCCGGTGGAGCTCGTGTGCCAGATCGGTTCGCCGCGCGCCATCGGGACGTTCCTCCAACGGGTGGGCCGCGCCAATCACCAACGCGACGGGATCCCGGCGGGACGCCTCTATCCCATGACGCGGGACGAGCTGGTCGAGTGCACGGCGTTGTTGGCGGCCGTGCGCGACGGCCGGCTCGACCTGCTCGAGCCCCCGATCGCCCCGCTCGATGTGTTGACGCAACAGACTCGTGGCTGAAGTGGCCGCGGCGGAAGAGTGCGGCGTCGAAGAGCTGTGGCGGATGACCCGCAGGCCGCGCCGTACGCCGACATGCCGCGCGCGGACTTCGACGAGGTGGTAGCCCTGGCCAGCTGGGGCATCGAGACAGGACGGGGACGGCGCGGCGCCCACCTGCATCATGATGCGGTCAATGGCCGCCTGCGGGCGCGCCGTGGCGCACGTCTCGCCGCCCTGACCAGTGGTGGTGCGATCCCCGAGACCGGCGATTACCGGGTGGTGCTCGACCCCGAAGGGGTGACGGTCGGATCCGTGCACGAGGACTTCGCGGTCGAGGCGATGGCCGGTGACATTTTCCTTCTCGGTACCCATTCGTGGCGGGTGGCCAAGGTCGAGGTGGGCACGGTGCGTGTGCACGACGCGGGGGATCTCCCGCCTTCGGTGCCCTTCTGGTTGGGTGAGGCGCCGGCGCGCACGACGGAGCTCTCCCAAGCGGTGAGTGAGCTGCGGGCTGAGCTCGAGCCCCTCTTGCGGGCCCAGGACGGAGAAGGGGCCCGCCGACTCGTCATGGCGCGAGCCGGCGTCGGTCACGACGTCGCACAGCAGGTGGTCGCGTACTGCGCCGCCGGGCTGGCGGCGCTGGGCCACTTGCCGACCCGCCAACGCATTGTCGTCGAACGCTGCTTCGACGACAGCGAAGGGACGCAGCTCATCCTGCACGCTCCGTTCGGCGGCCGGATCAACCGCGCCCTCGGCCTGGCGCTGCGGAAACGCTTCTGCGTGTCGTTCGACTTCGAGCTCCAGGCGGCGGCGGACGACGACACGGTGGTGCTCTCGCTCGGACCCCAGCACAGCTTTCCCCCTCACCAGCGTCTCGTCGATGCTCCGCTCCAAGGACGCGGCGGAAGTGCTGACCCAGGCCGTCCTGCCCCATCCGATGCTCGCCGCCCGGTGGCGCTGGAACTTGAACCGGGCCTTGGTGTTGCCGCGCCAACGGGGCGGGAAGCGACGACCCATCCATCTCCAGCGGATGGAAGCCGACGACCTTCTGGCTGCCGTGTGGCCGTCGTTGGCCGCATGCCAGGAGAATGCAGCAGCCGGCCCGGTGACGGTGCCCGATCACGTCCTGGTGCGCCAGACGGTTGACGACTGCCTGCACGAAGGGCTCTCGGTGGAAGGACTCGTCGATGTGTGGTCCCAGGTGGAGTCGGGTGCCATCACCTTGCATGCGGTGGAGTCGTCCGAACCCTCGCCATTGGCGCACGGGATCCTGAGCGGCCGCCCGTTCACCTTCCTCGACGGCGCACCTCTCGAAGAACGCCGGACGCGCGCGCTCTCGTTGCGCCGGGGTCTGGGCGCGCTCGGTCCCAACGGTCTTCCCGTGCCGACCGACGAGCTGGGTGCCCTCGATCCTGATGCAGTCTCCGTCGTCCTCGACCAGGTGCGCCCGCGGCCGCGCAACCCCGACGAGCTCCACGACCTTTTACTCTCTCTCGTGGCCTGCCGGCCGGTACCGGAATGGGCGACGTGGTTCGGCACCCTTGTCGTCAGCGGGGCGCGCCGCATGCATCGGCGAGTGCTGGGTGGCCACGGAGCGGATGGATGCGGCCGCCGCGTTGCAGGACGACGATGAGGCTGCCGCGGCGTGTGTCGGTGGCCATCTGGAACTTG
This sequence comes from uncultured Acidimicrobiaceae bacterium, assembly GCA_963767155.1. Taxonomy (GTDB): domain Bacteria; phylum Actinomycetota; class Acidimicrobiia; order Acidimicrobiales; family RAAP-2; genus Bog-473. Next base: position 1,177,764 of record CAVYCU010000002.1, on the reverse strand, counting down.
CCGGTCCGGTCTCGGTAGACGAGCTGACATCGGTGATGGCGCTCCCTCCGGGTGCGCCGATGGGGGCGCCGGTGTCACCGGCCCGCGCCCGCACGGCACTGGCGCGCCTCGAGGCCCAGGGTTCGGCGATCGAGTCGCCCGATGGCCGCTGGTGCGCGCGCCATCTGTTGGTGCGTCTGCATGGCGCCAGCCGCCAGCGCCGTCGGGGCCTGGTCGACCCTGTGCCCATTGCGGACTTCGTCCGCTTCCTCGGCGGGTGGCAGCACGCCACCCCGAGCACCCGCACCGAAGGCCGTGCGGGACTGCTCTCGGTGCTCGAACAGCTGCAGGGGATCGAGGCGCCCGCGGTCGAGTGGGAGGCGCACATCCTGCCGGCCCGCGTCGAGGGCTACGACGCCGCGCTGGTTGGACGAGCTCTGCCTCTCCGGTGAAGTGGTCTGGGGCCGGCTGACGCCACGCGCAGAGCGCCAAGGCCGTACCGGCACGCCCTCGCCTGCGACGCCGCTGGCGTTCGTCATTCGTGAGGACCTGCCCTGGATGCTGCGTGCGGTGCGCGCCGGAGCTGTCGCCGTGGAGCCCGACGTCGGCGCCCCCGCCGACGTCCTCGCTGCGTTGCGTGCACGCGGTGCCTGCTTCAGGCCCGAGCTCGCCACCCTCGCCGGCCGGCTCCCGGCCGAAGTCGACGAAGGGCTGTGGGATCTGGTGGCCCGGGGCATCGTGACGGCTGACGCCTTTTCTGCCGTGCGGTCCCTCCTCTCAGCCCGGGACCGCTGGCGCACCCGGACCTATCGCACGCCGAACGGTCGTCCCCATACGGGACGCCCGGCCCGTCCCGGACTGGCCCGTCGACGGGCACCTGTCGGTTCGGGCATCGGGGAAGGCCGTTGGTCGCTCCTGCCCACCCCGGACCAGGTCCTTCCCGGCGATGAAGCGGCGGGTGACATGACGTCGCCGGCCAATGAGGAGCTGGCCGAGGCGGTGGCATGGCAGCTGCTGGCTCCGCTGGGGCATCGTGGCCTGGGAAGTCTGGAGTCGTGAGTCGTTCCACGTCCCCTGGCGTGAAGTGGTGTGGGCCCTGCGCCGGCTCGAAGCACGGGGGCTCGCACTGGGTGGCCGCTTTGTCGTCGGTCTCTCCGGCGAGCAGTACGCATTGCCGGACGCCGCCGCGGAGCTCCTCAAGGTGCACCGAAGGGCGCCGAGCGGAGAGCAGTTGGTCGTGGCGGGGGCCGATCCACTCAATGTGACCGGTTCCATCATGGGTGGGACGCGCGTGCCCACACGACGCAATCGAGCGCGTGACGTTCCGCGACGGCGTCGTGGTGGACGATCTCCGTGCCGGATGAGTCTCCTTCTGTAGATCTCAACGCCGACGTCGGCGAGGCGGGCGATGCTGCCGGTATCGCGGTCGAGCGCGCCCTCCTCGGACTTGTCACTTCGGCCCATATCGCATGCGGCGGCCATGCGGGAGACGCGGCAGACGATGCGCGCCACGACGCAGGCCGCCCTCGAGAACGGCGTGCGTGTCGGTGCCCATCCCTCCTATCCCGACAGAAAGGGATTCGGTCGCCGTCCGATGGACATCACGCCCCGCGACCTGTCGTCGGCCCTCGTGTCGCAGATCGGCGCGCTCATGGAGGTGGCGTCGTCGCTCGGCGCGACGGTGCAGTCGATCAAGCCGCACGGCGCGCTCTACGGCGAGGTCGGACGGGGGACAGCCGCCTGCGAGGCGCTGCTCACGGTGATCCTCGAGCTCTGTGGCCCGGAGGTCTCGCTCGTGCTCCCGTCCGGTGCCGCCGCAGTGGCGATCGCGGACGACGCGGGGCTGTGCGTTCTACGAGAAGGCTTTGCCGACCGCGCCTACGTGGTCACGGGCGAGCTCGCTTCCCGCCACGAGCCGGGTTCCGTCTACAGCGAGCCGTCACAGGCAGCGACACAGGCGCTCGGCTTGGTCCTGCACGGCACGGTGACCTTGGGGGACGGCACCGTGCTCTCGTTGCCGGTGGACACACTCTGCATCCACGGTGATTCTCCTGACGCCCCGAGCCTGGCGCGGGCCGTCGGTGAGGTCCTGGCCGAGGCCGGGGTCATTGTTGTGGCGCCGTCGTCCGCTCGTCGCTGAACATGACGGACCCCGTGTCGACGCGCTCGGTCCCGGTCGGGGAGATCCGGCGACTCGGCGAGCGGGCGTTGCTCATCGGAGTGGAAGATCCACGGGCAGCCCGTGCACTGACACGGGCGCTGCACGCGGCGCACCTCGACGGACTGCACGACGTCGTCGGAGGACTGGCCACGGTCATGGTGCGTTTCGATGACGTGGGTGATGACGTCGACGCACGACTGCCTACGTTGGCGGAGCTCGTCGCAAAGGTCGCCCGCCACCCGGGAGAGGAGCACGACGGGGAACGTCTCGTCGTGCTTCCCTGTGCCTTCGACGGGCCGGACCTCGAAGAGGTAGCGGAGCTGATCGGGTGCACACCCGAGGAAGTGGTCACACTGCTGACCGCACAGACGCTGTCGGTCGCCATGGTCGGATTCTCCCCGGGCTTCGCGTACCTGACGGGCCTCCCCGAACTACTCCGTCATATTCCCCGGCGCTCTCGACCTCGCCCGTCGGTTCCGGGTGGTTCGGTGGCCCTGGCTAACGGATACGCCGCCGTGTATCCCCTCGCGTCCCCGGGAGGATGGCAGCTCATCGGCAAGACGACCGCGTCATTGTTCACGCCCGCTGTCCCCCCCTACGCCCGGCTCGAGGCCGGTAACAGGGTGCAGTTCGTGCGCGCCACTGAGGTGGTCGGCGCCGACGCATCCTCGTCGGCGACGAGGCAGTTCTCCCTTTCCCCACCGGTGCCCGGTGCACGACCCTGTTTCATGGTCGAAGACGGTGGGGTGCGGACGGTCCTGCAGGACGCGGGACGTCGCAACATGGCGGCCCTCGGCGTACCGGCCGCCGCCCCGGCCGACCCCTGGTCGTTCCGGCTGGCGAACCGGTTGGTGGGCAATGCCGACGATGCGTGCGCGCTCGAAGCGACGGCACGCGGTCCGGTTCTCCGTTGTATCGAGTCGACCTTCGTCGCCGTGGTGGGTGCATCCCCCGAGGTTCGCCTACAGGGCCAACCGGTCGAGGCGGGACGGGTCCTGCCGGTAGCTGCGGGCCAGCATTTGGCGCTCGGCACGGTACGTGGAGGGATCCGTTCCTACCTCGCCGTGGCCGGAGGCCTGGTGGGGCACGAGGTGCTCGGGAGCTTGGCCACCGACCAGCTCAGCGGCATCGGCCCGGGACCGATCAGGTCCGGGCAACAACTCTGGGCGGCGCCCAGGACACCGCCCCTGGGCGACCACCTCGCAGGGGGGATGACGACCGCGTTGGCCGACGGCGAGCCGATCACGTTGCGCGTCGTTCCGGGCCCTCACGGCGAGCGGTTCGCCGCGACGGCATTCACGTCACTGGGGGAAAGAGAATTCACCGTGGCGGACGAGAGCAACCGGGTGGGGCTCCGGCTGCGGCGGGACCGCGGCGCGTCACCCATAGGGATGGCGCCGGGGCCGTTGGTCGAGTTGGACTCTCAGGGCATGGTGGTCGGCGCCGTCCAGGTTCCGCCCGACCGTGACCCGGTAATTCTGCTGGTCGACCACGCCACGCTCGGCGGCTACCCGGTGATTGCGGTCGTTGCCTCCGTCGACCACGGCCGACTCGGCCAGTGCGCGCCCGGCATGACGGTGCGGCTCGTGCCGATCGATCAGCACCAGGCGGCCGCGGCGCTTGCGGCGCACCGTCGCCGCATGCAGACGGCGGTGCTGGGCCGTTATCCCGTCGCCACGCAGTAGCTGGTCGACTTAGGGATAGGACCTTGTCGTCGGTATCCCGAGCTGTCCCCGGACGGTGTTATCCGCAGTCTGGATGCTCGTTGCCAACAGGTTGAATCGGTTGAGCCACGGGTGCAGGTTGGTGGTGTTCAGGGTACTGACGGTGGACAAGTAGGTCACCATGGTCTGAATCTCCATCGTCAACTGGTCGCTCGAGGCGAGCGTCGTTCCGGTCCAGTGGAGGCGATGTACCGCGAACACGAATGTCTGCAATCCCTTTTGGTACTGGGTCATGACAGCGGTCACCTGCGGCACTGACGTATTGGCGGCGCCCGCAAGCCCATGTGTCGCAGCGGCGTTGGCCACATCCATCTGGTTCGCAGCGGTCAGATACGCGGTCTTGTTGGTGCTCACGGCGCTCCCGGCGGCGCTGGTGGTGGTGCTGCTGTTCGGAGCAGCCGTGGTCGTGGTCACCGTTGTCGGAGTCAGCGCGTCCGGGCTCTTGCTCGAGGTCAACCGGATGATGCCCACCACGACGATCACCACGACGGCGGCGACGATCCACGGGAGATACTTGCCCCACTGCCGTGATCCGGGCGGACGGGCCCCAGGCTCCTCGGGGGCGGTGACCGGGACGGCCATTGTGGGGTTCACGGGTGGCCCCGCGTAGCCTGTCGTAGGTGTTGGGCCGGTCGCCGCGCGGTCGGCGGTCGGTGGCCCCCAGTCCGACACGGGAGCGTCGACGAAGGGTGGCGCTGCTACTGCCGCCGCTGTTATCGGCGCCGTGGCATGGCCATTGGTCGCGGTCGGCTGAAGACGGTTGGCAGGAGGGGCAACATAACCCGGCTGGAGCCGATTGGCGCTCCGAGGAGGTGGGGGCATGGGTGGTTCGGGTTGGTACTGACCGGGAGGCGGTGCGGGTATCCGGTTGGCCGGTGGGGGTATGGAATTCGGCTGCTGACCGTTGCCGTTCAAGGGGCCCTGTGCCGGCGGATCGGCCCGCACGGGCGGGGGCGGGGGGACGGGAGGCGTTGCCGGCGGCTGTAACCGGTTGGCGGACCCCGGTTGGAGACGATTGGCCGGTCGAGGATCAGGCCGCGGGGGTTCTTGTCGGGTTGGTGACGGTTGCAACCAGTCTGTCGAGCCCACCGGATTGGGTTGTAGACGGTTGGGGCCACGAGGATCGGGTGGGCGCTCCGGCGTGACCTGGCGAGCCGGCCGGTCTTGACGTTCGCCGCCTCCGTGCTCCGCGACGTAGGCCCGCCACTCCGCCGAGCGGATCGACTCGCTTATTGCGGCGAGGCGTTCGTCGATCGAATTGCGAAGTGGTGTCGCCAGGAAGGCCACGCGCTCGCGGGTCGGATCCGTGGGTGGCGTTGCGTGATCCGACGATTCGGGGGTCGCATCGACATCCATTGCTCCATGGTCGCTCAGACCACGAGCAAAGTGACAGTCAGACCATCGGATCGATCCAGAATTTACCTAAAGATTAGGTGCGCGTCGCGTACGTGTCATCTTGCAATCTCATCGAAAGAGAGCGAACTCCGCGGGTCCGGGCGATTACTCCAATTCGGCACCTATTGCTACACTCCGCCCGTGCTCCCGACCTTGATGAGCGAGGCCGAGATTCGGCTGCGCCTCGAGGCGAGTACGTCGGGGCTGGCCGATCGGGTACCCCTCGTCTCGGCCCGTAGCCTTGTTTCCAAAGGGCAGCGCAATCTGTTTTTCGGACTCGTCATCCTGTTCGTCATAGGAGTCGTGGTTTCGGCGCGCATTACGTTCACCGCACTCACAGCATTCTTTACGTTGGTGTATCTGGTTGCGGTCTGCTATCGGCTGTACCTGTTCATACGCTCCTCGAGGACAGACGGCTTGGAGGTGGTGACGGACGAGGAGGCGTTGAGCGTTCCCGACGCAGACCTGCCGTTCTATACGATCATGATTCCCGCCTATCGTGAAGCGTCGGTCATGGGCAAACTGATCGACAACATCGGCCGGTTCGACTATCCCGCCGATCGACTCGAGGTTCTGTTGCTCGTCGAGCAGGATGACGATGAGACGTTGGACGTCCTCCGCGACATCGATCCCGGTCCCTCCTTCAAACTCGTGGTGGTTCCTCCGGGCGAACCCCGAACCAAGCCGAAGGCACTGAACTTCGGGCTCACGATGGCCCGGGGCGAGGTCATCGCTGTCTACGACGTGGAAGATACCCCGGACGTTCTCCAACTGCGTCGGGCGGCGGTCGCCCTTGCGCGCTTCGGGCCTGAAGTGGCGTGTATTCAAGCCAAGCTTTCCTATGGCAATGCCCATCAGAATTTCATCACGCGGAGCTTCACGATCGAGTACACCATGTGGTACTCGTTCTTTCTTCCCGGCCTTTCTTCGATGCATGCGCCGATTCCGCTCGGGGGAACGTCGAATCACTTCCGCCGCGGTGCACTGAGGGCGCTCGGAGGTTGGGATCCTTACAACGTCACTGAAGACTGCGATCTCGGCATTCGCATGTTCCGGGAAGGTTACGACGTCAAAGTCCTCGATTCGGTCACGTTGGAGGAAGCCAACAGCGACTTCGTGAATTGGGTGAAGCAGCGTTCACGTTGGTACAAGGGATACCTGCAGACGTTTCTGATTCACCTCCGTTCGCCCCGCGAGGTGACGCGCGAGATTCACTGGCAGGGCGTGGGCCATCTCAGCGCTTTCGTGGGAGGTACACCGATACTGGCCGTGGTCAACCCGATCTTCTGGGCTCTCACGATCGTCTGGTTCGTGGCGCATCCACCGTTCCTGCTCGAGATTTTCCCGGCCCCCGTCTATTACGTGGGTCTGGCACTCTGGGTGTTCGGCAACTTTGCGCTGTGGTATCTCACTGTTCTGACCGCTCGCCATATAAACCAGCGGGGTCTGGTGCTGACTGCAATGTTGGTTCCGGTCTACTGGGTGATGATGTCGATCGCCGCGACGAAAGCGGCGTGGCAGCTTGTGGTGACACCATCGTTCTGGGAGAAAACCACACACGGACTCAACCAGGACGCCGAGGTCGTTGCAATCGACACACCGCACGCACCGGACGTTACGCCTCCTCTGCGCCATACTGAGGTTCCCGTCCCCCTCGATGCATAGGTGAACGCAGCGTGATCGTCGGGTTGCGTCGCGGTTGCACGAGGTTCGAGAGGACCCATTCGGCTCGTTTGTGCGCCGTTTTCATTGACGCAGACGGAGAATGCGTGCATATTCGACTCGTAAGTCGAAAAGGCAAATCTCCCGCGAGGGAGGGACGCAAAGCCACGGGACTCGCCGAGTCAGCCGGGCCGCCGACATGGTCGAGAGCATGACCTTCCCCATTTCGGAGGCCTGGTTGGCTTCGGGCTAGGGAAGGAACTGGACCCACACGTGCTCGAGGGATTGCGACGACGTCGGCCTGCGACTGCTCCCGATGGCGTGCTCCGAGGTCCGCTCCTGGTGGTGACGATCAGCCTCTGTGCTCTCGTGGGTTTGGCGTTCGCTGATGCGCCGAAATCCGCTGTCGCTTCCGAGAGCCACGCTTTAGGCGTCGACGGTTCCATCCCCGTAGTCCAGGCGGTCTCACCCGCAGTCGTGTCGGCCGGAGGCGGTGCCACCGTGAGCATCACCGGCAGTGGGTTTGGCGCGACGAGCACGGTCTTCTTCGGCACGAACGACGCTTCGAATTTCACGGTGATCAGTCCCACACTGATTAAGGCAGTCGTCCCCACCAATGAAGGCACCGTCGCGGTGCGGGTCGTCACGCCAACGGGTACTTCGGCTGCCGGCCGGGAAACCCTCCTCACCTATGCGTCCACCGGTCAGCTTCCGATCACCGCGTCTGGCGGGAACCTCGAGGTCGACGGCATCCCGACCAAGTTCACCGGCGTCAACGCCTACGAGCTGGCCACAGCGTGGGGTACCAATGCGGGCTGCGGCGGCATGGAGACCCCGGCCCAGATCGCCGACCTGTTCTCCAGCCTCAAGCCCGGATCGATCGTTCGCTTCTGGGCCTTCCAGGGGGACCTCGCCACCGATGTCGCCACTCACCAGATCGATTGGGCGCCGATAGATCAGGTGTTCTCTCTGGCCGCCGCTCACGATATCTACCTCGTGCCGGCAATCACCGACCAGAACGGGACCTGCGACGGAGGGCATTGGCAGGACCCGTCGTGGTATGCGGGCGGCTACAGGGACGTGTTCAACGCCGCGACCAATTCAGATGGGAGGGGCCTCACTCCTCTGTCGTACTGGGGCTACATGCACAAACTGGTGAATCGCTACAAGTACTCGCCGGCCCTCGGCATGTGGGAGCCGATCTCCGAGCCGGAGGCGTCGACCTGCCCGCAGGTGGACGAGCCTACGGACTGTTCTGGCCATCAGACGTGCCCCAGCGAGGCGGTTGCTGCGGCTGATCTGACGTCCTTCTTCGACACTGTCGGGGACGAAATCCACTCCCTCGATCCGCATCACCTGGTCGAATCGGGCTTCCTCGGCGGGGGCCAGTGCGGAACGGCGGGGGCTGACTACCAGAGCGTCGGGGCGAGTCCCGGAATAGACGTCCTGAGCGTCCACGACTACTACGAGGCGGTGCCCCTGGGCGGCGATCAGTGGAACGGCATGGCCGTGAGGTTCGAGCAGGCTGCGGCATTGCACAAGCCGATCGTCACCGGCGAGGTCGGGGTCGTTGCTGGCGACGTTCCCGGCTGCGACAGCTTCACCCAGAGGGCGGCCGTCATGGCGGACAAGCTCAACGCACAGTTTGCCGCCGGCTCGAGTGCCTTCCTGATCTGGGACTGGACGCTCGATTCCCCGGGGCCCTGCAGTTACAACACCGGTCCGGGCGACCCCTTGATGAGGCTTCTCACGAGGGCCGGATAGCGGCTCGAAATCCGCTGGAGCTCTCCAGGAAATGACACGACAGCACCTTCGACGGGCGGGTCAGACGAGTTCCTGATGCGCTTGCAACGTCCTTGCGAAATCCCCGCGACCGGCAGGTTATTTCTCTGCGCCAACAGGGCTTTTTGCTTGTGGACTAATGCCGCAATTGTGAGACTTACACCGATGAGTCAGACCCTTCCCCGCCTCGATGACGTGATGTCTGCAACGGCGCTGGTTTCTCCTACTTCGCCGGAGACTCTCGTGCCGCTGCCGCATCGGCGCCGACGGACGGACCGACGCCCCCACACTCTCGACGTAGACATCGTCATCCCGGTCTACAACGAGGAAAAAGATCTTGAGCCCAGCGTTCGAAGGCTGCGCAAGTATCTCGATGAGTCGTTTCCCTTCGCCGCCCAGATCGTTATCGCAGACAATGGCAGCACTGACCGGACCCCTGAAATCGCTTCGGATCTCAGCCGCACGATCGAAGGGGTGCGACTCTGCACACTCAACCAAAAGGGAAAAGGATTGGCGATTCGGACGGCTTGGTCCCAAAGCAGTGCCGAGGTTGTCGCGTACATGGACGTCGATCTCTCGACCGGTCTTGAGGCGCTTTTGCCGCTTGTTGCACCCTTGCTCTCAGGACACAGCGATCTGTCGATCGGAACGCGGTTGGCGAGAGGCTCCGAGGTCATCCGTGGGCCGAAAAGGGAGTTGATCTCCCGCTGTTACAACCTCATGATCCGCGCGTCTGGTTCACAACCGTTTCTCTGACGCCAGTTGCGGGTTCAAGGCCATGCGCCAAGAGACCGCGCAGGTGTTACTCCCGTTAGTTGCCGATAACGCGTTGTTCTTTGATACGGAACTTCTGGTCCTGGCCGAACGGAACGGTCTACGGATCCACGAGGTTCCGGTTGACTGGGTCGATACTGATTCCGGCGTGTCGCTTTCCAACGCCGCAATAGTCGATATTAAGGGACTCGGTCGCCTCGTTCGTGAGTTCGGTCGAGGGGGCGGGTACCTCCCTGACCCGGATCAGTTTCGGAGGCCCGTCAATTCCTCTCAGTTGGCCCGTTTCGCGAGAGTCGGGCTATTCACGACGCTCGCCTATTTCGCCTTGTTCTTCCTCCTCACCCCGATCATGGGGGTCTACGCCGCGAACGTGGTTGTTCTCGCTATCTGTACGGCAACCAACATCGCTGCTCACGGGCGATTTACTTTCGTGACCCACGGCCCTGTTCGGCCCGGCGTCGTAATGCTGGGATGGATCATCTTCTTTGCGACAAACGTTCTCTTGACCACGCTAGGGCTGGTCGTTGCCTCAGCCGTCGCCCCAGGTGCGCTACTAGGCCGCGTCATCGCGATCCTTGTAGGAACTGGGGTCGCCACACTCGCCCGGTTCCTCCTCTTGCAGACGTGGATCTTCTGCCGGCACGAGGTGTGAATCCTGACGAGTACACCCAATTGGCCGAACACGAACGTACGTACTGGTGGTACGTAGGCAGGCTGTCGATCATCGAGACGTACCTTCATGAATTTGCAATGAGTAAGGGTCCACTCCGAATACTCAATGTTGGATGCGGGACGGGAGGAACCGTTCCGCTTTTGGAAAGATTCGGTTGCGTGACCAATATTGACGTGGCCGAGGACGCCATTGCCTTTATGAAGAGAGCAGGCTTCGAGGCGTCCCTGATTGACGGCGTCGAACTCCCCTACCCAGACGATACGTACGATCTTGTGGTCGCTTGTGACGTCCTCGAGCATATTGACGACGACCTTTCAGCCCTTCGAGAGTGGCGCCGAGTTCTGCGTGCTGGAGGAGGCGTCCTCTTGACCGTCCCTGCCTACCAGTGGCTGTGGAGTGGTCATGACGTAAATCTTCACCACAAACGTCGGCACACAGCTGGGAGCATCCGTCGATTGGCCGGGACAGCGCAGTTCGCGCTCCAAAGAGACTCCTACGCGTTCTTATGCTCTCTTCCTCTTGTGGTCGCTGTTCGGTTCCTTCACAAGATCAGCCGAACGACGAGCGGCTCCCATGTGGGTGTGCCGCAGCTTGTGAACTCGATCCTCATTGAGCTCGTACGATTCGAAGCGTTTCTCATGCTGCACATGAGATTGCCCGCCGGCTCTTCGGTGGTGGCGTTACTTGAGAAGGGTTCGACGTAGTTCCGTCGTATCACGTCTAGATACGAGCTTCAGAAATTCGGCGCTCAATATCGAAATCTCCTACGAAATTAGGGAGCAACCTTGCCGTTCAACTGGTAGCAGGTCCCGCTTGATATCGAACGGCAATAACTCATAACGCTTCGCTAGGGTGTCGAATTACTTTGAATAGTCGGAATTCAGGACAGTCTCCACTCGCCGGGATTTGATGGATCACCTTGGCGAAACCGGAGCCAGTTTTCCAGAGTGAAGGATAAGAGATATTGGGCGCGGTGACGGGGTCGGCGGACGGTTGCGATTCCAAAATATAGTGAGCCTGAAATGCCAGAGGGTCCGCGAGCGTCCGCTGAAACTTGCGATCGTTGGGTATGACGAACAGTTTTGGCTGACTAATAGTCGTCATCACGGCGGGGATGCATCCCGCCGTGTCATCGACGATGACGTCACCGTCGGGGAGATCGAGACTCGAAAGGTACGAGCCAATTCTGATGACGTTAGGGTATTGCTTTTCGAATTCGCGCTCTGATGCATTTGGGTGAGTCACGAAAATAAAATCGATTTGTTGGTACTCCTCCGGAGCGACGTTGGGATTGAACATCGCCGCCGCCGTCGTGATAGTTCCTGGGAGCATCAGCGCAACTACTACAAACACCGCCCCTGCATTTCGCAGTAGCTTGGATGATGTTGACGTATTGGCTGATTTGATGCCCATGGTGTTCGGGTCGTCATCAGTCGTTACAAAGGCAGCTGCTATGCCGCCGACAAGAAGAACTGCCAGGGGAATTGCAACAATAAAGTAACGGTAGAAGGGTTGAATGTCGTTTTTTAGTAATGCAAATACGTCAAACCCGAATGCACCGCCAAGGACTGTCAGGGGAGCGAGAACCCGTGCATCGTGCCGACGCGCCGCCAGAATCACAGCGACGATAAGGACGACTGGAAGGAGGGGCCACAAGGATGTAATCGCATGAAACAGATAGTTGGCCCTGCCACTGAATGATTCATGAGAGATGTACTTCTCTGCATTGGAGTTGCCGTAAATCGACGATAGTTGACCAAAAAGGCTGCCGGTGATCACGTAGCTGGCGATGGCCCATCCCGCCGCTGCGACAACTCCAGGGACTGCAAAGATCGCGGCATCGGCCATGGCGGTTGCTCTTCTGCTCGATCGCTCTCCTTTAGCTCGCCAGTAGCTCACTAGAGCGACAGCCGAGGCCCCTGTCAAAATTGCAGCTATTGCTTCGTTTCTCGTCAGGTAGGAGAGCCCCAGTGCGATAGCGGCATATGCCAATGACCGCAAGTCTCCGGAATGGATCCAGCGAAGAAAATACCGAGTGGCTGCGATGAGTGTGAAGAGATAGAGCCCTTCGCTCATTGCGTTCCCCCCATAAAGCAGGATCATGGGGTTCAGAACGAAGAACGCGGTTAGCAAGAGTCGGGGAATGCGGCTGAGCCCCCACTCGCGCGAGAGCTGAGGCGAGCTGATAAGCCGCTCCAGCCATAGCGGTAGCGCTGGTGAGGCTCCCTGCCATGTCATTGTGAGAAAGAGCGGGCCATATATGGTTACCGAGGAGAAAGACCATGTCGGTCAACGAGGTCAGAGGTTCCCAAACGAACCCTATTGCAGCAAGGTGTGGGTCGCGCGAGTACAGAACGTAAAACCCATTCGCCATTCGGGAGACCGCGTCCCCGGCAAAAGTTGTGTATTTGAAATCGAGTAAGACACCTACCACGATGTAGATGACCAGAGACACGACATAGACAGCGGCACCTTCACTCGCCAGCCTCCGAAGTAGAGCTCTCCTGCGATGCCGAACCGGATTGTTGGATTCGTGCGGCGGATCAAAAGGAACTGATGGTTCAACCGAATCAATGGCATCCGGTCGAAGGAGTGTCGCGGAGGCTACTTCGTGGTTCACGCTTAGCTCTTCAACGCGATTATGGACATTTGAAGACGTGATCCCTGATGAAAGACTCGCCGACGTGCGTGGCGCTCGTGAGGTCGTGACAGATTCGTCCTGGAAAAGGTGTCATCGATGAGCGCAGGGCTCCACCCCTGCTTTGTGCGAGAGTTGATTCCAACTGTCGATGGCGATGACACGGGTTACTCATAGAATCATTTGTTTCCAGCGTGAATCATCGAGCAGATTTTGAAGTCGGTAGTGCTGCTGTGTGCCCGATTAGAATGATCTCGTCGGGGCCGGTGACTGGTTCAACGATGCAGTCCTTCGATCGACGAGTGGTGTCAACATCGCGTTTAACACGTTGATCTGTTTGATCAACTCCGCATTGACGTTGGCGAAGGTACCGATGACCGACTTCAGTTCTTGTGCCGTCTGCTCGGGAAGTGAAGATCCCGTCCGCGCCAGGCGACGGATCTCCTCGGCATCCTCAGTGGCTTCCCGAATGATCTCGGCGGCCTTGGCTTCCGCCTCGACCACTATCTCCTGAACCTGAACTTCAAGTCTCGAGAGCGAGGCATCCGAGAACCGCTGCGCCTCGACGAAGAGTCGACCGATCTCGATCTCGGTGTTCTGAATCGCCGCAACTTGGCTCAGCTGTTCGTTTGCGCGCTTAAGACGGCCCTGTAACTCTTCGATAGCGTCGGCAATTTGTTGGATCTCTTCGTGAGGAACCTCCGCCTTAGTAGCTTGGCCCAAGGCTTGGCCGTAGCTGCGACCATTAGCTGCCGGATCGGCTGAGGCTCCGAATGGGTTACTATCCATATTTCCCAATTGGTATCACTCACCCGACCCTCCGGCCAGCCAGCGGCCAAAGGTTTGCCTCCCGTTCACCTTCAAAATAGGGAGGTAGAGGCGGTTGTGGACTTCCAAGGGTCATTTGGGCTCTTATTTCCGCTTTGTGGCAGCACCGACATAGAACGCCGTGGACCAGACGTGTGGATGTGCGAAGTCGTTCTGGTCCTGGCCGACGTAGAGGACACAGGCATTCGTTGCATTGCACTTGGGAATGCTGTCCGACCCTTCGATTTTTAAGGGAAGCTTGTAGATCACGTAGTTTCTCTTGTTGACGGTGCCTTTGGTCCCGATGTCGAGGGTGCGACCATTGTTGATCGTGAGTCCGTCACATGTCGAGTCGCTGATCGGTAAGGCGCTCGGCTTACCTCCGGGATCGCTGCACATGAGGATGTCCGCCCGGTACCCGGCCTGGAGGACGGAGTTCTCCGGGACTTTTACCGTCACAGATTCGTTTGCGGCCAGGTGAGGCACCGGGCTACTCGGTACTCGTGAGCCCCCCGCCCAGATCTGTACGATCTGTTGCGAGGCCGCTTCAGCCTGACCGGGGGAAGCAATAATCCCGGCTAGGACGAGGATAAGAAGGCTCGGAGCGAGGGTGAAAATGGACGTGGCCATGCACGCACTCGTTTTCGTGCCATGGGTCGACCGTCTCACGGACCGAAGTCGAGGCAGGTGGCGCCCGGCTCTGCAGTGGTATCTCATCATTCTCCTGGTTTCTCAACGCACATGGTGTGCGATTCATCCGGTGCGCCGGTCCCACCAACCGTTCGGCGTGGCCCGTGGTGAACTACACCGAACAGGTCATCGGGTGTGACATCGTTCCGGTCGTGGAGGGGGCACACATGGGGCTTCCGGGACTCTAGGGGTCGGTAGTTAACGCACCGTGACAACGGAGCAAATTTTCGATGGCCGAAGAGCTGTACGACCTTGCACGATGAGGCATCAAATCGACACGTTGACATCGCCTCAGGGGGTTCTTAAGAGCCCGCTAAAGGGTTCGTAAGAGGTTCGGAAAAAGTCCTTATCAGAACGTCCACGCGTCGTCTGAAAAGGCGGTACCTGGCAACCGTGTGACGGACGTGCGAAATGCGGTCCAACGCCAAATGAATTCTGGCGCGAATGGCCCTTTAAACCTTGCTCTCCCAACCGGCACCTCACAGACTCAGACCTGGCCCCACACGTGAGTGTCGGGGACCAAGGTTCTCGAGCGGATGGCCTTGGATGGGCGGTTGCCCCCAGCGAAAGGAGCACGGAAACGTGAAAAAATCGATTCGACACCGAACCGCGCGGTTCAGTGTTAAGGCGGGCTCGGTGGCTGCGGTTGCTGGTGCTGCCTTGGTACTGCCGCTGGCGGGCATGGCGGGTGCAGCGGCGCCGCAGATCGGCATATTGCTCCAGCCAGGCCCACTGCCCACCAGCCCGATCCCGACCATCACCGACCAGAGCACTGTCGAGGTTCAGGTGCCGGCCAACACCACTCTCACGGGGGGTTCCGTCAAGATCCTCGAATGTGGTGATGCCGATGGCCTCGCCGATGACCTGCCCACCAGCGCAGCGGGGTGCGATGGGCTGACCATCAACACGGGTAGGACGATCAACGAGGGAACCGGTGGCACCGTCGACAAGACGGGCTACGAGATCTACGCGCTGCCTAGCACCGCACTCAACGAAGGTCCGACTTCCACGCCCGTGTGTACCGCCACCAGCGCCTGCGTGCTCTACATCGGCCAAGACCAGAACGACTTCACACAGCCCTACGTTTGGTCGCAGCCGTTCTATGTATCTTCACTCGGCACCCCCACGCCTGAAAGCCCGGCCACGATAGCGCTGCCCGCGGCCGGGATCCTGGTTCTCGGTGCAGGGGTCGTCTTCACCGTTCGTCGCCGTCGTCGCGCCGCCGCAGAAGCGGCTGCATGAACCGGCAATCAGGCTTTCTAACTCAGACCGCTGCACATCGCAGCACCAAGACGAAAAAGGAGAAATATCCCAAAATGAGCAAGCTCAAGTATCTTCGACGGTTGGCGACGGCGGGAGCACTCGTCGGCGCCGCCGTCGCGACCACAATGGTGGGGGTGGGAACCGCCTCGGCGACGACGCCCGCGGCCTCGCCAGCGTGGATTACCGGCACGGTCCAAACGGACCGCGGCAGCGGATCGGACACAACCTTCTACATCATGCAGAAGATCAGTGACCTCTACAACCAGGCCGGTTTGTACGGTTGCGCGCTGAGCAGCGACGACTACACGTGCTTGGACGACACAGCGCCGTACAACGACAGCAACGACCCGGACAACAACAAGGGGACCACCGACTACACGGACAACTACGACCGGACTGAAGAAGTCCAGGGAGTAGACGAAGTGGGGTCGGGAGCCGGCCAAGCACAACTGTGCGACGTCAACTACGGCTCCAACAATGCTCCGCTGCCCTCTTGGGCCAAAATCGACTACGCCCGCTCGTCTTCAGGTATCACGTCGGCGGCGAACGTAGGATCAACTTGCGAAGCGGCGCTCAAGGAAGACTACTTTGCAGCGGACGCCGTCGACCTGCTTGACTTCTTCGTCAACCCGTCGGCGTACGGGACGGCCACTTCGACCTACTCCGGCTACAACTACGCGGCGGTCAATGGTGGCGTTATCGGTGACGTTGCTCAAGGTTGGGTTCCGCCGCAAAGCATTCCCTCCGGCGAGGCCACGGATGGTACGGAGTCGATCAACTGCGACACGACAGCGTTGATTGGTCCCAATGGTCAGTTCGGTAACGGCATCAACAACTGCGCCGGATACCCTTTCTACGACATCGACAACACGAACGAGTCGTTTGCATCGGGCGGAGATGACGCCGGAACCGGTGCGGCCAGTGTGGCCTATGCCATCTGGTGTCAGTCCCCGACGATCCCCTCCATCACCGACTGGGGCCAGTTGACGAACATAGGACCCTTCACGAACGGCGTTCCCAGCAAGCCAGTTGGTTCCGGGACTTCGTTCGGACTCCACATCAACCTCATCGGCGTCAACCCCTCCTCGGGGACCAACGGTGTATGGACGAAGTGGGTCCAGAGTGGTCAGTCTGCCTGCAACTCAGATGGGAACGAGTCGATTGTCAACGGCGACACCCATTTAGCGCTGGAGAACAACGCCGCCCAGATCGACGACTTCGCTACGACTGACTTCCCGAGCGATCTCGCTGACCAGGCAGTTGAGTTGGCAACCTCGCTTTACTATGTGGCAAACGGCGTATACAACGCGAGCCCATACCAGAGCTCGGCTGCTCTGACGGCCGGAGGGGTTAAGAATGCTGCGACTCTGAAGTCCTTCCCAGGTCAGCTTGTCGGACTGAACACTCAGTACCCGAGCAGCTCAAACGTGTTTGCTCAGACCTTCCCGACGGCACGGGAACTCGGAAACATTTACCTCTCGACGGCGATTCCGGCCGTCAGCGGTAGCGGCATCCGGGCATCGACAGCTGGGTTCTTGAACTGGATCTGTGACGACAACAACGCGTTCCAGAAGGGCAAGGACCTCAGTGATGGCATCAACTACGACGCCGAGATCACCACGCTGGTCAACACGACGTACGGATTTATCCGGTTGGACGACACCAACGCTCCGACTTCATGCCCGCTGATTACTTCGGTGGTCAACTCGGGTAGCTAAGCATCTCCACGTATCAAGTCTTGCCCTCGCCTGGGGGCCCAGCGATCGGTTCGCTGGGTCCCCAGGCATCTGGGTGTGATGGGCCTCGGGCGCCGCTGTGGTGCGCCCGAGGCTTTCTGATGAATTTCATAGGACGACGCAAGGAAACGAAAGGACTGAATGAACGTCGTACGTGCGCTAACAAGGAAGAAGAGCCTGTTCGCATGGACGCAGGCTGCGGGACTCACCGTGCTCCTTGTTGCCATCGTGGTCGCGGTCTTTCCCGGTCACGCCAATGCGACCGCACCGCAAATTGGTATCCTCCTCCAGCCCGGCACGGGTGGAGGCACCGCTCTTCCCCAGAGCCCCATTCCGACCATCACCGACCAGACTACGGTCGAGGTTCAGGTGCCGGCTAACACGACGCTTACCCCCGGCGATTCCATAAAGATTCTTGAGTGTGCCGATGCTGACGGTCTGGCTGATGATCTGCCCACCGACGCCACCACCTGTGATGGGCTGACCATCAGCACCGGGCGGACCATTAACGTCGGAACGGATGGGTCGGTCGACAAGACCAATTACGAGATTTACCAACTCCCCAGTGCAGCGCTCGGAGGTGGTGAGAGCGCCGACTCGGTGCCGGTGTGTGACGCGTATAGCGCTTGCGTGCTGTATATCGGCCAGGACCAGAACGACTTCACCGAACCCTATGTATGGTCACAGCCCTTCTGCGTAGCCGTAGCGGGCGAATCGGGAGTCTGTGGCAGCACGCCACCCACAACGACGACCACGACGTCACCGACCACGACCACGACAACGACAACATCCGCGCCTACAACGACCTCATCGACAACGACGACCACGACGTCACCGACCACGACAACGACAACATCGCCGACCACGACAACGACAACATCGCCACCTACGACAACGACAACATCGCCGCCTACGACAACGACAACTGTGTCCTGCGCGACGACCACGACTCTTCCGTCGACGTCAACGACAATGTCAACGGCGAACACGACGACCCCGACTCAGCCGTGCACGACTCAGCCGTGCACGACAACAACAACATCGCCATCTTCCACGACGACGACTTCGCAGAATGCGTCTACGTCCTCGACGACGACAACTACATCGCCGCCGACGACGACATCGACGTCGTCTTCGGATGCAACCACCTCAACGACATCCCAGTCGACGACGACAACGTCCACTTCTGCAGACACGACAACATCATCCACTTCACCAGAGACGACGACGACCATCGCGCCAACCACCACCACGACGACCGCGCCGTGCACGACGACAACCACATCGCCCGGCACCAGCACGACGTTGCCTCCCTCAACCGGCTCGAGTGACACAGGAGGCGGGAGTGGGTTGTCGGACGCCGATCCAACCGCTTCGCTGGCCTCAACTGGTCCTCCCGGATCTCTCATTTGGCTGGTGCTGGGGGGATTGGTCCTTCTCGTATCGGGGTCACTCGGCCGCCGACGGTTTGCCCCTTCGGCCGAGTGAGCACCATCGTGGTGGCGCCCCAGCCTCAACGGTCGCCTGAAAGCGACCGTCCTGTGCCTCTTAGGCCTGGAAGCACAGGTGCAGACCGACGCTTTCACTGGCTCCTCGTCGGAGCCAGCATCGTGGTGATGGTGGCGATCGTTGCCATTGCTGGGTTTCTCGCCTCGTTCGGCGGCCCCACACTCGAGCACAGCGGGCTTTCGATATTCACCACTCGTTGGGAGCCACTCGCCAACCCCGCTCAGTACGGGATGCTGTCCCTTCTGGCGGGTACCGTCATGATTGCAGCGCTGGCACTTCTCATAGCGGTGCCGATTTCGGTCGCTTGTGCATTAATGGTGAACGAGTACGCGCCGACCCGGTTTCGTCGACCACTAACCGCGATTATCGATCTGCTCGCCGCGCGACCGAGTCTGATTTACGGCGTATGGGGGCTCATCGCCTTGAGCACGCAGGTCTACGGGACAACTAATTGGTTGGGCGCACACTTCGCCTTTATTCCCATTTTCATTATCGATGGTCCCGTCGGTAATTCGATTTTTCTCTGCGGGTTGGTTGTAGGGGTGATGTGTATTCCCATCGTAACCTCGATCAGCCGTGAAGTAATGTCCCAGGTACCCCGAGATGCCTGCGAAGCGGCGCTTGCTCTCGGTGGGACGAAATGGGGGATGGTGACGGACGTCGTCCTCCCATTCGCCCGTCCAGGCATTATCGGTGGCGCACTGCTCGGACTCGGGCGGGCGCTCGGCGAGACGATTGCCATACTTCTGATCCTCTCTCAGACGAATGTGATCCAAACCCACATACTCGTTCGAGGGGGAGCCGACATTCCTGCACTTATCGCTCAAGATTTCACTTCCGTTGACACTCCCACCAAGCAGGCACTGGCATTGGCTGGTTTGTTGCTCTTCGCGACGGTGTTGACGATGAATGTTCTTGCCCGTGCCATTGTGAAACGGTCGGGATCGCGGTTTACGTGAGCAGAAGTCTCCTCGTCGGCAGGGACGCACCTTTCGCGACCAGCCCTGAATCTGCAAATGTAGTTGCGGAAAAGCCGAAGTCTCGCCCGAAACCCGTGGCAGAGATCCGGGAATGTGTGGGAGCACTGGTCGCAGCGGTGGCGACCGTTCTCGTGATCTTTTCGGTTGCCGGTGAGTTTCCCCTGTTCGGAATGTTGGTATGCACGGTCTTGCTGTTTCTCGTGCTCTACGGCTTGCTCTCGTGGCGGCTTCATGGGCTCCTGGTGATGAAGAGCCGACTCGGAAGTGCATACGTATGGGCCGGCGGGTTGCTGGCCCTTGTCCCGCTCGTGGACATGGTCATTTTTATCGTTATCCGCGGACTGCCGGTGGTTGCGGCTCACTTTCCGGCATTCCTTGTGAATGACGCTGTCGGAGGGCCAACAGAGCCGGTATGGAAGGTGGGCGTCGGACAAGCCATCGTGGGATCGGTAGAGCAGGTCGCTTTGGCGACGTTGTACACGGTACCCGTGTCCATCCTGACCGCGACATATCTGACCGAATACGACACCTGGTTCACGAGACTGGTCAGATTGATTGTCGACGCGATGATGGGAATGCCGTCCATCATTGCCGGCTTGTTCGTGTATCTGTGGTGGGTTCAACCACGCCACACGAGTGGGTATTCGGGCTTCGCCGCGAGCCTTGCCCTCGGGGTGCTCATGCTGCCCATCATGATCCGTACGGCTGAAGAGGTGATCAGGGTCGTACCTGGTTCACTGCGTGAGGCCGCGTTGGCGCTCGGATCGCCGCGGTGGAGGGTGACGCTCCGAGTCGTTCTGCCAACGGCCAAGTCCGGGTTGATTACTGCAGTCATTCTCGGCGTCGCGCTCGGAGTCGGCGAAACTGCCCCGGTTCTCTTCACGGCATTGGGGAACAACCGGTACAACCTGAATCCATTTAGCGGCGCTCAGGCCGACCTTCCACTTCAGATCATTCAAAATGTGAAGAGTTCGGCACCCAACCAGGTCCGTGAGGGTTACGGCGGGGCGTTTGTCTTGATCACTGCCGTGTTGGCGCTCTTCACCACGGCGCGCATCATCGGATCGTCGAAGCCCGGCCGACGTCGTTTCCGTCGCCGCAAAAAGGAGGTTGTCGCACAATGAAATCCCCCTACGCTCGTGGGCTACGGCATAGCGGACTCATGCTTGTCGTCCTTCTGAGTTGGGCGCTCGCTCTGACGGGAAGCGCGGCGCCGGCCTCTGCGGCCTCCACGCCCATCGTTGGCGAAGGCTCGTCCTTTGCCGGGCCGGAAGTTTCGCAATGGGTGGCCGACGTTGGTCAGTCCCCCTATAACCTGCCAGTGTCCTACACGTCATCGGCTTCGGGCGACGGGCGCTTCGCCTTCGCCGATCAGACGGTTGATTTTGGTGTCACGGACATTCCGTACCAGCCGTACCCGTTCGACACGAAGTCTCCGACCTTTCCGTTTGCCTACATACCGGTGACTGCGGGAGGACTGGCGTTCATGTTTCACGTCAACGGTCTCTCCAGCTTGCAATTGTCGAGCTATTCGGCATGCGCGCTTATGACGGGAGGCGTGGCATATTGGGACGACCCCATCATTCAAGCCGACAATCCGGGGGTCTCCTTGCCGCACGTGGCGGTCCATCCCGTGACGCGCTCCGATCTGGCCGGCACCAATTTCGTGCTTCAGGAGTACTGCATTCACGAGCAGCCCGCTCTTTGGGCGGCGTTCGTGGGTTCTTCCGCGGTCCGCGGATATCCCGGCCAAGTAAGCGACCTCTCGGCGACCGCTCCTCGTTCGGACTGGCCTTTGTTTCAATCGGCGATTCCCGTGAGCGGATCGACGACTGCAGCCCAAACAGTGGCCAATCCGGATGACAATGGGTACGTCACTGCGGTCGAGACGGCCTACGCGATCGAGGACAACACACCCGTAGCATCGGTGAAAAACGCCAGCGGCGTCTACACGCAGCCGGGCGCAGTGAACGTCGCATCAGCACTGGCCTACGCCACCCAACAACCGGACGGCGTGCATGTCCTCAATTTCGACGGTGCGGGTCCGAAGGTGTACAACCCGTCCACGTACAGCTACCTCATAACCCCTACGACTGGTTGGAATGCCAGTAAGGGAGCGACGCTCAGCGCGTTCGTGAACTATGCGCTCACTCTCGGACAGGAGAAGGCCCCCAAGATCGGCTATGCGTCGCTCGGCCTCTCGCTGGAGCAGTACGGTGTCAACACCGTTACCGCGGGCGTTCCTGGGGCGGTGGCCCCGACGGCTGACGAAAAGTCCGCGTATGCGTGTGGAGACTTCACTCCCGCCGAGGTACAGGCCGGAGCTTCGTCTCCGACCTGTGGCACTACGAATCCCGACAATTCGACGCAGCCGGGGGGCACGGGGACGGCCACGGGCGCGACCACCGTGACAACCGCTGCGGCTACCGCAATCAAGTCGGCTGTTGGAGCGACGGGTACGACGAAGGGTGCAGCAGTGGTGAAGTCCAGTGGCCTCGCCGGAAGTTCCGGATCCGTAGGCGCTTCGGGGGTTGACCCAGGGGTAAGCCTGACTGGAGCCTCGACGCCTTTAGCGTCCACCGGAATCAACCCTCTTCCGATCACCGGGATCGGGATCGCGCTCGTGAGCATCGGTTGGTTCGGTCGCCGGCGACTGGCTCGTATACGTCTTGGAGGCCGAGCCAGGTGAACGTTTTTGGCCGGCGGCGCCTCGTGGTAAATATTCTCATAGTCGCTCTTGTCATAAGCACCGTTGTCGTCGGAGCGATCGGCTCAGCCTCGAAGCGATCCGGTGCCGATGTCGCAACCGATACGCTCGCTGGTGAGGGTGGGTCCTTCGCCGAACCGATCGTAAACAAGGTTCTCGGAGACGCTGCGAGTACGACTGCACCTATCTCACTCAGCTACTTCAATGCAGACATTGACCAAGGTCGGGACGACTTTGCCGACGGCACTGCTGATTTTGCCGTCAGCGAATTGCCATTGACCGCGACGGAAATAGCGACGGCGGCCACGGACAAAAGAACCTTTGCGTATGTGCCTTTCGCTGCCAGTCCAATTGCTATCGGCGCTATTGTCGAATGCGAACGCGACACCACGCTCTTGCCCACCACCTTGTGTCCCAACCTGCAACTGTCAGTTCTGCAGTTGGCTCAGCTGTTCACGTTTGCTATAGGTTCCTGGGACTCTCCACAACTCTCTAAGATCAGCGCGGGAAATCCGATCACTCCGTTTGCACAGGGTGCTGTTGTAACGCCCGAATTCCTTGCGGATCCCGCTGAGTCCACGCAGGCGCTGATCGCGCTGTTCGATGCCGATACCGCAGCTGCGCCAATTTGGAGCGCGTACGTGGCGAGTTTGGGCGGAACAAGCGACGCGCCGACCGAAACATGGCCGACAAAAGGCGGGATCCATGGCGGGGACGCCGAATTGGCGCAATCTCTCGTTCCTATTAATACCACGACGCTCCAGGCGCAGTCGGACCCTTCGACATGGGGCTTAGGTGAGATTGCGCCACTCCCGACAGACTGGATCGGACCTCCGGAGAACATCCCAACTATCGCGATCCAAAACGACGCGGGTGCCTACGTGTCGCCGACAGTCGCCGCCGCGACAGCGGCGCTGAACGACGCCACGATGGATCCTTCGACAAATCTGGTTACCTACAAGAACTCGACGACCGACATGGCGGCCTACCCATTAATGGCGATGAGTTATTTGGTCGTCCCCACCTCGGGATTATCCGCGGCCAAGGCGACGGCTCTGGCTGCCTTGATCCGGTTCACGCTCGGGTCGCAGGGCCAGAGCGATGTGACCGGCCTCGGTGCCGCTGCCGTCACGCCCGCCATGGTGACGGCAGGAATGGCGGTGGCGAACGAGGTGGCGGATTCAGCATCGTCGTACTCGATCACGGTGAACCAGTCATCGTCAGCGACGATCTCGCCTGGTGCGACGGCGACGTTGGCGGAATCCGGACTCTCGAGTAGTGCCACTGGGACGGTTACCTTGACGTCCGGCACGACAACGCTCTGCACGTTCACCCTCCCGGCCACGAGCTGCACCACGTCGTCCACATTGGCCCAAGGAACGTACGGCAACATCACGGCGTCCTACGTCTACGGAAGTGGTATCCCAGGGATTGCTGCCACCAATACAGCGTCCCTTACCGTGTCCAACACGTCGACGACAACATCGACGACGGCGTCGACGACTGCAACGACGACATCCGGCGGTTCCTCGGGGGCCTCGGGGTCCTCTGGTTCCTCTGATCCGACCGACACATCTGGTGGCACCCTGGCGTTTACTGGAGCAGTCGGCGTGTTGCCGCTCACCGCGCTCGGTGGCGCGCTCATTGTGAGCGCGGGCTACGGCCGACGCCGTCTAAAACGGCGGACGCTCAAGTGATCGCTTTTGGCGGATTGGGAAAGGGACCGGGAGCAGTCCTCGAAGGGGGACCGAAGTGCCCTACCGACCGGGGGGAACGTTCGAAAGGAGGACAAGCACGTGATGGTATCGGTTGCCACAAGGAGAGCTCCCCGTTTACAGGTGTGCGCATGCGCGGTTGTCTTCCTTCTGACGGCTGTCGCGCTCCTTTTGATCCCCGGCCATGCGGACGCAACTGTTCCTCGAAATTGGCGCACTTCTCACCCCCGGCGGTGGAGGGGGTAGTCCAGTGTCCAAAGCTCCATTACCGACGATTACCAACCAGACGACCGTCGAGGTCAAGGTACCGGCTAATTCCACGCTGACACCGGGCGCTTCTGTCAAAATCCTCGCGTGCGGGGATGCCGACGGAAAGGCAGATGATCTTCCCGTGAGCGACGCGTCCTGTGATGGGCTGACGATCAACACGGGCAGAACGATAAATGTCGCATCGGATGGCTCGGTGGACAAGACTGATTACACCATTTATGAGCTTCCCACGGCGACGGAGCCGTCGGACCAATCCACGGTCTGTAACTCCACCAGTGCGTGTGTGCTCTACATCGGTCAGGATCAGAACGACTTTGAACAACCGCACGTGTGGTCGCAACCATTTTTAGTGACTTGTGCGAATACAACGTGCAACGAGTCAACGTCGTCGAGCGTTGCCTCCACTACCACGTCGTCAACAAGCGAAACGCAGGCATCGGGGTCGAGTGCAGTGCCCTCGGCGAGCATCACCCTGGGGAGCGCGGCAGCGGAGAACACGCCACCGAGTCAGCTCGCCGCAACGGGTCCGACTCAGGCTCTTTCTTGGCTTGGTCTCGGAGGGATCGCCTGTTTGACGACCGGGTTCCTCGGCCGCAGACGCCGCTCTCCGTCATGAGCGTGACAAAGAGGATGCCGGCGATGCGGGTCCAGCGGCGAGCGTTGCCGTCCAACCGTCTAGATGCGGCATGACGAGCGTGATCGATCCGGCCCCTCCTTCGTCACCGGGCGACGTCAGTGTCCCGGTGCGGGGTGCCTTGGGTATTAAAGAGAAGCGGGCGTGGAGGACCTGGCATCTCATCGTCGCGATTATTGTTTCGGGCCTTCTCGGAATGGCACTCGACTATTACACCGATAGCGGTTCTCATTCGTCGTCAGGCTCTTCTTCATCGACGGGCGGTGCCTACAAGCCGCCCCCACCGGCGGGATCCACAGGGTCGAGCACGACGACCACTGCTGCAACCAATGGGAGCACCACCACCACGACTGCCGCTGACGGCGGCGGGACCTCCCAGTCTTCGACGACCTTCACGACGACAGTGCCTGCCGTCGCGCGGATACTCCTCGGACCTACCCAGTCACACGGCAACTGGACGAGCCCGGCCTTCACCACGACGGCCGCGGGCTGGAATATCGGATGGGCTTTTCAGTGCACCCCTGCACCCACCGGGGGTGCATCATTCCTCGTCACCGTCGCTCCGGCCGGTTCCACCTCGCCGGGGACGACAGCGATCAGCCAGACAGGGGCAACGGGGCAGTCGGTCACAGCTGAATCCAGTCTCGGAAAGCAGATTCTGGAGATTCAGGCCCCGTCTACTTGCGTCTGGGCGGTAAAGGTATCCGGGTCATAAGGCACCTTCCCCGGAGTTGCCCACTTGATGCAAGAGGGCCAATTTCTCATCAAGTTCGGCAAAGTAATCGTAGCTGCGCATTGTGGCGGTTTCCACCGCCTCGTCCGAGATTCTGACCCAGTTCTGCTGGGACGGCGATGCCGTCGCAGCCGTTTCGCTGAGTGGACCGGCGGGAGGCAACCAGTAAGCGGGCCCACCCTCGAGGATGGGCATCGCATCGTGATGGGGCCGATGATCGAATGGAAGCGATTCGGAAAGAGGCACTACAGGAGACGGGCTGAGGCGGGATCCTTCCAGTTCACTGCGTAGCTGCTGCACTCTTCTCAATAAGAGCAGTTGGCTCGCAGCCACCGCTCCTAAGAGAGCCGCGACCTCGGTCAGGCATTCCTCGAGGGCGACATCCCGCATTTGAGCAGCGTACAGCCGATTCTACGGTCTTCTCACGCGGCCCGGTCAGTGTCAACGCTCCCGGGATAGGGGCTACACGTCCTTCCGATTCGGGCGCTCCTTACGCTTCAGTGATCAACATGCGTCACCACCTTTACCCGAAGGTGTTTTCTTCGTGTCACCCGGTGTTTTAGCTTGAGTTGGTCCCCACGGACTGTAAAAATTCGCAGAGCGGTGACCAAGAACGAGGAATCGACGAACAATTGGGATAGCCGCCATTCTCATTGTGACCATCTGGTGAGCAGGGTGAATTTCCCGTGACATCCACCGAACAGTGGGCACCCCCAGATGCCGTATACCAATCGGTTCCGCGCACGGCTTTGCAGGCCCCAGCCATGCTCGAGGCCACGGACGTCAGCGCCTGGTTTGGAAGCAACAAGGTCCTTGAGCGCGTGAGCTTGGTCATGGAGCCGAGAAAGGTCACGGCGCTCATCGGCCCCTCGGGCTGTGGGAAGTCGACGTTCTTGAGGATTCTCAACCGGATGCATGAGCTCGTACCCAAGGCCGCATTGTCCGGTTCGGTGCGACTCGACGGGACCGACATCTACGGGCCGACCATGCCGGTAACCCAGACCCGTCTCCGTATCGGCATGGTCTTTCAGAGAGCCAACCCGTTCCCATCAATGACCATCGCCCAAAATGTGCTCGTCGGGCCTTCGTCTGTCCGGGACCAAGGTGGCCAACCCCGATGCGCTGGTGAGGGAGTGTCTCGAACGTGCAGGTCTATGGCGGGAGACCCGTAACCGGCTCAACGAATCGGGAGCGGCGCTGTCGGGAGGCCAGTTGCAGCGCCTGTGCATCGCTCGATCTCTGGCGGTTCGACCCCGAATCCTCCTCATGGACGAACCCTGTTCTGCCCTCGACCCGATCTCCACCAGCGTGATCGAAGGGACGATCAGGGAACTCAGTGACGAAATCACCATCGTCATCGTCACCCATAACATGCAACAGGCGCAGCGGGTCTCCCACAACTGTGCTCTTTTCCTCGTCGACGGGGAGGGCCTGCCTGGTCACATCGTTGAAGCAGGGCCGACAGAGGAAGTCTTCAACGACCCCATCGACCCTCGCACGGCCGACTACGTCCACGGGGTATTCGGATGATGAGCCAAGTGAGTGTCACCCTCGCGAATCAGCCAAGGCAGGTCCTTGCGGGATTGCGGAAGGCGCAGACCTCGGCGCAGTCAGTCTGGGTCAACACACTTCCAAGAACCCGTACCACCGTGAAGATTGGCTGCGCTTATTTGGCGATCAGTGATCATCGCCTACAGCTATTCGCTCACCACGCTGTCTGCAGTTGGCTGATCTCAATACGCCCTTGGCCTACGTAAGCCTCGTACCCCTCATTTCGCTCATGCTCGCAGTGGTCTACAGCCGCCCCCGTCGGGCAGAGCCGGCGATTCATGATCGCCAGACCGACTACATCATTGGCGTCCCATTGATGGTTGTTGCGCTCCTCATCAATCGCCTTCTTCCCGCGAAATGGTCTGCCATGTTCTGGGTATGGAGGATGGATCTCTTCACGTTGCCGTTCTTCGTGGCCGGAGCCGTCGCCGTCATTTTCGGTGTGAGGGTGCTGTGGCGCCAAAAATGGTCCATCGGGTTTCTCCTCCTCGCATGGACATGGCCCTGGTCCACCGTGCTGCTGGGCATCCTCAATGCGTTTACATCCGCCACGTTGTTCGCGATGAACCGTATCGTCAATGTCACTCATTTGGCCGTGTTGGACGGACCCCTCTCCGGAGGAGTGTTCTCCGTCCGCCACAACCATGGAGTGTTCAGCCTCAGCGTCGTGTCGGCCTGCTCGGGTGTGAGCAGCGTCGTCGGATTCCTTTTGGTCGGCACGGCGTTTCTCTTCGTGGTGCGCGGACCGTTGTTCCGCAAAGCGCTATGGCTGGTCGGTGGAATGATCTTGCTCTGGACGATCAATTTGGGTCGCATCACGCTCATCTTTTGGGCCGGCCAGAAGTACGGTGAGCACTTTGCGATCGACGTACTGCATCCGTTCATCGGGTTGGTCACCTTCAGCCTTGGTGTGGCGATCATGATCCTGTGTATTAGGCCACTGGGTCTACGACTCGACGTCGGACCCAACCTCACCGCACCGGCACCAACGCCGCAGAGCGCGATCCGACCTCCATCCAGGCCGAGTGCCTCGGCAGTCCCGAAGGTGTACCTGGCAATTGCCATTGTGACCATTTTCGGCATATTGGTCGGATTCAGCGATGTCGGGCTCGCATCGTACAACCTGGTTTCGAACGTAGCTGGAGAGACCAAGCTCGTCTCTTATCTCAATGCTCCTGTGGCGCCTGTTGGTTGGACCGACAGGTTCGAGTCGACCTACACCTGGGCTCAGCCATTATTCGGTGACGGATCGACCTGGAATCGTTATTTGCTTTCCCCCTCGACCGGCGGTGATCTGCATGCGCAGACCTCCATTGTCGCCGATGTCATCGACAGTCCAGACCTTGGATCCTTCTCCGCATACGGCGTCGAACAGTGCTATCAGTTTCACGGATATTCCCTGGCAAACGTGGCGCAGGTTGCCCTTGGGGGTGGCATAACAGGCCAGACCCTTGCCTTCACATCGCAGCAGTACGGAAGTTGGTCGATCGTGTTTTGGATTCTTCCCGTAGAGCGAGGCACCGCTACTGTGTACGAGCGTGTCGTGCTGTACGTCCAGAACATTCGCGGGCTCATCGCTCCAGCGACCGAGGGTCAGCAGACGGGCATCAAAACCATTACCGGTAGCCAAGGTAGCAACAACTCCCAGGAAGCAATTCTGCTCAAGAACCGAGACTTCCTGGTGGCGTACGCCAGGGAGCTGATCGGTGTTCAAGCGAGCAAGGGCAGCAAGGCTCTCTCCAAGAACTCCCTCACCTGAGTCGCGTCCATGTCGGTGATCACCGGGAGAGAATCCCCGGTAGCTGGTCGCGAAATATCTGTCCACCACCGGTGGAAGGTGCCCGAACTCTGTCGTGAGTTCGTCGAAACCCTGATGGCCCGAGCACGGACGGTCGCCGGCGGGGATGGCTCCGGATTTGATATACCCGGTCCCGACTGGCAATCCCTTCTTGGAGCCGGCGATGCCTCGCATTCCTTGGAAGAGGCCACAGGGAGTGTCGTAACCGGGGGATTCGTCGCGGCGCGATGCATCGCCGGCGGGACGACTCATCTATTCGGTGGATGCGACACGGTCCAGAGGCTCCCTATCTTCACAAGCGGGGACGTCTCTATCGAACATCTCTTCGTCGCTCCCAGCGGGGTCGTTGATCCTGTGGAGGTCGGCGTGTTCTCGCCGAGCGTCGAGACTCTTCCTGGTTGGGATGCGGAGCGCAAGGCACAGGGCCAGCAGGCCTTTGCGCCATCAGCCGGATATACGGCCTTCACGTGGCTCCTTAATCTTGGCGCAATCCTTCTGCTGTTCGTCGCCTGGCAGCT
Source organism: uncultured Acidimicrobiaceae bacterium (assembly GCA_963767155.1). Taxonomy (GTDB): domain Bacteria; phylum Actinomycetota; class Acidimicrobiia; order Acidimicrobiales; family RAAP-2; genus Bog-473. Next base: position 1,148,065 of record CAVYCU010000002.1, on the reverse strand, counting down.
GTGGGGAACGGCGATCTCCCAGCACCATGCGCAGGCGCAACTCCACAACGCGTTCGAGGCCTCCCTCCATCACTCAACGGCTGCGCCTGTGGCGGCCTCCGGCCTCTCGTTGATTCCGGCAAACCAGGTAGTGACACCACCCGCCGAGGGGTCCCCGATAGCTCACCTTCAAATTCCGGCCATCGGACTTGATGAGTACGTCGTCTCGGGAACGGCTGAGGGGGATCTGGCGAAGGGCCCAGGCCACTACATCGGTACGGCTGCACCAGGTCAAGCGGGCAACGTTGCTATCGCCGGTCATCGCACCACGAACGGCGCCCCGTTCAATCAGCTCGGCAAGCTGGCAATCGGAAATCAGATCTACCTGACCACGCTGACCGGTGAACGGTTGACCTACGTCGTGTCACAGGCACCCGTTGCGGTCTCGCCTCGCGACGTCGCCGTCCTCAATGATTTTGGGGACAATCGAGTGACTCTGACAACGTGTAACCCGGAGTACTCGTCGTCACAGCGCCTCGTCGTTGTCGGGGAACTGAAGCAGCCCAATCCACCGAAGGCGAGCAAGGCCAAAACGGTTGAGTACCACATCGTTAATCCGGCCACAACCAGCTGGAACTGGTCCTCTCTTCCAATCGTTGTACTCGAATTAGGAATCCTGTTGCTTTTGGGCCTTGGAAATCGATGGATCACCGCGTGGTTCGGCCGAAGCGGACGGTGGATCGTTCTGGTCCCCCTCTGGGCCGCCGGCCTCTTCCTGATCTTTAATACCCTCACGAATTTTCTTCCAGCCTCCATTTAGAAGAGGGTGTCACCTGACGGGGCGGACCGTTGTACCCACGGCCGCCAATTAACCAATAGCAGGCTGCTTGCGCCTACGACGTTGTTCGAGAGCGACGATGCCTACTAGAAGGAACCCACCGACGAACGGAAACATGACTGTTACCGGAGCCTCTGGCGTCTGCGACGCCAACGGGATCGGCCGCCATGTGGTCTGACTATTAGTGAGATGGTCAGCGGTCAGATTCTCGAGCGTCGCAGAGTTGCCGTCGGTGTGTCCCATATCCAGGACGATGTTTGTGCCAGCGCCGACCTTCGTCCACACGTACATGTTCCCGCTGGGATTGCAGTTGGCACCGGAGGAAACAGCGGTATCTGTCGGGGCAAAGATAGGCTCAATCTCAGTCCCTGGATCAGCGGATCCCCACAGTTCGCACGCAGTGGCGGTTGAGACGGTCGGATCAAGGACATACAGAAACTGATTTCGATCAAAAATGATCCTTGTGCCTGCGGGGTTCCAGTCTGGGTACTGGTCACTTTGACCTCCGGTGATCCCGGACTCGAGCGAGAGATCCCGCTCGCCGAAGGCGCCCTTCAAACTCACCAGGTGAATGTGGTTGTCCGTGCCCACGTAAATGATCTGACTAGGGTCGCTCGGGTCGAATTCAGGCCGGCTTGCCTCCCCGTTCGTAGAGTTTGGCTGCAACGGCGTTGCGGTGGTCGGTACCAGCGTCGGTGTGCCGCCCACGATTGGGGTCTGTACGTAGAGGCCGCACGAGGTCGTGCCCGACGTTGTCGCACAGCGCGTGAATGCCAGTTCGTTGCCGTTCTGATCGACAGTCGGCGCATAGTCGTTAGTCGAGCCCGTGCTGTAGGGATCTGGAAATGTGATCTGCACAGCACCGTCACTCTGATTGCCTGGCGATCCGGCCACAGTGGGCGGGTATGCCACCTGGTAGATGGCAAAGTTGCCGTCCGCACCTGTGTTATGTGCGCTGGCCTCGCGATCACTGGAGAAGTAGAGAGTCGTCCCGAGAGCCGAAAAATAGGGCATGGAATCGATGCCACCGGCGGTGGACTGGGTCAAGTTTGGTTGGGTCCCACCGGGGCACGTATAGGGAGGGGGACCCCCCGCAGGGTTCACACTGAAGACTGCCTGTCCGCCCGCGTTACACGAGGCAACGGAAAAGGCGACGTTGCCGTTGCTGGCGCCGGTAAAGGTCGCTCCGGCGGGAGGAGCGAAGCAGAATCCTGCGGCGCAGAAAGCCAATCCGGCCGTGCCGAAGACACGGCAAATCCCAAAGGAACCCTTCACCCCCTCACATAACAACATGTGCCCAGGGAAGTAAACGGTGTTTGCGATTCGTTCTCATGGAATTCACTCAAAGACTGGGATCCGTCGCGCAAATGCCAGTGAAATAGTCGCCAACGTGCGAACGGTAAGGGTTTCCATTCCAGGCCGACAACCTGGATTTCTCAGCCAGTCACTGAGATTTCATTTCCATGTCACGCCTGCGTCATTCCTCTCATATCAGACTGTTCGAAACCGAGTTGCAAAGGTCGCGCTTACTGACGATGACGAGCATTCTGAGAGGCTGGCACCCGGACCCCTTCGGCGTCCACGAGCTCAGGTACTTCACCTTCGACGGGAATGCGACGCGCCTTGTGCGCGATGGCGAGGCGTGGTCGCACGATGCGCCTCCCGTATCCCCCCTCGGGTCCGTCCCTTTTCCGCACATGCGTTCCAACGCCTTGGCGCCCACTTCTGCCTCACCGCGCCCCGGATGGCCGATGGCCGATGATCAGGCCGGACAATTCCCACGGCACAATGGACTACGCGAGATCTACATCACGAAGCCACCCACCAATCCTCAACCAGTGGCCCCTCAGACAACAGAACTCGAAGCGGCTCCCTCGGGACTGCTCCATCACCCCTTTGTCCGACGTATTATGCGCTACTGCTCGGTATCAGTCGTCTCCACCGCCATCGGGCTCACTGTGCTCGGCGTGCTTGTCGGAGTGTTCGGCTGGCCGGCGGTCTGGGCGAACGTGGTCGCGACCGCAATCTCGCTTGGCCCTTCCTTTGAGCTCAGCCGGAGATGGGTGTGGGCTCACGACGGCCGTCGATCAATCCTCCGGCAAGCTGCACCGTATGCAGCGGTTTCATTCGCGGGGCTGATCGTCTCGAGCATCGCAGTACATCTGGCATCCAATGCCACGAGCAGTTCGACGCGCCTCGTGCACACTGCAGCAGTATTGGCCGCCAACGTTGCGGCATACGGCGCGCTCTGGATTATCCAATTCGTGATTTGTGATCGCATCCTCTTCCGGACCCGAGCGAAGTCGGCCGATGGGCATGATCCCGATCGCCCGGCTAGTGGTCTTCTGCCCGATGGAGACTCATTGGGTACGTCTGAAGGCTCGATTGCCGGGAGAGAGGTCATGGTCTGACGCTGGGTCGGGAAGTGAGCCCGCTCAGCCCTCGGCTGGCGACGCCGCCTTGAGGGCATCAACCGAAACGGCACCGGTGGGCGCAACGGGGTCGACCTTCTCGCCCCAGCGGGAGAATCTGACTATCTCGCCACTGGCTTTTTTCCCTGACCCATTCGAGATGACTGCTTCCACGGGAAGTCCGGTCCCGTTTGACTGAACGAAGAGTACGCCGCGAGTCTCGCCCGCTGGGCCCTTCCCGGCGATGGCGATCACAGGCCTTCCCGCCAGATTCGTACTCTTCTCCCTTGCCAGGACTCCAGTAGGGGTCACGCTTTTGAGGACTGCTGGGAGTTCCACATCTGAGAGGAAGGTCTGGTACCCCTGGTCAGTTGAGCCGAAGGATATCCAATGCCCCGAGAGTGCACTCCCGCTCGACGCAGGCAGGCCGAAGTACGAGATCAGGCCCTGACGGTTTCCCGAGATGTACACCACGCCGTCGACCAGAACGATGTCGACGGATTGATTGCCGTACTTGAGGGTCTCTTGGCCGGCATCAGGCGATGAGTCGACGACCAGATCGCCGGATTGCCCATTGGACACGAAGGAGACAGTGGCACGTACCGATCCCGCATGGGTCGCGTCCGCCGTTGCGGTCGTGAGCACGCTGGCCAGAGATGGCAGCGCTTTGGGAGCGGCGCCCACAGGGCCACACAAGGCGGAAGCCCCGAGGCAGAGTCCCACCGTGGTGAGAGACCCCGTTCGAAATACTCGCTTGGGCACCTTCATCGAACATTCACCATTGGTCGGCACGGTATCGGGCCAAGATGGCGTGGCCGCGACATGCAAATGAACGTGCCGTGAACGCATTGCAACGGCGGATTGTGCCTGTTGGGCTACATCCTCGCCGCTCAGACCAGAAGCTTCACCACCGTGGCCAAGCCCACGGCGACCACCACGATCCGCAGCGCCGTGGCCGGGATGGCCAACGCCACGCGGGCCCCAATCCATCCGCCGAACAGGCTCCCGATAGCGAGTAAGCCGACAGCCCGCCACGCCAGTCCGCCGTGGATGATGAACACGGCGGCAGCCACCCCATTGACGAGAATCGACAGCGCAGTGCGGAGCCCGCTGGTCCGGTTGAGGGAATCCGGCAGGGCGAGGCCCAGGATCGCGAGCAACATAACGCCGAGACCGGCGCCGAAGTAGCCGCCGTAGATGGAGGCCAGGAAGACACCACCCCCCAAGAGGAGTCGGCGGGTGCGCGGCGGAGCGTGCGATGACCCACCCAGCGCACGCTTCAGGAGAGGCTGCGCGGCAAAGAGCAGCGAGGCGCCGAGGACGAGCCACGGCGCAAGCTCCTTGAAGACGGCTGACGACGTGGTGAGGAGCAGGATCGCGCCGGCGATACTCCCGAGAACAGCAACGGGAGCCAGGCGCCAGAGGCGCTCGCTTTGTCCGCCGATCTCGTGACGGAATCCTGCGGCGCCTCCGACGTAGCCGGGCCACACACCGACCGTGTTGGTGATGTTGGCCGTCAACGCCGGGTAACCGAGTGCCAGCAGGATCGGGAACGAAATGAGGCTTCCGCCGCCAGCCACACCGTTGACGACGCCGGCGCCGAGGCCCGCGAGGATGAGTACCACGATGTGTGACGTGGTCATGGACGTCGTTCCCAGCATCGTCAATGGCACCGGTGTGAAGCGTAAGGGACTGCGGCAGATGGGCCGGAGTCCTCCAGAGACCTGATCAGGCGGGAGTCTCTCCGCTGCTGCTCATGGCCCCTACGGCCTCGGGTAACACGAAGGCCGCCGTGCGGGCGGGGTTCGGCTCAGCCGAGTCCGCGGGAGTTCCCGAAGCCGGCACGATCCGCAGCGCGCGGCGCGCCAGTGGCATCAGCGCAAGCGCTTGATCCCGCCCTCGTTCCATCATCGTCGTCGTTTCTGTCCACTCCGGACCCCGCACGCGTGAGACCTCCCCCGGGAGCCGTTCGAGGATGCGGATGAGTTCGCGCCGGTGCTGCTCCGCGACACCGCCCATGACGAAGATGGTGGACGCGGGAAGGTGCGCGGTCATCGCCAGTTCGGAGAGGCGGTTGGCGGCTACCTCGGCGTCCTGCAGCAGGCCCAGTTGGTTCTGGAGCTTCGTCAGCTGCCGGGTGTACCGCTTGGTGCGCCCGCCGTAGAGCTCTGCGCTGAATTCGAGGGAGTAGCGAAGTCGCTTGCAGCGGATGCGAAGCCGATGAAAATCGGCGGCTTCTCCTGAGCGCTTTGCCCGACGGGCTGCTTTCACCACGGCGGCATGACGGGTACCGATGAGGTCGGGCACAGCGGCCAACGCGGGCAGCCGCGTCGCGGTCGAGCGTCGGTGCGGCCCCTGTTGAACCATGGCAGTCATACCGCTCTTGAGCCGATCCCAACGCGCGGAGTCGAGAGCGGCCAACATTTCGGATCGCGCCGACTTCGCGCTCCGCTAGAAGGAGGGACGTCAGGTCGGCCCACAGATCATGCTGCCCTGATTCGACCATCGCCGCCTGTCCTTCCAACTGGACATCCAGGTCGCGTACCGCGCCGAGGACGCCCGCCACCCACCCCAATTCGCGGCGGAATGTCGCGCGCACGCAGGGGCAGGACATCGACGAAGAGGTCCAGTGCGGCGCGCAGACGCCGTGTCGCCACCCGCATCTCGTGGAGTTCCTCGAGGTCTTCTCCCAGTCTGGTGCCCGGTTCTTTGGCACGCAGGACGCTGAGCTGGCGCCGGAGGACGGCGTAGGCCAGCTCGCCCAGGGTGGCCTCGGGTTCGATCTCTATCGACCCCAGGTCGGGGGGACCGGGGATGACCACCCCGCGTGCAAGGAGTCCTGCTTCGAACGTCGAGAGGGTGGCGGAGCGCAAACCGCACGCTGCCCGAAGTTGGAGGATCAGTGGTGCCAGCACGTCGGCCCACTCGGGCACTATCGCAACATCCACCCGGCGGACCTGCATTGGGCGCTGTCCATTCCCGACGACGATCTCGGTGTCATCGAGATGCGATCTCGGCTGCATCGATCCCATCCACCCGCAGCACATAGGGACTGCGCCGTGTGCGTACCTGGAGCACCGGGCGCAGGGGCCGGCGCCCAGCCACGGCATGGACACGACGTCCGACCGGCCCTTCCGGCCCGAGCGCGCTGATGCCGGCCCCGGAGAGCTCCTCGGAGGCCTCGAGGGTGCGGAGGTGCTCGGCCTCTGATCGTTGCACCGCCCTGAGGTTGATCTCGTCGTGGCGCCCACGCCGCCGGGTGCGGACGACGAAGCCCGCACGGGCCATCCGCCAGTCGCTGGTGTCGAGGTAGGAGTCGACCAGACGCTGCGACGGCTGTCCGACGGCGCTGAGCAGTCTCTGGTCGTCGGGCCCGAGTGAGAGCGTGGGCAATGTGGACAACCAGCGCTCAACCGGGCGTAGGTCGAGTGCGTCGAACTGCCACTTCACCCCGTCGAACCCCGTTTCGCGACCCATCCGGCCAGGGTAGTGCCGGTGACCCCGAAAAGCGGGGAATACACGGTTCATCATCGCGCACGGCGTAGGGTACCTACAGTGGGTAACAGAACGACGACTATGGAATTCGACAACTCCACCGATGTCGTACAGGCCGCAGGCGGCCTGCTCCTTCGTCGGGAAGCCGGACAGCTCCGGATCGGCCTGGTGCACCGTCCGATCCACCAGGATTGGTCGTATCCAAAGGGAAAGCTCGAAGAGGGTGAAACCTTCGAGGAAGCAGCGCAGCGAGAAGTGCTCGAGGAGACCGGTTTTCTCTGCCGACTGCTTCGCTTCATCGGACACACCGAATATGTCGACCGCAAAGGTCGGCCCAAGGTGGTGGCCTACTGGGTCATGTCCGCCGAGTCCGGTTCCTTCGTGCCCAACGAGGAGGTGGACGAGCTGCGATGGGTCGACGTCGTTACGGCCGGGCTCCTCCTGACCTACGAACGCGACCAGGCGCTCCTCGCCGCAATGGCGGTAGACGACCAGCTCGAATCGCTCGTCTGAGATCTGTCGAAAATAATTGGATTCCGGTGTTTGAGAAATCGCGGAGCATGGAAATAGGTCGCTTTAGCGATCTTCCGCCTGATCGCGATAGCCGGAGTGTGTGCCTCAGCCGACAACTCCAGGATCCCGCCGCCAAGGGGCCTGCGACTTTTTTTGGTCGGCTGAGGCACGCCCGGCACGATTTCCCTACCTCTAGACCCGCTTCCAGGGCTTTCCCCTGAGGGAGTCCCGAAAAAGACCCTCGGAATTGGGTCCTTCGACCCCTGGTATTGAGGGCTTTGGACCCAAGTCAGCGAGCGCCTGCCTGATCAATACTGGAGTGCGATTGTGCATTGGGACTGGGCGCACGGGTACAACCAACCCGCGTGCACGGGCACAGAGGGCCACCGAAGAGGGAAGGAACGCAGCGTGAGCACACCGAGTGGTTGGTACCCGGACACGACCCGCCCGAATACCGAGCGCTACTGGGACGGGAGGGCGTGGACGGAGCAGGCCCGTTTCCCCGGAGTCCGCCCCTTCGAGTCGCCGGTTCCGGCGTCTCTCGCTGAGCCGGTGCTGACGGCGGAAGGCGTCGTATCGATGTTCGAGTCCCCCGTCGGCACTGCCAATTCCGGCGTATCGGGGACACCGCAGAGCCATCGACCTCGTCGTCCGGTGGTGGTGAAGGCGCTGAGCCTGCTGTTGGCGATGGTGCTCGTCGGCGGCGGCTTATTCCTGCTCTTTGGTCGGCACACCGATGCAGACGCCGCTGTGGCCGATGCAGTCAGTTCGGCTCTGGCGAGCCGCTCCGCTGATTTCACGGTCAGCGGATCGGGAGGAGCAGCGGGACAGACCTTCACCCTTACGGGCAACGGTGCCATCGACTTTACGCAGAACGCAATGCAGATGTCGCTCACCGCGTCGAGTGGATCTGAGCAGGTCACCGAACAGGCCGTGTACCTCAACAAGGTGATGTACCTCAACCTCGGGAGCGCGATCGGAGAGATCGTGCCCGGCAAATCCTGGGTCTCGTTGGACCTGAGCCAGCTGACACAAGGCAATGCAGCCCAGTCTCTTGGGGCGGGAAGCTCGCTCGGAAATGACCCTGCTGCCGCGCTCCAGGCCCTGGCCCAAGACGGCAACCAGGCGACGGATCTCGGGTCATCGATGATTGACGGGGTCACGGTCGAGGGTTACGCGGTCCATATAGATGCGGCGACGATCAACGCGGACATCGCCAAGGAGAATCTCCCCTCCTGGATGCAGGAAGCCGTGGCGAGTGTCAGCAATCAAAACGTGGACTACAGGGTGTACGTCGACAACTCCGGTCGGTTGGTCCGTATGACCACGGAAACGACGGCCACTGTGCACGGCCTCTCCCTGAATGAAAGTGTCACAATGGACTTCTCCGATTACGGGGCGACAGTCGACGTCTCGGTCCCGCCGGCCAGCGCGGTGGAGCCGTTCCAGACCTTTCTGCAGCAGGCTGCCGGATCGCTCTCCGGCGCATCTTCCACGGTCGACGAGTAGCCCGACCGGGAAAGCCCTTCTCGCCGCGGGTTGCGAGAGCCCGGTCCCGGCGGTCGGCGAGCACGTACGGTGTGTTCCGTCGAGTGAGGGCGGAGGTGCATGCGGAGCGCTGGGTGGCATGAAGAGGGCGAGCAATGAGCGTCACGTACGGGGGCCGCATAGCGGAATTGGCCCGGACGCGCGGGTCCGATCCGGCCGTCTCCGACGTCGACGCCCGCGGTCTGGAGCGCTCGCTGAACTGGCGGGACCTCGACGATCTCTCGGGCCGGCTGGCAGCCTCCCTGCACGAAGGCGGACTCGCCGCCGGTGACCTCATGGCCGTCTGCCTCCCCAATTGCGTGGAGCACTTCGTGGCCGACGTGGCAGCATGGAAGGTCGGAGCGGTACCGGTCGCCATTCGCTGGGACCTGCCGGAGTGGGAATTGACGAGAATGCTCCATGTGTTGGCACCTCGCGTCGTCTTCAGGGGAGAGCCGGACGAAGTCGTCGCGAGAGCGTCCACCACGTCGATGGCCGATGCCGGCATCGCACCACCGCATCGGTTCGGTGTCTGTAGCTCAGGATCGACGGGGACGCCCAAGGTCATCCTCCACACGTCGCCCGGTCTGTGCACCTCCGCGCAACGATCGACCTCGGCGGTCGTCGAGTCCTACCGCAACCTGTCCTCCCCACAGCGGCTACTCGTGCCCAATGCGCTGTACCACTCGGCCAGCATCACGACCGCCGTGCTCAATCTGATGTCGGGGAGCCACACGATCCTCCTCAAACGCTTCGACCCCGAGGTGTTGTTGGATACGGTCGTGCGCCACCGGGTCACCGGCTTCATGGCGCCGACGCCGATGTTGCTGCGGCTGGCGCGCAGTCCCGCCATCGCACGGGAGCGCTTCGATTCGATCGAATGGGTGCAGCACGGAGCCTCTCCTCTCCCGGTGTGGTTGGCGCGCTTTTGGATCGAACTGCTCGGTCCCGAACGTTTCTTCACCAGTTACGGGTCGGCCGAGGCCGTCGGCGTCGTCGCGTGCCGGGGCGACGAATGGCTCGCGCACCCCGGCACCCTGGGTCGCGGCGTGCTGGGGACGGACATCCTGATCTCGGGCGAACAGGGTCAGGTGCTCGCGCCGGGCGAAGTCGGTCAGATATACCTGCGCCGGCCCGGTGGGCCCTCGGGCACCTATGGAGGCAACGGGGTGGCCCCCCTCGACATCCGTTCGGACGGCTTCGCGACCGTAGGCGACCTGGGAAGGCTCGACGAGGATGGTTATCTGTACTTGTCCGACCGCCGGGTCGACCTGATCGTCTCGGGTGGCGCGAACGTCTATCCGTCCGAAGTGGAAGCGGCGGTGGGCGAGCACCGAGAGATCGACGATGTCGTCGTGATCGGGCTACCCGACGATGAATGGGGCAAGCGGGTACACGCCATCGTGCAGCTGGCGCCGAACGCGGCGCTGTCCGAGGAGGACATCCGCGCGTACGCCCGTTCCCGGTTGGCCCCCTACAAGGTGCCCAAGACGGTGGAGTTCGTGACGCACATGCCACGCTCGGCTGCGACGAAGGTCAACCGGGCAACATTGATAGAGGAGCGAACCGCTGCACCCCAGGCCTGAGTTCGTCGAATGCACTACGGTGGCGCCCTCGTGAGTGATGCCACCACGCTCGACCTCCTTCCGGAGAGGTTTGCGGCGGGAGTGCCCTTCGACGACCTGCGCTGGTTGCGGGAGAACATGCCGGTGTGGTGGTCACCCGCCATGCAGTGTTGGGTCGTGACCTCGTACGAGCTGGTCGAAAAGTGCAATCGGGACTACGTACGGTTCTCGAGCGGCGACGGTGTGGTCGACCCGACCGACGCGGGAGCTCCCAAGTGGAAGCCCATTACCGCTCTCGACCCCCCCGAACACGGTCGCTACCGCCGGCTTGTCATGGCACCGTTCACGCCTATGCCGATCGGCCGTCTCGAGGACATGGTGCGCCGGATAACCCGGGAGGCCATTGCGTCATTCGTGGACGAGGGGGGTGGGGATTTCGTGAACGCAGTCGCCTGCGCCGTTCCGTTCCGCGTCATGGCGACGTTGACCGGCGTGCCGATGGCGGACCAGGACCTGATCGTCGGATGGACGAACAGCGTCATGCCCAACGCGGATCCCGACTACCGCCCAACCAGTGCGTCGGCGGAGACCTCCCGCGCCGCCTTGGGGGACTATTGCCTCAATCTGGCCCGGGCCCAGCGCACCGGCGAGAAGCCATTTCTCTCGAAGACACTGTTCGAGGGGCGCCTCGATGCCCGCGAGCTGAACGACGAAGAGGTCGCCAACTTCCTGGACACCTTCATTGTGGGTGGAACGGAGACGACACGCCAGCTCATCGCGCATGGGCTTCTGGCGCTCCTCGAACATCCGGCACAATGCCGGCGATTGGTTGAAGGCACGGTAACCGCCGCCGCCGCCGTCGAAGAGATGCTGCGGTGGGTCAGCCCCGTCCTGCACCATTCCCGACGGGCCACGATGGAATCGTCGGTCGGTGAGGCCACCATCGCTGCCGGAGACCGCGTGACCTTGTGGATCGTGTCGGCCAACCGCGATCCTTCGGTGTTCTCTTCGGCGGACGCGTTCGATATCGGTCGGACGCCGAACCCTCACGTGTCGCTCGGTGCCGGGGGCCCGCACCACTGCCTCGGCGCACACCTGGCGCGTCTGGAGGCTCGCGTCGTCTTCGAAGAACTACGCCCTCTGCTGGCCCGTCTGAGACTGAGCGGGCCACCGGTACGGGTCGCCTCGAATTTCTTCAATGGGATGAAGCGGCTTCCCCTTCATCTGGCGGGCTGAGGCGATACGACATGCGCTATTCGTTGAGCGGTTCGACGGGCCTTACCTGGACGCAGATCAGGGATGCCGTCCAGCTCGGCGAGACACTCGGATTCGACGCGTTCTATGCGGCGGACCACCTCATGGCCGTGGCTGGATTCGACGAGGATGCCGGCCTTCTCGACGCGGTCTCTCTCTTGCTCGCCCTCGCGCCCGTGACCACGACGTTGCGGCTCGGCGCCATGGTGTCGCCTATTACCATCCGCCACCCTGTTGTCCTCGCCCGTGCCCTGCAGACCCTCGATCTCATCAGCGGGGGCCGGGCCGAGGTGGGGGTCGGCGCGGGCTGGTCGCAGTCCGAACACGAGATGTTCGGGTTTCCGTTCCCTCGGGCCTCCCGGCGTCTCGACCTCCTCGAGGATGCGTGCCGCACGCTGGTCCTGCTCTGGGAGAGCACCGATCCGGTGCACAAGGAAGGTGATTTCCCGCTGCACGGTGCACGGCTCGATCCACGGCCGGTGCAACGGTTGACCCCTCTTTTGGTGGCCGGTGCGTCCGATCACGCGGTCCGCATCGCCGCACGGTGGGGCCGGGCCTGGAACGCGACCGGTTCTCCTTCTTTCTTGGGCGAGCGGGTGCACCTCCTCCGAGAGGAGGAGGCGAGAGCTGCCAGGTCGGGGACGGTGGAGGTCACAGCCACGGTGCGACTCGAGTTCTGTGAGACCGAGGACGAGCAAGCGGCGAAGGCGCGAGCCGTGCGGGCCGCTCCTCGGGCTCGCTACGCGCAACGCGACGTACTCCTGGCCGGAGAGGATCCTGCCGCAGCGCTGTACATCGGCCCGCTCCAGGGACTCGGTGACTACATGGCGTCGTTGGAGGACGTCGGTGTCCAGCGCGCATTGATTTCGATCCCCCGTCCCTGGGACCCCGAGGCGTTACGCCGCGTCGCGGCGGCCATCGGATTGCCGCGGGCGGACGCATCCACGGTCTGAGACGCCCTGGGCCGCCGTCTTCTTGGTCATTCCTTTACATGTTGCTCACAACATCCTCACGATCGGGACACAGACTGGTGCCCATGAGCAGCGTCGACCAGGAGTTGACCGACTCCAGCCGCCTTCTGGGGGACGGACCAGCTCTCCGTGCCCGGATTGCCGCCGACGGCTATCTCTTCCTCCGCCAGCTCCTGCCCCCCTCTGCGGTCCGCGCCGCCGGATTGTCGGGTCTGCGGTCACTGCAACGCGCGGGTTGGACCGCCTCGGGCGTCGACCCGATCAGCGCACCACCATTGAGGCCGATCAGGGCTGTCCGGATGCGCGACGCCTTCGCCGATGCGGGCTACCGGAGAATTCTCGGGGCCCCGGCCTTCAATGCCCTTGCGTTCTCGCCGGCTCTGACCGACCTGATGGCGCATCTCCTCGGGCCTATGGGGTTCTGCTACCCGTTGAAGATCCCGCGGGTCGTCTACCCGGTGGACCTCGTCCCGCGACAGCCGGGGAACTATGTGCACAAGGATTATGGCGCCGTCCAGGACATGTTCACCTGCTGGGTACCCCTCGGCGACGTGCCCCGCACGCTGGGTGGGCTGGCGGTGTGCCCCGGCAGCCAGCATTGTGCCTCCGTACGTCCGCGTCCCTTCGACCGTCTCGAGCGGGGGTGGCGGACGACGGACTATGTGGCGGGAGATGTGCTCGTCTTCCACTGCATGACGACCCACGCCGCGCTGCCCAATCGGGAGGGACGGCTGAGGTTCTCCGGTGAATACCGTTGGCAACTCGCCGATCAGCCGGCACCGCGACGCATGGTCATCGGCCCGAATGGTCGAGAGATCGGTGCGCGGCTGTTCGGAGGGGCCGACTGGTGGCACTCGGTGAGCCACGGGCTCACGTTGATGGACGCCGGGGGCATCGCAGATGGGCCCGTGCTTCCGGCAGCACCCTCCCGCTTCGTGGCGGTCAACGGCTCAGCCCGCATGCGCTGAAGCGCATCCCGTCGAGTTGGGTGCAAATTGGGGAAGGGTTCAGCTGTTGTTGGGTCCCTATTGCGACACTTCGACCCGACAACGAAAAGAGGCGGACGAGAACTGTGGATGCGGTGCCGCCCAAGGGCGCAAACGGGTCGAACCCAATCTGGCGTCTTGTCACAAGGATTGCCGTCATCGTCTCGTTAACGACCGCCTACGTGCTCGTGATGCAGTCGAATGCCTTCGCCACGGGCAGTCTCTCGTCGACGATCCTCTCGATTCCAGAGCCCGGGCTCGTCGCGCTTCCACTCGGGAACTACAACGGTCCGGTAAGCCGGTCGAACGTTGACGCTGTCATGGGAAGCACCACTGATGCGGCGGGGGCCCTCGGTCAGGCCTTGGCGGACGGAGATGTGACCGGGTACCTTCGCTCGTGGTCCCGTCAGCCGAACGACGGAGATGCGGTCGTCATCGGAGCATTCGCGTTCAACTACGCGTTCGAGGAGGACTCGTTTCTCAATAGCCTCGACACGCAGATGCACACCCAGTCGGGGATTGAACCGCTGGCCGTACCTAAGATCGCGGGGGCGTCCGGGATCACGGCGCATACGACAACTTCCTCCGGCGCTCCGCTGACCGAATATGAAGTGACCTTTGAAAAGGGGAATACGGTTTTTCAGGTAGCCGTCGTCTCGTCATCAGGCGATCTCACCAGTGCTGACGCGCTGTCGATTGCGGACCGACAGTTTGCAAATGCACCCGATACCGCGGCGAGCACGGCCACGGTGATCTACCGCACCGACTGGACGAAGGTCGGCATTCTGGTTGGGGGAGTTCTCCTGACCATTGCTCTTTTCATAGTCGGACGAAAGCGGAAGTATCCGGTGGCCCTGAGTGGGTACGCGCTCCCGGGCACCCAGTACCCGGTACCCCAGTACCCGGTACCCCAAATGCCCTCCGGCCCTTCGGCCCAGCCGATCCCGCCCGAGCAGCGCCCGAAAGTGGGTGCTGATCAATGGCACTAGTGAGCAAGAAGAGTCGAGCAAAAGGTTTGAAGAAGAGCGAACAACTCCTGGGCGGTGGCACAGTGGCCAACCAATACGCCATCGGGGTGATCGGACCCGACCCGCGACGGACAAGCGTGTTGATCGTGCTGATCTTCGCTGCCGCGATCGCGCTGTCCCTCGTGTTCCTCGGATTCATCATTATCCCCGGTGTGTTGCTCATCGCCGTTGCCTTTGGCGCGATTGATCGACCGGCGTCGGTTGCGGTGACAAATCGGGGAGTGGCCGTCCTCGCTCGAAGTGAGCTCAACGGTCGTCCGAGGAAGCTTCTGGCTGTCCTGCCGCAGGGTGTGTTAGCGGATCGCACTGTTCTGCGGTCAGGAGGCTACGTCCACCTACCAGAGTTCCACCTCTGGTTCCGGAACAACGAGTACGAGCGACTTCTCGCCCCTGCCGAGAACGACGCGCCGCTCGCGGCATGGGCCCCGCCGGTGGTCGCCGGGATCGGCGCGGGGATCGCTGGCACTCCCGCCCCGGGGGGATGGGCGCCCCCTCCTTCGCCACCCCCTCCGCCAGCGGTGGCTCCTTTGCCCCTGCGAAGCAGCGTGCCCGTTGCCCCCGTCCTCCAACCTGCTCAAGCGGACGGTGTCATCTACTGCAGTTGGTGCGGGAAGGAACGAGCCGTGGATGCAAACGCAATTCACTACTGTGGATCCATGGAGAGGCCCGCCCTCTACTGCATGGGTTGCGGCGCTTCGTTGGAGGATGGTGCGGCCCGTTGCCCCTCTTGCGGTGCGGACAGGACAAAGCTGTCCCGATAGGCGCCTGCCGCGATCACCCCGTCTCGGGTAACTGCCATACGCTGACATGTGAAGGACTGTCACCGGTGAATGGCGACCGGTCCCACCCGGCCCATCGATGTTCCAGCGTCATTCCCGCAATCCGCGCCATCAGGTCCAATTCAGCCGGCCAAACGTACCGGAAAGGTGCTGCGAATTCCCTGAAGCTTCCATCGTCACGGCGGTGGAAGTGCCGGGATCGCGAGATCTGCTTGTGTGTGCGATCGACGAAGTCGTCGATGCCGATGTAGTCGTCCGTCATTGCGAACGGGACGCCGATGTTCCCCGGCGGTAGCCGACGAAGCCCTGGCACCTCGTTCTCGATCACAAAGCGGCCGCCGGGACGAAGGTGACGGGCCGCGTTTTCGAAGCACGCGACTTGTTCGTCCTGCGACGTCAGGTTGGTGATCGTGTTGTAGACCAGGTACACGAGGGAGAACTCGCCTTCCACGCGGGTCACGGCCATGTCGCCTTCGACGACCGCGATATCGCTTGCTTCGGGCTTCGATCGAAGCACCGTCAACATGTCTGCCGACAACTCGATGCCAGCGACAGGAACGCCCCGGGCAGCCAAGGGGACCGCGACCCGACCCGTACCGATAGCGAACTCCAGTGCCGCACCGCGACCAGCCAACTCGGCCAGGCAGTCGACGGTTGTTTCGAGGACAGCGGCAGCGAACATCCCTGTCCCTGGTTGGTCGTACGTCCGGGCTACCTCGCCGACGAAGTGATTTTGGGGCACGTTGAAGCTTGGCCCCGCACGAGGTTGTTCGCAACCACGGAGGGACTTGGCCGGACCGTCGCCCGGTAAGCGTCAGGATGCCTTGCGCTCTTTCGCCCAGGCGGCCATCTGCTCCATCGGGCTCCCGTCGTCGCTCGGCGTCTGAGCCCCGAACTCCCGGTAGAGGGAGCCCACGTTGACGACGATCCGCTCATCTTCGCTCCAACCGGAATACGGGCCGAGGTCGATGTCGCGGGCTGCATCGACGGCACTCATACCGGCGTCGAAACGTTGTCGGGCCTCGACCGTCAAGTACTCGAAATATCCTTTGAGGTCGGTCAAAGGACCCGTGTCGCTGAGAGGTCCATGGCCCGGAACGACGACCACCGGCTCCAGAGCCAGTATCCGGTCGCACGCGGCGATCCAGTTGGAGACCGGGCCGGCCCATACGATCGGGTGGCCTCCGTGGAACAGGATGTCCCCGGTGAAGACCACGCCTGCGCCGGGCAGGTGCACCACTACATCACCCGCTGTGTGTGCCGGCCCGACCTCGACCAGGCTCACTCGTTGATCGCCGACAGCCAGATCGAGTGCGCCCGTGAAGGTTCGGTCGGGTAGAGCGGGTTCAATGTCTTCGAAGTCGAACGCTCCGAATATCCGGGCCATGAAAGCCCCGGTGTCTCCCATGTCGGGTGCGGACCTCATCATCTGCGCGACGCGCGCAGGCGGAAGTTCGAGCATCTCTGCGGCAGCACGAGCAGAGGCGATGATCTCCGCTCCGGAAACCAGCGAGTTGCCGAACCAATGGTCGCCGTTGGCATGGGTATTGACCAAGGTGTCGATGCTGTTCGCCGCCGCGGTGGTCCGGCGCATCGCGGCGAGCATTTCTGCGGTGAGCTTGAGGTCGAACAGGGTGTCGACCAGAAGGGACTGGTCGCCGTGGCTGACGAGGCCGGCGTTCGACCACCCCCACCCGCCGTCGGGTTGTAGGTATGCCCATATGCCCTCGGCGACCTCGTGCATGCCCTTCTGGTACTTCACTGCCCGAACTGTAGCCAGCTCATCGTCGTGCCCCGCTCCTCAGTCGCCGACCCGCTCCATTTGGCGACGGACCTTGGGCCTCGTGAAGACGAGATAGAAGCCACCGAGGAAGAACCCAAGGCCGATCAACCAAGCAACCACAATGACGACAATCCATGCCGTCTTGTGAGAACCGGCACCGTAGAAGGCGACTGTCGGGCGACTCGCCGCATCGATAAGGGCCCAGATCGGCACAGCCACACCGAGGATCAGGATGACGAGGACGACCAACACCATGGTGATTCCCTTCCTTCGACGATGCGGCAGCCGGAATGAACGGTACTGCTCCAGAGTCCAAATTATCCAGTCCCGCACTCGAACCCGAGCCGGTAGGCGACGCCTACGATGAGCATGCCATGCCGCTCACCCTGAGGCCCTTTACCACGGACGACGAAGATACGGCGGTTGCTGCGCACCTGGCTTTGGCGGCAGACGGGTACACCCCGTTTCTTCTGGGATACCAGCCAGCGATGTCATGGCCGGAATGGCTCCGCCATATCCAGTACTACTGCCTCGGCGTCGATCTACCCGAGGACAGAGTTCGTGCCGACTTCCTCGCCGCCGAGCTTGATGGGGAACTCGTGGGCCGCGTGTCGGTCCGTTACGCGTTGAACGACTGGTTGGCGCGCGAGGGTGGCCATATCGGTTACGCCGTGCTGCCCGACTTCCGACGGAAGGGTTATGCAACGGAGATGCTTCGCCAGGCTGTCGATGTCGCACATCGAGGCGGCGTTGACCACATTCTGGTTATCTGCGACGAGGACAACGTCGGATCGGCCACCGTGATCGAGCGTTGCGGAGGCGTCTTGGAGGGCGTGGCGATCAATGAGAGCGGCGTACCGATACGGCGGTATTGGATTTGACTATCGATGGACATGGTCGAGACCGCAGGCTGTCGGGCTGGAAGACTCTCGGGATGGCCGGAAAAGGAATTCTCGGACCCCGACGAGCGATTGTCATTATCGTCACCGTGACTACGGTGACGCTGGTCTCGACGGCTACTGCTGCACTTCTCGCTCGACTCACGAGAATCCCCTTGGGGCGAGGGACCGCCACAATCACTTGGACTGGAGCCGCCGGAGTAAAACCGACCATCCAGTCCGTCAAAGGGGCTGCAGGAGGGTATGCCGTGTCGGGTAAAGGACGGATCCCGAACCCAGCGTCAGCGTTCGGATCAGGATCGTCCATTCCGTCGCAGCTGCCGTTGGCAAACATCAAGGGAACAATCGGCGGCACACCCTTCACCCTTGACATCGTCCTGACGTTCCCGACCTCCGCCAGCTCGGCCAAGCCGCAGAACTTCGGCCACGTCAACGGAACGTTTCGAAATCAAGCGATTACTGCGACACTTACTGCCAACATCAACTCCAGTTCTTTCGGATTCAAGGGAACGATCGGGGCGCTGCATGTGGACGGCCTTGTTACACGGCCACGCCAGCACGGAAATACCGAAACTGCCCACGCGACGTTCGACGTAACCAAATAGAACGTCAGGGGGTCCTTCAGCGGGCCTGAGCAAAGACGAGCGAAACGCACGCTCCGTCTTGCGCTGATAGCCGGCGTCAATGCGACCTCCTATGAGCCCGCCTTGGCGCACGCACCGGACGTTCCATAAGCGACTGGGGTGGAAGTCGTAGGCGCCGCGATCATCACGACGCCCGAGACAATCGAAATCGCAAAATCGGGGCTTGAGGGGAATGAAACGAGAAAGGGAGAAGGTCCGGTCGTCAGTAGTGGGGCGGTGACAGCTGCAGGAGCGACGCCGTGCAATGCGCTGTAGTCCTGAATCGCGGTCTGCACTTCTGAGGCATCAGCTTCGCACGCCGCAATGGCGCCCTGATTGGCGATTCCGCCGATCTCTGTGGCTGAGGTTCCGATGGTGGTCGCACCGCTCCCGTCAGATTGTTTTCCCGAGGTGTTCCCACCCAGAGACGAGACCGCCACCACGGCGGATATTCCCAGAATGACGACGACCAACAAGAGTCCCATGAGATTGAAGCCGAGGCCGACGTTGATGCCTCCGGCTCCCCTTCTGCCGAGCATGTCCGCTTCCTTCCTCCGCTGTGGATAGGACACTTCGACAGCGTTCACGTCGGATCGTTGTCATCAGAACCATACGAATGACGCCACAATGTCAGCCAAACGTCCGCTCAACACTCTCCCAACTGAATATTCTGGTTGTGCCGAAGGGGGTTCGAGTGGGATCCGGCCGCGGCAGCGTCGGTCACGTAATCCGGGAACGAAGCTGAACGACATTCCCGTCGGGATCAAGAACGTCGTGTCGCGCCAGTCCGCCCAGGCTAAACGTGCGGCTTGTGATGACGCCGCCTGCAGCCTCGACACTTTCCAGAGCTACCCCAAGTGAAGCGACATCGAACACCGGCTTAAGTGCCGAATCCTCGCGGGGGGTTGGTGGAGAGCTGATTTCGATGTTTTCGGCGATCTGCGGAGGGATTGAGTGAATCAGAATCTCCTCTCGATCGTTCGAGAGCCGGATATCTCCCGACTGCTCTTCGACGGGTTTCACGCCCAGTACGGCCTCGTAAAACGACGCGAGGCGTCTGACATTGATCGTGAACACAACGAGTGAACTCATTGAGATCGTCCTACCACACTTGGACCCTTGTCGAGGGCTCCTACTGCAAGGCTTCCGTGATGTCGTTTATCGCCGCCTGCTCGGATTCGCTGACTTCTTGATCATGCTCACGATGAGCCGCTGCGACCCGATGTGACAGCGTGACGATGAACTGGCGGTACTCCTCGACCTCTTCGGCCGTGGCCTTTTTCTTCAGCAGTGCTACCGAATCACGCACGTGTTGGAGTCCCTGTTTCTTGAGTTCCTCGGGCGAGTGATAGTGCGTATGATCCCGTTCAGGTTTTGCCGCGACGATCGCATCGAGAAGTTCGCTCTTGCCATGCTGTTGACGGGCCTCTCCGTACGCTTTCGCCATAGCGATCGTCTCGCGGAACGAACCACCTCGCTGGGCCGTGACCACGATCATTCCAGCACTTGGCGGTGCTTCTAGGATCAGTTTCCATTCCTCATCCGTGAAGTCGGACTTCGAGGTCATCGCCGGTCTCCTGTCTCCAACATTCGTCCACTCTCTTCCTTGCACGAACCGTAGCGTTTGGCCACCCAGCCTGTGGTGCCGCGGTGCAGGGGTACCGTTGTCTCGTGGGCAACGGCGGAGGCGTGGATCGGGGGGCGGAGAGCCCGCCGTCCTTCTGGGCCCGGTGGGCCTGTCTGGCGTTTGCGACATTGTGGGGCGCTGCCGCCATGCTGGTCGTGCTGAACCTCCATGTGGACCCGGACAATCAACGCACCATGGAGGGCCAACTCGTCATGCACACCGTCTACGTCCGGGATCCCGGCCTCTGGCTGGCGAACTTCCTCGGCATCGGAGCGGTGATCGTCGTCGCGGCCGTGGAACTCGCCGTCCGCACGCGTCGCAACAGTGATCGGCCCGGGCTGTGCGCCATCGTTATGGGCTCACTCCTCTGTGTGTACTCGCTCTTCGGGTGGGTCTACGGCGTGGCCGCCGTCGCGCCAATTGGGGCAATGGTCATCGTTTCGGGCCGCGCCGTCATGAGAGCACAGCGGGTTGTTCCCGATGCTCTTCGGGCACCTTGATCACTTGATTCTCCTGGTCCAAGGTTGGCCAACCGCCGTTGAGCTCGAGATCCATCGACCCGATCCGAGAGAGGTGCCGGTCCCGGGATGACCTAGACTCGGGGGTCTGGAGAGGTGCGAGAGCGGCCGAATCGGATTCACTGCTAATGAATTGACCTGGGTAACCGGGTCCGAGGGTTCAAATCCCTCCCTCTCCGCTCGGGGGTCGGGCACACGGAGTGCCCGAACCACAAGGTCCGCCACGGTGGGCGCTCCGTGTGCCGCCACGGTGGTGGTCCCTGCAGGCTGTGAGGAGAACGAGTGGTCGAGAGTCGGTACTGGTTGCAGACTCTGGGGTGCCCCAAGAACCAGGTGGACTCGGACAAGCTGGAGGGACGTCTGGCGAGTCAGGGGTATAGCCGGGCCGCGGACGCCTCGGAGGCCGACCTGGTCGTGGTGAACACCTGCGCCTTTATTGAGTCGGCCCGCCAAGAGTCGATCGACACCGTGCTGGAGTTGTCCGATCAGCGACGCCCCGGTGCGCGTCTCGTCGTCACCGGTTGCATGGCGGAGCGCTACGGCGACGAGATCTCCGATGCCCTGCCCGAAGTGGACCTGGTCGCCGGCTTCGGCATCGATTTCGCCGAGCCTGCAGTCGTGGACCTCGGCACCGCGCCCGCCGGTGTGCCGGTGGTTCTCGCCCGTAAAGCGGGGCCGCGCCCATCCAGCGGCTTCGATCTCCTCGAACTGGCCCGGCCGGCGTCCGAGGTGCCCTGGGCTTACGTGAAAGTGGCCGAAGGGTGCGACCGCATCTGCGGTTTCTGTGCGATCCCCTCCTTCCGGGGTAAGCAGCGGTCCCGCCATGTCGATGAAGTAATGGACGAGGTGTCACTGCTGCTGGCCGGCGGGACCACACCGGCCGGCCTCCATGCGCCCCCGGTGCGCGAGATCGTGCTGGTGGCCCAGGACCTGGCGTCGTATGGACGGGACCGGTCACGGCCCGGCGAGCGGGTCAAGGCAGGTGCCTCTCCCATCGCCGCGCTGACCCGCGCCGTCTCGGCCCGGGTCGAGCGCACCCGTTTGCTGTACCTCTACCCCTCAGGTCTCACTGACGAGTTGATCGAGGCGGTGCTCGGCACCGGTGTGCCGTATTTCGACCTCTCCCTCCAGCACGTCTCACGACCGCTGCTGGCGCGCATGCGGCGCTGGGGTGACGGCGAGCGCTTCCTACGCCGCATCGCCGACATCCGTGCGGCGGACGAGCGGGCCACCTTCCGTTCCTCCTTCATTCTCGGCTACCCCGGTGAGACCGAGCGCGATCACGATCGGCTGCTCGAGTTCCTGGGCGAGGCCCAACTGGACTGGGCCGGATTTTTCCCCTTCTCGAAAGAGGTCGGCACGCATGCGGCCGACCTACCCGATCAGGTTCCGGCTCCGCTCGCACTGGAGCGCTTGCGCGAGTGCACGGAACTGCAGGACCAGATCACCGCGGCCCGTCGGGACCTCCTGGTGGGCGAACATCGTCAGGTGCTCGTCGACGTCCCGGGACGGGGACGTACCGTCCACGAGGCGCCAGAGATCGACGGCATCGTGCACCTGCCCGACGACACGGTGGCCGGGGAGCTCATCGATGTCGTGATCACCGCCGCGGTCGGCCCCGATCTGTTCGGGGAGCGTCGGGACCCGTGAGCGAGACCGACGCCCGCCGGCAGACCACGTTCGGGCCGACGGCGCTGGCCACCCCGGCCAACGCCGTGACGATCGCGCGCCTGCTCGCCGCTCCCGTGTTCGTGATCATGATCGTGGTCTGGGGCGCGACGTGGTTCAACTTCGCGGTGGGCTTCATTTTCGCTGCCAGCGACGGGCTTGACGGGTACATTGCCCGCCGTCAGGGCACGACGCGGTCGGGCGCCTTCCTCGATCCGTTGGCCGACAAGGCGCTTGTTCTCGGGGCCATGGTGACCCTGGCCAGTGAAGGCACCCTCCCGTGGTTGCCCGTGGTCCTCATCGCCCTCCGCGAGATCGGCATGCAGCTCTACCGGTCGTGGGCGGCCCGTCGAGGGGTGTCGATCCCGGCCCGCAATTCGGCCAAACTCAAGACATTTGTGCAGGATCTGGCCGTCGGCGTGTGTCTCGCGCCACCATTGGTCCATCATCACGGGGTTCGGGTCACCGTGATCTGGATCGCAGCAGCACTCACCCTGGTCACCGGGGGCCAGTATCTGGTGGACGGGCGACGGGCGTTCAAGGAGGCAGGCGCATGAGGATCGAGATCGTGGCGGTGGGTACCGAGTTGCTCCTGGGTCAGATCGCAGACACCAATTCGGCGTGGCTCGGCGACCAGCTGGCGTCGGCCGGCGTGACCTCGCATTTTCATCAGGCCGTCGGGGACAACCATGAGCGCATCACGATGGCCTTCCGTACGGCGTTGGCGCGCAGCGACGGGATCATCGTCTGCGGCGGCCTCGGCCCGACGCAGGACGACATCACGCGGGAAGCCATCGCCGACGTCATGGGCGTCGAGCTCGTGCGCCACCCCGAGATCGTCGAGCTCATCACCTCGTTCTTCGGCTCCCGGGGGCGGCACATGACGGCGAACAACCTCCGCCAGGCCGACGTCCCGGTCGGGGCATCCCTCATCCCCCAGGTCATGGGCACCGCCCCCGGCCTGATCTGCCCGCTCGGCAACAAGGTGATCTACGCCGTACCCGGGGTGCCCTACGAAATGGCCGAAATGTTCGAACGGGGCATCCTGCCCGATCTGCGGGCCCGTATGGCCGAGGCCGGTGAAGAAGCCGTCATCGTGAGTCGTGTCATACGGACGTGGGGGGCCAGCGAATCTGGCTTGGCCGAGTCACTCCAGGGGCGGATCGACGTGCTGAATGCGGAGGACGCGGACGCCGACGGTGTCCCCGCCGGGTCGGTCACGCTCGCGTTTCTGGCCTCGGGAATCGAGGGCATCAAGGTGCGCATCACTGCCCGTGCGGCCACGCTCTCCGAAGGCACGGCCCTGCTGGATCGGGAGGAAAAAGCGGTCCGCGAGGCGATCGAAGCCGAGTTGGGCGACATCGTGTTCGGGGTCGACGACGAGTCGATGGAGGTCGCCGTGGCCGCCCAATTGCGCGCCCGGGGCCTCACGTTGGGCGTCGCCGAGTCGCTGACCGGTGGGCTGATCGCGTCACGACTGGTCAATGTTCCGGGTGCGTCGGCCTGGTTCCGGGGGGGCGTCGTGGCGTATCACGAGCAGGTGAAGTTCGACCTGCTTGCGGTGCCGGTCGGCCCGGTCGTCTCGGAGGCCGCCGCCGCGGCGATGGCCGAGGGCGTGCGCCGGGCCACGGGCTCCGACGTCGGGTTGGGGATCACCGGTGTGGCCGGTCCGGACGAGCAGGAGGGGGTGGCTCCGGGCTCCATGTTCGTCGGTCTGGCGCTCCCCCACGGAGCAACGGTGACCCGCGAGGTCCGGGTCCCGGGGGATCGGGAGCGGGTGCGCCAATACGGGGCGATCGGGGCGCTCGACCTGTTGCGCCGGGCCCTCATCGAGCTCGAGCTCTGAGCCTGGCCACGGCCAGATTCTCACAGGGGGACCACAGCCAAGGCACACTTTAGGGGCAACTCTGAGTGCGAGCCTTAGGGCAATGGAGGTGGCAATGGTGAGAGCGGACAACGGACCGAGAGTCCTGGTGGTGGACGACGAGCCCTCCATCGTCGATGCGGTGGCCACGTCGCTGCGGTACGAGGGGTTCACGGTGGACGAGGCGACGACCGGACGTCGTGCGCTGGCCCAGGCCCAGGACGATCCGCCCGACCTCGTCATCCTCGATGTGATGCTGCCCGACCTCGACGGACTCGAAGTGACGCGGCGCCTACGTGCCGACGGGGTCCGCGTGCCCATTCTTTTTCTGACCGCCCGTGACACCCTGCAGGACAAGTTGGCGGGCCTCACCATCGGTGGCGACGACTACGTCACCAAGCCCTTCGCCTTGGCCGAAGTCATCGCGCGCGTCCACGCCATCTTGCGCCGCACGGGCTATGAGCCCGAAGACGACGGGATACTGCGCTTCGCCGACCTCGAGCTCGACGAGAGCGCGCACGAAGTGCGGCGCGGTGGGAACGACATCCAACTGACGGCAACCGAATTCAACCTTCTGCGTTACTTCCTGCTCAATCCACGGCATGTGCTCTCAAAGTCGCAGATTCTGGACCACGTCTGGCATTACGACTTCGGCGGCGACGGGAACGTCGTGGAGACCTACGTGAGTTACCTGCGCAAGAAACTGGAGCGCTACGGGCCGCCACTCATCCACACCATCCGACTGGTCGGGTACACGCTCCGCGAGGCGGATTCCACCAACGGGTCATCCTGAATGTCCCTGCGCCTCCGACTCTTGGTGGCGGTAGGAGCGATCGCCGTGATCGCGCTGGTGTTGGCTGACTTCGCAACCTATTCCGCTCTCCGCTCATCGCTCTACAAGCAGGACGACCAGAGCTTGGCGCAGACGAGCTCGTTCCGCCTGAATGCGTTCATCCATTCGGAGAAGTGCCAAACTCCCACCTCGCCTTTCTTCGGCGGAGGCGACGGCTCGGGCGGGGCGCCCCCGCAAAACGGTGCTGGCGGCGGGGGCGCCGGTGCGAACGCATTCGGGAACATCCCCTTCATCGAGGTTCTGACGACGAGCGGACAGGTTGTCGCAGGCCGGCATTGTTCGGCCTACGTCGGCAACACCAAGTACAGCCCGCAGTTGCCGACCCAGATCACGGGATTCGCCACCCAGCCGGACGGATCGCAGGTCGCGTATTTCACGGCCGCCTCCTCCACGAGTGGCGGTCCGGCATTTCGGGTGCAGGTGACGAAGGGTTACCTGACGAATAACCTCACCGGCGCCCGCCAAAGCGTTCTGAGTGTTCTGGCCGAACCGATCGGCGGCACCACCAACACGCTGCACACTCTCCTCCTCATTGAGCTGGCCGTTACCGCCGGAGCGCTCGTGCTGGCCGTGGCAGCCGGTTGGTGGCTGGTGCGGCTCGGGCTGCGACCGCTCGAGGACGTGGAACGTACGGCCGACTCCATTGCCGCCGGCAATTTGGACCAGCGTGTGCCCGGCGCCGACGAGCCGACGGAGGTCGGCCGGTTGGCCCGCGCGTTGAACGTGATGCTGGAGCGCATTCAGGCTGCGTTCGCCGCCCGGGTGGCTTCCGAGAACAGGTTGAAGGAATCGGATCGACATCTGCGGCAGTTCGTCGCTGATGCCTCACACGAACTGCGCACACCGATCGCGGCCGTCTCCGCGTACGCCGAGCTCTTCGAGCGTGGGGCAGCGCAGCATCCCGATGATCTACCTCGCGTCTTCACCGGCATCCGCACTGAGACCGCGCGCATGGAGCGTCTGGTCACCGACCTCCTCACATTGGCCCGGTTCGATGAAGGGCTCCCCCTACAGATCGTTCCCACCGAACTGGTCGGACTCGCGGCGGAGGCCGTGCACACTGCGGGAACAGTGGGGCCGCAGTGGCCGGTGGAATTCACTGCGTCGCATCCGGTCGAGGTCATGGGTGATCCGGTCCGGTTGCGCCAGGTGATCGACAACCTGTTGGCCAACGTCCGTGCACATACGCCCCCGGGTACCGCCTCCTCGGTGCGGGTCGATCAGGAGGGTGAGACGGCCGAAATAGTGGTCAAGGACGTCGGGCCCGGAATGCCGACCGAGGACGCTGCACGGGTGTTCGAGCGGTTCTACCGGGCCGACGCTTCCAGGGCCCGCAGTCATGGAGGGAGTGGGCTCGGTCTCTCCATCGTGGCCGCCATCGTGACGGCGCACGGGGGAACGGTGTCCGCGTCGTCAGCCCCCGGCCAAGGGATGACGGTCACGGTGCGCCTGCCCGTCGTTGCCGAGCCCCCCGACAGCGGTGGGCCTGGTGAGATGGCTGAGGACATCGGCAGCGGTGGCTGGGCGAATGGGAGCGGTGGAACCATCGGGCCGAGCCCGGCACTGCCGGATAATGGAGCCAACGGGGCAGATGCTGCCCAGGGGGTCGAGAAGCCCGATACGTCCGAACAGGTCGACAAGACGGTGCCAACTGCCGGCGCGGCTGGTATTCCGTAGCCCGGAAAGTTCACATCCGACACACAGCGGGTCCCCACGGGCTCGTGAAGACGGAGCGACATGATGCCCACATGACAGTCCTGGCTCCTCCCGAAGCGGGTTCCAGCCCACGCCAGATCCCCCTCGATGTCGAGATCATCGTTCCGGTCTACAACGAGGCCCCGCACCTGGCAGAGCGCATCACCGAGCTGCGTACCTTCCTCGACCATTCGTTCCCGTTCCGCGCCCTGGTCACCGTGGTCGACAACGCCAGCACTGACGACACCTTCGCCGTAGCCACGCACCTCGCCGGAACGACCCCGGGAGTTGCCGCGGTCCACCTGCCCCGAAAGGGTCGGGGCTACGCGCTCCGCACGGCCTGGATGACGAGCTCGGCCCCGGTGGTCGCCTACATGGATGTCGATCTCTCCACCTCGCTGTCGGCGCTGCTCCCCCTCGTCGCTCCGCTCCTTTCGGGGCAACGGGACGTGGCGATCGGGACCCGACTCGCACGCGGTTCCCACGTCATACGCGGCCCCAAGCGCGAGCTCATCTCCCGCGCCTACAACCTCTTGCTCAAGCTTTCGGTGCGCGGTCGATTCAGTGACGCCCAATGCGGCTTCAAGGCCTTGCGGCGGGAATCTGCCCTGCAGTTGCTGCCACTGGTCAAAGACGACGAATGGTTCTTCGACACCGAGCTGCTCGTGACGGCGCAGCGCCTCGGATTGCGCATCAGCGAAGTCCCGGTCGATTGGGTCGACGATCCCGACAGCCGGGTGAATATTCTCAGCACGGCATTGAGCGACCTGCGCGGGGTATGGCGGATCTCGCACGGTCCGGGTCGCCGGCTGGCGAAGCAGAGTGCGACAACGGCGGACGCCTCGCCTCATCAGGTCGCGGCGGACCAGCTCCTCCGCTTTGCCGGGGTCGGTGCGATCAGCACGTTGGGATACCTCTTTCTTTTCATCGCGTGGCGCCCGGTGGCTGGCACGTTCGGGGCAAATACGCTGGCCTTGGCCATCTGCACGATCTTCAATACCGCGGTGCACCGCGAGCTCACTCGCAACATGAACGGCCCGGCGCACAGAGGTCGCCTCGCGCTGGTGGCGTCTGGTCTCTTCGCCATTAGCCTGGCCCTCACCACCCTGGCCCTCATTGCGGCGCATGCAATCTCGGCGACCTCCCTCGGTGTTGCGCTCATCGCGGTGACGGTCGCCAATGCCGTGGCATCGGTCCTTCGTTTCGCCATTCTCAGGGCCTGGGTCTTCCGACCTGAGCCATCCACCATGACGACACCCCTTGTGGAGACAACTTCATGACGAGTCTGACCCCACCACCGTCGGATCACGCGTCCGTCGGACTCTTGGAGCCACCGGTTGATGTTTCCACTCCGCCGGAGGCCGGCGCCGGAGCGCCTTCTCCCAATGACTCGACACCGGCCCGACGCGGTCGTGTGTCCCGTTTTGTCAGGGGTCGCGAAAAGGACGCGGCGTGGGTCCGGCCCGCGCTGCTGGCCCTCCTCGCGCTGACGGCGATCCTCTATCTGGTGGACCTCGGCGCATCCGGCTGGGCCAACTCGTTCTACTCGGCGGCGGTCCAGGCCGGCACGAAGAGCTGGAAAGCCTTTTTCTTCGGCTCATCGGACTCGTCGAACTTCATCACCGTCGATAAGCCCCCGGCCTCTCTGTGGGTGATGGAAATCTCCGCCCGCATCTTCGGGTTGAATTCGTGGAGCATCCTGGTTCCTCAAGCGCTCGAGGGAGTGGCGACGGTCGGCCTCGTCTACCTCACGGTCCGACGGTGGTTCACGGCCCAAGCAGCACTTCTCGCCGGTGTCGTGATGGCCCTCACGCCGGTGGCGGCCATGATGTTCCGCTTCAACAATCCCGACGCCCTCCTCGCGCTCCTGCTCACCGGCTCGATGTACGCCCTCGTGCGTGGTCTCGAGAGGGCGCAGACGAAGTGGTTGGTGCTGGCCGGCACGTTGGTCGGTTTCGGATTCCTCACCAAAATGCTGCAAGCGTTCCTGATCATCCCCGCCTTGGCGATCGTCTACCTCCTGGCTGCACCCACGGGATGGTGGCGGCGGTTCTGGCAGGTCGTGGTGATGGGCGTGTCCACGCTGATCGCCGCGGGGTGGTGGGTGGCCATCGTCGCCCTGACACCGGCAGCCGATCGCCCTTATGTCGGCGGTTCCCAGAACAACAGCATCCTCAACCTGATTTTCGGCTACAACGGTTTCGGTCGACTGACGGGGAGTGAATCGGGCAGCGTCGTCGGGGGCGGGGGTACCGGCTCTGCCGGCCAATGGGGACCCACGGGTCTCACGCGTCTCTTCAATCCCAGCTTCGGCGACATGGCGTCCTGGCTCCTCCCCGGGGCATTGTTGATGGGGGCTGCGCTCCTGGTCTTCACCATTCGCGCCCGTCGGACCGATCGCGAACGAGCGGCACTGTTGCTCTGGGGCGGCGCCCTCGTTGGGATCGGACTGACCATCAGCCTGGGTCAAGGCATCATCCATCCCTATTACACCGTCGCCCTGGCTCCGCCGTTGGCCGGCCTGGTCGGCATCAGCACCCTGGGGCTCTGGCAGCGAAGGTCCAGGTGGATCGCCCGCGCCTGTCTGGCAGCCGCTCTGCTGGTCACCTGCATCTGGGGGTTCGTCCTTCTCGACCGTACCCCTGACTGGTTTCCGTTCCTCCGCTTCTTTGTGTTGACGGTCGGCATCCTCGGTGCACTGGCGATCCTTGCCCTCCCCGTTCTCCGACACACCCCGCGGCTCGCCGCCGGTCTTGTCGCGGGACTCGGCCTCAGCGCCGCCCTCGCCGCCCCGCTGTTCTCTACGATCGCGACGGCGGCCACGCCGCACTCCGGGGCCATCCCCTCGGTGACCCCTTCGCCCGCAGGCGGGATCGGCTTCCCCGGCGGCGGAGGCTTCGCTGCCGGCGGGCGCGGTTTTGCCGGCGGGCGTGGCTTCGGCGGCGGAGCCGGTGGGTTCCCCAATGCCGGGAGGGCCGGTGGGCGCACGCGCGCCGGCACCGGTGGCTTCCCGAACTTTGCCGGGCCCGGTGGACGAACGGGCACCGGCACGGGTGGCTTGCCGACCGGTGGGTTCCCCGGCGGTGGATTCGGAAGGGCTGGCGGAGGCGGGGCAGGCTTCCTCAATGCGAGCAGTTCGAACCCGGCCCTCACGAAACTCCTCAAGGCCGACGCGAGCCACTACACCTGGGTAGCTGCGACGGTGAACTCCAACTCGGCTGCCGGCTATCAGCTGGCCAGTGACGAGCCGGTCATGGCCATCGGCGGATTCAACGGCACGGATCCTGCACCGACCCTCGCCCAATTCGAGAAGTACGTCGCAGAGGGCAAGATCCACTACTTCATAACCGGCGGCGGTGCCGGTGGCTTCGGGGCTGGCGGAACCAGCGATGACTCGACGAAGATCACCAGCTGGGTCGAGAGCCACTTCACGGCAAAGTCGGTTGATGGCACAACGGTCTACGACCTGACGACACAGGCCACATCGAGCTAGCCGGCACGATTGACCGGTATCGGGTTAAGTTGTCGTCTCGCTCTGGGGCAGAATGTTTGACAGTTGCACCGGATTTGGCGGTGCTGTTATCGCCTTTGTCTGTCCCCATGAGCGGAAGCGAATCGACTCACCGCCCATGGTGATCGAGACAGGTAGGTGCTTTCCCCCCAGCGCTACGTAGCACGTCGCGTGGCCTGCGTCCTCGCCGGTGTTCGTGTAGGTGATTTCGACTGATCGTACGCCATCAATCGTTCGCACCGGGCCCTTGTGAAACTCGTGAGAGCTGAAGAGATCCGTCAGCAGGCTCGGCATCGTGAGATCTGCGGCTGCAGTGGCATAGAGGGGGCTGCTCGATTGAATTTGGACCCATCGAGTGGCGGCTGCGAGTGCTTCACTGGCGGAGAGGCCAGCGGAACTGGACCAGAACGGAGCATTCGCTTCGACAAAGAGTTGACCGCCAACGTCCAATACGGATGCGGAAGGCAGCATCGTTCCGGACTTCAGGTCGGTGGAGGTCATGTTCAGAGTCTGGGTGCCGGATGTCGTCGATGAGTAGTCCTTCTCTAAGACTGTGACCTTCCCGACGTTGGGGATCTTCAGGGAGCCGTTGCCACTGGCGCTCACTGAGCTCGCGCGAGACATAGCCGCGCGAGATTGGGCGATAATTGCGCTAGCGGACTGCGACCCGAAGGAGGATGTCGCCGCATACGCCGACGTCGTCACGCCGATGGAACTTACGACGATTCCTATGCCCAAAACAGGAAGAAGCTTACTTTTCCAGAAGAGTCCGATCTCACCCAAGCCCGGCTCACGCAAACGAGACTCCTCAAATTGGTCCACAACATAGCGTGAGCCTGACTTCGCAACCTCGTCCCAACCCGAACGCAAAGCTTGATCAATTGTGCTGTCCAGACCCGACCAAGGTCGTCCGTGCGGATCAGGCGGAGGGGAGAAGTGGTACGAGGGGGGCAGAAGTCGTCGGTGCTTTCGGATGCGTTGCTTCGCCCCAATTCGAGAACGTTACTGTTCCTTTGATGGAGGACGACTTCGCCGCAGGATTGGTGACCTCCTCGATAGGACGAGGTGTTCCGGAGGCATTCACGTAGAGAATGATCGGAACCTTTGTTCCCGACGATGTTGCTGCTGTTCCGTTTATCGCCTTGGCGGACTGCCCGTCGATCGTCTTGGCAGAGCCGAATGTATAGGGCCCTGACATCTCGAGTTCCGAAGCAACGTCGGTATCGCGTAGTCCGCTGACCAACTCGGCCAATGAGGTGTTACTCGTAGGGAAAGACAGCCATTTGTTCGTGTAGGTTGCGGACTGTGACGCGGTGAGGCCCGAGTGCTTTCTCCAGCCCGGCCTCGTTGCCACGGACATATCCCGTGGATCCCACGAGAATGACCTTGAGGCTCTCGGTTGTCGATCCGTTTTTGACCTGAAGCTCTTGTGAACCAGAGCTCTTGCCCGTGTCACCGGTCACGGTGAGGCCGACACCTTGTTCGGTCGCCTTGGAGATGTAGTGCACGTTCTGCGCCGAGGCAGCCTTGAGCGCAGCTTGGTACTCCGCTTTGGCCGTGGCGGTCGTCGTGGCGGCACCGGCCCAGCTAGAGACGGCCGTCACGCCCACCATGGAGGTGACGACGCCCGCGGCAACCGCGCCAAAAATTCGATGAGTTCGTCGCATGTGCTCTCTTCCTGGCACCCGCGGCGGCGGCTGCTCACCGACTGCAGTCTCCCACGCTCATGCGGCTGCACTCCGTCGGCTAGGGCAGGTCTTACGTAGCATTTATGGATCCGAGCGTAAGGGATGCGTCCGGAGCCTTCGGTTTGACGGGTTCACCCCACTTCGAGAACACGATGTGCTCGATGCCATTGGACTTTCCCTGTGTATTGACTGTGTCCTCTTCCACGACAGATGTGTCGACCCGAGGCTCGCACATAGAGGACCGCCCGCATTTTCTTGGCGCCTTGAAATTACTGCGATACCTTGCAGGGAGTCGACCTCGATACCCGTGCAACTCCCGCGACGGGCCCAACGTGACGGGACCCTGCAGCGCGATTTCCTGTGCGACGTCCTGTGAACGAACGCCGACGACGACTTGGGAATAGCTTCGGGTTGTTGCTCGAGAACAAGACCCAGTGACCCATGGCAGCCGCCGCGTCTGTCGGCGAAAGCCCGGTGAGGTCTTCCATGGCGCGCTCGTTGCCCTTCACATAGGTGAGATCTCCGATGACGATCAGTGACGCGCTTTTCGAGGGTGGCCCCCTTGCCGATGAGGATGGTCTGCGTACCTGATGCCGGTCCGGCATTCCCGCTCTCGAAGAACGGAACGTTGGAGATGTTGCTCGTCGACACGTAGTGCACCCTCCACGCCTTCGTCGTGGCCATGGCCTCCTTGTAGAGCGCCGAAGCCTCGCTCCGGTAGCGGCGGCGGATGCGGTCGCCGCCGGCAAGATCGGCGAGCGCCGTGACCAGCGGCAGCGAGAACGGCGCAGACAACCACCCTGAGGAATTTGGGAATTCGCGCCACGCCACCACTCTTTCAGAGTCGCCGAACCCGATTGGATGCCGGCGTCCCGGCCTGACCGGCCGACTGCCCGTACCGGGTGCGTCCGGGGGGATCCGCCCCCGCCCGAGGTAAGTGGGGTTGGATGAGTGGGTCGGCCGAATAGGGTGCCATCCGGGCCGCAGGCGGCGACCGTTTCTCCCCGGTGAAGGTCCTCGCATGGCGAACACACGTTCGTTAGTATGGACCGCTAGGCAGAGCCGGTCGGGGCGATGTCACACCCCGTCCGTAGGGTCACACCAGCAGATCGAGGGCGGCTGGGACTGCGGTCCTGCCGCACCGACGAGTACGAGTCGCCACACAGGACAAGAGGGAGAAGAAAGAGATGGCCGAAGAGCGGGACAAGGCGCTGGAAGCGGCGTTGGGCCAGATAGAGAAGCAGTTCGGCAAGGGCTCCGTCATGCGGATGGGCGACAACCTGAGCATGAACATCGAGTCCATCCCGACCGGAGCCCTCTCGCTCGACCTGGCGTTGGGCATCGGCGGGCTGCCCCGGGGACGCATCGTGGAGATCTACGGGCCGGAGTCCTCGGGAAAGTCGACCCTGGCCATGCACTGCGGTGGCCGAGGCGCAGCGCAACGGCGGGATCTGTGCCTATATCGACGCCGAGCACGCCATGGACCCGGTGTATGCCCGGGCCATCGGGGTGAACGTGGACGACCTCCTCATCTCCCAGCCCGACACCGGGGAGCAGGCGCTCGAGATCGCGGACATGCTGATCCGTTCGGGCGCCCTCGACATCTTGGTGATCGACTCGGTGGCCGCGCTTGACCCCCCGGGCAGAGATCGAAGGGGAGATGGGCGACACCCACGTCGGGCCTGCAGGCCCGTCTCATGTCCCAGGCCCTCCGCAAGTTGACCGGGACACTTTCGAAGTCCAGCACCATCGCCATCTTCATCAACCAGCTGCGGGAGAAGATCGGCGTGATGTACGGCTCGCCCGAAGTCACTCCCGGTGGGTCGCGCCTTGAAGTTCTACGCCTCCATCCGCCTTGACATCAGACGTGTCGAAGCGATCAAGGACGGGGCCGAAGTGGTCGGCAACCGGACGCGGGTCAAGGTGGTGAAGAACAAGTGCTCGGCGCCGTTCCGCCAGGCCGAGTTCGACATCATGTACGGCAAGGGCATCAGCCGCGAGGGCTCGTTGCTGGACGTCGCCGTCGAGCTCGGCTTCATCAAGAAGTCCGGAGCCTGGTTCACCTATGAGGGCGAGCAGCTCGGCCAGGGCCGGGAGAACGTCAAGACGTTCCTCTCCGAGAACCCGCAGCTCATGGCGGAGGTCGATGATCGGGTTCGCGAGTGTCTGGCGCCCGAAGGAGATTCCCGGAGGAAGGCGCTGCACTCGATCCTGACGACCTTCCGATCTCCATCGACAGCTAGCCGTTCACTGCTGGCGAGGTCACCGCGACGCAGCTTTCGCAGCACGCCGAAGTGCTCCGGGCGACCCTGCCACTCCCTCGGGGACGACCCGGAGCGCTTCGCGCCAGAATGGGGCATGGCAACTTCAGGGTGGAAGCAACGAGCCTTCTGGTTCTCGATCGTGGTAGCTCCCACCATTCCCGTTTCGCTATCTGCCGCCGAAGCACTCGGTGCGCATGGCGTTCAACGTCATTCTCGACCGCGAGCCCGACGCGGCGGGCAGGTGCGGAGTACGGCTCGAAGCTGGCACTCGGGGAACTGTCCCGCCACGGGGTGGCGCAGGCGCTGGCGCATTCGGAGGAATTCCGCCGCAATGTGCCGATCGTCGACGTGCTGCTCTCCATGCATGTCAGCCGGAGCGCATTCGTGGCCGGCTCTGCCCCGGGCATCGCGCATATTGGACCTCGGCGGGACGCACCAGGGAATGGCCGACGGGGCCTTGGTCCACCTGGGGTACCCCTATCCATTCGACGCGCCTCGTCGTCGTCGACCTTCCGGTCGAGGAGCGTCATGCCATCTATCAGAGGGGATCGAAAGGGGCCACGGTGGAGTCCGAGCTCGGCCCGGTGGAGTTCGCCTTCCATTCCATGGTCGACCTCAGCCCCTACGCCGACGAGTCCTTCGATCTGGTCTACAGCGGACAATCCATCGAGCACGTCACCGAGTCCGAGGGTGATACCGTGATGCGGGAGGTCTATCGGGTCCTCGCTCCCGGGGGCTGGCTCTGCCTCGATACGCCGAATGGGCCGGTGTGGCGACTGCGTTCGCCGGCCTTGATGAACGACGATCACAAGATCGAATATGGCGCCGAGCGCATTGCGGTCCAAGCTCGAGGCCTGCCGGGTTCGACGTGGCAGAAGCAAAGGGTCTCAACCTCATGCAGCGAGGCGTGGCCGCGGGCGAGTTCGACGAGCAGGAGGCGAGTGCCCATCCCGGTGTGTTCTGCCGCGCTCGAGGACTGCCTGCTGCTGGCCATGGTGGCCCGCAAGCCTCTTACGGAGTCGCCGTCAGCCGTGATCGTGTTGGGCACCAACTCGACCCACGTCTGACCGGGCTGCAGGGGAATCTGTGGCCCCGACGCATTGAGGAACTTGGTGGGTGAGCCCAAGGTCGACCGGGTCCAGGTGCCGGTGATCTCGGTTCCACCCCGGAAGACGTCGGCGACACCACTCGCGTTGGGGTAGAGGGCGGCCTGCACCTCGAACCCTCCCTCGCTGTTTTCGAGCCACGGTCCGAAACTGATCTGTACGTATTGGACGATCACGTTGGCGGCCGTGTTCTGCACCCCGTCGGCGAGGACGTCGGGCGTGGCTGCTTGTAGAACCGTTGGAACGCGCTGATGGAAGTGTTGTACTTCCACGTCACGTTCGAGGTCCCCGAGAAGTCGATGTTGATCGACGACACCGGTGTCCCGGTGGGTGTCTTGGAGGAGTACGTGAAGAGTGCTTGTGGGGGCGTCGTCATGGTGGGGTGGGTACCCCACATCTGCGCGGTCGAGGAGTATGTGGCGTAGGGGGCGACGCGGCCGGCCGGGTGGGTCTGGATGGACCCGTAGCTGCCGAGGTCCACGTTGACCAACGGCGACGCGTTGATATTCGCGAGGACGGGGTTGATGCCGCCGACGTGGACGAGGAGCGGCGTCCCGAGCTGTCCGAGAATACCGATGTCGATGTTGCGGGCAGAACGGACCGGTCCCACCAGGGATGCGTCCTGACACTGGAAGACGGCGGCGTAGCGGGTGATGAAGCCTTCGACGGGCTCCTCGAAGATCACGTCGGCTTTGTCCAACCCACTCTGCGGCCGTGCGGCCGGGTAGTTGTCGACCTTGACGGCCAGGGCCGGTCGCTGTGGCACCGACCCTCCAGGCGCGGGTGCGCCGGTCAGCGGGCAGGTGGTCTTGGACACCGCCGCAGCTGTGGTGCTGGTCGTCGTCGTGTGTGCAGGTGGCCCGGAGGTGTGGTGGGAGGCGGGAGTCGAAGAACAGGCGCTGATGACCAGGCCGGCCAGACCCGCCAGACAGGCGACGGCCAGCACTTTTCGTCCACGGTGGAACACGGATCGGGCAGGGCGAGGAGAAGGGATGTCCATGATTGAGGAGTCATCGTAGGGTACGGGACGCCGCGGTGACCATCTTTTGGCCCTCTACGCTGCTATTGGTGGGCACGGCGGAGCCCGTCTTTGCGGTCCCACCCGTATAGACCGAACCGGCGTTGCCGCTCGATGGTTTCTTGGCGCCGGCGGGCCCGTGACCGAACGTCCCGTAGAGGTTCTCCATAGCGCGAAGGAGCAGGTCGGTCTCGCCGGGAATGGCTGCAGGAAGGATGTTCGGGGGCATCGCCGTGGAGGCGGCCAGCCGGTAGACGAAGTAAGCCGATCCGCTGGCCAGGACGCCACCGCCACCCGGCGTCGTGTAGTACGTGAGGTCGGACCAGTTGGCCTGGCCCGGAATGGGGGAATGGGCCAACACATCGAGATTGCGTGGACCCGGGAGAGAGGGAACGTAGCGGTCGTACTCGCCCACGATCATGTTGGGGAACACGTGCCCGTCCGTCAGGTTGCAGCCGTCGAAGAACCATGAGGAAGCGTCTGTCACCACCATGTCGGCCTTGGCGCCGACGGACTGGTAGGTCGATCCGATGAGTGTTGACTCGGGAT
The DNA here is from genome assembly GCA_963767155.1 of uncultured Acidimicrobiaceae bacterium. GTDB lineage: Bacteria > Actinomycetota > Acidimicrobiia > Acidimicrobiales > RAAP-2 > Bog-473. The sequence goes on along the minus strand of CAVYCU010000002.1, from coordinate 1,111,053 downwards.
CGTTGACCGGGGACTGGTTCCAGTCGACGGTGGTCTGCGACGGGTCCTGCGAGACAATCGGGTCCTCTGACGCGTCCTTGTAGCAGACTTCGAGCCGGTCGGGTCCGACGGAGGTGGACTGCAGTCGTATCTGGCGGTAGCAGGCGTTTGCGCCCAGGAAGGCCAAATTGCCGCCGCCCCCAGTAAAGAATTGCGCGGCGTCCCGCATCGCGCTCGACCAGTATTCGTCATGTCCCAGGCTGAAGAGGACGCGATGGTTGCCCAGCAGTTGGGGCCGCGCATGGAAGTCCACGTCGGTCCAATACGTGAGATCGAGTCCGAGGCGCTCCATGTCGTAGAGCAGCGGGTACTCGTTCCCCACGAAGTCGGCCGCTCCCGAGGCCCACGTCTGAGGGTAGGGACGATCGAAGGACACGGCGCGGGCGCGATGGGCGAAGTCCTGACCTCCCCGCCCGTTGGGACCGTAGTAGAGGCTGTAGCCGCCGTAGAGGTTGTAGGCCTGCCATGTGGTCACGCTGTTCTGGAACACAAAGGCCGCGGTGCTCGCATCGTTGCGGACGGTCAGCGGAACGAACTGCTCCTGACCGCCGTCGCCGACCAGCTTCAACAGGTAGCAGCCGGGCGGCCAGCTCGAGTCGACCGTGAAGCTCAGCGTGGGCGACCAGGGGCAGCTGACGGTACCGATGCCGAGGCTTACGGTCGGAGGCGGTTGCGCCCCCGCCGCCACCATGTCGCTCTGGTAGACAAGTCGTCCTCCGAGCCCCTGGTAGTAGCCCATGCGGTAGGCCTCGACACGCACGGCCTTGGCCGTGGTGTTGACGAAGAGGGCGATGTCGTCCCCCGTTGCCGCGCTGACCTGACTGGCGAATCCTTCGAGCGCGTGGTCGGGCTGGACGAAGTTGACGATCCAGTCCAGAGTTCCCGGTCGTCGGTTCTCTGCAATGAGCCACGATGCGGTTGGCACCACGACACCACTCGGCAGGGTCGTCGTGGTCCCGGTCGCATGCATGCGGGAGTGAGGTGTCGAGTGCTTGGCGCGCGCGGGTGGCTTCTTCCCCGCCTGCGGACCCGCTTGGGCGCTGTCAGTGCATCCCGCGAGGATCAGGCCTGCTGCGCCGGTCGCGCTCATGGCGGCAATCCGCAAGAAGCGACGACGATCTATCGGTTGGCCCACGCCGGTCATCGTATCGGGGAGTTGTTTCGGCAAACGGGCGCACGGCACCTAACATGCCGCACAATGACCCGGGCGCTTTCCCTTGCCGGACCAGTGCGCCGGGCGGTGGCGCACCTGGTGCGTGCCACGTGGGACATGGCGGGCGCATGGGGCGCCATTGGGCCCGATGACGAACGCGGTCGTCGGTTCGGCTTCATGGGACGGGGGGCATGCCTCATCTTTCCGCAGGGGGCCCTCTACAACGAACACCACATTCACGTGGGTGCGGGAACGATCGTCGGCCCGCACACCTCCATCACGGCGGGCATGGTGCCCGGACAGTCGATGCCGACGAACCCGGTGGTGCGCATCGGGAACCGCTGCATCATCGGTCGGGGCTCACACATCGTCGGTCATTGGTCGATTGAGATCGGCGACGACATCCAAACGGGCCCTTACGTCTACATCACCGATCAGAACCACACCTACACGGATCCGGACGAACCTATCGGGCGGCAGTGGCCCACCGAAGCGGCGGTCCGTATCGGCTCGGGCAGCTGGTTGGGGGCGAATGTGGTTGTGCTCCCCGGGGCACAGATCGGCGAGCATGTGGTCGTTGCCGCCGGCGCCGTCGTGCGGGGTTTCATCCCGGATCGCTGTGTGGTCGCCGGGGTTCCGGCCAGAATCGTCCGTCGGTGGGTCGACGGACACGGCTGGGTCGACGAGAAGGACGTCACGCCCCCCCAGGACATCTGAGCGACTCGCTCGAGGCCGTACCCCCTCCGGTTGGAGCCTGGCCGGTGCGGCCCGCTACCGTGAGCGTCACATGGCAGCCCGACTTCCCTACCTGCTGACGATCACAGGGCAGGATGGGCCCGGGATCGCCGCCCGTGTCTTTGCCGTGCTGGACAAGCACCGTGTCGATCTCAGCGATGTCGAGCAGGTGCGGATTCACGGCAGGTTGCTGCTCTGCGTGGAAGTCATGGGGTCGTCCGCCGAACTGGGCGAGGCTCTCCGCCGGGCGATAGCCGACCAATTCCCGACCCGGTGGGGTGGACGTCGCCATCGCGCCGCTCCTCGAAACCGACGACCGCGTCGAGCACGACAGGTTCCTGGTGACCGTTCTGGCGCCCGAGATCCCAGCATCGACGCTGGAGGGCGTCTGTGCCCGGATCGCGCAGTGCGAGGGAAACATCGAGCGGATCGTCCGGCTCGCCGCCTACCCCGTGCACAGCTACGAGTTCGCCGTGGCGGGAGGAAATCTGGATCTCTTGCGGCGCGCTCTGGCGGAGGAAGCAGTGCGGTCACAAGTCGATATCGCGGTCCAGGCCGACGGCCTGCATCGTCGGGCCAAGCACCTGATCGTGCTCGATGCGGACTCGACCCTCCTACAGGGCGAGGTGATCGACCTTCTGGCTGAACAGTGCGGCTGTGGCGCCGAGGTGGCCTCCATCACGGAGGCGGCGATGGCGGGTGAGATCGACTTCGAGCAGGCGCTCCGCCAGAGGGTGGCGTTGCTGGCCGGGCTGGACGAGTCGGACCTCGACGCCGTCCGAGGATCGCTGCTCCTCTCGCCCGGCGCACGCACGCTCGTCCGTACGCTCAGCCGATTGGGTTACGAGACCGCGGTAGTGAGCGGTGGCTTCACGCAGATCATCGAAGGAGTCGTCGCCGATCTGGGCATCGATCACTTGGCGGCCAACGAGTTGGAGATGAAGGACGGCGTGCTCACGGGCGGACTGGTCGGTCCGATCGTGGACCGGGTCGGCAAGGCCCAGGCCCTCATCCGATTCGCCGCGGCAGCAGGCGTGCCGCAGTCCCGCACGATCGCTGTTGGCGACGGAGCCAACGATCTCGACATGTTGGCCGCGGCCGGTCTCGGCATCGCCTTCAACGCGAAACCCATGGTCAGAGATGCGGCGGACACCGCGCTCACTGTCCCCTACCTCGACGCCATCCTCTTTCTTCTCGGAATATCACGGGGTGACGTGGAGTCGGCCGATCATTTGGACCAAGCTGTGCAGCAATGACCCAGCCCGGAGCGGTCCGCGAGGAGCGCCCGGCCCAGGGTGAACTGGGCGCATCGGCGGACAACCTGGGTACCCGGCCTCTGTTGCGCGGATGGCTCCATCTGGGCGCGTTCGTCGCCTGGCTGATCGGTGGGCCCTTCCTCATCGCGGCGGGTCCCGACGCCGGGAGCAAAGCGGCACTGACCGTCTACGTGCTCGCGATGTTGGCCATGTTCGGGATCAGTGCGCTCTTCCATCGCGTGCGCTGGTCGGCCCCCGCCTGGCGACGCATGCGAAGGGCAGACCACAGTGCCATTTTCATCGGCATCGCCGGGACGTCCACCGCGGTGGCCGGGTTAGCTCTCTCGGGCTGGTCCCAGGCGCTCATGCTCAGCATGGTGTGGGTGGGCGCCTGCGCCGGCATCGTCTTGCGCCAGGTCTGGCTCGACGCCCCCCAGTGGGCTGTCGCTGTGCCCTATGTCGCGGTCGGGTGGTGCTCCCTCATCGTGGCGCCACAGCTCGTGCGTGGCCTCGGCTGGGGCGGCTTCGTCCTCATGCTCCTCGCAGGGCTGTTCTATACGGGCGGCGCATTGGTCTATGCCCTGAAGCGGCCGGATCCGTGGCCCGGTACGTTCGGGTTTCACGAGGTGTTCCATGCCTGCACCGTGGTGGGAGCGGGAATCTTCGCCTACCTCATCGCCTTCATCGCTCTTCCTCGTTATTGAACGACGTCGTGCACGGTTGCGGCTGCGTTGCGAGCCGGTTGTAATCACGTTGGACGATTGACTCCCGTAGAAAACCCGGTAAGAGTTTCGATCGAGAGGGCTCTTGCAACACGAAGCATTGTAAAACGCTGTTTTCCAGGGCAACATCGCGAAAAAATGTGCGGCACTCGGGGAACATTCTGTGCGTTCTCCCGCGTGCTCGCCCGGCTGTGTCTCTAGCAGTCTTGAGCATCACTCATCCCATATATCGGACAGGTGGATAGTGATATGAACGAGAGGTATCCATTATTCGTGCTGCCTGCTGTCGGCGCGCTGACGGCTGCGGTACGCCACGCGTACGCCGACCGAAGGACCGGAATCTCTTGACGCGCCACTGGTCGGCCCCGCGTGTGCGCATGCTCCGGCTCGCCGTCATTCTCGGCGCGGTGATATCGCTGACGACCTCCGTGGCGGCGTCGGCGCAAACCCGATCCAGCACGAACGTGAAAAGCGCCGATGGGTACGCCACGCTGGCGCAAGTGCGCGCCGCCATCAAGTCGGCGCAGCACCTCACCTCTCCGCCGGCGCACGTGACACCGACGCTGTCCGCGCTGGCTTCCCTCGATGATTGGGGAGGGGATCTTCAGACCAACAGCAGCTGTCCGTCGCTCGACGTCAATGCGTCATCGTTCACCATCGCCGCGTGCACCTTCGGAGACAAGACCGCCACGACGACCGTGGCGCTCGTCGGCGACTCACGGGCACAAATGTGGCTCGATGTCTTCAACAACTTAGGAGTATCCGAGCATTTCAAGCTCGTTTTCCTGGCAAAGAACGGGTGTCCGGTACCGTTGGGGTCCTATCAGACGAACAACAACGGGACCGTCTCCAAGTCGCCGTGGACCGCGTGTACGGCGTTCCACTCCTTTGTTGCGTCAACGCTCAAGTCACTGAACCCCGCCGCCATCGTCGTCTCGAGCAACTACGAGCTCGAGCTCGCCAATCCCCCCCACTTGGCGTCACCCAAGGAGGTCAAGCAGGACACCGTCAAGTTCCTGGAGTCCTTGCCGAAGACCTCTAAGACGGTGGTGTTGGGTGGGTTTCCCCAGCCGGCCGACACCGCCAACCCCACCCTGTGCCTTTCGAAAGGCCCCAAAGAGATCGATTCGTGCAACTTCGTTCCTTCGCACACGGTCGACGCGGAGAACGCCGCCGCGCAGTCCGCGGCAAAAGCCGCAGGTGTGTCGTTCATCAACCAGACGCCGTGGTTCTGTGCGGCCACCTGTCCACCGATCGTGGCGTCAATCATCCCCTACACGATTGACGCGTATCACGGCGACAAGACCTATCTGAACTACTTGACCGGCGTCCTCTGGAGCTCTCTCGCGCCGTTCGTCCAGTAAGCAATGAAACAACCCGATCTTTCCGACCGGCTGACCTCACGTAAATCCGGCCCGGCCCATCGGCGCCGCACCAGAGATGATCCGGGCACGCTCCTCGGTGACAGAAAGTACCGTCCCGACGTCGAAGGTCTGCGGGCCGTCGCTGTCGGCGCCGTCATTCTCTTCCATGCCAACCTCGTCGGCTTTACGGGCGGGTTTGTCGGCGTCGATGTCTTCTACGTCATTTCTGGCTTTGTCATCACCGGTGTGCTCCTGAGAAAAGTCGAAGCCTCAGGATCACTCGGATTCCACGATTTCTACGCCCGTCGAGCCCGGAGAATCCTCCCTGCAGCTGGCCTGGTCCTACTCGTGACGATCTTCGCCAGTTACCACTGGTTGGGATTCATCCGGGGGGCGGAAGTCGCCGACGACGCTCGCTGGTGTGCGGTCTTCCTCGGTAATTTCCATTTTCTCTCGATTGGCACGAATTACTTTTCGAGCCAACTCCCACCATCGCCACTGCAGAACTTCTGGTCGTTGGCGGTCGAGGAACAGTTCTACCTCGTCTATCCCTGCGCGCTGGCGCTCAGCCTGGTCGTGATACCGAGGCTCTCCGTCCGCCACAAGGTGATGATCTTTACCGGAGCCGTCATTCTGGCCTCGTTGTCGTGGTCGATCTACCAGACGTCGGCGGATCCGTACGGTGCGTACCTCTCGAGCCTCACGCGCGCATGGGAGCTGGCTATCGGAGGGTTTGTCGCAGCGGGAACGCAGCACTGGCTCCGCATCCGGCGTGACGTCGCCGTGTGCATGACATGGCTCGGTATCGGGGGCATCCTCATCGCCGCCACTGCATTCACCGGCAGTACGCCCTATCCCGGGTGGGCCGCCCTCCTCCCCGTTGTGAGTGCCGCGCTCATCATCGTCGGTGGGATGTCGGCCGGACGTTGGGGAGCCGAGTTTCTCCTCGGCACGTTCGTGTTTCGATGGCTGGGGAAGCTCTCGTACTCCCTCTACTTGTGGAGTTGGCCCGTACTGACGATTGCTGTGGAATCGTCATCGAAGCCGCTCTCTGTGGTCCAACGCCTGTTGACGATTCTTGCATCGCTCGTTCTGGCAGCCCTGACGTACGCGATCCTCGAGAATCCGATTCGGCACTCCATGTGGGTGGCCCGGTCCTGGCGCCGGGGGATCCTTGTCGGAGCCGTCATCGTCATAGCCGTTCTGGTGGTCGCGACGATCGAGATTCACTCGACGCACACTCTGTAACCGTCGGGGACCGCGGCACCAGAAACGGTCGGGGTGATGGGCGACAGTGCCCGCATCGTGACACGCTGGCGCGGTGCACCGATGCATCCGTCGAGCAAGACCGCGCGGGAGGTACGTGCCCGCTCTTGCTCTCGTCATCGGGGTATCGCTGCTTTTGGCCTCGTGCGGGAAGCCGGCCGCGCCGTCGGCAGTCGTTTCCGCGACCACCACAACACGGATGCCGCCGACGAGCACAACAACAACGACACCGCCGGCCCCGCCGATCACCCCGATCACCTGGACGGCGTGCAACGGGGATCTCGAGTGCGGGACGTTGATCGTTCCGCTGGACTATGCGCACCCGCAGGGCGCCACAATCGGGATCGCGGTGGAACGGCATCTGGCGCGTGATGCGGCGGCCCGGATCGGATCGTTGGTCATCAACCCCGGGGGGCCGGGAGTCTCGGGGATCGACGATTTCGTGAACGAACTCGATACGCTCACGCCGCAGTTGCTCGATGATTTCGATATTGTCACCTTCGACCCGCGTGGGGTCCAGCGCAGCGACCCCGTGACATGCGGCGAGACCCCCGGCGCTGCTCGTGGCCCCCTGCCCGATCCTGTGCCGCAGAATGCCGCTGCACAGAAATCGATGCTCGCCGACATGCGTCAATTCGGGGCCGACTGTGAAAAGGCCAGTGGATCCATATTGCCGTACGTCGGAACGGTCGATGTGGCCCGGGATCTCGACCGCTTGCGGCAAGCGCTGGGTGACAGCGGTCTCACCTTCATGGGCCAGTCGTACGGGACCCTCATCGGAGCCACGTACGCCCAACTGTTCCCGACGAACATTCGCGCCATGGTCCTCGACAGCGCGATCGATCCCGCACTCACCCTCAGCCAGCTGACGTTGGGGCAGGCGGAGGGGTTCGAGGGGGTATTGAACTCCTTCTTCACCTGGTGCGCCGGGACGTCCTCGTGTCGCTGGCGGCCGGCCGGTGACCCGACAACGGCGCTCCTGGCCCTTCTGGCTGCCAGCAGGACGAGCCCGGCGCCGGCCGGCGATGGCCGCAGCGCCGGGCCAGGTGAGCTTTACGACGCGCTCTTGGCCGGGCTCTATGCGTCGTCGGATTGGCCCCAGTTGGGGAATGCCCTCGCAACGGATGCAGCCGGCAACGGGGCGGACGTCGTCGCCATGTCGGACCACTACGAAATGGACGGCTCGACCAATGGCGCCGACGCCGGTGAGGCCGTCGATTGTCTCGACCATCCCGCCCCTAAGGCTTTGGGGGCATACGGACAGTTGGCGACCCTCTTCGCGCAGTCGGCTCCTATCTTCGGCCCGCTCCTGGCCTGGGGGGAGGCAGGATGTGCCGTATGGCCGGTCGAGGCCAGCCGTACGCCGGCCCCCGCAACCGCGCCGGGTTCTCCCCCCATTCTCGTCATCGGTACGACACAAGACCCTGCCACGCCCTACGCGTGGTCGGTCAGTCTGGCCGGCGAGCTGAGCAAGGGTGACCTTCTCGCGGTGGAAGGGAACGACCACGTCTCGTACTTCTACAGCGCTTGTGTGCGCGCCGACGTGCAGACGTACCTCATCAGTCTGGCCACACCTCCGGTGGGCGCCACCTGTAGCGACTGAGACGGCAGCCGGTGGACGGCCGCGCGTTGTTCGTTCCTTCGATCCGGCGCTGGTCGAGTCCTTCCTGACGCGCCATAGTGGGCGTCGCGATGCTCAGAGATAAAGGAGAGGGTGTTGGCACCACGTGAAGAAGCGCTGATCGCCGGAAACGTACGTATCACCGGTCATGGCGGAGACGACATCAATGCCTACCAAGTGGTGAGTGAAGACGAGGGGCCACGGCCGGGCGTCTTGGTGATTCATCACCTGCCGGGCTGGGATTCCCCAACGAAGGAGATAACCAGGCGGTTCGGGGCCAATGGATACAACGCCATCTGCCCCAACCTCTACGCCCGGGAGGGACTGGACGTGGACCCCGACGACGCCGCCGCCGCTGCCCGGGCAAAAGGTGGAGTGCCGGATGAGCAGTTTCTCGGCGACGCCAACGGTGCCATTGAGGCATTGCGAGCCCTGCCGAATTCCAACGGCAAGGTGGGTGTCATCGGGTACTGCTCCGGAGGTCGCCAGTCCTTCCTGACTGCGGTGAGCCTTCCGGTGGATGCAGCCGTTGACTGCTACGGCGCGTTCGTCAGCGGGACTCTCCCGGAGGGGTTTCCGCTCAAGGTGGTACCGATCGTGGACAAGACGGCCTCGTTACGTTGTCCCTTGCTCGGACTCTTCGGGGTTGAAGACAAATTCCCCGATCCCGAACAAGTGGCGGAACTCGAGCAAGCGCTCATTGAACACGGGAAGACCTACGAGTTCCACAGTTACGAAGGCGCAGGACACGCATTCTTTTCTACCGATCGGCCGAGCTTTCGCCCTGAAGCTGCGTTGGACGGTTGGCAGCGGATATTCGCCTGGTTCGAGCAGTACCTGACGACGGCGGAGGCTTGATCATGTGCTCGTATCTCACCGTGCCCGCCGACGTGACGGGCAGCGCCAAGGGTCCGGACGGCTGGTTCTCCGTCACGTCGGCCTCGGTGTACTTCGACCACCCCTTTCACGCGCCACTCGAACATTCCCTCAACATCGACTTCGTCGACCAGTCGCGTGGCCCGAGCGCCCGAGTGGCCGTGGAACTGAGCGCCGATTCTGCCCGGGAGCTCGTGCGGTGCATCGAGGCCGCACTCGAGGCAGCGGGGTCGGCAGCCGTCTAACCCGCCGGCCTCGAGATTATTGACTGAGTGTATGCACTCAGCGTAGAGTCCTGCGATGAGCGTTCCGCACACATTTCTGGGTCTCCTCGAAAGAGAGCCCCGGCACGGGTATGACCTCAAACGGGACTACGACACCTACTTCGGTCGTCATAAGCCGCTCCCCTTCGGGCAGGTGTATGCGACGCTCGCCCGCCTGACCGCGCGATGGCAAAGTGACGCCGGGAGAGGTGGAGTCCGGGGATGGACCCGATCGCAAGCGTTATGCGATCACCGACGAGGGAAAACGCGAACTTGATGTTTGGCTCAGCGAACCGATCCCGGCCGATCCCCACCTCCAGACGATGGTCTTCACGAAGGTGGCCCTGATGCTCATGCAGGGTCGCTCGGCCGAGCACTACCTCGATACGCAGAGGGCCAGCCACCTCGAGCGCAGGAAGGAACTCAACGAGCTCAAACGCACGGGCACCTTCGTGGACGCGCTCTTGGCGGACTACGGGTTGTATCACCTGGAGGCCGATCTACGATGGATGGACATCACCGAGGCTCGACTCTCAGTCCTGGCGGAACAGGTGAGTCCAACAAATCGTCACTAGTGCCTTTTCCATGGCGCTTCGTCGGTCGCTATTCTGTCGGTCCCGGGCCGCTAGCTCATCCGGAAGAGCAGGGGACTTTTAATCCCAAGGTGCCGGGATCGAGACCCGGGCGGCCCACCAATCCCTGGTCAGAGGCGTCGTTTGGATCTGCCGCCCCTTGCTCTGCAGCTGTGTTTTGGCAACTGGGTTGTCGCGTAGCCAGAGAGCGATGGAGCCTGGGACCGGACATCCGAAGGTCACGCCCTCCTCGGTGTCGCAGGATTATTGATGGTGATTGGTGCTTCCCTCATGGTGACTGCGATCGTCGTTAGTCGCCGATCCCGTCGGCCGAAATGACGCACAACCAGAATCCACTCACCGGGTCGCAAGCGTTCTCGACATTCTTTTGATTCCAAGGCCGTCGCTTCACAGAAGCAATCATGGCCTGAGTGACTGGTACGCATTTCCGGCGTATTGTGACTTGATCGATATTAGCAAAATAGCTAATATCGATATATGGACGACGATGCAGGGGTGTTCCGGGCTCTGGCCGATCCAACAAGACGTCAAATCCTCCAGGACCTCCAAACCGGCGAGCTCACTGCGGGGGACATCGCCTCTCGGTTCACGATCAGTGCCCCTTCGATCTCTCGGCATCTTGGTGTTCTCAAAAATGCCGGTCTGATTCTCGAGCGCCGGGACGCCAATCGGATCTACTACTCGCTCGTCGAGGAGCGCTTGGCCCTCTGCGTCGGCCAGTTCTTGTCGGTCGTCTGCCCTGAGCAGATCGTGCTCCGCCAGCGTCGCAAGAAGAAGGCGTCGTCCACCCAGTCGAAAGGGGCCTGAGATGCTCACCGACAACATCGAGTGCACCATAGAGAGGCGCCTCCTCGTCAACTACCGCATTGACCCAGAAGTGGTGAAGCGCTTGCTCCCGGCCTCCTTTCGCCCTCAACTCGTTTCCGGGTGGGCCGTGGGCGGCGTGTGCTTCATTCGCTTAGGGAGTCTGCGACCAGCGCATTTTCCATCGGCCTTGGGCTCGAGGACCGAGAATGTCGCCCACCGCTTTGCTGTCGAGTGGGACGACGATCAGGGTACGCAGGTCGGCGTTTTCGTACCAAGACGCGACACCAGCTCGCGCTTCACGGCGCTGGCCGGCGACAAACTTTTCCCCGGCGCCTATCGCCTGGCCCGTTTCACGGTACAAGAGCGTGCATCAGAACTTCAGATCGGGGTGGACAGCCGAGACGGCACTCTGGCATTGTCCGTCTCCGCACGTGAAGCCACCTCTTTGGGCGGCGAGCTTTTCGGCTCCCTCGAAGAGGCCATGACCTTCTTCCGCCAAGGGTCGCTGGGCTTTTCACCAAGTGGGGGGACGGGCAGTCTTGTCGGGGTGCGTCTCATCAGTAAGCGGTGGGAGGCCCGTCCGGTGACGGTTGGCCACATGCTCTCCAGCATGTTCGACGACCGGCAACTGTTTCCCGAGGGCTCGTGCACGCTCGACTCCGGGCTTGTCATGCGCAACCTTCCCGTCCGCTGGCGCAATGAGGGAAAGCTCGAGAGTCGGTCCCAGACGAAGGCGGCGTGATGGCGAGTGCACCCGCCTCTAGAGGTCATGACCCAGTCTCGAGTGCCCTCCTGTGGTGGCTGCTCGCGGTCAGCGCTTCATTTCTGATTGGGTACGTGCTTTTGGCATTGGTTCCGGCAGTGTCGGGAACGACCTGGGGGGTCGGCATCTTGCTTAACGTGGGTGCGGCCGTGGGGATTGGCATCTTCTTCGGTTGGACCCGCCAAGGCCTTCAAAAACGCTTTGAGGGGGATGCCAAATTCATGCCTCCTGGGCCATAATGGTGATGGTGCACCGCTGCCGATGGCTTGTCATTGTGGCCGTCGCCCTGGTCGTATTCGGGGTGGGCCTGGCCGGGCTGCTCAGCACCGGAGACGCGACCGGTCAGCCAACGGCTGAGGGCTGCTCTCCTAGCACTGCGCCGCTTCGTTCGGTAGTTCCGACGAACCAAACGCCGTCGCTGAAAACACCTTTGCCATCTGGGCGTACTGTCGTCGTCCCCAATGTCGTTGGAATGACGGGCCGAGCCAGCGTGTCCAACCAACCTGCTGCGGCCTCGGCGATTCCCGCAGCCGGGCTGGAAGTCAAGCTCTATAGCGAGCACTCCGGCGGGTCCGGCGCGTGGTGGTCGGTGGTGTCACAGAGTCCTGCTGCCGGGTCGATAGTCCCGATCGGAAGCGCAGTCGTTCTCACGATGCGGGACGGTTGCCCGGTGGCACCTCAGAACTGACCTCGTCGTCCCGGAGGACTGGGGGCACCCACCGGTTGAGTTGGGTCTTCGGTCCCGATCGTGGAGGCGTAACCTGTCGAGGTGAAGAGGACGAGTCGTATAGTGCCGTATCTCCTTGTCGGGGTCCTTACAACTGGTGCAGTCCTCGCAATCGGATTGAGCCTCTCCGAGGGGCCAGTGACGACATTCGACGGAACTACATCATTAGATCAATGCCTAAAGTCGGTTACCGCGCAGACTCCGGTCACGGTGGATGGAGTCGCAAGTTGCAAGGGCCGCTCAGTTACCACGAATAGGAAAGGGGGTGGCGTCACCATCGTCAAGCTTGACAAGCATCAGTACGTAATTCGCGTTGGGGACGTGCCAGCTCGAATGCCAATTCCGATTCCAGACAAGCTTCTTCTCCACACCTGCTACGGCACTTCGCCAAAGCAGACGACCTCGTTTAGTTTCTCGTCCTAACGAAAGGACCTCAACGTCAGTGGAGCGACATGTGAACTCCCATCTCACAGGATGGTGCAACGACCCATATGTTCTTCACGAACACCGCTGGCTCACGGCGGGAAAATGACGCCCTTGGTGAGTGACGATGGCATAGAAGGTCGGGACCAACTCGATGGGCCGGGCGTATCGACGCTACCGGTTCGCGTTCTCGGCACTTCCGCGTAAATGGCGACCTTAGACTCGATCTGGCTCGGTGACCCGATGTCAGATCCCAGCTCCAGCCTCTCACTCTCCCGGCTTAGGGGCACCTTGCCTCGAGCCGGAGGTACCGTGTCTCTATGCGCAGGTCGTTTGAGATCATTTGTGAAGTCGAGCCAGCTACTCGTCCAGATCTGACCCATGTCCGTCATCAGATTGGCGTGCTCCGCCCCGTGGCGGATGCCTTCCTCATTCCGGACAATCACATCGGAAGATCCACCGTATCGAGCATCGCCGTTGCGCATGAGGTGCAGCGCATGGGAGGTCGCTCCATAGCCTGCATCAACGCCCGAGATCGCAACCTACTTGGCTTCCACCGGGACCTGCTGACCGCGTCGGCGTACGGAGTGAATGAGTTTCTCTTTGTCTATGGCGACCGCCCTGAGACTGGCGCACGTTCAGACGACCTAACCGTCAAGTCGATGATCGCCGAGGCAAGACAGTTTTCTCGACGCCCAGAGATAGATCGTGACGTGCGAATAGGGGTGGCCAACAGATTGGGAACGATCCCAGCGTGGAAGCATGAGGCCGATTTTCTGCTTACGCAGGTCACGTTTTCTGCGCCCGAGCTCATTAAGTGGCGGTCTTCATGCGACTTCTCGGGACCCGTGTTCGCTGGGGTCATGGTATTGCCAAGTGCGGCAATGGCGAGAAAGCTGACCACTGATGTCCCTCAACTGGCGGTACCTGATCCAATCATTCGGCAACTGGATGATGATCGAGATTTCGGTGTCGCACTTGCCTGTGAGTTGATCGAGCAGATACGTGACTCTGAAGCCTTCGACGGAGTGCACCTAATTCCGGTCAATCGCTACCGGGAGATGGCATCCCGCTTGGAAGGAATCCTTTAGGGTGATCCACCGCTACGTTGCCTTCGGGCCTGGCATGAAGGAGGGAGTGGGATGCGGAATGGCCTCGTGCCACAACATTGGTCGGGCTTCTACGAGTCCACGCATATTCCGGCGGCAGTTCGCGAAGGTGACCGGCTCTACGTGACAGGGCACACTGGCGAAGACCCCGACGGGAGCTTCTCAGCTGACCCTGAGACGCAGATCCGTCGAACCTTTCGTCTCGTCAGCGCCACCCTCTCAGAGGGCGGCGCCAGTTGGGCCGATGTGGTCCAGCTCAACTCATATCACGTTGGACTTCAGGCTCAGGCCGAAATCCTCCTCGCGATCGCCGGGAGAACTCCTCTATGACCCTTATCCGGCCTGGACGGCAGTCGGGGTAACCGAGTTGTTCGATGAGGGAGCGATCGTGGAGATCAGCTGCATTGCCGCCGTGTAGCGGCTACTCGTCACCGTTCACGCGTCGTTGAGCAGCTTCAGCTCGTTCCCTCGCCCGCTCCGCCCGCTGCAGCATCGCCTGCGCTCGTTCGCCGGCAGCCTCGGCACGTAACATTGCGGCCGCCGCGCGAGCAGAGGCTTTTTCTGCCAGGCCTGCACCAGGTGTGGTTGCACGAGAATGACTAAGGAGGGTTTCTTCCTCCTCCAGATCCAGAGCCTCTTGCCGTTGATCCCGAAGGTCTTGAGAAGAGTCAAGGGCATCCTGATGGGACTCTAGAGAGTCTTGGCTTCGATCTCTTCGTTCTTGTTGGCGTCGGGCTACCGCCAAATCGGCCAGTTCCGACGCGGGGTAGATCGGAGTGCCAGCTGTCCTCAGTCTGGTCTTCGTCGAGCGCTACCTGTTGACGATCGTTAATAGCCTGATCTCGATCGGCGATGGCCTGTTCGAGATCGACTATCTGCTGCTCACGGTCGGCCTCATATTGCACGCCCCGTTCGCTGCTCTCTGAGGATTGTGGCATGTGATCCTTTCAGATGTCGCGTGTCAGCTTTGGTGAGGAAACATCTCGTCCGTGGCACCTGGGCGAGCTACGAAGTAGCCCTGAACAAAATCCACGCCTAATTCTTTGAGAACTTGGACTGTTTCAGCATTTTCCGCTCCCTCGGCAATGGTCTGTGCTCCGAAGCCACGAGCGAGATCAATGATGGCTCGGACAACATGCCGACTCGCTTCTTCCGTAGCGAGGTCAGTCACGAACTGGATGTCGATCTTCAAGTACGACACCGGAAGGCGTTTGAGGTATGCCAAGCCTCCGTAACCGACACCAAAATCATCCAGGGCTATCTTGCATCCGAGATCTCGAAGGCCACGAACGAATACTTCGCCTGCTGTGCTGGCCGACATGATGGCGGTCTCAGTGATCTCGCAGACGAGGTTCTCCGGCGGCGCCCCCGTAGCGATCAAGGCGTCGGCAACCGTGGCTACCATGCCAAGTCCCATCGATTTGGCTGAAAGGTTGAACTCAACCTTGTGGCCGGCGCTCGCAAGGAGAGCGCTCTGTCCGACCACCCAACGATCGATATTCAGGATAAGCCCGAACTCTTCCGCTGCTGGCAAGAACCGGCCTGGCAAGACGATCTCCCCGTCCGGGGCCTTCATGCGGATGAGCAATTCATGCTGGACGATCTCTTCCGTCTTCAGGTCCATGATCGGTTGGGCATAGAGGACGAAGCGGTCTTGCGTCAGAGCGTCTTGAATGCGTCCAACCCAAGCGAGCTTGTCCAATTCTTGCTCGACGCGCATCTCATCCGCGAGCTGTTCGGTTATGTCGCTAAAGACCACCACTGCACCGATCGCCCCCTCATGCTTGATCGGCGACGAGCTGTATGACACTGGCAGGCGAGTCCCGTCACGACGGATGAAGACGTCACGATCGACACGGAGGATCTCGCCTGCGGTCGCGCGTTTTCAAAACCGGACACTGGTCAACCGGGTTGGCAGTGCCGTCGAGGCGCTCGAAGTGGGTCGTCTCGTGCATTGGTTGGCCAAGGAGGTCCAACTCCCTCCAACCAAGCATCTTCTCTGCTGAAGCATTGAGATATGTCACGAGCCCGGAATGGTCGATCGCAAACATGCCTTCGGCCATGTTGTCCATAATGCTGGCGACGAAGTCCCGCGCTTCAAGTAGCCCTTGTTCCTGTGTGCGCAATTGTTCCTGTTCCGCCCGCTGGACGGTGATGTCGTGCGCCACGAAGTAAAAGACGCTGTCAGCCGTGACAACATTCCACTCAATGGAGCGATAGCTACCGGTACTCGAGCGGTAGCGATTCACGAAACCGACGATCGGATCAGCGCCAGGTTGCGCAAGGTGTTGGGCCGCCTTGGTAGTGGCTTCTACGTCGTCAGGATGTACAAAGGAGATGAACGGCTCGCCCAGGAGCGTTTCGACGGTCCAGCCGAGCGATTGTGCCCAAGCTGGATTGAGCAACGTGAAGTAACCATCGATGGAGGCCGTGCCGAGCATGTCAATCGATAAATCGAAAAGCCGTTCGACGGACGTCGACGATATTCGAGCATTCGCCACGACTTCGTCTTTCCAGTGGCTGGATATGGCACAGGGTCGAACATCCACCAGTCGCTGCGGCAACCATAGCGTGATAGGAGCTACCGGGCGGCCAACGAATCGTAACGGGCGATGCGAGAGGTGGGTCGAGTCTTCGCGAGGCGTGAACCTCAGACGGCAAGGCAACCCCTGGTGCTATCCCCGACCGGAAGTTCTTGCGATCAGATCGAGCTCCATTGCCCGCAGACCCTCGTATCGACGTTCTCCGGTTTCGCTGAGCCCGGTCGTGGATCGAACGGCGTCAAGACGCTCCAGTTGTATGCGGACGAATACCAAAGCCTCTTCAAAGCTGAGCACGCCCGAGATGGGGGCCGGAGGGTAATCGTGCCCGAAGGCGATCGCCTCGATGAGCCCAACGTGCGCCTCACACCATCGCCTGAAACCGGGGAGGGCGTCATCCGAATGGGCGGCTACTGACTCGAGGAGAATCGTGAGGGGCTCAAGAAGCAGATCTGGTGAATCGCCATCGGTAATTCTACCTCACCAGCCCCGATTGGAAGAATTCAGGTCTATCCCAGTTACGGGGCGGAAGCAACCTCTCAGACGTTGGTGACGAGTCAGACATCGAAGGGCGCGACCATCCGCCGCAACAAGCCGGCCAGGATCTTGCGCTCCTCTTCGTCAGCGTGCCCAAAATGGCGTTCTCTCGCTCCACGAGGTCAGAAAGGCCGTGTCGACCCGGCGACTACCTGCCGAGGTGAGTTGCACCCGAACCGATCGGGCATCGGAGGGGTCCGGACGGCGGCGAACCAGTCCGCGACCTTCCAGGTGATCGAGCCGGTTGGTCATGGTGCCAGAGGTCACCAGCGTCTGGGCCAGTAATTGGCCGGGCGAAAGGTGATGCGGTGGACTCCGACCGGCGCAGGGCGGACGAGCACGTCGAAGCTCCAGATCTGCAGGTCATGCCGGGCAAAGACCACGCTGCGCTGACGGTCGAGGTGGCGGGCCAGTCGGGAGACCCGGGACAGCACCTCGAGCGGAGTGACGTCGACGTTCAGGCAGTGCCTTCTTCCAGCCCCGGACCAAGCGATCGACTTCGTCTTCCATGCTCCTGCCCTCCCGAGTCTGCCAATCTATCTTGACATCGAGAGGTATGGGGAGGATACTTATCTTGATATCAAGAGTGATCGGAGAGCGACATGGCTGCAGGGACCCGCTCCGAAAGCTTTGGTTCAGTTGCCTCGGCCTACGAGCGGTATCGGCCTGGTCCTCCGGTCGAACTGGTCGAGTGGATGCTGCCGAACCCCGTCACGACGGTGATCGACCTGGGCGCGGGCACGGGCGCCCTGACCCGACTCTTGGTGCCGCGGGCCGAGTCGGTCATTGCCGTCGAGCCGGATGATCGTATGCGGGCAGAGTTGGCCGCCAATGTTCCCGAGGCCCGGGCAGTCAGGGGGCGGGGCGAATCCATGCCGTTGCCCGATGGCGCGGCAGATGCGGTTGTGGCCTCCTCGTCATGGCACTGGATGGACCCGATCCCCACCCTGCTCGAGGTGGCGCGCGTGCTCGCGCCTGGCGGGGTGCTCGGCACCGTATGGTCGGGCCCGGATCCCGAGGGGCCGTTGCTGGTCCAGGCCAAGGAACTACTGGCCACAGGACACGACAACGGAGAGGACGCGGCCGGGGTGGTCGCCGAAAGGCTGGAAGAGGCAGAATTCTCCGCGCTCATTCAGGGTGACGGCAACCGTCCCGAGATCGGACTCGTGATCCCGGAAGGAGTCCCCTTCGAGCAACCCGAATACCGTAGGCAGACATGGGACGTCGCCCTCAACGCCGATGACCTGATCGGACTCCTGGGTACCTTCAGCTGGATCATCGTTCTGCCGGAAGATGCACGTGTGCGTGTGTTCCGAGAGGCCCGACGGATCCTTGGCGAACTGCTCGGTGTCGAGGGTGACGTCACCGTCGACGTGGCATTCGTCGCCGAAGCTTGGCGTGCTCACCGCCAGCCCTTTCCTTTAGTGCCCTGGTTGAGAGGGGGCGCCATGTTGGCCTACTCTCGTTCGCGATGGCCGATTTTGAGCTGATCGACTCGCACACCCACACCCAGCCCTCGGCTGAAGACGTAAAGGTCTTCGTTGCACGCTTTGGGTTCGACGCGGACGGGCGGGGCACGGTGGACGAACTGCTCACGACCATGGATCGAAGCAACGTGACGAGGACGATGATCGTTCCGTTCCTCCCCGCCCAAGACCTGGTCGCCGATCAGGTTGCGCTCGGGGTCGACCGGGACGAGGCAGTCGAACAGGTCATGGGACAATGGCAGCGTTTAAACCGATGGGCGACCCACGTGGTTTCCACTCACCCGGATCGGCTCTCTTGTCTGGTGGGGGTCGATCCGGTTCTGATGGGCGACGAACGTGTCGTCAACGAGGTCACGGAGTGCCTCGCACTCGGTGCGTGTGGCATCAAGGTGGCACCCATGTTCGTCCACCGTCGCCCGGATGACGAGGCGATGGAGATCATCTGGCGTTGTGCCCGCGAACACCGGGTTTTCGTCCTCAGCCAAAGCGGAGCGTCGCGGAAAGCCGGTCAAGAAGAGGCTTGGGGCCATCCCGCTTACTTCGACGCGGTCTTAGATGCCTTTCCGACGGTCACTGTGCAACTCGCACACCTCGGAATCGGTGCGGAGGGCGACGTGGCGAAGCTCACCGGACGGTACCCGAATGTGGTAGCTGACATGTCAATGCAGCTCGGTGTTGGACCACCGGACGAGCTCGTCGCGACCATCAGGCGCATCGGTGCCGATCGGGTCCTGTTCGGGACGAACTACCCGCTTGTAGATCAGGCTGCCTGTGTCGCCACCTTCGAAGCGCTTCCGCTCACCGAAGAAGAGCGTCAGCAGATCGGTTACGAAAACGCGAACAGGTTGCTGACCTCTACTCGGTAATGCTGATCGCCCCTTCGGGGCACGTTGCTACGGCCTTGCGTACGGCGTCCTCCTGGCCCGGTGGTACCTCGGGGGACGTCACGTAGGCGTGGCCGTCTTCGTCGCGTAGGATGGAAGATCTGAGGTGCCGCCAGCGCGCACAGGGTATGGCCCTGGCAGACGTCGGGATCGATGTGGACCTGCATCTCGATACTCCCCTTCAGGCCGTAGCGGCGTCGGCGTAGAGTGCGGTCTCCCACTTGGCAATGACCTGGTCGAGCGGCTGCCCCTTCGGGTCCCCGGCGAGAAGGTCGCCGGGAGGTGCTTGTAGCCGTTGATCGTGCCGATGTCTTCGTAGCGGACCGCCTGGTCCGGCTCCAAGCGGTAATCCATCAACCGTTCGAGGACGACCGACAGCATCGTTTTGAAACTCATCCGGGCGAGATTGGAGCCGATACACCGGTGCACGCCGAGCCCGAACCCGGCGTGGCGGTTCGGGAATCGGTCGAGGACGATTTCGTCAGGTTCCTCGAACGCCTGGGGGTCATGGTTGGCCAGTCCATACGCCATCCAGACCCGATCTCCGGACTGGAACGAATGGCCCTCCGATCTGGCAGTCCTCAGTGATTGTCCGGCCGCCGCCCTGGGCCGGCGTCGCGAATCGCACGAACTCCTCGGTGGCCGTATCGAGCAGCGTCGGCGTCGTCGAGGAGCGCCTGGCGTTGGTCAGGACGACTGTCGAGCCACGTCAAGGCATGGGCGGTCAGCGATGTGGTCGTGTCGAATCCCCCGCCAATGAGCAACGTCAGTGTGCCCAAAATGTCGTCATCGACGAATGAGGCACCGTTGGCTTTGGGCGTCGATCAATGCTTTCAGCATGCCTGGGCGGGGATTGTGTCCGCGCTCTCCCCATTTCCTCGGCGAGTTTGCCGGACATCGCGATCGCCTGCTCGATGACACGGAGGAAAGTCTGGGCTGTGGGGCGGCGTGTAGACCATGGCGTGAGCCGGCTCGCAGTAAATGGTCCAGTCGGTCAGCGGGAAACCGAGCATGCCCATGGTGAGGACGGCCGGCACAATGTTTGCGAGGTCGTCAACGAAGTCCAGTCGCCCCGACTCGATGACTTCGTCGATACAGGCGTGGCTGAGCTCGGCGACCATGGGTCGCCAACGCTTCGATCGCGACGGGCGACAGGTAGGGATTGAGGACGTGGCGGTATTCGAGCTGCTCGGGTGGATCCATTTCGATGAAGCCACCACGATTCGTTCCCCCTCTGGGGGAGGGATGGCGATCCCGTCGTAGCCCCGTCGGATCGCCCGTCGGATCGTGGTCATTCGACAGCAGATCCGGATGCTTGGCCATCTCCCCGATGACATCACGGCCGCTGATGACCCAATAACCGCCGTAGGCGTCCGTCCATGCCACCGGGCATCGGGAACGGACCTCGTGGCTGATCTGAGGAAAGCCGGCCTTGTACTCGAGCGAGTGTTGATCGAAATCAACCAGAACCCGGTCGTCCGTCACGACGAATCCCCTCTCCGCTTCCTTCGTCAAGGCCCCGCACGGACTCTACCGTGCCGGATCCCGCCGCTGCTATCTCGCGTGTTCTGAGCGACGGGACGCCGCGCTGTGAGGCGTAGCCGGGCCCGGGTCACCGGACCTCCGGCGGCTGGGACTGGGTGGAGCGGCATCGGTTTGTGTCGGCCCAGCAATCGGGTCGAGGGGCATCCTAAGGTTGGACTCTCGGGAGGTAGCGAAGGGGGACAGGTGAAATCACGGGCAGCATTGCTGTTCGAGTCACCGGGCCGTCTGGGAGGTCCGGGAGGTCGATGTCGACCCTCCCAAGGACCACGAAGTGCTGGTTCGGATGGTGGCATCGGGCTTATGCCATAGCGATGTCCACTACAACGTGGGCGACCAGGTCACGGCCATGCCGGTATGCGGCGGGCACGAGGGCGCCGGGATCATCGAGGAGGTCGGCCCCGGCGTCACAGGCCTGCGGCCCGGTGACCACGTGGTCACCTCCTTCATCCCCAGCTGCGGCCATTGCCGCTTCTGTGCCTCGGGCCGCCAGAACCTGTGCCAGGCCGGGGCCCAGCTCCAGGCCGGACCGCAGCTCGACGGCACCTATCGCATGCATTACGAGGGGCAGGGCATCAGCCAGTTCATGCTCGTCTCGACCTTCTCGGCCTGGAGCACCGTGCCACAAGAACTCGGTCGTCAAGATTCCCGACGATGTACCTCTCGAGACGATGTGCCTCCTCGGCTGTGGGGTCGGCACCGGGCTTCGGATCGGCGATCAACGCGGCCAACGTCCGACCTGGCGACACGGTGATCGTGATGGGCGTGGGCGGCGTCGGCATCAACGCCGTCCAGGGAGCCGCCATGATGGGCGCCGCTGCCGTGATAGCGGTCGACCCGGTGCCCTTCAAGCTGGAGATGGCCGCCAAGCTCGGAGCGACACACACATTCGCCCACATTGACGAAGCGGCGGAGTTTGCCCGATCGATCACCGACGGCCAGGGCGCCGACAGCGCGATTGTCACCATCGATGTGGTGACGGGCGACCACGTCGCCCAAGCCTTCGATGCGATCGGCAAGGGCGGCACGGTGGTCGTCACGGGCATGGCGAGTGTCAAGGATCCGCCAGGTATCCCGATCAGCGTCCTCGCGTTGGCGGGATATCAGAAGCGGATCCAAGGATGCCTGTACGGGATGGGCAGCCCGGCCGTCGACGTCCTGCGAGAGGTCGCGCTTTACCGAGCCGGGCATCTCAAGCTCGACGAGCTGATCACGGCGCGCTACGCCATCGACGACATCAACGTGGCAGTCGATGATCTCGTCCAAGGACGCAATATCCGCGGCGTCATCATGCACGAGCACTGAACGACCCACATTGCTGCACCTTCTCGGCGGCAGTGGGAGCGGCTTACGGCGCCGAGGTGAACTCCAGATGAAGGTTCGTGATGCCCTGAATGAGGTACGTCTGCATGTAGTCGTAGTGTCGCGCACCGGCAGGGCCGTGCGCTGATGCGGAGATCCTGATGTCGGTCGTCCGATCCAGGAAGCGCTCGAGGGTCACCCGGGCCTCGGCCCTGGCTAGCGGGGCGCCGGCACACGTGTGAATGCCGTCGCGCGAATGCCAGGTGTTGGCGAACATTCGGTCTGTCCAGGTCGAATTCGTTCGGATTCTCGAAGTGTCGTGGGTCGCGGTTGGCGCCACCTTCAGCCACGTATACCGTGGTGCCTGCGGGCAACTCGACACCACCGACTGACGTTGCGCGACGCGCCAGGCGGAATGAGCCCTGCAGTGGAGACTCAAGGCGCAGCATCTCCTCGATGAAGGCAGGAATGCGGTGGCGTTCGCGGCGGAGGAGATCCTGGACGTCCGGTCGTTCACCCAGCATCCGGAGCGAAGCGACCAGGAGTCGCACTGTGGTCTCCTGCCCCGCTGCGAAGAGATTCGCCGCGATCAGTGCGACGTCGTGTACCGGTGGCGTGGAGCCGTCCGGAAACGTCGCTGTGGCCATGCTGGTCATGACGTCGTTCTGCGGGTTACTGCGTCGGTCCTCTATGTACTCGATGAACTGGTCATAGAGATATTCCAACGGCTTGTGCTCTTGTTCACCGAGGGGCTGCTCGGCAGGGTGGTGGCTTCCCATGCGCGATTGGATGATGCCGAAGTCGGATTCGGGAACGCCGAGCAGATCGGCTACGACGAGAAGGGTGAAGGAGCTCGCATACTCGCTGATGAACTCACATTCACCCTTGGCC
The DNA here is from genome assembly GCA_963767155.1 of uncultured Acidimicrobiaceae bacterium. Taxonomy (GTDB): domain Bacteria; phylum Actinomycetota; class Acidimicrobiia; order Acidimicrobiales; family RAAP-2; genus Bog-473. The sequence goes on along the minus strand of CAVYCU010000002.1, from coordinate 1,088,153 downwards.
AAGAATGCGTCAATGTGACGGTCGGCCAGACCCCACATGAACTCCTCGTTCTCCTTCATCCGTTTCGGCGTGATCAAACGCATGAGCAGTCCCCGTTGAGCGGTGTGCTTGGGCGGGTCGAACGAGGGTAGCTGGTCACTGAAGACGAGTTCGTCGCGATGCTGCTCGATCAGGTCGCTGATGTCGTCGCCCACGAGGGGCACGGGAAAACCCGGGCCGGCGACGGTGTTGCAGTTCGACCACGTCGTCGGGTTGGCATAGATCTCAAGTGCCTCGTCGTAGCCCGTGACCATGAAAACGTCGCGGAACGCTTCGCGCTGGACGGGACACTTGGCCCGCATGGCGTCGTAGTAGGGGTACGGATTCTCGAAGAGTGCCGGATCGCTGAAATAGTCCCTTGACTCCATGTCTGTCCCGATGTCCGTCATGCCGCCCTCCCTCTCGCTGCCGGTACAACGTAGCATTAACGGCAATTCCATTTCCATAGCCGGGCTGGTCGAGCCCTCGCACGATGGAGTCGTCACCGCGAGGAGGAAGCGCTATCTCTCGCTGGGGGACGATACGGCGATTCGGTAGGGCTCCATGTCAATCCCCGGGTAACGGAGAGTCACGTCGGCCAGTGTCTGTTCATTCCAGTAGTCGTGGCCCGGACGGGGAAATCCGAAGAGGTCGCGCTGACGAACAGTGCAGCGCGGAATGAAGGCAGCCCACCGATCAGGTGAATCTTTCGGCCATGCCATCTTCCCGCCCCATGTCGTCCCTCGTGCCTGAAAGTCAACGAGGAGGGAGAAGCGGGCGCGTGCCTCCGCGTTGAAATTGGAGCCCCGATGCAGAATGTCGGAGCGGTACATGAGAAGGCTGCCGGCGGGTCCGATCATTGGCACCTCAACCTCTGCCATGGCGCCGCGCTCGATGTAGAGAGGCGTGAAGGGAACATGGGCACCGTCCTCGTAAGGGACAATGCGAGTCGGGCCATCTTCCGCGGTCACGTCGGAGAGGTAGATGAAGGTGGTCATCTGCTGGTATCGATCGTCGAGTCGGGGGACGACCAGGCTGTGACTTCCGAAGTCCCGATGGAGTGGTTGGTCGTAGTTGATAGCTCCGGCGTATTTCGCCCATAGTTCGATCTTGTAAAGATGTAACTCTGGCGTTCTGAGATAACGCTCGGCGGCGTCGGTCAGATCCGGGTGAACGGCTAGGCGATTGAGGTCCCAGGACTTATACGGAAATTCTTCAACTCCGGCGAACTGGCTCTTTCGGTAGTGAGCGTGACGCCCGGGGTCGGTGAAATAGTCCTCCGGCGTCGGGAAATGCAACCAGAGGGCATCTTGCGCCGCTTGCAGTTCCTCCGGAGCCAGGAAACCTTCCATGAGGCAAAAGCCCCGGTGACGTACTTCTTCGAGCGCGGCGTCAGGCACCCTCACGGCATCGCACTGTAGGTCACATCCGGGCTGTCGGTCGGCCCGTCCAGGGGGTGCGCGCCCGCATCCTCCCCGGGGGGTAGGGCACAGTTCTCAGAGGTGGGGGGACAGTTCGGTGCGGCGCTTTACCCCGAGCTTCACGTAGACCTGCTGCAGGTGATTGTCTACGGTCCGCACGGAGACGAAGAGACGCTCAGCGATCTCGCGGCTCGTCAGATTCTGGGCGGCGAGGAGGGCTACCTCACGTTCACGATCCGACAATTGGGGCCTTCGGCTGATCGAGGAATCCACGTGACCTTGGCACCTTCACACTTTTCGAGCGCGCGTAGTGGCGCGGGCGTCGGCGGTGGAAGCAGCGGCGCCGCAGTCCCGCAGATGAAGCCAGTCGACTCTTCGAGCATCGACGCTTCAGCGGCGAGCAGATTGGCACCGATGGCATCGAATTGGTCGGCCGCTTTCGCCGCCAGGTCGGCATCCCCATGGAGGACGGCACCGGCGAAGGAGAGCCGTGCCTCCATAAATGCTCCGTCGACCACGTTCCGCAGACCGCTCGAGACGTTCCGCTGCGGGATTGACCACTCCCATTCGGATGAGGTCGTGCAGCGCCTCGGCCTCTGTTGCGTGCTGACCCCAGCTTTCCGCCAATGCAACCGCCTCCCACAAGATTTCCCGCGCTGCAGTTACCTCCCCTCGCACCAAGGTGCTCCACGCCCTGGCGCGCAACGTGTTGACCTCCTGCATGCGGACCGCGGTAGGCGCGGCATCGTCAAGGTCGGCGAGGGCCGTGGTCGGCGTGTCGGGGAGTCCCCGAGGTATGAACTCGCCAGCGCGATGCCGCTGAGACCCCATCGACGCCCGGATGATTGAGACTCCCGAAGAGGGAGGCGGATTCGCGAAACATCTTGGTCGCACTCGACGAGACGCCCCTGGACCAGATGGATCAGGCCCAGTATCGAAGCAAACCATGCTTGACCGTCGATGTTGTTCTTCTCGACGGAGATCTGGTACCCCGCATCGCCGATCCCCTCAGCTTCTGTCAGGTGGCCGGCGTGATAGTGGGCGAGGGCTTGGGCGACCCAGTAGACCCCGATGGCAGAGAGCTGTTCCTCGTTGTCAAGATCCGTGCGGGCAGAAAGCGCAACGGTGGTGTGGGAAATCGCTTCGTCCGTGCGCCCTGCGAGGGCCAGTCCGACGCCGAAATCGAGCGAAGCCTGCGCAAAAGCCGCATCGCCCGAGATCTTGCAGCAAGGACTCGTCCAGGGCGATCGAGCCGGCCACGTCACCCGAGAGGAGAAAGAAGTTCCCTCGAAGGGCATCGATTTCCCGCCGACAGCTCGCGTCACTCACGACGCCGATCCCGCCTCCTCAATGACCCTGCTCTGCTCCCTCGGCGTCTCCAAGTGAGCGGAACAACGCCGAGGCCCGCCGCACGGCGACGCTGGTGCGTTGCCGATCAGTCTCGGCGAGCGGGGCGGCGGCGCTCAATACTCGTTCGGCCTCGCGGCTGCGCCCGAGAAAGTCGAGGGAGTCGCCGAGGATGACGGCCGCGTCGACGGAGTGCCCTTCCTCCCAGACCGAGCGGCTGAGGCGTGCCGCCAGAGCGTAATTCTCGGTTCTCAGTGCGATGCTTGCGGCCTTCGAGCGTTGTATCCAGTCGCCCGCCACCCCCTCCGTCGAGTCGCCAAACCGCAACACGAAATGTGTCTCGATCGTCGACCTTGCCCTTCACCTCCGCGGCGTCCGCCAGCGCTCGGCTCAAGCGGATCTTCCGGATCGAAGGGAGGTGAGCTCTGACCACCTCGCCGTAAAGCGGATGGTTCAGGCGCAATTCGGGGCCGGACTCCTTTTCCAGGACATCGAGCAACCCCAACGCCTCCAATCGTTCGATTGACCGGAGTTCGACGAGGTTCTCGAGCAGATCCAGTCGGACAGGGTCGCTGAGTGCGATCAGCTCGAGCGCCTCATGCTCGTGCTCGCTCAAACCGGCGAGTCGTTGCTCGATCAGATCGCGAAGTCGGGGGGAGTGGGCCAACGAACCGCGCAGGCGCCAAAGGCCGAGTTCCGAGGTCAGCGCGCCCGACTCCAATGCGCCTTGAATGAGCTCTCGGAGAAAAAGGACATTCCCACCGCTCGACTCGACGAGTGATTGGAGAGTGGCGCCGTCGATCGGCCCCCCGACGGCCATGACGGCCAATGTCCGTAACTCCTCGTCCGGGAGGGGTCCCACCTCAATCCGGAGGATCTGCTGGTCCCGCCACTTTCCGACGATGGACTCCGTGTCCCTTTCCCCTATGCGTACGGTGAAGACGACGACGACGCCCTTGTGCTCCACCAGCTGGTCGAGGAGGGCTACTGATGCATCGTCGAGTTCCTGAGCGTCATCGATGATCAATGCCATCCGTTGGCTCCCGCGCTGGAGGTCGATGGCTTCGGCGACGTGCCGCAACAGGCCGGCGTCGAGCCGCGGGGTGAGGTCCAGCTCGGCAAAGAGGGGGGCGAGGGCGGCGAACGGAATGGCGGCCGCGCTCTTGGTGGCCCGCAATGCCGCGAAGGTCATTCCGTGATCGGAGGCAAGGCGTACGGCCTGAGCTGCCAGGCAGGTCTTACCGAATCCCGCTCCACCGACGAGGGCGACGCCCCCGCAATTGGGGTCACCAAGTGCGTTCTGGAGTGCCTTGAGTTCCTCGTCACGGCCGATGACCGGCCATGGGTCGAATGTGGAGGTCGCGCTCACCTGGCACATTTTGGCAGCGCCGTCGGGTTCCGCCGCCCCCGGGTCATCAAATGAGTAAGCGTTACTCATCCGCTTCTTCAGCCGGGGGCGGACAATGGAAGAGGTTGAAGAGGTGCGCACACAGGGGAAGACGCAATGGGAGTTTTCAAGCAGGTGAAGGACATGAACTACGTGGCGCAAGATGGTCCGACGAGGCTCGAGGAAGCTCAGCGGATGGCAGCAAAGGCCCAAACCCTCGGTGCGGCGTACGGCGCCCGGGTGATCCCGATGAAGACACCAGCGGGGATTGACGGGCCGGACTTCGAGCCGATCGCATCGGTCACTCTCGAGCTCTATGCCCAGATCGCCAAGAGCCTGGCCACGATCGACTACGACCTGAGTCGGAGCATCAGCCTTGCTGGCGACAAAGGAATCTCCGAGGAGAGTTGGTCAATAGCTGTTGCGGGCTGGAATGCTCGGATGGTTGCCAATCCGGCTGTGGGAACGAGGTTCAGCGCGCGCTCTACGCCGCCAGTTGAGTATCCGCTCGCTCTTGGCGAAAGCCCCTCCGCTCGTCCGTTGACATCTGCGACTCCCGTGCCCGAGCGCGGGGGTCGCAAGTGTCAATGGCCACCTTGAGCCGCTCTCGGATCGGCCCGATTGCAGCTGGATTGCTCTGCGCACTCCAGCGTCACGTTCCCTTCACTTGCGGTGGAAAGAGCAGTTACCGGAGCGAAGAATCTGCTTTTCGTGCCCTTAATTGTGCGGCGATGCTGTTGACATATAATCGCAACAGAAGTAGAACGAGCAGTCCTTCGGCGTGTTGTCGTTTCGCCGAGTGTCAAGGGGGGAACCATGCTTTCGTCATTGCGACTTCGCCGCTTCTTGGTGTTGGGATTCGTGCTGTCGCTTGCGGCCGCGGTCGCTCCGATGATCAGTGCGACACCGGCGGGAGCGGCCTCGACCATCAAGGTGGGCCTGCTCGCGGATAACACCGGCGTCTACAGCGCCGTCTTCGCTGGCGTCACCACGGGGATGGAGGCCGAACTCAAGCAGGTAAATGCGGCCGGGGGTGTCAACGGGCACAAGATCTCTTACACAGTCCTCGATACTCAGTCGTCGCCGACGCAGGCTGTTGCGGTGGCGAAGCAAGGGGTGCAGGGGGGCAACCTGGCACTTCTCGTCGGTTCGCAGTTTGCCTCCTACGCCCTTCCGTATCTCAAGCAGCAGAACATTCCGATGGTGGGATGGGCCGTCAGTCCCGGATGGAACGGCAAGAGCATGTTCGGGTTCGGCGGGAGTACCGAGAACAAGGCAGGGCAATCGGTCGGGACAGACGCCATCACGAGGTTCATCAAGCAGAAGGGCTTCACGAAGATCGCGGTCTTGGCAGACTCCTCGGCCGGCAGCAGTACCGCAGGAAAGAACGAACTCGCACAAGCGAAGTCCCTGGGCCTGAATGTGGTCTATTCGAATGTTGCCGTGCCTGAGTACGGCGCCGACCTTTCACAAGTCCTGCCAGTGGTCCAGAAGGCCCAGCAGTCCGGCGCCCAGTTCATCCTTTCCTACATGGGGGTGAACTCGCCGCTGATCCAGGCCAACGCCCAATTGGGGAAGAAGATGAAGGTCATGGTTCTGACGGGTTATGGACCCGGGCTTATCCAACAGCTCGGTGCAGACATGAATGGCGTCTACGTCCAGGCAAATGCCGCTGCGTACATCACGCAAAAGGGCCCTGGGATCACAGGCTTCTTGAACGCCATGAAGGCCGACGGCGTGTCGGGAACGCCGGTCTATTACAACGAGCTTGGCTACGTGATCGCGTCGCAGTTCGTCTGGGGATTGCAACGGGCGGGGAAGAATCCGACGCAGGCATCGCTCGTGGCGGCGCTGAATACGGAGAAGAACCTGACATTGGGGAACCTGATCCCACCGGTCACCTATCCGGCCATGCGGTACTCCGCCACCCCTTGCAACACGATCACCCAAGTCCAGAACGGCCAGTGGGTCGTGGTGGGAACGAAGCCCTGGCAATGCGGCAAAGTGGTAGCGGGCAAATACTGAGCCGCTGACAACGGTCCGGATCGGCAGAGGGAACGAGTGCTCGCGTATGTAGTTTCTGGACTGGTCATAGGGTCGGTCTATGCAATTGCCGCGACCGGCGTCGTCGTCACCTACTCGGCGACCTCGGTACTGAACTTCGCATTCGGAGGCATCGCCTATTCGGCGGCAGTCTTGTACTACACGCTGCACAGCACGCACGGGTGGCCGATGCTCGCTGTCGGCCGGCGTCACGATCGTCGTCGGGGGACCGGTCATAGGCCTCGTGCTGTGGTGGGTGTTGTTCCGCCATGCCCGTCAGATGTCGGTGGTGGTCAAGATCGTCGCGACCGTCGGAGTCCTGGTGGCCCTTCCCGCCGCCGCCGTCATGGTCTTTGTCCCCCCGGCGGTGTACTCCGCGCCTGGTCTGGCCAATCAACCACCTCATGTCTACCGCCTGGGCTCAATAACGCTCGATGCCAATGAGGTGATTGTCCTCGTTGGAGCCGCCGTCGTGGCGTTGCTGATGTCGTTTCTCCTACGGGGTACACGGTTTGGGCTCGCAATGCGGGCCGTCGTCGATCGGCCCGCCGTGGCCGAGGCTCACGGAACCCGAACCGCACCGGTAGAGGCTGTCGCATGGATGATCGGGTGCTTCCTGGCGGCGCTCGCGGGGGTTCTGCTCGCCCCTATTGTTGGCTTGGGATCGTCGAATTTCACCGGCCTCGTCATCACCTCGCTGGCTGCGGCTGTGGTCGCCCGGCTCCGAAGCGTTCCGTTGGCCTTCGGTGTTGCCATCGCAATGGGCGTCTTGCAGAGCGTGCTGATAGATGTCGCGCCGACGGGCAGCCTCCTGGCAACGGCCGTGCAGCCGGCGATCCCGCTGATCGTCTTGATCGTCTTCCTTCTTGTCGGGCCTACGATCGAACAGACGAGCACGACGCAAGTCATCGTCGCCGGCGATCGGCCGGTGGCGACGGCGAACACGACGCTCACGGTGCGCGCCATCCGTGTTGCGGTCGTTCTGGCGATCGCCGTCATCGTGCCGCTGCTGATCTCTCCCTACTGGATGGCAGCGGTCGCCGCTGGCGTCACAATGGGCGTTGTCTTCCTGAGTTTCATAGTCTTGGGCTCTGGAGGGATCACGTCACTGGGTCAGGCAGCGTACGCGGGATTTGGAGGATTCTTCGCGGCATTTCTGATCACTTCGCATGGCTACCCTGCGTTCTTTGCGGTCATTATCGGCGGTGCGTCGGCGGCGGTGTTGGGGCTCCTCGTGGGGCTTGTAACGACTCGTCTCGGGGTTCTGTCCCTGGCCATCATGACGTTGGCGATCGCAGGGTTCTTCGACGAATTCGCAGTGAATATGACGTGGCTCGTACCCGGGGCAGGAGGATCCGTGTACAACCGTCCCAGGCTGCCGGGCCTCAATTTCGAGTCAGATCGCGCGTTCGCCTACTTGATGATGGTGGTGTTCGTCATTTTGGCGTTCGTTGTGGCTCGATTCCTCAAAGGGCCCACCGGATTGGCCCTCCGCGCGGTGCGCAGCGACGAGGTCCTGAGCAAGGCGGTGGGCGTATCTCCGCGAGTGGTCCGCCTGCTGGTGTTCGCGTCCAGTTCGTTTATCGCAGGCGTGGGGGGCGCGTTACTGGGTATGTATCAGCTCCATCTGGGCCAAGGAGACGTCGCGACCCTCGTGGGCGTCGTCTGGCTGGCGGTCATCGTGACCATTGGGTGGCGCCACCCGGCTCAGGCCCTGGTGGCGGGACTCGTGTTCTACCTGATGCCCGCAGTGTTCACACGTTGGCTTCCTGCCTCGTGGAGCCAGGTTCCCACAATCCTCTTCGGCCTCGGCGCGGTGGCGCTGGTCCAGGCACCCGACGGCGTCATCAGCCTGTACGGCGGCTACCTGAAGAATCTCCGGGCCAAGTTCGTCGCTCGAGGGGCGCTTACTCCGAGCGATAGAGACAGCGAAGACGGCCGAAGCAAGATGAATTTCCTGCCGTCTCGAGGAGCAAACTCTGACTCCGAAGGCTTAGCCGAGGGCTCCGACATTCCTCTGGAGCTCATCGAAATCGGCATGCGGTTCGGGGGCACCGTCGCGCTGAGCGATGTGTCCTTCCGGGTCGAGCCCGAGGAGCGGGTCGGTCTCATCGGGCCAAACGGGGCGGGCAAAACGACGCTCTTGAGTGTCGTTTCGGGCCTCCTGCGTCCGACGTCGGGGAGTGTGCACCGGCGTGGTCGGGACGTGACGAGGCTTTCCGCTGAAGCTCGGGCACGTCAGGGAGTCGGCCGAACCTTTCAACACAGCAGTCGCTTCACTGCCCTGACCGCAGCCGAGAGCATTGCCATTTCCATCTTGGCGCACCGTACGGACCATCCATTCATGAGGGGCGTGCTGGGTCGTGGCCGTCCACTCGAAGAAGCGACAAGCGAAGCTCGGGCGCTCATGACGGAACTCGGGATTGAATCCCACGCAGAAGTCCCTGCCGGCGATCTGCCGCTGGGCATCGCCCGTCTCGTCGACGTTGCACGTGCCATCTCCGGAAGACCTGATCTCCTCTTGCTTGACGAACCGTCATCGGGGCTGGACGATCGGGAGCGGAATCGTCTGAAGGCGTTCCTTCGCCGCCATGTTTCCGACCGGGGGATGGCGTTCGTGTTGGTTGAGCACGATGTGGAGTTCGTACGCTCTCTCGTCGACCGTATCGTTGTCCTGGACTTCGGACACAAGATCGCGGATGACGTGACGCAAGTGGTGCTCAGCGATCCAGCCGTTCGGGCTGCCTATCTCGGTCAGGACAGCGTGGTAGAGGAAGAAAGCGCGACGACCGTTCAAGTGTCGATGCCCGCCGGAGAGGAATTCGACCGCCTCGAGAGCCCGAAGGAAGCAGCACTTGAGTTGCGGGGCGTGTCCGCCGGCTATGGAAAGAGTCTCGCCATCAGTGCCGTGACGATGCACATGCCAAGGGGAAGCGTCACGGCGGTCCTCGGCCCCAACGGCGGCGGGAAGACAACCCTGGCGAGGGTGATTACCGGACAGATGGCGCCGATGTCGGGAGAAGTGCTTCTCGACGGCCGCGACGTGACGGGGTCATCGGCCGCCACAATGGCTCGCCAGGGAGTGTTCCATGTCCCCGACTCCCGCGCGATCTACCCATCTCTGACGGTCCGTGAGAACCTCCGGATGGCCTTCCGCTATAGCGCCCCCAAGGGGGAGGTCGACGATCGGATCAACTACGTTCTCGAGCTCTTTCCGGCGCTGAGGCGTCATGTGTCCACGCGGGCCGGGTCGCTGTCGGGCGGAGAGCAACAGATGGTGGCTCTCGCCCCGGCAATCGCTATTCCTCCATCTCTTTTGGTGGTGGACGAGCTCTCGCACGGGCTCAGCCCGATTGTGGTCGGGCAAATGTTCGAGATCCTCGCTCGGCTCAAGGGCGACGTGACGATCGTGGTCATCGAGCAATTCACGGATCGGGCTCTCGCCCTCGCCGACTCCGTCCTCGCCCTCGGACGCGGCCTCGTCGTGTTCGATGGCCCTGCCGCAACCGTGACCGACGAGGACATCGTCTCGTGGTACGCACTCGACGGCCAGAGCGGTCCGTCACCGGTAGGTGTCGGCTAAACCCTGATCGCTACTGATGCCGACGGGGTGCCCGTCCCCACCCCTCGAGGGGCGGGGAACACCTGTTTCGTCCTACGATTTCTCTTCAAAAGCGAGGTAGCAATGGCAGAGGTGCAGAATTCTCCGACAGAGGGAAAGCCGCCACGAGGGCGGTTCACCATCGTTTACATGATCCACGAGGCCTTCCGCCGGGACCTCGAAGCGGTTGAGCGCGGCGTTGCGAGCTCCGGGCGTGGATCAGTTGCAGAGCGCAGCAGCTCAGCGCGCATTGGGCGTTCATTGAGGATCAGCTCCATCACCACCATGAGGTGGAGGACGCATCACTGTGGCCTCTCGTACGGCCGAAACTCTCAGGCCAGGACGAGCAGCTCAGAGTCCTGGCCGAAATGGAAGCCCAGCACAAGGAGCTCCTGCCGCAGTGCGAGGCTATTGGCAGGGGATTCGCATCCTTGGTGCAACAGCCCATCCGCGGAGGCGGGCCATGCGCTCGCAGGAAGCCTTGACACGCTGGGGATCGAGCTGGGGTCACATCTCGAGGACGAAGAGCTGCGTTGCTTTCCGGTCATTGATCACGCACTCACGCCTGAGGAGTTCGAGTCCTTTGGCAAGGCGACGGCCAAGGCTATCGGGATGCGAGGCTCGGCCAAGTTCTTCCCGTGGATCTTCGATACGGCGAATCCCCTCGAGCGCAAAGCGGTACTGAGCATGCCGCCACCCCCGGTAGGCGTCCTCTGCCAGTACGTGTGGGAGCCCCGCTACACCCGCAAGGTGGCGAGCATCTGGACGGATTAGGCAGCTCCCGACGGTGCCCAGATGTTGCTACACCTCTCGCAGACCTCTGAGGGAACCACGCCCGAGCCGCATGAGCACGGCGAATGCCTTGCAGCCAAGGCACAGGCCGAAGCGCGGATTCGAGGAGGGCCGCCACGGCCAGCAGGCCCAGGACGATTTGGGCCGCGCCCCAGTAGCCGAGGATCGTGAGCACCAACGCGGCGACCGAGAAGCCGACGCCGATGCCTTGCGCGAATCGCTTCGGCGGTCCCGCAACGGGACGTGCCGCGAGGTGGAGGCGAGGGGTGACGACCCGGGTCATGATCTGACCCAACGGGCTCAAGGTGAGGGCCCGGTCAGCACGCGGGCCACGAAGCCGTAGGCGATGACAGCGGTCGCCCATTTGAGATCGAAGGCGATGGTCGAGAAGGGTCATGACGACCACCCCGCCGGCCACCAAGCCGCGCCGACACCTCGTTGACCGGGTTGGGGAAGGAGAAAAGGCTTGTCAGCTGCCGACTCATGTGTTACCGTCCTCTCCGAGGTCGCCCATACCACCTAACCCCGACCAGATTAGTCGCCTTTCGACGAGAGTGCGCTGCCGGCCACGTCAGCCGGCAGCGGGTACCGGTTGGGGCGGAGGCGGGCCCACATAGCGGGCGGACGGGCGGATGAGGCGATTGTGGGCCGCCTGCTCCATGACGTGGGTGCTCCAGCCGATGGTCCGGCCCGCGGCGAAGGTGGGGGTGAACATGTGCCGCGGGATGCCGCAGGTGTCCATCACGACCCCGGCATAAAACTCGACGTTGGTGTAGAGCTGGCGGCCCGGCTTGAGTTCGGCCAGGACGTCGACCAGTCGTGCGCTCCACCTCCTGAGACGGCGACTCCACGAGTGGACCACCGAACGGCTCCACGACGGACCGCAGGAAGAGAGAACGGGGGTCGTCGGTCTTGTAGACCCGGTGGCCGAAACCCATGATGCGCTCCCCGCGCTCGATGGCCGGTCGGATGAAGGCTTCGGCCCGCTCGGGCGTGCCGATCTCGTCGAGCATGTCGAGGGCCCGGCTCGGTGCACCCCCGTGGAGGGGACCGGACAGAGCGCCGATGGCACCGACGATCGCCGCCCCGAGGTCGGCGCCGGTCGACGTGATGACCCGGGCGGCGAAGGTCGAGGCGTTGAACCCGTGATCGATGGTCAGGATCATGTACTGCTCGACGGCCCGGGCGTGCGCCGGGGACGGGGCACTCTCCTGTCAGCATGTACAGGTAGTTGGCAGCGAAGTCGAGATCGTCCCGGGGATCGATCGGTTCGAGCCCGGCCCGGAGGCGCTCCGCGGCAGCCAGAATCGTCGGCACCACGGCGCACAAGCCCGAGCGCCTGGTCGCAGAGCTCGTCGCCGTCGATGTCATGGGTCGGACGCCAGCCCAGTTCCGCACCCGAGCACGGAGACCGCGCTGCGCAGCACCTCGAGCGGCGCGCCCTGCTGGGCGAGCGCCGGAAGGAGGGAGGCGAGCCCCGCCGGCAGGTGCCGGCGGCCCCGCACCTCGGCAGCGAAGAGGGCCGAGGCCGCGCGCTCGGGGAGCTCCCCCCGGAACATGAGGTGCCAGACGTCTTCGAGCGAACGCTGTTCGGCCAGATCGACGGCGGAGTACTGCCGGTAGTGGAAGAAGCCCTCTTGCCCGCGCACGTCCCCCACCGTCGTTTCGGCAACGACGACCCCCTCCAGTCCGGCGGGGACCTCGGTGCTGTTCTCGACGGCCGGCCGGATGCGGGCCACTCCCATGAGATCGCGCAGGGACACGACGCCGACGGCCGCGCCCCCGTCGACCACCGGAAGATGGCGGTAGTGATGCGCGGTCAAGCTGGCCCAGGCCGCATCGACCCTCTCGTCGGGGCTGAGCACGTCGGGGTGGGCCGTCATCCAGAGCGCGACCTCCTCGTCCTCAGGCGCGGCGGCCGCAGCGGCCGCGCGGAGTAGGTCGCGCTCGGTCAGGATCCCGACCACTTTCCCCTGTTCGGTTACGACCACCGATCCGATGTCCGCCTCGGCCATGGTGCGTGCGGCCAGGGCGAGGGAATCGGTGCTGGCGCACGTGACTGCGGGAGACGTCATGAGATCGCGGACGATGGTTTCCATGGAGCCACTATGACGCTGCGTCACGGGCGTTTGTAAATGTTGATCAAGTCAATGTATATTGGACCAGGTGGAGCGGATGGTGCCCGAGTGAAGAGGCGGCGCTCCGTCTTGGCGTCAAGGTGACGACGCTCTACGCCTATGTCAGCCGCGGCCTCCTCGCATCGCATCCGGAGCCGGGAGGCCGCCGGAGCCTGTTCGACCTGGCCGACGTCGAGCGTCTGGCCGCCCGACAGCGTGGCGGGCGGCAGGTGGAGAGCAGGCTGGCCACCATTACGACCGGCGTCACGCAGCTGCCGGTCGGACGGACCCTTCTACCGGGGCGCCGTGCCACCGACTTGGCGCGCGACATGACCTTCGAAGAAGTTGCCGCGCTGCTGTGGCAGGTCGACGAGGACGGCGATTGGCGACCCCCGGACATCGGGTCGGGGATTGCCCCCTCGTCGACGGCGTCCGATCGGATGCGCTGGGCGCTCGTCATGTGCGGGGCCGGCGACCCGTTGCGGGCCGACCTGCGCCCGGCCGCCGATCACCAGGGCCGCCCGCCGGGTCATTGCGCGCTGACCGACGTGGTCGGCAGTCCCCCGTCACGCAACGGAAGCCGTCGCTCCGGGATCCGATCGCACTGCGATTGGCACAAAGCCTGTCTCCGGCCGGCGAAGGGGCGTCGCTTTCGGCAGCCGCCGTCGATGCCGCGCTCGTCCTTCTGGCCGACCATGAGCTTGGCGACGTCCACCGTTGCCGTTCGGATCGCCGCCTCCACCCGGGCCGATCTCTACGACGCGTTGTTGGCCGGGCTGGCCACCATGGCCGGACCGTTGCACGGGGGAGCGAGCCAACGCGCCTACGAGCTTTTGGCGGCGGTCGAACGTGACGGCGCGGCCCGGGCGCTCAACGACGCATTGCGCTGGCACGACCATCTGCCCGGCTTCGGGCACATGATCTACAAAGAGCGTGACCCCCGTTTCGACGCCTTGTGGGAGTTGGCGGAACCGTTGCTCAGCGAGGAGCGGCGGCCGCTCTTCCTCGAAGTGATCGACATGGCGGCCGCCAACGATGTGCCGCCGCCGAACTGCGACCTGGCGCTGGCCGCCCTCAGTTGGGGAACGGACATGCCACCTGACGCCGGCCGCACGATCTTCACGATCGCCCGCGTCGCGGGCTGGACGGCGCACTATCAGGAGGAGCTGGCCGGAGCGTCCCCTGCGCTTCCGGGCCCGTGCCGTGTACAGCGTCTCGACGGAAGCGGGCTCCTGACCAGATCCCCCGACGGTCAGCCGCGGGCGCAGGCCGCGCCCGCTGGGCGATCGCCGTCGCGCCAACCCAGCGCTTCACCTTCGGGCCAGAAGTCACCGGTGACGTCGTCCTGCTCGTAGCGCACAGGCGGCGGCCCGCCGTGGACGACGGTCCGCAGCGCGCCCAGCAGGGCGTCGACGTCGTCGCTCGATGTCCCCAGGCCGCAGCTGGCGCGCACGGCGCCGGGGATTGCGCTGCGGTCGCCACGCAGGACGGCCGCCCGGGCCTCGGCCACCCCGGCCGGGCCGACGCCCGAGGAGGCGGAGCAGATACGGATGGGCGCAGAAGCAGCCATGGCGCACGCCGATGCCGAACTCGGCGCTCAGCCGGGCGGCTACAAGACCGTGGTGCATCCCGTCGACGGTGAAGGCCGCCACCGCGAGCGTGGTGCGCCGGGGTGGGGGCCGGCCCCAGGACATGCACGCCGTCGATCGCTCGCAGTCCCTCGTGCAGTTGGGCCGAAAGCGCCGCTTCATGGTGCGTGATCGAGTCTCCAGCCGATGCGGTCCGAGCTCGTCCATGGCGGCGCCGAAGGCGATGGCACCGATCACGTTGGGTGAGCCGGCTTCCTCGCGCTCGGGTGGATCGGTCCAGATCACCTCGTCCAGATCGACCAGGTCCACAGCTCCGCCACCGGCGAGGAAAGGATCGCCTGTAGTGAACACGTCGCGTGGTCCGATCAATGCGCCGGCACCGTAGGGCGCATAGAGCTTGTGCCCACTGAAGGCGATGAAGTCGGGCCCCGCGGGGAGACGACGGTGGGGAGCGAGTTGCGCGGCGTCGAGCAGGACCGGCACGCCCCGGGCGTGCGCCTCCGCACAGATCTCCTCGACCGGCGGCAACCACCCCGTCACGTTCGAGGCGCCGGTCATGGCGAGCAGCTTGGGTCGGGGGCCGGTATCGAGCACGGCGGTGACGTCGTCGACGTCGAACGTGCCGTCGGTTCCGCACTCGACCCACCGCCGTTGCGCCACCCGGGCCCACGGGAGCAGGTTGGCGTGGTGCTCCACCACCGTGGTCGCGACGACATCGTCCGGCGAGAGCTGCAGGCGGTAGGCCAGTTGGTTGATGGCCTCGGTCGTGTTGCGGCAGAGCACCACCACGTTGTCGTCCTCGCTACGGCGTCCGGCAAAGCGGTGTGTGCTCTCTCGCGCGCGCTCATAGGCGGCGGTGGCCCGGCGGGACTTGTACCCGGCCCCGCGGTGCACACTCGAATACCAGGGAAGGAAATCGGCCACGGCGTCGGCCACCAGCTGCATGGCGGGTGTCGAGGCGGCGCAGTCGAGGTCGCGATAAGGGCGCTCGGTCCCGTCGAGGCAGGGAACGAGGAGTCCCGCCCCGACCAGGTCGACCGTGGGCGCCTCGGGAGTCACGCACGCCACACTACGGACGATCCGCTTGCCCGCGGTACTCTCGGGGTGTGGAAGAGCGCTACGAATCCGAACTCGCGCAGTCGACCCGCGTGCTCGATGATGTCGATCGCGCGCTTGAACGCCTCACCTCAGGGACATACGACTCCTGCGAGGTCTGCGGCGCGGTGATTCCCGACGCACAACTCGCGGTGGAACCGACGCACCGGGTGTGTGACCAGCATGGCGCCGATCACGAGGGGCACGGCTCCGATCACGAGGGGCACGGCTCCGATCACGAGGGGATCGAGGGCGCCGGAAGCGGCCACCAATCGGTGGCTTGACGGGCCCGTGACACCACACGAGACCTCGGGAATCTGATCGCTAGAGTCCTAGCCTTCAGAAAAACAACTCGTGCCCGCGGCGCCGGGTTATCGCCAGTACCGCTACCCCTCTCTAGAGGGCCAGCCCCTTGGCCTTGTCGAGCCGTTCCGCCACGTCGGACCAGTTGACGATGTTCCAGAGGGCGGCGAAGAAGTCGGCCTTGACGTTCTTGTACTGGAGGTAGAACGCGTGCTCCCAGGCGTCGAAGACCAGGAGGGGCACAGAGCCGTTCCCGACGTTGCTCTGGTGGTCGTAGACCTGCTCGATGATCAGGCGCCCCGCCAGTGGCTCATACGCCAGCGAGCCCCAGCCGGAGCCCTGGATGGTGGAGGTGGCCTGGGTGAAGTGCGCCTTGAACTTGTCGAACGAGCCGAAGTTCTCGTCGATGGCTGAGCCGAGTGCACCGTCGGGCTTGTCGCCGCCGTCCGGGCTCAGGTTCTTCCAGAAGATCGAGTGCAGGACGTGGCCCGAGATGTGGAAGGCGAGGGTCTTCTCCAACCCGACCACGGCGCCGAAGTCGTCCTTGTCGCGGGCCGCTGCCAGCTTCTCCAACGTCTGATTGGCACCGGTGACGTAGGCGGCATGGTGCTTGTCGTGGTGGAGCTGCATGATCTCGGCCGAGATGTGCGGCTCGAGAGCGGCGTAGTCGTAGGGCAGGTCCGGAAGGGTGTAGTCAGCCATGAGGGGTTGTCTCCTGTGTCTCGACGGTCGTCGTGTGGGGTCGTCCGCAGTGACGTTACCCGAACGGCGCAGCCGTGAACCGGTGCCGCAAGACCCGGGTGCACGTGCAGCCGAAGGTTGGCTGTGGTTCGCACTACGCTTACAAAAGTGAGCGTTGATCCCAAGGATCGCTGGCGAGATCTGGGTGCGTTCATCCGTGAACAGCGGAACACCGCCCGGCTCTCACTCCGGCGTCTGTCCGAACTGGCCGGGATATCGAACCCGTATCTCAGCCAGATCGAGCGCGGACTGCGTCGGCCATCCGCCGAGATCCTGCAGCAGATCGCCAAGGCTCTGCGGATTTCGGCCGAGACGCTCTATGTGCAGGCCGGCATCCTCGAACCGCCGGATGGCACGCCTGACCTGAGCCGCCTGATCCTGGCTGATCAGACCTTGAGCGAGGATCAGAAGCAGGCCCTGGTCCGCATCTATCTCTCGTTCCGCCGTGATTTCGAGGAGGAGCATGCGAACGGACATGGGCACGATCATGTCCATGGGCCCGCAGAAGCCGGCGTCGGTCCAGGTTCAGCCCCAGCCGCCGCCCCAGCCGCCGCCCCCGCCCCCGCCCCAACTCAGGCCCCCGCCCCACCCGCCGCTCTTCGCTCCGTACCCTGATCTCCTCCTGCGAGCTGAAGGTGTCGGCCGGGAAAACCCCTCCCACCGGTAGGCTCTGAAGGCCATGCGTCGCCTCGCTGTACTCTCCCTGCACACATCTCCCCTGGCCCAGCCCGGAACCGGGGACGGTGGGGGCATGAACGTCTACGTACGGGAACTGACCGCCGCCCTGGCCCGATCGGGCGCGACCTGCGATGTGTTCACACGGGCCTGGTCCCCGGATCTCCCCGCCGTGGTGCAGGTCGAACCTGGGCTCCGGGTCCACCATGTTCCGGCCGGACCCCTGACAGCCCTGCCGAAAGAAGCGCTTCCCGCCGTCGTCGACGAGTTCACCCAGGGGGTCCTGGCCCGGATGACGGGGTCGGGCAGTCTCGGCGTGGGTGTGGAGGACGGCCCGTTCACCTCGGTCCATGCCAACTACTGGCTCTCCGGGCTGTCGGGCCACGCCATCAAACACGAATTGGGTCTGCCCCTCGTCTGTACGTTCCACACGCTGGATCGTGTGAAAGCCGAATCGATGCCCGAAGAAGTGGAGGCAGACATGCCCCACCGACGGGCCGAGGCGGAGGCGTCCATCATCGAGTGCTCCGATGCCGTGCTGGCGTCGTGCAGCGTCGAGGCGGAGCAGATCGCCTCCCTCTACGGAGCGGATCCCGACCGGATACGTATCGTGCCCCTGGGTGTCGACCATGCCTTTTTCGGTCCCGGCCACCGCCCGCAGGCCCGTCGGGCTCTCGGACTGCCGCTCGACGGAAGGCTCCTCCTCTTTGTCGGCCGGATCCAGCCGCTCAAGTGCGCCGACTGCGCCGTCGAGACCCTCGCCGAATTGCGCCAGCCCGGTGACGAGCCCTACCGGTTGGTCGTCGTCGGCGGACCGAGCGGTCCCCACGGTGAGAAGTCCCTGCAGGGGTTGATCGACCTGGCGGACGCCGCGGGGTGTGCGGGACCGGGTGCACCTCATCGACCCTCAGCCCCACGAGCTCCTGTCGTCGTACTACCGGGCGGCCGACGTGTGCATCGTCCCGAGCCGCTCCGAGTCATTCGGTCTGGTCGCGCTGGAGGCTGCGGCCTGCGGGACACCGGTCGTTGCCTCCGCCGTCGGGGGACTGACCACCCTGATCGACCACGGGCGGACGGGTTTCCTGGTCGAAGATGCCACGCCAGAGCGCTATGCGGCCGCCGTGCGACGGGTCTTCGACGCGCCCCTGGTCCCGGAACGACTCTCCACCGCCTCCGTGCTACGGGCCCGCCACTACACCTGGCGCGCCGCCGCAGGCGCATTGCTCGACCTGCACGACGAGTTGGCCGCGGGCCGCCTCGTCGAGTGCAGCTGAGCGGGCACCCCCGGTCACGTGCCCGTCGTCGATCTGCCCGCTGAAGAGGAGATGGCGGCTGCCGTCAGCTGCATCGATGCCTGGGTGGCCCGCGAGCTGGCCAGCGGCGGGCTGTTGATCGCCGCCGAGCGCCAAGAGGTGACGGACCGCACGGCCTCACAACGCTGGTATCTGCGTTTCAAGGGGGAGGAGAAGGACTTCATCACGGTCTGGCTCACCCTGCGCCAACGCACCCTCCACCACGAGGTGCAATTCATGCCGGCGCCCGAGGAGAACGTCGCCGACACCCTCGCCTATCTCATGCGGTGCAACGCCAACCTCTACGGCATGTGGTTCAGCCTGGGGCCCGAAGACGCCGTGTACCTGGTGGGCAAAGTCCCGGCCGCCCTCATCGACGACGATGAGCTGGATCGGATCGCCGGTTCCTCGGTGATGTACGTCGACGACCACTTCCCGACCGCCATGACCCTGGCCCACCCCACCATGTACCGCCGTCGTCCGCGCCGGTCGTAGCGACGCCCCCGACCGCTCGCGACGACCCCGCCGCTCCCGACCTTCCCGACTGGGTATCGTCCGTCCATGGCACGTTCCCTGCTCATCGTCGGCGGCGGCAAAATGGGCAGCGCCCTCCTGGGGGGTCTCCTCGCGTCGGGGTGGGTCAGTGCCGAGCAGGTTGCCGTGGCCGAGACGTCGGCGGACCGCCGTCTCCAACTCGCCGTCGAGTTCCCCGGCGTCGACATCCTCGACGCTCCCGTCCGGGACCTCCTCGAGGAATCGCCCGATCAGCTTGCCGGCGCGGTGCTGGCGGTGAAACCGGATGTGGCGGAGGGCGCCTGCCGGGTTCTCGGGGCAGTCGGCGTGACCCGGGTTCTGTCGATCGTGGCCGGCGTTCCCTCGGCGCGGCTGGAGACGGCACTGGGCGGCCAGCCCATCGTGGTGCGGGCCATGCCCAACACGCCGGCCGTGGTCGGCGCGGGTGTTACCGCGCTCTCCGGTGGATCTCACGCCACCTCGGCTGATCTGGCCTGGGCCGAAGGGATCATGGCGGCGGTGGGCAGCGTGGTCCGGCTGCCCGAACGCCTGCTCGATCCCGTCACCGGCCTTTCGGGATCGGGCCCCGCCTACTTCTTCATGGTGGCAGAGGCCCTGATCGAAGCCGGTGTCCAGATGGGGCTCACCCGCGATGTGAGTCACACGTTGGTCGTCGAGACCATGCTGGGCTCGGCCAAGTTGATGGCGGAGACCGGGGAGGAGCCAGCGGTCCTGCGGGCCCAGGTGACCTCGCCCGCGGGCACCACTGCGGCCGGAGTGCGCGTCCTCGAGGCGCGTGCGGTGCGGTCGGCCTTCATGGAGGCGGTGGCGGCGGCGACGGAGCGGTCGCGCTCCCTGCATCGTTGAGCGACCGCCGACCCGTTGCGGTGGTTCGGCCGCAGACCGTCTTCTTTCTCTCCGATTACGGCATCGCGGACGAATTCGTCGGCGTGGTCCATGCCGTGCTTCTCGCGGAGGCACCGGGTGTCGCCATCGTCGATCTGACCCACCAGATTCCGGCGTTCGCCGTCGGGGCCGGCGCGCGCACCCTGGTGCGGGCGGCACCACATCTCGGTCCCGGGGTCGTCCTGGCGGTCGTGGATCCCGGGGTGGGGTCGGGCCGGCGGGGGGTCTGTCTCGAAGTGATGCCGCCCGGACCGGGGCCCGCCTACTTCGTCGGCCCGGACAACGGGCTTCTGGTCGCTGCCGCGGAGCTCGTCGCCGGCGGATCGATCCCCCGTGCCGTCGCGCTGACCGCGACGTCCGGGCGGGCCCGCACATTCGATGGCCGCGACCTTTTCGCCCCCGCGGCCGCCGCACTGTGCCGGGGCGTCCCACCTGAAGACCTTGGGACGGCGATCGACCCGGGTTCCCTTGTCCGCCTGGCGCCGCCGCCCGTCGCGTCCGGCACCCTGGCCGATGGCCGCCGGTTTCTCGGGGCCGAGGTCGTGTGGGTCGATCGTTTCGGCAACGTGCAGCTGGGGGCCACATTGGCCGATGCCGAGGAGGCACAGGTGCCTATCCGGGGCCGGAGTCCGGGCTCGGGCCTCGACCCAGCCCCGCTGACCGGCAGTGTCGACCTGACGGTCACGGGCCATACGCATCCACTCCGTCCGGTCGGGACTTTCGCAGAGTTGGTCGGCGGCGAGCTCGGGTTGCTGCTCGATGCGAATGGCCATCTCGCCGTGGTCGCCCGACAGGCTGCGGCTGCGGCACTGCTCTCCGTCGGGGTGGGCGACTACGTCACCGTCGCCTGGTGAGCGGGTGGCGTTTGGTGTGAAGCCGCAAGACATCGGTACCATCGAAATCCGTGGCGGCCCCGACACCCCCCTCGGCACGGCGGATCCCCGAGGCCACCGTCCTGCGTCTGCCGGTCTACCAGCGGATCCTGGCCGAGCTCGTGCGCACCAATGTGCCGACTGTCTCTTCCGAACAACTGGCGGCGCTGGCCAAGGTCAACGCAGCCAAGGTCCGCAAGGACCTGTCGCTGCTCGGCTCCTTCGGCACCCGGGGCACGGGCTATGACCCGACGTTCCTCATCACGCAGATCGAGCGGGCGCTCGGCGTCGACAGGGACTGGCCCATCGCCGTCGTCGGGATCGGAAATCTCGGTCGGGCCCTGACCAACTCCCAGGGGTTCGCCTCCCGGGGCTTCAACGTCACGGGGCTCTTCGACGTCGACCCGAACGTCATCGGGGAAGAGATCAAGGGCTTGCGGGTCCGGCACATGCAGGAGATCGCGTCCCTGCGCTCGTCGGAGCGCCCTGCCATCGGGGTGATCACCACGCCTGGCTGGGCGGCCCAGGAAGTGGCCGACCTCCTGGTGAAAGTGGGCGTGACGTCGCTGTTGAACTTCGCCCCCCGGGTGCTCACGGTGCCGTCCTACGTGCACCTGCGGTATGTGGATCTGTCGATCGAGCTGCAGGTGCTGGGCTTCTACCGCTCCCGCCAGGATGAGACTGCTCTCGGCGAGGAGGCCGAGGGCGACGAAGTGCCGATCATGCGATCGGTGGGCCTGTCCGCCCCGGCTGACCTCATCTGACCCGGCGTGAGCAGGAGACTGGCACCGTATGCTTAGGGACCGGCATGCTTGTAGGCCGACCCAGGAGGCAACCGCGTGTCCGTCGTCGTCATAGGGCTCCAGCACAAGCAGGCCCCGCTCTCGCTTCTCGAGGCGGTGGCGCTGGGTGACGCGGATCAGCACAAGGTACTGACGGCTCTCAGCCATCGTCGGAATCTGCAGGAGACGGTGGTGCTGTCGACGTGTCTGCGCACCGAGGTCTACTCGGTGGTGGATCGCTTCCACGATGCCGTGGCGGAGGTCTACGAGGTCCTTTCGGAGCAGTCCGGCATTTCCATCGACGAACTGGCTGCGCACGCCACCATCCGCTTCGATGACGACGTGACGTCCCACCTCTTCTCGGTCGCGGCTGGTCTCGAATCGACCGTCGTCGGCGAGAGCGAAATCATCGGGCAGGTGCGGCGCGCGTTCGAGCAGGCGAAGGAAGAGGGAGTCTGCGGCCCGGTCCTGTCGGCCCTCTTCCAGCACGCGCTCCAGACGGGCAAGCGTGTACGCACCGAGACCGGTATTGCACGGGGGACGACGTCGTTCGCCCATGCCGCGGTGACGGTGGCGCGGGGCGAGCACGGCGACGGCTTGCGCGACAAGCGGGTGGTGGTGGTCGGTGCCGGCGGCATGGGCCTCGGGGTTTCCCGTGCGCTCGCCGACATTCCGGCCGGGTCCGCTCCCCGCAGCATCGTCGTGGTCAACCGTTCGCTGGCCCGGGCCCAGGAGCTCGTGCGCGAAGC
Organism: uncultured Acidimicrobiaceae bacterium; assembly: GCA_963767155.1. Taxonomy (GTDB): domain Bacteria; phylum Actinomycetota; class Acidimicrobiia; order Acidimicrobiales; family RAAP-2; genus Bog-473. The sequence continues at coordinate 1,065,910 of CAVYCU010000002.1, read as the reverse complement.
AGGAGAAGGCACGAAGCTCCGGGCCGGCCGTCTCGAAGGGGTGCACTCCGAATTGGCCGAGGCCCACGTCGTCCTCACGGCAGTGGCCGCGGAGTCGCATGTCCTCACCGCGGCCCATTTCTCCGGGGTGACCCATCCCATGCTCGTGGTCGACCTCGGGGTACCGCGCAACGTGGATCCGATCGTCGGATCGCTGACGGCGGTCACGCTGCTGGACATGGACACGCTGAGCGTGTCGGTTTCGCGTGCGCTCGGTGCGCGCGAGGAAGAGTCCATTGCAGCGCGTTCGATCATTGCGGACGAGGTCGAGCGCTTCCGCACCGCCAGCCGCCAACGGGGCGCTGCCCCGGTCATCGGTGCTCTCCGGGCCCGGCTCGAGTCATTGCGTGAGACCGAGTTGGAGCGCCACCGGGCGCAACTGGCTGATCTGAGCGAAGCCGAATGGGAGCAGGTCGACGCGGCCACCCGGGCGGTCATGGCCAAATTGCTGCACGAGCCCACCATGCTCCTGAAGGAGACCGCAGGGACACCGCGCGGTGAGCGCCTCGTCGAGGCGCTGCGCATCCTCTTCGATCTTTAGGGTTCATGGCACCGCTCCGGCTCGCCACCCGTGGGTCACCGCTCGCGCTGCACCAGACCCACCTGGTGGCCGACGCGTTGCGGGCCGGACATGCCGGACTCCAGGTGGAGGTCGAGATCATCCGCACAGCAGGCGATGACCTGTCCGAACCGCTCGATCAGATCGGTGGGCAAGGTGTCTTCGTGACCGCCATTGAGGCTGCGGTCGCCGATGGTCGGGCCGACGCGGCCGTGCATTCGGCCAAGGACATGACCTCGACCATGGCGCCGGGACTCGTCCTCGCTGCCGTGCCGCCGCGGGCCGACCCTCGTGACGGTTTGGTCGGGAGCACCCTGGCCGGGCTCCCTCCCGGCGGCCTTGTGGCGACCGGGTCGGCCCGGCGCCGGGCCCAACTGGCCTATGCGCCGTCCGGACCTGAGTTTCACCGAGATCCGCGGCAACATGGCCCGACGGGTGGCCCGGGGCGAGGACGGGTCGGTCGCCGCCGTGGTGGTCGCGGTCGCGGCCATGGAGCGCCTGGGCTGGATGCACCGCCTCACCGACATATTGGATCCGCTCGACCTGCTTCCCCAGGCCGGGCAGGGGGCCATCGCGGTGCAGTGCCGTTCCGATGACATGGCGACACGCGCCCTGCTGTCCGTCATCGACGACCCCGCCTCGCATCGCGCCGTGACGGGCCGAGCGGGCGGTGTTGGCCGGCGTGGGCGGAAGTTGCACCGTGCCGGTCGCCGCGTGGGCGGAGCCCGTTCCCGAACGCTCCGCGCTGCGTGTGCACGGGTTGGTGGCGAGCGGTGACGGGCGGGTGGTCATCCGGATGACCCGCCGTGGCACCGACCCCGAAGAGGTCGGTGCCGCCGTGGCGCGAGCCCTCCTTGTCGAAGGCGGCGGTGCCGACGCTCGACGGGTTCGCCGCCGCCGCAATTTCCGGCGCGGCACGCCGGTCCAGGACCTCGCGGCCCCTGCGCCGGGATGACGGTCTATCTCGTCGGCGCTGGCCCCGGCGACCCGGGCCTGCTGACTCGTCGGGCCGCAGCGCTGCTGGCCCAGGCCGATGTGGTCCTCTATGACCGCCTCGTCCACCCCTCGGTGCTGGCGCTCGCACCCCGGAGCGCAGAGTTGGTCGATGTCGGCAAGACGCCGGGTGCTGCGGGCGGGGGCCGCGCCCGTCAGGATGAGATCGACCAACTCCTGATCCACCACGGGCGGCGCAGCGACGACGGTGGTCCGGCTGAAGGGCGGGGATCCCTTCCTCTTCGGCCGCGGCGGCGAAGAGGCCGACGTCCTCGGCACGTGCCGGGGTGCGGTGGGAGGTGGTCCCGGGCGTCTCCTCCGCCTTCGCCGTCCCGGCGGTCGTCGGCATTCCGGTCACCCACCGTGGCCTTTCGGCATCGGTGACCGTTGTGACCGGCCGGGTCGACGACCCGATCGACGGTGTCCAGTGGGAAGCGCTGGCGAAGATCGACGGGACGCTCGTGATCCTGATGGGGATGATGGACCGGGCCGAAATCGCCGAAGCGCTCCAACGCGGTGGCAAAGCCGGCTCCACCCCGACAGCGGTGATCGAGCGTGGCACCACCGCGGACCAGGTGGTCGTCCGGACCACTCTGGATCAGTTGGCCGCGGTGGCCCTCGGGTCACCGGCCGTGATCGTGGTGGGCCCGGTGGCCGCTCTCGGAGCCGACCGCTCAGCCGCCGCTCCCGCCGGTGAGCCGACCGCCGCTCCCACCGGCGGTCCTCTGGCCGGCCGTACGGTCGTCGTCACCCGAGCGGGACCACGGGCGCGGGACCTCATCGATGCGATCGAGCGCACCGGAGCCACTGCGATCAGCGTCGCTCTCACGGAACAGACCGAGGCCGAAGACGGCGGCGCAGCCTTACGCGCCGCGGCGCGAAGACGTGGGGAGTTTCGCCTGGGTCATCTTCACCTCGGTCAATGCCGTGACGCGGTTCATGCACGAGTTGCGCGACGCCCGGGCCTTCGGGGCCACGCGTGGTGGCGGCGGTCGGACACGCGACGGCCGAGGCACTACGACGCGCGGGCATCGAGCCCGATCTGGTGCCGGCGAAGAGCCACGCCCGTGGGTTGGTAGCGGAATTCCCGATCCACGCCTCCGGCACCCCGGGCGACGAAGTGCTGTTCCCCTGCGCCGACCTCGCGCCGTCGACCATCCCCGATGGCCTCGGCGACAAGGGCTGGCGGGTGCGGCGCGTCGAGGCCTATCGGACCGTGGCGCTGCCCCCGCCCGATCCGCGCGGTCCTGGCCCAGCATGGCGCGGGCCGACGCCGTGGTCTTCACGGCCCCCTCGTCGGCCGAGCGCCTACGCCGCGCTCCGGACGGCCTGACGGGTCCCCCCTGCCGGTCCCGCCGGTGGTCGTCTGCATCGGTCCGACCACGGCCGAGTCGGCGAGAGCCCTGGGCATGACGGGAGTGGCCGAAGCCGCGGGCGTGGGAACGGGGGACATCGTCGACGCCCTCGTCCTGCGTCTGGGCGATCCGGAGGAGCAGATCCCGTTCATTAGGCTGAAGCTCCGATGGAGTCCGGCTGCCTTTCCCACACGGAGATTGCGGCGGCTCCGCCGCACGCCGGCGCTCCGCCGACTGGTGGCCGAGGCGCGTCTCAGTGTGGACGACCTGGTTGCGCCCCTTTTCGTGCGGGAGGGGATCGACGAGCCGGCACCGATCGCGTCCATGCCCGGTCAGTCCCAACACACCCTCGACTCGCTCGTCGTCGAGGCCAAGCGTCTGGTGTCGCTGGGCGTCCCCGGCCTCATCCTCTTCGGCGTACCGGCGACGAAGAACGCCACGGGGACCGAGGCCTACAACCCCGACGGTATCGTCCAACAGGCTCTCCGGGCGCTGCGCGACGCTGTGGGCGACCAGCTCGTCCTGATGGCCGACCTCTGTCTCGACGAGTACACGGATCACGGCCATTGCGGGGTGCTCGGGCCTGATGGCGAGGTCGAGAACGACCCCACCCTCGAGTTGTACGGGCGCATCGCGCTGGCCCAGGCGGACGCGGGCGCGGACATTGTGGCGCCGAGCGGCATGATGGACGGCCAGGTGGCGGCGATCCGCGCCGTCCTCGACAGCGACGGCCACGACCGGGTCGCCATTCTCGCCTATGCGGCGAAATACGCATCTGCCCTCTACGGCCCCTTCCGCGACGCGGTCGACGTGTCGATCGCCGGAGGTGGCGACCGGCGCGCCTACCAGCAGGATCCGCACAACCGTCGCGAGGCATTGCTCGAGATCGCGCAGGATCTCGCCGAAGGCGCCGACATGATCATGGTCAAGCCGGCGATGACCTCCCTCGACGTGCTGAGCGAAGTGCGCCAGTCGGTGGACGTGCCGTTGGCGGCCTATCACGTGAGTGGCGAGTACTCCATGGTGCAGGCGGCCGCGGCCGCGGGGTGGATCGACGGTCCTGCCGTCGCCGCCGAGCAGCTCCTCACGCTGAAGCGCGCCGGGGCCGACTTCATCCTCACCTACTTCGCCGCCGAAATGGCCGAACTCCTCGGTGCCTGAACCACCCGCGTCGAACGCCGAGTGGTTCGCCCGCGCGCAGCGGGTGATTCCCGGTGGCGTCGACTCCCCGGTCCGCTCGTTCGCCTCCGTGGGCGGGACGCCGTACACGGTCCTCCAGGGCCACGGTCCCTATGTCGTCGATGCCGAGGGAACCCCGTACATCGACCTCGTCCAGTCCTACGGCGCCGTGCTGCTCGGTCACGCGGACCCGGTGATCACCGCAGCGATCACGAGGGCCGCCGGACTGGGCACGACCTTCGGCGCGCCGACGCCGGGCGAGGTCCTGCTGGCCGAGGCCATCTGCGACCGGGTTGCCGGTTGCGAACAGATCCGACTCGTCTCGTCGGGCACGGAAGCGGCCATGACCGCCGTTCGCCTAGCCCGAGGCATCACGGGTCGCGACCGGGTGGTGAAGTTCGACGGCTGTTACCACGGCCATTCCGATGGGCTGTTGGCCGGGGGTGGCAGTGGCGTGGCCATGTTGGGGCTCCCCGGATCGGTGGGCGTCTCCAAGGGCGCAGTCGCCGACACGGTGGTGGTGCCCTACAACGTGGTGCCCGCGCTGAGCGACGAGGTGGCGTGCGTCATCGTCGAACCGGTGGCGGCGAATATGAACCTCGTGGCGCCGCGTCCGGACTTCCTGTCCGGCCTGCGCGCGGCGTGTGATGCTGCCGGCGCATTGCTGATCTTCGACGAGGTCATCAGCGGGTTTCGGATCGGCAGCGGAGGCGCCACCGCCTGGTCCGGTGTCACGCCCGATCTGTGGTGCTTCGGGAAGGTGATCGGCGGAGGCCTACCGGTCGGCGCAGTCGGAGGGAGCCGGCAGCTGCTCTCGTCACTCGGCCCCACAGGGACCCGTGTACCAGGCCGGCACGCTCTCGGGCAATCCGCTGGCCACCGCAGCCGGTCTCGCCGTCCTCTCGCAGGTGACCGAGGACGACTACACCGCGCTCGCATCCCGCGTTGCGACCTTTGCGGCCGCTCTGGCCTCCGCGATCTCGGCGGCGGACTGGCGGTGGCCGTCCCCGTCGTCGGGCCGCTGGTCGGGCTCTTCCTCGCACCGGTCGCGACCGGTGCGAACCGGTCGCCACCCGTCGACTACGTGACGGCGCACGAGTTCGCCGTCAAACGGCGTGTACCCGCGCTTCTTCCATGCCATGCTGCGACGCGGGGTCGCGCTCGCCCCCGGTGCGTATGAGGTCATGTTTCCCGGTATGTCGCATAGCGACGAAGTTCTGGCGAGCGTCGTCAGTGCGGCCGGTGATGCGGCGACGAGAGGTCGCAGCTGACCTGCTTTCGTCGCCCGCCTGATCACCGGGGTCCGCTCGGAGAAGACGACGGTTTTCTATGCGAAGACGACGGTTTTCGATCCGTTGCGGAGCACACGGTCCTCCAGGTGCCAGCGCAGGCCCCGGGCCAGCACGGTGCGCTCGATGTCCCGGCCGACCCGCCGCAACTCTTCGGGGCTGTCCGCGTGGTCGATCCGGCGGGTGTCCTGCTCGATGATGGGTCCCTCGTCGAGGTCGGCCGTCACGTAGTGACACGTGGCGCCGATCAGCTTGACGCCACGCGCGAAGGCCTGATGGTAGGGCCGCGATCCGGCGAAGGACGGGCAGGAAGCTGTGGTGGATGTTGATGATGCGTCCGCTCAACGCCGTGCACAGGAACGCGCGGAAGAATCTGCATGTACCGGGCCAGCACCATGACGTCGGCGCGTTCCTGTCCGAAGATGCGCTGGATCTCTTCGAACGCCGCTGCCTTCGGCGCCGGCCTCTGCCGGCACCGGGACCGCGTGGAAAGGGATGCTCGTGCCACTCGACGAAGGAACGTAGGTCTTCGTGGTTCGAGACGACCGAGGTGATGTCGCACTCCATGTCGCCGCTGCGCCAGCGGTAGAGCAGATCCGCCAGGCAGTGGTCCTCGCGGCTGACGAGCAGCATCACCCGCTTGCGGACATCGGTGTCGGTGATCTGCCACTCCATCGAGAACTCCGCCGCCACCGGGCGAACAGTGCACGGAATTCGTCGGGTCCGAAGGGCAGGCTCTCGGCGGTCACCTCGATGCGGAGGAAGAACAGCCCCGAGCTCGAGGTCGCCGTGCTGCGTCGCTTCGAGCACCGAGCCTCCGTGGCTGGCGATGAACCCCGTGACTGCGGCCACGATGCCGATGCGGTCCGGACATGTGATGCGTCAGCACGTAACGGCGCATCGTCGTGCGATGCCGCGGTGCTGTCACGGCCGGGAACGACTCAGGCGGGGTGAGAAGTCGGCTGCGTCAGGCGGCAGAACTCGTCGGCGGCGACCCCGCCGGAGCGCAGCCGCGAGATGAGCTCCATGGCCCGGAAGCCGATCTCCGCCGGCCCGGCGGCATCGGGCCGCATGAGGTTGGCCATGATCCGCAGCAACTGGGACATCAGGAGCTCGGAGTGCATGCCGATGCCCGACGCACAGCTTCATGGTGTCGGGATTCGAGATCATGCGCACGAAGGCCCGTGCCACCTTGTAGTACGGCCCGTAGGCGGCCTGCAGTTGCAGGTCGTACTCGAGTGAGGGCCGGCGCCCCTTCACCGCTGAGCGCGTGTCCGAGTGCGGCGGCGGCCAGGCGACCGGTCTCGTAGCCGTAGGCGATGCCCTCGCCGTTGAACGGGTTGATGGTCCCGGCGGCGTCGCCGGCCAGAATGACGTTGGCGCCCGACCGGGGCCCGATCGAGAGGCCCATGGGGAGCTTGCCCCCGGTCGGGGGGACCGAGACAGGTCTCGGGGCTGAGGCCCCATGACTTCGGGCGCGAAATCGACGAAGGTCTCCATCAGGTGGGAGGTGTTGACCCCTTTCCAGCGCCGATCGGTGGAGAGGAGGCCGACGCCGACGTTCACCCGGCCGTCGCCCATGGGGAAGATCCAGCCGTATCCGGGGACGATGTTGCCCTCGGCGTCGCGGATGTCCAGATGGGACTCGATGAAGGGATCGTCATGGCGGTCCGAGGTGTAGTAGCCGCGCAGCGCCATGCCCAGCGGCAGGTCCCGGCGACGATTGGTGCCCAGCATCCGCCCGACCCTCGAGTTGGCCCCGTCGGCCACCACGACGTAGCGGGCGAGGATCTCCCGGGTGGCGCCGGACTCCTTGTCCTTCACGGCGACGCCGCGCGAGCTGGGGGAGGTCCGAGGACGAAGGTGGCGCCGCCTCGTCGACGAGCGGTGCGACCACCTCGGTCCCGGCAAAGAGGGTGGCCCCGGCCTTGACCGCCCGCTCAGCCACGAGCCCGTCGAGGTCGTGGCGGGTGATCGTATAGCCGTAGCTGGGGAAATTGGGGTGTCGGGGCCACTGCATCTCGATGAACTGGCCGAACCCGTAGGCGCGGAGCCCGCTGTACTTGTGCGAGCCGGCCAGGGCCTCCTCGAGCCCCATGTCAGCCAGCTGGCGCACCGCCCGGGGGGTCAAGCCGTCGCCGCAGGTCTTCTCCGCGGGGAAAGTGCTTCTTCTCGACCACGGCCACGTCCCAACCAGCGTCCGCCAGCCAGTAGGCGCACGAGGATCCGGACGGGCCTCCGCCGACGACGACCACGTCGTGGACCTCGAGGGGCAGGGGCCTCTTGGCGTGTCGGGGGGCGGGGGCCGGGAGGCCCTCAGCCGATTCTGAAGCGGCGCGTGGCGTCACCCCTGCATCGTAGGCCGGAGCCAGGCTCTTTCCGTCCCACCCAGGATGTGCCCAGGGAAAGGGTCCCATGGTAGAAACGCTGCTGTGGACCAGTACCTCCCGATCCTCATCTTGGCGTTGCTCGGCTTCCTCTTCACCGTGTTCTCCCTTGTGAGCTCGGCCATGCTGGCGCCGCGGAAGAAGCCGACGGTGGCCAAGCTGTCCCCGTACGAGTGCGGCATCGTTCCCGACCGGGAGCCACCGCAGCGGTTTCCCGTGCGTTTCTACCTGGTCTCGATGATCTTCATCATCTTCGACATCGAGATCGTCTTCCTCTATCCGTGGGCTGTCGTGTTCAAGCAGATCGAGGTGTTCGGCCTGGTCGAGGTCATCGTCTTCGCCGCGGTGGTCTTCGTCTCCTTCCTCTACCTCATCTCCAACGGCGCCCTTACCTGGGGCCCGCCGAAGACCCTGCAATCGGGCATGCCGGCGCGGACCTCGGAGTCGACGATCACGCGGATCAGCGCCGCACGCTCGCGACCCGGTCAGGCGGCCTGAGGCATGGGACTCGAGGATCTGCAGCACAACTTCCTCACCGGGAGGATGGAAGACCTGGTGAAGTGGGCCCGTCGCAACAGCGTCTGGCCGGCCACTTTCGGGTTGGCCTGCTGTGCAATCGAGATGATGTCGGTGGGTGCGGCCGACTTCGATATCAGCCGGTTGGGCATGGAGGTGTTCCGGGCCTCGCCCCGGCAGGCCGACCTCATGATCGTCGCCGGCCGCGTCTCGCAGAAGATGGCCCCGGTCCTGCGCCAGGTCTACGACCAGATGATGGAGCCCAAGTGGGTCATCTCCATGGGTGTCTGCGCCTCGACGGGGGGCATGTTCAACAACTACGCCATCGTCCAGGGCGTGGATCAGATCGTGCCGGTCGACGTCTACGCCCCCGGGTGCCCGCCCTCCCCCGAGACCCTTCTGCACGCCATCCTCACCTTGCACGAGAAGATCCGGACCGGCGAGATCACCCGCCGCCCCGGAAGCAGCGTCCCTGCCGGCGAGCAGGCAACCGGTGGATGGGTGCCCACTGTGCCCGATGCCGTGCGGGTGGCCACGCCGCGGTGAGCGACGTCGACCTTCCTTCGCCGGCCGCTTCCGCCGGTGCGCTGCTGGCCGTCCTGCCTGACGTGCCCCGCCTGCCTGACCGCTCGGTCAGCCAACTGGCCTTCCCCCATCGCGAGACCTACCCGCAGATGGTGCAGGCCTTCAAGGACGCCGGTTTCGAGACCTGCGCCGACCTGTGCGCGGTGGACTACCTGACCCACCCGGGCCGGTCGCTGCCCGACGGGGTCAAGGCCGAGCGCTTCGAGGTCGTGGTCAACCTGCTGTCGCTCTCCATGCGCCAGCGGGTCCGGGTCCGGGTGCAGGTGCCCGAGCAGGATCCCGTGGTCGGCACACTGACCGACATCTATCCCGGCACCGATGCCATGGAGCGCGAGGCCTACGACATGGTGGGCATCGTCTTCGAGGGGCACCCGGACCTGACGCGGATTTTGATGCCCGAGGACTGGGAGGGCCACCCGCTGCGCAAGGACTTCGGCGTCGGCCGTGTCCCGGTCCAGTTCAAGGAAGCGCCGGGTCCCCGATGAGCGAGCACGACCACGACGAGGCTGACGGGACGCACGAGGAGAGCATCGACGTCGACGGGGGCGAGGACTTCTCCACGGAGGGGCTGCGCCGGGTCGGGCTGGAGCGGCACGGCATCGACCAGGAGTCGCTCGTGGCCGAGACCGCCGAGGGCGCACAGGAGCTGCTGCCCCGGGACAGCACCGCCACCAGCGAACTGCGGCGGGAGGTCGGGGCCGTCCTGCGGTTGCCCGAGGGCAACTTCATCAACCCGGCCGATATCGACATCGAGCGTCGCGACGACGAGACGATGATCATCAACATGGGCCCTCAGCACCCGTCGACCCACGGGGTGCTGCGCCTGATGCTCGAGCTCGACGGCGAGACCGTGCTGCGCACCAAGCCGATCATCGGGTACCTCCACACCGGCATGGAGAAGACCGGCGAGGAGCTGACCTACGTCCAGGGCGCCACGAACGTCACCCGTATGGACTACCTGTCGCCCCTCACCAACGAGCTGGTGTTCTCCCTCGCCACCGAGGCGTTGCTGGGCGTCGAGCTGCCCCCCCGGGCGGTGTGGATCCGCATGCTGATGGCGGAGTTGCAGCGGGTGTCGTCGCACCTCATGTGGATGGCCACCAACGGGATGGACCTCGGGTCCACGTCCATGATGATCTACGGCTTCCGTGAGCGCGAGATGGTGCTGGCCTTCTTCGAGAAGACGACCGGCCTGCGGATGAACCACAACTACATCCGCCCCGGTGGTGTCGCCGCCGACCTGCCCGACGGGTGGGAGGACGACGTCGACGTCATCTGCGACACCGTGCTGAACGCGCACCTTCGAGTACGACGAGCTCCTCACCGGGCAGCCCATCTTCCGCGAGCGCACCGAGGCCGTGGGCAACATCACCGCGGAGGAGGCGCTGGCCCTCTCGGTGACCGGGCCCATCTTGCGCTCGACCGGCGTGCCGTGGGACCTTCGGCGCACCATGCCGTACCTCGACTACGACAAGCTCGACTTCGACGTGATCGTCGGCTCGTACGGCGACAACTTCGACCGCTACTCCGTGCGCCTGAACGAAATCCGTGAGTCCATCAAGATGATCCGCCAGATCGCCGACCGCATGCCCGCCGGCGACTACCGCGTGCAGGACCGCAAAGTGACCCCACCGCCACGGGCGCGCATCGACGAGAGCATGGAGGCGCTGATCCACCACTTCAAGATCTTCACCGAGGGCTTCCGCGTGCCCGAGGGCGAGGTCTACGTGGCGATCGAGTCCCCCCGGGGCGAGTTGGGCTGCTACATGGTCTCGGACGGGACCTCGAAGCCCTACCGGATGCACATACGGGGGCCCAGCTTCGTCAACCTGCAGGCGCTGCCCGTTTTGTTGCGCGGCGGTCTCATGGCCGATGCTGTCGCCGTGATCTCGTCGGTGGACCCCGTCATGGGTGAGGTGGACCGGTGAGCCATCTGTCCGCCGATCTGCTGGAGCAGGCCAAGGGACTGGTCGCCCTCTACCCCGAGCCGCGCTCGGCGTTGATCCCGCTGTGCCATCTGGCCCAACAGCAGGACGGCTGGTTGCGGCCCGAGGCCATGAGCGAGATCGCCGAACTGGTCGGGGTGACCGCGGCCGAGGTGCGCGGCACGGCGACGTTCTACGACATGCTGCACACCGAGCCCGTCGGCACGTACGTGGTGTCGGTGTGCACGAACATCGCCTGCCTGCTGGGCGGGGCCCAGGAGCTCCTCGAGCATGCGGAGGCGTCGCTGGGGGTGCGGGCCGGCGGGACGACGACCGACGGCGTGTTCACGCTCGAGGAGTCCGAGTGCCTGGCCGACTGCGACCGCACGCCGTGCGTGCAGGTCAACCACCGCTACGTCGGCGGCCAGACGGCGGAGAGCTTCGACCAGCTGCTGGCCGACCTGCGCAGCGGGGCGCTGCCGAAGGCACCGTGCCCCCGCACGGCACCTTGGTGCGGGTGCGCCGGACCGTGGGGCTCGAAGGCCGACCGGGCCACCATCGCGGACGAACGGGCGGCGATGGCCGAGGCGCAGGCGGCGCGGGCCGAGGCCGCCGCCATGGCGGAAGCGGCCGCGAAGAGCCAGCGACGGGAGCATCCTGATGGCGATCACCGAAGCCCCCAAGATCGTCACCGCCCGCATCGGCTACGACGACTCGCACACGCTGGAGCGCTACCTCGCCACCGGCGGCTACGAGGGTCTGCGCAAAGCACTGACCATGACGCCCGAGGCCGTGGCCCACGAAGTCGACACGGCCAGCCTGCTCGGTCGGGGCGGGGCCGGTTTCCCGGCCGGGCGCAAGTGGGCGCTGCTCGGGCAAGAAGCCGGTCACCTACCTGGCCATCAACGGCGACGAGAGCGAGCCGGCCACCTTCAAGGACCACCTCCTGATCGAGCGGGACCCACACCAGATCATCGAGGGCGTGCTGATTTCGGCCTACGCCCTCCAGGTCAGCCAGGCCTTCATCTACCTGCGCGGCGAGTTCGCCCTCGGGCTCGAGCGGCTGCAGTCGGCGCTCAACGAGGCCTACGCCCACGGGGCCATCGGCGCCGACATTTTCGGCTCGGGCTTCTCCATCGATGTCGTCGTGCACCCCGGTGCGGGCGCCTACATCTGCGGCGAGGAGACGGCGCTGCTCGAATCGCTGGAGGGCAAGCGGGGCTTCCCCCGTATCAAGCCGCCGTTCTTCCCGGCCTCGATCGGCCTCTACGGCCAGCCCACCGTGGTCAACAACGTGGAGACGATGGCCAACATCCCGTGGATCATCAACAACGGCGGGGCGGCCTTCGCCGCGCTCGGCGAAGGCCGCTCGACCGGGACGCGCCTCTTCGCCCTGGCCGGACACGTGCACAATCCCGGGGTCTACGAGCTCGAAATGGTGAAGACCACCTTCCGCGACCTCGATCTACGCCCCGGTGCTCGGCGGCGGGATCCGGGGCGGCAACACCCTCAAGGCGTTCATCCCGGGCGGCGTCTCGGCGCCCTGGTTCGGGCCCGACCAGGTCGATCTCCCTCTGGGGCAGGACGAGGTCGGGCAAGCCGGCTCCATGCTCGGCTCGGGCTCGATCGTCGTCATGGACTCCGCCACCTGCGTGGTGCGGGCCGCGTGGCGCATCACCAAGTTCTTCTCGCGTGAGTCGTGCGGGCAGTGCACGCCGTGTCGCGAGGGGTCCGGTTGGCTCGAACGGATCATGTACCGAATTGAGAATGGCGCCGGACGCGAGGAAGATCTCGACCTTCTCATGGATCTGTGCGACAACATCTCGCCCGGCGTGGCCTGGCCACCGCAGCAGACGACCATCTGCGTGCTCGGCCCCTCCATACCCTCGTCGATCGCTTCGGCCATCCGCATGTTCCGCGACGAGTTCCTCGTGCACATCAAAGAGGGGGGGTGCCCCTTTGACTGACGACCTGAGCATCAACCTCGACGGGCGCACCGTTTCGGCCAAGCCTGGCGAATTGTTGATCGCAGCCGCGGAGCGGGCGGGGACCTACATCCCGCGCTTCTGCTACCACCCCCGGATGGAGCCCGTCGGCATGTGCCGCATGTGCCTGGTCGAGGTGGACAGCCCGCGTGGGGCCACGCTCCAGCCGGCCTGCTTCATCCCGGTGACCGAAGGGATGTCGGTCACCACCGACTCCGAAAAGGTCAAGAAGGCGCAGGACGGCGTCCTCGAGTTCCTCCTGGCCAACCACCCGCTCGACTGCCCGGTGTGCGACAAGGGCGGCGAGTGCCCGTTGCAGGACCAGACGCTGGCGCACGGCCCGGGTGAGAGCCGTTTCGTCGAGGAGAAGCGGCACTTCGAGAAGCCCATCGCCATTTCTGACCTGGTGTTGCTCGATCGTGAGCGGTGCATCCAGTGCGCCCGTTGCACCCGGTTCGCGTCCGACGTCGCCGGCGAAGCTCAGATCGACTTCGCCGGACGGGGCGAGAGCGTGGAAGTCGCCACCTTCCCCTCGGAGCCGTTCTCGTCGTACTTCAGCGGGAACACGGTGCAGATCTGCCCGGTCGGCGCGCTGACCGCCACGCCGTACCGTTTCACGGCCCGCCCCTGGGACCTGGACCAGGTGGAGTCGACCTGCACCACGTGCTCCGTCGGGTGCCGGGTCGCCGTGCAGTCCTCCTCCAACCGTCTGACCCGGTTGCTGGGCATCGACTCGGACCCGGTCAACCACGGCTGGCTCTGCGACAAGGGACGGTTCGCCTTCGAATCGGTCAACGGCGACGAAATCGACAACGCACCGGCTGAGGCCGCCCTGGCCGACGAGGCGGTCGACGTCGCACCGGCCACGGCAGGCCAGGTGGTCAGCCTCGGCGCGACGCGCGGGCAGTTCCTCGGCGAGGCACGCGAGACGGGCCGCTTCGAACACGGTCGGCTCGTCGAGCCCCAGGTCCGCAAGAACGGCGAGCTCGTCGCCGTCAGTTGGGGCGAAGCCCTGGCGGCGGCGGCCACCGGGCTGCACGCCGCGCAGGACGCAGGCGGGTCCGGGAGCGTCGCGGTGATCGGTGGCGCCCGGCTCACCAATGAGTCCGCGTACGCCTGGGCCAAGCTGGCCAAGGGCATCCTCGGCACGGACTCGGTCGACGCCCAGTTGGGCGACGGACTTCCGGCCGAATTGGTCCTCGGTCTGCCCCGGGCCACGATCGACGCCGCGTCCAAAGCCCCGGTCCTGATCACCCTGGCCGGCGATCTGCGCGAGGAACTGCCGGTGCTCTTCCTGCGCCTGCGCGAGGGGGTGGTCGGCGACACCACCCTGATCGAACTGACGCCGACCCCCACCGCGCTGACCGGATTGGCGGCTGCATCGTTGGGTGTCCGCCCCGGCGAGGCTCCCGTGGTCGCCCGCGCCCTCTGCGGCGACGAGAGCGCAACCACGGCACTCGGCGCGCATCCCGAGGGAGCCTCGGTCAGCGACGAAGTGCTCGCCACAGCCCGCCGGGCGTTGACCGAGCGGGGCGGGCAGGACGGCGAAGGTGTCGTGATCGTCCTGGGCCGCCCGTCGTACGCCGAATCAGGCGACGCGGTGGCCGAGGCGGCCCGCGTCCTGTCGCAGGCCCTCCCCAAGGCCACCTTCCTTCCCGCGTTGCGCCGGGGCAACGTCTTCGGCGCGCTGGACATGGGCCTCGCGCCGGGCCTCCTCCCCGGCCGGGTGAGCCTCGATGCGGGCCGTGAGTGGTTCACAGCCGCCTGGGGTGCCGTGCCCGGAACAGCCGGGCTCGATGCCGCCGGCATCCTCTCCTCCATGGCCCCCGGCGAAATCGGCGCACGCACCGGAACGGACCCCCGGGTCACCTCGCTCATCTTGTTGGGCGCCGACCCCCTGAGCGATTTCCCCGACCGGACACTCGCCCAGAAGGCTTTAGGGGCGGGCCACTTCATTGTGGCGGTCACCGGCCATCCATCGGAGTCGGTCACTGCGTATGCCGACGTCGTCCTGCCGTGCGCCGTGGCCCACGAGCGTCCCGGTACGACGACCAACATCGAAGGCCGCGTCACCCGGTTGGGCCAGAAGCTCACCGCGCCGGGCTTCGCCTGGCCGGACTGGATGATCGCCGCCGAACTGGCCGCAGCCCTGGGCGAGGACCTCGGCGTCTCCAGTGCCAACGACCTGTCCGACGAGCTGCACCTCACCGCACCCGCCTACTTCGGTCTGACGCAGGCCGTGCTCCACTCCGACGCGGCGCACGACGGGGTCCTGGTGCCGATCGTGGCGGGCGCACCGGCCCCGCACGACGTGGGCCCCATCGATCCGATCGCCCTCCCCGGTGTCGAGTCGGTGGAGCGACAGGGTGCCCCGCCCCGCAGCGGTTCGGCCGGCGGTGACGGTGCCGTCAGCGCGCGCATCGCCGCACTGGGCGCTCCGCCGGCGCTGCTCTCTGGTCTCCCGGCCGCGGCGGGGTGACGACACCCACGTCGCCCCGGCCGACAGCTACGCCCTCCGCCTGGTGGCCACCCGCCGTCTCTACGACGCAGGGAGCTCGGTCACCGGGTCCCCGTCGCTCACGCCCCTGGTGCCGCCGTTGGTGGCGCGGGCCAACCCCTACGACCTCGACCGGCTCGGCGCCAAGACCGGCGATCAGGTTCGCGTGCGCTCGTCCCGGGGCGAACTGGTGCTCGCCGCCGAAGCGGACGAGGGGATCCCGCGCGGTGCGGTAGCCGTCGACTTCAACGTGCCCCACGGCACCGACTCGCCCGGCAACGCGGCGGCCACCCTCATCGACAGCCGGAGCCCGGTGACCGACGTGCGACTGGAGTCGGTGTGATCGCCACCCTCCTGAATACCCTGCAGAACACGCCCAACCAGGGGCTGGGTGACCCGCTGTTCGCCAACGGGGTGGGCTGGGGTGTCCTGCTCATCGTCGTCGTCAAGGTGCTCATCGCCTTTGTCGTCCTGCTGGTGGCGACCGCCATGATGATCTGGTTCGAGCGCAAGGTGATCTCGGACATGCAGAGCCGCATCGGCCCCAACCGCGCCGGCCCCTGGGGTCTCCTGCAGACACTGGCCGACGGCACGAAGCTCGTCTTCAAAGAGGACCTGTTGCCGGAGCAGGCGGACTCGTTCACCTTCAAGCTGGCGCCCTATCTGTCGGTGGTCCCCGCCTTCCTGATCTTCGCCGTGGTGCCGGTCGGCGGCGTCATCACGCTGGGCAGCCACACGTTCGAGCTCCAGGTGGCCGATCCCCCGATGGGCATCCTGCTCGTCCTGGCCATGTCGGGCATCGCGGTCTACGGCGTCATGCTGGCGGGCTGGTCGTCGGGCTCCAAGTACCCACTCCTGGGCTCGGTGCGGGCCTCGGCGCAGGTCATCTCCTATGAGGCCGTGCTGGGCATGTCGGTGGTCACGGTGATCCTGGTCAGCCACTCGCTCTCCACCCGGGCCATCGTGGACGCGCAGGCGGACGGCTTCTGGCATTGGAACCTGATCAGGCTCGGCTTCGTCCCGTTCATCTTCTTCATGATCGCCATCACCGCCGAGCTGACCCGGCCGCCCTTCGACCTGACCGAGGCCGACTCCGAGCTGGTGGGCGGGTTCCACACCGAGTACTCCTCCATCCGCTTCGGGATGTTCTACCTGGCCGAATTCATGAACACCATCACCATGTCGGCCGTGGTGGTCACGCTCTACTTCGGCGGCCCGAACGGCTGGATCCCGAACATCCCGGGCGCCACCATCTACATGCCGATCATCTGGTTCGTGATCAAGGTCGTGGCGTTCTGTTTCATCTACGTCTGGTTCCGCGCCGCGCTGCCCCGGCTCCGCTACGACCAGTTGATGGACCTCGGCTGGAAGCGCCTGATCCCCATGAGCCTGGCCTGGCTCCTCTTGGTGGCGTCCATCCTCTCGTGGGGTTGGGCCGGTCTGATCATGGTGCCCGTCGTGGTGGTCGCCGGCGTCCTTTTGGTCAGGGCCACGCATCTCGGCTCGGACCGCACCGAGAAGGAGTCCGTCCTCCCGTCGGTCGGCCGCCGGGTCACCCCGGCGCTGCGTCCGCCCGGTGGCCCGACGCAAGGAGCTGATGCATAGTGGGCTTCGGCGATGACGTGAAGGACCAACTGAGCTTTCTCGGTGGGTTCAAGCTGACCTTTCAGCACCTCACCCGGCCACGGGTGACGACGTCGTACCCCGACGACAAGAAGCCCAAGCAACCGCGTCAGCACGGGCGCCACGTCCTCAACCGCTACGAGGACGGCATGGAGAAGTGCATCGGGTGCGAGCTCTGCGCCGGCGTCTGCCCGGCCGATTGCATCTATGTGCGCGGGCTCGACAACCCGCCCGACCACCCGGTCTCGCCCGGGGAGCGCTACGGGTACGTCTACGAGATCAACTACTTGCGCTGCATCCACTGCGACATGTGCGTGGAAGCCTGCCCGACCGAGGCCATCACCGAGTCGAAGTTGTTCGAGTTCTCGTTCTCCAACCGTTCCGACGCCATCTACACGAAGAAGGAACTGTTGGTCGACGACCGCGGCATGCCGCAGAAGCTCCCGTGGGAGGACTGGCGCGAGGGCGACGACATGATGACGTCGGGCTGGATGCGCGCCACGTCGCCCTCAGGAAGTGCGGCCTACGAGGGTGAAGTCCAATGGTCCGGCGAACTCGGGTACGGCAGCCGCGCCCCCGAGGGCGGGCAGTCCGGTCACCGCAACGACGAGCTCACCGGATCCAAGCCCTTGCGCGAGATCCTGGAGGCCCACCTCCTGACCGAAGACATCCCCTTGGCCCACCGGGGCATGCAGGGCCGAGTGTGGCGGGCCAAGATCGGGGCGGAGAAGAACAAGAAGAAGATGGAAGCCTTGCGTGTCCGGATGAACGAACTGCGCGCGGCACGTAAGGCGGCGAAGGCCGAAGGCAAGTCCTGATGGTACACGTCCCCCTTCTCCTGGCTTCGACGCGCCCCACCTGGCCCGACATCCTGGTATTCGCCGCCAGTGCGGCGGTGATCCTGGTGGGCGCGGTCGGTGTCGTCACGTCACGCAACCCGGTGCACGCGGCGCTGAGCCTGGTCATGACGCTGTTCGGGGTGGCGGTGCTGTTCATCGAGCAGGAAGCCGACTTCCTGGCCGCGGTGCAGATCATCGTCTACGCCGGCGCCATCGTCGTGCTCTTCCTCTTCGTGATCATGTTCCTCGGGGTGGACCGGCGCGAGGACATCGAGGCCGAACCACTGGCGGGTCAACGACCCCTGGCCTTCATCATGCTGGGGATCACCCTGGCCGGGGTCATCGCCATGCTGGCCACCGCGCACTGGGTCACCGGGGCCCACCAGGTGGTCGGGCCCATCCAGGGCCCGATCACCAAGAGCGCCGGGGCGCCCTCGGGTGAAGTGGCCCAGCTGGGCAAGCAGCTCTTCACCACGTACCTCTTCGCCTTCGAAGCCACGGCGGCCCTCCTGGTCATCGCCGTGGTCGGTGCGGTCGTGCTGGCCCGCCGCCCGGCGGAGTCGGAGTCGGAGCTGGCCGCCAAAATCGCCGGAGGGGCGCGGCGGGCGGCCCCGATCCGACGCAATCGGCGCCGCCGCCAGCGCCGACGACGGCGCACAGCTGAACGCACACGCAGAGGCCGGCGCAGGCGTGTCCGAGCCGGTTGAAGGGGCGTGTCGTCATGAGCTTGTCCGCCGGGTGGTACCTGGGCCTGGCCGCGCTGGTGTTCGCCATCGGCGCCATCGGCCTCCTGGTGCGCCGCAACGTCCTGATCATGTTCATGTGCATCGAGCTCATGCTCAACGCCGCCAACCTGACCTTCGTCACCTTCGCCCGCGTGCTCAACGACATCGGCGGGCAGGCCCTCGTGTTCTTCGTCCTCGTGGTGGCGGCGGCCGAGGTCGTCGTCGGGCTCGGGATCGTGGTCACCAACTTCCGGCGCCGGTCAACCACCGTGGCCGACGACCTCCATTCGTTGAAGGGCTGACCTGAACCGTGCTCCACGTTGCCTACCTCATGCCACTGCTGCCGCTCGCCGGCTTCTTGGTGCTGGTCGCGGCCGGCAAGCGCATCGGCGACCCGTATGCGGGCTGGGTCGCCACGGTCGCCGTCGCCGGCGCCTTCGTGGTGGCCTGCCTCGTGCTCGGGGGCACGCTGAGCCTGCCCGACGACCACCGGCTCTTCGTGCACAACTACTTCACCTGGTTCCACGTCGGTGGCCTGACGTGCCGGTCGGCATTCTGGTGGACCCGCTGTCGGTGACCATGTGCATGTTCATCACGGGCGTGAGCGCGCTGATCCACCTGTATTCGATCGGGTACATGAAGGGCGACCCGGACTACCCGAAGTTCTTCCTCTACCTGAACCTCTTCGTCTTCTCCATGCTCGTGCTGGTGCTGTCCAACAACCTGCTGCTCACCTTCGTCGGGTGGGAAGGCGTGGGCGTCTGCTCCTACTGGCTGGTGTCGTTCTGGTTCCACCGCGACTCGGCCGCCTCGGCGGGCAAGAAGGCCTTCATCTACAACCGCATCGGTGACACCGGCTTCCTGCTCGCCATCTTCCTGATCTTCGAGAAAACAGGGACCATTGCAGTACGAGGGCGGCCCGGGCGGCGGGATCTTCGGGCAGTTGCACCACCTGGGCGGGGGCACGGCCACGGCGGTGGTGCTCCTGCTCTTCCTGGCCGCGACCGGCAAGTCGGCCCAGATCCCGTTGTTCAACTGGCTGCCCGACGCCATGGAAGGCCCGACGCCGGTCTCGGCGCTCATCCACGCCGCCACCATGGTGACGGCCGGGGTCTATCTGCTCTGCCGGATGAACCACGTCCTCTGGCGCTGTCGCACGACGGGCACCCTGGTGATCGCCATCATCGGCGGGGTCACGGCCTTCGTGGCCGCCACCATCGCCTGCGCGCAGCAGGACATCAAGAAGGTGCTCGCCTTCTCCACCGTCTCGCAGATCGGCTACATGGTCCTGGCCGTCGGTTCCGGGCGCCTACATCGCCGCCATCTTCTTGATGGTGGTGCACGCCTTCTTCAAGGGCCTGCTCTTCCTGGCCGCCGGCTCGGTCATCCACGGGCTCGACGGCGAGCAGAACCTCAAGCGCATGGGGGCCCTGCGCAAGACGATGAAGTGGACGACGGTCACCTTCACGATCGGCTGGCTGGCCATTGCCGGCATCCCGCCCCTTGCCGGTTTCTGGTCCAAGGGCGACGTGCTGGCCAACGTGTTCGCCCGCTACAAGCCGCTGTGGGCACTCGGCCTGCTGACGGCGATCCTCACCGCCTACTACATGTCGCGCCTTGAAGTGCTGGCCTTCGGCGGCGAGTCCCGCTGGGACAAGGTCGGCCCGAACGGGGAGCCGGCGCTGCACACGCCGCACGAATCACCCTGGATCATGCGGCTGCCGCTGGTCGTCCTGGCGTTCTTCTCGTTCTTCGGCGGCATCTTCGACCTGCCCTGGGTCCACCACGACTCCTTCCAGAGCTGGCTGGCCCCGGTCTTCTCGGGCACCCTCTACAACGACGATCTGCATTCGGGCGCGGAATGGGCGCTGGCCCTCACCGACGCCGTGGCCGCGGTCATCGGGATCATCATCGCGGTCGGACTGTGGCGCGGCACGCAGGTGGACAAGCCGAAACTCGAGCCGCAGTTCCTGCAGCGGGTCTGGTACTGGGACGACTTCTACGACGCCGTCATCGGTCGCCCGAGCCAGAAGCTGGCCACGTTCTTTGCCTGGGTGGTCGACGCCCGCGTCATCGACGGCGCGGTCAACGGCACGGCGAACCTGGTGCGTTCCACCGGCTCGGCCACCCGCAAGCTCCAGAGTGGCTACGTGCGCAACTACGCCCTCGGCATCGCCCTGGGCATGGCCGCCCTCATCGTGTTCCTCCTGAGCCGGACGTGGTGGTCATGAACCACAGCGTCCCCTTCCTGACCCTGCTCATCCTGCTGCCGGCACTGGGCGCGGCGGTCCTGGCTCTCCTCGGGCGCGAACGCAATCTTCCCAAGGAGCTGGTCGACGCGATAGCCGTCCTCGTCTCCCTCGCCACCCTGGTCGTGGCCGTGATCGCGCTCGTGACGATGAAGGTGCACGACGGCGGCTTCCAGCTGGTGTCGAACCACACCTACACCGGCGAGACCCTCGGGATCCGCTGGTTCCTCGGGGTCGACGGCATCTCGATCTTCCTGGTCCTGCTGACCGCAGTTCTGTTCCCCCTCGTCCTCATCACCGGGAAGGACAAGCCCAAGCCACGCGCCTACGCGGCCTGGATGCTCCTGCTGGAAGCCTCCATCATGGGGAGCTTCCTCTCGCTCGACCTCATCGTCTTCTTCCTCTTCTTCGAGCTGACGCTCGTCCCCTCCTACTTCATCATCGCCGGATGGGGCCACGACCGGCGGGCCTACGCCGCCGTCAAGTTCTTCCTCTACACGTTCTTGGGCTCTGCCTTCCTGCTGGTCGGGATTCTGGCGCTGGCCTTCATCCACCAGTCGCAGACCGGCGTGCTCACCTTCTCGCTGCCCGCCTTGGCCCACACCCATCTGTCCTCGTCGACGGAGATCCTCCTCTTCTTGGCCTTCACGTCCGCCTTTGCGATCAAGGCCCCGCTCTTCCCTTTTCACACGTGGTCGCCCGACGCCTACACCGAAGCCCCAGCCGGCGGTTCGGTGATCCTGTCGGGTGTGCTGGCCAAGTTGGGGACGTACGGGATCATCCGTTTCGATCTCACGCTCTTCCCGCATGCGACGCGGACACTGGCTCCGCTCATCCTCACCCTCGCGGTGATCGGCATCCTTTACGGTGCCATCGTGGCGTGTGCCCAGCGCGACATGAAGCGCCTGGTGGCCTACTCGTCGTTGGCGCAGATCGGGTTCATCGCGCTCGGCACGTTCGCGTTGAGTACGCAGGGCTTGACCGGAGCTGTGCTGCTCATGGTCAACCACGGCATCATCACGGCCGGCCTCTTCCTCGTGATCGGCTTTATCTATGAGCGACGGGGAACCTGGCAGGTGACCGAGTTGCGCGGGCTGCAGAAGGTGGCGCCGGTGATGGCCGCGGTGTTCACCGTCCTCATGATGGCGTCCATCGGCGTGCCGGGACTGAACGGGTTCGTCTCCGAGTTCCTGGTGCTCGTGGGCACGTTCATCACCCACCGCTGGTGGGCCGTGGTGGCGGTGTTCGGCGTGATCGTGGCCGCCATCTACCTCCTCTGGGCCTACCAGCAGGTGTTCCACGGCGTGCCCAAGCCCGAGGACCGCAAGACCCGCGATCTCTCGTGGCTGGAGCGCCTCGTGGTGGCGCCGCTCATCATCCTCATCGTCGTCCTGGGTGTGTATCCCAAGCCTGTGCTCGATCGCATCAACCCGTCGGTGACCCAACTGGTGGCGCACGTCGAGAAGGCCACGGGACACTTCCAGCCGCCGGTGGCCAGTAAGGGAACAGCCGCTCTGGGGGGCCGACCATGATCAACGCGCTGCTCGCGGCGAGCGCCGGTGCCACGTCCTCGGCCGACAAGATCTCGATCCCGCCGATCCGCTACCTGCCGATCCTGCCGCCGATCATCATGATCGGGGGTGCGGTGGTCCTGTTGGCCGTCGCATCGTTGGTCAAACGGGATCTGCGGGTGCGGGTCAGCACGATCGGCAGCGTGATCATCGCCGGAGGCGCTTTCGGCATCTCCATCTGGCAGTGGGCCGACGTCCAGTCCCACGGGCCGCACACCTACATCGCCCATGCCGTGGTGATGGACGGGTTCAGCGTGCTCGTCACCATGCTGCTCGCAGCCGCCATGCTGCTCAGCGCACTGGTGGCCGACGGCTACCTCCGGCGCGAAGGCATCGCCGGGGCGGAGTTCCACGTACTCGCATTGATATCGGTGTCGGGCGCCATGCTCATGGGCTCGGCCAACGACCTGATCATCGTCTTTTTGGGCCTCGAGATCCTCTCCATCGCCTTGTACGTGCTGACGGCGTTCAATCATCACCTGGCCACCTCGGGTGAGGCGGCGCTCAAGTACTTCATCCTCGGCGGGTTCTCGTCCGCCATCTTCATCTACGGCATCGCGCTCGACCTACGGCGCCACGGGCTCGACCAACCTGACCCAGATCGCCGACTACCTGTCCAAGAACGTCGTGCTGACCAACGGGCTCCTGTTGGCCGGCCTTGCCCTCATGCTGGTGGGCTTCGCCTTCAAGGTGGCGGCGGTGCCGTTCCACATGTGGACCCCCGACGTCTACGAGGGTGCGCCGACACCGGTCACCGGGTTCATGGCCGCGGTGGCCAAGGTCGGCGCGTTCGCCGCCCTGCTGCGGGTGCTCTTCTCCTCCCTCGGCGTCATCTCCGCCGACTGGAGGCCGATCATCTACGGGCTGGCGGTGCTCTCGCTGTTCGTCGGGTCGCCGTCGTCGCCCTCCGCCAGCGCGACGTGAAGCGCATGCTGGCGTACTCGTCGATCAACCACGCCGGGTTCATCCTGCTCGGCGTGGAAGCGGGACGTCACGGGGCGTGAGCGCGTCGCTGTACTACCTGGTGGCCTACACGTTCATGACGATCGGTACCTTCGCCATCGTGACGGTGCTCGGCCGCACCGGGGACGAGCGACCACGACCTCACTCGTTACCGGGGCCTGGCGCAACGCCAGCCCGTCCTGGCCCTCTCCTTGGCCGTACTCCTGCTGGCCCAGGCCGGCGTGCCGTTCACCACCGGTTTGTGGGCCAAGCTCCAGGTCGTCCTGGCCACGGTGTCCGCCGGTGCCGTACCGCTGGCCGTGATCGCCATGGTGACCGCGGCCATCGCCGCCTTCTTCTACCTGCGGGTGGCGGTCCTGATGTACGTGTCGAGTCCGTCCGGTGAGGTCAGCAACGTCATTGCCGATTCCCTGCCGGGCCAGCCGGCCCAAGCGGCCATACCGGCCCAGCCCGCGACCGGTGCCGCGCGCCCGCGACCGGTGCCGCGCCGCTTGCCTCTGCCGGCCCGGACGCTGTGGACGCCACCGTGACGACCCTGAACACCGAACTCCTCCTGGCGGAAGACCCTGCCGGCATCGACCGGCGAGGAGACGCCGACGGTGGTCCCGATCCCGGTTCTCACGTCTGTCGCCATCGGCATCTGTCTCGCCGTCACCGTGGTCTTCGGCGTCATTCCCGCGCCGCTGTTGGACTTCGCCAATCACGCCACGCTCCTCTTCCTAGGCCACTAAGCGCGGCGGCTTCGTCACGTGCGCGACGTCAAGGTCGGGTTCATCACACTCACCGAGGTCACGAGCGACGGCGACCATCGGGAGTACAACGCCTGGCATCAACTCGACCACCTGCCCGAGCAGTTCAGCATTCCGGGCGTCGTGTGCGGGCAGCGCTGGGTGCTCACCCCGGCGTGCGCTGCCGGTGCGCTGGGGGTCGACGACCCACTCGGGACCTTCCACTACCTGACCATGTACCTGATGACCGAGCCGCTGGCCCAGACCCTCGACGAGTTCGCCGAGGTGCGTGAGCGGGTCGCCAAGCTGGGCCGCTTCTACGAGCATCGCCGGGCCCGGCTGTCCGGGGCGTGGGTCTTCCTCGAAGCGCTGGCGGCGCCCCGCTCCCTGGTGGCGCCTGAAGTCCTTCCGTGGCGGCCAAACCGGGGGATCTACGTCGTGATCGACGAGCCGCTCGAGGTGGGGCCCTCTCTCGATGAGTACCTCCGACTTCGGCACACCAGCCATTTTCCCGAGTTGCTCGAGGTCCCGGGCGTGGCCGGCCTGTGGTCCTTCGGCACCAGGCGGTGGGCGTTCGCCAAGAGCGACGATCCCCCGCCGGACCCCCAGGCCCAAGATGCGACGCGCCTCACGGTGGTCTTCCTCGACGGGGACCCACTCGAGGTGGGGGCGAAACTGGGCCCGCTTGTGCAGGGACATTGGGCCGGCGCCCCTGTGCGACCCCGGTTCGCCGGCCCGTTGCAGACCATCACCCCGTGGCAGTGGGACTGGTTCGACACCTGAGGCTTCTGACAGGGCCGGCGGATGCACGGGATTGGGGATGGGCGCACCGACACGGTCAGTGGCCGTGTGAAAACTCACCGCCAATGGCTAGATATCTAGTTTTACGTTTCAGAGGGCGGCCCGTGCGGGGCTGTTTTGTCTTTCTTGAACCGGCCTGGGATACCCGGAGACTCCATACCTTGGAAGCGAGGATGGAGTCATGGCAGAGAAGCGCCCCACCACAACAAAGAGGTACCCGCCCGAGTTGAAGGAGCGGGCCGTAAAGATGGTCCAAGAGATCCGCGCCCAGTATCCCCTCGACAAGACGGTCATCTCTCGGGTGGCCCGTCAGCTGGGAGTAGGGGACGAATCGCTCCGCTCCTGGGTGAAGCAGGCTGAGGTGGATACCGGCAAACGACTGGGTCTCAGCACCGAGGAGCAGGAGGAGTTGAAGCGGCTCCGCAAGGAGAACTTCGAGCTGCGGCGGTCCAACGACATCTTGCAAGCAGCAGCGACTTTCTTCGGGGCGGAGCTCGACCGCCGAGGAAAGAAGTAGTCGCTTTCATCGACGCCCATCGGGACAACGAAACCGATGGGCGTCGATGGGGGGTCGAGTCGATCTGCACCGAAGTGAAGATCGCCCCCTCCACCTACTACGACACCAAGGCCAGGCCGCCCTCGGCCCGAGCCGTCCGCGACGCCACCATCGGACCCGAGCTCCGTGCCCTGTGGGAGAAGAACTACTCGGTCTACGGACGCCGCAAGCTCTGGAAGGCGGCGAAGCGTCAGGGCTTTGACATCGGGCGCGACCAGGTGGTCCGACTCATGCGTGAGTTGGGCATCCAAGGCGCCACCCGGGCGAAGAAGCGCTTCACCACCAAGTCCGACCCGGCCCACGTCCGGGCGCCCGACCTCGTGAACCGAGACTTCACGGCCAGCCGACCCGACGCTTTGTGGGTGGCGGACTTCACCTACTGCTCGACCTGGTCGGGCATCGTCTACGTCGCTTTCATCATCGACGTGTACTCCCGACGGCTGGTGGGCTGGAAGGCGGCCCGATCCATGACCACCGCCCTCGTCCTCGACGCGCTCAACATGGCCGCCTGGACCCGGCGCCACAGCGGCCTCGACGGACTGATCTGCCACACCGACGCCGGCTCGCAATATACGTCCGTGCTCTACACCGACCGGATCGACGAGGTGGGTGCTGCTCCCTCCATCGGGACGGTGGGCGACAGCTACGACAACGCCATGGCCGAGTCGGTCATGGGCATCTTCAAGACCGAGCTCCACAGGAACCCCGCTGCCCTCACCGCCAACGGCGGGCCCTGGAGGGGACTCGACGACCTCGAGATCGCCACCTGCGCGTGGGTCTCGTGGTTCAACGAGGAGCGGCTGCACTCAGAACTCGGCGACCGGACGCCAAAGGAGTTCGAGGCCGAGTACCGTCACAAGTCTCAGCCCAATGCGGCATGAGAGAACCAAACCAACGAGTCTCCGGAAAACTCAGGCCGGTTCATTCTCGCTCGCCTCTCGTGGGAGGGCTGGTCAAGGGCGCCGGAGGCGAGGCCGGACACGGGTGGCCGGCCGTCCCTTGAGGAGCCCGGTGCTCGACTCTGTGCCAACCAACATCGAACCGGTCAGCCGCCCAGCGGCTGACCTACCTACGCCTTTTCGCCCTTTTAGCCTGTGCCGTGAGCCGGGCAGGAGAGGGAGCATGCCCACGCATCCGCCTGGGGTGTGTGAAAACTTACCGCTAGACCTCTAGCGTTCTCCTTTTGCAAGTGTCCGGCGGCGAGGTCTATTGACGCCTGCCCACCGAACCCCTTGACACCATGACATAGCCAGGTACTATGCATTACATGGTACCTGGACGGGTTCCCCAGCTGGCCCAAATGAGGAAGGGCGCACTCGAGTACTGCGTCCTGGCCCTGCTGCGCGACGGTGAGCGTTACGGATTCGAACTGGTGCGCGAGCTCTCTGCGGCCGAGTTGGTGACCAGCGAGGGAACCATCTATCCGCTCCTGGCCCGGCTGCGTCAGGATGGATCGGTCGAGACGTCATGGCGCGAATCCACGCAGGGACCGCCGCGCCGGTACTACTCGCTGACCGCGGACGGGAAGGCGGCACTCGACTACTTCGTGACCGAATGGCGACGTTTCTGCGGGGCGGTCGACGGGATTGTGGACGCGGGGACGGTGCGATGAGCGACGTCCCGCTCCGTAGTGACCTCGACCGTATGGTTGACCGGTATCTCGGTGAGTTGGCATCGGCGCTACAGCGGCTGCCGGTGCCAGAGCGAGATCACCTCCTCATCGAGATCAGGGAGCACATCACCGAGCTCCGGGCCGAGAGGGCGCCACGCGACGCGTGGGACATGGAGGTCTTGCTCAACCGGGTCGGTCTGCCCGAGGACATTGCCGCCGCGGCGCTGGAGAATGTGGACGACAGCGATGTGGTCGATGACGTTGTCGGCCAGGCTCAGGCCGCCAGCCCGGCTCCGGCCGCCAGCCCGGACCCCGACCCGCTCCCCGTCGTGTCGACCGCGACCGCGACGCCTGTGCAGCCGTGGTTCCGGCGATCACGGCTACTCGTGGGACTGGTTGCGGCGGCGATCGTGCTCGTGGTGGCCGTGAGCGTGGTGGCCACCCACCATGGCAACGTCGTGAACTCGAGTGATACACCTTCGCTCGTGCCGGCCACGCATCCGGCTCTTCCGCCGACGCCATCGCGCGTGACGGTGCCGAACGTCATCGGATTGTCCGTCGCCCAGGCAACGGCCGAACTGCAGGCCACCGACCTCTCGGTGGGTTCGATCTCGGGTTCATCGAATGCGGCCCCGGCAGGTCAGGTGCTCTCGCAGAGTCCTGTCGGGGGCTCGTTCATGGTACCGGGGTCGACGGTCACGCTCGAGGTGTCGTCGGGCCCCCCGTTATGAGTGGTGTGGCGGCCGTTCGCGCTGCTGGCGCTCGCTCCAGCAGCGATCGCAACGGTCGCACGAGCCGGCGCATCCAGCGTGGCCGCAGCGAGGACACTTTTCGGGCACTTTGTCGGGCACGGGGGTGGCTCTAACTTCCCGTCGGCTCGGGCTGGCGCTCTTCGGCCATCGGCGCGGCATCGTCGTCGCGCAGTGCGGCCAGCACCGCTTCGGGGACCGCCGGTCCGGAGCGCTTCGCCGATGCGGTCGTGAGGAGCCGTCCGATGACCGGGACCTCAGTGAGGGATTCGGCCCGCATGATCTGCACGGCCACCGGGACGAATTGCTCGGCTGAGTCGAAGACGATGTAGCGGGGGAGCCATGTGGGCTCGTACTTGGCGTTGAAACGCCACAGCGTCTCGATCTGCAGAACGCCGGAAAGCCGCCGCAGGGCCCATCGCTCGACGCGTTGGGTCACCCCGTCACCGGACTCCCCGTCGAGCACCGAACGCAAGGCCGCAAAGTTGAGGCTCAGGCCCTTCATGCCCATTTCCTTCATGTGGGCGATGGTCGAGCACAACGCGAAGTCGAGCAGCCCGTTTGGGTGTTCCGCCGGGTCTCGCCGCATGAGATCGAGCGAGTAACCGCCGATGGCCGTCGAGGGCACGAACTGGCACATCGCGGCGGGAGCGCCGTCGGGCCCCTCGACGAGCGTCAGCAGCAGCCCGGTGTCACGAGGATCGAAGAGCCGGCCCAGCATCATGGAGAAACCTCGCTCCTGGTCCCCCCGACGGCTCAGGTTCATCAGCTCGACCAGACGCGCCGCGTCGTCGGGACTCAGGCGGGCCGGATCGAGGAACCTGACGGTGTAGCCGTAGCGAGCGACGCGGTTGACGGCTTGGCGCAGACCCTTCATTTTGCCGCCCTCGAGCGAGAACTGGCGGGGATCGACGACGGCTTCGTCGCCGATGTAGAGGAACCGCATGCCCGATGCCTGGTAGGTGGGTAACCACGCCTCGCCGGCGGCCATGACGCCGAGCCCCCACCCGTTGCGATCGACGTAGCGGCGGAAGGCATCCCAGACGTGCGCCCGTTCTGTGAACGGGCCAATCGGATCCGGGGAGACAAGACAGACACCGCCGAAGACGGCATAGGCCACCAAAGAGTCGCGGTGGAAGAACCACTGCTTGTCGTCGCGCAGTGCGAAGTAGTCCAGGGACCCGGTGCCGTGACGGCGGACGATGTCGCGTGCCGCGCAGCTCGGCGGCGCGCCGGCCGACCAGGGCCCGCCCGCTCGAGAGCCGGCGATCGACGACCGGGCGCGTCAGCAGGTAGAGGGAATACACGATCAGCGTGATGCCCACCGCGAGCAGGCTCGGGGACGCGAAACGGTTGATACGGGCCGGAAAGTGCACATCTTGCACACCGATGAGCCGTTCGGCCGAGCCGAGGAGGACCTGGGGCCACGGAGGGAGCGGGTGATGGTGCACGCGGCCCGCCACTTCGACCCCGATCAGTGCACCGAGGGTGGCGGTCAGGCCGCCGATGGCCAGGATCAAGAACGCGGACTGCACCGTGCCCTGTTCGGCCTGTGCCCGGAAACGGTCTCTCTGGACGATGAG
The DNA here is from genome assembly GCA_963767155.1 of uncultured Acidimicrobiaceae bacterium. Classification (GTDB taxonomy): domain Bacteria; phylum Actinomycetota; class Acidimicrobiia; order Acidimicrobiales; family RAAP-2; genus Bog-473. Next base: position 1,036,602 of record CAVYCU010000002.1, on the reverse strand, counting down.
CAGCGCCAGCACACCGGCGCACACCAGGAGGGAGATCACGTCGGCCGCATGGAGGATGTGGAGCACGAGGGAGGCGGCTAATGCAGCAACGGCCACCAGCCACGAACGGCGCTGGCCTTTCAGCACACCACGCGAGAGCATGATCATCGCGATGCCCGAGATCGCCACCAGCGCCCCTGCGGCGCGGGCCACTTCGATGGGCAGGAATTGGGAAATGAGATGCAGGTGATCCCGCACCGGGGCCGTCACGGCCGAGAGCAGGTCGATCAGGCCGGCTACGAAGAGTGACGCGGCGGCGATCCGACGGATCCGCCGCACGCGTATGCGGTCGGCAGCGACCTCGGGTGCAGGGGGCCACGATGCGCCGCCGGGCCAACTCGCCACCAGCTCGGGGTGAAGCTCGGCCGCCTTCGTCCTCCCCTTGACGACGGCATCGCGTGTCAACAGCCGCTCGCCCAGGGTGGCCAGGGGGAGGTCGACCTCGGCCTGCGTGAGACGGAGGTGCAGATCCGCCCCCGTCTCGACCTCGATGGTGGAGGCCTGACGATGGTGGAGGTAGGTCGGCGGCAGGCCGAGTCGCGCCCGGTGCTCGTGCACGATCTCCGACGAGGCACCCGGGCTGGCAAAGAACCCGACGTCGAGGTGGGTCAGCTCGGCCACGAGAGCGCCCCCCACGATCACCCCGGTCGCCCCTCCCGCGATGGCATTGCGGGTCATGTCGAGGACGTTCTCCCCCTCAATGGTCAAGAGCTCGTGCGCCGTGGCGCGCCTGCCTTGCGCGCGTGCACCCTCCGACGCCCAGGGCGAGGGAAGGTCTTCGCCGCCCAAGGCCCGCCAGATACCCCGCGACGTGACGGCCACCACGACCGCGAGGACGGCGAGCAGCACGATGCCGATGGCGATCGTGACGAGGAGCCGTGAGAACCAGGTTGCGCTGTAAGCGTGCTGGAGAGCGCGTTGTTGGCGCGGGGAGCGGAACACGTGTCCCAGCCCGTCGATGACGAATTCCAGCCGCAACGAGAGCGCCAGCGCGGCGAGGATCAACGGCGGCGCCCACAGGTAATGGCGCATGCGACGGTAGAGCAGGCGGGACCGCACGAAGCGCGGCGCTTGGCGCGGATCGTCCAGCCGCTCCATTCCGTTGAGCCAGGGACGCTCGTCGCCTGGCGCGACGGCATCGGTGGCGTGCGACGTGTCGGTGACGGGGGTGCCTGCGCGGACGAGCACGCGTCGTTCACCGGCGCCGGTCATGCAGTGCAGGTCGACGGCGGCCTCGAGGGAAACGCCGAGTCGACGCAGGAGGTCGACCAGGTCGTCACAGGGGCTTGCCGCGCCGATGACGATGATCACCTGCGAATCGGGGCGGGCGGCGAAGGCGGCGAACGCGTCCGTCAGTCCGACGTGCGCCTGCAGCGCGGCCGCCGCCGATCCCTGCGTGAGGCCATTCGTCGTCGTCACCAGTTGACCGCAGATGACGACGACACCGGGTCCCTGCCACTCGTCCAATGTCTGTGCAATGTCGCGGCAGGTGGCCAGCGAGCTCGGTGAGGGTTCAGGGGGGAGGAGGAGGTCGCCGAGCACCATGACCCTGCGGCCGAGCGCGACGTCGATCCTCACCTGGTCGATGTCCAAAGGCATGCCTGGTCCATCGTCTCACCAACGGAGGGGCAATTACGTCCATCTTGAGGGGGATTCTCCGGCCGGGCGGGGGCGGCGTGCCCGATAAGCTGGACTTTCGTGTCAGACAACCACTCCGACGACGTGCACGCCAATTGGTGCTGGCGGGCCGGGGAGGGTGCAGTGCACCCGCGTGGCCCCGCGGTGATCTTCGACATCGACGGCGTCCTGTCAGATGCCGCAGGACGCCAGCACTTCATTGAGCAGGGCAATCGGGATTGGTCGGCCTTCTTCGAGGCCTGCGGCGACGACCCGGTGATCGAGGAGATCGCCCGGTTGCTGGAGCTGCTCGACTCCTCCCTCGCCGTGGTGTTGCTCACGGGCCGGCCGCTGCGGGTTCAGCCGCAGACCCTGGCGTGGCTGCGCCGCTACGGCTTGCGCTGGGACCTCCTCGTCATGCGCGAGCGCGGGGACTACACGCAGGTCACGGACTTCAAGCAACGGACGGTGGTGGACCTGCGGGCCCACGGTTTCGACCTCCGCCTCGCCTTCGAGGACGATCCCTCGAACCACGCCATGTACGTGGCGGACGGCATCCCCTGCGTCTACATCCACTCCGGGTATTACGAGTAGCGCACCCGGCGGTGTGCGCGCCCCCGCCCGGGCAGGAGCATGTGCAGCCACCCGGCCAGGAGCGACCCGGCCAAAAGCAGCAGTGCGGCTCCAACGAGGACCGGCAGATCGCCCCAATGGTCATAAGGGGTGAAGCCCCGCCGCAGGGGCACGCTGGCCATCAACACCTCGGGCCGGCCGAGCACCGAGCGCTGGAGGATGACGCCGCGTTGGGTGACCACGGTGCTGTACCCGGTGGGCGCCGCCTGTACGAGGTCCCGGCCGGTCTGGACGGCCTGCACGGCATCCGCCGCGACCTCCTGGGTCGGCACCTGTGCCGTGGCGTACGACGACGTGTTGGTCGGGACGATCAGGAGCTCGGCCCCGGCCCGGACCGACGTACGGCTGCGGTTGGCGTAGAAGACCTCGAAGGAGACGAGCGTGCCCAGCGGTCCGGCGGGTGTGCGGAGAAGGCCTGACGCGTGGCCTGGGACGGCGTCGGTCGGGACCGCGGCCACGTCGGCCAGGTGCGAGATCAATGAGCGGTACGGGATGTATTCGCCGAAGGGGACCCGGTGCACCTTTTCGAACATGCCGACGATCCGGCCGTTCGGGGCCCAGACCACGATCTCGTTGCGGAACGAGTGCGGCCCCGCCGGTTCGGTCACGCCGGCGATCACGGTCGCCTGGAGGCGGCGGGCCATCTGCGCCATGACCTGGTCCTGGGTGGATCCCCGCAGAGGCCCGGAGAGGGAGATGACGTCCTCGGGCCAGAGCACCACGGCGGGGGATCGGCCGTTTGCGAGCGACGTGGGCGTGACCCGCACCTGGGCGGCGAACACCGTGGCGGGATCCACCTGCTCCTTGCTGAGCCCCGCGCTGCCCGCCACCCTGGACGAGCGTCATCGAAATGGTGCGCAGCGGCGGCCCGCCGTCCGGGACCACCGCGCCGACGAGCACGAAGAGCCCGAGCCCGACCAGGAGCAGTGCGCCCCGTGCCGGCCAGTGCGGCGCGGGAGTGCTTCATCCCGCTCGACCAGTGTGGCCAGGCCGACCCCGCCGGCCCACACGCCGGCGGTGAGCAGCAGCGGCCCGCCGATCCGCGCCAGCTGCAAAAGCGGGCCGTCGGCCTGGCCGAGGAAGACCCCGCCGAGAGGGAGTCCGCCGAAAGGCCAGGTCATCCGGACGGCCTCGGCCAGGGTGCCGGCCGCGACGAACGCCGGCGCCCGGCCCCTCCAGGGCGGGGTGAGGACGGCCGCGGCGGCGAAGAAGAGGGCCTCCAGCGCGATCAGCACGACGGCGCCGTACCAGTTGAACGCCCGGGCCCAGAAGAGTCCGGGGAGGTAGCAGCCGAGGCCGGCGAGCCAGCCCGACCAGGCCCGGGTCCGGGCGCCGCAGCCCGGCCAGGCGCCAGTAGAACAGCCCGGCACCGGCCAGCCCCAACGGCCACCAGCCCCACGGGGGTAACGAGAGGGCGATCAGCACGCCGGCGCCGAGCGAAGGGAGGGCGACCCGGCCCCGACGCGGCGAGGGGTTCACGAGACGGCCCGGGCCGCCGCCCTCCCGCTGGCGATACACGCCGGGATGCCGACGCCCCGGTAGGCCGCGCCGGCCACGGCGATGCCCCCGAGGCGCGCCACCGCCGCCTCAATGCCCGCAGTGCGTAAGAGGTGGTGCACCCGGTACTGGGGGAAGGCCCGTGGCCACCGTGCCACCATGGAGGCGAGCGGGTCCTGTGCGGGCCCGATCAGCACGCCGAGCTCGTGCCACACCCGCTCGACGAGTTCCTCGTCGCTCCACGCCTTGGCGCGGTCGTCGCCGAAGCGCCCGACTGACGCCCGCAGGAGGAGCTCGCCTTCGGTGGCCACGTGCGGCCACTTCTGCGAGAGGTAGGTGCACGCGGTCACCGCCCAGGGCTCACCGCCCGGAGGCGCCGGACTCGCGCCGTGGGACGAGGAACCCGGTCCCCGGCAGCGGTGCGGTGAAGGCCTCCGGCGCGGACGCGGAAGGTGACGAGCGTGACCGAGGCGTAGTCGATGTGTGCCAGGAGCCCTGCCGCTTCGTCGTCGTGCGGCCGGAGCAGATCGCACGCCACCGGGGCGGGGACGGCGAGCACGACCGCGTCCGCATCGTCGTGCGCCCCGGCGCTTCGCACGTTCCACCGGCTGCCGAGACGCTCGAGTCGGTCGACGGGCGCGGTGCAGCGGATCTCCACGCCGCGTGCGGTGAGCGCAGCACGCAGGTGTTCGACCATCGATGCCATGCCGCCCTCGAGGGCCCAGAACAGGGGAGGGGCCTCGGCAGAGGGAGGCGGAACCTCGGCACGCAGCGCACGCATCAGGCTGCCGCGCTTCTGCGCCGCGGCGAGGAGCGGCGGATAGGTGGCCGCGGCCGACATGTCGTCCACCGATCCGGCATGGATGCCGCCGATCAGCGGGTCCACGAACGCTCACGCCACGCGCGCGGCCCAGCTTGCGGGCCACCAGTGGCCCGATCGAGCGGTCGCCGATGGGCCCGCGCACGTCGGGCCGGGGCAGCAGCGCGTCCCGAGCCAGACGCGATATCGCCGCGCAAGCCGAGGATGCCCGATCGGGCGGCGGGCCAGAAGCGAATGGGGATACCCAACGCGAGGCCCTCGGGGAGGGTGCGGACCTTGCCGCGGGCCCACACGCCGGCGCCACGTCCGGCGATGGGGACCAATGCAGCTTGCGAGGCCGATCTCGCGGCAGAGGTCGAGTGCCTCGGGCCGACGCCCGAGAAACCCGTCCGGCCCCGTGTCGACGATGTGGTCACCGAACGGGCACGCTGTCGAGCGCACCTCCCAGCCGGGAAGAAGATTCCAGGACGACGACACGTGCGGCGCGTCGCCACCTATGGGGCCGCCGCTCTTGGGGCCGTCACCGCCGCCGGTGAGCTCCCAGGCCGCGGCCAACCCGCTGATGCCTCCGCCGACGACCACGACCCGTTGCACGGCCTAGTCCCGACGCGCCTCGGTGGCGCCGATGACGTCGGCCAGGACGCCGATGAAGCGTGGGTCGTCGTTCAGCGACGTCGTGCGGGCGAACGGCAGGCCGACCTCGACGGCCACCGCGGCCAGTTCCACATCGAGGTCGTAGAGCACTTCCAGATGATCGGTCACGAATCCGATCGGGCAGACCACGACGCCGGCTACCCGGTTCGTCCGCGCCCCGTCCCGACCGAGCCTGCGCCCGCCGCGCCGTCAGCGGCCAGGTGTCGCACCGACATCACGGATGTCGGGGCCGAGCCAGGGCTCGGGCGTCCGTCCCTGCGCTCTGCCAGGCCACCTGCCAGCGGACGAGGCCGGCCGCCGCGGCCACCAACGCCGCCGATTCCTGTAGTTGCTCGGGATACGTGTCACCCATGTCGCGGACGCGCTCGGGCAGCGAGTGTGCGGTGAAGATCACGGGGTAGCGGCTCTGGTCCCCCGGCCCCGTGTCCCCGCCCACGATGTCGTGGCCTGCGCCGATCCGTTCGAGGGCCTCGCGGACCCGATCCGCCAACAGCGTCACCAGGTCCGGTTCGCCGTACCAGGGAGGCACGGCGACGAAAGGGACCGTTGCCCTGCCAGCGCAGCCCGCGCCCGCGTCAGGTACTCCCCTGAGCCCAGCGAGGAGCCGTGCGGCGTCAGCACCAGGCCGATGATCTCGTCGACACCCGCACGCTGCCAACGCGGCCGCCGCTTCCTCAATCAGGGGCTCGGTGTGCTTGGCGCCGTACGCCACGACGTAGTGGCCTGGCGCACGCCGCTCGAGCTCGGCGCGCACGGCATCGACCTGGGCCTCGGTGCGCTCGGTGAGCGGCGAGAGCCCGCCGATGGCGGCGTAGCGCCGCTCCAGGTCGGCCAGCTGCTCGGGCGAAGGAGGCCGACCGCCGCGGATCCGGGTGTAGAAGGGAGCGATATCGGCGGTTCGCTGGGGCGTGCCGTGTGCCATCACGAGCACGCCTGTGCGATCCGTCACGGGCACACCCTTCGGTTCATTCCCGCACGCTCTCGGCGTGCACCAGGTCGACGACGGCACCCAGGATGCCGATGTCGGCCTCGGGCAGGACGCCGTGGCCGAGGTTGAAGATGTGGCCGGTGCCGCTCCCGTCGGCGGCGCCGTCGGCCATGACCTGGCGGGCCGCAGCCTCGACGACAGGCCAGGGGGCGACACACAGAGCGGGGTCCAAGTTGCCCTGGACGGCGTGGTCGGCCCCGACGCGGGTGCGGGCGACGTCGAGCGGCACCCGCCAGTCGACGCCGATCACATCGGCGCCGGCCGTGGCCATCAGGCTCAACAACTCGCCCGTGCCCACACCGAAGAGGATGGAGGGCACGCCGAGGTCGGCGATTCCTGCGAGCACCGTCCGCGTGGCCGGCAGCACGAAGCGCACGTACTCGGCCGGCGAGAGACTCCCGGCCCAACTGTCGAAGAGCTGCACGGCCTGTACCCCGGCCTCGATCTGCGCCCGCAGGAAGGCCACGGACATGGCGGCCAAGCTGTCCATGAGCTGGCCCCAGAGCGCGGGGTCGCCGTGCATGAGCGCCTTCACCTTGGTGAACGTCCGCGAAGGCCCGCCTTCGATCAGGTAGCTGGCCACGGTGAAAGGAGCGCCGGCGAAGCCGATGAGCGCCACGTTGCTCCCGGCGAGCTCACGGCGCGACGAGGCGGACGGCGTCGAGGACGTACGGCGTATCGAGTGCGGGCTCGAGCGGGCGGAGGCGTGGGAGGTCGGCTGCGCTGCGAAATGGGCTGGCCACGACCGGTCCTTTGCCGGGCTCGATATCGATGCCGAACCCGATCGCGTGGACGGGTACGACGATGTCGGAGAAGAGAATGGCGGCGTCGACGCCATAGCGGCGGACCGGCTGCAGCGTCAGTTCGGCGGCCAGGGGCGCCTCGGCGATGGCGTGCAGGATCGATCCCGTGCCCCGGGCCGCGCGGTACTCGGGCAGCGCCCGGCCGGCTTGGCGCATGAACCACACCGGCGTGCGCGTCAACGGCTGGCGGAAGCAGGCGCGCACGAGGTCCGTATCGGCGGCCGCCTCCGGGCTCACCCGAGCGGCTCTATGACGACCGCCGTGCCGTAGGCACAGATTTCGGTCCAGTTCCCACCCATTTCCGAGGTGTCGAAGCGCATGGCGAGGACGGCGTTGGCCCCCTTGGCCTGCGCTTCCTCCACCATGCGCCCCACCACTTCCTCCCGACTGAGCTGCAGGTTCTTGGTCATTCCCTTGAGCTCGCCGCCGGCCAGGGACTTGAACGCGGCGCCGAACTGCGACCCGATGTTGCGAGAGCGCACAGTGAGCCCGAAGACCTCACCGAACACCGCCGTCACCCGGTAGCCGGGAACGTCGTTCATGGTCGAAATCAGCATGAGGCTCATCGTAGGCGTCCTCTGCTGCGTTACCGGGTCGTGCGTCGTCGCCTAAACTGAACCGTTTCCCTGAGAGGCGGGGGGAGAGAGGGGCAGCGTGCCGGACCATCCCGATCTGGAGGATGAGCAGCAGTTCCTCAATCGCGCCCACGACGGTCTCGAGTCCATGCGCGGTGAGGCCCGCCAGATGCTGCAGGGCGTCCTCGACCTGGGAAAGGGGGGCACCTTCCAGTCGCGTACTGAGCGCGACATTGTGGTGCGCACGAGTCTCGCCCGCCTCGAGCAGCTCGACATCGGTGACCAGGCGCTCTACTTCGGCCGCATCGACCGTTTTCCCGACCCCGACCCCGACCCCGACCCCGACCCCGACCCCGACCCCGACCCCGACCCCGGCAGCAACGTCGACAGAGCTTCCGCACCGGGAGCCGGGGACCGGCCCTTGCTCGGTGAGTCGTTCCACATCGGTCGGCTGGCCGTGTCCGGACCCGATCATGAGCCCCTGGTGGTGGACTGGCGGGCGCCGGTGGCCGAGCCCTTCTACCGGGCCACGGGACTCGATCCGCAGGGCCTGGCCCGCCGCCGCCACCTGGCCGTCCGGGGCCGCACCGTGCTCGGGCTCGAGGACGAGTACTTCGTCGACCCGACGCGGGCGCCGGGCGCACCCCTGCTCCCCGTCTCCCCGAGCGCGGAACCCGAGGGGGATTCGTCGGGTGAGCGCCTGTTGTCCGAGGGCATGGTCCTGGGTGGACCGGGAGCCCTCCTCTCCGCGCTCGGCCAGGCCCGCACCGGGCACATGGGCGACATCATCGGGACCATCCAAAGGGAGCAGGACGAGATCATCCGCTCCCCCCTGAGCGGGGTGCTGGTCGTCCAGGGGGGACCGGGCACCGGAAAAACGGCTGTGGCACTGCACCGGGCGGCCTACCTGCTCTACACGCACCGCTTCCCCCTGGAGCGTCAGGGCGTCCTCGTCGTCGGGCCCAACCCGCTCTTCCTGCGCTACATCGAGCAGGTCCTGCCCTCGTTGGGCGAGACCGGCGTCAGCCTCTCGACCGTGGCCGGTCTGGTGCCCGAAATCCGGGTGCGGGGCGTCGACGAGGCTGCGGTCGCCAAGCTCAAGGGCGATGTGCGCATGGTCAAGGTCCTCGGTCGGGCGGTACGGACCCGCCAGCGCCCACTCCGCCAGGACCTGGAGATCCCGTTCGGTGCCGGGGTCCTGCGCCTCCGGGCCAGCACCACCGAAGAGATCGTCACCCTGGCCCGCCGGCGCCCGGGCACCCACAACGTGCGCCGACGCTTCGTTGAGGCTCATGTGCTGCCGCGCGTTGTCCGACGACTACCGCGCCCGGCTCACCCGCGGGACCGAAGCCTTGGACGACGACGGGCCGAGCGCCGAGGAGCAGGCCGACCTGGCGCGCCGCCTCCGCCGCACCCCGGAAGTAGCCGAAGCACTGGACCGGATGTGGCCTCGCCTGTCGCCCCACGAGTTGCTGCACGACCTCCTGGGCGCCCGACCTCTGCTGGCTGCCGCCGGACAGGACATCCTCAGCGCCGATGCGATCCAGCGCCTGTACCGCCCGCGGAGTCGCTCGCTCGACGAAGTGCCGTGGACCGTGGCCGATGCCGCGCTCATCGACGAGGCGCGCACGCTCCTGGGCCCACGCCGCGGCGGCGCCCGCCCGAATCGCGGGCCGTCAGGGCCGCGCGGAAGAGGGCAACGCCCAAGATGTGGGCTTCTGGCCCCAGGGCCTCGCCGCCTCGCCTGCTCCGACCTCGGGACCGTTCACCGGGCCCGACGACGAGGTGCGGTCGTTCGGTCACATTGTCGTGGACGAGGTGCAGGATCTCTCGCCGATGCAGCTGCGCATGCTGGCCCGCCGTTCGCTCTCGGGATCGATGACCGTTGTGGGGGACATCGCCCAGGCGACGGGTCCCTGGGCCCCCGAAAGCTGGGACGACGTCACCCGGCATCTGAGCCCGCAACGTTCGACCCGCCTGGTCGAGCTCACTGTCAGCTACCGCACGCCGGCCGAGGTCATCGCGCGTAGCCGCCAAGGTCCTTGCGGTGGCGGCGCCGGCGATCACACCGCCCCGGCCGGTGCGCCAGTCGGGCTTCTCCCCACGCATCATCGAGGCGTCACGGGCCGGGCTGGCCTCAGCCGTGGCCCAGGCCACCCGCGAAGAGGTTGCGGCCGTGGCCCCGGGCCGGGTGGCAGTACTGGGTCCGGCCGTCATGCTCCCCGAGCTCGGGCGCGCGCCCTCTCGGACACCGGACTCTTCCCGACCGATCCGCGCGACCCTTCCGGCGAAGGGCTGGCGGCCGGACTCGTGCTCCTCCCCGCCGACGAGACGAACGGACTCGAGTTCGATGCCGTCGTGGTGGTAGAGCCGGCTCTGGTGGCGGCCGTCGGCGAGGAGGTCGCCGGCGAAGGGCCACCCGTGGCGACGACGCGAGGTCTCCGCACCCTTTATGTGGCCCTCACGCGGCCCACGCGCCGGCTGGCCGTGGTGCATGCCGAACCACTGCCCGTCGCCCTCTCCGACCCCGAGAGTTGACCCAGCTCTCGCTCAGGGACTGAACAGGAAAACGCTGTCACCTGCTTGTTGGCGCGTACGGCTCCGGTCGACTAGAAATTGCCCTGTGACCCAGGCGGTTTCGGTCGACCACCCAGTGCCAACAGGCAGGATCGTTCACGATCGACCCCCCATGCTGGCTGTGGGCGTCATGATCTGGCTGGGCTCGGAGCTGATGTTCTTCAGCGGGCTCTTTGCCGCCTTCTTCACTCTCCGCGCCAATGCGGTCGGTGGGGTCTGGCCTCCGCCGGGGACCCACCTCGACACGGTCCGGGGCATCATCTTCACCCTGGTCCTCGATTTCGTCGAGCTTCACCATGCAGTACGCCGTCCACCAGGTCGAGTGGCGCAACCGGGTGTCGGCTCGCCGCTGGATCGTGGCGACGTTCATTCTGGGCGGCGGCGTTCCTCGGCAACCAGGTGGTGGAGTGGTTCACCATCACGACCAGGTGGAATACGAACTCCTTCGGCTCGCTCTTCTTCATCATGACCGGCCTCCACGGGTTGCACGTCTTCCTGGGCCTGGTCGCCATGGTCTTCCTCCTCGGTCGCATGAGAGGTGACGTCGGTGGTGACCCCGGCGAGCTCTCGGCCGTGCAGGGGGTCAGCTACTACTGGCACTTCGTCGACATCGTCTGGGTCGGGCTCTTCAGTTGCCTGTTCTTCCTGAAATAGACATGTCGAGTCCACGCGCACAGAAAACACCTCGCACATCCCGCACAAAGCTGCTCTTGCCAGGAGGCCTTCTTGCCATCGCGGCGCTCAGCTCGCTCGCGCTCATTTTCCCGGGCGTGGCCCAGGCGTCGACCACGAAGACGCAGAGCCTGAGTGCTTCGGTCAAAGCGTGCGGCTCGGTCAACCTCAAGGGCGTCAGCAACGTCCACGACACCGGGAACCCCTTCGCCAGTACCAAGCTGACCTGCTTCGATGGCATGGTCATCCGGTACGGCAGCAGCGCCATTACCTACACCAACCCCCCGCGGGCCTTTGCCTCCGCGGGCAAGCTCCTGTTCGATCAGACCTGCTCGAGTTGTCACGGGTCGCAGGCCAACGGCGTGTCGCCGACGGGGCAGGCGACGATCGGTCCCAATCTGCAGGGAGTCGGTACCGCGACCGTCGACTTCTGGATCACCACCGGCCGTATGCCGGCAGCCGACATCAAGGCGATTGAGGCCGAGCGCAAGACACCCCGGCTGAACGACAGACAGGCGCTCGAGGTGGCGGCGTATATCGAGTCTCTCGACCCGGCCGCGCCTGCGGTTCCCACCCCGGACCTGCACGGGGCCAACGTCTCTGACGGGGCAGACCTCTTCTCCTTGAACTGCGCCGCCTGTCACACCATCACCGGAGCCGGCGATGCGCTGGCCTTCGGCACCAACGCCCCCACGCTGCAGAACAAGGAGATCACCCCGCAGCAGGTGGCTGAGGCGATCCGGACCGGACCGGCCAACATGCCCCGGTTCTCGGGCAACCTGACGGACGCGCAGGTGCGCAACGTGGTGGCCTACGTGACCGAGAAGATCCAGCACCCTTCGAACCCCGGCGGTGCCGCCCTGGGAGGGGTGGGACCGGTGGCCGAAGGCTTTATCGCGCTCCTCCTCGGCGTCGGAGGTCTGGCCCTCATCTGCTTCTGGATCGGTGAGCGCTCGTGAGCGAGGAGAACCACGAGCCGTCACGGACCAAGGTCCCGATGCCGATCGCGACGCTCAGCGATCCGCACATGGGAGACGCCGCCCGGAACCCCAAGCGTGCGGAGGGCATCATCGCCATCATCCTGGTGGTGGCCATTGTGCTCATCGCCGGATTCGGCGCGGCCTACACGCAGGACTGGAATCCGTGGATCATCGGCGGCACGTTGGGTCTGGGCATGTTCCTGCTCGGCTTCGGGCTCACGGCGTGGGGGAAGTACCTCATGCCGCAGGGGCCGTTCGTCGAGGAGCGTCACGTGCTCGCGTCCTCGCCCGCGGAGCGGGAGTCCATGGCTGCGGCCCTGGTCGAGCGCTCCACCGTGGTCGTCAAGCGCCGCAAGTTGCTGGGTGGGCTCTTCGCCGTCGGTGCGGGGATCTTCGGGATCGTGGCGCTGTTCCCGCTTCTGCGCTCCCTGGGCCCGGTACCGGGGACATCGCTCGATACCAGTGACTGGCGCAAAGGGAGACTTCTGGTCGACTCCAGCGGGCGCTCGGTGACCAAGGGCACGCTGGTCGTGGGCGGAATCATGACGGTGTACCCGGCCGGCCTCCAGAACACGGAGAGGGGGCAGGCGATCGACCAGACGGTGCTCATCCGGGTCCAGGACTCGAATCTCGTGACGGCCGAGGGCCGAGAGACGTGGGCCCCCGAGGGCTACGTCGCCTACTCCAAGGTGTGCACCCACCTCGGCTGCCCCGTCGGGCTCTACGAACAGGAGCTCGAACTCCTGGTGTGCCCGTGCCACCAATCGATGTTCAACGTCCGCAACGGCGCCGTCCCCCAGTTCGGGCCGGCCCCCCGCCCGCTGCCGCAGCTACCGCTGTACTTCGACGACGACGGGACCCTGCGGGCGCAAGCCGGTTTTGATCAGGCGGTCGGGCCCGGCTTCTACGAGCGGACGACGACCAAGGAGAACGGGACGTGAGCCCGGCCCTGCCGACAGCGAAGTCCAAAAGGCAGGCGCTCGGCCCGTACGGACGGATCAGTGAAGCCGTCAACGAGCTCGACGACCGGCTCGGTGTGGCCAAGGGCGGCCGGGTCTTCCTCGACAAGATCTTCCCCGACCACTGGTCGTTCATGCTGGGGGAGATCGCGCTCTACTCCTTCGTGATCCTGATCGCGACGGGCATCTTCCTGGCTCTGTACTTCGTGCCGTCGACCAACGAGGTCATCTATCACGGCACCTACGCCCCGTTGCGGGGGCAACGAGTGTCCGAGGCGTTCAACTCAACGGTGAACATCTCCTTCGGGGTGCGCGGCGGCCTCCTGATACGCCAGATGCACCACTGGGCGGCGGACATCTTCGTCGGCTCCATCGTGGTGCACATGGCCCGGATCTTCTTCACCGGGGCCTTCCGTAAGCCCCGCGAGCTCAACTGGATCATCGGGACGCTCATGCTGATCCTGGCCATCCTGGAGGGGTTCATCGGCTACTCGCTGCCCGACGACCTGATTTCGGGGACCGGCCTGCGCATCGGCTACTCCATCGTCGAGTCGATCCCCTTCGTGGGGAGCTACCTGGGCACGTTCTTGTGGGGGGGGCAATTCCCGGGCAACGGCTCGATCGAACCGCGCTTCTACATCATCCACGTCCTGGTCATCCCGCTCGTCCTGTTCGGCTTGCTGGGGGCACACCTGGGTCTTTTGGTGCGGCAGAAGCACACGCAGTTCAAGGGCGAGGGCCGTACCGAGACCAACGTGGTGGGATCGCCGATGTTCCCCACGTTCATGGCCAAGACCACCGGTTTCCTCTTCATGGTGGCGGGCGCCACCGCCCTGCTGGGTGCATTCGCCCAGATCAACCCCATCTGGCAGTTCGGGTCCTACGACCCTTCGAAGATCTCCTATGCCGTGCAACCGGACTGGTACATGGGCTGGCTCGACGGGGCTTTGCGCATCATGCCGTCCTGGGAGTTCGCGGGCTGGGGTCATACAATCCCCCTCGAGGTCCTGCTTCCTGCCGTCATCTTCCCCGGCTTGATCTTCAACATCGCCTTCGTCTGGCCGTATCTCGAACGTCGGATGACCGGAGACAACGAGTTGCACAACCTCTTGGACCGACCACGCGACCGGCCCAAGCGCACAGCGGCGGGCGCAGCGATGCTCGCGCTGTTGTTCGTCCTCTTCGCGGCCAGCTCGACCGACGTCCTCGCCAACTACTTCCGCTTGTCGCTGAACTTCGTCCTGTGGGCCTTCCGGGTGTTGACGATCGTCGTTCCCGTTGTGGTGGCCTTCGTGACCTATGGCATCTGCAAGGAGATGCAAGGTGTGCGGGGCATCGGCAAGCGCAAGCGTGCGGTGGTCGTCCATCGTTCCGCCGAGGGCGAGTACACAACGGTCCCGACTCCGCCGAGGCCCGGTGACACACCCCACGAGTTGGACCCCGAACCGGTGCCCGATCGCATCGACGTCTCGCCCCTGGCTGCGCCTTCATTGACCGCCAGTCGGGAGAGTTCGCCGACGGGCGCACGCCAGGTCAGCCGCTAGCCCGCACGGGTTGCGCTTTGGCATCGGGCCGGGTCACCGCCCGCCAGCTCTGGGTGGCCATGGAGTCGGTGCACGCGGTTACCTACTTCGCACCCGAATGTCGCCACGCGCTGCGCGATGTCGGTCTCAAAGGTTTCTGGAGCGGTTACTTCGCCGCCAGAGCTGCGCCACTGGGCGTCGTCGGTCCCGGACCGGTGGTTGCGGCGTTCTTCAACTTCCATCCCGCCATGGTGCGCAAGGCCGTGCCCTCGTGCTGGGACGTCGTCCATCCTGCCGATCTCATCGTCGAACGGGCAGCGGCGGCAGCGGTGGCACTGACCGGACTCTGCCAGGCTGACGCACTCGAGACGGCAACCGCCGCGCTTCCGTTGCTGCGCACGGCCTCGGCGCGTTGCAACGTCGAGGGCCGCATGTTGGGATGCACCAACGCCAGCCTCTGGCCGAAAATCGAGCCTGCGTTCCGTCGTCGCGGGCTCCCCCCGCTCGCCACTGGGGTTGCAGAGCTCTGGCAAGCCTGTACGACGCTGCGGGAGCACCGTGGTGACGGCCATGTGGCCGCCCTTTTGGCGCACGGGCTCAGTGGCCTCGAGGCGCACTTGTTGGCGGCTGGGACCGTGGGAGTGGGTGCGGGTGCGGGTGCGGGTGCGGGTGCGGGTGCGGGTGCGGGGCCCGAGGTGTTGCGGGCCAACCGGGGCTGGACCGAACCACAGTGGGACGCGGCCCTCGACCGCCTCACCGCCCGAGGACTGTTACACGCCGACGGGACGGCGACCGAGGCCGGTCACCTGCTGCGACAGCAGGTGGAGACGATGACGGACGAGCTCGCCGCATCGCCCTTCGCTTCGCTGAGCGACGAAGAACTCACACACCTTTACGGCTCCTTGCGTGCCTGTGCGAGCCAGATCCAGGGGTCAGGGTGCATCCCCTTCCCCAATCCGATGGGATTACCCGAGATCCGATCGGATTGAACCGGCCTGGGATACCCGGAGTGAACCGGCCTGAGTTTTCCGGAGACTCGTTGGTTTGGTTCTCTCATGCCGCATTGGGCTGAGACTTGTGACGGTACTCGGCCTCGAACTCCTTTGGCGTCCGGTCGCCGAGTTCTGAGTGCAGCCGCTCCTCGTTGAACCACGAGACCCACGCACAGGTGGCGATCTCGAGGTCGTCGAGTCCCCTCCAGGGCCCGCCGTTGGCGGTGAGGGCAGCGGGGTTCCTGTGGAGCTCGGTCTTGAAGATGCCCATGACCGACTCGGCCATGGCGTTGTCGTAGCTGTCGCCCACCGTCCCGATGGAGGGAGCAGCACCCACCTCGTCGATCCGGTCGGTGTAGAGCACGGACGTATATTGCGAGCCGGCGTCGGTGTGGCAGATCAGTCCGTCGAGGCCGCTGTGGCGCCGGGTCCAGGCGGCCATGTTGAGCGCGTCGAGGACGAGGGCGGTGGTCATGGATCGGGCCGCCTTCCAGCCCACCAGCCGTCGGGAGTACACGTCGATGATGAAAGCGACGTAGACGATGCCCGACCAGGTCGAGCAGTAGGTGAAGTCCGCCACCCACAAAGCGTCGGGTCGGCTGGCCGTGAAGTCTCGGTTCACGAGGTCGGGGGCCCGGACGTGGGCCGAGTCGGACTTGGTGGTGAAGCGCTTCTTCGCCCGGGTGGCGCCTTGGATGCCCAACTCACGCATGAGTCGGACCACCTGGTCGCGCCCGATGTCAAAGCCCTGACGCTTCGCCGCCTTCCAGAGCTTGCGGCGTCCGTAGACCGAGTAGTTCTTCTCCCACAGGGCACGGAGCTCGGGTCCGATGGTGGCGTCGCGGACGGCTCGGGCCGAGGGCGGCCTGGCCTTGGTGTCGTAGTAGGTGGAGGGGGCGATCTTCACTTCGGTGCAGATCGACTCGACCCCCCATCGACGCCCATCGGTTTCGTTGTCCCGATGGGCGTCGATGAAAGCGACTACTTCTTTCCTCGGCGGTCGAGCTCCGCCCCGAAGAAAGTCGCTGCTGCTTGCAAGATGTCGTTGGACCGCCGCAGCTCGAAGTTCTCCTTGCGGAGCCGCTTCAACTCCTCCTGCTCCTCGGTGCTGAGACCCAGTCGTTTGCCGGTATCCACCTCAGCCTGCTTCACCCAGGAGCGGAGCGATTCGTCCCCTACTCCCAGCTGACGGGCCACCCGAGAGATGACCGTCTTGTCGAGGGGATACTGGGCGCGGATCTCTTGGACCATCTTTACGGCCCGCTCCTTCAACTCGGGCGGGTACCTCTTTGTTGTGGTGGGGCGCTTCTCTGCCATGACTCCATCCTCGCTTCCAAGGTATGGAGTCTCCGGGTATCCCAGGCCGGTTCAGAGACTCTGGGGTGACGCGCCTTCCCCAGCCCGGCGAACACTTGTAATTTCTGACCGCTAGACGTCTAGCGATCAGTTTTCAAAGGTCCATGTCGGAACTCAGGGAGCGACCGCGACCGCGCGCTGTGGGATCGGCGGCCGCACGCGTTCGTAGAGCGTCAAGAGGAGGGAGAGGGCGCCGAACCCGGCGCCCAGCACGCACACCCCGGCCCACCCGTGACTGCCGTACACGAGGCCGGCCGTGAGCGACCCGATGGCGCCCCCGATGAAGTAGCAGACCATGTACGCGCTGTTGATCCGGCTCCGCGCATCGGGCCGCAGGGCGTAGATGATGGCTTGATTAGTGATCTGCATTCCCTGCGTCCCGATGTCCAGCACGACGATGCCCACGATGAGCGCCGCCAGCGTCGAATGACCGAACCACAAGAGGCCGAAGGAGCCGGTGAGGAGAACGCCTGCCACCAGGGTGGCGGCCGTGGAGCGATCGGCGTCGGCCAGCTTGCCGGCCAGGTTGGCGGCGAAGATCCCAGCTGCGCCGACCAGGCCGAACAAGCCGATGACGGCGCTCGAGTAGTGGTAGGGGGCAGCCGACAGTAGGAACGCGATCGACGTCCAGAGCACACTGAAACAGGCGAAGCCGCAGGCGCCGTGCCATGCGCGCCGGCGCAGGATGGGCTCGTCGACAAGCAGGCGCAGCGAGGATCCCACCAGGTTCCAGTAGGCGCGAGGCGGGCGTGATCCCTCATTGGGGAGGGCCCTCCACAAAATGGCGGCGAAGACCACCATGAGAGCGGCGGAGAACCAATAGATGGCCCGCCATCCGGCCAGTTGGGCCACGAGGCCGGACACCGTCCGGGCCAGCAGGATGCCCAGGAGTAGTCCGGTCATGATCCGTGCCACCACCCGTCCTCGCCGTTCAGGGGGAGCCAGGTCGGCGGCGAACGGGATCATCACCTGCCCGGCGACCGACGATGTGCCGACGGCGACAGAGGCGACGCCGAAGACCCAGATATTGGGAGCGAGGGCGCATGCCACCAGGGCGACTGCGGCGACGCCGAAGATGCGCACCACGAGGATGCGCCGTGGATGCAGGTCGCCCAGAGGCACAACGAGGAGGAGCCCCGCCGCATAGCCGACCTGCGTCGCTGTCACGATCAGCGAAGTGAGTCCCGAACCGCTGTGGAAGTCGCGGCCTACCAGGTGCAGTACGGGCTGGGCGTAGTAGAGGTTGGCCACCACCGCACCGGTCGCCACGGCGATGAGGATCACCATCGAACGCGAGAGCGGGCCGGGTGTCTCTGCTCCCGGCGGAGATGTTGTTGCCGCAGCTCCGGTCGTCACCCGTTCAGGCTAACGGCCGCTCATTGCCATGCGTCTGCGCACCCGCGCCGGCTTGCTTGACGAGGTACGTGTCATGGTCTGCCCGATCGTGCCCGGCCGGGGCCGGTCACTCTTCGAGGATCCGTCACCCCAGGGGATCTGAGGCACGAAGGGATTTCGTCAGACGTGCCCGCCCCGTCGGCTTTCGGCGGTCACACCGACCAGCGCGGTCAGGATGAGCGAGATTCCGGGAAAGATCAGCCAGATACCGAAGACGAGCGAGTTGACCGTCAGGAAGGCACCCATACCCAGGACGAAAGGCCAGATGGAGCTGCTGGGGAAGGAGTCGATGTCACCCGCGCCCTCTGCGATGGACGCATCGTCGCGGTCTTCGACGCGTTTCCCCATGCGTCGGTGCCAGTAGTAGTAGTAGCTCCCGGGAAGAAAGCCCAACGTGCAGGTACCGACCAACATCGCGGTGCCGGCTTGCTCGTAGCTCCAGAACCAGTAGACGAGGCCCACCAGGCCGAAGAAGAGTCCGAGGAACAACAGGAGAATCGCCTCGACCTTCATGCGACGTGCTCCTTCTGCTTTCGTCGGGCCTTGGCGGCGGCCTCCGCTGCATGTCCGTGGGGCACCGCCACCGCATCAGGGTGGTTGTAGTCCCAGGTCGGCCGCTCCGAGCGGATCGGCGGCAGGTGGGTGTAGTTGTGGTGCGGCGGGGGCGATGTGGTGAACCACTCCAGCGTGTGGGCGTCCCAGGGGTTGTTACCCGCCGGAACGGGTTTGCGCCACGATATCCACAGGTTCCATAACAGGATCGCGAACGAGAAGGCGATGATGAACGCACCGACGGTGGACATGATGTTGTAGCTCTGCCAGCCCAGGTTGGAGGGATAGCTGGCCACACGTCGGGGCATCCCCAGGAGGCCGACGACGTACTGAGGCATGAACGTGACCCAGAATCCGATGAACATGAGCCAGAAATGCCACTTCCCGAGCGTGTCGCTCAGCATCCGGCCGAACATCTTCGGGTACCAGTAGTACAGGCCCGCGAAGCCGGCGAAGACTGCCGTCCCGAAGAGGACCTGGTGGAAGTGGGCCACGACGAAGTAGGTGTCGTGCGTCGAGAAGTCGATGGGCGGCGACGCAAGCATGATGCCGGTCACGCCTCCCATCAGGAAGGCCAGCAGGAATCCGATACAGAACAGCATGGGCGTCGTGAACGTGAGCTGGCCATGCCACATGGTGCCGATCCAGTTGAAGAACTTGATCCCCGTGGGCACGGCGATGAGCAGGCTCAGGAACGAGAAGAAGGGCAACAGGACGGCCCCGGTGGTGAACATGTGGTGGGCCCAGACGCCGGTGGAGAGGGCGGCGATGGCCATGGTCGCGAAGACCATGCCCTTGTACCCGAACACGGGTTTGCGGGAAAAGACGGGGAGGATCTCGGTGACGATGCCGAAGAAGGGCAGCGCCAGGATATAGACCTCCGGATGGCCGAAGAACCAGAAGAGGTTCTGCCACAGCAGGGGCGACCCGCAAGTCGCCGTGGGGGCACCGCTGACCAAATGGCAGCCGACGGCGGTGAAGATGTGGGTACCGAAGTGCCGGTCGCAGAACAGCATGACCAGCCCGCTGGTGAGGACAGGGAAGGCGATGAGAATGAGGATGCCGGTCACCAACATGTTCCAGGTGAAGATGGGCATTCGGAACATGGTCATGCCAGGGGCGCGCAGGTAGAAGATGGTGGCCACCAGATTGACCCCGGTGAAGATGGCCGAGAACCCGGTCAGGACCAGGGCCATGATCCACACGTCGCCACCGATGCCCGGCGAGGCGATCGAGTTCGAGAGCGGTGCGTAGGCCACCCATCCGAAGCTGGCGGCTCCTCCGGCCACCAAGAAGCCCAACAGCATGGTGATCGACCCCGTGAGGTAGAGCCAGTAGCTCAGGGCGTTGAGCCGGGGGAAGGCCATATCGGGTGCGCCGATCTGCAGCGGCACGACGTAGTTCGCCAGGCCACCGAAGGCGAACGGTCCGGCGAAGAGGTAGAGCATCAAGCTGCCGTGCATCGTGAACAGCTCGTTGTATTGCCCGAACGTGAGCAGTGACGAGTGGGGCGACGTCAGCTGGAGGCGGATGAAGAGGGCCATGATCCCGGCGAAATAGAACATGACGAGCGACGTGATCATGTAGCTGAGGCCGATCACCTTGTGGTCGGTGGACGTCAGCCACTTGAGGATCCCGGTCGGCCCGTGGTCTTCGTGGCCGTGGCCTGCGGCGTGTCCGTCCGCGGGGCCGTGCCCGCTGGCGTCGGGCGGGTGCAGGTCCGGCGTGTCCTCCACGCCGGGACCAGGCATGGTTGGGGCGAGAACGTCAGCGACGTCAGTCACCAGAGAGGTCACCTCCAAGGTCGTTGCTGGGAGAATTCGTGGTCGCCGCACCGCTGCCCACCCCGGAGGGGAGCTTCGGAACCGAACCGGGGTTGTTCCGCACCCGAGCCTGATTCCCCCGCAGCCATTCGGCGTACCGGGCCGGCGTGACCGCTCGCACATTGAAGAACATGAGCGAGTGGTAGAGACCGCACAGCTGCGTGCACTGTCCGCGGAAGTCCCCGGTGCGGAGCGCGTTGAAGTCGAAGGTCGTGACGTAGCCCGGACTGGCGTAACGGCTGAAGTTGAACTCGGGCACGTAGAAACCATGGAGGACGTCGAGTGACGAGAGGTGGATCTCCACATTGACGCCCGTGGGGATGACCATCGTCGGGTCATCGGTGGTCTGGCCGATGACCTTGACCCCTCCCGGGTAGTCGAATTCCCACCCCCATTGGAAGGCCTTGACGGTGATGGTGGCGCCGGGATTCGCTGGCGTCGCGTCCACTTTGTTCTCGGCCAGCACGGTGAAGACGAAGAGCCCGATGACGATGAGAATCGGGACGACCGTGTAGATGATCTCCAGCGTCGTGTGGTACTGGGTCTGCTTGGGCATGTCCTCGGACTTGCGGCGGTACCTGAAGACGGCCCAGAGGATCAGCAGGAGCACGAAGCCACCGACCACGAGGCCGGCGATGAAGAAGAGCTGCCACAGGTGGAACTCGGTGCGCCCCTGTGTCGTGGCTCCGGGGAACTGTCCGAAACTCGGAAGTTTGCAGCCGCCGAGGACCAGCGCACCGCCCAGGACGGCGGCCGCCGCGAGCAGCCGGGAACGGCGCTTCGGGCCGGGAATTTCGGGCGTCGGGTCGGGGGCCTCCGCCGAAGGGCTGGTCAATGACGAGTCCACGCCGGTGACACTATCGAACCCCGCGGAAAAAGACGAAGTAGCAGCACAACGGGTTGTGTGCGGAGCGAATTGTGGTCAGCCGGCGCACGCCGTCGGGTCGCCGTCGCCACGAGGGGGCGGAGCCGACCCCGTCGGCGAGATCAGCTCCGCGCTGTCGGGTCGTCGGTCGCCGGGGAGGGTGCCGGTGCCGCCGCAGCCTCGGACGTGCCGTTGCTGGCGGCGAGGTTCGAATCCTGGGAGGCCTTCTTGCCCTCGCCCAAGCCCTTCTCGAACTCGTTCTTGGCCGAACCCAGATTGCGGGCCAGCTTGGGGATGGCGGCTCCGCCGAAAAGGAGGACGACGACAACGATCAGGACGATGACGCCATCGACCCCAAAAATGTCTCCCAGCATGTGGACCTCCTTCGCCGTCCACATCTCGGTGGACCCAGCCTCAGGTTAGACCCAATCCACCCCGCCGCCCACCGCACGGGGCCCACCGCACGGGGCCCATCGCACCGGGCCCACCGGCGGCTCCGTCCCGATGGGGGTCATCCGGCCAGGAGAACCCCGAGCACCAGTGCGGACACGCTGGCCAGACCGGACACCGATCCCCACACGGCGATCGCTTTCCGGGAGGTCGCGCGCCCGTGGAGGAGGGCACCCAGGCCCGCCGCGGCCACGACCACGATCTTCACGATGAGAACCGTCTTCCAGGCCTGGCTCTGGTCGGCCCAGTGGAAGGTGGAGACATTCCAGAACCCGGTGATGACCAGCACGGCGAAGGCCGGCCAAGCCAGCCGAGCGAAAGCCCGGGCGAGGGCCCGGGGGGCTTCCACCCCGAAGGCCCGTGACGGCCCGACGAGGCCCGCCAGCACGATCTGGCCTCCGACCCAGATCGAGGCCGCCAGGACGTGAAGGGTCAGGCGGAGGGTGTCGAGGCCGGATGCGAGCACGGGAGGTCAGCCCCGACGGGCTACTTCCCCTGCCACTGCGGCTCTCGCTTCTCGGCGAAGGCGATGGGGCCTTCCCTGGCGTCCTCCGACGTGAAGACCACATCAACGGCCGCCTGGTTGACCTTCCAGCCTTCCGACTCGGGCAGTTCGCCCGCCTGCTGCATCACGCTCTTGGAATAGCGGACGGCCAAGGGCGCGTTTGCAGCGATCCGGTCGGCGAGGGCGAGCGCCCCGGCGAGCACCGCATCACCCGGGACGACCTGGTTGACCAGGCCGAGCGCGTAGGCACGTGCGGCATCGATGGGGTCGCCCGTCATGGCCAGCTCGTAGGCCACCGCGAGCGGAAGGCGCTTGGGCAGTCGGAGCAGGCCGCCGGCGCCGGCGATCAGGCCCCGCTTGGCCTCGGGTATGCCGAACAGGGCATGGTCCGCCGCCACCACGAGGTCGCAGGAGAGCATGATCTCGAGGCCACCGGCCAGGGCGGACCCGTTCACCGCGGCGATCATGGGCTTTGCGAAGTCCCGCTGGGTCAGACCGCCGAATCCCCCGCTGGCCCCCATGATGTCCTTGCTCTCCCCGCTCGAGAACGCCTTGAGGTCCATGCCGGCGCAGAAGGCCTTGTCCCCGCTCCCGGTGAGGATGACCACCCAACAGCCGTCGTCGTCGGCGAGCTCGTCCATGGCCGACGACATGGCGCGGCTGACGGCACCGTTGATCGCATTGCGCGCCTCGGGCCGGTTGATGGTGAGGATCTCCACGTGCCCCCGGCGTTCCCGCAACACTTCGTCTGCCATCCGTGCTCCCTTCATCGGCCACCTTCGCCGGGCTGGCCGGCGAGCGGGGCGATTCTTCCCCCTACCGGACCCGATTGCCAACCACGCCCCCGCCGCAGCCTGCAGAGGGCGCCTGGCGCCGACGGACGGCCATGACAATGCCGGGCGTAGACTTTTTGCGTGTCCTTCCTGGCCCATGCCCTCGGCGTGCTGGTGATCGTCGGTTGCGTCCTCGCACTGGGGGCGGTGGCCGCCTTCTTCGTGGTGCGCCGCGTCGTACGCCGACGTTGGCGTGAGGTACGGGGCCATGCGGTGACCCGGGGCGTTCTCGTCGGTGCCTCTACCTTCACGGCGTGGCGGGAGCGAGCAGGCACGCGGGCCCACTCCGCCGAGCTGCGTCATGTCGGCGCGGCGCGGACGCGCCGCGTGATGTGGCGGGCGATAGAGGACGCGGAGGAAGCGGTGCAGCATGCCGATGCACGCCACACGCCCGTCGCCGAGCTTCCTGCGGTGTGCCGTTCGTTGCGCCATGTCGGGGGCGAGCTCGACCAGATGCTGCGACTGGAACGGCGCCTGCCGTCGGGACACAGCGGACCCGATGCGGTGCGGACGCAGGTGGCGGAAGTGATCCGCGCCGCGCGCGATGTGCAGTCTGCGGCTCTGCGCGCCTGCAGCGATGCCACGGCACCGCAGATTCAGTCGCTCGTGCGCACCGCGCGCGAGGAGATCGAAATCGTGGGCGCCGCATTGTCACGTCTGCGATCGGTCACCTCGCACTAGACACCCCCCATTCGCCACCGCCGGCGTGGGCCCACCCGGGGGCGGAGCTGCCAAGCTGTGCATGTGTCACCCTCGAGCTCCAACGGCCGGACGCGCGTCGGCCTCTCCGAACCGAAGAACGCCTCCCTCCTTGGCGAGGGCTTTGCCATCGGCGTCGCGACCGCGGGCTATCAGGTCGAGGGCGGCTACAACGGTGACGGCGAGCCGGCGAACAATTGGTACTCCTGGGAACGCGCGGGCCGGGTGGAACGATCCGCCGTGGCGTGTGATTTCTGGGCTCATCCCGAGGAGGCGTTGGACCGGGCCGCGGCCATAGGGTGCACCGCGTTCCGGCTCTCGGTCGAGTGGGCGCGGGTCGAGCCCGAAGCGGACCGGTTCGACGAGGCCGCGCTCGATCGCTACGTCGAGATCCTCGAGCTGTGCGCCACCCGGGGGCTGGAGCCGATCATCACGCTGCACCACTTCACGCACCCCGCCTTCTTGGGGGAGGAGTTCTGGTTGCGGCCCGGGTCTCCGGATCGATTTGCCCGGCACGTGGCCCGCGTCCTGCCCGTACTGGCACCGCATTGCCGGAAATGGGTGACCATCAACGAACCCAACATCTTGGTGCTGAAGGGATGGATCGAGGGCGCACACCCACCCGGTCGGCACGCCGCCTTCGCCGACGCCTTTTGTGCGCTGGACAATCTCCTCACCGCGCACGTGCTCGCCGCCGACGCCATCACCGAGGTCCAACCCGGAGCGCTGGTCACCTGCAACCCGGGCGCTTCCTCGGTCTACGAGCTCGATCGGTTGTTGACCGACCTCCTCCTGCTGCGGTCGGTCGGCGTCCCGTCCTCGGATGTCGACCTCTACATCGACGAGCGGCGGGCGTTGCACGACGTCGCAGTCCCGCCACAGCACGCGGCGGAGTTCGTGCTGCGGAGGTTCTTCGCCGCGGTCAGCCCGTACGGGACGAATCGTGGAGCGGGCGGGGGCCCGTTGTGGTCACGGTTCCGGTCTACCGCCAGGCGGCCCGCGCCGCGGCGAGTCCTCGACGTGGTGGCGGCCTCGTCCCGCACGAGCAGTCTCGGCGCCGTCGGGTTCGACTGGTACGACCCCGTCGCCAGTCACGCCCTCGGATGGCCCGGGGGGCGCAACGCGAGGGGGGCACGCGAGATGTCGCCCAGGCGCCGTCTGTGGGATGTGCCGCCTCACGCGGACGGTCTGCGCGTCTGGTGCCGGGCCGAAGCCGCGCTGCACCCGGCGCTCCCTTTGTGGGTGGTGGAAAACGGCATGGCCACCAGGGTGGTCGGCGGGGCTCCCGTTCCACGCCGCGACGGGTGGGACCGCCCCCGCTATCTCAGGGAGCACTTCGCAGCGGTCGTCGCCGCCAAGGACGAGGACGCACCGGTGACGACGTACCTGCACTGGTCCTTGGTCGACAACTACGAGTGGGGCACCTACGAGCCGCGGTTCGGGCTCTTCGGTCTGGATCGCGACACGACATCGGGTTCCGTGCGTTGGCTCGAGACGGATGCGGCAGGCCACGACAGCGCAGCAGCGTTTACCCACATCGTCAGCGGCGTCCTGCGCGGGGATCGGTCCGTACTCGACGCGTGAACGCGTGAAGGCTCATGCAGCTGACGGACTCTCACGGCGTCTGCGGTAGGTGACAAAAGCGACGCCTCCAATGGCCGCCGCCGCTATGGCTGGCAGGGCGAGCGGGAACGGCGTCTCAGGAAGTTCAGTACCAGGCGATGTGGAAAGCGTTACCACCAAAATATTGCGGTACATGGTGAGGTCATTGGGTCCGACGTCCCATTGCGGCGTTGTCGTGCCCAACGCATCGGGACTGGTAGAGGTACCGGCCGACGCGATGGACTTGGGGAATCGGTAGCCGGCAAAGACCATCGTCAGGCTGCCGTCCGGGTTCTGAACCACGCTCGCACCGTAGGCACGGCCTTCGTAGTAGGCCGAAATGCCGAGCGGTTGGTTAGTGCCTCCCACGTTGTTGTCCTGGTTGTAGGAGGCCGAGAAGGTGTAGTCGGTACTGATGACCGGCATCGGGACAGTCCAGTTCAATCCATTCGCCGAGGACGAATAGAAGATCTGGTTGAAGGCATCGCTGTCACCGTCCGCCGCCCACGCCCCCGACAAGAAGAGGCCATACGTGCCGTCGGGGTTGGTGATGATGCTGCCGGCCGAGCCGACCCAGCGCATTTCGTCGATGTCGCCACCCGAGGTGCTTCCGATATCCGTGCCGTTCGAGCCGCCGGGGGTGCCCTCGTTGGTGGCGTACTGATTCAGGTTGGCCGGACTCACGTTCGTGGAAGGGTTATTGATACCGGCGTACGCTGCCGGCGGTGTACAAGGCGTCGTGGTGTTCACGCCGACCACTTCGGGTACGCCGGCCACGGTGGTGCAGTCGCTCACGATACCGCCATTGCTCAGGCCGGCCGTGGAGAAAGAGACCCCGTCAGTGGTGTACGCCACGCGCAATACCGAGACATCCTCGTTGTTCTTGTAGAGCTTCACCACGTTGGAGGCACTGCCTTCGCCGGTCTGTTCCAATGTGGAGAGAGCGACATTGGTGGCCCCGGGGGCCGCGATGTAGGTCTTCGCCTGCTCGAAGAGCGTGTTGTCGGCGCTGGGGACCGTGCAGCCCGTCAGGCTGGACGAGGCTCCGTTTTCGACGAGTCCGGTGCAGGTCACCGGGACCACCGAGCCGGTCGAGTTGGAGGACGTCGTGGTGAGTCCCATTTCGACCGTGACGGGGTTCGCCGTGGTCACCGAACTGGCTATGGGCATGTCCTGGGAGATGTAGGGACCGGCTATGAAGCTGATCGTGGCCCCGCCCGTGGTGGCCCAGCTGTTGGTGCCGGTCGGAGCGACAGTAGTCGTACTGTCACCGGCCAGGTAGTAGTTGAGTTCCTTCTCGGTGTACATGACGTAGGTGGCGCCCGCTGGGACCGTTCCGTCGTTCGGGAAACTCGGGATGGTGCCCACGATGCCGTCGGGAGCGACCAGGCCCGACGTCATCCCGCCTGAAGCCGGATCGGTGTTGAACGCCCCAGCGGGGATGATCGGATCCGACGTGATGATCTGCCCGGTAGCCGTCTGAAAGGCCGCGCCGGTTCGCGCCCGTGGTGCAGTTCTCGATCTTTGTGGTTGGGTTGTTGTTTCCCTGGGCGCAGTACACGACCGTCCCGTTGATGTAGATGCGGTCCGGAGCATTGGCGTTGTAGGTCGCACCGGTGGTCGGCAATGTGAAGCCGAGGTTGGTCGAGCCGCTGGTCTGCGCGGCCGCGGTCGCGGTAGGTGACACGTCGATGGTGGCCAGGCCCCCGTCTCCGTTGGTCGTGTTCGGGCCAGCTGGAATCGTCGGCACCAGACCACCGACCTTGGGCGTCTGGGCAGAGTCATACCCGATGACCTGCTCGATGAGGTCGCCCGCGTTGATCGTGATCGTGGTGGGTGCGGTACACGCACTGAGGGATCCGGGCGTGGCCAGCGTCGTCACCGTGCAGCTGATGACGTTCGCTGGGGTGGGGTTGGGGTCCTGAGTGAGGTCGATGAAACCGCCGGTCACCAGTTGCTCGGTCGAGTTGGCGCTCCCGGTCGTGGTCAGCGGCACGCTGGCGCCGCCGGTCGTCGGCACGACGACCTGGGAGGTGGCAAATCCATCAGGGTCGATTCCCGTCTTCTCGGTGGCGGGCAGTCCGGAAAGAGGGTTGGCCTCGGTGGGGGTGAACTCGTGGATGATCATGCCCACGCCCTGCGTGTCGCCCGCGGCGCGGGCCAGCGTATAGAGGAAAGTGTGCCCGCCGACCGTAATGACGTTGGCATGACCTTGGCCGTCATCGTTGATGTCGGCCGAAGGGCAGTACCCCGGGTTCTGCTCGATCGCTTCGCCGTCATAGGTCCAATCCTGGCCGTTGTCCGTCGAAGTGGCCGCCATCAGCGCTTCGTCAGCGTCCTTGGGGCGGTAATCGAAGTAGCCGGTCAGCGAGCCGTCGCTATTGCGGATGATGTGGGGGAAATATGAGGGGGCTAGCGGCAGGGTGGCTCCGGCAGCCTGCCGGGAGACTGACTGGGTTGCCTCAGTGGTGGTGTTGCCCGAACCGCAGTAGTCGTCGAGAGGTCCCGGCGTTCCGACGACACCACTGGGGTAGGCGGCTACGCCGTCGGTGCCGCTCGAGGCGCTCGGGACGACGGCCAGGTTCGGTGCGGTCACGGTGGCACCGGACACGCCGTTGGGAGTGCTCGTGGTAGCGCCGCCGGGTGTATAGGTGGGCAGAACCGTCCCGCCACCGGTCGACGTATAGCTCGGGAAGGCAGTGTCGCCCTGGTACTCGTTCCACGGCGCACACGAGCTGCCGCTGCATCCAGCCGGGCTGGTCAACGTGGCGAGCGACGGCGTTGCCGGTGTGTACTGCGTGCTCGACGCGCCAGCCGGCGAGGAGTCGAGCACAAGATCAATCGGAGTGATGGCGATCGCGGTGAACATGGCCAAGGCCATGCTGCTCTTGAAGTAGGGGCGTTTCCTGGTTCGTGACGCGTCGCGTGACACCACGATCGTCCTTTCGCTGAGGGCTCTCGTGGTTCTACATCAGCCACTTCGTCACTGAAGGAGCTGATCAACAGATTTCATCTTGCCGTCGCCACTTGGTCACGGTTTCGTTGGCTTGGCCGACGAACCGACGAATGATTGATCCGCCGCTCCATCATCCGCGCAACCGCAGACAGCCCCGATGCGTGCGGCTACGACGAGCCGGTCCCGTCGGGGCCCCCGCCCGCCTTCCAGATGCCGTCCGCCGGAGCGACGTCGGCGCCGCCGCTCTGCTCGGCCTTCTCCCGTCGCCTGCGACGGATCGTCAGTGCGACGATGACGAGGGCGATGAGCCCGAGGAAGATGTCGGACGCGATACCCGAGGCATGCTCCACCCGCGTGTACGCGTGGCCGAGGAAGTAGCCGAGGAGGCAGAAAGCTGTGCCCCAGACGAGGCCGCCGGCCGCGTTGGCCGGGAAGAAGACGCGGTAGGGCATGGAGGAGATGCCGGCCAATCCCGGGACGACAGCCCGGAGGAACGCGGTGAAGCGGGCCAGGAAGACCACGATGGCGCCGCGCCGGTTCAGCTGGTCGAATACGGCGATGAGGACACGCTGGCGTTTCCGCAGGAACGAGGTCTGTATCAGACGTCGCCCCCACTTCTCCCCGACCAGGTACCCGACGGAATCGCCGGCGATGGCGCAGATCACGACGATCACGATGAGGACGACGATGTTGATGTTGCCCCGGGACGCAGCGACCCCGCCGATGATGACCGCCGTCTCGCCGGGAAAGAAGAAGCCGAGCAGAATGGACGCCTCGGCGAAGACGAGCGCGCCGACCAGCGAGTAGGCCTCCCAACCGTGGAGGTTGAGGAGCGGATCGAGCAGGCGGGCAATCACCGCCCCACCTGCCACGGCCCCGCCATGTCGTGGCCGCTCCTCGCGAGGGTGCCGTTAATTGACGGCGTGCAACGTGTGGTCGCGTGCAGTGAACTGGCGCCAGCGCGTATCGACATTGGCCATGAACTCCTTACCGGTAGCCAGGTGGAGGAGAACGTCGGACTGGCCTTGCGGACGAGCCAGCATCCAACTGTGCCCGCCGGGCACCCATTGCACCGGCGCGCGGGCGACGTCGGCGAATTCCGTGGCCACCGCCGCGGGCGTGACGCGGTCGAAACAGCCCCACTCGTTGAGGATCGGAATCTGCTGGGCCACGAGCTCCCGCACCTCGCTACGTTGATCGATCGACATGAGCAGGCTCCCGATGGGGAGTGTCTGACCGACCGTGCGGACGTTGCGCCGCACTTCGGGAAGTACCGAACGGAAGGTCGAGAACATCCGGCCGATCAGGAGGTCCGGCATGTCGCTGACCGCCGCGGTGGCGAGGTCGACCATGGGCGCGATGTCGGGGGCGAAGGGTGCGAGCATGGAGGAGACAACGCCGTGACGCGTCTTCCACGCAGGCGTGCTCACGCCGTCGCGATAGATCAGTCCCAGCGTGTGCCGAGCATGGTCGTGGGCGAATTGCACGGCGACCGCTCCGCCCATCGAATGGCCGAGCACCACGACCGGGCCCGCATCGACGTGGCGGAGGACCGCCATGACCTGATTGGCCAGAATCTCCATTGACACGTCGTGCCAGTCCAGCGGATCACTCCCCCCGAAGCCGGGGAGGCTGGGATTCACGACGCGCCAACCGAGCTGTTCGGCGAGTCGGGCGCTCTCGCGCCAGTACATCCCGCCGCCGGCGAAATAGCCGTGGATGTTCACGGCCCAGATCGGCGGGCTGCCGGGTCCGTCGGGCCCGTGCGCCCCGACATTGTCGGAGACCGCGAACTGCAACAGGCGACCCCCGACGCGGAATGCGCCGGGCACCATGCGGATCGTCGGGGTCTTGCGGACCTTGTGGACGTAGTGGTCCCGGACGACGCCCAAGCCGAGAGGGGCGCGGCCGGCGTCGGCCAGCTCGACGGGGGAGGGCCCGTCCGACGGCGCCATGATTGCGCCCGCTATCTGCAACCGGTCCACCGTCTCGGGGGCCGACCTGCCTCGTGGAAATCCCAAACCCATGTGTGGCTACCTCGGTCACACGCCGTCGCTGGCGCCGAAATCGTGTTCCGCGGGAGAAAATCCGCCTCTCCGGTTCCACCGTACCCGACCCCGCTCGCCGGCCCGCCACCTGGCAGGCGTGCACGGAGGCGTCAAGGCTGCGACGATGGTGTCATGAGCGCTGACGTAGTCATCAGGGGTGGGACGGTCATCGACGGGACGGGGTCGCCCGGCCAAGTGGCCGATGTGGCTGTCACTGACGGCAGGATTTCTGCCATAGGCACGGGACTCAGCGGGTCCCGTGTGCTAAATGCGACGGGCCAGGTGGTCACCCCCGGGTTCATCGACATCCACACGCACTATGACGCCCAGGTCTTCTGGGACCCTTCGCTGACGCCGTCGTCGTTTCACGGCGTCACGACGGTCGTGGCGGGCAACTGTGGATTCTCGATCGCCCCAGTGCGGCCCGATGGTGTCGCCCTGTTGGGGCACACCCTGCAGCATGTCGAGGACATGAGTTTCGACACGTTGTCGGTCGGCGTGCCGTGGGACGAGTTCGAGACCTTCACGCAATACCTCAATGCGGTCGAGCGCCGCGGTGCCGCGTTGAACTTCTCCTGCTACGTCGGGCACACGGCCGTGCGCATGTATGTCATGGGTGACGACGCGTATCAGCGTGCGGCCACGCCGGATGAGACGGCGCGCATGCAGGCGGTCGTGGCTGAAGCCATGGAGGGTGGCGCCATCGGATTCGCGTCGAGCGCATCGCCGACGCATAGTGGGGACAGCGGGCGCCCCGTTCCCTCACGCGTCGGCGACCTCGAAGAATTGCGTGCGCTCCTCCAACCGTTGCGCGGTCGGACGCGCGGCGTGGTGGCCCTGCTCCCGGGCGGGGTGATCTCCCACGAAGAGGTGTTCGCACTCCAGCGCGAGATCGGCCGGCCCTTTACGTGGACCGCATTGCTCACGGTGCCGGACTACCCGTATCACGAAAAGGTGATGGCCGACCATGATGCAGCCTGGGCCGAGGGCATCGAAGTCTGGCCGCAGGTGTCGTGTCGCCCGTTGGTCTTCCAGATGAACCTCCTGGAGCCCTTCACACTGAACATGCGCCCGATGTTCGCCGCGTTGATGGGGAAGTCGAAAGAGGAGCGGATCGCGGCCTTCCGGGATCCCGCGTGGCGGGAGAAGGCGCTGGCCGAGGCGGGCGGGGCCGGGGGAGCCATTCCGGTCAATTGGGCCAACATCGCGGTCGCCACGTCGGCGTCCCACCCCGAACTGACCGACAAGCCGGTGGTCGCGTTGGCTCGAAGAGCGGGGCTGCTCTCCGCTCGACGTCGTGCTCGACATCTCGCTCGACGACGATCTCGAAGCACGCTTCTGGTCGGTGCTGGCCAACAACGACGAGGAGGGCATCGCATGGCTGCTGCCGCGCGACAACGTGCTGTTCGGCCTGGCGGACTCGGGAGCGCACGTCTCCCAGTTGTGCGATGCCTGCTTCTCGACCGATCTGCTCGGGAACTGGGTACGCGAGCCGCGGGGTCATGCCGCTCGAGCGGGCCATCCACAAGTTGACCGGTGAGCCGGCGCAGGTCTACGGGTTGGCCGACCGGGGAACGGTCACCGTCGGCAAGGCGGCCGACATCTGTGTCTTCGACCCCGAGACGATCGCTCCCGGACCGCTGCGCCGGATCTACGACTTCCCGGCCCACGGCGAGCGCCTGACGGCTGACGCGCCGATCGGCGTCACGCACACCTTGGTCAATGGCGTGCCCATCCGGGTGGACGGCGCACCGAGCGACGAAGGGCTGGCGGCGCGACCCGGCGAGGTCCTGCGCCGCTGACAGGTGCGGCGCCAGCGGCACTGGCCGAAGTGCCGTCAGCTGTCACGTGACGTCGCGCCGAACGGTGGTGAAGTACCCGAGCACGAACGGGACGATGCCCCACGCCAGCATGATCAGACCACCCTGCCACCATGTCAACAGATGCGATGTGGCGTCGTGGTTCCCCCCGAGACCGCCCCGGGCGAGGGATCCGGCCAAGGCCGCCGCGGCCGACGACGGGAGCCAGTTCAGGTCGTAGCTGGAAGATGCCCCGGGCGAGGAGCACGAGGATCGGCTCGAGAATGAAGGTCCCGCCGATCGCCGAGCAGGATGCCGGCGACCTGGTTCTTCACCAAGGTGCCGAAACCGAGGCCGAAGAAACCGAGGAGAATGGTGGCGGCGACCAACCCGGGCACCACGGCCCCGAGCTGACTGGTGACCTGCGAGGTGACGCCCCCCAGCGCGGCATTCCAGGGCAACCCGACGGCGATTGCCGTGACGAGGGCGAGAAGAGCCACCAACAGGCACCACCAGGCGACGGCGACGATTTTGGCGCCGAGGACCCGGCCCCGACGGGGGATAAGCACGAGCGTGGCGGTGATCGTCTTGTGCCGGTATTCGCTCGTGATGCAGATGACGCCGAGAACCGGGGCGAGAAAGGTGATCCCGAAATACCCCGAGCCCAGGAGTTGGCGCCGGTCGTTGAGCGTTTGCACGAAGGAGAAGGTGTGGCCGGGGGAACCCCCTGCGCTGGCGAAGACCGCCAGCACGAACAGCGCAGTGAGCGGGAGGGTCAGCCCGAAGCACACCCAGATGCTGGGCATGGTGCGCATTTTGAGGAGCTCGGATCGAATCGCGTTGATCATGCCGGCGGCGCCATCTCTCCGAAGCCGAGGCCAGCGGTAAGGGACAGAAAGATCGCTTCGAGGTCGGCGCCCTGATTGGTCAGCTCGTAGAGCACGATCTGGTTGCTGGCCAGAAGCGGTCCGAGTTGTTCCGGCGTCATGCCGTCGATGGCCACCAGGTCCTGGGAGAGTCGGCGGAACCGGAGATTGGCCTCGGTGAGCACTGCGCAGAGTCGATCGGCTTCTGGCGTTCTGGCGTGCATGGAGGCTTCGGTGATGCCCGAGGTGATCGACTCCAACGTTCCCTGCGCCCGGAGCTTGCCCTGCGAGACGATGACGGCGTTGTCGATGGTCTGGGCCATTTCGGCGAGGAGGTGCGACGACACGAGGATGGTACGGCCCTCTCCGGCCAGGTAGCGCATGAGGTCGCGCAGCCATGCGATGCCCTGCGGGTCCAGTCCGTTGGACGGCTCGTCGAGGATCAGGACGTCGGGGTCGCCGACCAGTGCGCTCGCCAGTTCGAGGCGTTGGCGCATGCCCATGGAGAAGCCGCCGATCTTGCGCTTGGCATCCGCCGTCAAGCCGACCAGGTCCAGGACCACATCGGCGCGGGCTTCGTCGTGACCACCGGCCCGCGCGACCATGCGCAAGTGGGTACGGGCCCGCCGAGCCGGGTGGAAGCTGGTCGCCTCCAACACCGCGCCGACCGTGCCTGACGGGTTGGGCAGGTCCCGGAAGAGCTGCCCTCCCACGGTGGCCCGCCCCGCGTTCGGCGCCACCAGGCCGAGCAGCATCCGCAAAGTGGTCGTCTTGCCCGAACCGTTCGGCCCCAGGAACCCGGTGACCCGTCCCGG
Organism: uncultured Acidimicrobiaceae bacterium; assembly: GCA_963767155.1. Taxonomy (GTDB): domain Bacteria; phylum Actinomycetota; class Acidimicrobiia; order Acidimicrobiales; family RAAP-2; genus Bog-473. The sequence goes on along the minus strand of CAVYCU010000002.1, from coordinate 1,002,709 downwards.
TTCGACGGTGAAATCGAGGTGGTCGACGGCCAGCACTGAACCGAAGTGCTTGGTCAGGCCCGAAATCTCGATGGGCAGGCCGCGCGTCGTCAGGCCCGTGGACACCGGAGCGACGTTAGTCGGCAGGTCGTCTGGCGTCCGGCCATCACCTGCCCACGCCCGCGAACCAGTGCCCGGTCATTACAGTCGACCTCAGGCCGGGACTCGCGATTGTCGGGGGCCCGGCGGCGAACGATACTGACGACGCGACAACGCCCGGGTCGTCGAGCGGAGAGGTGTGCAATGAGAACGCGTGCGGTGGTCTGCTCCGGATTGAACGAGCCCTGGAAGACCGAAGAGGTCGACATCGACCCCCCGGGCAACCGTGAGGTCCGGGTGAAGATGGTGTATTCCGGCATGTGCCACTCCGACGAGCACCTGCGCACCGGTGATATCAGCGCTCCGCCCGAAGTACTGGAATTGATCGGCGTACCATCCATGTTCCCGGTCGTCGGTGGACACGAGGGATCGGGCATCGTGACCGAGGTCGGGACCAACGTGACACAGGTCGCCCTCGGCGATCACGTGGCGGTGTCGTTCGTCCCGTCGTGCGGGACCTGTCACTGGTGCGCTTCGGGCCGCCAGAACCTGTGCGACCTCGGGATGACGACGCTGGCCGGCGGCATGATCAGCGACGGGACGTACCGGTACCACCTCGATGGTGCGAACCTCAACCGGATGGCGCAACTGGGGACCTTCGCGGACGAAATGGTCTGTCACGAGAATTCGTTGGTCCGCGTCGACCCGGACGTCAACATGAAAGCGGCGGCGCTCATCAGCTGCGGTATCTCCACCGGCTTCGGATCGGCGGTTGACCGGGCCAAGGTGAAGCCCGGGGAGACCGTGGTCGTGGTCGGATGTGGTGGTGTCGGGTCGGGCGCCATCCAGGGGGCACGTATCGCCGGCGCGCGCACCATCATTGCGGTCGACCCGGTCCCCTTCAAACTGGAGAAGGCCAAGGAGGTCGGCGCCACGCACACCGCGCCATCGCTCCTCGATGCGCAATTCATGCTGCCCGAATTGACGAAAGGGCGTAACGCAGACGTCGTGATCCTGACGCCAGGAGTCCTCAAGGGCGAGCTCATCGCATCGGCGTGCGCACTCGGTTCCAAGGACGCCCGCATCGTCGTGACGGCAATCGCGCCCTTCGACCAGATAGACGTCAAGTTGGACCTCTTCAACTTCGCCATGTACAACCAGGCCCTTCTGGGGACCGTGTTCGGCTCGGCCAGCCCGCGGGTCCAGGTGCCCAATCTGCTCAACCTCTACGAGGACGGTCAGCTCAAGATCGATGAGATCATCACGCACGAGTACACCCTCGATCAGGTGCAGCAGGGCTACGACGACCAGGCCGCCGGCACGATCATCCGCGGCGTCGTCAAATTCGACGCGTAGCCGCAGAGAGGTGTTTACGGATTAGCCCCGAGACGGCGGCTGAACCCGGGGGGAATGATCAGATCGTCCGGCGTCAGGTCGTGGATGGACGAGTGCCCTAGTCCGAGAAGGGCCGACTCGATGCCGCTCCGCAGGATGTCGAGCACGTTCTCCACCCCGGCCTGCCCGTTGGCGGCCAGCCCCCAGAGGTAGGCCCGGCCGATCATGACGGCCCGGGCCCCGAGGGCGAGCGCCTTGACCACGTCGCTGCCGCGTCGGATCCCCCCGTCGAGCAGCACCTCGACCTGATCGCCGACAGTCTGCGCGATCGGCTGCAGGGCGCGGATCGTCGCGGGCGTGCCGTCGAGGTTGTTCCCCCCGTGGTTCGAGACCGAGATCGCGGTGACGCCGGCGTCGACCGCGCGCTTGGCATCGTCGAGGCGCGAGACGCCCTTGAGCATGAACGCCCCTTCCCATTGCTGGCGCAGCCAGGCCACGTCCTCCCAACTCGGCGGAGGCGTCTGCATCCAGGCTCCGTAGGCACCGAAGAAGGTGGGACCGGTCTCGCCCTTCTTCGCCCATGTTCGGCGCGGTGAGATCGGGCAGCTGCCCGGACTTGGCGAAGTCGTACAACCAGCGCGGGCGGAGTCAGCGCTTCGGGCGCGAAGCGCGCCATCGCCTTGAGGTCGAGCGTCTCGGGGATGACCGGGCTGCCCCAGTCGCGTCCGTGGGAGAACGACCAATCCAAAGTGGCGATCAAGCCGACCGCTCCGGCGGCGCGGGCCCGCTCGATCCGTTGCGAGGACGTCGTCGCGGGTGCCGACCCAGTAGACCTGAAAGAAGGTCTGGGGGTTGGCGGCCACCACGTCTTCGACCGGCTTGCTGGCGAACGAGCTCAGACCCATGGCCGTGCCCCGGGCGGCGGCGGCGCGGGCGACGGCGACCTCGCCGTCGGGGTGCACGGCCTGGACGCCGGTCGGCGAGATCAGCACCGGGAACGAGATGTTCTGACCCATGACCGTGGTGGAGAGGTCCCGGCTCGCCGGCGACCCGGCCACGTGGGGAGCGAATCCCAGTTCGCCGTAGGCGGCGATGTTGTCCTCGACCGTGATGCCCTTTTCGGAGCCGGCCACCAGCGCGGCGTAGACGGACTTGGGCAGGCGCTTCTTGGCCCGGCGCTGGGCCTCCAGAACCGTCTCGAACCATTCGTTGCTCATAGTCGACCCTCTCGTGAACCTTCTGGTCTGTCCCGCGGGCAGGCCCGACCTCGCAGCGTGATCCCGAGACATTAGGCCCGCCCGCGGCGTCGACTCTCCCGGGACGCCTTCTCCCCCGGGGGTCCCGAGCTGCGTGCGCAATGATGCGCTGGACCAGACGCAGGCCCTGAACACGATGCGGGGGCGGAGCGGCGCAAGGTCCTGGCGGTCACGCAGCCCCGCCAGACACCGAGCGCCGTAGGCCACGTCGTCGGCCACGTGCAGTGCCGCGTACCGCAGAGGGTCGAGGTCCGTCCCGGTCGGCCCGCCAGTCGCCCAGAGCGGGCGCGACGAGGGCCAGGGCGGCGGCACGGCGGGTGCGAGGCCAGCACAAGCCGAGCACCAGGGCGGGGGACCAGGCCCGGGTGAGGCCGTGCAGCGCGGGCAGCGCCGCTCTGAGCGTGCCGCCGCCGGCGATCTTCGCCGCCACAGGGACCGGTTTCTCGACCAATCCGTTGAAACGTCGGGCCAGCACGCCGACGGACGCGGCCAGGAGTGCCCCCGCCACGACGGGCCGGCGGGCGCAGGCCAGTGCCCATACGCCGGCGGACCAGGCGGAGGCCTGAAGAGGGGCGAGCGCTGGGGGTGGCGGCGGGCCAGAGGTCCGGCCGTCGTGCCGTAGAAGGCGCGCCGGCCCAACCAGGAAGCCACATGCCGCCGGTCCGTCGTGCTGCACGATCGATGCCGGTTCGTAGCGGACGTCCCATCCGGCATCGACCAGGCGCCAGACCAGATCGACGTCCTCGCCGCCTCGCAGCCGGGGATCGAACAGGTCGCCGCCGGCCACCTCGCGGCGGACGAGGAGCGCGGCACTGGGCACGTAGGGGATCCGGCTGAGGGGTCGGACCAGCCCTCCCTGGGCCCACGGTCCAACGAGGAGCGGACCGCCTCGTAGCGCGACAGGGCCGTGGCGGGGACCACCGGGAAGGGCACGATCCGGGGCGCGACGGCGGCGACCATCGGGTCGTCGAAGTGTCCCAGCAGCGGCTCGAGCCAGCCCGGACCGGGCACGCAGTCGGAGTCGACGAAGGCGACCAGAGGCGTGTCGTGACCTGGCCCAACCCGGCGTTGCGGGCAGCGCCGGGCCCGCATTGGCGGCCAGCGCGAGGAGCCGGCCCCCGGCGCGATCGACGATCTCCTTTGTGCGCCCGGGCTCTGCGGAGGCATCGTCGACGACGAGGCACTGCATGCCCTTCGAGGCGGTCAGCACCCGCTGGAGGATGCTCGGGCCGGTCCCGGACGGGGATCACGACCGTGACGTCCTCGGCGCCGAAAGGCTGTGGGACCTGGCCGGGGGAGGAAGACACCGGAGGAAACAAGTCGCCGGGCCAGCATCTGCTCCGCCTTGCGGTGGCCCACCGGGGCGCCGGATTCCCACCCGCGGACCAGGGAGCTGGCACGCTCCGTCAGCCGGAGGAGTCGGAGCGGACTCCCGCCCATGAGGACCCGGTCCCGGTCCAGGGCGATCGTCCCGGGTCGCGGACGAGCCCGAATTGCGCCGGGAAGGCGTGGTCCGGCCTGGGGGTGCGGATCGAACGGGAGCAGGACCTTCTCCGTTTTCCCAGTTGGGGCCACGCACGGGGCAATCTTGGCAGGAACCGGGGGGCTTTCCCCTAAGCGATAGGATCGTGGCAACACGAAGGAGGCCAGGGTGCTGTCTGAGAACGTTGAAGTGCAGGATGTCGAAGCACCGGCCGACGATGAGGTCGACGAGCTTCTGGTCGAGGAAGTCTCGATCGATGGGATGTGCGGCGTCTATTGAGCGTGACCGAAGAGCGGCCCAGCAGGGTCGCTCTTGTATTTGCGGCTGACAAACCATGGCGGGTGCATCCCCAGATCGCGTTGCGTGACGAATCGTTCGGCGCTCTCGCGTATCATTTCGGCACGCGTCGTCTGATGTTCTTGAAGTCACGTCCCCTCGGTCGAATTGGTCACCGCGTTGGAGCAGTACGACAGCGCCGCTTCCGCCATCGAAGCGTTGATACCCGAACCTGAACGACCCACATACCGCCGTGCGCTCTGGCGCGCCTGGCCGCCTCGGAGGTGATTGATGTCCGTTGAGGCACCCACAGAAATCATGCCGTTGCGCCAGCGGTTCACACAGGGTTTGGAAGCACCCATCTGCTTGACCTGGGAGCTGACCTACGCCTGCAATCTGGCGTGCGTGCACTGCCTGAGCTCTTCAGGTCGCCGTGATCCGTTGGAGCTGTCGCCGGCCGAAGCCCGTCAGATCGTGGACGAGCTGGCGGCCATGAAGGTCTTCTACGTCAATATCGGAGGCGGCGAGCCGATGCTGCGCCCTGACTTCTTCGACCTCGTGGGTTACGCCGTCGAGCACAAGGTCGGCGTGAAGTTCTCCACGAACGGGACCAGACTCACCGCAGAGCGGGCGCGCCGTCTTGCCGGGATGGACTACGTCGACGTGCAGATCAGCATCGACGGCGCCCTGGCGTCGACCAACGACGCGGTGCGCGGTGAAGGATCATTCGCGGCGGCACGAACTGCCATGGACAACCTCGCTGCCGCCAATTTCGGCCAGTTCAAGATCAGTGTGGTGGTGACGAGGGAGAACGTCACCCAGCTCGACGAGTTCGCCGCAATTGCCGAGAGCTACGGCGCGCAATTGCGGTTGACGCGCTTCCGGCCCTCGGGGCGCGGCGTCGAGACGTGGGACGCACTGCATCCGACCGCCGCACAGCAACGGATGCTGTACCACTGGCTCTTGGAACGTCCCGATGTACTGACCGGCGACTCCTTCTTCCATCTGTCCGCACTCGGGGAGCCCCTCGACGGTCTCAACCTCTGCGGTGCGGGAAGGGTCGTGTGCCTTATCGACCCGGTCGGGGACGTCTACGCCTGCCCGTTCGTCATCGACAAGGAATTCCTGGCCGGCAACGTGCGCCAGCCGGGCGGCTTCGCCGGGGTGTGGCGTCAGTCGGACCTCTTCCGGTCGCTGCGCGAGCCGCAGAGTGCGGGGGCGTGCGCATCGTGCGGGTCCTATGACGCTTGCCAGGGTGGTTGCATGGCGGCCAAGTTCTTTACCGGAATCCCGCTCGACGGCCCCGACCCCGAGTGTGTGTTCGGCCACGGCGAAGAGGCCCTGGCGGCACGCGACGCGACGGCGCTGCCGGGTGCGGGTGTCGGGCACTCCAAGGTCGACGTGCACGGGACGCCGATCCCGGTGCCGACGAAGGTTCATTTCCGGACGGCAGCGCGCGCATAGCGCGGGCTGGCGCGTCGACGATGGAGCTCGGCGGCGCGACCTGGGCTGACGTCGCGGCCAGCGGGAGAGCGAGCTTGTTGGCGCTTCCGATCGGCTCACTCGAACAGCACGGCCCCCACCTGCCTCTCGACACCGATACCCGTATTGCGGTGGAGCTCGGGCAGCGGCTCTCGAGGGCCCGGAGCGACATCATGGTGGCGCCGCCCGTGGCCTACGGCGCCAGCGGTGAGCACGCCGGATTTCCGGGGACCTTGCTCATCGACCATGCGGTGCTGGCCGACGTCCTCATGGAGTTGATCCGCTCCGCCCGCGCTTCTTTCCTGGGTGTGATCCTTATTTCCGCCCACGGGGGGAACCAGCAGGCACTCTCGTTGGTCGCCGCACGCTCCAGGAGCGACGGTGAGGCGACGTTGATCTGGACAGCGACCGTGCCCGGCGGCGACGCCCACGCCGGAAGGACCGAGACATCGCTGATGCTGGCCATCGATCCGGGCGCCGTCCGCCGGGAGTTGGCGGCGGCGGGCTCCACCGTCCCTCTCGAGGTGCTCATGCCACGGTTACGGGCGGAAGGGGTGCGGCCGATATCGTCCAACGGCGTGCTGGGAGACCCACGGGGAGCAAATGCCGACGAGGGTGCGTTGCTCCTCGCCGCGATGACCGACGATCTGGCCGGCGCCGTTTTGGCGCGATGGCCCGACGCTGCGCCGCCGGCATGAGCCGGATCGCCGTTCTCACGGGTGCCGCGCGCGGGATTGGCGCAGCGACGGTGGACCGATTGGTCGGCAAAGGCTGGCGCGTCGTCGCTGTCGACCTGTGCGCTGACGATCCGGGTCTCGACTACTCCCTGGCCACCCCCGCCGATCTGGTCGCGCTGGCTGACCGTCACGGCGACCTCGTGCACACGATGGTGGGGGACGTCAGGAGCCAATCCGACATGCAGGCCGCCGTCGACGCCGCCGTCACCGTCTTCGGCGGTCTCGATGCCGCCATCGCCGTGGCGGGAGTCGTCGCAGGTGGCGTTCCTCTGTGGGAGGTGGCCGACGCCCAGTGGAACGTGCAATTCGACGTCAACGTGCACGGGGTGCGGCACCTGGCTACCGCCGCCGTACCGGTCCTGCTCGCCGCCCCGCCGCCGCGACAGGGTCGGGTGGTCGCGGTGGCGTCGGCGGCCGGTCTGTTGGGACTACGACGCCTGAGTGGGTACAGCGCATCGAAGCATGCGGTCATCGGATTGATGAAATCCCTGGCGGCTGATCTGGCGGGGACGGGCATCACGGCCAATGCGGTATGCCCGGGCTCCACCCGCACGCCGATTCTCGACGCCTCTGCGGCCGTCTATGACCTGCCGTCGGCCGAGGTATTCGCCCAGCAGCAGCTGGTGGAGCGCCTTTTGGTTCCCGACGAGCCGGCGGCGCTCATCGCCTGGCTCTGTGAGGTCGAGGCCAGCGGTGTCACGGGTGCCGCACTCTCCGTCGACGGAGGGTTGACCACCTCGTAGGAGGAACGGATCCGCCCGTGCCCGGCCTGCCTGGGTAAAGTGAATCATCACCTCAGTCAGAAGGTTCAGAGGTTGGCGCTCCGCCTGCCTGCTCTCCGTCGCAGCCCTGTTGATCCTTGCGATGCTCACGCTCTCCTGGGCCTCGACCCGGTCGACCTCGAGTGCATCGGTCAGGGCCGCCTCCGACTCCGTGCACGTGCCCCACATCGGAGATCTGGCGTCGGCCCCTGATTCGGTGGTGCCCTTCGGGAGCGCCTCCCTTGGTCCCAATACGCTGCCGAGTCAGAAGACACCTCTGGTCGGCATGGCCGCCACCCCCGATGGCAGGGGCTACTGGCTGGTCGCCTCCGACGGCGGCATCTTCACCTTCGGCGACGCCGCCTTCTACGGCTCGACCGGTGCGCTCAGCCTCAACAAACCGATCGTCGGCATGGCCGCCACCCCCGATGGCAAGGGCTACTGGCTGGTCGCCTCCGACGGCGGCATCTTCACCTTCGGCGACGCCGCCTTCTACGGCTCGACCGGTGCGCTCAGCCTCAACAAACCGATCGTCGGCATGGCCGCCACCCCCGACGGCAAGGGCTACTGGCTGGTCGCCTCCGACGGCGGCATCTTCACCTTCGGCGACGCCGCCTTCTACGGCTCGACCGGTGCGCTCAGCCTCAACAAACCGATCGTCGGCATGGCCGCCACCCCCGACGGCAGGGGCTACTGGCTGGTCGCCTCCGACGGCGGCATCTTCACCTTCGGCGACGCCGCCTTCTACGGCTCGACCGGTGCGCTCAGCCTCAACAAACCGATCGTCGGCATGGCCGCCACCCCCGATGGCAGGGGCTACTGGCTGGTCGCCTCCGACGGCGGCATCTTCACCTTCGGCGACGCCGCCTTCTACGGCTCTGAAGGTGCGACCCAGCTGACCGCCCCGGCCGTCGGCATGGCAACCGTACCGGGCGGTGGCGGCTACTGGGTCGTCTTCGGGACCCAGCAACTGCCTCTGGCCGGAAGAGTGGTCGGCATCGACCCGGGTCACAACGGATTGAACTACACCGCCCCGCAGGTCATCGATCAGCCGGTCTGGAACGGGCAGGAGGACGAGGCCTGCGATACGACCGGGACAGCGACGGACAGTGGGTACACGGAGGCCCAGTTCAATTTCAACGTGGCGACGTACCTGCAGGCGGACCTGATCGCCGAAGGGGCGGAGGTGGTGCTGACACGACCGAACAATTCCGGGATCGGCCCGTGCGTCACCACGCGGGCGGCCATCATCAACGACGCGCATGCTGACGTCGCGGTCGACATCCACGCTGACGGCGGTCCGGCCGACGGTCGGGGATTCACAGTGCTCGAGCCGGTGGCGGACGGCCCCAACGACGCCGTCATCGCCTCCTCGGATTCCTTTGCCGCCCTGTTGCGCACCACGTTCCAGGCCGTCTCGGGCATGCCGGTCAGTGACTACGACGGGGTTGACGGATTGCAGCCCCGCGACGACCTGGCCGGACTCAACCTGACGACGGTTCCCAAGGTGCTCATCGAAACCGGCAATATGCGCAATGCGACCGATGCTGCGCTGCTGGTCACACCCGCGTACCAACAGTCGGCCGCGGCCGCCATCGCACAGGCCATTACGGCCTTCCTCGTCAACTGAGCGACGACCCTGCGCAGATACGCCGCCCGTGGATCGTCAGCTGCTCTGCCCGTAAGTGGTCGACCGGTCGGCGGCCCGCGTCTCTCCCACCGACATCACCGCGTGCCGCAGATCGTGGACCAGGTACGGCACGCTCGCCGCACTGCCCGCGTGCACCGTGGCATGGAGCGAATCGGGTCGGTTCTGCCGGTCGAGGTACCAGCCGTCCGCTGCGAGCCTTTCTCCTACGGCGAAGATGTCCAACGACGGCTCGCGCGCGCCGAACGCCATGACGGTGGCCGGCGGATCGCCGCGCACTTCGAGACTGTCAATGGACTCGATGCCGACCCGGAGCGTCCGTGCGGCGTCGTGTGCGGTGCGGGTGAGCTCGAGGTAACCGTCGAGGCCGATGTGCATCAGCGCGGCCCAGGCCGCCGCAATGGGGCCTGCCGGACGTGTGCCGGCCATCGCGGTCGACGCGTAATAACCGCCGAGCCAGTCGCTCGTCGCGAAGATCTGATGCCGGGCCAACTCGTGCGTCCGGTAGAGCACCACCGAGACGCCTTTGGACGCGTACCCGTATTTGTGGACATCGGCGGACATCGACGTGACACCGGGAAGGCGGAAATCGAACGGCTCGGAGAAACGTCCGAGCCCGGTGAGGAAAGGCAGCAGGAATCCCCCCATACACGCGTCGACATGACACAGGATCCCCCGCTCTCGGGCCAACGCGGCGATGTCGGCAATCGGGTCGACCACACCGTGCGGATAGGTCGGTGCCGAGCCGATCACCATGATCGTCGCGTCCGTGCACGCCGCGTCGAATGCGGCAACGTCGACGCGAAGATCCGGGCCGACGGGCACCCGGATCAGCTCGACATCGAAATAGTCCGCTGCTTTAGTGAACGCGGCGTGCGCGCTCTCCGCCGCAACGATCCGGGGGTGCGGGATCCCGCGCTCGTGGCGCGCCACGTCCCTCGCCGTCTTGACCGCTTGCAAAAGGCTTTCTGTGCCGCCCGAGGTGAGGTAGCCCTCGACGGCGCCACCGCTCGCCGCGTCATCGGCGCCGAGCAATGTGGCCGTGTTCCGCACGATGTCGTGTTGCATGATGCCGATGCTGGGGAAGGCCAGCACATTGAGACCGTTTTCGGCACTGTAGAGCGATAACGCATCTTGAAGGAGCTCGTGCACCTCGTCGCCGGCGGAGTACACCAGGCTGAAGACGCGGCCGCCCCGCCAGTCCTGGTCGTCCTCTTTCATGGCCAGCAATTGCGCCATCACTTCTTCGCGCGCCAGACCGTAGCGGGGAATCGGGGTGTGGGGGAACTGGTCCATGCGGCCCATCTTGGTGCTCGGGACCGGACCCCGCCAGCAAGGCGGTGTCGACGTGTCTCGACGCGGCGCACCAGACTGGAGAAATGGCGACAGGGGCGGTGCCGATCGGTGCGGAGGATTTCCTCCTGCCGCGTGTCGACGAGGAGTCGGAAGGATTCTGGCAGGGCACCGCGCGGGGGGAGCTGCGCCTTCAGGCGTGCGGCTCGTGCGGGGTCCTGCGGTTTCCGCCGCGGGTCATGTGCCCACACTGTCAATCGACGGCGCGCCACTGGCAGCTGGCGTCAGGCACCGGAACGATCTGGTCGTTCGTGGTCTGTCACCTACCGCTCCTGCCCGCCTACGCGCCGTTTTCCCCGTACCCGGTGATCACTGTGACGTTGGACGAGGGTGCCGGGTTGCGCATGGTGGGGAATCTGGTCACCGGGCCGGACGGCGCCATCAACGGGATCGATCCGGCCACGATCATCATCGGTGAACCCGTGCGCGTCGCATTCAGTCGGCGCCGGGGCTCGGACGGCACGGAGGTTTTTCTTCCGGTGTGGGTACGTGCGACCGATGAATTCGCAGGATACAAAGGCAACGAGCACCCGAAAAAGGCAGAGAGAGCCTGAAAAATTAGGGTCTTTCGCCCCTCGTCCGTGGCGAATCTCGTCACTAACCTCCATGACATGAGGGAAGACCAGAGATTTCGGGGCAGCCCGAGCGCGGGTGAGCGTGGCGCTAGTGCGGGCCGCGGTCAATCAGGTGAGACGATATCGGCCCATGCCCTGGTGGGGGCCGTCGGAGGTTCCATCCTGGCCAATGCGGATGTTTCGCGGGCACAGGATCGTCGGCGTGAAAAGCGGCTGCGCCGCCTGCTCGCCGTGCTCTGCGTCGTTCTGGGATGGATGGTGCTGCGCCTGATCACCGGACACGGGCTCTTTCCTTCGTTATCCGTCCCTTCGTCACTGGACCGCTGGCTTCCTGCGCTGGCCATCATCGTCCTGCTCGGGGTCGTCATGATCGCCCCGTTCGTCGGGGCCGGCCGCTCCCCCCACGTTCTTATCCGGCCCGGCGAGACCGAGGTCGGACTCGACGACGTCGTGGGGATCGACGGGATTAAGGCCGAAGTCGTCCGGTCGGTCAACCTCTTTCTCTCCCATCAGACATTTCGCGACGCAATGGGTGGTTCGTCACGAAGGGGCGTTCTCTTCGAAGGACCTCCGGGCACAGGGAAGACGTTCGTCGCCAAAGCCATGGCCAAAGAGGCCCAGGTGCCGTTCCTGTTCGTTTCGGCTTCGGCTTTCCAATCCATGTACTTCGGGCAGACCAATCGGAAGATCCGGTCCTTCTTCAAACGTCTGCGCAAGTACGCGCAGACCGAAGGCGGCGCCATCGGCTTCATCGAAGAGATCGATGCCATCGGAGGCTCACGTCGTGGGCAGGGAAATGGCTCCAGCGAGGGCATCACCGGTGTGGTGAACGAGCTTTTGGTGCAGTTGCAGTCCTTCGACACGCCTTCGCGTGGCCAACGGATCCTGAACGCCTGGATCGAGATCCTCAACCGGTACCTTCCCGAAGGGATGCATCTCAAGAAGCGTTCGCTCGTGCCCGCGAATGTGTTGGTCGTCGGGGCCACCAACCGCAAGGATGATCTCGATCCCGCGCTGGTCCGTCCCGGGCGCTTCGACCGGTCCATCTACTTCGGGCTTCCCGGTCGTTCGGCCCGGGCCGACATTGTGGCGTATTACCTCGGGAAGAAGGCACACGGCGATGATCTCGACGAGCACGACGCGGTCGATCGCGTCGCGGGCATGACGTCGGGGTATTCGCCTGCCGGCCTGGAACGCCTGCTGGACGAGGCGTTGGTGATCGCACTGACACATGGCCGGACCGCCATGACGATGCCGGACGTGGCCGAGGCGAAAATGCTCGTGGAGCTCGGCGTGACGGACGCATCGATCTACACCCCCGAGGAGCGGGAGAGGGTAGCCACCCACGAGGCGGGACACGCAACCGTCGCGTACTTCCTGGGACGGAGCCGCCAGTTGGACGTGCTCTCGATCGTGAAGCGCCGTGACTCGCTGGGGCTGTTGCAGCACTCCGACACCGAGGAACGGTTCACGCAGCGCCGTGACGAGATGAACGTCTTGTTGCAGATCAGCATGGGTGGGCTCGTGGCGGAGGAACGGTGGTTCGACGAAGTGTCGACGGGTCCGGCGGGCGACCTGTCCGCGGCGACCACGTTGGGTGCACAGATGATCGGGGCCTGCGGCATGGGGGAGTCGTTGATCTCCATCGCGGCGGCCGGGAACGGCCTCTTCAGCGGCGGCCTGGTGGAGAAGGTCCTCGCCGACAAGAACGCCAGAGCCGAGCTCGACGCTCTGCTCACGTCCTCCCGTGATGCGGCGATGGCCATCGTCTCGGAGCACGCGGCAGTGGTCGAAGCCCTGCGCGACGCTCTCCTCGAGCGGGACGAATTGGTCGGCAGTGAGATCACCGATGTCATCGCCTCGAGTCTCCCGCAGCTCGCCGAACACAACTGACCCGGCGTGCCCTCCCGTTACGACGGAAGGTGGGCCGTGTCGTTGAAACCGCGGAGGTTCCATCGCTCCGGCGTCAGAACGAGCCGGGCGATCGCCGTGTTGTCGGACAGCAAGAACGCAAAAGGCCGCGAACCGGTGGCCTGTGCCAGAGCCTCACCGATGGCTGCGCCATGGGAGAATGCGACCACCCGCGCGCCGGGATGCGCCGAGGCGATCCGTTCGATCGCCCCGCGAATGCGCGCGGAGAAATCCGCACTTGGCTCGGCGCCGGGCACCACGTCCCAGCGCTCTTCGGTCAGCATCCGCACGGCCACCGGGTCGGCGTCCGCCACTTTCTGCCGGAACTGGCCGCCTTCCCAGGGGCCCATGAAGACCTCACGCAGATCTGGTTCCACCCGCGGGATCAGGCCGGTGAGCCGCACGAGTGGAGCGGCGGTTTCCACCGTGCGCCGCAGCGTCGTGACGTAGAGCGCATCGAATGTCAGGTGCGACAACCGTTCGCACACCAATGCGGCCTGTTCCCGCCCGATGGCCGAGAGGGGCGGATCGCCCTGGCCTTCGACGAGTTCGAATTCTTCCCCCTCGATGGCATCGGCCGACGCACCGTGGCGCACCAGGTACAGCTCCGTGGAGCCGGGCGGTCCCTGGTACGGCACTTGACTGAATCTCCGGGGCGTGGGCATGAGGCCTGAGTGTAGGAGCGCGGGAAGCGGCGCACGTCAACGGAGCTGCGGCGGCTCCTCGTCGTCTTCGACGACTTCCACGTCGATGATGGTCGGGTCGTTCTGCGGCGAGTACGTCTGGCCGGACCCCGGCCCGAAGCCCTGACCCTCACCGCGGAAGGTGGCGAAAAAGGCACCCGCACCGCCCGGCCCCTGGCCGAAGTTCACGTGCAGCCTCTGTCCGGCCTCGGGACCCAACGCCTCCCACAGGGGCATGGCGCGCCGATGGACCACGTAGTTCTGTACGCCGTAGGTCACGCCGAGATACAGCAGGAAACTGGAGGCTTCGAGATTGCCGGCACCCGCGCCGGCGACAAAGTGCAAGACCAGGGAGAGTGCCCACAAGGCCATCGTGAGCCACGTGCCCTGGCGCACGATCCAACTATTGGACGTCCAGATCCTGACGGTGAGAGCCCGGACGGCGCCCAACAACAGCGCGCCCACCACGAGCGTGGCCAGGACCCAGAAATAGTTGCCCCGTGAGGGGTGGTGCGTGTCGCTGAAGCTCACGAGGTTGATCAGCCCCAGGACGCCCACCAAAATGGGAAAACGCAGGCTGAGCACGCGGGGCACGACGCGGATCCTCCGTTGCCGGCTGAGGATATAGAGAGCGATGAGAACGTCCAGTGCGACCGTGAAAAACATCGCCCTCCAGCTTATGGGCGAGACACGGAACTTTGGCCTCGGCCGGCAATCAGAGGGGCCTACGAGTCCTCAGCCGGTCACGCCCTCGACGGCGAGCAGAGCCCGCTTCATGGCCAACCCACCCGCGTAGCCGCCCAGCCCGTTGGACGCCAGGACGCGGTGGCAGGGCACGATGATCGGGAGGGGATTCTTCCCGTTTGCCTGCCCCACGGCCCGGGGGCCCTTGGGTCGCCCGACCCGCCGCGCCAGTTCGCCATACGTGATGGTCTCGCCATAGGGGATCTTCGAGAGCTCGGTCCACACCTGCTTTTGGAACGTTGTGCCGGCGGGCTCCATAGGGATATCGAACGCCGTCCGCTCCCCGGCGAAGTACTCCTCGAGCTGGTTGGCGGCGTCCTTCACCACCGGCGGTGCGTCGTGCCCGCCGGCCTCGAAGTCTCCCGTTGGCTGGGGCAGCCGGGGCAGCCAGATCCCGAGTAGGGCGACCCCGTCACTTTCCAGGACGAGTCGTCCCACCGGGCTCTCCACGGGCATGGTGTAGGTCTGCGGTGTCATGCTGCGTCACGTCCTCTCTGTGCTTTCAAGGGCTTGTGTGCTTTCAAGGGCGTTTGTGCTTCGGCCATGGCCCACATGTGGACCATGGCGTAGCTGCGCCACGGACGCCAGGCTTCCGCGTGCAGGAGCAGTTGGGCCGGGTCGTCAGGGATTCCCAGCGCGTGCGCTGCCCTGCGCACACCGAGGTCGGTCGGCATGAACGCGTCCGGATCGCGCAGTGCGCGCAGGGCGACATACTCGGCGGTCCACGGCCCGATGCCCGGCAGGGCCACCAAAGAGGCCCGTAACTCGGAAGGATCCGACCCGGGGTCGATGACCACGGCGCCGACCACGACGGCTTGGGCCAGTGCGACCAGCGCGCGACGGCGTCCTTGGGGCATGGTGAAGAGCGCAGGGTTTTCATGCGACAGCGCGAGCAGCGCTTCGGGTGTGGGAAAGAGATGGGTGATCCCCTCTATGGGTTCGGGGAGCGCGTCGCCTGCCGCTGCGACCAGCCGCCCGGCGATCGTACGCGCACCGGCCACGGAGACCTGTTGTCCGATGATGGCGCGTACCGCGAGCTCGAAGCCGTCGACCGAACCCGGGACCCGCCGGCCCGGGTGGGACGACACCAGCGGACCCACGTATCGGTCCCGCTCGAGTGCTTCGACGATAGCCACCGGGTCCGCGTCGAGGTCCAGGAGTTGGCGGCAGCGCGCGACGGCGGACGTGAGGTCGCGCAGGTCCGAAAGGTGGAGGTCCGCCTCGACGAACATCGGTCCGTCGTCGCCACGGTTCGCCGCCGTGAGCGCCACGACGGCGTAGCCGTGCGCGAGGCGCATGCTGCGGCGGTACACGGACCCCTCGACCGTTTCGGTACCGGCCACGGCGCGTGTCCCGAGGAAGCCCAGCACCGATGCCGGGCTGAACGGGAGCCGACACGGCAGCCGCAACCGGATTGTCTGCGTGCCACCATCTGATCCTCGCTCCGCCCGCCGGTGCACGTTCGCCCTGGACACGCGGTTGCGCAGTCCGCTGGGTGTATCGGCGAAGATCTGCTGCAGCGTCTCGTTGCACTGGCGGATGCTGGAGAATCCTGCTGCGAACGCGACATGAGCGATAGGAAGCATGGTCGTCTCGAGCAGGATGCGTGCCGTCTGTGCCCGCTGGGCCCGGGCGATGGCCAGCGGTCCCGTACCGACCTCCGCCGTCACCAGACGGTGCACCTGCCGCACGCTGTACCCGAGTCGGCGGGCGAGTCCCTCGACACCTTCCCGGTCGACGGTGCCGTCCCGGAGGAGCCGCATGGCCCGCGCCACGACGTCGGCCCGGGTATTCCATTCCGGCGAGCCGGGGGTGGCGTCCGGCCGGCAGCGGAGACAGGCACGAAAGCCGGCCTGCTGCGCCGCGGCCGCTGAAGGGTAAAAGCGGACATTCTCACGTTTCGGTGTGCGCGCCGGACAGCTGGGGCGGCAGTAGATCCCCGTCGACGTGACACCGATGAAGAACACGCCGTCGAAGCGGGCGTCCTTGCTGTGCGCGGCTTGGTAACAGCGTTCCGGATCTTCGATCACCCCAGCATGCTGCCACGGGGTGGCGCCGATTACTGGCGGAAATCGGACATTGCCATGACCGCCCAGTTCAGGTCCGTCGCCGCCGGGCCTGGGCCAGGACGAGCTGGCGGTGCGTAGTGGCGTCGCCCCAGGTTTTGGAGAGAGCCCATGCCCGCTCTACGAAGAAATGAAGATCCCACTCCACGGCGGATCCGAGTGCGCCGCAGACCTGGAGCGCCACCCGCGCCGCATGGTCGGCGACGTCCGACGCCAGTGCTTTGGCCATGGACGCGTCATGAGAGACGGTCGGCTGTGCCGTCGCGAGAGCCCAGGCCGCACGATAGGACGCTGGGCGTGACAATTCGAGCTTGACCCGGGCGTCGGCGAGGAGGAACTTCACGGCCTCGAAGTTCCCGATGGGCTCGCCCGACCGCTGGCGGTCCCTGGCGCCGTCCGCGACCAACATGATCATCCGGTCGGCCAGGCCGTTCAACAATGCGGCAGAGCCGGCTGCGCCGCGGTCCGCCAGAAGGCCAACGCTGGCTTCGGCGGCCACCCCGTAGGCCAACAGGGTTTCCGCGGACAGTGGCCAATGCACGACAGCGAGGTCACGGGTCTGATCGAGCGCGGGCGTCGCATGGATGGTGCAGGCGGCGGAGGGGACGGCGTGCAACTGCCAGCCCGAGTCCGGGTCGCGCACCGCCAGGAGGAAGATGGCGGCGTCGCGTGCCCCTGCGACACGCGGCGTGCGCAACATGCCGTCGGCGGAAACCGTGGTGGGCGACGACGGACCGGCCGCTCCGATATCGATGCCGCCTACGGCGAAAGGTGTTGTGCCCTTCAGCAGGACCCGCAACGCGTCAGTCGCCGCCGGCGCGGGCAGGAGGGCGGCGAGGAGGGGCGCGGCGAGGCCGGCGGTCTCGAGCAGTGGTTCAGGCAACGCCGACCAGCCCGCCTCTTCCAAGACGCCCACGAGATCGACGTCGCTCAGGCCGAGTCCATCGTCGGGTTGGGGTACCAGTATCCGGGGTGCACCTACCGCAGCCAGCGCGGCCCAGCGCCCGGCCGCCATGAGCGATCGTTGCGTCGGCGTTCCCTCGCCATGCGCGCGCAAAGCGGCAAGAGGGAAGACGCGGCCGAGTGTCCGGCGTACGTTCTGACGCAGCGCAAGTTGGTCGTCACTGAACGAGAAGTCCACGCTCAACCTTCCCCGAGGCCGAGGAGACGTTCGGCCACGATGGACCGCTGCATCTGATTCGTCACGACGTCGAAAGGCCCGGTGAGCGCGGCGAGGAAGCCGTCCACCCATGCGCCCGGAGACCCTGCCTCGAGGAGTTCGGCATCCGATCCCAGCAAGGCCAGGGCGCTCTCGTAAATGGCGACGTCGGTCGGTGGGCCGACAAGCTCGTGGCAGCTCACGTCAGGACCTGCCGACTGTCCCCGGGCCACCTTGCTTGCTGTCCAGTACGCGTGCAGCTGGTTGGCCTGTGCCTCCACGTAAGCCCGGGCTACTCCGTCCGCCTCTGCGGCCGGGGCACCACGTTGATCGAACAGATGGACGAGTCGGGCTGCCGACGCAACAGCGCGCGCCGGGCTGCGCAAACCGAGGCCCCCCTTGTGGGCCGCCATGGACATGGCGACCGACCAGCCCGTGCCCACGGCACCGAGTACCTGCGCATGGGGTACCTGGACGTCCTCGAACAGGATTTCGGCGAAGGCCGGGCCGCCGTCCATCTGGCGGAGCGGTCGCAAAGTGACCCCGGAAGAGCCCAGAGGAACGAGGAACGTCGTCAGTGCCTGGTCGCGCCCGGCTTCGGGGTGGGTGCGAAACATCCCGAAGCACCATTGGGCGTGCGAGCCGCCCTTGGCCAAGGTCGTCCGACCGTTCAAGTGCCAGCCTTCCCCCACGGGAGAGCGGGTGGCGCGGCCCGCGGCCGGAACACCGCCCGGGTCGGAGGCGGACCACGCCCGGCACCAGATCTCCTGCCCGGCGGCGATCGCGGGGAGAAAGCGCTCCTTCTGGGCCAGGGTGCCGACCTCGAGCAGCGCCGGCGCCAGTAGGACGGTGCCGTCCTCTCCCACGCGAGCGGGCCCGCCGGCCCGCTCGTACTCTTCTTCGAAGACGAGCCATTCCATGATCCCGAGGCCCCGGCCGCCATACTCCGTAGGCCAGTGCACGGCGGACCACCTGTCTGCGAACATCGTCGCCTGCCAGGCTCGATGGGCTTCGAAACCCGCCGCCGTGGCCAGCGGGGGCAGGGGTTCCGAAGGGACATGGGCCGCCAACCATGCACGCGCCGCCTGCCGAAAGGCCTCGTGCGCCGCGCCGAAGGTCACGTCCATGCTGTTGCGAATCTGGCACACCGGCGGGTGGATTGCCAGGACTGCGGCATCATATTTGCTGGCAGAACCGGGTTTTCGTGTGTACAACGGCGGCGCCGCCGCAACGGATGCGCCGATGGCGGAGTCGGCCGAGGATTGAAACCCCTGCGATCGGGGTATTGCCGGGGGGACGCCAATTGCGGGTTGTTGACGTCTATTTTCTGCAGAGCCAGAAAATAGTCAGAGCGTCCAAGTTGGTCGCCCCAATGGAGTATTGATTCTGAATGGAGGATGCATGCTGGCAACCGATGTACGGGAACTCAGCCACAACGGCAATTCTGTGACAGGTGCGGATGCATCAACGGCGGTACACAGCGAGAGCGGTACAGATTCCGATGAGGTCCTCAAGGCCCTGGGTGAGCTGGATGCCGTGCTGAAGGAGAACGCCGAGCGTGAGCGCGTCCTTTTCCAGCGGATCGCCGAAGTCCGTCTGGCCCGTGAGAACGGGCAGGATTGGAAAGCCATCCTCGCCAACGAGGATGAGCCGAGCACCGTGCAGCTCGTGAGCACAATTCTGCGGCGTCAATCAGAGGCAAGCGGCTATCTTCGCCGTTCGCTCGTGGTCGCCCTACGTGCGGAAGGTCAGAGCATTCCGAGTATCGCCCACCTCTTCGGCGTGACACATCAGCGGGTGTCGAATCTGCTGCGACGGGTGGCCCAAGGCGGCAACACCTCTGCGGAGTAGAGGCCAGGCCCGGGCCTGACGCACGTGTCAGGCCCTGCCTACCGGTAGGTATTCGGGATCGGATTCAGGGATCCCAGCTCGCAGCTGCTAAACACAACCACCGTGAAATTGGCCGTCCCCACAGAGACACGAGCAGGAGAACGCCGGGTCGCCCTCGTCCCCGACGTCGTCAAGAAGCTCGTCACCGCCGGCTGGGAAGTCGCCGTGCAGTCCGGCGCCGGGGCCGCAGCCGCGTTTTCCGACGAGGCCTATGCCGGCGCGGGTGCCGCGGTTGCTCCTGATGGACCCGCGACCCTGGCAGGCGCCGGGTTGGTCGTCAGTGTCAACGCCCCCGATGCGGCGGGCGCTGCCCTCATGTCCGAGGATGCGGTCCTGCTGAGCTTTTTTCAGCCCGCCGCCTCCGCCGATGCGCTGCGGGTCCTCTCCGGCCGCGGGGTCACGGTGTTCAGCTTCGATCTGCTCCCGCGCATCAGCCGCGCCCAGGGTATGGACGCCCTCAGCTCACAGTCCACGGTTTCGGGCTATCGGGCGGGTCTGACGGCCGCTGAACATCTCGCGAAGTTCTTTCCCATGTTCATGACGGCGGCGGGAACCGTGCCGCCGGCCAAGGTGTTGGTGATGGGCGTCGGGGTCGCCGGCCTGCAGGCGATCGCCACGGCCCGCAGGCTCGGTGCGGTGGTCAAGGCGTACGACGTGCGCACCGCGGCCAAAGAAGAAGCAGAAAGTCTCGGAGCAACCTTTCTCGACCTGGGCGTCTCGGCCGAGGGGGCCGGCGGCTACGCCAGGGAGTTGAGCGAAGAGGAGCTGGTGCGCCAGCGTGCCGCCCTGGCCAGCGAAGTGGGCGCATCCGACGTTGTCATCACCACTGCTGCGGTCCCGGGTCGCGTCGCTCCCATTCTTGTGACCGAGGAAATGGTCGACGGCATGGCGGCGGGCGCCGTGGTGGTGGACATGGCCGCGGACTCGGGCGGCAACTGTGCCCTGACCGAGTCCGGCGTGGTCGTGGAGCATCGCGGCGTGCACATCGTGGGCATGGCGAACCCGGCCTCGGGCATGCCGACCCACGCCAGCTTCCTCTACGCCCGCAACGTCGCCAACGTGCTCGGGCTCATGGGCCCCGACGGCGAGCTGGCCCCCGATTGGGACGACGAGATCGTGCGCGGCATGTGTGTGCTGCGCAAGGGCAAAGCCATCTCGCCCGGGGCAATTGACATCCTCGGGGATTCCGGAGAGGGGACCGCACAGTGATCGGCGCGGCGACAGTCATAGCGCAGGTGTCGAGCGGGACGGGGATCGTCGAGTACCTGACCGTGTTCGTGCTGGCTGCATTCGTCGGTATTGAGGTCGTCTCGAAGGTTCCGAGCATCCTGCACACCCCGTTGATGTCGGGTTCGAACGCCATCCACGGGATCGTCCTCGTCGGGGCGTTGACGATCATGGGCGAGGCCCACGGCACCGCCCAACTCGTCCTCGGTTTCCTGGCCATCTTCCTGGCCACCCTGAACGTGGTCGGCGGGTTCGTCGTGACCGACCGCATGCTCGAGATGTTCAAGGTCAAACCAAACGAGCGCGCGGCGTCCCAGAAGAGCGAAGCCACGGACCCCGGAGAGCAGGCGTGACGACGGCGGTCTCCTTGCCGCTGTCCACGGTCCGGGATCTCGTGTATCTCCTGGCCATTATCGGGTTCATCCTGGCCCTCAAGGGACTGGGCTCGCCGAAGTACGCCCGGCGGGGAAATCAACTGGGTGCGGCGGCGGCGGCGGCGGCGGTCGCCATAACGTTCACGCTTCCAACACTGCGCCATTCGGGCAAGAACCTCGTGCTCGCCCTCATCGCCATGGTGCTGGGCGCGGTCGTCGCGGTGCCGGTAGCCCGCCTGGTGAAGATGACGGCCATGCCACAGCTCGTGGCCATTTTCAACGGCGTCGGCGGCGGCGCGGCGGCGCTGATCTCGATCATCGAGCTCCTGCACCTCCATTCGCTCGGTCTCAAGCCAGCGGTCTATGTGACCGCGGAGGTGCTCCTCGGAGTGATCATCGGTTCGGTCTCGTTCTCGGGCAGCGCCATAGCGTTCGTCAAGCTGCAGGAGCTGATCACCGGGCGGCCGATCACCTATCCGGGGCAACAATTCATCAATGCACTGGTCGGCTTCGCCATTGGTGTGTTGATCATTCTGGCCCTCGTGACCGGCAACATCGCGTTCGTCTTCGTCATCCTCGGCCTCTCCCTCGTGTTGGGCCTCATCTTCGTGCTGCCCATCGGAGGGGCCGACGTCCCGGTTCTCATCTCGCTGCTGAACTCGTTCACCGGACTGGCGGTCGCGGCGTCGGGGTTCGTGCTGGACAACAACCTCCTCATCGTGGCGGGAACGTTGGTCGGCGCCTCGGGGATCATTCTCACCCGCCTGATGAGCTCGGCCATGGGGCGTTCCCTACCGAACATCCTCTTCAGTGCGTTCGGCGCCGTCATCACCGCGACCGGGGGCGAGGAGGGTGATGCCTCGCGTTCGGTGCGCACGGGCACGGCCGAGGACGTGGGCGTCCTGCTGGCCTACGCCCGCAAGGTGGTGATCATCCCCGGCTACGGCCTCGCCGTGGCCCAGGCGCAGCACACCGTGCGCGAACTGGCCGATGCACTGGCGGCCAAGGGGGTCGAGGTCTCCTATGCCATCCACCCGGTGGCCGGCCGCATGCCCGGGCATATGAACGTCCTTCTGGCCGAGGCCAACGTCCCCTACGACGAGCTCGAGGAGATGGACGAGGCCAACGCCGAAATGCCCACGACGAACGTCGCCCTTGTCGTCGGGGCCAACGACACCGTCAATCCGGCCGCGCTGACCACGCCGGGCAGCCCCATTTACGGCATGCCCATCATCAAGGCCGACGAGGCCGAGAACATCATCTTTCTCAAGCGCTCGATGCGTCCGGGCTTTGCCGGTATCGACAACGAGCTGCTCTACAACGCCAAGACGACGATGTTGTTCGGTGATGCCAAGGACACCCTGCAGAAGCTGGTGGCAGCGGTCGCCGACGCCTGAACGGCCGGTGCGTGTCGAGACCTGACGAAACATGCCCGAGGCCGACAAGTACGGTGAAGTGCAGCTATGGAAGAAGCGGTCGAGGTCGATGAGCTAACTGACGACGCAGCGCCCCGGCGCCACGCGGAGAGACCACGCCGTCCTCTCGTGCGCTCCCAGCGCGTTCTCCAGGTCGCGCTCGGCCTCTTCTGGATCCTCGATGCAGCCCTGCAGTTCCAGCCGTTCATGTTCTCCAAGAACTTCGTGCCGACGTTCGTCCTGGCCAACGCGTCCGGCCAACCCGCCGTCATCCACTGGGCCATCACCAATGTCGGCAACTTCCTCGCCCCGCATCCGGCCGTGTGGAATTCCCTGTTCGCGCTCACCCAGTTGGCGATTGGCGTGGGCCTGCTCTTCCGGCGCACGGTCCGCCCCGCCTTGGCCCTTTCGTTTCCCTACGTCCTCGGTGTCTGGGTGTTCGGCGAGGGGTTGGGCATGCTTCTCACCGGTTCGGCGACGGCACTCACCGGTGCGCCGGGCTCGGTCCTGCTCTACGCGCTCATCGGGTTGATGGCATGGCCGCGCCGGACAGAACGACGAGAGGCAACGGGTGACGGACCGGGAAGCGACGCGCCGGAAGGCATCGCATCGTCGGCGGCGGCGCAGGGCCTCGGCGGGGCGATCACGCCGCTCGTGGTGTGGACGGGATTCTGGGTTCTCTCCGCCGTCCTGTTCATTCTCCCCGACGAACCGGACGCGACGTCGATTTCGAGCGCGATCACGGGCATGGCGCCCGGCAATCCGCACTGGTATTCCCATTTTCTCGTCAGCACCGGCAACCACTTCGCCTCGACGGGAACCGCAGACCGCCTGGGTGCTCGCCGTCCTGTCCCTCGTCATCGGCATCGGTCCATTGGTGGCACGGCGCCCCGGCGTGTTCCTGGCGGGCGGGATCCTCCTCTCCGCGCTCTTCTGGATCACCGGGCAGGGTTTCCTCGGTGGCATCCTGACGGGGTCGGGAACGGACCCGAACACGGGACCGCTGATCGTTCTCCTCGCACTGGCCATGATGCCCACGAGGCAGCTCCCCGCAGCTGGTCGCCGACCCCCGGGGAGTCGTTCGTGCGGTGAAATCCCGTGGTGGCCCTGACGGCGGGGGCGTTGGTGGTCCTCGCGCTCGTGCTCAGCGCCGCCTATCCGGCACCGGCGCAGGAGACGTCGGACATGGCCATGGCCGGCATGGCCGGCATGCAGCGGTTCGGGTTCGAGCGATCCCTCGTCCAGCACGGCCTCGTGCACCGCGGGCAACTCCGGCACCGCCACGGGCCGGTTTGGACCTGAACAACACGCCGTACATGATCATGAGCGGCACCCAGGGCATGAACATGAACGGTGCCGACGCCTCCGCGGCGGCCGGTCTGAACACGACCAAGGCGAACTGGAATTACACGGGGCCCGCGCTGCCCACCGCGCTGGCGAACGAGCTCCTGGCGCAGGGAAAGAACGGACCGACCGACATCCACATGGCGGTGACCGGGCTGCGCGGCCGAACCGACCTTTTCGCAGCAGATCAACGCAACCCAGTACGTCCAGGCCACCAGCCAGGCCGTCGCCCAGTACGGCGACGTCTCGGCCGCCGTGGCCGCTGGCTACGAGCCGGTGTCGCCGACCGACTACCCCGTGGTGTATTACACGAACCCGACCATTTTGGCGGCCAATGCGGCTGCGAAGCGGACACTGAGCCCCTCGCACATCGATGGCCTCATCTACGCCCGCATACCGTCAGGTCAAGAGGTGTTGGCGGCGGCTTTCTACGTGTTGCCATCCACCGTGAAGAAGCCGCCGATGCCCTTCGGGGCGCTCGTGCAGTGGCATCAACG
Organism: uncultured Acidimicrobiaceae bacterium; assembly: GCA_963767155.1. Lineage (GTDB taxonomy): Bacteria > Actinomycetota > Acidimicrobiia > Acidimicrobiales > RAAP-2 > Bog-473. The sequence continues at coordinate 978,415 of CAVYCU010000002.1, read as the reverse complement.
CACGGCGGTCTGCGGGCCCGTCTCGGGTTCGGCGACGACACTGGACATCACGGGAACGCCGCCGTGCGGTCCGGGCACGGTTCAGGCACCGACGCCGTACATGACCATGGTCTGGCAGGTGCCGGTCGCCGGCGGCCCGACGGCTATTCAGCCTCCCGACATCCAGATTGTGGAGGCGGCCGTCATGCAGACCTCGACCTGACCGACTCAGCGGGGAGCGATGACGTCCACTTCGGCCAGGAGTGCGGCGGAGGGCTCCCATTGGCCTGCCGCCACGTTGGCGGCGACTTGCGCCGGCTTGGTCGCGCCGGCGATGACGGACGCAACGGCAGGACGGGAGAGCAACCACGCGAACGCCAGGTCCAGGACGGTGTGGCCCTCTCCCTGCGCCAGTGCGTCGAGGGCGGCCACCTTTGCCAGCCGGTCGTCGCTGAGCTCGTCCTTGGCCCGGTCGCCCCAGGATGCCATGCGCGTGCCCTGCGGCGCCTTCTGGCCCGCCGTGTACTTGCCGCTCAGGACGCCGCTGGCCAAGGGAAAGAAAGGCAGGAAGGCCGTGCCGGTGCGGTCGCAGAATCCAAGGACTTCGTCCTCGGACTCGCGGAAGAGGATGTTGTAGTGGTTCTGCACGCTGACGAAACCGGGTGCGCCGTCGACGACAGCCGTCCGGGCTTCCTCCAGCATGCTCCCGTTGAAGTTGGAGCACCCGAATTCGCGTACCTTGCCCTCCGCAACGAGCTCGGCCAGTGTGCCGAGGGTGTCGGCGATCGGTGTCTTGGGGTCCGGAGTGTGCTGTTGATAGAGGTCGACGTAATCGGTGCCCAAGCGGCGCAGGCTGGCGTCGAGCGCGGCGCGGATGGAGGCCGGTGCTGCGCCCCCGGGATGGCCTTCGTAGGGCACGCCGAACTTGGTCGCCAGAATGATGTCCTCGCGCTTCGCGCCCAGCGCGACGCCGAGATACTCCTCGCTCTTCGTCCCGCCGTAGATATCCGCAGTGTCGAAGAAATTGATGCCGGCGTCGAGCGCGGCTCCGACGACGGCGTCGGTCTCCTCGCTCCCGATACGCATGCCGAAGTTGTTGCAGCCGAGCCCCACCGCGCTGACGGTGAGTGAGCCGATTGTGCGGGTGTCCATGGGTCGAGGTCTCCTGTAGGGCAATGCCGGGTGGTCGTCGTTGGTCGGGGGTAGCGTACCGTCGGCTCGGGAGAGTCCACCCGACCTGACGGAGGAGGCCGACATGGCAGAAGGCGCTGTTGACGTGACGATAGACGCCGCACCGGACGCGGTGTGGGCCAAGATCGGCGATTTCGGGGCACTCGAGGAGATCTTCCCGGGGATCCAGTCCTTCCGCCTCGAAGGCGACGAGCGGATCATCGGCATGGGCGGCGACACGGAGATCCGTGAACGGCTGCTCGCCCGGGACGAGGCCACCCGCACGCTCACCTATGCCATCGTCGACGGAGTGCCCGTGGAACGGCACGAAGCCACCATCACGGTGGAACCAGCCGGGAGCGGATCCAAGGTGACCTGGGCCTACGACGTGGAGCCGGCGGCGATGGCCGCCTTCATGGGTGAGAGTTACAAGGGCGCGTTGGCCTCGCTCCAGGGGTTGTTCACGTAGAGTCCGAGGGCGATCAGCGCGCGGCGTGACTCTCGTCGAGCACGCGGCGCAGTGCGGCGCCGGCGACCGCGGCAGCTTCTCCAGCCGGCATGGCCTTCAGCTCGTCGTTCAGGACCTCGACGCCGACAGGAAGCTCGGGATGGACCGCCAGGACCGGCGCGAGGATGTCCATCAAGGGAAGTTCGCCCTCGCCGGGCAGGGAGCGCCCGGACATTTTCACGTAGGGCTGTGTGTCCTGCATCTTGTGCCGGTCACTGACCTGGATCCCGCCGATCAGTGCCGGGGCGTCGTCCACTAATTGCTGCGGTCCACCTCCGGTGCGGGCGAGGTGCCAGGTGTCGAGCATCACGCGGAGATTGTCCCGGCCGACCGCGCGGACGAGGTCGAGCGCCCCGGGGAGGTGGGGAATCCCGGTGTCGGGCAGGAACTCGATCAGGACGGTGAGTCCCCGGCGCGCCGCCCGCTCCGCCACCCCGCCGAGCACGTCGGCCATCTCGTCGAAGGGCACCGGGTGCCCCTCGAAGTGGACCACGTTCACCGCCTGCGCCCCCAGGCCCTCGGCCATCTCGAAGCAGCGTTCTTCGGTGACGCCGCCCGGCGTCCCGGGGAGTGGGCTGGAGAGTCCGTCGATGTACCCCATGGCGACGCCGGCATCCTCACACTGTCGCCGGAGCTCAGCCAGTTCCACGCCTGAACGCTCCAGCAGGAACGGCGTGGTCGTGAGCGACGCGAATCCCTCGTGGGCCGCCAGGGCGATGAGTTCGGGCAACGTCGCCTGCCGCACGGTCATGCAGCAGAGCTCCAGGGTCGTCACCCTCGACCTGCCGCCGGCGCGACCACCGGTTCCCCGGATCGAAAAAGGTCCATGACGCGGGAGCAGGCCAGCCCGTCGTCGAACGAGGGGGTCACCTGTCGTCCTTCGCGCACCGCCCGCCAGATCTCGCGCGCCCACCCGGTCATGGCCGTTGCGTGGGGGTCACCCGACGGGGGCTCGAAATCGAACTGCGCGCGGGTCCCGTCCACCTGCTGGAGCACGACCCGGACGTCGGCCGTGTTTTCGATGGCCCCCTCGGATCCCGTCACCGTGATACGGGATGGGAGCGAAAGCGGTGCAGTGAAGGAGGTGTCGATGGAGGCCGTCGCACCTGACGCGAACTCCGCCCACGCACTGAAGGCGTCTTCGGCGTCGCACGGCTGCATGGTTCCCTCCGCGTCAGGACGTTCGGGGATCGTCACCCAGGTACGGGCTCCCCCTTTAGTCACCTCACCCACGAGCCACCGCATCATGTCGATGATGTGGGTCCCGTAGGCGCCGATCCACCCGCCGCCCCGAGCACGATCGAAGAGCCAGCCGTACTGGCGCAGCGGCTTCCTCGAGCCCGAGGAGAACGCGGAGAAATGCACGTGCTCGAGACGACCGAGCTCGCCCGCCGTGATGAGCTCGCGCATCTTCAGCCGGGCGGGCTGATGGCGGAACTCGAAATTCAGGAGGTTGATGACCCCGGCCTCTTCGGCTTCGGCGCTGAGCGCCGCGCTCTCTTCGGAGGAAAGGCCGAACGGCTTGTCGCAGAGCACCGCATGCCCGGCTGCCATGGCGAGCCGCACGTGGTCGGCGTGGAGGAATGGCGGCGAGTGCACGGCGACCAGATCGAGCTCGGTTCCGCACAGGGCACGTACGGCAGCGGCGTCCCGGGCGGAGACCACGTCGACGACCTCACACCCGATCTGCCCGAAGACGGGCGCCACCACCCGCGACCCGAAGCCGGCGCCGACGATGCCGACCCGTAGGGGACGGAGGTCATCCGTGGTCGAACCCGATGTGCCCATGGCCCCTCCCCTCGCAGTGCCAGCGCACCCTACCAGCGGCCTCGGCGACGGCTCCGGTGGACCCTCCGGTGGCCATCCGGGCGTCGCCGGGCAGGCGGGCCGGGAGGTGGCACTACCCTGAGCTGGTGAGATCGGGCGCTGTCGGAGACGCCGCGGAAGGAACGGACGCCGGTCCGCCCGCGCCGTCGCTCACCCAAGATGCGCCTGAGATCTACCCGCGGCCCTTGCCCGAGCCCAGCCCCCTCGCCCTGGCCCGGCGCAGCTCCACGATCTCGAGGGTGGTGGCGCGGCGCTTCGCCCCGGTTGCCGTGCGGCAGGTGCGGACGATTCGCCAGGGTGCGCTGCCGGGGATCCAGTGGGCCCGGCCCTTGCGAAAGAGCTTCGAGGACCTGGGCGGGACCTTCATGAAATTCGGGCAGATCATCGCCTCGTCCCCCGGCATGTTCGGCGACGACGTGGCCGAGGAATTCCGGGCCTGCCTGGACACCGGTCGGGAGGTCCCCTTTCCCGAGGTGCGCCAGAGGGTCGAGGAGGATCTGGGTCGCCCGCTGGAAGTGGTCTTCGCCGAGTTCGAGCGTCATCCCATCGGCACGGCGTCAATTGCCGTGGTGCACCGGGCCCGCCTTCACGACGGAACTCTGGTCGCCGTCAAGGTGTTGCGCCCGAATATCGAACACGTGGTGGCCACGGATCTCGACCTCATGCAACCGTTGATGGAGATACTCGTGCGCCTGACCGGCGACCAGATGGCCGGCTCCACGTTGCAGCTGCTGGATGGCTTCCGGGTCCAGATCGGCGAGGAGATGGACCTGCGGAACGAGGCCCGGTCCATGGTGCATTTCCGCCGATTGCAGAATGAATTCGACCTGAAGATGATCGCCGTGCCCGAGCCGTATCCGGAGTTCTCCGGTCGCAACGTGCTCACCATGGAGTTTTTCGACGGCGTGCCTATCGACGACCTGGTGCAGGTGGCCGAGCTCGGCATCGACCCCACCCCGCTCGTCCAGGCGGTCATGCGGGCGTTCTTCCTCACGACGGTGCGGTGGGGCGCCTTCCACGGCGATGTGCACGCCGGCAACATGATGCTGTTGCGCGACGGCCGGATCGGGGTCATCGACTGGGGGATCGTCGGCCGGCTCGACCCTCTGACGCACCGGTTCTTCCTGTCACTCCTTTCAGCGGCCATGGGCAACGAGGACGCGTGGGCCGACGTGACCGGGTACATCACCCGCACGTACGGCCCGGCCATCGGAGAGGCGGTGGGCCTTTCGGGCCCGGCGCTGACGGCGTTCGTGCGCAGCATTTTCGAGCCGGCTCTGACCCGACCCTTCGGTGAGGTGAGCGTGGCCGGCCTGATGCAGGCCGTGCAGCTCCAGGTGGCCCAGGCCCAGGGCATCGAAGCTCACGGCCGGTCCCTCCGGGCGATACTCCACCGCCTGCGCTCCCAGCGTCGCCTCCGCCGCATGGCGGACGCATCGGGGGGCCTGATGTCGGACTTCGACCGGGGCACGTTCCTCCTCGCCAAACAGCTCATGTACTTCGAGCGCTACGGGCGCCTGTTCGTCTCGGAGCTGCCCATCCTCAACGACCGGGAGTTCATCGGCCAGCTCCTGGCCGGGGTCGATCTGACGACGGAGGGCAACTGAAAGCCGACCGTCTGGCCCCTATCGGCCGGGGTCCGGCCGATATGCTCGACGGGGGCCGTAGCCAAACCACCAGGAGGTCGTCCGTGAAGGTCGTTGTTGACTTCGACGAGTGTGCCAGCAATGCCGTGTGCATGGGCATCCTGCCCGAAGTCTTCGAGGTGCGCGACGACGGGTATCTCTACATCCTCAACGAGAACCCTCCCGAAGAGTTCCGGCGTAGGTTGGAAGAGGCGGTGAACGGTTGCCCGACCGGGGCCATCTCCATAGCCGAGGACGACTGACGCCGCGCCTTCGGTTCGCCCCGTCGCCGACCGGCTACTTCCACGTGGGGAGCGCCCGGTCGGCCCTCTTCAACTGGCTCTTCGCACGGCAACGGGGCGGAACGTTCGTGTTGCGCATTGAGGACACGGACGAAGAGCGCAACAGGGTCGAGTGGACGGACGGCATCATCGCCGCGCTCGATTGGTTGGGCATGGCCCCCGACGAGGGCCCCTACTTCCAGTCGGCGCAGGGCGACGCGCACCAGAGCGCTATCGAGGCGCTGTGGGAAACGGGTGCCCTCTATGCCTGTGCCTGCACACGGCCCGAGATCGACGAGCGCACCAGAGCGCGTGCCGCCGCAGGTGATCCGACCCCCGGCTACGACGGACACTGCCGCGATCTCGGACTGGCACGCGGGGAGGGCCGCGCCCTACGGTTCCGCACGCCGGACGTGGGCAGCACCACGGTGCACGACCTCATCCGCGGCGAAGTGGAGTTCCCCAACCGGGCCACCGAGGACTTCATCTGCGTCAAGGGCAACGGCAAGCCCTTGTTCGCATTGGCCAACGTCGTCGACGACCGCACCATGGCCATCAGCCACGTGTTCCGCGGGGAGGAGCATCTGCCCAATACGCCGAAGCAGATCATGCTGTGGGAGGCGCTGAACCAGGCCACGTCCGCCGGCCTCGCCCTGCCCGTGTTCGCCCATCTTCCGCTGCTGGTCAACGAGCAGGGAAAGAAGCTCTCCAAGCGCCGTGACCCCGTGGCCGTCGAGATGTACCGCGAACAGGGCTATCTCCCGACCGCTTTCCGCAACTACCTGGCGCTCCTCGGCTGGAGCCCCGGCGAGGAGGAGATCCTGCCTCTTGCGACGTTGGTCGAGAGATTTCGCATTGAGGACGTGCAGAGCTCGCCCGCCTTCTTCGACGTGCGCAAGCTCTCGCATATGAACGGCGTCTACATCCGCGAGCTTTCGACGAGCGAGTTCATCGAGGAGTCCCGGCCATGGGTGGACCCGCGGCCCGACGAGTGGTCCGCCGGCCAGTGGCACGACCCCGACAGCGGCGCCGCGGCCATAGCGGGGCCACCGTGGCCGGCCGAGCGCTTCGATCCGGACGTCTTCGCGCGCATGGCCGACGTGGTGAAGGAGAGGGTGGCGATTCTCAGCGAGGTGCCCGCCTTGGTGGATTTCTTCTTCGTCGACGATCCCTCCATCGATCCGGACAGCTGGCAGAAGGCCATCGGCCGCGACGAGGTAGCCCCGTCCATTCTCCGTGCGGCGTTGGACGCCTACGCCACGTGCGAGTGGACGCGTGACGTCTTGCACGACACCACCGCCCAAATCGGGCTGGCACACGACCGGGCGTTGGGCAAGGCCCAGGCACCCATTCGGGTGGCCGTGACCGGCAAGCGCGTGGGCCCTCCCTTGTTCGAATCCCTGGAAGTTCTCGGTCGGGACGAAACGAGGCGTCGCCTCTCGTCCGCGCTCGCCCGGGTGGCCGCGGGCACCTGATGCTCTTTCCGCTGCGGCTCATCCTCCGCATCGTCAGTCTGCTCGTGCTGGCCATCGTCGTCTACTTCGGGGTCACTCTCCTTCAGGTCTGGCTCACTTCCCGGCAGTACGACCCGCACCCCGCCGGAGCGATCATGGTGATGGGGGCGGCCGAGTACAACGGGACGCCCACCCTCGATCTTCAGGCGCGTCTGCAGGAGGCGTTGATCCTCTTCCACAAAGGTGATGCGCACCTCATCATGGTGACCGGGAGCAAGGAGAAGGGTGATCTCGATACGGAGGCCGGGGCGAGCAGGAGCTATCTCGAGCTGCGAGGGGTCCCGGCCGACGACATCCTCGAGGCCGGCGGCACCAACAGCTACGACAACGTGGCCGATGCCGCCCCCCAACTGATTGCCCGCCACGCGACATCCGTGCTTGTCACCACCGACCCCTTCCACGAGGACCGCTCCATGGCCATCTCCTCAACCCTCGGGTTGATCCCCTCTCCGACGCCCACCAGGACCTCACCGATCACCGGCTGGTCGACCGTGCCCTATTTCCTGAAGGAGGCCGTCGGAGTCGGATTGGGTCGCATCGTGGGCTTCAACCACCTGGAATGGCTCCACGATGCCTAGGCCCCTCCCCGCCGCCGACCCCCTACGGCTCGGCTATCCTGATCGTCCACCCATTCGGGGGTGGTGTAATCGGCAACACGACTGGTTCTGGTCCAGTTATTGAGGGTTCGAGTCCTTCCCCCCGAGCACCGGCGGATTCCTCCGGGAAACCTCCGCTCGGCCCCATCGTCTAGAGGCCAAGGACACCACCCTCTCAAGGTGGCGACACGGGTTCGAATCCCGTTGGGGCTGCAAAATTGACCTAGACCCCGTTCGGCGGTCCAGGGTTGTAAGAGTTCGAGACGCTGCGCGCCTCCTGGGCCGCTTCGAGCGTGGGTTGCCAACCATAGGTTCAGTGGATGTCGACAATTCTGATCACCGGAGCTACCAGGGGACTCGGCCGTGAGACGGCGGGACGCCTCATCGCATTGGGCCACACGGTCTATGTCGGTGCACGTAACCCCGAAACCGGTCGCCAAGTCGCAAACGAACTGGGCGGGCGGCTACTGGTGATCGACGTCACCGATGCAACAGCAGTGCAATCAGCGGCACAACACCTCGCCGCAGAGGTAGGTGCGCTCGACATTCTGGTGAACAACGCCGGTATTGCCGGAGAGCAGGAGCGCCCGGACGAAGCCACTGTCGAGGACATGAGGCATGTTTTCGAGACCAACGTTTTCGGGGTCGCACAGGTTTTGAAAGCATGCACGCCACTGCTCGAGGCCAGTGCAGTGCCCGTGGTGGTCAACGTGAGCAGCGCCGTGGGGTCGCTGACTCGCAACGCTGATCCTGGTTCGCCGTGGTCCCTGCTCGCCTACCCGATGTCGAAGGCGGCACTCAACATGTTGACCGTCCAGTACGCCAAGGCGTACCCGCGCTGGCGTGTCAACGCGGTGACGCCAGGTCTCACCGCAACGGAATTCACGCCGCGCCAGGCTGGGTGGTCAGTGTCGGAGGGCGCCGAGATCATCGTGCGCATGGCGACTGTGGGATCGGATGGACCCACCGGCACCTTTGTCGAGCAAGCGGGCACGGTGCCCTGGTAGGTACCGTGCCCTGGTAAGTGAGGGACGCACTGTGGTCCGGTGCCCGAATATGGCATGGTTCGTTGGTAATGCATGCGCTCGACGGACGTGTCGTTGTGGTGACTGGCGCCAGCCGTGGCATTGGTGCAGGTATCGCGGTCCGTTTGGCCGCCGAAGGAGCGAAGGTAGCTGTCGTCGCTCGTACCTTGAAGTCTCACGAATCGGCGGACGGCACATCACTCGAGCAGACAGTCGGGGAGATCGAGCGGGCGGGTGGCCGTGGGATCCCGATCGTCGCTGACCTCTTGGACGGGCGCTCGGTGGCGGGGATCATCCCGGAAGTGGAGCGTTCGTTAGGGCCCGTGGACGTACTGGTCAATAACGCCGGCATCGCCGTTTACCGACCTTTCGACGAGCTGAGCTCCGATCGACTCCGGCAGCTGGTCGAAATCAACTATCTGACACCGCTCGCGTTGGCGCAGGCTGTCATCCCAGGAATGCGGGAACGACGAAGAGGGTGGATCGTCAACATCTCCAGCGTTGTCGCCGCCCACGCAGGGTCACCTCCCTATGGCGACCTCGCACCCCTCTACAAGGTCGGTTGGCACTACGGGGCGACGAAAGCCGCCCTCGAGCGGTTCACGACCGGGCTCGCCTCAGAGGTTTACGACGAGGGCATAGCTGTCAACGCGCTGCTGCCTGTCGCCGGCGTGCGGACGGCGGGTTTCGAGGAGCTCAAGGATCGGGTAACCCAACGTCCGAATCTGCTCGAACCCGTAGAACAGATGGCAGAGGCGGCTTTCGCACTTGCCTGCGGCGATGCAACGGTTCTGACCGGACGTATTGTCACGAGTGCCGCTCTCCTGACCGAATTGGGGCTGGCGGTACACACCCTCGATGGCTCGTCGTTGCTGGCAAGCGCCGGGGCGCCAGAATGGTGAAGGAGTCGACCGGAGAAGTGAAGGGGGCTGCGATGTCTGATGACGCGGATCAACTCGGAGGTGTCGGTACCGCCGTGCTCTTCGAGAACGAGCGGGTCAAAGTGTGGGAGATGGACCTTCAGCCGGGCGAGGAGTCTGATCTGCACAGGCATGATCGGGACTACCTCCTGGTGATCATCGAGGGGGACCGTATTGCCGGCGTCCCGCCCGAGGGAGTGGATTCGGCGCACTACATCGAGGCCGAGGTCCAACCAGGCAAGGTCTATTACCAGCGGTCCGGAGGCACCGAGACGGCCCGGAACGTCGGCGCTCGGCGTTACTACGAGATCCTGATCGAACTGAAGGACTGAACGGTCCGTCGTTCGGGCCAGGGTTCGGTCCTGGCCCACCAGGTGCGCTCCTCACTACTCGGTGGGAATGACGCCCATGAGCTCCAGAATTCTGCAGGGCGGCAGGTGCTGCTCGGTGACCCGGACGCCCAGGGGAGACAGGGCATCCTCGATGGCGTTGCACAGCGTGGGCGGGGCGATGATCATTCCTCCCTCGCCCACACCGCGGAAGTTCACGTCGGCGTCCAGCGGTACGGTTTCGAGATGTTCGATCTCGATCCGGGGGATCTCGTACGCCGTCGGGAGGAGGTAGTCCATGAACGTGCTGGAAAGGAACTGACCGCTGTCGGGATCGTAGGCCGAGCGCTCGAGCAGCACAGCACCGATGCCCTGGGCCACGCCACCTCTCACCTGTCCCTCCACGATCGCCGGGTTGATGAGAACGCCGCAGTCCTCGGCCACCAGATAGCGCTCGATCCGCACCTGCCCGGTGTCCACATCCACCTCGACGATGGCGGCGTGTGTCCCGCCGGCCCAGCCGCCTTCGCCACCGTCGTATTCGGCGTTGACCTCGACGTCGCCTTCGAACTCGGGTGGCACACGCCCCGGCTGGTGGGCGGCCTGGGCGATCTCCCCGAGGCGGAGTAGCCGCGTGCGGGCACCCCCCGGACCGAGACGGCACCGCCGGAGAGCTCGATGTCTTCAGGGCTGGTCTCAAAGAGGTGGGCGGCCAACTCGAACACCTTGGCCCGTAGGGACCGGGCGCCGTGCAGCGACGCACCGCCGGCCATCGTCGCCGACCGGCTGCCGCCCGTGCCGAACCCCGTCGGGACAACGTCGGTGTCGCCTACGACAACCCGAACCTGGTCGAACGGCACCCCGAACTCGTCAGCCGCGATCTGCGCCAGGGTGGTCTGATGGCTCTGGCCGTGTGGCATTTGTGAGGTGAAGACCGTCACGGTGCCGTCCTCTTCGAGCCGGAGCCGCATTTTCTCCGGGCCGAGCACCCCGCCCGCGCCCTCAGGTGTCCGGGGACCAGGGGCCGCCTCGATGTAGGTCGCCAGGCCCAAGCCCGAGGTACCGCCCCTGCGTGCGGGCTTCGGCTTGTCGGCGGCGGAACGCCTCGACGTCGACGAGCGTGGCGATGCGCTCGAGCGATTCGCGCGACGTGATGCCGACCAGGCTGCGACCGGTCACCGTCTCGAGCGGAGGCTCGCCACGCGTGACCACGTTGCGGAGGCGCACCTCGAGCGGCTCCATCGCCGAGTTCCTTGGCGATCAGGTCGATGATCCGCTCCCGCACCCACGTCTCGGAGGCCCACGGGCCGCGGTATGCGATGTAGCTGGCCTTGTTGGTGATCACCGCGGTGGACTCGAACGACAGCGCGCCGATCTTGTACGGGCCGCAGATCATTGACTTCACCATTTCAGGCAGCATGCCGCCCGAGGCCGGGGTAGGCCCCGGTGTCGATGATCATCTTGACCCGCAGGCCGAGGATGTCGCCTTGCTCCGAGATCGCCGCCTCGACCTCGAAGCTCTCGTCCCGGGCCTGACCGGACGCGGTCAGATTCTCGCTGCGGTCCTCGATCCACCGGACCGGACGGCCGAGCTGGCGGGAGGCGGCGGCGCAGGCGATGTCCTCTCGTGCCGCGCCGATCTTGAGCCCGAACGAGCCGCCGATGTCCCCGGCCAGGACCCTCACCTTTTCCATCGGCATGTCGAGCTGGCTGGCGAATCCGCCATGCGGGCGACATGAACTCCCTGGGTGGCGGAATAGACGGTGAGCTCTTCGGATTCGGGGTCGAAGCTGCACACGACTCCCCGACACTCCATCGGCACGTTCTGGTGGCGGTGCTGGCGCAGTTCCGCCCGCACCACCCGGTCGGCCCGGGCAAAGGCGCCCTCCACGTCGCCGAAGGTGGCCGACCGGTGAGTGGATCAGCACGTTGCTGCCCAAGTCCTCGAAGATGGGCGGGCCGGCGGGGTCGAGTGCCTGCTCCGGGGTGATCACGGCCGGCAGTTCCTCGTAGTCCACTTCCACCAGCTCGCCTGCGTCCTCGGCCAGGTAGCGGCTCTCGGCCACGATCAGCACGACGGGGTCTCCGACCAGGCGCACCTTGTCGGTGGCCAGGATGCTGAACGACGGCATCGGGCAGGTTGCCGGCGAACATCCCGGCGGAACCCGGTCCCCGGACACTGAGCCGTTCCAGTTCCTCCCCGGTCAGTACCGCGATGACCCCGGGCGCGTTGCGGGCTTCGGCAACGTCGATGCTCGTGATGCGGGCGTGGGCAAACGGGCTGCGCACGAAGGACGGCGTGGAGCATGCCGGGGAGACGGACGTCGTCGACGTACCGACCCGCCCCGGTCAGGATCCGGGGATCCTCTGACCGCTTGACGCTCGCTCCGGTGAATCGCTCGGCGATGTTCTGCACGTTGTCGCTCCTCCTTAGTGCCGTGGCCCGGAGAGGGAGCTGTCGTGCCCGGCTGCTCGCAGCACCCCGTTGACGATGCTCTCGTAGCCGGTACAGCGACAGAGGTTGCCGGACAGTGCTTCACGGATCTCCGCCTCGGCCGGGTCAGGGTTCTCGGCCAACAAAGCGGTGATCTGCATGAGGAACCCGGGCGTGCAGAAGCCGCACTGAAATCCGTGCGACTCCCACATCGCCTGCTGCAGAGGGTTCATCATGCCGTCGTTCGCGAGGCCCTCGATGGTGAGGATGTCGGCTCCTCGTGCCTGGACAGCGAGCATGAGACACGATCGCGCCGGTTCGCCGTTGACCAGGACCGTGCAGGCACCGCAGACGCCGTGCTCGCAGCCGAGGTGGGTGCCGGTGAGCCCGAGGTCCTCCCGCAAGAAATCGGCCAGGGTGCGGCGAGGTTCGACTGCGCCCTGCCGCAGTGTCCCGTTGACGGTGAGTTCGATGTCGAAGGTGTTCACGCCGCCACCTTCGCCGCGCTGGGTGGCGAGCGCGAGCGTCCGCTTCATGAGCACAACGGCAAGATGGCGGCGATAGGCGGAGGAGCCATGGAGATCCGCCGGGGGCGACAGGGCTTCTGCGGCGTCCTCGGCCGCAGCGGCGAAGGCTTCCCGGGTGGGTTCCGCACCCCCCAGGATCGTTTCGGCCTCGGTGGCGCGCACCGGGACATCGCTGACCCCGGTCAAAACGACTCGAGCCTCGGCGATCTTCCCATCCGTCAGGCGAATCATCGCCGCCGCACCGACCATGGCGAAATCGCCGTGCCTCCTGGCGACTTCCTCGATCGCGCTGCCGGTACCCGGTTCCGGAGGCCGTATCCGGACCGCGGTGAGGATCTCATCGGGCCTCAGGGCCGTCGTGAAAAAACCGGCGAAGAAGTCGGCTGCATCGATGATGCGTATGCCCTGTCCGAGGCTCTGGGCCACAAGTTCCGCGTCAAGCAACCGGGCAACCGCGGGTAATTCGGCCGCGGGGTCGGCGTGGGCCAGACTGCCCCCGATCGTGCCCCGACTGCGGATAGCGGGGTGGCCGATGAGGGGCAGCGCCAGGGCGAGAAGCGGAGCCAGGCGGTGGACATCGTCATGGCGCTCGGCTTGCCGCTCTCTGGTCATTGCGCCTATGACCAGATGTCCGTCCTCGACGACGATGGTCGCCAACTCGCTGATTCCGGCCAGGTCGACCAGATGCGAAGGTCGGGCCAGCCTCAGGGACAACAGCGGGACCAGGCTCTGCCCTCCGGCGAGCGGCCTGGCATCCTCCCCGTGCTCCTGCAGCAGGGCCAGCGCCTCGTCCAGGCTCGTCGGTGCGCTATAGCCAAAGGGCGGAGGTTTCACAGCCCTGAACCTACGCCCGCCTTCTCTCTACGGCAACGGCATCCAATTCTCGACCGGACGGCGGGGCTGGCGCCCATTGGGGAAAGGGACAGGTGGCACACAGCCGACACATGCCCTCCTCCAACATCGTGAGCGCATGATGCCCCATGAAGTCAGGTGCCAGGGAGGCCGCATCCGAACCCTCTCCACGTGCTGGTAAAATTGCCTCGTCCGCCGTGTCCCGGACGGGCCGGAGAATGATGAAGCCAGTTGTCGTGGCGTGCATGATCCTGGCTGCGGTGACACTGGGTGTCGCCGCCGTCCATACGGAGAGAGCCTCAGCGAACATAAGCCACGAGGCCGAAGTGCGCGCCAGGACCGTGGCAGTTGTCGGCGATTCACTTTCCTGGCAGGCGAAGTCATCGATCGAGTCCTCCTTGTCCGCGGCAGGGTACGTGAGTCAGGTGTCGGTCGACCCCGGTCACGCACTTTCGTCCTCTTGGGCGCAGGAGACTCTGGACGCCGACGTGAAAGACGGGGCATATGGGGTGATCGTGCTGGAGACGGCGTCGAACGATGCACTGCAGTTAGCACGTGGAACTGTCTCTATCGCCGAGTATTCAGCGTTGTTGGAACAACTCGTCGCCAAGGTCGGGGACGCCGATGTGGTGATCGTGAATGCGAAAGTCGATGCTCCGTTCTATTACAAGGAGAGCGATGCTCTGGCCATCAACCGGGCAATCGGAGAGGTCGCTGAGGAGCACGCAAACGTCCGGGTCGTCGACTGGAATAGCGAAGCGCGCGACCACGGCTCGTGGTTCGGGCCGGATATGTTGCACCTGTCTCCCGGTCTGCCGACCACCGTCTTGGCGAGTGATCCGCCGAGTTCCGCCACGCAGGACGCGGCCGATGTCGCCTTTGCAGACGCCATCGTCAGAGGGGTTCAGGCGACGTAGACGGCTCTTTGCCCTGAGCATCCCTCGTTGGTGTACCGTATCCCAGGTAAATCTCAGGTTAATCTGAGGTAAATCCCAGATACAGGTCCCGGCGCGGGAGGTTCCATGGCAGCCAACTTGCTGTTTGTCCCTGGTAGGCGCGTTGGTGGGCGCCACTTCGTGGCTGGACCGCCAATCCTTCTGTAGCTCCTGCCTCCCGTGACAAAACCTGTGCAGGTCGACGAGTCGACGCAGCCGCTCCGAGGGGTGGCGGCCGAGGTGTGGCGTCGTGTGGCTCGGGTGCCCGCACCCGATGGGCGCCCTCGTGGTCGGTATGTGCGTCCCGCTTGCGTCGGACTGATTGGGACGATGCTCGTCGCCGTGGCTTCCTCCCTCCCGGGAGCGCCGTTCGCGGACAAGGTTCCGGGTGCGTGGTTTTTCGGTGTACCGAACAACGATCCGAGCGGTGCCGTTGTACAGGCCACGGGTGTCCTGCTCTTTGTTGAGCTGACCGCAGGCTTTTGTGGCGTCGTGCTCCTGGTCCGGGCTTGGTTGGCGATCACCAGGAACGTCATGGGAGCGACGGGTGTACCACCTTTGCGGCTAGCCCGCATTCTCGGACTTTGGTCTTTGCCGCTGCTGGTGGCGCCGCCGTTGTTCAGCGATGACATCTATAGCTATGCCGCGCAAGGCGAGATGGTGGCCAACCACATCAGTCCGTATCTCTACGGCCCAGGTGTGCTCGGTGCCACACCATTTGAGTCGTTGGCACAGGGGTATTGGATCAACACCCCGTCGCCCTACGGACCCTTCTTCAGTGGCCTAGAGGGTGAGATCGTGCGGGCGGCTGACTATCGGGTTCTCGTGTCGCTCGTGCTCTTTCGGCTTCTCGCTCTCGCCGGTATCGCTCTCGCGGCGATCTCCCTTCCTTCTCTCGCCCGCAGCTTCGGGCGCGACCCGGGGTCGGCCTTCGCGCTCGGACTCCTCAATCCGATCGTCGTACTTTTCCTCATCGGTTCGGGTCACAACGACGCACTCATGGTCGGTCTCCTCGTCGCCGGTTTGTCCGTGGCCCGGCGCGGGCATCCGTCCTTCGGCATTCTCCTGTGCGCGCTGGCCGGAGCGGTAAAGGCCCCGGGACTCGTGGGGGTCGTGGCGATAGGCTTGCTGTGCGCCGGAGCGACGGCGTCTCTGCGGCAGCGGGTGTCGTTACTCGCCAAGGCTGCCCTCATCACCGTCGTGACCTTCGAGATCCTCTCTTTGTCGTTCGGAGTCGGCTGGGGCTGGACGCACACGCTCGGCGCGAGCGCCGATGTGACGAATTGGCTCACGCCGTCCGACTTGGCGGCCATCGCCGGGTCCCATCTGGTGGGCATGTTCAACGCCGACCTCCCCGTCGCTTCATTGCTCGGCCCGACACACGTACTCGGTCTGATCGCCGCCGGGATCATCGCGCTCTGGGCGCTCTGGCGGCTGCCCCGCGACGGGGCGCCCCTCGCCGTGGGAGCGTGTTTCCTGGCCATCGTTCTGCTGGGACCTTCGGTGCAGCCGTGGTATCTCGCCTGGGGCATCGTTATGCTTGCCGTGGCCGGGGGTGTACGGGCTACCGCAACCATCATTGGCCTGACAGCAGCAGCTTCACTGCTCGGTGTGGTCGGCCTCGACCTTCTCTCCAAGGAGTTGGCTTCATTTGGTCCAGCTCTTTTCTTTCTCTTCGCCGGATGTGTCGCGGCGGCCGCCATCGCACCGGTCGGGGTGGACACGGAAAGGGGATCGCTGCGGACCGTCGAACGAATGTCGGTGTAGGGCAGTGTTTGGCGAGGAACGACGGGGGTACGACGAAGGTATGGACGCCATCACGATGCTCAAGGACGATCACCGCACGGTCGAATCCCTCTTCAAGCGATTCGAGAAGGCAGGTGATCGAGCCTTCACCCTGAAACGGACCACTGTGGACCGGATCATTGAGGAGCTCTCGAAGCATGCCGCCATCGAGGAGGAACTGTTTTACCCCACGACGAGAGCATCGGTTCCCGGCGTGGAGGACATCGTGCTCGAATCCATCGAAGAACATCACATCGTGAAGTGGGTCCTCTCCGAGCTCGAGCACCTGGACTCGCACGATGAATCCTTCGATGCCAAAGTCACGGTCCTGATCGAAAACGTCCGTCATCACGTCAAAGAGGAAGAGAGCGATTACTTCCCCAAGGTGCGAAAGCAACTCGGGCGCAAGTCCCTCCAGGAGCTGGGTGACGCCATGGGGAGAGCGAAGGCGACTGCGCCAACTCGTCCCCACCCGCGGTCTCCATCGACACCTCCCGGCAACATCGCAGTCGGAACCACCGCGGGGGTCATGGATCGCGTGGAAGACAAGGTCAGTGACCTGGCCGCGGAAGGGGCGGCAGCCCTGCGGGGTGTGGTCGACCGCATCAGTGGCACCACGGCGAAGACACACGCGAAGCAGTCGTCACCGAAAGGCCGGAGGGTCCCGGCGAAGGCGTAGGGCCCCGACGATGCCGAAGCTTCCGCTCCCTCGCGGTCCGTTGAGCAGCGCACTTTTTGCTTCCCTCCGCAAGGGTCCCCATCAGTTGTCCATGCCGGTCGTACGTAGCGAAGAGCCAATCTTCGACGAGGACGCGCAACTGGCGCTCTATTGCTGTTACGAGCTGCATTACCAAGGTTTGGGCGGCGTGTGCGACTCCTGGGAGTGGGAGCCTTCTCTTCTTGCGTTTCGCAACGAACTCGAAAGAGCTTTTGAACTGCAGCTTCGGCTCGCGTTACCGGAGCACCGGGAGATCCCGGCAGCCGACGTGCCGGACGCACTGTGGGATCTGAGTAGAGGGGGAGGGTTCTCGCTTTCGGAGTGGTTGCTCGGACACGGGAGCCGCTTCCATGCGGAGGAGCTCGCCATCCACCGGTCGGCGTACCAACTGAAGGAAGCCGATCCCCATACCTGGGGGATACCTCGGTTGTCCGGACGGGCGAAGGCCGCCATGGTCATGATTCAGGCAGACGAGTACGGAGGTGGCCTGCCTGAACGCATGCACGCAACACTCTTCGCTGATGCAATGTCAGCTTTGGGTCTCGACTCCACTTACGGTGCGTATCTCGAACGACTGCCTGCCGTTACCTTGGCCACGACGAACCTCATCTCCATGCTCGGCCTGCACCGTCGATTGCGGGGCGCTCTGGTGGGACATCTGGCGAGCTTCGAGATGAACTCCGTGGTTCCGATGGGCCGTTACAGTGCGTGGCTCGGATCGCTCGGCGTCCCGGCCGAAGGGCGCCGGTTCTATGACGTGCACGTCGAAGCCGACGACGTGCACCAGTACGTTGCAGTGAATGATCTTGTAGGTGGTCTGCTCGAGACGGAGCCCGAGCAAGCGGGAGCGGTTCTGTTCGGAGCGAGAGCTGTCGCTCTCGTCGAAGGTGCCTTTGCCGACCAACTTGTCTCTGCCTGGAAGGGCGATCGAAGCTCGCTGAGGGCGCCCTCCGAGTCATAGGGACGGGATCCCCCGATGGTCCCGTAGTCTGCTCCCCATGAAAGTGATGGCCGAGACCCGCACTGTCATCCTGACCGTCGACGACGATCCCGAAGTATCCCGAGCGATAGCCCGAGATCTTCGCCGGGCCTACGGGAAGGACTACCGGATCGTCCGGGCCGAGTCGGGCGACCAGGGATTGGAAGCGCTCAGAGAGCTGAAGCTGCGCGGGGACGTGGTGGCCCTGCTCCTCGCCGATTATCGGATGCCGCAGATGAACGGCATCGAATTCCTCGAACAGGCGATGGACCTCTTCCCGACGGCCCGCCGTGTTCTGCTGACCGCATATGCCGACACGAGTGCGGCCATCGACGCGATCAACGTGGTCGATCTGGATCACTACCTGCTCAAACCCTGGGATCCACCGGAGGAGAAGCTCTATCCGGTCCTCGACGACCTCCTCAGCGCTTGGCACGCCATCGACCATCGGCCCATTCCGGACACCAAAGTTGTCGGTCATCGCTGGTCGGCCCGCTCATCGGACGTGCGTGAGTTCTTGGGCCGCAATCAGGTTCCCTACCGCTGGTATCAGTCGGAGGATCCGGAAGGGGAGCGCCTCCTCGCCGCCGCGGGTGTGGATGGGCTGCGTCTCCCGGTCGTGATCACCGTCGATGGCGACGTGCTCGTCGAACCTTCCGATGCGGAATTGGCCGCCCGCGTCGGGCTCGAGACGACGCCCTCCGAGCTTTTCTACGACCTCGTGGTGATCGGCGGCGGCCCGGCGGGTCTCGGTGCCGCGCTCTATGGAGCCTCGGAGGGGCTACGCACCATATTGATCGAGCGGACGGCGACAGGTGGGCAGGCAGGCCAGAGCTCACGGATTGAGAACTATCTCGGCTTTCCCGATGGTGTGTCAGGGGCTCAGCTGACGGATCGTGCCCGCCGTCAAGCTGCCAAGTTCGGTGCGGAGATCGTGACGGCCCGAGAGGTCGTGGCGATCGAGGTCAATGGATCGGCGCGCACGGTTCGGTTCGCCGATGGCGGGACAATCGACGCCCACGCCATCATCCTCGCCTCGGGCGTGTCGTATCGTCAGTTGACCGCCCCCGGTCTGGCGGATTTCACCGGGCGAGGCGTGTACTACGGATCGACCATGAGTGAGGCCTCGAATGCCGCGGGTCAGCACGTCTTCATCGTCGGCGGCGCCAACTCCGCGGGCCAGGCAGCGGTGTACTTCGCCCGCCACGCTGCATCGGTGACCATTCTGGTTCGGGGTTCTTCCTTGGAAGCGTCGATGTCCCACTACCTGGTGCAGCAGATTGAGACGATTTCGAACATCGAGGTCCGCACGTGTACAGAAGTGATCGCCGGGAGCGGGCACGAACATTTGGAGACGCTGACCCTCCGTGACAGCACATCGGGTGCCACTGAGCTGGTCGACGCCCAACTCCTCTTCGTGTTCATCGGTGCGTTGCCTCGCACCGAGTGGCTCGACGGTGTCGTGGTGAGGGACGAACGGGGCTTCGTGATGACGGGCCCGGACCTGCCATTGGTAGGGGATCGGCCGGCCGGCTGGCTCGAGGAGCGGGTGCCGTACCACCTCGAGAGCAGCATTCCCGGTGTATTCGTGGCGGGCGATGCCCGGGCGGAATCGGCCAAGCGAGTCGCGTCCGCCGTTGGCGAGGGGGCCATGGCGGTCATGCTCGTGCACCGATATCTCGAAATGAGGTGATGCGATGAGCAACGAACTCCCCTGTGATGTCGATGAGATCCGGACGCTCTTCTTGTTCGAGAAGCTGAATGAAGAGCAACTGGGTCGGTTGTGCCGAGAAGGGCACGTCGAGTTGATCGAACCCGGCTGGGTCCTCCGGGAAGGCGAACCTGCTTCGTCGTTCTATGTCCTTCTGGAGGGGTCCGTGACCCTGTTCCGCCGAGTCGGAACCGACGACGTGGAGATCAACCGTTCTGACGCCCGCGGCGTCTACGGCGGAGCATTTCAGGCGTACCTCGGTGATCGGATCCGGCAGGTGTACAACAACTCGTTGCGTGCGAACGTGAGGTCGAGGTTCTTCGTCTTGGGGGCCGAACAGTTCGCACAGTTGATGCGGGATTGGTTCCCGATGGCGCTCCACCTTCTTGAAGGTCTGTTCTTCGGCACACAGAGCACGCAGCAGGCACTGCAGCAGCGTGAGCGCCTCCTGGCGCTCGGTTCCCTTTCGGCGGGTCTGACCCATGAGCTGAACAACCCGGCGGCCGCGGCGGTCCGGGCGACCTCATCGCTGCGGGACCGACTGACCGACATGCGCCATGCCTTGGCCACTCTCGCGTCCGGATTCGATCCGCACACCTTGTCCTCGCTGGTACGGCTGGAGGAGGAAGCTGTTGAGGGGACGCACACGGCACCGCAGCTGAGCCCCATGGAGACATCGGACCTCGAGGACCGTCTCGGCCAGTGGTTCGAGGACCATCGGGTCGCTGATGGCTGGGACCTGGCCCCCGTTCTCGTCCAGGCCGGTCTGAACGAGACCTATCTTGAAAGAGTCGTCCAAGGTGTCGGCGAGGCGAAGCTCGAGAATGCCGTTCGTTGGCTCGCGCTGTGCCGTTGAGGCCGAGATATTGATGGACGAGATCCAGGATTCGACAAAGCGCGTTTCCACGCTGATTGCGGCGGCCAAGCAGTACTCACAAATGGACCGCGCGCCCTATCAGATCGTCGACGTTCACGAATTGCTGGACAGTACCTTGACGATGCTCGCACCCAAACTCGGCGATGGGGTCGAGGTGGTAAGGGAGTACGACCTCTCTCTACCCCCTATTCCGGCCTATGCGGCCGAGCTCAATCAGGTGTGGACGAACCTCATCGACAACGCGATCGGCGCTATGGGGGGAGCGGGGAGGTTGACGATCCGGACCACGCGTGACGAGGAGTTCCTTGCGGTGCATATCGGAGACACCGGGCCCGGCGTGCCCGAAGAAATTCGTTCGCGGATCTTCGAGCCGTTCTTTACCACCAAGCCGTTCGGAGAAGGGACCGGCCTCGGACTCGATATCTCTTGGCGCATTGTCGTGAACAAGCATCACGGTGACGTGAGACTCGAATCCGTGCCCGGTGAGACTTGGTTTGTGGTTCGGCTCCCCTTGGTCGAACCGGAGCCGCTCGATGTTCAAGCGTCAGGTGTGTGAAGGGAGGCCCGAATGCCTAACGACAAGCCAACGCCCGACCGGGCAATCGACTCTCTCAACGCAGTGCTTAGTGAGGTGATCGACGTGGTGCAGGACGTCAAGCAGGCCTACCGGAAGGTCCCTTACAAACACGAGCTCCATGAGGTCCTGGACAAACTCTTTGCCGACCTGAGGAGCTGGGCCGGCCTCCTCATGACCGAAGACGAGCAATTGGGAGCATCCCCTCTCGGCAGTGTGCCGAGCGTCGCCGGCCGCACGCTTGTCAACATCTGGCCTGGAAATCCCACGGACGATGAGGTCCGGCAAAACATCCTCGATCATCTCGACCAACTTTCCGTACATCTCCTGACGGCTCGGGGCGATCAGGACGACGACGGTGCACGGGCCCTCCTGGAGAAGATTCGGCAGGAGCTCCTGCGCCACGTCAAGGCGCTACGCGACCTCTGACGTCAGTCGCCCGGGGGGATGTTGTTGTTGAACCGGAAAACGTTGTTCGGGTCCCAGATGTTTTTGAGTTCCCTCAACCGCTCATAGTCTTCGGGTCGATAGGCCGCGCGTACGTCAGCAGAGGTGACGCGTGAGCCGAGTAGGAAGTTGGCCAGTGCGCCGCCATCGCTCCACGGCTTTACGTCCGCCAGCAGGCGGCGCTGCTCGGCCTCGACGGAGACCTTGTCGCCGCCGGGGTAAGCGGTCGTAAACAGATTCGCCGCTCCGTTACGGTGACCGACGGCGTTGGCCACCAGCGGCGGTCTCGAGAGTGCGCCGGCGAGATGTCGGAGCTCGACGAGAGATCGCGCAGCGGGCCCGGTGTGTGCGACCACAGCATCGATGAGATCGCTCTCGATGGTGCGGAGCACCAGGCTGTGGCTATGGCCCTCGATGGGGGTCGTGGGGTCGTTGTGGATGGTACCGGTTTCTGTCAACGGCAACGGTCCGACGGTGTCGAGGAGGACAGGTCCGGTGTCGCGAAGGGCACCAAGATAGCCCTCTGCTTCTTCGCCCGGACCTTGATGGGTGACCCTGACATGGCAACAGTGGCGTCCTCGCAGCATCGGAGGTAGGACGGTGAGGTCCGGGAACGTGAGGACCGCTACCGAGAGGCTCAGGGTGTCCGGGGCAGCAGACGCACAAGAGGCGAACGCAGCCAGGACGTCCGCACGGTCCTCTCCCCCGAAGAAAAGTCCACCAGCGTAGAGCTCGGGGACGGTCACCAGATCGACCTCCATGCTGGTCACCACCCCGAAGTTGCTTCCCGCACCCCGCATGGCCCAGAACAGGTCGGGATGCGCGTGCGCCGTCACCCGGCGGTGCTCGCCGTCGGCGGTAATGACTTCGATGGCGCGCACGTGGTCGGCGGCGAACCCGAAGCGGCGACTGAGGACACCGATCCCCCCACCCAGGGTGTAGGAGATGGCCCCGACCGACGGTGACGAGGTAAGACCATAGGGGGCGGCAGCCGCAATGGCATGGTGCCAAAGAGTTCCCGCGCCGAGACGGGCCGAGCGATTGACACGGTCCACTTCGACGGCATCCAACCGGCGGGTGTTGATGAGCAGAGCTCCGTTCGCCGCCACGGTCGGGCCGTGTCCGGTGGCCTGTACACCGACAGGAAGGCGTTGGGACCCGGCGAAGCGGACCGCCGAGAGGACGTCATCGGTGGTCGCCGCGCCCACAACCAGGGCGGGACGCTGGGGTACGGACAGGTCGAATCCGGTGTGCTCGGCCTGGTAGCCCTCGTCGCCTACGGTCAGGACCAGCCCGGTGATCTCTGTGGACAGTTCGGCGAGAACCGTCGTCCAATCCGGATGCGGTTGGCCGAGCGAGCCGTACTTGTCAGGGCTGGGCACGTGGTCCTCCGGTTCTCGCTCGACTCCTGCCTAGGGCAACGTGGGGACAGTAGGAGCTCACTACTCCGACACGTCGAAGACGGAAGTGAACTGTTGGTGACGAATCTGTGCTCCCCGACGATATTTCACCATTGTGTCGACCGCCGGTGGATCGGTGTTCATCTTCAAGCTGGAACATGGGGATGTGCTTTCTCGGCGCAGGTTTCTCCAGGTCGCTGCTGCTTCGGCAGGCGCCGTTGTTGTTGGTGATCTGGCGCTCCACTTGGGGAGCGCCAAGGCGGGAGATCCGGCCCCCTTCATTCGCGGCGCGAATTTCTATGGCCAAGGCGTTGGGAGTCTGTCCACGGCCGGTTACACCCAGCAAGGGTTGTCCGATGTCGCCACTATGACGCATGCCACGTGGGTGGTGTTCAATCCGTTCTGGGTCTACTTCAACGGATCAGATCCGCTCGGTAACTCGCCTGAGGCCCTCGACGTCGGATGGCCGCCCAATACCCCTCTTCTCTCGACTGTTGCGTACGAGAGCACCGACGCCCTTAGCGGCAAGTTTGGGGCCGGTCACTACCAGAGTTACAGAGACAGCGAACTCGAAGCGGCGATAACCGACGCCAAGCGCTTGGGTCTCAAGGTCATGCTCAAGCCCATGATCGACCCGTTTCGTCCCCACAGTTCAGCGGACTGGCGTGGAAGCCTCGATCCTGGAGTCGCCGATATCGCGACCTTCATGGGGGCGTATGCCAGCTTCATAACCCATTTCGCCACCATGGCCGAAACCTACGGAGTCGACATGCTCTGTATCGGTTGCGAACTCAATACACTGCTCTACGGTCCGTTCCCCCCACCTGAAGACGGGACCAGTGGGGATTACACCCCCTATTGGATCGAAAAATCTTCTGGAGTCGTCGCACAGATCCGAAACGTCTACTCAGGTCTGCTTACGTATGCGGGATACCCAGGTGACCCAAAGGCTCTCTGGGCGAGCCTCGACTACATAGGTCAAGAGTTCTACCCGACGATGATCTCTGATCCGATGGCAGGAACAGTCGACGTCGCGACGCTACAAACGGCGTTCATCAACGGAACGCATGATCGCTACAACACGCCGGCGAAGATGGCTGCACTCAGCGCGGCCAATGAGAACAAGCAGATCGTTTTCACCGAGTTCGGATTCCAGAACCGTCCTGGAGCGGCATACAACGGTACGAACGACAACGCCGGCCAGGCTCCCTATGAACAGGCAGCTGCCCTGCAGGCCGTCATTCAAGCCGTAGAGGGGGGTGGATACTCCTGGTATGCCGGCATGTTCATCTGGGATTTCTGGGACTTGAACGTCGTCGCGCAACCCAACTCGGCCAACGGGTTTGAGATGTACGAGGATTACGCGGATCGGCCCGTGCTCTCGACATTATGGCGAGCCCCTGCAGCGGCCCCGTACTCCGCCACTCTCATACGTCCAGACAACCACGCAGGTTCAGGGCGGACAATCCAGCGGCCATGACGAGGTTGTTCGTCAGGTATTAGTGTTTCCGCGACGTATCGGACTCCTCAGGCGACGGGATCGGAGCACGACGACAGATGACGCCCTACGCACCGGTCAATGGCCGCTACAAGTCGATGAAGTACCGTCGCTGCGGGCGCAGTGGCCTGCGGTTGCCCAGTCTTTCGCTCGGCCTCTGGCAAAACTTCGGCGATGGTCAGCCACTGGAAACGCAGCGCGCCATACTGCGACGAGCGTTCGACCTCGGAATTACGCACTTCGACCTGGCCAATAATTATGGACCTCCCTACGGAAGCGCTGAAACGAATTTCGGCAGAATCCTGCACTCCGATTTCCAGAGCTATCGGGACGAGTTGATCATCTCGACGAAGGCAGGTTGGGATATGTGGCCCGGACCCTATGGAGACCTGGGATCTCGCAAGTACCTCTTGGCCAGCCTTGACCAGAGCCTCCAGCGCATGGGTCTCGAGTACGTGGATATCTACTACCACCACCACTTCGACCCCGACACCCCCCTCGAAGAGACGCTTGGTGCGCTGCATTCCGCCGTTCTGCAGGGAAAGGCCCTTTATGTCGGTATTTCTTCGTACTCTGCCGAGCGCTCCGCAGAGGCCATCGCAACTCTCCGTCAGCTGGGTACCCCGTTGCTGATCCACCAGCCCTCCTACTCCATGCTCAATCGCTGGATCGAAGAGCGCCTTCTCGATGTGCTCGGAACCGAGGGCGTCGGTTGCATCGGTTTCTCGCCCTTGGCACAAGGCCTCCTCACGGACCGCTACCTCAATGGCGTCCCCGAAGGCTCTCGTGCGTCCAGAGTGGGATCTCTCACTCCGCAAATGCTCAGCCCTGAGAATCTCGCTCGCATCCGGGCCCTGGGTGCGATTGCCGAACGGCGTGGACAGTCGCTCGCACAGATGTCGCTCGCCTGGGCGCTTCGTGACCCCCGTATGTCATCTCTCGTAGTTGGCGCGAGCAGCGTCGCCCAGTTGGAGCAGAACGTTGCGTCCCTCGACAAGCTCGATTTCTCGTCAGATGAGCTCGCGGAAATCGACCAGTACGCCGTCGAAGGCGGGATCGATCTGTGGCGGGGTGTCGCTACCAGCTGAGCGGCTTGACCACAAGGACGTCTAGATCGCCGGAGTGCCCGAACGCCGCTTAGATGGCCCGGGCGTTGCGCCCGTTGCGGCGACGGGCGATGAGGACCGCGCCAGCCGCGAGCACACCGCCGGTTACCAGGAGGAGAGGCTTTCCCTCGGGCAGCGGGTTGCCCGGTGCGGGGATGCACAAGGCGGACAGCGGCCCGTAGGTCGACTCCATCGTCCCGGTAAGGCTGACACCGGCAACGAGACCTCCCCACAGGTGACTGTTGGAGAAGGTGAATGCCGCGGCGGGGGCGAGGAGCTCGCCGGCCCAGTCGCCGTTCGACAACGTCAGCGACGTGACATTGGGAAAGTTGAAGATCGTCGTCGGCGCCAATGACGGTTGGGTGGTGGTCGACGATGCCGCGGAGCCGTCCAGGGTAACTGCGATGTCCAAGGTCAGCGACCCGCTATCGGGCACATTGATGATGATGGACCCGCCGGCGGGCACGCCAACGATCTTGACGGCGCTGAGCGAGGTCAACTCCCCGCTGGTCAGGTCCCAGACGTAGTCGCCGTTGCTCTGGGTCTGCGTAGAGGTGAGCGTGAGGGTCGTGCCCGACACGCCGGACGTGTCGCCGGTCGAGGTACTCAAGGCGGCCAACTGCGTGCTGAACGAGGCGGCCTGGGAGGTCGCAGTCGAGAACGCGATCGGGAGGTTCGACTGACTCACTGCATTGAGCGTTCCACCGCTGTCCGTCAGGCCGCTCAGCGTGGAGTCGTAGTAGCCATTACCGTTGTGCACTGACGAAGTGCCACCACCGGTGACCGCGCCGTCCTGGACGTATGCCACGTTGGAAGCGGGAAGAAGACCTGGCGTCACCGACATGGAGAAGTTTGCGAGGGTGGCAGCGCCGCCGAACGCGGTTGGCCCGTCCGAGTCGCCGTGGCTTTCGTTCACCGGGCCTCCGCTGTACTCGGTGAAGCCGAGCGCTGTCGGCAGAGTCTGGCAGGCCGGCGAAGAAGCGTTCGCGGTGGTGACCGGGCCCGCGAAGATCGCCGATCCTGCTGCGGCGGTCGCCAGAAGGCCCCGTCTCCACATGCGGCGCGCAGCCGCCGCATGTGGTCCCCGTCGCGTGCGAATCCAATCCACCTTTTGCAGTGTGATGCGTGCCTCTCCAATGGGCAACATGCGATCGATGAACCTTGTGCTACCACTACGCGACAGCGATTGAGCCACCGCGCGACATCGTCTGCCTGGGCTGTCGGTTGTGCTACCACTACGTGACGCGATGGGGGCACCATGCGCCGACGCGGGTGTCACGCACACAGGACCCGGGCCCGGTCAGGAACCAGAACCTGTTTGGTGGAAGACTGGGCCCCGAACCCGCCTCGGGAACATCGATGCACGGACATCATGGGTCTCCGCAGGCGAATGTGATGGGTTGACCAGGAAGGACGGCAGTGGACTACGACGAGATGATCCTCATAAGCATTGACGACCATGTGATAGAGCCCCGCAACATGTTCGATGCCCACGTTCCGGCTCGTTGGGCGGACCGGGCACCTCGCAGCGTGCTGAACGATGAAGGCATCGAGCGGTGGCAGTTCGAAGGTGTCGAGAGCGGCTCGGGCAGTCTGAATGCGGTGGTCGGCTGGCCCAAAGAGGACTGGGGGATGGATCCCACGACGTACTCGGAAATGCGTCCAGGCGCTTACGACATCCATGAGCGGGTGCGCGACATGAACCGCAACGGGATTCTGGCTTCAATGTGTTTTCCGTCATTCGTGGGGTTCAGCGGCGGGTTCTTCCAGCAGAGCAAGGACAAGGAATTGGCGCTGGTGATGACCCAGGCCTACAACGACTGGCACATCGACGAATGGGCTGCCGCATACCCGGGACGCTTCATTCCGTTGGCCATTCCCCCTGTCTGGGATCCGCAGGCTCTGGCCGACGAAGTCCGGCGGGTCGCCTCCAAGGGATGTCGGGCCATGACGATGCCCGAATTGCCGCATATGCAGGGACTCCCGAGCTATCACAATCTCGACTACTGGACACCCTTTTTCACCGCGGCATCCGAGGAGCAGGTCGTGATGTGTCTGCACATCGGCCAAGGCTTCTCAGCGATCAATTCTCCCCCGGATGCACCAATCGACAACCTGATAATCCTCGCAACCCAAGTCTCGACCCTCGCGGCACAAGATCTCCTGTGGGGTCCCGCCTTCAAGGAATTCCCCGACCTCAAGGTGGCCTGGTCCGAGGCTGGAATCGGATGGATTCCGTTCTACCTGAACCGGTGTGATCGGCACTACCTGAATCAGACCTGGCTCGGCCACGACTTTGGCGACAAACTCCCGAGCGACATCTTCCGGGAGCACTCCCTGGCCTGTTATGTCACGGATCCGGCAGCGCTGAGGATCCGAGACGTCATCGGCGTCGACATCATCGCGTGGGAGTGCGACTACCCCCACTCGGACTCGATCTTCCCCAATGCGCCGGAATTCGTCCACGCCGAGTTGATCGGCGCCGGGTGCAATGACGAAGAGATAGACAAGATCACATGGCAGAACACCTGCCGGTTCTTCGGCTACGAGCCCTTCACACACCTCGATCGGGAGGCGTCCTCCGTCGGCGCTTTGCGTGACCTCGCCCGTGATGTCGACACGACCATCCGGACCAAGCACGAGTGGCGCGGCATCTACGAAGCCCAGGCCAGCTGAGAGATGTCGGCCGACCCGTCCATGGACACACCCGAGCGACTCCTCCCCCTGGCCGGTGCCAGCAATTTCAGGGACCTTGGTGGTTATCCCACGACCGACGGGGGCATCACACGGTGGGGGCAGCTCTTCCGGAGCGACACATTGCACGAGTTGACCGAGGCCGACCTAGAGGTTCTCCGCGCTGTGGGGCTGGCGAGCGTCGTGGACCTGCGTACCGCGACCGAACTCGAGCGTTCCGGCCGGGGCCTGCTGGGCAACGAGCCGGTTACGTATCTGCATGCCTCGGTGCTGCAGGAGGAGAGCGGAGAATCCATCGCCGTCCCTGCCCCATCTGATGATGATCCGGCCGAGCGCTACCTGTGGTACCTCGAGGTCGGCCACCGTGCCCTGACAGAAGCACTCACCATGATCGCCGATCCGAAGAACCGTCCCTTGGTGTTTCACTGCGCCGCCGGCAAGGACCGGACGGGCGTCCTCGCCGCCCTCGTCTTGGACATTCTGGGCGTGGAGTATTCGGTGATCGTGGATGACTACGCCATTACCGCGACCCGTATGGCACTGATACTGGACCGCCTCCGCCGCGATCCGGTGTGGGGTGAGTCCGTTGCGGAGATACCGCCCGGACGTGTGCTGGCAGAGGGAACGACCATGGCGCGCTTTCTCGACCTCCTCCATGCACGGCACGGGGGAGCACGTGCATGGGCTCTGGCCGCCGGGGTCCCCCTCTCGGGCCTCAATGAGATGAGAGCGCAATTAGTGGCTCGCGACGAGGCGTCCGCGTAGTGAGCGGGGTTTCTATCCCGCTTCTGATCCGGCGAGTGGTGATCGTGCCGCAGCGTTGCGCTCGAACGCCGCATTGACCTCGCCGCCGAGCAGTATCGCTATTCCCGTCAGGTAGAGCCATATGATCAGGATCGCCACCCCGGCGAAGGCTCCATACGTCCTGACGTACGATCCGGAGATCGTCGTGTAGAGGGAGAACCCCAACGAAATGGCAGCCCACATCACCGTGCCGACAATCGTGCCCGGACTGATCCACCGCCATTGTGGGTGAGCCTTGTCCGGCGCGGCATAGTAGAGGACGGAGAACAGCAGACCCACCAACGTCAGGGCGACGATCCACCGCACAACGGTCCACCCGACGAGAAACACACTGCCCCCGAAAGGAAGAGCATCCTCGATTTCTTGACCTATCGACTGGCCGAAGACGACGAGGGCCGATGCCCCACCACCGAGGATGGCCGCCGCCAGTAACAGCGGAAGTGCGCGCAATCGTTTGGACGCGACCGAGCGATTCTGACCGACTTCATACGCCATGTCGAGGCCTTCTTCGACCTGCACCATGCCGGATGTGGCACTCCATATCGCCACCACTCCCGCGAGCACGATCGCCACGATTGCGCCCTTGGAGTTTCTCTCAGAGTGGTTGATTGCACCAGTGAAGACATCCGCGGCACCCGCCGGAAGTGCCTTCGTCGTTCCGTTGATGAGCGCCACCGTGACGTGACGTGGAACGTTCACCAGGGCGGATATCGCGAGCAGCGCGATGATGATCGGAAACAACGCCAGAAACCAGCGAAAGGCGAAACTCCCGGCGGCCACCGTAATCCTGTCTGTCTTCATGTGGGCCCTTGTCGATGACAGAGCCCTTTTCCAGTCGGCGACACGACCGCCCCGGTTGTCGGCTTCTGTCTCCTGCGTGTCCGTCAATGCCACGTGGGTTCGACCTCCGATGCTCGTCGTGTCGGTAGCTTCGCACCATTATTCTCAATGTCGATCCTGGGTACGGCTGTCGCGCGCCGCATCCTGAAAGGAAGCGATTATGAGAGCAGTCGGTCTGACCGAATTCGGAGGCCCCGAAGTACTCCGGGTCCAGGACATTCCTGAACCAATCCCCGGTCCGGGCGAGGTTCGCATCCGCGTCCATGCCGCCGCCGTCAACCCGACGGATACGGGGTTCCGTTCGGGAGCTACCTCCACGCGCCTCGAGGGCCGTCCGAAGCCGTACGTTCCCGGAATGGATGCAGCAGGTGTCGTTGAATCGATCGGGCCAGCAGTAGAGACTTCGTTGCGCGTGGGAGATCCCGTCATGGCGGTTGTGCTCCCCTATGGGCCGAGCGGTGGTGCCTACGCCGAACTGATCGTGGTCCCGGCGGCCTCGGTCGTCCGTGCGCCCGCCGGTCTCGACCTTGTGGCCGCCTCGACCATTTTGATGAACGCCCTCACCGCTCGCCTGGCTCTCGACGACCTAGGTATTCCTGAAGGCGGCACGGTGGCGGTGACCGGTGCCGCCGGAGCATTCGGGGGCTACGCGGTGCAGTTGGCGAAGGCGGATGGACTGCATGTCATTGCGGACGCGTCTTCAGCGGACGAAGAGCTCGTCGCGGGCTTCGGCGCAGACGAGGTCGTTCGCCGCGGTGATGACGTCGCCCCGCTGATTCGTCGGGCCGCGCCCGGCGGTGTTGATGGCCTCATCGACGGTGCGCTGCTCCATGAGCTCGTATTGCCTGCGATCCGTGACGGAGGTGGCCTCGCTGTCGTCCGCGGGTGGGAGGGGCCGAGCGAACGCGGCATCACCATATTTCCGATCTGGGTGAGACGTGCGTTGACCGATACCGCACGTCTGACTGATCTACGCGACCTCGCGGAGGCCGGGATACTCACGGCGAGGGTCGCCGATGTCCTTCCGGCCGATCAGGCCTCCGCGGCACACCGACGGCTTGAAGCGGGCGGGGTGCGCGGTCGCATCGTTCTCGACTTCACCGCGTAGAAATGTCCGATCCGCTTACCAAGCCGTGTAGCGGGAGCAGATCGGAGAGGAAGCGGAACGCGTCGTTGAGGTGCGTACAGGTCGAGGTCCCCACGAACTCGCTCCGGACATCGGTCCGAAGCCGGGCCAGGGGCTTGGCGACCATCCGGGTCGAGCTCCCGACGGCAGCTGGACACTCCACCCAGGGAAGAACACGGGCTTCGGTTCGAAGTTCCTCGATGTGACTGACTTCCCGGTCGAGTGACCCCACCACCACATATTCGTGGATGATGCTCTCCGTTCCCTTGGCATCCCTGTAGCTGTCGCGAAAGTGCGAGTCGAATGTCCAGGCCCCGGTGTCGTCCGATGGCACCAGGTCCAGGCGCCTCCGGCGACGAGTGGCCTCGCAGGGGAGCTCTGCCATGGCATGCCACGAGAGGGCATCGCCTTCGCGTTCGAGCAGGGGCGC
Organism: uncultured Acidimicrobiaceae bacterium; assembly: GCA_963767155.1. GTDB lineage: Bacteria > Actinomycetota > Acidimicrobiia > Acidimicrobiales > RAAP-2 > Bog-473. The sequence goes on along the minus strand of CAVYCU010000002.1, from coordinate 946,904 downwards.
TTCGGGACCCATCGCGACAGGTGACAACCCCTCCTTACGGAAGGTCACCATGATGGTCGCGTCGCGGGCCCACCCTGCGCACATGTCCTCCGACGCATGGACGTGTCGTTCGTAGGCCCGAGTCGCGGGCTCGTCGGAGGACGGGCCGAGGCTCCGGCTCCGTTGGACCGCGTAGCCCGAGACCAACGTGGCGCCCGGCAGGTCGTCGAGGAGCGCATGAAGGAGCGTCTGGTGCGCGACGTGGTCGGGAAGGAGCTCGGACATGCGGGCACGGAAACCCGGGCCGACGTACGAGCCGAGGAGTTCGACGAGTCGAGGCTCGAACGGGTCCGACTCGATTGCGATGAGCTCTCGATTCGGCGCGATCTGCGCCCGAAGGTTCTGCTCGAATCGGCATGCCGTGTCCCCAAAAGGATCCGTCACCAGATCGCGGGCGCGCGCGTCGACGATGCTGTTCTCCTTGGGCCCGTTCGGTCTGCTGGTATCGATGTTCGTCGTGCGACGCGCTGACCCCACGCGCCGTGGCGGCGACCCACCAAGTGGATGCGCCGGACCGGCGCGTTCGGGAACGACGAGCATCAGGCGTCTCGATCCATCAGGTGGTATGCCCGATCGAACTCGGCCTCGATCAAAGGCGCGAGCGGCGTTGGATCGGGAAGGTCGAGCCAGCGATCCATGGCGGTCCGGAGGACGGCGAAGCCGATAACGGCGGCGAGTGTCGCTTCAGGATCAGGTTCGTCGAGGTGCCGCCGATCGGCCAGTGCGCGCGCCATTGCGTGTTCACTGAGGTTTCTCTGGTCGAAGTCCCGTCCACGGAGCGCGGCAGAGGAGGAAAGTGCCTCGCGGAACATGCGGATTCTGGCTACCGCCGGTTCATTCGTGGGGGCGGTCGACACGAGTGCGGCGCGAAGAGCCTCAAGATCGCTCACGGTCAGCGGTTGGCTCCTGATGGCGGGAGCCACTGTCATCGGTTCGTCCAGGGGGAGGAGGACGTCCTCCTTCGAGTCGAAATGGCGGAAGAACGTCCGGGGCGAGACCGCGGCCAGGTTGGCAATCTGTTCGACCGTCGTCGCGCCATAGCCTTGTGTGGCGAAAAGCTCCATTGCCGCCTCGGCCAGCGCCTGGCGTGTCCGATCCCGGTTCTGGGCTCGTCGATCTGGCCTCGTGGCGCCTTTGGCTGCGGTAGTGAAGATGGGTGAGGCGTCGACCTTCATGGTGCTCCAGTTGTAGTCGTCCGAGCCATGCGCCGGAACCGGATGACAGCTCAGTGCCACTTGACACTCTACTGCCACAAGTCTAACTTGCCACGTCGGAGGTCGTACATGCCCAACAACGTGGAGCAGCTGATGCGGATGCTCGACGCGGACATCGAGTCGATGCCACGGGAGGATCTTCGTTCCTATCAGGAGGCGCGGTTACTGGACTCCCTCGACTACGTCGAGCGTCACTCGCCCCTCTTCTCCGAGGCGTGGGGTTCGATCGGGCTCCGCACATCCGAAATCACCTCGCTCGCCGAATTCCGGGCCCGGGTTCCCTTTGTGGACAAGGACACGGTGCGTGCCTATCGCACGGCGCACGGTGACGCATTGGGTGGCCTCCGTCGCATCGCCGATGCCAGCGCCCTCTCCTCGACCACGGGGACGACCGGCGATCCTGTGGTGCTCCCGGTCGGTCACGGCGACGGCGTGGGCTTGGCCCGCGATTGGTGGGAGATCGGCGTGCGCCCCGGTGATGCCGTCGCGTTCATGTTGTTCACGTTCCGGGGGCCGGCGTGGCTGACAACGCACGCGCTGGGCGCATCTGCCGTGCTCTTCGATCACCACCCATCGGAATTCGACCGTTGGTGCCGTGCGTCGCTCGAGCTCGAGCCGACCCTCCTCTACCTCCTGAGCGGTCCCCTCATTATGGCCATGGCCTCCATGGAACGAGCGGGCATGCTCCCGTATCCGTTGCACGAGGTGTTCGCGAGCTACAAGGGCGTGGTGATCGGCGGTGACCACCTCGGCCTCCAGGCCCGAGGCGATCTGGAACGCTGGGGTGGCGAGCCATTTCTGCACACCGCCGTGGGTGATGTCGGGAGCGCGACCGAATGCCGGGAGCACGACGGCCTGCACGCCAGCGAGGACACTGCCTTCATCGAGATTCTCGATCCTGATGGTTCGTCCCCTGTGGCGGAGGGAGAGGTAGGAGAGCTTGTTGCGACCAGCCTGGCGCCCCGTAGCGGCAATCCCCTCGTGCGCTACCGGTCGGAGGACCTCGTGCGATGGAGCACGGCACCTTGCCGGTGCGGACGAACGGGTATGCGTCTGTGGCCGGTTGGTCGGAAGGGGGACGAGGTGGTTGTCGACGGCCGTTCGGTTCTTCCGATGGACATCTGGAGAGCGGTGGAGTCGGTTCCCGAGTCGTCCGCCGGGTATTTCCAACTGATTCGGACCGGGCGGGAAATGGGTGCGCTCAAAGTGCGCGTGGGCCACACCGCAGATCTGCGAGGGCGGACTCTGACGTCGGTGCGCGACGATCTGATCAACGCGATCGAAGCGGCCGTCGGGGTTGCACCCGAGGTCGAGCTCGTCGACAACGAGGTCCTACTGCGCCTGGGGCCTCCCCACAAAATTCCCCGGGTGGCGTCGGCGTGACCGGCCTGCATCACTGGACGGTGCCGCGGGTCTCGGGCAGGGACATGTGGGGATACGGCCGTTACGGCGACGACCAGCTTCTTCCACTCAGTTTCGACGATATACACCACGACACTGCCGCGGCCGTGACGTCTCTATCGGCCCTCGGCCTGCCCGATCGCTCGATCGTCATTGTAACGTCCACCGTCGCCGATGTCGGGTACTTCCACCCTCTGCAGGCCGCGGCGAGAGAGATGGGACTTCTGGTGTGCAACGCCGACGCATCGGCTATGGATGTGGATCGAGTGGAGATGTTCATCCGCCTTCTGACGGTTGGCGCCGTCATCGGCGTCAACGATGCGATGGTCGACGGCATCCTCGAGCGGGGTCACGATCTGAAGTCCTTCTTTTCGAGTGTCCCGGTAGTGATCGCCATGGGAGGTGCCAAGGACCGGCTTGCGGCGTCCGGCGTGGACGCGTGGGCATTGCGGCTCCTCGGCCCCGCCATGGCGGTGTCGTGCCGTTACCGCAATCTGCACCTTGACGGACGGGAGTGGGCGATCAGTGACGAAGGGGGCACCCTCCACGTCTCGAGCAGGGCCCGCCGTGCGCTCCTCTTCGACCATTTCGATACCGGAATCCGGGGCAGCGTCCGGGACGAAGTCTGCCCGTGCGGGCGTCGCGATCCCCTCGTCGAGGTCGAACCGACGCGCGAGGTCGGTGACCATCCGTGACGATGGGGACGACCGAGGCCACGTTGTCCTCGCTGGCCGACGAGCATGCGCGCAGCCGCCCCGAAGGATTGGCGGTCGTGTGTGGCGACCAGCGTCTCACGTGGTCAGCGTTCCGCGTTGAGGTACAGCGCCTGGCGAGCGCGCTCCATGGTGCCGGAGTCGGTCCGGGTGACCGGGTCCTCTGGCTGGGCCAGAACTGTCACCGTGTGCTCCTGATGCTGGCTGCCTGTGCCCGCCTCGGCGCCGTCCTGTGCCCGGTCAACTGGCGCCAGTCGAGCGCCGAGCTCGCCTTTGTTCTCGACGATGCCGATCCCAAGCTGGTCTTCTGGCAAGAGGAAGAAGTCGGCGAGGCGATCCGGTCCGCCCGTGAGGCCGCATCGACATCCACCCGGTGGATTCAACACGACGGCCCTGTTGCATCCGACGGCGAGGAGTCGTACGCGGCGTTCATCGGGGCATCTGCGCCAACTCCCTCGGGAGCGAACGCCGCACCTGAAGCGCCCGTCCTCATGATCTATACCGGGGCGTTCGGGGGTCGTCCCCACGGTGCACTTCTCAGCAATCGCGCCTTGACGACCGTGGGCGTCGCCAACGCATTCGTCCGGGGGCTGCAGGCCGACGACGTCTTTCTCAACTCGGGCCCCCTCTTCCACCTCGGCACGTGGATGTGCACACTTGCCACGTACGTGCTCGGGGCTACGAATGTTTTTGTGCCGCGGGTCGACGCGGAGCTCCTCTTGCACGTCATCGCAGAGAATCGATGTACAGGTGCCTTTCTCATGCCGACGACGGTCAGCGACCTCATCGCGCTGCAACAGTTCGCTGCAGGCGGATCTCAAAAGCCTGCGCTGGTCGAAGTCGACGCCGGAGTGGGACGCCATGGTCTCGCCTGACGTGAGCATGTGGGCGCAACGCCCCGGGGGCACAGGGCAAACGGAAGTCGGTGGCCTTGCCACGTTCGCCGCCCTGGGTGGAGAGGGGCTTCACGGACGGGCGTTTCCTCTCGTCGAGCTCCGTGTCGTCGATCCGGAGGGGACCGACGTGCCCCCCGACGAGGTCGGGGAAATGGTTCTGCGAGGCCCTCTCGTGATGAACGGGTATCACAACCGCCCGTCGCTCAACGCCGAGAAGTTCAGGGGTGGCTGGTATCACACGGGCGATCTGGCCCGACGTCACGGCGATGGGTCGGTGACCTTCATCGCCCCCATGTCGCGGATGATCAAGTCGGCGGCCGAGAATATCTACCCGGCCGAAGTGGAGGCCTGCTTGCGCCGGCATCCCTGCGTGAAGTCCGCCGCGGTGATCGGCGTCCCCGATGACCGGTGGGCGCAGTCGGTCAAGGCCATCGTCGTGCTCGAAGAGGGGAAGTCCGTGGACGAGGCCGCATTGATCGAATATTGCCGGGCCTCGATCGCCTCCTACAAGAAGCCGCGGTTCGTGACGTTTGTCGACGAGTTGCCCATGCGCGGTATTGCCATCGACTATGACTCCCTCGATGCCACGCACGGTGGCGGGGGCTATCCCGGAGGGGGAAATCGGAGTGCCTGATACGAATGTCCGGTCCATACGAGATCAGACCGCAATCGTCGGGGTGGGGGCGACGCCCTATTACCGGCGGGGTGCGTCGGCGCCGCAAACGGTGCTCGAGCTCGCCGGCAAGGCCATTCTGGCGGCTTTGGATGATGCCGGTCTGAGCTGTGACGACGTCGACGGCTTCGCTCTCTACTCCGGTGGGGGAATCGACCCCGCGCTGTTGTCGCAGTCTCTCGGGATACCCGACATACGGTTCACGGCCACACTCACGGGAGGCGGTGGCGGAGCGGCCGGCGCCATCGGATTGGCCGCGGCCGCCATCGTGTCGGGGCACGCCGATGTGGTCGTCAGCGTGATGGCCATGCAACAGACTCCTGCGGGTCGATTCGGTTCCGCCTTCGCCCGGAGGGCGCCCGGGGCCTATTCAGCACCGCCGACTCCCGAATCCGACTTCATCACCCATTCCGGACTGATGGGACCCGGCCAGATGTTCGCCATCCTGACCCAACGCCACATGTACCAGTACGGCACCACACGCGACCACCTGGCCGAAGTGGCGATCTCCACGCGGGAGAATGCCCGCAACCGGCCTTCCGCGCTCATGCGGTCGCCGCTGACGAAGGAGGACTATTTCGCGGCCCGGATGATCTCCGAGCCGTTTTGCCTGTTCGACTACTGCCTCGAATGTGACGGCGCCGTGGCCGTTGTCACGACCTCGTCCGAGAGAGCACGTGATCTGCGACAGCCCCCCGTCTACGTCACGGCGTGTGCGCAGGGCGGGGCAGGAAGCTGGGGCCAGTCCATCACCTGGATGGGCATGCCCGACGAGATCTTCGCCTCATCGGGTCATCGCCCCGTTGCGCAGGATCTGTATCGCAGGGCGGGACTCGGTCCCGCTGACGTGGACGTGGCCCTCATCTACGACCACTTCACCGGCATGGTCCTGATGCAACTCGAGGACTACGGTTTCTGCCCGATCGGGGAGTCGGGCCCTTTTGTGGCGGATGGGAACATCCGCTATCTCGGCGGGACGATCCCCGTCAATACCCACGGTGGAAACCTGTCGGATGCCTACATCATCGGGTTCACCCACGTCGTCGAAGGCGTCGAACAGCTGCGCGGCACGGCGATCAACCAGGTCGCCAAGGCCGAGGTCGCTCTGGTGACCGGGGGACCCGCTCCGCTTCCGGTCAGCGGATTGATTCTGAAGAAGGAGGCCGACGGTGCCTGAAGTACACGCAGAAGGATTACGCGACGTCGTCGTTGCTGCGCCGGTCGGGATGGTTTCGCTGGCCCCCAATTCGTGGACAGAGCCGTTCTGGGTGGCGGCGGGTCGCCATCAACTGGTGGTCCAGCGTTGCCGCAACTGCGGAACGGTCCGGCACCCGCCCGGTCCATTCTGCCCGCGCTGCCGCACGCAGGAATCGGAATGGATCGAGTTGTCCGGGCGAGCGACGCTCTATAGCTTCACGGTCATCCGTCACGCGCTGGTTCCGCAGTTGCGTGAGTACCTGCCGATGGTGATCGCCGTCGTCGAGCCGGAGGGGGCGCCGAGCGCCCGGCTCGTGGCGAATCTGGTCGAGGTGGCCGTGGGCGACGTCGTTATCGGGATGCCCCTCGAAGTGGTCTGGGAGGATGCAGGTGATGGGATTGCGGTCTATCGGTTCCGGCCGGCCGAAGCCGCCACACGGACGTGAGGAGTATCCGATGACCCCACGAGGGAGCACCAGATGAAGACCGGTACGTACCGCGGTGCGACGTTCATTTCCACCGATGCGCATGTCACCGAACCGATTGAGCTCTATGCCGATCGTCTCGATGAGGACCTGCGCCCCCGGGCGCCGCGCATCGACACCCGGGATGGATGGCGGGTCCTCGTCGTCGAGGGTCTCTCGTCCCGGAAGTTGATGACCGCGGTGAGCGCGAAGTGGCCGTGGTCGGCGATTGGGATGTTGAGAAACGTGTGAAGGATCAGGAGCGCGACGGCGTCAGCGCCGAGGTGGTCTTCCCGACCTTCGCCCTCCAGGCATGCTTCGCGTCGGACGACCCCGCGCTGCAGCTTGCCCTTTGCCGGGCCTACAACGACTGGGCAGGAGAGGCCTTGGGCGGCCAGCACCGCATTCTTCCGGTGGGGCTTGTCCCGGCTATCGATATCGACGACGCGATCCGCGAAGTGAAGATCGTTGCGGAGGCGGGCTTCCGGGCGCTCTTCCTTCCGGCACGGGTTCCCTCGCGGCCCTATAACGACGGTGCCTACGATCCGCTCTGGGCCGCCATCTCCGAGACGGGTCTCCCCGTCACCTTCCACTCCGGTACCGGCTACGAGCCACGGGTGGTACGGGGTCCGGGCGGAGCGGTGATCAACTACATATTGGGGGCACAGCTCGACGGGCCGATGGTGCTGCTGAGTCTGGCTGCCGGCGGGGCGCTGGACCGCTATCCCGAATTACGGGTCGTCACGGTGGAAACCGGTGCGTCGTGGTTGGGATGGATCATGACGCAGGCTGATCGAATCTATGAAGATCACTCGATGTACGCCCAACCCAAGCTGTCGCTGAAGCCGAGTGAGCTCATCCAGCGTCAAGCACATGCCACCTTCATGTTCGATCCGGTCGCGGTCAACAATCGCGGGGTCACCGGTGTCAGCACGCTCATGTGGGGCAATGACTACCCGCATCCCGAAGGCACCTGGCCGGAGTCCCGGTCAGCGTGCGAAGAGCAATTCGACGGCGTCAGCGACGAAGACTTCAACGCGATCGTCAATGGCAACGCGGCCGAGGTCTTCGGTTTTGACCTGGCCGCGCTCGGCGCGTGATCGGGTAGCTCCGCTCAGAGGACGATTTCGATGTGGCGGTGCTCGAGCCGGCCGTGCGCGATGTGCAGGCGCCCGAACGTCCGGTGCGGTTGGGCGCGTCGCTGCGTGGCCGAACCCGGATTGAAGAGAACCTGATCCTCCACGCCGCGCTCGTCGATCGGCACGTGGCTGTGCCCGAAGACGACGAGCGCGGCTTCCGGGAACCGACGATGCAGGCGCGCCGGCCGGCCCTTCGTGGACCCGCTGTCGTGGACGAGCGCGACACGCACCCCGTCGAGGTCGAAAAGCCGGCTTTCCGGAAGGATCCCCGTCAGCTCGTGATCGTTGTTGCCGAGCACCGCGTAGGTAGCGGCCAGGGCCTGCAACTCGGCCAGCGCCTGGCCCGAAGTGACATCGCCGGCGTGGAGGGCGACGTCGGCGTGTGTGAGGGCCTCGAGAACCTGATCGCCCAAGGCGCTGAGCCCACCGGTGAGGTGGGTGTCCGCAAGAACGATGACGTCCATGTCAGGCAGCATGTCGATCCGGTCGGACGCCGTCAAACCGGGTCGGCGCGAGGGGCACGTTGCGATTGGTCGGTTGCGCCTACTCTGTGGTCATGAGCTCTGACGCCACCTTCGATCTGGTCGTGCGCGGCGGCCGCGTCGTCGACGGCACCGGCGTACCGGCGTACCTCGCCGACGTGGGCGTGCGGGACGGGCGTATTGCCCGGGTGGGGCGGGTGTCCGACGATGAGGTGGCTGCGGCGCGCCGCGGTGCTCGACGTCGAAGGACAGACGGTCATGCCCGGGTTCGTCGACATCCACACCCACTACGACGCGCAACTTCATTTCGAACCGACTGCCTCGCCTGCGTCGTGGCATGGCGTGACCACGGTCGTGACGGGCAACTGTGGGTTCACGATCGCTCCGGCGCGCGATGGTGACGCGGCGTGGCTTCTCGAGATGCTGTCCCGCGTCGAGGGGATGTCGGCACCGGCGCTTCGGGAAGGAGTGCCGTTTCGAGGAGGCACGTTCGGTGACTTCCTCGACGGGCTCGAAGGCCGTATCGGCGTCAACGCGGCGGCATACGTCGGGCACTCGGCGGTGCGTCGGTACGTCATGGGCGATGATGCGTCGGCCCGTGCGGCCACTCCCGACGAGATCACGGCCATGCAGCAGGTCCTGCGCGAAGCGATGCAGGCCGGTGCCCACGGCTTCAGCACGTCCCAGCTCGAAATCCACCAGGCCCACGACGGGCGACCAGTGCCGTCGAACCTCGCCACCGATGAGGAGGTCATCGCCCTCTGCGCAGTTCTGGCCGAATTCGACCGCGGGGCGATCGAAATCATCCCCCGCTCCTTCTCAGAAGGATACGACAAGCGCGACCGCGTCCTGCTGCGCCAGATGTCAGAGGTGTCGGGAAAACCGATCGATCTCAATCCGGTTGTCTGGTTCCCGAACCTGCCCGATGGCTGGGTCCGGTCCATGGAATTCATCGAGGAACAGGCGGCACAGGGCTTTCGTCTCTATCCGATGTACGGGACCCAGCAGGGGGGTGCCTACTTCTCGCTGGACACGACGTTCCTCTTCGATGACATGCCCGCATTCAGGGAACCGCTGCTCCTGCCCGAGCCCGCACGGAGCGCGGCCTTGCGCGATCCGTTGGTTCGCAAGCGCATGCGAGAGGAGCTGGCGGGTCCCCCCATGCCCTCTTTCCCCCTCAACTTCGACATCACCACCGTCTATGCCGTCGACAACCCTGCGTTCTCGCCCTGGGTGGGCCGTTCCGTCGCCGATCTCGTCCATGAACGGGGTGGGGACCCGTTGGACAGCTTTTTGGAGCTCTGCCTCGAAGACGACCTGAAGACGACCTTCTTCGTCACGCCCCTTTCGGAGCGTGGGGGTCGGATGGTCACCGAGGCCCTGGTGCGCAACCCGCTCGCCATGGCCGGGAGCAGCGACGGTGGTGCCCACCTGGCGTCGTTCGTCGGGGCCGACTACACGACCCGTCTCCTGACGGAGTGGGTTCCCGATCCGTTCTCTCTCGAAGAGGCTGTGCGACGGATCACGTCGATTCCTGCTGCCGTGCACGGCTTCTTTGATCGTGGCGTCGTGCGTGTAGGAGCGTGGGCGGATCTCGTCGTGGTAGATCTCGAACGGCTCAAGGTTGGCGCGACCCACTGGGTCGAGGACATGCCCGCCGCGTCAGGCCGATTCGTCGTCGATGCGGAGGGGTACCGTGCGGTGATCGTCAACGGCGAGTTGCTCCTCGATCGCGGCGTCCCGACCGGAGCCGTTCCCGGCCACGTCATTCGGAGTTGACGGGACCTCGCGTCCCGAGAGCCCACATGATCCGTGCCATCGCCGCCGTCGACGACCGGCTCGGTATCGCAACCGATGCGGGGATCCCATGGAACATTCCGGCCGACGTCGCACATTTTCGGGAGCTGACGATGGGATCCAGCGTGTTGATGGGCTATGCCACCTACGCCGAATTCGCCGGTCCCATGTCAGGGCGCACCAACTACGTTGCCACCGGGCAATCCGCGAACTTACGAGAGGGCTTTCATCCCGCCGGCGACCTACGCTCTTTCCTACCCGAGTGCACGGGAGACCTCTGGATCATCGGCGGCGCGACGCTGTACGCGACGACGCTCGACGTCGTCCAGGAGATCGCTCTGACGCGTGTCGCCGGTGACTTCGGTTGTACCAAGTTCTTTCCCGCCTTCGACACGGCGTTCCGGCTCACGGCCGAAGACGTGCCACCCGTGGTTGAAGGAGTTCCGGCGATCCGCTTTCAAACGTGGCAGCGCAAGTAGTCGACCACATGTGTGTGTCTGCGATGACTTTTCCCCGTCACCTCCGTCAGTCATGCAGACATCCCTACACCGAAGGAGAATGAGCCGTGGCCCGAGTCAGTACGTATCTGAATTTCATGGGAAACGCAGAGCAGGCGTTCGAGTTCTACCGGTCAGTGTTCGGGACCGAGTATCTCGGACCGATACAACGACTGGGAGACGTTCCCGCCGCCCCCGATGGCCCCACATTGTCCGATTCTGAGAAGCAGATGGTGATGCACGTTGAGCTGCCGATCCTCGGCGGTCACGTGATAATGGCCACCGATCTGGTGGAGTCGATGGGGCACGAGCTGCGGATCGGGAACAACACCACCATCAATCTAGAACCGGACACGCGCGAAGAGACCCAGCGTCTCTACGACGCACTCTCTGAGGGATCCACCGACTCGGCTCCCCTGGCTGACATGTTCTGGGGTGCCACGTGGGGCACCTGTCTCGATCGGTTCGGCGTGCGCTGGATGTTCAACTACGCCCCGTAGGTCCCGTCGGACTCGCGGTCAGCGCACCTCGAAGCCTGCGTAACCAGCTGCCGCTACTTCGTTGCAGCGCACTTCGTAGTCCGGAAAGCCCAGAAGCGGCATGAAGACCCGTGCTTTCCCGGGGATATTTGCTCCCAGGTACCACGAGTTGCACGTGGGGTAGAGCGTCTGCGCCGCGATCCCGTTCACGTGGTCGACCCATGCGTGTGCCGCCTCGCCCGTTGCCTCGATGGTGGACAGGTCGTTGGTATTCATGAAGTCGATGCAGTCGATGATCCAATCCACGTGCTGCTCAGCCGCCAACACCATGTTGGTCAGCACCGACGGGCTCCCGGGCCCGGCCACAATGAAAAGGTTGGGAAAATCGGGGACGCCGAGTCCGAGGTACGTGAGTGGACCCTCAGCCCACGCCTCCTTCAACGACCGGCCGTTCCTGCCCATGATGTCGATGCCCGTGTAGGAGCCTGTCATGGCGTCGTACCCGGTGGCCAGGACGAGTATGTCCACCTCGTAATGCGCACCGCCGACGGAGAGGCCCGTGCTGTCCACATGCTCGATGGGGTGCCGCGAAATGTCGACCAGTGTGACGTTCTCACGGTTGAACGTCTCGAAATAGCCGGTGTCGAGAGCCATGCGCTTACAGCCGACCGGTTGCTCGGGACAGAGCACCTCCGCCACCGCGGGGTCGTGCACGATCGCTTTGATCTTGCGCCGGATGAAATCCGCGGCAAGGTCATTCGCTGCTTTGTTGACCGACGTATCGCCGAACGATCCGATAAACGCGAACCCGCCGCGCTGCCAGCGTTGCTCGTACTGTGCGTCACGTTCTTCGGGGGTGTAGTCGAGGGCCGAGGCGGAGTTCCACCCGAGATCTGCGCCGAATCCGCCCGGCATGGCCCTGTTGCGGGCACGAAAGCCCGCGTAGTCGGCCTTGATGCGGTCCAATTCCTCTGCCGCAAGCGGGCCGTTGCGGGCGGGGACCGAGTAGCTGGCGGTGCGCTGGAACACGACCAGCTCCGCGGCGTCGCGTGCGATGATCGGGATGGCCTGAATCGCCGAAGAGCCGGTGCCGACCACTGCGACGCGATGGCCTGAGAAGTCGATCTCTTCGCGTGGCCACCGACCCGTGTGGAGGACCTGTCCCGAGAAGGTGTCGAGCCCGGGGATGTCGGGCAGATTGGCGGCGGAGAGACACCCGGTGGCGAGGACCAGGAAGCGGCCCGAGATGTGCGCCCCGTTCGAGGTGGAGACATCCCAGTGTGCGGCGCCATCGTCATACGTGGCCGCGAGCACCCGGGTGCCGAAGGTGATGGCGTGGCGCAGGTTGAAGCGCTCGGCCACGTGTTGGGCGTAGCGCAGGAGCTCCGGCTGGCCGGCGTAGCGCTCGGACCAGACCCACTCCTGTTGGAGCTCTTCGGAGAATCCGTAGGAGTACTCCACCGACTCGACGTCGCAGCGGGCACCCGGGTAGCGGTTCCAGTACCAGGTACCGCCGACGTCGTCTCCCGCCTCGATGGCCCGCACCGAGAGCCCCAGCTGCTGGGCGCGATGAATGGCGTAGAGCCCGCCGAACCCCGCGCCGACGATGACCAGGTCGAGGACCTCTCCGTCCGACCCGGTCCTCCCCACTTCGTCCTGCGTACGCATCGTTCCTCGCCCCCCGGTGCTCCCGGGCTCTTCCTGCTGCCCGCTGCAACGATAAGGCATTCCTGCCGCCGTATCGACCTGACGTGCGCGCGCACTCGCCCCGGACGATCCCTCTGGGCGCCAGCAGGGCGTTGCACAATGGGGAGGTGACCCTGGCCGCAAGAGTCTTGGCCGTTTCCCACTTGACGGGAACCTTTGTCCTGCGATCCGGTCGGACCGCGGACCGGTACTTCGACAAGTACCGCTTCGAGTCGGATCCCGCACTCCTGGCGGAGATCGCCAAGGAGATGGTGCCCCTGGTACCCCCCGGCACCCAAGGGCTGGCCGGACTCGAACTCGGTGGCATCCCCCTCGCCACGGTGCTTTCGGCGGCAACCGGGCTCCCGGCCTTCTTCGTCCGCAAGGAGGCCAAGAAGTACGGGACGGAGCGTCTGTGCGAAGGCGGCGACATCGGGGGAAAACGTCTTGTGGTCATTGAGGATGTGGTGACGACGGGTGGCCAGATCCTGCTCTCTGCGCAGGATCTCCGATCTGAAGGTGCCGTGGTGGGGCACGCAATTTGTGTCATCGATCGGGAAGCGGGGGGAGCAGAACGGCTGACCTCGGAAGGGATCGAGCTCCGGTCCCTTTTCACGATGTCCGACGTCGAATCGGCCTGAGTTCGGCCAGCGCCGCCGGCGCCCCGGGGCACGCCCGGCACGTTTTTCCTCTCCCCGACTACCGTTGACGGGAAGATTTGTGGACCAGCTGTGTTGACACAACCATAGGGGTGGTTGAGAGTGGCAACTGCAGTTGTAAGAGGTGGCGGGCATGACCGGTAAGGTGATCGTCCTGGCGCTGATCGCCAGCGGCTTTACTGCGGCTGCGTCGGTAGCGCAACGCCGGGCGGCCGCACCGGCGCCCGAGAAGCTCAGTTTCAGCTTGCATCTGGTCGGTTACCTCCTCCGGCGCCCCGTTTGGTTTCTGGGGATCCTGAGCATGATCCTCGGCTTTGTCTTTCAGGTCGAGGCACTGCGGGTCGGGAGTTTGAGTCTGGTGCAACCGTTGATCGCCACCGAGCTGGTGATTGTCTTCGGGATCATCGCCCTGCAAGATCGCCATCGGGTGCACGGGCGGGACTGGCTCTCGGCCTTCGGTATGGTGATCGGCCTCGGGGTCTTTCTGGCCCTGGCCCGCCCCCGTGGTGGTCATGTGCATTCGTCCGCGTCAATGTGGTTCGTGGCCGGACTTTCGACAGTGATGGTTGCCGGTCTCCTCAGCGCCCTCGCCTACCTTCCGGGAAGGAGAGGCCAGCGACCGAGTGCCGGACGCAAGGCGGCGCTACTGGGTGTCGCCGCCGCGACAGGGTTCGGGTTCGTCGCTGCCGTCATCAAGGAGCTGAGCACGCATCTTTCCCAAGGCCCTTCGGGGGTTCTCTTGAACTGGTCCCCGTACGTGCTCCTCGCCTCGGGCGCCGCGTCGATGTTCCTGGCCTCGAACGCATTTCAAGCCGGCTCGTTGGCGGCCTCTCAGCCGGGTTTGACGATCGTCGATCCTCTTGTGGCCAGCATGCTCGGAGTCGTGCTCTTCGGCGAGAGGCTCAACCACCATCCGGTCGCACTCGTGGGCGAGGTCCTGGCTGCGGCCGTTCTGGTGGTCAGCGTGATCGCGTTGAGCCGGAGCCCGTTGGTGCAGGACGAGAACGGGTCGGTCACGTCGGGCGGCGAGAAGCGCGAGCTCTCCGGTGTGTCGCCGCCCGTCACCTCCCGGCGCGGGACGTCCCCGTTGCCCCATGACGACGTCCGCATCTGACGCCTCCACGACGGGGTAGCTTCACCTCACCATGCGCGAGCTTCGTCGGAATCGGGTGCACATGGCGGAGTGGGTCAGGCGCAAGGACCCCGGACTCCTGGCCGTCAGAAGGTCCGTGCGGGCCGCCGTCGTCATGCCTGCGGTGTTCGGTCTCACCCACGCGCTCTTCTCCAATCCTCAAGTCAGCCTCCTCGGAGCTTTGGGGTCCTTCGCGCTGCTCCTGCTGGTGGACTTCCCGGGCCGTCCGCGTACCCGCCTGTTTTCCTTCGTCCTGCTCTGGCTGGTCGGGAGTGGCCTCATTGCGCTGGGAACGGTCGTCTCGACGCACAAATGGGTCTCGGTCGGCGTCATGGCGGTTGTGGGGTTCGCTGTACTTTTCGCCGGGATCGTGTCGCCGCAAGCGGCTGCGGCGTCGACCGCCACGTTGCTCATCTTCGTCCTGCCGGTTGCCGTGGCCCAACCCGCCTCTGCCATCGGTCCGCGCCTGCTCGGCTGGGCGTGCGCGGCGGTCGCCTGCATCACCGCCTGCATGGTGGTGTGGCCCACGCCGTGGCATGACAATCTGCGCCGTCGCTTGTCTGCGACCGTCGGAGCGCTGGCCAAGCTAGCGGCGGCGCAGGCCGAAGGGAACCCCGATCCCGAGGCACTCGCGACCCTGTGGGCCGAACTTTCCCGCCTGCGGGACCAGTTCGCGAGTACGCCCTACCCGCCGACGGGTGCGGCCGGGAGTGCGGTCGCGTTAGCCAAGCTCGTCGGTCGCGTGGAGTGGGCGGCCGGAAATGCGACGCTGCTCGACGACGGAGCTGCGGCGCGGAAGGTACCACACGTGCAAGCGATCATCCGGACTGCGGCCGACACGTTGCGCCAGTGCGCGGCACTCGTCTGCGACCAGCAGGCCCATCCTGTGGACGACCCGGAATGCGTGCGCGCACTCCGGCGGAGCATGCGGGAGCTCGATGATCTGATGGGCCACGAGCTGGCGGCCGAAGTGTCCACGCTGATCGAGCCGGGTGTCGGTCGCGGGGAGCAGATGTTGGTGCAGGGCAGTGGCGCACTCGGTGCCGAACACCAGGATGGCCTCGCATCTTCGCTCGACCCCAGTTTCCAGGCCCGGGCCTTCGGCATCGCCACCTTGATGGTGGCCGACACAACCATTGAGGCGGCGGGGGTGCACCCCGAGGGCGAACAGAAGTGGAGCGCCGGGGTGGATGCCCGGGCTCTCCAGGTGTGGCCACGGCTCATCTCGCACCTCTCGTTTCGTTCGGTGTGGTTCCGCAACGCGGTACGGGGCGCTGCCGGTCTGGCCTTGGCCGTGGCCGTCATCGAGATCACCGATGTCGAGCACGGATTCTGGGTGGTGTTGGGGACGCTGTCGGTGTTGCGTTCCAACGCGCTGGGTACCGGTGCCACGGCCCTGCGTGCCATCGGAGGGACGGCGGTCGGTTTTGTCGTGGGTGGGGCGGTGATGATCGGCGTGGGCGCTCATTCCATCGCATTGTGGGTGCTGCTGCCCCTGGCGGTACTGGTCTCCGGCGTGGCCCCGTCGATGGTCTCGTTTGCCGCCGGTCAGGCCGGGTTCACCCTCGTGGTCATCATTCTGTTCAACATCATTCAGCCCAGTGGCTGGAAGGTCGGCCTGACCAGAATCGAGGATGTCGCGATCGGGTGCGGGGTCAGCATCGTCGTAGGGCTGTTGTTCTGGCCCAGGGGAGCCATGGCCGCCTTGGGTCGGGCGCTGTCCGATGCGTTCGTCATGAGCTCCAGCTACCTCGCTGATGCCGTGGTCCGTCTGACCAACCCGAATGACGTCGTGGACACGGACCCGGGCCAGCGGGCGGCGAACACCGCCTACCTACGGCTCGATGACGCCTTTCGCCAATTCCTGGCCGAACGGGGGGCGAAGGTTGTGCCGGTGGATGTGATCGCCAGTCTCTTCACCGGGTCCAATCGCATCCGCTTGGCGGCGTACACGCTGTCATCCTTGCCTTTGCTGCCTTCCGACGCAGACGGCCCCGAACTCGCGTCGGTCGCCGTCGCCGGCGCGGTGCTCCGGGACTCTTACGCGGCGAGCCATCGTTGGTACGAGGAGTTCGGAGAGGTGCTGAACGGTCAACGCGGCTCGATGGACCGCCCACCCGAGCATGACCAGACCTTGCACGGCGTGCTGCGGACTGCGTTCGAGGATGCACGCACCCATCGCCGGGCCGACCAGCTGCGCACCATGTTGCAGATGCTCTGGGCCGACGAGCTTCTCGAGACCCAGCGCCAGGTGCAGGCCGACCTGGCGGGGTCGGTCGAGCTCTTCGCGACGGAACGACGCAAAGCTTCGCTGCGCTGAGCGCCGACTATCTCACCCGCTCTTGTCGGCCTTCTTGACGGCGCCGTACCCGCGGGCCATGGCTGCAGTGATGATGGCTTCGAAGTCCTTGTCGCCGAGCACGCGCGGGGTGCCCATCGACGAGGCACGCCAGTACAACTCCGCCAGCCACTCGAGGAGCTCGAGACGTTCCACGGCTTGATCCATGGTGGTGCCATAGGCAATGGAGCCATGGTTCTGCATCATGGCCGCGTTGCGACCATCGAGCGCCTTAATGACATTTTGTGCCAACTCCTCGGACCCGAAGGTGGCGTAGGCCGCCGTCCGCGGCGTGCCGCCCAGACCCAGGCAGCTGTAATGGAGCGCCGGCAACTCGTCGTGGGTGGTGGACAGCGCGGTCGACGCCATGGCATGGGCATGCGTGATCGCCAAGGCATTGGTGGCGCGGTAGATGCCCGTGTGCAGCGGGACCTCAGAGGTGGGGGCGAGGTCGCCGTCCACGACTTCGCCGTCGAGGTTGATGACGGTCACCATTTCGGCCGTGACCTTGGCCAGGTCGGATCCCGTGGGGGTCACGGCGACCAGGTCACCCTTGCGGGCGGAGATGTTGCCCGCCGTCCCGATGACGAGACCTTCCTCGGCCAAGTGGCGACTTGCGCCCGCTACCGCTTCTCGTTCCTCTGCCAGGAGCAGATCGCTCATTCTTCGTTTCCTCTCTGAAGTTTCAAGACTGCTCAGTGGTGATGCGACGCGATCGGCGTAGATGCTCGAGATGTGCGGCGCCCCGCACCACGCTAGATGCCCGGGTACCTGCCGTGCACTTCGGTGCGCGCCGTGGGACCGGACCTACTATCTACCTCGCCGAGTGTGAAGCCGCGTCGCGCGGCGGTGCGAGACAAAGGAGGTGTCCATGGGCGTGAAGTTGAATCACACGATCGTCTGGTGCCGGGACAAGGACCGCTCGGCGACATTCCTGACCGAGATCCTCGGGTTGTCGAAGCCGCAACCCTTCGGGCCATTTCTGGTGGTGGATCTCGAGAACGGGGTCTCGCTCGATTTTCACGAAAGCGACGAGCCCATCGCGGGGCAGCACTACGCATTCCTCATCGGGGAGGAAGAATTCGACGAGATCTTCGGGCGGATGACGGCGCGCGCTGTCAATTACTGGGCGGACCCCGGATTGCGTCAACGGGGCCAGGTCAATCGGGCTGACGGCGGACGGGGCGTCTACTTCCATGACCCCGACGGGCACCTGCTCGAGATCATCACGCGCCCCTATGGGGGTGGCTGAGGACGCGATCAGCCGGTCGCGTGCTCCCCCCAGATGAGAGCCTCGTAGTGCTCGCACCCATCGGGAGATGAGCCGCGGTGGAACGTGAGGGTATGTTCGAGGAAGTCACGGGCCGTTTGCATGCGTTCGATCTGCACGCGCAGCTTCTCGATCCGCTCCTCGACCACCTGCGTCCACCCTTTGGTTGCGGCTGGCCCGGACAGGACGTGGCGGATCTCGTCGAGGCTCATAAGGCCGGCGGATTGCCAATAGCGGATGATCGCCAGGCGCCGGATCTCGACCGGGCCGTACCACCGGCGCCCCGCATGCCGCGACACCGGCTCGACCAGGCCACACTCCTCGTAGTAGCGGATCGCCGAGGCCCGTAACCCCAGGCGGCGCGCTACCTCGTCGATAGGCAGCATCTCGTCTTCGATTTCCGGTTGCGTCATATCTGCCTCCTCGCCCATGAGCCTGCACCTTCGCCCGCTTGCGTTCAAGTGGACTTGAGGGAGCAGGATCGAGAGATGGCCGGGCGGATCGTTGTCGACCTTGGCCCGTTGCGGGAGAGCCGGGATTTCCGACTGCTGTTTGCCGGTCAGCTGAGTGGCGTCGTCGGGAGCCAACTGACCGTCGTCGCCATCGCGTTCCAGGTGTACGGCGTCACCGGCTCGTCCCTCCAGGTCGGCGCCGTCAGCGTGGCCCAGTTGGTGCCGCTCATTGTGGGTGCTCTGGCCGGGGGTGCCGCAGGTGACGCCATGGATCGTCGCCACCTGTTGGTTCTGTCGTCAGCGATGCTCGCGCTGGCCTCGGCCGGTTTGGCGGTCAATGCCTCCTTCGCACATCCCTCGATCCTGGCGATCTACCTGGTGAGCGCCCTCGCTGCTTTCTCCGGTGGCGTGTTCTCGACGTCCTGTAGTGCCGCTGTGCCTGCATTGGTGGAGCCGACGCGGCTGGTGGCGGCCTTCGCGTCGCTGCAGGTGGTCGATCAGGTGGGCATGGTGGCCGCACCGGCACTGTCGGGGCTCCTCATCAGCTTGATCCATCTCGCCTGGGTCTTCGGGCTGGTCGCAGGCACCTACGTCGTCGCTGCACTCACGCTGCTGCGGATGTCGCCGCGCCCTCGGGCCACCAGCGTCACCCGGCCCGGTGTGGGGTCGGTGCTCGAGGGGCTCCGCTATCTGCGAGGCCGGCAGGCATTGCAAGGGTCCTACCTCATCGACCTCAACGCCATGGTCTTCGGGATGCCGCGGGCCCTCTTCCCCGCGCTCGCCACCGGCGTCTTCCACGGCGGCCCGCGCACGCTCGGCGCTCTCTACGCCGCACCCGCCGTTGGCGCCTTACTCGGGGCCTTGACGACGGGATGGCTCCCGAGGATCCGTCGGCAGGCCTGGGCCGTGGTGCTGGCCGTCTTCGTCTGGGGAATCGCCATCGTCCTGTTCGGCCTGGTGGGGATGCTGGTCGTCGCACTGGCGCTGCTTGCGATCGCCGGCTGGGCCGACGTCATCTCGGCCGTGCTGCGCTCCACCATCCTCCAGAGCTCGGTCCCCGAAGCGTTCCGGAGCAGGATCGCCTCCGTCCAGATCGCCGTGGTCGAAGGCGGTCCGCGCCTGGGCGACCTCGAGGCGGGGGCGGTAGCAAACTTGGTCTCGACCGAGTTCTCCATCGTTTCGGGCGGCATCGCGTGCGCGGCCGGTGCCGCGATCCTGGTCGGCCTGTTGCCCGGTTTTCGGAACTACCACCGTCCGGGCGCCGAGGAACCTTCCCTGCATCCGGTCCGGTGTGGCACTGTCGAGGATGCCGCCATCGAGCGGCGCAGCTTCGAGGAGGGCACATGAACGATGTCTCGGTGGAGAGCGTGGACGACCACATTGCGGTGGTGTCCCTGCAACGTCCACCCAATAACTTCTTCGACACGGCGCTCCTCGCCGCTTTGGCGGATGCCTATGAAGCGCTGGCGGGGTCGGATGACTGCCGTGTCATCATCCTGCGCGTGGACGGTAGGCATTTCTGTGCCGGGCTCGACTTCGCCACCAACAGGGAGCAGGACATCGGGGCGCTCTATCGCCATGCACTACGTCTCTTCGCCGCCCCGCTCCCTGTCGTGGCCGCCGTCAGCGGCGGTGCCATCGGCGGCGGACTGGGGCTGGCCCTTTCGGCGGACTTTCGCCTCGCGACGCCGGCGAGCAGGTTCAGTGCCAATTTCTCACGGCTGGGGTTCCACCACGGGTTCGGACTCACGGTGACCCTTCCGCGGATCGTGGGTGAGCAGCACGCGGCCGAGCTCCTGTATGCAGGACGTCGTGTGGGCGGCACCGAAGCGCTGGCCCTGGGCCTGTGTGACCAGTTGGTCGAAGAGGAGGAAGGTCTCTTTCCTGCGGCGGTCGCCTTCGCGGGCACCATCGCAGCGTCGGGACCGCTGGCCGTGCGCGCCATCAGGTCCACGTTGCGGCTGGGCTTGGTCGACCGGCTCCGCCTGGCCATGGACCATGAATGTGAGGTGCAGGAGAGTCTGCGGCATACGTCGGATTTCGCCGAGGGCATCGAGGCGGGTGCCGAGCGACGGGAGCCTCGGTTCACAGGCACCTGAGCGAGCGCGAACCATCTGGTCTGTCGGTGCGTCTATTCGGCGAGACACAGAGCGGAGTTCGAGTGAACGGAGCCCTTTCGCATGCCGGACGAGGACGAAATCGATCGCCAGGAACGGACGCGACCCACCAGGAAGGGCGTGCACCTCACCTGGACCTCCCTGCTCGTACTCGGAGTGGCGGTGGCCGTGATCCTCGGCGGAATCGCACTGGGACTGGCTGCGGGAACCTCTGGGGCTGTGCCGACTCCCCAGGCTTCCTGCGGCCCGACATCGCCCAAACTCACCGTAGAGGGGACGGGCGAGGCGACAGCCCGACCGGATCTCCTCACCATCGTCGTGCAGGTCACGGCGAGCGAACCCAGCGCCGCGGCAGGCGTTGGCGATGGACAACACGCAGGCGGCGGCAGTCGTGACGGCGTTGCGCGGCGGAGGCGCGCAACCAAAAGATATCCAGACGTCCGACCTGTCCCTCCAGCCCCAGGTGTCGTATCCGAAGGGCGTGCCCATCGTGACCGGGTACCAGGTGGTCAATACGATCACCGCAACCCTGGACGACATCGCCCGGTCCGGCTCCGTCATTGACGCAGTCGTAGGTGCCGCCGGCAACGCGGCGCAGATCGAGTCCCTCGCCTTCTCGACCCGCAATCCCGGTGCGGTCGAGGCTCAGGCCCGGGCGCGAGCCACCACCCAGGCGGTTGTGCACGCCCGGGCGTTGGCCCGCGCCGCCGGAAGGTCCCTCGGACCCGTGTGCTCCCTGAGCGACCAGACCCAGGTTTCCGCCCTCGACCAAGGTTCCAAAGCTCTCACGTTTGCCTCCGCCGGCGTGGCTGCGGCCCCCGAGGTGCCGATCGAATCGGGCTCGCAGACCCAGACAGCCCAAGTTGCGCTCGTCTACGGCCTTGCACCGTCCCACGGCCCCGTGGCCAAGGGCTGACCGCTCAGACGACCGGCACCACGACCGCCTGCTCCTCGGCAGGAGTTGCCTTGGGTGCCCTGATGAGGGTGAACGCGGCAACTGCGGCGAGGGCCAACATAATTGCACTGAACGTGAAGGCGGTCGTGTACCCGTGAATGGAACCCGCCTTCTGGGCCGCAGCCGAGTGGCCGTGGATCGCCAGGTAGGAGGCCGTCGCCCCGGTCGCGATCGTGTTGATCAGGGCCGCACCGAGGGAGCCTCCCGTTTGCTGGGTGGTGTTGACCAGGGCACTCGCCACGCCGGCGTCTTCCTGCTTCACCCCGAGTAGCGACGTGCTGCTCATGCCGACGAACGAGAGACCCATGCCCACGCTGACGATGACGATCGCCGGCAACACGAGGCCGACGTAGGTGGAGTTGACCCCGAGAAGGGTGAAGAGCCCCAGGCCTATCGCGCTGAGGCAGAGCCCCGTCATGATGACGAAGCGGGGACCGAATCGCGGGAGCAGACGGCTGGCCGACGTCGCGCCCGTGATCACGCCCATCGAGAACGGCACGAAGGCCAAGCCGCTCTTCATGGCGGAATAGTGCAAGGTGCCCTGGAAGTAATAGGTGAGCGAAAGGAACGTGCCCAACATTGCGATGCCCACGAGGAGCGATGCCAGGAAGGATCCTCCCCGGTTCCGATCGAGAACGATCCGCAGGGGCAACAGTGGGTGCGAGGCCCGGCGCTCGACGATGACGAACAGCGTGAGCAGGACCGCACCGAGGCCGAAAAGGGAGAGCGTCGTCGACGATGCCCAACCGTCCAGTCCTGCTTTGGTGAAGGCGTACACCAGAGCAACGAGCCCACCGGTGACCGTGACCGCTCCGGGAATGTCGTACCCGTGGCGTACGGGACTCCTGCTTTCCGTCACGAAGCGTGTGGCGGCGATGGCCGCCATAATGGCGATCGGGACATTGATCAGGAGCGTCCAGCGCCACGACGCGTACTGGGTCAGTACGCCGCCGAGTATCAGGCCGATGGCTGCGCCACCGCCGGCGATGCTGCCGTAGACGCCGAAGGCCCGGGCCCGTTCCTTGGGCTCGGTGAAGGCGACGGTGAGGAGGGAGAGCGCCGACGGGGCCATGATGGCGGCAAAGACTCCTTGCAGCGCACGGGCGCCGAACAGCATGGCCGAGGTCTGCGCAAGACCTCCGAGGGTCGACGCCGCCGCAAATCCGATGAGGCTGATGATGAACATGCGTTTGCGACCGAGGTAATCGGCGAGTCGCCCACCCAGGAGGAGGAGACCGGCGAAGGCCAGGGTGTAGGCGGTCAGCATCCACTGGCGGTTGGCGGTGGAAATGTGCAGCGAGCGTTGAGCCGATGGCAGGGCGATGATCACCACGGAGGCATCGAGCACCACCATCAACTGGGCAACGGCGATCACGCCCAGCGCCCGGAATCGCTTCGGATCGAGGGATGGCTGCGTCCCCTCTTCGAGGTCGGGGCGGTCGAGTGTGGTTGTCATCTGCGGCTCCTGCTACTTGTGGTCGGAGGACCAGGCTCGGCATGCACCGGCCGGGCAAGAAGAAGATTCCTCTCGCTTTGGGCGCCGGCCTGTCGTACAATCGGAATGCTGGTTCCATTTAGACTATACGGAACGCGCGCTCCGTTTGTCAATCGGGGGGAGGAAGATTCCTGTGGGTGTGAAGCCGGCCAGAGATGTGATGCATGAAGGCGAGCTCTGTGCAGAGGGGTCGCGTCCGCTCCGAGCCGATGCCCTGCGCAACCGCGCCCGGGTACTGGAGGCGGCCGAGTCCGTGTTCGCCGCTGAGGGCATCTCCGTGCCCGTCGATGTGATCGCCGAGAAGGCGGGAGTCGGGGTGGGCACCCTCTATCGGCACTTCCCGACCAAGGAGAAGTTGTTCGAAGCCATTCTGATCGATCGGCTCAGCGCCATCGCGGCGGACGCCCGGGCGCGCATGGACGCCGAGGATCCCGGTGCGGCCTTCTTTTCTTTTCTGCAGTATCTGGTCGAGGAGAGCGCGCTCAAGCGGGACCTGATTCAGGCGTTACTCGGTGCCGGCGTCGAAATCGAGCAGGCGGCAGCCCCGGCAAAGCGGGAGCTCGAGTCCGCAGTGAGTGATCTGTTGGCCGTGGCGCAGAGTGCGGGAGCGGTCCGGTCCGATGTCACCCCCGCTGTCGTCATCTCACTCGTGGGGGCTGCCTGCATTGCGTGTGAGCGCCCGAATCCGGCCTCGCTGCCCGGAGATCTCCTCGCGATTGTCTGCGATGGGCTCCGGCCACCGACCATTCCGGCGGCCTCGACGCCGTCCGCCCGGAAGGATGGCGTCTGAACGCTCCGGCCGGAGCCGGACGCCGCAGTAAAGACACCGCAGAAGAGGGGACACTGTGCACGCAGCGGTCTATTACGAGACGGGAAGCCCCGACGTCCTTCGCTACGAGGAAGTGCCTGATCCCACGCCGGGTCCGGCCGAGATCCTGGTCCGGGTGGAGGCCGTCAGCATCGAGGGTGGCGATACCCTCAATCGGCTGGGCGGGGCACTCAGCACGGTGCCGCACATCGTCGGCTACCAATGTGCCGGCACGGTGGTGGCGGCAGGCGAGGAGGTCACGCGGTTCGCCGTGGGCGATCGTGTGGTCACCGTCGGCCTCGACGGATCCCATGCCGAGCTCCGGGCCGTTCCCGAGCCTTTCGCCTGGAAGATCCCCACCTCCCTCGCAACCGACGAGGCAGCCTGTGTGCCGGTGCCGTGGGGCACCGCCGACGATTGTCTGTTCGAGTTCGGCCGTCTCGTCGCGGGAGAGACGGCTCTGATCCACGCCGGGGGGAGCGGCGTCGGCCTCGCGGCCATTCAGCTGGCGAAGCGGGCGGGTGCCCGGGTGTTCGCCACCGCGTCGAGTGACGACAAACTGGAACGGCTCAGAGAGCTCGGGCTCGACGAGGGGATCAATTACGCCAGGGAAGATTTCGTGACCGAGACGCGCCGTCTGACCGATGGGCGTGGGGTGGACGTGATCGTCGATTCCGTCGGGGGAGCGACGCTCCAGGGCAGCCTCCGCGCCCTGGCCTATCGGGGCCGGTGCGTGTCGGTCGGCGATGCCGGGCGGTCCCCGGCTGAGCTCCTCGACATCTCGACCATGCGGGGGAACAACCAGACGCTGTCGGGCTACTTTCTGGGGGCCGAATTGTTGCTCTTCCCCCGGGCGCACGCGCTGATCGCCGGGCACCTCGACGCCATCGCACGGGGCGAGCTCCGCGTCATCATCGACCGGGCGTTCCCGCTGGCTGAGGCAGCTGCTGCGCACGCCTACATCGAAAGCCGCCAGTCGTTCGGAAGGGTCCTGCTCATTCCGTGAGGACCCCGCTTGGCGTTCCCCCGGCGCCCCTGCAAGTCTATTGAGCATGGCGTGCTCCGACAGGTTCGTGCGGTGACCGCCACTGTCGACTCCCGGGTGGAGCCTGCAACCACCGAGGTATCGCTGCTCATCGGTGGCATGACGTGCGGGGCGTGCGCGGCCCGGATCGAACAGCGGCTCAATGCCATGGACGGGGTCGAGGCACGTGTCAATTACGCCACGGAACGTGCCACCGCCGTCCTGCCGGCCGACGTCAGCGTAGCCCGGCTGATCGAGGAGGTCACTGCCGCCGGCTACTCCGCAGAACTTCGTGCAGATGACCGGACGGACGAAGGTGGCGAAGAGATCGATGTCCGGGTACGGGCGTTGCGCCGGCGGCTGTTCGTGTCCGCGCTGCTCTTCATGCCGCTGTGCGACACGTCCATCGCCTTCTCGGTGGCCCCGAACCTGCGCTTCCCGGGCTGGCAGTGGCTGATGGTGGCACTGGCGGCGCCGGTGGTCACGTGGGCGGCCTGGCCGTTCTACCGGGCGGCCGTACGGGCGGCCCGGCACGGCTTGTCCACCATGGACACTCTGGTCTCGTTGGGCATCATCTCCTCCACGATCTGGTCGCTCTACGCGATGTTCTGGCGCGATTCGAGCCACGTGTCGCACTCCATCCTGTTCATGCTGGTGCATCGCTCGGCGGGGGCGATCTACCTCGACGTCGCAGCCGGGGTCACCACATTCGTGCTCGCCGGGCGCTATTTCGAAGCGTGGTCCCGCCAACGGTCGGGCAATGCGCTGCGCGCGTTGGCCGCCGTCGGGGCCAAAGACGTCGGCATCCTCGACGCCATGGGATTCGAGCGCCGCCGCCCGGTGTCGGCGCTCGCCGTAGGCGACCGCTTCGTCGTCCGGCCGGGGGAGACAGTCGCCACAGACGGCGAGGTTGTCTTCGGGCAGTCGGCGGTCGACCGCAGTGTCCTGACCGGGGAGTCCCAACCCCTCGATGTGCGTCAGGGAGACATGGTGGTCGGCGGGACGGTCTCGACGAGTGGGCGTCTGGTCGTACGGGCGATGAAGGTCGGCCGCGACACGCAGCTGGCCCAGATGTTGCGCCTCGTCGAACACGCCCAGAACGAAAAGGCGGCGGTGCAGCGTCTGGCGGATCGGGTGTGCAACGTCTTCGTCCCGGCCGTCCTTCTGATCGCCCTCGCAACGCTGGCGACCTGGCTCCTCCTGGGGTACTCCTCCGAGCAGGCGTTCACGGCGGCGCTGTCCGTCCTGGTCATCGCCTGCCCCTGTGCGCTCGGCCTCGCCACGCCGGCAGCGCTCTACGTGGCCGCGGGTGAGGGGGCCCGCTCGGGGATCTTCTTCAAGGGCTACCGGGCTCTCGAGGCATCCAAAGAGGTCGATACCGTTGTGCTGGACAAGACCGGGACGCTCACGTTGGGAAAGATGAGGGTCACCGACATCGCCCGCGCCAGCGGGACGGAGGCCGCGACGCTCCTGCGGTGGGCCGGCGCGCTGGAGCAGGCCTCCGAACACCCTGTCGGTGTCGCCATCGCCGCGCGTGCGCGTCGACGACCTGGGCCCGCTCCCCGAGGTGGCGTCCTTCGTCACCAGGCCGGGACTCGGGGCCGAAGGCGTGGTCGAAGGTCATCGCATCACCATCGGGCGTCGCGCGGTCGACGGGGGATCTCCCCTCGGACGACGTTGTGGAGCAATGTGCGCAATGGGAGCGTGAAGGCCGCACAGCGGTGCTCGTGTGGTGTGACGAGGTGGTGGTGGGTTCGATCGCCGTGGCGGACACCATGCGCGAGTCGGCCGCACCAGCCGTGTTCCGACTCCAGCAGCTCGGCCTGCGCTGCGTCCTCATGACCGGGGACAACGAGGTCACCGCACGTGCCGTCGCCACGTCGCTCGGGATCACCGAGGTCGTCTCCGGCGCGTTGCCGTCCGAGAAGGTCGACGTCATCCGGAGGCTCCAGGCGGAGGGCCGCTCGGTTGCGATGGTCGGCGACGGGGTCAACGACGGGCCTGCGCTGGTCGCGGCCGATCTGGGCCTGGCTGTCGGATCGGGTACGGATGTGGCGATCAACGCCGCTGACCTCATCGTGGTCCGTGACGACCTGCGTGCGGTCGCATCGGCGATCGACCTGTCGCGCCGCACCCTACGCACCATTCACGGCAATTTGACGTGGGCCTGTGTCTACAACCTGGCGGCCATTCCGCTTGCGGCCTTCGGCCTGCTCAATCCCCTGATCGCCGCCGGCGCCATGGCGCTGTCGTCGGGCTTCGTGGTGTGGAACAGTTCGCGGTTGCGCAGTTCGACGACCTCGGTGCACCACAAAACCCGTCGGGCACCGTCACCGGGCGTGCGTGCGGCCGCCGCGCAGACACCGGCCGCCTGACCAGTCCTTCGGCGAGGCGGATCAGCGAGAACTGCGCCAGCGCCGCTCGAAGGGTAGGCGCCAGGTGCGGGGAGCGATGAGCTCCCGGATGGCGTCGGGTCCCCACGTGCCCGGCTCATAGGGTTGGACGGGCGGAGGATTCTCGAGGAGCGGGGCCGAAACCTCCCACAGACGTTCGATGCCTTCCGCCGTGTTGAACAGCGTGTGGTCGCCAATCATCGCGTCGTGGATGAGCCGCTCGTAGGCTTCCAGGACGTCGGCATCCTGGCCGGTTTCGTGCAGCGCGAACTGCAGGCTCAATTTCTCGAGGTTCATGCCGGGGCCCGGCTTCTTGCCGTAGAACGACAGGGAGAGCTTGGACGAGTCGGCGAGGTCGAACGTCAAGTGGTCCGGGCCCTGCGATCCCACGCCCGAACCGGGCGAGAACATGCTCTTGGGCGGCTCGCGGAAGGCGATGGAGATGATGCGCTCGCCACCCCCCAGCCGCTTTCCTGTGCGGAGGAAGAACGGCACGCCGGCCCAGCGCCAGTTGTCGATTTCGCAGCGGAGGGCGACGAATGTCTCGGTGTCCGATTCAGGATTCACGCCCGGGATGTCACGGTACCCCGCGTATTGCCCCCGCACGACCTGTGACACATCGAGTGGGCGCAACGACCGGAAGACCTTGTTCTTCTCTTCGCTGATGGCGCGAGATTCGAGAGCGGTGGGCGGCTCCATCGCCATGAAGCCCAGGATCTGGAAGAGGTGGGTCACCACCATGTCCTTGAAGGCGCCGGTCGCTTCATAGAACTCGACGCGGTCGTCGACCGACAGCGTCTCGGGTACGTCGATCTGCACGTGGTCGATGTGGTCGCGATTCCAGATGGGCTCGAACAGGCCGTTGGCGAAGCGAAACGCCAAAATGTTCTGCGCAGCCTCCTTCCCGAGGAAGTGGTCGATGCGGAAGACCTGCTCTTCGTCGAAAATCTGGTGCACAGTCGCATTGAGAGCTTTGGCACTGGCCAGGTCCACCCCGAAGGGCTTCTCCATGATCACCCGTGAGCGGTCGACCAGGTCCGCCTTCCCCAACATCTCGATGGTGTCCGCCGCAGCGACGGGCGGGATGCTGAGATAGTGCAGCCGGCGGACGTCTCCGCCCATGGACTCCTCCGCCTTGGCCACCGCTGCCGCCAGGCCATCGGGGCCCGCGGACTGTGAGACGAAGCTCAGGTTCTTCTCGAATCCCGCCCACTGCAGCAGAGAGATCTTTCCGGTCGCGAACTGGTCACACGCCTGCCGGGCCAGATTGCGGAACTCCTCGTCGGTCAGCTCGCTGCGGGCGACACCGATGATCCGGTAGTCCGTGAGCATGCCCGATTGCGCGAGATGCAGGAGTCCGGGCAGGAGCTTGCGCGCCGCCAGGTCCCCCGTCGCCCCGAAAAGGACGATGACGTGCGGGGGCAACGGTGCTGTCGCCGGCTGTTCGGGAACGTCTTCGATCACAGTGGTCACCTTGCTGGTTGGAGCTCGTTGAGAAGGGATGCATTGTCGCCCATAATTCTTGGCCACGGAGTCGGCCTCCAGCTTTTGGAGCTCCGTCACCCAATCGGTCGGCTCGGGGAGGCCCTCGACGTGGGGCCAGTCCGAGCCGAAGATCACGTGATCGTCACCCATGAGTGCGACGATCTCGTTCACGTCGTCTTCCCAGAAGGGGTTGATCCAGACATGGCGCCGGAAGGTCACGACCGGGTCCTCCCGGAAATAGCCGGGCATCTTGCGCGCCGTGCTCGGCCAATTCACGCAGGAGCGGGGTCAGGAACTCGGATCCGTTCTCCACCGAGGCAATGCGCACGTTCGGAAATCGGTCGAAGAGCCTTTCGAGGACCAGCGTGATCAAGAAGTCGTGCGCCGCCCGGTCGATGGCGAACATCCTCACGCTCGGGGGGAGATGTCCTTGGCGGAAATTGGCAGCGAAGCCCTCTGTCGCATAGCCGTTCGTCGAAACGCCGGCGTCGCCGGCATGGACGACGACCGTGATACCCGCTTCGTTGACCTGGGCCCAGAAGGGGTCGAACATCTCGGCTGCGGGGGAATGCGGGCCGGTCACGCCGATGGGGGCGGCGGGCCGGAGCACCACTGTCCGTGCGCCCTGATCCAGTGCCCACTCCAGCTCGACCACGGCTTCGTCCAGGTCGGCCAACGAGATGTAGGGCGCGGCGAATATCCGGTTCTTGTAGGCCATGCCCCAGTCCTCGGCCAGCCACCGGTTGAACGCACGGAAGAGCAGGACGACCGCACCGGGATCGTGCTTGAGCGCGTTCTCGTACATCATGCCGAGTGTCGGAAAGAGCCAGATCTTCTCCAGCCCCTGCCTGTCCATTGCCTCGAGGCGGGCGTCGCGGTCGCGGTATTCGGGACGGATGGGCTCGGGTGTCCCCATCAGCTCGTGCGCGGAACGATCCCCGGCATTACCCCGGAAGTAGTCGAAGAGAGAGCCCGCCGGCGCGATCGGGTCGAACGTGGGGTTGGTCACTGCGCCACTGATCCGGCCACCGAGCGCGTGGTACTTCCTGCCCCCGATGTCGACCCATTGGATCACCCGGGGCCCGTCCTGGGGGCGGAGGTGGCGCGTGAAGGCATCCAGTGCTTCGTAGTAGTGGTTGTCGGCGTCGAAGACCGGTGACTCGACGATGTGCATGGTGTGCCTTCCCGGGTCGGGGCCGTGCGATCCAACACCCGAACTTTAGGCGCCGGCCGGCCGGCCACCCGCGCCCGTCCCTCGCACGCAGGGGGCGGGGGGGCGGTCACGCATCTTCACCCAGGGTGAGCCCCATGCGGCGGATGGCGTTCTCCCCCAGAATTTCCCGGCGTTCCTCGTCGGAGAGATGGGGGAGATGCATGAGCTGGTCGATGGTGCGATCGAGGTCGTACCAGGGGAAGTCCGTGCCGAAAAGGACACGATCGGCCCCGATGTCCCTGATCAGGCGACCCAATTCGTCTGCGGTCGGCGCGCCCGGGGCTCCGGTCCAGGCGATGATCTCGCAGAGGTCGAACGACACGCTGGGGAATGCGGCTGCGAAGTCCCGGACCTGATGCCAGCTCGCCCCGCCGAGATGCGCCAGGAGCAGGTGCAGGCGTGGGTGGGCCTCCATGACCTCGGAGAACGCAAAGGGATCGGCCCATGGTGGCGATGTCCGTGAACTGCCCGAGTGTGACAGAACCGTGAGCTCGAGCTCTTCGCACACGGTGTAGATCTCGTCCATCCGGGGATCACTGGGAAGGAATTTCTGCATGACCGGATGCACCTTGATTCCTTTGGCACCGCCGCCGACCGCTTGGCGCAGGTGCTCGGCGCCGGCCCGTCCACCCAGGACCGAAGGGTCGGCGGCGACCAACGGCGTGAGGTGGGGAGATTGGTTCGCCGTATCGAGAATCCATCCGTTGTACGTGCGTAACCGTTCGGGCAACGCCTGTTCATCGTCGCGATCACCCGTCCGCTCCCGTTCGACCTCGGGGACGAACATCCCCAGGACGACGCAGTGGGCACAGGGCTCTTCGGTGAGTGCGTCGAGCAGATCCCCGACGGTGCCGCGTCGTTCGCCCATGTCCACGCCGGACAGTTCGCCGTACTCCCAGATTTCATAGCCGTCGCGCATCGGATCATCCGGATCGGCGAACACGTGGACATGGACATCGACAACGGTGGGATCGCTCAAGGTCGGCCATGCTCCCACGGCGCCGGCGCCTTCGACAGGCTCGGTGCCGCGAATTCACGAGGCAATTACATTGAGGTGATCGCCCGGAAATACGCCCGGCGGAGACTTTCGGCACACGACCCCGGCGTCCCGACCTGAGGATGGCAAAGTGGCAGCTGACCTGGTTATACGTGGCGGGGTGGTGATCGGCAACGGTGGCGGGAGAGCAGCCGATGTCGTTGTCGATGCCGGCTCGGTCGCTGCGCTGACCGGGCCGGGTAAAGGCGGCCCGAGCCGCCGCCTCATCGACGCCACCGGGCTCATTGTCCTCCCGGGTGCAATCGACGCGCACGTGCACTTCGACGCGCCAGGACGCGACGAATGGGAGGGGTGGGAGTCCGGCAGTTTGGCCGCGGTCGCCGGTGGGGTGACCACGGTGATCGACATGCCGATCGACTCCGATCCCCCCACCATCGACGTGGACGCGGTGCGAGCCAAGTGTGCCGCCGCCGGCGCCTCGTCGTTGGTCGACTTCGCGCTCTGGGGCGGTTTGGTGCCACGGAACAGGGCGTCGCTCGAAGACCTGCTGCACTCAGGGATCGTCGGCCTCAAGGCCTTCATGTGCGACAGCGGGTGGGCCGCCTTCCCGCCCTGCGACACCGAGGACCTTTCGCAGGGCATGGAAGCGGCGGCGCGGGCGGGACTGCCCGTGGCCGTGCACTGCGAGGATCCCTCGCGCTTCGGTCCGCGGGAGGATGACCGTCCGCCAGAATCCGAGCTCTCCGCCGTGGCGATCGCGTGTGAAGCGGCGGCGAGGCATGCCGCCCGGCTGCATATCGTGCATTGCTCGTCGGCCGAAGCCGCCGTCCGGGCCAAAAGGTGGCCGCGGGTGACGGTGGAGACATGCCCGCATTACCTGGTGCTGACGGATGCCGATGTCGCCCGCATCGGCCCCGATGCGGTGTGCTGCCCACCCGTGCGCGATGAAGAGAACCGCCGGGCCCTGTGGCAAGTTCTCCGCGACGGCCTGATCGACTCCATCGCCTCGGACCACTCCCCCTGCCCCCCGTCGTACAAGGAACGGCAGCCGCCCTTCGCCGGCATCTCCGGGGTGCAGACGACGTTGTCGGTCCTCCTCACGTCCGGCGCTCTCACGCTTCCCGAAGTGAGCCGGCTGCGCACCGCGGCGGCGCATCTGTTCGGGCTGGCGCGCAAGGGGTCGGTGGCACCCGGGTACGACGCCGATCTTGCGCTCGTCGACCTCGACGCGACCTGGAGCGTGAACGGCACGACCCTGCGCGATCGTCATGCCCGGTCCCCGTTCCGTGGCGAGGTGCTGCGTGGCGTGGTCGAGATGACGCTCGTGCGTGGCGACGTGGTCTATGAGGCCGGCCTGCGGGCGAGCGATCCCCTCGGTCGGTTTCTCGTTCCGGAAAGAGAGCTTGCCCAATGACAATGTCCTACGGCGTCGACGACGCCGCCCTGATCGGTCTCGCCGTGGGTCTGGCGCGCACGCCGAGTGTCTCGGGCCACGAGGAAGAAGCCGTCAAGCTGGCCGCTTCGGCGATGGGCGCCGCCGGCTTCGACACCGTGTACATCGACAGATCCGGCAACGCCGTCGGCGCGGTCGGTCCGCCGGATGGGCGGACCATCATGATCGACGGGCACATCGATTCGATACCGCTGCATTCGCAGAGTCGATGGAC
Source organism: uncultured Acidimicrobiaceae bacterium (assembly GCA_963767155.1). Taxonomy (GTDB): domain Bacteria; phylum Actinomycetota; class Acidimicrobiia; order Acidimicrobiales; family RAAP-2; genus Bog-473. Next base: position 914,222 of record CAVYCU010000002.1, on the reverse strand, counting down.
AGTCGACCCGTTCGGAGGCGAGGTGCGTGACGGCGTGCTGTACGGGCTGGGCATCTGCGATCAGAAGGCATCGATCGCGTCGGCGATATGGGGCGTGGCCGCGGCGGCTCCGGTGCTCCGCCGAGCGCGTCGTGGTCGTGGCCAGCGTTTGCGAGGAGGAGATGGAGGGCGGCGCCCTGGCCGAGCCCATCGACACCGTGCAGCCGGACTTCTTCGTGACGAGCGAGCCCAACGACACCCAGTTGTGTGTGGGCCAGCGGGGCCGGGCCAAGGTGGAGGTACGGGTGACCGGTCGTGCATGTCACGCCGGTCACGCCGCGGTCGGCCTCAATGCCGCCCACGCCATGGCGGCTTTGATCGGGCAGGTCGCCAGACTGCCGCAGACCACTCATCCACGGTTGGGTGTGCGGGATCTGAACTGCATCGACGTCCTCTCCGACCCGTACCCGTCCGTTTCGACGATTCCGGGTCGGGTCACGGCGCGGTTCGACTGCCGCTTTCTTCCCGGCGAGTCTCCTGCGTCGATCGTGCAATTGCTCACGGCCGCCGCCGAAGGAGCGTGGTCGGGCTGGCCCGAGAAGCCGCAACTCGAGGTCTCGCTCGTCGACGCGGTCTTTCGCACTTGGACGGGCGAACACTTCTCGCTCCCCGAGTACGCCGCAGCCTGGTGGACGCCGGAGGATTCGCCACTGGTGTCCGGCGCGATTCGCGCATTGGAGTCCGTCGGGCTGCCGTCGACGCCGACGCACTATTCCTTTTGCACGAACGGTTCGTATGCCGCCGGAATCTGCAACATCCCCACCATCGGATTCGGCGTCGGTGTCGAGTCCGTGGCACACCAGGTCGACGAACATGTCACGCTGGACTCCCTGCGGCGCGGCGCACAGGGGTATGCCGCGTTGGCAGCGATGGACCTCTGAGCTCAGCCGGTCGTCGCGAAGCGCTCGGCCAGCTCCCTCGTCAGTGCGGGCCACACGACGGGGTCATGGCCGGGTATGAGCGAGTAGCCCCGGGTCGCGGCGAGCTGCTTGAGCCGCCTGATCGGTTCGATGGTGGCCTCGGGTGGCACGTTGACCCGGCCACCGATCGGGAGCTCGTGCTCGATGTTCTCCGTCAGGTCGGCCGCATCGAAGGCGAAGACCAGCCCGCCACCCCCTACGGAGGGGTCGAGGTCGACGATGAAGCTCTGGTGGCCCGGGGTGTGCCCCGCCGTCAGGACCGCGGTGACGCCCGGGGCGATCTCCGCGTCGCCGTCGGCCAGCCGCCAGTCGATGGAGGGATCGTCGTAGTCGATGCGGAACATGGCGTGGTGCTCGGGACCGGGATGGTCCGACAGCCCGTAGTCGAGCTCCGCCCGTTGGGCATGCACCGGAACCCGTCCGGCGAAGTGGCGCAGTCCGCCGGCGTGATCGTTGTGGAGATGGCTCAGCCCGACCTCGTAGATCTCATCCATGAGGATCGCCGGCCCCGGCCAGCGCCTCTTCGAGTGGCTCGCCCGGACCCGGTAGGACGGGACGGAACAGCGGGTCGCCGTGAAATCGCCGTCTTAGCACCGGGTCGCGGATGAGCGCCGGGTTGAAACCGGTGTCGAGCAGCAGCCACCCTCCGTCGCACTGCAGCAGGACGCCCGGCACGGGCTCGCGCAGCCGCTCCTCGGGTCGGCGCACCGTGGACCGACACGGATTTTGGGAAGATCCTCCCAACCCAGGGTCAAGCAGCACGATCCGGCGGACACCAGACATGTCAGACCTCCTCGGGGTCGACCGTGACCCACCCGCTCGGTAGCGGCTCGTCCAGACCGATGCACACGGCGGCCTCGCCGATCGCCATGCTGCCGTCGTCATTGGCCGCGAGATGTCGTCCGGCTTGCCAGCCGGTCGCCTGAGAACTGGGCCCCGCCCGGCACCGCGCCGCCCCAGACGGCCAGAGCGACGACCGAGCCGATGCGTACGAGTCGCGCCAATGGGGGTCCACCTTCGGAGCCGGATTCGTGCAGTTCCGCGACTGCAACGTCGTCGCCCGGAAGCGAGGAGGCCAGCCAATGTTCTTCGAACCCGGGCCCGCGCTCGTACATCATGGTGTCCTTGCGGTGCACGGTCCCCTGATCGGGATGGGCCGGATCGCGCGGCAGCGAATCGAGGTCGTGATGGAAGGAGATCGCCCCCTGCCCGATCTTGACCGTGCCGCTGAAGGCCTGGGGCTGATCCAAGAGTGGTTGGCACAGGGGTGGGATCGGTCCGCGGATAGGGCGTCCGCAGGTCGCAGAAGAAGCGTCCCACCTGTAACCACAGGACGTCTGCCACCTCTTGCCAGGGTTCCTCGTCCGAAAGTGACGCGGCCGCTGCGCCGCCATGCCCCCTGCAGATCGATCAATTCGCACGGTCGTTCTCCGTGCCCGGATCACGCGAACATCCTCCGGCGCAGCGATGCATGGAAGCGCAAGATGGGCTCTTCGTGGGTGCGCGCCGTCGCGCCCGACGTCGAATGGGGTGACGACGCGCCGATCTGCATCCGCTCACACGCCTCGACGTCCTCGGCCATGAAGGATCTGATGGATGCCACCAGCGCCCCGGCTTCGGCGGGCTCGGTGGCCCGGACCCGCAGGGTGAGCCGGGTGCGGTCGGGCGTCAATCGGTGTGGCGTCGTAGGTGGCGAAATAGTCGTCGGTGGTGACCAGCATCAGGTTCGGGAAGAAGAGGTAGGCCCCGATCCGTGCCGCATGTCCTCGCGGATCCACTCGAAGACCGACGGGCTCTGTCGAAAGGTCCTTGAGCGGCTCGAGGCTCCACCAGTTGTCGCCGAGGGACTCCCAGGCGAAGGACCGGTGGTCGTAGGCGGCCAGTGAGCGCATGTGGAGATACCACAGGTGGTACACGTCGATGTGGTTTTCGACCAGGAGCTTCCAGTTGCAGGCCGCCTCGTACTCGACCTTGGCCACTTGGCGCAGAGGGCCGGACAGGAAGGGGTCCAGCCCGGTGTCGAGGCCGGCCATCGCCGTGGAGACAGTCGGGGCGGCGTCGGGCGCGGGTTCACGAACACCATGCCGGCCCATTCGGCCACCTGCGCCGGCGTGCAGACCCAGTGTGCACTTGTCGAGAGCTCGGCGAACTGCTCGGTGTCCTGCGGCACCCGGGCCAGGTCCGCCATTGAGCGCGTAGCTCCACTGGTGGTACGGGCACGTCATGAATCGCCCCAAGGTGCCGCGTCCCTCCAGCAGCGTGATGCCCCGGTGGCGGCAGATGTTGTGGAAGGCCCGCAGGGTGCCCTCTGGTCGCGCACCACCGCCAGTGGTACCTGCTGCGGCGATGGTCAGGTGACGATAGGAGCCGGGCGTCGCCAGCTCCTCGGCGTCGAGCCACCATCGACCAGGAACGGGCGAACACGTGGGCTTCGCTCGAACGCCGAGTACCGCTGTGTCGGTGTAGAGATCGCCGAACAGGTCGACGTCCCCAATGGCTGCCGCTCTTCTTCGGTGATAGCCCAGGGTCGGTGGACATGCCCCTGATCATGGCGCGTTCGTCCAGTGCAGAGGTCCTCCGGCCGACGTCTCGTCGAGGTAGTCCGGCGTGGTCATGCCCAGTCGACGCATGGCCGTGCCGGTCAGCGCTTCGAGCACGCAGCGGTGCGCGAAGAGGGCCGTGATGTTGTTGCCCGAGTCATAGGGCGGGCTGACCTCGACCACGTCCATGGCCACCATGCCCACTTCGGCGCACATGCGCCGCACCGCCCGCAGGACGTCGATGCTGGTCAGGCCGCCCGGCTCCGGAGAGCCCGTCCCCGGGGCGTGCGCCGGGTCGACGGCATCGACGTCGACCGAAATGTAGAGGTGGTCCGCTCCGCCGGACAGCGCTTCGTTGATCGCGCGTTCCAGGACGGTGTCGAAGCCGTGGCGTTGGACCTCGGCCATGAAGTGCGAGTGCATCTCCTGCTCTTCCATCCAGGCCACGACATCGGGTCCGGGCCAATAGCCGCGCAGGCCCACCTGCACGAAGTTCTTGCCCAGGACGGCGCCGCTCTCGATGAGGCGGCGCATGGGCGTGCCGTGCCCGGCCAGCACCCCTTGCATGTCGGGGGCGGTGTCGGCGTGGGCATCGAAGTGGACGATGCCGATCTTCCCGTAGCCGTAGTAGTCGGCCACGCGCCGTGGCCGCGGGCCAGGTGATGCCGTGGTCGCCCCCGAGGATGATCGGGATGGCGCCGCCCGCGATGATCTCGGCCACGAAGGTGCGGATGTTCTCGAATGTCCGGTCGGTGCTCCCGATCACCACCTCGGCATCCCCGTAGTCGCAGACCTTGAGATGTTCGAAGGGATCGACCCGAACGTGCAGATGCGGGCGCTGGTAGGGGGGCGCGGCCAGGTGATCGCAGGTGCGGATGGCCTGCGGGCCCAGGTGGGTGCCCGATCGGGTGGTGGCGGTGCCGTCCCACGGTGCGCCACCGACCGCCACATCGATGCCGCCGGCTCGCAGGTCCTCCGGGGTGAGGCACACCGGCAGTTTCATGAAGGTGGGAATGCCCTGCCAGGCGAACTCCAGCTCGTAGCGGGTGAGACTGATGGGCCCCGGGCGAGCGCGGTGACCCGGGTTGATTGCTGCCTGTATTCATGGGGTCACTACTCCAGTGCGACTCGAGGATCGATGACCGCCTGCAGGATGTCGACCAGGGCGTTGATGACCACGTAGCCGGCGCCCAGCACCAGGGTGACGCCGGCGATGGCCGGGAAGTCGGCCTGAGGGATGCTCTGGTCGGTGTACAGACCGATGCCGGGCCAGGCGAAGACCGTCTCGACCACCACCACGCCGGCGAACATCAGCCCGACCTGCAGACCGGTCATCGAAAGGGTGGCCGACAGCGAATTGCGCAGGGCGTGGCGGAACAGGACGACCCGCTCGCTCAATCCCTTTGGATCGGGCGGTGCGCACGAAGTCCGACTTCATGGCCGTGTGCAGCGAGCCCCGAAGCACTCGCCCGATGGAGACGGCGGGCCCGATGGCGACACAGAAGGCCGGCAGGATCAGGTGCACGATGCCGTCCCACATGGTGGCGAACTGCCCATGGAGAAGGGCGTCGACGACGATCATGCCGGTGGGCCCGGTCGGCGCGTTGATCACACCGGTGTCGCCGCTGGCCGGCAGCCAGTGCAGATCGCCGTTCAGGACCAGGACGCCCAGGAGGGCCAGGAGGAAGGCCGGCGTCGAGGCTCCGCTGATCATGAGCATGCGCAGGATGCCGGCGCCGCGGAATCGACCCGCCGAGGCCAATCCCAGTGCGAGCCCCGAGGACGAGCGCCAGTACCGAGTGCGCGCCAAGGTGAGCTCCAAGGTGGCCGGCAGGTACGTCGCGCGAGGTCGGTGGCCACCGGTCGCCGCGTCCGCAGTGAGCGCCCCAGGTTGCCGTGGAAAAGCCCATCCACGTAGTGGAAGTACTGATCGATGACGGGCTTGTTGTAGCCCAGGATGGCCGATTCCTTGGCGATGGCGGCCTTGGACGCGTTCGCGCCGAGGTAGGCGTGGACCGGGTTGGTGTGGCTCAGCTTCTGCAGGGAGAAAATGATGGCCGTCAGCACCAGCAGGATGAGCGACCATGGCGCCCAGTCGCTTGACGAGGAACTTCGGCAGAGTCGCTCATACGCCCAGTCCTGTCGCGTCGGCCACCGCGTCACCGGCCATGTTCGAGCGCCAGGGCCAGCAGGAACACGGCGATGCCGGGCATGACCGGCACCCACCATTCCTGAAGGAGGAACTGCAGGCCTCGGGCGGCCATGGCGCCCAGTTCGGGAGCGGGCGCCGGTGCGCCCAGGCCGAGGAAGGACAGTCCGGCCAGGGTCACCACGAGGTTCCCGACGTCGAGGCTGGCGGTGACGATGATGGCGGGCATGGCGCCCGGGAGCAGATGGCGCAGGCCGCGCCGGACCGGACCGGCACCGGCCAGCGTGGCCGCCTCCAGGTGGGGGCGGGCCGCCAGGGCGCGCACCTCACCTCGCATGATGCGGGCATAGAAGGGCCACCACACGATCGCCGACGCTGAGCAGGACATGGGCATAGCTCGGGCCGAGCGCAGCGGCGATGGCGATGGCCAGGAGCGGGCCGGGTAGCGCCAGGAAGAGGTCGGTGATGCGCATCAGCAGCGTGTCGACCCAGCCGCCGGCCACGCCGGCGATCAAGCCGATGATGCCGCCGATGACAACCCCGGAGGTCACCACAATGAGCACGCCGAGCAGGCTGGTGCGCAGGCCGTAGAGGACCCGGCTGAAGATGTCGTAGCCCACCTCGTCGGTGCCCAGCAGGTGTCCGCCGTGCAGCGGGGGAGTGAATGGAGTGCCGGACGGGACGATCGGGTTGTAGGGCGCGATGAGCGGAGCCAGCACCGCCACCAGGACGAGGAGCCCCAGGAGGATCAGCCCGACTTGTCGGTCCACGTGGCGCCGCTGAACACCTTGCGCGCGCTCCGGCCACCTTGGCCATGCCCCGTCGTCGGGCTGAGGTGGGGACGAATGCCTCGGCGACCGCCATCAGGCTGACGCCTCCTCCCTCGGGCGGCACTGGGCGAGAAAGACCGGGCACGCCACCATGTCGACCGCTGGTCCCGACAGGCGACGAGTGGGGCGTCAGTCGTGGGCGCACGGTGGTTGGGCCATCGGGCAGCGGGGGTGGAACTCGCACCCGCTCGGGGGATCGAGCGGGCTGGCCGGCTCACCCGACGAGCCGGACGGTGCGACGAGCCAGGTCGGGCACCGCAGCCAGGAGGGCCTGGGTGTAGGGGTGGGACGGCGACTCGCAGATCTCGTCGGCCGGACCCAGCTCGACGATCCGACCCAGGTACATCACGGCGATCCGGTCGGCCACCACCCGCGCCGCCGCCAGGTCGTGGGTGACGAACAGCACCGCCATTCAGCTCCCGGCGCAGAGCTGGCCGATCAGGTTGAGCACGGTGGCCGCCAGCGACACGTCCAGCGCACTGGTGGGCTCGTCGCACAGGAGCACCTCGGGCGGGACGACGGTGGCCCGGGCCAGCGCCGCCCGTTGCCGTTGGCCGCCCGAGAGCTGCATCGGCTTCGATTCGGCCACCTCGGGCGGCAGGCCCACCTGCTTGAGGGCGAGTCTGCACCCGCTCCGCCCGCTCCGCCCGACTCATGTGCTTCGCCGCGGAGACGCTCGCCGATCAGCTCACCGATGGTGAGCCACGGCGTCAGCGACGCGCCCGCATCCTGGAAGACCATCTGCGGGCGGGCCCCACGCCCGAATTCGATGGAACCGCTGTTCGATGGTCTGCAGCCCGGCGATGGACCGCAGCAGGGTTGACTTGCCGCACCCGCTCTCGCCCACCAGGGCCACCGACTCGCCCTTGATGACCTCGAGGGTCACGCCGCGCAGGGCCTTGCAGCGCTTGCTTCTTGAGGCGGATGCCGATCTGGAAGGTCTTGACGACGTCGTTGACCACGACGGCGGGGGGTGGCCCACCGGTGACCCCGAGTTCGACTCGGTCCCACGGCTCGGCCCGCTGCTGCTCGACCGCCTCCCGTGGTCGGGTCGTTCCATCGGATGCAGGCCGCGAATCGAGTGGTGCCGACTCTCGGTCGGCGACCAGTCTCCAGCTCCGGCAGCTGCGCGTCGCACTCGTCGACGTGGAACTGGCAGCGGGGTCCGAACGGGCAGCCGGGCGGGTGGGCTCTCGGGTCGGGGGGTTCGCCGGGCAGTGTGATGATGGGTCGGCTGCGGTCACACTCGAGCATCAGGCGGGACCGCAGCAACGCGCTCGGTGTAGGGGTGCACCGGCGCTGCAGCACTCCTTCGGCGTCGCCGATTTCGGCCAGGCGGGAGCCGTACAGCACGGCGATCCGGTCGGCCACCTGCGCGGCCACCCCGAGGTCGTGGGTGACCAGAATGAAGCTCGTGCCGAACTCGTCGCGCAGCGAGCCGAGCAGCTGCGAGGATCTGGGCCTGCACCGTGACGTCGAGCGCGGTGGTGGGCTCGTCGGCGATCACCAGCGAGGGTGACCCGGCGACCGCCATGGCGATCATGACCCGTTGGCGCAGCCCACCGGACAGCTCATGGGGGTAGGCCCGCATGCGTCGCTTGGCCTCGGGGACGCCGACGGCATCGAGCAGTCGCAGCGCCTCGGCACTCGGTCCCGGCCGCTTCGGCGACCTGGTGACCCACCCGCATGGTGGGGTTGAGCGACGTCATCGGGTCCTGGAAGACGGCGCCCAGGTGCTCCTTGCGAACCAACCGGCCCTCTTCGGCGCTGGCCTGTGACCATGTCGGTGCCGCACACCATGGCGCGGCCCGAAATGGTCGGGCGGGGCCGGGCCGGCAGCAGTCCGAGGAGCGTCAGGCCGAGCACGCTCTTGCCCGAGCCGGACTCGCCGACCAGCCCCACGATCTCTCCGGGCATCACTTCGAGCGACACGCCGCGCAGGGCGTGGACCGCATGGCCACCGCGGATGAACGACACGTGCAATGACGAGAGGGAGATGACCGGCTCGCGTGACGGCGGCGACGGCGACGCCGACGCCGACGCGTGGTGAGCGGGGTCCGGGGCCGGCTTCGGATGCGTCGTGCGGAGCCTCGAGATGGTCACGGGCCCGCCACCCGGGCGCCCGTCACGTGACCCCCACCTCCTGGGGCCGGCTCACCAGGGGCGGCTCCTCGGTACGTCCCCGCTCGACGGTGCTGCACATGGAGCGAACGATCTCGTCCAGGAGCCAACGGCCGAGCGTGGGCGTGGCCTCGGAGGGACGCCCGGTCACGCCGTTGCGGGACAGAGAGGGAGCTGTGTAGCGGAAGACGAGGCCCTCGGTTCGGTCGGGATCGTCGGCGAAGGGCACCTGGTCCAGACGCACCATCTCCGGCGCGAGCGCCATCATGCAGCGCGGTCTCGGCCCGGTTGGCGTGGATGTCCTCCCCGTCGGCCAGGGTCTCCGCGGACACCCCCGGTGTCAGCGTCCACCAGTTGAGGACGCCGAAACGCAGGTCGGGATGCTCGTGTCGCAGGTGGTCACCGGCCACCGCGAGCGAGGCCTTGATTGCCGAAGTGACCATTGACGGCCAGCACCCGTGTGATGCCGCTGGCGGCCAGCCCACTCGACCGCGTCGCGGACGAGATCGGCCAGGCGCTCCGGAGTCACCGACAGCGTGCCCGGCAGCGCGGTGCCGTGGCCGTAGCTGCAGCCGATGGGCAACGCAGGCAGGACGACGGCGCCCGTGCGCGGGAGACCGCCCGTGACAGAGCTCGGTGGCGATGATCGTGTCGGTGCCGGTGGGCAGGTGCGGTCCGTGCTGCTCGGTGGCGCCGACGGGCAGGAGCGCGACCTCGCTGGGCGTGGCCGTCGACCAGCGCCTCGATCTCGCACCAGGTGAGCTCCTCCCAGCACACCGGCCCTGTCCGCGAGCGCCGTCTCGTCCATCGCATCAGAACATCGCGAGGTAGGTCTCGCGTTCCCATTCCGAGACCTGGGCGTGATAGCGTCTCCCATTCTTCGACCTTCATGGCGTGTAGGCGGATACGAAGTCGGGATGGAACACCTGTGCGCGAAAGCGGGTCGGCCTGGAACGCCTCAATGGCCTCGAGCAATTGCGGGGCAGACGTTGGCGCCTGCACGTCACCGCTCTGCGGACCGGTCTTGGACCAGTCGTAGGTCAGATCCTCGATCGGCTCCCCCGGATCGAGCCCTTCGGCCACTCCCTCCAGTCCAGCGGCCAGGAGGAAGGCGGCGGCCAGATAAGGGTTGGCCGCCGAGTCGACCGCCCGGTTCTCGATGGCGGGCCGGTTGCGCGGGAGACGCAGCATGCAGGAGCGGTTGTTGTCGCCGTAGGCGGCCCAGGTCGGAGCCCATGACACGGTGCCGTCGGACAACCGGGGCTGGAGTCGCTTGTACGAGTTGACGGTCGGCGTGCAGATGGCGGCCAGCGCCGGGGCGTGGCGCATGATCCCGGCGGCGAAACCGTAGGCCGTCTTGCTCCAGCCCCGCCCGCGGTGGTCTTCGGGGTCCCGGAAGAGGTTCTGCCCCGGACTCGGCGATCGGTGAGGCTCATATTGAAGTGGGCGCCGGATCCCCAGGCGTCGGTGTAGGGCTTGGGCATGAAGGTGACCATCAGCCCGCACTGCTTGGCGATCTGCTTGGCCATGAGCCGGAACAAGGTGATCCGATCGGCCGTGACCAGCGCAGGGCGCGAAGTCGAAGTCGAACTCGACCTGCCCGTCGCCGCCTTCGTGGTCGAAGCTGAAGGCGCCGAATCCGCACTCCTTCATGGCCTTGACCATGGGGTCGCAGGAAGTCCATCACGTCGAGCGTCGACTCGACGTCGTAGGCCGCGGTTGGGCGGAGTCGGCCGGAGGGCTTGTACGGAGCGAGCGACTTCCTGCTGCCTGCGACGACCCGAGCCGGGCGCTCCTGCGAACGGCTGCACGACGTAGAGCTCGGTCTCAATACCGAGCTGGATCACGTAGCCGGCGTGCGGCGGCCGCCTCGATCTGCCGTCTTGAGGATCGAGCGGGTGCAGTGGGCGAAGGGCTCGGCCCCGCCGAAGTAGCAGGTCGGCCGTCATGTGGGCGAAGCGCCGGTCCCACGGCAGGATGCACAGGGTGCTCGGATCCGGGCATGGCGACGCACTCGTCCTCGGTGGGCGTCATCTTCCCCAGGTTCCCCAGGCCCCTGGGCGTGTAGCGCTCGTGCCCGGCCATCAGTTCGGGCAGGTGCTCGATCGGGACGCACTTGGACTTGGCCCGCCCGATGATGTCGATGAACGAGGCGAAGACGTATTCGACTCCTTGCGCGGCCAGTGTCGGCCGCCAGTTCTGCGTGCTTCTCATCAACTTCGAAAACTGTTTCCATGTGTGCGCTCCCTTAAAAGGAGAGAGCCCGGATGGTCGTAACCTCCCGGGCTTTTATCCCTCCGTGTCGTGCTGCGATGCGGCACGTTCACCTCTCGGTCCAGACCATCCCGGGCGAGATGCGGAACCCTAGGTGCGGATCGAGCTGTTGCGGTCATACGTCAGTTTCGGTCATCGGTCTGTCGTGGGCGATGCGTCATGACGATCAGCCGGGGTACAGGGTCGACAGGTTCAGCATCTCGGGGTCGGCGACGATGTGGCTCTGCGGGATGCCCTTGAGCCAGCTCTGCGCCACCATGGCGTCGTCCTTCTCGGAGACGTTCAGCCAGCATCCGCTGCTCACGGCGTTCTCGATCGCCTTGTTGTATGTCGGCGTTCGAGCCGGTGGCGACGGCGCTGATCGTCGAGTGCCGCCTCGTCCGGGCACGTTGCAGCTCAGGTACTCGAGACCGCCTGACGGGTCGAAGTTGATGTGGGTCCACATGTAGGGGTTGTACGGCGTCCGGCCAGAAGTAGTCGATCAGCATGTTCGGCTGCGATGGCCTGTGCAGCCGTCGATGCCGAACCGACCCAGCCGAAGATCGCCGAGGTCTGGTATCCCACCACCTTGGTGTCGAGGCCGTCAGCCTGCAGTTCGGCACCGATGTGCTCGGCCAGGAGCTGGTCGTCGGGGGCACCCGTGTCGTAGCCGACGATGAAGCTCTTCTCCGAGGCAGGGAGCGTTGGCCACCAGCTTCTGCAGCTTGGACGGGTCGTAGGGGATGTTCTGCTTCCCGTAGGCCGCGGGCAGCATGTGCCATTGGGCCCGGCCTGGGTGGGCAACGTGGCCCGACCGGGGAACACGCCGGCGACGAGTGCTCTGTGAGTTGATGGCATCGATGCAGGTCGAGGCGGTTCTGTCTTGTGGTCAAGAATCCCTTGTTCTCATTGAGGTAGGCCGTCTCGGACTGCAGGGAGGGCAGGTTGTAGACCGTGACCTTCGAGTTGTGCTTGTACTGCTCGATGGCCGAAGTGGTCAGGTCGTGGAGGATGGCGTCGATCTGCCCATCGTTGAATTCGATCTCCTCGGTGGAGAGGTTGTCGATGACCGGCATGTTGATGGTGGTGTAGTACGGCTTGGGGCCCCAGTACTGGGGGAAGGCCTTCATCTGGTACATCACGCCGACCTTGGCCTCGGTCAGCGTGTAGGGACCGGTCCCGATGTCGTGGGTTTCGAGGTAGGTCTGGTCATTGTCGGAGCCGGTGTTGGCCGCCAACGCCGTCGGGACTCTCCATGACCGGCCCGTACGGCGGAGGCCAGGTAGTCCAGGAACGCGGTATTCGGGGTTTTCAGGGTGATGACCGCCGTGTAGGGGCCGGGTGTGGTCACCGACGCGACGTCCGACACCATGTAGGCCGGCCCGCCGTCCACGGCCGGCACGGCGGGCGAAGTCGGGAGCGATGGCGGCCGAAGTGAAGGGCGTCCCGTCATGGAAGATGACGCCGTGGCGAAGTTGGAACGTGTAGACAAGCCCGTCCTTGGAGACGGTCCAGCTGGTGGCCAGCTCGGGCTCGACGACCTGGCTGGCGGTGCCCGGCTTGTACTGCAGCAAGCCCTGGTACAGGTTCCGGGTCAGGAGCAGGCCCTCCCCGGCGTAGTACACGTCGGGGTCGGGTGGCTGGCCCGGGTCCTCCAGGAAGCTCAGGTTGAGGGTGTGGCTGGTCGGGAAGGACGCAGCCGCGGCCGGAGCAGAGGTCGCCAGGGAGACGACCGGCGCGGCGGCCAGGGAGAGCGAGGCCGGCTGCGACGAGCGCCCGTCGCAATCTTCCCGCTCCCCGTGCCACCGTACCGGTGTCCATCCGTCGGACGATTCTGCCGATCATGCTGCTCCTTTTTCCACTGGTAGTGATGGCGCCGGCGCGCCGCGAACTCTTCGATGACCTCTGCCGTGGTGCGGCAGGCACCGTGCTGGAGGTACTCCATGGCGCTGAGCGAGGCCTGCATGGCGGGCACTCGGTGGAACCGATGACGCAGTCGCTGACCACCCGCATGTAGTAGTCGTGCTGATGGCCGTCGGCGAAGGTGTAGTGCACGCAGACATCGGTCAGCCCGCCGATGAGCACGAGCGTCGAGGCGCGGAGACCCTTCAGAAGGATTTCGAGGTCGGTGCCGAAGAAGCAGGAGTAGCGGCGCTTGGCGATGGTGTACTCGCCCGCGCCGGGGACCAGCGTCGGCCACGGCTTCGGTGCCGACGTCACCTTCGACGCAGTGGACGCCTTCGTTGCCGTCGAGCTCCCGCCCGAAATCGACGCCGTCGGGTCGATGCGCTTCCTGGAAGAAGACGATCGGGACGTCGGCGGCCCGGGCGGCCTCCACTATGCGCTCGGCCCGGCTGATCATCTGCGATGACCCGCCCATCAGCTGATGCCCATTTCTTCGGCCGACATCCCGTAGCCGCGCTGGATGTCGATCACGACCAACACCGGTTGGCCGATGAACATCGGGAGCGTTTCGGTCAAGCGATCTCCTCGTCCGATGGATAGCGTGCCGGCGCCGCTTGCACGGAGCGCAGCACCCGATAGAGCGATTAGAACGCTCTTCTGTTTCGGACAAAGGACGAGAATATTTCCATACGATGAACACCGCTTCGGTGTCGTCGTCGATGCACGCGGCGCCCGGTGTCAGTTCTGGTTGCGTTCCTCGAACTGCGCCACAAGCGAAGGGAACGTTCGGATGCGTGTCGCGCGCACGCCGCACAGGCGTAGTGCTGCGTCGGCCATGATGTGCGGGGTGCTCGCCCGGCGCCGCAACTGTGGACGGGCGGTGATCACACTTTCCACCAGGCCGAAGACGAGGTCGGCGGTGGTGGACGCATCGGCTTGCGGGAGCAAATCATCCGCAATTCCCCTTGTAATTTGCGAAGAATATTCCTTGAAAAGCTGTCGTCGGCGCCGCCAGAACCATCCGAACTGCGCGTGACGGACCTCGGGGAGAAGTTGGAGGGCGCCCAGGTTGTGGGGCCCGTGACAGAGGTTGGCCACATCCTCGCGGGCCAACATCCAGAGCGCGACGTCGGCGTCGAGGCTGCGCAGCGACATCCGTTCCGCCAGGTCCAATGCCGGCCGTAGGGTCCGATCGAGGAGTTCCGTCAGGATGTCCTCCTTGCGGGCGAAATAGTGGAACAGCGACGCTTGTCGCAATCCGACGGCCGAGCCGATTGCCGCGCGTCGTCGTCGAGCTGTAGCCATCGCGCTCGAAGAGTGCGGCGGCGACCGCGAGGATCTCCTCCCGGACGTCACCGACCAGTTCCTTAGGGACCGCACGCGGCCGGCCTATGGGGCGTGTCCGCTCCGGGACCGTGCTGAGTGGATTCATGTTAAGTGTGCGTGAAGCAGCGCTTGAGTCACTGGCTTTCTATCACTTGATAGATAATCATCGCAACCAGATTCGTGACCAGTCGAAGAAAGGATGATGATGGCGAGCCCGTCGAGCGGCCAAACGGCGACCACGGCGGGCGCGCGCGACCATGCCCGGGCACAAGGCCACACCGTGGTCGCGCACATGCCGACGGTGCCGGCATCGACGCATCGGCCCGTCCCCGACGACGTCGACCCTTCGCTCCTGGTCTGGGCCGAGACGATCGCTCCGGGTGGCTACGCCCACCGGGTACTGGCCCCCGGGACCACGGTTCGGCTGACCGATGTCGAGGGCGATGCATGTGCGCACGTCCTCTTGTACAGAGCCGGTCAACCTTGGGAGCGACTGTGCGTCGCCGACACGGTCAAGGTGCAATGGCAGGCGTACTCCTCGTCCGGCCAGCTTCTGCTTTCGGACCAGGGACGGGTTCTGGCCAGTGTGCAGGCTGATTCCTCGGGCTGCCACGACAGCATCTGCGGCACGACGACCCGGACCGCCAATGAGGCCCGCTACGGGTCCGGGAGTCCTGAAGGTCCGTCGCCGGCCGGCCGCGAGCTCTTCGTCCTCGCCGCGGCGAAGCACGGGCTCACGCCGAGAGACCTGCCCCCGTCAATGTCCTTTTTCAAGGGAGTGCGCGTCGAGCCGTCCGATGGCCGCCTGACGTGGGTCGGGGGCTGCGGGCATCCGTCGGCACTCGAACTACGGGCTGAACTGCCGTTGCTCCTTTTGGTGGCCGATACCGCCCACCCATTGGACCCGCGCCCGGTCTGGACGACGACCGCCCTCGAGATCCTGGCGTGGTCCGGTGCCGCGACCGGGCCCGATGATCCGCTCTGGACGTCGACGCCGGAGCGGACGCGCGCCTTCCTCAACACCGCCGAAGACCTGGTCGCCCGCCACGGTGGGCCATCGGCTGGGGCTGTATGAGCGTTCTGTGCAGTGACGAGGTGTCGCCGCGCGCCCCGTGGTCGGGCGTCGTGCCGGCAGGTGCCACGCTCGGGATCGTCGATCTTCACGGTAATCAGGCGGTGGACTGCCTCTTCTATGTCGCCGCCGACACAACGGAGCGCTACAGCGCCCCGGATACGGTGACGGCGCAGGGTTCCATCTTCCTCACGACGGGAAGTGCACTGCGCTCGAACACGGGACGCATCCTGCTGACGGTGACCGCCGATGACGTGGGACGTCACGACACCCTGGGCGGAGCCTGCTCGAAGGAATCGAACACGCTGCGTTACGGGCACCACACCCACTCGCAGCATGCCTGTGTGGAGAACTTCCTGGCCGAGGGGGCCCGCTGGGGTCTCGGCAAGCGCGATCTGGTCAGCAACATCAACTGGTATATGAATGTCCCCGTCGAAGAGGACGGGACGCTCGGCATCGTCGACGGACTTTCCGCCCCGGGCTTGTCGATCGCGCTCAGGGCGGAATTGGACATCCTCGTCCTCATCTCGAACTGCCCCCAGATCAACAACCCGTGCAACGGCTTCGAGCCCACGGCCGTGCGCATCACCGTCGAGGCGCCGTGAGCCGCTCGTGCTCGCTGGGCCCCGTTCTGGTGGCGAATCGAGGAGAGATCGCCGTGCGGATCATCGGCAGTGCGGCCAAGCTCGGGCTCACAACGGTTGCGGTCTATTCGGACGCGGATCGTGGCGCCCCCCACGTACGGATGGCCGACCGCGCCGTGCACCTGGGACCGACACCGGCCCGGGAGAGCTACCTGTCGGTCGACGCCATTCTGGCGGCGGCGAAGGAGACCGGGGCACGCGCCATTCATCCCGGCTACGGCTTCCTCTCCGAAGACCCTGGTTTCGCCCGGCGGGTGGAGGCCGCCGGCCTCGTGTTCGTGGGACCCACACCGGAGCAATTGGATCTCTTCGGGGTCAAGCACACCGCCCGGGAGGCCGCGGCTGCGGCCGGTGTGCCACTTGTGGCGGGGACAGGTCTCCTGGCGGACGCCGACGAGGCGGTGGCGGCCGCCGAGGCACTCGGCTATCCCGTCATGCTCAAGGCCACAGGCGGTGGTGGAGGGATCGGCATCCAACCCTGCGAGGGCCCTGACGACCTCGTGGCTGCCTTCGCACGCGTCTCCCGTCTGGCGCAGGCGAACTTCGGCAACGCCGGCGTGTTCCTGGAGCGGAGGGTGCGGCATGCCCGCCACGTCGAGGTGCAGGTGATCGGCGACGGCAAGGGCGATGTCGTCGTTCTCGGCGACCGGGACTGCAGCCTGCAGCGTCGGAACCAGAAGGTGGTCGAGGAGGCTCCCGCGCCCAACCTTCCCGACGAAGTGCGGGAGGTGATCGCCCACACGAGCGAAGAGTTGTGCCGGTCAGTGCGCTACCGCTCCGCCGGGACGGTCGAGTTCGTCTATGACGTCGAGCGCAGCGAGGCGATGTTCCTCGAAGTCAACACCCGCCTGCAGGTCGAGCACCCGGTGACCGAGGAAGTGTGGGGTGTCGACCTGGTCGAGCTCATGCTGCGCGTCGCCGACGACGATCCGGACGCGTTGGCGATCGCCCGCGCCGCCCGTCCCACCGGCGCCTCGGTGGAGGCACGCGTCTACGCCGAAGATGTCGGGCGCGACTTCCAACCCAGTCCCGGGCTCATCACCGATGTCCGTTGGGCGCAGGGGGTCAGGATCGACGGCTGGGTGGAGAGTGGGACAGAAGTCTCCGCGGCCTATGACCCGCTCCTGGCCAAGGTGATCGCCACGGGGTCCGATCGGCTCACGGCTCTGCGGACACTCGGCGTCGCCCTCGACGAGAGCTCCGTGGCCGGCATTGAGACCAACCTCCGCTTCGTGGCTGCCGCTCTGGCCACATCGGACATGCAGGCGGCCACCCACACCACGGCCACGCTGCGCGGGGTCTCCTTCGTCGACGCCAGGCTCGACATCGTGCGTCCAGGTACGCAGTCGACCGTCCAGGCGTGGCCAGGGCGCCAGCATTACTGGTACGTCGGGGTGCCCCCTTCGGGGCCGATGGACGACCGTTCCTTTCGTGCGGGCAACAAAGCGTTGGGCAATCCCGAGGGGGCGCCCGGCCTCGAACTGACACTCGAGGGCCCAGCGATCGTGTGCAGCGCAGACACGTGGGTATGCGTCACAGGGGCACCTGCCCCCGTCATGGTCGACGGCGAACCGGTGCCAATGTGGCAGCCATTGTGCGTGCCCGCGGGGTCCACACTGGACGTGGGATCGGTCGGCCCTCCCGGCATCAGGGCGTACATCCTCTTCGAGGGGGGACTGGACCTGCCTGCGTACCTCGGCAGTGCCGCCACCTTCACCCTCGGCGGCCTGGGTGGGCTGGGCGGGCGGGCATTGCGCGCCGGAGACGTGCTCCATCCGCTTCCCTCCCGAGAGCCCGTCGGGGAGCGAGCCCCCATCCCTCCGGCGGACGTCCCGGAGCTGCCGCAGGCCTGGGAGATCACGGTCGTGCCGGGCCCTCACGCCGCCCCGGAGTTCTTCACTGACGACGACCTGGAGATCTTCTACGCCACGTCATGGGAGGTGCACTACAACTCGGCGCGCACGGGTGTGCGGTTGGTCGGCCCGCGTCCCGGTTGGTCCCGGAGCGACGGGGGCGACGCCGGGCTGCATCCATCCAACATTCATGACACCCCTTATTCGGTCGGTGCGGTCAACTTCACCGGGGACCTGCCCATCCTGCTCGGACCGGACGGACCCAGCCTTGGCGGATTCGTCTGCCCCGCCACCGCGATCAGCACGGAACGCTGGAAGCTCGGGCAGTTGCGTCCCGGCGACTCGGTACGGTTCGTCCCGCAGCGGCCGGTCTTCGGGGGAACGCTCTCTTCTGGTCCGGGCCATGCCGATCTCTCGGGCGTTCTGGAGCGACGCGACATCGATGGTTCGCCCCTCGTGACCTACCGCGCCAATGGCGACGACAACCTGCTGGTCGAGTACGGGGCGATGGAGTTGAGCATCTCTATGCGGGCACGTGTGCACGTGCTCTCCGAACAGATCAACGCCGCCGGCCTCGAGGGGATCGTCGACCTCACGCCCGGCGTGCGCACGTTGCAGGTCCATTTCGACCCGCGGGTCATCTCACTGCGGCGCGTGCTCGAGCGGGTGTCGTCACTGGAGGACAGTGTGCCGCCCACCGACCAGCTCGAGGTTCCGAGCCGGGCTATCCACCTCCCCCTGTCATGGGACGATCCGGCCACCCATGAGGCGACGGCACGCTACACCGCGGGGGTGCGTGACGACGCGCCATGGTGCCCGTGGAACATCGAATTCATCCGACGGATCAACGGCCTGGAGAGCGTCGACGAGGTGCGCAAGATCGTGTTCGATGCGACGTACCTGGTCCTGGGTCTCGGCGACGTGTACCTGGGTGCTCCCCTCGCCACACCGATCGACCCCCGCCACCGTCTGGTCACGACGAAGTACAACCCGGCGCGGACGTGGACGGCCGACAGTTCGGTGGGGATCGGTGGCGCGTACCTCTGCATCTACGGCATGGAGAGCCCGGGTGGCTACCAGCTGGTCGGGCGCACGCTGCAGATCTGGCGGACCCATCAGCAGCGGCCACCGTTCGAAGCCGGGGACCCCTTGGCTGCTCCGCTTCTTCGACCGCATCCACTGGTATCCCGTGTCGGCCGAGGAGCTGCTCGATGCCCGGGCCGACTTCGCGGTCGGGACGTTTCGACGTGCGCGTCGAGGACGGGCGCTTCAGGCTGCGCGAGTACGAAGAGATGCTGGCCCGCGAGGCAGCATCGATCGACGAGTTCCGCCACCGGCAGTCGGCCGCGTTTTCGACCGAACGCGCGGCATGGGAAGCGGCGGGGGAGTTCGCGACACGCGACGAAGTGGAGGCCAACCCGCTCTCGGCCGAGTACACCCCGCCCGAGGGTGGCGTCGTGATCGGTGCCCCGATGACCTCGAGCGTGTGGAAGGTCAACGTGGAGCCGGGGGACGAGGTCGAGGCCGGCCAGGCGGTGATCATCATCGAAGCCATGAAGACCGAGACCTCCGTGCTCTCCCCCTGCGGCGGCATGGTGATCGATGTCGTCGCACTCCCGGGTGCCCATGTCGCAACCGGGGCCCCTCTCGTCGTCGTGCGTCCGAGGTGAGCGTGTGCCCGATCGGCTCGGGCCGCGGCCGAACGGTCGCTCGCCGCCATCGAAGCGGCGCAGACGCGACGAGGTCTGGATCAGCCGCTTCGCCGGCCGAGGCCCTCCTGGCCGAGGCAGGGCGTGATCGACGCCGCTGCGGGTGCCGACGCCGACCTTCCCCTGGCCGGATTGACCTTCGCCGTCAAGGACAACATCGACGTGGCCGGCCTGGCCACCACGGCCGGCTGCCCCGAGTTCGCCTACCGCCCGCATGCCGATGCGCCGGCGGTGCGGGCGCTTGCGTGCAGGCGGGCGCCATCTGCATCGGCAAGACCAACCTCGACCAGTTCGCCACCGGGCTGGTCGGGACCCGCAGCCCCTACGGCGCGGTGCGCAACGCCTGGACCCGACCGGATCTCGGGCGGCAGCAGCAGTGGGTCGGCCGTGGCGGTTGCGCTCGGCCTGGTCGACCTGGCGCTGGGGACGGACACCGCCGGGTCGGGACGCGTCCCGGCCGCGCTCAACGGCATCGTCGGCTTCAAGGCGACCTACGGCCTGGTCTCCACCGCGGGGACCGTGCCGGCGTGTTTCTCCTTCGACTGTGTCACCGTCTTCGCCCCCGATGTCGCGCTGGCCGGACGCGCCATGGCCGAGCTGGCGGGGCCCCGGGGTGACGACGGGAACCGTCGGGCGTTCCCGTCGAACGTTCCCCTGGGCGCGTCGGGTCACCCGGTCATCGCCCGCCGCGCGGAAGCGGCGTGCTCGAGTCGTTGGATCCTGCACGCTGGCACGCCTACGAAGCCGCGCTCGCGCACCTCGAAGGGCTCGGGTGCCACGTGGTCGACATCGACCTGGCGCCATTCCTCCAGGCGGGGCTCCTCCTCTATCCAGGCGCCTTTGTGGCCGAGCGCTATGACGCGGTCGGCGGCGTGGATGCCGACGCATCCCGGCGATGTGGACCCCACCGTCAGGGCCATCATTTCGGCGGCAGCCGCATTGGGGGCGCCCCAGTTGGCGTCCGACACCGGCCGCCTGGCCGCTCTTCGGGCCCACGGCCGCGAGGGAGTGGCAGCGCGTCGGTGCCGACTCGCTGGTCCTGCCCACCGTGCCGCTGCACCCCACGCTGTCTGAGGTGGCCGCCGATCCGGTCGGCGTGAACACGGCGCTGGGCACGTTCACCACCTTCCTCAACCTGCTCGACATGTGCGCCGTGGCCGTCCCCTTCGGCACGTGCGACGGCCTCCCCCTCGGCGTCAGCTGCATCGGGCCGGCCTTCAGCGACCTGGTGCAGTGCATATCGCGGCGCGCCTCGAACAGGGAGGTACCTTTCACGCGACGCCGCGCCCGACGGCGACGTCATGGCTGGCGCGACCGCGGGCCGGCCGGCGCCGCCGGGGATCGCGCTGGCCGTGGTCGGCGCGCACCTCTCGGGGCAGCCGCTCAATCATCAGCTCACCGATCGGGGGGCGCGACTGCTCGGACCGGCGACAACCGCCTCGCACTACCGTCTCTTCGCCCTGGACACCGTCCCCGCCAAGCCGGGACTGGTCCGGGTGCCGGGCGGTGGCGTGTCCGATCGCCCTCGAAGTGTGGGAGCTCCCTCCGAGCCGGTTTCGCCGACTTCGTGGCCCAGCTGCCGTCGCCGATG
Organism: uncultured Acidimicrobiaceae bacterium; assembly: GCA_963767155.1. GTDB lineage: Bacteria > Actinomycetota > Acidimicrobiia > Acidimicrobiales > RAAP-2 > Bog-473. The sequence continues at coordinate 893,270 of CAVYCU010000002.1, read as the reverse complement.
GCGATCGGCTCGCTGGAGCTTGCCGATGGGACATGCGTGCCCGGCTTCCTCTGCGAGCCGATCGCCCTCGACGACGCCGTGGACATCAGCGACCACGGCGGTTGGCGGGCCTACCTGGAATTCGTCGCTGACGCGGGATGGCTCCAGACGCGTGTGGAGCGGCTGATCGAATGTAGAGCGCCGGCCGCCGCCCCTCCTCGAGCAGGGCGGCGATGCCCTCCTTGTGATGGGCCAGCTGCAGGTCGATCCGGTGCACCAGCAGTTCGGGCGCATGGGTGGACCCGGGGCGGCCCGGGTCGCCTCGGCCACCACGGTCCCGGTGGGGGCCACAATCCGGCTGGCACCCAGCAGCGTCGTCGTGCCGTGCGCGCCGCACTGGTTCGCCTTGTACCCACCACTGGCTGTTGGCCAGCGCCATGGCGGGGTAGAAGAGGTCCCAGGCGATGGCCCCTTCCACTTCGTAGGCCGAGGGAGCCAGCGACCAGGTGGGCACCGCGCAGGGCCAACGTCCGGGCCACCTCGGGGAAGTCGCCGTCGAAGCAGATGACCAGGCCCACCACGCCCGAGCGACGGGTCCTCGAAGGTGGTCAGGCAATCACCCGGGGTGAACACCGACTCTTCCCCGGTCGGTGAGTAGAGGTGGGCCTTGCGATGCCAGGCCACCAAGGTGCCGTGGGGATCGAACACCAGCATGGTGTTGTAGATCTCGCCGTGTTCGCCCAGTTCGGGGACGCTGCCGGCCGCCAGCCACATATGCCGCAGTCCCGGGCCGCCTGGGCCAGGCGCTCGCTGCGTGGGCCCTCCCGGGGTTCGGCCGCCTGGCGGGCATCGTTGGGCATGGTGGCCGGGTCGTAACCGCAGGGCCAAAGCTCAGGGAGGAGGAGCAGTTCGACGCCGCGCGATACCGCCAGGTCCACCATGCCCAACGCGACTTGCATGTTGCGTTGGGGCTCGCCGGGGACGGCCAGCCATTGGGCCACCCCTACTTGGAGATCCCGCTTCATGTCGGCACCTGATTCACCGATTCCCCGTCTTCCTGTGCCGCTGTCTGCAACCTATGACCGCATCGTTCTCAGCTGGTTTCCACTACATGAATGGACTGTTACAAGGTGGCCGTGCCGTTGAGGTCGGCGCCGTCTCGGTCCCTAGCCTCGGCGCGGACGGTCAACGAGGGGAGCGCTGGTGACACCAGGTCCGGGACGCATGGATATGCCCTTCGTGGGCATCCCTTCCTTTCTTCGCTCACCGGTGCTCGGGCCCGACGACGACGTCGATGCTGACCTGGTCATTCTCGGCGCGCCCACCGACGAGGGCTCACCGTTCATGCCGGGTTCCCGCTTCGGCCCCCGGTCCATCCGGGAGCACTCGCTGCGTTTCGTCACCGACGAACCGGGCTATTTCGATCCGGCCGACGGCCGTCGCTACCTGGCCCACTGAGATGGCCCACCGGCGGATCGTCGACCTCGGTGACGCCGACATCATCCCCACCAACGTGGTCGGCACCTTTGACAACATCACCGAGCTCACCGCCCGGGCGCTGAGCCGAGGTGGGCACGCCCATCATCCTGGGTGGCGACCACGCCATCTCCTTCCCCGTGGTCCGTGCCTTCACCGAGCCGCTGTACGTCATCCATTTCGACGCCCATCTGGACTACATGCCGTTCGTCCATGGGGCGTCCATGACCAACGCCCACGCGTTCCGGCACGTGGCCCACATGCCGCACGTCCTGGGTCTGATCCAGGTGGGGATCCGGAGCCTGCGCAGCACCGAGGTGATGTGGCGGGACACCCTGGAGGACGGCAACCAGGTGGTCACCATGCCCGAGTTCCGCCAGCGCGGGCCCGAGAGCATTGGCCGCCATGGTGCCCAAGGGCGCCAACTGCTACATCAGCCTCGATATGGATGTGCTGGATCTCTCGCTGGTGCCCGGCTGCGTGTCCGGCGAGCCCAACGGCATGCTGCTACGACCAGCTCCGTGACGCGCTCATCGCACTGACCAATCGGGCCCGGATTGTCGGGTTCGACCTGGTCGAGGTCAATCCCCAGCTCGATGTCGGCACCGGCGCCACCTCGTACCTGGCCGCCCACACCATCATCGAGTTCCTGGGCCACCTCTGCGACAGCGCCCACTGGAAGGAGCTCCGGGTCAGGCCTCCAGATCCGTCGACATCAGCGTGACCAGGTCGTACAGCACGTGGGCGGCGGCGATGGCCGTGATCTCGGCGTGGTCGTAGGCGGGCGCCACCTCGACCACGTCACCGCCGACGAGCGAGAGCGGCGCCAGGCCACGCAGCATGGCCAGCAGCTCCCGACTGGTCATGCCCCCGGCCTCCGGCGTGCCGGTTCCCGGTGCGTGCGCCGGATCAAGCACGTCAATGTCGACCGAGACGTACAGCGGCGCATCGCCCACTCGCCGGATGAGCTGCTCCACCAGTGCCTCGGTGCCCTCGGGTGGCCACGTCGTTGCTGGTGATCTGGAAGAACCCCATGTCGGCGTCGTCGTTCAGGTCATCCTTCGAAGTAGAGGGGACCCCGCAATCCGACATGGGCACTGTGGTCCTTGAGCAGGAGGCCCTCTTCCCAGGCTCGGCGGAACGGGGTGCCGTGGGTGTAGCGGGCGCCGAAGTAGGTGTCCCAGGTGTCCAGGTGGGCATCGAAGTGGACGAGGGCCACGGGACCGTGCCGCTTCACCGTCGACCGGAGCAGGGGATGGGCGATGGTGTGGTCACCCCCGATGGCCACCAGCCGCCCGCCGTCGGCCAGCAGATGCGTCGGCGCCCGCCTCTATCTGGGCGACCGCCGCCTCGTTGTCAAAGGGTGAGCAGCTGATGTCACCGGCATCGACCACCTGGCCCCGTTCGAACGGGAGCGTGTCCAACTCGGGATGGTAGGGACGGAGGAGGCGTGAGCCCTGGCGCACCGCACTCGGGCCGAAGCGGGCGCCGGGTCGGTAGGTCGTCCCCCCGTCGAAGGGGATGCCGACCACTGCGATGTCCCACCGTGGCACCTGATCGATGGTGGGCAGGCGGGCGAAGGTGGAGAGCCCGGCGAAGCGGGGCACCACGGTGGCGTCGGCCGGGCCCGACCGGTGGGACTCTCAGTCATCGATGGCTTGGTACACCAGCGCCCGCAGTTGGGACCGGAACGGGTAGGCGATGGACGGGAAGAGCTGGGTCATGAAGACCACGAAGAGATCCTCGGCCGGGTCGATCCAGAAGGCGGTGCTGGCCGCCCCGCCCCAGTAGTAGTCGCCGGCCGATCCGGCCATGGCGGTGGCCGCCGGACCCAGGCCGACGGCGAAGCCCAGGCCGAAGCCCACGCCCTCGAAGCCGGCCTCGCCGAACCCGCCGATGGCCATGTCCACAGGGTGGCCCCGCCCGGCAGGTGGTTGCGGGTCATGAGCTCAATGGTCTTGCGACCGATGACGCGCCGGCCGTTGAGCTGGCCCCCGTTGGCCAGCATCTGGCAGAAGGCGACGTAGTCGTGGGTGGTCGAGACCAACCCGCCGGCGCCCGAGAGGTAGGAGCGCGGGCGGAGGTAGCGGCTGGTCGCTGCCCGTCTCGATCAGGGCCGGGGTGTTGGCCGGCTGGTACTGGTAGCAGCGCGGCGAACCGGTCCGCCGCCTGCTTCGGGCACGAAGAAGCCGGTGTCGACCATGCCCAGCGGCTCGAAGATCTCGCTGCTGCAGGTACTCGTCGAACCGTTCCCCGGACAGGATCTCGACCAGGCGGCCGACGATGTCGGTGGAGAGCCCGTAGTTCCAGTGGGTGCCCGGGTGGAACTTCAGCGGGTGCTCGGCCAGGAGGGCCGTGACGCCTTCCAGCGTCATGCCCTTGCTTCTGGGCCTCACGGGCCTCGGCGAACTCCTCGTCGATCGGATTGTCCGGAAAGAGCCCGCCGGGCAGGCCGGTGGTGTGCATGAGCACGTCGCGGACATTCATGGGGCGGTTGGGCTTCACCTTGGTGATGGACCCGTCGGGCTGCACCTCGCCCACCTGGAGGGCGCGCCACTCGGGGATGTAGCGGTGGACCGGATCGGTCAGTTGGAACATGCCGCGCTCGTAGAGCTGCATGAGGGCCACCGAAGCGATCGGCTTGGTCATGGAGAAGATGCGGAAGATGGCGTCGTCGCGCCATGGGGACGTTCCCGCTCCCGGTCCATCAGCCCGAGCGAGCGGTGGTAGGCCGCGTGCCCGCCGCGCACCACGGTGATCTGGCAGCCGGCGATCTTCCCCGGTGCGATGTAGTTCTGCTTCGAAGTGCTCGGTGATCCGCTCCAGCCGGGCGGCGTCCATCCCCGCCGCTTCGGGCTCCACCTTCACGTCGCGCCTCGTTCCTCCGCCCCGTCGGGTCGTCGCCCGACTCGTGCGTGCCCTGAGAGTACCCGCCGGAGAGGGATCGCCTCACGTGAGCCGGCGCGGTGCTCGCGCAGGTAGCCCGCCGTCCCCTCCAAGAACTTGGCCACGTCCTGGGCCTTTCGAGCTGCAGATGTCCCTGAAGTACTCGGGCACGTAGACCTGGGCCGCCCCGGCCGCCAGGCCGGCCAAAATGGCATCGACGGCCACCGAGACGGGCTCTGCCGGCACCGGCAGGTCGGGGATGTCGTTGTCCGGCAGGCTGAAGAGAGGGGTGTCGATCACGCCGGGGTAGACGACCATCACCTTGATGCCGGTCTCCCACAGGTCCATGGCCATGGCTTCGGAGAACGCCGTAAGCGCCGCCTTGCGAGGCGTCGTAGGCCGACTCGCCGGGAGCGCTCAGCTGTGGCGGCGATGGACGAGATGTTGACGATCGTCCCCGAGCCCCGCGCCAACATCTGCGGCAGGAGCGCCATGGTCAGGCGCATGGGGGACAGGTAGTTGATGTGCATGACCTGGGTGATCACGTCGATGTCCAGCGCCGTGACGTGGCGGCGCTTGGGGATGCCGGCGTTGTTGATGAGCAGGTCGACCCCGCCGAAGGCATCGAGCACGTCCACGCTCAGATTGGTCCACTGCATCGTCAATCGGCCAGGTCGACCACCCACATGCGGCTGTCGGGCGAGTGGACCATGCACCGGTCGACCACCTCGTCCAGCTGATCGCCCCGACGGGCGCAGATCCCGACGATGGCTCCCTCGCGCCGCCAACGCCTCGGCCAGGCCGGCCCCGATGCCCGACGACCCACCGGTGACCAGTGTGCGGCAACCCTCCAGTTCCAATCCCATACCTCCACCCCTTGTCAGGTCCTCACCTTATGCAGGTCCCTGCGCGGCACGGTGACCGCACCGATGGCGCTCGGTCACGCTGAGTCGGGGTCGGCGACCAGCTGGTAGCCGATGCCGGGGATGGTCCGCAGGATCCGGCCCTCGTCGTCGCCCAACTTCTTGCGCAGCCGATGGGCGTACACCCGGACGTAGTTGGACTCGGCACCGTAGCCGGGGCCCCAGACGTCCTTGAGGATCATGTGGTGGGTGCAGACCTTGCCGGCGTGCCGGGCCAGGTAGGCCAGCAGATCGAACTCGCGGCTGGTCAGCGAGAGGGCGGCTCCGTCCATGGTGGCCATGTGGTGCACGAAGTCGATCCCGATGGCGCCGACATCCATGGTCTGCGCCGCATCGGCCCGTCGCTGTCGTGCGCGCACCGGCATGGCGAACGGCCACCCGCAGTCGGGCCTCCAGCTCGGCCATGCCGAAGGGCTTGGTGATGAAGTCGTCGGCGCCACCGTCGAGCGCCTCGACCTTGCGCCGCTCGTCGCCGTAGGCCGAGAGCACCACGATCGGCACGTCGGAGAACTCCCGGATCCGTCGGCAGACCTCCAGCCCGTCCATGTCGGGCAGGCCCAGGTCCAGGATGACCAGATCGGGGTGGATACAGGGCCACCTGGGTGATGGCGTCGGCGCCCGTGTTGGCGGTCACCACCTCGTCACCCCGGGCCGTCAGCCCGATGCGCAGTGCCTTGACCAGTGAAGGGTCGTCATCGACGACCAGAATCCTGCGTCATCGTGCCGCTCCTGGCTACACATGGGCCGACACGCTGGTGCGGCCACGGGCAAGGTGAAGACGAAGCGGGCGCCCGCGGTCACGTCGGGATCGATCCAGATGGAACCGCCGTGCGCTTCGACGAACGCCTTGGCGATGGCCAGGCCCGAGTCCGGCTCGCCCACCCCCGCTGTTCTGGCTGAACATCTCGAAGACCTGCTCTCGCTCCCCGGCGGCGATGCCCGGACCCTCGTCGGCTGACGGAGACCTCCACCAACGCCCCGCCTGTCGACCACGACCGCGAGCGCCGATGCTGATCGGGCTGCTCTCGGGGACGAGGCGCGCCGCATTCTCCAACAGGTTGGCCAGCACCTGTCCGACCAGCACGTGGTCGATCTGCAGCAGGGGCAGATCGGGTCGGCTCGTCCACGACCACCGCTGCGGCGGCGACCAGTCCCTCGATCGACGAGCAGCGCTTCGGCCACCAGTTCATCGAAGGCGGTGAGCGACGTCCGCACTTCGAGTGCGCCCGATTCGATCCGGGTCATGTCGAGCAGATTGGTCACCAGGCGGGCCAGGCGATCCGATTGCAGCTCGATGAGCTCGAGCAGTTCGGCCTGCGTCGCTGGGTGCGATGGCATCCCCGCTCTGCCGCAGGCCGGATACGGCCGTCTTGATCGAGGCCAGTGGCGTGCGCAGGTCGTGCGAGACCGCACCCATCATGGCCCCCCGCCAGCGGTCCACTTCTTCGAGCAGCAGCGTCCGCAGCGCCTGGTCCTGCAGCTGCGCCCGCTCGACGGCCAGCGCAGCCTGGTTGGCGAACGTCCCGAGCAGGGCCCGGTCCTGCCGGGCGAACTCGACCTCTTGCAGCACCAGCAGGCCCAACCGGTCGATTGCTGGCCACCAGGGCGACGGCCACCCGATCGGCTGCGTGTCCACCGGCCATGCCCAGCGACCGGATCTGCCCGTCGCTCCGGTGAGCGAGCCAATGTCCTCGGCGCTGATCGTCTGACCCGCCCGGGCCGCCACGGTCAGCTTGGTCCTCGGGCGCAGGCGCCGAAGGCTCCCCGGCAGCACCATCGCGGTCCAGCGCGGAGCGAAGACGGTCTGCACCGTCGAGGCGATGTGGTCGAGCAACTGCGACAGCGTCAGGTCACCGATGAGCGCCTGGGAGAGCTCATACAGCCGACCGGCGTCCTCTTCTCGCGCCGGGCCTCCTCGCGTGCTTCCTTCAGGTTGGTGACCACCCGGGCCACCACCAGCACCACGACGAGGTAGACGAGGAGGGCCGTCCAGTTCGCGGCGTCTGGACCGTCAAGGTGCCGTAGGGAGGCAGGAAGAAGATGTCGTAGAGGACGAATCCGCGACCGAGGCCAATGCGCCCGGGGCAAACCCACCGATCACCACGCCGACGACGACCGGAACGACGAACACCAGGGCGGGCGTGGCGATACTGAGGTGGGAGCGGAACGGCACCAGTATGGCCAGGAGGGCGCCCTGGGTGGCCAGAGCGAGAGTCATGCCGACGACGGCCCGCCGGTGCGTCGCGCCCCGAATGTGCATCGCCCGCGTTGCGTCAGTCATAACGTCCTGGAGAAAGGTTCACCTGGGAACGAGTGTAGTGACGAGCCTGCGGGCCGAGGCGAGACGAGCGACGAGCGCAGAGGAGTGGAGCGGTGCGCTAGCTGCGCCGTAGGTCGTCAAAGGCCGCTGCCGCGGCGGCGTTCGCAGCCGTCTGCATGCAACGATTGAGGTGCGCCAGCATTTTGGCCCGCCGTGGATCGCGGGCCAGATATTTGCCGAGGGCCACCACGTCCGCCGAACCGTCCGGCTTGCTCAGGGCGAACACCGCCTGATCGATCAGGTTCTCGTCGGGGCGATCGCTGATGCCGCGATAGACCGACCACGCAACGCCTGCGTGCTCGCATGCCTCCGCCACCCCGGCCGCCTCCATGTCCACTGCTCCGTACCCCGATTCGAGGATGGGACGCCATACCGCCTCGTCGGAGAACAGGCCATCGGTCGTCATGAGGCCACCGTCCGCTGTGCGCGGGGGCAGGGGCCGCGTGTCGTAGCGCGGCCCGTCGGGATGCAGGCGGACCCGGCTCGGGACCATCAGGCTGCCGACGGGAAGCGCGGGGTCGAGCCCGCCGGCAATGCCGACGACCATGACATGGTCGAACGGGCCGAGGGCCAGGACCCGTTCTGTGGCCTGACGTGCCACGGAGGGGCCCATGCCGATGACGCCCGCCTCCACCGTCCAGGTCCCGGCACGCCCCCGATGGGAGAACACGGCATCGTCCTGGGTCCGGGTCAACGAGCCGGCACGGACCACCGCCTTGAGCTCGGGCCGCATGGGCGCCAGTATCGGCGACCCGCTTGGTCGCGCGTATCCGAAACGGTCACCTCCCCATCATGGCCGACCACTCGGTAGCGTGGGAGGCGCAGCCCCATCCGGCTGCCACGAGAGCGAGCGAAGTCGGAGGAGAAAGATGGCGAGCGCCGAACAGGTCGTGCGGGACTTCTGTGCTGCGGTGCCGGATCGGGATCCGGACGTGTTGCGGGCGTTCTTCTCCGATGACGTGGTGTACCACAACATCCCCTTGGAGCCGGCCGAGGGTATCGACGCCACCATGGACATGATGAACTCGTTCCTGGGGATGTTCGAGGAATTGGAATTCGAAATCCACCACCTGGCGAGCGACGGTTCAACGGTGCTCACCGAGCGGACCGACCACTTCACCACGAATGGCAGGAAGCTGCCCCTGCCCGTCATGGGTGCCTTCCACGTCGTCGACGGGAAGATCACCGCATGGCGGGACTATTTCGATATGGGCCAGGTGTCGGCCATTCTCGGAGGGGACTGATCTACAAGCCGCAGGCGAAACGCGAGCTCCAAGGGTGGAACCCGTAGCGCGCGGTAGAGCTCCAACGCCACCTCGTCCTGCACACCCGCCGGGGCCTCGTAGGGCCAACCCGAAAGCCCGAACGAACGCCAAGTGCTGATCAAAATGCCATAGGCGCCGGACGGTGCAGCCGCGCTGTTGTAGCGGTCGCCCGATTCGTGGACCCTGATGCACAGCCAGTCTGCGGTGGCGACGCTGGTGCGGTCGGTCACCGCTACCGCCGGTGCGACAACCGGTGCCGGCGTCGGTGTGACTGCTGCGGGCGTGACTGCTGCGGGCGTGACTGTGACCGGTGTGACCGCCGGCTTTACCGCAACGATCGCCGGCTTCACCGTCGGCGTTGGTGAAGTCGTCGGTGTCGTCGGTCGGTGTCGCCGGTGTTGTCGTTGTCGTCGTTGTCACGACGGGGATGCTTATCGGCATGGCGAATCCTGCCAACGCCGAGGTGGACAGCTTCGCGTGCACGACAGCTGCGTGCGCACCTGTGCATGTGGCCTGTGTTGTGCCTTGCGCGGAAGCGGTTTGTCGGGCTCCCAGTGTGAAAATACCTGTGGTCAATCCTGCTATGACGGCCAATGCCGTTGTGAGTGCAATGCGGATCCGCACGGCACCTCCCTTCGTCGGGCGCGCGTGGGCGCCAGGCTCTGCTCGGTGGGGGCGGGCTCCGGCCATTGCATACGCGCCCCGAACGGAGAGCGGGAAGGCATCGTCCGTTCTGGCATGGTTGCCGCAGGGTGTGCGGCCGGTTGTGTGAAGGCCCGGGGGTTGTCCTCGGTGTGTCCTCGCTTTGTCGTTGTTCAGGCCGGTCCAGGTGGACAGGCGTGCCAAGACCCCGACAGGTCTGTGGTAGGTCGGAACAGCATCACTTACTGGGAAAATCCCGTTTCGACGGCTCCACCCATCGACCAGAAAGTGCGACTTCGTTTTGTGACGGGGACTGTAGCAGGAGGCTGCGACAACGCAAGCTCAGGAGAGAAAAAGCCTCTTTACAAGGGATTATGAGAGCCTCCATTGTGAAGGCATTCACAATGGACGCACCGCAGATGGCTCTATTTGGCTCAATACAGGCACCCTCGAAACTGCGGGTTATTGCGCCAAGCAGCCCCGATGAGTGCCGTTTCGCAGCTTCCGAATGGACCGCAAGGCGAACGTCCCAGCGTGTCGGTGGTTTTCCTGGTAGGCGGCGGTCAGCCGAAGGTGAAGTCGTAGGCCTGCACGCCGGGACTGAAGCGCAGGTCGAGTTGGCCGGTTTGCAGGGCATTTCCGGAGAACAACGTGTACAGGCGCGGGACTCCGCTCACCTTGACGGTCGAGAGAGGTCGTCCGTTGAACGAGACATCGACCGTACCGGTGCCGCCCATGACGAGGTACACGTCGTTGGCGACGAAATGCAGATAGATCTGCGCATCGGATCCCGCTGTCGCTTCCTGCGCATGGTCGGTCCATGTCCCGTCGAACGCAAACGTGTTGATCGGGTACGGGATCCGGGGCCTTGTAGACGAGCGGCTTGTCGTGCACGAGCGCGGTCCCGACAGCGTATTGCTCTTCTTCGTAACCGATGTAACTCTCCGGGGTGGTCTGGTCGACGGGCGTCTTGTCCGCCACATCGGTGCGCGGCCGGAACGACGTCACGCCGTTGGCCGTGAGCAACGCGCGGATGTTGCTCTCCATGGTGCGAGTATCCGCCTTCGCCGAAGTCGTAGGCGCGCACCTCACCGGTGGGGTCGATCAGGTACTCGGCCGGCCAGTACTCGTTGTTGTAGGCGTCCCATGTGTCGTAGTTGTTGTCGATCGCGATGGGGTAGTCGACGCCGAGGTTGCCCGCCGCGCTGCGGACGTTCGAGACGACGTGTTCAAAGGCGAACTCGGGCGTGCTGACGCCGACGACGACGAAGCCGTCCTTCTTGTAGTCCTTGTACCAGCCCTCCACGTGGGGCAGCGAGCGCTGGCAGTTGATGCAGGAGTACGTCCAGAAGTCGACCAGCACCACCTTGCCCTTGAGCTGGGTCAGGGACAGCGGCTTGTCGCCCGGCGTGTTGAGCCAGCTGACGATGCCGGTGAAGTTGGGCGCCAGGCCCAGCTTGGGCAGGGTCGCCATCTTCGCCGTGGTGGCCGCCTTCTTGGCGAACTTGTTCGGCGTGCTCACCGTCGAGAGCCTGCAGCTGCTTGGCCACGGAGCTGCTGCCCTCGATGTGGTTCTCGAGCGCCGAGGTGTAGCCGGGGACGGCCCGTTGCGAGCGGGTCCAACAGGCCGAAGGCGATGGCCAGGGTGGTGACGAGGAGCACCGCTCCGGCGGTCCGCCGGATGACCGGCAGCTTCGTGCGCAATTTTGACCAGCTCGTCGTGGCGCGTTGGGCGATGATGGCGAAGACGAGGAGGGGCAGTGACGCCCCCACCGCGTAGAACAAGGTGACGAAGAACGATGATGCGGTGACGCGGTGGTTGGCCGCGGCGACGGAAATAGCGGCGAGCACCGGACCGGCACAAGGCACGAACACCAGCCCGAGGCTCAGCCCGAGCACGAAGCCGCCTCCGGAGTCGGCGTAGCGTGAGGCGCCCAGTCTCATGAACGGCCGCTCGATCCACTCGCCGACGACGGAGACCATCAGGCCGACGGCAAGCAGCAGAAGGAGGCCGATGCCCAACCAGAAGAGGAAGTTCTGCGGCAATCCGATGGCGCTGAGCACCGTGCTGCCGACCAGTTCGGTGAGGCTGAAGCTGACCACCAGCCCGGCGATGATGACGTACGGCCGGGCCTTGCTCGTCCCCGCGGAGCCGCCGGCCACGACGACGGGGAGCACGGGGACGATGCAGGGGGAGAGCCCGGTGATGAGTCCGCCGAGGAAGGCGACGGCGAGCAGCTCAGCCATGAATGACGATCGGCCCCTCGCACGGTCGGCGGCATGGACATCCCTCCGGTTCTCCTCGGCCGGAGAAGATATCGGCGCCCGATCGTCGATGAATCGTCACCCCGGTGACGAGGTGGCCCGTCGTGGCGAAGCAGACTGCCCCTACATGATCAACGTCCACTTCGTCTATTTGGGCGCCGCCCTGGGAGCCGCCGGGTCCCTCGTCTATGTGCGGGACACCCTTCGGGGCACGACCCAGCCCAACCGGGTCACCTGGCTCCTGTGGGCGTTCGCGCCGCTCCTCGCCTTCGCGGTGGAGATCCATTCGGGCGTGGGCCTGCGCGCGCTCACCACCTTCGTCATCGGCTTCATGCCCCTTCTGGTGTTCGTCGCGTCCTTCCACAACTCGGCCGCCAGCTGGAAGATCCGGCGCCTCGACTACGCCTGTGGCGCCATGTCCCTCGCCGGTACCGCAGCGTGGCTCATCACCCGCAACGGCGTCGTCGCCATCGCCGCCGCCATCGCAGCGGACTTCATGGCCGGCGTCCCCACCATGCTGAAGAGCTGGTCCAATCCCGAGAGTGAGACGGTGACGACGTATATCGGTGCGGTGCTCAACTCGGGGATCCTGCTGCTGACGATCCAGCACTGGACCACCGAAGAGGCGGCGTTCCCCCTCTTCATTTTCGTCATCGCCTCGTTCCAGGTCGCGCTCGTCGGATTCGCGCTCGGACCCCGTTTCCGGCGCCTCCGGGCGCGTCGCGCCGCGGGCCTCCGGGCCTGAGGGTGTGGAGACATGTCGGGGTCGCGATGCAGGCAGGGTGCAGACTGGGCTGGTAGGAAATCTTCCTGAAGCTTGACGACAACCAAGGAGACGACCGTGCCCACCGCTCACGTCAACGGGGTCGACATCGAGTACGTCACGAGCGGGGATCCCGCTGATCCCGCACTGCTCCTCGTCATGGGACTGGGGTCACAGCTGATCGCGTGGCCCGAGATGTTCGTCGAACGGTTGACGGCCCGCGGTTTCTTCACCATCCGCTTCGACAACCGGGATTCGGGGCTCTCCTCCAAGTTCGAGGGCATGCCGGACTTCATGGCCCTCTTCGGTGGCGACAGGAGTTCTGCGCCCTACCTGGTCGAGGACATGGCAGAGGATGCAGTCGGCGTGCTGGACGCATTGGGGCTCGAACGGGCGCACGTCGTCGGTGTCTCCATGGGCGGCATGATCACCCAGGCCCTCGTCATCAATCACCCGGCCCGGGTTCTCTCGGCGACCTCCATCATGTCGACCACCGGCGACGTCACCGTCGGCGCGCCGACCGGGGAGGCCGTGATGGCCATGCTGCGCCCGGCCGCCGACAACAGGGAGGAGGCGATCGCAGCCACTTTGGCTTCGAACAGGGTGATCAGCTCTCCCGGTTTTCCCTTCGAGGTGGACCTGATGACGCGCCGCGCCGCAGCCTCCTACGACCGCTGCTATTGCCCGGAGGGAACGGCGCGCCAGCTGGGAGCGATCCTGGCCTCTGCGGATCGGACGGAAGGGCTGCGACAGGTGAAGATCCCGTTCCTGGTGATTCACGGCGAGGAGGATCCTCTGGTCAATGTGAGCGGAGGTAAGGCAACCGCCGCGGCGGTGCCGGATGCGCGGTTGATCCTGATCCCCGGGATGGGCCATGACCTGCCCGAAGCGACATGGGACGGCATCATCGATGCCATCGTGGCGACAACGGCGTCGGCGTCGGTCTGAGCGTTGCGAGCCTCAGCCGGTGCGCCGTGGCGAGCGCTGTATCGTGGCTGACAGTGACGTCATACTCCTCGCCCGCGACCGATGACGTCCCGCTGCCCGTTCGCGAACCGGGGGGGACCAGCGACGGGGTGTTCCCGCAGGCTCCGATGGTGGAGGCCCATCACCTGGTAAAGCGGTTCGGCGATTTCGTGGCCGTGGACGGGGTCGACTTCACCATCGCCCGGGGCGAGTCGTTCGGCTTCCTCGGCCCGAACGGTGCGGGCAAGACATCGACCATGCGCATGATCTCTTGCATCAGTCCGGTGAGCGGAGGCACCCTGCGTGTGCTCGGCATGGATCCGGCCACCGAGGGCGCACAGATCCGGGCCCGGATGGGGCTGGTCCCCCAAGAGGACTCGTTGGACCTCGACTTGACCGTTCTCGACAACCTGATGATCTACGGGCGTTATTTCGACATGCCAAAAAAGGTGATCCGGCAACGGGCCGACCAGCTTCTCGAGTTCGCTCAGCTGACCGAACGTGCCAACGACAGGGTGGACCCGCTGTCCGGCGGCATGAAGCGGAGGCTCACGATCGCCCGCGCCCTGATCTCGGACCCCGACCTCCTCATCCTCGACGAGCCGACGACCGGGCTCGACCCCCAGGCGCGCCATCTGCTCTGGGATCGCCTGTACCGCTTGAAGCAGCAGGGCGTGACCCTGGTGATCACGACGCACTACATGGACGAGGCCGAGCAGTTGTGCGACCGCCTCGTGGTCATGGACAAAGGTCGCTTTGCCGCCGAGGGAAGCCCGCGCCAGCTTATTGAGCAGCACGCCACCAAGGAAGTGGTCGAACTGCGCTTCCAGCCCGGTCAGCACGAGTCCATCGCACTGCAGGTGGCCGGACTCGCGGCGCGTCACGAAGTCCTCCCTGATCGGATCCTTCTCTACACCGACGACGGTGACGCAGCGCTGGGCGCGGTCGCAGCGATGGGACTGGTCCCGCAGAGCACCCTGGTACGCCGCTCGACGTTGGAGGACGTCTTCCTGCGGTTGACCGGCCGCACACTCGTCGACTGACAGCGAAGAGCCGACCAACGCATGTCGATTGCAGAACCCACGCTCTTCGCACACGGTGAGGTGGTGCGGCCGCGCCGCTTCACGACGCCCATGTGGCTACGGGGCGCGCTGTATTGGGGGTACCAGTACAAGCGGACGTGGCGCAGTTCCATTTTCACCAGCTTCCTGATCCCGGTGCTCTATCTGACCTCCATGGGCGTCGCCCTCGGGTCTCTGATCGACAAGCACTCCCACGGCGTGGACGGCGTCACCTACGTCGCCTATCTGGCACCGGGGCTGCTGGCTGCCACGTGCATGCAGATCGGCGCCAACGACACCATGTGGCCGGTCATGGGGGCCATCAAGTGGACGCGTGTCTACCTGGCGATGCTGGCCGCGCCGCTGAGCATCTACGACGTGCTCCTCGGCCACCTGGCCTGGGTGGCGGCTCGTATCGGGATCGTCGTGACCATCTACCTGGCGGTGATGGCAGCCTTCGGGACCGTCCATTCCGCCTATGCCATCCTGGCTCTGCCGGCCGGCGTCCTGACCGGCATGGCCTTCGGGGCGCCCATGGCCGCCTTCTCGGCCACACAGGACAAGGACAGCTCTTTCTCCACGGTGTACCGCTTCGTGGTGATCCCCCTGTTCCTCTTCTCGGGCACCTTCTTCCCGATCTCCCAGCTACCCGCTGTCCTCCAGTATCTGGCGTACGTGACGCCGCTCTACCACGGGGTCGCTCTCTGCCGCGACCTGACACTGGGACAGGTCCACGGGTGGGTTGACGTGGGACACGCCGCCTACCTGTCGCTCTGGGTCGGCGTGGGGTACGCCCTCTGCCGCCGCACCTTCGCCAAGCGGCTGGTCGTATGACGGCGACCGATGCCCCGACCGGGCTGGAGCGGCCCGCCGTCGCCCTGCGGATCACCCCCCTCGCCTTCCTGGGCGGCCGCAATGCGGTCCGGGTGCTCGAGCGCAACATCATGGTCTACCGCCGGTCGTGGATCTTCATCGTCTCGGGCTTTTTCGAACCGCTCTTCTACCTGCTCTCGATCGGGGTCGGCCTCAGCCACCTCGTCGGCCCGATTCCCGTCAACGGGCGTCTGATCGCCTATACGGCATTCGTCGCCCCGGGCCTCCTGGCCTCGTCGGCCATGAACGGCGCCATGCTCGACTCCACGTTCCTGGTCTTCATGAAGTTGAAGATCGCCAAGACCTACGACGCCATGTTGGCCACGCCGCTGGCCGTGGGGGACATCGCCCTGGGCGAGCTGGGTTGGTGCGTGTTGCGGGGAGCGCTCTACTCGGGCGCGTTCCTGTGCATCATGGCCGCTCTGGGTTACGTGGTCTCCCCGTGGGCCATTTTGTGCTGGCCGGCAGCCATCCTGATCAGCCTGGCATTCGCGTCGGTCGGCATGGCCGGGACCACGTTCATGCGGACCTGGCAGGACTTCGACATCGTCTCCCTGGCGTTCATCCCGCTGTTCTTGTTCTCGGCCACCTTCTACCCGTTGACGGTCTTTCCGGGCTGGCTCCAGGCAGTGGTGCGCTGTACGCCCCTCTATCAGGGAGTGGTGCTCGTGCGAGCGACTGACCTGGGTATATTCACGTGGTCGCTCCTCATCCACCTCGCGTATCTGGTCGCGATGACCGTCGGGGGCGTCATGATCACCAGTCGGCGTCTCGGTCGTCTGCTGCTCCCGTAGGACCGGCGGACACGCTTTGGCTACCCTACGAGCGGAGGTCACAATGAACATTGTGGTGAGCAACGTCAAAGGTGGAGTAGGGAAGACGACCACTGCCGTCTACCTGGCCGGGGCGGCGGCCCAACGGACGCGCGATGCCGTCTATCTGGTGGACGCGGACCGTCAGGCATCCTCTGCCGAGTGGTTCGAAACCATGCCCATACCCGGGGTGGAACTGGTGGAGGCGCCCTCGGAGCGCACCGTGTCCAAGGCCATGGAACGCGGCGACGGCATCGCGGTGGTCGACACCCCACCCGGGGACGAGCGCATCGTGCGTGCAGCGCTCACCCGGGCCGACGCACTCGTCATTCCGACGCGGGCCGGCGGAGTCGAGCCGAACCGGGTCGTGGCCACCCTCGAAATGACGCCGTCCAACATTCCGGCCGGCGTCGTCATCTGTTCGGCCCGGCTGGGCACCCGGGATCTCGAGGCCACCGTCGAATGGTGGGCCGAGCTCGACGTGCCGGTGTGGGGGATCATCCCCGAGCGTGTGTCCATTGCGAGTGGTCCGGCGGCGCGCCTCTCCTTCGAAGGCCTCGATCTCTACGGCCAGGTCCTCAGGAAGGCCATGGGCAAGCGCCGCTGAACCCTCAGTTCGACGCGGTCCGCTGCATCAATGCCCGCTGGAGGGGGCTCTCCGGCCAGGGCGTGGGCGGCTGGCCGCGTAACTGGGCCACCAGCTCGGAGAGAAACCATCGGCGCACCGCGACGCTGGTCGCCGATGCCGGCAGCGTGAGCAACTGTGCGCCCAGGCCGAATTGGTCGGCTTCGTCGAGCATGGCATCGTAGAGAAGGCAGGCGCGCGCGGCGGACTGGGGCAGCGCGAAGTGCCAGTCGTACGTTGCCGCCTTGCGATCGACGACCTCCTGCCAGCCCTCGTCGACGCCGGGCCCGAGACCACTGAACCGCGTCCCGATCTCCGAGAGCAGCGCGGTCAGTCGATCCGGGAGCACCGAATGGTTCGCCTCGCCATGCTCCTTCATCAGGCGGAGCTCGCGGAACAGTGCTTCGTACTCCTCGCTCGCCTTCTGGAGGAGGTGCACCGGGACTCCGATGAGGTGCACAGGGACGAGCGGCTGGGTGTGCGCCCCTTCGTGCAACTCGGCCTGCGCCACGCCGATGAGGTCGAAACGGAAGGCCCCGTCGGAGACACCTTCGGGAGCCACGACGTAGTCAACCGGCAGTTCGAACCAGACGATCTTTCCGCCCAGAACGGGCTGGACACCCCAGTCCGAGGCCAGTGTGTTGAAGAGCGTGAGACCCCGTCCCGTCGCCGCATCGGTTGCGTAGTCCTTCAAGGCGGGCGCAACAGGGCTGCTGTCCGCCACGTCGACCCTGATGCGGTCGGCCATCAGATGCAGCGTCACGGTGAAAGGGGTCGCAGCATGGAGCACAGCGTTCGTCACCAACTCGGAGGTGAGAAGGGCAGCACACTCGCTCACTTCAGCGGGAACGTCACGCAGCTGTTCGGCCACCCAGTGGCGGGCCGTCGGCGTGCTCTCCACAATGGGCTCGAGGTGCAACGTGGACATTCCAGTGTGCTCTGTACCCACAAGCGCCGATCCCGTATCCGCTGCTGCGACACCGAGGTAGCGCAGGGCGAGCACGACGACGTCGTCGGCCGTCTCGTCATCACCGAGTCGCGTGGCCAGTTCCGACGCCGCCCGTTCCGGCCAGCCCCCTGCGGCAACAGCGGTGGCAGCATCGGCCAGACGCTGCATGCCGACGGTGATGAGCTCGCTGCGACGTTCGATGAGACCGTCGGAGTACATGACGAGCGTGTCGCCCGGTTGCAGGACGAGGTCGTACGCAGGCCGTTCGGGCCCCCCCAGTCCCGCGGCCACCAGGAGCGAGCTCTGCATGGAGGAGAACGCGGCGGCGCCGCCGAGCCGGACGATGAGTGGCGAAGGGTGCCCCGCGTTGGCGATGGAGACGGTTCCGGACTTCGGGTTGATCGACCCCACCACGACCGTCACCACGCGGTCCTCGACCAGGATGTCGAAGAGGCGATCGAGGGAGGAGAGGACTTCTGAGGGGTTCTGGCCGGCCACCGCGTAGGCGCGTATGGCGCTGCGGACCTGGCCCATCAGCGCGGCGGCGGGAGCGCCCTTGCCCATGACGTCGCCCACGCTGAACATGACGCAGTCGTCATCGAGTTGGAAGACGTCGTACCAGTCGCCGCCGACGTAGGTGCCTGCTGCGCCGGCGCGGTACTCGGCGTCGAGGTGCAGACCGTCGACGGTGGGAAGGAAATCCGGGAGCACGGCGCGCTGCAGGACCTCGGCCACGACGTGCTCTCGTTGGAAGCGGGTCGCGTTGGACAGCGCCACCCCGGTACGGCTCGCGACCTCGGTGGCCAGGGAGACATCATCGGGCTCGAAGGTGCGCCCGGGACCGTCGAAGAACGTCATGACTCCGATGACCTGCCCGTTGGCGGTGAACGGCACGGCGAGCGCGGTGGCTTCGCTGCCCCCGTCCCTCTCGCCAACGGGTGTCGGTGCGAGACGGATGCGGCCGGTCCGGTAGGCGATGGCGGCTGGAGCGTCGGAGTCGAACGGGATGTTGTCCGAGCCGATCAGGCGCGTCTCCGCCGGGGACTCGGACGTCTCGCCGGTCCGTACGTTGAGTCGTTGTAGCCCGCTTTCGCCCGGGACCTGGACCACGCAGGCGTCAGAGAGCCGGCCCACGACGAGGTTCATCGTGCGTTGGATCACCGTGGTCGGGTCCAGGCTGGAGCTCAGCAACCTGGTGACGTCGGAGAGCAGGGACAGGCGTTCCCGGGAGGCCTCGGCGTCGCGCAGGGCCTGGCGTTCCTGTTCGTAGAGCTGGGCTCGTTCGAGCGCCTGTGCCGTCAACCCGGCCAGAGTGGAGAGAAACCGCAGCTCCGGCTCGCTCGGATCAGGGCGACCTACGAAGGCCAGGGCGAGGACCCCGAGTGCGCCCACGCTCCCCATGAGAGGTTCGGTCACGATCGTGACCGGTTGTCCCAACTCCGCCATGACGGCGGGCACGATCTCGGGCGACACGTCGGCATCGAGGTGCGTTGCTACCGCCAAGCTGGTGGTAACCGTCCGTCCCGAGGTGAAGGTGGAACCGGACGGGGTGTGGTCCAACGGGATCACCTCGTCGGAGAGCAGGGCGGGGTGACCGTTACTGGCCAGGCACGCGAGGGCCTGGCCCCCGGCCACGGCCACGGGCACGCGGCATGCCGCTGATTGGGCGCCCAGGGCCCGGTGCCCGCTGGCGATGGCCTCTCGGGCCACCTCGGTCGGTGTCGTCGCGGCGGCCAGCGCAGAGCTCAGGTGATGGAGGTGCTGGCTCCGTTCGAGATTGATGAACTCGGTCAGGGTCAGGCGGGCCCGCTCGACGGCCTGGGCCGCCGCCCCGGTGATGGTGAAGAGGAACCGCTTATCCGCCTCGGTGATCGACCGCTGTCTGACCCACTGCACCACGACGGCGCCCACTGCATGGTCCGAGACGACCAACGGCACGACGGCATAGGAGTTGAATCGGCCGGCCGCCAGGGAGGCCGTGATCAGCGGACGGCCCTCGCGTTGTTGGTCGACGGAATCGGCGAAGAAGCCCTGCCGTTGCGCCAGCACCTGGGCGAGCTCGCCGTCAGGCTCCATCGCCGCCACGAGCGGGGCATCCGATTCGTTGTCGCGGTAGCCGAACCGCCGGTGCACACACAACACGCCGCGTTCGTTCGTCGTCGCGAATGCGGCCGCGTCGACGTTGAGCTCGTCGCGCAATGCGCCGAACACGGCGTCGGCGACTTGTGCGGGATCGGCCGAGGTGGTCAGCGCCCGCGCCAGCGCCTGCATGCTCTGGGCGGTCTCCGCCGCCACGCGGCGTCTGCGTTCTATGCGGGTCTCGGAGCGGGCCGACCAAAGTTGCCGGTTGCGTTGTGAGCGGAGATAGGAGATCCACGTGGCGACCCCGGAGCTGGCCAACAAGGTCAGGACGCGGAGAAAGTGATTCAGTTGGTCGTACTGACGTGGCGGCGTGCTCAGAATGATCGAGTAGACCGTGGCGTACAAGCCGACCAACGCAGTACGTCGCGGCCCGGCGAAGGCTGCCGCGATGAACGGGCCGATCGCCAGAAAGCCGATCAGCCCGAACTTGCCGCCGTAGATCGCATCGACGACAGCGACGATCGACACCCACAGGACCGCCACGGCAGTCGATATCAGCTCCGCCCGGTCTCGCGGGGGAGCAGTCTCGGCTGGGTCTTCCTTTGGTGGTCCCGCCACGCCAATCCTCCCCCCGACAGCCAGTCGTGGGCATAGATGCCGAGTGCAACGCTATTGCGTCCTGCCTCCCCGTCGAAATTTGCAGCGGGGGTTGTAGTCTTGTCCTCTACCCCGGTTGAGGCGGGGGGAAACATCCTGAGGTTTAGTTTTGGCCCGGTTGGCTATAGGTCCCGCTGATCAATCGCTATTGCAGCGAACCGCTCGTGCGCGGGTCGCTGTCGTCGAGAACGAGGACTGGGGTGTGATGGAACAGGAGTTTCACATTGAGGAGCGGACCGCTGGCAGCCTCCCGGTCATCGCCGTCGTCGGTGAGATCGACGTTGCCACGGCTCCGCAGCTGCGCGAGGCCCTCCATCAGGTGATTGCGCAGGGCCACCCCACGGTCGTGCTCGACCTGTTGGGCGTCACCTTTCTCGACTCGACCGCGCTGGGCGTCCTCGTGGGCGGCCTCAAACGTTGTCGCGAGCTCGGCGGCGAGCTCCACGTGGTCGTGACCGACGCCCGGATCAAGAAGATCTTCGAGATCACGGGACTGGTCAAGGTCTTCCCCATCGTCGACACGCTTTCCGAGGTTGTCGCACCATGATCGAAGAGCCGGAGTTCTCGGGGAGCGCGGCCCTGGGGGAAGGTGATCGGGTGCTGCTCACATTTCCCGCCCGCGGCGATCTGGTGGTACTCGCCCGCCTTGTCGCTTCCGCCATCTCCACCCGCGTCGGATTCGATATCGAAGAGCTTGAGGATCTCCGCCTCGCCGTCGGTGAGCTCTGCCTCCTCGCACTGCAGGGCAGTGACGCCCGCCACGGCGATCTTCGTCTCGAGTTCACCGTGTCGTCCGCGGCGCTCGACATCGGGTGCACCTTGGTCGGTGCCGTACCGGCTACGGCGGGGCGTCCTGCGGACGGGGACGAAGCCGATGAACTGAGTGAGCAGATACTGGCGGCGCTGGTCGACGAACACGGTCGCGAGCAGGCCGATGGATCGGTTCGGGCCTGGTTGCGTAAGCGGAGGAAGGAGCCTCTGGAGTGAGTGCGCGCCACACGACACCCCTGCTCCTTCCGGCCACGTGAACGAGGAGGCATCAGACCCGAAGAACCCGCATTCTCCGACGCGGAGCGGACCGCGATGATCACCGACAACCTCGGGCTGGCCCACCAGCTGGCGCGCCGGTTCCTGCACCGGGGTGAGCCGTTGGACGATCTGGTCCAAGTGGCGTCGGTGGCCCTCGTGAAGTCGGTGGACCGCTTCGATCCGGCGCGCGGTGTGGATTTCGCCGCCTTCGCCACCCGCACCATCATCGGAGAGCTCAAGCGGCATTTCAGGGACAAGGGTTGGGCGGTCCGCGCCAGCCGACGGGTCCAAGAGCTGTATCTCGAGCTCGGCCACGCCACGTCGACACTCGTGCAGCAACTGGGGCGGAGTCCGACGGTGGCCGAGTTGGCTGAAATGACGGGATCCACGGAAGAGGCCGTCCTGGAGGCGATCGAGGCGGGGCAGGGCTACCGTGCGACCTCCATCGACGCCTCCGAGAACGAGGACGATCCGCTCTCGGCCCGCATGGGCGAGCGCGACGTGCGGTACGACTCGGTCGAGGAACGGGCACTTCTGGCCCCGGCGCTGGCTATGTTGGCGCCGCGCGAGCAGACGATCCTCCGCATGCGCTTCGTGCAGGGTCTGACGCAATCGGAGATCGCCGCGACGATCGGCGTCAGTCAGATGCACGTCTCGCGGCTGTTGGCCAACAGTCTCGAGGAGTTGCGGCTCCATATCGACAACGACGCGGTGGATTGAGTTTCGCCTGAGACGGATCCCTTCGTTTGAAACGGCAATTGCATCCATATTCGACGCCTTAGCGGCGAGAAGCGTTCAAGATCGACCGGCATCACCAAAATCGATAACGCATTCCCGACGGTGATTGGGTAGGGTACCTGCCACCAATCACCGAAAGGATCTCCATGACAGATCTGGCGGCGCCGGCGCAGAGCTCAGGCGACATCGGCGAGAAGGGGCTCAAGCACGGCGCGCTCGGGCTCATCTCCTCGGTCGTGGTCGGGGTGGCCTCGACAGCGCCGGCCTACAGTCTGGCCGCCACCCTCGGATTCGTGGTCATCGCCATCAACGGCCTGCAGGCGCCGATCATCACCATCCTGGCGTTCGTCCCGATGCTGTTCGTTTCCTACGGCTACAAGGAGATGAACTACGCCGATCCCGACTGCGGGACGACGTTCACCTGGGGTGCCCGGGCCTTCGGGCCCAAGACCGGCTGGCTCGGCGGCTGGGGCATCATCGCTGCCGACCTCCTGGTCATGGCCAGCCTGGCCCAGGTGGCCGGCCAGTACGTCTTCCTCCTTTTCAACGCCAAAGGCATCGGAGGTAATTCGAGTAGCGGCTGGGTCCTGCTCGTCGGGATCGTCTGGATCGTCCTGATGACCGCCATCTGCTACGTCGGCATCGAGATCTCGGCCAACTTTCAAAAGGCTCTTCTCGGCATCGAGCTCACCATGTTGCTGGTGCTCTCCGTGGTGGCTCTGGTCAAGGTGGGTAACGGCACGGCGCCGGTCGGACACCTCACGCCGAGCTTGTCGTGGTTCAACCCCTTCCACAACTTCACCTTTGCCGGATTCATGGTCGGCTTCACGCTGATGCTATTCATCTACTGGGGGTGGGATACCGCGGTGTCGGTCAACGAAGAGACAAAGGACTCACAGACCACGCCGGGACGGGCCGCCGTGCTGTCCACCATCGTCCTCCTGGCCACGTATGCCCTCGTGGTGCTCTCGACCCAGTCCTATGCCGGCATCGGGACGAAGGGCGTCGGGCTGGAGAACCCCGCCAATACGGGTGACGTGCTTTCCGTCCTCGGCACCTCGATCTTCGGCACCTCGGGCTTCGCCAACGTCTTGACCCATCTGCTCATCCTCATGGTGCTCAGCTCGGCCGCCGCCTCGACGCAGACGACGATCTTGCCCACGGCGCGCACCACCCTCTCCATGGCCGTCTACAAGGCGATCCCCGGGGTTTTCGCAAGAATCCACAAGAGGTTCCTCACGCCGACGGTCTCGACCGTGGTCATGGGAGGCGTGTCGATCGTCCTGTACGTGGCGATGAACTACCTCACATCGGGCGGCTCGGTGATCGTCGACTCGGTGTCGGCCCTCGGCGTGATGATCGCCTTCTACTACGGCCTGACCGGATTCACCTGCGTCTGGTATTACAAGGACACGTTGACCCAGAGCGCGCGCAACTTCTGGATCCGGGGCATCCTCCCGCTCCTCGGTGGCCTGATCCTGTGGTTCTGCATGGGGTGGTCGTTCTGGTACTACTGGAACGCCGGCAACAGCGATACGAGGTGGAAAGTCCCCGGCACGGAACGTTATATCGGTGGTGTCTTCACGCTCGATGTCGGCGTTCTCCTTCTCGGCATCCTCTTGATGTACACGTACAGCGCGATCCGGCCGGCCTATTTCCGCGGCGAGGTGCTCAACCGCGACACGCCCACCCGGGTGCCCGAGGACATCGGCGTCCCGGTCGGTCTCTTCGGCATCGAAGAGTTCCAGACGGAGACGCAGTAGAGGCGGGCAGTGGACCTCGAACTCAGCGGGAAGGTGGTGTTGATCACAGGCGGCACCGATGGCCTCGGGTTGGCCTTGGCGCAGCAGTTGGTGGCGGAGGGTGCCGCGGTGGCCGTCTGCGGGCGCGATGAGGAACGCCTGGCGGCGGCGGAGGGCACCTTGGCCGCCGCGGGGGGCGATGTCCTGGCCGTACAGGCCGATGCCGGCTCCGCCGGGGACATCACCCGCTTCTTCGACGATGCCGTGCGCCGCTGGGGCAGGATCGACGGGATCGTCCACAACGCCGGACGTTCCGCCGCCGGGCCCCTGGAGTCCAATGACGATGCGGTGTGGGAAGCCGACCTCCAGCTGAAATTGATGGGCGCGGTGCGTCTCACCCGGTTGGCGCTGCCCTACCTCCGCCAGAGCAAAGGTGCGGTGTTGTACACGTTGGCGATGGCGGCCAAGGCACCCGGAGCGGCGAGCGGGCCCAGTTCGGTCTCCCGTGCCGCCGGCATGGCGCTGACCAAGTCGCTTTCCAAGGAGCTGGGTCCGGACGGGATCCGGGTCAACGCCATTCTCATCGGCCTCATCGAGAGCGGACAGTGGGCGCGCGCCGCCGCCGCGGCGGGCATCGACCAGCAGGACTTCAACGAGCGTTTGGCGGCGAACGCGGCGATCCCACTGGGGCGCATCGGTCGGGCGGAGGAGTTCGCCGACCTGGCGTGCTTCCTGCTTTCGGCCCGGGCGTCGTATCTCAACGGAACGGCCATCAACCTCGACGGCGGGCTCTCACCTGTCGTGTAGGAGTGGCACCCTTGCACGGCAGCCGGCTGCGATTCGATCCCTGTGATCCCGAAGAGGATCCGGCATCGGCGTTGTTGGCCCAAATGGCAGCCGAGCTGAATGCGCTGTACCGGACGTCGAGCCGGCTCGACCTTCCCCCTGTCCATGCGGACGAGTTGCGACCGCCCGACGGTGTCTACCTCGTGGGCTGGGAGGGCACCGTGGCCGTGGCCGGAGGCGCCGTGCGGCGTATGGACGCAGAAACGGGGGAGATCAAGCGCATGTTCGTTCGCCCAGCCGCTCGTTCGCGGGGAGTGGCCGCCGCGTTGCTGGCGGCGCTCGAGTCGGCCGCCCGCTCTTTCGGCTACCGGCGGGTGCGTCTCGATACGGGACCCAAACAGGTGCATGCGATCAGTCTCTACACGAGGGCCGGGTACGTCCTGATCGATCCGTACAACGACAACCCCTTCGCCTCTTTCTGGGGTGAGAAGGAGCTGCGTGTGCCGAGCCTCGGGAGGCCGGCGGAGCCGTTTGTAGACTGACCTCCGTGTCGGAGAATGGGATGACAGCGTGAGCACGCAAGTGACGATCATCGGCGGCGGGAGCTATCAGTGGGCACCCGAGCTGATGGCTGACCTGTTCGGCACCCCCTCGCTGTCCGGCATGCACCTGGTCCTCCAGGACATCAACCCGGCTCCGCTGCCGAAGATGGAAGCGCTGGCCCACAAGTTGGCCGAGGCCCTGGACGCGAAGGCGACGGTGGCGACCACGACGGACCGCAGAGCGGCGCTGGAAGGGGCTGACTTCGTTCTCGTGTGCATTTCGACCGGTGGGTTCCGTTCCATGGCGGTCGACCTCGACGTGCCGGCGGCGCACGGCATTACCCAGACGGTGGGGGACAGCGTGGGCCCGGGAGGGATCAACCGGGCCCTGCGCAACATCCCTGTGTTGGTGGGCATCGGGCACGACATGGAAGAGATCTGTCCCGACGCCTGGCTCTTCAACATCACGAATCCCATGACGACACTCACCCGTTCGGTCTGCCGGGAGACCAGTATCAAAACCGTCGGCCTCTGTCACGAGGTGGGGAACTTCACCATGGATCTGGCCATTGCCCTGCGCAAGCCCTGGGAGTCGGTACGACCCTCGGTCGTCGGGGTGAACCACTTCCCGGTGCTGACGGGACTCGAAGTGGACGGCGAGGACGGCTTCGCCGTCATCCGCGCGCTGGTCGATGAAGTCGGGGGCCTTGCGGCACTCGCCCCACATCCGGGACGTGAAGAAGCCGAGAAATTCTCCAAGCTCGATTTTGCGCAGCGACACCTGCTCAAGCTCACGCTGCTCGAGCGCTGGGGCACCTTTCCGGCAGCGGGCGATCGGCACATCGCCGAGTTCCTCTCCTTCGCGCTCACCCCCGAGTCGGGATGGGGTGCGGCCTACAACATCGCGTTGACCCCGATTGCCCGCCGCGAGAAGAACGCCGCGGAGGATGTGGCGAACGTCGACGCCTGGTTGGCCGGCTCGAAGCCGCTCCAGACGTGGCAATCGGGCGAGCTGCCCTCCCCGATGATCGAGGCCATGTTGACGGGTGTCCCCTTCGTGGCTCCCGTCAACACCCCCAACACGGGCCAGGCCCCGGATCTGCCTGACGGCGTCGTCGTCGAGTCGATGTGCGTCATCGACGGTGACGGCATCCGCGGTCGTGACGTCGCACGGCTGCCCAGCCCGTACGCAGAGATCGTGCGTCGGCACACCGCGACCCAGGAGCTCACGGTCGAAGCTGCGTTGCGCGGTGATCGCGCCCTGGCCGCCCAGGCCTTCGCTCTCGATCCCCTGGCCGGACGGGGTGATCTGGCGCAGATGGACGCCATGGTGGACGAACTCCTGGCGGGCACTGCCGAGTGGCTCCCGCAGTTCGCGTAACGTCACGCCGAACGTCTGTTCCCGGAGGGCACCATGCGTATTGGATTCATTGGTCTCGGCGCCATGGGGCTGCCGATGACCGGCCACCTCGTGAAAGCGGGGCACGACGTGGCCGTGGCCTCGCGGAGCAGGGGTCCGATCGACGCCGCCGTCGCGCTGGGGGCACATGACGCCGGCACCCCGGGAGCGGTGGCCGAGGCCTCCGAGGTGATCCTCGTGTGCGTCCCCAATTCGCCCGAGGTGATCGAGGTGATCGACGCGATGCTCGGGCTCCCTCGGCCCGGGTCAGACGGTGGTGGACTGCTCGACCATCGATCCGGCGGTGGAGCGGGCCCAGCACAGCCGGGTCGCGGCGACCGGAGCGCGCTATCTCGATGCGCCTCTGTCCGGCGGCACCGCCGGCGCGCGCAACGGCGTGCTGACGCTCATGGTCGGGGGGGATTCGGCGACTCTCGCTGACGTCACGCCCATCCTCAATGTCTTCGCCGCGCTCATCGTCCATGTCGGTGGTCCCGGCATGGGCCAGGTCGTGAAGCTCTGCAACAACCTCATCTATGCCGCACAGATGACGGCGACGGCGGAGGCCACTGCGCTGGCGGTGAAATCGGGTGTCGACATGCACAAGCTCTACGAGGTGCTCACCCACGCCACCGGCGACTGCGTGGCGGTGCGCACCCGTCTGCCGGTGCCGGGCGTGGTGCCGGAGAGCCCGGCCTCGCACAACTGGGAGCCAGGGTTCATGACCGATCTGATGGCCAAGGATCTCGATCTCGCCCTGGCCTACGCCGCCGATGCAGGCGTGCCCCTGGCCACGACCGCGACAGCTCGGCAGATGCTCACGGCGGCGCAGAGCGCGGGCTACGGGCGCGAGGACTTCTCGGCCGTGGCCAAAGTGGTCCTGTCGTTGTCCGGAGCGGGATGACGCATCCCGGACGTCTGCCGACCCCTGCCGTCATTCTGGCGGCCGACCACCGGGCCCGCGGCGTGATGACGACGGAGAACTACCGGGACTACGTCACCGCGCTCGCCGAGGCGCTCCCTTCCTGCGACGGGATCCTGGCGAGCGCGCAACCCCTGGCCGATCTCGCCGCGGCCGGCCATGTGACGCCGGCCCACCGCACCTATCTTTCGCTGAACCGTACGGGGTTGGCCGGTTCCGCCTTCGAGCTCGACGACCGCCCGGTGGCGACGGTCGGCCGGGCGCACGCCGACGGATGGACCGGGGTGAAACACATGACGAGGATCGACATGGCGGACCAGCGGACGGCGGCGGCGCTCGAGCTCCTCGGGCAGGTCCTCGAGCAGGCCCGTGACGCAGGCCTCGAGGCGCTCGTCGAGCCCCTGATGTGGCGCGATGGTCGCGTGGCCCGCGAGGCCGATGCGATCGTGCTGGCGGCGGTCATCGCCCACGACATGGGAGCGCCGGTCCTCAAGGTCCCGGTCCCCGCGGCCACGCCCGGTCAGGAACGCCAGCGAGCCGTGGCCCGCGTCGTCGCCAGCGTGGGCGTGCCCGTCCTCTTTCTCGGCGGCCCTCTCGGCGACGCCGGACGGGAACCACTACTCGAGGAGGTGCGCGACGTGATGGAAGGCGGCGGCAGCGGGATGGCCATCGGCCGCGCCGTGTACCAGGATCCTGACCCGGGCGAGATGGCCGGGCTCGTAGCCGGTCTGGTCCACCGATGATGATCCTCACCATCGACTTCGGGACCACGGTGACCAAGGTGGGTTTGTGGAGCGACGATGGGCTCGTGGCGCTGACCCGTTCCGTCGTCACGACGTCACATCCGCAGCCGGGGTGGGCCGAACAGGATCCGTTGCGCTGGTGGACCTCGGTGGTGATCGCCTGCGCCGAATCGAGGGCCCAGGCGCCGGCGGCATTCGGGAGGGTCGACGTCATCGCCTGCTCGGGGCGCGCGTCAGACGTTCGTGCCCGTGTCGTCGTCCGGCGAGCCGATCGGCAAGGGCATCTTGTGGTCCGACCGCCGCGGCGTGGCCGAGGCGCCGGTCCTGGCCGAGGCGCTCGGGGGCGAGGACATCAACCGGGCCCGCACAGGGATTCCGCTGGACGCCGGCGCCATGGCGGCCAAGCTGGCCTGGCTGCAGGCGCATCGAACCCGACCGGCTGGCCCTCAGCGACGTGATCCTCTCGCCACGCGACTTCGTCCTGCGGCGGATGACCGATGAGGTGGTGACCGACACCAGCTTCGCCTCGCGGAGCGGTCTCTACGACTTCGACGGGAACGCTGTGCGCGAGTTGGCCGGGCCGGCCATGGGGAAGTTGCCGAGCGTCGTTCCGTCCGACACCGTCATAGGCCGGCTCAGGCCGGTCCCGGGTGCCGAGCTCGGCTCTGCGCCCGGGCACCCCCGTGGTGATCGGCGCCGGGGACCGCCAGTGCGAGGTCCTCGGATCGGGTGCCTCGGAGGACATCCCGATGGTCAGTTGGGGGACGACGGCCAACGTCTCGGTTCCTGTCCACGAGCGCCCGGTCCCATCGCCGGCCGGGGCCGTCGTCACGAGGGGGCCAGCGAGGGCTGGCTGCTCGAGGGCGGGCTCTCTGCCGCCGGCTCGTTCCTGGCCTGGCTCGGCCGGCTCCTCGACCGCCCTGTCGACGAGTTGGCCGCGCGGGCCGCCAAGAGCCCCCCCGGGGCCCGTGGGGTCACTGCGGTGCCGTGGCTGGACGGCGCCCGTGCGCCCTGGTGGCGGGACGACGCCCGGGCCGGCTTCATCGGCCTCGGTGCCATTCATGGTGCCGACGATCTGTCCCGGGCGGTGATCGAGTCCGTGGCGTGGGACGTCCTTCGCTGTATGGAAGTGGTCACCGCCGGCCGGCTGGGCGGCAGTACGGCCCAGGGCGTGACGCTGGGAGGCGCCGGTACCGGGCTCCCGCTATGGGTCGACGTGCTGACCTCGGTCCTGGGCATCCCCGCCGTACGCCATCGCTCCGGTGAGGCGGCCTCCGCCGGCGCCGCCCTCCTGGCCGGCCGCGCGCTCGGCATGGGCCTGACGTTGGAGCAACTCGATCCGGTGGAGGCCATCATCACCCCGGACGCAGCCACCGTCGAGCTCTACCGGCGCATGCGGCCCCAGGTCGAGCATGTGGCCACGGCGGTGCTCGCCGCCACCGAGGAGTTTCCGTGGGCTGACGGCGGCCACGGCCGCTAGGCCCGATGTTGGTCAACCTCGCCTACGGCGTCGACGGGCGGACGGTGGAGGTGCCCGATGAAGCCACGGTCATTCTGCCGATGGAGCTCCCGGGGTTGGCCGACCAGCCGGGGGCCGTCAGCCACGCATTGTCCCATCCGCTCGCCGGGCCGTCGCTGGTCGACCTGGTCGCTGCAGCCGGTCCGGACGGGGCGCCACGGATCGCCGTCGTGTTCCCGGATCTCACGCGGCCGATGCCCAACCGGACCGTGCTCCCGCCTCTGCTCTCGCAGCTCGAAGCACTGCGGGATTCCCGACGCCGCCATCACCCTGCTCTGCGCCACGGGGACGCACCGCCAAGCGACGCCGGCGGAGATGGAGGAGCTCGTCGGCCCCGACATCGTCGCCCGCTACACCATCATCGACCACAATTCCCGGAGCGATGCGCACGTCGCGGTCGGCGAGGTCGACGGGACCCCGGTCCTGTTGCAGCGCGAGTACGTCGAGGCCGACGTACGCATCATCACCGGATTCGTCGAGCCCCATTTCTTCGCCGGCTTCAGCGGCGGCCCCAAGGCCGTGTGCCCGGGCCTGGCCGCGACCGAGACGATCCTGGAGGCGCACCACCCCCGCCGCATCGCCGATGCCGCGGCCACCTTCGTCACCCGGAGAGGGAACCCGGTGCACGATTTCGTCCGCGCCGCCGTGGCCCTCGCGCCGCCACACCTCTCCGTCGATGTGGCCATCAATGCACAGCGCGACGTCACCGCCGTCTTCGCCGGGCCCGCTCGACACCGCGCACGACGCCGCCTGCGCGTTCGTCGAGGCCGCGTCGGTGAAGCGGGTGACCGCCCCGTTCGACGTGGTGGTCTCGACCAACAGCGGACATCCCGCTCGACCGCAACCTTTATCAAGCGGTCAAGGGCATGGCAGCGGCCGAACGGATCGTCCGTCCGGGGGGCATCATCGTGATGGCGGCCGCCTGTGGTGACGGCATTCCGGTCGATGGTGCATTCGCCGAGGTTGTCGCCCTGGCCCGCACGCCCGACGACCTGATCGGCGCGGCAGGCGGGGCCCGAGCTCGATCGCTGGCAGGCCCAGGTGCTGGGAAGGGTGCTGCAACGCGGCCCAGGTATGGCTCTACAGCGACGGGCTGACCGACGAGATGACCGCCGATGCTCTGCTCGTGCCCGTGCACGACCTGGCCACGGTGGTCGGTGAGGCTCTGGCTGCACTGGGGGATCGGGCAGCGTGGCCGTTCTGCCCGAAGGCCCGCTCACGGTGGTGACGGTGACGCTCCCGGGAGAACGGCGTAACCAGTCCCTGACATATATGTCAGGGATAGAGTGCAGCCCCAGTGAACGAAGAGCCGCTCTTCGACTTTGCCGTCCCGGACGACCTCTTGCGTGAAGCGGTGAAGCAGGCGCGTGATCCCGAGGTGCTGGCCGACGTCACGCTCATGCCGGGGACAGGCGACGGCAAGCCACCGCCGCTGTTGGGCATCCTCCACACCTCGGGCTGGTCGCCGCTCGTCATGATGACCGTGGCGGCATTGATCCCGGGCACATTCGGGAACGGCATCAACCTCATCGGACGCAACCTGCAGGACTCGTTCCACATGTCGAACGCTTCGCTCGGTGCGGTTGCCTTCGTGGCCCAAGTGGCGCAGTTGCTCTGGGCCGTCCCGTTGGCGCTGTGGGCGGACCGCGGCAGTCGCAAACTGGTCGCCGGCCTGTCACTGATCATTTTCGCCGTCTTCGGCTCGGCTATGGCGCTCTCTCCCAACGTGTGGGCATTTGCGTTCCTCTATTTGGGGGCGTCCGTCGGGTTCGGGGTGAACAACACGGTCCACAACTCGTATCTCTCCGACGCCTATCCCGTCGAGGGCCGGGGGCGCGTCTTCAGTTGGCATCAACTGTCGGACCCGATCTCGCAGACCATCGGCATCCTGATTTTCGGCTTCGTGGTGACCGTTGCGCATAGTTGGCGCTACGGCCTTCTCGTCGCACTGGCCGGCATTCCCGTGGGGTTCGCACTCTTCACGTTGCGCGAACCCGAGAAAGGGGCCAACGAGAGCAGCCATATCCTCAAGGCGTCGGGCATGGACCTGCAATCCCAACAGGAGGCGGCGCCCCGGGTCCTCCTCGGCTCCGCCATGACCAGGCTGTTGCGGATCCGGTCGCTCTACTACGAGCTGGTGGCGGTGGCCATCCTCGGCTTCGTCGGCACGGGAGCGCCCCTTTACGGCAACCTGTTCCTGATCGACAAGTTCCACCTCGACACGGCGAGCCGGAGCGAGTTCTACGCCATCGTCGGCCTGGCCGCCTTCTTGGGCCTCCCCATGGCCTACTTCTTCGGCGACCGCTTCTTCCGCAAAGCCCCGCAGCGCCCGCTGGTCATCGCCGGCTTCTGCATCGCCGCCTACGGCTGTCTCTTCGTGGCCTCGCTCTACGTGCCCCAGCTCTGGATGGTGGGTGGACTGCAGTTCCTGGCCGAACGCAGCCGTGGCGCCGCTGGCCATCTGCATCTTCCTCACTCTGGCCGCAACGGCACCGCCCGAGATGCGGACGATCTGTTTCGCCATGTTCGGGGTCTACTCCCTCGTCTTCGGCGGCTTCGCCGGCTCGGTGGTCCTCGGCGCGGTCTCCGATGCCATCGGGGGACTGCACGGCATTGTGGTGTCGCTCTCGATCATCGCCCCCGTCTCGATCGTGGGCGGGTTCCTGCTCATCCTCGGCTCACACAGCGTGCGACGCGACATCACGCTGGTCATCGAAGATGTGATCGAGCGCTACACCGAGGGCAAGCGTCGCCAGACGCGGCGGGGAGATCCCGGCTCTGCAGGTGCACAACCTCGATTTCTATTACGGCACGAACCAGGTGCTCTTCGACCTCAACCTCGAGGTGGCGCAGGGCGAGATGGTCGCCCTCCTCGGCACGAACGGGGCCGGGCAAGTCCACCTTGCTCCGGGCGGTCTCGGGGCTCTCGCATCCCCATCGGGGGGTCGTGCGCATCTTCGGCATGAACTCGACCTATCCTCGAACCCGAGCAGATCATCGAAGAGGGCGTGGCCCTCCTGGTCGGCGGGAAGATGACCTTCTCGGGACTGTCGGTGCGCGACAACCTGCGCATCGGCGGGCACACGCTGCGGCGGGATCGCGCCCGCTCGGCGCGTGCGCTGGAAGAGGCGCTGGAGCTGTTCCCGGCCCTCAAGGCCCGCCTCGACCAGCCGGCGGGCACCCTCTCGGGCGGGGAGCAGCAGATGCTGGCCCTGGCCCGGGTCATGATGACCCGCCCGCGGCTCCTCCTCATCGACGAGTTGGCACTCGGCCTCGCGCCCATGACGGTGGACGTCCTCATGGCGATGGTCCGCCGCATCAACCAGGAGGGCACGACGGTGATCCTGGTCGAGCAGAGCGTCAACCGCGCCATCAGCCTGGCCGAACGGTGCTTCTTCATCGAGCGCGGAGAGATCCGCTTTGACGGCCCGACGGCCGAGCTGCTCGCAGCGCGACGACCTCCTCCGACCGGTGTTCCTCGGCGCCGCCGCCTCCGGGCTGAGTTAGGTCGACGGCGTCGATGCTCGCCCTCTCGGCTCCGAACTTCGTCCTCCTCCAAGGCGTCATCATCGGCCTCGGCTACGGGCTCCTGGCCGTCGGCCTCGTCCTGATCTACCGCACCAACCGGGTGCTCAACTTCGCCCAGGGCCAGGTCGGTGTCATCGCCGCGGTCTTCCTGGTCAAGCTCACGGCCGACTTCAAGTTCGAGTACTGGTTCGCGCTCGTCCTCTCCATCTCCCTGGCGGCCGCGGTCGGCAGCGCTGTCCGAGCTCGTGCTCCGCCGCCTGTTCAACCGGCCCCGCGTGCTCGTGATGGTGGCCACCATCGGGCTGAGCCAGGTCCTCCTGGCGCTGACCGCGCTCCCGTTCATCCGGCCGCACAACCTCTACAAGCCGGTGCCGGTCCCGTTCGACCTGTCGTTCACCCTCGGCACGACCATCTTCACCCCGGGCGAGGTGCTGACCCTCATTGTGGCGCCGATCGTGGCCGGCGCACTGGCGCTGGCCGTGCGCTCCACCAGTTGGGGCCTCGACATGCGGGCGATGTCCGAGAACGCGGACTCGGCCCGGCTCTCGGGCGTCTGGATACGCCGCACCTCCACCCTTACCTGGACGGTCGCCGGCGCGCTCTCCGCCTTCACCGCCATTCTCAACGCCCCGGGCCAGACGAGCGCCCTGACCCAGGTGCTGAGTCCCGATCTCCTCCTCTTCGCGCTCACCGCTGCACTGGTCGGCGCCATGATCAACCTCACGGTGGCCTTCATCGCCGGCATCGGCGTCGGGGTGCTCTACGAGCTGTTGCAGTGGAACATCTCGTCCACGGCCAACCAGCAGCTGGTCCTGTTCATCGTGTTGCTCCTCGTGCTGTTGATCCGCGTCCGTGCCCTGCGCAAGGACAGCCGCTCGGCGGAGCGCTCGACCTGGCAGCACGGCGCCACCACGGTCCGCGCCACCGCCGACGCGTTGCGGAACCGCATTTCGGTCTCGGGCATGTGGGCGGCCGTCCTCGGCGCGGCGGTCCTGCCCCTTCTCCTCAACGTCGGGAACAACTATCTGTTCAGTCAGGTCTGCATCTATGCGGTGATCGCCCTCTCGCTCACCATCCTCACCGGGTGGGCCGGGCAGGTCTCGCTGGGCCAGTTCGGCCTGGTGGCGGTGGGGGCCCTCATGGCGGCGCACCTCGGCTCATCCGTCCCGCTGCCGTTGCTCCTGCTCTACGGCGGCGCCGTCACCGCCGTCGTGGCCATCATCGTCGGACTGCCGGCGCTCCGCCTCCCCGGCTTGTTCCTTGCCGTGACGACCCTGGCCTTTGCCATCTTCATGCAGTCCGCCGTCCTGGCGACGCCGTGTTGGACCATGCCCGGCATCCACAAGATGCTCTGTACGGGATTGCCGAACCCCGCCTCCACGCTGATCAGCCGGCCCTCGCTCTTCGGGCTCGGCCTCCATTCGGAGCGATCGTTCGCCTGGTTCTCCCTGGGCATCCTCCTCCTGTCGATTCTCGCCGTACGTACCTGGCGCGACAAAGGCCTGTCGCGCCGGCTGATTGCCGTGCGTGACAACGAGCTCGGCGCGGCCGCCATGGGCATTCCCGTGTTGCGTACGAAGTTGTTGGCCTTCGGTCTGTCGGGGTTCATGGCCGGCTACGCCGGGGTTTGCCTCGCATTCGCCACTCAGCGCTTCAGCACGGCGACGTTCGATCCGACGATCTCGTTCATCATCATCTCCATGGTCGTGATCGGCGGCCTGGGGTCCGTCGCGGGAGCGGTTCTCGGTGCGCTCTATCTCGAGGGCCTGCCCGCGCTGTTCGGTGCGAACCCGACCATCCAGTTCCTGACCAGTGGGCTCGGTCTGATCGCCTTCATCCTCTACCTTCCCGGCGGCCTCGGCGAGCTCCTCCATCGCTCGGTCGACGCGCTCACGGTGGGTGTGCGCTACGCGCAGGATCGGTGGGCACCCCACCGATCCGGGGGCCCGCCGCCGGGCGACGACACCGCGACCGTGTCCACCGGAGTGGAGCCCGGGACCCTGATGCCCGAGGTCGTCGAGTCGTGAGCGGGGTCGAGTCGTGAGCAGGACAGTTCCGCCGACGGGTCCGGCTCGCCTCACCGTCGAGAACCTCGGTGTGACCTTCGGGGGGGTGCGGGCGGTGGACGAGGTCACCTTCACCGCAGAGCCCGGTGCCATCGTCGGTCTGATCGGCGCCAACGGGTCGGGGAAGACCACCACACTCGACATGGTGTCAGGCCTCGTCACGCCCAAACACGGCACAGTGCGTCTCGATGGGACGGACCTGGCCGAGTACCTGCCCGAGGAACGCGAGCGCATCGGGATCGTGCGCTCGTTCCAGGACTGTCGCCTTTTCCCGGAGTTATCCGTGCTCGACGTCCTGCTGCTCTGCGAAGACGTCAAAGACGAGGTGTCCGTAGTTTCGACGACGCTGCAGCTGCCCTGGGCCCGCCGGGCGGAGAAGCGCAAGCACGCTGCGGTCGACGATGTCATCGGCGCGTTCGGGCTCGAGCGCTTCCGCCACCACCGAACCGGTGAGCTCTCGACAGGGACGCGCCGCGTGGTCGACCTGGCGTCGATCATCCTCGCCGCCCCGCGCCTGCTCCTGCTCGACGAGCCCACGGCCGGCATCGCGCAGCGTGAGGCTGAGGCGTTCATCCCGCTGTTACGTCGCCTGCACGAAGTCGCCGACACGACCATCGTGCTCGTCGAGCACGATGTACCGCTCGTCTTCGAGTTGTGCACGAGCGTGGTCGTCATGGAGCTCGGGCGGGTGGTGGCGGACGGACCGCCCGAGGTGGTGCGCGCAGATCCGCGCGCCCTGGCGGCGTACCTTGGGGCGAGCGACGAGGCGATCTTCGCCTCGGGACCGACCGGGTCGAGTTCCAACGGCGTGTCCGGCACAGGACCGGTCGTCGAAGGGGAGTGAGGATGGAGGGAGCATGACAACGTCGGCCCGCAATGGATCGTTCCACACGCCCAACCCTCTGGCACCGTTCGGGCGTAGCTGGCGCCGCCTCCGGCGCCGGCCGCTCGCCATGCAGCTGCGAACCGTGGCCATCGTGCTCGGCGTCGTCGTCGGTGTCGTCCTCTGGCTCGTCCTTGCTCCCCCGGCTGGCGCCGCCGATGCCCCGACGCCGGTCAGCCAGGCCAGCACCAGCACGCGCGGCGTGACGGCCAAGGCCATCAATGTCGTCTTCCCTGTGGTCGCCGTCAACAGCGAAGCCGGGCAGCTCGGTTTCGCAGAGGACAAGGAATACAACGAGCAGACCTATGCCATACACCTCTATGTGGATCAGATCAATGCGGCAGGCGGGATCCATGGCCGCAAGATCAATCCCCTCATCGTGAGTTACGACCCCGCCAATGCCACAGAGATGCGCTCCCTATGCGAGCAGTGGACCCAGGGGAACCCACCCGTGTTCGCCGTCATTGACGGGATCGGCACCTGGACAGGGGACAACGAACTCTGCGTGACCCAGGAGGGGCATACGCCGATGATCGCGGCCTGGACGACGACGACGAACTGGACCGATCAGGGCTCCCCCTACCTGTGGTGGACGGGGGCCGACCAGGCGCCGGTGCTACAGGCGACGGTCCAATGGGGAGTCGCCTCGGGGCGGCTCGGGAAAGGCAAGAAGGTGGGTGTCGTCGTGTCGGACCAGTCCGGCGACCAGGCCGCGCTGCATTCGTATCTGCTGCCCGACCTCAAGGCGGTGGGCATTACCCCGCAGGTGTACACGGTCGCGGCCGGTCTCACCGACACGGCGAGCACCGACTCCGATGCGCAGCTTGCCGTGGAGCGCTTGAAGGCGGCGGGCGTGCAGTCGGTGATCCCCATGTTGCCGGAGAACGCCTTCTTCCCCTATATCGGGGCTGAGAACCAGCAGAAGTTCTTTCCCCAGTTACTGTTGAGCGACTACCAGTCGAGCATCGAGGTGGCGCTCGGCCTCATCCCGGTGCCCTACGAGGCTGCCCTCGACGGGCAGGAAGGCGTCACGACGGAGACCTTGGGCGGGTTCGACGACGCGCGCCCCGAAGCGCAGGGTGGCTACGACCCCGGGGTGCGCTCCTGTTACGCCACATGGCACAAGGCGCACCCCAAGCCGATTAAGGGGACCACGAGTTTCTACATCGAGGAGCAGGGGCCCATTCAGGGCTGGTGCACCTCCATTCGGCTCTTTGCGGAAGCGGCCACGAATGCCGGGTCGCAGTTGAACAGGCGGACGTTCGTCACCGCCCTCTCGAAGATAAAGGACTTCCCCGGTGGCCTCTCGCCGGTCTGGACCTTCGGCGCCGACAAGTTCTACGGCCCGACGTCCTACACGGTGGTGAAGATCCACAACAACGTGCCGCCGTCGTCGCAATGCGATCTGAAGACCAATCACAAGCCGCAAGGTACGTGCTGGGTCGTGGTGCAAAAGGCGAAGCCGCTGCCCGGATAGAGCGGAGGCGCGGGGACACGGGGTCAACTCACCAGAGCGCCGAGAACGTCCCTGCCTCGAGCAGGACGAGGATGCCGATGACGCAGTACAGGATCGGCGTGGCCACGACACCTATGGCGGTCATGGATCCCCGTACGCGTGGATGCCTGCCGGCCCACAGGATGAACATGGTGAGCAGCACTTCGCAGGCGGCGAAGACGAGCAGCGTGCCGATTGTGCCGCGGACGTGCGCGACGCGGAACAGAGGTATGTAGACGGCGAGGTTGTCCCCACCGGCGCCGATCGTCACCAGCGTGGCGGCGAAGAACCCGCTTCCGAAGGCGCGGCGAGCTACCCGGTCCCGGCTTTCGGCGTGGCGCAGCCCGACGAGCCCCCGGATCCCGAGCGCGAGTGGGACAAGGCCTAGGAGGCCGATGACCCGGGTCGAGATCTCGAACAGGACGAGCGCCATGCCGAGTGACGCGAGGACGAGCGTGGCGAACCCGACCACCTGGCCCGTGGCGATCCGCCGGGCTCGTTCGGGCGGCGCCGTGGCGACCATGGCCACGGTGACCACCGCGTTGTCGAGGTTGGTGCTGGCGAACGCGCCCGCGGCGAGTCCGAGAACCGCCGGGAGGCCGGCTGACATCGGATGCGGCTCGTCAGTCGGCGGTATGGGCCGGCATGGCCGGACCGAAGGGGCGGTCGCCGCGCAAGGTGACCCGGTGGGCGTAGCGGGGGGTGTCGCCGTAGTCGTCCAGGGCGTAGTGCAGGGTGGCCCGGTTGTCCCAGAAGGCCACCGACCCCGCCTTCCAGCGGAAGCGACAGGTGAACTCGGGCTGCACGCAGTGACGGTAGAGCATGTCGAGGATCGCGTTGCTCTCGTTCTTCGAGAGCCCCAGGAGCGCCTGGGTGAATTGGCCGTTGACGAAAAGCCCGTTCCGACCGTTCTCGGGATGCGTGCGCACGACGGGGTGCAGCGCCGGCAACAGCTTCTCGCGCCAGGTGCCGTTCCACTCGTAGCCCCCGCGGGCGTCGACGTCGGCGGCGAACCAGGGATCGTGGTGGATCGCGATGAGCCCGTCGCACATCGTCCGCACGACGGGCGCCAGGCCGTCGTAGGCGTCCTGCAGGCTGGCCCACATGGTGTCGCCGCCCACCTCGGGGGCTTCGAGCATGTAGAGGATCGAACCCATGGCCGGTGTCTCCAGGAAGGTCACGTCGGTATGCCACCAGCTGGCGCGATCCACCTTGCCGTCGATGGCCAGGACCTCCGTGCTCCCATCGATGGCCGGGAGAACGGGATGGGCCTCGGTCACATCGCCGAACTGACGCGCGAAGTCGGCCTGTTGCTGAGGGGTGAGGGACTGGTCGCGGAAGAAGATCACGTGGTGTGTGTTCAATGCGGCCCGGACGGCGGCGACCACCTCGGGTGCCAGTTCCACCGACAGATCGGCGCCCCAGATCTCTGCGCCGATGGTGGGCGAGAGCGGATGCACGCTGAGGCTGGTGGCGAGTGTCACAGGGGGAATTGTGCCCGAGTTCTCGGACTCCCTCAATCCGGGCCCTTCCGGGGCCTACATTGAGCCGGGAGCACGATGCCGGGAGGAGAGGGTCGACGGATGAGTGGTGAAGCGCCGGG
The DNA here is from genome assembly GCA_963767155.1 of uncultured Acidimicrobiaceae bacterium. Taxonomy (GTDB): domain Bacteria; phylum Actinomycetota; class Acidimicrobiia; order Acidimicrobiales; family RAAP-2; genus Bog-473. The sequence goes on along the minus strand of CAVYCU010000002.1, from coordinate 853,731 downwards.
GTTGGTCTTTCCTGCCCGCACACGCAACTATTCACCGTGGTACCAGTGGATGACCCGTTTGGCTGCCACGCCACACGAGGACCCCCTGCCCCTGAAGGACCCCGACTCCATCCCTGCATGGCGCGAGCGCCGGCGCGCCCGCATGATCGAACTTCTGGGCCCCATGCCCGCCGCGGTGCCCCTGAACCTCGAGACACTCGAATCGGTGCAGTGCGATGGCTACCGCCGGGACCTGATCGTCTTCGACACCGAGGACACGATGTCGGTGCCGGCGTACCTGCTGGTGCCCGACGGGCGGGTCTCGGCCGGCGCCGCGGTGCTGGCCTGCCACGGGCACGGGCCGGGAAAGTCCCAGGCGGTGGGCCTCGAGCACACCAATGCGCCCAACAGCGACTATGCCCTGCAACTCGTACGGCGGGGCTATGTGGTGCTCGCGCCGGACCTGCGATGCTTCGGCGAACGCCTCGACTGGAATCCCGAGGACCACTACGCGTGTGATACCAACCTGGTCCATGCCGTCATGGCCGGATGGAACCCGCTGGCGCAGAACATCTGGGATCTCTGCCGCGCCCTCGACGTCCTCAGTGCGCACCCGCTCGTGGACCCCTCCCGGATCGGCATGATCGGGCTCTCGTACGGCGGGACCGTCACCTTGTTCACGGCGGCCTACGACCAGCGGGTCGCCGCAGCTGTCGTGAGCGGCTTCTTTTCGTCCTGGAAGGAGAGCCACAGAATGCCGTGGAACATGTGTGGATCACAAGTGGTCTTCGGGATGCTCGGCCGCCTCGAGCACGAGGACCTGGGTGCCCTCATCTCCCCTCGTCCGCTTCTCATCGAAACGGGGACCGAGGATCCGCTGTTTCCCCTGGCCGCCGCCACTGAGTCGGTGGGCCACACCCGTCTCGTCTATGCGCACGACGGCGTGGCGGACCGCCTGGAGCACGACATCTTCGAAGGGGACCATCAGTGGCACGGCGTCGCGGCCGTCGCGTTTCTCGACCGTTGGCTCTTGCACGCGCCGGAGCACGCCTGAGTTTCGGTGCGACGCGGATCACTCGAGGCTCCCGCGTCGTAGGGTTGCGCCATGCACGATTCCGTCACCGTCCACATGGCCGCATCCCCTGCGAAGGTCTGGGAGCTGGTGAGCGATGTCACGAAGATCGGGCTCTACAGTCCCGAGACGTTCGAAGCCGAATGGTTGGAGGGCGCCACAGGGCCGACCGTCGGCGCCAAATTCCGTGGACATGTCAAGCGGAACGGAAAAGGTCCGACGTATTGGACGACCTGCACCGTTCTCGAATGCGAGCCCGACCGCGTCTTTGCCTTCGGCGTCGGCAGCGCCGAAAAGCCGATCAACGTCTGGCGCTATGTGTTGGAGGAGCAGGGAGACGGTACGGATGTGACCGAATCGTTCCAACTGGCCCAGACGCCGCCTCTGCGGGTGTATTGGGCGCTCATGGGTTGGGCCCGCGGCCGCACGAACCGCAACGGCATGCGGACCACGCTGGAGAGGATGAAGGCCCAGGTCGAGTAGAGGCCACACCGCTCCCGCTGAAGGTGCTCAGGCGAGCCGGCGCAGCAGCACGTCGATGCGGTTGCTGACGATGGCGTCCACACCCGCCGCTCTGACGCGGGTCATGAAGCGGGGTTTGTCGACGGTCCAGGTGGACACCTTCAGACCGAGGGCGTGCACCGCGGCGACCCGTTCGGGTGTGACGAGCCGGAACATCGGGTTCCAGTATTCGGCGCCGAGTTCGTGCAGCAAGGCGACGGGAGGGGGATCCTGGGCCACCCACGTCAGGCCGATTCTGGCGTCGGGAGCCGTGGCCCGTAGGTGGCGTAGAGCTCCGATGTTGCCCGATACGAAAAGGGACCGCTCCATGGCATCTGCTTCCCGGGACGCCGCAAGCGCTCCTTCGATGACTTCGCGGCCCGTGAAATCAATCATGAGGGGTACGTGGATCTCGTGGAGGACCTGGTGCAGCGTGGGGATGCGCTCGTTCCCGCTCCCCAGAGCTTGCACAGCAGAAAGGTCCAGCTCAGCGACATTTCTTTCGAGACCCCATAGCCGGGTGAGGGTCGGATCGTGCAGGACCACGATGCCACCGTCCCGGGTACGCCGCAGGTCGATTTCGACCATGTCCGCCCCCTTTTGCACGGCGAGGGCGAAAGCTGGCAACGTGTTCTCGCGGGCCGAGATCGGATCGCCGCGGTGGGCAATTGCCAGAGCCACACCATTCTTCTGACACAAAATGGGCCCTATCCGCCACTCCAGCACCCCGACCGCGCCCGACTACCCTCTGCTGGGAGAATTCGAGGTACCTGACTCTGGCCGCCCCGGAAGCGGTGGTGGAGTCCTCCGGGGGGTACGGGACATGTCGAGGACGAAGGCGGTGCGCCTGGGACTCGTTGCCGCGTGCGCAGGCATCCTCGCGGCAGTTGTCTTTACCCTGGTCTTGCGGAGCATGACGCACACGGCGCCGCCGGTCCAACCGCGCCATACGGCAACCCCGGAGACACCGGGCATTTCGATCGCCCAGGAGAACTTCGACCTTCCCGACCCGTTCATCCTCACGGTCAAGAAGACCTACTACCTCTACCTTTCGACGGCGTTCGGCAACACAACGCAGCACATACCCATGTTCAGCGGGAGCCCGGGGCATTGGAGCGCAACGTCGATCGACGCGGTGCCCGATCTGCCCACGTGGGCGGCACCCGGACTCACATGGGCGCCGGCGGTCTACAAGTTCGGAGATCTCTACGTCATGTATTTTTCTCCGGCGGTGGCCGGGACGGACCCTTTGCAGCATTGCATCGCCATCGCGACCGCCACATCTCCCAAGGGCCCGTTCTACGTCCGCCCCACCCCCTTCGTCTGTCAGCAGAACCTGGGCGGGGACATCGACCCTCAGCTCTTCGTCGACCCCCATGGCCCCGACGGGCCCTATCAACCCGACTATCTCGTATGGAAGGGGGACAACAACTCGACGCCCGGGGATGGGGCGACGACAATATGGGCCCAGCCACTGAGCAACGACGGCCTCTTCTTGGAGGGCAAACCGTCCCTTCTGCTCCATCCGACACGGCATTGGGAGCAACCGATTCTCGAAGCACCGCAGATGGCGATGTCACCCAACGCGACGGTGTGGATCTTCTTCTCCGCCGGCACCGGGTTCTTCAGCCCCAACTACGCCATGGGGGCGGTGAAATGCGCCGGCCCTCTCGGGCCCTGCAAGGACGTCTTGCAGCACCCGCTCATCGCTTCGAACCAGCAGGGTTCGGGACCCGGTGAAGAGACTTATTTCGTCGGTCCCGACGGCAGTGACTGGCTGCTCTACAGCCCGGTACACACCGGATATCTGCCCGAGCTCTTCCGCCCGGTGACGGCGACCCGCATTGGTTGGAACAAGAAAGGCCCTTATGTGGCCGAGGCGGGGTCCTTCCCGAGGCCGTGAGTCTTTTCTGCAGGCGTCCCCTCCCGGGCTAAGAGCCGGGCCGACTCGGGCTCGAGGTAGATGGTTGCATGGGGGATCGTGCGCAGGACCGAGGCCGGGCAATCAGTGGACAGGGGACCGGTCAGGGCGGCGCGCACCGGCTCGGCCTTGCGCGCCTCGGGGACGACAGCCATGACCTGCGACGCGCGCAACAGGGCCGGGACGGTCACGGTGATGGCGTGTGAGGGGACGGCTGCGATATCGGGGAAGTGTCCCTCGTTGACCTGCTGCTGCCGGCATGCGGCGTCGAGTTCGACCACCTTGACGTCGAGCGGGTCGTCGAAGTCGGCCACGCCCGGGTCGTTGAACGCCAGGTGTCCGTTCTCCCCGATGCCCAGGCAGCACAGGTCAAGGGGGTGCCGGGCCAGGAGATCCGCATAGCGTGAGCAGGCAGCCGCGACGTCACCTTGTCCGTCGACGTAGTACGCAGCCCTCGGTGCCGCGGGTTCGACGATACGTTCTCGGATCCACCTCTGAAATCCGGCCGGATGGTCCGGCCCGATGCCGACGTACTCGTCCATGTGAAAGACGATCGTGTCCGCCCAGGGGACGCCTTCGGTCGCGGTCACGAGTGTCTCGGTGAATGCACGTTGTGAGTTCCCGGTGGCAAACATGATGCGCGCCACCCCGCGTGCCTGCACGGCGGCGCGCATGATGCCCGCCGCATGGTCCGCGGCCGCACGGGCCATGGTGGGCACGTCGTCACAGACGAGGACATCGGCGCGGCCGAACACGAGAGCCGAAGGGCGCGACACGGTGTTCAGCATGCCAGGTGCGAACGCGGACAGACTGGGAGTGGTGCGTGCCGTGACCCGACCCCAGGCATCGCAGTACGCCGCGGCGTGGGATGTGGTCCGCCGTCACCTGCCCGTCACACCGGTCGTACGGGCACCACAACTCGGCCAGAACGTTTGCCTGAAGGTGGAGACGTTCCAGCCCACAGGCTCGTTCAAGGTGCGCGGAGGATTGGCGGCGGTGGCGGCCACCCTGCACGACAATCCGGAGCGGGAGGTGGTGGGGGCGTCGGCGGGCAACCACGGTCTCGGGCTGGCCTACGCCGGCGCGAAGCTCCAGGCCGAGGTCACCGTGATCGTGCCTCGTCTGGCCTCGGCGGCGAAGGTCTCCGCCCTCCGACAGTTCGATGTCCGTCTGGTGCTCCACGGCGACGGGTACAGCGAAGCAGAGGCGCACGCACTCGACCTGGTCGCACGCGAAGGTGGGCGTTACGTCTCGCCGTACAACGATCCTGACGTCATCGCCGGCCAGGCGACCATGGCCCGTGAGCTCCTCGACCAGGTGCCCAACCTGGGGACGGTCGTCGTTCCGGTCGGCGGGGGTGGACTGGCCTCCGGCCTGAGCCTCGGCCTCGTGGGCACGGGAGTCCGCGTCGTCGGCGTCGAGTCGGAGGCCTCGCCGTCAATGAGCGCAGCGGTCGCCGCCCGCACCATTGTGCCCATCACGGTGGAGCCCACGTTGGCGGACGGCCTCGCGGGGAATCTCGAGCCAGGTGCCGTCACGGTCGGGATCCTCCTGGACAACGACGTCGACATTCTGACGGTGAGCGAGGCGGACATACGCTCGGCCATGGCGTTCTCGGCGCACGAGTTGGGCCTGGTGCTCGAAGGCGCGGGGGCGGTGGGAGTGGCGGCCGTACGAGCCGGCCTGATCCCACCCGACGGGGACGGGCGCGAGACGGTCGTCGTCCTTTCGGGTCGCAACGTGGCCTCCGCGCTCCTCGACGAGGTGCTCCATGCCTGACGTTCATGCCGGCGATGTCACGCTGCATGTCGATATCACGGGCGAAGGCGAACCGATGCTGCTGATCGCCGGTTGCGGGCAGCCGGCCGCTGCCTGGCATCTCAGTGTGGTGCCCGCACTCGTGGCGGCGGGTTATCAGGTGGCGACTTTCGACAATCGGGGCGTTGCACCGTCTTCCTCACCGCCTTCTCCCTATTCCGTCGATGAGATGACGGCGGACGCCCTGGCAGTTCTCGATCACCTGGGCTGGACCGATCCCGTGCGGGTGGCGGGTCATTCGCTGGGAGGATGGATCGCCGAGACGCTGGTGCTCGATTATCCACAGCGCGTGCGCGTCTGCGGCCCTCATGGGGAGTGCCAACAAACCAACGGCCTGGGAGATCGCCATCACCACGGTCGAACGTGATCTGGCGCTGCTCGATGTCGACCTCCCCCCGCTCTTCTACGCCACGCAGACGTTGCGTTACTTGCCGATCGCCGATATTCAAAACGATCGCGTCGTCAGCATGTGGCTGTCCTTCACGGCCGACCTCCCGGTCTGGCCGAATCCGGGGCGTCTCGGGCAGTATGAGGCCGCCCTGGCCTGGTCGACCGATCCCCTGCGCACGACTCGATGGCCGGAGATCGCGGTACCGTGCCTCGTCCTCGCCTTCGAGCACGACGTGGATTCTCCGCCGGTCAAGGCCCGTCACGCCGCCTCGGTCATCCCGCGGTGCGAATACCGCGAGGTCGCCGGGTCGGGCCACATCGGTATCGTCACGCATGCTGACGAGGTTGCACAGCATCTCGTCACCTTCTTCGCGCAGCATTGAGCGCGCAGACAGGGTCGCGTGGTCAGGGAGTGATGACGATGCGCTGCCTGGCGTCGGTATCGCTCCACGCCGAGGCAACCTCTGCCAAGGCGACGGGCCGTGCGTCGACCCGGAACGCGCCGTCGGCGAGAGCGGTGGCCAGAGCGGGGAGTTCGACCACGATGTCCCGGGTCGGCACCGAGCCCTGCCCACTGCCGACAATCTGCAGGCGCACCGCGCGAAGGGCAGCAGACGGGATCTCCGCGGTGGGCCCGGCGACGGAGCCGACCTCTATCCAGGCGAGGGGGACACCGGGGTCGGTGCGGTGCTGCACGATGGCGCGCATGGCGTCGGTTGCGGGTTGTCCCCAGCAGTAGTCGATGACGACATCGACGTCTCCGGCGGCTTCTGCGAGGCGATGGGCCACGTCGGCCGGTTCGCCGTTGAGCGACACCGTGGCGTCAGCGCCCAGACCGGCCAATGCCGCAAGGCGTTCGGGCTGGCGGCCGGCGCCGATGACGTAGCCCGCACCGAGGTGGACGGCGATCTGGACCGCCAGTTGTCCCGCGTTGCCGGTCGCCCCCAGAATCAGCACCCGCTGACCGGGTTGAAAGCTGATGCGCCGGCGCAGGGCGACCCACGACGACATGGCAGGGTTCATGGCCGCGGCGATGCGCACGGGATCAGTGTCCTCGGGCAGGACGACGCTCCGGCGCAGGTCAATGACGGTCTGTTCGGCCATTGCGCCCATGACCGTGTCGGGGAGGACGAAGTAGCGCAGGGTGCCGTCGGGGGCCCGGCCCACACCATCGACGCCGGGGACGAGCGGAAGCTCGGCGGTGCTGGTGTAGTGCGAGCCGTTGGCCTGGGACCGCACCCTCGGATGCAAGCCGGACGCGATGACGTCGACGAGGACCTCATCGGGTGGCCGCGGGGTCGGTGTCGGGAACTCCCGGTAGGTCGGTGGTGTATCGAACGAGGTGATGACCGCTGCATGCACGCTGACACCTCCACGGTGGCTCTCGCTCCGGACGCGGCACGCGTCCATGTAGTTCGTACTCCAAACTATATTAGATGGTAATACCAATTAGCGCAAGGTAGGCTGACCGGGTGGCGACAATCTCGGGACATGACCAGGCCAACCTTGACCTGATGGACGGCCTGGTGCAGGCATCCTTCGCGATCATGGCGCAACTGAGCCAGGCAGCGGCCGCGCATGACCTGTCACTGACCCAGCTGCGCGCCTTGGCTATCTTGCGCGATCGCAACCTGAAGATGGCCGAACTGGCGACATATCTCGGGTTGGACCGGTCGTCCGTGAGTGGTTTGATCGACCGCGCCGCAAAACGCGGTCTCGTGCGCCGCGAGGCCAGTCATGACGACGGAAGAGCGGTCCGCGTCAGTCTCACCCCCGACGGGCGCCGACTCGCCCGCGAGATGACGGACGAAATCGGCAGCCTCATCATCCCGATGACGAGAAGCCTCACTTCGGCCGAGCGGGAGCGACTGCGTTTCCTGTTGCAGAAACTGTCGGCCTGAGCCGATCCCCCCTTTCGCCGGGCGCATCGGACTGCGGGAGGCGCGCCGCGGCGTTCGCCGACATACTGGGTCCATGGAGTCCGATCCGCTCGACGACGCGCTGACGGCGTTCGCGGCCACCGCCCCCGCGTACGGGCCATACGGTCTTTCGAATCACGGACCGATGGGGGCCGAAGTGCTGGGGCAACTCGGCCACCGCGACGCCATCGGTGCGTGGGCCACCGCGTACAGCACGCGCCTGGACGTCGCGCCACCTCCGGCCGAGAAGCCGCTGGACGAAGCGGAGTGGCCGACCGCGCTCGGGGTCGCCGAGAGTTTTCCAGCATGGTCGGCCCTCTTCGAGACCGAGCTGGCGGATCGACCCATGATCGCCGTCGTCGGGGAGTGGGTACCCCGCCTCGTTCCCGGCATCATCGGGGCGGCTGCGCACGGTCTCATCCGGACGGGCCATGGACTGCGTGCATTCGGCGAGGCCGCGACGCTTCCCCGTCGGATCGAGGTCGCCACCGGGCTGGCGTATTGGGCCTCGCAGTATCAGGAGTTGCCCGGGCCGCCGTTGCTCATCGGACATCAGAACGTTCCCCAGGCGCTGGCCGATCTCCCGTATCTCGACGCGGAGACACCGCAGGCGCTCCTGATCACCGACGTCGTGGCGCATATGGCCGACATCGCCGACGAGTTCGAACAAGGTGTCGCTTCCCTCGGGCCCGGTGGCGATGCCGTGACTGTGCTCGATGCACTGGCCGTCGGCGGAGCTCAGGCTTATCTGCGCAACGTCGAGGACGGGGACGTCATTGCGCTCCTCCACGCAGTGACCGCGCCGTTGGCGCTCGAGCTCGTGCTGCCCTGGCTCGCCGTGGAAGACCACGATGCTGCGTTGGCTTATGCCTGGCAGGCCGTCGCCTCGCTGCACGTCGCGTACGACGTCCAGCGGCACGGCGATGGCGTACCGGCTGCAGTGCCTCTCCCCACCAAAGAGACCCTCATCGCGCGGCGCCGTGGAGTCGGGCGATGCACACGCCCTGAAGCTGACTGAAGCTGCATTGCGTTGCTACGCCAGGACGAGCGAGCCGGCCCTTCTGTTCGCGGCCGCGGATGCATCGGGTCGGCTGAGAGACTGAGCGGGGGCGCCCAGACTCGCGCCACGCGGCGTGAGTACCATCGGGAAAATGGAATTTCGCACGCTTGGTCGCACCGGTGTCAAAGTAAGCCCGCTCTGTCTCGGCGCCATGATGTTCGGCGCCTGGGGGACTTCCGACCATGACGAGGCGATCCGCATCATCCACCGCGCGCTCGATGCGGGGATCAATTTCATCGACACCGCCGACGTCTACTCGTTCGGCGAGTCCGAGGAGATTGTGGGAAAGGCGCTCTCCCAGAAGAATCGGGAGAAGGTGATTCTGGCCACCAAGGTCCACGGCGTCATGGGCAAGGACCCCAACGCACAGGGCAACTCGCGCCGATGGATCATGGCGGGATGTGAGAACAGTCTGCGCCGCCTGGGAACCGACTACATCGACCTCTATCAGATCCACCGGCCATCGCCCGATACCGACATCGACGAGACCCTGGGCGCGCTGACCGATCTGGTGCGGGTGGGGAAGATCCGCTACTTCGGCAGCTCGACGTTTCCCGCTCACGAGATCGTCGAGGCCCAATGGGTGGCGCAACGTCGGGCCCGTGAACGGTTCGTCACGGAGCAGCCGCCGTACTCGATCCTGGTCCGTGGCATCGAGAAGGACGTGTTGCCGGTGTGCCAGAAGTACGAGATGGGCGTCGTGCCGTGGAGCCCGTTGGCCGGTGGCTGGCTTTCGGGGGCGTTCGGGGAGGGCAAGGCGAACACGAGCCGGCGTTCCGCGATGGTGCCGCATCATTACGACATGAACCTGCCGGGCAACCGCCAGAAGGTCGAAGCGGTCACCGCCCTGAACACGCTGGCCGCCGAGTCCGGGCTGAGCCTGATCGAGTTGGCGTTGGGCTTTGTCCTGGAGCACCCCGCCGTCACGTCACCGATCATCGGCCCGCGCACCATGGAGCACCTGGAGTCCCAACTTTCCGCACTCGAGCTGCGTCTCCCCAGCGAAGTCATGGATCGCATCGACGAGATCGTGCCGCCCGGCATCGATCTCAACTCCACCGATGTCGGATGGGTACCGGCGGCGATCGCGGAGCCCGCACTCCGTCGTCGTCCTCGCTGAGTCTTCGCCCCGGGGAACGTCAGACCCGCAGCGCCCGACCTGGTTCCTGCCGGGCCATGATCTGGTGCTCCGGCACGGGGTACGCCGGCTTCTTGGCGGAGGCCTCCAAAAGGTCGAGCTGTGTACAGCCTTCCGCCAAGACGTCCGCCGGGAGGTCCTTCGACGTCGAAGGCAACGACGGAGTCGATGCATCCTTGTGATGCATGTGCAGGGTCGAGGTCAGATCACCTGCATTTTCGCGTCGCCATGTCGAGAGGTTCGGAGCCCGCACCCCGAATCGCTCCTCCAGGAAGCGGAGCTGTGAGGTGTGGTCGAAGACCTCCGACGCGACGTAGCCGCCGCGGCTGAACGGCGAGAGCACGAGCATGGGCACGCGGAAGCCCATGCCGATGGGCCCTCGGACGCCATCGGTGCCGGGGGGCAATGACGATGCGGCCAGGTACTCCCCCGCGGTGCCGGGGGGCGCCGTCGGTGGGGGGACGTGGTCGAAGAATCCGTCGTTCTCGTCGTACATGTGGAAGAGAACCGTCTTCGACCACACATCCGGATTGGACACCAAGGTCTTCAGCATCTGGCTGGTGAACCACTCACCCAGAGCCGGCGGCGCCGGGGGATGCTCGTCGTAGCCGTCGGGTGGGAGGATCCAGCTGACGGAGGGCAGATTCCCCGAGGCGACATCGGACGCGAAGTCGCTGGGGTACTGGGGCAGGAACGCCTTCTGATAGAGCGACGAAGACGGGTTCTTGTACTGGCTGAAGTAGGGGAGGATCGCGTCACCGACGAGGAGGCCGTTCTGCTCGAAAAAGGCCGGCGCGTAGAGCGCTCCCTCGGGGTTGTAGACCTTCCAGCTGATGCCGGTGTCTTCGAGAACCTCAGGCATGGTGGGCCAGTGCGCGCTCCAGATCGCGCCGACGTCCTCGTTGGTGGCGATGACAGGACCCCCGGCTCTCCCGGCAGGATCGATCGTCCCCGAAAGTGCCATGAGCCGGTTCGGATGCGTGGGACCCATGACGGAACAGTGGTAGTTGTCGCAGATGGTGAAGGCATCGGCCAACGCGTAATAGAACGGGAGATCCGCACGGGTGTAGTAGCCCATGGTCAACACGCCGTCCTGGGGACCTTCGAACGCCGCGCTGGTGTGGGTCTTCACGAAGTCCGCGTTGTGCCCCGCGCCGCGACTCAGATGCTCAGCGGCCCACGTGTGATTGAGGTCGTAGGTGCATTCGCCCATGCCCGAGTCGGACTGAAGGTGGAAGGGCAGCAAATGCGAGGACGCTCCACCGGGCCAGGCTTGGGCGAACGCATCGAGCGATCCCTTCGGGTGATCGTCGAAACCGCGCACGCCCTTGTAGGCCCCGTAGTAGTGGTCGAAGGACCGGTTCTCCTGCATGAAGAAGATGACGTGCTCAATGGCGCCGAGGTCCGAGCCAGCCGCCTTGACCTTCGTCGCCGCACTGATCGTTGCGGCACCGGCGCCGCCACCGCCTCCTCCCATGGCGGCGAGGAGGCCCCCGCCGCCGGCGGCCAACGCTGCGGCGAGGAAGGTACGGCGATTCAGCAGCGGCCCTTGTCCGTCCGGGTTGGGTGGCGTCATGGCGAGGGGCCTTCTCCTTTGAGCCGAGTCAGTCTGCCGCAGTCGAGGGCGCGCCCGCTGGCACAGAGCGCCGGCGGGGGCTCAGGATGTGACCGGTATCTGTAACTCGGTGACGTGACGCGTCGGGTCTTCGTGGTGGAACTCGTGATAGAGCTCGCGGCTCGGCGCCGCCAACCGGTAGCCGCTGTCTTCAATCCAGCGGACCAAGGCCTCGAACGCCGGCTCAATGCCATCCATCGTTCCCCGGTGGATGACCGAGGCCACCTGTACGCTCGGAAGGTCGACGACCCGGACGACCTCGCTGGACGGGATGTCCTGATCGCCAATGGCGAAACCAGCGTGAAGAACGACGCTGCCGTCGTCCGTGGGCCACTCGTAATGGCCCACGGACATGCCCGGCTTGGCGCCGACCCGGGTCAGGTGTTCGATGACCTCAGGGAGCAGGCGCGCAAAGAGGGGACCGAGATTGTCGCTTCCGTAGCCGGGGGCGGTCCCCACCGCTTCAGCGAGGCGGATGGGTTCGCTCTGCTTGATGACAACGTCGTTCAGCTGCATGGTCGTGCTCCTTTCGAGCGCTCTCAGATGGGCCTCGACACGGCGCAAACGGGCCTGTTCGGCCGCCACGTTCTGCTCGATCTGGGCTTGGCCGAGCCGCAGCATCCCGCGCATCTGTTCGACGGGGATGCCGTCTTCGAGCAAAGGGCGGATCTGCTCCAGCGTGAACCCCAGGTCGCGCAGGGCCAGCAGGCGGTGGAGGCGACCCAGCGCGGCGACGTCGTAGAGCCGGTAGCCGGTCTGCGGGTCGACCTCACTTGGCCTGAGCAGGCCGGTCTCGTCGTAATGCCGGAGCATGCGGGGCGAGACCTGCCCGAGCCGTGCGAATTCACCGATGTTCAACATGACCCTCCCATTACGACGGCATCACACGGTGTGAAGGTCAAGACCTTTGGCGAAATGCACCTTTATTTCGGGCGAAAGTGTACGAAGACCCTTCCGAAGTTGTGCGAGTCCTTCTCGACCCGGTCGTACAGGGCCTTGATCTCCTTTTGATCGAGGAAGCGCAGCACACGTTTCTTCAACTGGCCGCTTCCTTTGCCCGGAATGATCTCGACGAGCCGGACCTTCTTCTCCACCGCTTCGTCGATGACGGCTCGTAGCGCGCGATCGATGTCACCGCCGCGGTTGTAGATGTCGTGCAGGTCCAGTTTGAGCTTCACGCGTTTGCGAGAGGGTCCGCTGCTTCAATTGGTGTAGTCAACCGGGCCCGCACCTTCGATGCCGATGGCGAACGCCAACCCGCGCAACGACGAGTTCTTCGTGATCGGCCAGATGCTGTGGACGGTATCGGGTGGGATCCGTATCAGGTCACCCTGTCCCACCTCGCGCTCCTCGTCGGCGATCTTCATGATGCCGCGTCCCGCAATGATGTAATAGAACTCGTGGGTGGGATGGGAGTGCGGGTCCACCAGCCCACCTCCTGCCACTTCCCATTCGCTCACGAGTTCGAGGAATCCGCCTTTGGTGGTTTCGTGGAGTTCGCGCGGTTCGATCAGCCACCAGACCGGCACGGTGCCGGCGTGCTCGACGATGGGTGCTACGTCTCGGGCAGAACGGACGTCCATGTCATTTCCCCTTGGCCTCGTCAGTGTCCGACAGGGCGATACTACGGGGCGGGCGCCCCGTCGGTCCGAAATGACGTCAGATGGACGTCACCAGATCGGCGTCGTTGTTGCGGACGTTCCCCACTCGTGGACTCACGGGATGGTGGATGATCGTGCCGGCCGGCGCCGCGTGGACGAGTCCGGTGAGTTCACTGATGTTTTCCCGGTCCGGATCGAGCCAGACGTCGAACGTGTCGGGGTTGAGTATCACGGGCATGCGGTCATGGATTCCGTCCATGTCCTGACTCGCCGTCGTGGTGATGATGCTGCAGGAATAAATGGGCGGTGCATCGGCCGGCCCGTTCCTGTCCCGCCACCATTCCGAAATCCCCGCCATGGCCAATGGCGCACCGTCGGCCCGGGTGAAGTAGTGCGGCTGCTTGCTGCCGCTGTTCTGCTTGCGCCACTCGTAGAAGCCGTCGGCCGGGATGATGATGCGGTGGCTCTGGAAGGCGGAGCGAAAGGAGGCCTTGGTGGCCACGGTCTCGCCTCGGGCGTTGAAGAGGCGGCTCCCCGCACTGGCGTCCTTGGCCCACGAGGGGATGAGCCCCCAGCGGTACGGTCTGAGCGTGCGGGAGAGGTCGCTCTCCCCGGGTGCGCGGCGGGCGACGACACCGAGGACCTGGTCAGTGGGGGCGACGTTCCAGCTCGGGTGTGGCTCGGGGTCCAGGTTGTCGCCCAGATCGGCCTGGAAATAATGGGCCAGGCGGACTGGCGGGGTGATGAGGGCGAAGCGTCCACACATGAGGACTGCATTGTGACGTAACGAGGCTCTTGCCCGGACATACTGGCGCTGAACTGGTCCTTTTCTCCAATGGGCGGCCCGGACAGGTTCTCTGTAGAGTACGAACATATGTTCGCCGTTAGGTCCTCAGAAGAGCCCTTCCTCCCGTTCCCGGGAGCTCCCGATTGGATTGGCCGACCGGGTTCGGCCGGCTACTCCGGTGGCCGGACGGCTCCTGCCGGTACCGGCCCCCCTCGCCCCCCTCTTCCCCGATGGTGCGTTGCGGCGGGGGACGACGACGACGGTGGCCGGGTTGCCCGGCCATGGGGCGACCACGTTGGCGCTGGCGCTCCTCGCCGCGGCATCCCAGGCGGGGAGCTGGTGTGCCGCGGTCGGCTTACCCGACCCCGGGGTGGTGGCGGCCGCGGAGCTCGGCATCGACTTGCGCCGTGTGGTCTTCGTGCCGCACCCGGGCAGTGGATGGGCCGAAGCGGCGGGAGACCTGTTGCCCGGCGTCGACGTCGTCCTGGTACGCCCGCCCGGTCGAGCCCGCCACACCGCGGCCCGCCATTTGAGCGCCAAGGCTCGCGAGCGCCAGACGGCGCTGGTCGTACTGGTGGATCACGGCAACGACTGGCCGCAAGGAGGCGACCTGGCGCTGTCGGTGGGAGCGATCGAGTGGGAAGGGGTCGGCCGCGGGTATCGGACACCTGCAGGGCCGTCGCGCCGAAGTGCGGGTGAGTGGACGGCGGTCGGCGGGCCGGGTCATCGAGTGCTCGCTCTGGTTGCCCGCCGGCTCGGGGATGGTGGCGGCGACGCGGTCGGGGCGACACGTGGAGAGAGCGGACCCGGGGTCGATCCCGACGACGGGCCCGAGGCGGCCTGAGGTGAGATGGAACTGGAACGGTTGGTCGTCATCTGGTGCCCCGGACTTCAGCAGGAGGGAGCACGCGGAGAGGAAGCCCGGCGCTTCGTGCAGGTGGTCGCCCGCGCCGGAGAACTGTGTCCCTGGACGCATCCCGTCCGGCTCGGGATCTGCGCCCTGCCGGCTCGAGGGCCGGCCCGCTTTTTCGGCGGAGAGGAGATGGTTGTGTCCCGCCTGGTCGAGGCCGTGGGAGAGGACGTCCATGTCGGGGTGGCCGATGGGCTCTTCGCCGCTGTCTTGGCCGCCCGCTCCGAGCTGATCGTCCCGGCGGGAGAGGTACGTCAGTTTCTGGCGCCCTGGTCGGTGGCCACCCTGGCCCGGCCCGAACTGGCGGTCACCTTGCAGCGGCTCGGTGTCACGACGTTGGGGCAGTTCGCCGCCCTCCCCTCGCCGCACGTCTCGGACCGTTTCGGGGCCGACGCGGCCGGCTGCCACAAGGTGGCCCGGGCCGAAACCGGCGAATTGGCCGGCATCCGGGATCGCTCCATCGAGCGCCGGCTGCGCGTGGCCCGGGGCGAGGATCCCGACCTGGGGGCTGAGCCACCGCCCTATCAACCCGGTTTCTTCGGCGGAGCCTCGGCCGCCGATACCCGGGCCGCCCTTTCTTTTGCCCGGGTCCAGGAGCGGTTGGGCATCGAGGCGGTTCTCCTCGGAAGGGTCCAGGGCGGGCGCGACCCGGCGGAGCAGGCGACGCTGGTGCCGTGGGGGAGCCCGGAGACCGGGATCGCCGGCTGGGGCGGCGGCGCACCCTGGCCGGGCCGGTTGCCGCCTCCCTCTCCCACCCAGGTGCTCCAGGTGCCCCGGAGGACCGAGGTGGTCGACGACATGGGCCGTGCCGTGGGGGTGAGCGGGCGGGGACTGCTCAGTGGTGAGCCCGTGCGGCTCTCGATCGAGGGTGGTCCGTGGCAATCCGTCACGGCCTGGGCCGGTCCCTGGCCGGTGACCGAACGCTGGTGGGCCGTGCGCCGTCGCCGGGCCCGGGTGCAGGCGGTGACGGCCGACGGGGTAGCCCGACTGCTCTGTACCGAGCGGGCACAATGGTGGGTCGAGGCGCTCTATGACTGAGCGGCCGGTCTACGCCGAACTCCACGCCCATTCGGGTTTCAGCTTCCTGGACGGCAGCAGTGACCCCGAGGAGTTGGTGGCCGAAGCCCACCGGCTGGGGTTGGCTGCGCTTGCGTTGACCGACCACCACGGCTTCTACGGTGTGGTGCGTTTCGCCGAGGCTGCCCGGGTCTGCGGCTTGCCGACCATCTTCGGGACCGAGGTGACCCTGGCTCCGGCCGGCCCCCGCACCGGCGAGCCCGACCCGAGTGGGAGCCATCTCATCGTGCTGGCCCGGGATCCCGAGGGCTATGCCCGGTTGTCGACCGTCCTGGCCGAGGCCCACCTCGAGGGCGGGGAGAAGGGCCGGCCCGTCTTCACCCTCGAGGCCCTGGCGACAGCGGCGCGGGATAACTGGCTGGTGCTCACCGGATGCCGGAAGGGAGCGGTGGCCGCCGCGTTGATGGAGGCGGGCCCACGTGCGGCCTCCCGGGAGGTGGGCCGCCTGGTCGAGGCGTTCGGGCGGGCCAACGTGGCGGTCGAGCTGTGGGACCACGGGGATCCTCTCGACACGGCGCGCAACGATGCCCTGGCTCTGTTGGCCGCCGAGTGGGGGGTCGACGCGGTGGCCACCAACAACGTGCATTACGCCACGCCGGCCGGGTTCCGCCTGGCCACCACCCTGGCCGCCATCCGGGCCCGGCGGCCTCTGGCCGAGTTGGAGGGTTGGCTCCCCTCGGCCCCGGCCGCGTGCCTGCGGGGGCCGGGCGAACAGCTCCGGCGCTTCGCCCGCTGGCCCGGGGTGGTCGAGCGGGCGGGCGAGTTAGGCCTGGACTGTGCCTTCGACCTGCGCCTGGTGGCCCCCCGCCTCCCTGACTTCCCGGTACCCGAGGGAATGGACGAGCAGGGCTACCTGCGCCAGCTGGTGACCGAGGGTGCGCTCGAGCGCTACGGGCCGCCGCACGACGAGCGTGCACGGGGAGCCTGGACCCAGATCGAGCACGAGCTCGGGGTCATCGGCGGTCTGGGGTTCGCCGGCTACTTCCTCGTCGTCTGGGATATCGCCCGGGTCTGCCGGCAGCTGAACATCTACTGCCAGGGCCGGGGCTCGGCCGCCAACTCGGCCGTCTGTTACGCCCTCGGGGTGACCAACGTCGACGCGGTCGAGCTCGGCCTCCTCTTCGAGCGCTTCTTGTCCCCGGCCCGGGACGGACCGCCGGACATCGATGTCGACATCGAATCGAGCCGGCGCGAGGAGGTCATCCAGTACGTCTACGAGCGGTACGGCCGGCGTCACGCGGCGCAGGTGGCCAACGTCATCACTTACCGCCCCCGCTCGGCCGTGCGCGACGTGGGCAAGGCTTTCGGGTTCACGCCCGAGCAGGTGGACGGGTGGGCGTCGGGTATCGACCGGGTCGACCGGGGGACGGCCGCGGCGGAGGCGGTCGGCGCGGCGGTGGACGGTGGCGGTGAGGGGATCCCCCCGCTGGTGGCCGAGCTGGCAGCAGAGGTGCTGGACCGCCCGCGCCATCTCGGCATCCACTCGGCCGGCATGGTGCTGTGCGACCGGCCGGTGATCGAGGTCTGCCCCGTGGAGTGGGGCCGCATGCCCGGGCGCAGCGTGCTGCAGTGGGACAAGGACGACTGCGCCGCTATCGGGTTGGTGAAGTTCGACCTACTCGGGTTGGGCATGCTCGAGGCGCTGCACCGCATGGTCGACCTGGTGGGCCAGTTCCACGGCGACATTGTCGACTTGGCGCACCTGCCCCAGGAACCGGCGGTCTACGACCTGTTGTGCCGGGCCGACACGGTCGGGGTCTTCCAGGTCGAGAGCCGGGCCCAGATGGGGACCCTGCCCCGGGTCGAGCCCCGCTGTTTCTACGACCTGGCGATCGAGGTGGCCCTCATCCGGCCCGGGCCCATTCAGGGTCACGCGGTCAATCCCTACATCCGGCGGCGGCGGGGCGAGGAGCCCGTCACCTATCTGCACCCGCTTGCTCGAGCCGATTTTGCAGCGGACGCTCGGCGTCCCGCTCTTCCAGGAGCAGCTGATGGAGATGGCGGTGGCCGTCGCCGGGTTCAGTGCGGCCGAGGCCGACGAACTGCGCCAGGCCATGGCGGCCAAACGCTCGGCCGCCCGTATGGAGAAGATGCGGGCCCGGCTCTACGCCGGCATGGCCGAGCGGGATATCGCGGGCGAGGTGGCCGACCAGATCTTCACCGCGTTGGCTGCCTTCGCCAACTTCGGGTTTCCCGAGTCGCACTCGGTGTCGTTCGCACATCTCGTCTACGCGAGTAGCTGGATCAAGCTCCACTACCCGGCGGCATTCACTGCCGGCCTCCTCAATTCCCAGCCGATGGGATTCTGGTCTCCCCAATCGCTGGTGGCGGACGCCCGCCGCCACGGGGTGGCCGTGCGCCGGCCCCATGTGAACCGCTCGGAGGTCGGGGCCTCGCTGGAGGTCGAGGACGTGGGGTCGGGGGCCGGGTCGGGGTCGGGGTCGGATCCGGTTCTACGACTGGGGTTGGCTTCGGTGCGCGGGGTGGGCGACGCCGTGGCGGAGCGGATCGTGGCCGGGCGCCCCTGGGGCGGGGCCGAGGATCTGGTGCGGCGGGCCGGCGTGTCGCGGGCCCAGCTCGAGACGTTGGCGGCGGCGGGCGCACTCAGTCCGGAGGAGGACGCCACCGTGGCCTCTCGTCGTCGCCTGTTGTGGGCGGCCGGCGCCGCTGCGCAGGGCACTCCGGACCGTCTGCCCGGGATTGTGGTGGGGGCCGACGCCCCGCCCCTGCCCGAGCCGACCCGGTACGACTCGGTGGGCGATGACCTCTGGGCCCTGGGACTGGCGCCCGAGCAGACCGCCATGCACCTGGCCCGGGAGCGGCTCGAGGCCATGGGCGTGGTGGTGGCCCGCGATCTTCCGGGGTGTACGGACGGGGACCGGGTATCGGTGGCCGGCGTGGTGACGCACCGGCAGCACCCCGAGACGGCGCACGGCGCGGTCTTCGTCAACCTCGAGGACGAGACCGGTCATGTGAACGTGGTCTTTTCGCGCGGCGCCTGGGCCCGCTGGAAGCCGGTGGCCCGCCACGCGCCGGTACTCCTCATACGGGGCCGGCTCGAATTGGGGCAGGGGACGGTCAACCTGACGGCCGAGCGGGTGGAGGCATTGGCGGTGGGCACATCCGTGCCGGCCAGCCGTGACTTCCGCTGAGCACGCGTCCTGACCGGCGACTGGCGGGCCTGCCGCACGGTGGCCGGATGCCACAAGGCCGGCCATGCTCGGGTGCTTTGCTTTTGTCGCTCGTCTCCCAAGGAGGGGTCGTCCAGGGGCGCCGCAGGCGAGGCCGGACACGAGTGGCCGGGCGACCCTTGACGAGCCCGGTGGTCCACGCTGCGCCAGCCACTCTTGGAGTAGGTCAGCCGCCCCTGCGGCTGGCTTACTCGCGGCCTTTCGCCTCTGCCGTGAGCCGGGTAGGAGGGGGTGGACATCACCCACGCATCCGCCAGGGGGTGTGTCAAAACTCAACGCTAGAGTTCTAGCAGCCAGTTTTCGCAAGTGTCCGGCGGTGCGCTCAGTCCTGGAAGCCGCCCAACGACCGGGGCAAGCACCGGCGCAACGACCGCCGCGGCGTACCCGGCCCCTTCTTGACGGCGATGAGCGGCACAGGTGAGGGTGGTGCGCCATGAGCCGCACCCTTTCCAACACCGATCCGGCGCTCCGGCACTGCTGGCATCCGGTGGCGCGGCCGGCCGAGGTGACCGAGCAACCGCGGAGATTCGTCCTTCTGGGCGAGCCGTGGGTGCTGTACCGGGTCGACGAAAGGATCGTGGCCTTCGCCGATCGCTGTCCGCATCGCCGCACACCGCTATCGATCGGGCGATGCCAGTCGGGGGTGCTCCAGTGTGCCTACCACGGTTGGCGGTTCGACTCTTCGGGCGCCTGCGTCGAAATTCCCGCGCTCGGACCGGGTGCGACGTTGCCGCCGGCGGCCCGGCTCTCCCCCCCGGCCGCACTGGCCGTGACCCACGGCATGGTGTTCCTGGCCCCCGAGACGCCGCTGGCGCCACTCGGCTCCATCCCCGAAGCCGACGATCCGGCGTTCCAGACCGGGGAGTTGCCCACGTTGAGCGTCCGGGCCTCGGCGGGATTGCTGGCCGACAACTTCCTCGATGTGGCGCACTTCCCCTTCGTGCACGCTGGCACGTTCGGCGCGGACGAGGCAGCCGAGGTGCCGCACTACGCCGTGGCGCGCGACGGCTGGTCCTTCACCATGTCCTACGAGCACTCCTTTGCCAATCGGGAGGATCCCGGCGTGGCGGCGGGCCTACGGCCGCTGGTGCAGACTCGCCGCCTGACGTACCGACTCGATGCGCCGTTCCACCTGAGCCTCCGGATCGAGTTCATCGAGGCCGGAGGGACCAACGTGATCGGCTTCTTCCTGCAGCCCGAATCGGCCGAGCGCTGTCGCATCTTTACGACGCTGTGGCGCGACGACCTCTCCGACGACGCCTCACGCATGGCCGAAGCCGTGGACTTCGAGGTGGCCGTGCTGCGGGAGGACCTCGTCGTCCAAGAGGCGTTCGACGAGCTCGTCCTGCCCCTGGCCCCCACAGCCGAGGTGCACACCCGAGCCGATCGCACGACCCTCGAGTTGCGACGGGTGCTGTCAGATCTGGTCGGTGCGGCACAAGAACGAAGACCGATGACGGGCGTCACGTTGCTGGACCACCCCGTGGTGGCACACCGGGTGGCGACGCTGCGCGACAAGCGGACAGACCGGGACACGTTCCGTCAGCTGATCTCGGAGATCTCCGGGTTCTTGGCCTACGAGGCCCTGCGTGATCTCGGGACCGTCCCCGGTCCTCGTCGATACGCCCGGTCGCCGACGGTGCACCGGGGCGCAAGGTCACCGAGAACGTACTGGTCGTGCCCATCCTTCGGGCCGGGCTGGGCATGGTGCAGGCCATCCAGGAAGTTGTGCCGTTGACCGAGGTGGCCCACGTCGGGTTGCGCCGTGACGAGCAGACCCTCCGGTCGGAGGTCTATCTCAATCGGCTGCCCGCCGATCTCACCGGTCGCCGGGTCGTCATCTGTGACCCGATGTTGGCCACGGGCGGGTCGTTGGTCCAGGTCTGCGATCTCGCAGTCGAGCGGGGAGCCCGGGAAGTAGTGGTGCTGTGCGTGATTGCGTCGGTTCCCGGGATTGCGACCTTTCAGACCGCACACCCCGCCGTTGCGCTCTATTGCGCCGCCATCGATCCCACCCTCAACGAGGTTGGTTACATCGTTCCCGGACTGGGCGACGCCGGGGACCGGTTGTTCGGTCCACCGGACTGAGCGGTCCGGACTGAGCGGTCCGGAGTGAGCGGTCCGGACTGAGCGGTCCGACCCGTCCGACCGCTGCTCTGCAGCCTCAGAGCCCGATGTCCTCGTGCCACAGCTCGGGGTGTTCGGCGATGAAGGTCGCCAGCAGCTCGGTGCACCCGGGATCATCGAGGATGATGACTTCGGTGCCGTGCTCGGCCACCCATTCGTGGCCGCCCACGAAGTTCTGCCGCCTCGCCGATTACGACCGCGCCGATCTGGAACTGGCGAAGGAGGCCGCTGCAATACCAGCAGGGCGAAAGTGTCGTCACCATCACACAATCGGCGTAGTGCCGCCGCCGCCCGGCGTTGCGGAATGCCGCCGTCTCGCCGTGGGTCGAGGGGTCCCCGTCCTGGACCCGGCGGTTGTGTCCCCGTCCGAGCAGCGTCCCGTCGCGATGGAAGAGGGCGGCGCCGATGGGGATGCCCCCCTCGGCCAGACCGGCCTCGGCCTCCTCGAATGCAACCGCGAGGAAGTCCCGGGCCAATGCCTCCGTGAGCGGCTCACTTGCGGACACGGAGCGCTCCGGCGAGAGTCATGTGCATGAGCGCAGATCGTACTTACGCCGCCATGGTCGGGAGCCAGGCGGTCGACCTGCCCCTGGTCCCCCTGTCCGACGACCTCACCATCGCCCTGCTCATCTGCGTCGATCATGGCGTGGCTTTCGCCGAGGTGGCCGGTCGCGAGCTGGCTGACCTCATGCGACCGGCGGCGCCCGAGATCGTGGTGTCGGTGGCCACCATGGGTATACCGCTGGCCATCGAGGCCAGCCGGGCGCTCGGGCTCGACGACTATGTGATCTTGCACAAGACGCCGAAGATCCACCTCGGAGAGACATGGTCCGAGCCGGTCACCTCCATCACGACGGACAAGCCGCAGCGGCTGCGCATGGATCCGGCCCGGGTGGACGCCGTGCGCGGACGCCGTGTCGCCATCGTCGACGACATCATCTCCACCGGTGCCTCCACCCTGGCTGCCTTGCGCCTCGTGCGGCGCATCGGAGCCGAGCCGGTCGTTATCGGCACGCTCATGACAGAGGGATCGGGCTGGCGTACCGCCCTGGGGGCCGACGCCGCCAAGGTCCGATCGCTCGGGTCGATGCCGCTGTTCCGTCCCGCCGACGACGCCAGCGGCGAGCTGGTCGAATTCTGGGAGTGACTACAAGAGCCCCTCTGCCTTGAGCAGGACGTCCTGCTCGTCGGCCTGCTTGCGCACACTGCTGTATGCGAGGACGAGATACACCAGACCACCGACGCCGAAGCCCAGGAAGACACTGAAGTCGGCGCCGAAGTTCTTCGGGTAATTCGTCGTGTGGAACGTGAGCTCGTTCAGCCAGTGCGGCAGCGTGAAGGTGGCGGACAGCGCCGAAATTGCCGCATACATCCCGATCGCCTGGGCAATCAATGCAGGCCAGAAGACACCTCCCTTGCGCCAGTAGAGACTGTCGCGCCCGGTCTTCTGCAACTCGCCCGGCACGTAGCGGTAGCGGCGCAGGATCCAGTCGACGATGAAGATGGCCGACCACGGAGCGATCCACACGATGACCACGTCGACGAAGTCACTCAAATAGGTCGAGAACGACGAGTTGAAGACGGCGTACATCGTGACACCCAGCGCAATGATGCAATCGACGATCACCGCCTGCCAACGCTTCACCGGGACCCCGATGGCTTGCAGGGTGACACCTGACGAGTACATGTCGAGGCTGTTGATGGCGAACAGTTGGAGCGCGGCGAAGATCATGAACACGACGACGAACCAGGCCGGGATGATGCTCTGGTGGGCCAACGGCAAGAAGCCCCCCGTGCCCTGACCGATCCCGACCACGAAGGTTGCGACCGCTGCCCCCAGCGTCATGATGAGGATTTCAGGTACCGCGGTGCCCAGGAAGACCCATCCCACGATGCCCCTCTTCGAGGTGTCGGCGGGACAGTACCGGGTGTAGTCGTTGCCGCATTCGGTCCATCCCAGGCCGCTCAGTGCGATGGTGAAGGCCAGTCCCTCGGTGAAGGTCTGCCAATCCGCGCTGTGGGCTCCATGGAAGTGCGCGTGCGGGATGGCGAAGCCCAGAAGGATGGCGAACAGGATCACGAAGGGAATGACCAGGAAGCGGAGCGACTTGACGATCGCCGCATGCCCGAGAAACGGCAGGATCCCTTGCACCAGCACGGCCCCGACGACCAGGATCACCTTGGCCGGGTCGCCAAAGGAGAAGCCGGCCTTGGTGATGAGCACGAGCCCGGCTCCGACGATGAGGATGAGGCCCTCGACCTCGAACCCGATCTGTGTCACCCAGTTGAAGAAGGAGATCGGGCGCGAGCCGTTCGGTCCGTAGCTGGCCCGGTTGATGGCAAACACCGTGGTTCCCGTCTGCGGGCCCTGCAGAGAGCAGATCCCCAACAGGAAGTAGGACAGGTTGCCGATAACGATCAGGGCAACGGCCTGGATGAAGGTGAACCGGAAGACACTCATCAGGATGCAGCCGTAAATGAAGTACTCGACTTGCACGCTGGCACCGGCCCACATGCCGAAGATGTCCCGCGGTCGAGCCCAACGCTCGCTTGGGGGAATGAAATCGACACCGTGTTGCTCCACGCGGAACGGTTCCGACGACAGTGGGTCGTGAATTACTGCCAGGTCCTCTGCGATTGCCACCGCGTCGCCTCCCTTATGTCCGCTCTGTCCGCCTCGCTCCTCACGCACGTGCACGAGTGCACGTGCGTGAGTGACGGTGCTCACCTTGTTTGGCGCGACGTCCCGCGTCAAGTGAAATTCCGTGAACAGCTTGAGAACTCATGTCGGCGACCGGCTCCTTGCGACGTGCGCGGGTGGGTGCACTAGAAAAGGTCATGGCCCGCAGCGGTGCCCTCATGGTCTGTGGGACGACGTCGGATGCGGGCAAGTCGACCGTGGTGGCCGGACTCTGCCGGCTCCTGGCCCGAGAAGGCGTGTCGGTGGCTCCCTTCAAGGGGCAGAACATGTCGCTGAACTCAGTGGTGACGACGGAGGGGGCGGAGATCGGCCGCGCCCAGTGGTTGCAGGCGGTGGCGGCCGGCGCCGAGCCCGAGGCAGCCATGAACCCGGTGCTTCTCAAACCCACGGGGGAGCGGTCGTCGCAGGTCATCGTCATGGGCCGTCCCCTCGAGACCCGGGAGGCGGCGGATTACCAGCGATCCAAGGTGGACCTGGTCGGGATCGTGGACGGCGCCTTGGCCGACCTGCGCTCCCGCTTCGACGTCGTGATCTGTGAAGGGGCGGGGAGTCCGGCCGAGATCAACCTGCTCGACCATGACATCGTGAACCTGGGCCTGGCCGCAGCGTGCCGGCATTCCGGCCGTCGTCGTCGGCGACATCCACCGAGGTGGCGTCTTCGCCCACCTCTACGGCACGGTGGCCCTGTTGCCCGAGGAGCTCCGCCAATGCGTCAGGGCGTTCATCATCAACATGTTCCGGGGCGACCCGGCACTGCTCGGCAACGCCATGGGACCAACTCGAGGAACGCTGTGGCGTCCCGACGCTTGGCGTGTCCTGCCCTATCCTGCCCGGACTGGTCCTCGACGCCGAGGACTCCCTGCACCGCATGTTGGCGTCGCAGCGTCGGACGAGTCCCACGCCGCGGCGGCGGAGCTGCTCGACGTGGTCGTGCTCCGGTTGCCCCGCCTGTCGAACTTCACCGACTCTGGACCCCCTCCTGGTCGAAGGCAACGTGGCGGTCCGTTTCGTGGACCACCCTTCGGCCTTCGGGGACCCCGACCTCATCGTGCATCCCGGGGACCAAGTCGACCATGGCCGATCTGGCGTGGTTGGCCACGAGCGGGCTGCGCCACGTCGTGGTGGCAGCGGCACCGTGCCGCCCTCACCCCCGACAATCCTCGGCATATGCGGTGGCTTCCAAATGCTGGGCCGCACCATCGAGGATCCCGACGGGGTGGAATCCGACGTGCCGTCGGTCCCGGGCTTGGGCTGGTTGCCGCTGGTCACCCGGTTCGAGTCGAGAAGATCACCCGGCTGCGGGCCGGGACCGGGGCAGAGCGGCGCCCCGGTACGGGGCTATGAAATCCGCCATGGCCGCACGCTTCCGCTGACCGGCTGGCGGGAGTGGCTCACCCTTGGATGGACGACCCGACGCCGGTCGCTGGCCGACGATCAGGTGGAGAGCGCATGCGATCCGAGCACCATGGTCTACGGAACCTCCCTGCACGGCCTCTTCGAGGAGGACCGCTTCCGGGCAGAGTTCCTCGACGGGGTCGCCAGAGCCCGGGGTAAGACATGGCGCGCCTCGGGCCGCTCGTTCGCGGCGGCGCGTGAGCGGCAGATCGATCGAGTGGCCGATGCGTGTGCGGCGCATCTCGACACCGATGCCCTGTGGCGCATGCTCGAGGCGGCGCCACGATCGCGTGAGACGCGGCGCTGTTCGGCGGACACGGACCCTGCCGCACCGTTCAGTGTCCGAGCAGGCGCTCCATCTGATGGGCCAGGCGGCTCGGCCGCCCCTTGCGCGCCTCGGTCTGATCGGCCAGTTTCATGGTCCACAGACCGGCGTTGACGCCCAGCCAGCGCAGAGGCTCGGGCTCCCATGCACGCGACCGGTGATTCACCCAGGGCAGGTGGGTGAGATCCGTGTCGGATCCGGTGATCAGGTCGGCCAGGGTGCGCCCGGCGAGATTCGTCGTGGCGACGCCGTCGCCCACGTAGCCCCCCGCCCAGGCGAGCCCGAGGTGAGGGTCGAAGCCGACCGACGAATGCCAGTCGCGTGGAATGCCCAACGGCCCTCCCCACGCGTGGGTGAACCGGGATGCGGCAAGGGCGGGGAAGAGGTCGACGAGGGTCTCGCGCAGGAGCTCGTGCACCGCCGGTGTCGCGTCATAGGACGGTCGTACGTCGGAGCCGAAGTGATAAGGCGCCCCACGCCCACCGAAGGCGATCCGCCCGTCTGCTGTGCGCTGCCCGTAAATAACCATGTGCCGGTAGTCGGTGAAGGTGGAGCGATGCGCGAGTCCCGCATCGGCCCAGAAGGCATCACCCAGGGGCTCGGTCGCCACCATGAGCGAATATACCGGCACCAGCGTGCGCTTCTGGCCGGGGAGGGTCGAGGTCCAGCCCTCGACGGCGCGCACGACCACGTCCGCCTTGATCGAACCGGCCGTGGTGCGCACCAGCGGCGGGCGCCCCGGACCGCCGGCAATGATGTCGATGACCTCGGTGTGCTCGTGGATGATGACGCCCCGGCGTTCGACCGCATCCGCCAGGCCGCGGGCAAGGAGCGCCGGCTGGAGTGCGGCGCAGTGCGGGGTGAACGTGGCCCCGACCATCCCATCGAGCCCGATCAACGAGGAGGCTTCGCCGGCATCGAGCCAGCGCAGGTCTTCTTCCCCAAATCCCAGCGCGCGGGCCTCTTCCACGTCCTCCAGGGCGCGGGCTCTCTGGGCCGGGGTCCGTGCCGCGTCGACCGTGCCGCCCTTTGCGAACTGGCAGTCGATGCCCTCTTCGTGTGCAGCGGCGCCCACCGCATCGACCGTGGACTGCATGGCGCGTCGCATGCGTCGCATCGCGTCGAGACCGTAGAGACGGGCGAGCGCGGCATCGGACGTGGAGAAGAGCGCCGAGCACCACCCACCGTTACGACCCGAGGCACCGAACCCCGCCACCTCCTTGTCCACCACGACGATGCGGAGTCCCGGGTCGGCCAGCGCCAATGCGCGTGCCGTCCACAGCCCGGTGAACCCCGCGCCGACGATGCAGACATCAGCCTGGACGTCGCCCGACAGCGCGGGGCGTGGGGGCAACGGACCGCCGATGGCATCCCACCAGAGGGAGAGGTGGCGGTAGCCGTCCACCCCCTCTGGGTCGATTACAGGCGGCTCCACGCTTCGGTCAGTACCTCGCGCAATGTGGCGACCATGAAGTCGATCTCCTCTTGCCCACAGATGAGCGGTGGTGAGAGTTGCACCACCGGGTCCCCCCGGTCGTCGGCACGGCAGATGAGGCCGGCCTCGAACAGGGCACCGGAGAGAAATCCCCGCAGCAGGCGCTCCGACTCCTCGTCGTCGAAGGACAGCCGTGTCGCCTTGTCCTTCACGAGCTCGATGCCGTAGAAGAATCCGGCGCCGCGCACGTTGCCCACGATCGGCAGGTCGTAGAGCGTCTCGAGTGCTGACCGGAAGACTCCCTCGTTCGACTGCACGTGCTGAAGGATCCCTTCGCCCTCGAACACATCGAGGTTGGCCAGGGCCACGGCGCAGCTCACCGGGTGACCGGCGAACGTGAAGCCGTGGAGGAAGGACGCACCAGGCCTCAGGAAGGGCTCCATGAGGCGGTCAGAAGCGATCATGGCCCCCAGTGGCGCATAGCCCGAAGTCAACCCCTTGGCCACCGTGATGATGTCGGGCTGGTACCCGAAGCGATCGGCCCCGAACCAGTAGCCGAGGCGACCGAAGGCGCAGATCACCTCGTCGGAGACCAGGAGCACGCCGTGGCGGTCGCAGATTTCGCGCACCCGTTGGAAATACCCGGGGGGAGGGGGAAAGCAGCCGCCGGCGTTCTGCACCGGCTCCAGATAGACGGCCGCGACCGTGTCGGCACCTTCGCGGACGATCGCCCGCTCGATCTCATCTGCGGCCCACCGCCCGAACGCCTCTTCGTCATCAGCAAAGACAGGTGCCCGGTAGAAGTTGGTGTTCGGGACCTTGATGGCCCCGCCGACGAGCGGTTCGAATGGTGTCTTGAGGTCCGGGATGCCGGTAATGGACAGCGCACCCATGGTCGTCCCGTGGTAGGCGATCTCGCGGCTGATGACCTTGGTGCGCTGCGGCTGCCCGGTGATGCGGAAGTATTGCCGGGCCAGTTTCCAGGCCGATTCGACCGCCTCGGAACCGCCGGAGGTGAAGAAGATGCGGTTGAGATCACCCGGTGCGTAGCCGGCAAGGCGCTCGGCCAGCTCGATGGCACGTGGATGGGCGTAGGTCCACAGCGGGAAGTAGGCCAACGTGCTGGCCTGCTTGGCGCCCGCCTCGGCCAGCTCGGTCCGCCCGTGGCCCAGCTGGGACGTGAAGAGCCCAGCCAGCCCGTCGAGATAGCGCTTCCCGTGCTGGTCCCACACGTACGCGCCCTCGCCCCGCACCATGACGGGGACCTCGTGGGTCTCGTACGCGCCCATACGGCTGAAGTGCATCCACAGGTGACGGCGCGCCTGCTCGCTCAGGTCGGAATTCTCAGGGTTGTTACTCATGATTCCTCCACTCGGATGGTGCGACGGTGTGGTTCGATCTCACCGTGTGCCCCACGTATATGTCTGCTTGGCCAGCTTCAGATAAAGGAAGCTCTCGGTTGAGCGCACCCCGGCGATGGAGCGCACCGAATCGTTGAGCACGTGAAGAAGTCGCTCGTCGTCCTCGCAGACCACTTCGGCCAGAAGGTCGAACGAACCGGCGCACATGACGACGTAATCCACCTCCGGCAGGGCGGAGAGCTTGTCGGCGACGACCCGGACATCACCTTCGACGGTGATGCCGATCATCGCTTGACGGGTGAAGCCGAGCTGGAGCGGATCAGTGACCGCCACGATCTGCATGATGCCGGTTTCGCGCAGACGTTGGACCCGCCTGCGCACGGCCGCCTCGGAGAGTCCCACCGCTTCGGCAATGGCCCCATATGGTTGGCGGCCGTCGCGCTGGAGGGCCTCGATGATGGCCCGGTTCGCCTCATCGAGCAGCGTCGTGCCACCAGGACCACCCTCGAGTTCAGTGCTGTTCGCCTCAGCCGGCCCGTCCGTTTCGGACATGCGACTCCTTATTGCGATGGTCTCACCGCGGGTGGATCGCAACCCCCGGTGTGCAGAATTCTTTCATACGGACACTATCAGTCAAGCAGAATTCGGCGTTTCACGTTAGATTTCTTGCGGAATCGCTTGTTGCCGACCCTCCGTTCTGTGATCCTCTAGGTGCGAGCCGACCACGAAGAACACGAAGAAGAGAAAAAGGGAGCCCACGTGCGCAGGTTGCAGAACTTCATAGGCGGGGCCTACGTCGACGCCGAAGATGGTCCGACAGCCCCACTTGCTCAACCCTTCCACCGGTGAGCCGTTCGCCGAGGCTCCCGTATCGGGGGCGGCTGATGTCGACCGGGCGTTGCAGGTGGCGGCCGAGGCGTTCAGCTCGTGGCGCCGGACGACTCCGTCGGAGCGCAGTCTCGCCCTCTTCCGCATCGCCGACGCCATCGAGGCCCGGGCAGAGGAACTGGTCCGCGGCCGAGTGCGAGAACACGGGGAAGCCGTTCCAGCTGACCATGGACGAGGAACTCCCGCCGGGGATGGACCAGATCCGTTTCTTCGCCGGTGCGGCGCGGCACCTCCAGGGGCTCGCCGCGGCGGAATACATGGCCGGGCACACCTCCTTCGTGCGACGTGAGCCGATCGGGGTCTGCGGTGCGGTGACCCCGTGGAACTACCCGTTCATGATGGCCATCTGGAAATTCGCACCGGCTCTGGCGGCCGGTAACACCATGGTGTTGAAGCCCTCGGACACCACGCCGGTCAGCACATTGCTGATGGCCGAAATCATGGCGGAGTACCTCCCGCCCGGCGTCTTCAACGTGGTCTGTGGCGACCGAGACACCGGCCGGGCCCTCGTGGCCTCACCTGTTCCGGGCATGGTCTCGGTGACGGGTTCGGTGCGCGCCGGCATGGAGGTGGCCGCGACCGCGGCACCGACGCTCAAGCGTGTGCACCTCGAACTCGGCGGCAAGGCGCCGGTGATCGTCTTCGACGACGCCGACCTCAGCGTGGCCGCCGCAGGCATCGCCGGCGCCGGGTATTTCAACGCCGGCCAGGACTGCACTGCGGCGACACGGGTGTTGGCGGGGCCGCGCGTGCATGACGACTTTCTTGCCGCCCTGGTCGAACAAGCGGAAGGGACCGTCGTCGGCGGCACGGACGTGGAGGGCGCCGATTTCGGGCCGTTGAACAACCCCAACCAGCTGGAGCGGGTGAGTGGGTTCCTCGAGCGGGTGCCCTCCCACGCTTCGGTGAAGACCGGCGGGACCCCCGTCGGGGAGCGGGGTTTCTGCTTCGCACCGACGGTGGTGGCCGGACTCCGCCAGGACGACGAACTGGTGCAATCCGAGGTCTTCGGGCCGGTGATCACCGTCCAGAAGTTCAGCGACGAGGCTGAGGCGCTCCGTTGGGCCAACGGCGTCGAGTACGGGCTGGCATCGTCGGTGTGGACACGCGACCACGGTCGTGCCATGCGCATGGCGCGGGACCTTGACTATGGCTGCGTGTGGATCAACACCCACATCCCGCTGGTGGCCGAAATGCCGCACGGCGGCTTCAAGCGTTCAGGCTACGGCAAGGACCTCTCTTCGTACGGATTCGAGGACTACACCCGGATCAAGCATGTGATGAGCAACATTGAGGAGTGAGCTGTGATCATCGGGATTCCCAAAGAAGTCAAGGACGACGAGTACCGGGTGGCCATCACGCCGGCCGGTGTGCGGGAACTGACCTCGGCCGGCCACACGGTCTATGTGGAAGCGGGCGCCGGAGTGGGCTCGTCCATGCCCGACGGCGAGTTCGAGCGCACCGGGGCGCGCATCGTCCCCGACGCCGACGACGTCTGGGCCGAGTCGGACCTGGTGTGCAAAGTCAAAGAACCGGTGGCTTCGGAGTACAAACGACTCGGCGCACGTTCAGGGCAGACGCTCTTCACGTACTTGCACCTCGCTGCGTCAAGGGAATGCACCGACGCCCTCGTGGCCGGGGGCAATGTGGCGATTGCCTACGAGACGGTGCGCCTGCCCGATAATTCCCTTCCGCTACTGGCCCCGATGAGCGAGGTGGCCGGCCGGATGGCGCCACTCATGGGCGCACACCATCTCATGCGTCCCGGCGGGGGACGCGGGGTGCTGGTCGCCGGCGTTCCCGGGGTGCGGGCGGCCCGCGTCGTCATCCTCGGTGCCGGAGTATCGGGAATGGCAGCCGCCACGCTCGCGGTCGGGATGCATTCCGACGTCTACGTGCTCGACCGCAACCTGGACCGCCTGCGCGACGTCGACCACCATTTCCGCGGCGCCCTCGAGACGGTGGCTTCGTCGCAGCATGCGATCGAAGAGGTCTGTATCGATGCCGACATCGTGATCGGCGCCGTACTGGTCGTCGGGGCCCGTGCCCCGCGGCTGGTCTCCGACGCCCTCGTCGAGCAGATGCGCGTCGGTTCGGTCCTGGTGGATATTTCGGTCGACCAAGGCGGGTGTTTCGAGTCGACCCGTCCGACCACGCACTCGAACCCCACCTTCGAAGTCCACGGTTCGATCTTCTACTGCGTGGCCAACATGCCCGGGGCGGTCCCCCACACCTCGACGCACGCTCTGGCCAACGCCACCCTCCCCTACACCCTGAGCATCGCGTCCCACGGCTGGAAAGAAGCGGTCCGGGACGATCCGGCGTTGGCCGAAGGCGTCAACGTGGCGGCGGGCCAGGTGGTGTACGAACCGGTCGCCGAAGCTCATGGTCTCCCGTTCACGCCGCTCGCCACGTTGCTCGCGTAAAGACGGTGCGGGCACCGCGGTGACGGCGCCCCGTGACGGACGCAGGATGGCTGCGGTGTACTCTTACTCCATGTCCCTTTGAGCCCCGCTTCCGAGAGTTCCTGCGCTCGATCGCGCCGCTGAACTCCCCGCGTGGTGCTCAGGCCGACCGGCTTGCGCACTTCCTCAGTGGCGCGTCGTGCGCCCGCAGCGCGGCCGAGTTCTTCCTCACCCCCGAGAACAACCCTGACAAGAGATCGCCACATGCAACCCGACACCGCACACGCAACCCGACCCGGCCGTCCCCTGCGCATTGCCACCGCACTGCAGATGATGGTGGCGGCCGCGAACGGACTGGCCTACGTCGCGTTGTCGCTGCGCGTCTATCAGGAGACGCACTCGACCTTGGCCGTCACCATGGTGTTACTGGCGGGCGGGCTACCCGTCGTCCTCCTCGCGCCGGTCTCTGGCCTTCTGCTCGACCGGTTGCCCATGGGACGCCTTCTGACGGGGGCCGGTCTGCTCGTGGCTGCTGCCCTCACCGGCCTTGCCTTCGCTCACTCCCTGACCGCCACCGTGCTGCTCGTGCTGGGTTTCGGCGTGGCGGACAGCATCCTTCAGCCGGGGTTGACCGCGGCCATTCCGCAGCTGGCGGGCAACGTCACGCTGGTGCGCGCCACGAGCCGGCTGCAAGGCGCGACGATGGCCGGCACGGCGATCGGGCCGCTGCTGGCCGGGGTCGTCGGGAGCATCGGGGGGACGACGACGGCGCTCCTGCTCGGCGCGACGCTCTCCGTCCTTTTCAGCATCGGCATCGCGACACTCGGCCTCCGGCATACCCGGGCTCCAGTGCCCCACGGGGCGGACGACGGCGTCGCGGCGGGGGTCCGTTACCTCAGAGCTGACCGACCCATGGGCCTGCTCGTCCTGGTGGTGTCCACTGTCATCGCATGCATGGGCATCACCATGGTGGTCGAGTTGTTCCTGGCCGAAAAGGTGCTGCACGGTGGGACCACCGGCTACGCCCTCCTCATTACGGCGTGGACCGGCGGTATGACCCTCGGCACCGTCATCGCCGGCCGCCTTCCCCCACGGCTCCTGGCTCCGGGCATCGTGGTCGGACTGGTGGTACTCGGGGTCGGGGTGGTCGCGTGTGCCGTCGCACCTGCCATGTGGATGGCCATTGCGGCCTACGGGATCGGGGGTATCGGCGACGGGATGCAGGTCGTGGGTGCGCGGACGCTCCTCTTGCAGCGCGCCCCCGAGCACATCGCGGGCCGCGCCTGCGCCGTATTCATGGGCCTGACGTTCGGGGCCGTCTCCATCGGCATGGCCGTCTCGGCGCCCCTGGTCGCCCTGTTCGGCGTCCGGGGTGCACTGCTCGCGGCCGGTGCTGCCAGCATTTTGGCGGCAATCGTGGCGGTCGGACTCCGCTTGCACCATCTTCGTGGGGAGGCCGGACCCGTCGAAGACCGCAGGGACCGGGGCATGCTGCCGGTAGGTTGAGCCGCCGTGTCCGGATCAGCCGTGACCCTCTCTGCCGCCGAGGCCCGACGGGTGACCCTCTTCGCACAAGGGTTGCTCGGGCCGCGGCCCGGTGGAGGGCCCGCGACGACTGTACGGCGTCTGGGCGGCGTGCAGCTCGACACCATTTCGGTACTCGCGCGTTCGCACGAACTGGTTGCGTATGCCCGTCACGGCGCGATTCCCCGCCGTTCCATCGAGGCGGCGTACTGGGGACACGGGAGCGTCACGTTCGAATACTGGTCACATGCGGCATGTGTGCTGCCGCTCGAGGACTGGCCGTTGTACGAGTTCCGGCGCCGGGCCTTCCGGGCGCGCGGGCGCCGTTGGCATCGCCTCCAGAATGCGGCCACCAGTTGCGCGGACGTCGTGGCACGCCTGCGTTACGCGGGCCCACTGACCGCGCGTGAGCTCGGAGGGGCCAAGAAGGGTGGGACGTGGTGGGACTGGTCGGAGACCAAAATCGCGGCCGAGTGGTTGCTCGACATCGGCGAGCTCGTCTGTCGGGAGCGGCGCGGGTTCCAACGGGTCTACGACCTGACCGAACGCGCCATCCCCGCCCAATTGGCGCGGGTGGAGTGGTCGGACGAGGAGTGCGCCGTCCGGCTCGTGCAGGCAGCGGGTCGTTCGCTCGGCGTGGCGACCGTCGGCGATCTGGCGGTCTACAAGGGACTACCGGTGAAGTTGGTGCAACGCGTGCTCAACGATACGGACCTGGAGCCCGTGTCGGTGCAGGGCTGGGAGCGGCCGGCTTTCGTCGCTCCTGGCGCCACCGATGTGCTCGCACGGCGGGTGACGACCCGCAACGTGCTGCTCTCGCCCTTCGATTCGCTGACGTGGGACAGGGCGCGCACCGACCGCACCTTCGGATTTCAACACCGGCTCGAGGCGTACGTGCCGAGGGAGAAGCGCAGGTACGGGTATTTCGCGATGCCGGTGTTGGGTGGCAACAGGTTGGTGGGACTGGTCGACCCCGGTCGTCGTGGGCGCACGTTGGTGGCCAAGCAGATCACGCTGCACACGAGCGGCGCGGCGCGCCATGTGGCGGCGGCACTCGCCGAGGCCGCGTCGTGGGTCGATTGTCACGACGTGGATATCGAGCGGGTGGAGCCCGTCGAACGGACGTCCGAGGTGAAGGCACTCCTCGCGGCAGCGCTCTGAGTGCTCAGTGACCTCCGTACCGCGCCGCTATCTCTTCGTAGGCGGCGAGTGACCCCCGGTACGGCCCGGTCTGTTGCGGATGGTGGAGCACCAGCTGATCGAAGCCCAGTTCCTCATAAGGGGCGGCCAGCTCGTCGAACTGGGCCACCGAGGTGATGACCGTCTCGGGCGGCGTCCACAGCAACACCTTGGCGATCGTGGCGGGGTCTCGCCCGAGCGCTGCGCACGCACTCTGCAGCATTGCGGTCTGCGCACGGACGGCCGCGCGGATCGCCTCGCTCGTCCGTGGGCCCGCGCCCGTCGGGCCGATCGTGACCCACTGCCGGCCGTGGAGCGCCGCCAGCGCGAGACCCCGGCGGCCGCCGGCCGCCATGGTGAGGGGGAACGGGGTCTGGACGGCGCCCGGTGTGCTGGGCGTCCCTACCGAGGCGTAGTGGCGGCCCGCGATGGTGGTCCGGGTCTCGGCCGCGCCATCGAGTATCGGGTGCAGGATTTGCAGGAACTCCTCGAAACGGTCCATGCGCTCGTGCACGCTCCACTCGGCCTGTCCGAGCGCTGTCGCGTCGGGACCGGCACTCCCCGGTCCGACGCCCAGGTCGAGGCGGCCGTCGCTCAGGTCGTCGAGTGCCAACGCGTCTCTCGCCAGGGTCACCGGATGGCGAAAATTCGGCGTGGCCACCAATGTCCCGATCCGTATCCGCCGTGTCACCCCGGCCGCGGCGCCGAGCACGGGAACGGCGGCGTGCCACGGGCCGTCGGGCATGCCGCCCCACCGGATGTGGTCGTACGTCCAGGCCGTGGAGAAGCCGGCGGCGTCGGCCCACTCCCATTGGCGCCGGGCCTCCGCCCAGCGATCGGTCGGGAGGATCACGAGCCCGACGCGCACGCGGGTCAAGTTACCGCAACGTTCCCGAGGGTCGAGGGGACGTTGCGGGGCACCTCCGCTAGGTGTCGCGCCAATCGAGTTGCGCGCCGTGCTCTTGGGCGAAGCCCAGCAACGTCGCCTGCCGTCGCCCCTGGTTGAAGAGCATGGCGCCCAGCACGTCGGATACACCTTCATTCGTCGCGTGTGTCACCGCCTCTTCTGCGAAGGCCGCCACCGTTCCTGCTCCTTCGGCGCTGATCCACGCCAAAGGACGCTCGTGTGAGGCCTCGACCAGGAGTTCTTCGAAGGTCTCGCGATCTTCGACACCGAGATAGGCGAACGACCATGTGGTCACCACTATGGGCGTGGTGCCGACGGGCAGCTCGTGCACCACCCTCGGAAGGACCCCCGTGGCATCTCCTCGCACGACCAGAGGAGGGTTTCCTCGTGCCTGTCTGATGGCGGCGGCGGTGTGCGCGAGGCGATTGGTGTCCGGCCACACACACGCGAGGAGCCAACGGGCGTCGTCGGGATCTCGCAGGTCGATCGGGGAACGATCGATGCCCACCCGGAATGCGATCGACGGGAGCTGCGCCGCAATCGGTGGACGGCCACCGACGACCCGGCACGAGAGCTGGACCGCGGCGTCGACGGGGCCGGTGGCCCCGTGAGGCCCGTAGTCGATGCGGTACCTGTCGCACAGCAGGTTCAAGCCTGCGCTCGCGCCGACGTCGACCAGGGAATAAGGGCCCTGCAGATGCGATGCCACCCACGTGAGGCCGGGACCGATGATGGCGCTCCGGCCGCATTCGTTGGTCTGAATATGCCGGAAGGCGAGGAGGGCCAGAACTTCAGCTTGGCGCGACCGGAGGAAATCGAGGAAGAGCGGCCCCGGATCGGCGTCGGAACGGCCGGCGTAAACCGCTGCCAACGGGTGGTCGGACCCCTCGAGAATCAAGTAGTGCACGGCGGCGAGCAGTGCCGGAGGCAGATGGGCCGCAGGAGGCGCGGACTGCACGAGCTCGAGAGCTTCGCGATCGTTGGCGACGGCGTCGGCGACGCGTGCATAGAGCGGCGAAGTCGTGCGGCAGTGGGTCGAGAACCACTCCCACATAAAGGCGAAGTCGTCGGTCTGGCTCCCCATGGCCGCCTAAAAGATGTGGAGCCGGTTCAACGGCCAGAAGCGGACATCGACCTTGCCCACGATGGACGATTCGAGAATGGGACCCCAATACCGGCTGTCACAAGAAACCGTGCGATTGTCGCCCATGACGTAGACGTCGCCGGAGGGAACCGTGTAGGGGTGCTTCAATGCATACGGCTCCTCCGACGGACCGGGTGTGGTCGGCGGCTCGGCACCGGCGGGGAACCAGGGCTCGCGCAAGAGCTTCCCGTCGACGTACACCCGTCCGTAAGCCAGCGAGATCGTCTGGCCGGGCAATCCGATGATCCGCTTGACGAGGTCGCTCACCGGCGCCCCGCCGCAATTCTCCGCCGGTGGTGTGGAGAACACCACGATGTCGCCCTGATGCACGCCGTGCAGGTGGTAACTGAGCTTGTCGACGATGATCCGGTCGTTGATCATCAACGTGGGTTCCATCGAGCCGGAGGGGATCAGGTACGTCCCCACGACGAAGGTACGTAACACGATGGCGATGACGACAGCCAGCGCGACGATGATCGATGCCTGCAGGAGCACCCGGCTCATCGGAGCCTTGGGGCTGGACTTCGTGTCCTCGGCGGACGGGGTCGCGGGCTCGCGCGGTTCGGTGTCGATGCTCACGGTGCCCCGCAGTCTTGCCGCGTCGCTGCGCTCAACGTGGTCGCCGCGCGGCGAACGTCATCTGCCGTGATCCAGTGACCATCCCGGCGCCCGTCGGACGAGAGAAGGGTCGAGCTGGCTGATCGTCGCCGCGCCACAGAGTGACATGGCCCGGCGCAATTCGGATTCGTACCACTGCAGGAGTGTCGCCACACCGTCGGCGCCACCCGTGGCGAGCGCCCAGAGCGAGGGGCGTCCGATCAGCACCGCCCGGGCACCTATGGCGAGTGCCTTGACGACGTCGGGCGCCCGCCGCAACCCTCCGTCGACGTAGACCTCGGTCCGATCGGCGACAGCATCGACCACCTCGCGCAGGATGTCCGCGGTCGGCGGTGCGTCGGCCAGCTGGCGGGCGCCATGATTCGAGACGATCACTGCGGCCGCGCCGGCGTCGACGCAACGGATGGCATCGTCGGCCCGCTGGACGCCCTTGACCACGACCGGGAGCGAAGTCAGCCCGGCCAGCCATCCGATGTCGTCGGGCGTCAGGGCAGGCTCGAACTCGCGCGATACCGCCATGAACCCGCCCTCGCGGGCGGTCGCTGTCTGGCCGACGAGGTTTGGCAGGGCCAGGTCGTGCGGAAGGTGGACGCCGCCCCTCAACTCGCGTAGGCGGAGTCCCGGCGCGGGGGCATCGACGGTAAGGACGAGGGCGCCGTACCCGTGGGCCTCCGCCCGCTGGGCCAGCTCGACGGTACGGGCCCGCTCGCGCAGGATGTAGATCTGCATCCAACGAGTTCCCCCGGGTGCTCCGGAGGCCACTTCCTCGAGGGAGCACGTGGCCAACGAAGACAGCACCATCAATGCTCCCTGCGCGGCCGCACCTCTCGCCGTCGCCACTTCCCCGTCCGTGTGCGCCATTCCCTGGATCGCCGTCGGCGCGATGGCGACGGGTGACCGCACGGTCGTCCCCAACAACGTGGTGGACAGGTCCACTTCCGAAATCCCGGCCAATACCCTGGGGTGGAGTTGCCAGTGCGCCCAGGCGGCCACGTTCAAATCGAGCAGCCGCTCGTCGTCGGCCCCGCCGGCGTAGTAGGCGTAGGCCATCTCCCCGATGACGTGGCGCGCGTCCCGTTCCAGATCCTCCAGCGACACATCCAGCGCCAACGGGGTTCCGGCGGCCACGTGGGGTTCCCCGACGTGAGGGTGAACAGGCACGGGCCGCATGGTAGGCGTCAGCGGGAGTCCCGTGGGGTCTTCGATGACCCTACGATGCAATGCGGCATGAACGGCGAGCGGAGGATGGTGGATTGGTGATGTCCGAACGAGTCATGGTGCGGCCCGGGCTGTTCACCGATGGGGAGTCGCCAGCCCTTCTCGGGAGTCGTTGCACGGTCTGTGGGGCGCACCACTTCCCGCGCCACGACACCTGCCCCTATTGCTCGACGGAAGACCCGGTCCCGACGGAGCTGTCGGGTGCGGGCACGTTGTGGGCGTGGACGGCGGTCACCTCCGCCCCGCCTGGGTATGAAGGGGAGATCCCGTACGGTCTGGGCGTCGTGGAGCTTCCCGAGGGGATCCGGGTCATCACGCGCCTGACCGAG
This sequence comes from uncultured Acidimicrobiaceae bacterium, assembly GCA_963767155.1. Taxonomy (GTDB): domain Bacteria; phylum Actinomycetota; class Acidimicrobiia; order Acidimicrobiales; family RAAP-2; genus Bog-473. The sequence continues at coordinate 815,196 of CAVYCU010000002.1, read as the reverse complement.
GGCGATCCGGCTGCTCTGTCGTTCGGTCAGGCCATGGGACTCCGCATCGTCGCGTTGCACGCCGATGCCGAAGGCAACGATGTCGTGACCTTCGCCTTCGCTCCGTTGGACGCAGCGTGACGGGCGTCGTCATCGCCGGAGTGGGGATGCATCCCTTCGGGCGTTTCGAGGGTGTCTCCACCACCGATATGGGGGTCCAAGCCGTCCGGGCCGCCCTCCGCGAAGCGGGCGTGGGTAAAGGGGGATTCCAGGCCGCTTTCTGCGGGACGGCATACGGAGGAGTGGCCACCGGCCACAAGGTGCTGAGCCGGCTCGGGATGACGGGTATGCCTATCGTCGACGTGGAGGCCGGGTGTGCCAGCGGTGGTGCGGCGCTCATGTTGGCGGCCGGCGCGATCAAGGCGGGCCAGTACGACACCGTGCTCGTCTTCGGAACCGAGAAGATGCCGAGGGGCATCATCCGATCGTCGTTCTTCGAACCGTGGCAGGAGGAGGCGGGACTGGCGGCGACCCCGTCGTTCTTCGGGCTCCGGGCCCAGCGCGTGACCATGACCTCTGGGGTCACGAAGGACCACCTGGCCCAGGTTGTGGTGAAGAACCGTCGCCATGGTGCGGCGAACCCGGACGCGATGTTCCAAAAGGAGATTTCCGCCGAGGAGGTCCTTGCGTCGCGGGTCATCTGCGAGCCGCTCCATCTGTTCATGCTCTGCTCGCCCAACGAGGGGGCGGCGGCGGTGGTGCTGACCCGCGCCGACCGTGTCGCTGCACCGTCCGTTCCCCCGATCACGCTCGCCGGCGCCGTTCTGCGCTCCCATCTGCCCGGTTCCGTATTGAGCGAGTCCACGCCGTTGTCGGGTCTCACCGACGACACGGTCCCCGCCCCGACCACGTTGGCCGCCCGTGCCGCGTTCGAGGAAGCCGGTCTCGGACCGGACGATCTGGACGTGGTGGAGTGCCAGGACACCGACGCGGCCCGTGAACTGATCTCCTACGAGGAGATCGGCCTGTGCGACCCGGGTGGTTCGGCCGAACTGCTGGTCTCGGGCGCCACCGAACTCGGGGGGCGGCTCCCGGTCAATCCCAGCGGGGGACTGCTGTCCAAGGGCGAGCCGCTGGGCGCTTCGGCTCTGGGTCAGGTGGTCGAGTTGGTACGCCAACTCCGGGGGCAATGCGGTCCCCGTCAGGTCGAGGGCGCGCGCGTGGCGCTTTCGCACACGGTGGGCCGCGGGGCCAACGCCGGTGTGGTCATCCTCACCCGCTGACGGCCACACCAGGGTCAGTCACGAACCAGGACGACCTTCCCCAACTTCCCACCGGCGCTGAACCGGTCATAGGCGGCGCCGGCCTCGGACAGTGGAAACGTGGCGCAGACGGGGACCCGGACGCGGCCGGCGGTGAGGAGTGGAAGCACGTGGGCCTCCACTCCCGCGGCGACGTTGGCCTTTTCGCGGAGGCTGCGCCCCCGCAGCGTGGCTCCGCCGATGCTCGCCCGCGCCCCCATCAGCTGCAGAAGGTTGATCTCCACCTTGGCCCCCGATCCAACCCCGATCACCATGACGCGGGCGCCGGTGGCCAGGTGCGGCAGCACTGTCGGCAGGCTGGCCGCACCCACCAACTCGAGCACGACGTCATAGGGGCCGTGCCCGGCCACGTCGCCCGGGTCGATGACCGCGGCGGCGCCGAGATGCGCGACCTCGTCGCGCCGCGATGCGTCGCGGACCGTCGCGACGACCGATGCCCCGGCGGCGGCGGCCAGCTGGACGCCGGCGGTGCCGACTCCTCCGGCGGCGCCGGAGACCAGGACCCGCTCGCCCATGGACAGGTGGGCATGAGTGAAGAGCGCGTCGTACGCGGTCGAGAAGACCTCGGGGAAGCCCCCGGCCTCGGCCCAGGAAAGGGAGTCGGGTACAGGCAGAGCGTGGGCCTCCTCGAGAACGGCCATCGTCGCCTGCGCGCCACCTCCGACGAGACCCATCACGCGGTCACCTGCCGCGAATCGGCTCGCCCGGGGCCCCACGGCGACAACCTCGCCGGCCAACTCCATGCCGGGGATGTCGGCTGGTGCGCCGGGAGGGGCCGGGTACCGTCCGAGGCGTTGCATCATGTCGGCTCCGTTGAGCCCGGCGGCATGGACGGCGACCAGCAGCTCGGTGTCGCCCGGTACCGGCGTCTCGCGTTCCTCCCAGTGCAGCTGACTGTCCCGGATGACCACGGCTTCCATACGACTCACCCTAGACACGGGCAGGGACGAGGTCCCGCAGGGACCGGGCGCCCGGGCGCCCGGGCGCTGGGTTTGCCGGTCCCGGTATCCTCCCAGGCATGGCCCTTTTCGATATTCCCGTCCACACGCTCCAAGGTGACGACTCGTCACTCGGTGCCTACGCCGGCAAGACGCTCCTCGTGGTCAATGTGGCCTCGAAGTGCGGCCTCACCCCGCAGTACGAAGGCCTCGAGCGGCTCCAGCAGACGTACGGCGACCGTGGCTTCACGGTGCTCGGGTTCCCGAGCAACCAGTTCATGGGACAGGAGCCGGGCACGCCGGAGGAGATTCAGCAGTTCTGTTCCACCACGTACGGGGTGAGTTTCCCGCTCTTCGAGAAGATCGACGTGAACGGCGACGAGCGCCACCCGATCTATGAGGAGCTCACGGCGACGCCCGACGCCGACGGCAATGCCGGCGACATCACCTGGAACTTCGAGAAGTTCCTGGTTTCGGGGAACGGCGACGTGATCGGACGCTTCCGGCCCCAGGTCGAGCCCGAGGATCCCGCCATCATCGACGCCATCGAGGCTGCGCTGGCCGCTTGAGGGCCCCATCGCCGGGAAAAGGATTTGCGGCGTCCATCTTCGACATGGACGGGTTGCTCCTCGACTCGGAGATCCTGTGGCACGAGGCCGAAATAGAGATCCTCGGTGGTCTCGGCGTACCGCTTTCGGGTGACGGCTGCCGCAGCACCAAGGGCATGTTCGTCGGGGAGGTGACCGAGTACTGGCATGCGCGCTATCCGTGGGCAACCCCGACACCGGCTGAGGTGGCTGTGGCCATCGTCGACCGAGTCATCGCCCTGGTCCTGTCGAAGGGCGAGCTCAAGCCGGGTGCCGAGCATGCGATCGCGCTGTGTGCTGAGCGCAACCTGCCGCTCGCCGTGGCGTCGTCGTCGGAGTACCGCCTCATCGACACGGCCCTGGCGCACTTCGGGCTGCGGGAGCACTTTGTGCTCGTCCACTCCGCCGAAGACGAGCAATGGGGCAAGCCGCACCCGGCCGTGTTCCTGACGGCCGCGGCGAAGCTGGGTGCGCCGCCTCGCCGGTGCCTGGTCTGGGAGGATGCTCCCGCAGGAGTCGTAGCTGCCAAGGCGGCCTCCATGTCCTGTATCGCCGTCCCCGAGCACGGGGAAGGGCACCATCCGGCCTTCGCGTTGGCTGATCTCGTTCTCGGGTCGCTCCTCGACATGGACGAGGAGCGCTTCGACGCGCTCTCGGCCAAAGTCGGCTAGGGACCCTGGGCTTCCGGTTGCTAGAACACTAGCGTTCAACTTTCAAAGGTCCTGCAGGCCAGTCCTGCCATATACCTAAGGGCTAAGGGCTAAGGGCTAAGGGCTAAGGGCTAAGGGCTAAGGGCTAAGGGCTAAGGGCTAAGGGCTAAGGGCTAAGGGCTAAGGGCCCTGACCGGCGGGGCTGCCGCGCTGCGGCAGGCTTACCCGAGGCCTTTTCGCCTCTGCCATGAGCCGGGCGGAAGAGGGAGGCCATGACCAGCGGATCGGCCGGGGGCGTGGGAAAACTGAAGGCTAGATTTCTAGCAGTTGAGTTCCGAAGGCTCTCCTGGCACTTTCGCAAGTGCCCGATGGTGCCGCTCACCCCTCGAAGCCGCCACGGGGCGGGTGCATGGCGGCCCGTGGCGGCCCGTCCGCGTGGGTTTGGGGGGACCGGGTCCGGGTGCCAACGCCGGTAGTCTGACCCCCACGCCCGAGCGCTTGTGCCCGGGTGGACAACCAATGAGCGTGCGTGTTCACACCTGTCCCCCCCGATACTGATTTCGTCGCCCTCGAGCAGGCCGAACTTGCCCGCTGGGCGGCCAACCGCGTCTTCGAACGCTCGGTCGAACAGAGGGAGGGCGCGCCGAAGTGGGTCTTCTACGAGGGACCTCCCACCGCGAACGGGATGCCCGGGCTGCATCACGTCTGGGCCCGCGTGTACAAGGACCTCTTCTGCCGGTTTCATGCCATGCGGGGCTCGTACGTCGCCCGGCGTGGCGGCTGGGACACCCATGGCCTCCCGGTCGAGGTCGAGGTGGAGAAGAAGCTCGGCATCACCGGCAAGAAGCAGATCGAGGATCAGGTTGGCATCGCCGAGTTCGTCCGCCTGTGCCGTGAGTCGGTTTATTCCTATGTCGACGAGTTCACCCGGCTGACCACGAGGATCGGCTACTGGCTCGATACGGATGCGGCCTACTGGACGTTGAGCCCGTCCTACATCGAGTCCGTCTGGTGGCATCTCCGTCAGCTGTTCGATCAGGGGTTGCTCTACGAGGATCTCAAGGTGGTCCCCTATTGCCCCCGCTGCGGGACAGCCCTTTCGAGCCACGAATTGGGCCAACCCGGCGTCTACACGGACGAAGAGGACGAGTCGGCGTACGTGCGGTTCCCGATCGTCGATCCCGACCCGGAGCTGTTCGGTGACGCCACCGCGCTGGCGGTGTGGACAACGACGCCGTGGACGCTGCTGTCGAACACGGGTGTGGCCGTCAACCCGGGCCTCACCTATGCCGTGGTCGACGGCCTCATTGTGGCCGCAGACCTCGTGGACGACGTCCTCGGGGAGGGTGCGTCGGCCCGCATCTCGCGGCGGCTGAGCGGGTCCGATCTGGTCGGCCTGCACTATGCGCGTCCCTTCGACGACCTGCCGGCGCCGAGCCATGCCGACGGGTGGCGCGTGGTGCCCGCGGACTACGTCACCACCGAAGAGGGCACCGGCCTCGTGCACCTCGCTCCCGCGTTCGGTGAGATCGACCGCCAGATCGGCCGCGAGAACGGCCTGCCCTCCCTCAACCCGGTCGGCCCCGACGGACGCTTCACCGACGAGATCGGGTGGTTGGCAGGCCAGGACGTGCGCGCGAGCAATACGGAGATCAACGACCGTCTCGAAGAGTCCGGGCTTCTCGTGCGCCGCTATCCCTATGTGCACTCGTACCCGCACTGCTGGCGTTGCCGCACCCCGCTCATCTATTGGGGCAAGCCGAGCTGGTACATCGCCACTTCCACCCGCAAGGACCAGATGCTGGCCGAGAACGCAACCATTGACTGGCACCCGGCCCATATCCGCGACGGCCGGTTCGGCGAATGGCTCTCCAACAACGTCGACTGGGCGCTCTCGCGAGATCGTTATTGGGGCACACCGCTGCCCATCTGGCGCTGCGGGCGCGGGCATCTGCAGTGCATCAGTTCGCTGGCTGAGCTCTCCGAGCTCTGCGGACGTGACGTCACGGGCATCGATCCGCACCGGCCGGTGATCGACGAGGTGGTTTTCGATTGCCCGACGTGCGCCGAGGCGGGATCCACCGACGAGGACGCCATCGCCCGACGGGTCGCGCCGGTTATCGATGCCTGGTTCGATTCGGGGTCGATGCCGGCGGCGCAGGTCGGCTACCCCCATGCGCCAGGTTCCGTGGAGGCCTTCACGTTCCCGGCCGACTTCATCTCCGAGGCCATCGACCAGACGCGAGGGTGGTTCTACTCGTTGTTGGCCGTCAATACGTTGGTGTTCGGGGACAGCCCCTACAAACACGTGGTGTGCCTGGGTCACATCATCGACGCCGACGGCCGCAAAATGTCCAAATCACTGGGGAATATCATCGATCCCTGGACGATCCTCGATACCAGGGGTGCGGACGCCCTCCGCTGGTGGATGTTCAGCCAGGGCTCCCCGTGGACGCCGACCCGCGCCAGTCTCTCCGCCATCGACACGGCGTTGCGTGACATGTTGCTGAAGTTGTGGAACACCTTCAGCTTCTTCACCACGTACGCCTCGCTCAATGGTTTCGACCCGGCGGATCCGTCGATCCCGGCCGTAGGGGATCGCGGTGCCCTCGACCGCTGGATCCTGTCGCGGCTGGCCGGTACGGGGGTTACCGTCACGAGCGGGCTCGACGCGTACGAGCCCCTCGATGCGGCGTCCGCGTTAGCCGATCTGGTCGACGATCTTTCGAACTGGTATGTGCGCCGTAGCCGGCGCCGCTTCTGGCGCACTGATCCCGACGCCCCGGCGGGGGACACGCTGGCGGCGCAGGCCACACTGCACGCGGTCCTGACCACCACGTCGCTCCTGTTGGCCCCCTTCTGTCCCTTCGTGGCTGACGCCATGTGGCGCGCACTCACCGGGGCTGACGAGACACAGTCGGTGCACCTGGCTGATTGGCCGGTGCCGGATGGGCCCGCGATCGACCGCGACCTCGAGGCGCAGATGGATCTGGCCCGCCGGCTGACCTCCCTGGGCCGGGCGGCTCGCAGCGAAGCCGGGGTCAAGGTGCGCCAGCCACTTTCCCGCGCGCTGGTCTTCCTCCCGTCGGGCGCCGCGGCCATCCTCTATGACATGGTGGCCGAGGAGCTCAACGTCGACGAGATCGACGTGGCCGATGAATTGAGTGAGGTGCTCGAGTTCGAGCTCGCGGTCAACTTCCGCACGCTGGGCCCTCGGCTCGGCGAGCAGGTGAAGGAGGTCAGGCCGGCATTGGATGCGCTCGACGGAGCGGCGGCGGCGGCCGCGCTCGAAGCCGGGACGTCGATCACGCTCACCCTCTCCGGTGGGCCGGTCGAGCTCGGCCCTGAAGATGTGCAGCTCCGCGTGCGTGGGCAACAGGGCTTCGCGGTGTCCCGCGAAGGAGGGGAGGTCGTCGCGCTCGATCTCACGCTCGACGAATCGCTCCGGCACCGTGGTCTGGCACGAGAAGTCGTCCGTCTCCTCCAGGACCTGCGCAAGAACACCGGCCTCGACGTTTCGGATCGCATCCATCTGCAGCTCGAAGGACTGGACATGATCGAGCCGTATTTCGACTACATCGGACGCGAGGTGCTGGCGGTCTCCATCACGAAAGGTCCCGGCGAGGGCGCAGCGACCGCATTGGACCTCGAGACCGACGAGGGTCCGCTCCCGGCGCGCGCCTGGTTGCGCAAGGCCTAAGGAAGGGTCAGAGGAACCCACCTCCTCCGGCGCCCCCAGGCGTTCAGCAGCGCGGTTGGAGGAGTTTGGTCAACGCCACCGTCAGCGCGGCACGATCCGTCTCGTCCAAGGGCGTCATCAGGTGGCGGTCGATCCCCTCGATGTGCTCCCCGATCGCCCGTCCCAACGTGGACTCCCCGGCGGGCGTCAGTACGACGTGGACACTGCGGCGGTCCGAGGGGCAGTTCTTGCGGGCGACCAATCCGGCCTCGACCATGCGGTCGACCAGGCGGGTCACGCCGCCCGTGGTGAGCGCGACCTCCGCGCTCAGCTTGCTCATCGTCAGGCGACCCTCGTCGGCCCCCCCGACGTGGATGAGGACGTCGAACCACACCAGCGGAATCCCCACGGATTGCTCGAGCTCGCGTCCGAGTTGGTCGGTCAGGCGTCGGTGGGAGCGCACGAGGAGGCCCATCAGCCGCAGTCGCTCGTCGTCGATGCTGGCCAGGACGCCACAGGTGCCGCCCTCCGGTTCGGGAGCGGCGTCCGCCTCGACGTCGTATTCGCCCTGCTCGGGGAATCTCACGGTGCCCATACGTGCTCCTCAATCTTGCTCGACTCTACCAGGATCCGCCGTTTACCTGATTGACAAGTATCTGTCTAGTCAGATACTATCTGATCAAAGACCGCAGATGCCATAGGAGGCTCCATGTCAACCGAAACCATCACCCTTCCGAAGCCGGGAACGTACACCGTCGACCCTGCGCATGCCGAGGCTGGCTTCGTCGCCCGCCATCTGATCGGGACCAAGGTACGTGGTCGCTTCACCGAATTCTCCGGGACCTTCACGGTTGCCGAGAATCCAGAGGACTCGACCTTTGAGGCCGAGGCGAAAGTAGCCAGTATCGACACCAACCAGTCGATGCGCGACGACCACCTGCGCACCAACGACTTCTTCGACGCCGAGACCTACCCGACCATCACGATCAAGAGCACCGGGCTCAAGCGGGTGACCGACGCCGAGTGGAAGCTGACCGCCGACCTCACCATTCGCGGGGTCACCAAGTCGGTGGAGTTCGACCTCGAGTACCTCGGCGAGGGTCCGTCGATGCAGGAAGGCAAAACCGTGGTGGCCTTCTCGGCCACGGCGGAGATCGACCGCCGTGACTTCGGCGTGAGCTTCAACCACTCCCTCCTCGACGGGAGCGTCGTCGTCGGGAACAAGGTCAAGATCGAGCTGGAGGCAGAAGCCGGCCTGGCGGAGTAACGAACGGGGCCGAGCCCGGGTCGTGCGCAAGGACGGCGGTACGCTTCGCCGCGATGCGCACGAACCCGGGGCCGAGCCTGCCTGCCGTCGCGGCAGTACCCCTGCGGGACACCTCGGCTGCCACTCGCGCGACGAGCTATGTGCTGGCCCTCGATCTCGGAACGGGTGGCCCAAAGGTCGCGGTCGTCTCGAGTCTCGGGTCGTCATCGCGGCGCATGCCTTCGAGGCGGTGCCGCTCGTCCTGGGTGAAGGGGGCGCCGCCGAGCAGGACCCCGGGGAATGGTGGCGTGCCATCGTCGCCGCGGCACGGCGAGCCGTGATCGAAAGTGCGGTACCTCCCGAGAAGATCGTGGGGGTCGGGTGCACGGCGCAGTGGTCGGGGACGGTGGCGGTGGGCGCCGACGGACGCGCCATCGGCCCTTCCATCATCTGGATGGATTCGCGTGGCGCCGATGCCGTGCAGCGTGTGGTGCGCGGTGCGGTGAACATCCAGGGGTACTCGGCGGCCAAGGCCGCCAGGTGGGTACGTCGCAGCGGAGGAATCCCGAGCCTTTCGGGCAAGGACCCGGTCGGCCACATCCACTTCCTGCGAGAGCAGCGGCCCGAGGTCTATGCCGCCACCGCGGTCTTCCTGGAGCCGGTGGATTACCTCAATTTCCGCTTGACCGGTCTGGCCCGGGCCTCGCTACGACTCGATCACCCTGCACTGGGTCACCGACACCCGCACCATCAATGCGGTGACCTACGACGACGACCTGATCGACCTGGCCGGGCTCGAGCGGCGCACGCTGCCCGAGCTCGTCCCGACCGGCAGCATCGTCGGGGGCCTGAGCGACGCCGCTGCGGCCGAGCTCGGGCTCCTCACCGGCACCGCCGTCGTGGCCGGCACCGCCGACCTCCATTCCGCTGCTGTCGGCTCCGGGGCGGTGGGCGACTTCGAAGGGCACCTCTACATCGGGACCTCCAGCTGGATCAGCTGTCACGTCCCCTTCAAGAAGACCGACGCGCTGACCAATATCGCCTCTATCCCCTCGGGCCTTCCCGGCCGCTATCTGGTCGCCGACGAGCACGAGACGGGGGGCGCCTGCCTCACCTGGCTGCGGGACAATCTGCTGTACCCCGGCGACGCACTCGACCCCGGCGCCGCGCCGCCGCACGACCTCTTCTCGACCTTGAACGGCATGGCGGCCGAGGTCCAGCCCGGGGCACATGGTGTCCTCTTCACGCCATGGCTGAACGGCGAGCGCTCACCGGTCGACGACCACACCATCCGGGGTGGCTTCCACAACCTTTCGCTTTCGACCACCCGGGCCGACATGGTGCGGGCGGTCTTCGAGGGTGTGGCGCTCAATTCGGCATGGTTGCTCCGCGCTGTCGAGAAGTTCACGAAGAGGCGATTCGCCTCCTTGGCCTTCGTGGGCGGAGGCGCGAACTCGGACCTCTGGGCGCAGATCCACGCGGACGTCATGGGCTGCCCCATCCGCCAGATCGCCGACCCCGTGCTGGCGAACGTGCGCGGGGCGGGACTCCTCGCCCATCTGGCCCTCGGCCATATCACGGCAGCGGAAATTCCGGCCATGGTGGCCGTGAAGGCCGTCTACCTCCCGAACGCCGGGGCCGCTGCCGTCTACGCCCCGCTCCGCAAGGAGTTCGTCACCCTTTACGACAGGACGAAGGGCATCCACAAACGGCTGAACGGACACCGTGTGAGCGGCGCGTTGGGCTGAGGCCCCTCAGTCGCCGACGTCCGGAGGGAGGAGCAACAGGTCCTCGATCTGCAGGGGGTCGCCCCAGTTCTGCAACAGCGCGGCAGCGCTGATCGGGGGGTCGGGCTGGCCGGTCTCGCGGTTGAAGAGGGAGATCCGGTAACCCAGGGCCTCGAACCCGTCGAGGTATTCCTCCCCGCTGATGCCTGACACTCTCGGCAACATCTCGAGGCTGAACTCGGTGGCGACGACGGGTCGGGACGTCGTGAGGATCCGCTGTGCCCCGGCGACCACGCGCCCTTCTGCCCCTTCCACGTCGATCTTCAAGAAGTGCACCGGCCCGTCGACCAGGTCGTCAAGCGCAACCGTGGGGACGATCTCGCTCCACCCCGACTGCAGGCTCGAAGTGTCGGCCGACACCAGCCCTCCGTTGGAACCGAAATGCCCGGACAGATTCGACCAGCCCCGGGCCCGGTCGAGGGCGACGGGGAACAGCTCGACGTTGTCGGCATTGTTGGCCTCTACCGAGAGGAGGATTAGGCGGCAGTTCTCGGAGCTGGGTTCAACGGCGACGACGCGGCCCGTGACCCCGACCAGGGAGGAGGCCAGCAACGTGTACAACCCCACGTTCGCGCCGACGTCGACCACCGTCATCCCCGGGCGGCAGAACTGCCGGAAGGTCGGCACGAGATGCGCCTCGTAGTCGCCGTTGAGCAGCGGGCGGCTGACCGCCCCGTCCTCACGGTCGAGGAAGATCGTCATGCCGTTGTCGAGCTCATGGGCGACGATGTCGGAGGGCCCGAAGCGGACGCTCACGGGCGAAGGGAAGAACTGCCGGTCGAACGTGGTCAACAGCCGCCGCAGCCCGTGCAAGTCCACGACCGCATCGCCGACCAGTCCGTAGGCGACCGCGTGGAGATCGGACGGCTCCCTCGAGGGGTAGAGCATGGAAAGGGCGTCGTCGAGGGCCAAACCGGCGTGGGGCTCCTCCCGCGGCGAATCGGGCGCGACCGTCCCGCCCAGGAGCGAAACCAACTTTCGCCGGACGCGGTCGAGCTGGTGAGGGAGTGGACGTGCGGCCGGGCGGGGGTCCGGCATCAGATCCTTTCGAAGTTGCGTGTGAGCTCCCAGTCCGAGACGTGGCGGTTGGCCGCTTCCCACTCCTGCTGAGCTGTGTTGAGGAGGTGGTGGTGCACGTCGGGACCGAACGCCTCGGCGGCCACCTCCGAGTTCTTGAGCTCCTCGATCGAGTCGACGAGCGTGGAGGGGATCCGGGTGACGTCGGTGGCGTCATAGGCGTTCCGGGGATAGGCATCGGCGAGTTCGAGCTCGTGGTCGATGCCGTAGAGCCCGGCCGCGATGCAGGCGGCGATGACAAGGTACGGATTGACGTCAGCCCCGGGTACGCGCGACTCAATGCGGCGCCCTGCCCCATGGCCCACCACCCGGAAGCCGCACGTGCGGTTGTCCTCGCCCCACACGACAGCGGTGGGCGCCCAACTGCCCGGCACGTAACGCCGATACGAGTTGAGTGTCGGGGCGGCGCACCAGGCCAACTGGCGCGCCGCGTGGAGTTGGCCGGCCAGGAATTGACGCCCGAGGGTCGAGAGCCCGGTCGGGTGGGCAGCGTCACCCATGAGCGGCTCGTCGGTCGTGCTGTCCCAGAGCGAATTGTGCACATGGCACGACGAGCCGACGTCGTCCATCGTCCACTTGGCCATGAATGTGGCCGCCCGCCCCTCCTGTGCCGCGATCTCCTTGATCCCGTTCTTGAAGACGAGGTGGCGGTCCGCCGTTTCGAGCGCGCCGGCGTAGGTCACATTGACCTCGTGCTGCCCCCGGCCGGCCTCGCCTTTGGAGAACTCCACCGGGATGTCGGCCGCGCACATCTCCTGGCGGATGCGCTTGAGGATGTACTCCTCGCGCGACGTCTGGAGCAGCTGGTAGTCCTCAATGGTCGACGAGTGCGGCGTCAGGCCCTTCCACGATTTCTCCTGCGCCTCCTCGTAGGTGTCGCGGAAGAGGAAGAACTCGAGCTCGGTCGCGCTGAGCACCCGGTAGCCGCGCTCGGCGGCCCGTGCGATCTGGCGGCGCAGGATCTGCCTGGGTGACACCTCGACCGGAACGCCCTCTTCGTCGGTGAGGTCGCCGATCACCATGGCGGTGCCGGGAAGCCAGGGGATGGTGCGCGCCGTGTCGTAGTCGGGACGGCAGAGCATGTCCCCGTAGCCCAGGTCCCAGTTGGCGAACCGGTACCCCGGGAGCGGATTCATGTCCACATCGACGGCCAGCAGATAGTCGCAGACCTCGATCCCGTGTTCGGCCACGTGGGCGGTGAAGAAATCAGGGGTCACCCTCTTCCCCACCGGTCGGCCGTGCATATCGGGAAACGCCACAATGACGGTATCGATGGATCCGTCGGCGATCCCGTTGGCAAAGAACTCACGTCCTGGCATGACGCATGATGGCGTGCCCGCGGGGTCCCGTCCAACCGTTTTGTACGCTGGTGGCGGTGATCCCGCTCATCGGCATCTCGACCTACATCGCCAAGGTCGCCTGGGGCGGCTGGGAACGCCCCTCTGCGGTACTGCCCCAGTCCTACTACGAGCTCGTCGCGTCGGCGGGTGGCCGCCCGCTCCTCCTCCCTCCGTTACGGAGCGCCCCTTCCGGACCGAGCTTCGGCGCCGAAGAGGTGGTCTCCCATCTCGACGGCTTGGTGCTGACCGGGGGCGGCGACGTCGATCCGGCCTCCTACCAGGAGAAGGCCGCACCCGAGGTGGTGGGCGTCAACCGCGTTCGTGACGAGAGCGAGCGTGCGCTGCTGGCGGCTGCCCTCGAGGTCGACCTACCTGTTCTCGCCATCTGCCGGGGTTGCCAGATCCTCAACGTCGCACGAGGGGGCACGTTGCATCAGCACCTGCCCGACGTCGTCGGTCACGACGAGCACCGCCGCGCCCCCTTCGTGTTCGGAGAGGTGAAGGTCACCACCACGGTGGGAAGTCACGCGTCGTCGATCTTCGGGCCCGGCACCACGGCGCTGTGCTCCCACCACCAGGCGATCAAGGAGCTCGGGGCCGGGCTGGTGCCGACGGCCCGTGCGGACGACGGTGTGGTCGAAGCGGTCGAGCTCGCCGGCTCGTCCTTCGTCCTGGGCGTGCAGTGGCACCCCGAGGAGGCCGGGGACGCGCGTCCCTTTGCCGCTCTGGTGGCTGCCGCGACGGCCTACCGCGACGCTCGTCCCGCGCCCGCCTGAGGGTAGGGAGCGCCGCAGCCCACGGGGCTCTGGATCCTTCGAGGACCGCCGCCCCCTCCGGCGCGGGCAGTAGTGTCTCGCTCCATGGCAAAGAGCGGGGCCAAAAAAGTCGTGAAGCCGGTGGCGGCCACCGTCGGCATTCTGGGGACGATGGCGAGCATCTGGTGGTTTGCTCTCAAACCAAGGCGGAAGGCCAAGTCACAGGGCGAATAGCGGTGTCGCCGTCAGTCCTCCCACTGCAACGTACGCTCGATGTCCCACAAGTGATGGCGCGCGTCGTGGGTGGTCGCCGCCACGATGTCGACTAGATCCATCTCCCCGCGTTCGGGGTGGATGAGCACAATGCCCTTCTGCGGTGCGATGTCGATCGCTTTCACCCACTCGGTCACCGAGAGCTGTAACGACCACATGGCGGCCTGCAGCGGGATCGTCCCGTAATTCCTGGCCACGGCCAGGTCGCTCTCGTCGTAGCTGCCCACTCGGCGCGATGCCCCCGCCGCCACTCCGTGGAGCCGTTCGGTCCAGATGCGCAGATTGTCGGCCACGTGGCTGACATAGGCGGCGCTGGACCACGAGAGGTCGGGATGCTGCTCACGCCCGGTGGCGCCGCGGAGGAGGTCCCGGTAGGCGGTTGCGATCGCGGCCATGCCCGCCGCGGCATCATCGAGCGTGAGGGTCCACTCGAACGTGCATTCCCGGCACGGTTGGCCGTAGGTCGAGGGGCCCCAGTCGTTCACCCGGGGCCGGCGACCAGCACCGGCAACAACTCGCTGATGGGGCCGTTGACCACGACGTCGGCCAGCGGGTCCATGTCGGTGGGGGCACCGTTGAGGATCACCACGGCCGCGCCCGCCGAGGACGCGATCGGTACGAGGCCCGCCGCCGGGAACACGGCGAGTGTCGATCCGACGGCCAGCAAGAGGTCGCATGCGCCCGCTGCCGCCTCGGCCCGCCGCAGGTCTCGCGCGACGAGATTCTGCCCGAAGCTGATCGTGGCCGACTTGAGGATCCCGCCGCACGTCGCTCCGTCGGCGCGCACCTCTTCGCAGCCGGGGTCCGCTTCGCCGGCCCGGACGCGGTCGTGCACGGGCTCCGCCGGCTGGCGATGGTCGCAGCGCAGGCAGACGATTTCCGAAGAATTGCCGTGAATTTCGACAATGCGGGCCGGATCCGATCCTGCCTTCTGATGGAGGCCGTCGATGTTCTGGGTGACGAGGGTGTCGAGGCGGCCGGCGCGTTCGAGCGTCACCAGCGCCATGTGGCCCTCGTTGGGCTCGGCCAGCCAGAGGGGGGAGGTCAGGCGGTTCTGCCAGGCACGCCGGCGCACCTCGGGATCATGCATGTAGGTGTCGAGGTTCGCCGCTTTTTCCGCTGCGGGGTCCTTCGTCCACACCCCGTTGGGCCCCCGGAAGTCGGGGATGCCCGAATCCGTGGAGATGCCGGCGCCGGTGAGGACCACGATCCGCTGCGCTCGTGCCACGAGGGCGCACGCCATGTCCACGTCCGTACGGGTCACGGCGCCATCGTCTCACGGGAAGCGGGCGCGACGATCGGTACGCTGCCGGGGTGACGAAGCGCGCGCCGACGGTGGAGGTGCTCGGGGCGGCGGACGCTGAGGACCGTCAACGCCGGGTGGCGGGGGCGCTGCGCGCCCGAGGCTGTGCGGTGGGCGATCGTGTCGCCTTCTGCCTCCCGTCGTCGGCCGACCTGATCTGTGCGGTGCTGGGGGCGGCGCGCTGCGGGGTGATCCCGGTCCTGCTCAACGCCACGCTCACCGTTTCCGAGCGCGATCTCCTCATCGCCGATGCGCAGCCGACGCTCGAGGTCCTCGACACGACGGCGTTGTCGCGCCTGCTGGAGGGCACGCCGGCGGAGTTGGCGCCGTACCCGTTGACCCGCCCGATGCACTACACGTCGGGCACCACCGGACGACCAAAGGGCGTGACCACCGGGGTGTGGGACGAGCGCACCGCACAGGCGGTCTTCGAGGACGAGGCGGCGGTCTGGCACTTCGATCCGGCGGACCTGCACATCGTCTGCTCGCCGATGTACCACACGGTCTCGGTGCGTTTCTGTGCCGGCACGCTGCTCTCGGGCGGGTCCTTGGCCATTCTCGGTCGCTTCGATGCCTCGACCGCGCTGGACGTGCTGCGCCGGCTTCGCCCGACCACGGCCTTCTTGGTCCCGACCCATCTCCAGCGGATCCTGCAGGCGCCCGAGCTCGGCCCCGATGAGACGTTCGATTCGTTGCGCCTCCTCGCCCATGCCGGCGCCCCGTGTCCACCCTCGGTAAAGAGGGCGATCATGCAGCGGGTCCACCCGGGCGGCGTGTGGGAGTTCTACGGGTCGACCGAGGCCCAGTTCACGGTCTGCGGCCCCGACGAATGGCTGGCCCACCCCGGGACCGTTGGCCGGGCCCGGGCGGGCCGACGGCTGTTCATCGGGTCGGCCGACGCCGACGCCGACGCCGACGCCGACGCTGATGCCGACGCTGCCGCCGGCGACCCCAACGGCACCATCTGGTGCGACATGCCCTCCTTCGCCCGCTTCAGTTATTGGGGAAACGAGGACGCCACCCGTGCGGCCTGGAGGGGAGGGGCGTGCACCGTGGGTGATCTGGGCCGGCTCGATGAGGAGGGCTATCTCTATCTTTCGGGGCGCCGGCACGACCTCATCATCACAGGAGGGGTCAACGTGTATCCGGCCGAGGTGGAAGCGGTGCTTTCCGCCGTGCCGGGGCTCGTCCAGTTGGCCGTTTTCGGGGTGCCCGACGAGCAGTGGGGTCAGAAGGTCTGCGTGGCCTATGTCGCCGACGCCGAGCCCAGGAGGGTCGAAGAGGCCCTGCGAACGGTGGCGGCGGCTCATTTGGCGCCCTACAAGCGTCCCAAGGACTACTTCGCCACGGCGGAGCTGCCGCACACGGCTACGGGCAAGCTCATCCGCCGGGCCGTTCCCGAGCATTTGGGTCTGGGCGGCCCTTTGAGCCCTGGCGACTGAGAAGAGGCTGCACTGCGGTAAGAATCGGTTCATGTCCTACGCCACGATCAATCCCGCCACCGGTCAGACCGAGAAGACGTTTCCGGCGCACACCCCGGCCGAGGTGGAGAAGCTGTTGCAACAGGCCTTCGACACCTTTCTGGAGTACCGCACCACCAGCTTCGCCGAGCGGTCCCGCCACCTCAGCAACGCGGCGGATCTCTTCGAGGGTGAAGGGCCAGACATCGCCCGCATCGTGACGACGGAGATGGGCAAGACGTTCGCCGCCGCACGCGCGGAGGCCTCGAAGTGCGCCATGGGCCTGCGCTGGTTCGCCGAGCACGCCGAGTCCCTGTTGGCCGACGAACCGATCAGCACCGGTGCCTCGCGTTCGTACGTGCACTACCAGCCGATCGGCCCGGTTCTGGCCATCATGCCGTGGAATTTCCCGCTCTGGCAGGTGGTGCGTTTTGCCGCCCCCGCACTGATGGTGGGCAACGTCGGCCTGCTCAAGCACGCATCGAATGTCCCTCAGACGGCGCTCCTCTTGGAGGACATCTTCCGTCGGGCCGGCCTGCCTGCCGGGGCGTTCACCAATCTCTTCATGGAGAGTAAGGACATCGCTGCACTCATCGAGGACCCGCGGATCGCTGCCGTCACCCTCACCGGGAGCGAAAAGGCCGGAATGTCGGTGGCCTCGACCGCCGGCCACGCTCTGAAGAAGAGCGTCCTCGAACTCGGAGGCTCGGATCCGTTCATCGTGCTGGCCTCGGCCGATCTCGACGACGCCGTGCGCAACGCGGTGACGGCGCGGGTGCAGAACAACGGGCAGTCGTGCATCGCGGCCAAGCGATTCATCGTGGTCGAACCGGTGGCGGACGAATTCCTGGAGCGGTTCACCGCAGCCATGGACGCGCTCGTTGTCGGAGATCCCTTCGATCCCGCCACCCAGGTGGGACCCATCGTCTCAGAGGCACAACGGGCCGAATTGTTGGGCCAGATCGAAGAGGCCCGCAGCCAGGGTGCCGTGGTGCACGGAGGCGGCGAGCCACTGGACGGGCCCGGGTGGTACCTCAAGCCCACCGTCCTGTCGGGCGTGACATCGGACATGCCGGTCGCCCAAGAGGAATTGTT
The DNA here is from genome assembly GCA_963767155.1 of uncultured Acidimicrobiaceae bacterium. Taxonomy (GTDB): domain Bacteria; phylum Actinomycetota; class Acidimicrobiia; order Acidimicrobiales; family RAAP-2; genus Bog-473. The sequence goes on along the minus strand of CAVYCU010000002.1, from coordinate 797,705 downwards.
CGGTCCCGTGGCCATCGTCGAACGCGTCCCTGACCTGAATGCCGCCCTGGAGGTTGCGAACTCCACCACGTTCGGCCTGGGTTCGAGCGTCTGGACGAACGACGAGGAAGAACAGCGGCGGTGCATCGAGGAGCTGGAGGCCGGCGCCGTGTTCGTCAACGCCATGGTCGTCTCCACGCCGGAGTTGCCGTTCGGCGGGATCAAGCGCTCCGGTTTCGGCCGCGAGCTCTCCGAGCTCGGGTTGAAGGAATTCACCAACGCCAAGACCGTCTGGATCACATGAGTGAGGGTGTCACGACGTATCTCGACCACGGCGCCACCACACCGCTGCGGTCCGAGGTGGCGGAGGCCATGGCCGAGGCATGGTCGGTGCCTCTGGGCAATCCGACGGGGAGCCATCGCCCGGCGCAACGGGCCCGGCGCCTGCTCGAGGAATCGCGCGACGAGGTGGCAGGTGCGCTAGGGCGCGATCCCGGCGAGATCGTCTTCACGTCCGGGGGAACGGAGTCGGCGAACCTGGCGGTGCTGGGCACATTGGCTGCCGCCCGCGATGGCGGCCGTGGCGACCTCGTGTCGGTGGCGAGTTCACCGGTGGAACACCCTGCCGTGCGTGAATCGTGCCGGGCCGCGGAGCGCACACTCGGAGTGCGCTGGTGTGCACTCCACGTCGACCACAATGGAGTGGTCGACGTGGAGGGGTTGGCGGCGCAGGTCGACGAAACCACGGCATTGGTGGCCGTCATGCTGGCCAACAACGAGACCGGCGTGGTGCAGCCCCTGGGTGCGGTCGTCGATGCGGTGCGCGCGCGAAGTGACACGGCGCGTGTCTTCACCGACGCCGTCCAGGCCGCCACGTTCATGGACCTGGCTGGCGCGACCGCCGGCGCCGACCTCGTCGCGCTCAGCGCCCACAAGGTGGGAGGCCCGGTCGGGGTCGGGGTGCTGGCCGTCGGTGCCTCCGCCACAATGGTTGCGCAGCACGTCGGTGGAGGTCAGGAACGGGAGCGGCGCAGCGGTACGCAGGATGTGGTGGGCGCGGTCGGTCTGGCGACGGCACTGCGCCTGGCCGCGGCCGAACGGCGCGCGGCGTCGTGCCGGGTCGGCACCTTGCGCGACCGGTTGGCGGAGGGCCTGCTGCACTCGGTGGTCGGAACCAACCGGACGGTCGACGCGGAGGTGGCCACCCTCCCGGGTCACCTCCATCTGTGCTTCGCCGGCATCGAGCGCGAGGAGCTCCTCCTGGCACTGAGCGAACGGGGCGTCTGCGCGTCGGGAGGATCGTCGTGCGCGAGCGGTGCCCTCGAGCCGAGCTATGTGCTGGCGGCCATGGGCGTCCCGGATGCGTTGGCCCGCGGTGCCATCAGGTTCACCCTCGGCCACGACACCTCCGATGCGGACATCGACCGGGCCCTGGCCGTTGTCCCCCCGGTGATCGCCGCGTTGCGACATGGTCCCTGAGCCGCGGTGGCACACTGGACGGATGCGAGTGCTGGTGGCCATGTCGGGAGGGGTGGACTCCTCTGTCGCCGCGGCGCTGCTCGTGGAGCAGGGGCACGACGTCGTCGGAGCCACGCTCAAGCTCTGGGGGGGCGAATCCGACTCGGGTTGCTGTTCGGTCGCCGATGTCGATGACGCCCGCCGGGTGGCCCAGCAATTGGGTATCGACCATCACGTCTTCAACCTGACCGAGGAGTTCGACCGTCACGTCGTCACGCCGTATATCGACGCGCACGCGCAGGGCAGGACACCCAACCCCTGTATCGAGTGCAACCGGTCGATCAAGTTCGACCGGTTGCTGGAGCGGGCCGATCGGCTGGGATTCGCACGCCTGGCCACCGGCCATCACGCGCGGGTCACGCGGGACACCGCGGCAGGTCTCCGGCTCCGGCGTGGCGCCGATGCCGAGAAGGATCAGTCCTATGTGCTCTCGATGCTGGGCCAGGCCGAGCTCGGCCGTGTGCTCTTCCCCGTGGGGGAGATGACCAAGGCCGACGTGCGGGCCCATGCCGTCCGCTTGGGGCTTCGCACCGCGGGGAAGCCCGACAGTCAGGATGTCTGCTTCATCGGCAGTGTCGAGGGGCGGCAGGGCTTCCTGGCGGACAAGTTGCAGTTCCATCCGGCGGAGGTGACCAACGGCAAGGGTGAGACGGTGGGATCGGTCGACGCCGTGGAGCTGGTGACCGTGGGCCAGCGCCGCGGCATGGGCCACGGGACCGACGGGGCGAGGCGCTACGTGATCGCCGTCGACGTCCCGTCGCGCCGGGTGACGGTCGGGAGCGCGGCCGAGGCGATGACGGCCAGGGTGATCCTCGGCGACGCCTCGCTCACCTGGGTGGACCAGCCCCTTCGACACGGCGACCGTGCCGTCGCCCAGGTGAGCGCGCACGGCCGGCCGGCGCCGTGTGGACTGACACGCACGGAAGCAGGGTTGGTCGTGCAGTTCGACGCGCCCCAGCGACCGGTCGCACCGGGGCAGACGGTCGCCCTGTACGACGTCAATGATCCGGATGCCGTGGTCGGCGCCGGTATCGCCGCCTGACCGTGGGCGACGACGCACCGCTGGCCGACGACGCACCGCTGGGCGACGACGCACCGTCGCCCGAGCAGACTGCCCGGGCGGCCGAGCTGCGTGAGGTGATCAAGTACCACAACGAGCGGTACAACGTGCTGGACTCGCCCGAGATCCCCGACGCCGAGTACGACCTCCTGGTGCTCGAGCTCCGCGACCTCGAGGCCGCGCATCCGACCCTCGTCACCCCCGACTCCCCGACGCAGACGGTTGGTGCGGCCCCTCTCGGACTGTTCCAACCCGTCCGGCACCGGGTCCCCATGATGAGCCTGGACAACGCCTTCGAAGAAGCGGACCTCCGGGCCTGGGCCGAACGCCTGCGCCGCCAGGTGCCCGATCTGGATCTCGAGCATCTCGCCTTCTCGAGTGAGCCCAAGGTCGACGGCGTGGCGATGTCGCTCACCTACGAGCACGGACGCTTCACCCAGGCCGCCACCCGGGGGGACGGGGTCACCGGCGAGGACGTCACGGCGAATGTGGCGACGGTCAGGGTGGTGCCCAAGACCCTCGATGCCAGGGCCGGCCCGTTCCCTGCCTTGCTCGAGATCCGGGGCGAGATCTACCTGCCCCTCGCCGACTTCGCCGCCATGAACAAACGGCAGGAGGCGGCCGGTCTGCAGGCTGTTCGTCAATCCGCGCAATGCCGCCGCCGGCGCGCTCCGCCAGAAAGACCCGGCGGTCACCGCCACCCGGCCCCTCTCGTTCTGGGCCTACCAGGTCGGAGAGGTGGAGGGGGCGCCCGAGGGCAGCCACTGGCCCGCTGCCTCGCAGTCGGCCACCTTGGCCCTGCTGAAGAAGGCCGGGTTCCCGGTCAGCCCTGACGCCCGGCTCGTCACCGGTGTCGAAGAGGTCATCGCCCGCTGCCTCGAGCTAGCCGAGGAGCGTCACGACCTGGCCTATGAGATCGACGGCGTGGTGACTAAGGTCGACGACCTGGCACTGCACACCCGGCTGGGAGCGACCTCGCGGGCCCCGCGCTGGGCCATGGCCTTCAAGTTCCCGCCCGAGGAACGGACCTCCAGATTGCTCGACATCATGGTGTCGATCGGCCGCACCGGCCGGGCGACGCCGTTCGGGCGCATGGAGCCCGTCTTCGTGGGCGGCTCGACCGTCGAGATGGCCACGCTCCACAACGAGGACCAGGTGGGGATCAAGGACGTGCGTCCCGGCGACCTCGTAATCGTGCGCAAGGCAGGTGACGTCATCCCCGAGATCGTCGGCCCCGTGCTCGCCGGTCCCGGGGTTCCGAAGCGCCGCAAGCCGGCGTGGAAATTCCCGAGCGCCTGCCCTTCCTGTGGGCAACCGCTCGTACGGCTCGAAGGCGAGAGCGACACCTACTGCACCAACATCGACTGCCCGGCGCAGCGCGTCCAGCGCATCGTCCACTATGCGTCCCGCTCGGCGATGGACATCGAGGGTCTCGGCGAGGAGCGTGTCTTCCAACTTGTGGCGGCCGGGCTGATCGCCGATCCCGCCGACCTCTACGACCTGACCGTGCCCCAGCTCGTCCAGCCCTGGAGCGTTTCGCCGCCATTTCCGCCGCCAACCTGGTGGCCGGCATCGCGGCCTCGACCGCCCAACCGTTGAGCCGGCTGCTGGTCGGGCTCGGGATCCGCCACCTCGGGCCCGACGGGAGCCCGGGCGGTGGCCCGCGGCCTCGGCACCCTCGACGCCATCATGGCGGCGACCGCGGAGGAGTTGGCCGCCGTCGAGGGCATCGGCCCGGTCATCGCGGCGAGCATCGCCGAGTTCCTGGCCATGCCCACCAACCAGGGCCGTTCTCGGGCGCCTGCGTAGCCGCCGGCGTCACCCTCGAGGAGCCCGGCGCCCGAGGAACCGCAGGTGGCGGCGCCGGCGCGCGGAGGCCAGGGCGGCACAGGCGAGGCCGCCGGAGGCGCCGGCCCGGCGCAGACCCTCGAGGGCCTGACCGATCGTGGTCACGGGCGCCGTCCCGGGCTTCACCAGGGAGGAAGCCGAAGAGGCGATCCTCGCCCGGGAGGGAAATCCCCAGGCAGCGTGTCCAAAAAGACCTTCGCCCTCGTCGTGGGGGATGCCCCGGGCGCCAGCAAGCTCAAGAAGGCCGAGGAGCTGGGCATCCCCATCGTCCCGGCGGAGGGGTTCGAGGCGCTGCTCGAGCAGGATTGCTGCCGGAGACATAGTTGCGGCCGGACGCATAGCGGCTGCCGGACGTGCCGGGCGTGCCGGGTAGCAGCCGGAGGCGCCGGATTAGGGGCCGGAGTGCGCCGCATGAGGGGGGTGTCCACCGGCGGCGCCCCGGGAGTCACTAGCCTACGGAGTAGTCCCGATGCCCCTCATCTCTGATTCCATCGGCCGGGTCCTTGGGAAGCGGTACCGGCTGCTCTCCGCTTTGGGCACTGGCGCCTCGGCGCACGTCTACCTCGCCGAAGACGTGAGCCTGCAGCGCCACGTCGCGGTCAAGGTGCTGCAGCCGGCACTGGCCAGCGACGAGGCCTTCCTGAAGCGCTTCCGGGCCGAGGCCCGCTCGGTCGCCTCCCTGAACCACCCACACGTCTTGCGGGTCTTCGACTGGGGCGAGGACACCGATGGGCCGTACCTGGTGCTGGAGTATCTCGGCGGCGGGTCGCTGCGCGACCTCCTCGACCGGGGTGACCGCCTCACCCATTCCCAGGCGGCGCATCTGGGCACCGAGGTGGCACAGGGCTTGGCCTACGCGCACGCACGGGGGCTGGTGCACCGCGACATCAAGCCGGCCAACCTGCTCTTCGATGAGGAGGGCCGGGTCCGGGTGGCCGACTTCGGCGTGGCCCGCGCCCTGGCGGAGGCGGCCTACACCGAGCCGGCCGGAGCGATGGTGGGAACGGCCCGCTACATCTCGCCCGAGTCGGCCGAGGGCAAGCCGCTGGACGGCCGGGCCGACGTCTACTCGTTGGCCCTCGTGCTGTACGAGGCGCTGTCGGGCTCCGTGCCGTTCGTGTCCGACACCACGCAGGGCACGATCATGGCTCGCATCGGATCGCCGCTGCCGCCGAACGATGCCCTCGGCCCGCTCGATGACGTTCTGGCCCGCGCCGCCGCGCCCGAAGCAGTCGGCCCGCCTGGACGCGGCAGGGTTCGAAGCCCGACTGGGGGCGCTGGCCAGTGCACTCCCGACGCCCGAGCCGCTGGCCCTGCACCCGCACGACCACGTCGCCCCCGCTCCCCTCAACGGGTTCCGCGCCCCCGGACGTCTCCGAACTGACCCAGGTCCCCCCATCGCTCGGGAAGGCGACCAAGCCCGCTCCCGTCGGCACCAAGGCCGGGCCGGGTGAGCTCTTCGATGCCGAGCCCAGCCTGCAGGGCAAGGGCGCCAAGAACAATGGCTGCGAGCCCGGCCGAGAGCTCCGTGATCGCCATGCGCCGCAAGAGCCGACGCAAGTGGGCCTGGATCATCGGGCTCGGTCGTCCTCGTGCTGGCTCTGGTGGCGGTGCGGGCTTGTGGCCTGGCAGAAGCAGATCTTCACCGCCTCGCACCCCGTGCCGACCCTGACCGGACTGACGCCTGGAGCAGGCCCAGGCGGCGGTCGGCAAGGACCACTTCACGCTGCATATTGCCCAAGGCGTGGAATCGATCACGACCGCCGAGGGCGTCATCCTCCATCAGACGCCCAAGCCGGGCAAGGTCCTCAAGGAGGGTGCGAAACTGACCGTCGTGCCGTCGCTCGGCCCGCCGTCGGTCGCCGTGCCGTCGCTCACCAGCATGACCTGCGGCCAGGCGGTCGTCGACGCTGAAGGCGGCGCATCTCCAGGGTGACTGCGTCACGGCCCAGTTCAGCGCCACGGTCCAGAACGGGCTGCTCATCTCGTGGTCCTACAACGGAGAGCAGAATCCGACCAAGGCCCCCTACGGGTCCACCATCGACATGGTCCCCTCCATGGGCCACGGTCCCGGTGCCCGTTCCCACCACGATCTCCCAGGCGGATTCCTACCAGGACGCCCTCGTGCTCCTGCAGGCGGTGGGGCTCACCGGCACGGAGGCGTACACGCCCAGCGCGGCGTTCCCGGCGGGCAACGTCGCCTCGCTCAACCCGCCCGCCGGCACCCCCGTGCCCTATGGGTCGACGGTCAAGGTCACGGTGTCGAGCGGTCCCCCGACGGTCCAGGTGCCCAACGTCATCGGGATGACCGTGTCGCAGGCCACGACGACCCTGGAGGATGCCGGGTTGAATGTGACCGGCGTGGAGGGCAACCCCAACGGCACCGCGCAGGGGTCACCGCCTGCGACCGGCACCACGGTGCCGACCGGGATCGTCCGTGACGATCCTGGCCCAGTAGCGGGACCAGGAAGGGACGGGAGGAGACGCCGGTGGCCCTCCCCTTCGACGCGTCCTGTGACCTCTGTGAGGCGGCGCACATCTCGCCGTGGCACCACGAAGACGACGTGTGCTGGGTGGCCGACTGCGAGATCTGCGACGTGCCCATGGTCGTCTGGAAGCACCACGGTCCGGTGCCCCCTGAAGACGATCTGGCGCACATGCTGGAGCAGCTGACCCTGGTGGCCGACGCCCGTTTCGGGGACGGGGGCTGGTTCGTCGACCGGGTCATGCGCCAGATCCCGAACCATTTCCACGCCCACGGCCGCGATCCGAACTGGTGGTCCCGCCGCTTCGGCTGACGCCCCCTGGCCGCTGGGTCGGCGGCCGCCGGAACACCCCGGATGCCGGAGCACCCCGGGATAGGGTCCCCCCGGTGGAGAACCCGCCCACCGAGCGTCCGGATCTCCTACTCGACCCCAAGGCGGACCCCGGGGGCGCTGCACTTGGGGCCAGTGGGGCCGAAGCGTCGGTGGTCCCGAGCTGGCCCGTCCTCCTGCGTCACCGCGTCGCCGGTCGGGCCGAGCGCAGTCCCCGCTACCGGTGGTGGGCCCTCACGGCGCTCCTGGCGGGGTTGCTCTCGCTCAACATCACCTTCACCGTCTTCGTGGTGGCGCTCCCCACGGTGCGGGCCGAGTTCCACACCAACTTCTCCGTTCTGACCTGGGTCTCGACCGGACCCCTGCTGGCCTTCGGTATTGCCGCGCCCTTCTTCGGCAAAGCGGGCGACCTCTTCGGCCACCGCCGGCTCTATCTCTTCGGGTTGGGCGGGGCCATGGTGAGCGCCGTTCTCACGGCCACCGCGCCCACCGTGGGCGTGCTGCTTTTCGCCCGCGCGCTCGATGGTGTGCAGGGCGCAGCCACGGGGACCGCCTCCATGGCCTTGATCCTGCAGCTGTTCGATCGGGAGGAGCGGGTCAAGGCATTGGGATGGTGGTCCCTGGTCGCCGCGGGAGGCCCGGTCCTCGGCGTGACGTTGGGTTCACCGGTGATCCAGTTCCTCGGATGGCGCGCGCTGTTCTGGGGACAGCTGATCCTTCTGGTCATGGCCGCGGTGGTGGTCGCCCTCATTCTGCCGTCGCGACACCGGGCCCATCGGGGGCCGGCCGTGGAGCCACCGGACGACGGTGGCGCCGAAGGGGCGTGGGACGAGATGGACTGGGTCGGCAGCTGGAGCCTGGCCGGTGCGGTCACGGCGGCAATGCTCGTGCTCAGCCTCGGCCCGATCGTGGGGTGGACCTCGTTGGGGGCGATCCTCGCAGGGCTGTGCGCGATCGGTCTGGTCGCGCTGTTCGTGTGGCGCGAGGTTACGTTCGCCACCCCGCTCATCCCGACCCGGTACCTGCGCCGCCGCAATTTCCTCTTTCCCCTTGGGATGCAGGGTTGCTCGAATTTCGCCTATTTCGGCGGCTTCTTCCTGTTCCCGCTGCTTATGGAGCAGGTGTACGGCTATTCCATCGCAGAGGTCGGGTTCGTCTCCGTCGCCCGCCCCCTGCTCTACGCGCGTCAGCGCCGCCGGTCGCCGGCTACATGACCGTGCGGACCGGCGAACGTGTGGCCACGGTCGCCGGAGCCTCGGCGGTATTGGCGTCCATGGTCCTGTTCGCCACATTGGCGCCCACATCAGGCCTTGGCATCATTCTGGTGGCGCTCGCCCTCTCGGGTATCGGCATGGGCGTCGCCCTGCCCGCAGCTTCCTCGACCATGAGCAATGAGGTCGCTGCGGAGGAGTACGGCGTGATGAGCGCCGCCCAGCTGCTGGCCTCGCAGGTGGGCGAGGTCGCCGGCATCCAGGTGGTGTTGACGCTGCAGGAGTCGCTGGCACGTCACGCCGGTCTCGTGAACGTGCACCACTCCACCCGGCTCCTGCACAGCTTCCAAATCGGTTTCTGGGTGGCGGCATGCGTGGCCGGTCTCGGCGTGCTCGCGGCCACGTTCATCCGCCCGCTGCCCCGGGGCGCCCAGGCGGCGACGGTAACCGCGTCATCCCAGTAGGTGCGCTAGGAGGTGATCTCCTTGAGCCGTTTCGCCATTTCCGCCGCGCTCGATTCGGCACCGACCGGAGCAGCCTGCAGGGCCATCAACTTGCCCATGTCCCCCTCGACACGGACCTTGCCGGCCATGAAGGCCTGCATGCCCGCTTGAGGGTTGCCATCGATCAGGATCGCCTTGGCTGTGTCGTAGTCGACGGTGACCTTGAGGTCATGGTTCTCGATGTGACCCACGTCGAGGATGAGCTCGCCGCTGGAGGTGTCCATGTGGGCATCGATGTCCACGTCGCCGAAGGGAACCCCGGTGACGACGAGGTTCATGCGGACCGGATGGGGAAACGGGACCGACTTGCCCTCGTACTCGGCGCGAATACGACGGGCCTCCTCCAACCACTCGTCACTCAAGAACGGGTAAGGCATCGGGGAAGCTCCTTCGTCGGTGTGGTCTGTGTCGGTGGGGTCTGTGTCGGTGTGATCTGTGTCGGGGTGATCAGGATCTGACTGCGCGGGGACGGCCCGATGGGCACAGAGGGCTTCCCCGTCCGGCGGAACGTTAGTCGGCTCCTCAGTAGGATGGTCGCGCGTGACTGCTCCCATTCTCCCTGGCGCTGAGCCCTATTCCGCCGTTGGCGACGCCCGCGGGGCGTTGGTCCTGCACGGGTTCACCGGCAACCCCCAGTCGATGCGCGGGCTCGCGACGGCCCTGTCCGACGCCGGTTTGACCGTGGAGCTGCCGCTCCTCCCCGGGCACGGCACCGCGGTGGAGGACATGGTCCCCACGACGTGGGAGGACTGGTCGGCCGCGGCGGAGGCGGCGTATGCCGAGCTGGCGACGCGCTGCGAGGAGATCGTGGTGGTAGGTCTCTCCATGGGTGGCACCCTGAGCGTCTGGCTCAGCGAGCGGCACCCTGAAATTGCCGCCCTCGTGCTGGTCAACCCCTTGATCGAGCCTCCCGACGCGGACACGGTGGCCTTCATCGACGCGCTGATCGACGGCGGCGACGAGCTGGCCGCCGGCGTCGGGTCCGACATCGCCAAGGAAGGATCTGTCGAGTCGGCCTACCCCGAGCTTCCGCTCCGTGCCGCCCGTTCGCTCTTCGGGGCGGCCGCAGGGATCTCGGCCGGACTCGGCGCCGTGACCTGCCCGGTCCTGCTGTTCTCGAGCACCCAGGACCACGTGGTCGCACCGGTGTCGGGCGACCGCCTGGTCGAGGGGGTCAGCGGACCGGTGGAACGGATCGTGCTCGAGCACAGCTTCCATGTGGCCACCCTCGACTATGACAAGGACGAGATCGAAAAGCGGACCGTGGCGTTCGTGACCGACCTGCTCCCTCCGACCGGCACCCCGGCGGGGGCATGACCGGCGCAGCCCCGGGCGAGCACGACCGCGGCAGCCCCGGACAACTCAGCCGAGACGACGTGATCCACGTCGCCAACCTGGCCCGTCTCACCTTGACTGAAGGGGAGGTCGATCTCTTCACCGCGCAGCTGCGCACGGTGCTGGACCACGCGGCGGACGTGGCGGCACTCGATCTGTCGCATCTGGCCCCGACAGCGCACCCCATCCCGGTCGAGAATGTGTTGCGCCCAGACGAGCCGCGCCCGAGCCTGGACCGGGCCGAGGTCCTGGCAGCCGCGCCCTCGGTGGAGGACCACCGTTTCCGGGTGCCGCGCATCGGCGGTGAGGCGCCGTGATGAGCGCACGTGCGACAGCCGCGGCCGTGCGAGCCGGTGAGCGTTCGGCGCGCGAAGTGACCGAGGAAGCACTGGCAGCCGTGGAGGCGCGCGATGGGGCGACCCATGCCTTCTTGCAGGTGCTGGCGGACAACGCCTTGGCCGAGGCGGCCGCGGTCGACGCCGCCGTCGCCGAGGGACGGGACCCGGGACCGTTGGCCGGGGTGCCTGTCGCGCTCAAGGACAACCTCTGCACGCGGGGGATACCGACGACGTGCGCCTCGAAGATCCTCGACGGCTGGCGGCCACCCTATGACGCCACGGTCGTGACCCTGCTGCGCGCCGCCGGAGCCATCGCGCTGGGCAAGACGAACATGGACGAATTCGCCATGGGCAGCTCGACGGAGAACTCCGCCTTCGGTCCGACCCGCAATCCGCGCGACACCGACAAGGTCCCGGGCGGGAGCAGCGGCGGCTCGGCCGCGGCGGTGGCAGCCGGGTTCACCCCGCTCGCGCTCGGTTCGGACACCGGAGGATCGATCCGTCAACCGGCAGCGCTGTGCGGGGTCGTCGGCATGAAGCCGACCTACGGGCGGGTATCGCGTTACGGCCTGGTGGCATTCGCCAGTTCGCTCGACCAGATCGGGCCCTTCGCCGCCACGGTCGAGGATGCCGCGCTCCTTTATGACGTCCTGGCGCAGCACGACCCGTGCGACACGACGTCGCTGCGCCTCGCGACGCCATCGACCCTCGATGTCGTGGACGCCGGGGTGGAGGGAGTCCGCATCGGCCTGTGCCCCGAACTCATCGAAGGGTGCGCACCCGACGTGAGGGGCCGCGTGCACGAGGCCGCGCAGGCGCTGGCCGCAGCCGGGGCGAAGGTGGAAGAGATCAGCGTTCCCGAGTTCGGCTTCGGCTTGTCCGCGTATTACATCATCGCCCCGGCCGAGGCCTCGTCCAACCTGGCCCGCTACGACGGGGTGCGGTACGGGCTGCGCGTCGATGGCGACGACGCGGCCGCCATGAACATGGCCACGCGGACGGCCGGCTTCGGTGATGAGGTGAAGCGCCGGATCATGCTCGGGACCTACGCCCTGTCCGCCGGTTACTACGACGCGTACTACGCCCAGGCGCAGCGGGTCCGTACTCTCGTCGTGCAGGCCTTCGAGCGGGCGTACGCGTCCGTCGACGTCCTGTTGGGGGCCACGGCGCCGACGACGGCCTTCGCCTTGGGCGACAAGGTCGACGATCCGATGGCCATGTACATGAACGACATCTGCACCATCCCGTCCAACCTGGCCGGCCACCCCGCGGTGTCGGTCCCCTTCGGGGTGGGGGACGACGGCCTCCCGGTCGGGGTACAGGTCCTGGCCCCGGCGCTGGCCGAGCAGGTGCTCTTCCAGGTGGCTGGCGCGGTCGAGGCCGCCGCCCCGAGAACGGAGTGGTCACCATGAGCACGGACACAGCGGCGAGCACGGACACCGCGGCGAGCACGGGCGGCACCGACACCATCTGGGAAACGGTGGTCGGCCTCGAGGTGCATTGCGAGCTCGCCACGACGACCAAGCTCTTCTGCGGCTGTCGCAACAAGTTCGGCGAGGAGCCGAACACGAACGTCTGCCCCGTCTGCCTGGGCCTTCCGGGATCGTTGCCGGTGCTCAACGCCCAGGCCGTCGAGCTGGCCATGCGCATCGGGACCGCACTGCACTGCGACATCCATGCCTCGAGCTTCGCCCGCAAGAACTACTTCTATCCCGATCAGGCCAAGGATTATCAAATCAGCCAATACGACGAGCCGATCAACCTCGGAGGCTGGCTCGAGTTGCCAGGTGGGTTCCGGGTCGGCGTCACCCGGGCCCACCTCGAAGAGGACACGGGGAAATTGAGCCACGTCGGCGCGGGTGGCCGCATCAACTCGGCCCACCATGCACTGGTCGACTACAACCGCTCCGGCGTGCCGTTGGTGGAGATCGTGAGCGAGCCCGACATCCGCTCGGCTGCACAGGCGCGGGCCTACGCGTCCGAGCTGCGCGGGATCCTCGTGGCCACCGGCGCGTCCGACGGCCGGCTGGAGGAAGGGTCGATGCGCTTCGACGCCAATGTCTCGGTGCGTCCGGTGGGCGCGACGACGTTCGGCACCCGCTGCGAGATCAAGAACCTCAACTCGCTGCGCTCCCTCGGCCGTGCCATCGAGTACGAAGCGAAGCGACAGATCACCCTGATCGAAAGCGGCGAGTCGGTCAGCCAGGAGACGCGGCATTGGGACGAGGCCGCGGGCCGCACCCAGACGATGCGCTCGAAGGAAGAGGCCAACGACTACCGCTACTTCCCTGAACCCGACCTGGTTCCCCTGGTCCCTGACGATGCATGGCAGGAGCGGGTGAGGCTGGCCTTGCGTTCCATGCCAGCCGACCGGCGTGCGGCTCTGGTCGACCTCGTCGGTGGGTCCGCCAGTGAAGCAGAGTCGGACCAGATCCGCGCCGTGGTCGATCTCGGTCTCGACGAGTTCGTCGTCGAAGCGGCGCGGGCCGGGGCACCGGCCCGTCTGGCGTTGGCCAGGGCCGCCAACGAGCTCGCCGCCGAGGGGGAGGCCGGCCTGGCCCTGCCCGAATCCTCCTTCGTCACGCTGCTCCAGATGGAGGCGAAGGGCGAACTGTCGGCCACGCAAGCCAAGGCAGTCCTGAGTGCAGCGGTGACCGCAGTCGGGAGCGATCCCCGTGAGCTGGCGCGGGAGATGGGTTTCGAGGCTCTCGGCGCCGACACGTTGGCGACTGTCGTGGCCGACGTAGTGGCGGCGCACCCCGACGAATGGGCGCGGTATGTCGAGGGCGACGACAAGTTGACCGGCTTCTTCGTAGGGGCGGTGATGACGGCGACGTCCAACCAGGCCAACGGCAAAGAGGTGGCGGCGGAGCTCAGGCGCCTCCGCAGCTAATCCGGACCGTCCGTCAATTCGGCTCCGTCCGTACCGGCGTCGACGGACCCGGGGAAGCGGACCCCGGGACCTTCCACCGCCCCGGCGCTGTAGTGGTCCAGTGTGGGCCCGGCCCAGCGGCCGATCGCTGAAGGTGTGGCGGTAGACAGCGGCGGGACGCGCAGGATGTATCTGGCATAGGCCAAGCCGAGCAACTGTGACGCCACCAGACCCCGACGGACGTCAGTGGTGGTCTCGCTCTCCCCGGCGACCGGACGGATCTGACCCCAGACCCTCTCCTTGACGAATTCACGGAACGCATCGGCCACGGTCGGCGACGCAGCCATCGCTCCGGCGCACGAGGCGAACGACGATCCCGTGCCCTCGGCGAGATCCCACATGGCGAGGAACCCCTCGACGGTGGCGGCGCCGCCGGAGCCGGAGATAGTGGCCTCCGCTTTGGCGGCGAGATGCACATGGCGAGGGTCGAAGGGCAATGCCATCGCTGCCATGAACAGGTCTGCTTTTCCGTCGAAGTAGTGATGGACCAGAGCGGCATCCACACCAGCTGCCCGGGCGACGGCGCGCAGGCTGGCGCCTTCGTACCCGTGCATGGCGAAGGTCTCCCTCGCCGCCACGATGATGTCGTCGCGCGCGTTGCCTTTGCCGGGACGCCTCCCTCCGGGGCTCATCGGGCCGGCTGCCCGGGAAGATTGGCGAACAGATATTCACCAGTAGTGAATTCTCATGGTAAAACTCATCAGTGATGAACCTTAGGGCACGCCCGTGACGGTCGGGACGGCGTTGCAGGAGCACCCCTCGGGCCCGGCTTCGGACCCGCAGACCGGGTCTGTCCTGGGCCGCTGGGCGGCCCGGTGCTACGACCACCGGCGCACGGTGCTCCTCGTCTGGATTCTCCTAGTCATCGGCGTGACGGCGCTGGCCCAGGTGGTCGGTACCAGGTTCCAGAATGACTTCACCGCGGGCAACACCCCCTCACAGCAAGCCGCCGACATTCTGCAGGCGCGATTCCCCACCCGATCGGGGGACACCGCCGACGTCGTCTTCCACACCGCCGCTCCGGTTGGATCGGAGGCCAACCGGGCTGCGATCAATGGGGTGGTGCAGCGTCTGGAGCCCCTGGCCCACGTCGTCGGCGTCACTGGTCCGTTCTCGCCCGGCGCAGTCCACCAAGTTGCTGCGAATGGTCACATCGCCTATGCCGTGGTCCAGTTCGACGAGACGGCCGACGTCCTGCCGGCGGCCTCGGTCAAGGCTGTCATTGCGTCGGCGGAGGCTGGCGCGGCACAGCGGGTTCGCGGTCGCATTAGGGGGCAACCCCATCTCGTCGGTGATCACGGCCGCGCCCGGGTCCAGCGAAGGAATCGGCATCACCGCGGCCATCCTGATCATGCTGCTGGCCTTCGGTTCGGTCGTCGCGATGGGGCTGCCCATCATCACTGCCCTTTTCGGACTCGGGGTCGGTATCGCGCTCTTGGAGCTGGTGACGCACCTTCTCGTCGTGCCCACGTTCGCGCCCGAAATGGCGGCGATGATCGGTATCGGCGTGGGTATCGACTACGCGTTGTTCATCGCCACGCGCTATAGGCAGGGTCTGTTCGAAGGGCGCGGGCCACGCGATGCCGTCATCGTGTCGCTCATGACCTCGGGTCGGTCCGTCCTTTTCGCCGGAAGCACAGTCGTCATCTCGCTCTTCGGGCTCTTCCTCATCGGGCAGGCCTACATGATCGGACTGGCCACCGCCTGCATCGTCGCCGTACTCCTTGTCCTGTTGGCTGCACTCACCTTGCTTCCTGCGTTGCTCGGCTTCGCCGGTGAGGCCATCGACAAACTCCACGTGCCCGGCCTGCTGCAGAGCGGCGGGCCGCCCCCGCCCGACGGATTCTGGTTCCGTTGGAGCCGCTTCATTCAACGGCGGGCGTGGGTCACGGGCACCGTGGCCGCCCTCGTGCTGGTCCTGCTGGCCCTACCGCTGTTCAGCATGCGGCTTGCCTTCACCGACGCCGGCAACGACCCGCCGTCGCTCACCACCCGTCAGGCCTATGACCTCCTCGCACAGGGATTCGGTCCGGGATTCAACGGCCCGCTCGTGGTGGCGGTCGCGTTCCCAGGGCCCGGGTCCGCCCCCATCGTGCAGCACCTGCGTACCGCCATCGCGGACACCCCCGGCGTGGCTTACGTGGTGCCGCCACAGTTCAACGCCTCGGAGAGCGGCGCCGTGCTCGTGGCGTACCCGACGACCTCTCCGCAAGCGGGTGCCACGCAATCGCTGGTGCGCACCCTGCGCGCAGAAGTGATCCCCGAAGTGGTCAGCGGGACCCGGGTCGACGCGCAGGTCGGCGGGGAGACGGCGGTGAGCATCGACGCCGCCACGTTCCTCGGCAGCCGGCTCTTACTGGTGATCGGCGCCGTGCTCGTTCTCTCCTTCCTCTTTCTCATGGCTGTCTTCCGATCGGTCGTGCTCCCCCTCAAAGCGGTCGTGATGAACCTGCTCAGCGTGGGCGCGGCCTATGGGGTGTTGGTCGCCGTCTTCCAGTGGGGCTGGTTTGGTGGCGTGATCGGGATAGGCCAGACCGGTCCGATCGATCCGTGGATTCCGGTGACGATGTTCACCATCCTCTTCGGCCTCTCCATGGACTACGAGGTCTTCTTGCTGTCCCGCATCCGTGAAGGCTGGCTCCAGACCGGCGACAACTCCCTTGCCGTGGCCGACGGCCTCGCGGTGACCGGGCGTGTCATCACCGCCGCGGCGGCCATCATGTTCTGTGTCTTTGCCTCGTTCGTCATCAAGGATCCACTGCACATCTTGAAGGTCTTCGGCCTGGGTCTCGCGGTGGCCGTGGCCGTTGACGTCACCCTGGTGCGCATGGTCCTGGTCCCCTCGCTGATGGAGCTCCTCGGACCGCGGAACTGGTGGATGCCGCGCGTTCTCGAGCGCAGCATTCCCACCATCGGGGCCGAGGTGACGCCGCCACCGGTGCCGGCGCAGGCCGGGGTGGGAGAGCCCGCGCGTTAGTTTGGTTCCCGTGCGCAACGAATCGGAGACGTTCGTGTCCATCAACCCCGGGCGCGACGTGCAGAGGGTCGGCACGGCCGCCTTCCTCGGAGAGGACGTCGGGAAGATCCACGACCCGGTATGGGCGGTCATCGGCAACCTCGGCGACAGCCAGTGCTACCTGGGCGTCCCCCAGAAGGTGCAGGCCCTGCAGGCCGCCCTGTCGCGCCGGATCGCCGACGACGACCTGGCGGTCAGACTGATCCCGCCCGTGTTCACGCTGGGCGTCTCGGACGGCCAGCTCAACGGCACCCCGCAGATGAGGTTCTCCCTCATCGGCCGCGAGCTCGTCCACGATGTCGCAGACGTCCACCTGGCGGCGAACAGCGTGGCTGGGCTCGTCGCCGTCGTGGCCTGCGACAAGCCGCCGGTCGGGACCGTCGCCGCCGTCCTCGAGAACAACACGCCGGCCGTCATCGTCTCCGACGGCCCGATCAGACCGGGCGTCGATCCGGAAACGGGGGGCCGGATCGATCTCGTCTCGGCGTTCCAGGTGGCCGATCAGGATGCCGAGGTCAGAGCCCGGTACGCCCTGAACGCCTGTCCCGGGCAGGGCAGCTGCGGGGGCATGTTCACCTACAACACGATGCAGACGTTCATCGCGGTGCTCGGGCTCGAACCGTTGCACATGGTCGCCCCGCCCTCGGACGACCCGCGCCGTCTGACCGAATTCCCCGACGAGACGGTCGACTGCCTGCTCGCAATGACGAAGGAGGGCATTGCCCCGCGCGACATCGTGACGCCCGCTTCGCTGCGCAACGCCCTCACGGTGACCATCGCCATGGGCGGATCCACCAATGTGCTGCTGCACAGTGTCGAGATCGCCCGGGCCGCCGGCCTCGATCTCTGGGATGACGTGCTGAGCCAGCATGATTTCAACGAGCTGGCCCGGCGGCTGCCGGTGCTCGTCAACATGCGGCCGTTCGGCGACTACTCCATGGTGGACGTGGACGCCAAAGGCGGTCTGCAGGTCGTCGCCAACGAACTCCTTCAGGCCGGATTCCTCGATGGCGACACGATCACCTGCACGGGCGAGACGCTGGCTGCGCAACTCCGGCGGCTCGATCCGCCCCCGCCCGACGGGGAGGTGATCTTCGGGGTCGACAAGCCCTTCAAGGACACAGGCGGGCTCCGGCTCCTGCGCGGCAACCTGGCGCCCGCGGGCGGGGCGATCCTCAAGATCGCGGGCGTCGAAGGCGGCGTCAAGGACGGTGTGTTCACCGGCCGTGCCCGAGTGTTCAACGGCGAGCGTTCGCTCATCGAGGCGCTCGACGGAGACCCGGACAGCTTCATGGACAACGACATGGTGGTGATCCGCTACGAGGGTCCCCGCGGCGCACCCGGCATGCCCGAGCTCCTCGATCCGACCTCGCGGATCACTGCCCTGTGCCGCCAGCGGCACATCACCATTGCGCTGATGACGGACGCCCGCTTCTCCGGGGGATCCGTCGGTCTGGTCATCGGCCACGTCGCACCCGAAGCCTTCCTCGGCGGACCGATCGCCCTCGTCCACGATGGGGACACCGTCGTGGTCGACCTGACGACCGATCGCCTCGACTGCGTGCAGTTCGAGGATGCCGATGAGGTGGACCGACGTGCCACGGCCTGGCAGGAGGCGGCGGTCCGCAACGGCGGCATCCACCCTGACGTGGCGCCCGTCACGGACCGGGTGCTGTCCCGCATGCGGGCGACCGCGCTCCCCGCCCTCCTCGGTGGGGGAATGGCGACCCCGTGAACCACCGAGGGACCCCCGGGGTTGTCGGGGCGGCGATGACGTGCCAGACTGGAGGGATCATGCAGACAGGCCACGACGACCGCACGCAGATTCTGGTACTCGTAACGTAAGCGCGCGGCCACACTGCAACGCGCGCTTTACGACCTCCCAGACGGGGGGTCGTTTCATTTTCCGGACCAAGTCAGCACCAACCAGCCAACGTTGCACAGGCACCGAGAGAGAGACAGGGGAAGCAACGATGCAGCTCACCGGAGCACAGGCACTCATCAAGAGCCTCGAGATGCAGGGCGTCGACGTCATGTTCGGCCTGCCCGGCGGGGCCATCCTGCCCGTCTACGACCCGATCATCGACTCCTCCATCAGGCACATCCTGGTTCGCCACGAGCAGGGTGCCGGGCACATGGCGGAGGGATACGCCATGGTGACCGGCAAGCCCGGCGTGGCAATGGTGACCAGTGGGCCTGGTGCCACCAACATCGTGACGCCACTGGCCAACGCGTACATGGACTCGACGCCGCTGGTCGTGGTCTCGGGCCAGGTAGCGACGGGCTCCATCGGCACCGACGCCTTCCAGGAGTGCGACATCACCGGCGTGACGATGGGGATCACCAAGCACAACTGGCTGATCAAGGACGTCAACGACATACCGAGCGTGGTGGCCGCCGCCTTTCATGTCGCCACGACCGGCCGCCCCGGCCCCGTGCTCATCGACTTCCCGAAGGACATCGCCAACGCGACGATGGAGTGGTATTGGCCCACGTCGGTGGATGATCTCGATCTCCCGGGGTACCACCCGCACACCGTGGGCGATGCCGAGCTCATCCGCCAGGCCGCCGCGTTGATCGCCACGGCGCACCGTCCGGTCCTCTACGTCGGCGGCGGTGTGCTCAAGGCACGTGCCGCCGACGCGCTCCGTGCCCTGGCCGAGCGCACCGGGATCCCCGTGGTCACCACGTTGATGGCCCGCGGCGCCTTCCCCGACTCGCACCCCCAATGTCTGGGCATGCCCGGCATGCACGGCAACTACACCGCAGTGACGGCCATGCAGCGCAGTGACCTTCTGATCAGCCTCGGGGCGCGGTTCGACGACCGGGTGACCGGAAAGATCGACGCGTTCGCCCCGGAGGCGAAGATCATCCATGTCGACGTCGACCCGGCCGAACTGGGCAAGGTGCGCACGCCCGACGTGGGCATCGTCGGCGATTGCCGGCTCGTGATCGAGGAGCTCTTGTCGGCCATGAACGCCGACAGTGAGGTGCCCGCGGTCCAGGACCTGGAGCCGTGGTGGGCGCAGATCCACCGGTGGCAGGAGCAGTTCCCGCTCTATTACGACCACGCCGAAGGCGGTGCGATCAAGCCGCAGATGGTCGTGGAGCAGTTGCGCGATGCCGCGCCTTCCGATGGCATCGTCGTGGCGGGTGTGGGACAGCATCAGATGTGGGCCTCGCAGTACTGGCAATTCGACCACCCCTACACCTGGGTCAACTCGGGTGGCGCCGGAACGATGGGCTTCGCCGTGCCGGCGTCCATCGGCGCCAAAGTGGGGCGCCCGGACCGCACGGTGTGGGCCATCGACGGCGACGGGTGCTTCCAGATGACGGCGCAGGAGCTCGTGACGGCCACGGCGGAGCAGATTCCGGTCAAGATCGCCATCTTGAACAACGCCTACCTGGGCATGGTGCGGCAGTGGCAGGAGATGTTCTACGAAGAGCGCTACTCAGAGGTCTACCTTTCGCCCGACCTGCCCGATTACGTGAAGTGGGCCGAGGCCATGGGCTGTGTCGGCATCCGGGCCGAGTCCCCCGAGGACGTGGGCCCGGCGATCGAGAAGGCCAACTCCATCGACGACCGGCCCGTCGTGGTTGATTTTCGGACCGACGCCTTCGAGAAGGTGTTCCCGATGGTGGCCGCGGGTCGTTCCAACGACGACATCGTCGTCCATCCCGATCAGGCTGCGGCCGCCCGATGAGCGCCGCCAACGTGAGCCCTCTCCATAGGCGTACGCCGGGGAAGCCGCGCCACCACATCCTCTCGGTGCTGGTCGAGAACAAAGCAGGCGTCCTCTCCCGGGTCGCGGGGTTGTTCAGCCGGCGCGGTTTCAACATCTACTCGTTGGCGGTTGCCCCCACCGACGAGCACGAGCACTTCAGCCGCATCACCATCGTGGTCGACGTCGAGTCCGCGCCGCTGGAGCAGGTGATCATGCAACTGGACAAGCTCGTCAACGTGGTCTCCATCGGAGAGCTTTCGCCGTCCGAAGCGGTCGAGCGGGAGTTGCTCCTGGTCACCGTGGCGGTGGGTCCCTCCGAACGCTCGCAGGTCATTCAACTCGTCGGGGTATTCGGCGGCGAAGTGGTCAGCGTCGGCGCAGACCAGATCACGGTGATGCTGGCCGGCCGCCCCGAGAAGATCGACGACTTCGAGGGCCTCTTGGAGCAGTACACGGTCGTCGAGCTCCAGCGAACAGGGCGGGTGGCCCTGCCTAAGCTGGACCGCCACTGATCTTGTCCCTGCAGTTGCACGTCATCGCAATCGAACGAGAGCAAACGAGAGAAAGAGCACACGACATGGCCACGCTGTATTACGAATCCGATGCCGACCCAGCCTGATCGCCGGCCGCAAGGTGGCCATCTTGGGCTACGGATCGCAAGGTCACGCCCATGCGCTCAACCTGCTCGAGTCCGGAGTCGATGTCCGGGTCGCCCTGCGCGAAGGATCGAGCAGCAGGCGTAAGGCAGAGGAGGCCGGACTCCGGGTGACGTCCTTGGCCGATGCCGCCGCCGAAGCCGACGTCATCATGATCCTGCTCCCCGACACCGAGCAGAAGGCGGCCTACGACGAGCACATCGCGCCGCACCTCAACGAGGGTGACTGCCTGATGTTCGCCCACGGGTTCAACATCCGCTTCGGGCAGATCGTCCCGCCGGCCGGGGTCGACGTGGCCATGGTGGCGCCCAAGGGCCCCGGACACCTGGTGCGCCGGACCTACACCGAAGGGGGCGGCGTGCCCTCGCTGATCGCGGTCCATCAGGACGCGACCGGCAAGGCACGCGAGCTGGCCCTGTCCTATGCCCACGCCATTGGAGCCACCCGCGCCGGCGTACTCGACACGACGTTCGACGAAGAGACCGAGACCGATCTTTTCGGTGAGCAGGTGGTGCTCTGCGGCGGATTGACCGCGCTGGTGACGGCTGGGTTCGAGACGCTCGTCGATGCGGGATATCAGCCCGAGTCCGCCTATTTCGAATGCCTGCACGAGCTGAAGCTCATCGTCGACCTCATGTACGAGCAGGGCATCGCCGGTATGCGCTACTCGATCTCCGACACCGCCGAGTACGGCGACGTCACCCGCGGGCCCCGCGTCATCAATGCGGCCGTCCGGGCCGAGATGCAGACGATCCTCGACGAGATCAAGAGCGGTGACTTCGCCGAGGAGTGGATTGCCGAGAACAAGGCGGGCCGTCCCAACTTCGAGGCGTTGCGCAAGGAGGGCCAGGCCCACCCCATCGAAAAGATCGGCCAGGAGCTGCGCGGCATGATGCCGTTTATCTCTGCCGGCAAGACTCGGGTGCAGGACGCCTCAGGGGGCTGACCACCCCGGGAGTGTTGACCACCCGGGGAGCGTTGACCACCCGGGGAGCGTTCACCACCCGGGGAGCGTTCATGACCTCTCACCTTGCCGGCCGAGCCGGCCGAGTCGGCCGAGGGAGCTGAGCCGGCCGAGGGAGCTGAGCCGGCCGAGTCGGTTGAGCCGGTCCAAGCGGTGCGCGCAGCCCTTGCATCCGCCCTTTGAAAACTGAACGCTCGATATCTAGCAATCAGTTTTCGCAAGTGTCCGGCGGGTGCGCGCACCCCTCGAAGCGCGGAACCCTCGAAGCGCAGAACCCTCGAAGTAAGAAGCTGCCCGGAGCGAGGGTTGGGATAAGCCATCTTGATGTGACATCGAAGTGATGTCATAATGACACTATGAAGATGTCACTGGTGGTCGAGGGCCTACGGTCGGACGTTGCCGCGGTCGGCGAACTCGGCGATGACACGGTGGCTGAAGTGGCGGACCGCATCGCGGCCATCGTGGCCCGTTCGGCACCGAGCCGGATTCTGGACCTCCTGACCGAGGTGGCAGCGGAAGTGTCGGCCGAGCTCCCCGAAGGTCGCGTCGAGATCCGTCTCGTGGGCGACGACGTCGAATTCGCCTACATCGACGAGCGCCCACACACGCCGGAGCCCGAGGCCGAACAGTCCGCCCGCATCACACTCCGCCTCTCCGACCAGCTCAAGTCCCGGGTCGAGGAGAGCGCAGGGAGCGAAGGGCTCTCGGTCAACAGTTGGATCCTGCGCACCCTGGAGCGAGGGACGTCGGCATCGAAGGCCCGCAGTGTCCGCGGGGGCTCGCGCCTGCGCGGCTACGGGACGAGTTGAAGGAAAGGACCCCCATGGAAAAGACATTTGCCACGCCACGCCCGGTATTCGTGTTCGTGCACAACGACGTCGGCTTGACGGTCATTACCGGACGCGACGGCGACACCTCCCAGGTGGCGCTGGAGGCCGCGGCGACCGGCGGGCGGGAGCTGGTGGAACGCGCCACCGTCGACGTTCGCCAGAACGGGGGTCGTGACATCGTCATGGTGAAGATCCCCCGGGTGCACGGCATGAAGTTCATCCGGCGCAACGGGATCACCGTGCGGGTCGAGGTGCCGTCGGGGAGCGATGTGCGCGTGGTGTCCGCCTCGGCCGATGTCGAGCTCAACGGGTCGCTCGGGCGGGCCAATGTCAAGACGGCGAGCGGGACAGTGACGGCCGACGACGTCGCCGAATTGCGGGCCAAGACGGCCAGCGGCGACGTCGAAGTGGGCACGGTCAGCGGTGCGCTCAGGATGCACTCGGCTGCGGGGGATCTTCGCTGTGTGCGGGTCGAGGGCCCGGCCTCCGTCACGACCGTCTCGGGCGACATCGAAATCGGCGCGGCCACCGGCGCCATGGATATTCGCGCCACGTCCGGTGATATCCGCCTGGGTGACGCGTCGGGGGACATGAAGGTCCTCGCCGTTTCGGGACGAGTGCAGGTACTTTCCCTCACCGACGGGAACACGCACATCCGGTCGGTATCGGGAAAGATCGACGTGGGCATCGCCCGGGGATCGACGTTGCGCGTGGACGCGGAGTCGACGTCGGGGAGCGTGCATTCCGACATCCCGCTCGACGAGGGGCCCACGACTGCCAACTCGCAGCCACGCATCGACCTCACGCTCAAAAGTGTGTCGGGCGATCTCCTCATCACGCGTGGCGTAGAGGCGTTCGTTCGCTGAATCCGTTCACGTAGCCTTGTGGCATGTGCCGAAATATCACAACGCTCAGAGGTCTCGAGCCCACCGCGACACCCGAAGAGATTGAGGCGGCGGCTCGTCAATACGTCCGCAAGGTCAGCGGCGTCCAGAAGACTGCACCCCGTACCGAAGAAGCGTTCGAGCGGGCCGTGCAGCTGGTGACGGCGGCGACGGTGCAGCTCCTGGAGGACCTGCCGCCCCGTCAGCAGCCACCGCCGACGCTCCCGCCGTTGCGGCGTCTCGCCGCCCGCGCCGGCTGATCAGTTCGCCGCCCGCGCCGACGCCCAGCCTTAGGCGAGCGCGCCGACGACGTAGTTGATGCAGGCGCAGAGCGAGGCGACGTCGTCGGGCTCGATGGCGGGGAACATGGCGATACGCAGCTGGTTGCGCCCGAGCTTGCGGTAGGGCTCCGTGTCGACGATGCCGTTGGCCCGCAGCATGGCCGCCACCGCGGCGGCGTCCACCGCGTCGACGAAGTCGATGGTGCCGATGACGTGGCTGCGCTGCTGGGGGTTCTCGACGAACGGGCGTGCGAAGCCGGACTGCTCGGCCCAGGTGTAGAGGATTTCGGCCGAGCGGTCGCACCGCGAGGCCGTCCACTCCAGGCCACCGTTCCCGTTCATCCAGTCGAGTTGCTCGGCCAGCAGGAAGATGGTGGCCAGCGCCGGCGTGTTGTAGGTCTGGTCGAGCACCGAGTTGTCGACGGCCGTCTTGAGATCGAGGAAGGCGGGGATCCAACGCCCCGAGGCGGAGATCCGCTCGACCCGTTCGAGCGCGGCCGGCGACATGAGGGCGATCCAGAGGCCGCCGTCGCTGGCGAAGCACTTCTGGGGGGCCAGGTAATAGGCGTCGAACTCGCTCGGCATCCACCCGCAGACCTCCCGCGCCCGACGTGGCGTCCACCGCCACCAGGCCGCCCCCGTCGGCGGGAAGGTCCGCACCGACGGGCCGGCGGATGGGCATGGCCACCCCGGTCGACGTCTCGTTGTGGGTCAGGGCGTAGAGGTCGACGGCGGCGTCGGCCACCGGGAGGGGGTGGGTGCCCACCTCGGACGCGATGATCTGGGGGTCCTTGAGGTGCGGGGCGGCGGCGGCGCACGAGGCGAACTTCGACGAGAACTCGCCGAAGCTCAGATGCTGGCTCTGGGCCTCGATCAGCCCGAAGGTGGCGGCATCCCAGAAGCAGGTGGTCCCGCCGTTGCCCAGCACCACCTCGTAGCCGTCGGGGAGGGAGAAGAGCTGCCGGAATCCGGCGCGGACCCGGCCGACCTGCGACTTGACCGTCTTCTGGCGATGGCTCGTTCCGAGATACGTGGTCGTGACCTCGGCCAACGCAGCCATCTGCTCGGGTCGTACTTTCGAAGGGCCCGCACCGAATCGGCCGTCGCTGGGCCGAAGTTCGGCGGGAATCGTGATGTCAGGGGTATCGGGCACGTATGGAATCATTACAGCCGTGACGACCACTCCCGACGCGCCGACCCAACATCGCCGGATCTCACGCCGAGCCGCCGCGGTCGCCCCGTCGGCCACCTTGGCGGTGGACGCCAAGGCGAAGGCGCTGCAGGCCGCCGGCGAGCACGTGATCGGCTTCGGCGCCGGCGAGCCCGACTTCCCGACCCCGGCGCACATCGTCGAGGCGGCCGTGGAGGCCTGCCGCGACCCGGCCAACCACCGGTACACCCCGACGGGCGGGATCCCGGCCCTGCGCGAGGCCTTGGCCGCCAAGACCCTGCGCGATTCGCACTTCTCGGTGACCCCGCAGCAGGTGCTGGTGACCAACGGCGGCAAGCAGGCCATTGCGAATGCCTTCGCCGTGCTGTGCGACCCGGGCGACGAAATCATCGTCCTCGCCCCCTTCTGGACGACCTACCCCGAGTCGATCGCGCTTGGCGGGCGGGGTGCCCGTCTTCGTGTCCTCCGACGAACGCACCGGTTTCCGCTCCTCGGTCGAGGACCTCGAAGCGGCCCTCACGCCACGGACCAAGGCGTTGCTCTTCGTGTCGCCGTCCAACCCGACCGGAGCCGTCTACCGGCGCGACGAGATCGAGGCGATCGGGCGCTGGGCCGTCGAGCACGGCCTGTGGGTGTTGACCGACGAAATCTACGAGCACCTGGTCTACGGCGGGGCCGAGCACCACTCGATGCCCGTGGTGGTGCCCGAGTTGGCCGACCGCTGCCTGGTCGTCAACGGGGTGGCCAAGACCTACGCCATGACTGGCTGGCGGGTGGGGTGGCTCATCGGGCCTGTCGATGCGATCACCGCCGCGACCAACATCCAGAGCCACGAGACCTCCAACGTGTCCAACGTGAGTCAGCGCGCCGCACTGGCTGCCGTCTCCGGCGGGCTGGAGGATGTGGTGATGATGCGCGCCGCCTTCGACCGTCGCCGGCTGACCATCCATCGCCTGCTCAACGAGATCGACGGCGTGGTCTGCGTGGAGCCCGAAGGGGCGTTCTACGCGTTCCCATCGGTCAAGGGGCTCCTGGGCAAGTCCATTCGTGGACAACGTCCGTCGACCAGTGCCGAGCTGGCCGAGCTCTGCATCGTCGAAGCGAAGGTAGCTGTGGTGCCCGGCGAGGCATTCGGCGCACCTGGCTACTTCCGTATGTCCTACGCATTGGGCGACGACGACCTCGTCGAAGGCGTGACCCGTTTGGCTGATTTCTTTGCCGAAGCGCAAGACTGAATCTGCAGCAGCAATGTCAAGGGGGGTAGTGAGGAGACCACCACGGTGGCACGTGTACTCGTAACCGAAAAGATCGCCCAGAGCGGCCTCGACCTGCTGGCGAAGGCCGGCCATGAGGTGAGCGTCCAGGAAGGGCTGAGCCCCGAGGAGCTGCTGGTCGCCATCGTGGGCGCGCAGGCCCTCATCATTCGTTCCTCCACCCAGGTGACCGCCGACGTCCTCGACGCCGGCACGTCGCTCGAGGTGGTCGGCCGGGCCGGTGTGGGTCTCGACAACGTCGACGTCACGGCGGCCACGCAGCGGGGGGTCATGGTGGTCAACGCCCCGACCTCCAACATCCTCTCGGTGGCCGAGCAGGCCATGGCGCTCCTGCTGGCGCAGGCCCGCAACATCCCCCAGGCTCACGCCGCGTTGGTGGCGGGGCGCTGGGAGCGTTCGAAGTGGGAGGGCGTCGAGCTCCACGGCAAGGTCCTGGGGGTGGTCGGGCTCGGGCGGGCCGGTTCCCTGGTGGCGCAGCGTGCCCACGCATTCGGCATGGAGCTGATCGGCTATGACCCGTTCGTCTCGGCGGAGCGGGCCAAGGCCATGGGGATCCGCTTAGTGGGTATCGAAGAGCTGGTGGGCGAGGCGGACTTCGTTTCCATCCACACCCCCAAGACACCCGAGACGATCGGCCTCTTCGGACGCGACCTGCTGGCCAAGGCCAAACCCGGCATCCGGATCATCAACACGGCCCGGGGTGGCATCGTCGACGAAGAGGCGTTGGCCGACGCCATTCGCGACGGCATCGTGGCCGGGGCCGGGCTCGACGTCTTTGCCAAAGAGCCGTGCACCGAATCCCCATTGTTCTCGCTTGCCCCAGGTGGTGGTGTCCCCGCACCTCGGGGCCTCGACCGAGGAGGCCCAGGACAAGGCCGGCGTGACGATTGCCGAGCAGGTGCTGCTGGCGCTGGCCGGCGACTTCGTCCCGTATGCCGTCAACGTCGCCGCCACGGACGTGTCAGACGTCGTGCGACCTTTCATGCCTCTGGCCGAGCAGCTGGGCCGGTTCTTCGGATGCCTCCACGACGGCCTGCCCGACGTCCTCGAGATCGAGTATCAGGGCGAGCTGGCGGCGGTGAACACCGGCATTCTCACGCTCTCCGCGCTCAAGGGCGTGTTCAGCGGCTCCACCGATGAGCCTGTCTCGTACGTCAACGCGCCACAACTGGCCGAAGAACGCGGGCTCGAGGTGCGCGAGATCTCCACCGCCACTTCGCGCGACTACAAGTCCCTCATCACGCTGCGTTCCAAGTCGCATTCGGTCGCCGGGACGCTGAGTTCGGCCGGGCACCGCAGTGAGCCGCGCATCGTCATGGTCGACGACCACGTGGTCGAGGTCGCGCCGGCTCCCCACATGCTGGTGGTGCGTAACGACGACCGTCCCGGCATGATCGGGATCGTCGGAACCGCGCTGGGCGCGGCCGATATCTCCATCTCGTCCATGGCGGTCGGGCCGAGCCCGCGCGCCGAGACGGCGATGATGGTCATCTCCACCGTCGGGTCCACACCCGATGCCGTGGTCGATCAGTTACGGGGCGAAGGCGGAATCCTCGACATCCATCGCGTCAGCTTGTAGGAGCTTTAGCCGGCAGGAGCTTTAGCCGGCAGGAGCTTCAGTCTGCAGGACGGCGGGGCACCTCGGGCCATGTGTCGATGCTGCCCACGAGCGGCTGCGTCCCTTGGAGCGAGCGCCGCGGGGAGCGGTCCGCCAGCACCGCGCGCACCACTCCGACCACGGCGGCCAGAAGGGCCAGGCGGATGACGAGGGTCAGGAGGCGGGGCATCGCACCAGGGTAGTCAGTAACCTTGACGCCCGTGCCCGCCTTCCTCGCCATCGCGCCGATCTTGCCCACTGCCGACGTGGAGCGGATGCAGGCGCACTATCAGTTGCTCGGATTCGTGGTGCGACATCCACCAGAGCGGATATGCCACGGCGACGCGGGACGGCATCAAGCTGCACTTCCATCTCACGCCCGACCACGATCCCGAGAAGCAGGGCGGGGCCGTCTACGTCTCGGTCGACGATGCTGACGCCCTACATGCTGAATGGTCGGCGGCCGGCGTCGACGCGCTGGACGACCTGTGGGACCCCGGTTTCGGCGTGTGGGAGTCGGCCCATACCGATCTTGACGGGAACAAGATCAGCTTCGGCTCGCCGGTGGGAGGGTCCAGCCGCCCTTGACGGTGGGCGTTCCCGATGGGAGAATCAACCCGACGATGGTGACTGCCCCCACAACCAGCCTGCTGCTTACCTGACAACGAACGCCACAATCGCGTTCGTTCGCAACCTCCTGCGCCATATCGGCCAGGGGGTTTTTTGTTGGGCCGACAACGGCGCAAAGCCGAGGGCAGTGCAAAAGCGAGAAAGAAGGAGATCACAATGACAACGGCACAGAGGGGGAGTGGTGACGACAGAGAGCGGGGTCGTCTGGCCCTGCCCTGTGACCCGTCGCCGATGCACTTCGACAAGTACCGCTCGCACGTCCCACTGGTGTTGAAGGACAGGACCTGGGCTGACCGCCAGTTCACGCAGGCGCCGCGCTGGGCCAGCGTCGACCTGCGCGACGGCAACCAGGCGCTCATCGATCCGATGGACTCGGAACGCAAGCTGGCACTGTTCCGAACGCTGATCGACGTCGGGTTCAAGGAGATCGAGGTGGGGTTCCCGTCGGCGTCCCAGACCGACTACGACTTTCAACGTCTCATCATCGACGAGGAGATGATTCCCGACGACGTCGAAATACAGGTGCTCGTGCAATGCCGCGAGGAGTTGATCGAGCGGACCTTCCAGTCGTTGGTCGGGGCCCGACGGGCGGTGGTGCACTTCTACAACTCGGTCTCGGAGTTGCAGCGGCGGGTCGTGTTCGGCCTGGACAAGGCCGGGATCATCGACATTGCGGTCAATGCGGCCATTCTCTGCAAGAAGTTCGAGGATTCGGTACCCGGCACCGAGGTCCGGTACGAGTACTCACCGGAGAGCTTTACCGGAACCGAGCCCGAATTCGCCGTAGAGATCTGCGAAGCGGTGATGGACGTTCTGGAGCCGACGAGCGAGAGCCCGATGATCCTCAACCTGCCGGCCACCGTCGAGATGTACAGCCCCAACGTCTACGCCGACGTCATCGAGTGGTTCGGGCGCACCATCAAGAATCGTGATGCCGTCGTCCTGAGCCTGCACCCCCACAATGATCGGGGGACTGCGGTGGCGGCGGCCGAGCTAGCGGTGCTGGCCGGGGCCGACCGCGTCGAGGGCACCTTGTTCGGAAACGGGGAACGCACCGGAAATGTCGACATCGTGACGCTGGCCATGAACCTGTTCTCCCAGGGGATCGATCCTGCGCTCGATTTCAGGGACATCGAGAAGGTGCGAAGGGTGGCCGAATACGCCACGCGTCTGCCCGTGCACCCCCGTCACCCGTATGCGGGGGACCTCGTCTACACGGCATTCTCCGGCTCGCACCAGGACGCCATCAAGAAGGGCATGAGCGCCATCGGCGACGACTACGACGAGTGGGAGGTCCCCTACCTACCCATCGATCCCAAGCACACCGGCCGTACCTACGAGGCGATCATCCAGGTCAACAGCCAGTCCGGTAAGGGCGGCGTGGCCTACCTCATGGACACCGAACACGGGCTCGACCTGCCGCGGCGGCTGCAGATCGAGTTCTCCAAAAAGGTGCAGGCGATCACCGAGGCCAGTGGGACCGTCATCGGGACCGGCGAAATGTGGAACGTGTTCTCGGAGGCGTACCTGGCCGAGGATGCCGGTCTACGGCTCGTCGGGAGTGAGGTGACGACAGGCAGGGGCCATACTTCGGTGACGGCACAGCTCCTCGTCGACGGACAACACAAGACGATCGTCGGTGAGGGGAACGGACCGATCGATGCGCTCGTCTTTGCCATACGCAACGAGCTCGGTATTCTTCTTGAGGTGAAGGACTACTCGGAGCACGCACTCACCGAGGGCTCGGGCGCATCTGCGGTGGCCTACGTCGAGTGTGCGGCTCCCGACGGATCGACCTGGTGGGGTGTGGGACGGGACTCGTCCATCCTCGACGCCTCACTGGCTGCTGTGGTGTCGGCCGCGAACCGGGCCCGCACCGGGTGATCCGACCGGCGACAGAGGACGACCTGCCCGAGCTTTTGGCCATGATCCGGGAGCTGGCCGAGTTCGAGAGTCTCTCCGACCAGTGTGTGTGCACCGAGGACGACCTGCGGCGCGTCCTGTTCGACGCGGGAGCGGTCGTCAGCGACACGTTGGCCCTGGCCGACGACGGCTCGGTGGTCGGCCATGCCCTGTGGTTCCGCACCTTCTCCACGTTCATGGGCAAGTCGGGCATCTGGTTGGAGGATCTCTATGTGCGGCCGGCCCACCGCCGGCACGGTCACGCGGGCGAGCTCATGGCGGATCTCCGGGCCCGGACGGACGGCCGGATCGAGTGGGAAGTGCTCGAGTGGAACGAAGATGCGATCGATTTCTACCAACGGCTCGGTGCCCGCCCCATGGCCGGGTGGACCCCCTACCGCTGGATGCCACAGACCTAACCGCGCGCGGGAGCACTTCGGCCGCCACGCCCTCACGGTTTGACGGACCGCGTTGCACCGGCGCCACCATGCTCCATGGCACGCGCCCCGTCCTCGCCCGCATGTCCTGGCCGTCGCCCGCGGCGACGCACCGGCCGATCTGCTCCTGCGCGGCGGACGGGTGCTCTCGCCTTCGAGCCGGGAGTGGGTGACGACCGACCTGGCGATCGCCGATGGCGTCGTGGCGGGCTGGGGCCCGCGGGACGCCGTGGAGGAGATCGCCCTCGACGGTGCGGCCGTCACGGCCGGCCTGGTCGACGCCCACATGCATCTCGAGTCGACCAAGTTGTGGATCGACGAATTCGTGCGCACCGTGCTCCCGCTGGGCACGACGGCGGTCGCCGCCGATCCGCACGAGATCGCCAACGTCCTCGGCATCCCCGGCGTGGCCGCGCTCATCGCCGCGGCCGACCATCTGCCGTTCACGTTCGGCGTGTGTGCCAGCAGCTGCGTCCCGGCCTCACCCTTCGAGAGCCCGGGCGCCGAGCTGTTCGCGGCCGACGTGGCCACGCTGCTCGGACGAGTATGCGGCCATCGGCGTGGCCGAGGTCATGAACTTCCCCGGCGTCATCGCGGGCGACCCCGAGATGCTGGCCCGCATCGCCACCGCCGGTCGGCGCCGGGTCGACGGTCACGCCCCGGGGCTGCGAGGCGCGCCAGCTCGACGCCTATCTGGCGGCCGGCGTGGAGTCCGACCACGAGTGCACCGAGCTCGAGGAGGCGGAGGAGAAACGGCGCAAGGGGATGTGGGTCTTCATCCGCCAGGGATCGGCCAGCCAGAACCTGCGTGACCTCATCCCGATGGTCCTGGCCCACGGCACCGACCACGTCGCCCTGTGCAGCGACGACCGGGAGCCCGACACCCTGCTCGAGGCCGGCCATCTCGACGACTGCCTCCGGCTGGCCGTCGAAGCCGGCGTCAGCGAAATCGACGCGCTGGTCATGGCCACCCTGAATCCGGCCGAGTACCACGGGTTCACCGAGTTGGGCGCGCTCGGGCCGGGCTACCAGGCCGACATCCTCTGTTTCGACACCCTGTCGGGTTTCCACCCCTCCCGCGTCTTCCAGCGCGGCCGGTTGGTCGCCCGGGACGGTGCCGTCGTGCCGGGCGCCGTGGCGAGTCACCCGGCGCCGGCGTTCATGCGCCGATCGGTGCACCTGTCGACGCCGCCCCCGCGCAGCGGCGTTCGACGACGGGGTGCGGCCGGGGGCCCAGGTGCGCACCATCGGCATCCACGACGGATCCCTCACCACGGCCTCCCTCGTCACCGACCCTTCCGACCCCGACGCCGGCGGTGGCCCGTCTGGCCGTGGTCGAGCGACACCGCGGGACCGGCCGGATCGGACTCGGATGGGTGCAGGGATTCGGCCTGACCAGGGGCGCCCTGGCCTCGACCGTCGGGCACGACGCGCACAACTGCATGGCAGTGGGTTCCCCGTCCGCCGACGGCCCGATCGCCATGGCCGCCGCCGTGGCGCGCCTGGCCGAAATCGGCGGAGGACAGGTTGCGGTCGACGACGAGGGCCGGGTCCTGGCGGAGTTGCCACTGCCCATCGGGGGCCTGATGAGCGATCAGCCGGCCCGGATCGTGGCGGACGGGCTGCACCGTCTGGTCGAGGCGGCCCGCACCCTGGGGACGTCGATCCACGCCCCGTTCATGCACATGAGCTTCCTCGGCCTGTCGGTCCTGCCCGCAGCTGCGCCTGACCGACAGAGGGCTGGTCGACGTGGAGAAGTTCGAGCTGGTGCCCGGTCGCGGTCGACTGAAGCGCGGTCGACTGAAGCGCCGTCGGCTGGAGCGAGGCCGGCTGGAGCGAGGCCGGCTGGAGCGCGGTCGGCTGGAGCTAGGCCGACGGCATGAACGCCGGTCGCCGCTCCTCGTACGCGGTGATGGCGTCGGCGTGGCGGAGCGACAGGCCGATGTCGTCCCAGCCGTTCAGGAGGCGCTCCCGGGTGAACTCGTCCAGCGGGAAGGTGGCCGAGAGGCCCGCCGCCGGTGCCTCGATGGTGCCGCGGGCGACGTCGATGGTGATCTCGAGCGTCGGGTCCTCCGCCACCGCCGCCAGCAGGGCGTCGGTCGAACTCGGGGGTGACCTGCACCGGGAGCAGGCCCTGCTTGGTGCAGTTGTTGCGGAAGATGTCGGCGAAACGCGAGGAGACCACGGCCTCGAAGCCGTAGTCCATCAGCGCCCACACGGCATGCTCCCGCGACGAGCCGGTGCCGAAGTTGTGGCCCGCCACCAGGATGTTGGCGCCGACGTACTCGGGGTGGTTGAGCACGAAGTCTCGGTCGTCGCGCCATTCGGAGAAGAGGCCGGCGCCGAACCCGGTGCGCTCGACTCGCTTGAGCCAGTCCGACGGAATGATCTGGTCGGTGTCGACGTCGGTACGGTCGAGGGGGACCGCACGACCGGTGACGATGATGACGGGCTTCATCAGTCGAGGTCCTCGGGGGTGGCGAACGTGCCGGCGACCGCGGTGGCGGCGGCCACGGTCGGGGAGACCAGATGGGTGCGACCGCCGCGGCCCTGACGGCCCTCGAAGTTCCGGTTCGAGGTCGAGGCGCAACGCTCGCCCACCGCCAGCTTGTCGGGGTTCATGGCCAGGCACATGGAGCATCCCGGCTCACGCCATTCGAAGCCGGCCTCGAGGAAGATCTTGTCCAACCCCTCGGCTTCGGCCTGGTTCTTGACCCGGTGCGACCCGGGCACCACGAGCGCCCGCAGCCGGGGTGGACATGGCGGCCCTCCAGGACGGCCGCCGCCGCCCGCAGGTCCTCGATGCGCGAGTTCGTGCACGAGCCCAGGAAGACGGTGTCCACACTGATCTCGCGCACCGGGGTCCCGGCCTTGAGGCCCATGTAGGCCAGGGCCCGCTCGGCCGCCTCCCGGTCACCGGGGTCCTCCATGGCCTCGGGATCGGGGATGGAGCCGCTGAGGGCGACCACCTGGGCCGGATTGGTGCCCCAGGTCACGTGGGGCGAGATACTCGCCGCGTCGATCACCACTTCCTTGTCGAACGACGGCGCCCTCGTCGGTGGTCAGCGTGCGCCAGTAGGCGAGCGCGGCATCCCACTCCTCGCCGGCGGGCGCGTGGTCCCGTCCCTTGACGTAGGCGAAGGTGGTCTCGTCGGGTGCCACCAGGCCGGCCCGGGCCCCGCCTTCGATGCTCATGTTGCACAGCGTCATGCGGCCTTCCATCGACAGGGAGCGGATGGCCGATCCCCGGTACTCGATGACGTGGCCGATGCCGCCGCCGGTCCCGATGGCCCCGATGATGGTCAGGGCGACATCCTTGGCGGTCACCCCCGGGGCCAGCTCGCCCTCCACGGTGACCGCCATGGTGGCCGGCCGCACCTGGGGCAGCGACTGGGTGGCGAGCACGTGCTCGACCTCGCTCGTCCCGATGCCGAAGGCCAGCGCGCCGAACGCGCCGTGGGTCGACGTGTGGCTGTCGCCGCAGACGATCGTCATGCCCGGGTTGCGTCCAGCCCTGCTCGGGCCCGATGACGTGGACGATCCCCTGGTTGGGGTTGCCCATCGGGTAGCAGGTGATCCCGAACTCCGCACAGTTCGCGTTGAGGACTTCGAGCTGCTTGGCCGAGATGGGGTCGGCGACCGGCTTGTCGATGTCGGTGGTCGGGACGTTGTGGTCGGCCGTGGCCACGGTCAGGTCGGGTCGCCGGACGGTCCGTCCGGCCAGGCGCAGCCCGTCGAAGGCCTGGGGGGAGGTGACCTCGTGGATCAGGTGCAGGTCGATGAAGATCAGATCCGGCTCACCCTCGTGGGCTGTAGACGACGTGGGCGTCCCAGATCTTCTCGGCCAGCGTGCGGGGAGCGGTCATTGGTCCACCGCCACGATGGCCACGCGGAGGATGCCGCCCGGGGCCTTGTACTCGACCGTGTCGCCGGCGCTCTTGCCCAGGAGGACCTGGCCCAGCGGCGCGCTCGGGGAGAGCACCGGCAGGTCGCCCTGGCGCTCCTCGATCGAGCCCACGAAGAACTGCTGCGTATCGTCCTCGTCGTCGCCCTCGTAGCGCAGGGTCACCGTGCTGCCCGTGGCCACGCTGCCGTCGCCCGGGTTCGGTCTCGTCCAGCACCTCGACGTTCTTGAGCAGGGCCTGGAGCTGGCGGATGCGCGACTCCATCTTTCCCTGGAAGTCCTTGGCGGCGTGGTAGTCGCCGTTCTCGCTCAGGTCCCCCAGGGCCCGGGCGGACTCGATCTGCTCTGCGATCTCGACCCGTCCCCGGGTCGTCAGGTCCTCGAGCTCAGCCACCAGGCGGTCGTAGGTGCCCCGGGTGAGGTTCGCTGTCACGGTCTCGTCGTTGATTGATGGATTGGTCACCGCGTGTCCTTCGGATGGAGGGTGCCGGCGGCGAATTGCAGCTCGACGGCGGCCATAACGCTAATCGCCCCCGAGGTGGCGGGGCGACGCCCGGGGGCCGTGTGGTTGACGGGACTCCCCAGCCGCGGGAGACTGGTGGGGTCATGTACCCCTCCGAGCACTCTGTAGGCATTATTCACTAGGCGCGCCACATCCCCGCGCGCCGCTCGACCGTCCACTGCGTGGGCGGTTTTTCAATTCCCGGCAGAAACGCAGAGCGAAGAAACCGCAGAGCGAAGAAAAGGACAAAGGCAGGATCAGTGAGCACAGGGACGGTCAAGAAGCGGGTTGCGGTCATCGGCGGTGATGGCATCGGGCCCGAGGTCTGCGCGGAGGCGCTCAAGGTCGTGGCTGCGGCAGGCGTCGAACTCCAGACGACCGACTTCGATCTGGGCGCCGCCCGCTATCTGCGTGACGGCAGCATTCTCCCCGACGAGGTGCTCGAGGAGCTCCGGGGCTATGACGCCATCCTTCTCGGGGCGGTCGGGCCGCCCGTGGGCGACACGTCCGTGCCACCGGGCGCCCTCGAGCGCGGTCTTCTCCTCCGCCTGCGCTTCTCCCTCGACCTCTACGTCAACCTTCGTCCGTTCAAGGGCGTCCCCGGCTCGATCGCCGAGGGGGCGGACTTCGTCGTCATCCGCGAGAACACCGAGGGGACCTACGCCGGCGAGGGCGGATTCCTGCGCAAGGGCACCCCGCACGAGGTGGCCACCCAGGGCTCGGTGAACACCCGCATGGGCGTCGAGCGGTGTGTGCGCTTCGCCTTCGAGCTGGCGGCGCAACGACCGAGGCGTCACGTGACGCTGGTGCACAAGACGAACGTGCTCACCTTCGCCGGCGATCTGTGGAACCGCACCGTGACCGAGGTCTCGTCCGAGTTCCCCGAGATCACCTGGGACTACAACCACGTCGATGCCGCCTGCATCTACCTGGTGGAGAACCCGGGCCGCTACGACGTCATCGTCACCGACAACCTCTTCGGGGACATTCTGACGGACCTGGCCGGGGCGGTCAGCGGAGGCATCGGCTTTGCCGCCTCCGCCAACCTGAATCCGGACCGGACGGGACCGTCGCTCTTCGAGCCCGTGCACGGCGCGGCGCACGACATCGCCGGCAAGGGGATCGCCAACCCGTTGGCCGCCATCCACTCGGCTGCGCTGATGCTCGAGCATCTCGGCGAGCACGACGCAGCGCAGCGAATCCTCAAGGCGCTGTCCGAACAGTCCGACGCCATGTCGGCCACATCATCCGCACAACTGTCCACGACGGCCGTGGGCGACGCCATCGCAGAAAGGCTCTGAGCATGCCCATTACCCCGACCGAGAAGATCTGGATGGACGGCGAGCTCGTCGACTGGGCCGACGCCAAGGTGCACGTGCTCACGCACACCATGCACTACGGCTCCGGTGTGTTCGAGGGGATCCGGGCCTACCCGACCTCGAGCGGTGTCGCCGTGTTCCGCTTGGGCGACCACATCCGCCGGCTCTTCGCCTCGGCGAAGGTGTTCATGATCGACATCCCCTTCACGGTCGACCAAATCGTCGAGGCCACCCGCGAGGTCGTCCGGGTCAACGGGCTCAACGACGGCTGCTACCTGCGTCCCGCTCGTCTACCTCGGCTACGGCGAAATGGGGCTGAACCCGTTGCCCTGCCCGCCAATGTGTCGATCGCGGCATGGCCCTGGGGCACCTATCTGGGCGACGACGGCGTGGCCAACGGTGTGACCTGCAAGGTGAGCTCGTGGCGGCGCCACGATCCCAATGCCGTCCCCACGGCGGCCAAGGGGACGGGGATGTACGTGAACTCCTCGCTGGCCAAGGTGGAGGCGATCAAGGCGGGGTACGACGAGGCGATCCTGCTCGCCCCGAACGGGACAGTCAGCGAGTGCACGGGCGAGAACATCTTCATCGTGCGCGACGGTGTCCTGCTGACCCCGCCGACGTCGGACGCCGGCGCGCTCGACGGCATCACCCAGAGCTCGGTCGAGACGATTGCGGCCGACCTCGGCATCGAGGTGCGCCACGAGCAGATCATCCGCACCGACCTCTATCTGGCCGACGAGGCCTTCCTGACCGGGACGGCAGCCGAAGTCGTGCCGATCCGCGCCGTGGACGACCGCGAGGTGGGGAACGGCAAGCCCGGCCCGATCACCGTCGAGGTGCAACAGACCTACTTCGCCACCGTGCGGGGCGAGGTCGACCGCTACAAGAACTGGCTGGACCATGTCGACTGACGGCCATACCCACGGCCCCGAAGGGGGCCATACCCACGGCCCCGAAGGGGGCCATACCCACGGCCCCGACGGGGCCAGTACACAGCACGGTGGTCCACGGCATCGCACCTGGCGCACGACTACGAGGTACCCGAACTGCCGGAGTCGGTCGACATCTTCGACACGATCCTGCGCGACGGGAGCCAGCAGGAGGGCCTGTCCCTCACCGTGGCCGACAAGCTGCGGGTGGCCGAGCAGCTCGACCATCTGGGGGTCACCTTCATCGAGGGCGGGTGGCCCGGGGCCAACCCCAAGGACATTGAGTTCTTCGCCCGGGCCCGCCAGGAGCTCAAGCTCTCCACGGCGACGTTGGTCGCCTTCGGGTCGACGCGCCGGGCCGGGGTACGGCCCGAGGATGACGCCGTCCTGGCCAACCTCATCGACGCGGGTGCACCGGTCGCCTGCATCGTGGCCAAGACGTGGGACCGCCACGTTGTCGGAGGCACTCCGCACGTCGCTCGACGAAGCCGTCGACATGGTGCGTGATTCGGTGCGCTACCTCGTCGCCCACGACCTGCGTGTCTTCCTCGACGCCGAGCACTTCTTCGACGGGTACCGGAACAACCCCGATTTCGCTCTCTCCGTTCTGGCGGCAGCCGAGGAGGAGGGCGCCGAGGCTCTCGTCCTCTGCGACACCAACGGCGGATCGTTGCCCGACGCGGTCGGGAGGGCGGTCGCCGAAGTGCGTGCCCGCACCAGCGCCCAACTCGGCATCCACTGCCACAACGACGCCGGGTGTGCGGTCGCCAATTCGTTGGTGGCCGTCCAGGCCGGGGTGACCCAGGTCCAGGGATGCATCAACGGCTACGGGGAGCGGGCCGGCAATACCGACCTCTCCGCCGCGATCCCCAACCTCTCGCTCAAGCTGCACATCCGGACGATCCCCGCCGATCGCCTGGAGCGGCTGACGCCGGTGTCCCATCACATCGCGGAGCTGGTGAACATCGCGCCGAATCCCCAGCAGGCCTTCGTCGGCAACTCGGTCTTCGCCCACAAGGGCGGCCTGCACGCCAGTGCCGTGGCGCGCAGCGCGGATCTCTACGAGCACGTCGTCCCGAGCTCCGTCGGGAACGGCACCCGCGTGGTGGTCTCCGAGATGGCCGGCCGCTCGACCCTCGCCATGAAGGCGGCCGAGCTCGGCCTCGAGCTGGACGGTGAGGTACTCGGCCGGGTGCTCGACGAGCTCAAGCGGCTGGAGCACGAGGGCTACCACTTCGAGGTGGCGGACGGGTCGCTCGAGTTGCTGCTGCGGCGGGCGACCGGGTGGACGTCGGACTTCTTCACCGTCGAGTCGTTCCGGATCATCACCGACCACGGCGAGAGCGCGGAGGGGACCACCAGTGCGCCCTTCGGCGTGACGACCGAAGCCACCGTCAAGGTGCATGTCGGAGGGGACAGGATCGTGGCCACCGCCGAAGGAAACGGCCCGGTGAACGCACTCGACGCCGCGCTTGCGGGGCGCCATCGGGCCGAAGTTCCCGGTCCTCTCGACCATCCATCTGACCGATTACCGGGTCCGGGTGCTCGATACGGGCAAGGGCACGGGCGCGGTCACCCGCGTGCTGGTGGACACCACCGACGGCGAGACGGTCTGGACCACCATCGGGGTGTCCGAGAACATCATCGAGGCCAGTTGGCAGGCGCTGTACGACTCGGTCGTCTTCGGGCTCGTTCACGGGGCCTGACCCCGGGTAGCCTGCCCGCCTATGACCCAGCCCACCTTTGTCCCCATCACCGAGGCGGACCAGGTGCGGCCGGCCCGCCACCTCCACGTGCCCGGAGGCCTGGACGACCAGCCGGCCCGCCGAGCTCAGAACGCCGATCGCACCCGAAGGGACGCAGCATCGGCACGCCTGGCACCGACGCCGGATTCGCCCTGCGGCTGGCCGGGCGCTTCGCCCACGACCTGAAGCTCAGGGAAGGGGAGACCGAGCACGACGTCCTCCTGGGCAGCGCGCTGATCGCGGCCCGCCGGGCCGCCCTCTACGGCCGGGGCCCGAGCATCTACGACGTCCAGGTGGCCCTGGCGCTGTGGGGATTCCTCCGTCGACAGCCCCCCGGAGGAACTGGTCGAGGTCCGCCGGCGGGCCTTCTCGTCGGTCTCCCACGACTACGTGGCCCAACGCAGCCTGGTCGACGCCGTTCCCGACGAGAGCCTCCGGCTGACGCCGGCCGAGGCGCAGGCCAGGCTCCAGGCTCCCGCCGCCGCCTCGACCGCCGCCTCGACCGCCGACGAGCCGGCGGCCACCGTCTGAAAGCCTTCCTTCGTGCGGCTCACCGGCGAAGGAAGGCCGCGGGGACACCCGGTCAGCTCTGCGAGAATGAGGGAGTGAAGAACTCGACCTTTGCCCTGACCGACGAGCAACGACAGTTCCGCGACACCATGCGGCAGTTCGCCGAGGAGCGGATCGCCCCCCATGCGGTCGAGGTCGACCGCGACGCCGTGTTCCCGTGGAAGTCGTTCGCCGCCTGCGTGGAGATGGAGCTTCCTTCGCTCGGGATCCCGGAGGCCTACGGGGGTGCGGGGGCGGACATGGTGACCCAGGCCATCGTCGCCGAGGAGCTCGCCCGGGTCTGCGCCTCCACGTCGCTCACCA
This sequence comes from uncultured Acidimicrobiaceae bacterium, assembly GCA_963767155.1. Lineage (GTDB taxonomy): Bacteria > Actinomycetota > Acidimicrobiia > Acidimicrobiales > RAAP-2 > Bog-473. Next base: position 757,523 of record CAVYCU010000002.1, on the reverse strand, counting down.
TCCTCATCTCCAAGCTCGGCATGCTGCCGGTGATGAACTGGGGCTCCGAGGACCTGAAGCAGCAGTATCTGCCCCGGGTGGCGTCCGGCGACATTCAGGCCAGTTATTGCCTGTCCGAGGCCGATGCGGGAAGTGACGTCGCCTCCATGCGGACCCGGGCCGTGCGCGATGGTGACGACTACATCTTGACGGGCTCGAAGTACTGGATCACCAACGCCGGGATCTCCGACGTCTACGTCGTCTTCGCCAAGACGGACCCGAATGCCGGGGGGCGGGGCATCTCGTGCTTCCTGGTCGAGCGGGACTGGGGCATCACGATCGCGAAGCACGAGGACAAGCTGGGCATGCGGGGCAGCCCCACCGGGGAGGTCGTGCTCGACGAGGTGCGGGTGCCGGCGTCGCACCGCATCGGGGAAGAGGGTCAGGGCTTCACCATCGCCATGCACACGCTGGACCGCAGCCGTCCCACCATCGGCGCCCAGGCGGTCGGCATCGCCCAGGGTGCGATCGACTACTCGGCCGCCTACATGAAGCAGCGGCACGCCTTCGGCGGGCCCATTGCCGACCTGCAGGGGCTGCGGTTCATGCTGGCCGACATGGCCATGCGCAACGAGGCGGCCCGGGCCCTGATCTACCGCGCCTGCGCCATGGTCGACGACGATCCGACCGGCGAGCTGACATTGTTCGGGGCCATGGCCAAGGCCTTCGCGTCGGACACGTCGATGTCGGTCACCATCGATGCCGTCCAGCTCCTGGGCGGCTACGGCTACACCAAGGACTTCCCGGTGGAGCGATTTCTGCGCGACGCCAAGGTCACGCAGATTTACGAGGGGACGCAATCAGGTCCAGCGTGTGGTCATTGCCCGCGAAATACTCAAGAAGTTCTGAGGACGTTCGTCGCCCGAACGGGGCGCAGTTCCGCCTGCGGGCTCCTGCCCGGGAGGCCATCGGGGCGGGCGAGTAAAGTCATCACAGGCTCTGTGAGCCGCCGGTGAGGCGAGCCGGCCCTGTGCCGGGTACGCGGGAGGGAGGGACGTCCATCATGGGGAAGCCGGTCATCATCGAGGCCGTCCGCACGCCGATCGGGAAGCGCAACGGGTGGCTGTCGGGGTTGCGGTCGGCGGACATGTCTGGGCGCCGTCCAGGTGGAGGTGGTCAAGCGAGCCGGGATCGACCCCTCCCTGGTCGAGCAGGTTGTCGGCGGCGTCGTCAGCCAGGTGGGTGAGCAGTCCTTCAACGTGACCCGCACGGCATGGTTGCTCAGCGGTCTTCCCTACGGGAGGCGGCGACGACGATCGACTGCCAGTGCGGCTCCTCCCAGCAGTCCAACCACTTCGTCAACAACCTGGTCGCCGCCGATGCGATCGACGTGGGCATCGCCTGCGGCGTGGAGGCGATGAGCCGGATCCCCCTGGGTGCCAACATCGGTTCCGGCGTCGGGCGCTCGATCCCCTCTGACCTGCCCTACGACATGCCCGATCAGTTCACAGCGGCGGAGCGGATCGCAAAGAAGTACGGGATCACCCGCGAGGACGTCGATTGGCTCGGACTGGCCTCGCAGCAGAAGGCAGCGGTGGCGGTGGCCGAGGATCGGTTCGCCCGGGAGATCGTGTCCCTCGAGGCGCCGAGCGTGGGCGAAGAAGGGCCGTGGGGTGAGCATGCGGACGAGCGCCAGGTGATCAGCAAGGACCAGGGGCCCCGGGAGACGACGGCCGAAGGGCTGGCCAAGCTCAAGCCGGTCCGGCCCTCGGGCATGCATCACGCCGGGAACTCCTCGCAGATCTCCGACGGCGCGGCAGCCGTGCTGTGGATGTCCGAGGAAACGGGCGAAGGAACAAGGCCTCCGCCCCCGGGCCCGCGTGGTGGCTCAGGTGCTTGTCGGGTCGGATCCCTACTACCACCTCGACGGGCCGATCTCCGCCACCGCCAAGGTGCTCGAAAAGGCGGGAATGACGATGGCCGACATCGATCTGTTCGAGGTCAACGAGGCTTTTGCCTCCGTCGTGATGAGCTGGGCCAAGGTGCATGACGCGGACATGGACAAGGTGAACGTCAACGGTGGCGCCATCGCGCTGGGGCACCCGGTCGGGGCCACGGGCAGCCGTCTGATCACCACGATCCTGCACGAGCTGGAGCGCCGGGATGCCACCTACGGGCTGGTCTCCATGTGCTGTGGTGGCGCCCTGGCCACCGGAACGATCATCGAGCGGCTCTGATCTTCACCAGCGGTCGGCCAAAGGTGTCGACCGGACCACCCGCCTTCGCGAGAGAGTGAGCCCAACCCTGCCACCACCCCCACACGCCGCATCCGGACGACAGGGCGCGCCGATCTCCACCGGGGATGAGCCCCTCAATCGACTCGCCGCCGCCATTCGGCGTATCAACGGGGTGGCTGTCGGCCATCCGATCCCCGACGACGAGGTTCTCCGTGCCTCCGAGCAACTCGAACGGATCGCCGAGGGGCTGGAGCAGAGGGCTGACGCCTCGCGGCGCGCACGTACGCAGCCCGATCTGACCGGGCACCCGCAGGATTTCTTCCCGAGCAGCCCGATCATCGGCTACGCCAATCCGATCGCGCCTCCCGTCGAGGTGTGGTTGGGGGAAAACCAGGACGGCGAGGCCGAAATCCATGGCCGTGTCACATTCGACTATCAGTACGAGGGCCCGCCGACCTGCGTCCATGGTGGCGTCATCGCCGAGCTCTTCGACGAGTTGATGGGGGCGGCGAACGTCATTGCGGATAAACCGGCGATGACGGGGACGCTCACGGTGCGGTACCGCAAGCCGACACCCTTACTGACGCCGTTGGATCTGGTGGCGCGCTGTCAGAGGAGCGAAGGTCGCAAGGTGCACACGTGGGCCGCCATCTACCACGAGGGCGCGATCACGGCCGAGGCCAACGGGCTCTTCATTGAAGTGCGCCCGGGCCACATGCTCGACATCGTCACCACCAATGCCGACGCGACCGACGACCCCGTCATGGAATGGGGGTTTCGGCATTCCGGGTTACGGGGCCCGGAGAGCTCGTAGATTCTCTATCTGCAACAACCGTGATTGGGCGATGAGCCATTCTCTGGAGCGGGCGACCTGACTCGGATGAGGCACATGCTGCAGGCCTACGGGGCTGTCGGTCAGTGCGCCGCAGCGCCGGCAGACGGACATGCGCCCGTTCGTTTCCGGCGCATGATGCTCGTCGAGTTGGGCGCCGACGAGAGAAGACTCGGCTGAGGCCATGATCCTCCGATCCATCGCCGAGCCCGGCTGCGGCCAGAAGCCGAACCGGAAGGACGGCAACAGGCCCGAGTTGAGCGGGACGGTCCTTCGGTTTCCCCACCCTACGCCGCTTCGGGATCGAACGCACCTGAAGCGTCCACGGCACGGGTCAGGTCAGAGCAACTGGGTGGACACCGGTGGGGCCGAAGAACGCTTCGTTGGCGCGGTTGCCTCGGGAGAGGGATCATCGCCGGGGGACGGCGGTGCGTCGCCCGGCGCGTGATGTGTCTGTCGCCACTCCTGCCAGCGCCTGCGGGTCCGGAACAAGACGACGGTCCCTCCCACAACCAGCAGGACTCCGGCGATCTGGACGAGGAGCGAACCGAGATGCCCGTCTTCGCCGAGCCACAGGTGCTCGTCGAGCGCCGCGTTCGATACCCCAGAGCACCATGGCTGTCCCGATGACCGTGCCGGCCGGGTAGCCGGTCCGGACCGATCCATCGGGCCATCGGTTCAGGCGGCGCTCAATGAGGATCAACACGATATAGACGCTGAAGTCCTCAGCCGCCTGGAAGAGGGGAACGGGGAGGCGCCTGCCGCTCTGGCCGGCGTAATACATGCCGAACCACTGATGGGTGGGGTGCCCGCCGCCGGCCACCATGAGCTGTGGGCCCAGGAGCCGGCCCATGGCCCACGCAGCCATGAGGACGGGGGCGATGAGGTCGAGAGCCCGGCCGATCGGTAACTCGGGACAGCGCTTGCGGGTCAGGATGAGGCCGGTGGGCACCGCAAAGAGCAGCCCACCGAACGAGGACAGACCCCCGTGCCAGATGGCCAACACCTGACCCGGATTGTTGGTGTAGTAGTGCAGGTTCGACAGCACATGCAGCGCCCGGGCCCCGACGACTGCCGCCAGAATGATCCATAGGAAGACGCCGATGAACCACTCGGTGCGGTAGCCGTTCTTCTTGAGCCGACGTTCGAAGTAGGTGAACGCGAACCAGAACGTGAGGGCGAGTCCGATCCCATAGGTGTGGACCTGGATCGGTCCGATGTGGAAATCGACAGGGATCGGTTTCATGGCTGGCCCGCCGAGAGATTACGACAGCGCGAGGATGCGGTGGGCGCGGGCGACGTCAGGGACGGCCGGCGCCGACGAAGCCCCCACCGAGCCGCAGGCCGGTCAGATGGACCACCTGTCCGGTCTCAGGAGCTTCGATCATTTCGCCTGGACCCACGTACATGGCGACGTGCTCGGAGCCCCCGGGGCCATAGAAGAGCAGATCGCCCGGCTCGAGGTCGCTGAGCGGCACCGGGGTCGAATCGCTCATTTGGGCGCCCGAGTAGTGGGGAAGGCTGACGCCCACCTGACCCCACGCGTAGGCGACCAACCCCGAGCAGTCGAATCCCGGATGCGCCGTTCCCTTGGGGGACTCGGCACCCCAGACGTAGGGGACGCCCAATTGGCCTTCGGCCGCCTGCACGGCTCCCTCTCCGCCGGGCGCGGTCGGTGGCGGGGCGAAGTTGCCGAGCCCGGACGACGAAGTACCCGATGCGCTCGACACGCTGGCAGTGCTGGCCTCCGCCTGCGCCTCCTCCTCCGCTGCAGCCTGCCGGGCCCGGGCGACCTGAGCCGCGGCAGCAGCCGCTTCGGCCTCCTGTTGTTGCTTGATCAGTGCGGCTATCTTGCCGTTTTCCTGGTTCAGTGCATTCTGCTGAACCTGAATTTCCTGAGTGTTCTGGGTTACGGCGGCCTGTTCGGTGGCTACTTCCTGCTCGGCTTGACCCTGTTGCGCGTCGAGCTGCGCCTGTTGGGCGTTGAGCGTGTTCTCGGCGGTGTGCAGGTTGGCCACGGCGAGATTGATGTCACCTTGTGCAATGAGGTTGTACTCGGTTGCCGCCCCGACGGTCTTCTCGTTACCGCTGAAGATCGGATTGTTGCTCGAGGCGGCGCCGTCGGAGACGTAGTTGGCGATGGCGGCTTTCGAAAGGCGGGTGCGATCCGTCGACACCTGCTTTTGGTCCGTGGCGATGGCGGCTTTCGTGGTGTTGATGCTGGCGTTGATCTGTTGGAGCTTGTAGGCCGCTTCGTCGTACTGCTGGCTCAGGGCCGACATCCTGTTCTGCGCCGATGTCAGCTGCGATTCGATCGCTGCGGCCTCGGCTTTGGCACTCGAGATGGAGTCACCTGCGGCGGGGCGCGACACCAGGAACACAGTGCCGGGGAGCACTGTGACAATGGTCATAACGGGCAGGAGCGCCCGCCGGAGCACCCGAGCGCTCCGAGCTGACCGGGGCGTGGAGTGGCTCCGAGGCCGCTCTACGTCAGTCACTATGGGGGACATTCTTACTGCCCCGCTTGACAAGTTTCAAACACGTTTGGGCCGACACGGCCGTTTTGGATCCTACTTTCGGTAGCAAAACCCTGGCCACGGGGCTAGCTCGCGACGAACCGATTATTGACAAGCCGCTGCTGCGCCACCCGGGGCCGGGCGAGGCTACGGTCGCCTCCATGGGCGAGATGATCGAATTCCCGAGCAATGGATCGACGGCCGTGGGCTACCTGGCCAAACCTGAAGGTGGCGAAGGCCCCGGGGTCATCGTGATTCAGGAGTGGTGGGGGCTCGTCGACCACATCCGCGACGTCTGCGATCGCTTTGCAGCCGCCGGGTTCGTGGCGTTGGCACCTGATCTGTACCACGGGTTGACCGTGGCGGAGCCCGACGAGGCGGCCAAGGAGATGATGGCGCTCGAGATGGACCAGGCCGCCCGGGACATGAGCGGCGCCGTGGACGAGGTGATCCGTCAGAGCGGGGCCGCCCACATCGGTGTCATCGGATTCTGTATGGGGGGTGGGTTGGCCTTGGTCCTGGCCACGCAGCGGCCGGACGCCGTCCGTGCCGTGGTGCCCTGCTACGGCGTCATCCCCTGGCCCGATGCACAACCTGACTACTCGTCGCTCTCGGCCGCCGTATTGGGCCACTACGCCAGCGAGGACGACTTCTTCACGCCGGCTGCGGCCGAGGCTCTCGGGGAGCAGCTCCGGGCTCTGGGTAAGGACGTCGAGATCATCATCTACCCGGGTACAGATCACGCCTTCTTCAACGACACCCGACCCGAGGTGTACGACGCTGATGCGTCGAAGGCTTTGTGGGACCGCAGCCTGGCGTTCTTCCACTCGCATCTCGGGTAGGGCTTGCCGGAGGCTCGCCCACCGCGCCGGTCCGCCGCCTCGCCCAGCGGGCGGGGCCGCAGGGGCGGTTTGTTACCATTTGGCCATGTCCGCACGCTCTCGCGACCTGCCGCGCCGCTCCTGCCTCTCCACCCCCGGATCGAATGAGAAGTTCCTGGCCAAAGCGCCGACGGTACCGGCCGACATGACCTTCCTCGACCTCGAGGACGCGGTAGCCCCGCTGGAGAAGGAGGGGGCCCGGCCCAAAGTCGTCGACGCCATCAAGAACCTGCCCTGGGACGATCGTGTGCTCTGTGTCCGCGTGAACGCGTGGGATACCGAATGGACCTACGGCGACGTCATCGAAGTCGTGGGGAACTCCGGCGAGCGCTTGGACGAGATCATGCTGCCCAAGGTGCAGTCGGCGGCCGAGGTGGTGGCGCTGGACCTCCTGTTGACGCAGGTGGAGAAGAAGTCGGGACTCCCGGTCGGCCACATCGGGATCGAGGCGCAGATTGAGACGGCGCGTGGCCTCATCAACGTCGACGAGATCTGTGCGGCTTCGCCCCGGCTCGAGACGATCATCTTCGGGCCGGCCGACTTCGCCGCCAGCATCGAGATGCCGGTCCTCACGGGCGGGATCGAGATTCCCGAGTATCCGGGCGACCACTTCAACTACGTCTTCAGCCGGATCTTGATGGCGGGACGCGCCAACGGGCTCCAGGTCATCGACGGGCCGTTCCTCAAGGTGCGCGAGCTCGACGCGCTCCGCCAGTACTCCTTGCGCAGCCGCATGTTGGGTTACGACGGCAAGTGGGCACTCACGCCCGACCAGGCGGCGGTGCTCAACGAGGTGTACTCGCCCACCCAGGAACAGTTCGACCGGGCCTTCGACATTCTCGACGCGTACCGTCAGGCCACCGAGGGTGACCGCAAAGGAGCAGTCATGTTCGGCGACGAGATGATCGACGAAGCCAGCCGCAAAATGGCCATCAAGTTCGTCAGCCGGGGCGAGCGGGCCGGATTGAGCCGCAGCGCGAACTGACTGTCGCTCGGACAGCGGTCAACCCATGAGCCGGCGGGCGATCACCTTGAGCGCCAACGTTTCGTCGGCGCCCTCGAAGATCGACAGCACCCGCGCGTCCACGAAGTAGCGACTGACAGGGAACTCCTCGGCGTAGCCCATCCCTCCGTGGATCTGCATGGCTTCACGGGTGACCCATTCGGCCGCCCGGCAGACGTACGCCTTAATCATCGAAGCCTCCAACGCGCCGTCACCCTGGGCCATCAAGCGCGCCACGTGGTACGAGGATTGACGGGTGGCCGCGATGATCACAGCCATGCGACCGAGCTTGGCCTGGGTGAGCTGGTAGTCGCCGATCGGGGATCCGAAGACCTTCCGATTGGCGGCGTAGGTCGCGGCGGCTTCGTAGGCCGCTTGCATCACGCCCAGGGCACGGGCGGCCGTCTGCAGCCGCCCGTTCTCGAATCCCTGCATCTGGAGGTAGAAGCCCTTCCCGAGGCCGTCGGCCCCACCGACCAGGTTTGCCCCGGGCACGAACCAGTCCTCGAAGGAGAGCTCGTAGGAGTGCATCCCGCGGTAGCCGAGGGTGTCGATCGGGCGCCCCTCCAGACGCCCCGGCCCCGCGCCGGAAGGACGAGCGCCGGCGTCCTGAGTGAACACGAAGCCGTGCCCGTCACCTTGGGGCTTCTCTACGACGAACATCGAGAGTCCCCGGTGTGCAAGGGAGCGATCCGGATCCGTGCGCGCCAGAAGCATCAGCACATCGGCCCGGGCGGCGAAGGTGCACCACGTCTTGACCCCGTTGATCAGCCAGCCCCCCTGCGTGGGCGTCGCCGCGGTGACAAGGCCGGCGACATCGGAACCGAAGTCGGGTTCGGTGACCGCCACGGCGGCGAGCACTTCGGCCGAGGCCAATTTGGGCAGCCACTGTTTCTTCTGCGCTTCGGTGCCGCCGTAGACCAGGGCACGCGTGAGGATCTCGGGTCGCGTGATCAGCGACCCGCCGATGCCGAGCGAACCCCAACTCAATTCCTCGGTGGCGACCACCATGCCGAGGTAGTCGCTCTCGCCCCCGGTGGCGAACCCCTCGTACTCCTCGGGGACGGAGAGCCCGAACCCACCCAATTCGGCCAGGCCGCTGATGATCTCCTCGGGGATGTCGCCGTTGGACCGGTGCACGTGCTCGGCGTGGGGGCGGACCTTGTCCTCGGCGAAGCGGTGGAACGTTTCGCGCACGAGTTCGAAGTCGCTCCCGAGATGCCGCGGACCCTCGACGTTGGCCAGCGCGGCCAACGTGGCCGGGTCGCGGCCCGCTTTCAGGAATTCGGCTGCCGGCGCGATCCAGTCACTCTGCGTTCCCCATGCGGCTTCTCTCCCTGCCACGCGGCCGATGAGGTCGGCCAGGACGTCGGCGACAAAGGCGGTGGCGAGGCGACGTTCGGTCTCGCCCAGCGCGCCGTAGGCGAGAGCGGCGCGGGCCGTGGCGACTGCTGCCGCCGCGTGGGCCACGTCATAGGCCACGACCTGATTGGCGTCCACGCCGCCGCCGTCGCGTACCGTGGCACAGCCTGCGTCGACGACGTGCTGGGCCAGGTCGAGGGCATCGCGCGCCGCGTCAAGGCTGGGGGAACCGGGTTCTGTCACGGCATCGCACCGTACAGGTTGGGAACCTGATCCCCCGCTGCGGGGCGCCGTCCTATGACGGTGACCAGTGGTGGCAGCACGACGGGGTCATCCTCAGGGTCGACTCCGGTCAAGGATTCGAGGTAGCGGGCCACCGGCCCGTCACCCACGCCCGCCGGTGCTTCGGCCCAGGCGTCGATCACCTCGAGACCGGCGTCCCGGACGAGCGAAGGCAGAAATGCGCCGATGTCGGGATGCCGGGCATCGGGCATCGATAGTGGCGACCCCGCGATGCGTCCCGCGGAGGTGATCGGTTCCTGGACGACCACCCACCCTCGGGGCTTCACGACGGCGGCCATGCGGCGCAGGACCACGGAGGGGTCGTGCACGTGGAGGAGCAAGAACCGGCAGAACGCCAGATCGACCTGCTCGGGCAGGATCAGGTCCTCGCCCGCCTGGGTGAGCGCGATGACCTGGGTGTGGGCGGCCGCGGTGCGGGCCACTTCGTCGCGGGACTGGGGATCGCTGTCCACCGCGTACACCCGGCCCTCGCGCCCCACCATTTCGGCCAGGGCGATCGAGACGTCGCCGCCGCCGGCCCCGACGTCGAGGCAGCGCCAGCCCGGCCCCAGGCCGAGGCGCTCCAAGGCTGTGGCCAGCGGCCGCCGGTACACATCGTCGCGGAGGCCCGTGAGCTCACTCACGACCGAACTCCGGACCGGGGCGGCATTCGTTCATGACCCTGCACTCTACGGTGGGCCCGTGCGGCCTATATCCTCCAGTTCGTGAAGGTAACCATGTTGCTCTGCGACGCCGCCCAAGTGTCCGACGGAAAGCTCTACATCCTCGGTGGGGGGTGGAGCATGACCGGGCCTGATCCCGTGCCTTCGGCCGTTGCCCTGAAGATCGATGTCGATTGGCACGAAGCCGAGACGTCGCATCACTGGGAGCTCTTCTTGGAGGATGCTGACGGGCAACCGGTGCTGATGGAGACGCCGGACGGTACCCAACCCGTCGAGGTGCGTGGCGAGTTCACCGTGAGCCAGCCACCGGAGATTCCCGAGGGTTCGCCGATCGATGTTGCGCTCGCGGTGAACCTTGGGCCCATCCCCCTGGCGCCGGCGACCCGTTTCGCCTGGCGGTTGACGATCGACGGCGAGTCCCTCCCCGGGGCTTCGTTGGGCTTCACCACCCGCCCCCGCCAAGGCGTGGCGGAATAGCGCGGCATGACGACCTACGACCGGCCGTTCGGTCGCTATCTCGAAGACTTCGTCCCGGGGGATGTGTACCGGCACTGGCCCGGCAAGACGATCACCGAAGCCGACGACCATCTGTTCTGCATGATCACCATGAACCACCACCCGTTGCATACCAACGCATGGTTCGCCGAACACGAGACAGTGCAGGGCAAGAACGTGGTGGTCGGGAACCTGGTCTATTCGTTGGCGCTGGGCATGAGCGTGCCCGATGTGAGCGGGTCGTGCATCGCCAATCTCGAGGTCGAATCGCTCCTCCACCGCTCGCCGACGTTCCATGGCGACACCATCTACGCCGAGACACGGGTGCTCGAGGCGACGCCCTCGAAGTCCAGGGACGATCGAGGCATTGTGGCGGTTGAGACGAAGGCGTTCAATCAGCGGGGCGAAGAGGTCTGTTATTTCCGTCGCAAGCTCATGGTGTGGAAGACGGCGCACGCGCCGGAGCGGCGTCGCCCCTACGACGACAACGTCTGGGACTGAGCGGCTTTCGGCCGCTCGGGTCCGCCGCTTCCAGCGCCGGGTGCTCGAGTGGGGTGCCGCAAATCGGCGGGATCTGCCGTGGCGGGCGACACGTGATCCCTGGCGCATCCTGGTCAGCGAGGTCATGCTCCAACAGACACAGGTCGACCGGGTCGTGGGGTACTACGAGGCCTTTCTCGCAGTCTTTCCGACGGCAAATCACTGTGCCCGGGGCCGTCCGGGCGACGTCGTGCGTCTGTGGTCGGGGCTGGGCTACAACCGGCGCGCGCTCAACCTGCACCGGGCGGCCGAGACGGTCGCGCACGAGCACGGAGGCGAGCTGCCCCAGGACGAGCGGGCGCTGCGGGCGTTGGCCGGCGTCGGTCCGTACACGGCCCGTGCCGTGCAGGCTTTCGCCTTCGAGCTCGATGTGGCTCCCGTCGATACGAACGTGGCGCGCGATTCTGGCGCGGAGCGTCATCGGGTCCGGCGTGACACTCGGCGAGGCGCAGATGGTGGCCGACCGCCTCCTCCCGGCGGGAAAATCCTGGGAATTCAACCAGGCAATGTTCGATCTCGGCGCCACCGTCTGCACCGCGAGCCGTCCGTCGTGCGGTGTCTGCCCCCTCCGTCACCAATGCCTCTGGAGGCGGAGTGGCCTGCCGCGAACCGGACCCCTGGCGTGCCAGCCCCTCGGTGCGCCCCCAGTCCCGATTCGTAGGTTCGGACCGGGAAGGCCGGGGGCGTCTCGTCCATGCCCTGCGCCGGGGTGGTGTCTCCGGCGAGATGCTGCCGGCAGCCTGTGGATGGCCGGACGATCGCCCACGGGCCGAGAGGATCGCCGAGGCGCTCGTAGCCGAAGGCTTCGCCGCATGGTCGAGCGGGCACCCGCCGCACCTCCAGTTGCGCTGAGCCGCCCTCTCTCACCTGGTCCTTTTGCGCGGCGACCCCACGCGTTGCCCGGAGCACGGGTATCGTCGGTCATGTGATCGTGACGTTTTACGGCGTCCGGGGGTCCTGTCCGTGTTCGGGGGACGACTACCGGCGATATGGGGGGAATACGTCATGCCTCCTGATCGGCATCGAGGGGGACGAGCCCTTGATCCTCGACCTCGGCACGGGTCTGCGGGCGCTCGGCGATGTGCTCCTGGAGGACACGCGTGCGGTGGGCGCGCCCCTGCGGGCAACCGCCCTCCTGACCCACCTCCACTTCGACCACATACTCGGCCTCCCTTTTTTCGGCCCTCTCCAGGACCCGGGGGCGCAGCTCACGGTCCACGGTCCGGCGCAGGCGCGCGGAACGCTGAAGGACGCCCTGCACGCCGCGGTGCAACCACCTGTGTTCCCGATCCACATGGACGAGTTCCGGGGCGAGATCGCCATCGTCGACACCCGGGACGAGGACTTCTCGATCGGGTCGGCCAAGGTGATGGCCCGCGCGATCCCGCACAGCGGCATCACCCTGGGTTACCGCATCGAAGCCGAGGGCAGGACGATCGCGTACCTGCCGGACCATCAGGCGCCGCTCGATCGACGTACCATCTCCGATTCCGTCCTCGAGCTCTGCCACGATGTGGATCTGTTGCTCCACGACGGCCAGTACACCGAGGACGAGTTCTCGACGAAGTCCGCCTGGGGACATTCGACGGCTGCGTTCGCACTCCACGTTGCGGCGGAGTCCCGGGCGAAGAGACTGGTTCTCACGCACCACGACCCGTCACACGGGGACCCTGAGCTCGATCGCATCCTGTCGCAGGCTCGGCGTCTTCCCGAAGCGAAGGCAATCGACGATGTCTCCATGGCGCGCGAGTCGCAGTCCATAGACCTCGGACGGGCGTAGATGTCGGGCCTCGACCAGGCCCGGTTCCGCGAGGTGCTCGGCCACTTCGCCACCGGCATCACCATCGTGACGGCAACGGAGGAGGGGGAGCCGGTCGGCTTCTCGTGTCAGTCGTTCTCCGCTCTCTCGCTGGATCCCCCGATGGTGATCCTGGCCCCGGCCAAGTCCTCGACCAGCTGGCCGCGCATCGCCCGGGCCGGGGCCTTCTGCGTGAACATTCTGGGTGAGCACCAAGAGGCGCTCTGTCGCGCCTTCGCCGTCTCGGGCGGCAATAAGTTCGACGGGGTGGAATGGAGTCCGGGGATCACGGGTGCCCCGCTCATCGCGGGCTCTCTCGCCGTCGTCGAGTGCACGCTCGGTGCGATCTACGAGGGCGGAGACCACGAGCTGGTGACGGGGCACGTGGTGACGATGGAGATCGGCGAAGGGGCGCCCCTTTTGTTCTACCGTTCCGGGTTCGGTCGCTTCGTATCGTGAGCCGGCGCGCTGCTACCGTGCCTCGATGCCAGAACTGATCCCTTCCACGATCATCAACGATGTCGTCCTGGTCCGACCGGACGTCCACGGCGACGAGCGTGGTCGCTTCGTCGAGACCTACCGGCGCAGCTGGTTCCCGCTCGGCCGGGAGATGATTCAGGGGAACCGGTCCGAAAAAGAGGCCGGAGCCCTCGTCGGCCTGCACTACCACCTGCACCAAGCCGACTACTGGTACGTCCTTCGCGGTCGCGCCCGTGTCGTGCTCCACGATCTGCGTCAGGGCTCTGACACCGACGGCGGCGACCGAGGTCGTCGACCTCGATGGGGACATCGATCAGGGCCTGTTCATTCCTCCGGGTGTGGCCCATGGCTTCGCCGCCCTGACCGACCTTCTGCTCTGGTACCTCGTCGACGGTTACTACAACGAGTCCGACGAGCTCGGCTTGGCCTGGGACGACCCGACGGTGTCCGCCGACTGGGGGGTGACCGACCCCGTTCTCTCCAAGCGGGACAAGAGCAATCCCCGGCGCGAGGACATTTCGGACGGCTTGCGACCCCGGGTGGCGATGCGCACGTAGGGCGTCACCCCGGGCGAACGGCGGTCGCAATGGGCGTTGACGCGGGGCCGATCGGAGGGTGTGCCATTTGTTGTGTGGCGCTGTTTCTTCGACGCACCGCGTCCTGTTGAATAGAAGGTAATGCTCATTGGTGGGATCGTGGCTGCTGTGGTGGTGGTGGCGCTCGCTGCGGTCCTGCTCATCAGGAGGACTGGCCGTAACGATGTGCACTCGGTCGAGGGATACCACCGCTCGATTCACACGCTCGAGACCATCAACGCGCATCCGGTGGCGCATGGCGTCGCCGCCGAGACAGAGACCGGATCCGGCGGGTCCGGCGCCGGGGCCGGTCCCGGGGCGAAAGCGGTCTTTCCTGAGAGCGCTCTACGGGTCGGAGGCTCCGCGTCAGTCCGGGTGACCGATGCCAGGCTGCCCGTACCGCCCGTGCCGCTTCCCGTGGCGAACCGCGACGCGCCGGTGACCTTCGACGACGCCGGACCTCCTCCGCCACCCGTCGTGCACGAACCGGTGGGCAATCGGGACAAGGCGATGGGCTCCATCAATCATCGACCGCGGCGGCTGGCTGCGCCGGCGACCGCCGTGGCCGTCGTCATCGTGCTGGTCGTCGTCCTTCTCGTAACCGGGTCGCACACCGTGGCACCTCCGCCGCGGCATCACAGTGGAGCAACCAGCAGGAACGCCACCGCACCGAAGGCCGACTCGGGTCAGACGGCACCGAACACGACTTCGACCACGTCCCCGCAGGTCGTCGTGCCGCTCTCCGGATCGGCCTCCAGCGCGACCTATGACGTCGCGGCCACCACCTACACCCTGGCCCTCTCGGCTACTTCGGGTCTCTGTTGGGTTGATGTCACCAACTCCACCTCCGGGGCCTCCATCTTCGAGGCGACACTCGAGCCCGGTGCGCAACACTCGTTCGCCGTCACGGGCCCGGTCACCGTCGCGATCGGCGCACCTACGGTCCTTGCAGTCCTCGTCGACGGGAGCGCTGTCGCGCTTCCTTCTGGGTTCCGGACGCCGTTCACCATGCACTTCGTCACCGCAGGCTGATCCGCTACGAGGACACGCCCAAGGCGTTGAGCAGGAATGCGAAGACGAGTGCCTCTTCCTTCCACGCGTCGTAGCGCCCCGAAGGCCCTCCGTGCCCTGCGCCCATTTCTGTGCGGAGCAGGATGTCGGTCGTCGGCGACAGAGCGCGGATTTTCGCCACCCATTTGGCCGGCTCCCAGTAGCTGACGCGGGGATCGTTGAGACCGGCGGTGACCAGCAGACGGGGATACGTGCGGACCGACCCGTCAGGATTTTGCCCGCTGACGTTGTCGTACGGCGAATACGAGAGCATCCGGTCGTAGGCGGCTCTGTCCGCGAGCGGGTTGCCCCACTCCTCCCATTCCCCGACGGTGAGGGGGAGGTCGGCGTCGAGCATCGTCGTCAGCACGTCGACAAACGGAACCTGCGCCACCAGGGCCGCGAACAGGTCCGGGGCCGCATTGGCGACGGCGCCGACGAGGAGACCGCCGGCGGAACCGCCTCGCCCGGCCACCGCGTCGGGCCGGGCGATGCCCTCTGCCACCAGGTGTCTGGCGCAGGCGATGAAGTCGCTGAAGGTGTTGGCCTTGTGTTCCATCCGCCCGTCCTCGTACCAGGCGCGGCCCAATTCACCCCCGCCGCGCACGTGAGCCACGGCGAAGACCATGCCGCGGTCGAGGAGCGAGAGCCGGTGCGGCGAGAACGTCGGGTCGATGGAGATCTCGTAGGCGCCGTACCCGTAGAGGAGGCAAGGAGCGGGGAGGGCCAGCCCGCGCCGGTGCACCAGCGATATCGGGACGCGTGTCCCATCGTGGGCGTCAGCCCAGATCCGTCGCGTCGTGTAGTCGGCCGCATCGAATCCACCCAGGACCGGCTCCTGCTTGAGCAGTGTCTCCCGTCTCGTGTCGAGCGTGATCTGCACGACCGACGTCGGCGTCACCATCGACGTCCGGCCGAATCTGAGAGATGTCACGTCAGGCTCGGGATTGGGTCCCAACCACGATGACGAGGGACTCTCCGTCGCGGGGATGATCCAGCTGGCGGCGAGAAGATCCCCGGCCAGTGGGTCCGCCCCGCCCGGCAGTGGCACGACCCTGACGAACGTCTCCGCGTCCGCGCGCTCGCTGAGGACCAGGACGGTCGAGAACGCGTCGACGTCTTCGATGCGCACGCCCGGGCGGTGCGGAATGATCTCGGTCCAGCCTCCGTCGCCCCCGTCGCCCCCCACGGCATCGTCGCCCCCCACGGCATCGTCGCCCCCCACGGCATCGTCCGCCGCGGCGAGGACCCGAAAGTCCCGCGCGTTGTCGTTGGTGAGGATCACGAACCAGCCGCGCCCGTCGTCCCCTCCCAGGTGGTCGACGGAGTACTCGCGCCCTTCGCGCCGCCGGAGCACGACACGTGGCGCGGCCGTGGGATCGCCGGCCGGTATGGCGAGCCACTCCGTGGTGTTGGTGCTGTGCGCCGCGATCAACACGAAGGCGCCATCCCGGGTGCGCCCTGTGCCGAGGGAGAAGCGCCGATCCGGCTCCTCGAAGACCAGAACGTCGCGCGACGGTTCGGTGCCGAGCTCATGGCGCCACAACTGATAGGGACGCATGGCTTCGTCGAGCCGCGTGTAGAACACCACATCGGAGTTGCTCGACCAGGCCAACCCGTACCCGGTGTCCGCCACCACCTCCGGCGCACGATCAGCTGCGGCGTCGAGGAGGAGGGACCTGAAGCGCAACTCGTACTTCTCGTCCCCTGTGGTGTCGGTGCCGTAGGCGATCACGGCGTGATCAGGGCTGACCACGGCCGTGCCCAGGGCGAAATACTCGTGGCCCTCGGCCAACGTGTTCTCGTCGAGGAGGATCTGTTCCTCCTCGCCGGGTTCTCCGGCCGGTGGGAGCTCATCGGCCACCTTGGCGGGTCGCCGGCAGTGGATCGCGTAGTCCTTCCCCTCCTCCGTGCGGCCGTAGTACCACCAGGGGCCGCGGCGGGTGGGCACGGACATGTCCGTTTCGAGGATGCGGGCCTTCATCTCCTCGAAAAGGGTGGTGCGGAGGCCTTCGAGGGGAGCGAGGACCTGGTCGGTGTACGAATTCTCTGCCTCGAGGTAGGCGATGACCTCGGAATTGTCACGTTCTCGCAGCCAGTACCAGGGATCGACCCGCTCCTGGTCAAAGGCAGTGAGTGTGTGGGGGCGCTGGGTGGCCCGCGGAGGAGTTTCCATGCTCGGAGCCTGCCACGATGGGGATCGGGTCGTCGGCAGATTGTGCGTTTCGGCTGGCCCGGGTAGTTGTTACTATCTGCATAGGGGAAATGTCTCCCCTGTGAGCCCAGGAGCCCTATGGCTACAACAGATCTCGATCTTGGTCGCTACCAGCTTGGTTGGAGCGATGCCGAGGACTACATCTTCAAGCCCAAGAAGGGCTTGAACGAGTCCATCGTGCGGGAAATGTCGGAGATGAAGAACGAGCCCGAGTGGATGAGGGACTTCCGCCTGAAGTCGCTCAAGTACTTCGAACGCAAGCCGATGGCTCCGTGGTTCGCGGCGCACATGCCCGACCTCGACTTCAATGACATCTACTACTACATCAAGCCCACGGGTGGGCAGGTGGACGACTGGGAAGACCTGCCCGATGCCATCAAGAACACCTACGAGAAGTTGGGCATCCCCGAGGCGGAACGCAAGTACCTCTCGGGCGTCACGGCCCAGTACGAGAGCGAAGTGGTGTTCCACCGCAATCGGGCCGACCTCGAGGCGCAGGGCGTCCTGTTCTGCGACATGGACACGGCCGTGCGCGAGTACCCGGAGCACGTCCGCCGTTGGTTCGGGACGCTGATCCCTCCCAACGACAACAAATTCGCCGCACTCAATTCCGCCGTCTGGTCGGGTGGATCGTTCATCTATGTGCCGCCGGGCGTCAAGGTCGAAATGCCGCTCCAGGCGTATTTCCGGATCAACGCAGAGAACATGGGGCAATTCGAACGCACGCTGATCATCGCCGACGAGGGCTCGCAGGTGCACTACATCGAGGGTTGCTCGGCTCCCGTCTACTCGACCGACTCGCTGCACTCCGCCGTGGTCGAGCTCGTCGCCCTGCAGGGGGCGCGCATCACCTACACGACCATCCAGAACTGGTCGACGAACGTGTACAACCTGGTCACGAAGCGGGCTCGCTGCGAAGCCGAAGCCCACGTCGAATGGATCGACGGCAACATCGGCTCACGGTTGACCATCAAGTACCCGTCGGTCTACCTCATGGGCCCCAAGGCTTCGGGCGAGGTGCTCTCGGTCGCCTATGCCGGCGCGGGGCAGCATCAAGATGCCGGGGCAAAAATGTTCCACGTCGCTCCGGAGACGACGTCGACGATCGTCTCCAAGTCGATCTCCAAGGACGGCGGCATCACGACGTACAGGGGCAAGGTGCATGTGGATCCGGGGGCGACCGGGGCCAAGTCGTTCGTGCGCTGTGACGCGCTCCTGCTCGACGATGTGTCCACCTCGGAGACCAAGCCCTATATGGAAGTCGGCGAGCGGGACGCCCGGATCGGCCACGAGGCCACCGTGTCGAAGGTCGGCGACGACCAGCTCTTCTATCTGATGAGCCGTGGTCTCTCGGAGAGCCAGGCGATGGGAATGATCGTCAACGGGTTCATCGAACCGGTCACCCGGACGCTTCCCATGGAGTATGCGGTGGAGTGGAGCCGGCTGATCGAGCTTCAGATGGAGGGTTCGGTCGGCTGATCGACTCCTTCCCGGGCGACGTGGCACCATAGAGGCGTGCCAATGCGCGAGGAATGCACCCACTTTCAGAGCAGGACCTACGCCTCGGGAGAGGCAGCTCGCTTCTGCGTGCTCGATCTCGCACCTGAGGCGCCCTGGCGCTGCCCGGAGAACTGTCCCTCCTATCACCGGCGGCTGGCGGACGTCGGTTGGGTACACGGCAGTCTCGTGGAGCCGGCCATCGAAGACGAGCCTGGTGGCGGAGGCCCCGAAGTCGCCGCTTTCCTGAACTCGGTCGAGGAGATCGTCAACGACGTCGCTCCGGACGTGCTGGCGGAGGTCAGGGCAGAGGACGAGCGGAAAGAACGAGCGGAAAATCGTTGGTGGCGCCGGAAGCGCTGAGATTTCTCAGCGCCCGGTGAACGTGGGCGGCCGCCGCTCCATGAATGCCTTCATGGCCTCGAGGAGATCGTCGGAACCGAGCATGCCGGCATTCCAGGTGGCGACGTAATCCAGGCCCTCCGCCACGGTCCTGCCATCGTTTGCGGCCAGAATCGCCTTGGCGCCCTGGACGGCCAGTGGGGAGTTGGCTGCGATCTCGTGCGCCATGGCCAAGGCTTCCTGCCGCACTCCTTCCGCGTCAGCGGCGACGTCGTTGACCAGGCCGATCTCCTTCGCCCGGGCGGCACTGATGTCCTTGCCGGTGAATGCCAGTTCGGCCACATGCCCGGCGCCGATGATGGAGGGGAGCCGCTGCAGGCTCCCGAGGTCAGCCACAATCGCCACCTTGGCCTCCCTGACCGAGAAGACGGCATCGGCCGAGGCCAGCCGGATGTCGCACGCGGCGATCAGATCGACGCCACCGCCGATGCAATAGCCGTGCACGGCGGCGATGACCGGCTTCGGGACACCGCGCCACTGCGGTGATGGAGGCTTGTAGACGCAGGATGTCCCGACGGGCGTGCAGGGCCTTTTCGGCCCCCGACGCCCCCTGGCCCGCCGCAGCGCCGATCCCACCCAGCACTCCACCCATCGCTTTGAGGTCGAGGCCCACCGAGAAGTGGGGCCCCTTGGCGACCACCACGACGGTGCGCACTTCCGGGTCGTTGCTGAGGACTTCCATGGCTTCGGGCAGGTCACGCCAGAGGTCTTCGCCCATCGCGTTGCGGGCTTCGGGGCGATCGAGCCACAGCGTGGCCACGGCGCCCGAACGCTCAATGGAAAGAACGGGCGATTGAAATGTCGGAGTGTCACCCATGGCGGCAGGTTAATCCCCCGGTAGCGGCTGCCCAGGAGGCCACTAGAATGCGGAGTCCCCCTGCAGGGCACCGTGCCTACGGTACGCCGCGCCGCTCCAGCACCTGAAAGAGGTTCACCCTGTACACGTTCAACGCCGAGAGTTCTGCCGCCTTCACGGGTCCGGCATGGCTCCGTGACCGGCGCGCGGCAGGCGAAGTCGCCTGGGAGTCGGCCGACATGCCCTCGGAAAGCGAAGAAGTCTGGCGTTACACGCCGATCGACGAGCTCAAACTCGAGGAATTCGCCCCCGTCGTGACTTCGCCCGGACCCCTCCCCGAGGAAGGGGAGATCTTCCGCAGGCTGGTGGCGTCGACCATCGGTGGCCTGTCGGCTGAAGCAACGGTGCACAACGGCCATCCCCTTTCGTTCCGCATCGCGGAAAGTGAGAGCGCCCTCGGGTTCGGCGGCTGCAATGACGTCGCTGCTGGCCGGGAGATGGTGGGAGGAGCCCAGGTCGGTGGGGACGCGCTCGTCCTCCTCAACGACGCATTCTTTCCTGATGCCGTGCTCATAGACGTGCCGGCCGGGGTGACCATCCCCGACCCGATCCTCGTCGTCCACTGGTGTGAGGGAACCGATGGTGCCGCTGCAGGCACCGCTGTGTTCCCGCGCACCTGCATCCGTCTGGGTGACGGCGCCCGCGCCGCTGTGGTGGAGATCTATGCGGGGCCGTTGAGTAAGGAGAGGGCGCTGGTCGTCCCGGTGACCGAGCTGATGGCCAGCGACGGCGCCTCGCTCTCCTACGTGTCGCTGCAGATCTTGAATGACGCGGCCTGGTCCATCGCCCGCCTGGCGGCGCGCGGAGGAGCCGACTCCTTCGTGCGGACGTTCACCATCGGACTCGGTGGCGACTACGACCGGGTGCGTGCCGACGTCTCGGTGGACGGGCGCGGCGCGCGCAGCGAAATTCTTTCGACCTACCTCGGCCATGGAACGCAGGTGCACGACATCCGGACGCTCCAGGACCACGTGGCCGGCCGCACGAACAGCGAGCTTCTGTGCCAGGGAGCCGTCGCCGGCACCTCCCACTCCGTCTACAGCGGCCTGATCAGGGTGCACCGCGGAGCGGTCCGCTCGGACGCCCGCCAGACCAACCACAACCTCGTGCTCGACGAGGGGGCGCACGCGGATTCGGTGCCGAACTTGGACATTCTGGAGAACGACGTGAAGTGTTCCCATGCGTCGACGGTCGGGCCGATCGACGAGGACCAGCGGTACTACATCGAGTCGCGGGGCGTGGCACCCGACGTCGCAGAGGGTCTGATCGTGCAGGGTTTCTTCGACCACATCATCGATCGCGGTCCTATCCCGGCCGTGACGCCCCTTCTCAAACGTGAAGTCCATGCGCGGCTCGACACCGCATTCGGCGCCCGCCGGACAGCCAGGGAGGCGGACCATGCCTGAGACCGTCGTTCTCTGTGGGGTCGACGACCTGTCGTCCGGCCAGGCCAAGCGGTTCGATGTCGCCGGTCATCGCATCGCTCTTGTACGGACGGACGACGAGTTCCACGCGGTGGGTGATCGTTGCAGCCACGAGAATTACTCACTGGCCGAGGGCGAGGTGTGGGTCGAAGAACGCGAGATCGAGTGCCCACGGCACGGCAGCACCTTCAGCCTGCTGACCGGAAGCCCCTGCTCTCTTCCGGCCACGCACGCCGTCGCCGTCTATGCGGTGGAGATCGCCGACGGCACTGTCTCCGTGGTGCTCCCATGACGGCGCACAGCTTCGTCGTCGAGGATCTTCATGCGTCCGTCGGTGGGCGTGAGGTGCTCCACGGGGTCGATCTCGAGGTCAAGAGCGGGGAGGTGCACGTCGTGATGGGGCCGAACGGCTCCGGCAAGAGCACCCTGGCCCACGCCCTCATGGGTCGCCCCGGCACCACTATCACCTCCGGGAGTATCCGGATGGACGGTCAGGAACTGGTGGGTCTGCCCGCGCTGGGAGCGGGCCCGTGCCGGCCTGTTCCTGGCTCTGCAGAATCCGGTGGAGGTGCCCGGGGTGGGTTTGCGGGCATTGCTGGACGCTGCGGCGGAAGGTCAGGACGAGGCCACGCTCGACGAGCGACTGGTGGCCGAGGCCAAGGCGGTCGGCCTCGACCGAAGCCTTCTCACGAGGCCGCTCAATGTCGACCTGTCGGGAGGGGAGAAGAAGCGGACCGAAATGGTGCAACTCGGGGTACTCCAACCGAAGTTGTGCATCCTCGACGAGATCGACTCGGGGCTCGACGTCGACGCGTTGGGGGATGTAGCCCGACGATTGCAGCGGGCCACGGTGGAGTGGGAGGTCGGCATTCTCGCGATCACGCACTTCCACCGCTTCCTGGTCGAGCTCGAAGCCGACATTGTGCATGTGCTCGTCGACGGGCGCATCGTCGCACGCGGGGATGCTGACCTGGCGTTGCAATTGGAGCAGACGGGCTACGCCGGTTACAGCACCTGAAAACGGGGGGTGACCCGGTCCGGGACCGGGTCCTTGGTACCGTAACGCACCATGGCGAACGGTCGTCCTCCGGACGACGGGTCCAGCCGCTCTCGAAAAAGGCGTGACAAGGGTGCGAACGCGGGCGGCCTCCGAGCCCTCGGCGAGCAGATCGACACCACCTCGGCCGCTGGTGGGGCAGCCAACGATTCCGGTCTCTCGGCACTCGGCGCACACATCGAGAACGCCGGCGACCGCGACGGTGGTGGCCGTCCGGGCAGACGGGGCCAGCGGGGCCGACGGAGGGGCCGACGGCGCTGGAGCTTGCGGCGCAAGATCATCACAGCGGTGGTTTCCGTCGTCGTCCTGGCCCTGTTGGCGGTGGGCAGCGGGTACATCTTCCTGCAACGGAGCATCGACTCGATCAACAAGCTCCACGTCAGCAACGAGGTTGCGGTCCAGAACGGGGCTCCCTTCACCGTCCTGGTCATCGGCTCGGACACGCGTGTCGGCCAGAACAGCGAGGCCTTCGGATCCGCCGCCGAGGTGACGGGACAGCGCAGTGACGTGGTGCAGCTCTGGCGGGTCACCCCGTCGACCAAGTCGATGCAGATCCTCTCCATTCCCCGTGACACCGTCGTCTCGCTACTCGGGGCGAACGCGACCGAGTTCGGAACCTTCAACCGCATCAACTCGGCCTTTGATTCGGGGACCGACCAATTGGTCCAGACCATTACGGCCAACTTCGGTATTCCGATCAACCACGTGGCGGTGATCGATTTCTCGGGGTTCCAAGATGCGGTGAATGCGGTGGGCGGCGTCTACCTCGACTTCAACTATCCGGCCAAAGATGCGTACTCCGGCCTTGCTATCACCACGCCCGGGTGCCAGTTGGTGACGGGAGCCCAGGCTTTGGCGGTGGCCCGTTCGCGCCATTACGAGTATGACGAGAACGGCGAGTGGCAGTACGACGGGACGAGTGACTTCGGGCGGATCCAGCGCCAGGACGCCTTCCTCCGCGCCCTGGTCACCGCCGTGAAGTCCAAGGAGACCAACCCGATCGCCCTCGCCAAATTCGCCGGTTCGCTTCACGAGGGCCTCCAGATCGACGACGGGTTCAGTGCAAACCAGCTGATCGGCCTGGCGGAGACCTACCGCTCCTTCGATGCCGGTGACCTGGCGGCACAGACGTTGCCGACGGAGAACAGCTCAGCCTTCCCCGGCCTCGGCGACGTGCTGGTGGCCGCTCAGCCGGCAGCACAGCAGATGCTCGTGAACATCTTCGGGTCCTCCCTCGTCACGCCGACCAATCCACCGCCCGACGCCGAGGGGGTGGTCGAGCCCCCACCGACGGTCACGGCAACGACTGCCCCACCGGCTCCGCACGCCGGCACGACGACGCCGACCACAACGGCGGTTCCTTCGTTCGACCCCACGCCGTGTACCCCCGCGTGACGACTTCCATGCCGCGAAGAGCAACCGAATCGCACCCCAGTCGACCGAATTCCCGCAGCATTTGGTCGTAGAGTGTGCGTAGCTCACGATGAGCGAAGCGCCTCCGCTCTCGGAGACAACGATCGGCGGTCCCCATGGGACGCAAGGGGAACGCAGTGCAGGACAGGGCCACTTGCCGAGGGGAGCTTCCGAGGCTCACGATCGCGGCCCACGAATGCGGCAAGAGCGGGGGAATCCTGCGGATGCCGGCCCCGAAGGCGGCCCTGCGCCATGCCCTCCCCGTGGTTCTCGAGGCGATCGTCGCCCCGCTGGCCCTCTTCTACCTCGTGCTGACCTTGTGGGGATTCAGGGGTGCGCTGCTCGCGGCGCTGGCCTGGTCGTTCCTCGCGTTGGCCCGCAGGCTGCACCGGGGAGAGCGCATTTCCATGTTGCTGATGTTGGGAACCCTGCTGCTCGTCCTGCGCACGACGGTGTCGTTCATCACCGGCAGTGCCTTCATCTACTTCGCGCAGCCGCTGGCTGGAACGATCGTGATCGCCCTCGTGCTGTTCGGCTCGGCCCTGATCAGGCGCCCCTTCACCCAGCGCTTCGCCGGAGACTTCTGCCCCATCGACCCCGAGATACTGGCCCGACCGCTCGTGCACAGGTTCTTCGTCCGCATCTCGGTCCTCTGGGCCACCGTGCTCCTGCTCAACGCCCTTTTCGTCCTCTGGTTGCTCGCGACCTCATCGCTCCATGCCTTCGTGCTCGAGCGGGCCGGCGTGACGTACTCCATGACGGCACTGGCCATCTATCTCTCGATCAGGCAGTTCGTGGTGATGATGCGGAGCGACGGGATCACCGTCCAGTGGGGGGCCAAGGTGGAAACGGCGCTCCTCACGGCCGAGGCGTAGTACCGCACTCGGGCCACTCGCCTATTCGCCCCAGATGGACTGCCGTTCCGTGCCCGTGTCGAAGAAGCTGTCGAGGTAGTCGTCCGTCGCCAGCTCGCTGTCGCGGATGAGCGAGAACACTTCGGCACCACTGGTCGGATGGCCCGGGAGCAGACACACCTGAGCCAGGTCGAGGTAGTCGACCTTGGCGGCCGCGGCGTACGTCGCCGCCTCCTTCTCGGCGAGCGCGATGGCATCGTCGAAGCTGTCGGTGTACCAGAGTGTCATCCGCTCTTCGTAGGAGAAGCCTTCCCCCCGCGGCGATCCGAACAGGCACCTGACCGTGTACCACTTGGGTCCGGATGATTCATCGGGCATGGGTCAAGGGTAGATCTCCTGGGGTCGGCGTCGGGACCGACCGCTTCAGATGGCGTGCGGGGGCCGGGGAGGATTGACCCGGGGCCGGGTTATTTCGAAGAAACCCGGTTCGAGGGCGAGGACCGTGATGGCGTCCCACAGTTGGACCGCCGCCTCACCTGTGGGGGCCGGCGCCATCACCGGGCCCTTGAAGCCGTAGGGGGGCGTGGCCCGCACCACGATGGTCGGCGTCTGCGTCTTCGGCCCACCGAATGCATAGGCCACTTCCATGGACTCGAAGATCGGGGCATCCCACTTGGACTCGTCGGCGGCACCGGCGAGGGCGGCGTCGAGCCCGCTCGAGGAAAGACATTCCGCCAGGAGTGTGTCGCCGCTCCCGGGCGCACTGTCGAAGTAGAGCCGTCCCCATTGCGTATAGAGCGCGTCCACCGCGGTTTCGCCCCCGTCGGCGCGGGCCGCCTCGAAGATCCGGAGCATGCGGTGCGAGAGCGCGTGGCGGTCAGGGCTACCTCCCGCATCTGCGGGGGCACCGTCGGCGCGACGTCATAGTCGTCGCGGATCTCGAGGCAGTACGACCGCCAGCTGAGGGTGATGTCGCGTGCGGTGGCGACTTCTTTGGCCCATCGAGACGTGATCCAGGCCCAGGGGCAACTCGGATCGACGAATATCTCGACGTCGGTCACGTCAGGAGGCTTCCGCCGCCACTTCGTCGAGTCCCTGTGCCAGGGCCACCCAACTGAGGGTGGCGCACTTGATACGCACGGGGAATTTCACGACACCTTGGAGCGCCGCCAACTCCCCGAGCTTGCTGAGGTTGATCTCCTCCGGCTCTTCGTTCTCGCCGTCCTTGCCGAGGTGTGCCTCGTGGATCGACATCATGCCCTTGAAGGTATGGATGAGCTGGCGCACCTCGTCGAGCGACTTGCCCTTCACCGCGGATGACATCAGGGAGGCCGACGACTGGCTGATGGAGCACCCGGAGCCGTCGATCTTCAGATCGGCCAGCTTGCCGTCCTCGACGAGAAGGCTGAGGACGACCTCATCGCCGCACAAGGGGTTGAAACCCTCCACGCGGTGCGCCGGGGGGACTCGAGCTCGCCCCGATTGCGCGGCGAGCGATAGTGGTCGAGGATGATCTCCCGGTAGAGATCGTCGAAGTCTGAACTCACCCGAACAATCTACCGGCTTCCACCAATCCCTCAATCAATACCTCGATGTCGTGCTCGTCGCTGAACAGGGACAATGAGGCCCGAGCGGTCGCCGGGACGCCCAACCTGCGCATGAGCGGCTTGGCGCAGTGGTGCCCGGGACGCACGCAGACCCCGAACTGGTCCAGCACCTGTGCCAGGTCGTGGGCATGGACGTCGCGGTAGGCGAGGGAGATCACGCCGCCCCGGTCGTCACCCGCCGGCGGTCCGAAGATCCGGCAGTCGCCGCCCAGCTTCTCCTCCAGGCGCGCCAGCGCGTAGTTGGTGAGATCGAGCTCGTGGGCGCGGATCCGGTCCATGCCGATGTCGCTCAGGTAGTCGACGGCGGTCGAGAGCCCCACTGCCTCGGCGATCGGCGGCGTGCCCGCCTCGAATCGTCCCGGCGGGGGAGCGGGGCGGAAGGAGTCGAGCTTCACGTCGAGGATCATGCCGCCGCCACCGAGGAACGGAGGCATGGCATTGAGCAGCTCCCGGCGGGACCACAACACGCCGATCCCGGTCGGTCCCATCATCTTGTGACCGGAGAAGGCCAGGAAGTCGGCCCCGAGCGCGGTGACGTCGATGGGGGCGTGCGGCACGAGCTGCGCGCCATCGACCAGGACGAGGGCACCGGCACTGTGGGCCACTCCTGCGATTTCGGCGATCGGATTGATGGTGCCGAGGACGTTCGACATGGCGGAGACGCCCACCAGCTTGACCCCGTCCACCAAGGTGGTCAGGTCGCTCAGGTCGAGGCGACCCTCTCCGTCGACGGGTAGGTAGCGCAGTTCGAGGCCGACCTCTTCGGCCAGCATGAGCCACGGGACGATGTTGGCGTGGTGCTCCATCTCGGTGAGCAGGATGCGATCACCCGCCTTGAGATTGGCGCGGGCCCATGTGTGGGCCACCAGGTTGATCGACTCGGTCGTGTTCTTGCTGAACACGATCTCGTCGGCCGGTGCCGGTGCGCCGATGAAGCGGCCGATCACCACACGAGCGTGTTCGTAGAGGTGCGTCGCCTCCTCCGCCGTGGCATAGACGCCGCGGTGCACGTTGGCGTGCGTCGTCTCGTAATAGCGCGCCATGGCATTAATGACGGCATGCGGTTGCAACGACGACGAGGCCGAATCGAGGTAGACGATCGGCCGGTCGTGCACGGTCCTCGTCAGGAGCGGGAAGTCCTTACGCAGTGCTTCCACATTCAGCGGGATCGTCGTCATCGCCACGCCTCGTATCCTTCTTTCTCGACCCGCTTGGCCAACTCGGCGCCGCCGCTCAACACGATCCGGCCGTCGACGAGGAGATGGACGACATCGGGTATCAACTCATCGAGCAGGCGCTGGTAATGGGTAATGGCCAGCACGCCGAGCTCGGGACGCTCGTCCCGCACCGCATGCACGCCCCGGCCCACCACGCGCAGGGCGTCGATGTCGAGGCCGGAGTCGGTCTCGTCCAGCACGGCCACCCGGGGCTTGAGGAGCGCCATCTGCAAGATCTCGTTGCGCTTCTTCTCGCCGCCGCTGAAGCCCTGATTGAGGTGCCGGCTCGCAAAAGAGGAGTCCATGCCGAGACGCTGCATCCATTCGGTCATGAGGACGCGCACTTCGAGGGCCGAGACCTCGTCGTCGGTGCGTGCCGCCATGGCCTGGCGCAGGAACTGGGTGACCGAGACACCCTCGATCGACTCGGGATACTGGAACGCCAGGAACAGGCCTGCCTTGGAGCGGACGTCCGTCGGCCAGTCCGTCACGTCCTCACCGTCGAGGAAGATGGAGCCCGAGGTCACCGTGTAGGACGGGTGCCCCATCAGGGCGCCGGCCAGCGTCGACTTGCCGGCGCCGTTCGGACCCATGAGGGCGTGGATCTCCCCGGTGCCGACGGAAAGATCGACACCCCGGAGGATCTCCTGCCCTTCGGCCGCCACATGGAGGTCGCGGATCTCGAGCAAGGGGATGGTGGTCACTCCTAAAAGTCTATCGTTTTGGTCAGGTATTGCGGACCAGATCGTGGGCTACCAACCACGATCAACCCATTCTTGCAGGTGGGGGGACTCGTTCCCGACCGTGGTGGCCGAGCCGTGACCGGGCAGGACGACGGTCTCGGGGGCGAATTTGGCAAAGATGCGTCGGTCGATCGAGGTGATGATGGAGGCGAAGTCGCCACCCTCGAAGCCGGTATTGCCCGGTCCGCCCGGAAAGAGAGTGTCACCGGTGAAGAGAAGGGGAGTTCCCTCGACGGCGAAGCAGATGGAGCCGGGCGTGTGTCCCGGCGTAGCCAGCGTACGAATCCGCAGGTCACCCACGGTGAGCTCTTCCTCATCGGTCAGGATGAGGTCATAGCTCGGCAGCATTCCGGCATCCGCCTGGGTCACCGCCACCGATATCCCCGCATCCCTGACGGCGGGCACCGCCTGGATGTGGTCCCAATGCCCATGGGTCTCCACCACCTGGTTCACGCCCAGGTTGGTGCAGATCTCGAGCAGGGCCTCATGTTCGTTGGCGGCATCGATGAGCATGGCGTCGCCCGTCCTCTTCGAACGGATCACATAGACGTTGTTGTCCATGGGGCCGACCACAATCTGGTGGACTTCCGCCGCCGCATCGCTCCATATCATCTCCAGCTGTCCCATCCCTCCAGCGTCTCACAGCGCGTGGCCCTCTGGTCGCGGCGGCCTCGATTCTGGTAGACAGCCCTCTGACGTAGTCGTGAGGCAGAGCAGAGGGAGCGCCGGATGAATTTCGCCTTCAGTGACGAGCAGGAGGAACTGCGCACCGCGGTGCGCCGATTCCTGGCCGAGAAGTCTCCCGAAACCGAGGTGCGGCGCCTGATGGAGACGACCGAGGGCTACGACCCCGCGGTATGGAGTCAGATGGCCGACCAGTTGGGCCTGCAGTCGCTGACGATTCCCGAAGAGTACGGAGGCTCAGGCTTCTCGTACGTGGAATTGGTCGTCGTGCTCGAGGAGATGGGCGCCGCTCTCTTGTGCGCGCCGTTCTTCTCCACCGTCGCCCTCGCAGCCAATGCGGTGCTGACCTCGGGTGACGAGGATGCCAAGAAGTACCTCCTGCCCGGCCTGGCGTCGGGGGAGACGATCGGGACGTTGGCCATCACCGAGGACAACGGCAAGTGGGACTTCAGCGGGATCGAGTGCCAGGCCGAGGCTGCGCCGGGTGGTGACGGATGGATCCTCAACGGCCACAAGATGTTCGTCATCGACGGCCACATCGCCGACCTGATCGTGGTGGCTGCCCGCACGGGCAAGGGCGTCTCGCTCTTCGGGGTCAAAGGCGACGCGGAGGGACTGACCCGCACCCCCCTGCCGACGATGGACCAGACGCGCAAGCAGGCCCGCCTCGAGTTCTCCGGCACCCCCGCCTGGCTCATCGGCACCGAGGGCGGGGCCGAGGCGGGCCTTTCCAAGACACTCGACCTGGCGGCGGTGGCCCTGGCGGCCGAGCAGGTCGGCGGGGCCCAGCGGGTGCTCGACGCGTCGGTGGAGTACGCCAAGACCCGTATCCAGTTCGGCCGGCCCATCGGGAGCTTCCAGGCCATCAAGCACAAGTGCGCCGACATGCTCCTCGAGGTCGAGTCGGCCAAGTCGGCGGCGTACTACGCCGCGTGGGCGGCAGCCGAGGACTCCGACGAGCTCCCGGTCGTCGCGAGCCTGTCGAAGTCGTACTGCTCGGAGGCGTACTTCCACGCCGCGGCGGAGAACATCCAGATCCATGGTGGGATCGGCTTCACCTGGGAGCACCCGGCCCACCTGTATTTCAAGCGGGCCAAGTCCTCGGAGCTCCTCCTCGGCGATCCGTCGTACCACCGCGAGCTCCTGGCACAGCGCATCGGGATCTGAGTGTCGGGGCCCTTCCGGCTCCTACACGGGCCAGCCGGCGATCTCTGGTCCTACGCCAGCACCACCCCGCCCGGCGCACCGGTCAGCGGCCATGTCGTCCTCTGTCACGATCTGCCCCGCGCCACAGGCTCGGCCAATGATGTGGCACACACGTATCCGGCCCTGGCCGACCGGCTCACCCGCGAAACGGGACAACGGGTCGTCACGGGCATTCTGCGCGGCTGCGGCGCGTCTGTCGGAGACTTCTCGGCCCAGGGCTGGTTGGAGGACCTGCGGTGGCTGATGGAGACCGAGGTCCCCAGCGACGCACGGCGGTGGTTGGTCGGGTTCGGATTCGGCGGGGTGCTCGCCCTCCGTGTGGCGGCGGACGACGACCGGGTGGCCGGTGTGGCCTGCCTCGGGACGCCGGCTGATCTCACCGCATTCAGCGCTGATCCTGCAGAGCTGGTCGAGCGCTGTGTCCGGACCGGCGTCATCCGCACGCCTGGATACCCCTCTTCACTCGAGTCGTGGGCCAAAGAGCTCTCGGTCCTGCGGCCGAAGGACGATGCCGAGCTATTGAAGGGGCGGCCGCTCCTGGTGGTCCACGGTGCCGACGACCCCGACGTCTCCGTCGACGATGCGCGCACACTGTCGGAATCCGCCACGGGCCCGGCGGACCTCCGCGTCGTCTACGGCGCGGGTCATTGGCTGCGGGCGGACCCCCGGGTGATCGCCATCCTGGTGGGGTGGTTGGAGCGGCGACGCTAAGGGCTTGACGCCGCTCAGGTTGTGGCCAAGGTCCGGTCGATGGCGCTGCGAAGGTTGCGCGCCGCCCCTCGCGGATCATCGGCTTCGGTGAGGTAGCGCACGACGACGAAGTGGCGGGCTCCGGCGCGGGCCAGGTCGAGGATCTTGTCGGGCGTGACGCCGCCGGTGACGAAGACCGGGACAGACGACTGCGCCGTGGCCATCTGCAGGTAGCCGAGCCCGGTGCCGGGACGCCCTGGCTTCGTCGGCGTCGCCTCCACCGGCCCGGCGGAAATGTAGGACACGTCGGGACCGGTCGGGTCGGAGAGCTCGGCGAGATCGGCGAGATCTGAAGCGCCGTGCGTCGAGAGCCCGATGACGGCGCCGCGCCCCAGAATCCGGCGGGCGAGCGCAACCGGGGCGTCGTCCTGTCCGACGTGGACCCCATCAGCCTCCACTTCGAGGGCCAGGTCTGGTCGATCGTTGAGGATGAATGGCACTCCGTGGTCGAGGCAGATGGCACGGACGAGGCGCGCCCGTTCGATGAGCGGCTTCGCATCAAGATGCTTCTCGCGCAGTTGGACGATGTCCACTCCGCCGTCGATGCAGGACGCGACGAATCGCTCGAGGTCGGGCCGATCGGGAGTACAGAGATACAGGTGGCAATCGCCGATGGCGCGGCGCGCCGTCACGCTTTGGCGCTTGCCTTGGCCTTCGCCTTCGCCTTCGCCTTCGCCTTCATGGCTTGCTTGTGTTCCCGCACCTTGGCCAGGCTCTCGGGTCCTGTGATGTCGGCCACGGACAGATATGAACCCTCGTCGCCGAAGGGCTTGGTGACGGCGCGCCAGCCGTCGGGCTGAATCCCGAGTTGTTTTCCCAGCAGTGCGGTGAAGATGCGGGCTTTTTGCTGGCCGAACCCGGGGAGCGCGGTCACGCGCTTGAGTAGGGTTTCGGCGTCCGGCACTTTGGTCCATATGTTGCTGGCCTTCCCGCCGTAGTCCTCAGCCACAATCCGGCAGACGGCCTGCACCCGGCCGGCCATGGCACCGGGGTAGCGGTGCAGTGCGGGCCTCTCCTTGAAGAGCTCCGCAAACTTTTCGGGGTCCATGGCGGCGATCTCCCCGGCGTTGAGAGGCTTGCCGAGGCGTCGGGTGAGTTCCGCTGGACCCCAGAACGCTCGTTCCAGCGGGATCTGCTGGTCGAGCACCATGCCGATGAGGAGAGCCAGAGGATCCTTGGTGAGGAGGGCGTCGGCCTCCTTGTCGCCGGACAAACGGATAGGTGATTTCGCCATGGTGGAATCTTGGCACGCTGATCGTCCTCGATGAGACGTGCTCTCCGAGGTCCGGCAGGGCAGAATCTCGTTATGCACATCCCGGCCAAGGTGGACTATGGCATCCGCGCCCTGCTCGCACTCACTGCGGCCGGCGCCCCGCAGACCGCTGAATACCTCGCCGTGGAGCAGGGACTCCCACCCCGGTTCCTCGGAGCGATCCTGGCCGACCTGCGGCGTGCGGGCATCGTGGCCAGCCAGCGCGGTGCCGAGGGCGGGTACCGGCTGGCCCGTGATTCGAGCGAGATCACCATCGCCGATGTCATTCGCGCCCTCGATGGTCCCTTGGCCGAGGTCCGTGGCTATCGACCGGAGTTGACCAACTACGACGGGGCCGCTGAAAACCTGCAGCAGGTATGGGTCGCCGTCCGGGCCAGCCTGCGCTCGGTCCTGGAGAAAGTCTCACTGGCCGACGTCATCGCGGGAAGCCTGCCCGCCCACGTGAAGAAGATGACGGCCGACCCCGATGCGTGGGTCGCGCACTGATCGGCGCAGTCTCGGTTCAGATGTCGAATGGTGCCGATCGGTCGGTGTCGATGCCGAGTTCGGTGATGGCCTTCTCGACGACCGAAACGTCTATCTTCTTGATCCCGGCCAACTCACTGAGCACGCTCACGACCAGATGCGCCGCGTCCACCTCGAAGTGCTCCCGCAGGGCGGCCCGGGCATCGGAGCGACCGAAGCCGTCGGTGCCGAGCGAGGTGTAGGGGCGGTCGATGAACCGCGACACCTGGTCGGGCACGGCGCGCATGTAGTCCGTGATGGCCACCACGGGGTCGGACCCCGAGCCGAGCGTCGTGGTGATGCGCGGCTGGCGTTGCTCTTCGGAAGGATGGAGGCGGTTCCAGCGCTCCGTCTCGATCGCGTCATGGCGCAGTTGGCTCCACGAGGTCACCGCCCAGGTGTCGGCCGAAACCCCCCAGCGTGAGGCCAGGAGTTCCTGCGCTTCTTGGGCCACGCTCCACATGGGCCCGGAGAAACACAGCGAGGCCCGCAGGTTCTTCTTGTTCTTGACTTCGGGCCCGGGCGAATACCTGTAGATGCCGTCGATGATCCCCTTGGCGATGGCCTCGCCTGCCTCGCCTTCGGGCAGGGCCGGCATGGGATAGGTCTCGTTGTAGAGCGTCAGGTACCAGAAGCGGTCCTCGGGGTGCGGACCCAGAATCCGGGTGATCGCATCGCGCATGATGACGGCCACCTCGTAGGCGAACGAGGCGTCGTAGATCATGGCGGCCGGGTTCACCGAGGCGAGTAGGGGCGAATGACCGTCATCGTGCTGAAGGCCCTCACCTTGGAGAGTCGTGCGTCCCGCGGTGCAGCCCGCCAGAATGCCCCGCCCCCGGATGTCGCCCAGCGCCCACGTGAGATCGCCCACCCGCTGGAACCCGAACATCGAATAGAAGAGGAATACCGGGAGCATCGGGTAGCCCCACGTGGCGTAGGCCGTCGAGAGGGCCGTGAACGCAGCCAGCGCTCCCGCTTCGGTGATCCCCTCTTGGAGGACCTGGCCCGAGGTGCTCTCGGCATAGTGGAGGGGCAGATCGGCGTCCACCGGCACGTAATGCTGGCCCTCGGGGGCGTAGATCTTCGCCTCGGCGATGATCGACTCGAGACCGAATGTCCGGGCCTCGTCCGAGACGATCGGTGCCACCTGCGCGCCGATGGCGGGGTCACGCACCAGATTGCGGAGCAAGCGGGCGAAGACCATGGTGGTCGAGACCGACTGGCTGCCCGAGCCGGAGGCGAACTCTTCGAAGACCTTGTCGTCGGGGAGGGCGCCGCGGGTCGGGCGGACCACACGCACCGGCACCGGGCCGGCCAGGACGCGCCCTCTGGCCCGCAGGTACTCCATCGCATCGGAGCCCTCGGGTGGGCGTATGTAGGGCGGGTCGCCCTCGAGGGCGGAGTCGGGGATGTCGTCGGTGAGGTAGAGGCGGTCCCGCAGCTGTCATGAGCTGCGCCCGGGTCATCTTCTTGATCTGATGGGTGGCGTTGCGCGACTCGATCTCGGGTCCGAGCGTCCATCCCTTGATGGTCTTGGCCAAAATCACTGTCGGGCGCGCCCCGCTGCTCGGTGGCGAGCTTGTAGGCCGCGTAGAGCTTGCGGTAGTCGTGACCGCCGCGGGGCAGCGAGACTAGTTCGTCGTCGCTCAGGTCCTCGACCAGGCGGCGCAGGCGCGGGTCGGGCCCGAAGAAGTGCTCCCTGATGTAGGCGCCGGACTCGACCGCCAGTTTCTGGTACTCCCCGTCCAGCGTCGTGTTCATCCGGTCGAGCAGGACCCCGTCGACGTCACGGGCGAGGAGGGCAGTCCCAACGCGAGCCCCAGATCACCTTGATGACGTTCCAGCCCGCCCCCCGGTAGACCGCCTCGAGCTCCTGGATGATCTTGCCGTTGCCCCGCACCGGCCCGTCGAGGCGCTGCAGGTTGCAGTTGACGACGAAGATGAGATTGTCGAGGTGCTCGCGGCCCGCGACGCCCAGGGCGCCGATGGACTCGGGCTCGTCCATTTCGCCGTCGCCCACGAAGCACCACACCCGACTCGCACTGGTGTCGACCAGACGGCGCAGGTTGAGGTAGCGGTTGATGTGGGCCTGGTAGATGGCGTTGATCGGGCCCAACCCCATCGACACCGTCGGGAACTCCCAGAAATCGGGCATGGCCCGGGGATGGGGATAGCTCGGCAGGCCCGTTTCCGCCGACCTCGTGGCGGAAGTTGTCGAGCTGCGCCTCGCTCAAGCGGCCCTCGAGGAAGGCCCGGGCGTAGATACCCGGTGAGGCGTGTCCCTGAATGAAGACCTGATCGCCGAAGCCCGCCGTCCGCCTTGCCCCGGAAGAAGTGGTTGAACCCGACCTCGTAGAGCGCGGCCGAGCTGGCATAGGTCGAAAGGTGCCCGCCGATGCCCTCGGTGCGGGTGTTGGCCCGGACCACCATGGCCGCCGCGTTCCAGCGTATGTAGGCCCGGATGCGACGCTCCTGGTACTCGTCGCCGGGAAACCACGGTTCGGCGTCGGCCGGAATGGTGTTGACGTACGGCGTCGAGACCGCGGCGGGAAAGTCGACCTGTTTGGTCATGCCCGCTCCAGCAGCTTCATGAGCAGGTAACGCGCCCGGGCCCGTCCCCGCACGTCGACGATGGCATCGAACGAGTCCAGCCACTCCTGCGTCTCGCCCGGATCCGTGTCGGGCACCTGATGACTGATCCCGTCGAACAGCATGCTACCTAACGGTACCGGCCGTGCGTGGGGTCCGGTGACCGTGGCCGGCGGGTGTTACACATAGGGCATGGACACCCCCGCCACCTCAGTGATCGTGTACACCGACGGGGCCTGCCGGGGGAATCCCGGGCCGGGGGGCTGGGCCTGGGCCGTGCCCGGCGGCCACTATGCCAGCGGTGCGGATCCGGCCACCACGAACCAGCGCATGGAGATCACGGCGGCTCTCGAGGCGCTGCGCCACTGGACGACGCAACCCGTCTCCGAGATCGAGGTGGTGAGCGACTCGACCTATGTCGTGAACTGCTTCAAGGATCGCTGGTGGCAGGGCTGGCAGCGGAGGAATTGGCTGAACTCACAGAAGAAGCCGGTGGCCAACCGGGATCTGTGGGAGCCCCTGATCGAGCTGGCCGTGGCCTCCGAGGCTCAAGGTCGACTGGCGCTGGGTCAAGGGCCATTCGGGCGATCGCTGGAACGACCGGGTCGATGAGCTCGCCACCGACGGCGGCCGCCCGTGGCCGCGGGGAGAGCGATCTGGGGGCGTAGGGCTGGCGGCGGACTCCCCGCCACGTTGAACGGTTCAGCCCTCGGGGTCGGACTTGGACTTCCGGGCGGCCACCCAATGAGTTGCATGTCGCGACCCCGAAGTTGTACGGGGGAGCCTGAACGGTAGGCTGGAGGGAGCACACGACGCTGGTGTGCATCGCAGGCGTGACGGCGCGCACGGGGCAGTTCGGGGAGGGACCGGCCGCGCGGCAGACGGAAGGAAGAAGGGACGACGATGGCAACAGAGGACGAGTTCGACATCGTCGTTATCGGTGGCGGGCCAGGAGGGTACGCCACGGCGCTCTACGGAGCGGCGGCCGGTATGTCGGTAGCGATCGTCGAGCGTGACAAGGTCGGGGGCACCTGCCTCCACCGTGGTTGCGTGCCGGCCAAGGAGTTCCTCGAGACCGCTGCCGTGTATCGCACCGTCAGCTCCGCCGGGGACTTCGGAGTGCAACGTGGCGGAACCCACGCTCGAATTCTCCGTGAGCCAGGACCGGAAGAACGGGGTCGTCGACAAGCTCTTCAAGGGCCTCAGCGGTCTCCTGAAGGGCCGCAAGGTGACCATCTTCTCGGGCACGGGCGCGCTCGAAGCCGACCGTCGCGTGCGGGTCATCGACGGTGAGGATGCCGGTCGGGAACTGATCGGTCGCAACGTCGTCCTGGCGGCGGGTTCGGTGCCACGGTCTCTCCCGGGACTCGAGATCGATCGACGCTGGATCATGAGCTCCGACGAGTTCTTGGACCTCAAGGAAATCCCTTCCCGGGTCGCGGTCATCGGGGGCGGTGCCATCGGGTGTGAGTTCGCATCTCTGCTGGCCGACCTGGGCGCCAAGGTCACCGTGCTCGAAGCGCTCGACTCCATCCTGGCCGGGTGCGACGAGGACATCGTCCGGCTGATCGCCCGCTCCTTCAAGAAGCGGGGCATCGACGTTGTCACCGGGGTCCAGGTGCAGGGCCACACGCCGAAGAAGGACGGAAGCTGCACGACGGTCACTGCGGGCGAACTGACCCTCGATGTCGACGCCATCGTCGTCTCGGTCGGGCCGTCGGCCCCGTACCGAGGGTCTGGTGTCGCCCGGCGTCGCAGTGGAAATCGACGACAGAGGATTCGTCGTGGCCGACGAGTTCCAGCGCACCGCCGTGCCGGGAGTGTGGGCGGTGGGTGACGTCGTGGCCGGCACGCCCCAACTGGCCCACGTCGGTTTCGCGGAAGCCATCGTGGCGGTCAAGACCATGCTCGGTGAGACCGTGGTGCCCGTCGACTACGGCCGGGTGCCCTGGGCGATCTACTGTCATCCCGAGGTGGCTTTCTGCGGGATGACCGAAGCGCAGGCCAAGGCCAAGGGTATTCGCCGTCGTTACCAAGAAGGACCCGTTCGGCGGGAACAGCCGGGCGCAGATCATCGGTGAGACCGAGGGCGTGGTCAAGATCGTCGCCGAGCAACGACCCGATGGCTCGGCGGGTCGCATCCTGGGCGTGCACATGGCAGGACCGTGGGTCACGGAGCAACTGGGAGCGGGCTACCTGGCCGTCAATTGGGAGGCCCTGCCCGAAGAAGTTGCGTACTTCATACAGCCGCACCCCTCGCTGTCCGAATCATTCGGCGAGACGATGCTGGCGTTGACCGGAAGGGGAATGCACATTGGCTGATGTCACGATGCCGCAGTTGGGCGAGACTGTGACCGAGGGCACCGTCACGCGGTGGATGAAGGCCATCGGCGACACGGTCGCCCGTGACGAACCCCTCTTCGAAGTCTCGACGGACAAAGTGGACTCCGAGGTGCCTTCGCCTGCGGCGGGAGTCCTGACGGAGATCCTTGTCCCCGAAGGCGAGACCGTCGAAGTCGGTGTCCGGCTTGCGGTCATCGGCGACGACTCTTCCTCGGGCGCAGCACCCGCAGACGCCGCCCCGGCCGCCCCAGCACCAGCGCCTGCACCAGCGCCTGCACCAGCACCGCCCGCATCACCGGCCCCAGCACCGCCCGCATCACCGGCCCCAGCACCCGCACCCGCGGCACCCGCACCCCCGCCCACACCCCCGCCCACACCCGCGGCAGCACCTACGCCCGCGGCCGAACCCGCACCCGCACCCGCGCCGGTTGCCCCAGCAGCCCCAGTGCCTGCGGCTGCGGCTGCGGCTGAACCGTCGCCGGTTGCGCCGAGCGGCAATGGAGCAGATCCGTTGGTCCTCTCCCCAGTGGTGCGGAAGCTCTTGTCGGACAACGCGATCAATGCCGCAGAGGTGACCGGTACCGGCGTCGGTGGTCGGATCACCCGAGAAGACGTGCTCAAGGTGGTCGACGCCCGCTCGCTCGGCTGCGCCTGCTGCGCCTGCATCTCAACGCGGCTCCGGCACCTTCTGCGGCTCCGGTTGCGGCGCCGGCTCCTGCGGCGGCTGCAGCTCAGCCGTCCGTCGCTCCGACCGACACGTTCCGTCGGGACGAGGACCAGATTGTGCCCTTCTCGAACATGCGTCGACGGACGGCGGAGCACATGGTGCGCTCGAAGGCGACGTCGCCTCATGCGTTCATTGCCTACGAAGTCGATTTCGAGAATGTCGAGCGGGTCCGCAAGGCATGGGGGGCGCGCTTCAAGGAGGAGGAGGGCTTCTCGCTGACCTACCTTCCGTTCATCGCCCGCGCCACGGTGGAGGCCTTGCGCGACTTCCCTCTGTTGAACGCATCGGTCGTCGATCAGTCCCTGGTCGTGCATTCGCAGATCAACCTCGGGATCGCGGTCGACCTGGCGAATCAAGGCCTGATCGTGCCGGTCATCCATCAGGCCGAGGAAGTAACCCTCCGCGGGGTGGCTCGCCGCATCCGCGACCTGGCGGATCGGGCGCGGAACCGCAAGCTGAACGCAGACGACATCGCGGGTGGCACGTTCTCCATAACCAACGACGGTCCTTTCGGGACCTACTTCACGGTGCCGATCATCAATCAGCCCCAGGTTGCGATTCTGGCCACCGACGGTATTCGCGCGCCGTCCGGTGGTCGTCACGCACGACGATGGGTCAGAGTCCATCGCCATTCACTCGACGGGAATCGTCGGTGTGAGTTGGGACCACCGGGCCGTTGATGGTGCGTACGTCTCATCCTTCTTGGCCCGGGTCTCTGCTCTGCTGAGCGGTCGTAACTGGTCTGACGAGCTCTAGGTCGTCGGCAGTGCTCCGCATCCGGAACCTGGGAACCGTTCCCTACCACGAGGCCTTTGCGTTGCAACACGCGCTGGCCATCGGCACTGGTGATGACTATTTGTTGGTGCTCCAGCATCCTCATGTCTTCACACTGGGTGCACATGCGGATCCTTCGCATGTCCTGAGCGATCCCGCTGCGGTGGGAGCCACCTTGGAGAAGACGGACAGGGGCGGCGACGTGACGTACCACGGGCCCGGGCAACTGGTGGCCTACCCGATAATCTCGGTGCCCGATGCTTTGTCGTCGGGGACGGCGCACGTGCATCGTCTCGAGCAGGTTGTCGTCTCGACGTTGGCAGACGTCGGGCTGCCGGGAGCGACGTGTGTGGACCGGTACCCCGGCGTATGGATCGACGCCGACGGTCCGGCCCCGAGAAAGATCGCCGCCATCGGCGTGCGCACCGTGCGTGGCCCTTCGGGCTCGCGGCGTACGCTGCACGGTGTGGCCCTCAACGTCGAATGTGATCTCTCGATGTTCGGTCATATCGTTCCGTGCGGCATTGCCGACCGGGCGGTGACTTCGTTGCGGGCAGAAGGCATCGAGGTGCCGATGTCAGCCGTGGTTGAGGCCTTTATTGCCGCGGGCCACCGAAGCCTTCGGCTCTGAGGCCGTCGATCGCCACGATGTCGTTACCGGCGTTACGGGCGTTACGGGCGTTACCGGCGTTACCGGCGTTACCGGCGCCATGAGCGGCGCCCACTCTCCGGGCGCCGCCCGCCCTGAGGGTGCTACCGAGGTCGAGATCGAACGGCCGCTCCTGCGGCGGCTCCGTCAGGCCGGAGTATCGCCCGAGGCCGGGTTGAAGATCTCCCAGCGCAAACCGGAATGGTTGCGTGTGCCGGTGCGCATGGGCAAGGAGTACCTTTCGCTCGGCAAAACGGTGCACGATCTCGGGTTGGCCACGGTCTGCGAAGAAGCGGGCTGCCCCAACATCTACGAGTGCTGGTCGCAAGGGACGGCGACCTTCATGATCAACGGTGAGCGTTGCACACGTGCGTGCGGATTCTGCCAGGTCGACACCAGGCACCCTCTGGCGCTCTCGCCCGATGAGCCGGATCGGGTGGCGCGAGCCGTCGAGCGCATGGGCTTGGGACACGCTGTCGTGACCTGCGTCGCTCGCGACGACCTGCGAGACGGTGGAGCCGGAGCCATGGCGCAGACCATTAGGGCCATACGGGAGCGTTCCCCCGGCACGACCGTCGAAGTGCTGATCTCGGATTGCCGTGGCAACGCGGAATCGCTCGACATGATTTATGCGGCGCGGCCGGACGTCCTCAACCACAACATCGAGACCGTGGCCCGGTTGCAGCGGGCCGTGCGCCCCTCGGCCGGCTACGCCCGCAGCCTGGCCGTCCTCGCCCGGGCTGGCGCGGCCGGGCTGGTGACCAAATCAGGGCTCATGGTCGGACTCGGTG
The DNA here is from genome assembly GCA_963767155.1 of uncultured Acidimicrobiaceae bacterium. Taxonomy (GTDB): domain Bacteria; phylum Actinomycetota; class Acidimicrobiia; order Acidimicrobiales; family RAAP-2; genus Bog-473. Next base: position 717,235 of record CAVYCU010000002.1, on the reverse strand, counting down.
AGCAGGAAGATGAGGTCGTCGCCACCATGGCCGACCTCCGAGCCATCGGCGTCTCGATCATCACGATCGGCCAGTACCTACGCCCGAGCAGCGCACATCTCCCGGTGTCGCGCTACTGGTCGCCCGGCGAGTTCGAGCGCCTCAAGGAGATCGGCGCACAGTTGGGCGTGCCACACGTGGAGGCTTCGCCGCTCACCCGGTCGAGCTACCACGCCCGTGATGCTGCGACGGCTGCGACGGCGAACAGGCAGGCGGTTCGTCTCACCTGAGGAGTTCGTACCGCAGCGCCACGGCCCCCGAGCCGAACTCCAGTCGACTCACGAGCTTCAAGTCGACAAGCTTCGAAAGACCGGCGAACAAGGTCGGCCCGTAGCCAGCGAGTCGGGGATGCACGACGAATTCGTACTCGTCGATCAATCCCAGCTCCGTTAAGGCGAGCGGGAGCTGCACGCCTCCCACGAGCAGTCCCTTGCCCGGCTCCCGCTTCAGTTGCTCAACGCCCGTGCGCAGATCCCCGCGCACGAGTTCAGCGTTCCAATCGACTTGCTCCAGGGAGCTCGACACGACGTACTTCTTCGCCGCATTGATCGTCTGTGCGAAGGGCCCCATCCATGCAGGTCTCGCTCCCGCCGCCGACGGCGGGCGCCACGCTGCTTCCATCATTTCGTACGTCACCCGGCCAAACAGAAGGGCATCCGCCTGGTCGAGGTTCTCGGCTGCGTGACGATGCAACTCTTCGTCCGGGGGGATTGCACGATGATCGCAGCACCCGTCCAAGGTGACGTTGATCGAGTACCGGAGCGGTCGCAGGGTCACGCCACGAAGTACTTGGCCTCAGGGTGGTGGCAGATGATGGCATCGGTGGTCTGCTCCGGCTCCATCTGGAATCCCTCGCTCACCGTCACGCCGATGCGTTCGCCGCCGAGGAGCTCGACCACCTTTGCGTTGTCGGTAAGGTCCGGACAGGCCGGATAACCCCACGAGTAGCGCCCACCCCGGTAAGTCTGGCGGAAGAGGCCGGCCAGCGAGGGGCCATCCTCGTTGGCGAATCCGAGCTCTTCGCGCACGCGGTGGTGCCAGTACTCCGCTGTCGCCTCAGCCATTTCGACGCCGAGTCCATGGAGGAACAGGTAGTCCGAATAGCGGTTCTCGTCCTTGAGCCGGGCCGCCTCCTCGGAGGCCCGGTGGCCGATCGTGCAGAGCATGAAGCTGGCGAAGTCCTCGTCGCCCGACTCGGCGGAGCGGAAGAAGTCGGCGATGCACAACCAAGGTTCTTTGCGTTGCCGTGGAAAGGTGAAGCGCATCCACTCGGCCGTCCGGCTCTCGTCCTTCCAGACGATGAGGTCGTTCCCCTCGGCGTTGGCCGCGAAGTGTCCGTAGGCGACCTGGGGGATGAGGAGGTCACCCTCCTTGGCCTTCGCCATTTCTTCGCGGAGGGTGGCCCGCACCCGGGTCTTGAACTCGTTGTCGTCCTCGCCGTTCTCCGGGCGGAAGCCCCACTGGTTGCGGAAGAGCGCCGTCAGGTTCAGGTATTCGGCGATGTCGTCGATCGGTATGCCCTTGGCCACCCGGGTGCCCACGAACGGGGGCACGAACAGCGGATTGTCGGCGGCCACGGCGGATCGGGCCGGTTGGCCCTCGACCGGTGTGGTCTCCTGCGGTTCAAGGCGGCTCCGCTTCGGCACGTTCTTCTTGGAGATCTCGCGCCCGAAGAGCTGGTCTTCGTCGCCTGACTTCTTCAGCTCAACCAGACGGTCCATGGTGCGCAACCCCTCGAAGGCGTCGCGCCCGTAGAAGAGGCGACCGTCGTAGATCTCGCGCAGGTCGCGTTCGACATAGGTCCGGGTGAGAGCGGCCCCGCCGAGGAGGATGGGGAAATCGGCCAGGTCGCGTTGATTGAGCTCGACCAGGTTCTCGCGCATGATCAAGGTCGACTTCACCAGGAGCCCGCTCATCCCGATGGCGTCGGCGTTGTGCTCCTGGGCGGCAACGATCATTTCGTTGATGCCGATCTTGATGCCGAGGTTGATCACTTCGTACCCGTTGTTGGTCAAGATGATGTCCACCAGGTTCTTCCCGATGTCATGCACATCGCCCTTGACGGTGGCCAACACCACCGTGCCCTTGCCTCCCTGGTCGGACTTCTCCATGTGCGGCTCGAGGTACGCCACCGCCGCTTTCATCGTCTCGGCCGACTGCAGGACGAAGGGAAGTTGCATCTCGCCGGAGGCAAAGCGTTCGCCGACGACCTTCATGCCCTCGAGAAGGACATCGTTGACAATGGCCAGCGCAGGCAGTCCCGAGTCGAGGGCCTCGGCCAGATCGTCGTCGAGCCCGTTGCGGTTCCCGTCGATGATCCGCTGCGACAGGCGCTTGTCCACGGGCCAGTCGAGATGAGCGTCCTCGCTGCCTGCGTTGACCTTGACCCCGTCGAAAAGAGCCAACAGCTCCTGCAGCGGGTCGTACGAGTCCGTACGCCGGTTGTAGACCAGGTCGAGGCTGAGATCCTTGGCCCGCTCTTCAATGCGTGAGAGCGGGAGGATCTTCGAGGCGTGCACGATGGCTGAGTCGAGCCCGGCTTCGACGCATTCGTGGAGGAACACCGAGTTGAGCACCTGACGTGCTGCAGGGTTCAGGCCGAACGAGACGTTGGAAAGCCCGAGGATGGTGGAGACGCCGGGCAACTCGGCCTTGATCGATCGTATGCCCTCGATCGTCTCGATCCCGTCGTTGCGGCTCTCCTCCATACCGGTGGAGAGTGGGAGGGCCAGCGGGTCGAAGAGCAGGTCCTCGGGCGCCAGGCCGTAGCGATCGACGGCAATGTCACGAATGTTGCGCGCCGCGCGCAGCTTCCACTCGGCCGTGCGCGCCTGGCCCTCTTCGTCGATACACGTGCACACGACCGCGGCGCCGAACTCCCGGGCGAGACGCAAGAACGTATCGAGCCGGGTGCCCGGCGCATCACCTTCTTCGAGGTTGACCGAGTTGAGGATGGGGCGTCCGCCGATCCATTCGAGAGCGGCCCGCGCCACGGGGCCCTCGGTCGAGTCGACCATGAGCGGCACGCTCGCCTGCGTGGCGAAGCGACTGGCGATCGCAGTCATGTCGGCCACGCCGTCGGCCCCGGTGTAGTCGACGCAGACGTCGATCACGTGCGCGCCTTCCTTGATCTGATCGCGGGCCATGGCCACGCACGTGTCCCAGTCCGCTTCGAGCATGGCCTCACGGAAGCGCTTGGACCCGTTCGCGTTGGTGCGCTCACCCACCACCAGGAATGAGGTGTCCTGGCGGAAGGGGACCGAGGTGTAGATGGAGGCGGCCGAGGGCTCCTCCACGGGGTTGCGTACTGCCGGAGTGGCGTTGGCGCAACGCTCCACGACGGCTGCGAGATGCGCCGGGGTCGTGCCGCAGCATCCACCGACCGCCGTGACGCCGAATTCAGTGATGAAGCGATGCAGATGGTCGGCCAACTGGTCGGGAGTCAGGTCGTAGTGCATCTGGCCGTCGACCACCGAGGGGAGTCCCGCATTGGGGACGCAGGCGATCGGGACGAGGCTGGCCGAAGAGAGATGCCTGAGGGCTTCGCTCATCTCCACCGGACCGGTGGCACAGTTGAGGCCGACCACGTCCACCTGCATGGCACTCAGCACGGTGAGCGCCGCCGCGATCTCGGTGCCCGGAAGCATGCGACCGGTCAGCTCGATGGTGACCTGGACCTGGATCGGGACGATTCTGTCGAGGGCGACCATGGCGCGACGAGCGCCGTTGATGGCGGATTTGGCCGAAAGGAGGTCGAAGACGGTCTCGATCAAGAGAAAGTCGACACCGCCCTCGAGGAGGCCCAAGGCTTGTTCCTCGTAGGCGTCCCGTAGGTCGGCGTAGGGGATCTGGCCCAGGGTGGGGAATTTGGTGCCGGGGCCCATGCTGCCGGCCACCCAGCGCGGGCGTTCCGGCGTAGCGAACTCGCCTGCAACTGCTTTCGCGATTTCCGCGCCCGCACGGCTGATCTCACGGGCACGGTCGGCCAGCCCGTACTCGGCCAGCACGACAGAGGAGGAGCCGAACGTGCCGCTCTCGACGATGTCGCACCCGACCTCGAAGAACGACCGGTGCACCTGAGCGATGAGGTCGGGGCGGGTGCTGATGAGAATCTCGTTGCAGCCCTCGAGGTCGGGACCGCCGAAATCGTCGGCGCTCAGGCCCAGCATCTGCAGGTTGGTGCCCATGGCACCATCGAAGATGAGCACCCGTTCCCGCAGCGCCCGGAGATAGGTCGATGCCGCCGGATCGAGGCGGCCCAGGAGTTCCGGGGAGCGTGACATGGTGCTTCCAGGATACCGGGGAAGGCCTGGGCGCCCTGTACGAGCCCCGATAGCATCCAGGGCAGCGTGACTCCGAAGATCTACACCAAGACGGGCGATGACGGAACGACCGGGCTCTATTACGGCGGGCGGGTGCGCAAGGACTCGGTGCAGATTGAGATAAACGGCGTCGTGGACGAGGCGCAGTCGGCCATCGGCCTGGCCCGGGCGGAGTCGGCGCCGGGCTCCGAGCTCAACCAGAGGCTCACTGCTCTGGAGCGGGACCTCTACATCCTGATGGCCGAAGTCGCAACGGCCCCGGAGAACCGGCACAAGCTCAAGCCGGGCGTGTCCCTTGTGACCGCCGAGATGGTCCTCGCGTTGGAGCGGGATATCGACGAACTTCGTGAGCGACCCGACATCCCGAGCGACTTCACCGTCCCCGGCGAGAACCGGGTGTCAGCCGCCCTGGATTTCGCCCGGACCATCGTGCGGCGGGCCGAGCGCCTGGCGGTGGGTGGCCCGGTAGAGGGCTCTTCCGTCATTACCTATCTCAACCGGCTGTCGGACCTGCTGTGGGCGATGGCGCGCTGGCAGGAGGGTCCGGATCATTTGCTCTCGCGCCGGGAGGGTGCACCGGAGTCCTGATCCGGCGGTCCTTCGTCCGCCCCGACCTCCTCCGGACCGGCCGGCGAAAATGACGGGCCAATTCAACCAAGAGGTTGCAGACACGTCTATCCCGGTCTATTATTCAACTCAATGGTTGAAGAAGAGGTGGCCGGGGTCGCGGTGGACGAGCGCAGGCTGAACGCCGTGTTTGCGGCCCTGGCCGATCCGACGCGGCGGGCCATTGTGGATCGGTTGTCGTCCGGTGAGGCCACCGTTGGCGAACTCGCCCAGCCGTTCGCGATGAGCTTCCAGGCCGTCTCCAAACACCTGGGGGTGCTCGAACGGGCCGGCCTGGTCGACAGGAGTCGAAGGGCGCAGCAACGGCCGTGCCGCTTACGACCCGAGGCTCTCGCCTATGCGAGCGGCTGGCTCGGTGACTACCGCGAACTCTGGGCCACTTCCTTCGACCGCCTCGAGCAGCACCTCACAATCCAGGAACCGGGACAGAAAGGACCACCGCAATGACCGACCGGGAGCCCAACATTTCGATCACCCGCACGTTCTCTGCATCACCGAAGGCCGTCTTCGAGGCATGGACAGATCCGGACGCATTCGGCCGCTGGTTCGGCACAGCGTCAACCACTGTGGAGGATGTCAGCATGGATCTGCAGGTCGGCGGTGCGTGGAGCGCCCGCATGATCCTCGGTGACGGCACGGAGATCGGCTGGCACGGTTCGTATCTCGAACTTGACGCCCCGCACCGACTCGTCCTGAGCCTGAGTGATCGCCCCGGGGATCAGTTCGAACGGGTGACAGTGGACCTCAAAGAGATCGATGGTGGCACGGAGATGACGTTCACCCAGAGCGGTGGCCACATGCCGCCCGAGAGCTACGCACAGGCCGAGGCAGGGTGGCGAGCCTTCTTCGACGACTTGGCGGAGGGGCTGTCAGGCTGAGGTCGTCGCACTGACCTTCACGGGCCGGCGGGACCGGCAGCCTCGCGTTCGCCGGACTCCCGGTAATCGGCCTGGAGTCCAAGGCTGAGTACACCGAGTTGCTGCGGAGTCGGAGGCGGGACCTGGCAGCGGACGGCGAGTTGGCCTCGCGCCATCCGCTTCGCCAATCCGAATTGCACAAGCCGGGCGATGGCCCGGAAGATTGGCGCGTGCTTGCTGTCGCACGTCCCGAGCCCGAGCTTTTGGCTGAACCAGTCCAGGTCTACGGACCGCTCCCAAGGGTCATCATCGACCAACTTCCGGAGAAACACGAGCAGGACGAAGGCGGAGGGACCCAGGATCGCGAGCCAGATGACGTCAATAGGGTCAGAAAATTCGGTTGCCTTGATGGCCGGGTCAACCCAACGGGTCAGATGGAGCTGGGTTGCAGGCATCCCGACATGGTTGGGAAGCGACCTTGCACGAAACCTTGCAAAGGCTCATTTCCGCACGGGGAGTGATCGGCGCCAGACTGGTGAAGGGCTCGAGGTGGACGACCGCCCGTGCGGGCCGGTGAACGTGACAAGTGCGTTGGCATCCCCGGACATCTTCCAGCCCAGCTCGTGCACGCGGCTGTGGTGGGCCGCACACAGGGTGATCAAATTCGCGAGGACGGTCGGGCCCCCCTTGATCCAGTGCCGCACGTGATGGATGTTCGTGATCAGGTTGTAGCCACAGCCGGGGAAGCGGCATCCGCTGTCCCGCCGGGCTATCTCGATCCGCTGCGCCGTCGACGGGCTCCGCCGCCATGGGAACTGGTCGAGGATGGTGCCGTCGGGGGCCTCGAGCGAGATGGTGTGTTTCGCGTCGCAAGAAAGCCGCCGGACGATCTCCGCCGAGATCGGCCCCAAGCCCTCGATGGAGGCGGTACCGTCGCGGTCAGGCCCGAACTCGGTGAAGAGGGACACGTCGGCGTGCACGATGACCATGGCCGGTGCCCCGCCGAAGACCGGCCTTCCGACGCCCCGACCGTCGCGGTCGCGGTCGCCCCCGCCGCCCCGACCTTCGCCGGGCTTGGCGCTACCGTCGCCGGCGCCTGACAGTCCTCGCTCCGTGCACACTTCGACGAGCGCGTCAGCCAGCCGGCGCTCGAAGGGCTCATAGTCGGCGTCGGCGGTGCTCGGGTGGTCGTGTCGCGTGGCCCGGGCCACCAACGTCGACTTGACCACGGCGTAGGCGTCCTTGGTCAACTGGACCCATAACGAGCAGCGGGCGTCGTCGAAGCGCACACTCCTCGCGATGAAGGAGCGAGCGGCCTCTGCGTCGCTGGCGCCCCGAGCTTCCCGGGCCAGTTCCTTCGCCTGCCGCACCGTCCAGTGCGCCGAAGCGTCGGCCAACTCGCCGTCGGTCTCCGGCGTGGCGACGGCGGCCAAGGGGGCGAGGACGTCAAGGGTGAGTCGTCCAGCCGACAGCGCATCGGAGAGCCGGGGGAGCTCCTCAATCTTCTCGGCGGCCGCCACCAGCGTGCGGGCCTGGGCGGCGCTTACTCGGCAGTGCTCAGTCAGCCAGGCCGCCATGGACAAGGCTCCGTCGCCCCGGAAGGCCTCGGAGTGGGAGAACTCGGCTATCTCCTCCAGCATGGCGTGGTGATGGACCGAGATGGCCTGCTGATGCGCCACCATGCTCTTTGCGAGAGCAGCCGATCGGGCATCGCCGCCCCGGTCGCGGCTCAGGGGACGACGACGAAAGCGAGGCTCGGCGGCGGCGGCGGCGGTGGAGGCGGCGGCAGTGGTCGCGCTGGCGCTTGCGGGAGGGGCCATGCACCGAGTGTGACGGAGGGGTGTGTCACGCCCCCCAACGGCCGCGGTGGATCCGCGCATTCGGGTCGGGACGTGCACGCTCCAACGAGCGGGATCGGTGGTCGTTGCCGTCGGGGTGCCCGAGGGTGACCGCGCAGAAGAGGCGCCATGTGGAGGGGACGAGCAGGGACTCGGCGAGTGCGTCCTCGCCCCGGAAATTGCCCAAGATGCACGCCCCGAGCCCAGCGTCGACGGCGCCTAACAAGACGGTCATCACGCCGAAGGCGGCATCGCCGGTCCAATACGGCACGGGCCAGGCCGTGTCGTCGGTGCCCAGGCGCGGGTCGGCCTTGTCGGGTTCTGCGTACCGGGTCACGTACTCGTTGGCCGAGGCATAGGCCAGGAGGATCACCGGAGCCCGTCGCAACCCGGCGGCCCGCGGGCTGGTCGTCCGCCAGGACTCGTCCGTCGTGGCTTCCCAGTACCGGGCCGTTTCAGCGGGGCCGGAGAGCACAATCCAACAGGTCCCTCCGGTATTGCCGGCACTCGGAGCCCGCAATGCCGCAGCCACGATGCGATCGACGACCGCCGGATCCACCGCGTCGGCTGCGTAACTCCGGACCATGGCCCTGCGGCGGATGGCCTCGTGGAGTTCCATGGGCGCAGTTTCCCAGACCAGTGGAGCACCGAGCGGAGGATCGAGCGGAGGCCAGCGAACCCCGGCCTGTTACCCGCCGGTCACCCGAAGCAGCAAGCGACGTGCCCTCCCGACTGGAAAGGCCCGTTCGGGAAAGGGGGAATGTTGACCTCGCTGGTAGTGTTTACATACCTGGAGGTTGAGCATGCCGACACCACGAGATCTATTGAATGAAGCGAAGAAATCCATCCGCGAGGTGGAGCAACAGGATGCTGAGCAGATCCTGAGCGAGGGTGGCACGACCTTCCTCGATGTGCGCGAGCCCGACGAGTACGAGCAGGGCGCCATCCCCAACGCCGTCCACCTTCCCCGCGGTCACCTGGAATTCCAGGTCGAGGGCAAGCTGCCCGACAAGAGCGGCCCCGTCGTCGTGTACTGCGCCGGCGGCGTGCGTTCGGCCTTCGCCGCCAAGACCCTGGGTGAGCTCGGCTACACCGATGTGCAGTCCCTCGTCGGCGGTTTCAACAAGTGGAAGGACGACGGCCGCCCTTGGGCCGCCCCACGGACCCTGAGCCCGGCCCAGCGCAACCGCTACCAGCGCCATCTGCTCCTGCCCGAGATCGGCGAGACCGGCCAGCTGAAGCTCCTCGACTCCAAGGTGCTTCTGCTAGGTGCCGGCGGACTGGGCTCGCCCGCTGCGCTGTACCTGGCGGCGGCCGGCGTCGGCACACTCGGCATCATCGACATGGACGTGGTGGACGAGTCGAACCTCCAGCGCCAGATCCTGCACAACATGGACCGGGTCGGGGATCGCAAGGTCGACTCGGCCAAGAAGACGCTGACCGCGCTGAACCCCGACGTGAACGTGGTCACCTACGACGTGCGCCTCGGCGCCGACAACGTCCTCGACGTGATCGACGGCTACGACGTGATCGTGGACGGGACGGACAACTTCCCGACGAGGTATCTCGTCAACGATGCCGCGCTGCTCAAGCGGATTCCGGTGGTGCACGGCTCCATCTTCCGCTTCGAGGGCCAGGCCACCGTGTTCGACCCCTACAACGGACCGTGCTACCGCTGCCTCATCCCCGAGCCGCCGCCGGCCGAGCTGGCACCGTCGTGCTCCGAAGCGGGCGTGCTCGGCGTGCTGCCGGGCATCATCGGTTCGATCCAGGCGATCGAGGCCATCAAGATGCTGTTGCAGCTCGGTGACCCGTTGGTCGGTCGCCTGCTGTCATACGACGCGCTCGAGCAGTCGTTCCGCACTTTCAAGGTGCGGCGCGATCCGGCCTGTCCCGCCTGCGGGCCCGACGCCGGCGAGATCGTGATCGCGGAGTACGACGACCTCTGCATGCCGCACGCGCACGCACACTGATTCCTCCCCGTCCGCACGTATCCTCCGAACGTCACTTTTTCCCGGATGAGTGATGTTGTGGTGCCGCAGGCCGGTGATCGGATCACGCTCGCCGGGTCCGACGTCGCGGTGCCGCCTCTCGGGGTGGGCACCTGGGCCTGGGGGGACAAGGGCACGTGGGGCATGGGGGGGTACGACAGCTCCTACAGCGAGGCGACGATTCGCGAAGCATGGGAAGCCTGCATCGGGGCCGGCGTCACCCTGTTCGATACCGCCGAGGTCTACGGAGGCGGCGAGAGCGAACGCATCATCGGTCGCCTCCTGGCCCTCGACCCTTCGGTGCGCCCCAAGGTGGTCATCGCCACAAAATTCATGCCGATGCCATGGAAACTGGCGGTCACCTCCGCGCTCGTCCGGTCGGCGAAAGGGTCGCTCCAACGCCTCGGGATCGACGCCATCGATCTTTACCAGATTCACGGTCCGATCTCCCTGCGCTCGCACAGCGCACTGGCCGACGCCTTGGCCGCCGCACACGCGCAGGGATTGATCAAGGCCATCGGTGTCTCGAACTATTCGGCGAAGGAGACCAGATCGATCGACGCCGCGCTGCGTAAAAGGGGCCTGCGCCTGGCCACCAACCAGATCGAGTTCTCGCTCCTGCGCAGGATGCCCGAGACGGTGGGTCTGCTGGACTGCTGCCGCGAACTGGGTGTGGTCCCGCTGGCGTATTCGCCGATCGGCCAGGGCAGGCTGACCGGCAAGTTCTCCGTCGACAATCCGCCGCCGAAGGCGCGGGACTTCTCGGCGCACCCGATGGAAGAGGTGGACAAGGTGGTCGAGGTGCTGCGCCGCATCGGCACGGCACATGGGGACCGCACGCCCAGCCAGGTCGCCCTGGCCTGGATCATCGCCAAAGGGGTCATCCCGATCCCCGGTGCCAAGAACGCAAAGCAGGCCCTGGACAACGCCGGCGCACTGGGCTGGCGCCTGGACGACGCTGAGCTGGCCGAGCTCGATGCAGTGTCGCTCCACGGCACCCGTACCCTCAACCAACGACTCTGGCAACACGGCTGAGCCGCCTGGTGGCCCCTGAGGGGCCGCTGTACGGTGGACGCGCATGATGACCCTGCTGGCCAACGCCTCGCTGCCGCCATTGCAGGGGAGTCAACTACTTTCCACCACCTTCAACGCCATTCCCGTCGTGCTGATCCTGGGAGCCCTGGCGCTCTACCTCCGGGGCGTCCAGCAAGCGAATCGGCTGCGCCCGCGCCATCCCTGGTCCACCCTCAAGACGGCGGCTTTCATCGGCGGACTGGTCACCACCGCCATCTCCATCTTCAGCTTCATCGGCGTCTACCAGCAGGAGCTGTTCTGGGACCACATGGTCCAGCACCTGCTCCTGATCATGGTGGCGGCGCCCCTCTTTGCGATTTCGTCCCCCATCAAGCTGTTGTGGACGGCCACGACCGGAACGGCCAACGCACGCGTCACCGCGTTGCTCCGGTCGCGCGCTGCCCACGTGCTCGGCCACCCCGCTGTGGCGTTCGTCGCGTATGCGGTGCTGATCCCGATCACCCACCTGACGGTCTGGTACAACTACACCCTCGAGCACCCCGCCATCGACAACGTCGAACATCTGCTCTTCCTGGCGCTGGGTTACATGTTCTGGCGACAGATCTTCGGGGACGACCCCAACTGCTACCGGCTGCACCCTGCCTTGAAGTTCGGCTATCTCTTCCTGGCCATTCCCATCGATACCTTCACGGGGCTCTCGCTCGACCAGCAGGTGAAGGAGTTGTTCCCGGCGTACCTCACGTTTCACCGCACATGGGGCCCGTCGCTGGTCGACGACCTCCACATCGGCGGCGTCCTGATGTGGGTGGCCGGGGACACCCTGATGCTGTGGCCGATGATCCCGGTCGCCCTCGAGTGGATGCACCTCGAGGAGCGCAAAGCGATTCGTATCGATCGCCAGCTCGATGCCGCCGACGATGCGGACGAGGCTGCATTGGCCCGGTTCCTGGCGGAGCCGGGTGGGTCGGGTGGGCCGGTCGGGTTGGGTGGGCCGGTCGGGTTGGGTGGGCCGGTCGGGCCGAGCAGTCCGATCGAGTTGTCGTAGGTCGCAAGGCGAAGGCTCGCCGCCGTGTACCTGGGCGGCTTCCAGGGGTCAGCGCACCGTAGGACGAGGACCCTGTAAAAACTGAACGCTAGATATCTAGTGGTTAGTTTACGGGGGTGTCCCACGGTGCATGGCGTCACTGGCCGGCAGAAAGCACTCTCCGCCGCTGTGCAGACGAGGCTTGACATGTGACTAAATAGTCACCTATAGTTTCCCACGTGGACGATGTCTTCAGGGCTCTCGCTGATCCGACGAGACGCAGCCTGCTCGACGAGCTCTTCCTTCGGGACGGGCAGACATTGGGCGAGCTGGAAGGGCGCTTCGAGATGACGCGATTCGGCGTGATGAAGCACCTCAAAGTTCTCGAGGAGGCAGGGCTGGTGGTGACCCGACGCAACGGCCGGGAGAAGCTCCATTTCCTGAACCCCGTCCCGATCAGGCTCGTCCACGACCGTTGGGTGAGCAAATACGCGGAGCCGTGGGTGACCGGGCTCAGCGACCTCAAGAAAGGACTGGAGCGCCAGATGGAAAAGGTGTTCGAAATCTACATTCGCACCACGCCCGAGCGTCTTTGGGAGGCGATCACCGACCCCGAGATTCGGAAGAAGTACAACTTCGGCGCCGGCGTGATATCCGACTGGAAGGTCGGCTCTGCTCTGCAGATGGGCGTGCCCGAGGTAGACCTGCTGCTCGGCGGAGGTGAAGTCCTCGAGGTCGACCCCCCCTGGCGACTGGTGCACACCATGACGGCGCTGTGGGGCGACGACGTGAAGAGCGAGGGTCCCTCCCGGGTGACGTGGGAGATCACGCAGGTCGAAGACTCCTGCCAACTGACCGTCATCCACGACCAGATGCGTGAAGGTGCCAACGCACAGCTCTACGGCGGCTGGCCCATGATCCTGTCGGGACTCAAGACCTGGTTGGAGTCTGGCGAGTTACTGACGACGCCGGGGTCGTTGATGTACGGCAGCTGACAGAGGCCGACCGGTTGCCGTCAGAGGGCTGCGGTCCTGGCGTGCCATGAGACGGTCGTCGCTCAGGGAGCGGCCACCGGGTTCAGTTCGTCGGCGTCCCCCGCCGAGTCCGTCAAGCTCAGAGTGCCGAGGACCGTCGAAATGAAGACGACGAACGTCAACACGTGCACCGCGGTGCACCAAATGCAGATGGCGTCGATCCGGAACAGCTCCGTCGAAAGCAGGTAGAGGACCGTGGCCAGCCCGACGACCGACCACGCCATCCGTACCCGAGGGATCAGGTGATCCGTCCGCCTCCACATTGCCGGCAGCTGGAGCGCCACCATCACCGCGAAGAAGACCAGACCCAGAACGGCGACGGGCACGCCGGCCACCTTCGAGTATGCGCTGGTGGTGACGGCCAGGCAGTTGACGATGCCCTTGTCCGAGCACACCAGATTGGCCGAGCCGGTGTAGTGCTCGTAGGTCAGGTAGCCGGCGACCCCGAGGCCGGCGAGGCTGGCGGCAGTGCCCACCAGCCCCGCCCAGCGCAGGGAGCGGCTCTCTACCTCATCCATTGCCGACGGCGTTGCAGACGGCGGCGGGCTTGTTGCCGCTGAGCGTGCTGCACATGGTCTGAATGAGCACCTTGGCCGACGCGTCGATGTCGGCGCCGATCACTGTCGAGTTGTTCCCGATGTCCTTGGCGATCGCGGTGAACGACGCCCCCTCGAGCACCGTCGGGCTGTATTGCGCAGTGGTGAGCTCCATCTTTCCCCCGAAATCGACCCAGGGGAACGACTCGTCGGTGTGGGACGTCCACAACTTCTGCTGGGCCGCGGTCGGTGTCTGGAGCGACACGTAATAGTTGCCATCAGGCTGGTTGGTGGTCGTCTCCACTGGCGTGAAGGTGAAGTAGGGACTCGAGTACGTCGTGTTGTAGAAGGTCAACGTGGGGATGTCCCCGTCCTGCACGGCCGAGTGGATCTCGCCGGGTTGACGTGTGAAGGTCCCGAACTTGGAAAGAGCCACATACAGCGCCCACCGTTCGGTGGCGCAGACCGGGCAGAACTCGGCGCCGATGTAGAGCAGATCGGGCTTTCCGTCTGCCGTCAGCTTGCCGTCGCTGATGGTTTCGGGGGCCGCCACAATCCCGCTACCCGGCGCGTCAGCCAGGCTGCTGAGGGAAACCGATGCCAATTTGCTGGTCACGGCCGCTGCGATCGGCGTGCCGGCGGCGGGGGACGTCTCGGATGCAGCGGTGGAACCGCCATGGCCACCCGCCCAGACTGCGACGAGTATCACGACGACCACCACGGCCATGACGATGGATCCCAGCCCGAGAAGGCGGTTCCTTCGTCGTCGCGCTGCCACGGCGGCGGCCCGTTGTTTGGCCGCCTGTCGTTCGGCGAATTTCTTAGGGTTGCTGCCGGGCTTCTTGGCCGGCGACTCGTTGGCCGGCGTACCGCCAGCCAAGGTTGTGTGACGCGAAAGGTCTTTCGACATGAGAGTTCTCCAAAGTGAGTAGAGGGCGCGAAGCCGCGCCGCAAAGGGGTTAGATGCGTGAGGGCCCCACGCGCGAAGGCGCGGGCCTCACGGGCAGGCGTGGCTGCTCAGGCAGCCAGAAGCGCGTGCGAGGAGAACTGCGGGGGATGGAACAACGACGAAGCGATGCCACGGGGAAGCCGCTGCGTGATGGTGCGGAGGCGGCGGGACGAGCCCCCGCCCGAGGCCTTGAGGAGCACACCCACCATGCCCGCCAATGCGGCGATGGTGAGGACGGGAGTGGGCGCGGCCGGAGCGCTCTTGCTGCAGCTGGTGCCGGCACACCCTGACGGGAACGTGGGCGGACCAGGACGAGCGATGGCCATCTGACCGGGTGCGGCATAGGTGCCGGTCAGGAGCGCCTGCGGCATGAAGCTTCCGAGCACGATGGCCGCCAACACGACCACCATCGACAGGCGCGCTCGGAGCGACATGACCTCAATTGTAGGAGGGGCATGACCCAATGGGTCGTCAGGCTCGGCAGGCTTCGCCGTCCGCGGACCTGTATGGCCTGGACTGCCCTTACTTTCGCTGTCTCGTAGGCTCATGGGTGTGACGCCACAAACGAAGGACAGCCAGGAGCACCGAACGGATTCGGGAATTGAGATCCAGCCGGTTTACCGAGCGGAGGATCTTGCCGGTTGGGATCCCGAAACGAAGCTGGGCGAGCCCGGATCTTTTCCCTACACAAGGGGTGTGCACGCCGAGATGTACCGTTCGAAGCTCTGGACGATGCGCCAGTACGCCGGATTCGGTTCGGCGGAATCCACCAACGAGCGCTTCAAGTTCCTCCTCGACGCCGGCCAGACCGGCCTTTCGTGTGCCTTCGACCTTCCGACCCAGATGGGCTACGACTCGGATCACCCCCGGGCCGAGGGCGAGGTGGGGAAGGTGGGCGTAGCCATCGACTCGCTGGCCGACATGCGACTGCTCATGGCTGACCTGCCGATGGACAAGGTCACCACCTCCATGACCATCAACGCCACCGGTGCCATCCTGCTGCTCCTTTATGAACTGGTGGCCGAGGAGCAAGGTGTCCCGGGGGAGAAGGTCCGCGGCACTATCCAGAACGACATTTTGAAGGAATACATCGCCCGGGGGACGTATATCTACCCGCCCCGGCCGTCGATGCGGCTGATCGTCGACACCTTCTCGTACTGCGCGGCCAACCTGCCGAACTGGAACACCATCTCGATCTCGGGCTACCACATCCGCGAGGCGGGATCGACGGCGGTCCAGGAGATCGCGTTCACCTTGGCCAACGGCATCGCGTACGTGGAAGCGGCGATCGCCGCCGGCATGGACATCGACGCCTTCGCCCCGCGGCTTTCGTTCTTCTGGAACGCCCACAACAACCTCTTCGAGGAGGTGGCGAAGTACCGGGCCGCCCGCCGCATGTGGGCCCGCATCATGACGGAGCGCTTCGGAGCCAAAGACCCGCGCTCGAAGATGCTGCGTTTCCACACCCAGACAGGTGGATCGACGTTGACGGCACAGCAGCCGGAGAACAACATCGTCCGTGTCACCCTCCAGTCCCTGGCCGCAGCCATGGGCGGTACCCAGAGCCTGCACACCAACGGCTTCGACGAGGCGCTCGGCCTCCCGACGACCCGTGCCGCCAAAATCGCACTGCGTACCCAGCAGATCGTCGGGTTCGAATCGGGAGTGGCCGACACCGTCGATCCTCTCGCCGGCTCCTACTTCGTTGAGTCGCTCACCGATGAGGTCGAAAAGGCGGCCAATGAGTATCTCGACCGTATCGACGCATTGGGGGGTGCGGTGGCGGCGATCGAGGCCCGCTTCATGCAGGACGAGATCGAGAGTGCGGCGTACAGCTTTGCCAAGGCGGTCGACAGCGGGGAGAAGGTCGTGGTCGGGGTGAACCGCTTCACCGATGCGGAGAGCGAGCCGGCCGAGGTCTTCCCGATCGACGTCACCCTCCAGCAGACCCAGATCGACCGCACGACGTTCTGTCCGCGCCGCACGTGACCAAGCGGCGGTCGATGCCGCGCTGTCGGATGTCGCGGCGACGGCGAAAGGTGACGGGAACCTGCTCGTCCCGATGAAGGCCGCCCTCTCCGTCATGGCCACATTGGGCGAGGTCGCCGACGTGCTGCGTGGTGAGTTCGGGGTGTATTCGCCCGGTGGCTGAGCCCGGTGGCTGAGCCCGGTGGCTGAGCCCGGCAACAGCGTTCTACGCGGTGGCGACGGCCTCGAAATGCTCGACGACCGGGAATGGGTCGTAGAAGTGGTGCAGGAGCGCCCGCCACTCGCCGAATGCCTCTGAATTGCGAAAGCCCTCGGTGTGGGCTTCGAGCGATTCCCACTGGACGAGCAGGAGGAACGAGCTGGGTTGCTCGATGCAGCGTTCGACTCGTAGCGAGATGAACCCGGGAGCCGAGGCGATGATCGACTTCGCCCGGCCCATGGTCTCGATGAACGCTGCTTCTTGCCCGGGGATGACCGGGAGGATCGCGTGCTCGGTGATCATGAGGCTGCGGTGCTCAGAAGGCTGCAGCGCTCATGCGCTGAGCAGCCGGTCGCGCAACGCCGGGTCTGTGGCGGCGTCGATAGCCGTCCAGGCGAGAGCCAGGGCCCCGTCGCGCACCGCGGCATCGGCCGAAGGGGTGATGCACGCTGCCGCGAACTCGTGCTGGTGGTTCACGGCACCGCCGGTCTCGATGCCGATGAGCGGATGGATGGTGGGTACCGCCAGCGACACATTGGCCATGTCGGTCGAGAATGTCGGAAGTGGCGTATCGGCATCGTCTGCTTCGAAGGTGCGGCCGAGTGATTCGGCGTTGGCTCGATACGCCGCCACCAGCCCCGGGTCCGCCTCCATGTGGGAGTAGTTGGGCGACAAGCTCTCGTAGCGCACGGTGCAGCCCGACGCGAGGGCTCCCGCCTCGAAGCAGGCTCGGACGCGCGGTTCGAGGGCCGAGAGTCCGCCGATCGTGCGCGACCGGGCCATGAAGCGGCCGGTGACGGTGGCGGGGATGACGTTCGCCGCACCGCCGCCGCGGGTGATCACTCCGTGCACCTGGTCCCCGGGCGGCAGCTGTTGGCGCAGGAGGCCGAGGGAGACCTGGGCGATGGTCATCGCGTCGAGTGCGTTCACCCCTTCCCAGGGAGCGGCTGAGGCATGGGCCTCCTTGCCGGTGAAGTGGACGTCGAAGTGGGCCACCGCGAGGCAGGCGCCGGTCATGCGCTCGACGGGCCACGGGTGCACCATCATCGCCGCGTGGACGTCGTCGAAGGCGCCGCGCTCGAGCATGTAGATCTTGCCGCCGCCACCTTCCTCGGCCGGCGTGCCGAGGATCCGGACCTGCAGGCCGATCTCGTCGGCCACGGCGGCGAGGGCCAGCCCGGCCCCCACCGCGCTCGCCGCGATGATGTTGTGTCCGCAGGCGTGTCCCACGTCGGGCAGGGCGTCGTATTCGGCGCAGACCGCAACGACAAGATCGCCCCCGCCGGACCGGGATTCGAACGCCGTGGGTATGTCGTAGACGCCCTCGGTGACCGAAAGGCCCCCGGCGCGGATCGCCGACGCCACGGCATGTGCCGACCTGGTTTCCGCGAAGCAGAGTTCGGGTGTCGCGTGGACCGAGTGGCTGAGCGCCACCAGGTCGGGCAGGCGCTCGGCGATGACGGCTGCCGCAGTGTCCTTGGCTGCTCGAGGGTCCGTCACGGGACCTATTCGATCACAGCCACGATGTCGCCGGCGCCGACCGAAGCCCCGGCGCTCACCCGGACCTCTTTGATGACCCCGTCCTTCTCGGCGTTCACCGCGTTCTCCATCTTCATGGCCTCGAGCAGGCAGATCGTCTGCCCGACTTCGACCTTGTCACCCACGGCGACGAGCACCTTGACGATGGTGCCCTGCATGGGCACCGCCACCTCGCCCGAGCCGGTCGCGGCCGACGCGGAGGTGGCCGAACGCCGGGGCCGGGCTGTGCCGGCCTGGGGGGCCGACGTCGTGCCGAGGTCCGGCACCCAGAGCTTGACCGAGAACCGCCGGCCGTCCACTTCGGCCGTCACGTCGCGCTCCACGGTGGGGACTGCGTCCTCTCCCCCCGCCGGAGGGACGTCGACGGGGGCGACGGTGAGCTGGCTCAGGTCCAGTACGTCCTCGACCCACTTGGTGGAGTGCTTGGCCTCGGCGAAATCCGGATGAGCGAGGATCGCCACGTCCGCCGGAATCGTGGTGGCGATCCCCGTGATCTGTGTCTCGTCGAGCGCACGCAACATGCGGCGCCGGGCCGCCTCGCGGTCGGGTGCCCACACGATCAGCTTGGCCACGAGGTTGTCGTAGAACTGGCTGACGAGGTCGCCGGACTCGTAGCCCGCATCGAGCCGGACACCGGGACCGGACGGAGCGGTGAACTTCGTGATGGTGCCGGGCGAGGGGGAGAAGCGCCCCCCACTCGGGTCCTCGGCGTTGATGCGCACCTCGATGGCGTGGCCGTTGCGTTGGACGTCAGCCTGGCCGAACGTCAACTCCTCGCCCGAGGCGATGCGGATCTGCCACGCCACGAGGTCGAGGCCGGTGACGAGCTCGGTCACCGGGTGCTCCACCTGCAGCCGCGTGTTCATCTCCAGGAAGAAGAACTCGCCGTCCTGGAAGAGGAACTCGACGGTCCCGGCGTTGTAGTACCCGCAGGCTTTCGAGACCTTGACCGCGGCTTCACCCATGGCCTGGCGCACCGTCGTCGGGGAAGGCCGGTGCGGGGCTCTCCTCCACCAACTTCTGGTGGCGGCGCTGGGCCGAGCAGTCGCGCTCGCCCAACCACAGCGTGTTGCCGTGCGTGTCGCCGAGCACCTGCATCTCCACGTGGCGCGGCCAGCCGAGATAGCGCTCGACGTAGATTTCGGGCCGGCCGAAGTACGCCTGCGCTTCGCGGGCGGCCGACTCCATCGCCTCCGCCGCTTCGGAGGCGGACTCCACCACCTTCATCCCACGCCCGCCGCCGCCGTAGGCGGCCTTGATGGCGAGCGGCCAGCCCGACCTCCTCGCCGAATGCCACGACCTCGTCGGGTGAGGTCAACGGTTCGGACCGGCCCGGGCACACCGGCCACGCCCGCCTGCTCGGCGGCGATGCGCGAGCTGATCTTGTCGCCCATCACCTCTATGGCTTCGGGCGGCGGGCCGATGAAGGTCACGCCTCGGTCGGTGATGGCCCGGGCGAAGTCGGTGTTCTCCGAGAAGAAGCCGTACCCGGGATGGACGCCGTCGGCGCCGCTCTGCTCGATCGCAGCCAGAATCGCCTCGGTGTTCAGGTAGCTCTCCGCCGCCGTTTCTCCGCCCAACGCATAGGCCTCGTCGGCCATGCGGACGTGCAGTGCTTCGCGATCGAGGTTGGAGTACACGGCAACCGTGCCGATGCCCATCTCGCGGCAGGTCCGTATGACACGGACGGCGATTTCGCCGCGGTTGGCGATGAGGATCTTCTTCAACACAAAGGGCCTTTCGACTAGGAAGGGGACTTCACAATTGCACGGACCCTAGGGTGTCTGCCATGTGGGGCGGGACCTGGGACGTGCGCCGGTTCGACGAGATCGACTCGACCAACGCCTATCTGCGCCGCGAAGCCCGGAACGGGGCCCCCGAGGGAACGGTGGCCGTGGCGGACCATCAGAGCGCCGGGAGGGGCCGGATGGACCGCCGCTGGGAGTCGCCCCGGGGGCCTCGCTGCTCGTTTCGGTGCTCTTTCGACCGGATTTCGACCCCTCTGAGCTGCACCTTTGTACCGCAGCGGTGGCATTGGCCGCGGCGGAAGCCTGCCGCAGGTGGCCGGCGTGGGATGCGCGTGATCAAGTGGCCCAACGACCTTCTGGTGGGGGACGCCAAGCTGGCCGGCGTCCTGGCCGAGGCGGATTTCGTCTCCGGGCGTCGTGCCCGTGGTCGTCGGGCTCGGGCTCAATGTCGACTGGCCCGGTCCCGCCGGGGTCGGGCGGCACCTGCCTGAACGATCTGAGCTGCGACGCCGGTGGACCGGGAGGCCTGCTGGTCGCCGCCTTCCTCGATGCGCTCTCGGCCCGCCGGGCCCTCCTCGACAGTGCCGCCGGGACGGCGGGAGGTGGCAGCCGAGCTGCGCCAGCGCTGCGCCACGCTGGGACAACGGGTGAGGGTCGAGCTGGCGGCCGAGGCGGTGGTGGGGGTGGCCGTCGAGGTCGACGACGCCGGTCATCTGGTCGTGCAGACGGCAGCCGGGACCCCACACGGTCTCAGCGGGCGACGTCGTGCACCTTCGACCCGGGTGAAGCCGCCATTTCCGCAGGTGACGGGCTCTTTTCCGATCCCTGGCCCGGGCCCCTCCGCGCGGACCCGTCACCGAGCAAGCGGAAGATGGCGGCTACACTCTCGCCCTTATGCGCCTTCTCGTGACGGGAGGAGCCGGTTTCATCGGGTCGAACTTCGTCCGCTACTGGGTCGAACAGCATCCTGAGGACCACGTCGTCGCCTATGACGTGCTCACCTATGCCGGCAACCGACCGAATCTGGCCGACGTCGAAGATGCCATCGTCTTCGTCCAAGGCGACATCTGTGACGGACCGCTGGCCGAGAAGACGCTGCGGGACGAGGAGATCGACACCATCGTCCATTTCGCGGCCGAGTCCCACAACAGCCTGGCCGTGCTCAACCCGGGCCTGTTCTTCCGCACCAACGTGCTCGGGACCCAGACGCTGTTGGAAGCGGCCCGCCAGGCCGGCATCGCCCGGTTCCACCACATCAGCACCTGCGAGGTCTACGGCGATCTCGCGCTCGATACGGACGAGGTCTTCACGGAGGACTCGCCCTATCGCCCCCGCACGCCCTACAACGCCAGCAAGGCCGGGGCCGATCACGCCGTGCGGGCCTACGGCGAGACCTACGGGCTGCCCGTCACCATCACCAACTGCTCCAACAACTACGGGCCCTACCAGTTTCCCGAAAAGGTCATCCCGGTGTTCACGACGGCGGCCCTCGACGACAAGAACCTGACGCTCTACGCCACCACGGAGAACCGTCGGGAGTGGCTCCACGTGCGCGACCACTGCACGGCCATCGAGGCGGTGCTCGAGCGGGGCGTGTCGGCGAGACCTATCACGTGGGCAGCGGCGTCGAGGCGTCCATCATGGAAATCGCCGATCTCGTGCTCAAGACGTTGGGCAAGCCGGCGTCGCTCAAGGAGATTGTGCCCGATCGCCCCGGGCACGACCGCCGCTACCTGCTCGACTCGTCGCAAGCTCCGGACCCAGCTCGGATGGGCCCCTTCGGTCGCCTGGGAAGACGGGTTGGCCGAGACGGTCGAGTGGTACGCCGCCAACCGCGCGTGGTGGGAGCCGCTGCGGGCCCGGGCACCGGTCGTCGAGGGCGGATGGGGTTCTGCCGGCTGACGCCGGCCCCAAGTATGCGAGTTCTTGTCACCGGCGCCGACGGGCAGCTCGGACGCGACCTGCTCGATGCGCTGGCCGGACGCGTCCCGGTGGGCGGTCGGCGCTGCCGCCTGCTGGACCCGGAGGGCCCGGTGGCCGGGGCTCCGCTGACGAGGTGTTGGCGACGGACATCGGCACCATGCGTGTGGACGATCGTGATGCCGTGCAGTATGTGTTCCGTGCCTTCCGGCCTGAGCTCGTCCTGCACGGCGGAGCCCTCACCGCAGTCGACGCCTGTGAGACCGACGTCGATCTGGCCTATGCAGTGAATGCCATCGGCACCCGGAACGTGGCCGAAGCCGCGGCGGCGGTCGGCGCGCACCTGCTCTACGTCTCCACCGACTATGTCTTTGACGGGACCTCGACCCGGCCGTACCGCGAGTGGGATGCGCCCAATCCCGATATCGGTCTACGGCGCCAGCAAATTGGCCGGCGAACGCGAATGCCCGCCCGGATCGACCATCGTGCGCACGTCGTGGGTCTGCGGCGCCCACGGGAAGAACATGGTCAAGACCGTCCTCCGGCTGGCGGCAGGGACCGACACGCTGCGCTTCGTCGACGATCAGCACGGGTCGCCCACCTTCACGGCCGATCTGGCCGCGGCGATCGTCACCCTGGGGACGGACAGCCGGCCCGGGCATCTTTCACGTGACCAACAGCGGGGCCACCACATGGTGCGGCTTCGTCCGGGCCATCATGGAGGCGGCCGGCGCCGACCCGGCGCGCGTGGAGGCCATCTCCACCGCCGACCTGGATCCGTCCAGGTACCCAGCGCCCCGGCCGGCCAACTCGGTGCTCGACAACATGGCGCTCCGGCTCAGCGGGATGCCGGCCATGCCGGATTGGACCGATGGACTGGTCCGGCTGGTGCGGGCCCTGAATACGGCAGGGGCAGTGGCATGACGGCACGCACGAGCGCCGAACAAGAACAAGCGCGCCACCGATCCCGAGTCGCGGTCGGTGGCCGTCATCGGCGCCGGCTATGTCGGCCTGCCGACCGCGGCCACGCTGGCCCATTTCGGCCACCGCGTGGTGTTGGCCGAGCGAGATCCGTCGCGGCTGGCTGCGCTGCGCAGCGGACGGATGCCGATCGTCGAGGTCGGCCTGGAGGAGCTGGTGGCCGAGGGCGTCTCCTCCGGCAACCTGCACTTCACCGCATCGGCCGCTGAAGCCGTCGCTGGGGCGGCGTTCGTCTTTCTGTGCGTGCCCACGCCCCAGGGGGACGACGGATCCGCCGACCTTTCCTTCGTGGAGGCCGCCGCTAAGGAGGTGGGGCCGGTGCTCGAGCACGGCACCATCGTGGTCAACAAGTCGACCGTTCCCGTCGGGTCCGCCACCTTCGTGGAGCAGGTCATCGGGCGTTCCGACGTCCGTGTCGTCTCCAACCCCGAATTCCTGCGCGAGGGGAACGCGGTGCGCGACAGCCTGCATCCCGATCGCCTCGTGGTCGGCGCCGACGATGCGCAGGCCGCCGCCATGGTGGGGAGGTTGTTCGCCGGCACCGGCGCGCCGCTGATCGTCACCGATGCCACGACCTCGGAGACCATCAAGTACGCCTCCAATGCGTTCTTGGCCACCAAGTTGAGCTACGTCAACGCGGTCGCCGGGCTGTGCGAGGAAGTGGGCGCCGACGTGCGTGACGTCATGCTCGGACTCGGGTACGACAAGCGCATCGGCTTCGAGTTCCTGCACCCCGGCCCGGGCTGGGGTGGGTCGTGCCTACCCAAGGACACCCGGGCCCTCCTGCACATCGCGCAGGAGGCGGGCTACGACTTCTCTTTGCTGGCCGGAGCCATCGCCAGCAACGAGCAGCAGTTGGCGCGGGTGGTGGCCAAGGTCGAGACGGCGTGCGGCGGCTCGGTCGACGGCGTGACGGTCGCCGTATGGGGCCTCACCTTCAAGGCGAACACCGACGATCGCCGGGATTCGCCGAGCCTGGAGATCGCCCAGCGCCTGACCGCATCGGGCGCGCTGGTCCAGGCCTTCGATCCCACGGTCCCCGCGGCGTTCTCCGGTGCACCGCAGGACCGACCGGACGAGGTACCCGACGACCTGTCCGGTCTTCTCCTGCGGGCGGACCCCTACGAGGCGGCCCGGGGCGCATCGGTCGTGGTGGTGTTGACCGAGTGGGACGACTTCCGCTGGCTCGACTTCAGTCGTGTCCTTTCACTGATGGCGGTCCCCTCCATCGTCGATGCCCGGAACCTGTCTCGATCCCGCAGCGGTGCGGCGTCTCGGGTTCGCCTATGCCGGGATCGGGCGCCGGTGAGCCGCGTCGTCGTGGCCGGAGGGGCGGGTTTCCTCGGTTCACACTTGTGCGAGACCCTGCTGGCCCGGGGCGACTCGGTCGTCTGCCTCGACGACCTGTCCACCGGGACCCGTGACAATGTGGCGCACCTGCTCGGTTCGGCGCGCTTCTCCCTCGTGGTCGGCGACGTCAGTGAGAAAGTGGAGATCGGACCGGGCGACAAGGTCGACGCCGTGTGCAACCTGGCCAGCCCGGCTTCGCCCCCGGCGTATCTCGGAGCATCCCCTCGAGACGCTCGCCGTCGGGAGCGAGGGCACGCGGCGGCTGTTGGAGCTGGCGCATCTCCACGACGCCCGTTTTCTGATGGCCAGCACGAGCGAGATCTACGGGGATCCCCTCGTCCATCCTCAAGTCGAGTCGTATCGGGGCAACGTGGACCCGACCGGTCCGCGCAGCGTCTACGACGAGGCCAAACGATTCGCCGAGAGCATCACCATGGCCATGCATCGCTTCCGCGGGCGTCGACGTGGCGATCGCCCGGATCTTCAACACCTACGGCCCGCGCTTGGCCCCGGGCGACGGCCGGGTCGTGTCCAACTTCATCAGCCAGGCTCTGCGTGGGGAACCGCTGACGGTCTACGGGGACGGATCCCAGACCAGGAGCCTCTGTTACGTCGACGATGAGATCGCCGGCCTGCTCGCATTGTTGGACTCGTCGCTCACGGGGCCGGTCAACATCGGGAATCCCGATGAGCGCACCGTGCTCGAGCTGGCCCACATCGTCATGGAATTGTCAGGGTCGGATTCCACGATCACCTTCGAGCCCCTGCCGACCGACGACCCGACGCGCCGCTGCCCGGACATCACCTTGGCCACGTCCGCGTTGGGGTGGTCCCCGAGCATCGGTCTGCGCGAGGGCATCACGCGGACGATGGAGTACCTGGCGCCACGGGTGCAGACATCGTGACGCGCTGAACCATCGGAGGGTCGGAACCGGCGGAAGGTTCCGAAGCCTTTCGCCGTCCCACCTACAAGACGCTGTCGGTGATCATGCCCGTCTTCAACGAGCGCACCACGGTGGCCGAGATCATCCGCCGGATGCGGGCCGTCGAGCTGCCGCTGACCCTGCAGATCATCGTGGTGGACGACGGATCGTCCGACGGTTCGGACAAGGTCCTGGGTGCCTTGGAGGACTCGACGGTGCGGGTGATCAGCCACGCCCAGAATCAGGGAAAGGGCGCGGCGATCCGGACCGGCACTGGAGGCGGCCACCGGCGACCTGATCCTCATTCAGGATGCCGACCTCGAATACGACCCCGACGATTGGCCGCGCCTGCTCGATCCCATGCTCAAGGGCAAGGCCAGCGTCGTCTACGGCAGCCGTTTCACCGGCGAGCGCAAGAACATGCTCCCCTTGCACTGGTTCGCCAACCGGGTCCTCTCCTTTACGACCAACCTCCTCTACAGCTCGACGTTGTCGGACATGGAGACGTGTTACAAGCTGTTCGACGCGAAGGCGATCGCCGGGATCACCATCGTGTCGAACCGTTTCGACTTCGAGCCCGAGATCACGGCCAAGGTCCTGCGTCGTGGGCTACCGCATCTACGAGGTGCCGATCTCCTACGCCGGACGTGAAGTGGACGAGGGCAAGAAGATCACGTGGCGCGATGGTTTCAGCGCGCTGGTCGCCCTCGTGCGCTTCCGCTTTACCAAGGACTACTGATTTGCCGAGGAGCCTGCGGCCGCTGTGCCGGGCCAGGTGGCGGCTGTCGTCGTGGACCACGACGCCGGTCCACTCCTCTTCGACGTGCGTGCGGTCCCTCCTGAGGAGGGCGCCGCCCCCGTCGTCGTGGTGGAGAACGGCTCGCCCGGGAGCGTCGCACGCGCGCTGGCCGCGCTTTTGGCCGACGATCCCGGAGCCCCCGGTCGTCGTCGTGCAGGCCGGGGAAGAACCTGGGCTACGGCGCCGGGGTGAACCGGGGACTGGCCGCGCTCAGCGGCCTGGCGCCTCCGCCTCCATGGGTGGTTGTCGCCAACGCCGATCTGCATGTCCATCCGGGAGCCATCGACGCGCTGCGCAGAGTCCTCGAGGCACACCCGGCGTGGGCCCTGGTCGGGCCGCGGATCTACGCCGACGATGGCATCGGTCTATCCATCCGTGCGCCGCTTTCCCGTCCTTCCTCGACGCCGCCGGCCATGCACTGCTTGCGCTGTTCAATCCGGAGAACCGCTTCACCAAGCGCTACAACCCGGGCGTCCCCGAAGGCACCGAAGCGCGGTCGAGGCCGATTGGATCTCGGGCTCGTGCTTCCTGGCCCGCCGGGGCGCGATCGAAGAACTGGGCGGATTCGACGAGGCGTATTTCATGTACGCCGAGGACATGGATCTCTGCTGGCGGGCGCACCAGGCGGGCTGGGGGATCGGGTTCACCGGTGCGGCCAGCGTCACCCACATGCAGGGAGTGAGTACGGCAAGGCATCCCTACCGGATGATGGCTGGCGCACCATCGTTCGGCCTTGCGGTTCACCGTCCGGACCACATCGGGCTGGCGGCGGGTGCTGCTTCCCCTGGCCGCGCTGGTCCTCGGTCTGCGCATGGGGATCGCCACGGCGCGCCTGGCCCTGCAGCAGGCGCTAGACCCGTGCATCGGTTCGGCGGCATCCCTCCTCGCCTTCATGGTGGCGACCTCGCTGTTGGTGGGCGCCCGGGTCAACACGTCCGCCCACGCACATCCGGGTCGAGCCGATCGTGAACTTCGCCCTGCCGCCCGGATGGCGCCGGGTGCGGTGGGCGCCACGGTCCTGGCGGGAGGCGCCGAGCGCATCCCGATCACCGTGAGCACCGTGGCGGGTCAGGTCGCCGAGATCGGTGAACGTCTGCATCGCGGGACGTGGCCCCTACCCCTTCGTCCTCGACTCCGGGGCCGGCGAATCGATCATCGATCGCCGGCTGGCCACGCAGCTGCAGCTGGCCCACGACGGATCGCCCACTGAGTTCGGCGGCGTCGGTTGCACCGGGAACGCGCAACCGGTCAGCGTGCCCTCGTGGTCGGTGGCCGGCGTCGCCCTGGCTCCGCAGGTCGCTGACGGCGGCGACGCTTCCCGGACTTCGGTGGGGCCGGACAACCGGTGGGGCTCCTGGGCTCCGACGTGTTGAGCCGTTTCGGGGCCGTGCGCCTGGACTTCACCGCGCAGACACCTGACGTTCGGCGGCCCGCGAGGGCCCGGCGCCGCACGCCAACCCGCCGGACGTGCACGGGCCGACGGGTCCTGCGCCGTCCGCCGTCTTGACCCAGGGCGAGGTGGGCACGACCGTGCCGCTCACCGTCGTGCTCACGCCCGGCGACGTCTCGCTCGACGTCCGCTCGCGGTTCGGCCACGGGCCGGCCCGCACCTTTATCGTCGACACCGGTTCGTCCCAGTCGGTCGTGGCCAAATCGTTGGTCAAGAGTGCGCATCTCGCCTCCACCGACCTGGCGCAGCGCCAACCGACGGTGTGCTCGATCATTACGGCGCCGCTGGTGCGCAGCGGGCCATGGTCGATTCCTGGGGTCCACCTCCACCCCCAACTACTCGGTGCGGTGAATTTCGGGCCGGTCAGCCTGGGGCGGCACGGCCGGTTTGATCGGCTCGGACCAACTGCGACGCTTCGGCTGGGTGATCTTCGACTACAGCGGCGGGCGGCTTGGTCCTCGGGTGCGCCCTCAGCTCCGTCGCCGGGCGAGCGCGCTCAGCCGAGCGGAGGGAGATGGTGGACCGGGACGCTGGGGGATGCACCGCGTCGAGGACGCCCAGGTGCACCACCCGGTAGCCGTTCGCCATGGGCGGTCAGGTAGGCGGTGAAAGCGACTTCGGAATAGCCCCCGGGACCCGGGTTCGGGTTGGAGAAGGCGGCCCCGGCCGCCGCCTCGCGTCCGGGGGCGAAGAACAGCCAGGCTTGCGGCGTGCCCTGGCGGACGCTCCGGGCCAGGCTGGCCGAACGCTGGACGTCCAAGGGTGACGGGCTGACCGTCACCGTGTGGGGGGCCAGGAAGTCGAGGTCGTAGGCGGTCCAATAGTCGCCGTAGGCGGTGCGGAGGTGATGGGCCGCCATGGACCGCGATCACCTGGCGGGCGGCCTCGTTCGGATCCGACCAATCCGGAGAAGAAGGCCCGGGGGTGGGTCGGGACGCCGGCGGACTCGTGGGCCACCACCACCGTCGAGCAGATGCCGCGCCCCCAGCCCGACACGGCCGGCCCAGGGCGATCGTCGCCCGCATCGGCGGACTGACGTCGGCGTCGGGCGTGGGCCGCCGGCTGTGGACGGCGCGGCGATCACCGCAGGCAGCGACCAGACGGCGAGCAGGACGAGGAGCGGGGGCAGATAGACGCCGTAGCGGCCGTCGGCCCAGTACCAGGAGGTGGGGAAGATCGCGTACAGGAACGGGAATGCCACCACGGCCACACCGGCAGCCAGCAAGGGCGCCGCCACCCGTCCCAGCCGGGCCGCCCACGCCACTCGCAGGAGCATCACGACGAGCGCCACCAGGACCACGAAAAAGAGGGCATGCCCGACGTGCTCCCGTCCACCCATGCCCCGCCCGGCACGTGCGCAGTCCCAGCTGGGAAGGCAGCACGTCGTGGAAGAAGATGGAGACCCGGGCTCCATAACCGAACCCGGCCGGCGCAGGTTGGCCGAGGTGCAACGAGGCAAAGCCCGATCGGCTGTTGGCGTAGAGCCAGGGGAGGGCGCCGACGATGACGCCCGCCGCGACAAGGCGGACCGGGGTGACGTGCCATGGAGCGGACCAGCGGCGGTGGTCGACCGTCGCCGGAGCGAAGAGGCGGTCCCAACCGGCCACCAAAAGGACGACGGCCGGGACGACGAAATACATGATCTCGGGCGAGGCCCACCATCCCGCGCCCGCAGCCAACCCCAGGACGAGGTACGTCCCCGTGCCGGCACGGTGCTGCTGTGCCCGCAGGGCGCACAGCACCAGGACCAGGCCGCAGCACAGCGTGGCGCCGCGAAAACCGATCTCACGCACCGAGTTCCACGTGGCAGCGTAGGGCCAGACCCAGACCACGGCGGCGCCCATGGCCGCCAGCAGGCGACTGGCCCGACCGGTGCGGAGCACGGCGTAGGCCAGCACGGCGGCGGCGGCGGCCAGCACCGCCGCCGTGGCGTTGAGGCCCATCGGCCCGCCGTTGATCGGGCCCAGCACGGCGGCCACGACGTAGGGCTCGGCTCCTCCATAGCTCTGGCCCCAGTAGAAGGCGTCGAAATGCCCGGCCAGGATGCCCCGTCCCATGAGTCCCACCACCGCCTCGTCCCCGAAGAGCGGAATGTGGGCCAGCAGCCAGACCCGTAGGAGGACCCCGTAGGCCCCGGCGACGGCGACGAGCACCCAGGGCACGATGTGTGCGGCCGCTTCGGTGGCGCCGCCCCGGTCCGTGCGGGGCCTGACCTCCGCACCGGGGCCGTCGTCGGTGCGGGAAGTTGCTGGGGCGAACTGGGTCAACGGGGCAACATCGGGCGTAGGCGAGGAGTGGGACGGGCCGGGAGGATAGACACTTGCTACAACCCGGGACCCTCCTTGTCGAGTACCCCGCTCACTGCATGGCGATGATCGCGTCGACCTCCTCTTCGGGATCGATGAACGGCTCGCCGTCGACCTCGACGAAGAGCGAGTCGATGGTGCCGCTGAAGCGGAAAGGTGGCGCGAACTCATCGGTCACCGGGAGGCCGTTGCTGTAGCCGCAGGTGACGCCGGCCCCGGTCACCGAGAACCGCCCGGGCGTGAAGAACTCGATGTTCCCCTCGGCCACCACCCCGTCATCGGCCAGGAGCCGCGCCCGTCCCCGGTGCTCGCCCGCCTTGGCGTATTCGAACGCCAGGCGTGTGCGCGCCCGGATCGAGGCGCACCTCACCGCGGAGGTGATCGGGTTCGGTCGCCGCCCGGTTATGGACGTAGTGCAGGGCACCACCCGCCACGTAGAAGCACCAACCCCCGAGCAACGAGCCCTGGCGAGAGGAGCACGCCCTCGGCACCGCCCTCGGGAATCGTGACCTCGGCCACCATGCGATGGGTGCGGTTCTTCACGTTGACGGCGACCAGCTCGGGAACCGGTGCTGCGTCCTGGTAGTAGTCGTAACGCTGGCCGGTGCGGCACGCTCAGGGGCGTTCGGTGCACGAGCACGGGCAGAGGGCCGGGGGTCGAGGGGCAGCACCTGGTACCGGCCGGCTTCGACCCACCAGCGCTCGACCATCTGCGCGCAGCCGCTCCGGTTCCTGCTGCCGCCAGGTCGTGGCACTCCGACGGGTCCGTCCGCGACGTGGTAGAGCTCCCACTCGATCGGCGTCGATGCCCGGCTCGATCTGCATGATCGGGTGGTACGTCACGGCTTTCCAGCCTTCGTGGTAGAGGGCTCGGCAGCCGAACATCTCGTAGTACTGCGTGTGTGCGTCGTCCGGGGACGCCGGGTCGGCGATGGAGGCGAAGAAGCTCGTCCCTTCGATCGGGCGTTGGGCCACGCCACGGATCTCCTCGGGCGGCTCGATCCCCACGGCTTCGAGCACGGTCGGGACGATGTCGATGGCGTGGACGTACTGGCGACGGAAGCCCGCGCCGCCCACGGCCGCGCCGCCGGGGCCAATGGACGATCAGCGGGTCGGCCACCCCGCCCTCGTGCACCTCGCGCTTCCAGCGGCGGAACGGCGTGTTGCCGGCCACCGTCCATCCCCACGGGTAGTTGTTGTGCCAGCGGGGGCCGCCGATCTCGTCGATGTGCGCCAACGCCTCCTCCAGCGTGGTGGCGCACGCCGTTCCACGGACGCACGTCGTTGATCGACCCGGTCGGGCCACCCTCAGAGCTGGCCCCGTTGTCCGACAGCACGAAGAGCATCGTGTTGTCGAGGTCGCCCGATGTGGCGCAGGTACTCGACCAAGCCGGCCGATCTCATGGTCGGTGTGCGACAGGAAGCCGGCGAACGCCTCCATGAAGCGGGCGTAGAGCCGGCGCTCGTCGCCGGAGAGCGAGTCCCACGCCGGCACCCAGTCCGGCCGGGCGGAGAGCTCGGTGCCCTTCGGGCAGCACTCCCAGCTCGATCTGGCGCCGCGCGGTGGCCTCCCGCCATCGGTCCCAGCCGTCGTCGAAGGCGCCGCGGTAGCGCGCGATCCACTCCGCCGGGGACTGGTGCGGCGAGTGGCAGGCGCCGGTGGCGAAATAGAGGAAGAACGGCTTGTCGGGGTCGGAGGCCCGCAGGTCGCGCACGCTGCCGATCGCCCGGTCGACCAGATCCGTCGGTGAGGTGATAGCCCTCCTCGGGGCCGTACGGCGGGGTGACCAGATGGTTGTCGTCGATCAGGTTCGGGACGAACTGGTGCGTCTCCCCCGACATGAACCCGTAGAACCGTTCGAAGCCCCGGCCGAGAGGCCACCGGGCCCGGCTGGCCCCGGCGTGGCATTCGTCCTCAGGTGTGAGATGCCACTTGCCGATGGCGTAAGCGGCGTAGCCCGGCCTCGACGAGCATCTCGGAGAGGAACCCGTTGGCGAAGGGGATCCGCGAGTTGTAGCCCGGGATAGCCGGCTGGCGATCTCGATCACCCGTCCCATGCCGTTGGAGTGGTGGTTGCGGCCGGTCAGCACGCAGGACCGCGTGGGCGAGCACAGCGCGGTGGTGTGAAAGTTGGAGTACCGCAGGCCCTCGGCGGCCAGGCGGTCGAAGGTCGGCGTGGCGATATCCGAGCCGAAGCAGCCGAGCTGGGCGAACCCGACGTCGTCGAGGACGACGATCACGACGTTCGGCGCACCCGTCGGTGCCCGCGTCGGCTCCGGCCAGCTCGGCGTCGACTCGTCGAAGTAGCGCCCGATCACTCCGCCAAAAGGTTCATCCCGCACTGCTCACCCCTTTTCGCACGACGGGGCCTCAACTTATCGAGGTGGTCTGTGTCCCGATACACTCGTCTCCCGGGGGGCGCATCGTCAGCCATGCGTTCGACTGGGCCTGCTCCACCGGGCTCGAGGAATCGACTGCCAAGGAGGAATCGAAGATGCGTGCGCTTCTATTCGGTGTTGAGCCCGACCCCTGGACGCCGTCAGATCCGACCAATCCGCTGATGGCGGGTATGGTCACGACGCCGATGAAGCTCACCGAGCTGGAGGAACCGCATCCCGAGCGATCCGACTGGGTGATGGCAAAAACGCGCCTGACCGGAATCTGCGGGTCCGACGCCAAGCACGTCTTTCAGGATTTCGGGGAGGGCAACGGGGACAACCCCATGAATGCGTTCTTCACCTATCCCACCGTGCTCGGCCACGAGGTCGTCGCCGAGGTGGCCGAGCTCGGCCCCGATGCCCGGGGACTCGAGAGAGGCCAGAGGGTCGTCCTGAACCCGTGGTTGACATGCGGGCCCCGAGGGATCGACCCGCAATGTGCCGCATGTCAGGCGGGCGACCTGAGCCTCTGTCACAACTTCCTGCACGGCCGGCTCGCCGCGGGGATGCACACCGGACTGTCCCGTGACGCCACCGGCGGCTTCGCCGAGTTTCTACCGGCTCACGATTCGATGTTCATTCCGATCCCGGACTCCATTTCCGATGAGGTCGCTGTCATGGCGGACCCGTTTGCGGTCTCGCTGCACTCGGTGACGCGGCATTCCCCGCCTCCGGGCGGCAAGGCGTTGGTCTATGGCGCAGGTGCGCTCGGAACTTGCGCCACGGCGATCCTGCGGGCCCTGCACCCCGATGTCGAGGTACTCGTGGTGGCCCGTTTCCCGGCCCAGGCGGCCCTGAGCCGGTCTCTCGGTGCCACCGTCGTCGACCCGGGGAAGGCCGGCGACTTGATTGAGGAGATCGTCGACTGGTCGGGTGGCACACTCCTCCCCGCGCAGGGCGGGGGACTGCCGATGGCCCACCCCGGTGGCATCGACGTCGTGTACGACACGGTCGGGACCAACGAGACAGCCGAAGTGGCCGTGCGCGTGCTCAAGGCCCGCGGCACCCTGGTCAAGAGCGGCGTGAATGCACCCGGCCGGTGGGAGTGGACGCCCCTGTACTTCAAGGAGATCTCGTGGGTCGGCTCGAACGCCTTCGGCGTCGAGGAAGTGGACGGTGTCCGAATGCACGGCATTCGCCACTACCTGAAGATGGTCGAGGAAGGCCGCGTCGATATCAGCCCGATGCTGACCCACACGTTCCGTCTCGAGGACTGGCACAGCGCCTTCGAGGCTCTCGCGACCCAGCGGGAGAGCGGAGCGATAAAGGTGGCCTTCGACTTTCGGTGACGCTCCGACGTCACGGGCGATGCGGGGTCAGCGAAGACCCTGGGTCAGCTCGGCGTAGCGGAAGCAGTGCAGCACGTGGTCATTGACCAGCCCTGCGGCCTGCATGTGCGCATAGCAGACCGTTGGTCCGACGAAGCGGAAGCCACGGGCGCGTAGGTCGGCGCTCAGGGCATCGGAGATCGGGGTCGTGGCGGGGAGCTGCTCGATCCGACGCCATTTGTTCACCTTCGGGCGTCCTCCCACGAATGACCACATGTAGGCGTCGAACGAACCGAACTCCTCTTGGACGGCCAGGAAATGAGCAGCGTTGCGCACGGTGGACTCCACCTTGGCCCGGTTGCGGACGATGCCGGGGTCCAGCAGGATCTTGTCGATCCGCTTCGGGGTGAAGCGGGCCACCTTCTCTGCATCGAAGTCGGCGAAGAGGCGGCGGTAGCCCTCGCGCTTCTTGAGGATGGTGAGCCAGCTCAGCCCGGCTTGGGCCCCTTCCAGCACCAGGAACTCGAAGTGGGTGCGGTCGTCGTGCACCGGGACGCCCCATTCGGTGTCGTGATAAGGGATGTTCCACGGACCTTGGGCCCACTGACAGCGGGGGCGGTCGTCGGCGACGAAGGCGTCAGGGTCGATGGGGCCGGAATTCGCGGGGGTCACGGCGCGACACTACGTGCCGGTCGTGCGCCATCGGCAATGATCAGAGCGTGGAGAACGAACCCGCCACCACCCTTGTCCGCAATCCGGCGACGGGAGAGGAGATCGCCAGGGTCCCCTCGCTCAGCGAGCCCGAGGTGGACGCGGCCATCGCCCGCGCCGCCACCGCGTTCGAGACGTGGCGGAACGTGGCACCAGGCGACCGGGCCCGCCTGCTGCGCCGCTTTGCCGCCGCGGTGGATGCGCACGGCGAGGAGCTGGCTCTGCTGGAGGTGACGAACGCCGGTCACGTCATCGGCAACGCCCGCTGGGAGGCAGGCAACGTGCGCGACGTGCTCGAGTACTACGCCGCCGCGCCCGAGCGGCACAGCGGGCTCCAGATACCGGTTCCCGGCGGTGTCGACCTGACGTTCCACGAGCCGCTTGGGCGTGGTCGGGATCATCGTCCCGTGGAATTTCCCCATGGCCATCGCCGGCTGGGGCTTCGCTCCCGCCCTGGCCGCCGGCAACACGGTGGTCCTCAAGCCGGCCGAGCTCACCCCGCTCAGTGCGTTGCGCATCGGGGAGTTGGCTCTGGAGGCCGGGCTCCCGGAGGGCGTGCTGCAGATCCTGCCCGGCAAGGGCAGCGTCGTCGGGCAACGCTTCGTGACCCATCCGACCGTCCGCAAGATCTGCTTCACCGGCTCCACGGAGGTCGGGCGGACGATCATGGCCGGTTGCGCCGAACAGGTGAAACGGGTGACGCTCGAGCTCGGCGGAAAGAGCGCCAACATCGTTTTCGCGGACGCCGACGTCGCCCTGGCCGCGGCGCGTGCGCCCTATGGCGTCTTCGACAACGCCGGCCAGGATTGTTGCGCCCGTTCGCGCATACTGGTGCAGCGATCCGTCTACGACGAGTTCCTCGCCCTATTGGAGCCGGCGGTCGGCGGGGTCGTGGTGGGCGACCCCACCGAGGAAACGACGGAGATGGGCCCGCTGATATCGCAGGCGCACCTGGCCACGGTGTCCTCGTTCGTGCCCGACGGGGCCCCGGTGGCCTTCCGGGGATCGTGCCCCGAGGGCGAGGGAAACTGGTTCGCCCCCACGGTGCTGGCCCCCGTCGACCCGTGGGACCGGGCGGCCACCGAGGAGATCTTCGGACCGGTCGTCGTCGTCATTCCCTTCGAGGACGAGGCCGACGCGGTGCGCCTGGCCAACGACACGCCCTACGGCCTGTCGGGGTCGTTGTGGACCCGCGACATCGGACGGGCCCTGCGCGTGGCACGGGCGGTCGAAACCGGGACGCTGTCGGTCAACTCACACTCATCGGTCCGCTACTGGACTCCCTTCGGCGGGGCCAAGCAGTCCGGTATCGGACGGGAGCTCGGGCCCGATGCCCTCGACGCCTTCAGCGACGTCAAGAACGTCTTCATCAGTTCCGACTGACCAGCCGCCAACACGAAATGCAGCACCGGTCCCCGGCGGACCGAGCAGAGCGAGAGGAGAGCAATGAGCGACAGCATGCCGTACGCCCACCGGCTGGTGGGGAAGGTAGCCGTGGTCACCGGCGGGGCGAGCGGCATCGGCAGGGCCATGTGCGAGCGGTTCGCGGCCGAAGGGGCCAAGGTGGCGGTCGCCGACCTCGACCAGGCGGGCAGGGACCGCGACCTGGCCGCCGGCGATCGACGGCATGTTCGTCGAGGTCGACGTCACCTCCGCCGAAGCCGTGGAAGACCTCTACAAGGCGGTGGCGGAGCGCTTCGGCGGAATCGACATCTGCTGCAACAACGCCGGCATCAGCCCGCCGGACGACGACTCGATCCTCGACACCGGCCTCGAGGCGTGGCGGCGGGTGCAGGAGGTCAACCTCACGTCGGTCTACCTGTGCTGCAAGTTCGGGATCCCCCATCTGCTCGCGCGGGGCGGTGGCTCGGTCATCAACACGGCCTCCTTCGTGGCGGTCATGGGCGCGGCCACCAGCCAGATCAGCTACACCGCCAGCAAGGGCGGCGTGCTGGCCATGACGCCGTGAGCTCGGCGTCCAGTTCGCCCGCCAGGGAGTGCGGGTGAACGCACTGTGCCCGGGCCCGGTGAACACGCCGTTGCTCCAAGAGCTCTTCGCCAAGGACCCCGAGCGTGCGGCGCGGCGCCTGGTGCACATCCCGATGGGCCGCTTCGGCGAGGCCACCGAGATCGCCGCCGCCGCCGCTTTCTTGGCCTCCGACGACTCGTCTTTCATGACGGCGTCGACGTTTCTCGTCGACGGCGGGATCTCCGGGGCGTACGTCACCCCGCTCTGAGCGCACGCCCAGCTCGGGCCGGCGGCTACGGCGCGCGGCGCATGGCGCACCACGGCGCGAGGCGCATGGGGATGAGTTGGGGATTGCTCGCGTCCCGTCTGGGGATGACCGAGGAAAAGGTGGGGAGAACGTCTGGATTTCGCGAAATCGCATTGACCTTCTGCGACAGGAGGAGCAAGGTGTGCACCAGTTCGGAGATGAAAGCCCGCCGAACCCCGACGGAGAGCCGCAAGGCAGGACGGAGGGAAGCCGGAAGGAAAGCCGCAAGGCGGACCGGAAGGTGGCCGAGAGAAAGCCGCAAGGCCGGATCGAGGGTCGGCATTGAGTTCCGCAAGGAGCTCGCGGCCGGAGCGGGGAGAAGTTTCCGACAACAGGCGTACCGTGTGACGGAATGGTGACTTCCCTGGAGCCGCCGGACCAGGCCCGGGTTGGGATTGTCCGACACGATCCCAGCACGGTGTCGACGGTTCGTCTCAGACGTAGCCCCGAGGAGCACGGGAGGCTTCGGCCGAACGGTTACTCGGGGTTGCGTCGCGTCCGGGCGCCATGTCGCTGCAGCGGCCCGGCGGAGCGCGGCTGACCGATCAGGCGCCTACGACCTCGTCCCGGGTCCACAGCGTGGCCGGGCGCTCGCCCTGGCCGACCTGGCTGGGCCAGTTCCCCCTGCACCAACGCCAGGTCGTCGGGGTGGGTGACCCCGATGCATCGTCCGGCCGCCGGCAGCACGGTGAACGGGGATGCGTCGAGGGACTGCGGCCACGACTTCGGGGAGCAAGCACCTCGGCTTCCTCCGAAGCGTCGGTGGCGGCAGCCATGGCGGCCTGCAACGTCTTGTGGAAGGCCGGGGTGAAGCCCCAGAGGTTCATCGACACCCGGGCGTCGGGGGAGAGCTCGGACGGCTTCCTCCCGTCGGCGGAGGCGAACCGTCCCGTCGCCGCGGGCGGTGACCTGGCGCCGTTCGTCGACCCGAGCAACTGCCCGTCCGGCCCTACCTCGCAGATGCCACGGGTGACCGGTGCCGTGCCGACGACGGCGTCGGCCAGGCGGAAGCCGACCAGGGCATTGGTGGGGTCGAGCGCCTCAGGTGCGCGGCCAGCAGGGCGCAGGCGGCCCGCCCGTAGATGTCGTCGGCGTTCCCCACGCCGTAGGGGGTGTCGCCGACGTGGTCCGACGCGCTCAGGACGGCGTTGACCGTGCCCAGAGGCGCCTCTTGGAGGGCGAAGCGGACATCGACGTGGCGAAGGCCAGGTGCGCTCGACGTGGTAGCGGATGGCCGGTCCCGTGGCGGGGCCGAGCACGAGCACGATGGTTCCGAAGCCGGCGGCCAAGGCATCGCTGGCGACCAGGTCGATGACCGCCTCACCGCGAGGTCCGACGGGCGCCAGAGGCTTGACCCCTCCGTAGCGACGGGCTCGACCGGCGGCCAGAATGACGAGGGGCGGCCTGGTCGACGATGCGGCGCTCACGGTCCCCAGCGCAGCACGGCGCTGGCCCACGTCATGCCCCCGCCGAAACCGGTGAGGAGGAGGTTGTCGCCGTCGTGCACCCGGTCGTTGCTGATGGCGTCGTGCAGGGCGAGGGGAATGGAGGCGGAGGAGGTGTTGCCGTAGCGGTCGATGACGACCACGGTGCGCTCTTCGGGAATGCCCAGCCGCTGGCAGGCCGCCAGGATGATGCGCAGGTTGGCCTGATGCGGCACGAGCAGCGAGACGTCGTTCGGGCCCGAGGCCCGGCATCGGCCATGGCCCGCTCGGCCGACTCGACGACCACCCGGACGGCCTTGCGGAAGACCTCCTTGCCGTCCATGTAGAGGGTCCCGCCGTGCTCGCAGTAGAGCAGGTGACGGAGCGACCCGTCGGAGTTGAGGTTCCAGCTCAGCAGTTGCCCCGGGCCCTCGACCGGCTGCACGACGACGGCGCCGGCGCCGTCGCCCACGATGATGGCGATGGCGCGATCGTCCATGTCGGTGATCTTCGAAAGGGTCTCCGA
Organism: uncultured Acidimicrobiaceae bacterium; assembly: GCA_963767155.1. Lineage (GTDB taxonomy): Bacteria > Actinomycetota > Acidimicrobiia > Acidimicrobiales > RAAP-2 > Bog-473. The sequence continues at coordinate 679,135 of CAVYCU010000002.1, read as the reverse complement.
GCCGATCAGCAGGATCGGGCCGGCGCCCATCGCGATGAGCCCGGCCGCGGTGACCAGGCCGTAGACGAAGCCCGAACAGGCCGCGTTGATGTCGAACGCGCCGCCGTTGATCCCCAGCGCGTTCTGGACGGTCGGTGCGGTGCCGGGGACGATGCCGTCGGGCGTGGTCGTCGCCAGGAGCACGTGCTCGATGTCGGCCGCCGGTGAGGCCCGCGCAGCGGAGCGCGTTCTGCCCGGCCTCGATGGCCAGGCCCGAGGTCGTGCCCCCGATGCGGCGCTCGCGGATGCCGGTGCGTTCGGTGATCCAGGTGTCGCTCGTGTCGAGACTGACCGCCATGTCGTCGTTGGTCACGATCTTGTCCGGCAACGGCGATGCCCCAGCCCGTGATGCGGATGCCGGTCATCTGGAGCCGGACCCGGCGCGGACGGCGTGGACGCCGACAAAGCCGGCGTCGCCTTCGATGATGCCCCCCGTGTTCACGGCGAGACCCAGGCGGGCCCCGGTGATCTGGCGCCCCCCGGCGCGCCCCCGGATCTGTGTGGCGAGCTCGACCACTTGCGCCAGGCCCGTGGCGCCGAGGGGATGCCCGCGGCCCACCAGACCACCGCTGGAGTTCACGACCAGACCGGGGCTGTCCATTCCGGTCAGGCCGGCTTCCGTGGCCGGTCCGGCCTCTCCCGGTCCGAAGAACCCGAGCGACTCGAGGGCGTAGATCTCTTCGGGGGCGGTGGCGTCGTGCAACTCGACCAGATCGAAATCGTCGGGCCCGAGACCCCACGCTTCCCACGCTGCATCCGCGGCCTGCGACAGGCGGTCGTGGTAGTCGAGCAGTCCATTTCCGGAGCGAGCCACCGAACCGATGATACGGGGGGCGGAGGTGGGGGCAGAAATCGCCGCTCCCGCCACGATGACTGCTGCGGCGCCGTCGGTGAAGGAACTGCACATCAGCCGGGTCAGGACACCGGCCACCTGGGGCGAGGCCAGCACCTCCTCGACGGTGGCCGTCCGCTGGCACTGGGCCAAGGGATTGCGCGCCGCATGGTCGAAGGCCTTGACGGCGGCCGAGGCCATCTGGCGCACCGTGACGCCCCGGTCGGCCATCAGACGCTGTGCCCAGCCGTTGTTGAGACCCATCAGAATGCTGCCGGCCGGATTGGCGTCGGCATGGCGTTGGTCGTGCAGGTCATGGCGGTAGTCGGCCGGCAGCCCGTCCTCGATCCCCGCCATGGTCTCGCTCCGGTTCCCCGTCCACATCTTCTCGACGCCGAGTGCGAGGACCGGGCGCTCAGAGGAGGCGGCGACCATGGTGGCGAGATGCAGGGCCGAGCTTCCCCCGGCGCAGGAGTTGTCGACGTTGACGATCGGGACTTCGCTCAACCCGGCCTTGCGCAGCCAGGATTGACCGCGCACGCAGGCCTGATCGTTCAGTCGACCGGCCGTGGCGTTGGCGAAGATGACGAGCCCGAGGTCATCGGGCGCGAGACCGGCATCCGCCAGCGCCTCGTGGGCGGCCTGGTACGCCATCGTCTCGGGGGAGAGATCGCGCCGGCTCATGTCCGTCATGCCCGTGCCGAGGATGGCGAGGTCGGTCGCCGTCACAGAGCGCAGGCTGACGTGAACGACCTCATGCGGACACCGCAGCAGGGATGGGGCGGGTGCGGGCGATGAACGCGGCGCGCAACGACGCAAAATGCCGCACGGCGCCTGTGCCGGCCACCATCACGATGACGTGGCGGGCCCCGGCTTCGACATAGTTCCCGAGCATGGCGGCGCACGTCTCCGGCTCGCCGGCGACCAGGTGGCGCTCGAATGCCTTGGGGGGAACGCCGTACATGTCCGACAGCCACTCCGCACCACGGGCAGGAGCCTCGTCGTCGGGACCGACGCGAGCGAAGATCACGACCGCCGGTTCGACGGCATCGGGGTGGCGCCCGGCTGCTTCGGTCTCCTGGCGCAGCGCCGCGAGCGCAGGCCCGTAGTCGTCCGGAGTCAGGAAAAGGGGAGCCCAGCCGTCGCCCACCGCAGCCGCACGCCGGCGGGCGGCGGGACTCGAGCCGCCTATCCACAAAGGCACGCGGGGTGAGGGCGGAAGTTGCTGGTAGCGCATGCCCGGTGCATCGGGATTCCCCTCCGTGCCCGCCCACGCCTCGTTCATTTTGGCGATGCCCGCGTCCATCAGACGGCCACGCCGGGTGTAGTCGACGCCGGCGCGTGCGTACTCAGCGGGATGGCTGCCGACGCCCACGCCCAGAATGAATCGACCGCCCGAAAGGTGCTGAAGTGCAGTGGCCTGTTTGGCCACCGCAGCCGGGTGGCGCAGGGGAAGTTGCAGGATGCACGATCCCAGAGTGGGACGCCGGGTGGCGCCGGCGCCGATGGCGAGCGTGGTCAGGCATTCGTTGATCGGGTGAGGCCAATAGAGGTGGTCCACCACCCATAACGAGTCGGCCCCGGTCGCCTCGGCTTGCACGAAGAGCTCGGCGAGGTTCTGCGCTGTGCATGGGGTACTACCAGAGGTAATACCTCTTTCATCAGGCAGTTCTTCCTGCAAGGTGGCCGGGAGGATAAGCCCGAGCATGGGAGACAGCGCTCCGTTTCCTACCGGCGTCACACCGTCATGTTACGCCCGGCGATTGTGCCGCGCCTACTCGTTCGGGGTGGAATTCCCAACCACCCCGGCGGCCCCTCCGGGTGCTCCGAGCACGGCGAGGGTGCAGCGGGCCGCACAAATCGCCCGTTCGTCGGCGTCGGTCACGGCGATTGACCAGACCTGGACGGTCCTGCCCACCCGCAACGGGGTGGCGGTTGCCGTCAGATGCCCGTCCTTGACCCCGCGCAGATGGCTGGCGTTGAGCTCGATCCCCACGACCTGGCGATCCCTCCCGGCAGCCAGCGAGGCACCGAAACTCGCCGCCGATTCGGCCAGGAGGGCGGACACGCCCCCGTGCAGAATGCCGTAGGGCTGGTGCACCTTCCACGTCACCGGTAACCGCAGGACGACCTTCTCCGGACCCGCTTCGATGACTTCGATGTCGAGCAACTCGTGGATGTCGTGCCGACCGCTCGGAAAGAGCCGGCGGTCCTCGGCGTCGGCTGGAGGCACAGGGCCATGTTAGTGGCCGCATGATTAGGCTCCCCGGTAATGGCCCGGGTCGACCTGCGGAGTGACACCGTCACCCAACCGACAGCGGACATGCGGCGCGCCATGGCGAATGCGGTCGTGGGTGACGACGACTACGGGGAGGACCCGACAGTGCGGGCGCTGGAAGCGGCGTTCGCTGAGCGCATCGGGAAGGCGGCGTCGCTCTTCGTGCCCTCGGGGACGATGGCCAATCAGATCGCGGTCCGGGTCCTGGCCACCGCAGGGACCGCGGTCGTCGCCGGGCGTCGTCAGCACATCGTGGCTTACGAGTACGGCGCCGCCGCCCGCAACTCCGCTATCCAGTTCCATGCGGTCGATGACGACGACGGCATGCTCCGGCCGGCCGACGTCGCGTGGGCGCTCGAGGCATCGGCGTACCATCAGCCCGCGGTCTCGCTGGTCAGTATCGAGAACACGCACATGGCCGCGGGAGGTGCACCCTGGTCGATGGAGCGCCTCGACGGCGTCGTGGCCGCCGCTGGCGATGTGCCCGTCCACCTCGACGGGGCCCGCCTCTTCAACGCCGAGGTCGCCACCGGGGTGGCCGCATCGGCATGGGCCGCGCCGGTCACCACGGTGATGTGCTGCTTGTCCAAGGGTCTTTGCGCACCCGCCGGCTCGATGCTGGCCGGACCCGAGGACCTGATCACCAGGGCGCGCCTGGAGCGCAAGCGCCTGGGTGGGGGCATGCGCCAGGCCGGTGTCCTCGCGGCTCCGGGACTCGTCGCCCTGCGGGACATGGTCGAGCGGCTGCCCGAGGACCACGCCCGCGCCGCCCGGCTGGCCGAGGTCGTCGCGGACCGTTGGCCAGAAGCCGGGCTCGATCCGGCTTCGGTGCGCACCAACATCGTGACCTTCCGTCATAGCGCGCCCGAGAAGTTGCTGGCCTTTCTCGAAGACGAGGGGATCCTGGCCGGCACCATCGCTCCTGACACGGTGCGTTTGGTCACCCACAACGACATCGACGATGCGGGCCTGGCGCGTGCCGTCGCCGCGCTGGCGGCCGCACCGGACTAGAAGGTCGTACCGGAGAAAAGGGAGGACGATGAAGATCCGGATCGGCATCAGTGCCGGCGGAGATGACCTGGGGCCTGATGCCATGGTGGCGCTGGGCCAGGCCGTGGCCGAGTACGGCTTCGACTCGGTATGGCTGCCCGAGGTGCTCTCGCGGCCCGGGCCCGATCCCCTGGTGGGATTGGCCTGGCTCTCGGGAGCCTGCCCGGGCCTCAAGATCGGCACCACCATGCTGCTCCCGGGACGGAACCTGGTCTGGCTGGCCAAGGCGATCGGCACACTGGACCAGCTCTCGAGGGGTCGTTTCCTGCTGACCTTCGTGCCTGGCCTGGCGATCGGGGGTGAGCGCACCGCCGTCGGCATCCCGCCGTCGGAGCGGGGAGCCCTCATGGAGGAGGCGCTGCCGGTGTTGCGCCGCTTCTGGGCCGGAGAGGCGGTCAGTCACGATGGGCCGTCCGGCTCGTTCACCGACGTGACGGTCTCACCCCGACCGGTCCAGCATCCCTTCGACGTCTGGCTCGGGGGGAATGCGCCGGCGGCCCTCGACCGCTGCGGGCGGCTGGGTGACGGCTGGATCCCCTCTCTGTGCACGCCGGAAGAGGCGGCGGGGGGGAAGAAGGTCATCGACGAAGTGGCGGCGGCGCACGGCCGCGCCATAAGCCCGGAGCATTTCGGAATCAGTGTCGCCTACGCCCCCGCCGGCACCGACTACAGCAGCGACGCGGTTGCCGCACTGGCCCGGCGAGCCAAGGGTCGCCCGCTGGAGCAGCTCCTCCCGGTGGGCCTGGAAGCTCTGCGGGCACTCCTCGAATCCTTTCTCGACGTCGGCTTCTCCAAGTTCATCGTGCGCCCCATGGCAGCCCCGGGTGCATGGGATCGCGAGCTGGAGGCCCTCGCCGCCGGCGTGGGGGACCTGCAGACGTGACGCCGTCGACGGCGGACCGCCGCCGGGCGGTGGTGGAGTTCCTGCGGGCCCACGATGCGGACAGCACGCCGCACATTTTCGGCGACCTGCTGAGTCATCTGGTGGGCGTGGAGACCCTGGTGCGCGACTGGGGTGGTTCCGACCTCCTGGCACTGGCCGCCCTCGGCCACGCCACCTACGGGACCGATGGCTTCGAGCCGTTCATTCTGGAGCTCGGGCAACGGGCGGAGCTCGTCGACGTCATCGGCCCCGAGGCCGAGGCCTTCGTGTACTTCTACGCGGCCGTGCGATCGCGGCGTCTTCTACCCGCAGCTCGCCTCTGCGGACGCCGAGCTCGACGCCCTCTCCTTCCGCGACCGCTTCACCGGCTCCCTTTCCACGCCCAGCGCCGAATACGTCGCGCTCTTCGTCGATCTCACCTACGCCAACGAGGTCGAGTTGGCGTGTGCCTCGCCCGGCGGGCCGACCGGATGGACCTGGTTGGCCGACTTCTGCCGGGACACGCACCGGTGGGCCAGCCCGGAATTCTCCGCCGGCGCATCCGCGCTCCTGCAACGGAGCGCTGACCGCCCTGTCCGGGGCGTCGGGCCGAACCCGTACGCTCAACGAGATGGCAGACCCCATCCTCACGCTCATGGCCGTCCACGCCCATCCCGACGACGAGGCGCTCGGAACCGGGGGCGTCCTGGCGCGCTATGCCGACGAAGGTGTGCGAACCGTACTGGTGACCTGCACCAATGGTGAGTTGGGCGATGCGCCGGGCGGGAAGAAGCCGGGTGACCCCGACCACGACGAGGCCGTGGTGGTCCCTCTCCGGCTCGAGGAACTGGAGGCCAGCAGCAAGGTGCTGGGCGTGTCGCACCTCGAACTCCTGGGCTATCACGATTCGGGCATGGAGGGTTGGCCGCAGAACGCCGCACCCGGTGCGTTCTGGCAGACGCCGGTCGCCGAGGCGGGGCATCGGCTGGCCGACCTCATGGAGAAATATCAGCCCCAGGTCGTCGTCACCTATGACGAGAACGGTTTCTACGGGCACCCCGATCACATCCAGGCCAATCGCATCACACTGGCCGCCATTGCCGAGTGCAAGATCCCCGCCAAGCTCTATTACACGGCCGTGGCGCGTTCGGCCATCCAGGGTATGGGTGCCCTGTTGGCGGAAGCCGGCATCGAGACGCCGGCCGAAATCGAGGAGAGCCCCGACTTCGGCACGCCCGACGAGTTGATCACGACCACCGTGGACTGCCGTGCCGTGGCCGATCGAAAGTTCGCGTCGCTGGCCGCACATGCCAGCCAGAGCGACAACATCTTCTTCCTCCAGATGGGACAGGAGCTTTTCGCCACCATGATGGGCACCGAGAGCTTCGTCCGGGCGCAGGACTCGACCGGCGCCCGGACGCCCGAGGACGATCTGTTCGCGGGCCTCCGCTAGGACCTACGTCGACGGGACTCCGACGGGGGCGGCAGAAGCTGCACTGGTCACCGGAGCGGCGCCGAGCACGCACAGGGCCCCGGCCAACAGCAACACGACGATGGCGGCCATCTCGACGCAGAACGCCAAGCCGGCGAATGGTGCCGCCCAGGATTCCTTGAAGTTGAAGAGTCCCTTGGACAAACCCACCGTCAGCAGGAAGCCCGCAGCGGTGGAGACAGCGAAGCCGATGCCGACGATGGCCGCCCACACCCGGCGGACGGCTGCAACGACGATCGCCACAATGAGCCCCCCGATGGACTGGGCCAGGAACAGGGGGCCGATGGTCGCGATGTGACGGTATCCGTCCGTCTCGTTCCACAGGTGGAAGTGGATGTAGGCCGACCACAGGATCAGGAGAGCACCGGCCACGAACGCCACGGTGGCCGCCAGTGCGACGCCCCGCGACGCACCCCCCGGACCGTTGCCGAGCAGGCCGAGAGGGCCTTTCCTTGTTTGCCTCATGATTCTTCAGCGGTGCGGTGCGACACGGTGACCACGCTCCCTTCACCCAGTTATACGGAGCGGGGGGCCCTCCGGATTGACGAAATCGCGCCCCGGGTGAATCTCGGCGCCCCTCTCGGCCGTACAGCTGTCCATGGGAGAGTTATTCGTGATCGATAGCGGGTCGACCGATGAAGCTCTTCTGGCCGGCATGGCCATGGGAGATCAGGCCGCCGCCGTCGTCTTCGTCCGCCGGTACCAGCGTCGGATTTTCGGTCTCGCCTACTCCATGACGAGCGATGCCTCGGTGGCCGAGGAAGTGGCCCAGGAAGCGCTGATCAGAGTCTGGCGTCACGCCCCGGTTTTCGATCATCGGCGAGGGTCGGTCACGTCCTGGGTGCTGACGATCACCCGCAACCTGACCATCGACGCGCTGCGCATGCGCCGGGCGGTGCCGACGGACCCCGATGATTTTGCGGCATCCGCCATGATCAGCCTCGAGCACAATCCCGAAGACGCCACCGGGCGCGGTGACGTGAGCGACGTGATGCGTGCCGCTCTCGCCGAGCTTCCGCCCGAGCAACGGCGGGCCGTGGTGCTGGCAGCGGTCTACGGACGCACCGCACTCGAGATCAGCGAAGAGGAGGCCATCCCGCTCGGGACGGCGAAGACCCGCATACGGACGGGGCTCATCCGGCTACGCACCGCAGCCGAGCACGTACGCCAAATTGAGGAAGAACGATGAACGAGGACCTCCATCCCACCGCCTGCGACGAGTACGCCGACAATCTGCCCGAGCTCGCCCTGGGCATCCTGACCGGGCGCGAACGGGCCACGACCTTGGCCCACGTCGATTCGTGCCCGCGCTGTGCCGAAGAGCTCGAGCAGTTGTCCCACGCCGCGGATGCCGTGGTGAGTGTGGCTCCCGAGATCGAGCCGACGATGGGCTTCGAGGTCCGGCTGTTCAACCGCATGGGACTGGACGAGGCACCGGTGCCCTCCGCCATTCCCGCCGCACGCCCGCAGAGGCCCGCGCGGCTGGAGCGAGCGGGTGCCGCGCTGGGCGTTGGCCAGTGCCGCAGCGGTGATCGCCCTCGCGCTCGGGCTGGGCATCGGTTGGTCGACGGGCTCGGGCCACAGCGGCCCGACGCACCCGCAGGTCCCTTCCGGGGCGGAGATCGCCGCGGGCAACCTGACTGTCAACGGCAGCACGGTGGGCAGCGTCAACACGTACGGCGGGTCCAAGCCCTGGATGATCGTGACCCTGGCCGACTCGTGGAGCGACGGCAAGGTCACATGTGAGGTCGTCACCGCGGACGGCGTGACCCACGAAGTGGGCTCCTTCACCGCGACGGACGGGTACGGCGCCTGGGGCGCACCCCTGCGGGTGTCGCCCCAGGACGTACGGAAGGCCGAGGTGGTGTCGTCCACCGGCAAGGTGATCGCCACCGCCACCTTGCGCAGCGTGTCGTGACGCCGGGCAGCTCAGTAGCGGTAGGAGTCGGGTTTGTACGGCCCCTCGACGGGCACGCCGATGTAGTCGGCCTGATCCTGGGAGAGAACCGTCAGCTTCACGCCTAGGGCGTCGAGGTGCAGGCGGGCCACCTTCTCGTCGAGGTGCTTGGGGAGCACGTATACCTCGTTGACGTAGTTGCCCGTCTGGGTGAAGAGCTCCAGCTGCGCCATCGTCTGGTTGGTGAAGGAGTTGGACATCACGAAGCTGGGGTGCCCGGTGGCGTTGCCGAGGTTGAGGAGCCGACCCTCGGAGAGGATGATCACCACGTGACCGTCGGGGTAGACCCACTTGTCGACCTGCGGCTTGATGTTGATGCGCTCGATTCCGGGTGTCTTCGCCAGTCCGGCCATGTCGATCTCGTTGTCGAAGTGGCCGATGTTGCCCACGATGGCCTGATGCTTCATGGCGGCCATGTGCGCCGCCGTGATGATGTTCTTGTTGCCCGTCGTGGTGACGATGATGTCGGCTTGCGGGAGAATGTCCTCCAGGGTGGTCACCTGGTACCCCTCCATGGCTGCCTGGAGCGCACAAATGGGATCGACTTCGGTGACGACGACCCGCGCCCCTTGGCCACTGAGTGACTGGGCGCAGCCCTTGCCGACGTCGCCGTACCCGCACACCACTGCGACCTTGCCGCCGATGAGCACGTCGGTCGCCCGGTTGATCCCATCGATCAACGAGTGCCGGCAGCCGTACTTGTTGTCGAACTTGGACTTTGTCACCGAGTCGTTGACATTGATGGCCGGGAAGAGGAGCTCGCCGCGCTTTTGCATCTCGTAGAGCCGGTGCACGCCGGTCGTGGTCTCCTCGGTCACGCCGAGTATGCCGTTGGCGATGGAGGTCCATCGCTGGGGGTCCTGGGCGAGGCTGCGTCCCAGGAGGGCCAGGACGAACTGGAATTCCTCAGAATCGGCGGTCGAAGGATCGGGAACGGCGCCTGCCTTCTCGAACTCGACGCCCTTGTGGACAAGCAGGGTGGCGTCCCCGCCGTCGTCGAGGATGAGGTTCGGGCCGCCTTCGCCCGGCCACAACAGCGCCTGTTCGGTGCACCACCAATATTCCTCGAGGGTCTCGCCCTTCCAGGCGAAGACGGGGATCCCCTTGGGGTCCTCGGCGGTGCCGTCGGGACCGACCGCTACTGCGGCGGCCGCGTGATCCTGGGTGGAGAAGATGTTGCAACTCGCCCAACGCACGCGGGCGCCGAGCGCGGTCAGGGTTTCGATCAGCACGGCCGTCTGCACCGTCATGTGGAGCGATCCGGTGATCCGCGCTCCGGCGAGCGGCTGGCTCGCTGAGTACTCGGACCGCATGGCCATCAGGCCGGGCATCTCGTGTTCTGCGAGGACGATCTCCTTGCGACCGAACTCGGCCGCGGTGAGGTCGGCCACCTTGAACGGCAGGCTGGTTTCCGTAGCGGGCATGGCAACTCCTTTTTCGTGGATGTCTCGTGCGCGGGCGCGCGGGCCTGGTGTGGGCCATACGGCGGAAGCGCAACGCACCAGCCCCGACATCTGTCGGAGGCCGTGTACCCGGCCACAAGGATAGATCGTGGCCCGGGCACAGGCGAACACCGTTGTCGGACGCCGAATTGCCGGCACATGATCGCCTCTTTCGAGGTCGAGTTGTTAGCGTGACCACCAATGCAAGACGGTGGGTCCCCCGGGGACAGGGAACGCCCTGGGCCGGGGAACCGGGATCGGGGAACCTCTGTTCCGGTCGCCAACGAAGAAGGCTTGCGCGCGCTCGGTGAGAGCATCGCCGCCGCGCAACCCCGCGGCATCGACGCGGCGCCGGCGGGTCAAATGGACGCTCGGCATTCTTGGGATCGTCATCGTCCTCATCGTGGCCGGCGTGGGGGGCTACGCGCTGGTACCTGAACCACCTCGTGCACCGCATTGCGGTCAAAGGCCTGGCGGCCGGAGAGACGCATGGCACCGAGAGCGGGACGGAGAACATTTTGCTCGTCGGGTCGACGGACCGGTGCGCACTGAAAAAGCAATACATCGGTTACGGGATCTGCAGTCAGGGAGTCAACGGCATCAACAGCGACGTCGTCATGATTCTCCACCTCAATCCCAACACCCGGACGGTTTCCATTCTCTCCATCCCGCGCGACCTCTTCATTCCCAACGCGCGGATAGGAGGGTGCCAACAAGATCGATGCCGCGCTCTATCAGGGGCCGACGCAGCTCGTTGCGGCGATTCAGGAGGACTTCGGGATACCGGTTCAGCACTATGTCGAGCTGAACTTCGACAGTTTCGCCAGCGTGGTCGACGCGCTCGGGCGGCATCAACATGTACTTCCCCGAGCCGGTCTACGACCCGGAGTCCGACCTCGATGTGCGGACGGTCGGTTGCGTGCACCTCGATGGTTTTCACGCGCTGCAGGTGGTGCGGGCCCGGCACCTGGTGCACAAAGGCCCAGGCGTGACCTCCGACAACCCGGCCAACTGGACGCCCGAAGGTCAGAGCGACCTGGCGCGGATCCGTCGGGACCATGAGTTCCTGCGCGTGCTCGCCACGGCAGTGGCGAAGAAGGGGTTGAGCAATCCTCTCACCGACCGCGACATCATCCAGGGGGTGGCGCCTGATCTCACGGTCGACGACGGCCTGTCGGCGTCGCACATGCTCAACCTGGTGCTGACGTACCACTCCGTCAACGTCAACTCTGCTCCTCAGTTGACACTTCCGGTGCTCGAGGACACGTTCGGGAGCTACCAGTACAAGGGGGGAAGTTACGGCGACATCGAGTTCCCCACTGAGCCCACCGATCAATCAGTGGTGGACACGTTCTTGGGAATCTCGCCGAAGACCAATTCGATGACAGGAGCCCCGCTGCCCAAGCCGGGACAGGTGACCGTTTCGGTGGCCAACGGCACCGGTGTGACCGATCAGGCGTCGACCACGTCCGCCGCACTCGGCGCGCTGGGGTTCCACATGATGGAGGTCGGCGACACGCCCCCCGTGGGCCAAGAAGCCGAGACGGTCGTCTACTACGGGTCCAAGAAACCTTCGGTCGTGGCGGCCGCGCAGATGGTGGCCCGCTCGATCTCGGGGTCCGTCATCCTCGGGTACGACCCCTCCGAGGTGCTCGGGGGCGCCGAGGTCACCGTCGACACCGGCACCAGCTTCTCGGTAAACACCCGACAAGCGACAACGACTCCCTCCACCAGCCCGAAGACCTCGACCACCACCGCCCCCAGCACGAGCACGACGACCACGAGTCCGAGCACCGGTCCGTTCGCGGCGGCGACGCCCGCCAACGAGGCGCTCGAGCCCTGGGACCCCCGCTCCTGCACCGCCTCCGGAGGTGAGGGTCCCTGAGCTAGTGCCCGACCGTCGGCGGCGGGAAGACCACCTCGAGCATGAGGCCACCTTGTGGTCCCGGGCACGTCGTGATCGTGGCTCCATGAGCTTCAGCGATGGTAGGAGCAGTGGGCGTCGCCGACATCATGGTGATTTCCGTCCTCGAGCGCCGCTGAAATTGGATGACGAAGGGCGCTCGGGGCAACCAGGGCCCACGTACGGATGCAGTTTCTCTCAGAGGCCATTGTGCCGGCGCTCATCGGAGGTGCGCTCGGCGTGGGAGCCGGAGCATTGATCCCAGCGCTGGCCTGGGGCGGTGGTATCGGGACGGCGAGGCCCTCTGGAGCATGTGACGGGACTGCCCGCCTTGCCATGCACCGCAAGGTACTGCTATCTTGCGGTGCATGGGAGAGGCCGATGGCCGGCGGAGCCAGCTGCTCAGAGGTGTGCTCGACCTCTGCCTTCTTGCGGTCATGAGCGAAGGCCCCGCGTACGGCTACGAGATGACAAAGCGGCTACGCGCCCGTGGTCTCTCCACCGTTGGCGAAGGGTCGATCTACCCCCTCTTGGGACGGCTCGAGCGTGATCGCCTGGTTGAAACTCACCGAGCCGCCTCCAACGGCGGGCCACCCCGGAAGTACTACAGCCTCTCGCCGGCTGGCGAACAGGCGCTGGAAGCAGGAAGACGGGAATGGCAGATGGCACGAGACGCCGTTGACGGTGTCCTGAGTCTGGTTGCAGCGGAGGTGTGACCGTGCATGAGTTCGTAGAGGAGTGCCGACGGGAATGGCGGCGCCTGGGCGTGGCAGATCCCATTGCCAACGAAATGGCCGCCGACCTCGCCGCTGACATCGAAGAAGCCGAGTCCGAGGGTGGCTCCGCGGAGGACGTGCTCGGCAACAGCGCATTCGACCCCCGGCGCTTCGCCGGATCGTGGGCAACCGCCCGAGGTGTCACTGGGCCCCCAGTTCTCAGCCGGTCACCCCGACGTTGGCCGGTACTGGTGTGCGGTCTGATCGGATGTGCTGCCCTCTTGGCCTTGGCCGCGGCCGTGTTGGTAGGCGGTCGTCAGAGTTCGGCTTCCGCCGTCTCGGTGCGCCGGTTCATCGGCAGGCCTCCGTCGGTACGCATATTCCCGGGTGGTCCGCTCGTGGTGCACCAGTTCCAACACGTCGGGGTGATCGGCCTGTTCGCCGCCCTCCTGCTTGTTGTGGTTGTCGTCGTTGTCGGCGTCGGCCTCGTGGTGCGCGGATCTCGATGGAGCGGAGGTCGCGTCGGACCTTGGGAGATTCGGCGGCACGACGCTCACTCAGGTGCCCCAAAGGCGTGACCCCCGCTCTGGCGACAATCAATCCGTCCAGTGAGTGGGCCGTCGAGACGCACGGACTCACCAAACGGTTCGGCGAGAACACCGCCGTCAACGATGTCGAGCTTCTGGTGCCCCGTGGCTGCGCCTTTGGGTACCTCGGTCCCAATGGCGCGGGGAAGACGACGTTGATCAGGATGTTGCTCGGCCTGACCCAGGCCGATGCCGGGACGATGTCGCTTCTTGGCCACCGCGTTCCTCGGCACCGGGACATCGCACTGGCCCGGATCGGCGCCATTGTCGATGAGTCCCGCTTTCATAGCCATCTGACGGGTAGGGAGAATCTTCGGATACTCGCAGCGGCACGTGAACCAGAAGCCAAAGGTCGCATCGATGCTGCTCTCGAACGCGTCGGGATCCTGCATCGTGCCAACGACAAGGTGTCGAAGTATTCGATGGGTATGCGCCAGCGACTGGGTGTAGCCGCCTGCCTCCTGGGTGACCCGCAACTGTCGATCCTCGATGAGCCAATGATCGGGCTGGATCCTGGCGGCATGCTCGACATGCGCGACATGATCACATCGCTCGTCGACGAAGGTCGCACCGTCGTGCTGTCGTCCATCTCGGTGCGCGAGTGCGGCCGTTTCATCTAACGTGTAGTCCACCGCTTAGGCGCGGACGTGACCGTGGATGTTGACGCGGAAGTCCCGCCCCCGTAGCTCAGGGGATAGAGCATCGGTTTCCTAAACCGTGTGCGAAGTTCGAATCTTTCCGGGGGCGCCATTGAAAGTCCAGTTCAGAGGCAGTTTCTGATTTTTAGCGAAGTCGAAAACTTGCTCCATCCCTACAGCATCCCTACAATCCATTCGTGGCCGGTACGATGCGGGAGAAGGCACCAGGGCGTTGGGAGCTCCGGGTGTTCGTCGGCAAGGACCCAGTCACCGGAAAGCCAAAGCAGATCAGTCGCGTGTACATCGCGCCGCGACGAGAGCCTGGAGCCGGCAAGCGCGAAGCGGCCAAGCAACTCGCCGCGCTCGTGGCAGAAGTAGAGCGGGGCGCTCACGGTGGAGGCACGTCGACATTCGGTGCCTTGCTCGACGAGTGGACCGCCCACGGCGAGAGGATGGGTCGCTCGCCGAAGACGCTGTACGAGTACCGCCGCAAGATCGACAAGCGGATTCGGCCGGCACTCGGAGCCAAGCGTCTCGACAAGTTGACGGCGCATGACCTCGACCGCTTCTACGCGGCCCAGCTTGCCACCGGGCTCGGCGAGCGCTCGGTGCATCACCTGCACCGCATGATCAGCGCTGCGCTCCGCCAGGGTCGCAAGTGGGGGATGGTCAAAACCAATGTCGCCGACGACGCTACGCCCCCGACGCCGCAGAAGACGGAGTTGTCAGTCCCCTCACCCGCTCAAGTGTCAGCGTTAATCCGAGAGGCGGCCCGGCCATCATCGCGTTCGCCGGAGTTGGCGTCGGTCATTACGTTGGCCGTACTGACCGGCATGCGTCGGGGCGAGCTGTGCGGACTCCGGTGGTCCGACGTGGACTGGAAGGGCTCGGCCGTGACCGTACGGCAGTCGGTCTGGCAGACGTCCGAAGGCATCGGGACCAAGGCACCCAAGACACATCAGACCCGACGCCTGTTGCTCGGCGAGCACACCATGGCCCTCTTGGCCGGTCGCTTGGACCGGGCGAAGGCGGAGGCGAAGATGGCGAAGGTGAAGCTGCCCGCTGACGGCTACATCTTCAGTCCCGATGTCGACGCGGCCAGCCCGACGCGTCCGGACTCGGTGACGCAGGCCTTCACCCGGCTGTGCCGGCGTATGGAAGCACCAGCACTCGCTCATTTGCGCGAGACCAAACCAAAGGCCACCCGGGTCAATCTGACCCCGGCGGATCGTTGGGACTACCGGCTGCATGACCTTCGTCACTACACGGCGACCCAGCTTTTCGCCGCCGGGCTGAATCCGAAGACCGTAGCGGACCGCCTCGGTCACGCCGACCCGTCGATCACACTCCGCGTGTACACGGCCAACACAGACGCCCAGGCGCAGGAGGCGGCCGACTCGCTGGAAGCCGGGTTGGAGTTCTCTGTGTTGGGACCCGAGTAGAGAGGCGTTCGGCGATTAGGCCGGCGTCAGCTCGCGCCCATGACCGAAGTATCGAGAGTGCGTGTTCTCCAAGGCTTCTCTGCTTGAAGCTCCGAGCACCACCACTTCAACTTGGCCCCCGGGAAATGCGATCTCTCGATCGAACCGTGCGCGCAGCGCCGCTCCGGAGTCCGCGAACTCCTCGACCTCACCAATCAGCCTTCGATGCTGTCGGTCAAAGACCAAGAGGAAGTACGTCATAAGGTCCAACATAGCGGAATGACAAGGATCCCTGTCATCCGAAGGTTTCACGCAGTTGCTTGACCAGGGATTTTAGGGGAACGAACCGACTATTCATCTCTGATTCGAGTTCTTCGAGGCGACGCTCCGCCGCGTCAGTCACGGGGGCAGCGCGCAGCCTGGCGGCTTCGTTTTCCAGCTTGGCAAGCTCGTAAAGCTCGTCGGCTTGGATCTTCCACAGATCGGTGAATTGCTTCCGGGTCATTCCGCCGTCACTGATTGGTTCGTCCGGGTTGTCCGGTTCACCTCCGTACCGGATAGCGCGGCCCCAGGCATCACCGAAACCCTCCATTGCCTGCGCCCAAATATCCTGATAGTCAGTCCGAAGTTGGATTTCTACCTGATACCCATCAATGCGCGGGACGATATGCACCGCGCGGTATCCGTGCGACGGCTCCTCCCTTCGGTCGATGAATTTCACGTCAGACCAAAGCGCCCGGATTTGTGTTGCAAGCTGATCCTGTTCATCGAGAGTCATCCGCCGCACGATTCTGGCGCCTGCAAGGTCACGAATGGTTCTGAGGTTCAGGTGGGATTCGCGGCGGAGCTTCTCGATGATCGTTCCGGACGTTTTCAATCGAGTCGTCGGCTCAAGCCCGATGACCCGCAACTTGTCGGATACCGACATGAGAATTCGGTCGTATTCGAGAAGCACGTCAGCGAGCATTTCTAGATCATCGACCGTTGGTTCCGGCGAGTCCCGCAGTCGTTCACCCAGTTTCACGATCTGACGACCTGAGTGAGCGGTCATCGAAGCAGCCTATTGCCGAGCGGCCGGCAACTCAGCGGTTTTTCAGCCATTCATCGTCTCCCGCAAGTGCTCGGCGGCCTCTTCCGCAGCGTGAATGATGTGTTCCAGATCCTCTCGTTTCAGCCGATGGCCCTGGCGATCCGATCTTCAGCGGCGACTCGGTTCAGGATGTCCAGTCGTTCTTCGTCCGACAACGTGCCACCGAACGGGCTTGATTGACGAAGGTCGCGTGATGCCTGATCGGTGGAAGTCATCGCCGCTTCGAGCTCGTCAATTGGTCCAGAAAGAAGTCGGTCCCAAGTATTGATGTAGGACGCTGAGCGACCCTCGGGATCTCTCGATCGCATTACGTCGATGCGCGCCTTCGCGCGCTGAATAACGTTCTGAGGATCAGCTCGAAGCTTCTCGGCCACGAGTTTGTGAAGTTCGAGGGTGCGTCGTTCCGGATGGGTCAACCGCGGACGCACTTCCACAATGAGGTCGCAACCAGCCGCGTCAGCGATCCGTTGCAGGGTGGAGAGCTTCGGTTCGTGACGCCCAGCCTCGTAATCGACCAGAGCGGGAGCCGACGTCTTCGCCCGACGTGCCAGTTCCCGGAGCGTATGTCCGCTGTTCAATTTCATCGTTCGCACGAGTTCCGCTGTCGGGATCATGTAGTTATTATAATACATAACACCCCTGTACACACCACCACTAACCAGGGCGTATTCCAATCGTGTTCGCCATGATCCCGCTCGTGGCCCCCAAAATTGGTCTCTGCGGATTCCTGAGGCGGCGCGGGCTGATCCGTCTGTCCGGGCGGGCCGACCCGAGCCAGCGAGAGGCGGGTGATCGGCGGTCACCACCATGTTTGTCACGGCCGTGACAGCCTTCGGACATCATGGCGGAGGACCCATGACGAAACGACTGATCGGCCTCGACGGCGAAATGAGCGACAGTGAGCTCGCGGACGGCGCGGTCCTGATTCAGATCGGAGTGGCCTTCGACGCCACCGAGCGCTTCAGTGCCCTCCTCGGCTGGCCCGAGGACTCGTATTTCAAGACCGATCGGGCCATGGCCGTCCACGGCATCGACCCCGTCACCATCGCCGCCGCCGACCCACCGGCCGAGGTCGACGCGCAGCTCGAGGCATGGTTGCTCGCCCGCGGCGCCGACTCCGAGAAACGCGCCCTGGTGCCGGTGGGCTACAACGTCGGCGCCTTCGACTTGCCGTTCGTGGCGGCCTACCTGCCACGGACGAGCCAGTTGCTCTCGCGCCGGGTGGTCGACCTAAACGCTTTCTGCCTCGCCTACGAGGGCCAGGTCCCCTACGAGGGCTCACTGCCCACCTTCTCCGGCTGGAAACGGCTGGCGAAGCGCTACGCCGCGGAGAAGCTGGCGGCGGTCGGATTGGAAGAGAGCTGGCATGACGCCGGCTACGACGCAGCGGCAGCCATCCTTCAGGTCGCATTCTTCACCTCATTGGCCATTCCATGAGCAGCCCATCCGCGGCGGGTGAGCGACCCCCGGTATCTCCCGAGCTCCTCGGCGAGTCTCCGCGGATCGCGCTCATCGGAGATGTCCAGGGCTACGCCCACAGACTCGAGGCTGCCCTCCGCACCCTCGGTGCTGATCCTGACTGCGGGACGCTTCCCGAAGACTTGACCGTGGTCCAACTCGGCGACCTGGTGCACAAGGGTCCGGACTCGATCGGGTGCATGGCCATAGTGGACCGCTTCCTCAGCGGCGCCCCCGAGCGGTGGATTCAGCTCCTGGGTAATCATGAGGCTCAGTACCTCGGCGGCTTCGCCATTGCGCCGGCCCTGCCCGAGCATTTGCAGTCCGACCTCCTACGTTGGTCGTCCAGTCAGCAGATGCGCATTGCTCTCGCTATCGAGACGGTCGAACTGGGTCCGGTGCTCGTCACCCACTCGGGGATGACGAAGTGGAAATGGGAATCCATTGGAGCGCCCGCTACCGCGTCCGAGGCGGCCCATCTCCTCAACGAGGAATGGGAACGTGACCCCACTGAAGCGATGGCTTTCGGAGCAATGCTCGATCACACCGGTCAGCCCGGTGTTGTGTGGGCCGAAGCAGGAGGGGAGCTCCTCAAGAGCTGGACCGGGATGAGTCACATGCCCTTCAGCCAAGTCCACGGTCACACGTCGCCCTATCACTGGTTCAGCGACCGGTGGCGGCACAACGTGCCCCATGAACTGCTCAAATGGGGCGTGGTCGATGTGCCGAAACGGCGGACCGAGTTCTCATGGCCTGACGGAACGAAGATCATCGGCATTGACCCAGGCTTTGGTGCCAAGGGTGCCACCGTGGAGTTGACGCCGTTCGTGGTTCATCTGGCGCACACGCTGTAGTTGGTTCCGCCGTTACCGCTTTGATGGCCTTTGGGGTTCCCCCGAAGTCCTTCAGGCGCACGAATGAATAGTCAGGCGCCTCCGACACCCTCTTCTTCACTGACGCACTCGTTGACTTCTTCATCAGTGGATGTGCAGCAGTTTCCACTCACCTAATGAACAGACGGCGAGGGCTCCTGGGCACAAATCTCATGGTGGTAGCTTCCGCTCCTGATGACCGGCGACCTCGATGACCTCATTGATGAGATCTTGGTGGACGCCTACGGTGACTCGGAACAGTTGACCGCCTTCGAGCAGGCTTTCGAGGAGTCTGCTCGCTTTCCGTTCCCTGCGAGCATCGTGGGCGTATCGGTCGACGTGGTCAGGATCGAGTTCGACGGTGACGAGCGCCATGGCCTGACGGCCCATTGCCGGCGGGAGGGCGAGAAGCACCGGATCTCGCTCGCCGACCTGGTTCCTGGTCCGGTCACCTTGGAGACCTCCCGTCTGATCGCTGCCTATCGCAAATGGCAAGGATTGCCAGAGTTCCGGCCCGCGAGCCCGGCCCATGCGGTAGAGCCGTGGATCTACCGGCCGGTTGCGAAAAACCTCCATCCCGTGGCCCAGCCACTCGCCCTCCAACCCATGGGCAGTTGGGACCCGGCCGAACAGTACTGGGGTGAAGAAGGGGAGGAGGTCCACCCTCTCTACAGAGCGATCATCGCCGCAGGTCCACGACCCGAGTTCGAGATGGAACAGGTGATCCCCGGAGTAGAAGAGGACGACTGGGACAGCGATCCGGTCACCAACGCGGCCGAGCTGAACCGGGCAGGCTTTGATCGCGAGGCCCGTCGCATCCTCGAAGGTTTGATCGTGCTCGACGAACGGTGCATCGACGCCTGGGTGCATCTGGGCAACATCGCCTTCGACGTGAAGGGCCCGAAAGCAGCACTCGACCTGTACGACACAGCGGTGGCCATCGGCGAGCAGTCACTGCCGGCTCAGTTCAACGGCGTGTTGCCTCGCGGACTTGTCGACAACCGGCCATTCCACCGTGCCCTTCACGGGCTGGGCTTGTGCGCCTGGCGCCAAAGACGATGGGACGACGCGGAGACAATCTTCACGAATCTGCTCTGGATCGACGGCGCTCAAACCTGGGATGCGCTGGAATGCCTCTTGGCGATCAGACAGCGTCAACGCTGGCTCCGCCATTGATCCATCATCACAAGCTACGTCCGAGACATGGCCGGCAGCGCAGATGCGCTCGGAGTGCGACCGGCCCAAAGCGATGCCAACGTCACGCTGACTTCTGGAAAGTAGACGTTGTCTTCGGACCTCGTCGACGTGGTTGACGGCTTGCGGGTCGCCGCACTGAGTCAGGTGGCCGTCGACCTGCTCAGTGGCCCGTGGCCGCAACCCCGCGAAGCGATCGTTCTCATGGAATGGATGGCCGACAATGATCCCGCCTGGCGACGCTGACCTGGTTGTCGCCGCGTGGTCAACGCTCTTCTCGATGCCATTGATGCCTTGTCGAACAGCGGGACGCGATGTGCCGATCGGGGCACAGCGCCGACCTACCTGCACACACCGGTGACGCTCCCGACGCGCTAGCGGAGGCGATCAACTGCACGATGGCGACGTCGAGCCGAAGTTTGACCAGTGCACTACAGCGTTTCGTTTGCGCCGACGATCGTCGACCCTGTGGCCATTTCAGGAAGCCTTGGGACGGTCGCCATTGCGCCGCTTTCACCGGACGTGACGATCTCGTAGGGAACGCCCATCTGATCGAGTAGCCGCGCTGTGGCAATCCGGTGGTGTGCGCCTGACCCACCGGCTCTCGGTAACGTCGGAATGACGCCCGCCACGCAGTCGTCACGAATGGCATGGTCTGAACGCCCGAGCAGCGGGGCGACGTGTGAGGGCGAGCACACCAGCGGTAGTTCCATCCCCCCGGTAGTGCGGATAATCAGTGAGGCACTCATGGAGCGCTAACAGAGGGAAGCCCCGAGGCGGGGCGACGGTTCTCGCGCGGTGGACAACGGGATCGTTCTTGTGGCGAATACGTCGAGGTTCGCCCCAGTCCGCGGGAACATCAGTGGAAAAGGCAGATTCTCGCCTGGTTCAGCTTCGGTGATCACCGGGTCGTACCCGGAGTGTTGATGACGCACATCGATCCGTTTAGAAGAAGTCCCGAGAGCCTGCCGTTCGGATCGGATCTGTTGGATGGTGGAGGGGTACATGTCGATCACGATGAAGGGTGGGGTTCATGAAAACCTTCATCAAACCCTTCATGACTGGAAGAAATTCAAGAAATCCGCGATGAATGCCAACCTTTCTGGTCAGGAGCTTGTCGATCTGGACAATACACAGAACCGCAGGTCAGGGGGTTCATCAATTCGATCATGAAGGGGTTCATCACCCACGAACTGATTTGGAGCGTGGCACCGTGCTAAAGAGTCGAACACGGTGATGAGGCAGCATCATCCCTGGTCAGAGGGTTCATCATTTCCATCATGAACCCCCATCATCACCTTCATCGTCACAACCGAGCCCATCGATGTCGGGACGAGCGCGGCGGAACTAGGCCTTACGTGTTCGATGGACAGATACACCGACGCCGTTCGGCGCTCGGGTTGGTGTCGCACCGTCGTCGGCACTCAACGGTCGCTGTGGGATACGGCTCGCCCCCGGAGATCGCCGGTACGCCGGCGCCGGGGTCGGCCTTTATGTCCTCGCTCGGCCCGTGGCCGTCCATTGACAGCCGACGACGGTGCGAGAAGTCGCGCGTAGGTGATTGATGACGGGACCAGGCGGGGCGACGAGCGCCCCACCCGCCATCAACCACCAAGCGGGGGAAGCAATGGCTCCGCGTCGTCATGAATCGCAGGACGGACAAAACACCTGTGTGGGGGGTTCACGGTTCCAATCATGAAGGCTTAATGATGCGGCAACGCGTTTGTCGGGACTGGACCAACGCTGGTCGCCGGGCAAGATGGTGCGACGAACAACATGCCAGGTCACTGGGTTCATAATGCTGACCATGAACCCTTCATGACGGTTCCGATGAGGGTTCATCACGAGGGAATGGCTTTGAAGCCACCGATCCCTGCAGACGATCAAAACAAAGATTCGTACGCTCGATTTTCTGCCCAGTTCTTTGTATGCGAACACACCACCCGAATCAACGGCCATCGATCGGCGACCAACATGTGGGGCGGGTCCACGGAAGCGCCCCATTCTCAAGCTCGCTTCCCTGTTGGGGAAGGCATTCAACTTGCCCACTGGGACATGAAGTCTTTCCGGTCGCGACTGCGGGTTTCCCTTGTCGGCCGCGCGGTTGTGACGTCACTACTCCGCCGATCCGCCGAACAGCAAGGAAAAGTGGTGAGCCCGTAGGGGCCACTGATTTCCTGACCCGCGCGACGATCATGAAGGCCGCCGCGCGTCATGAAGGACACAGCAAGATAGATGAACAGTTGCACTGTTCATGGCGTCGTTGCCGCTGGCCCCGACGGGGTCCTGTCCCCGAGCTGTACTCGGGGTCGCTGCGCTGGCCGATCGCAAGCATCCAGTGACCGAATCAGAAACGGCGTCAGACGTGACGACGTCGACCAAGGCCATTCGGATGAGGCGTTCTCCGGGCGGCCGCCACCGGTTCCTGGGAGTGCGGCTCACCGAGGAAGAGGAACGTCAGATTCGTCACCTGGCCGAGAAGGTCGGACTCTCGGCGCAACGGTTTGTTGTTGAAGCGGCGCTGTCGGGTTCGGCGGCCACGGCGGCACAACGGCGCCTGGCCCAGCGTGACGCCGAGCGGGCTCGGCTGATCTTGGCGAGCATCTCGAACAACGTGAACCAACTGGCCAAATGGGCGAACACCAATCACATGCTCCCCGACACCTTTACCGCATGTATCGACGACATTCGTCGAGCCACCAACGCGGTGATCGATACAGCGCAGCGTCTCGGATCCGCATTTGAGCCCGAGCGATGATCGTCAAGGTCACACGGGGGGCAAGCGGCCGCGGGTTGATCCGCTACCTACTCGGACCGGGAAGGGCGAACGAGCACACCGATCAGCGGGTCATTACCTCGGGCCTCGTTCTTGGCGGCGAGGCATTGGCGAGCGCCAACTTGTCAGCCCATGAGATCGCGGATCTCGGAGCGGCCCTCGATGAGGCCAATGACGCCTACGGCACGAATCCGATGGGCGGCCATATCTACCACCTTTCGTTGTCGCTTCCCCCTGGGGATCGCAAACTCAGCGATGAGGAGTGGGCACAGATAAGCCAGGTGGTCATGGAATCTTTGGGGTTCGAAGGAAATGGAACACTGCCGTCGGCCTGGGTGGCGATTGGCCACGGGATGAGCGCGCAGGGCAACCAGCACATCCATATCGCCGCTTCGCTGGTGCGGATTGACGGGAGCAAGGTCGACATCTGGCGCGACCGAAAGACCCTCTCCCGGGTCTGTGCCGAGCTCGAGGATGCCTACGGGCTCAGCGTCGTCGAGGGCCGCGAGGGCAGGGGGCTGCCCGGGTTGAGTAGAGCAGAGCTCGAGCGCACCGCCAGAGAGCAGTTGGCTGAACCGCCGCGGGTCACTCTGGCCCGTCTTGTGCGCGAGGCATCGGTCGCTTCCAAAGATGAAGCCGAGTTCGTCCGGCGCCTGCGGGGGAGCGGAGCACTGGTGCGACCTCGTTTCGAGACCGGTGACCAATATGAGGTGGTGGGGTACTCAGTGGCCATCAGGACCACGGGTGGGGTGGCGCCGATCTGGTTCGGCGGCGGGAAGCTGGCCAAAGACCTGACGTTGCCGCACCTTCGTCAGTTCTGGCCGGCTTCCAACGACGATCGCGAGGCGGCCGTGGTCGAATGGAGCGCCCCCAAGTCGGTCTTCCCCGGCAGGGAGGTTCTGGGTGGTCACCCAAATGATTGGCGGCGGGCGGTGGCGGCAGTGGAAAGGTCGGTCGAACGCCTGAGTGCCGTCCCGGTATCGGATCTCCCTGCGTGGCGTGGAGCGGCGCGTGAAGCCTCCGGGGTGTTTGCTGCATGGTCGAGGCGCCTGGAAGGGAACAGTCCGGGACCTCTGGCGGCAATAGCAGACGTACTCGCTCGATCGGCACAGAGACGACCGGGTGAACTCGCGACGGAACGAGGAGCGGTGCGAGACTTCCGAGGAGTAGCGGCGATCGTCGCCCAGTCCCAACTGAGCAGAGATTCTCCCATGGCCTGGGCCATGCTGATCAACCAGCTGGGGCGGACACTTCGAACTATCGGTGATGCGCACGCCGCCCGGGGTGAAACGGAGATGGCCACGCTGCTCGTCGACGATTTGTCCGCTGAAATCACGTCGTTGCACGACCGCTTCGAGACGAACTCGATACAAGAGCTGGTTCCGGCTGAGCGTGGACACGAGGTTCGCTCGCTTGCGGTAGCGGGGAGTGATCTCCAGCACCAAGCCAAGCATCACCGAGGACGCGGGCAGAGCCCCGGTCGTGGTATCGGACGATGACCAACTCTCGGATTCTCATGTTGCCCGATCAAGTCGCCGGTTCCGGGCGCAGTTTCATTTGACCCCCCGTCACCGGGCCCTCTTCCGGGCGGGATCTGCGGACAGCCATTCACACGAGCGCCATCTGAACTGGGTCGTTCCCACATGCCGTTCCGCTTGCGGGGAATGTCCGCTGCGGCTATCTGCACGGAGCGAAAGGGCGTGCTTTGGCCAGCGATGTCGGCCGTAGAACTGCGGAGTCCTGGCGACGGGAGCAGTCCACAGGATCACAGCAGGTGTCCATCGCTCACCCATAATGTACGGCGACGACGCAGGGTGGTTTTCGAACAATCGCTCCATCTTCGCATGCTCGCTCTAAGCATTGTCAGTCTGGTTGTCGCAACCTCAGCAGCCGGCTTCGCAGCTTCCATCATCCGGATGCGCCAGACCTGGCAGGCGCAAAATGCGCTTGAAGTCACTCACTAGGGATATTCAGTCCATAGACCAGCGTGAGGCCAGACGGCGTCTCTACATACTGAAGGTGAGAGGGAAGCTTCACCTGGGGTCACCCACGGGTCGCCAAAACAGCCAGTCCAACCATTGAAGCCGATACGAATGCCCATCGCATCCTGTTGGCTCCCATGCCGGTCGATCGGGCGTCGGAGCAGATGAACTCGGAAGTCGGATCGACGGTGAAGTTAAGATTCCAGGTAAACTCATCCGGTGCGTGCTCCCCGACAACCGCCGCCGACGCCCAGTCGCGCCCAGCAGAACTCCTTAACCGGACGGCAGGCCGAACTTCTTGACCAACTTGAGGAGCTATTCCTCGCCAATGGATTTGCTTCCTTGACTCTGGACGACATCGTGAGCGAGCTCAGGTGTTCAAAAATGACGCTCTACATGCTCGCCCGAAGTCGCGAGCAGCTCATACTTACCGTTATCCGGAGATTTTTCGAACACGCAACCCATGCAATCGATGACCGTCTCCTCCGCGCCGATGACGCGTCGGAGCAAGTCCGCGTCTTTTTGGATGCATTTGGGGAGCAGATGCAAAGAATGAGCGTCACATGTTTCAACGACGTTTTGGAGTTCGGAACCACGAGTGAAATCTACGACTCGTTCGCGGACCCTTATGTCGCCAAACTCAAGGCGATGCTGGCGTCGTTGTCAGGAAGAGAAGGGCGAAGCGTCAAGCGTCCTACGTACGTTGCTGAGGTTGCACGCGTCATCTTGAAGGAGATCCTGGCTGGTGATCTCGAAGAACGAACGGGAATATCCCGAAGTAAACTCTTCAATGAGACGGCAGCTCTCGTTCTAGCCGGACTCGGATCCCCCAGGCCTTCAGGGCACGTCAAACTGGTCAAATAAGTACCTGCTGGGGACCCGCTCGCACCGCGTGCTGGCCACACCAGCAGCACCAACGGGACATCAGGGTCTCCCTACCCCGGCTCACTGACTCTGCTCCCTATGCGTTTCATTGTTGACACAACGCGTGGCGGACTGTACGATTTACAGGACGAAAGTTTCGTACTAATTCGGTGGGCGCACTTGCCACCTTTCAGGGTCTGGGTAACGAACGACAGTCGGCGTGGCATTCGGTGAGCTCTTCGTCTTGAGCTCTGCACAAAGGGGGGTTGGGAATGCGAACTGCTAGTCAGGGAACAATTCGACGACGTATTGCGGTTGTTCTAGGGGCGGTCCTTACTCTCAGCGCGGGACTGCTCAGCGCGACGGCCACCCCGGGTTCAGCTGCCACCCCTGGCGGGCTGACGGTGGGACTAGACCTGACGGGGAATGGGATTCCGACGGAATTTGATCCAGTCCAATATACGGGGCCCGCTGGATTCTTCTCCTACAACTGGCCCATTTATGCAGGCCTTCTTCGCGAGACCCCTAGTGGAGCCTATGTGCCTGATCTCGCCTCGAAGGTCGTTGTGGCCGATCCCTCTACGATCAACGTGACCCTTCGGCCGGGGCTCGTATTCTCCAATGGCACGCTCCTTGATGCGACGGCAGTCAAGTCGGCGCTTGAACGCGACCTGACCAACCGCAATCCAGGAGGGATCGATTCCACAGTCCAGGCGCTCTCGTCAGTCGATGTGGGTGGTTCGGATTCGCTCGTTCTTCATTTCTCTCAGCCGGTCGCCGCCACCTTCTATCCCCTTCTAGCCGGGCAAGAAACCTTCCTAGCGCTTCCGACGGGCGCCAGCAACGGGGCCACTAATACGAACGTGGTCGGAGCTGGCCCGTTCACGTTGAAGAGCTTCGCTGCCGGCCAAAAAATAGTGCTTGTGAAGAATCCACGCTATTGGGACGCAAAGAGTATTCGGCTACCTGGAATTACCTTTGTCAACGTGCCGGCGGGACCACAACAGATCAACGCCGTCCGAGCGGGAACGGTCGACGTCGAGACCGGAATTCCCAGCTCTGACGTTCCTGCGGTCCAAGGGGCACAAGGGCTCCAACTGAATTCAACTTTCAACAACGGGAATGTCTTTTACGCGTCAGTTTGCAAATCGTCAGGTCCCTTGGCCAACTTGAAGGTCCGACAAGCACTCAATATCGCTCTCGATCGCGCGACGATCAACAAAGCTCTGTTCGGAGGAACAGCACAACCCGCATGGAGCATCATCCCATCCTCGGGCGCCTATTACGACAAGTCACTCTCCAATATCTATGCCTACAATCCTCAAAAGGCAAAGAAACTACTGGCCCAAGCTGGTTATCCGCACGGTTTCACGCTCACCATGATGCCGTGGCCCGACACGCAGACCGACCAAATGGCCACTGTCCTGCAAAGTCAATGGAAGAAGATCGGAGTCACGACGACCATCGTCCAGACGTCGAACTACGTCACCGACCTTTTTCAGGACAACAAAGCGGAAATTGGATTGAACCCCGCAACCTTGTCAGGCGTTCAAGAGATAACCAGCGGCTATGTCCCAGGTGCTGTCGGAAATCTCTGCGGCTACACGAACCCTACGTTGGATGCTCTCGCAAACAAGCTTCAGGCGACTGCCCCAACAAGCCCGGAGTTGCCTGCAGTGTGGCATCAAGTTGAGGACTTCATTGCGAAGAATGCGCTCTCCGTCTACGTAGTCTTTTGGCCGATCGTTACTGTGGCCTCAACGGCGGTCAAGCATCTCCAAGTGATACCAGCACCAGGTGGTGTTCTCAACTATTGGTCTGCTTCGTTGTCGTGATAGCGATGTGAAAGTGATCCGGGCCAACCTCTGTGGTCGTTTGAAAACGATAGGCCCGGCGTCTGTCGCCACGAAGGACACTTGATAGCAATTCAGGGTACTTGGTGCGCGGCAATTTGAGCATCCATCTTCAGAAGCCGACGGTCATGTGCCGGACCTCAACAAATCGAAGCCCACTGTATGAGTGCCAGACGCACTAAAGGGGTCAGCATTGGAACCAGCAGCACGAGCTTCAACCATCTCTCAACATGATCGTTGGTGCGCTAAAGCAGACCTCCTCGCCTCGGGCAGTCACCGCGGCCCAACTACCTGGATTTCCCGTTCTTACTCAGCCGCGCGTTGTGGGCGCCGGAAATCCCCCAGAACGGCATAGCGCTCAGATGGGCAGGTCGATCCTGAGGCGGCTGTTGAGCGTAATTCCCGTGCTGCTCATCGTTTCGTTCGCTGTCTTCTTTTTGCTGGCACTTGTTCCAGGCGACCCGGCGGTGACGCTGGCGGGCGGCCTGAGCGCAACCCCGGCGGAGATCGCCCGGGTGCGGGCCGAACTCCATCTCAATGATCCGTTGCTCGTCCAGTACTGGCACTGGCTCACGAACGCCCTTCATGGGAATTTCGGGCACGTCCCTTTCCACGGGTCAGTCGGTGAGCTCTCAGATCGCCACTCGGTTCCCGGTCACCTTCGGCCTGGTTGTGGCGCCGTCGATCGTCTCACTCATCGTCGGAATCCCCTTGGGTATCGTCTCGGGCATACGTCCCAGAGGGGCGATCGACAGCGGTGCCCGGGCCTTCTCGACGCTGGGTCTCGCCATCCCCAGTTTCTGGCTGGCCATAATTTTGGTGTCGGTTTTCGCCGTCCACTGGAAGATCTTGCCCCCGACCGGTTACACGGCGATCACAACGTCCTTTACCGGGTGGCTCAGGGACATGATTTTGCCGGCCGTCACCCTTGGCCTCTTGGTCGGCGCAACGCTCGCCCGTCAGCTCCGGGCATCGCTGATCGATGTGCTCGACACGCCGTATGTCCGTACGGCGTGGGCCAAGGGAGGGACGCGCCGGGCCGTTCTCCTGCGCCACGGGCTCAAGAACGCGTCCATGCCCGTGGTGACCGTCTTCGGGCTTCAGATCGGTTACTTGCTGGGCGGCGCCGTCATCGTCGAACAGATCTTCTCAATTCCCGGACTCGGGACGTACATGCTGAGTGGCATCACGGATCACGACTTACCGGTCGTCCAGGGTGTCGCCATCGTCTTCGTGCTGTTCCAGATGGCCATGAGCCTCATTGCTGACATCAGCTACGGCTACCTCAACCCCAAGGTTCGGGTGGCGTGATGCAGGACCCGTCCGAATTGAGCGCCATCGCCGACAGCCCTACTCCGCGGGAGCGCTGGGGCGACCACCGCCAGCTCCGGCGGTTTCTCGCCAATCCCGCCGTGATTCTGGCGATCGCGTGGCTCGTGTTCGTCATTGTGTGCGCCATCTTCGCCCCGTGGATCGCGCCCCATGACCCGAACGCCCAGAACCTCGAGCACGCCTCGGCTGGGAGCAGCGCCAGCCACTTGCTCGGGACCGACGATCTCGGGCGAGATGTGTTGAGCCGACTTATCTGGGGCGCCCGAGGATCCCTGCAGGTCACCTTCGAGACGGTGGGCCTGGCGTTGGTGCTCGCTCTCGTGATCGGTCTTGTCGCCGGCTTCCGGGGTGGCAAGGTCGACTACGTCCTCATGCGGGCCACCGACGCCGGGCTGGCCTTCCCGCCGCTGGTGCTCGCACTGGCCGTGGTCGCCGTGCTCGGTAGCTCGATCAACGACACGGCCCTCGCTCTCGCCATTGTCTTCGCCCCTGGGTTCGCACGGTTCATCCGTGGGCAGACGCTCGCCATCAGGGAAGAATCGTTCGTCGAGGCCTCGACGGCGATCGGTACGTCCCCCGTTCGCATTGTCATCATCCGGATGCTCCCCAATGTGCTGACCGGGTTGGTTGTCGCGGTGGCGATTGCCCTTGGTTCTGCGCTCCTGGCCGAGTCAGGGCTGGCTTTCCTGGGTCTCGGGCCACCACCACCCGCAGCCAGCTGGGGTGGCATGTTGCAAGAAGCGTACGACACCTCGCTGTTCACCCACCCGTGGTCCCTCGTCCCGGCCGGGCTCACGATCGCCCTCACCGTTCTGGCGTTCAACACGATGGGCGACGCCCTCCGGGACACCTTGAGTGGGTCAGCGACGACGAACCGAACCCGGAGGCAGCGCCGGGCCAGCCGCCAACGGGGGTTGACGGCCGTCGTTATTCCGGCCACAGCGAGGCAGCTTGACGACCGAAGCACAACCGGCACTTCGTCGGCCCTGCTCGAGGTCCGTGATCTGTCGATCGAATTCGACACTGACGCCGGGCCCGTGCGTGTGGTCGACAAGGTGTCGTTCGATGTCGGGGCCGGCAAGATCGTGGGCCTCGTCGGAGAATCGGGGTGCGGCAAGACCGTGAGTTCTCTCTCCATCTTGCGACTCCTTCCGACACCGCCGGCACGGATCGTGGGGGGCTCCATTCGCTTCGGTGGCCAGAACCTTCTCGATGCGAATTTCGACGAGCTGCGACAGATCCGTGGGCGCGACATCGCCATGGTGTTTCAGGACCCCCTGGCCAGCCTCGACCCGGCGTTCACGGTCGGCTACCAACTCGTCGAAGCAATACGCCTCCATGAGAACGTGAGCCGGGCTGCCGCCCAGGACCGGGCGGCGCGGTTGCTCGAGAGCGTGCACATCCCCGACCCGACCCGGCGTCTCTCCGCCTATCCGCACCAACTCTCGGGCGGAATGCGCCAACGGGTGATGATCGCCATGGCCTTGAGTTGTAACCCTCGTCTGCTCATCGCCGACGAGCCGACGACTGCGCTCGACGTGACCGTCCAAGCCCAGATCGTGGAGCTCCTGCGCGAGCTACGCGATTCCACGGATCTCGCCGTGTTGTTCGTCACCCACGACTTGGCGCTCATTTCAGAGTTCTCCGACGAGATCGCGGTGATGTACGCCGGCCAGATGGTCGAGCGCGCCGCAACCGCAGATATGTTCGCCCGCCCCCTGCACCCCTATACCGCTGCCCTCCTCGCCGCTCAGCCCGGGGTCAGAGAGACCCTCGAACAACCCTCGCTTATCGCGGGACAGGTTCCCCAAGCCGGCCAGTTCCCGTCGGGGTGCCGGTTCAACCCCCGTTGTGACTACGCCGAGGACGCCTGTCGCAGCGGTGAACTGGAGCTGATTGTGGTCGGAGGGGATCGACAGTGCCGGTGCCGACGTTCCGAGGAGCTGACGCTGCCCGGTGTGCGCACGGCCCCGATCCCGGTCGAGCTCGGTGCAGCGCCCGCGAGGTCGACGTGAGTACGTCCCTCCCCGTCGTTCCCGCGCCGGCGGCCGCGGCCGACGGCCCGGTCGCCGAGCTGGTCGACGTGTCCTGCGATTTCACGGTTCGTCTCCCCGGAGGCGGCAAGGGAACGGTGCATGCGGTCGACCACGTGGATCTCGCCATCACTCGCAGTGAAACACTTGGCCTTGTCGGCGAGAGTGGTTCGGGCAAGTCCACCCTGGCTCGGCTGATGCTTTGCCTCATTCGTCCGACTGCCGGGCGGGTCTTGCTCGGCGGCGACGACATCACCACGGCGAAAGGCGCCCGCCTGCGGACGCTCCGCCGGCGCATGCAGCTCGTCTTTCAGGACCCGTATTCCTCCTTCGATCCCCTCGCGAACATCGGGTCAAGTATCGGCGAGGCGTTGTCCGTCCATACCGACTTGAGCAGCCAGGCTCGCGAAGTCCGGATCGCTGAATTACTCGAGCAGGTCCGGCTTCCGGCGACCTTCGCCCGCCGGCGTCCCAGGGAGGTCTCGGGGGGCCAGCTGCAGCGCGCAGCTATCGCCAGAGCCCTGGCCACCGAGCCTGAACTCCTGGTTCTCGACGAGCCGCTCAGCTCGTTGGATGTCGCCACACAGGTGCAGATGGTCGACCTGCTCGGCGACCTGCAGACTCGGCTGGGCATCAGCTATTTGTTCATCTCGCACGATCTCAATCTGGTGCGTTCGCTCAGTCACCGGGTGGCGGTGATGTATCTCGGGCGTATTGTCGAGGCAGGT
Organism: uncultured Acidimicrobiaceae bacterium; assembly: GCA_963767155.1. Classification (GTDB taxonomy): domain Bacteria; phylum Actinomycetota; class Acidimicrobiia; order Acidimicrobiales; family RAAP-2; genus Bog-473. The sequence goes on along the minus strand of CAVYCU010000002.1, from coordinate 647,736 downwards.
CCGGTGACCGATCTCTACCACGCAGCTCACCATCCCTACACCCAGGCGCTTCTGTCCGCTTCGCCGAGCCTCGACCCTGCGCTGCGGCGACAACGCATCGTGCTGGAGGGTGACATCCCATCACCTATGGACCCGCCGAGCGGTTGTCACTTTCGGACCCGCTGCCGGCACGCCATGGACGTCTGTGCCGTCGAGGATCCGGTGAAGATCGAGGTTGGGCCCTTGTCGGTCTGGTGCCACCTGGTGGGGGAGCCTCGCACGGGAATTACACCAATAGAGACAAATGAAATGACGTGATGGTGACAAACCGTTCGCTATTGGCTCCCTCGGGTGCCACCGCCAATCTCACATATTCCCCTCAGACAAGAAGGAGTAGCCCATGACCACATCTGAATTGCGATCGACTCTTCACGTGCCAGCCCGCGAGATTCCGGTTCCCACGTCTGTGAGCCCGGAGGCGCAAGCTGTACTGGCACTCGGTCGAATGCCAGCCAACAGCTACCCGGCCCTCGATGACCTCGCGGGGTGGCACGCCACCGTCGCAGCGCGGGACGAGGCAATGGCCCAGATCTTCGCTGAGTCTGCTTCGCGAGTTGCTGCGGACGTCGAGAAAGTCGTCTTGGACGGCGTTCCTACATTCGTCGTGACACCAAGTGGGGTCGCAGACGATGATCCTCGCGTCTACCTCGAGATCCATGGCGGCGCATTGATCCTGGGGGGCGGCGAGTCGTGCCGCCTCATGGGTTTGATGAGCGCAGAAAAGACCGGAGCACGGACATGGGCGGTTGACTATCGGATGCCTCCAGACCACCCCTACCCGGCACCGCTCGACGACTGCGTTGCCGTTTATCGAGCGCTACTTCGCGATCATGAACCTGACCAGATCATCGTTGGGGGCGGATCGGCTGGAGCGAACCTGGCAGCTGCTGTCGTTCTTCGTGCTCGCGACGAGGGTCTGCCATTGCCAGCGGGGGTGTTACTCATGACGCCGGAACTAGATCTGACCGAGTCAGGAGACTCATTCCAAACGAACCTCGGTGTCGATACTGTTCTGACCGAGAGCCTGATGCCGGTGAACCTGCTCTACGCGGGAGGCCACGACTTGGATGATCCTTATCTATCTCCCATCTTCGGTGACTTCACGAAAGGATTTTCGCCGACGTTCCTCTCAGCAGGCACTCGGGATCTCTTCCTCTCGAATGCTCCGCGAATGCACCGAGGCCTCCGCTCCGCTGGCGTTGCGAGTGAGCTTCACATCATTGAAGCTGCTCCCCATGGCGGATTCTTCGGCCATGCCCCCGAAGACACGTACATCGATGTCGAGATGCACCGCTTTGTGTCCGAACGTTGGGCGGAGGCCAGAATATCGTGAGCCTTTAGCCTTCCAAGGAGCAATGTGCGTCTATAAAGAGTCGCACTTCCACCTCAAGTGTGGCGTCCTCGGGAGTATCCGCCATGAATCCGCCATGTGGCGCCGCCTCGAACACGTGGAGGTCAGCCTGCACACCTGCAGCGCGAAGGGCGCGATGCATCCGGACCGTATTTGAGAGGAAGAGATCCCGTGTCCCCGACGCAAGAAGTGTCGGCGGAAACCCAGTGGAGAAGTCACCGAAGATGGGAGATAAATACGGGTCGGCTAAGTCGTGACCATCGGCGTAGAGCAGGTTGGCGGGCATGAAGCTCTGCGTCAGCACGGTATCGACTCCGAGGTTGGTGTGAAACGTGTCGCCTGACTCGGTCAGATCTAGTTCTGGTGTCAGAAGAATCGTGACGGCCGGCATCGCCAGGCCTTCGTCCCTCGCGCGCAAAATCATTGCAGCTGCCAGATTGGCGCCCGCTGAGGCACCGCTAACGATGATCGCCTCTGGGCGGTGGTCCCTCAGTAGAGCCCGGTAAGCCGAGAGACAGTCATCGAGCGCCGCCGGATACGGGTGGTCCGGGGGCATGCGGTAGTCGACCGTCCATATGGGTATGCCGACCTTCGTCGCCCAGTAAACACCGATCGCTTTGCAACATTCCCCGCCACCATGGACCATGCCTCCGCCGTGGATCTCTAAGCAGACACGAGTATCGCCTGTATCAACATTGGGTGGTCGAATCACGTAGATAGGTACCCCAGCGCAGTCGAGCTGGCGAACGTCGAACCCCCCGGAAGGAAGACGAGGCAGTACGTAGGACAGCACAGCGGCATCCGTTTCGGCTGACCATCGCCGCCAACCTTCCACGTCGCTCAACGCAGGTAATTCGGCGCTCTGGATCAACCCCAGGGCCAACATTTCCTGGGCTTCTTTGCTCACGGAGGAAGGTACAGGGATCACGCGTTCCGGGACAACGAGCGGAGGCAGGGCATCGCTCTGAGTCACTCAATCTCCCCCTCTCGGATACAGGCCGTGGAGGCAGTCCCAAGGCCACCCGCCGGGAGGGACCACCGTCCAAACGTTACCCGACGTGGCGATCGCAGCGGCAGCGGATGGCGGCTTTCTTGACCTGGAGCGAAATTGGGTACGGGCATCCTGATGTCTGCTTTATGCCAAAGAAGCCAACTTGGAATTTGGAAGGACGCAATGTCTCGTCACGAAGGATTCGCCGTGCGGATCCTCTGCCTGAACGTCTCATCATTCTTTCATTCGCAATCGACGAGGCACGGCAGGGCACACCACTCGGACCCATCCAGGTTGTCGGTTCTTCACTCTCTTTCGATCCCAACGTCGGGGATTATGGCGGCAAGGTGCTCTCCTTGCTTCGCGACGATTAGTTCCGGGGAGGACATTGGGTGGCAGTGGGAACCAAGCTACCTTGGCTCGATCCCGATTTCTTGCTAAGTGACTCGCCTGCCCTGCAGCCGCTGATACTTGGTCTTGTCCATCCGCGCAGCCTCGTTGACGAGCCTTTCTTTGGGGGAATCGATGATCTCCGGCGCCGACGCCTCAAGCATTGCGGTGAGTCTTTCACCAATATTCCGACCCCGGTCAGATGCGGCGTGCTGATAGATCATGGCCGCCTGCGCACTGGCATGGCCCAGGCAGGCCATGAGTTGTTTCGCCAGCAAGATCTTTGCAGGCGTGCTGGTGATCGCGAGTCACGCAATGGCGAAGAAACTGGCCGAAACCAGCAAATCGAGCCCCCCGGGGCGCTGCTCGACGAACTCGCTGGGGATCCCGACGCTGGAGTTGATAGATCCCGCTCCCTGATTGACCGAGGTAAATGTCGCCAGCGGTGCCTTCGACGGGGTACATTTTGATCCCCCGTAGGTCGGTATCGGAGCGTTGCGGCTCGACTGGAGCGGGACGGATGGCGCCGCCGTCCACAGCATGGGGAGTTCCCGTAGACCGATCCCCATCTGACGATGGGTTCGACGGAGTGCCAGCCGCCCGAAGGTTCCGCAGCGGCCGTTCCTCGAATGGGCAGATTTTGTCCTCAACAGAGCTAACCAATTGGGTACCTCAAGGCACTACTTACTGTGGCAGCGGACAATGATGTCGGAATAGTGACTGACGAGTCGCCGCAACCCAGAGCGGACGGGCCTTTGGTGGAAGCTGCCCGGCTCGGCGACAAGGTGGCATTTGCCCAGCTCATCAATGCTCACCGTGCGTCAGCGGAAGGTCTTTGCAGGCGGCTGCTCCGAGATCCAGAAGCAAGCCGTGACGCCGTCCAAGAGGCGACGTTGGTTGCCTGGCTGAGCCTGTCCCAACTCATCCATACCGAGCGGTTCGGGGCCTGGCTCTGCGGCATCGCCCTGAACAAGGCGCGCCAGATCCTTCGGACCACATTGACGGAGGCGCGGGTGGCAGCGAACCTCACTGACGGTCGTCGTCCGGTAGCAACCCCCGACGAGATAGTCGAGTCTGAGGAGCTTCGTTCTCGGATCCGCCTAGCGATTGACGGGCTCCCACGGAGCCAACGCGAGACCGTATATCTCTTCTACTTGGACGGGCTCACCCACCGAGAAGCTGCCACTGAGCTGGATATCACCGTGAATGCTGTCAAGGCTCGCCTGCATCAAGCTCGTTCGAACCTGGGCCGCGTTCTCATCGACCCACAACCTAAGGAGGCGCCCATGGCCACAACTCCCAGCACAGGATTTGTCGAGGTTCACATCGCCGATGTTCGTATGAGCAAGCCGGACACCTCGCCGCGAGTCGGACTCGTCCTGCTGAAGACCGAAGACGGCGAGCGCTACCTGCCCATATTTATCGGCACTCCGGAAACAAACATGCTCGCCCTTGGCTTGGAGAACGCGGAGATGCCTCGGCCCATGACATACCAATTCACGGCCGGCATCATTGCGGCATGCGGTGCTCGGATTGACGAGGTACGGATTACGAGCCTGGTCGGAATAACATATCTCGCTACCGTAATTGTCCAGACGCCGAGCGGGCCGGCTGAGGTCGATGCCAGGCCGAGCGACGCTTTGAATTTGGCCGCCCTTGTCCAAGCCTCGATCACCGTCGAGTCCTCAATGTTGCGCAGTAGCGACGAGCTCAGCCAGATCGGGAGCGTGGAGCACTATCAACTCGGTGACCTACTGGACCGAACGGAGATCGTTCAAGAGATTCGTGATCGTGGGAAGCAAATGGGGCAATTCATCAACCAGCTAGTGCCCAAGGTTGCACGGAGGGAGACGCCGGAAGTTCCCCCTTGAGCGCGCTTGTATTTAGTTAGTGAAGCGCCAAGCTGGCACAGATTGCGGAACGTATCGCGGCATAAAGGCTGGTCGATACTGGTCAACCAGCCATACGTAAACCCTTCGGCAACTGGCGCGGGTCACTTGGACACGCCAATGATGGCCCGCGCCTGCAGGAGTGCCTCGACGATCCCGTCGTCCCCCGAAACGCGTAGGTTCCTGCGGGCTTCGGCAGGCAGGTTGTTAGTCAGCAACGCCATGCTTGTTCGGTGGTCAGGTCCATGACGGCGACCAAATGATGTCCTGCCTGCGGTTCAAAATGCCATTGTTCCCCGTGAGCAAGCAGATGCCAGGCTCGCTCGACGGGGCCGGTCACCCGGATGGTCACGCAGTCACCGTCGGACCGGCCGATGGCGACGGGGCGGTTTGGGTAGGCACAACGCAAGGCTATCGAGGTCCGGCCCGCGAGATCCACCCGACGATCACGTGATCAGGGTTCTTCTTGCGGGAATGGGAGTGAGAGTAACGTCGAGATGGGTCGACCCGTGATCCCGAAGCGCTCTGCCTCAAGAAAGGTTGGACCAAAACTGGTTAGCCGTCTACGGATGACAGGGTCTACCTCGCGCCGAGGAGCAATGGTGGTGTTAGCCACGCTGTCAAGCTTAGAGTGGTTCGGTGACCTACCATCCCGCATCCGGGTCGAGAATCGCGGCGACCGGCTTGACCGGGATGCTCGGGCTGCGCCTTCAGAAGGTGCTCTCGCAGCCTGGTTGGGGACGGCTAGCGGTGGATATCACTGATTCCGCCGGCGTCGCGTCTGCAGTTTCCGAGAGCGACGCAGACGTAATCGTAGGCCTCGCTGCTTATACCGACGTCTCAGCGGCGTGGCAGCAACGCGGCGACGTTACCGGCCCCTGTTTTCGGATCAACGTCGAAGGGACCAAGAATCTCGCGCAAGCGTGTGTTGACGCGGGAAAGCATTTCGTCCACGTCTCAACCGACTACGTCTTTGAGGGCGACCGGGACAACCCTTATACCGAAACTGACGAGCCCGACGCGGAAACAGACTGGTACGGAGTCACCAAACGGACTGCCGAAGAACACGTTAGAGCGTCCGACGGCAGCTGGTCGATCGTTCGGGTGTCATTCCCATACCAGCCGCACTCCGACGGCAGGGAGGACTTCGTCCGACGCATCATGCGTCTGCTGCGCACGGGCGCACTGAACCCACTGTTCAACGACCAGGTCATCACTCCCACCTTCGTTGACGACGCATGCGCGGTACTCGACGCGGTGGCTACCACACGCGCACGAGGGGTCTTCCATGCGGTGGGGCCGGAGTGGCTGACGCCCTATCAGATTGGTAATAAGATCGCTGAGCGACTGGGCATAAGCGCCGACGAAGTACCTTCTGGAAGTTTGCGGAGCTACGTCGAGCTGGGCGGTCGAGCATTCCCTGTTTCTCTAAAGATGAGTAACACTGCGACCATGTCAATCCTCGGCACGAGCGTTCACATGATGAGTCAAGCCCTTTCCACGGCCAGCCGGTCCTCTCAGAGTTCATAACCCTGGTGGTCATGGCCTGCTATCCGTGCGCCGATCGACGTTGGCGATCTTCAAGTAAGGGTTCGACGGGCCCGGCAGCGGAAGGAGGACCTTCTGCTGGCCGATCTAACCTTGCGCCATGACCGATCAGAGCGCTGAGGGCCGAGCTGCGAACCTGGCTCGGTGGGACGAAGCAGCTCCACTGCATGCGGCGAGCGAGCTTTACGACTTGGCGGGTTTTCGCGCCGGGCGCGATGACATTCGACCCTTCGAACTCATCGAACTGGGAAGCGTCGCTGGACTCGATCTACTGCATCTGCAGTGCCATCTCGGAACCGACACCCTGTCGTGGGGTCGCCACGGCGCCCGCGTGGTCGGACTCGACTTCTCACCAGTCGCCATCGAGGCGGCCACACAACTCGCCATCGACAGTGCGATTGACGCCGAGTTTGTATGCTCCGACGTCTACGACGCTCGTAATGCGCTCGACGGTCGATCCTTCGACATCGTCTACACGGGTATCGGCGCCCTAGGTTGGTTGGCGGACCTCGATGAGTGGGCCCGCGTAGTGGCTGGGTTACTCCGTCCCGGTGGAATTTTGTATCTGGTCGAAATTCACCCGATCGTTTTCGGCGTCTTGGGTGATGGCCGCACCCTCGATCAAGATATTTTCGACGCTCAGTACGTCAGGTGGGAAGAAAAGGGCGGCACCTACGCCGCACCGGACGCAACGTTGGTCAACACAACGACGTTTGAACGCACGCACGCCCTCAGCGAGGTGATAAGCGCGGTTCTAGGCACCGGACTCAGCATTGAACTCTTTCACGAGCAGTCATACACCAATGCGCCGTGGCCGTGGACGGTCAAGGGCGACGACGGCTTTTACCGCCTGCCCGAAGGATGGCCGAAATACCCACTGACCTTTTCACTGCGAGCTCGCAGACCCTTCTGACCAAAGGTCCCATGCCTTCCTTCGTATGGCACGTCCGCCCCGGCGCTCCGAGTCCGCAAGCCAAAGACCGGCATCGGCACTGCTCCGCTGGTCTCCGGCTGCCGGCCGTGTGTCTGCACCCCTTGGGCACTCTAAAAGTAAGGGGGCGGTATGCTCGCACGGTCAGGCCCGATTTGGAGGCAGCATGGGGAAGGTCGACTACGACGAGCGCCAGCACGCCGTTTACGCCGCCGGCAGGCAGATGTCCCCCGATGCGCTGCGGTCCTGGATGGAGGCTTTCGCCCGCCACCTGGCGGAGACACGGCCATTGGCCTGGCTCGACCTGGGCTCGGGAATCGGGCGTATGACCCCATCCTTAGCGAGTGCCTTCGGCGGCCCCGTCTACGGCGTGGAACCGGCAGACAAGATGCGTGCTCAAGCCGTCGCCCATGCCGGGCATCCCGCCGTCACGTACGCGGCTGGGTCTGCCGAGCACATCCCATTGCCAGATTCCTCGTGTGACGCAGCACTGCTGTTCTTTGTCTGGCACCACGTCGTCGATCGGGATGACGCTGCCACCGAGTTGCGCCGAGTGGTAAAGCCGGGCGGCAAGCTCTTTGTGCAGGCGAATTTCTCTGACAGGGTCCCTGATGCGTGGTGGTTACACGTCGTGCCCGAATGGATGAGCATCCACCAAGGGCAGTACCAGCCTGAGGAACAGGTGCAGAATGACTTCGCCGACGCCGGGTGGACGCTCGCCTCTCGTGATGAAGTCACCTGGCTTCGCTCGGCGACTCTGGCCGAGGACTTCGAAAGGCTGAGGCTGCGTCCCACCTCGCTGTTCGAACATATGGGCGACGAGGTCATCGAGGCAGGCTTCGCCAGGATCGAGGCAGCCCTACCCTCACTCGACCAAGGGCCTCAGTTCGAGACCAGCGCTCTCCTCATCTTCCGGCGCTAGGAACGATCCTGACGACCCAGTTCGCCGGGGCGAGATCCGAAGTCATACCGTTTCCCTTGCGCAGGCCTCGTGACAATTCATCCCAGTCGAGTTGACCGAATTCCTGGCTATCGCGAGGACGACCGGAACTCACGTTGTTGACCCCAGGACCCCAAACGATTCCCACATGCCGAACCTCCTACGGCGCCCCCGGGGCGACCTTCGCCGGGATCCGGAGCGAGTGCTGTAAGCGGATCCCCCTACGGGCGCTGAAGCAATCGTCCCGAGAACGAGGGGATCGTTACGGATGCCGTCCGGGTTGCGGGACGATCCCACCGTCCTCGGATGGGCGGATCGACCATGCCCCACGGGATTGCAGCCGTGTCTGCGAGGGTCGGACCCGAGCGGAGTTACCCGTGCCACACTGTTCAACTAGGCGTTGCGGTGGGGAGCGATCGGATCATGTGGTTTACGGACAATGTTGAGATTGCAGATTTGGTTGTGGACGCGCTTACAGACCGGCGTCTCGTCGTATTCGTCGGAGCCGGGGCTTCTGTGGCGCCGCCGTCGGGCCTGCCGCTCTTCGACCAACTCGCAGCATTCGTAGCTCAGGACGCTCATCAACCCGAGTATGACCCGACCGGGATTGAGACCCCGGATGTATTTCTGGATAGATTGGAGCGTGAGAACGTTCCGATTCGGGAGCTGATCAGAAATCGGATCGGGACCACAAGTTCACGCCCGTGCAAGCTGCACGATGCGATCGTGCGGCTCTTTCCATCAGCCGAAGACGTTCGGATTATCACGACCAATTATGACCGCCATCTGGTCACGGCGGCCGAGGACGTGTTCGGAGCTACTCCACCTATCTACTGCGCCCCAGCGCTACCGCTCGGTCGGGACTTCAATGGCATCGTAAGCCTCCACGGTTGCATCGGTGGCCGGCTGGCGGACCTCGTCATAACGTCGAGCGACTTCGGACAGGCTTATCTGACTGATGCCTGGGCAACGCGGTTTCTCCTTGAGGTATTCGCGAAGTATGTGACTCTGTTCGTCGGATACAGCCACGACGACGTCGTCATGTCGTACCTCGCACAGGGTCTTCGTGCGGGGTCTAACCGTTTCGGCTTCCTGCCAGACACCGCAGAGCTCGACAAGTGGAGGCGGCTTGAGATCGAACCGATCGTGTATCCGCAAGGCTCCGACCATGGCGAGCTGACGGAGGCGATTGTCCGCTGGGGTGAATGGCGAGGGATGGGACAGCTCGAACACGAAAGCAAGGTCCGAATCCTCGCAGCGGGTGGCCCGCCCATTAAGCCGACGGACGTGTCGTATCTCGAACGAGTGATCGGCGATGACCTCGCTGCGAGGTTTTTCGCCGAGCATGCGACGAGCCCCGAGTGGCTCGACTGGATCGTTCAGCGACAACCATTTCCTAACATATTTGAATCGGGGCGGAGACTCTCGCCAGCCGAGATTGCTCTGAGCGCTTGGTTCTGCGATAGGGCATTGTCTGACCCCGAGGCGGCGCTGGGAATTGTCGAAGTTCATGGAGGCCATTTCAACGCCGAAGTCGCCACGCGAATGGCCCGGCGTCTGCCACTTGAGCTTCCCGAGACCAAGGTTCTAGGGCGCTGGCTGGGTATCTTGATCCGAAATGATGGCGCCGCTATGAGCGATGCCCTGACGGCGCTCCTCTCATCGTTGCGCTGGCCTGATGATCGCGATATTGCGTTATCCCTTCTTGAATATCTAACACGACCCCGCATCGAGTTGCGGCCGAGGTTCAATTTTGGCCCCGACGATGCCGAAGCGACGACCGAATACCGGATCGATTCGCTCATGGGCGACGAGCATCTATTGCCGGACGGATGGGACACCTACTTCCGACCGCATCTGTCAGATCTCGCTTCGGACCTCGCAGCACTTCTCGAAGGCCAGCTGTCATCCATCCACCGGAGTCTGCGGTCGGTGGGACAAGCGAGTGATCGCTGGGACACGTATAGCTTTCTCAGGTCCGCCATCGAGCCGCATTCTCAGGACCACCTGTCAAGCGCCGTCGGTTTCCTAATCGACGCCCTCCGAGACTGCCTCGAGCATCTAGTGGACGATCGGCCCGAAGTAGCTGGTGCCCTCCTTGATCGGTGGGGAGCTAGCCGAGCCCCAATTCTTCGACGACTCGCAGTCCACGGCTGGGTCGAACGGTTGGATCGGTCAGCCGACGAGAAGCTTCGACACGTCATCGAGGCTCAGTTGCTCTTCGCATTCGCGACGCAACACGAGACCTATCGGCTCATCGAGAAGTGTCTTCCCGAAGCGTCTGAGGCTCGCAACGAGATGCTCTTTGCGATTCTGGCGGGGCCACCAGCGGAGCATTCGCTGGACGATGGGATCAATGAGCGACTAATTCTGGACCTCTTGGGCGTATCGTCCAAGGCGATACCCGATTCGCACGAGTTCGCCGACGCCCTGGAGCAATATCAGTCGAATCACACGGACCTTGTTCCCTCATCGAATCCGGGCCTCGCAATGACGATCGAATCGGGATTCAGGTCGCCGTATCCGGTGCCGATTGAACGGTTGATCGAAAGAACAAGCATTGCCGAGGTCGAAGCGCTCTTTTCTGCGGCAATTGAAGGGGACCCCGTTGCCCAGGCAACGGCGGCCTTTGACATTCCCCAGGCGCTTGCGGCGGCGGCGGCCCAAAGTCCGGAATGGGCGATGCCCCTCCTGCAGGAACTGAAAGCGGAGCAGGAATGGTATTCGCCGTACTGGGAGCCGCTGGTTTCTGGGTTTTCCCGATCGGTTGGGGAGATCGAGCAGGCCGTGTTGGATGAACTTGTGGAACTCTTCGGGTCGGTCATTGTCGAGTTGGATGGTCGTCCCGAGATGGGCCCATTGCTTCCGCCCATCTGCGACCTTTTGCATTCGATCGTTCGATTGCCCGAACTCGACCGGACAGTGCTGCAGGAGCTCGAATTGCTCGGGGGTCTTGTCTCCGCGTCGGTCTCAATGGGCCCCGATGGGCCGTACGACACCGATCCTGAGCGAATCGTCGATCATGCATACAACTCGTGGACCGGGTGGCTTGGAAGGTTCTGGGTGGGGGCGATCTCTTGCCGATCCAAGCTCGACGGACCGAGTTGGAGGGGACTCTCGAATTCCGAGAAGCTGGCGATGGAAGCCCTCCTGAGCGCCGACGGGGAGCGCGGCGTTCATCCCGCGGCCATATTTAGTATCGACTTCTCCTTCCTACTCGGAGCGGATTCGGAGTGGGCAAAGGACCAGCTGTTGCCGCTTTTTAGCTGGAGTAACTCAAACGTGGCCACGCGAACATGGTCAGCCTTCTTACACGGCGGCGGATGGGACGGACGGGCGGTGTCCGTTCTCAAGCCCCACCTTCGATTGGCGTTTCTCGAACTACGTGGACCCATCGGAAAACAGTTGGCAGAGCGCTTCGGAGAACTAATGGTCCGGTCAACCTCCGACAACTTCGGCGATGGCACGCTTGGGGAGTTCGTTGCCAAGGCCGACGACCAAATGCGCTCCGACTTTGCCGCTTCGGTTGGCTGGTGGATGCACAACATGACTCCGTCGTACGCTGAAGGTGTCTGGGAACGGTGGATTAACCCGTACGTGACCGAACGCCTTACGGGAAAGCCGCAATTATTGACGGCGCCCGAGGCGGGCGAAATGCTTCGATGGATTACTGCCGCCGGTAGGTATTTTCCAGAGGCTGTTGATTTCTACCTTCGGACTCCAGCGGAATTTCCCCACGTCACCCTCTTTTTCCGTGACATCGAGGACGCTGGTTTCCTGACAACTCACCCTGATGCGCTCGCTCAACTGCTCGCCTTCGTACTTTCAAGGACCGCAGAGCTGTACGTGTGCAATTCGATCGGAATACTCATTGGTCGCCTCTTGGATGACTTGGACGCCACCCATCGCGAGACATTGCTTCAGGTGTGTCAGCATGCCCTTCGCCTGGGCTGCGGTGACGCAGTCTCGTGGAGGACGACCCTCGAATCGAAATGGCCGAGTTCTCCATCCGCTCCCGCGTGAGTTGAATTGACGATCGCAGCGGCGCTGTCGACCCTCAAAACCCTTCGTGCCGGCCAGGGGCATTGCATTGTGGCCGAGGCTGGGGAACTCACCGTCCAAGGGCGTAGCGATTCTACCGGCGTGGAATCCGTGTCCGCTGACTTGGAAATGTTCGATCCGCCAAGCGCGCTGGCGTACCAATAGAGGCCTGTGCCTTTTGGCGAGGGAGGATCGTCTTGCGACAATGACGTGGGCTGGCACAGGCACATCGTCCCAAGACCGAATGCCGTTCCCCTTGAGGTGAGAGTCTGGGGCTTCGGCGGTAATGTGAATTTGGGTGGCTCAAACTGCATGGGTGCCTCGGGACCGGCCGCGTTCGATCCGGAGTGCACCTCGGGGAAATTCGAGGTGCCGTTCCCCGACTCGACGTAGCCGATGGCCGCCGGTGCGGTCCAGGAAAGCCCTGGCGGCTCTGGACAGAGCGTCCTCTGGTTTGGGGTGAGGTCTCAGACGTAGGCTTGATTCCGTGCCCGAGCCGGATGACGAAGACGTGATCCAGTTGAACCGGCTCATCGAACAGCACCGCTTGAACAAGCAGAAATTCATCGACCAACGCAGCTTGCCCAAGGACGGCACCGGTCGATCAGCCCCCAATGAAAATGGTGGAACAGAAGGCCCGGAAGGCGAAGATGATCCGAGAGAGGAAGTCTGGCAGCGCACTCGGGAAAAGTATGGGATTCCGCCATCTGTGTCCGACGACCTGGCTCAGGACATCATCGTGGAGTCGAACATTGGATACACCACTCCACGGTTAGCGGAAGCGAGAAACCCAGCGGAGCAAGCACGACGGGACCAGAAGAGACGCCGACGTATCGGTGAATGGCTTGCCCTCGTCATCGTTATCGGCATCGTCTGCATTGGTGGGCTGATAGCGAAATCCGATCACAACGACGCCACCGGCATCGTCGCGGTGATTATCGCAATTGTCATTGCTTTGTGGATCATCGTTAGGTCCGGAAATCCATGACCACGGCGCAGGAGCAGCGAGACGATGACGTGCAGCCCTACATTTCGCATCTTCTGTACGAAATCCAGCAGTTGGGCGAGATGCCGCCATTGGTGGCCAAGTTCGAAGCCGAAGGCCCAGCGGTCCTGATGATCGCTTGCTTAGAGTCCTGTCTTATCCATGCTCGTCTAGTGATCGAGTTCCTGATGGGCCGACCGAAGAAAAACAGTCCGGGACGCAACCGAGACCGACACGACATTCGGCCATCGCTGTTCTTGGGCGACTGGCACGCAGCCGATGAGACTGTCTTCGATAACTACTTGGATCGTCTCGACAAGCACCTAGTTCATCTATCGAAGGACCGCGGCACGATCAGCGTCGATGATGGATCGTGGGCGCTCTCTGAGATTCCACGGATGCTGCAGGAGATGAAGAAGTTCGCCCAGGCATTGACGGTCGCTGGTTCTCGGCACGGCCCTGTGATCGAGAAGCTGTGCGAGCTTGGCTTGTCCCTTCCGCCAGCCTCACCGAAGACGGCTTCAACCTCGTCCCCTCCCGAGGTCACGATTATCACTGACCTGGCACCCTCATAGGAGGTTTCGCCCGTCACACTCCAGTGACGGTCGATGGTGCCCGTATTCCCTGGACAGGTCGTCATAGTCATTCTCGGCAAAGATGTTGTCGCTAGGTGAACGACGACCAATGAACCGTGTGACCAACGGTGATAATTCTCCACTCTGTTCGGCATGAATGGCCCAGGCTCCGCCGAGGATCGGAAGAACGCTGGCACTCGTCGTTTGCCACCCGTCTCCGCCGTAAATCTTCGCCACGCCAGTTTCAGGGTCCAACTCGGCAAGTTGTCTCGGTTCCTGCGGGCGCTCTGGCTGCGGCTCATCTTTTGGCAGGCCCCAAGGCACCAGCAACCACGAAATAGCGAATACCCCGAGTACGTAGGCGAGGATGACCATCGCTAAATGCACGTCTCGACCCGCCTCACCTGTCGTGGGTAGCGCCTTGTCGAGAACAAAGAGCAGGATTGAGATGACGAAGACATATCCCGGCTGTAGCGCCTTACGTCGCACAGTCCCAGGCTAACTGCCCTGACGCTCCGCAAAACACCATGCTTGACCGCAGGATCGACCTGAATAGCTACCTGTCAAACAGCAGGATCGTCCAAGGAAAACACAGGCGGGTGGCGGCAGCCCTGTTGGTTGAGGGGTGAGCAAGGCCGTCGGGATCTGGCCGCTCGCGGCCGCGCGGAGCAACTTCGCCAAAACCAAGGAACGACGCAATCCCGGCCTCGGCGCCTGCGGCGCTCAAAAGGACGATCAAGACGGCGGCAACGGCCCCAATGCCGCCCCCATGGTGGGGGCGGCATTGGGAGCGTAAGTGGTTTCCCGCAAACCGATCCTCCGCCGGAACGCTATGCGTCGTGAACCCGAAGTCGATCGAGGGCGAGTTCCGTGATCGAGTGGGGAAATGTGGCGCTGGCTTCGTCGCCGTCCTCAAGATGCCAGATGCCCGACAGTGCAGACCATGACGCGATCCAGCGCAGGAGGTCAATCCGGTCGATGGATGCAACTCGCGCGACGAGATCCAGTCGAGCGTCGAAGTGCCCGATAGCGTCCTGTGGCGTCCAATTGGTAAAGATGTTGCAGTAGTCGAACTCTCGCGCTCCCAGGATCCCCTTCGGGTCGATGGCCAACCAACCTCGCTCCCCACCGTTGAGCACGTTTTCGTGATGAAGGTCGCCATGGAGAAGTACGGGGGGTGTGGTGCGCTCAAGGAGCCGGTCGGCGATCACCCTGACCTCATCGAACCGGGGTGTTGTGTCACCGAACAAGGAGGAGAACCAGGTTTGAAGAGTAGGGAAGTCATCGAGGTCTTTGGGGCCATTGGTGTGGAGACGATGAGCCGCGTCGCACAGCACCTGAGTCGCTGATGCGTCGTCGGTCACCAATGAACGCAGGGTCTGCCCAGCGCGTTCCAACAGAATCGCATTGCCGTCTCGGGCCAGGACCCGGACCGCACCGTTGCCGTCCCATTGTTCCAGCGCCCGGACACCAACGAGCTCTTCCGGTTGATTTGTCACCTTTAAGAACGTCGGTCGTCCCTCATGCGTGACCAGACAGACCAAAGACGACAGCGAGCGGAATGGATCCCCATCCAGTTGAAGGCCAAGTCGGATGACAGCATCGGTTAGGTCGTCCCTCGCCGGTTGCGGCATGAGGGGCACCGAACCATCA
Source organism: uncultured Acidimicrobiaceae bacterium (assembly GCA_963767155.1). Taxonomy (GTDB): domain Bacteria; phylum Actinomycetota; class Acidimicrobiia; order Acidimicrobiales; family RAAP-2; genus Bog-473. The sequence continues at coordinate 632,403 of CAVYCU010000002.1, read as the reverse complement.
TTTCAGGATCCGCCGAACCGCATGCGACAAGGCTGAGGTGGGCCCGGGCCCGTACTTGGAACCGATCCGCCGTGCTTGCGTTGACGAGCACGGCCGAGCCCCGGTCCATTCGGCCGGTTCAGCCATGACCATTGGTGAGCGGTGAGTGATGACACGGGCTAATCTTTGGCTCATGGGAAACTTCGCTTCCATGCGTATTCGCACCGCCTGACGGCGGCGCCACCCTTGCGCTCGGGCTGATGGCTCGAGACGCCTCGCCGGTCCCACCGGGGTCGGTATTGGTGCGAACCGCCGGTTTATGTCCCGCCGGTGGTCACGCGCGCCCCCTTTGGTCCTGTGGTCTCCGGCTCCCGCTGACCCCAGGAGAGATATGCCTCAATACCGCCGTTCTCAACGACGTGACCACCTCGCCGCCGCAGCACAAATCGGCGGTCCACATGAACTCGGCCAGAATTGGCTGGTCGACCGTCGTTTCCCCGCTGAGATGGCGGAGATCCTTCGACACGCGCCGCCCTATCGGGTTCTCGAGCTCGGCGCTGGGAACGGGGTGCTCACCGAAGCGCTCGTCGCCAACGGAGCGGCCGTAACCGCGCTCGAACTCGACCCGCGTCGCGTCGACCGCTTGCGGAGAAGGTTCGCCGGACGAGCCAAAATAGTCGAGGCGGACATGCTGACCTTTGACTTCGGTCCGAATCCCCACCACGTCATCGCCAACGTACCGTTCTCCCTCACCACCCCGCTCTTGCGGGGGCTCCTCCAGCAAAATCATTGGCACACCGCCGTTTTGCTACTGCAGTGGGAGGTAGCGCGCAAGCGGGCCGGTGTCGGTGGCACCACGATGCTCACCGCGAGTTGGTGGCCCTGGTACGAGTTCTCGCTTGGGAGCAGAGTGCCAGCGGCTGCATTCTCGCCGGTGCCCACGGTCGATGGTGGGATCCTGATAATCCGCCGTAGAGCCGTCCCGCTCGTCCCTTCGGAACTGCGGAAGGACTACCAAGATCTGGTTCGCCAGACGTTCACTGGCAGGGGTCGCGGACTTCGCGCAATCTTGCGGAGACATCTTCCGGATGGGGTAGTGCACGATTGGATGTCTCAAGAGTGCCTCGACGGCCGAACCCTGCCGTGTGACCTCAAATGCGACGCCTGGGCATCCCTGTTCGGACTACACCGGCAATTCGGGTCTTCGCGAAGCAAGTCAGCTCGCACTGTGGGCAATAGGGACCAGACCGAGTCCCAGCCAAAACGGCGGCGAGGTAGCCGTTCTTGAATCCCGCAAGCCGTTCCGCTAACGGGATTCGCTTGCAGCGCCGGCCAGACTGCCGGGCGCTGATCCTGCTCCCGAAAGGAGCATTTGCTGCGACAGGACCGCGGGCGAGCGCCACGAGACTGGGGTCGGGTGCAGGCGGTCGGGGGCAGGGCCCGCCTGTCGGATCACGTCAACGGACGGTCGCGGTGGTGAGGGTGACGACGAGCGGCCTCGTTACTACACCGCCAAAATCGTTCCGGATGAAGCCCTCGATATCGTCGAGCAGCCCAATTCGCGCCGGCTCGTCCATCATCTGGGTGCCGGAGTACGAGAGCATTAGATTCCGATAATCCGAGGCGCTGTACGTTTGGTCCCAGTCATATTTGCGGACGTCAACGCGATCGAAACGACGATCGGCATTCAACTGCGCGCGGATCTTCGGGTCAACATTTTGACGACTCGGAGCAGGGGGTCCAGAGTGGCCTTGTCCATATCGATTGTAAATCGGCTGGGCAGCGGCGAAGAAGCCCGCATCCTCGGGCGATTCGACTTGGATCAAGTCGACAATCGCCACGAGGCCGCCAGGACGCAGGATCGCAGCGGGCCGATCCGTCTGCGCCTCTCGGGAGATCCAGTGGTAGGCGGTAGCGGAGAAGACGGCGTCGGTCTGACCCGCCGCGATCTCCATCACCTCGAAGTCACCGACGCCCACACGCATCCGATCCGAAGGGAGGTTCGAGCGCAACCTGGCGGCCGTCGCTGGCCCTATTTCTATGGCAAGCACCGATGCCCCTCGTACAAGGAGATCCTTCGTGGCTTGGCCCGTTCCTGGACCGACCTCCACGATTTCCGGCTGGGATGGCAGCATCCGAAAGAGGGCGTCGAACAGCTCGGCGGGATATGAAGGCCGAACTTTGTCGTAGATCTCAACGGCTTCGTTGAACGAGAGTCTGATGTCATCAGGTTGCCCCACCTTCACATTCTGCACTCGGTCCGAGTGGTGTTCCTAAATTGCCACTCCGCAGCAAACAACTGCCGCAAACGCCGCAGCCGTCGCGACGGCTCTCGCCATCCCGTGCACCGATCCCTTGCGGGTACCTGGCCTGTGGTCTGAAGATCGAGCTGAGCGTTGCCGATGCCATTGCTCTTGCGGGGAACGTCTGTGGTTATGGACAGGGAGCGGAAAGCGCTCGCCATGGTTAGCGATGTCGGCCGTAGAATTGCGAGGGCCCGGCGACGGGGAGCAGTCCAACACGATCACAGCGCGTGTTCTGTCGCTCCCCCATAATGTACGGCGACGACGCGGGAGGCTGCGTTGCCCGTCAGGAGTGGAAAATGGCGCGCCGATTAGGATCTGGGCAGATCATTGCTCTCGGTGGTGTCGATGCCCCCGGTGAGAGCGCCGCTCGGATCTGCGACTATCCCTTGGCAGTGTCCGGATGCGATGAGCCCCTCCTCGGCGTCCTCACCACGCCAAACGGAGACAATCCGGCATGGGATGAACCATTCCGAGGTCTATTCAGCCGCCCCTGTCGAATAGAAACGTTTGCCGTATTTCGGGGGGAGTCATGTGATTTCGAACGACTGCGGAAGTGCGACATCGTGTTCGTCCCCGGTGGCAATACGGTGGCGGCCGTTGCTGTTTGGAGGGCATACGCGGTCGACGAACTTCTGAACGAGTTGTGGCGAAACGGCGTGATCCTGACTGGATGGAGTGCCGGCGCCGTCTGTTGGTTCGCTGCGAGCCTCACTGTCTCGCTCGGGACCGGTCAGCTAGAGCCCTACCACGATGGGCTCGGGATCATCCCAGATAGCGCCTGTCCGCATTTCAACAGCACTGAACGGCGCGACGCGTTTGCCCGATGTGTCGCCGCGGGCACGCTGCCCTCTGGTTTCGGCTTCGACGAGGGCTCGATAGGTCACTTCGTCGGGCCCGAGTTAGCCCAAGTGCTCTCTATCAACGGCGTTCACTCGGTGCACCATGTCACGTCAGATGGAATCTCGCGCGTAGCTGCAGACCCCTGGCCATAAGAGATGCGTCAGGCATTTGTCGAACGGCGTTCCGACTGGTCAGAACGGTCACGGCCCAGAAACCTTCGGGACTGAAACGCTGAGCCAAGGAGCATGTCGGATCTGCCGAACCGTCCTACCGACCCGACGCCGTTTCGGAGTATCCCACGTCAATGACCTCCGACTTTAGCGCTCGGGAAGCCTCGGATACTCGAGGAATCGCTGAGCGAACTCCTTACCCTTTTCGGCGGGTGTTCCCCATTTCTGCCACGCGGTTTGTTTACTGAGTCCGACTGAGTCTGCAATCTCTTGCCATGTGCGTCCCTGGCCCCGAAGAACCTTTACAGCCTGACTTTGCACCTCCTTGAAATACCGCTCGTACATGGCAGCCATGCGAAGCACCTCCATAGCGTCGACGTCGTCATCCTGGATGGCTCGTTGCCATGCGTCCCAGCGGGATTCCTCGACCATGGGTTGTCAGCATATCCTGACCTGTCAGGTTATGCTGACAGTAGCCCCCGTCAACGAACATCGTGGGGCAAGGCGATGGGTCTGAGAGGCCGGTAGGGGACGACCTGACAACCAAGAGGTCAGAGATGCAAGAGCATGGTGAGCGAACCGCCCAACGTGCCGACCGCTTGGAAGCCGACCCGCTCGTACAGGCGCCAAGCGTAGTTCTCCGGTTCCACGCTCAAGCTGATCGCGGCGAGATTGTGCGCCCGGGCGGAAGAGACCAGCGCCTCGAGGAGGAGAGCACCGACCCCCTGTCGCCGCCGCTGGCGCACTACGCCCATGGTGAGTTCGGGGGTCAAAGCATCGATGAAGCCGAAACCAGGGTCACTCTCGGGCAAGTGCCGGATCCATGCGGCCCCGACGGGACCTTCATCCTCGGCGACCACGCCGAGGTCACCGGGTTGTGGCCAACCAGCGATGTAGTGGGCTAGTTCAGGGCGTTCCCTGATCTCCTCGACACTCTCTCTCGGTCCGTCTGGTCTCCAGAAGGCAGCCTCAACGAGCATTTCGGAAAGGAAAGGGGAATCGGAGGGCTCGGCAGGGCGAAGGCGAATGGACATCACCAAATTATCCCGCAGCTGGTGAATGTGACGAACCGCGTTCGGACGGCGCGCTCACCGGCGCCGTGCTAGATGGAGAACGGCGTCCTCCACCTTCGTCACTGCTCCGTCGAATTCGTCGTCGATGAGCTGGCGAATGACCTCATCACGCTCGACGGTGTGGTGGCCGCCGTAGGTTCGTGTCACTGCGATGAACGACGTCGCGTCCAGCCTGCGTTCGAATCGGTGATGGTGCACCCTGAGGTCATCGAAGTACTCACTGGCGCGGACTGGATCCAAAGAGGCGAACACGTGATCGAGATGCTTTGGCCAAGGCGAACCCGTGACCTCGGCGAGGCGTGCCTCGAAGCCATCCTCGCCCCACGACAACACGTCTGTCCACACCAGGGCCAGCGATCCACCGGGAGAAAGTAACCGGCCGGCAAGGCTCACGCCCTTGTCCGGTTCGACCCAGTGCCAGGCGTTGAACGCGGCTATCAGTTGGGTGCTCTCGGTCGGAGGCCAGTCCTCAAACCTTCCGTTTACAAAGCGAGCGTTGCTACCGAACTTCTCGCGGGCGATCGACGCCATTCCCGGTGAGGGCTCGATGGCGATGACTTGAAGACCGCGACCAATCAGAGGACCCGTGGCGATCCCCGTGCCGGCCCCGATCTCGATCGCACTTGCCCCTGGTTTCAATTCCCCCAGCTTGACGATGTCGTCGAAAAGTCTCTCTGGGTAACGAGGTCGATACCGGTCGTATGCGACTGCCGCTGCATCGAATTCCTGAGACCGCTGAGCCGACAGGCGCCAGAGCTCCGACATGGTGGCAGTTTTCCATGAGGTGCGTGGTTGGACAACTGGGTGGGCCGGTCGGTTCAACTCCGGTCGATGTGCTTGGCGGTGCCCGTTGACGGATCGGTCTATGGGGCGGTCAGGGGCTAATGGCCGTCACTTGTCCGGCGTCTCCTTGGATGACTGTGTGATTCGGATCCGCATGCAGACCCGAGTCACTGGATCAAGACCCATTTGAGTCTCATGCTCTTGGATCGCCCGAAGCTCAGGACCAACCTCCTGCTCGGAAAGCACTACAAACCCGAGATGCTCATACAGCGGCCGGTTCCAGGGAACGTCAACGAAGGTAGTGAGCGTGACGGCTGGATGTCCGCTTTCGATCGCCCACGATCGCACGGTGTTGAGCAGTTCCCTTCCGAGTCCTCGCCCCTGGTAGTCCGGGAGCACGCTTATTTGCTCAACATGGGCGTTTCCATCCGCCACATCAACGACGACGTACCCAACTGGCCTATCGGCTTCATCAATGGCGAGCCAACTGCGTCCACTGAGTGCATAACCATCCAATACTTCCACTGACATGGGTTCGGCGTCGGCTATCTCTTCCATCCCAATCGACCGGAACGCTGCCCCTGCGAGTGTCTCGATCTCCCTGAGTGCCGGACTGTCTGCTGGTAAGGCCGGACGGACTCGGGTCATCACCATATTCTTCCGCATCGATGACGGCCGCCATTGTGAGTTCGAACCCTGTGATTGGAGCAAGCACCGAAATCGCCGAGCTACCCACTCGGTGTACGCAAGCGGATCGGGTCGGGTCCGAAACCGTAGTCATAAGGGGATCCTGCCACGAGGCAAGATCACCACGATGGCCGTAGCCGTCCCGGTGTCGTGATCGTATTGAACGCCGATTGGAGCTGGCCGAATTCTGATGGACCCAGCTGAAATCTCCACCCGTCGACCGTCTCCGTAGCGGCAGCTTCCGCCGCTACCGTGCAGGCCCGGCCCCGTTCGGTGAGTAGGAGCAAGCGCGCCCGGGCGTCGCGCTCGTCAGGTCGGCGCATGACGTACCCGTGATCGACGAGGTAGTCGACAAGCTGGCCCGTGGCCTGCTTGGTAATGCCGAGGTGCTCGGCCACGTCGGCAGTGGTGGCACCACCTTCGCTGATTCGCGCAAACGCGAAACCATGTGCCGGGCGAACGTCATTGAAGCCACGGCGAGCGAGACCCTCTTGGATCCCATCCACAAGCTGGCTGGCGAGGCGCAGCACGGCTACGGCTGTCTCCCAACTCTCGCCTGCCACGACCGCCATCTTGACAGAGTTTAGACATGCTGCTTGTCTATATGGACAAGCAGCATGTCTATCTAGGAGGATCAATGCCCATCATCGGCTCAACAGAAGCGACCACATTCGAGACGCACGGGTCCCGGTTCAGCTCCTATGTGGCCCCCTCCCGAGGGAGCAATGAGCTCTGCGCCTGGCGTCTCGACGTCCCCGCCGACCTCGACGGCGTCGCTCACCGGCCAAATCGGGAAGAGATCCTCCTTGTCCTCGACGGCGAACTACGGATCACCCTCGACGGGGTGCACACCGAGCTCCACTGTGGAGACGTCGCCCTCGTTCCCGCAAACAGCGAGCTACGCGTCAATGCTGGCCCCCTTGGGGCATCGGCGTGGGTGACCACGACCCCCGGCCTCGAAGCAGTCATGGGCGACGGGTCCCGAATCACACCTCCCTGGGCTCAATGATGCGGAGGAGGAGCGCCGGTCATGCCGCCGTCCGCCCGTTGGCCAACCTGTACGAACAAAGCCGATCCGTACCGTAGGTCGAACCCCTTGCGATGGGCGCCAGCGTGTAATTACGCATTTGGCACCGATGCAATCTCCACCAGTTTGGAACGCTCATTCCTAATCAATCGCTCCATCATGGGCCAAGGTCTGTCGCACTCGGCAATCTCGAAGGAGTCGTTTGCGGTGTTGACGGCGCGCATACTGAGTCCCACCGCTTCTGCGACAAGTACTATTCAGCCGAGCCCTGGACCATCTCAAGTGCAGCTCGATAGAGGAACGGAACCCAATAGTCAGGATCATCGCTTGAACCGCGCCGCTCGAAGAATCCTACGTCAACGAGCTCGCCTGCAACCCCAGCCGCTCGCTCGGTAGGTACTCGCCAAATCGCGGCCAAAGTCTCGGTGTTCTGCTCTGTTTTTGCCCCTCGCAACGCCTCAAGATAGATCTTCAGAGCGGGGTATTCTGCATAGAGCGTCTGTTCCAGCCGAACTCTAGATACCTCCGGCAGCGCTTCCCTGAATGCTTGGCGGGAGAAGATCTGGCCATTTTCAGGCCCATCCTCACCTCTCTCAAGCATTTTCACTTGGATCTCACGAACTTGGTCCAAAAGATGAATCAGTTCTCTTGGCGCCGCCTCGCGGCTTGAATCCGCCACTCGCCCAATCATCCATTCAAAGGTCTTTGGGTTCCGTCCAGAATCAACCTGATCGGGGACCAGCGAATCGAAAAATGCACGCTGAGCATCGGAATCACCAAGAATCTGATCGACGTCAGCTGCGGAGTATTCCACGAGCGCTTCACTCTGCAAAAGCCGACGAACTGCCAAGTTGAGGAGTGAAGGAGAGTCCCATTTCACTGTTGCCGTGCGAGTTATATGACTGGCTTCTCGGAAGCCTCCTGCAGTGATGGCTTTCCATATATCCGTACGCAAGAAAATCTTCAGCCGAATGGCATCATTCGCCAATAGATCCAAGTAGACGGTGAAAAGCGCTCTGAGGGCATTGGCTTCAAGCTCTTGGCTATCGGCAAATGCCACGTCTAGACGATCAAACACTATCCAGGCGATGTCACCTACGCTTTGCAGCTCGTTCGAGGCGAGTTCTATCAGCTCATCGACTGAAACGCTCCCAGCTCGTCGAGCTGCTGCTCCTGGCTCATAGAGGGTGATCTTCGCAATCAAACCAGGATTCCCCATGGCGTCGAACTTGAGTCCTGTCTCTAGGGACTCTGGGGGACCGAGCGCTCCTAGGTACTCTCGCACGCGTTTGATCAAGCCGCGCAACCCTCCGGGCCCTCTTGCGATTCCAGCATCTGCAAGAAATCCGCGCAGCCGAAGGGCACCTTCGGTTTCAATGTTCTCATCCTGAAGTAGGCCATCAAGTAGACTGAGTATGTAAAGCTTCCATATCCCGACGAATTCAGCCTGAGAAGTTGGCGGGTCGGCGACTAGATCGGTAAACGCAGCGGCGCCCCGAAGATTCTCCCCGGCCACCAACAATATGGATCGTTCAAGCAGTTCGAGTTCCCTCGCTATCAGAAGGGTGTAGATAGCACTCTTTCCTGACCCCTTGGGCCCGAAGACAATGTCTACGTTCCCGGCAAAAATTCGCTGCCACTGTTCAGTCTCAACGAAATACCGAGCGAGTTCGTCCACCTCATCTTCCGCGACGCGACTTCCGATCACGAGGCCTCTTAAGAGAGACAACTTGTCGGCGGCTTCGGCGCGAGGCATGCAGGACAGTATCGCCTAATGGGGTCAGCATTGCATCTGGCAATAGGTACCCGACCTCAAACCCGCTACCCAATAGTTGAATGCCATCGTAGCGAACCCGGCCGGGTGTCCCAGATCACATCACGTGTATAACATCGCCTCACCTTGTCGCCAGCAGCACCGGAAACGATTCCCGCAAGCCGAACGGCTTACGCTTCCATCCACCTCCGTGCCGGGGGGATACGACGGTATCCCACAGAGGTGTGCCCTATGGGACACCTCTGTGGGATATGTCAAGTTTCAGATCCCTGGCGTTTCGGTTCTCGGTGTTGCAGCCTTCAGGATCCGCTCTCTCTCGACCGCCCGATAGACCGTGGAACGGGCCACTCCGAAGAGGTCAGCCAGATCGGCTGTCGTGTACTCGCCGGTGTCCAAGAGTGCAACCAGGTGAGCCTCTTGACGATGGTTGAGCTTGGGCTGCTTGCCTCGGAGGTGGCCCTTGGCCTTGGCCACCTTCATTCCCTCTCGGGTTCGCAGCCGGATGAGATCAGACTCGAACTCCGCCACCATGGCCAGGACGTTGAAGAGCAGTCGCCCGACCGGATCGTTGGGGTTGTAGACGGAACCGCCGAGATTGAGACTCACCTGTCGGATCGTGAGCTCGTCGGCAATCGCCCGTGCATCAGGGAGGGAGCGGGCCAACCGATCGAGTTTCGTAACCACCAGAGTGTCGCCCTCTCGGCAAGCGGCCAGGGCCTCACGCAGTCCAGGACGTTCGCGATTGGTCCCGGTCAATCCGTGATCAACGTAGATCCGGTTGACGGCCACCCCAAGAGCGGCCAGGCCGTCGCGTTGGGATGTCAGGTCTTGCTGATCAGTAGACACTCGGGCGTATCCGATGAGTAGCGCCGACATGGCGCACCTCCTTAGGTTGGCCGATCCGGGGTACCCCGGTCATCGGCACCGGCCAAAGCCGGTCTTCAAGGATCGACCTGGTCCATGTTGCATTGCCAGATGACGATCGCCTAAATGTGGGGTGTCTCCCACCCTGACGGGCGAACCTGGGGCAACATCTGGGTCGAACCAGGTGAAGGGACTGGGGCCACGGACGATGCACCCGAGGGCTGATCTGACTACCATTAGACGCTTGCGAACGCTTCGGGTAGTGGGTTGAGATGCCGGTCTCGGTTGAGTACGTCGCCCGCGAAACGGGGTCGAACCTGTGGCGTAACCGGCTGATGACTATCGCCGCCGTGCTCACGGTGGCGGTCTCGCTCACCTTGGTCGGGGCCGCGCTCGTTGCTCCGTCAGGGTGCGGCGAACGCATCGGGTCAGTGGGAACGCGGCACCAAGGTGACCGTGTGGATGGCACCCAACGCCAACCAGCAGGAAATCCGCGCCGTGGGGACTCAGTTGACCCAGCTTGGAACTGTCCGCCAGCCCTGTGCGTACTGGAACAAGGCGCGCAACTATGCCGACGCTCGCAAGCTCCTTCCTTCCGATGTGTTGCAGGCCACCACTGAGTCGGAGTTTCCCACCTCGTACTGGTGCACGCCGGTGACGCTCGCCGATACCAACCAGGTCATCAGCGCTTTCAAGGGGACCCCAGGCGTCTTGACGGTAATGGCACCCATCCAGCAGATCCACACCGAGGAGAAGGTGATCAACGCCTTGAAATGGGTTCTCCTGAGCATTGCGGTCGTGCTCATCGTTTCGGCTGCCGTCCTGATCTTGAACTCCATCCGCATGGCCATTTTCGCCCGACGACGCGAGGTGTCGGTGATGAAGTTGGTGGGGGCTACGAACTCATTCATCCGAGTGCCCTTCATGGCCGAAGGACTGATTCAGGGTCTAGTCGGATCAGCCATCTCCGCGGCTGGGGTCTACATCCTCTATCTCTTCATCAACCATGCTGGTGGCGGTAGTAATAACAGCAATGTGTTCAGTGCAATGCGCATGACGGGTTCAGAGGTGTTCCTTACGGACCTCGTGGTCGTTTTCGTTGGCGTGTTGATCGGATCGCTAGGTTCGGCCCTCGCGATTCGGCGCTTCCTGGACGTGTAGAGGTTATTGAGCACCCGAGTGCCACTTCTGCTCGTTCGACGTCGACTACATCGATCTGGCGTCAGGCATCTCCGACGAGGATCGGCCTACGACACTGACCAACTCTTCGGACTCCGTCCGTCTCGATACCCGCCGGGTCCGGCTCGGTAACCGTCAGAGGATCGCAGATTGCGCCTCCTCGGCCGCCGATATGGTTTGCTCGATCAGTACGGCAATGGTGGTCGGTCCGACCCCTCCCGGAACGGGTGTGATCAGGCTCGCCACCGACAGGGCCTCAGAGAATGCGACGTCGCCCACGTTCCCTTCGTTGTAGCCGGCGTCTATGACCACGGCTCCCGGCTTGATCCAATCGCCTCGGACAAAGTATGCCTTTCCTACTGCTGCCACCACTATGTCGGCGCGTGCGCACAATTGCGGGGAGATCCCGCGTGCGCGAGTGGCAGTAGGTGACCGTGGCGTCTCGGGCCAAGAGCAGCATGCCGATCGGCTTTCCGAGAATCGGACTGCGGCCGATCACCACGGCATGCTTTCCTGCTGGATCAATGGCATAGGCTTCGAGAAGGCGCATGATGCCCGCCGGCGTGCACGAGGCGAACCCGGGGAGCCCGAACGCCATGGAGGCGAAGGAGTCCTTGGTCACCCCGTCGACGTCTTTGTGCGGAGCGATCGCCTCGAACGCCGCCCGTTCGTCAACAGACGATGGAACCGGATGCTGAAGAAGAATGCCAGCGACCGCATCGTCGGCAGAGAGCTCTTCGACGGCGGAAACGACCTCCTGCGTTGTCGCGCCCTCCGGCAACTCGACGAGCCGCGAGTCGACGCCGACGCGCTCGCAGCGTCGTTGCTTCATTTTGACGTAGGTGGCCGAGGAGGGGTCGTGCCCCACAAGCACGGCCGCCAGGCACGGCCGTCGGCCCACCCGCTCGGCGAAGGCTGCGGCCCGCTGGGCTGATCTTTCGAGGATCTCGCGGGAGAGCGCTGCTCCATCCATCTGCTGGGCATCGAGGTGGCCTGCCATGCTTGCTCCTTGGGTCGATCGAATCGCCCAGGCGCACGGCAAGGCGTGGCTGATGCCACAAGGCCGCTCCCCGGTGGTCATCCACCTCAGCGCCAGTCACGACCCACCGACAGACTATGCCCACATCGGGGATCGCTGGGTGTTTCGGGTGCCGGGCGCCGATCGTCGAACGAGCACGAACAACGCCAGCACTCGATGCTCTAGCGTCGTCAGAATGGAGGAAGAAATCGATTGGGACGAGGAGGCAGAGAACTGGACTAAGTGGGCACGCACCCCCGGCCACGACGCCTACTGGTACTACCGAGACCGTTTCCTGGGTGAGATCGTCCCGCCTGCGGGCGCGTGCACCGTGGAGTTGGGATGCGGAGAGGGTCGCGTGACCCGCGACCTCCAGGAGCTTGGCCATCGAGTTGTGGCGATAGATCGTTCCCGACGTCTTTTGCGTTACGCCAAAGAATCCGATCCCGATGGTTTGTACCTGCTCGCCAATGCTGCCCGACTGCCACTCGCCGATGGGAGTTGCGACCTGGTGGTTGCGTACAACTCCCTCATGGATGTGGCCGACCTGCCCACTACAGTCAGTGAGGCAGCTCGAATCCTCGAGCCTGGCGGTCGCATGTGCGTCTGCGTTACGCACCCTTTGAGCAACGCCGGCCATTTCGTCGACTCCGAATCGGGGTCGGCATTCCATGTCTCAGAGTCTTACTTCGGACGGCGGTATTTCGAAGGAACGTTCGAGCGCGATGGTCTCACCATGACGTTCCGAGGCTGGAGCATGGCTTTGGAGGACTACACGCGGGCGTTCGAGAGTGCCGGACTTATCCTCGAAGCGTTGCGCGAGCCCAAGCCGAGTGAGACAAATGCCCGGTTCGCGCCCTGGCATCGCATACCGATGTTTCTCACGATGCGATTGGTGAAGCCCTGAACGGGGGACGATAAGCGGTGCACCCGGACCACCGTGGGTGTTCCTGTACCGAAAGCCGATGGGCTTACGGAGATCGGTTATTGCGAGAGGTCCAGCCCGAGATGATCCGTGGCTCGTTCCCGTGTGACTGACGACTCGCTCAAGATGACGGCGGATTCTTCCCCCACAAAATGCTCCACAACTCGAACGGTTTGCCTTCGTCGGATCGCTACTCGCGTCTTGGTCGCCCCTGGTCAGACCGTCGCGAGCCGTCGGGAACCACCCAGTCCGCGTGCCCAAATCGGATTCACACCCCTGCGTCATCATCGGCGCCAGCCAATCAAAGTCGGGGCCAATCGGTCCGCGCTGCTCCATCGGCGGTTCCTGGCAGTGGCCCAATCAGCCGTGGCACTCGATTGACGATATCCAGGTCTCTTGTGGTGGAGATAACAAGGCTGTGGTGAGCGAGCGTCGGTCCGGAAACCGTTCTTCAATGTGTCCCTACAAACGTCCCTACAACTCGGGAACTATCCGGATCCGGCTGCTTCCGTCCGCTTCCGTCACGGCCGCGCTGACCTGCGGAAAACGTCCGGTTGGGTACCGTCCGGCTCCGTCGTTTCCGCCGTCTTTTCGCTTTCCTAAACCGTGTGCGCAAGTTCGAATCTTGCCGGGGGCGCCAAAAAGAGTCGAGCGAGCGCATCATGTGGATCTGATGCCCTGCCGTGGTGCATCATTTGAAAATGACTGCTCGCTCTTATCTGACCAGTGGGGCCGCCCTGGCACTCGCTCTCGTCCTCGCAGCGTCGGGGACAGCACACGCCACGACCAAGAAGCCCAAACACAAGGCCGTGACCTCATCGTTCACCGTCTCGGGCCAGGTCAATGGCACCCTGAGTTTCAACAAGGCCGAGAGTTGCGAGGCGGACAACTCCTCAGTGGCCAGCGGTCTGTACACGGTCCGCGTGTACCTGACCGACCACGGCGTCCAGCCAACGAAGGCCACGTGGGCGCTGGTCCTCGAGGCGAAGGTAGGCCGGACGCCATACCCGGCCGTTTATCCCGATGAGCTCACCCTTGCCGTCACTTCGCCAACCGAAAAGCCGCTCGATACGTGGAGCGCGGGCGGGTCCAATAGTCCGACCGGATCAGGCTCCCTCACACTCGCGCCGAAAGCGAAAGGTGGCAGCCTCACCAACATGGTGCTCTCTCCGAGCCAAGCCGATCCGGGCTCAGCATCCGGAACGGTGACTCTCACGGGTAAGTGGTCCTGCTGACGTGGGCCAAAGCGGCTCAGCGGCCCGGCTGCCTGCTTGGTTGTGGCATCTCGATCCTCCAGTGCGAGCGAGGCCGCGCAAAAAAAAAGCCTGATAAAAGGTCTTGTGTGACGAATCCGAGATCAGTTATTAATTTCGGTGAAGTCGGTTTTCATGACCGAACCAACAACAGAATCACTTCTGCCAAGAAAGGAGGTTTCCGTTGATGGAACGCTTACCGCCTTGGAGATGGTCGGGCTTCACCTAAGAGGCCTTGAGTCGCACGTGTTTCAGACCCGTCCTCCATGAAACGACTGCATTGGCCGGGAACATCATGCTCCAGGTCGTGCTGCGTTTCCCCAACACGAAGCGGTTCTGTGAGCCGTGCACCGAGGTTTATACAACTCAATAGCAGCGAACGAGGGATGGCTCCTAAAGGGCGGTCCCTCGTTCCGTTTGCGGACGTTCACCGGCGACAGATGAGTCTGGCGCTCAAAAGACGCGAGTGCTAATAATTCGTTTGGGCGGCAACGCCGAACGAAAGAGAGGACGACAAGTAACGGGAGGTTCCCGATGACGATAACGACTCAATACAGAGACTTTGGCAGATTCGAAGTTCCCAATGAGCAGTGCCCTCGGTGCGTCGATGTCGGGTGGGTCGAGGGAGCTCCCGATCTGAGCCTGCGCTGGTACGGCGACCCCCCACCACGCCAACACATTGGTCCGGTAGTCGTGACCGGCGTGTTTGACATCTTGCACCCCGGACATGTCCGCTTCTTGACCTGGGCGGCGGCGCATGGTCGCCCCCTCTACGTCGGGGTTGAAGATGATGTGCGCGTGCGCCACTGGAAGGGACCCGGTCGCCCTGTCCACACGTTGGCCGAGCGCGCCGAAGTACTCGAGCGCGCTCCGACCCGTCTCAAAGGTCTTCTGCATCCTCGGCGATCCCACCATCTGCGAAGGCGCTGACTACGTTCGCCTTCTCCGCGAAATAGACCCGGCGGCTCTCGCCTTCAGTGCCGAGGATCCCCATGCTGAGGCCAAGCGAGCCGGCGCGGCCTCTTTGGCCGCCGATTGTTGGGAGTTCCCTTTTGAGGTCGGCCATTCGACTTCGGCTCTCCTTAATCGTTTGGGGCACGACCTTTCCCAACAGTGCTATTCAGAATAAGCAATATTGTGGGATCCGGCTGCGACGATGTCTGCCCATTCACTGAGTCGCTTTTCTGAAGAAAATGAGAGAGAAGCTGACAGCAAAGCCAGAAACCTCGCTGGAGACGGCTCTGCGCGAGATAAACCTCGACAGATCCGGAGCTTCACAGCAGACCTTGCTGGCCGTCACGGAACTCGCTATCGAGATCGCTCGCGAAGGACGTGAGGGTCGCAAGATAGGCACCTTGTTCACCGTCGGTGCCGAGAGAAGAGGTTCTCCGTAGAAGCGGTTGTCTTATCCTCGATCCGCTCGCGGGTCACCCGCCGGAGAAGCGTTCGATCGCGGATCCTGACCTTCGTGAGACGGTCAAGGAGCTGGCGCAACTGGATGGCGGGTTCATCGTGAGTTCCAATGGCAAAGTTGTGTCGGCCTGTCGGTACTTCGAGGCGACCCTCCCGAGGGCCGACCAACCGCTCGGACTCGGTACGAGACATATCGCAGCAGCGTCCATATCGTCAGTCACCGGTGCGATCTCGGTGGTGGTGTCGGAGAGCTCCGTGGTCCGCATCTATGCGGAGGGCGCGCTCATAAACGAGATTCTTCCAGAGGTATGGCTCCTCCACCGGTACATCTCCCACTTTGCGGAACCACTGCTCGTGAACGACTCCGCCCAGAATCTTGCAATCTTCCAAGGACACGCCAACGGTTCCTCACCCTGACGAACCGGGTCTCGCCAGGGCTCATCGGAGAGCTTCGTGATCGACCTCGGCAGCATTCCCCCCTTCGCTTTCGAGGTGTCGCCAAAGTCCCAGGTGGCTCGATTGTGCAACGGTGGGCCGGTTGCCCATCTCGATACGCCGACCGCAAATACGGCAAGTCGGCGTTTCGTCTGCGCCAGCCTGCACGGTTCATCCTCCCTGTTGAATACGCTGCGGAACGCCCTCTGGCGGGCCACGACAGGAGATGCCCCTGGCCGCCTGGGTTTCCCATTGGCCACGTCCACGATGCGCCGAGCGCCAATATCGCTCCGAGCAAGTTCCCACCGAGCGATTTCGGTGCGCTGTGTCAGCAGGGCCAAGAGCCATGGCACGTCGCCAAGCGTTGCCGCTTGGGTATGCCGTTACCGCTTGGTTGTGTCGATCACCGGAATGAGGGATCGGAACGAACTGATCGTCGGTGGTGTCACCGTGAATGGTGATCCGACGATCGCTGTCCGTGGAGCCGTCACGGTTTGCGTTGTCGTCGGTCGGTGCGTCACCGGGGTGGGTGACGCACCCTGCAACCTCATCGCCACGATCAGCGCAGCCATCAGGCAGACAATGGCAACTGCGCCAAGAATGCGCCGCCCGCGCCGACGGGTTCCGTGTACCTGACGGTGCTCCTTCGCCGACGCCGGTTTCCTCGGCTCGTTGTGGTACGCGCGTTCGGCCCAGGTGACATCAGTCGATCCCGGACACTGGTCGACGTCAGGCTTTTCCAAGGGTAGGGATACGTGATCGGCTGTAACGGTCATGACTCATCACCTCCATTGCCACAAAACGATGCTGCTTCGTTCGACGGATAGGTCTTCAGGGCGTCCGCTGTCGGCCGACGACCCCGGATCGCAAGGCGCTAAGACCCGAGCCCCAACTCATTCACCTCGTTGTTCAGATCGATGCGATCCTCTTCGAGGAGCCGCAGGTAGGTCTGGAGCGGAGTGAGCCCACGGTTCCGTGCGACACGCGCGATGGGCGGCGGGGGCTCGTTCACCCGCGTCCATTGTCGGGGCACATCTTCATGCTGGGTGGGGGGAAACGAATACGACATGTCGTCGCCTCCTTTTGCTCTCCTCTGCGGGGGAGCCCGGACGCCGGATCCCGAGTGGGCACGCTCCAGCGTCCGGGCTTGCCTTCCTACGCGCTGACGGGTTGGCGGTCCTCGGACTTGGCGTCGATCGCCTGGTGGTGCTGGTCCCCGGACTGCACGTCGATGGAGATCTTGCGAGGCTTTGCTCGCTCTGCCACGGGAATGTTCAAGCGGAGCACGCCGGAGTGGTAGCTGGCGCGGATGTTGTCCGTATCGAGCGTGTCGCCAAGGATGACCTGGCGACTGAACATGCCTCGAGGGCGTTCAGAAGCGATCAACTCGACGTTGGGGCCAGTGGGGGAGAGCCGTTCGGCGCGAACCGTCAGCACATTGCGCTCGACGTCGAGCTCCACCTGCTCGGGGTCGATGGCCGGTAGGTCGAATTCAATGACGAAGGTGTCGCCGTCGCGCCAGGCATCCATCGGCATCGCCGCCGGTCGGGCGGCTGTGCCAAACACTTGCGAGGCAACCCGGTCGAGTTCCCGGAACGGATCGGTGCGAACCAACATTGGTATTCCTCCTTAGTGATCGAGGGACTTGCTACCCGCACAAGGATTATCTCTTGTGCTTGACATAGATTTTATGCCAAACTGGCAAAGAGTCAACCCCTGGGGAACGGAGAATTGCTGATGGTCCGACACGCTGAGCCTGATCCGGCACGGGGGGTCTACGGCATCTCCGTGGCCGCGAGCCTGGTCGGGAACGCACCGCAGAATCTCCGCCTTTACGAGGCTCGGGGGCTGGTCGCTCCCGCCGCGAAGCGAGGGCGGCACTCGGCTCTACAGCGAGAACGACCTCGAGCGGCTCAGGATGATCGGCCAGCTTTTGGAAAACGGCCTGAACCTGGCCGGTGTGGATATGGTCCTCGACCTCCAAGCAGCAAATGCACGGCTGCAGGGGGAACTCGACGAACGAACAGCCTCACGGGGAGAGGGTGCCGAATGAGGTGATCATTGACGGCGATTCGGATCAGAAGGCTCCGTCGCGGCTTGTTCGAGTTCACGGGCTTGGGGCGGCGCGGGCGAAGCGGTCCCCCCGTTCGAGAGGAGAGCTTGCAATCCTCCCACCAGGCCGCCGAGTTCCATCGGGATGACGATCTTGGTCGAAGGCGCAGTTCCAACGTCCTTCAATGTCTCGAGGTATTGAAGCTGCATGGTCTGCCCGTCGAGTTCTCGTCCCACCGTCGAAATCTTTCCCAAACCTGCCGCCAGCCCTTCGGCACGGAGAATGGCTGCTTGGCGCTCTCCTTCGGCACCGAGGATGGCGGCCTGCCTGTTGCCTTCAGCGAGCGTGACCGCGGCTTCCTTTTGACCCTGGGCTTCTGTGATCACAGCTCGCCGCGTTCGCTCTGCCGACATCTGCCGGGTCATCGCTTCGAGCACGCCAGAAGGAGGGTTGACTTCGCGCACCTCCACTGTCGTCACCCGTACCCCCCAACGCTCGGTCACGTCGTCCAAGCGCATGCGCAGCGAGGCGTTCATTTCCTCTCGCTTCGAGAGCACGTCGTCGAGCAGCATGTCGCCCACCACGCTTCGTAGCGTCGTCGCTGCCACGTTCTGGGCCGCGGCAGCGAAGTTCTGGACCTCGAGTACGGACATAGCCGGATCGACGACTTTGTAAAAGATGATGAAATCGATGGAGATGGTTGCGTTGTCCTGCGTAATGGCGGTCTGGTGTGGGATCTCGAGGAATCGCTCGCGCAGATCCACCAGAGACGTTCTGTCCGTTATGGGATTAATGAACACGAGTCCGGGCCCTTTTATCCCCAGTGAGCGGCCGAGGCGGAAGAGGACGACCCTTTGGTACTCGCGTACGATCTTCACGGAGAACGCGGCGAGCCCAAGCGCGGAGAAGACGACGACGCCTCCGATAATTTCGACGGCTTCAATCATCGCTCCACCTCCATTGCCCCCACGTCTTCAAGCACGAAGAGGCGGGCGGTCGATCCCACCTGCGCCTCGTCACCCCACACTTCGAGACGCACCCCGGCATGGCGGTACACCTGGACCGGACTGCCCGCCGGCACGTTGCCCCGGAGCGAGACGGCGGACCACGAAATTCCCCGCGCAGGCGTACGATGCCCTCAGGCGCCAGCTCGTTGACAGCCACGCCCTCGAGCCCCTCAAGCTGGGTAAGGCGACTGCCCTCCGTCGCAGCGTTGACGCCGGAGAGTCCCTTCCAGGCCAGGGTCCCGACTCCCGCTGCCACGACGAGATCAGCGCCCAACAAAGACCACATGACGGGCCCGGCGCTACGGAACACCAAGACGTAGGCGATCCACAATGCCCCGAGTGCCCCGAGGGCGACGGCGACCGAGTGGGTGTGCGGGCCGGTGTGAAAGCCGATTGCTGTGGCGAGACAGACCATTGCGAACAGAACTCCTGTGATGATCCACATGAGCGCCTCCTGTTTTGGTCGTTGGAGCAGATGTTACACACGGTTCTGCTGAAATTCTCCCGCCGGGCCTTCGCCCCGCCGTCGTCCACTGGACCTCGCTCCATGGGCTCATGAGGAGATGCCGACGCCTCCGCTGCCGAACGTCCCTGCCGCCGAGCCGTGGAACGCTGCATCACCGAAGCTGAAGACGCCACCATCGGCTCCGGCCAAGAGGTACCCGCCGCCGGTTGCGGTGGAAGCGATCCCCACGATCGGGGCGTTGAGGTGCGTGCCGCCCTCGGAGCCGTAGAACGCCGCATCACCGAAGCTGAAGACGCCACCGTCCGCGGCCACGAGCCAGTAGCCGTTCCCGTCCGGAGTGGAGGTGATCCCCACGATCGGCGCGTTGAGGTGCGTGCCGCCCTCGGAGCCGTAGAACGCCGCATCACCGAAGCTGAAGACGCCACCGTCCGCGGCCACGAGCCAGTAGCCGTTCCCGTCCGGAGTGGAGGTGATCCCCACGATCGGCGCGTTGAGGTGCGTGCCGCCCTCGGAGCCGTAGAACGCCGCATCACCGAAGCTGAAGACGCCACCGTCCGCGGCTGCGAGCCAGTAGCCCTTGTCATCGGCGGTGGCGGTGAGGCCCACGACCGGGGCGTTGAGGTGCGTGCTCCCCGCCGAGCCGTAGAACGTCGCATCGCCGAAGCTGAAGACGCCGCCATCGGCGGCCACGAGCCAGTAGCCGTTCCCGTCCGGAGTGGAGGTGATCCCCACGATCGGGGCATTGAGATGGCTTCCGGAGAGATCACCCACACACGGCTCAGAACCGAAGCAGGCCACCTTGCCCTGGCCGTTGACCACGCGATACCCCGCAGAGGACTTGGTCTGGCCCACGGTGTAGTCCTGCACCACCGCGGTGAGCGTGCTGGGCGTCGCCGTCGCACTCCCGATCGCGTAGGCGATGTAGACGTGGCCTGCCGTGAGTGCCAGGTCGACCGGGCCGATCACCGGTGTCGAGGCCGATGTCGACGGGTTGACGGCCACCGAAATCGGCACCGTTCCCGCCGGTACGGGCAGAGGCCCGGCGGAGTTGGGGTTGGTCAGGTCGGTGATCACCTTGGTCGAGCCCGCATAGACGTCGACGGCGGGGGCCTCTGCCGTGTGCCGTACCAGGACCCACGCGTCACCGGCCGGTGCCGGGGTCGTGGGGTTGGCGAAGACGGTGAGGGTCGGGTTTCCTCCTGCATCGAGATTGGCCACAATGGTCGCGTTCTCGTCGGCTTTCAGGGTCGCCGAAGCGCTCAAGAGGGTGGTGGAGGTTCCCGCCGCCTTGACCGCCACGGCGTAGGTGCCCGGTGGAAGCGAAAGCGCCGGGCTGACGGTCCCAAAGGTGAAGTGGGGCAGGACATCGGTGCCGTTGACATAGACATCCACGGGCGTGTTGGGGATCCCGTGGACCACGGTCACCGTGGCGTCTCCTGCCGTGGTGGTGGCACCCACCGTCCCTGCGCCGATCGGCACGGCAACGGCGACGAGCCCCCCAACCAATAGGGCGGAGCCGAGAAGTGTCCGTAGTCGGTGCTTCATGGTGTGTCTCCTCCTTCATTCGGCGGAGGAGGTCTCCCCCGTCGCCAGCATGCAGATGCGATACGGAAGCCTTCGTAGGCGGAGCCGCTCCGGTTGCATGGAATGGGCCTTTTTTGTCACCTCCCCTTTTTGCGCCGCCGAATGGCGTGCCTGTTCAGGTAGTTCAGGCGTTGAGCGCGCGCCGCAGCCCCGCGGCTGCCCTGTCGCCTATCCGGCGAAAGGCGAGTGCGATGAGGGGGTCGAGCAACCGGCCCGGAGCGCCGGTGAGGCGAAGTTCGGCTTCATAGGTCACCGATGTCCCTGCATCGACCGGGACGAAGCGGATCTCGTCGACCGAACTGATGCGGCCCTGGTCGGCAACGAACACCACCCTGCTCGGTGCCTCGAAGACAGTGATCCGGTATTCGAGCGGAAACTGCCGCCCCGAGAAACGGCACATGAGCCGGAACCGGCTCCCGGTCCCTAGGGGCTGACCGGTGAGGTTTTCGCCGGAGGCGACACCCGGGTCCCACTCTGCGGCGTTGGCGAAGTCGGCCAGATAGTCGAACGCCTCTTCTCGTGACTTGTTGGACTGCACCGTCGTGCTGTAGCGGGCCATTCGACCTCTCCTCGTTTCCTCGGTTCTTGATGTCGATCAAAAGGTGGCACGGAGGACGCTGGTCTTCGAGTGAGCCGGATTGCCGTTGTTGGTCTGGAGGCTGATGTCGACCGCTGAGTAACCGGTCATGATCGATGCTCCCATGGAGTAGGACCCCGTTCCGGAGGGTGGCAAGACGCCGACAGGCAGCATCTTCTGGGTCGACGGATTCAACATCCAGACCTCGTAGAAATGCTGCCCCGAAGGCTTTGCGAGGTTCTCCGTGTGAACGATGAGGTTCCTCGTCGCCCCGACTGCCACCGCCTCGATAGAGCCACTGGCCGAGGCGGGTGCGTCGATCGGTTTCAACGAAGCGCTCGCGACGACGGAACTGGACGAGGAGTTGCCCGAAGTTGCCACGTACGCTCCGACGCCGATGAGCACGAGAACCGCAGCCGCCACCCCGGCGACGACAAGAGCAAGGCGCCTCGGTCCGCCTGTGCGTTTTGCACGCGTGGTGGTGTCAACCTCGAGAGGCGGTAAGCCGGGTCGCTGGGCATCGTGGTCGAGCACGCCGCCGAGGAGAGTGTCGGGACCCGAACCGCCCTTCCGCGAGTCGTCGAGTTGCTTGCATGCGATCGAGGAGGCGGAGAGGGCGCCGTGTGCGACGGCCAGATCGACCAGCTCGCTGGTGCATTGAGCACACGCGTGGAGGTGACGTCCCACGGCCATCGTCTCGTCCCGGCCGAGCTCCCCGGCAAGGAGTCCGACGAGGTCGAACTGGTCGTGATCGACATCCTTCGGGCTGCTCATTGCTGCTCACCTCCAATGATGGCGACAGCGAGCTGACGCATACCTCGTGCCATGCGGGCCTTGACCGTTCCCAACGGAACCCCCAGGTGCGTGGAGATCTCTCTCTGGCTGAGACCACCGAAATAGGACAGGGAGATCGCCTCCCGCTGCTCAGGGTTGAGGCCGGCCAGGGCAACTTGAATTTCCGCGGACCACGCGAGCTTCTCGACAAAGACAGCTCCGTCCTCGCCCACGAGCTCCCTGACCGAGTCAGCGAAAACGACATCGTGGCGACGGCGACGCAGATGGTCGATGGCCCGCTTGCGGGCGATGCCGAAGAGCCACGCCTCGATCGGCCGGGACGGGTCGATCTTCTCCCGGGACCGCCATACCTCCAGGAAGACGACCTGGAGCAGGTCGTCCACCTCTTCTTCACCGACGAAGCGGCGCAGATAGCTGCGCACCATGGATCCGTAAAGCTGGTAACACTCCTCGAGGGCCTGCGCTTGGCCATCGACCATCCGGGCCGGCAGAGGTACGTCAATGGGCTCGCCCACCCCGGTTGTTCCATCGGAGATCTCCGGGGTGGACACTACAGATACCTTCGCAAGGAGGCCCCGATCGGTTGCAGCGAACGTGAAAAATCTCGGCGTAGCCCAGCCCATCATCATTATCCCAAGCTCGCTCGGGCCGTCTACCTCCAGAAAGTGGCGAACGCTCGATGAAATTTGGGACGCATCAACGCGAAATTGACAACCGGCGATCCGCATTAAAACGGTATGAACGCGGGAATCCGCGGCGTCTATGGGCGCCCGCGGGGAAGGCGCAGGATCGTCGCCGCCTGGTCGGGCGTGGCGATCGGCCTCGCCGACTTCTCGCAGAGAGCGACCGCCTCGGCCACGAGCTCGATGTTGGACGGTGTGCGGTCGCCACCGTAGAACTCGAGGCCGATGTGGAGGTGCCCGCCGCGTGCCAGTGCGAGCGGGGCAATTTCCGTCTCGACGAGATCGGCACCGTGCGCGGACACGGCCCACGGGAGATCGCATCCGTCGAGCAGCTCGAGATATGCATCGAGAGCTTTGGCCGTCGGAGGGAGTCCGAACGGGGCGCCGAGGGGGCCCCGTTCGGCGGAGAAATACAGCTTCACCATCGCCCCTTCGGGGAGGCGTCCGGCCTGCCAGTAGGCCAAGGTCGCGCGCAGGAAGCCCGGTTCGTAAATGGCGAGGCTCGGGCCGAGCTGCAGTCCGCGGCAGATGTCGAAGTCCCGAGCGATCTTGTCGAAGGAGTTGGCGTAGACCAAGCTGCCCGAGGGCACACCCTGCTCGTCGGTCCGTCCGAGGTTGACCGACCCCGGATCGGTCAGTCCGAGCCGTAGGTGCCCACTCGCCGCGAGCGGTCCGAGGTGGTCGAGGCTCATCGGCGTACCGAAATGCACCGTGGGATACCACAGGGCATCAGGCCGTTCGGCCAGCACCACGCGCCACGCCTCGAGGTACCGCTCAGCCGCGTCGGCGGCGCTGATCCCCGTCAGATCGATGTGGTTGTGAATGATCGCAGCGCCGGCCTCAAAGCAGGCAAGCGCGTCCGTTGCGATCTCGTCGGGAGTGCGCGGGACGTTCTGATTGCGTTCCTTGCTGGTCGCCCCGTTAATTGCCACTTCGATGATCGCGGGTTGTGTTGCCATGTGCGGCACCGTAGCCGGAGAGGGATCGCGAGGCTCGGACGTAGGGAGACGGCTTCTTGGCTATCCTCCATCCGGTCGAGGGCGAAGGCCACCAGCTGGGGCGATGGAGGAATTGTGAGCGTGGACGCCGGATCGGCTGGGGTGGATGTCCCGCCACCCACGATCTCGTTGCGGTATCGGTGGCGCTCGGTCGCCTTCGCTCCCGTGGGCGACGGCGTGCGCCGCCGACGCGGCAGTGATGGCCTCCGGCTGGTTGCCGCCGTGCTGGCTCTGCTCGTCTGCATCCTCATGATCAGGTACGGCTACCGGGTGGACCGCGTCGTCACGCGGTTGGTGCATCCACCACCATCGAGCATCAGCTGGCTGGTCACCGTCGTGTACGACGCCGGCGCCTTCGGCGTCACGGCCGTGCTCGTCGTGCTGGCGCTCATCGCGCGGCGATTCGAAGTCGCCCGTGACATAGGTCTGAGCGTGATCGGCACCGGCGCGGTCTCCGGCCTTCTGGTGCTCGTGCTGGGCGCTGACGGCGGCCGGGGTCCGGGAACCGCGATCCACGGGTACAGCGTCCATTTCCCGGTGTTCCAGATTGCGGCGTTCATGGCCGTCGCCACTGCCAGTCTCCCGTACCTGGCCCGCGCGTTGCAGCGACTGGTGGAGTTCTTCGTCGTTCTGGTCGCGCTGGCCTCGGTCGTCGGTGGCCACGGCTTGCCGCTCAGCGTCGTCGGGAGCATGGCCGTCGGCTGGGGGGTGACCGCCATCGTACACCTGGTCTTCGGATCGCCCCTGGGCCTCCCATCGACCGATGACGTCGAAATCCTTCTTCGTGAGCTCGGCGTCGCTGCTGTCGACGTACGGCCGTCAGAAGAGCAGAAATGGGGAGCGGCGCACTACCGGGCGCGTCTGGAGTCGGGAGTGGACCAACGCACGGCCCGCCTCGCCGTCTCGGTGTACGGGCGGGACGCTGCTGATGCGAAGCTTCTCTCGAAAGCCGGCCGTTTTCTGCTCTATCGCGACTCGGGGCCCACACTCACCCTCACTCGTCTCCAGCAGGTGGAACGTGAGGCCTACCTTACGATGTGGGCCGGTCAGATCGGGGCTACCGTTCCCCGCGTCGTGCGGGCGGGTCTGTCGGGCCCGTCCGGCGACGCCCTCCTCGTTTGCCAGATTCCTGCCGGGGATCGCTTGTCCGTCGTCCCGCCGGCGGACGTCACGGACCGCGTGCTCGATTCGGTCTTCGGCCAGTTGATGCTGCTCCGAAAGGCCCGTTTGGGCCACGGCGAGGTCAGCGGCAACACCGTCCTGGTCGATCCGGCCACCGAGACGGCCTCACTGGTCAACTTCCGCAGCGCCTCCACAGGTGCGAGCGATGATCGCCTCGATGCGGACCTCGCCGGCGCCATGGCAGCCATGGCTCTGGTGGTGGGGGCGGACCGCACCGCTGCGTCGGCCTCCCGCTGCCTGCCCGCTGACATCCTCGGCCCGGCCCTCCGACATCTGCGCAGTGCCGGGCTCGACTCTGTGGTCGCTCGGAGTCTGCGTGGGCAGAAGGGTCTCCTCGATCAGGTCCGCGAGAAAGCGGCGACCGCAGCGTCCATCGAAGTGCCGAAGCTGGCCGAGCCCCGCCGCATAAGTATCGCCAACCTCGTGCTGGTCATCGGGACGGTGATCGGGGGCTGGGCGTTGATCGGCGTTCTGATCGACGTCACAAACTCCTTCGACACGATCATCGGGGCTGACTGGCTCTGGGTGATCGCCGTCTTCGTCCTGGCCAATTCCGCCTACGTCGGCACGGCGGTGGAAGACATGGGCAGCGTGGCCGGCGCGCTGCAGTTCGTCCGGGTCCTCGCGCTGGAGGTGGGAAACAGCTTCAGTGGGATCGCCGGCGGGACGGCGATGATCTTCGCCACACGCGTGCGCTTCTTTCAGCAGCAGGGCTACAACGCATCGTTGGCGGTCAGCTCGAGTGCCGTCGTCACGGCCGCCAGCTGGTTCGTCAAGGGCCTCCTGTTTGTGATCGCCCTCCCGCTGGCGTGGGGCACGATCCACCTCGCTGAACCAAACGAGGGCGGCAACTCGAACACGGTGTGGTTGATTCTGGTGGTCGTCGTCGTGGTGCTGGTCATCGTCGGCGTGCTGCTCGCCGTACCGAAGTTGCGCCGGCTCGCCGGGGCGAAGCTGCGTCCGAGAATGCAGGATGCCTGGGGGAACATCAGGTCGGTGGCCTCCTCCCCCCGCAAGGTCGTTCAACTGTTCGGTGGCTCGCTCTTCGCACAGCTGGCGGTGGCTTTGGCGCTGGCCGCATCGCTCCGGGCCTTCGGCGACCACCTGAGCCTGGCCACCTTGATCGTCGTCATCACGCTGGCGTCGATGATCGGCGGCGTCGCACCGATACCGGGCGGCGTCGGCGTCGTCGAAGCAGGGCTGATCCTGGGCCTCACGGCCGCGGGGATCAGCGAGAGTGATGCCACTGCCGCAGTCTTCGTCCAGCGGCTCTTCACGGCCTACCTACCGCCCGATCTGGGGATGGTTCTGCCTCCTGTGGCTTCGCCGCCGCGAGTACATCTAACGTCTGCCAGCACGGAAAGGGGTCACGTCATCACCAGTCTGTTGCGGCCAAGCGGCGTTGTCGTGGTCTCGTGAGCGACGAACCGGTCGTTCCGAGCAAGCCCTCGTTCGCCACCAAGGTCGATGACGAGAAGGGGCACCCACTCCCGTGGAAGAAAGTGGTCAAGAACGGCGTCGTGGTGGCGATTGCCGGCATCGCGATCTATTTGGTCTTTCCGTCGATCACCGAGGTGTTGGCATCGTGGCCACGGTTGTCCACGCTCCAGCCGGCGTGGTTCGCGGCGGCCGTCGTCTTCGAGATCGGTCACTTCACCTGCACGTTCGGGTTGCAACGCCTGGCCCTGCGGACCAAAGCCTGGTTCCCGGTGGTGACCTCCCAACTGGCCAGCAACGCGGTCAGCTTGATCATGCCGGGTGGTGCCCCTGTAGGTGCCGCCGTGCAGTTCCGGATGCTGGCTGCAAGCGGACAGGACATGGGTTCGACGGTGGGTGGTCTCGCGGCATTCTCTCTGCTGGGGGTAGGCGGACTCCTCGCCCTTCCGCTCTTCGCCCTTCCCGTCATCCTCATCGGCGCCCCGACGACCAGCAGAGGGCTGGTCAACGCCGCGATTCTCGGAGCGGTGGGATTTGTCCTCTTTGCCGGATTCGGCGCGGTCGTTCTGGCCACCGATGGTCCCCTCCGGTGGTGCGGCCGGATCGCCGAGCGGGTCCGGAACCTGGCACTGCGCAAGCGACCACCACTGTCCAACCTGGACGAGACCCTCCTGCACCAACGCAACCTCATTCGCAGCGTCCTGGGCAAGCAGTGGTGGCAGGCGGTGCTCTATTCGGCCGGCCGCCTGGCCCTCGACTACCTCTGCCTCCTCGCCGCGCTGCGGGCCACAGGGAGTCATCCGCGACCTTCGTTGATCCTGGTGGCCTACACGGTCGCGGGCATCATCGGGATGATCCCGATTACGCCGGGAGGTCTGGGCATTGTGGAGGCGAGCTTGACCGGGTTCCTGGTGTTGGCCGGCGTCTCCTCCGGTGATGCCGTGCTGGCCACGCTGACCTATCGCCTCGCCTCCTACTGGGTTCCGTTGGCGGCGGGGCCGATCGCCTACGGAGTGTTCCGCATCCGGTACCGGGGCCAGCCGTCGACTCCCGATGAGGGTGTCCCGGCGGCGCCGCCACCAGCAGTGGCGTAACCACTCGGCATGGAGTTGTCAGATTCCGGTGTTGGCCACAATCCTGCCGCTGGCGACCGCCGCCACCGAGCGCTGTCGAAGTCCCGTTCGTTCTGTTCTGCGTACGAGACCGCGAACTGCGTCAGAGCGAAATCAAAACGCTCGGACTTTCCGAGGTAGGAGGCGATGGCGACGCGGTCTCCGGTCCGTGCGTGCGCTCTGGCCAACGTCCATCCGCACATCCTCCCCCACACGTCCATTCCGGCGGGCGTCATGCCTTCGACGTCGACCGAGCCCTTCCAGTCCCGGAGTTGCCTGAAGTAGTAGTCCCGTTCGCTGCCGTTCCAGGCGAAACGGAGCCAACCGAGAAAGATGTCGCTGGCGGCCTGCATGAGGCGCTGTCCCCGGACCACGCGCTCGCCGTGATTGGAGAATGCGCTCTCGGTCGTGAACCGCTCGAGGACCGAGGGTTGTGCCTCCTTCACTTGCAGGAAGAGGGGCGAATCGTCTTCGAGGGAGAGGAACAGCGCGATCCAGGCTTCGGTGCCCACGCTCCCGACCCCTACCACCTT
This sequence comes from uncultured Acidimicrobiaceae bacterium, assembly GCA_963767155.1. Lineage (GTDB taxonomy): Bacteria > Actinomycetota > Acidimicrobiia > Acidimicrobiales > RAAP-2 > Bog-473. Next base: position 604,250 of record CAVYCU010000002.1, on the reverse strand, counting down.
GCGTGCCATGTGCGCGTATTCGTGTTGGGCCAGGAGATGGCGGAGTTCGGGTTCCAACGACTCCGTGTACGAGCGCAAGATGTCGGCCAGCGCGTCGGCGGTGACGCGAGGGTCGACTCCGGTCGTGAAATTCTCGACCGGAACGATCAGGGGCGGATCATGGATGATCTTTGTCTCACCGTCCTGGTCGTAACAGAGTTTGCTGAAGGCCTGGTGGCTGTCGTGCGCGCGCGCCTTGTTGATCGCTTTCCAGACGTTCGGCGTCTTCTTGGGATGCAACAGCGCACTGAAGCGGGGCAGGATCTCTTCAACGTTCAGATGGGCGTACCACACCGACATCATGGGAACACTGGCAAGCTCCTGCATCGTCTCGCGGTATGAGCGCATCGCATGACGAACGATCCGCTCCCTGACCTTCGCGGCATAACCGTTTTCCCGGCCCGCTATCTCAATGCTGGCGGCCAACCTCTTGACGTCCCATTCCCACGGGCCCGGAGCAGTCTCGTCGAAGTCGTTGAGGTCGAATATGAGATGGCGCTCCGGTGACCCGAACACCCCGAAGTTCGACATGTGGGCATCACCGCAGAGCTGCACATTGATCCCGGAGACAGGGGTGGTGGACAGGTCGGCCGCCATGGGGAGTGCGGCACCACGGAAATAGGAAAACGGCGAGACCACCATCCGCCCGTAGCGAATCGGTACGAGCTCGGGCACACGCGTCAGGGCCTGCTCTTCCAGCAGGTCGACGGGCGCCACGCGATTGGTGGCGGGCGTCCAGGCGGCATGGTCCGAGAACGGAACCTCGCGGCGGGCACCCTTCCCCCTCTGCGCCCGCTCGTAGGTGGAGAGCCTTCGGAGCTCTCGTGAGGTGCGGATCGGGGCAACCTCACTCTCTACCGTCATCGTCTACCTCCAGCACTACCCGCCTTGACATCGAATGCCCGCCCGTCGCCCTGTGAACTGGCTGTTCACCCTAGTGGACGCCCACGCGGAGCCACCAGGCGGGCTCGAACCCCCGGGGCTACTTCAGAATGTTCACGGCACGCGCGACGACGAGAATGGCCACGATGAGCGAGAGGATCTCCTCCAACATCATGGAGAGCTTGGCCCACGGCCTGATGGCGGAGACGTCTGTCGGGCTGAACGCAGTCGCCGCGGTGAACGAGAGGTGGAAATAGTCGACGAACTTCGGATACCAGTTGTCTTCGACGAACTGCGGGTTGAGCATTTCGGGAAAGACGAAGGCCGGCTTCGCCGTTGTTCCCAACGCCCTGGCGGCAGCACCACCGCGATCGGCCTCCCAGTACCACAACGCGAAGGCGATCACGTTGGAAAGCCAGATCGCACCTCCAGCGATGAGCAGCTGGTTGGCATCTTCCGTGAAGGGCCTCGTGCTGAGGATGCTGACGATCAGGCGCCCGCCCTCGATGAGATTGTCCGCCGAAATCACAAGGATGAGAAAGATGGTCATGGCACGCAGCCCGTTCGATTCCTTGTCGATGCGTCCAGGGTCACCCACGATGAGCGCCCCCAGAAGAGCGGTCACCACCACGAGATACCACCATCGCGAGTCGCCCAGGAGCTCTGGCGGCAGCTGTCGGAGCTCGGTCGGCAACGCCGCGTGGAGCCCTCCTGCGACCAGGACGGCGAGAGCCATCGGCCAGCGGGGCTCACCGGTTGCCCTGAAGACGCGATGTGGGGTGCGGCTGGATCCGACCGGGTCCGGTTCGATCACGGGCCGAAGAGCGCCGGCATCAGGGACCGGGCTTTTGACGTGCAACCACGTCGGAGATTCTACCCATGACCCAAAATGGCAGGTGGTTGCCCTTGGACCCGTGCGCAACGTCTCGTCTAGATTCAAGAACCGTGTCCAGCGATTCCTATGGGGCCGACATCTACACGGAGGCGATCGGCGACCCCGACACTTTGTCGAACCTCGGTCCCCTGCGTGCGATGGCGGGCACGTGGGAGGGAGCAAAGGGGTCCGATCAGCACCCCGTGGTCGAGGGCACCGAACACGACGTGTTCATGGAGCACTACGACCTCCAACCCATTGACTTTCAGACCAACGGCCCGCAGTTGTTCTACGGGATGCGCTACCACACCCACATTCTGAAGCCGACCGAAGCGGCGACGTTCCATGACCAGGTGGGGTACTGGCTCTGGGAGCCGGCGGCGAACGCGGTAACACTCACCCTGGGCATCCCCCGGGGTCAGGTCCTCCTCGCCTCTGGACCGGCAGAGCCCGACGCCAAAGAGTTCGAAGTGACGGCAACGGTCGGTACCGAGTTGCACGGAATTTTGTCCAACCCCTTCCTCGACCGGGCGTTTCGGACGAGCGAGCTACCGCATGCACGTCACTTGTCAACGACGACGGAACGTGGTCGTATGAAGAAGAAGGGCGTGTTGGAGATCCCCGGGGTCGCAGAGCCGTTCTCGCCACATCGACCGCAATACCCTGACGAGGATTGCCCCGCCTGTCCCTAATCCCCTTGCCGCGCCTGGCCGACGCCGACCCGAGTCTGGGCATCGGCAGCCTGCGGAACTTGGGCGGGAACATCTGAAATCAAACAGCGGGCCCCGCTCCCTGCTCCCGTGAACGGGTGGCGCGGGCCGGCCCGGTGGGTGCGGGGTCCTGGGTAGCATGCCCCTGGACGAACATGAAGGAGCACAATGGACGATCAGAGGGCGAACGAGTTGCTGGCCGCCGAGCGTCTCCGCGTTGAGCGACTTCTCGCCGAAACGACCGAGGAGCGCGAGGCTGACCGCACCGCGGCGGATCAGGACGGCGACATGTTCGATTCAGCGGAGCCCCTCACGGAGCAGGGCACCGATGACTCTGTGGCGGCGGAATTGGCGCAACGGCTCGAGGCGATCGGGAGGGCGGAGCAACGTGTCTCGGCTGGTACTTATGGCCGGTCGGTACGAAGCGGCGCGACGATCCCCGACGAACGCCTGGAGGCCGATCCTGCGGCTGAGTTGACCGTGGAGGAAGCGCAGTCTCTCTCGTAACACTGCATTCCTGATCCGCACAGGAGTGCCGCCCTCTCGCAACGGGTAAGGAGGAAGGGCATCTATGTGTCCTGTTTCCTCCGAGCAGCAACGCACTCTTCTCGGCACGCGTTGGACGTGGTGGTTGTGCGGGCTCGGCGCGGTCGGTGCCGTCATCGCTTTCGCGACGGCACCCCACCGGGCCAGGGAGGCGGCTGGGCAGACCTGGACGCCCTTCGTCCTGGTCGGGGGGCTGCTGCTCATCGGTCTCGTGGCCGAGCGAGACGGCCTGTTCCGGGCCGCGGGAACCCGCCTGGCCCGCGTGGGCGGGCACGGGGTCGTGTTCTTCATCGGTGCCACCCTTCTCATCGTGGTCGTGACCGCCACCCTCAACCTCGACACATCGGTGGTGTTCCTCACACCCATGCTCGTCGTCGCCACCCGACAGCGGGGTGCCGGCGAGCGCCCGCTGCTCTACGGGTCCCTTTTGATGGCCAACGCCAGCTCCCTGTTCCTCCCCGGTTCGAACCTGACCAACTTGATCGTGATCGGACACCGGCCCCTGTCGGGCGCGGCCTTCCTGGCGCTGATGTGGCCCGCGGCAATCGCCGCCTGCCTGGTGACGGCCGGATGCATCGGCATTTGGGGACGACGAGACTTCACCGCGCCGACCACCCCGATCAGTACGGTCGAGCGGCCGGTGATGGGAGTAGGACTCCTCGCCGTCGTCTCGGCGGTCGTCCTTGTCGTCGCCCTGCGGTCACCGGCTGTCCCGGTACTCGTGATCGGCTTGGCTGCCGCGACGGTGCGGGTCGTGCAGCACCGCCTTCGCGTTGAGGAAGCGGCGGCCGTTCTCGGCGTTCCGGTACTCGTGGGATTGTTCGGGATTACGATCGCACTCGGTACGCTCGGCCGGGTTTGGAGCGGCCCCGCGACGCTCCTGTCCCACGCCGGCGGCGTCGGGGCGGCCCTCATCGCTGCGCTGCTCTCGGTGCTGGTGAACAATCTTCCGGCCGCTTCTCTTCTGGCCGCTCGCAACCCGCACCATGCCGCGCAGCTGTTGGTCGGGCTGAACATCGGCCCGAACCTCTTCGCCACTGGTTCGCTGGCCTGGTTCCTCTGGTGGAAAGCTTCCCGGAGCAGCGGTGCGACACCATCGGTGCGCGAAGCGAGCCGCCTCGGGTTGGTCGCCGTGCCGCTCGCCCTTGTCGCCGCACTCGGGGCGTTGGCCCTGGCCGGATCTGGTTGACCACGGAGTCCCGGCGCCGCGAGGTCGGCTCACACGGTCACGGATCCGCGGCTGCCGTAGAGCTCGACGCGGACGGCGACTTCGGGGTACACCTTGAGCATCAGCATGCTGGGGGGTTTCATGCGGAACTCGCGAATGTCGAACACCCGCTCACCCTTCAGGGCGATGGAGGATCCGTCGGTCAGCTTCGATGGTCATGTCGTGCTCGAACGTGCGCGTTTCGCCGTGAAACGATAGATCTCCCGCAACGCGGTAGCGATCAGGCGTCTCTGTGCCGGAGACGCCGGTGATCTTCCCGAGAATCAACGGGTGATGCGCGCGCGTCTATGCGCCGCTTCAGTTCCCGGTCGTACAGCTGGTTGCCCGAGGAGAAACGGTCAACCGCCACTTCGAGGTTCCCCTCCACGGGCTGGAGGAGATCGACGGCACCGTCGGGCTGCAGCGAGAGCTCCACCCAGCCGTGGAGTCCCCGCGTCTGGGTCGTGATCGGGTGCAGGTTCGATCGGGCATCCACCCAGATGCACGATCGAACGGGGTCGAGCGTGAATCGCAGGGGTGTCATGTCGGTCCCCCACCCTTGCGCTCGACGGTGCGATCTCCGACACGCGCGCCGTCCTTCGGTCACGGATCGGTGGGTGTGGCGTGAGGGGGAGGCCGAACGCGTCGTCCCTCTCGCGCACGGCCTGGCGCAGGCCGATCTCACGGATCCGCGCCGAGAAGGCAGCTGCCTCCGGAGCACGGTGACCGACCGCATCGCTCATGGCCGCGAATTTCTGCAACTGCGAACGGCCCATGAGCTCGACGCCCATGTTGACGACGCGCTTGTTGCCGATGAGGAGGTCCCGCCCGATCAGGGCCATGCGGGACGCGAGGTCGAGGACGACCTGATCGAGCTCGTTCGCCGGCGCGGTGGCCACCACGAGCCCGATGTCCTTGGCTTCCAGGCCGCTCACCGTGTCGCCGGTCAACAGGAGAAGTTTCGTCAGCTGCGGCCCGAGGTTGTAGATCCACATGTTGGTCGGTGGCACGCCCATCGACCGCACGGGAGGGAAGCCGATGCGGGCATCATCCGCCGCGACGACGACGTCGCAGTGCAGGGCCAGGTCGGTTCCACCGGCCAGGCAGTTCCCGTGCACCTGCGCGATGACGGGGATCGGGCAGTCCCATATGCGGCCCCACCCCGATCCGAGGCTGATCATGGCGCGTGACGTCGTCCTCGATGGATCCATCCTGGGCGAAGTCGCCCTCCTCGACGTCCTCGGCCACGTAGCCGTAGCCCGACGAGAAGGAGCGGCCGCTGCTCCTGATGATCACCACGCGGACCTGCGGGTCGGCCTGCGCCAACTCGACGGCACGCAGGATCTCGCGCATGCTGCGGGGGGTGAGCGGGTTGTGATGTTCGGGCCGGTTCAGCGTGATGCGCCTGATATGGCCGATCTCCTCCACGAGGAGCGTGGCGAATTCGGCGCTCACGGAGCGCTCTTCGCGTGATCGTCCATGCACCAGCTGGGCCTTGACGACCTTGCCCCGCCTCGTTGCGCGGCAGGGCGTCGACGAACGTGTACCGGCGGGGCACCTTGTAGTCGGCCAGCCGCTCGAGCAGGAAGGCGCGCAGTGACTCGGCTGACGCCGTGGCGTCGCTGCGCAACACGACCCATGCCGCGACGTCCTCGCCCAGGACGGGGTGGGGGATGGCCGCCACGGCCGCATCGGCGACGGCGGGGTGGGTGAAGAGCGCCGACTCGACCTCGCCCGGCATGATGTTGTGTGCCCCCGCGGATGATCATCTCCTTGGACCTTCCCGAGATCCACAAGAACCCATCGGCGTCGAGGTAGCCGAGATCGCCGCTCTTGAGCCAGCCCTCCTTCCAGGTGCGCGCCGATTCCTCGGGCTGATTGAAATACTCCCGCCGGGGTCGCTCGCCCGTGATGAGGACTTCGCCCACTTCGCCCGTCGGCCGGTCATTGCCGTCGTCATCGACGATGCGCAAGCTGACCCCGGGCAGCGGGACGCCGACCGAGCCCAGATGCTTCCCGGCGTCGCCCAGCGGGAGTGCGGTCGCCGCACCGAACTCGGTCATGCCGTAGCCGACCGTGATCTCGACGCCCGGAAGGCGTGTGCCGAACCGACGCAGTGTCTCCGCCGTCACCGGCGCACTCCCGCAACTCACGACGACCAAGCTGGAGAGGTCGGCGCTGAGCGAACGAGGGACTGGCGACGAGGAGCGCCATCATCGCCGGCACGATCATCGCCACCGTCGGCCGTTCCGTCTCCACCAGGCGCAGCCAGCCCTCGGGGTCGAACTTCGGGAGGAACCATCCGCTCATGCCCCCGCGCATGGGACCGCAGACCAGGAGGGAGCCCGTCGTCGTCGAGAAGGGAGAGCCCATGAGGAAACCGAGCCCGGTCCACTCCTCCGGGACGCGGTCGTTCGAGGAGAGGCCGCCGTGACGAACGACGACTCCCTTGGGCGTGCCCGTGGTGCCCGAGGTGTACATGATGTCGGCCACGTCGTCGACGTGCACCGGGTGGCCGATGTCGGAGGGATCAGGGTCGAGAAGGTCCGCCCAGGCGACGCCCGAGGCCCCGACGGGGCCGGTGGTGGCGACCAGGGCCCCCAAATGGGCCGTGCTGGAGGAATCGTCGAGAATGCCCTCGCTGGCCAGAATGATCTTCACGCCGGCCAGGTCGAGGATGCGGAGTTGCTCGGGCCGGCTCAGGCGCGTGTTCAACGGGACGGCGATGGCACCGGTCTTGTGTATGGCCATGTAGGAGGTGAGCCACTCGAGGGGCTGGTTGGGGGTGATGGCCAGGGCCACCCGGTCGCCGGCCTTGAGGCCGCGTGCGAGCATGCCCCGGGCCAGCTGGTTGGATCGGGCGTGCCACTCACGCAGCGTGAGCTCGCGGCGGTCACCCATGTCCTTCCAGGCGACGCCGTCAGGGAAGCGGTCAGCCAGGTCCGCCAGCAGATCGACTTGGACGAGGGTCATGGTGTGATGGAGGAGACGCTGTGGTTGTTCAGTACGGCTCACCGCCTTCGAGGATCGTGCGTGGATTCTTCACCAGCATGCGCTCAATATCGTCCTCGCTGACGCCGCGCTCGGCGCATCACCGGCAGCACGTCCGTCGAAATGTAGGTCCAGCGCCAGTCGCGGAGGGCGTCCAGCATGGAGCGCGGGAACCAGTCGACGAAGCACATGGCGTCGTGGGAGAGGACGATGCGCTCGGCATAACCCCGGTCGCACAGACGGACCACGGCGTCCACGCGATCCTCGAGAGTGATGCCCGACATGCCGAAATGATCGAAGCCGATGAACGACCCGTTCTCGATGAGCGCCAGGTGGTAGTCGGTATTCACCGTCCCGCCGCTGTGGCCGATGACGACACGCGACAGGTCGACGCCCTCTTCCCTGAAGATGCGTTGCTGTGCGAGGCCCCAGGGTTCGGGCGGCCGGGGCGTGTGCGTGGTGATGGGGACGCCCGTGGCGCGGTGCGCCTGGGCCACGGCGCGCAGGACGCGTCTCGACCCCGGGTGTCATGCCCGGCTGATCGGTGGCACATTTGAGGATCCCTGCCCGCACCCCCGTTTCTGCGATGCCTTCGCGGATTTCCCTGATGAACATCCCAACCATGGGCTCGGGACCGCCGAGGACCGTTCCCGGTCCTTGGAAGTGAAAGAACATGGGCACGTCGTTGTACGTGTAGACGCCGGTGGCCACGACGATGTTGATCTCCGGAACCAGGTCTGCGATGGCCTTGATGCGGGGAATGTAGCGACCCAGGCCAATCACCGTGAGGTCGACGAGCGTGTCGATGCCCTGGCGCTTGAGCTCTTGGAGCTTGGCGACGGCACCTGCTTGCTCAGCCGCTTCGTCCCACTCCTCGGCGGTCTTCTCGATTTCGGGGCTCAAGACGAAGATGTGCTCGTGCATGAGGGTTTTTCCCAGCGTCGTTCCCTCCACTGGCCCCCGCACGGTGTTGACCTGCGCCATCCCCCACCCCTTCTCCGTCCCGCTCACCCGACCGCAGCGGCGGCGGGGCGATCGTACCGGGCGGTGGCGTGACTCTGCCCGTGCACCGTCATGCTGGCCCGGGCGTCACAATGGCGTGCGTGACACAGCCGGACGTAGAGAGCCTTGGTGACGTTGCGGTCCGCACGGCAACTGGGGGAGACCTCCCGAGGATCGTCGAGCTCTTCGCGCACGGGTCCCTTGTTGCAGGGAAAGAGGATCCGTCGGACCTGGCGCCGTACAGCGCCGCCCTGGCCGAGGTCGTGCAGGGAGCGGGCGACGTGCTCGTCGCCGAGGTTGGGCAAGAGGTCGTCGGAGTCTGCCAGCTCATTGTCTTCCGGCACCTGCAGGCGAAGGGCGGGCTCTGTGCCGAGGTCGAATCAGTGCACGTGCATCCGGACTGGCGCAGCCGGGGGATCGGCCGGGTGCTCATGCGTGCCGCCATCGACCGGGCGGGTGCCCTCGGCTGCTACCGCGTGCAGCTGACGTCCAACCACGCGCGGCCCGACGCACACCGCTTCTATGGCGGACTTGGTTTCCAGGCCTCCCACCAGGGTTTCAAGCTGATGCTGGACTGAGCCCGTCCAAGGGAGCCAGTTGCCGGAGTGCGCGCCATCCTGCGGGCGCCAGGGCGTACCGGGAGACGGCACCGTCGGTGAAAAGGCGCCACAGGCCAGGCTTGATCAGCATCAGCACGATCGCGCTGATCGTCGGGGTCACCGTCCGCCAGTCCCGGTGCGTGGGGAGGAGTTCTTCCACCGACGCCGCATAGACGCCGTGCCGCATCCCCGCCCGCGCGACCTCGGCCAACACGGCACGGCGGCGACCGGACCGCTGCGCCGTGCCGAGGACGGCCATCAGGAACTGGTGGGTGCGCACGCCTACGAGGGAAGGGGGAGCCGGAGCGACAGAGGTGCCCGTCGCGACGGCGAGAAAGGTCGCTACCAGATCGGTTCCCGCGGCCAATGCGTTGGCGGGTTCAACCAGTCGCGCGTTGACGTCGACGACGAAGGGTCGGCGCTCCGTCACGATGGCATCGACCGAAAGCCCGCCATGCCACCGGAGGGCTTCGCCGAGATGTGCCATGTCCCGGCGCAGGCGGGGCATGGCCACGCTCGACTTCGCCGAGGCGCTGCCATTGGCCCCCTCCTCGGTGCGCTCCACGGCATGGAAGGCGACGAGCGTCCCGGCGTCGAAGACGCATTGCGCCATGACGAATGTGCCCGTGACCGCCTCCTGCACGAGGACGCCCCCATCGTCCACGGCGCCTTCGGCCTCGAAGCGGGAGAACGCCGCGACCAGTCCGGCTGTATCGACCACGCGGCACGACCCCGGTCGAGCCCGTGCCCACCGGTGCTTTGACGTATGCCGGAAAGGTGGCCCAGGACGCCAATCCGGACACGTCATGTGCGACGACCGAGCGCGGTTGGGATATCCCGAGCCGCTCCAGTGTGCTGCGAGCCGAGACCTTGTCCTGCACCTGCAGCAGGGAGGGAAACGGAGGCACGGCGGTCGCAAGGCCAGCGTCGGTGAGGCGCGACAGCTGGTGCGAGAGCACCGCGACCTGCTCCTGGGTGGGGAAGACGACATCGATTTCTTGTTGCTTCGCCACTGCGAGCAGGTGGTCGAACCAGTCCATGGGTCGCGGACCGAACGCAGGGACCGGCACGAGGGCATGCACGTGCCGGGTGAACCGGGCGAGGCACAGGGGGCTGGACACGGCCACGGCAACGTGGTGTCCCATGCCGTCCAGCTGGGTCGCCACCTGACGGGACGTCAACCCTGCCCCTTCGGTGAGAAGGATTCGCATGCCATTAGTATATAACATAAGCATATGACAGAGACAAAAAGATCCAGCGCTCACCTGGAGTGATAGTGGTTGCATTTAGTTCGTAAGTGTGTAATCTAGTAATCATGAGACCAGAGAACGTAGGAACATCAGGGGACGCACCATGGGCCGGTCGACGGGGTGGCCGCCGTCGCTCGGGGGGAGCACCGCCATCGGGGCCGGAGCAGGAACGGCTTATCGCCGCGTGGTTCGCCGGTCGCGTTCCGGACGGCTGGTTCGAGGGGCCGGTGACGATCGAGGTGGATCAGGACGAGTTGCAGGTGGTGGGAGTACTGCCTTCACCCCAGCTGCCGCAAGGCGCAAGCGAAGAGGAAGTGCGCGTGGCCGAGCAGGCCAGGATCAGCGGGTTCCGGGAAGAGTCCCGGAATGGTCGCATGCGCATCGCAGAGGACGCGCAGCCGGCGTTCGGGCGCACAGTGTCGTGGGGCGCGAGGTGTGGTGGTTCCACGGTCCTCTTCACCACGGCCGGCGTGCCGGTGATGACCCGGCTGCGGCTGGCCGACCGGCGCGTGCTCGACACCTTGATCGACGCCGGCGTCGCCCGCAGCCGGAGCGAGGCATTGGCGTGGTGTGTGCGACTCGTGGCGCAGCACGAATCCGACTGGATCCAGGAGTTGCGCGACGCGATGTCCTCGGTCGAAGAGGTCCGGGCCCGTGGCCCACGGGGCGCCAGCACGCCGTGAACGATCGGCTGGGCGATACTGACCCTGATGGGACGACCCGCCCAGATTGATCGCGCCGCCGTCCTGGCGGCCAGCTTGCGGTTGGCGGACGAGGAGGGATTGGCCGCGGTCACCATGCAGGGTGTGGCGGACCGCCTCGGCGTGACCCCGATGGCCCTCTACCGCCATGTGGCGAACAAGGCCGACCTGCTCGACGGAGTGGTGGAGAGCATCCTGCTGGAGGTCACCCTGCCCGACCCCCGGGACCCTTGGCCCGAGCGCCTCGGCGCATTGGCCCGGGGGACGCGGATGGCGGCCCTGCGGCACCCCGAGGTCTTCCCGCTGCTCCTCCGGCGCGCGGCGGCCACCCCCGGGGCGCGGCGGACTCGTGACGTGGTCTATGCCGCATTGCGCGAGGCGGGACTCGGGGAGGACGACGTCGTGCAACTCGAACGCCTTCTGGCCACGGCCGTCCTCGGCTTTGCGGCCAGCGAGGCCGGGGGAAGGTTCGCCGCGCACTCCGCCGCCCAGCTCGATGCTGACTTTGCCCTTCTCCAGGACATGTTGGGCGCGGCCGTGTCCCGCGCCATCGAAGCAACGGCCCGTCCGCGTTGACGTGTCAGCATGAGCCATGGAACATTTTCATCAGGTGACCGAGGATCTCAAGGCGCCGTACCGCGCTTTGGGCGAAGCGATTCCCGACGTGCTGGCCGGCTACGGCGCCCTGCACAAGGCGGCGATGGCGGAAGGCGCACTCTCGACGCGCATGAAGGAGCTCATCGCGTTGGCCGTCGCCATCACCCGGGAGTGCGACGGCTGTATTTCAGCGCACGCGCGTGGTGCGGCTCACCGTGGGGCCACGCTGGCTGAGGTCTCCGAAATGATCGGTGTCGCCATCATGATGAACGGGGGTCCCGGGCTCGTGTGGGGACCGCGGGCACTCGCCGCCTACAACGAGTTTGCCGACACGTCGACGGGGACCTGAACCAGCGGCCTCGCTCCCGATCAGCGGGCGCCGCGCGCCGGGGTGAACGTGCAGTCGAGGTGTTTGATCCCGTTGATGAACGACGAGCGGAGACGGTCGGGCTGACCGCTGGCCTCGATGTCGGGCAGGCGTTCGAACAGTTGGCGGAACATGACCTTGATCTCCTGTCGGGCCAGATGGGCTCCGAGGCAGAAATGCGGACCGGCCGCGCCGAAGCCGAGGTGCGGGTTGGGGTTGCGCCGCACATCGAACCGGTACGGGTCGACGAAGACCTCCTCGTCCCGGTTGGCCGAGTTGTAATAGAGGACCAGTTTGTCGCCGGGTTCCAGTTCCTCATCACCGAGCAGCGTGGGCTCGGCGACGGTGCGCCGCATCCAGATCACCGGAGATCCCCAGCGGACGATCTCATCGACGCCGGTGACGGCGACGCCCGTGGGGTCGGCCTGCCAGAGGGCTCGTTGCGCCGGGTGCTCCGTCAGGGCAAGGAGACCGTGGCTGATGGCATTGCGGGTCGTCTCGTTGCCGGCCACCACCAGAAGGATGAAAAAGGACGCCACCTCGGGTGCCGTGAGGGCTTCGCCGTCGATGTTGGTCGTGATCAGGGCCGAGGTGACATCGTCGGTCGGGTTGAGCCGCCGCTCCTCGGCGAGCTCGGACATGAGCATCGTCAGTTGTTGTCCCGCTTCCATGAACGCGACCAGGGGGTCGGTGCCGGCCGGGACGTACTCGGGATCGCCTTGGCTGAGAATTACATTCGACGCGGCGAAGACGGCGTCGTAGTCCGCCGGTCCGATGCCCATCATCTCGCAGATGATGGCGAGGGGGAGCCGGGCGGCGACGTCGACGACGAAATCACAACCGCCGCGCGCTGGCCACGCGATCGATGACGTCGCCCGCGACGAGCTCGATGTGCTCTTCGATGCGCGTGATCATCCGGGGGTTGAAGGCGGCCGACACAATGCGGCGCAGGCGCGCATGGCGTGGGTTGTCCGTGTTGATCATGGAACCGAAGTACTCGAGCAACTCCTCGGGCATGTCCAAGATGCTGGTGGCACCCTGTCCCGAACGGTAGATCTCCGGGTGCCGACTGACCTCGGCGATGTGCGCGTGGCGGGTCACGGCGCGGTAGCCCGGCCCCTTGGGCATCGTCTGCCCTACGGCGCCGGGGAAAGCGGGCTCGTTGAAGAACGCCAGGGGGTGCTCGCGACGTAACAGTCGGAATGCACCTTCACGCTCTTCCCAGGGCAGTGTCCAGAATCCGTTGTCGGTCAGATTGATCTGGTCGAAGGTGAGGACCTCTCGAGGTTCCACGAGCCTTCACCCTACTCAGGCTCCGTATGCTCCATGTCATGTGCGACACCCTGTGTGGTCCCGGTGGGGACGGGATGGTCTTCGCCAAGAACTCGGATCGGCCCGTTGGTGAGGTCCAGCTCGCCATGCCGTTCGGCCGTCGCCCGACGGCCGGTTGCACGTTGCGTACGCAGTATCTGTCCATCGGGGACACCGGCGCGCATGCGGTCTTCCTTTCCTGTCCCACGTGGCTCTGGGGGGCCGAGCACGGCGTCAACGAATTCGGCGTGGCGATCGGCAACGAACGGGTCAGCACGGTGCATGCACACGTGGCACGGCGTCCCGGACTGATCGGCATGGATTTGGTTCGCCTCGGTCTCGAGCGTGCCCGCACCGCACAGGACGCCCTCGAGATACTGATCGCGTTGCTCGGCACCTACGGCCAGGGCGGGGTCACTGACGCGGCGCACGATACGGCGTACGACTCCTCGTTCCTGATCGCCGACGCCACCGAGGCGTTCGTGCTCGATACGTCGGGTACCGAGTACGCGGCCGCCCCTGTCTCCGGTGGCACCGCCATCAGCAACCGGCTGACGGTGGGGGCGCAGTGGGCACAGGCCTCACCCGAGCTTGCGCCCGGCGACGACTTCGACCGCTTCCGCGACGTCGGGGCACCCACCGCGTCGGCCGACACGCGGCGGGCCGCCGGCCTCGCGTTTCTCCGGACCCAACAGGACAAGGGTTCCGGCCTCGTACCCGAGGCGGTGGCGGCGCATCTGCGTGATCACGGTCGCGGTCCGTGGGGCGCACCGGGCAACAACGGCGTCGCGCAGCCCCCGCCGACGGGCGGCGGCACGGCCACTGTGTGTATGCATGAGCCGCAGCGGAGTGTCACGGCAGCCTCGTTCATCGCGGTGCTCCCGACCGATCTGGCCGAGGGTGCACCACTCCGCGTCTCCGTGGCGTTGGGGAGCCCCTGCACGAGCATCTACGTGCCGGCGTTCCCACGCACGGCCGCCGGACCGCCCCCCTTCGTGCCCTTCGAGCTCTCCGGCGAGCCCATGTGGCGGGCCGCCGATGCCGTGCGGCAACGGGTGGACGCCGACCCCGGGTCGATCGAGGAGATACGTGGCGTCCTCGACCCGGTCGAGGCCGAGTTGTGGGCTGAGGCCGATGCGGTCCTCGACCGTCCGCAGGATTGGCCCGTCGTGGCGGCGTCGTGGGGGGAGCGCGCCCTACGCGCTGCTGCTCTCGTGCGCGCCCTACCTTTAACGCATGCGCCTGCTCAGCTTCTCCCACGACACGTCGTCGTCTGTCGACCCGGCAAACGGTCCACGCCCCGGCCTCCTCGTCGGTGACGAGGTTGTCGACTTGAGCGACCCCGCGGTCGGTCTGCCGGCCGACATGGCCGCCCTGCTCTCCTTGGGCCCCGACGCGCTCGAGCGCGCCCGTCACGCTCCGTCGGGTTCCGCCGCCCGCTACCCACTCGAATCGGTGCGGCGGCACGCACCGGTTCCCCACCCGCCGAGCATTTTGGCCATCGGGATGAACTACCGGGCCCATGTGGCCGAGATGGGTCGTGAGCCCCCCGAGTACCAGTACTGGTTCAACAAGCAACGGACATCGATCGCCGGGCCCGGCGATCCGATCATCCTGCCGACGGTGTCCACCATGGTGGATTACGAAGGGGAACTGGCCATGGTGATCGGCCGTCGTTGTCAGCACATCCCTGCCGCCCGGGCGATGGAGGTCGTGGCCGGGTTCACCATCATCAACGACGTCAGCGTCCGGGACTGGCAATGGCGGACACCCACCTTCACCCTCGGCAAATCGTTCGATTCCCACGCGCCCTGTGGCCCGTGGCTGGTCACGACCGACGAGCTCGCGGATCCGGGCCAGCTGACCCTGCGCACCTGGGTCAACGATGATCTGCGGCAGGACTCCACGACGTCTGATCTCATCTTCGGTTGCGCCGCGCTCATCGAGTACCTGACCACGGCGTTCCCCCTGGAGCCCGGGACCGTCATCGCCACCGGCACGCCGGCGGGGGTGGGCGCCGGCTTCGACCCGCCGCGCTTCCTGGCCGACGGCGACGTCGTGCGCATCGAGATCGAGGGCATCGGCGAGCTCAGGAACCCCGTCGTCCAGGGCGCGCCGCCGGTCCCTGTCGGCCTCGCGTGAGCTGCCTCGACCGCAGGCGGGTCACGGCTGGCCGTGCGGCACGGCAGAATGGTGGAGTGCCCGAGACCGAGACTGTGCTGAGTGATGCCGAACGTGCCGACCGCCTGAGCAAGCTGCAGGGGATCATCGACCTGATGCGACCGGCCGTCCAGGCCGACGGGGGAGACCTGGTCCTGGTCAGGGCGGATGTCGAGGCCGGTGTGGTCGAGGTGCAGCTCCAGGGGGCGTGCAGCTCGTGCGCCGTGAGCTCGGCCACCCTCTCGGGGGGTGTCGAGCGGATCCTGCGCGAACGCCTGTCCTGGGTGACCGAGGTCGTGGGGGACCTCGACGATTCCCTGAGCCTGGATGAGAGCTCGTCCCTCGGCAGCGGAGGGCTACGTCCCGAACTTCTGAGCCCGGCCACGCGGCGGCATACCTGCTGGTCAGGGCACCCACGGGGGGTCGGTCCCGAGGGGGCACCATTTTCGTATTTCTGCCATTCCGTGGGTCATCGCACCCAATCCCCCCCCTCGGCGCGGCTGACGGGGCCAGCAGGACATTGCAAAAGTTAAAAGCTAGGTTTCTAGCAGTGAGATTTTGCAAGTGCCCGTCCGCTGGGAGGGCACCGGGTCTCCGGTGACTCGTTAGTTAGCAAAACTAACTATACTGGGGTCATGCCGGAGCAGCTGGAGACCCTCGGTCAGGAAGCCACCGCCACAGCGGTGCGGGAGACCGCAGTTGCGTCAGCCGCCACAGCGGTGCCGGAGACCGCTGCTGTGTCGGAGGAGTTGGCCAGCCGACTGCGCCTGTCGATCAACCGGCTCCACCGGCTCCTGCGCCAGGAGTCACTGGCGGGCCTCTCCCCGGCGCAGGCCTCCGCCCTCGGTGCCGTCAACCGCCTGGGAAGCCCCACGCTCGGGTGAGCTGGCCGCCATCGAGCAGGTGCAGCCCCCGACCATGACGAAGATCGTGGCCAGCCTGGCCGACGCCGGCATGGTGACGCGTATCACCGACGCCTCCGATCGCCGCAGTGCCCGCGTGCGCATCACGCCTGCCGGGAAGCGATCGATGGAGCGCATACGCACCCTGAAGAACGCCTTCCTCACCCGACGCCTGGCGGAGCTCAGCCCCGAGGAACAGGCTGGTGCCGCTGCGCTGGTGGATCTCCTCGAACATCTGGTGGGTCAATGAGCCGCCTGGCCGAAGCCGGTCACCGCACCTTCCTGGCCCTCTCCGTCCGCAACTACCGGCTGTTCTTCACCGGTCAGGTCATCTCGGTCTCAGGGACCTGGATGCAGATGGTGGCGCAGACCTACCTCATCCTCTTCCGCCTGCACGGCACGGGCGTCGACGTCGCGATCGCCACGGGGCTCCAGTTCGTGCCCCTGCTCCTCCTCGGTCCCTTCGGGGGACTTGATCGCCGACCGCTTGGACAAGCGCAAGGTCCTCTACGCCACCCAGTCCTCGGCGGCCGTCCTGGCGCTCCTCTTCGGCCTGCTCGTCGTCACACATTCGATCCAGCTCTGGCAGGTCTTCATGCTGTCGGCGTTGCTCGGAGTGGTCAACCTGTTCGACAATCCGGCGCGCCAGTCCTTCGTCTCCGAAATGGTGGGACGGGACCTGCTGCCCAATGCGGTGAGCCTCAACAGCGTGGTCATGAACGGGGCCCGCGTCATCGGACCGGCGATCGGCGGTGTCCTGATCCTGACGCTCGGCGTGTCCACGTGTTTCATCGTCAATGCCGCTTCGTATGTCGCGGTGATCGTGGCGCTCTCGAGGATGCGTCCCGCCGAGCTCTACTCGACCCCTGGGGTCGGCCGCCGCAAGGGGCAGGTACGCGAGGGCCTGCGCTATGTCTGGTCCACCCCCGACCTTCGTTCACCCCTCATCTCCATGGCGGTCGTCGGGGTGTTCGCCTTCAACTTCACGGTCACGTTGCCGCTCCTTTCCAAGGTCACGTTCCATGGCGGGGCGGGCCTCTACAGCGCGTTTCTCGCCGCCATGGGTGCCGGCGCGGTGGCCGGTGGGCTCTTCACCGCGCATCGCAGCCGCCCATCCACGGGCCTGCTGGCCGTGATCGGCCTGTTCTTCGGCGCCTCCATCGTGGCCGTGGCGCTCGCGCCCACCGAGCAGGTGGCCCTTGTACTCCTGGTCCTGATGGGGGCGGGCAGTATCTCCTTCGTCGCCACCAACAACGCCACCCTGCAATTGCGGTCTGACCCCGCCATGCGGGGCCGGGTCATGTCCCTCAATGCCATCGCCTTCTTGGGGAGCACGCCGATCGGGGCACCACTGCTCGGGTACATCAGCGACGTCAGCAATCCCCGGATCGCCCTTCTCGTCGGCGGGATCGCCACGCTGGCCGCGAGCGTGCCGCTCTTCTTCGTGGCCACCCGCCAGCGCGCCGCGGCCACCCCCCTCGGTGTGACCGTGGTGGCCGATGAAGACTCCAACGTGGTGCCGCTCCCGCTCCCGCTCGGCCGATGACGGGACGATGACGGCGCAGCGCCGGACGAGTGGAGCCCGATGAGCGAAGAGTGGGCGCTGCACAAGGATCGCCGACGGGCCAGTTCCTTCGGGGACGATCCGGAGGCGTACGACCGGGTCCGGCCTGCCTATCCGACAGCGCTGATCGACGTACTCGTGGCGGAGCACCCCCGCACCGTGCTCGACGTGGGGTGCGGTACGGGCATCGTGGCCCGTTTACTGATCGGCCGCGGTTGCGAGGTGCTCGGTCTGGAGCCTGACCCGCGGATGGCTGACGTGGCCCGCCGCCGCGGCATTGTGGTCGAAGCCGGCACGATCGAGGAGTGGGACGCGGCCGACCGGCACTTCGATCTGTTGACAGCCGGTCAGGCCTGGCACTGGGTGGACCCCGGCCGGGGTGCGGCGAAGGCGGTAGAGGTGCTTCGCCCCGGCGGGCGCATCGGCCTGTTCTGGAACCAGGCCCATCACGACCCTCTCGTACGCCCCGCGCTCGACGCCGCCTACATCCGCCACGCTCCTGAGCTGGCACGCTCGTCGGTGCTCCTGGGGGAACGGCCGACATCGCTGTACGAATCGGTGGCTGCGTCGCTCCGTCAAACGGGCGCCTTCGGCCCGGTTTCGGTGCAGACGTTCGAGCACCGGATTGTCTACTCGAGCCGGGAGTGGGTGGACCTCGCCCGCACGCACAGCGACCATCACACGCTTCCCCCCGCCCGATTGGACGCCTTGCTGGAGGACATCGTGACGGAGGTCGACCGGGTGGGAGGGCGGATCCCTGTGCTGTACCAGGCCTCGCTTGTCACCGGCAGACGAACCTAGGGCGAGGGCCGCGGTTCTTTCGGCAGGCCGAGCACACGCTCGCCCACGATGTTGCGTTGGATCTCCGCCGCTCCGCCCCAGATCGTCTCGGAGCGGGAGAAGAAGAAGAGCGACTGCAGGTTGTTGACCGGATACTTGGCCCAGGCCCGGCGCGCCCCGGGAAGAAGGGTGTCCTGTCCCTCCTCGCCGAGCAGCGTCTGGCCCGTGCATACCCAGGATGTCCATGCCCAGCAGCAGGGTCTCCTGATGCGTCTCGGACCAGAACATCTTGTTACATGCGCTCAGGGCGGCCGTGGTGTGCGTGCCGCGCACCGCGTCGGTCAGGGTGCGGTAACCGTTGATCTCCATGATTTTTATCTTCGACCACGCGAGCGCCAATCGTTGCCGGATGAGTGGATCGGCGGCTGCCCCGGATGCCTGCGCCAGCTGAAGAATCTCGTTGAATTCCTTCCGGAAGCGCCGGTAACTGGTGGTCGCCGAGGTGCCGCGCTCGAAGCCGAGCGTCGTCATCGCCACCTTCCATCCATTGTTTACGCCACCGATCACGTTGTCCTTCGGGCAGCGCGCGTTGGTCAAGAAGACCTCGTTGAATTCGGCGGAGCCGTCGATCTGTTGGATCGGGCGCACTTCGATCCCCGGTTGCCGCATGGGAATGAGCAAGTACGAGATGCCGGCGTGCTTGGGTACGTCCGGATCGGTGCGCGCCAGCAGGAAGATGTAGTCGGCATGCTGCGCCTGGGTGGTCCACACCTTCTGGCCGTTGATGACCCATTCGTCACCATCGAGGACGGCCTTTGTCTTGAGGCTGGCGAGGTCCGAGCCTGCGTCGGGTTCGCTGAATCCCTGGCACCACGAGATCTCGCCCGAGAGAATGCTGGGGATGAACTGCTTCTTTTGCTCTTCGGACCCCCACTGCAGGATCGTCGGTCCCACCAGTGTGTCGCCGAAGAAATCCCCGCGCAGCGGTGCCCCGACCCGGGCGAACTCCTCGTTCAGCACCACCTGCTGGAGCAGGGTCAGGCCCTTGCCGCCGTAGTCGACGGGCCAGCTGGCACAGATCCACCCGCCCGCGAAGAGCTTGGCGGTCCACTCGGTGTTGAAGGTGGCCCGCTCCTCGGGAGTCATGACGAACTCCGGCGAGCCCCAACCGGCGGGCAGATTCTCCGCGAGCCACGCACTGATGACGCGGCGGAACTCTTCTGCTTCTGGGGGGTACGTCAGGTCCATGCCACGGCACGGTACCCGCCCGGCGATCGATCCGAAAACCGTCGGGGGCCCGACCGCATGCGGGACCACGGGGACCTGGTACGGGGACGGTACAATGGGGGCCTAGCGATGCGAGCCACGTGGAGCGCCCTCGGGGCAATGCGAATGGAAGGAGGTGTGACCATGCGAACGGACGAACCTCCCAGTAGCACTACCGGCACACCTCGCCCCGCCTGCGCCGGCTGAACGACTGGTTTCCCAACCAGCCCGGACGACATCGCAGGCGTCGGATTCGAGAAAGTGCTGGTCTCAGCCCCCTTCAGGGTGCCCCTCGCGCGGGCACCCCTCCGTCCGTCCCGACCTGACCGCCTACTGGCGCCGCACAGGAGGTAGCACCTTGACTCCATCCCCGCCGGCAGCATCGCCTGCCCGCTCCACTCTCTCGCTTCCCCGACGCCGCGACGCTGCCGAGCGCCCGGCGCACCAACGGCGTCGTCGCACGCGTCGCATCCTCGCCTCTGAGGGCGTCTTCGATTCCATCGTGTCCCTGGCGGGCATTCTGGGACGCCCGGTGACGAACCAGACCGGACAGGAGATCGGCCGCCTCGAGGACATCGTGGCCCGCTGGTCGGACGGGCAGACCTACCCGCCGGTGACGGGACTGGTCATCAAAGTCGGACGCCGGTTGGCTTTCGTCCCCGCCTCGGCCATCGATCGCATCGCCCACGCCGAGGTCCTGCTGCGCTCGGCCCGGCTCGACCTGCGCGATGTCGTCCGGCGGCCGGGTGAGGTGCTCTTGGCCAAGGACGTCCTCGACCATCAACTGGTCGACGTCGACGGTGTCCAGGTCATCCGGGCCGCGGACCTCTATCTGGCCGAAGTGCTCGGTCGCATTCGTCTCGTGGGGGCCGACGTGTCGACCGCCACGCTGTTCCGCCGGCTGGGGCCGCGCCGCTGGCGTCCACTGCCCACGCCAGATCGCGTCATCGACTGGGCCGCGATCCAGCCGTTCGCGGAGTCGAACGACTCCGTCGACGGGGCGACACAGGTTCGGCTGAAAATGACGCATGAAGGGCTGCACCGCTTGCGCCCCGGCGAGCTGGCCGACCTGCTGGAGGACCTCCGCCGCGACGAGCGGCAGGAACTGTTGGCTGCGCTGAGTGACGACGAGGCGGCGGACGCGCTCGAGGAGATGCAGCCCGACGACCTCGAACAGTTGTTGCGTGAAGCGGACCCAGACGAGGCGGCGCGTCTGTTGGTCGCCATGGAGCCCGACGAAGCGGTCGACGCTCTGCGCGATCTCCCGGCGACGACACGAGGCGAGCTGCTCCGTCGGATGGCTCCCGTCGACGCAGCACCGTTGCGCGAGCTTCTCGGCTATCCCGAGGATGAAGCGGGCGGCATCATGACGTCCACCCTCGTGGTGGGGATCACCGACGACACCGTGACCGAGGTGGTCAACCGACTGGCTGACGCACGCGGCCACGACGTCGACCTCGATGCGGTGGCCGTCGTCAACAAGGAGGGGTCGTTGGTCGGCGACATCACGCTCCTCAAGATCCTCTTGACCATGCAGACTGCACCGGACTCGCGAATCTCCTCGCTCCTGGCCGATGAGGATGTCGTGACGGTGCGGCCGCATGCGTCGGCCGACGAGGTCGCCGGCCAACTGGTCGAGGCCCGGCGCCTTTCGCTGGTGGTCGTCGACGACGACGGCCGGCCGATCGGGCGCATTCTGGCGGACGACGTGCTCGACGCGCTCGTGCCCACCAAGGGCCGCTTCCATTTCCCCAAACTTCTGACGTGAAAGCGCGGATGCCCCGGAAGGGGCTGGTGTACCTGGCCGCCGCCGGGCCCGGGCTCATTGCGGCCGCCGCCGGCAATGACGCCGGCGGTGTGGTCACGTACTCGTCAGCCGGTGCGGAGTTCGTCTACCGCACCTTGTTCCTGATGGTGCTGATCACCATCGCGTACGTGGTGGTGCAGGAAATGGTGGCGCGGCTGGCGGTGCATACGGGAAAGGGACTGGCCGCCCTCATCCGGGAGGAGTTCCCGCTGCGGATGACCGCGTTCGCCGTGACGGCCTTCGCCATCGCCAACATCGGCCTGATGGTCACCGAATTCGGCGGTATCGCCACCGCCTTCGACCTCTTCGGCGTCTCGCGCTATCTTTCGGTGCCCATCGCCGCGCTCGCCATCTGGTCCCTCGTCCTGTTCGGGTCCTACCGCTACGCCGAGCGGGTCTTTCTCCTCCTGACCCTCGTCTTCGTGGCGTACCCGATCGCGGCCGTGCTCGCCCACCCCAACTGGCACCAGGTTGCCGCCAACACCGTGTGGCCCCACTTCGTCGCCAGCAAGTCCTTCCTTCTCCTCTCGGTGGCGCTCATCGGCACCACCATCACCCCCTACATCCAGCTCTACGAAGCGGGCGCGGTGGTCGACAAGGGCGTGAAGCCAGAGGACTACCGCTTCCAGAGGGTCGACGCCATCGTGGGCGCGATCCTGGCTGCATTCGTCGCCATGTCGATCATTGTGGCGACGGGGGCCACCATCGGCGGAACGGGTCCTCTGACCTCGGCCTCCCATGCGGCGCATGCGCTGCGCCCGGTGGCCGGGCCGGCGGCGGAGGTGCTCTTCGGACTCGGGCTCCTCGGTGCGTCGGCCTTGGCCGCCGCCGTCGTGCCACTCTCCACGTCGTATGCAGTGGCGGAGGCGATCGGCGTGGAACGTTCGGTGTCCTCGAGTTTCCGCCAAGCCCCGCTCTTCCTGGGGCTTTTCACGGCCCAGATCCTGGTGGGGGCGGCCGTGGTGCTCGTGCCCGGCAACCTGATCACGCTCATTTTGAATACGCAGGTCCTCGAGGGCGTGATCACGCCGATGACCCTGATCCTTATCCTGGTGTTGGCCAACCGGCGTTCCCTTCTCGGCCCGGCCGCGAACGGGCCCTGGGCCAGGTGGCTCGGCGGGGCGTCGATTCTGTCGGTGGCGGTCGTGGCCTCGGTGTTCGTGGTCCTCACCGTGTTGGGATGGTTCGGACTCAATTGACGATCGGGGAGGCACGGAAATGACGGAGGTTTGCGTCGAGCAGGGGGTTCGGGGAGGCTATGCGGCCATGGCTGGACGTGTCGGATCACCTTGTGCCTAAATCCCCCCGGCAGAAATGGATCGAGGCCAAGGAGTCCTGGGAGCGTTCCCGCCACATCGAGATCCCGCCCAGCGTGCCAGCGGCACCCCCAGGACCAGGTGGTCTGCGGATCGCCTTCCTCATTTACCGTGGCAATCCCCGTTGCGGTGGCCAGGGGGTCTATACCCGTCATCTGACCCGTGAATTGGTCGCGTTGGGACACTCGGTCGAGGTGTTCGCCGGGCCGCCGTGGCCCGATCTCGACCCCGGGGTGGGCTTCACCCCGGTCCCCGGCCTCGACCTCTACCGGGACCCGGACCCGTTCCGCGTGCCGCACCCGCGGGAATTCACCAGTCGCGAGGACTGGGCGGAATTCGGGATCATGTGCACCGCTGGGTTCGGTGAGCCCCTCGCCTTCTCCACCCGGGTGCGCAAGCTGCTGGCCCATCGTCACGGTGACTTCGACGTCGTCCACGACAACCAGTGCCTCGGGACGGGCATGTTGGGGATGGTCGACGACGGCTGGCCGCTGCTGACGACGCTGCATCACCCGATCACCGTCGACCGCGAGCTGGCACTCTCGCACACGACGAACGCATGGCAGCGCTTCACCACCCGTCGTTGGTTCGGGTTCTTGGGCATGCAGGTGAGGGTGGCGCGCGCGCTGCCCGCGGTCGTCACGGTGTCGCAGTCCTCCAGCAGGGACATCGCCGAGCAGATGCAGGTGCGCCCCGAACGCATGACGGTGGTGCCCGTCGGCGTCGACCACACCGTCTTCCGGCCGCGTGACGATGTCACGCCGAAGCCGGGGCGGATCATGGTGACCTCGTCCAGCGACGTCCCCATGAAGGGGTTGGTGCCACTCCTCGAGGCGGTTGCGAAAATGCGCACCGAACGTGAGGTCGAGTTGACGGTCATCGGGCGTCCACGCGAAGGCGGCCGGGTGGACAGGGCCATCAAGCGTCTGGGTCTCTCCGATGTGGTGCGCTGCGTCAGTGGCGTCAGCGACGACGAGCTCGCCGCGCTCTACGGGGAAGCCGAGGTCGCCGTGGTGCCTTCGCTCTACGAGGGTTTTTCCCTCCCGGCGATCGAAGCGATGGCCTGCGGTGTGGCCGTCGTGGCAACAACGGGAGGTGCGTTGCCCGAAGTGGTGGGCACGGACGGCGAGACGGGCCTTCTGGTGGCCCCCGATGACCCGGGCGCCTTAGCCGGCGCCATCTCGCGCCTACTCGACGATCCCGTGTTGCGGGCACGTCTGGGCGCGGCCGGCCGCCAGCGTGTGATCCATCGATTCACGTGGGAAGTGACCGCCGCGGGCACGGCGGGCTGTTACCGCGCCCTGCTGGCCGGAGAGCCGTTGCCGGGTGCACCGGGCGTCCGACCCGACGTGGCCGCCGCCGTCGCGCCGGGAGGCCACGTCGCATGTTGACCGTGAACTACGACAAGCTCGGGGTGCGGGCAGGCGACCGGCTCTTGGATCTCGGCTGCGGATTCGGCCGTCACGCGTTCGAGGCGGCACGCCGTGGCGCGTCGGTCGTCGCGCTCGATGCCGGTCCCGACGAAGTGGCGCAGGTGCGCGGCACGTTGGGGGCGATGGTGGAGGCGGGGGAGCTGGCGGCCGACCATCCAGCCGCCGCCGTGCAGGGGGACGCGTTGGCGCTGCCCTTCGCCGACGAGACGTTCGACCGCGTCATCGCGTCCGAGGTGCTCGAGCACATACCCGACGACGTGGCGGCGATGAAGGAACTGGCACGGGTGCTGCGCCCGGGAGGCACCATGGCCGTGACGGTGCCCCGCTGTGGCCCAGAAGCTGTCAATTGGGCCCTCTCCGACGAGTACCACGACAACCCGGGAGGTCATGTGCGCATTTACCGGCGCTCCACCCTCGAGCGCAGGCTCACCTCGACGGGTCTGCAGCCGACCGGATTCCACCACGCCCACGGACTCCACTCGCCCTACTGGTGGCTGCGCTGTGTCGTCGGTCCGAGCAACGACTCCAACCCGGCGGTGGAGGCCTACCACAAGGTGCTCGTGTGGGACATCGTCAAGGCCCCTTTCGTCACCCGCGCGGCCGACCGGGTGCTCAGCCCGCTCATCGGCAAGAGCCTGGTCGTCTATCTCACCAAGCCCGAACATGCCGTGGTCGACGTGCCCGGGACCAAGGCCGATGCCCCCCGGGGTGTCCCGGGCCGCCGGGGACCGACGACCCCGAGTCACGGGGCCGCGGCATGACGACCGAACACCTCCGCTCCGACGAGAGCACGATCCCCGAAGTGCCCGGCGTGCTCACGTCGTGCCGACGTGCTGGCCACCGCACGCGCCATTGCGGACGTGCAGCGGTCCGACGGGATGATCCCCTGGTTCGACGGCGGCCACTGCGACCCCTGGAACCACGTCGAGGCGGCGATGGCCCTCTCCGTCTGCGGGCTGATTTCCGAGGCGCAGGCGGCCTACCGGTGGCTCGCCGCCAACCAGCTGCCCGACGGCAGCTGGTTCAACTATTACCAGGGTGCCGGGGTGAAGGATCAGCGACTCGACACCAACGTGTGTGCCTACCTCGCCGCGGGCGCCTGGCATCACCACCTGATCACCGGTGACGTGGAATTCCTGGGCGAACTGTGGCCCACCATTCAACGCGGCATCGACTTCATCTTGCGCTGGCAGCAGCCCGACGGATCGGTCCTGTGGTCCCTCGATCCGGCAGGGCGCGCCGAGGGGTACGCCCTCTTGACCGGCTCCTCTTCCATCTACCACTCGATGCGTTGTGCAGTGGCGGTGGCCGAATGCCTGGCCAAGGACCGCCCGGATTGGGAGCTGGCAGCAGGCCGGCTCGGTCACGCCGTGGCGCACCACCCCTCGGCCTTCGCCCCCAAGGTGGAGTTCGCCATGGACTGGTACTACCCCGTCCTCTCGGGAGCGTTGGAGGGAGAGGCCGGACGACGCCGCCTGGCCGACGGCTGGGACACCTTCGTCATGGAGGGCCTCGGCGTGCGGTGCGTCTCGACGGGGGACTGGGTGACGGCGGCCGAGACGGCCGAGTGCGTCCTGGCTCTCGACGCGCTCGGGCATGGACGATCAGGCGAGGGACCTCTTCGTAGCCGGCCAGAATCTGCGACTGGGTGACGGCTCGTACTGGACGGGAATGGTCTATCCCGAGCGGGTCACCTTTCCCGAGAACGAGCGTACGACGTACACCTTCGGCGCCATGGTGCTCGCGGCCGACGCACTGTCGAGCACGTCACCTGCCGCCGGGCTTGTTCCGGGGCGAGTGCCTCCCGGCGGCGCTCGATCTGGCCGAACCGCACTGTGTAGGCCCGGCTGCGGGGGACTGCACGGCCGGCTGACACCGCTGCCCCCGGATCGTCGGCGTCAGGTCGCCCGCGGTGTCACCCGGCGGAGCACGCGCAGGCTGCCGCAGGCTCGCCGTCCTCGACGAACTCGTCCGAGGCCAGCGCGGCACAGAACAGCTCGTAGGGGGGGCGCCCGCCGTCGGCGGGATCGGGGAACACGTCGTGGATGGCCAGCCAGCCCCCGACGCCACCCGGGGTGCCCAGCCCCGGAAGTCGGCCCATGCCGGCTCGGCGCCGTGGCCGCCGTCAATGAAGCAGAACGCCAGCGGGTGGGTCCAACGTGCCGCCACGGTCGATCGAGTCGCCCACCACACCGACCACGGATCCTTCGAGCTCCGCTCCGCTGATGGCGCGGCGCCAGTGCAGCAACGTGTCGATCTGGCCCCGCTCCGGGTCCACCAGGTCGGGCTCGTGGTGTTCCCATCCGGGCTGATTCTCCTCGGAGCCCCGGTGGTGATCGATGGAGTACAAGACGGCGCCGGTGGCCTCGGCTGCCGCTCCCAGGTACACCGAGGACTTGCCGCACCAGGCACCGATCTCGACGAACGTCACCGGGGTACTCCCGTGCGGGGCGTCTCGGCCGGCGCGCAGAGCCGCCGCGAGGAGTGCCTCACCCTCGTCGTCGGGCATGAAACCGCGCGTCTGGCGGGCCGCATCGACGAGGACGCGCAGCCGGGCGTCGTCTGGTGCGTCCGTCACCGCATGGCCCCCCTTGTCGGCCGGCGTCAAGCTGAGGCGGCCGCTGCGATGGCGGCCCGGAAGCTGTCGCCCAACCGTTCCCGCTCACGCGCGGCGAAGGCGACGTTGACGTTCAGGCGTTCCACCGACTGTGCGACCCGGCGGGGGCCCGACGCCAGGGGATGGTCGGCCAGGAATTGCACGACCGAGCCGGCGAAGTCCGCGTCGCCGCAGAGGGAGGGAATGGCCTCGGCGATACGTGCGTGCGCATTCTTCGGGAACCGCTCGAGGATGGCGTCCCATGCCTCCGTGATACGGAGCCAGATCGTCTGCCCGGCCACCGGGTTGGCCAGCAATGACGAGATGACGAGCCACCCGTTCTGGCTGCGTACCTCGGTCATGGCGAGATCGAATGTGCGCTGGGCCAGGTCCACGCTCGGGAAGGCCGAAAGGGCATTGAGCGAACGCATCTCTTCCTGCGGCGTGGCGGCGGTCCGGTAGCGCTGCAGGAGGGCGTCGTAGTCGCCGGGCCGGAGCAGCTGTGCCACCACGGCCAGCGTGGCCGCTTCGACGTCCGCCGGGATCGGCGCGCCATCGCCGCCGCCGATCGGCGACTCGATGAAGAGGCGCAATGCCTCCTCGCGCACCACGAGATCCGCGCCGACGGTGCCCAGAAGGTTGATGGCCAGCGAACGGAGAGTCGGCGTGCGATCCCCTTCGCCCGCCCGGGCCTCGAAGCCGAGGTGGCGAAACTGGGGGCCGACGAGAGCGGCGACGGCCTCGTGCAGCACCGGAAGGTCGCCTTTCGTCCACGATGCGCCGCGCCAGATGGAACGCGGCGGAGACCGGAGCCCAGGGCGTCGGGTCCGGCTCGAGCTCCAGTTTCGCGGCAACCAGGAGGAACTCCTCGAGCGTGGAATGTCCGGCCAGCGTGGTGGCCCAGGTGTCGGCCAGCAGGTTGGCCCGCTCCAGGGGGGTGAGCTCGGAAAGGCGCGAGGCCAGTGCCAGCCGGTGTGCGGCTTCGTAGCCGACCCGGAACACGCCCCATCCACCCGCATTGACGACGGCCAGGCCTTGCGCCGTCGCCTCGAGGCGGACCGGGGCCTTGTCGAGGACGAACCTGCTGGTGGGGGCGCCCGGCTTCCCGTCAGCGGCCAGAGCGCGCACGGCCACGGGGACGTTCCATGCGTCGCCGATGGCGGACTCGATCCCGTCGGGGACCTCGCCGTAGGAGAAGGGTTGCTGTTCCACTGTGTCGCCTTTGAGGGAGACCAGTGGGTGCCCACCCTGGAGGATGAAGGTGTTCATCACGTCGCGCACCGGTTCGCCGCTCGCTTCTTCCAGCGCGTCCCACAGGTCGGTCGTCACCGTGTTGGCGTAGGCGTGCGCGGTCAGGTAGGTGCGCACGCCGTCCCGGAAGACCTCGGGCCCGATGTGTTGCTCCAACATCCGCAAGACGGCCGCACCTTTTTCGTACGTCAAGAGGTCGAACATGCCCTCTGCCTCTTTGGGCGGTCCGACCGGGTACTCGATGGGTCGGGTCGCATGGACGCCATCGATCGTCAGGGCCGCTTCGCGCGAGGGGGCGAAGCCCACCCAGCGATCCCAGGATGGCCGGAACGCATCGACGCAGAGCATCTCCATGAAGGTGGCGAAGGCCTCGTTGAGCCAGATACCTTCCCACCAGCCCATCGTCACGAGGTCGCCGAACCACATGTGCGCCATCTCGTGCGCGACGACGTCGGCCACCCGTTCCAGCTCGGCCCGGGCCGCGCTTGTCGGATCGATCAGGAGGGCGGTGTCGCGGAAGGTGATGCAACCGAGATTCTCCATGGCCCCAGCGGCGAAGTCGGGAATGGCGACCAGGTCGACCTTGTCCCCCGGGTAGGGAATCCCGAAGTATTCGGTGAAGAAACGGAGTGAAAAGGCGCCGATCGCCAGCCCGAAGTCGGCCAGCTTCCGCTTGCCCGGGGTGAAGACGACACGGAGCGGAACCCCGTCGACATCGACCGTCTCAGTCGTCTCGAGCTGGCCGACGACGAAGGCGACCAGGTAGGTCGACATCTTCATGGTCGGCGCGAAACGCACGACGTTCTTGTCGCCGACCCGGCGCACGTCAACGATAGGAGAGTTGGAGAATGCCTCGTCGTCCCGATCGATGGTGAGTGTCACCTCGAAGACAGCCTTGCGATCCGGCTCGTCCCAGCACGGAAAGGCCCGGCGGGCGTCGACCGATTCCAGCTGGGTCGTCGCGATGGTGTGGGTCTCACCGGCGTCGTCGGTGTACGTGGACCGGTAGAACCCCCGCAACTTGTCGTTGAGGGTTCCCGTGAACCGACAGGTCACCGTGCTCGCCCCCGGCGTGAGCGGAGCGGAGGGGTGGAAGATCGCCTGTTCGAGTTCGTCCTCGAAGGTGACGGTGCACCCGATCACGTCGCCGGTTTCGGTACGGACCTCGACGTCGCTAATGGCGAGCTCGGCTGCGTTGAGGACGATCCGGTCCACCGTTTCGTGCACCGTGACATCGATGGCCACGGTCCCCGAGAAGCTGGCGGAGCCGATGTCCGGCTCGATCTCTATGCGGTAGGTGTGTGGCTCCACGGTCCGGGGCAGACGGAACGCATTCTCGTGGGTCGCCGCTGGGGTCAATGGGGAAGATGACATTGCCGGGAAGGCTACCCGCCTCGCTCCGAGTAGGTTCTCGCTGCGTGGATGCGAACGAATCAGCCGGAACCCCGGTGATCGACGACGCCAGCCGGTCTGACCTGGACCTGGTGGCGATCGGATCGCCGCTGCTCGACGTCCTCGAGACGACGCGCGACGAGGTGCTGGGGGAAGTCGGCTTGGTCAAGGGATCGATGACCCTGATCGACCTGGCCCGGGCCGATGCCATCCAGGGCATCATGAAGGCCCCGCGCTTCGTCTCCGGTGGATCGGTGGCGAACACGGCGGTCGGACTTGCCGCACTCGGGGGACGGGCCGGCTTCGTCGGCGCCGTGGCCGACGACGCGGTCGGGCAGACGTACACCGAGAACCTTCGCGCCGCGGGCGTGTCGTTCGAGCCGGTCCTGGGCCGATCGACCGAGAGCGATGCGCTGGGCACAGGCCGCTGCATCGTGCTCATCTCCGATGATGCGGAGCGGACGATGGGCACCTACCTGGGGGCGGCGTCCACCCTGACCGTGGCCGGAGTGTCGGCTCCTTTCGTCGAGCGGGCCGCCGTCGTCCTGCTCGAGGGCTACCTGTGGGATGTGGCTGCCGCCAAGGAAGCCATGCGCCATGCCGCGGCAATCGCCCACGAAGCGGACGGTTCGGTGGCCCTGTCGCTGTCGGATCCGTTCTGCGTCGAACGTCACCAGCGCGAGTTCCTGGACCTCCTCGTCGACGACATCGACATCCTGCTGGGCAACGAAGAGGAGATCACCATGCTGTTCGGAGCGACCTCACACACGGCGGCTCTCGAGGCGGCGGAGGAAACAGGTCTGCTCGTCGTCATGACGCGTGGAGCCGCGGGCTGCGTCGTCCTCACGGCGCACGGCCCCGAGGAAGTGCCCGCGTCGCCTGTCGGTCACGTGGTGGACACCACCGGCGCCGGGGACCTCTTCGCCTCGGGGATGCTCTACGGGTTGACGCACGGGATGGATCCTGTGCACAGCGCGCGGCTCGGGGGCATCTGCGCCGCAGAGGTCATCTCCCACACCGGCGCCCGCCCCGAGTCCGACCTGCGTGCGCTCGCCGCGGCAGCGGGCGTGCTCGCGCCGTAGGGGTTCCGGTGTCCCTCTCCATAGGCATCGTCGGCCTCCCCAACGTCGGTAAGTCCACGCTCTTCAATGCCCTCACGAACAATGAGGTGCTGGCGGCCAATTACCCTTTCGCCACCATCGATCCCAATGTCGGGGTCGTTGCCGTCCCGGATCAACGGTTGGAGGAACTCGCCGCGCTCTACGACGATGCCCCGATCGTGCCGGCGTCGGTGACGTTCGTCGACATCGCCGGCATCGTGCGCGGTGCGTCACAGGGCGAGGGATTGGGGAACAAGTTTCTCGCCGCCATCCGGGAGAGTGACGCCATCTGCCAGGTGGTCCGCGTCTTCCACGACGATGACGTGATCCACGTCGACGGGCGGGTCGATCCCATGTCCGACATCGCCACCGTGAACACGGAGTTGATCCTCGCCGACCTCCAGACGGTGGAGAACCGGCTGCCCAAACTGGCCAAGGAAGCAAGGGCGCAGGCCCGAACTGCGGTCCCAGGCCGAGGCTGTGGCGGTGGCCCAGCGCATCCTCGACGAAGGGCGCACCATCTCGAGCGCGGCAGCGCAGGGCGAGGTCGACGTCGATCTGCTGTACGACCTGCACCTGCTCACCGCGAAGCCGTTCATTTATGTCTTCAACGTCGATGAGGATGCGCTCACCGACACCGCACTGGCGGAGCGACTGGCGGACGGTGTGGCACCCGCCAACTCGATCGTGCTGTGCGCGCAGATCGAGGCGGAGCTGGCCCGGATGCCGGCCGAGGACGCCCGTGAGCTCCTCGAGAGCTACGGACTGGCCGAGTCCGGCCTGGAGCGACTGGTCCATGTGGGCTTCGCCACGCTGGGCCTGCAGACCTTCCTCACCGCCGGCCCCAAAGAGGCACGGGCCTGGACCATCCACGTCGGCGACACCGCTCCCAAGGCGGCCGGCGTCATCCATACGGACTTCGAGAAGGGCTTCATCAAGGCTGAAGTGGTGAGCTTCGAGGATCTGGTGGACATGAAATCGGTGGCCGCGGCCCGCGCCGCCGGACGGGCGCGCATGGAAGGCAAGGACTACGTCATGCGTGACGGCGACGTCGTGGAGTTCCGCTTCAACAACTAGAAAGCGGCGTTGTCAGGCGCCCACGGCCTCGCTACCGGCAAGCATGACGTCGGCCAGATTCTGGTCGCCCGCACCAGTGTGGAGGTACCTCTCGTAGCGGAGGATGGGAGCGCCATGGCCGGCCCTCATCCGTTCGAACTCCCGGGCCCGTTCGATGGCGGCCCGAAGGTCCTCGGGAGTAGCCAACACGCGGACGGTGCTCACTCGAGGAGCCGCAATGACGCATTGGGCCGTTGCACGATGAGAACGACGGAACATCGCGTGTGCCTCCCTTTTGTGTGGTGGATATCTGCCGGATTCAAATTCATATCCGGCCCACGACGCGAGCGATAGGGCATCGGCTCTGAGGCAACCCGACGGCAACCGCCCCACACCGAGCCAGCGATAACCGAGGCGTTTCGCTGCGGTCAGTCGTCGTCCTCGTCGGGGGGCAGGAAGGAAAAGGGGAGGTCCGCCAATTGGATCAGCGTCGAAGAGATCCATCGCGTGAGGCCGGCGATCACGGGCCCGATCTCACCGGGATCCTCCAGTTGCGCCTCGCTGAAATGCACCGAGCCCTCGTAAGTCGCCTCGACCGCCCACCGCACGCCCCCGTCGGCATGTACCTGCTCGATGGTCGTCGCGGTCAGGACCAGAGGGTCGACACCGAGGAGCGGGTTGGCCCCCGGGAGTGCGCGCAGGACCATGTCCGTGTCAGGTGCCTCGGCCAGCCGCTGGACCCGGAGGGCGACCTCGACCACGATCTCGGGCAGCTCGTCCGGCGGCTCGCCGATCGACCAACTCCGGTAGGAGGTCTGGCTCCACGTGGGCCAGTCCACGGAGACGTCGGCCCGCACACGGGGCGGCTGCTCCTCGCCGGGCAGGCTGTACGACGTCTCCCACGACACGTCTCCCAGGAACACGTCGACCTGAAAGCGCTCCTCGACCGCCTGGCGTTGCAGGAGCGCCTGGTCGAACGACCGCCGGATGGCGCTGATGATGTCGACGAGGATGTGATCGAGCACGGCGGGGAGAGGCTACTGGTGATCTGCCGTTACGATCACTTCGGTGGACGACAGGTCGGTGTGGGTCCGGAGGCGGCTGATCGCCTATGCCCATCAGGGGGGAGCCTGGGAGTCACCCTCCTCGACCGTGTTCGCCATCTACCCGGGCGCTGGCGGCCGGCGCCACCGGCGATCGAGCTCGACGTGCACGCGACGTCGGACGGTGAGCTGGTCGTCTGCCACGACGCCACCGTCGACCGCACGACACCGGCGACGGGGAACATCGCCAGTTTCACCCTGGCCGAGCTCCGGCAGCTCGACTTCTCCTACTGGTTCATTCCCGGCGCCGATGTCACCCCCGGACCGTCCCGAGGGCGAGTATCCCTACCGCGGCCGGGCTCCTGACGATCCGCAGTTCGGGATCGCCACGTTGCGCGAGGTGCTCGGAACAATTCCCCGGCGTCGTCCTCAACCTCGACATCAAGCAGACGGCGCCGATGGTCACGCCCTACGAAGAGTCGCTCGCCCGGCTGCTGCGCGAGTTCGAGCGGAGCGACGACGTGATCGTGGCCTCGTTCCTCGACCCGGCCACGGACGCCTTCCGAGCATTTGCGCCCGAGGTCCCCACTTCGGCCGGGACGATCGCCACCGCGGAGTTCTGGCGGGCCGTGCAGGACGGCGGGCCGCTTCCCGACAGCCCCGTTGCGGCCTACCAGGTGCCCGAGCGTATGGGCGATCTCGTGGTGGTCGACGAGGCGTTCGTCGAGGCCGCCCACGCCCGGGGCAAAGCGGTCCACGTGTGGACGGTCAACGAGCGCAGCGGCCATGGAGCGACTGGTGGGACTGGGCGTCGACGGCATCATCTCTGACGTGCCCACTGTGCTCGTCGATGTCCTCCGGGACAGGGGCGTCGCCTGGGACGGGAGCATGAGCTGAGCCCTCGGTCCGGGCGTGGTGCGGAGGCCTAGCCGCGCCCGCAGTTCGGCTTCTTGCCGTGGTTCGCTTTTTTCTTCGCCCTGAGCTTGCGCTTCACCGTCCGCTTCGACATGGGCATGCATGCTAGTTCGGTCGGGACGGCCTTTTCCCGGGGCCCGGTGCCGAGGCGATGGGAGGCCCGTCGGGCGTACGCGGCGACCCATTAGCCTCAGACGCCTATGCGGTCCGGATGGCTGCTGCGTGACGGCGACGTGGTGTGCGCACTCGAGATGACCGAGACGTTCGCGGAACGGGCCGGGGCCTCCACGGCCGGGAGGGCTGCGAAGGTGCCCTGCACCTCGCCGGCGCGCGACCGTGCACACGGCCGGCATGAAGTTCGAGCTCGATGTGGCCTTCCTTTCGGCCGACCTGATCGTCGTCCGGCTGGTGCGGGTGCCGCCGTGGCGGGTCGCCCTGCCCCGCAAGGGCACGCGCAGCGTGCTCGCAGGCCGAGGCGGGGGCGCTGGGAGCGCTGGGGCGTGCGGGTGGCGGATCGACTGGAGATCCGCGAGGTGCAATGACCGATTGGGGAGGCGGGCCGCGGCCCGGGCTGTTGGTCCTGGTGGCCACGCCCATCGGCAACCTGGGCGATCTCTCCCCCGGGCCCGCGAGGTGCTGGCCGGCGCCGACCTGGTCTGCTGCGAGGACACGCGTCGAACGAGGGCCCTTCTCTCGGCGATGGGTATCCCGGCCGGAGGACCGCACGGCGACCGGTTGCTGTCGCTGCACGGGCACAACGAGGGGTCCCGGGTCGAACGGGTGCTGTCCTGCCTCGCCGGCGGGGGCACCGTGGCCGTGGTCAGCGACGCCGGCATGCCGGGCATCAGCGATCCGGGCGCGCTCCTCGTCTCCCGGGCGGTCGAAGCGGGCGAGACGGTGAGCGTCGTTCCCGGGCCCACGTCGGTCGTGGCCGCTCTGGTCGTCAGCGGGCTGCCCGTTGATCGCTTCTCGATGGAAGGATTCCTGCCCCGCAAGGGCGGGGAGCGGCGCGATCGCATCGCCGCCCTGATGGCCGACGAGAAGACGTCGGTGGTGCTCGAGGCTCCCGGGAAGGGTCGCCGCCACGTTGGCCGAGCTGGCGGCGGTGGACGCGGCGCGCCGGGTCGCCGTGGCGCGCGAGCTGACCAAAGTGCACGAGGAGGTGTGGCGGGGCACGACTGGCCGAGGCCGCCGCCTTCTTCGGCGAGCACCAGATCCGCGGCGAGGTGGTCCTGGTGATCGGGGGCGCCCCGCCGGCCGGGCCGGTGAGCGACGAAGCGATCGACGACGCCGTGCGGCAGCGACTGGGCTGCGGGCCAGGATCGGGGACCCCGGCAGATCGCCGACGCGGTCGCCGGGGAACTCGGCGTGCCCCGGCGCAAGGTCTACGAGGCGGTCCTCCGCCTGCAGAGGTGAGGGCGAGGGTCGTTCAGGGCGGGTGAGATGAAGGTGGTCGGTGCCGCCGGTACGCTACCGCGGTGGCGCCCTACTACCTCACTACGCCGATCTACTACGTCAATGACGCGCCCCACGTGGGCACCGCCTACACGACGGTGAACGCCGACGCCCTGGCCCGCTGGCATCGGCTGCTGGGCGACGACGTCTATTTCATGACCGGCACGGACGAGCACGGGGCGAAGATCGTCGAAGCGGCCGAGGCGCACGACACCTCCCCGCTGGAGTGGACCGACCGCACCTCGGCCCGCTTCGTGGAGGCGTGGAAGCGGCTCGACATCAGCAACGACGACTTCATCCGCACGACCGAGCCGCGGCACCATGCCGTGGTGCAGGAGTTCCTCCAGAGGATCTACGACAACGGCTTCATCGAGCTCGGCAAGTACACGGGCCTGTACTGCGTGTCGTGTGAGGACTACTACACCGCCGACCAACTCGTCGACGGCAAATGCCCCGTGCACGGTCGCCCCGTGATCGAGATGCAGGAGGACAACTACTTCTTCCGCCTGAGCGCGTTCGAACAGCCACTGCTCGACTACTACGAGAGCCATCCCGACTTCGTCCGTCCGAACGCAAAGCGCAACGAGGCGCTGGGGTTCATCCGCGGCGGCCTCAACGACGTCTCCATCACCCGCACGTCGTTTCGGTGGGGTGTCCCCGTTCCGTGGGACGACGGCCACGTCTTCTACGTCTGGTACGACGCGCTGATCAACTACCTCACGGTGGCGTCCTACGGCAGCGACCCCGATCGCTTCGCCGCACTGTGGGGGGCGGCGCACCACTTGATCGGCAAGGACATCTTGAAGTTCCACTGCGTGTGGTGGCCCGCCATGTGCATGGCGGCCGGCATCGACCCGCCCCGGGAGATCTTCGTCCACGGGTACCTCCTCATGGGCGGGCAGAAGCTCGGGAAGACGATGATCCAGTCCGGCGTCACCGGGCAGGGCGACGACGCACGCACGCTCAAGATCACCGAAGTCTCCCCCTTGGCGCTGGCCGACGAGTTCGGGGTCGACCCGTTGCGCTACCACCTCCTGCGCGACGTGCCGCTCGGGGGAGACGGCGACTTCTCCTACGAAGGGATCGTGAGCCGTTACAACGCCGACCTGGCCAACAACCTGGGCAACCTGGTGTCCCGGGTGGCCACCGTCGTGCATTCCAAGTGCGGCGGCGTCGGGCCGGCCCCCGACCCCGACAGCCCGCTGGGCGCGAGCCGCGGCGGAGGTGCTGCGCGCCAGCACGGACGCCTGGGCCCGCTGGGCCCCCCACGAGGCCCTGGAGGCCACCTGGCGCCTCATCGGGGCGACGAATGCCGAGCTGGAGGCAGCCGAGCCCTGGAAGATGGAGCCGGGACCGGCGGTCGACGCCGTGCTGGGCAACGCCCTCGAGGTGCTGCGGATCGTGGCCATCCTGCTCTCCCCGGCCATGCCGGCCACCGCCGCCGAGATCTGGCGGCGGATCGGCATGGAGGGCGACCCGACGGCGGTCCGGCTTCCCGGCGCGGCCCAGTGGGGGGCCTACCCCGGGGGTGTTCCCGTGGTGAAGGGGGACCCCCTCTTCCCGCGGCGCAAGGGATGAGCGGATGGTTCGACTCCCACTGCCATGTGCAGGAGGAGTATCTCGGGGGCGGCGACAGGGCGAGCAGCGATGCCGACCTTTCCGTGGTTCTCGAGCGGGCCTGGAGCGGCCGGTGTCGATCGTCTCGTCTGCATCGGCACCGATCGCCACGACGTCGGCCCAAGCCGTCGCGGTGGCGCACGGACGTGGCACAACAGCGGTGACCTCCCGCGTGCATGGGCCTCCATTGGTCTGCACCCGCACGAGGCGACCGCCGGTGTCGACGACGTGGCCGCGTTGCTCGCGCAAGAGATGCGCCGTCGGTGACGGCGTCGTCGTCGCGGTCGGCGAGTGCGGCTTGGACTATTACTACGAGCACTCGCCGCGCCAGGTGCAGCGCGCCGCGTTCGCGGCGCAGATCGCAGTTGGCACACACGCGCGATCTCGCGTTGGTGATTCACGCGCGCGATGCATGGGACGATCTCTTCGACGTGCTGGCGGCGGAGGGAGTTCCCGAGCGTACGATCCTGCACTGCTTCACCGGCGGCCCGGTTGAATTGGATCGGTGCCTGCGCGCCGGCATGTTCGTGTCGTTCAGCGGCATCATCACGTTCAAGAGTGCGACGGACATCCGCGAGGCCGCAGCGCGTTGTCCGCTTGATCGCTTGTTGGTGGAAACCGACAGTCCGTTCCTGGCGCCGGTGCCGCATCGGGGACGCGCCAACGAACCTTCGCTGTTGCCGTTGGTCGGCGCGACGGTGGCCACCGTGAAGGGTTGCGCCGTTGACGCGATCGCCGAGAGTTCCGCCGCGGCCGCCGCGGCCGCCTTTGCCATTTCGGCCTGAATGCGCGCCGCTTTCGCTGTACTTCATAACGCCTCTGACCTGGGGATATACGCGTACCGTTCGTCCAGAAACTGGCTGTGATCAGGGCGTTCATGAAATGACACGGCAGGAGTTGTGCCCTGACCTGGGGAAATGAAATTCGGACTGCGCTGACCCCCCGTTTTCATTTGCACAATCGCCCGACGGAGTACCTATGTTCTCGTCGTCCCCCCCGCCGGCCTGGTGTCGGCGCGGGTGCACTGTCCCCGGAGAAGGGTGGAGCCCTGCGGAAACAGAGCACTCAGGGGAGGCGCCTCGGCGTCGCCGCAGTCCTCTGTGGTGCCGTGTTCGCTGCGCCTCTCCTCTTGCTGCAGCACGGATCGGCACACGCATCACGCGTGGCGACCGGAGGCGGTCGCGTCACGTCGCATGGCGGTGCTGCGCGCGCGTCGTCCTACAGCGTCGTCCTTCCTTCGCAAGTGGTGAACTACGAAACGGCGCGTCCCGGCTCCACCACGCCGACGACAGTTGGTCCTCCGATACCGACGACGACATCCACCACGACGCCCACGCCGCTCGTGACGCCGGCAACGACGGAACCGATTCTTCCCCCTGCGCCACAACAGACGGTGGCGAAAGTGCTCGCCATTCCCGTGACGACGACGACTGTCGCGCCAAAGGTGGCGCCCGTGAGCGCGCCACCGGCAGAGACGGCGAGCAGCGAACGGGGTCAGGCCACGTGGTACGCCGCCGCCCCTCCGGGGAAGTGCGCCAGCCCGACGCTTGCGTTCGGGACAGTCCTGACCGTGACCAATGTCGACACGGGCGCGAGCACGACCTGCGTCGTCGATGATCGGGAGCAAGCCGGCTATCCGCGGGTCGTTGACATGTCCCCGTCGGGCTTCGCCCAGTTGGCATCACCAAGTCGGGGAGTGGTGAACGTCACAATCTCCTGGTGACTCATTCCGGCGCCGGCATCGCAGCACTGCTCGCCGAACATGGGCTTCGCCCGAGCCGGGCTCTCGGGCAGAACTTCGTCGCCGATCCGAACACCGTCAGACGCATCGCCCGCCTGGCCGACGTCGGACCGGGTTCCTCCGTCGTCGAGTTCGGGGCCGGTCTGGGCTCTCTGACCCTGGCGCTGGCGGAAACCGGCGCCCGGGTGGTGGCCGTCGAGATGGATCGCCACCTCTTGCCCGTTTTGCGGAGCGTGGTCGAACCGGTCGGGGTGGAGGTGATCGAGGCGGATGCCATGGTCCTCGATGTGGCCCGGCTCCTTGCTGCGCGCGGGGGAGGCTCGTGGTCGCTCGTGGCCAATCTGCCGTACAACGTGGCAACGCCACTCGTGCTCCAGACCCTGGTGCAGGTGCCGGCGGTCGACCGTCTCCTGTTCATGGTGCAGCGAGAGGTCGGGGAGCGTATGGCGGCCAACGTGGGGGATCCCGCCTACGGTTCGGTGTCGGTGCGGGTGGCCTATTTTGCCCGGGCGTCTGTGGTGGGCAAGGTCCCGGCATCGGTTTTCATCCCTCGCCCGCGTGTGGAATCGGTACTCGTGCGCATGGAGCGCCGGGATCAGCCCGCCGTGCCGCCCGAGGTGGTGTCCTATGAGCGTCTGGCCGCGGTGGTGAAGGCCGGTTTCGGCCAACGTCGCAAAATGTTGCGGAGCTCGCTGGCGGGAGTCGTCGAACCCGAGGCCTTCGGGCGGGCCGGCATACGGCCCGAGGCGCGCGCCGAAGAGCTCACCGTCGAGGAGTGGGGAAGGTTGGCGCAGTGACGACGATCCTGGCCCCGGCCAAGCTCACGCTTTCGCTCGCCGTCACGGGCGTGCGCCCGGACGGCTTCCACGAGCTTCGCGCCGAAATGGTCAGCTTGAGCCTGAGCGACGAACTGACATTCCATGAGGGGCGGCGCGGGCTGACGCTCGTGGCCGACCCGGGGACGCGCGCCGACGCGTTGCCGGAGGACGACGGCAGCAACCTCATCACGCGGGCCCTCGCCGCGGTGGGCCGCGAGGCCTCCGTGCACGTGCGCAAACGGATCCCGCTCGGGGGCGGGCTGGGCGGAGGATCGTCGGACGCCGCCGCCGTGCTGCGCTGGGCCGGATGCAACGACCTCGACGTCGCCCGTTCGCTGGGCTCCGATGTGCCCTTCAGCGTGGCCGGCGGGCGTGCTCTGGTCGAAGCGACCGGCGAGAAGGTCACGCCGTTGCCGTTCGAGGCACGCGAGTTCCTCCTTCTGGTTCCCCCGTTCGGCGTCGACACGGCGCGTGTCTATGCAGCCTGGGACGAGGCGGCCGGGACGGACCTCGCCCCTGGAGGGACCGGAGCCACGGGCCGGGTCAACGCGCTGACCGGCGCCGCGCTCGCGGTCGAACCCCGGCTGGCCCGGTGGCGCGACGCCTTGGGTGCATTGACCGGCCAGGCGCCGACGCTGGCCGGCAGCGGGTCCACCTGGTTCGTCGAAGTCGATTCCCCCCCGGGCTCCGACACGCCTCCGTGGTTAGCCCTGGGCGAGGAGCGGGCCCGCCTCATCCCGGCACGAACCGTGCCTGCGGGATGGGACGGGATCTGACGCTGAGGGCTACTTACCTGCCCGGCGTTGCCAGCGGGTGGCCTTGAGCATCTTCTTGTGCTTCTTCTTGCGCATGCGCTTGCGGCGCTTCTTGATCAGTGATCCCATGTCGTGCGGCAGGCTAGCGGTCTGGTGAGCCGACTGCCAGGTCGGTCTCCGATCGCGGGAGGAGCGACGAGCATGAGTTTTGCGGTGATCGGCCTCGACCACGTGCAGCTGGCCATGCCCCGTGGGGGCGAGACGACTGCGGAGGCCTTCTATGCGGGGCTCCTCGGGTTGACCCGCCTCCCCAAGCCGGAGCCCCAGGCCAGCCGGGGTGGATGCTGGTTCGTCTCGGGCCCTGTGGCCCTGCATCTGGGCGTGGAAGACGACTTCCGCCCAGCCAAGAAGGCGCATCCGGCCCTGCTGATCCGAGAATCTGGCGGGACTCGCCGCTGCGTTGACGAAGGCGGCGTTCGCGGTGACCCCGAACCCCGACCGGCCTCCGGGCGAGGGATGCTACGTCGACGACCCTTTCGGGAACCGCCTGGAATTGATCGAGGCAGGGCGCAGCGGGACGTCCTCTACGAAGGCGTGAACGCCGTCTCTTCGGGGGAGTCGGCCGGGGGAACGATGATGGGCAGCTGCATCGACATGCGGGTGCCGCCCCCCGGATCGACTTCGGCCCGGATGGTGCCGCCCTCCGCCTTGACGACCTGGGCCACGATCGCCAGCCCCAATCCCGAGCCGGGCAGGCCACGGGCGGCCGGGGCCCGGTAGAACCGATCGAAGATATGGGGGAGATCCTCCGCCGCGATGCCCGGACCGCTGTCCCTGACGACGACGGCACCGTGGTCGCAGGTGACCGAGACCACCCCTCGGGCCGGGCTCCACTTGCGGGCGTTGTCCAGCAGGTTGCCGACGGCACGCGAAAGGCGGTCCCCGTCGGCCGAGACCCAGCATTCCTCGGCGGAGACCAGATCGAAGGTCACGCCCTGAGCCCGTCCGTGCGTGGCCGCCACGGCGACCGCATCCCTGACGAGGAGGTCGAGCCGCAGCGGCTCCTTACGGACCGGCATCCGGTCGCCGCGGGCCAGTTCGGCCAGATCGCCGACAAGGTCGGTCAACTCCTGGAGCTGCACCAGGACGTCGTCGACCAGGACCGAGCGGTCCGCCTCGGAGAGCTCGTCGACGCGGCGGATCACTTCGAGGTTGGTGCGCAGGCTGGTGAGCGGGGTGCGCAGCTCATGGGAGGCGTCGAGGACGAGCTGACTCTGCGCGCGCCGGGAGAACTCGAGGGCCTCCAGCAGCCGGTTGAAGGTGCGGCGCAACCGCCCGAGTTCGTCAGGCCCCCCGGGCGACAGACGGCGGGTGACATCGGTGGTCTCGGCCAGGTCCTCCACCGTGGCCGTGAGGGCATTGAGGGGCACCAGCGCGGTCTGGGCCACCAACCAGCCGAGAACGACGGCCAGCAGGACACCCGTCAGCGCGACCGCCCCGAGGACGATCCCCAGGCGATCCAGCACGGACCCGACGTTGAGCAACGTGGCGATCTGCAGAGCTCCGCCCTCGGCCAGAATCCCCGTCGCGACCGCGGTCCCTGCCGGGAGGGGTTCGACGTATTCACGCAGCTGGTCGCCTCCCACGGTGACGGTGGTGAAGAACGCCGGAG
Organism: uncultured Acidimicrobiaceae bacterium; assembly: GCA_963767155.1. Lineage (GTDB taxonomy): Bacteria > Actinomycetota > Acidimicrobiia > Acidimicrobiales > RAAP-2 > Bog-473. The sequence goes on along the minus strand of CAVYCU010000002.1, from coordinate 562,535 downwards.
CCAACCCGGCGGCCACCAGTTGCACCTGGGGCGTGACCGGGAGGGCTCCTCCCGAAACGACGGCGCCGGCGGAGTCGATGACCTGGCCCAAGGTGGCGGTGGTCGCGCTGATCTGCTGTCCGGCGGTGATCTTCTTGGCCGCCGCGGTCAACGAGTTGTCGGCCGCCCCGAGCAGTGAGTTGCGGGCGGCGAGGAACGAGGCGGTCGAGGCCACGAGCACGGCGACGACCACGGCCACGGTGGTGGCCAGGACCAATCGTGTGCGAAAGGTCACGTGTCTCTGAGCACGTATCCCACGCCTCGCACGGTGTGAATGCAGCGGGGTTCGCCGCCCGCCTCCGTCTTGCGCCGCAGGTAACCGACGTACACGGCCAATGAGTTCGTGCCCGAATCGAAATCGAAGCCCCAGACGCGGTTGAGGAGCACCTCCCGGGTGAGCACTTGGCGCGGGTGCCGCAAGAAGAGCTCGAGGAGGTCGAACTCGATCCGGGTCAGGACGAACGCGCGCGCTCCCCGGTGTGCCTCCCGTGAAGCCAGGTCCAACGTGAGCTCGCCGAACCGGAGGAGGCCCCCCTCCCCTTCGAAGCGGCGTCGCAGCAGGGCGCGCAGCCGGGCCAGCAGCTCTTCGAGAGCGAACGGCTTGACCAGGTAGTCGTCCGCCCCGGCGTCGAGCCCCTGCACCCGGTCGTCGATACCGTGGCGCGCCGTCAACATCAGGATCGGCGTGTCGTTGCCGGCCTCGCGGATGCGGCGGCACACCTGGAGCCCGTCCAGGTCGGGGAGCTGTAGATCGAGCACGAGGGCGTCGGGGGAGTTCTGCGCCACCGCCTCGAGGGCCTCGTGGCCAGTGGCCACAGTGGCCACCTCGTAGCCTTCGAGACGCAAGGCCCTGTCGATGGATCGGCAGACTGCGAGATCGTCGTCCACCACCAAGATGCGCACGGGAAAGGGAGCCTACTGCGGCGACTTCGCCCGAGGAGTGGACGCCGTGCCTCTAACCTCTAGCGGCACGGGTCCTCGAAAGAGTGACGCGGCAACGGTCCGGGGTAGTTCAATCGGCAGAACGTCGGCCTTTGGAGCCGGATGTTGGAGGTTCGAGCCCTCCCCCCGGAGCTTTCCATGATGCGTTGACGGTAGCCGTCGGCTCGGACGCGGGCCCCGCTGCGATTCGTCGACCCGAACCTTGCTCCGGGAGTTGGTCGAGGCCCCCAACCAGTCGTGCCTTTAGGCGTGAGCGCACCCGACGGACACTTGCGTAAACTAAATGCTAGAACTCTAGCGGTTAGAAATTACAAGCACGTGTTGGTGCTGCTGCTGCTGCCGTAACAAGCGACCGCGAACATGGTCACGCCACGATGGCGACCGACGGCGACCGACGGCCACCCGGGCACTTCGGCGGTGCGCACGTTCATCGCCACTGCTTCCGCTTGTCGCGCGTGGCCAGTGCCGAGAGGTACTCGTTGTATGCGTTGCGCTCCGCTTCCTCGGGGTCGGTGGTCTCCGGCTCGCGTGCCGCAGTGCCGGCGGGGACCCGCGCCAGAGGCGCGGAGTCGGGCGGTGCGATGTCGGGCCCCGTTCGTGGTGGCTCGTGGAGGAAGCGCCACCACATGTAGATGGCGTAGCCGGCGAAGAAGGGCCATTCGAAGACGTAGGCCCAACTCAATCCGTTGCCGTCGAGGGCCCGGTGGAGTTGCCACAGGCAGAGCGCGGCGAAGGTGGGGACGATGATGAGGATCACCACGTGGAGGCCGATGGCCCGGCGCGACCACCACGTCTGCTTCACGATGGCGCGCTACCCGGCCTTCGGGAAGAGGAACTCGGACAGGATGGACGCCAACTCCACCGGTCGATCCCCCTGGATGCTGTGGCCGGCTCCCTCGACCCCGACCACCTTGCTGGTGGGCTGGCGCCGCAGGAGCTCGGCGACATCGTCGTCGTCGACCACCGACCATGCCAACCCGAGGACCAGCATGATGGGCATGGTGAGACCCGAGACGGCATCCCAGAGGTCACCGAACTCCGTGGCGCGGTCCTTCTGCTCGGTCCGGAAGCGCGCGTAGCGCCAGACCCAGCTTCCGTCCTCGCGTTGCACCGCATTGTGCAGGATGCCGCGGCGCAGCGACGACTCCGAACGTGTCGGATTGTGCTCCATGGTGCGCGCCAGCAACTCGTCGAAGTCGGCGAAGCTGGCCGGCCCGTCGACGAACGCCGCGATCGGGGCCGACTTTTCCCGGTTCACGCCCGGCGTCACGTCGACCAGGACGAGGGAGCGGACGAGCTCGGGTGCGTGCGCCGCCAGTGCGATGGAGGAGAGGCCGCCCAGTGACATCCCGACGACACCGACGGCGTCGGGAGCCAGCACGGCGATCGCGGTGGCCAGGTCCTCGCCGTTGCTGGTCGGGGACACCGACCCGTCGGGGCCTCCGTCGGAGTGCCCGTGGCCGGGGAGATCGATGGCCACGAGGGGCCGGTCGAGCGCCAGGGCGACCGTGTCCCAGGTGTGGGCGTTCTGGGCCCCGCCGTGGACCAACACGAGTTCGGGGGCCGAGGTCCCCCACACCAGGCTGCTCACCTTGCGTCCCGGTGCGACCTCGACCTCGACCCGGCGCACCGCCGGAGGTCCTGGATACGGAAGGCCGAACTCGGCTGCGTTCTCCGAGAAGAGGCCGAACTCGTCGTAGGGCATCACCCCTTGCACAGTAATCGGCCCCCGTGTCCCCCCGCCGACGCCCGGAGGCGTTAAGAATGGCCGTATGGAACAACGCCGGCTTTCCGCCGTGGTGCTCGCCGCCGGGGAGGGCGTCCGTATGCACTCGGAGCGGCCGAAACCCCTGCATCTGCTGTGTGGCCGGCCCATGATCCTGCATGTGCTGGACGCCATGGCCGAGGTGGACGTGACCCGTGTCGTCGTGGTCGTGGGGCATCGTGCGGAGTGGGTCACCAAGACGCTGGTACAGCACGCGCCCTCGGCCATGCAGATCGAGTTCGTCGAGCAGGAGACCCAGTCGGGCACCGGCGACGCGCTGGCGGTCGGGCTCACCGGTCTGCCCGATGACGACGACGAAGAGGAAGACGTCGTGGTGCTACCGGGCGACACTCCGCTGCTGCGCCCTCAGACGCTCGCCGCCCTGGTGCGCTACCACCGGGCCGGCGACGCCGGGGCGACACTTCTCACGGCGAGGTGCAGGACCCGCGCGGCTACGGGCGCGTGGTGCACGGCAAGGACGATGTGGTGCACCCGCGTGGTCGAGGAAGCCGACGCCACCGAGGAGGAGCAGTCCATCACCGAGGTGAGCACGTCCATCTACTGCTTTCGCCGGAGCATCCTGGCGCCCGCCCTGCGGCGGCTGACGCCGGCCAACGCGCAGGGCGAGTACTACCTCACCGATGCCGTGCGCGTGCTCTCCAGCGCGGGATACCGGGTGCAGTCGCTCGTCCTGCCCGATCCGATGGAGGCCGCCGGCGTGAACGATCGGGCACAGCTGGCGGTGGCCGAAGCCGAATTGCGCGATCGGATCAACGAGCGCTGGATGCGGCGCGGCGTGACGATGTGGGACCCCGAGCGCACCTACGTCGACGCCGAGGTGCGGCTGGCACCCGACGTGTCGCTTCTCCCGGGTGTGATCCTGCGCGGTCGTTGCATCATCGGCGAGGGGAGTGAGATCGGTCCGAACTGCATCCTGACGGACACGATCGTCGGGCGGCGCGCCACGGTCACGGAGAGCAGTTGTGACCGGGCGACCATCGGCCACGGCGCCGAAGTGGGCCCGTTCTGCGTGGTGCGGCCCGGCGCCGAGGTGCCCGACGGGGCGGTCGTGCCGCCGCACACGGTGATCGAGGCGGTCGAGTCGTGACCGGCCCTGAGACGGGGCCGCTCCGGAGGCAGTAGCGTTGGGCGGGTGGAGCTGATCCCGCACCGCCGGCTCGAGCTCGTTTCCGGCCGTTCTCACCCGAAATTGGCGCAAGACATCGCCCGGCATCTCGGCGTCGAACTCGGCGAGGCGAACCTCCGCGAGTTCGCCAACGGGGAGATCCACTGCAAATACGGCATCTCCATCCGGGGGTGCGACGTCTTCATCATCCAGACGCATTGCGGTCCGGTGAACGACTCGCTCATGGAACACCTGATCATGATCGACGCCGCCAAGCGCGCCTCAGCCAAGCGGATCACCGCCGTCTGCCCGTACTACGGCTACTCCCGCCAGGACCGCAAGACGAGCGGGCGCGAGCCCATCACCGCCAAGCTGGTGGCCGACATGCTTTCGGCCGCCGGAGCCGACCGTGTCATCAGCGTGGACCTGCACTCGGGACAGATCCAGGGGTTCTTCAATACGCCCTTCGACCATCTCGTCGCCTTCCCGGTGCTCGAGGCCTACATGAAGGAGCACCTCGGGGGCGATGTCGTCGTCGTGGCTCCCGATGCGGGACGGGTGAAGGTGGCGGAACGCTACAGCCAGCATCTCGGTGTCGATCTGGCCCTGGTCCACAAGACACGTCCCCGCGGGTCGCACAACGAAGTGAAAGCCCTCCACATCGTGGGTGATGTCGAGGGTCGGCACTGCGTGCTCATCGACGACATGATCGACACTGCGGGCACGATCTGCGCCGCCGCCGAACTCCTGGCGGAGGCCGGGGCGGCCGAAATCTCGGTCATGGCCACCCACGCCCTGCTCTCGGACCCCGCGGTGGACCGCCTGAAGGCGGCTCCGATCTCCCGCGTCGTGGTCACCGACACCCTCCCGGTGGCCGAAGATCGCTACTTCGACAAGCTCGAGGTCCTCTCGGTGGCCAAGATCATCGCTGACGCCATCGACGCCGTCTTCGAGGACACCTCGGTCTCCGAGCTCTTCGGTGGAGACAACCTGGTCTAGGGCCTGCCGGGGCCCGTTGGTCACCGGTTCGAATTGGCGGCTACGCTGGTGGGCCGTTCGCCGGAGGCCCCCGTGCTGTCCGCGGCGCCACCGTTCTGCACCATTTTTGAGGAGATCCGTTATGGCCGATGTCACCCTTGCCGCCGAAGTTGGGCGCACCCTTGGCTCGCGTGCCACGCGCCGCCTGCGTCGTGAGGGGAAGATCCCCGGCGTGATCTACGGCCACGGGACCGACCCGGTCGCGGTGGCCGTCCCCGCCCGCGAGCTGCGGATCGCCCTCAACGGCGAGGCCGGAGCCAACCAGCTGCTCTCGCTCGAGACCGGGACCACGACCTACCTCGCCCTCGCCCGTGAGATGCAGCGCCACCCGATCGCACAGACGGTCACCCACGTCGACTTCCAGATCGTGCGGCGCGACGAGGTCATCGCGGCGGACGTGCCCATCGCCCTGGTGGGCGAGGCGCTCGAGGTGCACCACGGCGACGGTCTGGTCGACCAGCAGATGTTCACCCTGGCCATCAAGGCCCGGCCGGCCGACATCCCGACCTCGTTGGAGGTCGACATCAGCGCGCTGACCATCGGCGCCCAACTGCGCATCTCGGACCTCACCCTGCCGCCTGGCGTCTCGACCGACGTCGACCCGGAGACCGCGATCGCCATCGGACAGCCGCCGCGCGTGGTCACGCTCGAAGCGGAAGGCGAAGAGGGCGAAGAGGGTGCCACCGCGGTGGCGGCTCCGGCCGCAGACAGCGCCCGCCGACGAAGGCTAAGTCCTGCGCGGCATCTTCCCCCGCTCCGAGCGGCGGGGCACCGCGGCCGACCTGCTGGTGGTCGGGCTGGGAAATCCGGGACGCGAATTCGCCGGCACGCTCCACAACGTCGGGGCCGAGGCGGTCGAGCTGTTGGCACACCAGAGCGGGTGCCGACCTTGCGCGCCGAGAAGGGCGTGCACGCCCGGGTCACGCTGACCTCGCTGTGCGACCCCCGCCACCAAGGTCGCGCTCGCCGTACCCACGACCTACATGAACGAGTCCGGGATTGGCGGTGCGCGGTCTGGCCAAGCGGTACGGGATCGACGATCCGGCTTCCATCGTCGTCGTGCACGACGAGCTCGATCTCCCGCCGGGGACGGTCCGGGTGAAGGCGGGCGGCGGCCTGGCCGGGTCACAACGGGCTGCGCTCCCTGCAGGCGCACCTGCACACGACGGACTTCGTGCGCGTGCGCATCGGCGTGGGGAAACCGCCGAGTGCCGCCCAGGGAGCGGCGCATGTGCTCAATCGACCCCCCGAAAGGCGTCCGCTCGCTCCTCGAGTCGTCCGTCGCCCTGGCGGCGGAGACGGTCGAGCACATCGCCTGCGACGGTGTCGACGCCGCCATGCAGTGGTGCCATTCCCTGCCCTCGTGAGCCCCTGACGGGCCCCGAGCGGCGCCGAGCGGCCCAGATGAGCCTTCCGGACACGCCGGTAGTGTGGACCGGGTGATCGGCAGACCTTCCGACGCACTCCATCGCGCATCCGTCTTCCCGCGTACGGTCCTCCCTTGAGCGGTCCACGCCCGGGCGCACTCAGCGCCGTCTCCTCGCTCCTGCGCACCGACCCGGTGCTGCCGACCCTCCTGGGCTCGGCCGATGCCACGCTGGCCGTCGCCACTGCCCGCCCAGGCGGTGCTCGTCGCCGCGCTGGCGAACTTCACCGAGCGGTCGCCGATCGTCGTCGTCACCGCCACCGGCGTGGACGCCGACCGGTTGGCGGACGACCTGTCCTGTCTCCTGCCCCGGCGCGACGGTGAGGGGGCGCCGGAGACGGCCACCGTGGCGGGTCGGTGCGGTGGGTCCGGTCGCGGTGTTGCCGGCATGGGAGACGCTGCCCTTCGAACGGGTCAGTCCCGAAGTCGAGACGATGGGCCGCCGTCTGGCGCTGCTCTGGGGCCTCCGCACCCCGTCGACGACCCGATGTTCGTCGCCGCCCCGGGTGATCGTGGCGCCGATCCGCGCCCTGCTGCAGACGACTCGGGCCCACGCCGCCCGGACGCGCCGACGACCGTGCGTCCCGGCCAGGAGCTTTCGGCGGACGAGCTGCTCTCCCGCCTTGTCGGGGCCGGCTACCGGCGCGAGCACCAGGTGGAGCACCGCGGGGAGATCGCCGTGCGCGGCGGCATCATCGACGTGTTCCCGTCCACGGCCGACGTGCCGGTGCGTATCGACCTGTGGGGCGACGAAGTGGACCGGCTGACCGCCTTCGCCGTCAACGATCAGCGTTCGCAGACCGATCTCGACGCGGCCGTGTTCTTCGGCTGCCGCGAGCTCGTGCCGACCGCCGACGTCAGGGCGGCCGCCGCGTCACTGGTCCGCAGCCAGCCGTGGGGCAGCCGGCCAGTGGGAACGGCTGGCCGAGGGCGAGACCTTCGACGGCATGGAGTCCTGGCTGCCCTACGTCCACCCCCAGGAAGACCTCCTGCCGGACCTCCTCCCTCCGGGCTCCCAGGTGGTACTCGTCGAGCCCCGGCGGATCCGTGATCGCGCGGTCCAGTTGCTCGACGAAGAGGCGGCACTGGCGGAGACGCTGGCCCTGACCTGGGGGGTGGCCGACGGATCGCACGATGCGTTCCCCCGCCTCCACCTCCCCTTCGACGCGCCTGCTTGCGACAGAGCAAGGCCGGCGTGCTCGCCGTTCCGTCCGCGCCGGAGGGGCCGGGCACGCAGGCCGTTGACGGTGCGCGGATTCAGCCCCGTGGCCGGCGACCCGGGCCGACTGGCGACCCAGGTGACGCAGCTCGTCGGGGAGGGCTACGCCGTCACGCTCTGCGCGGCCACGGCGGCGGGAGCGACGCGGTTGTCGACGGTGCTGGCCGAAGAAGGGGTGCACGCCCCGGTCGTCGAGGAGCGCAGCGCGGCGCCGGGCGCCTTCGTGGTGACGGCGCCGCTGTCGAGCGGTTTCATCCTCCCCGATTGCAAGGTCGCCGTGCTCTCCGAATCCGACATCACCGGCCGGCGCCTGCCCCACCGGCGGGCGCGACCGCGCGCCCGGGCCACCGACGGTTTCTTCGACGACCTGGCCGTCGGGAGCTTCGTGGTCCACCGTCAGCACGGGGTCGCCCGCTTCGAAGGGGTCACGTCGAGGACCATGGGTGGGACCACCCGCGACTATCTGATCCTGCAGTACCGCGGGAGCGATCGGCTCTATCTCCCGGTCGATCAGATCGAGGCCATCACCGCCTACAGCGGCGGGGAGACGCCGACGCTCTCCAAAATGGGGGGAGCCGACTGGCAACGCACCCGGGCCAAGGCGAGAGCCGCAGCCGGTGAGGTGGCCGAGGAGCTGGTTGAGCTCTACCGCCGCCGGCTGGCGGTGGAGGGTCACGCCTTCGGCCCGGACACGCCGTGGCAGACCGAGATGGAGGCCTCGTTCGGCTTCGTCGAGACCGAGGACCAGCTGAAGGCGATCGCCGACGTCAAGGCGGACATGGAGGAGCCCCGCCCGATGGACCGGCTGATCTGTGGCGACGTGGGATTCGGGAAGACCGAGGTGTCCGTGCGTGCCGTCTTCAAGGCGGTGCAGGACGGGACGCAGGCGGCCGTTCTGGCCCCGACGACGCTGCTGGCCAGCCAGCACGCGCAGACGTTCGCCGACCGGTTCGCGCCGTACCCGGTCCGCGTCGAGCTCCTGAGCCGGTTCCTCTCCCCGGCCCAGCAGAAGAAGGTGGTCGAGGGACTCGCCGACGGCAGCATCGATGTCGTGATCGGCACGCACCGTCTGCTGGGCTCAGGACGTGGTCTTCAAGCGACTCGGCCTTCTTGTCGTCGACGAGGAGCAACGCTTCGGCGTGACCCACAAGGAGGCGGTGAAGCGATTGGCCGAGGGCGTCGATGTGCTGACCCTGACGGCCAGCCCCATCCCGCGTACGCTCGAGATGGCACTGACCGGGATCCGGGACCTCTCCATGGTCAACACCCCTCCGGCCGACCGGCGGCCGATCCTGACCTACGTCGGCGAGCACGATCCGGCCGCCATCAGCGAGGCCCTCCGGCGCGAGCTCCTCCGCGAGGGGCAGGCCTTCTACGTGCACAACCGGGTGTCCGACATCGACGCCGTGGCGCGCCAGGTGCACAGCCTGGTTCCCGAGGCCCGCGTGGCGGTCGCGCACGGACAGATGGACGAGGGCAGTCTCGAGACCGTGGTCCTCGACTTCTGGGAGCGTCGCTACGACGTGTTGGTCTGCACGACCATCATCGAGTCCGGCATCGACATGCCCTCGGTCAACACGTTGATCGTCGACCGGGCCGATCTGCTGGGGCTCGGGCAGCTGCACCAGATCCGGGGCCGGGTGGGCCGGGGGGGCCAGCGCGCCTACGCCTACCTCTTCCATCCGGCCGATCGGGTCCTCAGCGAGCAGGCCTACGAGCGGCTGCGCACGATCGGCGAGCACACCGAGCTCGGATCGGGATTCAAGATCGCCATGCGTGACCTGGAGATTCGTGGGTCGGGCAACCTCCTCGGGGCCGATCAGTCCGGGCCACATCGCCGCCGTCGGGTACGACCTCTACGTCCAGCTGGTGGCCGAGGCGGTGGCCGAGGCCCGGGGCGAGGCCGCGCCCCACCCCGCCCACGGTGGCGCTCGACGTCCCGGGCGACGCCCACCTCCCGAAGGACTACGTCACGGCCGAAGACGCCAGGCTCGAGGCCTACCGGCGGCTGGCCTCGGTCTCGTCCGACGCCGACGTCGAGGACATCGGGGCCGAGTGGGCCGACCGCTATGGGCCGCTCCCTGCCCCGGCCCTCGGGCTCCTGGCCCTGGCCCGTCTGCGGGTGGCGGCCATGGCGCGGGGAATCCGCGAGGTCACCATGAGCAGCGTTCGGCCCGGCGGCTCGAACGCAACCCGTGGCCCGGGTGATGCCGGTGCACCTCGCCGCCAGCGTGGAAGTTCGGTTGCGGCGTCTCGTGCCCGGCGCCGTCTATCGGGAGGACCTGGCCCAGCTCCTCATCCCGATCCGCTCCGGTGAGCTTGCCCGCTGACGTGTTGCGTCAGCTGCTCGAGGAATTAATACCCCCGGATGACGCCGGGTCTCCACCGGACAGCTTGTAACATGCGCGGCGCGTGAAGCGACTCATCGTTCTTCTCATCGTCCTGGCCGGCGGACTGGCGGCGGCAGCATTCGCCGTGCCGTCGAATGCGGCGACCGTCAACGGCGTCGCCATCATCTCAGGACGAGGTGAACTCGGACCTTTCGGCCATTGCCAACAGCCAGGACTACCAGTGTTTCCTCAACGCTGAGGAATTGGTGGGGAGCAACGGACAGATCGGGCCTCCCGCCCATCGAGGGGGTCGGGCAGCCCACCGGGACCGACGCGCACCCGACGGCGAGCGCAGTCGTTCGCGTCGAACTACGTCGACACGCTGATCGGGCACCAGCTGGTCCTCGAACTGGCCGCGAAGAACGACCTGCAGGTCACCGCGGCGGACCTGACGACGGCGCATGCCCAGCTGGAGGCCCAGATCACCTCCATCCTGCAGGACGTGGCCGGATCCACCTACGCCTGTGGGACGGGCGCCACCGCCCTCACCGCGGCCGACGTCCTGGCCACCATGCCGAGCTCGTTCATCGACCGGACGCTGCAGTTCGATGCCACGGTGAGCCTGTTCGAGAAACACCTGGCCGGGGTGGGCTCCACGACCTCCGATCTGGAGAACTACTTCACGCGCGCACTCGCATCCGCCTTCGACAACGCGTGCTTCACGGTGGCCGAGTACACCAGCGAGGCCGCCGCCCAAGCAGCAGCGGCGCAGGTCGCTGCCGGGACGCCGTTCGCGCAGGTCGCATCCCAGGTGACCGGCGGCGGGCCGCAGGGCTGCGACATTCTCTACGGGATCGCCTCGTCGTTGCCGACCGGATCCAACCTTCAGGAGTCTGCCCCTCAACACCGTCTCGAGCCCGATTCCGGTCAACGGCAGCTATCTCCTGATCGAGATCACCTCACGGACGCCGACGTCGTTCGCGAAGGCGAAGTCCGAGGTGCAGGCCGCCGCCGAGAGTGCCGGCGCGGACAAGGCACGATCGGCCATCAACGCCGCGGAGCGCAGAGCGACCGATCAGCGTCGATGCCGCGCTACGGAACGTGGGTGCCGGCGAAGGCCGAGGTCCTCCCGCCTACCTCACCGCCGGTGATCGACGTGTTGAATCCGGTGGCGAACAACCCCGGGTCGGTCGCGGCCACGAGCAGCACGGCGTCGAGCGGACAGAACTCCTAACGCGTGGGACGGAGCCGTCCCCGCATCACGGTGGTGGGGCTCGGGCCCGCCGGGCCGTCCTACCTCACCGATGAAGCCCGGGGCGTCATGGCGGATGCTGCGACTGACGTTCCTGCGCACGGCGCGCCATCCGGCGGCCGACAACCTGCCGACGTTCGTCGCGCTGGACCATCTCTACGAGTCGGAGGCGACCTTCGCCGAGGTCTACGCGCGCCATCGTGGAGACGCTGGTCGAAGCGGCGGCCACGCACGCCCCCCGGTCGATCGTCTACGCCGTACCAGGGTCCCCTCTGGTGGCCGAACGCACGGTCGAGCTGTTGCGCCGCGACGAGCGGGTGGATGTCACCATCGTGCCGGCTCTGTCGTTCCTCGACATGGCCTGGGAACGACTCGGCATCGACCCTCTCAGCCGCACGGGGTTCGCTTGGTGGATGCCGAACAGTTCAGCACGCCAGGTCACGAACGACCGTGGGCCATTCCTGGTCGCGCAGTGCTGGTCGCAGGCGTTCCTCTCCGACATCAAGCTGTCGCCGCTCTATGACGGAGACGGTCCGGTGCCCGAGGTGGTGCTCCTGCACCATCTCGGGCTCGAGGACGAGCAGGTGGTCCGGGTCGGATGGTGGGACCTCGACCGTGCGCTCGCAGCCCGACCACCTGACCTCGCTCTTCATTCCTGAGCTCCCTTCTCCGCCGGCGCTGGACTACGAGATGGCGCGTCTGGCGCTTCTGGTGGAGACCCTCCGCGCCGATTGCCCCTGGGACCGTGCGCAGACCCACAGCTCGCTCATGCCCCACCTGCTCGAGGAGTCCTATGAGGTCCTTGACGCGTTGCGACGAGTTGGATGTCACCCCGACCGGGACCGTGGCCGAGGCTGCACGGCCGGCGACCATCTGGCCGAAGAACTGGGGGACCTTCTCTTCCAGATCGTCTTCCACGCCAGGCTGGCGCAGGAAGAGGGCCTCTTCACGCTGGCTGACGTGGCCCGCGGGGTCCACGACAAGCTGGTGCACCGGCACCCCCACGTCTTCGGCGACATCGACGCCGCGAGCGCGGAGCAGGTGGTCGCCAACTGGGAGGAGATCAAGAAGGAGGAGAAGGGCCGCACCAGTGTGACCGAGGGCATTCCCACGGACCTGCCCTCCCTGTTGCTGTCCACCAAATTGCAGCGCAAGGCCACTGCGGTCGGTGTGCCCGGACTTACGACCACGCCGCCCGACCTGGCGGCGCGTGTGACGGCGCTGGCCCGCGTGGAGACGGACCCGGCCGTGAGCGGCGCCGACGCAACGCTCCGGGGTGAGAACATCGAGAACGAGCGACACCTCGGCGACGTGCTCTTCGACCTCGCGAACCTGGCGCGGCGCCTCGGCGTCGATCCGGAACTGGCATTGCGGTGGCGCGCCCTCGCCCTGCGCGACGAGGTGGTGGCGGTGGAAGCGGGGTCAACGGCCCTCCACATGCCCGACAGGCGCGCCCACTAGTCTTGAGGCCCGGTGTCCCACCAGGGCCGACACCGAGGGAGTGACGTAGTGAGCGCCATTGAGCACGTGATCGGGCGAGAAGTCCTCGACTCGCGCGGCAACCCGACCGTCGAAGCCGAGGTCCTCCTCGACTCCGGTGCGCGGGGTCGCGCCATTGCTCCGTCGGGCGCTTCGACCGGGATGCACGAGGCAGTCGAGTTGCGAGACGGCGGGAATCGCTTCGGGGGCAAGGGCGTCCTGCAGGCGGTGGCGCAACGTCAACGGGGATATCGCCGACGCGCTGGAGGGATTGGACGCACTCGACCAGCGTGGCGTCGATTTCACCCTGATCGATCTGGACGGCACACCGGACAAGGCGACGACTGGGCGCCAACGCGCTTCTGGCCGTGTCCCTGGCCAACGCCAAGGCGGTGGCGGACGAGCTGACGCTCCCTCTGTTCCGTTCCATCGGTGGGACCAACGCACACACACTGCCGGTCCCGATGTTGAACGTGCTGAACGGTGGGGCGCACGCCGCGCAACTCCATCGACTTCCAGGAATTCATGTTCATGCCGGTCGGTGCCGCGTCGTTCAGCGAGGCCCTCCGCTGGGGGACCGAGACGTATCACGCGCTGCGGGCTGTGCTCGCCGAGCGCGGCCTGGCCACCGCCGTCGGGGACGAGGGCGGGTTCGCACCGGACCTTCCCGCCAACGAGGACGCGGTGAAATTGTTGGTCGAGGCCATCGAACTGGCAGGCCGTGTCCCCGGCGAGGAGGTGGCGCTCGCCATGGATCCGGCAACGAGCGAACTCTGGGACGACGGCTCGTACGTGTTGGCGGGGGAAGGACGCACGTTGAGTTCGGCCGAGATGGTCGACTACTGGGTCGACCTCGTCGGCGCGGTTCCCCATCGTGTCGATTGAGGATGGCATGGCCGAAGAAGACTGGGACGGCTGGGCCGCGCTCACCAAGGCGCTCGGACACAAGGTCCAATTGGTGGGCGACGACGTCTTCGTGACCAACGTGACGTTGCTGGAACGGGGGATCAGGGAGGGTGTGGCCAACGCCGTCCTCGTCAAGCTCAACCAGATCGGCACCCTGACCGAGACGCTCGAGACGGTCTCGTTGGCCAACCGATCGTCCTACCGCGCGGTGATCTCGCATCGTTCGGGCGAGACCGAGGACACGACCATCGCCGACCTTGCCGTGGCCGTCAATGCCGGCCAGATAAAAGCCGGTGCACCGGCGCGGTCAGATCGGGTGGCGAAGTACAACCAGTTGCTCCGCATCGAAGAGGACCTCGGTGAGTCCGCGACGTTCCCGGGTCGGGCTGCACTGGCGGCGACGAGTGGTGATCCCGGTGTCTCTGCGTAAACGCCTGCCCAAGGTCGCACGCTCGCGCCCCAGGCATCGGCGCTCCCGCGAGGCGCGGCGCTCCCGTTTCCTCTTGATCGGTGGGGCGTTGTTGTCGGCCGTCATCCTCGTGGCGTGGTTTCCCGCCAACGCGCTCTATCACCAACACGCCAGCCTGGCCGGTGCGAACGCGCAGTTGCAGCCAGCTCCACGCGCAGGACGAGGCGCTGGCCCAGGAGGCAAGAACCTCAGTAGCTCGTCGGAGATAGCCCGTGTCGCGCGCGAACAGGACCAGCTCGTCAGCCCGGGCCAGCAGGCCTTCGAAGTGCTGCCCCCTACGGGCTCGGCCAAAGCCGGCGCGGCCTACGCGGGCGATCCGGCCCTGACCAAGCCGGCGACGCCGTCCGCCTCATCGGAACTTCCTCCAGGCTCGAAGACCGCGACAACGCAGACGACGACGCCGGTGGCCTCGTCCGAGGCCGCAGCGAAGACGCACCACGCGGCCGCACCCGAGCAGCATGCTGGGCCGCATCGTCTCCTCGCTCGAATTCTGGCGTTGACCTCGCACAGCGAGGCGCTCGCCGCTCCCGCTCGCTTCTGATCTTGCAACGGTCACGGAACTGCTGGGCCGCGTGCCCAACGGGCGGTTCGTGGTGGTGGTGCGCCGCAAGGGGGGACAGCCCGCGGTGATCGCCAACGCGCCGCACCTGCGCAACGGAGAGCCCATGCCCACCCGCTACTGGCTGGTCGACCCCGAGCTACGGAGCCTGGTCAGCCGTTTGGAGTCGCACGGTGGCGTCCGGCAGGCCGAACGCGAGGTCGACCCCGCGCTCCTGATGCGGGCGCACGCGCGCTACGCCGAGGAACGCGACGCACTGATCCCGACGGAGTGGTCTGGGCCGCGCCCGCAGGGTGGCGTGGGCGGGACGCGTCACGGCATCAAGTGCCTGCATGCCCATGTGGCCTGGTGGCTGGCCGGGGGCGACGACCCGGTCGGCCGGTGGGTGGACGAGCAGGTGGGAATCCCGGTCGGGGACCTCGTCGCGTCATGACAGCACCGTCGGCCTTGGCGGCGATCGACTGCGGGACGAATTCGACCCGCTTGCTGGTGGCCGACGGTACCGGGCGTGAGCTCCTGCGTGTCATGCGCATCACCCGGCTGGGACAGGGCGTGGACGAGCAGAACGCCCTCGCCCCCGCTGCCATCGCACGCACCGTGAGCGTGTTGGAGGATTACCGCCGCTCCATGGACCACTACGGCGTCGACCGCATCCGGATGGTGGCGACGTCGGCCGTCCGGGACGCGGTGAACGGCGCGGCGTTCACCGAAGCCGCGCAAGCGGCCGTGGGTGTCGAGCCCGAGGTGCTCAGCGGCGCCGAGGAGGGCGTGCTGGCCTTCCGCGGGGCCAGTGCCGACCTCGATGCATTCGACGGCGACACCCTCGTGGTGGACATCGGCGGTGGCTCAACCGAGATCACCCTCGGGAGGGCGGGTGCGGTGTCCTCGGTCTCCCTGCAGCTGGGCTGCGTGCGGCTGACCGAACGCTTTCTGGCGGGCGATCCGCCCCCGGACGTGGAGGTGGCGGCGACACGCGCGGCGATACGCGATGCGCTCCGCGGCGGGGAAGAGCAATTGCCGGCGCTCTTGGACCTCGCTCCGGCCCGGCGCATGATCGGCCTGGCCGGGACGGTCTCGACGTTGGCCTCGCTCAAATTGGGCATCGCAGAGTACGACGCCGAGCGGCTGCACCATGTGAGGATCACGCTCGCGGAGATTGAGGAGATGTGCGGCGAGTTGTCGTCACTTTCGAACCGCGAGCGGGGCGCACTGGTCGGCATGGTCCCGGGCCGTGAGGACGTGCTCCTCGGGGGCGCGCTGGTCCTCGCCGAGGTGGCCGCACGCTATGACTGCGATCAGGTCGTGTCCTCGGAGAAGGACATCCTGGACGGCATCGTCCTCAGCATGCTCTGAGCCAACACCGGTTCCCCGGCCGACGTTCAACGAGCGCTGATCACCGGGGCGCCCAGGGCGTGGGCCAAACTCTCGACGAAGAAATTCTGGTCGCCGTAGTGCGCGTCCGCATAGCTCCGCCCCTTGGCCGACATGGTGGCCCACGTGTCCTCGTCACACAGGTGCGAGACGCACGCCAGGAGCTCGGACACATCAGCGAAGGCGAAGCCTCCTCCGGCATCGGCGTGTGGTTGCGCGGCGCTCAGCGCCGGGACGACGATCGGCGTCCCGAAGCGGAGCGATTCGATGCACTCGCGGGCGATGATGCGGCCTGGGGCCAGATCGACGGTCACACGGGCATGGGCCAACAGCCGCCACAGGTCGGTCCGCGTAAAGACCGAGATCACGCCGCGTAGGACGCGTCCCCGCCAGACGGCCGCAGTGGCATCTTCTATGACCACCACCTCCATGGTGGGAAACCGGGCCGTGAGCCAGGCCACCATGGGGGACGGAGGGTTGGGGTCGGATGCTCCGACCCGGTCCGAGAGGACGAGGATGTAGCCGGTGAACCCGAGCCCGCTGTGCCGGTGCGTCGCCGCGAGGGGATTGATCGGCACGTGCAGGCCGATGAAGCCCGGTTCGCCGCCGTCCGAAGCGTCCGCGAACTTCAGTGAGGAGATCGGGCCCTGGTCGCCGGCCGCAGGGGAAATCGCATGGACGTCGGCCTCGGGGGCGAAGTGCCCGAGGAGGGCCAGCGCCGACTGATCGGGCTCATCGACGATGATTGTGGTCGCAGACGGGAGGGCCGCCGGCCATGCCGTCTCGTGCGGAGCCGGCCACGATCCGTCGCGCCCCACGCCGGCACCGAAAAGGTCGAATGCCCCGTCGGCCTCCGTCGGCCCGGTCGGAGAAGGGACGACGACGGCCACCGGGCTCAACCGAGATGCCGCACCGGCCACCGCCCGTGTCACGAACGACAGCTCCGATCCTGAATGCTTCCAGGCCCGGCTGAGGAAGAGTGTCGTCGCGTCGGTCACGTCACTTCCTTGCATCGACGCGGGCGACCTGTCCCGATTCGGCCCGGACCCGTGTCACCTCTCCGCCGAGAATCGTCACGGCCTCGTCGAGCACGATGCGTTGATGTTCGAGGCGGTCGGACAGTTCGTCGCAGCGTTCCGCTAGCGCGTCGATGGCTCTGATGACATCGGCGATGATCTCCCGGTCGACGCTCTGCCAGCGGTTCAAGATACGCCGCACCACGCGGATTCCCCGCTGGCCCACGGACGGTTTCTTCGGCGGCACGATCCGCACGAGCCATTCGCTGTGCAGCCGCGAAAACTCCGCGCTGTGGCGAAGTGGCTGCAGGTCGTCGCTGCGATCGACCGACCGCTGGAACATGCGGGGCGTCACGTCATCGGGCTGCGCGCGTGGGAAGAGGTCGTCGCTCATTTGGTCGCGCTCAATTGTTCGTATAGTCCGCGTACCAGTTTTGCCACCATGCTTCTTCGTTGGGACCGCGTAGTGCGCACGAGCGGTCCTGCCGCGTGAGATGTGGATTCAGGTACGGATCGCCCGACAGGATGGACGCCTTCCAGCGTTCGATGAACTTGATGATGTCCCTCGTACCACCGGCGAAGCCGCGGCTCGGCGATTCGTGGTGGATGAGCTCGGCGTTCGCCTCGTACAGGACCTGGAGTCCGCTGCGCTGGGCGCGCAGGCAATAGTCGATGTCGTTGAGGTCGACCCCTAGCGCGTCGTCGAACCCGCCGAGCGTCTCGAACACGCTGCGCCGGGTGGCCAGGCAGGCACCCGTGACAGAGGCAACTTCCCGGGTTGAGGTGGCCATGGCGAGATAGCCCGGGTCACCCTCGTCGAGACCGGCAAGGACGTGGTCGGCGGCGCCTCCCATGCCGATGACCACACCGCAATGTTGCAGTCGCTGGTCGGGGTAGAGCAGGCGGGCGCCGACCGCGCCGATCTCGGGCCGCATGGCCTGCGCTGCGAGGAGGTCGATCCACCCCACCGCAGTCGGGTTTGCTTCGATGTCGTTGTTGAGGAAGAGAAACACGTCCCCGGTCGCCAATCTGGCGGCGGCATTATTGAGCTCCGACCAGTTGAACGGCCGTGCATCGGGGAGCACCACGATGTCGTCGCGCTGGGACAGCCGCTCCATCAGCGTCTGCGTCTCGGGCTGCACCGATCCGTTGTCGACCAGCACGAAGTCGACCTTGCCGATGCCCCGGGTGGCGTCGATCGACTCGATACAGGCGCGCAGGAACCGCGGTTCGTCGCGGAAGGGAATGATGATCGTCGTGCTGGGCGCGCCGAGGGAATGCCGCCTGACGCGGTAGGTGCCCCGGGCCGGGCCCGGAATGACCACTGCCGCCTCGCCCCGGCGTTCGAGGGCAGCCGTGACGTGGCCGACCTCGTGTGCGGGCTCGCCCGGGGTGGACGCCACGGAGAGCAGTCGGTGGCAGAGGACCTCGGGGAGATGGACGACCGCATCGGCCAATTCGCACGCCCGTAGGGCGACATCGTGTTCGAGGTCGGGGAAGCTCCCGGTCACGGCACCCAGGCGTGATGCGATGTCGGATCCCAGAGCCAGCGGCCTCCCCATATAGGCGGAGGAGAGGAGGAATTCGGGCGAGTACGCCGGCTTCAGGCGTGGGTCGACGTGCGCGCCCTGCGGTGTCACCGTGTCCTCGTCGGCGTAGACGACCGACGACGGGGAGAGGGCGCTGGCGAGTTGCGCCACCGCGTCGGGAGCCCAGACGTCCCCCGGGAAGAGCAGGGAGACGTTGGATCCGCTGGTGGCACCGAGTCCGAGGTGGAGCTTGTGCGCGGGTGGAGATGCGTCGGGGGCGACGGCCGACCCGCACCCGCTGGCTGGTCTTTTGCAGGCCCGACACGCTCAGGAGGGCGGTAAAGGCTGTCTGCCAGGAATCCTCGACGACCGCGGTGAGCACCCAATTCGTGGATGTCTGCTGCTGTAGGGCATGCAGCGAGCGGACTGTTTCGGGGGGTGGCTCCCCGGCTATGGCCATGATGAGGTGGAGCGGCGCGGCGTCAGGCCGGACGGCAAACTGCGTGGGTCGTCGTTCCTCCCGCCGCTGCACCCATTCGCCGTAGGGGCCCGGATCGTGCGCCACGTCGGGGGACAACGCGGGGAGCACCCGGTGCGCGAAGAGAACCCGGTCCACGCAGGCAATCTAGTGCAAGGCGCGGTTTGACCCGAGGACGCGTTGGCGCAGGCGAGCAAGGTTCTGCCACGATGCGCCGGTGCCGATCTCCGACCGCCTGTTGATGGGCCCGGGCCCCTCCAATCCGTATCCTGAGGTGGCCCAGGCCCTGGCCGGACCGGTCCTGGGGCACCTCGACCCCGAATTCCTGGCCATTCTCGACGCCACCAACGAGCGCCTCCGGCAGGTCTTCGCCACCACCAACCCGCTGACCCTGCCGGTGAGCGGGACCGGTTCGGCCGGCATGGAAGCCTCTTTCGTCAACTTCGTCCGCCCCGGCGATCCCGTCGTGGTGGGCGTCAACGGCGTCTTCGGCGAACGCATGTGCGAGGTGGCCGATCGACTGGGAGCCGAGGTGATCCGGGTGGATGCGCCATGGGGGACGCCGATCGAGCCGGACGACCTCCTGTCGGCTCATCCGGAACCCCTCTCGTCATCGCCGTGGTGCACGCGGAGACCTCCACCGGGGTCCGCAACGACATCGCGGCCCTTGGGCGCGCAGAAGGGGGATGCGCTTCTCCTGGTCGATATGGTGACGTCGCTGGGTGGCATCGAGGTCCTGGTCGACGCGTGGGGCGTCGATATCGCCTACAGCGGGACGCAGAAGTGCCTCGGCGTCCCGCCCGGCCTCTCACCATTGACCGTCTCGGAGCGGGCCAGGGAACGCATGGTCGAGCGGCCTTCGAGTTGGTATCTGGACCTCAATCTGCTCTCGCGCTATGTCCAGAACGGCGAAGGCGGGAGGGTGTACCACCACACGGCGCCGGTGACCATGGTCGCCGCGCTCCACGCCGGATTGGGGGCGATCCTCGATGAGGGCCTGGACGCCGCCCGCGCCCGTCACGCCGCATGTGGGCAACTGCTGCAGGACGGCCTCGAGGCGCTCGGGCTGCAGCTGTTCGCCCAAGCCGATCACCGATTGCCGCAGCTCACGACGGTCGAGATTCCGGTCCGCCTGCCCGAGGGCGTGACGGAGGCGGACTGTCGCCGCATGCTCTTGGACCGCTACGGCATCGAGATCGGCGCCGGAGCCGGGCAGTTGGCGGGCAAGGTGTGGCGGATCGGTTGCATGGGGCACACGGCCCGTCGTCGCAACGTCCTGGCGTTGCTCGGTGCATTGGAGGAGGTGCTCGACGGATGAATGCGGCGAGAGCGGTGCGTCACGCTCCCTTAGCGCTCCACGGGCAGCGCGTCATGTTGCGACCACTCACCGAGCACGACTTCGACGAGTGGCACGAGGTGCGCACCCGCTGCGGAGCCTGGTTACTCCGGTGGGAGCCGCGCCCGAAGGGGGCGCCGGTGCCGTCAGAAGACCGGCCGAGCTTCGCGGCCCGCTGCGGTATCCGTGAGCGCGAGCGGCACCTCGGCAGTGGCTACGGGTTCGGCATCTTCGTCGGCGAGCGATTCGCCGGCGAAGTGACCTTGTCGTCCATTCAGCGGGGACCGTTCCAGAGCGGATGCATCGGCTACTGGATCGACGAGGCGCTCGCCGGGCGGGGCTTCGTGCCCGAGTCCGTGGTGGTGACGCTCCGGTTCGCTTTCGAAGCCATCTCGTTGCACCGGGTCGAGATCTCCATCATCCCGCGCAACACCGCCAGCCGCCGCGTCGTCGAGAAGCTCGGCATCCGCCAAGAAGGGATCGCCGAGCGGTTCTTGGAGATCGATGGCGTGTGGGAGGACCATGCGCGCTACGGCATCACCTCGGAGGAATGGACCGTGCGTGAGCCGGAGCTGGCGAGGGAGTGGCTGCTTCCTGCGAACCGCTCATCCTCGGATCGCTAGTCCTCGGAGCGCCCGAGCACCGATGGTGAATGGGCGAAGAACTGCTCGACGTCGTGCTCGTAGGTATAGGTCGATCCGCCCCGGCCGGACGCGCGGCGCAGCCGGAGCTCGGCGATGAAGCTCTCGACCGCCCCGGCACTGGTGGCCCGGTAGACAAAACCCGTGGCGGCCAGCCGGGCGGTGTCGACGCCGCGGCCATAGCGCAGAAGGTCCTCGAGCTCGGGAGGGAGATTGAACAGGCGCGAGAGCGGACGAATCTTCAGCGGCCTGTAGGGGGAGAGAGGGAAGCGATGTGTGCCGCAGATGTCGACGACCTCGCTCCAGGGCAGGCGTCCCGCTCCCGCCACGTTGTACAGGCCGGGGATACCGCCCTGCGTGACGTGCAGGAGTGCCCGGATCACATCGGCCTCTTCGACGAATTGCAGAAGCGGGTCGAAGCCGAAAATGGAAGGGCACACAGGCCGTGACAGGTTCCGGCTTATGGCGGTGGAGAGATGGGGCCCGAGGACATTGGCGAAACGGAGCACGGTGATCAGCGTGCCCGGGTTGTCGTCGGCGAAGTCCCGCACCAGTCCTTCGGCCTCGAGGAGCGTTCGTTCGACGTCGTGCCGGGCCGGGCTCGCACGAGGCGTGTCCTCATGGAAGCTGTTGGGATCCCGGGCCGAGGAGCCGTACACGAGCGTCGAAGACTTGACGATGATGTGTCGTACCGAGGAGCCGCTGGCGCCCGCTGCAGCGAGGAGGTTCATCGTCCCGATCACGTTGGTCTCGTGGAGGGCGCGGGACGAGAGCCGCGCCGAATTCGTCACCATGAAGGTATGGAGGATGGTGTCGACCCGTGTCGCCTTCACGATGCGATTGAGGATCGAGTAGTTCGCATCGGCGCGCACGAACTCCGCCCGTTCGAAGGGAACGGTAGGTGTGTGCGCCCCCATTCCGAGGATCATCTTCATGTTGGGATCCTCTTCGAGGGCCTGAATCATCCGACCACCCCAGAACGTGTCGGCTCCGGTGACGAGAACGCGGTGCTGCACGCGCCCCGTCGCCCTCAGCCGAACCACACGCTGCGGCGCACGCGCAGCATGTCGTCGACGGTCTGCTGGATCAGATTGCGGATCCGTTCGGATTCCTCCATGACCCGGCTCTTGGAGTAGCGGTCCTGGTCGGAGGGTACGTCGAAATGAATGGGATCGAGGACCCGCAGTTTGAATTTGGCCGGCAGGGGCATCGCGTAGCCGAGCGGACCGACGACCATGACATTGGCTGTGATCGGAAAATACGGGAGTCCGAGCGCCTTGGCCACCGCCGGTAGGCGGAACAGGATCGGCATCGTCTCTTCGGAGCCCGTGACGGCGATCGGCACGACCGGCACCCCGGCACGCATGGCGATCTCGACGAAGCCGCCCCGGCCGAAGCGGCGAAGCTGGTAGCGATCGCCGAACGATTTGGACGTCGCCTTGGTTCCCTCGGGGAAGTCGAGTACCAGCTGGCCCTGCTCTTTGAGGAGACGATAGGCGTTCGCCGGTCGGGCCGAGACGCCGCCGGCGCGGGCCCAGAGCGTGCCGACGACGGGGATCGTGCGGAAGAAGTGGTCGGCCAGTCCGTAGACCGGGCGCCCGAGCTCCTTCTCGATGCCGTGCATGATCACCGGTGCGTCCGACGGAATCGCTCCGGCGTGATTTCCCACCAGGAGTGCGCCGCCGCGTGTCGGGATCTTCTCCAAACCTTCCCACTCGACCCGGAACCACTTGGCGTAGATCGGCTCGTACATGGTCCTGGCCAACGAACGAAAGTGCTCCGAGCGGCCCCATTCGTCCACGTCGGAGCGTCGGCCGTTTCCCACTGCGACGGACTCGCCGGGAATCCTGATCGGCACGACGGCCGTACTGCTTCCCGTTCCCGTCGTCACCGGTCTGTGGTCGGTCACCGCGCCATGGTAGCGAGGCTCAGGTCCTGCCCCTCTTTGCCGCGACGCCGACCGGGGATGTCCGCGGTCCCTGCGGGGTGACGGTGTCGTCGTTGCAGGTGAGGAGGAGGGGAGCGAGCTCGGTCAATTGCGTCACGGTCATGGCGGAGCGTTCGAGGCTCGCCCCGGCGCAGTGCGCGGCGATCCACGCTGTCGCCGCGTCAATCTGCGACTCGCTCATCTGCGGGAACAACACACGCAGTCGCCCCTCGCCCGCATCGAGGACCGGAAGCCACGGCGCGAGCGTCGTGCGGAGTGTGGCGAGCGGACGCGGGCCGTCGGTGCCCCGAACTTGCCGCGGGGGTCTCCGCGACAACGAGGGACGGCACCGGGGGGGCCCACGCGGCGCCCCGGCCGGCGCGGACCACGTCGCCGCGCCATCGATCGGGCGTCCTTCACCGGCCTGATCTGACTCCCCTTGACGCGCAACCACCGGACCGGGATTTCCGCAATGCTGAAGCCAAGCCGGCGGGCGAGGGACAAGACCTCGACATCGAAGGCGAATCGTTCGGTGACAGAACAGTGAAAGAGCAACTTGGCCACTGGTGCACGGAACGCCTTGAAACCGCACTGGGTGTCGTCGAGCGACACCCGGGTGAGCGTATTGACCAGTCGGTTGAACGTCCGGTTCATGAGCGAGCGCCGGAGGCTGGGGCGATCAACCGACGCGCCCGAGGCGGAGCGGGAGCCTATGGCGATGCTGGAACCGCGCAGGGCACGGCGTGAATTGCGGTGTCTGGGCAGGGTCGATCGCCATGTCGGCGTCGGCGAACGCAATGAGCGGAGCGCCCGCCGCCGCGACCCCTGCCCGTACGGCTCCGCCTTTCCCGCGGTTCTGCGTCAGCCTGATGTGCTGGACGTAAGGGAAGGGGGCGAAAAGGGCGCCGCGCGACGGGAGTGGTGTCGTCGATGCTGCCGTCGTCGACTACGACGAACTCCGTGGTCTCCACGTCGATGGCGCCACTCTCAATGGCGGCGAGGAGCCGCGCCACGCCCGCCTCGAGCCGCAACTCTTCGTTGTAGGCCGGAATGACGATGGAGAGCTGGAGGTGGGTCGGCCACAGGGTGGAGGAACCGACAGCTTCCTCGCTCCCGTTCATGCACCCATTCTCCCCCGCCCGTCGGTCTTTTACGAGTCGGGCCGGCGGATGACCTTACGGACGCCCAGCGCCTATGAGCCCGGTCGTGAAGATCGGCGAATACGAGACCGTGGCGCCGGTGAACGGGGCTTGGATCACCGTGGAGGTCCCGTAGGGCCCGGATCCGACGTACATCACCACGTGGTCCACCTGGTCGTCGGAATCGAGGTCGTAGTAGAAGAGCAGGTCACCGGGTTCAAGTGCGCCCAATGAGACGTGGGTGAGGGCCGGCCATTGGACCTCGGTGGTGCGCGGGATGGACACCCCCTCCTGCCTCCAGGCCCATTGGACGAGACCCGAGCAATCGAATCCTTCCGACGGGCTGGCGCCTCCGAAGACGTAGGGCACTCCCAGCTGCGATTCCGCCGCTTGGACAACCGCCATCTGTTCGGCCGTCCCCGCCCCCGTGCCGCCGACGGTGCCGGTGTAGTTCGTCGGCCCTCCCGCCTGGTTGGCGGCGGTTGTCGCGGCAGCCCCGCTCGCGGAACCTCCGACCGTCTGGGCCACGCTCACCGCGGCCTGTGCGGCTGCGGCTGCTCTCTGCCGCGCCGCCGCGGTTGCTGCGGCTGCGGCTGCGGCTGCCTCCTGCTGTGCCTCTTCCACGGCGGCCTGTGCCACTTCCTGGGCCAACTGCCCCTGGACCTGGCTCAGCGTTGCCGTCGTGGCTGCAGCAGCCTGCTGGTTGGCTGCGGAAAGCGCCTTCGCCTGATTGGCCTGGCTCTGGGCCGTCGCCGCCAGAGACTCCTGTTGGGATTCTTGCGAAACGAGGCTGGCCTGGGACGTCCGCAGTGCATCCCTCGCCTTGGTGAGGTTGCCGACGATCTGCTGGGTGTACTGGTTCCGCGCCTCGCCCATGGTGGCTGACGAGGAGAAAAGCGCAGCGTAGTTCGACTGCGGTGTGCCGTAGATGTAAGCCTTGATCGCGTCATTGGTCAGGTGCTTGCGATCTATCGACACCTGCGCCTTGGTCTGGGCGATCTTCGTGGTGATCGTCTGTATGGCGCTCTGCGCGTTCTGAAGGTTGTTCATAGCGGTGTCGTACTGATCATCGAGGGCCGATGTCGTTTGTTCTTCCTTGTTCAACGTGGCTTCGATCGACGCCACCTGCGACTTCGAGGCATTGATCTGGGATTGGTTCGGCGCCGGCCCCGCAGTGGTTGTCGGCGTTGTCGATCCGACAGCTCCTGCACCGGTCGCGAAGAACCCGACGAAGCCGAACATGGTGACGACGAGTCCGCCACGGGCGAACAGCCCGCGTCGAGTTCGGCGTCCAGTGTTCCGACAATGCACTGAGGACACAGAGAAACAGTAACCCCTCGGTTGCAACGGAAGGGAACAAGCCGGTGTTGTCACGGTTGCGACACGGTTGCGTCATTCGGTCATAGGTGCACTGGCACACGGGGTTGTGGTTGACCCCGACCGGAAACACTTCATATGGTGCTTGCCATGGATGGCGTCGTCACCGTCGGCGGTGGGCGGATCCGCGGGGTGTGGCGCGAAGATCTCTGGTCGTTCTCAGGAATCCCCTACGCCAGGGCGCCCGAAGGACCGTTGCGTTGGCAGCCTCCGCAACCCCCACTGCGGTGGGAAGGCGTGCGTGATGCGTCGTCCTTCGGGCCGATCGCACCCCAGATCGTGTCGGCCGGCGGCATCGCGAGTCCCTCGGATCCCGATGCCGGTGATCTGCGGAGCGAGGATTGCCTGACGCTCAACGTCTGGACCCGCGCAATCTCCGAAGATCCCCCTTCGACGCCGGGGCGCGGGCGACCGGTCATGGTGTGGATCCACGGCGGCGGCTTCACGTCGGGTAGCGGGTCCGTCTTCCTGTATCGGGGTGACCATCTTGTGCGGAACGGCGACGTCGTTGTCGTCACCATCAACTACCGCCTGGGTGCACTCGGGTTTCTCGGACATCGGGCACTGGGCGACGCGGAGGGGTTCGTCGGGAACTGGGGACTCCACGATCAGATCGCCGCGTTGCGGTGGGTGCGCGACCACATCGCACAGTTCGGGGGCGACCCGGGAAACGTCACGCTGTTCGGTGAGTCAGCCGGCGGATTCAGCGTCGCCGCACTCTTGGGGGCACCTTCTTCCGCCGGCCTCTTTCACCGCGCCATCGTGCAGAGCGGGGGCGTGCATGTGCACTCCATCGGCGAGGCCGAACGTGTCGCAGATCGTCTCGCCGCGGCGTTAGGCGTCGCGGCATGCACGCGGGAATTGTTGGAACCGATCCCCTTCGCCGCTCTTCTGGCGGCGACGGAAGAGATCGCCCGGCGCCCACCCGATCCCGGCCTGATCCCCCTGCCGTTCCTTCCCGTCGTCGACGGCGTCTTCTTTCCACAGCATCCGCTCGCGTCGGTCGGACGGGGGATGGCGGCGGGGATCGACCTGCTCATCGGCACGAATCGCGACGAGTTGACACTTTTCGGCCTCGGACGCCCCGAATTCTCGGCGGTCGATGACGAAAGTCTGTTCGACTGGGTCGAAAATGCCGCACCGGATGTGCCGAGCGATGCCCTGATCGCGCAGTACCGGAGTGTCCGCAAAGGGCGATCGGAGGACATCGATCCGCGCTCGCTCATGATCGCTCTGGGAACTGACGGTGTCTTCCGTTGGCCGAGCCTCCGGTTGGCGGCGGCGCAGGCCGCGCACGGAGCGGGCTGCTACGTCTATCTCTTCGAGTGGGAATCTCCCGCCTTCGGAGGGGTATTGGGATCGTGCCATGCACTCGAGATCCCGTTCGTCTTCGGCGTGGTCGATGTCCCTGCCGTGCAGATGTTCACCGGGACCGGCGCCGAGGTGGAGCAGTTGTCGACGCAGATGCAGGAAGCGTGGCTCGCGTTCGCCGCGCACGGGGAACCCGACCCGGACCGAGCTGGACTGGCCAGAGTGGGAACCCGGCGTGCGCGCCACCATGGTCTTCGGTCATCGGTCCGGCGTGATCGATGGACCGCGCAACGAGGAACTGTCGGTCTGGGAGCGGTACCGACCGCTACGCGCCACATCGCCCGCCTGAGCGATCAGGGTCGTTGGCAGAAGACGTGCCAACCGACGACCCACCAGGCCGCCACGAAGAGGAATCGGGACAGCCACGAGGAGAGGATCCATCGGAGCACCCTCCCCGGACCGACGAGTGACCGGGCGGAGAAGACGAGAACCCCCAACCACCCGGCCGCGACGAGCGCCAGCAGCCACCATACGACCAGCCCCGGCGCGACCGCGAGGATCGTCATCGTCGCGATCCGGCACGCGATCCCGACACCGCATAGACGCCGAGCACCAACCACAGGGCAAAGAGAATCCCCCGGCCGACGGGGTGGCGGGTCACGTGGCCGATCAGAGTGCTGAGCGTGGGGAACGAGGGCGATTGGACGACGAAGCTGAAGAGGTCCCAACCGATGACACCCGCGACCACCGCGCACCACACCAGGACGGATACGCGGATCTCCCGGGGTTGGCCCCACCATCCCCAAGTAAGCCGGACCGTCCTTGCAGCCCAGGCACGTGACGTCCGGCGTTGACGTCGCCACCCGAGGACGACCATGGCCACGAGTGCTCCGACGCCGACAAGTCCGACACTGCGGTGCGCCTCCACCGCATCACGCGAGAGCCCCCCTTGCCAACTGGAGAGCCAGATGATGGCAGCAGAAAGAAGCGCACCGCCGGCGAGGGAGATACGCCTCGCCTTCCGGCGTCGACGATCGTCCGGACCGGGGTTGCGCATGAGGGGAGGAGCTACGTGATCAGCGTAGCGATGGAGAGCCGGGCGGAACGCAACGAGGGGCTTATGATCGCGTCACCACAGAGCAGAACAGTCGCAGGGGGCGTAGCCCAATTGGCAGAGGCAGGGCGCTTAAACCGCCTCCAGTGAGGGTTCGAGTCCCTCCGTCCCCACTCACCTCGGTCCCCACTCGCGTGCGGCGTGGTGTCATCCCAGTCCGAAGAATCTGATGGTGGCATCGATGGCGCCGAAGTCCGAGGGCGTCGCGAAGTGATCGACCCCCGGCAACGTGACGAGCATGGCCGAAGGGAGCGCGGCGACGAGGTGGTCGGCGCTCTTGACCATGTCGCGGTCACCGAGCACCACAAGCACGGGAAAGGCCAGCGAGGCCAATTCCGCCTCGGTGACCGGGTGCCGCTCCCTGCGCATGAACGCGGACAGCGCCTCGGGGTCGTTTCCCGTGGAGCGGGCCAGCCGGTGGAACAGGCGTGCCTGGACATCTTCGGGCTCTTCGTCCGACGCCAACGTGCCGACGAACGCGCTGGTGTCACTGACTTCGAAGACGTTGTCCCCCACGCCCAGTAAAGCGATCCGCCCGAACGACGCCGGATGCGCGATCGCCAAATGCAGGAGGAGGTCCGCCCCCGCGGAGAATCCCACCGCCGAAATCGGCCCCTGCGTGGGGAGGGCGGCGAAGACTTCCGCTTCGACGTCCGCATACGAATCCGGATCAGTCTCTCTGCGTGAGGCGCCGTGGCCCGGGAGGTCGATTTCGGGGACCTCGCACCCGAAGTCGGCGAGGATGTCCACCCAGCCGGTCTGTCGCCAGTTGTGGTCGAACGTGGAGGCGAAGCCGTGCAGGAGGATGATAGAATTGGGCGGCTCCGTCACGTGGCCTCCTGTGCGCTCTTCTTGATGCGGCCCAGCGCCGTCAGACCCGCACGTAACCCGTCCATCTCCGCCTCGGTCAGCATCGCTGCGAGTTCGCTGTCGATTGCCTGCACCCCTGCGCGGACTGCTGCCGCGGCGCTTCGTCCCCGCTCGGTGAGCTCGATCGTCATCCGGCGCCGATCGTCGGGATTCAACCGCCGGGTGAGGTAGCCCCGCAGCACCAGGGTGTCGATCAACTGGCTTGCGGCCTGCTTGGTGACACCGAGGCCCCGGATCATGTCCACCGCTGCGCCACCGTGGTAGCTCATGCCGCTCAGGACGAAGCCCCCATTGCGGGGGAGGTCCTCGAATCCCGCCTCGGCGAGACGGGCGCGGATGGCCTGCGCGTAACTTCCCCGCGCGGCACGCAGCAGCGCGGGGATCACGACCTCTTCGTCGACCGACGTGTTCGCCACGCCCGGACGGTAACCCCT
Source organism: uncultured Acidimicrobiaceae bacterium (assembly GCA_963767155.1). Lineage (GTDB taxonomy): Bacteria > Actinomycetota > Acidimicrobiia > Acidimicrobiales > RAAP-2 > Bog-473. Next base: position 533,442 of record CAVYCU010000002.1, on the reverse strand, counting down.
CCGCCGGGAGTCGTCAATGAGATTGACAGTCAAGGTTTTGGACGCGAACGCAATCCATGCCGTCGCCCCGTACGTACTCCTTCTAAGTTTTGGGGATGACCTCGCGTCCTGAACGACCGGAGGGACTCCGTTGAGAATTCGCACGATGCCATGACAACCCGACGTCACAGCTTCTCTGCATGAAGACGTTGACCGGGCGGGCGACGGGGGTCAGCGAGTGGTTCCGCTCGACCAGGGATGCCCCCATCTCGCGTGACGTTGCGCTGCTGGCCGGGCGCATCGCCCTGGCGTGGATCTTCGTCTATCACGGCGCCGGCACCCTCTTCGGAGCGTTCGGCCGATGGGGCGTCCACCCCCAAGCGGTGTACTTCGCCCACGTCGCCCATCTCCACCCCGGCACGTTCTTCGCCGTCCTGGGCGGCATTATCGAGTTTTTCGGTGGGATCGCGGTCGGACTCGGGATCTTCGGTCGCCTGGCCGCCGCCGGGCTTTTCGGCGACATGGTGATCGCAATGATCACGGTCACCTTCGGCCACGGGGTCATCGGGAACTCCACGGGCTCCGGCTATGAGCTCAACCTCGCACTGGGCGCCCTCGCCTTCATCATCTTCCTTTTGGGCACGGGTCGTATCTCTCTCGACGTCGCACTGCGCGCGCTTTTCCGAAGGTAATCCCGGGGTGGAGCCCGGCTCGAGCGGCGTCTGGGGTCGACCGGCGTCCGGGGTCGACCGTTCACTGGTATGTCGCTTTTGGAGTCCGAACGGTCCGTGTCACTCCGGTCGGAGATGGTCGGTGGTCCGGAGATGGTCGGTCCGGAGATTGAGGTTGCCGTCCTGGGACCGGTTGAGATCCGCGGCACGGCACGGCCCTTCTGTCGGAGCAGCTCGAGGGAGTTGGTGGTCTATCTGGCGTTCCACCGCCAGGGAGCCCGGAACGACGTCTGGGCGACCGCTCTGTGGACGGACCGTTGCATCGCGGCATCGACCCTGCATTCGACCGCCTCGGTGGCCCGCAGCGCCCTCGGGCGCTCGGGGAGCGGGAGCGATCACCTGCCGCGTGGCGGACGGCGACTCCAATTGGCGGACACCGTCGGCACCGACGTGGAACGGTTCGCCCGGGCGGCCGGCGATCCTGATCCTGCCCGATGGAGAGAGGCCCTTGCGCTGGTGCGGGGCCGTCCGTTCGACGGGCTGCAGCTCGCTGACTGGGCCGTGCTCGACGGGACCCAGGCCGAGGTGGAATCGATGGTGGTCGAGACCGCCTTGAAGACGGCCGGGCACTATTTGGACAGAGGCCGTGGCGGAGAAGCGGAATGGGCGATCCGCCGCGGTCTCCGGGCCAGTCCCTATGACGAACGGCTCTACCGGGGACTGCTGTGGGCCATGGAGAGCATGGGGAACCGGGTCGGCCTGCGGTCCACGATGGAGGAATTGCTCTGTCTGGCCACCGATGGCGCCGGCGGGGCGGCGGCACTCGGACCAGGCACGGCAGGCCAGAGAGGTGCGCCATCGGTCCACCCCGAGACGATGGCGCTCTTCTGGGAGCTGAGCCAACGGAAGTCGCCCGCAACCAGGGGGGACCCATTGAGGCTGTAGGGTTTCGTCCCGCCATGGCCAGAAGCTCTACGGGAAAGTCGGTCGCACGCGCCGCCGCGACAGGTGGAGGCACGTCCTACCGCGGACAAATGCCGATCAACTGGTACGCCGCGCTCGTGGTGATCGTGCTCGTGGGCATCGCTTCGGTCGCTGTGGCCAGGTACCACTATGCCAAGACACCCGCTGCGGTGCCCCCCATCGTGGGACAGACCTGGCACGCCGCTCTGGCGGTTGACATCTGTGGCAAAGCGGAGCCGGCGCTCCCTGCCACCGCGTCGGGCTCGGGCAACGGCCTCACCACAACGGGGAGTGGCGTCCTGCTGATTGCGCCGAAGACCTCGAGCGAGGCGGGGAAGAACGCGACCTTGGGGAAGTTCGCCAAGGAGGACGACACGCTGAAGTTGACCAACACCTCGGTGCAATATCCCGATGGGGTCGCCTACAAGAACGGCGACAAGTGTGCCGCGGGGACCCCTGACGCAGGCAAGGTGGGAGTGGTCCGGGCGCGCTGGTGGACCCTCTCGACGACAAGTGCGAGCGGTGGGAGCGAAACCAAGCAGGTGGGCGGCCTGTACACCTCAACACCGGCCGACCTCAGACTTCGCAACAGCCAGCTGATCACCCTCGGGTTCGGACCAGCCTCCGCGTCGTTGCCCAAGGTGCCGTCGTCAACGGAACTGGCCCTTCTGCAAGTCATCAGCGGCACGTCGGCTCCTCTCACGACGACCACGACGGCAGCGACCGCGACGACCACCACGACTTCGCCGGCAGCAGCGACGACCACGACCACCACGACCAAGTCCACGACCACCACGACCAAGTCATCGGGCTAATGAAGGCAGTTGTTCTCGTTGGTGGCGAGGGGACCAGGTTGCGGCCCCTTACCTTGTCAACACCCAAACAGATGTTGCCGATTGTCGGGAAACCGATGATCGAACGGGTACTGGCGCACCTGGCGTCGCATGGTGTCGAAGAAGCGATCCTTTCCCTGGGCTACCTGCCGGACGCCTTCAAGGCGGCCTATCCGGACGGTCACGCGGCGGGGGTCCGCCTCACGTACGCGGTCGAGCCCCAACCACTGGACACGGCGGGGGCGGTGCGATTCGCAGCTGCCTACGGCGGCGTCGACGAGACCTTCGTGGTTGTCAACGGTGACGTCCTCACCGACCTCGACCTCGGCGCTCTCGTGGCGTTCCATCGAGAGAGCGGCGCCGAGGGGACGATCGCGCTCCATCCCGTGCCCGACCCGTCCGCCTTCGGGGTCGTGCCGACCGACGACGACGGACGGGTCACCGCATTCGTCGAGAAGCCACCCCGCGACGCCGCGCCCACGAACGAGATCAATGCGGGCACCTACGTGTTCGAACCGTCGGTGTTGGAGCGGATCCCCTCCAGCGGGCGCGTCTCGATCGAACGGGAGACATTCCCCGCCATGGTGCGCAGCGGGGTACTCTTCGCGCGGTCCGATGACGGGTACTGGCTCGATACGGGAACTCCTGTGGCCTATCTCCAGGCGAACAGCGATCTGGTGTCGGGGCAGCGCAAGGGGGTGCCGATACCCGGGCGCGACGAGGGCGGCAATGGGGTCTATGTCGAAGGTGAGAGCGTGATCGCCGGAGACGTCGTCGGGCCCTCCGTCGTCTTCGCCGGGTGCGCCATCGCCGCCGGTGCACGCGTGGAACGTTCGGTCCTCGGCGCGGGGTCCGTGATCGAGGCCGGGGCGGTGGTCATCGACTCGGTGCTGATGGATGGCAGCCACGTGGCGGCGAACGCCAGCGTGGCCGGATCTGTGCTGGGGCCGCGTGCAATCGTCGGCCAGCGTGCCGATGTGCGACCGGTTTCCGTATTGGGAGCAGGTGCGGTGGTCGCCTCCGGAACACTGGTCGACGGAGAACGAGTGGAAGGCTAGGGATCTCAGATGCGCACGTTGGTGACGGGAGGGGCCGGTTTCATCGGTTCGACATTGGTGGATCGCCTCCTCGTGGAGGGACATGAGGTCGATGTCATCGACGATTTCTCGACGGGTTCGCTCTCGAATCTGGCCAATGCACGGGGGAATGCCGGAAGGGCACTGACCATCCACCACCTTGACATCACCGCGCCGGCAGTCATCGATCTCATGGTCCGCCGCCGTCCCGAGTTGGTGTTCCACCTGGCAGCCCAGGCCGATGTCCGGGTCTCCGTGGCCCGGCCGGCGTTCGATGCCGAAGTGAACATCGTCGGGTCCTTGCATATTCTCGAAGGGGCGCGTCAGGCCGAGACGGAACGTGTCATCTTTGCTGCCAGTGGGGGCACGTTGTACGGCGAGCCCTCGCCCGAAGATCTGCCGGTGCGCGAGGCGCATCCGCACCAGCCGCTCTCTCCGTATGGCGTGGCGAAGAAGTCGGTGCTCGATTACCTGGTGGCTTACCGGGAACTGCACGCGCTGGAGTTCTCCGCGCTGGCCCTGGCCAACGTCTATGGGCCCCGCCAGAATCCGCACGGCGAAGCCGGCGTTGTCGCCATCTTCGCTGACCGCCTGCTGCGCGGAGAACCACTTACGATCTTCGGCGACGGCGGGCAGACGCGTGATTTCGTCTACGTCGACGACGTGGTCGACGCCTTCGTGCGGGCATCAACACGCGGAGGAGGCCTGACCTGCAACATCGGGACGGGCACCGAGACCTCAGTCAACGAGCTCTATACCACCATGGCCGAGCAGGCCGGCGTGGAGCCCTCCGTCGTGATGGCCCCGCTGCGGCCGGGTGAGCTCCTCCGCTCGAGTCTCGACATCGAGCGCGCCGCCATCCAGCTCGGGTGGCGTCCGTGGACGCAGCTCGCCGACGGCACGCGCGCCGTGCTGGACTTCGTGCGCCAGCAGCAGTCCTAAGCGCGCTTCAACGGAAGAGGTCCTCGCCCGGTGGGCGCACAATTTCGTCGTGCACCGATGCGCGGCGTAGCCATCCCGCCGGAACCCCACGGATGATCGCCGCCGGTATCCCCCGATCCTTGCCCATGACCAGCTCGGCCGCCGATGCCAGCTCGTCAGCGACGCAGACTTCGGTGGCGACCAGCTCTCGACCGTTGGCATCCGGTGTGCCGCGCAGGTCGATCACGCCGGCCACGCCGGCACAGCCGATCGCCACGTCGGTGACGCCGCGGCGCCATGTGCGACCGAAAGTGTCGGAAATGATCACCCCGACGTCCACGGAGAAGAGCGCCTGGAGGCCGGCCCGGATGCGGCGCGCCGAGCGGTCCGCATCTTCTGGAAGCAACGCCGCTGTGCCGAGGGCGACGTTCGACAGATCGATTCCCGCATTGGCGCACACGAATCCGTGTCGTGTCTCGCTGATGATGAGATCACCGCGACGGCGCACGATGCGCACCGACTCCTGTTCGACCAGCGCCGTCTTGGCCTGCTGATCGTCGGGGTCGATCGTCACGATCCGGCCCTCGGCCTTGGAGACGACCTTCTGCGTGATGACGAGCACATCGCCCGCAGCCAGGGTGGGCCCCTGCGGCATCTGCGGTGCCAGCGCGCCCGCCACCATGCGGGCGAGGTCGGTCCCGGCGGTGATCTCGCCGATGCCGCGCAGGGCAATGAGTGTGATGTCCTCAGCCACGGCCGTCACTCACGATGCGAGCCAGGTCAGCCGCTCTCTGGGGCGAGTCCATGACCGTCGGTGCAACGATGCAGCGCACTCCTTCGGCTTCGACCGCGCCGACGTGGTCCCGGTCTGCTTCGTCAATGACGAGGGTGCGCACCCATGGCGCGTACAGCCGCGCCACACCGGCGACCGAAGGTTCGGTCCCCAACTCCAGCATGAGCCTGTCGGCGGGGCCCTTCAATGCGGCGCCTGCGATGATCGGCGAAACCGCGATGATGTCCTCGCGCCGGGCGCGGAGGGCGGCCAGAATCCCCGGGACGGCAAGGAGTGGTCCGATCGAGACGATCGGATTGGAAGGGCAGACCACGATCCGATCCGCCTCCTCCAGTGCTGCGAGAACCTGGGGCGTGGGCCGTGCCTCAGCGGCTCCGGCGAAGCGGACGGCGCCGACGGCCACGTCGTGGTGCAACCGCACGAAGTAGTCCTGGAAGGCGACCTCTGTGCCGGCGGGACCGAGGACGGTGGGCGCGGTCAGTGTGAGCATCGTGCGGACGGGGTCGTCGGTGACCGGAAGCAGCCGTACGCCGATCTGGCGACGTGCCGCCAGCGATGCGGTCACTTCCGTCAGTGAGTCGCCGGCGCGCAGTCGCTCCGTGCGGTAGAGATGCGTGGCCAGATCACGGTCCCCGAGACGAAACCAGCTCTCGCCCCCGAGATGCGCCAATTCGTCCATGACCGTCCAGGTCTCCCCGACGATGCCCCAACCGGTCTCGCGGTTGTCCATGCCGGCCAATGTGTAGGTGATCGTGTCGAGGTCGGGGCTGATGTGCAGCCCATGGAGGACGGTGTCGTCGCCCACATTGACGATGGCGGTGACCGAGGACGGAGGAACCACGCGGACGATGCCGGAGAGCATGCGGGCAGCTCCGACGCCGCCGCAGAGGGTGACAAGCACGGTGCGAGCATAGAAGGCACTGCGCCCGTTGCGATCAGGGGCGGTCCCCGGTTCGCTGTGGCCCGGTTCGCCGTGGATCCGGCTCGCCGGGCCTACGGCGTCGGATCCATCCCTTCGATGACCGGGGCCGGCACAGGCGGATCCATCACGGTGTGAGCCATGTGCAAGGCTCCATCGGTGCCGAGAACGACGACGACATGAGCGCCGCGGCCGGTTCGGCGCGCCTCTCGGTGGCACTCGACGCCACTCCACTCCTGGGCCATCGGACCGGCGTCGGTGTCTTCTGCCTTGGTGCGTTGGGCGCGTTGGGGCAGCGAGCCGAGCTCGACGTGCGTGCGTTCGCCGTCAGTTGGCGCAAGCGGGAGGGGATCGACGCCCTGTTGCCCCCCAATGTGACGGCGGCACAGCGGCCGATGCCGGCCCGGCCGCTCCATGCCCTGTGGGGACGCGGCGCGACGCCGCCGATCGAGTGGTTCATCGGTGACGTCGACGTGGTGCACGGGACGAACTTCGTCGTGCCACCCACCAGGCGAGCCGGCGCGGTCGTGTCCGTCCACGACCTCACGCCCCTGCACCATCCCGAGCTCTGTAATCAGGCCACGTTGGCGTACCCGGGGCTAATACGCACAGCGCTACGCCGCGGGGCGTGGGTGCACACGGACTCTGCGTTCGTGGCCGGTGAGGTGATCGAAGCGTTCGACGCCGATCCGGCGCGCGTGCGCGTCGTCGCCCCCGGGGTCCCGCCGGCGATCGAGGTAGACCGGGCGACGACGCGTGCCGTGGTTGCCGCGTTTCTCCCAGCCGGGGTGGGTCGCTACATTCTCGCTGTCGGCACGGCGGAGCCTCGCAAGGATCTTCCCGGTCTCGTGCGCGCCTTCGACGAGCTGGCAGAACGTCACGCCGACCTGGCCCTCGTGCTGGCGGGGCAACCGGGGTGGGGCGAGCACGCACTAGAGGCGGCACTCGTATCCGCCCGGGCGGCCGCGCGAGTGGTGCGGACCGGCTGGGTGGACCAAGGGGCGCTCGATGCCCTGCTGCGCGAAGCCGCCGTGCTGGCATACCCCTCTCTCTACGAGGGATTTGGGTTCCCTCCGCTCGAAGCGATGGCCGTCGGTGTTCCCGTCGTCGCGACACGTGCCGGATCGTTGCCCGAAGTCTTGGGCGCAGGTGCGTCCATGGTCGACGTCGGCGATCACGACGGATTGGTCGAAGCGCTCGACGACGTCCTGACCGATCCGGAGCTCCGTGGACGCCTGATCGGTGCGGGTGCACAGCAAGCGGCGTTGTTCAGCTGGGATCGCTGTGGTGAGGGCTTGGCCCATTTGTACCGCGACGTGGTGGAAAGCGGTCATGGCTGACGGAGGAGAGCCGAGGGTCCTGATGGCCGTCGAACAATTGCGGCGTACCGTCCCGGGCGGGATCGGGGCCTATGCCCGAGGACTGTTGGGTGGCATCGCACAATGCGCCCTCGACGGCAACCATATCGACGTGTCCCTGCTGGCCAGCCGGCTTCCCGGATCGCCCGTGCCCGGAGGAGGACACAGGACGGACCCCTTGGCCCGATTCGAGCGGCCACTCGAGCTGTCGCATCTGCCCGGGCCCCTGCTGACCCGGGCCTGGGACCACGGCTGGGTGCGCGCGCCCGCCGGCTTCGACATCGTGCACTCGGTGTCGTTGGCCGCGCCGCCTTCTCGGAGCGGGGAACGCATGCGACACGTCGTCACGGTGCATGACGTCGCATGGCGCCGGCACCCCGAGGCGACCACGCCACGGGGTGCGCGATGGCACGAGGCGGCTCTGTGTCGGGCCCGCGACTCCGATGCCGCGTTGATCGTGACATCGAAGTTCGTGGCGGCCGACCTGCTGGTGGACGGCGTGGCGCGCGATCGCATCACCATCGTGAACGGTGGAAGCGACCACCTTGTCCCCGAGGATCCGGAGCAGACCGAGGCTTTGCTCCGCAGATTGGGCGTGCGCGGGGGCTTCCTGCTGACGGTGAGCACGCTGGAGCCCCGAAAGAACGTCGACCGCCTGCTGCAGGCGTACGGGCGGATCCGTCCTGCCCTCCCGGAGCCCTGGCCCCTGGTGATCGTGGGGCCGGCCGGGTGGGGACCGAGCCTTTCGGGGCCGGAGGACCAGAGGGGGGTGGTCTTCGCCGGAGCGGTCAGTGACGCCGTCCTCACGGGCCTCTACCGCCGTGCCCGGGCCTTTGCCTACGTGCCCCTGACCGAGGGCTACGGTCTCCCACCTCTTGAGGCCATGCGGACGGGAACGCCCTCGGTCATCGCCAACGAGGTGCCGAGTGTGGTCGATCTGGAGGAGGCCGGTCCTCCTCCGGCGCGTATCGTCGACCCGTTCGACGTCGACGACATCGCAGCCGGGCTCATGGCGATCCTGACCGATGACGCCCTCCGGGCCGACCTGGCCGTACGGGGGAGGCGCACGCCGCGCTCGCGCACGTGGAAGAAGGCGGCCGAGCAACACATCGGCCTCTGGAAGGCCCTCGCGTGACCACCAGGTTGGCCGTGTCGCTCGACGTGTCCGCCGTCCCTGTTCGTCCGGGCGGGGCCGGGTACTACACGATGGCCATCGCCCGCGGCCTGGGGGAGCGCGACGACATCGGGTTGACGATGGTGGCCCGTCGCGGACGACGAGGAACGGTGGAGGAGCTCCGGTGCGGGGACCGCGCAGGTCGTCGGTGTCGTGCCCACTTCCCGCCCGGCCCGCCTCGCTTTCGAGCAGGTGCGCTTTCCCCGCCTGCTCGACGATCTCGGGGTGCAGGTCCACCATGGGCCGCACTACACCATGCCCGCACGCGTGCCCGGTGCCCTGTGTCGTGACGATCCACGACTGCACCTTCTTCGACCACCCCGAGTGGCACGTGCGATCCAAGGCACTGTTCTTCCGCCGGGCGATCCGCAACGCTGCAGCCCACGCGGGAGCGCTCGTGTGCGTGAGCGAGGTCACGGCGACCCGTCTACGGGCCTGCTGTGAGGTGCGCGCGCCGATCGTGGTGGCGCCGCACGGGGTGGACCATGCCCGTTTCCGGCCGCAAGAGCCGACCCCCGGCGCGGACCGGGCGCTCCTCGCCGAGAGCGGGGTGCCCCCTGACGGACAGCTGGTCGCCTTCGTCGGAACCTTGGAGCCCCGCAAGGGGGTTGCGTCGTTGATCGGCGCCTTCGACCGTGTAGCCGACACGCACAAGGACGCGCTCCTGGTCCTGTGCGGACAGCCGGGTTGGGGACTGGCCGAGACCGAACAGGCGTTGGCGCAGGCGCGTCACCGCGACCGGATCCTTCAGGTGGGCTACCTGCCGCATGACGCCGTCCCTGCACTTCTGCGCCTCGCCACTGTCGTTGCCTACCCGGCGTTGGAGGAGGGGTTCGGGCTGCCCGCTCTCGAAGCGCTGGCCTGCGGGGCTCCGCTGATCACGACGCAGGGGTCGGCGATGGCCGAAATGGCGCAGGATGCGGCCTGTCTCGTCCCTCCCGCCGACGAGGGAGCGTTGGCCGATGCCCTGGGATCGGCCCTGACCCAGGGGAAGTGGGCGGGGGATGTGGCGCGACGTCGGGAGGCCGGGTTGGCGCGTGCGGCGGAATTCACCTGGTCAGCCAGCGTCGACCTCCACGTCAGCGCCTTTGAGGTGGCCCTCGGTGCCTCGCAGTAGGGTTCACTGATGCGCGCGTTGATCACAGGAGGCAAGGGCTTCGTGGGCCATTGGCTGGCCGCCCACCTCAAGGATTCGGGTGACGACGTCGTGCCGATCGACATCGAGACCGACATCTCCGACGGGCCGGCCCTGCGCAAGGTCGTCGCCAAGGCCGCTCCGGAGGCGATCTACCACCTTGCGGCCATGACCCACGTGGGAGAAAGCTGGCAGAACCCGAGCCAGGTATTGAAGGTCAACGTCCTGGGCACCGCAGAGCTGCTGGCGGCGGCCCGCGAATTGGAGACTCCACCGGTCGTGCTGGTCGTGAGCTCGGCCGAGGTCTACGGCGTCGTCAGCCCGGCGCAGCTACCCCTACGAGAGGACACCCCGACCGCGCCGGCCACCCCGTACGCGGCCAGCAAGCTGGCTGCCGAAGCGGTCGCGTTGCAGGCATGGCGGGGTTACCGCCAGCCGGTCATCGTGGTGCGGCCCTTCAACCACATCGGGCCCGGCCAGTCACCCAACTTCGCCGTGCCCGCTCTGGCCAAGCGCATCGTCGAAGCGCGCAAAGCCGGAAGCCGCTCGCTGCGTGTCGGCACGTTGACGACAAGGAGGGACTTCACCGACGTCCGTGACGTGGTGGTCGCCTACCGCTCGCTCATCCTCAAGGGGGTGGCGGGAACGACGTACAACGTCTGCTCCGGGGAGGATGTGGCGATTTCCGATGTGGCGGACCAGCTGCTCACCCTGGCCCACGCCGATCTCGAGCTTGTGATCGATCCCGAATTGGTGCGCCCGGTCGACGTGCCGGTGCTGCGCGGGGACGCCACTCTGTTGCGCACCACGACCGGTTGGGCGCCCTCCATTCCTCTTGCGACGACGCTCGCCGACGTTCTGGCCTCGTGGGAGACCGAATAGCGGCGTCAGTCGGAGACGACCCGTTGGCGGATCTGACTCCGTACGCCACGGGACTGCTCGAATGCCTTGGAGCTGAAGACGGTGACCTTGCCGGGAAGCTGCGCCGTGAGCGGCTGCAGGCTGGTCTCGACGAACTGGGTCGCATTTTCCAGCAGATCGTCGAGTTGCGTGACGCCCTTGGTCAATTCGCCGCGCACGTTGCTCAGGTGGTCGTCGAGGGAGAAGTCTTTCGAGAGGAGGTTCTGGAGCTCGATGCGCTGCACCTGCAGGCGCTGGAAGCCCAGCACACCGAAGCCGACGGCGACGTAGGTCGCGTCCCGGGCCAGGTCGGTCACGCCCTTCGAGATGGCGCCGATATTGGTCACTTCGGGCATTTCGCCTCCTGAGTATCGCTCGAGATCCGGCCACGTCACGCAGGGGGAACATGCCGGGAAAGGCCGGTTTCGCTCCCGGGAGACATGCCCACGAGATGACTACAAGAGTATCAATATTGATAAACAGTTGCAAGCACAATTTGGTCCTCGAGCAGCACGGATCAGGGACCTTGGAACGGTTAGCCTCAGACACCTGATGGACGCCCAGGTTCCGGCAGTGGTTGCGGTCTTGGTGACCACCGGGGCGAATCCATGGCTCGAGGATGCGCTGGCCTCCCTGGCCGCCCAGCAGTACGAGGAGCTCTCCGTCCTGGTCCTCGTGACCGGCGATCAGCCCGACGTGACGGTACGCGTCGGTCGCCTTCTCCCCGAGGCCTTCGTACGGTTCCTGCCCGGCCGGCCTGGCTATGCCGCCGCCAGCAACGAAGCCCTCAGCATGGTCGAGGGCGCCGCATTCTTCCTCCTCTGCCACGACGACTGTGCGCTCGACCCGGATGCCGTGCACAACCTGGTGGAGGAGTCGTTCCGCTCCAATGCGGGTGTCGTCTCACCCAAGTACGTCAACTGGTTCGACCCGTCGATCCTGCTCCATGTGGGAGAAAATTGCGACAAGACCGGGGCGGTCGTGGATCGCATCCAGGACGGCGAGGTGGACCACGGCCAGCACGACGCGGTGCGCGACGTGTTCGTGGCACCCGGTGGCTGCATCCTCATCCGGGCCGACCTGTGGCGAGAGCTGGAGGGCTTCGACCCCGCCATCGTGGCGATGGGAGAAGATCTCGACCTTTCGTGGCGCAGCCAGGTGGCCGGATCCCGCGTGGTGGTGGCGCCCGATGCACGGGTGCGCCACCGGGAGGCGGTCGCCAGCGGAGAAACGCCGCTCACCGCGGCCGGTGTCGAGATCGACGAGCGTCACGTCACGCTGCAGGCCTTGCAGCGTCGACACGAGCTCCGCGTCGTCCTGAAGTGCTACACCTGGTTTCACTTGGTGCGGGTCCTTCCGCAGGCCGCCCTGCTGGCCTTCGGCGAAGTCGTCGTGGCCCTGCTGGCACGGGATCAACAGCGGGCGAGAGCAGTGGCGGGTGCCTGGGTGTGGAACATACGCCACCTCGGCGAGTTGCGGGGGCCGCGGCGGAAGGTGGCCGCGCTCCGGTTGTTCCCCGATGCGGAGGTGCGGCGCCTGCAGTTGCGCGGGAGCGCGCGGCTCACGAATTATTTCTCGCGCCTGTCCCATCAGGGTTTCGCCGTGGCGAATGCCGTGGTCTCCTCCCGTGCCATCGCGCGCACGGAGCGACCGGTCCTCACAGGCAGCGTGGGCACGGCCTTCAGCGAGGATGCCGACTTTGACGAGCTCGACGACCTCGGCCATCGTTCGGGGCGCGATCGCTTCGGACGCCCGGTCCGTCGGTCGTTCCTGAGCACGGGACGCCAGCGCGCCACGGCCGGGATCCTCGCCGCTCTCGTGGTGATTTTGGGCACCCGCGGGATTCTCTTCGGGTCTCTCCCCACCGTGGGTCAACTTGCGCCGTTGCTGCCCTGGTCGGGATCGTGGCACCACTTTTTCGCCGGTTGGCAGCCGGCCGGCGTGGGGACAACCGCACCCGCCTCCCCGGCTTTCGGGATTCTGGGCCTGAGCGGAACGGTGCTCTTCGGCGCGATGGGGTTGACGCAGAAGGTCCTCCTTCTGGCCTGTCTCCCGGTCGGCGCCTGGGGGTTGTCCCGACTCATGCGCCCCCTCGTCTCACCACGAGGCCGGGTGGTCGCGGCGATCTGCTACCTCGGCCTGCCACTGCCTTATGGCGCGTTGGGAACGGGTCGTTGGGACGGGATGGTGGCCTACGCCGCGTTGCCCTTCATCGCGGCGCGGCTGTTCCGCGCCGCGGCCGTCTCACCCTTCGACCAGGTCGTCGGGCGCGGATGGCGGGCGCGCCCGTTGGGCCAGACGGTGGTGCTCGGCGCCATCATCGCGCTCGCCACCTCGTTCGCCCCGGCCGTCGCCCCGGTGACGCTCGCCGTCGCCGTTGCCGTCGCCCTCGGTTCGGTCCTGGCCGGGAAGTCCCAGCACGCCGGCCGGCTCGTGCTGGAAGCCCTCAAGGCTGTGGCCGTTGCGCTCGTGCTCTGCGCGCCCTGGGTCGTCGGGACGGTCCTCGCGGGCAAGGATGCGGTCGAGATCTTCGGCCTTCCCATCTCCGCTGCTGCCGCGCCGGGGTGGGGAGAGGTGACCCGCTTCGCCATCGGGCCCACGGTGCGCTCACCCATCGTCTGGGCGTTGGTGGCCGGTGCGGCGCTCCCCCTCTTCATCGGCAAGGGTGTCCGGCTCGTGTGGGCCGCCCGCATGTGGGTCATGGCCTGTGCATCGTGGGTGCTCGCCTACGCCGCGACCCATGGCTGGACCGGACGTTTCGCACCTTCTGAATCGGTTGTCCTGGTCCCTGCTGCGATCGCCGTCGCTGCCGGCATCGGCCTCGGGATCTCGTCATTCGAGAACGATCTGACCGGCATGGCGTTCGGTTGGCGTCAAGTTGTCAGCGGGTTCGCGTTGGTGGCGGTCACCCTGGGCCTGCTGCCGGTGCTCGCGGGGGCGACGAACGGGCGATGGGGCTTGCCGGTGACCGGGGTGGAGCAGCCCCTCAATTTCCTCACCCGGACGCCCACCCCGGCTTCCTACCGGACGTTGTGGCTGGGCGATCCACGCGCCCTCCCGGTGGGCGGGTGGTCAGTGGAGCCGGGGTTGTCCTATGCGCTCACCGGTCAGGATCTCCCTGACGGGGGCGACGTCTGGACGCCGGCCGGACCCGGCCCGGCGGCTCTGGTCTCGCAGGCCATTCGACTCGCCGTCTCGGGCGGCACGATCCATATGGGCCAGCTGCTCGCCGCGCAGAGCGTGCAGTACATCGTGATCGTCGACGGCCTCGCTCCGTCCGATGGTGCCGTGGCCGAGTCGGTGCAGGCACCGCCTCCTCCGGGACTCGAACAGGCCCTGCTCGATCAGAACGACCTTCAGAGCGTGCCCGGCGCCGTGGGGGTCCAGGTCTTCAGGAACCCCGACGCGATTCCCATCACGGCCGAGCGGGCGCACCCCGTTGCCTCGGCCGGGAAGGGGATCTGGCCCGGCCCTCTCGATGTGGCGGGCTGGCAGCCCGTCCTCAGCGCCCTGGCGGGACATACCGCGGCGACCGGTGTCGTCGCGTCGGGCTCCGTCTACGCCGGTTATGCCCCTGTCGGGAAGCTTCTCGCTGACCCAGGACGGGCGGGCGATCCCCGCCCTTTCGGTGTTCGGCTGGGCCCGGCAGTATCCGCAGGTTTCCGCCGGACCTGCCTCGTTGTCGTTGCGGCGCTTTCCCTTTGGCCCGTTGGGCGTGCTCCTCGAGCTGTTGGCGTGGGTGGTACTCACGCTGGCCCTCCTCGGATGGCCCGGTGTCGCGGCGCGGCGGGGCCGCAAGGAGAACGATTCGTGAGCCTGGCCCACAGCGCCGGCCAACGTCGATGGGTCGTGATCCTCGTCGTGCTCGCGGTTCTCGTCGGCGTCGCCGTGGCCGCCCGTTCGCCGGGAAAGATCCCGACAGGGGGTCCTCCGGCCGAGCCGGCGTCCGTCGTCGCCGCACCCGATGCGGAGTCGTCGGCGTGGTACTGCACCGGTCAGACGACGGCGGCGGGCGGGTTGGCCCCGGGTTCGGTGGTTCTCACCAATAGCGGGACACGGACGGTGACCGGGACCCTGCACGGCGTCACAGACACCGGAGCCGATGTGGAGGTACCCGTTTCCGTCGCCGCACACCAGCAGCTCATCACGGACGTGCCCGCACCGGCGACGGGGACATGGCTCTCCGAAGCGGTCGACCTGAGTGGCGGTGGCGTGGCCGTGACGCAAACTGCCGACGGCCCGTCGGGTTGGGCCGAGTCCCCATGCCAGAGCAGCACCTCGCAGCAGTGGTACTTCCCGAGCGGGGTGACGACGGGATCGAACGCCTTGTTCATCGCGTTGTTCAATCCGACGTCGACCCCCGACGTCGTCGACGTCAGTTTCGCCACCCTCAAAGGCGTCGTCCACCCCATCAACTTTCAGGGCATCGTGTTGCAGTCCGGCGAAATGCAGGTCGAGCCCGTGAGCCCGTTCGTGCAGGAGCAAGCGAGCGTCGCCACCATCGTGAAGGCAAGGACAGGCCGGCTCGTGGCCAGCGAGCTCCAGGTCTTCTCCGGGAGACGGGACCGGGCTGGCCCTCGTTCCCGGATCACCGCACGCCGAACGGAACTGGACCATTCCGCTGAGCGAGGAGATCGCCACCGGGTCGTCCTCCATCGAAGTGTTCAACCCGGGGCCGGCGACGCAGGAGGTCACGGTGCGCGCCACGCTCAGCTCCGGTCCCTTGTCACCTTTCCGTGCCCGGGTGTTCCCCGACACGTCCTGGGTTCTGTCGACGGGAGCGCAGACCCGCATACCCGACGGGGATCCCGTACTCGGCCGTCATCGAAGCCAGCGGCGGGTCCGGGGTGGTCGTCGGGCGGGTGATCGCTGCGCCCAGCTCATTGCAAGCGCCGCAGGACGGCATGTCGATGGCGGTGGGCTCCTTGACATCGGCCACACCGAGCCGGCGTTGGGTCGTGCCGTCCCCCGGCTCGGCGACGCAGCCCGCCGTGGCCCGGTGCGACCCCCGCGCATCTGGGCGTGACCAACCTGTCCGCGCATCGAGAGACCTACGTCGTCGAGCGTGGGGGGACCTGAGCGAGCGCTGACTCTCGCCTCGGGAAGTATCCGATCGGGGGCGACCTTCTCGCTCGATCCCACCGTCCTCGCCCACGCCGGGCTCAGCCCACTGATCGTCTCGGTCAGTGGGCGAGCGGCGGTGAGCCAGAGTCTCGCTCCGGCCGCGGGCATCGGCGTGGTGACGATGCCCGGAATCCCGCTGTCGCTCCAGAGCGGGGGATAGACCCTCAGAGGTTGTGGCGCTACAGATTGTGGCGCTGCAGTCTCCGCCACGTGAGCCGACCGCCGAGCACGAGCGCGGCAGCGCAGAGGAGCGCGAACAACAAGGGCCCCGCCAATCGGATAATGCCGTCCACTCCGACCGCGAAGCCGTGCAGGCTGTCGTGCCAGGCTTTGGTGACCCCGGTCGCCGCCGGTGCCGGAGCGTGGTGGTGGGGCGCGGCCTCGCTCACCGCCACGGTCAGTGTCGAATAGCTGGTCTCGCTGCTGAGGACCGCGAGTTGGCCCTGGAGTTGCTCGATCTGTGATTGCAGGTTGTCCAGCTGGGCTTGCACGGCCAGCACATCGCCCACCGACGAGGCCTTCGTCATAATGGTGAGGTACTGCTGACGGCTGATCTCCAGGGCGTTGATCCGCTCTTGCAGATCGACATACTGCCCGGTGACGTCAGTCGCCTTCGTCGTCACCGACGAGGGCTTCCCGAGCGCCTTTGCCTCCGTCAGAAGGGCGGTGAAGTTGGCCACCGGAACCTGCAGCGTCACCGTGCCGCTGGGGGGACCGTCGCTCGTGCGTGCTCGTGCTGCTCGACTGGGTCTGGGAGTTGGCCACGAAACCGCCGTAGGCCGACGCCAGCGACGTCAGCTTGTTCATCGTCGGTGTCAGCGCGCCACGGGCCACGGTGAGATCGAGGGAGCCGGTCTGTTCGATCCGCGCCGACTGCCCGACCGCGCCCGGCGGGAAGCGAGGATGCGCCCGTGGACGCTGCTCCGCCCGTGGACGTTGCCGCACCGTCGGATGCCGCACCGTCGGACGCCGTCCCGCTGGACGTCGCCGGGGCGGCGGCGGACGGAGATTCGGCGCGGAAGGTCGTGCCCGAAGATGAGCTCTTCTGGGGGATCGTCGTCGTGCTCAATGGCTGTTGGGGGCCGCGGGTCGGCGAAGGCGTCAGCACGCGGCTGCGTGGCGGTCCGGCGGCGGTGCGGGTGGGGGGCGATGAACTCCCCAGGATCGCCGCGCCACCGGCGAGGGCCAACAGCACGATCAGCGCGGCGGCGACCGCCAGCACCCGATGGGCACGGAGCATCCGTCTGACCGAGGCCGCCCGCGAGACTGCACCGGGGCCGTATTCCGCATCGGACGTGTCTCCTTCCGCCGGCTCTCCTTCTGCCGGCCTTCCATCCGCCCGGTCCCCCTCGACCGATCCTTCTCGGTCCCGCTCGTCGTCACCACGCCGGACGCGACGGAGCGTGTCGGCCATGCCCGACGCGGGGACGGCGAACGAGTCACCGAGTTCGTGCAGATAGGCCGAGAGCGTCTCGTCATCGAGCATCGTCATGGTCTGGCCTCCACGGAATCGTCGTCGGCGCCGTCCCCGGCTAGGGTCACCAGGCTCGGGTCGTTCGAAAGGCGGAGCCGCGCCTCGTGCAACCGGGACTTGACCGTGCCCTGGCGGCGACCGATGGCTACCGCTATGTCGCGCTCACTCAGGTCGGCGTAGTAGCGCAATACGACGGGTACACGGAGTGAGACCGGAAGGCGTTGCAGTGCGGCCAGAACGGTGTCCGCCACCTCGGACCGCTGTGCGCTCACGGCGGGGTCGCTGTCCAGGGAGGCGAGGGAGTTCAGCGCGGCATCATCGGCCCTTCTGTCGCGATGGGGGATCTCCTGGCGCAGCTTGGAATAACAGGAGTTCACGACCACGCGGTAGAGCCATGGCTTGATACTCGGGACCGACGTCAACGAGTCACGGAAGCGCCAGGCGCGGAGGAACGCCTCCTGGACGGCCTCTTCGGCGTCCGCCTGGTTGCCCAGGATGAGGCAGGCGGTGCGGTACGACACCGCATACCCCTCCTCGAGCCAGTCTTCGAGCCGTTCTTCCACCATCCCCCTCTATGACGCAGCGGGCGGTGCTTTGGTTCGCGCCCCCCGCCCGGCCTGTCAGGGCGTGGTCGGTGCCGGGTCCTCGGGGGGAGTGGTTGCGGGAGGCTCCGACGGGTCGCGGCCATTCCGGTGCCGGCCAGGGTTGCGCCGCCTGCCTCGGGATGCTGCGGGACGGTCGACACGACGGCCGGTTGCGGGGCCGGGTGCGGCTCGTTCCCGTTCCCGTTGGACAACGAGCCGTTCACGAATTGCGGGACGGCCTTGGCCCCTTCGGTGTGCACCGGTTCGCCGTAGGCCTCGTCGACCAGTCGGCCGACCTCCCGGCCGTCGATGATCTCGTTGTCGAGGAGGGCACGCGCGATGGCGTTGAGGCCACCGCGGTGCTTGCTGAGGACCTCCATGGCCCGCTCTTCTTCGGCCCGGAGGATGCGCTCGACCTCGTCGTCGATGATCTTGGAGGTGTCCTCGGAGTAGTCCCGCGTGTGCATCAGGTCCTCGCCCAGGAAGACCTGGCCCTGCGAGCCCCAGGCCATCGGTCCGATGGCCTCGCTCATGCCCCACTCACGCACCATCTTGCGGGCCAGTTCGGTGTTGCCGACGAGGTCGTTGGCGGCACCGGTCGAGAGGTCGCCGTAGACGAGAAGCTCCGCCACCCGCCCGCCCATGCGGACGCAGAGCGCATCCTCGATGTACTGACGGGGGTGGATGTGGCGCTCTTCCATCGGCAGCTGGTGGGTCACGCCGAGCGCCATGCCCGGTCGGCAGGATCGTCACCTTGTGGACGGGGTCGGCGTGCTCGAGCACGTAGGCCAGGACGGCATGCCCGCCCTCGTGGTACGCGATCCGCTCCTTCTCGGCGTCGGAGAGCACCATGCTCTCGCGGCGCTGTCCCAGCAGGACGCGGTCCCGGGCGGACTCGAAGTCCTGCATGGCGATGTCGAGGCTGCCCCGGCGCACGGCGTGCAGCGCCGCTTCGTTGACCAGGTTGGCCAGGTCGGCGCCGCTCATGCCGGGCGTGCCGCGGGCGACCACGTTGAGGTCGACGTCGGAGGCCATCCGCTTGCCCTTGCAGTGGACCTGCAGGATGGGCAGGCGCTCTTCGAGGTCGGGCAGCGGCACCACGATCTGGCGGTCGAAGCGTCCCGGCCGCAGCAGGGCCGGGTCCAAGATGTCAGGTCGGTTCGTCGCCGCGATCATCACGACCCCTTCGGACGTGTCGAAACCGTCCATCTCCGAGAGCATCTGGTTCAGGGTCTGCTCACGCTCGTCGTGCCCGCCGCCGAGACCGGCGCCGCGCTTGCGGCCGATGGAGTCGATCTCGTCCACGAAGACGATGGCGGGCGCCTGCTTGCGGGCCGTCTGGAAGAGGTCGCGCACCCGGCTGGCGCCGACGCCGACGAACATCTCCATGAAGTCCGATCCGCTGACCGACATGAAGGGCACGCCGGCCTCGCCGGCCACCGCCCGGGCCAACAGCGTCTTGCCGGTTCCGGGCGGGCCGACCAGCAGCACGCCCTTGGGGATTTTGGCCCCGATCTCCTTGAAGCGGGCCGGGGTCTTCAAGAAGTCGACGACCTCGCTGATCTCCTGCTTGACGCCGGCGTACCCGGCCACGTCCTCGAAGGTGGTCGACGGGCGGTCGCTGCTGAAGGTCTTGGCCTTCGACCGCCCGATCGACATGATTCCGCTCATCTGGCCTTTGGTCTGGCGGCCGATGAAGAAGATGAAGGCCGCGCCGATGGCGATGAAGAAGATGTAGGGGAGAAGCTCGCCCAGCAGATTCGTCGTCGGCGTCGGGAAGCTGACCGACACGCCGTCGTTGCGCATTTCGGTCACGTCGTTGGGCAACGACGGGCTCGGCCCTTGCACCGTATAGCTGGTCCCGTTGCTCAGCTTCCCGGTGATCTCGACCCGTGCCGTTGCTGATCTGGGCCGTGTCGACCTGCTTGGCCCGCACGTCCTGGAGGAATTTGGTGTAGCTGAGCTCCTTGGAGTTGGTCGTCTTGAAGGACGAGACGGCGAGCAGGATCGCGATGATCCCGACGACCGCCACCCCCCATAGCCAACGCCAGTTCTGGCCCTGCGGCGGGCCGCCCGCCGGCGTGTTCCCATCGCCCGACGGCGCGTTTGGAGGGGTCGGGGAACGATCAGGACGTTGCGGACTCACCGGACCAGCCTATTCGGACGTTTCGATTGACGGTGACCGCCCCCCGGCTGCGGGTAATTGGCCGCAGGGAGGCCAGTAACGTCTGGCCGTGGCCGACATCGACCCCGATACCGGGCGCCCGGACGGAGGTGCGGCGCCGGCTCGCTCCCCGGGTACGCACCCCGAGGGCCCGCTGCACCTTCGGACCGAACCACGGCGCCCGCACCCCCCGCCCCCCCACGGCGCCCCTTTTACTCTGTTTCTCCAGCTCACGGACCCTGACAGCGGACCTTTTCTCGATCGCCCCGGCGTTCCTCCCACGACCAAGTCGGCGGCCTGGCGCTGGCTGCTCTACGCCCTGGTCGGCTTCCTGGTCGGCCAGATCGCCGGGGCACTCTTCGGGGTCGTGGCCGGCGACGTGGCCGGGAAGACCTCGGCCCAGATGTCGGTCATCACTCATCGGCCGTCCCGCCGGAGTGGTACGTCCTCTCGACCCTGCTCGGCCTGTGGGTGGGTTTTTTCGGCGCACCCTGGTTGGCCAGCCGCACGCACGGCACCCGCCATTTCTTCTCCGACCTCGGCGTCCGCTTCCGCTGGGTCGACCTCTGGGGCCTCGCCATCGGGGTGGGCGCGCAGTACGTCGTCGCTCTGCTCTACTGCCCCCTTCCAGCACCACATCCACAACTTCGACGCGCCGAGCCAGAAGCTGACCGGCGGGGCCCACGGCGTCGGGATTCTTCGTCGTGGTGGTGGCCGTGGTGATCCTGGCCCCCGCCATGGAGGAGCTGTTCTTCCGGGGTCTGCTGTTCAAGGCGCTGGCCCGCCTGTTCACGCCGCTGGGTCCGGGTCTCACCAGTGCACGAGGTGCCGGGGTGGTCCTCGCCGTGATCGTCGACGGGCTGCTCTTCGGCCTGGCGCACGGCGAGTGGGTCCAACTGCCGGGACTGGCCCTGCTCGGCATTGCCCTGGCCGCGATCTCCTATAGGACCGGGCGCCTGGGCATGAACATGATGGCGCATGCGGCGTTCAACCTCGTCGCCGTCCTCACGATCCTCAATCAACCGGGCGGAATGATCCATTGACGGCCACCGTCGAGGGTGTCGAAGCCTGGCCACCCCCGCCCCCGCCTCCGTCGTCCCCACCGCCGCCCCCTCCGGATCCGCCGGCACAGAGCCGCAGGGACCGCAGGAAGCACTCGTCGGGAGCGGCCAAGTGGGTGCCGCGTGCCGCCACGGTCCTCTGCATCGTCTCGGTCATCGCCGTCGTGCTCTGGCGCCTCCACCCCAGCCTGTTGCTTTCAACGTCCATCCCGACGGGTGGCGACAACGGGGGCCACTACGCCATGCCGGCGTTCTTGAAGTCGAACCTGCTGCCCCACGGGCAGCTCACCGGGTGGGATCCCGGTTGGTACGACGGGTTTCCCCTCTACACCTACTACTTCGTCCTGGCGGATCTCATCGGGGCGCTCCTCAGCTACATCGTTCCGTATGCCCTGGCGTTCAAATGGATCACCGTGCTCGGATCGCTCCTGCTTCCGGTCGCTGCGTGGGCCATGGGCCGGCTCTTCGGCATGCGCCGTGCCTATCGCGGGAGCCCTGGCCGCCCTCACGTTGTGCTACCTCTTCGACTACACCTACACGATTTACGGGGGAAACCTCTTCTCCACGCTGGCCGGTGAATACGCCTACTCGCTGAGCATCGCCCTCGCCCTCCTGTTCCTGGGGCTCATGGCCAGAGGTCTGCGCACCGGGCGCTACCGGGGCTGGAGCGCGATCACGTTGGCGGCGTGCATTCTGGCGCACATCGTGCCCGGCCCTTTTCGCGATCGTCGGCGCGGTGCTGCTCATCGCCATGGAGATGCTGCCGGCACGGATCCGGCCCAGGGATCAGTGGCATACCCATCCTTCCGACCACGTCGTCCCCCAGGTCCTGTCCCGGCCCCAAGCCTTGTGGTGGGGTACGTCGACCATGGGCATCGGGATCTTGCTGGTCGCGTTCTGGTGGGTGCCTTTCGGCGTCGATCAGTCGTATGCCACGTCATTGAACTACCAGAACATCCACACGTATCGTCGCGCTTCTTGTTCCCCCAGGCCGACTGGTGGGCCCTGATACTGGCGGGCATCTCGACGGTGGCCGCCTTTGTGCTCCGCAGTCGCTTCGGCATCCTGATGGCGCTGCTGGCCGGGGTATTCGCGGCGGCCCTCATCTTCGATCCACAGGGCAGCCTGTTCAACACCCGCTTCCTCCCTCTCTGGTTCCTTCCCGTCTACCTGCAGGTCGGTTGGGGCGTGGCCACGGCGGTAACCGGTGCGGTCGACCTGTGGGCAGTGGTGGTGGCAAAAGAGGCAGGCCACCCGGATGGCCGAGTCGGCGGCCTGCCCGAGTCCCGCGGGCCGTCCGTCCCGCGGCAATCGTGGCCCGTGGCGGCGGTCGCCGGCCCCCTGGTGGCGCTCGTCGTGGCACTCGGGCGTCGTCGCCACGCCGTTCGTGTTCACCGCATCCGCCATGGAGTCGATCGGCATCACCCCGGGGCCCAACCAGGTGACGAACTGGTCGTCGTTCAACTACAGCGGCTACCAGGCGCAGGCGGCGTATCCGGAGTATCGGTCCCTCGTCCTGACGATGGAGCGCCTGGGGGCCACCGAACGGCTGCGGGCAGGCGATGTGGCAGTACGACCCCAGCCTCAACCGGTTCGGCACGACCCAGGCCCTGATGTTGTTGCCGTACTGGTCGAACGGCTGCATCGGCTCCATGGAGGGCCTCCTCTTCGAGTCCGCCGCCACGACGCCGTATCACTTCCTCAATCAGGCCGAACTCTCCGTCACGCCCTCCGAGGCGATGGTCGGCCTGGACTACTCGTCGCTGAATGTCCCGGCCGGAATCCAGCACCTGCAGCTCCTCGGCGTCCGCTACTTCATGGCGTCGAGCACCCAGGTCCAAGAGGCGGCGTCGGCCGACCCCTCCCTGCGGCAGGTGGCCCAAACCGGTCCCTGGACGTCGAGCCAGGCCGGCGTCTCGACGACCACCACGTGGAAGATCTACCAAGTCCTGAAGCACCGCTCGTGACCGGCGTTGGCCAACGACCCTGCGGTGGAGGTCGGCATGCAGGCCGGACAGTCCTCCTGGCTGGCCCCCTCGGAGAGTTGGTACAACGACCCGTCCCGCTGGAACGTCTTCCTGGCGCAGAGCGGACCGGCCTCCTGGCCCCGGGTGCCGATCGGGGACCCCTCCCCGCCCCGGCGCACAGTGCCCGAAGACCAAAGTCACCGGGGTGGTGGAGACGGACGACACGGTCAGCTTCCATGTCTCGAAGATCGGCACACCGGTGCTGGTCAAGATCTCCTACTTCCCCAACTGGCAGGCCTCGGGGGCCACGGGGCCGTACCGGGTCACCCCCAACCTCATGGTGGTGGTGCCGACCGCGCACAATGTGGTCCTTCATTACGGGGCCAGCCGGGCCAACCGGGTGGGCCAGGGCCTGACCATCGTCGGCATCGCCGCGCTGTGCACCCTCGCCGTGCGGGCCCGCTCCAGAACGCGCGGGAAAGGGCGCCGCGAGACCCGGCGGAAGGATGACCTTTCGCCCGCCACCTAAGGTTGTGCCCTCATGACTCGAATGGACCAGGTATTCAAGGCTTACGACGTGCGGGGCACCGTGCCCGACCAACTCGACGCGGCGATGTGCCGCGCCATCGGTCGGGCCATGGCCCGCTTCGCCGGGGCGCCCGACATCCTGATGGCCCGCGACATGCGCGAGTCGGGCGTGGAATTGTCCCAGGCGTTCTCCGACGGGGTGCGCTCCGAAGGGGTGAATGTCACGGACCTGGGCATGGCGTCAACCGACTTCCTCTACTTCGCCGCGGGCCGCCTCGATGCGCCGGGCGCGATGTTCACCGCCTCGCACAATCCGGCCCAGTACAACGGCATCAAGCTGTGCCTCTCGGGCGCCCGTCCGATCGGCCGCGACACCGGCCTGGCCGAGATTGAGGCGACGGCCGAGAGCCTCCTGGATGAGCCGTTGGGGGCGCTGACGGGGTCCTGGCGCGAGCTCAACCTGCTCGACGAATGGGCCGAGCACGTGATCTCGTTCGTCGACCGGGACGTGTTGCGACCCCTGAAGGTGGTCGCCGACACCGCCAACGGCATGGGTGGGCTCGTCGTGCCGACCGTGTTCTCCCGGCTGCCTTTCTCCGTCGAGATCCTCTTCCCTGAGCTCGACGGCAACTTCCCCAATCATCCGGCCGATCCCATCCAGCCGGAGAACCTGGTCGACCTCAAGGCGGCGGTGCTGGCCGAGGGGGCTGACATCGGTCTGGCGTTCGACGGTGACGCTGACCGGGTCTTCCTGGTCGACGAGCGCGCGGAGCCGGTATCGGGTTCGCTGACCACGGCGCTCGTGGCCGCGTCCATGCTGAAGAAGCACCCGGGCGAGACGATCCTCTACAACCTCATTTGCTCGCATGTGGTGCCCGAAGTGGTGACCGAACTCGGCGGCACCCCGATTCGCACGCAGGTGGGTCATTCGATCATCAAGCAGGTGATGGCCGAGACCAACGCCATCTTCGGGGGAGAACACTCCGGCCACTACTACTACCGCGACAACTTCCGCGCGGATTCGGGCATCATTACCGCGCTCCTCGTCCTGGAGCTTTTGAGCGCCAGCGACAAACCGCTGTCCGAGCTCCTGCAGCCGTTCCAGCGCTACAGCGATTCGGGCGAGATCAATACCGAGGTGCGCAATCCGGCGGCAACGGTGGAGGCGATCGCCGCACACGAGGCCGCCACCGGAGCGACCGTCGATCGGTTGGACGGGTTGACGATCGACCACGGTGACTGGTGGTACAACCTGCGACCGTCGAACACCGAGCCGCTGCTTCGGCTCAACGTCGAGGCGAAGACACCGCAACTATGCGCCGAGCACGTGGCAGAAGTGCAGGAGCTCATCGCCACGCATGCTGGCGCGACAGCTGACGGGGAGGAACGACCATGGTGCTTGACCCACTCTTGCTCGATGTCTTGGCATGCCCTGTCGACAAGGAGCCCCTGCTGTGGTTCCCCGACGAGGAGATCCTCTACAACCCGCGCCTCCGCAAGAGCTATCCCGTGGTCGACGGGGTACCCGTCCTCCTCGTTGACGAGGCATCTGACGTCGTCGAGGAGGAGCACGAACGGTTGACCGCCAAGGCGGAGAAGGATGGCGTGCGCGCGACCGGGCCCGCCCCGGGGTGAACCCGGTGGCGTATCTCGACACGGTTGGCATCTGGGACGCCACCGTGTCCGCACCGGAGCTGGCGCTCTCCGCGGTGGCACAGGCGTCCGACGTGCTCGACGGCGCTGCCCTCCCTGATCCCGACGACATCACGTCCGTCGTCGTCTTCGGCATGGGGACGAGTTCGACGGCGGCCGAGTTGGTGGCCGCCTACGGTGCCGCGCACGCCTCTGTCCCGATCGTTGCCTGTAACGGCTACGTACCGCCTTCGTTCGTTGGTCCGCACACGCTCGCCTTCGCGCTGTCCTTCGGCGGGGACACCGAAGAGACCACGGCCACCGCCGCCGCCGTGGCCGAACGGGGCGCCCATACCGTCATCGTTTCGGGGGGAGGGCGCGCTCGCCCGCACGGCGACCGGGTCGGATCTCGTGCGTTTCCGCGTTCCGACCGACCTGCCGGCAGCCCGGGTGGCGCTGGGCTCGCTTGCCGTCCCCGTTCTCTTGACCCTTTCGCGGATCGGGATCCTTCCCGCCGTCGGGCCGTCGCTCGACGCAGCCTTCTCGCTGTTACAACGGCGGAGGGACGCGCTTCTGTCGGCCAGGAATCCGGCAGAAGACGTGGCCCGGCGTATCGGCCGTACCATCCCGCTCGTCTACGGATCGACCGGCGTCACCGCGGTCGCAGCCAGGCGTTGGAAGACCCAGATCAACGAGAATGCAAAGACGCCCGCCTTCTTCGCGGTACAACCCGAGCTCTCCCACAATGAGGTCGCCGGTTGGGGCCAGCACGGGGACGTGACCCGTCAGGTCCTCACGCTCATCACGCTGCGCCATGGGGGAGAGCACCCGCATGTGGCGCAGCGCTTTGATCTGGTGGTCGAAGCGACCGACGAGGTGATGGCCAACGTGATCCCGGTGTGGGCCGAAGGAGACGATGATCTCGCTCGATTCTTCGATCTGGCTCTTTTCGGCGATTTTGTTTCGTTGCACATGGCGGGTCGCGAGGGAATCGATCCGGGTCCGGTCCCGGCGCTGAGCGACGTGGAGTCGGCGATTCGTCGCTGAACGAGCCGGCGCAGGGAATCAGCAGTACGTTCTGTCGCTAGTGCCTCCGACGCGGCCAGCGCAGACAGCGGATCTGCGACGATTGGTGTGCGACAGCCCCCGCACGGTGACGCAGATCCTCGAGATGCTCACGGAGGAGCCGATCAGGGCGGACGTCGTGCGCCAAGGACCGATTGTGGCCCGAGACGACAACGTGCTCGGCGTCTCGAGGGGCTTTCCCCTGATCCAGCGGATCGCCGTGCTGAGGGGCGGAGTCAGTGCCCAGGCCTACGTGTACGCGGAGTCAAACTTCGCCCCGGATCGGTTGCCCGAGGACGTCCGACGCCAGTTGGCAGGTACGAGTGAGCCCATCGGCCGCATTCTGATGACCCATGGGGTGGACACGACCCGACAGGCGCCACCGCACCCCGGGCAGCCGGACGCTGATCCGGATCCGGCGGTCACCGTGGACGACGGAGCTCACGAGGTCGTCTGGGTCCGGTCCTATCTCCTTTGCCGCAACGATCTCCCCGTTTTCGCCATCCGCGAGTGGTTCTTCGCCTCGGTCCTCGAGGCGATGGCCCGCCATCGCCTGGCGTGATCCCCGTGTGACCCGGGCTGTGTGATCCCGGCCCTTCAGGCTCGGCCGCGATGTGACTCCCCAGCGCCGTCGTGGGCGGAGCAGGTAGCGTCCACCTTTGGCGCGGTCCGAGGGGATCGCCGCACCAAGGAGGGTCACGTGGTCATTGTCGGTGGGTCATTTCAGGTCGAGCCCGACCAGCGCGAGGAGTTCTTGGCGGGGCGCCGTGACGCCATCAGAGCGGCACGGGCCGAGGCGGGTTGCCTCGAGTACGCCGTGACGGCCGATCCGATCGAAGCGGACCGGGTTGTTCTCTATGAGCGCTGGGCCGACCAGGCGGCTCTTGACGCACACCTCGTGGGAGCCCGACAGACGCCACCGACGCCCGGTGGCGTGACCCCGAAATCGGCGACCGTCATCGTCTATGACGTCTCAGGAGAGCACAAGCTCGTCGGCTGACGCGTTCGGCTCAGCTGACGCGTTCGGCTCAGCTGAGGCGTTCGACGATCATGGCCATGCCCTGACCGCCCCCGACGCACATCGATTCCAGCCCGTAGGTCTTTCCCGTGTCCTCGAGGGCGTTGAGGAGGGTCGTCATGATCGCGCGCGCCCGTCTGGCCAAAGGGGTGTCCGAGGGCGATGCCCCCACCCTTGACGTTCAACTTGTCCCAGCTGATGCCCAGGTGCTTGGCCGACGGGATGACCTGTGCCGCAAACGCCTCGTTGATCTCGACCAGGTCGATGTCGTCGATCGTCATGTTGGCGCGCTTGAGAACCTGGCGGCAGGCATCCACCGGCCCCAGTCCCATGATCTCGGGATTCAATCCCGTGACGCTGCTGGCCACGATCCGGGCCAGGGGCGTGATACCCAACTCCTTCGCTTTGACGTCGCTCATCACGATCACCGCCGCCGCGCCGTCGTTGAGTGGGCAGGCGTTGCCGGCCGTCACGGTGCCGCCCTCACGAAAAACCGGCTTGAGGTTCGAGAGACCTTCGAGCGTGGTGCCGGCCCGTGGCCCGTCGTCCTTGGTGACCACCGTGCCGTCGGCCAATGTGACCGGGATGATCTCCCGCTCGAAGAAGCCATTCTCCTGGTTCGCCACGGCGCGTGTCTGAGAGAGCACGGCGAACTCGTCCATCTCGCCGCGCGTGACGTGTTCGAACTCCGCCACGTTCTCGGCCGTCTGGCCCATTGCGATGTAGACGTCGGGCAAGCTTCCCGCTAGTGGCGACCAGGGCTCGGTGACTGCGGGAGTCCGGGCCTGCGTGCGCTCCTCGGCGGTCGCGAACGCCGCATTGTGGGGCCCGACGTCCGAAGCACCGTGCATGTAGCGGCTCACGGTCTCGACGCCGGCGGCCACGAACACGTCACCTTCGCCGGCCCGGATGGCGTGCGCTGCCATGCGGATCGTTTGCAGTGACGAGGAGCAGTACCGATTGACCGTGACGCCGGGCACGTTTTCGAGGCCCGCCAGGATGGCCGCCACCCGGGCGATGTTGTAGCCCGCCTCGCCCGCCGGCTGTCCGCAGCCGAGAAGCACGTCTTCCACGTCGCTCGGGCGGAGCTGTGGGACCTTTTCCAGAACGGTCTTGATGACCAGTGCGCTCAGGTCGTCGGGGCGACACTCAACGAGTGAGCCCTTGACGGCCCGCCCGATCGGGGTGCGACCAGTGGCGACGATGACTGCTTCAGGCATGGCGAACGCTCCTCTTCGGTCTTCCTCGGGCCCACCCGGGGACGTCAGCAGGTTACCGGGTGGTAGGACAGCACCCGCCGGCGCATTTGGTGTTCGTTCGGCTGGGCCGGACTGTAACGTGTGTGCGAGTTACTCGATCGTGTCGCATCGGCGGGCGTGTGGCGCCCGGAGGCCCCGACACATCGACACCGCCCCGGGGGGACGCCATGGAAATCGCCTACACCGAGGAGCAGCAGGCCCTTAAAAGTGAGCTCCGGGCGTATTACGAGACCCTGCTGACCCCCGAGCTCGAGGAAGAGCTTTCCCAAGCTGCAGGCATCGGGCCGGCGGTGCGCCGGGTGGTCAAGCAAATGGGATCGGACGGATGGTTGGGGATCGGATGGCCCAAGGAGTGGGGGGGCCAAGGTCGCTCGGCCATCGAGCAGTTCATCTTCTTCGACGAATCGATGCGCAGTGGGGCGCCGGTGCCGATGTTGACGATCAACACGGTCGGACCGACAATCATGAATTTCGGGTCGCAGGAGCAAAAGGAGTTCTTCCTGCCGAAGATCCTGGCGGGGGAGATCCACTTTTGCATTGGCTACACCGAAGCGAGTGCGGGTACCGACCTGGCCTCGCTGCAGACCCGCGCCGTACGCGATGGGGAGGAATATGTCATCAACGGCGCCAAGATCTACACCAGCCTGGCCGGCGGCGCCGACTACGTATGGTTGGCCACGCGTACAGATCCAAACGTCGCCAAACACAAGGGCATCTCGCTGTTTCTCGTTCCCATGGACACGCCGGGCGTCCGCGTCGTCCCGATGGACCTCATGAGCGAGCACAACACCAACTTCACCTTTTACGAAGACGTCCGCGTCCCGGCCTCGGCGCTCGTGGGTGGTGAGAACGAGGGTTGGAAGCTGATCACGAATCAGCTCAATCACGAACGCGTCACGCTCTGCGCACCGGGCGTCATCGAGCGTGTGTTGGGCGACGTCCGGGCCTGGGCGCAGGCGACCAAGCTGCCCGACGGTCGACGCGTCGTCGACCAGGAATGGGTGCAGGAGCACCTGGCCCGGGTACATGCCGAGCTCGAGTACCTCCGTCTCATCAACTGGAAGGTTGCGTGGCAATCCACACAGGGGCAGTTGAACGTGGCCGACGCGTCGACGATCAAGGTCTTCGGGACGGAGTTCTACCTCCGGTCGTTTCGCACCTTGCTGGAGATTCTCGGCCAAGCGGGCTACCTCACGCGGGGTTCGCCGGCCGCCGTCCTTGCTGGACGCTTGGAGGCGTATGCCCACAACATGATCCTCTTGACCTTCGGCGGCGGCACGAACGAGGTTCAGCGGGATCTGATCGCCGTCTTCGGACTCGGCATGCCACGGCCGCGCTGAGCCGGGAAAGGGGACGCCCTCATGGATTTCGCCTATAGCGATGCACAAGACGCCGTCGGTACGTTGGCCGACAGGATCTTCAGTGCGCGCGCCACCCCCGAACGTCTCAAGGAGATTGAGCTGGCGGCCGGCCGAGAAGGCCCCATCGACCGCGCCCTGTGGAAGGAGTTGGCGCGGACTGGCCTTGTCGGCATACACATCGGTGAGGACGATGGCGGAGGCGGTCTCGATTTCGTCGCCGCGTGCCTCGTCATCGAAGCGGCCGGACGCACCGCGGCCTACGTGCCCGTGATCGAAACGATGGTGTACGGCGCCGCACCCATTGCACACTTCGGTACGCCTGCGCAACGACAGACCTGGTTGCCCGGGGTCGTCAGCGGCGACGTCATTCTCACCGCCGCCATGGTGGAGTTGACAGGCGAGGTGGTCGTCACAGGCGGCACGAGTCCCGGCACGACCGCAGCCGCCCAGGCCGACGGCACCTGGGTGTTGCACGGCATCAAGGCCTGCGTCCCCGCGGCGATGGTGGCCCATGCGATTCTCATTCCGGCGACGTGCACCGCACCCGACGGTTCGGCCGCCGGATGCGGTGTGTTCATCGTCGACGCGGGTACTGACGGTCTCGTGATGACCCGACAAATGACGACGTCCGGTCGGCCCGAGGCAATGCTCGAATTGACGGGCGTGACGGTCGGCGCCGATCGCCTCCTCGGCGGAGCGGATGCCGACGGAGTTGCCGTCATCACCTCTATCACCGAGTTCGCGACGACTGCCCTGTGCATCATGGAGGCCGGTATATGCGCCACTGCTCTCGCTCTCACCGCCGAGTTCACCAAAACAAGGCTGCAATTCGAGAGGCCCATCGCAACGTTTCAGGCTGTGGGGCAGCGAGCAGCTGATGCGTATATCGACACCGAAGGAATCCGTCTGACGGCGTGGCAGGCGGCGTCTCGCCTTTCGGCCGGGCTACCCGCTTCCGCTGAGATAGCGGTGGCCAAATACTGGGCCGCCGAGGCAGGACAGCGCGTCGTGCATGCCGCAGCCCATCTCCACGGCGGGGTCAGCGTGGATCGCGAGTACCCGTTGCACCGCTTTTTTCTCCTGACGGAGCACATTGAACTGACGCTCGGCGGTGCGAACGAAAGTCTGCGGCGCCTTGGCCGAATTCTGGCCGCCGAACCCGCCTAGCTCTGGGGCGCCGCCAGACCCAGGCCGTAGCCGGCCAGAAAGATCCCGGCCTCATGGTGCCGCCGGTAGCCATTGGCGAGCTGGTGGAAAGCAGGAGAGTGGTTCGGGTGCACAAGATGCGCCAACTCGTGGACCAGCACGGCGTCAAGTACCCATTCGGGCACGGCTCGCAGGCGGTGCGAGAGTCGGATCTCCCCCGAGTGGAATGAGCAGGAACCCCACCGCGCCGACTGATTGGTGACCCAGCGCACGGAGGTCGGGCGAGCTCCGATCCGGTAACGCTCGGACAAGGCAATGGCCCGGGTCATGAGCTCGGCATCTCCGATCGCACTACGCATCGGATGCTTGGCCACCAGGCGATCGACGAGCCAGGCAACTGTCTTTTCCCTGGCTTCTCGAGAAAGGTGGGCGGGCACCGACACCACGATCCGGCCACCGACCCAACGTGCTTCGGAGGTCTTGCGACGGCGGGTGCTGATGCGCACTTCGACATCGGGCCAGCCCGCCGGAAGGTCCGGGCTGGGCCCGGTCGGCGTGGTAGCGGTCGGCGTGGTAGCGGTCGGCGGCGTAGCGGTCGGCGGGGCCTGGGCCGGTGTTTCCTGGGTCGCGGGGTGCTCCATCGGCAATGGCTGACGAGGTACGACGAGGTCGTCGCTGAGGACGGTGGGTTCAAATGCGTCGAAAAGGGTCACTCGGCCATTCTGGCGCAGCCCTGTGACATCGCCGGCGATTCTGATTCGCACCGCCGCCGGACCGCCGCCGGACCGCCGCCGGACCGCCGCCGGACGTGCGCCCGGGTGGGTCGGGAGAGCGAGTGGGCCCCTAGGGTGCGTTCATGTCGAGTGACACAGTCATGCTGGCCGGTCGTCCGGTTCGCCGCGTTGGATTCGGAGCCATGCAGCTCCCCGGCCCCGGGGTGTTCGGACCGCCGAAGGACCGTGACCTCGCCCTGGCCGTTCTCCGTCGCGCCGTCGAACGTGGAGTGACGCACATCGACACCGCGCAGTTCTACGGCCCGGGCGTGGCAAACGAGCTGATTCACGCCGCACTCCACCCGTACCCACCGGACCTGGTTCTCGTCTCGAAAGTCGGTGCCGCGCGTGGCGGGACAGGCGAGTGGCTGCCGGCGCAGCGGCCAGACGAGTTGCGGGCCGGCATCGAGGCCAACTTGGCGTCGTTGGATCTGGATCAGATCCCCGTCGTCAACCTGCGCCGCCACCCCGACTCCGATGTCCCGTTCACGGAACAGATAGATGCGATGATCGCCATGCGCGGCGAAGGTCTCATCTCGAGCATCGGCCTCAGCAATGTAGGTCTCGACGAGTACCTGACAGCGCGTCAGTACACTGACGTTGCATGCGTGCAGAACGCGTACAGTCTCGCTGACCGTTCGGATCAAGCGCTCTTCGATGTCTGCCAGAGCGAAGGCATTCCGTACGTGCCGTTCTTCCCGCTCGGTTCGGCATTTCATCCCGAGAACCCGGTGCTCGGCGCGCCAGCGGTCAAGGACACGGCCAAACGATTGGCCACCACCCCGGCCCAGGTGGCATTGGCCTGGTTGTTGCACCTTGCGCCGAACGTTCTCCTGATTCCGGGCACCTCGTCGCTCGGCCACCTCGAAGAGAATCTGGCCGCTGGCGACCTCGACCTCGATCAGGTCGCCTTCGATGCACTTTCGGGCTGAGCCGGGAGCATCATCCGCAACCGGATAGCACCCTAATTACGAGACTCGATTGTTAGGTTTCCTCCCGCAGCGCGGAGAGGCGGGTTCTGTCCGCGCACTGACAGCAGTGTGGCGATCCCGCGAGCGCGTCGGTAGGCCGGTGCTGAACGAGGAGGCGGAAGGGAAATGGCGGGACTTCTTTTGGCTGTGCTGTACGCGGGCGGTGCCGGCGTCATAGCGGATTGCGGTCCAGCGTGACGGGCCGAAGTATCTCCCGGCTGGTCCTCGGAGTCGCACTCGTCGTCGCTCTCGGCACCATGGGCGTGGCGACGCTCGCCGGCGCGAGCACGCCGGTGGTGCCGATGCAATCACCAATAACGAACGCGCAGGAAAATCATGACACGTCGTCGCCGTCCGGTCCGCTTCCGGCCAACTTCTGGTTGGCCAGCGCCCAAGGCAACGTGTGGAATTTCGGCAACGCCGGTCCTTACGGATCCGCCGCTGGATTGCCACTCGCCCACCCCATCGTCACCATCGCGCCGACTCCCGATGGCAAGGGGTACTGGCTCGTGGCCAGTGACGGCGGTGTATTTACGTATGGCGACGCCGCCTTCTACGGCTCGACCGGGGCGCTCACGCTGAACAAGCCCATTGTGGCCATGGCTCCCACCGCCGATGGCAAGGGGTACTGGCTCGTGGCCAGTGACGGCGGCATCTTCACGTTCGGCGACGCCGCCTTCTACGGCTCGACCGGGGCGCTCACGCTGAACAAGCCCATCGTGGCGATGGCCCCCACGCCCGATGGCAAGGGGTACTGGCTCGTGGCCAGTGACGGCGGCATCTTCACGTTCGGCGACGCCGCCTTCTACGGCTCGACCGGCGCGCTCACGCTGAACAAGCCCATCGTCTCAATGGCGCCGACGCCCGATGGCAAGGGGTACTGGCTCGTCGCCAGCGACGGCGGCATCTTCACGTTCGGAGATGCCCCTTATGCCGGCTCGTCCGGGGGCGCACCGCTTCCCGATCCGGCGGAGAAGGTCGAGCCGAGCAGCTCGGGCCAGGGCTACTGGATCGAAGATCAGAACGGATCGGTGCAGGCGTTCGGAGATGCGCAAGGAACGCCTCCGGTCGCGGGGCTCATGTTCCAACCTCTCACTCCGGGCGACAAGGCGGTGTTCTTTGCCTTTTCGCAATTGGGCAAGCCGTACATCTGGGGTGGCAATGGTCCCGTCGGCTACGACTGCTCGGGCCTTGCCCTGGCTGCATGGCAGCAGGCGGCAGGCATCAGCTTTGCCCGGGTGTCCGACGATCAGTACCACACGGCGGGGCAGCCGGTGGCTCCCGGGGCACTCGCCGCCGGAGACCTCGTGTTCTGGGGGACGAGCCAGACCGATTGGACATCCGTGTACCACACCGCCATCTATGTCGGGGGGAACAAGATCGTCGAATCAACGGACGGCGGCGTACAACTCAACTCTCTGGGGCAGTGGGGCCAGGGCGACATCATGCCGGTGGGACGCCGGCCTTAGGCGACTTCCGATATCACGACGCCGGTCGGGTTGTGGCGCTCCCTTCGGCGCTTCGTGTCGCGCAGGTGATGCAGGACCAGGTCGCTGGTCGCGCGGCGAGACGTTCCGGCGCAATTGACGCACCGCAAAGGGCGCAGTCCCCGTAGGTGCCGGCCTCGAGCCGGGCCACCGCGCGGTCCAGATCGTCCAGGTAGGCGCGCGCCTCAAGGAGCAAGGAGCCGACCTGCGCCCGTTCGAATGCGATGGTGGACCCTTCGGGGTCGTGCTCGTCGTCGCCGTTGGACCCGGCCACGGCGGTCACTATCTCCTCGAACTCCGAGGTCATGGAGTCGATGCGGGCGAGGGTTGCTGACCGTTCCGCGTCGAGGACCGCACGGACTGTCGCAGCTTCCATGACTCAATTCGTACACGCCCGACAGCCCCACCCGGGCACAGCCCCGGCGGGCGCTACGTGAAGAGCACGGAGACGCTCTCCCGGTGCGCGATGCGGTGGATGGCCTCGCCGAAAAGTCCGGCGACCGAGACGACCTCCACCTTGGCCGACAACGCAGTGGGCTGCGTCTCGACGCTGTCCGTCATGAACAGGCACTCGATGGGACTGGCGTCGAGTCGCTCAACCGCCGATTCGGTCAGGAGGCCATGACTCACCACCGCATAGACCGAGGAGGCACCTCGCTCGGTCAGGACGCGTGCGGCGTCGACCAGCGTGCCCGCGGAAATGGTGAAGTCGTCGACGATCAGAGCGGTATGCCCTTCGACGGATCCGATCAGATCGATGATCTCGGCGGACTCGGAGTGGTCGACGCGCCGCTTGTCGGCGATGGCCAGAGGCGCGTGCAGACGTTCGGACCATTGACGAGCTTTCTTGGCGAAGCCGGCGTCGGGGGCCACCACCACGATGTCCGTGAGGCCTTTGGCGGCAATGGCATCACAGAGGACGGGTAGGGCATAGAGATCGTCGACGGGGACCTTGAAGAATCCCTGGACCTGTGGGGCGTGGAGATCCAGGGTGATGACGCGGTCCACGCCTGCCGCCTCGATCGCATCTGCGCACACGCGGGCGCGGATCGAGACGCGGGGCTCGTCCTTCTTGTCGCCCTTGGCATAACTGAAGTACGGCATGACGGCAGTGACGGAAGCCGCACTGGCCCGTTTGAATGCATCAATCCAAAACAGCAGTTCCATGAAGTTGTCATTGGCGGGGAACCCGGTTCCCTGCACGATGTAGACATCTCGTCCCCGCACGTTCTCCAGCACGCGCACGAAGAGATTGCCCTCCGAGAACTTCAACGTCTCGCTCTCTCCGAGGGGGCAGCCCAGGTATTCGGCGATGGCGCCGCCCAGTATGCGGCTGGCCGATCCTGCGAAGAGCAGCAACTCCTCGGACATGGGGCAAACCTAGTTCCCGGGAGCGCCTCTGCGGTGCCTGGTCGGTTCCACGTTCACGGGCCGCTGGTAGTGCGCAAGGTCAGAGGAGCAATTGCCCGCCGATGCAGAAGCGGTAGATCTCCTCGGCAATCTCTTCAGGTCGTCGCTCGGCCACCTCGATGCGATGACGGGGATCGACCCTGTTTTCCTCGAACATCCTCCACAGGTCTTCGACGACCGTCTCATCTGCGAGGGCCTCGACGTGCTGAGGCTCCGTCCGGCGGGATTGCACGCGGGAGAGCACCAGCGAGAGCGGCGCGCGCAAAACGGCATAGTTCAGCTCGATCCCCAAGGGTTTGCATGCGTCGACGAAGAGGTCCAGCATGAACGGGTACAGAATGCCGTCGGCCACGGTGAAGTACCCACCGGCGGTGAAGGTGGCGACGGCCGATGCCGCGGCGGAGAGAACGACCCTGTTCTGCTGGTGAGCTTCGCCGCGCCATGGTTCGAGCGCGCCCGAGCGGAGCTTGGCGAAGAACCAGTCGAGGTCGAGGCAGACCGACAACGGCGCGTGATCGGCCACGAGTGGAGCGATCGTGGTTTTTCCGCACCCGGGCGACCCGGTGAGGAGGAGAAGCTGACCGGGTTGCACACCTGCATCATCGCGTGCGATGCGGCCGCGCGGGGACAGTGGGCACGCAGGGAGCCGAAGTATCCTCTTGCCGTGACCTATCCGACAGCTGAATCCCGCCGGATTGCGGCGCCGGCCGTAAAGGTGTGGTCGTTGGTGTCCGACCTCCCCCGGATGGGAGAGTGGTCACCGGAGAACGAGGGCGGCTCGTGGGCCGACGGCGTCACTGGTCCGGCATTAGGAGCGACCTTCGCCGGCAAGAACAGGAACGGCTTCCGCCGGTGGTCGACCGCCGCCAACGTGGTCGCGTGCGAGCCGGGGTGCCTGTTCGAAATCGCCGTGACGACCGGGCGCATGCCGGTGGCCCGCTGGCGCTACGAGTTCGAGCCCACGCCCGAGGGTTGCCTCGTGACCGAGTCATGGCTGGACGAGCGCAGCATCCTCCTACGAGTGGGCGGCCGGGTGTTGGGTGCGCACGATGCCGCCCACGCCCACAAGGAGATGGCGGCGACGTTGGCCAATGTGGCGGCCGCGGCCGAGAGGTAGGGGCTAACCCGGCCCGGCGGCCAGACGCCGCAGGACGTGACCGGCAGCGGCACCGTCACCCGGTCCTTGTCGCTCGTGCAAGTGGTCGACCACGGCGAGGCGATGGACCTCGTCGACGTTGCCGCCGTACTTGAACTTGGCCGACACCTGGTCGATGGCGATGCTGATGCCGAGGATGGTGCGCACCTTTTGGGGATGCGCAAGCGCCGGGTCGGCGACCGGCATGTCCGGCTGAAGGTCCCGCAACTGGCGACGGAGGATGGCGGCCACACTTCCCGGGGTGGTGCGCTCATCGTGCACGGTCGCCGTTCCGACGAGTTGTACTGCGCCGTAGTACGTCGTCGGGATGCCGAAAGCCGGATCCTCGTCGTCGATCGCCTTCCAGGCCGACGGGATGATAGGCCCAGTCACCGGCCACGCTGAGGAGCACGCGCGGATTTTCGGCGAGCGCGGCGAACAACGGGT
The DNA here is from genome assembly GCA_963767155.1 of uncultured Acidimicrobiaceae bacterium. GTDB lineage: Bacteria > Actinomycetota > Acidimicrobiia > Acidimicrobiales > RAAP-2 > Bog-473. The sequence goes on along the minus strand of CAVYCU010000002.1, from coordinate 496,114 downwards.
TCTTGCGGACCAGGTGCAGGTAGACGGTGCTCCCCTCGAGCACGAACTGAGTCGGCTACGACGATGGGAACGTCGCGGTGGCGACCAGCGGCCACGAGATGGCCGAAGCTGTTGGCTTCGACGAACGGACGCCATTCCGCCTCACCGAGGGTGGCGTCAACCGGGGCGGTATACATCCCCATAGTGTTGCATTCACGTCGCCGGTTCGAGTTCCTCGATGGACTCGGCCCGGTGACGTGTGTAATCGACCTTGCCGTTGGGGGAGCGCCCGATGGTGTCGATGATGCGCACCCGCCGAGGGGCCTTGTAACCGGCGAGCCGCTCCTTGACGTGCGCGATGATCTCGGCTTCATCCGGCGGCGGCGCAGCGCTGTCAGTGTCGTGGCGCTCTTCGACCAACTCGATCACACCGACGATCTCCTCCCCGTACACCGGGTGCGGGATACCGACCACAACGGCGTCGCGCACCGCCGTGATGCGTTTTGAGGACTTCTTCGACCTCCTCGGGGAAGATCTTCTCGCCGCCCGAATTGATGCAGACCGAGCCGCGCCCGAGCAGATGGATGGTCCCGTCAGAGTCGACCTGCGCGAAGTCTCCCGGTATGGAGTACCGCACGCCGTCGACCACCCTGAACGTGCGTGCGGATTTCTCGTCGTCTTTGTAATACCCGAGCGGGTTACGCCCGCCGAGCGCGAGCACGCCGATCTCGTCGGATCCCGCAGCCACCTGCTCGCCGTCGTCCTTGAGCACCTTGACGTCGGGCCCCAGCGTGAACGTCGCAGTGGCAGCCGCACTGCCCGCTCCCGAGATGGACATCCCCATCCCGAGCGCCTCCGACGAGCTGAAGGCATCGACCAGAAGCATGCCGGAGTGGTGCGCTCAGCAGCCCCTGCTTGATCGCCTCGCTCCACATCGCACCGGAGGAGACGATCATGGAGAGCGAGCTCAGGTCCCAGTGGCCGGGTCGCTCGTCGAGTGCGGCCAACAGTGGCCGGGCGAAGGGGTCACCGACGATGATGAGACCGTTCACGTGTTGGCGCTCCACCGTATCGAGCAGCTCGACCGGGTCGTACTTGCGGCTTTCGAGAAGCGCGATCTGTCCGCCCTCGGCCAGCGCGGTGTTGGCGGTGAACCACCCGGTCCCGTGCATGAGCGGGCAAGCCGGCATCAGGGTGAGCGTGCTCGCAGTGGCCAGAAGCGATTGGCGCACCCCGTCGATCCCGCCGTCGATCGGGTATTTGCGAACGCCGCCGTCGATGAGGCGGGCGAAAAGGTCATCTTGGCGCCACATGACACCCTTGGGCATCCCGTGGTCCCGCCGGTGTAGATCATGATGAGGTCGTCGCCGCTGCGCCCCCACGGGGCGGTGGTACGGGTCGGGGCGGGGGTAGTGGCTGTGGGCCGCTGTGGCCGCCGTCGTAGGGGGTGGCCCAGTCGGGGCAGGGCCCGGAGTTGTCGTCGACCCAGAGCCACCCGCGTACGCCGGGCAGGCGATCGAGGATCCTTTCGATCCGTTCGGTGAACGACACCGTGGAACACGACAGCGACCGCGTCGGCGTTGTTCCAGAGGTACGTGAGCTCGTCGTCCCCGTAGCGGTAGTTGGTATTGACCGGCACCAGCCCGATCTTCATGGTGGCGAAGGCGGTCTGGAGATATTCGGGGCAGTTGTAGAGGTAGATCGCCACCTTGTCCTGTTGGGCCACACCGAGGCCGAGGAGATGGCGGGCGATCCCGTCCGCGCCCTGGTCGAATGTGCGCCAGTTCAGGAGTCGGTCGCCCTGCACGATGGCCGGGGCACTCGGGCTGGATATCGGCCACGGTTTCCCACACGTCCGCGTAGTTCCAGTTGGTCATCGGGAGTTTCCGTTCCTTTGTCCGTGCGCGCCCTTCGCCCGAAGCGGACGCGAGCTCGTGCTCGTGTCGTTCGATCTCATTCCCATTCGTCAGGCCCCTACCACCCTGCGTGGCCCCTCCCCGCCATGAGGCGCCGCACCCCAGCAGCCTACGCTGCCCGAACTGGATTTTGGCCCTGGCCTGCTCGGAGAAGCTGACTCCTGCAGGTTCGGGGTCCCGGAGAGGTGGGCGGCACATCCGTGTCAGGTGCGTCGGAAACCTGCCGAGCTCCTCATTCAAGGGCCTATTCAAGGGGCGTTTCGTCTACGGGAGCGTGGAGGGTCGAGCCCTGTTGATCCGCCGCCTATTCAGGTCATTCTCATGAGTTTCCAAGATACTTGTGATCAGCCGTACAGAAACGTGAGGCAGGATGGTCGGAAATGGCTTCGCAAGTGACCGCAAGTGACTGAGTCGCAGCTCTTGTCGGCTGGTGCTGCGCCTGTCGGTGGCCTCGGCCCCAGTTCTCGCGGCAACCCCGGTTCGGACATCAACTCACATGCAGATGCGGCCGCAGGTACGGCCCGGACCGGGTATCTCACGATGTTCGACCTCTTCCGGCGTGTTGGCCTGTGCCTGCGTCCTCGGGCAGCACTCCTTCCTTTGGACGGACATGGCGAACAACGTCGTCGGAACGGGGTTCATCACTTTTCTCCACTTCACCCGGAACTCTTTCTTCTTCCTCTCCGGCCTCGTCGTGTGTTACGCCCAGATAACCCGCCCTCGTACCGTCTGGGGTTTCTGGGTCCGGAGATACGTACAGATGGGCATCCCGTATCTCGCCTGGACGGGTATCTACGTTCTGTTCACCATTCTGCGGCCGGGAGGTTCGTGGAGCCAGTGGGGAACGTATCTCTGGAGTGATCTGCGGCTCGGCTATTACCAGTTGTACGTCGTGGTCGTGCTCTTCCAGTTCTATCTCGTCTTCCCGTTCCTGCTGAAATTGCTGAAGTCGACGTCCACGCGGTCAGCACGTGCTGATCATGTCGATCAGCGTCGCCATCGCCCTCTTCATCGGCACGGATCTCCATTTCAATCCGGACATCGGCATGGTCGGTCACTACGTCCACGACATCGGATCGAAGTGGGTATGGTCCCGCAACCTGATCAGCTATCAGGTGTACTTCGTCGCCGGAGCGCTCGTGGCGTACCACTTCGAGGCCGTGGTCGGATTCGTGCGCCGCTGGTCACGCTGGATCCTGCTGAGTACCGTCGTCGTGGCCGTGGGGACGATGCTCTGGTACGCGATCGTCATTGCGCAGGGCGCATCAACCGGGTCGGCCTCGGACATCTACGAGCCGATCGCGGTGGCCTGGTCCTTCGCAGCCACCGCCGGCCTCTTTGCGCTGAGCGTGCGGTGGTGGCTGCGTCGTGGGGTGGCGAACGCGGCCGTGGGCGACGGGGGCCGGTTCCGCGGCTGGGGCCGGTGCCGCAGCTGGGGCCGATGTCGCAGCTCCGGCCACTGCTTCCTCGGCGAGACGGGGACCACTTCTCCGTCTCGGGTCGGGACGGCTGCGTCTGCCGTCGATCACCTACTTGGCCGGACTGACGGGTGGCTTCTATCTGTGCCACATCCTCTTCATCAATATGATCCGCGCTGCTCTCTATTCGAATTTTGTCGGCGGCGACCCACCTTCCGTGGCCGATCAGGACAGCGATCTTCTATGTAGGGACGGCTGTGGTCGCCGCGACGTTTGTGGCTCTCATTCTGCGGACGCCATTGCGGTGGGTCCTCGGTGGCCCGGTGCGATCGGAACAGCGGGTCCGGGACAATGCGGAATTCGCTGCGTTGCAAGCGGCACGCGCAAGTAGCCGAGATATGGCTGGCACGAGCGGTGACGGGGTCGGGAACGGAGTCGGAGCCCCAGCCGGGAACGGGAACGGAGCCGGGAACCGGAACGGAGCCGGGAACCGGAACGGAGCCGGGAACCGGAACGGAGCCGGGAGCGGAGCCGGAACCGAGAACGCGAGTGCACCGGCTGGCGCAGGGTCACCGATCGGTCGCGGAACCCCAGCGCCTTAGCGGTTAAATCTTGAGGGGTCCCGCGTCCCCGAATCCTTGACGAACACCCTGGCCGGCACGGGCGATCGAGCTTCTCGGGTTCGTACAGCATGAGATACGCATTGATGGCGTGGTCGCGGGAGCGATTCTTAAATACGGAGGCAAGAACCTTCGGATCGTCCGACTCATCCTCGTGGACGAATACTTCCAGAATTGGGGTATTCGTCATCAACTGCGCCGTCATGATCCCGGTAGAGGCTTCATGCGCACACACCTTGTCGACCGCTTCCTTTCCCGGCATGCCCAGCGCCACGATGATGCGACAGCCCTCTTCTTCAATGAGCTTCTTCGCTGCCACCGCCAGATCCTTGAAGCCGGGAACTGTGCGACGAATGGTCGTGAAGCGGGTGTCGTAGCCCGGGCACTGCTTCAAGGCATCGAGTGCCTCTCCGCCCATGTCGTAGCGGGCGAACATGGTGTCAACCACGCCGATTTTGTCCATGCCCCATTCTCGCGCAACGAATGGCTCGTTCGAACCGCGAAATGTCGCCTCGTACCCGACCGTTACTCTTCCGCTGTTCGTCCGCCGTTTTGTCGATCGTCAGGGGGCCGATTGTCAGTTCCGAGGTAGCCCCCGGGGCCGCCCGGCGGCGAACTTGCGCCACCCAGCACCGATGTCAGACCGCCCAGAAAGAGTGCCCGCATGGTCGTAAATCCAAGACCGCCGTCGCCCCCGCCGTCGCCCCCGCCCCCGCCCCCGCCGTCGCCGTCGCCCCCGCCCCCGCCGTCGCCCCCGCCCCCGCCGGCGCCCTCGCGGCGCGACCGAGCGTCTCCCGGGCGTCTTCTGATGCGCAAACGGCCCCCCTGTAGGGATTGGGGAGGCGATGAGAGGTCCCGGGAGTTGGCGGCCAACATGGCGGCGCATAGCCAAGCCATCTGTACCAGCCATCGGGCTCTTCTCGGCGATATTGCTGAATTCGACAGGTCGGAATCCTGGCGAGGGGATGGAGCCGTTTCGATGGCAGCCTGGCTTACCGAGCGCTGCAAAGTCAGTTCCACGACCGCCAGCATCTGGGTGCGAACCGCCTCCAAGCTCGAGTGCCTTCCGCACCTGGCCGCCGCCTTTGCTCAGGGCAAGATCTCGCTGGATGGGGTGGCTCCGTTGGCCGAAGTCGCAACGCCCGATACGGACGAGGACCTTGCCGCTGCGTCTGAACACTGGAACGTGAAGCAAATCAGAGAGCTGGCCGCTTCTCATCGTGGGATCACCGACGAAGCTGCCGCTCGTCAGTTCGACCACCGCACCCTGCGGTTCAACGACGCCAAGTCCACGATGTTCGCTGCGTTCACCAAGGATGACTATGCGGAGGTCAAGGCGACCCTGATCGCGAGGATCTCGTGGGATGGCGTGGAAGGGCCGGCCTCATTGAGCGATGGCGCGGCAGCGATAGCCGCCAGCACTGAGTCGGGCTCCAGCTCCGGCTCCGGCTCCGGCTCCAGCTCCAGCTCTGGCTCCGGCTCCAGCTCCAGCTCCAGCTCCTACGCGGGCCCACCTCGGACCTTCACGCCGTTCGATCAGCGGCTCTACGACGCGTTTGTGCACACGTGTCGGCCCATCGGCGCAGCCGAAAGTGGAGGAAAACCCGAGGTTGGCCTTGCGAACCCGGCCACGATCCGGTTTCGCCCGACCCTTGTGGTGCACGCCGACCTAGACCTGTTGACGGGCGAGAATCCCCACGGAATCGCGGAGTTGGCAGGGGCCGGGCCGATCTCCCGGGAAGTCGCTCGTCGCTTGGCCTGCGATGCGAAGGTGGTCTTCTCATTGGAGCATCGCGACGGCTCCATTCTCGACCAGAAAAGGGTGCGGCGCAGTCCGACTATGGCGCAACGTATCGAGATCGATCGCAGGGACAAGGGCTGTCGATTCCCGAGTTGCGGGTTCTCTGACTTCACCCATGTGCACCACATGTTGCCCTGGGTTCTGGGTGGTGAGACCAATCTCTCCAACCTCATTACGTTGTGCGGCCGGCATCACCATGCGGTCCACGAGTTGGGTTGGGCGATGAAGGGGAGCGCCGATGGCACCGTCACGTTCGAGCCACCTCACGGCCATCGAATGACATCCGCCCCTTCGCCCACATGGCGCAGGTCGGGTTTCGCACCTATGAGGCGTTGATTCGCAGCTTCCTCGAGTCTGGCGAGAGTGATTTTCTCCGCCAAGGACACGAACCGAAGACGTGTCAGTTCGATGAGGGCAATCGCCCGGGCTGAGCCGCGCCCGGCCTGCGACGGCGCCTGGCGATACCTTCAGTTCGGCCACTTCGCCGCATAAAAGCAGATGCGTCTAGACCGAATGGAGCGATGCGTGGTCACGGCATCGGGCGATCCATCCGGTGGGGACCACACTCACCGTCATGCGACGGCCGCATTCGGGGCAGAACCTCGGCGGATCGAGGGCGCGACCACACCCGGCACACGCAGATGTCGGTTGGCCGCACCCTGTGCAGAAGGAGGCGGTCGCAGGGACGTCGTGCATTTAGAGAGGGCGCATCTAGATAAAGGCCGTGAGCGCCCCGATAGGCATGCGCAGATCGGCGAGCATCTGAAAGTCCTCGTCTGAGGAGCGGCCGAGGGTCGTCAGATAGTTGCCGACGATGAGGGCATTGATACCCGCGGTCATCCCGATGGCCTGCAGGTCTCGCAGCGTGACCTCGCGACCTCCGGCATAGCGGAGGATCACGGAGGGAAGGGCGAGTCGAAAGAGGGCGATCCAACGGATTGCCTCCCACGCCCCGACAACAGGGCGGTCGCCGAGGGGCGTGCCGGGGCGGGGGTTCAGAAAGTTGAGCGGGACTTCGGTTGGATCAAGTTCTTGGAGTTGCACGAGAAGCTCGATCCGCTGCGCCTCGCTCTCGCCCATGCCGATCAGGGCACCGCAGCAGAGTTCCATCCCGTACTCGCGCACGAGTCGGCAGGTATCCGCCCGTTCATCCCATGAGTGGGTTGTCACCACGGCGGGGAAGTACGAACGTGAGGTCTCGACGTTATGGTTGTAGCGGTGGACGCCGCCTTCGGCGAGACGCTTGGCCTGATCTTCGGTGAGGACGCCGGCGCTTACGGCCACGTTGAGTCCGGTCTCCTCCGCCACGAGAGGGACGAGCTCCAAAAGGCGCTGCATGAGGCGCTCGTCCGGTCCCCGGACGGCCAGCACGATGCAGAACTCCGACGCTCCGAGCGCAGCCGTCTCGCGAGCGGCCGCGAGCACCTCCTCGGTCTTCAGAAATGGAGTGGCTTTCACGGGAGTGTCGAACCGTGACGACTGCGCGCAGAAGTGGCAGTCCTCAGGACAGCCCCCTGTCTTGGCCGAAAGAATTCCTTCGACCTCCACTTCGGGCCCGCACCAGGCGAGCCTGACCTGGTGGGCCAACGACGCCAAAGCCATCACCGCGCCGTCGGGCAGCGCAGCCAGCGCTGTGAGCTCCTCGCCAGTCAAAAGCCGACGATCATCGAGGAGGGCCCGTTCGGCGGCAGCAATGACCGCCCGTTCGGCCCGGCTCAGCGGGGCTTGGGGCGCTGCCGGCGTCGGTGGGGTGGGGTCAATTGCGGCGGGGTTGGCCGAGGCCGGGCGCTGGCGAAGGGTCAGAGGGACAGGAGTAGGCACGGCCAACACGGTAGTGGCACGATGCCGCCCGCCGGTAGCTGGCACAGGGGCCGCCACGTGGTAGCTGGCGGTAGCAGGGAAGGGGGCACCTACCGGCGGAGTGCTAAACCGGAGGTCTGGGACCGGCGCTCACCAACCGACCCGTAGTGCACGAGCCAGCCCGCCAACGAGACCCACGAAACCCGACAACCTCACGAAAGAAGATTCAATGGCCTGGGACTTTTCGACCGAGCCCGCATTCGAAGAGAAGCTCCAATGGATGCGTGACTTCGTGCGCCAGGAGGTCTTCCCGCTGGAGACCCTCTCGCTCACCTACGACCAGGTCCGCGTCGTCATTCGACCCCTGCAGGAGCAGGTCAAGGACCAGGGGCTCTGGGCGGCCCACCTGTCACCCGACCTCGGCGGCATGGGGTTCGGGCAGGTCCGCCTGGGACTCATGCACGAGATCCTCGGTCAATCCCCTCTAGCCCCTGTGGTTTTCGGCAACAATGCGCCGGATTCGGGCAACGCCGAACTTCTGGCGGTCGGTATCGAGACCACCGGGAACGACGAGCAGCGCCGCCACTGGTTGCAGCCTCTGCTGAACGGCGATCTCCGCAGTGCCTTTTCGATGACCGAGCCCAATACGGCCGGTTCCGATCCCACGTTGCTCACGACGTCAGCCGTCCGGGACGGCGACGAATATGTCCTCAACGGGCACAAGTGGTTCACCACCAACGGGTCCGTGGCGGACTTCCTGATTGTGATGGCGGTCACCAACCCCGATGTCCACCCGTATCAAGGGTCGTCGATGCTCATCGTCCCGGTCGAGACCGAGGGCGTCGACATCGTCCGCGACGTCGCGACGATGGAAGATCCGGACACGCCGTATGGCCGCTTCGGCAACCATGCGGAGATCATTTACCGAGATGTGCGCATTCCCGTCGCCAACCTCGTCGGCCGCGAAGGCGACGGATTCCAACTGGCGCAGAAGCGGCTCGGGCCGGGCCGTATCCATCACTGCATGCGGTGGCTGGGCCAGTCGCGCCGTGCCTTCGACATGCTGTGCGAGCGGGCAGTCTCCCGCTACGCGCACGGTTCCGTCCTGGCCGAGAAACAGACGATCCAGAATTGGGTCGCTGATTCCCTGGCCGAAATGCAGGCCGCCCGGCTCATGACGCTCCACGCGGCATGGAAGATGGACCAGGAAGGGCAGGCGGCCGCCCGGGTGGAGATCGCCATGATCAAGTACTACGGCGCAGCGGTGCTCTACAACGTCATTGACCGGGCGCTCCAGGTGCACGGCTCACTCGGGTATTCCTCCGATCTGCCTCTGGAGTCGATGTACCGGGCGGCGCGGGCAGCCCGCCTCTACGACGGGCCCGACGAAGTGCATCGCCAGACCGTCGCACGACGGGTCCTCAAGGGGTATACGCCGACCGAGGTGCCGACCGAGCACATACCGACACGGAGGATTGAGGCGCAGCGCCAGTTCGCCGACCTGCTCGAGTCCCTGACGATCGACAACTGACGATCGACAACTGCCACGATCGACACGGACTGACGCAGAGAGCGACAGCTTCGAGTAGACGGGAGCGAGCAGTTCGAAGCCCCGGGCAGCATCGAGGGCGGACTCGAGGGCGGCGGCGGTGCGCAGCACGACGAGGTCCCCGTGCTGGGGCCCGACGAGTTGCAACCCGACCGGGAGCCCTGCCGCGGTCAGCCCGGCACACACCGTGGCCGCCGGCGAGCGGGTCATGTTGAACGGATAGGTGAAATACAGCCAGTTACCCGTCACCTCGCCGTCGATCGTGCTCTGCCCCGTGCCGATGAAGGGAGCCACGCCGGCCATCGTCGGTGTGACAAGAATCCGCACCTCGTGGAAGAGGCCGACCAGGTCCAGGTTCATGGTGTGGCAACGATCGAGTGCCCGCACCAACTGCTCGGCGGTGATCGACTGGGCGGCGTCGACGAGGGCCCGCAGCGAAGGGTCGATGTCGTCCCACCTCGGATGTCCCATAAATGGCCGCATGGTGCGCAACTGGCACGCACCCATGATCGTGACGAAGTCGCTGACCGGTTCAGGGTCGAAGACCGTCTCGATCACCGAGACTTCGGCGCCGAGCGATTCGAGGATCGTCGACGGCGCGCTCGCAGATGGCCAGAACCTCCGGGTCGACGGTTCCGTAGCCGAGGGTGGGGGCCCACGCCACGCGGACGGGAACGTGGGCGTCCTCCACGGCCGCCAGCCACGATGCTTCCGGGCGGGGCAGCGAGCGCAGGTCAGTCGGGTCCGGGCCGACCGCCACCTCGAGCGCCGTCACGATGTCGACGATGCGGCGGGCCATCGGACCGCTGGTCGACATGTCGATCCAGCTCTGCGGCGTGGGGCCGCCGCCGGGCACCCGGCCGAGCGAGGGCTTCATTCCCGAGAGGCCGCAGCACGCCGACGGGAGGCGTATCGAGCCGCCGCCGTCTGATCCCGTGGCCAGGGGCACCATGCCCGCTGCGAGCGCTGCTGCGGATCCGCCCGACGACCCGCCCGGCCCGTGCGCCGTGTTGAACGGGTTGGCCGTCGGGCCGAACACGGCATTCGTGGTGTTGGACGAAGATGCGAACTCGGGCATGTTGGTCTTGCCGACGATGATGCACCCGGCGGCCCGCAGGCGGGCGACGAATGGGCTGTCTGCGGTCGCCAGCGGCGCATCGGCCAGCACGGGCGCACCATGGGTGGTGCGGAAGCCGACGGCATCGTGGTTGTCCTTGACCGCAAGCGGGATCCCTGCCAGAGGTCCGGGATTGCCGCCTTTGGCTATGACCTCATCCAGTGCGGCGGCGTCCGCCAGTGCTCGCTCCGGATTCAGGGCGACGAAGGCGTTGAAGCGGGGGTTAAGGGTCTCGATGCGATCCAGGGCCATTTCGGTGAGCTCGCGGGCGCTGATCGTGCGGGAGCGCACCGAGTTGGCGAGGTCTGTCAAGGATGTGGTGCGGAAGTCCATGTTGGGGGCTGGGCGGTTGGGGGGCTGGGCTGAGGGGCTAGAAAGCCGACGGTGAGAGGGCGGTCAGCGCCTCTTCGAGGTCGACACCGAAAGGCAGTACCGCGAGGGCGGGAACAGTCACGCCGTTGTCCATGTAGCGCTTGATTTTCGCCCGGCACTGCGCATACGAGCCGTGGACGACCAGTTCGTCGACAACTTCGTCGGGAATGGCAGCTAATGCCCCCTTGCGATCGCCTACCGCCCACGCGTCCCACATGCCCTGCAGGGCCGGGCCCCGACCGAGCCAGCGCTGGAACTCGGCGTAGGCGTGCACGTTCATGTAGGTCGTGATCATGCGCCGGGCGAAGGCGCGCACCGTGTCGGTGTCCTCCGAGGGGATGACGAAAATGCGGGCCACGACCTCCTTGCCCTTGCCGCCGGCCGACTCGAACTCGGCCACTGAGGTGGAGACATCGTCGGGGCTCAGCCAGTTGAGGATCACGCCGTCGGCCTCCTTGCCGCCGAGATGCAACATGCCCGGCCGCAGTGCGGCCACGTACAGCTCTGGCTGTTGTTCGGGCACCGACGCGAGACGGAATCCGTTGACCGAGAATCCCTCATAGGACTGCGTGATCTTCTCGCCCGTGAGCGCCAGTCGGAGAAAGCGGAGGGTGTCGCGTACACGCTTGAACTGGTTTTCGAACGCCAGGCCGTTCCATCCAGCCACGATCACCTCCGACGATGCGCCGAGCCCGAACGCGAATCGCCCGGGGGCCGCATCGGCGATGGAGGCGACGCTCTGGGCCAGGGTGGCGGGCCCACGTGTGTAGGCGGGTGTGATGGCGACGCCCAGCCTGAGCGTGGGCTCCCATGCGGCGGCGAGGGCGAGGGGGGTAAAGCCGTCGGCTCCGTCCACTTCGGCCGACCAGAGGTCCGTGTATCCAGACTCACGCAGGCGCTGGTACCAACGTTTGTGCTCGTGCAGGGGTATCCCGTCGAACGGGATCGTGATGCCGTAGCGGGCGCCGTTCAACTCTCCCGCGGGAGCGTCGCCGCCGACCGGTGCGCCACCGACGGGAGACGGGTTGGGGGTCGCATCACTCATGTTTCGAGCCTCGCTTCGGATCTTGGGGGTGCGGCGCTACGCCCGGGGCCCAGGGTAGGTCCGCTGGCCAGGGTATGCCGGGGAACTGGGTGCGGGCGGGGTACTGGGTGCGGCCGGGGTTCTGGGCGCGGGCGGGGTTCTAGGCGCGGGCGGGGTCGGACGGTGTTGGGGTCGTCGCAGGAATGAACGACCCGTTCGTCTTTTCGGCATCCGCTGGACCGCCGGAACTGGCGGAACTGGCGGGACTGGCGGAACTGGCGGGACTGGCGGGACTGGCGGAACTGGCGGGGCCGCCCTTGACGTCGGCTTGGGAGTTGACGTTCGCTTGGGAGTTGACGTTCGCTTGGGAGTTGACCTTGGCTTGGGAGTTGGCGTTGCCGTCGGCGTTTGGTTCGGGCTCCGATTGGAACTCGGCGTCGTCGAAGGCCAGGGCCGCTTCCGTCCGCTGCTCCTCCTCATCGTCCGACGCCGGCACCTCGATACCCCAGCGGGCCATCCCCTCCTCCATGCGCCGGATGACGGTCTCGATGACTTCGACGCGACCGTTGCGCTTGTTCTCCGACGAGATCACATCCCAGTGCGCCAAGGGGCCGTCGGTGAGGCGGAGCATGTCGGAGACCGCCTCGTTGTATTGGGCTCGCTTCTCTCGGTTCCTCCAATCCTCCTCGGTCAGCTTCCACGACTTGAGCGGATCGTCACGGCGCCGCTCGAAGCGCCGCAGTTGTTCCTCGTGCGACATGTGCAACCAGAGTTTGATCACCACCATGCCCTCTTCGGCGAGCGAGTGCTCGAAGTCGTTGATCTCGTCGTAGGCGCGCCGCCACTGCACCTCGGTGGCCAGGTTCTCGACCCGTTCGACCAGGACCCTTCCGTACCAGCTGCGGTCGAAGATCGTCAGGCCACCCCACCCGGGGAGCGGCGGCCAGAAGCGCCAGAGGAAGTGGTGCCGGAGCTCGTCGGGTGTGGGGGCGGCGAAGGGCGCGATGTGGACGTGGCGCGGATCGAGGGGCTCGACCAGTCGCTTGATCGCCCCTCCCTTCCCGGCGGCATCCCATCCCTCGAAGACGATGCAGACGGGAGGTCCCAGTTTGCCGCCCGTGAGCTGGCCGCCATTGATGAGGCGGAGGTGCAGCACCCGGAGTTGCGCCTTGTGCAGCCGTTTGGCTTCTTCGTCCTTCGACATGCGGGCGGAGAGATCGGCGTCCTCCAACCGTGCGTAGTGGTCGTTGGCGGTTGTCACGACGCCTATTGAAGCCGATCCTCGGCGCGGGGGTTGGGACCACCCATCGCGGCCCGGGTCGTCGCACCCGAGGCGGCGGCGCCAGTGCCCAAGGCTGTGGCGCCAGTGCCCGCGGCGGCGGCCCGTGCAGTGGCGGCCCGTGCAGTGGCGGCCCGTGCAGTGGTGCCACGTCCATCCGACCTGCGACCGACGACTCCCGATGTGCTCCCCATCCGACCGACCGCATCCACCACGCGCCGCACCAACGCCTCTTCGCCGGCGATGACCAGGAGCTCCTGATTGGAGAGGTGCGACACCCGGCCGACTTTCACGCCGGACGGGTCGAAGATCCCGATCCGTGCCCCCACGTAGCGCGCCGAGTCAAAGGCCAACGTCGCCACCGAGCGACCCCGGCCGCAGAGCGTCTCGAGCTCCTCGACGGCGAGCCACGACTCGTCGTTGTACGACAGGACGAGCAACTCGCAATCGACGCAGTCCACGACCGAGCGCAGCGCATCGGGCATGGTCCGCTTGGAGTTGAACGCGCTCCTTGTGGCGGGATCCCGTGCGTCGATCCTCTTGCGCGCCACGCCGTAAGGTTCGGGCGCATCCCACGCCACGAGCGTCTCCCACACGTGGTAATTCGTAAAGTAACGATGTTGGTTGTAGGGCGGGTCGAGATACGCCAGGTCGAACGCCCCCAACGCTCCCGCCATCACCAACGCATCCCCGTGCACGGCATGGCCCCGCCCGGGCAAGAGCTCGGGCACGCGCAACGTCAACGGGTTGGCCGATCGCGGCGCCCACTGCTTCACGTACGCCATCTGCACGCCGGTGGTCGAATCGACCCGGTCGGCAGCCTCGATGAGGCTCGTCAACAGGATCGGGAACAGAGGCGATCCCGCGTAGTCACGGGCGATGACGTCACGGGCGGCATCGATCCGTGCGGCATTGAACGGTTGGAAGAAGCGGGCTTCTTTACTGAAGGTGTCGTGCACGTATCCAGGTGTGCCGGCGAGCCCGTTGAGATGGGTGATGGCTGCGGTCAGCTCGCTCAGGTCGACTGCGGCAGCGTCAGCCTCTATGTAGCACTGGGCAAAGACGTGGGCGTAACGGGCCGTGTCGACGGCGGTGACCTCGACGCCCTGTGCCTTGAAGGCCTGGGCGACACGGGTCGTGCCGGTGAAGAGATCGAGCGCGGTGCGCGCACCCGAGGCCGCACAGATCTCGGCGAGCACCGGAACGAGTCGTCGCTTCGATCCCAGATACTTGATCACCCACCCACCCTACGATGGCGGGATGCCCGAGTCGGGGAGCGCCCAAGGGCGAGACGTGGCGCATTGGGTGCGCTGGCACGGGATGTATGAGGATCCCGGCTCGGCGTGGGGGATCAGGTCCACGTTTCCGAGGCGGACGCCTCGGTGGTCCGCTCCTACGCCGGGTGCATCCCGGCCGATCTGGTGCTGATCTGCGGGGTGTTCGGCAATGTGGGCGCACGGGATATTCGAGGGACAGTATCGAGGATGCCGTCGCTCTGCGCGCCGGGGGGAACGGTCATCTGGACACGCCATCGACGCCCACCCGATCTGACCCCGTCGATCCGAGCGTGGTTTGGCTCGGCCGGATTCGAGGAAGTGTCGTTCGCGGCGCCGTCGGGCACCGTGCTCAGCGTCGGGTGCCATCGGCGGGTGGGTCCGGCCGGCGGTGCGCGCGGTGAAGATCGGCTCGATCCGGATCTCCGGCTATTCGATATCGTCGGGGACGGTTCGGATCCGGCGTGAAATCCGGGGTGTCGGGCGGGTTCAGTCGGTGGAGAGGGGCGGAGTCAGTCCGCCCCGTGGTGTTTGTACATCGTCTGGACGGCGACCCGACCGGGGCCGCGCAGCTCGGCCAGGTAGAGGTCGTGGCTGACCAGTCCCGTGCGGATCTTCTGGTTCGACGTCTGCAGCTCCACCGACGAGTCCTTGTAGAGGAATGCCCCCGGTTCCACCAAGATCGTCTCGCCGGCCGCCAAGGTCCGCTGGAAGACGTTTCCGCAGCCGTGGAGGAGCAAGAGGCCCGTCTCGGCATTGGCGACGAAGCGGTCCATGAACATCCCGTCCCCGCCATGGAGAATATTGGTCAGGCCCTTGAGACGCACGAAGGAGTAGTCGAGGGAGTGGGTGCCTGCGAGGAACGCATGACCGCGGACGTCGATCTCCATCCCCGGGTCAAGTGGCAGCACGACCAGCTCGCCGGCGGAATCGCGAGAGACGGCGATCCGGCCCGGGCCTGTCGCCACGTTGAGGATCCGGGGCATCCCCCCGACCATGCGCTTGATGCCGCCGCCGGAGTCCATCACCGAGATCGCCAGGCTCGGCTCCTTCCAGAGCACGACGTGGTGTTCGAAGAACACGGCGTTCCCCTCGGCCAGGGCCAGCTCCGCCACCGGGACGATCCCGCCGTCGATCTGACAGGTCGAGTTGGAGAAGCCGAAGCGGGTCAGATCCCGGAGTTGGGGTACCTCGGTCCACCCGGCCTCGGTGACCTTGTACTTCTCGTCGAGCGGGGCACCGCAGGTGGCGCACGTGGCCTGTCCGGGCTCGCTCTGGGCCTTGCACCATTGGCACTCGATCATGGTCCTGTGACCCCGTCCGTCTCCGAGGCCCGTGGTCGGGCCGTTCTTGACCAGCTGTCACCGTTCTCGACCGGCTGTCGCACCCGAACTACGCGACTGCGGTGCCGCAGGAATCGCAGAACCTTGCTCCCGGCCGGAGCTCAGCCTGGCAGCTGGCGCACTGGGCCTGCATCTTGGTGCCGCAGGAGTCGCAGAACTTGGCCCCGTCGCGGACCTGGGAGTGGCAGCTCGGGCACTCGACGGTGGCAGGTGCCACTGGCTGCGAATCGGCGGCAGGTGCCGTAGCCGCTGCTGCGGCCTGGCCGTTGGGGGCAGTAGGCGCTGGAGCTGGAGCCGCCGGTGTGGGGGCGGCCGCCGGGTAGCCCCCGCCAGCAACCGGGGCACCGGCGAAGTTCGGGGCCTCCGGCGCCCCATAGGGGGCCTGGCCCGGAGCGGCGGCGACCTGGCCCGCCATGCCCATGCCCATACCGACGATCATCGGGTTGGACGAGCCGCCGCCTTCGGCCATGCCCTGCCCCATCCCTTGGAGCGCCTCGGCCTGTGCCGCCTGGAGGAAGCCGCCGGCGAGCTTGGAGTAGGCGTAATCGTTGGCCAGCTTCTTCAGCTTCGTACTGTCCTCCTCGGACAGGTTGACGTCGAGATTGCCGAACCGGCAGATGGAAACGCCGTAGTCGGCGAGCTGGACGTTGGCCGCCGGCATGGTCGCGGCCTCAATGTCGGGACTGTGCTGGGAGAGGCCGAGGATGGGCCAGGCACCCGATGCCAGCTGCGTGGTCACGGCCGTGCGGGTGACCTTCAGAAGCTGTTGGCCGACCCAACCGGTGACAGCGTCGTTGTCCGCCACGTCGACGGTGCCCACCAGGTTCAAAATGAGTTTCGTGGGGTCGTCCACCTTGAGCGCGTACTCACCGAACGCGCGCATGGTGACGATGAGGCCGGACATGGGGTCCTGGATGTCATCCAGCCGGCCGCCGAAGCGCACGTTCGGGTATTCACGCGTCCCGACAAAGTAGAGCTCGGCCTTGAAGGCGTTGCCGGCGGACGCCCAGTCGATGAACATCCCCAGAAATGGCAGCTCCGATGCATCCAGGGTGTGCTGGCCCGGAGGCAGGACACCCATCACCTTGCCCTGGCTCATGAAGACCGCCTGGGCATCGGGCTCGACGATCGCCCGGGCGAACTTGCGGATGTTGTCGTCGGGCCATTTGAAGACGATCTGGCCTTTCGAGGTGTCCGGCGCAGCAATGAATTCTCGCCGTGACTCGTTGAGTAATCCCATCGGAAACACCCCTTCCTGCCGTCGGTAAACTTATGGTAGATGCGTTTTTGCTCCAGTGTTGCCAAAGGGAGGTGGGGTGACCGCTGGTGAGGGAGAGCAGTTCCCGGTGACCGACGGGGAACGCGACGCCTCCTTGGCCGTGCTGGTGCGTGCCACCGGAGCCGGGCAGCTGAGCCTCGAGGAGTTCGACCGCCGGACCGACCTGGTCCTGACGACTCCTTCGCGCGCTGAATTCGCCGCTGCGACGGGTGGCCTAGAGGTGATTCCACCCGGGCGGACCAAGCGGCGCTGGTTCGTCCCCTTCGGCAATCGGCTCGTGCGGGGACGGTTCTTCCTGGGTCAGCGGACCACCGCATTCGTGGCGATGGCTGAGATACACCTGGACCTTCGGGGAGCCGTGTTCCTTGCTCCGGAGCCGAGGATCAGGGTCTTGGCGCTCGCCGGCAATCTCAGGGTGCTCGTGCCGAGCGGTGTCCAGGTGGTGGTGGACGAGCGGTCCCTGTTCGGCGGGCGCAGAATTACCGACGTATGGCCCACCGACGAGCGCGAGCCGGCCGCGGCTGGAGATCTCGATGGTCGACGTCCTCGGGAGCGTGAAGGTCACCAACGACGAGGCGACATGGAGCCCGGCACTGATGGCACGGGGATGACCGGCGGCATGAGGCGATGGGTCGCCAAACTGTGGCACGCTTTGCCCGGACCACTGGGGTGGGCGCAGCCCACGACGCGCGATGGCGCAGAAGGCCTAAGGGGTGCTCGTGACAACTACTGACGTCGGGCAACGGGTCGAGTGCCAGTGGTGTCACGCCCACAACCTCACCGAGGCCCGAAGCTGCGACCGCTGCGGTGCGCCACTCGACCAACGCGACCGGGTGAGCGACGCCGGTTGGCGCCAGGCTCCCCGCATCAGGGACCTGACCGAAATCCACTTCGGGTCGAGTGCGGTACAGATCGACGGCGATATGGTCCCGGTCGCCGAGCTGGCGCTCGACGCCGCCGATTCGGTGTTCTTCGAGCACCACGCCATGCTCTGGAAGGACGAGACCGTCCCCATGTCGGTGATGGACACCCCTGGCGGAACGAAGCGCCTCCTCGGGGACATGCCGTTCGTCCTGAGTGTCGCCCGCGGACCGGGGCATCTTGCCCTTTCGCGTGATGCAGCCGGCGAGCTGGTGGTCCTTCCGGTCGATGGCTCCACAGTCGTCGAACTGCGCGGTCACGCCCTGCTGGTTGCCTCGGGGACGATGACGTACTCGTTCTCCAAAGTGCCGGGACTCAAGACGGCGCTTTTGGCCGGGACCGGGTTGTATCTCGATCGATTCGAGGCGACGGGCGAGCCGGGTGTCATCGTGGTGCACGGTTTCGGGAACGTCTTCGAGCGCACCCTGGCCGAGGGCGAGGTGATCCACGTCGAACCGGGTGGGTTCTTGTACAAGGACGCGTCGGTCTCTATCGAGGTCGTGTCCGTCGACCTCGCCGGCAGCGTCGAGGGCGAGAGCAAGGCGACCCAGGGGGTCAAGGCTGCGAAGGACATGGCCGGGAGGGGGTTCCGCGGGCTGAAGGCGGCCCGGGCCCTCATGAAAGAGGGGGTTGCGGGGGCGGCGGCGCAAGTACTCAGCGGGGGCGGTGCCGCCGTACTGGGCGATGCGCTGTCGTCCAGCCGCGCAGCGTCCTTCATGGCGCTGACAGGTCCGGGACGGGTCGGGATCCAGTCGATGTATTACGACCGGCCCACGGACTGACGGACTGACGACGGGCTGACGGACTGACGGTGCGGGCGTAACGGAGCGAGGACGGACGACGATGACCGACACCATGACGTACACCTGTCCCTACTGCCGGCAGTCTTCGACTGGCGGGACGGAGAGCTGCCCGAACTGCGGTGCCCCGCTCGACATCACGTTGCGGACGACCGCCGGCGGCTGGACCGAGCTGCCGCCGATCGCCGATATGGCGAGGATCCAGGTCGGCCATTCCGAGGTGGAGGTGAGCGGCCGATCGGTGCCGGCGGCCGATTGGAAGCTTGCCGCCGGCGAAGGGGTCTATTTCCCGCATCACGTTCTCCTGTGGCAGGAACCATCGGTGCAGCTGTCGCCGATGTCGATGCGAAGGGCGTGGAAGCGGATGCGGGCCGGCCTGCCGCTCGTCATGCTCATGGCCCGGGGCCCGGGCCGGATCGCTTTTTCGCACGACACCGCGGGCGAGGTCATCGCGCTGCCGATCGAGCCGGGCGCCTCCATCGATGTGTGCGAAGGTCGGCTCCTGACGGCAAGCGAAGGGGTCGACTACGACTGGCAGGAGTCGAACATCTGGTACTCGACGTCGGGCGGGACCGACGCTGCGGACACCGGTGCCGGCCTGAGCGTCCTAAAGGTGGGCCTCAATCTTGCCGGCCTGGCCGACGACAACCGCGATGACCGCCGGAACGAGCCCGAGTGGCACTATCCCCTCGGGCGCTACGTCGACCACTTCACGGCGGGGGAACGGCCCGGCGTGGTGATGATCGGGGCTGGCGGAGCGGCGTTCATCCGCGATCTCGCTGAGGGCGAGTCGTTGCTGGTCAAGCCGCCGGCGCTGCTCTTCAAGGACCCCACCGTCGCGATGCAACTCCACGTCGAGTACCCCAAGGCCGGCGTGAAGTTGTGGCGGTCGTGGGGCAACAGGTACCTGTGGCTGCGCCTTTTCGGCCCGGGCCGGGTGGGCGTGGAGTCGTGCTACTTGGCCGAGGAGGATCCTGGCACCGACTTCCACGACACGTCGGGAGCAACGCAACACCTCTGGTAAATCCGTCCGGGATGGGTGGAGTGCGCGTACGAGCTCGTGGTCAGCGTGGCTCGCTCGGCCGTCCCGTGGAGTCGTGCCGTCGACTCGTCACCGTGGAGTCGGACATGAAAGACGTCGGACGCGTGCAGCCCAATCCCTCGGAGGCTTTCGGCCGTAGTACCGCCAACCCGACGAAAGGACGTGGATATGGCGGTACGGACGGGACGTCAGGGCCTCTTTGACGCGGAACATGTGGCACGAGCTGCATACCCGGAGCAGGCGGCACACGGGGCACACGCGGCACACGCGGCACACAGGGCCGGAGTCAGGTTGGCCATGCTCGCACTTTTCCTCGGAGTGCTGA
Source organism: uncultured Acidimicrobiaceae bacterium (assembly GCA_963767155.1). Taxonomy (GTDB): domain Bacteria; phylum Actinomycetota; class Acidimicrobiia; order Acidimicrobiales; family RAAP-2; genus Bog-473. Next base: position 476,255 of record CAVYCU010000002.1, on the reverse strand, counting down.
CGACTGGCACATTGGCATTGTCACCCGCCTCCGCCTCCGCCACCGCCACCGCCGGCAAGTCGCTGACGATCACCACGCAGCGCGTGGAAGATGTTGGGACCGTGCTTGCCACAAAGTCGGGATTGACGCTCTACCGCTTTTCGATGGATCCAGCCGGAAGGGCGACGTGCACCGGAGTCTGTGCCCAAGAGTGGCCACCACTCCTGTTGCCCAAGGGGATCACCCGTATCAAGGCGCCACATGGCGTCAAGGGTCTCTCGGTCGCTCACGTGTCGGGTGGGCAGCTGCAGGTCTTCTTCCACCATCAGGCTCTTTACACCTTTGTCAGCGACAAGAAGAAGGGCCAAGATGGCGGGCAGGGCGTCCAGAACGACTGGTTCGCCGTCCTCTCCAACGGGAAATCATCGGCACTGGCGACAACCACGACACCGACGTCCACAACGAAATCGACAAGGGCAACCCCGCCAACGCCGACGCCGACGCCGACGGCGACGCCGACAAGTACGCCTTCGGCTACGACCCCCAAGGCTCCCCCGACCACCCCGACCACCCCGACCACCCCGACTTCATCCGTCGCTCACCCTGCTTCACCCACGCCGCCACCGGTGACCACGACGACACAGGCACCTGCCACCACGACCACGGTGCCCTCAGGGGGAGGGGTCGCCTACTAGCCGAGGGCCCATGCGGCTGTGAGGCCCTGGGGCAGTGCGCCGGTTGCGATGACCGTGAGAGGTGCGCGGTGAGCGGTGAGCGGTGAGCGGTGAGGGCGCGTTCCGCCGCGGTCGGCAACTGGTGTGAAGGACGGAGATTCCCTGGATGCAGGGGCTATCGTGAGGTTCGATGCAACCCTCCCAACCGGCAATGGACCGCCGCGCGTTCCTCCGGCGGGCCGGAGTGGTTGCCGGTGGCGTCGGGGCGACGGCGCTCGTGGGAAGCCTCGCCGCGTGCTCGGGAAGCTCGGGTCATTCCCAAGCGGGAGGGACGACCACGACCAGTACGTCGGGCCATTCCGGCGGCCCTCCGAAGTGGAGCGAACTGGCGGGGATGCTCACTGGAACTCTCGTCGTGCCGGGAGACGCCACCTACGCCAATGACGCACTGCTCTTCAACGAATCGATCACGTCACCGCAGCCGGCGGCCATCGCCTATTGCGCCAGCGCGGCGGACGTCCAACGGTGCGTGGCCTACGCCCGCGCACACGACGTGCCGCTGGCCGCTCGGTCAGGCGGCCACAGCTATGCCGGTTACTCGTCGAGTACCGGATTGGTGATCGACGTCTCTTCCCTCAACGCCGTGTCGGTCGCGTCGGGGATGCAGTTGGCCACCGTCGGAGCGGGCGCGCAGCTTGTCGACGTGTACAGCCAATTGGGTTCTTCGGGTCGCCTCCTTCCAGGCGGGTCGTGCCCGACCGTCGGCATCGCAGGCTTGGCGCTCGGCGGAGGAATCGGTGTATTCGGGCGTGCCTACGGCCTGACGTGCGACAACATCGCCTCGCTGGAGATGGTGACCGCCGACGGATCCCTGCGGCGGTGCACTCCCCGCAGCAACAGCGACCTTTACTGGGCGAGCAGGGGCGGAGGTGGGGGCAACTTCGGCATCGTGACCTCCTTCACGTTCACGGTCCATCCGATCCCCAGTGTGACGTTGTTCACTCTTGACTGGCCCTGGGGCGAAGCGGGGGCGGTGCTCGATGCCTTTCTGGGTTGGATCCCAAGTGCGCCGAACGAGCTGTGGGCCAACTGCCAACTGGCCGCCAACGGAAGCGGTGGTACGGGGTTTCTGAAGGTGACCGGTGTGTTCGCTGGATCGACGGCTGCATGCTCGAGTGCCCTTGCTCCGTTGCTCTCTGCCGTTGGCGCGGCGCCGTCGTCCCGATTCGTGGGACCGGAAAATTACCTCAAGGCGATGTTGATCGAGGCGGGATGCGAGAATTTGACCGTCGCGCAATGCCACCTGCCCTCCCGCAACCCTGGTGGAACGTTGTCCCGATCAGCCTTCACTGCGAAGTCTTCGTATGTGAATAAGGCGTTTCCTGCGACAGGGACGATGGCGATCATCGACGCAGTGGAGGCCCTGGGAAACGATGTGCCGGGCGTGGGGGGCGGCATCACTTTCGACAGTTATGGCGGAGTCATCAGTCAGCTGGGTGCGGATGACACGGCGTTCGTTCATCGCGACGCCATCGCGTGCGCGCAGTATTCGGTCACCTACGGGAGCGCGAGTCCCTCATCTTCGGCCGTCGCTGGCGCGCGCAGCTGGCTGGATCAGACGCAGACTGCCTTCGCCCCCTACGCAGAGGGCTCCTATCAGAACTACATCGATCCGACGCTGCCGAATTGGGCCCAGGCGTATTACGGGACCAACCTGCCCAGGCTGATGCAGGTCAAAAAGGCCTACGACCCCAGCGACGTTTTCCACTTCGCGCAGTCGATTCCCCTGGCGTCGCACTAACTCCCGGGCGGTCTGTCTTCGGGTGGCGGGCCGCTGAGGCGGCGCTGGGTATTCCCGCAGGTCGGGCACTACCATGCGAGTCATGACGATGGAGCCGGCCGGAGGAGATGACGGCGGTCGGGATGCCTTCGATCTGTCCATGGCCCTTTCGACGCTGCAGTCCAACAGCACGGACTCCCGCATCATGCTCAAGCTGCTGGTCGCGCAACTCGCCGAGGTCTTGGGCGGCCGAATTTCGGTGGAGCGGGCGGGAGGGCGCTTTCGGAAATCAGACGAGATCAAATCCGTGCAGATCGTCCTGGGCGACGACACGCTCCGGGCCGATGTCGACGGCGCCACGGTACGGTGCAGTATCGGACACGCCTCCGGCGGTATCCGGATCCGCAGCGAACAGGTCGGAATGGATGCCTGGCTGACCCGGCTCCTGACCATCTTGCACAACGAAGCGTCCCACAGTGAGCAGACTCGGCTCGCGCTAGAGAACATCGTGATTGGAGAGTCGTCATGACTCAGCCCCAGCCCCAGGATCTACCGAAGGATCTACCGAAGGATGCCGCACACCGTCTGGAAGAGCTCGAACATGGGCTTTTCACCTCCGACCTCTCGGTGAACGAGTTCCTCTTGGTGAAGGAGGCGGGATTCCATCCACTCGGCTTCGTGATGGGCTCTTCGATTTATCACATCGGCCTGCAGACCAGGAAATGGGGCGAGAGCCAGGAGCTCACCAAGCTGACCGAGGCGATGTACACGGCCCGCGAGTTGGCGATGAACCGCATGGAGGAAGAGGCGGAAGAACTCGGTGCAGACGGCGTGGTCGGCGTCCGTCTCGACGTCAATTATTACGAGTGGGGTAACGACTCGGCGGAGTTCATCGCCTTCGGCACGGCAGTCAAGGCCGAGAACGGCGTCTCGTACCGAAACGCGCAGGGAAAGCCGTTCACCTCGGATCTCTCAGGTCAGGATTTCTGGACGCTGATGCAGACCGGCTACGTCCCGCAAGGGCTGGTGATGGGCACGTGCGTGTACCACATCGCACATCGCAAGCTCAGCCAGGCGCTCGGTTCGGTCGGACAGAACGTGGAGTTGCCGAACTTCACCCAGGCGCTGTACGAAGCACGGGAGTTGGCGATGACCCGCATGCAGGACGAGGCCGGTCAGCTGAACGCCGGGGGGATCGTGGGCGTACGACTGGAGGAGAAGTCGCACCAATGGGGCTCGCACACGATTGAGTTCCTGGCCCTGGGAACGGCCGTGACAAAGACGACCGGCGAAGTGACGTTGCCGAAACCCATCACCATCATTTCGTTGGATAATTCGATGAGCGGCGCATGAGCGACACCTCGGCCGACCTTCCTGAAGCGGCCGACCTTCCTGAAGCGGCCGTTCGCCGGATTGAAGCCAGTTCCTTCTCTTCGGGGCTCTCCGTTCCCGACTTCGCGGCCTGTCTCGATCTGGGCCTGCAGCCGGTCGGGCTCGTGCAGGGGTTCTGCGTCATGCGCTGGGGTTGGTACGGAGCCGGTTCGGGCTACATGCGGGGGATGAATCCGTATTCGGGTGGCGCGCAGGCGGACGGGGCCTACGTCGAGACCTACCGGTGCCCACATGGGTACGTCTCGAACGAGCACCGCATGTGGGGCCAGAACGTGGAGCAGACCTGGGTCGAAGAGGCGTGGTCACAGGGTTATGGGTCGGCCTACAGCCGCATGCTCGAAGAAGCCACGGGCTTCGGCGCGCACGGGGTCATCGGCGTCGCCGATCGCGTGACCAACCTGGCGGACACGGGGACGACCGAATTCCACTTCCTCGGCACCGCCGTCAAGGTGGAGAACGGTCCTCCTCCGGCAGGGGGCGTGCCCTGGACCACCTACCTGGCGGGGCAGCGCCTGACCAAGTCGATCGAGGCCGGGTTCATGCCGGTGAGCGTGGCGGCCTCCATGGCTTCGGTACGGGTGTGGGCCTACTGCATGACCGAGTACTTCATGGAAGGAAGCAGGGGATGGGGCGGTCCTTCGTCGCCCTATGAGGTGGAGCAGGTGAGCAAGGCGCACATGGCGTCCATCCAGCTCGCCCGCAAGCACGTACGTCAGCAACTCTCGGGCGACCTGTTACATGGAGCGACGATCGAGGTGGCCAAGCGCGAGTTGTCGCAGGGTGACGAAGTCATCGACTGCACCCTGCGGGGGAATCGCATGCGACGGTTCAAGGACTTCGACGTCGTGCCACCCCCCAGACCCACGGTGCGGCTCACGTGAGCACCACGCCGCCGATCGATGCCCGGGCGGAAATGCTGAGCGGAGCCCTCGCGCTCGCCACCGCGGCGCCGCCCTCTACCGCCCGTGGCGTGACGTCGGATCTTTCCATCGACGAGGCGCTGCTCTTGCACGGCTCCGGCTGGGAGCCGGTCGATCTCGTGTGCGGCGTTTCGGTGGTCTCTGTGCCCATCGGCGTGTGGAACTGGGGGCAGGGCGAGATAACCGTTGCCTCTGTCGCCCACAACGCTGCGGTCAAGGGAGCGTCGGATCACCTGCAGAACGAATGCATCAAGGTCCATGGCCACGGGGTGGTGGGCGTCCGGGTCAACGTCGAAGTGCATACCCATCACATCGACGTGGAATTGGTGGGGACGGCCATTCGTCCCCTCGCCGGAGGGGCGCACCCGCAGGCGCCATTCGTGTCAGACCTTTCGGCCCGTGACTTCACTCTGCTCCAAGGTGCCGGATGGATGCCGGTCGGCCTGGCCTTCGGGGCCAGTTTCGCCTATGCCCCGCGCCGTTCGGCGGGGGATGCGATGAAACAGAAGACGCAGAATATCGAGCTCACCAACTTCACCGAAGCCATGTACTCGGCTCGGGAGTCAGCCATGGAACGCATGCAACGGTCTGCGCTGGATGTGGGTGGTCAGGGCGTGGTCCAGGTGAAGGTGACAGAAGGTCCGATGCACTTCGCGCATCACGCCGTCGGTTTTACCGCCTGGGGAACTGCGGTGCGGCTGGTGGCCGAATCCCACCAATTCGTGCAGCCCGACGTGATCCTTCCTCTCGACGACGCCGTTGTCACCTTTGCTGCGGAGAGCCTCCGGGGAGGGTAGGGCGAGGGGTCAGCGAAAGTCGAAGGCGACCTTCACCGCACCACTCTCCCGCTGGGTCGCGAGGGCGGTGAATGCCTCGCGCCACTCTTCGAGAGGGAAGGTGTGGGTGAGCATGCCCGTCAGGTCCACCCGACCAGATTCGACGAGACGCAGGTAGTGCTCGATACCGTGCAAGCGGACGCCCTCGACCTCCTCGACACCGAACGCATTGGAGCCGACCCAGGAGATCTCCTTGAAGTAGAGCGGCGACCACTCCCACCGTTCGGGGGCATTGACCCCACTTTTCACCATGGTGCCGTGCGACTTGAGTAGGCGCACGCCTATCTCGGCGGTGCTGCCCGTGCCGACGGTGTCGTAAACCACGTCGATCCCACCGGGGTGCGCCATCGGCAGGGCGCCTGGCGTTGCAGGTTGAAGCACCCCTCCGGACCACTTCGCCGCAGTTTCGAGCAGTTGTTCCAGGGGATAGGGGTCGACCACCGTGGCACCGAGGGCACGCGCCAGAGCGGCTTGCGCGGGAAAGCGAGCGACGACCATAACGTCGACGTCAGGATGCAGGGCCCGCAGAATGGCCGTGGCGGTCGTCCCCAGTGCTCCACCGCCATAGACCAGGACCTTGCCCCCCGGTGGTGGCGGGTTGCGGGTGACCGAGTGCAGCGACACGGCGAAGGGATCGGCGATGACGGCTGCTTCGTCGCTTATGGAGTCGGGGATCGGGAAGAGCATCGACTCATGCGCCGGAAGGTATTCGGCAAAGCCACCCGGGGCGTCCTTCGAAGTGCCGGTGTGGATCCCTGGGGCAATGGGCCCCTGCGTGAAGTGCCAGCACTGGCTCAGGTCGCCCGCGGCGCATGACCCGCACACGGGGCTCACGCCCCGGGGCACGCAGGTCAACCACGGATTGAGCACCACTCGTTGACCGACCTGGAGGTGGGAGACGTTCGGGCCCAGTTCGACCACATCGGCCACTACCTCGTGCCCGAGCACCGTTGGGCCCGAGAAGTAGGAATTGAGCGAGCTGTCGGTGAAGTCGTTGCCAAAGTCACTGAAGACCTGTTTGGCATCAGATCCACAAATGCCCGTGAGTCGCGTCTTGGCCATCACCCATCCGTCACGGGTCGGATGCGGTTCCGGGCGCTCCTCCAACCGCATCGGCACCCTGGACAAGCCGACGAGAAGCTGATTCTCCTCGTCTGGTGGTGTCCAGGGTTCGGGTTTTACTCCCCAAGTGAGACCCTTCATCAACTCACCCCACAATCGGATCGAACGGAATTATCAAGGCAGGCGTGCGTGGTGCCGAATGCGAAGGCTTGGACGACAAAGAGGATGAAAATCCCGGTGAGGCTGAAGCCAACGATGATCCCCGCCAACGCCAACCCGCCCCCTCCCTGCGTTCCCTGCGATCGTCTGATTTGGCTTCGTGAGACGAAGCCGAAGATGACGCTGAGAATACACGGCACCCCAACGAGAAAATGGGCTTAAGCCGCGGCCCCAGGCAGGCGCCTTTATCCGGTCAGGTCAGATAGGGGCAGTGCCGGCAGCCGGAATTGCAACAGCTACCCCTCGCGGCGAGATACGCCGCCGTGAGCACCGAATATCCCGTGAGCGGGTCGAGATAGCTCATAGATCCTCGCCCAAGCGCGGCAACGTGCGCATCGAGGATCTCTTGGTAGGAAGGAAGCGCGGGTGAGAGCCGGTCGGTGTGGGGTTGGGTGAGCGGGCGGTCCGCCAACGGCTCACCCATGTCGCCTGATTCGCCCCTCCTGCATGGCCCCGCTTGTATCCGGACTGGGGACTTGCTTCGCCTTGCCCTGTGGGCGCCAAGCAGGAGGGGAAAGACTCAGCAGATCAGCGAGCTCGCTTAACGGCCTTCTTGGCCGGCGCGCGACGCACAACCTTCTTCGCAACTGGTGCCTTCTTCGCAACGGTCGCCTTCTTTGCCGGCGCGCGACGGACAACCTTCTTCGCAACCGGGGCCTTTTTGGCCGGCGCGCGACGGACAACCTTCTTCGCAACGGGTGCCTTCTTCGCGGGAGCCTTGGCGACGGTGGCCTTGACCGGAGCGACTGCGGGCGCCTTGCCTGCCGCAGCGACCGCAGTGGGATCGATCGGGTAGGCACCCTTCTTCAGCTTGGGAGCCGTCGACGGGGCCAAGACAGCGTCTTTGAACGCCTTCACCGGCGTGATGCGGGCCTTCTTGGAAGCCTTAATCCGAATGGCTTCTCCCGTGGCGGGGTTGCGACCCATGCGGGCCGCGCGATCGACCTTGACGAATTTGGCAAACCCGGGGATCGACACCGGCTCGCCCTTGGACACGACGGCTGTCACCACATCGGTGAAGCCGTCAAGGACTGCTGCCACCGTCTTCAGCTCAACATCGGCCTGTACGGCTACGGACTTTGCTAGTTCTCGCTTGTTCATACTGACATTCTTGCTGAACGGGGGACCGTTGTGCACGTTCTGAACAGAAAAGTTTCCCTTTCAGGCTGGAAATTCGGCGATTTCGGCTCCTCTTTCGCCAAGATCGAGCCGAATTTGGGTCACCGACGAGTTCCTTGCCGGATGAAAGGCGCGTCTCGCACGGTTCGCTCGGTCTGGTTTCGGTGGATTGGTGGACCGTTCTCGTCCCGTTTGCGCATGCATCGAGGCTCAATGCGAGCCCTCCAAATGGTCTGGCACCGTCGCGCGATGAGTGATTCTCGAGCGGCGAGAGGAGGGCCGATCGATGGGATGACTCGCAATAGCGGCCGATGAACGCGTAGATGACGCGGGCAATTGCCGTAAGGAACGTCCGGCTACGCGGTGCAACGGTCTCGAACGGACTGTTTGTGGCGGACCACCACAGGTCCCGGCGTTCCGAGATCGAGTCGAGTGCGTCGGCGACAGGGGCTGTGAATTCGCCGGCGACGGGGACTTCGACGGGACTTTGACGGGGAGTGCGACGCCTGGACAATTCGGTGCTTGCGCACTCCGCCTCCGGTGCTTGCGCAGATCACCTCCGGCGTGCGTGCTTCGGTGAAGCTTGCGCTCTCCGACGCTCCCATGAGAAAGGGGAGAGGGTCCAGGCAAAGACGAACGCTGGATTTACAACGGCAGACGGCCATCAGGCAGACGGCCATTTGAAGGCCGACAAACGGGTTTTGAAGGCCGGCAACCGGGTTCGGAAGGCCGGCAAACCGGTTTGCTAGGTCAACAAACCGAAGCGATATTTGCTCCCGAACGACTCCACAAGAAATGGGCGCGTTCTCGGAATAGCCTTGGCCGCGAAACGGGGGTGCGCTGTGGCACCGAGTCGACGGCAGTACCGAGAGCAAGAAGTACTGGGACGTGGAAACAGGAGAAGTTGACTAACTACGTCATATTTGTGAAGATTATCCCCCCGGTGGCTGTTCTGAACGCCCGGGCCGAACGAAGGAGACGCCTCCATGTCCGATTGGGGTTTTGAAACTCGCCAGATTCATGCCGGCGCCGTGCCCGACCCGACGACTGGCGCACGCGCCGTTCCCATTTATCAGACCACCAGCTACACCTTTCGTGACACGGCCCACGCCGCGGCCCTCTTCGGACTGGAAGAGCTCGGCAACATCTATACGCGGATCATGAATCCGACGCAGGCCGTGTTCGAGGAGCGGGTGGCGTCCCTCGAAGGCGGCGTGGCTGCGCTTGCAGTGGCGAGCGGGCAGGCTGCCGAGACGCTCGCACTGTTGAACCTGGCGGAAAACGGGGGCCACATCGTGTCCTCGGCTTCCCTCTACGGCGGAACCTACAACCTCTTCCACTACACGTTGCCGAAGCTCGGAATCGAGACCACGTTCATCGACGACCCTGATGATCTCGAGGCGTGGCGCGCCGCCATTCGACCGAACACCAAGGCCTTCTACGCCGAGACCCTGGGCAATCCGAAGGGTGACGTGCTCGACTTCGAGGGCGTCTCTCGGGTCGCCCACGAGAACGGCATCCCCCTCGTGGTGGACAACACGCTCGCAACACCGTATTTGGCGCAGCCGCTACAGCACGGCGCCGACATCGTCGTCCACTCGGCCACGAAGTTCATCGGCGGACACGGGACGTCCATCGGCGGCATCATCGTGGACGGTGGGACTTTTGATTATGAGGGGAGCGGCCGGTTCCCCGCATTCACCGAGCCGGATCCCAGCTACCACGGCCTCGTATTCGGACAGCTGCCCGAAGCCCTCTTCCCGGCCCGCTATGTCCTCAAGGTGCGACTGCAGTACCTGCGCGACATCGGGGCGTCCATCGCTCCTCTCAACTCGTTCCTCTTCTTGCAGGGGCTCGAGACGTTGAGTCTGCGCATGGAGCGGCACGTGCAGAACGCAGAGGCTGTGGCCGAATGGCTCGAGGCGAGGGAGGAGGTGTCGTGGGTCGCCTATCCCGGATTGGCATCGAGCCCGTGGCACGAGCGGCAGCTGCACTATCTGCCGAAGGGCGGCGGGTCGATCATCGCCTTCGGTATCGCCGGGGGTGCTGATGCGGGCCGCAAGTTCATCGAGAGCCTCGAGCTCTTCAGCCACCTCGCCAACGTGGGCGATGTCCGGAGCCTGGCGATTCACCCGGCGTCCACGACGCACTCCCAGTTGACCGAGGCGGAGCAGACCACGACCGGCGTGACACCGGACCTGGTCCGGCTGTCGGTGGGCCTCGAGTCCATCGAGGACATCCTCGCCGACCTCGAAGCTGGGTTCCGAGCCGCCAAGGGAGCATGACGCAAGAGGCCCTCGCCGGCGTGTGGCTGCCCGGTCTCGACCCGGGTCAGCGGCAGTTCGTGCAGCTTTCCGGCGAGGGGGGCGGTATCGCGCTCGAGGGCGGCGGTCTGCTCCCCGACGTCACCGTCGCCTACGAGACATGGGGTACGCCGAACGCCGAGAGAAGCAATGGGATCTTGGTGCTCCATGCGCTCACGGGAGACTCCCATGCGACGGGCCCGGCCGGACCCGGCCATCTGACGTCAGGGTGGTGGGACGGTCTCATCGGGCCGGGCGCGGCGATCGACACGGATCGCTATTTCGTTGTCTGCCCGAACGTGCTCGGCGGCTGCCAAGGCACGACAGGACCGTCTTCTCGAGGGCCGGACGGGGAGCACTACGGCGCACAGTTCCCGGTGATCACCATTCGTGATCAGGTCAGCATTGAAGCGGGTCTGGCTGATGCGCTCGGCATCGTGTCATGGGCGTGCGTCATCGGGGGATCCATGGGCGGTATGCGCGTCCTCGAGTGGTGTGTGGGCTATCCCGAGAGGGTTCGGCGTGCGGTCGTGCTGGCGGTAGGAGCAGCGGCAACGGCCGATCAGATCGCACTGTGCTCCCTGCAGATCCGTGCCATACGTCAGGATGCCGCGTTCGCCGGGGGTGACTATTACGGGACAGGTGCCCGCCCGGTCGATGGCCTCGCCATCGCGCGCGGGATCGGTCAGGTCAGTTATCGGAGTGGCGCTGAATTCGAGAGCCGCTTCGGTCGACGTCCGCAGGCCGAGGAAGACCCCCTCAAGGGCGGTCGTTACGCCGTGGAGTCCTATCTCGAGCATCACGGGGACAAATTGGCGGCGCGCTTCGACGCGAATTCCTATGTCGTCCTGAGCGAGGCCATGAACCACCATGACGTGGGCCGAGGTCGTGGCGGAGTGGAGCGGGCGCTGCGCAACGTGCGCGCTGATGTGACGGTGGCCGGCATCGTCTCCGATCGTCTCTACCCGCTCGAACTCCAACTCGAACTGGGACGCCTCCTGCCCGGGAGCCGACCGGTCGCGATCGTGGAGTCGCAGTTCGGCCACGACGGGTTCCTCCTCGAGGTCGAGCAGATCGCGCGGATTGTGGCGGCCAGTCTGCGTTCGTAGCGGGTGCGGGTGCGGGTGCGGGGGAGCAAGGAATGACAGCAAGGAGTAACTGCATGGTCGACCATGACCGACGAAGCATGTTGTTGGCTTCGTACGAGAACGCCGCAGTGATCGTGTCGGGGATAGATCCCGCTGACCTCGGCCGCTCGACACCGTGCCCCAAATATGACGTGGCCGGTTTGATCGACCATGTCGTCGAAGCGGCCCACAGAGCGGCCGCGCTGGGCCGGGGCCAGGCACCCCCACCGGGGGACATGTCCCCCCACGTCGAGCTGTCCGACGCGCCAGATCAGCTACGCCGGGCCGCTGAGAACGCGGCGCAGGCGTGGGACGACGACTCGCAGTTGTCATCGACGTTCACTATGCCGTGGGGTGAGGAGTACACGGGGGCCACCCTGGTCGACATGTACCTGGCTGAGCTGGCCGCCCACGCATGGGATCTCGCCCGGGCCACCATGCAGATCGACAAGTTGGACACTTCCGTCGCAGTGGCGGGACTCGAGGGGGCTCGGGCCATGATCAGACCCGAGTACCGCGACGCGGTGGAACCGGGCTCGCCATTCGGCCAGGAGGTGCCGCCCCCTCGTGGCGCCGGCGACTGGGACCGCCTCGCCGCCTTCATGGGACGCGACCCGCGAGCACCGCTGGCCCAGCCGGGTTGACAGGGCTAGCCCGGGTCGTGCCCGAACGCAGCGACGTGGAGGTCTCGGAACAGCGTCGTCATTTCGGGCAGCTGGTAATGCGCCTGCAAGCCACTCGGGTTGGGAAGCAACCACACTCTCGCCGGTCCGAGTGTCTGCGGGCTGTTCGCCGATCGCCGCGAGGGGTCGCCGAAAGGCTGTCCGATACGCCTGCAGGCCGAGGACCGCAACGAAGCGAGGTCGCAGACGGAGGGTCTTTCTGTCGAGCTCGGTCGCGCCGGCCCGGAGTTCCTCGCTCGTGAGTTCACTGGCCGCTGCCGTCGTCCTCTCGACGAGATTGGTGATGCCGATCCCCAGTGCGGGGAGGGTCGCCTGCTCTGACGGGAGCAATACCCGATCGGTGAAGCCGCCGGCATGCAGCAACTTCCAAAACCGGTTTCCGGCTCGGGCGAAGTGAAGCCCGAGCTCCCCGGAAAGTCGGCCGGGGTTGATGCCGCAGAAGAGCACATGTAGATCCGGTCCGACGAGGTCGGGGATGCCATTCGGCCTCCCCGCAGGCGCAGCGGAGCGGGTCATCAGGGATCCAGCGTGTGGTGCATGGAGAGCGAGACCCACCACTCCTCTCTCGGGTTGCTGCCGGCCCCACCGGAACTGGCCCCACCGGAACTGGCCCCACCGCCGTCCTCCGGCCTGCTCGCGGGCGGGTCACCGTCTCCCGGCTCGAGCGGGTGGGCCTCCCGCCGGATCAAAGAGAAACGGCTCACTGTCTGCTGGCCGCCCTCGTGGTCGAGATAGAACAGGTCGACCGTCACCGCCCCTTCGGCCACGCCCGCGGCAACCGATTGTTGCAGCTCGTCGGACTCGTCGCGCAATGCCCCCTGCCAGAAGGCGACGTCGTTCGGGGCGATCCACAGGGCACGAGTTTGTGGCCGGAAGTCCTCGACCGCTCCCCAGGGGTCGTCGCTTCTCCTCTGTCCGGCGAAGGGCTCCCAGGCGCTGATGATCGCCATGCCGTTTCCGACGTTCCGCACCATCATGGCCAGGTAGACGACACCATCGGTCACTTCGACGACGGCCCGCGCCCCTTCGAGTTTCACCCAATGGCGGTCACCGAACATGACCTTCTGCGGCGGGTCCTCCAGCCGTGACGGTGCCAGGATCGGTCGCAGCCCGATCCGGAAGGACCGCTCGGCAATCCGGGCCGACCGGTTCGCCGAGCGCACGGCGGCGAATGTGGCCACTCCCAGCACGAGCGTCCCGCCCGCCGTGGCCAGCGAGGAGATGGTGGTGGCGTCCCAGGTGGTCACGCGACGGAGCCTAGTGAGGGTCGATGAGGCCCCGGCCCTCCACCGTCGTCGAGAGGCGATTGCAATGGAGGCAAGAAAGAGGGAGCATCTCAGGTAGACCAACGGCTCCTCTGGGGGGATACACATGGCAGAGTGGGATTTCACGACCGATTTCGTTTCCATCGGGAGCGGGGGTGGTGGCCTTTCGAGCGCCCTCGCCGTCAATGCGAAAGGGTACGACGCGCTTGTCCTGGAGAAGCGTGAGGTAATCGGAGGTTCCACGGCCATGTCGGGGGGCGTCCTATGGATTCCGAACAATCCGCTGATGGTGTCCGAAGGGGTCGACGACTCCCATGAGGACGCAATGGCCTATTTCGAAGACGTCGTCGGCGACGTCGGCCCCGCCTCCTCCTACGAGCGACGTGAGGCTTACATCACCCGCGGCCCGGAGATGGTCTCCTTCCTGCAGGGTCTTGGGCTCTCCTTTCGCCGTTGTGAGGGCTACTCGGACTATTACCCCGACGCAAAGGGTGGGAAAGCGCGCGGAAGATCGATCGAGGGGACGGTCTTTGACGGCCACCGCCTCGGGCCGTGGTTCGAGAAGCTCCAGCGTGGCTTCCTCTTCGAGATGTCGGGCCTGGCTGCCTACACGGGCGACGCCGCCAAGTTGATGAACTACAACCGCAGCGCAAAGGCCCTCGCCGCCTCGGCCAGGTCGTACGCCCGTACCAAGTCGGCCTTCGCCCGCGGGCAAGCCCCCATGACGTCAGGGTGGTCCTTCATCGGGCAGATGCTGTACGTGGCTCTCGACAACGAAATCCCGGTATGGACCAACGCCGGAGTGCGGGACATCATCATCGAGGACGGCAGGGCGGCCGGTGTGGTGGTGCAACGCGACGGGAAAGATGTGCGCGTGCACGCGCGACGAGGCGTCCTGATCTCGTCGGGCGGTTTCTCGCACAACACGGAAATGCGCAAGAGGTATCTCGATCCTGCCGCGACGACGGACAAGTTCTCGTTCTCGAACCCGGGTGACACCGGCGAGATGATCGAACTGGCGATCAGTCTTGGCGCCGCCACCGATCTCATGGATGAGGTCGTGTGGAATCCGTGCAAGGAGATCATGGGCGCCGCGGCCTTCGAATCAGATCGCCAGCGCCCCGGCTCGATCTACGTGGACGCCGACGGAAAGCGCTTCGTGAACGAAGCCAGCTCGTATCTCGAGGTCTGCAAGGCCCAACTCGAGCGCAATCACACGACCAAGGCCGTACCGGCGTGGGTCATATTCGACGACGACTTCCGTCGTCGCTACATCTTCACCAAGGGACGCCCTGGTGCTATTCCACAGGAGTGGTTCGACTCGGGCGACTACAAGAAGGCCGACACCACCGATGAGCTCGCGGCGATGTGCGGAATCGACCCGGTCGGATTGCGCGAGACGCTGGACCGATTCAACCCCAATGCGAGGCAGGGCATCGACCCCGAATTCCATACCGGTGAGGGGGCATACAACCAGTACCTCGGCGACCCGAAGTGGAAGCCGAATAATTGCCTGGCGCCGATCGAGAAAGGCCCCTTTTACGCGTCAGCGGTCTACCCGGGTGATGTCGGCACATGCGGCGGGGTTCTCACCGATGAGAACGCCCGGGTGCTCAAGGCTTCGGGGGAGGTCATTCCCCATCTCTACGCGACGGGCAATGCCACGGCGAGTGTGATGGGGCGGAAGTATCTCGGAGCGGGGGCGAGCATCGGGAACAGTGCGGTGTTCGGCTATCTGGCGGGGTTGCACGCCTGCAAGAGCTGAAGCCCGGGCAGCGTCAGCGGCCGGCGGCCGGCGGCGGTGCAACCCTCGGTCGCCCTCAGGCGTACCCCCGGTTTGCGGACCGTGACCGTCCCGACCACCGCGAGCCGTGCCTGGCAGGCCAGGCGACGTCCCGCCCCGCCGCGGAGAGGCAGGGAACGCAATCGGGCGGCCTCAAGTGGTTCCGCCGCGGACCAGGAGCTCTTTGCCCTCGAGTATCTCCATCGCACAGGCACCGCATTCCGCCTGACCCCAGCACGTCGTCGGCCACTGGTACCCGGCACGCCATGCCGCCTGGATGAACGACTCGCCTGGGCGCACGTCGAAATGGGCCCCTCCGGGTTCGACAGAGACCTCGCTTTTGGCTTGGGCGGGGGATGCTTCTGCGTTCGACATGACCCGGGAGAAGACCCCCGATGACCTCCCTATCGCGCGCCGTCGATGTAGCGGTCGACCTCGTGGTGCAAGTTCGTGATGGCGCCTTCCCACTCCGTCGCCAAGCGAAGCTCCTTGAAGCTGTCCGAGTGGAGCCCCCTCTGCTGCCGCTCCATGTTGCTGAAGTCCTGCCTCGGGATCAGGCCCCAGTTCTTCTCGTCATCTTGCGTGAAGCGGCCCTTGAGGGAGGCCCGCCCAGGGTCCTGGCCTTCCGGATAGAGGGTGAGCGACCAGACCTCGAAGAGGCATTTTTCCGGATTGTCGTCGTAGGGCCGACAGCGATAGCTCAGCGCGTTCCCGTATTGCGGCAGCACGAAAAAGTTCGGGAACAGGAACACCTCGCCGCCCCACTGACCCATCTGTTCGGGTGTGAGTTGGGGGAGTGGGATGCCGGCTCCGGCGGAGTACTCGTAGAGGGCGGCAATGGCAACCGGGGCAGCGTTCTCCTGCGCGTCGGCCCGGTGGCGGAGTCCCTCGAACACCCGCACGTCCCGTTCGAGCGTCATCGCGTCCTGGCCCTCCCAGAGCACCCGTGCGAACTCGATGAACATTTCGACGCTCATGGGCTCGTCCGAGGGTTTCATCCAGAAGCGCGAGTGCCCGTGCTCGAAAGTGTCGTAGAGGATGGATTCCGCAGGCCAGTCCTCTCCGGCGCCCATGGTCAGCTGGGTGTGTGTGCGCATGGTGTGGTATCCCTCGAGGAACGCCTCCATCGCCATCTTCCAGTTGACGTCGAGGACGATCTCTTTCCACCACCACACCTTCATGTCGGCCAGTCCGAGTGGATCCAGGATTGCGGCTGCAGGCGCCAGCATCTCCTGGAGGGGCGCCGCTTCGGGATCCAGATTGATCCAGACACAACCCCCCCAGACGTCCGAGAGGCATTCCTGCAGCTTGATGTCGTCTGGTTTCAGGCATTCCGCCGCGAATGCCTCGGCCCCGTAGACGAATGAGCTCGAACCATCGGAATTCCAACGCCAGCCGTGGAAGGGGCAGACGATCTGGCCTCCGAGAAGGCTTCCGGACCCTTTCAAGAGCTCGGTCGCACGATGCCGGCACGCATTGTAGAAGGCTCGAATGCGATCCTCGCTCTCGCGCACGACGATGATCGACTGGTCGCAGATGACGTATTCGGTGAAGTCTCCGACTTCCGGTATCTCCTCCAGCCGGCAGGCCATCTGCCAAGTGTGGCGCCAGAGGTGTTCCTTCTCGAGTTCGAAGAACTCACGGTCGTAATAGCGCTCGCGAGGAACGAAAAGCGGATTTTCCATCGGAAACGGATTCGTGCGCTTTCCGTTGAGACGCTCGTTCGTGACAGTCACTGCACGCTCCTCCCCGGGCGAACCTTGTGACGCCCCCAACCCCAGGTTCCCACTTGACACTACCCCTTGTCCACCATATTTTGGTCCACGCAGTACTAGGCCACGATGTCGTGCGAAGCGAGGCTTTCGCTTCCATGGTGACAGCTGACTCGTTCGGCGCAGCACAGGGGTGTGCGCAACTTGCGCAAAACAATGGGACGTGCGACGGTCCATTGGGGTTGCTACGTGGCCTTGCGGCCATAGGGGGGCTTTGCACGATGTTCAGACGATTCGGCGCTGGCGTCCTCGGGGTAACGATCATCGCTGTCGGGCTTTGTGCGGTGGGGCCGTCGGTCGGAGCTGCGGGAGCGGCGACCGCGGCGATAGCGGCGACCAAAGCGCCCATCGTCATCGGGGACATCTGCAGTTGCACCGGTCCCGAGGCGTCCTCGGTCGCCCAGACGACCCCCACCATCCAGGCGTGGGCCAAATACGTCAGTGCGCACGGCGGGATACAGGGCCATCCCGTGAGCATCATCGTCAAAGACGACGGCTACAACCCGACCACTTCGCTTGCTGCGGCGCAGACGCTGGTGGGCACCGACCACGTGGCGGCGATCGTCGACAACAGCGATGTCGACACATCGTGGGGGCCGTACGTCAAGGAGCAGGGCGTGCCGGTGGTCGGAGGTTCTGAGAGCGATGAGGGCTACGAGAATCCCGACTGGTTCGTCCCGGGCGCCACGTACAACAACTTCACGGCCGGGATCGCCTACGCCGCCAAGAAGTTGGGCGTCAAGAAGATGGCCGACGTCTACTGCGCCGAAGTCGCGGTGTGTGCGCAGTCGAGCGTCGATTTGAAGGCGGCCCTGACCAAACTCGATATCGACCTCTCCTACACCTCGGCCATCAGCTTTTCCGCACCGAGTTACACGGCCTACTGCCTCGCGGCCAAGCAGTCGGGTGCGACTGCCCTCCTTGTCGGTGACGCCACCGCCATCGTGAACAAGTTCGTGGAGAACTGCTCGTCGCAGGGCTACAACCCGGTCGAGATCAGTGGGGACGGGACCGTGGCGATCTCGTGGCTGACGATTCCCGGCTTCCAGGGAAACGTCGACGCCCAGCCGGACATCTCCTTCTTCGTCCATGATGCGGCCACGAAGCCGATGTACGACGCCTTGGCCAAGTACGCCCCCGGAGTGACGACCGGACCCAACTTCGGCGAGATCGTCATTGAGACGTGGGCAGCCGGCGTCGAGCTTCAGACGGCCGGCGATGCTGCACACCTGAGCGCAGATCCGACCGCGGCAGAGCTGCACGCCGGCTTCTACGCCATGCCCAAGGGCACGACGCTGGGCGGACTATCGTCGCCGCTTACCTTCACGAAGGGCAAGACATTCAACAATGCCTGCTATTTCCTTATGGGGATCAAGAACCAGAAGTTCGAGTCCCTCAACAATTCGAAGGACTTCTGCGTAAAACTATGAACATGTCAACGCTGGAACCGAAAGCATCTCCGGAGAAGCAGCAACAGATGTTCGAGGTGATGACCCTCGCCAAGGCTTGCGACGAGCGCCTCCGCAAGGGCATAGCTACCGGGGAGTTCCTCACCGTCTATTGGCCGTCTCGCGGCCAGGAAGCGATCGCCGCCGGGTTCGCCGCCTCCCTGCGGAGCGACGACCGCTTGGTGACCACGTACCGGGGTCTGCATGATCTCATCGGCAAGGGAGTGTCCCTGGTCGAGATTCTCGGCGAGATGCTGGGGCGCCAGTCGGGTGCCTGTCGCGGCAAAGGCGGCACCATGCACATCGCAGATCCCGATGTCGGTCTCATGGTCTCCACCGGCATCGTCGGTGCCGGCATCCCGGTGGCCGTCGGCCTGGCGCTGGCCGCCCGGGCCCAGAAGTCCGATCGGGTCGTTGCGGTGAGCTTCGGCGACGGGGCGACCAACACGGGATCCTTTCACGAGGGAGCGAACCTGGCTGCAACCTGGCAGTTGCCGCTGGTCCTGGTATGCCAGAACAACGGGTACGCCGAGATGACGCCCACCGTCGACACCATGCACGTCGAGCACGTCGCCGACCGGGCTGCCGGCTACAACATGCCGGGCGTGACGGTGGACGGCAACGATCCACTCGAGGTCTACGGGGCGTTGGCCGCCGCCGTGAACCGGGCTCGCAGCGGGGGCGGCCCCACCCTGGTCGAATGCGTGACCTACCGGTTCTTCGGACACTTCTTCGGTGATCAGATGACGTACATCCCGCCCGACGAGCTGGAGGCGGCGAAGGCGGCCGATCCGGTGCCCCGGTTCGCTGACCACTTGGTCGAGAAGGGTGTGATCAGCCGCGCGCAAGTCGAAGAGATCGAAGAACATGGGAGGCAACAGGTCGAGGACGCGCTCGTCGAGGTGCTGGCGAGTCCGCCACCGACGCTGGACGAGCTGAATCGCGACGTGTATGCCACATCTGAGGGGCGCTGAATGAGCATCGACACCGAAACAGAGATGACGGTCAGGGACGCTGCTGGCGCTGGCCCTGGACCAGGCCATGGCCGGCGACAACCGCGTCCTCTTGATGGGGGAGGACATCGCGGATCCGGCGGGAGGCGTCAGTGGCGTGACGGCCGGGCTCTCGACCAAGTACGGGGCCGACCGGGTGCTCGACACACCGATCTCCGAAGCGGCAATCGTGGGAGCGGCGATCGGCGCGGCTCTCGAGGGAATGCTCGTCGTACCCGAGATCATGATCATGGACTTCATCGGGATCGCGATCGACCAGATCGTGAACCACGCCGCGAAGCTGCGCTTCATGTCGGGCGGTCGCACCACATGTCCGATCACCGTTCGCACGGCCGTGTTCGGCGGTCTCGGTTCTGGCGCGACGCACTCGCAGTCCCTCGAGGCGTGGTTCATGCACATTCCGGGACTCAAGGTCATCGTGCCGAGCACCCCCCGGGACGCCAAGGGCCTTCTTACCTCGGCCATCTTCGACCCTGATCCGTGCGTGTTCATGGAGACCGTGCTCACTTACGGTGCACGTGGGCCCGTGCCGAACGATCCGGGGTTTTCGATCCCGCTCGGCGAGGCCGATGTGAAGCGCGAGGGCGACGACGTAACGGTCGTCACGTATGGACGTGGCGTCTTTGATGCGCTGACCGCAGCCGACCAGCTGGCAGGCGAAGGCATCGATGTCGAGGTGCTCGATCTCCGGACGTTGGTGCCGCTCGATACCGAGAGGATCCTCGAGTCGGTGGGCAAGACGAAGCGGGCGGTCGTGGCGCACTCTGCGACGACGTTCGCCGGTCCGGGAGCCGAGGTGGCCGCCACCATCGCGGAAGGACTCTTCGGCGAGCTGTTGGCTCCGGTGCAGCGGGTGGGAGCTGCCTTCACCCCCATCCCATCGGCCCAGGTGCTCGAGGCGGCAACGCTTCCCTCGGCCTCCTCCATCGTCGATGCGGTGCGCCGGACGCTTGAGGGTTCGCATGGGTGAACGGACTCCTGTCCGCATCCCGAAGATGTCGTTGGCAACCTCCGAAGCGGGCCTCGTGGAGTGGCTCGTTGCCGACGGTGCCACGGTCAGCGAGGGTGACGCCCTCTATGTCATAGAGACCGACAAGGTGGAGACCGAGATAGAAGCGGCGACAGGCGGCGTGATCCACCAGGGTGCCGAAGCAGGGCAGACGTATCCGGTCGGCACGGAGATCGCCACCATCGAGGAAACTCCATAGCCAGTCGACGCTTTTCTCACCGAAAGAGCTGAGTGGTACCGCCTTCCCCCGGCCTCAGCTCCACGCGGCGGCCCACGTCTTCGGTATCGGATGGTCCGGGCTTCACTAACATCTTCGCTGTGGCTATGCCAATGGCACCGGCAGATCAACGGCAGGATCGATAGAGGGTCGGGAAGGCCATGCCGCCGCCGCACGTTGACGTCTTGTTGGTGGTCGAGCCGGATCCGGCGCCCCACATCCTGACTGCTCGGGCCAATCGGGTGGTACGGATCCCCCCCGGGCACACGTCGCCCTCACTGATCGCAGAACTACGGGGCAGCCTTCCCCGACTGATCGGAGTGTGCGGTGATCCGGTGCAGACCGTAGAGATCGCGCGGGAGTTGCGTCGGGCCGGCCTGCCGACGGTGGTCTTCGCCGATAGGCTGCTCGTCGCTCCCGAGGGAGTCGAAGTCTGTCCCATCACGGACCCCGGGCTGCCGATGGATGTGCGAGACAGCGTGCTCGAACTCATCGGCAATACGCCACTCGTGCGGCTCGACAAGGTTGGTCGTGATCTCTCGTGCCACCTTCTGGCGAAGCTCGAGTACTTCAATCCCGGGGGAAGCGTGAAGGATCGTCCGGCGCTCGAGATGCTCGACGCCGCCGAGCGACAGGGATTACTCAAGCGCGGAAGCACCATCGTCGAACCGACCTCGGGCAACACGGGCGTCGCACTGGCGATGGTGGCCGCACAGCGCGGCTACCACTGCATCTTCACCATGCCCGACAAGATTGCCGAGGAGAAGCGCCAACTCTTGCGCGCCTTCGGTGCAAAGGTCGTGATCTGTCCGACCGCCGTGCCACCGGACCATCCCGAGTCCTACTACTCGGTGGCAGATCAGATTACGGCATCCACGCCGGGTGCCTTCCAGCCGAACCAGTATCACAATCCGCAGAATCCGAGAGCCCATGAGAACTCGACCGGTCCTGAGATATGGCGACAGACCGCCGGGCGGATTACGCACTTCGTGGCCGGCGTGGGCACCGGAGGGACGATCAGTGGGGTCGGGCGGTATCTCAAAGCGCAGAATCCTGCGGTGGAGATCATTGCAGCCGATCCAGAAGGATCGATCTACTCGGGGGGAGGTGGTCGGCCGTATCTCGTCGAAGGGATCGGCGAGGACTTCTGGCCGACGACGTACGATCCGGCAGCGGTTGATCGGGTGATCGCCGTCTCGGACGAGGACTCCTTTCGCATGGCCCGTCGGGTCACGCGTGAGGAGGGGATCCTCGTGGGCGGGTCGACGGGAACTGCCGTTTGGGCGGCTCTCGAAATTGGCCGAACGTTGGGGCCCGACGACGTTGTCGTGGTCCTCATCCCTGACTCCGGGCGGGGATATCTCTCCAAGCTCTACGACGATGGGTGGATGTCTGATCACGGGTTCTTGCGGGCCCGGGGAAGCACGGTGGAGGCGGTGCTCGCCAGCAAGGGGGATCGCCTGCCCCCTCTCGTGCACGTGCACCCCGATGAGACCGTACGGGTGGCGATTGCCATCCTCGAGGAGTTCGGGGTATCACAGGTGCCGGTGGTCAAAGCCGAGCCGCCCCTGGCCCTGGCCGAAGTGGTCGGATCGGTGTCGGACCGCCTACTTCTGCAGCGCAGCCTCCATCATCCCGAGGTGTTCGACCAGCCGGTCGAGTCCGTGATGGCCCCGCCGTTGGCCACCGTCGGCCAAGGAGAAACGGTCGATCAGGTCGCGGAACGGCTCCAGGAATCCCCGGCGGTGCTGGTCCTCGACGGCGGGCATCCCGTCGGGATCCTCACACGGTCGGATCTCCTGTCGTTTCTGGAGCGGACCTAGCGATGGACGACGGGTGGACGAGTGACGGGTGGACGAGTGATGGGTGACGACACGCAATTCGGATTCGAGACGCTCGCCATTCATGCCGGGCAGACGCCCGATCTCACGACCGGCGCCGTTGTCACCCCGATCTATCAGACGTCCACGTTCAGTCAATCGAGCGTCGGCGAGCACAAAGGCTACGAATACAGCCGCACCGGCAATCCGACTCGAACCGCTCTCGAGACATGCCTGGCCGCATTAGAGGCCTCGACCTTCGGCCGCGCCTTCTCGAGCGGGATGTCCGCCATTGATGCTGTGCTCCGGTTGCTCGATCAGGGCGACCACGTACTCATCGGGAACGACGTCTATGGCGGTACGTACCGCCTGCTTTCGCAAGTGCATGCCGCGCGCCGGTCTCCGGTTCGATGCGATCTCCTTCGAAGATCCTGCAGATGTTGCCGCCGCGTTGCAACCGACCACACGCATGGTGTGGGTGGAATCACCCTCGAACCCGATGTTGCAGATTGCGGACATCGCCGCTCTGGCTGAACTTGCTCATGCACACGGCGCATTCCTCGTTGTCGACAATACGTTCGCCACCCCATACCTCCAACAACCGCTGGTTTTGGGGGCGGACATCGTCGTTCATTCGACCACCAAGTATCTCGGCGGCCACAGTGACGTGGTAGGGGGGTTCGTCGCGACGTCACTCCCCGAAGTGGCCGAGCGGATCGCCTTCCTGCAGAACGCGGTCGGTGCGGTCCCCAGCCCCTTTGACTGTTTCCTCGTCCTCCGTGGCATCAAGACGCTCGCAGTCAGGATGGAACGCCATTGCGTCAATGCAGCTCGGGTGGCTGAGGCACTCAATGCGCATCCAGATGTGGAGCACGTGTACTACCCGGGCCTCCCGGAGCATCGCGGCCATGCCACGGCGCGTGCGCAGATGCGAGCATTCGGGGGAATGGTTTCGTTCACCGTTCGCGGCGGCGAAAGCCACTCCCTCAAAGTTGCCTCCTCGACCTCAATCTTCACCCTGGCCGAATCTCTCGGCGCTGTCGAGTCACTCATTGAGCACCCCCACCAGATGACACATGCGTCGTTGTCCGACTCGGCGCTCGCCGTCGACCCCTCGCTTTTGAGGCTCTCGGTGGGACTTGAAGACGTCGACGACCTCGTGGCCGATCTGCGATCCGCGTTAGGGAGAGCTTCCGTCGTCTGAGGACGCGTGCAACCGTTTGGCAACGGAGGTGTCGTGGGCTCGGGCCTTTGTCCCCTAGCGACCGGGGTAGCTGGGGATCATCATGGGGTTCCAACCGCGGCGCCGTGATGTCCAACGATGGCCGGGTGGGGAGTGACGGAATCACGTTGACATTCCGTCGAATTCGAAAGAGGCTGGTCATGCATCGAGGTACAGGATCGAAGCACACGTGGGGGTCCGTCGGGAAGCCGGGGCGGGCCCGTGCCGGATGGGTCGCATCACTTCTCGGGGTGGTCGCCCTGACCGCGTGGGCCGGGACGGTCGGCGCCGAGGCCCCGATCCCCGCACCCTCCCCCGGACAACCGCCTGCGACAATCCTTTCGCTCAACTTCGAAGGGATCGACACCATCGCCCCCTCCGTCACAGTACCCGTGGGTACCGCAGTCACGCCGGCCGCCACCCTCGCCGGTATCGGCGCGTCGCATGCCACCGGCACAGTGACGTACACCGTCTACCTCGACAGCCAGTGCCAGATCGCGGCGGGCGCTCCAGTGGTGCAATCGATTGCAACACCGGGTGTCCTCCCGGCAGCGCCGCCGGTGGGACTCGCCGCAGGAACCTATTACTGGAGGGCGGTCTACACCTCCGGCGGTCAGTACGAAGCATTGAATGAGTCTTCATCGACGCCTTGCGGACTGGCCGGTGAGCCAGACGTGACGGTGTCGAGCACCGCGGGTCCGCTCCCCACCCCATCACCGGGACAACCTCCCGGAACCATAGTGACCGTCAATTTCACGGAGCTCGATACCATTTCCACGACGATTGCCGTTCCCGTTGGAACCTCTGTCAACGCGGCGGCGAGCTTGGCCGGTGTCAATGCATCCCATGCGAGCGGGACAGTCACGTATGGCGTCTACAGCGATAGCCAGTGCCACAACGCCGCACTTGCTCCTATGGTGGAGCCGATCACCTCACCAGGTGTGGTGCCGGCCGCCCCGCCGATCGCCCTCGGAGTCGGGACCTATTACTTGAAGGTCGATTTCAACTCGGGTGGTGCATTCCAAGAATTGAACTTTTCGTCGTCCACCGGCTGCGGGATCGCCGGTCAACCGAACGTCACCGTAGGGTCGCCGCTTCCGGTCACCGCGACGGCCTCGCTGACGGGGGGTGGCCAATCGGGATCCATCATCACAGTCCCGGTGGGCACTGCCGTCACCGCTCTCGGCGCACTGACGGGTCCTCACGCCGCCATCGCGACGGGGTGGGTCGAGTACAGCCTGTACGCCAGCAAGGCTTCGAACTGCTCGGGTTCGTCCCTGTCCGATGAGATCATTACGGCGAACGGTGTGCTGCCTCCGTCACCATCTGTCACCGAAGCGAGTCCCGGCACCTATTACTGGGGCCTTCGCTATTCGGGCGACGCGTTCAATGCCGGGCTCCACTCAGGCTGTATCGCGGTGGAGACTGTGGTGAATCCGGGGGTCATGCCGCCCGCGCCGAATCCAGCACCGGCCTCCGCGCTGCACCAGAAGCGCTGGATCCTGTAGACGCGAACAGCCTGATCCGAGAGGCCATAGTCTGGCCGCCATGCAGTCGAGCGGCATGGCACGTGTACCCGGGGGTCTTTTTCAGATGGGCTCGACCGGCTTCTACCCTGAGGAACGTCCTGTGCGCTCGGCCGAGGTCGCACCCCTCTGGTTCGACGAGCATCCCGTGACCAACGAGGAATTTCGCAAGTTCGTCTCCGACTCGAGCTATGTCACGGTCGCCGAGCGGACGCCCGATACGCGGGATTTCCCGGGTGCCGACCCCGCGCTCCTCGTGCCCGGATCACAGGTGTTCGTGCCGACACCGGGACCCGTCGCCCTGCACGACTGGACGCAATGGTGGCACTGGGTGCCGGGCGCAGATTGGCGGCATCCGGAAGGCCCCGACTCCACCGTGCGCGGCAGGGAACAGCACCCCGTTGTGCACGTCGGGCTCGAGGATGCCCGCGCCTACGCCGAATGGGCCGAAAAGCGGTTGCCGACAGAGGTCGAGTGGGAACATGCAGCCTGGCGGTCTTGACGGGGCAACCTATGCGTGGGGTGATGAGTTCATGCCTGATGGCCGGATCATGGCCAACACATGGCATGGAATATTTCCTTTCGAGAATCAACAGCCACACGGCTTTACGCGAACGTCGCCGGTGAAGCATTTTCCGGCGAACGGGTACAGCCTCTACGACGTCGCGGGAAATGTCTGGGAGTGGACGACGACCCGCTGGAGTGCCGACCACGCTCAGGACGGCGGGCATGCTGAGGTGTCGACGCAAGAAGGAACCTGCTGTGGACCAGGTGCACCCCTGCGTGAGACGGACCGATTCGTGATCAAGGGCGGTTCGCACCTGTGCGCCTCCTCCTACTGCCGACGCTATAGACCGGCTGCCCGCCAGCCCCAGGGACCCCGTGACACGGCCAGTCACCTCGGATTCCGCTGCGTTCGGGCCGGCTGACTCGGCCCGGATCTACAATCTCGGAGTGGGGGGTTATCCGCAATGACGACGAAGGGGCACGCATCGGTCCGGGCGCTGGAGTTCGGCACCACCGGCTTCTATCCGCCGTTCACCGGTGCCGAGATGGCCCGGCGATCAGAGGAGCTCGGCTTCGACTTCCAGATGTTCAGTGAGAACCATACGAGGGTGCCGGACTGCCTCGGCGAGATGCGGGACGCGGTTCGCTCGACGGAGCGGATCAAGCTTCTGTGTGGACCCCTCAATTTCGTGACCCGCAATCCTGGCGTGATCGCTTCGGGGATCACGCCGATCCAGATACTCAGCGGGGGCCGGGCTATCTGCGGAGTGGCGAGCGGCGACTCGGCCGTCGCCGCTGTCGGCAAGCGCCCGCAACGCGTTGCGGAGCTCGCACGCGACCTCGGCGTCCTGCGGTCCTACCTGCATCGCAAGGACGTTACTTTCGGCGATCTCACGAGCCGACTCGAATGGGCTTCAGGACTCGCGTTCGACCCTGTGCCCATTCAGATGGTCTGTAGCGGGCCCCGGGCCATCGCCGTCGCGGCCCGCCTGGCCGACCGCATCGGTCTCAGCGTCGGCGCCAACCCCGACCGCATTACCTGGGCGTTGAAGATCATCGAGGAGGAGCTTGAGGGGGCGGGCCGATCGCGCCACGACGTCCGCATCGGTGCTTTCCTCCCGGTAGCGATCACCGCCGATCGGGCGACCGGTCGCAAAGCGATCCGACCCAGGACAGCGGGCTGGGCGCACATGTCGTCGTTCAAGGGCAATGATCTGTCCCAGCAGCCCGAGATCATGCGCCGAGTGACCTCGGTCCTCCGGGACACGTACGACTACAAGTACCACCATCCCGGAGCGTCGGCACAGAATCCGAACACGGATGCGTGCGACGAGGAGTTCGGCGACTGGTTCGGGATCGGCGGCCCGCCGTCCTACGTCGTCGACCGCATCGGCGAAATGGTGGAGCTCGGACTCGACTTCTTCGTGACGGCGTTACCGCCGATCGAACGCGAGCAATTCGCCAGCGAGGTCATGCCGCGGCTGCGCGCGCTGAGGCGCTGATCGAGTCTCCCCGACTCAAGCCGGGCGGCTTGTCGCGCGCCACGTATGAATGTTCGCCGGTGATCCTCGGATCGCATTGCTGGCTGCTCTCAATGGTGTCCCGCGCGTTGAGGCCGGACGGGAGCTAAGCGAACCAGGGCGTTGTACGTGATCACACCGATGGCCACGTGCATGCACATAAGCACAGCCACAGCCTTCGCCGGTTGCCCTTGCTTCAAGATATAGAGGTCCGGCAATAGCAGGACGAGGGTCACGACGATCGCCATTCTGAAGAAGAGCCAGCGGGGCGCCGAAGAGATCCGCGTCACGATCGGCCACGCGACGCATGCGATGATGACACCGATGATGGTCAGCTTGGCGTAGTCGTGGAATTGAAAATGCACATAGCCCTTGGTTGAGGGAAAAACCGCTTTGCCGATGGCGACGAGCGCAGCATCTGCCGCGAGCGAACCGACCAACGACACCACCGTGGCGAGAAGTACCCGGAGGGCGGCGGGTTGGCGGTGGGTCGGCGCGAAGTCAACCTTTACCAGATCGAGAGATCGATCAAGAATGGAGTCGCTCCTCAATGTCTTCCTCTCGCTACCCGGGGCCTACCGCTATCCTTGGCAGGGTAAGGAATGACCCTTACGCCAACATGAAGCACCGACCGATCAGTTCCGCTGCGCTTCAACGCTTCGACGCTTGGTCTGCATAAGGAGCGCCGACGGGCAGATCGTCTCGAACTCTTGGCGCCTGTTCCAGATTCTCTTTGGCGCTGGAGGATCGATGCCAGACAACCTCCATCCGGGCGCCCCCCAGTGAAGCCTCTCCGACCCTCCATTCTCCCCCGGTGGCCTTCACGACAGTGTCACCGATGGCAAGCCCCAGACCTGCGCCGTTCCCCTCGTCGGTAGCCCGGTGGAAGCGGTCAAAGAGCCCGGCTCGCTCTTCGGGCGCGATCCCGGGTCCATCGTCCTCCACCGCCAGGCTGACCCGACTGCCCTGCGCTCGCACGGTGATGCGTACCACGCCGTTGTTCCCGGCATAGCGACATGCGTTATCCACCAGGACGCCAGCGAGTCGGTCGATCCATTCTGGAGGCGCATTGATCCACGGTTGACCCTCGGCCAGTTGGCGAACGGAGAGTGAAATACCTCGACGTGCGGCAATGGCGTCAAAGCGGTCAGCACATGCAAGAGCGATCGCACCGACATCGACCGGCTCGTCTCCGGGGGGCGGTGGTTCTGAGTCGAATCGGGAAAGCCACAGAAGGTCCTCGACGATTCCCCGTAGCCGAAGTGTCTCCCGGCTCACCCGTCCAAGGGTGTCGCGGTAGTCTGCGATCGTCCTTGGGTTGCTGAGCGCCAGACTTACTTCCGCTTCGATGACACTGAGGGGCGTCCGCAGTTCGTGGGAGGCGTCGGCAGTGAACTCGAGTTGGCGCCGCCGGGCCTGCTCTACTGGGCTTGCAGCCTTGATGCCGATCAGAAGTGTTCCTAGGAAGACGCCAAGAAGGAGGACGGGGCCCGCAACGACCTCGAGAGCGATCAGGTCCGACTCGACATGGTCGCTCTGAGCCAAACTCTGGCCCACTACGAACCATGTGTCGTCGACACGCTGGGATTGCAGTCTGAAGTTTGCCGAACCGAGACGAGCCTCATTCGACTGATCGGTGGGTGACCACGATCCGGCCGACAGACTCGGCGCTCCCGGAGTGAGAGCCGCAGCCCTGCCGTTGGGCCCGATACTCCAGAGGAACACCGGGGCATCGTCCACGTCGTGGGCGTTGTTGTAGTTGGCTATGGCACCCGCAGAAGATGGTCCCCGAGTTGCGGCCTCCAATCGTTGGTCGAGACGGGTATCAACCTGTGCCACGAGTCGATGCTGGTCAACCGCGTCGAAGCCGGCGACGACACAGACGTACATGGCTCCGATGATGACCGTGGCTACCAGGGCGACCCTGGCTGCATGGATCGTGACGGGACTGCGCCATCTGGGGGGAACTTTCATGCCGCCACGATCCGATAGCCAAGCGCCCGAACTGCTTCAATCTTGACGCCACCGTTGGAGATCTTGGCGCGCAACCTGGCCATGTGGACATCAAGGGTGTTCGACCCAAGGGCGTCGGCTTCATCGTCCCATACGGCCAAGGCAATAGCCCGGCGCGAGACAACCGCAGGAGATCGTTGGAGCAAAATCTCTAAAATGCCAAGTTCGATCGCGGTGAGGCGAGGGTGCGCAGCTCCGACCGTTACTTCTTGAGTCACCGAGTCGAGGGTCACATTTGCCACTTTGATCAGCAGCGACTGCAGTGCTTCGCCTCGTCGTTGCAAGGCCCGAATGCGCGCGAGAAGCTCCGCAAAGTCGAACGGCTTGACGAGATAGTCGTCCGCCCCCTCATCGAGTCCTGCCACCCGGTCGGCCGCGGTGTCTCGGGCAGTGAGCATCAGGACGGGAAGAGCGGAGCCACGACGGCGAAGTTGCTGGACGACTTCGAGGCCGGTGACCTTCGGCATGCGCCAATCGACGATGGCGACCTCATAGTCGTAGGCATCAAGGTAGCGCAGTGCCTGCTGGCCATCGACGGTGACGTCGACGACGTACCCGTTCTCCCGCAGGCCTCGTTCGAGGACCGAGCGCAGTCCTTCGTCATCTTCGGCCAGCAGCACCCGCATGAGTCCTTTCTAGCTGTTCAAGATGACGCCAGCATGACGCCTCGGTTCCGAGCAGTGCGAGACGAAAGCCCAGCTGATGAGGTTTACGACGCCCTCTGAGGTGTTCGCGTTGGGCGTCATGCTGGCGTAAGGCCCGGTTCTTAAGGTGTGTATGTGCCTTACGGATTCCACCGACTCATCTCTCGTTGCACGACGGGTCCCTCCGCCTCGCGTGCGCGCCCGATCCACATGTCACTCAGGTCTGAAGGCCGGCGAAGAGAGTTGCATTCAAATGAGGCCTGAACGCAGCTCTCCGGAGACTCGCGAACGAGCCAACGTACGTCTCCGTCGTCTGACCCGTTCTGCTGTTCTGGCGGCCACAGGTGCCACTGCGCTGATTGGCATCGTCGTGGCGAAAGAGCATCCCGGTGCAAGTTCGGGGGCCAGCACCAAAGGGACGACGCCGGCTCAGCCTCCGACGACATCGACGTCGACGGCGCCGCCCGCTTCGACCCCCACAACAGCGACTCCCACGACGCCGCCCACTTCGGGGGGCAGTTCCACACCGCCGACAACCCCCACCACTTTGCCGCCGACGACAACGACCACCAGTCGACTACCGACGACGACCACGACTCGTCCCGTCGTCACTTCCGGCGGCACGTCGCGGTGACTGTGACGGTTCAGTCCTCCACGGTGGGCGGCTGGCCCGAAGGAACGATCTCGTGAGTTCCACCACGCTCTGGTACACAACGCGAGCCAGTGGGATCGTGTCGCTCGTATTGCTGACCATCACAATGGTTCTGGGGGTGATAACGACTTCTCGAGCAAGAGCCCGTAACTGGCCGGGTTTCGCGCAACAGGAACTTCATCGCCGATTGTCAATGATCGCGATGGTCTTCGTCGCCATCCATGTACTCACCAGCGTCCTTGACACCTACGTGCGCATCGGATGGCTGGCGATCGTCATCCCTTTTGCATCCCCCTACAGCCGGGTGTGGGTGGCGATGGGAACGGTGGCCCTCGACCTCATGTTGGCCGTCTTTTGCTCGAGCCTGCTCCGTTCACGGATGAAACCGGCACATGGAGAATTATCCACTGGCTGGCCTATGGCTGTTGGCCGATAGCACTGGCCCACACGTTCGGTCTCGGTACTGATGCTGGTGAAGAATGGGTCATCATTCTCGGAGCGTTGGGTGTCCTGTCGGTGGGATCCGCCTTGCTCTGGCGCACGACGACGGGAGTCAAGAGGACCTCGGCTCCGCGGACCGTGGGTCCTGATGCGAAAACGACGAGCCGTCTTGTTTCGACCTCAGCGTCAAGAGGAGCGCGCCATGTCCACTAGCGGCACAGCGGCTCTTCCACGGAGCGACGTCCACCATTTGCTGGGACACCCAGCGGACCTGACTGGACACATCAACGCCCATGGCCCACTAGCCGTGTTTCTCGGAAACGACCGTTCATGGCAGCGAGCGCTTGCCTCCAGCCTGGAAACCTCCGGGTTGGCCGGCCGAGGAGGTGGTGGTTTCCCTGCGGCCATAAAGTTGGCGCTCGCCAGCTCAAACGGCCCAGGCGGAATCATCGTTGTCAATGGTATGGAAGGTGAACCGGCGAGCGACAAGGACAAGCTGCTTCTGACACGAGCGCCTCATCTCGTCCTCGACGGCGCCCAGTTCCTCGCTGCGATGTGCAGATCCAGCCGTATCGTCGTCTGCGTTCCTGCTAGCCGAGATGGCGTCGCAGGCGCAATACATCAAGCTATCGCTGAGCGCCAGCGGGCTCGATACAGCCGAGTCCCCGAAGAAGTAGTACGACCGCCCGACCGCTTTATTGCCGGCGAGGAGTCGGCGTTGGCGAACTGGATCACTACAGAAAAAGCGCTGCCGGTGTTTCGTCCCGACAAGGGTCGTCCACTTCGCATCGGGAAGCGGTCGGCGTTGGTGCACAATACCGAAACGTTGGCCCACGTCGCGTTGATCGCTCGTCACGGACCGGCCCGCTTTCGAGCGAGAGGGTTCGGAGAAGAGCCAGGAACGACTCTCATCACGATCAGCGGGGCCGTCACTCAGCCCGGAGTCGTCGAGACGGACCGAGGAACTCCTCTGTGGGAGATTGCCATGCGGAGTTCCCCGGTCGAGTCTGCGCAGGCCCTTCTGGTCGGTGGTTATGGTGGATCGTGGGTGGCTCCCGAATACTTCCTGACCCCCTACGCGTCGACGGCTCTGCGCGCGATCGGTGCAACAGCGGGCGTGGGGGTGATCGTCGTGCTGGGTCGATCCGCATGCGGTGTGGCTGAATCAGCGAGAATCGTCAGATATTTGTCCGGCCAAAGCGCTGGTCAGTGCGGACCGTGCGTTTTCGGGCTACGTGATGTCGCCCACGACATGGCCAGCCTGGCTCGTGGGATTGTCGACAATGAACTTCTCGCACGTCTACAGCGGCGACTCGGAGAAATAGCCGGGCGGGGAGCGTGTCGGCACCCTGACGGGGCTGTCGGACTGGCGCGAAGTTGTCTCCGCGTCTTCGCTGAAGATGTCGCCGCCCACTCCGAAGGTGTGCCCTGCCTGCATAGTCGCCAGCCGACCAGCTTGCGCTTTCCTCACCCGATCGCCGTGTGAAGTGACCATGCGCATCACGATCAATCCCGTCTTGTGTGAGGCGTTCGGGTACTGCGCCGAGCTCTTGCCCGAGGCGATCGTTCTCGACGAGTGGGGCTACCCGATGGTCGATGGTCGACCACTCCCCGCGGAACTGTTGGCCGTGGCGAAGCGGGCCGTCCGTGATTGTCCTCGGCGAGCAGTTGCCTTGATTCCGACTCACGATACCGACTGACGCTGCTCGAAAGACCCGGTGCGGCGGGGGTCGCCAGTGACGGCGTAGGGCGACCAGCGTCGCCGCATGCAGCGCGTCACCACCGTGGGGATCCCGGCAGTGGGCCTTGATGGCCGTCCCAGCCGCAGCCTCCAGGGGGATGCGAGCCGGTACTACCTCGAGAAATTCGATCGGCAATTCGATCGGTGAACCGGGGACTGAGCGACCTCGGTCGACTGCGGCTTTGTTTAGGATCTCTGGTGCTCCCCGCTTGTCCGACCGATCAGAGCGGACGGAGGGGGATTGGGTCGGGAACCTGCAGATTCAGCGAAGAGAGGGACGACGCTGTGACCTCACGACTGGCGGCCGATGCCGAGGTAGAGACCTGGAAAGAGGACGGTTGGGTGCTGCTCGAAGGGCTTGTCGGCACAGACGAGATCGACGCCGCTGCCGGAGATCTCCGACTCCTTTTTCCGAGCCCTGACGAGTATCACGCCGATCCCGACGGCGTGACCGAGCGATGGAAGGGCCGGCCGACACCCCCCAAGGAGGACTATGTCTGGCCCGATGAGGGCCCGGGTTTTCGGGCGGATCAGCAGCGTTGGATGGGGGCCTTCCCCTTTCCTGGGTCGGGTGCCCTCAACCGCCTCTACGTCCACGATTCCATCGTCGACTTCGCCGAGCGTGCTCTCGACACCACAGATCTACGCCTGTACCAAGCCCACGCCAGTGCGAAGTTCTCGGGCTTGACGAACTACGAGCAGCC
Source organism: uncultured Acidimicrobiaceae bacterium (assembly GCA_963767155.1). GTDB lineage: Bacteria > Actinomycetota > Acidimicrobiia > Acidimicrobiales > RAAP-2 > Bog-473. The sequence goes on along the minus strand of CAVYCU010000002.1, from coordinate 442,864 downwards.
GATGCACCTCGATCGCAACCACTCCTGGCTTCCGCCGGCCCACGAAGCTCCGTGGTGGAATCTCGAGGGGTTCCTCTACCTCTCGGACGTGACTGAGGCCGCAAATCCCACGCGGCTGGTTTCCGTACGTGATTCGGCCCACGTCACTTCACCCTTCGGGGTCGTGCTGCCCGACTGGGACCCCGGGCTTTACGCGGCGGAGCGACCCGCACCCGGAGTGCGCGGTTCCTACCTGGCGTATCGGTCCGACGTCTACCACCGGGGCGCTCCCTTCGGGTCGCCCGGGACGGCGCGGTTCCTGGCGGGAGTGGCCTTCAAGAATGCAGCGGCGGACTGGATCGGATACGACCAGCAGCAGTCCCGCTCGACCGGACCCGACTGGACGAGTTTCGTGGAGGGCTCCACACCGCGCCAACTCGAATTGTTCGGTTTCCCTGCGCCGGGACATCCGGTGTGGAACGAGGAGCTCATCGAGCAGACAGCGCTGCGGTACCCGGAGCTGGACCTCGATCCGTGGAGGGCGAGGCTCGATCCCTAGAGGCTGGCCGGTCAGTCGGCAGCGAGGTGCCTCTTGGCAAAGATCTACTAACTACATAGACTTTGACGGAATAATCGGGTGTCCATTCCCGTTGACCACGTTCAAGCGACCGAAGGAATCCCGGCGTCACGGATCCAAGGAGCACGATGAACATGCACGTGAAAATTCCTGAAGGCGATGCAGCAAGGGAGGCCACGGTCGCCCAAAGTGGCGAGGGAACGATCTCTGGGAAGAGGCTCCGTCGGTCATGACCAAGCCCGTCAAGCAGATCCACCTTGCGGCCCACTTTCCGGGCGTCAACAACACCACCGTGTGGAGCGATCCCCGGGGTGGGAGTCACATCGACTTCAGTTCATTCGTTCATTTCGCTCAGACGGCCGAACGGGCCAAGTTCGACTTCTTGTTCCTCGCCGAAGGGCTGAGGTTACGCGAACAGAACGGGCTGATCTACGACCTCGACGTCGTCGGTCGTCCCGATACCTTCACCGTGCTGGCAGCTCTGGCAGCGGTAACCAAGCACTTAGGTCTGACGGGCACCGATTAATTCCACATTCAACGAGCCGTACGAGGTAGCACGTCAATTCGCCAGTTTGGACCACCTTTCAGAAGGTCGCTCCGCGTGGAACGTCGTGACGTCATGGGATGCCTTTACCGGTGAGAATTTTCGCCGCGGGGGATTCTTGGCCCAGGAAGACCGTTACTCGCGAGCGGAGCAGTTTCTCCGCACCACCTGGGAGCTCTTCGATTCGTGGCGCGGCGACGAAATTGTGGCCGACAAGGAGACAGGCACCTTTCTCACGCACGCCGACGTCGGCATTTTCGACCATCACGACGCTCACTTCGATATCAGCGGACAGTTCAACGTTCCCCGATCGCCGCAAGGCCGGCCTGTCATCTTTCAGGCCGGCGACTCCAGCGAAGGGCGTGACTTCGCGGCGTCCTCGGCGGATGCAATCTTCGGACGGCATGCCACACTTGATGCCGGGCAGGAGTTCTACGCTGATGTTAAGGGCCGACTGGCTCGTTACGGTCGCTCACACGACGACCTCCTCATCCTGCCTGCAGCGACGTTCGTCCTGGGCGAAACCGACGCCGAAGCCCAGGAGTTGGCCCACGAGGTGCGGTTGCAGCAGGTGAGTGGCCAGACCGCGATCAATTTCCTCGAGCAGCTGTGGAACAGGGATTTGTCGGCCTATGACCCCGACGGACCGTTGCCCGAGATTGATCCGTCGGTGGGAGAGAACACGATCGCCAAGGGGCGGGCCAGCGTGCGGATGTACAAGGATCCTTTGGCGACGGCCAACGAGTGGCGAGCCCGGGCGTCGGTGGACAACCTCTCCATACGCGAACTGATTATCGAGGTGACCGGCCGCCAGGCGTTCGTCGGGTCGCCGTCCACGGTTGCCGAATCGATCAACGAGTTGGTCCAGGCCGACGCCAGTGACGGCTTCATTCTTGTTCCGCACATCACCCCCGGGGGACTCGACGGGTTCGCTGACACCGTGGTGCCCTTGTTGCAGGAAAGGGGTGTGTTCCGCACTGACTACACGGGTACCACTTTGCGGGATCATCTAGGGCTGACCGAGCCAGTGGGCGGTCGGGATGTGCCCCGGGAGGCGGCAGCTTCGTGAGATTCCTCACGATCACGCTGATCGTGCAACGCCCTCCTCGCCCAGGAGTGGTGGAGACGAAATAACTGACGAGCGAACACGTCGACCATCAGACACCCATCCGAAAGCGAACCCACCACATGCCCGGACTACTTCCAATCCACCTCGCAGTTGCCCTCGATGGCGCCGGCTGGCATCCCGCAGCCTGGCGGGAAGAGGCCGCCCGCCCCGCCGAGCTGCTTACTCCCAGCTACTGGGCGGATCTGGTGATCGAAGCGGAGAACGGCTTGCTCGATTTCGTCACCCTCGAGGACTCCTTGGCTCTTCAGTCCTCCCGCTACGACGGTCCTGACGGAAGAACCGACCAGGTCCGCGGCCGTCTGGACGCCGTGCTGATTGCGGCCCGGGTCGCTCCCCTGACGTCGCACATAGGATTGGTTCCGACGGCGACGGTCACCCACACCGAGCCGTTCCATGTCTCGAAAGCGATCGCCACCCTCGATTACGTGAGTAGCGGACGGGCCGGCTGGCGCGCACAACTGTCGCGTCCGGCGGAGAACGCCCACTTCGGTCGACGTGAGGACACACCCCTTCGGATCGCCGAACGCAACAGCCCGGAGGTCCAGGCCGCGATGGCCGATCGCTTCGATGAGGCCGCCGACTTCGTCGAAGTGGTGCGTCGCCTCTGGGACAGTTGGGAAGACGACGCCGAAATCCGCGACGTGGCCACCGGACGCTTCGTCGATCGGGACAAGTTGCACTACATCGACTTCGAAGGAAAGTGGTTCAGTGTCAGGGGACCTTCCATCGTGCCGCGGCCACCCCAGGGACAGCCGCTGGTCACCGCACTTGCCCACGCCTCAGTCGTCTACCGCTTCGGTGCCCGCTCGGCTGATGTCGTCTATGTGACCCCACGCGACGCGGACGACGCTCGGGCGATTACGCAGGAGATCGCCTCAGAACAGGATGCAACGGGAAGGGCCCAAGACACAGTCCATGTCTTTGGCGACCTCGTCGTGTTCCTCGATCGCAGCCCCGGCGCGGCGAAGGAACGCAGATCCCGGCTCGACGATCTGGCCGGGAGCGACTACAAGAGTGATGCCGTCATCGTCGCCGGCACCCCGACGGAACTGGCCGATACGCTCGAGGAATGGAGAGAGGCAGGACTCTCGGGATTCCGGCTACGTCCGGGGACCATCCCTCACGACCTCGAAGCGATCACCCGCGATTTGATTCCCGAGCTCCAGCGCCGGGGGATATTCCGCACGGAATACGAGGCGAGCACTCTTAGGGGCCTCCTGGGTCTCTCCCGTCCGGCCAATCGCTACGTGGCGGCCTGACGTCGGCCCGGGCCAGCACGCAACGACGAGGACCGCCTTCGTAAGAGACGTGCAGTGTCAGAATTCGAAGCTCAGGAGTACCGGCTTGGGATGATCGTTATGGGACGATGACCGTGCGGCGATGGCGTTCGTCGCTGCTGAACCGCTGCAAGTGGGTCAGGTCGGAGAGTTCACTGCCATGATGTGTGCAGCTCGAAGTTCCGGCCCAACGGCGCGGGCGAGCCTGGGGGGGAAGAGTCAGGTGAGGACGTTGATAAGCCACGGGTCCGATCGAATTAGTCGAGATTAGAGTCTCGGCATGACTGCATCGTTCGAGGGACAGATCGGCCGGACATTTGCCGACTCGAAGGCCTGGTGGCCGCCGCTTGCGTCGCCGCCGGCAGGAGCCCCGAACGTGGTAGTGGTGCTCCTCGACGACGTGGGCTACGCCCAGCTGGGGGCGTACGGCGCCGACATAGCCACACCGACGTTCGACCGTCTAGCGACGCACGGTCGCCGCTACGCGAACTTCCACACCACGGCACTCTGCTCTCCGACCCGGGCATGTCTGCTCACCGGTCGCAACCACCACTCAAACGGCATGGCCCGGGTGGTGGAGTTGGCCTCCGGGTTTCCCGGTTACAACGCCACCATCCCGAAGGAAAACGGATTCCTCTCGGAGATTCTGCGCCTTCACGGGTATGCCACGTTCGCCGTTGGCAAGTGGCACCTCACCCCCGCCACCGAGATGTCGGCCGGCAGCCCCCGCGACAAGTGGCCGCTCGGGCGCGGCTTCGATCGCTACTACGGGTTCATGGACGGCGAGACAGATCAGTACCACCCCCAGCTGGTATGCGACAACCAACCGATCGAACCACCACGCACTCCCGAAGAGGGTTATCACCTGAGTGAGGATCTGGCCGACCACGCGATCCGCTACGTGGCCGACCTGCGGGGTGCGTCGCCATCGACGCCGTTCCTACTGTGGTTCGCGCCCGGTGCATGCCACGCTCCGCACCAGGCGCCGATCGACTATATCGAGAGCTACCGAGGGCACTTCGACAAGGGATGGGATCAGTGGCGGGAGGAGGTGTTCGCCCGTCAGGTCGGGTCGGGACTGTTGCCGCCGGGGACACAGCTGTCGGAGCGCCCCTCCTGGGTTCCCGCGTGGGACAGCCTGAACGCCGACGAACAGAGGCTGGCCTCACGGATGATGGAGGTGTACGCCGGTTTTCTCACCCACACAGACGCTCAGGTCGCGAGGATCCTCCACTTCATCGACACTCTGGGCGAGACCGACAACACAATCGTCATCGTGATGAGTGACAACGGTGCCTCCGCCGAGGGTGGGGCGAAGGGTTCGTTCAACGAGCAGTACTTCTTCAACTTCATCCCCGAGAGCCTGGCCGAGAACCTGCTTCGGATCGACGACCTCGGGACGCCCAAGGCCAACAACCACTACCCATGGGGCTGGGCCTGGGCAGGGAACACGCCACTGAAGCGCTTCAAGCGCGACACCCATGAAGGGGGAGTGGCCGACCCGCTGATCTTCTCTTGGCCGGCGCGGCTCGGGACCGCTGGCGGCACTCGCCATCAGTATGTCCATGCCATCGATGTCCTGCCCACCCTGCTCGATCTCATCGGGATAGATCCACCGCTGAGCATCGCCGGGGTGGAACAGACGCCAATCGAGGGGGTGAGCTTCACTTCGACGCTCGACGATCAGCGCGTCCCTTCCGCGCACATCACCCAGTACTACGAGATGCTCGGTTCGCGCGCCCTCTACCACGACGGTTGGAAGGCGGTGGTCTTCCATACCCCAGCGTTCATCGCCTACGACGGCTCTGACACGACGCTTCCTTTTGACGAGGATGTGTGGGAGCTTTACCACGTCGTCGAGGACTTCTCGGAGGTCAACGATCTGTCCGACACGCATCCGGCCAAACTGGCCGAGCTCAAAGACGTCTGGTGGCATGAAGCAGAGAGATTCCAGGTCCTCCCGCTCAACAACCAGCCCGGGTTCTTCGCCGATCCTCGCTACCGGCGCGACCGGCACGAGTTCGTAGGAGCAGTCGGCCCCTTGCCCGAGGCGCTGGCCCCCAATCTCAAGAACCGATCCTTTGTAATAGCCGCCAACCTGGTGCCACCGTCCGGCTCGGCGCTCAGCGGCGTCATTGTGGCCCATGGAAGCCATGCCGGCGGTTACGTCCTGTTCGTCGAAAAGGACGTACTGCGATTCACGTACAACTACGTTGCGACCGAGATCACGACCGTGACCGCCGAGGTTCCGATCCCGACGACCGCGGTCGCCCTCAAGGCGGCGTTCACCCGCACCGGGGCTGGCGGCGACGTGGAGTTGTACTACGGTGACGTCCAGGTCGGCCATGGTCACATTCCGACCACGACCCCGTTGACGTATGGCACCCCGGGATTTGCCGTCGGCTTCCAGCCGGCAGGACCGATCTCCCCCGGTCTGGCCGGGCGTGCAGAACTTCCTCCTTCCGTGTTGCGACGCGTCGTCATCGAGGCCTCCGGCCGGGACCCGATACGCGACGCGCTCGCCGCATCACGGGTCGACCTGGCCACCCAGTAGCCAAAGTCATTTTGAGGATCGGCATGGCCCGCCGCCCAGTTTCTGGTTCCATGTCCTTCGCTATAGAACTCCCCGTCCACGCGAAAACGGTAGGGACCGCACCGAAGTGCCGATCCCTACCGCAGTCGGGGTTCTCGGTCCGTCCTCCTCAGATGCGTGGCGAGGGTGCCGAGATGGTGGGTGCGCCGTGGGCGACTACTGCCATACCCGCACGTCACGCACCGTCACGGTGGCTGCGGGCACGCTCGGGGAGCCGAGCGAGTTCTCCATGACCAGGTACATGGGGCCGCTCAGCGCCGCCGTCTCGGATCCGACGACCACGCCGTCGTAGACGAAGGTCACGCCGGTGGTGGTCCACAGCACCCCGTAGGTGTGGGTGCCCGCCGTGGTGCCGCCGATGCCGCCGGGGTTCGAGACCTGGCTCGAGCTCGGGCCGTACTCAATGTGGTACTGGCTGGTGCCAAAACCCTCCATGACGTCGATCTCGCCCGTGTTGGGCCAGGTCTGCCCGGTGAGCCACAGGCCGGGCCAGTTGGCGATCTGGCTGCCCGAGGCGGGCAGCGTGGCCGTGTACTCGACGTAGACGGGGTGACCCGCACTCGGCGCCACCTGGAAGCCGGTGCCTGCGCCGCCGTTGGGGTTGGAGCTCACCAAGGCGCCGGTGCCGTTGGCGTTCAGCGTCAAGTTAAGCCCGTTGGCCCCGACGGACACGTTGGAGGCGTCCATGACCGTGTTGTTCTGGGTCGACCCGTTGGCGAACCAGTCGGGGGCCCACACCGCGGTGTTCAACGAGCCCGTGGAGAACTCGTCATCGAAGATCTTGGTGGTGGGGGCGTTCAAGCTGGCGGGGGCCTCGGGGACGGTGCCGGCCGACGGGGTGGTGGGCGCCGGGGGAGCCGCTATTGGCGTGCTCACGGGCGGCGTGGTCACGGGCGTCGTCGTGACCGGCGTTGTCGTGACCGGCGTTGTCGTGGTGCCACCCGGCTGCGTCAGGGTCTCCGTCAGAGTGGTGCCGTTGGCGTTGGTCAACGTGAACGTATAGGTGGCCCCGGGAATGAGGTTCGTGAACGTGAACGCCTGGGCGCTCAGGGCGGCCGCCGAGATGCCGGTCGTCGCCGTGCTCCATGGGCCGGTTCCTGAAGAGTCGGTGCCACTGCGGGCGAGCTGCGTCGGCGTGTCATTGGTCCATGTCACCGTCGCCGTGGTGTTGGACGGAGCCGACACCGAGAAGGTGGTGCCACCCGGCTGCGTCAGGGTCTCCGTCAGAGTGGTGCCGTTGGCGTTGGTCAACGTGAACGTATAGGTGGCCCCGGGAATGAGGTTCGTGAACGTGAACGCCTGGGCGCTCAGGGCGGCCGCCGAGATGCCGGTCGTCGCCGTGCTCCATGGGCCGGTTCCTGAAGAGTCGGTGCCACTGCGGGCGAGCTGCGTCGGCGTGTCATTGGTCCATGTCACCGTCGCCGTGGTGTTGGACGGAGCCGACACCGAGAAGGTGGTGCCACCCGGCTGCGTCAGGGTCTCCGTCAGAGTGGTGCCGTTGGCGTTGGTCAACGTGAACGTATAGGTGGCCCCGGGAATGAGGTTCGTGAACGTGAACGCCTGGGCGCTCAGGGCGGCCGCCGAGATGCCGGTCGTCGCCGTGCTCCATGGGCCGGTTCCTGAAGAGTCGGTGCCACTGCGGGCGAGCTGCGTCGGCGTGTCATTGGTCCATGTCACCGTCGCCGTGGTGTTGGACGGAGCCGACACCGAGAAGGTGGGAGTGGTCACCGAGTTCGTCGACGTAGACGAGGCGGCTGCGTGTGCCGAGTGCGATGAGGCGAATGCGCCAGCACCGCTCTCGAGTCCGACGACACCGACCAACACGCTCAGCGTGGCGGCAGCACCGGCAATGCGCCTGCGGGTGGAGGTAGAACGCGAGTGTTTCCGGTCATGCTTCATATTTTCCTTTCAAAGCTCAAGTAAGGAGCCGCGGAAAATAGAAAGTTGAATGACTATCTTGCGTCGGCAACCCGGCCAACTCGGATGAGTCCCGTGGCTTTGCGTCCCCACCTCACGGTGGGTTTGCCGTTTTCAAATGCTGCTTTCAAAGCCGCACACTGGACTCATTGCCCGGTGAAGTCAAGGCAAATTCGGCCATTGTGCAGTGCCCACCCTCATCGCAACCATGGGGCAACGTGACATAGCCGTGCTGCAAAATCACCTCTTGTTGCACTTCATACGCCGTGAAATGCAGAGGTATTTGCTGCCAATCCCCAAGCGGCCTACGGATCTTCGATCTCACGCCGCAGCAACGTGCGTGAACCGGTCCTCCTCTCCTGCCGGGTGGTTGCCGTTCCCACCCCCAGATACACAAAAGGCGCCCCTCAAGGGGCGCCTTTTGTCTCGCGGAACACAACAGTCCCTGGTTAGTTGTCCGTCACCACCGGTAGAAGCGATGACTTCCGGCCGACTCTCCGCGTCCGATCGCAGCTCCGACGAGCCACAGAATCAAGAACACTGCCGCCACGATCCACAAGAGATGAACTGTGAACCCGAGTCCGAAAAAGAGCAGCACGAGCAAAAGTGCCAGTACCAGTACCATTTTTCCCCCTTACCGGTAGGTGTCTTCGCGCTGAACGATGTTTCCTCTGCCATCATCGATGACGGTTCGGCGTCTTCCTGTCCCCGCCATCGCCATGCCGATGAGCGAGAAGACGGCTCCGACTGCACCCACAATCATCAGAATGACACCGACCGTGTGGACATTGAAGCCGTGTTGCAAGGTGTTCACAGTCACCGCGAAACGCAGGACCGCCCCCACCGCGAAAACCACGATGCTTGTTGCTAATCCACCACTGCTAACTCCCATTGTCGTCCCCTCCTTTTAGGGTGAAGGCTTGTTACCCGGCTGATCGGACCGTCAAACAGGCGATGTATCGACCTGGGCCATTCATCGAAAGGTGCGTCAGGGACTCCCGGAGGCGGGTAGACAACGGGAGTGCAGACGTCCCTCGATCAAGACCTCATCGTGGTAGCCAATCGACTTCCTGTGAGCCGGATCGTCGAGGGGGCGCAAGAACGATGGGAGCCGAGCCCAGGGGGACTGGTGTCGGCCGTAGGGCCGGCGATGACCAATCGCCACTGCACGTGGGTGGGCTGGCCAGGAGATCCGGATCCAGCAGCGCCTTTCGACCGCGACAGTATCCACTACGTACCCGTCGCCATTAGCGAGCAAGAGATCGAGGATTACTACGAGGGATTCAGCAACGGCACGCTTTGGCCTCTCTACCACGACGCTGTACGGCCGCCACAGTTCCAGCCCAGCTGGTGGCATGCCTACGAAGCGATCAATCAGCGGTTTGCTGACGTTGTGGCGTCTGCTGCTCCCGGGGATGCAATGGTCTGGGTGCATGACTATCAGCTGCAATTGGTCCCGGCGATGTTGCGAGAGCTTCGTCCCGACCTGCGGATCGGGTTTTTCTTGCATATTTCGTTTCCTCCCCAAGAGTTGTTCATGCAGTTGCCCTGGCGCCAGCAGATAGTGGAAGGGATGCTCGGCGCCGATGTGGTCGGTTTTCAAGTGCCGATCGCCGCCAGGAATTTCGCCGTCTTGGCCCGCCGCCTCACCACGGCTCAGGGGCGCACCTCCCCTTTGACGTATCAAGGAAGAGAGGTCCGGATCGGCGCCTATCCGATCTCAATCGACGTGCAACAGTTCGAGGACATCGGAAGCCGTCCCGAAACTATCGACCGCGCCAAGGAGATCCGAGAGTCGTTGGGGAGCCCCAAGGTTCTCCTTCTTGGAGTGGATCGCCTCGACTATACGAAGGGAATTACGGCCCGCCTCGACGCCTATAAGGAGCTCCTAGAGGAGGGACAGCTCTCGGTGCCAGATGCAGTAATGGTGCAGATCGCCGTCCCCACCCGTTCGAACGTTCCCGCCTATATCGACCAACGCAACGAAATCGAGCGCCTCATAGGCGAGCTAAACGGAGACTTTGGCCGAATGGGCGCCCCGGCCGTGCACTACCTTCACCAAAACCTGGATCTAGAAGAACTTGTTGCGCTGTATGTGGCGGCTGACGTCCTGGTGGTAACGCCATACCGCGACGGCATGAACCTCGTCGCCAAGGAGTACGTGGCTTCCCGACCCACTGCCGGAGCAATTGTCCTGAGTGAGTTCGCTGGTGCAGCATTGTCGATGTCGAGTGCCTACCTCATCAATCCCCACGACGTAGAACAGATGAAAAAGGCGCTCTGCGCCGCAATAAATGCGGGTTCTCGCGGAACGCGAACGAAGATGGCGCTCACTACGCCATGGAGTTGCGGCGTGGACGAACAACGATTGGGCTGACGCCTTTTTGCACTCATTGGCGGAGACCGCGTCGTAGCCATCTTCGTCGCCGATGACGCTGCACGCCGTCCGCCCTGTCACGCCGCCCGCCCACCAGCAGGTCGCTGCCGGAACCTCTACGTCGGAAATTGAAAAGTCCCAGGCCATCGACTTCCTGACCTGGGACTCTTGGGGTTGGGGTGGAGGCGATGGGACTCGAACCCACGAACCTCCTGACTGCCAGTCAGGCGCTCTACCAGCTGAGCTACGCCCCCGTAGCGAACCTCCCAGGCTGTGGTGGTACTTCGGCTGCCGCACCCTGGGCCGAACCGTCTTGGAAAGCCACGCATTAGACACAACTTCGCGGGCACCCTGTCAGGTCCGGAGCTAGACCTTAGCTTCTGCGGCGAGGGGTCTTCCCGACTTCCCGGTTTCCGCATTTCCTCCTGCACGGGCCGGGACCGCCCCCGGGCGCGAGAAGACACCACTGGGTGGCGTTGGTCCGGATTGATCGCCAGCCGGTAGGGTCCATTTGCACCCCCGATGGCCGGTTGCTCCGGCGCCTTCCGCCATGACCCCTCCCACATGACCAGCACCAGGAGGAGCGCCAAAGGGGGCGATCCGCGCAGCAACGCATCGGCGGACGTGGGCTCCGACACCCCCGAGGCAGCCGAAAACACCCCCGTGGATGTTCTCGCCCACGGGGGTGTCCCCCGTGGATGGCGGTTGGTGCTCATCGTCGGAGGGTTGACGATTTTCGGACCGCTGTGCATCGACATGTACCTCCCGGCCCTTCCCCGGATCAGCGCCGATCTTCACGCCAGCACGTCCGCAGTCCAGCTCTCGGTGACGGGGTGCCTCGTCGGCATCGCACTCGGCCAGTTGGTGATCGGGCCGATCAGCGACCGCAAAGGAAGACGGCGACCACTCTTTGTCGGGCTCGGCCTCTTCATCGTCTCCTCTGTGGCCTGCAGCATGGCCTCATCGGTGTTCGTGCTCGACGGCTTCCGTTTCGTGCAGGGAGTGGGTGGTGCCGCAGGCGTGGTGATCTCCCGGGCCATTGTCCGTGACCTGTTCGAAGGCCCCACGGCGGCGCGGTTCTTCTCGACCCTCATGTTGGTGACGGGTCTCGGCCCGATCATTGCGCCGCAGATTGGAGCGGTGATCCTTCGCTTCACGTCGTGGCGCGGCATCTTCCTGGCCCTCGCCATCGCCGGCTCCGTGTTGCTCGTCATCTCCTTCGTGAAGGTCCCCGAGACACTCCCCATGGACCGGCGACATTCAGGTGGTCTGCGGTCGATCGTGCGAACCATGGCCGAGGTCGGACGAGACCCCACGTTCGTGGGTTATGCGATCGTCGTGATGCTCGGATTCGGCGCGATTCTGGTCTACATCGCGGGTTCCTCGTTCATCTTGCAGGGGATTTACGGCATCTCCCCTCAGCTCTTCGGCACGATCTTCGGCATCAACGCAGCCGGAATGGTGGTGGGCGCCCAGATCAACGGCCACTACGTGCATCGGTTCGGCAGCGGCCCGCTCCTGAGCATCGGCCTCACGTGCATGACGATCGGCAGTCTGTTGTTCCTCATCGGTGTTTCGACGAATTGGGGAGGGCTCGGCGTCATATTGCCGTCCTTCTTCCTCGTGTTATTCGGGTTGGGATTCGTCACTCCCAATGCCACGGCACTCGCTCTCCAGAACCACCCGAACTCGGCCGGGGCCGCATCGGCCCTTATGGGCAGCGCACAATTCCTATTCGGGGCGGCCCTCGCCCCGCTTGCGGGAATTGGGGGCACTCATGACGCGCTGCCGATGGCCATCCTCATGATGTCGCTGGCCGGCGGCGCCACGATTGTGCGTGTGACGTTGGCCCAGGCAAGGACCAAGTCGTCGCTGGCTCTGCAGCCGGCGCCGAGCAGTAGCAGATAGGGGACGGTACCCACCCGCTTTCCGTCACCGGTACCTCTGGCGGACCCCTCCTCCGAATTCCAAGACCGCCTCCTGACCGACCCGAGGCCCCGCTTCGCTCGCCTACCCTGGTGGGATGGCTCGGGCGTACGACGTCGAAGGAATTGAACAGAAGTGGCAACGCCACTGGGAAGAGGCGGGGACGTATCAGATCGACAACGACGACCCGCGGGAAAAATTCTATGCGCTGTGCATGTACCCCTACCCTTCCGGCGCGGCGCACCAGGGTCATGTCCGCAACTACACCTTCGGTGACCTGGCCGTTCGCTATCAGACGATGCAGGGCAAGGGCGTGCTCAGCCCCTTCGGGTTCGACTCGTTCGGCCTACCCGCCGAGAACGCGGCCATCAAGACGGGGACGCATCCGAGGACGTTTACCGAGGCGCGTATCAAGGAACTGAAATCCTCGCTGATTCGTCTCGGGGCCGTGTACGACTGGCGCCGCGAGGTGCGCAGCCACGATCCCTCGTACATGCGCTGGACCCAGCTCATCTTCCTCAAGTTATGGGAAGCCGGCCTGGCCTACCGGGCGATGGCTCTCGTCAACTGGTGCCCCGGCTGCCAGACCGTGCTGGCGAACGAGCAGGTCCTGCCTGACGGCACGTGCGACCGTTCGGGTGATCTCGTGATCAAACGCAATCTCGAGCAGTGGTTCTTCCGGATCACGGCCTATGCCGATGAGCTCCTAGAGGGACTGGACACCCTGGAGTGGCCGGAGCGCGTCAAGACCATGCAGCGCCACTGGATCGGCCGATCCGAAGGCGCCGAGTTCGATCTTGCCGTCGAGGGCAGGGAGCACCTGAACCTCCGCGTGTTCACCACGAGGCCGGATACCAGTTTCGGCATGACGTACTGCGTCGTCGCCCCTGAGCACCCGTTGCTCGATGAACTGACGACCGACGCCCAGCGCGTCGCCGTCGACGATCTCCGCAAGCGGGCAGCGGCAGAGAGCGACATAGAGCGGAGCGCCACGGGTGACGCGCGAGCGCTCGACAAGCGCGGGGCCTTCACGGGCAGCAGTGTGCGGAACCCCTTCACCGGTACGCCAGTGCCGGTGTACGTGGCCGACTACGTCCTCATGGGCTACGGCACGGGCGCCATCATGGCCGTCCCGGCTGAAGACCAGCGGGACTGGGACTTCGCGAAACTCCATGGACTCGACATTGTCCGCACCGTGCAGCCCCCGGACGATTGGGAGACCAGCGGGGGTGGGGCGTACACGGGCGAAGGTCAGAAGATCAACAGCGATTTCCTGAACGGCCTCGACATTGCCACTGCGAAGGCTCGTGCCATCGAATGGCTCGAAGAGAAGGGGATCGGCGAGCGCCACATCAACTACCGGCTCCGTGACTGGTTGGTCTCACGGCAACGGTTCTGGGGCTGTCCGATTCCAGTGGTCTACTGCCCCGAACACGGCGCGGTGCCGGTGCCCGAGGATCAGTTGCCGGTGGTCGCGCCCGACGATGTCCAATTTCTCCCGACAGGGCAATCGCCTCTGGCGTTTCACGAAGGATTCCTCCACACGACCTGCCCTCTGTGCGGCGGCCCGGCCCGCCGCGAGACCGACACCATGGATACGTTTGTCGACTCCTCCTGGTACTTCCTGCGCTACTGCGATCCCTGGAGTGATGACCGGCCATTCGACCCGGCCGCAGCGCGTCGGTGGATGCCCGTCGACCAGTACATCGGGGGAATCGAGCACGCCATCTTGCATCTGCTCTATGCGCGTTTCTTTACCCGGGCCCTCATCGATGTCGGCCTCGCTCCCGGCCTGTCCCGTGAGCCGTTCAAGCGGTACCTCGCGCAGGGGATGATCCGCATGGATGGCACCAAAATGTCCAAGTCCAAGGGCAATCTCATCGCGCCGGAGCATTACTACGAGACGGTGGGGGCGGACGGGTTGCGTCTCTTCCACCTCTTCGTGGGCCCACCCTTCGACGACATGGACTGGACACCGCAGACCGAACAGGTGATTGAAGGGTGCGGGCGCTTCCTCGACCGCCTCTGGCGCACCTTCGCGCCCGGCCACAGTGATGTTGCGCCGACATTCCGCTCGGGACCGGAGGCTGACGGTGATCGCGAAGTTCGCCAGGCGACCCATCGCACAATCGCCGCCGTCACCGAGGACCTCGAGCGTTGGTCGTACAACACCGCGGTGGCCCATTGCATGGAGCAGCTCAATCTTCTGCAGAAGTACGCCCGCAGCGAGGGTGGTCCACACCAGGTCGTATGGGACGAGGCGGCCGATGCGCTGCTGTCCCTGCTCGCTCCTTTGACCCCGCATCTCACGGCGGAGATATGGGAGCTACGACACCCCGGCGAGCCGTCGGTGCACCTCCAGCCGTGGCCCCCGTTCGACCCCGACCTCGTCCGGGCGGAGACGGTCACCATGGTGGTGCAGGTCAACGGAAAATTGCGCGACAAGCTGGAGGTCAGCCCGGAAATCACGGAAGCGGATGCCGAACAGGCGGCATTGGCCTCGCCGAAGGTAGTGGAGGCTCTTGCCGGGCAAGAACCGAAGCGGGTCGTTGTGCGCCCGCCCCGCCTGGTGAACGTCGTCGTCTGACGACTCACGCTCTGCTCGGCGGCCAACCTCGTCGCCCTCGATGCCGCGCTCGCCTGGGCACGGCAAGTCGTGGCTACGAGCTCCGCCCTGGGCGTTTCTAGACGCTCGAAGGCTAGCAACTCAGAAATTACAGGTCGCACCGCCGCCTTGAGGGTGGCTGCCGGTGCCTTGAGAGCCGCCGCCCCCGCTTAGCGGAACCCCGCCAGGATCGCCTTCCACTCGGAGGGCTCCACCTTGTAGGGGGTGTAGAAGCTGAAGCGGTCGATGACGTCACCGAAGCGCGCCTTCACTTGGGCGGCCACCTCCCCGATCGGGGCCACGATCGCGAACGCGTCGAGGACGGAGTCGTCGATGAGCTCGCCCATCTTCACCCACTCGCCGCGCTTGGAGAGCGTGTTGAGCTCTGTCTGCAGGTCGCCCCAGCCGTGCAACTCGAGCACCGGCCGGTAGGCCGGAGTGGAACCGTAGAACGCGATCTGTTGGCGGACAGCACCGGCGGCCGCCGCCACGTCCGCATCAGTTGCTCCGGTGACCACGAATCCTGGATACGAAACAGTAAGGTCCGCCCGGGACTTGCCGGCCTTGGCCGCACCGCGCTCGAGCGCGGGCAGAGTGACCTCGCGGATGTACCGCTCGGTGGAGAAGCCGTGGACGAGCAACCCGTCCCCTACTTCGCCGGCGACTTCGGTCATCAGCTCGCCGACCGCGGCCAGCAGGATCTTCGGATTGCCGTACGGGTGCTTCTCGGGGACGAAGAACGGGGTCATCAGCGTGTGCGTGTAGAACTCGCCACGGAAGTCGAGCTTCTCTCCGGTGTCCCAAGTGGCCCAGATGGCCCGGATGGCCAGAATCAGCTCGCGCATACGCGGAGCCGGGTGCGACCACGGCATGGAGAAGCGCTTGGTGATGTGCGGTTTGATCTGGCTCCCCAGACCCAACATGAAGCGACCCTTGCTGAGGTCCTGCAAGTCGTTCGCCAGTACGGCGAGGTTCATCGGATTGCGGGCGAAGGCAACGGCGATCCCGGTTCCGAATTCCAATTTCTCCGTGGCCGCGGCGCCGATGGCGACCGGCAGGAAGGGATCGTGCTTGGTCTCCGCCGTCCAGACCCCGTCGTAGCCGTTCGCTTCCGCCAGCCGGGCCGCCTCGGCGATACCCGTCGTGCTGAACCCGATGCCGCCGTCTATCTTCATCTGTGTCGCACCTCTCCTCGCTTCCGGTTACTGCTCTTCGCCCCGCAGGAACTTCTCGAGTTCCGCCGCGATCTCATCCCCCGAGGGGACCTCCTCGACGCCCATCGCATTCCCCTCGGAGGCGTCGAGGTTCTCTTCGAGCTTGCGCACCATGGCCCGGTGCTCGATGTTGTCGGCGATCAGTTGGTCGACCTGGCGCCGAGAGCTGTCGGCGGCGTTGCGCAGGGCCGAGGAGTCGAGGCGCAGGCTGGCGACATCAGCCAGACCTTCGACCAGTGCCGCACTGGCCTCGGGGAAGGGCATGCCGGCCACGTAGTGGGGCACCCGGGCCCACAAGGTGACGACAGGGATGCCGATGTCGGCGAACGCCAGCTCCAGCACCGACATCACACCGGCTGGCACTTCCAGCTCGCCCTGCACGATGCCGATGCGTTCCACGAGCTCGGCTGACGCCGGGGGAGCGGTGGCGGCCAGCTTCACCGGACGCGTGTGGGGGGCCGGGGCCGGGAAAGCACCGAGACCCACCACCATCCGTACCCGCCAGGAGCGGGCTAGTCCGACGACGGCATCGGTGAAGGCCCGCCAGTGAAAGTCGGGCTCGGGCCCGACGAGATACAGGACGTCGGCCCCTACCTCGTCGTGTCCGTGCCGCACCACCGTGTGGGGCCAGGTGAGATCGGTCGTGACGCCGTTGACGATGTGTGCCACCGGACGACGTGCCCGCTGGTCGAGGAAGTGCTCGCCGTTGAAGGTGACCATGGGCGAGGTATCGCTTTGGCCCAGGAGAGAGGCGATAGCCGTGGTCGCCCCTAATCCGGCGTCGACCCAGCCTTCGAGTGCCACGACCAGGACCGGTCGATGGAGCTCGGGCTCGTCGTGGACCGAAAAGATCTCTGTCAGACCGTCGGGGCTCACGGGGTGGCCGCCAGAGCTTCGGAAGCCATGTCGGCCAAGAGGGCGACCTGTGCCGGGTATGCGTCGACGCTGCTGCTGTCACCGGCCCCGGCGCCCGCGGCATAACGGGCGTACACGCCCTGCAGGATGCAGGCCAGCTTCCAGTAGCCGAAGGCGCAGTAGTACCCGATCTGCGTCAGATCGAGATCGGACACGCTGCCGTAGTGCTCCATCACTTCCGTCCGGGTGGCGAAGCCGGGCGCGGTGGTCGGTGAATGGCCGAGGACGGACACGGCGTCGCCGGCGTCGGTCCAATAGTCCATGAGCAGGCCGAGGTCGGCCAGGGGGTCACCCAGTGTGCACAGTTCCCAGTCGAGGATGGCCCGTACCGCACCCTGGTCGTTGAGGACGACGTTGTCCATGCGGTAGTCGCCGTGGACGATCGACGTGCGCTGCTGCGGCGGGATCCGCAGCGCCAATTCCTCACCGACACGTTCGATCACCCCACCGTGGTCGACGCCGTCCACGCGCATTTCGGCGAATTGCCTACTCCACCGCTTCAGTTGACGCTCGATATAGCCCTCGTGCCGTCCGAGATCACCCAGGCCCACCGACTCGGGATCGATGTCGTGCAGCGCCGAAAGCGTTTCGGCTATGTGGTCGCCGACTCCGCTCCTCGTGGCGAAGTCGAAGGCCTGCTCCGCCTCGGGGGCATCACGCAGGATGTGCCCCTCGACGAATTCCATGACGAAGAACGGCCGATCGTTGACAGCCTCGTCGGTGCACAGGCCGATGGTCGCGGGGACCGGAATGCCGGATGGGGCAAGCGAGGTCATGAGCCGGTGTTCGCGCACCATGTCATGTGCGGTGGGGAGGACATGATGCACCGGCGGCCTCCGCAGGACCCAGGCCCGCCCTTCGGCATCTTCGACACGGAAGGTGAGGTTCGAGCGCCCGCCGGCGATCAAGTTGAAGCTCAGGGGGAGGGTGATCTCGGGCACATGGTCCAGGAACCATTTGGTCACGTTGTCCGCACGGATGCCTTCCACCGGGTCTGACACGAACAGTGACGCTAATCGGTGGGGCGGGGCCCACTCATCCGACCGCCCCCCGGGCGGGCTCTTGCGCCCCTGCGTTCCGTCCGTTTCCCCGCGAGGCAGCCGGTCCGGTTGGGCGTTGCTATTAACCTCATGGGGCGATGGACGTCACCGACAGCACCTTTCAGACAGATGTACTGGCCCGCAGCGCCGAAGTCCCGGTCATCGTCGATCTCTGGGCCCCGTGGTGCGGGCCCTGTACGACGCTGGGACCCATGCTCGAGAGGGCCGTCGCAGCCACTGATGGCGCCGTTGAACTGGCCAAAGTCAACGTGGACGACAACCCGCGCATCGCCCAGTCCTTCGGCGTGCAATCGATTCCCGCCGTCTTCGCCATCCACGAAGGCAAGGTCGTGGATCAGTTCGTCGGTGCGGTGCCCGAACCCCAGGTCGCGGCCTTCGTGCAGAAGCTCCTCCCCGCCTTGAGCGAGGCGGACGGACTGGTGGCCAAGGGCGACGAGGCCTCGCTCCGCCGGGCGCTCGAGCTCGAGCCCGGTCATCAGGGCGCCACGGAAGCCCTGGCGGAATTGTTGATCGGCCGGGGGGAGACCGTCGATGCTCTGGCGCTTCTGGCGCGTGTCCCCGAGACGCCGAAAGGCCGCACGCTGGCTGCGCAGGCCCGCCTGATCGATAACGGCGTGGACGTGTCGGCCACCGATGACGAGGCCGTCGAAGCGCGGCTCTACGCGCTGCTCGAGAAAGTGCGGGAGGACGACGCGGCCCGTCAGGAGTACGTCGACCTTCTCGAGACCCTCGGGCCGGACGATCCCCGCACGGGGACGTTCCGCCGCTCGTTGGCCACACGGCTCTATTGATGGCCCCACCGACGTGATGGCTCCGGCAGTGCCCCTAGCCACTCGCGCCAGGTGAACATCCTCGATCTCGGGGGCCAGCGGCACGACCTCACCCACAGGGGCTTGGTCATGGGCATCCTGAACCGGACGCCCGACTCGTTCTACGACAAGGGCGCCACGTTCGCGCTCGACGCGTTCTACACCAGAGCCGAGGCGCTCGTGGCCGAGGGGGCGGACATCCTCGACGTCGGCGGCGTGAAGGCCGGACCGGGTCCCGAGGTGACCGAGGCCGAGGAGATGGACCGGGTCGTCGCCGCGATCGGCGGCTTGGCCGCGCGCTTCCCGACACCGATCTCGGTCGACACGTGGCGTGCCTCGGTCGCCCGGGCCTCCTACGCGGCGGGCGCTGTGATGGGCAACGACATCAGCGGGTTCGCCGACCCCGACTATCTTCCCGCCGCGGCCGAATGCGGTGCTGCCGTAGTGGCCACGCACATCCGGCTGGCGCCCCGCGTCGCCGATCCCGACCCGCAGTACGACGATGTGGTGGTCGACGTGAGCACGCTTCCTCACGGAGCGGGCCGAGCGAGCCCGCGCCGCCGGCATCCCACCCGAACGGATCGTGCTCGACGCCGGTCTCGACCTCGGCAAGACCGCAGCGCAGTCGCTCACGCTCCTGCGGGCGTCGTCGACGCTGGCCGCGCTCGGGTATCCGCTGTTGCTCTCCGCGTCCAACAAGACATTCCTCGGTGTCACGCTCGATCTGGAGTTGACCGAGCGCGGCCCCGCTTCCCTCGGTGCGGCGGCACTCGGCCTCGCCTGGGGATGCCGCATCCTGCGCGTGCACGACGTCAAGGGAACGTGCCGCGTCCGCGACGTCGCCGCCGCCGTGAGCAGCGCCGCATGAGCACCACGCCATGAACACCACGACATGAGCACCACGACATGAGCACCGCGGCGGCGAGCGCCTCCTCGTATCTGGTCAAGGGCGACGATGCGTCACTGGTGGCCCAGGAAGTCCGCGCCTTGCTGGCCGAGGTGGTGGGGGACCGTGATCATTCGCTGGTGGTGGAAGAGATCGGTGGCGGTCCGGGTGACGACATCAACGTCGGTGCGGTGGTGGATGCCTGTCTCACGCCACCATTCCTCATCGACCGGAGGGTCGTGGTCGTCCGAGATGCCGGCCGGCTCCTCACGGCGGATGTGCCCCGCTTGGTCGACGTGGTGAAGGACCCCCTGCCATCGACCGTCCTGATCCTGGTCGGCGGGGGCGGGACGATACCGGCCCCGCTCGTCAAAGCGGTCACGGCAGCCGGCAGGGTCATCGACGTTGCGGTCAGCCGCCCGGGAGATCGCAAGGCATGGCTGCAGGAACATCTCCGTCACGCGCCCGTCAAGCTGGAACCCCAAGCGGCACAGATGCTGGGTCAGCACGTCGGGGAAGACCTCGGCCGGGTCGAAGGCCTGCTGGGAGCGCTGGCTGCGGCCTACGGCGCCGGAGCACGGATTTCTGTGGACGAGCTCGAGCCCTACCTGGGCGAGGCCGGCAATGTTGCTCGCTACGAACTCACCGATGCCATCGACCGTGGGGATCCGGCAGCCGCCCTCGGTGTGTTGCACCGCATGACCGACGCCGGCGGGCTGAGTGCCGTGGAGGTGCTGTTCTCCCTCCATCGGCATTACGCGAACATGCTGGCGCTCGACGGCGCGACGATCTCGAGCGGCGAGGAGGCGGCTCGACTGCTGTCGGTGAATAGCGCATTTGTCGGGAAGAAAGCGTTGGAACAGTGCCGCCGCCTCGGCAGTACCCGCATCGGGGCCGCGATCGAGCTGCTGGCCGATGCCGACCTCGACGTGAAGGGGGCCACGGGTCTCCCGCCAGAGCTCGTCGTCGAAATTCTGGTGGCCCGGCTGAGCCGGCAGACCCGCCAGCGGTCGGGTGCATCCCGGCGGTAGCCGGACCGAACACCCAGGTGCTGAACTCGCACCATGCATGAGACCTCTGACGAATTGAGACAACTGCAGCAGCATCTGGACGCCGCCGCGGCCGATGCCGGACCGCATCTAAAGAGCATGTTCAGCGACGAGCACCGTCTCGATGCGGCGTCGCTGAGCGAAACGCTTTCGGGGATGCGACTCCTGGTGATGGCGACCGTGACGGCGGACGGCCGCCCGCTGACCGGACCCGTTGACGGCTACTTCCTCCACGGCACGTTCTGGTTCGGCTCGGCCCGCAACTCCGTGCGCATGCGGCACCTCGGCGTGCGCCCGGCGGTGAGCGCCACGCATCTGCCGGGTCAGGAGCTCTCAGTGACCGTGCACGGCCGGGCCGAGCTCTTCGACATCCTCGATCCCGCACACGGCGAGCTGCGCCAGGCGATGCTCGACCACTATCTTCCGCTCCAGGGACCCGACTTCGAGACCTGGTTGCGCAGGGAGGACCCGATCGGCGCCAGGATCGCGCCAGAGAAGATCATCGCTCTTTCGTTTCCGCCCTGACGGAACCTGCGTCGCCCTGCCCTCACGGGACCTGCGTCGCCCTTTCGGTTGTCGCGCCCAGCTACAGACGGGGGAGGGTGAGCACGCAATGAGCGTGGGTTCGCCGGTGCGCCGCGCCCGCCCGTCCCTGGCTGGACCAGCCGGCGCCGGGATCACCGGTCAGCCGGAGGCCGACGGTCACGAGCGACCACCCCAGTCGATCCCGTACCGACCGATGCGGGGCCTGGATGGTGGCCCGTCGGACCCGCGCCACCTCGAGGTCCTGGCCCCTGTATTCCCTGGCTAGCTGCTGCATGAGCGATGGATTGACCATCCCTTCACGGTACGCCCGATTGCGGACATAACGAGTCCTCAATGCAGGAGTAAGGTCCTCGAATGGACTCGGCCGCCCGGCTCCTCCGCCTCCTCGGACTGCTGCAGCGGCGCTCCGCCTGGAGTGGAGCCGAACTGGCGGAGCGCCTCGAGGTGGAGGCTCGCACGCTCCGGCGCGATGTCGAGAGGCTGCGCGATCTCGGGTATCAGGTCCAGGGCACTTCCGGTGTCGGAGGTGGGTACCATCTGGGAGGCGGCACCGAGGTGCCACCGCTCCTCTTCGAAGACGACGAAGCCATGGCGGTAGCAGTCGTCTTGGGTGCCTCGGCGGGGGCGGCCGTCCCCGGCATCGAGCGCAGCGCCCTTACGGCTCTGGCCAAGCTCGACCGTCTGTTGCCGCCACGCCTGAGATCTCAGCTCGAAGCTCTCCGCGCTGCCACTGTCACCCTGGTCCGACCGACGGAAATGGTGTCCACCGAGGCACTCATCCGGCTGGCGCAAGGCTGCGACAATTGCTTACGGGTGACGTTCACCTACCGCACCCACCAGGGCGAGGTCGGCGAGCGGCGGGTGGAGCCGCACCGACTGGTGACGACAGATCGCCGCTGGTACCTGGTGGCCTATGACCTCGAACGGGAAGATTGGCGGACCTTTCGCGTCGACCGGATCGCTGCGGTGCACCTGCCGGGACATACGTTCGTGCCCCGCCCGCTGGACGATCCGGCGCGGATGGTGGCCGAAGGGATAACGACCGCGCACTACACCCAGCGGGCCGTCGTCTCTGTACATGCACCCATCGATGAGGTGGCGAAGCTGATCGGGCCCCACGTCGGCGTCCTGGAGCGGGACGGTCCGCACCACGAAGCTCGAACTGGGAATGGACGACTTCGAGTGGTTGGCGAGCTACCTCATCGGTCTTGGACTCGATTTCGAGGTGCTGGAGCCGGTGGAGATACGTGCGCAAATGGTGGCACTGGGCCGGCGGCTGCAGGCTACGCATGAGGCCGCGCCAGGTCGGTGAAACAAAACCGCTTGGCGAAACGCTGATCCGCTGGTTACTCGGCCTCGGCCTCGGCCTCGGCTGTGGCCGCCTCGAGGGCGGCGACGCGACGGACCAGGCGGGACTTGTGGTTGGCCGCGGTGTTCTTGTGAATGACCCCACGGGCGGCAGCCTTGTCGATCCTCTTCACGGCCAGACGGAGCTGCTCGACGCTGTCTTCGGCCCCGGTTTCGGCGGCCGTGACGGCGTTCTTGCGTGCGGGTGCGCAGTTCGGCCCGCACCGACTTGTTGCGCAGCCGGCGCTTCTCGTTCTGGCGGTTCCGCTTGATCTGGCTAGCAATATTGGCCACGTGAGAATCCTCGATGCTTTCGAATGGGGTGCTGGGCGAATGGGGTGCTGGGCGAACGGCGCGGCGGGCGTCAGCTCACCGGTGCGGGAAGCAACCATAGCAGGTCGCAGCCCCAATTCGCCCGGCGCCGGCCTGGGCCGCGGACCTGGGCAGTGGGCCTGGACCGATGGCCTGGGCCGGTACGATCGACTGACCGTGCCGCTCCCTCTCACCGCCAGTGGACCCGTCGCTCTGGGCCACATCCGCAATTTCTCCATCATCAGCCATGTCGACCACGGCAAGTCGACCCTGTCGGATCGCATCCTCGAGATCACCGGAGCGGTGGATCCCCGGCAGATGCGCGAGCAGTACCTCGACTCGATGGATATCGAGCGGGAGCGGGGCATCACCATTAAGGCCCAGAACGTCCGCGTCCTCTTCAACGACCATGTGCTGCACCTCATCGACACCCCCGGCCACGTCGACTTCGGCTACGAGGTGAGCCGCTCCCTCGCCGCCTGCGAAGGGGCGGTCCTGCTGGTGGATGCCTCGCAGGGCATTCAGGCCCAGACCTTGGCCAACTGCTATCAGGCCATGGAGAACGACCTCGAGATCGTGGCCGTGCTCAACAAGATCGACCTGCCGGCGGCGGACCCCGAGCGGTGCGCCCTCGAGATCGAGCATGTGCTCGGGCTGGCGGCCGAAGATGTGCTGCAGATTTCCGCCAAGACCGGAGCAGGGGTGACCCGAGCTCCTCCAGGCGATCATCGACCGGATTCCCGGCGCCGACGGGCGACCCTGAGGCAGCGTTGCGGGCGCTGATCTTCGACTCGTCCTACGACCAGTATCGAGGGGTCGTGAGCTCCATCCGGATCGTCGACGGCACGTTGCACGCCGATGCCCGTCTCCGCTTCATGCAGGCCAACGCCGTGCATGACATGGAGGAGGTGGGCGTGCGCACGCCGGTAGGAGTCCCGGTGAAGGTGCTCGGCCCGGGCGAAGTCGGCTACCTCATCGCCGGGATCAAGGACGTCGGCGAGGCCCGTTCGGGCGAGACGGTGACGACGGCGGTGCACGGGGCCACCGAGGCCCTCGCCGGCTAT
Organism: uncultured Acidimicrobiaceae bacterium; assembly: GCA_963767155.1. Taxonomy (GTDB): domain Bacteria; phylum Actinomycetota; class Acidimicrobiia; order Acidimicrobiales; family RAAP-2; genus Bog-473. The sequence continues at coordinate 418,737 of CAVYCU010000002.1, read as the reverse complement.
CAGGACCCCAAGCCGATGGTGTTCTGCGGGCTCTACCCGGTCGACGGCGACGAGCTGCCCGACCTGCGCGACGCCCTCGAGAAGCTGAAGCTCAACGACGCCAGTTTCACCTTCGAGCCCGAGTCGTCCCATGCGCTGGGCATCGGGTTCCGCTGCGGGTTCCTCGGGCTCTTGCACATGGAGATCGTGCGGGAGCGACTCGAGCGCGAGTTCGACCTCTCGCTCATCGCGACCGCGCCCAGCGTGGCCTACCGGGCCTTCCTCACCGATGGCACCGAGATCGACGTCGACAACCCGACCGAGCTGCCCGACGCCAGCCGCATCGACCACATCGACGAGCCGATGCTGACGGCTACGATCCTGACCCCCTCGGAGTACACCGGCACGGTGATGGAGCTCTGCCAGAGCAAGCGGGCCGAAATGACCCGCATGGAGTACCTCTCGCCCGAGCGGGTCGAGCTGGTGTACACCATCCCCCTGGCCGAGGTGGTGTTGGATTTCTTCGACCAGTTGAAGAGCCGGACCAAGGGCTACGCCAGCCTCGACTACGAGCCGCAGTGCTACGCCACGGACAATCTGGTGCGGGTCGACATCCTGATCAACCACGCCCCGTGTGATGCCTTCTCCACCATCGTCCACCGCTCGTCGGCGGACAACTACGGCCGGCGGATGGCCGACAAGCTGCGCGAGCTCATCCCGCGGCAACTGTTCGACGTCCCGATTCAGGCGGCCATCGGCGGGCGGATCGTGGCCCGCGAGACGGTCAAAGCCAAGCGCAAGGACGTCCTGGCCAAGTGCTACGGCGGTGACATCACCCGCAAGCGCAAGCTCCTCGAGAAGCAGAAAGAGGGCAAGAAGCGGATGAAGAACATCGGCCGGGTCGAGGTGCCCCAGGAGGCCTTCATCTCCGCCCTGCGGCTCGACGACTGAAAGGGCCGGCGGAGGGCCAGGCTGCAGCCCTGGATGCCCCGCAAATCCGAGGTGGGCCGGGTGCCCGGGGGAGACTGCCTGGCACTCAGTACACTTGAGTGCCAGGCACTCATATGACCCCCACCGCCAGACACGCCGGACCCGTCGATCCACAGGCTGACGAGCGCGCCCTGAACGACCGCCAGGCGGCCATTCTCGAAGCGGTGGTGACCGAGTACATCGGCAGCGCCGAGCCCGTCGGCTCCTCCCATGTGGCCAATGCACCCGGGGTGCAGGTTTCCTCGGCCACCGTGCGGTCGGAAATGGTGGCGCTGGAGCGTGACGGGTATCTCGTGCAGCCGCACACCAGCGCGGGGCGCATCCCGACCGACAAGGGCTATCGCTTCTTCGTCGACCACCTGACCCAGCCCGGGGTTCTCGGGCCCACCCAGCACAAGCAGGTCTGCTCCTTCTTCGACCAGGTCCACGGGGAGATGGAGGACATGCTCGAGCGGGCCACCGGACTGCTATCCGAGCTGACCTCCTATGCGGCCGTCGTGGTCGGGCCCTCGCACGATTCGGCGACGATCCGCTCGGTCCAGGTCGTCGGCCTGGCCCCCCGCGTCGCCCTGTTGGTCGTCGTCCTGTCCGACGGCGCCGTCGAGAAGCGGACGATCGACCTCGAGCTCGATGTCGACCCTTCCGACGAGGCACTGAGCCAGGCGAGCGCGTTGCTCAACACGCACCTCGTCGGCCGGACGGCCTCCTCCACCTGGTCGGTGCCCCGCACGGGGAACCCGTGGTCGATCGGGTGGCCGCGGCCGGGCACCGCGTTCGGGCTCATCGAGCGCTCCATGGAGTCCGACCAGGTCTTCGTCGGCGGCCCTTCACGGCTGGCCCAGTCCTTCGATGCGGTCGAGACGGTGCGTTCCGTGCTGGGCATCCTCGAACAGCAGCTCGTCGTTGTGACCCTTCTGCGCGACGTCCTCAATAGAGGGCTCTCCGTGGCGATCGGCGCCGAGCACGGCTACGAGCCCCTCGCCTCCTGCGCCGTCGTGGTGGCTCCGGTGGCCATCGACGGGCACGAACTGGGCGCGGTCGGCCTCTTCGGTCCGACGCGGATGGACTACCCGCGGGCACTGGCTGCCGCCCATGTGGTCGGGGAACGGTTGGGAGAACGGTTGGGGGAAACCGGGCGCGGCGGGGCGCCTGCCGGAGCAGGGAGCGGGAGCCACGATGGCGGGAATTGAAGGGTTGAGCGACCTGTACGGGCTTTTGGGCGTCCGGCCGGAAGCCACCGATGACCAGATCAAGAAGGCCTACCGGGCCCGCGCCCGGGAGCTGCACCCGGACAACAACCCCGGGGACGATGTCGCCGAGGCGAAGTTCAAAGAGGTGACGCTGGCCTACGAGGTCCTGCGCGACCCGGAGAAGCGGGCCCGCTACGACCGCTTCGGCCCCGAGGGCGTCTTCGGCAATCAGGCCGGGGGCGCGGGCGGATTCGGTTTCGAGGGCGGTCTCGGCGACATTTTCGAAGCCTTCTTCGGCCAGATGTCGGGTGGCGGTGGGCGGCGTCGTGGTCCGGCACCCGGCTCCGATGCCGAAGTCCGGATCGACCTCGAGTTCGCCGAGGCTGTATTCGGGTGCCGCCGGGAGATCTCGGTGCGACTCCCCATCACCTGCGTGGCCTGCAACGGCGGCGGCGCAGCACCCGGTACCGAGCCCGTCACCTGTGTCGACTGCCAAGGAGCGGGAGAGGTGCGCCGTGTGCGCCAGTCACTCTTGGGCCAGGTCGTCACGAGCTGCGCCCTGCCCGACGTGTGGCGGCCTCGGCGAGACGATTCCGTACCCGTGCGCCGAGTGCGGCGGCGAGGGCCGCCGGACCGAGGAGAGCACCTTCACGGTCGAAATTCCGGCCGGCGTGGACAACGGATCGACGCTCCGACTCGCCGGGCGCGGCGCTGCGGGCCAACGCGGCGGCTCCACCGGTTCGCTCTTCGTGCATCTGATGGTGACGCCGGACCCGCGCTTCGAGCGCGAGAGCGACAACCTCCATACGACGTTGACGGTCGGGGTGGCCCAGGCCGCGTTGGGCACCGAGGTCGAGGTGGACACGTTGGAGGGCACACATGCGGTGACGGTGAAGGCCGGGACCCAGCACGGGCACGTCGAGCGCATCCGTGGCGAAGGAGTGCCGCACCTGCGCGGCCGTGGTCGTGGCGATCTCTTCGTGCATGTGCTGGTCGAAACGCCCGCAGGGCTCACCGAGGCGGAAGAGGATCTACTGCGGCAGTTCGCCGCCGCTCGAGGTGAGAACGTGTCGCCGCCCGGTGGGGGCGGTGACGGCGTGTTCTCGCGCCTTCGCTCTGCTTTTGGGTAGCCCGGGTTCAGCCGAATACGCCGCGATCTCGGTCAGAGCCGCTGCGGCGGCCCAGGTGTTCGTCGACGACGTGGCGCACCCCGTCCTGTCGGCCGACGACCTGCACCATGTCGGTCGCGTGCTCCGGCTGCGTGCCGGCGAGGAGATCATCGTCAGCGACGGGGCCGGACAGTGGGCCCGCACCCGCTGGCAGGGCGACGCCGACCTGTTCGCTCCCGTGCACGACGCTGCGGGGCCTGGGGGCGACGGGGGCGTGCAGTTCGAGCCGGCGCCGGCTCCTTTGTTGACGGTGGCGTTCGCCCCGACCAAAGGCGAACGTCCCGAGTGGGTCGTCCAGAAGCTCACCGAGTTGGGCATCGATCGCATCGTGCCGTTGGTCAGTGAGCGCACCGTCGTGCGCTGGGAGGGCAAGCGGCGTCAAGGGGCCGTGGCGCGGCTGCGGCGGGTGGCGCGGGAAGCGGCGGCGCAATGCCGCCGGGTGTGGTTACCCGAGGTCGGCGACGTGGTGGCCTTCGAGGACCTGGGTGGGCTCGGCGATCCGGGGGAAGTCGTGTTGGCGCAACTGAGCGGGGACCGCCCGAGCCTGACCCAGCGGGTGGTCGCGGTAGGCCCCGAGGGCGGCTGGAGTGCCGCCGAGCTGGGGTCAGGGTTGCCGACGGTCGGCTTCGGCCTGAGCGTGTTGCGGGCCGAGACGGCCGCGGTGACGGCAGGGGCGCTCATGGTCTCTCTGCGCACGGGTACGGTGGCGCCGGTGGCTCCCATGGGAGAATCCTCGTAGTGGCCGAAGAGACCGGGTGGCTCGGGACCAAGGATGCCGCGGCCCGCCTGGGCATCACATTGCGCAGCCTCTACCGCTTCATCGACGAGGGTGACCTGCCGGCCTATAAGTTCGGTCGTGTGATCCGGATGAAGGTGGAGGACATCGACCGCTTCATCGAGTCGTGCCGCATCCGTCCGGGCCAACTCGAGCACCTCTACCCGCCGCTGAAAGGCGACGACGCCTATGGGGACGGGGACGCCGATGCGGATGCGGATGCCGATGCGGCTGCCGGGGCCGCTGGGGGCGCTGCGGGCGAGGACACCGAACCATGATCACCGTCATCGGGACGGTGGTCACACCGAGTGAACAGAGTGAGACGTGACCTGTGACTGATTGCCTATTCTGCGGGATTGTGGCGGGCGACGTGCCCGCCGAGATCGTGCACAGCACCGAGACGACCGTCGCCTTCAAGGACATAGCGCCGGCGTCACCGCTCCATGTGCTGGTGGTACCGCGTCGCCACATCGCGGATGCATCGCAGATCACCGCCGAAGACGGCCCCCTCCTGGCCGACATGCTGACGGCGGCCCGCGCGGTGGCAGAGGAGGCCGGTGTGGCGGGACCCGACCGGGGCTACCGGCTTATCTTCAATATTGGACCAGATGCCATGAATTCCGTTCCCCACCTTCACCTCCACGTGCTCGGTGGCCAACCCCTCAAAGGACACTTCGCACTCGCATGACGACGACCACCCACGCTGAATGTCTCGTACCCGGCAACCATCTGATGGCGGGCCTGCTCGGCACCCGCGACGAGCTCCTGCGGCAAGTCGAACAGGCGTTCCCCGACGAGAAGATCGCCGTGCAGGGGAACCGCATCACCGTCGAGGGCCCTGACGCAGACCGCGTCGTCCGGCTCTTCGACGAAGCCGTTCTCCTCTTGCAGGCAGGGCAGATCCTCGACAATTCCACCATGTCACGCACCATCGACATGGTGCGTGACGACGTGCGCCCGAGCGAGATCATGCGGGCCGAAGTTGTCCGGGCCGCTGGTGGCAAGACCATCCGTCCCAACACTGCGGGCCAGAAGCGCTACACCGATGCCATCAACCAGAACATCATTACCTTCGGGATCGGACCCGCCGGGACGGGCAAGTCGTATCTCGCCGTGGCGCAGGCGGTGCATGCCCTGCAGACCCGGCAGGTGGCGCGCATCATCTTGACGCGGCCGGCGGTCGAGGCCGGGGAACGTCTCGGCTTCCTGCCCGGTGACCTGATGGCCAAGGTGGATCCCTATCTCCGCCCGCTCTACGACGCGCTCTACGACCTGCTCGAGCCCGAAGGGGCGCAACGGCTTCTCGACCGGGGGACGATTGAGGTCGCCCCGTTGGCCTTCATGCGGGGGCGCACGTTGAACAACTCGTTCATCATCCTCGACGAGGCACAGAACACGACGCCCGAGCAGATGAAGATGTTCCTGACCCGTATCGGCTTCGGTTCGCGTTGTGTGGTGACGGGGGACGTCACGCAGATCGACGTGCCGGGTGGCCGCTCGGGTCTGATCGGCCTGGAGCCCGTCCTCGGTGCCGTGGAGGACATCGCGTTCGTGCACCTGACCCGACGCGACGTGGTGCGCCACAAGATTGTGGCCGACATCGTGGACGCGTACGAAGTGGCGGAAGGGCGGGCGGGATCCACCCAGTGAGCATCGACGTCTTTGCTGCCGATGAGCAGGCGGACCATCCGGTCGAGGTGTCGCGCTGGGCGCAGCTGAGCCAGAAAGTGCTGACCGCGCGAGGCGTGAAAGGGGAGACCGAGGTCTCGCTGCTCTTCGTCGACGAGGACGCCATTGCTGCGCTGAACGAGCAGTTCCTGGGGAAGAGCGGGCCGACCGATGTGCTGTCGTTTCCCATTGAGGACGAACCGGGGCCCACGGGCCGTTCGCCTGACCTGGGGGGCAGCGGGCCAGGCACTTCACCCGAGGAGGGAACGCTCACGCTCCTCGGCGACGTCGTCATTTGCCCGGCAGTGGCGGCGCGCAACGCCGCCGAGCACGAGGTGTCACTCGAAGACGAAGTGGCGCTCCTCGTCGTGCACGGCCTCCTCCATCTGCTGGGGATGGATCACGAGGATGACGCCGAAGCCGAACGCATGGAGGCCCTCGAGCAGGAGTTACTGACCCGCTTCTACCGGAACCAGGTGCCGGGGAGTTGATCGCCGTCGAGGGCTTTCACGTCGAGGATTTCGTCCTCGTCGTCGTGATCGTGGTCCTGCTCGCAGCCTCGGGTCTGTTGGCGTTGGCCGAGACCAGCCTCGTGCGGATGAACCGGATCAAGGCCAAGGCGCTGGTGGACGAGAAGCGACGGGGAGCGCGCCAGCTGGCGCGCCTGATCGAGAACCCCGAGCGCTTCTTGAACGTCATTCTGCTCCTCGTCCTCATCTGCCAATTGGTGTCGGCCACCCTCGTCGGCGTGGTGGCCGAACACGTGCTCGGTGGAATCGGCGTGCTGGTCGGCGCCGCCTTCGAAGTGATCGTCATCTTCGTGTTCTTCGAAGCAGTGCCGAAGAACTGGGCCGTGCACAATCCCGACCGCGCTGCGCTCTTCAGCGCGCCGATCGTGTCGGTGATCGTGCGGTTCCCCCCGATCCGCTTCGTCTCGTCGCTCCTCATCGGACTGGCCAATCTGATCATCGGGCATCAGAGCGACAGCGACGATGGGATCCGACCGTCGTACATCACCGACTCCGAGCTCAAGGCCATGGCCGATGTGGCGCACGAGGAGCACGTGATCGAGGGCGAGGAGCGGGCCTTCATCCATTCGATCATCGACTTCGGCGACACCGTGGCACGAGAGGTGATGGTGCCCCGACCGGACATGGTGACGGTCGAACGCGACAAGACCATCACCGCGGCCCTCGAGACGGCACTAGCCGCCGGCTACAGCCGCATCCCGGTTCACGACGGGCAGATCGACGACATCGAGGGCATTGCGTATACGAAGGACCTCATGCGGGCCGAGCGGGTGGGCCGGGGTGAAGAGCCCGTCCGTGAGAGCGCACGTCCCGCCGTCTTCGTGCCCGAGTCCAAGGAGGTCTCCGCCCTCCTGCGCCAGATGCAGGAGGAGAAGATCCACATGGCGATCGTGGTGGACGAATACGGGGGCACGGCGGGACTGGTCACCCTGGAGGACCTGCTCGAGGAACTTGTCGGCGAAATCGTCGACGAGTTCGACGTGGAGGAGCCGACCGTCGAGCAGAACCCCGACGGGTCCGTCGTGCTCAGCGGCCGCTATGCCGTAGATGACGCCGACGAGTTGCTGGGGGCCGAGCTGCCGCACGGCGCATGGGACACCGTGGGTGGCCTGATGCTCGACGTGGCTGGCCGGGTACCCGATGTCGGCGATTCGGTGGAGGTCGACGGGTTCCGGCTCACCGCGCTCGAGGTGCGAGGGAGGCGGATCGGGCGAGTGCGCATCGAGCCCACCAGGCCCCGGCTGCGAGATGCCGAAGACGAGGATGGATGACGGTGGCTGAGGATGGATGAGGCCCCTATGCGCTCGGGCTTCGTGGCGGTCGTAGGCCGTCCCAATGTCGGCAAGTCGACGCTGGTGAACCAGATGGTCGGCACCAAGGTCTCGATCACCTCGTCGCGTCCGAACACGACGCGGCACCGCATACTCGGCGTCCTCCACCGACCTGACGTCCAAGTCGTCTTCGTCGATACGCCGGGCCTGCACCGCCCGCGGAGCGTGCTCGGGGCCAGGCTCAACGAGACAGCGACCAGCGCGTTGACCGATGTCGACATGATTCTGGTCCTGGTCGATGCCACGGCGGCGGTCGGTCCCGGGGACCGCACCGTGCTCGAGCGCTCGCTGCGCGAGGTCCAGCGGGGTGACGATCCGCCGAAGTTGGTGGTCGTGATCAACAAGATCGACAAGGCCTCGGGAGATCAGATCCTCGAACGACTGCTCTCGGCCAAGGCGGCCGTGGAGGCCATTTTCGACGCAGAATCGGTGGAGTACTTCCCGGTGTCGGCCCGCAGCGGGCAGGGGGTCGAGGCGTTGACGTCGTATGTCATCGACTCGCTCGAAGAGGGTCCACCCTTCTTTCCCGACGATGTCGTGACCGACACCCCCGAGGCCTTGTGGGTCGCCGAGCTCGTGCGTGAGCAGTTGCTGGCCAAGACGCACGACGAGCTGCCCCACTCGATCTCGTGTCGGGTCACGGAGTGGGACTGGCCGCACATCCGCTGCGAGATCATCGTCGAGCGTGACTCCCAGAAAGGCATCGTCATCGGCAAGGGGGGCGAGGTCCTCAAGGCAGTGGGCACCGCCGTGCGCGCGACCCTCCCCGAAGGGGCCTATCTCGAGCTCCACGTCAAGGTCGAGAAGCATTGGCAGGATCGCGACGAGATGCTCAACCGGCTCGGCTACTGAAGGCCTGAGCGGTCGGACTGATTGTCTGGCAGCCGGACCGACCACAGGGCGCACACAAACAGCGAGTTCCCGTGGCCCATCTGATGGCAACCGGTGTTCTTGTACTTCGTGGTGTGGGCTCTCGGGAGGTCACCGCAGGGATGAGCGCACCGCCCGACACTTGCGAAATCTAAACGCTAGCCTTCTAGTCTTTAACTTTCAGAGGGGCGTCTTCAAGGGGTGAACGCACCGATTCGGTGAGACGACAACATTCGTTGTCCTGACCGAGGAGGTAGTGGCATGGGTGTCATCTTGAGTCCCGCGCAACGTGCATTGGCCGAGCGGCTCCGCGGAAGGGGTTCACAAAGGCTGAGATCGCTCGACAGTTGAGCATCAAGGGCCTGGTCAGCTTCCGGCCGCTATTGCGCCACTCCCAGACCGATTGGAAACCGGGTCCGAGGCGCCTGGTCATTGAAGAGCGAGAGGAGATCTTGATCGGTCTGCGCCAAGGTGAGTCGATGTCCTCCATCGCCCGGCGGCTGAAGAGGGCTCCTTCGACCATCACCCGTGAGGTGCGGGCCAACGGCGGGCCAAGCGGTTACGGGGTCTGGCGGGGCCAGACCCGGGCCAAAGAGTGGGCCCGTCGACCGAAGACGCCGAAACTGTGCCACCCACCCTTGGTGGCCCAGGTCAGCACCTGGCTCGAGGAACTGTGGTCACCCGATGAGATCTCCAAGCGCTTGCGCCGCGAGTTCCGAGACGATCCGATGATGCAGGTGAGCCACGAGACCATCTACCAGTCCCTCTTCGTCCAGGGCCGGGGTGAACTGCGCCGTGAGCTGGCCCGATGCCTGCGCAGCGGTCGGGCCAAGCGGCGGACGCGCACGCAAGGAGAGGCGCGGGGCAAGATCGCGCACATGGTCATGATCTCAGAACGCCCGGCCGAAGTGGCCGACCGGGCGGTGCCCGGGCACTGGGAGGGCGATCTCATCTTGGGGGCAATGAATCGCTCCGCCGTCGGGACCTTGGTCGAGCGCTCCACCCGGTTCGTCCTGTTGCTTTACCTCGCCCCAAACCACGGGGCCGAGGCGGTCGAAGCAGCCATGCGTCAGGCCGTGAGGACCCTGCCCGAGGTGCTCTGTAAGTCCATCACCTGGGACTCTCATAATGATCTGGTCCCCTGGGCGAGAGTCGGGTCTGACCCGACGTGGGATCGGCTTTGTGCCTTACCTTGGATTCGTCGATCCGGCTCCTGCCCGGGGACGCGCACCAGCCGGTCGGACGAACGTGACCTGATAGGAGCCTTGGCCAGCACCGTGAGAGTCCTGTCCGCCGTCCCGGCCGGTGGTGCCATCCCACTGGTTGAGAGAAGGAGGCAGGTTCCAGTATGCAAAGTCATGAACGGGTTGTCATCGGCGGGGTGGACACCCACAAAGACGTCCACGTCGCGGTAGTGATCGACGAACGGGGCAAGATCCTTTCCAATGCGAGCTTCGGCACGACGGCCAGGGGCTATCGCCAGCTCGTCGCCTGGTTGCGCTCCTTTGGCGATGTAGCCAAGGTCGGCGTCGAAGGAACGGGCGCATATGGGGCCGGTCTGGCCCGCCATCTGATGGCCGAAGGCGTCGACGTTGTCGAGGTGAACCGGCCGAACCGTCAGGCTCGTCGGCGCCGGGGAAAATCCGATACCGCTGATGCCGAGGCGGCCGCCCGGGCTGCCCTCAACGGCGAGGCGGCTGGCACACCGAAGTCGGCGGACGGAGCGGTCGAGGCCCTCCGGGCCCTTAGGGTGGCTCGCCGCTCAGCCGTCAAGGCTCGGACCCAGGCGGCCAATCAGATCCGCGACCTGATCGTGAGCGCTCCGGAAGGCTTGCGGGACAAGCTCGGTCATCTCAGCACCGAGCATCGGGTCGCCGCCTGTGCGCGGATGCGCTCCGGAGCCATCAGTGTTCCGGTCGAGGCGACCAAGCGATCACTGCGGCTGCTTGCACGCCGACATCAGGCGCTGAGCGCGGAGATCGCCGAGCTCGATGAAACGATTGTCGCGGTCTGCGCAGAGGCCAATCCGGCCTTGCTCTCGGCTCCAGGAGTCGGTCCTGAGGTTGCGTCGGCATTATTGGTTGCCGCTGGGGACAACCCAGAGCGGATGCGCACCGAGGGTTCCTTCGCAGCGCTCTGCGGTGTCAGCCCGGTCGAGGCCTCTTCCGGCAAGATCACTCGTCACCGTTTGAACCGAGGGGGTCACCGCGAGGCCAACAACGCCCTGTGGCGTATCGCCATGTCCCGCCTCGCCCACGACAAGGCCACCCAGACCTATGCCGCACGCCGCCGCACAGAGGGCAAGACCAACAAGGAGATTCTGCGCTGCCTCAAGCGCTACATCGCACGGGAAGTCTTCCGGCTGCTCACCAACCCGCCGAGCGTGCCCGACATCGCCCTGCTGCGGGCCCGCAGAGCTGTTGTGGGGATGACCCTTGCCGCCGTGGCCAACCATCTCGGCACCACACCGATGCAGATCTCCCGCCTCGAGCGCGGCGTTCTCCACAGCGCTGAACTGGCTAGCCGCTACCAGGCCTGGCTCGACACCGAGACGGCCAACCACGCTGCTTGACAGCCATAGGAGCATCCAAGGCAGCGAGATGTCACGCCACGCCAGCTTCACCGTGGCCACGGGGATCCCGATCTACTTCTGTGACCCGCACTCGCCCTGGCAGCGAGGATCCAACGAGAACACCAACGGCTTGCTGCGCCAATACATGCCCAAGGGCACCGACCTCTCGGTGCACAGCCAAGAAGACCTCGACCGCTTTGCCCGTTCCCTCAACAACCGCCCCCGCAAGACCCTCGACTATATGAAACCATCAGAGAAGCTCGCCGAGCTCCTTGCGCTCACCACTTGAATCCGCCAGGTCGTTTAGCCATAGCCGTGGGCGCCTCTCCTGGCGACCGGCGGCCAATCTCGACTCTCCTCGCTCTCGCGAAGCGGCCGGGCTCACGAGCCGCAGCCGGTCAGGGCGCCAGAGCCTCGCGCAGGAATCCCTCGACCTCGAAGCGGTCAACAGTGCGCCGCATGGGCGGAAGAGTGGCCAGCAACACGCCGCGGTACGTGGCGGTGGCCAGGCGGGAATCGAGGACGGCCACCACGCCGCGGTCATCGGCTGAGCGGATGAGCCGCCCCGCGCCCTGGGCCAAGAGGGTGGCCGCTCGGGGCAGGTCGACGACCGAGAAGGCGCGGCTGCCTGCCCGCGCCCGGCGGGCTTGGAGCAACGGGTCGTCGGGCCGGGGGAATGGAAGCCGGTCCAACGTCACCAAGGACAGCGACCGTCCGGGGATGTCGACGCCCTGCCAGAAACCGAGCGTGGCGAAGAGGCACGAAGTCTCGTTCTGGGCGAACTCTTCCAAAAGGCGCCCTTTGGGCAATTCGCCCTGTAACAGCAGCTGGTAGGGCAGATCGGGCGCCAGGGCGGCGGCGGCCTCTTCGGTCGCCCGGCGACTGGTGAACAGCGCCAATGTCCGCCCTCCTGCGGCGGCGATCAACAGGGCGAGCTCGGCATGGAGGGCGGCCTCGGCTTGTGGGGCCCGGCGGTCGGGAAGGTGCCGCGCCACGTAGAGGAGCGAGTGGGCTCGATAGTCGAATGGGCTCCCCACATTGAGCTCGTTGGTCTCGAAGTCCTGAAGCCCGACCCGTTCGGCCAGGAAAGGAGGAACGGTGGCACTCGTCAACACCGCGGTGATCTCGCCCCAGAGCGTGGACTCGAGGACCGGCCCGACGTCGATCGGCGACAGCCGGAGGCGCACGTTGCGACGCGTGCCGTCGACCCAGGCCACCTCCCCTTTGCCTCGGGCAAGCAGACGATGGAGGTCGTCGGTGAGATGGCTGGCGGCGCTGATGACCCGGGTCTTGTGCGCACCCAGGTCGGTACGGCCTCCGCCCGCCACTGGCGCCCCCGCCCCCGCCACTGCCGCCGCCGCCCTCGCTTCCGCCATCGCCGTCGTCGCCCAGGAGCGACCCCTGCAGATTGCTGCGGCGCACAGCATCGGTCACCCGACCTGCCAACTCGGCCGTGCGGCCCAGGAGCTCGGCCAACGCGCGATCGTCGACCGGCGGCTGGGCATCGTCGTGCAGGACCCGGGTCCCGATCCGGTCGGCGAGGAGATTGCCGATCTCGTCGCCCAGCGAGAGCAGCGAGGACAGCAGGTTGGCTTCGTTCTCGGTCACCAGCGAGCGGGCCGACAGCGCCAGGGCCCGGAAGCGTCCCGGGGTGATCTCCACCCCGAGGCACGAGGTCATGACCTCCTCGAGCTCGTGGGTCTCGTCGAAGACGACCACGTCGTGCTCGGGCAGGACGGCCCCGCCGCTGGCCAGGTGGGCCCCGTAGAGGTGGGTGTTGACCACGACCACGTCGGCCGCCGCCGCGGCGTCGCGGGCGGCCTCGGCGAAACAGTGATTCCCCGAGGGGCAGTTGAACGCGCCCGGGCACTCCCGGGGTCCGACGCTCACCATGCCCCAGGCCCTGGGACTGGGCTCGAAGCTGAGGTCGGCCCGGTCGCCGGTCCGCGTCGTCTCGGCCCAGGACAAGAGCGTGCGGACCTCGTTGACGAGGCCTTCGGGAGCGCTCTCGGCCCGGTGCTCGTCCGACGGTTCGAAGGAGTCGGTCTCGCCCCCGGCGTCAACGCTCAGTTCGGGCTGGACGCCGCCGTGACCGACCTCGTTCACCCGCTGCCGGCAGATGTAGTTGCTCCGCCCCTTGAGCACGGCATAGGAGAAGGTGAGCCCGAGTCCGCGGTCGACCAGCGGCAGGTCCTTCTCGGCCAGCTGGTCCTGCAGGGCCTTGGTGGCGGTGGCCACCACCACCTTCTTGCCGCTGAGCACGGCGGGCACGAGGTAGGCGAGTGACTTTCCCGTTCCCGTGCCGGCCTGCACGACGAGATGCGTGCCCGTCACCACCGCCTCTCCCACCGCACGGCACATCTCCTGTTGTTCGGAGCGCTGCTCGCCGTTGGCCATGCCGGCCGTGACCTTGGCCAACGCCGCGACGGCATCGTCGCCGGCTTGCCGGGCCTGTTCGGCCGTTCCGCGGGACGGCACCGCGGGGCGACCCTGACACGACATCGGGCGGAGCGTCCTCCAGCTCTTCCAGAAGAGCGTCGGCCTCGTCATCCCAATCCATCTCCACCTCCTGATCATGCCCGCACGTGGTGACAGGGTCGGCGCGGTAGGTTCATCTGAGTGTCAACCCCCACGACTGAGCAGGGCGTCGATCCCGTTCCGGCCGCCCTCGACCGCAGCCGCGTGCCCGTGCACGTCGCCTGCGTCATGGACGGCAACGGGCGTTGGGCCAGCGCACGCGGCCTGCCCCGCACCGAGGGGCACACCATGGGGGAGACGGCGCTGTTCGACGTGGTCAAGGGTGCGCTCGAGATAGGGATCGGTTGGTTGACGGTGTATGCCTTCTCTACAGAGAACTGGCGCCGCCCCGCCGACGAAGTGCGCTTTTTGATGGGATTCAACGAGAACCTGCTCATGCGGCGGGCCGATGAGCTCAACGAGCTCGACGTGCAGATCCGCTTTGCCGGCCGGCGGGATTGGCGGGTGCCCCGCCGGGTCCTGCGTCGGATGGACGACTCGGTCGAGCTCACGAAGCGCAACCGCACCATGAAATTGACCCTGGCCTTCAACTACGGCGGGCGGGCCGAGATCGTCGACGCGGTCAAGGCCCTGGTGGCCGAGGGGATCCCCGCCGACAAGGTCGACGAGAAGGCGATCCGGCGCCATCTCTACTACCCCGACATGCCCGACCCCGACCTGGTGATCCGGACCTCGGGGGAGACCCGGATTTCCAACTTCTTGCTCTGGGAGATCGCCTACAGCGAGTTGTTCTTCCCCGAGGTCCTCTGGCCGGACGTGCGTCGCCGGCACCTCTACGAGGCCGTGATCGAGTACCAGCGCCGGGTGCGCCGCTTCGGAGCCGTCAATCCGTGAGACTGGGCGCATGTGAGAGGCGGCGCCCAATGAGAGTCGGCCAGTGAGAGTCGGCCAGTGACGTTCACCCGGTTCGCCATCGGCGCCGGTGTCTTCTTCATCGTGGCTTTCGCCGTCGTGATGGCCATTGCCGTCGGCGGGGTCTTCACCCCGGTGGTGGTCTTCGCCGCCCTGTTCGCCCTCATCGGGGGCGGCAACCTCCTCTACGGGAAGCACTCGCACGGGGCGGCGGCGCAGGCCCGGCGTCGCCCGGCGCAAGAGGAGCAGAACCGGGCCATCGACGAGGCGCAGGCTCGAGGCCCGCGAGGAACGTGAGCAGGCCCGCCAGGAGCGGGAGCCCGCCAGGCCCGCCGGCAACGGGCGGAGGCCCGCGGACCGCACAGCGGGACAGGCCGCCTGCGCCACCGCAACGGAGACGTCACGACGTGAGCCTGTTCCGAGATACCGGTGTGGTGCTCCGCACCTATCGCCTCGGCGAAGCCGATCGCATCATCGTGCTCATGACCGAAGAGCACGGCAAGGTGCGTGCGGTGGCCAAGGGCGTACGCCGCACCTCGAGCAAGTTCGGGGCCCGGCTGGAGCCGCTGACCCACGTGGACCTCTTGCTCTGGCAGGGCCGGAGCGACCTCGACATCATCAACCAGGTCGAGGTGATCGAGACGTTCCGGGCACGTGCGCGAGGACCTGGCACGGGTCGCCAAGGGGCTGGCGCTGCTGGAGGTGACCGATCAGATCGCGCAGGAACGGCATCCCGACCGCCGCCTCTTCGCCATGCTGGTCGGCGCGTTGCGCGCCCTGTCGGACAACGACGCCGATCCGACGCTGCTGGCCCCGTCGTTCTTCCTCAAGGCGCTCGTGCTCGAAGGGGCGCGGCGCCGGTGCTCGATGCGTGCGCCTCGTGCGGGGAAGCCGACGGCGACGTCGAGCTGGTGGCCTTCGATCTGGTCGAAGGGGGGACGCTCTGTCGCCGCTGCCGTCGGGGCCGCCCGATGAGCGCCGCCGCCCTGGCGCTGTTGCGCCGCATCCTCGGCGGCGACCTCGCCGCGGTCCTGGCCGGGTCGCCCCCCGAGGGCGCCGACGAGGTGGCCGAGCTGGCGACGCGAAGCGATGGAGGTGCATCTCGACCGCCGCATCCGCTCGGTGCGCTCCGCCGTCGGGCTCTGACCAGCCGCCGACGTTGGACGATGCAAGTGCTGACGACGGCGCACCCATGACGACGGCACACGCATGACGACGGCGCCGGACCCGGGCGCGTTCGGCGTCTACGTCCACGTCCCGTTCTGTCGCGAGCGCTGCGACTATTGCGCCTTCGCCACCTACACCGACCGAGACCATCTCATGGAGCGCTATGCCGACGCATGCGTGACCGAGTTGCGACGGCTCACCCGGACGGGCGACCTCGTCCCCGCCACCAGTGTCTTCTTCGGAGGGGGCACCCCGTCGCGCCTGCACCCCGACACGCTCTGCCGGATACTGTCGCCATCCCCCGCACCGCCGACGCCGAGGTGACGGTCGAGTGCAATCCCGAGGATGCCGACGAGGAGCATCTCGCCACCTATCGCCGGGCCGGGGTGAACCGCGTCTCCTTCGGCCTGCAATCCACCCATGCCCACGTGCTGGCGGGACTGGGCCGGCGCCACGTGCCCGATGCGGCGGCGCGTATCGCCGCCGCGGTGCACGAGGCCGGCTTCGACAACTGGAACCTCGACCTGATCTTCGGCGGAGCGGGGGAGACCGACGACGACTGGCGGGGCACGCTCGACCAGCATCCTGGCCCTGCCCCATCCGCCCGCCGCATATGAGCGCCTATGCCCTGACCGTCGAGCCCGGGCACCCCGCTGGCCCGGGACCGCGGACCGCCATCCCGACGACGACACGTTGGCCGCGCGCTACGAAATGGCCGACGACATGCTCATCCCGGGCCGGCTACCGGCTGGGAGGAGATCTCGAACTGGGCGCGTCCCGGGGCATCGCTGCCGGCACAACCACCTCTACTGGGAGCAGGGCGACTATGTGGGCATCGGTTCCGCCGCCCACAGCCACCGAGGCGGGGTCCGCTGGTGGAACGTGCGCACCCCTGAGCGTTACATCGAGGCTATCGATGCGGGCCGCTCGCCCGAAGCCGGCCGCGAAGTGCTCACCGCCGGGGAGCGGGACTTCGAGGCCCTGTCGCTCTCCCTGCGCACACCGCGTGGCGTGCCGTGGGCCGACCTGTCGGGCACCGACGAGCTGGCCGGTCTCGTCGAGCCCCATCGGGGCGCGCGCCGTCCTCACGGTCCGGGGCCGCCTGCTGGCCAACGAGGTCAGCACGAGAATTACCTCCGGTAGTCTTCATCGATGACCGAAGACGCCCAGGCAAACGATCTGATGGAGCGGGTCGTGCGCCTGTGCCGCCATCGCGGTTTCATTTTCCCGTCAGCCGAGATCTACGGCGGCTTCCGTTCCACCTACGACTACGGCCCCCTCGGGGTGAACATGCTGCGCAACGTGAAGAACGCATGGTGGCGCTCGATGGTGCAACTCCGCGACGACGTCGTCGGTCTCGATGCCGCCATTCTGTCGCCCCCGGCCGTCTGGGCCGCCTCGGGGCACCTCGCCACTTTCACCGACCCCCTCGTGGATTGCCGCAACTGCCACGAGCGTTGGCGTGAGGACAAGATCGAGGGTGTCTGCCCCAACTGTGGATCTGCGCGACCTGACCGAGGCCCGTGCGTTCAACCTGATGTTCAAGACGCACGCCGGCCCGGTCGAAGACGAGGGCCACGTGGCGTACCTGCGGCCCGAGACGGCACAGGGGATGTTCGTCAACTTCGCCAACGTGCTCAACACCACCCGGAAGAAGCCTCCCTTCGGTATCGCCCAGGTGGGCAAGTCCTTCCGCAACGAGATCACCCCGCAGAACTTCGTGTTCCGTACCCGTGAGTTCGAACAAATGGAGATGGAGTACTTCGTGCCGCCGGCCGAGAGCCAGCAGTGGTTCGACTACTGGCTGGCCGAGCGGTTCCGCTGGTACCTCGAGCTCGGCATTCCCGAGGACAAGCTGCGCCTCCGTCATCACGAGCCCAGTGAGCTGTCGCACTACTCACGCGGCACGGCCGACGTCGAGTTCCTCTTCCCCTGGGGGTGGGATGAGCTCGAGGGCATTGCGAACCGGGGCGACTTCGACCTCACCGCGCATGCCAAGGCCTCGGGGGAGCGCCTCGACTACTTCGACCCCCAGACCAACGAGCGCTACGTGCCGCACGTGATCGAACCGGCCGCCGGGGCGACGCGCACGATGATGGCCTTCTTGATTTCGGCGTTCGACGAGGACGAGATCGGCGGGGAGACGCGCAGCGTCCTCCGTCTGAACTGGCGGCTCGCCCCCTACCAGGTGGCGGTCCTGCCCCTGTCGAAGAAGGAACCCCTGGAGCCCTTCGCCCGTAAGGTGCTGGCGCGCCTCCAGCCCCACTTCATGTGTGACTACGACACCACGCAGGGCATCGGCAAGCGCTACCGGCGCCAGGACGAGGTGGGGACGCCGTGGTGCGTTACGGTCGACTTCGAATCGCTCGAGGACGATGCCGTGACCGTGCGCGATCGTGACAGCACCGAGCAGGTGCGGGTCCCGATTAATGACCTGGTGAACGAGCTGCGCCGGCGCGCCGGCGAGGACTGACCCGCTAACTCGTCTTGCGGTAGCGCCACACCCCGAGCGGTACCAGCACGATGAGCAATCCGACGATCCACAACAGCGCGTACCAGACCGAACTCGTCGAGTGGTAGTAGCCGCCGACCATCAGTGAACGTGCGGCGTCGACGACGACCGACACCGGTTGATGGCGCACGAAGCCCTGGAGCCAACCCGGCATCGTCTGGATGGGCACGAACGCGGTCGACGCGAACGTGAGCGGGAACAAAATCGGGAAGGCCATGACCTGTGCCGTCTCACTGTTGGGCGCGGCCAGCCCGATGGCCGCAAAGCCCCAACTCATGGCGTAGGCGAAGGCCAACACGAGCAGCAGCCCGAGGATGTAGTTCCCGATCCCGTCGCCGATGCGGAATCCGACGGCGTATCCGACAACCGTCATGATGATGACCACGAAGACATTGCGGACCAGGTCCGCGGTGGTCCTGCCGGCTAGGACGGCGGACCGGGCCATCGGCAAGGCACGGAAGCGTTCGATCAGGCCCTTTTGCAGGTCCTCGGCCAATCCGACGGCCGTGCTCACCGATCCGAACATGACGGTCTGCACGAAGATGCCCGGCATCATGTAGTCGACGTAGGGCACGCCGCCGGGAATCGGGATCGCTCCTCCGAACACGTAGCGGAAGAGAAGGACGAACATGATGGGCTGCAGCGTCGAGAAGAAGAGCGCCTCGGGGATGCGCGTATAGGCCAACAAATTGCGCCACGTGACCGTGAGGGCGTCGGCGATGGCCCAACGCAGACGATGGCCCGAGGGCGCCGGGGAGGTGATGGTCGTCGGCACGGTGATGGCAGTCATGCGGCATCCCTTCCATCGGATTCCGGCTCACTCGGGGAGCGCTTCGCCCCTTTGCCCGTGCGGGCCTTACGTTGCTCGTCGGTCTCCGCCTCGGACTTGTGCCCCGTGAGACTCAGGAAGACGTCGTCCAGGCTCGGTTCGCGCAGCGCCAGGCCGGCGATCGGGATCTGGGCCGCGTCGAGGGTGCGGAGGACGTCCGCGCCGACCTTCGGCCCGTCCTCGACCGTCAGTTCGACGATGTTGCGGTCGACGAGCGGAGCTTTCGCGGAGAGCGAGGCCACCAAGGCTGCCGCTTTTTGCGCCGTTTCGGCGTCGTTCAAGGTGACGGCGACGACCGAGGTGCCCAGGTTGGCTTTCAGTTCAGCCGGCGTGCCCTCCGCGATGACCCGGCCGTGGTCGACGACCACGATGTCTCGCGCCAACCGGTCCGCCTCTTCGAGATATTGCGTCGTGAGGAGCACGGTGGTGCCACCGGCCACCAATCCCTCGATCACGCCCCAGAGGTCCTGACGGCTCTGGGGATCGAGACCGGTGGTGGGCTCGTCGAGGAACAGGATCGGGGGACGTGCCACCAAGGCGGCGGCCAGGTCGAGCCGGCGCCGCATGCCGCCCGAATACGTCTTGAGGACCCGGTCGCCGGCGTCGGTGAGCCCGAACGCTTCCAGCAGCTCGGTGGCACGTGCGGCCGAGGCCTTGCGGCTCATATGCGACAGGCGTCCGACCATGCGGATGTTCTCGCGGCCGGTCAGATTTTCGTCGACGGCGGCGTATTGCCCGGCGAGTCCGATGATCCGGCGCACGGTTTCGGCCTCTTTGACCACATCATGACCGAGGATGGAGGCGTTTCCCGTATCGGGACTCAAGATGGTGGAGAGGATGCGCACGACCGTCGTCTTCCCGGCACCGTTGGGACCGAGCAACCCGAGGATCGTGCCCTCCTCGACCGTGAGCGACACGCCGTCGAGTGCGCGCACGTTGCCCTGGGGGAAGACCTTGACGAGATCGTGCGCCTCCACGGCGAACGAGGAAGAATTACTCATTGACAAAGAAACTTAGTGATAAAGTTATTTACGTGTCAAGGCAATGGTCCCGGAGCGATCTCATCGCGCAACTCCGATCCGAGATCGTCGGCTATTTCGGCGCTGCCAGTGACTTCGACGAGCGGGTGGCCAAAAGGTTCAAGCTGAGCCGCACCGACATGCGTTGCCTGGACCTCCTCGGACGCCGGGGACCCATGACGGCCGGCCAGCTCTCCGAGGAGAGCGGGTTGACCACGGGCGCGGTGACGTTTCTCCTCGACCGACTCGAGTCGGCCGGCATGGTCAAGCGCCGTCGGGACACCGATGACCGGCGACGGGTGTGGGTGGAGCTGGTGCCGGCGGCGCAGAAGAAGTTGCAGCACGCACAGCAGCCCATCGTCGAGGAGATGAAGCAGGTCACCCAGCGTTTCAAGGCCGAGGAGCTGGCGATCGTCCGGGACTTCATGCGCGAAGCCAAAGAGGTGTTCGAACGCCAGGTCGGCGGGGCTACCCCGTTTCAGAAGAGGCCCCCGAGGGACCACTGAGGGTGGTCACGGGCCGGTAGGCTGTTCCCGTCGCGCTCCCCGTGGGCGTGACGACCACCCAATGACCGCCGCACCCCGCGGTTCGCCATGCCAGGGCAAGGAGGCCCGATGCCGTACGTCTTCGACTTCGACCACACCCACGCACAGCCGCCCATGGAGCTGAAGGATCTTCTGGGTGGCAAGGGGGCCAACCTGGCCGAAATGACGTCGGTACTCGCCCTACCCGTCCCACCGGGTTTTACCATTTCGACCGACGCCTGCAGGGACTACATGGCCGGTGGATGGCCGAGCAGCCTGGACGCCGAGGTGGCCGAGGCCCGGACGCGCCTCGAAGCGGCCATGGGCAAGGCGATCGGCGACGCCGACGACCCCCTCCTGGTTTCGGTCCGCTCCGGCGCCAAGTTCTCCATGCCCGGCATGATGGACACCGTCCTCAACCTCGGGCTGAACGACCGCTCGGTCGAGGGCCTGGCCAAGCAGACCGGGGACGAGCGCTTCGCCTTCGACTCGTACCGCCGCTTCATCGCCATGTACGGACGGATCGTGCTCGACCTCCCGGGTGAAGAGTTCGACTCCCTCTTCGACGCCGCCAAGGAGCTGGCCGGCACCACTTCGGACGCCAAGGTGCCGACCGAATTGTTGCGCTACCTGGTCGATTCGTATCAGCAGATCGTCGAACGCCATACCAAGGAGCCCTTCCCCCAGGACCCGGCCGCACAGCTCCGCGGCGCCATCGAGGCGGTCTTCCGCAGTTGGAACGGCCCCCGGGCCATTGCCTACCGCAACCGCGAGCGGATCTCGCACGATCTGGGAACGGCCGTGAACGTGCAGGCGATGGTGTTCGGTAACCGCGACGACAACTCGGGTACCGGGGTCGGATTCACCCGTGACCCGGCGACGGGCGCCAAGGGCGCGTACGGGGACTTCCTCGTCAACGCCCAGGGAGAGGACGTCGTGGCCGGCATCCGCAACACGGAGCCGATTTCGGAGCTCAAGAAGCAATTCCCCGAGGTCCACGCCGAGCTCCTGGCCATTTTCGATCGTCTCGAAGGCCACTATCACGACATGTGCGACACCGAATTCACCATCGACCAGGGCAAGCTGTGGATGCTGCAGACCAGGGTGGGCAAGCGCACCGGCACGGCGGCACTGCAGATGGCGGTGGATATGGTGCGCCCCGATGACCTGGGTATCTCCAAGGCCGAGGCCGTCTCGCGCATCACCGAGGACCATCTCGATGCCGTGCTGCACCCCCAATTCGCCGGGTCCGGCTACTCGGTGTGGGCCAAAGGCCTCGGTGCCAGCCCGGGCGCCGCCGTCGGCCGCGTCTATTTCACCGCCGATGATGCCGCAGCCGCGGCCGGGCGGGGCGAAAAGGTCATTTTGGTCCGCAGCGAGACCTCACCGGAGGACGTGCACGGGATGCTGGCGTCCGAAGGGATCCTGACCGCCCGGGGCGGTCTCGTCAGCCACGCCGCCGTGGTGGCCCGGGGCTGGGGCAAGCCCGCCGTCGTCGGGGCCGAGGTCCTCCGTCTCGCCGCGCACTCGGTGACCGTGGGCGGTGTCACCGTCAACGAGGGCGACTGGGTCTCGCTCGACGGCGGGGCCGGCATCGTGGTCGCCGGTCAGGTCCCCCTGACCGCCGCCTCGCCCCCGGCTGCCTTCGCCACCGTGCTGTCGTGGGCCGACGAAATCCGGGCGGGGCACCTGGCTGTGCGGGCCAACGCCGACACCGGCGAGGACGCCGCCAACGCACGGACCCTCGGGGCCGAGGGCATCGGCCTGTGCCGGACCGAGCACATGTTCCTGGGGGAGGACCGCCTGCCGGTGGTCCGGCGGATGATCCTGGCCGACACGCCCGAGGACGAGACCGCCGCCCTGGAGGAGTTGCGCCAGGTCCAGCGCGAGGACTTCATCGACATTCTGGAGGCCATGGACGGCCTGCCGGTCACCGTCCGCCTCCTCGACCCGCCCTTGCACGAGTTCCTGCCCAGTACCGAAGAGATGGCGATCAAGGAAGCCACGGTCGGGCTCACCCCCGAAGAGCAGCGGCTCTACGCCGCTGCGCTGTCGTGGAAAGAGGCCAACCCGATGCTGGGTACTCGCGGCGTGCGGCTCGGTGTGGTCAAGCCGGGCCTCTACGCCATGCAGGTGCGGGCCCTGATGGAGGCGGCGCGCCAGCGTGTGGTCGACGGCGGGCACCCGATCGTGGAGATCATGATCCCCCTCACCGTCAGCCGGGAGGAATTGGCGCTCGCCCGCAGCTGGGTCGAGGAGGCCGTGGCCGCCGTTGCCGAAGAGGAAGCGCCGAGCCCCTCGGAGGGTGCTACGAAGGCCGATGACACGAAGGGCACGCTGGAAGTGACCATCGGCACCATGATCGAGACGCCGCGGGCAGCCCTGTTGGCGGGAGAGATCGCCGAAGTGGCCGATTTCTTCTCGTTCGGCACGAACGACCTGACCCAGATGACGTTCGGCTTCAGCCGCGATGACGTGGAGGGCCGGATGATGGCGGCGTATCTCGAACTGGGGCTCTTGAAGCGGAATCCCTTCGATGTGGTCGACGCCGACGGCGTCGGCGAGTTGGTGCGTCTCGGCACCCTGCGGGGACGGGCGACACGCCCGTCGCTGAAGGTCGGTGTCTGCGGCGAGCACGGGGGCGACCCCGAGTCCATCACCTTGTTCTACGACGCTGGGCTCGACTACGTCAGCTGTTCGCCATTCCGGGTGCCCGTGGCCCGTCTCGCTGCGGCGCAGGCCGTGCTGGCAACGCAAAAGGCCAGCTGACCTCCGCAGCGGCTGCCACCCGACTCGGCGGAAGCAACGCCGCGGTACCGTCACTGAATGGGCATTCCCGACGAGGACGTGGCCCAGGTGCGGGCAGCGACCGACATCGTCGCGCTGATCGGTGAGCACGCCGCGCTCAAGCGCGTCGGTCGCCGCTGGACCGGCCTGTGCCCGTTCCACACCGAGAAGAGCCCCTCCTTCAGCGTCAACGCCGAGGAGGGCTTCTACTATTGCTTCGGCTGCCAGGCCTCGGGGGATGCCATCACGTTCGTCCGTGCCACCGAACACCTCGACTTCGTCGATGCCGTCCGGCTTTTGGCCGACCGGGCCGGTGTGGCGCTGCACGAGGACGCGGAGCTCGGGAAGGACCGCAAGCGCAGGACCGAACTGCTCGACGCCATGGAAAAGGCGGTGGTCTGGTACCACGAGCGGCTCCTGCGTTCCCCCGATGCGGGCCGGGCGCGGGACTACCTTCGCTCACGGGGCTATGACGGTGACGTCGTGCGTCAGTTCCGCCTGGGGTGGGCACCTGACGAGTGGGACGCGTTGAGCAAAGCTCTCAGGTTGCCCGAGCGGGTGCTCACCGATTCGGGACTGGGTTTCATCAATCGCCGTGGCCGGGCCCAGGACGCGTTCCGGGCCCGGGTGCTGTTCCCGATCTGCGACCCTTCGGGACGTCCCGTGGCATTGGGCGGACGTATCCTCCCTCCTGTTGCCGGACAACCGCCCTCGGAACGACCGGAGCCGAAGTACAAGAATTCCCAGGAATCCCCGATCTATGCGAAGCGCCGCACCCTCTACGCGCTGAATTGGGCCAAGCAGGACGTCATCGCCAAGGGCGAGGTCGTCGTCTGCGAGGGCTACACCGACGTGATCGGCTTCTTCCAGGCGGGGGTGCCACGTGCCGTGGCCACGTGCGGCACCGCGCTGGCTGAGGAGCACTTCACCCTGCTGCGCAACTTCGGCCGTCGGATCGTGCTGGCCTATGACGCCGACGGGGCCGGCCAGAACGCCACCTCGCGTGTCTACGAGTGGGAACGTCGGCACGAGGTCGACGTGGTGGTGGCCGACCTGCCCAAGGGAAGCGATCCGGGCGACCTGTCCCGCAGCGATCCCGAGGCTCTGGCCCGGGCCGTGGCGCAAGCCAGGCCCTTTCTGCAATTCAGGGTTGACCGCATGCTGAGCGCCGGTGATCTCACGACGGCGGAGGGCCGTGCCCGGGCAGCCGAGTCGGCCCTGACCGCGGTCGCCGAGCATCCCGACGATCTCGTCCGCGACCAGTACGTCATGCAACTCTCTGACCGCTGCCGCCTTGACGCGTCCCGCCTGCGCGAGCGCCTCGAGTATCTACGCGCCCATCCACCAACTGAAACGAGTGCAACGAAATCCCCTTCGCACCGTCATGGGCATTCCGGAGATCCAGGAGAGCTGAGGGATCCCGACGACGGCGACTTCATGGAATGGGACGACGGGGTCGAGCGATTCGCTGCCACGGCCCAGAAGGACGGTCCCGGACTCGAGGCACTGAAGTTGGCCGTCCATCGGCCCGAGGAGGTGGCAGATCGCCTGCAACCCGTGCTCTTCGTCGATACCTTGCAGCGTGAAGCCTTCGTCGCGTTGATCGAGCACGACGCTCTTCACGATGCGATCGCGATGGCGTCACCTGAAGTTGCAGCGCTGTTGCGCCGGGTGACCGTCGAAGAACCACTGGTGGGGGACGCCGATTTCGGTGACCCCGTGGATCTGGTCGTGGCCGTGCTGTTGCGAGAGGCCGTGCGTCGCGAGCTCTCCGAAGTGGAAAAAGCATCACGGGGTCTGGGAGAATCGTGGCAGGCCGGCGCAGCGGTGACCGCACAAGTACGCCGCTGGCTGGCAGAACTCGAAGATCCGGGCTCTGTACGCGCCGCAGCGGATCGGTTGGTAGCGTGGCTTATGGAGCGGGAGCCGAAAGAAGGATGACCGAGCGGGAATGGTGCAGGTGAACGACGACTCGGCCATGGCCGTCGAAGAACCAAGAAACGGAGCCTCCGCAGCGTCCGCCGCCGTCCTCGTCGCGGTCAAGGACGACCGGCTTCCCGCCGGAGTGTCGCAGGTCGACTTCGACAACGCATTAGCAGTTGGACGCGCCAAAGGCGCACTCTCACCCGACGAGTTGATCGATGCCCTGCACGACGTCGAGCTCACGCCCGAGGTACTTGTTGCTCTTCTCTCTCGCATCAACGCCGAAGGCGTGGCGCTGGTTGACGACGACGTCGACGCGCTGGCCGAGGGGATCGCAGAACGCGTGCAGTCCCGTACTGCGGCACGCACTGCCGCCAACGACAGTGGACAGCGGCGCAAGTCGAACGGCAAGCGCCCGACGACAGCGGAATCCTCGGGCAGCGCCGAGGATCCGGTCCACACCTACCTGAAGGAAATCGGTCGCGTCCCCCTCCTCAATGCGGCGCTGGAGGTGGAGATCGCGCAGGCGATCGAAATCGGCAACGAAGCGGCGGCCAAGCTGGCCGCCCACGAGTTGGCCGAGGCGGGAGAGGGACCGGCGAAGGATCTACTGAAAGGTCCCGAACTGTCGCGCAACCGCCGCCTGATGCGGAGGGGCCAACAGGCGAAGGACGATCTGATCGAAGCCAACCTTCGCCTGGTCGTCTCCATTGCCAAGCGTTATCGCAACCGGGGCCTGGCTTTCCTCGACCTGATTCAGGAGGGCAACCTCGGGCTCATGCGTGCGGTCGACAAGTTCGATCACACGAAGGGCTTCAAATTCTCCACGTATGCCACCTGGTGGATCCGGCAGGCCATTACGCGGGCCATTGCCGATCAGGCCCGGACGATCCGTATTCCCGTGCACATGGTCGAGACCATCAACAAGGTGGTCTGGGCCCAACGACAGCTGTTGCAGGAGCTCGGACGCGAACCGACCATCGAAGAGGTTTCGCAGCGGGTCGAGTTCCCGATCGATCGGATCAGGGAGATCCTGCGCATCAATCAGGACACGGTGTCGTTGGAACAACCGGTGGGGGACGAGGACGACTTCAATCTGTCCGACCTCATCGAAGACCGGGGAGCGGTCGTACCCGACGATGCGGCCACACGGTCCTTGCTCGATGTCGCCGTCCGCGAGGCTTTGGGTCATCTCTCCGAACGTGAGCAGGACGTGGTGCGCCTCCGCTTCGGACTCGACGACGGAAAGATCCGCACCCTCGAAGAGGTCGGCAAGGAGTTCGGCGTCACCCGCGAGCGGGTGCGCCAGATTGAGTCGAAGACACTGGCCAAACTGCGCCGTCCCGACGCGGCACACCTCCTCAGGGACTATCTCGAAGAGTCCTGATCACGGACCGGGCCCGCCCCGCCCCCTGATATCGTTCGGGGGCTGCAACGCAGTCCTTTCCGGGGTAGCTCAATGGCAGAGCAAGCGGCTGTTAACCGCTAGGTTGAGAGTTCGAGTCTCTCCCCCGGAGCTTTTTGCGTCGTTCTCCCAGGTGAGCGGTGGTGTGCCCTCCTCATTACTGATGAAATAGTCCGATCGGCACCAGAATGCCGGTCTCAGTGGACGGACTGAGCGCATCAGCGAGCAACGCATCGCGCTCTTCGACGCGTGCTCGTCACGGACGAACGCTGCGCTATGTGTTGGTGTCGTCGGTCGGGACTAAATCAGGACTTGGGAGCGGGGCGGCATGGCCAGAACGCAGACCCTGCGGGCCGTTGGCATCGAGTGTGAAGGCCGTCATCGACAGCGATCCATAGGCGTACCCATCAACGAGCACGTCGGTGGTCGATCCAGTAGCCGCAGCCAGTCCTGCGAGATAGAGGAGTGGCAGGAAGTGGTCGGGTGTGGGAACCGCGTTGGGAAATCACGGTGATCCCGCAGGCCAAGAATCCCTGCCGGTGATGTGGTCATGTGTTCACGAGCATCGTCATCGAAGCGATGAGCCCAGTTGAACCCGCCGTCGGGCTGGTTCCAGTCGATGCGACGCAGATTGTGGACCACGTTGCCGCTGGCGACGATGAGGATGCCGCGCTGACGCAGCGGTGCGAGCTTCGCCCCGAGTTCGAAGTGGTACTCGAGTGGTCTTTCGGCATTGATCGATAGCTGCACTACGGGAATGTCCGCCTTGGGAAACGCGTGCAGGAGGACCGACCAGGCGCCGTGGTCAAGGCCCCAGCTGTCATGGTCAAGGCCGATCCAGGTGGGCTTGACCACCTCGGCCACCTCCTCCGCCAGGCCGGGATCGCCAGCAGCGGGATACTGCACTGCGAAGAGCTCATCGGGGAACCCATAGAAGTCGTGGATCGTCTTGGGTTGATTCATGGCCGTGACGGCCGATGCGTTGATGTACCAGTGTGCGGAGACAGTCAGGATCGCACGAGGTCGTGGTACCGATTCCCCAAATGCACGCCATGCCTCGGTGTAGCCATTGTGATCCAAGGCGTTCATCGGGCTCCCGTGCCCCAGGAATGCAGCCGGCATCAACTCACTCATGAGCCACGTCCTTACCGAGTTATCTCGATGTGCTCAGTCATCGGGTCCGTCTGTTCCCGCGATCCATAGCACCACAGTATGAGGTTGGAACCACCGGGGCCATGGGTTCCCCACTTTGCCGCGAAGACGGCTATTGCTCTCCGTTGAAATGTTTGGTCGCCGCATGTTCTGCTTGCGCTTTGATGCGTAAGGCCCTCGTCGTGCTCTTACTGCCGCAGACTGGGTCTCAACGGGTCCGTCGGTATCCCCGCATTTTGCACAGATCACTTCCCAAGAATGTGCATCGACGCTTCCCGACTGCCATCGGCCAGTGGAATCCTTCGTCCAGCTGCCCTTCAGAGGACGGGCGTATGGGGTATGTCCTCGATAGGGATGATCTGGGGCAGCCGGAACCGAGTTGTCGCGTTGCCGCGGAATCCACCACGGTCCAATCTCGAGTGCCTCCGCCTCGTCTTCAAATCCCATCCGAGCCGCCGCCTTCGTAGAGACCTGGATCATGACGCGGGCGACGATGAACCCTATCGTCGGGTAGCGGCCATAGGCTGAGAGCGTGGTACGCGGGGCTGGGGGACACCCTCCACAGCGGTAAACAGCTTCCGGCATGATTTGTATGTGATCCAAGTCGCCGGCCCTGAGAATCAAACCGTCCGGGATGAGCTTCGCCGCATCATCGAAGACCTGACCGGCCCACTCCGACCGGAGGATGACGCCACCTGGGAAATATCCACGGTAGCCACGGACCGTGCAGTTATGAACCCCTCGGTTTGCATACAGGAGTTTCTCATGGACTCGAATCGGCACACCACTGTTCGTGGTGGCCGGGGGTATTCAGCGCAGATGGAGACATTGCCCTCAAACGCCGGATGGTCGTGATCCCTAAACGGAACCGGACACACTCTCCTCAAGCTGCTGAACACCGCTCTGCGCAAAGCTGGAAGCTGCGCCGACCCCAACCCAATCTGACGGTGCATTTGCGTCCGGGTCATTCAAAATCGAATGGGCCGACACGTCGATCAACCAGAGCGCAGCGCGAGCATCAGACGACATGTCTGATCGCCAGGCAGTCCGCAAGTGCATATCTTCAGGTGTGGAACCACGGAGCGGTCCCAAGGCCGCCAGCAGTTGAAGTGCGCCACTGCGGACCTCCTTCACGCTCCCCTCTTCATGAGCGAGAATGATCCCGGCGACGATCCGCCGGAGGCGTTCCGCAACAGCTTGGGCTGTTTCCATACGGAGAGCGTAGGTGGTGATAACAACCATCAGGCTGGTGTGGCGCCATGGGAGGACCAAGTTCAGTTCGCACCTTGATCAAACGCGTCAAACGCGGCCTCGCCTCCCGTCTCCTGCTCGTACGGATCTTGTCGTTCGGCATCGTCGAGCGCGGCGCAAGTCGCTCCCATCCTGAGGTGAATGGCCCTCGATTGTGACCGGGGTGACCTTGATCGGACCGTCGGCTATCGGGTCGCTGCCTTCGACTGTTCCATCACGCACCAAACTCGTCGGGTTTCCCTGTGAGATCCAGCGGGCCTCGTGGCGCTGATATGGGTCGGTGTACCAACCCTCCATCGTCTCTGTCATGATCCAGCCTCTACCCGTTTACAACAGAACGCACCATTTGACCCGCTGTTCCGTGACCATTCCGTGACGCAACAGTTATCCATCCACCGACTGCCCTCCAGGTTTGGACAATGGCGGAAAATATTCGGCGCTGACGAAGCGGCCCGCCTTCCGATTCAGGACCCATACCGAGCCCTTATCCCGAGGTTTGTCTTTTCCGAACAGTTCGTGCGCACCTTTACTCAGCGCCTCCTGGAGATCGTGAATCACTTCGCCATGCGTACAGATCACGATCGGCCCAGTCTGGTTCCGAGTTCCCATCTTCAGCACCGATAGAGCATCTTTCCCGGCGGTGGGGTTGAGGCGTTTCGTGCGTTCGACCCGCAGGCCCAGCTCCATTGCGAGCGGGGTCACGGTCTCGACGCACCGGATAAAAGGGCTGGAGATGATTCTTGCCGGGGCGAACTGTAAGAGGAGTCGTGTCAGAGTCTCGGCCTCACCTAATCCCTGAGGGGACAGAGGTCGTAACCGGTCATCGCGTCGCCAATGGCTCTTCGAACCGGCATGGCCGTGGCGGACCAGAAGAATCTGCACCAGCGCATACTAGATAGTCCATGGACTAGGCGGATGGGGCAGACGACGGCGGGGCATTGGGGAACCCCGCCGTCGTCTGGGCACGTAGAACCCGTGTTCCCGCCTGTGCCCGTTGACGCGGCTTCGGATCGAGGGGAGGTGCTTCTCGACCGGAAGGGAGTGCGCCCGTGCGTCAACGCCATCAACGGCACGGTAAATGGTCGAGATGAACGAGGCGCGATTGAGTGGCGACTGGCGCGTGGAGAGGAAATGAATCTTTGGTGCCTTCTGGTAGTCACTAAGGGGCCCACCTTTCGACCAGACAAGATCGATCTGTCCTGAGGGGCGTTGATCGAAGGGCAAAGCCCGGCTCTTGTCAGAGACGTCGCGTCGGGAGCCATTGGGAAGGATGTGGGAGTACCGATCGCGCGTGTTTCGCGAACGAGTCGCAACACGGACACAGAGATACCCGCATCCTCACAGTAGGTCAGTCCCTCGACGGCCCCCCGCTAGTAGAGAGGTGAAACCCTGCTCCGGTTCGGCTTCCTGGCAAGTCCGTCACGGTGACGGTCGGAGGGCGATGTCCCACTTGGCAGGTGACCGTTTTGTTTCGTTCCTAACGACGGGTTCGCGGAACTGACATTGAATCGAACGGCCGCTCACAGCTGGGCCTAAGGGCCCAGCTGTAATCTGAGTTGTGTAGCCATTCTTCTGAATGGTGGCGATGCCCCCGTACCGGACCCCCCTTCGGTTGCGGGGGCGATTCGCGTCTCGACCGAGGTGAGAGCCTCGGGTGTCCCCGCCCTGTCGGCTCGGCGTTGGGCGGACGCCGGCCGAACGCAGGAGTGTTCGCCGGCGCACGTTGGGCGGACGCCGGAGCGTCGCTCCTCCGGGCGGAATAACGTCTCGAACCGTGACGACGACAGTCTTCGCCGACGCCGAGGGGCGGCATCGGACTGAACGAGGCCATTTTGGCGTCATGAAGTGGACCCTTGGCACCTTTGTGCCGGTGACCGTCGCGATGCTTTTGGTGGCGCCGCCAGCGGTGGCCTCAAACATCACCAGCGCCAACCTGAAGTCGAAGCTCGTACGGCTCTCGCAGCTCCCGAGAGGATGGTCCGTGGACAAGTCGGGCGGATCGTCATCGGTCGTTGGGGGCTGTCTTAGGGACATAGCGGAGACGAAGTTGCACAAAGGAGACGTTCGGGCGACGGCACATTATGAGAGCGGAAACCTTCCGGACTTCGAGGAGGAACTCGGAGCGGGCCCCACCGTGGCCTCGGATTTCGGCAAGCTTCAGCGCACTCTCAATGGGTGCAACAGCCTCAGTATTTCAAGCTCGGGGACCACCTACAGTGCGACGATTGGTGCCATGTCATTCCCAAAGATCGGGAACCGTTCGGACGCCTACCAGGCAAACTTCGACGTAAAAGGAATCACTCTCCGGCTTGACGTCGTGATTTTCCAGGCGGGTACCTATGGCGACGTCCTCACATACGTCGACCTTGGTGCTCCCAATGTGGCCCAGCTCGATAGCTTCGCACGGCTTTCATTAAAGGACCTCGAACTGACAGCAACGCGGACATGAACAACAAAGGCGATCGCCGCCGCTTGTCAAGCAAAGGAGGCTTTATGACCCCAATCAGATGTGGCGCCATGAACCATGTCAACGCCGTCATCGATGATTTTGACCAGACAATAGACTTCTTCACTGAAGTGTACGGTGCTCAGTTCTTGATCGATATGCCTCGTGACGAATGGCATGGATGCCTCATCGCCATCGGCCGTGTCATATTCCAGTTGTTCTCCCCACACGACGATCTGCTTCATGCCCGTTTCGGTCCCCACTACGTCGGGATCGAATATACGGTTCCCGACGTGGGCGAAGCCCGGGACGCCACGAACGCAAGAGGCATTCGCATAGCGCGCGAGCTAGGACCAGCGTTCCACGTCCATCCTCTCGACGCCTATGGCGTGTCCTTCGAGTTCTACGACCACGACTTCCATGCGGTGCCGCCGCCGGTCCCGTACCTCGAACCAATCCACCCGATCGAAGTTTTGGCGAGACGACCATCCGCTCGGCATAACCGGACTGAAGCGCTACCGCGTGGTGGTCTCGGATCTTGACGGCGCGAAGCGCTTCCTCTGCGAGTACGTCAATGGGACCGTCACCTACGAAGTGGAGAGGAAGGCCACGCAGGCCCGTGCGGTGGGGATTGAACTGGGAGACACCGTGGTGGAGCTTCTGAGCCCTACCGAGCGATGGGCCGCTCGAACGGTTCTTGGCCCGCAACGGCGATGGAATCCGGTCAGTCGTGTTCGGCACGACCAACGTCGAACGGGCCCGGTCGCACTTCGCATCGCATGGGGTCGAGCTATTGCCCGGTGACGACGAAGAAAGCTTCGCCGTACGCCCGGCAGATAACGCCGGACTCCTCTTCGAATTCACTGACGCCGCCACTGGATGAGGGCTGACGGTCTAATCCCTCGGAACGAGCCGGTGGATGACCCGGCACCGTGAGGCTGGCTTGCCCGAAGGGAGAATGAGTTCGCCCTCGAGGGTGCAGAATCTGGTGGTAACGGCAACCACCCGTGCAACCGCCTGTACCGGTTCGGGGACCACCATCGCGGGGCGCACGTAGTTGATGTTGAACGATATTGGAACTTGCTCGACGTTTGCCGGCGATGCATGCGATGGCGGCGTAACGCATAGCCCGGGTAATCAGCAGCCCGATCGCCCCCCCGTGGAGGGAGCCGTAGCCGGAGGACCACCCCGAGTCGAGCTGCGAGGTGTAGATAGCCCCTCCCTCGATCAGCCTGAGACCACCCTTGAGGTACTCGTCGATCGGTGCAGGGGTCAGATCGCTCTCCCAAGGGAAGGAGACGTGGTCGACGTGGGGGAGTTCGTCGAAACTCGCTGATCCGAGGCCTACGCCCGCCAACATGGGTCGGCCGGGAACGGTCACGCTCGTGCTCTGGCACTGGCCGAAGGGCCCCTCGTCGTCGAGCATGACGCCCTGCGAGATACCCATGAGCTCGTTGTAGGCCGAGTTGAAGCTGCGGACCTCCACCGTCCCTCGGGCCAGCGCGTGTGGCCTGGTAGGCGACTTCGATCAGGATGGAGTTGTCATTCCAGTTGGCAGAGTTGATGTTGGCCGTGGCGTTGTTGTTGTCGGCAATCGCCGCCAGACTGCCGAATGGCACGCTGCCATCGGACTCCATCTGCTCGGGCAAGAGACGGATCGTGGCGTTGGCCTCCCCGTCCTTCCATGATGACTCACCGAGTCCAAGGTTCACTGCAAGGTCGCTTATGCCATCTGTGGGGAGATTCCGGGAGATGTGCTCTCTCGAGCGATCGCTTATCAAATTTGCTCATTCCTTCGGGGTTGGATCTGCGTGATGTCCGGACAAGTCTTGTTGCCCAATCTGCACCGCGCCAATCGCCACCGGCAGGGTTCTCGGGAGGTCGGTTCGTGGATGGAAGGCATCTCCCGGGGCGGCTGTTCGTGAAGATCGGCATCCGAAGAGCGGAAATGAGCTCCGTTGTGATTAGCGACACGCCGAAATGGGTAGCAACCATGCAACTTCGCCAGAGGTCTGGCGGCGACCTCTAATGTGGCCTAGGTGCAACAGGCTACGACTTTCTTTCGCTACGGCGATCCCGACAGTTCGCTGCCGCTGAAAGGTAGGTATGGATGAGAGTCTTGGTGGCGGGGTCGACGGGTTTCGTGGGGCGTC
The DNA here is from genome assembly GCA_963767155.1 of uncultured Acidimicrobiaceae bacterium. GTDB lineage: Bacteria > Actinomycetota > Acidimicrobiia > Acidimicrobiales > RAAP-2 > Bog-473. The sequence goes on along the minus strand of CAVYCU010000002.1, from coordinate 385,105 downwards.
AGCTTTGCCCGGCACTGATCGCAGCGGGCCACGAGGTTATTGCGATGACGCGAAATCCACAGAGCTATGGCGGCGTTGGCGATCCGGTAGCTGGTGATGTAGCAGATCCGCCGTCGCTGGTCGCGCCCTTGCGGGACTGCGAGGCGGCCTACTACCTCGTGCATCAGCTAGGGGAGAGAAACTTCGCTCGCGCTGATGCTGCGGCAGCTACAGCTTTCGGCCAAGCCGCCGCCGATGCGGAGGTCAAGCGCATTATCTATCTCGGCGGCTTGGGTAACAGCGCTGACGACCTCTCTGAACATTTGCGGAGCCGCCGTGAGGTCGAGGGTCTGCTTGGCCAGGCCGGTGTGCCCGTGACAGTGCTGCGAGCTGGGATCATTGTCGGCAATGGGGGGATCTCTTGGGAGATGACCCGCCAACTTGTGGAGCATCTGCCAGCGATGGTCACTCCTCGCTGGGTGCATACCAAGACGCAACCCATTGCAGTCGCCGACGTGATTCGCTACCTCGTCGGTGTGCTCGAGATACCCGAGGCACTGGGGCGCGTGTTCGATATCGGGGGTCCCGAGGTGCTCGAATACGTGCAAATGCTGCGCAGGGTGGCGGCCATCGAGGGCCGACCCATGCTCGTGATACCGGTGCCTCTGCTCACTCCGTCGCTGTCCTCGCGCTGGCTCGCCCTGGTCACCAGTGTTGATGTGCCCACCGGCCGCGCGCTGATCGACTCGATGAGCAATGAAGTGATTGTCCGAGACGACAGCATCCGCTCTCTCGTTCCTTTTGAGCCGATGGACTACGACAGCTCGGTGCTTGCCGCCCTGGGTGAGCGCGCGAAAGAGCGAAAGCAGTGAACGTCCCGTCGGGGCGACAGCAGAAGGGTCGAGGTAGAAGGACTGGAGGCACACCGACAAGGCACCGTCAGCAACTCGTCGCTGCAGTGGCGTTGGCCGGGACAGGGCTACTCGGCGCATCGTTATCCACCGAACCTGATTCAAGAGAGTTCTACGCACTCACGTTCTCGGTCGCCGGCACCTGGCTGGTTGGGGGGCTAGTTTCCGAACCGCTGCACTGGCGCCCCACCCGCTCCGACGAACGTACCCTTGGACGCTCCGTGATCACTCCGATCCTTACGGGCGTGGGCGCGTTCGGTGCGTTCTACGGAGCGGCCCTCGTCGCTAGGCGAATCCCGGTTCTGAACGAGGCACTCGCATCAGTCCTGACCTACGCCAGCCGGGGCTCAGATCCCTTGGTCCTGGCAACGACGCTCGCCAACGGGGTTGCCGAAGAAATCTTCTTCCGTGGTGCTCTGTTCACAGCCCTTGGAAGCCACAATCCGGTTCCGGCGTCGACTGCGGTGTACATGTTGGTCACGAGCGCCACGCGCAATCCGGCGTTGGTTCTCGCATCAGGGGTCATGGGCGGTTTGTTGGCCTGGCAGCGTCGCGCCTCGGGCGGAATACAGTCACCGATCCTGACCCACATGACCTGGTCCGCGTCTGATGCTCCGTTACCTCCCGCCACTCTTTCGCAATCCAGCCAATTCGGTGGACAAATCGTCACCTGGGGTCACTCAATCCGCGTGACCGTCGAGAGGGCTGGGCTAAGGGAGGCTCAACAAAGCTGAATGGGCGCGCTGCCTTCTCGAAATTCCGTCCTGGCGACCCCACATCAAGAAAAATACAAGCGCGGACACGAAGAACAGGCCATCGAAGGTTGCTGCTGCGGTGTGGGAGTAGCCATTGATCGTAATACCTGCATCCCAAACGAAATGGCAAATGATGAAGGGCAAAAGCCGGCGCACCTTGCGATACGCGAATACCGTCGCCGTCGCCCACAAGACGATGGGAAGGACCCCGGGACCGTAGTAGAGATGATACGAAACTCGAACCAGAACGGCGACGACGACGACCGTCGTCACCGTCCATCCCCGTTGCTCCAAGCGCCTAACGAGGTACCCGAGCACGACCACCTCTTCAACGACGGCAGCCTGAAGGCTCATAAGGAGGCCAACCGCCACGAAGGCAATTGGCAGTCCGGGGCTGGACACGTCGTACTTCGGAAGATGAGTCCACGTCACGATCGCTGACCCCACCGCTTGCGGGATTACTTGGACGAGTATCCAGACCGGCAGCAAGAGACCGAGGTCTTTGCGCCAGCGGTCGCTCGACAGGCCGATGGAGGACAGTCCCTCCCCATTCCTGATCAAGAGGAAGAGGACCAGCCCGGCTGCAGCAAATCCGGATAAGACGACCGCAACTGATAGTGCAACTGAAAGTCCCGGCTCGCCAGGAATAATCATGCCCCCGTCCGAAAACTCGACCCCAATCGTGATGTGCATGAGCAGGTAGGCAATTGCGGCAATGGTGGCTCCGAGCGGGAAGATTGACATCACCACCCAGGTCTCCCAACCGTACAAGCGACGGAGCCTTCGGTCTGTAACTGCTTGTGCTCCGGAATTATCCGGCCGCCTACTAGACGGCGACGGCGGTGGTGCGAATGCGGTCACGATAACGACGTGATCGGCGGTCGTTGTGGGGTTGAATTCGGGTCCACTGTTCAAACGATCACCTGAAGGTTCAAAGGGGGCTCGCTGGCTCAAATTTCAGCGACCTGCTCGACTCCACCGTTTTCGACGCGGCTTGTCCACTGGTGTCCATCCCAGAAGCGGAATGCATGCACCGTTTGCGGATCGGGATACCAACCCGGTGGTACTCCGAACCCGGACGCGCCGACCTCAGCGAGGGGAGCAGCCGGTTTCGTCGTGCGTTGTGCGATGAGGAACAAGATGAGGCAGAGGAGAAGTGAGAGAAACCCGATGAGCGCCCACCCCCACGAAGGAATCCGCCACGGCGTCACGTGGTTGGCTTCTTTGAACTTCTCGGACGACTTATAGGCCACGAGGGCAACGACGATACCGATGACCAACGCGACGATCATTCTTGATGAGGAAATAGTCGCGAGCTCCATCGAACCGCCCCTTCCACCGTTGCAACCTGCCGAGAAGGAAATCAGAGTAAGCGTCGGTGGTGTTCAGGTGGTTGCGAATGCGGTGCGATCGGGTTGCCCACGGGACCCTAGGTCGAGTTACTGCGGGTTCTTCGGCGTGCCCTCACCCTTATCGCTGTCGTTATGAAGCGAGGCCGGACCTCAGAGCGGCGGCATCGTGTGCCGTAAATCTTTGGCTATACCCGTGCCGATGTGTCATTCCGACGATCGCCTTCCCACTGCAGACGGATGGCACGGCAAGATGCCATGAAGAATCAGAGCGGTCCCATTGGGCCGTCGGAAGGTTGTCATGCAGCGCGCGCCGGGCAACCTCGGGCAACGGTTCGTAGCCCACCCCGAAGACCTCGGGACACTGCCGCGGAGCCGGCGCGGGCGACGTCAGCTCTTCCCAAGAACTGAGCACTTCGATGTGAGAGACACCTTTGTCGACGACGGAAGCCAGTCGTGAAGGATGAGGCGTGGTCTCTGCCTCGTCGCCGAGCTGCAGCTCGATGATCAGGCTGCTGCCCTCAATCTCCTGGAACTCGGCTCGCACGTGCAGCCCAACGGCAGACTCGACATCCGAACACGCGATGTCGATTGCACGAGCCTTGTCGGGCATGGCGACACGGAGCATATTTTTCGCGGTCATTGCACCTCCATCATGAACGGCACTTGTCCAAATGCAGTTCGTTGGGAACCCGAGTCACGCTATGGCATGAAGGTAAACGGACCCTGATCGCAGCGTTACGGTCGCATAAGAGTTTCATGGCATATTCGCTGCCGATTTTGTGGAACGCCCGTGTGGGCGGCGCAACGGTGACGGCGGGGAGACGGATCCGCGTTTCTCGGGGGCCGACTGGGATGCGTCAGGTTGTTCCGATCGCAGTTCCACAACGGCTGCAGTACACGACTCCCACCTCTACATCGGCCGACTCGGATTCTGGATCCTCAGCCTTTACGACCATCATCCGGTAGCGAGCACTCTCGACGAGGCCGGAGCGACATCGGGGACAACGCGGTGGATCGCCGACAGGAACATCTCTTCGTCCCGCCGGCATGCCACCGTGCTCAACATCTTCAGCGGTGCCGGACATGAGAGCGATGACGTCGTCTTGGAGATGGTCAAGGTCGATCCCGAGGCTCTCAATGACCTTGGCCCCCACGCCTTGGCCTTCGCGAATCACGCCAAGAAGAAGGTGCTCGGTGCCGATGTAGCTGTGGCCGCGCTGCAACGCCTCTCGAAGGGCCAGCTCGAGCACCTTCTTCGCTCGGGGGGTGAACGGTGGTGATCCGGCGGGTGCTGTCCTAGCCTGCCCGACGAATTCCTCTACCCGATCCCTCACCGCTTCCAGCGTGATCCCGTTACGTCCTAGTGCCTGCGCGCCGACCCCCTCGCCTTCGTGAATGAGGCCCAGCAGAATGTGCTCGGTACCTATAAAGCTGTGATGGAGAAGCCGCGCTTCCTCCTGCGCCAATACGAGGACGCGGCGGGTTCGGCTGGTGAAGCGTTCAAACACGATCCAACGCTACAGGGCAAAGGTGGGAACAAGGCCGGCGTAAGGCCGGTGTGAGATTGCTCCGGACGACCACCGACGCAGCTCCAGATCGGTCAAACCGCAGAGCCGAAGAAGCCCGAGGTGCCGAAGTCGAAGATGCCCCCGTCCGCCGCCACGAACCTGTAGCCGGTGCCGGTGCTGTTCGACTCCATGGCCAGGATCGGCCGGTTGAGCACGATCGCCCCGGTCGAGCCGTAGAAGGGGGCGTCGAACGAGAAGATGCCGCCGTCGGCGGCCACCAGCCAGTAGCCCCCCGTAGCCGCATCGGCGGACATGCCGACGATGGGCTTGTTCAGTCGGGTGGCGCCCATGGAGCCGTAGAACGGGGCATTGAAGGAGAAGATGCCCCCGTCGGAGGCGACGAGCCAGTAGCCGTGTCCTGCGTTGGAGGGGGCCATGCCGACGATCGGCTGGTTGAGGGCGATATTGCCCGTGGAGCCGTAGAAGGGGGCGTTGAAGGAGAAGACGCCGCCATCGGAGGCCACCAGCCAGTAGCCCCCGGTGGCCGCATCGACGGCCATGCCGACAATCGGGCGGTTGAGCCTGATGGCCCCGGTGGATCCGTAGAAGGCGGCATCACCAAAGGTGAAGATCCCGCCGTCAGAGGCGACCAGGTAGTAGCCACCCCCATCAGAAGTGGTGGCGATGCCGACAATGGGGTGATTGGGCACAGAGCTCAGTCCCCCGAGGGCCGGGGCGTCCCCGCAGGCAACCACCCGGCCCTGATCGTTGGCGATCCAATAGCCCTGGTCGTCACTGGTGGCGGCGATTCCGACAACCGTGCCCGTTGGAAGGGTTCCGTTGCACGTGGGCGAAGTTGTGGGGGAGGTGCTGACCGGGGTCGGCGGGATGGCATGGCTGGTGGCGTAGATGGGATTGCCCTCTGCGTCCACTCCAACCGCCGTGCAGTTTGTCGCGCTGGTGCAGCTCACAGCATCGAATGAGCCCGAGCCGGCCGTGGCGCCCGTGACCTCCGTCACGGGGCCCCACGTGCCGTCTGTCTCCGTGGCATATGTCGGTTGACCGTTACCGTCATGGCCAACCGCCGTGCAGTCGGAGGCACCTGCGCAACTCACTGCCGAAAAGGACCCGGAGCCACCCAGGGCACCCGGGTCTTCGGTGACCGAACCCCAGACACCGTCGGTCTCCGTGATGTAGATCGGCTGCCCGCTGCTGTCACTGCCGACCGCAGTGCAGTCCCGGGCGCTGGAGCAACTCACGCTGACGAAGTAGGGGGGAGCGGGAGGGATGTTGGAAAGAGCGGTGAGCGGACCCCACGTGCCGCTCGTCTCGGTGGCCCACGCCTGCGTGGCGAGGTTGGGGTTGTCGTCCGTGTCCGTGCTCCCCAAGAAGCTGCCGACTGCCGTGCAATCCTCGGCGTCGACGCAACTGATGCTTTCGAGGTGGCCATTCGCTGCAAATGCGAAGTCGGGAGCGGTCCATGTGCCGTTCGTCTCCGTGGCATACATCGGAGCGGCGCCGCCGAGTGCCTCGAACTCGCCGACTGCAGTGCAGTCGCCGGGACTGCTGCAACTCACGCCGCTAAAGAGAACTGCGGGACCCTGGCCTCCCGGCACCTCCTTCGAAGGAGCCCAGATGCCGTTCGTTTCCGTGTCATAGACCGGTGCCTCCACGTCTGAGCCGACTGCAGTGCAGTCTCCGACGCCGGTGCAACTCACAGAGTTGAGACCCCAGCTAGACCCCGTGGGGGAGGTGAGTTGGGTCGGCGTGCCCCAGATGCCCGCCGTCTCGCGGAAAAAGAAGGCTTGGGATTGCGCATCCTGACCGACCGCCGTGCAGTCAGTGGCGTCCACACAACTGACGGACGAGATCGACGTCTCCCCGGCTCCGCCGGCACCTCCCATGGGAACCTGAATCGGTGTGCTCCATGTGGTTGTCGCCCCCGCCGGAGTCCATGCGCCGAGAGACAGGCCGCCCGCCACGACGACAAGGCCCGTGAGCCCTAGCAACAGGCTCATCGTCTTACCGGTCCCCAACAGCCTCCTGGTCGTGCGCTTGCTCGACCGTTGCACACTTGCCGCTGAATGGCGCATCGACTTCGGCCCCCGCTTGGGTGAGATCCCCCGATCCGCTGTCGACCGTAGTTGGGAGCGGTCGAAACCACAAGGGCCGAAAGTCGAGCCGGCGCCTAGACCTGAGCGATAGTGCGTGGCAGCCCCCTGACCCACCCTCGGTCCGCACGTAGTCAGTTCCTCGTGATCCTCAGTGCCCGATGCGAGGTGAACTGTGCACGGTGCTGGGCTGCCCTGTCCTGTGGGGAATGGGCTGGAACTCGCTCTACGTCTTTTGATAGGGCCTCTCTCACGTCCCCTTGAGGTTCACGACCTGATGCAGCTCGTGGACAACTTCGACCAGATCAGCCTGGTCGGCCATGACCTGGGCTATCGGCTTGTAGGCATCCGGGTGCTCGTCGACGAGGTGCTCGGCCATGGAGTCGTCCCATGCCCGCCCGGCCATCGCGCTGCGGAGCGACTCGGTGCTCAGCTGGCGGAATGCCGCCTTGCGCCCAAGCCGACGGCCGGCCCCGTGCGAGCTGGACTCGTACGACGCCGCGTTGCCCTTGCCGCGGACAATGAACGATGAGGCACCCATCGAACCCGGGATGACTCCCATGTCCGAAAGCCCAGCGCGGATGGCCCCCTTGCGGGTGATCCACACGTCCTGGCCCCGGTGCGTCTCCTTGACTGCGTAGTTGTGGTGGCAGTTGATGCGTTCGGTCTCGACAGTGTGAGGCACCGTCGTTCGGAGCGCCGTCAGGGCCGCATCCATCATCTGCTCGCGGTTGCCCCAGGCGTAGCGCTGTGCCCACAACATGTCTGCAACGTAGGCATCGAACTCCGGGCGGCCCTCCGACAACCAGGCGAGATCGCGGTCCTCGAGGACCTGTCCCTCGGCCTGGGCGACCAGGCGAGCGGTCTTGATGTGCCCTGTCGCCAACTGGTTTCCGATGCCCCGGCTGCCCGAGTGCAGCACGATCCAGACGCGTTCGCGCTCGTCGAGAGAGACCTCGACAAAGTGGTTGCCACTGCCAAGGCTGCCGAACTGCGCAGCGATGGTCGTGAGCTGGCGCTGGGAGAGCTCCGATGCCGAGCCCGGCGGGAGTCCCAGGGCCGTCAACGCCGACGGCACGATTGCGTCGGAACGCTCGTGACCCTTGCCGACGCCGGCCGGTATCCGGTCACGAAGCAGGGCGTGGAGCACATGGAGATCGTCGGGCAGTTCAGCCGCGTTGAGGTTCGTCTCTGCCGCCACCATGCCGCAGCCGATGTCGACTCCCACCGCCGAGGGCAGGAGCGCGTTGGTGGTGGCGACGACGCTGCCGACGGTCGCTCCAAGGCCGAAGTGTGCATCCGCCATGAGGCAGACGGGTCCGGCCAGGATAGGCAGCCGAGAAGTTCGCAGCGCCTGTTCGAGGGCGTTGTCGTCGAGCTCGCTGGCCCACGAGGTCAAATTCGGATTTATCTGTTTCGGCATTTGTTCGCTTCCAATTTCCTCGGACACAGTGACAACTAAACAGTGCGCCAGATCGGTCCTCCCGACCAACATGCTTGTCCAATAGGCTCAGAGCCGGTGGAGAGTGTCGAACTCTCGCGTTCCCGTGCACGAAACGGGCGCTCAGCCACCCGAGCATCACCGGCGGTGAGGGGTATGTGGTTGGGGCTTCGGGTGCTGGCCCCGACACGGATTGTTGATGAGACCGTCTTGGGTACCGGCCCGCCCCAGTCGCAGCGCTCCGTTCTGACCGGAGATCTTCGGGCGTATGAAACCCGTGAGGTCACCATCCCTCCCCGCTGCGTTGCCGCGCGGGTGCCGGTGGACGCAGGGCATTTTGAAAGCCCGACCTCCGGCGTGTCGTGCCGGCGCTCTGCCGCTGAGCTATGCGTCCGTCGTGGTCATGGGTGGTTTCGATCCACCGCCTCGCGCGTTTCGGGCGCGCGCTCTCCCAGCTGAGCTACACGACCATGGAGCCGGGTCCGGGACTCGAACCCGGACCAACTGGGTTACAAATCCAGTACCTATCCCGTTAGGCCTGGCCGGCCTTGCTCCTGCACCATCGATCACGCCGCGTCGTCGGGTGGCGTTTCTTCAGCGTCAACAAGACGCATCCGCCGAGTATCAGGACGCAAGAGACGGAGAGTCGCAGGCGAATCCGTCGTGTCGGCGGCTGCCGATGTCGCGGTGTCCGCGGAGCTGACGAGCTTCAGTCGAGTGTGTCCCATGAAAACTGCACCTCCTTTCATTTGGGTTCGGGAGGAAGCTGTCGAACCCTCATCTCAAGGACCAAAACCTTGCGTCTTGCCGTTGGACGACTCCCGATCGATCGATGCGGAGGGGTCAATGGGTACTGCCCCCATTACTCGTGGGTGGAAGCCACGCGTGTATCTGTCAACACCTTGACCCCGGGCTGCGGAGGAGGGCATCGAACCCCCGACGGCGGTGGTTAACGGCCACCCGCTCTTCCGCTGAGCTACTCCGCATTTGGATGGGGCAGACCACGTGGTGTGCCCCCGTACCGCCACGGGGTACCGACCCCCGGCTTCCGGGCTGAGAACCCGGCGGACTGCCTCTATCCGATGGCGGCCTGGTGACGCAGGTCGGTTTCGATCCGACAATCTCCGAGATGAAAGCCCGGCGTGCTTCCGTTGCACCACTGCGCCGAGGCGGAAGGTAGAGGTGTCGAACCCCCACGGCAGAACCGTGTCACTGTTTTCGAAACAGGGTGCCCCCAGCCAACGAGGCATACCTTCCGAGGCGGAGGGGCAGCGGATCGAACGCTGGCGAGGTTGCCCTCGGCCATCGCTTAGCAAGCGAGCACCTTTCCTCTCGGTCAACCCTCCCAATACACAGAGCCACCACCCGGAACCGACCCGGGGACCTCAGCCGTACCGGGGCTGCGCTCTTCCCACTGAGCTATGGCGGCTTGGCCTCGTCGACTGGACTCGAACCAGTGGTCTCTGCCTACGACGAGATGGCACCCCGGCCAGGACTCGAACCCGGAACTGGAGATTCGTAGTCTCCTGTGATCTTCCGTTTCACCACCAGGGTCTGGCGCCACAGACGGGTTTCGATCCCGTTGCCTCCGCCGTGACAAGGCGGCACTCTCCCGATTGAGCTACTGGGCACGATGGGGCATTGTCGGGGCCCCTCCCGAATGTCGCGGTGCGAGGACCGCTGGTCTGGTTGAACGGACTCGAACCGCCGACCCCCCGGACCCGAACCGGGTGCTCTCTCCAAACTGAGCTACAACCAGTTGTCATGACCGGATGGCTCCGGCCGAGTGCGCCTCGAGGGGCTCGAACCCCCGACGACATGGATTAAGAGTCCATCGCTCTCCCAACTGAGCTAGAGGCGCCTGGTGCGGGCGGAGAGGGTCGAACTCTCACGGGCGTGCGCCCACCGGATTCTGAGTCCGGCGCGTCTTCCATTTCCGCCACGCCCGCATGGTGGACCCAGCCGGGCTCGAACCGGCACGTGTCTCGCTGCAAACGAAGTGCACTGCCACTCGTGCTCTGGGCCCAGGGTCCCGGTGGGTCGAATCGAACGACCGCAGGCACAATGCCGCGCGGTTTACGGCCGCGCTCCTCTAGCCAACAGAGGTCACCGGGGTGGGATCGGTCGGTGTGGCCGCGCCAATAGACACGGTTCCGATCCCCAATCTGGCGTACTATTTAGTTGTCAATGTGCGGTGGTTATTCGCCCGTTTTAAGGCATTTAGGCAAGGCTTCGCCCAGCAGGGGTGGCAGGAGTCGAACCCACGTCCGCCGGGTTGGAGCCGGCTGTCCGTACCGCTGGACTACACCCCTTCAATTGTCGAGGTCGTGTTGTGTTTTCGGCCCAGGAACACAAAAGAGCCGCCCCCTTTCGGAAGCGGCTCCTCAACGAACTGGACGTATGTAGGTCCTAGTTATGCCGTTGAGGGCACCTCCTGGGTGTAGGCCTCGACCCAATTGAACGATTGGCTGCTCCGTGCCTGGGACATGACGCGCCCCGCGCGACGTCGGAAGGCCTTTGAGGTCTTCTGAGTGCCGGTGTGTCCGGCCGTTTTCCGCATGGACGTGCTTCATGGCGCAAATAATACATCCGTGAAGATGCCCGTGGGAAACACTTTCATGTTTTCGCCGAGTTCCGGCGTTATCCATTGAGATATCGGCGCGGGTACCAATTGTTCTCTCTCGCCACGCGACAATCCCGCGACTCCATTTTTGCGTTCAGCGTCATGGATGATTGAGAATGCCGCGACACGAGAGAGATGGTTCCACATGTAACGCAACCGCAGGTCCGTCGTGGCCAAACGGTCACCACAGTTTCGCGGATCGTTTACCTCGACTTCGTAGTCTGTCCTTGGGTGCCTTCGACCGAACGGAGATAGCGCATGCCGTATGTGGCGAGACACGTTGCTCGCGCAACGGAGCAGCCAGTGCCTGGGGGCGACAAACCGCCAGCGGAGACTTCCTTCCCATCCGTATCCAAACCGCGGTTGTCGCGGATCGCACGACTCAATGAGTGGCGGCCCGTGTTTGCACTCGTGGCGATACGAGCATCGCGGCGTTGCCCGGTTCATCTTCAGCGCCGAAACTTTTCCCCGCCCTCGTTATCGGCCTGGTCGTCCTGAGTGCGTTGATTTTCTCAAAGGGCGGGCATCGCTAGCGGCCGAACCATTGAGCACTGACGCCCGTCGGTTCCGTAGGCCCCTTAGTGCGCCCCGCCCTCAAAGCGACGAGCGGTGCGGCTCCCTGACATCGATCGCACGCGCACCGGGTGTGGTCCTGCCTGCTCCTGACCATCTTTCGTCGTTGTCCCCGCTCTCGTGCCGTACCTCGCGACGAGAGGAGACGCCGACAGGCCGTGGGCGATCACGCTGAAGGTGACCGTAATGGTGACGACCGACAGGACGCGGGCGGCATCGGGCGCAGCGAGAGCGTCGTATGCGATAAGCCCGAAGACCACCGATGCCAGCCCCCGGGGCCCGAACCAACCGACGAAGAGGACCGCGACCCGGTTGAGTCCGGAGCGGTAGGACGCCAACGCCACGGGGAGCATGCGGATCAGGGTCAGGGCCAGGACGGCGAAGACGTAGTCCTCCCAGGTCGCGTGCTGGAATCCCGGAACCACCATGACAGCCCCGAAGGCCAACCACACGAGCAGAGACAGCAATTCGCCAGCGTCCTCGGTGAAGGCCATGGTCGACTCCGCGTCTCCACCGACGATGCTGCCGAACGCCATGCCGGCCACGAACGACGCCACGAAGCCGTTTCCTCCGGCCTCGAGGGAGGCGGTGTACGAAAAGATTGCAAAGGCAAGAGCGGCCATCGGGCGGAAGCCCTTCCCGCTCCACCCTCTCTGCGTCGCCGTGCGCAAGAGCCATCCGCCCAGGACACCCACGCCGATCCCGACGCCGGCACCGACGAGAAGCTCGCGGGCAGCGCCGAGCGCAGTGGTCTGGCGGGCTACTTCGGTGGAGACGGCACCGGCCAGGAAGAGGTTCACGAAGGGGGTGGCGATGCCGTCGTTGAGCCCGCTCTCGACGTTGAGCAGGCGTCGGACCCGTGAAGGCACCCGCCGGTCCTCCATGATTGTGGCGCCCAGCGCAGCATCGGTCGGGGCGACGATGGCCGCGATGGTGGCGGCCACCCATACTCCGACCCCCGGGATGATGCCGAAGGCCACGGCAGTGCCCAGACCGATGGTCATGGGCAGTCCGATCGCAAGCAGCCGCACCGGCGGCCCCAGATCCCGACGGAGTGCGTGGAGGTTGACTCTGGATGCATCGGAAAAGAGGACCAGCGCCAGGGTTATCTCAGCCAGCGACCGCACGGTGGAGGAATGGACATTGAGGTGGATGAGCCGGAGAGGCTCGTGATTGATGGCCAGGCCCATCACCACGAACGCGAACGGCGCGCTGATGTAGATCCGCTCGAGGCGGCTCGACACCAGGACCCAGAGAATGAAGCACCCGGCGACGACGGCGATCGTCCCTGCGTTCAGTTCGTGTTCGACGGCCAACTGCGCCATCATGCGGCGGCCATCCACAGATCGGCTCTCCGCTGGGATTCACCCATGGCGGGCTCTTGCCGAGATCGATTCCATTTGGGCATCCTCTTTCTCGTGAGCGGGACCGGGAAGTAAAGGTGGGGAGTATGACCCAACGCGGCAATGGAGGGTACTTCGGGGAATACGTGGCAACATGACCTACCGGTCATCCGGCCTGGAATAAGCACCAAGAACGAGAAGGAGTTCGATCAGAATGTTGGCTACCAATTACCCTCTCCTCGACATCTTTTGGACGACGTTGGAGATATTCCTCTTCATAATCTGGATTTGGCTGCTCATCGTCGTGTTCAGCGATATTTTCCGGAGTCACGATATCGGAGGATTTGCGAAAGCCCTCTGGGTGCTGTTCATCGTGATTCTCCCGTACATCGGGGTGCTCGTCTACCTCATCGCTCGTGGCGGGAAGATGCACGAGCGCGCCGAAGCCCAGGCACAACAGGCACAGAGTGCTTTTGATGCGTACGTGAAGCAGGCTGCGGGATCGAGCGGTACGAGCACCGCCGATCAGCTCACGCAGCTCGCTGATCTCAAGAGCAGAGGCGTGATCAACGAAGCCGAGTTCGAGGCGGAGAAAGCCAAGCTGCTCGGTTGACAAAGCGACGGTCCGGCAGGGTGGGCGTCACTCGATGCCCACCTTGCCCGCCGCCGCCCATTCACCGTGGCCGCTGCGGCCTCGACGACAGGTGCCGACCGAAGGAGCGGCGGGTTGTCTGTCCACTATCTTTGCGAGGTGCCAATCGAAAGACGAGCGCTATGGGAACGAGGAGAACGGTGACGTATTGCTTGGCCTTGCGGCTCGACGAGGGCTTGGTCTTCCTCGCCGATACACGAACCAACGCCGGCGTGGACAACGTCGGTTCCTACCGGAAATTGCACCTCCTGCAGCCGGCTCCCGATCGGGTCTTCGTGATTGAGTCGGCCGGAAGTCTCGCGACGACCCAAGAGGTGCTTGACCGGATCCACCGCGACCTTGGTGCAAGTGACGTCGGAGAGAGCCTGGCATCTGTCAACCACCTGTTCGAGGCCGCTCTCTACCTGGGCCGCTTGAGCCGGGAGGTGGCGGCCGAGCATCGCGAAGCCCTCCAAGAGGTTGGCGTCGACGCCACCGCCACCTTCATTCTGGGCGGACAGGTGGGCAAAGAAGCCGCTGACATCCTGCTCGTCTACCCGGAGGGTAATTACATACCGCGCTTCAGAGGAGCGGCCGTTCCTGCAGATCGGCGAGGGCAAATACGGCAAGTTCATGTTGGAGCTCGCCGTCCAGGCAAATGTCGACATCGATACCGCCACCTCCATTGCGCTCGGATCGATGATGAGCACCGCGGGAGCCAACCTTTCGGTCGGACCGCCCTATGACGGCTGTATCTATCTGAAGGATTCTCTGAAACCGGTCGAGTTCCGCATCCAGAGCGACTCCCCGCTCCTCGCGGAGTTACGAGAATCATGGGAACGACAGATGAGGAACGCGCTGATTGACATCCAGCGGATCTCCTGGGCCGACGAGACGATAAGCGTCCTTAAGAACTCACCTGAGGATGCACCGTAAGCGCCGGCTTTGAGGCGAAGACGTTCAACCCCAATTTCTCCGATAGGTGTCGGGTGAGCCGCTGTCCACGAACGCTATTGCCGGCGCCGTCGAGCGGAGGAGAGAAGGTCCCCAGCCCTCCCTTTCCTGGAGAGATGGTGACGATCCCACCGCTCACGCCACTCTTGCCCGGAAGACCGACCTCATAGAGCCAGTCACCGGAATGCTCGTAGAGGCCCGCCGTTGCCATCGCAGCGAGGACGTGCTTGCACGTGAATGGCTCGATGACCTGCTGGCCGGTCACCGGGTTCACGCCACCATCCGCGAGTGTGGCTCCCATGACTGCCAGGTCGTGGGCACTCACAAGCAGGGAACACTGGCGCGTATAGACGTCTGTGGTTTCATCAGGATCTGCGTAGAGCCGGCCGTAGCTCTGCAACAGATGCGCGATGCCCTGATTGCGCAAGTTCGTCGCCGACTCTGACGCATACACGTCGGGATCGAGTTCGAGCGACCGCCCGGCGAACCGTGAGAGTCCCTGGACGATGAACTCCCAACGGTCCTCCTTGGTCGTTCCGGGGACCAGACTTGTCGTCGCCATGGCTCCCGCGTTGACCATGGGGTTCATGGTCCGCTCCTCGTTCAACTCAATGGCCATCACCGAATTGAACGTGAGGCCGGTTGCGTTGACACCGAGTTTCTCCCGGGCTTCTTCATGCCCGAGCGCGTCGCAGACCAGAGCGAACACGAATGCCTTGGAGATGCTTTGCAGCGAGAAGAGGTGCGAGGCGTCTCCCACGGAGAAACTCCTGCCTGCGACGCCAACGATGCTGGCACCGAAAAGGGCCGGATCAGTCTTGGCGAGGGCCGGGATGTAATCGGCGACCGAGCCCTCGTCCACAGACCGGTAGAGCTCGAATGCCTCGATGAGGAGTTCGGCGATGAGTTCCAAGCTTGGCAGTTCACCGGTGGAGACGGCAGCTGTCGTCGTTGTTTCGTGAAACGGCAACGGAATGTGCACGAGGGCAGGTTAGGCCAGCGGGTCACCCCGGGGCTCCCGCGCCCGTCCTCGCGTGGTCAGCTTGTTTGGTAGCCGCCGTTGATCGGTATGGTCTGCCCGGTGACCCATGCCGCATCGTCCGAGGTGAGCCAGGAGATCGCAGCAGCCACATCGCTGGCGCGGCCCAGTCGCGGGATGGCGTAGGCCTTGAGCTGGCCCAGCGTCATGTCGGTCGCGTCCTCGAATGAGGCGTTGCGCTGTGTCGCCAGCGACAAGGAGTTGCAGGTGATGCCGTGTCGCCCGACCTCCTTGGCGACCGAGCGCATCAGCGCCGGTCCGGCGCCCTTCGAGGCGGCGTACGCAGCGAGCTTGCGATCTCCGGCTCGGGCCGATTCTGAGCTGATGGTGATGATCCGTCCCCAGCTGCGCTCGATCATGCCGGAGAGTGCGACGTGGGTGCAGTTCATCGGCCCATAGACGTTCAGATCCACGAAGGACTTCCAGGTCGAGGGCTCGTCGTCGACGAAATTCTTGAGCGCGAAGCCCGTAATAGGGATTCCTGCGTTGTTCACGAGGATGTCGATCCTCTCCACGCGGGCGAACGTCTCGGTCACCGCCTGCAGGTCCGTTACATCGCAGATGGCGGTCTCCGCCGACCCCCCGGCTGATCGAATTTCCTCAACGACGCGCTCCGCCCGGTCGGTGAACAGATCGTTGACCGCAACGTGTGCACCGTGGGAGGCGAGGACCCGCGTGGTCTGCGCTGCCGACGTTCTGGCCTGCTCCTGTAATGAGGGCGGTACGCCCTTTTAGATCTCCCACCTCGTGGTCCTCCGTTCGGTCCTCGCTTTCACGAAGGACGGCTCACGGCGCGGAGGTGCGGTTTCCGTCGACCTTGGAGGCGGGGATCATGGGTGCCTTTGACGTACCGGTCATCGTGTCACCATCGACGGTCACCTCGAACTTCAGCGTGAGCCGCATTGGTGTGGTGACGTCCTGGGTCCACGTCAGCTGGTTTCCCTCGGCGACCGGGTCGATGAAGTCCACGGTCTCGTCGGCCGAACGCGCCGTACCCTTAATAGCGCCGCCCTCTTCGGTGATGTCAAAAACGACCGCGAGCTTGCCGATGGGGGTGTCGATAATCACGTCCCATGAACCTGCGAAAGTACTCAAATCCGTCTCCTTTGGTGATCATCAGTGCCGGGGGGCGAAGGTGGCGTCCGCGCGCCTACGTCGGCCGGTGACCGTCGCAGTGCACACAGTACATCGGTCACTGGTCGCATCCCATGATCATCCGACAGCCGACGGACGGCATGGACCGTTCCGAGAGGCGGCGAGATTTGCGCGCTGCCCGCGTTGCCCGCGCTGCCGTGCGGTGCAGGGCAGACTGGTCATGTGGACAGCGACCCGTTTCCGCCCGGATTTTTCGAGAGAGCCGACGGCTCTGCCGATGAGATTTTCTATTCCTGGCCTCGCTTGGTCACCCATATCGACGACGACGCCATTGCGGCCGTCGGAGACCTCTATGAAGAACTCGGGATCGCAGGGGACGTGCTCGACCTCATGAGCTCTTGGGTGTCGCATTTTCGGACGCCACCGGCGCACCTCACGGTGCTGGGAATGAGCGCCGATGAGCTGCGGGCGAATCGGTCCGCCGAAAGCGTCGTCGTACACGACCTCAATGCGGACTCGCGATTGCCTTTCCCGGAAGCATCGTTCGACGCCGCCGTGTGCTGCGTCTCCGTCGACTACCTCACCCGGCCGTTGGACGTGTTTGCCGAGGTCGCTCGAGTCCTTCGTCCGGGTGGGCCTTTCGTGTGCACCTTTTCGAATCGTTGCTTTCCGACAAAAGCCATCCGGGGTTGGCTCTACGCGAACGACGAGGAGCGGTGTGACATCGTTGGTCGATATTTCAGCTCCACCCCGGGGTTTGGCGAGGTACACCGGGAGCGGCGAACGCCGGTGTGGCATCACGGTGACCCGTTGCTGGCGGTCTGGGCCTACCGCTCCTAGACACAGCTACGTCGTCGCCGGAGCCTTGACGCCGCCGTTCACCCACAGGGTCTGGCCCGAACAGTAACTTGAGGCATCCGACGCCAGGAAGAGCACGGGGTAGGCGATCTCTTCTGGCTGACCGATGCGCCCTATGGCGTTCCCCGGTCCGAGGACGACCTCGTCAGATAGGTGCGCCTGCTTCGTCGATTTGTTGTAGCCCTCGGTCCGGATCGCACCGCAGGCAACGGCGTTGACGCGGACACCACCTCCGGTCCACGCGGCCGCCAACGATCGTGTCAGGCTGTTGATGCCGGCTTTCGCTGCACCGTAGGGGGCGACCATCGGCAACGCGAGAAACTCGCGCCCGATGAGATATTCACGATTGCTCCGCGTCCCTGCGCGAGCATGGGCGTCGCCACGAGGCGGGACATGAACCACACGCTGGCCAGATTCGTGTCGATGATCTGATGCCACTCCGCGAGTGTCCACGACTCGGGGGCTTTGTTGATGCTCCCGCCTGCATTGTTGACCAGGACGTCGAGGTGTCCGTACTCGTCGATGGTCGCCTGTACGAGGCGTTCACATGCCTCGGGGTCGGTGACGTCGGTGGGCACGGTGAGCGCGCGACGACCGAGTTCCCGGATGCTCGCGGCAGTCCGCTCAATCAGTTCGGCCCGCCGACCGGCGAGCACCACATCGGCGCCGTGTTGCGCCAGTACGGTCGCCGTGGCCCGGCCAATGCCGGTGCCGCTGCCCGTGACGATGGCCACTCTTCCATCCAGCAAGAACTTTTCGCCCGCCATGACCCCTCCCACGCTTCGTTGAGACGGACGCTATAGCGCCGCCAGCTCCCGTGGGCCGCTCCAGCGAGCCCGAAGCCATGAGTGTCAGGAAACGCGCTGGGACTTTCTCAACCTCGACAATGTGAAGAAGCACGCCAAAATCCAAAGAAGCGCGATGCCCGCAAAGATCAACTTGTCGTCAACGAAGAAGTCGATCGCCAACGCGATGCCGAGAACGAGCATGAAGCGCCAGAACCAACGCCTCCTCGGACTTCGATTCACGGACGACAGATCGGCCTGTCGGCGAGGCGCCAAAAGAGTTCCCCGTTGTTCACGCGTGATCGCCACGCGGCGAAAACCCCTGGTCAGGGGTGTCTTCCCTTACCAATCCCTCGAGGTAAGAGGTTGCGCTGGGCATGCACGGACGTTACCCCGGTGGCAATGGCCCCACTGTTCACCGGGCATCCTCAAATCCCAAATCACATGGATGTATTCTGTATCTCGTCGGTGAAGAGAGGAGACGAACATGGTGATTACCGCATATCGGAGCGATGCCAAGGAATCGCCTCTGGTCGCCGATGAGGTCGTCGCACCAGCCACCCTCGTCGAGGATCGGCCGCGGGACGCGCACGGTCACTGTTGGGATGGACACACCTGCGATCACCCCGACCATGACATGTACGCCACCATCCACTTCATTCGCTGATGTCGAGTCGCAGTCGGTAGCACCCGGGGCCCCTGGCCTCGCCCATTGATCTTGCCCCAGACATCGTGGAAATTCGGGCCGACCTATAGTTCCGTGCCACGAATGCCTACGCTCTGGGGGGACAAGAGGCCATGGAAGCGATCGTTGACCGACTGCTGGAAGGACGTACAGCCTGGATCACTGGAGCAGCCGGTGGCATAGGGCAAGCGACCGCCCGTCGCCTGGCGGCAAGCGGTGCGGTCGTCGCTGGACTGGACGTCGACTCGCGTGGGCTCAGCGCCGTGTTCGGTGACGACGAGTGGCCGTTCGCCACGGTAGACGTCCGGGACGCTGCAGCGGTCGAACGTGCGGCGAGCAATCTCGGTGACAGAACCGGTCCCCCCGACATTCTCGTCAACTCGGCCGGAATATCCGCGTCGGCGTCGATCCGGTCACACGATCTCGACCTGTGGAACGACATTGTGGCGACGAATCTGACGGGTTCGTTCAATTTGATTCGGACGCTCATCGACGGAATGTGCCAGAGGGGCTTCGGGAGGATCGTCAATGTGTCGTCGGGCTCGGGGTTTCGGGTCGCCGCGCTCCACGCCGCCTATGGAGCGTCCAAGGCGGGTGTCGTGGCACTGACCAAGGCCGCGGCCAGCGAAGGCGCGCCCTACGGGGTGACCGCCAACGTTGTCGCGCCGGGATTCGTGGACACGCCGATGACCCGCCGGCTGTTCCCGACCGATGAGGAGATGGAGCATGTGGCCGTGGCATCGCCCATTGCCAATCCGATGGGACGACCTCTCCGCGCCGAAGAACTCGTCCACGCCATCTGGTTCCTCACGCTTCCCGACAGCAGCGCGATCACAGGCCAGACCATCCACGTCAACAACGGTGGGTTGATGATTTAGGCTGTGGTCAGCGGCGCGATTCTGCGATGTCGGGTCGCATCGTCTTCGCTGCATTGGTGAAGAGCAGAAGATCGAGAACGAATGCGAGCACGATCAACGTCGAGGCCAGCAGAAGCGTTCCGGCGATGACGCCGATGGCGAAGCTCGTAAAGGTGCCGCCCGACGCATAAAATAAGCGGACATTGCCGTACCAGACGACAGTTTCGGCCACGCCGGCCAGCAGGAGAACGAAGGCGATGCGCCGCAATGCAGTGACGACACCTGCGAGTGGATGGGCCGGTTCCATCGAACGACCCGGGTCACGAACATCGCTTCCCTGGTATTTCATTCGACCTCGTTCTCTAGTGTCCGACCCCGGGCTCGAAGCGGCCAGGCCTGGCTGCCCTTTTAAGCATTAAACATCCGGGGACATACGAAGAGAAGGGTCGAAAGTCCCAAAACGACCTCAAAATCGTGCTCAAGGGCGATCGTCAGGACGCGCTGCAAGCAACTCGCTGGGGACTCGATCAGAGGCTGTTGAGGATCGCAGCCAACTCGTGGGGTCGGCTGATCATCGCCATGTGTCCGGCATCCAAATCGACGATGTTCACCGCTCCGAGGTTGGTGATCATCTTGTTCTGCGCATCAATGGTGATACTGGCATCGCGAGCCAAACGCACATAGGTCCGGGGTATGGGATGACGCAGTCCGGTGAGATCCGTGGGATCGGAGAGGACTTTGAATGACTCCGGTACCCGACGCGCCAGGGTGGAGGCCGTCTGGCGCTCGTCCATGTCGTTGCAGAACATCGCGACGAACAAGTCAGGATGAAGGCCGCCTTCGCTATCGACGGCATTGTCCCCGATCTTCGCGGCGACTTCGTGGACGGCCGGGCTGAGGTCGCCGAGAACATCTATCAAGGGTGCGCCGTCGGGCGGCACCGAACAGGAGACGAAGGCGAGATGGGAGAGTCGTTCGGGAATGTGCTCGGCGACGCCCGGAAGGGTGAGGCCCGCCATTGAGTGGCCCACGAGCGTGATGTCGCTCAGGTCTTCGGCCACAATGTCATCGATCACCGAGTTGATGAAATCGGAGATGGTGACCGACCCCAGGTCTTGGGGATGGCGACCACGCCCCGGAAGGTCGACTGCCAGTACCGTCCCAGTGAGCAACGGCACCATCTCGTCCCAGCACGATCCTGCGAAGCCGCCTCCATGCACCAGAACAAATGTCATGTCGGTAGATTGTCACCTCCGGACGCCCCGAAGCCAGGGCCCGATGATGTCGGCCACCTCTGCTTCTCGCCGCCGCAGAGAATGATCTCCGTCGACGAAGACGAGCGACACCGCTCCCGGGATGGTGGCCGTCTCCTTTTCGAGTTCGTCCGGCGTGGCAAAGGCATCGCGGCGGCCGGACACGAACAGGCAGGGAAGGTCCAGTTGGGGGAAGTGGGCGGTTCGGAGCCGATCGGGACGCCCGGGAGGGTGGAGCGGGTAGCTGATCAGGACGAGCGCAGCTGCTTCGAGTCCTTCGGCGACGGCCATGGAGCACATCCGCCCCCCCATGGATCGACCGCCCAAGGCCAGCCGCTCCGGCCCCACGTGAAGGCGGGCGGCCAGCGCTGTCGAAGCGGCGCGGATGGTCTCGATACAGATGGCGGGTGGATCCGGCCGGCGCTTGCCGGCAGCCTGGCTCGGAAACTCGATGCGCTCGACTTCGATACCTGTGGCAGTGACGACGTCGTCCACCGCCAACAGACCCGGGTGGTCTCGTCGTGCACTGCTGCCCGGGGTCAGAATGAGGCCGGCCGGGCTTGATCCTTTCATGCGGGCATCATTGCTCATTGCGTGGCCTCCACGCGAACAAAGGCTCCTCCGGCTTTTCGCTGCATCAGGGCCCGGGGAAGGCGGCAGCGAACGCGTTGCCAAACGCGCGGTCGCCCGTCACGCGCAGCGCGTGCCGCAATGGTCGGCCCAACAACAGGGCAAGCAGGTCTCTCGATGTTGCTTCGACGACCGCTCGTGATGGCCTATGCGCAACGGCGGGCGCCGACGCCACGACGCCATTCGTCACGCTGACGTGATAGCTCGGTCCGTCCGAGGCAACAAGAAGCCACGCACCTTCGACGTGCGCGTCGACCGCGAGAGGGTTTGGTGTCCGCCTGTTGAGGGCCTCGAGGCGCATGGGGAGTGCGGCCTCGACGAAGGTCGTGCTCCAGTCCTGCAGGTGCAGGCCGAGGTCCGTGCCGTGTACCTCGACCTCGGTGAGCCGGAGCAGGGGGAGCCGCGAGAGCGCCAGGGCCCCGAGGTCGGGATTGTCGCTCGGTTCGACAACCTGATGATGCCAACTCTGCACACGAAGCGCGGACCATGCATCGTTGAGCCGCGCGCCACGCGAAGCCAGGGAGTCGACGACGTCGTGTGCGGCCTCCCCGTTACGGGGCCGCAGGGTGCCCGGTCGTTGCCGGGCACGGCCCCCTGGGTAGTAGGAGGTTGTGCGCCTCTGCACGGTGTCCTCGGTCATGGCGTAGAGCGCTTCGGCGCCGTAGCGGAGGTGGCACGCGATGGTCAAACGACTCCAGCCGGGAAGCTGGGAGGGGGCGGTGAGACCGGCGTCATCGAGATCCGCGAGGGCCTCGACGATCTGGGCCGTTCGTTCGAGGATTCTCGGGAGAACCTGCGGTAACTGGTCGTTCGTTGTCACGTTCTCAGTGTGGGCGTAGAGCTGGGGAGACGCCCCAACTACCTGTTTCGCAACCGTCGAGCGATCTGGTTGCAACGTAAGAGGACGATACTCCCTTCATGCATTCGGCACGGCCAGAGGGTCTCGCTTCGCGCGAGATGACACGGCGAACGAGGGGGGAGTGTCAACCGCCAGTGGCACGCCCCGTCGTCGGAGCGACGGTCCCGGTTCCCCGTTGGCGAGGGGTGAAGTACCTATGGTGATGGCGGCAAGGGAGCACGCACCTGCGGAGGCTTTCGAAGCGGACACGGGCGATGTCGTCTCCCAGTTCATGATCGAGTATCTCCAGCAGAACACGCCTGAAGGGACGCTTGAAGAGGTCTACCGCGTGGCGGAGGCGTCACTGAAGTCCCGGATGTCGGGCGCCGACGACGCATGGACTCCATACGCGCGCCGCCGCAGCCTGCTCGAGGCCGCAGGAGTGGTGCTGGGTGGTGGACCTGATGCCCTGCGTGAAGTCGGTCGTTGTGTCTTCGACACGATTCGCCGGCCGGAGCGGTTGGAGATTTTTCAAGCGTTGGGCTCGCCCGCTGCCGTGTACGAGGCTCTGCCCGAGTTTCGTCGAGGTCTTCGGACCTTCCTTCCGCTTGAAGACGGAAATAACCGGGCCCTACGAGTGCAGGGTCGAGATCGAAATGCGGGACGACCACGAGCCGTTTCCTGAGATTTGTGCGTTCGGAATCTCCCTGGCGTCCACGGTGCCGCAGCTGTTCGGCTACGCGGTGGCGGAGATCGCGCAGGAATCGTGCCGGTGCGAAGGCGCTGCCTTGCTGTGCGGCACGTGCTGCGGTGGGATGCCGGTCGACGCGGAGAAAGCCAACGAAAGTCGTGCCGAGATGCGCGTGCGTCTGTTGGAAGCGCGGCTCGACGAGCTCCAGCGCACGCTGGCCGAGCTCGGTTCAGGTGATGGATTACAGCCCGTGCTGAACCGGGTGATGGCCGGAGCGATGCGCGCCGTACAGGCACCTTCCTACATCCTCGACATCGTGCAGAGCGCCTCTTCCGACCACTTCATCCGCACCGAAGGGATCGGTGAGGCCGAGGGCAGTCTGGTAACGCTGGGTCTCCGCGAGTCGCGAGGAGAGGAGCCGCCAGACAACGTCCTGGCGTGCGACATCGTCTCCGACCGTGTCGCACTACGGGCATCTGGTTGCCATCCGTCCCGAGGATTCGTCGTTTGAACTGCGTGACCGTTCGGTCCTCGATTCCTACGCCCGCCTCGCGGCGGCGGCCCTCGACTCCGAAGCGGCCGTGGTCGAGGCCCGACGCCAAGCGACCACGGCGCAGGCCCTCTTGGCCCTTTCGGGTAAATTGGCCGACTTGTCGACGAGTGAGGAGATGGCGGAGCACCTGTGCCGCACGGTTCCGTCGGTGATCGATTGTGACCGGGTGATTGTCGCGCTTGCTTCGAACGGGAGTGAAGCCGGAGTGGGTCGTACGCCACCCATGGCTTCGATCAGGAGACTGCGGCTGAGCTGACGTCTGCTCGCCCCGAGCCACCTTCGCCGGGAGAGTGGACTCGTGGGTCTACCGGCACCCGGTGAAGGCACCCGCGGGCGGCATCAGCGCGCGCCTTGGCTCAGGCGGGTTCCTTGGCGGCCCGTTCCTTGGGCATCACCTCGAACGGGGAGCTCTTCGGGTGGATCACCGATCGATGTCACGGAGCACCCCGAGCGGTTGGACGACGACGTCGACATCGCCGAACGGCTCCGGGGTCTGGCCGGGCAAGCGGCCATCGCGATGCACAACGCACGACTGCTCGAGGAGATCCGCTACCAGGCGCTGCACGACAGCCTGACGGGGTTGCCCAACCGGGTGCTCATCCTTGACCGGGTGGAGCAGGCCATGGCCCGGGCCCGCAGGGATCACGTCGAGATCGCGTTGCTGTTCATCGACCTCGACGGCTTCAAGGACGTCAACGACAACATGGGCCACACCGTCGGGGACGACCTTCTCCGCTCGGTCGCCTCCCGTTTCTCGGGCACGCTGCGGGAATCCGACACGGTGGCCCGGCTCGGGCGGCGACGAATTCGTCGTGCTGGTCGAAGGGATCTCGTTGGCCGCCGGGCCCGAGCTCGTGGCGGAGCGGCTCTCTGAAGGTATTGGCCGAGCCGTTCCTTCTGGGCGGGGAGGACGATCCACAGGTTTCGGTTTCGGTCTCGGCCTCCATCGGCATCGCCGCCGGGCTGCGGGAGACGAGCGAAGAGCTCTTCCGGGATGCCGATGTCGCGCTCTATCGGGCGAAGGAGACCGGGAAGAGCTGTTACGTGCTCTTCGAGTCCGAGATGTACAAGGCCATGCACAGCCGCCATGAGCTCGAGATGGACCTGCAGGCCGCGGTGGGCATCAATCAATTCTTCCTGCAGTACCAGCCGATCTTCCACCTGTCCGACATGGCGCTGATCGGTGTCGAGGCGTTGCTGCGCTGGAATCACCCGGGCAAGGGAGTCCTCCAGCCTGATGACGTTCATCCCCGCTCTCGAAGCGTCGGGGCTGATCATTCCGGTCGGGCGCTGGGTGATCACCGAAGCGTGTCGTCAGGGAATGGCGTGGAGGAACCTCGGCCATGACATCAAGATGTCGATCAACGTCTCCGCCCGTCAGCTCGATGCGGAGACGCTCGCTCGAAGACGTCTGTTTCGGTCTGGAGAGTTCAGGCTTCCCCGCCGAGATGCTCATCGTCGAGATCACCGAGACGTGTCTCATGCGCGACGCCCGCAGTGCCCTCCAGCAGCTCAACGCCTTGAAGCTGCTCGGCGTGCGGATCGCCATCGACGACTTCGGGACCGGCTACTCCTCCTTGGCCTACTTGCAGCAGTTCCCCGTGGACTCCCTCAAGATCGACCGCTCGTTCATTTCAGGGATGGGCAAGTCGCCCGAGGGCGACTCTCTCATTCACACGCTTATCCAACTGGGCAAGGCCTTGAACCTCGAGACGCTGGCCGAAGGGATCGAGGACGACGAGCAGCTGGTACAGCTACGCGGAGAGAAGTGCGACGTCGGACAGGGGTACCTCTTCGCCCGGCCAGTGGGGCCTGAAGAGATAGAGATGAACTTCATGTCCGGTGCAGCACGACAGGTGGTCTGACGACAGGTGGTCTGACTACGAGTACCGCTCGGCGCGCGTCCCGGGGGATTGTGGACCCCGGGCACGAGGTCGGGGTTCTCCACACAGACTTCGCACTCGAGCCCGTCGGGATCCCGGAAGAACAGGCTGAGCATCGGCCCGAAGTCGGTGACAAAATCGTCGGCTGCGCCACGGGCCATCAGCCGGTCCGCGGATGGCCTCGAAGTCGTCGATCGACGCGGCCTGCAAGGCGAGGTGGTCGAGGCGACCTCGTCCGAACATCGGTGTCTGATGATCGGCCTGTGTATTGCCCTCGATCTGGAAGACGTTGAGCTCCGACCAGTCCCCGATCTTGATGATGGCGAGGCGTGGGCCTTCGCCCTCGGGGAACTCTGAACCGTCACGGAGGATCTCCGCCTCGAAGACGTCTTGGTAGAACGCGACCAGGCGCGTCGCGTCGTTGGTGAGCAGGGCGACATGGTTGAGGCCTTTGAGCAGCATGATGGAGGCTCCTTCCCCTTTTGCTGATGACCGCACTGTACGCGGAGCGCCGGCCTGCCAATGCCGCGGTGCAGCCCATGAGGCCGGGCGTGGCGGGCGCGGGCGGGGTAGCGTCCACGCCGGACGGACCGAGGTGGGAGGCGAGGAGGCATGGATATCCGGCGGGTGGTGACCGGCCACGACAAGGACGGCAAGGCGATCGTCGTCGACGACGAGATGGTGGCGCCCGTGGTGCTCTCGCTCGCTCCCGGCACGGAGTTCCATCGCCTGTGGGGCGCCGATTCGGTCCGTTCGTTTCCCGATGACGGATCCCGGCCCGAGTTCCACGAATATTTCCCACCCCTCGGTGGTTTCCGCGTGGGGTTCTTCACCATTCCACCCGAGGGCGGGCCGGGGATACCCACCGATATCGACTTCGACGCAGCGCTGGCGGAATTCGAGGAGCAGCTGCCCGGGTTGGGAAAGTACAGTGAGGCCGACGAGCCGGGCATGCACACCACGGCCACGGTGGACTACGGCGTGGTCATCTCAGGCCAAGCCACCCTTGAACTCGACGACGGCGTCAAGGTCGTCCTCAATCCGGGCGACACGTACATTCAGAACGGGACTCGGCACCGTTGGTCGAATACGGGCGACGTGCCGGCCGTGATGGCCATCACCCTCATCGGCGCGCGCCATCAGAAGGTGGAGTGAATCACGTGGCCTAGTGGGCCGGGACCTTCCAGCCCATGGATTGGGCGATCTCCTTGCACGTCGGGCAAAGGCCGTAGCGCTGGGGGTTTCGCCCCGGCACCCACTCCTTGCCACAAAGGGCACGCACGGCGGTGCCGTTGACGATCCCCTCGACGACGCTCGGTCCGGCGGAGACGAACTCCCCCTTCTTCCTGCCTTTGGTGGGCGTATAGCCCTCCAACACGATGTGCGACATCCGGTCGTGATCGCCCTCGTCAAGCTCCTGGTCGGGGCGGGCGGGCGCCAGTGTCGTCCCTCCCTCGCCCTCGGGCGACAAGGAAGCTGAGGCTGGGCGCCCGGAAGCGGCGCCCCCTGAGGCAGCGCTCGTGGCTCGATGCATGGTGGTTCCCATCGGCTCAGCGTATGCGTCAGCGGGCCGCCCTGCGTGTGGCCGATCCCGGGGCGACGTCCCTGGTCGCCGCCCCGGGAATCAGACTCGGCCGGTGATTGTTGACTAGTCAGACAAGTAATACGGACCCAGAGGGGACAACCCATGTCGAATGAAAATGTGACACTTCCATTGTTGCCGTTGAAGTCGGGCGTTGTGCTGCCCGGGATGGTCTTCACCATGGCGCTTGAGTCCGATGAGGCTCGCGCCGCCGTAGAGGCCGCACAGTCGGCAGGCGGGAAGCTGTTGCTGGTGCCCCACATCGAGGGCCGTTATGCCAGCGTCGGCGTCATCGCCGAAATTACGGAGGAAGGCGCCCTCCCGGGCGGCCTTCAGGCCGTCGCCGTGCGCGGTGATCAGCGCGCCACCATCGGTACCGGTGTGCCCGGTACAGGAGCCGCGCTGTGGGTCGAGGCTGAGCCTCTCCACGAGGGCGAGCCGACGCCGGCTGCCGGGGAATTGGCCCGGGAGTACCGGGCGGTCCTCGAGAACATCCTGCTCAGCAGGGGTGCGGGCCGGATTGCCACGCAGCTGCGGGACATCACCGAGCCGGGCCGGCTGGCCGACGTGGCGGGCTACTCGCCCGATCTCACGTTGTCCCAGAAGGTCGAGGTGCTCGAGACGGTCGACGTCGAGGAGCGCTTGCGCCTTGTTCTCGGCTGGGCGCGTGACACCTTGGCTGATCTCACGTTGCGTGAGCGGATCAAGACGGACGTCGAGGAGGGCATGGAGAAGACGCAACGCGAGTTCCTTCTCCGCCGTCAGCTCGAGGCCATCCGCAAGGAGCTGGGACAGCTCAGCGGCGGCGAGGGCGACGAGTCCGACCCCGATGACTACCGGGCCAAGTTGGCCGAACGGGACCTGCCCGAACATGTCCGGGTGGCCGTCCAACGCGAGGTCGACAAGCTCGAGCGCACCAATGAGCAGAGCCCCGAGACAGGCTGGATTCGCACCTGGCTCGACACGGTCTTCGAGCTCCCGTGGGGCGTGGAGTCCGACGACAGCCTCGAAGTGGTCGAGGCGGCCCGTATCCTGGACGCCGACCACGACGGCCTGACTGACGTCAAAGAGCGGATTCTCGAGCACCTCGCCGTGCGCAAGCTCCAGGCCGAGCGCGGTCTGGTGCCCGTGGACGGACGCGGTTCGGGAGCCATTCTCGCCCTCGTCGGTCCCCCCGGCGTCGGCAAGACGTCGCTCGGGGAATCGGTCGCCCGTGCCATGGGGCGCAAATTCGTCCGGGTGGCCCTGGGCGGTGTGCGTGACGAAGCCGAAATCCGTGGTCACCGTCGTACCTATGTCGGGGCGCAGCCCGGACGCTTGGTGCGTGCCTTGCGTGAGGCAGGGACCATGAACCCGGTCATCGTGCTCGACGAGGTGGACAAGATCGGCGCGGACTTCCGTGGCGATCCCTCATCCGCTTTGCTCGAAGTGCTCGACCCGGCGCAGAACCACACGTTCCGGGATCACTACCTCGAGGTGGACCTCGACCTTTCACGGGTCTTGTTCATCGCCACGGCCAACGTGATCGACACGATCCCCGGCCCGCTCCTCGACCGCATGGAAGATCATCCGTCTGGACGGGTACACGGAGTCCGAGAAGGTGTCGATCGCCCGTCACCACCTGGTGGGGCGGCAGCTCGGCCGGGCCGCCTTGCGCGAAGACGAGGTGCAGATCAGCGACGACGCCCTGCGGAGCATCGTGGCGGACTACACCCGTGAAGCGGGCGTGCGTTCGCTCGAGCGTGAGCTGGGCCGGCTTCTCCGTAAGGTGGCGACCAAACTGGCCGCCGGTGAGCGGGAAGCTCCGGTCGTCGTCGATGCGCCCGATGTGCGCAGTTGGCTCGGTCGGCCTCACTTCTACTTCGAAGCGGCCGAGCGGACGAGTGTGCCAGGGGTCGTGACAGGCCTCGCGGTGACGGGTGCCGGTGGCGATGTGCTCTTCGTCGAGGCGAGCATGTCCGACGGCCCGGAAGGATTGACCCTCACTGGTCAACTCGGGGATGTGATGAAGGAGTCGGCGGAGATCGCACTGTCCTATGTGCGCTCGCACGCCGAGGAGCTCGGCATCGACCCGAAGATCTTCTCCGGGAAACGGTTCCACGTGCACGTCCCGGCGGGCGCAGTGCCCAAGGACGGGCCTTCGGCCGGCGTCACCATGACGACGGCGTTGGTCAGCCTGCTCCGTGACACTCCGGTCCGCTCCATTGTGGGCATGACCGGCGAGGTCACCTTGCAGGGCCGGGTGCTCCCCATCGGTGGGGTCAAGCAGAAGGTGCTTGCCGCACACCGGGCGGGGCTCACCGAAGTCGTCCTTCCGGTGCGCAACGGGCCGGACCTCGAAGATGTGCCCGAAGAGGTCCGCAACGTCATGACGTTCCACTTGGCCACGACGATCGCCGATGTCCTTGCTCCGGCCCTGTCCGGAGGGGACGCGGCGACTGTGGACGACGAGACCGACCTGGCGGCCGTAGCCTGACGGAAGGTCACATATCTGGCCCGCCTCCGATAGCCCGGGGGCGGGCCGGTGTGTGTCGACGAATGTGGACGAGTGTGCGGTGATGAACGGCTGGAACAATGGCTGCGGCAGTGGCTCTTGTCACGGCCCAAAGAACGAGCGAACGGAGCGTCACATGGACGACAAGGAAATCCTCGCCCAGATCAACAAGTTGGCCGAGGAGGAGCAGCGTCTCGAAGAGGGCCACGTCGGTGACGGGCTTTCCGACGAGGAGCATGCGCGTCTCCATGCCATCGAGGTGACGCTCGATCAGTTGTGGGATGTGCTGCGCCAGCGCAGGGCCAAGCGAAATGCCGGTGGCGACCCCGATGCAGCGACGGAGCGGGCGGAAGGGGTCGTCGAGGGCTACCTGCAGTAGTCCGGTTCGTTTTTCTCGCTCGCCTCTCGTGGGAGGGCTGGTCAAGGGCGCCGACGGCGAGGCCGGACACGGGTGGCCGGCCGTCCCTTGAGGAGCCCGGTGCTCGACACTGTGCCAACCAACATCGAACCGGTCAGCCGCCCAGCGGCTGACCTACCTGCGCCTTTTCGCCTTTTTCGCTTGTGCCGTGAGCCGGGCAGAAGAGGGCGGAGCATGTCCACGCACCGGCCTGGGGTGTGTGAAAACTGACCGCTAGGGTTCTAGCACTTAGCTTTTGCAGGCTCTCCTGCCATATGTGTGGGTCCGTTGACCTGGTCTTGACGCGAACAACGCCATCTCCCTCTACGTTTTTGGGCTGCTTGAAGGTCCACAAACGAGACAAGGAGAATGGCGTTGTTGGGAATGAGCGTATGGCGCAGCCTGCTGGGTGTCGACCGGGCGACGGTCATCGAGGAGATCGACTTCGACGAGGAGTCAGAAACCGTGGTGGCCCACGTCCGGCCGCGGCGTTCGACCAAGCGTCGCTGTGGGCGCTGCGCCGTGCGCGCCCCGCTCTATGACCAGGGCCGGGGTCGGCGCCGGTGGCGGGCCCTCGATCTGGGCACCCTCAGGTGTCACCTCGAGGCCGACTCCCCCCGGGTGCGCTGCCCCATCCACGGCATCACCGTCGCACAGGTGCCCTGGGCCCGCCACGATGCGGGCCACACCAAGGACTTCGACGATCAGGTGGCCTGGCTGGTCACCCACACCTCCAAGTCCGCCGTGCAGGCACTCCTGCGCGTCGCCTGGCGCACCGTGGGCTCGATCGTGGAACGGGTGGTGGCCGACGGAGTGGCGCAGCACGATCCTTTCGAGGGGTTGGTGCGCATCGGCATCGACGAGATCAGCTACAAAAAGGGGCACCGCTACCTGACCATCTGCGTGGACCACGACAGCGGACGCCTCATCTGGGCCGGGGTCGGGCGTAACAAGGCGACGCTGGTTCAGTTCTTCGACCTCTTGGGCAAAGAGCGTTGCCAAGCGATCCGCCTGGTCTCAGCCGATGCCGCCGAATGGATCGGGCACACCGTGGCCAAACGCTGTCCGGCAGCCACCTTGTGCATCGATCCCTTCCACGTGGTGCAGTGGACCACCAACGCGCTCGACGACGTCCGGGCACAGGTCTGGCACCGTGCCCGTAAGAACGGCCTCTTCGGCCACGCCAAAGAGCTCAAGGGGGCCCGCTATGCGCTGTGGAAGAACCCCGAGAACCTGACGGAGCGCCAAAAAGAGAAGCTCGCATGGATCGCCACGCTGAACGGGCCCCTCTATATGGCCTATCTGATGAAAGAACAACTGCGCCTCATCATCGCCACCAAAGGGGAAGCCTCCTTGGTCATGCTCGACGCCTGGCTCGAGTGGGTGCGCAAAAGCGAACTCCCCGCCTTCGTCGAGGTCGGCCGCAAGATCGCCAACAATCTGGAGGGCATCAAAGCTGCTCTCACCCACAACCTGTCCAATGGCCTCATCGAGTCGACCAACACCAAGCTGCGGGTGCTGCACCGCATGGCTTTTGGCTTCAAGAAGCCCGAGCACCTCATCGCCCTGGCCATGCTCGACCGAGGGGGCTACTGCCCGCCCCTCCCGGGACGCCGTGCGGCCTGATCCACCCACACATATGGCAGGAGAGCCCTTTTGCAAGTGTCCGGCGGTGGCGCAGTGCGGGCCTACTTGCTCCGACGGGCCTGGATGAGGGGCCATCCCAACGGGAACACGGCCACGACGGCTGCAATTAATGCCACAAAGGCGCCCCAGTCCCATCCGACTCCGTGGCCGCCGGGTTTGAACAAGAACGCGATCAGGACGAGCACCAGGTTGATCGTGGTCGCGATGAGGAGCAGCTGTTCGCGACCGACCTGTGAAGAGCTCGGCAACTTCCACAGACCTAACGACTCCGCCACGACGAAGGCGATGATGGCCAGACTCAGAATGAGCGTGATGTACAGGTAGCCGTGGATCGAGAGGCCACTCGCGCTGGCCGTGCCGAACGTGAAGTCGACTTTGAACCAGGGCAGGAACAACGCGATGAAGAGGACGAGGGTGCCTCCCCCGGCCAGCCGGTCAGCGTGGCTGATCGACTTCCAGTCGAAATTCACCTGCGGCCTGGCGGCGGCAGGTGGTGGCGAGCCCGGCTGCGGTGGTGGCGATCCTTGCGGTGGCGGGCCCGGTGGTGGTGGCGGGGGCGGGGTGTACGCCGTTTGTGTGGCGCCGGACAGACTGTTCCCGCAACCCGGGCAGAAGGCAGTGCCTTCAGCCGAGACCGTTTGGCAATTGGCGCACGTTATCGAAGCCATGAGCACACCTCGATCATGTTCGTAGGGCTACTGCGTCGGCAGGATAGCTGGTCAACCGCCCTGTCGCCCGGATGAGGGTCGTTCACGGCGCTTAGCTCTGGGCCGTCGCCGTCCCGGGTATGTAGGTGCCGCAGACCGGCTGATTGGAGACGGTGACGAACCCGTTCTTCTTGGCCTGGAGATACCAACTACACAACTTGGGCAGGTTGTGGCCGAAGATCGTGGAGTAGTTGATGGATTGCGGCAGCAGACCGTTCCCGTTGTAGGACGTGATGCCCCGGAGAGCCTTGATGACCGAGGCCCGGGTGGGACTGGCTCCGGCCTTCTGCAGTCCCTTGATCATGAGGTCGGCGCCCAGCCAGGACTCGTCCACGACGTAGGTGGGGAAGTTGGCCGGCGAGCGGTGCTGGTACTTCTGCAGGGCGCTTACCAATTGGCGGGTGCCGGCGTTGGGCAGGACCGTAGGCCGGAACGAGGCGCTGAAATACATCCCCTGCAGCGACCTCCAGGCCGGCGTTTTGATCACGGCAGCTTCGTAGCCCGTCGGGAAGACCACGGCTTTGAGCTTCACCCCGGCTTGTTCGAAAGCGGTGGCCAGAGCGAAGTTCTGGTTGTTCCCCATGCCGGCGTACACCGCATTGACCTTCTTGGATTTGGCTGTCAGGGCGGCGGACGTGAAGTCGACCGAACCGTAGGGGACCGAGGTGTCGAGCACCCCCACCTTGCCCCCGGCATGCTGGAACGAAATGCCGGTACCGATTGCGGACTGGATCGACGACGGCGAAATGCCGATCCCGTAGGTGCCGGCGATCGTCCCGCCGTGCGCCTTGAGGAATGTACCGATTGCGGTGTTCGCCGGGTACTTGGGGTCGACGCTGCCGGTATCGGAGGCGAACATGTTCGTATTGGGCTGCTCGCCCCACTCCGGACCGTCCAGACTGCTTCCGGTCACGGGTACCCCGGCCTGCTGGGCGAACTTGTATCCGCCGTAGAAGAGTGAGCTGACGGCCACGATGCCGATGGCACCGCGGGAGATGGCCAATTGGACGCCGGTGGCATCCAGGCTGGGGCTCGTCTGGTCGTTGATGACCATCGGCACCAGCTTGTGGCCGTTCACCCCGCCTTGGGCGTTCTGGAGAGCGATGCGGGCGAGGAATCCCTGAGGCGTCTCTTGGAAGAGCGGCGCCGCCAATCCCGTCGTCGAGGTGACGAGAGCGATCGTGTACGGGGCTTTCGAACCGTTGCCTCCGCTCGCGGACTCGGCCGCGCCCGCTTGCCCGCACGCCATCAGGGGCCCGGCCAGAGCCACCGTTGCCGTCAGGAGCCCGGCCATCACACCAAGTACCTTGCGCATGCTTCCCCCCTCATCTGCGCCGCTGAGCGTAGGCCCTCGCCGACCCGCCTGCTCGTCGCGGCGTTTATCCGGCTGCGAAGGAGGTTTCGTCCGCCGTCTGATCGGGCTTGACGGCGATGATGAGGCGATCGCGCCCTTCCCGTTTGGCCATCATCAGGGCCGCGTCGGCATAGGCGATGATGGAGGCACCCGTGGCGGCGTACGTGGAATCAGCCAGACCGATGCTCACGGTGAATGGGGGTACCCCTGCCGCCGCCACCGATTCCGCGAGGGCGGCCCGTAGGCGGTGCACGATCGGGGCCGCCTCGGTGACGTCGCATCCCACGTAGACCAAGAGGAACTCCTCCCCGCCGAATCGACAGACCATGTCGCCCGTCCGCACCGTCGCTCCGGCAACGGTCGAGAAGTGACGGAGCGCGCGGTCGCCCGAGGCGTGTCCGTGTGTGTCGTTGAGAATCTTGAAGTTGTCCAGGTCGGCGAATGCCACGGCATAGGGAATCTGCTCGTGGTCCAACCGGCGCAGGGCTTCTTCGGCGCTGCGCCGATTCAGCTGACCGGTGAGCGAGTCGGTGGTGGCAGCGATTTCGCTGGTCACCAGCGCCCGGAGGAGGCCCAGGCGGGCTCCCGTCTGCGTGGCCAGGACCTCCGCCCGGCCCCGTTGCTCAGGGTCGAGCGGTTCGTCAGGCGGTCCGGTCAGATGGAGCACCCCCGTCGACGTGCCGAGCACGGTGACGGGGACGCACAGCGCGGATACCTGTTCGGTGCGCACCTGAAGGTGGGGACAGGTCGCCAGAGCGTGGCTGTCGGAGAATTCGAGGACCTGCCCTTGGCGAACAGCCGGACAGCCCCAGGGTGTGCTGACGCCACAGCCGGGAGCCCCCTTCGTCACGGAGGCGGCGCTCTGATGGAGGTGGGCCTGACTGGCATCGGCCAACAGGAGTTCTGCGGGACCATCGGAGACGAGGTCCAGTGCACGACCGATCACCTGGAGCACATCCGGCTCGTGTTCAGCCATCTCGAGCGCAGTGTGCAAGTCGGAATTGAACTGATGGCCATCAGCGGCGGCCTGCAGAAGACCCTGCTGGCGCAAGATCTCGGACCTCTGCGCCGCCAGGGCATCGTGGATCGGGAGGCCACTCGTGAGGGTCAGTGCGGCGAGCGCCATCACCACGAAGATCGCCGCCGACCCGGCGTAGCCCCCGAAACCACTCCGAAGGTGCAGTGCCCCGCTGATCCACCACGACAGGGAGAACGCGATGAGGATGCCGACTATGGCACGCAGGGATTCGACGGCCAGCGTCCGCAGCGAGGCATCGATGTTCCGGACACGCTGCGTTGCGGAAGCGATCGGTTCCTCACCGGCCATAATCGAATGTCCTTCGCTGTCATGCCGATCGGCAAAATCGCACGGTTATCTGCGACAATCAACGCTAAACCCCCCGATGCATGAGATCGGTGGCAGGACAGTTGCGAAGCCGTCGCTTCTCATGCTTCTACGGGTGCCTTGGGGGTGCGCGCCGGTCTTCGTCACCGGCTAGCCGGGAGCAGCGTTGTACGCTCGCCACTCGACACCGCCGGGTGAACGGTGAGCGAAATCCGGGCCGTTGGGTGGGAGACGGCGCGAATTGCACAGTTCGTAGGTCGGAGTGTCCCTGAACTTACGAATACAGCCAAGTATCGCCAAGGAGTTCCGTACCGTCGAGGATCGCTCCCCCGAAGAGCACCATTTTCCCAGTCGCAACGTCGAAGGCCATCGAAGCATCGGCGCGTGGTGTCGGCAGGGTCGGGGGGCTCATTTGCGTCCAGGTGCTGCCATTCCACGCCCACATGTCTCCCAGGTCGGTTTCACCGACTCCGTACCCTCCGAAGAGGATCAACTGACCTGAGATCGGGTCCATGGCCATGGACGCCCTGAGCCTTGCCGGAGGAGATGACGCGGGGAACAGCTCGTTCCAGTTGGTCCCTGTCCAGGCCCACGTCTCGTTCGTGCCGTTGTAGGTTCCGTTTGTCGTACCGCCAAACAGGATGAGCTGCCCTGAGCTCGAATCCCAGTCCATAGTGGCGGCGTAGAGCGGAGGGGGGGATACCGACGGAGCCAACTGCGTCCAATCCGTCCCATTCCAGGCCCATGTATCGGGCGTCATCGGTGTGATGCTGGCGGTGTCACTTCCGCCATAGAGGATCAGCTGATCCGTGGTCGGGTCGTAGCCGAGCGAAGCTCCGTGTCTTGCGGGTGGGCTCGAAATTGGAGATTCCAAGATCCAGTTCGATCCGTTCCATACCCACGTGCTCGCACGCGAGTCACCGTTGGAGTCCACACCTCCGAAGAGGACCAGTTGACCTGCTGCCGGATCGTATGCCAGTGACGCTTCTGCAAGCGGTGGTGGACTGGAGCTTGGCGCCAGTAGCGTCCACGTTGTACCCGTCCAGGACCAGGTGTCGTTCGTGACCGTGCATGAGCCGCCACCCCCGGAGCACTCCCCTCCCCCAAAGAGGATCAGCTGCCCAGTCGCCGGATCCCAAGCTTCCGATGCCGTAGCTCTGGGCGACGGAGAATCTGCAGGAATGGATTGCATCCAGTCACCGCTTGGGGGAGTGAGGGGACCGAATAGCGCAGACGTCGCGCTGTCGCCGACTTCGTTGGTCGCCGACATAGCGAAGATGTAGGCGTCACCGTTGGTCAGGCCGCCGACCGTGCAGGTGAGCGGCCCCGCCGTCCAGGTACACGACTCACCGCCGTTGGCCGGGGTGGTCTCGTCGCCCGCCACCACCGTGTAGGCGGTGATCGCTGACCCGCCGTCGGAGGATGGTGCCGTCCAGGTGACCGTCGCCGAGGCATTGCCGGGCGTGGCCGAGACGATGGTGGGTGGATCGGGGACGGTGGCCGGCGTCACCGTATTCGAGGGGCTCGAGGCCGCCCCGACGCCCACCGAGTTGGTGGCGCTGACCGTGAAGGTATAGGCATCACCGTTGGTCAGGCCACTGACCGTGCAGGTGAGCGGCCCCGCCGTCCAGGTGCACGACTCAGCGCCGTTGGCCGGGGTGGTCGAGTCGGAAGACACCACCGTGTAGGCGGTGATCGGGTACCCGCCATCGAACGACGGCGCCGTCCAGGTGACGGTCGCCGAGACATTGCCCGCCGTGGCCGAGGCCCCCGAGGGCGCGCCGGGGACGGTGGCCGGGGTCACCGGTGCGCTGTCGGCCGAGTCCGGTCCGGTCCCCGCGTCGGTGGTGGCGCTCACCTCGAAGGTGTAGGCGGTGCCGTCGGTGAGCCCGGTGATCGTCTCGGTCGTCGCGGAGGAAGTGAAGGTGGTCACGGGCTGGGCGATGAAGCCGATGTAGGGGGTGACGCTGTAGGCGGTGACCGGGTCGCCGCCGTCTTGGGCGGGCGGGGTCCACGACAAGACGACCTGGCCGTCACCGGCCACGCCGTTGACCGACAAGGGGGCCGAGGGCAGTGCGGCCGGGGTCACCGGGGCGCTGTCGGCCGAGTCCGGTCCGGTCCCCGCGTCGGTGGTGGCGCTCACCTCGAAGGTGTAGGCGGTGCCGTCGGTGAGTCCGGTGATCGTCTCGGTCGTCGCGGGGGAAGTGAAGGTGGTCACGGGCTGGGCGATGAAGCCGATGTAGGGGGTGATGCTGTAGGCGGTGACCGGGTCGCCGCCGTCTTGGGCGGGCGGGGTCCACGACAAGACGACCTGGCCGTCACCGGCCACGCCGTTGACCGACAAGGGGGCCGAGGGCAGTGCGGCCGGGGTCACCGGGGCGCTGTCGGCCGAGGCCGCCCCCACGCCCACCGAGTTGGTGGCGCTGACCGTGAAGGTATAGGCATCACCGTTGGTCAGGCCACTGACCGTGCAGGTGAGCGGCCCCGCCGTCCAGGTGCACGACTCAGCGCCGTTGGCCGGGGTGGTCGAGTCGGAAGACACCACCGTGTAGGCGCTGATCGGGTTCCCGCCATCGAACGACGGCGCCGTCCACGACACGGTGACGGCACTGTTCCCCGAGAGTGCGCTGAGCGATGTCGGGGCGGCGGGCACGGTGGCCGGGGTGACGGCCGCCGAAGGGGTGGACCAGGGACCGACGCCCACCGCGTTGGTGGCGCTGACGGCGAAGATGTAGGCGTCACCGTTGGTCAGGCCACCGACCGTGCAGGTGAGCGGCCCCGCCGTCCAGGTACACGACTCACCGCCGTTGGCCGGGGTGGTCTCGTCGCCCGCCACCACCGTGTAGGCGGTGATCGCTGACCCGCCGTCGGAGGGTGGTGCCGTCCAGGTGACCGTCGCCGAGGCATTGCCGGGCGTGGCCGAGACGATGGTGGGTGGATCGGGGACGGTGGCCGGCGTCACCGTATTCGAGGGGCTCGAGGCCACCCCCACGCCCACCGCGTTGGTGGCGCTGACCGTGAAGGTATAGGCATCACCGTTGGTCAGGCCACTGACCGTGCAGGTGAGCGGCCCCGCCGTCCAGGTGCACGACTCACCGCCGTTGGCCGGGGTGGTCGAGTCGGAAGACACCACCGTGTAGCCGCTGATCGGGTTCCCGCCATCGAACGACGGCGCCGTCCAGGTGACGGTCGCCGAGACATTGCCCGCCGTGGCCGAGGCCCCCGAGGGCGCGCCGGGGACGGTGGCCGGGGTGACGGCCGCCGAAGGGGTGTATGGAGCCTCAAACTTGGGGCTGATGATGGAGGGAGGCGCGGTCGTGGTTGGCGGGGTCACTGAGGGAGTAGGTCCTGATTGCTGGACCGTCGATGTGGCTACTGCGTGGTGTTGTTGCACGGGTTTTTGATGTGCGCTGGCTGCGGCGGCGAAGCCGATGCCGAATATGGCAGCTGCCGCCAAGACGGCCTGGCCCGCTGTGCTGGCGAGTTGTCCAAGTTGGGGGAGACTGTTGACGATCGGAATTTCCCCGAGCCACGAGAGTGCGCCACCAACCAGTCGAGTGCGTCCCACCGACACATCCAAGAAGACACGGACGACCGCGGGATCGAACTGGGTGCCTGCACACGCCACGAGCTCTCGGCGAGCGGCCTCGGGAGTCATGGCGGACTTGTAGGAGCGGACTGCGGTCATGGTCTCATAGGAGTCGGCCACTGCCACGATCCGACCACCGAGCGAGATTTCATCGCCGGCCAAGCCGTAGGGATAACCCTTGCCATCAAATCTCTCGTGGTGTTGAGCAATGGTGTCTGCCCATGGCCCCAACCAAGTGGCCAAAGGGGCGGCTAGCCGCGCCCCCTCCAAGGGGTGACCTTGCAGCAACAGCCACTCAGCGTCGTCAGGTCTCCCAGCCTTGTTCAGGATCGACTCGGGCACCGTGAGCTTGCCGATGTCGTGCAAAAGGGCCGACCACCGCAACCGATTTCGGTCTGCTTCGGGTAGTTTCCACTCATCTGCAATCAGATCGGTTACGGCTCGGACGCGCTCAGAGTGCCCCCGGGTCAACCGGTCGTGTCGATTCAAGGAAGCGGCGAGCGCCAAGATGTGCTCGGCCGCTACCGTTGGCTCATCCACCTCCGTTCCACGCTCGCGTGTGTCGGCTAGTTGCCGCTCCAGGGCACGCGTGCTTCCCGCACGTCGGGCCACTGCCATCCGACTGGGAGCCTTGTCGGGAAATACCAGGGTCATCCTCAACAACGCAGCCAAGGGCAAGGCGCGGCGAGCCAACCGGCTTGACAGCACGTAGACGCTGAGTGGCAGAGCGATCAGGAGCGCCCACCAAGCCGCCACAGCGACATGCGATCGTGGCATCGTGACCAAGTGGGCCACCGCCGTCGTGACGCCGATGGCAATGAGGACTGGTATCGCAAAGACAGCGAAGCTCACAAGTGCAGAGAGACCGACCCGTGCCCCCCAACTGTCATCGCCACTTATTCGCCGCCGGCCGGCGAGCCACGACACCGGCTATTTCCCCACCGCTACCGCGCCGCCTGCAGCGACGGCGGGAACGACGACGTAGCGGGCCGTCGAATTCCTAATGACGGTGGCATTGGCGCCGGGCAAACGGTTCCATCGCGGGCGCACCGGAGGGCATTACTCCGGCGTTGCGCGGTCACGTGACATGCAGCCGCTGCGAGCACGACGATCTGCCTCAGGCCGGAATGTGTCAAGTCGGTGGCCAAGTCGGAGTGGTCTCGATGGGGCGTCATTATTCGCGCTCCGTCGCGTTTCGCGTCTGCGAAACGCTCGAACAGCCCTGGGGTCTCGCCCAACGGATTGATCAACAACACCGTCTGACGTATCGACGCGGACGCGAGGGTATCGACCGTTACTGCGAGATGCGACGGTGCCCTGGGTGGGACGCTCCAGCGCAGCACCGTCGGTACCAGATCCATTCGCCTAAACCGAGCACCCTCCTCGTCGAGACGTGCACAAAAAGCCAAATGCTCCAACTGTGAAGCGCAAACCACCAACTGCTCCGCCGCACGGTGTCGACGGGCACCTAGAGAGCTGGAAAACAAGCGTGTTTCTCCGCCAACTCGGCCGAGCACTCCCGCCCAGTGTCTCGACGCAGCCCCCCGGCTATGCACGGATATAGCGTACGAACACGTGCGCAATTTCTCCTGAGCGGTCACCCAACCCTCACCCAACGCTTACCCAACGTATGCATATCGTCACGTGGCTGATAGAACTCCGGGAGGAGAGCGTTGGTTTCAGCCGGTCGTACCTGGGAATCCAGTGGCTGCGGCCGTCATGTACTCCCAGTTTCGGCTGTGTAGTAGTCGACCTCTGCTTCGCTCGGCCACCTGTGAAGCGCCTTGTCCGAATGGTCGGGCATTGTCGTGCCATCCACCCCAGCCGTGGTGTGCACTTCGGGTAGCTTCAGCCAACCTAAGTTATTGGGAGAAGACCTGGTAGTTGTCCGGCCCGAGCTTGGCGGTGAGTTCGCTCAGAAAATCGGCGAAAGTCCAGGGAAGTCGTGCAGTAGGCGAACGACGTGGAGTAGGAGAACTAAAGGCCCCTCTCCGGCTTCGGCCACGTGCATCTGGATTCCGTTGGTCTGGATCGTGCGGTAAGCGATGACCATTTCGGAGATTCTGTCTTGCCGATCAGCGCATCGCCATTAGGGCTTTTTGGGCACGTTTGAAGGCGACCGGGCACGAGTTGAAACCCGGAATCGGAGTATTGAACGCGTGGTTGCTCGGGAACGTAGCGCCCCCAATGCAGCGAGGCACAACAGCGATCCACAGCCTCGAAAATTGATGGCGATTCTCGAAGCCGATAAGGGTCGCAGGGATATGGGGAAGGACCTAGGCAGCTGAGACAGTCAGATGAGGGTTGCTAGAAAGAGTGGCGAAGTCGAAGAGGTCGACGGGAGGGTATTCCCCGGGCGCACCGGCGGTTCCCATTCCCATGCGACGATTCACGGGAGTTGCATGGGAATGTCATTGTGTCGAGCTAAGACATCCTTTCGGGGGCTCTGCCCTCGGTGGTGGATGTCCGCATAGGCGGAGGAAGCCCACCACGATGGGTGGATTGCTCGGCGGAAGGCTTTTCAGTCGTAGCCAATGGGGGGCCGAGGGCCGAGGAGCCGAACGAGTTCGATGCGAGTGGAACTGATGAGTCGAACCTTGGCTCGCAGAACGAGGCGGAGCGAAACCAGCCTGGCGAATTGTTTCCTGGCCGCTGCAATCCGAACCCTTTCTCCAACGCGGATGTGCATGGGTCTACGTCACCTGGTTGCCAGGAGCAGCGTTGTACGCTCGCAACTCGAAATGCCCAAGTGGGCGTTCCCTGATTGTGCCGGTCAGGAAAAAGACCGGTCCAGAGGCTAGGGCAAACCAACATCTCACAAAGTCTCAAGCAATAAAACCCAGTTCAGGGGCTGTAGCTCAGTGGTTAGAGCAGGGGACTCATAATCCCTCGGTCGTGGGTTCGATCCCCACCAGCCCCACCGGTTGGGGCCGCCGTTGGGCGGTTCGGTACCCGGGTCAGTCCGGTTCGGGCTCGGTAGCGGCCCAGGCGGCCGCACCCCCGGTCAGGTTCTCGGCCGTCCATCCGGCTTCACTGAGCGCTGTCGCTGCCTTGGCGGAACGCACCCCCGCGGCGCAGGCCACCACGATGGTCGTCCCCTGGGGGAGCTCACCCACCCGGTCGCCGAGCTGTCCGAGCGGGATGTTCACCCCGATCGGGTAGGCCCACTCGGCGACCTCGTCGGGCTCGCGCACATCGAGGAGGAAGACGTCCTCGCCTCGGGAAAGGCGGGCGCGGATCTCGTCTGGGGCAACTTCGGCGTACGACATGACGGAGAGGTTACCGGCGCCCGGGGTGAGAGGGTCGGGGCTGCCGCCTGCGTGGCCGCGCTCCGCTGGAGGTCGCAACTACGCTCGGGTGCGTGTCGTTGCCGCGGAGGTACCTCAACGACGATGAGGACCTACTCGTCCAGTTGCGCCCGCACTGGGTGTATTTCTCCGGCCCGCTCTTCGTCACCGTGCTGGCCGTGGCGGTCGTCATCACCATCATTGTGGGCGCGCCGTCGATCCCGAACTGGCTGGCCGACGGGCTGTGGATTCTGGCTGCGATCCCCGGGGTGTGGCTCCTCGGACGTCTCGCCCGCTGGCGGCTGTACACGTTCGCACTGACCACGACCCGGATTTTGGTGCGCCGCAACGTGTTCGATCGTGACATCGTCCAGATCCGGCTGCAGCGCATCACCGGGCTGAACCTGTCCCAGACCTTGTTCGAACGCGTGCTGGCCACTGGTCGCCTCGTCGTCGATGTGCAGGGCGAGGACGACGAGATCATCCTCCCGTTCATCCGCAAGCCTGTCATCCTCCAACGGGTGATCAATGGTCAGATCAACGAGCTCGTCGGTGGCGGCAACGCGGAACCCATCCCGGCCGAGCTCCGGAGCATCGACCTGCGGTCTTCGCGCTCGAGGGACACCGCAACCTACGAAGAGCCGGCCACGCCCGAGACGCCCGGGGCGCCCGGGGCGCCCGGGGCGCCCGACACTCCGCCATTCGGCGTGCCACCCGTCACCGCGCACGATGACGACGACGGTCCGCAGGCCGCGAGGCCGACCGCTCCCGTCGCGCCCGCCGTTGCCCCACAGCCGCCTTACGGATCGGGGCCAGCAGAAATTCGCGTCCGGCTGATTGAGCTCGACGATCTCCGCCAGCGAGGAATCATTTCGCAAGAGGAGTTTGCAGCGAAGAAAGCCGAGCTGCTCAGCCGGATTTAGCCCACCGGAAGCTCCCATTTGGTGGCGAGTACCGTGGAGGAGGTGGATACTCCTCGATACAGGTGCGAAAGCTGCGGCAATGTGACCCGCTTCGACGTCACGACCTCCCAGACGACCAAGGCCTTCCACCACTACACGGTGGGGGGCGAACTCGAGATCGAGGAGGTGACTGTTCTCTCGCGACACGTCGACGAAGTCGTCTGTCGCTGGTGCGGCCACGGTCGCAACGTGGTGGAGACGGCTGAGGACGAGTTGGCGTCCGGGACACCGGACTCACCATCGCGGACCCCGTGAACGATCCGTCACCGGCGGAGATCCTGCGCCGCGTGAAACCTATCCCGACGTTCCGGGACCATCCGGCGACGGTACCGGTCGATATCGGGGGCGTCACGCCGAAGGGGGACTTTCTGGCAGTGACCATCGTCGAATCGGTCGACCCCGTTCTCCTCGTGTTCGTCTCGTCGTCGTGCCTGGGCTGTCGTGACCTGTGGGAAGGGACGGCCGAGTTGCGCGCCTCCCTGCCCGAAGGTGTGCACATCGTCCTGGTGACCAAAGGGCCCGAGCACGAGGACGTGACGGCGATCGCAGCG
This sequence comes from uncultured Acidimicrobiaceae bacterium, assembly GCA_963767155.1. GTDB lineage: Bacteria > Actinomycetota > Acidimicrobiia > Acidimicrobiales > RAAP-2 > Bog-473. Next base: position 341,842 of record CAVYCU010000002.1, on the reverse strand, counting down.
CTCGACCCGGGGGATATGCCGATCGTGATGAGCTCGCAGGCCTTCCGCGACTACCGGGTGGGTGGCCCACCCGTTTCTGACCGTGGTGGTTGACGGAGACGTCCGAACCGAAGGTGTGGCCTGGGGAATAGCCGAGACGGTGCGGGCCACACGCCATGCCCTCGAGGAGGCCCGGTGACCACGTCGGTGTGCGGCCGAGGGCGTGTGTCACAACCCTCCGCGATGCTCTGGGCAAAGAAGGAGGGCCGCCATCATGTCCGAACGGCACCTGTTCAGCCCGGCCACGACGGGACCGCTCACGATCGATTGCGAATGCTGCGAGCTTCAGGGAACCAATGCCTGCGACGACTGCGTCGTCACCTTCCTGCTGGGTCGCGAGCCCGATGACGCAGTGGTCATCGATGCCGACGAAGTCCGTGCCATGCGCATGCTCGAGCGGGCCGGTCTCGTCCCGTCGTTGCGCTTCAGCAACCGGGCTGGCTAGGCTCTTCCGACGCGGCGCTGGGCCGCGCACCGGTGCGGTCATGAGCCGTCACCTGCTGGTGACGAACGACTTCCCCCCAAGGTAGGGGGGATCCAGAACTACCTCTGGGAGTTGTGGAAGCGCCTCGATCCGGACTCCTTCGTCGTGCTCACGGCTTCCTCGCACCCCGACGCATCGGCATTCGACGCCGAACAGGAGGCGCTCGGGATCCATATCGAGCGCGTGCCCGACTCGATCCTCTACTTCCCGACGCCGCACATCGTGGCCCGGGTGCGCCGGTGCATCGCGGAGCACGACATCGACCTGGTGCTCCTGGATCCCGTGCTCCCACTCGGGCTTCTTGGTCCCCGTCTCGGTGTTCCCTACGGGGTCATTCTGCACGGCGCCGAAGTGACGGTGCCGGGTCGTGTCCCGGGGTCGCGGGCCGCACTCGCCCACGTGCTGCGTGGCGCAGCGGTCGTCGTCTCGGCCGGAAGCTACCCGGCCGGCGAAGGACGGCGCGCGGCCGGGGACATCGAGGCCACGCGTGGTCGAGGTGCCGCCCGGGGTCGACACGTCGGCCATCACCCCGCTCCTCGCGGCGCAACGGCGGGCGGCCCGGGCCCGCTTGGGGTTGCCCGCGGCCGGTCCGCTGATCGTGAGCCTGAGCCGGCTGGTGCCGCGCAAGGGCATGGATGTCCTCATTGCGGCCGCCGACCGGTTGGCCCCTTCCTATCCCAACCTGGTGGTCGCGATCGGCGGCGCGGGGCGCGAGTTGGAGCGCCTCCGCCGTCAGGCCGCCGCCAGCACGGTTTCGGTCTCGGTGCTCGGCCGGGTCAGCGACGACGACCGGGCGGCGCTCCTGGGTGCGGCTGACGTGTTCGTCATGGCCTGCCACAACCGCTGGCTGGGCCTGGAGCAGGAAGGATTCGGCATTGTCTTCCTAGAGGCTGCGGCCGCCGGGGTGCCCCAGATAGCGGGTGACAGCGGGGGCGCGGCCGAGGCCGTCGTCCACGGTCAGACCGGTCTGGTCGTTCGTGATCCCGAGGACCCCGGACGGGTGGCCGAGGCTCTCCGCACCCTGCTCGCCGAGCCCAAGCTGCGAAAACGCATGGGCCGGGCGGCCCGGGTTCGTGCCCAGACATCCTTCGACTATGACGTTCTCGCTTCTAGGCTGGCCAGCACCCTGGCGGAAGTGGCAGGCTGACTCCCCCTGTCCGACGCCCGAAGTCAGGTCGACAAGAGAGGAACACGAGATCGTGGCCGATCAAGCCACCGAACATATGTCGGTGTCGGCATCGCCTGAGCGGTGCTTCGCTGTCGTCGCGGATATCGAGCGGTACCCCGAATGGGCCGCCGACATTAAGGAGATCATCGTCGATGAGCGCGATGACGAGGGTCGGCCGGCCCTTGTCACGTTTCGCGCCGCCGCCTTCGGTCGTAGCACGAGCTACACCTTGCGTTACGACTTCTCCGAGGCGCCACGCGTCCTGTCATGGGTACTCACCAAGGGCGACATCACCTCCAAGTTGGACGGGAGCTACGTCTTCGATCCGGGCGAAGGCTCCGGGACGCTCGTTACCTACCACCTGGAGGCCGAGCTCCGGGTGCCCATTCCCGGCTTCATCAAAATGCGCGCCCAGAGCCGCATCATGTCGACGGCCATGCGGGAGCTGAAGGCACGGGTCGAGTCTTCGGCATGATGCCTGACGCCGATTCGTCGGCGGGGGCCGGCGTGGCGTTCGGCGTCGACATCGGTGGCACGAAGGTGCTCGGCATCGCACTGGACGCGGCCAGCACGGTGGTGGCCGAGGCGCGCGTGGCCACCCCGAGGGGCGCAGGCCGCGACAATGGCGTCGAGGTGGCCAACGCCGTGGTCGAGGTCGTGGCGCAACTCGACGCCGCGGTGGGCACCGGGTCGACGTCAGCGGGGTCGGCGGGGTCGGCCGGATCCACCGTCGGAGCACCACCGATCGGAGTCGGGGCCCCCGGCATGGTGGACCGCTTGGGCCGGTTGCGGTTCGCGCCCAATCTGCCCCAGGGGCAAGGAGTGGATTGGAGGGTCCTGATCGGCGAGCGGCTAACCGGTCGGCGGGTCGTCATCGAGAACGACGCCAATTTCGCCGTGCTGGCCGAGCTCCGGCTCGGCGCGGCGCAAGGGTTTCCGACACGTCGTGATGGTGACCTTGGGGACCGGGATCGGAGGCGGGATCGTCGTCGACGGTCAGGTGCAGGTCGGCGGCCATGGGTTCGCCGGCGAGGTCGGTCACATGGTGGTCGATCCGGCGGGCCCTCCGTGTCCGTGCGGTCGGCGCGGGTGCTGGGAGCGCTACGCATCGGGAGGGGGACTGGGCCTGCTGGCACGTGAGGCTGCGCTGGCCGGCAAGTTACCGGGGGTCGTTGCCCGCTCGGGGGGTGATCCCGAAAGCGTCCGCGGCGAGGATGTCACCGCGGCCGCCCTCTCGGGAGATGCCGATGCGCGGCGCGTGGTCGAAGAGGTCGGTTGGTGGGTCGGGTTCGGACTGGCCAACCTGGCGTGCGTGCTCGACCCCGAATGCTTCGTTCTGGGAGGGGGTCTGGTCGGTGCGGGGGATCTCCTCCTCGATGCCGCCCGGCGGCCTTACGCCGAACTGGTCGAGGGTGGGTCGACCCGACCCGGGACGGTCATCGTCCCCGCTGTGTTCGGAGAGCGCTGCCGGTGCGGTGGGTGCCGCACTCGGGGGGCGCGCGGGCGGCCTGCAGTGGAAATCTGCGCCGACCGGAGAATGATCCGTACCGGCGTCGTCGTGCCGACGTTCAGGGACACTCCCGAGGAGGCGCTCGAGGTGGCCCACCGGGCTTTGGCCGCCGGTGTCGACGGTGTGTTCTGCTACGACCATCTGTGGCCCATCGGCCAACCGGAGAGGCCCGCACTCGCCCCCTTTCCGATACTGGCGGCACTGGCCGCTTCCTACGAAGGTCCGCCGACGCCCGGATGGAGGCCCCTTCTTCGGGACGCTCGTGGCCCGGACAGGCCTGGTGCCGAACGCGGTGCTGGTCAACCAGTTCGCGGCGCTGGCCCAGTTCGCTCCCGGGCGCGTCATCGCCGGGTTGGGCACCGGCGACCGGCTCAGCGAAGCTGAGAACGTCGCCTACGGCATCCCCTTCCCCCCGGCGGCCGAACGCCGGCGGGACATGGTCGACGTGGCGCAGGCACTGCGGACGCGTGGCATCACCGTCTGGCTGGCCGGTGGACCGGCCGCCCGGATCGAAGAGTCGCAGGAGTCCGGGGCTGCCCTCAACGTCTGGGACGCTGACCCGACGCTTGTGGCGGCGCGCACCCGGGGGCCCGACGCTGTCGAAGTGACGTGGGGCGGCCCGCCGTTGCTAGGAGCACTCGAGCTTGTCGACCCTCGTGACGAACCTGGCGGCCGCCGGTGCCACATGGGCGATCTTCGCCTGGCCCGTCGACCCTGACGCCTTGGTAGCGGCGGGGCGCACCGTGCCCTGGTCCAGGGAACCCGAGGCCGGGTCGTAGACTTGCCCGATGGAGTTCCGCCGGATCAACGGTCTGCCGCCCTACGTCTTCGCCACCATCAACACGATGAGGGACGACGCCCGGCGAGCCGGCCTCGACGTGATCGACCTCGGGTTCGGCAACCCGGACCTCCCCTCGCCCGACGTGGCGGTGGACAAGCTGGCCGAGGCGGCCCATAACCCGCGTAATCATCGCTACTCCGCCTCGCGTGGCATTCCCAAGCTGCGCAGCGCCATCACCGATCTCTACCTGCGCAAGTTCGGCGTGGAACTCGACCCTGACACCGAGGTCGTAACCACCATCGGGGCCAAGGAGGGGTTCTCGCATCTGATGTGGGTCCTGGTGGGCCCGGGCGACACTGCGTTGGTGCCTTCCCCGTCCTACCCGATCCACATCTGGGGCCCGCTCTTTGCCGGCGCCGACGTGCGCCAGGTGCCGCTCAACGGGCCGTCCGTCGACGTCGACGGAACCGCCGCGCCAGATCCGGGGGATGACTTCTTCGACGGCTTGATGCACGCGTGGGAGGAGTCATGGCCCAAGCCCCGTGTCATCGTGCTCTCGTTCCCCCACAATCCGACCACGGCCTGCGTCGACCTCTCCTTCATGGAGCGCCTGGTGGCGTTCGCCCGCGAGCACGAGGTCGTCCTCGTCCACGACTTTGCCTACGCCGACATCGGCTTCGACGGCTACGAACCGCCCTCGATCCTGCAGGTGCCAGGAGCCAAGGATGTCGCGGTCGAGCTCTACACCATGACCAAGTCCTTCTCCATGGCCGGCTGGCGCGTCGGTTTCGTGGTGGGCAACCGCGAGATCGTGCAGGCGCTGACCAAACTCAAGACGTATCTCGACTACGGCACGTTCCAGCCCATTCAGATCGCCGCGATTGTGGCCATGAACGAGGCCCCGGACTATCCCAAGGTCATCAACAAAATCTACAAGTCACGTCGTGACACGTTGTGCGACGGCCTCAATCGCATCGGCTGGCGTCTCGTCCCCCCGAAGGGGACGATGTTCGTCTGGGCGCCGATACCCGAGCCCTATCGCGAGATGGGCTCGCTCGAATTCTCCAAATATCTGGTCAAGGAGGCCGACGTCGCAACGTCGCCCGGCGTGGGATTCGGTCCCGGCGGTGATGGCCATGTGCGGTTCGCGCTTATCGAGAACGAGCAGCGCATCAGTCAGGCCGTGCGCAACCTGCGCAGTGCGCTGACCAAGCTGGGCTGACACGCCCATGCCCGGCTCACGGCAGAGGCGAAAAGGGCGCAACTAGGCCAGCCGCAGGGCGGCTGACCGGCTCCAAGAGTGGCTGGCGAGGAGTCAACCACCGGGCTCGTAAAGGGCCGGCCGGCCACTCGTGTCCGGCCTCGCCTTCGGCGTCCCTGGACGAACCCTCCTCGCAGGGGGAGCGAAAAGCTGTGGCGGGAGTACCTCTGAAAGTTGAATGCTTGACTTCGAGCGTTCTACTTTCAGACTCATCACGAGAGCGAAGGACGGGTGCAGATCGAGGGCTTTAGGGAAGTCCCGCCCCTGGGACCGTTGTGCGCGCCGTCTCGATACAGCCCGTGCGCTTTTCCTGCGCCTTCACCTGATCACTCGTGGCGGCCGTCACCATAAAGAGCGTCAGGCGGTCCTCGCCGCCCAGCATGCAGGCGAAGCTCCCGAGACCGCTCGCCGTGGTGATCCGCTCGATGATGTTGCCCCCTTCAGCGACCCGCACGAATTCCGAACCGAGTGCGTTGGCCACCCAAATGGTGTTGTCGGCACAGAGGCAGATCCCATCGGGTGCGACGCCCTGAGGGAGTGCGGCCCAGACGCGGCGTCCTGAAAGGGTGCCGTCGGGACTGCGGTCGAAGGCGGTGAGGCAGCCTCCCATGCTCTCGGCGACGACGAGTGTGGCCCCGTCGGCGGTGATCACGGTGCCGTTGGGGAACGCCAGATTGTCGGCTGCCTCATGGCTGGTGCCGTCGGGGTCGACCCGTACGAGGGAGGTGGGTCCGATGTTGGCGCGCTTCACCGTGCCGTCGAATTCCTGACTGAGCTCGAAGCCGAAGTTCCCTGCATAGGCCTGACCGTTGCTGGCGACCACCATGTCATTGGCGTGGCCCTGCGCCCATGGCACCAATTCGCCGTGGCGCACCAGCGTCCCGTCGGGCTCGCGGCGGAAGACGGCGCGATCGAGGCGTGAGTTGATGAGGAGGCGGCCATCGGGCAGCCAGCCCAGACCGGCCGGCTCGCCGTCGAACTCGACCTCGATGCGCTTGTCGCCCTCGAGCGAGACGGAGAAGACACCGTGGTCGTAGAAGTCCGAGAACCACAGTCGGCCCTCGTGCCAGCGGGGGCACTCGCCGAAGTACAGTCCCGAGAGCAACGGCTCGGCAACTGCTTGCTTGGTCGGGCATGAAGGCCACCTCCTTCGGGCCCCCCTGGCCCGGTTCCGCAGTTCACCACATCGCCCGCCCCGATGTCGTGCCCCCCGTCGCTGCCTCCGCCTCTGCGTCCGCGTACCGGGCCGGCCGGGGCGGCAGATGGAGGCCGGGACTACGTTTGCCGTGTGGCGTACTGGGTGCTCAAGGTGATCCTCAGTCCGATCTTCTTCATCCTGTGGCGGATCAAGGTCGAGGGGAGGGAGAACATCCCCAAGAAGGGACCGGCCGTGTTGGCGGCCAACCATCAGTCGTTCTGCGATTCGTTCTTCATCCCTCTCGTCGTGACCCGCAAGGTGACCTACCTGGCCAAGGCGGAATATTTCGATTCCAAGAAGACGGCCTGGTTCTTCCGTGCCGCCGGCCAGATCCCGATTCGCCGCGGTGGGGGGAGCGCCAGCGAGCGCGCGCTCGAGACGGCGCGGACCGACGTGCTCGGGAAGGGTCGCCTCCTGTGCCTCTACCCCGAGGGAACCCGCACGCTCGACCCGTACGTGCACAAGGGCCGGACCGGTGTGACCCGCCTCTCACGTGAGTGCGGCGTGCCCATCATCCCCGTCGGTGTCGTAGGCACGGTTGAGGTGCAACCGGTGAATTCCAAGTTCATGCGCCCGTTCAAGCGCGTGACCATCCGCTTCGGAAAACCCATGGAAATGGCGCCCCCGGCGAATCCGGAAGATCCGTTGGAGGGACATGACCACAACGAGTGCCGGGCCTTCACCAACGCCCTCATGCACGAGATCGCCCGCCTTTCGGAGCGCGAGTACGTGGACGAGTACGTGCCGGCCCGCACCGTCACATCGATCTGACGTGCGGAGCCGTTCCCGGACCGAAAGCCCGACAGGGGGTGCCGGCCCTCTGAAACAGCCTGTTTACATTGATCGCCTAGCCTCTACGTCATGGCTGGATACAACGTTCGCATCGCATTGCCCGATCGCCCGGGCGCGTTGGGATTGGTGGCCAGCCGCATCGGCGCAGTGGGCGGGGACATCGTTGCCATTCACATCCTCGAGCGGGTGGACGGCAACGCCGTGGACGAGTTCGTGATCGAGCTCGCCGGCGGTCATCTCGTCGAGCTCCTGCGCACCGAGATCCACGAAGTCGACGGCGCAGTCGTGCTCGACATCGCGCCGATGGCGCCTACGCCCTAGGGGTCTGCCCGAGGCGGGTCGACGCCCTAGGGGGTCTACGCCGTGAGCGGGCTCACGCGGTAGGCGCACACGTGCGCGCCGTCCATAATGTGCGCCACCCGCTCCACCTTGGCCCCCGGGAGGGCTTCTCGTATGAAGGAGAGCTCGCTCGAGCACGCCTGGGAGAAGCCGTGTGCCACCGTGAGGATGGCGCAGTTGTGCTCGACGATGAGCCAGCTCCCGTCCTCCTGCTCGGTCACATCGGCCAGGTAGCCGTCTTCGTCCAATATGGCGGTGAGCGCGGCCACCTGGTCGGCGAACGAGAGGTGGGCCAGGCGGGGACGGGCACCGTCGACCCTTCGTTGCCGGCGCCGCTCGAAGAGCTCGTCCACCTGCTCGCCGTTGGGACCTCCCAGATAGCCGAGCAATTCGGTGGTGAGATCGCCGTAGCGCTTGGGGTAGAGGGCCTCCGCTGCAGAGGTGAGCGTGTAGTGGTGCGCCGGCCGGCCGCGGCGCAGGGCTTCAGCTGCCACGTCGTCGCGTGCCAACAGGCCGTCATCTTCGAGGCGTACGAGTTGCATGCGCACGGCCGCAGGGGTGAGCCCCAGGGCCCGGGCCACCTCATTGGCCGCCAAGGGCCCTTGGCGCTTGAGCAGGTTGAGGATGGCCCGGCGCGTGGTCGGCAACGTATCGAGCGGGGAGTCGCTCATGGCAGGATCAGGTGCACGTCGCCGAACTCGTGCCACAGGTAACCCTCTGCGAGTGCAGCGGCATACGAGGCTTCGAGGAGAGGTCGCCCTGCGATGGCTTCCAGCATGGCCAGGTGCGATGCCTCGGGTTCGTGCCATCCGGTGAGAAATGCGTCGATGGAGCGCACCGGGTGAGCCGGCGAGACGACGGTTTGCGTCCATCCTTCGCTCGGGTGCACGTGGCCGTGCTCGTCGACCACCGATTCGAGCGCACGGACGACCGTGGTGCCGATAGCCACCACCCGCCCGCCCCGCCGGTGGGTGTCGTTGACGCGGTGCGCGGTGGCTGAGGACACTTTGAAGTACTCGGCGTAGGGCGGTTCGTTGGCCTCCAGGGAGGCGACACCCGTGTGGAGGAGCAGTGGTGCGACGCCGACGCCCTTGGCGACCAGACGGGTCAGGACCTCCGGGGTGAACGGCCTCCCTGCACTCGGCATTTCAGCCGACCCGGGCTCGGTGGCGTAGACGTTCTGATAGGTGGCGAGGGGAAAATCCCCTTGGACATAGCCGTAGCGGATGGGACGTCCGTGCCGGGCCAGGTAGGTGTGCAGCGTCTCGGGTGTCTCGAGCGACGAGACCCACAAGCGCACGCCGATGCGGCCCGGACCGGGGGAGTACGGCGTGAGCAGGCGCAGGCAGCCCCCGCCCGCGAGCTCCATGCTCGTCCCGGCGTGCGCGCCGAGGAACGCCTCGCCACCCTTGCGCACTTCAACCGTCCACAGACCTGCGGGAAGCTGGGTCGACAGGTGGATCTGCGCGACCTGGCCGTTGTCGTCGATCCCATCGATTTCCGCCGCCAAGCGTGCCCGACGTATTGAGCACGACGAGGTCCCCCTCCTCCAAGAAGCGGGGCAGCTCGGAGAAGTGCGAGTGCACGAGCGTGCCGTCCTCCTTGTAGGCGACGAGCATGCGTACCGAGTCGCGGGTCATGCCGCGGGATTCGGGTGGTGAAGGTGCCTCCAGCTCGGGCAGGCAACGTGAAGGAGAGCGGCTGTAAGACGGGCAACGCGGGGTGGGGCCCGGTCATCATCGTGGCGGTTGCGGTGCCGCCGGCCGGCGTCATGACGACACCTTCGCGCCGACGAGTTCGCTGGCCCGGTAGCGCCCGCTCGGGCGATGGCTGTTGATCAGCGTCAGGAAGGCGGGCACGACGGAGGCGGGCGCGGGCCTGTCGGAAATGTCCTCGCCGGGGTACGCCTCTTGATGCATGGCCGTGCGGAGATCGCCGGGATCGACCGACCACACCGCCACGGAGGGATATTCGACGGCGAGCACGGCACCGAGGTGCTCGAGCGCCGCCTTCCCGGCGCCGTAGCCGCCCCAGCCTTCATAGGCCTCGACGGCTGCGTCCGAGGTGATGTTGAGCAGACGGGGGTGCGGAGACGATCCGAGAAGCGGAAGGGCGGTCTGGGTCACGCCCAGAGGTGCGACGACATTGACTTCGAGCGCCACCCGTAGGGCGTCGAGGGGATAGGCGCCGAGCGAGGGGAGGGGCGACGCCCCCAGGGTCCCGGCATTGTTGACCAAGAGATCGAGGCCACCAAGCTCGGAGGCCGCGGCGACCAGGGCCCGGCGGTGCGCCGCGTCGGTGATGTCGCCGGCCACCGCCCGCACGGCGCACCCAGGTGCCAGCAGCGGGGCCAACTGGGCCGCCGCCTCCTCGAGGGCGGCCGGCCGGCGCCCGTCGATGACAAGTGACCAACCTTCTGCGGCCAACCCTTCCGCCAACGCCTGCCCGAGTCCACGGGACGCACCCGTCACGATTGCCACGCTCATGGTGTCCTCCATTCCCGAACCATTCCCTACGGGGAATCTGTTCCGATGGAGATTATAACAAGAGTTCTCTTGTTTTATTCACCCCCCACGTTCACCCATCACGTTCCCCCCGTTTCGGCCCAGCCCCGCGGAGCGTTCGACCGCCCGGCGCCAGACGGCGTAGAGCGCATCGGTCAACTCCGTGGGCAACGCCGGCTCGAACTGCCTCGATGCGCTCCACAATCCGCTCAGTTCCCCCAGCGACCCCCACACCCCTTCGGCCAGGCCGGCCAGGGTGGCGGCGCCGAGAGCGGTGGACTCGGTGGACCGGGGGCGGGCGACTGGCATGTTGCTCTGCTCGGCCTGGAGTTGGAGGAGCAGGTCCATGGCGGCCGCGCCCCCGTCGGCCCGCAGGGAGGACAAGGGGTAGGCCGAGGCGGCCTCCATGGCATCGGTCATGTCACGCACCTGGAAGGCGATCGCCTCGATGCAGGCGCGGGCGATCTGCGCTCTTCCCACGCCCCGGGTGAGCCCGGTGATGATGCCGCGCGCCGCGGGATCCCACCACGGGCTGCCGAGGCCGGTCAGGGCGGGGACGAAGGTGACGCCCCCGCTGTCGCCGACCGAAGCGGCGAGAGGTCCGACCTCCGCCGCGTCGCTGATGATCCCGAGGCCGTCGCGCAACCACTGGATGGCCGCACCCGAGACGAAGGTCGACCCCTCGAGCGCATAGGCGACCCCCGCCCCCGCCCCCGCCCCGGGGCCGGCGGCGAGCGGTCCCAGATCCCACGCCAGGCTCACCGTGAGGCCTTCGGGGGCGGCCGGGCGTACCGGGCCGACGTTGGCCAGAACGAAGCTGCCCGTGCCGTAGGTCACCTTGCCCATGCCGGGGTCGAAGCAGCACTGGCCGAAGAGGGCCGCCTGCTGGTCGCCCAGCACCCCCGAGATCGGCAGGCCGTCGAGTACCGCGCCAGCCGTTCCCAGGTCGCGCAGCCGGGTCGTGCCGAAACGCCCAGCTGAGGGCCGCACTTCGGGCAGGGTGTGCCGGGGCACGCCGAAGAGCGCACAGAGTTCGTCGGACCAGGCGAGGGTGGCCGTATCGAGCAGCATGGTGCGGCTGGCGTTCGAAGGGTCCGTGGCGAACTCGCCCCCCTGCGGCCCTCCGGTCAGGTTCCACAGCAGCCAGCTGTCGACCGTCCCGAAGGCGAGGTCGGCGGATTCGGGGCCGAGGGCCAGCGCCCCGTGCCGCAACAGCCAGGTGATCTTCGTGGCGGTGAAATACGGGTCGAGCATCAGCCCCGTCCTGTCCCGCACCATGGGAAGGTGCCCCGCGCGCTCGAGCTGGGCACAGATGTCCGCCGTGCGGCGGTCCTGCCAGACGATGGCCCGGGACAACGGCTGCCCGCTCGAGCGGTCGAACGCCACCAGTGTCTCGCGCTGATTCGTGATGCCGATAGCCGCCACCGCCCGGCCCGCATCGGCGAGGCGTCCTCCGACCTCGGCCAAGGCGGCGCGCACCGCCTCCCAGATCTCCGTCGCACTGTGTTCGACCCACCCCGGGCGGGGGAAATACTGCGTGACCTCGCGAGTAGGCCACGTCGACAACCTCCGCCTGCTCGTCGACGACGAGAGCCCGCACGCCGGTCGTTCCGGCATCGATGGCGACCACGAACCCCATCTGCGGGAGGCTAACGAAGCCGCCGGCCGGACCGTGCCTACGAAACCGGGGCTGCCCGGGGGCTTTCGGCGGCCCGTCGCGCGCTAACCATCGCGAGCAGCCCCTGACCTGCCACGATGTGGTCACTCTTTCGTTGACAACGGCGTAACTACAGTGCTGTAATGAACACAGCATCTCGTGTCTCTCGGGCGGGGCAACCACTACATCTTGTGGTTAGACTGTATGCAGCCCTCCCGAGCACAAGATGAGAAACACGCCGGGAGACGCCTGTTCCGCAGCTAGGGGGCTCGCGCCGCTGTCGGCCCAGACCGAAAAAACGAGGAGGATCCCAGCACTATGGCCATCGCCCCCCAGCGATCCGAAATTGGCATCAGGCGCCACTTCACCACAGCAGGTGTGCACCCCTACGACGAAGTGCGTTGGGAGCGACGTGACGCCCGGATCACGAACTACCGGGACGGCAAGGTGGCCTTCGAACAGCTGGACGTCGAGGTCCCCGAATTCTGGAGCCTGAACGCCACCAACATCTTGGCGCAGAAGTATTTCCGGGGGACGCTGAACACCGGCGAGCGTGAATGGTCGCTCAAGCAGGTGGCCGACCGTGTGGCGGACACGCTCACCGCATGGGGATTGAAGGACGGCTACTTCGTCGACGGCGAAGAGGCCCAGATCTTCAACCATGAGCTCAAGCATCTGATCATTCACCAGAAGGCGGCCTTCAACTCCCCGGTGTGGTTCAACATCGGCGTGCCGGGCGTGCCGCAGCAGGGATCGGCCTGCTTCATTCTGGCCGTCGAGGACCAGATGGACTCCATCCTCAACTGGTACATGGAGGAGGGGACCATCTTCAAGGGAGGCTCCGGCGCCGGGGTCAACCTCTCGAAGATCCGCTCGTCGCACGAACTGCTCAAGGGCGGCGGCACTGCATCGGGACCCGTGAGCTTCATGCGCGGTGCCGATGCTTCGGCGGGCACCATCAAGTCCGGTGGGAAGACCCGCCGCGCCGCGAAGATGGTCATCCTCGATGTCGACCACCCCGATGTGGAGGACTTCATCTGGTGCAAGGCCATCGAGGAGCGCAAGGCACGTGTCCTGCGCGACGCCGGCTTCGACATGGACCTCGACGGCGCGGACAGCCACTCGACGCAGTACCAGAACGCCAACAACTCGGTACGGGTCACCGACGAGTTCATGGAAGCGGTGATCGACGGCCGGGACTGGGACCTGACCGCCCGCACCGACGGCTCGGTCATCCGCACCGTGCCCGCCCGTGACCTGTTCCGTCAGATCGCCCATTCGGCGTGGGAGTGCGCGGACCCGGGACTGCAGTACGACACGACCATCAACCGCTGGCACACAGCGCCGTTGGCGGGGAAGATCAACGGCAGCAACCCGTGTCGGAATATGTTCACCTCGACAACTCAGCCTGCAATCTGGCCTCCATGAATTTGCTCAAATTCCTTAACGAAAACGACGAATTCGACGTCGAAGGATTCAAAGCGGGCGTCGCGGTCATGTTCACGGGGCAGGAGATCATCGTCGGCAACGCCGACTACCCGACTGCCAAAATCGGCGAGACGACGCGGGCCTTCCGCGAGCTCGGCATCGGCTACGCCAACCTCGGCGCGCTGCTCATGGCGCAGGGCTTGCCGTACGACTCGGACGCAGGCCGCGCCTGGGCCGCCGCTATCACCGCGTTGCTGACGGGGCACGCCTATGCCACCTCCGCCCGCACGGCCGCACGTATGGGACCGTTCGCCGGCTTCCACGACAACTCCGAAGCGATGCTCAAGGTGTTGCGCATGCATCAGGCCGAAGCGTCACGCATTGACGAGGAAGTCGTCCCGCCCGAACTGCTCTCGGCTGCGCAGGAGTCATGGGACGATGCAGTGGAACTGGCCGACCAGTACGGGGTGCGCAACTCGCAGGCTTCAGTGCTGGCGCCGACGGGAACCATCGGCTTGCTCATGGATTGTGACACCACCGGTGTCGAGCCGGACCTCGGTCTGGTCAAGACCAAGAAGCTCGTCGGTGGCGGCACGATGTCGATCGTCAACCAGACCATTCCCCGTGCCCTGGAAAAGCTCGGCTACGGACCGGACCAGGTGTCCGAAATCGTCATGTACATCAACGAGAACATGTCCATTCTCGGTGCGCCACATATCGCACCCGAGCACCTGCCGGTCTTTGCCTGCTCCATGGGCGACAACACCATCCACTATTCGGGACACATCCGCATGATGGGCGCCGTACAGCCCTTCATCAGTGGTGCCATCTCCAAGACGGTCAACATGCCCGAAGACGTCACGGTCGAAGACGTGGAGCAACTGCACATCGATGCCTGGAGGTTGGGGATCAAAGCCGTGGCCATCTACCGGGACAACTGCAAGGTGGCCCAGCCTCTGTCGACCACCAAAATGGCCGGCACGGAGACGGATGCCGGCGCCATCATCGGTGGCGACGTCGCTCCTCCGGGGTCGGCGGCCGAAGCCAGGGACCGCGCCGCCGCTGCACGTATCGCAGAGCTCGAGGCGGCGCTCCTGCACGAACAGCAGCGCAAGACCGAGTCCGTCGTGGTCGGCGCCATCAGGGAGCGTCTGCCCCGGCGCCGGAATTCCAAGACGTTCGCCTTCCGGGTGGCGGACTGCGAGGGCTACGTCACGGTGGGCGAGTACGAGGATGGGCGACCAGGCGAAGTCTTCATCAACGTCTCCAAGCAGGGCTCGACGCTGGCGGGGATCATGGATGCCTTCTCCATCTCGCTGAGCCTGGGCCTGCAGCACCAGGTACCCCTGTCCACCTACGTGCGCAAGTACACCAACATGAAGTTCGAGCCCGCCGGTATCACCGACGACCCCGAACTTCGTATCGCGACCAGCCTGGTGGACTACATCTTCCGGCGGATCGCGCTGGACTACCTGACCGTGGACGAGCGGGCCGACCTCGGCATCTTCTCGACCTCGGAGCGCATGCAGCCGACGCTGCCCGGCGTCGAAGAGTCAGCGACACCTTCAGTCGGCCTGATCGACGACGGTTTGGGCGCGACAGCCGGAACGGCTGCTGTGGCACCCGTGCCGATCGCCCCGCCCGCGCCCATCGCCACCGCCAGTGCGGCGGCCCACCCGCTTGCACGCGCCGAACAGCGCGACGCGCCGTACTGCTACAGCTGCGGCAATGCCATGCAACGGGCCGGGTCCTGCTACGTCTGCGGCAGCTGCGGGACGACCAGCGGCTGTTCGTAGTTGCTCTACCGATCGGGGTTGGAACGCCGCAGGTGGCAAGCCGCCTGCGGCGTTCGGCCTATCGTTCCGGAGGCCCTCGATCGGATCTCTCAAGCGGGTGGCGCCACACGCTGCGGGCGCCGGCGGTAGCGAGGATGGGATGCGACTGCCGGTGAGATCTGCACCGCCCTCCCGCCTCGAGAGAGAGCTCCTCCGAGACGTACAAAGCCAACTTGACCTGTGGGCCGACGAGTTCGCTGGCCAGCCGGGATCTGAACGCAAGAAGCTCCTTCTGTTGGCATTGGAGCGCGAGCAGATTGTGGCCGTGGCGTACCGGGAAGAAGCGGTAGCGGGTCGTGTCGCCGCACTCGATGTCGGCGACGGGGTGCGGGCTCTCATCCATCAGACGCTGGTGTGGATCTGGAAGGACGAGCAGATGCATGCCGAATATCTGCGCGGCGAACTCCTCCGTGCGAGAGGATGGGGATCCTCGGCCGTTGTCTACGGACGCCAGATTCAGGGCGCCATCTCCGGTTGGACTTCAGCCACCTCCAATCACCTCCAGGCCCGCACCGCGCCGTTCCGTACCGGCGCAGCGGGCGCACTCATTTCTGTCGCTGGCGCATGCGGCCGGATACCAACGGCGCTCAGAGGAGAATTGCGGTTTCAGACATTTCGGCGCTACTGCGAGCTCAACGTTGCCCTGGAGGCGAGCGCCGCACTGGCCTACGGACGTCTTGTCGAGCTGACCGACTCTGTGGGAGAGCGGCGGACCATGGAGCGCATTCGTGAGGACGAGGTGCGCCACCGGGATGCCTTCGCGCTGTTAGCCGAGGTGTTGACCGTTGACGACCGCCTCACACCTGCTACCAAACTGGCACACCTCATTGAACGGTTCTCGGCGATAAGTCCGTGGTTTATTCCTTCGGCCCTCCGGTCCGGGAAGACGGGCGTGAACGCAAGGAATTCATTTGGCTCGCGCCGGCCGGTGGTCGTGGGTAGTGGTCGAGCTGATCGCGAGAAGGTGTCCGTGCTCGAGTCCTGTCTGGACCGGGCCGGGCTTGCCGCCCTTGCTGCGCAAAGCAGGTCGGCCGCGATTCGGGTCTCCTTCATGCTCGGCTATGACCGTCGCGATCGATCGAACGTCAATGACCCTGAGCTGGTGGACGCTCTGGCTCGGTACCTGACCCGTCACGGAGTCGAAGATGTCGCAGTCCTCGAAGCTCCCACGG
Organism: uncultured Acidimicrobiaceae bacterium; assembly: GCA_963767155.1. GTDB lineage: Bacteria > Actinomycetota > Acidimicrobiia > Acidimicrobiales > RAAP-2 > Bog-473. The sequence goes on along the minus strand of CAVYCU010000002.1, from coordinate 325,674 downwards.
TCTACGGCAACGCATATGCCAATCGCTCGGTTCGTGCCGTCGCGTCGTATTTCGGCTTCGCGTCTCCTGCATATCGTCTCGTTGATATCAGCCAGAACCTTCGCCCGATCACCTATGAGCGTGGCTTCGTTCAGCAGGCCATAAGCGGCGACTGGCTAGATGCCGATCTGCGAATTGTGATGCCGAAATTGCGCACGGACCCGACGGAATTCGCCCATTTGAGTCTTTCGACGCTCGAGGGCAGCACCGGTCCGATCGACGACACGTTCTATGCCGGACGACAGATCGACTTTCGTTCCGCCACGATGATGCTGCTCGATGTGGCACCGCCGGATTTTTCCATCGTCGATGCCTGGGCGCCGGTAGCGGATGGACCGTTCGGCGTCATGGGCTGCCACCGTCCAGCGAACGTCCGTCACATCTACGCTGGCGAGGACGCACTCTCGGTCGATGAAGTGGTGCTCGCCGATCTGGGGGTCCGTAATTCCCGGCTCGCTCCTATCGTGCGCCAGGTGTACCACTGGTTCGGGATGAGTCAGGCCCATATCCCGGTCGACGGAGTCCGCCCCCGACTCGGTGAGCAGTTGCGGGGGGCCCACGCCTCGAGGTTGCTGCGGAGCTTGGGAGTGGTCGCCTACCCCGTCTATGTCTATTTGAGCGACCATGGGGAACTCTTCGTGCCCGCGATAGACACGACATCATTTCCCGCGTTACACCCGATCGGCATGGTCGAGGGCTTCGTGCAGAAGGCGACGCAGCGGGCCTTCGGGATCCGCGCTCCCGATCTGAACGTCTGATGCGAGCGTTTGGCACGCAGCTGCGGGGCCTCGTCGACACCGTTCGATCGGGTCGCGTGCCGGCTCGCGCCCTGGCGATCGCCGACAGCCGCTCTTTGGTTCGATCGATGTTTCTTGCTTCGGCGGTCCGTATCGATATCCTTCCCTACCTCCGCTCCGGGCGCAGATTCGACGAAATATCCCGCCACATGGGATGTACGAGACCAGAACGGCTTCAAGCGTGGCTCTGGATAGGTTCCGAGCTCGGTGAGCTCTCGTTCCGGGGAGACAACTACGGCGTACGAGGTCACCGTGCCCGTGCTCTCGCCGATGGGGATCAGCTCCTGATTGCGCACTACCGCTCAATGCTTGACTATCAGATAGGCCCTTACGGCGAACTCGACGAGTTGCTGCACTCCGACGTCGGCGACGGGCGCGGTGATCTCTCTCGATTCGCTGACGACATTGCGCAGGTGTCGCTGGCCGCCGCCCCCTTTGTCGCCTCCTTCGTCCGACGAGCGGTGGACGAAGTGCGACCCCTGCACGTTCTCGATGTCGGTTGCGGCACAGGCGTCTATTCGAAGGTCGTGCTGGATGCGGACAAGGACGCGTACGTCGAGGGCATCGACCTGTCGGAGGATGTCATTGAGGCTGCTCGTGATGAATTGCAGCAGGCCGGCTTCACTTCGCGATTCCGATTGCACGTGGGGGATGTCCGTCATTGGGTTCGTGCATCACCGACATCGTTCGATCTGATACTGCTCCTGAACAACATCTACTATTTCGAGCCGGAAGGCAGGACCGCGCTCTACCGGGAACTACGAGAGCTCCTGTCCGACCGTGGCCAACTCCTCGTCGTGTCCATGGTTGCCCCCGGCTCCATCGCGGCAGCCCACCTCCATTTCATGCTGAGCTGCCAGGACAGAACTGCATCGCTGCCGAGGCAGGCTGACATCGAGAACGATCTGTTGGACAGCGGATTCCGGATACTCGCCAATCAGGTCCTTGTGCCGACTGAACCCTTTGTCGGCGTGCGCGCGGCAAGGCGATGAAGTCCAGAAGTGTGGCCCCTACCTGACCAGGGTCGCGGCTCTCAATCCGGTTCGGTTGAAGCGGGGCGCTGCAGTCGTGCGATAACGACATCTGCCGCGGCGTGTCCGCTCTCGAATTCCTGCTTGGGGAGACGGTCGTTGCCGTAGCGGACGCGCTGGTAGAGGGAAGTGAGGACATGGAGGGACGCGGACGCGTCGGCTTCCGCGCTGGTGGCGAAGTCATGGGAAAGCCGCCGTTCGAACTCACGGGGCGTTTCTGCCGCGCCGCGGGGCGATTCCCGCTGACGGGCTACGACAAGGACCTGACGATATGCAGCCCGGATGTCCTCGAAGGGCACTGACCGATTCCCTCCGGTTTCCACCAGCGGGGTCGGCTCGTGCGCAGTGACGCGACGGCGCCACAACCGGCTGAGCCGACCGATGGCGCGCCGCGAGCGCGACGCGCAACTGCTCGATCAGGTGCGACCACGTAAAGACCGAATCGCGTTCCTCGTCGACGTCGGCACTCTCGTTGTGCCACCGCCGCATCAAGGCCGGCCGGAGGTAGCGCAGCGCAAGCCAGATCACCGCGGCGATGCCCACCGCCCCGATGATTTCCCACACCACAATCGGCACGTCGCCCGAGATCTTGAGCGGCCGGTGGGCGACGGGCGAAGGGGTGTGCGAGGGGAGGAAAGAGCTCCGGGACGGTTGTGGCCGTTGTTTGGTGCCGGGTACGAGGTGCCCCAGCTTGGAGAAGAGCCAGCGGACGGCCCGCCCAACGGCAACAGCGGCGCGTCCGACCAGCCGGACCAACGGACCCCCACCCACGGCCACCAGCAAAGAGACTCCGGCGATGAATGCAAGCGGTACCGCAAGGACGCCCAACCATCGGAATCCGGGTCCCGCGGACGAGCCGTACAGGACCTCGCGCTCGATCTCCCGCTGACGAATGAGGGCCAAGGCGGTGCCTGTCAGGAGGAAGCAGACGAGCAACAGCAAGCCGGCATCGCTCGTCGTGGCCCGGAAACCATTGTCGCGGTGTGGGGCACGTCCGATGAAAATTCCGATGAAGGCGATTGCGGAGAGAGCGCCCGACCATGCCGCCTGCCGGAACGAGGGACGGATGGTGCCGAGCCACGTCCCTCGCGTCCACACCACGATGGCGACGAACCAGGCGGCTCCGGCGGCCACCGCCGCACGATGGGCGTGGCTGCTCCAGGGGTGGCTCGCCACGCGCCACACCGACCCTGCGACGCTCAACTCGCTGATGCACGCGGCGGTGACTGCCGCGCCGACCACCCCGATGACGACAATGAGCACTGCACGCTGCCACCGGCGCCAGTGAAGCAGTGCCGTCGCGGCGCTCGCAACGACCGCCGCGACGGCCGGGACGGCAAAGCCCAGGAAAGGCACGTGGACGTGTGGCCCGTGGCCGCCGTTCCATGAAGAATTGACCAGCAGGCTCACCCATGTCGCCTCGCCGACCACCAGGCAGGCGGGTACGACGACGTCAGCGAGCCAACTCCACCGTGGTGCGCTGCTTCCAGTCCTCGACGTAGGCCACCTCCTCCCGGGCATCAGCCGTACCGGCCGGCGGTGGCCTCCCGGCATCGTTGCCCACCCAGACCGATGTCACCGGCAGCCGACGACGAACCTCGGCCATGGCGGCAAGTGTCCGTTCGGGAAAGTCGGGGGCGATGACGACGACGCTGATCCCACTGCGAAACCGCCCGCACTCGGCTGCGAGGACGTCGGCCATCGACTCGGTCGCGTAGGGCGACACCCGCGCCAGCAACTCCATCATGTCGGCCAGGGCGGAGGGCGACGTACTCGGGGCGTGCGCCAGGGGATGCCCGTCTGTCGTCCCGGTCGAATAGAGGCCCACCCCGATTCCCCTGACACTGAGATCGGTGACGATCGACGCGGCGAGGGCGATGGTGAACTCGGTGAGATCGACAGACGGCATCCTCCCCCGGGTCCGCGGCGCGTGGAGATCGACGAAGGTCACCACGCGCAGACTGGTTGTCGGTTCGTAGACCCGGACCAACAGCGACGGAGCCCGTGCGCTCGCCCGCCAGTCGACATGGCGGAGTGGGTCACCCGCCCGGTATTCGCGTACCCCGGCGACCCGGCTCGGATCGCCGAGGAGAATGGAGGTCGAGCGCTGATCTCCGAGGAGCATGCGGGAGGCCATATCGGGAGGCTCCAACGCGAACACCTTGGGATATACGAGAAGGTGGTCGACCTCGGTGAGCCTCTCAGTGCGCCGGCCATAGCCGATCGGGTCCCCGGACTCGAGGCGCACCGGACCGAACGTGTAGGCACCCCGCCGGTCGCACACGATCGTCAGACGGCGCCGAATGCGCCCGAAGGGCAAGAGCGGCAGCAACAGGTGGAGGACGGCATCGCGACGCGACACCGCGTCGTCGACGGTCCCACCCCTGATCGTCAGGGACGTGGGGACGATGTCCTCGACGTGCAGCCATGTCAGTGGGAGGAGCTTGTCGTTGACGATTTCGATCCCCAGGGAGACCTCCTCACCGAACGTCGCCCGGACCTGGCTGATCGTGCGGGTGTAGGTGAGGCTGGTGAGGCACTCTCTTTGCCATACCCATCCGGCAAGAACCGTGAGTGCGCCGAGGGTGCCGGTCAGCGCCAGGGGCACCGAGTGGATCGCCCATCCGACAGCGGCGAGGACCACCAGGAGGGATGCCGCCCACCAATAGGCGGACACCCGGCGGTTCACCCGGCGTCGTCCTCCACCGGGACGGGTATCTCGTCGAGGATCCGGGAGAGGACAGCGCCGGCCGAGTCTCCCCGCAGTCGGGACTGGGCGGTCACGATCAGGCGGTGGGCGAGGACCGGGCCGGCCAATGCCTTGACGTCGTCGGGGATGGTGAACGACCGGCCCTCGAGCAGGGCTCGCGCCTGGATGGCGCGGTGCAGCGAGAGCGCGCCACGAGGGCTTACTCCGAGAGCCACCCGTTCGTCGTGACGCGTGGCGTGGACGAGCGCCACCAGGTAGCTGCGGACGGCATCGCTGACGATCACTTGTCCACGCTGGTGTTGCAGTGCGATGACCTCTTCCGCGGTGATAACCGGGGAGAGCCGGGTGAAGGGGTCGTCATCCTCGAACCGTAAGAGGATGGCGTGCTCGTCGTCCACGCTCGGGTAGCCGAGTGTGACGCGGATCAGAAAACGGTCGAGTTGGGCTTCGGGAAGCGGAAAGGTGCCCTCGAGCTCGATCGGGTTCTGGGTGGCCAATACGAAGAAGGGCTCTGGCAGCACGGTTGTCTGGCCATCGATGGTGACCTGATGTTCTTCCATCGCCTCGAGAAGGGCCGACTGGGTGCGCGGCGTGGCCCGGTTGATCTCGTCGGCCAGGAGCACCTGGGTGAACACCGGACCCGGGCGGAACTCGAAGTCTGTCGTGTGCTGGTTGTACACACTCGAGCCGGTGATATCGGAGGGAAGAACGTCAGGCGTGAACTGGATCCGACGGAAACTGCAGCCCATTGCGGCTGCCAGTGAACGCGCGAGCAGCGTCTTGCCGACGCCCGGGACGTCCTCGACGAGGGCGTGGCTCTGGCAGAGCAACGCGACCAGAAGCTGCTCCAGAGCCTCCCCATGGCCCACGACCACTGCGCCGACCGCAGCGCGTATCCGATGCACCGGTCCGGCAACCGACGCATCTTCGACCACGGTGCGTCACCGTAGTCCACCACGATCACGCCGTCGCGTCGTCGTCAGAGCCGGGAACGCTCAAGGCGAACGCGTTCGGCAACCGCACCCCGGGCGAGATGCTTCATCGCACTGAAAATGTTGGTCTGCACGACGCTCAGTTCGCGGGCAACGCGGAATGACTCGGAAAGCAGCGTCTCGGGGTCGGATAGGACCTCGTCCAGGAGCCCAGCTGCGATCGCCTGCTGAGGAGCAAATGTCGCGCCCGAGATGATCGACTCGAACCACGGCATGGGCATGCGATAACGGGCCAGTTCGATGGTGGCCTGCGAGATGGTCACTCCTACAGCGGCTTCGTTGAAGCCAAGCTTGAAGTCGCCGTCCACGCCGATGCGACGGTCGGCGGTCACCAGAAGCGCCGCCCCCGCGCCCAACGCGTGCCCCGTGCAGGCCATCACGACCGGCTTCTCCGATTCAAAGAGACGGAGTATGAAGTCGATGAACTGAATCCGCAGAGCCGTCGCCCCTTCCGGATCACGGATTTCGGCGAGGTTGAATCCCGCGCAGAACTTACCCTCCCGCCCGGAAAGCACGATCGCGATCGCCCCATCCTTCTCCGCTTGGTCGAGTTGCTCGCCCAGGCTCGCCAGTGCTGCGGTGCCGAGAGCGTTGACCTTCCCGTCGTCCATAGAGAGGTGCGCAATGCCCTCATGCAATTGATACTCGCTCATCGCTTGTGCCGGCTCCTTGAAATGACGTCGGTGTCGTGCTCTTGTGGTGCCCAAGTTAATCCGTGTGCAGGGGGTGCTTCGTCGGCGTGGCGTGGCGTGGCGTGGCGTGGCGTGGTCAGCACCCCTCCGCCTATCCGCGCCTGTCGACGAGCGGGTCGAGAGCGGTCAAGTAGGCTGCGCACCAACCCGAATGCGGAAGGCGGATGCATCAATGCTGCGACGAGCCAAGCTCGGAATGGGAATGCTTGCCGTAGGCTTGGCCTTGGCTCTTGTGCCTGCGGCGACGGCCTCGGCTGCCGTCGAGAAATCCGCCCTCTGCAAGGCCTACCAGAACGAAGTGACGAAGCAGTCGAACGCGTCGGGTGCGCTGGCCAAGGAGATGGAATCCGGTAAGTGGTCCTCCATCAGGAGTGCGCTGTTATCCACCTTCAACGGGGAGGCCAATGCGGAGAAGCAATTCAACTCCTTCCTGAATGGCGCGTCAGCCAAGGTGAAGGCCGCTGCCGCAGTTGTGCTCCAGCTCGACAATTCCTTCAAGAAGGTGATCCAGCAGTCGACGAGCCTGCAGCAGTTCGAGACCGGGATTACGGCCGCTGAATCGACGCCCAAAGTCACGGCTGCGCTGAAGGTGTTGGACGGCTACTCGAAGAGCATCTGCAACTGAGGAATCGAGTCAGGTCAGGAGTCGAGTTCGGAGAGGACCTGCCCGATGATCTTGGTGGTCTGAGGAGCCGACAGCGTCTCGCCGCCTTCGGCTTGCGCCACTTCGGCCGCAAAGTCCTCGACGGAATGGACCCCGCCCACGAGCACGTGGCGCAGCGCCTCCCCGCTCGCCTCGGGATCATCGAGTGCTTCGACGGCCGGCGCCACGGGATCGCCGGGTGAGGTGGCCACGGTGTGGACGAGGGACATCGCCTCTTGGCGGCCGGTCACCGTCGAGACGGCGGCCTCACGATCCGGATTCTGCTGGAGGTCCCAGGCCGACAAGGCCTCGTCGTAGCCACCTTCGCCGGGATGGAGGGTCCGGGTGGTCGCCGCGGACTCGGGTGTGCCGTCGCTTTCCCCCGCCGGAGCAACGTCGCCGTCGGATTCGTGATGACGTGCGGGCTGGATCGGGACGACCAGGGTGCCATCTGCGTTACGAACGATGTCCATAGTGGAGGATCTCCTTGGGTTGGACGCGTGCGGCCGCGCCTCTTCTCTCTTGATACCCACATTCGGGCTCTCCTACCCCTGTCGGTAGATGGAGGCGGGCGACAGGCGGGGAAGGCTGGCGACGACGGGCCAGCGTGGGGAGATGATTTTCCTCCCACTGCTCCCTATAGTGGCCACATGTCTCCAGATGCGACGTACGAGCCGAGCCCGATGGACTTCGTCAGGAACCAGGTCGCCGAGTATGAGAGCTCGGGGGGAACCAAGGCCAACACGCTTCCCGGCACGGACATGCCGATTGTGGTGATCACCACCGTGGGCAACAAGACTGGCAACATCCGTAAGACCCCCCTCATGAGGGTCGAGCACGACGGGGAGTATGCCCTGGTCGCATCGAAGGGCGGGGCACCCGAGCATCCGGTCTGGTACTACAACCTGGTCGCCGCGCCGGATTCCGTCGCGCTGCAGGACGGGCCGGAGCCCTTCGACGTGACCGTCCGGGAGGTCACCGGTGACGAGAAGGCGACGTGGTGGAAGCGCGCGGTTGCGGCCTACCCGCCCTATGACGAATACCAGGAAAAGACCAGTCGCCAGATCCCGCTGTTCGTCGCAACGCCGAAGTAGCCGGAGCCTACGGCGAATCCGCCGAACCGTTCTGGTCGACCACCCACGCTCCGGTCAGGGCGCGTTCGTAGCGCCCCCTGCCGACGAAGCTGATGGTCCAACGCGCCAACGCGGCGAATCTGTTCTTGAACCCGGTGAGAAAGGTGACGTGGACGACGAGCCACAACAGCCAACCGATGAGCCCGCCGACTTGCACAGGCCCCACCTTGGCCACGGCCCGGAATCGCGAGATCACTGCGAGCGTGCCCAGATCCCGGTAGCGGAACGGCTTCATGGTGGTGTCGCCGTGCACGCGCCGCTCAATGGTGTGGGCCGCGTGCGCGCCCGACTGCATCGCTACCTCGGCCACGCCCGGCAGGTTGTCGAGAGCCATGAGATCGCCGACCACGAAGATCTCCGGATAGCCGGGCACAGAGCAGTCGGGTTCGACTTCGATGCGCCCGCTGCGGTCGAGTTTCGCTCCGGTGGCGCTCGCGATCTTTGCCCCCAAAGGCGACGCTCGGGTCCCTGCCGCCCACACCTTGGTGCGCGCTTCGATACGCAAGTGATGTCCGTCGGCCTGGGTCAACTCGACCCCTTGGGCATCGACGTCGGTCACCATGGCACCGAGGTGTAGCTCGACCCCCATACGTTCGAGGTCCCGGGCGGTCATCTGCGAGAGACGGGTGCCCATGGTCGACACCAATCCGGGACCGCCCTCGATCAGGACCACCCGCGTCATGTGCGGGTCGATCCGCCGATAGTTGTGCTGGAGGGCTCGCCGCGAGAGCTCTTTGAGCTGTCCGGCCATTTCCACGCCGGTCGGACCACCACCGATCACCACGAAGGTCATGAGGGCGCGGCGACGCTCCTCGTCGTCTTCTGCTTCCGCCTGTTCGAACGCGCCGAAGATCTGTCCGCGCAGATAGAGGGCATCGTTGAGGGATTTCATGCCCGACGCCGACCGGCGGAATTCATCGTGCCCGTAGTACGAGGTCACCGCACCGGCGGCCACAATCAGGCTGTCGTAGCCGATGTCGACCTTGCGGCCGCTGAGCTCGGTGGTGGCGACGGTGTGGGCGGCCGGGTCGATGTCGGTCACTTCGCCGAGCACGACATGCGCCGAGGGATTGTGGCGCAGCACATCGCGGATCGGTGGGGCGATCTGCCCTTCGGAGAGTATTCCCGTCGCCACTTGATAGAGCAACGGTTGAAACAAGTGGTGGTTCGTGCGATCGATCACCGTGAGGTCGACCGGCGCCCGGCGCAGCGCCTTGGCGGCGAACAGGCCACCGAACCCCGAGCCGATGATGACCACACGGTGGCGGGCAGGATCCGACGCGGCGCTCACAGGAACTTCGCCACCACCTCTCGGACGTAGTGTGCCAGCGGGAGTTCGTCGAGCTCGCTCCGGGCGAACCACTGGACGGCGTCGGTCGTTCCCTCCAACTCGGCCCGGAGGCTTCCGGTCCACGACGCCACCCGATAGATCATCCTTACAGTGTGCAGGCTCGTGCCGTCGGGCATGACGCGCACATCGGACAGGACGTCGAGAAGAGGGCCGAGGACAACCGTCAGCCCCGACTCTTCCTTGATCTCCCTCCGTAGGGCCTCGGTCGGATGCTCGCCGTGGTCGACCCCACCCCCGGGGAGAAACCATCGGCCGCTCAGCGTCAACCACGGCGCGGCCCGGGCGAGGAGGAGGCGGCCGTCGGGGTCGAGGCAGACGCCGTACGCGGCGATCCGCTGGCGTTCGGGCATGGAGGAAGCCAGCCTCTAGGGGCGGGTTTCGGGGCTGAACGTGAAGCCGGGATCGAAGAGCGTGGTCGGGGCCAGCGCTTTCTCGATCGCCTCCACGAAGTCAGGTTCCAACTCGATCTCGAGCGCCTTGACGTTCTCGGTGATCTGCTCAGGCCTGGACGCCCCGATGATGGCGCTGCTCACATTCTCGTTCTGCAGGACCCAGGCCAGTGCCACGGAAGCCGGGGTGTAGCCCGCTTGGCGGCAGATCTCGACGTAGTCCTGGACGGGGGTGAGGATCTCGTCGCGCAAGAGCCAGCTCATCTCCTCGGCCTCGACGCCCGTTGCGCGCGAGCCCGGAAGGGGTGCCGCGCCCGGGAGGTACTTGCCCGTGAGGACCCCCTGGGCCAAGGGGGACCAGACAATCTGGCCGATCCCTTCCTGCTGGCACAGAGGGACGACCTCGGCCTCGATGACCCGCCATATGAGGGAGTACTGCGGCTGGTTGGAGACGATACGGTCGAAACCCATGTCGTCGGCCAGCCGCAAGGCTTCCGCGATCTGCTCCGCCGTCCATTCCGATACCCCGATGTAGTGGACCTTCCCCTGCCGCACGAGGTCGTCGAACGCGCGCAGCGTCTCTTCGAGTGGTGCCTCGTAGTCGAACCGGTGGGCCTGGAGGAGGTCGACGTGGTCGGTCTGGAGACGCTTGAGGGAACCGTGGAGCGCCTCGACGATGTGTTTGCGCGAAAGCCCCCGGTTGTTGGGGTTGAAGCCCGTCGGCCAGTAGACCTTCGTGAAGATCTCGATGGAGTCGCGCTGGACGCCCTTGAGGGCCCGGCCCAGGACGGACTCAGCCCTCCCCCAGGCGTAGACGTCCGCCGTGTCGAATGTCGTGATGCCGACGTCGAGCGACGCCTTCACACACGCCGTTGCGGCATCTTCTTCGATCTGGCTTCCGTGGGTGATCCAGTTGCCGTAGGCCAGGGAGGAAACGAGCATGCCCGATTTGCCGAGGTGGCGGTAGTCCATGAGTCCGGACTGTACCCGGTGGTCGTACGCTCGCCGTAGTGTCACCCGACGACCCGCACCGTGACTGCACTCCCGAAGTCGACGCCGGCGTCGGCGCCACGCTGCGCGTCAGCAAATCGCTGACCATCCCGATGAGCGAGGTCACCTGGCGGGCCACCACGTCCGGGGGGCCCGGCGGCCAACACGCCAACCGCACGCTGAGTCGGGTCGAGGTCCAGTTCGATATCGCCGCGTCCACTGCGCTCGGACCCCGGCAGCGGGCGCGCTCTTTCGGAGCGCTTCGGCCCGGTGGTGCGGGCCGCCGCCTCCGATTCACGCTCGCAATCGCGGAATCGACAACTGGCGCTCGACCGCCTCGCGGCGAGGTTGGCCGACGGACTGCGGGTCGACCCCACCAGGCGACCCACCAAGCCCACGAAGGGCTCGCAGATCAGACGCGTCGAAGCCAAGCGCCATAGATCGGAAGTCAAGCGCCGGCGGCGGGCGCCGAACGAAGGCGACGACTAGGCCGACGGAGCGCGTGGGCGGGCGGGGTGTTACCTTCAGCCGAGTGGCGCCACTGAAGGACATCGATGGCTACCTGGCCCGCATCGGGCTTGCAGCGGCGGCAACGACAGCCGCGCCGGCTTCGCCTTCCGGGCGCCCGACGCTGGCCGAGGTCCACCGGGCCCACGCCACGTCGATCGCCTTCGAGAACTTCGACCCTGCGACGGGGCGACCGGTCCAGCTCGACCCCGACCAGTTGGAGGAGAAGCTGATAACCCGAGGGCGGGGCGGCTACTGCTTCGAACAGAATCTCCTCTTCGCCGCCGCGCTCGAGACATTGGGGGTCACCGGGATCGAGCCGATGCTGGCCCGTGTCCGCCTCGGCCCCGAGGGCGCGCCGCGTGCCCTCAACCACCTGTTACTGCGCGTGGTGGCTGATGGTGCCCCTTGGCTGGCCGACGTGGGGTTCGGGGGCGGTGGCCTGCTCGACCCGGTTCCCTTCGAGGTCGGCGTGGAGAGCGAGCAGTCCGGGTGGCGGTACCGGCTCGTCGAAGAGGGGACCGAGCTCGTCCTTCAGGTCCTTCAGGACGGCGACTGGACTGACATGTACGGGTTCGTCCCTGAGCCGGTCCCGGCCGTCGACATTGAGGTGAACAACTGGTTCACCTGCACCCACCCCCAGTCGCCGTTCGTGACGGGCCTCATGATCGGCTCCCGGAGCGTCGACCGGTGCCTCTCGTTGTTCGTCAACGAGCAAGCGGTATTGGTGGAACGTCCAGTTGGCGGCAGCTCGTCGGTCACCGAACTTCCTCTGCACGATGTCGCCGCGATCCTGGCGGACCGGTTCGGCATCGAAGGGGTGGTCCGGCTGCCCGATGGCCGATTCGGCCTCACCGGGTAACGCGTTCAGCCAGCCATGCCCAGTGGTGCGACGGCCCCCGCCAGCTTTTCGTCGAGCGCACGCAACAATGCCGGCTCGTCGTCGGAGCGGGGCCCGCGCAGCGCGGTGAGGGCGGCATAGCCCAGCGCGACGAGGGTCGCATCCTCGCTCGGATCGGCTAACCCCATGTCCCCGCCTTTGGGAAAGGGGGAGCCCACGTTGAGCGTGATCTCGCCCTTCTCCGGACCGCCGTCGATGACCGCCGAGGAGGCCTCAGCGGCAGCCGGGCCTTCCATCTCGGGGCGGTTCACCGCACCCCAGGTGTCGTTGGCCGCCTTAATGAGCCCGGCTCCACCGACCCGTGCCCAGCGCAGCCCGAGGATCTCGCGGAGAGGCAACGAGGGCACGTTCAGGTTGAGTACCGTCCCGACGGGCGCAGCGACCAACACGGGAATCAGTGCCACCGCGAGGTCGGCTGCCGACTCCCACCAGTCCTCCGTCATGCCCGCCCGCATCGACACGGCGAGCGCGCTGACGCCTACTTGCGCTGCCGTCAGCGCGGCACCGACGGTGCCCGAATGCAGAACCGAGCGGCCGACATTGACGCCGTGGTTGATGCCCGAGAGCACCAGGTCCGGCTTGGGCCCTACCGCACCAAGTGTGCCCGCGATCACCGAAAGCGCGGGCGACGCATCGAGCCCATAGGCGTCCACTTCTTCGGCGCCGCTGACCCGGGCCCTGTAATACGGGATCTTCGTGCCGTTGGTGACCGACCCCACTGCCGCGCCCGCGCCACTGAAATTCGAGCTGGGTGCCACCACGACAATCTCGTGGCGTGGGCCACCATCAGCGGAGGCCTCCTTGGTCCAACGCACAAGCGCCCTGGTCAGAGCCGCTAATCCGGGTGCACTGACCCCGTCGTCATTGGTTACGAGGATTCTCACGTGAGGGCACCCTAGCGGCCCGATGCTGCACTTCCTGACCCCACCGGTCGCCGTCACCCCCCGTTCGCCACCCGATTACCGCACCGTCACCGGGACCGTCATTCCCCCGTTTTGAAGAGCCTCACCTCCGCGGCGCCCCGGGTCTGCTTCAATTCACTCCGCCATGCCCTATCCCTCGCCCCGGATCTCCGTCGCATCGCCGACGGGACAACAGTGGCGCATCGGTCATGGCGAGCAGGATGTGGTGATCTGCGAAGTCGGGGCGACACTGCGCACCTACAACGTGGCGGACACGGCCATCATCGACGGCTTCGGGCCGCACGAGTGGTCGCACAGTGGTCGGGGCCAGGTGCTCGCCCCCTGGCCGAACCGGCTGGCTGACGGGCGCTACGAATTCAACGGGGTGCAGGCCCAGGCCGCCCTCGACGAGCCCGATCGCCGCAACGCCATTCACGGGCTGGTGCGGTGGCTGCCGTGGACATTGCAGACCCGTCACCAGAACCAGTTGTCCTTGCGACTGCAACTGCATCCCTCACCCGGATACCCGTTCTCCCTTCTCCTCGAGATGGAGTACCACGTGGGCCGGTCTGGGCTCAGCGTCACGACCACCGCACACAGCACGGACGACGGCCCGGTACCCTTCGGCCTGGGGTTCCATCCGTACCTGGCCGCCGGGCGGGAAACGATCGACGAGGCGATCCTCCAACTGCCCGCCCACCAGACGTTGGACGTCGACGACCGGGGGCTGCCCACGGGGGTGCAGACGCCTGTGGCCGGTACCGACCGTGACTTCACCACGGCGCGCTTCATCGGCCCGACCGTGCTCGACACGGCCTTCACCGCCTTGGACCGCGACAGCGATGGCCGGGCCTGGGCCAGCCTCGACGCACCCGACGGCACGTTCGGCGCCACCTTGTGGGCAGATGCCGGCTTCGGTTACCTGATGGTGTACACCGGGGACACCCTCGGGCAGGTGGAGCGCCGCCGGCGAGCGGTGGCCATAGAGCCGATGACCTGCCCACCGAATGCCTTGCGCACCGGAACGGATCTTCTTTCTCTCCAGCCCGGTCAGAAATGGTCAGCCAGTTGGGGACTCGTCCCGCGGTGACCGCTCAGCACTGAGCAGGTCAGGTCAGGTCAGGTCGTGGCGAGCGACGGTGAACTGTCTCGCGCCGTCTACGCCGCTTTGTCTTGCGCCGTTTGAGCGGTGGCCACCCAGCGCAGCGCGGCCGAAAGTGCCCGCGAGGCCGGAATGACCGCCACAGTGTCGAGCAAGAGGTCGAGTGCGGCCCGGCTCGAGAGGTTCAGCTCGGCGCGGGCCCAGCCCGGCAACATGCTCACGGCTCCGGCATGCAGCATGGAGAACACCGCTTGTTCGTTCGGACGGCGCCGCACACCGTGGCGCAACCAGTCGAGCGCCTGGTGCGCCTGTTCGGTCGTATGGAGCTCGGGTCGCACGCGAACGAAGTAGTCCTCCACGTCGGCGGAGGACCGAGGTACCCAATCGGCCCCGAGGGCAGTGGCGATCGGCGCAAGTTCTTCGTAGTACCGGTCGCACTCTTCGGGGGACAGGTCACGCGGACCGAAACGGCGTGACGCCTCCAGGAAGCTCCAGACCTCGGCCACGTGGATGAACGTGACCAACTCGGGATCGCCAGCCGAATAGGGGCGTCCGTCGGGCGCGATGCCCCTGACCCGCCGGTGGACGCGCCGTACCTGCGCAATCGCCTCCTCGGCCTGCCCAATGGTGCCGAACGTCGTGATGCCCACGAAGTTGGCCGTCCGGCGCAGTCTGCCCAAAGGGTCCGCCTGGTAATTGGAATGCTCCGCCACGCCTGCCATGGCCAATGGATGGAGGGTCTGCAACAACAACGCGCTGATTCCGCCGATCAGCATGGAGGAGAGGTCTCCGTGGACCACCCGCGCCACGCCGTCGGGCGGCAAGTAGGACCTAGACGGATCAGTCGAGATGGCGATCGGCGCCGGGCCCAGCCCGATCGACCGACGCACGCTCCTCGCCAGATCGTCCCGGACCGGAGTAGTCAGACCATCCAAAAAGCGTTGGGGCATGTCGGCCGCCACTCCCCCCAGGGCGACAGCGTGCACGATCGGGTTGAACGAAGCCATCCCCAAAGCCTGGCATGCCCTGGCGTGGCAAAGTGCCGCATGCGATTTGTCGTGTTCGGCGCCGGTGCGATCGGCGGCCTTGTCGGAGCTCGCCTCTTTCAGCACGGGTCCGACGTCACCCTCATTGCGCGGGGTGACCACGCGCGCGCCCTGGCCTCCGGGCTGGTATTGGAAGCGCCGGACGAATCGGTCACCCTGCCGATTCCGGTGGTTACTGAAGCGCGGGGTGTGACGTGGACCGATGACACGGTGGTCCTGTTGGCGGTGAAGGGCCAGAACACCGAGGAAGCGTTGGCCCAGCTGGTGCTGGTCGCCCCGCCGGAGACGGCGGTCGTCTGCATGCAGAACGGGGTGGAGAACGAGCGGCGGGTGCTCCGCCGCTTCCCGCACACCTACGCCATGTGCGTCATGTGCCCCGCCACCCACGTCAGGCCGGGCGTGATCCAGGCGCATTCGGCTCCGGTGAGCGGGCTGCTCGACCTGGGCCGCTACCCGGCGGGGGTCGATGAGGCGGCACACGCGATCGCCGGCGCGCTCGATGCGACGACCTTCCAGTCGGTGGCCCGGCCCGACATCATGCGGTGGAAGTACCGCAAGCTCCTGATGAATCTGGCCAACGCGGTCGAGGCACTGTCCGGTCCGGCGGGCCGTGGGAGCGCGTTGGCCCTGGAGGCCCAACGGGAAGGCGGAGCCGTCCTGGAGGCAGCGGGCATCGCTGTCGCATCCGTCGAAGAGGACCGGGTCCGACGCGGCAATTACCTGCAAATGCGCAACACGAGTAGCGGCGAGTGGCGCGGGGGTTCGAGCTGGCAGAGCCTGCAGCGGGGCACGGGGTCGATTGAGGCCGACTTCCTCAACGGCGAGATCGCCCTTCTCGGCGCACTGCACGACGTGCCCACCCCAGTCAATGCGCTCCTCCAGCGGTTAGCGGCGGAGGCAGCGGCGACCGGGAGAGCTCCGGGAAGCTGGAGCATCGACGAGTTGAGTGCGGCGGCTGAAGTAACTGCGTAGCGGGGGCCTTCAAGGGGGAGAGCGCACCCGCAGGACACCTGCAAAAACTGAACGCTCGAAATCTAGCGGTCAACTTTCAGAGGGCGTCTTCAAGGGGTGAACGCACCGATTCGGTGAGACGACGACATTCGTTGTCCTGACCGGCGACCGGAGGGTTTGCCACAAGGTGGCCCGGTGCTGAGGTGTTTTGCTTTTCGCTCCCGTCGACATGCGCATCGCCTTCCTGTACGCGGGAGCGTCGACTCCGTCTATTCTCGTATGCATGCAGGGACACCTGCCAGTTCCGCCCCAACCGCATGTACCCATCGGTCTCGCTCCGGTCATCGGGTACGTCGCGACCCGCGAGCCGCAACCGCTCGAAGCCTTGACGCCGGTCGAACGCGAATGGTGGGAGATCGACGACGAAGAGGACGAGGAGTGGAACTCCCACCGCCCGGCGGTGATGAAGGTCACGGCCATCGTGGTCTCCATCTCCCTGCTTCTGGCGGGCCTCGGCACAGTGCTCGACGTCATCCTTTCAGCGCGCTGAGGATGTTGGCGGGTCGACCCGATCCGTGCCACCCTGAATGACGTGACAGCCTCCCTGCAACTTGTGGTCTGCGACGGTGACGAAACGGGGCAGGAGCTTCTGGACGAGGCACTCCGCGTCCTCGACCCCTCCCTGCTCGGTTTCGAATGCGCGCTGATCCGTTACGACCTCTCCCTCGAGAACCGTCGCGTGACAGAGAACGCGGTTGTCCAGGAGGCGGCCGAGGCCATGCGCGTCTGCGGTCTCGGCCTGAAGGCGGCCACCATCACACCCGAGAAGATCGGCGACGTGGGGAGTCCCAACCGGATCCTGCGTGAAGGCATCGGAGGTTCGGTCATCGTCAGAACCGGGCGGCGGATCCCCGGCGTGTCGCCCCTGGCGCCGGTGGTGCACCCGATCGTGGTCGTCCGCATGGCGGTGGGTGATGCCTACGGGGCGGCGGAGGGTCGGACCGGGACTCCGGGCGGATCGGACGAGCAGGCATGGCGCACGGAGAAGATCGAGCGCAAGATCTGCCGGGAGGTGGCCGAGTTCTCGTTCCAGGCGGCCGCCGCCCGGGGTGCCTGTGTCTACGGAGGTCCGAAGTGGACGGTGTCGGCGGTCTACGAGGGAATGTTGAAGGAGGAGATGGATGCGGCCGCGGCCCGGCATCCCGGGGTCACGTACCGGCCCACGCTCATCGACGCGGCGTATGCCGGGATTTTGACCGAGGCGGGTCACCAGAGCCTGGTGATTCCAGCCTTGAACCGGGACGGGGACTGCTTGTCGGATCTCGTTCTGGCGATGTTCGGTTCCATCGCCGGGGCCGAGTCGGTGCTCCTCGCCCTCGACGCCGACCTCAACCCGACGGTCGCCATGGCCGAGGCGCCGCACGGGACGGCGCCGTCATTGGCCGGGAAGAACGTCGCCAATCCCATGGCGATGCTCCTGGCGTGCGCCGCCGTCCTCGATCACGCGGCAGCGCGGGGCGACACCGTCATCGCACGCGCGGCGCGGGCTATTCGCCACACCACCCTCGATGTCGCCGCCGCAGGTGTTCGCACGTTCGACCTCGGCGGGGAGAGCTCGACGTCGGAGGTCGTCGATGAGGTGATCCGCCGTTTGCCGACGGAGATCGCTTCGGAGTGACCCTTGCCGAGGTGTCTGATTCCTAGAGTTTGAAGGCGCAACCGTCCCAATAGGCCACAGGGTGACGCCTGAGCAACCCCCGCAGCTCGATGACGAGATGATGCGGGAGCCCGCTGTCGCCGCCTGAGAACCTGACCCCGACCGCATCCGTGTCGAACGCCTCGAAGTCTGCGGCATCGTCCGGGAGAGTGGTGCTGCAGTCGAGCAACGTCAACCCTCCCGTGCAGCAACGGTGCGCATGGGAACGCACGAAGATCGTGCCACCGTGGTCGAGGATGTACTCCTCGGCCGCCTCCGAAATGTCCACTTCCATGCGCACCGCAGCCTATCGGTCGACGTCCCCAGGGCGTCGACCAGCCCTCGAGGTGCGGAGGGCGCGCGCCGAGTGGTTAGCGTGCAACCCGTGCCGGAGCGACGACGTCTGCCGTTCGATCCGATCGCCGAGGCCCACCGGCAGTGGGCGGCGCACGGATGGGTGCCCGAAGCGCCCGCCATGGCCACGGTCACGTCGATCATGCGCCTGCAGCAGGTCTTCTTGGCCCGGGCCGATGTGGCGCTGCGACCATTCGGGCTCACCTTCGCCCGCTACGAGGTCGTGATGCTCCTTTCCTTCTCGACCAAGGGCTCTTTACCACTGGGCAAGATCGGTGAACGACTTCAGGTCAACGCAGCCAGTGTCACCAACGCCGTGGACCGCCTGGAGGCGCAGGGTCTGGTGGTGCGCCGGCCCAACCCCCGCGACGGGCGGGGTACCCTCGCGGCGATCACGGCCAAGGGCCGCAAATTGGCTGACCGGGCCACCGTTGCGATGAACGCCCAGGTATTCTCCGACCTCGGCCTCGACCAAAAGGCCCTGGACAGGCTCTTCGCCGCTCTGGGTGAGCTGCGCCGGTCCGCCGGGGACTTCGACTGACTGCTTGGATTTAGTTCGACGTCAAAGTAGTGTGGTGGCATGGCTGATCGCACCGTGTGGCAGGACTCCTTCGATCGATCGGCCAAGCGGCCGACCCCCTTCGAGACGATGTCGGGCGTGCCGCTCGCACCCGTCTACGGGCCCGACGACGCCGAGCTGCCAGGCCAGTTCCCCTACACCCGGGGCCCCTATGCCTCCATGTACCGCTCACGGCTGTGGACGATGCGCCAGTTCGCCGGGTTCGGCACCGCCGCTGACACCAACACCCGCTTCAAGGAACTGTTGCGTGCGGGGGGCGACGGCTTGTCGACCGCCTTCGACATGCCCACCCTGCTCGGGCGCGATTCGGACGACCCCTTGGCCAAAGGCGAGGTGGGGCGCGCCGGCGTGGCCGTCGACACGCTGGCCGACATGGAGACCCTGTTCTCGGGCATCGACCTCGGGACGGTGAGCACGTCGATGACCATCAACTCCCCGGCGGCGGTCATCATGGCCATGTATGTCGGCGTGGCCGACAAGACCGGCGTGGCGCGCGCTGCACTCTCGGGCACCATTCAGAACGACATCCTCAAGGAGTATCAGGCGCAAAAGGAGTTCGTCTTCCCACCTCGGCCGAGCATGCGCCTGGTCACCGATCTCATAGCCTTCGCCTCCGCCGAGTTGCCGCGCTGGCACCCGGTGTCGGTCTCGGGCTACCACATCCGTGAGGCCGGTTCGACGGCCGCCCAGGAACTTGCCTTCACGTTGGCCAACGGTTTCGCCTACGTGGAATCGGCGCTCGGAGCCGGCATGGCGGTCGACGAATTCGCACCCCGCCTCTCCTTCTTCTTCAACGCCCACATGGACTTCTTCGAAGAGATCGCCAAGTACCGGGCGGCCCGGCGCATCTGGGCCCGCTGGCTGCGCGACCGCTACGGGGCGAGCGACGGCCGTTCCTTGCAGCTGCGCTTCCACACCCAGACGGCCGGGGTCTCGCTCACAGCCCAGCAGCCCGAGGTGAATCTGGTGCGCGTGGCCATCGAAGCCCTTGCCGGCGTGCTCGGGGGGACCCAGAGCCTGCACACCGACTCCTTCGACGAGGCGCTGGCGCTCCCCACCGAGCATGCGGTGCGGCTCGCACTGCGAACCCAGCAGGTCATCGCCGAGGAGACCGGCGTGGTCCACGTCGCCGATCCCTTGGGGGGGTCGTGGTTCGTCGAAGAGCTCACTGACGAGATGGAGCGCCAGGCCGAGGAGATCTTCGCCCACATTGAGCAGGCCGGCTCGGGTTCCATGCTCGAGGGCGCGTTCGCCTGTATCGAAGACGGCTGGTTCGTCGCCGAGATCGCCGATGCCTCCTACCGCTTCCAGACCAAGCTGGCCAAGGGGGAGTGGATCCAGGTGGGCGTCAACGGCTACACCGAGGGCGACGACACCATCCCGCCCACCCTCTACATCGACCCCGCCGTGGAAACGGCCCAGCTCGCCAGCCTGGCCGCGGTCAAGCAGTCCCGCGACGACGACGCGGTCAGGCGGGCCCTCGCGCGACTGGGGCGTGAGGCGGCCGACACCTCCGTCAACCTGATGCCCGCCCTCATCGAGGCGGCCCAGGCCGATGTCACCGTGGGTGAGTCCATGAACGCCCTCGAGAGCGTCTTCGGAACCTGGTACGAACGGTCCGTGGTCTAGGGATGGCTGAGGAGCGGCCGCTGCGGGTGCTGGTGGCCAAAGTGGGTCTCGACGGCCATGACCGGGGGCTGCGCATTGTGGCCCGGATCCTGCGCGACGCCGGCTGCGAGGTGATCTACGCCGGCCTGCGCCAATCCACGGCCACCATTACGGCCATGACGATCGAGGAGGACGTCGACATCGTCGGTGTGTCCATGCACAACGGCGCGCACCTGACCCTGGCCCCGGCCGTCGTCGACGCTCTGCGAGCCGCCGGCCTCGACACGCCGGTGATCGTGGGGGGCATCGTGCCTCCCGCCGATATCCCGATCCTCAAGGCAGCCGGGATCGCCGCCGTCCTCGGGCCGGGGGCCTCCAACGAGGAAGTGGTGGCCTCGGTCAGGGCAGCAGCAGCGTCCGCCTCGCGAGCCTGATCACCAGCCCCCGCGCATGGCCGCCGGGGATGGCGCGCCAGCGTACGCTGGGGCGGTCAAGGTCAGTGGCGTCACACCCCGCACCCCTTTGCGCGATATGTGCCGTCGAACATGAGAAACGATGGAGCGTCAGATGCCGAGCGAGTCGAGTGGCGAGGAGGGGAGACCCGAGTCCAGTGCGGACGGGAGGCCGGTCGACCTGCAACTCGAACGGGTCCTCGCCGGATCCCTGCGCTTGGCCTACATCCCCATCGTGGTCCTGCTTCTCGCCGCCCTCGGTGCATTCGTGTACGGCACCTACATCTTCATCCACTCAGTTCGCCAGATTGCCGACCATCCGGTTCCCGTGGGACATCAGATCGGCAACTTCCTTCTGGACGTCGACCTCTTCCTGATCGGCGCCACGCTGCTGATCTCCGCGGTGGGCTTCTACGAGCTCTTCGTACGCGAGATCGAATTCGGGAAGGGGACGCGCCTACCAGCCTGGCTCGAGATGCGCGACCTGAACGACCTCAAAGGAAGGGTCATCGCCATGATCGTCCTCCTCCTTTCGGTCAGCTTTACCGAGGTCGTGGTGGACGCGGCGAGTGGGCATCAGGCCCTCGAGCTCGGGGGCGGCATCGCGCTGGTCATCGCGGCATTGACCGTCTTCGTCCGCTTCGGCGGTCATGGAAGTGCGGGGAACGGGCGCAGCTGAGCAACCCCCGGTTGTGACGGCGCATGCGGCCGGAAGTGAATTGAGGTGTAGCGTCGGCACAGGCCGGGTGAAACAGTCGCCCGTTGGGGAAGTCTCGCCATTCCACGTTTAGCCGCTCTCAGATCCGACCGATTGTGAAGCGCATCGCATGTTCTCCGAAGGTTTGCACGTTCCCGCACCTCCGTTTCTCGTCGGCGTACGTCGGTCGGAAGGCGGTGTCGTCGTCGGGGTGGAGGGTGAACTGGACCTTGCCACCGCCCCCCAACTGCGGGACTGCCTCGTGGCGATGGCCGAAGAGGGGCAGACACAGGTCGTCCTCGATCTGACCCGCCTGAGTTTCATAGATTCGACCGGCCTGTCGGTGCTGGTCATGGCCCTCAATCGGGCCCGTGCCGATGGTGGATCCGTGCTGATCCGCAACCCTTCACAGTCGGTACTGCGAATTTCTGGAGATCACGGGCCTGGTGTCGGTGTTCACGATTGAACACGAAGATGCCGTTCCTTCCGCCGGTGGGTAGCGACGTGGCATGACCGAAAGCCCACGGCTCCAGCGCGACCCGGCTCTATGACCTTCCGGGTTGTCAGTCGCCCGCCCCCCTGTCCGCACTGCGGCGGCCTTCGGGTCGACGAATATACGCACTACGAGTGTCCGCCGGGAATTTCGCCGGACCATCGGCACTGGGTGTGCTCCACCTGTGAGCACGAGTGGATCGATGTGAATGAATAAGCAGCCCTAGCTCGCATTCTGCGTCATATGGGGGTAGACAATCGCCGATGACCTCGCACGGGACCTCCACCGGCACCACTGAGGATCAGGTCACCCGGGAGCAACCGGGCCTGACGGATGCGCCGAGCCGCCGCTCGACCGTCAAGACCGCCCAACTCCCCGAGAACCTCAATTACCGCGTGAAACGGTTTCTCCTCGGGCCACCGCTCGTAAATGATCAGCTGCAGGGCCAGCGCCTCGGTAAGCCGACGGCCTTGGCGGTCCTCTCCTCGGACGTCATGTCGTCGTCGGCGTATGCAAGCGAAGAGATCCTGCGGATCCTCGTCCCCATCGCTGGTCTCGTTGCGTTCTCCCTCGTCACGCCCATAACCGGTGCCATTTTGGCTGTGCTTGCCCTCGTCACGATCTGTTATCGCGACGTTGTCCGTTCGTATCCGAAGGCCGGGGGCTCCTACGTCGTCAGCCGTGACAACTTCGGACCCAACGTGGCCCAGGTGGCGGGGGCGGCTCTGCTCATCAGCTACACCATCACGGTGGCGGTCTCCGTGGCCGCCGGAGCGGACGCCATCATTTCGGCCGTCCCCGCGGTCGGTCACGACGCGCTGCCGCTTTCCATCGCGTTCGTCGTCCTCCTGGCGTTCGGCAACCTGCGGGGCATTCGCGAGGCGGGAAAGGTCTTCGCACTTCCGACCTATTTCTTCATCGCGAACATGGCGGTGCTGATCGTGTCGGGGTTCGTCCAGGAGATCATGGGATCGCTGCATCATGCGCCACAAAGCCACGCGACCATGCACCTCGGCCATGCCGCCAGCGGCGGCTTGCTCCTCGGCGTCTCCGCGTTCTACCTGTTCCGCGCATTCGCCAACGGGAGCTCGGCCATGACGGGAACCGAAGCCATCTCGAACGGCGTCAGCATCTTCCGGGAACCCCAAGCGCGTAACGCGCGCACGACGCTGGTCTTGATGAGCACCATTTTGGGGACGATGTTCCTGGGGGTGTCCATCCTTGCTGCTTTCACCCACGCAGTGCCTTTTCTCTCCGGGACTCCGACTGTCGTCTCGGAAATCGGCAAGCTCGTGTATGGATCGAGCACGCTCGGCCATGTGCTGTTCTACATGCTGCAGACCGCGACAGCCTTGATCCTGATTCTGGCCGCCAACACGAGTTTCACGGGGTTCCCGTTCCTGGTGAGTTTCGTTGCTGAGGATTCGTTCCTGCCGCGCAAGTTGACGGTCCGGGGGCATCGTCTGGTCTTTTCCAACGGAATCCTGCTGCTGGCGGGCGCATCAATTGCCCTCCTCATCGCGACCGGCGCCAAAGTCTCCGCACTCATCCCCATGTATGCCATCGGCGTGTTCACCGGCTTCACTATGGCTGGTGCCGGCATGGTGAAACATCACATCACGAATAAGGACTCCCACTGGAAGTCGCACGTCGCCGTTAACGGCGTCGCCGCAGTGGTCTGCGCGATCGTCGTTGTCGTCTTCGCGGTCGCCGAATTCACCCAGGGAGCGTGGGTCGTCGTCGTTGTGATGCCGGTTCTGATCTACGCACTCGTGCGCACCAACCGGCAGTATCGAGCCGAGGACACCGTGCTGGAGGAGGGCGCCGCGGTCCAGGCGTGCGAAGCGAGGATCCTGCAACGCCACGTGGTCGTGATCCTGGTCGACCGGATCGATTTAGCCGCGGCGCGGGCGATCCAGTACGCGAGGACGCTGATGCCCGATGACCTCCGAGCCGTCCACTTCAACATCGATGATCACCGGGCGCAGATTCTGATGGAGCGCTGGCAGCGGATCGGACTCTCACGGTTGACGCTCGATGTCATCGACTGTCCGGATCGTCGCCTCGGCAGGGCGGCGCTCGAGCTCGCAGCGGAGTTAGCCGATGGCGAGACGGAAGTCAGCATGCTGTTACCCCGCCGTTCCTACGGCAAGGCACTACGCCGAATTCTCCACGATCAGACCGCCGACTCCATCGTTGACGTCGTAAGCCAGCTTTCGCACGTCAACGCCACCATTGTCCCGTTCATGGTTGCACCGGGCATCGAACGACAGGAAGAGGTGGCCGTCGCAGCGCGTGCTCCGAAGCGCGGGCGGGACGGACGACCATCGCGCCAGCCGGCCGCTGAAGCCGCCCCGGTCCCTGCGCCCAGCCTCAACGGGGTGACGCCGATCGCCGCGCTGCAGTGGCGTCAGACCGCGCGCATCGCCGGAAAGGTGACAACGTTGCGCGTCCAACCCTGGTCAGGTGTGCCGACGCTGGAATGCGTGCTGGTCGACAACAGTGGCGAATCCATTGTCCTGGTTTTCCTCGGTCGTCGCTCCATTCCAGGAATACGTAGCGGAACGTTGATGGCGGTCGAGGCCTCGGTGGGGAAACACAAAGGCATGCTGGCCATGATCAATCCTCTCTACGAGCTCCTCTCCGTCTCTCCGCAGAGCGACTGAGAAGCAGGGCGACTGCGCGTGGGAACCCGGCGGGAGCTCAAGCCTGATGGCCGCCATCGGGGAACACACTGGATGCGCCATCCCGTAGTGACCTGGCTGGTGCCGATTCTCGGGCCGTTGTGCGCGGCGGCGTTGCTGATCCCGAGCCGGGGCCATCTGGACTCCGCCGACGATGCACTCGTTCTCGTCCTGGTCACGGTGGCCATCGCGTCACGGGGCAACCGTGCCGCCGCCGCGATCTGCGCGTTGATCTCGGCCCTGTCATTTGACTTCTTCCTGACCGTTCCCTATCAATCGTTCAGGATCAGCGGCAACCGGGACCTCACGACGGAGATCCTGTTCGTTGTCGTCGGTCTCCTGGTGGGGGAACTGGCGGCGCGCGGTCAGCGGCATCGGCGTGCGGCCGCCGAAGGGCGGTACGAGGTCAGTCGCCTCCACAACGTGGCGGAACGGATCGCCGACGGCGAGGAGCCGGATTTCGTGCTCATGGCCGTGGCGGCGGAACTGCGGGATCTCTTGACCCTCCAGGATTGCCGTTTCGTGTGGGACCCGCCGTCGGAGAAGGGGGCCCGCATCGATCCCGACGGCACGGTCCGGCTCAACCCGTTGCAATGGCCCACGTCCTCGGCCGGTTTGCCGACCCGGCAGGTGCAACTTCCCGTGCGCGGCGGCGGGAAAAATGTCGGCACGTTCCTTTTGACCCCCACCCCGTCCTTCCCGATCTCGCAGGAGCGATGCGTGGTGGCGGTCGCGCTCGCCGATCAGCTCGGCTCCATCCTTCTTGGGACCGGCCACCCAGGCGACCGGGATGGTGACCGCGAGTGACATCGGACCACGTGTCTTGCCGGGGCGGGACGGCGTGGCCCGCGCCAAGCTACCGTGACGGTATCGGCGACGACACCGAGGAGGGGCAGGGCTAGTGAGCACCAATGACGCCGGGTCTCGTTGGTCGTACCGCTCGCAGAATTCGGTGCTGTGCATCGGGTCGCGGAATTCGGTGCTGTCGATCGGCTCCATCGGCTCGGTGCTGTCCATCGGCAGTGTCGGGTCAGCGGGATCGTTCTTCTCCGTCGCCTCGTTTCTTTCGGCCGGATGCCTCATGTCGGGCTTGTCGCTGTGGTCGGTCATGTCCTGGCGGTCCAAAAAGTCGATCGGGACGTCCGGGGGGTGAGGGGTCCGGGTAACCTGCGCCCATGTCTTCACCGTGGCCGGCGATCTCCTACGGGGACTGGAACGAGACCTGCGACACGCTGCACGCCCACACACAGGTGCTGGGGAAACTGGCGGTGAAGCTCGCGCCGCCGGAGCCTCAGCTGCAGCACGCCGCGCTTCGCCTGACGGCGAGAGGGTGGGAGACGGGTCCGCTTCCTGCACCGGATGGCTCGGGCACGCTCGTTGTCGTCCTGGACCTGCGGACCCACGACGTGGTGATCGAGGCCAGCAAGGGCGCCATCCGTCGCGTGCCGCTTGGACCCGATCGTGCGGTGGGGGTGGTGACGACGGAAGTGCTGGAGGCGATCGAAGGTCTGGTCGGCGCCGTGGCCATCGATCCGAAACCGCAGGAGGTTCCTTGGAGCGTGTTGCTCACCGAGGACGAAGAGCACGCACGGTACGACCCGCGGCAGGTTGAGGCCTACTTCACCGCAGCGACGTACGCCGCGCTCGTTCTCTCCCGCGTTCCGCGCCCCCTTTCGAGGGCGCTCGACGCCGGTGAATGCCTGGTGGGGGTCCTTCGATCTTGCCGTGAGCCTATTCTCCGGGCGACCCGCCACGCCCCCCTCGAATGACTTCATCATGCGCAATGCCATGGATGCGCAGGAAGTGGCAATCGGCTGGTGGCCCGGTGACCCGCATTACGGGAAGGCTGCGTTCTATGCGTATGCACACCCCGCGCCGGAAGGCTTCGCAGGTGTCACCCTCCCGCCTTCACCCAGTCGATGGGATGACGCGCTCGGCGAATACGTTCTCGACTGGGAGGACGCCCGAAAGAGCGACGACCCGCATGCCATGGCCGTCGAATTTGCGCATTCCGTGTTTCGTCATGCCTGTGCGGTCTGCGAATGGGATATGTCCTTGCTGGCCAGCGTGGAGGGACGACCTCCCCCGGTGGTCTGACGAAGGCTCGGGTATGCGCAGGTGGGCCCACTTTCACAGTCGGCCCACAGAGGGTCTTGAGCGTGGGGGGAGCCGGGGGCACTTCAATAGGGCCATGCCCGCTCGACACCCCAATGAGCACAACACCCCCGAAAACCGACAACGTGCCCGCTCGCGTGTCCGCACGTTGACGCGAACGGCAATCCTGGCTGCCACCGGGGCGACAGCGCTCATCGGAGTGGCCGTGTCCCAGGAACACCCGGGTGTCAGTGCCACCTCGGACGCTTCCCAGACCAAGAGCACAAGCTCCGCGACGTCGTCCACCTCCACCACGACGTCGACGACATCGGGCTCAACAGGGAGCAGCGATTCGGCGACAACGACGACAACCACAGTGCGCCCGACAACCACGACCACGACCACGAGGCCGGTCGTCACTTCGGGGGGCACGTCGCGGTGACCGACACCATGACCGCACCTCATTCGCCCTTCGCGCAACGGTCCTTCCGCGGCATCGGCACGACCGCCACGGTCGTCGTTCCGGGCGACCTCGACGCCGACGTGGCCGTGTCGATCCTGCGGGAAGAGGTTGCGGCCATCGACCTCGCGTGCAGCCGGTTCCGACCGGACTCGGAGATCGAGTCGCTGCACCGTCAGGCGGGGCGAGCCGTTGTGGTCTCCCGCCTTTTGTTCGAAGCGCTCGAGGTTGCCATAGCCGTGGCGGAACGGACACGGGGCGCGGTCGATCCCACGGTGGGCAACGCGATGTGCACGCTCGGCTACGACCGCGATTTCGACGAGGTCGGCGACCGGCCCTTCCTTCCACCCGCTGCATTGGGGCCCGTCGTCGGTTTCGGGCACGTCCACCTCCGTGCGCGGACGCGTGAGGTGCGGATCCCTCGCGGCGTCCGCCTCGACCTGGGCTCGTCAGCCAAGGCGTTCGTGGCAGATCGGTCCGCCGCCCGCATCGCCGACCGGCTCGGTGCGGGCGTCCTCGTCAGCATCGGCGGCGACGTGGCCGTGGCCGGCCCGGCGCCCGAACTCGGTTGGGCCATCGGGATCGCGGTCGCATCCTCGACGGCGGCTGACGACGTGGACCAAGTGGTTGCGATCCGCCACGGAGGCCTCGCCAGTTCGAGCACCGCCGTGCGCAGCTGGAACGTGGGCGGCGAACGTGTGCACCACATCGTCGATCCGACGACCGGCTACTCCTCGGCGCCGTACTGGCGTCTGGTCTCGGCCAGCGGGAGTTCCTGCGTCGATGCCAACGCGCTCTCGACGGCGGCGATCGTCTGGGGCAGCGAGGCGTTGGTCCGCCTGGGAGCATTCGACCAGGCCGTCCGCCTCGTCCGCCACGACGGGGAGATTTTCACGCTCGGGGGTTGGCCCGAGGACGGTGCGGCGTGAGTTCGACCTCGCTCTGGTACGCGACGCGGGCCAGCGGGATCGTCTCCCTGGTCCTGCTGACGCTGACCATGGTCCTCGGGCTGGCGACGACGAACCGGATGCGGGCGCGTCACTGGCCGGGTTTCGCGCAACAAGAACTGCATCGACGCATCTCCATCCTCGCCGTCGTCTTCGTGGCCATCCACGTCCTCACGAGCATGCTCGATACCTTCGTCCACATCGGATGGCTGGCGATCGTTGTGCCCTTCACCTCCCCGTACAGCAGATTCTGGGTCGGCATCGGAACCGTCGCTCTCGATCTGATGCTCGCCGTCTTCGTTTCCAGCCTGCTCCGCTCCCGGATAAAACCCGGCACGTGGCGGGCCATCCACTGGTTGGCCTACGGGTCCTGGCCGGTGGCACTCGCCCACACGTTCGGCATGGGGACCGATGCGGGAGAGCATTGGGTGATCGCGCTCGGCGCCGTCTGCATCCTCGCCGTGCTCGTCGCGTTGGCCTGGCGGCTCGCGTGGTGTCGCGACGCAGAAGCAGGCACTGGCCCGTGCCGGCGTCGCCGACGTTCCCCTCAACACGGCTCGCCCTCATTCCACACGCAGGAGCAGATCGCCATGACGCCTAGCGTGCGTCAGGCCCCGCCGCAGGGCGCGGTGCATCGCCTCCTCGGCCATCCGGGCGATCTCGCCGGCCACGTCGAGACGCACGGTCCGTTGGCCGTATCGCTCGGAAACGAACCCTTCATGGCAGGACGCCCTGGTCGCGAGCATCGAGGAGTCCGGGTTGGCGGGCCGTGGCGGAGGCGGGTTTCCGGCGTCGATCAAGCTTGCGGTCGCCCGTGCCGGCCGGCACGGGCGGGACGCTGCTGGTCAACGGCATGGAGAGCGAGCCGGCCAGCGACAAGGACAAGTTGCTCCTGACCAGGTCTCCCCACCTCGTCCTCGATGGTGCGCAGTATCTGGCTGCGCTCTGTCGGGCCACGCGGATCGTCGTCTGCATCCCCGTCGGCCGCGACGGCGTCGCGGCCGTGGTGACGCAGGCCATCGCCGAGCGCCAGGCAGCCGGCTACGCGCAGAGTGAACGAGACCATCGTGCGCCCACCGGACCGCTTCGTGGCCGGTGAGGAGTCGGCGTTGGCGAATTTCGTCGACCAGGGACAGCCGCTCCCGCTCTTCCGCACCGACAAGAGTCAGTGGCTTGCGGATCGGGAAACGCCCGGCCCTGGTCCACAACGCCGAGACGCTTGCGCATATCGCCCTCATCGCCCGGCACGGCCCGGAGCCCTTTCGGGCCCGGGGGACGGCCGAGGAACCAGGCACCTGTCTCGTCACGATCAGCGGAGAGGTGGCGCAACCCGGCGTGGTCGAGGTCGACCGCGGCACCCCGCTGCGCGACATCGCCGGCCTGAGTCGCCCCGTCGAACCGCGCCCAGGCGCTGCTGGTCGGTGGTTACGGTGGCGCCTGGGTCGGCCCGGGGGATTTCGCCACGCCGTACGCCTCGCTGTCGTTGCGGACCATCGGTGCCTCTGCCGGTGTCGGGGTCATCGTCGTGCTGGGGCCAGAAGCGTGCGGCGTTGCCGAGTCGGCACGGATCGCCCGTTTCCTGGCCGGCCAGAGTGCCGGACAGTGCGGACCCTGCGTGTTCGGGCTTCCCGCCATCGCCGACGATCTGGCCCGCTTGGCGCGGGGCCACGGGGACGACGGTCTCATGAGGCGCCTGCATCGGCGGCTGGACGAAGTCAGCGGGCGCGGTGCATGCCGGCACCCTGATGGCGCGGTGAATCTCGTGCGGAGCGCCTTGCGCATATTCGCCGCCGACGTCGCCGCCCACGAGCAAGGCAGGCCGTGCGCCCACGCGTCGCAGCCGACCGTCCTGCGCTTCCCCCGGCCGATCGCGATCTGAGGTGACGACCCTGCGCATCTCCATCGACCCCGTGGCCTGTGACGCCTATGGCTACTGCGCCGAGCTCCTGCCCGAGGCCATCGCCCTGGACGAATGGGGGTACCCGATGGTCGACGGGAAGCCCTTGCCACCCGAACTGGTGGCCCAAGCCAAGCGTGCGGTGCGGGACTGCCCCCGGAGAGCCATCACCTTGCGTGAAAGGAAACCAGCACCGTGACCGCGGAGATGTGCGCATCGCTCCTCCCGCGGTCGAGTGGATCACGCCGTGCGAAGATTGACCGGTGGGCCACGACGACGCAGACGTGGCCCCATCCGTTCCCTACGGCACCATCGTGCGGGAGTGGGGGCGCATCGGCTGCACCGGGTTCGGCGGACCGCCCACCCACATCAGCATGTTGCGTGAGCTCTGCGTGGAGCAGCAGGGCTGGCTCGGTTCGGTCGAGTTCGAGGATGCCGTCGCAACGACCAACCTCCTGCCCGGTCCGGCGTCGACCCAGCTCGCTATCTTCTGTGCCTGGCGTCTGAGGGGATGGACCGGCGCGATCCTCGGTGGGCTCTGTTTCATCCTCCCCGGTCTCGGCCTCATCATTGCCCTTGCCGCCCTCTTCCTCGCTGGCCACCCGCCGCACTGGGTCGCCGGCGCCGCGTTGGGGATGGGCGCCGCCGTGGCGGCTGTGGCCTTGCACGCTGCCATAGGGCTGATCCCCTCCAGCTGGGGTCGGGCCGGGCCCACGCGGGCACGACGCTCCCGCTGGATCGCCTTTGCGCTACTGGGCGCGTTTTCGGCCGCCACCATCGGCCCGTTTCTCGTCCTCGTCCTGCTCGCCTGCGGCACGGTCGAGGTCCTGATCGCCCTCCACGATCGACCGCCGCGCACCCTCAACGGATACTCCTTGACGCCGTTGCTGGCGGTCGCCGGGCTCTCGGGTGGCATCGGCGCCCTGGTCTGGGTGGCGTTCAAGGTCGGTGCCCTCTCCTACGGCGGTGGGTTCGTCATCATTCCCCTTGATGCAGGCCGATGCGGTGAACCACTACCACTGGATGACGAATGCACAGTTTCTCAATGCGGTGGCTCTGGGTCAGGTGACGCCGGGCCCCGTCGTCCTGACGGTGGCCGTCGTCGGCTATGCAGCCGCAGGTCTCAACGGCGCGCTGCTCGCTACTGCCGTGGCGTTTACGCCCTCGTTCCTTTTCGTCCTGGGCGGTGGGCGGCACTTCGATGCGCTGCGCAAGAACGCGGGGGTGCAGGCGTTCCTCTCCGGGGCCGGCCCTGCAGCAATCGGCGCCATCGCAGGTTCGTCGATCCGATTGGGTCTGGGGATCTCGCATGTCTGGCAGCTGGTGATCCTCGCCGCGGCACTGGTGTGGATCGTGGGTCTGCGCCGCGGCGTGGTCCCCACTCTGGTGGTCGTCGCGCTCGTCGGTGCTCTCGCAGGGATCGTCGGCCTGCCCGTCGGGAGTTGACCCGGGAGGAGAATGTTCAGGCCAGCCAGTCGTTGACCGAAGCGGCGCCCGTCGCGTACTGATGGAGAACGACTTCTTGAATGTGGCGGATGCGTTCTTCGAGCTGGACCCTGCGCTCGGTCAGGGCGACGCGTTGCAGGTCGACCCGCATGAAGAGATCCTCGACCACTGCGGGATCGCCCAGATCGCTTTCGACCAGTTCGGCATGGAGGCCGATCAGCCCCTCCGACTCATCGGCTGCGACCTCGGCTGCGGCGGCGATCGAGAGTGACGCATCGGGGGAGAGCGACCAGCCTCCCCCGACCCAGCCCGATGCGAGCAGTGACGGGAGATCGTCGACGATCGACTGCAAGGCATCCTCGGGCAATCCGGGACGGGTGTGGGTGAGGACTTCGAGGTCCAACGAGAGGACACCGATGGCGTAGGACACGAAGACGGACGCCCGGACGAGCTCGGTCCGCCACGCCCTCAGGGTTGTCGCCGGCACCGTTTCGTCGACGAGGGCGGTCCGCTGAAGAATTGCGTCGATCTCCTCGAGTGAGCTCGTCACGAGGACAACGCTAGGCGGTGCTACGGGTCGCTACGTGCCGCAGTGCGGGAGGGGGTCAATTCGGGCGGGGACCGGGCCGTAGAACGTGGTGTGCGAGCTGCAGCGCCCTGCCCGAACGCGACCATCGTGATCCTTGCCTGGAACGCCTGGGAGCAGACCTCCACGTGTCTGGCGTCCTTGCGACCCACGCTCAGGCCGGGCGATCAGGTCGTGGTGGTCGACAACGGCTCGACGGACGCTACCGAGGAGGAGTTGCGCCGGATCCCCTGGGTCGAGACTCTCCGCAATGGCCAGAACCGGGGGTTTGCGGCGGGGTGCAACCAGGGGGCGGCGCTCGCCCGGGGCGGCGTGATCGTCTTCCTGAACAACGACACGATCGTGGCCGAAGGGTGGCTGGAGGAGCTCCTTGCGCCGTTCGGGGATCCCGAGGTGGGCGCCGTCGGCCCGAGGTCGAACAATGTCTCGGGGTCTCAGCTGGTCGAGGAGGTCGGCTACGGGACGGCCGACGCCGCATCGATCAGCGCCTTCGCAGAGCAGTGGCGCGCAGACCACACGCAAGAAACGACCGAGTGCGGTCGGTTGGCGGGGTTCTGCCTGGCCGTGCGGGCCGAGGCGTTCCGTGCCGCAGAAGGATTCGACGAAGGGTACGCCATCGGGGGATTCGAGGACGACGATCTCTGCATGAAGCTCCGTGCCGCCGGCTACCGACTGCTGGTTGCCCACGGCTCGTTCGTGCACCATGCCGCGCACGCGACGTTCGTGGCCAACGAGGTGGACTGGCACGAGCAACAGGTCGAGAATCAGGGCCGATTCCGGGAGAAGTGGGGGAGTGACGGAGTCCCGCCGCTCTCCCTCATTTCGGTCTGCCTTATCGTCAAGGACGAAGAGGAGATGCTGGCATCGTGCCTCGAATCCGTTGCTGATATCGCCGACGAAATCGTCGTGTACGACACCGGATCGACTGATGGCACCGTCGAGATCGCCCGGGCGGCCGGAGCGCGGGTCATCGAAGGGTACTGGGACGACTCGTTCGCCCGCGCCCGGAACGCCGCGCTTGCGCATGCCGCGCGGCGAGTGGGTCGTGTCGCTCGATGCGGATGAGACCTTTCTGGCTGATCCCGAAGCACTCCGCACGTTGCTCGAGGATCGGCGCTCGAATGTCGAGGCATACCTGGTGGCCATCGAGAACCTCCACGGGGCGGGGAATGCCCGTTCGGTCCATACGGCGATCCGGCTCTTTCGGCGGGCCTCGAGCACGTGGCGTCATCGCCTCCACGAACAGGTCGTCGCGGCCGACGACCCGACGCGTCCGTTGCGCATTGGCTACCTCAGCGGGTCCCGCATCATCCACCGGGGGTACGCGGCCGAGGTCTTCGAGGGCAAGAACAAGGCCGACCGGAACCTCGCGCTTGCTGCGGCCGGCCTCGACGACGAGGACCTGAGTCCGTCCTATGCCCTCATGAACTATGGCCGTGCCCTGGAGTCCGCCGGCCGTAGTCCCGAGGCGATCGAGACCCTGCGAGAAGCCGTGGATCGAGCCGGTGACCCCATCACCCAACGACTGGCCATGAAGAACCTGATCTACATTTTCGGTCGCCTGGGTCGGTTCGAAGAAGCGCTGGAAACCGTCAAGGAGCTCCGGGCCATGTCGGCCAGCCAGATCGCAGCGGACATCGCGGAGGGCCGTCTCCGGATCTCCATGGGAGAGGCCGAGGCCGGACTTTCGCTCCTGGCCCGTGTCCCGACGCGAGGTCGGGACGACGAGGGGATGGAGTACGCGACCCACATGCTCGCCGCCATGCGCGGTGAGGCGCTCGCGTCGCTCGGGCGGTTCGGAGAAGCGGCGGACGTCGTCCTCGACGCCGTGCGGAGCGACGGTGTCTTCGAGGCCGACCTCGGCGAGCTCGTGATCTGGCTGGTCCGGGCGAAGCGGTCACCCTCGGAAGTGGCCGCCGCTCTCGACGTGACCGATCTCATCCCGGTGCTCGGACGTGTGCTCCGGCAGGCGCCACCTGTCGCCGATGCCGTGCTCGAAGGAATCTGGGCGCGCTTTCCCGACCGTCTCGAACCACTGGCCGCCGCCAGCCGGCTCGGCCCGCGATTGCCGGTCGCCCGGGCGCTCGTCTGGTCCTCGAGGCTGCGCC
This sequence comes from uncultured Acidimicrobiaceae bacterium, assembly GCA_963767155.1. GTDB lineage: Bacteria > Actinomycetota > Acidimicrobiia > Acidimicrobiales > RAAP-2 > Bog-473. The sequence goes on along the minus strand of CAVYCU010000002.1, from coordinate 291,396 downwards.
AACGGGGCCTCGAGGCCGCGTGCCCGCTGGTGGAGATGGCCAACGACGAGGACCGTGACCCGAGGGAACGCCTTCTCGCGGCTGCGGCGGCTTTCGGGAGCTTCGGGGACCACGCGGTGGTCAACGGCGTGCACGACGCCCGGCGGCGTCTCGACGCCGCTGCGCTCGAGGAGTCAACGGCAGAGATCGCGCGGCTGGCGCCCGGACTCCTTGAGGCCACCCACGTCGACGTCGTCGTCCCCGCCACCGCCGGCCTGTCTCCGGCCCCTCCTGCTCCGATGGAGCGCGGTCGCCCTCTCCGAGGAACCACGAAGGTGGCATCGGTCGCCACCGTGGTCCGCCGCGGCGGCCTCAACATCGTGGCCCCTTTCGAAAGCACGGCGCTCGAGGGCGAGGTGGCGCGCACCGTGGCCACGGCGTTGCGTCGCCACGGCGCCCCCATTTCGACCAGCTCTTACCACGCCGACGGGCGGCCCGGACTGGTGAAATGGGCGCACGGTGGCAAGGGAAACCATCCCTTCGATACCACGCTCCTCGTCCTGCGGCCGGAGGACATCGCCAATTTCGTCATCGACAACGGCGCCGCGGCATTCGAGGGGCGGTACATGATCGGCGCATGGCTCTGGGACTTCGAGCGGCCATCGGACGTCATGCACACGGCCGCCCGCATGGTCCATGAGATCTGGGTGCCGTCGTTGTTCGCGGCGGACGCCGTGGGGCTGGCCTCCGAACGCCGGGTAGCCCGCATGCTGCTGCCCGTCGGCATGGAGCCCACCGTGTCCCACAGGGACCGGAACGGTCAGGAACTCTCGTCGTTCGTCTTCTTGGCGCACGTCGACTACGACACCGGTTTCGAGCGACAGAATCCGCTTGGCATCGTCGAGGCGTTCCGTCGGGCCTTCCCCGCACCAGGCGGTCCCCGGCTCGTGATCGACACCGTGCACGCCGAACGCTTTCCGGCCGAGCACGCCACCCTGATGGCGGCCGTGGGCGAACATCGCGACATCGCCGTGCGCAGCGGCACGGACGGCGCCACGCGTACTCCCGGGGCGGAGACGCCGTGCTGCTTCGTCTCCTTGCACCGGAGCGAGGGAACGGGTCTGGTGCTGGCACGTGCCATGGCGCGGGGGATGCCGACGATCGTGACGGGCCATTCGTTCTCCGCCGAGCTGCAGGGCGATCTCGACAGTTTCCAGGTGCCGTTCTCGCTCACACCCGTCCCGAGTACCGAATACCGCAGCGGCCGGGGGGACGCTGGGCCGACCCCGATCTTGAGGCAGCAGCTGAAGCGATGCGGTTCGTCGTGGCGCAACCCCGACCGGTCGCGGTCGAAGGCGCAGGAGAGCGCAGGAGCGGGCGCGGCGACAGTTCTCGCCCGTCACGTTCGGTCGGGGCCATGACGGATCGGTTGATGCGATCGACCGTCTCCGCTACGAGAGTGCGACGCTCTCCTCGTCCAGGCACACGAAGCGGCGGGGCCAGTCGCGACGAAGCAAGAAACTTCGCCGGACCTCTCAATTCTCGGCGGCCGCGGACCGTAGTTGAAGGTGGAGCAAGGAAGCTCCACCTTCCCTCGGGAAGATCCAACGTCACAGGAGGACCAGGTCCATGTCAGGACTTCTCATCAACGACAACCCAGCAGCCGTCTCGGCGTACGACGACCTTGACGCGACGAACAGTGCGCTGACGCACGCGGTCGGCGAGCTCTCTTCGGGCATGCAGATCCAGACGGCAGCCGACGACCCCTCGGGGTACGTGATTGGGCAATACCTCCAGGAGGAGTCCAACGGGTACACCCAGGCCATCAGCAACACCCAGGACGCCGTCTCGGTCTTGCAGACCGCGCAGGGCGCACTGGGTCAGGAGGCTTCGGTCCTCCAAACCATGAACAGCCTGGCCACCGAAGCAGCCAACGGTGGTGTGCAGGACACCAACACTCTGGCCGCCGCGCAGGCCGAGTTCTCCTCTTTGCAGGCTGAGCTCGACCAGATTGCCGGGAGCACCTCGTACGGCACGACCCCCCTGTTGGGTGGGACCTATGCCGGCGAGACGTTCCAAGTGGGCCCGTACAACCAAGCCAGCGACCAGGTGGTCATCACCATCGCCGCTTCGGACTCGACGGCGCTGGGCGTCAACAGCACGGCAGTCAGCATCGGTACGGTGGCCGCAGCGGAGGCCGCGATGACCGCAGTCCAGGCTGCGATCACCACCGTCGCCACCCAAGCGGCCAACGTCGGCGCCACGCAGAACCAGATCACCTCACTGGCGTCGAACCTCACCACGGCTCAGCAGAACATCGAGTCGGCTCACGCCAACCTGGTGGATGTCAACGTCGCGCAAGAGACGTCGGTATTCGCCTCGGATCAGATTCTCGAGCAGTCCGGTGTCTCGGTTCTCGCGCAAGCGGAGCAGTTGCCCAGCCTGGCCGAGAAGCTCCTCCAGTAACCCGGCACCCCGGCTGCACCCGGGGTAGGAGCACCTCTGCGCCGTTGAGTACGCCCTCGACCCCAGAGCGGGGAAGGGGGCGTACTCACGGTGCGGGGGAGGCAGCACAGGACATGCGTACCAACGAGCGCACCATGACAAGCGCAGGAGCATCCATGGAGTACCGCAGATGACAACCGGACCGGTGAGCTTCGGTGGTCTGGAATCGGGCCTGAACACCTCTGCGATCATCAACGCCGAGATGGCGGTCTTCGAGGAGCCGCTGAACGCCCTCGAGGCGCAGCAGACCACGCTCAATACCCAGATATCGGACTACCAGACACTCAATTCGCAACTGCTGACACTGCAGCAGGCGGGTGACGCGCTGGCGGTGCCCTCGGCCTACGCGCAGGCCTTCTCGACCAGTTCGAGCAACTCGTCGATCGCGACGGGCACGGTCACCTCGGGAACGAGCGCCGGTTCTTTGACCCTCGCCGTCGATCAACTGGCGACGGGTTCGACCCAGATCTCCGCCGGCACGGTGGCCGCGACCGACGACGTGGTGGCTTCGGGCAACCTGCTGGTGGGCTCGGGGGGCTCGGCGCTCGGCCTGGCCTCCATCAGCGGCGACTCGGCCCTCTCCGCCGGCGCTCACGCAATCAGTGTCACTCAGGCGTCCGCGGCGGCATCGGTGGGGGCCAGCTCCCCGTTGGCCGCCAGCACCACCATCACCGGTGCCAACAACGAGATCGATGTGGAAGTGAACGGGAGTCCGGTGACGATCGACATCGCCGCCGGGACCTACACGCCGGCGCAGCTCGCGCAGGCGATCACGCAGGCCTCCGCACAGACTCTGACCGCGTCGGTGAACACAGCGGGCGTGTTGACACTGGCCACCACGCAACAAGGTTCCACCGCCTCGCTCCAGGTCACCGGAGGGTCGGCCCTCGGCACCCTCGGTCTCTCTGCCGGCGCGGCCGTCACCGGCACCGACGGCCAGATCGACGTGGATGGCACCACGACGACGGTCAGCAACATTGCGGGAACCGGACTCACACAGGTGACGCTCGCCTCGGGGAACGGCGGCACCATCACGGCGGACATCTCGGGCGGGTTGAGCGAAGGGTCGATGACCGCCCAGAACGTCTCCGTCGGAGACGGGTCGCTCTCGTCGGTGGTCGCCGCCATCAACGCGGCCAACGTCGGCGTCTCGGCGAACGCGCTGCAGGTGGGCACGAATGAGTACGCGCTCGAGGTGTCGTCGCAGAACACGGGGACCGCCGGCGCCGCGACCTTCGACGCGCAGGCGTTCGTGGGCTCGTCGCTCGGTGCGCTGCAGACGACGACTGCGGCCCAGAATGCCATCGTCTCGGTGGGTGGCGTAGGTGGGTTCCAGGTCACGTCACCGACAAATGCGGTGACCGGACTGCTGCCGGGTGTCACCGTCGACCTCCAACAGGTGAGTGCCTCTCCGGTGACCCTCACCGTGTCGGCCGACGGATCCCAGGTGGCGAGCCAGGTGTCCGCGCTCGTCACCGCCGCCAATGCCGTGCTCTCGACGATCTCTACCGATACGGCCTACAACCAGTCGACGAACACCGCAGCGCCCCTCAACGGTCAGACCTCGCTGAATCTGTTGGCGCAGCACGTGCTGTCCATCGTCGGTCTCGCCGTCGGGAACTCGGGCGCCGGATCCGATGGGACCGCGGGGGAATCGGCGGGTCTGGCCCTGACCTCTTCGGGCACGATCACGTTCGACCAGAATGCCTTCGAGGCGGCCTACGACGCGAACCCGAGCGCGGTCCAGGCCATGTTCACCGAGGGCGGGACGTTCACCCCGGCGGGTCCGGCATTGGCGGGGCAGGTCAGCGTCGCTGGTGCCTCGAACAACACCGTGCCCGGCGACTATGCCGTGACGATCAGCCAGTCGGCGGCCCAGGCCGTCGACAGCGGCTCGGCGACGTTCGCCGCCCAGACGTCGGCCCTGGGCGCGGCGGAGAGCTACACCGTGACCTCGGGGTCCCTCGCCGCGACGTATGCCGTCACGGCCGGCGAAAGCCTCGCCAACGTCATCAGCGGGCTCAATGGTGCGTTGGCCGCGGCCGGCATCCGCGCTTCGGCCTCGCTGACCGGTTCCCCGGGCTCGTACCAGGTCAAGCTGAGCTCGGCTGACTACGGATCGGCCGCCGGGTTCGGCGTCAGTGCGTCGGGCACCGACCAACTCGGGCTCACCACATCGGGCAGCACCTATGTGGGCACCGATGTCGCCGGGACGATCGACGGCCAGGCCGCCACCGGCACCGGTCAGATCCTGGCGCTGACCGACCCGGGCGATCCGGCCAACGGCCTCGTGTTGCAGATCGCCACGCCTGGCATCAATTCCTCCACGTCTCTCGGCACCGTCGACTACGCCCCGGGCATGGCCCAGGGGCTGGCCAATCTGGCCGAACAAGCAACGATCTCCCCGAGCGGGCAGCTGCCCGTCACCATCAGCGGCCTGCAGAGCACGTTGTCGAACGTCACGGGTCAGGTGGCGCTGCAAAAGCAACTCGTGAGCACCCAGCAGGCGACGCTCACCCAGGAGTTCAACAATCTGGAGGAGACACTGGCCCAGCTTTCGTCCGAGAGCCAGTTCCTGAGTGATTCGTCCAGACGCCTCGTCGGGTCTTTCCTCCGTCCTCGGCTCGGGGTCGTCCAGTAGCTCCAGCTCCAGCTCGAGCTCGAGCGGAGCGGGCTCTGAGGATGCCGGTCCCGAATCCCGCCTCCGCCTACAAGACCCAGGCCGTGCAGACCGCCGACGGCCCGCAGCTCCTGCTCATGCTCTGCGACCGTCTGGCGGTGGACATCGCACGAGCCGACGTCGCTCTGGTGGCCAACGACAACAAAGCGGCGAACGACGAGCTCCAGCACGCGCAAAGGATCGTCCGGATGCTGCGCAACGCACTGCAACCCGAAGGTTTCGACGGGAGGCCAGCAGCTGCTCTCGGTGTACGTCTTCTTGGAGAATCACCTGATTGAGGCCAATTTGCGCAAGGACCTGGCCGTGGTCAGGGAATGCGCTGCGTTGGTGCAACCGATTCACGAAGCCTGGACGAGGGCGGTACGTGCCCACGAAAGAGAAAATGCCACCTCGCACGTGGGATGAGTACCTGGCCGAGGCCTCGGCCCACCTGTCGGACGTACGGCAGGCGGTCGAGTGGGGGGCGCCGCCCCCACCGGGCCCGGAGCGTCCCGTGGGTCCGATCCCCGAGCACCGTCGCCGCGAGGCGCAGCGCCTCGCCGTCGGGTACGACCAGCTCGCGGTGGAGATCGTCACCCGCATGTCCGCCATTGCGCAGCGCCGCCCCAACGCCGGAGGGCGCAATCCGCATCGGGAGCGGCCGCCGGCGCACTTCTTCGATACCCCGGCCTGACCAGGCGGTGCGGGGCCGGCGGACGACGGAAGTCGGCCGCACACCTGCTCGGCAAAAATTTTCCCCTCCCTCTCAATTCTGGTCGTCACCGGTCCGTAGACACCCCCGAGCATGGAACGCTCAGCAACGAGCCAGGACGGCTGACACCCCAGATCGAGCGAGGAGTGCAGCCATGGCCGACGCCGCCGAGTCCATCGGCATCTTGCAGTTCGCTCTCGATGCCGTCGTCGATCAGCAGCAAGTGATCGCCAACAACATCTCGAACCAGGACACGCCCAACTACCAGGCCGATCAGGTGACCTTCGCGTCGTCATTGGCACAGGCCCTCCAGGACGGCGGCTCCGCCAGTGTCGAGGTCTCGCCCGAGGGTCTTGCCTCGGGCACCAACGGGAACAACGTCTCGCTGCCGACCGAGATGTCGCTCATGCAGGACAACAACCTCGAGAACCAGGCCGTGGACAACGCACTGACGAGCCAGTTCTCGATCCTGTCGGACGCCATGAGCGCCTAGGAGGGCACATGAGTTCCATCTGGAGTGCAGTCGACATCGCCGGGTCGGGAGCCGACGGTCGACCAGACGTGGATCGACACGATCGGTTCCAACGTCGCCAACATGAACGATGCGGTGACCCCGGGCCAAGCGGTCTACCAGCCCGAGTACGTGGACGCCGGTGAGCAAGTGGAGCCGGTCGACTCCGATGACCGCGGCGCCGGTGTCGGTGTGCAGATCGACGCCATAGAGCTGGGGCCGGCCAGCGGGGAAATCGGAGTACGACCCCACGAACCCGGTCGCCAACGGGCAGGGCGAGGTGGAATATCCCGTGGTCGATCTCGGAGCCGAGATGACCGACCTCGTGCAGGCACAGACCTCGTACCAGGCCAACGCCGAAGTGATGTCACACGCCACCGACGCCTATCAGGCCATCCTCGACATCAAGGCGTGACCGTGATCCCCGCCATTCCCTCGATCCCATCGGTCGGCGCGTCGGAGTCCGCCGGTGCGGCGCAGTCCAGTGCGGCCTCCGGTGCGACAGGCGCAGTGGCCGGCAGTGACGCGCACTGACCCGGCGTCGGGTTCCTTCGAGAACATCTTCGGCCAGGCGATCGATTCGCTCAACGGTCGATCGAACAACGCCACGAGCCTGTCGCTCGATGCCGCCGCCGGCAACGCCAGCGTGGCCGATGCCACGGTGGCCTCGACCGAGGCCGACCTCGACACCCAGCTGGCCAGCGCCGTGACGGACAAGGCCGTCACCGCGTTGAACACGATCATGGACATGCAGCCGTAGCTCGGTGGCCCTCCTTCCCTTCAACAGCGAGTCCCTGAGCACGGCCCGGACGCGGGCGCGCCTGGCCCTCGCCGGCTTCACGGCGGGCCAGCGGGTCATGATCGGGCTGGCCGTCGTCGGTCTCATCGGTGCGGGCGTCGCCTTCATGCACGTCGAGTCCAAGCCCAACTACCAGCCGCTGTTCACCAACCTCCAGCCGTCGGACTCGGGGGCGGTGACCGCCCAACTGGCGACGGCCGAAGGTCCCCTACCAATTGAGCGATGGCGGTTCGACCATCTCGGTGCCGGCCGACGACGTCGACCAGGAGCGGGTTGCCCTGGCCGAGCAGGGCCTCCCCGATTCGGGAACGGTCGGCTTCTCGAACCTGGAGAAGAGTGGCATCACCACGTCCGAGTTCGTCCAGCAGGTCGAGTACCAGCAGGCGCTCGAAGGGCAGCTGGAGCAGACCGATCGAGTCCATTCAGGGGATCCAGTCGGCGCAGGTCAACCTGGTGGTGCCCCAGCAGAGCGATTTTGCCATCGGGAACCAGCCGGCGACGACAGCGTCCATTCTCGTCGACCTGACCCCGGGACGACCCTGTCCTCCGGCCAGGTGCAGGGGATCGTGCACCTTGCCGCGTCTTCGACGCCCGGCTTGTCCGCCTCCAACGTGACCGTGGTGGACAACCAAGGTCAGGTCCTCTCCTCGCCCGGGGGAGCGATCAGCGGGACCGGATCGTCCGATACCCAACAGACGAATGCCTATGACAACCAGCTCTCGACATCCATCGAGACGCCTGCTGGATCGGGTCGTCGGCGTCGGGCAATGCCGCCGTGCAGGTGCATGCCGTCCTCGACTTCAACCGGCAGAGCACGACGACCAAGGGTCTGCAGACCAACAGCAAAGGTCAGCCGGTCATCGGCCGCCACCGGGCAGACCACGTCCAACGCCACCTACAACGGCACCGGCACCCCGCCGTCCGGCGTCCTCGGAGCGAGCCAGCCCTCGACGAGCACGACGGGGAGCGGCAACTACAACGACCACGAGCACGCAGGTGACCAACGCCGTCGGCCAGGTGACGCAGACGGTGCAGCAGGCGCCGGGCCAGGTCGAGAGGACCTCGGTCGCCGTCCTCCTCAACTCGCACACCAAGCCCGCCGTCAAACCCTCCGAGGGTCAAGGCGCTGGTTCTGGCCGCCGCCGGGCTGAACACCGCCAAGGGTGACCAGCTGGTCGTCAGCTCGCTGGCCTTCGCCAAGCCCAATACGTCGCAGGCAGCGCAGCCGCGGCGGCGACGTCCGCCGCCAACAAGCACCAGCTCATCGAGCACGCGGCGCAGGTCCTGGGTCTGGTCCTCCTGATCGTGGGGATGCTCTTCTTCGCGCTGCGCGCGGCGCGTCGCCGCCCCAGCTATGACGAGGTCCACATTCCCGAGCTCAGCTCCCCGGTCGGCCCGGAGCCCTGGCCTTCGACGAGCGACGAATTCCCGACCGGCGAGTTGCCCGCCGTGGCCGTGCCCCTCGGTGCTCGGCGTCGGACCCGAGGCCGTGCTCTCCCAAGTCAACGCCTACATAGAGGAACGGCCGGCAGAGGTGGCCCGCGTGCTCCGGGAGTGGGCGGACGAGCGCACGAGGGAGTCGGTGTGACCACCTCGACCGAGCAGTTGGAGCCGACGGCTGCCCTCAACGTCCTGGCGAGTGTGGGTTCGCCTGTCTCGGCCGCCCCTGTCCCCACCGCCCCCGTGCCGCGCCCCGTGCCCTCGCAGCCGAACGTCCGGCTGAGCAGCCGCCAGAAGGTCGCGGTCTTGTTGGCGCAGCTCGGCACCCAACGGGCCGCCCCGGTGCTCAAGGAGATGACCGACGACGAAGCAATCGGCTTCACCAAGGAGATGGTCGGGTTACCGCAGCTTTCCGAACGAGACCGTGGTGGAGGTGCTCGCCGAGTTCATCGAGCGGATCAGTCGGACCAATCTGGTGAGTCAGGGCGGTCTCGAACTGGCGCGTGAGTTCTTGAAGGAGCGACTGGGGCAGACACGGGCGCAGGAGATCATCGATCAGATCGAGGGGCAGCAGGCGACCAGCCCACTGTCGGGCCTCTTGAAGGTCGATCCCCAGCAGGCCTTGGCATTTCTCGGTGAACAACAGCCGCAGGTTGTCGCCGTGCTGCTGGCCTACCTTCCGCCCGAGGAGGCGGCGATCCTTCTGAGCGAGCTGGAGCCCGGTTTCCGGGTCAAGGTAGCCAAGCGGATCGCCCGGCTCACCCGGGTCGACCCCACCGCCATCCGTCAGGCCACCGCACTGCTCGAGACGAAGCTGCGCAGCTCCCAGTCCAGTGGTGCGACCACCCTGACCGGGGGGACCACCGCAATGGCGGAGATCCTGAACCACTCCGATCGCTCCGTCGAGCAACAGGTGCTCAACGAGATCGAAGGGGAGGACCAGGATCTGGCGGAGCAGATCCGGGCCAAGCTCTTCACCTTTGACGACGTCATGAAGCTCGATGACAAGGCCCTGCAACAGATCTTCCGCAAGGTGGAGGCACCGACACTCGCGCTGGCGATCAAGGGCCCGCAGCTTCGCCCGGACGCCATTGCCAAGGTGCGGCGCAACCTCTCCGAACGGGTGATCGCCATGATCGACGAAGAGATCGAAGTGATGGGTACCGTACGCAATTCGCAGATCAATGGGGCGCAGGCGGCCATTGTGCGTGTCGCCCGCGAGCTCGATGCCGAGGGCGTCATCGTGATCGCGCCGGACGGCGAGGCGGTCGAGTGAGCCGTGTACCGCGCGTCCGATCCCCCCACGGCACCGACGACCCGGACGATCCGCCGTCTCGGTCATCTGCCCGCAGTCCCGACCGCCTATGCCAGCCGCAACGTGTCGACCGAGTCGACGGAGACGGTCCGTGCCGCCGCGGCCCGGCAAGGCTACGACGACGGCTACGCCGACGGGCTGACCCAGGCGCGCGAGGAGGCCGCCAGGACGAGGGACGAGAGAGTCAGCGCAGATGGCGGATGCGGTCGCCGCCCTCGGTGCTGCTGCTGCCGCGGTGCAAGGTACCGTTGGCCGGTGGCGGGCCGAACTGGATGCCGCCGCGCCCGGACTCGCGTTCGCACATCCTCGAGGTGTTGGTGGCTCGTGAGGCGCAGCTGATCACCGATCCGGTGCGTGAGGCGATCTCCAGAGCGCTGGCGCTCGACGACGGCGTTGGGCCGGCCACCGTCCGGCTGCATCCAGACGATGTCGCGACGATGGGCGCCCTCGATCCCGGGCGCGAGGTGGTGGTGATCCCCGATCCCGCGGTCGGGCGCGGAGGAGCACTGGTGGAGATCGACGACTCGGTTCTGGACGGCCAGCTGGAGAGTGCGCTCGACAGAGTGCGCGAGGTCCTTCTCGGCGACGGGGCACCCGGGGCAGGGCGATGACCGCGCTGCTCGACGCACTGCGGGAGCCTGCCCTGGCGGCCGCCCGGCCACAGCGCCGGGGCCGGGTCACGCAGATGGTGGGGATGTCGATTGAGGTCGCCGGCCTTCCCGCCGCGATCGGCGATGCGGTGGTTCTCCATGCGGGTCACGGCGATCTGCAGGCCGAAGCCGTGGCATTGCGCGACAACCGGGTGGTCTGCCTGGCGCTCGAAGATGTCACAGGCCTGCGGGTGGGGACGCCCGTGACGACGACCGGGGGTCCGTTGAGGGTGCCGGTGGGCCCCGAACTCCTCGGTCGTGTACTCGATGGGATCGGCCGCCCCATTGACGACGGCGTGCCGATCCACAGAGCGGCCGTGTCCATGGGGGGAACGCCACCCCACCCGTTACGGCGCGGCACGATTTCGGAGCAGTTGCCCTTGGGTGTGCGGGTCCTCGACGGGCTCATTCCCTGCGGGAAGGGGCAACGCCTCGGCATATTCGCGGGATCGGGCGTCGGGAAGTCGTCGCTGCTGTCGATGATCGCCCGCGGCACGGCAGCTGACGTCTCCGTGGTCGCCCTGATCGGCGAACGCGGACGCGAGGTGGCCGAGTTCATACAGCGGGACCTCGGTCCAGCGGGGCTCGCACGCGCTCGGTGGTCGTCGTGGCGACTTCGGACGCTCCTGCCGTCATGCGTCTGCGTGCCGCCTTCACGGCCACACGCATCGCCGAGTGGTTCCGCGATGCCGGCCAGGACGTCGTCTTGATGATGGATTCCGTCACCCGCTTCGCCATGGCCCAACGAGAGGTGGGATTGGCCGCCGGGGAACCGCCGGCCACCCGGGGCTACCCGCCGAGCGTCTTCGGGCTTCTCCCGCGTCTTCTCGAGCGGGCCGGGCTCGGCGAGAAGGGTTCCATCACCGGCCTCTATACCGTGCTGGTGGAGGGCGACGACATGAACGAGCCCATCGCGGACGCGGCCCGGTCCATCCTCGATGGCCACATTCAGCTCTCCCGGAACCTGGCGGAGTCGAATCACTACCCGGCCATCGACGTCTTGGGCTCGATCTCGCGGGTGGCTCCGGCGGTAGCGACCAACGAGCAGCTAGCGGCCGCCGGCCTCGTCCGGGAGCTGCTGGCCGCGTGGCGCGACGCCAAGGACCTGATCGAGATCGATGCGTATGTCGCCGGAACGAACCCGGTGATCGACCGGGCCGTACAGATGAAAGCCTCCATCGACCGCTTCTGCCGCCAACCCGTGTCCGAGGTGACCGACCTCGCCGCGGCGCGGTCCGGCCTCCTCGAGCTGGCCGTTCCGCAGGGATCCGCGTCGTGAAGGCCTACCGGTTCCGTCTGGCTTCGGTGGCGCGCGTGCGTGCGCTCGAAGAGCGGGTGGCCCGTGAGCGGTTCATGTCGGCTCTGCGTGATCTGCGGCGCGCCGAGGAGGCCGTGGGTGCCGCCGAGCGTGCACTGCGCTCGCTCGAGATGCCCGAGGGCACCATGACCGTCGCCGATCTGGTCTGGCTCGGAGATCAGGCGGCCCGCCTTTCTGATGCCGTGCAGGCCCGCCGGCAGGAGGTCGCTGACGCCGGCGTGCGCGTGCGACGCGACCCGCCGGGCTTGGAACCAGGCGGCCAAGCGCGCCGGGGTGCTCGAGCGCCTCGATGAGCACGAGCGTGCGCGGTGGCGCGCCGAGACACTCCGTGAAGAGGCGACGGAGCTCGACGACCTGGCGATGGTGCGTCATGGCCGGAGCGGAGCCGACCCGTGACGATCGGATCGGTTGACTTGGCACAGATTCAACAGACCCTGAGTGCCATGGAGGCCGCGGCAGGCGCCCCGACGTCACCGGACGCCGGGGACGCGTCGTTCGCGGCGAGCTTGGAACAGGCAACGAGCGCGCTCGGAGCAGGGGCCGACCAAGCGGGCACTTTGGGGGGTACGTCGTTGGGCGGGGCTCTGGACGACGCCGACGGGTTGTTCGGCAGCGGAGGCACGGAGTCCGCGGATGGCTCGGGAGACGAACTCGATCTCCTCTCGATGTTGCTCGGCGCGCAGCAGGGCGAGAGCGCGGCGGGCGCCAGCGCCGTGGGGCTGACCGGGTCGGGCGCCGTCAGCGGGCAAGAGGTCGTCAACGAGGCGTCGCAGTTCTCCGGCACTCCCTACGTGTGGGGTGGGACAACCCCGGAGGGCTTCGACTGCTCGGGTTTCACCCAGTACGTGTACGGCCAGCTCGGTGTGCAGCTCCCACGCACGAGCGAGATGCAGGCGACCAGCGGTTCACCCGTGAGTTCGCTCGCCGCGGCGCAACCGGGAGACCTGGTCTTCTTCGCCGGTTCCGACGGCACGGCGAGCTCTCCGGGCCACGTGGGGATCTACGTCGGAAACGGGGAGATGATCGACGCCCCTCATGACGGGACCACGGTGCAGGTGCAACCGGTCTCCAGCGCAGGGCCGGTCGTGGCTATCCGCCGCGTGCTGCCCTCAGTTTCGGATCTGGGGGGATCGAATGGGGCGAGCACGGTGATGGGAAATGTGGACGTGCCGGCGCAGTACGCGTCGACCATCGAGCAGGCGGCGGCTGCGCACGGCATCCCGTCCTCTTTGTTGGCCGCGTTGGCGTATCACGAGAGCCGCTTCGAACCGGCCGCAGTCAGTTCGGCGGGAGCAGAGGGGATCGTCCAGTTCATGCCGGCGACGGCGGCCGGTATGGGCATCAATCCCGATGACCCGACCGAGGCCCTCAACGCGGCTGCGCAGCTTCTGGGTACATACACCGCACAATTCGGCTCTTACGCGGATGCACTGGCTGCCTACGATGCGGGGCCGGCGGCGGTGGAGCGGTACGGGGGTATTCCGCCCTATTCCGAGACGCAGGCCGCCGTGCCGGCGATCCTCTCCCTGGCCGGTCTCAACGGAACTTCGGAGTCTGTGGCATGAGCGGCGCTCCCGGCGCCATTCTGGCGATGCCGCCCGGTCCGCCGTCGGCCGGAACACCAGCGAGCCCCCCGACCGCACCGTCGGAACCGACGGGGAACGGTAATGCCGGTCCTGGCCGCACCTTCGACGACGTACTCTCCCAGCAGACGCAGGCCGTCGAGTCGGACGATCGGGAACACGGCGAGGAGCAAGGTGATGCGAAGGAATCCGACTCCCACGGCAAGCACCCGGTAGGGCATGGCGGGACCAGCATGGCGCAGGCTGCCGCGGGGGATGCCGCAGCCGTCGACGCGGCCGCCCCGCCGGCCGCGGGTCTTTCCCCGTTCACCGTTGCGACCCCCCCGCCGAAAGGCGGCGACTCGTCCCTCGCCACGCCCGGCGAAGAGGTCGACCCTCGCGTAGAAGCAGCGGGTCAGACGCCCCCCAACGGTTCGTCGACGGCGACAGGGCAGCCGGACGGTGCGCTCGACGAGAAATTGGTTGCGTCGGCCCCCGCACCTGCGACGACGCCCGGGGAGCTCGCCCAGCCCGATGCCACGCCGACCGCGGGGGCGCAGACGGGAGCAGATATCTCCCCGGAGCCGCCCTCCCTGCCGACGCACCCTGCGCCGACATCGCAGGCGGCTGCCCACGCCTTCGGCGTGAACGCCCATGCCGCCCTTCGCCCGGACGCCGCCGACGTCGGTGCAGTTCCCTCGGCTCTTCCGACGCCGCCACCGGGGACCGGTACGAGCGCCGCCTCTCTGCCTGCGTCGCATCTCGGACGCGAGGTGGAAGCGATCGGGCACGCGCAGCCTCCCGGCGCACTTCCGGCCACCGGTGCAGCACCCGCCACCGGCTCCGGGCTCGCCGCGGCTGACCACGCGACGAGCCGCGCTCGACGTGGACGGCGTGTCAGGTGCGATCTCGCGCCCGCTCACCAACGGCGATGGCACCTACACCGTCGTCGTGGCGATGCATCCGTCGGAGCTGGGCCACATGCGAGCGGTGCATGTCGTTGGTCGGCAACGACCTCCAGGTGTCGATCACCCCGCAGAGTCAGGTGGGCCATGACGCCTTGGCCAAAGCGTCCGACGCCCTCCGGAGCCAACTGGCGGGGAGCGGGTTGAACGTCAATGTCACCTTGCGTGATCCGGGGTCCTCATCGGGGGGCGACGAGCAGCATCCGCCCGAGGCGTCGGGTGGTCCGACCACCATCGACATCGATGCCGCCCCGCAGCCAATCGCGCCTGTGCCGGTTGCAGGTCAGATCCATCTGGTGCTCTGAGTGAAGGGAATCGACCATGACAATGCCCGTTGAGTCCAGCGACAGTTCCACCATCCCCATCGGTGACACGCCGACGAGTGCCGCCCAGGAAACCGGGACCGCCAGCCTGCTGCAACCCAATACCTTCCTCGACCTGCTGGTCGACGAGCTCAAGTACCAGAACCCGCTGGATCCGACCAACTCAGTCGGATTTCATGAACCAGATCGCCGAACTGTCGCAGGTCGAACAACTCCAGACGGTCTCCTCGTCGTCGGAGATCAGCGAAGCGGCCGGTCTCATCGGCCAGTCGGTGACGGGCAACGACACGAGCGGCACGCTGATCACCGGGACTGTCACCGGCGTCACCAACGGAACCGAACGGACCGACGCTCGACATCGACGGCGATGCCATGGATCTTTCCGCAGTGGAGCAGATCGGCGCAGCGACGAGCTGACCGTCGGCGCCCCCAGCCCGCACACCCCACGAATCACGACCGACCAACGACTACCAGACAGAAGATAGGAGCACACCATGTCCGTACGCTCTCTCGGAGCAGCTGCATCGGGTATCGACACGATGCAGACCGATCTCGACACGATCGGCAACGACATCGCCAACTCGGAGACCGACGGGTTCGCATCGCAGACGGCCCAGTTCTCGGATCTGTTGACCGAGCAGCTCCAACCGGCCGGAGGGGCGGTCGGCGAAACGTTGGCCAGCACCAACCCCTCGTCCATCGGCGCGGGCGACGAGGTATCGGCCATCGAGACCAACTTCTCCCCCGGGGCGGTGACACAGACGGGGGTCAAGAGCAACGTGGCCATCGAAGGGAACGGATTTCTCGTCGTGAGCCAGAACGGCCAGACGTATTACACGCTGGACGGTGACCTCCAGGTCGACGCCAACGGCAACCTGGCCACCAACAGCGGAGGGCTGGTGGAGGGATGGGCCCCCGGGCAGCCGACCACGGCTCCGCCCACCCCCCTCAGCATTGTGGTGGGTGCGACCGGGGCACCGTCGCAGACGCAGAACGTCGTCCTCGGTGGCAACCTGCCGTCAAACGCCACGGGACCCGTGACGATCACGACGACGATGTACGACTCGCTCGGCAACCAGGTGCCGGTGGCCTTGACCCTCACACCGACGGGTGCCAACACATGGACGATGCAGGGCACGGTGAATGGGGCGGCCCAACCTCTGTGGAATACCCCCCCGACCATCGTGTTCGGGACGAACGGTCAACTGGCCTCTATCAACGGGGCCCCGTGGGTGCCGGGCAGACCACCGTGCCGATCGACAACGAGCCGAGCAATTTCACCTGGACGGGTGCCACGGTGCCGACGATCGACTTTCCCGCCGTGGGCTCGGAGGGCGCGGTGACCCAGTTCGCCGATGACCAGACGGTCGAAGTCACCTCGCAGGACGGGAATGCCGCAGGCACGCTCGAGTCCTACTCCATCGGTTCGGACGGGGTGATCACCGGAAGCTACTCCGACGGTGTCAGCCAGTCCCTGGGGACGATCGCCCTGGCCCAATTCGCCAACCCTGACGGCCTCGACGACCTCGGCCAGACGTATTTCACCCCCACGGTCGCGTCGGGCAACGCCCGGTTGGGCCAGCCCGGGACGAACGGGCTCGGCACGCTGCAGGGGGGAGCGGTCGAGGGCTCGAACGTGGACCTGGCCACAGAGCTCACCGACCTGATCGAGGCGCAGACGGCGTACCAGGCCAACACCAAGGTCGTCGACACCACCTCGGCCGCTCTCCAGTCCCTGGTGCAGATGTCTAGCCGCCATGCGCCACCTTCCTTCGTCTGACCTCTCAATTCTGCACGTGCATGGGCCGTAAGTCTGAGATGGCGAAGCGCTGCCTCGGAACGGAGCCCACGTGATTGCAGTAAAGAAGCTTGACGGGTCCATCATGCAGGTGAACGAGGACCACATCGAGCGTGTGGAGGAAGGGGCCGACGGGCGGTCCGCGCTCTATCTGACCAACGGCGGCCACATCATTGTGGCCAACGATGTCAGCACGGTGATCGAGAGAATCCGGGCCGAAAAAGCTTCCCTCCTCCGCCGGGTGCTCCACGGTCCCGAGGAGCCGGACGTGAGCGCGCCGAGCAGGCCGGCGTCACCAGATTGAGCCAGGTGAGAGGGCGATGACCCCGGTCGGCATCCTGATCTCGCTCTTCGCGGTCGTCGTCTCCATGACGATGGACCACGGGAACGTGGGTTCCCTCATCAAGATCCCGGCGCTTGTTGCTCGTCATCGGGGGCAGTCTCGGCGCGTCAATGGCCGGATTCGAGTGGCGCCGGGTCAAGACGATCCCACGGGCGCTGTCGATCGTCCTGAAGCCGCGGCAAGGGCCCCGACACCCGCGCCACCATCAACACCCTGCTGGCCATGGCCAAGGAAGCCCGGTCGAACCCTCTCATTCTCGAAGAGCTCGAGACCGACGATCAGTTCATGAAGAAGGGCATTCAGCTCATCGTCTCGACGTCGGATCCCGAGCGCGTCTACGAGTTGATGGCCAACGAGATCGAAGGCCTCCGGGTGCGGCACCAGACCGCGGCCAAGTTCTTCGGCGACATGGCCGGGTACTCGCCGACATTCGGCATTCTCGGGACGGTCATCGGTCTGATCGGTGTGCTCGGTCAGCTGACGAACCCCGGGAAGCTCGGTCCGGCCATCGCCACCGCATTCACCGCCACCCTGTGGGGAGTCCTGTTGGCCAACGCCGTGTGGCTGCCGATCTCCAACAAGCTCCGCCGCCTGTCCGAGGAGGAGGTCGCCTACAGGGAGATGGTGGTCGAGGGACTGCTCACCATGCAGCTCAATGCCTCCACCACGGAGCTCAAGGATCGTCTGGACGCGTTCCTCCCACCCTCGGAGCGCAGCGACCAGGCCACCGCAAACGCTTCGTCGGAGGAGGCCGCGGGTGCGGCTGCGTGAGCATGTCGAGCTCGGGAAAGGGGGGCGGATCGCTCCGTCGCGCCCCGCGCCGCAGCAGCGGCGGGCACGGCGAGGAGGAAATGAGCAGCGAGCGGTGGCTCCTGACCTATTCGGACATGATCACCTTGCTTCTCGTGCTCTTCATCGTGCTGTTCGCCCTCTCCAGAATCGACCAGGCGAAGTTCCGCGAGTTCAAGCAGTCGGTGACACACGCTGTGAAATCGAGCACGGCGCACGGCAAGACGACCGTACACGCCAAATTGGCTGCCACGCCCAAACCGGACAACCGCCTGCAGAAGATCAAGGAGGAGTTGGCGCAGGCCCTCACGAAGGAGGGCCTGCTGGGAGACGTCACGCTCTCCATCAACGGGTCCGGCCTGGTCGAGGGACTGGTCGCCGACTCGACCTTCTTCGTCACCAACTCGGCGGTGCTCTCACCGGTCGGCGAGGAGATCGTCGACACGTCGGCCGGCGTGCTCAAGGGGAATCCGAATGCGATCGAGGTAGCCGGGTACACGGACAACCAGCCGATCACGGGTGGGATCTATGCCAACAACTGGGCCCTGTCCGCCGCTCGCGCCACGACGGTGGTGATCCGCATGACCGGCCTCGACGGTGTGGATCCGAATCAGGTCGTGCTCCTCGGCTACGGCCAGTACCACCCACTCGTCCCCAACACCTCGGCCGCCGGCCAGGCACAGAATCGGAGGATCAACATCGTGGTCAGCCCCACCAGCAGGTTCGCGCAATGAGGCTCTTCGCGGGGGTGAGGGTCTGATGGCGCAGGCGACCAAGACCGTCCGGGACCACGATTTTCGGCGTACCGAGTTGATCGAGCGTGTCCACCTGCAGGCGTTGCAGGGACTGCTCGAGACGTTCACGCGTTCTGCGAGCCAGCAGTTGACGTCGACGTTGCGCCAGCACTGCACCCTTTCGCTCGAGAAGTTGGATCAGGTCACGTGGCGAGACCTGGCCGAAGAGCTGGAACGGGACATGTACTTCTTCACCTTCTCGCTGTCGCCGCTCCCGGGGCGGGCGGTGCTGGCGATCCCCACCGAAGAGGTGCTCGCCTTCGTCGATCTCCGTCTCGCCGGCGCGGGCGACGACGATTTCTCGGGCCGCGTGCCGAGCGACATCGATCAGGCTTTCCTGGCGCCGATCATTGAGGTCATCGTCGGTGAGGTCAGCAACGCCCTGTCGAGGATTCAGGCGACGGTCCCGGTCCTGGAGGCACAGGAGGGAAACGTCCAGTTCGTGTCCATCGCCTCGCCCGCCGAAATGTGCATGGCGGCACGGCTCTCCTTTGCGGTCGCAGCACGCGGCCAAAGGGAGGCGGTGATGTGCCTGCCGTTCTCGATGGTCCGCATGCTCATCGACGCATTGCGGAACAGGGCCGCCGCGGGAGACCAGAGCCGGCGTGATTCCATGGCCGAGGGAACGCGTCACCGACTCCTGGAGGTCCCGCTCGACGTCGTGTTCCAATTCCCGAGTTTCGTGACCACCCCCGCCGAGCTCCTGACGCTGCAGGTCGGGGACAGCCTTGGATTGGGCCACCCGAAGGGCCGAGCCGCTCGAGGTGCGCGCCGAGGGGCTCCTGGTCGCGCTGGCCGAGATCTGCAGTTCCGGAGTGCACAAGGCATGTGAGATCAAAGAGGAGATCACGAAATGACCGATGGAGGGACATCGATGGGAGCGCCGGCGGAACCGCACGTTCCGACGACTGACGGAGGGGATGCCGAACGCCAACGGGTGCGCGACGCGCAGTTCCGCAATGTCACGGTCGAGGTGTCGGTATGGATCGGCAAGACCCGCCTCTCCTTCGGCGAGTTGAGCGACCTCCGGCCCGGCCATGTGATCGAGCTCGATCAAGCCGTAGGGGCGCCCGTCGAGATCGTGCTCAATCGTGAGGTTGTGCTGGCCCGGGGCGAGGTCGTCGAGGTCGGCGATGAGTACGGGGTGCGGATCACCGAGATCGTCTCGGATCAGGCTGCATAAGAAATGGGCGATTCGCTGTTGGCCTTTGGCAGGATGATCCTCGTTCTGGGTCTCATCATCGGCCTCATCGTCGTGCTCGGCCGCTTTGGCCGCAAACGCCAACTCGGCCTCGGTGGGCACGGCAAGAAGCCGGTGGGGCAGATCGAAATCCTGTCCAGGCGCTCACTGGGCCGCCACGTGTCGCTGCTCGTCGTCCGGGTGGCCAACCAGACCCTCCTTGTCGGGCAGAGCGGTCAGCAGGTAACGCTGCTGGCGGAGCTCAACGGGGATCAGTGGGTGCAGGCGGAGCCGGTTACCAAAGCACCGCGATCGCTCGAAAAGAGTCAACTCTTCGCGCCAAGGATGGCGTTGGGTGCCGGGGACCCCTCCCCGGGGGCATGGGATGCCTGTATGGACCGTCTGCGGGAGATGACTGTCCGGCGCTGAGCGTCAGGACACTCCCACGGGGAGTGCGCATGCTGTGGCAATACCCATGGCCCGGGTGGCCGACGATGATGCCGGTACTGGCTGCCGCCAGCTCGAACGTCAACGTCAACATCAGTGGCCTGAAGGATCCTTCGACATCGGTCCTCATCATCATCGTCCTGACGGTGCTTGCCGTCGCGCCCTCCGTGCTCGTCCTCATGACGGGGTTCCCGCGGATCTTCATCGTGCTGTCCTTGACGCGCAACGCGCTCGGGACCCAGACGGTTCCTCCGAACCAGGTTCTGGCCGGGCTCGCGCTGATCCTCTCGTTGTTCGTCATGGCCCCGGTGCTGTCGACGATGAACCACGTCGCGATCCAGCCCTACGAGCACGGCAAACTCACTGCCACCCAGGCCATCGACGCGGGCGAAGTACCGCTGAAGAAATGGATGCTGGAGCAGACGAAGGACGAGGAACTCAGTCTCTTCACGTCCTTTGCCCACGAGAATGCGAAGCATCCCCAGTCACTGCCGCTGACGACCGTGATCCCCGCGTTCGTGCTCTCCGAAATTGAGTCGGCCTTCCTTATCGGGTTCATGATCTTCATTCCCTTCATGATCATCGACCTCGTGGTGTCGGCGATCATGATGTCGATGGGCATGTACATGCTGCCGCCCACCTTGATCTCCCTCCCGTTCAAGATCCTCCTCTTCGTCCTGGTCGACGGGTGGACGTTGGTGGTGCACTCGCTCCTCGGATCCTTCAACACCTGAGCCCGTGGACGACAACACCGTCATCCATCTGGCGTCGCAGGCCCTGGTGCTGATCGCCGAGCTGGCCGGCCCGGTCCTGGTCGTGAGCCTGGCCGTCGGCTTGGTGGTCGCGCTCTTCCAGGCCGTGACGTCGATTCAGGAGTTCACGCTGACCTTCCTCCCCAAGGTGGTGGCCATCGGGATCGTCCTGCTGGTACTGGGCCACTGGATGCTGGGCAGCACCGTGGCCTACACCGAGCACCTCTACAACTCGATCCCGCACATCCTGAAGGGGCAGGGGTGACCTTCCACCTATCGGCGTCGTTCGCGGTCGCCCTCACCCTGGCCTTCGTGCGATCGGTGGCGTGGGTGACGATCTGCCCACCGTTCTCGAACTCGTCGATCCCGAAAATGGTGAAGATCGGCTTTGCCGGAGCAGTGGCGCTGTTCGCCGCCGGCACGCTCCAACACGACCCCCTCCCGCAGACGCGACGCCCAGGTTCTCACGCAGATGGTGGTCCAGGCGGTCGTCGGCGTGATGCTCGGGTACGTCGTCTCTCTTTTCGTCACCGCAGTCGTGGCGGCCGGAAGCCTGATCGACCTGTTCTCGGGTCTCAATCTCCCCCAGGCCGTCGACCCGCTCTCGTTGCAGCAGACCGCGATCTTCGGCCAGTTCTACAACCTGGTGCTCACCGCGTTGCTCTTCACCACGGGGGCGGCCGTCATCATTGTCGAAGGATTCGTCCGGTCCTTCAAGGCGGTCGGCACGAGCTTCCCTTCGACCACTACCGCCTCGTTGGCCCAGACCGTGACCGGCGACGTCGTCGACCTTCTTCGCCGCCGCGGTGGAGATCGCGGCGCCGGTGATCGTCGTGCTGTTCTGCACCCAGATCCTGCTGGCCCTGCTGGCCAAGGCGGCGCCGCAGATCAACGTCTTCGTCTTCGGGATGCCGCTCCAGATCCTGGTGGCGCTGATCGGCGTCGGCGTCGCCATCGTGGCCCTGCCCAACGACGTGATCAACCTCGTAGGCCGGGCGATGACGCAGCTCTTCGGGGGGCACTGATGGCCGACAAGTCGCAGCGCACGGAGAAGGCCGACCGCCAAGCATCGCAAGGAGATGCGGGAGAAGGGCAGCGTCGCCCGCTCCACCGAGCTCAGCGGCTGGGCCAGCCTGCTCGTGGCGGCGTCGTTGCTGCCCTGGCTGGGCGGTCTCGCCGCCAACCGCATCAGCGGGTTCATGCAGGCCACGACGCAGGCGATGGCGCAGCCGAGTGCTCGGCGCCGCGGTGGGGCTCCTGGGCCGAGGGACTCGAGACGGCTGCGCTGGCCGCACTGCCGATCCTTCTGGTGGCGGGCGGCGTGGCGGTGGTCGCTCGCCGTCGGCCAGGTGGGTCTTCGGTTCACGCCGAAGGCTCTCCGGTTCCAGTTCTCGCGCATATCCCCCATAGCCGGGCTGCGCCGGCTCCTCTCCGGCCAGGGCCTCTGGGCGTTGGGCAAGACGCTGCTCAAGATGTCGATGCTCGGCGTCGTGGGCTACCTGCTCCTCCACAAGTTGCTGCACTCGGTCCTCGGCGGCGCCACGCTTCCCCTGCCGGCCACGCTCGTCGTTGACGTCGTCGACCGTCGTCGGCCTCCTGCGCTTCATCGGCGCCCTGGCCCTGCTGGTCGCCGCCGGCGACTACCTGTTTCAACGTCGGACCTATGAGCAGGACCTGCGGATGACCAAGCAGGAGATCAGGGACGAGCGTCGGCAGAGTGACGGCGCTCCCGAGGTCCGCCGGGCCATGCGCAGCAAAGGCCGTCGGCTCTCCCGCATGCGCATGATGGCCGCGGTCGCCAGCGCCGACGTGGTCGTCACGAACCCGACCCACTTCGCCGTGGCCATTGCCTACGACCGTTCGCACGGATCGGGCCCCACGGGTTGTGGCCAAGGGGGCCGACTTCCTCGCCGCCACCATCAGGGAGCGGGCCCGGAGCTGCGGCGTCGTCATCGTGGAGAATCCGACCCTCGCCCGTGCGCTGCACTCCTCCTGTGAGGTGGACGACGTGGTCCCGCCCCGCCTCTATGCCGCAGTGGCGCGGCTCTTGGCCTTCGTCTACTCGCTCACCCCCACGGCGCGGGCCTTCCGTGACGTCCACCTGATGGCGAGCTGAGACCGTGGGCATCGGACCGGCCGAGCCTCTCAAATTCTCGCCGCAGGCGGGACGTAGAGACAATGAGCCAGGCTGGCCACCGCATGTCCATGGACGGACGTGAGCAGGAGAGATCGTCCGTGGAGATTCGTAGGGAGCCGCTGCACCCGTGGCCGACAGGACGGCACGGTGGCTGAGACCGTGAAGGGAAGGCGGATGCCCGCCGGTCGATGGGCCCAGGCCACCCGTATGGCCGTCCCACTCTCGGTGGTGGGCGTTGTCGTCGTCCTGGTCATCCCGCTCCCCACGGTCCTGATCGACCTGTTGATCACGGCGAACATCACCGGGTCGGTGCTGGTGCTGTTGACCGCCATGCAGGTGAAGAGGCCACTCGATTTCTCCGTGTTCCCCACGCTCATTCTGGTGGCGACCATGTTCCGTCTCGCCCTCAACGTGGCCGTCACCCGTCAGGTCCTGCTGCACGGCTACGCCGGGGTGGTGGTGTCGAGTTTCGGACACTTCGTCATCGGCGGGTCGATCGTGGTCGGCCTTGTCGTCTTCCTGATCCTGATCATCATCCAGTTCGTCGTCATCACCGCCGGATCAGGGCCGCGTCGCCGAAGTGGCGGCGCGCTTCACCCTCGACGGGATGCCGGGCAAGCAGATGGCGATCGACGCCGACCGGTCCTCAGGCGCCATCGACGAGCATGAAGCACGCCGCCGCCGCAAGGAGATCGCGGACGAAGCGGATTTCTACGGTGCCATGGACGGCGCGTCCAAGTTCGTTCGGGGCGATGCCATCGCGGCCATTGTGATCACCCTCGTCAACCTTCTCGGCGGTCTGGCGATCGGGGTGTTCCAGCGCCACCTGGCGCCTGCCGAGGCTATCGATACGTACAGCCTTCTCTCGGTGGGCGACGGTCTGGTCTCGCAGATTCCCGCCCTTCTCCTCTCCCTGTCGACCGGCATCATCGTGACGCGCGCCGCAACCGACCACGACCTCGGGCACGACGTCGTACAGCAGCTCTCCCGCTTCCGCCGGATCGTCCGCACCACGGGGTTGATCATGGCGCTGCTCGCCATCGTCCCCGGGTTGCCCAAGCTCCCCTTCCTGATCATCGGCGGGCTGGTCTTCTTCTTCGGAACCCGCCTGCCGGAGGATGTGATCGACGACAAGAAGGCAAAGGGCGACGCCACGCCGCTCGCGGCAGCGGCAGAGGAGTCGCCCGAAGCGCTGGCGGCGGGCATGGCGGTGGAGCCGCTGAGCCTCGAACTCGGGGTCGACCTCATCGACCTGGTCCAGCCCGACCGCGGGGGGGATCTGCTCGACCGGGTGAAGGTGCTGCGCCGCAACGTGGCCATGGAGTTGGGCATCGTGATGCCCCGGGTGCACACCCGGGACAATCTCGACCTCCCCAATGCCGACTATGCGATAAAGGTGCACGGTGTCGAGGTGGCCCGCGGACAAGCACCGCGAGGCAAGCTCCTGGCCATAGGTGAGAATTTGGACGGGTTGACGGGAACAGACACGCGGGACCCCGCCTTCGGCGGCCGGGCCAAATGGATTCCGGTGGGACTCAGCCATCAGGCTTCGGTGGCCGGGGTGACCGTCGTCGACCGGTCGGCCGTGGTGACCACGCACCTGGCCGAAATCGTGCGCGAGCACGCCGGGGAGCTGGTGTCACGTCAGGACACGAAACTGCTCCTCGACGCGGTGAAGGCGACAAACCCGGTCGTGCTCGAGGAGATGGCCGCGTCCGGTCTCACCTTGGGTGACGTGCAGGCGGTGCTCCGGGGCCTTCTGGAAGAGGGGGTTCCGGTGCGCGACCTCGTGCGCATCGTGGAGGCACTTACCGAGCAGGCGCGGGGCCAGCAAAAGGATGCCGACAGCTTGCTCGAGGCGGCCCGCACCGCTCTCGCGACGACGATCGGGTCACTGTACGAGAAGGACGGTGCCCTGGCGGTCATCACCTTCGCGCCGGCGCTCGAGCAGAACCTGCTCGCATCGCTGCGCGTGGGGGAGCGGGGCCGGCGCACGCTCGGCATCGCTGCGGACGAAGCGGAAGCGATCGTGCAGGACGTCGGGCGGATCCTGCGCGAGGCAGATGCCAAGGGCCAGAGCCCGGTGATGCTGTGCGCGACGCGCCTGCGTCCCGCGCTCCGGCGCCTGCTCAAGCCGAGCTTGCCAAGGATCGGGCTCATGGGAACGGCCGAAGTTGCACCTGGTTTGAAAATAGCGACGGTAGGGAGCGTGAATCGTGAAGTTGTCGTTGCAGCCTGAGGCGGCGAGTGGGGAATTCGAAGGGCACACCGCGGAGGAGGCGGTTCGACTCGCCCGTGCGGCGTTGGGGGAAGACGCCGCGGTGCGATGTTGGAAGACCCGACGGGGCGGCATCGGCGGGTTCTTCACCAGGGAAACCTTCGTCGCCGCAACCGCACCACCGGCCGGCGCTGTCCGCCGGGTGAAAGTCGCCCGTGCCGCGCCGCCGCGCCGTGCGGCAGAGCGCGCACAGGTGCACGCGTCGACGAAAGAGACACCGCAGGTCACGGTGCCCCGAGCCGAAGATGTGCCAGAGAATGGGGATCTTTCACAGCTCGTCGAGTGGACCGAGGACGAGGTGGTCCTCGGTCCGGCCGCGGTGGCCGATGACGCGTTCTTACGGGTCTTGGCCGAAGCCGAAGCGGCGGTGCACGCTGCCCCGGCTCTCACACCCGCGCGGTCTGCGCCATCGACGTCGACCGCCGTCCCGGAGGTGCAACCCGCAGAAGCACCGGATGCGGCCGTCGCGCCCGAGGTGCCGGGGCGCATCGACGACCTCTGTCGCCGGTTGGCCGACATCGGCGTCCCTCCCCAGTACCTGCCCGATGAGGGCAGGTCCACGCTCGACGGGCTCGCGGGAGCGCTGGCGCGGCTGCCGAGCGCCGATCCTGTACCCTCCGCCGGGGGTTCGGTGATCGTCGTGGTGGGCGCCCGCCGGGATGCACACGCGACGGCCCGTTCGGTGTGGTCAGAACTGGGACTCGAGGCGTCAGATCTTCTCGAGGCCGATCCCAACGATGTGAGCCGGCACAAGGTCGCACGGCGACGGGCCTCCAACAAGGTGACGGTGGTCGTGCTGGAAGCCTCGCTTCGGTCGCGCGCGCTGTCCCTCGTCGCTGGTTGGATCGAGAAGGTGAAGCCCGATCAGGTCCTGGGCGCCATTCCCGCCTCCACGAAGCGCGCCGACGTCGCCCATTGGCGCGCGCAGATCGGACGGGTCGACGCCGTGGCCCTGTCTCGCCTTTCCAGCACCATGACACCCGGTGAGCTGATGGGAGAACTGCCGATCGCCTACCTCGAGGGAAGGCCAGCGTCGATCCTGCGCTGGGAGCTTCTGTTGCTGACGACGATCGAAGAGCGGACAGAGTGAAACGAAAGGACTACCGCATGTTGACGGCGGACGTCCGGCGCCTCCGTCCGGTGGTCACCGTTGTCATCGTGATCGTGTTCCTCCTGCCGAGCCTCGACGAGATGGCGACGCAGGACTTGTCGCCGCTCACCGTGCTGGTCCGGTTGGCCGAGGCCATGGTGTTCGTCGGTGCACTGGTCTGGCTGGTGTCCGCCATCGTGCTCCACTACGCCCGGATACAGGTAGATTCCCAGGTGAGGGGCCGTGAAGACGAATCCCACGCCTGACCTCTCAATTCTGGCTCCCGGTGGGTCGTTAATTCCAATGGTGGACATCGACGACCTTCTTCTCCAGTTGGTGGATGCGCTCGACCGTGACCTCGAGTTGCTGGCGATCCTCCACTACCGGTTGATCGTGTTGGGCAGCCTCGCCGCAGCCGATCAGGGACCGTCGATCCCGACCGCCGTCCGGGAGATAGAGATCGCCTACGAGAACCTGCGGTTGGCGGATCTCCTCCGGGCGACAGCCACCGTGGAGGTGGCGGACGAGTTGGCACTCGATCCGATGCCCCGCCTGGACGAGATCGCGGCGCGCGCGAATGGAGGGTGGAGCGAAGCCCTGCTCAGTAGACGGGGCTCCCTGCTCGAGATCATCACGGGCATCAAAGGCGTGGCGACAACGGTGCGTGCGGCCATGGGGCGCCGTGCCGCACTCGCCGAGGAAGCGCTCGCCTTTCTCAGGGTTGACGGTGGCACAACCTACGGGCGCGTGGTCTCGCGGGGTGGTGTTCTCGTGGAGGGATCGATATGACCGACATGGGTCTTTCCATCGCGGCGAGCGGGCTGGCGGCGGATACCGCCGAGCTCGACACGGCGTCGAACAACCTTTCGAACATCGACACACCGGGCTACGCGGCCGAGCACGTCGATCTCTCACCAGAGGGAGCCGCAGGCCCGCTCGGAGTGGGGCAAGGTGTCATCGTCGGCTCGGTCAGTGAGTTGACCGATGCGGTGTACGAGGCGGCGAACGTCGCCGCCGAGGGTGTCCAGGGCGCCGCGACACAGACCAACCAGGTGATGAGCTCGGTCGAGGGCATCTTCCCCGAACCCAGCTCGACGGGCATCGCGTCGCAGCTCTCGACGCTCTGGTCCGATCTGTCGACCCTGGCCTCGAATCCCAACCAGGTCGGGGCGGAACAGGCCGTCGTGGGTGCGGCGCAATCTGTGGCAACGTCGATCAGCGGCAGCTACACGCAACTGAGCCAGCTGTCGTCCTCCCTCCAGAGCGAGGTTGGTACGGGCGCGGGCGACGGTGGGACGCTGTCCCAGGCGAACAGCCTCCTGGACGAGGTGGCCAAGCTCAACGCAGGCATCGTCGCCGGGGCGGCCGGGGGCCAGGATGCCAACGCCCTCATCGACCAGAGCCGCGCCGCGGTGAATCAGCTGGCGACCCTCCTCGGCGTGAACAGTTCGTCGACCACGAGCGGTGCTGTCTCGGTCTACCTCAATGGTGTGCAGCTCGTGGGGGGAGACGTTGCGCAGACCCTCTCGACGACGGGGTCTGTGGGGTCCGGAAACCTCGGCCTCGTCACGGCCAATGGGGTCGCGGTGGCTGCGGGGGGCTCGATCGGCGCCAATCTGACCGGGGTCACGACGACGATCCCCGGCTACCAGGCACAACTCAATGCGGTGGCCGACTCCTTGGCGACGAGCCTGAACACGTTGCAGGCGAACGGTATGGACGCCAACGGCGATCCCGGCTCGGCCATCGCCGGCGCGTGGCCCGGGACGGTCCTGCCGAATATTTTCGTGAACGGGGGATCGCCGACCACCTACACGCCCAGCCCCGGCAACCCCGACTCGGCGGCGACCATCGCGGTGTCCTCGGCCCTCCTCGCAAACCCCGCGTTGATCGCCACCGCGGCGGCGCCGGGACCCGGCAACGCCAACGTCATCGGGACCGCCACCCTCGACGGGACAAATGGCCAGCAGATGGCGGCGCTCGCCGCCTCGCCCGGGGGGACGGACACGTTGTACCAGTCGATGATCGGGGCGCTCGGGACACAAGCCGCCAACGCCGCCTCGGCGTCGAGCACAGCCTCCAATCTGGCCACGAACGCGTCGAACCTCCTGTCCTCCATTTCCGGGGTGGACGAGAACAACGAAGAGGTGGATATTCTCGCCGCACAGAATGCGTTCCAGGCCAGCTCCCAGGTCGTGAGCGCCATCACCTCGTGCTTCGACGCACTCCTCCAGGCGGTCTGACATGGCCGTCAACGTCTCGAACGTCGCGCTGGCGCAGACGCTCGACAATCAACTTGCCGCGCAGGAGAACAGCGTCTCGCAGCTCCAGCAGCAGCTCGCCACGGGCCAGGTCCTCAATCAGCCCTCGGACAATCCGGCCGCAGTCACCCAGGTACTGGCACTGACGGGCCAGGCGGGCCAACTGGCGAGCTGGCAGGCGAATGCGGACACCGCGACATCGTGGCTGGGGACGGCGAACACCACCGCCAACGGCGTGCTGTCGTCGATGCAGTCGGCCCAGACGCTCCTGCTGCGGGCATTGAACCAGGGTGCGCAGGACCCGACGACCTACCAGGCTCTGGGCGATCAGCTCCAGGGGGTCGTCAACAACCTGCTCTCTCTTTCCAACACGCAGTTCGAGGGCAGGCCGATCTTCGCCGGCACGGGTGCTTCGCCGCAGGCCTACGACGCCAATGGCAACTACCTCGGGAACGAAGACGTGCCGACGGTCGTCATCGGGCCCGGCTCCGGCGTCGGGCAGACCGTCGGTCTTTCAGTGACGGGCACCACCATGTTCGGCACCGGCGCGTCCAATGTGTTCGCCACGTTGTCGACCGCAGCGACCGCCCTTCTGACGGGCACTCCGACCTCCGCCCAACTCACCACAGCGCTCGACGCGCTCGGACAACAATATGGCGACGGCGCAGCAGGCCAGCGCCCAGCTCGGCAATTCGACACAGGAAGTGTCGAGCGTGGGTGCCTCCCTGACGACGCAGATCGCGAGCATTCAGGGCAACAAGGCCAACCTCCAGGACGTCAACGTCGCAACGGCGACGACGCAACTCGATTCTGAGATGACGAACTACCAAGCCGCCCTATGGGCCGCCTCGCAGGTCATCCCCGATACCCTTGTGAAGTTCCTTGCTCCGTGACACTGTTCGGTGCGGCCACATGCCGCACGTTCCCGAAGGAGATTTCCACATGCTGACTGCAGCACCTCCGATCACCGTCACGGGGATGGAGCTGATCTTCCGACGGGACATGCCGGGGTTCAAGGGGGCGAGGAATTTCGTCGTCGAACCGCTGGGCGAGGATGCAGGGGGGATGTTCGCCCGGCTGCGCTGCACCGACACCGTGTACGTCACGGGGGGCAAGCCGCTGCACAATCTCACGCTGCTCGTCACCTCGCCGGGGTTCCTGTGGCGTGACTACGAGGTGCAGATCGATGAAGCCATGGTGGAGGACCTCGATCTCTCCAGTGCGGAGGAAGCTGCACTCCTCGCCATCGTCCATCCGAGAACGCCGCTGTCCGCGTCGACCGCCAACCTCTACTCACCCATCGTGATCAACCGCCGCAACGGTTACGCCGATCAACTGGTCCCGGCGGCGAGTGAAGGGGAGGCGGGCTGGAGCGTGCGGACGCCGTTTCCGCTCGAACGCGACGACGGAAACCCGGTCGTTGGGTAGATTGGTCCTGCGTGCTCACTCTCACCCGCGAAGTCGGCCAGCAGATCTACATCGGGGACGACATCGTCCTTACCGTGGTGTCGGTCTCGGTGAACGGCAGGGTCAGGCTCGGTATCGAGGCACCCAAGCAGGTGCGCATCGATAGGAAAGAAGTGCTCGAGCGGATCCGCCAGGAGAATGTGGATTCGGCCAACGCCGCGCCGGAGGGGACGGTCGACGCGGCGGCTTGGGCGTCCTACGGAGCCCGGCGGGCAAATGCGAGGGCGAAGAACCCGGGCTAGGCGAGGCCACCCGGGCTACCGGGCTGGGGATCAGGGAACAGCCGGAAGGACGGTCTGCGCTCGCGAGCTCCGCTTCGCTGCCCAGCTCCGTGCGGAGGTTGCGCAGTCCCTGTTGAATGAGTTGGGTGACCCGTGAGCGGTCGATCCCGAGTGCCGTGGCGATCTCGCTCTTCTGGAAGCCCTCGAGGTAATGCAGCACGAGGACCTGCCGCTGACGCTCGGAGATGCGCAGGAGGGCTGCTTTCACCGTCTCCCGCATGGCCGAGAGCTCGGCCACCTCGCTCGGCTCGATGGCCGCACCGCCCGATCCGATGACCGACCCCGCTGGATTTTCTCCGGCCATGGACAAGGGGACGAGGTACGTGGACGTGGCGGCATGGTCGTGGAGCTCCATGGTCTCGGCCAGGGTCGTGCCGAGGTACGCCGCCACTTCGGCCATGGTCGGGGTGTGACGGAGGTCGGCCTCCAGCGTCTCGCGCGCCACCTGGTAGGTGCGCACTCTCGCTCGCAACCGCTTCGGCAAGATGTCGTCGCGCCGCAACTCGTCGATGATCGCCCCTTGGATCCGGGTGGTGGCATACGTCGAGAATTGGAAGCCTCCGGACGGATTGAAGCGTTCAATCGCATCGACAAGCCCGAATTGGCCAAAAGAGCAGAGCTCATTGACTGATTGGAACGATCGCATTCTGGTTGCAAAACGGTTTGCTACCATTTTTACTAGCGGAGCGTAGAAAAGAACCAAGCGATTGCGGTCCTCAAGGGAGCGGCTTTGGAAGTAACGCTGCCATAGGGTTTCGCTTGCCGGTGCGTCTGGCCCGTCTACCCTGGTTGATCCCGCGAACTGACTCTGCACCGACACTGCCAAGCCACTCCCTCCTCTGGTCGTACCTGTCGGTACGAGAGCCTTTCACCCGAAGTAGTGGCACCGTGGGCAATGCCTCCAACAGGAACTTTACACTATCTACGGGGTTGCGCAATACAGGTTTCCAACTCTTTGAAGTTTGTTAATCTCCGCGTCACAAACCTTCTTTGTCGCCGGACCGCTAAGGGGGTTTTTAAGCCTACGATTTGCGGCCGACGGCGCTATCGACCGAATGGCATTTGTAGACGGGGTAGGTCATTTCTTCGGCTTCTTGACGGCCTTGTTCAACTTGACGAGCTCCGCCCGGATGTCGGCCAATTGCTCGCCTAGGCTACCGGCTCCCGGGGCTCATGATCGCTTTCGAGCTCCGCCACCCGCTCTATGAGCTCGTCCACCACGTCGGCGAGGGCCACGCACGCGACGAGCGCCAGTGCCGCACCGGCCTGGGCCTGTTCCACCCGGTTCGTACCACCGGCGATCGTGGCTTTGCCGGCGTCGATGAGCTCTTGAATCCGGTCCCGTGTCGTCATGACGACGAGTCTGCCCGACGAGCGCCGAGCGGAGGGCGGTGACCGGCTTCCCAACTTCGAGCGGGAAGTACCCTACGGTGCGGCTCTCCTGAAAGAAGGTGGCATGGCTCCTCCCCCCATCCGCATGCTGTTGGCCGACGTGGACGGAACACTTGTGACGCAGGACAAGGTGCTCACGGCCCAGGCCATCGACGCAGTGGACCAACTCCGTCACGGCGGGCATCCTCTTCGCCGTGACCAGCGGACGTCCCCCGCTCGGGATGGAGATGCTGATCGAGCCACTCGACCTCCAGACCCCGATCGCCGCCTTCAACGGGGGACTCATCGTCGACCGCGCCATGACCGTCATGGAGGAGCGGGTCCTGCCCGAAGAATCTGGTCGTCCCGATTCAGCGACGAAATGGCCTCGTTCGGCCTGTCGGTGTGGATCTACCGCGGCGCGGACTGGTACGTGCCCGACCCCAAGGGTCCCCATGTCGACCGGGAGGCGTGGACCGTGAAATTCCAGCCCAAGGTGATGCACGGCCTCGATGGGCTCACCGATCGTGTGGCCAAAATCGTCGGGGTGAGCGACGACCATGACGCCGTCGCCAACGCGTCCGTCAGCGATGCAGCAGAAGTTCGGGGATCACGTGACCGCGGCCGCCTCGCAGCCGTACTACCTCGACGTCACGCACCCCGACGCCAACAAGGGATCGGTGGTCACCTACCTGGCCCAGCGCTATCACCTCTCGAACGAGGAGATCGCCACCATCGGCGACATGCCGAATGACATGCTGATGTTCGCCGACTCGGGCCTGAGTGTCGCCATGGGAAATGCCGACAAGGAAGTCCAGCAGGCGGCACGGCACGTCACCGACACCAATGAGAACGAGGGCTTCGCCAAAGCCGTGCGAACGTTCATCCTCCCCGCTACCTGAGCGCTCGGACCTCCGGATCCTCCCGTCGCAGCTCGCGCAGGAGGCCCGAGATCAACGCGTGGGCGGCAGACTGCATGGCGGCGAGATGCTGGTCCACGGCCCGGTGCAGCCATTGAGGGTCGCCACCTCCGGCATGGGTGAGCACCTCCTCGTATTCGGGAACACGGGCCCACTCGGTCACCGTGGTGGAGTCCACCTCGAGGTGGAATTGCACACCCCAGGCCCTGGGTCCGACGCGGAGGGCCTGCGTCGCACAGGCTCCGTTCGAGGCGAGAACGACGCCGTCGGGCGGCACGGTGACGACGTGGGCGTGATGCCACTCGAGACCCGGAACCTCCGGCGGCAGGAGGGAGAAGACGGGGTCCGACAGGCCTTCGGGCGTCAGGGTGATGACCGGCACGCCTATCTCGGCTGCCGGCATCTTTCCGACGGAGCCTCCCAAGGCTGCGGCGAGCAGTTGATGACCCAGGCAGACCCCGAGGTAGGGACGACGGAGGTCGGCCACCCACGCGCGGATGGCAGCTTTCTCGGTCGCGAGCCAGGGGTGTGCGGCTTCCTCCCAGACGTCCATCGGGCCGCCCATCACGAGGAGGAGGTCGAAGTCCACGAGATCGGGAATTTTCTCTCCCTCGTCGAGTTCGACGGTGGTCAGGCGCATTCCGGCGTCGCTCAGCAGCGTCCCCAGTGCGCCAGGATCTTCTGCCGCCAGATGCTGGAACACCAGGACTTCGCCGCCGCGGCGTGCCTTGTCCGAGACCGATGTCTCCTCGCGTCGTATCCTTCGATCGTCGAATCCCATCAGAGAAGTATGTCGGGGTATTTCATGCCCCGATGCAATCCACCCGGTACCTCCCTCGCATGCGAGTGGGATCCGATCGGCGGCGGCGATGTAGCCCTCGAGCGCCAAAGTGTGCTCCACTTACGACGGAGTTGCTGCCGGCCTACCGGGGGTCAGGAAGCGGAGCAGAAGAGGAAGGTTCGAGGGTGACCGATACACCGCAATTCAAGCGGACGAAATTGTCGCACAGTGGAACGACGGCTGTGCTGACGCTCGCCAGTGACAAGGTGAACGCACTCGATGTCGAGGTGCTGGGCGAAATCTCGACGTTCGTCGAGTACAGCGAACAGAGTCCGGATGTCGCGGCCCTGGTCCTGACGGGAGAAGGCTCTGTCTTCTCGGCCGGACTGAATGTGAACGAGGTGTTGCGCAACGCGACGAGCTATACCGACGAGCTGCTCGACGCGTTGGGCGACGCGCTCGTGCGTGTCTTCCGGTGCCCGAAGCCAACCGTCGTGGCTATCAACGGGGCAGCGATCGCAGGCGGTTGCATCCTCGCAGCCGCCTTCGACAAGAGGCTCATCGCGGAGGAAGCACGGATCGGCGTCACCGAGCTCAAGGTGGGCGTTTCATTCCCCGTCGTGGCCATCGAGCTCTTGCAGCATGCGTGCGGCCCGCAGGCGGAGCAGCTGATATTCGACGCCGGATTGCTCAACGCGGAAGCTGCGTGTCAGATCGGTATTGCCCATCAACGCTTTCCGCGGGACGAGCTGCAGGCGGCGGCACTGGCAGCGGCGGAGCAACTCTCCTCACTCGACGCAGGGGCGTATGCCTTGGCGAAGGCATCGACGCGCCGCCGCGCACTCTCCGCCATGGCGGATGACGGCGCGCGCGCACTCGACGGCGACGTGCGAACCCAGTGGAAGGACGACCGGACGCGGGCCAACCTGGAGCAGCTGCTCAAGCCCAAGGCCTGAGACCCCGAGCCAGGGCCGGGGCCCCGAGCATGGACGAGCCGACGATGCGTCGCCGAGCGCGCGAGGCGCGCGTGGCGCGCCTGGCGACGGTGCGTGCCGACGGCCGGCCTCACCTCGTGCCCATCTGTTTCGCGCTGGACGGCGACATCGCCTATTCGGTGGTTGACGCCAAGCCGAAGACATCGCTCGCACTGCGCAGGCTCGAGAACGTGCGGCAGACACCCGCGGTATCCCTGCTGATCGACCACTACACCGAGGACTGGAGCGCCCTGTGGTGGATTCGCCTCGACGGAACGGCGACAGTGGTCGAGTCGGGTGACGTGCGCGACACGCGCTCGAGCGCCTCTGTGAAAAGTACGACCACTACGTCCGGGAACCACCGCCCGGTCCGGTCATGGTGATCACTGTCGGCTCGTGGCGGGCCTGGCCATAACCGCAGTTCAGCGGCGGTGTACGGCGGTGACGGATTCCGGTGATTCCGGGTGCAGCGATATTCGCGACGTCCGTGGTCAAAATCCGAAGAACGTGCGATACTCACCCTGTGAGTGTCATCCATGCTGTCGATACGTCAGCGGGCACCGAGTTCCTCTTGCCCGATCCCGAGCCACGCCAGGTGCTGTACACGGTTGTCTCGGTTGACGACCATCTGGTGGAGCCCCCCGACATGTTCGAGGGACGACTGCCGGCTCGGCTGCAACCCTTCGCCCCCCGGGTCGTCGAGACCCCGGAAGGCCACGAGGTCTGGGAGTTCGATGGCAACCGCTACACCCAGCCGGGCGCAAACGCCGTCGCAGGTCGCCGTCCCGAGACGGTCACGCCCGAGCCCTACCGCTTCGAGCAGATGCGGCCGGGGTGCTGGGACATCGATGCACGGGTCAAGGACATGGACATCAACGGCGTGTGGGCATCGCTCAACTTTCCGTCCATGATCACCGGGTTCTCCGGTCGGGTCTACTCGTCGGCGAAGGACAAGGATCTGGGACTTGCGGTCACGAAGGCCTTCAATGACTGGGTCTACGAGTGCTGGTGGCAGCCGTACCCTGCGCGGATCATCCCTCTGGGCATCACGTACCTCGCTGACCCCGACGCGGCGGCGGCGGAAGTGCGCCGCAACGCCGAGCGGGGATTCCGGTCTCTTGACGCTGCCCGAGCGGCCGCACCGCATCGGGCTCCCCAGTATCTTCACCGACTATTGGGATCCCGTACTCGACGGCGTGCCAGGAGACCGACACGGTCATTTCGCTTCATGTCGGATCATCGGGACTCCCGTCCGATTTTGCGCCGGAGGCGAAGTCCGCCGGGCCTCTCGGCCAGTCTCTTCGGCCAACTGTCGCTGACCGCCTGTGCCGAATGGATCTGGTCGGGCGTGCCCGCTCGATTTCCCGGCATCAAAATCGCTCTGAGCGAGGGCGGCATCGGCTGGGTCGCAATGCTGTTGGATCGCCTCGAGACGATTCACCAGCGCTCGGGCTACGGGAAGGATTACCCCGGCGACCTCACCCCGGCCGAGACTCTGCGACGCAATTTCTGGTTCTGCACGATCGACGACCCGAAGACCATCGTGACGAGAGGGGCAATCGGCGTCGAGAACATCATGGTGGAGGTGGATTATCCCCACGGCGACTCGACATGGCCGAACACCCAGGCTGTGATCGAGAGTGTCTGGGGTCACCTGCCGGTGGACGAACTGCGCATGATGACGCACCTGAATGCGGCTGCGCTCTACCGTTGGGCCTTGCCGGCGACGACACTTCCCTGACTTCCCCGGGTCCCGTCCCCGGCCGCTGAGCGGCTGCGTCAGGTGCGCTTGAGGCGCAAGCCGAGGGCGGGCCAGGCGAAGCGCAGGATCTGGGCCTTGACGACGGCCCGCTTGGGCAGGCGGGAGCGGTGGTGCACGTCGAGCGCGGCGTGCACGAGGGCGTGGATGCAGTAGGCGTCGGCCTCGGGGGTCGACGATTTCAAGACCCCGGCGCGCTGTCCGGCCCGGAGGGCTTTGATGAGCGGGGGACAGAACATGCGCTGCATCTCGGGCAAGGAGGTGGCAAGGGTGTAGGAGGCCATGACCGACGGGGCGGTGAAGATGGCCGTCGTCGGGGCGATCTCGGGGTTGTAGAGCAGGTCCAAGAAGGCGTCGATCCACGCTTCGACCGCTGCCAGGGGGCCGTCGGCACTTTTGGCCGCCTGCTCGAGGTGATGCGCCACCCGGTCGCGCTCGCGCTCGATCAGGGCGGTCAAGAGGGCCTGCTTGGAATCGAACTGCCGGTAGAACGCACGCGTGGAGAGCCCGGCCTCTTCCAAGATGTCGTTGACCGAGGTCCCGTCGTAGCCGTTCTCCGACATCACCCGCACCGAGGCGTCCAAAAGCAGCTGGCGCTCGGTGTGCGAGCTGAACCGGCGCGGCCGACCCCGTCGGGGGGCCTCGATCTCCTCGGCGAGTTGCACCATGGACCCATTAGAGCAGACAACTGCTCTGTCCCCCTCCATGCAGCGGTCCGACAGCAGGACGCTTCAGACGCGCGCGATCACCTCGTCGGCATAGCGCCGCAAGGCCGGGGCGGGATCGCTGCCGAACATGCCCGCGGGGATGAGAACGCGGCGACGCGCCCAGAGCCTCGAGGGTCTTCACCTCGGCCACCGCGTCTTCGCCGTTGGTGACGAAGCTGTCCATCGTCACTTCGAGCGAAGAGGGGTCGCGTCCGGCTTCGCCGCGCTCTGGCGCACCACGTCGAGAAGGGCCGGTGCCTCGTTCCGGGTGACGCCGAAGGGGAAGAACCCGTCGCCGATGCGCCCCGCACGTCGCGCCGCAACCTCGCTGTGCCCCCCGATATGGATCGGGATCGTCCCGTTGACCGGCTGTGGTCGCAGATAGCAATCGGTGAACTCCGCGGTGCTTCCCGCGTAGCTGGCCCGATCCTCTGACCAGAGGGCACGCATGGCGCCGATGGAGTTCCTCGCCCCGACGCCCGCGTCCTTCCCAGGGCACCCCCAGGGCTTCGTACTCCTCCCTCAGCCAGCCGACACCGACGCCGAGTATGACCCGGCCACCCGAGAGGTAGTCGAGGGTCGCCAACTCCTTGGCCAAAACGACAGGATTACGCTCGGGCAGGATGAGGATGGCGGTCCCGAGGCGCAGGGTGGAGGTGGCTGCCGCGACGTAGGTCAGCCAGATCAGAGGGTCCGGGAAGTTCGTGTCGTCGGGTCCAATGCGCCCCGAGGGGTCATAGGGGTAGACCGATCGGTACGCCGCCGGGATCACCACGTGATCGACTGTCCACACCGACTCGAAGCCTGTCGCTTCGGCCGCTTGCGCCAGCCGGGTGGCCGGCACGGCACCGGCAAAGGGTTCGATGTTGGAGAATGCCAGACCGAATTTCATCCCGACCGACCCCCTGTCCTGCGCCCCGATGGCGTTATTCGTACCGCTCATTTTCAATGACGGTGGGACCATCGTAAACACATCGTGAAGGCTGCGTCGAGCAGTGACCGGGAACGATGCTGCACGACTATGATGTGACGGGGAATCGGGGTGTTGGCCGCCCTGCAGAACTAACGGAGCCGTGTGCTCCTTGGGGTCGGACGAAGGAGGGGGAGCTCGGTTGGTGTCGTCTTGGTGCATCGCCTCAGGAGGAACTGAGCGGGTTTTGGTAGGTTGGGTTTCGTGAAGAACGCTGATGAGACGCCGCGCTTCGATCCCGAAGCGGTCCACGCCAAGTATCTCGAGGAGCGCGATAAGCGCTTGATCGAGGGTCGGGCGGCCATCAGGGACCTGACCCAGGACAGCGTGTTCACGAAGTACCGCGAGGATCCGTTCACTCCGTTCATCCACCGTGATGCCATTGTCCGATGAAGTCGATGTCGTGATCGTCGGAGCTGGTATGTCCGGGGTCCTGGCGGGGGCTGAGCTGCGTAAGGCCGGTGTGAAGCGGATCAGGATCATCGACCAGGCGGGCGGTGTCGGCGGGACCTGGTATTGGAATCGCTACCCCGGGGCGATGTGCGATGTGCAGTCCTACGTCTACATGCCGATGCTCGAGGAACTGGACTACATCCCCACGCGCCGGTACGCCTTCGGTGATGAACTCCGCGAACACTTCGAAGCCATCGCGCGCAAGTTCGACCTGGTCGACGACGCGCTGTTCCACACCGGTGTCAAGACCACAGAATGGGACGAGGACAAGCGCGCGGTGGATCATCCGCACCGACCGTGGCGACGAGATCCGGGCGCGCTACGTCGTCATGGCCGTGGGCATCCTCAATCTGATGAAGCTGCCCGCGATACCGGGCATGGAACTGTTCAAGGGCAAGTCGTTCCACTCGGGGCGCTGGGACTACGAGTACACCGGCGGCGACATACACGGCAATCTGAGCAAACTGAGCGACAAGGTGGTCGGTGTCATCGGGACGGGTGCCAGCGCCATTCAACTCATTCCCGCCCTGGCTGAGTCGTCGAAGCATTTGTACGTCTTCCAGCGCACCCCATCGGCGGTCGGCGTCCGTGGAAACCGCCCGACACCTGAAGACTTCGCCAAGGATCTGGCTCCGGGTTGGCATCGCGAGCGGATGATCAACTTCCAGGCCAGCCTGGACGGGCTTCCGGTGGAGACCGACCTGATCGATGACGGCTGGACCCATCATCTGGCCAAGGTCTGGAACCCACGGATGGAGCCCGGCATGTCCATCGCCGAGTTCATGCTGCGCGCCGAGGAAGAAGACTTCGCGATCATGGAGGAGCACCGCTCCCGCGTGGACGAGATCGTCTCTGATCCCGCGGTCGCCGAGGTCCTGAAGCCCTACTACCGCTACCTGTGCAAGCGTCCCTGTTTCCACGACGAATACCTGCCCATCTTCAACCGGGAGAACGTGACGCTGGTCGACTGTCCAGCCGGTATCGAGCGGGTGACCGAGAACGGGCTGATCTGCAACGGCCAAGAATTCGAGTTCGACCTCCTCGTCTACGCCACTGGCTGGGAGGCGGAGGTCACCCCCTTCCCCCGGCGGGCCGGGCACGACATCATCGGTCGAGGTGGCCTGCGCATGGCCGACAAGTGGGCGCCCGGCGTGTCCACCTTGCACGGTATGATGACCAGGGGTTTCCCGAACATGTTCATCATGCCGGCACCGGGACAGCAGGGGGTCATCACCGCCAACATCACCCTCATCAACACGGAGGGTGCCGCCCACATCGGGGCGACGGTGAAGCTGCTCGAGGAGCGCGGCGTGCGGATCTTCGACGTGAACGAGGAAGCCGAGAACGAGTACGTGGCGCAGATCGTCAGCCACTACGTGGATGCGAGCTCCGTGATGGCAGCCTGCACGCCGTCACGGCTCAACTTCGAAGGTGATCCCGAGCGCGATGAATCCTCGGAGCGGCTCGTACGGCGGGGGCCGGGGTGACTTCTTGGGCTTCATCGAGATGCTGGCCAAGTGGCGGGCGGAAGGTGACTTTGCCGGACTGGAAATCGAACTGGATCCCTCGGCGTCCGAGGGTGCGAAGGCGAAATGACAATGCAATTGACCTGGGGGGAAAGTGGCGGAGAACACTAAGCAGCGGGTAGTCGTCGTCACCGGCGGAGCCGTCGGTATCGGTGCAGCGATTGCCGAAGAGTTGGGCCGCGTCGGCGCCTTCGTCGTGACACTGGACCCGGGTGTTTCGGTGGACGGATCGAGTCGCATCGACGATCCGGAGCGAACGACCGCACAAAAGATCGTCGATGCCGGCGGCACAGCCCGGGCGTCGAATACGTCGGTCACGGACCAAGAGGCGGTCCGTGCCCTCTTCGCCGGGTTGGTCGACGAGTTCGGTTCGCTCGACGCCGTGGTCAACGTCGCCGGCATCAGCCGCCCCACCGACTTCGCGTCGGGTACCGAGGAGGACTGGGCCGCGGTGCTGAGTGTCCACCTCGACGGGTACCTCAACGTCCTGCGCGCTGCACTCCCCATCATGACCAAGGCGGGTCATGGTCGGATCCTGGGCGTGACGTCGGGCTCGGGCTGGCGCCCCGCCAACGTCGGAGCCTACGGCTGCGCCAAACGCGCGGTGGCTGCGCTCACGTGGCAGATCGGGCAGTCGACGCCCCCCGGCGTGACCGTCAATGCCCTCTCTCCCATCGCGGCGACCAGAATGGTCACCGGCGGGGGTACCAGGCCTCCGGCGACGGTCCGCCCCGGCGGATCAACGACCGACACCGGTGGCCTCAACCTCGGCTCCATGCCGCCCCCGGAGAATCTCGGCCCCGTCGGCGCCTACCTGGCCAGCGAAGAGTTCTCCTGGTGCAGAGGACAGATCATCTTCTCGGGCGGTTCGGAGTTGGCCTTACTCGGACAGCCACGCCTTCTCGAGGTCAGCCGGAGTGCCGACGTCACTTCCCTGCCCCATGCGCTGGAGACCGTCATTCCGGTCGCCTTCGCAACCGCGGAGGCGGCGCAGGCGACGAACGGCGGCAGCAACCCTCGCTTCGGACCTGTTTTCGAAGAGGCGGCTGCGCCCCTGGGTCAGGCGGCCGAGGTGCGGACGTGTGCGATCGTCACCGACGACGAAACGTGGGGTGCGGCGCTCGCCGACGCGCTCGCCGCACGGGGAGTCAAGAGTGTCGGTGTGGATCCCCAACCAGTGGAGGCATCGGCCCAGAGGTTCGGTGCCGCCGCCGGGCAATTGGCGCAGGCCGTCCAGGAGGGCGGCCCCATCGACGCTGTCGTCGTTGCCCTCGTCGGTGCGGGCGGCGGCGTGGATGCCGACGCCGGGTGGCAGCAGGTTCTCGACGAGCACGCCGGTATCGCGGAGAACGTCCGTACCGACGCCGGGTGGGTCCGTGCCGTCTCGGACTATTCAGCGGAGACCGAGCGGCCTGTCCGGGTCGTGACCGTCACGAACGGCACAACTGCTGGTGGACGGAGCCGGGGTCAGTCCGCGGCGCAGCTCGCCCGGGCTGCGCATATGGCGTCCTCGGGTCGTATCGATGCCTTCGCCATCAGTGTCGAGAGCGCCGAGGCGTCCGAGCGCCAGACGACCGCCGACCTGGTGGCCCACCTCGTAGGGCATGCCGACAGCGGGGCTCTTTCCGGGGCGGAACTGGTCGTCGCCACCGGGTGGTTCGGCCTGCGGAGTCATCCGAGTCCGGCCGCGACCATCTCGTTTGGAGGTCCGGCCATTCCGGAGTGGCTCGACGGCACACTCCGCACCATCGTCACTGCAAGCCACGGCTAGTTCACGAACGGTGAGTCCGACGCGTCGTCGGCCGCCACGAGGGAGGAACTGATGTCAACGGAAATCGAGCGCATTGTCGACGCCCATGTCCACCTGTGGGACCCGGCGCGTACGGACTGGTACCCGTATCTCACGGGCTTGCGCGAACTGGATATGGGTGACATCTCCGGCTGGGCCCGTTACTTCGACCAGACGACCTACTTCTCCGAATCGGCGAAGTGGAACGTGCAGAAGTTCGTTCACGTCGCCGCGGCAACGGATTTCGTAGCCGAGACGATGGAGAAGGACGAGGAGGCGCAGCGGACGGGCCATCCCGACGCCATTATCGGCGGCGTCGACGCAAATCTTCCTGTGGCCGAAGCTGTCGAGCAACTCGACCGGCAGATGGCCTCGAGCCGCTTCCGCGGGATCAGGCCCATGGGTAGTCTCCTGGTGGGTGCCGTGCCCAACCCCGACATCCTGCGCGCCCTCCAGGAGCGTGACTTGGTCTTCGATCTCATGGCACATTCGGACGAACTCGAAGGGGCGATCAAACTACTGGCCGACTGGGGCGACCTCACCATCGTCCTGGAGCACACAGGCTGGCCCCGATCGAACTCGGAGGACGAGTTCAAAATGTGGAAGGCCGGTATCACCGGGCTCGCTGCCCTCGGCCCCAACATCCATTGCAAGCTCTCCGGCTTGGCCATGCCTCTCGGCACGACCGATGCGGAAGTCTTCAAGCCGTGGGTCGGTCACGCTCTGGAGGAGTTCGGGGTCGACCGGTGCTTTTTCGCCAGCAACTTCCCGCCGGACAGCGGGCATTCGACCTTCGATGAGCTCTACACCACGTACGCGACGTTGACCGCCGACCTCGGGCCCGAGGACCGCGAGAAGCTCTTTGCCTCCAACGCGGAGCGGGTCTACCGCTGCTGAGCGCACCGCGGCAATGAACCTCCGCTTCGATCACCGTGTGGCAGTCGTGACCGGGGGTGGCAACGGACTCGGTCGAACCTACGCGCGCGAGCTCGCCGCGCGGGGCGCGATGGTGGTGGTCAACGACATCGGCCGAACAGCCGACGGTCGGAGCACGGCGGAAGCCGTCGTGCAGGAGATCCGTTCATCGGGTGGCACGGCATCCGCCCACACTGGATCGATTGCGGACCCCACGGTCGGGCGGGCGCTGATCGAAGACACGGTCAACCGTCACGGGCATGTCGACATCCTCGTCAACAATGCCGGATTCACCACCGTGACGGACGTCGCGTCGCACAGTCTCGAGGACCTCGACGACCTGTTGGACGTGCACCTCCGGGGGCCTTTTGCCGCAACGCAGGAGGCCTATCGACATATGGCCAGGAACGGCTACGGGCGCATCGTGTTCACGAGCTCGTCCGCCGGGGTCTTCGGCCGGGTCGGCGGGGGCGGCTACGCCATCGCGAAGACGGCGCTGCTCGGACTGATGCATATCGTCTCCCTCGAAGGTAGGGAAGCGGGGATTCTCGCGAACGTCATCCTTCCGAGCGGAAGAACGAACATTGAGGTGCGTGGAGGAGCGCACGCACCAGCGAGTGATCGGCTCCGCG
Source organism: uncultured Acidimicrobiaceae bacterium (assembly GCA_963767155.1). GTDB lineage: Bacteria > Actinomycetota > Acidimicrobiia > Acidimicrobiales > RAAP-2 > Bog-473. The sequence continues at coordinate 248,244 of CAVYCU010000002.1, read as the reverse complement.
AGACGTTCGGCCTGTTGCACCCGTTTCTCTCTCCCGAAATTCGTCACACCCCTGCTCGTCTACCTATGCAGCGAGCAGTGTGAGGTGTCGCACCGGATCTACTCGGTCATCGGGGGCCGGTACGCACGTGTCTTCATCGGCGTCAGTGACGGGTGGATGGCCGACGGCTCCACGCCGCCATCTGCGGAGGAACTGGTGGGTCACCTGTCGGCGATCGACGGTCTCGCGCGATGGACGCTCCCACTCAGCGCGGAGGACGAATTGACCGAGGTCGCCGAACGGCGTCGTGTCCTCCCCTGACGGGAGTGATCAGGCCAGTTCGCTCAACGTTTCCCCAGGAGCTGTTGCATCTGATCGGGCGGGGGACCGGCTGCAGTCGCCCCGTCGACCGGGATCATCGCCCCGGACACCTGCGCGGACAGATCGCTAGCGAGGTAGACGACGGTATTCGCCACATCCACGACCGAGCCCTGACGCGGGAAGGGTTGCGTGAAACGGATGACGGGCGCCATGTCGTAGTTGGTTATCTCCGTCGGAATGTGTCCGGGCGCGATGGCGTTCACCCGAATGTTGAAGGGCCCGAGGTCGCACGCGATCGACTTGCTGATATGGGCGACCGCCGCCTTGGCGCAACGGTAGACGGTAACGCCGCCGCCGCCCATGATCCCTGCGATCGAGGAGTTGTTGATGATCGATCCTCCGCCGTTCTCCTTCATGTGGCGTCCCGCAAACTGACAGCCGAGGAGCACCCCGATAGAGATTGACGTCCATGACGCGGCGGAAATCGCTGAGGTCGATGTCGAGAAATGCGCCGAGCTTGGATCCGATCCCGGCGTTGTTGAACATCACATGGAGGCCACCGAAGTGCTCGACCGCGAAATCGACGACGGCCTGGACGTCCTCTGGGCTCGAGACGTCCGTCTTCTTGAAGGCAACCGACCCCCCGAGCTGTTCGGCGATCTTCTCGCCACGGGCGGCGTCCACGTCAGCGATGACAACCTGGGCCCCCTCTTCGAGGAAGCGGTCGACCGTTCCCCGTCCGATACCGGCAACGCCCCCGGTGATGATCGCGACCTTTCCTGCCAAAAGTGTCCCCACGGCCCGTCCTCCTCGATTCGGTATAGTTCGACACAGTGCGCCGAACTGCGTCGTCGCAGTCTCTCTACGCCAAGTCTGCGTGCACGCCGGGGAGCCGCTCGAGGTCGAGGTCGAGCTGCACCTCGTCCTTGCGGATCGACGCTCCGTTGACGAGCACGTGTCGCATGCCGCTCGGTGTCTCCGCCGTCAACCGCTCACCGTTCGCCGGCAGGTCACGCAGCCGTTTGAGCTCGCCCGGTGCCACCGTCTCGGGGTCGAAGACGCACACATCTGCAAAGTATCCCTCGCGGAGGTAGCCGCGCCGGGAGAAGTCGAACATGTCGGCAGGTTCACCGGTCAACTTTCCGAACGGCCGTCTCGAGCGGCATGGTCCCTCGTTCGCGTACCCAGTTGCCGAGCAGGTCGGTGGGGAGGGGTGCGTCGCACAGCTGGTCCACGTGGGCGCCGGCGTCGGTCAGGCCGAGCACGGTGTGCTTTTCGTTGAGCAGAGTCCTACTGCCTCGGGATCGTCGTTGGCGATATAGGCCCGGAAGCGGGTCTTCAGGTCTTCGGCCAGCGAGAGCTCGCACATCACGTCGAAGGCCGAGACGCCCCGCTCCTTGGCGATGTCCGCCACCCGGCGTCCGAGAAGCTCGGGAAACATATCGGACTCGGAAACCTCGAATGTCTCCCAGCGCGGCTTCATCCCCGTGGTGCTCGCGGCGAAGTCCTTGTCGGCGCGGGCGCGCCATTCCGGATCGCGGAATGCGGCTTTGCGGACCTCGCGGCTCACCTTGATGAGTTCCCCGAAGACTTCGCCGGTGTTGAGGTTGTAGGCGTCGGCGAGGGTGAACTGCATCGTCAGCGGCCTCGGCGTGACTTGTGGCCAGACGTTGGCTCCGTTGGCGTTGCCCTCCTGGAGGAGCTTGATGATGTCGAGGTGCTGGCCGCCGGCGGAGCTGAAGAGGGGACAGGTAAAGGGCCGGCCCACCCGTGGCTGCCACTTCCACACATCGGGGTACTCGCATTGCCACCCAGGCGTGGTGAGCACGACACCCTTGCCCGTCGCACCCGCCGCCATGAACAGCGCCTCGACTTCGTCCATTTCGGCGAAACGGCTCGGAACGGGCTTTCCGTCCACGCCCGCGGTGGGCGAACGAGAAGCTGGTCGAGAACCCGGCAGCACCGATGCCGATCGCTTCGGTGACCAGCCGGCACATCGTGTCGATCTCCTCGGGCGTGGCGGCGCGTTCGTACGCGGCATCACCCATGACGTAGAGCCGCAGGGCGCTGTGACCGATGTACGCCGTGAAGTTGAGTGCCGTTCCACGTCGCGCGACCAAGTCGAGGTAGTCGGGAAAGGTCTCGAAGTCCCAGACGATCCCCGCCGTCAGGGAGTTTGCGTCCATCCCTTCGACACCCTCGAGCGTGCGCACGATCACGTCGTGGTGCTCGGGCCGGCATGGCGCGATCGTGAACCCGCAGTTGCCGGCGACGACCGTCGTGACCCCGTGGTAGGAGGAGGGCTTCAGCTCGCGATCCCAGAACACCTGGGCGTCGAAGTGCGTGTGGATGTCGATGAACCCGGGTGCGACGGCGCAGCCGGACGCATCCAACTCGGTCGTTGCCCTGGAGGTTGCGGCCCGATCTCCTCGATCACCCCGTCTGCTGATCGCCACATCGGCAACCCGTCCCGGGTCGCCGCTCCCGTCATAGACGGTCCCACCCCGAATCACGACTTCAGCTGACACGTGCCCCATCCTCCACATAGCTCAAGAACTCCAAAAGATTGCCATCGGGGTCACGCACATAGACGCTCGAGCCAACCGCCTGCCGGCCGCCTTGGCGCTCTACGGGACCTTCTTCCACTTGCGCTCCCGGCCCGATCGAGCAGGTGCTGCAACGCATCCGCAGAACCGTTCCAGACGAAGCAGAGATCACCGCAGGGTGGCTTGGCGGCGGGTGCACGAAGCGTGAAGTCCCGCTGCCAGACCTCCGGGCGATGGAAATTGATCATCTGATTTCCAATATACACCTGGACCAGAAATTCGCTCTCCTTGACCTCCAAGTCCGAGGGCTCGGTAGAACGCCGACCGTGGCCTCGGTGTTCTGCATCGGGAGAGCGACGTGGTCGAAGCCCACGATCGGTTCCTGCCGGTTCCTCAGGCGACATACTCGAACCCGTAGAGGCGGGCGCAGTTGAGGGCCGTGACATTGCGACGGTCGTCGTCGGGCAACGCCCCGAGGGTTTCCTCGATCGCCCGCTGTGATTCGGGAAACGTGCTGTCGGTATGTGGGTAGTCCGCCGCCCACATGCAGACGTCAGAGCCGATGAGCGGGATGGCGTGCAGCGCCATCTCCTCCTCTTCGAAGGTGGTGATGATCTGATTGCGGAACACCTCACTGGGCGGAATGCTGGGCGCGTAGTCGATCGCGTCCTTGAGGTTGTTCCACTCCATGTCCATGCGGCTCAGGTAATAGGGAATCCATCCGACGCCGGCCTCGGCCAGCACCAGCTTGAAGCCGGGGTGCCGCTCGAGCGCGCCGGAGAAGATCATGATGGCGAGGGCCTCGTCCAGCTGGAGGGGGAGGAGGGACGCGAAGGCCGCCGATTGCCACTTGCCGATCTCGTAGCTCAATCTGGGCGACGCACCACCCTTGATGTGGAAGCTGAGGGGGAGCCCGGTGCTGGCGGCGGCCGCCCAGAGGCGGTCCCATTTCCGTTCGGTGGCATTGATCTCGAAGACGTCGAGGATCGCACCGCGGTGGCCCAGTCCGGCGACGCGCTCGAGTTCGGCCACGGCCGCTTCCGGCGAGTGGTTGGGCAGGAAGGCCAACGCACTCAGGCGATCGGGTGCGGCGGCGTTGAACTCTTCGATGGCCCAGTCGTTCCACGCCGCGTAGCAGACGTCCTGGAGCTCGGGCTCGGGGATCGACAGCGTCAGTGGTATCGGCCCGTAGACCACGGAAGCCCAGATCCCGTCCCGGTCCATGTCCTCGAGGCGTAACTTCGGGATGCCGGCCCGATACCCGTCGTCTTCGATGCCGGCCCTCCCGATGGCGCTGAGCGACTTCATCTTGTCCGAGTCAGCGCCGGGCGGCCGTCCGCTCCGCCCGTGGACGCGATCCCCCGAGACCCATGTGGCCGCCCCATCGCGTTCGACGACGTGGGGACCGCGTTCGACGAGTGCCTTCGGGAGCCGGGAGGACCACACTTCCCGCGGGACGGCATTGAGGTCCAGGTGGTCATCACAGGAATAGATGCTTGATGTGTCCATTCGGGTCTCTCCTTCTCTAAAGCAGCTTGTAACGAAGCGGCAGGTGCTTGATCGCCTCATTGATCGATGCGTTCATCCGCTCCACCGGGCCCGACTGTCTCGAACCAGGTCATGCGTGACGTCAACAGGCTGAACATCTGTTCGAGCTCGGCCCGGGCCAGGTGCGCCCCCATGCACAGGTGCGGCCCGAATCCGAAGACGAGGTGCTGATTCGGGACGCGGTCGATACGGAACTCGAACGGGTCCTCGAACACCTCTTCGTCGCGGTTCCCCGAGGCCCAGAAGAGGATCACCTTGTCGCCGGCATGAATGGTCTGGCCGCGTAGTTCGTAGTCCTGCGTGGCCGTGCGCACGAAGTAGTTGATCGGGCGTGACCCAGCGGAGGATCTCCTCGACCGCGTCGGGTAAGAACTCGGGATGAGCCTTCAGCTTTTCCCATTGGTCGGGGAACTCGCAGAACGCCTGCATGGCGCCGCCGATGGCGTCACGGGTGGTCTCGTTGCCGGCCTCGACCAGGAGCTCGCAGTAACCGGTCAGCTGCTCGAGCGTCAGTGGCACGTCGTCGATCGTGCTCTGCACCAAGAGCGTGACCAGGTCTTCCTGCGGAGTTACGCCGTCGATCCTCGATCAAGCCCTGGAAGTACGTGTGCATCTCGATCTGGGCCCGCCGCTGGGCCTCGTCGGGGCTCTCGCCCGGAAGCCGGAACTCGGGATCTTCCTTTCCGATGACCGTGTCGGTGGCCCGGAGCAACCGCTCCCAATCAGGCTGGGGTACGCCGAGCACCCAGGCGATCACCTCGAGGGGGAGACGAGTGGCGAAGGTGCTCACGAAGTCGCATTCGGCCATTTCACCATCTGTTGCGGCGTCGTCGACAATTGCGGTGGCGATGCGGCCGATGTCGTCGAAGCGCGCCCGGACCGCGACTGCGCAGGAACTCCTTGTTGGCGAGGCTGCGCACTGGTCCGTGCCGTGGTGGGTCGAGGAAGACGATCATCTCGTAGCTCGCCATGGCCTCGGCCACTTCCTCAGCCCCCCGATCGAGCGTGATGCCCTTCGCGCTCGAGAAGATCAACGGCTGCGAGGCCACGGCCGTGAGGTCAGCGTGCTTCGTGATGGCCCAAAAAGGTGGGTAGCCCGGCGGCTCGAAGTAGGCCACCGGAGCCTCGGCACGTAGTTGTGCCCACAGCTGATGAGGGCGGCCGAAGCGCTGGTAATGAGTCGGATCGACGAGATCGAGGGGATCGATATCCAGCGTCATGGCCATCGACTCCTTGTGGTCTCCGAGATCCGTCCGAAAGCTTTGGTCAGGAAGCGGTACACCAAATTCCCCGACGGCCATTGCGTCACGATCTTGCCGGTCGTGGACTTGAAGTAGTTGTTGCTCATCGTCCACGACGTCCCTTCCATCTTCGACTGGAGCCAGGCGTACCAGATGGCCTCGTGCAGCGGCTTGACTTCGATGGCACTGATCCTGCTCGCGCGCATCCGCTTGACGGCCCGGACGGCATACTCCGCCTGGGATTCCAAGGTCATCACGAGCTCTCCGCCATTGGTGCCCGGCCCGTACAGCATGAAGAAGTTGGGGAACCCCGGCACGGTGATGCCGAGAAACGCCCGGGGCTCTCCGGCCCAGTGGTCATGGAGGCTCTTGCCGTGGCGCCCGGTGATCTGCAGACGACCCAAGTAATTGGCGGCCTGGAAGCCGGTGGCCATGGCGATGACGTCGACCGGTCGCTCCGTACCCTCGTCGTCGACGATGCCGGACCTGGTCACGCGCGCGACGGCGCGTGGCACGAGCTCGACGTTCTCCTTCTTGAGTGCGGGATAGTAGGTACTGGCCAGAATCGGTCGCTTCCCCGGGTAGGGGTAGGTGGGAGTGACCGCAAGGCGCAGATCGGGGCGGTCGGCGAACACGTGTGCGATGTAGCTCGAGACAGCCCTGTTCGCGCAGGGCGTTGAGCTTCGTGCCGGGTCGGAACATGGCCGCGCCCCACAGGCTCTTTTCTATGATGACCCGCAATCTCGCCCGATCGAGTGCGCGTCGCCAGGGCTTTGCGAACAGCTGTCTCTCGGCGTCGGACAGGTCACGCTCACCTTTGGGCATGACCCAGCCGGGTTCACGCTGGAACACGTACAGCTTCTTCACGATCGGCTGAAGGGCGGGAACAATCTGGGCCGCCGTGGACCCCGTCCCCACGAGAGCGACGACTTTGTCCGTCAGGTCGTGCTGATGCTCCCAGCGGGACGTGTGGAATTTCGGGCCGGCGAAATCCGCCAGGCCCGGCCATTCGGGGTAGCGCGGCATGTTCAGGAATCCGACCGCGCTGACGAGTACGTGGCACTCGTCGACTGCTCCTGAGTCCAGCGTGACGGTCCAGACATGACGTTCGTCATCCCATGCGGCCGCGGCAACCCCCACGCCGAGTTGGAGGTGCCTGCGAAGTTCGAACTCGTCGACTGTCTCCTCCAGGTACTTCTGGAGCTCGGCTTGTTGGGCGTGCGTACGGGTCCACTCCTGCGACTTGAACGAATAGCAGTAGAGGTTCGAATTCACGTCGACTTCAGCACCCGGGTAGGTGTTGTCCCACCATGTACCACCGACACCGAGCGACGACTCGTAGATCGTGAAGGTGTCGATGCCCGCTTTCTTCAGTTTCACCCCGACGCCGATACCGCCGAAGCCTGCACCGACCACGATGACCCGGGGCGTGCCGTCGGCACCGAACAACTCCTGCCTGCTCATTTGGGTTGCGTGTCCTCCCCACCCGATTTTTGCAATTCCCATTCTCTATAGTTTGCCACGCCCGCCTACGCGTGTCATCCGGAGGTCGGCGGCCCGGGATCCCGGGGAGCCGGGTCCGCTCAACCCAGGGTCAGAACGCCCCGGATGTTCACCCCGTCAAGCATGTCCTGGTAGCCCTGGTTGATCTGATCGAGCGGATAGGAGCGGGTGATGAGCTCGTCGAGCTTGAGCTTGCCCTCTCTGTAGAGCGCCAGAAGGTTTGGGATGTCAAAGCGGGGGTTGGCGGCGCCGAAGACCACGCCTCTGACCTCCTTTTGCCACATCGCCAGTTCGAACAGGTTGATGCTGCATTCGGTCTGGGCCTGGGGGGCCATACCCGTGACGACACAAGTGCCGTTCTTGCCCGTCATGGCGAGGGCGCCCTCCATGAGGTCCCCGTACATGATGCTCGGGACCAGGATCACCGCATCGGCCATCTCGCCGCGGGTGAGCTCGCGCACCAAGGGGATGGCCTCTTCGATCGACCCCGCACTGTGGGTGGCCCCGAAGTCGAGGGCGGCCTTTTGCTTGAACTCGACGAGGTCCACCGCAACGATGTTCTTGGCCCCGACCATGGCCGCTCCCTGGACGGCGTTGATGCCCACACCGCCCACCCCGATCACGACCACGGTCTCGCCGGGCTTCACCTCGGCCCGGTAGACGGCCGAGCCCCATCCTGTGGTCACCCCGCACGAGACCAGGGCGACGACGTTGAGGGGAAGGTCCCGGTCGACTTTGACCAACGAGGCCTCGTGCACGACGCTGTGCTCGGCGAAGGTGCCGACCTTGGCCATGACGTTGAGGTCCTCGCCCTTGAGGTGATAGCGCATGGTGCCGTCAGTGATCTGCCCGGGCAGAAAAGTAGAGGCGCCCATGTCGCAGAGGTTGGAGTGCCCGGTGATGCACATCTTGCAGTGGCCGCAGATCGGGAAGAAGCTGGCCGCCACGTGGTCACCCACCTCGAGGCTGCGCACACCTGGGCCCACTTCGAGCACGACCCCGCCGCCCTCGTGCCCCCCGACGATGGGAAAGAGGCCGCCGACGGCCTGCTGGGGGGCCTCCTGGTGCTCTTTTTCCCCGACGTCGCTCCCGCGCAGGTGCTGGTCCGAATGGCACAGACCGGCTGCTTCCCACCTGACCAGGACCTCGAGCTCTCGTGGCGGGTCCAGGTCGATCTCTTCGATCTGCCAGTCCTGGCCCCGCCCATAGAGGACAGCTGCGTGCGTTTTCATGTCGACACCCCCTGCGCGATGACGGCCCGATCCCGGGTCGCCTACGCAGTGTGCCACCGATTGGCCCCCAAAGGACAGCCCTGTGACCTATTTCGCGCCGTCTATTTCCCAATAGCGCGTGAAGACTGCACAGCGGGACGGGAGCTGGCTACGCTGCCTGCAGGGAGCAACGCACGCGAGGGAGGGAACAGGTGAGTTTGACCGACGAGGCCACCGTGCCGATTCAGCACGCCGATCGCCTTTTCATCGATGGCAAATGGGTTGCGCCGTCGTCTGCCAGCACTTTCGACGTCATCGACTCCGGCACCGAAGAGCTCTACTTCCGCGTTGCCGAAGCGCAGGCGGAAGACATCGACAGCGCGGTCACCGCAGCACGTCGGGCGTTCGACGAGGGGCCCTGGCCCATGATGCGCCATGCAGAGCGGGCCGAGTTCCTGCGCGGCATCGCGGCGGGTATCAGAGAGCGAGCGGAGGACATCGGACAGATCTGGCCGCGTCAATCAGGCGTCCTGCACTTCATGGCCCGTTACGGATCCGAGCACATTGCCGGTGGCTTCGACTACTACGCCGACCTGGCGCAGACCTTTCCCTTCGAGGAAGAGGCGAAGCCGTCAATGGGTGAGTTCGGGCTCCTTGTCCGCGAGCCTGTCGGCGTGGTGGGGGCCATCATCCCGTGGAATGCCCCGATCGGTCTTCTCACCTACAAGCTCGCGCCGGCCCTTCTGGCGGGTTGCACCGTGGTCCTGAAAGCCTCTCCGGAAGCACCGGGGGAGGCCTACGTCGTGGCTGAGATCGCCGAGTCCCTCGGTCTGCCGGCCGGTGTGCTGAACGTTGTCACGGCCGACCGGGAGGTGTCCGAGCTCCTGGTGCGGGATCACCGGGTCGACAAGATCACGTTCACCGGATCGACCGTGGCCGGCCGGCGGATCGCCTCCATCTGTGGCGAGCGCATCGCCCGGTGCACGCTCGAGTTGGGAGGGAAATCGGCCGCCGTCATTCTCGACGACATGGACCTCGGCGCGGCCGCAGCCACCCTTGCCGGCGCCGAATGCGCCATCAGCGGGCAGGTGTGCTCCTCGCTCACGCGGATCATCGTCAACCGGAGTCGGCACGACGAGTTCGTCGACGCACTGGCGGCCGCCTTCTCGCAGGTGCGGGTGGGTGATCCGTTCGATCCGGCGACACAGATGGGGCCGCTCGTCTCCGCTCGCCAGCGTGATCGGGTGGAGGGCTACATCGCCACGGGCACCCAACAAGGCGCCACGTTGGCCACCGGTGGTGGCCGGCCGAAGGATCTCGCGCGCGGCTACTACGTGGAGCCGACGGTTTTCGGTAACGTCGACAATGCATCGACGATCGCCCAAGAGGAGATCTTCGGACCGGTGCTCTCGGTGATTCCGGCCGACAACGAGGAGCAGGCGATCCGGATCGCCAATGACACGATCTACGGCCTCAACGCCTCAGTGTTCACCCAAGATGTCGACCGGGCCCGTCAGGTGGCGCGACGGTTGCGGTCGGGAACGGTCGGTCACAACGCATTCCACACCGACTTCGGGATCGCCTTCGGCGGCTTCAAGCAGTCCGGGATCGGCCGTGAAGGCGGGACCGAAGGTCTGTTGCCGTTCCTCGAGACCAAAACCGTGATCCTCGAGGGCCCTCCCGCCGAGTACCGCTGAACCCACCCGTCATGTTGCGTCAGTCGACGGTTGGCGACGCGTCCCCTGTGAGATCGACCGTGATGAGTCGATCGGCGAAGCACCATGCCCCTTCGATCTTCTTGAAGGAGTCGGTGTACTGCCCGGAGAGGATGATGTTGATCGGACGTCCCGGCGCAATGTTCTGGAGGACCGTCCAGTAGCAATGAGCCGAGGCGGTGCTCGCCTCGGGTTCGACGTCGACGGTCAGGTTCGTGAGGAGGTGTTTCGTGCGGGGACCGCCTTCGTGCGACACGAGCTGCTCGTAGACCGGTCTGATCTCCTCGACGCCGCGTAACACGTGACCTTCGGGTTCTGACCGCCACGTCGAGTGTGCGAAGAGCGCTGCCACTGCGTCCACATCACCCCGGTCGAGCAGGAGCGCATAGGAGTTCACCAGCGCGGTTATCTCACCGAGATCCGACATCTGATGCGTCCCCCTCTCGAACCATCTCCCAGCTGGGAGTCAGTTTTTGGGAGTGTAACACCCCGAGTTTGCTTTTGAAAGGCTGACTCTCAGTGCGTTGGCTCGCGTACCGTCCGGAAAAACTTCCTCACGTCGTCGACGAACAACTCGGGCTGTTCCATGGCGGCGAAGTGCCCACCGCGGGGCATCGCGGTCCAATGTGTGAGGTTGTACTGGTATTCGACCCATGAGCGGGGCCAGCGCAGGATCTCCTTGGGAAAGCGGGCCACCCCCGTCGGCACATCGATATAGGGCATGGGCTCAGCGAGCGCGCCTCCCTGCATGGTCTCTCGGTACAACCGGGCCGATGACGCGATTGTCTGCGTCGCCCAGTACAGCATGACGTTGGTGATGAGCTGATCCCTGGTGAATGTCGTCTCAGGATCACCATGGCAGTCACTCCACCCGCGAAACTTCTCGACGATCCACCCCAACAGCCCCGCCGGAGAGTCGTTGAGGCCCACGCCGAGAGTTTGGGGCTTGGTTCCCTGCTCGTTGGCGTACCCGGATTCCAGCTTCTGGAACGCCGCCATATCGGCCAGGTCGGTTTGCTCCTCGTCGCTGAGCGGGACCTGTTCCGGAGGTGTCCTACCGATCGGCATGTTGAGGTGGAGTCCCACGCAATGTCCGGGATCGTACGCGGCGATCCGGCTCGAGACCTGGGCTCCCCAGTCCCCACCTTGTGCGCCGTAGCGCGCGTAGCCGAGCCTGCTCATGAGTTCTGCGAACGCGTGGGCGATGCGCCGGATGTCCCATCCGGTCGTGCGCGTGGGTTCGGAGAATCCGTAGCCCGGCAAGGATGGCGCAATCACGTGAAACGAGTCTGCAGACCGGGCTCCGTGAGTTTCCGGAGAGGTGAGCAGTGGGATCGCATCCTGGAACTCGACGATGGAGCCGGGCCAACCGTGAATGAGCAGTAACGGAAAGGCGTCAGGATCCGCCGATCGGGCGTGGACGAAATGGATCGACTGTCCGTCGATGGTGGTACGGAAGTTCTCGACCTGGTTCAGCCGGGCCTCCTGCGCCCGCCAGTCGTACGTGTGCTGCCAGTACTCGACGAGCTCACGGAGGTAGTCGATGGGAATCCCGTAGTCCCAACCGGTGCCCGCGATCTGATCGGGGAACCGGGTCTTGGACAGACGGTCCCGCAGGTCGTCGAGCAGCGCATCGTCAACGTGGATCGTAAACGGATCGATCGCCTCAGTCATCTCCACTCCCGATTTTCCTACGTGTCGACGATTTTGATGGCCGATGTCGGGCAGTTCTCCAGCGCCACGCGCACCGGTTCCTCGTTTCCGGCAAGTTCTCCATGGACGACGGCGATGCCGTCATCGTCCAGATCGAAGACCTCCGGAGCCCAGTAGACGCAATTGCCCGAACCCATGCAGGCCTCGCGATCGACGACGACCCTCCCGCCCAGTGTCGGAGTGTCCGCGGGCGGAGATTCTTGTCCGGTCACTGTTTGGGCCGGTTGCGTGGCAACCCCAGACGGCCTTCCGCGATGATCTCGCGTTGGATCTCGCTGGCTCCTCCGTAGATGGTGCCGACCACCGTCGAGCGGAAGTGGTGCTCGAGTTCGCCGCTCAGGGGTGCACCTCCGGACTCGGGCCGCAGCACCCCCTCCGGTCCGAGCATGTCGACCAGTTCGCTGTAGTGGCGCAGGTCGGCCTCGCTGGAGAACAACTTGGTCATGGAGCCCTCCACGCCGGGAAGCTCGCCGATGTCGTTCATCCAGCGCACCCGCATGCCGAGCAGGCGGGCAACCTCTTCGTCGATGGCGATGCGGGCCAAGCGCTCCTTATTGCGGGCATCGTCGTAGTAGGTCTCCCCGTCGATTGCGGCTCGTCGACATGGCCCAAGTCGCCACCCGTTCCGCCAGGGTGGGACCGGCGGACGTCCGACCGCCTCCACCGCGCTCGTAGACCAGGGCCACGCGCATCACCCGCCATCCCTCGTCGACCCCGCCGATGCGCATGGAGTCGGGGATCCGTACGTCGCTGTAGAACGTCGCGTTGGTGCGCTGCCCCCCGAGCGTGTAGATCGGCTGGAGGTCGAAGCCATCGACATCGGTGGGGACCAGGAACATGGTCAGGCCCTTGTGCTTGGGCACGTCGAGATTGGTGCGGGCCAGGACGAAGACGTGGGAGCAGGACTGTGCCGTGCTCGTGAACATCTTCTGCCCGCTGATCACCCATTCGTCACCGTCGCGCACGGCCCGTGTCTTCGCCGCCGCGACGTCGGAGCCCGAGTCGGGCTCCGAATAGCCGAGGGCGATCAGAACGTCTCCTCGGAGCCCGCCACCGATGATGTCCTTTTTCTGTTGTTCGGTGCCGACATGCCGCACGGTCCTCAGGACCATGTTGGTGGTGGCCCATCCGTCCACATAGAGCTCTGCGTCGGAGACGGCGTCGAGGACAGCCCGGGCGTAGCCGGGGTCGGTGTCACTACCACCGTATTCGCGCGGCCACCCGGCACCGAGAATGCCGTCGTTCGCGAGTTGTGCGTGGAGTTCGGGGGTGTGGTGGGTGCCCGACGTGTACTGCTCCCAGGCCCAGTGGGGTTGGACGTTCTTCTCCACCCACTGCTGGGCCGCTGCGCGGTGCTCGGCCAGACTGTCGACTGTGGTGAAGTCCATTTCAGCGCTCCTCGTGCTCGAATAGCTGCGCGGCAAGCGAACCGTATCCGTCCTTGGGATCGCCATAGGCCAGCGGCCAGGCCTTGGCCCGGCGGAAGTACATCTGGATGTCGTACTCGAGCGTGTAGCCGTACCCACCGTGGAGGTGCAGGCTGTCGGCCGCCACCCGAAACGCCACCTCGGAACTGAACAGGAAAGCCATCGAAGTGAGGGCTGCGGTGTTCGCGAGTCCTTCGTCGGCGGCCCATCCTGCCTCGTACGTCAGGAGCCGGGCGCCCTCGAGAGAGGTGATGTCATCGGCCAGGCGGTGCTGGACGGTCTGGAACCAGGCGATCAGCACGCCGAAGGCATGTCGCTGCTGCGCGTAGTCGGCACCCATTTCGATCGCGGTCTGGGCCAGTCCGACCATGGCCCCCGCCATGAGCAGCTGCCACTCCTGACGTGCCAGCTCGTATGCCGCCACCGCTGCGGGCCCCGTGGCCAGCACGACCCTGTCATCGACCCCGGCGCCCCGGTCGGCCAACGGCGCGGTCCCGAGGTTCGACGGCACCGGGAGCGGCGAGCGTGGACTCACCGCGGAGGAGCGGAAAGCGACAAGATCGTCGCCGTCGAGGGCGAGTACGGCATCGGCCACTGCTCCGGCGGGAACCAGTCGGGCCACCCCGGCAACGAGGGGGTTGAGGGCCAGGCTGATCAATGCGGTACCGGCGACCGCGTCGGCGAGCAGCTGTCCAGCAGCGTCGGAGCCCCCGCCGCCGCTCAGCTTTCCGAGCAAGTTGGTGGCGGCGACAGCCTCGATGAGCGGCACCGGCGGGATCCGTTTGCCGAACTCCTCAGCGGTGAGCACCAGATCGAGCGCGGACGCCCCGCCCCCGCCCAGCTCCTCGGGCACCGCCATCGCGGGGAGGCCCATGGCGACGACCTTGTCCCAGAGCTCCGTGTCGAATCCACTGGGCTCGGCGGCACGCACGCGCTCGGGCGTCGACTCCTTGGAGAAGAAACTGGAGAGGTTCTCCCGCAGGTGCTGTTGCTCATCGCTATATGAAAGGTCCATTTTCGTCCTCCACGCCGAGCGTACCGTAACGAGGCGTTTGCCACGCAACCGACCCTCGATGCTATCCGTAGTGGCGCTATGGCTTCGGTGGCAGGTTCGAGCGGTAGGCCTCGGGGAGGAGCTCGAGAAGTTGACCATCGGGATCACGAATGAAGAGAGCCAGCCCGAGGTCACTCTCTTCGATGATCTCGCCGCCGTATTCGACCGCCTTGGCCGCGGCAGCGCGCACATCGGGCACCGATATCGAGAGGTGCGTCAAGCCTGGCTCGTTCATCGTGCGGGAGCGGTAGGGCGCGGCGGCGCCTGCCACCGAATAGTGCATGAGTTCGAGCACGAAGCCATCGAGGACGAGGTACGACGCCGTGATCCCGAGCGGCGGCTCGAGGCAGTTCAGCTTGGCGGTCGCTTCGTCCGGAGGTTGGATTTCGTACCAGAACGTGAATCCGAATACCTCTTCGTAGAAGCGCTTCGACCGCTCGAGGTCCGTGACGACCTGTCCGGTGTGGTTGTAGATTCCCATGCTGTCCCCCTCCGATGCATCCCTCGCTGAACGAGCGTCATGGTAAGTCATCCATCGCTCAGGTGCTTATGGGGAGAAGAGAAAACACGAAAGGATGACCGCACATGCCCGAGTACGAGTTCGTCAAGTACGAGAGCCTCGAAGGGGGTCGCATCGTCCGGATCCTCTTGAACCGTCCCGACACGCGGAACGCCCAGAACCGGGGGATGCTGGTTGAGCTCGACGACGCTTTTCGCGCGGCCGAGAAAGATGACGAGGTCCGGGTCGTCATCCTCGGCGGGGTCGGCCCGCTCTTCTCCTCGGGGCACGACATGGGCTCCAAACTCTCCCAGGCCGAGCGTGAGACCCACCCGAGTTTCAAGGGCGACGGGGCGACCCGCAAGGGAGCCGAATCGCTGATGCTCCAGGAATGGCACTACTACTTCTCCAACACCTTGCGATGGCGGAACCTGCGCAAGATCACGATCGCCCAGGTGCAGGGAACCGTGTACGCAGCCGGCCTGATGCTGATGTGGGCCTGTGACCTGATCGTGGCGGCCGAGAACGCCTACTTCGCCGACGTCGTCGGCGCCCGCCTCGGCATGTGTGGCGTCGAGTACTTCGGACATCCTTGGGAGTTCGGGCCCCGACGGGCCAAAGAGTTGCTGCTCACCAGTGACGCCATCGATGCCGAGGAGGCCCATCGCCTCGGCATGGTGTCGAAGATCTTCCCGACCGAAACCCTC
Source organism: uncultured Acidimicrobiaceae bacterium (assembly GCA_963767155.1). Lineage (GTDB taxonomy): Bacteria > Actinomycetota > Acidimicrobiia > Acidimicrobiales > RAAP-2 > Bog-473. The sequence continues at coordinate 232,780 of CAVYCU010000002.1, read as the reverse complement.
GATGCGCGCACGCTCGACTACGCCAAGAGAATCGCGGAGTTGCCCACCGTCACGGCCCTCCTGATCAAGGAGTCTGTCAACCAGACCGTCGACAACATGGGCTTCTACAACTCGTTGAAGGCGTGCTTCACCCTGCACGAACTCAATCACGCCCACTGGGCCGAGATCCACGAGAACAAGTACCCCGCTGCACTCGCGGAGGACGGGATCGCGGACTGGCGCACTGCCGCCCCGGTCAAGCTGGCCGTACCTGATGCCGTCGAAGGTCCCGTCCCCGGCCGCTGAGCGGCTGCGTCAGGTGCGCTTGAGGCGCAGGCCGAGGGCGGGCCAGGCGAAGCGCAGGATCTGGGCCTTGACGACGGCCCGCTTGGGCAGGCGGGAGCGGTGGTGCACGTCGAGCGCGGCGTGCACGAGGGCGTGGATGCAGTAGGCGTCGGCCTCGGGGGTCGACGATTTCAAGACCCCGGCGCGCTGTCCGGCCCGGAGGGCTTTGATGAGCGGGGGACAGAACATGCGCTGCATCTCGGGCAAGGAGGTGGCAAGGGTGTAGGAGGCCATGACCGACGGGGCGGTGAAGATGGCCGTCGTCGGGGCGATCTCGGGGTTGTAGAGCAGGTCCAAGAAGGCGTCGATCCACGCTTCGACCGCTGCCAGGGGGCCGTCGGCACTTTTGGCCGCCTGCTCGAGGTGATGCGCCACCCGGTCGCGCTCGCGCTCGATCAGGGCGGTCAAGAGGGCCTGCTTGGAATCGAACTGCCGGTAGAACGCACGCGTGGAGAGCCCGGCCTCTTCCAAGATGTCGTTGACCGAGGTCCCGTCGTAGCCGTTCTCCGACATCACCCGTACCGAGGCGTCCAAAAGCAGCTGGCGCTCGGTGTGCGAGCTGAACCGGCGCGGCCGACCCCGTCGGGGGGCCTCGATCTCCTCGGCGAGTTGCACCATGGACCCATTAGAGCAGACAACTGCTCTGTCCCCCTCCATTAGCGTGACCGCCGTGGGTGACGAACGAGTTCTGATGGAGGTCCGAGGCGCACTCCGCGTCCTGACGTTGAACCGGCCCGACAAGTTGAACGCCGCCGACTTGTCGATGCAGCGGGCACTGCTGGAATGCTGGCAGAACATTCAGTCTGATGACCAGGTGCGGGCGGTCGTGCTCACCGGCGCCGGCCGGGCCTTCTGCGCCGGGGGTGATCTGTCATTGGTCGATCAGCTGGCCGCCGGAAACGCGGCGCTGCAAGAGGAACTCTCGTTCATTCATCGGGGGCTCCTCACGGCGATGCTCGAGACGGACCTTCCGGTCGTTGCCTCGGTCCGGGGCGCAGCCGTCGGCTTCGGTGCTGAGCTGCTGGCTCTGTGCGACATCGTGGTGATGGCCGAAGATGCGTTCCTCTCGGATCCGCATGTGGCCTACGGTCTGAACCCTTCTCCCGCCTGTCAATTTGGTCTGGCCCTATCTGACCTCGGTTGCTGTCGCCAAAGAGCTCCTCATGTCCGGGCGTCGGGTGCAAGCTGCCGAGGCGCTGCAGTTGGGCCTGGTCAATCGGATCGCGGCGTCGGGCGAAGAGCTGGCTGTGGCGTTACGCATCGCCGAGGAGTTGGCGGCGTTCCCGGTCTCTGGCCTTGTCGCGGTCAAGCGGGGGTTCAATCGGCCCTTCGTCGAGCAGTATCGCCGTGAAGTGGGGGAGCACCCATGACTGACCGACAGGCTCAGGGGTCCGTGCAAGTGACCGAGGCGTACGTCGACCCGAAGTACGCCAGGCCCTTCGTCGACGTGAACGAGTTGCGAGACGAGCCGGTCCCGCATCGCTACGTCCATGGTGGTTTCGAGGAGTCGGACGCGCGAGTTCTCCATCTATTTCCCGCCGGCCGCGGCCTACGAGGGGCGCTTTTTCCATAACACCTATCCGATGGCGCTGACGTCGGACGTCGGGCCGTTTCCGATTGCCTTCGAGGTTGCGACCGGCGACCTCGGCTTTACGTTGGCCAGCGGTGCGTACTATCTGCAGACGAATTTGGGAGGTGCTGACCGGATGCCGCCCGCCGATCCGGCGATCGGCGCCTATCGGGTCAATGCCGCAGCGGCGAAGTACTCCCGCATTGTCGCCGCAGAACTTTATGGCGATCATCGTCCCTATGGATACCCTTTTCGGTGGGAGTGGCGGCTCCTACCAGGTCATGGGTGCTGCCGAAAACACCTCAGGCATCTGGGACGGGTTTCTCCCCTATGTGCTCGGTACTCCGAACTCCATCCCCAGCGTGTTCACCGTCCGTATGCATGCACTGCGCGTCCTCAGGATGCGCGACAAATTCCCCGGAATTATGGATGCGATCGATCCCGGCGGGAGCGGCGACCCGTACGCCGGACTTGATGACCAAGAGCGGGGAGCACTCGAAGAGGCGTCGCTGCTGGGATATCCGCTCCGCGGTTGGTGGAACCACAAGACACTGACCAGTGGCTATTTCTCCAATATCGCCGACCGGGTCCCGGCGCTGGATCCCACCTACGTGACGGATTTCTGGAGCGAGCCCGGTTACCTGGGCGGCGATCCGGCATCGTCGATCCATGCGGCACGTCGGGCGTTCGACACGACCGTCGCGACCGTGATGGAGACGTTCCCGCTGCAGCTGGAACTGACGAGTGTGCCGGATTGGGACATCACAAATGCCCACCTGGTGATGATGAGCGGCGCTTCTGCGGGGCGCAGTGTCCCCGTGGCGTGGGTCGATGGATTGAGGGTCGGTTTCGCCTACTCGACAAATCCGCTCGTCGTGCATGGCATGACCACGGGCGATCAGGTACGGATCGACAACTCCTGGCCTCTGGCTTTGGAGACCTACCAGCGTCATCAGGTGCCGACGCCCGACATGTACGGCTGGAACCAATTCGCGATGCCGACGGCAAGCCGCTCTACCCCCAGCGCGAGGTCCTGGTCGGTTTGGATGCCACGGTCAACACCGTCGGATCCATGCCGGAGGGTCGCATCACCGCGAGAACCCTGGTGATCGAAGTGCTCATGGACATTGACGCCCTTCCGTGGCAGGCGGATTGGTACCGATCGCAGGTGAAGCAGGCACTGGGGGCGCGTTTCGCGGATCAATTCGCCATTTGGTTCATCGACCACGCGCAGCATGACGATCCCGTCAGCACGATCGCCCGCGCACAGTGCGTGAGCTATCGCGGCGCCCTTCAGCAGGGGTTGCGGGACCTCGGCACCTGGGTCGAGCGTGGCGTCAAACCCTCCGAAACCGTGTACGACGTCGTCGCCACGCAGGTACGCGTTCCCGGAGGTGCCAAGGACCGAAGAGGCATTCAGCCGGTCGTCGAATTGCACGTCAACGGGAGCCTGCGGGCCGAGGTCGACGTGGGGGAGCAGGTGACGTTCGATGCAACGATCGAAGTTCCACCAAATGCCGGCGATGTCGTCGCGGCGGAATGGGACTTCGAGGGCGAGGGAACCTTCCCGGTCACCGTGGAACTGGGCCGTCCGGAGTCAAAGGTTGTGCTGTCGGCCACCCACGCCTACGGAAAGCCCGGTACCTACTTCCCCCTTCTCCGTGGGACTTCGCAACGGCAGGGTGATGTCCGCACGCCCTACGGACGAGTGCAGAATCTGGCGCGAGCGCGCGTGGTGGTCAGCTGATTCGTCCGTCACCCACGCGGCGTTTCGTGCGTGGCGTGACGGGTGTTCCGCGTTCTCGCGATCAGTCGTCCGAGCAGGCCCTGGAAGAGAAGAGCCACGAGTGCCCACAGACCGATGGAAGGCACGGCGATCGCCACCACCAACGCCACGCCCATGAGCAAGATGTACGCGACGTAGTCGTTTATCGACATCGATCCCCGTTGCTCCTCCTTTTGCAATTCGGGGTGTCGCACGGCTGCACCCTGTTGTATCGACCCGGCAACCGCTATGAAGAGCAACGTCGCGATGTAAAGCCCGTCGACCGCCCTTCCTCCGTCGTGGGCCGTCCCCAGGAGTTCCGTCGGAAAGGGGAGAAAGACGATGCCGAAGAGCCAAAGGAACATGCCACCGACCAGCACATTGTCGTACGACTGCAGGCGCTCGAACGTCGTGTGTTGCGTCCACCAGAATCGTCCGATGACGACAAAGCTGAGCGCGAAACCCAACAACTTGGGACGATTGTCGGCGAAGAAATGCCCCAACCCCGTGGCTCCGATGGTGTTCGCGGCATCGACCAGCGGGAGGATCAGCAACGTGATGGCGATTGCGACGACCGCATCGCTGAAGTTGACCAGTCGCCGGAACGCGGCTTCGCTGTGCATGGGCGCCCATTGTTCCAGGTATCGGTCAGGGTGTTTCGGGGGAGACTGGCGTCGGCGTCGTCAATGGAAAATTCGCGGTTGCCCCACCGTCGACGAGCAAGGTCTGGCCGGTGATGTACGAAGCCAACGGGGAGGCCAAGAAGACGACGGCATTGGCAATGTCCTCCGGTGTTGCCCACCGCCGGAGCGGGGCTGCGCTGTCGGTGCGCACCCGGTCGGCCACGGCGGGCGTGGCGACGCTCCCCGGAGCTACCGCGTTGAACCGAATCTGGTCCGGGCCGTATTCGACGGCCAAGGTGCGGGTGAGGTTGGTCAGCCCGGCTTTGGCGGCGCCGTACGCGGTGTGATTGGGGGCGCTCGTCTCACCGCTGATCGACGCGATATTGACCACCGAGCCGCCAGTGCCGGCCGCCAGCAAGTGCCGGATCATTGCTCTGGTCGTGAGAAAGACATATTTGAGGTTCCGATCGACTATCTCGTCCCACGTGTCCTCGTCCCAATCTCCCAGCCGACGCCATGGCGCGTATGCGTGCATGCCGCCGGCCACATTGACGAGTACGTGCACGCCGCCGAAGGCCGTCGCTGCGTCGGCGATCGCCGGCTCGACCTGTTGTGCGTCGCGAAGCTCGGCCTGGAGGGCAATCGCCCGACCCCCCCTCGCGTGTATCTCGTGGGCAACTGCCGACGCGCGGTCGACCTCGACATCGATGACACACACCGAGGCACCGGCACGTGCGAGCGTGCGCGCGACGGCGGCACCGATTCCTCGTCCGCCACCCGCCACGACGGCAGTCTGTTCGGCGAGAAGGTCCGGATGCCAGCTCACACAAGGTCCTCGAAGGGATCGCCCTGTGCGTCGAGTCGACGCGCCAGGTCGACCGCGAAGATGAATTGGAAGCTCGCCAGACCTGCGAAATGGGCGTCGACATGGGTGTCGCCGATGTGTATGTAACGTTCGGAGGCGAAGCGCTCCCGAACAGAATCCAGCTGGTTCTTCACGACGACGAAGTCGGGCACGATGTCGGCGGCGGCCCAAATCGCTGTCTGTTCCCGTACCGTTCGGTCAGAGCAGCTGCCGATCAGGCTGCCACTCCGCTGCACGTGTCGGACGAAGTCAGCACTGAGCGGGCCCGGCGGGTCACCCATTTCGAGAGTCCCGTCGATATCGAAGCTGACCAGCATCAGCCCCTGTGGTGCAGCCATCAGATGGCTCGTGACAAGAAACTGGGGGAGGGTCCAGGAGACACGATCGGTGAAGGTAGCAGCTCGGGGGCTGCGTGCGACCTACTCTGAGAGTCCTGACCGATCCCGAAGCACAACGACGCCGCTATGACAGCCCCTTGCGCCGCCAGCAGGTCACCGAGACCCGTGAGCGGATCATCGCCGCGGGTGCGGAGCTGCTCCATGGCTTTCCGATCTGGAATTGGCGGGCACTCACCGTCCGTGCTGTTGCGGCACGGGCCAATCTGAACGAGCGCACCGTCTACCGGTATTTTCCGAGCGAGCGGGAGTTGCGCGACGCCGTCCTCGAGCGGCTCGAAGGAAGAGGCAGGCGTCCACCTCGAAGGCCTGACCCTGGAGACTCTCGGTGAGGTAACCGTGCGAATTCTGCAGTATGCGTCACAATTCCGGCTCGAGCCCCGCACCGAGCGGGATGCCACGGTCGCCGCCGCCAACGAACGCCAGAGAGAAGCCATCCTCGCCGCCCTCGAACCTCACACGACCGGGTGGTCGAAGACCGACCGTGCCGCCGCCGCTGCCATGTTCGACGTGTTGTGGGGCGTGGTGTCGTACGAGAAGCTGGTCGTGGACTGGGGCCTCGAGCCGGACGACGCCATCAATGGGCTCACGTGGGTCATCGGGCTCGTCACCGATGCCATCCGGGAGGGCCGGCGACCCGGCTCATAGTTCCGTCTTCGACCTGTTTGACCAGGTCAGCGAGGAATGCTAAGCATTCGCTCAGCATTCCTCGTGCTTGAATTGGAGAGCCAGCCATGTCCACGTTTGACTCGATCGACTTCTTCTCCGACCCGTCGATGGTCGAGGACCCCTACCCGTACTTCGACTACCTGCGGTCGAAGTGCCCGGTGCTGCCGACCGAGAATCTCGGGGTGGTCGCAGTGTCGGGCTACGAGGAAGCGTTGGAGATCTATCTCGACCCTGAGACCTTCTCCTCCTGCAACTCGGTCATAGGCCCGTTTGCGACCTTCCCGGTGCCGCTCGAGGGTGATGACGTCGGCGAGATCATCGACAATTACCGGGACCAGCTGCCGATGAACGAGCACATGGTGACGATGGACGCCCCCGTCCACACGAATGAGCGCGCGTTGATCATGCGGTTGCTGACGCCGAAACGCCTCAGGGAGAACGAGGAATTCATGTGGAGCCTGGCCGATCGTCAGATCGACGAGTTCGTTGCTGCCGGCCAGTGCGAATTCATCGGGGCGTACACCCAGCCGTTCGCGATGCTCGTCGTCGCCGATGTCCTCGGGGTCCCCGAAGTCGACCACCAGCGGTTCCGCGAGTTCTTCGGGCTGGCCCCTGCGCCCGGTGAGGTAGGCGGGGACGCGGACATCGGGCTGAACTCGCTCGGAGGACTCGACGAGTGGTTCACGCAGTACATCGAAGATCGCCGTCGAGAGCCTCGCGACGACGTGTTGACGCAATTGGCGCTCGGGAAATACCCGGACGGGACGACGCCCGACGTGACCTCGGTGGTGCGCACAGCAACCTTCCTCTTTGCCGCGGGTCAGGAGACAACCGCCCGGCTGCTCGCAGTGGGATTGAAGTACCTCTGCGAGTACCCCGAGCTCCAGGACGAGCTTCGGGCACACCACGAGCGCATCCCCAATTTCATCGAGGAGGCTCTGCGGATCGAGAGCCCGGTGAAATCGGACTTCCGCTTGACCCGTCGTTCGACCACGGTGGCCGGCGTCGATATTGCCGCGGGGACGCCCGTGATGCTGTTGAATGGCGCGGCGAATCGCGACCCCCGCATTTTTGAGTGTCCGGCCGAGTTCCGCATCGATCGCCCGAACGCCAAAGCGCACATCGCCTTCGGGCGGGGCGCCCACTCCTGCCCGGGAGGACCCTTGGCCCGGGTGGAGGGGCGTGTCAGCATCGAGCGGATTCTCGAGCGCATGCATGACATCCGGCTCTCCGAGGAGCACCACGGCCCGCCGTCGGATCGTCATTTCGAGTACGAGCCCACCTGGGTTCTCCGTGGCCTCCACCAGCTGCATATCGAGTTCACCCCGGCCGAGGCCGCAAAGTAATGGCCCGGGTGGCCGTCGTGACAGGTGCGGGCTCGGGTATCGGCCTCGGCATCGCCCGGCAGTTGGCTGCCGACGGTCATGCGGTCGCGCTGCTCGACCTCGACGGTGAGACCACCCGGGAGGCAGCGGCGGACCTTGTCGGCGAGGGACATCGCGCGGTCGCCTACGAGGTTGATGTGGCCGACCGCACCGCACTGGCGCGGGTCTTCTCGTCCCTCCGGGAGGATCTGGGGCCGGTTACCATCGCGGTCACGAGCGCAGGTATCGAGTCGTTCGATGCGGTGATCGACATCACGCCGGAAAAGTGGGATCGCATTCTGGCGGTAAACCTGACGGGAACGTTCACCTGTATTCAGTTGGCGGTGCCGGACATGCTCGCGGCCGGGTGGGGGAGAATCGTCACGATCTCGTCGTCGAGTGCCCAGTCCGGAGCGCCCAACATGGCGCATTACGTGGCATCGAAGGGCGGCGTCATCGGGTTGACGAAGGCACTGGCCCGTGAACTGGCCGGGCACGGCATCACGGCGAACACGATTCCCCCGACGCTCGTCGACACCCCGATGGCCCGGAAGGCCGCGGCGGTCGGCGACGTGCCGGACATCGACACCATGGGGAAGATGGTCCCGCTCGGTCGAGCAGGGACCCCGGAGGACATCGCCGCCACTTGTGCATTCTTATGTTCTGAACAGGCCGGCTACATCACCGGGCAGGTGATCGGCGTGAACGGTGGGATGTACATCTGACCGCGCCGAGCAGCCCCGCCAGCACGCCGCGTCGTATCGGCACCGAAACCTCGAAGACGCGCACCGCTTTGCTCGAGGCGGCCGAGAAGCTCATGCTCGAAGAGGGCTACGCCGCAGTCACGTCGCGTCGTGTCGCCGCCAGGGCAGGGCTGAAGCCCCAGCTCGTCTATTACTACTTCCGGGCCATGGACGATCTATTTCTCGCCCTGTTCCGGCGCCGCGCCGCACAGGGCCTCGAACGCCAGGCGCAGGCATTGGCCTCCGCCCAGCCGTTATGGGCGCTGTGGGACCTCAGTCGTGATCCGCGTGGCACCGCCCTCACGATGGAGTTCGTCGCACTGGCCAATCATCGCAAAGCCATTCGAGCCGAGATCTCGGCCGCTGCTGAGCGCTTCCGTGCGGATCAACTCGAGGGTATCGAACCCGTGCTGGAGCGATACGGAATCGGCCCGGACCAATGCCCGCCGATTGTGTTCACGGTTCTGATGTCCAGCATCTCGCGATTTCTCGTCATCGAACGGGAGACCCTCGGCATGTCGACGGGCCACGAGGAGACGGTCGCATTCGTCGAGGAGTTTCTCTCCCGCATGGAAGGGCCGCGCAGGGCATAGCCCTACGCGTTGGGGATCCTCAGGGTTTCGGCGCGAGCACGGTGAACGCAATCGTCGACACGGCGGCCAATTTGTTGTCTCGTCCGACGTCGGTTACGTCGACATGGAGCACGAACTTGGACGTGCCGCGGCGGAGCACACGCGCCTCGACCCGGGCGGGCCCGACGACGACAGGGGAGAGGAAATGGACGGTGAGGTCCGAGGTCGCGGTGCTATAGCCATTTTCGTGGTCGCACGAGTCCTGGGCCAGGCGTCCGGCACAGACGTCGATGAGGACTGTGATCAGACCCCCCTGGAGAGTGCCGCGCACGTTGGCGAACTCGGGGCGAATGTCCATTTCCATCGCAAGATGACCTTCTGGTGCGGGCACATCGCGCGTGCCGAGTAGTTGAAACAAGTGCGCGCCGTGGGCGAGTTTTTCGGCGTATGCCTGTGTCATCTCGGTGTTGCTGGGAAGGATCGTCATGTGACACCAATGTACCAACGAACGGATCTTCCCCTCGCGGGATCATCGGGGCCGCAAAGAGCTGACGTTCCCTGCTCGCCGCACAGCGTTCAGACAGTTGCGATGGGCGTCAAGGGACTGCCCATTGTGCCCGGCAGCCGCAGTGGGGGCGCGGTGAGGAGGAACCGGGTGCGTCCGTGCTCCCGCAGCCATGTCGCGAGCTCGTGGAGGTACCACATCTCTCCGAGGGGGATGCCGAGCTTGAAGAGGCAGAGGTGATGGATCGGCAGGAGCGTGTGCGGATTGCGATCCCTGTGGGGGACCAGTCCCTCGACGGCGTAGTTGTCCGCCACCAACGCGGAGATCTGAGATTCGGTGATCCACTCCAGCAGCGACTCGTCGTGCGAGTCGAGGTAGGGGTGCATCTTGTGGATTTTCACCGGGTCCGGGTTCTTGTCCCACGCCAAAATCTGGGTCGCGAACCCGGTGTGGATGAGCAGCATGTCACCTGGCTCAACGACGACATTGTCCGCGGCCATGATCTCCTCGAGGGTCTGCAGGTTGACCGGCTGCCAGTCACTGCCGAGGTGATGGGCCACGTCGACGAGGACGCCCCGGCCCTGTACTCCGTGCGCGGCCATGTGCTCCAGACCGAGATGCCGTGCGAAGCTGAGGCTTCCGCTGCCGTCGCCCTTGGCGTCGGCCTGGGGGCCGATGACGTCCTCGCCGGGCCGGAATCCGTTGTAGTAGCGCGGTTCGTCGACGCCATCACCGTCGGCATCGAACTCGGCACCCTGGTGGGCGAGGGCGTCCCACTGGGTCGAGTACTGCAACCAGAGGGTCACCGCATCGTCCGCCCACACGTCGATGAGCGAAGGGTCGATCGTCTCGCGCGCGATGACGTTGTAGAACGTGTCGGGTTTGTACTCCAGGTCCTCGGTCGGCCTCAGGATCGGTGGGTAGCGGCGTTGGTTCAAAGCTGACCCCCCGGGGAAATCGAGCGGCAAGCTCAAACAGAAGCTGATGCCGGCCTCCACCTCCCGGATGCCCTGGAGAACTTTTTCCGGCGTGATCAGGTTGATGCGGCCGAGTTCGTCGTCCTCTCCCCAATCACCCCACGTCGAACCGGGCGGGCGTTGTGTCCACCGTTTTGTCATGGGATCCCCCTCCTCGTTGCAGTCGAACCTCGGCATCCTAAGTTTCTTGTACCGATCGGTCAAACCTGGCGCTGCGGAGCCGAGCTGGATGTGTACCGACCGGTCTCCTAACCTCGGCTGGATGGACTTCTCGCTGACCGAAGCTGAAGGTGACCTGGTCGACCTGTGCCGTCAGTTCGCCAGCAACGAGATCGCTCGACGAGCTCCGGCGGCCTGGGAGCGCGCCGAATGCCCGACGGACCTCCTCCGGGAGATGGGCGCATTGGGATTGCTGGGCATGTTGATACCTGAGCAATGGGGCGGCATCGGCATGTCGACGGTGGGATTCGTCGCCGCGATGGAGCAGATCGGCTTAGCGGATCAGTCGGTGGCTGCGGCGTGGCAGGCCCACGTGACGATCGGCTCGCTGCCGCTCTACCTGTTCGGCAATGACGCCCAGCGCGAGCGGTGGTTGCGACCGCTCGCCGAAGGGCGTGTGCTCGGCGCCTTCGGGCTGACCGAGCCCGATGCGGGATCCGACACCCGCGGCATCACGACCCGCGGCAGAGCGCCGCGATGGCGGTTGGCTGATCAACGGTCGGAAGACCTTCATCTCCAACGCCGGCACCGACATGTCGTTCGGAGTGACACTTCTGGCCCGGGCGGAACCCGTTGGGGAGGACCCGAGGTTCGGGAGCTTCGTGGTGGAGAAAGACACGCCGGGCTTCACCATGGGGCCGAAGATGCGGGGTATCGGCTGGCGGGGACTCGACACTCGTGAGCTGTACTTCGATGATGTCTGGGTCCCCGACGAGCACCTCATCGGCGATCCTGACCTGGGGTTGGGCCAGTTTCTCGCCACGCTCGAGGTCGGCCGGATTTCGATCGCAGCGCTCTCCCTCAGCCTGACCCAGGCCGTCCTGAACATGGCGACGGACTATGCCCGGCAACGCCAACAGTTCGGCCGACCCATTTCGAAGTTCCAGGCGGTGCAGTTCAAGCTGGCCGACATCGCTACGGAACTTGGAGGCCGCGCGATGGCTCACCTACCGCGCCGGCGTACCTGCGTGATACAGGGCAGCCCTTCCTGAAAGAGGCCTCGATGGCGAAGTTGAAAGCAAGCCGCGTGGCGACGGCGGCGGCTTCAGAGGCGGTCCAGATCCACGGGGGAGTGGGCTACATGCTCGATTCTCCGGTCGCCCGTTTCTATTGCGATTCGAAAGTCCTCGAGATCGGGGAGGGGACGAACGAGATTCAACACGTTGTCATCGCCCGGACGTTGGGCTGCTAAGGGCGGGGACCGGCAGTACGCAAGATGGTGCCTGCTAGAGTGCCAATACGGTGACCAGCCGAGGTAAGGCTAGAGATGCCACAGGATAAAACCGACTCCCGGCGTAGCGCGAAATGGCACGTGCGGCGCGAGGCCATCATCGATCTGTCGGCGAACGTCTTCGCCCAACGTGGGTATCACGCCACGAGCACGATCGAGCTCTGTGAGGCCAACCAACTCGGGAAAGGCGCCCTCTACTACTACATCGGGTCCAAAGAGGAGCTCCTCGCCGCCATCCACGATCGCGTCATGGACGAGGTCCTGCTCGGGCGCCGATCGTGTCGCGCTCGCGGGTGGAACGCCACCGGAGCAATTGGCTCTGCTCGGCCAGGAGTTGCTCGATGTCATCGTCCGCTATCCCGATCATGTCTGGGTGTTCCTGCACGAGTTCCATGCGCTCACCGGTGAACGGCGCGGAGCAGTTCCGCAAGCGCCGCAGAGAATACGAGCGACGGGTCGAGGCGGTGTTCGAGGCAGGCGCCCGCTCAGGACACTTTCGACACGCGCGATCCCCGGCTGTCCGCACGCGCCTGGCTCGGCATGCACAACTACACCTACCTTTGGTTGAAGGCTGACGGCCGTCTCTCCGCGCAGCGAGATTGCGGCGTCGTTCGCGGACATCTTCGTGTGGGGCATGGCCAACCCGTCGGCCCTGGAGCCGCTCGCCGGCGCCGACGGGGAGCACACGAGCCTTCGCTGGACACCTGACCTGCCGGCGCGACTAGTGGTAGGCGCGAATACCCACCGTCGACGACGATGGCCGAGCCGGTGGTCCAACGGGAGGCGTCACTCGCCAGATACGAGTACGCCCCGACGAGATCGTTGGGTGAGCCCAACCCCAGGGGTGCTTCTCGCCGATCGCGTCCAGAGCAGTTTGGCGGGAGGTCGGCGTGCATCTGCGACAGGAACGTTCCAGGGCACACGCAGTTGACGCGTATGCCATCGCGGGCGTATTCCACGGCTGCCACCTTGGCGAGTTGGATGACGCCGGCCTTCGTCACGCAGTACGGGGAAGCGTGCGACCATGCCGTGAGACCGGAAACGGAGGCGGTGAGGACGATGGAGCCGGACTTCTGCGCGCGCATCGGGGCAACCGCGGCGCGGATGGCATTGACCGGGCCCATGACATTGACGCGGAACGCGCGCTCCCAGTCCTCCGTCGCCAAGTTGTGGATGCGACCATTGGGCGACAGCACACCGGCGTTGCTGATCAGCACGTCGAGGCGGCCGAAGCGTTCCACGGCGCGGGCGACCACTGCTTCTACCTGGGCGAAGTCGCTGACGTCGGCGAGGGCGGTTTCGATCGGTACGGCGTTCTCGGGTATCCCCTCGATGGTGGCCTCCAGGGAGGGCGCCACTGATGTCGCTCAGCACCAGACCAGCGAGGGATTCACCTGCCAGTTGCTGCGAAATGGCCGCGCCCAGGGATCCCCCGGCGCCCAGTATCGGCAATGACTCTTTCCTGGTTACCCATCATGGTCCTCGCATTATTTCTCGACGTTGTGGCGGCGCAACGCCTCCCGCGTCAATTGCCTGAACTGACCGGTCGGTCTAGAATCTCGATCATACAGCGGCAAGAGGGGAAAACGCAGTGCCAAATTTCGGAAGCAGCCGACGTTCGGCACGAGTGCGCCTGCAGCGGACCCATCGACACGACAGTGATGTCCGTTCCGAGAAGCGGCGATGAACACGACGCCCCGCATTCGTCCTCGGCCACCCTCCGAGTGGCCCCCAGCGATGCACGACGCACTTGCCGCGTTTCGGCCGGTCGTCAAGGAAGCATCTCCGGCGCGCCACCACGACCGCGACGGAACCAGGGGAACCTCCTTGCGACATTCGCCTGCTATCCCGAGCTGGCCAAGGCGTATCTCACCTTCAATGGTCACGTCCTCTTCTCATCGAGCCTGCCCGCCCGTGACCGTGAGATTCTGATCCTGCGGGTTGCTGTGCGCAGGAGGTGCGAGTACGAGTGGGCCCAACACGTACGTCTCGGTACAGTCGCCGGCCTGACGGCGGAAGAGATCGGTTGGATTGTCGAAGGTCCGGAGAGCCCGGAATGGGATCTGTCGGATCGCTCCTTGCTCAGGGCCGTCGACGAACTCGTGGACGGGGCGCACATTCACGACGGGACCTGGACGGATCTGGCGCGGTACCTCAATGAGCGCCAACTCATGGATCTCGTCTTCACCGTCGGCGCCTACGAAACCTTGGCGATGGCTCTCCGATCCTTTAGGGTCGAGTCAGAGGTCGAGCTCCCCTCGACTCTTGCCGCCACGACCGGGGCTTGGGACGGACTTGTCGTGCAGTCGAACGAAGGGACTACGTGATGCCTGTTGCTGTTGTGACCGGAGGAGGCTCCGGCATGGGTCGCTCCATCGCTCACCACTTGGCGCGGCGAGGGGATGGCGTCGCGGTCGTGGACGTGAACGGCGAGGCGGCCGAGCAGGTCGCCAAGGAGCTCCGAGAGGAAGGCGGCGCGCGGCCGTCTGCGAGTCAGACCGACGTCAGCGATCGCGGAGAAGTCGATCAGGCGATGCAGCTGGCGCGGACGAACTCGGACCCATTGGAATATTGGTGACCAGTGCCGGGGTGGCGAGGTTCGAGCGTTTCCGCGACATCACGTTGGAATCGTGGAATCGTGTCCTTGCCATCAATCTGACGGGCACGTTCCACTGCGTGCAGGCTGCGCTTCCGGACATGGAGGAGGCCAAGTGGGGACGCATCGTGCTGATCTCGTCCTCCAGCGCACAGCGCGGCGCTCCCCGCATGGCGCATTACGCGTCCTCAAAAGGTGGCGTCATCGCCCTGGCGAAGACGCTGGCCCTGGAATTCGCGTCCTTGGGCATCACCGTCAACAACATCGCACCTTCGAGTATCGACACCCCGATGGTCCAGGAGTGGCAGGCCGCCGGGGCGGTGGGCGGCGTCGACGCCATGGCCCGCAATATTCCGGTCGGGCGGGTGGGGACGGGCGACGACATCGCGGCAGCATGCACGTTCCTGTGCTCCGAGGAAGCGAGCTACATCACCGGGCAGACCGTGAGCGTCAACGGAGGCACCTATGTCACCTGAGCTCGAATTGTCGCGGTTCCACGGCCGCTGGCGCACCAATGGGGAAGGGACAGACGATGAGCACGTTGACGCTCAACAAACTGACGAACAACGTCGGGGCGGAGGTCACCGGGTTGGATGCGGACCGCCTCGTGAACGACGAGTCGCTGGCGCAGCAGATCCTCGTCGCCCTCGAGGACAACGGGGTCCTTGTGTTCCCGGGGCTGGACCTCGGGCCCGAGTCGCAGGTGGCGCTCTGCGAACGGCTCGGCGACGTGGACTATTCGGTCGGCACGGGGCGCCGTCCCGGGCATCATGCTGGTCACGCTCGACCCTGCGAAGAGTCTTTCCGCCGAGTACCTGCGAGGAACCTTCTCGTGGCACATCGACGGGTGCACGTTGCCGGAGGGCCAGAACCCACAGGCGGCGACCGTCCTCTCGGCGGTTGCGCTGGCTGCGCATGGAGGCCAGACGGAGTTTGCCAGCACCTACGCGCGCCTACGACCGCCTGACCCCGGAGGAAAAGGATCGCTACGGGAAGCTCCGGGTGCGTCACACCATCGGCGCGACCCAGCGGCTCGTGACACCCGAACCCACGCCGGAGCAGGAGGCAAGTTGGGTCCGCGGACTCGTCCGCGAGCATCCCCTGGTCTGGCGACACCGGTCGGGCCGCAACTCGCTGGTGCTCGGGGCGACGACGGAAAGCGTCGTCGGGATGGGGCCCCTGCGGGGAGAGCGCTCTTGGACGATCTCCTCGAGCGATCGACGACGCCCGAGTCGGTGTATCGCCACGAATGGCACCTCGGGGACACGGTGATCTGGGACAACCGCGGCGTCGCTGCACCGCGTGGAGCCGTACCGTTCGGATTCGCCGCGAGAGATGATCCGGACCACCCTCCTCGGTGATGAGCCGATCGAATAGCGCCGCGGAGAACGTGATGCCCCAAGGATGGAAATACCTGATGTGCTCCCGAGCGTGGGGGGCGTCAGCGGCAAGCGGGTGGTGATCACCGGGGCCTCGCGGGGCCTGGGCGAGTTGGTCGCGCATGCCTTCTCGCGGGCCGGGGCAAAGGTGGCGCTGGTGGCGCGGACCGAGAGCGACCTCAAAGCCGTCGCGGCCACACTCCCGGGACCCACCCTGGTTCTGAGCGGCGATGTGCGTGACGCGGCGTTCAACGACGCGGTGGCCGATGCCACCGTCGCGGAGTGGGGCGGCGTCGACGTGTGGATATCCAATGCGGGGTCTCCCCGATCGTCGCCGGCCCGCTCGCCACGCCGCCGGGGGTCTTCCGGGAGGTGATCGACGTGAACCTCACCGGAGCATTCCTCGGGGCGCGGGCCGCAGCGCGTGTGATGGGCGAGGGCGGCCGGCTGATCTTCACCGGCTCGGTGCTCGGAGAACGGCCTGGCAAGGGTCTGGCCGCCTACAGCGCCTCCAAGGCCGGGCTCGTCGGCCTGGCCAAGGGCCTGGCGCTCGATCTGGCCCCGGCGGGGATCACCGTCAACGTGGTGGCGCCGGGTTGGTTCGATTCGCCGCTCGCCCACGCCTGGACCAGCAACGACCACCTTTCAGAGGTCGTCATGGAGCACACCGCATCTCAAGCGCTGGGGCCGTTCCGCCGACCTGGTCGGCGCCTTCCAGTTCCTCGCCTCGGATGCGGCCGCCTTCGTCACCGGGACCGTGCTCAACGTGGACGGGGGATACCTTCTCGTATGAGCGCGGACGGCCTGGAAGACCCCCGGTCGATGATGCGGCCGGACATGAACTGGTTCAGCGTGCTCGAGCATCACGCGCATCCGCACACCGGACAAACCCTTTGCAGTCTTCGGGGATGACGATCGTCACCTACGGGGGATGGTCGACCGGTCCGTCGCCATTGGCGGCCGGGCTCCACGGCGAGGGAGTCGGATGCCGGCGACGTCGTCGGCCTGCTTTCGTACAACAACATCGAGTTCCTGACGACGATCTTCGGGGCCAACTACCTCGGAGCGATCGTGATGCCGCTCAA
Source organism: uncultured Acidimicrobiaceae bacterium (assembly GCA_963767155.1). Classification (GTDB taxonomy): domain Bacteria; phylum Actinomycetota; class Acidimicrobiia; order Acidimicrobiales; family RAAP-2; genus Bog-473. The sequence goes on along the minus strand of CAVYCU010000002.1, from coordinate 215,898 downwards.
CTGGCGGCTGGCGGCGCGCGGAGATCCGGTTCATCCTCGACCACTCCGCAAGCGCGAGTCCTGGTCTGCGATGATGCATTGGTCGAACCCGCCAACGAAGCGACGAAGGACGCTCGACGAACTCGTCCGGGTGTGTGTCTCCGCCGACGCCGTCGACGGCTGGGAGCCGTTCTCCGACGCTCCTCGACGCACCCGATCCTCCCGTCGCGGGCGCACGCCGACGGTGACGACATCCATCGGCTGATGTACACGTCGGGGACGACCGGTCGGCCCAAGGGCGTGATGATCACCCACGCCAACCTGGCCTGGAAGAACTACGCGCACATCGCAGAGTTCGGATTCACCGCGGCTGACGTCGGGCTGGCTTGCGGGCCTTTGTACCACGTCGGAGCACTCGACCTGACCACGACTTCCCTGATCGCGGTCGGAGCGACAACCATTCTCCACCCGACGTTCGACGCCGAGAACGTCGTCGATGACATTGAGCGCTCCCAGGTGACCACCGTGTGGATGGCGCCCTCCATGGTCCGTGCCGTCCTGGACCTGCCGCGCATCGAGGAACGAGATCTTTCTTCGGTCCGGCTCCTCATCGGCGGTGGGGAGAAGATGCCGATCCCGTTCATCGAGCGCCTGCAGAGAGCGTTTTCGTCGGCGTGGTTCGCTGACGCCTACGGACTCACCGAAACGGTCTCGGGCGACACCTTTCTCGACCGGGCGAGCACCCGGTCCAAGGTGGGAAGCGTCGGAAGGCCGTGTCAATACCTCGAGGTGGATATTTGGGACGAAGACGGGGTCTTCGCTGCCGCCAGGGGAGCGGGGAGAGGTCGTTCTCCGGGGCCCGAAGGTGTTCAAGGGCTATTGGCGTGATCCTGACGCGACGCGTGCGGCATTCGCCGGTGGCTGGTTCCACACCGGGGACATCGGCCTGCAGGATGACGACGGCTACCTGTACATCGTCGACCGGCTGAAGGACATGATCGTCTCAGGTGGTGAGAACATCGCAAGCTCCGAGATCGAGCGTGTTCTCTACGAGCACGAATCTGTGCTGGAGGCAGCCGTCGTCGGCCGTCCCGATGCCCGTTGGGGCGAGGTCCCCGTCGCCTACGTCGTCGTGAGCCCGGCGGCGTCGCACGACGCCCGAAGAACTGCTCGACCATTGCCGGCAGCAACTCGCGCGATTCAAGGTCCCGAAGGCAGTCGTGCTCATCGACGCCCTGCCGCGGAACCCTTCGGGAAAGGTCCTCAAGCGCGAGCTCCGGGGAGCGATCGTGAGACGCGAGCTGGAGTAACGTTTGGACCGTCCAGTCGGTACATGATCCGTCGAGATTGCTTCGGTTGGCATGTACTGCATGCATGCTGGGAGGGGAACGTGAGTCAACGAGAAGACGTGGCCGCATCATGAGCTCGGCAAGGAGCTGAACAACTGGGGCCGGTGGGGTGACGACGACGAAATCGGAACGCTCAATTTCGTGACACCGGAGAAGCGTGTAGAGGCGGCGCAAGTTGGTGAAGACCGGAAAGAACTTCGACCTGGGGATGCCCTTCGACAAGGACGGGCCGTTCCTGCCCGGTGGATTCCGGATCAACCCGGTCCACGTGATGACATTCCTGCCCTCGGACACCGCAGCCGCTCCCGACGGCATGATGTCCGCTGACGACATGGTGATCATGGGGCTTCAGGCCGCCACCCAATGGGACAGCCTGGCCCACGTGGGTTACGGCGGGTTCTTCTACAACAACGTGCCCGGCGGGAGCGGTCAACAACATGGCCGGCGCGACCCGTAACTCTTTCGCCAAGGCGGTGGAGCACTTGATCTCACGCGGCGTTCTGCTCGACATTGCCCGGTTGAAAGGTGTTGATCGGCTCGAGGACTCGTACGAGATCACCTCGGCCGATCTGTCGGCGGCCGAGGAGCGCCAGGGGGTGCAGGTCGAGTCGGGAGACATCCTGCTGGTGCGGACCGGCTCGTACCAGTGGTTCCTCGAGGGTGACAAGGCGCACTTCATGGGCGACGAGCCGGGGCCCGGTCTCGACAGTTGCCGGTGGCTCTACGAGCGCGAAGTGGCTGCCCTCGCGCTCGACAACTGGGCGTGTGAGGTCTGGCCGAGCCCTGTCGGCGGCAGCATCCCGTTCCACCAGGTCACGATCCGCGACATGGGGCTGACGCTGGGCGAAATGTTCAACTTCGAGGAGCTGGCAGCCGACTGCGAGCAGGACGGCATCTGGGAGTTCCTCTTCTGCGCTCCCGGGCTCAAGGTCACCGGCTCGGTCGGCTCTCCCATCACGCCGATGGCGCTGAAGTGAGAGAGGCCCCGTCAGGGCGTTGAACGCAGGCCGCCTCAGTCGGTCGACCAGTGGGACATGTAGTGCGCGGACCAGTCCAGGAGGTCGGCGGGGACGTAGTAGCCGGACTCGTCGTTGATGGCGCCCCAGTTCTCTGCAATGTCCTCGATCGTGGCAGGCTCCGTCTTCGTGGGGAGGAAACCCGGCGTGGCCGCGATGAAGATGCGGGCGTACCGCCCACCGCCAGCAAGGTAGATCTCACCGCTGACGTCGCACGCTTCGTGGGCGAGGAACGCGACCATGGGCGCGACGAGCTCGGGCTCCATCTGATTCGGGGTTGCCTGTGTCAGTCCCTCCACTGCCCCTGCCATCCGCGTCCATGCGCTCGGGGCAACGAGGTTGATCCTGATCCCGTGCTCGCGCCCGGCGACGGTGAGGCTGCGGGTCATCCCGATGACCGCCGCCTTCGCCGTCGCATACCCGAGGTTGTTGGCGAGGCCGAACATGCCTGTGGATGTGGTCATGACGACGCGCCCGTACTCTTGTGCGACCATGTGCGGCCATGCGGCGCGCGTCGTGTTGAACGAACCGCGGACATGCACGCCCAGGTGGCTGTCGAGGTTGTCGACGTCGGCGTCGGGGAGTCCACCCCACAGGATGTTGCCAGCGTTGTTGACCACGATATCTATACGTCCGAACTCGCTGACCGCGGCGTCGATGAGTGCCTGACCCCCGGCCGCGGTGGACACGTCACTGGTTTCGGGGATCGCGGTTCCACCTGCCCCGAGAATTTCGTCCACGACACCTTGTGCCGGTCCCGCATCGTGCCCGACGCCTTCCATCGTGCCGCCGAGATCGTTGACGACGACGCTGCGCGCCTCGCTCGGCGAGGAGGTGCGCGTAGGCTCGCCCGATACCCCGTCCGGCACCCGTCACGACCGCAACGCGACCATCGAAGCTGTACGTGCTCATGTCATCTCCTCATGCAGCGGACCGGGGGTCACCTGGTTGCAGTCTGTTGGTGAATCCCCACGGAATGCCGAGACTGGTCGCGGGATCAGTGATGAGTGTGTCATCCGAGCGGGTTTGAATGCGCACATCCTGCGCCGAAAGGTGGCGCTCCACGCGTTCGAGGTCCGTGACTTTCCAGGTGATCGAGTGATACGTGTCGTTCGGGTCGTCCCTGGCCCAGTCCTCCTGCGCGGGAGTGCCGGCATCGGGCACGGCGTATTCGAGGATGGAGCCCGCCAGGTTGACGTAGGTACCCGTTGTGCCGCGGAGCTCGTCGCGCCCTTCGTGGACGATGTCGCCACCGAGCACGTCGACGATGAGCCTCAGAGCCCGTTCCGGGTGGCCGGTCAACACGGTGTGGTGGGAGCAGAACTCGATGCCGAGGGGATCATCGTCTGCCACCGGCGGCACGGTCCACCCCGGCGCAATCCGCGGATCGAGTGGAAAAGGAATGGCCGGAAAGAACTCGTAACGCAGGCCGGCATCTTCGGGGACGGAGAAGAACAGAGGCATGGCGGAACCGGCGGCGGTAGGTGGGTCATCACCTTCGGCGAGCTCGTCGACCTGGCTGATGATGGTGAAGCCGTTGCGTTTGAGGGCATGGTAGAGCTCGGTCATCCCCTCGAAATACCATCCGAATCCCTTCAGATGCGCCTGTTGGACCGTCGGGTAACGCTGCACGTCGAGGAGTACGTAGCGTTTCGGGTCGATGGTGTCGAACAACACGTCGCTGATCGGCGTGAAGGTCGAGTAGTCGTTCGGGTACCCCGGCCGTGGAGGAGCCCCTCGCGACAGGGAAGCAAGGCTCGTGCTGGGGCGTGCGAAGACGCGCTGCGAACCAGTCTCTCCGCTTCCGCGAGGTCGGGGACATGGTGACTCGGGTGGTACATCATGGTGGCGCGAAAGTCGCGCGTGGGGGCTTCGTTGTTCGGTGAGGGGCTCACGTCGTCGGGCATCGGCACTGTCCTTTCCACCCATGTGCACGAGCTGGGGGCGTCAACGGACAGCGTGCCTTCGGCAGGCCGAGCCTCTCTCCCCCCCTTAGAGAAACGCAGAGGGGTCAGACGCCCGCCGGGACCTTCTTCACGCTCTTGTCGAAGCCGACGATACCGGCCAGGGTGCCCCCCAATATGGCGGCGCGCTCGTCGTCGGGAACTCCGGCAAAGTTCTCGGCGATGCACTGCTTGCTGGAACCGAAGGTTCCTTCGGCGTGCGGATAGTCGTTGCCCCACATGATCGTGGTCAACCCCGTGATATTGCGCGCGGCGACGGCCACGGGGTCATCGGCGAATTGGACATGGATCTGGCGCCGCACGTAGTCGCTCGGCTTGAGGGGCCACGGCCACATGTCGTTCACATTGAAGAGCCGCCCCATGTAGGGCTGGTCGTTGGGTGGGCGGCTGTCATCCCAGAAGCCGAGCCACCAGTCCTTGTCCTGCCCTGTCCCTGTTTTCCAGGCCTTGTCCATGGCTCCCATGTACGAGACCAGCCAGCCGGCGCTGAACTCGATCAGGTTGAAGTGGAGATCCGGGAAGCGCTCGCAGACGCCCGAGCTCACGAGGTGGGCGATGATGCGCTGCGGACTGGCTCCCCCAGGGGGGCCGGCGGCCATCGAACGGCTGGCGAGGCCGCTCTCGTCCAGAGCGTTCTGCCCCATGTTGACCGCTTCCATCATTCCCTTGACCACGCTGGCCGTGCGGGACTGCCCCTCGCTCACCTTCACCCCGCCGGTGGCCACATGGATGAACACCGGGGTGCCGCTCGCCTGCGCCGCAGCCCAGACCGGGTCGTAGATGGGTGACCAGTAGGGGACCGGTGGAATCTCGGGCAGGAGGATGGCGCCCAGCCCGAGACGGGCGATCCGCTCGATTTCGGCCACGGCATCGTCGATGTCGGTGAGGGGGATGGCGGCCGTCGGGCGCATCCGGTCCTTGTAGGGGAGATACCGCTCGGCGACGTAGTCGTTGTAGACGCGTGCATGGGCGATGGACAGTTCGTGGTCGTCCGTGAAAAGCACGAAAAGCGACAGGTTCGGGAACATGACCGAGGCGTCAACGCCCTCGACGTCCATGTCCCGCAGGATGTGTGCGGGGTCGCCGTCCGGGGTGGGGCCAGGGAACTGCCGGTACTTCGAGACGGTCCAGCCGTCGAACCCCGGCGTGTGCAACTTCTTGAACTCGGTGTGCCCGCCCGGCACGAGCGGCTCGTCCAGCGTGAACTCTTCTTCCCAGAGAGCCCGGTCCCTCAGATTCTTGGGAAGACGGGTCTTGAAGAGATCGACCGGCTCGATGATGTGCGTGTCACCCGAAACGACGAATTCCTCCGACATTGCGGTACCTCCCTTGTCCCTTGGTCGTGCTCTTCCCTCAAGCGGTTTCGGAGCCCTGCGAGTCCTCATCTCAAGCGTACGCAAGCTCTCTGAAGTCGATGACGTCAGCCCTCAACGTCCCCTCCTCCCGGATCATCTCCGGGGACAGCAACCGAGAATGCCCCCGGACCCGAACTCCAAAACGTTATACTGACCGACCGGTACATGCAACCTCGGGGTGGGCCGATTCAGACGGCCGCGAGCTGCCGGAGCGCGGTTGCGATGTCCTCGCGATCAGGTAGCCAGACCTTTTCGAGATTCGGGGCGTACGGAGGGGGCGTGGCCGCGGCGCCCACGCGGACAATCGGTGCGTCGAGATCCCAGAACGCCTCGCGGGCCACGGTTGCGGCGATCTCCGCGCCGATCCCGAAAGGCACGACAGCTTCGTGGGCAATCAGGAGCCGGCTCGTCTTGTGCACAGATTCGAGGATGGGTGCCATGTCCAGGGGGGCCACGGTCCGCAGGTCGATGACCTCGACCGAGAGGCCTTCGCCGCTGACGACGTCGGCCGCCGCCAGAGCCTCGTGCACCATGCGTGACACCGACACCACGGTGACGTCCGTCCCGGCCCGCACCACCTTCGATTTCCCGATCGGGACGATGTAGTCCGCCGGCGGTTGTGGACCCTTCGATCCGTACAGGAGCCGATTCTCGATGAAGATCACCGGGTTCGGATCCTGGATCGCCGCCCTCAGCAGGCCGTAGGTGTCGGCCGGGGTCGAGGGCATGACGACGCTGAGTCCCGGGATGTGCGCCAGCAGTGCCTCCAGGCTCTGTGAGTGCTGGCTGCCCGAGGACCGCCCGGCACCGAACTGGGTGCGCACCGTGAGCGACATCTCGCGCGGCGCCGCCTGTCATGAACGGCATCTTCGCGGCCTGATTGAGGAGCTGGTCGAGGCAGACGCCGATGAAGTCGAGGTACATCACCTCCACGACGGGTCGCATGCCGGCCATGGCCGCACCGACGCCAAGCCCCAAAATCGCCGTTTCTGAGATAGGGGTGTCGTGGACGCGGTCACCGAACTTGTCGTGCAACCCCCGCATCAGGCCGAAGACGTTGCCTCCCTCGGCGACGTCGATGCCGGCGACGAAGACGCGGTCGTCGTCGGCCAACTCGATTTCCAACGCCGAATGGATGGCGTCCATCGTGCGGAACACCGGCGCGTCCGCTGCCGGCGGCGGCGGCTCGGGAAGGTCGGGGCGTGGGCGTGTGACGTAGTGGCCCAGGGTGGAGGCATCCGGTTGGGGGAGCTCCCGGGCCGCCTCGACGGCCGCGTCGAGCTCCTTCGACACGGACGATTCCAGCGCGGCGATCTCTGAGGCGCTGCATCCCGCTGATGCCAGTCGCTGCGCGTGCACCACAATCGGGTCCTGGGTCTTCCAGGCCTCGACCTCTTCGAGGGGCCGATAGCGCTGCGGATCCCCCTCGTAATGTCCATGCCACCGGTACGTGGTGGCCTCGACGATGGAGGGACCGCCACCGGCGCGGACTTCCTCGACGACGCGCCGCATGACGGCGGCGGTGGCGGTGACGTCGTTGCCGTCGACGCCCACCCAGCCGATGTCGTATCCCGCGGCCCGGCGCTCGAGGGTGGCCGTGTATTGCGTCGCCGCGGGCGAGAACTCGGCGTAGCCGTTGTTCTCGCACCAGAAGATCACGGGGAGCTGCCACACGGCGGCGAGGTTCACCGCCTCGTGGAAGGCGCCCTGCGCGAGGGCACCGTCCCCGAAGAAGGAGACAGCGACACCCCCGTCGGCCCGAAGCCGGGAGGCGGCGGCCGCACCGACGGCGATCGGCAGGCCGGCCGCGACGATGCCGTTCGCACCGAAAATGCCGATGCTCGGGTCCGCGATATGCATGGAGCCACCGCGACCCCGGTTGGTCCCGGCGTCCTTGCCCATCAACTCCGCGAACATGCCGAGGGGTGCGAGGCCCTTTCGCGAGGCAGTGCCCGTGGCCCCGGTGGGTCGAGGTGATCACGTCGGTCGGGCGCAACGGCCAGCAGGCGCCGACGGCCGAAGCCTCCTGGCCCGTCGAGAGATGGACGAACCCCGGTACCTCGCTGTCGCGGTAGAGCGCAGCGACACGCTCCTCGAAGCCGCGGATGACCAGCATGCGGCGGTACATCTCCATCAGGTCGTCGACGGAGAAGACGACCTCGGGCGATTGGTCCTTGTCCACACGCTGCACTGTACTGGTCGGTACAGGCTGGGACGAACGCAGGGGACGTGGTGTGCCGAGGCTCAGCGCATGAACCCCTTGTAGTCGCTGTCGACGGCCTCGGCCATCATTTGCAGGAGCTTGGGCCGCCCACCCGGGTTGATGAGGTACCGCCGCGGCTTGCCGGGGACGTTCGACCCGTAGAAGTAACTGTCCAAGGTGAAGGGGGACAGGGCAGCGTTCGTGTCGACCATCGTCGTCCAGGCTTCCTCGGAAGCCTCGGGGACCTCAATGGTGTCGTAGCCGTGATCGCGTGCGTAGTCGAGCGCGTCCTGAATGAAGTCGGACTGGTCGCCCGCGTACCGTGGGTTGTTGCCCGCCGCGCCGTGTGGCCCACCGGGGAAGAAGAAGTTCGGGAAACCGTGGCACATGATCCCCAGGAACGTCGAAGGGCCGTCGGCCCAGTAGTCGTTGAGGGAGAGCCCGTTCCGGCCACGGATCCCCATGCGGGCCAGTGCGCCCGTGCCGAAGTCGAAGCCGGTCGCCCACACGATGATGTCGAATTCGCGCAAACCCTCTTCTGTCTCGATCCCCGTCTCGGTCACGCGCACGATGGGCGTCGCCTTGAGATCGATCAGGGAGACGTGGGGATTGTTGTACGCCTCGAAGTAACCCGTCACGAAGGGGGGGCGTTTCCCGGAGTAGCCGTGATCCTTCGGGATCAGCTTTTCGGCTGTCTCGGGATCCTTGACGATGCCGCGGATCTTCTCGGCGATGAACTCGCACCACTCTGCATTCGCCCTCATATCCGTCGTCATGTCGATGTAGTTGCTGGTCAACTTCGAGAACCCGAGGGCCCGCCACATCTTCTCGTAATGCGCCCACCGCTCTTCTTTGGAGTCATCGAACGTCTTGCGATCGTGATGGACGTGGAGAAATCCGCTGAGCGATTTGTTCAGCGTCTCGCGCATCTCCTCGAAGCCCGCTTGGAGCTCCGCCTGCTGCTCCGGTGTGATCGGCGAGTTGTTGAGTGGGGTGCACCAGTTGGCGGAGCGTTGGTAGACCGTCAGGGAGGCGACCTCGCCGGCGATGGCCGGAATCAGCTGCACCCCACTCGACCCTGTGCCGATGACGGCGACTCGCTTGCCGACGAACTCGACCGGTGCCTTCGGCCACAGCCCCGTGTGGAACGACTCGCCTCGAAAGTCCTCGCGGCCGGGCACCTCGGGGAAGATCGGCACAGAAAGGACTCCGGTGGCCGAAATCAAGAAGTGCGTGCGGACCTCGGTGCCGTCACTCGTCCCGACCGTCCAGGTCGCCGAGGCATCGTCGTACACCGCAGACGTGACCCGGGCGTCGAATTGGATGTGGCGACGAAGGTCGAATCGGTCGACCACATAGTTGAGGTAGCGCTCGATCTCGGGTTGCCCCGCGAAGTGCTCGGTCCACTGCCACTCCTCGAAGAGCTCCTTCGAGAACAAATAGGCGTAGGTGTAGCTCTCCGAGTCGAAGCGGGCCTCCGGATAGCGGTTCCAGTACCAGGTTCCGCCGACACCCCCTCCGGCCTCGAGAACCTTCACCGAGTACCCCGCCTGGAGGGCGCGATAGAGCTGGTAGAGGCCGACGATGCCTGCTCCCACGACCAGGATGTCGACGTCGGGTGGACGCGTGCTTCCGTCAGATTCGGGCGATTCCATGGGTCCCCATTTTGTTGCGCGACGCCGCAGTGAACACCGCGAAGCGTACACGGGCGACGACGAGAGTAGACCAACCGGTCAGTATAGGCAATCGTCCGCGCACGTAGCTAACATAGTTAGCCTTAATATCCGAGATGCTCTAGGTTGGGAAATCGTGCAAGCTAGGGAGAGCACGTGGGGGCGAGGCGCGGCCGGGTTCCCACGGTCTGGCCTGATCCGTAGGTATCCAGCATGGAGGTGCGCTCATGACAACGACGGAAGACCGAAGGACCGCACTGGACGTCGACGTGCCCGAGCGTTGGCGACTGGGACCGTCCTATGTGCCCAAGGGGCGTTATACGGATCCGGAATTTCTCCAGCTCGAGATGGAGCGCCTGTTCCCCAAGACCTGGTTGAACGCCTGTCGCTTCGACGAGGTCGAGCGGGTGGGCGACTACGTGGACTTCGAGATCTGTGGCCAGTCCATTGTGGTGATCCGGACCGAGCAGGGGCTACGGGCCTACTACAACGCCTGTCGGCACCGGGGGACGCGGCTCGTCCAGGGGCAGGGGCGGATCGGCGAGTTCCGGTGCCCGTTCCATTCCTGGCGCTGGAACCTCGACGGTTCGCTCAAGTACCTGGCCGATGAGGAGCATTTCGATCCCCGCCCCGCCAACGAGCTCTGCCTCCCCGAGGTGCAGGTCGACACGTGGGGAGGCTACGTCTTCGTCAACATGGATCCCGACGCCGAGCCGTTGCTCGACTACCTGGGGCCACTTCCCGCGCGGATGGAGGGCTACAAGCTCGAGGACATGCGGCTCGCCTGGTACAAATCGGTCATCGTCAACGCCAACTGGAAGACCGGTCTTGATGCCTTCGTCGAGAGTTGGCACGTCCCGGGCACGCATCCCCAGCTGTTGAGGACCGATAAGCAAGCCACCCCGCCAACGGTCGCCGAGTGTGAAGCCTACGGCGAGACCTTCAACGAATTGTTCCGCTACCACTCGCGACACGCCGACATCTTCCGCTACGGCAGTGAAGGCGACTCCACCCGGCTGCGGCCCGAGTACGGCGTCAATCCCGACGTCGTCTACGACAACGTCGTGTACAACCTGCGTGAGCTGCGCACCCTCTACCTGCAGACTGATCTCGGCGCAGCGGCAGAGCTGCGCACGATCCCCGAGGCCCGTGGGCCCGAGGGCAACGCCATCTATCAAGCACTGCGCAAGAAGCACGCCCGGGCCGCCGGAGTCGACTACCCCGAACTCAGCGAAGCGCAGCTCAAGGGGGGCATGTACGACTGGCACGTCTTTCCGAACACCGTCTTCCTCGTGGACTTCGGGACGGCCATCTCCTATCGGACCCGTCCGTATGGGAACGACCCCGACAAGTGCATCTTCGATGTGCAGGGCCTGTGGCTCCCACCGACGGGAGGCATTAAGGCGGCGAAGCCCGAGCACTACGACGACTGGCGGGTCGCGGACATGGGCGCCATTCTCGAACAGGACTTCTCGAACATGTCGGAGGTCCAGATCGGCCTGCATTCCAGCGGCTTTGACGGGTACCACCTGAACCGGACCCAGGAGATGACGATCCTGAACTACCACCAGGGCATCGACGAGTTCCTGTTCGGGTCGTGAACGTCCCGCAGTTCGGCTGGCTTTCGCCGGTCGCCTCGCACGCGGGGAGCGATTTCAAACCGATCACCGTGTATCAGGCCGAGCACATCTTTCCTTCAGTGCTTCCGCACTTCGACTCGGTGTGGGTCGCTGATCACTTCTACGGTTTCGACGCCGCCAAGAAGGAAGGGTTTCTCGAGGCATGGACGACCTTGACGTGGCTCGCGGCGAAGTTCGACAACGTCGACGTCGCTCATCACGTCCTCGGACATGGGTACCGGAATCCCGCTCTCACGGCGAAGATGGCGTCGTCCCTGCAGGTCCTGACGGGGGGACGCTTCATCCTGGGCATCGGCGGGGGTTGGCGGGAAGAGGAATTCAAGGCTTACGGCTATGAGTTCCCTCCCGCGTCGGTCCGGCTGCACCAGCTCGAAGAAGTCGTGCAGATCTGTCAGAAGATGTGGAGCGAAGAGCACCCGTCGTTTGCGGGGGAGTACTTCTCGATCGAAGATGCCGCGGCGACGCCCCGCCCCGACACGGCGCCGCGGATCTGCATCGGAAGTTCCGGCGAGACCATCGGCCTGCCGATCGTGGGCCGACGGGCCGACATGTGGAACTCGATGTTCGGGGACGACATCTCCTGGAAGCGCAAACGCGCCATCGTCGACGAAGCGGCGTCGGCATTCGGCCGCGAGAGCGGCGACATAGAGAGCTGCGTCACCGTCGCCGGAGACCTGCCGGAAAGCGATCCTGAGTCCGAGGAGTGGTTGCAGCGGCTCGGGGCACTGACGGAACTCGGCATCAGCTACTTCGTGCTCGACTTCGGCCATCCACTCGACCCCGAACCGGCCCTGCGTTTCGCCGAACAGGTGATCGCACCCATGAGGCGGCGCTAGCTTTCAGTCGAGTACGCCCGTGTCGTGACGAATCACACGGCGCGCCGCGGCGGCGAACCAGTTGTCGAAGTTCCCCTTTGCCACGGACAGATTGATCCGCTCGCCGAATTCGCTGGCCGTGGCGTCTTCCATCGGCACGCCGGAACCGAGAGCCTCTACATGCCAGGCCTGGCGGCACCGCCACTCGAAAACCGCCGCCCGGAAGTACGCCTCGCGTACGTCGTTCCCGATGATCAGCACGCCGTGGTTGACCATGAGGGCCACATCGGCGTCTCCGAGCGCCTCGACCACCTCGAGGGCGTTGGCCGTCTGGTTGACACCCCCCTGGTAGGCGGCATCGATGGCGATCGTGCCCCCGTACATGGCGCTGGTCTGGTCGTAGACGGGCGGTATGCGGTGGCTGTCGGCCCAGATGGTTCCCCACCGTGGGTGGTTGTGGATCACGACCCCGGCGTTGTGCCGATGCTGGTGCAGGACGACGTGCAGCTGCACGGCCGGCGAGATGATCCAAGGCCCCTCGAGGTGGTTGCCCTCAGCATCCATGCGGGCGACGTCGCCGGCACAGAGCTCATCCCAACTGAGGCCCAGGGGATTGACCAGGAAGGTGCCATCCGGTTGGCGGTAGGTGATGTGCCCGGCCAAGTGGTCGTCATATCCCTCGGCATGCAAAGTCCGGGCCAGCAGCGCCAGCTCCTGGCGCGGCGTGACGTCGAGAACGGGGAAAGGGCTCGGCTTCGTCGGGAGCGTCGAGGCGGTCATGGGTTCCTCCTTCGGATGAAATAAACCCAACGTAGTTAGCCTAGCTACCCTCTACCGGAGGAACCACCCGGAAGCGACCGAGGCTGGCCAGAAGGTTCAGGCCGCACGGAGAAAGCTAATGAAGCTATCTATCATTCCCCCACGGTGACGACGGGTAGGCTGTTGCCGGTGGGCGACGTGGTAAAGGAAGCAGATCCTCCGGCCCACGCCTACGGCCAGCTCGCGCAACCCCTCCGGTTGCCGAAAATGGCGGAAGTGGTGGCTGAGTACATCCGGCGTGACATCGTCACGGGCGTGCTCCCGGAGGGCAGTTCGCTGCCGCCGGCCGCAATCCTGATCGAGCGCTTCGGGGTGTCGAAGCCCACGATCCGGGAGGCGCTGCGGATCCTCGAGTCCGAAACGCTGATCGAGGTTCGGCGCGGCGCCGGGGGAGCGCGGGTGCGGTTGCCGAACGAGGCCGCCGCGGGACGTTCGGTCGGTATCCTCCTCCAGCTCGATCAGACGACGCTGGCCGATGTTTCCCAGGCCCGGATCACCTTCGAACCGCCCCTGGCGGGGGCTCTCGCAAGGTCCTGGGACGACGAGGATATGGCCAAGTTGCACGCGGGAATCGAGAGGAGTCGCCGTGCCCTTTCCGATCCGGTCGCGTTCGCCGAGAGCCAGTCCGATTTCCACCAACTGGTGGTGACCCTTGCGGGCAATCGAACGCTCGCGCTGATGGCGCGGCTCCTCAACGAGGTCATTCGGCGCCACGAGACGGCCGTCAACAAGGACAAGGAGCACGATCCACTGCGCGTGGCGGCTCTGGAGGAGCACATCGAGTTCGTCAAGCTCCTTGAAGGGCGTCGCGATGCGGAGGCAGAGGCGTTCTGGAAGGAGCATCTCCGGACCAACGCACAGAACCTGCTCAGTGGCGCCGGTCCCCACACGGTGCTCGACCTCTACAACGACATTCAGGCGCATCAGGAGCTGCGGCTTCGCCTCTGAGCAGTGGGCAGCTGGCGCCCGAGTCGAGTATTCTCCTAGGCGAAGAATTCAATTCTCCGGCACGGGAAGGACGGCTCATGAGCGAGTTCGACGACATCGACTTCTTTCGGGGCAACGAATTGGTCGTCGATCCCTACCCGTATTTCGACTACCTCCGTGCGCAGTGTCCCGTGGTGCGCGAGCCCCACCACGGCGTGGTGATGGTGACCGGGTACGAGGAGGCGCGCAAGGTCTATACGGACACTTCCACGTTCTCCTCGTGCAACTCGGTCACGGGCCCGTTCCCCGGTTTTCCCGTCCCGCTCGAGGGTGACGACGTCAGCGAACTCATTGAGCAACACCGCGACGAGTTGCCCTTCAGCGACCAGATCACGACCTTCGATCCTCCCAAGCACGACGCGCACCGGGGCATGTTGATGCGCCTCATCACACCGAAGCGCCTCCGCGAGAACGAAGAATTCATGTGGCACCATGCGGATCGACAGATCGACGAGTTCGTCGCGAAAGGGCAATGCGAATTCATCAAGGACTTCGCCGCCCCGTTCACTCTGTACGTCATCGCCGATCTTCTCGGCGTACCCGAGTCCGACCACGAAACATTCCGTCAGGAGTTGCAGGGGGGGCACCGCCCGGCACAGGCAGTGGGGAGCACCGGGTCCGGATCGATGGGTCATAGTCCCCTCGAGTTCCTCTACGAACGCTTTTCGTCCTATATCGAGGACCGGCGCCGCGAACCACGGAACGACGTGCTCACCGGATTGGCGACGGCCACGTTTCCCGACGGCTCCACACCGGAAGTGATCGATGTGGTTCGGGTGGCGGCAAACCTGTTTTCGGCGGGGCAGGAGACGACCGTTCGACTGCTGGCCGCGGCGTTCCAATTGATCGGGGAGCGCGCGGACCTCCAGCAATTGCTCCGGGACGACAGCGCCAGGATCCCTGACTTCGTCGAGGAGTGCCTCCGGATGGAAAGCCCCGTGAAGGGTGACTTCCGGTTGTCCCGTCGAGCGACAACCGTCGGCGGGGTGGCAATTCCGGCTGGGACGACGGTGATGGTGCTGAACGGAGCCGCGGGTCGCGATCCCCGCCGTTTCGAATGCCCGGCGGAGTTCCGGATAGACCGGGCAAACGCCCGCGAACACCTCGCGTTCGGGCGGGGCCCCCACACCTGCCCGGGGGGTCCGTTGGCCCGCGCCGAGGCGCGGCATCAGTATCGAGCGGCTCCTCGCGCGCATGCTGGACATACGGATTTCGGAGGCGGGGCACGGCGCACCGGGAGCGAGGCACTACGAGTACGCCCCGACCTACATCCTCCGTGGGCTCCAACGGCTGCAGCTCGAGTTCACACCGGCCGGCTGACGGTCCGGACCGGGGTGACGAGGAACCTCTCTTTTTCTGTTCTATCGTCTTCCGCTGAAAGCGGGTAGGGCCCGCTCGAACCGTTCCCTGCTGCATTGAGGGGCGAATGGTCATTCGAACTCCGTCCTCCGGCCTGGGGTCGTTTTCGAGCAGGTAGTCGGTGAGTACTGCCGATGCAGGGGGGCGTGAGGCCGCCACCTCTCTCGGTGCACATGCAGAACCACTAGGGAGGAAAAATGAATGTCCACCGGATGATGAGCAAGGTCGTGCTGACCTTTGCCATATTCCTGTCACTGATCACGTTCGGCATCACGACCGGACAGGCATCGGCGGCCCCGGCACCGATCACGATCGCGTACATCACGGACCTCACGGGGCCCGGGGCCTCCGAGAACTCCAATTCGCCTTCGGGATTCGACGCCCGCATCGCGTTGCAGAATGCAGAAGGGGGCGTGAACGGGCACAAAATCGTCCCTCTCGTAATTGACGATCAGACGAGCCCGACCGAGATCACGACCGCCGTGCAGAGTGCGATCTCCAAGGGTGTGTTCGGCATCGTCTCGCAGAGCCCGCTGTTCTTCGAGGCGGCCAAGTACCCCCAGCAGGCGGGTATCCCGGTCACCGGCTCCTACTCGGACGGGCCCGAATGGGGTGAGCAGCCGTACACGAACATGTTCGCTTCGGACAATGGGAGCGTCGATCCCAAGTACCCGGTCAACACATTGACGGGGAATTTCATCAAGTCGCACGGAGGGACGGTTCTCGGCTCCTACGGCTACGGCATATCCCCTGCGTCGACGCGGTCGGCCATCAGTACGGCCAGGTCGTTCGCGGACGCCGGAGGCAAGGTGGGGGTTCTCGACACCTCGGTTCCCTTCGGTGGCGTCGCCTTCTCGACGGAGGCGTTGGCAGCGAAGCAGAAGGGCGTCAACGCAATGGTGCCCGCGATGGACAACAACTCCAACTATGCACTGGCAACTGCGCTCGAGCAGAACGGTGTGAAGCTCAAGGCCGTCGTCTTCGCAACCGGCTACGAGCCCGACGTGATCAAGTCGCCGACGTGGCCGAGCCTCAAGGGCGACTATTTCCTCTCATTGTTCCGTCCGTTCTCCTTGCCCAACACCGGTACGGAGGAGATGGCGGCGGCATTGCAGAAGTACGAGCACTTCGGCAAGAGCCAGTTCCCGACCTTCGGTCAGTACGAGTCATGGGCCGGTGCGGACCTCATGATCAAAGGGCTCGAGATGGCCGGCAAGAACCCGACCCGTGCGGCGGTGATCAAGGACCTGCGGAGCATCAAGTCCTACGATGTCAACGGACTCTTGCCGCAACCCCTCGACTACGCCACGGACTTCGGGAAGGACCCGGCCAAAGAGTGCACATGGATGATGCAGGCGGAGAAGACCGGGTTCGTGGCCGTTTCGTCGAAGCCGTTCTGCGGGACGGACATCCCCGGCACGTCCACCGCTACTTCGTCGTAGCGTCTCAACCGGAGAGCTGACGGCCGAGCAGGACGAAGGCGTCGAGGGCCGTAGGGTCCACCAACGAAGCCACTTGGACGACGTCGTCCGGTGATGCGCCGAGGAGGATGCGCTTGACCGGTACTTCGAGCTTCTTGCCCGAGTGGGTCCGGGGTATGGCTGGAACCTGTCGGATCTCATCGGGGACGTGGCGCGGGGAAAGGGCGGCGCGGAGCGCGGCAGAGAGCCGCTCCCGCCACCCAGGGTCGAGGGTCTCATCGTCGAGGACGACGAAGAGAAGGAGACGACCAGTCCCGCCGTTCTCGTCCTCGAGGTGGACGACAAGGCTGTCGCGGATGCCGGGTATCCCTTCGACGACGGTGTAGAACTCGCTGGTGCCCATGCGCACCCCGCCCCGGTTCAGCGTCGCGTCGGAACGCCCCGAAATGAGGCAGGAACCGCGTTCGGTGATGGTGATCCAGTCGCCGTGGCACCACAGCCCCTCGAAGCGCGAGAAATACGCGGCATGAAGTCGTGTGCCGTCGTCGCCCCAGAAGCGGAGCGGCATGGAGGGAAGAGGTCGGCGTGATTACAAGCTCACCCTGCGTGCCGACGAGCGACCGGCCGGCCTCGTCGAACGCCTCGACACCCGCGCCGAGGAAACGGCAGCTGATTTCACCAGCGACCACGGGGACGAGCGGGCTCCCGCCGACAAAGGCCGTGCAGACGTCGGTGCCGCCGCTGATCGACGTCAGCCAGACCTCGGGGAGGTACTCGTAGACCCACTCGAATCCTTCGACGGGAAGCGGTGCCCCCGTGGAGCCGATCGAACGGATGGACGAGAGATCACCGCAGGCGGTTGGCGTGATGCCCGCACTGCGACACGACAAGAGAAAGGGGGCGCTGACGCCGAACACAGTGATGCCGGACTCCGCCGCGAGGCGCCACAATGTGCCGAGGTCGGGCCAACCCGGATCCCCGTCGAACAGGACGATCGTCGCTCCGACACAGAGGCCGGAGACGAGAAAGTTCCACATCATCCAGCCGGTGGTCGTGAACCAGAAGAAGCGATCCCCCGGTCCGAGGTCCTGCTGGAGCCCCAGCGCCTTGAGGTGCTCGAGCAGGATCCCCCCGTGACCGTGCACGATGGCTTTGGGCGGACCCGTTGTGCCCGAAGAAAACAGGACGTAGAGGGGATGGTCGAAGGGCACCTGTGCGAAGACGAGCTCGCCCTCGTCGGCTAGGAGTCCCTCCCAGTCACGGTCGATATCGACCACCGCCCGCACGTTGGGGAGCGCTTCGAGGATACTGCGCACCTCGTCGGAGCGATCGATCCACTTGTCGCCGTAGCGATAGCCCTGCGTCGTGAACAGAACGACCGGTTCGAGCGGGGCGAACCGGTCGAGCACGCTGCGCGCGCCGAACTCCGGCGGACACGACGCCCAAATGGCGCCGAGGCTCGCTGCAGCGAGAAAGGCGACCAGCGCTTCCGGCCCGTTCGGAAGATAGGCGACGACGCGATCACCCCGCTGCACACCCAAGCCTGCCAGCCCCTTGCGGCAGCGCCCGACCAACTGGCGGAGCTCGTCCCAGGTGTACCGGCGCTCGTCCCGCGACTGGGACCGGGCGAGCACGGCGATCCCGCTCCCCGTCTGGGCCAATGCCCGCTCGGCATAGTTCAGATGTGCCCCCGAGAACCAAGTGGTGCCGGGGATCGTCGTGCCCGACACGACGCTGTCATAGGGAGCGGAGCTCTGCACGTCGAAGAACGACCATATCGAAGACCAGAACCCGCTCAGGTCGTCCACCGACCAACGCCACAGGTCTTCGTATGTCGCGAATTCGTGCCCGCGCTCGTCGGACAGCCACGACAAATACCGGCCCACGTTCGTCGACGTGCGCACATCAGCGGGCGGCGACCACAGCACATCGTGCCGACCCGGCGTCACGGAGTTTCCACGGCCGCCACAATGGCCCGCGCCCGCGCCGCCGACGACTTCATCGACCATCAGGCCCTCGAAGGCGATGGTGCCACCGGCGGCGTCGTCGAACGCCTGCAGGAGTCGACGGGCCCACTCGAGTTCTTCGGGGGAGGGGCGGAATGCCTCGTCGGCCAATTGCACCTGGCGCGGGTGGATGCACATTTTGCCGGTGTAGCCGAGAGCCCGGGCCTCTCTTGCTTCCCTGACGAATCGTTCGTCATCGCCGAAGTCGAGGGTGACCATGTCGAGCGCAGAGACGCCGGCCAACCGTGCCGCCATGGCCACCAACGACCGCGCGACGGCTATCTCGTCGTTGGAGCCGGTCCTGACTCCTCCGAGGTCGGCAACGTAGTCTTCGGCTCCGAAGTAGCAGGCCACCACGGGCGGTTCCAGCACTGTGCGCGCATCCGCGACGCCGCGCACGGTCTCGAGACCGGCAATGATCGGCCGACCGCCGAGCGCCCGACCCACCGCACGACATTGGTCGGCCGAGGCGAGCTTCGGAACGACCACGGCGGTCAGTCCCTCGGGGAGACCGGTGACGTCGTCGGCGAACCAGGGCGAGGTCGGCGGGTTGATCCGTATGCACACGGGCACCAGTCCCACCAGGCTGGCGGCGGTCTCCCGCACCATGGCACGCGCCTCGGCTTTCCCGGCGGGAGGCACTGCATCCTCGAGGTCGAGCACCACGACGTCAGGCGTCGCGCGCGGTGCCTTGGCGGCCAGATCCGGGCGGTTCCCGGGGACGAACAACATGCTTCTCCAGCGCGGGCTCACTCCGGACGGCACAACATGAGGGCCGCCCGCTTGCACGTGGCAACGAGCGTGCCGTGCTGATTGAAGGCCCGGTGTTCGAAGACGACAACTCCCTGCGAGGGCCGGCTCGACGAACGACGACTCGAGAGGACCTCGGTCTGCGCCCGGATCGAGTCTCCTTGGAAGACGGGAGCGGGAAAGGTGGTCTCCTCGAACCCGAGGTTGGCCACCGTCGTGCCATGGGTCGTCTCATAGACCGACAGGCCGATCAGGAGCGAAAGCGTCAGGAGGCTGTTGACCAACCGGGTGCCGAACTCCGTCGTTTCGGCGAAGGACTCATCGAGGTGGAGCGGTTGCGGGTTCATCGTCATGACAGAGAACAGCGTGTTGTCGGATTCGGTGATGGTGCGCGTGATGGCGTGGTCGATGACAAGCCCGACGGGCAGATCTTCGAACCACCGGCCCAGATGGGGTCTTTGGTCCGGTGGCGATTCGTCAGAGGGCAAGGGATGTCCCTTCCCATTCGGCACTCGATTCCCAATGGTCGAGGAACACGACGTCGGAGAGGGGCCGACGCCGAACCGGTCCGTGGTTCCCCCGGGGCCAGCCGACGACGACGTGCCCGGCGAGCATCCAATCGTCGGGAATGCCCACGGCGGCACGAAGCAGAGGCTCGCCTCCGTAGGAGGCCCAACTGGTGGGGCACGCCCCGAGGCCGACGGCCCGGGCCGCCAGGAGGAAATTCTCCATCGCCGGGAAGATGGAGCCCCCCAGGAGGAGTTCTGATGCCTGGGGGAATCGCTGCTGGGTGAAAAGCACAGAGGTGAACGATCCGGCCCGGTCGTGGAGTTCGTAGGTGGCGCGATTCGTGCGGGCCCGCCGGCTGTCGTCGTCATCGGCGGGACGGGTCATCCGGTACGCCGGCTCTATAACGGTGAGAGCCTGCGCCGCCGCGGTGGCCACGACGGCGCGGAGTTCGGGGGACCGCAGGACGATGAACCGCCATGCCTGGGCGTTCGCCCCCGACGGCGCCCACGTGGCGGCTTCGAGGCACCGGGCGAGCGTGGCGTCGTCGACAGGCTCTTCGGTGAACCGGCGGATCGACCGTGCCGTCGACATGACCGTCCAGACATCGGAGGTCGCTCCGGCTCACATGCGGCCCAGGAGGAAGTTGACGGCCGGGGTGGCTGCGGGGAAGACCTCGGTCATGCCGGCGGCGAAGTAGCCGCTGTCGGTGATGAGCGTGATCCCGTTGATGGAGCTCGCCGCCGCGCTGCAGAGGAACACGAGAGCAGACGCCTGCTCCATCGGCGTCAGGACGTCGACACCCACCTCGGCACGGAAGTCGGCACCGAACCCGAGCCACGTCTCCTCGTTGGCCCGCGCCAACGGCGTGTCCGTCGGCCCCGGGCAGATCGCGTTGATGCGGATGCCGCTGCGTGATGAAGGGAAAGGCGTGGGTGGCGACGTAGGCGCAGATCGCCTGCTTGGTCGAGAGATAGTCCGCACCGCCGTTGGCGGCCACCCACGCCACGGCACTGTCGAAATCGGGGGTGGCGAGGTACTCCTTGATCCGGGGCAGGTTCGCCTCCCACCCGAGCCCGGCCGCGGACGAAATGAAACCGATGGCTGATCCTCGGGGCAGCAGGTCCGCAGCCAGAAGCCGGTCCACGATGTGACGGTGGCCGATGAAGTTGATCTTCTCGATCCCCGCCGTACCGTCGGCCACCCCGGCACAGGAGAACAACGCGTGCACCGGGCCGCCGCACTGCTCGAGGGCGGCGTCGATCGACGCGCGCTCGGCCAGGTCCATGGTGATCGCCGTGACCCCTGACAACGTGATGTCGGCGCAGTCCATGACCACGACCTCGGCGCCTGCCGACAGCAGGAGCTCGGCCGTCGCCGCGCCCATTCCCGTTGCGCCACCGACGACCAGCGCCCTTTTCCCGTCGTAGCGGAATCCGTCAAATAGCGTCACGTGCGTACTCTCCTGAGATGTGCGTCGGATGGAGGTGATGTTCGATACGTGCTTAGCAGGTACTCAGGGGATGATGACGGGCCATCGCTCCCGCGGCGGCACGGTGGACGTGCGAATGTGTTGAAGTCATTGCAAGAACAAGATTCTCACACGAGTAGGAGGGGCGCCAGTTCCCGTTTTCTTCTCGATCTGGGCGTTGGCCTGCACAATTATTACGGGTTGGCTCCCGTCCCTTGCGGGAAGAGGAGTAGTGGCGACGGGCCTTGTGCAACGGTACTCTCTAACTGGAACAATGTCGTTCTCAGCGGAGAGAGAGGACACCCGATGACCGCCGGCCGCACCAGCGGGTGGAACACCATCTCTTCGATGATCGATGCCGCGGCTGACCGGTTCGGGTCGGCACCGGCGCTCATCGATGGTGGCACCCGCGTGACCTACTCGGAGCTGGCTGACCTGTCCCGCACGTTCGGCTCCGCCCTGGTGGCTTCGGGAATCGAGCCCGGTGATCGTGTTTCCATCTGGGCCTTCAACAGTGCCGAGTGGGTCGTCGCCGCGCTCGGGCTCTTCCGGGCCGGGGCGGTCCTCGTTCCTATCAATACGAGATTCAAGGGCGCAGAGGCCGCCGACATTCTGCGGCGCGGGCGGGCCAAGGTCCTGGTCACGGTGACGGATTTTCTCGGTACCGACTACGTCGGGATGCTCAGGGACACGGGGATCGACCTTCCCGATCTGACCACCACCGTGATCGCGCGCGGGTCGGCGGTCGAGGGAACCGAGGGATGGAGTGACTTCTTGGACCGTGCCAACGGAGCCGCCACGGCCGAAGTCGACCGCCGGACCGCGGCAACAGAGCCCGACGATCCTTCCGATATCTTGTTCACCTCGGGGACGACAGGCTTTCCCAAAGGTGTCGTCCAGACACATGGTCGCACCCTTTGCGTGGCGACCGACTGGGTGGCGATGACCGGGTTGCATGCGGGCGACCGGTACCTGATGGTGAACCCCTTCTTCCACATGTTCGGATTGAAGGCGGGGATTCTCGCTGCGGTGTGCGCCGGAGCGACCATGCTGCCGCAGGCCGTGTTCGACGTCGATGCCGTACTCTCGATCGTGGGCGAAGAAGGGGTGACGGTGCTGCCGGGCCCGCCCACCTTGTATCAAGGGCTGCTCGATCACCCGGATCGGGACCGCTTCGACCTCTCGACGCTGCGCATGGCTGTCACCGGCTCGGCCGACATACCGGTAGAGCTCATTCGGCGCATCGACAGCGAGCTTCCCTTCTCGCGGATCATCACCGGTTACGGGCTGACCGAGACCGGCACGGCGGCGGCGACACTTCCCGACGACGACGTGGAGACGATCGCCACGACCGTCGGCTGCCCGCGTCCGGGATTCGAACTGAGGATCGTCGATGGCGCAGGGACCGAGGTGCCGCCGGGCGAGGCGGGCGAGGTGCTCCTCCGGGGCGGGAGCGTCATGTCGCACTATCTCGACGATCCGGAGGGAACAGCACAGGCACTCTCGTCGGATGGTTGGTTGCGGACCGGTGACCTCGGTACCGTCGATCCCTCGGGCTATCTGCGCATCGTCGGCCGGTCGAAGGACATGTACATCGTCGGCGGCTTCAACGCCTATCCGGCGGAAATCGAGAACATCCTGCTCCGGCACCCCCACATCCGCCAGGTGGCCGTCATCGGCATACCCGACGGGCGGCTGGGCGAGGTCGGCATGGCGTTCGTCGTGTTGCATCCCGGCTTCTCGGGCACCGAGGCGGACATCATCGAATGGAGTCGAGCCCAGATGGCCAATTTCAAAGTGCCGAGGGTCGTGGAGTTCCTCGACGACCTTCCGCTCACCGCCACCGGCAAGGTCGTCAAAGACTCCCTCCGGCAACGGGGAGACGAACGCCGCCGGGGTCCCTCGGCATGAGCGGAGAGGAGTCATTCGGACTGACTGCTCTGGCGGACCTGCGGGTGGTCGAGCTCGGGGTGTGGGTGGCCGCCCCCGCGGCTGCTGCACTCCTCGCCGATTGGGGCGCTGAGGTGATCAAGGTCGAAGCGCCGACCGGTGACCCTCTGCGCAGTGTCTTCGGCTCCATCGGGATCGGGGGTGACCTCCCGAACCCGGGGTTCGCCCTCGACAACCGGGGAAAGCGGAGCATCGTGCTCGACCTGCGTGAACCGGGCGACCGCCAGCACCTCGAAGACCTCTTGTCCACGGCCGACGTCTTCGTCAGCAACCTGCGCCCTGATGCCCTCGACAAGCTCGATCTCGAGCCTGAAGAGACTCTGCGCCGCCATCCCCACCTCGTCTATTGCAGTGTCAGCGGCTACGGCCTGCAGGGGGAGGACCGCAATCGTCCGACCTACGACATCGGGGCGTTCTGGGCACGTTCGGGACTTTCGAACCAGATGGCGGGCGGTGACGGAGCGCCGCTCAACGCGCGTGGGGGAGTCGGCGACCACATCACGGGCCTGGCCGCCCTGGCCGGAATTCTGGCCGCCGTCCTGCAGCAGCGCGAGACCGGCGTGGGCCGCGTGGTCGAAGTGTCGTTGCTCCGCACCGGCGCCTACGTCCTCGGATGGGATCTGGGGTTGCAGATGGAGTTGGGCAAGGTGGCCGGGGCCGAACGGCGCGACCGAAACCAGTCACCGCTGATGAATCCCTACCGTGCCGCGGATGGCAAATGGTTCTTCTTCACCGGCCT
Organism: uncultured Acidimicrobiaceae bacterium; assembly: GCA_963767155.1. Taxonomy (GTDB): domain Bacteria; phylum Actinomycetota; class Acidimicrobiia; order Acidimicrobiales; family RAAP-2; genus Bog-473. Next base: position 191,895 of record CAVYCU010000002.1, on the reverse strand, counting down.
CGAGGCGGAGCGGCACATAGGTGCCGTCTGCCGAGCGCTCGGACGTCCCGAGTTGCTCGATGACGAGCGGTTCGCGAGTGCGCGGGCGATCCGGAAGAACCGCGTCGAGGTCATCGCCCTTCTCGACGAGATCATCGCGGAACGGCCTCTTGCGCAATGGAGCGAGCGCTTCGACCGCGAAGGCGTGTGGTGGGCCCCCGTGCAGTCTCCGGCCGAAGTCGTCGTGGATCCTCAGCTATTGGCCAACGACGGCGTCGTGGAGTTGGCGGACGGGGCGATGCGCTCGGTCAACGGTCCGGTCAGCTTCTCCGATGTGGTCGCCGATCCTGCGAGAGTGGTGCCCAAGCTCGGGGATCACACCGGCGAGGTTCTGGAGGAGTTGTCCCAGGGCACTGCCCGCCGCCGCGGAAGGAGAACCGGCGATGATCGCCGCTAAACGAGGCGATGCCGATGCGCCGGGACGTTCAGGGGTTGGAGGCGCGCGCCCGGGCGAGCAGGCCCCGTGCGATCACCAGACGTTGGATCTCGTTGGTGCCCTCGCCGATCACCATGAGCGGCGCATCGCGGTAATAGCGCTCCACCGGTAAGTCGGTGGTGTAGCCCACGCCCCCGTGGATGCGCATGGACTCGGTGGCCAGTTCGAGGGCGGTCTCGCTGGCGAAGAGCTTGGCCATGCCCGCCTCCACGTCACAACGGAGCCCGGCCGTCTTGCGTTCGGCCGCGTCTCTGGTAAGGAGACGCGCCGCCTGCAGTCGGGTGGCCATGTCGGCCAACTTGAGTTGGATGGCCTGGTGTTCGCCGATGGGTTTGCCGAAGGTCTCGCGCTCCTGGGCGTAGTGCAGAGCGGCGTCGAAGGCGGCTCGTGCGACGCCCACCGCGCGAGCGGCGATATTGATACGCCCGATTTCGAGGACGCCCAGGATCTGCGGGAGGCCCCGCCCCACCTCGCCGATGAGGTTGGCCGCGGGAATCCGGTGGTCCACATAGGACATCTCGACGGTCTCGACCCCCTTGTAGCCGAGCTTGCTGACGTTCTTGCTGACGGTGATCCCCTCGAACGTCGGTCCAGGCTCCTTCTCCACAATGAAGGCGGAGATTCCCTCATCGGTGCGCGCCGCCAGCGCCACCAAACTGGAACGTTCGCCGTTCGTGACCCAGGCTTTCGTGCCATTGATCACGTATTCGTCTCCGTCGCGTGTGGCGCGACAGGAGATATTGCGGGTGTCGCTGCCGGCATCGGGCTCGGAGAGGGAGAGCGCCCCCCTCCGGTCCCCTGCGGCAAGGACGGGCAGCCAACGTCGTCGCTGTTCGTCGTTGCCGTGCGTCATGATCAGCGTGGCCGCCATGGTGTGGGTGTTGACGATGCCGGTCAGGCTCATCCAGCCGTACGCCAGCTCTTCGATGACCCCGATGTACGTCAACAGGTCGAGGCCCAATCCTCCGTAGTCCTCGGGGATGGTTACCCCGAAGAGGCCGAGGTCGCGCATCTGGCCGACGATGTCAGTGGGGAATCGATCGTGGTGCTCGAGCTCGGAGGCGACGGGGGCGACCTCGTTGGCCACGAATCGTCGCACCGTCTCGATGATCTCCCGCCGCACGTCAGGGTCGGTCGGGTCGGCGCGTAACGGAGAGTTGACCTGCTCAGTCATGCGGAGAACCTTACATTCTCTCAATGTTGACGTCGATCTTGGAAACGAGAAGAATGTTTCCATGCCGGCGACCCTGCTCCATCACTATCTCGAGCGGGCCGCAGAGGAATTCGGCGAGCGCGACGCCGTCTGGGCGGGAGACGAGCGATGGTCGTTCCGCCGCCTCGACGATCTCAGCAGTTCCTTGGCCCAACATCTCGTTGCGCAGGGTATCGGGCACGGTGACCGCGTGGCGTTGATGCTCTCGAACCGGCCTGAATTCGTCGTGGCCGTCTACGCCGTCAGCAAGATCGGGGCCGCGTCGGTGCTCTTCAGCCCGTCGTGGAAGGCACGTGAGGTCGGGCACGCACAACAGCTCACCGAACCGGTGCAGGCGATAGCGGACGGAACTTCGACGGCGTTACTGGCCGAGGCGTTCGGCGAAAGCCGTGTCATCGATGTCGACGACTGGTTGCAGAGCGGTCCTGCTGACGGCCCGCGCGGGGAGACGACGCCGGCGGCGGTGAGCGATACGGACGAGGCCGTCCTGGTGTTCAGCTCGGGCACCACCGGGCTTCCGAAAGCCGTTCGCCATACGCATCGTTCGATGGGCCACGGCACCGCCCACTGGTGCCAGACGCTCGGCCTCGGGCCCACTGACCGGTTCCAGGTGGCGACGCCGCCCTCACACATTCTCGGTCTCCTGAACCTGCTGGCCGCGGCGAGCGCCGGTGCCACGGTGCGCCTGCATCGCCGGTTCGACCTGGACGATGTTCTCCATTTCATCGAAGCGGACAAAATGACGCTCGAGATGGCGGTGGCGCCGATCGCACTGGCGATGGCCAATCACCCCGATATCGAGAAGTTCGACCTTTCGTCGTTGCGTTACATCATGTGGGGTGCGACCCCCGTGAGCGAGGCGGTGGCGAAGAGGGTTTCCGCGCGCACCGGCGTCCGCTGGCTTCCCGCCTACGGCGCGAGCGAGGTGCCGGTCATCGCCGTCAATCCCGTCGATCGACCTTCGGATTGGCGGCTCGACTCCGCCGGTCTGCCGCCGCACGGAGTGTCGTTGCGTGTCGCCGACCTCGAGAGTGGTGCCGTCCTGGCGCCCGGTGAGGTCGGGGAGATTCAGGTTCTGAGCCCATCGGCGATGGTCGGCTATCTCCCGGCGGAGGCAACGGCGGAGGCCTTCGCCGACGGGTGGTATCGCACGGGCGATGTCGGCTGGCTCGAAGCGCAAGGTTGGGTCCACCTCACCGACCGGTCGAAGGAGATGATCAAGGTAAACGGCTTTCAGGTTGCTCCCGCGGAGATCGAGGGAGTCCTGCACGCGCACCCCTCCGTGCTCGACTGCGCCGTGTTCGGCTTGGTCGACGAGCGTGCGGGCGAAGTTCCCGTTGCCGTGGTGCAACTCGATCCCGCACAGCCGGTGAGCGAAGAAGTGCTCAAAGCGTACGTGGCCGACTCGCTCGCGACCTACAAGCAACTGCGATGGGTCGTCTTCGTGGAGGCGATCCCGCGGCTGCCGTCGGGCAAGGTGCTCCGCCGTACGCTCCGCGACGAGTGGACGCCTCGTCTGCTGGCCCCGGGGAAGGACGTCTGATGGACGTCCGGCTCTCGTCCGTGCAAGAAGCGCTCCGCGAGTCGGTGACTGCAGTCGTCGACCGGCTCGGGCCACGTGCCGTGGGGGAGCTCGACGATCTTGAGCGTTGCGAGAAGCTCGAAGCCGCCATCGTCGCTTCGGGCTGGCGGGAGTTGCGTGCCGAAGAGGCCGACGGCGCGCCGCTCGCATCAGGGGTGGAGCCGGCCATCGTCGCCGAGGAGCTGGGGCGCGGACTGGCCGATGCCCCCTTCCTGGGCCCGACACTGGCGACGGAGTTGCGGCGGATCGCAGGAGCACCGCCCGCCACGGCAGCGGAAACGGTCGTCCTCTCCCGCTGCGCTGACCGACCTCGCCGTGGCTGTCGGCGGCACGACACCCACGGGCGCGGTGGCCATCGACGCCGAGGGCGCCGAGACAGCGCTCCTCCTGGTACCCGAGCGGGACGGCTTCGTCGTCGCCTCGGTCCACCTGGCTCCATCGGGCGCCGGGGTTGATCTGACCCGCCCATCGGTGGTGGTCGAGGGTGCAACGCCTGCCACCGCGCGTCGCCCGAGAGGGTGCACCCCTCACGCCCGAGGACCTGGTGCGATGGCACGCGCTGGGCGTGGCTCTGACCAGCGCCGACCTGGTCGGGGTCATGCGGGGGGCCATCGATCTTGCTTGCGCCTATGCGACCTCACGACAGCAGTTCGGGCGGCCGGTCGGCTCCTTTCAGGCCATCCAACACCTGCTGGCCGACGCGTTGGTCCTGATGGAAGGATCACGCAGTGTGACCCGTCACGCTGCCTGGGCAGTTGATGCACTCCCGGCGGACGACGCACTCGCGGCGGCCGCCGGGGCCAAGGCCTATTGCGCGAGATCGGCGCGCAGTGTGTGTGAAACCTCCATTCAGGTCCATGGCGGGATCGGCAACACATGGGAATGTCTGGCACACGTCCACCTGCGCCGAGCCCTTCTCTCGAGCGAGATCCTCGGCGGGGTCGGCGTCAACATGGCGCGGGTCTTGGCGCACCACGGGATCGGAGGCGGCGATGGACTTCGGTGATGCACCCGAGGAGGCGGCGTTCCGGCTGCGTCTCCGGGCGTGGTTGGAGGTCAACAACCCGAAGTTGCCGGCGTCCTCGACCGATGACGAGTACTGGGCGGGTCAGCGGGCCTGGCATCAAGCGCTCTACGACGGCGGCTTCTTCGGCACGACCTGGCCGAAAGAGATCGGTGGACAGGGACTGCCGAGCGTCTGCGACGTGATCGTCGACGAGGAACTCGCCGCCGCCGGCGCGCCGCCCCGGCCGAGTCTCGGCTACCTCGTCGAAGGCATCCTCGAGCACGGTAGCGCCGAGATCAAACAGCGATTCCTCCCGGGCATCGTCAACGGGCGCGACCGGTGGTGCCAGGGTTTCAGCGAACCCGATGCAGGCTCGGACCTGGCGTCACTGCGCACCCGGGCCGAGCGGCAGGGCGACGAGTTCGTCCTCACCGGCCACAAGGTGTGGACGAGCTACTCCGACGACGCCGAGTGGTGCCTCGTGCTGGCCCGCACCGACCCTGAAGTCGCCAAGCACAAAGGGATCTCTGCGTTCGCGGTGCCGATGGATCAGCCCGGGATCGAGCAGCGGCCCCTCCGCATGATCAACGGCATCACCAAGGAGTTCGGAGAGGTCCTCTTCGACGGTGCCCGGGTACCGGCCGGCGAACATGATCGGCGGCCCGGGAGAAGGATGGTCACTGGCGATGACCGTCGTCAGCCATGAGCGCGAGCCCCAACAACTCGGCTTTGCCGGTCGTTACAAGAAGCTGGTCGGGGATCTGGTGGCGCAGGTGCAGCGCGACCCGGCGCGTTACAGCGCCGACCAGGTGCGCGACCTCGGCTGGGCGATCGTCGAAGCGGACATGTTGCGGCTCCACGTGTACCGGCGCCTCTCTGAGCGCCTGGACGGGGTGACGCACGGTCCGGAAGGCTCGATCGACAAGCTGCTCATGACATCGACCGAGCAGACGGTCGGGAATGCCGCACTCTCGATCGGCGGCGTCGGCCCTTCCGAAGACGACACCGGGCTGAAGGTGTACCTCTACGCGCGGGCGCAGAGTGTCATGGGCGGGACGTCACAGATCCAGCGCAACCTGGTCGCGGAGCGCATCCTGCGGCTACCTGCCGCAATCTGACGAAGCCTGCTCGGAGCGTTCGCCGGCGCAAGGTATCCTCTGCACGGATATGAGGTTTTCGCTGATGGACAAAGACGCTCTCACCGACCTCGACCCGGAACGCGCTCCGTGGTGAAGAAATCCACGGCCGAGGCCGACCAGGCGAAGGCGGATCCGGCGGTCAGCCGGCGCGAGCTCGCCGTCGCCCGATCACTCGATTCGGCCCGTGCCCGGGCCGAGAGCCGCCTGCAGCGCTTCCTCGACGCGGCGCTGGAACTGATGAACGAGGGGGAGCCGCACAAGGACTTCACCGTGCAGGAGGTGGTCGAGCGCTCAGGACAGTCCCTGCGGCTCTTCTACCAGTACTTCAGCGGGAAGCACGAGTTGCTCCTGGCTCTGTTCGAGGAGACGGTTCGATCCAGCACGGAGTTTCTCCGCGGCAAGGTCGCCGGCGAACAGGACGCGCTCGGGCGCCTGCATCGCTTCGTCGTGGAGTACTACCGCCTCTGCCGGCCTGAGCCGGGGGGCGATCCTGTTGAGTGGAGCCCGACCGCCCCGGTGCTCGTCGACTTCGCGCAGCAGCTCCTCACGAGGCATCCCACGGAAGCGGCGCAGGCCTTCGTCCCCCTTGTGACGTTGTTCAACGAGGTGCTCGACGACGCCACGGCGGCCGGGGCACTCCGCCCCGGGCTCCGGCGGAGCACGATTACCGGCATGGTCCTCGAGGCGATCATGTTCAACACGTTCTCGGCGACGATCGGCGGGATGTCCATCCGGGCGGAGACGGCTGATCCGGCCGAAGAGCTCTGGGATCTCATCTTCAACGGGGTGGGTGCGCCGGACATCTCCTAGGGTTGCGTCGATCGAGCTTCGAAGGGACGAACGTGGCATTCGCAGACCTCGGGGAAGTCCAGATGTTCTTCACGGACGAAGGCGCGGGCGATCCGCCCCTGCTCTTCGTGCACGGGTACAGCTGTGATTCTCACGACTGGAGTTGGCAGCTTCCCCACTTCACGCAGGCGCACCGTGTGCTCGCCGTCGATCTCCGGGGCCACGGGCGATCGAGCGCGCCGCCCGATGGCTACGCGGCGGAGCAGTTGGCATCTGATGTCGCCGCTCTCCTCGAGTCGTTGGATGTGCCGCCGGTCGTGGCGGTGGGCCATTCCCTCGGTGGGGCGGTCGTCAGTGCTCTGGCCGTCGAATACCCGGCCCTTGTCGCCGCTCTCGTCTGTGTCGATCCGGCCTACCTGTTGCCCGACGAGACGGGTTCGGGGGCTGCGCCGATGATCGCCGCACTCAACGAGATGGACCCCGTTCCCCTCGTCCAGCAGCTCTTCGGGTCGTTCGCGTCGCCGGCGCAGGACCCGGGCCTGCGTACATGGCAGCTACGGCGGGTCGCCGGTGTCCCGGCCCATGTGCTGCGTCAGGCCTTCGAGGCCAGTGTCACAGGGTTGACGCTCGTCTCGAACAGCGGGCCCTATCTCGCGCGTCGTGTCTGCCCGGTACTGACCTTCTATGCCGATCCCTCAAGGGTCGCCGTGGAGGAAGCCGTTTTCACCGACGAGCGATCGCGGGCAATCGGTTGGGAAGGTGCGAACCACTGGCTCCATCAGGAACGGCCCGCGGAATTCAACGCCCTCGTCGATACCTGGATCGGATCGCTCGAACTGCGCTGAACGGCGCCCAACCGCGCAGCAGGGCGCGCGGACGTTCCTACCGGCCGGACCCGTGGTCGGCGAACTGCGCGGGAATCCAATTCGGCGATCGCTTCTCCATGAACGCCAGCATCCCTTCCCGGGGTTCAGGCGAGCTTGCCAGCGAGGCGAACATCGTCTGGTAGTCGATGAGCCCGTAGCGGTCGTTCAGCATCCGCTTGACATGCATGCGCGCCAGTGGGCCCGTTTGGAGGATTTCGCCCACCGCGTGGACTGCAGCCTCCCGCAACTCCTCGTGGGGCACCACCCTCGAGATCACGCCCGAGGCGGACGGCTTCTTCGGCGTCGAACCGCCGCGCCGTGAGCAACAGGTCGCGGGCGACGGCGATGCCGACGTGGGCCGGCAGGACCGCCGCATACGTGGCGTCGACGATGCCCCGCAACAACTCGGGCACCCGGAACGTCGCTCGATCGCTGGCTACGGCGATGTCGGACATCATGGCGACCAAGAGCCCGCCGGCCTGGCAGATCCCGTTCACGGCGGACACCACCGGCGCCTGGCTGTCCCGGATGGTGAGGAACGGCAGGATGTCGTGCCCGATGTCGGGCACGGGCAGATCACCGGGCCCTGTGCGACCACCCAGGTCGCCGCCCGGGGCGAAGACGTCGCCGGTGCCGGTGATGATCAGGGCCTCCAGGTCGGGATCGCTGTTCACCAGGTGGACCGCCCGCTTGATCCCGAAGTACATGGCCGGTGTGAAGGCGTTCCTCGCCTCGGGCCGGTCGATGGTGCACCATCCGATCACGCCGTCCCGCTCGAATCTGAGCCCTGCGGCCCCGAGATCATCTGTCATCGTCGCCCCTCCCTCTCCCACGACAACGTAGTCAGAGTGGGAGGAGGGGTGGCAACTGCGCCGTGCCCACGATCTGCTCGCCGAGGCTCCTGGTGAGCGACACCGAGGTCCCGAACAGGCCGTCCAGGAGGATCGTCCGCTGGAGCGAGCGGTGCAGCGGATGCTCTTTGGTGAAGCCGATCCCGGCCAGCACCTGCTGACAATGGCGAGCGGCCGTACGTGCCTGCCGACCGGCTACGAGCCTTCGCCATGGCAGCGGTGTCCTCCGTTCCGTCGAGCCAGGCCGCATCGAGCATCGCGTCGGCCATCTCGACGGCGACCAGCGTCTCGGCCAGCCGGTGACGGATGGCTTGGAAGGAACTGATGGATCGACCGAACTGCGTGCGCCCAAGTGCATGCTCGCGGGCAAGCTCGAGCATGGTCCGTGCGGCCCCGACGAGCTCGTGCGCAATGGCCAGACGGGCCAGTGCGACGGCGGATGTCCACGGGGTTGCGGTAGGTCCGAGGTCACTTGTCCCTTGCAGGTCCACGCCGGCCACGTGCCACAATCCGTACTGAGGGTCGATGCCACCGATGCGATCGAGTGCGAGCGAGGTGGTGGGCACCAGGTACGCATGATCGGCGTGTCCGGCCGACGCAATGACGAGCGCGGACTGCCGGGAACGGAGGTCGGCCGGCACAAGGCCACGCACCTGCAGGCCGTTCGCGTCGACCGTGCCCGCCGGAAGCCACTGCCCGATGGCGGGGAGTACGACGCCCACCTCGGGTGTGTCGTCCAGTCCCAGCGCGTGCAGGACCACCCGGCCTAGGGCCGAGGAGGTGGCGTTGTCGGCGCCCTGACAAGTGAAGAGGGTCGCAATGGCGTCCCGGGGTTCGCTGGTCAACGCGTCGGACCACCCGATCTCTTCGAGCGCAGCGTCGAGAGCCGGCCCCGTCTGCTCCTGTGTCGCCTTGCGAATGCTCCGTGTGAACAGCGCGAGGTCTTCGCCGTCCATCAGCGGTCGTCCCCCAAGTCGAGGAGGCGGCGGGCGACGATGTTGCGCTGGATCTCGGCGCTCCCTCCGTAAATTGTCGCGGCGCGCGAGTACAGGTAGTCGCTGCGCCACCGCGCACTCCCGGGATCGTCGCCGATCGCCAGCTCCGGTGTCAGTGCATCGGCTGCAAGGTCGAAGATGGCCTGTTCGGTCGTGGCGAGGAGAATCTTGTCGATGGAGGTCTCCGGCCCGAGCCGCTCTTTGTCCGCCATCCGATGCTGGGTCGCACGGGAGCGGGCCCGGAACGCGTACAACAGTTGCGTGACCTCGCCGAGCTTCGCCGGATCGAGCGTACCGACAGGCGCCGCGTCGACGAGGTCTTGCAGTCGCCGGTGCAGGAATGCCCCCCGGTGCCAGAGCGCGGTGCTGCGCTCGTACGGGAGCAGGTCCATTGCGACCGCCCACCCACCGTTCACCGAACCCAGGGTGCGCGACAGGGAACGGCGACGTCGTCGAAAAAGACCTCGGAGAACTCCGCGGCCCCGTGCATGGCCTGAATGGGACGCACCGTGACGCCCGGCGAATCCATGTCGACGAACAGGGCCGTGATCCCCTTGTGGGCCGACTCCGGCGTCCCGGTCCGGGTGAGAAGCACACAACGCTGCGCGTACTGGGCCAGGCTGGTCCACACCTTCTGGCCGTTGATCCGCCACTCTTCCCCGTTGCGCTCGGCCCGGCAGGAGAGCGAGGCCAGGTTGCTGCCGGTCCCGGGCTCGGAGAACCCCTGGCACCACATTTCGTCGCCACGAAGCAACAGCGGCACCATCGCCGCGGCCAACGCAGGAGGTGCGTAGTCGATCATGGTCGGGGCCAGCACTTCGGTCATCGAGTAAAGGCCCGGTTCGACGAGGTCGCGGGTCGTGAGAGCCTCGCCCAGGTAGGCGCGCATGAGCGTCGATCCGCCGAGTCCGCCGACGAGCTCGGGCCAACCGCAGCGCATGAAGCCGGCGTCATAGGCGAGTCGCTTCACCGTGGACAGATGCGCCATCTGCTGGTCGAGGGTCCCATTGCCCTCGTAGTCGGGGCGCAAGCGATCGCCTGGTTCTGGTCCAGCCAGGTGTCGACGGACGATCGGAAGCTCGTCGAGGTCCGTCGCCGCGCCGAATGCGCCGGTCATGCGGTGGGTTGGGGTCGGTGGGGTCGTGGGCCCGGCCCGAATCGCGGGCACCGCTCTTGCGCAGGAACGTCATGGCGCGGGTGGCGAGACGCCACCCGTCGGGCGTACGGCGATAGGTGTCGGTGTAGTACCCGATGCGCATGTCGTGGCTCAGCTGCTCGACGAAGCAGAGCGGCTGCTCACCCCGGCCGGTATCGCCGTCGAGCTCGAAGACCGGCGGCCCGACCAGGAACAGGCCCTTGGGCGCCGCCTCGACGAGGGTGGGGAAATCCACGAGCTGATAGGTATCGCCGAAGGCGCTGTAGGTGCCGTCGGGCGTGAAGACGTCAACGACCGCATCGACGTCATTCTTGGTCATGCCGACGGCGTAGCGGCCGAGGAGCTGCTCGAGTTCGATGACGTCGGCCATCGGTGGTGCGCCCATGTGATCAGCCCTTCTCGTGATCGTGCAGCCGCCGGTGGGGCCCGCCTGGGATCGGCAATGGGGCAGCCGGAGGCATGCCGGCGACGATAATCAAGTTCTCTCAAATCGGCAACGACAATGGCACCTTCAGCGGTGGCGAAGGGCCAGCCGGGGGAACAGTCTCGGGTCCGGTTGAGTCCCGGAAAGCGGTGTTCTACTATCGAGAGAACACCCCTCTTCCCGCGGGTGCGCGACGAGGGAAAGGGAGAAAACGAGGTGATCCAGTGAGCCCGGACGCAGTATCCGACGGCGCCCGCATCACGCCGCTCCCGCCGAACGAATGGCCGGCGGAGATGCGGGCGGCGCTCGCGGCCATCCGCCCACCGAACCCACGCCACCCGTTCCCGAGCAGGGATCCCGGCCGTCCCAAAGGCTTGAACGTGCTCGGCATGCTGGCCCACTACCCGGCCCTGGCCCAGGCCTTCAACACCTTCAACGGCCACATTCTTTTCTCGACGGCGCTCTCGCCGCGTCAGCGGGAGTTGCTCGTCCTCCGGGTGGCTGCGGTCCGCCAGGCGCTCTACGAGTGGAAGCAACACGTCGTGCTGGCCGCCGACGCCGGCCTGACGTCCGCGGAAGTCGCCCTGATTGAGGAGGGGCCCGGTGCCGTCGGTTGGTCCCCTCTCGATGCCGCCATGCTCCGCGCCGTGGACGAGCTCCTGCGCGACGCCATGATCACCGACGCCACCTGGGAAGTGCTGGCGGGTGCGCTCGACGTCGAACAACTCATGGACCTCGTCTTCACGGTCGGTGCCTACGACGCCCTGGCGATGGCGTTCCGGAGTTTCGCCATTCCGCTTGACGACGATCTCGTCTGAGAACGGTCTTCTCTTTTCAGGAGACTACTGATATCATCACAGTACCCGCCCGACAGGAGGACGAACCATATGGCGCACTTCCCCAAGCCCGTTGAGGGGAGCTGGACGGAGCACTACCCCGAGCTGGGCACGAGCACGGTGAACTACGAGGATTCCATTTCGCCCGAGTTCTACGAGTTGGAGCGTAAGGCCATCTTCGGTCGGACCTGGTTGAACGTGGGCCGGGTCGAAGAGGTGCCGCGCACCGGCAACTACTTCACCAAGGAGCTCCAGTGCGCGGGCACTTCGGTGATCATCGTGCGCGACAAGGAGGGCGTCGTCCGGGGGTTCCACAACATCTGCAGGCATCGGGGCAACAAGCTCGTCTGGAACGACTTCCCACGTGAAGAGACGAGAGGAAGTTGCCGGCAGTTCACCTGCAAGTACCACGGCTGGCGCTACGACCTGGACGGCGCGCTGAACTTCGTCCAGCAGGAGTCGGAGTTCTTCGATCTCGACAAGGCGGACTTCGGCCTCGTTCCGGTGCAGACCGAGGTGTGGCAGGGATTCATCTTCGTCAATCTCGATGCCGACAACACCACCTCCGTCGGCGACTACCTCGGGGAGCTGGGCGCGGGCCTCGAAGGCTATCCATTCGGCGAAATGACGCAGGTCTACAAGTACCGAGCGAATGTCGGTAGCAACTGGAAGCTCTTCATCGATGCGTTCGCGGAGTTCTACCACGCGCCTGTTCTGCACGCGAGGCAGGCGCTCGGTGAGGAGTCGCGCAAGCTCCAGGGTTACGGGTACGAAGCGCTGTCCTATGGGATCGACGGGCCGCACGGCATGGTCTCGTCGTGGGGCGGGATGTCACCTCCCAAGGATCCGAGCATGGTCAAGCCGATCGAGCGCGTTCTGCGTAGCGGGCTTTTCGGACCGTGGGACCGGCCCGACATCGACGGCCTCGACGACCTTCCCCCTGGTCTCAACCCGGCCCGCAGCCCGGCGTGGGGCATCGATTCGTTCGTCTTCTTCCCCAACTTCATGTTGCTCGTCTGGGCCCCGGGCTGGTACCTGACCTACCACTACTGGCCGACGTCGCATAACACGCACATTTTCGAGGGCACGCTGTACTTCGTTCCGCCGAAGAACGCCACCGAACGTCTGCGTCAGGAACTCGCCGCCGTCACGTTCAAGGAATTCGCCCTGCAGGACGGGAACACCCTCGAAGCCACGCAATCGATGATCGAGTCACGTGCGGTGACCCAGTTCCCGCTCAACGACCAGGAGATCCTGCTCCGCCATCTGCACAAGACGGCGGGAAGGTACGTTGCCGACTTTGCACGGACCTCGACGCCGGTCGCTGTCCCGGCCGGACGTTGAGCGAGGAGATCCCATGACCACCTCATTGCCTCCCGAATTTGCCGACCTCGAACCCTTTGCGGACTGGTGTCTTGCCACCGAGGCGGAGCGGTTCGCGAAGCGGCTGTCGAGCTCCATGGACGAGATGCAGGCCTTCTACGACGTTGCGTTCCCGCGGCTGGAGGACGTGCTGGGGTACCTCGACAAGCTCGATCTCAACGCGCTACCCGATGACGCCGGCCGGTTGCTCACGTTGTCCTATTCCTTGATCAATATTTCATTTCCTGTCGAGGTATGGCGCCAGGCCAGGGTGCCCGACAGCGGTGCGGCCAGCATCGATGTCGTGGTCGAGCCGGCCGTCTGAACGGGTCAGCTTCCCGTTTCTCGTGAGAGGAAAAGTAGAGTGACGTGCGGATAGGCGTGATGGCGGGGCCCGAGCGCGGGCGCTATGCAACGAAGGTCGAGCGTCTGCTCGCGGATGCACAATGGGCGGAGGACGCCGGGCTGGCCTCGGTGTGGGTCCCGCAGATTCCCGACGATTTCGATGCCCTGACCGCGGCGGCGCTGATCGGCACGCAAACCACGCGCATCGAGATCGGAACCGCCGTCGTGCCGGTACAGCCCCGGCATCCGATCGCGTTGGCCCACCAGGCCCTGTCCGTACAGGCGGTGTGTGAAGGTCGGTTGACGCTCGGTCTCGGCGTCTCGCACCACTGGGTGATCGACGAGATGCTCGGTCTCCCGTACGAGCGTCCGGCGGCCACGATGGCCGCCTATCTCGACGTCCTGGACCCGGCGTTGCGGGGACCCGGGATGGTCGATGTCGAGAACGAGATGTTCCGGGTGCACAATGCCCTCGACATCACCGACATTGCGCCCACCTCGGTGCTGCTCGCCGCGCTGGGTCCCCTGATGCTCCGCTTGGCGGGGGAACGGACCGATGGCACCATCCTCTGGTTGGCCGACGAGCGGGCGATCGGCACGCACGTGGCACCCACCATCACCGCGGCGGCCGAGGCGGCCGGACGCCGGCCACCACGGATTGTGGCGGGCGTGCCCGTGTGCCTGTGTCGCGACGACGAGGTCGAGGTGGCGGTGAGCCGGACCAATCGGATTCTTTCGGAGTCCGACGTGTCGCCCAACTACCAGAAGCTGCTCGACCGTGGGGATGCCCGCACGGTGGGGGACATTCTCGCCGTGGGCAGCGAAGCGTCGATCGCCCGGCGACTGCAGTCCTTTGCCGACGCGGGGACAACGGACCTCTCGGTGCGGATCGTGCCCATCGGCGAGACGCGCGACGAGAAGTTGGCGTCGGCGCAGCGCACGCGTGAGTACGTGGCGTCGCTCGCCTCGAGCTGACGTTCGCCAACTCCCCGACCAAAGGAGGACCAATGGAGGAATCCGAGCAGCTGTCTGCGGCGCGTGCCATGCGCCGGACCATTCTCGGTGACGCCTATGTCGACAGCATGACCGCCGATTCCGATCCGGTCGCCGTGGAGTTCCAGGACTATGTGACGTCCACGGCCTGGGGCGTCTGGGCCCGGGGTGGGCCGCTTTCGCCTCGCGATCGCAGTCTGCTGGTGATGGCGATGACTGCGGCTCTCGGGCGCATGCAGGAATTCCGCCTGCATGCCAGCGCCCAGCCCCAGACCGGCGTCACGGATGAAGAGCTTGACGAGCTCCTTTTCCAGATCGCCGCCTACTGCGGTGCGCCGGCGGCGCTCGCCGCGCGTCGGGAATTGCAGTCCCTCCGCACCGAGCGAGAGGCCTGAGTGTGGGCGAGACAATCGGATGTGTCGGTCTCGGCCACATGGGGAGCGTGCTTGCGGGCAACCTTTTGCGAGCCGGATTCGGCGTGGTGGCCCATGACGCGGCCGGACCGGGTGGGGCACCTGAGGGGTCGATCAGCGTAGGCGGGGTGGCCGAGGTGGCACGCCGGGTCGAGGTGATCGTCCTGAGCCTGCCCGACGGTGCGGCTTCCGAAGACGTCAGCGCGCAGATCGCCGGCACCGAAGGTTCGCGGGTGACCCTCGTCATCGACACATCGACGATCGGAGTGCGCGCGGCGACCCGCGTGAGTGCGCGGCTCGCCGCTGCCGGAGTGGACTACGTCGACGCACCGGTGTCGGGTGGCATCGCCGGTGCGCGCGCCCGCACACTCATGGTGATGCTTGCCGGCACCGTCGACGCAGTTCGCCGCGCCGGGCCGGTGGTCGCCGGACTGAGCGACCGGAGACGATTGGTGGGCGACCGCCCCGGGATGGCGCAAGCCATGAAGTTGGCCAACAACTTCCTCTCTGCCACTGCGCTCGCCGCAGCCAGCGAAGCGATCGCGTACGGGCTCTCGGTAGGGCTCGACATGGGAACCATGCTGGACGTGCTCGCAACGTCGAGCGGCCAGAGCGCGGCCACGAGCGACAAATTCCAGCATCATGTGCTGACGGGCTCCTACTCCTCGGGGTTCGCGAACTCGTTGATGGCGAAGGACGTACGGCTCTACCTCCACGAGGCGGCGGACCAGGGTTCGTCCACCTCAATTGGTCTGGCAACTGCCGACCTGTGGGAGAAGTTCGCCGCGAGCGAGCCCGGTTCGGACTTCACCCGGATCTACCCCTTCGTCGCGGGCGGTGCGCACGGGTGAGTGCGGTCTACGGTGGGCGAGCGTAAACGACGAAAGGGAGGGTGTGGCATGAGTGAGGGTGATCGCGTCGTCGTCGTGACCGGGACCGGCGGGATGGGACTGGCCATCGCCCGACGGCTCGGCCCTGGGTCAACGCTACTGCTGGCCGATGTGATGCCTTCCACGCTCGGGGAAGCGGCGGAGCGTCTCCGGGTCGAGGGTCACCTCGTGGTCGAGCAGGTGACGGACGTGTCGGACGCGTCGTCGGTGGCTGCGCTGGCCGCCGCCGCCGCCGAGCTCGGCCGGGTCGATGTCCTGGTCCACACTGCAGGACTGTCGCCGGTCCAGGCTTCGGTCGGTGCCATCCTGCGTGTCGACCTCCTCGGCGCTGCGCTCATGCTCGATGCCTTCGGTGCGGTCATCGCACCCGGGGGCGCCGGCGTCTTCATCGCTTCGAGCGCCGGATCGATGATGCCCCAGGATCCTGACTTCGAGCGTCAGCTGGCGACGACGCCCACTGCGACTCTGCTCGAACTGCCGGAGCTCGCCGAGAGTGCGATCGCCGAACCGGGCTTTGCCTATGGGATCGCCAAGCGCGCCAACCAGGTGCGCGTCCGGGCGGCGTCGGTCCCCTGGGGGCGGCGTGGGGCTCGGGTCAACTCAATTTCGCCGGGGGTGATCTCGACACCCATGGGAGTGGCCGAGCTCAGCGGCCCCAGTGGCGAGTTCATGCAGTCGATGGTGTCGGGCAGTGGTACGGGGCGGCTGGGGACCCCCGACGACATCGCCGCCGCGGCGGAGTTCCTGTGCAGCCCGCAGGCGAGCTTCATCACCGGCACGGATCTGCTCGTCGACGGTGGCGCGGTCGCCGGGGTCTTCTTCCCCAGCTGAGAACGCGAGTTCGCTGCTCGTTGCGCGGACTTTTCGCCCTGACTCGTGAGCTGGGTAGGAGAGGGTTGACATGACCCATGGATCGGGCACGAGAGCCTCCCATGGATCGGGCACGAGAGCCTCCCATGGATCGGACAGGAGAGCCTGTAAAAGCTGAGTGCTAGAACTCTAGTGGTTAACTTTCACAAGTGTCCGCAGTGCACCCCCCTCGGGACCGCCGCTGCCCGCCGCAGCCCGTGCCCGCCCCTCGGAACTGGTCGATGCGTACGTAACGTGATCGTCAGCGGACCGCCCGTGTTCCTTTAACCGAGAGCTGCCGCCAGCGCTGCGACCTGCGCGGCGCGAAAGGCCTGTGACACGCCGGCTTTGGGCGCGATCGCATCGAAGCCGTGGAATGCGCCTTGGACCACGTCCAGTTCGCACGCGACGCCGGCGGCATTGAGTCGGTCTGCGTAAGCGACGTCCTCGTCGTAGAAAAGGTCCAAGGTGCCGACGCCGATCCATGCCGGCGGCAGGTTGGAAAGGTCATCCACACGTGCGGGCGCCGCCAGCCCGTCCACGTCGCTACCACCCGGCGCCTGACCCAGATAGGACTGCCAGCCGAACCGGTTCGATGTATTGCTCCACAACCTGCGCTTGATGGCACCGGCGTCGACGCGTGTCGCCGTACGGTCGTCGAGCATCGGATAGGCGAGGAGTTCGAAGGCGAGGTGCACCTCGCCGCGCTCGGTGCGCGAGCAGCGCCAGTCCGGCGGCGAGGCCACCGCCCGCGCTCGCTCCGCCGACGACGATCCGGGTCGTATCGACCTCTGGTTGCCGGGCCAGCCACACCAGCGCGTCGTAGCAATCGTGCAGGGGAACCGGAAAAGGATGTTCCGGGGCAAGGCGATAGTCGACCGCGGCCACGAGGATCCCGAGTTCCTGGGAGAAATGCCGGCAGATCGCGTCGTCCTGCGCTGCGGTCCCCATCACCATCCCACCCCCGTGGATCCACAACATCGCCGGGAGTGGCTTTGGCGCCGGCGATGGCCGGTGCATCCGGACCGAGACGGCCGCAGCGGGCTGCACCTCAACGGTGTTTGTCGCTCTTCGGGACTGCAACCCGCTCAGCACCCGTATCGGTTTCAGGGTCCGGGCCCCGATCCCACCATGCGGGAGCCAGCGGGCGATGTTGCGCAGATCGGGATGGAAGTCGTCGGCGGCCATCTTCAGGCGCTCTCATCGTGTCGGTAGATCTGACCGCCCTTCATGACGAAGCGGACCGACTCGGTGACGGTGATGTCACTGAGTGGGTCGCCCGGCACGGCGATGATGTCAGCCAGGAGGCCCTCTTCGAGGCGTCCACGGTCGTCGACGTCGATCAGCTCGGCTGAAACGAGCGTGGCGGCGCGGAGCGCTTGCAGGGGGGTCATGCCCCGGTTGACCAGCGCGACGAGCTCTTTGGCGTTGCGGCCGTGGGGGATGGCAGGGGCGTCGGTGCCGCATGCGATGCGCGCGCCCCGTTTGATGGCCTTGCTGATGGTTTCGCGCGCCCGGGGAAACACTTCGGCCGCTTTCGCCTGGAGCTCGGGGGCGGCGTGCGACACGTCCATCCCGTCCGCCAGATACGTGGTGGCGACCAGGAACGTGTTGTGGGCAATGAACACGTCCATCGTCTCGTCGCTCATGAGCGAGCCGTGCTCGATGCAGTCGATGCCTGATTCGACGGCCACGCGGATCGCCTCGTCCCCATGACAGTGTGCCGCGACCTTCAGACCGGCGCGGTGGGCTTCATCGACGATGGCCTCGAGTTCCTCGGTGGAGTACTGCCGCGCACCTGCGGGTCCGGTATGCGACATGACACCGCCCGACGCACTCACTTTGATCACCTTGGCGCCGTACTTGATCTGGTAGCGCACGGCTTTGCGGACCTCGGCCACGCCGTTGGCGATGCCTTCTTCGACCGTGAGTGGCAGCACGTGGGGCGCCAGCGCCTGGAACATCGTGGGGTCGAGGTGCCCTCCGGTCGGGCTGATGGCGTGCCCTGCCGGGACGATGCGCGGGCCGTCCACCCAGCCCATGTCGATCGCCTTCATAAGCGCCACATCGAGCAGGAGGCCGCCGGTCTGCACGAACAGGCCGAGATTGCGCACGGTTGTGAATCCGGCCCGGAGGGTCCGCCCCGCGTTGGCCACAGCCCTGAGCGTGCGCAAGGCCGGATCCTCCTGCACGGGGATCAGGGGGCTGGCGTGGTTCGGTCCCCCCATCACCAGGTTGACCTCCATGTCCATGAGACCAGGGAGCATGGTCACGTCCCCGAGGTCGATCTCTACCGCATTCGTGCGGCACTCGCCTCGGGCGACACCCCGGTAATGCGGTCCCCTTCCACGAGCAGGTCACCCGGCGTGACCAATGTCGCCGCTGACGATGTCGAGCATGCGGTCACTGACGAGATGAACGGGAGGCTGCGGCGTGCGTGGTCGTGCCATGTCGACTCCTTTGCCGGGGGATAGCGACGTTGTCGCCTGATCGCCATGTCATTATCGAATGACGTGAGGTCCGTTATCGTACCAAAGGCAGATTCTTGCGGTGAGGTGCGGCTTGCCCTCCACGTCACGTTCGATTTCCGCCGTGGAGAGCACCTGCCGCGCGAGAATGTGATTCTCATGTCGCTGCTAGAATTCGGGGCCGATGCCCGATGACGTCACGACGCACGACGACACTGTGCGACGGCACGGGTATCGCAGGCTCCGGGTCAAAAGCGTGGTGCGCGAGACCGAGGATGCCCGCTCCTTCGTTCTGGAGGTGCCTCCCGAACTTCAGGACGCGTTCTCGTACGAGCCAGGGCAGTTCTGTTCGTTTCGGGTGCAGACGGGTGAAGACGAGCATGCGCGGTGCTACTCCATGTCGAGTGCGCCGGACATCGATGGCGATCTGGCCGTCACGGTCAAGCGGGTTCCCGGCGGCTTCGTGTCGAATTGGCTCATCGACCACGTCTGCGAAGGCGACGTCCTGGAGGTCACCAGTCCATCAGGCTCGTTCTGTGTGCGGGGCGACAGTCGTCCGATCGTCGCCTTCTGTGGAGGGAGCGGCATCACGCCGGTGATGTCCATCGCCAAGAGTGTGCTCGCCTCGTCCGAGCGACCGGTCCGCCTTCTCTACGCCAACCGGGACGCCGCGTCCATCATTTTCGACGGGGTGCTCGACGACCTGCAACGCGTGCACCCAGGGAGGTTCGAGGTCCAGCGACACCTGGACACAGATCGCGGCTTCCTCGACGCCGCGTCCATTCGCCAGATTCGTCGGATGTCAGGTCGACGCCGACTTTTACATCTGCGGTCCGGGACCGTTCATGGAGCTCGTCGAGGGCACGCTCCTGGCTCTGGGTGTCGAGGCCGACAACATCTTCATCGAGCGCTTCACAACG
The DNA here is from genome assembly GCA_963767155.1 of uncultured Acidimicrobiaceae bacterium. GTDB lineage: Bacteria > Actinomycetota > Acidimicrobiia > Acidimicrobiales > RAAP-2 > Bog-473. Next base: position 172,323 of record CAVYCU010000002.1, on the reverse strand, counting down.
GCGGGTGAATCCGGACCGCAGCCCGTCGCCGACTCCGACACGACGGCGACTCCCGAGGCGATCGTCGTCATCCTCCGGGGCAAGCGAACTGAGCTGCCATACCGCGCCGGCGACACGGTGCTCGAGACGGCGCGTCGGGCGAGCCTGCCGGCGCCCTATTCGTGCGAAGCCGGCAACTGCGCCACCTGTATGGCCTTCGTGAAGGAGGGGACCGTCACCATGCGGGTGAACGATGCTCTGACTCCTGCCGAAGTAGAGGAGGGGTGGGTACTCACGTGTCAGTCAGTCCCGACCAGTGCGTCGCTCACCATCGAATACGAACCTCTCTGAGGTCGTGCTGGTGGAAACCAGGTTCTCTTGACGGAAGAACTATATCTTCATAGGATGCCGGGTCGTGCTCCTGGTCTGCTGAGACCGGCGCGTGATCGAAACGGAGGACGCATGCCAACCAGGACCGCCACGCTCCCAAGCCTGGCCATCACATGAGCACCCGCGGCGTGGCCATCGTGACCGGCGGTGGCTCCGGCATCGGAAGGGCCATCGCCATCCGCCTGGCCGAGGACGACTTCTCCGTCGCCGTTCTCGATCTGGACACCGGCGCAGCCGAGTCCGTGACGGCCGAGATCGTGGCACGCGGACTGGAGGGCTTCGCGTACGGCGGCGTCGATGTCTCTGACCGGCTGCAGGTGAATGTGGCAGTACAGCGGATCCGGACCGAGATCGGTCCGCCGATCGTCCTTGTCAATAACGCCGGCATTCCCGGTTTCAAGGAGTTCCTCAGCATCACCGACGACAAGTGGAACCGGATCATGGAGGTCAACCTGAACGGACCCTTCTACTTCTGCCAGGCCGTCGTGCCCGACATGATCGAAGCGGGTTGGGGCCGGATCGTCAACATCTCGTCGTCGAGCGCACAATCGGGCCAGCCGTACATGGTGCACTACGTCACCTCGAAAGCCGGTCTTATCGGGTTCACCAAAGCACTCGCTCTCGAGCTTGCACCGAAGGGGATCACCGTCAACACCATTCCACCCGGTTTCATCGACACCCCGATGTTGCGCGGGTCCGAGCGCCGGGGCCTCCTCGGCCGGAGCGTGGAAGAGAACGCCGAACTCACTCCGGTCCGACGTGCCGGCACGCCGGAGGACATCGCTCACACCTGTTCGTTTCTCGTCTCGCAGGGGGCCGGGTACATCACCGGTCAGGTGATCGGTGTGAACGGTGGCCGCAACACCTGAACCGCCAGGATCCATAGTTCCCCAGAGGCGAAGAGAGTCAAGGTGAAGCGGTGAAGCAGATGTCGTTGGTCGGGTTCATGCAGGCGGGCAACGCCACCGTCTATGCCGGCTCGTGGCGCCATCCTGCCACCGAGCACGGGTTCCTCACGTCGAGTTACTACCAGAAGCTCGGCCGCACCCTCGAAGAGGGTTGCTTCGACATGATGTTCTTCGACGACCGCCTCGCCATGCCCGGTATTTACGGCGGCTCGGTGGCCGAGGCGGTGCGTTACGGCGCCCGCCCGGTCAAGATCGACCTCAGCATCGTGCTCGGGGTCATCGCCGGTGCCACCCGGTCCATCGGCCTCGGCGCCACCTATTCGACGACCTACTACTCGCCGTTCCATGTGGCACGGACCTTCGCCACGCTCGACCATCTGACGGGCGGTCGCGCCGCCTGGAACATCGTCACCTCCGTCAACGACAGCGAGGCCCAGAATTTCGGCGTGGACCAGGTGCTCGACCACGACGAGCGCTACGACCGGGCCGACGAATTCCTCGAGGCCACGACAGGGCTCTGGGACACGTGGGAGGACGACGCGTTGGTACTCGATCGAGTCGGCGGCGTGTTCGCCGACCCCGAGAAAGTGCATGAGCTCAACCATGCGGGCCAGTGGTTCCGGGTCCGCGGGCCGCTCACGGTTCCCCGCTCTCCGCAGGGCCGCCCCGTTCTGCTCCAGGCCGGTTCATCGGGCCGGGGCCGGGACTTCGCCTCCCGCTGGGCCGAGGTCATCTTCACCGGCGATCCCAGCATTGAGGTGGCGCGTGCGCACTACAAGGATCAGAAGGCGCGCATCGGCGAGGCGGGCCGTGACCCCGATTCGGTGAAGATGCTGCCGATGGCGTACACGGTGGTGGGGGAGTCGACAGCACAGGCGCAGGAGCGTGAGCAGATGTTCCTCCACGACTTCGTCGACCCCATGGCCTCACTGACCCTGCTCTCCGAGCTGATGAACTACGACTTTGCGGGCCTCTCGCTCGACGCGCCGATCACCGATGACCTGATCGAGTCGGTTTCCGGCATCCGGGGCCTCGTGCAGAACCTGCGGGCCCACATTGGTGACACCGTGACCCTGGCGGACCTGGCCGGTCACCGGGCCACCCTCTTGCAGGGCCCGCGCTTCGTGGGTACGGGCGCCGAAGTCGCAGACCAGATGGAGGAATGGTTCACCAGCGAGGCATGCGACGGCTTCGTCATCGCGGCCACGCACTCACCTGGTGCCTACGAGGACATGGTGCGTCTCGTCGTACCCGAGCTCCAACGCCGTGGCGTCTTCCGCGACCGCTATGCCGGGACGACGCTGCGCGAGAACCTCGGGCTGGCCCGTCCCGCGTGCGTTACACCTTTCGACAAGACGTCAGGAGATGCCGGATGACCGATCAGACTGCAGCCGCACCGACCTTCCGCGTCGCGCAGTGGGCGACGGGGAACATCGGATCTCGCTCTCTGAGAGCCGTGATCGAGCATCCACAGATGACGCTCGTCGGGCTCCACGTGCATTCGCCGGAGAAGGAGGGCCTCGATGCGGGCGAATTCTGCGGGCTCGCCCCGACCGGCGTGCTGGCGACGCGGGACATCGGTGACATTCTGCAGGTCAAGCCCGACTGCGTGCTCTACATGCAACAGGGAATGGACATCGATGTCGTCTGCACCCTGCTCGAATCCGGCATCAACGTGGTGGCGACATGCGGCGAGTTCCATCACCCGGGAAGCATGGACGCGGCCGTCCGCGCACGTGTGGAGGACGCGTGCCGGCGGGGAGAAGCGTCGATACACAGCACCGGGATCAGCCCCGGGTTCATTTCCGAAGCGATGCCGATCGTCCTTACCTCCATCCAGCGCCGGCTCGACCGCCTCCAGATCGACGAGTTCGCAGATGTGTCGAGCCGGAACTCCCCGGAGATGCTGTTCCAACTGATGGGGTTCAGCAAAGAGCCCTCCGCGTTCGATCCGGGGCGTTGGTCCCACGGCGCGGCGTCATTCGGTCCTTCGCTCCGGCTCATCGGCGAGGCGATCGGGCTCCCCCTGGACTCGGTGGAGTCGTCCGGCGAGGTTGCCGTCGCAACACGGGACATCGAGATCGCGGCGGGCACTGTTCCGGCCGGGACCGTCGCGGCCCAGAGGATGATCGTCGCGGGCCGTCGCCACGGTGAGGTGCTGCTGGCCTTCACTGCGACCTGGTACTGCTCGACCGAGATCGACGCCGACTGGACGCTCCGGGGCGGCGGCTGGCGGGTGACCGTCGACGGAGATTGCCCCCTGGAACTCGACATCCGACTGGCCATCCCGTTGGAACGGATGGCGGAGACGACGCCGGGCTATACCGCGAACCGTGCCGTCAATGCGGTGCCGGTGGTATGCGAGGCGAGTCCGGGGATCCGGACGACGGTCGACCTGCCACAGGTCATCACCAACCTCGGTTCTGCGCTGGCCTGAGCAGGGTCCAGCGCGCAGGATCAGGAAACGAGGTGATCGGCGGGATCCGCCGTGCCGGTCAGTTTCCAGTAGTCGACGAGGCGCCAAGGGCAGAGCACGTACACCTTGCCGTCCGCTGCTTTGTACCAGGAGTGGTCGATCGACGGATGCCCCCACATGAGTGTCTCGCATTCGGCCTGTAGCTCGTCGCGGTAGCGGTCATAGGCAGCCGGCGTGGGTTCGATGGACCGGTGGTGCCCGTCGATCAAGGTACGAAGTGCGTCGCCGACATAGCGCATCTGGCATTCGTTGGTGAAGATGATGCTCCCGGCATGGGCGAGTCCGGTCCCCGGGCCACCCAGGATGAAGAAATTGGGAAACCCGGGGACGGTGATGCCGAGGTAGGCGGACGGCCTCCCTTCCCATAGCTCGGCGATCGTCACGCCGTCCCGGCCGACGATCTCCATGGGCCACAGGACCTCGCTGGCCCGGAAGCCCGTGGCGAGCACCAGGACGTCAACCTCGTACCGTTCGTCGGCCGTGCAGACGGCGGTCTCGTCAATCCGGACGATCTGATCGGTCACCAACTCGGCGTGCGGCTCCCGCAGGCATCGCAACCAGCTGCCATTGTCCTGCAGCATCCTCTTCGTCATGGGGGGATAGTTCGGTGTCACCTTGGCCAGCAATGCGGGATCATCGCCGACGTTGTCCTCGATCCACTTGACGAAAACCTCCCGACGTTGCGCGCTGAAGGCATTCGCGGTGCGCGGGAAGTCCTCCCATTCCGGGTCGATGCGGACCATCTCGAGCAGCTTGTCGCTCGACTGCCACATGAGCATGAACCGGTACCAGCGGCCGTAGCCCGGAAGGTGCCGCATGGCCCAGCGCTCACCCGGCTTCAGCGAGGCGTGGTAGCGGGGGTTGGGTGCCATCCACTGCGGGGTGCGCTGGAACACTGTCAGTGCCTTGACGTCATGGACGATGGCGGGGCCGATCTGGAAACCGCTCGCCCCGGCCCCGATGAGCGCGACACGCTTGTCGTGCAGATCCACCGACTCGTCCCATCGGGCCGAGTGGAAGACGGGCCCATCGAAGACGTCGAGACCCGGGATGTCAGGGATCAAGGGGCGGCTGAGGATGCCGACGCCCGAAATCAGCACGTTCGCCGTCTTCGTGTGCTTCGCTCCGTTCCGATCGCGGTAGGTGACCTGCCAACGGGCGGCTGCCTCGTCCCAGGCGGCGCGTTCGACCTCACAGCCCCAATTGACGTGCTCGGCGATGCCGTTCTCGTCGAGAAGGCGGCGGAAGTACCGGTACAACTCGGGCGCCTGGGCGTAATACTCGCTGAACTCGTCGCTCGGTCCGAATGAGTAGCTGTAGTAGTGGCTCGCGACGTCCACCCTGCACCCCGGATACCGGTTTTCCAACCAGGTCCCCCCGACATCGTCGTTCTTCTCGAGGATCTCGAACGCGATGCCGGCCTCCTGCAACCGCAGCGCGGCAAGCAGGCCTGATTCGCCGCAGCCGATTACCAGCGCGGACCACTCCGTCGCGGAGGGGTTCTGCGCCTTGACCGGAATCGCCCGCGGATTCACACCTGCCAGGTCCATCTCCTCCACGTAGAGGGGGACATACTCCTCGGGCACCGGCTCACAGGCGATCCACCCCATAATTTCGGTGACCAATTCGGGGCTCAGCGGTGCTGGGGCAGGAGAGCCGCAGTCGCGCCAGGCACAAATCGCCTTGCGCGCCTCGGTGCGGAGCTCGCTCTTCTCCGCGTCCGTCAGCTTGCCCTGGAACTCGTTCATGACCCACTCCCGCGGCCGGATCGGGCCCCGGATGTAGGAGGGATCGCCGGTGAGGCCGACGACCGAGGCGATGAGCGCAGGCACGGACACGTCCTCGAGGGCCGCTGCGATCGCATCCTCGTCGTCGGCCACAGGCTCAGTTTCCAGGTGTCGTGTCACTGGCCTCATGTGTGTGTGATCGCGTTGGCAACCAGCCCGAGGCCTTCCCGCGCGTGGGGCAGCACGGTCTCGTCGAGCGTGAGGAAACCGTGGAACTGCCCGGAGAAGAGGTGCAGGTCCACAGAGACGCCCTCTCGCCAGAGACGTGCCGCGTACGCGAGGCCTTCTTCGACCAGTGGATCGCAGCCACCGAGGAGAAGCGTCGTGGGCGGCATGCCGGAGACGTCGGCGAGCAACGGCGCCACGTCAGGGTTCCCTCGCGTGGCGTGGTTGGGCACATACTGGTCGACGAACCAGAGCCGGTCGCCGTCGGTGAGCGGCCACTCCCCACCGAACCGGGTGCCCGAAACGGGCCGATCAGCGGTGACGCCCGGGTAGGCGAGTATCTGACGGGCAACGACCTCCTTGCCGGCGGCGACGAGTCGGCGTACGGCCACGGTGGCCAAATTGCCGCCGGCCGAGTCGCCCATGGCGATGAGTCGAGCCGGGTCCCCACCCCAGGCCTCCGCCCGCCCGGCCGCCCACTCGATGGCGACCACTGCGCAGTCGGCGGCCGCGGGGAACGGGTGCTCCGGCGCGAGCGGGTAGTCCACGGACACGACGACACACGCCGCAGCATGGGCCAGGCGCCGGCAGAAGGCATCCGAAGCCGCAATGCTGCCGATGACCCAGCCTCCGCCGTGGAAGTACACGATGACGGGTGCCCCCGTTGTCGGTCCGGCCCGGTAGACGCGCACGGCGACGGAACCCTGCCCGGTCGGCACGATGTCGTCGTGGACGAAGGCCATCTCCGGGCCGGGTGGCGCGGCCGCGGCGCGCTCCTCGAGATAGGTGCGGGCCCCGGCGACACCACGCTCGCGCAACGACGGCTGGCCTGTCGCGGTGACCTGTGTCACGAGTGCCTCGGCGTCGCGGTCTCGCTTCACCGGTAGGGACAACGTCACACCGGTATCGTCCGGCACCCCGGGCACTCAGCAGGTACCCGGCGGCAAACGGGCGCCGAACACGTCAGCAGCGGTGCGGTAGGTGACGTTCGCAATGTCGTCAGGAGAGAGTCCGCTGTCCCGAAAGCGACGCCCGAGGAGGACCTGTGAATCCGGCCAGGTCGAATCCGAGTGCGGATAGTCGACCTCGACCATGACGCGATCTGATCCGATGCGACCGAGCACCGGGAGCGTCGATGGATCGTCGAGCATGCAGAACCAGAAATTCCTGAGCAGGATGTCGGACGGGGATATGTCGCCCTCCCACGTCAAGCTGCCACCGGCGCCCGAGTGCTCCATGACGTAGTCGAGGCGGTCGAGAAGCATCGGGATCCAACCGATGCCACCCTCGGACATGACGACTTTCAGCGTCGGGAAGCGCTGAAACACGCCTGACCAGAGCCATTCCGTTGCGGCGACGAGCGACACCGCCGGAAAAAGCGTGATGTTCTTTTCGAAGCGCGGGCCGGTTGTCGGGAGGGGCAACATCCCCGAAGAACCCACATGGAGGCAGACAGCGGTGTCGGTGTCGACGCACGCCTGAAGGATCGGGTCCCAAAAGCCCGTGTGGACTTCGGGGTACCCCAGCCAATGGGGCAGCTCGGGCAGCGTCACGGCCCGGAATCCCCGGGCCGCGTTACGCCGGATTTCGGCGGCGCCCAGAGCCGGGTCGGCGAGCCATGTCAGGCCTAGGCCGATGAACCGGTCGGGATAGGGGGTGCACCACTCTTCGTGGATCCAGTCGTTCCAGGCGCACGTCACCGCATGGCCCAACTCCGCATCCTCGGAGGCCGAGAAGACACTCCCGCAGAACCCTGCGATCGAAGACGGAAAGTTGATCGATGACCAGATGCCGGCGATGTCCATATCCCGGACGCGCGCGTCGGCGCTGTAGCAACCGGGACGCATCTCGGCGAAGGACGTGGGCTCGAATCGTTGCGCGGCGTAGTCGGTGTGGCCGACGACGGCGTTCAGTCCGACCTGGGCGAAGATCTTTCCCTCGTACTCCCACACCTGACGCCCTGCCTTGTGCGTGACCACGTCGGGCAGACCCTGATGGGCTCGGCTGACCACCTCGCCTGCGCCCAGCTCGACGATTTTCGGGGCCCGGTCCGCCAGGTGCCGGGGCAGCCTTCCGGCGAACGTGTCGGCGGCCTCCACGACGTGGTCGTCGACCGAAATGATCGTGTAGACGACCTCGCGTGGTTCTGGATTGCGGAGAAAATCCTGCGCTTCGCCTTCGACAACTGTTGACATCGATATCAACCTCCAGGTTCCCAACGTAGCCCTTGGCGTGGGGGAGGGAAAGCAGGTCGCTGGCTATCGGTACCCGGCGGCGATCCCTCCGAGGACGGTCGCGAGTCGCGCCGGGGAGGAGCGGGCGACGTTGTGGCCCACGTCGAGCGAGATCACCTCGTCGGCGGCGATGGCGGCCGCCAGTCGCTCCTGGGCGTCGGGAGGATAGAGCCGGTCGCGCAGGGGCCGGATGTAGGTGCGGGGGATCGCGGGGTTCACGTCCACCCAGGTGGTCGGCGCGCACCCGAGGTTCAACGAATCGATCCGGGCCAGCGCACCGCGATCGTCGGTCGCCCGCAACCCTGAGGGTAACGCCGCCACATCGTCGGCCAGGGTTGCGCCGTGCAGGGCCTGGCGCAGGGTGTCGGCATCCGCGAGGAGGTGGGTGACGAACTCCAGTGAAGCGACGGCCAGTGGCAACTCCCCTTCGGTGGCGGCAACTGCCGCGATATGGACCAAGTGGACGATGCGATCGCCGAGGCGGGCGAGGATGCCCGGAGAGACTGCGCCACCCATGGAGTGGGCGACGAGCACGATCGGGCCCGAGGTCAGTGCGACAATGTCGGCGACCGCGTGTCGCACCGCGACGTCCACGGTGACGCGGCTGAGGTCGAACGGGTTCCGGCCTCTGCCCGGGAGGTCGAGGGCAAGGGACGGTACGGGTACTGCACGTTGGACGTCGTTCCAGACCGCAGCCGTATCGCCGGCGCCGTGGACGAGGACCAACGTGACCATCGTCGCTCTCGTGGTTACTGCAGGCGTGGCGCAAGGGTCGTACGGACGTCTCCACCGGGGGAGGGGAGCCTGTTGCGCTGAATCTTTCCCGAAGGGGTGCGCGGTAAGGGCTCCGTCCATACGTCAACCTGCTCTGGCAATTTCCCGCGGGCGACTCCGTTGCCGAGGAGGAACGACGTGACGGTTTCGTAGTCGAGAGTGTCGGGCGTGCTCGCCCGCACGGCGAGCGCCAGGCGCTCTCCGGTTTCCCGGTCGGGCACCCCGAAGGCAGCCCATTCGATGGCTTCGGGGAGTCCTGTCACGGCGGCGTCGATCTCAGCCAAGGAGATCTTCATGCCCTTGCGGGCCACGACTTCTTTGAGCCGGCCGCGTATGGCCAACCGCCCGGCCGAGACCTCGGCCAGGTCGCCGGTGCGGAACCATCCCCGCTCGAAGGCTTCGGTATTTTGGGCTTCGTCCAGATAGCCCTGGAACATGTTCGGCCCGCGCACCACCAACTCGGACTGATCGGCCGCAGACCCGATGCTGATCTCTCCACCGTTCAGGGGGACGCCCTCGTCGGCCATGCCCAACGCGATCGGATCGTCGAGCTTCGTGGCGGTGTGAATCGGCACCTCCGAGGATCCGTAGACGCGGATGGGCTTGATGGCGAAGCGGGAGACGGCAATGTCGAGGAGTTCCCGCGGGATCATGGTTCCGCCCAGGGCGACGACGGACAACGACGAACTCTCCTTCCCTTGACGGGCATATTCGGAGAAGAGCATCTCCAGCAGGATCGGTGCTCCACCGAGGACGGTGGCGCCATAACGCTCGAGCAGGGCGACGGATCGGGTGGGCTCGAAATCGTCATCGAGGACGATGTGATTCCCGCCGAGGGACATCTGCAGCTGGCTGAGTCCGGTGATGCTGGCCAGAGGACTGGACAGGAACGGGCCGTCACCGGGCCCCAAGCCGAAAGCCGAGGCGAGATTGCGTACCCCGGAGCCGAACGTATGAAGCGTGTGCACAACACCCTTGGGCTGGCTGGTCGTCCCCGAGGTGAAGAGGACGATGCGTGCCGCCGTTTTGTCCGGTTCGGTCCACGCCGAATCCGATTCGGGCCCCGTTTGGATGTCGTCGAGGCCGACCACGTCGATCCCGTGTTCGGAAAGACGGAGCGACGTCATCAGGCGCTCCGGCGCGATGACCGCCCTGGCGTGTGTCGTGGCGATCGCGTGCGCAACATCGGCGGCGCCGCAGCGGCGGTCGAGGGCGACGACGACCACGGAACATCGGAGGAGCGCCGCGAACGTCACTGCAGCGGACACCGAGTTGGGGGCGATCAGGATCACCGCATCGCCCGGAGCGATGCCCCGTCCACGAAGTGCACCGATGACGTGCTCCACCCGAACGCGAAGTTGCTCATAGGAGACCGATTCGGCATGGTCGGCGACGGCCAAGCGGTGCGGATCGGTCTCTGCGATGTGTTCGATTCCGGCTCTCAGACCTGCATCGTTCCAGAGGTTCTCGGTCCGGTACGAGGCAGCCAGGTCGTCCGGCGTCGGAACCTTGACCGTCACTCCCACGTGATCACCCACCGCTTCCTTTCGTCGGGAGCTGCAGCCGATGCCTGGCGATGATGTTCCGCATGATCTCTGAGCTACCTCCTGAAATGGTCAACGCGCGGGACCAGAGCCACGCGTCGCGGAGACGGTCGGCTGCGCGTGCAGCCTCGGTCGCATCGACGGTGGGGTGGTCGGTCGCAAGCTGCACCCCGAATCGGACGATGCGATTGTAGGTCTCCGTGTAGAGGACTTTGCCGACTGCTCCGTCGGAATTGCCCGCACGGCCCTCATCCTCGCGTGCGATGTGTCCACCGACGAAGGCGATGGCTGCCTCAGCCTGCGCAGCAAGCTCCGCAAGTTGCGCACGGATCAGCGGATCCTTCGTCCCGGGTCTTCCGTCCACCTCGACCGCGCCGGCGACGAGCGCGGCATCGTCGAGCAGCAACTGGAGGAGGACGACATTTCCTCCGACGCCGAAGCGTTCGGCTTCCAATCCCGCCATGGCAACCTTCCAACCGCCACCCACTTCACCCAGGACTGCGGCCGAATCGACGAGGACATCGTCGAGAAAGACCTCGTTGAACTCGTACGCGCCACCCATGGTCAGGATGGGGCGCACGGTCACACCCTGCGCCTTCATGGGGACGAGAAATGCCGTGAGGCCCTTGTGCCGGTCAAGCCCGGTACGGGTCAGGGCCAGACCCATGTCGGCCCAGTGCGCATCGGTGCTCCACGTCTTTTGGCCATGCAGGCGGAAACCGCCGTCCGCTGTGCGAACGGCGGTGCAGCGAACGCCGGCAAGATCGCTCCCTGCCCCGGGTTCGCTGAACAACTGGCACCAGACATGCTCGACCGACCTGATGCGGGGAAGATAGTGGTCCTTCTGGGCCGGCGTGCCGAAGGCGAGGAGCACATGGCTGGCCAGCTGCACCTGGTCTATCGGTCGGGGCACGCGGGCGCGAATCAGCTCTTCGGTCGCGACGATGTCGAAGTGCGGGCTGTGACCTGCCGTGCCGCCGCGGTCCGTCGGCCAGCCGCCACCGAGGATTCCTTCGTCGTAGAGGGCCTTGTACCAGCGCCGAAGGTCCTTCTCCGATGCGGCGTCGGTCGGCGCCCGGTGCCCCTCCCGACTTTCCCCGACCGGGCGGTGGTCGGCAATGACCCGACGCACCCGCAGCCGATATTCCTCGAGGTCCCCGTCTGTCGGCTTTGTCATGCCCAGCCTCGCGAAAGGGCCAAGCGGTCGCCGCTCGCGTGGGGTGTTCGTCGCATCGAACCGTTGGTCAGGGCGCGGCGCAGCGCGTGATGAACGGGGAACTCCCACGTGAACCCCATTCCGCCGGAAAGCTGGATGCAATCTTCGAGTGCGGGAACAGCACGACCCGCGACGAAGACGTGCGCGGCGTCGACCAGGGCTGCGTCACTCCTTTCCTCGACGGCCTCGGCGGCGCGCTGCACGAGGGCTTGGGCACTTGCGTGCAGGACCTCGAGGTCGACCAGTCGGTGTTGGATCACCTGGAACGACGCGAGCGAGGAGCCGAACGCCTGCCGCTCGAGGAGGTGGTTCGTGACGGCGGCAATGGCGCGTCTGCATCGCACCGATGGTGTCGGCGCACGACAGGAGCTGCGCGGTCGTCGTCAGCCAGCCCAGCTCTGACGCGTCGATTGGCGCGGCATCAGCGTCGCGGAGACGGAGACAATGGAAGCTCCGCGTGGTGTCGAGGCATCCCTTTTGTTCGTCGAGGGTCACCCCCTCGTGCCCGTGGACGGTGGCGCCGACCGATCCGTCTTCGTCCGTCACGACGATCACCTGCGCCGGGAGTCCGGCACTGAACGGGAAGGCCCCGGACACCCGGGGGCCGGGGCCAGCGCCGAGCGTTATCCGCCCGGTACAGAAGCTGGCGGACGTCTCCCCTGAAAGGACGGCGTCGAGGAGGCCGCTTTCCGGTGAGACGGCGAGAGCGCTTGCCGCCAGGGCGATTTCGACCCAGGAACCGGCGCTGTAGGCTGCGCCCGCCTCTTCGGCGATGATGCATGCCTCCCGCGGGCGCCAGCCGCTCCCTCCCAGGTGTTCGGGTGTGAAGAGTCCGTACCACCCAAGGTCAGCGAGTTGACCAGGCGTGGGAGCGTCTGTGAAGACGTCGTGGGCGGTCTGGCGCACCATTGCGAGGGTCTCTGCATCGCTCACCGGGGTCGACCCTACAACATCGATATTGATATCGACTACAGTTAACGAGATGGCGACTGCGCGGGCGGAAAGCAACCAGGAATCTCGAGGGGACGTTCTCACAGTGTCCTCAGAAGGCTCTATTCGGATCGTCTGCATGAATCGACCGGAGGCGTTGAATGCCGCCAACCAGGACCTCCACCGCAGGTTGGCGGAGGTCTGGCTGGAACTCGAGGAGGACGAGGAATGTCGCGGGGTGGTCCTGACGGGTGCAGGGAGGGCCTTCAGCGCCGGGGGCGACCTCGGCATCCTTCGTCAGATGCACAATGACCCCGTCTATCGGGAGAAGATCCTCAAGGAGGGTCGACGGATCATCGAGGGCATGGTGCGTTTTCCGTGGCCCATCGTGTCCGCCGTCAATGGCCCCGCCGTGGGGCTCGGCTGCAGCTTGGCGGGGCTGAGTGACGTGGTCTTCATTGAGGAGAGTGCGTATTTGGCGGACCCACACCTTTCGGTCGGATTGGTGGCCGGCGATGGAGGTGTCCTCACCTGGCCCCTTCTCACGAGCCTCTTGCGGGCAAAGGAGTACTTGCTCACCGGCGACAGGATCCCCGCCGCCAAGGCGGTCGAGTTCGGTTTGGCGAACCGGGTGGTGCCGGACGGAACATCCAGAGAAGAGGCACTCGTCCTCGCCAAGCGCATGGCGACACAACCCCATGCCGCCCTCAAGGCCACGAAGCGGGCCCTGCAATACGGTGTGGAGCGCGCTGTGCTCGAGCTGCTCGATTTTGCGAGCCTGGCCGAGAGCATCTCGAGTGGGAGTCCCGAGCATGCCGACGCCCTTGACCGCATGGAGAAAGCGGCGGGGCGGGGGAAGGGGTAGGTGGCGGCCCTCGAATTGGGCCTGAGTCTGACGGGCTCGGGGGGTCCGCGGCAGATGGTCGAGCGTGCGGTTCTGGCCGAGGAGCGCGGCGTCGATTCGGTGTGGACCTCTGAGGCATGGGGATCCGATGCGTTCACGCCATTGGCCGCCATTGCCGCCAGAACGAAGCGGATCGGGCTGGGAACCGCCATCGCGCAGATCGCCAGTCGGAGCCCGGGTGCGACGACGATGACCGCTCTCACTCTGCAGGAGTTGTCGGGGGGACGGTTGCGTCTCGGCTTGGGAGTTTCGGGCCCGCAGGTCATCGAGGGCTGGCACGGCCTGCCCTTTTCCCGACCCTTGCTCGCGACACGCGAATACGTCACGATCCTCCGCGCCGCCCTCGCGGCTGATCAAAAGGTGTCGTTCGACGGGGCCGTCTACCAGGTGCCTTTTCGGGGCGAGGGAGCCACTGGACTGGGCAGAGCACTTCGCTCCACGCTTCCGGGCTGGCCCCAGACGCCGATCCTGATCGCCGCGATAGGCCCGAAGAATGTCGCTCTGGCCGTAGAGGTGGCCGACGGTCTGCTGCCCTACCTGTGGAGTCCGACCCATTGGGCCCAGGCCTGGGGCAAATCGATCGCCAGCGCACCCACCGGCTTTCAGATCGCCCCCACCGTGTTCGTCTCCATCGGCGACGACCTCGAACGCTGTCGTGATGCGGTGAAGCCCCGCATCGCTCTGCATGTGGGCGGTATGGGGTCGCGCGACCACAATTTCTACAAGGACCTTCTTGTCGCGTACGGCTACGAAGAGGACGCCCAGAGGATTCAGGACCTCTTTCTCGACGGCGACCGCGCGGGGGCGACCGCTGCAGTCAGCGACCATCTCGTCGACGAACTCGCGCTCGTCGGGTCGCACGAGCGTGTCCGGGACCAGTTGGACGCGTGGCGCGACGGGCCGATCACCACAATGATCGCGGAGCCCATGGACGAGTCATCCCTCGTGTCCCTCCTGAAGGCATGGGAACGGTGACCATGCCGACATGGCGTATCCCGTCCCCGCCGGATGCATGATCCAATGGTTATTACCGAGGTGGTGACCAACCCGACCATGTCGCACGAAGAAATGCGCGTGGAGTTTCGGCACTGGCTTCTCGACGCCAAGGCGGACCTTCCCGCGTCACCGCCGGCTGGTGCGAGCTACGGAGAGCGGCTGGCGGCGGTCTGCGAATTGCAGGGATACCTCTACGAAGCAGGCTGGGCCCGGCTCGGCTGGTCGGCGCACCTGGGAGGCCTCGGCGGGGACGCGCGGCACCGAGCCGTTCTCTACGACGAGCTGGCGTCAGCGGGCTTCACGTCGCGGTGTGCGCTCGAACATCTCGAAATACTCGCTCCGGCCGTCGTCGCCCACTGGGATGCGGACCACTCGCGCGAGGTATTGCCGGGCCTGATGCGCGGCAGCGAGATCTGGTGCCAGGGGTTCTCAGAACCTGATGCCGGCTCCGACCTCATCTCCCTGCGCACCACCGCGACGCAGGACGGGGAGCACTACGTCATTCAGGGTCGGAAGATGTGGACCAGTTGGGCTTCGTATGCGCAGCGATGCGTCGTGCTGGCCCGAACGGGTGACGCGTCGGAGCGGCACCGCGGCCTGTCCGTCTTCTTCGTGGATCTGGAGACGCCGGGCATCGAAGTGAGGGCCGTGTCGCAGGCCAACGGCATCGACGAACTGGCCGAAGTGACCTTCGACGAAGTGCGGATTCCTCGTGAGCGTCTCGTCGGTCGGGAGGGCGGAGGTTGGCAGATTGCGCTCGATGTCCTGGCCTGCGAGAGATCGACCTTCGCCTGGCTGCGCCAGGCCCGACTGCAGGCGCGCGCCGACGAGCTCGCGTTGCGTGTCGACGAGAACAGCGCGGAGCAACTGGGCGACGTGCTCATCGACCTCTTTGCCCTACGGATGACGTCAGCTTCTGCGGTCGAGCGTCTGGCGGACGGGCAGTTTCTCGGACCTCAGGCCGCTCCGGCAAAGCTCCTCCTCACGCAGGCCGAACAGCACGTCTATGACCTCGCCCGACGAGTCCAGGGTATTGATTTCGCCATGGGCGCGACGGCAGAGCTGGGGGATTGGCAGGAGGAGTATCTGTTCTCGCGTGCGACGTCGATCTACGGGGGAACCCGTGAAATGCAGCTCACGACAATCGCTCGATTCCTGCTCGACCTGCCCGCGGCGGCGCGCAAATGACCGCAGCAATGTCCGAAGAGTTCGTGCAGGTTGCCTGCGATGTCCTGCAACGAGGTGACGCGGACGCGTTGGTCTCCTTGGAATGGGATCCGCGGCCGGGTGCCGATCTCTCCGACTGGCTCGACGCGACGCTGTCCCTGGCGCGCGCGCAGGGTCGGACCCTCGCTGTGACCTCGGCTCTCGGCATCGCCTGCGCCCATATTCTCCACCCGGCACTGCTCCCGGGAGACTCGAGCGTCTCTGCTGCGTTGGAGGTCCGCCTGGCGGACGACCGACTGGAGCTCATCGGTTTTGCGGGAACCGAACTGGCCGAGAGCGTTCTGGTCGACGCGCCGGACCTGGGTCTCGGTCTTGTGGAGGCCCGCTGGCTCTCGCCCAGCGAGAGTGGCCCGGGGCCTTTCGATCCCGAGGTCGCGGTACGCCGCACCTGCCCGATCTCCGCCATCGAGGTCGTTGCGGGGCCCGGCCAAGGGGGCGAGCGACGGGTCGCTGCGACAAATCTGGCCCGCCTCTTCCTCAGCACGGAGATTCTGGGCGCGTGTGAGCACATAATGGACACTGCGGTCAGCTACGCACACGATCGCGTGCAGTTCGGACAGCCGATCGGTACGTTCCAGGCGGTGCAGCACATGCTCGCAGCGGCTGAAGTGCAGATCCGGGCAGTCCGCGCGAGTATCGAGATGCTGGTTCCCCGCCTGGACCAATTGGGCGGTGCTGTGACGTTTGGTCACCTTGCGCTCCTGAAGGCGTTGGCGGGACGGACCGGTCACCACGTGTCGCAGGCCACGCTGCAGGTATTGGGCGGTATCGGTTTCACCGAGGAGCACGAGCACCATCGCTACGAGAAGAGGGTCCTGACATTGGACGCGCTCTGTGGCGGTACGGAGCAATTGGCCCGGGAAATCGGGCAGGCGGCCATGGCCGGAGAAACGCAACTCGTTGCGGTTCCCTGACGGCGACACCTGGACGGCGCTACGAAGGGCGCGCTTCCCGCGGCAGGCCGAGCGTTCGCTCCGCAATGGTATTGCGTTGAATCTCGTCGCTCCCGCCTGCGATACGAAGCCCCGGCGCGAACAGGAACCTGTTCTGCCAGTCAGTCGTCGCCGACTCCTCCCCGTCCAGCGGGCCGGCGACACCCGCTGCACCCAGCACATCGAGCGCCGCGTTCGTCATACGGCGCGCGTGTTGCGAATACATCAGTTTGAGCAGTCCGCCGACCCGGGCGTGGCCTCGCACTTGTGCTCGCTGGATCGACCACTGCAGGATCGCGGCATCGGCGTAGAGCGAGGCGAGCCGGGTACGGACCAGGGCGTCTTCGGCCCGGTGCATCTTCCGTGCGAGGTCGACCAACTCCTCGGGCGTTCCCGCAGATGTCCCGCCGCCCAGCGAGGCGCGCTCGTTCATGAGCATGGTGGTCGCGACATCCCAGCCCTTGCCGAGTTCGCCGATCAATGAGGCATGGGGAATGAACACGTCATTGAGGAACACTTCATTGAAGTGATAGGCCCCGGAAATCTGACGCAGGGGTCGCACCTCGACGCCCGGTGCGGCCATGTCGACGATGAACGCAGATATGCCGGCATGACGTGGTTTGGACGGATCGGTCCGAGCGAGCGCCAGACCGAAATCACTACACGAGGCTCCCGAGGTCCACACCTTCTGTCCGTTGAGGCTCCAGCCCTTATCCGTCGCGGCTGCGGCGGTCCGCAACGAGGGAAGATCGGATCCGGCATCCGGCTCGGAGAACAGTTGGCACCACACTTCATCACCCCGTCGCAGCGGCGGGAGGTAGCGGTGCAGTTGTTCCTTCGTCCCGAACGCAATGAGTGTCGGACCCACCATTTCGACGCCGACGGAGAGTGGCTTGGTCGTCACCCCCACCTGAGCCTGTTCTTCGGCGAAGATCTTGCGGTGCGCCTCGCTGATGCCCCCGTACTCGGGCGCCCAGCCGAGTGCTCCCCACCCAGCGTCGTCCAGCGTCCGCTGCCACGCAACGATCCGGCGCATGTTTGCGGCGAGCTGTCGCTCATACGATTCGTAGTCGTCGGCGCGCTCGGTGTGGGCCGTGGAAAAGTCGTCGGCCGCGCCTCTGCGGGGTGCGGCCGTTCTCAGCCAGGTGCGAACTTCCGTGCGAAAGTCTTCGAGCTCGTCCGTACCGGGAGATGCTTCCATGCCTTCCCTTCTTCCGGTCACTTTCCGGGCTCGCATGCTAACATTGATGTCGACATTGAGACAGTGGAGGGGGACGCATGGAATCGCCTGGCATGCCGCACGTTCCGGAGGTGGTGCAGTGACGGCAACGATTGTTCCAGACCCGGTGCACGAGTTGGCCGACGGTCTTGCCTTTCCGGAAGGACCTGTCGCGCTGTCCGACGGCTCGGTCCTTTTCGTGGAGATCGGGGCCGGGAAGGTCACCATCGCTCTCCCTGATGGAGCGAGCCGCACACTCGCGGACGTTGGGGGTGGCCCGAACGGTGCCGCCATCGGACCAGACGGTGCCGTCTATGTAGCGAACAACGGAGGCTTTCTCTGGACCGAGCGTGACGGTCGCCGGATTCCGATAGATCCAGCGACGCACACCAACGAGCCCACTGCATTCGGCGGTGGTTGGATCGAACGGATCGACCGAACGACCGGGGCGACCACGGTCCTCTATCGCGCCTTCGAGGACCGACCGCTCCGGGGACCCAACGACCTTGTCTTCGACGCCGAAGGGGGCATGTGGTTCACCGATCACGGCAAGGGTCGCCACTTCTCGGTCGACCGTGGGGGGCTCTACTACGCCCGACCTGACGGCTCGCAGATCGTCGAGGCTGCGTTCCCTCTGTTGGGTCCCAATGGTGTCGGGCTTTCGCCCGACGGTCGCAGTGTCTACGTCGCGGAGACATTGACCGGTCGGGTATGGGAGTGGGAGCTGAGCGGGCCCGGGGAGATTCGTCCCCGCGCCACCAGCCTGGGAATTCGCCATGGTGGCCGATGCCTGGCTGCCACCCCCTACTCCCTGGACTCGCTGGCGGTCGAAGCGAATGGCAACATCGTCGTCGGAGCCCTGGGCGACGGGTTGTGCGTCATCAATCCGGCCGGGACCGTGGAGGAGCTCGTCAGCTTTCCCGGCGACGTGACGACGAACGTGTGTTTTCGCGGTCCATCGATGAAATCGGCCGTGGTCACACTTTCGGGGAGCGGCCGCCTGGTCGAAATCGATTGGCCGCGGCCGGGCCTGGAGTTGGCCTTTTCGTCGTGACTACGATGCGCCCTACCATGGGTGACACCTTCGCCGAAATGCTCCTCGCGCACGAGGCGGACGAGAGCCCGGCGCTCCTGTTCGAGGAGGAGTCGTGGTCGTGGGCCGCCTTCCTCGATGAGTCCAGGCGAAGGGTATCGCTCTGGCACGAAATGCGTGACCCCGACGCTCCTCCCCATATCGGTGTGCTTCTGGACAACGTGCCGGATTATCTCTTCTGGCTCGGCGCCGGTGCCTTGGCCGGCGCGACCGTCGTCGGCATCAACTCGACGTACCGCGGCAGCGAGCTGGCCCGACTCATCGACCACACCGATTGCCAGGTCCTGGTCACCGAGGATCGACACCGGCCTCTGCTGGATGGTCTCAGGCTGAACGTCGCGCCGTCCCGGGTCCTGCAGATCGACGAACCGGCATATCGCGAGGCGCTTCGTGCGGCTTTGCCCGCCCCGGCGGCTGAAGCAATAGATCCAATGACGCTCCAACTGCTCATATTCACCTCAGGATCCACCGCGGCGCCGAAAGCAGTCCGCTGCACGCAGGGCCGGTTGGCGAGAACCGGGAAGCACGTCGCCGGGATTGCCAACCTGGTCAAGGAGGACGTGGTGTACCCGCCGCTGCCCCTGTTCCATTCGAGCGCATTGTTCACGGCGTGGTCATCGGCCGTGCACGTCGGGGCACCGATGGCCATTCGCCGCAAATTCTCCGCGTCGTCGTTTCTGCCCGATGTCCGGCGTTACGGCGTGACGTTCATCGCCTACACGGGGAAGGTCCTGCAGTACGTCATGGCAACGCCCGAGAGCGAAAACGATGCGGAGAACCCGGCGCGGCTCGCGGTGGGCAACGAAGCGAGTGTGGCCGACATCGAGGGGTTTGCCCGCCGGTTCGATTGTGAGGTCCGGGACAGCTACGGCTCGACCGAGGGGCTGATCATCATCCGCCGATCATCCGATATGCCCGCGCTCGCCCTCGGCAAGGGGGGCGACGGAGTGCGCGTCCTCAATCCCGAGACGGGCACGGAAACCGAGGACGCCGAGTTCGACCGTGACGGTCACCTGCTCAATGAGGAGCGCGCCATCGGAGAGCTCGTGCAGATCGACCCCGGACAGTCATTCGAGGGGTACTACCGCAACCCCGAAGCGGACAGCCTCCGCTTTCGCAATGGGATTTTCTGGTCGGGAGATCTGGCCTATCGCGATGCCGACGGGTGGCTGTATTTCGTCGGACGGGACAACGACTGGATCCGGGTCGACGGGGAGAATTTTGCTGCCCGGCCAGTGGAGAGAGTCGTGGGGGAACATCCTGCGGTAAGGACGTCGGCTGCGTACGCAGTGCCCGACCCTGCGGTTGGCGACCGGGTCATGGTCGCCGTGGAACTGCAGACAGGGTCGCAATTCGATCCCGAGGGGTTCGATCGCTTCCTGGCTGATCATCCGGACATGAGTCCCAAGTGGCAGCCGAGTTTCGTGAGGATTGTGGAAGCCCTCCCCGTGTTGGCGAGCCTCAAGGTCGACAAGCGGACGCTCAGACGAGAGGCGTGGGAATGCGAGGATCCGGTCTGGTGGAGAAACGCGCGCGGCGCGTCGCTGGCATTGCTCGGTCCAGACGACGTCGCCGCCATGAGCGCCCTCCTCCATCGAAGCGAGCCTGCAGCCTCGCCGGTGTCGTGAGCACCCGGTGACCACGGCAAGCGCATCGCCCGGTCGTCGCGTGCTGGTCACCGGTGCCGCGCGAGGACAGGGCCGCGCCATCGCCGAACGATTCCTTCAGGCCGGCGCCTTCGTCGTGGCCGGCGATCTCGACATGCCGGAAGAAGCCTCGCACCAGAACCTCGTTCCTTGCGCATTGGACGTGACGAGCGTGGAGTCGTGGGATCGAGCTGCGCAACTCGTGATGGAACGATTCGGCGGCCTCGACGTCCTGGTCAACAATGCCGGGATCCTGCGGACCCAGCGCTTGGACGATGAATCGCCCGATGCGTTCGAACAGACGTGGCGCGTCAACTGCCTCGGTCCGTTCCTGGGGATGCGCGCCTGTGCCCACGCGCTGCGGCAGGGTATCGATCCGGCGATTGTCAACATTGCGTCAACGGCCGCTGCGCATGCGTGGCCCCATCACGCATCGTACGTCTCCTCCAAATGGGGTCTGCGGGGGCTCACGCAGGTTGCCGCATTGGACTTTTCGCCGTCCGGTATCCGGGTCAACGCCGTCCTGCCGGGCCCGATAGCCACCCCGATGATGCTGCACGGCGACGCGGGTGACGCCGAGGTGCGCGCCAGATTCGCCGGCCTTCCGATTGGTCGCATGGGCGAGCCCGGCGAAGTGGCTGATGCAGTGATGTTCCTCGCCAGCGCGCAGGCGTCGTACATCACCGGCTCCGAGCTGGTCGTCGACGGAGGTCAGCTGACCGGCACACCGGCTCCTCGTGACGATCGGCTATGAGTGCGGTGCGATCGATGCGGCACCCTCAATTGCAGCTGTTCGGGAAACGGGTCACGTTACGACCACTCAAAGCGGGCGACTTTGACCAGTGGCATGAGGTCCGGACCCGGTGCAGCTCCTGGTTGCTGCAGTGGGAGCCTCGCCAAAGGGGCGCGCCTGCCCCCCTGGAGGACAGGCCGAACTTTGCGCACCGCTGTGACATCCGCGAGCGAGAGCGGCACCTCGGCATCGGTTACGGGTTCGGCATATTCGTCGGGGAACGCTTTGCGGGCGAAGTGACGCTGTCCTCAATCCAGAGGGGTCCGTACCAGTGCGGTTCGATCGGCTACTGGATCGACGAATCATTGGCCGGTCGAAGCCTTGTGCCCGAAGCGGTTGTCGTCACGCTTCGGTTCGCCTTCGAAGCCATTTCGCTGCATCGGGTCGAAATCTCCATCATTCCCAGGAATTCGGCGAGTCGTCGGGTCGTCGACAAGCTCGGAATTCGCCAGGAGGGGGTCGCTGAACGGTTCCTTGAGATCGACGGCGTATGGGAAGACCATGCCCGCTATGCCATCACCTCGGAAGAATGGTCCATCCGCAAGCCCGAACTCGCTCACCAGTGGCTGCCCGAATGATGAAGATCGGCGTCATGGACATGACCGTGAACCGGGGAACCCTTTCCGATGTCAGGCTCGCCCTCCAAAATGCCGCCGATATAGGTGCGTCCAGTTTCTGGATCCCCAACTTCTTCGGCTTGGATGCGCTCACGACACTGGCCGTCGTCGCGGCAGACGTACCGAAGATCGAGTTGGGCACAGCCGTTGTCCCCATCCTGGGCCGCACGGCCAGGGTGCTCGCACAACAGGCCCGTACCGTGCACGTTGCACTGGGAGGCAGATTGGCGCTCGGGGTCGGCCTCTCACATCAGCTTCTTGTCGAGGGGGCGGGGGAGACGTGGCCGGCATCGCCCGCCCGCTATTTCAGCAGGTATCTCGGCGAGCTCACGGACCTGTGCGGGCGGACTGTGGTCACGGCGGACCAGTCTCCGTCGGACATCAGCATAGAAACCCCCTCGCCGTTGCCGGTACTCGCAGCCTCTCTCGGGCCCAAAATGCTGGAGGTCGCCGGACGTCAATGTGATGGCGTGGTGCTCTGGTGCATCGGACCCGCAACGCTTGCGGATTTCACGGTCCCGGTTCTCTCCGCCGCTGCCGCGGCAGCCGGCCGTCCTGCTCCGCGCGTCGTTGCCGGCGTGCCCGTCTGTGTCACCGACGACCCCGCCGCCGTGCGCGGGCGCATCGCCAAACATTTCGGGCAGTTCGATCGGCTGCCCTCGTATCGCGCCTCGCTCGGTCGTGAAGGTGTGGACTCCCTCGCCGACATCGCCATTGTCGGCAGCCCCGATGAGGTCAGGGCGGGCATTGCGCGCTATCGCACCAGCGGGGCCACGGACCTGATCTGCAACGATCTGGTCTCGACGCCCCACGAACGGGCCACGACGCGTGAGCTCCTGGCGGACCTGGTGTCCGAGGGATGGGGTACGTAGCCGTACGTAGCCCCTCGACATGGATGGCACCCGGTGTTACGCTTTTCGTGCAATCGGTTTGCGGCCGATTGCCGCAAAAGGGGGGGTCGTTGTGGGGAAGCTTCGCAGTATTGCCGCATTCTTCTTCGCTGGCGTGATGTTGGTCGCGGGGGCGATCACCGCGCTCAGTCTGTCGGCGTCGGCCGCCGGCGCGAGCGGGGCGCCGATCAAAATCGGCGAAGTGTGTGCCTGTACGGGGCCCCTGGCCTCGGGCGTCCAGGACATCCCCGTCGTCTACAAGGCATGGGTTGACTCGGTGAATGCCGGTGGTGGCATCAATGGGCACAAAATCGACCTCATCTACGAAGACGACGCCAGCAATCCGGCGACGTCGGTGTCCGAGGTGCACACCCTCGTCCAAACCGATCACGTTGTGGCGATCGCAGACGAAACGGACAACGATCAGGCGTGGGCGACCTACGCACAGCAGGAGAACGTTCCCGTCATCGGCGTGACGACCTCGACCGAGCCCTTCTTTCTGAATAGCGCCTTCTATCCGGAAGGCCAGACCGAGGATTCCTTGTTCTACGGGATCACCGATGCCGTCAAGCAGGCGGGCGGAACCAAGTTCGCGCTCTTCTACTGCGCGGAGGCCGTCCAGTGCCAGGAGGGGATTGCGCCTCTGGTCGCGCAGGCAAAGACGGTCGGTGAGGACGTGGTGGCGACTCTCCAGGTGTCCGCCAGCGCTCCCAACTACACGGCCCAGTGTCTGGCTGCGAAGCAAGCTGGGGCCACGGTCATCTTCACGGCTGACACGCAGACGGTTGACGAGAAGATCATTCAGGACTGCTACTCGCAGGGCTACAAGCCCAAGGTCGTGATCGACGGTGAGGTCCTCCTTCCCTCGTTCACGACCACCGCGGGTATCGACCAGGCCACCTACTTCACCGTTCCCAACTTTCCCTACTTCGTCAATTCGTCAGCGATCGAGGCGATGAACAAGGCGTTGGACAAGTACGCACCGGGCGTGCGGAAGGACGTCAACTATGGGGAATTGCCGGTCGAGGCCTGGATCTCCGGAAAGATGTTCCAACAGGCAGCGCAGTTGGGTCACCTCGGCGCGAACGGCAAGGCGCCGACCAGCGCCGAACTGACCAAAGGATTGGATTCCTTCAACGGAGTCACCCTCGGCGGCTTGGCGCCTGCGCTGACGTTCACGGCCGCCAAGCCCCACCCGGTTGACTGCTGGTACTACGCCCTTCTGAAGAATGGGAAGTACTCCACCCCGCTCGGGCTGAAGCCGACCTGCGCACCGAAATCGTGACGAGGAGTCTTCGTCTAACTTAGGACGCGGCAGGGGATGAACGGTTGTCGCAATGACAGACCGGGCCTGCTTCGCGAGAAAGACGAGGAGAGATGACGGACGTGACGCACGACAGAGCCGAGATAGCGAACCTGCTCGCTCGTTACTGTTTGACGTTGGACCATCACGACATCGAGGGATGGGTTTCGCTCTTCACGCCGGAGGCTCAGTACATCGTCTACGGGCGGACGTTCGAAGGGCGTGAGGGACTGCGGAACATGATGGATGCGGCTCCCCGTGGCCTCCACCTCGGTGGTCCTCCGGCAATAGAGCTGGACGGTGATCGCGCGCTGACGCGGCAGAACCTTCTCTTCGTGCAAGCTGACACCCAAGAGCTCCGCCTCGCGGTCTATGCCGATGAGCTCGTGCGAACGGCAGACGAAGGGTGGCTGATCGCCAAGCGGAGCTGTCAATTCATGGGATCAGACGGTGTCCTGCGTGATCGCCCGCCGCGGCGCGCCGAACCGGGACGCTGAGCCGGTCGCGGGATCAGACTTGGCGAGTCGCGCCGCCGTTCAGCCCAATCGCGTTCGCCCATAGAAGGGTGAGTTGCTCGACGACGAAGTCGATGTCTACGGAAGCGTCGCGCGAAACGATTTGATCCGACACAAAGGCGACCATCCCCCCCAACGCGTTGGCGGCGAACCACGCGTCGATCTGGGTGTCCGCCAGTCCCTGTTCCTGGTATTCCCTGGTTCGACGCTCGATCGCGTGGGCCAGCACATCCTGATGGCGGATCCTCGTCTGCCGAACTTCCTCGTCGAATGTCGCCACCTGCTGAATGACCCGGAGGATGGCCGCATTGTCCCGGTAGGTCTCCAGATAGTGGCGATTGGCCGACCTGATGCGGTCGATCGGTTCGGCATCCTCGGCGATCGGGTCGATGCGCAGGAGGTCGACTTCGATCGAGTCGACCAGCTCCTGGAAGATCTCCTCTTTCGACACGAAGTACGTGTAGAAGCTGCCGTGTGACATGCCCGCTTCATCGCAGATGTCTGCAATGCGCGCACGGAGGAATCCGTCGCGCTCGAAGACAGTTCTGGCGGCGTCGATGAGCTGCTGTCGTGATTGGCGACCTCGGACAGTGCGGCCCGTACCACGGCGCTTTTCGGCGGGGGCGGATTGCGCGCCGTCGTGGTTACGCCGGCTGGCGTTCGGCATGCGTACGGGCTGCTGCACCCGCACATTATGGCACCTGAGGGGAGGTAGCCTTTACTATGCAGGTACTTCTGGCGGTGCGGTGATTGCAATGGAACGCCAATGACGACGGGCGAGCTCGAGGACCTGTCGATCCTCGTCACCGGCGGCGGGACAGGGATCGGTGCCGGGATTGCACGGCGGATCGCCCTCGAAGGCGGATGGATCACCATCTGCGGACGGACGGAAGAGACATTGCGATCTACCGCCGAAGAGATCAACGGGGAAGCCGGCCGCGCGGCCGTGCGCTGGCAGCTGGCGGACGTGACGGAAGAATCCGACGTGCAGCGATTGATGGCGGACGTCGTCGCCTGGAAGGGTGGGTTGGACGGCTTGGTGGCAAACGCCGGCGGCGGAGGCGCACTTCTGCCGATGCACCTCCAGGATGTCGCGCAGTACGAACGTGTCCTCAAACTGAACGTGATCGGGACGCTGCTGCTGACAAAGTACGCAGTCCCGGTGTTCGCACGTCGTGAAAGCGGCGGTTCATTCGTGGCGATCTCGTCCATCGCGGGGCACGTCACGCACCCGTTCTTCGGCGCCTATCCTGTGTCGAAGGCAGCCGTCGAGGAACTCGTCCGCAACGCCGCCGACGAGTACGGTGAGGCCAACATTCGCTTCAATGCAGTCAGGCCCGGGCTGACCCTCACCGACAGCATGGCGTTCGTGACCCCGGAGTCACCGATTTACCAGAGTTACGACGCGAATACCCCGATGGGTGACGGCTCCGAGGTCGACGACGTTGCGCAACTCGTCAGTTTCCTCCTTTCGCACCGCGCACGTCGCATGACCGGCCAGATCATCAACGTCGACGGCGGTCTGTGCCTGCGTCGAGGCCCGGATTGGTCGACCATGGTCGAACCTCGCATCGGCGGACACGAGGTTGCGCTCGGTCGAAGGGATCCCCGACCTTGAAGAGCGAGACGTCAGTGCGCGACGCCCTGGCGCACTTCGTCGACGCGTTCCGGACGGGCTTGCACAGGACCTGACTCGAGGTCGTCCCCGACCCCGAGGTCGCGCAAACCGACGCTGGTGACGAAGGGGACCACTGCGCCCATCGCAGCTAACCGCAGGTCGTCGTTGAAGCCCGCATCGAAGAGCATGGCGCCCACGAACATGATCACAGCCATTTTGAACGCCTGGAGGGCGCGGTGCCACGGCCGATCATGGACGACGATTCCCGTGAGTTGCTCGTAACGAACCAGGAGGTTGTCGATGTCAGTGCGCGCCAACTGCGAGAACGGCTTTGTCATCGCCCAGGTCACCTCCAGCCAGCCGATGTCCGCCATAGGGTCCCCGATCGTCGCCATCTCCCAATCGAAGACACCGCTGACGTCGTCATCGACGAAGGCGAAGTTGCCACCCTTCGGGTCGCCGTGCACGAGAGTGACGCGCGGAGTCGCCTCCGGGCGTTGCTCGCGTAGAGCCCGGAGGAGTTGCTCGAGGGCCGGGAGGGGGCCGCGCTGCAATCGACGGATCTCCTGCTCCCAGTGACCGATTTGGCGCTCCAGGAAGTCATGACCGTCACCGAGCGCGTCGAGCCCGGTCGCTGGCAGATCAACGAGGTGGATCGCCGCAAGCTGTTCGATGACGCTCCGGGACATCCGGTGGATCCGCTCCGGTGCATCGGCGAGCTCGACAGGTATCTCCCGCTCGTACACGGTTCCTTCCAGCCGTTCCATCACATAGAACGGGCGTCCGAAGACAACGCCGGACTCATCGATCCACAGAGCACGTGGGGCGCGGACGGGCGTTGACTCGAGAGCACGCAGAATGTCGAACTGGCGCCGCAGGTCGTAGGGCTCGAGCAGCCCCGGCGCAGGCGGCCGGATTCTGACGACGACGTCTTGCTGCTCGACGTGTCCGCTCGCCCGCCATGTGACCGTGAGGAGCAACATCTCCGCCGAATGACCGAATGTCACGTGGCTCAGCCCTTCGATGCGGACAGCTTCAGCTTCGGTCAGCTGCTCCTGGAACCACGCAGTGAGCCGGGAGGCAAGCGCGGCTTCGTTCTGCGGGGTATCCGAGGGAGACCCGTTCACGAGTAGCGCACGTCGTGATCGGATTCGGGTCCCAACCCGAGCTCGGGCCATACGCCGCGGAGAATGCTCTCCATAATTCCGTAGCCGACCGCGTCCCCCTCGTGCACGCGGATGGGCGTGTCCCGAAATTGACCGAGCAGCCGCAGGTGCTCGTCGTCCCAGCAGTCGGGTATGTACTCGCCGTCGATGTGCAGTGCGCCCTTCCAGGCTCCGTGGACGTGGCCCTTCCACTGGCCGTAGCCGGCGGTCTTGAGAAAGAAGCCGGAGTCGCCGACGACCTCGATCTCGACGACCCGCTTTTCGCCCGAGTCCATCGTGAGGTGCAGCTCACCGCCGCGTACGAAGCGTGTGCGAGGGTCGTAGCGGATCTGCGGCTCAATCGAACGGACGCGGGCCTGGCCCCCGTCAGCTCCGTTGAGATAGCCCGAGGCGTAGCCCCACTCGCCTTCGGCCAGGAACACCGCCGTCTCGTAGTACGTGCCGTCCGGCCGCCTGAAGAACGACGGCGACCACTTCATCCCCCCTCGCACTGTCGAGTGCGCGACCACGGGTGGACCTTGGATCAGGTCGCTCGGGGGAAGACCGACACTCTGGCGGATGCCCCATGAGTGGTCACGGAATCCGAACCACTCGTCCGGTCGCACTTCGTGCGTCTCGCCATCCACCGTCACGGAACCCGATGCCCATCCACCCTGGTGGTAGCGGATCACGTTGATGTCGATGCGTTGACTCTGCTTGTTCCGCACCAGGTTCCGATCTTCGAAGAACGGGGGAGTGACGCCGGAGAGCTCCACATCGAACGAAATGGGCAGGACATCGTTCGGCTCGAGCCGCACCCGAACTTGCTGCAGCGGGTCGATGATCTCGTAGTGCAGAGGGCCGACGCCGGCATGCTCGGGAGCGGAGCGCAACTCTCGGCTTCCCCGAACGGTCCACTGCTCACGACCGCGCGAGATGCCGCCGAATCCGTCGAGGATGCCCCGGTTCTGGTATTTGCCGAGGCCGAAGTCGATCTGCAGGCTTCCGTCGATGCGTGCGATCGACGTCCAGATCTTCTCCGTCCAGGCCAGGTCCGATTCGGCCAGCGTGGCAAACGTATCGACGACCTGATGGTTCAGACCTTCGTCGGCGCCGAGCAACCCACCGATGTCCTTTATTGCCATGCGTCCTCCTCGTGTGCCGTAACTCAGCCGACCTGGCGGTCAGCCTCCGACCAGTAGCGGGCTCTCAAGGCCTTCCTATCGGGTTTGCCGACCGCGGTGAGCGGAATCAGGTCCGTGAAGTCGACCGACTTCGGCGCGTAGTGTGAGCCCTTGCGCTGCTTCACGAGGGCCATCAGCTCGTCGGGGGCCGCGGCCATGCCGTCTCGCAGCACGACCACCGCTTTGACCGCTTCCCCCCATGTCGCATCCGGCACGCCGATCACCGCCACAGATGCCACCGCGGGATGGGAGGAGAGGACGTCTTCGATCTCCCGGGGGAACACGTTGAACCCGCCGCTGACGATCATGTCCTTCTTCCTGTCGACGATGGTGAAGAATCCGCTCTCGTCTTCACGGGCGACGTCGCCCGTGTGGAGCCAGCCATGGTCGAAGGCCGACGCGGTTTCTGCTGGTTTGTTCTGGTAGCCCTTCATGACCAGCTGCCCGCGCACACAGATTTCGCCGGGCTCGCCTCGGAGAACCTCCCGTCCGTCGTCGTCCAGCAACGCCACGTGCACCCACGGCACCGGCCGTCCGCATGTCGCCAGGCGGGCCAGGTCGTCGGGATCGTGCTCCTCTTTGCGCAGGATGCAAACCGTTTGCGGTGCCTCCGTCTGCCCGTAGAACTGGAAGAAGACGCGACCCATTTTGCGAATGGCTTCCTGCAGCCGCGCCGGTGACATCGGCGAGGCACCGTAGAACACTGTCTCGAGACTGGACAGGTCGGTCGTCGCGAATTGCGGATGATCGAGGAGGGCATAGATCATCGAGGGCACCAACATCACCGACGTGATGCGGTAGCGCTCGATCGTATGAAGGACCAGTGCCGCGTCGAAGCGTGGAAGGACGACGACCGAGCCGCCTCGGACCAGCACAGGGACGACCATGGATGATCCCGCGTGACTGAGCGGGGTGCAGACGAGGTGCCGCAGGTCGTCGGGCCACTGCCACTCGGCGAGCATGATCTGGGCCATCGTGCTGCTGCCGCGGTAGGTGGTCATCACCCCCTTGGGCGCTCCCGTCGTGCCCCCGGTGTAGGAGAGCGCCGCAATGTCCTCGGGCTGCACGGAAGGAGCGACGAGCCCTTGGGGTTCGAAGCGTTCAGCCTCCGCGCACAGATCGACACCGACCGTGGACGGCCCGAACGAGAGCAATCGCCGCAAACCCGGTAGTTGTGCGCGTAGCTGTTCCGCCCGCTCAGCGAAGCTCGGGTCGAAGACCAGGGTTTCGATGGCGGCGTCCTCCAGGACGTACGCGTGGTCGTCGAAAGATCCGAGAGGGTGCAAAGGGGTGTTCCGGCAACCGGAGACCATGTACGCCCCGATGGCGTACAGCACTTCGGGGCGGTTGACGGACAACATCGCCACACCGCTTCCCGGGGCGACGCCTTGGGCGGCGTACACCTGTGCGTAACGGCTGATCTGTGCGCCGAGCTCTCCGACCGAGAGCACCTCCTCGCCGAGGAAGATCGCCGGGCGGTGGGGGTCCCGTCGCAACGCCCACACGAGAAGGTCGGGGAGGAACACGCCGCGATTGAGGTCTTGCACGGTCGGGACGCTACTTCGGTGGGAAACGCTGGGCGGCGTCGAGACGGATGTTCTCGCCGTTGAGGTAGGGGTTCCTGATGATCGACTCGACGAGGAAGGCGAACTCGGCCGGGAGGCCGACGCGCTTGGGGAAGATGATGGTGGCCAGTAGGGGGTCGAGGATCGCCGGCGATGCCCGCAGCATGATGTCGGTGCCCATGGTGCCCGGCGCAATGCCGCACACCCGAAGGCCGAGCGCAGCGAGGTCACGGGCCAGCGGCAGGGTCATCCCGAGGATGGCCGCCTTCGCGGCGGCATACGGGACCTGCCCTACCTGTCCGTCGTAGGCGGCGACCGACCCGGTGTTGACGATGACCCCACGTTGGCCGTCGTCATCCGGCTGGTTCGTGGCCATGGCGGCAGCGGCGAGTCGCGTGACGTTGAAGGTCCCGAAGGTGTTCTTGGCGATGGTGTCGATGAAGACCTGCATGTCGTGGGGGCGCCCGTCGCGGCTGACCGTACGGGCCGGCCGCCCGACGCCACCCCCTGCCACGTTCACCACGATCGAGAGCGTGCCCAACGACTGTGCGGCACCAATCGCTTCTGCGACGTCGCCGTCGTCATTGACGTCGCCGCCCACAGCGATGGCTCCCTCACCCAATTCCGATGCGAGATGCTCTGCGCGCGCACCGTCGCGGTCGAACACGGCGACACCGACGCCAAGTCCGACAAGGTGACGCACAGTCGCTCCGCCCAGCCCACCGGCTCCCCCCGTCACGATGGCCGACCTGCCGACGAACGCGTTGATTGTCGTCACGGCTGTTCCAGCTGCGCGCGGAGCTCCTCTTTGGATGGCCAAGGGCCCGTGCGCAGTACGGTCGATTCCGGCCCCGGTGTTTCCATGAAGATCACTTCTGAGTTCATGAGGCCGCCGTGGAAGCGGAGGAAGAAGGCCAACGGAATCGACGTCACGTAGGCGCTCGCGGGCGCCTCCGAGGCGGCGCGGCGCATGCGCAGTGTGCCCTGCCCCGCGAGTGCGGTCTCTCCCACCACGAGGTCCTCGAGCTCCATCCACATCATCGCCTCGGTCTCGTTCTGGCGGCGGATGCTCGCGATCAGTGCGTTTCTGTCCGTCATGGTGCTGGACCCGCCCATGACGGTCCTGAGCGCGAAGTCTTCGGCCAGCGTGGAGGCGACGCGGTCGCAGTCGCTCAGGAGCTCACCCACGAGACGGTCGCGTAAAGCGAGTAAGGAGGCGCGGCGTGGTCCGGTTTCGAGCAAGGAATCGATCAGTCGAAATGCCTGCAGCACGTCGAGGTCGGGTTCCACGTTCATCCCGTCGTAGGTGTGAAGCGGATACGAATGGAGTCGTAGGCCCGGGCGAACGTCGCCGGCATGATCTTCGGTTCGTCGGGGTCGATCAACTCCCAGTCCGGCATCCTCCGGAGGAGCTCTTCGAAGAGGACGCTGATCTCGAGACGAGCCAGATGCGCACCCAGGCAGACATGGGTGCCGAAGCCGAACGCGACGTGCCGGTTGTGTTGCCGGGTCACGTCGAGGACGTCAGGGTCCGTGAACACCCGCGGATCGCGATTGGCTGCACCGTAGAGCAATAGGATCTCGTCCCCGGCATGAATGTTCTCTCCGTGCCATTCGACGTCGACGGTGGCCGTCCGCCGCATGTTCAGGACCGGCGAGACCCAACGAATGAACTCCTCGACCGCCGTTGTCGGCAGTAGATCGGGATTGTCGATCAGGATGCGTCGCTGGTCGGGGTGAAGGGCGAGGTCCCGGATCATCGACCCGATCACGGTGCGCGTGGTCTCGGCGCCGCCGTCGAGGACGAGGATCGCTTCGTCCAAGACGTGTTTGGTGTCCCAACCCTCGGTGTGGGCCCATATCGAGATGAGGTCGTCGCGCGGATCAGCTCTGCGGGCCTCGATGAGCCCTGTCGTGACCTCGACGAATTCCGTGATGACCGGGACGATCCCCGGGTGGGTGAGGTGGGGCGGACCGTCCGGCGACGTCTGGCCCGCGAGGAGCATGATCTGCTCCGACCAGTACCGCACCCGTTCCCAGAGCTCGTGTGGGTAGCCCATGAGCTCGCCGATCATCATGGCCGGCAACCTCGAGGCGATCGCCTCTATGGCCTCGCACTCTCCGTGGGGTGCGACATCATTGAGGATTCCCGTGACGATTTCGCGCACCCGTTCTTCGTGGCCGCGGACGGCACGGGGCGTGAACCGGCGGAGGACCAGACTGCGCTGGGTTTGGTGGGCCGGGTCGTCCATATTGATCATGGACTCGTCACTGCGCTGGTCGATGTGCGGCCGCGAACCGTCGAACGACGAGAAACGCTCGCCGTCCTTCTCCACGGAACGGATGTCGTCGTAACGCGAGATCGCCCAGAGCTGTTGCACGGGGTCCCGGTAGACCGGTGCCTCGTCCTGGAGCCACCGGTACGCCTCCCAGGGGTCTACGTAGAACTGGGGATCCAGGACGTTGATCCCGGTCGTGGTCCCCCCTCGAGCCCCCATCGTCGGCATTGCTGCGAAGCATAACATTGACGTCAACGAAGAGTGTAGGGGCGAGCGCCACCGGTCTCAGGGGCATCGTCGCAGGTGGGATCGTTAAAATCACGACCAAGGGCGGGCGCTCGAGTGCCCGCTGACCCGGGGTGGGACGCCACCAGCACCTCTCAAAGTTGATCGCTAGATCCCTAGCGTTCAACTTTCAAAGTTCCCTGAGTGGCTTGCTGACCGCCCGCCCGCCCGCCCCCCTGCCCGCCCGCCCTTCTTCCTGCAGCGGCCCGGCTGGCCAGGCCTGCCCTATCCGTGGGGCGCACACGAAGGAGCGGAGAATGATATCGACGTCGATGTCAATGATACAGTGCCTGAGTGGTAAGAGCACCGGCCGGCGGGATCATCGACACCATGATCGGATTCCCCACCGATCCTGAGCAGATGTACGGGCTGATGCGTCGCGAACTCCTCCGCGACCGTGAATCGAAAGAGTCGTTCACGATGCCGGCGGAGTACATGTTCCACGACGTGCCGCAACATCAGATCGAAGAGACCGCCGACCCTGACCCGGTGTCGTTCACGTTGTCGGCGATGGACCGCTGTGGCGTCGAAACGGGACTGGTCAGTCTCAGCGCATCCCGGGAGATCACCGAGCGGGCGCTGACCGAGCACCCCGACCGCTTTGTCGGGTCCCTCACGCTCAATCCGAACGACGGCATGCACGGCATACGGCAGCTCACGCAGGTCTATGAACAGTGGGGGATCAAGGCGGTGTCGCTCTTTCCTCACGGAGTGGCGCCGCAGGTCGCCATCGACGCGCCGCAGATGTATCCGATCTACGCAAAGTGCGTGGAGTTGGGACTCCCCGTCTTCATCACCGTTGGTATCGCCGGGCCACGCGTTCCCTCAGCCGTGCAGAAGGTGGAGTTACTCGACCAGGTTCTCTACGACTTCCCCGAGTTGGTCGTCGTCATGCGCCACGGGGCAGAACCGTGGGTCGATCTCGCGGTGAAGCTCATGCTCAAGTGGCCCAATCTCTTCTACTCGACGTCTGCGTTCGCACCCCGGTATTACCCGCGCGAAATCATCGAGTACGCGAATACGCGTGGGGCCGACCGGCTGATCTACGGGGGATACTTCCCGATGGGGCTGACCCTCGACCGGATCATGGAGGAGATGGACGCAGTTCCGTTCCGGGACGCCGTGTGGCCGGGCTTTCTGCGGGAGAACGCCGCGCGGATTCTCGGCCTGCCGTCGGGTTGACGGGGATTCTTCAACGCAAATCGGATTACGCTCGCATGCACGGAGGACGACCATGGCGATCACGTTCAAGCTCTTCGACTTCGACAGCCACTATTACGAGGCGACCGATGCCTTCACCCGGTACGCCGATCCCGCCCTTGGGTCCCGCGGGGTGCAGTGGGCGACGATCAACGGGCGGGCCCGGCTGGTCGTCGGCGGGCAGATAAACCGCTACATCTTGAACCCCACATTCGACCCGGTGGCCCGTCCCGGTGCCCTCTATTCCTGGTACCGCGGCAACCCTGAGGGCCTCGATATCAGGGCTGCATTCGGAGAGCTCGAACCGATTCACCCCGAATACAGGGACCGCAATGCCCGATTGGACGTCATGGATGAACAGGGAGTCGGCGGCTCGCTGCTGTTTCCGACGCTCGGCGTCGGCATGGAGGATGCCCTGAAGCACGATCCCGAAGCGGCTTCGAAAGTCTTCACGGCCTTCAACACATGGCTCCAGGACGATTGGGGCTTCGCCTACAAGGACCGTCTGTTCGCCGTTCCCTACATTTCTTTCCTTGAAGCCCACGAAGCGGAGGCCGAGCTGCGGCGGGTGCTCGACCTTGGGGCGGTGGCGGTCAACATCCGGAACGCCCCGGTACCGATTCCCGGTGGGTACCGGTCCCCGTTCGATCCCGCCTACGACGGCTTTTGGCGCTTGGCGGCGGAGAGCGGGGTGGTGGTGGCCACGCACGCCGGCGTCGAGGGCTATGACGCAGTGGTGAACATGTGGGAACCGGGCGCCGAAAACTCGCTCTTTCGGAGCCCCCTGCGAGCCGTGGTCTCCAAGGGCCGCGCTGTTTCGGACTTCTATGCCGCAGCGGTCTGTCAACTCATCTTCGAACGGTTTCCGGGTCTGCGTCTCGCCAGCGTGGAGAACGGTGCCAATTGGGTGCCGGATCTTCTCTATCGCCTGAAGGGGGCGGCGAGCCGTTCACCGAAATACTTCTCCGTCGATCCCGTGGAATCGTTCTCGCGCGCACGTGTGGGTGACACCGTTCTGGGAGGACGACATCGAATCGATCGCGCAGGCGATGCCGGTCGAGCGGCTTCTCCTCGGATCTGATTGGCCGCACGCGGAAGGGGTGGTGCAACCGGTCGACTTCGTGACCGAGGCCCTTTCTTGGGCTGATGACAAAAGCACGGAACAGATCGGCCGGACCAACGCCGTCGAGCTCCTGGGAGTGGACGCTCCCTGACGGCCGGGGGTCTCTGACAGGGGCGTCAGCGGAGGGTCGGGAGCTCGTCGACCAGCAGTTATGCTCGCAGAGGTCGACGAGCGACCACTGACCTTGCTGGAGATCAATGCAGGCTGAGCCGAAATCGAGCAGGGGCCGACTCACGCGCCAACGACTTCTCGCGGCAGGGAAGAAGATCTTTGAACGGGACGGCTTCCTGCAGGCCCGGGTGTCGGATATCGCCGCAGAAGCCGGTGTCTCCCATGGGTCCTTCTACCACTATTTCGACTCCAAAGAGTCGATCTTTCGGGTCATCGCCGAAGCCGTCGAGGTCCGGCTCATTTCCGTGGACGACAGCGCACACGACAAGCAGACGACCAATGATCCGATCGAGAAGGTACGTGCCGCCAATCGCTCCTATCTGCTGGCGTACAAGAAGGAAGCCAAAATCATGCGCGTCATCGAGGAGGTGAGCCGGTACGACGACGAGGTGCGAAAGGTCCGGGTCGAGCGGGACAACGAATTGGCGGCACGGCTCGAATCGGCGATCGCCACGCTGCAAGCGCAGGGCCTCGCGGACGAGCGTATCGATGGCCGCTATGCCGCAATGGCTTTGGGAGGGATGGTGGCCCGGTTCGCCGAGCAGATGTTCGTCGGCGGGGGGAAGTACACGCAGGATCGCGCCATCGATCAGCTGACCCTGCTGTGGTGCAACGCACTGGGATTGTCGGCCGATGTCAGCAAGAGGAAAACGTCGGCAAATGGTGCGTCCGGCGGTCGCGTCAAGCGGTAACTGCATCGCGGGGAAGGCGCTTGACGCCGACCGTCCTCAGCTGGGACGGTGGCGAATGCTCTCGTCGCTCGACATCACGTCAGTCTCGCCGTACGCCGTTGCGCCCTATGAGTGGGTCACGGCGACGGCCTCCTTCGCCGTCAATCCCGATGGAGAGCACAACGGAGGGATCGTCGACCTGCAGCTGGCTCCTCGTGACCCCGAAGGTTTCGTCCGGTTCGACGCTGACGTTCGCATCCTGCGGCCCGAGCGTGGAGCGAACGGGCGGCTCCTCGTCGTCGTGCCGAACCGTGGGCTCACCGGTGGTATCCCGTTCAGTCTCGACACGCCCTTGGTCTGGGATCCGTCCGGGGTGCCCGAGCCGGGGGATGCGTTTCTCCTCGAACGCGGTTGGACGATCGCCTGGTGCGGATGGCAGTGGGACATCTTGCGCGACCGGGGCCTGCTCGGCCTGAGCGCACCGTTGGTGGATGTCGAGCCTGGGTGGCTGAGGGTTGAGTTCCGACCGGACGAGCTCACGCCGGACCACGCGTTGAGCGACTCCATGCTGATGTTCCAATTCTCCGACATCCCGACGGCCGATATGGCGGATCCCGAGGCGATCCTGACCGTGCGCACGACGCCGCTCGGCGAAAAGGAGCTGGTCCCGAGGACGCAGTGGCGCTTCAGCAGCCCCACCCGCTTCGAGGTGGACGGGGGGTTCCTGCCATTCCACTGGTACGAGCTCGTCTACCGCAGCAGTTTCGCTCCTGTCGTCGGCGCCGGCCTCCTCGCGTTCCGCGATTTCACGTCGCACCTGCGCACGGGTTTCGACGTCGCGTTCGGATACGGCGTGTCGCAGTCGGGCCGCTTCCTGCGCCAGTTTCTCTTCGAGGGTCTCAACGTCGACGAGGACGACCACCAGGTATTCGACGGGGTCTTCAGTCACATAGCGAGCGCACGCCGGGGCGAGTTCAACATGCGTTTCGGCCAGCCTTCACTCACGCATCCGCTGACGCCGGGGTATGGACCCCCGTACGACACGACGTCGCTGCTGGCCCGGCAGCGGGAATTGGGGGCGGTGCCGAAAATCTTCTCGACCAACAGCTCATGGGAGTACTGGCGCGGCGACGGCGCCCTGGTGCACCAGGACGCGCAATCCGGAGCGGATCTGCCCGAAGACCCCGATGCCCGGACCTACCTGATCAGTGGGACGGACCACATCGGGGCAGCACCGATCAAAGAGATGTTCCCGGTGGCGAATCCGGTGCATGTGCTTGATCCGACGCCGGTACTGCGCGCACTACTGCTGCAACTCGAGCAGTGGGTCTGCAACGACGTCGAACCTCCGCCGAGCCGGGTGCCCCGTCGGAGCGACGGGACTGCGGTAGGCCGTGACCGCGTTCTCGCAAGCTTCACGACCGGTCACCTCCCCGATGTTGGCGCGCTGCCCTGGACGCCGGATCTCGACCCCGACCTCGCGCGGTGGCCTCTCGAACTGGGGAGGCCCCGTCCGGCGCTGGTGAGCGCCGTCGATGCGGACGGGAACGAAGTGGCGGGCGTCCGGTTGCCCGCGATCGCGGTGCCTGCGGCGGCGTACACGGGATGGAATCCCCGGCGCCACGTGGATGGCCTGCCCGACGTGCTCCTCGAGTTCGTCGGCAGTCGTTTGCCCCTGCAATCCGGCGGCATCGAGATGGACCATCCATCCCGGGAGGCGGCGTTGCGGGCTGCCGCAGCGGATCTGGTGTCGGACCGGCTCCTGCTCCCCGACGACGTCGAGCGGGTGGTCGACTGGGCTCTGCACTCGTTCGACGCTTGACGGATACGGCGTAATCTGAAACAGTAGAACGGTGATCTACTCAAGGATCGGGGGGCTGTCTCACTAATGGCGATCGACCTCATTGCAGAGCGCAGTTCGTACGTGGCCGGTCGGTGGGTCGAGGGCGATGAGGCGCTTCCCGTCGAGAATCCGGCCGATGAGACCCATGTGACCGATGTCTCCATCACCCCCTTGACGGAGATCGCCCGTGCGATCAGCGAGGCACGCCGGAGTTTCGACGAGGGGGTCTGGAGCGATCTCACGGTCAGGGATCGGGCGAAGGCCCTGCACCTGTTCTTGGACCACATCGACGTCCACCACGAGCGCCTGGTCACCACGATCGTCGCCGAAGCGGGTCAGCCCACCCGATTCGCCGAAATGACGCAGTGGCTTTCCGCGGTCGGGCTGGGCCGGGCGACGATCGACCTCTACCAATCCATGTCGCACGAAGAGGCGAATCCCGTGCCCGCTGACGAGCTGGTCCGTGGCCGGGTGGCATTGAGCCTCCGCCGCTACGAGCCGGTAGGGGTCGTCACGGCCATCACGCCCTACAACGCGGCCATCATCATGGCCCTGCAGAAGCTGATCCCCGCCCTCATGGCCGGGAACTCGGTCATCCTCCGCCCGAGTCCGCTGACGCCCATCTCCTCGCTGCTTCTGGGTTCCGCTGCCGATGCCGCCGGGCTCCCCGCCGGCGTGTTGAGTGTCGTGGTCGAGGCGGGCTCGGCAGGTGCGGAACTCCTCACGACGGATCCGGCCGTCGACATGGTGTCGTTCACCGGATCGACTGCAGTCGGGAAGCAGATCCTGGCCCAGGGGGCCGGGACCGTGAAGCGGGTGGCACTCGAACTCGGCGGCAAGTCGGCCCAGATCTATCTGCCCGATGCCGTCGAGCGGGCCGTGGCCGGAGCCGTCGCCGTGGTGGCCATGACGTCGGGACAGGCATGCGTGGCCGCGACGAGGATGCTCGTCCCGCAGGACCGCAAGGACGAGGTCATCGAGGCGGTCGCCCGGGCGTATGGATCCATTGCCGTGGGCCCACCCACTGATCCCACGATGATGATGGGCCCGGTGATCAGCGCCGGGCAGCGCGGCGCGCTGCGAGCGCTTCGTGACGCTGGCCGAAGAGCACGGCGGGAAAGTCGCCGTCGGCGGCCATCGGCCCCCGGCGTTGGCGCGGGGGTACTACTTCGAGCCAACCGTCCTCGACGTGCCCGATAACGCCAATCCCGCGGCCCAGGAGGAGATTTTCGGACCCGTCCTCGGTGTCATCGGCTACCGCGACCTCGACGAGGCCGTGGCGATCGCCAACGACAGTGTGTACGGACTGTCGGCGCAGGTCTACGGGGCCGATGTCGCCGCGGCGACGGGTGTGGCGCGCCGCCTTCGTACGGGCGCGGTCAACGTGAATACGAGCGTGTTCTCCGCCTACGCGCCGAGTGGTGGCTACAAGCAGAGTGGCCTGGGCCGTGAACGCGGTCCTGACGGGATCCGCGCCTTCCAAGAGGTGAAACACATCGCCATCGGCGAACTTCCGAAATGACGAATTCTACGAAACAAGAGGGGGAAACATGACGTCCGACCAATCTCTCGACTGGCTGATTTCCGTTGATGACCACGTGCTGGAGCCGGCGCATCTCTGGGTCGACCGGGTGGCGGCGAAAGATCGCGAACGGGCGCCGCACATGGTGGTCGAAGGAGACATGGAGTTCTGGGTCTATGACGGGAAACGTCATCCCAGTTCCGGTCTGAGTGCAGTGGCGGGGAAGTCCAAGGAGGAGTTCAGCCCAGAACCCGTGACCTACGCCGAAATGCGTCCCGGCTGCTACGACGCCAAGGCACGCATCGAGGATATGGACCGGGCCGGCATCCTGGCCTCGCTCTGCTTTCCCACAGTGACCCGGTTCTGCGGCCAACTCTTCATGGAGGCAGGTGACCGCGAGTTCGGCTTCGAATGCCTGCAGGCCTACAACGACTGGATGCTCGAGGAGTGGAGTCAGGCGGCACCGGGTCGCTACATTCCCCTCACGCTGATCCCGATGTGGGACCCGCGCTTGGCGGCGAAGGAGATGGAACGCTGCGCCGAGAAGGGCTCGACGGCCTTCGCGTTCTCGGAGAACCCGGCCCCGCTCGGGCTCCCGACGATCCACGACAAGGACCGCTACTGGGACCCGGTCATGTCGGCGGCATCCGAACTGCAGATGGTCGCCTGCATGCACGTGGGCTCTTCTTCGCAGGTCCCGCAGATCGCCCCTGACTCCCCGTTCATGGCCAATCTGGCCTGGGGTGCGGTGCGCACCTCCGGTGCCATGCTCTCCTGGCTGTTCAGTGGCATGTTCACCCGGTACCCCGGTCTCAAGATCGCCCTGTCGGAGGGGGAGATCGGCTGGATGCCGTACTTCCTCGAGCGAGCCGAGCAGGTGCTGGACAAGCAGCGCTTCTGGGTGCAGCGCGGCGTCACGTTCATGGAGCATGCCGGCACCGACGTGGACCTCGACACGATCGATGTCCGGGCCCTCTTCCGTGACCACATCTATGGCTGCTTCATCGACGACGCCCACGGGATCGCCAGTATCGAAGACATCGGTGAGGACAACATCATGTGTGAGACGGACTACCCGCATTCGGACTCCACCTGGCCTGACTGCATCGGGACGGTCAAGCGCCGCATCAGCCACCTTGCACCGGACGTCCAGTACAAGCTCCTGCGGGGCAATGCAGAGCGCCTCTACCGGTTCACCCCGGCCGAGCCGCCCGTGACGGCCGGTGTCTGAGGAGGCGCGCACTCCCGTCATCGCCATCGACCGGGACCTGTGCATGGGGAGCGGGCTCTGTGTCGTGTACGCCGCGGCGACGTTCGCCCACGATGACGAAACCAAGGCCGTCGTCGTGGACCCGACAGGTGACGCACTCGAAGACCTGATCACCGCGGCGGAGGCGTGCCCGACCGGCGCCCTTCGCATCCTGTTCGACAAAGCAGAAGGAGCCTGAGCACGTTGACCGACACGAAGCCTGTCCTCGACATAGACCGCGTACGGAAGCTCTTCGACCTCGGGGGCGCGTACCACGAGTGGACCGGCGGCTCGTACACCGGGGACCTCTACGCAGCGTGGAGCGAGCTACGGGAGAAGGCGCCCGTGCACGAAGGTGTCGTGCACGAACTGAGCGGCTTGGACACTCCCGCTGGCTTCCACGGCCTGCCCGAGGCTGACCGCCCACACTTTTCTGCCTTCACCTATGCGGCCTGCGACGCCGTCTACCGCAATGAAGCGCTCTTCGCATCTTCTCCCGAGGCTGTCGACCTCGAACACGGCGCCGCCGGGCCGACCAACAGCATGCTGTCCATGGGGGGCGCCGAGCATCGGCGGTACCGCTCGTTGGTGCAGCCGTCCTTTGTGCCGGCGAAGGCCCAGTGGTGGATACAGAATTGGATCGGGGAGACGGTCCATCTCCTGATCGACAGCTTCCAGGGCGAAGGAAGGGCGGAGCTCAACGTCGAGTTCTGTGCCGCCATTCCGGTCCTGACGATCACCGGGAGCTTCGGTGTCCCCCTCGAGCAGGCCCTCGACATACGCGAAGCCCTCAGCCAGCCCGAAGAGATCATCAAAATGATTTCGCCCATCGTCGCCGACCGCCGCGCCTCGCCGCGCGATGACCTGATCAGCATCCTCGTCCAAGCCGAGATCAAGGACGAGGCGGGGGAACGCCACCGCCTCACTGACGCCGAGATCTATTCGTTCACCCTGCTCCTGCTGGCCGCGGGTTCGGGAACGACGTGGAAGCAGATGGGGATCACATTGGCCGCGCTGCTGCAGCGTCCTGAGGTCTTGCGCGCCGTCCAGCAGGATCGTCAGCTCCTGAAGCCGGCCATCGAAGAAGCACTGCGGTGGATGCCGACGGATCCCATGTTCTCGCGGTGGGTCACCGAAGACACCGATTTCTTCGGCGTGCACCTGCCGAAGGGCGCGGTCCTGCACATCTGCCTGGGGGCGGCCAACCGCGACCCGGACCGTTGGGAGCGCCCGGACGAGTACGACATCTTCCGGCCGGTCAAGCCCGGGTTGGCCTTCGGCAACGGCCCGCACATCTGCCTCGGCATGCACGTTGCCAGAGCGGAGATGTCGACCGGGATCGGGGCGTTGTTGGACCGGTTGCCCAACCTGCGGCTGGACCCCGACGCCGAACCACCCTCGTTCAGGGGCTTCTACGAGCGAGGAGCCACCGCCATTCCCGTCCTCTTCGATGCAAAGGTGGGCTGATGAGCACTCCCGACTACTCCCAACCGGACCTGAACCTCCTCGGACCCGAGCACACCCGGCGCTACCAGGAGACCGATGGAGCCGTCGGCTACCTGTGGAACGGCGTGCCGACACTGCTGCTCACCACCACCGGCCGGAGGAGCGGGCAACCCCGCACGACACCGCTCATCTTCGCCCGCAACGGTGCGGACTACCTCGTCGTGGCCTCCATGGGCGGCGCGCCACGGCATCCCCTGTGGTACGAAAACCTACTGGTTGCTCCCGATGCGGTCATACAGGTCAAGTCCGAGCATCTCGCCGTGACCGCCCGCACCGCGTCCGACGAGGAGAAGCCCGAACTCTGGAAGATCGTCTCGGATCAATGGCCGAACTACCACACCTATCAGACCCGGACCGACCGGATCATTCCGGTCGTCGTCCTGAGTCCGAAGGAGAACAGAGGGGCGGGGGTAGATGTCTGAAGGAG
Source organism: uncultured Acidimicrobiaceae bacterium (assembly GCA_963767155.1). Taxonomy (GTDB): domain Bacteria; phylum Actinomycetota; class Acidimicrobiia; order Acidimicrobiales; family RAAP-2; genus Bog-473. The sequence continues at coordinate 129,997 of CAVYCU010000002.1, read as the reverse complement.
CATTCGACGGCGTGCGCGTCGTCGAGTTGGCGCAGTGGGTCTTCGTGCCGGTGGCCGGAGCGCTTCTGGCTGACTGGGGGGCCGATGTCGTCCACATCGAGCGGCTCGAGGGTGACCCGTACCGTGGTCTCGCCACCCAGGGGATCGGCAGCGAGTCGGGCGGCGTCAACCTTTCCCTGGCCTTGGCCAATCGCGGGAAGCGATCCGTGGCCCTGGACGTCCAAACGGAGGCCGGACAGGCCGTGTTGGAACGGCTGCTCGAGTCGGCCGACGTCTTTCTGACCAATCTCCGTCCCAAGGCACTCAAACGACTCGGGCTCGATGCCGAGGCCCTGACCGAGCGTTACCCGGCCTTGGTCTACGCCAGCGGGAACGGCTACGGCACCCGCGGTCCCGATGCGGATCATGCGGGGTACGACAGCTCCGCCTACTGGGCCCGCGGTGGTGTCGCGCACATGTTGACGCCGGCTGACCGTGACCATCCGATCGGCCAGCGCGGGGCGATGGGCGACCGGAGCGGGGCGATGGCGCTGGCGTTCGGCATTTCGGCGGCACTCCTCAAGCGGACCCGCACGGGTCGCGGCTCGGTGGTCGACGTGTCACTGCTGGCCACCGCCATGTGGACGATGTCCTCCGACCTGTTGGCCGCGCTCGGGGGAGATTCGCCGATGGCTGCGAGCGGTCGGGGAGCGTTCGTCAACCCTTTGGTCGGCTCCTACCGGACCAAGGATGGACGCCACATTCAACTCGTGTTCTTGGAGGCGGACCGCTACTGGGCCGAATTCTGCCGGATCCTGGGGCGCGACGACCTTGCGGAGGATCCGCGCTTCGTGACGATGGGGGTCCGACGTGAGAACGCGGAGGCCTGTACCGCTCTCCTCGACGAGGAATTCGGACGTCGCACCTTCGACGAGTGCAAAGAACTGTTGGCCGGCCTCGATGCGCCGTGGGCGCCGATGCAATCCATTCCCGAGCTCCTCACCGACCCGCAGGTGGTGGCGAACGGGTACATCGGTGACGTCGTGATCGACGGTGAAGTGGCGTACCGCCTGCCTGCGGTGCCGGTCCAATTCGACGGTGCGCCGCCCGCGCTCCGGCGGGCGCCCGGGCATGGGGAAGATACCGAATCGGTCCTGTTGGAGTTGGGCTATGAATGGGATGACATCACCTCCCTGAAGGAAGGCGGTGTCATCCTGTGACGGATCTGGTGCGACCATTTCCGGTTCCCGACGAGCAATCAGCGGGCTTTTGGAAAGCAGCGAGCGACCACGTGCTCGCGATCGCCCGCTGCTCCCGTTGCGCCGCACTGACCCATCCGCCGGATGTCGTCTGCCCGCACTGCCACAGCACCGATCCGGCGTTCGAGTTCACACCGGTGAGCGGCCGGGGGGCGATCAGGTCATGGACGGTCATGCGGAAGTCCTTCCTGCCCGGATTCGACCAGGACGTCCCGTTCGTCCTGGTGGACGTCGAGCTGGCGGAGCAGGCCGATCTGCGCATCATCGGTCGTTTGCTCGACGGCGTCCGCGCACCGCTCGCGGTCGGCGACCCGGTACGGCTGGCGTTCGAGGACATCGCCCCGGGCGTGGCCGTGCCCGCGTTCGCCCTGGAGGAACAGGCGTGAGCGGGCGCTTCACCGCCAGCAAGCAGGTGGCGATCGTGGGCTATGCCCAGAGCCCGATCGAACGCCACGCAGCCTCACCACTCGGGGTGCTCGCCGTCGAGACCGCCCGGGCGGCGATCGCCGACGCCGGTCTCGCGGTGGACCAGATCGACGGGTTCGTCACTGCGAGTTTGTTCCCGAGTGCCGGCGCGCACCTGCCCGAGGATGGCGTCAGCCTGGTGTCGGCCAATTGGCTGGCCGAACATCTCGGGCTCAGCCCGCACTACGCCGCGGGGTTCCAGGGTTTCGGGCAGATCCCGGGTTCCGTTTCGATCGCCGTCAATGCCGTGGCGAGCGGCGCTGCGGACTACGTGCTGGTGCACCGCGCGCTGCACAATCCCCGGGGTGTGTATCACGAGAACCCGCTGCAGGAGGTGCGGGGGGATCGCCAGTGGACCGTCCCCCAGGGGTACTTCGGCCCCCTGGCCATGATCGCCCTCGCCTACAACGAGTATCTCCAGCGCTACGGCGCGAGCCGGGAATCGATGGCGCAGGTGCTGGTGGAGGCCCGGAAGAACGGGTCCCGCATCCCCTGGTCGTACTGGTACGGCCAGCCGCTCGACGCCGAGGACTACCTGGCGGCCCCGATGATCAACGACCCGATCTGCCGTTTCGACTGCGACATCCCCGTCGACGGCGTTGCCGCGTTCATCTTTACGACCGCCGAACGGGCGAAGGACCTTCCGAACCCCCCGGTCTATGTCGCCGGCTATGCCAGCGGCGTTCCGGCGACGAAGAGACTGCCCCTGCATTGGCCCCTCGACGACATCATGAGCGTCGGGACTGCCCTGGCGCAACGGCTCTGGGACAGCGCCGGCGTGAGGCCGGAGGAGATCGACCTGCCGCAGCTCTACGACGGGTTTTCCCCCTTCATCTACTTCTGGCTGGAGGCCTTGGGGTTCTGCCCGCTGGGTGAAGCACATCGTTTCGTCGAAAAGGGCGGGATCGACAGCGACTCGCCCACCGGTCTGCCCATTCTCTCCGGAGGGGGGGCGCTCGGAAACGGGCGCATGCACGGTGTGCCGCAGATGCTCGAGTGCTACCTCCAGCTGTCCGGCCGGGCAGCCGAGCGCCAACGGGCGAACGCCACGCTGGGTCTTGCCTGTCACTCGTCACCTCATTACGGCGGCGCAATTCTCTACAGCGCCGAGCCGTTGTGAGTCCGTCGAGCCCGGTCGCAGGAATTGAGGAGGCGGCGGTCGAGGCCGCGGGTTCGAGCGCATCCTGGGCCGAGCGTGCCGCCGACCGCGCGCCGTTGGTCCGGCGCTCGCGGGACCGGGGCGTGCAGCAGGCGAAAGCCATCGTCGAGGCGGCGCAGCGGCTGATCGCGCGCAACAAGACGAGCTTCACGATGCAGCAGCTCTTGAAGGAAGCCGGTATCGCGCTCCAGACCTTTTACCGTTACTTCGAGGGCAAGGACCAGCTCCTCCTCGCGGTGATCGAGAACATGGTCGAGCAGAGTTGCCTCGACTACAAGAAGAAGGCGCAGGATCTGCCTGATCCCGTGTCTCGCCTCCACTCGTACGTCACGTCGGTCGTGACGTCGTTGGACACGAACGGGGATGACTCCGGCAGTTCCCGCTTCATCACGACGGAGCATTGGCGGCTCTTCCCGCTCTACCCCGAAGAGGTGACGCGGGCCACGCAACCGTTCTCCGATCTCCTGCTGGGCGAGATTGAGGCGGCAACCGAGGCGGGGCAGCTCAACGCCACAGATCCCGCCAACGACGCGTGGCTCATCAACCAGTTGGTCATGTCCGTCTTCCACTATTACGCCTTCGCGGCGACGGACGAATCCACGCAGGTGATCGCCGACCGGCTCTGGGCGTTTTTGTTCGCCGGCCTGGGTGGCACCGACGAGTTCGCAATCGAAAGGTGACCATGTTCGACCCAGTACCCGCACGTAGCGAGCAAGTTGTGGACCCGGTCTGGCTTTCAGGCGCCTTAGGGCTGCAGTACAGGGGATGCCAGGTGAAGGAGGTGACGGTCCTCACGGAGTTCGCGACGATCGCCAGCAAGTTGCGCCTCGCACTCTCGTACGAGAACCCGGGGTCACCGGCGGCTCCGCAGAGCGTGTGCATCAAGGGGTACTTCGGGGAGGCGGCGACAATGGGCAGCGCCGGTCTCGCCGAGGCGCTCTTCTACCGGGAACTGGCGCCGGCCGTCGACGTGCACACCCCGCATTGCCACTACGTGGGGCTCGACGAGGACTCCGGATGTTCCCTCTTGGTGATCGAGGACCTGGCCCGCCCGGGAACGGAGCTGCGCACCGCGCTGCAGCCGTTCAGCCCGGCTGAATCCGCGGCCGCCCTCAACCAGTTGGCCGCCCTCCACGCCACGGAGCTCAAGCCGGGGACCCTGGACCAGGACTGGCTCGCCTCGAGAGCGGCGCTCATGGCCGACCGGGTGCCCGTTGAGCGGCTCCAGGAGTTACTGGACCGGCCCCGGGGAGACGGCCTTCCCGACGCGGTCCGCAACGGCCGGCGGGTCAGCGAGGCCATGCGCGCGCTGGATGCCGAAATCCCGTCGGCTCCGTGCCTCCTCCACGGAGACACGCACGCCGGCAACATTTATTTGGAGAACGGTGCAGCGGGCCTGTTCGATTGGCAGTTGGCGCAGCGAGGCTCGTGGGCCCTCGATGTGAGCTATCACATTGCCGCGGTGCTCGAGACAGAGGATCGACGACGCTACGAGGGCGACCTCCTCCGCGGCTACCTCGACCGCCGGGCGGCACTGGGTGCACCTGTTCCCGACCCGGACAACGCCATGGACGCCTACCGGCGTCACCTCGCCTACGGGTACTTTCTGTGGGCGATGACGCAGTTCACGCCCGAGCCCATCACGACGGCCACCGTGCGCCGTCTCGGGCACGCGGTGGCCGATCACGACACGTTCGGCCTTCTGGGCGTCTGACCCCCCGGGCAGAGGAGGTACGCACGTGTCGGACCTACAGATCGGATTCGTCGCAGCGGGCGACGCGAAGAGCGTGGCCGCGATGGAAGACCTCCCGATCGACTCGTTGTGGACCGGTGGCCACATCGCCTCACCGAACCGCTCGCCCGAGGTGATGATGAGCCTCGCCCGACTCTCCGCACTCACGGGCAGGGTGAAGATCGGCAGCGCCATACTTCTGCTCCCCCTTTACGAGCCGGCGATCATCGCCAAGCAGATCGCCGACCTCGATCGAGCCGCCGCAGGACGCATCATCCTCGGCATCGGCATAGGCGGCGAGTACCCGGCCGAATTCCGGGCTTGCCGCGTACCCCTCGACGAACGGGGCCGGCGGACGAACGAAGCGATTCCCCTCTTGAGAAGACTTTGGACCGCAGAGCCGGTCACGCACGAGGGAACCTATTACCCGATGGAGGATGTGCGGATCCATCCGGCGCCATTGCAGGCGGGCGGACCGCCCGTTGTGGTGGCCGGACGTCAGGAGGCGGCGATGCGACGAGCCGCTCTCCTCGGCGACGGATGGATGCCGTATCTGTATTCCCCCCGGCGCTATGCCGCATCCGTCGAGGCGATCCGCCAGTGCGCCGACGAGGCAGGGCGCGACCTCGATGCTTTCGGTTGGTACGCGTTCGTGTTCGTCAACGTGGACGCTGACGGCGACCGGGCACGTGAGAACGCCGCTCGCAGCATCGGTGGCACCTATAACCAGGACTTCAGGAAGATGATCGATCATGTCGCCGCGGCCGGAACGCCGGCGGAGGTCACAGAAAGAATTTCCGCCTTCGTTGCGAGTGGTGTCCGCCACTTCATCTTCGCCCCGGCGACGGGACCTGATGGCGACGACGAGGTAACCGTGCGCAGCCTGCTCGACGAGGTCATCCCGCAGGTGCGACTCCGTGCGGCAGCGGGGAGCAGCGTGGCGGGATGATCGCAGGTCTTAGGGAAGAGTGAGCCAAAGGGCAACGAAAAGGAGAACCGACATGGATGCGAACGCACCTGAATTGGACTGGCTGGTATCGGTCGACGATCACGTGATCGAACCGCCCAACGTCTGGGTGGACAGGCTTCCGGCGCGGTACCGGGACCTCGGACCACGTCTGCTGGACGATGACGCATGGGTCTACGAGGACAAGAGGGTCCCCACCTCGGGACTGTCGGTGACGATCGGCAAGCGCAAGGAGGAGTTCTCACCGGATCCGATCCCGTACTCCGAAATGCACCCTGGCGCGTACGACCCTGTTGCCCGGGTGGCGGATATGGACCGGGCCGGCATCCTCGGCTCGTTGTGCTTCCCCTCGTTCCCCCGTTTCTGCGGCCAGATCTTCTACGAGGCCAAGGACAAGGATCTGGCGCTGCTGTGCGTGCAGGCCTACAACGACTGGATGATCGAGGAATGGTGCGGCACCGTTCCGGGGCGGTTCATCCCGCTGATCATCATTCCGCTGTGGGACCCGATCGCAGCAGCCAGGGAGATCGAACGGTGCGCCGGAAAGGGAGCGACGGCCTTCGCGTTCTCGGAGAATCCCGAACCTCTCGGTCTTCCCACCATCCACGATCCCAACAGGTACTGGGATCCGGTGATGGCGGCCGCCCAGGACACGCAGTCCGTCATCTGCATGCACGTCGGGTCATCGTCGACCATGCCGGTGATCTCCACGGATGCGCCGGGCCTGGCCAACCTGACCTTCGGAGCCGTGCGGGCGGCCGGCACCATGCTGGCGTGGCTGTTCAGCGACTACTTCGAGCGTATGCCCGGCCTCAAGATCGCCCTTTCCGAAGGAAATATCGGGTGGATGCCCTATTTCATCGAACGAGCCGAGCAGGTGATCGACAAGCAGCGCCACTGGGCCAAGAAGACGTCCACCGCGTTCTACAACAACGAGGTCCAGACCGAGCAGGTCATGGCCGACTTGGACCGGCTCGACGTCCGCTCAACCGTGCGCCAGCACATTTACGGCTGCTTCATCGAGGAATCCTCCGGCTTGCGGTCCCTCGACATCATCGGAGAGGACAACGTGATGATGGAAACCGACTACCCGCACAGCGACACGACCTGGCCCGACAGCATCGCCGTGGCCAAGAAGCTCGTCGCTGATCTCCCTCCCGAGACCCAGTACAAGATTCAACGTGGCAACGCCGAGAAGCTCTACCGGTTCACCCCGGCACCGCCCCCGGGCACCTGACGGTGCCAGGAGGCGGCGTAACGGTTCAGGAAGACGTCGCCGTCGAGGTCCCCGGCAGGTCGTGACCGCACAAAGGCTGTGTCGAGGTGGGCACGAAGGCCTTCGCCTCGGCTTTCATGTACCACCCACACAGTTGGGGCAGGTCGTGACCGAAGATTGTGGAGTAGTCGATGCTCGACGGAAGGAGGCCGTTGCCGTTGTAGGACTTGACGTTCCGGAGATCCTTGATGACGTTCGCCCGGGTGGGGTTGGCGCCGGCGAGCTCAAGGCCCTTGATCATCAGATCGGCCCCGAGCCAGCTCTCGTAGATGTTGAAGTCGGGGAACTGCGAGGGCGGCCGACCTTCGTATTTCTGCAACGCCTCGGTCAGTTGCTTCGTTGCTGCATCAGGGACCTGTACCGGACGGAACTCAGAGTCGAAGTAGTCGCCTTGCAGATCCTTCCAGGACGGTGAGTTGACGACTGCGGGCAAGAAGCCGGTCGGGAAGACGACAGCCTTGGTCTTGACCCCGGCCTGCTTCAGGGCGGTGGCGAGGGCAAAATTGGAGTTGTTGTCCATGCCGGCGTAGATCGTGTCGACGTTCTTCTGCTTGGCGTACAGCGCTGCGGAAGAAAATGCGACACTCCCGAAGGGCACGGACGTGTCCAGCACCCCGATCTTCCCACCCGCGTGCACGAACGAGTCGGCGGTCCCTTCTGCTGACCGGGCCGAGGAGGGCGAGATCCCATACCCGTACGAGGCGACGACTGTTCCTCCGAGGGACTTGAGCAGTTTCCCGATGCCCGTGCTGACCGGGTACTTCGGGTCGACGCTGCCGGTGTCCGCCGCGAACATGTTGGTGTAGGGCTGCTCACCCCACTCCGGTCCGTCGAAGCTACCGCCGGTGACCGGAATTCCCGCTTGCTGGGGGTACTTCGCTCCTTCGAAGAAGAGGGGGCTGTCCGCAACGATGCCGAAGGCGCCCTTGGAGATTGCATCCTGGACCGCAATGGGGTCCTCCGAGGGGCTGGTCTGGTCGTCGATGACCAGGGGGATGATTTTGTGGCCGTTGACGCCGCCTTCCGCGTTCTGCATGGCGATGCGCGCCTTGAATCCGAGTGGCGTGTCGGCGAATTGCGGCCCCGCCTCGCCGGTCAGCGACGTGATCAGTGCCAGCGTGATGGGTGCCTTGTTCGTGGCAGCCGATGCCGTGCCGGGCGAGAGTGCCACCAGTGATCCCGATCCGACGACGCATGCCATGAACGCAGCTGCCGCGAGCTTCCCAGTACGACCAACCATGTTTCCCCCAAAAGTTGACACCGACGTCACCTACGAGGGGAACCTTATGCCGCATTCACCCCGAATACAAGGCAGGGCCCCCCTCACTCCCCGGCGGGGTCCTGCATCTGGCGTGCCACGTCGTTCACGGCGTCCATGAGCACGCCGAGCTCGGCTTTCGGGTTGAATTCGAGCGCTTTTGTGTGCTCCTCGTAAATGAGGATGTGCCCTTCGGTGATGAAACAGACCTCACCGGCTTCGACCACCTCGTCGGGCTTGTCCGAACCCGGATACGTCGCACGCATCCGCCCTTCGAAGAGGTACATGTAGTGGGGGCAGGGACACAAGCCGCCCGGCAGCGTCTGGTAGACGTAGGTGAAGTCAGCGGGTCCGGTATCAGTGAAGGCCACCGTGAAGTCGCCCCAGTTCTCCGCCCTCCAGTCGCCGATGGCGTCCCACCTGCCATTGGGCTCAATGTCTTCTGGCCTCTTGTGCGGCACTGCACCCTCCGTTCCTCGGTCGCCCCCCGGCGCCATTGTTGCAAAGCGGTAGCCTTTAGCATTGCATCGAACGGCCCGGTTGCAGGAGAGAAATGAGGGTGCGATGAGTCGCCTTGTGTTCACCAACGCCAACCTGCTCGACGGGGAAAACCCGGCTGCCGGCAACCGAACGGTTGTCGTCGACGGCGATCGCATCACCTCTGTCGGGGCTGATCGTCCCCCCGCGCATGACGGGGACCGTGTGGTCGACCTCCAGGGTCGCACGGTCATGCCGGGCCTGGCCACGTGCCACTACCACGCGACGATGCACTCGAGTACGCAGGGCGGGTTTGCGCCGTACGGGTACGAGTTCCCTCCGGCGTACCAGGCGCTCATCGCGCACCACAACCTGATGAGCGCCCTCGAGCAGGGGTACACGATCGTCGTCGGTGCCGGGTCGGCGCGTGAAATTGACCCGGGGATCAAGCAAGCCATCGAAGACGGGTTCGTCCCGGGACCTCGCTTCACGCCGAGTGGACGCGAACTCAGCACGACCGGTCACGCCAATGACACGACAGTGCCGTGGCATTGGGGGTTGCCCGCATTGGGTGCCGCGCGGAACTGTGACGGCGCCGACGCGTTCCGCTACGCCGTGCGCGACGAAGTCAAAAAGGGCGTCGAAGTGATCAAGCTCTTCGTGACGCGGGGACACCTCGTGCCCGGCGCCAACGAGAGCATGGAGATGACGCCCGCGGAAATTGCAGCAGCCATCGAGACCGCGCACGAGCGCGGGGTCCTGATCCGGGCCCACCTGGCCGGCAAGCGGGCGATCATGCTGGCGATCGAACTCGGCATCGACATCGTCGATCACTGCGACGAGATGGACGACGAGGTGATCGCTGCGTTGGTGGAGACGGGCACGTTCGTGGTGCCCAGCATCCACTACATAAAGCTCTTCGCCTACTCGGATGCCCGGGGTCCGCAAGTGCGTGCGGAATCGATGCGGAACATAGAGTTCATGTGTGACGCGCTCCCGAAAGCAGAAGCGGCCGGTGTCCGGCTCCTCCTCGGTGATGACTACGGAGGCGTGAGTCTGCGCCACGGCCAGTACGGCGACGAGTTGCACACCTACATCGACGACGTCGGACTGGCTCCCCTGGCCGTGCTCCGCTGGGCCACCCGCAACGGCGCCGAGCTGATCGGTCGAGGCGACGAGCTCGGAACGATCGAGGCGGGCAAGTTGGCGGACCTGCTGGTCATCGACGGCGATCCCTCAGTGGATATCAGTGTCTTAGCGGATAAGAAACCGATGGCCGTCCTGAAGGCCGGCGCCGTCGTCTCCGGCGCCCTGCCGGACGAGGGGCGCGGTTGAGGAGCGGGAGAAAGGGGAGAGGGGGGCACATGTCCGAGCGTCTCGTGGTCGTCTCAGCTGATTGTCACGCCGGTGCGCCGTTGTACGGATACCGGGAATACCTGCCGCGGCATTGGCATCGGGAGTTCGATGCGTGGGCCGCGTCGTTCAGCGATCCTTGGGTGGAGGTCGAGGAGCGCGACATCAAATTCGGCGTGTCGAGCTTCGATTCCCAGATCAGTTGGGATTCCGCCTACCGCCAGAAGGTCCTAGAGGCTGACGGGATCGTCGGTGAGGTGCTGTTCCCGAATACGGCGCCTCCGTTCTTTCCGAGTGGGGTTCTGAGTGTTGCCGTGCCGCAGACCCTGCCGGAGTACGAGCGGCGGATGGCGGGGATCCGTGCGCACAACACATGGTTGGCGGAATTCTGCGGCGATCTTCCCGGTCGCCGCGTCGGCGTCGCGCAGGTGTTCCTCAATAACATCGACGACACGCTCGCCGAGGTGAAGCGGATCAGGGAGCTGGGCCTGAACTCGGTGCTCCTCCCGACGGACACGCCGGGTGGCCTGGTGCCCTTGTACATGCCCCGGCTCGAGCCGCTGTGGGAGTTGTGCGAGGACCTCGGGGTCGTGGTGCACAAGCACGCGAACTTCGCGGGGGATCCCAATACCGACGAGTTCGGGATCGGGGCGGGGGCAATCGGGAAAATAGAGGGAATGACCTGGAATCGGCGGGGCCTCGCCCATCTGATCATGGCGGGTGTGTTCGAGCGCTACCCGAAATTGAAGTTCGTGATGACCGAGACGATGGCCGAGTGGGTTCCGGACTATCTCGCCGTCTGTGACCGCTTGTACGAAGGGGCGAAGGTGACGGGAAGCTCTGATGCGTTCTTTGCCGGACCGTCCGTGCAGCAACTCCCGAAACGACCCAGTGAGTACTTTGCGACGAACTGCTGGATCGGTGCGTCGTTCATGAGCGCGGCCGAGTCGGCCAGGCGTCATGAGATCGGGCTGGATCGCCTCATGTGGGGATCGGACCTTCCGCACTCCGAAGGGACGTATCCGCACACGCTGGAGGCGTTGCGCGTGGTCTTCGCCTCCATTCCTCTGGATGAGACGAAATTGATCCTCTCGGAGACTCCGGCGACGGTCTACGGGTTCGATCTGGGGAAGTTGCAGGGCGTGGCCGACACGATCGGCCCGCTGGTAAGCGAGGTCCGGACGCCCCTGGCCCCCGACGAGTGGCCGAAGGTGCCTGGTGAGTCGTTGTGCTCGACCTTCGCCAGCGCGCCGGGAGCCGCATGAGTGCGCTCACGGGGTGGCCGGCGAGTGTCCTGGGGGAGGTGTACCACGTCGGTCTCCGGGTGCCCGACATCCATGTCGCCAAAGCAGAATTGAGCGTCTCGATGGGACTGCAGTGGGCTCCACCACAGCATTTCGACATGAAGCCCTGGGTGCCCGGGGAAGGCTACAAGGAATACGGACTGGAGTTGACCGAGTCCGTCGAAGGTCCCGTGCATGTCGAATTGTCACAAGGGACACCGGGCAGTATCTGGGACCACACCTTCGGCATCGGGTTGCATCATTTCGGCGTGTGGGTGGACGACGTCGGGGCGACGGTCAGCGGGTTGGTCCGTGAGGGATGGACGGTCGAAATGGCCGCGCTGTCGCCGGAGGAGGGCTACGGTCACTTCGCCTATATCCGCTCACCGTCGGGCATCGTGTTCGAACCGGTCGCAGTCGCCTCGAAGGAGAAGCACGAACGGTGGTGGTCCGGAGGCCACTTCGGCTAGGGGCCGGGCTCCGACGCCACCAGGTCCGCCGACACCGAAGCGAGATCAGGCACTCCGCACAGGGCCATCGTGCGTGTCAGGTCCGCCGCGAGCTGGCCGAGGACCGCTGCAGCTCCGGTTTCTCCGTCAACGGCGAGGCCCCAGAGGACGGGCCGGCCCACCATCACCGCGGTGGCCCCCAACGCGAGCGCGCGGAGGATGTCCGTGCCCGTGCGGATCCCTCCGTCGACGTACACGTCGGCTCTGCCCGCGACGGCGTCGACCACGTCGGGGAGAGCGTGCGCCGTAGCAATGCAGCCCGGAACCTGGCGGCCGCCGTGGTTCGACACCGCGATGGCGTCAGCCCCGGCGTCGAGGCACCGCGCCGCGTCATCACCACGGAGGATGCCTTTGACGACCAGCGGGAGGTCCGTCCAGCTCCGCACGTCGGCCAGATCGTCGAAGGTGAGATCGGTGGCGTAGTCGGCCGCCACGGTGAGCACGTCGGGTGCGTCCTCTCCGGGCGCGAGGTTCGGGAGCGGCAGGCCACGATTCAGTGGCGGTCCGCTCTGGGTTCGGTACGAGGGAATTCCCGGAGAATCGACCGTCACCACCACCGCCCGACACCCGGCAGCGAGCGCGCGCGCGAGACAGGCACGGGTTATCCCGTGGTCGCGTCGTACGTACGCCTGCATCCAGTGCCGGCCGGTCGGTGCGGCCTGGGCGATCTCCTCAATAGAGGTGGTGGCAGCCATGGAGACCACGTACGTCACCCCCGACCGGGCCGCCGCGCGAGCGGTGGCGAGCTCCCCGGCGGGACACGCGAGTCGATGCATCGCCGTCGGCGCGATCATGATCGGTCCCGCGACCTCGCCACCGAGGACCGTCGTGGCCGTCGAGACGGAGGTGACGTCCCGGAGCACGCGGGGCTTCAGACGCAGTGTGCTCCACGCCGCGGCGTTGGACGCCACGGAATCTCCGGCGCCGCGGCCGATGTACGCATGGATCGCAGGGTCGAGGTGTGCCGCCGCATCCGCCTCGAGGGTGAGCAAGTCGATGGCCGACGTCTGGCTCCGTAGCCAATCATTCGAATCGGCCATGACGTCGTCACCCCCTCTCGTGCAGTGTCGTACGCCTGCGCAATGTACACGCACACCCCCGGTCGCCACGAGGCGTTGACAGTGCGAACACGACTGCCGTACGTTCCCAGGGCATGTCAGCGCTCGGCCACGTCACCATCTGTGATCTGAGCGGTCAGCTGGCCGGAGCCGGGTCCACCCGCTACCTCGCAGCCTTCGGGGCCCGGGTCATCCGGGTGGAGGACCCGGTGCGTCAGGGCCGTTGGGACATCATCCGGGGGACAATCCCGCACGTCGACGAGCGGCGGGGCATCGAGCTCGGTGGTGGTTTCAACAACCACAATGTCGAGAAGCTCGGTGTGACGATCAACCTCAGACTGGATGCGGGCCGCGATCTGTTCCGCCGCCTGGTCGAAGTGTCGGACGTGGTCACGGAGAACTTCGCGGCCGGGGTCATGGCCAAGTTGGGATTCCCGTACGAGGAGCTGCGCCGGATCAAGCCGGATGTCATCTACGTCTCCAATTCAGGGTTCGGCAACGACGGGCCGTATGCCGGTTTCAAGACGTTCGGCCCGATCGTCCAGGCCGTGTGTGGACTGACCTTCGGCGTCGGCCGCCCCGACGCCCCACCCGCGGGTTGGGGGTTCTCCTACATGGACCACATGGGGGCCGACCTCATGGCCCTGGCGGTGCTCGCCGGGCTGGCGCACCGGCATCGTACCGGCGAGGGACAGTGGATCGACATGTCCTGCACGGAGGCGGGCCTCGGTCTCACCGGTCCCGATCTTCTCGACTACACGGTCAACGGGCGCCCGTTGCGCCGGCCAGGGATGCCGGACTCCAATCACAGCGACCAGCCGGCCATGGCCCCCCACAACATCTACCCGACGCGCGAACCCGATCGTTGGGTGGCCATCGTGTGCCGCGACGACGAGGACTGGTCGGCCTTCGTCGGCCTCTGTGCCGAGCCATGGGCCGAGGATCCCCGCTTCGCGACGGCGGCGGGGCGGATCGACGCGGAAGAGGAGTTGGACGACCTTGTCGCGGTGTGGACCTCCCGCCGTGACCGGTACGAGCTGGCCGCTGACCTGAGGACCGTGGGCGTCCCCGCCGGCGCGGTGGCCATGTCGGAAGACCGCATCGAGCACGATCCCGACAATGCCGCCTGGGGCATGTTCCCCACCAGCCATCATCCCGAAATCGGCGACGTCCGGGTCGACGGTCTCCCGGTCCACCTGTCGGAGACCGATTGGAACATCACGCGGGGAGCACCTCTACTCGGACAGCACAACCACGAGGTGTTCTGCGATCTGCTCGGACTGACCGAGAGCGAATTCGGCGATCTCCACGACAACGGGGTGCTGTGAGCGGCGCGCTGCAGGGCATCAGGGTGCTCGAGCTCGCCAGCCTGTGGGGCGCGTGGGCCGGTCGGACACTGGCCGACCTGGGGGCCGAGGTGATTGTCGTGGAGCCCCCCGGTGGCCACTTCACCCGGACGTTCGGGCCCTTCGTCGACGACCAGCCCCACCCCGAGCGCAGCCTCTGGTGGTGGTACTACAACGCCTCCAAGAAGAGTGTGGTCATCGACCTGACCACAGATGAGGGCGCCGATGAACTGCGCAGGCTCATCGCGTCGGCCGACATCGTGCTGGAGGGGGAGCGACCCGGACGGCTGGCGTCACTCGGGCTCGACCACACCCACTTGCGGCCCGGTCGGCCGGACCTGGTGTGGACATCGGTCACCAGCCACGGCCGCGGCAGCGATCGATCCTCGCAGCCGTGGACCGACCTCACCCTTTCGGCCGCATCCGGGCAGGCCTGGCTCAACGGGTACGACGACCACACGCTGCCGCCGATGCGGGGCCGGGGGAGCCAGACATTCCAGATCGCCGGCGTGCACGCAGCCCTCGGGACGCTCACCGCTCTGGTGTACCGCGACGTCACCGGGTTCGGCCAGCATGTCGACGTGAGCGCATTCGCGGCGTGCAACGTGACGACCGAGAGCGGGACATTCTTCTATCTGGTGGCGGGGCAGACGCCCCAGCGTCAGACCGGCCGCCATGCCGCAGTGCAGCCGACAATGGAAGTCCAGGTGCGGGCGGGCGATGGTCGCTACGTCACGACCGGGTTCCCCCCGCACGAGGCCGAGGATTTCCGTGTGCTGTTGCAGTGGCTCGACGAGCTCGACCTACGGGAGAGCTGTCCTGAAGTGTTCTTCCTCGAGATCGGCATCGAGCGTGGCGGCATCGATGTCGTCAAGGAGTGGAGCGATCCGGAGGTGCTGGCGATCTTCGGCGCGGTCAGGACGGCGCTCGTGCACATCGCCGAGCACATTGCGGCGGTCGACTTCTTCGAAGGCGCCCAGCGCCGGGACTTCCAGTGCGGGATCGTGTTCTCCCCTGATGAGGCCTTCGAGAACCCCCACTTCGTGGCGCGTGGGTTCCCCACGCCGGTCGTGCACGAGGAGCTGGGCCGGGAGATCCGCTACCCCGGGGCGCCGTTCAAGATGAGCGCCTCTCCATGGGCCATCGGACGACGTCCACCACTGGTCGGTGAACACAACGGGGAGCTCCTGGACCGATGACGGATGGGGAACCTTGTGTGCTGAGCGAACGGCGCGGCGCGGTGTTGATCGTCACGCTCAACCGGCCCGACCGGCGCAACGGCATCACCACCGAAATGTGCCAGCAGCTCTACGAAATCCTGCTCCCGGTCCCGGCGAGCGACGCCCGGGTCGTGGTACTCCGCGGTGCGGGGAACGACTTCTCTGTGGGCGCTGACCTGACCGGGGGCGGATCGCCCTCGTCGCCGTCGTTCGAGGAGTTGGGGCCGACCTACCACGCGTCGACCCTGCTGCACACGATGCCGCAGGTGACGATCGCCGCCATTGACGGCGGGTGCGCGGGTGCGGCGCTCGGATGGGCGTGCGCGTGCGATTTCCGGTTCGCCTCCGTGCGGGCCAAGTTCGCCACTGCGTTCTTGAAGGTGGGCGTCTCGGGCGACATGGGGTTGGTGTGGTCACTCCTCCGCTTGGTCGGAGGAGCGCGCGCCCGTGAGCTGCTCTTGTTCCCCGAGAAAATCTCGGCCGACGAAGCGCTGACGTTGGGGTTGGTCACCCGCGTCTTCGAGCCGGACGATCTCCATGACGAAGTCCTCACGTTGGCCGGGACGCTCGCCGCTCACCACCCGTTCCCTTTACGGATGATGAAGGCCAACATCTTGTCGGCGGAGCGGATGGATGTAGAGGAATACATCGAGATCGAGTCGGCCCGCCATCTCCATGTCGCGGCCAGCCCATCGATGCGGGACGGCATCGACGCCTTCGTGAAAGGTCGGGCCGAGCAGGCCGACTAGTGCGCCCGCTCGGGAGTGTCGGGTTCCTACCCGCGGCCGCCCGCGTACGTGCTCGATGCGGCCAGCTCCGCGGCCCGACCCATGAGATCGAGGATCAGCGGCCCGAAGGCTTCGAGCTTCGGATCGCCTGCGGCACGCTGGAAACCCTGCTCGAGCACGATGGCCAGCTTCCAACGGGCGAGGATGAGGTAGTAGTCGAAGTCGTCGACCTGACGCCCCGAGCGCTCGGCGTAGAAGGCGAGCAGTTCAGTGCGCCCGGGCATCCCCGTCAGATCCACGTAGCTGCCCTCGGAGGCGTCCTGCTGCGACGTGTCTTCGGGCCAGCCCTGGAGGGCCCACGCGAGGTCGATCTTGGGATCGCCGACCGTGCCCATCTCCCAGTCGATGATGGCGGCGAGGCGGGCGGGCGTGCCGTGGCGGAACATGACGTTGGCGAATTGGTAGTCACCGTGCATGATCCCGGGGACGAAATCGAGAGGGCGGTGTGTGGCCAGCCATGCCGTGGTTTCCTCGAGGCCGGGGATCTCTCGGCCCTTGATCCTGTCGAGGAATCGGGTCCAGCGCTCCACCTGGCGGTCGTGGTAACCGTCGGGCCGACCGAGGTCACCGAGTCCTCTGGCCTGCCAGTCCACCTTCCCCATCTCGACGATCCCGTCGACGAGTTGGTAGGCGAGACCCCGACGTTCCTCCGGATCCGTGTCGTAGGGGGGCGCCCAGCCATGCAGGGCCATGGGCGACCATCCGTCGACGAAGCCCATGATGTAGAACGGCCGCCCGAGAACGCTGGCATCCCGGCACACCGCGATCGCCTCGGTGTGCGGGACATCGGTGTCCGACAGCGCCTCGATGATCCGCCACTCCCGCAGGATGCCCTCGTCGCGCACAGCGGGGGCAGAGCGGGGAGGCATACGGAGTGCACCGTGGAGGTCGCCGCGACGGACCTCGAAAATCTCGTTCTGGCTCCCCCCGGAGATGAAGGACGCATCCACCGGCAGGCCGGTCCCCGACAACCCCTCGTGGTCCATCCACGCGGCGAGTGACGCCGTATCGATGGTCGGTTCCTCGAGTGCCTCGGCGGTCATTGGTGTGCTCCCTCCCGTTGTGGTCGCGACGCAGGCCCCATGGGCCGGTCTCGCCGTGCGGAGACGCTATCGCAGCCTTGTCGGACGCACGGGCGTGCCGTCAGCCGCGCCTCATTTGAGCAACGCCACGAGCGCCGGGTGCTCTCCTCGGCTGATGAAGGAAACCCGGTCGACGACCCCGTCACAGCGCGCCGCGAGCAGTGCGGGTACCTCCTCGAGCGGCGCCACGATGGCGAATGCATCGAGGACGTCGTCGTCGATGAGATCGGCCATCTCCGACCAGCGGTTCTCCTTGGAGAGCCGCGTGAGCTCGGGGCCCAGGTCACCCCAGCCGTGAAGGTCGAGTATCGGTTTGTACGCCGGCGTCGACGCGTAGAAAGCGAGATGGGTGCGGATGGCGGCGACCTCGGCGTCGACTTCGGCCTCGGTCCCGGTGGCGAGGAAGATGGCGGCCTTCACGGTAAACCCCTCCATCGATTTGCCGGCCCGGCGCCGCCCCTCGGTGAGGGCGGGTACCGTGCGCTCGCGGATCCATCGACCGGTCGTGAAGCCATGGCAGAGAAATCCGTCGGCAACTTCGCCCGCCATGCGCGTCATTGCCTCTCCTACGCCGGCGAGATAGACGGCCGGCGGTCCGCACGCGTGGGCGGCGGGCATGAAGGTCGGCGGCATCAGGGTGTGCCGGTAGAACGCGCCCTCGAACGAGAGGGGCTCCCCTTCGGACCAGCAGCGCCACGCGGCGCGCATGGCCAGGACGAATTCCCGCATCTGCGTGACGGGGCGGCCCCATGGCATGGAGAAGCGACGGGTGATGTGCGCCTTGACCTGTGACCCCAGTCCGAGTATCAGGCGCCCACCGGAGAAACGCTGAAGGTCGTAGGCCGTGTAGGCGACCGACATCGGCGATCGTGCGAACGCCACGGCAATCGACGTCCCGATGTCGATGCGCTCCGTTGCCCCCGCCGCGAGCGCGAGGGGAAGGAAGGGGTCGCTGTTGACCTCCCCGGTGAAGACGCCGGCATAGCCGGCCGCCTCGGCCGCCGTCGCCGCGGTGGCGGCCGACTCGAGTCCGCCCACCGTGGTGTCGAGGAGCATCAGGAGGTCTGGGCGCGGCCGCGCGCCATGACGTCGGCTCGACGCTCGGCGACCAGGTTGGTGCCGGGCCGCCACGTCTCAGCCATGTAGCCCTCGAGCAGGTGCGCTTCGTCGAGCGTCGCGGCGTTGGCCACCTGCCGGTAGTGCTGCAGGAGGCGGCGAACGCCCCGTTGGTCGTTGTGCACGATGTCACCGGCCAGGCGCCGGGCGAAGGGCAGTAACGCGTCGTGCGCAACGACGTGGTTCACCAATCCGTACCGGAGCGCGTCGTCGGCGGTGAGGAAGTTCCCCGTCAGCGAGAGCTCGATGGCGCGTCGCAGCCCGATCGACTGGGCCATCAGGACGGTGATGCCTCCGCCCGGCATGATCCCCACCCGGGCGTGGGTGTCGGCGAAGCGCGCCCGTTCCGACGCCACCAGAAACGTGCATTGCAGCGCGATCTCCAGCCCTCCCGTCACGGCCACTCCGTTCACGGCGCCGATCACCGGCTTGTCGATCACGGGGAGGAAGCGGAAGAGGCCGTTGGTGTCCCGCTCGGGACCACGTCCAGCCTCGCGGGGCTCGGCGGAAAGCGGTGCCTCACCGGAAACCTCCTTGAGGTCGACGCCGGCGGAGAACGCCGGATCGGAGCCTGTCAGCACGACGGCGTCCACCCCCGGGTCGCGCCCGGCATCGCCGACCGCATCCCACAGGGCGTACATGAGCGCCCGGTTGAGCGCGTTGCGCGCTGACGGCCGGTGCATCGTCAGCGTGGCGACGCGGTCTTCGATCTCGACGATGACGAGTTCCCCATCCACCGCGCACCCCTCCCGGTCCTGCCCGCATCGAAGGCCTCGCGGGCGCCGTCAGCGTCCTCGCTGCTGCCGGCCTTGTCAAGTGTCCCCCGCAACCGGCCGATCCGCACCCTCCGGTCCTGTCTCGTCATCACGACGGGTCGGGGTGCAATGATGAGCGGCGGCATGTCGCGGAAGATCCAAGAAGCTGCGCCCGCAATCCGCCCGTTCGACGGCCTGCGCCTCCTCGACCTGACGACCACGCTCGCCGGCGGTCTGGCCTCGATGCACATCGCCGACTTCGGCGGCGACGTGGTGCGCGCCGATGCGCTCGCGCGGCGCACGACCCCTGAACAGATCCTCGCGGCCCGCGGCAAGAGATTCGTCGACCTGCACGTCGCCTCACCGGAACAGAGAGAGGGGATCAGCGATCTCGCGCGCCGGGCCGATGTCGTCGTGATCGACGCATCACCACGAGAGCTCCTCGCATCAGGGCTGGATGCACCGACGCTGCGCCGGCAAAATCCGCGCCTGGTCCACCTCTGGATGCCCCCCACGCCGTCAAGGGCGACATCGCCGAATTGCCCGCCGACGAGCTCCTGCTCTCGGCCTGGACGGGCATCGCCGACCAGCAACCCGGCGCTCTCGACCAGCCGGTCGCCCCCGTCGCGCATATCACGGCATATGAACACGGCGCACTGGGAGCGACCGCAGTTGTGGCAGCCCTCCTGGCACGACAGAGGACAGGACGGGGGCGGGGGATCACCGTGTCGGGGCTCCACGCCGTCGCGGCACTGAACGTGTCGACGATGGTGGACCTGCCGGGGATCCTGCGGCCCTTCGCGGGGGGGAAGTCGACGACCTGGGGCCCACCCAACTACCGCGTGTACCGGTGCGGGGACGACACTTGGCTCTACCTCGCCGCACTGACCGCACCCTTTTTCATCGCCGCCCTGGATGCGATGGACATGATGGACGTCATGCTCATGCCCGGTGTCGACGGCGAGTTCCTCAACCTTTTTCTGGCGGACATCAAACCAGTCGTGGGGGCCCGGCTGGCGAGCCGGTTCATGGAGAAGAGCGGCGCGGCGTGGCACGACCTCCTCGATGCGGCACGGGTCCCCAACGCCCTCGTGCAGTCGAGGGAGGAATGGGCGGCGAGCGAGACGGTCTCGGCCGGAGGGATGCTCGTCGAACTCGCGCACGAGACGCTCGGAACCGTGGTGCTCCCCGGGCCGGCCGTCGAGCTCTGTGCCTCACCGGCTCGCGTGGACTGGCTCACGGACGACGCAGCGCGCGTCGACCCCGGTGCTGTCTGGGTCGACGAGCCGGATGTCGGCGTAGGGGAGGCGATCCCGTCCACCCCCGGCTTGCCGCTCGAGGGAGTGCGCGTGCTGGACGTGAGCTCCTTCATCGCGGGTCCGTTCACGTCGAGCGTGCTGGAGAACTTCGGGGCGACGGTGCTCAAGGTCGAGCAGCCGGCCGGGGATCCGTTCGGCCCGGTGGCCCGCGGCGACGTACGCCGCGTTGAATCGCGGCAAAGCGCGCGTCGTGCTGGACCTGAAGGATGCGAATGGTCTTCGGTCGTTCCACGCGCTTGCGACGCAGTGCGACGCAGTGATCGACAACTTGAGCTTCGGATCGGCGGAGAGATTGGGGATCGACTTCGAGACCCTGGCCCGGAGCAATCCCGCCATCGTCGTGTGCAGTGTCAGCGCGTGGGGGAAGGGCCCGTTGAGGAATACCCCGGGCTTCGATCCGGTCCTCCAGGCCAGGAGCGGGTTGATGGCCGCGCAAGGAGGGGAGGGCGAGCCGATCATTCAGGCGATCCCCGTGACCGACATCGGCACGGGGACGCTCAGCGCGTTCGGCATCCTCACGGCCCTGTTCGCACGCGGGCGCCTCGGGAAGGGACAACAAGTACGTGCGTCGTTGGCGAACAC
Source organism: uncultured Acidimicrobiaceae bacterium (assembly GCA_963767155.1). Classification (GTDB taxonomy): domain Bacteria; phylum Actinomycetota; class Acidimicrobiia; order Acidimicrobiales; family RAAP-2; genus Bog-473. The sequence goes on along the minus strand of CAVYCU010000002.1, from coordinate 109,014 downwards.
CTCGTTGGTGTTTCAGGCAGCGGAGTTCACGACCTTCGCCGGTCGACCACATCCGATCATGGGGGATCCGGCCTTCCTCGGCGAAAGTGCGTTGCATCGGCTCTACCGGTGCGCCAACGGATGGATCGCGCTCCAGCGCGGACGAGCGCAATTTCGCGGTGGCGCGCGCTCTTCTGGAGGGAGCTCGAAAGCAGGCGGACGCGGACACGGACGACGTGGAGCTTGCGCTCGGGGCGCTCACGGTCGACGACGCGCTCTCGGTGATGGCTCAAGCCGGTGTTCCCGCCGTCGCGGCAATTAGCCGGAATCAGCTGTTCGACGACCCCGTGCTGCTCGAGAACGACTTCTTCTTCCACATTGACGATGCCGACCTCGGCCCGGTGACGGCGGTCAGGTCGTACGCCGAGTGGGAAGGCGTGGTGAGCCCGGACGTCGCCCGCACGCACGGCTTGGGTGAGGACACGGCCGACGCTGTGGCGCGCGGGTGGCCTCCCCGTGACGGCTGAGACACCGAGGGCTTACGTGGAGATCACGGTCAACTCGCGCTGGCGGTACTCGTTCCGGGAATGTCGGTGCCACAGATGGGCTGGCTCGAAACGGGAACGAACCCGTTGGTCTCGGCCTTCAGGATCCAACCACAGCTCTTGGGGAGGTCGTGGCCGAAGATCGTCGTGTAGTTGATGCTGCTCGGCAGGAGGCCGTTGCCGTTGTAGGACGTGATGCCGCGCAACGCCTTGATGGTCGATGCAGAGGTCGGGTTCTTTCCGGCCAGCTGCAACCCCTTGAGCATCAGGTCGGCCGATATCCACGCCTCGTACTGCTCGATGGTCGGGAACTGCGACTTGGTGAAGTGGTCGTACTTCTCGAGCGCGGCCTGCATCTGCTCGGTCCCGGCATCGGGGAGGGAGAACGGGCGGAACAGAGAGTCGAAGTACATCCCCTGCAGGTACTTCCAGGCGGTGGAGTGGATCGCCGAGGGCTCGTAGCCGGTCGGGAAGAGCACGGCCTTGAGCTTCACCCCGGCCTGCACCATCGCCGTGGCGAGGGCGAAGTTCGAGTTGTCGTCCATACCGGCGTACAGCGCATTGACGTGCGCGGCCTTGGCCGCCAGTGCCTCAGGTCCGTAGGCGACACTGCCGAAGGGAACGGAGGTGTCGAGGACGCCCTGCTTGCCGCCGGCGTGGATGACGGAAAGGCCCGTGCCGATCGCCGAACGGCTCGAGGAGGGTGAGATCCCGTAGCCGTAGGAGGCCACGATGTTGCCACCGTGCGAGACGAGGAACTTCCCGATGTTCGTGTTCACCGGGTATTTCGCGTCGATACTCCCGGTGTCAGCGGCGAACATGTTGGTGTAGGGCTGCTCGCCCCACTCCGGTCCGTCCTGCGACGAGCCGGTGACCGGCACACCGGCCTCCTGGGGGAACTTGGCCCCGGTGAAGAACAGGGCACCCACCGAGACCAGGCCGATGGCGCCCTTGGACAAGGCGGCTTGGATCGCTGTCGGGGCGACCGAAGGGCTGGTCTGGTCGTCCTCCACGATGCCCACGATTTTGTGGCCGTTGACACCACCGAGTGCGTTCTGTGCGTCGATCCTCGCCTGGAAGATCCCTGCGACGCCTTGGTATTCCGGCGCGCCGGCGCCCGAGCACGTACACACCATGGCGATCGTGAGCGGTGCCGCAGCGGCCGAGCTCGCCGATGACGTCGCCAGCCCCACGGCGGCAAGGGTGCCGAGCAGGGTTGTGAATGAAAGCACGAGCCGGACGAGCCTGGCCGAACCGCGTAGCCGGCTTCCCCGTGACGAACGAGACATATGTCCCCCCTTATTTCACGGCGTCCGATGGACGGCGGACGCCGGTTGACCACTCAGGTCAATTTGATATCGACGTCAATGTACTCCGTCCGGCCGACCTTGTCTCGGCGACTTTCATAAGAAGTTCCAACCCGCCATCAAGTAGCTTCTCGCTGACATGTACCAGCTCCGCTTCTCGATGCGCACCCCCGACGAAGGCCGGCTCCCAGGGGAGGAGGCCGCGGCGCGCACAGCCGCCTACAAGGCGGCCATCGACATGGTGGCCTGGGGCGAACAGCACGGGAACGTGGCCGCGGTGATCTCCGAGCACCACTCCTCCCCGGACGGGTACATACCGTCACCGTTGATTCTCGCCTCGGCCATGGCGGCCAGTACCGAGTCCACCATCATTGTGGTGGCCGCGATCCTCGGTCTGCTCTACGACCCGATACGCCTGGCCGAGGACCTGGCTGTCTTGGACCATGTGAGTGCCGGACGGGTCATGTGCGTGGTCGGGATGGGCTACCGCGATGAGGAGTACCAACTCTTCGGCGTCGACCCCGGGACGAGGGCCCAGCAAATGGAGGACTTGCTCGACGTCCTGAAGCGGGCATGGTCGGGAGAGCCCTTCGCCCATCCCACCCGCGGGACGATTCAGGTCACTCCGGCTCCGGCCACGTCCGGTGGGCCCCCACTGGCCTATGGCGGGCATACGCCGGCCGCGGCACGGAGAGCAGCACGGCACGGGCTGCTGTTCCTCGCCGAGAGCAGAGGCGACCATCTGCAGCAGGCCTACGAGGAAGAAGCCCGGACACTGGGCATCGAAGCACCCGGTTGTCAGCTGACGGCACCGGGGACCGCCACCACGGCGTTCGTGGCGGACGACCTCGATGCGGCCTGGGCCGAGCTCGGTCCGCGGATGCTGAACGAGATCCGGCTGTACCGGGAGTGGAACGCAGCTGCCGGCAAGAGCGGGATCGCCTCCTTGTCCGAGGCCGACACGGTCGACGATCTGCGCGCCGAGGAGGGTGGCTACAGGATCTACACCCCGGCCCAGGCCGCGGAGCTCGCCGCGTCAGGGCAGGTGCTCTCCCTCGAGCCCCTCTGCGGTGGCTTGCCGCCCGAGCGGGCTTGGCACTACCTGCGGGCGGCCGCTGCCGCCGTGGGTCAGCCTTCGGCGCTGTAGTTGAGGGCGGGCTGGCGGGGCACGGCCGCCACCGACGGAATGCTGGCGCTCGCGCCGGTGCGCAGGATGGCGTCGACCAGCCCGACGAGGACGTCGACTTCCATGAGCGTGCCCGAAAGGAGGCCGCGCGCCAGCCAGACCGGGAACATCTTGGTCAACAACTCGGTGTCCCACCCGTCCATGAAGTGCGAGGCCGCCACGCCCTCGCCGCCTCCGCAGTCGCCGACGACGACCCGGGTGAACCCCACGTTGGGGTGCTCGCTGCGCCATGCTTCGACGAGTTTGTCGAGAGCCGCCTTTGTCACGTTGTACGCGGCAAGGCCCGGCCAGGGCGGTGTCATCGACGCGCTGATGGAGGAGAGGTACGCGACAGCGCCCGCGTTTTCGATGAGTTGGGGGAGTGCGGCAGCGGTGAAGTTGTTCGCCCCGACGACGTTGGTGCCGAAGAGCCGGTGCCATGTCTCGGGGTCCAGGTCCTCGACGTGGCTGATGGCCCCGACTCCGCTGGCGTAGACGACGCCGTCGATTCCGCCGAGCTCGCTGACCGCTTCGGCCACTGCAGCGCGGCACGAGGCGGGATCGGTCACGTCGCAGACGATGGCCCGGGCATCCGGCCCCGCTTCCGCCGCGGCTTCGGCCAGGAGGTCCTGGCGGCGTGCCATCAGTGCGACCTTCGCCCCCCGCTGGGCCAGGCCGATGCCGATGCAGCGGCCCAGGCCAGTGGATGCGCCGACGACAACCGCCCTCATGCCCGGGTCTCTCTGATGGGGCGTGGATTGATCGATGCCACTGTTCCTCCTGGTCCGCACATTGAATTCGACGTCGAATGCTACTCAGTGGCCGCCGCCTCCCCGACGACCTGCGTGCGGGACCAGGGCCGTGACCCGGCCCCCGCAGTAGCGTTGGCCGACTGTCGTAGGCGGGGACGACGTGCCGCGCCACTGCTCCTGGAGGTGTCCTGATGGACGATGTGGAAGCGATCAAGCAGCTCAAGGCCAGGTATTGCCGCACCATGGACACCAAGGACTGGGCCGGTATGCGCCAGGTGTTCACCGACGACGTGACCATGGACACCGTGGACTCCGGCGGCAGCGTCATGACCGGGGCGGACGATTTCCTGACCTTCCTGGTCGGGGCCATCGGCGAGGTCGTCACCGTCCATCAGTGCCACACGCCCGAAATCGAGCTCACGTCGGCGACGACGGCGAAAGGCATCTGGGCCATGGAGGACATGTTGCGGTTCCCCGACGGCTCGGAGCTGCACGGCTACGGCCACTACCACGAGACCTACGTGGCCCAGGACGGTGCGTGGCGCATCAGCGCGTCGACCCTGACGCGGCTCCGGATGGACTTCACGGCCCCACCCGCCGCGTGAAGCCCGGAACCACCCTGTGAGACGCAAGCGGATCGGTGCCCTGGAGGTCTCTGTGGTGGGTCTCGGGGGGAACAATTTCGGTACCGACTTCTTCGGCACGCGTTGCGAGCAACGAGAAGTCACCCGCATCGTCCACGCCGCCCTCGATGCCGGCATCACGCTCATCGACACGGCGGAGGAGTACAGCATCACTTCGTTCCTCGGCGAGGGCCACTCCGAAGAGCTCATCGGGGTGGCGCTGCGCAGCCGGCGCGACGAGGCCGTCATTGCCACGAAGTTCTCGAACAACGACGAGCACGACCCCGCTGCACGGGGTGCGACCCGTATCGTCGCGGCGGTCGAGGCCAGCCTGCGCAGGCTCGGGACCGACCGGATCGACCTGTTCCAGCAACACCAACCCGATGCGGAAACTCCGCTCGACGAAATTCTCGAAGCGCTCGACGTGCTCGTCCGGGACGGCAAGGTGCGTGAGGTGGGTTGTGGCAACTTCACCGCCGACATGCTCGACGAGGCGACTGCTGTTGCCGCCCGGACGGGTGCGCGCCCCTACCGCTCGTGCCAGCTGCAATACAGCGTGCTGGAGCGACCGCCCACCGATGTGCTGGCGGCCGTGGCCCGCAACCAGATGTCGATCCTCGCCTACTTTCCGCTGGCCAGCGGACTGCTCACGGGAAAGTACCGGCGGGGCGAACCGCCGCCGAGTGACTCGCGGCTCGGGGCTGATGGCGTCGTGAGCACCATGCTCCGCCAGGGGATCATGGCCCGGCGGCCGCCCCTCTCCGACGAGCGGCTCGAGACCGTCGAACGGCTCACCACTGTGGCGGCTGCACAGGGGCATTCCCTCCTCGAACTTGCCATCTCATGGCTGGCCTCCCAGTCGATCGTCGGTTCCGTGCTCACCGGGGTGACGAAGGTCGAGCAGGTGCTGCTCAACGCCGCTGCGGCGGACTGGGAGCTTTCAGCCGACACGCTGGGCGCGATCGATGGCATTGTGGCGGAGGAGCCCTGAGGGTGGGCGACGACCGGAAGGACAAAGGGATGACGTTGACGAGCGACAGCGACATTTACTACGACCCGTACGACTTCGAGATCGACGCCAATCCGTACCCGGTGTGGAAGCGGATGCGGGAGGAAGCGCCGCTCTATTACAACGAAAAGCACGATTTCTTCGCGGTGACACGTTTCGAGGACGTCGAGCGCGGCCTCAAGGACTGGGAGACGTACCGCTCGGGGCGCGGTTCGGTGCTCGAGTTCATTAAGGCGAATCTCGAGACCGGCTTCGAAATGCCGTCCGGCGTGATCCTCATGGAGGACCCTCCGATCCATGATCTGCACCGGGGTCTCCTGTCGCGCGTGTTCACCCCGAAGAAGATGAACGCGCTCGAGCCGGAAGTCCGTGCCTTCTGCGCCCGCAGCCTCGATCCTCTTGTCGGCACCGGCCAGTTCGACTTCATCAGGGACCTCGGCGCCCAAATGCCCATGCGCACGATCGGCATGCTGCTCGGCATCCCCGAGCAGGATCAAGAAGCGATCCGCGACCAGCTCGACGAAAGTCTGCACCTCGAGGAGGGCAAGGAGGTCGAGGTGAACGTCGGTGACGTCCTGGGTGGCGAAGCGTTCGCCGACTACCTCGACTGGCGTACCGACAATCCCTCCGATGACCTTATGACCGAGCTTCTCCGCGCCGAGTTCGAGGACGAGACCGGCACGACGCGGCGACTGACCCGCGAGGAGATCATGACGTACGTCAGCCTGCTCGCGGGCGCCGGCAACGAGACCACCACCCGCCTGATCGGCTGGACGGGCAAGTTGCTGGCCGAGCACCCTGACCAGCGGGCACAGATCGCAGCGGACCGGACATTGGTGCCCAAGGCGATTGAGGAGATCCTCCGCTACGAGGCGCCATCGCCGGTCCAGGCGCGCTACGTCGCCCACGACGTCGAGCACCAGGGTCAGACCATTGCGGAGGGCAACATCATGCTGCTCGTGAACGGAGCAGCGAATCGGGACGATCGTCAGTTTCCCGACGGGGACTCGTTCGATATCCACCGCACCATCACGCATCACCTGAGTTTCGGCTACGGCCTCCATTTCTGCCTCGGGGCGGCTCTGGCCCGGCTGGAAGGTCGGGTGGCACTCGACGAGGTCCTCAACCGGTTCCCCACATGGGACGTCGACTGGGACAACGCGCAGCAAGCCCGCACGTCGACGGTCCGCGGCTGGGACAGGCTGCCCGTGTTCACCGGCTGAGAGGAGCGCTGGCGCAGGAGGCCCCAGTTCAGGGACGCCCCAGTTCAGGGACGCCCCAGTTCAGGATGGTCCTCTGGCGGTCATCGCCTCCACGTCGGCGAGCAATTGGTCGGCCACGAGTTCGAACGGGTCCATGGTCTGCTCCGCCCGGCTGAGGACCACTGCTCCCTCCATTGCCGCGACGAGGGTCGCCGCGAAACGGCGCGCGTCTTCTTGGCCCAGGCCCCCGAGCTCCAAGAGCTCGGCAATGCGAAGCCGCCACGTGCGAAAAACGGTCGCGGCGTGGTCGAGGAGGTCGCTCGAGTCGGTCGCGACCGTGACGGCCAGCACCGAGCACCCCGCCTGAAGGTCCGACTGGGTGAGGACCTGGCGCCACATCCCGATGAAATGCCCCGCGATCTCGGCGGCAGAGGAGCCTTCCGCCGTTTCGACAAGCCGGATGGCGTGGGCGCCGGCCAGGTCGATCGCCTCTGCGACCAGCTCTTCCTTCCCATTCGGGAAGTGGTGGTAGATCGAACCTCTCGGCGCACCCGTGCGTTCGAGCACCTGCGAGAAGGACGTGTCCTGCAGGCCGCGCTGGGCCAGCAGCTGCGCCGCGCCCACGACCATTTTTCGCCGTGTCTCACTCTCCATGATGCTCCGCGCCTTCTCTCGTCGATGTCACCTTTCTACAAGTGAGGGGCGGGCGTCGCGGCCGCTTGACTATGACGATCATCATAGTCCATGATGGGGAAAGTATGACGAGCGTCTTAATTCCACGAAGAGGAGTGAACCATGCCGATGATCGACGTGTATGCGACCGCAGGGACCTTCGCCGACAAGCACAAGCTTGCGGCCGACCTGGCGCACACCCTCATGACCATTGAGGAAGTCCCGGACATCCCGCTGTTCCGTGAGAACACGGCCGGGTTCGTCCATGACCTGCCGGCGGGGGACCTCTCCAACGTCGAGGGCGACAGCAACTACGTGCGGGTCCAGGTGCTCACGAACGCCGGCGCTCTCGACCGGACCAAGCAGCTCACGGTCGTGAGCCGTTTCACCGAGGTCATCGCCGCTGCCGCCGGCGACGCCTCACTGGCGCAACGTACGTGGGTGCTGCTCACCGAAGCGGTGCCCGGTGGGTGGGGTCTCGGTGGTCACGCCAACACGAACGAAGAGCTTGTCACCGCCGCCCGCGCCCAGATCGCCGACCTCGCAGCGAAGAGCGCGGAGGGGTAGGCGCATCAGCTCAGTTCGGTCGGCACGACGACGACATCGACCGCTGCGTTGTCCCGGAGGATCCGCAGGGTGATCGGCCGGCCGATCACGTCCGGCCCCATGAGACGTTGCAGGTCGCCCGTGCTCTCGATCAGCGCTCCCTCGAGGGCCAGGATGGTATCGGTGGGCCGGAGGCCGGCCGCCTCGGCGGGGCTCCCCGCCGCGACGTCGGAGATGCCGACTCCGGCGCGCTGGCCGAACGTATCGATCTGGCGCGGGGCCAGCGGGCGTCCCCCGCCGACGACACCGAGGTAGGCGCGGCGCACCCGTCCATCGCGGAGCAGCGCGTGCACGATGCCGAGCGTGGTCGGGTTGATCGGCACCGCCAGACCGAGGCCGAACCCAGCCAATGCGGTATTCACGCCGATCAGGCGCGCCCGGGAATCGACGAGCGCGCCACCGGAGCTGCCGGGGTTCAGGGCGGCGTCGGTCTGGATCACATTTTCGACCACCCGGCCGCCGGCGGGCAGGGACCGCCCGAGCGCGCTGACCACACCGGCAGTCACCGAACCGGTGAGTCCTCTCGGGTTGCCGACAGCGACGACCAATTGGCCCACTTTTATCTGATGCGCGTCGCCGAGCTCCACCCGGGGCAGGTCCGTGATGCCCGTCCGCACGACGGCCAGGTCCGAGAGCCGATCGCGCCCGACCACCTCGAATGCGGACTCACGGCCGTCAGCGAACGCCGCGATGCCGTGCACCGCGGACGCGACGACATGGGCCGAGGTGACCATGTAACCGTCGGCACTCAGGACCACGCCACTCCCCGCCCCCTCCTGTCCGGGTCGGCCGATCCGCAGTGCCGCCACGGAAGGGACGACGCGCTCCGCCACTGACGTGACGATGGCCGAATAGGCGTCGAGTGCCTCTGCCTCCGACGGGGGATGGAGAGTGAGTGACTCGCTCATAGCGACGTCGGTCCTTCGGTCCGCACGTGCGCCACGCCGACCAGGGCCTGGCGCAGGTCCTCCAGCCATTCGGCCTGGTGTCGCCCCACCAGTTTCACGCACCAGGCGAGAGCCTCACTGCGGCTGCGGGCGATGCCCGCATCGATCAGTGTGTCGAGGACCGCCCGCTCCCCGAGGCGGAGCCTGGTCATGACGGGCGTCGCCAGTGTCGTGAACATCGTGGTGCGCCCATCGAGTTCCACGCCCCAGGAGACCTTTCGGTGGAATCGATCCTCGGCTTCGGTCGCAATCGACATGCGGTCGGCGCGCGTCAACTCACGGAAGTCCTCCGCCGCGGTGCCTGCGGGCAGGACCCCGACGCAGACGATCTCCTCATCGTCCTGCTCGATCCTCGGATGGCCGGAGAACCACGTCACGGGCGTTTTCTGCTCGAAAAACTCTTGAATCTCAGTCGTCATATTACAAGATTACAAGATTACAAACAGGTTTGACGCGCGCGAGTGCCAACCTGAGGAGATGGATCTGGCCGAGCTCCTCACTCTCGCGGGCGTGCAAGAGGAACTGATCCTGCGCTCCCGGGTCGGGTTCATGGCTCTCCATGGCGGCTCGCAGGATCGGGGCACCGCACAGATCGCCCGGCGGGCGGCGGAGCAGGCGGGGGCGTCCTACTACGCCATCGTGCAACCGGCCGGGCTCCGGGTCCATCTCACCTCCCGTCGGCACGACCCCGCGCACTCGGCCCGTATGCGGGCGTTCCTGCAGCACGTCGGCATCGCCATTTCGGTGCACGGATTCGGGCGCGACAGCTTCGCCCTGTGGACCGATCCGGTGCGCGGCCTCGTCGTGGAGCCGTACGGACCGGCGCGGCGCGGGAGTCAGACCGGCCCCCTGCGGGGGATCATCGTGGGCGGACAGAACGAAGATCTCCTCAAGGCGGCGCGCCAGCTCCTCGCGGGACGCTTCGAGGGCTATCGCGTCGCCGATGAACGGGTACGGCTCGGCTTCCATCCCGACAATCCGGTCAACCTTCCTGCAGGGCGCGGTATCCAGATTGAGCTGCCGCCGGGGCTACGCGGGATCGGGGAGTTCGGCGATCAGCTTGAGCCCCGTCAGGATGGGGTGGTCACCGAGGTGGTCACCGCGCTGGTCGAACTGGCGGACCGGGCCGTCGAGCTCCTGCCCTCGGCTGCTTCCCCGACATCGTGAGGCGTCAGGCCACGCGGATCGGAAGCTTGGCGTAGCCCCTGACCGCACTCCCCGTGTGGACGATGTCACATCCGTCCCAGTCGACGTCCCACTCGGGGAACCGGGCCAGCGTCTCCTCGAGAGCGATGCGACCTTCGAGGCGGGCCAGTGGTGCGCCGAGGCAGACGTGCGGGCCGAAGCCGAAGGAAAGATGACGTTCGATCTTCCGCGTCACGTCGAGACGGTCGGGATCGCGGAACTGGCGGGGGTCGCGTCCGGTGGCGGCCTGAATGAAGATGACGACCCCACCCTTCGGAACCACCTCCCCGTGCAGGACGACATCGCGTTGGGCGACGCGGGCCAGGCACAGAGCGGGGGGCTCATAACGGAGAATCTCCTCGATCCCGTTGCGGATGAGCTCCCTGTCCTTGACCAGCTTGGCTCGCTCGCCGGGGAACTCGGCGAGACTCGAACCGATCCACCCGATGAGTTTGGCCGTCGTCTCGTTACCGGCACTCGACAGCAGCTTGATGAAGGCCACCGCTTCTTCATCGGTGAGCTTGCGCGAAGAGCCGTCATCCTCGGTGATCTCCGCGGCCAACAGGGCACTCATCATGTCGTCGCGAGGTTGCTTGCGACGCTCGGCGAGCTGCGCCCCGTAGTAGCTCACGAGTTCGGCCCCGACGCGGTGGTGCCGCTCCATGTCGCGTTCGCCGGGTTCGCGGTGCAGTTGCTCATCCGTCGTGCGGCGGACGTACTCGCGATCGCTTTCGGGGATGCCGAGCATGGCTGCGATGACCATTCCCGGCAGACGGTTCCCGAAGTCCTCCACATAGTCGAACGTCGTCGCGCCCGCGTGTTCGTCGAGCAGGTCCTGCGTGAACCGGCGGATGGCCGGCTCGAGGTCGCTGACGCTGCGTGGCGTGAAGGCCCGACTCAGGAGACGACGCAGTGACGTGTGGTACGGCGCGTCGTTGAAAATGATGGAGTTCTGCGCGTCAGGGATCGGACCGCCGCGGATGACTTCGAGTTGATCCCCGTCTGCCGACGAGAAGGTCCTCCAATCGACGAGGCCGTTGAGGACGTCGTCGAAACGGGTCACGGCCCAGAAATCGAGCTTTTCGTTGCGGTAGAGGGGCGCCTCGGCCATCATCGTGCCCCAGACGGGGTGGGGATCACGATGCAGGTCGTAGTCGTACGGATCCCAGTAGAGCTCGTCTGTCCTCATGCGAATTCTCCACCCGCCGATATAGTTCTCTTCGCTTACGGCACAAGGGTAGCCATCTCGCTTGACGCGGGCGAGTGGTCCCTTGTCGAGCATGGGGAGCGGGGAAGATGGAGTTGCCGTCAAAGAAGGTCTTGACGTTAGAACTTGCAAAGCGGATTGCGGGCGTCTGCACGGAGTACGCCCACCGGAAGGGCTTCGCCATCGATCTCGCCATCGTCGACGCCGGCGGCTACCTCATCTACTTCGAACGCGAAGACGGGGTCTCGGTGGGCACGGTGCAGGTTGCGGTCTTGAAGGCACAGAGTGCCGCGGTCTTCCGGCGTCCGTCGAAGCATTTCGAGACCAGTGTCGATGAAGGCCTCATCGGGCTGGTCGCCCTGCCGGGCATGGCGCCATTCGAAGGAGCGGTGCCGATCGCCGTCGAGGGCGACGTCATCGGCGCCGTCGCGGTGAGTGGCGTCACCAAGGAGATTGACGGGGAGATCGCTCAGGCCGGTGCCGATGCCGTGGCGGCAATTCTGGCCGGGTAGTCGGTTCCTCCCGGGCGGATCAGGCGAATCAGGCGGCGACGACCTTTTCGTTGGGATCGCACTGCATCAGCACCGACAGGGTACCGCCCATGATTTTGGCCTTGTCCACCTCGGACAGCGGCTCGATCTCCTCAATGAAGGAGAGAGGTTCCGAGAGCCCTTCGGGGTGGGGGTAGTCCGAGCCGAACACGACGTTGTCCGCGCCGACGAGCTCGACGATGTTGAGGACGTCCTCCTCGAAGAACGGGTGGATGATGATCGACCGCCGGAATGTCACCATCGGGTCCTCGGCGAATCCGCGTGGGCTGCGGTCGTAGAGCTTCTGGAACTGCTTGAGGGCGGTCGGGACCCACTGGCTCCCGTTCTCGACCGGCATGAAGCGCACATCGGGAAACCGGGTGGCCAGGCCATGGCCGATGATGGAGTACACGGTGTCGCGGATGTTGCGGTATTCGCTGTCCACCAGCTGCGAGAACATGCTCTTCCCGGAGAACGCGCTGAATTCCGACAGCAGACCGTCCCACTCGTTGATGTAGCGCTGTGCTCCGTCGTCCGATGAATGCATGCCGACGAGCACCCCGGACTCCTGGACGCGCTGTCCAGAACGGGTCGTACTCGGGCAGGGCGAGCGAACGGCGGCGCCCGCCGTAGTCGGGTACCGGCGCCGGCCGGATGAGGATGGCCCGCGCGCCGCGTTCGACGACGTAGTCCAATTCCCGGATCGCCTCGTCGAGGATCGACAGGTTGATGACCGGCGTGGCGAAGATGCGGTTGTCGAAGTTGAAGGTCCAGTGCTCGTGCATCCACTCGTTCAGCGCATGCACGACGACCGCGGTGGCCTTCGGGTCGTCCGCGAGGCGCTCTTCGAGAAGGCTGGCCAGGGTGGGCCACATCATCGCCCGGTCGACCCCCAGCTCGTCCATCAGGACGACCCGGTCCTCGGGGTTGAAGAAGGCCGGCGGCGACTCGATGTACCGGGGCGGCATGCCGGGCAGGCGTGGCTCGTGCTTCGATTTCGTGTCGAGCCCGACGGTGGTCCCGATGGAGTGCTTCGACGAAGGGTTCTTAATCCGGAACTCCAACTCCTGCGCGCCCGGAGGGGCCACCTTGTTGAAGGTCGGGTTCGGGATGTAGTTGCTGATCACATTGCGCAGGGCGATCTTCGTCCGACCGTTCACCTCGACGAATTTCACGAGGCCCGAGTACTCGGCCGGCAGATACTTGGTGAATGCATCCGTCGTCTCGTACATGTGATTGTCGGCATCGAACACCGGGTACTTCACACTGAGCGGCATGGTGATCCTCCTCTGGCTGAACCGGATCGATGTTATCCCTACTTCTTCACGTACGCCGTAAAGAAGTCCGGGTAGGCCGTGACACCGGGGAAGACCGTGACGATCCCGCCGAGACGGTTGCTGTTGTACGCGATGACGGTCGGGAGCCACACGCCCCACACCGCGAGGGCGTTCTTCACGATGTAGTCCTGTGCCTTCTTCCACAGCGCGATGTACTGGGGATCGGTCACAGCGAGGCCGCTCATTTGCGTCACCATGGCATCGAGAGCCGGGTTGTCGTAGCCGCAGAGGTCGCCGAGGTGGCCCGGGGTGTAGATGAAGGAGATCGCGTCCAGGCCGTTGCGCACCACATCGGCGTCCGTCAGCTCGTAGAGGTGATTCACGAAGACGTCCTGCACGTAGGCAGCGGGGCTCGTGTTCGTGAGCTCCAGATTGACACCGATCTTCTTCCACTCCTGCTGGGCGATTTCGGCCATCTGCTGGAGGTCGGTGCTCACCCCGGGCGCCATCGAGAGCGTCAACCCCTTGGCGTAGCCGGCTTGGGCCAGAAGCTGCTTGGCCTTGGTCGGATTGTAGGCGTAGTAGTTCTCCAGGTCGGACGAAAAGAGATTGCTCGAAGCCGGAACGAGCGCCCATGCCAGCTCGCCTTTGCCCCCGACCAGGGCCTGGTTGATCGCCTTGCGGTTCAGTCCGTAGCTGAGCGCCTGGCGCACCTTCACGTTCTCGAGCGGGCCCTTGGTGTCGCAGAGGGGGAAATACAGTTTCGACGTCGTGCTGGCGGCGAGCGACGTCGTGATGCCGCTGCCCTTGAGCGCGCCGATCTGTGTGACATTGGAGGTGATCGCGTCGACCGTCCCGGCCCGCGAGCGCGTTGATGGGCGAGGGAGTGTTGCTCGCCTCACTGACGAATTCGATGCCACCGAGCTTGATGTTCTTGGCGTTCCAGTAGGTCTTGCTCTTGGTGAGGGTCAAGTTCTCGTTCGGCACGTACTGCGTGACCCGGAACGGCCCGGCGCCCAACGGGTTGGTCACCGGGTTGGGGTCATTTTTCGCCACCGCGGTGGGCGACACCGGCATGGTCGACATGTCGGCCAACAGTGGGTAGAAGGCTCCCGCATCGGGTTGGGACAAATGGATCGTCAGGCCGAGGCTTCCGGTCAGATCGATCGAGGCCACGTCATGGATGGGGGCCGGGAAGGCGACACTGCTCGAGGCACTGTTGCGCAGGATGGTGAACTTCACGGCCGCCGCATTCAGAGGCGTGCCGTCTTGGAACTGCACGCCCGACCGGAGCGTGATCGATATGGTGCTCGGGTCGACGATGGTGGCGGCCGTCGCCAATTCCGGCGCCAGGCTCCCGTTGGGCTGTGGTCTGAGCAGTGAGTCGTCCAGCAGCTGACCGAGCATGTTCCCCGTGTCGTCGATCGTCGCCTTCACCGGATCGAATTCGACGGGGAGGCTCAGGTCGAGGGCGTACTTCAGGACCCCGTTCGGGTTGTAGGCCGCAGCAGATGTCGATCTCTCGCTCGCACCACTCGACGGGGACGCGAGAATCCCGACGACGGGGAGCACCAGCAGCGCGCAGACGAGCGGCCGGTAGAAACTCGCAACCTTCACGGGTGACCTCCCGTGGCGCGGCACCCTCTTCGTTAGCTTCATTCCGATTCCCCCCTCACTTCCGCACTCCGTGCGTCCCGAAGCGTAATGTTGCGGAAGCGGTCTCTCGGGCGCGCCTCCTGTTGCCAAGACCGGCAGGACGGTAGCAGCTAATCCTGACCTAGTCAATCATATTTAAGTTGAATGGGTGTCCCGGTTGCCGCTACTCTTCGGCAGGAGCGACACGGTCTGTCGAAGAACACGCGGGGGAGGGGTTTGTGGCTATAGATCTGACCGGGGGATTGAGCGATGAACTCGAGTTCGTCTTCGCCGAGCAGCCGGCGGATCCGGAAATGCGGGAATCCGTCAACGCGTGGATCTGGGACGACGGTCTCGAGATCGGGCTTCCACGGATCGGTGTCGAGGCCGTGGCGGATCAATGGGAGACGCACGACATCCAGGTCAATGTGGCGTTCGCCGACGGCCGTGTCTTCAACATCTTCGGGCCTGGCCCCATTCACGATCCGTCAGGGGCGGACGGCAGAGCCCGTGTGCTCGGAGCCGGACCCCTGTCGTTCGAGCTCGTCGAGCCGTTCGGCCACCTGCGGTTGCGGGTGGACGGCGACGCCACCGAGAGCTCGGCCCTGGCCCAGATAGAAGGCGTCCCGCCGGGGCAGGGACCGTCGACCCCGATCCACCTCGAGGTCGACATCCGGCCCGCCGTGCCTCCGTGGATCAACGGCGCTCTGCTCGCTGACGCAAAGCGGGTGCTCGACACCCAGGAAGAGGGTGACCTGATGGGCCACCCCTGGCGGTTCGAACAATTGTGCCGGGCCACCGGCACCTTGCGCGTGGGCGACGAGACCTATGAGATCAGCGGAGGCGCCAACCGGGTCCGGCGTCAGAGCATCCGCCGGGTCGCCAAGTTGCGTGGCCACGCGTGGCAGGCCGGGCTGTTCCCGAGCGGTCGCGGGTTCGCCTATATCGCCTACCCGCCGCGCGATGACGGCAAGGACACGTACAACGAGGGGTACATCTTCGAAGGTGACGGTCCGCTCATCCCCGCCCGGGTGGTCGATGCACCCTGGCTCCGCACCCTCGTCTCCGAGGGCGAGGGTGTGCCGTGCGTGCTGGAGACCGAGAACGGCGAGAACGTGTCGATCGGCGGCACGACCGTCGTGTCGACGTTCCATGTCATGCCCCCCGAAATAGGAGGGGGACTCCAACTGCAGCAGGCCATTGCCGCGCTACAACTGGGACGGCGAGGTCGGGACCGGCATGCTGGAGCGCTCGACAGCGCCGAAGAATTTGGGTTGAGCACGACCCGTTTCGACCGCGAGGCGACGGCCGAGGAGGTTGCCCGGGCGAGTGACCTCACCGGTCGCGTCGCCATCGTCACCGGCGCGTCGTCCGGCATCGGTGTCGAGACCGTGCGCGGCCTTGCCGGCGCCGGCGCCGACGTCGTTCTCGCCGTCCGCGATGTCGCGGCAGGCGAGGTTGTCGCCCGGGGGCTCGCCCCCGTGGCACGCGGTGCGCTCGAGGTGCGGCACCTCGACCTACGAGACCTCGATTCTGTCGCCGCCTTCGCTGCGGGCGTGCCCGGCCCGGTGGATCTCCTCGTCGCCAACGCAGGCGTGTCGAATACACCCGACTCGCACCTGCCGAACGGCCTCGAAATCCGCTTCGCGACGAATCATCTCGGTCATTTCTTCCTCGCCCAGCTCCTGTACGACCGCATGGTCGCGCGCGGCGCCCGGATCGTCGTCGTGAGCTCGGCGGCCCATAAGGGAAATCCCGTGCACCTCGACGACCTCCAGTGGATGGCCCGCGAGCACTCCTGGGGTCTCGCTTACGGCGAGTCGAAGAGCGCGAACATCCTCTTCGCGCAGGAAGCGACGCGCCGGTGGGGCCCCGAAGGCATTACGGCCAACGCGATCCTGCCCGGGTCGGCCTTGACCGGACTGCAGAGGTACCACGGTGAAGAGCTCAAACGGGCGATCGGGTTCATGGACGCGGAAGGTCGACCCAACCCGATGCTCAAGACGGTGGCGCAGGCGGCGGCGACAACGGTGTGGGCCGCGACGGCACCCGAGCTCGAGGGCCGTGGAGGCCTCGTCCTCGAGGACTGCGGCGAGGCCGTGCCGGCCGGGCCCGCGGTGCATGCATGGTCGGGCTTCGATGCTTCGGTCGCAGATCCCGAGACGGCCCGAGGCCTCTGGGCGTCGTCGCTCGTGCTCGTGGCGGAGGCGCGCTCGCCTTCGGTGTAGCGATGGTCAGCGCCCGAGGCCGAGCGAGTCCGGTCCGGCGCCCGAGCCGGACATCGCAGGCGTGCCCGGCACGATGTCCGAGGCGAATTGTCCGAGGACATGCACCAGGTCGGGATAGCGCTCGGGTGACCACCCCTCCAGCAGACCCTGGAGTCGTGTGCGCACGGCGTCGATGAGCTGATCGGCCACGACCGCGCCGCTCGCGCTGAGCGAAATCCGTGGAGGTTCGACGGATGCGTCTGTGGGCACGGTCTCGGTGAGCAGCCCGCGCTCGACGAGGTCGGCCACCGCTCCGTCCAGCGTGGCCGCAGGGATCTTCTGGGCGACGGCTAGTGCCGTCAGGTCCGCGGTCGGGCTCCGACGGAGCTGGACCAGGGCCCAGCCGTCGGCCAGCGGCAGGTCGGAACCGGCCTCGGTGGCGACGCGCTGCAGCCAGTCCCGCATCTGCTGACGGCCCACCAGCACGCTGAGCGCCCGGAGGATTTCGGCCAGCGAGTCGCCCGAGCCGGGTGCGCCGAACGCACCGCCGATGTTCTCCGTGGTCGTCGTCGTGCGCATCGGGAGTTCCTTGACGAACCACGACGCGGCGAAGGCGATGATGGAGACGAAGCCGGCCACCTTGAAGGCCGTGTCCAACGACCCGGCGAAGGCGGCCAGGTAGGTCGCATGGACCGATGGCGGCAGGTGGGCCAAGTTGGCCGCGTTGAGGTGCGAAGTGCTGAGTTGGGACGCGGGGACGTGCGGGAAATCGGCGCGAAGGTGGCTCGCCAGCTCCGTGGCGAAAATGGTGCCCACGACCGCGGTGCCCACGGAGCTGCCGATGTTGCGGAACAGCGTGTTGCCCGACGTCGCCACGCCGAGCTCCTCGTAGCCGACGGCGTTCTGCACGGCGACCACGAGGACCTGCATGACCAGGCCGATCCCGAAGCCGGTCACGAACATGTACACCGACACCGTCAGCGTGGACGTTTCGGGGGACAGGCGTGACAGCAGAAAGAGCCCGAGGGTCATGATCGCCGTCCCGACGATCGGGAACACGCGGTACCTCCCGGTGCGCGAGACGATCTGCCCGCCCACGATCGACGTGATGAGGAGGCCGGCCATCAGCGGCAGCAGGTCCAGACCTGATCCCGTCGGCGAGGCGCCCCGGACCACCTGGAAGTAGAGGGGGAGGAACGTGATGGTCCCGAACATGGCGAATCCGAGAAGCAGCGCGACGATCCCCGCGGTCACGAAGACCTGGTTCTTGAGCAGCTTGAGGGGCAGGACGGGCTCTTCGGCCCGGCGTTCGGCGATCACGAAGCCGCCCAGGGCGACCAGGGTGAGGGCACCCAGGCCGATCACCTGGGCCGAGGCCCACGGATAGGTGGTCCCGCCGAGACTCACCATCAGGACCAGGGCCGCCAGCGCCAGCGCCAGCAGGCCGGCGCCGAAGTAGTCGATCCGGTGTTTGACGCGTGCCGCCACCGAAGGAAAGGTGACCGCCAACACGACCAGGGCCAGAATGCCGATGGGCAGGTTGATGTAGAAGATCCAGCGCCAGGAGAGGTTGGTCGTCAGGGCTCCCCCGAGCAGAGGCCCGATCACGGTGGCGAGCCCGAAGACCGCACCGAACAGCCCCTGGTAACGGCCGCGCCGACGGGGCGGCACGACATCGCCGATTGCGGCCTGCGCGCTGACCATGAGGCCGCCGCCGCCCAATCCCTGGAACGCCCGGAATGCGATCAGCTCCGCGAAGTTCTGGCTGAAGCCGCACAGGGCGGATCCGAGGAGGAAGATCACCAGACCGACCTGGAGGACGATCCGGCGCCCGTACTGGTCGCCGAGTTTTCCGTACAGCGGCGTGACCACGGTCTGGGCGAGCAGGTACGCCGTGGTCACCCATGAGATGTGATTCAGTCCGCCGAGATCACCGGCGATGGTGGGAAGCGCCGTCGCCACAATGGTGGAGTCCAACGCCGCCATGAGCATGACGAGGAGCAACCCCGAGAAGACCAGGGCGAGCTTGCGGCCGTGGAGATCCTGGGGCCCGTCCATTGCGACCAACCCGCGCTCCCTTCGATCCGGAGTCCGGCCTCCGGCCCGATCCCTGCCTGCGGCATCAGCCTATTACCGCGGCACGACCGTCCTCAGATCGAACGAGGTTGCCTCCTGCCCTAATAGGGGTTGGAGTACCGTCCGGCGTTCAGCCGCCTCCGCGGTCCGGCCAGGTAGACGATCGAGACAAGAGCGCCGAGGGCGCCGAACACGAACCACCCGCCGATCATGCCGGCGATCCAGAGTGCCTTCCATTTGGGGGCGAGTGCCATTGTCGGACGTCGGGCCACGTCGACAACTCCCCAGACGACCACCGCGAGCGACGCAATACTGACGAAGACCAACATGCTTCCTCTTTCCACTTCATTCCTTGCCTGCAGTCTCGCCCCCGAATATCTGAGCACTCTCAGAATTTCGGTAAATTTCCCATCAGAATGCTCGAGGGGTCCCCTCAGGCAAGGGAGGAGATGACCTCCTGCCCGAACGCCCCGATGGTCCGGGCTTGCGCGAAGTCGCAGAACCAGACGTAGACCCGTTCGACCCCGCGCTCGCTCAGGTGTCCGAAGTGATCGACCAACTCGACCGCCGTACCGACCGTGGGCGACCGGCCGAACCGACGGTGCGTCGTCTCGGTGACCTCCGCCCGGTCGGACTCGGCGTGCACGAAGGCGACCTGGGTTTGCAGCGAAAGCCGGGCCTTGCCGGCCAGGGGACGCATGGCCTCCAGCCTGTCGAGAATGCCGACGTGGAGGTTCCACCAATCGGCATATGTAGCGACGAGCTCCATCGTCTTGCGCCCGGCGCCTCCGATGACGATGGGAATGTGGTGGAGGGGTCCGGGAGCTTGGCGGGCGTTCTGAAGCACGAAGTGTGCACCTTCGTGATCCACCGTCTCTCCGGCCCACAGAGCCGTCACGATCTCGAGCGTCTCTTTCATGCGGGCGACCCGGACCGACGGTTCGGTCGAGCCGACGCCGAACGTCGCCAACTCTTCGGCGACCGAACCCCACCCGAGGCCGAGGTCGAACCGCCCACCGGAGGCGTGGTCGATCGACACCGCCTCCCGGGCCAGCATGGCCGGGTGCCGGAGGGAGTCGCACAGCACGAGAGATCCGACGCGCAGGCGTTCTGTATGCGAGGCGATCCAGGTCGTGGTCACCATGGCCTCGT
This sequence comes from uncultured Acidimicrobiaceae bacterium, assembly GCA_963767155.1. Classification (GTDB taxonomy): domain Bacteria; phylum Actinomycetota; class Acidimicrobiia; order Acidimicrobiales; family RAAP-2; genus Bog-473. Next base: position 88,938 of record CAVYCU010000002.1, on the reverse strand, counting down.
ACATCGGTTGCTCGAGGGCAAGGGGCGGCGCAAGGTGGTCCATGCCGGCAAAGCCCGAGAACCCCGCAGCCTCGGCCGCCCGCGCTTTTTCGACCAGCTCCGGCATGGTGAGTCGCATCTGGGGCAAAAACAGGTAGAACTCCATATTTCCCTCTCTCGAAGCGGATGGGTCGTGAAGGTGCGCGCTAGTTGTGTGGTGCGGTGAGCCGTGCGCGGAGTTCTCGTTTGAGCACCTTGCCGCTCGCGTTGAGCGGGAGCGCGGCAACGATCTCGACGTGCCGCGGGACCTTGAAGTTGGCCATCCGGCCCTGGCACCACTGCATGACCTCTTCGGGATCGGGCCGGCTGTCCGCGGCGCGCCACGACGAACGCAGCCGGCACTTCTCCGAGCCGGGTGTCCGGCATGGCGACGACCGCCACCTGGGCGATGTCCGCATGCTGCAGGAGCGTGGCCTCGACTTCGGCGGAGGACACATTGAAGCCGCCGACGATGACGATGTCCTTTTTGCGGTCGACGATGCGCAGGTAGCCGTCCGTTCCCAGAAAACCGACATCACCGGTATGCAGCCAACCCTCCGGGTCGATGGCCTGCCGGGACCCTTCGGGGTCCTCGAAATACTCGTGCATCACGTTGAAGCCCCGGACGAGCACCTCGCCCGCCGTCTCGACCGGCAACGGGGTGCCGCCATCGTCGACGATGCGTAGCTCGAGGCCCTCGAGGGGATGCCCGACCGTTGCCGCAATCGTCTCGATGGGGTCGCTCTGTTCACAGATCGTCGCGGTGCCGTGGGTCTCGGTCAACCCGTAGGCGGTCACGACAGACGCGAGGCCCATCCGCTCCCGCATTTGCGCGATCAGTTCGACGGGCACGACGGCAGCCCCCGTAACCGAGAGCCGGAGTGTCTGCAGGGGAAACGACGCGAACTCCGGGTGCGCCAGGATCGACTGGAACACCGAGGGCGGCCCGGGCAGGACCGTGATGCGCTCTTCGTCGACCCGGGCGACGACGGAGGCGACGTCGAATACCGGGTGGGTCACGAGTGTGCATCCAACCAGAAAGGAGGCGAGGATGCACGATTTGAGGCCGGCCGTATGGAAGAAGGGGTAGACGACGAGCATGCGGTCCCCCCGGGTCAGGCCGACCCCGCGCGTCCATTGCCGGTACGTCTCGACGCTGGCACCGTGCCGGAGCACGGCCCCTTTGGGAAGACCGGTCGTGCCCGAGGTGAAGATGATGTCGCTCGGGCTGTCGGCCCCGACCGCATTCGCCCGTTCCGCCGCCTCGTCGGCGCTGCTGGCGTTTCCCCTTTCGAGAAAGGTCGACCACGCGACAGCGCCCGGGCCGGCCGGACCGCGGACGACGATCGTCTGCGGACGTCTCGGCCTCCGGCAACGCCGTCGCCAGGAGTTGCAGATAGTCGACCCCGAGGAAATCGGTGACGGTAAAGAGCAGCGTGACGCCGGCCGTCTCCAGGAGGTGCGCCGCCTCCTGGCCTTTGTAGCGGGTGTTGACCGGCACGAGGACGGCACCGACGCCGTAGACGGCGAAGGAGATGGTCACCCACTCGAGCCCGTTGGGTGCCCAGATGGCGACGCGGTCGCCGGCCCGGACGCCCGAACCGATGAGGGCTCGTGCGATAGCGCCGACCGCCTCGAGTGCGCCGGCGAAGCTCATCCTCCGCTCCCCGTCGACGATCGCTTCGAGGTCACCGAAGCGATCGGCCGCCTGCTGCAGCACGGCCCCGATGGTGCGCGCGGCCATCCCGTCAGGCAGGTTCGGGGCGAGCCAGTTCGGCGGTCGCTTCTCGGCAAAGGCGAGGGGGCCCTCACTCTGGTCGGGGTGACCCCACATGGAGACCAGTTCTGTCGCCCCGGCCTTGCAGGCGTCCGTCAGGCCGAGTTCGAAGGCGCCCCACAGTGCGCGTTTTGTCGCCGCCATCGCCGCCGGCGAATTCCGGGCGATCTTCTCGGCCAGTTCCTGCGCAGCCTCTCGCAGTCGTTCGGGAGGGTCGACGATCTCGCTGATCATCCCGAGCTCGAGTGCCCGCTGGGCCGGCATCCGTTCGTGGCGACCCACGAGGGCCATGCGCATCACCGCTTCTGCCGGCATCTTGCGGAGAAGACCGATGGCTTCGATGGCGACGACCTGTCCCACCGAGACGTGCGGATCGAAGAACGTCGCATCGGAGGCGGCGATGACGATGTCGGCATCGGCCACCCAGTGCAGGCCCCCACCGGCGCAGATCCCGTTCACCGCGGTGATCACCGGTTTCCAGACCTTCTGATGCCACGCGGTGAAGTGGATGTCGAGGTCTTCGAGCCCCTCGCGGTACCGCTGCATGCCGAGACCGTCGCTGGCGATCTCGGTCACGTCCACCCCGGTCTGGAAATCGCGGCCTTCGCCGGTATGGACGATCACCCGGACGGCGGGATCGTCGCGCAGCTCCACCCAGGCCAGGGCGAACTCGTCACGCATCGCCGCGTTCATCGCATTCAGCTGCTGCGGCCTGTTGTTGATCAGCCAGCCGACGGGCCCCTGCCGTTCGACCTTGAGATGCTCGTACTCCATGATCTCCTTCCGGCGACGCGCGCGTTATTCCCAGGGCTCGAAGAGACCCTCGAACTCCAACGTACCGTTGCGCACCCGCCCGTAGAGGAGCCAGTCACCGCGGAACATGCCGTGTTCGTGCGGGGAGCACGCGATGTGGGTGTGGGGGCCGCCGGTCGTGCTCGGCATGAAGCGGATGCGTTCCAAGCCGGCCTTGAGCCCCTCGCCGCTCAGGACGGGGGCGCGGACCAGACCCTCGACGAGTACCCTCGCCGTGTCGTAGGCCAGAACGGGAACCGCGTTTGGCCACAGCGGCGGATCCTGTCCGTAGCGCGCGACGTAGCGCTGGTGGAAGTTCTGTACGAGGGGGTTGCGCGGGTCCAGTTGGTCGATCCCCACCCACCCTTCGAACTTCTCGAAGCCCATCAGGTAGAACATGAACGCCGTCGTCATGATCCGCGGGGGATCCCAGTCCAGTTCGTCCAGTGAGGCGCGGAGGAGGCCCTTGGCGGCCAGCATCCCATAGCCCATGTAGACGAGCGCATCGGGCTCGATCCGGCGCAGATTGCGCAGGTTCCCCGTCAGATCGTCCGGCGTCTGGGAGACGGTCTCGACGGCGGCGACGGCGATGCCCCGGCGCCGGCATTCCTGGCGGAAATAGCGGAAATACTCCTCGCCGTTGGGGGAGATCTCACTCAGCACGGCGACGCGCTCGTGGCCGTTGCGCTTCAGCCAGGCCACGATCAACGTGGCGTCACCTCCGCAGTCACCGTTTCCGAGCCGGAAGTTGTAGTCGCCGTGAAACTGCTCCGTGCCACACCAGCTGACGAGCGGCACCCGGAGCTCGTTGGCGAGAGGACCCACGGTGATGGCGTTGTCCGAGCTGTAGGCGCCGGCCACGCCGATGCAGCCCTCGTCGACCAGCCACTTGAACCCGTCCGTCGCGTTCTTGGCGGAACCCTGGGGAAGCCCGTTCTCGGGATGGAGCACGAACTCCACCGGACGTTCCAACAAGCCCTGTTCGGCCGCCTCGTCGAAGGCCATCCGATGGATCTTGTCGTAACCCCCGCCCGGCCCATCGAGGGCCGATCCGAGCCAACCAATTTTTATTGCGTCCATCGTGACTCTCCTTCTTTCGTGCGCCGATCCGGGCGTGGGGAATGCGATGTCAAGCCCCCCCTGGCATGGCGAGACCCTAGAACTGGATTCTCATTCTTGCAAGGGAGCGCCCCCCGTCCTGGCTTCGAGAGCCCGCCACAAGGCGGCTTTGGTTGCGGCGAGCGCAGCCGGAGGGTGTTGGGCGATGCGCTCGGCCAGTTTTTGCGCTTCCACCCGCAGCAGTCCGGGGGGATCGACGATCTGGCTCACCATGCCCAGCGTGTAGGCGCGGTGGGCCGGAAGGCGCTCCCCCCGGCCGAGCAGCGCCATGCGCAGCACGGGCTCGGCGGGCATTTTGAACAGCAGGCCGATCGGTTCGTAGGCGCTGACCTGCCCGACGCTCACATGTGGATCGAGGAACGTGGCGTCGCTGGCGGCGATCACCACATCGGCATCGGCCACGAAATGGAGCCCGCCGCCGGCGCATGTGCCGTTGATAGCGGCGATGACCGGCTTCGAGACGCCGTTCTGCAACGCGGTCAACCGCAGTTCGGCTCGCTTGGTCCGTCTCGACTGCTCGCGCAGACTTTCGGGGTCGTGGGCGAGCGCCACCATATCCAGGCCCGTCTGAAAGTGCGGACCGGCGCCGGTGTTGACGATCACCCTGACGTCCGGGTCCCTGTCCAATGCGGTCCAAGCCTCCTGGAGGGCACCCAGCATCGGCGCGTCCATGGCATTGCCCGCATCCGGGCGGTTGAAGATCAGCCACCCCACCGGCCCGTGCTGTTCGACCACGAGCGAAGAGTGGAGGCCTCTGGGTGTCATTCTTCGACGAAGTCGCTGTTGGCGTCGCCCTCGAGCAGGAGATGCTTGAGCACCTTGCCCGACGCGTTGTGGGGCAACGCGTCCACGAATGCGATCTGCTCGGGAACCTTGAACGCGGCCAGGGCGTCCCCCGCAAAGGCCCGGATCTCGGCGGCGGAGGTGGAATGGCCTTCACGCAGGACGACAAATGCCTTGACCTGTTGCCCCAATGTCCGGTGCGGCACTCCGACGACCACGGCTTCGATGACCGCCGGGTGCTCGTAGAGGCGGTTCTCGACCTCGACCGGAGACACGTTCTCGCCGCCCCGGATGATGAGGTCGCTCCGCCGGCCGGCGAGGTACACGAAGCCGTCTCGGTGCGTGCCCAGATCCCCGGTGTGGTACCAGCCTTTTTCGATCACGGCGTCGGTTGCGGCTGGATCACGCCAGTATCCGGCGAACGTGCTGGCGGAACGCAGCGCGATCTCCCCGACGACGCCTTCGGCCAGGCTTTGCCGGGTCAGCGGGTCGCGGATCTCCAGTTCGACCGTGGGGGAGGGCTGACCGATGGAGTCGGGGTGGAGAAAGCTGTCGGTGCCGCCGAGGCTCGTGCCGAGCCCGTTCGTCTCGGTCATGCCGTAGCCGAGGCCCAACGCCGGGCGGACCCAGGGGAGCCGCTCCTCGAGCTTGCGCAACAGTCCGGGCGGCCACACCGCACCGCCCCCGGCCACTGTCCTGAGCGACGCCAGGTCGTAGCGCCCGAGGTCGGGCCGGTCCAACAAGCGCCAGAGTTGGGTCGGCACGAGCGACCAGCCGGAGACCTGGTGCTCTTCGCTCAGGGCGAGATGGACCTCCTCGCGCCACCGCCCGGCGGGTGGGTAGACGAGCGTGAGGCCGTTCATCGGTGCCGGCACCATCGTGCAGGTGAGTCCCGAGACGTGGAACATCGGACTGGTGTTGAGGGCGCAGGGGAGCGGTGGCGGCGGTGCCGCCGACCCGGCGCGCGCCCGGAGCTCGGCACCCCGCAACTGGTTGGCCATGGCGAAATGGATGATGTTGCGATGACTCAGCGGGACGCCCTTCGGCCGACCGGTCGTCCCACTCGTGAAAAGGATGACGACGGGATCATCCTCGTCTGACGGGACCTCCGGGAACGGTGAGCCCGCGGCCGCGCCCTCGGCCTCGAGCGCGTCCACCGTCTCTTCGAGAGGGTGGACGGTCGAGCCGACGTCGAACGGGGTCAACCGCTCCATGCGCCGCTCGTCGGCGAACACGACCCGCGGCTCGGTGAGTTGGATGGCATAGGCCAGCTCCGCCCCGGTCCACCAACCGTTGAGCCCGACCGTGAGAGCGCCGAGCGATGCCACGGCCCAGAACAAAAGGGCGTACTCCACGCGGTTCGCTGCGGCGACGGCCACGCGGTCACCTGACCCGACGCCGAAGCGGGTGCGCAGACCCGTGGCCAGGTGGGCCACCGCCGGAACGACCGAGGCGAACGTCAGCGTCCGCTCCGGAAAGACGAGATACGGACGGTCCCGATAGCGGGCGGCCCCCGCGTGGAGCACCTCGACCACCGAGGTCGGCCGCTGGGCGAAGACGCGCAGCGCGTACCCGGGCCGGTCCTCCAGCGCGAGCTCGAAGGGGGCTCCCGGTCCCCACAGTCGCTCTGCGGCCTCGACGGGGAGACCCTGCCCGGTCCAGGTCAAGCGGTGCAGTGTCGGACCTTCTGTTCCCGGTAGGTGAACAGGACCTGCAGCGATTCTTCGATACGACGCGCCGCATCTTCGATGGAGCGGCGCCCGAGCGCCCAGGCCCGCATTTCGGCTCCCAGAATGTCGAGGGTGGCCCGCAGCAGGTGATCGGCCGTCTCGGGGTCGGTGTTGCGGATCGCCACTCTGTAGGTATCCGCGGTCGCCCGGGCCATCACTTCGTAGAGCTCACGCGCCACGGGGTCCTTGGTCGACTCCAGCATCAACAGGACGCGGTAGAACTGCGGGCTCGTCTTGAAGGAGCGGACGGATCGTCCGAGGACGTCGAGAAGTCGCTCGAGGTCCGAATCTCCCTGCAAGCCACGCTGCGTCACGCGTCGGTGCAGCCGTTCGACCCATTCGAGCTGCACCGCCGCGAAGAGCTGCTCCTTCGACGGAAAGTAGCGATAGAGCGTGGCCAACGCCACGTCGGAACCTTCGGCGACGTCGCGCATCTGGATGTCGTCGTAGTCGGACGCGGACAACATTTCCAGGGCGGTGCGGATGATCCGGCTCCGGCGCTCCGCCCTCGACGGCGGCAGGGTGGAGGGAAAGCGTCCCTGCGCGTGCTCATCCGCCACCTGTACCGTCCCTTCGCTCGGGGCCTCCTCGGGAGTCCGGCCGTCGCAGTTGCGAAAACGAGAATCTAATTCTAGGATACCAGACGGCGCTCCACAGAAGGGCTGGCACCTTGGTCGATTTCCCGGTTTTCGATGCAGACAACCACTATTACGAAGCACGGGACGCCTTTACGCGTTACATCGATCCGGCCATGCGAAGGCGCGCGATGCAGTGGGCCACCATCGACGGCAAAGAACGACTCCTGGTCGGTGGCCGGGTCAACCGGTTCATTCCGAATCCGACGTTCGAAAATGTCTCGCGACCCGGAGCACTGTCGGAATACTTCCGGGCGAAGGCCGGGGTCGGCGACATGCGCAGCGCCTTCGGAGAACTCGAGCCGATTGCGTCACGTCCCGAATATCGCGATCGACAGGCTCGTCTGCGTGTCATGGACCAACAGGGTCTGGAGGCCTGCATCATGTTGCCGACGATCGGCGTCGGCATGGAAGCCGCCCTGGAGCATGATCAGGAGGCCACCACCGCTGTCTTCAGCGCCTTCAACCGCTGGTTGGACGAGGACTGGGGGCTCAATTTCGAAGATCGGATCTACGGGGCCCCGTACATTAGCCTCATCGACCTCGACTGGGCCGTGTCCGAACTGGAGTGGGCGTTGGACCACGACGTCCGGGTCGTGCTCATGCGTCCGGGCTCGGTCAATACCCGGTTCGGTCGGCGGACGCCTGGTGACCCGGCGCACGACCCGTTCTGGGCGCGCCTGAACGAGGCGGGGATCACGCTGGCCATCCACGGTGGTGACTCCGGTTACGGCGAGTACGAGCAGATCTGGGGTTTGACGGGCGAGGTCGAGGCGTTCCGGCAGCCACCACTCAAGAGCCTGCTTTCGGCCAGTCCGATTCACGACATGATGGCGTCGCTCATGTCGGACCGGCTCTTCGAACGATTTCCCAACCTTCGTGTGGCCACCATCGAAACCGGATCGGGCTGGGTGTCGCCGCTGCTCCAGCGGTTGCGGAAGACGGCGATCCAGAATCCCCACGCCTTCGGTGCGGATCCCTACGAATTGTTCATGGAGCACGTCTGGGTCTCCCCGTTCTTCGAGGACAACGTGGAGGCGCTCGTACAGCGGGTCGGCGCGGCGCGGGTGTTGTTCGGTTCCGACTATCCCCACGCGGAGGGGCTGGCCGAGCCTCTTTCCTTCGAGAAGGAATTGCAGGGGTGCTCCGACGAGGATGTGCGCCTGATCATGCACGACAACGCACGGGCGCTCGTGACGCCCCGGCCCGCATGATCGCGCGCGGAAAGGAAGACTTGTGCTGAGAGACATACGGACGACGTCGGGCGAGGAGCACTGGGAAGAGCTCCGCCGCCGCTGGACGAGCCTGCTCAGTTACCGCTACCTCGGCCGCAGTCATGCCAGTCTCAACAGCGGCCCGGCCGACCCGACCATGCGGCTGCGCTACGACATGCGCAATGCATCCGGGGGAATTATGGCCGCCCCTCTGTGCATCGCATCGCCCGAGGGCGGGGGCATCAGTGACGAGGTCGCCGTGCCGAACCCGGTCATTCACAGCCTCCAGATCCTCGACGACGCCCGTGACGTGCGCCGCATCGAGGTCGTACCCGAAGTCCTGAAGCAGGGCCAGCGCATGGGGTTCAGCCGCTCACTGATCGTCGATGCTGACAATCGTGATCGCGTCATCGCACTGACTGCAGGCCAAGGGGTCAGCATCGGCGAGGTGCCGCCAGGCTTCGAAAAAATGGAGGAGGAGAAGATCGTCGTCGAAGATTCGCCCGATCTCCCTCCCCTGCACAAGGTCTTCGGCGCGTCCCGTCGCGATGACGGGCACTGGATCCTGCCGGAGCTGGCCATCGAATTGGCCTCGCCTGACGCGGCGCTCCACCTCGGCCCCCAGCACATCCTGCTGGAGACAGCCGCCACCGAGCTCGCAGGCGAATGGGCCGATGACGACCGTCTGCAGATCGAGAGCTGGCATGTCATGTTCCTCGCCAGAGGCAAGGTGGGCCCGTTCCGGGTGGAAGGGCAGGCCTTTGACGGAACCGGCCGGGTCGGGGTCCGCCTGACGTTGCACGACGAGGGAAATCAGGACCGGGCGGTCACTGCCGCGTCGGCGGTCTTCCGTCCGGCCACGGATGAAAGCGGAGGAACAGCATGAGCAAAAGGCTTGGATTCCCGGTCTTCGATGCCGACAACCATCTCTATGAGACGGGCGATGCGTTGACCAAGTACCTCCCGGAGAACCGCCGTGGCGCGATTGATTTCGTCGAGGTCCACGGGCGGACCAAAATTATGGTGAACGGGCAGGTCAGCAACTACATCCCGAACCCCACGTTCGACCGGGTCGGCCGTCCCGGTGCCCAGGAGGAATATTTCAAGGTCGGAAACCCCGAGGGCAAGTCCTACCGGGAGATCATCGGCCGGGGCATCGACTGCCCGCCGGCCTTCCGCGAGGCTGGTCCCCGTCTGGAGCTCATGGACGAGCAGGGCGTCGACTACGCCATGATGTACCCGACCCTGGCCAGCCTGGTCGAGGAACGCATGAAGGACGATCCCGATCTCTGCGCCGACGCGATCCACGCGCTGAACCAATGGATGATCGAAGCGTGGCCCTACGCGTTCGAGCGGCGCATCTTCTCGACGCCGGTGATCGCGACGGGTCTCGTTGATCGAGCCATGCAGGAGTTGGATTTCGTCGTGGAGCACGGGGCCCGGGCGATCTTGCTGCGCCCCGCGCCGGCATGGGGGTATCGAGGTCCCCGTTCCTTCGCGTTGGCCGAGTTCGACCCGTTCTGGAAGAAGGTCGAGGAATCGGGCGTGCTCGTGGTCCTCCATGCCTCCGACAGCGGGTACAACCGCTACACCAATGAATGGGAGGGCGCCCACGGCGAGGCGTTGGCGTTCGGCGAACCCAGTCTTTTTTCGTTGACCGTGGAGGGGGATTACCGCGCCGTCCGTGATGCCGCGACGTCGCTCATCTGCCACGGGGCGCTCCAGCGGTTCCCGAAACTGCGCGTTGCACTGGTCGAGAACGGCGGGGGATGGGTTCCCCACTTCCTCGAGCAGCTCGACCACGCGTACGAGAAGGCGCCCCACCGGTACGGGGAAAAACCCTCGGCCACCTTCAAGCGCCACTTCTGGATGCATCCCTTCCACGAGGAGGACCCACGCGAGCTCGTGCATCTCCTCGGGGCGGACCACGTGGTGTTCGGCTCGGATTTCCCCCACATCGAAGGACTGGCCGACCCCGTGTCATGGGCGGAAGAACTGCACGGGTTGCCCGATGATGAGCTCCGGCTCGTCATGGGCGGCAACATGATGCAGCTCCTCGGCATTCCGGCCTGATTCGAGAAGGCCGGTTTCGTGGGGCGGGGGCGACCGGGCGACCGCACCATATCCACGTGACCGACCCCCCCGACGCCGCGTCCGCGGGTCTTGCGGCTCTGCTCATCGACCATCCTTTCGCGGACGAGCAGGCCCTCCTGCACGGAGCCGACCACGTCCTGACGGCGGGCCAGGCCCGCGCACGCGCCCGCGCCTTGGCGGCCGAGCTCCGGAAGGCCGGGGTGGCCACCGGTCACGGTGTCGGCCTGCGCATGGCGAACGGCCCCGATCACATCGTCGCCATGATGGCCATCTGGTTGGCCCGAGCGGTCGTGATTCCGATCAACGACAGGCTTCCCGAGGCCGGCCTGCAGGCGCTCCTCGAGGCGACGAGACCGGTCGTCCTCGTCGAGCCCGAGGGGATCCGGCCGATCGGCTCCCCCCGCTCGTTCGAGCCGGACGTCGCGTTCGTGATGTGGACGTCGGGGACCACCGGGGCGCCCAGGGCGATCCTGCACACCCACAGCGCGCGTATCCTCGAACTCCTCGACCGGGTCCTCGTGCCGCTTCGGGGGGGCGGCCACCGCGACGGGCGCGCGCCGTCCCCCAACCTCATCCCGGTCTCGCTCTCCTTGAACGCGGGCATGTACAACGCTCTTTTCGGACTCAGGGCCGGAGCACCGCTGGTGATTATGGACCGGTTCACGACAACTGCGTTCGCCCGGCTGGTCCATCAGTTCGCCATTCGTTCGACCGTGCTTCCGCCGGCCGCCATCGCCATGCTGAGCGACGACTCCGCCATCGACGACCTCTCCCCGTTGCGCTTCGTGCGGAGTATCACGGCGCCGCTGTCGCCGCTTCAGGCGCGACGCTTCATCGAGCGCTTCGGCGTCTTCGTGCTCAACAGTTATGGTCAGGCCGAGATCGGCGAAGTGATCGGATGGACTGCGACCGACGCAAAGGAGCACCCCGAGAAGGTGGGTGCGGCAGGCCGGCCGCACCCGGGCGTAGCGATCAAGGTGGTGGACGGGGACATGCCACGGGCGGACGGCGTCGGTGAGTTGTACGTGCGGCCGCCGAGGGTGGCAGCGGGGTACGCCGCCGGTGGGTCCCTCGACGATCGGACCGATGACGATGGGTTCATCGCCACGGGGGACCTGGCCCGGATCGACCCGGAGGGGTTCGTCTGGATCGAAGGCCGGGTGGGCGACCTGATCAACCGCGGGGGCAACAAGGTCTTTCCCGAGGAGGTCGAAGAGGTGTTGCAGCTTGGTCCCGGAGTGAGGGAGGTTGCCGTCGTGGGGATCCCCGACGAGCGCCTCGGCGAGGTGCCGGTGGCCTTCGTGGTGGCGGACGGGGCGCTCGATGCCGACGCGCTCCGGACACTCTGCCGGGCCAGCTTGGTGCCCTACAAGGTGCCGGTAGATTTCGTGCCCATCGTCGCGCTTCCGCGTACCGAGGTGGGCAAACTCCAGCGGGGCGCACTGCGTGCGGCCTATGCGGCACGGCCGAAGGGAACCATGTCATGAGCGAGTCAGGAACGATCACCGACCAGGCGATCGAGCGGTTGCGCCAGCGCATCGGGATTCCCGAGCCGCATCCCGTCGCTCCGCACTACCTCTGCCCCGATGTCGACGCGTTCCGTCAGGTCGCTGAGGCCTACGGCGACGACAATCCACTCTGGTCGGACGAATCCTATGGCGCAGCGAGCCCGTGGGGGAGTGTGATCGCACCGCCGCCTCTCGTCGGCGGTGACTCGCTGATCGGCGAGGACGAGGTGACCGAGGTGGCGCCGCAATGGCGGGAGCTCATGCGCGGCGACCCCCTGCGCGGGGTGCACGCCTTCTACGCGGCCAGTGCCAGGGAATGGTGGAGGCCGTTGCGCCCCGGCAAGCGGGTGCGCCGGCGCAATGCACTGGTGGGCGTTTTCGACAAGGCGAGCGAATTCGCCGGCCGGGCGGTGCACGAATGGACCGGTCAGGTCTTCCAGGACCAGGACGGCGAGGTCCTCTCGGCCCAGTACCGCCTGATGGTCCGGACCGAGCGCGCCAAGGCCAAGGAGAAGAAGAAGTACGACGCGGTCGAGGTGGCCCCTTACACCGATGAGGAGATCGAGCGCATTGACCGCACCTACGCGTCGGAGGCGCCGTTCGGGGCAACCGGGCGCGTGTGGGAAGACGTGAGCGTGGGGGACCGGGTGGGGCCGATGGTCAAAGGTCCGTTGACCGTCACCGACATCATCTGTTGGCACGTCGGCATGGGGATGGGCCTCTACGGCGTGAAGCCACTCCGTCTCGGATTTCAGAACCGTCAACGGATCCCGCGGTTCTTCCACCGCGACGAGCTCAATATCCCCGATGTGATGCAACGGGTCCATTGGGACCCCGCATTCGCCCGACGGGCGGGGAACCCGACGACCTTCGACTACGGGCGGATGCGCGAGACCTGGCTGATCCACCTCTGCACGGATTGGATGGGCGACGCAGGCTGGCTCTGGAAGCTCGATTGCGAATTCCGCGGATTCAATTTCGTCGGGGACACCCAGTGGCTTACCGGCGTGGTCACCCGGAAGTTCCGGACGCCGAACGGAGGCCATGCCGTCGACCTCGACGTGCAGGCCGAGAACCAGCGCGGCGACGTCACCACGCCCGGGCACGCCACCGTCCTTCTTCCCAGCCGTGAGGGGGGGACGTCGTGCTGCCCGATCCGCCCGGAGGCGCCCGCACCCTGACCGAGGCCCTCGGGGCCATCGCCGAGGCGTTTGCTGACGGCTCAGCGGCTTCCCTCCGATGACGGGCGGGGGCGAACGCTCGGTGCCCGGTCTCGCCGTGGCCCAGCGCGGCGCCGTCCTCTCGTTGCGCCTGGAGCGACCCGAGCAGCGCAACGCAATTGACGACGTCATGATGGCCGGTCTGATCGATGCGATCGATCTGGCGGGCCGCGACGAGAGCGTCCGGGCCATCCACCTCAGCGGTGCGGGCGAGCATTTCTGCGGTGGCGCCGACGTCATCGCCCGCAACGCGGACACGGGGAGCCGGCCGAGGGTCGGTTCGATCCAACGGCGGCTGCCTTCGTTGGCCCATCGGCTCATCCCCCTCCTCTGTGAGGTCCAGGTTCCCGTCGTCTGCGCGGTAAAGGGCTGGGCGGTCGGCATCGGGCTCCAACTCGCCGCGGCGGCCGACTTCACGGTGACGGCAGCGGATGCGACCTTCTGGGCCCCCTTCTCGGCGCGCGGTTTCTCCCCTGACAGCGGTGCGACCTGGTTGCTCCCGCGCCTCGTTGGTGTGGCCCGGGCCCGGGAGCTCCTGCTGCTCGGCCGCCGCCTCAGCGGGACGGAGGCGGTCGAATGGGGCCTGGTGCATCAGTCGGTGCCACCCGATGACGTCGACAACGTGGCCCGGGAACTGGTGGATCGATTGGCCGCCGGTCCCACGGTCTCGCTCGGGCTCACCAAGTGGTTGCTCCTGTCGGGAGAAGCGCTGCCGCTGGACGCACACCTGCGCAACGAAGCCTTCGCTCTGGAGCTTTCGTCGCGTAGCGAGGACTTTCGCGAAGGGCTCGGCGCGTTGCGGGAGCGCCGGGATCCTGACTTCAAGGGCCGCTAGGTGCCGGGGCCCTCACCATTCATGGCCGGGCTCGCACCGGACGAGTTGCGGAGCCGTGTTCGAAAATGGATGGAGGAGGCCGTTCCCGCTTCGTGGCGGGAGGCGGCCGGCCGCGGGGGGGCCCGGGCCATTCGGGACGTGCGCTCGAGGGCCGAGTACGAAGCGTGGTACCCCACGTTCGCGGCGACGGGCTTGGTGGCGGCCACCTGGCCGGTCGAGTACGGAGGGGCCGGTCTGAGCGCCGCCGAAGCGCGTGTGGTCGAAGCCGAGCTGGCGCCGCTCAATCTGGGTCGTCTCAACCCGCTGGGCCTGAACTTGGCGGCGCCAGCGCTGTTCGCGCACGGTACCGAAGCGCAGCGGCGACGGTACCTGCCCCCGATCGTTGCCAACGCAGAAGTCTGGTGCCAGCTCTTCAGCGAGCCCGGCGCCGGTTCCGACCTGGCCTCGCTGTCCACGAGGGCCGTCCGGGACGGCGATGAGTGGGTGGTGACGGGGCAGAAGGTGTGGAGCACATGGGCCCATCTCGCCGACTTCGGCGTGCTGCTGGCGAGGACGGATCCGGATGTGCCCAAACGCCGCGGGCTCACGTACCTCATGGTGGACATGCACGCACCGGGTGTGGAGGTTCGCCCGCTGCGTCACATCACCGGTGACGTCGACTTCAACGAGGTCTTCTTGGACGCGGTGCGCATCCCCGACGCGCGGCGGGTCGGCGCGGAGAACGACGGGTGGTCAGTCGCCAACGCGACATTGTCGGGCGAGCGGCAGATGGTCGCCGGTTCAGGCTCGGGCGGGGTCGACCGGATCGGCGGAGGAGGTGCGGACCGCTTGCTGTCGTTGGCCCGGACCCCTGACCGCGACGGCTCCGCCACGTGGGATGACCCCGTGACGCGTCAACGCCTCGTGTCACTCTGGTCCGAGGACCGGATCCGCAACTGGACGAACCAGCGCGTCAGGGCCGGGCTCAAGACGGGGCGCCCTCTGGGTCCGGAGAGCTCCATCGGCAAGGTGCACCAGGGTGATCTCAACCAGCGCATGCAGAATGCCGCGGCGGATCAACTGGGGGCAGGGGCTACCGCCTGGGTGGGGAGACCGGGCGAAGAGCCCTGGGGCCCGGTGACGCCGTTGCGCTACAGCGACCAGCTCCCGTACGAGGTGATGGGCATGCTGCGCAGCCGGGCCAACACGATCGAGGGAGGGACGACCGAGATCAACAAGAACGTGGTGGCCGAGCGCGTGCTCGGCCTCCCCCGGGAACCTGACGCGTGGCGTGACGCCCCCTGGAAGGACGTTCCCCGCAACTAGACGCCGCACCGGTGGCCCTCACGGTCCGCCTCTGGAAGGCGAACATATGTTCGACTAACCTGCCTCGGTGTGCTCCCGGCCGCGAGCGGTGCGACGATCCTGCACGCCGACCTCGATGCGTTCTACGCGTCCGTCGAGCAACTGTTGGATCCGTCGCTGCGGGAACGGCCGATTGCCGTGGGTGGTGGCGTGGTCCTGGCGGCCTCCTATGAGGCGCGGCGCTTCGGTGTGCGCGCTGGCATGCCCGGTTGGCGGGCACGCCAGCTTTGCGGGGACCTTCTCTTCGTCGACGGCCATTTCCGTCGCTACCAGCAATTCGGCGACGAGGTGGTGGCGGTGTTCTACGACTTCACCCCCCGGGTCGAGCGGGTGTCGATCGATGAGGCTTTCCTTGACGTCGCCGGCGCCGTCCACCTCTTCGGCACCCCGGCCGAGATCGCTACAGCCGTGCGCCAGAGGGTACGCGACGAGATCGGACTGCCCTTGTCGGTTGGCGTGGCCCGCACGAAGCATCTGGCCAAGGTGGCGTCACAGGTGGCCAAACCCGACGGGCTGATCGTGGTGGACCCGGATGCCGAGCGGGCCTTCCTCGACCCCCTTCCCATCCGGCTGATCTGGGGCGTCGGGCCCACCACGGAACGACGTCTGCACGAAGCGGGGATCCACACCATCGGACAACTGGCCGAGACGGGCAGCCCGATCCTGCGCAACTTGCTCGGCCACGCGGCGGGAGAAAAGCTGGGAGCACTTTCGGCCAACATCGACACACGCGAGGTGCAGCCACCGGCCCGCTCGAAGTCGATGGGGGCGCAGGCCGCGCTCGGGCGGCGGCGAGCCACCCCCGAGCTCATCCGCGAGACGCTCGGTTACCTGGGTGACCGGGTGGCGGGGCGACTCCGCAAGGCCCACATGGCCGGCCGGACGGTGACCGTGCGGGTGCGGTTCGCCCAACTTCGTTCAGTGACCCGGTCATCCACGCTCCCCGTGGCTCTTTCGACCACGCTGACGCTGATCGAGGTGGCCGAGCAGCTCGCCCACTCGGCGATGTCCGACAACCGGGGGGAGCAGGAAATCACGCTTCTGGCCGTGTCGGTCTCCAACCTCTCCCCGGAGAATTCCTTGCAACTGGAGCTGCCCCTCGACCCCACCGGTCTGTGGCCGGCCGGCGGACCACCTCACCAGCCGAGGTCGGAGGTGGAAGCGGGTCGATGGGGCGTCGACCGGTCCGTCGACGCCATCCGCGACAAGTTCGGCCGGGCTTCCGTCGGCTATGCCGCCTCCGTCCTCTCGGGCGCAGACCGTGTTCCCGACGAGTTCCGCGAGCTGGCGGAACGGGGAAGTGACCGCGACATCACAACTGCGGAATGACTTCCTCGCTAAATCGGGCGAGGTTGTCGCGACATTCCTCGGGGCTGTCGCCGGGCGCGGACATGCTGAACCCGGTAGCGCCAGCCTGGATATAACCGCCGAGATTGTCGACCACCCGGTCGATTCCGGCGCGCACGTCGGCGATGCCACCGGCCATCATGACGACCTTCAGGTCGCTGACATCGCGCTCGGCTTTGGCAGCGAGGTCCTGTATGAACTCGAGCCCGCCCCGCAGGAGGTCCGGCGTGGTGCCTCCCGTCTGCATGCTGTCCGCGAATTCTTCCTTGTGGGCGGAAAAGTAGGCATCGTCCACCGGCTGGAACGCCAGGGGATGCCAGACGTCGCCGAACTCGGCGACTCGCCGCATTGCGTTACGGGAGCTCCCGCCGACCCAGAGCGGCACGTGAGGGCTCCGGACGCACCTCGGCTTGATGCTGATGTCCTCACAGCTGTAGTACTTGCCGTGATAGGTGGCGGACTCGTTGGTCCACAGTTCGATCATGATGCGGACGAACTCGTTGGTCATCTCTCCGCGTTCGTCACGGGGCAGGCCGAACGTGCTGAACTCCTCCTTGAGGTACCCGGGGACGACGCCCAGGTTGAAGCGTCCCCGGGACAATTGGTCGACGGCAGCGACCGTTTTGGCCGTGGTGAACGGCTGCCGATACGGCACCACCATGCAGGCAAAGACGAGCTCGATCTGCGATGTCCGTGCCGCGAGATAACTGAACAACGTGAAGGGTTCGAAGAAAATATCCCCGATGAGTGCAGCCCAATACGGAGGCACGAACACGTGGTCGGCGGCGACGACGAAGTCGTACCCGAGCTGCTCGACGCCGACGATGATGTCGGCGTAGCCGTCGGCATCAAAATTCCCCGATGCGTCCATGGCCAGCTTGTGTTTGACGCTGACGCCAAAGGTAAGGTCCTTCGCCACCCGATCTCTCCTTCTTGCGTTTCAGGCCGGCCAACCCGGCAACAGATTGAGCTCTTTGCAGATGTCCTGCGCCTCGAAGTTGCGGCCGTCGGTCTCCACGTGCTCCTCGGCCGCGGCGGGGTCGGTGACTATCCAGGTCACCACTGCCGCCACGACATCCGGCGGTGCTCCGGACGAGGAATCGAATCCAAAGTTGCCCATGTCCTGGGCCATGCGCTCCGTGGCGATGAACCCGGGCTGGACGTTGTAGGCCCGGATGCCCTTCTCCGCCAGCTCGAGGTTCAAGATGCCGGCAATGCGGTGCATGGCGCCCTTGCTGAATGCGTAGCCCAGGCCCCACCCACCGTCGCCGGCGGCTGCCGGGGGATCGTGATAGCCGGCTCCGGAGGTGATGTTCACGATGGTGCCCGAACCCCGCTCCACCATGCCCGGGATGAATTCCTTGGCCAGTGCGAGAGGCGCCATGGCGTTCGCTTCGATATGACGGTCGAGCAGCTCGAGCGGAGTGTCCTCGAAGCGGTCCATGTGGCCGGGCCCGATGTAGCGGCCGTTGTTCACCAGGACGTCGACACGGCCCCATTCCTTGAGGACACTGTCGGCCGCAGCGATCATCGACGCACGGTCGGTCAGGTCGGCCTGTACCACGAGGCAACGCACCCCGGCGTCCTCGACCAGCTTGGACGTCGACGTCAACGAACCAGGTAACGGCGTCGTGTCGGACCGGGCCAGCGTGGAGGAGTGCTCCCGCCCCTCCCCGTCCTGGACCGTGCGGGCCGTGATGGCGATGTCGTACCCGGCCTGCGCCAGATGCACCGCGATCGCTTTCCCGATACCCCGGCTGGCTCCTGTGACGAATGCGGTGGGCATATGTGCTCCTTCATGGTGATGGCGGTAAGAACCTTGAGTAGTGCATTGTGCTCCGCAGAGCAACTGCGTGCTGGCACATGGTGTGCTGCCAGCAGTGAAACCCGATGTCCCGACTGGTCGGGAGGCGAGCAGCAAGCAAAGGTCAGCCGGGCAGCGCCCCGGTGACGACAGCGCCGTCCTTCAGCACCGCCGTCGGAATGCGATCTGCCAACACACGTATGTCCGCCGAGGGATCCCCGTCCATCACGACCAGATCAGCGATCTTCCCCGCTGCGATGGTGCCGAGTTCCGTTTCCCGTCCGATCAACTCCGCGCCGTTCACCGTCGCCCACTTGATGACCGACAGGGGAGGCATGCCTACGTCGTCCACGTACGCCCGCAATTCCCGGCCGTACTCGCCGTGCGGGAGCTGCGGACCGCCGTAATCATCGCCGAGGAGCAGGCGGACTCCCGCCGCGTCCGCTTTCGGGAGGATGTCGCGCATGGAGTCCACGTCGTAGCGCATCCGTGCCGCCGTTTCCGGGTCGTCCTTCGCAAGGTAGTCGGCCATGATTTTCGGGTAGAGCACGCTGGGCACCACGGACGTGTCGGTTTCCAGCAGAGCGGTGATGACCTCATCGTCCATCTCGTCGCAATGGTCCACAATGTCGATGCCGAGTTCGATCGCCATCATGATGGCGCTCTTGCCGGTGATGTGACCGCGGATGAGGACGTTGCGAGAATGCGCGGTGTCGATGGCCGCCGCCAATTCTTCACGGGTCATCTCCATTTGCGTATTGGCCCCGCGGACGAGGTGCCCGCGCGTGACGAAGAGCTTGATGATCTCGACGCCCATTTTGACTTCCTCGCGCACGGCGAATCGGAACCCTTCGGGGCCGTCGCAGTTTCTCGCCGCACCGAGGGACGGCACATGCCAATACCACGGAGTCCCGATGTCGTTGGCGTGACCCGTCGTACTGAGTTCACGTCCACTCGCCGTAAAGCGCGGGCCAGCGATGAAGCCTTCCTCGATCGCCTGTTTCATCGCCGGGTCGACCATGTTTGCCGAACCGGCGCCGACGACGATGGTGTACCCCTGTTCCAAGGCACTCGTCAGGTTGCGACTCGCAATCAGCGCCTGGTACGCGGGTGGAAAATCGAACCCGAACGGAGTGAAGGCCCGACTCTTTTTCATTGTGCCGGCGTACGTCGAGTGGTAGTGGCATGTGGCCATTCCGGGCATCACCGTTCGTCCCGCGAGGTCGACGACCCTGTCTCCTTCTTCAGTCTGTGGCGAACCTGTACCTACAGAGCCGATGCGATCGCCGTCGATGACGATGGTCGAATGCGCAACGGCCGGACTGTTGCCGTCGAGCACATTCGCATTGCGGAGCACGAGGCGGTTCATGAGAACTCCCGTTCGGGCATCGTTCTTACTTGACGCAGTAGTTCTCCAACCCATAGGGCGTGGAGAACTTCCCGTTGTTGATGCCCATGAGGAAATAGCATCCGTTATCGGCGGGCTTGCCCTTGTGGAAGGTCAACGGTGGGGAGAGGCCACCTAACGTATTGCCATGGAAGTCGTAGAACCCCTTGATGATGGCGGCCGGCGTGGGCGTGGCGCCAATGTTGGCCAACTTCGCCGCCACCTGGAGTTCGGTCACTGCGGCCCAGTTCTGGGCCACGGCTTCGCCGAAGTTGGGCCCGGTGATAACGCTCGGAGCGTATTTCTCCAAGGCGGCGTACATCGGCTCGGTCGCTGAGTTCTTCACAAACCACGGGATGTCCGACTGAACGTCGACGTTGCCGTTGAAGGCGGGAACGGTCAGCCACGATATGGATACCGTCCCGTCATTGCCGAATTGGACCGGCTTGTAACCCTGCTTGGCACAGTCCGAGACCACTTCGGTCACCACGCCCGAGGCTTCGCCCACCACCATGCCGGTGGCGCCACTCTGCTCGGCGGCCAGGCATTGGGCGGCGTAGCTCGTGGCGGAAGACGAAATGGCCGCGGAGTACGTCAGCTTGATGCCTGCGCTCGGAAGTGATGCGGCGAACTCGGCCTTGGCCTGGGCGCAGAGCGCAACCTCGGCGCAATAGAGATACGCCACCTTCTTGATGTGCTTTTTCTGCAGTGCCACAGCCATTATCCCGTTGAAGACATGGTTGAAGGTCCCGCCCTGCGTGAAGAAATCCGGATTGGTGTAGCCGGTTTCCGTCTCGGTGTCGCCCAGGACCGGGACGTGTGCCGACTCGATATAGCTGGCCCAGGCCGGGTCGACGTCGCTGTTGTCGACAATCGCCACTGCGCCACCGGCGACCAACGCCTTGACCTCCGACAACGATGTGGCGGGGTTGGTCGCGTCGTCCTTGATGACGAGCTGGACCTGGTGGCCTTGAATCCCACCGTGGGCGTTCGTGTACTTCTCCCACGCGGTGAGGACGGCCGACGTCTGCCCGATGGTCGACGCCTCAGGACCAGTGCAGCTGCAGATGTCGCCCACGATGATCGGTTTGGCCGCGGCGAGGGCGGGAGTCGACGAACCGAGCGACACCAGGATGGTGCCCGCGATGGCGGCTGCCGCAACCAGACGGAGGGCACCCGCAACATGCCTCCCGATGATGTGTCTTGTCGGGCGGCCGGATGGCGCCCAATTTCTACGTGGTGTGTGCAGGATCACGATGTCCCCCTCGCGGAGGGCCCCTCCCTCCTGGCACAGGAACCTAACGTATATAGATATCTCATGCAAACATATATAGATACAAACACCCTTCCTCAACAGGGCAAGGCACCGTAGGGTGGGCGGGTGGCCCTGGGTGCAGCGACGAACCGGAACGTCGACGGTCCTGTTCAGGTGGCGTCCCGCAGAGGTGCCCGTGTGACGCGGAAGCCCAAGGCGGCCGATGTCGTCGCGGAGATCATCCGCCGTGACATCGTCACCGGCGTGCTGCGGGAGGGCGACAAACTGCCTGCCGAGTCGGTGCTGATCGAGCGGTTCGGCGTGTCGAAACCCACGATTCGTGAAGCGTTCCGCATCCTCGAGTCTGAAGCGATGTTGGAAATCCGCCGAGGGGCCAGCGGAGCGCTGGTCCGGTTGCCCGATGAAGCGGCCGCCGGTCGGGTCGTGGGAACGCTTCTCCAATTTCGAGGGGGACGACCCTGGCCGACGTCTGGCGGGCTCGGACGATATTCGAACCTCCTCTGGCGGCTGAACTGGCGGCGCATCGAACGGATCGTGACCTTTCCCAGCTGCGACAGGCCATCGCCGAACACCGTCAGAATCTGGATGACCCGGCTGCATTCGCCTTGGTCATCGTCGACTTCCACGAGTTGGTCGTTTCCCTTGCCGGCAACGAGACGCTCACGGTGGTGGTCCAGCTTCTGGACGAAATTGTCCGCCGGCACGTTGCCGATATTGCCGCTGACTTCGATGGCGCTGATCATGACGACCTCCGCCGCCATGAGCTCGCCGTACATGAGGAGTTCGTCGACCTGATCGAGCAACGGCAGTCCGCCGAAGCGCAGGTCTTCTGGTTCGAGCACCTGAGAAACTCCAAAGTGGCATCCGGACATGGCAGCTCACGCACGGTGCTCGACCTCTACAGCCGACCCGTTGACTCTGAGGCATGAGTCCCGTGCCGTGGCCCTTCCTGTTTCAGCGCGACGGCGACCGGTACCTGCCGGGCGCCTTGACCACGGGACCCTGGCGGCCCGACGCCATGCACGGTGGCGCCCCCGGCGCACTCGTCGGGGCGCTCGTCACTGCCGCAGTGGGGGAAGCCGAACAGGTCGCTCGGGTGCAGATCGATCTCGAGCGACCGGTGCCGTTGGAGCCCCTCGTGGCAGGCGTGCGCCGCCGCCAGGTCAGCCGACGGGTGGCCCACCTCGAGGTGGAGCTCTCCGCCGAAGTCGGACGGGTCGTGTCGGCGCGGGTTCTCCTCACGCAGCGCGAGCCGGTCTCGATCAGCGCCGAAGCCTCTTCACCCCTCGAGGGGCACGAGCACCTTCCCGCGATGGACTGGGACCACCTCTACCCCAAGGACGGCGGCCCGAACTTCGTACGTGATGCGGTGGAGCACCGCGTCGTTCGTGGCGGTTACGGCGTGCCCGTTCCGAGCGCCGCATGGCTTCGTCTGAAGGTGCCGGTCATTGACGGGACGGCACCGTGTGGCCTGTCCCAGTTGCTGGGCGTGGGCGACTTCGGATCGCCGCTGAGCCAGACGAGCGCCCTCGGAACCGGGGTGGGGCTGATCAACCTCGATCTCAACGCAACGCTGTTTCGCCAGCCCACGGGTCCCTGGTTCTTTCTCGACGCCATCGGGCATGTCGGTGAGGGAGGTCTGGGGCTCGCCGTGACGGATGTCTTCGACGAAGAAGGGCGAATCGGCGTGATCACGCAGAGCCAGGTCGTTCACCGGCTCGCCCCCAGAGACTGACGGCCGGGAGGGCCGGGACGGCCGGGACGGGGGGGCGGGGGGCAGGATGAACCGGCCTGGGATACCCGGAGACTCCATACCTTGGAAGCGAGGATGGAGTCATGGCAGAGAAGCGCCCCACCACAACAAAGAGGTACCCGCCCGAGTTGAAGGAGCGGGCCGTAAAGATGGTCCAAGAGATCCGCGCCCAGTATCCCCTCGACAAGACGGTCATCTCTCGGGTGGCCCGTCAGCTGGGAGTAGGGGACGAATCGCTCCGCTCCTGGGTGAAGCAGGCTGAGGTGGATACCGGCAAACGACTGGGTCTCAGCACCGAGGAGCAGGAGGAGTTGAAGCGGCTCCGCAAGGAGAACTTCGAGCTGCGGCGGTCCAACGACATCTTGCAAGCAGCAGCGACTTTCTTCGGGGCGGAGCTCGACCGCCGAGGAAAGAAGTAGTCGCTTTCATCGACGCCCATCGGGACAACGAAACCGATGGGCGTCGATGGGGGGTCGAGTCGATCTGCACCGAAGTGAAGATCGCCCCCTCCACCTACTACGACACCAAGGCCAGGCCGCCCTCGGCCCGAGCCGTCCGCGACGCCACCATCGGACCCGAGCTCCGTGCCCTGTGGGAGAAGAACTACTCGGTCTACGGACGCCGCAAGCTCTGGAAGGCGGCGAAGCGTCAGGGCTTTGACATCGGGCGCGACCAGGTGGTCCGACTCATGCGTGAGTTGGGCATCCAAGGCGCCACCCGGGCGAAGAAGCGCTTCACCACCAAGTCCGACTCGGCCCACGTCCGGGCCCCCGACCTCGTGAACCGAGACTTCACGGCCAGCCGACCCGACGCTTTGTGGGTGGCGGACTTCACCTACTGCTCGACCTGGTCGGGCATCGTCTACGTCGCTTTCATCATCGACGTGTACTCCCGACGGCTGGTGGGCTGGAAGGCGGCCCGATCCATGACCACCGCCCTCGTCCTCGACGCGCTCAACATGGCCGCCTGGACCCGGCGCCACAGCGGCCTCGACGGACTGATCTGCCACACCGACGCCGGCTCGCAATATACGTCCGTGCTCTACACCGACCGGATCGACGAGGTGGGTGCTGCTCCCTCCATCGGGACGGTGGGCGACAGCTACGACAACGCCATGGCCGAGTCGGTCATGGGCATCTTCAAGACCGAGCTCCACAGGAACCCCGCTGCCCTCACCGCCAACGGCGGGCCCTGGAGGGGACTCGACGACCTCGAGATCGCCACCTGTGCGTGGGTCTCGTGGTTCAACGAGGAGCGGCTGCACTCAGAACTCGGCGACCGGACGCCAAAGGAGTTCGAGGCCGAGTACCGTCACAAGTCTCAGCCCAATGCGGCATGAGAGAACCAAACCAACGAGTCTCCGGAAAACTCAGGCCGGTTCAGGACGTCGACGTTTCGAGCGTGTGGGTTGGCGCTTTCGGCCCTCTGCCCTCGGCCGAGTGCACCCTGTAAAAACTGAGTGCTAGAAACCTAGCGGTCAGTTTTGCCAGGCACCTGTCGGGTGCGCGCACCCCGGGATCCGCCGTCTGCCGCCCCAGAGGGGGTGTTGTGGGAAACTGACCACGACAACCAGAGTCCCTCGTCATACAAAGGAGCTGAACGATGCCCATCGATCGGCAAGAGTCCCCCTACCGCCGGGGCAACCGCTTCAACGTGATGCCCATTCCGATGGTCCCCGACCACTGCATTACGGTCGACGCCGGGGCGGTTCAGCTCGTCGTGGAGTCCCGCAAGCTGACGAACGAGATCATTAAGGAGACCTACCACGGCGGCGGTGAGAAGGATATGGAGTTCGATGATTACGGCGCGACGCTTCATGTCTGCGGCACGGCCGACGGCTTGGAGTACCTGCGCTTCGACTGCTTCGAGAACGAGCCGCACTACCACTACATTCAGCAGAAAGACGGTGCGAATGTCGTCGTGCGGATCGACGAGTTGGCGGTCGGTGACCCGATCGAATTCTCGCTCTCCTGCGTCGTCGACCACCTTCCCGACATGCTCCGTCACTGTGGTGTCGCCGACTTGGCCGACGAAGTTGCGGTCCAGATGGACACCGTCAGGAAGGGTGTCGACAATGTGCGGGACCTGATGACAAAGGCTCGTCAGTTGGTGGCCTAGGCGGTCACCCCGGTCGGTTTCGGGCGGATTGCCTCCTGACCGGGCAGACTGATCCCTGTGGGAGATTCAGTCACGTTCGGACTCGATGGCCATGTGGCCACCATCACGTACAACCGACCCGCTGCGCTCAATGCGATCAACGGTGAGATGAGGCGTGATCTCAATGATGCATTCTTGCGTTTTCGTGATGACGAGGATGCATGGGTGGCGATCGTCACGGGTGCGGGCAGGGCTTTCTGCGCCGGCGGAGATCTGCGCGACGGCGCTGGGGCGACAGGTGAGTTCGCGGGGACGTTCTGGGAGAAGCCGACCCTAAATTCCTTTGAAAGCGGGTGGGAGATCTTCAAACCCGTGATCGCAGCGGTCAATGGGTACTGCCTGGGTTACGGACTCACGCTCGCCACGTGGTGCGACTTTGTCCTGGCCAGTGATCGGGCCGAGTTCGGCCTTCCCGAGGTGGGTCTCGGAGCCCCGGCGATCGTGGCATCGATACGCCTGCCGCAACGCCTCAACTGGGCCGATGCGATGGAACTGTTGCTCACGGGGGAGCGCATCGATGCGGAACGAGCGCACGCCATCGGTCTGGTCTGGAGAGTCGTTCCCCATGACGCTCTGCTCGAAGAGGCAAACGCACTCGCTCTTCGCCTCGTCAAGGGAGCGCCTCTCGCTCAGCGAGCCATGAAGGAGATGGCGATGAGAACGCGCCATATGGCTCCACTGGAGGCGATCCGTTTCGGCGAGACGATGCGCCACGTCGCCGCGGGGACGCAGGATGCGGCCGAAGGTCGTCAGGCCGCCGCCGAGCAGCGCTCCCCTCACTGGAGCGGTCGATAACTGAGAAGTTCAGGGCGAGCTGCGCTCGCGCCTGCGCCAGACGATCCACCCTGCCAACGCCAGAATGAGGACGACGCCGGCAACAATGCCCGCAATCGCACCTGCGGACAGGCCCCCGGTATCGGAGTGAGCGGCAACCGCGGGGTGCTGGCTCGAATGGCTGGTCGTCGTCGTGCTGGTCGTCGTCGTGCTGGTCGTGGCTGCGGTCGCCGAGGAAGTCCTGAACGCAACGACATGGTCGGCGTTGGCAGCCAGTAAAGAGCCATCTCCGACGCTCGGTGTGGGGAAGTGATTCGCCGGAACCCCGATCGTCACCTGTTGCTGCACCTTGCCGGTGGTCGCGTCCAGCCCGTACAGGGTGCCCGCCTCGCTTATGGTCCAGATCAACCCGCCCGCGACGATCGGTGGTCCGCCCCCCACGTGTGCGTTCCACTCGATGCGCAGCGCAGCGGGGGACTGGGTGGCCGCAACGGCGATGATGCCACTCAGGCAGGGCAGGTAGACCGTGGTCCCGACGACGGCCGTTCCTCCGTCGATGTCGCTCGCGCATCCCGACGGGAGCGCTGCCTGTTGACCACCGATTCCGCCCAAATCCGCACCGTTGAGGAGATAGAGAATGCGTGATTTGCCGGCGAGGACGACCTGTCCGTCGGAAAGCAACGCAGGTGCAATGGACATGTCCAGATCGTTGGCATTGTTGTGAGCCCAGTCGGTCGGGGCGAAGTACTGCAGCAGAGCGAGAGAGGGCGACAACGCAAGCGCGGAGTCGCTGTCGTCGTAGGCCCGGCTGGACGAATAGACCGAGCCGTTGCCGACGCCGACCCAGATGTCGCCGCTGGCATCAACAGCCGGCGCGGCACCACCCATCCAGATGGCCCCTTGGCTGTCACCAGAGGCCGCATCGACGGTAAAGAAACTCGGCGCGCCGCCCGATTCACTGACCGCGACGACCCGACCGCGATAGCTCGCACAGTCCCCGTAGTTTCCTCCCATCGCGAACACGACATTGCCGGCGTCGAGGGTGAGTCCGGTCCTCTGTAAGAGGGCCGCCGGGTCGGAGCCGCTCGGGTCGACGTCTTGTGTCGTCTCAGTCTTGCCTGATGCGGTGCTCACGCCGACCAACATGTGGGCGGGGCTCCCGTTCACCAATTCGTCGGCGACGACGAAGATCTCCGACCGGCTCTCATCGATGACCGGCGTCCCCGTGATGCCGACCGTCGGTGTGATGTCACCACAGGGCAGATCACGAGACGGAACAGGAGTGCCGAGGTGGCTCGACCAGATTACCGACCCGTCCGAGGCCGACAGCGCGTAGAGCGTGTCGTTCTCTGTCGCCACGTAAACGCGACCGGACGAAACAAGCGGCTCCCCATAAAGCTGGCCATCAAGAGCGGGCGAGGTCCACGCCGGACTGGTTGTGTCGACAGCTGAGACCGACGACGCATCGCCGCTTCCCGCCAGATCGCCGTGGTAGACGGTCCACGACGTCGAATCGCCGGCCGCTGATGAAGGGACGGCGGTGCCAAACGTCGTCGCTACCCCGGCAAGGCTCGCCAACGCCAGCGCCAGGAGTCCGGCCCTTCGAAATGCCCGGCGTGACGGCGTGATCATCACCACTGTAAATCACTCGGGTCGGGCCGCGACGAGCCCCTGACCAGGTCCGTTCCGGAGAATGTCGGCACCTGCCCACGCCTTCGGCCCGGGTGGGCACCTGGGGACTGCGGCTCGGCTCGCTTTGCTTGGAGACCGCTGGGGGAGAGCAGGGCGAGGCCCGTGAGCAGGCGTTTAATAATCTTGACATCGGCGTCGATATAGATAAGATCGTTGACCAACTCAAGCATTACAGATCGTCACCTGAGGGATTCGCAGAGTTCACTGGGCGACGTCCAAATGAGAACGAGGGAGGGGGGACCCGTGGGACACATCGACGTTGCACCATCGACGCACCGTACGCGTGCGTCACTCCCTCCGCTGTGCATGACCTTTCGGGTCACGTGTTGAACGACGCTTCTGCTCACGCAGGAACACGGCTCACGCCCACCGAGGAAGTACTGCGCTCCGAGTCGCTCCGAAAGGACTTCCGCGGCATCGTCGCAGTGGATGGCGCTTCTGTGGGAGTAAGCCGCGGAGAACTCCTGGGCATCATCGGCCCGAATGGGGCTGGGAAGACGACGCTCTTCAACTTGATCGCGGGTGCCTTCCGCCCGTCATCGGGCAAGGTCTTCTTCCAGGACAGAGACATCACAGGCTTTCCGCCTCACAAGAGGTTGCGAATTGGAATTGCGCGCACGTTTCAACTCATTCACCCCTTCGCGTCACTCACGATATTCGAGAACGTCATGGTCGCCGCCACCGGGTCAGGACTGGGCACCCGCGAGGCCCGCGTGCGCACCTCAGAAACGCTCGATCGCATGGGAATGACCGCTCTGTCCGGTCGTTCTGCGGGGTCGATCAACGCGGTGGAAGGGAAACGGCTCGAAATCGCCCGCGCCATCGTCACGCGACCTACCGTGTTGCTTCTCGACGAGGTATTCAGCGGTCTGAACTCCGACGAAGTAGCCGAACTCCAGGTTCTCGTGGAAGAGCTACGTCAGTCAGGGGTCGCCATCATGCTGATCGAGCACAACGTCGGTGCCATTCGTCGATCTGCGCAAAGGATGATCGCAATGGCAGAAGGAAGGATCATCAGTCAGGGGTCCCCCGACGATGTCTTGAACGATCCCGCCGTCGTGGAGAATTACATTGGCACTCGTACCCGCGCTTAGCGTCCGAAACCTCACGGTGAAGCGCGGGCTGCTCGAAGCCGTCCGGCACGCGGATCTCACGCTGTTCGCCGGGAAGTTGACGGCGATATTGGGACTCAACGGCGCCGGCAAGTCGAGCCTCTTGCTGGCTCTTGCCGGCGCGCTCCCGGTGGACAAGGGAACGGTTGAGCTCGGCGGCATCGATCTCACGAACAAGAGCTCATGGGAATGCTGTGGTCACGGGCTCGTCTGCGTGCCGGCCGGCCGGCAGTTGTTTCCCGGGCTCACGGTGATGGAAAACCTCCAGGTCGGCGCGCATTTGCAGAAGAATCGCCAGCACATCGCGGACAACGTCCAGCGAGTTTTCGGCTATTTCCCCATCCTTGCTGAACGTCGAACGCAGAAGGCCGGTGAACTTTCGGGTGGCCAACAGCAGATGTTGGCCATCGGTCGGGGCCTCATGGCCGATCCGAAGGTGCTTCTCCTCGATGAGCCTTCCGAAGGGCTCGCTCCGCTGATCGTTGATCAGGTGTTCGACACCATCAGCGCGTTGGCGGTCGAGAACTCCGTCGCCATTCTCCTCGCTGAGCAGAATGCGAGTGCCCTGAACGTTTGCGACACCGTATGCCTGATGAGAGACGGTGAACTCTCTCCACCGGAGTCCGCGGACAGTGCCGAGAACGAGCGCATTGCCCGCTACGTCTTCGGTTCCGAGTCGTAGAGACAGATGTTCGACGTCGAAATTGCTATTGGAAAACCATGAAAGGAAGCCAGATGCGTAAAACAAAAATGAGATGGGGTCTCACGAGCGTGGCTCTCGGCTCCATTCTGGGAGCTGTCGCCACTTTTGGGTCAACTTCCGCTGGAGCGAGCACACCGACGACGATCAAGGTCGGGATCGTCGAAGACCTCAGCGGGTCGTCGTCGGTCTTGGGTGTTCCCGAGTACCACGGTGCTGAGCTCGCCGCGAGCGAGATCAATGCGGCCGGGGGTATCAAAGCCCTCGGAGGGGCGAAGCTCAAACTCATTCCCTTCGACACAGCCTCCAATCCGGACAATGGCATCACGGAGGCACAGGCTGCCGTGTCAGCAGGGGTCAACGTCGTGATCGGCGGCGAGGACTCCGACACGGTCCTGGCGGGAAGCAATGTCACCGAGCGCGCCGGGATCCCGTGGTTGAACACGGGCGGTACCGCCAACTCGATCCTGACGCGCGGCTACGACGGCATCTTCACCATCGACTTCGACACGACGCAGTTTGCCGAAGGTTGGCTCTCTGCGGTGCAGCAAGCAGCTTCGGATCAGGGCGTCAAGGACCCGTCGCTGGTGCTGCCCTATAGCGAGTCGTCGTACGGGAGTGAGTTCCTCGGTGAACTACAGAAACTCGTGCATGGGAGCACGACCATCAAGAGCTCGTTCAGCTATCCGGTCACGACGACGAACTTCTCGACCGTCGCCGCCCGGTCCGTGAACGCCGGTGGAAGTGTCATCCTCAACCTCGGGTATCCGAATGACGGCGTGGCCCTCGCAACTCTGTTCGGGTCGCAGTCCAAGCCGAACGCGGTGACGAAGGTAGTCGGGACGGCCGGTACCGCTTGCGGTCAGCTCGGCACCCTGGCCAAAACAGCTGACGGCACCCTCTGCCTTTTCACCCTGTCACCGGGAAGCAAGGGGACCACGGCCTATTACGACGCACAGTACAAGGACTTCCAGCAGAAGTTCGGGACGATCCCGACGGAGTGGAACGGTTTCACCGCAGTCAAGTTCCTCGTGGCAGCGCTCGAGAAGGCGAAGAGCACGAAGGGTTCGTCCCTCGACTCCGCCCTCCACAGCGTGACATTGACCACGAAGAACGGTGACATCTACGCCCATCCCATGTCCTTCGAGAAAGACGGTTCGATCACCTATTGGCCCGTGATTGTCGGACAGATCCAAAATGGCACGGTGGCGAGCGTGTACCCGCAGGCGTTCTCCTCGGCCACCATTCAGCCTTACGGCGGATAGACCCGCCGATGTCCCGCCGGTCAGGCCGCTACACGACGACGTAAGGAAGGAGTTCGGCTATGTACCTCATGCAATTGATCGTACTTGGCCTCCTTGCAGGCGCCGTGTACGGCCTGATCGGTGTGGGCTTCACCCTCGTGCTCGGCATTGGCCGTATTCCGAATTTCGCACAGGGTTCGTTCGTCGGGCTGGGACTCTATTTCGCATTGTTCATGCAGGTGCAGTTCGGGCTCACGCCGTATGAGGCATTCGTTCCGGGGTTGGTCGTTTTTTCGATCATCGGACTCGTCGCCGCCGAGCTCTTCGAGCGGCGGGGCAGGAAGGCGGGAGAGATCGGCGAGCTCCTGGTCGGGCTTGCGCTCCTCCTGGTTATCAACGGATTGATCGAGGTCCTGTACTCGGACAATCCCCGATCGCTCAAGGGCGTGAATCTGGGATCGGTGCAGGCCTTCGGGGTTGCCATCCCGTGGAGCAACATCATCGCGGCGATTTTTGCCGTAGTGGCCGGGATCGCCATGTTCTGGTGGATCAAGACCACCCGATGGGGGCGGGCCATGCGGGCCGTCACCGACAATGCGATGTCAGCCGGTCTCTACGGCGTGCGCGTGCCGATCATTCAGAGACTGTCGGTCACGATATCCGTCGTGCTGGCCGGCGTGGCCGGTATGTTGATCAGTCCGTTCACCGTGATGACGCCGGCCCTCGGCGACACGTTCCTGATCACGGCTTTTGCCGTCGTCCTCGTCGGATCCATCGGGAACACGCTGGGGGCGGTGATCGCAGGCTTGGCGATCGGGGTCGTCGATTCGATTACGGGCGGCTACCTGGCCTCGTACTGGACAACGCTGGCGCCTCTCATCGCCATTGTGCTCTTCCTCCTCATCAGAAAGGACTCGGTGAGCCTGGCATGAGGCAACTGCTCCGCCGGTCCTCCGATACGCCATGGACCAGCATCGCGGTCGGCGTCCTTTTCTTTGTGGCCGCGTGGTTCGTCCTCGGTGCGATCGATGCAGCCACGTTGAGTGTCGTCGTTCTCGGTCTCTACTACGGGGTGGCTGGAGCCTCCTTCAACTTGCTCTACGGCTCGACCGGCATCTTCTCCCTCGCCCAGCCGGTCTTTCTTGCCGTGGGAGGATTCACCTCGATCGTCCTCTATACCCACTTCGGGATCTCGCCTTGGCTGAGCATCCTGATTGCGATCGGGATATCGGTGCTGCTCGCATTTCCCATCGGCGTCATCGCCATGTCGAAGGAAGGAACCGTCCTCACCGCACTAGTGACGTTGATTGTGGCCGAGGCTGCCGCGCCAATCGTGACGTCGTTCAACATTCTCGGAGGCGGTCCGGGGTTGGAGGAGAATGTCCTTCCCGGATCGAATTTCGTCGCCATGCAGTTTGCCACCGGGCTCCCGTTCGCCGCGCATCCTCCTGCTATTGAACGGCCTGATCATTCTCGGCCTGTTCGTGTTCGCCCGTTCGCGATTTGGTCGGTGGTCGACGGCTTTGCGCGATTCGCTCGTGGCGGCGGAGGCGTGTGGCGTTCCGACCAAGCGCCTCAGACTCGGGGTGTTCGTGGCCGCTGCGGCCATCGCGGCGCCCGCCGGAGTTATCTATGCCCAATATGCCCTTCAGGCGAATACGGACCTTTTTCTTCAGTCGACCACCCTCTTCGAAGTGATCGTCGTCGCCCTCGTCGGCGGAGCGGCCCGGCCGTGGGGGGCACTTGTCGGAGCCTTGATCATGACCCAGCTCTCGTACCACGTGGCCAATGCGTTTCCCGGGCGAGACGGGCTGTCGGCGTTGATTTTCGGGATCGCATTCCTGTTCGTGGCTCTGGCCATGCCCGAAGGGATCTCGGGGTTCTGGGCGAAGATCACCGCACACGTGCGGTCCTCCAAGCCCGATGCGGGAATGTTGCCAGCGCAGAGCGAGGCCTGACGGGGAAGGGTCGGGGCGAGGGAAAAAAGGTTGAGGCCAACAAGCTTGATATCTACAACTAATATGCCTACTGTGGGGCGGGCCGAGGTCCGATCCGCTGGGGATCCGTGAGTGGCGCAGAATGGCGGCGAAAGCCGTGGCCGGGGAGGCTCTTATGTCAGTTTTGGATGAATCCACCGAGGAGATCGTCTGGGACAGTGCAGTGCGGGAGGCGGTCCGAGCCAAGTACGCACAAGAGCGGGACAAGCGGATCCGTCCTGATGGCCCTGACCAGTACATCACCGTTGATCGGGACGGCGAGTTCTCTGAGTATCTCGAAGACCAGCACGCTGATGCCCTGGTAGAACGCGCCCCCATCGTCGACGAAGTGCAGGTGACGGTGATCGGCGGAGGGTTCGCCGGCCTCCTCAGCGCAGCGCGGCTTCGTGAGGGCGGCGCGACTGATGTACGAATTATCGAAAGAGGGAGCGATTTCGGGGGCACCTGGTACTGGAACCGCTACCCCGGAGCACAGTGCGACACCGAGTCCTATATCTATATGCCCCTTCTCGAAGAGGTCGGTTATGTGCCTACCGAAAAGTACGCCCGGGCCCCTGAGATCTTCGAGCACAGCAAGGCCATCGCCAGAAAATTCGACCTGTACCGCGACGCACTGCTGCAAACCGAGGTCACAAGCCTCGAGTGGGACGCAGACGCCAACCGCTGGATTGTCGGAACGAATCGGGGCGATGTGCTGCGCTCCCGTTTCGTGGTTTGGGGCTGTGGCGCGATCACCCGCCCGAAACTCCCCGGCATCCCCGGCATCCATTCGTTCGAGGGAAAGAGCTTCCACTCGAGTCGGTGGGATTACAGCTATACGGGTGGCGACAACCAGGGCAATCTCACGGGACTGGCCGACAAGAAGGTGGCCATCGTCGGCACGGGGGCGACCGCGGTCCAGATCGTCCCCTACCTCGGCGCCTGGGCCGAGCACCTCTACGTGTTCGAGAGGACGCCGTCGAGCATCGACCGGCGTGACAACCGGCCCACCGATCCGGCATGGGCTTCGTCCTTGCAGCCGGGTTGGCAGACCCATCGGATGCAGAATTTCACGAACATCCTGTCGGGTATTCCGGAGCCGGAGGATCTCGTCGACGACGGGTGGACCACGACGAGCAAGTTGCTCGTGCAGATGGCCCAGGCCAGAGAATCGCTCGACCTCGAAGCGTACGCCGACCTCTTCGAATCGGTCGACTACCGCAAAATGGAGACGATCCGCCAACGTGTGGACGCCGTCGTGGGCGACCCCCTCGTTTCCGAGGGCCTCAAGCCGTACTACAACATGTACTGCAAGCGGCCCTGTTTCCACGACGAATACCTGGACACGTTCAATCGCCCGAACGTCACCTTGGTGGATACGAACGGACAGGGTGTGGAGCGCATCACGCCGCATGGAATCGTCGCCAACGGCGTCGAGTACGAAGTCGATTGCATCGTCTACGCCACCGGATTCGAGAACCGCGTTGCCGGCCAGGTTGCCCGTAAGGCCGGCATACATGTTCTCGGAAGTGACGGCGCCAGATTGGCCGATCGGTGGTCGCCTCCACGGACGTACTTCGCCGCGCACGTGCGCGATTTCCCGAATCTGTTCTTCATCACGTACACCGCAGGTGGTCCGATGACCGCCAACGTCACGCACAGCATCGACGTGATGGCAGGGCACATCGCCTACGTGGTGCAGAAGGCGACACAGGAGGGCGTCGTGCGGGTCGAACCCCAGGAAGAGGCAGTGGAGTGGTGGGTCGAGACGTGTCGCAAGAGCATGGAGGGCATGGTGGCGAACCGCTACAGCCCCGAATGCACGCCCGGGTACTACAACAACGAAGGACGCGACATAGAGCGGCACGTCTACGCCGGCACGATGCAGTCGTTCCTCGACACGATCGGGGAGTGGCGAGAAAAGGACGACCTGGCCGGCCTCGAACTGACCTATTCCGAGAGGTGACCCGGTCGGCACCAGATCAGGAGGCAGAGCGGACGCTTCGTCCTGCGCGCGTGTCGCCGGTCCCCTCACCGGGGGTGTGCGAGGGCACCCCTTCGCTCCGGGCTGCGCGACGTTGCCCGGCTACGTGGTGGAGGAGTTCCTCCTCGAGGGTGAGGCCTCCGCATACCGCCTTGCGGAGGGAACCACCTACGACGATGCGGGACATTGGGACGCCGTCCCGAGTCGATCGGCCCCCTACCGCACCCGCATCCTCGTCGTGCGGCCGGCAGATGTGGATGACTTCAGCGGGACGGTGCTCGTCAACTGGCAGAACGTGACCCGCGGCTTCGAGACGGGCGCCCCGCCGTCCGATCTGGTCGCTCTCGGGCTGGCCTGGGTCGGTGTCTCAGCGCAGCGGGCGGGTCACACCGGCTTTCCCGGGGCCGAGGCCTGTGGCCTCCGAGGATGGGATCCGCAGCGGTACGGAACGCTCGAGCATCCAGGCGACGACTTCTCCTTCGACATCTTCACGCAGGCGGCCCGGGCGGCGAGCCCGAGTCGCAACATCGCCTCCGGTGGCGTTGACCCGCTCCGGGGCTTGCCGGTCACCAGAATTTCTCGCGACCGGCACATCGCAGTCCGCTCTTCGGCTTCGCTCCTATATCGACGCGATCCACCCGATTGCCCACCTCTTCGACGGCTACTTCCTGACGCTGGACATCGGCTCGGGGGCGGTACTGGACACCAGTGACGTCACGGCACACGCTCCACTTACCATCCCGTCCCAACCCGTGCGGATCCGGGACGACCTCGAGGTGCCGGTCATGGTGGTCAACAGCGAGAGCGAGACGCTTCGTCTCTATGCAATGCGCCAACCGGACAGCGACCGGTTCCGCCTGTGGGAGATCGCCGGCTCGGCCCACATCAGCTGGTCGGCGGCAGAGATGCGCGAGATTGACCGTCAACTCGAGGAGATGGGGATCGATCCAGCGTCAGGCATGGCGGATCGCAACGACGACACGAACATGGTGTCCCACGCGCCCGTGGTGCGCGCGGCACTCCGTCGCATGCTGCGCTGGCCGGATGGATCGCCACCGCCCCGTCAGCCCCTTATCGAGGTCGAACCCGGAGACCCCCCGCGCGTCCAGCGGGACATACACGGCAACGCCCGGGGCGGAGTGCGCCTGCCTGACATGGAGGTACCGCTCGCCCGGCACAGTGGTCTCCGGCCGGACGACTCCGACATTCTGGCTCGCATCTCCGGGTCGAGCGTCCCTTTCTCCAAAGGTCAGCTGGAAAGTATGTACGCCAGCCAATCGGATTACCTCAGTCGCTATGCACACGCCGTCGACGCGGCCGTGGCCGCCGGGGTACTTGTAGACGAGGAGAGACCAGCGATGTTGGCGGAGGCCAGCGCGGCCGCAGCTCGGCTCTTCAAGGTCGGCCTCACGGGGGGTACGTAGGATGCAGGCCATGGACACCTCGACACGGCGCCGCATCGAGCGCCTGACCACTGCGGTACGGGACTTCCGGAGGATCAGTTCGTCAAGCGCGTTCGCATCCCGCTGGCTCGGCGCCGGGGCCGACGCGCTCGAAGGCGGCCAGTACGACGTGTTGGACCGGCTGAGTGAAAGGGAAGCGTGGCGCATGGGGGAGATAGCCGCGGCGCTGCGCGTCGACCCCTCGGCCACGACGCGTGCCGTCCCCCGACTCGAGCAGATGGGCTTCGTGGAGCGGACCCGCGATCCCGACGACGGCCGAGCGGTACTCCTCAGGATCACCGACGACGGTCGGGCCAGGCAGGAGCGTGCTCGGTCGCATGGCCTGCAGTTATGGGGCGAGGCGCTGGAGGAGTTCACAGACGAAGAACTCGAGGAGTTCGCTGCGTTCATGCGACGGCTCGCCGGTTCCTTCGAGCGTCTCCTCTTCGGCGGCGCACCGAATGATCCGGAGAGTCCGACGGAGAGCGCAGCCGAGGTTCGCTCTGCGGTGGATGGGGAGACGGCTCCCGATCTCACGGACGTGATCCGGCGACTGGCGGCGTTGGAGGCGAAGCTTTGATCTTTGATCAGCGAAGTCGACTGCGCTTCGGGGTGTTCATCTCGCCCATACACGCACCGTCGATCAACCCAACCCTCGCCCTCAAGGGTGATGTCGATCTCATCGTTCGGCTCGATGCGCTGGGATTCGACGAAGCCTGGGTTGGGGAACATCATTCGTCAGGGTGGGAGTACGTCGGCGCGCCGGACCTCATTCTGGCGCACCTCATCTCGCAGACACGGCGCATACGCCTCGGAACCGGGGTCATCTCGGTTCCGTACCACAATCCCTTTCATGTGGCCGACCGCATACTGCTCCTCGACCACCTCTCGATGGGAAGGGTCATGCTTGGTGTCGGCCCGGGTGCTCTGCCCTTTGACTCGGTTTCGTTAGGTATCGATCCGCTCGAAGCCAGAAGGATGCTCGACGAAGGCTTGGAGGTGATCCTCGCGCTCTTTCGCGGGGAACGCGTCACCCGGACGACTGATTGGTTCGCACTGAAGGATGCGGGTCTGCAACTTCCCCCGTATTCCTCCCCTCATCCTGAGGTCGCCGTGTCCTCCTTGCACACGCCCGGCGGTCCGAAGCTTGCGGGAAAATATGGCACGTCGATGATGATGTTCAATCCCACCCAACAGGCGGGCTTTGACGCCCTGAAGGACCAGTGGCAGATCGTCGAGGACCAGGCGGCCGAATATGGCCAATCAGTCTCGCGGGACAATTGGAGGCTGGTGGCCCCCATGTTCATCGCCGAAACCGAAGACGAAGCGAGGCGGCTGGTCACGGTCGGGGTCGACAGGTGGTGTTACTACATGAAAAAGGTGGCCACCCTGCCCATTCTTCCGCCAACGGACGACACCGAGGCCGCCATCGACGCCCTCGTGGACAGTGGTTTTGCGGTGATCGGTACTCCGCAACAGGCGATAGACCAGATCGAGCGACTCTACGAACGCTCGGGCGGCTTCGGGTCGTTCCTGGTCTGGGCAAACGACTGGGCCTCGCCGCAGGCGACCCTGCGGTCCTTTGAGTTGCTCGCGTCCGAAGTGCTCCCGCACTTCGAGCAGCGAAGCAGTCAGCTTCTCGAAGCCGAGTCGCGGGCACTACAGACTCGTATGGATCTGGCTCCCTTGGCGTCGGCAGCGCGCCAGAAGGCAGCTGACGACTATGAACTTGAACGAAAGCTGCAAGTGGAAAGCAAGTTGCCGCCTGACGCGTAGCGAGGAGCGTGGGATGACCGTCACCTATGAAGTACGCGAGGCAATCGCCTATATCGCGTTCGACCGACGCGAAAAGCACAACGCGTTGCGAGACGAGGATCTCGAGGCGCTGAGTGCGGCCCTTCGGACGCTCGATGGCGATAACGCTGCGCAGATCGCCATTCTGTCGGGAAACGGGAAGTCCTTCTCGAGCGGCGGGGACCTGCAGGCGCGGCTGCAAAAGTCGGTCGAGGAAGGGTCGACGACCGGACGCGCCACGGAGCAGGATGCGTTCCTCAAGGCCGCTTCGTGGAAACCGGTCATCGCCGCCGTGCACGGCTACTGCCTCGGCCATGCCCTTGCGACGGCACTCCTGTGTGATCACCTGGTTGCGGCCCGCAGCGCCACGTTCCAGGTGACAGAGACGAAAATCGGACTGGCCATGCCGTCGCTGCTCCCGAGGCTCGGCCAGCCAGCGTTCGCGAACGACGTCGCCATGACTGGCCGCATGTTCAGCGCCGAAGATGCGTGGGCCGGCGGCATGCTGACCCGCTTGGCTGAGGACGGTGCCCACATCGGCGCAGCGGAGGAGCTCGCCCGCCAGATCCTCGAAAACCCGCAGACTCCCGTCCGCGAGTATGTCCGCGTCCGCAGGACACTGATCCTGCAGGACATCGCTCGCTACCGGGAGATCACCGGGGACTTCGATTGGGCCAATAATGCAGAGACAAAGGACGCACTGGCCGCCCATCTGCGCGGGAACGGCTCGTCGTCGTGACGAGCACCTTGCATCGTAAAATGGGGTCAGTCTCGGACGTATAGCCTGGCGCGAATACTTTCGTCGTCTGACAAAAGGGGAGGAAACGGGATATGCCGGGTCGGTTCGAAGGCAAGAGCATCGTCATCACGGGTGGGGGGGCGGGACTTGGACGCGAATGCGCGCTGCAGTGGGGTGCCGAGGGGGGCAAAATCGTCGTTACCGACTTGGTCGAGGACCGGGCCCACGCCGTTGCCAAGGAAGTCGAAGCTGCCGGTGGTCATGCGGTAGGTCTGAAGACCGATGTCCGGATTGAGGCCGAGGTGGCGCAGGCCGTCGCCGTCGCAGTGGAGAACTTCGGGCGGCTCGACATCATGTTCGCCAACGCCGGACGTTCCCTGCCGGGTGGGCCGTCGATAGAGGACACAACCGAGGAACAGTGGGACGACGTAACCAATGTCGTCTTCCGCGGTGTGTTCTTCTCAGGTAAGCACGCCTTTCACCAGATGAAAAAGCAGCGCAGCGGCAACATCGTCGTCACGACCTCGGCAGCAGGCATCAACGCCTACCCTGTCGGGTTCGGCGCCTACGCCGCCGGCAAGGCCGGCGCCATCGGCCTGGTGCACAGCATGGCGACGGAGTGGGGAAGGTACGGCATCCGGGTCAACGGCCTCGCTCCGACCCATGGGATGTCCATCAACTTCGCCCTGCCTCTGGATGCTCCCGTGCTCAACATGTCCTACGAGGAGTTCGCCCTTCAGGAATCGGGAGGGGCGTGGCACGACGACCGGTTCGTCGGGCCCCTGAAGGTCGGCCGGCCACCGAGCCTCAAGGACAACGCCGTCGTGGCGACCTTTTTGGCTTCGGACGATTCCGCCTACATGTCAGGTCTCATCATCCCGGCCTGCGACGGGGGCAACTTCGCCATGACGTCGATCCACTTCGAGAAATCGTGGACCCTCGATGAGATGACGGCGTCCGCCCTGGATGAGCCCGCGAGCTGAGATTCAACGACCCAGCTCGCGTGGCCCGGACATTTGCAGCAGACACGCCGGTCGATCGTGCCGGACTGGAAGAGTTCATTCGTCCCCGGCACCACGCGATCCTCAGCACCCGGCGAGCCGACGGTGGGCCTCAGATGTCACCGGTCACGATGGGCGTCGGTCCTGATGGAGAGGTTCTCATAGCGAGTTACCCCGAACGGTCCAAGGTCCACAACGTGCGCGTGAGCGAGCAGGTGGCCGTCTGCGTTCTCTCGAACGATTTCGGTGGCGCATGGGTCCAGATTTCGGGAAGAGCTGTCGTGGTCGACCTTCCCGAAGCTATGGAAGGCCTGGTCACCTATTTTCGCTCCATCAGTGGCGAGCATTCCGACTGGGACGAGTATCGCCAAGCGATGACCGACCAAGGGAAGGTGCTGATTCGCATAGCCGTCGAATCGTGGGGCCCCATCAGCAAGGGTGGTTTTCCGGCCCGGCTCGCTGCATCCTGAGTCAGGTCAGGCGCGGCCGATCTCGCTTCCCCAGCACCTTGTCGAGCGTGGATTTACTCAGCGGAGGATGGGGCAATTCCACTTCGTCAGGTCGCATGCCGGCGATGAGGAGATCGAGGTGACGCCGCCAGGCGTCGGGAGCCACGGGAAGTGTCGTTTCGATGACACCGCGCAGCGAGAACATCGCCACGCTGAGATCTGTCGTGGTCAGATCCAACCGTATCCGGCCGCATCGCTTTGCTTCGGCGAGCAGCCCGGCGATGAGGTGGCGAGCAGTCTTGACCATTTCGTGATCGGTATCCCAAAGTCGTGGCAGGCACCCTGAGTGCTCCGCCTGATAGTTCCCTGACGCTTCGAGAAACTGTTCGAGTCCAGTGCCATCGGCTGCCATAGACGCGTCGCGCGCCATCTGGATCGTGGCATCGAGCACATCATGGACCAGCGCGTCGATCAGCGCCTCTTTGGTGGGAAATCGTCGGTACAAGGTGCCAATCCCAACCCCGGCCACCCGGGCGATGTCGGTCACGCTGGCATCGAGTCCCTGCGCGTCGAAAACCTCCGCTGCCGCGGCGAGCAATCGGTCGCGATTTCGTGCCGCGTCCTGGCGCAATGGGCGCAACTGCGTCTTGGTCCCCCCCGAAGTCATCTCATTCCTCCCCGTCGCCGGCGAGCGTACCTCCGGGTACGAGAGCCAACTCCGCATGGAGCATCTCCTCCCTCCCACCGGGAGCAGTGGGATGAGTCTTGGGGCTCACGAGGCCGGCGATGGCGGCGGCAACAGCGACCACGATGAGGAGCGCGAATCCGTGCGTGTAACCGGACTTGGGCGGTAGTTGCCCCGCCCGTACCCCCGAGGTCACGATGCTGCTCATCATGGCAGCACCGATGGCGCCACCGATGGTGCGGATATTGGCATTCATGCCGCTCGCCACGCCGGTCTGCGACGCTGGAACAGCTTCGACGACCAAAGCCGACATGGAGGTGTAGGCGAGACCGAATCCGGCGCCTTGGATCACCATGGCCAGGATGATCTCCCACTGCGATGTGTTGGCCACCGTGAGGAGGACGAAGGTCGGGATGCTCATGACCAGGCCGGAGGCCATCACGACTTTGGCGCCGTAGCGTTTCGAAAGCCGCCCGGACACCATACCGAAGGCGAACATCACAACGCTCAGTGGGAGGAGAGAGGAGCCCCGAACGAGTAACGCTGATGCCGAATCCGTAACCTGCCGAGGAAGGAGTTTGCATGAACTCGGGCAGGAAGGCGAACACTGCGTATTGGCCGACGCCGAGCAACAGCGCCACGAGGTTGGTCGTCCAGACCGTCGGCATTCGCATCATGTGCATGTCGATCAGTGGATGGGTCGAACGCGACTCGACGATGACCCAGATCACTCCCAGGGCGGCGGCCACGAGCAGGAGTGCGATCACCTTGCTCGATCCCCAGCCCCAGGTCGGAGCCTCGCTGATCGCGAGGATCAGCGCAGTCAGCCAGCCCGACAAGAGGAACACCCCCGACCAGCTGATGCGGCCCGGTTGGCGGACTTCTGACTCGGGGATGACCAGGTGGGCGGCGAGCGCAGCTCCGGCGAGCACGATCATGGGGATCCAGAAGAGCCAGTGGTAGTCGAGGGCCTTGACGATCGGTCCGGCGAGCACGATCCCCAGACCGGCACCGGCGGCTGCGAGTGCTGCAATGGTCCCGATTGCGCTCGTTACCTTTTCCTTGGGGAACTCGTCACGGATGAGCCCGAATGCCAGCGGCAGGACACCGCCGCCGATTCCCTGGATCACCCGCGCAATGATCATCACGGTGACCGAAGTGGCCAACGCCGCCATGAGCGATCCGAGGGTCAGAGCGATCAGCGCCAGCACCAAGAATCGCTCCTTGCCGAACATGTCGCCGAGTCGGCCCATGATCGGCGTGAATATCGACGCGGACAAGAGATAGGCAGTCAACACCCACGTCACCGTGTTCTGAGACGTATGCAGGCTCGTCTGGATGGTCGCCAACACCGGAATGACGAGCGACTGCAGCAGGGCGTAGCCAACGACGCCGGCGGTCAACACGGCATAGGTGGCTTTGTAGCTCCTCCGGGTTCCTGTCACCGCCACGCCCTACCTCGTCTCGTTAAGCGGAGAGATCTCTCCGCTTAATACTGTAGCAGCGAAAACGGAGAGATGATTCCGGATCCGCGATTCCGGCGATCGGTGTTCAGCAGGAAGAGAGGCCGCAATCTCTCTAACATGGGACGAAAGGAGGGGACGGATGACGGTCGTGCAATCAGCGTGGGAAGCCCACCCGGGCTACCGCATCGATTTGGTTCCTTACCGGGGGATCGCCCGGGTCTGGCGCGGTGACCTGCTCCTGGCCGAAAGCGCCTCGGCCCTTCGGGTGATCGAGACGGACCACGTCGAACGTCTCTACCTCCCGGAATCCGACGTTCGACTCGACCTCCTGGAGGAAAGCGATCATCGCACGGTGTGCCCGTTCAAGGGCGAGGCGGAGTACGTCTCTCTCCTGACCACGGAGGCACCCGTCGCAGACGTCTTCTGGACGTATCGTCAACTCTTCCCACAGGTGGAGGGCCTCAAGGGGTATTTCGGCGTCTATCACGAGAAAGTACCGCGTCGAACTGGAGTCGCGCTGGCCCGACGATGACCGTGCGGTGAGTTTTAGCGGGTTCCCGATCTGGGGTGACCAGTCCGACCTGCTGGCTCTGATCGACGTCCAAGAGACGAACCCTCACCAGTTCGTGGCTCCCTCTTACCATGAGCGCACCCGCAATGTCGTTGAGGGTGGCCAACTGCTCGCACAGGCCATTGTGGCGGCGTCAAAGGCGCTTCCGGCTCAGCGCGTGACTTCGGCCCATATGACCTTCCCCAAAGCTGCATCGTTCGACGATCCGATCGACCTGTCGGTGGAACCGCTGCGGATCGGGCGCACCTTCTCCAGCGTTGCCGTGCGGGCGGAGCAGAACGGGAAGTTGGTTGCCCCGGCGTTGATGCTGATGGACTCCGGCGCACCTGACACGATGCGGGACTCCGTGGCCATGCCGGACGTACCGGGACCGTACGATTCCGAACCGTACGATATGCGCGTCACCGGACGGGATCTGCGGATCGTGGACGCTGCGTACTCGGCAGACCCGGAACGCATCGGTCCTCCGGGTAATTCACGCCTGGATGCGATTCCGTGACAATCCGCCCGAAACCTACCTACGGAACGCATTGGTGGCCCAGGCGACCACCCACTGGACCATTGCGGCCGCGATGCGTCCGCACGAAGGGTTTGGCGAGGCTTTGGCTCATGTGAGCCTGTCCACGGGCATTGTGTCGGTCGCCATCGCGTTTCATGAAGACGTCCCGGTCAACGAATGGTTTCTCTACTCGAATCCCGCAGTCTGGTCCGGTCTCGGTCTCGCGCAGGGAGTCGGGTCCATCTTTAGCCACGATGGCCGCCTCGTGGCGTCCTACACCGTGCAGGCCATGATTCGAGGCTTCACCAAGACACCGCAGGCGATGGGGAAGGACTCGACCTCCGCAATGTGATCGACGCCTGGTCGGGTCTTCGGTGACTGTCGATAAAGTAGGCGATCATTCTCTGCGGGGGGCGCCATGGCCGGGGAAGCAACGACTGTCATCAGTGGTGGATCGGCCGGTATAGGACTCGCGGTTGCGGTCCGGCTTGCGCAAGATGGCGGTCGAGTTGCCA
Source organism: uncultured Acidimicrobiaceae bacterium (assembly GCA_963767155.1). Taxonomy (GTDB): domain Bacteria; phylum Actinomycetota; class Acidimicrobiia; order Acidimicrobiales; family RAAP-2; genus Bog-473. The sequence goes on along the minus strand of CAVYCU010000002.1, from coordinate 45,502 downwards.
TCTTGGGACGTCGGGCGGAGATTCTCGATCAGGCGGACCAGCGGATTCGCAAGGCAGGAGCCTCTGACGTTCTCGCCATCACAACAGACGCGACGGACGATCAACAAGTGGCGGCTGCCTTCGCTCTTATTTCTGAGCGCTGGGGAGAGGTGAATGCGCTCGTGAACGCGGTGGGTCCCGCCGGAGCCGGTCGATTCGCCGACCTCTCTGACGAGGCGTGGCATGACGCGTTCGATCAGGGTGTTCTCACCGCAGTTCGGTGTGTTCGCCATGCTCTTCCCCTGATGCAGCGGGCCGAGTGGGGTCGCATCGTCAACGTCACCGCCCTGTCGGTCAAGCACCAAAGTCCCGGGCTCATTGCCTATACAGCCGCAAAAGCGGCGCTCGCCAGCGTCACGAAGAATCTGGCTCGAAGTTTGGCTGCAGAAGAGATACTTGTGAACGCTGTCGCACCAGGAGCGGTCTTGACCGGCGCGATACGCGCCGCGGTCTCAGCGGCGAGCGGAGACGCCGACGATCCGCGCGATGCCTACCGTGTCATGTCAGAAGAATTCGGGTCATCGACTGATCTTCGACGCGTCGCCGATCCGGCCGAGGTTGCAGAAGTCATTGCTTTCTGTGCGTCCAGGGCCAACTCTCATATGACGGGAGCGCAACTCAACGTGGATGGCGGTACCGACTTTTGCTGACCGAGTTTCGACCCTTCTCCGTCCCTGAGGCCGGAACTGAGAAGTACACGTCGTCGGGCTCGAGTGACGGCTATATTCTGCTTTGTTATATCTCGTACAAAAGCTCATCTGGGAGGACGCTCATCATGTGCAAAGATCCCGCGCGTAGCCCCGTTATCGACAAACATGGGGTTGTCCGGATCAACGTCCGGTCATGTAACCGCCCCTAGCGTCTGAAGGGAATCCTCCATGACCCAGATGATGGGAGGCGGGGCACGCTTCGTCGGGCAGCGTGTGGTACGCAAGGAGGACGCGCGGTTCCTTACCGGGCATGGCCAGTACGTCGACGACGTGGTCGTGCCGGGGGCCCTTCACGCGGCCTTCGTGCGGAGCGACGTGGCCCGTGGTCGGATCCTTTCGATCGACACGGAGGAAGCGGCCGCCATTCCGGGGGTTCGCGTCTGTCTACACCGCCGACGACCTCGCACCGTTTGTGTGCGACTACCTCGTCGATGACGAGTACGACGCGAATCGTCCCTGGCGGATCCTTGCCCATGGAGATGTCCGCTGCGTGGGTGAGCCGATCGTGATGGTGATCGCGGACTCGCGGTACCTGGCAGAGGATGGGATGGAAGCGGTTGTCGTCGACATAGAGCCGGAAGAGCCACTGGTCGACTTTGCCGAGGCCCTCTCCGAGGGATCATCGCTGGTGCACCCTGAGCGGGGCTCGAACGTGTGGACTGCCGCGCCCGCCCCCGACAATCCTGAGCTGACAGTGGTGCTGAAGTCGGCGCCGCTCGTCATGACAGAGACGTTCCGTCAGCACCGCTACGCGACCGTCCCGATGGAGACGCGGGGAATTCTCGCCAATTGGGACCGCCACCGGGACGAGCTCACAGTCTGGATCTCCACGCAAGGTCCTCACGGTGCGCGGCAGCTTGTTCGCTCGCCTCTTAGGCCTCGACGATTCCTGCGTGCGGGTCATCATGCCCGATGTCGGGGGCTCGTTCGGGCTCAAGATGAACGCCCGTTCAGAGGAGCTCGCCGTCGTGGTGGCCAGCTTCAAGCTGTCACGTCCGGTGAAATGGATCCAGGACCGTCACGAGAACCTTCTGGCCGACGATCACGCGCGCGAGGACATGGCTACCGTCACCATCGCCACGGACGAAACGGGTCTGATACTGGCCGAAAAAGCCCACTTCGTCGAGGGCGTGGGCGCCTTTCCCGCAGCGATGTCGAGCGCAGCAATGCTTTCGACGATGATCTTTCCGGGCCCTTACCGGGTGCCGCACTTCGGGGCGAGTGCCGAGGCAGTCTTCACGAACCTGATGGGCCGCGGGTCCTACCGGGTCCGTGGATGTTCGAGACCGTTGCGCGCGAGCAGATGATCGATTGTGTGGCCGCTCGCCTCGGGATCGACCCTCTTGAGTTCCGCCGCCGGAATGTCATCCGGGCCGAGGAGCTCCCGTACACGATGGCCACTGGGGTGATCTTCGATCAGATCACTGCCGCTGAGACACTCGACCAGGCGGCGGAAGTGATCGGCTATGACCAGTGGCGATCCCGTCAGCAGGCGGCCCGCGACGATGGACGCCTGCTCGGAATCGGCATCAGCTTGTTGGCTGAGCCGACCGCCATGGCCTTCGGATGGATGAGCACCGACGCCGCGACGGTCCGCATCGGGCGCAACGGGCGGGTCGACGTGTTTGCGAGCACCGCAAGCCACGGACAAGGGTACGAAACCACCATCGCCCAAGTTGTGGCCGACGAACTAGGGGTGGACATTGAGCATGTCCGGGTGATCCAGGGTGGCGACACCTCCGCGACCCCGCTCGGCCCGGGCACGGGTGGCAGCCGGAGCATGATCCCGATCACCGCGGCCCGGCTGGCCTGCCGCGAGCTGCGGACGCGGATGCTGGCCATAGTCGCCAAGGCGCTCGAAGCCGCGGAAGAAGACCTCGAACTTGTCGGCGGCCGAGTCCAGATCGCAGGGGTGCCGACGAAGGGCATGGCCATCGCAGAGGTGGCGGCCATCGTGTACACGCAACCGGCAGCGGTGCCAGACGGAGTCCCGCTCGGTCTGGAGGCGCAGAGCCGCTTCAGCCCGAGCACCTTTACGACGTGGTCCAATGCTTGCCACATGTGCACGGTCGAGGTCGACCCCGACACAGGAGCCGTCGCTCTCTTGCGCTACGTCGTGAGTGAGGACTGCGGCGTGATGATCAACCCGAACGTGGTCGAGGGCCAGATCGCCGGCGGGGTCGTGCAGGGCATCGGTGGTGTCCTCTACGAACACCTCAGTCACGATGAAGCGGGCAACCCGCTCGCCACGACCTTCCTCGACTACCTTCTGCCGACCTCGACCGAGGTGCCCGAGATCGAATACGCCCACATAGAGACTCCGGCACTGAGCAATCCGGGAGGCCACAAGGGGCTCGGAGAAGGGGGCGCGATCGGCGCGCCGCCGGCAGTCATCAACGCGGTCGCCGACGCACTTCGCCACTTGGGTGTGCAGATTCGAGCCCAGCCTCTCGGACCGGCCGACATCGTCGCGCTCATTGAAGCAGCCGAAGCCGAACGGGGCGTCGCGTGAAGCCCTCCTCGTTCGAGTACCACGCGCCGGAAACTGTCGAGGAGGCCCTCGACATTCTCGCTCAGTTCGGGGACAACGCGAAGATTCTGGCCGGTGGCCAGAGCCTCGTTCCCATGCTCGCACTTCGCCTTACATCGTTCGAGCATCTCGTCGACCTCCGTCGAATAGTCGGACTGGACAGCATCGATCTTTTGGGCGGGGGTGTGCGGGTCGGGGCCAGGGTGACGGAATCGGCCGTGGAATGGAGTGACGAAGTGGCCGAAGCGGCTTCGTTGGTCTCCCGGGCCACCTCTCACATCGGACATTTCCAGATTCGGAATCGGGGGACGTTGTGCGGCTCCATAGCGCACGCCGACCCGTCCGCTGAATACCCAGCCGTCGCGGTCGCCCTCGGTGCGGAGATGGAGGTTGTCTCGCGGAGCGGACCCCGCACGGTTTCCGCTGAGGATTTCTTCGTCGGATTTTGGACCACGACGCTGCGGGCCGATGAACTTCTGGCCGCCGTGACGTTCCCGGTGTGGACGGGGCGGTGCGGGTTTGGCTTCCGTGAGTTCGCCCGACGCCACGGTGATTTCGCCCTTTCAGGGGCGGCGATCGGGATCGAGACCGACGGGGGCGACCGGATCACGCGTTGCGGGATAGCTCTCATGGGCATGGGCCCGGTTCCGGAGCGGGCGCGCGCGGCAGAGTCGGCGGTGTTGCAGTCGAGCATCGGCGACGTGTCCGCGAAGGAGCTGGGTCGGATCGCGATCGCCGAACTTGACGCAGTTCCCAGTGATGTCCACGGCTCAGCCGCCTACCGCAGACGGATCGGAGCCGCGATGGTCGAGCGAGCCTGGCAAGAGGCCCGAAGTGAGGTGCTGCATGACTGACGTGGGGTTGGCGGTGACCATCAATGGCGAACTCCGGCACGCCACCGTGGAACCGCGCCTGACCTTGGCGGATTTTCTGCGGGAGCACTGTGCCCTCACCGGTACACACCTGGGGTGCGAGCACGGAGTCTGCGGGGCGTGCACCGTGCTGGTCGACGGGGCCGCCGTGCGATCGTGCCTGATGTTCGTGGTGCAAGCCGATGGGGCGGAGGTCACAACCATCGAAGGGTTGGTCGGTCCCGACGGTGGATTGACCGATGTGCAAGAAGCGTTCAGGCAGTGTCACGGCCTGCAGTGTGGTTTCTGCACCCCGGGATTCATCGTCTCGGTCACGGCATTCGTCCGTGACCATCCAGATTCGGGCGAAAAGGAGATTCGGGAGGCTCTGTCGGGGAACCTCTGCCGGTGCACCGGCTATCAGGGAATTCTCAAGGCGGTTCGGACTCTCTGCCATGGCGACGTCGCAACGTCAGCCACAGAGTGATCTCTCACTGAACCCCTGCGCGTCATCGAAACCCTTGAGTATCTGCTGCAATCGCATTTCGACGGGCGGTCGGGTCTCCGGGTGCGTGAAGATGTAGAAGTGGCCCTCGCGGATCGCTCGTAGGACTCTGGCTGCACACTCCGACGGCTCGCGTTCGAAGGCATCCCGGGCCGAAGCTGACTTCTCCTTGAGGTTTCCTCCGGTCGCTTCAATCTCCTGTTTCGTCATCGGGCCGCCGAAACTCTCCGGTCGGTAGCGGGCGGAGTTATCCCAGATGCCCGTATTTTGGTGGTGGGCCGGGCACAGCACCGAGACGCCGATAGGCGTGCCCTTCATGTCTCCCGCCAACGTCTCCGAAATCGCCACAACCGCGTGCTTGGTAGCCAGGTAGCCGTACATGGCGCCGAACTGAGGCTCGCTCTCGCCAAGGTGCAGGCGGTTGTCCGTCGTTCCCGCCCCACCGATGACACCCGCGAGAGAGGCGACATTGACGACATGGCCCTCGCGTCCTCGGTCGAGCATCCGGGGAAGGAACGTCTGCAGCCCGTAGACCACGCCGAACAGGTTCACATCGACGATCCAGCGCCAGCCCATCTCCTCGGGCTGCAGGACCGGGCTGTAGGAAACGACGCCGGCATTGTTCACGAGGATGTCGGCCCCGCCCAAGTCCGCGTCCACCCCGTCGGCCAACTTCGCCAACGAGTCGCGGCTGGTGACATCGACTTCGATGGGGACAGCGCTTCCGCCGTTCTCGCTGATGTGCTCTGCCACGGACCGTGCCTCGGCAAACCGGTTGTCCGCGACGACGACCCTCATTCCCTCTTGCGCGAATCGCTCGGCCATCCCTCGGCCAAGGCCGCTTGCCGCCCCCGTGATGACGGCAACTTTGCCTGCCAGTTGGTCCATTGGCGATACCCCCGTCTTGTCGTGCGCGCCCGTGGTCATTCAACCCCGGGAAAATATCTCCAGCCTCCGGATGCCGTCTCCGTCCACCTCGAACAAATCGAGCGCCCGATGATGGCGACCGTCCGTCGGTACGTCGACGATCGCCACGAATCGCGGTGGCTGCTCAAGAACTGCCTCAACTCGTGGTTGTGGAGCAATCGCCCCAAAGGTCCGGACGTAGAAGGCCCGTATCTCCTCGCGACCGACCGCCATCCCCGTTTGGCCGTAGAGGATAACGGCGTCTTCGGTGTACAGGTCGGCCACCGCCGGATCGGCGTTGCGTACGCGGGCGAACACCTCCCGCACGCGGTCTGCTCCGCGAAACGCGTGTTCGACTACCACCGTCAGATCACCAAACCGGCACTCGTATGGACGATCTGCCCGGTCATCTGTCGGCTGGCGGGGAGACAGAGGAACAGGATCACCCCGGCGACGTCTTCGGCCTCGGAAGGCCGGTGAAGGAGGTTCTCCAAGGGACCGGAGCGCACGATCGCGTCGTACGCCTCGTCGCCACCCACACCTGCCGTCATGGGCGTTTTCGTCATTCCCGGTGCGACGGCGTTCACGTTTACGTCGTAGGGTCCGAGATCGGCCGCGGCGGCACGCGTCAAACCGCAGATCGCCGCTTTCGATGCGGCGTAGACGGCAGGGGAGAGCTGGGCCCTGAACGCGGCGCTGGAGCTGAGACTCACGATACGCCCGCCACCTCCCCTGTGCACCATGTGGTTCCCCACTTCTCGCACGAGGAGGAACGCCGCGCGCACGTTGACCGCGAACACTTCGTTGAACGTCTCCTCTGTGAAATCGAGTGACGAGTGACGCCCTCCGTTGATGCCGGCGGAATTCACGAGAAGATCGATACGTCCGAATTGACGCAGAACGTTCTCTACCAAACCGAGGACTGCCGGTGCCTGAGCCAGGTCGACAGCAAAGGGGTGCGCTTCGACGCGAGCTCGTGTCGCTTCCTCTGCAACAGCAGCGGCTCCACCTCCATCGCGGTCCACCACCGCCACCGTGGCGCCTTCGCGGGCGAGCGCCCTGACGGTGGCTCGGCCGATTCCGGATGCACCACCCGTCACAACGGCCACTTTGCCGTCAAGCTGCCGGGTCGCGACCCCCTCGCTGCTGCTCGACGATTCCGCGGTCGACATTACTGGGCCTCCTCCTCGCCGTTCGGGCAACCATCGGGACGTTATCGGGATCTCGAAGAGGACCTGAGGCACACTCCATGAGGGGCGCACTTGGACAGACGCCTTCCTCTTCCTTGCGGGGCGGTAGCGCCGAGAGTACGTTCCCGAGTGGGCGTCCCCGTCATGGTGGACGCGCGCCCAAGGAGGCAAAGTGACGGATTTGCGCGAGTATCGGAACCTCATTGGCGGAGAACTTCGGCCCGCAGAGTCAGGCAGCCTTCTTGATTCGATAAACCCGGCCACCGGTGAAGTGTGGGCACACATTCCGGCGAGCAGCAGGGCCGATGCGAATGCCGCCGTCGCTGCTGCATCAGCAGCATTTCCGGCTTGGGCCGCCCTCGCTCCGACTGCGAGAGCGGCGTATCTCGAAAAAGCGGCGGCAGTGTTCACCGAGCACGGCGAGGAGCTGGCCCGGCTCGAGACGACGGACAACGGGAACCTCCTCGAGGTCAACCGAGCGGTGAACGGCGTCGGTATGACCACTCTTTGGAACCGGGCCGCCCACGAGACGCTGTCCGCGGTGACCGGCCAGAGTGTCGTCCTGGACTCCAATACTCTGGGGCTGACGCGACGTGAGCCTTATGGTGTCGTGGCCGCGATCATTCCGTTCAACATGCCCATCGGCATGTTCTGCAATAAGGCTGCATCGGCCCTCGCCGGAGGCAACACCGTGGTCGCGAAGCCACCCGAGCAGGCGGCGGTCGGGATTCTTCGCCTCGGCGAGCTCCTTGCGGACGTCTTTCCTCCCGGGGTTTTGAACATCGTCTCGGGAGAGGGTGAAGTCGGCGATGCATTCGTGCGTCACGTTGACGTCGCGAAGGTGACGATGACGGGTTCTTCCCCCACGGCGAAGAAGATCCAGGCAGCTGGTGCCGACACCCTCACCCCAAGTGTCTTCGAGCTGGGTGGTAAGTCGCCGAACATCGTCTTCGCCGATGCCGATCTCGACGCTGCAACAATCGGCGTCACGTTCATGTCCGTCTTCAATTTCAATGCAGGCCAGGCGTGCGTGGCTGGTTCACGCATACTGGTGCAGCGTCCGATCCTCGACGAGATGGTGCAGCGCATTCAGGCGATGTGCGAGTTCATCGTGATCGGAGATCCGTTCGATCCGGCGACCACCATGGGTCCGATCATTTCGCAGGAGCAGCTCGACCGGGTCGTCCACTACATAGAGATCGGAAAGAAGGAGTCGGATCTCGTGTTCGGCGGACGCCATGGCGCTGACGTCGCGCCGCATCTGCCCGGGGGTTACTGGGTCGAACCGACACTGTTCATGACATCTGACAACAGCGCACAAATTTGTCGTGACGAAATATTCGGTCCGGTTGCTGCAATCATCCCCTTCGACACAGACGAGGAAGCGATCGCCATCGCCAATGACTCACGCTTCGGGTTGGCTTCCGGCGTCTGGACGCAGGACCTGCACCGGGTCCATCGCATGATCCGAGACATCGAGTCCGGCAATGTCTGGGTCAACACGTTCATGCAGACGCGGTTCGAACTTCCCTTCGGTGGGATCAAGGAAAGCGGCTACGGTCACGATTCGGTGCTCGACTTCACAAGGGAGAAGGCGGCGGTGATCTCGTTGGCAGACCACGTGCTCGGCGCCGCGATTGGCGGCGCCGTTCCTGCCACCGAGTAGGGAGGCCCAGAAGGCCTCCGAGAGGAGACGCCACCACGTGACTCGGATCCGACCTCTCACACGCGAGGAGTTGAACGAGAAACAGCTCTCGATTTGGGACGAACTCGTCGCGTCCAGGGGAGCTGGCGCCGTGACACCCGATGGCTGCTTGCAGGGACCGCTCGACATCTGGCTCCACGCTCCGGCCCTCGGGCTCACTGCATCGTCCCTGGGCGGCATCATCCGATCGGAGGCGTCGCTCGATCGGAAGGTGCAGGAACTCGTGATCCTGACTGCAGTTGCGCAATGGCACGGGGAGTACAACTGGTGGGCGCATGCGGTCTTCGCTCGGCAGCTCGGGATCTCCGAGGAGGTGCTCGAGGCCATTGCGAGCGACAGCGACCCACCGCTCGACTCTGAGGAGGAGCGGTCAGCGTATTCGGCGGCACGCCAACTTCTGACGACCGGCCACCTCGATCCCGACCTCTTCGGGACCTGCGTCCAATTGTTCGGGGAGGAAGGCACCGTGGAGCTGTCGATAATCTGCGGCTACTACTCACTTGTATCATTCGCACTCAACGTGGCGGCTGTCTCGCTGCCCGAGGGCGTGACACCCCGCTGGGCTCGGGACGACAGCTCGTAGGTCGCCGCCGGAGGCCTCGACGATCGGGGACCACGACCATCTGCGGTCCTCCGCACTTAGGCGTGAGCGCACGGATCCGCCAGCCCGACAAGGCGAAGGAGATGCCGGATGACGAACATTGTGATCGGGGCGGCTTCGGGAATGGGTGCCGAGGTGGCGCGCCAGCTGTCAGGCCGGGGACCGCTGCTCATCGTCGATCGGAACATCGAGGGTCTCGAGAAGCTGGCCGGCGAGCTGGGCTCAAAAGTTCGCGTCGCGCGCTGTGACGTGACGGAGCAGGTTCAAGTTGACGCGCTCTTTGACGAACTCGAGGAAGTCGCCGTTCTGGTCAACACCGCCGGCGTATCGGGAACAATGGCGCCTGGGCGACGTGTTCTCGACATCAACCTGCTGGGCACCGCGAGGGTGCTCAATGCTGCGCAACCCCTCCTTCGACCCGGCTCGGTGACCGTGTGCTTCGCGTCCCAATCGGGGTACATGGTCCCTGAGATGCCGCCACTCCTGAACCTGCTGGAAGACCCCCTTGCCGAGGGTTTTTTCGAAGAGGTCGGCAAGTATTTCGATGTCGACAACGCCGCACTCGCGTACCAGGTGTCCAAACGGGGGGTGCAGCGGTTGGTCCGCAAAACCGCCTCGGCTTGGGGAAGGCAAGGAGCCCGGATCCTCTCCTTGTCGCCGGGGATAAACGACACCCCCATGAACCGCACCGATGAAGCCAAGCACCCGATCATGCAGGACATCATCAGGAACAGCCCGCTCGGGCGTCGCGGCAGTCCCGTAGAGGTGGCGAATGTCGTCTCGTTCCTGGTCTCCGACGCGGCCTCGTACATGACGGGAAGCGACGTGCTGGTCGACGGCGGGATGGTCACGGTTCTTCCGGAGGCTTGGGAAACCAGTCTCCCGATGCCGTCATCGTCATAACCCGATCCGGTTCTTGCCGTACTATTTGGACAGCGTAAAGTAAGGAATGTCGCGGGGAGGTCCCGGCACCAGGAGGGTTGCGGATGATCGCTTTCAGATTCCAGGAATTACATCCGGAGTTGGGCGTGGAAATTGCCGGCCTCGACCTATCGAGAGAATTGGATGCAGAGACCGTCGCCACCCTGCGGGAGCTGTTCGACCACCGCGGGCTTCTTCTCCTACGTGGTGCCGGACTCACTCCTGACGAGCAGGCATACCTGGTCGGCGTGGTTATCGGGCAGACCGCACCAACGGATCGCGCAGCTGCGATCGCCCTGACCCACGCCTACGCCAACTACGTAACCAACAAGGATGAGGACGGCTACGCCCCGTTCGGAGAGTTGCTCTTCCATTGCGACATGATGTGGGCGGAGACCCCGATAGAGGTCATATCGCTCTACGGTCACCGAGTCGACCCTCCGACCGTTCCGACCAGGTTCGCCAGCATGGTCGGTGCCTTCGACACCCTGCCGGCCGATCTACGTTCGCGGGTTGCCGGGCTCGAAGCCGTCCACGAGACCGGCCAGCAGCGAAGGGGGGACCACAAGGACCAACTGGTGGTGCCTCAACACGAAGTGCACCGTTCCACCGTGAAGCCTGTCATCTGGCGCCATCCGCGAACGGGACGGGAAATGCTCTACGCATCGCAGCAGATGACCGCGCGTATCGAGGGGCTTGACCCAGCAGAAAGCGAAGCATTGTTGGAGGAGCTCTTCGTCCACCTGTATCGGCAAGAGGCCGTTCTCGATCATGAGTGGCAGCAAGGTGATTTGGTCGTATGGGACAACCTCGCCTTGCAACACGCTCGAGGGAACGTGCAGATCGAAGGCCCGGAACGGACGCTACGAAAGGTCATTGGGCCGAAACCCACCCAGACGGGAATCGCGAAGCCGACAATGGTGCAGGCCGGAGCGGGATAACCGACCAAAACGCACTGGCGTCCAAGCGCGGAAATGCGCGTGAAGGACGCCGAGCAGCGAGACTGCGTCGTGCCTCCTCCTCACCAGATGGTCATCTCGGCCGTCGGACGTTGTGGCCCGCCCCTGATGACGTCGGATGGCGGGCGTTGACCGGGGCCGGAGGTCCACTCACTGGCGTCCGCGTGCTCGACCTTGGTCGATTCCCGCCTTCCGCCTATTGCACGCGACTTCTCGCCCAACAGGGTGCTGACGTGTGCCGGGTCGACGTACCGGGTTCCGACCCGGCCATGTTCGGGATCGGAACCGGACTCGGGGCCGGGAAGCGATCGATAGCTCTCGACGCTCGTCATCCCCGTCGCGTCGAGGTCCTCCGGAAGCTCTGTGCGTGGGCCGACGTTGTCGTCGACAACAGCCGGCCCGGCGACCTCGAAGAGCGCGGGTTCGGCTACCGCCAGGCGTCAGCGGAACACGCCGGGCTCGTGTGGTGTTCCATGACCGGCTTCGGTCAGGATGGGCCGTACGCGCTCTGGCCCGGGCACGATCTCACCTACACCGCCCATTCGGGGCTGCTGGGTTCACTCGACTCCGCTATGCCTTGGCATCCCGAGATGATGCTGTCCGTCCCGATAGGCGCCACTATGGCCGTCGTAGGGATCGTCTCGGCGCTTTACGGCCGCCATGCGACCGGAGTGGGGTGCCAACTCGACATCAGCCTCTCGGAGGCGGCGACGTGGGTGTTGTCGGGGTTCGACGCACTGATCAACGGCACAGGCTTCAGCATTCCCACATCACCTGACCGCCGCCTCTATCGCTGCGGCGACGGCCGGTACGTCAGCGTGGCCGCCGCAGATCCCCGCACTTGGGATGCGCTCTGCACGGGCCTTGGCCTGGTCGATCTGGCGAAGCGGAGGGTCCCGGCGGACGAATGGCCGGAGACGACTGCGCGCATAGCGAGCGTCTTCTTGCAACGAACCGCGGCAGAGTGGGTGGCCGACCTCGGCCCGCAGGGGGCCGCCATCGGGCCGGTGAATGTCGGCCCCGACCTCCTTACGGACCCCCAGGTCGGGGCTCGACGCAGTCTGGAAGACGTCGACGGCGTGGTGGTGCCGGCCAACCCGATCCGCACCATCCCGGTGTCGGAAGGAAACGCTCGAGCTCGACGAGGTGTCCCCAGTGTGGGAGAGCACACCCGGTCGGTCCTTCTCGAAGCGGGTTTCAGTTCCTCCGAGGTCGATCAATTGAGGGACGAGGGCGTGGTGGCCGAGTGATCATGCGGCAGTTGTCGGGATCGGAGACTCCCTGTCTGTCCATCTCTCGTGGATTGTACCGTGTGGGCTACCAGGGCTTTCCGCTATCGAAGGGGGAATCAGGTGCTCTCCGTTGATGCAGCGCTTCGCACGCGAGAGTTGACGCCCAGCATTGGGACGTTGGTCGAAGCTGCTCCCGCCAAACTACTCAGCGGAACGGTGGCGGGGGACCTACGCGCCCTCTTCGAGGAGCGGAGCCTTCTCGTGTTTCCCGAAGTCGACTTTGATGACGAGCGGCAGATCGCGTTCACGCAGACACTCGGGGTCCAGGCCTTCGAGAACAACGGGGTACCCCAACCGAATGGCGAGAAGCAGGCCATCTTCAAGGTCAGCCTGGATCCGGCCGTCAATCCAATCGGTGAGTACCTCAAGACATCGTTCTTCTGGCACCTCGATGGAACGATGCACGAGGTCCCGATTCTGGCTTCCCTGCTGAGTGCGCGGTATCTCCCTCCCGAAGGGGGAACAACGGAGTGGGCCAACACCTATGCCGCGTACGACGCCCTTGCGGAGTCGGACAAGGCGGCGCTCGAAGGCCTCCGGGTCGTGCACGCCAACTGGGCTCTCCAACGGTTCGTGAATCCCGAGCCCTCCCACGAGGCATTCGTCGGGGCGCGAAACGTGCCGGCCCGGGAACACCCGCTCGTGTGGAAGCACCGCTCCGGGCGAAATTCCCTCGTCATCGGCTCGACGGCGGCCTATATCGTCGGCATGGAACCGGCTGACAGCATGGAGTTGCTGGTCCGGTTACGCGACTGGGCCACCAGACCCGAGTTCGTCTACCGCCATGAATGGAAGCTCGGAGATCTGGTGATGTGGGACAACACCGGCACCCTGCATCGGGCCTTGCCCTATGACGGGGCCAGCGGCCGTCTTCTGCACCGAACGATGCTGCAAGGCGAAGAACCTATTGCCTGAACGGAGGGTGAGGCGTTGACCGCCACCGCGCTACATGGCGTTCGACTCAACGTCGCAAACCTGGATCGGGCCCAGCAGTTCTACACCGGACTCGGCATGATCGAAGACATCGGGATGCGCCGGGCCGACCGGCCCGGTGGCTTGACATCCGTCCTGGCGGATAACGACCGGGCCCACAATCCGAAGGATCGTTCCGTCGCCCTGCGCTGGCCCTGCGATCCGTACATGCACGTGAATCTCGTTGCCGGAGACGAAGAAAGTCTGCAACAACGGTGGCCGAAATCGGTCAACCAGTTGGGATCGACCGTGCTCACACTTTTGGTTCCTGACCTCGATGCAGCGGTGCGTGCCCTCGTCGAGCGCGGATCCAGAATTTCTGTCGATGCGGCGCACACGGAGCGAATCGGTGGCCCCACGCGATCCGCCTATGCGGAGGATCCGGACGGAAACGTGGTCGAGTTGCTCGAACGTGCTCCGGGTCGGGGGTGGGACTACGCCAATTGCACGGTGACCGGTGCGCAGACCACGTTTCTCCACATCCAACTCAATACCTACGGCTACGAAGCGATGTCCCGGTTCTATGCCAGCTTCGGATTCGTACCTGACCCCCTGAGCGAAGGCAGGCCGAACATCGACTATCGCCGGCTCATCGACATGAGCCGGCCCAATCCGTACATCGAGGTCTTTGGCCGGCCGCTGAACAACAAGGTGACCAATGGCGTCACCCTGTTGCAACTGCCGGGGGACCACTCGGAAATGCACCTTGAAATCATGGGATGGAACGACGGGAATCTGGTGGTACCCGGCCTGGAGCCGACCTTCCACCAGCTTGGCGTGATGCGGTATTGCTTCAAGACCGTCAGGCATCTCGAAGTGCTCGCCGAGCTCAAGCGCCGCGGGGTGCGCATCCTCATCGAGAACCAACTGGGGGCCTATAAATGGGGCGATTCAGAGTGGTTCTACTTCGCTGATCCCGAAGGCAACATCCTGTGTTTCGAAGAGTGGTTCCCGGCCGGACGCTGGGGAGAGAAGGCGTGAGCGAGCCTCGATCACCGAAGGTTCGGCAACACCATGTTTCCGTACCATTCGATCACTTTGAGCACAGAGGCGGCATCTGTGGCCCGGATGGCAGCCTTCATATGGGTTACGCCCATCGATTCGTACATGGCGAGGGCCTCGATCACTCGGCGAGCCTGGTCCTCGAGGTCGGTTGATTCGGCATCGAGCTGCACGTCCGATCGTTCGCCGTTGACGATCTGGAGCTCACCGGGGTCCCGCCCTGCCCGTTCGCAGGCCGCGTGCAGGCGGTCCAGGCTCTCTTTGAGCCGGTCGGGACCCATGCCTGCGGCGATCCATCCGTCACCGAGTCGGGCCGCCCGGTCGAGGGCTGCATCGCTGTGGCCGCCGATAAGTATGGGTATGGGTCGCTGCACGGGCCTCGGGTCGGGGGAGATGGGCGGGATGTCGTAGAACTCACCAGCGAATTCCACGGTCTCTCCCGTGGCGCCCCACAGGGTTCGGAGCAAAGAGATCTGTTCGTCGACTCGCCGTCCGCGCCGGTCCCACGGCATAGCCATGGCTTCGGCCTCCTCCCGGAGCCAGCCAACCCCGACGCCGTAGAGAACGCGTCCGCCCGAGTACAGATCGATACTGGCCAACTGCCTGGCGTTCAGCACGGGATTCCGGAGCGGGAGGACGGCGATCCCCGTACAAAGCTTGACCCGCTGCGTCACTGCGGACGCGACGGCAAGGGTGGTGTTCATCTCGAGGTTCAATCCCATGGTTGCCTGTAGATCGGCAAACGCGAAGCGCTTTGGCGTGGCCGGCAGGACGTATTCGGACTCGAACTGGGCTGGGACGACCACGTGGTCCGCAGCCCATATCGAATCGAAACCGGCGGACTCGGCGGATCGACAGAAGGCGATGACGAATTTCGGGGGAGGCCAGAGGTCCGAAGTGGGGGATGGTGATACCTACGTCCATGGATGTCCTCCGCGGTCACGGCGTGATCCGGTCGACGGACCGGCATGTCAACCGATGATGATCTGTCGGCGATGGAGACGCCAATGGCCATCGACGAATCGGAAATCGTCATGATAATGGCCCATATTGAAGATGGTCGGGGTGGTCGTGGTCTGGCGGAAAAAGATGAAATAGGAGTCCGCCACCGCATGGTCCTGGTCGGTCACCTCGACGGCGATGGTCGTGATGACATGACGCGAAGCGCTGCCGGGACCGGTCAGGCCCATCCGGCGCCTTTCCTCCGCGCCGGCCCTGATATCTGCCCGGCCCCGCCGCGGTGCGTCGGGCATCTCCCAGGAGGCCCCTTCGGTGAAGAACTCGATGTACTCGTCAAGTGCACCATGATCCGCGGCGTGTGCAATTCTGGCCACCTGGTTCCTGATCGCGAGCGTGTCGGAGTCGGCCCGACCGACGTCCCCAGAGGTCATCGGCGCTCGTTCAACGTCTGCAGAGCCCAGGCGGTAGATGAGGTCGTGCCGGCGTCGACGGGCAGCTCGATGCCGGTCACCCAGCGACCCTCGTCCGAAGTCAGGAAAACCGCGGGCCAGGCGACGTCCCACGCCAGGCCTTCGGTGGGGAGCAGGCCGGCCCGGCGCCGGCGCTCACGAATCTCCTCACCGCCCTGATCTCCCATCGGGGTGAACACGTGACCAGGAAGGATGCAATTGACCCTGATGCCGTCGCAACCCAGGAGGTAAGCCCAGTCCCTGGTCAGGCCCAAAAGGGCGGATTTGGAAGCGGCGTACGCGCCCGAGCCGAAGCCACGGATGGCAGCGATCGAGGAGATATTGAGGATGGACCCACCTCCGGCAGCGATCAGGTGCGGAGCGCTGTGGCGGGTGGTGAGCAGGGGGGAGCGAAGATTGACATTCATGACCTGATCCCACGCGTCGAGGCTCAGCGTGGCGGGACTCCCTCCACCCCCGGACAACGCGACGTTGTTGACGAGCGTGTCCAAGCCTCCGAAGGCGTCGACCGCCATCTCTACACAGCGTGCGTTGTCGGCCTCATCGGTGAGGTCGCCCACCGCGACGATGGCGTCCCCTCCGAGCTTGTCGATTCGCTCCTTGGTCGCGTCGGCCCGCTGGCGCGAGATGTCACAGATCGCCACCCGGGCACCTTGCAAAGCAAAGAGCATGGCGATGGCCTCGCCAATGCCGAAGAGGTCCCCATCCGGCGATGTGCCCGCACCGGTGACGAAGGCGCGCTTCCCCCGCAGCCGCTGCCCATGGTCGACGCCGCGACTCCACGCCGGGGCAGAGGGTGATGTCGTCAGCGGCTCTGTCCCGTCGGTCACTGTCGCCATCGTAGGTGACCCGTCCATTTCTCTTCTCGACTGTCTGTTCTGTCAAACTGCCCACGATGGCCGGGCCACGACAGATTGCCGACAGATACGTCGCGATCGCCACAGCCGACGGCAAGGCAGCGTTGGCGGCATTGTTCGCTTCCGACGCCACGTTCCATGCTCCCGACGGATCGGTGTACCGGGGCCGCGAGCAGATCGCCGCCTTCTACGCCCGGCACCTCGCGACCGTCGTGCCACGGTTCCACATTCACCGCGCCGTGGAAGTGGGCCGGGATTGCTGGGTGGAGCTGGCAAATCCTCCGCTCGATGATCCCGTGCTCCTGTGCAGCAATCACTTCACCGTCGACCACGACGGGTTCATTGCCCGCTTGGCGGTGTTTCTTCGTCCCCGCTGAGCGGCAGTCGAGTTGCGGGTTACGGACTACCGCTCTCCGGCGCAGAGCGCGGATCACCGCGCAGCAATCCCTCGATCAGCATCAGGGGTACCTCTCCGGATTCCCCGGGATCGATGAAGATGGCCTCGTCGGTGCGCCGCCGTACCGCGACGCCGGCATCATGCAACGCGCCGGAGGCGAACTCCAACGACGGGACTCCCAATCCCAGGACGTGACAGCGGGCCCGGGTGTGCACCGTGCCCCAGTACTCGGCACTCGTTCCGGGCGTCAGGCGGAAGAGGGCGAGAATGCAGTCGGGGGCGGCCAGGCACACGACCGGCTGGTCGAGGGCGGCTGCTGGGTCACGGAACGTCTCGGCGAGCCCGAACAACTCGCCGAAGTCGTCCGCCCACGCGGACGGTTCGGGCACCAGGGCGCCGATGAAGGCGTGCGTGCGCACGTCGAGCACGGGCTCCCGGCGAGAGGGCGGCTCTGGTGCGCCGATCCTCGGATCCTCGGGGATCGTGAAGTCCGACCATTCGAACAGGAGCCCACCGGTTTGTCGTGGATCCGTGAAGCAGAAGCCGGCCTCCGGACGCACCCCGACGCCGACCCCTCCGCGCGAGAGGTGCTCAATGGTGGCGTCGAGGTTCTCGACCTGGAAGGCGCACGAATGCAATCCGGGCCCGAACCGCTCGAGGAAGCGCGCCGCGGCATGGCCGGGGACGATGGGCTCGGCCACCTCGATCGAACCATCGCCGACCCAGGTCATGCCGCCCCTGCGGCCGATCGCCGGGGCCTCGCTGTACTCGAGAACGCGCAATCCGGCAATGTGTCCCAGTGCGGCCACGGTGCGGTCATAGCTGTTGACCATGCACGTCGAGTGGAAGGTCCGCACGATCCGGTGGGGCATAGGTGACGGCTTCTCCCGTGGTGGCCTGTGCAAATCGCCCGGGATTCGCTATTATAGGGCGTATAGTAGAACAGAGGTAGCCCCCTTGGCTGCCGTGAAATGAGGGAGGGTCATGACTGACAGAGTCATCGTCGTTTCGTCGGACTCGCATGCAGGGATGCCCAAGGACCTGTGGACCGAGTATCTCGAGAGCCGCTTCCACAATCTGCTTCCCGGCCTGCGCGAGGACAATGAGATCTACCCGCTCGCCATTGCCCTTCTGGGCTCCAAGCACCAGTTCAACGTCTATCCCGAACATGAAGAAGTCCACCGCACGGGATGGCACGGCCTGCACGACCCGGTGTTGCGGATGGCTGACATGGACCGCGAGGGGGTGTCGGCGGAGCTCATCTACCTCGGCGACTCCCGTCTCGGGGACCTCTTCCACAACGTGACCAATCGCGAGTTCTCCTTCGACGCGTGGGAGGCCGGGGCACGGGCCTGGAACCGCTGGGCTTCGGACAACTTCGGGTTCGCCATGGACCGGTTCCTCGTGACCGCAGCCATCGGACCGTGCGTCGACATGGACACGACGGTGAAAGAACTGGAGTGGGTATCCGACCACGGGTTCACCGGTACCTACGGCCCGGGCTACCTCCACCACCCCGGCATGCCTCCCCTTTTCGACCCTTACTGGAATCCCTTCTGGGCGGTGTGTGAAGAGCGAAACTTGGCCGTCATCGTTCATGCCGGCTTCGGGACCGAGCAAGGAGCGGTGTTCCCTGAAGTGGAGCGGATCTACAACGATGTGGTGAAGGCGGCCAACTCGACAGACGTGGACGAGCTGTTCGCCCACGCAGGTGCGGTTTCCGACGAATCTCTCGAGTTCTTCAGCAATTTCCTCAACCGCAGCGTGGACGCCCGGCGCCCGATGTGGCAGTTGATGCTGGGCGGCGTGTTCGACCGTTTTCCGGGTCTGCGCTACATGCCCACCGAGATACGGCTTGATTGGATCCCTGCCACGCTCGCCTACCTGGACCAGTTCTACGAGGAGCACCGGGAGGATCTCCCGGCCACGCGCAAACCGAGTGAGTACTGGAAAGCAAACTGCATGGCCGGGGCGTCGTTCATCCACAAGGCCGAGGTGGAGATGCGCCACGAGATCGGGGTCGAAACGATGCTGTTCGGCCGGGACTATCCGCACCCCGAAAGCACGTGGCCCAACACGCGCGCGTGGTGGAGGGATGCCTTCGTCGGCGTGCCCGAGGACGAGTTGCGTCTGATCCTGGGCGAGAACGCCATCCGGTTCCTGAATCTGGACCGGGACCGCCTGGGCGAGATTGCCCGGCGCATCGGACCGACCGTCGACGAGATCCACGCTGGCGAACCCGTCGAGGGAGCGCTCCTCGAGAGTTTCGCCCTACGCGGGGGGTATCTGAAGCCGCCGGAGGGCGACAGCCAGATTCCTCTGGTCGCCAAGGTGGTCGAGGAGGACTTTGCCGGACTGGCCACGGCCCGCGTCTGATCTCTCTCCCCCCTGAGAGAAGAGAGAGACCCCGGTGGCTCGGCCATCGGGGTCTCTTGCTGTCAAGGTGCGCTGCGGATCGTTCCTCCGTCGACGGGTAGGACCACACCCGTGATCCACGACGCGCGCGCGGAGCAAAGGAAGACGACAGCAGCGGCGACTTCGCTTGCCGTGCCCATCCGGCCCACGTCGATCGGCGCTCGCCGGAGCATGCTCTCGACCAGTGCGTCTTCGGAGCGGCCGGTGGCGGCCATCGCTTCTTCGAAGACGGATGCCGCCCCCTCGGTGTAGGTGAGCCCCGGCAGCACGCAGTTGGCGCAGATACCCTCCGACCCGTAGGCCCGAGAGAGGTTCCGGGTCACATTCACCAACGCTGCCTTGGCGGCGGAATATGGCGCGCAGAATGGTTCTGGGACTCGTGCCGTGTACGACGACACGTTGACGATCCGTCCCCAACGTTGCTGCCGCATGTACGGAAGGAGCGCTCGTGTGAGCCGTACGCCGCTGACCACGTTGAGCTGGTAGGCGTCTCCCCAGTCCGTATCGGAGAGCTGGTCGAATGACAAGTGACCGCTCTCACCGCCGGCGTTGTTGACCAGAATATCGGCGCCCCCGAGTTCAGCCGCGGCCTCTTCGATCGCCGTGGTCGTGCTCTCATCGGTGGCGTCGCCCACCACGGCGAGGACGGAGACCTCACCGGGTGCGGTCGAGCGCTCTCGCAGCTCCCCGGCGGCACGCTGGAGATCTTCGGCCCCACGGGCTGACAGGACGACCCTGACGCCGCTGTCGACGAGCTCATCTGCGACCGCTCGGCCGATACCCCTGCTGGCCCCGGTCACGACGGCCACTTTGCCGGTCAGGCCGAGGTCCATGAGGCGAGGTCAGCTCGCGCAGGCCACCTGAGTCCCGTATGGCATCGTGAACTTGTTGTTCTTGATGGCGGCCCAGAACCAGCACTTGTTCTCCTGCGGCTTTCCGGCCGCGAAGGTTTCCGTGGGAATCATCCCCCCGAGGTTGGTCGAGTGCAGGTCGTACATGCCCGCGAGCAGAGCTGCAGCAGTGACGGGGTGGGTGGTGCCGACTCCTCCCGCTTTCGCTCCGGCTGCGAGAAGAAGTCCGGTGGTCCATTGGTTCGTCGCCAGGTCGCCGTACCCGGCCATTTTGGTGAGCCCTGGATCATATTTGTTGAACGCGTCCGTCATGGTCTTGATCCCAGGGAAGCTGGTGTCGAAGAACGGCATCGTCGGTTCGAAAGAGATCAGACCGTTCATGCCCGGCGCGCCGGCGAAGCTGCGCTGAATATTGAGACCGTCTGTGATTTCGTGTGGCGTGTAGCCCTGCTGGGCGCAGTCAGCTGCGACTTTTATGATGATCTGTGATGCGTCCGCTACTTCGAGCGAAGTGGCGTTTTTCCCCTTGGCGGTCTCGCACTGGGCCGTGTAGTTCGGTGCACTTCCCAGAATCGAGCTACTGAAGGCGACGTTGACGCCGATTTTCTTGCCTGCTCCGGCCAGAGCGGGCACGGCCTGCGCACACTGCGGGATTTCGGCGCAGTAGAACACGGCCATGTCCGAACTCCCCGTCTTCTTTGCCGCGCCGACGATGGCCGATGTCTCGTAGAGCAGGGAGACCTGGGTGCTGAAATTGACGGGGCTGGTGGCCAGGTCGACGCTGCCACTGGTTGCTTCGAAGGTCGGGATGCCGTCCTTCGTGACCAGGCTGGCCCACGACGACTCGTCCGAAGTGTCGTCCGAGACCACGGCGACGACCCCCTGACTAATCATGTTCTGGACGTCAGTCAGCGCGATCCCAGGGTTGGACGGTTCGCGTTCGACGATCACCTGGATCGGGTGGCCGCCGATGCCGCCGTTGGCGTTCTGCCACTTCGCCCAGGCCTGGAATGCCGGAATGGTGTACGGGTTATTGGAGCCTGCCCCCAGTGAGACTGCCTCCTCGATGTACCCGATCTTGACCGGCTTTCCGCTGGTCGCCGCCACCTCCCGGAAACTCACGTTCTGCGGTGACAGGTGCGTTCCGCTCATATCGCCGCTCCCACTACCGGCGGTCGACGACGCGTAGCCCGCAAGCGCGGCGACAGCCGCCATTGAAAATGCAACGATCGTTCGTCGAGTCCGTCTCGAGTGCGCCATTGTGTGCTGCCCCCCTTGCCTTGTACGGCATACATGTTCGCGGGCCAGGCCTCCGCCTAAAGCGGAGGAGTAGCGGCCAGTAGAAGAGATGATACGGGCACGCCGAGTTCGTCGGGGGTCGGTTGTCCAGGTTCGCTCGATCGAACTTCCCTGAGACACCTGGACGCAAAGGGGCCCAGAGTTAGGATTGATAGTCCCCAGAGCCGGGAGGCAATTGGTGCAAACACCCGTCTACCCCGAGACCCTCTGGGATCTGCTGGTCGCAAGAGCGCAGGCAACGCCCGGCGGTGTTCTCATCGAGGACGATCGGGACCGCTCCCTCAGCGCGACCCGATGGGTGGAGTGGGCGGAGCGTGTGGCGGCGGGCTTGCAGGCCATGGGGGTGAAAACGGACACGGTGGTGAGTTGGCAGCTGCCGACGGTCATCGAGTCGTGCGTCTTGATGATGGCCATCTCCAGACTCGGGGCTATTTCCAACCCGGTGCTTCCGCTGCTTCGCGTCAGGGAGGTGGGCTTCATCGTCCGCCAGACAGGGTCGGAGCTCCTGGTGACCCCCCGCACCTGGCGCAACTTCAACTACGCCGACATGGCAATGGAGGTGGCACGGACGACCGGTGTCCAGACGTTGCTGCTGGACGATGGTCTGCCCGAATCCGATCCTGCGAACCTGCCGGCGCCGCCGAGCGCCGAGGGTCACCCCGTCCGACACATCTATTACACGTCAGGGTCGACGGCTGACCCCAAGGGCGCGCTGCATTCGGATGCCTCGGCCATGCATGGGGCGACGGCGCCCATTCTGGGTTGGGCGTTGGACGAGGGCGACCGCATCGCGATTCCGTATCCGTACACCCACATCGGCGGTTTCTGCGTAACTGTTGCCGCCATGTACACGGGAGCGCAGCTCCTTTTCACCGACGTATTCGACTCCGTGCAGTCGCCTCTCGTGATGAGCAAGAAAGAAGCCACCCTCCTCGGGAGCGCCGTGCCGTTTTACAACGCGTACCTGAAGGCCCAACTCGCCCACGGAGCCGAGCCTCTCTACCCGCGGTTGAAGGCGTTCAACGGCGGGGGTGCGCCAAAGCCCCCGGAGCTCTACTACGAACTCAAGCGGGTGTTCGGCGTCGGCATCGTCTCTACCTGGGGGCTCAGCGAATTTCCTTCCGCCAGCTCGGGGACGCTCGAGGACTCCGACGAGGACCTGGCGCTCACCGAGGGGCGCGTGAGTCCCGGTGTGGAGATCAGGGTCGTGGGCCCGGACGGGAGGGATGTCGAGCAAGGACAAGAGGGCGAACTCCGACTACGGGGGCCGCAGTGCTGCAAGGGCTATGTCGACCGTGCTCTCGATGCCGCCGCCTTCGATGAGCAAGGGTATTTCTGCACCGGCGACCTCGGAGTCCTGGGGCCCCGGGGACACGTCACGATCACCGGGCGGTCCAAAGACGTGATCATCCGGAACGCAGAGAACATTTCGGCCCAGGAGGTGGAGAATCTCCTCTACGAACACCCGACGATCGCGGAGGTGGCCGTCGTCGGGGTCCCGCATCCGTCAACGGGAGAACGGGCCTGTGCGGTGGTCGTGCTGGAGGCGGGGGAGACCCGGCTCTCTCTCGGCGATCTCGCCGACTTCTGCCGTCTACACGGCTTGGCGAACCAGAAGATCCCGGAACGGATCGAGATTGTGGATGCGCTGCCGCGCAATGCGCTCGGCAAGGTCCTCAAACGCGAACTCAGGGCCAGGTACGGCTGAATCATGGCTGTTCCGAGAGATTCAGCGGGGACCCGGGACGGGGGCACCGGCCACATAAGGGGAGTGTTCGAATCCTCCACCGAACTGATCACGTACCGCTACGTTGGCTGCTCGTCCGTGCTGGTCGATCGTCATCATGCGCAGGGCCTGATGTCGATCCGTAGGGACATGCGATTGCCTGGAGGGGCGTTGCTGACGGCTCCCCTTGCCATCGCCATGCTGGACACCGCGGGCATCAATATCGATCCCTACTACCACGCTGCTTGCACGCACATCGACGTCCATCTCTGGGATCCGGCGCGCGACGTCGACGAGATCCAGGTCCTCGGCACCGTTCGTCGCGAGGCTCGCACCGCCGTCTTCACGGAGGCACTCTTCGTCGACGCGGCGCGGCCCGAAAGGATCCTGGGTGCCGGGACCGTCGGTTGGTCCATCATCGGTGCGACGCCGCCCGGATTCTCCTATCGCGATCCCGGTCGCGGTCGGCCCGACTCCGACGACCTCCCCTCCCTGGTCGACGGGTTCGGCATCGAAGAACTGGCGCGGGGTCGATTCCGCCTCGGCGGCCTCTCCGCTCAGGTGGGGGCCGAAGTGCTGCATCACGGACCGATCCTCGTCATGTCGGAGGCTGCCGCGTCAGCTTCGGCGCACTCCCGGGGTGCGCCCGCCGGCCTGTGGATTTCGACCGCTTCGCTCCGCCTGGTGCGGGCCGGCAAGATCGGCCCTTTCGAGGTCACACCCGAGCTCCTCGGCGGACAGCATCCACCCGTCGTGACGACGAAGTTGGTGAATCAGGGCACAGGTGGCGCGGAAATCGCTGTCGGGTTGTTCCGCTTCAGCTCGTAGCTCCATTGTCCAACTGAGGAAAATCCGAAGATGGAAGCTTGGCGGCACGCCCACCTAGCATCCACAACGTGGCGAGCCCGAGGTCTGATTCGTTCATTTACGGCGATCCCGAGGGGGCGCAGAGCTCCGCACGCGAATCCGCACGCTCATCGAGACGCACTTGCCTTCCCATTGGTTGGGTCCCTTCACCGAAGATCCTGCGGACCTGGCCATCAGCAATCGATTCTGCGAGATCCTCGCAGAGGAGGGTCTGCTCGTTCCCAACTGGCCGGCCCGCTATGGCGGCCAGGACCTGGACCTGGCCTCTTCCGTTGTCATCCGTGAGGAGATGTGGGCCCATTTCGAGCCGCGAGGCGGCCAGTACTACGGTCCGAACTGGGTGGGACCGTCGATCTTCGACTACGGGACGGATGAGCAGAAGAGGCTGCACCTCCCGCGCATCGCATCGGGGAAGGCCATCTGGTGCCAGGGCTTCAGCGAACCCGATGCTGGCTCGGATCTGGCGAATCTCAAGACCAGGGCAATCCCCGACGGCGATGGTTTCCGCATAACGGGGCAGAAGATCTGGACCTCCTGGGCCCTTTGGGCGGAGTGGTGCTACTTACTGGCACGTATTGACGGCTCGCCTGTCGGCAAGTCGGAGGGGGTCACGGTCTTCCTCATTCCGATGGACCGGGAGGGGGTGACCGTCCGGGGACTGGACGGCATCCCCGGGCCGCACCACCTCAACGAGGTCTTTCTCGATGACGTATGGGCGTCCCGGTCGGAGGTGCTCGGCGAGGTCGGCGATGGGTGGAAGGTCATCCGCGATGCCCTCTCGAACGAGCGCGTGGGCATTGCGCGGTACGCGCGCGCGACGACCGATTGATCGCCTGGGTATTGGGGGACCCGGTGAGAGCATCCGCGCTGCCTTCGGGACGATGGCTTCAGGTGCGCATAAGGAATCGAATGTCCCGTCTCATGTGCCGGCGCGCCCTTTGGTTCCAGAGCGACGGCGGCTCGCACGACTTCATCGTCTCAGCCGCTCGGATGATCACGACGCGCACCAATCTGCTGACGGCGGACGCGCTCGCCGAAGCCATGGGCGACGAATTCTTCGAAGACCGGCACACTCCCGCAGCATCGGTGGACGGGGCGGTCGAGTTCTTCTGGAGGTACATGCAGGCTGGCCCGATTGCCTCGGGAACCACCGAGATGCTCCAACGCCATCTCTCGCGGACCATGTTCCGGGGCGAACGGATACGCGTCACCGAGGACGGAGCCGAAATGCCGCGCTGTCGTTGACCGGGTGATGACGGACGTGGGTGCGGTCGATGCAGCCCGCAGGGCAGTGGCGGAGCCGGCGTCCCGTGCGGACCTGCTGACCGTGGTCGACCCGTTGCTGCAGTCGTTGGACCCACGGATCGGGCCTACCGAAGGGGCCGCAGCTGCCGAATTCTGCCGTGGCGCTGGTGCCGTCGTACTCCCGCTTCCGATTGAGGCCATGTTGTTGCGCCGGCCTTCTGGTCGGCCGCTCGCCCTGCTTTCCGCCCACGGGAGACTCGAGCACGCCGATCTCTTTCCCGAATGGGAGGTGTCCGCGGGTGCGGGGAAGACGGAGGTGGTCAGATCGGCCGCCGACTTGATCGGGTCGAAGGTGGGACCATTCGTCAACCGGATTCGCCCCGTCCGGGTCGCGGATGCAGACCCACTCACCCTGTTCGAGCACGCCTTCATCCATATCCTGAGTTCGTGGTACATCCTGGGCGCTTTGGAGAAGGCGCTTGATTTGGCCACCTCCTATGCCACTGATCGCGTTGCTTTCGGATCGCCCATCGCGGCGTACCAGGGCGTGGCGTTCCCGCTGGCCGACGCCTGTTCCGAACTCCAGGCCCTCTATGAGCTCGCGTTGTACAGCCTGAACAGCGCGTACCAGTCGCCCGAGTCGTCGCTGGCGGACGCCCTGGCCCTCAGGTGGGCGATCACGGACACCGGGCCGAGGATCCTCAGGATCGCGCACCAGGTGTTGGGAGCAGTCGGACAATGCGATGAGCACGACCTGAGCATCATCACCCTCGCGCTGCAGGCCCGGTTCCGGTTGCCCTTCGGGCCCGAAGAGTGCCTCAAACGGCTGGCTACCGAAGTGGAGCACGCCGGCTTCGACAGCCTCTTTCCGCCTGGCGGTGGCCCGGCTACCTCATGACATGCAGGTGGTGGCCCCGGTCGAGATCCATCGAGCCGTAGAGGCCGGGCTCAGCGTCGCAGAGGAACGGCACTGCGTTGATCGCCGGCGCAGTCGTCATGAGGTACGCGCCGAGTTGGGGGCTCTGGCGAGCGAAGCCCCTCGTCTGCGCCGGGTTCTCGCGGTGGCCGACCAGGTTCAGGTCACAGCAGATCGAGAGGGAACCCTCGACTTCGATCCGGTAGCACCCGCTACGAGACCCCTCTGGAGCCGGCCAGTCCGGTCCCGCCGTGTTGTCGTAGCGGGTGACGAACTGCAGTTCGATGACCGACCTTCCGCGGGCGAGACCCTCCGTGACGTGACGTACCGCGCCGACGGTCCCCGGTTCGATGATCAGGTTCTCGACGTGCACCCGTTGCTGCGCCGGGGCGACAGACACCCCACCGGTGCGGATCTCGTCGATCTGTACGCCGAGTCGCCCGGCGAGGTGGAGGATGGCCGGGCTCACCAGTTCCTTCGTCCCGGCGGCGACGCGACGAGCGCGTTCCAGGCCCGACTCGAGGGAATCGCCGATTCCGCTCAGTCTCGCCTCGTCCGCACCGTAGTACTCGAGGTAGTTGAGCATCTCCGTGATCCTGATCCGGTCGACCCGCTCGCATCCGGCCAGTAGGGCCATCGGGATGATGTCACTCATGACACCGGGAAAGACCCCGGTTCCGTAGCAACTCGAACCGCCACGGCGACACGCTGCCTCAACCTGATCGCGCATCGCAACGGGAGCGAACTGTGGATAGTAGAGCGGCACGATGGAGGTCTGGCTGACGTTCTGCCCGGCTTCGAGGATGGCACAGATCCTTTCGACGACTGCGGCCGCGGTACGGGGCCGGTGACCGAGGAGCATCACCAGGTGACAGTCGACCCCGAGGTCCATGATCTGATCGGCGTCAGCGGTGGCGAACAGACCTATCGGCGCGATGCCGGCGAGTTCGCCGACGTCGCGCCCGTCCTTGTCGGGGCTGGTCACATAGGTGCCGGCCAGTTCCAGATCAGGGTGGTCCAAAATGCCGGGGATGGCCTGCCGCCCCGCCCACCCGGTACCC
Organism: uncultured Acidimicrobiaceae bacterium; assembly: GCA_963767155.1. GTDB lineage: Bacteria > Actinomycetota > Acidimicrobiia > Acidimicrobiales > RAAP-2 > Bog-473. The sequence goes on along the minus strand of CAVYCU010000002.1, from coordinate 18,255 downwards.
CATAGAGCGACGCGATACGTCATGTGCGTGCGCCCCCGTGGGTGGGCTCGCCGTTGGGGTGCACGACAATTCGCGGCGGGCCTTCGGCCCGCCGCACCTCGTCGAGTGCGGCAGGAACAGCGTCGAGGGTGATCACACGCCCGACGCTCGGCAGCGGGTCCAGCCTGCCCGTGCACACCGCGTCGAGTGTGCGGTCCCAGTCGACGGTCCTCGGACCGCCGGCGAATTGGATCATCAAACCCTTCTTCGACGCCGCTGTCACGTTGATCGTGTCGTTGGTGTACCACCCTCCGGCGGCATAGATCCGGGTGCCCGGTTCGCACGAATCGATCAGCTTCTGCAACAGTCCCGCCGCGCCCACGCACTCGAACACAGTGGGCGGCTTGCGGATCCCCATAGCCTCCGCGGTGTTGCGCCACGTCTCGAAGGGGAACGGCGTGTTGTCGGCATCGACGAGCACGTCCGCTCCGAACGATCGGGCGAGTTCCCGGCGCTCGAGCGCGGCGATCCGAAACGATTATCGGGTGCACCTCCCGAGCCGCTAACGCCGCCACCGCCGAGAGTCCGACGGCACCGGCACCGATGACGATCGGGATGACGCCCGGCTGGATTTTGGATTTCTCCACGTAGAACTCGCCGACCGCGAACGCATCGACCACCGCGATGGCATCGTCCGGCACTCCCTCCGGCACACGACGCGTGAACGCTTCGGACACGACGAGGCGCTCGGCGAAACTCCCTTGGGCTTCGGGATGCTGACCGATGATCCGAATCGCTGGACCCCCGTCGACGAGGCGCATAGAGATCGACGTGACGCGGCAGCCGACCGGGAACCGATTGCTACAACCTGGTCCGTGGCCGATCACCTCGCCGACGAACTCGTGGCCCAAAATGATGTCGCGATCCTCGTCGTACAACGATTGGCCGGACTGATCGTCACGGCCCACCTCGGGGTGATCCATGAAATGGACGTCCGAGGCGCACATGCCGGTGCTGAGTGTCCGCAGGAGCAGTTCGCCGGGACCCGGTTGCGGCTCGTTGGTCTCCCGAACCTCCACCCGGCCCTGGCGCAATACGGCCGCCCTCACGGGGCGAACCGTCGTCTCGTGGGAATCTGCTCTGTCATGCTCAGACCTGGGCGGCCTGTAGATCGCGGGCCTCCTGAATCTCTATCGACCTGCCCGACCACGAGGACGGTCTCGTCAGCATCCACGCAATGATGCTCCCGCACTCCTCGGCACTCACCATGTCGTCCTCGGCCAGGCCTCCCCGGGCGACGGCCTCCCCTTGCCGCTCGAGGGCGAGTCGATAGGCGTCGGTCGGCACGATCTTGTCTATTCGGAACGTATTGAACGAGACACCGTGGCCGCCCCACTCGAAGTCGAGGAACTCGATCATCCGTTCTCCCGCCAATTTGGTGATCCCGTAGAGACCCATGTTCGGCAGGATTACCGAAGCGGCGCGGGTCCCGACGTTGAGCACCCGTCCTCGTTCGCGCTCCACCATGCCCGGAACGAAGCCCTGACAGAGTTGGAGGGAGGTCACCACCTGCGCCTGGAACCCGAGGTGCCAGCGGTGGGCCGGGACTCCGAGGATTGGTCCGTTCGAGGCGTAGGCCACATTGTTGACCAGGACGTCGCACCGGCCGCGCCAGGCCAGTGTTTTGGCCACGACGTCGTCCACCTGCTCCGCGACCGTGAGATCGGCCTGCACACCGAGGGCGTCGATCCCGTCGGCCGCCAGTTCCTCCACGACATCCTCGAGTGTTCCTGGCGCGAACTTGTCGGGGCGGTCGCGCGTGCTCCTTCCCACGATCACGACAGCCGCTCCGGCCCGTCCGAGTGCATCGGCCGTCGCCCGTCCGATCCCCCTCGTGGCCCCCGTGACGACGGCAACCGCACCCTGGAGAGAGAAAGACGAAGACGGGTCAGCCATATGATTGATTTAATCAGTCGGTGGGCGTCGAGCCTCGAGGCAAGGCGTCCAGTCCCGGAGGTTGTCAGAGTTGCGTCAGCAGTCCGCCAAGGTCGCATTGCACGAGTACCGCGCGTCTGTCCGGGCCTGGGCGATAGCGAATCTGACCCCTGCCGTCGTATCCGAAGCAGAGGATCACCAGGCCGAACTGGCGCGCATCACCGAGGAACGAGCCATCCAAGCCCAGCTGTATGAGGCCGGCTTTGCCGGTTTCACCTTCCCGCCCGAGTACGGGGGCCAGGGTTTGACCCTCGAACACGAGCGCATCTTCGCCGAAGAGGCACGGCCGTACCGGATCCCGGGGGGGAATCTGGGCGTCTCCGTCAATATCCTTGGCGCCACGTTGGCCGCCTTCGGCACGCACGAACAGAAGCTGGCGCACCTGCCGAGGATCTTGTCGGGCGCCGAGATCTGGCTGCAGTTGCTCTCCGAGCCCACCGGTGGTTCGGACCTGGGCGGGCTGTTGACGGGTGCGATCCGGGATGGCGACTACTTCATCGTCAATGGGCAGAAGACCTGGAGCACCGGTGCCCATGCCTCTGACTTTGCCCTGTGCCCCGTCCGCACCCGCTGGGACGTCCCCAAGCACAAGGGCATCTCGATGCTGATCATCGACCTGAGGACGCCGGGCATCGAAATCCGCCGGATCCGACAGATGAACGGCGACGCGGAGTTCTGTGAGGAGTTCTTCACCGACGTGATGGTTCCGGCCGAGAACCTGGTGGGTGACGAGAACGAAGGCTGGCGCGTGGCGAGGGGCCTGCTCGAGATCGAGCACGCCTGGGTTGGGAGGGGAGGTGCCGCGAGTGTCGCTCCGAAGGGTGTGGGTCGGATCGTCTCTTTGGTCTCCTCCCGGGGTCTCGGGCGCGATGTGGCTGTGCGTCGCGACGTTCGCGGCAATGCATGTCGCATCAACGGCACAGCAACTCGTGTCGGCCCGGGTGTCCGATGGCGTGGCCAGTGGCAAGCTGTTGCCCGGCTACGGCAGTCTCTTGAAATTGGGGAATGACATGCTCGCCCAAAGGGAATCGGAGCTGGCGTTGCGACTGGCCGGGAGCGGGGGGGTCACGTGGAGGTCCGATCAACCGGAGAACCGTGAATGGCTGGATCAGTTCCTCCTGCTGAGAAGTACGACGATCGCCGGTGGCACTTCAGAGATCCAGCGCAACAATGTGAGTGAGCGAGTGCTGGGGCTCCCGCGGGAGCCGGCGTTCGACCGGGACATTCCGTTCAACGAAGTTCCCCACAACTAGGGATCGTTCGAGGGCTGAGGGGGAGGGTACGTGACAATTGATGCCGGATATCGCCGATCAGCGGAGGACACGCTGGCGATCCTCGACGTGGTGGGCCGTTACGGCTTCGTCGTCGACGATCGGGATTGGGCCGGCTTCGAGCTGGTGTTCACGGAGGACGCGGTGTTCGACTCCAGGGACCACGATCGCGACCCACCGCGAGGTTTCACCCCGATCAAGGGGCGTCAGGGCATCGTGGAGGCCTTCCGTGACCTTTACATCCATCCGGTGCAGCACATGATCGTGACCAGCGTCATCAATGACGTCTCTCCCGATGAGGTGATCGTGCGCTCGAAGGGGATCTTCCCGATCCCGGACTTCCAGTTTTTCGAGGGCGTCTACACCGACGTCGTCGTGAGGACCGACGGCGGATGGCGGATCCGGCACAAGACCTTCAAACGCTTCGGTCAGGGGGCCACGCCGTGGATGCGGGAGTCGGTGCGTGAAGCGCTCCGCCGCGGGGCGACCCTCGAGTAGGCGCTCAGCCTGCGGCGCGCTCGCGATCGACGTAGATCTCTGTGCCCTGGATCTCGACGTGGTACTTCGCCAACCGACACCCAGGTTGGGTCAGGCCGTCCCCGGTGATCACATCGAAGCACCACGAATGGCCGGCGCACACGAGCACGTCCTCATCGAGTTCTCCGTAGATCAGCGGGTACTCCTCGTGCGGGCAGATGCCATCGAGAGCGTGGAGGCCCCCCTGGTCGTCTCGAAGGACGATGACCTCCCACCCTTCGACGAAGAACGCGGCCATTTGACCCTTGGCCAGGTCATTGGTCTCGCACACCCTGGTCAGCGCCATCGACGACCACAGTACGGTTCGCCCCGGTGCGTGGCGAAGTTGGACGGATGCGCGAACGGCCCGGTCAGGGGACGCTCACCGGAAGCGATTCGTAACCTCGCTGGTCGGCGATGTACATGAACGAGGACCGGTCCAGGTCGACGTCCCAATGCGGAAACCGCTTGAGGACCTCCTCGATAACCACGCGGCCCTCGAGTCTCGCCAGTGCCTGACCGAGGCAGTAATGGGATCCGAAGCCAAACGAGAGGTGCCGGTCGATCTTGCGCGTGACGTCGAACCGGTCGGGGTCGGCGAAGAGTCGTTCGTCGCGATTTCCCGATGGCGTCAGGGTGGCGATAATGCTGCCTTCGGGGACCACTTGGCCGCAGATCTCGACGTCTCGAGAGACGTATCTGCAGTTCTGCAAGGTGTTGGGCTCACACCGCAGGCTTTCCTCGATGGCATTGCGGATGAGCGCCGGATTCTCGACCAGCAGCCGACGCTGATCTGGGTTCTGTGCCAGCAGGAGGCCGGTCCAGCCGATCAGCAGGCGCGTCGTTTCGTTCCCCGCTGCCGCCACGATGTTGACGTAAGCCAACAGCTCTTCGCGGGTCAACCGGCGGGTCACCCCCTCTTCATCCTTGAACTCCGTGTACAGCAGCTGGGTCATGATGTCGTCGGACGGATGATCCAACCGCCAATCGATGTACTCACCGAATATGTCGCCCGAGAGCGAGTTCTCGCCGGCCGGGTCCGACGACCGCTGACCGTAGAAATGGTCCCGAACTGACTCCTGGTCGGACTCGGGGATTCCGACGAGCATGCCGATGACCTTCATGGGTACCAACATGCCCAGGTCGCCGACGAAGTCGAAGCCGCCCGCGCCGATCAGGGGGTCAAGGAGAGACGCGCACAGGCGCCTCACGCCTTCCTCGAGGGAGGACACCCCCTTGGGGGTGAACATCCGCGACAAAAGGGAGCGGTGGATGTCGTGCTCCGGAGGATCCTCGAAGATGACCGTCCCCTTCGGGATTTCCCAGTCGGATTTCAGTATGTCGAGCGTCACGCCCTTCCGGGAGATGAATACGTCCCTGTTCAAGAGCGTGCGCTCGATGTCTTCGAATCGACTGACCGCGTAGAAGTCGAACTCCTCGCTGTAGAAGAGCGGCGCCTCCTCACGCATTCTGCGGAAGAGCGCATGTGGATTGATGATGGTCTCGTGGTCGTAGGGGTTGTACAGCACATCGGCGGACGTCGTTGTCATTCCTCCACGCTCCCTCGATCACGCCGGGACAGGCCGACGATGCACCGTCGCAAGGACTCTGAGCATGTTCGCCGTTTCACGACGTGCCCAATGCCATTTGCAGTATACAAGGTATAGCTCCCGGCGTGGGGGCCCTAAGTCGAGGAGGGGAAGACGAGTGGGAATCGAATTGGACGGGAAGGTGGCGATCGTCACCGGCGCGGCACGTGGCATCGGCAAAGGGATGGCGACGGCCCTGCTCAAAGCGGGTGCGGCAGTAACCATCACCGATATCCGGCAAGAGACGCTGAATGAGACGAGCGCCGAGTTCGACAAGATCGGAGGGAGCAGGCACCTCGCGCTACTGGCGGATGGCACCAAGGACGACGAGGTGAACGAGGCCGTGCGCAGGACCGCCGAAGCCTTCGGACGCATCGACGTCCTGATCAACAACGCGCAGACCGCGGTCACGGGAATCAACATCGAGGACCAGACGGTGGCCGACGTCATGAACGGGATCGACACCGGGTTCCTGGCGTCGTTCCGCTACATGAAGGCGTGTTTTCCCTATCTCAAGGAAGCGCAGGGCACGGTCGTCAACTTCGCCTCGCAAGCGGGCCTGCTGGGCAACGTCGGCATGGTGGGTTACAACGCGGCCAAAGAGGCCAACCGGGCGTTAACCCGCACCGCCGCTCGGGAATGGGCCCAGTACAACATCACGGTCAACACGATCATCCCCGGGATGCTCACCGAGGGCTCCAAGGAGTTCTTCGACGCCAACCCCGAGCACCTCAAGTACTCGTTGGCCAATATCCCTCTCGGCCGGTTGGGGGATCCGGAGAAGGATGCCGGCGCCCTGGCCGTCTTCCTTGCGTCCGACGGTGCCCACTACCTCACCGGCGACACGTTCAACATCGACGGAGGCCGCTGCATGCGTCCCTGACCGAGTCGCGCCCACCCTGCCGGGCCGAACTGTTCAGCTGCCCGCAACCTTGCTGAACGTCGGCCTGGCCCGTTCGGCCTCGGACAGGAACATCGGACCCACCACTTTTCTCAGCGTACGCGCCGGACCCTCCAGATCGACCGTACCCCGCGCGTGTTGGAGGAGCCGGTTGTCCCACACGACCAGATCACCCTCGTGCCACTCGTGGCGTAGGACGCCGGGCGAGTTATAGAGGTGGTCGAACAGGACTTCGAGCGTCTCTTCGTTGTCCTGCTCGCTCAGCCCCAGGATCTCGATGGTGGCTTGTTGTGAGACATACAGCAGGGTCCGTCCGGTACGCGGGTGGTGATGAACCACCGGGGTCACCGTTGAGCGAGGCTCTTCGTAGTAGGAATCGATCACGTTCTCGTCGCCGCCCCGGTTCGGGTAGGCGTGGTCGAATCCATGACGCGCCTCGAGTCCCTCGACGCGAGAGCGGAGATGATCGGGCAGCGTGTCCCAGCCGTAGCCCATATTTATGAACATGGTGGGCACGGTCGGCTGCTCGACCTCGATTCCGTACAGAGATATGACCGGTTGTGGGCGCTCGGCCCACATCGCGTCACAGTGGTAGAGCAGTCGGCCGTAGGGTGCGCCGCCGCCGTCTTCCCGGTTCGACACGAAGTACGAGGGTGGCGGTTCCTCACCGACATCGGGCCCCGCCGTCTCAGGTGCTTCTTCCCCGATCAACGTGTAGACGAGGTAGCGCTGGAACTGCTCGTCTATGTCGAGGTTACGGAAAACGAGGACCCCTCGCTCGTCGAAGAGGTTACGAAGGACGCGAATCGTTTCGTCATCGAGGGGTTGCGTCGGATCCAGCCCCGACACCTCGGCGCCCAACGCTGGATTGAGATCCCTTACCGTCAGCGCAGTCATCCGAATGCCCTCCTCGTCCCGAATCCTTCCACCAACGCTATCCCTGCGAGGGAAGAGTGGTCTCGGGAAATCTCCGCACTTGGGCGCGAACTGAGCATGGTTGCCCCGGGACGAGCGGCGTGGTGGTATCCACTACGCGTGATGCTGAAGATCCCTTTCACTGTCCGACTGCGGATAACGCCCGGTGGGAGCCGGTCGTAACCTTTGGCTCGGTACCTCGTGATGTGACCTAGGAGTACGCAGACATGACCTTGACCACTGAGAATGTGTACTTCGACATGTACGACCGCGCCATCTACGCGGATCCCTACCCGATCTACCGCAGGCTCCGCGACGAAGCTCCGCTCTACTTCAACGAGGAGATGGGCTTCTACGCGGTGAGCCGGTTCGAGGATGCCGAGCGCGTCATGGTCGATCGGGAGACCTTCGTCTCATCCAAGGGCATGGTCTACAACATCATGCCCTACGTCATCGGCGGTGACGTTGCCATCCCCAACGGTCTTTTCATATGCGAGGATGCACCGGTCCACACCATGCACCGGTCGTTGGTGTCCAGGGTGTTCACGCCGAAGCGGGTGAATCTCATCGAGCCGGAAATCCGCGCGATTCTGCGCCGGAGTCGTCGACCGTCTCATCGGACTCGATCGGTTCGACTGGGCCAAGGATGTCGCCGCCCAGGTGCCGATGCGGGTGATCGGCATGCTTGTCGGCATCCCCGAAGAGGATCAAGTGAAGATCCGCGACCATTTCAACGAGCTGCTCAACGAAGGAACGCTTGATTCCAACAAGTCCCCGTTCGAGGCGTTGGCGCAGTCCGAAGGACTCTTTGGTACGCACCTCGACCGGCGGCTCAGCCAGCCTTCCGACGACCTGATGACGCAGCTGCTGAGCATCGAGTTCGAGGACGACACGGGTACGAGACGCAATCTGCGGAGGGATGAGATCCTCACTTTTTTGAACCTGATTGCGAGCGCGGGGACTGACACAACCAGTCGGCTCATTGGATGGACCGGCAAAATTCTGGCCGATCACCCGGATCAGCGGCGCAGGTTGGTCGAGGACCCGTCGCTTATTCCGAACGCGATCGAGGAGATACTCCGCCTCGAGCCCCCTCCATATCATTTCGGCCGCTACGTGACCAAGGACGTGGAGATTCACGGTCAGACAGTGCCGGCCGGGAGCATCATGGTCGTGCTGCCCGGAGCGGCGAATCACGACGAGCGCCGCTTTTCGGACCCGGATCGTTTCGACATCGACCGCGATATCAGCCGCATTCTCAGCTTCGGCTTCGGCGCGCACCTCTGCCTCGGCGCCAACCTGGCCCGTATCGAAGGCCGAATAATCCTCGAGGAAGTCCTGAAGCGGATCCCCGAGTGGTCGGTCGACCTCGAACAAGGCGAGCTCACGCAAGGGATTGACACACGTGGATGGGAATCGCTGCCGGTGACCGTCTGATCGCCAGACGTGTCTGTGTTTCGAGAAAGCACCTAGTACCAAGGGAGATGTGGATGACGAACGAATTGCGGTTCGACGGACGCTCGGTGATAGTGACCGGGGGTGGACGTGGGTTCGGGCGCTGTCACGCGCTCCTGCTTGCTTCGCGCGGAGCTCGGGTGGTGGTTGCCGACTACGGCGTTGAGCTCGACGGGAGCGGTTCGTCACCGGAGCCGGCCGAACAGGTGGTCAAGGAAATCGAGTCGGCTGGCGGCGAGGCGGTGGCCTGTTTCGCCAACGTCGCTGACGAGGGGGGCGCCCAGGAAATCGTGGACACCGCCTTGCAAGCGTTCGGTCGGTTGGACGTGGTGGTCAACAACGCCGGCATCTACGCCGGGGATTGGTTCGACGGCGTCGACAACGCCCAGTTCCGGAGGATGGTCGAGTACCACTACCTCGGCACCGTCTTCGTTTCGAAGGCAGCCTGGCCGCATCTGAAGTCGGCTGAACACGGGTGCATCGTGAACACGAGCTCCGAGGCCGTTGTCGGGCATATACCGAAAAGCCCGGACTACGCGGGAGCGAAGGGCGCGGTATTCGCCTTCACGAAGGCATTGGCACTCAACGGGAAGCTGCACGGGGTGCGGGTGAATGCCGTCGCGCCTCGGGGCAACACGAGGATGTCGGGCCCCGACGTCCTGTCGAAGACGTTCGACCAGCCCGAGGAGAACTTCATCAACGAGTTCTTCGACAAGATGCTCCCCGAGTATGTATCTCCGGCCGTGGCCTTCCTGGCCCACGACTCCTGCGCATTGACCGGCGAGGTGATCGTCTGCGGTGGCCTTCAGGCGATGCGGCTGGCGTTGATCGAGTCGATCGGGTTGACCTTCGAGAACAACATCACGCCCGAAGATCTAGCTGAGAACGTCGACCGTCTGATGGACACGAAGGATGCGCAAGTCATGGGTCTGGACCTCTGGGGCTAGCGGGTTCGCCGCCCTCGGGCAGCTGATGTGGTTCTTTGCCGGGCGCGATCGTCTGGCAGCATGGGCGGATGTTCGATCTGAGCGGCAGGACAGCGGTGGTGACCGGCGGGGGACGCGGTATCGGCCGGGGCATTGCGCGAGCGATGGCCATGTGCGGCGCCGATGTCGTTGTGGCGGGTCGTTCTCCCGAACCCCTCCGCGACACCGCGGCGGAGTTGCGCGGTCTTGGCGTGCGGGCTCTGGATCTGCCGACTGACATTACACGGGTCGAGGAAGTCGACGCGCTGATCACACGGGTCGTCGACGCCATGGGCGGTTTCGACATTTGGGTCAACAACGCCGGTAGTGCCAGGAATGAGGACTCCGGACCGTTGATCGACCTGACCGAACGACAGTGGGACGTTGTCGTCGATTTGAACCTCAAATGGACGTTTTTCGCCGCGCAGGCGGCCGCCCGCGCCATGAAGGAGCGTGGCGGCTCCATTATCAACATCTCGTCGAGAAGCGGATCACAACCCAATCCGATGACCGGCCATTACGGTGCCGCCAAAGCGGGCGTGGACAATCTGACCGCGACGATGGCGGTGGAGTGGGCACACCTGGGCATCAGGGTCAATGCGGTCGCCCCGGGTGCCGTTCTCACCGAGGAGCCCGTCGCAGCAATGGATCGACCGAGCCGTCGCAGGCGACAGGCTGCATCCATCCCGCTCCGTCGTTTGGGTGTGGTTGACGACATCGGGCCGCTTTGCGTGTACCTCGCGTCCGAGGAGGCCTCGTGGGTCACCGGCGAGGTCATCCACGTCACCGGCGGGAGCCGAATCCCCATCGGGTACCTGAACTATCTGCATCGAGTGAACGAACGCCTCGGGCCGCCGGTGGACGCAGACGACGGCCAGCGGTCAGCGCCTATGTGAGGGCACCCGCCGGTTGGTCGGGGAACCCGTCAGTGGGAGCGAGCGACAGCGCCTCCGTCCACCGGCACCATGACGCCGGTGAGGTAGCGCCCGTCCGGCCCGGCCAGGAAGAGGGCGGCGCGGGCGATGTCCCATGCGTCGCCCTCATGGGGCAACGAGACTTTGAAGGTGAGGTCGAGTGTGCCCGGATCCACCCCGGCCATCTGCATTGCCTGATTGCGCATCGGGGTATCGATGAGACCGGGTGCGATGCAGTTGACCCGGATTCCATCCTTGCCGTAGGAGTCGGCCACGTCGTTCATCAGACCTTCCAGTCCCGCTTTGGCCGAGGCATACGCAGCCTGACCACCGCCTCCCTGGCCCCGCAGAGCGGCGATGGACGAAATGTTCACAATGGAACCACCACCACCCGCCCGCATGACGGGGACGACCGCCTTCGTCAGCATGAATGGCGCCGCCAGATTCACCGTCAGAACCGCCTGCAGCAGTTCCACGCTCGTGTCCAGCAGGCTCGTGGAGGATGCGATGGCGGCGTTGTTGACCAAAATGTCCACTGTGCCGTATTGGGAGACGGCAGCTTCCACAATCCGCGACGCTTCGGACAGATCGCTGAGATCGGCGGTGACGATGAAGGCTTCGCCACCTTCGGACTGAATCATGTTCAGTGTTTCCTTGGCCCGCTCCTCGAACTTATCGACGAGCACCACCCGTGCGCCTTCGCGGGCGAACAGTACGGCCATGGCCCGACCCGTCCCGAGACCCGGCCCGCTCGAACCGGCACCCGTGACGATCGCGACCTTGTCTTGGAGTTTTCCTGAAGATTCCATCGAATTCCCTTTCCGCGTGTCAGCCGCGGCCGGCGACGGCCACAATGTCCTTGCGGAGCATGTCGTCGACGACCGGGAGCCGTTCCTCGCCCTCAGCAGGCTTCAGGTAGCCGCCGCGGGCGGCGAAGCTGGCGAGGAGTTCATCGGCGAGCGGTGTCCGGTCGCCGATGATGTCGGCGATGTTCGGCCCGATCTTTTCGGCGATGGTCGTGAGCCGACTCCGGTCGAGGCTCAGAAAACGGACTGCGTTCTCCCCGAGCATCTTTCGGACCTCGTCCTCGGGAACGCCGCCGAAGGCGTCGCGCAGCCAGTCCTTGGTGTTCGGCCAGGTGCCTTCGGGGTGGGGGTAATCTCGCCCGAACGCGATGGTGTCAACGCCGATCTCGTGGCGCATGGCGACTTCCGCCTTGTGGATGAACGATGCTCCGGCCAGACAATTACTGCGCCAGTATTCGCTTGGTCGCTTGACGGCGACGAGGTCGCCCCGGTTCTCCTCGTAGACCTTGTCCAGGTGGTCCAGGGTTGCAGGAATCCAATCGGCTCGAACCTCGGTGAGGAGCAGCTTCAACCCCGGGTGACGGTCGAAGACGCCGCTCAACATCAACTGCCACATCGCTCTCCTCGGGCGCGGGCTGCTCGAGAATTCGTGGAAGAACTCCAATCCTTCAGGTCCGACGGCGTCGGCATGCGTCAACATGCTGTCGCGGTCGGTGCTGCCGGCCGCATCCGCCGCCTGCGTGTAGATGCGCTTCAGATGCGGGAAGGCAGATCCCTGTTCCCAACCGAACCCGGCATGGACGACCAATGCCAACCCGAGCTCCTCACAGGTCGACCAGAAAGGCTCCCAGTACCCATCGAAGAGCGGGGGGAGGTCGGGATGGGTCATGTAGCCGGGCGCGTACGTCCCCACGAATCCGTGATCAGCGATCCACCGCAACTCGGCAACCGTCGCCTCCATGTCGGTGCAGGGCCCGATCGTTCCGACGGCGAGGAAACGATTCCGGGCGGCGCTGAAGTTGTCGGCGGCCCAGTGATTCCAGGCGCAGGAGCCTGCGTGCCACGCTTCGAGGGGGAATGTGTCGTTGGTGTTGTTGTGGAACATGTCACCGAGCCGGAAGTCGCCGTGATAGATCAGTTCTGCGGCAACCCCCTCGCGATCCATGTCGGCGAGGCGGAGCGTGGCATCGTGCAGGCCGTGGTAACCGTTGCTGTGGGCTTCCAACACCTCGGGTAGTTGCGTGGCGCGCGATTTGGCACCGATGAGGAAGATCGCCGTCGGGTAGATCTCGTTGTCCTCTCGGAGCTTGGGCAGCAGGTCGTGGAACTGACTGTCGAGGTATTCGGTCCACAGTTCCTTCGGAACGCCTGCATGTGAGTCGGACGAAACGAACAACACCTTTTCCACGGCATTCCTCCTGAATCTGTCCCACCTTGTCGACGGGCCTCCACCGACGATACCCCCGTCGACGCGCTGCTCTCGGGTCCGGCCGACGGGGTCCAACTGCGGAGTCTCTGCTTCCCGAGCATTTGGGCTCTGCTCAGGCATCCGCATTTGGCGGCCCGGGCCGGGCCGGGCGTGGGTCGGTGATACTAAGTGGTGCTCATGCGTTTGTTGGCGCAACCCGGAAGCAAAGATGGCAAAAGGAGCAGTTCCTATGGCGGGTCGGATGGACGGTAAAAAGGCAGTCGTGGTCGGGGCCGGTCAGCTGCCGAGCACGCTGACGGGTATCGGTCGGGCCATCTCCGAGCTCTTCGCCCGCGAGGGAGCCGAAGTCTGCGTCGTCGACTATTTCCTCGACCGGGCCGAAGCCACCGTCAACGCTATCGTCGATGCCGGCGGTCAGGCCCACGCCATGCAGGCCGACGTGGCCGCACCCGACGACTGTGCGGGGCTCATCGCCGAGGCGCACCGCACCATGGGCCGCATCGACGCACTCGTCAACAATGTCGCCACCGAAGAAGGGGACAGCGATCCGCTGACGCTCGAAGTAGAGGGATGGCAACGGGTCATGGACGTCAATTACAGGGCCATGTGGCTCACGTGTCAGGCCGTGATTCCGCTGATGCAGGAGCAAGGGGGAGGGACAATCGTCAGCACGTCCTCGGCCGGGTCGCGCACGGGTGGCGGGAACCTTTTCGCCTACGGGCTGTCGAAAGCCGGGGTGGATGCCATGACGCACAAACTGGCCATGGCGTTTGCGCCGTGGGGAATTCGTTGTACGTCTGTTCTCCCGGCGTGGGTGGCGACGCAGCACTCGATGGATGGCCTTATCCAAGCGGGCGTGGTGGAGAATCAGGACCAGGTCGAGGAGTTGGCCCGCCGTTCTAACCCTCTCGGCCGTTTCGGCACCGCCTGGGATGTTGCGTACGCCGTCCTCTTCCTCTCGAGCGACGAGTCCGCCCACATCACCGGCGTCAGCTTGCCGGTCGATGGCGGGATGTTGGGCAGCATCGGCGCCTACCAGCGGCCGCGCAACGCTCCGTAGTGCGAGCCGATGCGCGTGCGGAGATGTGGTCGCGAGGTCCTCGTCGACGGATGCGAGAAGGAGTGACATGGCCGATGAAGCAATCCCCTATCCGGCAGTCGTCGACCAGCGCCTGGACGTCGATCCGGTGTTCAAAGCCTTTCAAAGGGATGGACTGGTCAGGGTGCAGCTTCCTTACGGTGAACCGTGCTGGTTGGCCACGCGCTACGAGCACGTCAGAAGCGTCTACGGCGATCGACGATTCAGCCGAGCCGCAGGCTTCGCGCACGATGTTCCCCGCGTGTGGCCCGGGAACGCGCTGATCGACCCGTCCATGCCGCTGGCCATGGATCCACCGAGGCACACCCGGCTGCGTCGCCTCACCTCAGGGGCGTTCTCGCCCAGACGGGTACGGGAGCTGCGTTCGTGGGTGCAGGGAGAGGTCGGCGACCTGCTGGATCGTATGGAACGGCAGGGTCCTCCAGCGGATTTCGTGGCGCACTTCGCTTGGGACCTCCCCATCCGCGTCCTCGTGCGCATCATGGGCGTGCCGGCGGACGATGGAAAGCGCTTCCGGCACTGGGTCGAGACGGGCACGGGAGTGCTCACCCCTCCCGACGCGAGGGCGAAGGCCCACGCGCAGCTCGACGCCTATGTCATCGAGCTGATCGCCGAGCGCCGTGCCATGCCGCAGGACGATCTTCTCAGCGATCTGGTGCACGCCACGGATCACGAAGACCGGCTGGACGAAGCGGAGCTCCTCGGCCTGATCACGTCGTTGTTGGCCGGCGGATTCGAAACGACGGCGTGGCAGTTGGGTGCGACGGTCTACGCCCTCATGGATCATCCGGAGCACTGGCAGCAGCTGGTCGACGATCCGGATTTGCTCCCGCATGCACTCGAAGAGCTCTGGCGCTGGATACCGAGCTTCAAATACGGCACGAACTTTGTGCGCTGGGCATCGACCGATGTGGAGTTGAGCCCCGGCGTGCTCGTACGTGCCGGTGAGGCGATTCTCCCCGAGCAGGCAGTGGCCAATCGGGATGAGTCCGTCTTTCCACACGGGTGGGAACTGGATTTTCACCGGGTTGGTCCGAGACCCCACCTCTCTTTGGGCTTCGGGGAGCATTTTTGCATGGGCGCGAACCTGGCCAACCTGCAGCTCGAATTGTCGGTGGAGACGCTTGTCCGCCGCTATCCGCAGCTACGGTTTGCCGTCGCGTCCGAGGAAGTGCGTTGGTCGGAGAGCTCATTCATGCGCAGCGTCGAGCTTCTCCCATTGGCTTGGTAGCCGGCGATGTGCAAGAACTGAGGAGTCCATGAACCGACGGGGCGCGGGTCCGAGGGGTCGATCGGAGTCGGAGGGAGTCGGGCAATGAGTCGATTGGGTCAGTGGAACCCGCAGGACCTGGCAGAAAAGGTGGAACGCCTCGAATCGTTGGCCGAAATCCGTCAGCTGCCCGTGCGCTATGCCATGGCCGTCGATGGGCGTGACATCGATGCGCTGGTCACCCTGTTCGTGCCGGACGTGCGCGTGGGGCGGGACCATTCGGGCCGGGCGGCCCTCAAGGATTGGTTCGTCGAATCGTTGAGCCGCATGCGGGCGACCGTGCACTTCGTCGGCAACCATGTCATCGACTTCGACTCGGCCGATCTGGCCCATGGAGTGGTGTACTGCCGCGACGAGCTCGAACGTCCGGATCGGGGCGAGTGGGAGGTCGGCATGCTCCAGTACCGCGATACCTACCGCCGCATCGCTGGCGAGTGGTATTTCGAGCGACGCAAGTTCTACAGGTGGTACCTGGGCGATGCCCTCACCCGGCCGGCCCTCGGGTTCGGTACCGAACCCGGCCACCTCTCGACCGGCCAATTGCCCGACGCCTTTCCCACGTGGGCCGCGTTCTGGGAACGGGCGCCGGAGAATCATCCCTGACCGCCGGGAAACCGACGCGGCATGAGCCCGAGGAAGGCCCGGGCATTCCCGCACCCCTTGACGAACTGTTGTACCACGTATAATGTACTTTGTATAGCAAGTCCGTCTATGGACACTGTCCGTGAGTGCGAGGAGCAGGGGGGAATTGAGATGTCCGTTGCCTTTGAAACACCGGTCAGCTTCGGGGTGGGTGGCCACGAAGACCTGTTGATAGCCGAACTCCGTGTCGGCGAGGGGATCCGTTCGGGAGGCCTGGACGAGCGCCACGTCGAGCTGCTCATGGAGTGCGCCGACACGTGGCCCCCGATCGTCGTCTGGGGCGACGACCTGGTCGTCGTCGACGGTTGCCACCGGGTGGAGGCGGCTCGCCGCCTCGGGCACCTGCGCGTGGTGGGTCTGCGCTTTCTGGGTTCACCCGAGGAGGCGTTCATCGAGGCGATCCGCCGCAACGTGAGCCATGGGTTGCCGCTCAGTGTCGCTGATCGTCGCCGGGCGGCGAGGCGCGTGCTCCTGCGCAACCCGAATTTGGTCAGATCGGCGCATCGCCTCTCTGTGCGGCCTGTCCGACAAGACGGTCGGGAGAATTCGGCGTGTCGGGTCGTTGGGGATCGTCGCGGTGGACCGTCGGGTCGGGCGAGATGGAAAGGTGCGTCCGGTGCAGCCGGGCGAGGTACGCGATCGAGTCCGCCAAGCCCTGGAGGAGAATCCCGCGGGTTCATTGCGCGCCATCGCCGCAGTGGCCGGAGCGTCGCCCGAGACTGTTCGATCGGTGCGGGCCCGCCTCCAGATGAGCGATGTGGATCTGCACGAGACGGTCCGACCGGCCGCGGTGAGCGCGTCGTCGCAGGCGACGGCCATGTCGGTCCTCTCCGTCTTCGCAGAACCGGAGAACCGCATTGTCCAGAAGACAAGTGAAAAGGAATGGACTGCTGATCAGGCCCTCAGCGCCTGTGGTGCGTTCACCGAGTGGTTCTCCTCGACGAATGTGAGTGGAGATTGGCATGAATTCCTCTGGACCATCCCGATCGGGAGGGTCTACGAGGTCGTCGACGAGGCCCGTCGGAGGGCCGCCGTCTGGACATCATTTGCCAGTCTGCTCGAGGCCCGGACCCGCTGAACAACGGCTGATCCGGCAACCGGACTTGGCCCTCGCCCCTTTGGGCCAAAATATAGTTACATAACTTTGGTAAGTAGTTTAGTATGCCTGTATGTGTCCGACGAAGGCAGTGCCCATCGGAGCATTCACCGGATCTGGTGCGGATAGAGCAGGGACTGGGCAAGATCTCCTACCTGATCAATCGGGTCCGACGGCACGAGTGGATTCGTACGTCCTCGGGAATTCCTGTGGACCGCGCCGCGGCCGTGATCCTTCGGCGACTCGAGGAGTCCGAACCCCTCCGCCCGAGCGAGTTGGCCGCCCTGCTCGAAGTAGAGGCTCCCCATGTGACCCGACAGGTCCAGGGACTGGAGGACCTCGGCTACGTGACCAAGGTCGCAGACGCCGGGGACCGGCGGGCTCACCTGATCGGCCTGACCCCTTCGGGGCGCGATGCCGCCCGTCGGATACGGCATGCGAGCAGATCGGCGCTCGCCGGCGCGCTCGCCGGCTGGTCCGAAGCCGAACTCAATGACTTGGCGGATCTCTTGACCAGGATGGCGGATGACTACCTGGCGTATGCCGATCAGAACCTAAGGAGGACACCAGCATGATCTACAAGGCGATTTCGGCGGACGGCCATGTCAACGAGCCGCCCAACCTCTTCGAGGACCGGCTTCCGGCCAAGTTCAAGGAGCGGGGCCCGCGAGTGATCGAAACCCCCAACTCCAAAGGCCATGCCTGGGTGATGGAGGGCCAGAGTCGGCCCTCGGTGCTCGGCTTCGCCTGCATGTACTTCCGTTCGTCCAAACGGGGCGACCGGGCTTCCCTCATCGACACCTTCAAGAACATCAAGGACCGTGGCGTGCGATTCGAAGACATGTTCGAAGGGTCGTGGGACCCGGCGGCCAGGGCCAAGGAGATCACTGACGATCAGATTGACGCCGAGGTGATCTTCAACGGTGTCGGGACCGTCTGGAACGGGATCAAGCTGATGAAGGACAAGGAGCTGAGCCTGGCCTGCTTCCGGGTCTACAACGACTGGATGGCCGAGTTTCAGGGTTATGCGCCCGAACGATTCATCTGCAATGCCACGTTGCCCAGCACGGGGATCGACGACTGTCTCAACGAATTGGCAGCGGTGCGTCGACATGGGTTTGCGGACGGTCCAGCTGGAGGCGTACCCGAGCGGATCGTTCACAAACCCCTCCGCTGCGGACGACCGGTTTTGGGCGGCCGCGGTCGAGCTGGACATGCCGGTCAACGTGCACCTGAGTTCTTCTTCCCTGCGGGTGACCTCGGTTCGAAGATCACGGCAGACGGTGTGCCCGACACCAAGCTCCGGCCAGGAGCCTCGGCATCGACCTCGACGCCGGAAAATTCCCGGTGATTCTCTCCAAATGATCTGTTCGGGCGTGTTCGAACGATTCCCGACCCTCAAGTTCATCGGGA
>CAVYCU010000001.1:0-20251 GCA_963767155.1 uncultured Acidimicrobiaceae bacterium | reverse complement strand
GCAGAATTTGAATGCCGTTCATCTCCGGCATGTCGATGTCGCTCAGGATGGCGTCGAAGGTGGCACCGGCCAGGATTCTCGTGGCCTCCTTGCCGTCGGCCGCCGTCGACATGCGGTAGCCCGCGAGAGTGAGCGCGCGGGCGATGACGCGGACGAGCGCCTCCTCGTCATCGACGACCAGAACGCGGCCCGGGCCGGATCCGCCGAAGAAAGACGTGTCGGCCGGAAGACTCATCGGACGACCACTTCGACGGGGCCCCAACTCGCCCGCGTCGGGGGCCGGTAGTGTGGCCGTTCTCGCGTCGAGCGACTGGACTCGAAACGTGCCGCTTGCGGCCCCTGGCTCCGCGTGGCGAGCGCCTTCGGTATCCGGGTCGAGCAGCAGCGGCCGCTGCGGCTCGGTCGAACGGCGAACGCGGAACGCTCCGTCCTGCGACTGGGTCACCTCGCGGAGTTTGCGCGTCAGGGTCGTGGGCGTGAACGGCTTCTGGAGGAAGGCGACGTCCGAGTCCAAGACGCCGTGACGGACCACGGAGTCGTCGGTGTAACCCGACATGTAGAGCACCTTCATCTCCGGCCGCAGGGGAGCGAGCCTCTCAGGCTGGCGTCCTGCGCTACGTGACCGAGGACGGCACCCTGGTGGAGTCCGACGCCCGGACCCCGGCGCCGGCGGGTCCGCCGGCCCGGTCGACCTCGTCGACGGCGCCATCGCCTCGGCCAGCGTGCCGATGGTCTTCCCGCCCCACCCGATGGCCGACGACGACTACGTGGACGGAGGCGTCATCGAGGTCGTCCCGGTCTCGGCCGCGCATCGCTGGGGCGACCCGCATCATCGCCGTGGTGGCGGTGCCGCTCCGGCTCCCCCGCGACGAGCGGGACTACGCCGCCGCCCCCGCCGGCTACATCGGGCTGCGCTCCATGGGGATGATCGGCGTGGCGGAGCGCCAGATCGCCAACCTCAACATCCACCTGCCAGAGGGGACGACCCTCACGACGGTGGATCCGGTCGTCGACGTGGTCGGGCTCTTCGAAATTGAGCCGGGGCTCCTGCGCATCAACAAGGACTACGGCTGGCTGCGCGCCGCCGACCTCCTGGCCGACGGTGACGCCTCCATCCGGGCCGACATTGCGGACGGGACGCATGCCATCGTCGAAGCCCGCCGCGAGGCCTGGCGCCTGGAGGAGTCGCTCTGGGCCGTCGGCCGGATCGGGGACAGCGACGCCGGGACGCTCGCCCTGGTGCGTGAGCACAAGGAGACGGTCCGCGCGCTGGTGGACCGGCGCAAGCAGCTCGGCTTCCCGGTGCCCGACGGCTGCGAGGACTGGTGGACCGGCTACGAGGCGCACACGGCCGAGCGCCCGCAGGGCCTGCCCGTCCCGTCCTGCGGACAGCTGCCGTTGACTGCGCTCACTCGACGCGCTCGGGCTCCGACGTTCAGACCGTCGGGCCGCCCAGCCAACCCCGGCGGCGGAACACCACGACGAGGGCCACCGCGGTGACGATGTCGACCGCGACGCCGAGCCCCCAGAAGGCCCACGTCGACATGATGTTGCGCACCAGGTAGCCGAAGTTCTGGCCGAAGAAGCCGGTGAGGAAGCTCAGCGGCAGGAAGATGGTGGCGATGATGGTCAGCTGCTTCATCACGACGTTGAGGCGGTTCGACACCGTGGACAGGTGCGTGTCCATCACGCTGGAGAGCAGATCCCGGTAGTTGTCGACCTGGTCCGCCACGCGGATCAGATGGTCGTAGAGGTCGCGGAAGTAGCGCGTCCCCTCTTCGGTCAGGCCCGGCACGTCGGTGACGCCGGTGTTGATGCTGGCGATCATGTCGCGCTCGGGCGCCACGATCTTGCGCATGTTCATCAGTGACCGCTTCATCTGGAAGAGCTCGCCGAGTTGGGCCTCGGTCGGCGCCTTCAGAATGTCGTCCTCCAACGAGTCGATCTTGTCGTCGAACTTGGACAGGACGGGGAAGAAGCTGTCGACCAGGCCGCCAATGACGAGATACACGACCACGAGCTGCGGCGATGCCACGGTGTTCAGCGGGTGGTTCCCGAGCCATTCCCGCACGTGCGCCACGGCCGGGCACTTCCCCCGGTGCACCGTCACGGCGTAGCGGTCCGTCCAGAAGCAGTGCACCTCCGCCTTGTCGGTGTGGTCCGGGTCGGCACCCCGCGCCACCAGGTAGACGAAGCCGTCGTAGGTGTCGATGCGCGGCCGCTGCTTGAAGCGCTCGGCCGACTGGACGGCCAGGTGGTGGAACTTGAACTCGTCGGTCAAGAGGTTACTGACGGAGCCGTCCGTCGCCTTGTCGTCGAGGTCGAGCCAGAAGAAGTCGTTCCCGGCTAAGGCGGCCTGGACGTTTTCCATGGTGGCGGGCGTGTCGGTGCCACCTTGGCGCAGTGTCCCGTGCAGCACGGACCCAGTCTTCCCGCGTCCCGCCGCACCCTGGTGGATGCGCAGCCGGTCAGCGGTCGATCATGGCGTTCAGGCGAAACGCCCGGGATCGAACGTCCCTGGCAGCGGCGCCTCGTCCGTCGGCAGGTCGACCCCCGCCATGACGTGGGCCAGCCCGCGCGCCGACATCGGGCCCTGCAGCAGTCCGTTGGCCCCGTGACCCGTGGCCACCCAGGCGTTGCCCCAGCCCGGTAGCCGGCCCACCACGGCCCGGTCGTCGGCCGACGTGGGGCGGAGCCCGACCCGCGTCTCGAGGTAGTCGGCCCCGTGGAGGCCCGGCGCCACGGTCAGGCACTCGCGCAGCAGTTCGTGCAACCCGGCCGCGGTCACGCTGACGGAGAAGCCGGCTCTGGCCTCGAACGTGCCGCCGCAGGCCACTCTGCCGCCGGGCCAGGGCACGATGTAGTGGGTGAGCAGCGGCTGCAGGATGGGCCACTCCCCCGTCTCCGCTCCGACGCCCAAGTGCACGATCTGGCCCTTGGTGGGCCCGACCGGCAGCCGCACGCCGAGCCATTCGCCCACCGCGGCGGTCCAGGCGCCCCCCGCCACGGCGACCGCGCCGCAGGCCACATTCTGATGCCCTTCGACCTCGACCGCCTCGACGTGGCGCAAGCCGCTCGCTCCCGCCACCACGCCGTGCGCCGCGCCCGTGACGAAGGTCACGCCACGCGCCAGCGCCCCCTGCCGCAGTGCGGCCGCCATGCCCCGCCCGTCGACCCGCGCCGACGCCGGCGCGTGCAGCACGCGATGGACGGGGCCGAGCGGTGGGAAGAGGAAGCTCGCCTCCTCCGGCGTAATCTCAATCACATCGCCCGGTGAGCGGCGCTGCACCACCTCGGCGAAGGGGGCGAACCATTCGTCTTCGCTCTCACGGAGGCCCACAGAGAGGATGCCGCAGCGTCCGTAGCCCGTGTCCTCGAGGGCGGCGCCATCGGTGGCCAGCCGGGCCAGCAGGGCCGGGTAGTGCAGCCCCGCTTGGCGCAGGAACGCCCACAGGTCGGCATCGGCCTCCGCGCTGGTGAGCGGCGAGAGAATGCCCGCTCCGGCGTCGGTCGCCCGCCCGGCATGGCCGGCGTCGATGACGGTGACGCTCGCCCCCAGGGCGGCCAGTTCGTACGCCAGCGACAGCCCCACCAGGCCCGCGCCCACCACGGCGACGTCGCAGCGCTCCCCGCTCATACCCCGATCCTCACGGGCACGAGTCCAGCAGGCCCTCGGCCCCCCTGCCAGCGGTGCGACAATATGAGCGCCGTGCAGGTCCTGCGGACACCCGATGAACGCTTCTCCAACCTGCCCGGGTTCCCCTTTACCCCCCGTTTCGCCGAACTGACCGATGGGCTGCGCATGCACTACATCGACGAGGGCCCGGCGGACGCCGAAGCGGTCCTGCTGCTGCACGGCCAGCCCACTTGGTCGTACCTGTACCGCACGGTGGTGGCCAGACTGGTCGAGCACGGCCTGCGCGCCGTGGCGCCGGACCTCATCGGCTTCGGCCGTTCGGACAAGCCGGTGGACCGGGTCGCCTACACCGTGCAGGCCCACGTCGACTGGCTGGCCCAGTTCGTCGCCGCCGTCGGCCTCTCCGAGGTGACCCTCGTCGTCCAGGATTGGGGCGGCCCGTTCGGGCTGGGCCTACTCAACACCATCCCCGACCTGGCGCGCCGGCGTGGTGGCCGCCAACACGGTGCTGCACACCGCCGATACCGGCCTGACCGGCCGGTTGGAATGGCCCTGCCACGCCAACGCCGACGGCACGGTCACCGTGGCCCAGATGCTGCTCGACTACCAGCGGCTCACCCAGGAGCTCACGCCGCTCCAGCCGAGCCTGTTCGTGCAGGGAGCCACCGTGTCGGATGTGCCGGACGCGGTCCTGGCGGCCTACGACGCACCGTTCCCCGAGGAGAGCTACTGCGCCGGGCCGCGCCAGCTGCCGCTGCTGATGGGTCTGACGCCCGGCAGCGCCTGCGCCGACCTGAACCGCCGCACCATGGGGACGCTGGCCGCGTTCGAAGGCCCGTTCCTGACCGCATTCTCCGAGGACGATCCCGCCACCCGCGGCTGGGCCGAGGTGTTGCAGGCCCACGTGCCCGGTGCGGACGGGCGGGGGCACGTCACCATTGCGAACGGAGGGCACTTCCTCCAGGAGGACTGCGGACCCCAACTGGCCGATGTCGTGGCGCACCTCGTGGGGATCACGCCCTCCGCCTGACTACGAGGCCGGTGTCGACTCCTGGGGAGCCGCATCGGCAGCTGGGGCCGTATCGGCGGCGGGAGCGGCCAGCGCGTCGGGCTCCGGTGGTCCGCCCGTCCCCAGCTGCGCCTTCAGGGCCGCCAACTCGTTGTCCACCTGCGCGTCCTTGCCGACCTGATCGAGTTCCTTCTGAATGTCGTCGGTGCCGCCGCCCACGTCCTCGAGGACGCCGGACTCGAGTAGCTCGTCGAGCGCTCCCGAGCGGGCCTGCATGGTGGCGATCTTGTCCTGCGCCCGCTGGAGCGAGGCCCCGGAGTCGTTGAACGACTTGGAAATGCCGGCCGTGCTCTCGTCCACCTCGGACACGGCCTTGGCCGCGGTGTACTGGGCCTTGAGGGTCTCCTTCTGGGTGCGGAAGTCGTTCACCCGCTTCTGCAGGGCGTCGAGGGTCGTGGTGAGCTTCTTCTCTTCCTCGTCGAGCTGCTGGCGCTGCGGCTCCATCTCGTCGATCTGCTGCTGGGCCGCGGCCTTGCGCGACAGCGCCTCCTTGGCCAGGTCCTCCCGGTTGGCGGACAGGGCTTGCTTCGCCTGGTCCTGCAGGTGGTCGACGGTGTGCTGGAACTGCTCCTGCTGCAGCTCCAAACGCTTCTTCGACGCGGCCAGATCGACCAGTGCCCGGCGGACCTGGGTGATCTGCTCGAGCATCTTCTCGTACGAGAGGTCGAGCATCTCGTCGGGCTTCTCCGCCGCGTCGAGCGCCTTGTTGGTCTTGGCCTGCACGATGTCGTGGGCCCGCTGGAAGATTCCCATGTTTCCCTCCCTGAGGGGTGGTTCGTGACCCCACCATAGGTTCGAATCAGCCCGTCTGTGCCCCTGGCCGCGGCTCGGGGGCGTCCAACAACTCGCGGATCACCACGGCCTTGGCCTGGGTGTACGCCCGACGGTCGTGGGGGTATTGCTGTGCCAGCTGACGCTTGACCGACTCGTAGCGCCGCCGCGCCGCGTCATCGTTGACCAGAAGCGAACGGAAGCGCCGGTAGTCGGTCCACGCCTGGCTGGTCGTCCCGACGACGTGGACGTGCACGGTACGCAGCTCTCCCGTGCCGCGAACCAACAGGAGCCCACCGTCGTCCCCCTGGTCCCCTTCGTACCCGTAGGCACCTGTGGCACAGAGTCGGCCCAAGACCTCGTCGATCGGGACGCTGTCCCCCACCGCAGCCACGATGTCGAGGATCGGCTTGGCCGCAATTCCGGGAACCGCGGTGCTCCCGACGTGCAGCACGTCGATCGCCAGGTCGCCGAGGAGTGCGCGGACCGTGGCGCATTCCTGCGCACCGAGTGCTGCCCAGGCAGGGTCGTACGCGGAGAGCCGCACCTCGGACGTTGCCAACCCGAGGTCGCGTGCGCCCGGTGGTTCCGCCGAGGATCCGGTCATCTGCGTGTCCGCGCCACTGCGAACCGAATGTAGCCAACGGTTCGTGCCGAAGCCGGGTCACGAACCGGAAGCGGCGACGATCGGCCCGTTGAGGTGCGTGGCGGACATGTCGCCGTCGCTCGGCGCGTCGCCGAAGGGGGACACCTTGCCGAGCGCCGTCACGACCCAGTAGCCGCCGCCGTCGGACGTGGCGAAGATGGCGGACGCCGGGTCGAACCCACCGGCAGATCCGGCCGGCATGCCCCCGAGGGCCGCGGCGTTGCCGAACGGGAAGACCTGCCCGGCCGCGTCCAATATCCAGTAGCCACCACCGTTCGTTGTGGACGTGGCGGATGTGATGTTCGCGCTCTGCTGACCCGGCTGGCCGTAGCCGGTGGCGTTCCCGAAGGTGTACACGCCGCCGGTGCTCGTCACGACCCAGTAGCCGTTGCCGCTGGCGTCGGGCACGACGGCCACGGCCGCGCCGCGGCAGCCGCCGATGCCCGGACAGGAGCCCTCGAAGCGAGCGTCGCCGAAGGCGAAGACGCCTCCGTCCGAGGCCACCATGAAGTACCCACCTCCGTCGGAGGATGGCACCATGCCGACGATGGGCGCGTTCAGGCTCTGGGGCAGCCCCGAGCCGGCGGGATGGAAGCCGCTGCCGGGAATGGACCCGTAGTAGCCCGCATTGCCGAAGGCGAAGATCCCGCCGTCCGAGGCGACCAACCAGTAGCCCCCTCGACTGGACGTCGGAGTGATGCCCACGACAGGACGCTGCAGGTGGATCGACCCTGTCGAACCGTGGAACTGGGCGGAGCCGAAGGTGAAGATGCCTCCGTCGGAGCCCACCAGCCAATAGCCGTGCTGAGGTGCAGGGGCCGTCGACGGCGGCAGTGGCGACGGGGTGGGTGGCGAGGCCGCAGGCGCATCGACCGTGAGGGTGAAGGCCTGGGTGGCAACGGGCATCACGCCGCTGGCGGCGACGAGGCACACCGTGAAGGTTCCGCCGTCACCGGGCTGGGGCGTCCCGTCCAAGGTGGCGGTGGTGCCGCCGGTGTAGTTGAGGGCCACGCTGGTGGGCAGCGTCGACGGGGTGCAGCCGCTGAAGGCGGTGTCGCTGACCGAGCTGACCCCGGGCGTCCCTGTCGTCGTGATGGTGAACACGCCGGCCGTGCCGGCCGAGAAGGTCGAGTGGTTGGCACTCGTGATGTCTGGGGCGGCCGTGCTCCCGCTGCCCGTATAGGTGTACTGATCGGCTGCGGAAACGGTGCTGGTGCCGGCCGGAGTGGTGACCGTGATGTTGATGGTGCCGGGGTCGACGCTGGGCGGAATGGTTGTCGTGATGGAGGTTCCGCTGTACGTCATGGATCCGATGCTGGCCACCGTCCCGAAGTCGACGATGGGCGCGAGTCCCCCGTTGACGAAGTTCGCCCCCTGGATCGTCACGCTGCCCGAAGGGATCTCCGGACCCGAGGCCGGAGAGACCGACGTGACGGTCGGCGCGTTCGACTTGGGCATAGGTGAATTCGTTGACCTGGGCCGCCCCGATGGCGCTGGACGAACCGGCTGAGGTGGACACTGTCACCACGACCTGGTTCTTCGCCGTCCCCGCCGGGTCCGCCGGTGCGTCGGCGCTGAGCTCGCCGTCCCAGTCCACGTGGACATTGGTGGCGGTCACTCCTCCGAAGAAGACCTGCGGCGTCGTCCCGGTATTGAAGTAGTTGCCTTCGATCGTCACCGGCGTGCCGGCCGCTGCGCTCGAAGAGGAGGCGGGCATGACCTGGACCACGTCGGGTGCGGCGGCGGTCGACGGCGTGGGCAGGGCGCTCGGTGTCACAGGATCGATGTCGGTGTCGGCCGGGTCCACCTGGTTGGCGAAGAGCTGGGTGTACTGACCGGAGGTCGTGTCGGCGTCGCCCATCTGGGCCGTCTGCGTGCCGTTGGTGGTCCATGGCCCCAGAATGTTGTCCCGGTGACCCCAGCACTGGGCGTTGCCCGGCGAGGTGCATTCGATGTTGGTCCCGCCGTAGCCATCGTCGTACATCCAGGCGAAGTCAGCCCCGAGCGGCGAGTAGTCCAGTGCGAAGTTCGATCCCCATCCGTTGACGGCGTAGGTGCCCAGTGGGGTGGGGTCGGCATTGCCCACCGCCCCGACCAGCGCCTGCGCATTGAGGGATGCATCGAGGCCCGAGAACTGCGAGAGCCCGCGGTCACCGCGCTCCTCGTCGGCGATGATCAACTGCTGCATGGGCACCGTGTCGGCGGCGTACTCGCTCGGGAGGACCATGGGGCCGAGGCCTTCGAGCGAACGGGCGTAATTGATGTTGTGCAGCACGGAATCGATACAGCCCGCACTCGTGTCGTCAACGGGGCTGAGCGTGCAGTGGGGCATGACCTGCGGTGGCACGTTCACCGAGGGTTTCGACGGCGGCACAATGCCAGCCGCGCCTGCCGGTATCGGCGCGGTGGTCACGACGACCATCGTGGATGCCAGTCCGGCCATGAGCGTGAGTGCGGCGCGCAGCAGAGAACTCGACGCGGTACGCGCGCCGGCGTCGTGCCGTCTCCCCATCCGTTCGCCCCCTCGTGCCCGGGAATGGATCAGCGGGCGCAACGTACCATCGCGACGGCACCGCTCCGAGGGGTTGCAGGGTGAATTGTCGCCCGATTGCGGGCGGGGCGCAGGAGCAACCGCGCTGCACCTGAGACGCTCGCCGACGCACGGATCGAGCCCCTCCCCTTCAGCCTGCGTTGCCGTTGTCTGTGCGTTGTGCTGGTTGGGTCCGGTCGGCTCTATTTCGATCCGGAGGGCACTGTCAACATCCTGACTGGAGCTAGGGATTGCCAGGAGGTTCAATGCTGTCAGAGTGGCATCAGAGAGCGGCCTGCCGGGGGCAGGGGCCGGCTGACTTTGTTCGGGGCCCGAAGTCCGACTATGGGGCCATTCGGGAACTCTGCGAAACGTGTCCGGTGCGCGCGGAATGTCTGGACTACGCGCTGTCCGAAGAATCGCTGACCGGTCTCTGGGGCGGGACGACCGATGCGGAGCGTCGGATGATCCGGCGCCGCCGGGTGGCCTGAGCCGAACCAGTCGTCCAGGGCGCTCCTCCTACCAGCCTCCGGGCAGGCGGGGGTGATTGACCCAGAGAAGAACCCCACGCGTCCGGCGGCGCGTCCCTGCGCAATGCCCGATGCCATGCGATGCTGGGGCATGAGCGTCCGGGCAGGCGGCACACGTGCAGGCCTTCGAATACTCCTCGCCACAGGCGCGGCTCTCGTCGTACTTATGGGAACGGCGATCGCGGGCTCCGGTTTGGCCGCAGCGGCGACTACGACCACCACAACACCTCATCCGGTGCTGGCCCCGGAGAGCGGTTCGTACGTCTTCACGCTCACCTTCGACGGCCTGCAGCGTGACTACCGCCTCCACGTGCCCCCGGCAGCGGCTTCTGGGAAGCCGCTGCCGCTGGTGCTCAACCTCCACGGCGCCACACAGAATGCCCAGCTCGAGGAGATCACCTCGGACATGGACCCGAATGCCGACATGAACGGCTACCTGGTGGCCTATCCCGACGGGACCCGCATCTCCAAAGTGCTCACTCCTGATCCGATAGCCAAGAACGCACAGTACGGCTGGAATGCCGGAATGTGCTGCGGGCTCCCTGTCACGAAGCACATCAATGACGTCGGATTCCTCCTCAAAGTCATCTCCGACATCGCAGCCAAGACCCCCGTCGATCTCAGGCGCGTCTACATGACGGGTATCTCTAATGGCGGCATGATGTCCTACGCCATGGCGGCGGAGGCCTCCGGCCACGTCGCCGCGATCTCGTCGATCTCCGGCCAGGTGGAGATCCCGGTCATCCACCCGACACGGTCCGTCCCGACCATGGAGTTCCACAGCGTCAATGACCCGATCGCCAAATTCGACGGGACGCCGAGCACGAACCCACTCCTGCGTCTCTCTGTCATGGAAGGCATCGATCAGTGGGTCAAGGCGGACGGATGTGACAAGAAGCCGGTAACCGGTACCGAGATCGTGGGTGCAGCGGGGTCGATCTCCGCCGGGGAGACGGCGACGCCGATCAGCTACACACACTGCCGATCCGGCGCAGAAGTCGCACTGTGGCGTTTCACCGGTTCGGGACACGTCTGGCCCGGGAGCCCCTTGAACATGGGTCCGATGAAGAATTGGATCCTGGCCGGCGTCGGCCGCGGCATCATCCTCGTCAACGCGGACGAGACGATGTGGCAGTTCTTCGACAAGTATTCGTTGCCTTCGAACCCTCGCTAGCACCGCTCCGCCGCCCAGGTTCGCCAAGATCCACAGCTGTGTTGATTGGTCGATGATCGGTTGGGCCGAACGCCTGCAAGGTACCCACCGGATCAGTTCCGGGCCACGTACCGCCACGACTCGTGACTGACGTGGAACGGTGAGACGTGACCCGGTAGACCGAAGCTACCGGCTGCTTCGAGCCTTCGATCGCGATTCGGAGCAAGGGGAATCTCGTGGATCCGGCGTGACCGCAGGATGAGCGAAACGTGACGTCGGGGGCGTTGGGAACGCGGAGATGCAAACCGCTGTATTTTCTGCCTTGGACAAGGTGGGGCGGAGCGGAATGACATTTGAACCGGACTGGGCGCAGCAGGACATGGACGAGCAGATCGGGAACTGCTCCAGGAACGGGTGCGGCCGGGCGTTAACCCGTGTGCACAACGCCACGGGGATCGATGCTGAAGGCCGGGTGGGTCCGCTGTGGACCTGCAAGGACCATCGGATCGAGCTTTGGATGAAGGTCAGCGATGGGCTGGTTGCCCCGCTGGAGTGGTGGCCTGACTGAAGCTCGAAGCGGTGGTGAGTTCAGGGCCCCGCTTGGAGCGCGATGAGAACAGGCTCAAAGGCGCTACGTCCTAATCCGAAAGAGAGATCGTCAGGGTTGCGGCCCCTGCCTCCGGGCGGGGGCCTTGTTTCTGCGCTCGAACACCCCCTCAGGCACGCCCGCGGCTGTTGCAGGCACGAATTCCAGCCATCTGACCGGAACACCTCGTCCGCCGACGGATCCTGCCGGCAGGGGCTCCTCTACGACCGTTTCAATGCGTGTGTGAAAAGGTGTTGTGCATTCGTTGTGCAAATCCTCAGGATTCAGTAACCTTTGTGAGCCCACTGGGGTCCCGTCTGCAGGAGGTCGGCACCTGTGAACACAGCTCAGAACACCGTGAGCCACCGCCAGCCCATATCGCGTCGCAGCCCCGGTCGGCTCACGTTCAATGAGCAGCTGTGCTTTTTCGGATCCGGGAACGAGGCCATCTCGCCTCAGACATCCTTTGGATGGTGGGCGACGCTCGCGGTCCTTTTGGCCATTGTCCCCTGGGTCCTGGTTGGCTTCATGATCTGGATGTTCGTCTGATCACGTCTTGGGCGTCCCCCTCTCAGCGCTGGGCTCGAGCCGGGCGTGAGGTGCCGCGGCGAACCGGGGAACTCGAGCGCTCACAGTGGCTCTTCCAGATGCTTCCCGCAGTCCCGAAGGAGTCAACGGGCAGCGCGTCGCACCTCTGTTGCCGCCCGCGGACACGCATGTTTGGGCCCACCCTCTGGCTGGGTCGAAATCGACGGGGTTCGGCCCCTCGGCGCTTCGAGGGCCTTTCCTTTTGGGC
This sequence comes from uncultured Acidimicrobiaceae bacterium, assembly GCA_963767155.1. Classification (GTDB taxonomy): domain Bacteria; phylum Actinomycetota; class Acidimicrobiia; order Acidimicrobiales; family RAAP-2; genus Bog-473. The sequence goes on along the minus strand of CAVYCU010000001.1, from coordinate 8,533 downwards.
GACAGCTCCCGGGATTCTTTGAGGTTGCGCACCCGGGGGCTGCTTGGCGTATGGGGGTTCGTTGGCCTACCCGTACGAACATCTCGGCTCGCTCAGAGCAGCAACTCCGACCGCATCGATGGCTGTCTCTGTTCCGCGCCCCGCCGCATCGGAGGAATCCGCCGCTCGACGTGGCCCTCCCAGATGCGCTCTGCGGCCTCGAAGGAATCGACGGGCTCGCCGATGCCGATAGGTCTGGTTGATCCGCGCTCCCTCGCGCAGTCGTCGCAGGCCACCATCCAAAGACCATGTGACCGCTGCACGATCTTGGGGCGATGCACGTTCCGCAATTGCCAAGGCCTCCTGCGCGCCGAGCCGATCGGATGAGGCTGACGCTAACGACTGCACGAGGTGGTGGCGAGGGGATTGAAGAAGACCACTTCCTCCGCGAACGGTTCGCGAATTGCCGGTGTGCTTCCCCCATTGCAGCCCAGATTCGGCATCCGAGAATCAGCGGCCCAAAGCGGAACGAAGTGCCCTTCCTGGCGGCCCGAAATGGCGATGGGCCACGAGGAGGGCACCTGGGGGGAGCCGACGGGGTCGTCTGAGTTCTGAAATCCCAGTGCTTGACGCGGGCCCCTTACGTCAGGCCGCCCAAGGCCGAATCCCCCGCCGTTCGCGCTCCGTGAGGCCACCCCATACCCCTTGGGGGCTCGGACTCCTCCGGGCGTATTCCAGGCATTCCGCCCACACCGGACACGCGTGACAGATGGCACGACCTCGAGCGAGATCGTCAGGGGTCTCCGGGAAGAAGTAACGGATGCCCTGGCCCCGACAGGCTGCACCCTCCCACCAATCGAAGACCGTCATCCCCTCCAGCGTACGGGCGACGGCCGACGCCTCGGCCCGCAACAGATCGCCGGCCGCGGTCGGGGTGGATCAGCTCGCAAATGCCACCGCGAGCACCGCGCTCGAGTGGCCCCACGACGACCCGGGTCCGTGGCGATGTATGCGTGTGGGCCACGGTCTCATCGAAGGAGAAGGAGGCGTCCTGTGGGCTCACCGTGAAGCTCGGAACGTCGATTGTGTGCCAGCCGTCGGCCAACTGGACCTCAGAGACCAAGCCTTGGTCGATGGCTGCGAGCCACTCAATGCTCATTGTCTGCTCCACTGTAGGTGCGACCGGCACGTCACGGCCGCAGAGGTGAGGCCAGCCAGCCTCCCCGGGCCCGACGACGCTGCTCTGGCAGCCACGTGGGTCCGCTCTTAGGCGGTCCGCAATTCCGGGCTCGTGAGATCATCGGTGGCAACGAGCACAGGCGCTGGAAGGGCAGCATCCGGTTGGTGGTCGGCCACTTCTTCCAAAGTTCGTCCCGCCGGTTCAGGTAGGAGGCCCGTGACGGCAAAACCCAGTACGGCCGAGATGCCGGCAACAGCGAGAAGCCCGCGCAGGCCGATGTGGTCTTGGAGAACAGGGACGAGAAACACTCCTACAAAGGCACCCAGCTTGCCGATCCCGGCCGCGACGCCATGCCCGGTCGTGCGCATGCTCACCGGGAAGACTTCAGAAGGCAGCACGAATGTCGTCATGTTCGGACCGAACTGAATGAAGAAGTAGCTGAGGCCCAGGATGGCCAGAAACGGCGCGATCCGCTGCGTGAGTGCAGGCACGATGGCCAGCAGGACGAAGCACAACGCCATGACCGAGAACCCGATGAACTGCAGACGACGGTGACCGATCCGATCCATCCGATTGACGGCGAGGAGATAGCCGGGAACGGCGAAAACAACGAACATGGCAAGCGACCAGAGCAACTTTGTTTCCAATGTGGCCGTCGCGTCCACTTCCTTCAGAATGGCTGGAAGGGAGAGGGTGTTCCCGTAGTAGGCGTAGTCGAAGAGGAACCAGGCGCCGGCGGTGCCGAGGAGGAGCTTGAGCATCTGCGGGTCGGTAAGGAAGGTTCCGAGTCGCATCCGCTTCGACACGGAGCCCGTTCGAGTGGGCTCGGCGATCACGCCCTCGCTGAAATGCTCCAACTCGCCAGCAGCACGGCCGTGCTCGCCTTGCACCTGGGCCAGGTAGCGGGGTGACTCGGGCATCTTGGAGCGCAGATAGACGACGGCTGCGGCGGGGACGGCTCCGAGACCGAGAAGAATGCGCCAGGTTGCATCGTTTCCGATCCCAGAGGTCAACAACAGGAGCGCCACCAGCGGACCAACGATGAGGCCCAATGCCTGCATGGAGAAGACGAGACCGACCAGGCGTCCCCGGTCCTTCCGGTTGGAGTACTCGCTCATGAAGACAGCGGAAACGGGATAGTCCCCACCGATGCCGAAGCCCAGGACGAGTCGGGCCACAACCAAGAAGATGAAGCTCGGGGCGAGTGCTGAGGCGATTGCCCCGAGGATCATGATCACGGCCACCGTGACGTAGACCTTCTTTCGGCCGATGACATCTGCGATGCGACCGAATACGAAGGCGCCGAGGAAGGCGCCGAGAATTGCTGCACCGGTGACCCAACTCGTCTGCAGAGTGCTCAGGTGCCACTGGGTCGCCACGAGGGCGGCCACAGTCCCGATGACGAACAGGTCATAGGCGTCGGTGAAAAAACCGACGCCCGAAATGATGACGGTTCTCCGATGAAACTTGCTGGTCGGGGCCTCGTTCAGGAGATCCGTGACCGTTGGCGCCGAGGCGGCGGTACCGGTGTCAGCGAGTAGCTCTCCGAATATCTCGCCCTCACCTGAACCCGCCACGTCCAGTTCGCTCACTCGATCTTCGCCCTCCCCGTCGCTGATGTCCCGCTGCAATGTCGCAGGCCAGCGTGACGAAAGGGCAAACTTTGGGTTATCTAGAGGTGAACAGATCACGAATGTTTGGCAAACTGGCCTCCCTGACCTGCGTATATTGCCACGGTGCCTGGAAATCCTGATCTTGAAGCTGCAAGGCGCAAATGGGCTTCCAGTGCCCAGGACTACCTGATGGCAGTTTCTCAGGCGGTTGACCGCCTCCGGGATGTCTTTCAAACAGGACGAGGGACGCCATCGGAAACGGACGAAGCCGTTGCGTCACATGTCGTTTCTGCCTGCAACAAACTCAACGGCTGGCTCGGGCGCTCGCACGCGCCGAGAGGCCTTGCAAAAGCGGAAGGGGAGCTCGGGGCGGCAGCCGGTGTCTACCGGAATGCCGCAATCGCATTCAAGAGCCTGGGTGAAGTGGACGGGGATCAGCGAGAGGCTCGATCGAATGCATGTGCCACGCTCCTGGAGCAGGGTGACCATCACGTCGGGCTATTCGTTACCGTCCTGACGAAGAAAGTACGGGACGCGACTCCGCAGAAAGACACCGACGTCGGCGGCCAGTGATCACTTGAACCGCGCCTCGTTGCGTTGGCCCGTTGAGGCCTCAGCCCCGAGGGGGCGGTCTCCAGAACTGGCACCGCAAAGTCCCTGTCACCGCAAAGTCCCTCTGTCGCGAGGGGAAAATGCGGGGACAAATCGTCCGGCCCCGACGGGCCCGAACAGAAATGCCTCCAGACCTGCACTTTCGAGTCGGGCTGCCGGGATTTGAACCCGGGACCTCTTGACCCCCAGTCAAGCGCGCTAACCAAGCTGCGCCACAGCCCGTGTGTCGTCGAGGCACTTCGAACCGGTGCGTATCCCGGTATTTCGCCGGAGCGAGACCGGGACCAGAACGACCTGAGGATGGTACTCCACCCCGATCTCGGGGTAGTCCGATTTCGGGGTTCCCCCTGGTCCTGGCCATTGCCACAAAGAATTGTGCTTAAGCACCTCGGGCGACAGACCGATTTCACCGCCGTGGCAACAATTGCGGGAGGCACGCAACTGGACCTACTGCACTACGTCATCGAAACCCAGCGGCTGGTAAACGCCGTCCCAGGGGCGGCGGGCGACCGCGCCCTCGAGGTGGTTCTCGACCGGGTGCAGACGGTGACGAATGCAGACGGTGCGGCCATTGAGGTAGCCGACAAGAGCATGATGGTCCATCGGGCCGTCAGCGGCGTACAGACGGACCCCGAGGGAACCTGGAGCGCCGGCGACCAGAGCCTGCCGCGACTCTGCGTCCAAGTCGGCATGCCGCTCCTGTGCCGGGACACCCGGACGGACCCTCGGGTGGACGCCGACGCCTGCCGGAGGGCGGGTGTCCGCTCCATGGCGGTGGCGCCGATGATCAGAGCCGGGGAAGCCGTCGGGGCCCTGCGGGTCGTGTCCAGCGAGGCCGAGCACTTCGACGACGCCGACGTTGCCGTTCTGGAGCTGATGGCGAACCTGGTCGCCTCGGGGCTGTCGACCACCTCCAAGCTCGAGCGCGAAGCCGAGCGCGCTCTGCGCGACCCGCTCACGGGCCTCGCCAACCGCTTCATCTTCATGGATCGTCTCGCCCATCACGGGTATGAGGCCCGCCGGTACGGCAGGCCGTACGGGCTCTTCCTCATCGGTCTGGACCGGTTCTCCGTCGTGAACGAGTCGCTCGGGCAGGAATGGGGCGATGCGGTCCTTCGCTCAGTGGCCCAGGGCTTGAACAACACGGTCCGCGGCGGTGACACCCTGGCCCGCATCGAGGGCGATCAGTTCGCCGTCCTGTGCGGCAACGCCGAGCAGGACGTGGTCGAAGAGCGATTGAAGGGCCGTATCGAAGCTGTCGTGGCCGGGGTCAACAAGGAGCTCAGCCTGGACGGCTACACCCTGGCCGCCAGCGTGGGCGTCGCCTGGAGCGCCGGGCCCGACACCACCGCCGAAATGTTGCTCGGACAGGCCCGCTCCTCGTTGGCTCGCGCCAAGACACCTCACTAGACCCGTCATTCGCTGAGCAACTCGCAACGGGCCCCCGCGGTGCGGTGGAGCATTCGTATGGTCGAATGGCGACATGACGTCCGACATCGCACACAATGCACGACTCGACCCGCGGCTGCGGCGGCTGCTCGAGCACTTCCCCACTTCCAGTCTCGGCGACGTCGCCGGACCGCGAAGAACTCCTGGCGGAGGCGAACACCCCGGAGGCGATCGCCGCCCGGGAAGCGTTCCGCGTGATTCAGGACCTGTGCGATACCGAGGACGCTGCACCGTCGGCAGGGCTGTCGGTGACGACGACGCAGTGCACCTCGGATCCGGATGGCAACACGGTGCAGCTCCAGGTCATTCGGCCTGACACGGACGTGGCGCTGCCGGGTGTCTATTACATCCACGGCGGCGGCATGGCCTCCATGTCGTGCTTCGACGGGATGTACCGGGGCTGGGGCAAGCACATTGCAGCGAATGGCGTCGTCGTGGTCATGGTGGACTTCCGTAACTGCGTGACACCTTCTTCCGCGCCAGAAGTCGCTCCTTTCCCGGCGGGCCTCCACGACTGCGTCTCAGGCTTGCGCTGGGTGGCGGCCCACGCCGGCGAACTCGGCATCGACCCGGATCGGCTCGTCGTCGCCGGTGAGAGCGGGGGCGGCAATCTGACACTGGCCACGGGCCTCCAACTGAAGCGAGACGGAGACCTCCACCTGATCAAGGGTGTCTACGCACTCTGTCCGTACATCGCCGGCCACTGGCCTGCACCCGACTGTCCCTCTTCGGTGGAGAACGAGGGGATCCTGCTGCATCTCCACAACAACCGGGGCGCCATGGGCTACGGGATCGAGGCGTTCAACGAGCGCAATCCCTTAGCCTGGCCCTCCTTCGCCACGGTGGAGGACGTCAAGGGTTTTCCGCCAACGGTGATCAACGTGAACGAATGCGACCCGCTGCGCGACGAAGGGATCAACTTCTACCGCCTCCTGATGAAGGCCGGCGTGCCGGCCCGCTGTCGCCAAATGATGGGCACGATGCACGGGACGGAGATCTTCTCCATCGTGTGCCCGGACGTCACCGCCGACACAGCCCGGGACATCGCCGGGTTTGCCCGAGGCTGATCCGAGAACGCCTAGCCGATTTTGCGCAGTGTGGCCCGGTACCGCTTGGCGTTGTTGACGTACTCGAGGCTGGAGAATCGGATCATCGCCACGTCCGATCGACCCTCCAGGATCTTCGCCGGCACGCCCAGGGCCAGCGCTCCCGGAGGCACCACGACATGGTTGGGCACGACCGCGTTGGCGCCGACGGTGGCGCCGGTGCTGATGACGGCCCAATGGAGGACCACACTGCCAGAGCCGGCCAGCGACTCGTCCTCGAGCGTGCACCCCTCCAGGTGGGTCAGGTGGCCGACGACGCAGCCGTCGCCGATGACCGTCGGGAAGCCGGGCCCGGCGTGGACGACAGTGCCGTCCTGAACGGATGTGCGCGCGCCCACGGTGATCGTCCCGTAGTCGCCGCGGAGGACCGCTCCCGGCCACACGCTCGACTCGGGGCCGATCGTGACATCCCCGATCACGACCGCGTCGGGGTGCACGAAGGCGTCGGCGTCAATGCGCGGTGCGACGCCCTCAATCTCGTAGATGGGCATGGTCGAAGCTACACGTGGCCGGCAATCCAGGTCACGCCCTGGTAGCCGCGGTAGCCGAGGTAGATCACGCTGGCGACCAGCATCGCCTTGAAGTACCAGGGGATCGGTGCACGCTCCTGCTCGGCCAGGATCGTGCCGCACGTCGGGCACTCGCCCTCCTCGCCCAGATCCTCGTCTTCGACGAGGGTGTCGCACTCCTCACACCAGGCCATCAGGAGCGGCCGCTTCTCACTTCCCGCCGATCCGCACGCGCAACTTCATCGGCGTCGCACCGAGGTCGAATTTCTCCCGGATGCCGCGCTCGATGTACCGGAGATACGTGGGATGCAGCCGCCCGTTCGTGAAGAGCGTGAAGGTCGGAGGGTCGATGGCGCCCTGCACGATGTAGCGGATCTTGTAGCGCGGCGCCGCCTGGCGGAGCTGGAGCTCCTGCACCGTGCGATTGAGCGCCCCCGTGGGGATCCGCTGGTGGTACGCCGTCACGCATTCGCGCAGGGCCGGCAAAATGCGATGGACGCCTTTGCCTGAAAGGGCGGACATCTTGAGGACCGGTGCCGCGCCCAGGAAGGCGAGCCGGTCCCCGACGCTGGCCAGCACGTCATCGCGATCGTCCATCGGCACCAGGTCCCATTTGTTCAAGACGACAATGGCGGGGCAGCCCGAGACGCCGATGCGCTCGGCCAACCGTTGGTCCTGGTGCGAGGTGCCCACGGTGGCGTCGATCACCAGCAACGCAACATCGGCCCGCTCCAGGGCACGCAGGGCTCGCATGGTCGTGTGCTGTTCGGTGCCGCCGCGCTCAGTCTTGGACGGGCGACGCAGCCCCGCCGTGTCGATGAACCGCACCGGTCCGTCCACCGTCTCGACCACGGTGTCGATGGCGTCGCGGGTGGTGCCCGGCATGTCGTGCACGATGGCGCGTTCTTCACCCAGGAGCTTGTTGAAGAGGGTCGATTTCCCCACGTTGGGCCGGCCGATGATGGCGACGCTCGGCGTGCCGGGATCGCGGTCTCCCCTGGCACTGTCTCTTCCCCCGACGGGCCACGCATCGGCCTGGTCTCCGTCGAGAAGAGGGTCCGGCAGCAGCCCCACGACCTCGTCGAGCAGGTCCCCCGTGCCGCGGCCGTGCAGGGAGCTCACAGGGAAGGGGTCGCCCAGCCCGAGGGACACGAACTCCCAGATGGCCGAATCGCGGCTGGCTCCATCAACCTTGTTCACGACGAGCCGTACGGGCGGGCCGGCCCGCCGGATCACCTTGGCTGCCTCGAGGTCCTCGTCGGTGACGCCGGTGGTCACGTCGACCACCATGAGGATCACATCCGCGTCGGCCAGGGCGCGCTCGGCCTGGTCGCTCACCTTTGACTCCAGAGCGTCGCCGGCCGCCAGCCATCCGCCGGTGTCCATGATGGAGAACGGGACGCCCGACCACTCGGCCGACAACTCCTTGCGGTCGCGGGTCACCCCCTTCTCCTCCTCGACGACTGTCGCCCTGGCGCCGACGATCCGGTTCACCAGCGACGACTTGCCGACGTTGGGCCGCCCGGCGACCACGACCATGGGGCTCATGCGGCGCACGCGGGCCGGAACGACGTGCCGTCGAGGGCCCGGCGGAGCGCGGCCCCTTCGGTCGGCACGATCTCGACATCCCGTGGCAGGTCCGCCAGTGTGAGACCGTCGAGGAAGCGGCCTTCGTTGAGGCACGCATCGGGCAGCAGGCAGCGTGACTCGTCAGGGATGTCTTTCAGCGCCCGGGCCACGTCCTCACCTGTGAGCAGACCCGCCACCCCGATGTTCCCCCCGAAGAAGTCGTTGGGAACGGCGAGCAACGTAATGTCCTGCCGCGGGTGGGAGGCCAGGAGCGGCCCGAGGACCCGGGCCCCGTAGGTGCCGGTCATGACCGTGATCGGGCGGTTGTCGGCCCCGGCGGGCACGGTGGGGAGGCGCGGGGCCCGGTAGCCCTCGGCGGGAGCCGCGTCGACCGACGCGAAGAAGCCGTGGCGCACACCCCCCGGGCCGCTGGCGGCGGGTTGGGCGAAAGCGTCGACGAAAGCCCGGGCCATGCCGATGCCGTTCTCGTGCTGGGGGTAGCCGTCATAGCTCCGC